>NZ_CP136094.1:0-4295348 GCF_032465815.1 Cupriavidus sp. BIC8F | reverse complement strand
GGGGGGGTGGGGGGGGGGGGGGGGGGGGGGGGGGGGGGGGGGGGGGGGGGGGGGGGGGGGGGGGGGGGGGGGGGGGGGGGGGGGGGGGGGGGGGGGGGGGGGGGGGGGGGGGGGGGGGGGGGGGGGGGGGGGGTCCGGCAGGACACCCCCGGTGATGCGTCCATGCTGCCCGGCACCGAGCCGCCGCAGGCAGAAGCCCGGCCTGCGCAGTGGCCGGGCCTGTTGTGGGCGGTGGCCTGGTGCGCCGGTGCCACCGCGCTGTCGGCGCTGGCGCGGCCGTGGTTCGACCTGGTCAATATCGCCATGCTGTTCCTGCTGGCGGTGGCCGGCGTGGCGCTGCGCCACGGACGCACCGCGGGGGCGTTCGCCGCGCTGGTGGCGGTGGGGGCGTTTGATTTCTTCTTCGTGCCGCCGCAGCTGTCGTTCGTGGTCAGCGACGTGCAATACCTGGCGACCTTCCTGGTGATGCTGGCGGTGGGACTGGTGATCGGCCAGCTGACGGCCGGCCTGCGCGAGCAGGCCCAGGTATCGGTGCAGCGCGAGACCGATGCGCGCACGCTGTACGAGCTGGCGCGCGAGCTGTCGGCGGCGCTGACCGACGCGCAGATCGTCGGCATCGGCAGCCGCTTCCTGCGCGCGGCGTTCGATGCGCGTGCCGCGTTTTTCCTGGTCGGCGCGGACGGCCGGCTGCTGCCCGCGGCCACCGACCCCGAGGCCGGCGGCGCGGCACAGAGCGATGCCGTCGACCACGTGCTGGCGCAATGGGTCTTCAACCACGGCCAGCCGGCCGGCACCGGCACCGACACGCTGCCTTCCGGCACGGTGCTGTACCTGCCGCTGAAGGCACCGATGCAGGTGCGCGGCGTGCTGGCAGTGGAGCCGCGCACCTGGCGCGCGTTTGCGCAGCCCGCGCTCCGGCGCCAGGTCGATGTCTTTGCCACGCTGATCGCGATTGCGATCGAGCGGCTGCACTATGTCGAGGTGGCGCAGCAGGCGCTGCTGACGATGGAGTCCGAGCGCCTGCGCAGTTCGCTGCTGGCCGCGGTGTCGCACGACCTGCGCACGCCGCTGACCAGCCTGATCGGCATGGCCGAGACCCTGCAACGCGGCACGCCGCCGCTGGCGCCGGAGGTGGCTGAGACCGTCGGCGCCATGCGCGACCAGGCGCGCCGCATGCACGCCATGGTGGCCAACCTGCTCGACATGGCGCGGCTGCAAAGCCGCAGTGTGGCGCTGCGCAAGGAATGGCAGTCGTTCGAAGAGCTGGCCGGCGCGGCGCTGGCGTCGCTGCGCGATGCGCTGGCGCGGCACCGCGTGGTGGTGGCCGACCTGTCGGCGCTGCCGCTGGTGGAATGCGATGGCGTGCTGATGGAGCGCGTGCTGTGCAACCTGCTGGAGAATGCGGCCAAGTACACCGCGCCAGGCACCGAGATCCGCGTGCGCGGCGAGGTCTCCGATGACGCCGTGCACCTGCTCGTCGAGGACGACGGCCCCGGCGTGCCGGCGGCGATGGCGCGGCAGGTGTTCGAGAAATTCACCCGCGGCGAGCGCGAGTCCGCCACCACCGGGGTGGGCCTGGGGCTGGCCGTGTGCGAGGCCATTGTGCAGGCGCATGGCGGCAGCATCCGCGTCGAGCCGGTGCATGCGCAGGCGCAGGGCCAAGGCACCGGCGCGCGCTTCGTGATCACGCTGCCGCGCGGCAACCCTCCGGTGCTGGAACCGGAAGCGGCCGGCTTGCCGGCCTGAACCCGACAGCCTTTCAAGGATCCGACGCGTCATGCCATTCGAGTTCTCGCCCACGGTGCTGCTGGTGGAAGACGAGCCCCATATCCGCCGCTTCGTGCGCGCGGCGCTGCAGGACGAGGGCTGCACCGTGCACGAGGCCGAGTCGCTGCAGCGCGGACTGATCGAGGCCGGCACGCGCCAGCCGGACCTGGTGATCCTGGACCTGGGGCTGCCCGATGGCGACGGCGTATCGATGATCGGCGACCTGCGCACCTGGACCGAAGTGCCGGTGCTGGTGCTGTCGGCGCGCACCGCCGAGGCCGAGAAGATCCGCGCGCTCGACGCCGGCGCCGATGACTACCTGACCAAGCCCTTCGGCGTGGGCGAACTGGTGGCGCGCCTGCGCGTGCTGCTGCGCCGCCATGTGCGTGCGGGCGCGCAGGGGCGGGCGCAGGTGGCCTTCGGCGAGATCGCCGTGGACCTGGCCAACCGGCAGGTCACGCGTGCGGGGGAGTCGGTGCACCTGACGCCGATCGAGTTCCGGCTGCTGGCGGTGCTGCTGGCGCATCGCGGCAAGGTCATGACCCACCGCGAACTGCTGCGCGAGGTGTGGGGGCCGTCGCATGCCGACAGCAGCCAGTACCTGCGCGTCTACATGGGGCACCTGCGGCACAAGCTGGAAGCCGACCCGGCCCAGCCTGCCTACCTGCTGACCGAGATAGGGGTGGGTTACCGCTTCGCCGGCTGATCGCCGGGGCACCTGAAGGAGCACTTTCTTGCCGATCACGCGCCGCGTGAGGCTGGCGCTCGCCCCTCGCGTCCACTCCCGGTAAACCCGCAACGGCGTCGAAATCGTTTGACGGATAAATTCAACGGAATAAACTATTATTCATAAATATGAATTCAGGCAGGAGCGCCGCATGCAGGACCAACCCATCTATTTCATCTCGACCGACGACGTCGAGGGTTACCACCCCGCCAACCATGTCGGCACCCTCAACCGCCGGCTGATCGGGCCCGAGACCGTGGGATCGCGGCACCTGGAAGTGATCCACGGCACCATCGAGAAGGGCAAGGGCGCGCTGCCGCATGCGCATCCCGGCATCGAGCAGGTCTGCTACGTGCTGGAAGGCCGCGCCGTGGCCGAGGTCGGCGGCCAGCGCAAGGAGCTGGGCCCGGGCGACTGCTGCTTCTTCCCGCCGGACCAGATGCATGTGTTCACCGTGGTCAGCGACGAGCCGGCCAAAATTCTGGTCATCTATTCCCCGCCATACGAGGAATCCCCCGAGCGCGTGATACGGCCCGCATAAGACGCGGCTGGTCACGGCAAGGGATTGAACAACTACAGGAGACAACCACCGTGAAGTCCTTCAGGAACGCCTTTGCCAGCCTGGTGCTCGGGTGCACCGCGGCGCTGGCCGCCACCCCGGCGCTGTCGGCCGATGAATTCCCGTCCAGGCCGCTGCGCCTGGTGGTGCCGTTCGCTGCCGGCAGCGGCACCGATGCCGTGGCCCGCCTGACCGCCAAGTACCTGGGCGAGGCGCTGCAGCAGCCGGTGGTGGTGGACAACAAGCCCGGCGCCAACGGCACCATTGCCGCCGAGTTCGTGGCCAAGGCCCCGGCCGATGGCTACACGCTGTTCATGACCACCAACACCACGCATTCGGCCAACCCGTCGCTGATGAAGCAGCTGCGCTATGACCCGGTCAAGGATTTCACGCCGGTTTCGCGCATGGGCAACCTGCCGTTCATGCTGGTGGTCAATCCGGCGCTGCCGGTGAAGACGCTGCGTGAGTTCATCGACTATGCCAAGGCGCATCCGGGCCTGAGCTATGCCAGCGGCAACAGCACTGGCATCGTGTCGGGCGCCACGCTGTCGAAGATGGCCGGGCTGAACATGCTGCACGTGCCATACAAGAGCACGCCGCCGGCGATGACCGATGTCATGGGCGGCCAGGTGCAGGCGATGTTCGTCGACTTTGCCGCGGGCATCGCCAACGTGCGCGCCGGCAAGCTGCGTGCGCTGGCGGTGACCACGGCGCAGCGCAGCGCGCTGCTGCCCGACCTGCCGCCGCTGGCAAGCGTGCCGGAGCTGAAGGGTTTCGACGTGACCTCATGGAACGGCGTGTTCGCGCCGGCCGGGGTGCCGGCGCCGGTAGTGCAGCGGCTCAATCGTGAACTGGTTGCCATCGCCACCAGCAAGCAGCATGCGCCGCAGTTCCACGCGCTGGGCTTCGAGCCGTTCGGCAGCACGCCGGCCGAGCTCAGCCAGTTTGTCGTGGCCGAGCTGCAGAAGTGGGCGCGGCTGGTGAAAGACGCGGGCATCCAGCCGGAGTAGGCGCTCTTCGGGCAACCACCAGGCAACGAACAAGACAACGACATCAGGCAGGTAACGCTATGAATTTCGACCTCTCCGAAGAACAGGCATCCATCGTCGAGGCCGTGCAGCAGGTCTGCACACAGTTTGACATGGAGTACTGGGACCGCCTGGACAAGTCCGGCACCTATCCGCACGAGTTCTACAAGACGCTGTGCGAAGGCGGCTGGCTGGGCGTGGCGATGCCCGAGGCCTTCGGCGGCGCGGGCCTGGGCATCCTGGAAGCGGCGCTGGTGATGCAGACCATCTCGCAGTCGGGCGCGGGCATGACCGGCGCCTCGGCGGTGCATATGAATGTGTTCGGCCTGAACCCGGTGGTGGTGTTCGGTACTGACGAACAGAAGGGCCGCTTCCTGCCGCCGCTGATCGCCGGCCAGGAGAAGGCCTGTTTCGGCGTGACCGAACCCGACGCGGGCCTGGACACCACCAAGCTCAAGACCTTTGCGCGCAAGGTGCCGGGCGGCTATTCGGTGAGCGGGCGCAAGATCTGGATCTCGACCGCGCAGGTGGCCGACCGCATGCTGCTGCTGGCGCGCACCACGCCGCTGGAGGCGGTGAAGAAGTCGACCGAAGGGCTGTCGCTGTTCTACACCAAGGTCGACCGCAGCAAGATCGAGATCCGCGAGATCGACAAGATGGGCCGCGCCGCCGTCGATACCAACATGCTGTTTATCGACGACCTGTTCATCCCGGAGGAAGACCGCATTGGCGAGGAGGGCAGGGGCTTCGAATACATCCTGCACGGCCTGAACCCGGAGCGCATCCTGATCGCCGCCGAGGCCATCGGCCTGGGCCGCGCGGCGCTGGCCATCGCCACGCAGTACGCCAAGGAGCGCGTGGTGTTCGGCCGCCCCATCGGCATGAACCAGGGCGTGCAGCATCCGCTGGCGCAAGCCTGGATGCAGCTGGAATCGGCCAACCTGATGATGCTCAAGGCCGCCGCGCGCTATGACGCAGGCCAGTCCTGCGGCGCCGAGGCCAACACGGCGAAGTACCTCGCCGCCGAGGCCGGCCATAACGCCTGCCAGACCGCGATCCTGACGCTGGGCGGCATGGGCTACTCGCGCGAGTACCGCGTCGAGCGGCTGCTGCGCGAGTCCTATATCCCGCGCATCGCGCCGGTCAGCCCGCAGCTGATTATGTGCTTTATCGCCGAGCGCGTGCTGGGCTTGCCCAAGTCGTACTGAGCGGGAGCGACGATGCAAGCAGAGCAAGCGCAGGCGAGGGCGGCGACCGGGCCGCTGGCCGGCATCCGCGTGATCGACATGACCTCGGTCGCGATGGGGCCGTATGCCACGCAGATCCTCGGCGACATGGGCGCCGAAGTCATCAAGGTCGAGCCGCCCGCCGGCGATGTGTTCCGCCATGCCGAGCCGGCGCGGCACGCAGCCATGGGCGCCAGCTTCCTGAATCTGAACCGCAACAAGCAGTTCGTGGTGCTGGACGTGAAGCAGCCCGACGACCTCGCCGCGCTGAAAGCCTTGATCGCCACGGCCGATGTCTTTGTCTCTAACGTGCGGCCGCAGTCGCTGCGCAAGCTTGGGCTGGACTATGCGTCGCTGCGCGCGGACCATCCGCGGCTGATCTATTGCGGCGCTTATGGCTATTCGGAGGAGGGTCCCTACGCGGGCGCGCCGGCATTCGACGACATCATCCAGGCGCGCAGCGGCATGGCGCAATTCCAGGGTGCCAATTCAAACGACGGTCCGCAGTACGTCAATACTATCCTGGCCGACAAGGTGGCCGGGCTGACCGTGGCCTATGCGATCCCGATGGCGCTGTACGAGCGCGAGCGCTCCGGCCAGGGCCAGGCCATCGAGGTGCCGATGTTCGAGACGCTGGTGTCCTTCCTCGCCACCGAGCAATTGGCCGGGCAGACCTTCATCCCGCCGCTCGGGCCGGCCGGCTATCCGCGCGTGATGTCGGCGCACCGAAAGCCCTATCGCACGCGCGACGGCCATATTGCGCTGCTGCCCTATACCAGCGCCCAATGGCTGCGTTTTTTTGATGTGTCAGGCCATGCGGAACTGGCCCACGATCGGCGCTATGCCACCCCGGCCGCGCGCAGCGCCAATATCGACGCGCTCTACGCCACGCTGGCCGAGATCGTCGCGCAGCGCACCACGGCCGAATGGCTGGACCTGCTGCGCGACGCCGATATCCCGCACAGCGAAGTGCCGCATTTCGACAGCCTGGCCGACGACCCGCACCTGCGCGCCACCGGCATGATGTTCGAATACGACCATCCCAGCGAAGGCCGTCTGCGCGGGGTCGGCATCCCGACGCGCTTCTCGCGCACCCCTGGCAATATCCGCAGCTGGCCGCAGGCGTTGCCGGGGTCAGGTGGCGCGGAGGGCGGCTGACGCCCTTTGCCGGCCGACTCCGCCGCGTACAATCCCGGCCAACAGATACTGAAGTCGAGGAAGCCTACGATGGCAGAAAACGAAGCAGCGGAGAAGTCCGGCTACGCCAGCGTCAAGACGGCGCTGCGCGTGATCGAGATCATGGAGATCTATGCGCGCGAAGGGCGCTCGCTGACGCTGACCGAGCTGGCCAGGCTGCTGGGCGCGCCGATGTCGAGCTGCCTGGGGCTGATCCGCACGCTGGCCTCGCTGGGTTACCTGTACGAGACCGGACGCCGCCAGGGCTACTACCCGACGCGCCGGCTGCTCGATATCGCCCAGCGCATCGCGCGCAACGACCCGCTGCTGGAGCGCGTGCAGCCGGTGCTGGAATCGCTGCGCGACACCACCGGCGAGACCGTGATCTTCGGCAAGCTGCAGGACGACGGGCGCGTGCTGTACCTGGAGGCGCGCGAATCCGCCAATCCGGTGCGCTATATCGCCGCGCCGGGCGAGCTGCGCGATGCGCATGTCAATTCGATCGGCCGCGCCATCCTGGGCGCAATGACGGCCAGCGCGCGTGGCGAGCTGCTCTCAGGCCTGTCGTTCGCCGCGCGCACGCCGCGCACCATCGGTTCGGCGCAGGAACTGGAAGCAATGATGCAGGCCTGGCAGAAGCAGGGTTGGTATCCGAATTTCGGTGAGTCGTTCCCGGACCTGGGGGCCATCGCCATGCCGGTAACGATGGGTGGCGTGACCTATGGCCTGTCGGTGGCGGGACCGCTGCATCGGGTCGAGGTCAATGCGGAGGCCATCGTCGCGGCACTGAAGGTTGCCAGCGCTTCTCTGCAGGAATGATGTAGAAGAAGGGAGGGCGTTGCGGCAGTCGGTCTGCCGTGACGCGTTGCGCCGAAGCCCAAAACGAAAAAGCCCGGTGCGTTTGCACCGGGCTTCCGTATCGGTTGGCTCCCCGACCTGGGCTCGAACCAGGGACCTGCGGATTAACAGTCCGTCGCTCTACCGACTGAGCTATCGGGGAACAGCTGAGAAAGAAATTATAGCCAGTTTCTCTTTTCTTCGTCAACACCTTTTCGACATTTTGTTCTTGTCAGAAGGTGTCTGGAAGCTTCCGGCTTGCTGCCTGCCGTACGGTGCGAAGGGCATCTCTGCTGGCTTCGTGCCGTCGTGTCGAACAGCGAGGCCGCATTATAGCTACGGTTTTTGGTTTGTGCCAGAAAAAAACCGCCTCGCGGCGGTTTTTTTCTGCGGCACTTGCTCTGCTCAGTCGAACACCGGCGAATCCACGCCGAGGATCTTGTGCAGCTTCGGCGAGGTGGTGGTGTACTGCATGTGGATTTTCTTCTCGGGGAAGATATACGGCGCAGCACCGAAAGCGGCCAGCGCGGCCTCGTGGAAGCCCGACAGGATCAGCTTCTTCTTGCCGGGGTAGGTGTTGATGTCGCCCACCGCGAAGATGCCCGGGATATTGGTCTCGAACTTCTCGGTGTCCACCTTGATCTGCTTGCGCTCCAGGTCCAGGCCCCACTCGGCGATCGGGCCCAGCTTGGGCGACAGGCCGAAGAACACCAGCAGGTCATCCACCGGCATGCGGCGGGTCACGCCGTCGGCGCCGGTCACCTTGATCTCGGTGAGCACGCCGTCCTTCTCTTCATAGCCGCCGACCTGGCCGACCAGGAACTGCATTTCCATCTGTTCGCACAGTTCCTTCATCTTGGCGACCGAGGCGGGCGCGGCGCGGAAGCCGTCGCGGCGATGGATCATCACCACCGACTCGGCCTTGCCGACCAGGTCCAGCGTCCAGTCCAGCGCCGAGTCACCGCCGCCGATGATCACCAGGTTGCGGCCATGGAAGCGGCTCGGATCCTTGACGCGGTAGAACAGCTGCTTGCCGTCGAACTTGTCGATGCCCTCGACCTTCAGCGTACGCGGCTGGAACGAACCCACGCCGGCGGCGATGAAGATGGTCTTGGTGATGAAGCGGGTTCCGAGCGAGGTCTCGACGAAGAAGCGGCCGTCTTCGCGGCGCTCCACGACGGCGACTTCCTGGCCCAGGTGGAAGGTGGGCTCGAACGGCTCGATCTGCTTGAGCAGGTTGTCGGTCAGTTCCTGGCCGGTGCAGATGGGCACGGCCGGGATGTCGTAGATGGGCTTGTCCGGATAGAGTTCCACGCACTGGCCGCCGACCACCTTCAGGGAATCGATGACATGTGCCTTGATCTCGAGCAGGCCCAGTTCAAAGACCTGGAACAGGCCCACCGGGCCGGCACCGACGATCAGCGCATCGATTTCCTGCGGCTGGCCGCCTGCAGGGCTGCCGCCGTCGACCTGCTTGGTCGTGTCGGCGACGGGATTTGGAATGCTCAAGTCCATATTCGTCCTGATACGTTTGCGTGGGCCGCTTGTGCCCAGTATTGCCCGGTATTGCGGAAAACGCGCCGGGACGGCTTTCTTGTTCTGTCAGCGCTGCAGGTATTGCAGCTTGTCAGTGGCGTCCTTCCATTCCTCGGCCTCGGCCAGCGGGGCCTTGGTCTTGGTGATGGAGGGCCAGTTGCGGGCCAGTTCTGCGTTCAGGTCGATGAATTGCTGCTGGTCGCCCGGCACGTCTTCCTCGGCGTAAATGGCGTTCACCGGGCATTCGGCCACGCACACGGCGCAGTCGATGCACTCATCCGGGTCGATAGCCAGGAAGTTGGGGCCTTCGCGGAAACAATCGACCGGACACACGTCAACGCAGTCTGTGTAGCGGCAACGGATGCAGGATTCGGTGACAACGTGAGTCATTTCGGTTCCAGGAAAACAGGTCGGCTTTTAATGGGAAACTGTGGGGCCGCTTCTTGCCGGCGGACGCGCCGCATCTACCGCATGGTGCCGCATGGCAGCATGGGCTGGACGAGCGCCGGCCGAGGCCTTTCGGAAAGCGATATTGTAGCCGAGCCTTCTGGCAAGAATAGCGGGTCTATATAGCCGGATCAGATAGTTTTCTTATTTCTTTATGTACTTTTGATTTAACGCATGGCGGCCTGCTGGCATGTCGGCCCGCCAGCGGGCATGATGAAGGCCGCCAGCAGTCACTTGCATCCGTGCCGGGAGACCCGTATGCCACGCCAGCTTTGCCTTGCCAGCCGTGCCAGCCTGCGGCGCAGCGCCGCGATATGCCGGATCTTCGCGCCCATTGCTGTGCTGCTGACGGCATTTCTGGCGCCGATCGGGGCCGTTGGCGCCCAGACCCTGGTCCAGTCGCCGGGCATGGCCGACAGCGTGGTATCGCGCCTGGTGGCGTGGCGCGCGCGCACTGACGCGCCGGTCGCGTTGCCGGCGCTGACCGCGTTCGACTGGGACCACTTCAGCGTGACCGATTCGCCCGCGGGCGATGCCATTGCCCATTGCGGCCGGGCCGGCCTGATGCCGTGCGGGCCGCAGCTGCAGCCGCAGCCGGGCGACCGGGTGCAGGTGCTGCGCTTCGAGCGCGCCGGGGCGCAGGTCTACACCGAGCGCATCATGGCTGGCGACGGCGCCTTTGCCGAGCCGCTGCCTCAGCGGGTGCCGCGCGCCGCCGCCACGCTGGTGTCGTGCCCCGGGACCGATGGCCGCCAGTTGTGGTGCCTGCAGGGCAAGGCAAAGGGCAGGGAGGCGCCGCGGCAGCCACAGCCCTTCCTCGATGGTGGTTGAGCGGCAAGAGTGGCCGGAGGCGGCCAGACTTCGGTTAGCATGATGTACTGACCCGGCATCGCCGTCTGGCCCGCTATGATCATCCCGTCTCTGCTCGACACCGACCTGTACAAATTCACGATGATGCAGGTGGTGCTGCATCAGTTCCCGCAGGCGCAAGTGGAATACCGCTTCAAGTGCCGCAACCCGGGCGTCGACCTGACGCCCTATATCGATGAGATCCGCACCGAGCTGGCACACCTGTGCCAGCTGCGCTTCACCGACGACGAGCTCGCCTACCTGCGCGGCCTGCGCTTTATCAAGAGCGATTTCGTCGACTTCCTCGGCCTGTTCCACCTGAACGAGAAATATGTCTCGGTGCGGCCGTCCCCGCAGGGCAACGGCGAGATCGAGATCTCGATCATCGGCCCGTGGCTGCATACCATCCTGTTCGAAGTGCCGGTCCTGGCCATCGTCAACGAGGTCTATTTCCGCCGCACCCAGCCCAGGCCCGACCTGGCCGAAGGCCGCCGCCGGCTGGACCACAAGCTGGCCTTGCTGAAGACGCCCGAGCTGGCCGATTGCGTGATCGCCGACTACGGCACACGCCGGCGCTTTTCGCGCGAATGGCAGGAAGAGGTGCTGCTGACCATGCGGCGCCTGCTGGGGCCGCAGCTGGCCGGCACCAGCAACGTCCACTTTGCCCGCCTGCACAATATGGTGCCGCTGGGCACGATGGCGCATGAATACCTGCAGGCCTGCCAGGCGCTGGGCCCGCGGCTGCGCGATTCGCAGGTGTATGCGCTGGAGCGCTGGGCGCGCGAATACCGCGGCGACCTGGGCATCGCGCTGTCGGATACCTATGGCTTCGATGCCTTCCTGCGCGACTTTGACCTGTATTTCTGCAAGCTCTTCGACGGCGTGCGCCATGATTCCGGCGACCCGATGCTGTGGGGCGAGCGCATGGTCGCCCACTATGCCGCCAACCGCGTCGACCCGCGCACCAAGACGCTGATCTTCAGCGACAGCCTCGACATCCCGCGCGTGATCGAGCTGTACGAGCGCTTCCATGGGCGCTGCCGGCTGGCCTTTGGCGTCGGCACCAACCTGACCAACGACCTGGGCTATACCCCGTTGCAGATCGTGATCAAGATGGTGCGCTGCAACGGGCAGCCAGTGGCCAAGCTGTCGGACACACCGGAAAAGACCATGTGCGACGATGTCGGCTACCTGTCCTACCTGCGCCAGGTGTACTCGGTTCAGCCTGCGGCGTAGCAAAATTCAACACCTTGCGCCGGCCATCGCATGCTTTGCACGCGACGGGCGCCACTATAATCGGCGCATCGCGCGCTCGCCGCGCTTTGCGACCCCCAGCCAGTCCTTATGGAAACCAACGACGCCCGCGACCGCATCTTTGCCCGCATCCGTGCTGCCCAGGGCAGACCGACCCGGCCGAGCGCGGGCGAACGCGAAGCCGTGGCCGACTACCTGTCGCGCCACCCGCAGGGCCCGCGCCCGGCGGTGCCGGCCGACCTGGCCGAGGCTTTCCTGGCGCAGGCGCAGCGCATGGCCTCGACCGTGGACCGCGTGGCGGCGATGGACGAGGTTCCCGCCGCCACCGCGCGCTTCCTCGACAGCCTGAACCTGGTCCATCGTGCCGTGGCGTGGGACGCGCTGGGCCCGCTGCCGTGGCAGGCCGCGGGGCTGGCGGTGGAATGCCGCCCGCCGGTGCGCGAGGTCGAGGCCGACCGCGAGCATGGCGACCTGGTCGGCATCACCGGCTGCTTCTGCGCGATTGCCGAGACCGGCTCGCTGATGCTGCTGTCGGGCCCGGCCACCTTTGCCTCGGCCGCGCTGTTGCCCGAGACCCATGTGGCGGTGGTGCCGCGCTCGCGCATCGTTGCCGGCCTGGAAGACGCCTTTGCGCTGGTGCGCAGCGAGCGCGGCGAACTGCCGCGCGCCACCAATATCATCAGCGGGCCTTCTCGCACGGGCGATATCGAGCAGACCATCGTGCTTGGCGCCCATGGCCCGTACCGCGTGCATGTGATCCTGGTCGACGAGGCCTGAACCCGCGGCTTCCGCGGCACGGAATGCGCTGCATCGCTGATGCCGCAAGCCCGGCGCAAGAAGGTGCATGAATTACACTTGCAGGCTCGCCTGCGTGCCGCGGCTTCGTGCCGGCGGTGCGCCAATGAATGCTGCATTCCCGAGGAGATCCTGCCTGATGCGACGTGCCTCCGTGCTGTTGCCACTGCTGGCCGTGCTGGCCGCCTTTCCCGCCGTCGGCCTTGCCGCGGACCTTGACGGGGCGTCGCTGTCCTCGCTGTGGGGCCTGCCGTTCGCCGGCATCCTGCTGTCGATCGCGGTGTGGCCGCTGGTAGCGCCCAAGTTCTGGCATCACCACTACGGCAAGATCGCCGCGGGCTGGGGGCTGCTGTTCCTGCTGCCGTTCGCGGCAGCGTTCGGTACGCATGCGGCCGCGGCCAGCGCGGTGCACGCGCTGCTGGCGGAGTACATCCCGTTCATCGTTCTGATCGCCTCGCTGTATATCGTGGCGGGCGGCATCTGCGTGCGCGGCAACCTGCACGGCACGCCCGGGCTCAATACCGGCATCCTGGCGCTGGGCACGCTGCTGGCCAGCTTCATGGGCACCACCGGCGCGGCCATGCTGCTGATCCGGCCGCTGCTGCGCGCCAATGACAACCGCCGCCACGTGGCGCACGTGGTGGTGTTCTTTATCTTCCTGGTGGCCAATGCCGGCGGCTCGCTGACGCCGCTGGGCGATCCGCCGCTGTTCCTGGGCTTCCTGAAGGGCGTGGACTTCTTCTGGACCATGCGCAACATCTTCCCGGAGACGGTCTTTATCTGCGTGGTGCTGCTGGCGCTGTTCTACCTGCTCGACCGTCACTACTACCACAACAAGGAAGAGGAGCTGCCGCCGCGCAGCGACCCCACGCCGGACTCGGGCGGCATCGCCATCGAGGGCAAGTTCAACTTCGTGCTGCTGCTGGCCGTGATCGGCCTGGTGCTGATGAGCGGACTGTGGAAGCCGGGCATCTCGTTTGACATCCTGGGCACCGAGGTGGCGCTGCAGGCCGCTGTGCGCGATGCGCTGCTGGTGGTGGTGGCGGTGGTGTCGCTGCTGGTGACGCCGCAGACGGCGCGCGCCGGCAATGAATTCAACTGGGAGCCGATCCTGGAAGTCGGCAAGCTCTTTGCCGGCATCTTCCTGACCATCATCCCGGTCATCGCCATGCTCAAGGCCGGCACCGACGGCGCCTTCTCCGGCGTGATCCGCGCGGTCAGCGACAGCAACGGCCAGCCGGTCGACAGCATGTACTTCTGGGCCACCGGCCTGCTGTCCTCGTTCCTGGACAACGCGCCGACCTACCTTGTGTTCTTCAACACCGCCGGTGGCGACGCGGCCACGCTGATGACGCGCGATGCCTCGACGCTGGCCGCGATCTCGGCCGGGGCCGTGTTCATGGGTGCCAATACCTATATCGGCAATGCCCCCAACCTGATGGTCAAGGCCATTGCCGAGAACCGCGGCGTGCGCATGCCGAGCTTCTTCGGCTACATGCTGTACTCGGGCATCTTCCTGATGCCGCTGTTCGTCATCATGACCTTCCTTTTCTTCCGAGTTTGATGCCATGAAGCCGTCTGTCCTGGTCACCCGCGCCATCTATCCCGAAGTCATTGCGCACCTGGCGCAGTATTTCGATGTCGACGACAACCAGCAGGACGCGGTGCTGGACGCCGCCGCGCTGAAGGCGCGCCTGGCGGGCAAGGCCGGCGTGCTGGCCAACGCCGCCGACCGCATCGACGGCGACGTGGTCGCCGGGCTGCCGGCGCTGCGCGCGGTGTGCAATATGGCGGTCGGCTACAACAACCTGGACGTGCCGGCGCTGACGGCCGCCGGCATCGTCGCCACCAATACGCCGGACGTGCTGACCGAGACCACCGCCGACTTCGGCTGGGCCCTGCTGATGGCCACCGCGCGCCGCGTGACCGAGGCCGAGCACTACCTGCGCGCCGGCAAGTGGCAGCGCTGGAGCTACGACATGCTGGTCGGCATGGACCTGTACGGCAGCACGCTGGGCATCCTGGGCATGGGCCGCATCGGCCAGACGCTGGCGCGCCGCGCGAACGGGTTTGGCATGAGCGTGCTGTACCACAACCGCAGCCAGCTGCCGGCGGACGCCGAGCGCGCGCTCAACGCGCGCTATGTCAGCAAGGAAGACCTGCTGCGCCAGTCCGACCACCTGCTGCTGGTGCTGCCCTATGGCCCGCAGAGTCACCATGCCATCGGCGCGGCCGAGCTGGCGCTGATGAAGCCGACCGCGACGCTGGTGAACCTGGCGCGCGGCGGCATCGTTGACGACGCCGCGCTGGCGCAGGCGCTGCGTGACAAGCGCATCTTCGGCGCCGGCCTGGATGTGTTCGAGGGCGAGCCCGCCGTCCATCCGGACCTGCTGACGGTGCCCAACGTCGTGCTCACGCCGCATATCGCCAGCGCGTCCGAGAAGACCCGCCGTGCGATGGCGATGCTGGCCGCCGACAACCTGATCGCCGCGCTCGACCAGGGCCCGCAGGCCGGCCATCCGCCCACCGTGATCAACCCCGACGTCATGTCGCGGCGCCGCTAAGCCCGCCATCCACCTGTTTCCTGCTGCATGACCCTGATTCCGTTCCTGACGCTGGCCGTGGCGCTGCTCGCGGTCGCCCTGCTGGTTATCGTCCTGCTGCGCCAGCAGGCTGCCTCGCCGGGGGCCGAGCTTGGCCGGCAACTGGCCGACATGCGCGCGGAAAGCGCGCGCGGCATGGAGCGGCTGGAGCGCGAGGTGCGCACCGAAGTGGCCGGGGCCGCGCGCGGCAACCGCGACGAGTCGGCGCAGCAGATGCTGCGCTTCCAGCAGGCGCTGTCATCGCAGCTGACGGGCATTGCCACGCTGCAGAACAACCAGATCGACACCTTCGCGCAGCAACTGGCCAAGCTGACCGAGACCAACACCCAGCAGCTCGAGCAGGTGCGCCAGCACATGATGCTGCAGGGCCAGCAGGCGCGCGACGAGCAGGCCGGCACGCTGCGCCGCTTCGGCGACGGGCTGCAGCAGCAGCTGGCGCAGATGTCCGAAGCCAACGAGCGGCGCCTGGCCGAAGTGCGCGCCACGCTGGAGAAGAAGCTGCAGGACATCGAGGCCAACAACGCCGCCAAGCTGGAGGAAATGCGCCGCACCGTCGACGAGAAGCTGCACGCCACGCTGGAGCAGCGCCTGGGCGAATCCTTCCGGCTGGTGTCGGACCGGCTCGAGCAGGTGCACCGCGGCCTGGGCGAGATGCAGGTGCTGGCGCAGGGCGTGGGCGACCTGAAGAAGGTGCTGACCAATGTGAAGTCGCGCGGCACCTGGGGCGAAGTCCAGCTGGAAATGCTGCTGGAGCAGATGCTGACGCCGGAGCAGTACGGCAAGAATGTCGAGACCGTGCGCAACTCGGGCGCGCGGGTGGAGTTCGCCATCCGGCTGCCGGGCAAGGCGGCGGGTGGCGACAATGCGCCGGTCTGGCTGCCGGTCGACGCCAAGTTTCCCAAGGAACAGTACGAGCGCCTGGTGGACGCGCAGGAGCGGGGCGACCCGGACGGCGTGCTCGCTTTCGGCCGCGAACTGGAAGTGGCGCTGCGGCGCGAGGCCCAGACCATCGCCGAGAAATACCTGTCGCCGCCCCAGACCACGGATTTCGCCATCCTGTTCCTGCCGACCGAGGGTTTGTATGCCGAGGTGCTGCGGCGCCCGGGCCTGACCGACTTGCTGCAACGCGACTACCGCGTGACCGTGGCCGGGCCGACCACGCTGACCGCGCTGCTGAACAGCCTGCAGATGGGCTTCCGCACGCTGGCGCTGGAAAAGCGCTCAAGCGAGGTGTGGGAGGTGCTGGGCGCGGTCAAGACCGAGTTCGGCAAATTCGGCGACGTGCTGGCCAAGACCCGCGATACGCTGGAACGCGCCGCGCGCAATATCGAGCAGGCCGAAGTGCGCACGCGCCAGATGGCGCGCAAGCTGCGCACGGTGGAAGCGCTGCCGGGCGAGGCCGCGCAGCAGGTGCTTGGCCTCAATGCAGCAGAAGCGGCGGACGCGCCGGAGGCCGCCGAAGACAACGGCGGCTGAACGCGTGGCAGGGAAGGAGGCAGGGCAAGCCCCCGCAGGGGGCTGCCGAGTTTGCTGCCGGCCTGGGCGCCGGCGCGCGGCTCAGCGCTCGTCTTCGGGCGCCAGTTCGCGCACGTGGACTTCAATGCCGCCGAAGCGGGCGGCCACCCAGTTGTAGGCCTTGCAGGCCAGCCACAGCAGGCCGAAGCCGATCAGCGCATTCAGGATGATTGCGCTGAAGACCGTGATGGCGGGCAGGTCACCGTAGCGGACGAAGGTGACAAACAGGCCCAGCGACACGATCGGCAGCGAGAAGCACAGGTAGACCAGCACCAGCGCGCGGGCGGTCTTGACGGGGTGGAGGTAGGCGATCTCCTGATTCATGACGGGGGATACTCGAATGGTTCTGAATCGTGCGCCAAGTGTAGCGATTGGCCGATGCCAAGCATAGCCCGCCGTCGGCGGGGGCAGGCGAAAGCCCCGTGCCGGCAGTGCTACGGCCGCAAATGTGCGGCACAAAAACGACACATTGCTACCGGCGTGTGGCAAGCGCTTGCGTGCGGCGCCTGCCGGTCCGGCTAGACCAGTCCGTCGAACAGCATCACCTCGACCGCATCGCCGGCCTTGACCGAGTCTTGTTCGTGGCCGAGCACGATAAAGCAGTTGGCCTCGCTCATCGAGCGCAGCACGCCCGAGCCCTGCTGGCCGGTGATGCGCACTTCCCACTGGCCGTCGCCGGCGCGCGCCAGGATGCCGCGCTGGTACTCGGTGCGGCCGGGCTTCTTGCGGATGGCTTGCGCGCTGCGCACGCGCAGCAGCGGCAGCGGCGGCACGCTGGCGCCCATCAGCCGCTGCAGCGCGGCGCGCACGAAGTGGTAGAAGGTGACCATCACCGCCACCGGGTTGCCCGGCAGCCCGAACAGCAGCGCGTCGCGGCCGTTGGAATTGATCCGGCCGAAGGCCATCGGCCGGCCAGGGCGCATCGCGATCTTCCAGAACGTGACATCGCCCAGGCGCGCCATGATCTGCTTGGTGTAGTCGGCCTCGCCGACCGAGACGCCGCCGGAGGTGATGACCGCGTCGGCGGTCTCGCAGGCGGTGCGGAAGGCGGCTTCGAGCGCGTCTGGGTCGTCGCGCACCACGCCCATGTCGAGCAGGTCGACATTCATCCGGTGCAGCATGCCGTGCAGCGTGTAGCGGTTGGAGTCGTAGACGCAGCCGGGATCGAGCGGCTCGCCGATCGAGCGCAGCTCGTCGCCGGTGGAGAAGAACGCCACGCGCAGGCGCCGGCGCACGCGCACCTCGGCCACGCCCAGCGAGGCCAGTAGGCCCAGGTCGGCCGGCTGGAGGATGCGCCCGGCCTGCAGCGCGGCCTGGCCGCGTGCCAGGTCTTCGCCGCGCAGGCGCCGGTTGTCGCCGGTACGCACGCAGTCGGCGGCAAAGCGGATGCGCGCGCCGTCGTCCACGGCTTCCACGAATTCCTGCGGCACCACGGTGTCGCAGCCGGCCGGCATCACCGCGCCGGTCATGATGCGCACCGCCTGCGCCGCCGTGGGCGCCAGCGCGCCGGCACCGCCGGCGAAGGCGCTGCCGATGACTTCCAGTTCGACCGTGGCGGTCTGCGCGGCAGCCAGCGCGGCGCCCTGGAAGGCATAGCCGTCCATCGCCGAGTTGTCATGCGCCGGCACGTCGATGGCCGAGACGATGTCCTCGGCCAGCACGCGGTCCAGGGCGCTGCGGATCGGCAACTGCTCGACGCCGCGCACCGGCTCGACCACCTCGCCGATGATGCGGTTGGCCTGGTCCACGGGCAGGGCGGCGGGGTCGTAGTCGGAAAGGCAGGAGATGACGGATTGCAGGGTGGGCATGGTGGCTCAGCGCGTTTCGTGCGTGCGCAGTTCGTCCAGGGTGTTGATATTGGCAAAGGCCGCGGCGTCGTCGAAGAGCACTTCGGCCAGGCGGTGCGAGGCGGCCCAGGTCTCGATCTTGCGGCCGCCGCTGGAAAGATAAGCCACCAGGCTGTCCAGCGCACTGACCGGCATCAGGCAGAACACAGGTTGGGTCTGGCGCCGGCCGTCCTCGTCCAGCGTGACGGGGATCGCCAGGTCCGCGCCTTCGGCCTCGATCGCCTGCGCCAGGCGTGCCACTAGGTCGGTCGGCAGGAAGGGCGAATCGCAGGGCGCGGTCACCATCCACGGCGTGGCGCATTGCTCCAGGCCGGCCAGCATCCCCGCCAGCGGGCCGGCGAAGTCGGGCACGGAATCGGTGTAGACCGGCACGCCGAAGGACTCATAGGCGGCCAGGTTGCGGTTGGCATTGATCATCAGCCCGCCCACCTGGGGGGTCAGGCGCATCATCGTGTGCATGGCCATCGGCGTGCCGTGCAGTGGCTGCAGGCCCTTGTCGGTGCCGCCCATGCGGCTGCCCCTGCCGCCTGCGAGGATCAGGCCGGTGATGTCGTCGCGTGCAATCATGGATTGTGTGTGCGGCGGGGTCAGCCGCCGATATAGGACATCTCGATCTTGCGCTCGGCACGCTTGGCGCGCACCGTCGGGTCGCTGCGCTGCTCGGAATAATTGTCGGTGCGGCCCTGCCACACCTGCGCAATCGCATTGGAGATTTCCAGGTCGCTGTAGCCGCCGCGCAGCAGCGCGCGCAGGTCGAAGCCCTCGGTCGCGAACAGGCACAGGTAGAGCCGGCCTTCGGTGGACAGGCGGATGCGGCTGCAGTCGCCGCAGAAGGCGTGGGTGACGCTGGAGATCACGCCGATCTCGCCGCTGCCGTCGCGGTAGCGCCAGCGTTCGGCGGTTTCGCCGGAGTAGTTGGCCTGCACCGGTTCGAGCGGGAATTCCGCATCGATGCGCTTCACCACCTCGGCGGACGGCAGCACTTCATCCATCTGCCAGTGGTTGCTGGCGCCTACGTCCATGAACTCGATAAAGCGCAGGATGATGCCGCTGTGGCGGAAGTGGCGCGCCATCGGCACGATTTCCTGGTCATTGGTGCCGCGCTTGACCACCATGTTGACCTTGATCGGCGCCAGCCCCACGGCCTGCGCGGTCTCGATGCCGTGCAGCACGTCGGCGACGGCGAAGTCCACGTCGTTCATGCGGCGGAAGGTGGCGTCGTCGATCGCGTCCAGGCTGACGCTGACGCGCGTCAGTCCCGCGTCGCGCAGCGAGCGCACCTTGCGCGCCAGCAGCGAGGCGTTGGTGGTGAGCGTCAGGTCCAGCGGCTTGCCCGAGACGGTCTCGATCTTCGCCAGCATCTCCACCAGGTGCTCGATGTTCTTGCGCAGCAGCGGCTCGCCGCCGGTCAGGCGGATCTTCTCGACGCCGTGGGCGACGAACAGGCGCGCGGTGCGCTCGATCTCCTCGAAGCTCAGCAGCTCGGAATGCGGCAGGAAGGTGTAGTCCTTGTCGAAGACTTCCTTCGGCATGCAGTAGACGCAGCGGAAGTTGCAGCGGTCCGTCACCGAGATGCGCAGGTCATGCAGCGGCCGGCCGCGGGTGTCGGCCACCAGGCCGGTGGGGGCAGCCAGCTTGCCGGGAATGCTGGGCGTCATCGAGCGGTAGCGATGGTCGCGCAGGTCGAAAATCGGAATGACGGATTCGGTCATGGCCTGTGGGTGGGCACGGCGTCCGGGGAGCGGCATGGCGGCGTGGCCAAATCAGGGGCGCTCGAGGGCCGGATGCATTCTGCTGCCATTCTAGCCGAGGCGGGGGCGGGGCACCCGCATCCCCGGTGATGGCGGGGATTCATCCGGCCGGCTGCCCATGAAAAAAGGGGACGGCGTGGCCGTCCCCTTCTTGCTTTGGCTGCGGTGCAGCGGCAATGCTTACTGCTGCGATGCCATCTCCACTTCGCGGCCACCGGTTTCCACCAGGATCATCGGACCGTGGGGCAGCGGCGGCAGCGCCTTGCGCTCGCGCTGCACGCGCGGGGCGGGCGCGATGCGGGCGGCGGCTTCCTGGGCCGAACGCAGCTTGTCGCTGTCGGTATGGACCCATTGCAGGCCGGCGGTGGCGAGCATCGGTTCCAGGTTCTCCAGTGCCGCCGGGGTGGCCGGCGCTGCAGCAACGACCGGGGCTGCCGGGGCGAACACCTCGGCCGGTGCGGCTTCAGCCACAGGGGCGGCGACCGGCGCAGCGGCAGGTGCCGGCATGACCGGAGCCGCTTCGACGGCCACGCTTGCGGTGGTCTCAACAATCGCTTCGGCGGCAACGGCTTCCGTGACGGCGGCTACCGGGGCAGCTTGCTGGGGCACGGGCTCGGCAACCGGCGTGGTCACCGGGGCGGCCTCGGCGACCGGCGCGGGCGTCACGTCTTCCGGCACGGCGATGCGGATCGCTTCGACAGCCTCGGCTGCGGCGGCCACGGCCACGGCAGCTTGCGGTGCGGGCTCGGCCGGCACTGCAGCTTCAGCGCGCACCGGGGCAACGCCTTCGGCAGCGGCGGCTTCTTCGTCGCCTTCGCCTTCACCCTGGGCACCTTGCGCCGACTCGTCGCGCTCACGGCGATAGCGGTTGCGGCCACGTCGGTTGCGGCGGCGGCGCTCTTCGCCCTCAGCGGTTTCGGCGGCGCTCTCGGCACCTTCCGGCAGCTCGGCGCGGACGGCTTGCGTCTCTTCGGTCACTGCCTGCGGCAGTACGCCCAGTGCCTGGGCGGCGGCGATGGCTTCCGGCTGCGGTGCTTCACCGGCTTCGGCTTCGCGCAGTTCGCTGCGTTCGCGCTGGCGTTCACGCTGGCGCTCGCGGCGTTCCTGGTTGCGGTCGCGGCGGCCTTCCTGACGGCCCTCCACGCGCTCGCCCTGGGCGCGCTCGGCTTGCACGGCCTCGCCCTGGCGGGCCAGAGCCGGGGTGGCCTGGCCTTCACCTTGCTGGCGCGGCTGGCGGCCCTGGCGTTCGCCACGGCCCTCGCGTTGCTCGCCGCGCTCGGCGCCCTGGCGCTCACCACGTTCCGCGCGCTCGGCACGGTCGCCGCGCTGGCCACGGCCCTGGCGCTCGCCACGCTCACCACGCTCACCACGCTCGGTGCGCTCACCACGCTCGGCGCGGTCGCCACGCTCACCACGCTGGCCGCGGCCTTCGCCGCGCTGGCCGCGCTCGCGCCGGCCTTCGGCGCTACGGGCCTCGGTGGCAGCTGCCGGCTTGGCCGGCTCCACCACCGGCGGGGTCGCCGGGCGGGCACCGAACAAGCCCTTCAGCCATGCGATGAAACCGCCGCTGACCACCGGCTGGGTAGCCGGCACAGGCGGGGCGACCGGGGCTTCCGGCTTGGGCGCGCGCTCGGGGCGCGGCACCGACACCGGCGCCGGCTGTTCCGGGGTGATGCCCTTGACCGCGGCTTCCTGGCGCGGCTTGGCTTCTTCCTTGCGGCGGCTGCTGTAGCTGGTGTCGGCTTCCAGTTCCTTGGCGGCAGCCTCGGCCATGCGGTAGCTGGCGGTGCTCTCTTCCAGGCGCGGATCGTCGTGGCGCAGGCGCTCCAGCTTGTAGTGCGGCGTTTCCAGGTGCTTGTTGGGGATCAGCAGCACGTTGACCTTGAAGCGCAGCTCGATCAGGTTGATTTCCTGGCGCTTCTCGTTCAGCAGGAAGGCGGCCACCTCCACCGGCACCTGGCAGTGGATGGCGGCGGTGTTTTCCTTCATCGCCTCTTCCTGGATGATGCGCAGCACCTGCAGGGCGGACGATTCGGTATCGCGGATATGGCCGGTGCCGTTGCAGCGCGGGCAAGTGATGTGCGAGCCCTCCGACAGCGACGGGCGCAGGCGCTGGCGCGACAGTTCCATCAGGCCGAAGCGGCTGATCTTGCCCATCTGCACGCGGGCGCGGTCGTGGCGCAGGGCGTCCTTCAGGCGCGTTTCCACGTCCTTCTGGGCCTTGCCGGACTCCATGTCGATGAAGTCGATCACGATCAGGCCGCCCAGGTCGCGCAGGCGCAGCTGGCGGGCGATCTCGTCGGCGGCCTCGAGGTTGGTGCGCAGCGCGGTTTCCTCGATGTCGGCGCCCTTGGTGGCACGGGCCGAGTTCACGTCCACGGAGACCAGCGCCTCGGTGTGGTCGATCACGATGGCGCCGCCGGAGGGCAGCATCACCATGCGCGAATAGGCCGACTCGATCTGGTGTTCGATCTGGAAGCGCGAGAAGAGCGGCACGTCGTCCCGATACTTCTTCACGCGGTTCATGTTGTCAGGCATCACCACGCTCATGAAGGCGCGGGCCTGTTCGTAGATCTCGTCGGTATCGATCAGGATCTCGCCGATATCCGGCTGGAAGTAATCGCGGATGGCGCGGATGACCAGGCTGGATTCCAGGTAGATCAGCAGCGGGGCCTTGTTGTCGCCGGCGGCTCCATCGATGGCCTTCCACAGTTGCAGCAGGTAGTTCAGGTCCCACTGCAGTTCCTCGGCCGAGCGGCCGATGCCGGCGGTCCGGGCAATGATGCTCATGCCTTCCGGCACGGTCAGCTGCGCCATGGTTTCGCGCAGTTCCTGGCGGTCCTCGCCCTCGATGCGGCGCGACACGCCGCCGCCGCGCGGGTTGTTGGGCATCAGCACCAGGTAGCGGCCGGCCAGGGAGATAAAGGTGGTCAGGGCCGCGCCCTTGTTGCCGCGCTCTTCCTTCTCGACCTGGACGATCAGTTCCTGGCCTTCATGCAGGGCATCCTGGATGCGCGCGTTGCGCACGTCGATGCCTTCCTTGAAGAAGGCGCGGGCCACTTCCTTGAACGGCAGGAAGCCGTGGCGTTCTTCGCCGTAGTTGACGAAGCAGGCTTCCAGCGAGGGTTCGATGCGGGTGATGACACCCTTGTAGATGTTGCCCTTGCGCTGTTCGCGCCCGGCAGTCTCGATGTCGATATCGATCAGTTTCTGACCGTCGACGATGGCGACGCGCAATTCTTCCTGTTGCGTCGCGTTGAACAGCATGCGTTTCATCGCAATACCTCACTCCAGTGTCGCGGGTGGCACCGTCTGGGCGGTGTCCGCGGCGATCCATGGAGCACGCGAGGGAGCGAGCGAGGCGCGAGAATTGCCGGAAAGCGCCGCTGCGCGGGATAGGCGAGCGGCTGGGCGCGGGTGAAAGAGAGCGATGACGTCGGGGTAACGTCCGCGGGGCAGGAGAGAACACCGGAGGCTGCTCTTGCGCAGACATCCGGCGCGTTCCCGTGCCGGAGGCGATGCAGAACGCCGGCGCAACCGGCGCCGGCGGCATCGCGGCCGGCCGCGGAAGGCCTAGACGCGTCAAAGAGCAAATTTTTCGGACACGGCATGGTTGCCGTTGCTGCCTGACTACTCCTGGCGGGCGCACCTACTACTTCTTGGAATTCTGCGACCGGGCGCCGGTATTTCCAGTCAGGCGGCAGGCTAACCTGCCGGCCGGCACCGTTTCCCGGTGCTGGCAGGACTTCTCTCACCGAAGCGGATGCCGGCAGTGGCATCCGCCTTTAAATTCTGTTTTACCTGAACACTCAGTTCCCACGTCACCGCCTGCCTCGCCGAAGCCTCCTTTGGGCGACTTCCTGCATGCCGGCGGCACCGTGCGTGCTGCTTTTTACTGCCATTTGCCCGTCTGGCGCTTGGCGGAACGCAAAGTTGCGGGAGACGGGCGGGGTTGGCGGCAACCCCAAGTGTAGAATGCGAAAAATCCAAGAAAACTCGAAGATCAATCGCTTACACAGGTCTTGCGCTGCCGGCCACAAGCCGGGACAGCGAGGAAATTATATTGAAAATGAATGAGTTACGCCATCAAATTGAAAAGGCTGCCGAAGCTGCGCCGGCCAGCCCACAGGTGGCGTATGTCACGATTGACGAAGGCTCGGAAGGTCAGCGCATTGACAACTTCCTGCTGAAGGTGGCCAAGGGCGTACCCAAGAGCCATATTTACCGGGTGCTGCGTTCGGGGGAAGTTCGCGTCAATAAGGGCCGGATCGATGCCACTTACCGCCTGCAGTCGGGTGATGTAGTGCGCATTCCGCCAATGCGGGTGGCGAATTCGGCGCAATCGGCCGATGCCCAGCATGTGCCGGCGGGCGAATTCCCGGTGCTGTTTGAGGACGCCCAGCTGCTGGTGATCAACAAGCCGGCCGGCGTGGCCGTGCACGGCGGCTCGGGCGTGGCCTTCGGCGTGATCGAGCAATTGCGCCGGTCCCGGCCCCAGGCCAAGTTTCTGGAACTGGTGCACCGGCTCGATCGCGAGACCTCCGGCATCCTGGTGCTGGCCAAGAAGCGCTCGGCGCTGGTCCACCTGCACGAGCAGATTCGCGGCAGCGCGATGGACAAGCGCTATTTCGCCTGCGTGGCCGGCGAATTCCCGAACGCGCGCCAGCATGTGAAGCTGCCTCTATATAAGTACAGCACGCCGGACGGCGAGCGCCGGGTGCGGGTGCAGTCCGACGGGCTGGCCTCGCACACCGTGTTCAACCGGGTCGAGGCCTTCCGGGGCTTCACCCTGCTGGAGGCCGAACTGAAGACCGGCCGTACCCACCAGATCCGCGTCCACCTGGCCCACTCGGGTTTCCCGATCGTCGGTGACGAAAAATATGGCGACTTTTCGCTGAACAAGGCGCTGGCGCGTTCCGGCGCCAAGCCGGGCCTCAAGCGCATGTTCCTGCACGCCCACCGGCTGGTGTTTATCCACCCGGCCACGGGCGAGCCGCTGGCGGTGGAAGCGCCGCTGCCCGACGAGTGCGTCGGATTCCTGCAACAATTGCGTGAACTGCATGCCCCGGAGTAGGGTGGTGCATCAAACGTCACAAGGACTTCCATGGCCAGGCAACAATTTGACCTGATCGTTTTCGACTGGGACGGGACGCTGATGGACTCGACCCCGACCATCGCCAAGTGCATCCAGCTTGCCAGCCGCGACCTGGGCCTGCCGGTGCCGGATGACAGCGCCGCCAGCCACGTGATCGGGCTGGGCCTGAAGGATGCACTGTCTTACGCGGTGCCGACGCTGGACCCCGCCGACTACCCGCGCCTGGCAGAACGCTACCGCTACCACTTCCTCGCTCGCGACGCCGACCTGGTGCTGTTCGACGGCGTGCGCGAAATGCTGGAGACGCTGCGCGGCGAGCACTATTTTCTTGGCGTGGCCACCGGCAAGACCCGCGTCGGCCTGCAGCGCGCGCTGGCCGCGAGCGGCCTGACCCGCCTGTTCGACGCCACGCGCTGTGCCGATGAGACCTTCTCCAAGCCGCACCCGGCCATGCTGCACGAACTGACCCGCGAGCTGGGCCAGGACGTGGAGCGCACGGTGATGGTCGGCGACACCACCCATGACCTGCAGATGGCGGCCAATGCCGGAGCCAAGGGACTTGGCGTGTGCTATGGTGCACATCCTGCGGATGCTCTGCGCGCGATGGCGCCGGTGCATTGCGCGACCTCCATCCCCGACCTGACCGACTGGCTGCTGGCCCATGCCTGAGGCAGCGGCCGGCCAGGCGCCGGTGCGGCTGTGCGCTGCCGCGGACCTGGAGGAAGGCGGCCTGGGCGTGCGCTTCTCGGTGACGCTGGACCAGCGCAAGATCGGCGCCTTCGTGGTTCGTTTCGACGGCGCCGCGCACGGTTACCTGAACCAGTGCGCCCATGTGCCGATGGAACTGGACTGGCAGGAAGGCCGGTTCTTCGATGCCTCAGGCCTATACTTGATGTGCGCCACACATGGCGCGGTTTATGCGCCGGACAGCGGCGAGTGCGTCGGCGGTCCCTGCCGCGGTGCATCGCTGGCCAAGCTGCGCATCGAGGAGCGCGACGGCCACGTCTACTGGTTGCCGGAAGCGCCATACCGGATCGCTGCGCGCATGGACGGTGCCTGAATGACGGGCAGGGCCGGCGGTCAGGCCGGCCGTTGTATTTCCAGGCCTGGGTTGCCAGGCGTTTCCACGAGCGATTTGCATGACAGAACAACAGAAGCCGCCATCGGGTGAATCGGGTCAGCCGGACGAGCACAAGCCAGCCGGCGAAGGCGCGCCGGGCGAAGGAGCGCCCCAGGCGGAGTCCGAGCGCCTGGTCACGGCACCGCGCGCCGACTACCCGCTGGAAGACGAATTGCGCGCCGGCGACGACGCGGCAAGGCGTGAAGCGCGCGAGCGCGAGGCGCGCATGGCCGGTGCCACCGCGGGGCCCCCGGTTGGCGGCGGCGCCGGCTGGGAGCGCGATCTGCTGGAAAAAGTGCTGACCGCATCGCTGCGCGAGCAGCGCGCGGCACGGCGCTGGCGCATCTTCTTCCGCTTTGTCGGCCTGGGCATCGTGGCGCTGATCTTTATCGCGCTGTTTGATTTCAAGGGCGAGAAGGCCATCGGCTCGGGCCGCCACACCGCGATGGTGACGCTGGAAGGCGAGATCGCCGCGGGCACGCCGGCCAGCGCGGAATCGATCAATGCCTCGCTGCAGGCTGCATTTGCCGACGACAATGCCGCCGGCGTGATCCTGAAGATCAACTCGCCGGGCGGATCGCCGGTGCAGGCGGGCATCATCAACGATGAGATCCAGCGGCTGCGCAAGCTTCATCCGTCCAAGCCGTTCTATGTGGTGGTGGAAGAAATCTGCGCCTCGGGCGGCTATTACGTGGCCGCGGCGGCCGACAAGATCTATGTCGACAAGGCCAGCATCGTGGGCTCGATCGGCGTGCTGATGGACGGTTTTGGCTTTACCGGGCTGATGGACAAGCTGGGCGTGGAGCGCCGGCTGTACACCTCGGGCGCCAACAAGGGCATGCTGGACCCGTTCTCGCCGCAGGTGCCCAAGCAGAAGGCCTTTGCCGAGGCCATGCTCAAGCAGATCCACCAGCAGTTCATCGACGTGGTCAAGGAAGGGCGCGGCGACCGGCTCAAGGATGATCCGGAGGTGTTCTCCGGCCTGTTCTGGTCGGGCGAGCGCGCCATAGAGCTGGGCCTGGCCGACGGGCTGGGCAGTGCCGACTATGTCGCGCGCGATGTGCTCAAGGCCGCGGACATCGTCGACTACACCGTCAAGGAAAACATCGCCGAGCGCGTGGCCAAGCGCTTTGGCGCGGCAGTGGGCTCAGCAGCGATGAAGACCATGCTGTGGAGCAACCGCATGCAGGGCATGCACTGAGCCTGGAAGGTGCTGCGGCAACGGCAAAGGGGGCGTTCGCGCCCCCTTTGCCGTTGCTTACATGGCCAGCAGCGAGAATATCGCCGGGCGCTTGTGCAGGTCGATCCACTCGGGGCGCCAGTCCGACAGTGGCAGCGTGACGATGGTCTCGCCCGGCAGGGTCAGGTCCACGGCCACGGACAGCAGCGTGGTGCCGGCGCAGTGCTGGCGCATGGCTTCCAGCAGCGCCGCATTGCGGTAGGGCGTTTCGATGAACACCTGGGTCTGGCTGGACTTGCGCGAGCGCTGCTCCAGCTCACGCAGGCGCTGCGCGCGCTCGCCGGCATCGACCGGCAGGTAGCCGTTGAAGGCAAAGCTCTGGCCGTTCAGGCCCGAGCCCATCACCGCCAGCAGGATCGAGCTGGGCCCGACCAGCGGCCGCACGCGGATGCGGCGCGCATGGGCCAGCCGCACCAGGTCGGCGCCGGGGTCGGCCACCGCCGGCACGCCGGCCTCGGACAGCAGGCCGCCGTCGCGGCCGGCTTCGAGCGGGACCAGCAGCGCGGCCAGGGCGTCGGCGCGCGTGTTGACGTTCAGCTCGCGGATCTCGATCTGCTGGATCGGGCGCGCCAGCGGCGTGGTCTCGCCCAGCTTCTTCAGGAAGGCGCGCGCGGTCTTGGCGTTCTCGGCGACGAGGTAGTCCAGGTTGGCCGCGACCTGCTGCACGCCGGCCGGGATCACGTCAGCCAGCGGGTCGGCTTCGTCGCGCTTGCCGAGAGTGTTGGGGATCAGGTAAAGAGTGCCGCTCATCATGGGCTCGTGCGGGTCATGCGGAAAGGAGGGGGTAGCCGGCCTGGCGCAGCATGCCGGTCAGCGCGATCAGCGGCAGGCCGACCAGTGCGGTCGGGTCGTCCGACTCGACGCGTTCCAGCAGCGTGATGCCCAGGCCTTCGGACTTGGCGCTGCCGGCCACGTCGTAGGGGCGCTCCAGCTGCAGGTAGGTTTCGATTTCAGCGTCGGTCAGGTCGCGCATGGTCACGCGGGTCTGCACGTCGGCCAGCTGCACGGTACCGGTGCGTGCGTCCAGCAGGCACAGGGCCGAGTGGAAGGTGGCGGTGCGCCCGCGCATGCGGCGCAGCTGCGCCACGGCCTTCTCGTGCGTGCCGGGCTTGCCCATCTGCTCGCCGTCCAGGGTCAGCACCTGGTCCGAGCCGATCACCAGCACGCCCGGATGGCGCGCGGCAATGGCTTCGGCCTTGCGCTGCGACAGGCGCAGCGCGGTGGCTTCGGGCGCTTCGCCGGCAAGCGGGGTTTCGTCGATGTCGGGCACGGCCACCTCGAACGGGATGCGCAGGCGCGCCAGCAATTCGCGGCGGTAGGGTGAGCCGGAGCCAAGGATCAGGCTGGGGCGGGGGTCTGGGGACATAAGTAAGAAGAATCGAAACAGGAAGCGAAGCAGTAAAAGGTGCGGCCCGCGTTGCAAGACCTTTGACCTCGGCACGGTTTACGTCGTACAATCGCGCGTTTTGCCGCATCCGCACCCGGGCGCAGTGCCGCCAATGTGCGCGGCCCGTAGTCCGACAGGCGTGGAATGTGGCGAACCAGTCATTGTATAGCGACCGGAGCCACGCACATGACCCAGCCGATTGACCTGCGCGCGCTTGATCTCTTCGCCTTGTGCCGGAAGGGTGAAAGCCTGGCCGGCGACGTGGCGGTGCGGGATTTGCCGCGCATCTTAGCCGAGACCGCCGCGCAAGCGCCAGCCTCGGCACCCGATGAGACGTTTGCCTATACGGCCACTGGCTTCATGCGTGAAGAGGCGGCCGAGCCGGGCGCCCCGGTGGCGCGGCGGCTGTTCCTCGACGTGACCGTGCAGGGCCGGATATGGCTGGATTGCCAACGCTGCCTGGCCCCCTATGCCGAGCCGATCGATACGGCAACGCGTTTCGAGGTGGTGGAAAGCGAGGAAGCGGCCGACGCCGCGCCGATGGACGACGACGAAGTCGACGTGATCGCCGGCTCGAAGCATTTCTCGTTGCTGGACCTGATTGAAGATGAAGTGCTGCTGGCGTTGCCGGTGGCCCCCAAGCATGACGTCTGCCCGACGGTGCACGAAAGCCTCGTGACCGGTTCGGACGGCGAGGCGCAGCCAGAGGCTGAGCCTGAGGAAGAAAAGCGGCCTTCGCCCTTTGCGGCGCTGGCCGGCCTGAAGACCAAGCATTGATGCCGCCGACAGGCGGTGCGCAAGGTCTTGCAGGTGAATCTGAAGCATCCGGCCGGGCCCCGGCTACGCCTTGGGCGGGATGCGTGTGTTAATATTGAACAATTCTCGAAGGAGTCATCATGGCTGTTCAACAGAACAAGAAGTCGCCGTCCAAGCGCGGCATGCACCGTTCGCACGATCACCTGTCGGCCGCGCCGCTGGCAGTTGAGCCGACCACCGGCGAAACCCACCTGCGTCACCACGTCAGCCCGAACGGCTACTACCGTGGCCGCAAGGTCATCAAGACCAAGAACGACTGATAGCTTCGTTCGGCGTGACGTTGCGTCTCGCTCGAGCATGCCTGTAGGTCGGACACTAAAAGGTCAGAGACAAAAAAGCGGCAAGATCGTTGCCGCTTTTTTGTTGGGCGCTCGGATTTCCCGCCGGGCGTGGCGTGCGCCGCCGCGCTATCCGTACCAGGAACAATGACGATCAAAATCGCTATCGACTGCATGGGCGGCGATCACGGAGTCTCCGTGACGGTGCCTGCGGCGATCAGTTTTCTTTCCCGCCACGACGACGCCGAGATGGTGCTGGTCGGCTTGCCCGACCCCATCCGGACGCAGCTGAAAAAGCTGCACGCGCTGGACCATCCGCGCGTGACTATCGTCGAGGCCACCGAGGTCATCACCATGGATGACCCGGTCGAGGTGGCGCTGCGCAAGAAGAGGGACTCGTCGATGCGCGTCGCCGTCACGCAGGTCAAGGAAGGCCTGGCCGGTGCCTGCATCTCCGCCGGCAACACCGGCGCGCTGATGGCGGTGTCGCGCTATGTGCTCAAGACGCTCGAAGGCATCGAGCGGCCGGCCATCGCCACCACCATCCCGAACGAGCAAGGTTGGGGCACCACCGTGCTGGACCTGGGCGCCAATGCCGACTGCGAGCCCGAGCACCTGCTGCAGTTCGCGCGCATGGCCGAAGCCATGGTGGCCGTGGTCGACCACAAGGAACACCCCACGGTGGGCCTGCTGAACATCGGCGAGGAAGTCATCAAGGGCAATGAGGTGGTCAAGCGTGCCGGTGAACTGCTGCGCGCCTCGGAGCTGAACTTCTACGGCAACGTGGAAGGCAACGACATCTTCAAGGGCACTACCGACATCGTGGTCTGCGACGGCTTTGTCGGCAATGTGGCACTCAAGAGCACCGAGGGCCTGGCCAAGATGATCGGCAGTATGATCAAGGAAGAATTCACCCGCTCGTGGTTCACCAAGCTGCTGGCCGCGGTCGCCATGCCGGTGCTGTCGCGCCTGGCCAGGCGGCTCGACCCGGCGCGCTACAACGGCGCCTCGTTGCTTGGGCTGCGCGGGCTGGTGATCAAGAGCCACGGCTCGGCCGATGCCCATTCTTTTGAGTGGGCCATCAAACGCGGGTATGATGCCGCCAAGAATGGCGTGATCGCCCGCATCACCCGGGCTTTTGCCGATAAATCCAGCGCCGCAGGCGCTGCACAGCCCGCCCCGGAGACAGAGGTGCCTGGCGCGCATCCCAGCCCCCACGTCGCCTGAGCGCCACGCGCGCCGGTCGAGGGTGCCTGCGGGCCATACGATCCGACAATACATGACCAAGTACGCAAAAATCATCGGTACCGGGAGCTACCTGCCTCCGCGGCGCGTGACCAACCATGACCTGGCCGCGCAGCTTGCCGAAAAGGGCATCGAGACCAGCGACGACTGGATCGTCTCGCGCAGCGGCATTTCCGCACGCCACTGGGCCGAGCCGAATGTGACCAGCAGCGATCTCGCGGTCAAGGCTGCCGAGCAGGCCATCGAAGCTGCCGGCATCGACCGCCAGAGCATCGACCTGATCATCGTCGCCACCTCGACGCCGGACTTTGTGTTCCCCAGCACGGCCTGCATCGTGCAGGAAAAGCTGGGTATCACCAACCACTGCCCGGCCTTCGACCTGCAGGCGGTGTGCTCGGGCTTCGTGTACGCGCTGGCCACGGCCGACAAGTTCATCCGCAGCGGCTCGCACCGCAACGTGCTGGTGATCGGCACCGAAGTGTTCTCGCGCATCCTGGACTTCAACGACCGCACCACCTGCGTGCTGTTCGGCGACGGTGCCGGCGCCGTGCTGCTGTCGGCGTCCGAGGAGCCGGGGATCCTGTCCACCGCGATGCACTCGGACGGCAGGCATGTCGATATCCTGTGCGTGCCGGGCAACGTCGCCGGCGGCAACATCACCGGCAACCCGTTCCTGCACATGGACGGCCAGGCTGTGTTCAAGCTGGCCGTGAATGTGCTGGACAAGGTCGCGCGCGAAGCCATGGAGGCTGCCAGCGTGACGCCGGACCAGGTCGACTGGCTGATTCCGCATCAGGCCAATATCCGCATCATGCAGGGCACGGCGAAGAAGCTGGGCCTGCCGGCGGAGCGCATGGTCGCCACCGTGCATGAGCACGGCAACACCTCGGCCGCGTCGATCCCGCTGGCACTGGACGTCGCGGTGCGCGACGGCCGCATCCGCCCGGGCCAGACCGTGCTGATGGAAGGCGTGGGCGGCGGCTTCACCTGGGGCGCGGTGCTGCTGCGCATGTGATTCGCGGCCGGCGCCATGGCATGCCGCGCATGCAGGACATGCCGCAGCGCCGGCCACCCGTTTCTTGTTAGGGTTCCATTCCGATGAAATTCGCTTTCGTATTTCCCGGCCAGGGTTCGCAGTCGGTCGGCATGCTCAATGCCTTCGCCGATAACGCCGTGGTGCGCGCCACCGTGGAAGAAGCCTCGGCCGCGCTCGGCCAGGATCTCGGCCGCCTGATCGCCGAAGGTCCCGCCGAAGAGCTGAACCTGACCACCAACACGCAGCCGGTGATGCTGACCGCCGCCGTGGCGGTCTACCGTGCCTGGCTGGACGCCGGCGGCCCGGCGCCGGCGCTGGTTGCCGGCCACAGCCTGGGCGAGTACTCTGCGCTGGTGGCCGCGGGCGTGATCCCGTTTGCCGATGCGGTGCCGCTGGTGCGCTTCCGCGCGCAAGCCATGCAGGAAGCCGTGCCGGTGGGCGAGGGCGCCATGGCCGCGATCCTGGGCCTGTCCGATGCCGACGTGCGCGCCGCTTGCGCCGAGGCATCGGCCGCGGGCGTGGTCGAGGCCGTGAACTTCAACGCGCCGTCGCAGGTGGTGATCGCCGGCCACAAGGCCGCGGTCGAGAAGGCCTGCGAAATCGCCAAGGGCAAGGGCGCCAAGCGCGCGCTGCCGCTGCCGGTTTCGGCGCCGTTCCACTCGTCGCTGCTCAAGCCCGCTTCGGACCGCCTGCGCGAGCGCATGGCCGGCCTGGCTTTCTCGGCGCCGTTGATCCCGCTGGTGAACAACGTCGACGTCGCCATCGTCAATGATCCGGACGCGATCAAGGACGCCCTGGTGCGCCAGGCCGCCGCGCCGGTGCGCTGGGTCGAGTGCGTGCAGAAGATGGCCGCCGAAGGCATCACGCACGTGATCGAATGCGGCCCCGGCAAGGTGCTGGCCGGCATGACCAAGCGCATCGACGGCAGCCTGACCGGCGGCGCGATCTTCGATCCGGCCTCGCTGCAAGACACGCTGGCACTGCTGAAGTAAGCAAGAGGACATCCGCATGACCAAACTTCTCGACAACCAGATTGCGCTGGTCACCGGCGCCTCGCGCGGCATCGGCCGCGCCATCGCGCTGGAACTGGCCCGCCAGGGCGCCACCGTGATCGGCACCGCCACCAGCGAAGCCGGCGCGGCCGGCATCACCGATTACCTCGGCGCCGATGGCCTGAAGGGCAAGGGCGCCGTGCTCAACGTCAATGACGCGGCCGCTTGCGACGCGCTCATCGACGAGATCGTCAAGACCCACGGCGGCATCGGCGTGCTGGTCAACAATGCCGGCATCACGCAGGACCAGCTGGCGATGCGCATGAAGGACGAGGACTGGCTGGCCGTGATCCAGACCAACCTGACTTCAGTGTTCCGCCTGTCGCGCGCGGTGCTGCGCCCGATGATGAAGGCCCGCCAGGGCCGCATCATCAATATCACTTCGGTGGTGGGCTCGGTCGGCAACCCCGGCCAGATGAACTACTCTGCTGCCAAGGCGGGCGTGGCGGGCATGACCCGCTCGCTGGCCGCGGAAATTGGCAGCCGCAACGTGACCGTGAACTGTGTCGCGCCGGGCTTTATCGACACCGACATGACCAAGGCGCTGTCCGAAGAGCAGCATGCTTCGCTCAAGACACAGATTCCGCTGGGTCGCCTTGGTCAGCCGGAGGATATCGCCAACGCGGTGGCCTTCCTGGCTGGTCCGCAAGCCGCTTACATTACCGGCACTACGCTGCATGTGAACGGCGGGATGTACATGAATTAATGGGTTTTTAGTTGGCTGGTTTCGGGGGAGAAGCCCGAAGAAGCCGCCTGAAGTAGTAGTTTTCCGAACCAAACGGGCGCGATTCTTGCAAAGCTTGGCAGGCGGCATTTCTGTCGCCTCAAACCTGCTAAAATGCGCCCACTTTTTGTCGAACTTCCCTGGAGGGTTACATGGACAATATCGAACAACGCGTCAAGAAAATCGTGGCAGAACAGCTTGGCGTGGCCGAGGCAGACATCAAGAACGAATCGTCGTTCGTGAACGATCTCGGTGCGGACTCGCTGGACACGGTTGAACTCGTGATGGCGTTGGAAGATGAATTCGGCATGGAAATTCCTGATGAGGAAGCCGAAAAGATCACGACCGTGCAACAGGCTATCGACTACGCCACCGCGCACGTCAAGGCCTAAGCCCGTCGTCTCTGCATTCCGAGCCACAGAAGGCAGGTGGGCGGGCCGTTGCGGCCGCGCCTTGCTGTTTTCTGTGGCTTTCGTCTGTTTGAAGAAGCAGAATGGAATGTGTTTCGCCGTGCGGCCCGCAAGGCCGGCGGCGGGTTGATCTCCGTTCCGTTCCCGTTTCACGCACCCGTAGGAAAACATAGTGAGCCGTCGTCGCGTCGTCGTCACTGGGCTTGGCCTTGTGTCTCCGGTCGGAAACACGGTTGCCGAAGGCTGGGCCAACCTGGTTGCCGGCAAGTCCGGCATCGCCACCATCACCAAATTCGATCACTCCGCGCTTTCCGTGCACTTTGCCGGTGAAGTGAAGGGTTTCAATGCCGAGGACTACATCCCCGCCAAGGAAGCCCGCGCGATGGATACCTTTATCCATTTCGGCATTGCAGCCGGTACGCAGGCCCTGAAGGACAGCGGCCTGGAAGTGACCGACGCCAATGCCGAGCGCATCGGCGTGCTGGTCGGTTCGGGCATCGGCGGGCTGCCGTTGATCGAAGAGACCCACGCCGTGCTGACCGAGCGTGGTCCGCGCCGGATTTCGCCGTTCTTCGTGCCGGGATCGATCATCAACATGATCGCGGGCCACTTGTCGATCATCCACGGCATCAAGGGGCCGAACCTGGCTGCCGTGACGGCTTGCACGACCGGCCTGCACAGCATTGGCCTGGCCGCCCGCCTGATCCAGGCCGGCGATGCCGACGCCATGCTGGCAGGCGGTGCCGAGTCGACCGTGTCGCCGCTGGGCATCGGCGGTTTCGCCGCTGCGCGTGCGCTGTCGACGCGCAATGACGATCCGGCGGCCGCTTCGCGTCCGTGGGACAAGGACCGCGACGGCTTCGTGCTGGGCGAAGGCGCGGGGGTGATGATGCTGGAGGAGTACGAGTCGGCCAAGGCGCGCGGCGCGCGCATCTATGCCGAGCTGATCGGCTTTGGCATGAGCGGCGACGCCTATCACATGACCGCGCCGAACATGGACGGCCCGCGCCGTTGCATGGTCAATGCGCTCAAGGACGCCGGCATCAATACGGACCAGGTGCACTACCTGAACGCCCACGGCACGTCCACGCCGCTGGGCGACAAGAACGAATCCGATGCGATCAAGGCCGCATTCGGCGAGCAGGCCTACAAGATGGTGGTGAACTCGACCAAGTCCATGACCGGCCATCTGCTGGGCGGTGCCGGCGGCCTGGAATCGGTCTTCACCGTGCTGGCGCTGCACAACCAGGTGTCGCCGCCGACGATCAACCTCGACAACCAGGATCCCGAGTGCGACCTGGACTACGTGGCCAACACGGCGCGCGAGATGAAGATCGACGTCGCGGTGAAGAACAACTTCGGTTTCGGCGGCACCAACGGCACGCTTGTTTTCCGCCGCGCCTGATCCGTGGTTGAGGCGGGCCCTTCGCGGGCTGCGCCAGGGCAGGGTCCACCCGTTGCGGTGGGCCCTGTTCGTGTTTTGTGCCGGCGAAACGCTGGCGCTCGCGCTGCTGGCGCGGACGCTGGCCGATGTGGTAGCCGGCAGTCAGGCTGGTTTCCATCGGGGGCATGCCGCCATGGCGCTGGGACTCGCGCTAGCCGCCACGGCGACGGTGCGTGCCTGGCCGGCGTGGTGGCGCGGCCTGCGCTGGCGCTGCACGGCGGTGCTGCACGCGCCCGATGGCAAGGGGCCATTGCGGATCCGCCTGCAAGGGCCGGGCGGTGCCCGGCACGAGGCTGGGGTCAGGCAATGCTGGCAGGCCGGCGGCGCCGCTGTCGTGCGCCTGGTCCCCGGAGCGCCCGGGATGCCGGGCGCCATCTTTCTTCCCTGGCAGGCGGATTCGCCCGAGATGGCGCGGCGGTTGCAACGCGCCGCCAGAGTTGCACTGCGGGTGCAACCTGATAGGCAGGCAGGGGAACGATTTTGTTAGCTTACGGTCACAGGATGCGCGTTGCTTCACCGGGCGGGCTTAGAATCGTAGGTAAAATACAACGTTTGTCGTGACGACCAAACCAAGAGATACACTGCAGGTGAGCCATACGTGAGCGAACGCGAAGCCGATCAGCTCCTAGTTGAACGCGTCCAGCAGGGCGACAAGCGGGCCTTTGAACTTCTGGTGACCAAATACCATCGGAAGATCATTCGCCTGATTTCGCGCCTGGTCAGGGACCCCGCTGAGGTTGAGGATGTGGCGCAGGATGCCTTTATCAAGGCATACCGCGCCTTGCCCCAGTTCCGCGGGGAGTCGGCCTTCTATACGTGGCTGTACCGGATCGCCGTCAACACGGCCAAGAACTACCTGGCCACCCAGGGCCGCCGCCCGGAAGCGTCCAGCGATATCGATGCAGAAGAGGCTGAAACTTTTGCGGACGGTGAGCAACTAAGGGATATCAATACGCCGGAGTCGATGCTCCACACGCGCCAGGTCGCCGAGACGGTGAACCGCGCAATGGAGGCCCTTCCGGAGGAATTGCGGACCGCCATCACGCTGCGCGAGATCGAGGGCCTCAGCTATGAGGAGATCGCCGAAGCGATGGGATGTCCGATCGGCACGGTGCGTTCGCGGATTTTCCGGGCGCGCGAGGCGATTGCCGAGAAGTTGCGTCCGCTGCTGGGAACGGCAGAGGGCAAGCGGTGGTAGTAGTCGGGTAGTCAAGAAGAATGTCGTGCGGCCAGCGTTGCAGCGTATTCCTGCATCGATAAGCGACAGAAGTGACGGGATTATCGGTGTTCAATGGAATGTCTTGGGGTGGGAAATGGGTCAGGCTCATAAGCAGTCGGTTCATGTAGTGGAAGCAGCGGAGCAGATCTCCGTATTGATGGATGGCGAACTGGCGCTGCACGAAGTCGATGCCGTGCTGGGCCTCGCGAAAAGCGATGCCGGCATGTCCGACTGGGCCACTTACCAGTTGATCGGCGACACGCTGCGTTCGGAAGACCTGACGCACGCGGGTTCCACCACTGCTTTCCTCTCTCGTTTCTCCGCGCGCCTGGAAGCCGAGCCGCACGTACTGGTGCCGGCAGTGGCGCAGGCCAGCGCCCGCCACCGCCTGCTGGTCAGGCCGTCGTGGGTGCGCCGCGTGATGCCGGGCACCGCGATCGCCGCCGCCGTGGCAGCGGTCAGCTGGGTGGTCGTGCCGCAGATGCGCGGCCCCGCCACGCTGGCCACCCCCGATGCCGTGGTGGCGCGCGCCGACCAGCCCGCGCCAGGCCCGGCCTCTGGCATCGTCACCGTGGCGGCGGAAAATCCCCAGATGATCCGCGACCCGCGCTTGGACGAATACCTGCGTGCCCATCGCACGTCGGTGGCAACGGATGCGTTCGTGCCCACCATGCGCACGGTTGCCAACGGTGCAAACTTCACTCAGGAAAATACGCAGGAATAATGCCGGACATGCATAAAGGAGGGTCGCCCGCCTATGTAGCGGGCGCGCAGAAAATCAGGGCCCTGCGTAGGTCCTTTTTTCTGGCCTTGTGTCTGAGCGCTGCCGCGGCCACCGCACAGCCTTCAGACAGTACGCTGAACCGACGCGATGCCACCGCCTGGCTCAACAAGATCCACAAAGCCGCACAGCGCGAAAACTATGTCGGCACGCTGATCTACCAGCGCGGCAGCGTCATGCACGCCTCGCGTATCCAGCATTACAGCGATCTCGTCCACAACGAGTACGAACGCCTGGAAACGCTCGACGGCAAGCCGCGCGAGGTGCTGCGGCAGAATGACGTGGTGCACAGCCTGATCCCCGAAGCCAAGCTGGTGGTGGTGGAGAAGCAGGAAGCCAAGGACCGCTTCCCGGCGCTGCTCGCCACCAATAAGAACGACGTGCTGGACCTGTACGACATGCGCAAGATGCCCGCCGAGCGGGTGGCAGGCATGGAGTGCGAGGTCTTTGCGCTGGAGCCGCACGATGCCGCACGCTATGCGGTGCACCTGTGGGCGGAGAAAAACTCCGGCCTGCTGATGCGCGCGCAGACCATTGGCGACGGCGGCAAGGTGCTGGAGCAGGTCGCGTTCTCGCAGGTGCAGATCGGGGTGCCATCCGAAAAGCAGCGTATCCTCGGGGCGATCAAGAATTCCAGCAGTTGGAATCGCTATGAGGTGACCTACCAGCCGACCAATATCGCCGACGAGGGCTGGTCGATTGCCGTGCCGCTCAAGGGCTTCCAGAAGATCCGCGAAGTGCGCCGTCCGCTCGGCGAACTGCGCGCGCCCGCGCCGGGCAACGCGCGCGGCCAGGTCTTCGAAGTGCTGCAGGTCGTCTACAGCGACGGGCTGACTGGCCTGTCGGTCTTCATTGAACCGGTTTCCGAGCAACGTGTGCGTCGCGAGGGCGTGGCCGCGCTCGGCGCGACCCAGGTCGTGGTGCGCCGGATTGCCGATTTCTGGATTACCGTGGTGGGCGAGGTGCCGGCGAGCACCGTCCGGCAGTTTGCGACCGCCGTGGAATACCGCCCGCCCAAGGCGGTACACTGAGCTTGACGCAGGTGCAGCCGACGCCGCCGGACTCTGTCCCGGCGCCGGCTCCATGAAACCTGCGCAGGGGTCCCCGCCACGGGATCACATCCAGACGGTTTTTCTTCTATTTGCTGAATCCCGGGAGTTGTCGATGATGTTCAGATCTCCAGCCCTGGCGCGGGCCGTGGTCATGGCTGCCATGATGCTGCTCGGCCCGACTGTTGCCGAAGTCAGCCATGCCCAGGCTGCCGCCTCCAACTACAACCTGCCCGATTTCACCGACCTGGTGGAAAAGGCCAGCCCGGCCGTGGTCAATATCCGCACCACGGAACTCGTGCGCCAGCGCGGTGCGCCCGGCGGCGATGACGAGATGGCGGAATTCTTCCGGCGCTTCTTCGGCGTGCCGATGCCCGGTGCCCCGGCGCCCGGCGCCCCCCGCCGCGGCCAGCCGCCGCAGCAGGAAGAACAGAGCCGCGGCGTGGGTTCGGGCTTCATCATCAGCCAGGACGGCTACGTGATGACCAACGCGCACGTGGTCGCCGACGCCGAAACCATCTATGTGACGCTGCCCGACAAGCGCGAATTCAAGGCCAAACTGATCGGCTCGGACAAGCGCACCGATGTGGCGCTGCTCAAGGTCGAGGCCAGCGGCTTGCCACGCCTGCCTCTGGGCGATTCCAACAAGGTCCGCGCCGGCGAATGGGTGCTGGCGATCGGCTCGCCGTTCGGGCTGGACAACAGCGTGACCGCGGGCATCGTCTCGGCCAAGGGCCGCGACACGGGCGACTACCTGCCGTTCATCCAGACCGACGTGGCGGTCAACCCCGGCAATTCCGGCGGCCCGCTGATCAACCTGCGCGGCGAAGTGATTGGCATCAACTCGCAGATCTACAGCCGCAGCGGCGGCTACATGGGCATCTCGTTCGCGATCCCGATCGACGAGGCGATGCGCGTGTCCGAGCAGCTCAAGACCTCCGGGCGCGTGACGCGCGGGCGCATCGCCGTGGCGATCGGCGACGTCACCAAGGAGGTGGCCGATTCGCTGGGCCTGGGCCGTGCGCGCGGCGCGCTGGTCGGCAGCGTCGAGCCCGGCGGCCCTGCCGAGAAGGCGGGTATCGAGGCCGGCGACATCATCCTCAAGTTCAACGGCCGCGATATCGAGCGGGCCTCGGACCTGCCGCGCATGGTGGGCGAAACCAAGCCGGGCACGCGCGTGCCGCTGCAGCTGTGGCGCAAGGGCGCGACCCGCGACGTCACGATCACCGTCACCGAGCTGGAGCCAGACGGCAAGGCCAAGGCCCGCAGCGGCGCAACGCCCAAGGACGACAGCGCGGCACAGGCCGGCAAGCCCAACGCGCTGGGCCTGGTGGTCACCGACCTGCCCGAGGCGCGCCTGAAGGAGCTCAAGCTCAAGTCGGGCGTCGAGGTGGAAGTGGCCGACGGCCCGGCGCTGCGTGCCGGCATCCGTCCGGGCGACATCATCCTGCGCCTGGGCGATACGGACGTGACCAACGCCCGCCAGTTCAACGAGCTGGTGCGTAGCCTGGACAAGAACCGGATTGCCGCGGTGTTCGTGCGGCGCGGCGACGCCACCCAGGTGCTGACGCTGCGCCCAGGCGCCACGTCCAGCCGCTGATCCGCCATGGTCGGTATGCCCGCGCTGACACTGTACGGCCGGGCATACTGCCACCTTTGCGATGACATGAAGGTCGCGCTGGAGCCGCTCCGGCGCGATTTTTCTTTCACCCTGCATGAGGTGGATGTCGATGCCGATGCGGGGCTGGAAGACCGCTTTGGCGAGCTGGTGCCGGTATTGATGCCGGGCACGCCAGCAGACTTGCAAGGCAGCGCCGTGGAGCTTTGCCACTATTTCCTCGACGAAGCGGCCGTAAGGGTGTGGCTTGCCGCACATGGTTGCGCGCACACCACCCGCTGATCCCTGCCGGTAACCGCCGCCAACCGCGCCACGCCGCCATTTGACGACCCGGAAGTCATTGAAAATCCGGTAAAATTGCGGATTGGCGCAAAAATTGCACCCCCCGAACCTGCGGTACGCCCGCGCACGCCTTGCGGCGCGCGGCGCCGGGCCGCTCAACCGCTTGTTGCCGCGCGGGCTCTCACGCCGGCGCCCCCCTGAACACTAGATGGACCATATTCGTAATTTCTCGATCATTGCCCATATCGACCATGGGAAGTCCACCCTGGCCGACCGGATCATTCAGCTTTGTGGAGGGCTGTCGGATCGGGAGATGGAAGCGCAGGTCCTCGATTCGATGGATATCGAGAAGGAGCGCGGCATCACCATCAAGGCGCAGACCGCTGCGCTCAGCTACAAGGCGCGCGACGGCCAGGTCTACAACCTGAACCTGATCGACACCCCTGGACACGTCGACTTCAGCTATGAAGTGAGCCGCTCGCTGTCCGCTTGCGAAGGCGCGCTGCTGGTGGTCGACGCCTCGCAGGGCGTTGAGGCGCAGACCGTGGCCAACTGCTACACCGCGATCGAGCTGGGCGTGGAAGTGGTGCCGGTGCTCAACAAGATCGACCTGCCGCAGGCCGACCCCGACAACGCGATCCAGGAGATCGAGGACGTGATCGGCATCGACGCGCAGGACGCCACGCCGTGCTCGGCCAAGACCGGGCTGGGCGTGCAGGACGTGATCGAGGCGCTGATCGCCAAGGTGCCGCCGCCCAAGGGCGACGCCGACGCGCCGCTGCAGGCGCTGATCATCGACTCGTGGTTCGACAACTACGTTGGCGTGGTGATGCTGGTGCGCGTGGTCAACGGCACCCTGCGTCCCAAGGACAAGGTACTGCTGATGGCCAACGGCTCGCAGCACCTGGTCGAGCAGGTGGGCGTGTTTACGCCGAAGTCGATCCCCCGCGATGCGCTGACGGCGGGCCAGGTCGGCTTCGTCATCGCCGGCATCAAGGAGCTGAAGGCGGCCAAGGTCGGCGACACCATTACCACTGTGCAACGCAAGGCCGAGGCACCGCTGCCGGGCTTCAAGGAAGTCAAGCCGCAGGTGTTCGCCGGCCTGTACCCCGTCGAGGCCAACCAGTACGAGGCGCTGCGCGAGTCATTGGAAAAGCTGCGGCTCAACGATGCCTCGCTGATGTTCGAGCCGGAGGTGTCGCAGGCGCTGGGCTTCGGCTTCCGCTGCGGCTTCCTCGGCCTGCTGCACATGGAGATCGTGCAGGAGCGCCTGGAGCGCGAGTTCGACATGGACCTGATCACCACCGCGCCGACGGTGGTGTACCAGGTAGAGATGCGCGACGGCACCGTGATCACCGTGGAAAATCCGGCGAAGATGCCGGACCCGAGCAAGATCGAGGCGATCCTGGAACCGATCGTCACCGTCAACCTGTATATGCCGCAGGAATATGTCGGCTCGGTGATTACGCTGTGCACGCAGAAGCGCGGCTCGCAAATCAACATGAGCTACCACGGCAAGCAGGTGCAGCTGACCTACGAAATCCCGATGGCGGAAATCGTGATGGACTTCTTCGACCGCCTGAAGTCGGTGTCGCGCGGCTATGCGTCGATGGATTACGAGTTCAAGGAATATCGCCCGTCGGACGTGGTCAAGGTCGACATCCTGATCAACAGCGACAAGGTCGATGCGCTGTCGGTGATCGTGCACCGTTCGAACTCGCAATACCGCGGCCGCGAAGTCGCGGCCAAGATGCGCGAGATCATTCCGCGCCAGATGTACGACGTGGCGATCCAGGCCGCCATCGGCGCGAATATCATTGCGCGCGAAAACGTCAAGGCGCTGCGCAAGAACGTGCTGGCCAAGTGCTACGGCGGCGACATCACGCGCAAGAAGAAGCTGCTGGAAAAGCAGAAGGCCGGCAAGAAGCGGATGAAGCAGGTCGGTACGGTCGAGATCCCGCAGGAGGCTTTCCTGGCCATCTTGCAGGTGGACGACAAGTAGGACGGCGCCGCGAGCAGGGCAGTGCCACGCGCGGCGGCTTGCCACCGTGGTGAAAGAACAGGCTGTACCAGGATTTCAAAAAACCAGAAGCCGTCATGAATTTTGCACTGATCCTTTTTGTGCTGGTGGTGATTACGGGCGTCGCGTGGGTTGCGGACAAACTCGTGTTCGAGCGGCAGCGCCGCTCTTCGGCGCGGCTGGCGCTGGCCGAGTTCGATTCGCGCCAGGCCGACCTGCAGGGCCGCTTCGGCGCGGCGGAAGCTGACGCCACGCGCAAGCGCCTGGCCGAGGAAAAGCTGCGCCAGCCGTGGTGGCTGGAGTATTCGGCCAGTTTCTTCCCGGTGATCCTGGCGGTGTTCGTGCTGCGCTCGTTCGTGGTCGAGCCGTTCAAGATCCCGTCCGGCTCGATGATCCCGACGCTGCTGATCGGCGATTTCATCCTGGTCAACAAGTACGAGTACGGCATCCGCCTGCCGGTGGTGAACAAGAAGGTCGTGAACATGGGCGAGCCGCAGCGCGGCGACGTGATGGTGTTCCGCTACCCGAAGGACCCGTCGCTCGACTACATCAAGCGCGTGATCGGCATGCCGGGCGACGTGGTGCAGTATGCCAACAAGCGCCTGACCATCAACGGCAAGCCGGCCGAGTACACCGCGCTGCCGGATTTCCTGGACGAGGAGCGCCTGGCGTATTCCAAGCATTTCCGCGAAAAGCTGCCAGGCAGCGTCGATCATGGCATCCTGAACGACGCCGACCGCCCGGCGTTTGTCGCGGGGGCGGACCCGGATTTCACGTACCGGGAAAACTGCACTTACAATCAACAGGGCGTGACCTGCAAGGTGCCTGCAGGTCACTATTTCGTCATGGGTGACAACCGGGACAACAGCCTGGATTCCCGTTACTGGGGTTTCGTGCCGGATGAGAATATCGTCGGCAAGGCGTTTGTGATCTGGATGAACCTGGGCAATTTCGGACGCGTGGGAACGTTCAAATAAGAATCCCCGCGGCGCAAGAACACTCAACGCAAAACGAGGACAAGCGCATCATGGGTCAATTTGGGAAGGTGGGGGGCAGGAATCCGGTACGACGCCGGGCAGGCATGGGCGGGTTTTCCGTCTGGACGCTGCTGGCGATCGTGATGTTCGTGATCGGGGTGGCCTTGCCGGCCCTGCGCGCGATCCCGAGCCTGGTAGAGTATTTTTCGGTCAAGCGCGCGGCCAGCTATGCCAAGCAGCGCGCCGCCAACAAGCGCGAAGTGGTCGATTTTTTTGAGAAACAGGCAGTCATCGACCGGATTACCGCAGTCAAGGCCGAGGACCTCCTGATCCGGGAAGACGAGAACGGCACCATCCAGTCGGTCGATTTCTCGTACCGGACCGAGGTGCCCGTCTACGGACCCCTGAGCCTACTGATTACCTATTCAGGAACGCAGCACTGATATGAACCTTGACGCCTTGCAGCAACGACTCGGCTACCGATTCAGCAAGCCCGAATTGCTGCAACAGGCGCTGACGCACCGCAGTCACAGCGCCCAGCACAACGAACGCCTTGAATTCCTGGGCGATTCGGTGCTCAACTGCGCCGTGGCGGACATGCTCTATGGCATGTTCGGCAAGCTCGACGAGGGCGACCTGTCGCGCGTGCGGGCCAACCTGGTCAAGCAGCAGGCGCTGTACGAGATCGCCCAGATGCTGCAGTTGTCCGATACCCTGCGCCTGGGTGAGGGCGAACTCAAGAGCGGGGGCTTTCGCCGCCCGTCGATCCTGGCCGATGCGCTGGAAGCCATCGTCGGCGCGGTGTTCCTGGACGCCGGCTTCGATGCCGCCAGGGCGCTGATCCGCAAGCTCTATATCCCGATCCTGGAGCAGGTCGATCCGCGCACGCTCGGCAAGGACGCCAAGACCCTGCTGCAGGAATACCTGCAGGGACACAAGATTGCCCTGCCGCAATATAACGTAATCGCCACACACGGGGCCGCGCACAGCCAGCAGTTTGAAGTCGAGTGCACGGTGCCTAAACTGGAAGTCCGGGTGTTCGGCACCGGCGCCTCGCGGCGCGCCGCCGAGCAGGCCGCCGCCAAGCTGGCGCTGGACGAAGTCCAGAAGCTGGTGCCGCAGCTGCTCAAGCGCAGCCGCGCCGAGCGCACCGGCAAGACCCGCAAGCAACCCGTGCCGCAAGACCCACAGCTGTCTCTCAGGTTGAAGGAATGACCGAATCTACCCATCCGCAGCAAGACGCGGCGGATACCCCGGCCGCGGCGTTCCGCTGCGGCACCGTGGCCATCGTCGGCCGCCCCAACGTGGGCAAGTCCACGCTGATGAACGCGCTGGTCGGCCAGAAGATCAGCATCACCTCACGCAAGGCGCAGACCACGCGGCACCGCATCGTCGGCATCCAGACCACGGATGACGCGCAGTATGTGTTCGTCGACACGCCGGGCTTCCAGACCCGCCACGCCAGCGCGCTGAACCGTTCGCTGAACCGCGCGGTCACGTCCACGCTGTCGTCGGTGGACCTGGTCCTGTTCGTGGTCGAGGCCGGCTACTACGGCGCCGACGACGAGAAGGTGCTGTCGCTGCTGCCGAAGAACACGCCGGTGCTGCTGATCGCCAACAAGCTGGACCGCGTCAACGGCGAGAACCGCTCGGAAGTGATGATGCCCTTCCTGGAAAAGATGGGGCAGCAGTTCCCGTTCCGCGAAGTGGTGCCGATGACGGCCAAGACCCACGACCATATCGCACGCCTGTTCGCAATCATCCGGCCCTACCTGCCGGAAGGCGAGCCGATGTACGACGCCGACGCCATGACCGACCGCAGCGAGCGCTTCCTGGCCTCGGAGATCATCCGCGAGAAGGTGTTCCGCTGGACCGGCGACGAGCTCCCGTACACCAGCACCGTGATCATCGACAAGTTCGAGACCGAAGGCCGCCTGCGCCGCGTCTTTGCCACCATCCTGGTCGAGCGCGACGCGCACAAGGCCATGATCATCGGCAACAAGGGCGCCAAGCTCAAGCAGATCTCCACCGAGGCGCGCCTGGACATGGAAAAGCTGTTCGACGGCAAGGTCTACCTGGAAATGTGGATCAAGGTGAAGAGCGGCTGGGCCGACAACGAAGCTGGGCTGCGCGCGTACGGCTACGAGTGAGCACAACCGCGAGCGCCCAGTGAGCAAGACGGCTGACATCGCGCGCGCGCCGGCGCCACGGGCCCGCCGCGCCGACCCGGTGGTCGACGAGGCCGCCGAACTGCTCGACAGCAAGGCGCTGCCGGGCATGGCCGACGCGGCCGCGCGCGCGATGATGGACCGCGCCATGCGCATCGTGCCGGCGCGGCCCGAGTCGCGCGTGGCCGAGCAGCCCGGCTTTGTGCTGCACGCCTGGCCGTATCGCGAGACCAGCCTGATCCTGGACCTGTTCACGCGCGACTACGGCCGGATCTCGATGGTGGCCAAGGGCGCCAAGCGCCCGCACTCGGCGCTGCGCGCGGTGTTGCAGCATTTCCACCCGGTCTCGGTGTCATGGAGCGGCCGCGGCGAGGTCAAGACCCTGACCAAGGCCGAGTGGGTCGGCGGCATGCCGCCGCTGGCCGGCGACGCGCTGCTGTCGGCGTTCTACCTGAATGAGCTGCTGATGCGCTTCTGCCCGCGCGAGGACGCGCATCCGGCCTTGTTCCGCCATTACCTGACGACCCTGACGCGGCTGGCGCACGGCGAGCAAGCCGGGCTGGTGCTGCGCAGCTTTGAACGCGTGCTGCTGCAGGAAACCGGCTTCGCGGTGGCCTTTGACCAGTGCCTGAGCACCGGCGAGCGGGTCCAGCCAGGCCTGGACTATGTCTACCAGCCAGAGCGCGGCGTGCGCCGCGCGCAGCCGAGCGACCCGTCGTCGTGGCCGGTGGTCACTGGCCAGACGCTGCTGGACATGGCGCAGGACGATTACAGCCGCGCGCAGACCGCCGCGCAAAGCCGCGCGCTGATGCGGTTCCTGCTGCATTATTATCTGCAAGGCGCGCCGCTGAAGACGCGCCAGATACTGATCGACCTGCAGTATCTCTGACTGACTCAAGAACCATCCGACTTACTCCTGCACCTGCTCGCATGATCTTCCACGCAAATCCGGGCGTCATCGACCTTGGCGTCAATATCGACCACGTGGCCACGCTGCGCAACGCGCGCGGTACCGTGTACCCCGATCCCATCCGTGCGGCGCTGCTGGCGGAACAGGCCGGCGCCGACCTGATCACGCTGCACCTGCGCGAAGACCGCCGCCATATCCGCGATGCCGACGTGCGCGCGCTGCGTCCGCAACTGGCCACGCGCATGAACCTGGAGTGCGCGATCACGCAGGAGATGCTCGACATCGCCTGTGAGATCCGTCCGCAGGACGTGTGCCTGGTGCCGGAGCGCCGCGAGGAAGTGACCACCGAGGGCGGGCTGGATGTGGCCGGGCGTTTCGAGCAGGTCAAGGCGGCGTGCACGCAGCTGGCCGGCGCCCGCATCCGCGTGTCGCTGTTCATCGATCCCGATGCCGACCAGATCGCCGCGGCGGCCGCGTGCGGCGCGCCGGTGATCGAGCTGCATACCGGCCGCTATGCCGATGCGCATACGCCCGATGAGCAGGCGCTCGAGTTCCGCCGCATCGCCGATGGCGTCGATGCCGGCCAGAAGCACGGCCTGGTGGTCAACGCCGGCCATGGCCTGCACTACACCAATGTGCAGCCAATCGCCGCGCTGCCCGGCATCAAGGAGCTGAACATCGGCCACGCGATCGTGGCGCATGCGGTGTTCGCGGGCTGGGAGAACGCGGTGCGCGAGATGAAGGCCATCATGGTCGCCGCGCGCCTGGGCACGCGCTACCCTGCAGCGGGCGCCCCGGCGTGATCTACGGCGTCGGCACCGACATCATCCAGATTGCCCGCGTGCAGGGCGTGATGGAACGCACCAACGGCCGTTTCGCCGAGAAGGTGCTGGGCCCCGATGAGCTGGCCAAGTACCACGCCCGCAAGGCGCGTTCCGAAAAGCGCGGGCTGGCCTTCCTGTCCACGCGCTTCGCTGCCAAGGAGGCGTTCTCCAAGGCCATCGGCCTGGGCATGCGCTGGCCGATGACGTGGCGCGCGATGGAGCTGATGAACCTGCCGTCCGGCGAGCCCACGCCGGTGTGCCATGGCGAGCTGGCCGCATGGCTGGCGGAACGCGGGCTCACCGTGCGGGTCAGTGTCAGTGACGAGCACGACTTTGCCGTCGCCTTCGCCATTGCCGAGCGTGCGGGCGGGGCGGCTTCCTAACCTACAGCCTTGTGAATCCAACAACTTCCATGTCCAAGAAGAACTCCGGCAAGCGGCCGGGCCTGGTGGTCCTCGACGTCGTCGGCAAGCAGCTCGACGCGGAGGACGCGCGCCGCATCGCGCATCCGCTGACCGGCGGCGTGATCCTGTTCGCGCGCAATTTCGAGTCGCGCGCGCAACTGCAGGCGCTGACGCGCGCGATCCGCGCGGTGCGCGACGACGTGCTGATCTGCATCGACCATGAAGGCGGGCGCGTGCAGCGCTGCAAGACCGACGGCTTCACCCACCTGCCGGCGATGCACCTCCTGGGCGAGCTGTGGGAGCGCGACGTGCTGGCCGCGACCAAGGCGGCAGTCGCCTGCGGCTATGTGCTGGCCGCCGAGCTGCGCGCCTGCGACATCGACCTGAGTTTCACCCCGGTGCTGGACCTGGACTACGGCCGCAGCGCCGTGATCGGCGACCGCGCCTTCCACGCCGATCCGCGCGTGGTGTCGATGCTGGCCGGCCACCTGAACCACGGCCTGCTGCTGGCCGGCATGAGCAACTGCGGCAAGCACTTCCCCGGCCACGGCTACGTCGAGGCCGATTCGCATGTGGCAATCCCGGTCGACGAGCGCTCGCTGGACGAGATCCTGAAGCAGGATGCGCGCCCGTACGAGTGGATGGGGCTGTCGCTGTCATCGGTGATGCCGGCGCACGTGATCTACCCCAAGGTCGACCCGAACCCGGCCGGCTTCTCACGCTACTGGCTGCAGGATGTGCTGCGTGCGCAGCTGGGTTTCGAGGGCGTGATCTTCAGCGACGACCTCAGCATGGAAGGCGCCAGTGTCGCCGGCAATGTCACCGAGGCCGCGCGCGCCGCGCTGACCGCGGGTTGCGACATGGTGCTGATCTGCAACCATCCGGAGCGCGCCGACCAGTTGCTGACCGAGCTGGACGTGGGCATCGACAAGACCTCGCAGCGCCGCATCCGCAAGCTGTTCGCGCGCAGGAAGCCGCTGGACTGGAACAAGCTGCACCAGGAAGGCGAGTACCGCGCCGCGCTGCGCACGCTGAAAGAGCACGACCTGATCGCCTGAACGGGGTCGCGTGCAGAAACAAAAATGGCAGCCGAGGCTGCCATTTTTGTTGACCGGCCCCGCGCTGAAGCGGGGCGAAGCAAGCGCCTTAGTTGGCGCGGCTGCGGTATTCGCCGGTGCGGGTGTCGATTTCGATCTTGTCGCCGATGTTGCAGAACAGCGGCACTTGCAGCTCGAAGCCGGTGTTGATCTTGGCGCCCTTGAGCACCTTGCCCGACGAGGTGTCGCCCTTGACGGCCGGCTCGGTGTAGACGATTTCACGGACCAGCGTGGTCGGCATTTCGACCGAGATGGCCTTGTCGTTGTAGAACACCACTTCCACGGTCATGCCGTCTTCGAGGTAGTTCAGCGAGTCACCCATGCTGTCCTTCTCGACTTCGTACTGGTTGTAGTCGGTGTCCATGAACACGTACATCGGGTCAGCAAAGTACGAGTAGGTGCATTCGCGGCGCTCGAGCACCACGACTTCGAACTTGTCGTCGGCCTTGAACACCGACTCGCCCGGTGCGTCCGTCAGCAGGTTCTTGTACTTCATCTTGACCACAGCGGCGTTGCGGCCCGACTTGTTGTATTCGGCCTTCTGCACGACCATCGGATCGCCGCCGATCATGAACACGTTACCGACGCGGAGTTCCTGTGCGATTTTCATCTGAACTGTTCCTGAAATAGAAAGTAGGAATTTGGAATGGCGAAGGCGCGCTGCCGGCATCACCTGCGGTGAGCCTGTGAGCCCCAACGAGAGGCGTTCACGCGCTCGCGACCCCGTGCTCAGCTTGCATTCAGGTCTTCGCCCAGTGTCGGTCTGACGCCTGGGAAAGGCCCTGGTTCTCCGGCCCGGTCGCCATTTGAATCAACCGATCATTTTACCTGATTTTCGCAAAACGCCACCAGGTTGGCGGCAAGATCGCCGGGATGCTGCATGCGCCGCTCCCAGTGCGGTGCGATTGCAGCAAGTGCCGGCAGGTGCGCACGCAGGCGCGGCCAGTCGAGGGGAACGCCAAAACCGTTCCAGGCGTGCCAGAACTCCGTCAGCGTGCTGGCCGCATCCGGCGCCACGCCGCTCTGGCGAAACAGGTCGAGCCAGGCATCGAGTTTGGCACGGTGCGCGGCATCGTCCTGCGGGTAGATATGCCACACCAGCGGCCGCGCCGCCCACTGCGCGCGCACGAAGGAATCCTCGCCGCGCACGAAGTTGAGGTCGCAGGCCCACAGCAGTTCGTCAAAGTGCTCCTGGCGCACGAAAGGGATCAGCTGCATGCACAGGCTGCCGCGTTCCGCCGGGTCGCCAATCCGCAGCGGGGCGCCCAGCCATTCGGCGACCTGGTCCGCGGCCAGGCCTGCGGGCACCAGGCAATGGACCGCCTCGGCGGCATCGCGCCATTGCTCCAGCAGCGCGGGCAGGGCCGGGTTGCGGTAGGCAAACAGGCTCACGCGCAGCGCATCGGGCCGGGGCGTCACGCCCAGCCGGTGCCACAAGGCCGCCTGGACGGCCGTGCCGCCGAGGAAGGCGGCGCGGTGCGCGCCCAGCATCGATTCCCGCAGCAGGCCGCCGGTGCCGGGCTCGAAGCCGGGGAAAAAGAAATGCTTCACCAGCGGCAGCCGCGGGTGGGGTGAAGGCATCGCATGGTGTTCCCGTACCCACGGCTCGGCGCTCAGGTATTCCAGGTTGATCCAGGCGGGTTTGGGATCACGCGCGGCCATGCGGGCCAGGAAGGCTTGCGGCACATCACAGGCGAAGGCTTCGATGACGGCATCGTGTGGCTCGACCCCGGCGGTGTCATCCACGTCGCTATCGCCACCCGGCCGCCACGGACGAATCTCCACGCCCGCCAGGCGCTGCACGGTGGCGCCGGTATCGAGTTCCGGCGCCAGCCGCGCGAAGCTGGCCAGGTCATCGACCCACAGCCGCACCGCGTGCCCATGCTCCTGCGCGAGCTGGCGGGCCAGCCGCCAGCAGACGCCGATGTCGCCGAAGTTGTCGATCACGGTGCAAAAGATGTCCCAGGAGCGGATAAGCATGACAGGTGAGGGGCGCGCGGGCGGGGCGCGCGCTGAATTGCTCTAAACTTGCGATTTTAGAGGCCATGCCGTTTTGATGCGCGCAGGCCGTGTAGCGGTCACCGTCCCCAATGTCCGACCAGCAACCCGATTCCCCGAAACCCGCCGACGAAGTTCCGGCCGAAATGCCGCCCGAAACGCCGGCCGCCCGGCCAGCCGAGGCGACTGCCGAGGCGACTGCCGAGGCGACTGCTGAAGCGCCGCCGGAGCCGTTTGACCCGCGCCCGGTCATTTCCCGCCTGCCCGGCCTGCCGGGCGTGTACCGCTATTTCGACGCGGCCGGCAATGTGCTGTACGTGGGCAAGGCGCGCGACCTGAAGAAGCGGGTGTCGAGCTATTTCAACAAGACCCAGTTGTCGCCGCGCATTGCGATGATGGTGGCGCGTATCGCCCGCATCGATACCACGGTGGTGCGCACCGAGGCCGAGGCGCTGCTGCTCGAGAACAACCTGATCAAGGCGCTGGCGCCGCGCTACAACATCCTGTTCCGCGACGACAAGTCGTACCCGTTCCTGAAGCTGACCGGGCACCGCTTCCCGCGCATGGCGTACTACCGCGGCGCCACCGACCGCAAGCACCAGTACTTCGGGCCGTTCCCGAGCGCCTATGCGGTGCGCGAGAGCATGCAGATCCTGCAGAAGGTGTTCCAGCTGCGCACCTGCGAGGACACCGTCTTCAACAACCGCACGCGGCCGTGCCTGCTGCACCAGATCCACCGCTGCACCGGGCCGTGCGTCAATGCCATCAGCGAAGAAGACTATGCGCGCGATGTCGCCAACGCGGCGCGCTTCCTGCAAGGCCGGCAGACCGAGGTGCTGGAAGGCCTGCAGGGCAAGATGGAACAGCACGCCGAGCGGCTGGAATTCGAGCAGGCCGCGGCCGTGCGCGACCAGATCGCGGCACTGTCGACCGTGCTCAAGCGCCAGGCGGTGGAAGAGGTGGGCGGGCAGGCGCGCGACATCGACGTGCTGGCCGTCGCGGTGGAGGGCGGGCGTGCCTGCGTCAACCTGGCCATGGTGCGCGGCAGCCGCCATCTGGGCGACAAGGCCTACTTCCCGGCCCATGCCGACGAAGCGGCGATGATCGTCGAGGATGCCGATGAACGCGCTGAGGAGCGCGAGGATGGGGCGGACAGCGCCGCAGCCGTGCTGCCGCTGACCGTCGACCGCATCGCCACGCGGGTGCTGTCGGCCTTCATGGTGCAGCACTACCTGGAGCAGCCGGCGCCGCCTATCATCGTCGTCAGCCATGCGCCGGACGATGCCACGGTGCTCGAGGCGCTGACGCTGCACGCCGGGCGCAAGGTCACGCTGGTGCGCCAGCCGCAGGGCCAGCGCAAGGTCTGGCTGGAGATGGCGCAGCAGGGCGCGGCGCTGGCGCTGTCGCGTCGGCTGGCCGAGCAGGGCAGCCAGGAGGCGCGCACGCGCGCGCTGGCCGAAACCATCGGGCTGGACCTCGAAGACCTGGCGCTGCTGCGCGCGGAGTGCTTTGACATCAGCCATACCGCCGGCGAGGCCACCCAGGCATCGTGCGTGGTGTACCACCACCACGACATGCAGAACAGCGAATACCGCCGCTACAACATCCAGGACATCATTCCCGGCGATGACTACGCGGCCATGCGCCAGGTGCTGACGCGGCGCTACCAGAAGCTGGTCGAGCAGATCCAGGAAGACGGCGGCATGGAGGCCGGCAGCGAAGCCGCGGCGCAGGTGCCGCAGATCGTGCTGATCGACGGCGGCAAGGGCCAGGTCGAGGTGGCGCGGCAGGTGTTCGAAGAGCTTGGACTGGATATCGGGCTGCTGGTCGGCGTGGCCAAGGGCGAGGGCCGCAAGGTCGGCCTGGAGACGCTGGTGTTCGCCGATGGCCGCCCCTCGCTGGAGCTGGGGCAGGGCAGCGCCGCGCTGATGCTGGTGGCGCAGATCCGCGACGAGGCGCACCGCTTCGCCATCACCGGCATGCGCGCGCGCCGCGCCAAGACGCGCACCACCTCGCGCCTGGAAGAGATCGAGGGCATTGGCGCGCGCCGGCGCCAGAAGCTGCTGACCCGCTTTGGCGGGCTGCGCGGCGTGATGGCCGCCAGCATCGATGAGTTGGCCAGCGTCGAGGGCATTTCACGCGGCCTGGCCGAAGAGATCTACCGGCAGTTGCACTGAGCGCGCGGAGCCGGGGGGGGGCGGTGCGGAGCGGGAAATTGGCCAATGATGGTCGATTGGTCCGGAAATCGGCGACAATCGCAAGATTGGTTACCGTCCCCCGCCGCCCGAGTTCCATGCCCTTCAATTTCCCGATCCTGCTGACCTGGCTTCGCGTCGCCATGATTCCCCTGGTGGTAGGCGTGTTCTATCTGCCCGATGCGTGGCTGCCGATGCACGTCAAGAACCTGACGGCGGCGGCGTTCTTCATCATTGCCGCGGTCACGGACTGGCTGGACGGGTTCCTTGCGCGGCGCTGGAACCAGACCTCGTCGTTCGGCGCCTTCCTGGACCCGGTCGCCGACAAGCTGATGGTGACGGCGGCGCTGCTTTCGCTGCTGGCGCTGGGCCGGGTCACGGACCTGATCGCGCTGGTGATCATCGGGCGCGAGATCACCATTTCGGCGCTGCGTGAATGGATGGCGCAGATCGGCGCTTCCAAGAGCGTCGCGGTGAACTTCCTCGGCAAGCTCAAGACCACGGTGCAGATGGTGGCGATCCCACTGCTGCTGTACAGCGACCGCCTGCTCGGCTTCGATGCCCACCTGCTCGGCACGTGGATGATCTACGTGGCGGCGGTGCTGACGCTGTGGTCGATGTTCTATTACATGAAGCTTGCCTGGCCGCAGATCCGCGAGCGCAGCGGGATGGTGGCGCGCGCTGGCGCGCAAAAGTGAAAAGAATTTTTGAAAAGGTGTTGACGACGAGAGCAGTTCTTTGCATAATCTCATTCTCGTTGCTGACGACGCAAACGAAAGCAGCGAGATAAGGTGGGTTTGGCGCAAGATGTTGTGAGATAACAGCGTGTTGCGGCATAAAACACCTTGGTTGGATTTTGGTGGTGCCCCTGCGGGAGTAGCTCAGTTGGTAGAGCGCAACCTTGCCAAGGTTGAGGTCGCGAGTTCGAGACTCGTCTCCCGCTCCAGGTTAAAGAAGGTCCGGCAGCGTGCTCGCACGATGCGGGGCTGGCAGTAAAAAGTTGTATGCGGGAGTAGCTCAGTTGGTAGAGCGCAACCTTGCCAAGGTTGAGGTCGCGAGTTCGAGACTCGTCTCCCGCTCCAATCCCCAAAGGGAAGCACCGCTTCCCTTTTTGTTTGGGTTGAATCGCCGCAAGACATTGCCGGAAGATGCGCTCCGGCAGCATCGGCTGAATGCGGATACAATCCAGCAGCACGTCACCTGGCGGGGTGGCAGAGTGGTTATGCAGCGGCCTGCAAAGCCGTGTACGCCGGTTCGATTCCGACCTCCGCCTCCAGTTGCATGCAGAACGGCGCCTCGCGGCGCCGTTTTTGTTTTCCGGGCCAGTTCCTCACCTCGCGTTCAGGCAAGCAGGCACCGGATCGTCCGCCATCTCCGCGCCTCGGGCACGTGGCGGCCATGTTACATTACTCCTGTCGTACGCTTTTCGGGGGGCTCCGCGTGATGGATAGCGGGGCCGCATGTCAATCGCCATCCCCGATCCGTGACGCGCCGCCGGCGTGTCCGGGGCCGCTGCGGCACTCCCCGTTCTTCCCCGTTCCGATGCTGCTGCCGACTGTTGCGGCGACTTTCCCGCGCTGACCGCTGGTGCGCGCCGGATGCGCTGTCGCGGTTGCCAGGGCAGGGAGCGGGTTAGCCGTTCAGCCCCTGACACGAGGAATCCCGCACGCATGCATCACGCCACCCCGCTTATCAGTACCATCGTCGGCGGTATCGTCCTGGCCTTTATCCTTGGCGCCATTGCCAGCCGGCTGCGCCTGCCGCCGTTGATCGGCTACCTGTGCGCGGGCATCGTGGTCGGTCCGCATACGCCCGGCTATACCGCCGACCAGGCCCTGGCGCCGGAGTTGGCCGAGCTTGGCGTGATCCTGCTGATGTTCGGCGTGGGACTGCACTTTTCGATCAAGGACCTGATGGCGGTCAAGCGCATCGCCATTCCGGGGGCGGTGGTGCAGATTGGCATCGCCACGCTGATGGGCATGCTGGTGGCCTGGGGCTTCGGCTGGTCATGGGGGCAGGGGCTGGTGTACGGGCTGGCGCTGTCGGTGGCGAGCACCGTGGTGCTGCTCAAGGCCCTGCAGGAGCGTGACCTGGTGGAGTCGCCGCAGGGCCGCATCGCCGTTGGCTGGCTGATCGTGGAAGACCTGGCGATGGTGCTGGCCCTGGTGCTGCTGCCGGCCATGGCAGGTCTGCTGGCGGGTGCCGGCGAAGCCTCGGGCGAGGCCGCGCCGGCTACCGGTGACGTGGTGTTCGCGATCTTCGCGACGCTGGGCAAGGTGGCCGCCTTCGTCGCGGTGATGCTGGTGATCGGCCGGCGCTTTATCCCGTGGATGCTGGAGCGCATCGTCTGGACCGGCAACCGCGAGATGTTCCGCCTGGGCGTGCTGGCGACGGCGCTGGGCGTGGCCTACGGCGCCTATGCGCTCTTTGGCGTGTCGTTCGCGCTGGGCGCGTTCTTTGCCGGCATGGTGCTGGCGGAGTCCGAGTTCAGCCATCGTGCGGCTGAAGAGTCGCTGCCGCTGCGCGATGCCTTCGCCGTGCTTTTCTTCGTATCCGTGGGCATGCTGTTTGACCCGATGGTGCTGGTCAGCGACCCGTGGGGCGTGCTGGCGACGGTGTTTATCATCGTGGTGGGCAAGTCGCTGGCGGCGCTGGCCATCGTGCGTGCCTTCGGGCATTCCGGGCAGACCGGCATGACCATTGCCGTGAGCCTGGCGCAGATCGGCGAGTTCTCGTTTATTCTCGCCAGCCTTGGCGTCTACCTGAAGATCCTGCCCGAGCGCGGCCAGGCGCTGATCCTGGCCGGGGCGCTGCTGTCGATCATGCTCAATCCGGTGCTGTTCCACCTGCTCGACCTGTACACGGCGCGGCGCAATCGCAGCGCGGATCCTCAGCCGGCCTGACCGGAGCCCGGGTGCGGCTCAGCCGCCGATCCTCGGCGCCATGGTGCGCAGGTATTCGGTAAAGGCCAGCAGCCCCTGGGTCGGAAACTTGTCCTGGTGCACCACCAGCTGCAGCGGCCGCACGATGCGTGGCAGGCCATCGCGGATCGCCACCAGCGTGCCGCGTTCCAGTTCATCGCGCACCACATGCAGCGACAGGCAGCTGACGCCGAAGCCGCTCATCACGGCGCGCTTGATGGCTTCGGCATTGCCCAGCTCCAGCGCGAAGCGCAACTCGCCCAGCAGCGGCACCAGCCGTTCCTCGATGACCTCGCGCGTGCCCGAGCCGGGCTCGCGCACGATCCACTCGGCATCGCGCAGCGCCACCAGGTCATGCGGCACTGCCGCAAGCGGATGCGAGGGGCCGACCACCACCACCATCTCGTCATCGCACCAGCGCACGCTGCGCAGGTCGCGCTCATGGCTGGCACCTTCGACAAGGCCGATATCGGCGTCGAACTGCAGCAACGATTGCAGCACTTCGCGGGTATTGCCGATGCGCAGGTCCAGCGTGCATGGGCCGCTGCGCGAATGGCGAAAGCCGGCCAGCAGCGGCGGCAGGATGTAGCTGCCAATGGTATTGCTGGCCGCGATGCGCAGCTGCACGCCGGTCTGGGTGGCAAAGCGCTCCAGTTCCTGGGCCTGGTCCAGCAGCGACAGCGCGCGCGGGAAAAACTGGCGGCCGGTCTCGTTGATGCTGAGCCGGCGGGCCACGCGGTCAAACAGCGGGCTGTCGAGCGCGCGCTCCAGCTCGGCCAGCGAGGCGCTGACGGCCGACTGCGACATTGCGAGTGCCTGCGCCGCCGCCATAGTGCTGCCATGCTGGGCCACGGCGACGAAGACGGACAGCTGGCGCAGCGTCAGGCGCAGGGGGCGGTGTTCAGGCCGGGGGTCGGGGCGGTGGTTCATATCGATATAATCAATAACGCATAACGATATTACCCGTTTTACGGGTTAGCGGGGCGCCAGTACGCTTGAGTCACTAAAGAACACGACCCGAGCCTGCCATGTCCTCCGTCTCCGCCCCCCGCACCACCCCGGCCGCCGCGCCGGCCTTGCCGCCGCCGTGGTCGCAGCGCCTGCTGACGCTGGTCCCGCTGGGCGGCATTGCCTGGCTGGCGATAGCGCTGGCCGAGCATCCGGCCGTGGCGCGCTATGGCCTTAGCGCGCTGACGCTGGCCATGTGCGCCGGCATGGTCGCGGCCAATACGCTGCCGCGCCACTGGCTGGCGCCGCTGGCACCCGGCATGCAGGTCGCACGCCACTACCTGCTGCGCCTGGGCGTGGCGCTGTATGGTCTGCGGCTGACCTTTGCCTCGATCGTCGCGCTGGGCCTGCCGGGCATCGTGGTGCCGCTGACCATGCTGGTGGCCACGTTGCTGTTCGGCACCTGGGTGGGTACGAGGTTCTTCGGCCTGAGCCGCCGCGAAGCGATCCTGGTCAGTTCCGGCAGCGCCATCTGCGGTGCCGCCGCGGCCATCGCCGTATCGTCGGTGGTGCGCACCGACGACAAGCAGACCGCCGTGGCGGTGGCGACGGTGGTGCTGTTCGGCACCGTCGGCATGCTGCTTTATCCCTATCTGTACGAACTGGCGACAGGCCGCTGGCACTGGGCCGTCAGCGAGCGCATGTTCGGTATTTTCACCGGCGCGACGCTGCACGAAGTGGCCCAGGTGATCGCCGCCGGCAAGATGATCAGCGAGCCGACCGCCGATGCCGCCATGGTGGTCAAAATGGTGCGCGTGCTGGCGTTGGGTCCGCTGCTGCTGGTGATGGCGCTGTGGCCGCAGGGCGGCGCTCAAGCGGAGCAGGGCACTGCCGGCGGCAGCCGCCTGCGTGGCATCCTGAAGTCGGTGCCGTGGTTCGCGGTGGGGTTTGTCGCGGTGATGGCGGTCAACTCGGCCGGCACCGTGCCCACTGCCTGGAAGGCGCCGCTGATCGCGCTGGACAACTGGTTGCTGGCCTGCGCGATGCTGGCGATCGGCCTGCACACCCGCATCGGCGACCTGGTGCGCGCCGGACGCAAGCCGCTGGCGCTGGCCGGTGTGCTGTTCGTGTTCCTGATGGGGGTGGGTGCGCTGATGTGCTACGCGATGGCCTGATGCGCGCGCGGACCTGAAGGCATCGGAAGAGGGGGCGATGGCCCCCTTTTTTTGTTTGGGGCCGGGAGCGGAAGGGGTGGGCGGCAGTACGCCCTGGTGCGGCCGACGGGACTCGAACCCGTAAGCCTGGAAAGGCGGCAGATTTTAAGTCTGCTGAGTCTACCAATTTCTCCACGGCCGCACGGCAAGCCCGGTATTGTGGTGGCTCCGCATCCCGGATGCAAGCGCGAAAAAAGTGACGCCGCTGTTACGGCTGGTAACAATGTCGACCTCGCCGTTGCACCTGGAAAATTCGGAACCTCTACAATACCGATTAAGAGAAATCTCACATTGAGAGGCGGATATGAAACGTTGGTGGCTCGCAGCATTCGGTGTCGCAGCCGGGTTTGCGTCCGGGGCAGCAATGGCCCATGTGAGCGTCGGCGTGGCAATTGGGGTGCCGGGCGTGGTGGTTGGCGCGCCGGCCTACTATCCGCCGGCCCCGGCATACTATGCGCCGCCGCCTGTCGTGGTGGCGCCTGCGCCGGTCTACTACGGCCCGCCCCCGGTGGTGGTACGCCCGCGGCCGGTCTACTACGGTCCTGGCTACTACGGCCCGCCGCGTTATTACGGCGGCCACCGCGGCTACTATGGCCCGCCGGGATACTATCGTGGCCATGGTCATGGTCACGGCCGTTGGCGTGACGACTGATCGTCGTTCGACCTACGCAAGCTTTTTGAAAGAGAAGGGGCCCTCCGGGGCCCTTTCCTTTTTCCTGCCGCACTGCGACATGAGGCGCTGGAGCCAGTTCCCGGAAATTCGCCCCCTTGCTGAGCATAGTCAAATTATTTGAACAGACTGCTCAAAGCGCCACCCCTATCGATATAAGGGTTTCCCCTAAACTGTTGTTGTGACATCGTGATGACGGCACCCCAAAGTGCTGCACGGTGCCTCGGCCAACCAAGAATAGCAAGGGGAATATCCATGAAGATCACACAAGCCGTTGCTGCCGTCGCAGCGCTGGCCGCGCTGGGCGCGCTTTCCACCTCCGCATTTGCCGCCGTCGGCAAGGTCGATCCATACCTGGACGGCTCCAGGATCGGCAAGACGGACCCGTACACCGATGGTGCCAAGATGGGCAAGGTTGATCCGTTCACCGACGGTGCCCGCCTCGGCAAGCCCGATCCGTTCACCGATGGTGCGCGCATGGGCAAGCCCGATCCGTTTACCGACGGCGCACGCATGGGCAAGCCGGATCCGTTCACGGACGGCGCCTGAATCGCTGTTGTCCGTGCATGATGAATGGCTCGCTGAACGCGGGCCATTCTTGTTTTTGCCCGTGCCCCGGCGCACCGCAACGGGGCGTCTGTCATGACGATGGCCGGGGTGCGGCGCTATACTTCGGCCTCAACCAAATGAATGACCAGGAGAGTGGCATGCAGCAAAAGACGGTTCTGACGGCAGACGATGTGAAGAAGATCATGGCCGCAGCGGAAACCGAGGCGAAGAATCATCAATGGGCCGTGTCGATCGTCGTGGTGGACGATGGCGGCCACATGCTGGCGATGCAGCGCCTGGATGGTGCCGCGCCGATCTCGGCCTACATTGCCGGCGAGAAGGCCCGTACCTCGTCGCTGGGCCGTCGTGAGTCGAAGGTCTACGAAGACATGATCAACAATGGCCGCTACTCGTTCATGACGGCGCCGGTGCTGCAAGGCATGCTGGAGGGCGGCGTGCCCATCGTCTGCAACGATCAGGTGGTCGGTGCCGTGGGCGTGTCGGGCGTGAAGTCGACCGAGGACGCGCAGATCGCGCGTGCCGGCATCGCTGCGCTGGGCCTGTAAAGCCCCTGCGCCGGCCACTGTGCCGGCGCATGAAAATGCCCCGCAGGCGTGGCCTGCGGGGCGGCATAAAAGAGGGCATGGCTGGGTACGGTCGGTCCGGCGTGGGGTCTGAATCCCGCCCGCGACACCAGTACCTGGCTACTGCCCAACACCTCGTTCCGAGGTGGTCCCCACAAAAGTCTTTACTGCCACGTACGTGGCACCCGCCCAACGCGGGTCTCGATCGCTTCCCTCTGGCTTCAACCTTGCGGTATCGCGCCCCAGGGCCGCGTCATTTCGTCAGGATCAGCTTGCCGTAGCGCGTGACGCGCAGCGTGTAGACCTCACCGTTGTGCAGGATTGGCAGGATGCTGGCGCCGTGCATGATGGCGTCCAGGGCCACCGGCTCGCCGGCAGGTGCCGGCGACAGGCTGTCGCGCACCAGTGCCTCCAGCCGGGCGGGCAGGGCCGCCACCGCGGACTTCACGGATGCGATGGTCGACGGTGCTGCCTTCGCGCTGGCCTCGCGGCGCGGTTGCGCGGCGACCTCGACGCGGCGCAGCGACAGCCGGCGGCGGGTGACTTCACGCGGTTGCGACAGCGGCAGGGAAAGTGTGCTCATCTTCTGGCTCCGTTCTGCAATAAGGGCGCGCCGGTCATGGCGCAGTCGACGGAAAGATATTAAATGAGAATTGTTATCATTACAATAGCTTCCGACCAAGATTCGCGGAACGACCATGAGCGGCGGGGGAAGGGGCCGCGGGGACGACGCAGCGCAGGCTGGTCGCATGAATCGGCGGCATCAACGACAAAGGGCACCCTGAGGTGCCCTTTGTCGTTCCGGAGCGCCTGGTGGCGCCCGCTTACTGCTTGGGTTCGGTGATAAAGCCGATCTTGCCCAGGCCGCCGTGCTGCGCGGCGGCCATGACTTCGGCCACGCGCTCGTAGCGCACCTCGCGGTCCGCGCGCAGGTGCAGCTCAGGCTGCGGCTGCTGCTGCGCTGCCAGCGCGATATTGCTTTCCAGCGTGGCCTGGTCCACTTCCACCTGGTTCCAGAAGACCTTGCCGCTCGCGTCGATCGAGACGTTGATGCTCTGCGGCTTCGGTTCGTTCGGGGTGTTGGTGGCGCGCGGCAGGTCGATCTTCACCGCGTGGTTGATCACGGGGATAGTGATGATGAAGATGATCAGCAGCACCAGCATGACGTCGACCAGCGGCGTCATGTTGATCTCGCTCATCACCTCGTCGTCGTCGCTGTCGAGAGTACCGAATGCCATGATGACTTCCTTGCTAGCGGTTTAGCGCTGTGCCGCGGCCAGGCGCACGGTGCCGTCTTCGGTGCGGGCGCCGGTGGGGCGCACGCGCGCGCCGGTGACGAAGTAGGCGTGCAGGTCGTGGGCAAAGCGGTTGAGCTTCGAGATCACCGACTTGTTGCCGCGGGTAAGGGCGTTATAGCCCAGCACGGCGGGAATCGCCACGGCCAGGCCGAAGGCGGTCATGATCAGCGCCTCGCCTACGGGGCCGGCAACCTTGTCGATGGTCGGCACGCCCGAGGCGCCGATGCCGATCAGCGCGTGGTAGATGCCCCACACGGTGCCGAACAGGCCGACGAACGGTGCAGTCGAGCCCACCGAGGCCAGCACTGCCAGGCCCGACTGCATGTGCGCCACCGAATCATCGATGGAGCTCTTGAGCGAGCGGGTCAGCCAGTCGGAGATGTCCATCACGTCGTGCAGTTGCGGCTGGCTGGCGCGATGGTGCTGGGCGGCTTCCTTGCCGGCGATGGCCAGCGTGCGGAACGGGTTGGCATCGCTGGCGCCCAGGGTTTCGAGCGCGTGGTCGAAATCGTCCGAGTGCCAGAAGCGCTTTTCCGCGCCGTGCGCCATCTTCTTCAGGCGCACCAGATCCCACGCCTTGGTAAGGATCACGATCCATGAGGCGAGCGACATGATCAGCAGAATGATCGCGGTCGCACGCATGACGAAGTCGCCTTGCGTCCAGAGGTGGGAGAGTCCGAGGTCCTGCATGTGTTGGTTCCTGGTGAGTTCGCTTGGTTTAAGTCAGATCAGAGATCGGAAGTCTGGGGCGGTCAGTTCAGTTCGAAGCCGATCGGCTGCTGCGCCGTGACGGCGACGGCGCGACCGTTGTCCATGTAAGGTTTGCAGCGCATGGACTGCACGGCTTCCACTGCGGCCTGGTCCAGGCGCGACGAACCGCTCGAGGATACGACGGAAGTCTTCACAACCTTGCCGCTTTCGTCGGTGGTCAGGCGCACCACGGCCTTGCCGGTCTCGCCCATGCGGCGTGACTGGGAAGGATACTTCGGTTGCGGCGGCGTGCACTGGATTTCGCCGATGCCGACTGCGCGCGGCGCGGCGGATACCGGTGCCGGGGCGGGCTCAGCGGCCGGTGCCGGGGGTGCTGGCGGCGCGGGCGGGGCCTCGGGCGCGTTTGGCGTCGGCGGCAGGCTGGCTACCGGCTGTGGGGTTGGCTTGGGCTGCGGCGGGGTGGGCTTGGGCGTGGTCACCTTCACCTGCTTGGGCGGGGTTTCCTGCTTGGGCGTGGGTTTGGGCGGCTCCGGCGGGGCTTCCTGCTTGGGAGGCTCCAGCGGGATGATGCGCGCGACGATTTCCGGCGAGATCACCGCCTCGGTCAGCTTGCGGCCCAGGCCGCTTTGGATCAGGTAGAGCAGGCCGACGTGGAACAGCAGTACGGCGAGCGTAATCTTGAGGAAGCGTTGGTCGAACATGTGTCAACAACAAAAGTCTGCCAGCGGTGGCACTGCAGCGGCGCTGTGCGCCGTCACTTGCGATAAAACAGTATCAGCGAGATGCCGCAACCGACCAGCAGGCTAAGCAGCAATTCCATGATAAACGCTCCTTCAACTGGGTTGCCGTGGGAGCGCCACTCTGGGGCAGCGTGTCAGCTGGCCAGTATAAACGATAATGATTCTTATTTGTTGTGATTTGTGCGTCGCAACTGGAATTTTCTGCCCCGGCACGTTATACCGGCAAGTCCAGGCAGCATTTCGGGAGGTGATGCAGTGGTGCACGCGCGCTGGCGCGCTCTGGCACTTTGCTGCGCTTCGGTGCCCCAGGCCACAATCGCCGGTGCCCGTTGCGCACAGGCATGCGCGGTTGGCACCAAAGCGCGCTAGCATAGGAAGAAACTGCAGACATGGCGGTGCGCCGGTCGCGGCCCCGCCATCGCGCACAGCGCGCTCGGGGACCCGTCCATGGACTTCACACGTTTTGCTGAAGATGACCGATCGACGATTCTGCGCTCCATGCCTGGCACATCGTCCAGTTCGGCATTGGACTGGATGTGCGCCCAGTTTGCGCTGCGCGTGGTCTGCGCACTGGGCCCGCGCTTCAACCTGCGCAGCAATATCAACGATGTCCTGACCGTCAGCGCGCAGGAGATGGTTTGGCCGTATGGCGTGGTGCTGCGCGTGCAGCGCTTCCTGGCCGCGCGCTGCGCCGACATGCCCGCCTGGAAGGGCACCGCCCGCCTGACCCCTGAGGAATTCCTGGACCGCCACGGCCAGTGGAACAGCGCTTTCGATGAAAGCGCGCTGTTCTATTACCTGGACGAGTACGTCAAGCACCACGCCAAGGACATGTTCGCCGTGTTCGACGCGTCGGCCGCGGCCATTGCCCAGCGCCTGGAAGGCGAGCGCGTGCTGCTGGTGCGCAATATCGACATGCTCAGCCATGTGCTGGACCTGCCCGAGCACGAGCGCAAGCTGCTGCTGTACGCGGCGCTGGCCAAGTACAAGCGCGACCTGCGCGCGGTGATGGTCGACTGCAAGGTGGCGCACAGCCAGGAAGCGTTCCAGATCCTGGCCGGGCTGACCGGCGCCGGCGCGGCCGACGTGGCCGCCTCGCTGCGGCCCGGCTCGCGGCTGGAGACGCTGAACCTGATCGAGCAGCCGCTGCCGGAAAACAGCGTGACCGACCTGGGCGACCTGATGCGGCTGTCTGACCGGCTGCTGCACGTGCTGCTGGGCAATTACGCCAATGAGGCCGAGATGATGGCGGTCTTCACCCGCCCGGCCGCGCCGCCCACGCTGACCACTGCCGACTATCCCCATGTCGAGACCGACGCGCGCTACCTGTGCGCGCTGCTGAGCAATGCCACGCGCCAGCACGCCAGCGGCGTCAACGTGCTGATCTATGGCCCGCCCGGCACCGGCAAGACTGAGTTTGCGCGGCTGCTGGCGCGCGAGGCTGGTTGCGAGTTGTACGAAGTCGACTGCCTGGACCGCGACGGCAACAGCCTGTCGGGCAAGGACCGCTACCGCTCGCTGCAGGTGTCGCAGGCCTTCCTGCGCGGGCGTGCCCATACCGCGCTGCTGTTCGACGAGGTGGAAGACGTCTTCCCCGGCAGCGCACGCGAGCTGATGAGCCTGTTCGGCCAGGAAGACACGCGCGCATCGGTGAACGGCAAGGCCTGGGTCAACCAGACGCTCGAGCAGAACCCGGTGCCGGTGATCTGGATCTCCAACTCGATCCGGCAGATCGACCCGGCCTACCTGCGCCGTTTCCAGTTCCACCTGGAGCTGAAGATCCCGCCGCCGCTGGTGCGCGAGAACATCATCCGCAAGCACCTGGGCGGGCTGGATGTCAGCGATGCCTTCATCACCGGGCTGGCCGGGCGCAAGACGCTGACGCCGGCGCAGGTACAGTCGGCCGCGCGCTTCGTCGAGCTGGCACGGCCCGACGTGGAAGAGCCGGTGGAGGCGCTGATCCTGCGCCAGCTGGAACACGCCGACCGCGCCATGGGACTGCGCCCCGAGGCCGAGGCGCGGCCGGTGGTCACGCACTACCGGCTGGAGAACCTCCACCTGGAAACCCGCTACGAGGTGGTCAAGATCGTCGACGCGCTGCGCGTGCGCCAGCGCGGCACGCTGTGCTTCTACGGCCCGCCCGGCACTGGCAAGACCGCGCTGGCCGAGCATATCGCGGCCGAGCTGGACCTGCCGCTGATGATCCGCCGCGCCTCCGACCTGATGAGCAAATATGTGGGCGAGACCGAGCAGCAGATCGCCGCCATGTTCGCGCGCGCCGAAGAGGATGGGGCGGTGCTGCTGCTGGACGAGGCCGACAGCTTCATGCAGAGCCGCCAGCAGGCGGTGCGCAACTATGAGATCTCCGAGGTCAACGAGATGCTGCAGGGCATGGAGCGCTTCAACGGCATCTTTATCTGCACCACCAACCTGTTCGACCGCATCGACGAGGCCGCGCTGCGCCGCTTCTCGTTCAAGATCCGCTTCCTGGCGCTCAAGCCCGCGCAGCGCGTGGCGATGTTTGTCGACGAGGCGCTTGACGGCGACGCCGCCGGCCTGACCGACAGCATGCGCCGTGAGCTGGATATGATGGATTGCCTGACGCCTGGCGACTTCGCCACGGTCAAGCGCCAGTGCGTGCTGTTGGGCGAGGCGCTGACGCCGGATGAGTTCCTGGCGCAGCTGCGCCAGGAACACGCGATCAAGCCCGAGGTGCGGGAGCACCGGCCACTGGGCTTCCTGCAGTAAGAACCCATTTCATAATGAAGAAGGGGACGCGTTCAAGCCAGGCGCGGCGCAGGCTAGGCGCGGGCCGCCGGCCTTGGTGATTCCAAGGTCAAGGCCCGTAACGACGCATGCGCCGCGCCTGGCTTGAACCCGAAGGGAAGGCTGCTGCCGGGCCGCATGGCGTTGTTGCGGCCTCCTTGCGTGGAATAACCACGCGGCGTCGGCCACGCCTAGCCCTGCGGCCCGGCAGCAGCCTTCGCGCCCCTTCTTCATTATGAAATGGGTTCTAAGGGCGCCGGTCAGAGCGCCGGCGCCGGCTCGATCACCACCGTTTCCGCATCTGCTTCCACCTGCAGCAGCGTGGCTGCCATCGCGCGCAGGTGCGCGGCGTCCTTGGTGGAGGCAAAGCGGTCGTGCGGGGTGGCATCGGGCGCGGCGGCGAGCTTGTGTTCGGCCAGCTTGCGTGCCAGCTGGCGCGCAATGGCGCTGCCGGTGTCGACCAGTGCCAGCTGGTCGCCAACCATCGCCCGGATCGCGCCGGAGAGAAAAGGGTAGTGGGTGCAGCCCAGCACCAGCGTGTCGGCGCCGGCCTCCAGCATTGGCGTCAGGTAGGCGTCCAGGCGCTGGCGCACGGCCGGGCCGTCGGTCTCGCCTTGTTCGATCAACGACACCAGTCCCAGGCCCGCCTCGCACAGGAAGCGGCTTTCGCCTTCCAGCGATGTCAGCAGCCGCGCGAACTTGGCGCTCTTGAGGGTATTGGCGGTGGCCAGCACGCCCACCACCTTGCTGCGGCTGGCGGCGGCAGCCGGCTTCAGGCCCGGCTCGACGCCGATGATCGGCACCGTCAGCCGCTCGCGCAGCGTCTGCACCGCATGCATGGTGGCGGTATTGCAGGCGATCACCAGCGCCTTGCAACCCTGGCCGAGCAGCCATTCACAGGCCTGCAGCGTGCGCGCCTCGACAAAGGCCTCGGGTTTCTCGCCATAGGGGGCGTATTTTGAATCCGCCAGGTACAGCAGCGACTCATGGGGCAGCAGCGCGCGGATCTCGCGCAGCACGGACAGGCCGCCGAGGCCGGAATCGAAGACGCCGATGGGTGCGGGGTTCACGGGGGGCAGGGACGACAAGAAACAAGGTAGAAAAGAGCCGGGTCGGAACCCGGCTCTTTTTTCGAGCGCGACTGCAGATTCTACCGTCTTGCCAGGCTTACAGCGCGGCGACCGGGATCTTGCCAATCTTGGCCTGCCATTCGGCGGGGCCGGTCTTGTGCACCGAGGTGCCTTCGCTGTCCACCGCAACCGTCACCGGCATGTCCTTGACGTCGAACTCGTAGATCGCTTCCATGCCGAGGTCTTCGAAGCCGACCACCTTGGCCTCCTTGATCGCCTTGGCCACCAGGTAGGCGGCGCCGCCCACGGCCATCAGGTAGGCCGACTTGTGCTTCTTGATGGCCTCGATCGCCACCGGGCCGCGCTCGGCCTTGCCGATCATCGAGATCAGGCCGGTTTCGGCCAGCATCATCTCGGTGAACTTGTCCATGCGCGTGGCGGTGGTGGGGCCGGCCGGGCCAACGGCCTCGTCGCGCACCGGATCGACCGGGCCGACGTAGTAGATCACGCGGTTCTTGAAGTCCACCGGCAGCTTCTCGCCCTTGGCCAGCATGTCGGCGATGCGCTTGTGCGCGGCGTCGCGGCCGGTCAGCATCTTGCCGTTGAGCAGCAGGGTCTGGCCCGGCTTCCACGAGGCGACTTCTTCCGGCGTCAGCGTGTTCAGGTCGACGCGCTTGGAGGTCTCGGTGTTCGGTGCCCACTCGACCTTCGGCCATTGCGACAGGTCAGGCGCTTCCAGCTTGGCCGGGCCGCTGCCGTCCAGCGTGAAGTGCACGTGGCGGGTGGCGGCACAGTTCGGGATCATCGCGACCGGCTTGGACGCCGCGTGCGTCGGGCAGGCCATGATCTTGACGTCCAGCACTGTGGCCAGGCCGCCCAGGCCCTGCGCGCCGATGCCGAGCGCGTTGACCTTCTCGTACAGCTCGACGCGCAGTTCCTCGACCCAGTCCTTCGGGCCGCGGGCGATGATGTCCTGGATGTCGATGGACTCCATCAGCGATTCCTTGGCCATCACCATCGCCTTCTCGGCGGTGCCGCCGATGCCGATGCCCAGCATGCCCGGCGGGCACCAGCCGGCGCCCATGGTCGGCACGGTCTTCAGCACCCAGTCGACGATCGAGTCGGACGGGTTCAGCATCACGAACTTGGACTTGTTCTCCGAGCCGCCGCCCTTGGCCGCGACCTGGATGTCGACGGTGTTGCCCGGCACCACTTCGTAGTGGATCACGGCCGGGGTGTTGTCCTTGGTGTTCTTGCGGCCGCCTTCGGGCGGGCTGACGATCGACGCGCGCAGCACGTTGTCGGGATGCGTATAGCCGCGGCGCACACCCTCGTTGATCATGTCGGTCAGGCCCATGGTGGCGCCGTCCCAGCGCACGTCCATCCCCACCTTGACGAAGATCGTGACGATGCCGGTGTCCTGGCAGATCGGGCGCTTGCCCTCGGCGCACATGCGGCTGTTGGTCAGGATCTGCGCGATCGCGTCCTTGGCCGCCGGGCTCTGCTCCAGCTCATAGGCGCGGCCCAGGCTGGTGATGTAGTCCATCGGGTGGTAGTAGCTGATGTACTGCAGGGAGTCGGCGACGCTCTGGATGAGGTCTTCTTGCTTGATGACAGTCATTTTGTGGGGGGAGGGCAGCGGTGAAACACAGCCTGAAATCATACACTGAGCCGGGGCGCTCTGCCCGGCTGCATACATCCGTCCACAGTCGATGATGTGCGGCAAACGCCGCTGGTTGCGTCGGGGCGGGCCCAAAAGCAAAAACCGCGGCACATGGCCGCGGTTTCGCTGGGACTAGGTGTCCGATGGTGCGTTAATGTGATTAGTGCTTATCATGTGCGCCGACCGGGTGCGTCACCATCCGATCCACCCAGGCCATGGCGACCGCCGACAGCAGGAAGGCAATATGGATGGCCACCTGCCACATGATGGTATGCGTCGTGCGTTGCTCGGCATCGATGAAGGTCTTGAGCAGGTGGATCGACGAAATCCCGATCAGCGCCATCGACAGCTTGACCTTTAGCACGCCGGCGTTGACGTGGTCCAGCCATTCCGGCTCGTCCGGGTGGTTGTCGATGCCCAGCCGCGAGACGAAGGTTTCGTAGCCGCCCACGATCACCATGATCAGCAGGTTGGAGATCATCACCACGTCGATCAGGCCCAGCACCACCAGCATGATCTTGTTCTCGTCGAACTCGGTCACATGCGCGAGCAGGTGCCAGACTTCGACCAGGAAGTGGTAGACATAGACGCCCTGGGCCACGATCAGGCCCAGGTAAAGCGGCAACTGCAGCCAGCGCGACGCGAAGATGATGCTCGGGATCGGCCGCATGGTCTGCGGCCTGGTCATTGGATTGGAAGCCATGGGCGGGGCGGTGTCGGCGAGTTGAAAGTCGGCGTGGATTGTACCAAGCGCCGATGACCGGGCCGTGTGACCGACCGTAACCGGAGACGGTTACTGTTAGTCGCCGGCGTGGCTCAACCCGCGGCGCCAGGATCGGCGCCGGCCGCCTTGCCGCGCCACGCGCCGCGCGCGATCCGCCCCGGCCAGCTGGCCAGCACGATCCCGGCCAGCACGCACGCCAGCGCCACCCCATGCGGCCAGCCCGGCTGCTCGCCCAGGAAGACGATGCCGTAGGTGGCAGCCGCCACCGGCAGCACCGAGGTGAACACCCCCGCCAGCTGCGCCGGCACATGGCGGATGCCCTTCATCCACAGCCAGAACGAGAACACGCTGGCCGAGAGCGCATACCACAGCACCATCAGCCAGGTCTGCGACGGCACCGTGGCGGCATCGAAGCTCAGCAGCGGGACCAGCCCCAGCGGCAGCATCAGCAGCCCGCCGATCAGGTGCGTGTAGGCGCAGATCTCGATCGCGGCCAGGGTCTGCGTGAGCCGGCGCGACAGGATCACGTAGATCGACTCGCATACCACCGCGCCCATGATCATCAGGTTGCCCAGCCATGCCTGGCCGCCGCTGCCGGCACCGTGCGCATCGCCCCGGGCGATGTTCAGTACCGCGATGCCGGTCATCGCCAGCAGCACCGACGCCACCGTGCGCCGCGACAGCCGCTCGCGCAGCATCAGCCACGACAGGATCGCCACTGTGGCTGGGATGGTGCTGGTGATCACGCCAGCGGCCATGGCGCTGGTCAGCCGCACGCCATTGAGCATCAGCAGTGTAAACAGGAAGGTGCCGAAGAACGCCTGCAGGAACAGGTTCAGCCATTCCCCGCGCGAGACCCGGCGCATGCGCGCGGGCCGGTACCAGGGCGCCAGGCAGACGATGGCAATGACAAAGCGCAGCAGCGCGAACAGCAGCACCGGCACATGGGCGATGATCGATTTGCCGAGGCCCACGTTGCTGCCGACCAGCGCCATCGAGGCGATCAGGAACAGGGCGTAGACCGGGGAGAATGGTGAAGGATTGGCGGGCACGGGTACGGCCTTGGTCGTCCGGCGGGGCGCCGCGGCGGCGCTTTGGCGCGGCAGATGCTGAGCCGGCGGGAGCGGCAAGGGTAAGCGCCGCATTCAGGTATGGAACTCGCGGCATTATAGCTGTGCTAGCCTAATGGAGAAGGCTGCACTTTCCCGGCGCATGCGTGGACTTTTCCCGCTGCATTGCAACAAGTTGCATGCACACCCGAGGCCCACCGTCAGGTTTTACCGTCAGGTTTAAGTAAGCCGTCGGGCGTAACGTGGCAGCCAAAGCCCGTCCAAAATCAGGAGACAAGTCTATGTCCACCATCGAATCGGTGATGCAAGAGCATCGCGTCTTCAACCCGCCCGAGACCTTCGCCCGGCAAGCCGCGATCCCCAGCATGGAGGCCTACCAGGCGCTGTGCGACGAAGCCGAGCGCGACTATGAAGGCTTCTGGGCCCGCCACGCGCGCGAGTTGCTGCACTGGAACAAGCCCTTCACCAAGGTGCTGGACGAAAGCAACGCACCGTTCTACAAGTGGTTCGAAGACGGCGAACTCAACGCCTCTTACAACTGCCTGGACCGCAACCTGCAGAACGGCAATGCCGACAAGGTCGCGATCGTGTTCGAGGCCGACGACGGCACCGTGACCCGCGTCACCTACCGCGAGCTGCACGGCAAGGTGTGCCGCTTTGCCAACGGCCTGAAGGCGCTCGGCGTCAAGAAGGGCGACCGCGTGGTGATCTACATGCCGATGTCGGTCGAAGGCGTGGTCGCGATGCAGGCCTGCGCGCGCCTGGGCGCCACGCACTCGGTCGTGTTCGGCGGCTTCTCGGCCAAGTCGCTGCAGGAGCGGCTGGTGGATGTGGGCGCGGTGGCGCTGATTACTGCCGACGAGCAGATGCGCGGCGGCAAGGCCCTGCCGCTGAAGGCGATTGCCGACGATGCGCTGGCGCTGGGCGGCTGCGATGCCGTCAAGAACGTAATCGTCTACCGCCGCACCGGCGGCAAGGTTGCCTGGACGGAAGGCCGCGACTGCTGGATGGAAGATGTCTGCGCCGGCCAGCCGGATACCTGCGCGGCCGAGCCCGTCAGCGCTGAACACCCGCTGTTCGTGCTCTACACCTCCGGCTCCACCGGCAAGCCCAAGGGCGTGCAGCACAGCACCGGCGGCTACCTGCTGTGGGCGCTGATGACGATGAAGTGGACCTTCGACATCAAGCCCGACGACCTGTTCTGGTGTACCGCCGATATCGGCTGGGTCACCGGCCACACCTATATCGCCTACGGCCCGCTGGCCGCCGGCGCCACCCAGGTGGTGTTCGAAGGCGTGCCGACCTACCCGCACGCCGGCCGCTTCTGGGACATGATCGCGCGCCACAAGGTCAGCATCTTCTACACCGCGCCGACCGCGATCCGCTCGCTGATCAAGGCCGCCGAGGCCGACGAGAAGATCCACCCGAAGCAATATGACCTGTCCAGCCTGCGCCTGCTCGGCACCGTGGGCGAGCCGATCAATCCGGAAGCCTGGATGTGGTACTACAAGAACATCGGCAACGAGCGCTGCCCGATCGTCGACACCTTCTGGCAGACCGAGACCGGCGGCCACATGATCACGCCGCTGCCGGGCGCGACGCCGCTGGTGCCGGGCTCGTGCACGCTGCCGCTGCCGGGCATCATGGCCGCCATCGTCGACGAGACCGGCCATGACGTGCCCAACGGCAACGGCGGCATCCTGGTGGTCAAGCGCCCGTGGCCGGCCATGATCCGCACCATCTGGGGCGATCCGGAGCGCTTCAGGAAGAGCTACTTCCCCGAAGAGCTCGGCGGCAAGCTCTACCTGGCCGGCGACGGCTCGATCCGCGACAAGGACACCGGCTACTTCACCATCATGGGCCGCATCGACGACGTACTGAACGTGTCGGGCCACCGCATGGGGACGATGGAGATCGAGTCGGCACTGGTGTCCAACCCGCTGGTGGCCGAAGCCGCCGTGGTGGGCCGCCCCGACGACATGACCGGCGAGGCCATCTGCGCCTTCGTCGTGCTCAAGCGTTCGCGTCCGACTGGCGAAGAGGCCGTCAAGATCGCGACGGAACTGCGCAACTGGGTCGGCAAGGAGATCGGTCCGATCGCCAAGCCCAAGGACATCCGCTTTGGCGATAACCTGCCCAAGACGCGCTCGGGCAAGATCATGCGGCGCCTGCTGCGGTCGCTGGCCAAGGGAGAGGAGATCACGCAGGACACCTCGACGCTGGAGAATCCGGCGATCCTGGAGCAGCTCAAGCAGGCGCAGTGATCGTCTAGCTTCGGCCCGATCGAGCCCTTGAACCCGCCGCCGCGTTCCCGCGCCGGCGGGTTTGTTGCGATAGCCCCCCACCGACCACGGACCGTCCCCCATGCCTGAAGCCCAGTCGCGCTTTCGCCGACGGTTGCTGTTGTACTACGGCCTGTTCACGCTAGGGTTGTTCGGCTTCGTTGGCATGATGGGGCTGCTGGAACGCTCCAACGCCGATGCGCTGTGGCTCGGCTACGTCTTCCTCTTCATCACCATCGCGATCTATGCCTGCATCGGCCTGATCTGCCGCACCTCTGACCTCAACGAGTATTACGTCGCATCGCGGCGCGTGCCGGCGCTGTTCAACGGCATGGCGATTGCCGCAGACTGGATGAGCGCGGCGTCCTTCATCGGCCTGGCCGGCATCCTGTTTGCCTCGGGCTACGAAGGGCTGGCTTATGTGATGGGCTGGACCGGCGGCTATTGCCTGGTGGCCTTCCTGCTGGCGCCATACCTGCGCAAGTACGGTGGCTACACCATTCCCGATTTCCTCGCAGCGCGCTACGGCAACGGCAAGTCGGGCGGCAACCTGCCAGTGCGCGCGATTGCGGTGCTGGCGGCTTCGCTCTGCTCCTTCGTCTACCTGGTGGCGCAGATCCAGGGCGTGGGGCTGGTGGTGACGCGCTTTATCGGCGTGGAGTTTGCCGTCGGCATCTTCTTCGGGCTGGCCGGCATCCTGGTGTGCTCCTTTCTTGGCGGCATGCGCGCGGTCACATGGACGCAGGTGGCGCAGTACATCATGATGATCGTGGCCTTCCTGGTCACGGTATCAATGATCGCCTGGAAGCATCACCACGAAGCGCTGCCGCAGCTCAGCTACGGCACGCTGCTGTCGCAACTCGACGCGCGCGAGCAGCAACTGGAGCGCGAGCCGGCCGAGCAGGCCGTGCGCGAGTACTACCGGCAGCAGGCCATCCTGCTGCAGGAGCGCATCGCCCGGCTGCCCGATTCCTTTGCCCAGGAGCGCGACGCGCTCGACGCGCGCCTGCAGGACCTGCGCACGCGCAATGCCCCGCTGCGCGAGATCAAGTCGCTGGAGCGCGAACGGCTGGAATTCCCGCGCGACCCCGCGGCGGCACAGCAGCAGTGGAACCAGCAGCGGGCCGACGCGCTGGCCCGCAGCCGCCATTCGCTGTCATCGACCGAGCCCTATCCCGCGGCATCGGAGCAGGAGCGCAAGACCAAGCGGCTGAATTTTGTCTTGCTGGTGTTCTGCCTGATGGTCGGCACCGCCAGCCTGCCGCACATCCTGACGCGGCTCTACACGACGCCGTCGGTCAAGGAAACGCGCAACTCCGTGGCCTGGGCCGTGTTCTTCATCGCCTTGCTGTACGTGTCCGCGCCGACGCTCGCTGCGCTGGTGAAGTACGAGTTTTTCCAGCACCTGGTGGGTACCTCCTACGCCGAATTGCCGCAGTGGGTGGTGCAATGGCGCAAGGTCGATCCACCGGTGTTCGGCATCCGCGATGTCAACGGCGACGGCATAGTGCAATGGGCCGAGATCCTGCTCCAGCCAGACATGATCGTGCTGGCCGCCCCGGAAATCGCCGGCCTGCCATACGTGATCTCCGGCCTGATCGCCGCCGGCGCCCTGGCCGCGGCGCTGTCCACCGCCGACGGCCTGCTGCTGACCATCGCCAATGCGCTCTCGCACGACGTCTTCTATCACATGGTCGACCGCCAGGCGAGCCACCAGCGGCGCGTCTCCACCGCCAAGATCGTGTTGCTGGGCGTGGCGCTTTTTGCCTCTTACGTCACATCGTTGCGCCCAGGCAATATCCTGTTCCTGGTCGGCGCCGCGTTCTCGCTGGCCGCCTCCAGTTTCTTCCCGGTACTGGTCCTTGGCATCTTCTGGCGCCGCACCACCGCCGCCGGCGCCGTCGCCGGCATGGCCGCCGGGCTGGGCATGGCGGTCTACTACATCATCGTCAACTACCCGTTCTTCACCCGCATGACTGGCATCTTCGGCAACCGCTGGTTCGGCGTCGACCCGATCGCCTCCGGCGCCTTCGGCGTGCCCGCTGGCTTCGCCGTGGCCATCATCGTCAGCCTGCTGACGCCACGCAATGCGCCCGTGATCGACCGGCTGGTGAGCTACCTGCGCAAGGGGTAGGGGGGGTGGCTGTTGCATAAGGCTAGATACGGCGACGAAGCACTGGATTCGCCAGACAACTCTGCTATAATCTCCGACTTCCCGGAGAGATGGATGAGTGGTTTAAGTCGCACGCCTGGAAAGCGTGTATAGGTTAATAGCCTATCGGGGGTTCGAATCCCCCTCTCTCCGCCAGAATTTCCTTGTAAATCAAGCGGTTAGCGTTTCGGTGCTGCGATTTATTTAGCCGTTTTTGGCTATTTTCGGCTTCGAATCGCACGACAATCGCAGGCTCTTCGCAGCAAACTTCGCCACTGCTTTACCACCCGCATCAGGGTCGGCGCTCGGTATCCAGCGACCATACACGCGCATCGTGAAGTCCGGGCTCGAGTGGCCTATCTGCTTCGCCACCCACATCGGATGTTCACCCGCAGAGAGCATCATCGAGGCGTATGTGTGCCGGGTTTGATAAGGTTTGCGGTACCGGACCTTTGCACGGCGCAGGGTGCTCGTCCACACGACACGGATAGCGGCGTCGCCGACCCACGGCTTGTTATATCGCGGGTCATGCCATATCTCCTTGTTGGCCAGAAACGTGTACGGCTTCTGTGCCTCCAGCGCCGCAAGGGCAGGCCCCAACAGCTTTACCGCTCTGCGACCAGACTTGGTCTTGGTGTCTTCGGCTACCTCCGCTGCCGAGGTTTTCGCGCGACGAACAATGACCTCGCCCTTGCGCCAGTCCACGTCGGACCACTGCTCGGCCACAAGCTCCGAGGTGCGTAGGCCGGTCCAGAATGCGAACTCGAACATGTTTCCGGCCTGCTCTGGAGCAGCGGCAATGATGGCCTGCTGCTCCTCGGCATCGAACGGGTCCACGTCGTCGTCCTCCTTGGGCGGTTCCGCTTTCCTGTATCTGTAGCCGTAGAGCGGATTCGACTCAATCAAGCCGTCCTGTACTGCGTCGGTTAGCGCCTTGCGGATGACGCTCTGGATATTGGCAAGTCGCTTGTTTCCGCACGTCATCTTGTCGAACCAGCCCCGGAACGCGGTGCGCGTCAATTCGGTCAGCTTGAGCTTGCCGAACCGAGGGATGACGAGGCGCCCGAGGATTTCTCTGTAGCCCTCCACGGTGCTAGCCTTGAGGTGGTTCTTCTGCCGCTCCAGCCACGCCACCAGATAGTCCGCCATGGACTGCGTATCTCCCTGGTACTCCGCGAACGTACGCGCTCGCGGAGAGTCCGGAAATCTCTTGGCGTAGTTGAAGACACCTCGCGCGATGTGAAGAAGAATCTCGGCCCGGATGTTCTCCGCTTCCTTGAGGCCTGCCCGGCTGGGCTTGATTGGCAATCGCTCCCGGCAAACTACCCCCCGGTAGGTAAATGCGATTTGGATACTGCTCTTCGAAACCGCCGTAACTCCCCGCCCGTCTCGACCCATTTTTCGTACCCCTCTTGCGTATTCCGGCCGATCGTGACCGGTCATTCCGGATTATCGTGACCGCGGATTCCGGCATCGTGACCGGCATTTCCGGTTTATCGTGACCAGCCGTTCCGGCGATCGTGACCGGGCCGCCGGAGAGGCATCTCACCGCTGATATGGTGGTGTCCTGCTGGCGATGGTCCGGGTGGGGATGTTGCGTATTGTTCAACCCAGGCTGTGGATAACCTTCTGCGTTTTTGCACGGAGAAGCGATGCCCAAGCCGCCCATGACGATACGCATGATCAAAGACGTGTTACGACTCAAGCACGAGTCCAAACTGTCGCACGCCAGCATTGCCGCGGCGCTGCAAGTTTCCAAGGGCGTGGTGTCCAAGTATGTGTCACTGGCCGCTGAGGCCGGCATGACATGGGAGCAGCTACGCGATCTCGATGAAACAGCGATTGCCGCGCACCTGCTGCCCAGCGCACGCGCCAGCGCCTATGTGCCGCCGGACTATGCCCGCATCCACCAGGAACTGCGGCGCAAGGGCGTCACGCTGACCCTGCTGTGGCAGGAATATGTTGAGGCCCATCCCGGCGGCAAGACCTATCGCCACACGCAATTCTGCGAGCGCTACCACGCCTGGGCAAAAAGCCTGAAGCGCTCGATGCGGCAGACCCACAAGGCCGGTGAGAAGCTGTTCGTTGACTATGCCGGGCCGACCATCGCTGTGGCCGACGGCGGCCGCGCCCATGTGTTTGTTGCGGCTCTCGGCGCGTCCAGCTACACATTCGCCTGCGCCACGCCGCGCGAGACGATGGTGGACTGGATCGGCTCGATGGTGCGTGCCCTGAGCTTTATCGGCGGCAGCCCAGAACTGATCGTCCCAGACAACCCGCGCGCCTTGATTGCCAACGCCGACCGTTATGAGCCGCGCGCTAACGAGACGGTGCTCGACTTCGCGCGCCATTACGGCACCTCGGTGCTACCTGCCCGTGCACGGCGCCCGCAGGACAAAGCGAAGGTTGAGGTGGCAGTGCAGATCGTAGAGCGTTGGATCCTCGCACGACTGCGCCATCAGCGTTTCGAGACCGTGCATGCGGTCGACCGCGCGATTGCGGCGTTGCTGCCCGCACTCAATGAGCGCCCCTTCCAGAAGCTGCCAGGCAGCCGTGCCAGTGCCTTCGCGGCCCTGGATGCGCCGGCACTCCGCCCCTTGCCGGCGGTCCCTTACGAGATCGCCAGGTTCCGCACCGTCAAGGTCCATATCGACCATCACATCGAGATCCAGAAGCATCGCTACAGCGTGCCGCACGCACTGGTCGGCCAGATGCTTGATGCACGCATTACCGCTCATGCGGTCGAACTGTTGCACCGTGGCCAGCGCGTCGCTGTCCATGCGCGCGCGGCCGCCGGTGGCTTCACCACCGTGCCCGAGCATCTGCCCGCCGCCCATCGCGCCCACCTCGAGTGGACACCGCAGCGACTCATCCGCTGGGGCGAGCAGATCGGCGGCGCCACCGGTGCTGTCGTGCGCCGGCTGCTTGAGCAGCACAAGCATCCTGAACACGGCTACCGCGCCTGTCTGGGGTTGCTGAGCCTGGCCAAGCGCTATGGCAAGGAACGCCTCGAAGCCGCCTGTGCGATTGCGCTGGAGCTCGGCTCCTATCAGTACCGCCACGTCAAGAACGTGCTCGAAACCGATCGCGATCGGCTGACCACAGCCCCTCCTGCCGAGTGGGTCAGTCCCGACCATGCACACCTGCGCGGCCCCAGCTACTACCAGTAACGCCGTCTGCCAGGCAGCACTAACTCCCGCGATTCGCCTCAATGGCCCTCGCACACCGCTACCGCTGGGCCGCAGCCGATCTTGCTTGCCTGGCGCTCACAACCGGAACCCAATCTCATGATGACCCACACCACGCTCGCGCAACTGCGCTCACTCAAGCTCGACGGCTTTGCCGCCGCCCTGGAAGAACAGCTTGCCCAGCCCGGCGCCAGCGCGCTCGCCTTCGAGGAACGTCTGGCGCTGCTGATCGACCGCGAACTGCTCTGGCGCAATGACCGCAAGCTTGCCCGTCTCTTGCAGCGTGCCCGCCTCAAGTACCCCCACGCCACGATCGAGGATCTTGACGCCCGTCCAGGCCGAGGCATTGATCGGAAACAGGTCACCAGTCTCGCGCTGTCCGACTGGATCACAACCGGACATACTGTCCTGATCGGTGGCCCGACCGGCGTCGGCAAGACCTGGCTGGCCTGCGCGCTGGCGCAGTACGCCTGCCGCCGCGGGCATTCCGTCGCTTATCTGCGCGTGCCCAGGCTGGCCGAAGAGCTACGTATCCTGCATGGCAGCGGTGGCTTCGGCAAATGGCTGCTGCAGATGGCCAAGACTGACCTGATCGTGCTGGACGACTGGGCAGTGGCGCCGCTGGACGCGGTCACGCGCAATGACCTGCTTGAACTCATTGACGATCGCGGCAGCAGCCGTGGGCTACTCATTACCAGCCAGCTACCCGTCGAGCACTGGCATGGCTGGATCGGCGATCCCACCATCGCCGATGCGATCCTCGATCGTCTGATGCACCGCATTCACCGCATCACGCTGGCGGGCGATTCGCTCAGAAAGTCTGCTCAAAAAACGAGCACGACATCCAGCGGCAGCCACACTGCTTAGCTTGGCAGAGTAGAATCCGTCCCCGCGCAACACCCTCAACCCATCACCGGTCACGACGCCGGAATGGCCGGTCACAATCAGCCGGAAACTGCGGGGCCACAGCGGTCACGATAAAACGGAATCAGTGGTCACGATGCCGGAATCGGCGGTCACATTCACCGGAATACGCACCCCTCTACGTCAATCAGTTGCCGTCCACCCGCCCAGCGCCATACCTCACCCTCAAGCCAAACGCCGCGAGAAATCTTCGTTCGTATCGCATGCTCCGAAAAACCGGATTCCTCCGAGAATTTGGCAATGGTGACGTAGCGCAGCACTTACTCCCCCCCTTTTGAGAACATGAAAATCCAATATGGAAGCCGAAACTGATTGGTGAGCCAAAGCGTATCTCGCATCGCTGCCTTGCTCGCGCCCCTCTTTCAGGAACCGCTCATGGTCATGAAGCGAATGCTAGGGCGGTTTATGGATTTTGCAACGTTTTCAAAGCGTCCTGGCTTCCGCAGCAAAACGCTAAGGAAGTTTGTGAGCAACCCGGTCCCGGTCGGGATGCTAGTCGATAAGAAAGGGGGCTGCTTGAATAGAAAAGCTAATAGAAAAGCTAAAATTTACTTTTATTTTTCTATTCCTGTAGAGTCGCCTTCTCCCAACAGGCAATTGCTAGGCGGTGCTGGCTTCGTTGAGGACACCAAATTTGTGCCGGTCGCAATGTTGACCGGCAGCAGGCCTGGGCTTGCCCCCGAAAAACGAATCCCTTGCTGAGCGTTTAAACTCAAGCAAGGAGAGTCAAGAAGATGAGCAAGACGAAGCGGGCGCGCTACACGCTCGATTCAAGCTGGAAGCGGTTCGGCTGGTCAAGGCCGGGCAGAGCGTTGCGGCAGCGGCTGCGGCGTTAGGGGTGCCAGGGTAGTCGATTTCCAACTGGGTCAAGGCTGAGCAGGAAGGCAAGCTCGGCGGGGGCTATTGGACCCCGGGGTGGCGTCCATTCACGCAGTTCCGTCAGGACGCTTGCGCATCCGCGCAAGCAAACCGCCGCGACCACTGGCAAATCGCGGGTTGTAAAATGGAGTGACAATAGGCGGCCACTGGAAGGTCTGGCCCCTGTCGCAAAGCTCAACACACTTGGGCTTCCAAGACGTCACGACGACGGTCCCAATGGCAGTTTCTAGCGCGGATTCACGACCAAATGGCCTTTGACATACTAGCACTCAAGAAGCTGGCGGCGACGAAGCTGGGCCAGTACGGGTGGAATGGAGCGAAGGAATGGTATGCACGGAAACGCGCAGCTCAAAAGGCTATTGCTGGGGGAGACTTGACGGCAAAAGCAACCCTGGCGGCGCTGGTCGCGACTGAGCTTGAGCGTCTTGCTCGGGAGTCGAGCTCGGCGTCGGGGAGCGAAGCCTATAAGGGTTGGCTCAAGCGCAGGGACACTGCCAAGAGAATATCGGAACTCCTGCTTGCCAGATTGGGCGGAAGTAACCAGCTTGAGAGTAATCAGTTAGATGAACTGGCTGAAAGCTACGAGCTTGATACTGGGGAAGCAAAGAAGACCGCATTGGGGTCCATAAATCTAGCCGTTGACTATGTTTGTGGTCAACTGCAGGCGACGGACAGAGGCCGCGCTGCACTGCAGCTAGCTCTCGGTGCAACAAGCGCGGCGGCAGCCGATGCAATCTCCAAACAGTTGCGGCCATTGCCTTTTCCCGGCGATGCCGATTTGGCGCGCGGTGGTGCTCTCGCGACAAGCCTCCTCGAGACCGGTAGGATAACTTGGGCGGTGCCTGGTTTGGTTGCTCCACTCGTGCTATCCATTCTTGAACCCGGGGATACTTCGCATTCTTCCGAGGAGAGCCAATCCAAGGCAGCTGGACTTGCAACTATCTGCCACTTGGTACGCACGGGCGGGAATGTCATGCTGTTTGGCGAGGGCGGCATCGGCAAGACGACCTTCCTCTTGGAATTGGCGAAGTTCTTGCTAGATGGCAAAGACAAACGGATTCCACTGTACGTCGATGCGTCTCTCTGGGCTCGAAGCAATTCGGACATACTTGATTACATCGCCAATGGGTCTGCAGCTCGCCTACATGAGGTGACCGCGAGTGAGTTGGCAAAACTTGCCGAACTGGGACTAGTGACCATCCTGCTAAACGGATGGAATGAAATTCCGCCTGCGCATAAAGTCGACTGTCTTGGCCGAATCGGCCAGTTGATGGCTGCTGCCCAGCGACTCAACATTGTTGTAGTAACTCGTTCTAGGAGCGACAGCCCGAATCTTCGGAACCCAACGATGGTTCATGCGCAGGGCTTAACTTGGCAAGGGCAGTCAGCTGTCATTCGCGCAGAGTTGGAGACGGCCTCGGCGGAAGGCTTGATAGAGCGCCTCTCACAAGACAATCCCTTAAGGTATGCGGCGAGGAGCCCTCTTATTCTGAAGGGCCTGATTGCTCAAGCGAGGAAGGGTGAGGTGGCGTCATCGAGTGTGTATGACCTCTTAGGTGCCGCCATAGATGCGTTTGAAGGGGACGGCCAGCGCCATCTTCTGCTCGGCGAACCACCGCTTCGCGGATTTCATCGTCATTTCCTGGAGGCTATCGCCTGCAAGCTGACGCAGGGACAGGATACTACCGAGCTGCGGCATTTCGTACTGCCCGTTATCGCAGATGCGGGACAACGACTGCGCAGTAAAGGGCATGTCGAAACGCCACCCGAACCGACAGACGTTCTCGAGGCACTGAGCCGTCACCACCTCTTGCACATTGACGAAGGGGTCATTCGATTTGCACATCAACGATTTCAAGAGTATTTCACTGCCTCTGTGCTGCTGAGAGCGTGCGAATCCGCCGATAATCCGGACGAACCGTGGTTGAAGGAGGCCGCAAACCAGCCTTCTTGGACTGACGCACTGATACTAGTCTGTGGCAAGTTGGGCGATGTTGAGGGCTCGCCAAAAGGGCGGATTAATCTAGTGCGCACGGCACTTGCAGTCGATTTCGGGCTCGCGTGTGACCTGGCCGGAGGATGCTCACTTTCCGAATGTGATGACCCAGGGTTGTACGCAGACCTGATTGCAGGCGTCAAAAAGCTCTGCGATTCACCGCTCCCAGCGGTGTCAACCTACGGCACAGGCTGCATGATTGCAACCCGCTTCATCGCATTCGCCGGCAGGCTATGGTCTTTGTTGGAAAGCGAAGATATGCAGCTTCGGCTTAGCACCTATCGCATGAATTCTGACCGCATCTTGCTGTCCCAGCTTGGAAACAATGCGGAGCACCGTATATCGACGTGGCCGGTTGAGCGTCGAATCGAGTTCATGCATGAGGTTGCACGGAGCCCGGAAAGCTACAACTTCCTATTAGGAATTGCTAACAGCGATGCCGCTCAAGCTAACGAAAGAGCGGCTGCAATCCTCTCGCTGGGATGGAACTTTCCCGCTTCTGATGCGGCACTGCAAGCTTGGCTTGCCGCTCCCATGGATGTTCAAGCTGAGCATGGAATGCTTGGCGTCGTTGAGTACGCACTGGAGCAAGGGGTTGGCGGTGAGGATGTCCGGGGCCGATTGAAATCTCTAGCTGTTAGCGGTGGGACAGATAGTCTTAAGCTGCTGCTTGCCAGAGTTTATCCGGATGAGTTCGCCGCAACAGCTATGGACGCAATCTTGGCACGGCTGGGCGACACAGAGCGTGGCATCGTAGATGATACCCTTCTGCAGCTTGCCAAGAAACATGCCCCAGATAGGCTCATGGAGCTGGCCAAAGAACTCGTGCTATCTGGTCGAACGGCACCAACCTGGGCCTGCGAGTTGGTTGGCAATGCTCCAGCTGAGACGCGTGCAGCCATCTTCGAGTCTGCATGGAAGCAACTCCAGCAAGCAGAAAAGGTGACCCTAAACGTGGAGGCCTTGGGGCCGCTGGCCACCCGGGAGCAAACACAGAGAAGCGTACAAGCATGGTTGAGGCACTGCGAGGACCGTCGCGGGGACTTGGAGCACAGCGAAAGGGAACGAGGACGGGAGCTCGGCCATTTGCTGGCAAACGCACCGGGTGAGGACATAATGGGCGTAGTGACCGCGCTCGGTTTGGACGCTTCATACGAGGTGAGTAGCGAGTTGCTCGAGCTTGTTGTCACCCGAATTGGGCGCAATGGAGATTCTGCGCGGCAGAGAGTGTCATGGTTGCCGTCCACTGATAATGTGCGAAGCCTAATCTCGTCATTCTTGGGCAAGTCTGCCATTCCCGAGTCCGTGCCTCAATGCAAGGTTCCAATCTTGCTCTGCTATATCGCCAGCAAGGTCTCACCTGGAGAGTTTGAACAGCTGTTACTTGACGTCTCTCTGTTGTACCTGGATGCGTGGGTCAAGTTCAATGACATAGTTACTGCGTGGGCTGAGAGGCCCAGCGGGCCACGCCCGACGAATCCCTATCACGGAAACTACCTAATTGAGGCGTTGGGGAACTGGGGCTTCGGGGCGTTGAAGGGTCTTCTTGAACTACTCGACCACCCCTTTGCAAGCGAGCTTGTTCTACCAGCGATGGCGCGCATCGTACGTGGGCCGTGGGCGCTGACGGACACTAGCTGGCAGAGCGGTTTTGGGTCGGACATTCGGGCCGGGGAACAACGGCGGGCAGTCAGTCGCGTCCTGCTGCAACCGGACGATAGCTTTCAGGAGGTTACTGACGCTGTCGCCCAGGCACTCGCATCCAAGCTAAATACACTGGTGCAACAGATGCAGGCTGAGCAAACCGAAGCCGGCGCTAAGTGGAACTGTAAGCAAGCAGCCTACCGCATACAGGTATGGATTGGCACACTAGCCAACATCCCAAGTCCTGTAGCGCTCTCGCCGGTCACTCAAGCGTTAGCAGCTGGATTCTCGGATGTCTACGGAGTTGTCGGCGCTTTGAAGGCGCTGGTGCGGCAAGGCACCTATATTGAAGAGCCTGCAGTAGTTCGGTTGATGGAGCTTGTCTACGCGGAAACAGGTATGGAGAAGTGGCCCCACGAATCTACGCGGTACGTAATGTTGGAGCTTAATCAGCTCTTCTACTATGTGAGGCCAAGCTCCCTTCTCGGAAAACCGTTGAGCGAGTACCTCGTGGAGTGGTCGAGATTTTCCTACCCGAGTGAGATTGTCCGCAGCTTGGGGGCGATTCCCGGAGCAGACAGTTGGAATTCTCTGCTTTCCCTAGCACGGCAAGAGTCTACCCATGGGCGCTCCTCCGAGGAACTTGCTTCCGCGCTCGCTTCCGTACTGACCGGCGAAACCTTCACTTCCTTCCTGGGCCTCGTAGAAGATGGAAGTTGGTTTGTTCTGTGTGGAAATCCTTGGGCTGTAGAGCGCAATGCTAACCCTGTCGGTCGAGTCATCGGGGACGATGCGTCACTGCTGCGAGCATTCCTCTCTGCCTGCAATGCTCGCTCATCTCCCATGGCCGAATGCCTCGCCTGTTCGGTGCTGAAATCATTGACGCGAGCCGAAGATGCTCGTATTGAGTACGGCTTGGCAGCTCTCGATACCGGCGTAGTTGCACACGACTATGCCCATTCCATGTTGTTGGCTGAGTTCCAGTTGCAAGTGCCAATGGGCGCTGCAGGCCAATACGAAGTACACCAGAAGTCCAGTAATCCGTTGCGACGAAAGCTCTATTTTCGCGCGAAAGAAAATCATATCTCTGCTTCCGCTTGCCGTAATCTATTGGCGGAACTGGAGTGTCAGAGACGAGAAAATGGACGTCCAACTGATGAGCCCAGACATCCCGCCCCAGAAGATGGCGCCTGTTGGACTGAGGCGATGACCATTGGGTGCTGACACAACAAGCACGGCGTCCCCGTGCGACTCATACTCGCCCAACCCGATACTGACTGCTACACGACTGGGATGGAGACATAGCTTTCAACTTAGATGCGCGCCTTACGAACATTGAGAAGGGATAAAGACAATAACAAGCTGCATGAACTAAGCAGCTCATCGAAAATGTTTCCAATGGTGTTCATCTAAATCGAATACGAGACGCGCTCAGCCGTGGTCATGCCACATAATGGTAGGGGCTGGCTTTAGCATAAATGCATCCGGCGGGAACAGGCTTTTGAGTTGGAGCGGTCTTGTGGAAGGCTTGCTCATGGACCTCTACACTAACTAGTCACCCATGGGGGGGAGAATGACGTACATCTTAGCCACTACCGACGATACCGTGCGGTGGTACAAGTTCAAGTACGACCGCAATCTGGAGCCTGGGCAGTTTGAACTCCTGGACAAGCTTGACCTAAAGCAAGTCCCGCTCTTTGGCGACAAGGAAACGGCTAAGCTCGCGGCTCAGGCTCTGGGTCTAAAAACTTGGAAGTATGTTCGAATATGAGCGGCGGACAGTTCTTCTTTATTGTGCTGCGCGTCGAGAAGCTTGACGTCGCTCTGTACGAGTGGGCCGCCGAGGCTGATGGCGGCGGTCCGCCGACGCTCGACTCCGGCAATGGCAGCAGCATCGAGGATTGCTTGCGAGACGCAGCGGACATTCTAAGGGCTGCCCACGGAGTTGAACTCCGGTACGACGGCTACTGTGCCGGTACGTTTGTCGGTGCGGAAGTAGCGGAGCGGCCTAGTGAATTTGCGTCCAAGGCTGCGGCGGTTACAAAGTACTTCAAGGCAGTGCACCTGTCGCTAGCATGAATAGCTTACCTAGCGCACTCCGGAAGCCTAGCTGGTAATGCCGATGCAATCGCTCGTCTACAATGACTGAAGCTCCGTCGATGAGTGTCGTTGCTGGCATCGATGTGGGTGGGGACAAGAAAGGCTGCCACTTGGTCGTCCTCCAAGGGACGTCGATTCTGTGCAGCATCAACAGTAGAAAGCCAGAGGATTTTGTGCAGGTTTGTGCCGAGCATGGCGTCATGGCAGTCGGCGTTGATGCGCCTTGTCAGTGGAGGACCGGGAATGGCGCTCGCTTGGCCGAAAAGGAACTCGCGCAAGCGAGAATCAGCTCGTTCTCAACCCCTACGTGGGAACTAGCTCTCTCGAACACTGCGAATTTCTATGGATGGATGTTCAACGGCGAACGCGTGTACCAAGCGCTCTCATCGACGTATCCGCTACTGATGGGCAGAGCATATACCGGAGGACGCATAAGCTTCGAGACGTTCCCATATGCCATAACCTGTGCGTTACTCGGCAGGGATGCTGCATCTGCGAAGCTGAAGTCCACTCAGCGTAGACAGCTTCTAGAAGGGCTGGGAATTGACACAAAGATGTTGAAGTCAATTGACGCTGTCGATGCTGCTCTATGTGCTCTGACGGCCCAGTATGTGCTGACGGGAGAGGCGCGCACATACGGCGATGCCTTGGGTGGGTACATCTGGGTTCCTGTCGCCAAATCCCTCTGAACTGAAGGTGACCAATGCCGATGAGGCAGGCCGCAACGGGCTTACTCAGTCCACTCTGCATCCACCTCCCTCATCAGGCGCCCCGCGAGGATGTAGTCCCCCAGCCTTGCCGCCTTTGCCTCCAGGCTCTCTAGCTCACTTGCTGGCAAGCTGCTGAGCTCAAACTGGCAGTACAAATTCCGCTGCCGGAACGTCGTCTTTGGTCGTGACAGGCCGGCGACCAACGCTGCCGGCGAGCTGACGGCAATGTTCTCGTGCCCGCGATACTCAATACGTATTCCGCGCTTGTCGCCAAGGCGGCCGAGCTCGATGGCGTCTTGCCAACCTGACTCATAGTCCAGTTCCACCACCGTTACTCCGTCCGTTTCCAGGAGCCTCAGTGCCTCCTCTTTGGTGCCAGCTCGAGCTGTCGCCATTCTGTCCTCCAACGTATCTTTCAGCGAACTCAGGCGTACCAGTCCACTTCAAACAAGGCGCGTGACTCGAACTTGGTCCTAGCCACATATTGCAGAGCAACATTGTAAGCGGAGGAACGGTCGTCTTTGCTGAGACTAGCTCGGCGAGTTGATTGGAGTGGTGCTATTCAAACTTTTGCGTAATGCGAAACAGGTGGCGCCATAAAAAGAAATAATTTAGGATTGCGCCGTACACATTACTGGAGGAGAAAATGGCTACCTATAAGCAACTCGTCGCAGAAAAAGAAGCGCTGGAAGCAAAGCTCGTGGAGATGCGTGCGACCGAAATCTCTGGTGTCATCGAGAAAATCCGCACTCTGATGGCAGAGTACGAGTTGACCGTTGACGACATTGCGACGAAGCGTCGCCGTGGGCGACCGGCGGGCGGTGCTGCGAAGGGGAAGGCCGTAGCCAAGGAAAAGGCGTCGCTGCCGCCGAAGTATCAAGACCCGAAGACTGGCGCGACTTGGTCGGGACGCGGTCGCGCGCCAGCGTGGCTGGGTAAGAATCGGGCGAAATTCCTGATTGCCGAGGCCTGAGAGGGGCGCACAACTGCGTGCGGAGGGACACCTGTTGGGCTAGTCGACGGGCTGCTTCGACTTTCGACTACCAAGCCTCCGCACGAAATCGGCAGACAGACTTACCTCTTCGGGCAATTCCAGCTCAGGGGGTGAAAAATCATCGTCCCCGGCAGCGATAAGCAGCGCCTTTGTATAACGAGCCTGCTTTCCTGTCTCGATGTAGCCAGGTCCGCGCGCGCCAGCTCTTTTGAATGAAAAGAGACTGTGGATGCCGGGATGTTGGTTATCTCGGCGATGTGTCCGCTGACCTTCCAACCGGCCCTGCCTGTAGCAGGAGTTGGTAGACCTCCAGCCTTGCTTCGCAGGCGGCTCCGCCTTTAGTCGTCCCGTCCGTGCCGACCGTGGTCCCAGTGCTCTCGGTGGCCGCGCCTGCGCCAACGGCGCTCGCCTTGGTCGTCATCGTCATCGTCGCGCCCGCGCCCGCGCCAGTAAGGAGCGTAGACGGGGGCAGGCGCCACGACCACGGGCCGGGGAACGTAGACAGGTTGCGGCGCGACATATACCGGCGGGGGTGCATAGACGGGAGCGGGCTCGGCATAGACGACGCCCGGCACTCCGATGCCGATGTCGACGTTCACATGCGCTTGGGCTGGAAGACTGATAGCCAGCATCGCACCGCCAAGTGCGCCAACGATTGCAAGTTGTTTCATGTCATCCACAAGGCGAATTGGGCGTAACTCTACCGGCTCGCGGGAGGGGGCTTGTAATAGTCTGTAACGCGAGCAATGGCTGTTTGTGTGATGCGGGAGTGCTGTCAACGATAGTGCTTTCCCAACGTTCATAACGTCGGGGGCAATCTGCCTCGCACCTTGAGGAGGTATCGTGATGAGAAGATATTGTGCAGTAGCCGTTGCAATGTTGCTTTCAACAGGTGTTGCTTACGCGCAAAAGGCTGAGCCCGCTGCCGCCGCCAAGCCTGCAACGCCCGCTGCAGCTTCTTCAAACTGCGAAGCGCAAGCTGTTAGCAAAGATGGCAAACCGCTATCCGGAGCAGCTAAGGCCTCCTTCATAAAGAAATGCGAAGCTGGTAACAAGGCTGCCGCTTGCGAAGCCAAGGCCGTGGGGAAAGACGGTAAGCCGCTTGCAGGGGCTGCTAAAGCGTCATTTTTGAAGAAGTGCGAGGCCGGTGCCGGCATGTGATTTCGTGCCCCACTAAAAAGCCGGCATAAGCCGGCTTTTCTCGCATGACGCTCACTTCTAAGCGGACTGCATCTCTCTTAGTCGTCATTGGCATCATGCCAACGTCGCCAGTCCCGATGATGGACACGCCATTGGAGTTCCCGCCAGCGCCGTTCTCTCCATTGCTGCTGTTGCCAGTTGCCGTAATACCCAGGCGTAACGACAACTGGTCGCGGTTCGACATAGACGGGCACTGGCTCGTAGTAAACAACCGGGGGCGGCTCATAGTAAGCCGGGGGCGGGGAAACGACTACCGCCGGCCATGGTACCCCAATCGCCAACCCGACATCCACGTGCGCTTCAGCGGTGCCAGATGCCAGGGTCGCGCCAGCAGCCAATATGCAGATGGAGTAGAACTTGCGCATGGTGATACTCCCCTCAACTCACTTCCTACTCTATGCCGCTGCTGGGTGAAAAATATTTGTGGACATATACAGCCGTTACGACTTGTAACGGCGTCTATGCGCGGCCTTTGATGCGCTGATTCGCGGTCTGGAACGGTCGCCAGTGAAAGGCGTAGGATACCGTCGAGCGGCGCGTGGCAGGGGAAGCATGGTCCGCCTGGAGCAGTTCGCGTCCTCGGTCTGTGTCCGCGCATTCGGCCACGCGCTTGCCGGGGAAGACATGTCGGGACAACGCCCTTGACGCTCATCGGACGCAGATGCGGATGTGGAATACGCCTACCGGCATTATTTGGCTGAGCAGATTTAGGGTGGATGCCATAGAGTAGTACTACCGAGCACTGAGCGCCCAGATGCTACTATTTCCCCCGTCGCCTTGAGGGGAGCATGGAGAGCTTTCGACGAGTTGGGTATCACGATTTCAAGGCCTATACAGAGCGTCTTGCCGGTGGCAAATACCAGGGCTTTGTGCTCGTCCGGCACCACACGCTCGTCGGAACCGTCCAAACAGTGCTTCGTGCTGGGCGGGCGGCATTAGAAGAACGTGACGCCTTCGCAAGAGCCGAAGGCAAAGTCGTTGAACTCATGCGCCTCGTCTCGACCAAACGGTGACGCACTGGGGCAGAGTAGCGAACTGCAGCGGCCCAGGCGAAAGGCCTCTCCCGCATCTAATACCTGGCTTTGCATGTCGTCTTGTTTGGCCCCGCTGACAAGGGAGCAGTGTAAGCCTAAGCCGGGCAACATCGCCTGCGCCTGACGAGTCATTCACGCAGCCTGAACAATCCTCTCCGCAAAACGAATTCCTGAATACCACGCGCAAGGAGCGGAAGCCTGTCGAGGTGTACCTGGTCAATGGCGTCAGGCTTGTCGGGTTAATTGCATCGTTCGACCGGTTCGTGGTGGTACTGAGCGCGTCCGGCGGCATGCAGGCCATTTACAAGAGCGCGATATCGACTATTCAGTTCCAAGGGACGGCGCGTCAGTCGGGCTCCAGAATGCGTACCGCGCGAGATGAAGTCCCCGACAAAGAAGCGCAGGCGCCTCGCGTGGTCACGCGAAAACGTCGTCCTGCGACGCCTGGCGGCGAAGCAGAGTAATCCTGCACCGCCACTCGTCGGCAGACGACGCAGACCGTTGGTTAAGTAAAGGCGCTGCGGCCAAGGAACACGTGTCACACGAGAGCCTTCGCGGAGTTTGCATTTCCAGAATTACCTGTGCCAGTCGAAGCCTTTGGAGAATTGCTGGTAACGGATGCCGCACAAAGCCAAGGGAATCGTTAGGGGCACGCCGACACGAATTTCGTCAAAAATTTGTCACCCCAGTTGGAGAAGTATCAGCCATGCCCCTCCCTTGGGAGTTTAGGCAAGAAATATTGCACTTCGCCGACAGCCGCGCGCATCGCCGTAGAAAAGCGGCAGTACGTCTGAGACGATAGTGCTCATTTATTGAGCAAGCCAGTCCCAGTCGAGGCATTGAGGTCTTCAGTCTCTGGCCGACGTTCGGCAATTGCTTGCCACGCCGGCGCGCAGACGCGACTGCGACCGAACTCGGCAGCGGTGCGCGGAGGTGGCGGCGTACCCAATGAGGGCCAAGATGCGATTGTTCGTGGTCGTGAAATAATTATCTATTCTTCGGCATAATTGTTTACTTCTTCCTGTCATATTCCTGTCGCACTATCTCGCGACCGCGTCGGTAGGCGCAATCGGCTCGTTTGCAGGCCGTGACGCCACCGCCAGGACCATTTACTCAAAAAGAAACTGGAATCGACAGTGAAAAAAGCTCTCTTCGCAGTGGCAGTCGCAGCTTGCGCCATGTCCGGCGCCGCCTTTGCCCAATCGTCGTCTAACGTGACGCTCTACGGCATCGCTGATGCCGGCATCATTTTCCAAAGCCACGTAAACGGTGGCGCTAACGGAAGCGGCTCGGTGGTCGGCGTGACCTCCGGCGGTCTTTCAGGCTCGCGCTGGGGTCTGCGTGGGGTCGAGGACCTTGGCAACAACCTGAAAGGCATCTTCGTGCTGGAAAGCGGTTTCGATATCGATACCGGCAAATCCGCCCAAGGTGGTCGCCTGTTTGGGCGCCAGGCCTATGTTGGCCTGCAAGGCGATTTCGGCGCCGTCACGCTCGGTCGTCAGCAAAACGCGCTGTACGACCTGTTCGGGGCCTACGACCCGATGGCGGTGGGCCCGATGTACTCGCTGAATTCGGTCGACAACCAATTTAACGGCCGTGCCGACAACGCAATCAAGTACACCGGCAAGTTCGGTGGTCTGACTGCAACCGGCTTCTACAGTTTCGGCCGCGATGTCAATTCAGGCCTAGGTGGCGAAGTGCCGGGCCACTTCAAGGTCGGCACCAACTTTGGCGGTGGCCTGGCCTACGCGAACGGCCCGTTCTCGGTGGGCGTCGCTTATGACCAGTTCCAGGGCAGCACCCTTGCTTCTGCAGACCTCACCGCGAAGCGTGCTGCGGTTGGCGCCTCGTATGCTATTGGTGATGCCAAGGCGTTTGCCGGCTACCGCTGGATGCGCGACGAAGTGACCACCGGTACGGCCCGTCACGACAACCTGTACTGGCTTGGCGCGCTGTACAAGTTCACTCCGGTATTCACCCTGACTGGCGCGGCTTACTATACCGACGCCCGCACTGACAGCAAGGATTCGTGGATGTTCGTGCTGAACGCTGACTATGCCTTTTCCAAGCGCACCGACGCGTACCTGCTGCTCGGTTACGTGAACAACAAGGGCAATGGGACCTTCGGGGTGACTGGCACGGCCAATACGTTGCCGGGTCAGAACCAGACCGGCGCCATGGTCGGCGTGCGCCACCGCTTCTAATTTACCTTGCGGCACGCCCTTCGCGCGTGCCAATGACAGCTCATATCGACCTTGACTTGTCACTGGGCTCAAGGACGTTTGGCCGGCAGCGATGCCGGCCATTTTTTCGCCTGTGGCTGTGATTGTCGTTGACGCGCTAGCAGCCGTCATGAAGGGATGGCTCAATCTGGCGGGGGCAGCCAGGTCAACGCCCCCCGCCAGGAAGGACGCGTGGCGGTGTGGCTATCGCGGAGCTCCGCTGGCCGCCAGACAGTTAGTCTCATCGCGCACCGTCGCGGGAGGAATCATGAAGAGAGACATTTCGATTCGTGCGGCGGTGACAGGGGAGTGGGGGTTCGTGGTCCGGCTCCTGGAGCAGACCGGGTTGGACGCCGCCGAGGTTGACCCGGTCGGGACAACGTTCCACATTGCCCTGGCAGAGAAGGTCATTGCAGGATGCGCTGGCGTCGAACATCGCGGCCACATAGCGGTTGTGGGGCCGGTTGCCGTGCTCCCCGAATACCGTGAGCGGGGAATCGCATCACATCTGGTTCAAGCCACTCTAATGAGAGCGCGAGCTGGGGGCTGTCGGCTGGCCGTGATTCTGTCAACGTTTTGCGCGAGTTTCTTTAGTCGGCACGGATTCTTGCTGACGCCGCGTTGTGCACTACCAAATGAGGTGCAAGCTTCCAAGGCTTATCAGCGGCATGCTAGCCAATCACCTATCTGCATGACTTGTGATTTGACTCAGGTCTCTCACACTTGGGTACCTCCAAGTTCGTACTAACCCGACTAGCCTGACAGTTGTCCTCCTGTCACAGTTCAAAGTACGTGTTTCTCAAGGTTCTTCGCGCCGCAGGTGGGTTTTTCTGTCACTACGGTCGTCATAGTAGCGTCATCTGGTTGCCAACATAATCGCTGCGAACATCCCAGCAGACTCGATGAAATGCATGTAACGATTCGTACCATTACCATCCCGGGAACTCGGAGCCGGGCGCCTCTGCACCAAGCAGCCGTGTATCCTACGACGGAACAGGACGCCGAGCCCCTGATGAAAAGTGATTGGGGTCAGCGGGAGCCGGAGGTGTTTAAGGCAGCCCAGAATTGGGCACAACGGAATAATTGCACCGTCTTGAATCCTCGGTCAGGCTCGTTTTATGGAATCGTTGCTGGCCGTGTCCCATTCCCTTGACAGGTACGCGTAGTTAGAGCTCAGCTTTCAGTAGAGTCGTTTCACTGATACTGGTGTTAGCGAATTCACGGGAGGCCAGTAATTCCGGTGGGATGGCGGCACGGTCAGCAGGCGTGAATCCAAGGTGGGAGAAATAGCCGGCTGCCACCGTAGTTCCGACAATCAGGGTATCGATGCCGCGCAAGCGGACATCTGCGACCAGCGCGGAAACCAGCAAGGCGGCTAGCCCCGCGCGCCTTGCGCGCTCAGCGACTGCGAGCCCCCGCAGCAGGCCAACACTGCCATCAAATTCCTCTATGCCGGCACATCCAAGGAGGCCGCTTTTGTCGCGGCTGACATGAAATTGCACCGCCTGGCTGCGTATTCCGCTAGCGGGCAGTGAGCATGACCGAAGCAAAGCTTCCACATCGGGCAGGTCTGCCTCGGTTGCATGACGGGGTCGCATGGGTACTACCTGGAAATCTGGAATGAAGGTGCCTGATGATGCCGTAACGCCCCCGCGAGGCGTCCGACAACGCAGACGCGCTGGCCTTCGCATTGTAAACGTGGCTGGGCTAATCGGTTTGCCGACCAGGGCGTTTTGCAAATATCAGGCGGCAATGAAAGCCATGGAATGCTCGATGGCGGTGGCGAGCTGGTGAGCCGGTACTCCTGCCTTCGCGAGTACGCGCAATCCGGCGATAGTGGTAACAAGCATGAGTGCGGCTTTGGTCGAGTCGAGGTCCCGCTTGAATTCTCCAGACCGCTGCCCCGCAATCACGAGCAGCTCGAATGCGTCGGCAACCGACTGAAAGCTGGACTGCAGAAGTTGCCGTACGCCGAAGTCATGTAGACCAAGTTCAGCGGCCGTATTGACCAGAAGGCAACCCATGCCGCCGTCATTGTTATGCGCGATATCAAGCAGCAGCGCGCGCATCTGGCTGAGCAATTCGGGCGAGGCGGCTATCTGCCGGATGGCTGCCGCCCTCGCATCGGCGTATGCAGCGACGGCCTCGAGCAGCAGTTCCCGCTTCGTCCCAAATGAGTTGTATAGCGAGGACTTCGACACGCCCATTTCTTCTGCCAGGACCGTGGTCGAAAGCCCTTCATAGCCGTGGCACCAGAACGCGTCCACAGCACACCCCAGCGCCTCGTCCCGGTCGAACTCCAATGGTCGTCCTGCCATTCATCAGTCTCAGTCAAATTTGAACCGAGCGTATCAAAATTGAATGTAACAATTGTGACGCGCTCTTCATGACCTCCTGGAGCTGCTTCTGGCTCGAGTCATGCCGCTAGTCACCCGGTCCGACAGCATCCCCTGAGCGTTGTGTGCGTGTTATCGGCTTGTCACACTCGTGTAATGCGCGCGTCTTAGCTTGGCCGCGACCCGTGGGGAGGGGGCGCGATGGAAGGCATTGTTGGGCGGTTGGAGAAGACAGAAGCCGGTCGGCAGGAAATTACCGGGCGAAATGGAACGCTTGACCGTCGCAGCCGAGCGCTTCTTATCATGGTGGATGGCCAGACCGACTCGCAGGACCTTCTCGCCCGTGCAGAGCAGCTTGGGCTTGATGCCGATACGCTGCGCCAGTTGTTGCAAGGGGGATTCATCAGGCCTGTTGCCGAGCCCACCAATGCAACTGCTGCTCAATCACTAGGTGAAGAGCCAGCATCCATTGCGCCGAAAGCGGCTGTGCAGAAGCGCTCGCTTGCCGCAGCCCGGATGTATCTAATGGATATAACGGAGAGGACGCTTGGCGCAACAGGGAACCCTTTCAAGACGCGTCTCCTTGAGGCGACGGACTTGGCATCTATCAAACAAGCCCTCGAAGAGTTTCTCCAGATAATGCGGGGGAAGGCCACTCCGTCCATGGTGGCTCATATCGAGGAAAGCTTCCTCGACCTTCTGCCCGTTAGCGGAGAGAGTTTGGTGCATGGTTCGCTCGCGGATGCCTGAGTTAGTCAAGGAAGGCTTTGGCAGGAGGAGCTACCTTCCGCCCCTTCACCACGCTTGCTATCGGCCATCGAATTTGCAAGGCAGGAGTCGTTCCAGCGGCTCATTTTCGTGATTTTAGAAATGACCCCGTCAATTGCCGACTGTATTGAGAAGCAGCTGCTACATGTAGTGTTCCAGCCCATCGGAACCCTTTCCTCTGGAGAGATACTGGGCTATGAGGCATTGATTCGTGGTCCGGAAGGGTCGGCGCTGGAATGCCCTTCGGCCCTCTTTGACCAAGCGCAGCGTGAGAACTGCATGGTTCAACTTGAGCGTTTCGCGGGCAGGCTCAGTGTAGGCACATTCGCAAAGGCGCAACTACCAGGAAAGCTTTTCCTGAATTTTAGTGCCGAGGCCATCAGGGAAATCGTTAGCTGCGAAGACGATGTGCGAGCGTTCCTTGGGGCAATGCAATTTCCCGTTGAACGAATCGTCATCGAGCTTACAGAGCAAGCCGACCCCCGGCCCTTGTCGTCCCTTGTAGCTTCCCTCCGCATCATGCGCGAGGCGGGGGCCAAATTTGCACTGGATGACTATGGCACAGGAAATGCGAATCTTGGCCTCTGGATTGCGTTGCGGCCGGACTACATCAAGATTGACCGCTCAATTGTTGACGGTGTAGCCAGGTCAGCTTTCCTTCTCCAAGTCCTGCGTCATCTGCATGGGCTTGCAAAGGTAGAACACACCAAACTGATAGCGGAAGGTATCGAGACGGTGGAGGACCTGATGGTATGTCGGGATATCGGTATCACCTATGCGCAAGGCTTCATTTTGGGCAAGCCAAGCGCTGTTCCCCCCGTCGCCCTCCAAGCGAAAGCATTAGCTGTGGTTCGCGCTGATTCCATCGCGGTATTTCCCGAAGCAGTGAGGCTAGCACCTCGTGCATTCTCTGCGAGCAGGCTGCTGATTAGTGCGCCGAGCGTTTCGCCGGAAACTCGGAACAACGATGTTCTCGATATATTTACAAGGCATCCGAGGCTTCACGCGCTCGCTGTGGTCAAAGACGGACGACCATTGGGTATGATTAATCGTCGCAATTTTGCTGACGCGTATTCACTTCCCTATCACAGAGAACTCTACGGTAAGAAGAGCTGCATGGAGTTCGCCAACGAATCCCCGGTCGTAGTGGAGAAGAGTGCCACGCTGGAGCAGCTGGAGCATCTCTTGACTGCCCAGGACCAACGCTACTTAGCTGACGGCCTAGTCATCGTCGAGCAGGGCCAGTATGTAGGTATTGCGACGGGCGAAGACCTGGTTCGAGCGGTAACAGAAGTCCGCATCGAGGCCGCGCGCTATGCGAATCCCCTGACCTTCCTGCCGGGCAACATGCCAATCGACGCTCACATCAAGCGACTCGTTGAGAGCGAGGCTCCTTTTCATGCCTGCTACTGCGACCTCAATAGCTTTAAGCCGTTCAACGACGTATATGGCTATTGGCAGGGCGACGAAATGCTAAAGCTTTCTGCCACGACCCTTGCCAAAGCCTGCGACCCTCAAAAGGATTTCCTGGGGCACGTGGGAGGGGATGATTTTCTTATTCTCTTTCAAAGCGACGACTGGGAGAGTCGCATCCGCGCAGCAATGAAAAAGTTTGATGAAAACGCAGTGCAGCTTTACAAACCAGCCGATATCGAGGCAGGTGGCATACAGAGTGAGGACCGGCACGGGAATCTTTGTTTCTACGGCTTCGTGTCAATCGCGGTCGGTGTCGTCCCAGTTAGGCAGGGCGCAGGCGTCGATGCTGACACCATTGCAACCTTGGCCGCAGCTGCAAAACGCGAGGCAAAGAGGTCTGAAAGAAATTTCTATGTCTGCAACGAGCCGCTTAAAAACAATCTTCGCACTTGATTTAAGAGGGCGACCTAGGATATCGCTACCCGAAGGTAGTGGCTCAGTCTTGAGCTTGTGGAACGTGCCCTCGTAAAAGATTGCCGAGCGACTTTAGATGGGGACCTTTTGGCTTCAATAGTTGAAACATCATGTTTTTTAGTACCGTTGCGCCTATCGACGTACAACCGCTCGTAACGCTTGAGCGCTGGCGGGTCCGCGAAACAATGCTGGGCTACCGGCATTTCGTGGGGTACTGCGTTGAGAACCAAGAGGGCCGCGTGAGCAGCGCTATCCAGACCTTCGATATTGGAGCACGCGTCGGCGTGACCTCAAGCGGCCGGTGGTATTTGTTGTCAGGCTGGCCCTGTTTCGATGGTGAGGCTGAGCGTGTTTGGGAGGAATTGGCTGAACAGTACGCCATCGGCGAGACGAAAGATGTCAGCATTGAATTCATGGCGCCACGAAAACTTTGAGCGAATTCCGTCGACGTGGGGCGGCTCGCGTTCCCCACTAGCCTACGCGGTGCAGCATCAAGAGCCCCCCGATTGTTCGGCAATTCGTACATGCCATTTCCCACCCTATCCGCTGCGCTGGGCACGACAGCTGCACCACTTAGGCCAAAACTGCCCCTTGCTGTTGTCGTGTCTGTCGCGGCCGGGGGTGTGAGCAGTCGTTCGGGGTGGCTGCGAATGCCACTTGAGCGCCAGAAAGAATCTCGTCCCGAGCAGCATCCAGGTTGGATGAGTGAGTTTGATTTGCAGACTCGGATTTCGCACTGCGAAGCCGAGCTATTGTGCGCTTCGCGGCAAATAACGGTAGATAAATATGAACACTGGCATCCGCACTTAGCTCCGCGAGAGCGGCAATGTAGGATTCCCTGACAACCTCTGGAGGGAATCCCATGTCGACCGCGATTCTCGCAACCACATGGTCTTGGTCCTCTGTTCTCATCACTCCCCTTTCCACTCTCTTCTTGCGCGTCTGACTGCACTAGTGCCTATTCATGCGCGTGTTATCGATTTGATGTGACGTCTGCGGCAGCACTGCTCCGGGGACGGCTTCCCGAACTGTGCGCTGCCGCTCGAGACGGATAACTACTCTAGTCAACTTCGGGAGCGAATGTCGGCCCTTTATCAGTAAAGCGGGAAATAGGCAGTCCTTTTTCGGTTAATGCTTACTTAGTACCGAATCGCATATGCGGATTTTTTTGGCGCCGTGGACTGCGGCCCGTGGAGTCGCAGCGGCTAGATATGCACAGGTGTCGCCGAGCACGTAGTAGCGCGGCCCGACGCAGAGGTGGTGCCTTCAACCCCGAGCACATTGGGAAGTTCCGGCACCGGTCATGCCGCAGTGGTCGGTTCACCAGGCCCTGTATTGCAAGCCGCAGTCAGGGCCACCGACTTGCTGTTCGAAAGTATGCGAAATGCCTCGAAGCAAATGACGCGAGCTGCTGAGAGTAGCCTTCAGGCATCCGCCGACGCTGTCGCTAGTGCTAGGCGGCCTTCAGACGAACAGGCGTCGCAGAAGGCTGCGCAGTAGTTCGCAGTGGGTGCAAGGGAGTGGTTCACCGCGCCGCACGGAGTGCTTGCCACCATGGCGATGAACATTGCACTGGACCATCGTAGGTCACGTGTGTGCGAAGGGATGAACGTGAACTGAGTGAGGCCGCACGACGCCGACGATGCGTGCAAGCCGCTGTCCTGGGAACCGGTCATGCTCAGTGGCCGGTTCCGACCAGGCTCACGATGCGTACGAGCACCAGGCCGGCGGCGATAGCGGCTAGTCCCGCAATACAAGTTGCTCGTTGGCGAAGGCAGCACTGAACCTCGCCACGTCCGCTACCAGAAGCTTCGGCTCGTTCGGATGGCGGCGTCGGAAAACTCCCGATTGGACTTTGGCGCACTGGTGCCCGGATTTCGGGAGGCTGGTCCCTTGACCGATTGCACATTCGATTCACTCGGCTCAATCGGGCGGAAGAAGGGGGAGGTCAGCGGCGCCGCGAGGGCGGATAGCCGACTGGGTGGGGCGTGAATTCTGCGCATGCTCGGCTCCTCGCTGCCCTGTTGCCTGCTTTTTGCCGGGCAGCACAATGCCAGCGAGTTCTGGCGGGACACAATTAGGCGCGGGGCTGGCCGACTGGCCGGATGGCACCGCTGCATTACGTTTCCGGCGAGACAGCGGCCGGAGAACGACTGATGACTTGCCTAGACGTGATTCAAAGGTCGACTAGAACAACTGCCCACGTGACTTCCTTCCTTGGAGTCCCAAAGCCAAGCCGGGCCTGACCGGACCACCGAAGTCGAAATCGTAAATACTATATATACTGTATTAATGAGGATGCATAGGAATGGAGGATTTGATGTCAGGCGAATCAGGGAAGAAGGCGGCCGCGTCGTTAGCACCGGACGCAAAGGGCGAGGAAGTGGCCGATAGCAAGCTCCGCGCCGGCAAGCCTGGAAAGAAGGCGGCTTCTGCCACGAAGGTCTCGGCTGACGCGGCAGCAGCGACTGATGGAGGGGCTTCCAGCTCGAAGAAGGCAAAGAAGCCGAGCAATGGTGCGGCACCGCCGGCAGACAAACCACCCAAGAAGCCGAAGGTTGTCCGGGATAGTTTCACCATGCCGGAGCACGACTATGGAAAGTTGGCTGAGCTGAAGCGGAAGTGCTTGGCTGGTGGCGTCCAGGTGAAGAAGAGTGAGCTGCTAAGGGCGGGACTCCTGGCCCTCGAAGCCCTCTCGGAAAAGAGGCTACTCAGCGTTGTTGCGCAAGTCGAGGCAGTCAAGACAGGACGCCCTGCAAAATCCTAAGCTAGCGCTCCGGGTCCCCTTCACAGAAGGCGCGACCGAAACAAAGGAGCCATCCAATGTGGATGGCTCCGACAACCCCCGCGACAATAATCACGTCCACCTAACTTGCACCTGAAGCCGAACGCTCTCCGGCATCCGTGCCTTCTGCAGAGTTACGTCTGGTCGACGTGCATCAAGTCGGCATATGGCCCACCTCAACGGTTCATACGCAACGAATTGTTAGTAATTCTGTAGCTGCGACTCGATTTGGCCCAATCATACGGCCCTGTTATTGCAACAATATGACGCTCATGGCGGACATTATTCGCGTTCGAGTCAACACGAGCCGTCGCACAAGAATCTCTACGAACAGCGCCAATATGTGCCGTATACGGCTCGCCGCCATCTTTTAGCAAGCCCGGCCCACCATGCCGGCTCCGACCGCGTCGCCCCAGAAATCTTAGGCGCCACGCGGACGTCCCTCGAAGGTACGTGAGGTACATCACCGGATGCCGTGCCTCGAGTAGCCGTTCAGGCGACTAGACTACAAATTCGGTTCGGCGCTCACCGTGCGCCTTAATTGAGCCCTCCTCGGGGAAGCCGATGGCTAGTCGCCCAGCGTCATCCGAGTTACACCCGGGAGCCCCTGCGCTCACCGTTCTTCCTCGACTGATATCTTCGGATGTAGCGACATTAGAGCATTCTTCCTCAGACTATCTCGTGAGTAATGACCCCGAGGTTGGCCATGAACTAAGGGTCGCGCTCCGCAGGCTCCGAGCGCTCCTGTGGGCCTATCAGGCCTTACTTCCAGAGGGGCTCGCCAAGCATTGGCGAGAACAACTTGGGGACATGGCAAACCGAATTGGCGCTCCACGGAACTGGGATGTCATCATTGACGACCTACTGCGCGCCGCAGTTCCGTCGAGCCATCCATCCGCGCTGATATTCCTTGAGGCCCTCGAGGGTATCAGGCACAGTGCTCGCGAGGAAAGCCGCATGGCCATCAGCTCCCCGGCGCACGGTCAGCTGCTTTCTGCCTTCACGGCCGCTATCGACCAAGTTCCGGTGGCCCAAACCAAGGAGTCCAAGTCCATTGTGGAACTCGCTCGGGCACGTGTCAAAGCGGCGTCCCGCCGGCTCGACAGGCTGGTGCCCCGTGCTAGGAATGGCAACCTGGCTGTACTACACAAGACTCGAATCCAGATTAAGCGGCTGCGTTATCTGCTTGAATATTTCTCGCCTGTACTCAAGAAGGTGGACCGTAAGCGCATTGCGCGTCTCGCGCAGCTCCAGGGAGCGCTTGGTGCGCTGAACGACGTCGTCGTCGCGTCAACGTCTATATCCGAACTGCCTGCACTCACGGAGTACGCGCCGGCACGCGAGCTGTTCATGCAATGGCTTCAAAAAGAAAAGAAGGTCAGACGTCGAAAAGCAGTACGTGCATTGCAGGAATTGTCGCGACAACGCTGAGATGAGCCCCCAGACTGCGACTGTTCCTACAGTCGACCAAATTGGCTGGCAAAGCAAGCGCAAGCTGGATGCCTAAAAACAAGGGGGATAAAGCTCCCTCGTAAGAACAGCGAAGACCAGTTTGCCTTGCCATCCTCGCTGGTAGTATGTTGCAGGGGCTGTAGTCAGCGGGACCTCAGGCTAGTAACGTTGAATTGGCATCCAACGAGACACTCTCGCTATTGCAGCTCACATCGCATGCCAAGCGCCGATGCTTGTGCCGCGCGCTGGACTGCGGGCGATGACTTCACCTCCAGTGGCACCTTTTCATCCGCGACGAGCGAGAATCCCCAGCGAGCGAAGTAAGCGGGAGCCACCGTGGAGAAGAGATAAGCATCTCGTGCTTCTGTGCCGCGTGCCCGCATCAATAGTGTTTCAACCAGACACCCTGCGATGCCTCTGTCTCGGTAAGCTGGTTCCACGGCTACTGAGCGAATTAGAACACTCGAGCTGTGATGTTCCGCTGCCGCACATCCAATAATGCGGCCTTCATACAGCGCAACCTGGAAGCTCTCGATAATGTTTGAAGTATCCGAGGTCGGTAAGCCGCAGCGTTCGAGCAACGCAGCTATGTGATGCCAATCTGAACGAGAGGCCGAACGTAGAACAACGCCGGTCAGCATGATGATGTGACTCCTGTGTGCGTCCTCTTCGGCCAAGAAGGCCTGCGGCGCGCATCTAATAATATTGAAGGCATTCATGTTGCCTTTCTGGAATGTCATCCGGCGGTCATACCACCGCCGATAGAAGTTCGGAAAGGCTATCATCGAACAAAGGGGCGGTCTGTAAGCGATTGCGATTGACGTTCTCGACACTACGTCGACCCCAATACACAATGTGAGAGTTCTGTCGTTGAAGAAAGGACGGTCGCTCGGTTGCTGAGCGAAGGCGCGAACGCTCGGAGGCACGGAGATGGCTAACGACACATGCTGGAGCAGACGCTAGAGCTCAGCTTTCATGACTGTCGCCGTGCTGGTCCCGGTATCCGAGAACTCACGAGAAGCCAGCAGTTTGTGAGATATGGCCGCACGGTCGACTGGCGTGAAGCCAAGACGAGAGAAATAGCCGGCGGCAGTCTCAGTTCTGAGGACCAGGGATTCGATACCGCGCAAACGTACATCGGTCACCAGTGCGGAAACCAGTAGTGCGGCCAGGCCGGCACGTCTCGCGCGCTCCGCCACGGCGACCCCTCGCAACAGGCCAACCTTGCCGCCTAGTTCTTCGATACCGGCGCACCCAAGGAGGCCGGTCCGGTCTCGGCTGACATGAAACTGCACCGCTTCGCCATGTATTCCGCTAACGGACAGCGAGCACGACCGAAGCAATGCTTCCACATCACGAAGGTCTGCCTTGGTCGCACGGCGCGGCCTCATGGCGTTACATGTGAACCCAATGAGTGATGACCAGCGCCTCGGCGTTCCGGCTGCTACTCACCAGCATAGCGCGCACCCATCTTAGTAATCGTAGTCGTCATGCCAGCGTCGCCATTCGCGTCGGCGCTCTCGCAATTCGTGCTCCCTCCATCGCTGTTCGCGCCATTGGCGCTCTCTCCAGGCACGGGCCTGCCAGTCATCGTAGTAGTAGGCCGGAGCCGCTACCACGGGCCCTGGCTGGACGACCACCGGAGCCGGCTCGTAGTAGACGGGCGGCGGGGCGACAACCGCTGGCACAGGGAAGCCAATACCAATGCCGACGTCCACCCGCGCCTCAGCCATGTTGGAGCCAAGCGCGGTAACGCCGACTAGAAGCAAGAGCGATGCGGCCTTTCGCATGATTTTCTCCTTTTTCTCTTGCAGAGAATCTAGGTCAGCACGGGTCGACAGTGTATTAGCAGATTCGCACAGCGGTGACTTTCTGTAACGCGACGTCGGGGGGGGCTAGGTGTCCAGCCGGACTGTTGGGGCAACAAAACAACCGAGCATTTTCAGCGTGGACCGAAGTCGGAGTACTTCCAAAAGGACGAAGACCCAGGCTGGGGTGGAGGCGCATTCGGCCGTGCGCGCGAGTTAAGTTCGCCTGTTTCAGAACTTACGGATTGTCACGAGTTCTGAGTCAACTCGGCTCGGGACAGTACCGTTTTTGCCGGTATGCACGGCGCATTGCCGAGCTGCCAAATATCCCTCAGGAGTTCAAGTCATGAAGAAGCTGTTCGCTGCTCTCGCTTCCGCAGCCCTCGTTGGTACCGTTTTCGCGCAGACTGGTGTACCGGCTTCCGCGACGCAGCCGCAAGCCGAGGCGACAAGGAACCAGATAAAGGTGGTCAAGGAAAAGAGCGCCACGCAGGCAAATGCCGACAAGGACAAGAAGGGTGTCAGCGCGCAGGGCGAAGAAGCAAAGGCTCAAGCTAGCGCCGGCGAGGAAAAGGCTGCCATAAAAGCGAACACCAATAAGTCCGCAGCCAAGGGCACGCACCACAAGGCAAGCAAGACGAAGGCTACCCATACGGAGACTGGTATGGCGAAGGCCGAAGCAAAGAATGATTCCGACAAGGTGAAGGCCAAGGCGGATGTGGTGAAGCCCGAGGCGCATCCCGAAGCCGCGAAGGCCACAGCCAGCGTGGATAAGACGAAGAAGCAGTAAGCTGCTCCCATCGGGCGAACCGAGGGGCCGTTGCCAGGGCGAAGGCCGTTGCAACGAAGCCTGAGTGCAGGAGCTTTGCGGAGAGCGCTGGTTTGCTGGAAACCCAGCCTGGCCTCTCCGCGCTTGTCATTGAGGAATCGACCAATTCTCGCATTGCTGATTGCCGCCTCCACGCTGCTCGGCGGTTGTGCCGTGGTACCGTACGATAGCGGATACGGCTATGGTCCGTACGGGTAGTACTTAGGGCCATTGACATCACGGACGCAATGGGTATCACGGAGACGACATAGGCGCGGACGAGGGGCATCCTCGATATATCAATATCTAAGGAGAAGTCATGTTCAAAAGGACACTTGTAATTGCGGTTGGAAGTTTGATGATTGGTTCGAGCTTTGCTGCCCCTGCGCACGGTGGTGGTGGTGGCGGAGGGAGTGGTTTTGGCGGCGGCAATGGGGGAGTGTCAGGCCACGCAAGCCATGAGGCCATGACAAATTCCAATGGCTCATTTGCCAGCGACCGTGACAAAGGCTTGCAGCGTGCAGAGGACCGGAGGAGTTCGGAGGGGGCCAGTCACGAAAAGGCCCATGCAAACCGCATGCATCACAAGAGCAATCACGCGCAGAAACACTGAGTTTGGGGTGGCAGGAGAGCCAGGAAAGTCTACGGGGCCGCGATACCGCTGAGCACCCTCCTCGCTAACGTCGTCCGTCGGGGGCTTCCTCATTGGGTTGTCAAAGTGGATTTTTTGCGTCGCATGCGCCACTTACCCCGGAGTGGCGGCTAGGCGTCATCACCGGGGTCCTCGGAGGATTCACAACGTTTTCCACATTTTCCTTAGGTGATAACGTTGATTCAGGAAGGGCGGCTCCTCTTGAGATTGGGAGCTGTTGCCCTGCATCTGGGATGTGGTCTACTCTGTGCCGCCGTTGGGTTGATGCTGGCGGGCAGGATTGGATGTGGGGCACTGAGGGAGCTCGGTGAGGGAGCACGAGAATGAAAGGCTTTCAGCTCATTTTTTTCACTCAACAGGGACGCAAGCACGGCCACGTTCTGCTCCACGAGTGGTTGATGGAAACGCTGAAAACAATTGGCGTGCAAGGGGCGACCATGGTGGTCGCTCAGGAAGGCATTGGTCACAGCCATGGCTTCCATAGCTATCATTTCTTCGGGCTGCCCGACCAGCCTTTGGAAATTACTATGGTGCTGACCGAGGAAGAGCTGGAGCGAGTGTTCAAGCGCCTCGGTGATGAGAAGGGGCTGCAACTCTTCTACGCGAAGAGCGAGGTCGAGTTTGGCATCGTTGGTGGGCAGCCGTCGGCAAGCGAATCGAGCTTTGCTAAGGGAGCGACTTCCGATGAATGAAGCGTGACCGTTTTGCCAAGACGATGCTGCCGTCATCCTGAGCATCGAGTTTGCACAAGTTCGCTACGACCGGTTTCTGTCACGCCGGGGCACGCACTGATAATTCCCAACAGGCACGTGCCGTACTTCTTCGATATCACCGAGGCAGAGCGCAGCGCGATGTATGCGCTTGTTGTCGAGATGCGCGGCCCGCCGGCTTCAACATCGGCGCCGTGGCCGGCCAGACCATCCCGCACGTACACATGCATTTGATACCGCGCTACGTTGGCGACACCGAGAATCCGCGCGGCGGCGTTTCGGGGCGTTATTTCGAAGCGGCAAGACTACCCGTCGACGCCGTAATAGAGCTGCCAGCCCCTCCGGCCGCCATTCTCCCCAGGGGCGGAGTTCAAGAGTCTGCCTTGCCCAATACGCCAAATTCGACGGGTGTCTTGGCGTAGAAAATGTGAAACTGCTCGCGGCCAAGCCGTTCGAACAGCGCCTCCACCTCCTCGGCGGTGGCCACGATGGTTACCTCTTCCGGTCGGTCGGCCAGTTCGACGAAGTGCCAGGAGTGGAATCGGTGGTCATGCCCGAGGCCTTCCGCTGCGATAAGGTGGGTAGCCCCCCGGACGGGCATCTCATGCATCACTTGCATCAGCCAGTGCGAGAGTTGCTTACCGTGATAGCGACGGCCCTCTTGGGTAAAGAAGGTTACTTGGTATCCTTGCATGGCTCCCTCCTGCAACCAAACGTCCGCACGGCCATAGGTCTTCGCCGCAGCATTCGAGGTGCACGCAATCGTGGACGCCGAGATTGCCTTGGTGAGAAGCCGACTGCAACAAGTGTAATCTCCATCGATGAAGACAGCATCACGTTACCGAAGCGGTCCCGATGGGGAGTCATCCTCGAATGATGAAAGGGACGCAGCGATAGTCTGGGTGAGGGACGCCATGGAGCGATATGGACTGACTTTGGATGACGTCCTTCCTTTGCCGGCGCAGACCATTGAGCCGACGCGGCAGTACCGCAATGCGGAAGGTGACACGTGGAATGGCGACGGCGAGATGCCAGCTTGGCTGGAAAAGGCCGTGAATGCAGGGCAATCTCCCCAGCATTTCCGCATTAGCTAGGTGCCCAAACGGGACTGGGGCGCAGCTGCGACACGTTAAATGGCACCCTGCTACTGAGGGGGAATTTTCCTATGTGGGCGCAGCATAGAATAGCGGACGACCTTCGCGCCGCTATCGAGAATGCACACTCATTACGATAATCTTAAAATCTCTCGTGAAGCTCCGCCTGAGGTTATCCGGGCCGCATACAAGGCCCTGAGTCAAAAGCATCACCCTGACGGGAACGATGGTTCTCCGGAGTCGCACCGGAACATGACCATAATCAACACGGCTTATGAGGTACTGATGGACCCTGTCAGGCGTGCCAAGCATGACGCCTGGATACTGGCGCAGGAGAAGGCCGCAAAAGTTGAAACTCGGAGTGCGGCTGCCGCCGTTGCTTCGGCTGCCTCGGCTAGTCATTCCGGCACGACAGCTCGCCCGGTGCCACCGCGACCGTCTGCTACGCGGAAGGCCGCTCAGCCTCCGAGGGCGGCATCCAGTGTGAAGGCGGCAAAAGGGCTTGGCCCCGTCCAGACTATCAAGGAGATTTTAGCTGTACTGTTCCTCTTTGGCCTATTTATTCTTGCGCTAGGGAAGCTCTCAAGCAGACCGAATAGTGGCCCTATCGAACCCCTTGTCCCAACGTATCAACCAGAGACGCCGGCAATTCCTTATCCTCAGCAAAAGGCTACGGTCGCGCCCCCAGCGGTTGTATCGCCATCTGCGGCAGCGGTATCTCGTGTGCCACGCCCTGCGCCGACTAATACCTGGACTCCTCCGACCTATAGCCGCAAGGCCACCGCACCCAATGGTCAACCATGGCCAGCAAGGACGGCATATGTTCCCGGCTATCCAGTTCTCAAAACCGGAGGACTGTCGACCCTAACGATAGACAACTCGCGCAACAATGAAGATGTTTTCCTGAAGGTGTTCTCGTTGAAGGGGGGAGAACAGAGCCCTGTGCGATATGCCCTTATCAAGGCGGGGACCCTGTTCGAGTTTGCCAACATCGCGCCGGGGCACTTTGACGTTCGCTACCAGAATCTCGATACGGGCAAAATCTCCCGCTCTGAGCCTTTCGAGCTCGAAGAAGTCCAGGAATACAACGGCACGCGATATAGCCAAATTCGGCTCACCTTGTACAAGGTACTCAACGGTAACACACGGACTCACGAAATCAGCGAGAACGAGTTTTAGAGGGCTGGCCTCAAGGCTGCCGACGCAGACCATTGAGCCGACGCCGCAGTACCGTAATGCGGAAGGTCAACTGGAATGGCGATGGCGAGATGCCAGCTTGGCTGCGAAGGGCGGTGAACGCTGGGCAATCTCCGGAGAATTTTCACGTCGATTAGGTGAGTCAGTAATCGGTCAAGGCAGAGTCACTCACAGCTACTGGGTGGTCGTCGCGAACGAACTAGGTTTTCCCCGATATTCCGTTAAGCGACGGAGGTGATAGGCTGGGGACCATATTCCTTAGAACCCGAATTTTCGTCCTCAATGCGCACGGGATATGGAGAGGCGCCCGAAATGAAGAGCAGTGTGATTGTTCGGGAGGCAGAAGCGAGTGAGCGGCAGGCAATTGCGGATGTGCTCGATAGTTGTGGCTTGCCCAGCGACATCACTGCAGAAACATCATGCTTCTTTCATGTTGCGCTGCTGAATGAGCAGGTCGTGGGTTGTGCCTGCGCTGAGCAATATGGAGAGACGATTGTCGTTCGGTCGGTCGGGGTGCTGACAGAGTTCCATGGGCACGATATCGCGACCAGCCTAATTGGCAGTGTACTGACACGCGCCCGAGCACAATGTTGTACCAAGGCGGTGCTCATTACCGCTGGACGGTTTGGGTTGCCGGGCCACTACGACGTTCCGCTAGTTGAACTTGAGTCAATGCCGGAAGCGTTGTCGTTGTCAGATGCACTCCTGCGGAGATTTCGCCGTAGGAGAAACCTCAACGTTTGAGGCAGGCAGCACTGGGCCAGGAAACACTGGCTTCGGCCAATTCCGCGCTGCGAATAGGGAGGAGCCGCGCACCGGAGACAGGAAAGCCCTTCGCGTTAGCGGAGGGCTGTTGTTCGAACTACTCAGGTGCGCAGGCGACTATAGTCGGCGAATCCTTGACGCTTGTGGGCCTTTCTGGCCCTGCGTGACTTCGAACTCTACTTTCGCGCCTTCGTCCAGCGACTTGAACCCGGTGCCTTGGATTTCGCTGTGATGAGCAAACAAGTCCTTGCCGCCATCGTCTGGCGTGATGAACCCGAAGCCCTTTTCGTTATTGAACCACTTCACAGTGCCGGTCGTCATCTCGTCCTCGAAATTTAATGAGCACAGGTTTCGTGCTGCCCCGCCCTAGAATTGTCGCAGCGCTCTGCTGTATGACGCTGCATACGAGTAGCGTAGCTGAAGAGATGCGTGGCCGCATCTCGGGGGTTTCCCTCTCGACCAGACGGCTGACGATAGCGGGCGGTGAGTAGCGAGACAGACTGAGTGCGCACGCTGCGGACCCGCTGAATTCGAGGAACTGCATAAGCCGAACCTATTCAGTCCAAACGGTATCGACGTCCCGCAGTAGATGCCCGGCCAGGATGTAGTCTCCAAGCTTCATTGCCTTGGTCTCCAAGGAGACCAATTCCTCGGCAGTCAGCTCGGTCAGCGCAAACTGGCAATAAAGATTGCGCTGGCGGAACGTCAGCTTTGGGCGCTTCAGACCGGCAGCAAGTGCCGCCGGCGACTTGACGACAATACTCTCATGGCCGCGATACTCTACGCGGACTCCAGCCTTCTCGCCCAGGTGACTGAGTTCAGAAGCATCTTGCCACCCGGACTCGTAGTCGAGCTCGACGAGTCCAACCCCTGCTGCATTGAGGAGTCTGATGGCTTCCCCTTTGGTTCCAGCCCGTGCCGTCGTCATTTCTGCCCCCGTTCAAATCTACCGGCGTGCGAGCCGCTGGTCGTCTTCTACGTCCCATTGAGCTCAACTCAATGATGTTCTGGTCACTTTGCCTAATGGCAGTACCACAGCCACAAGTGCAATCATGCTCGAACTTGCTTGCAACCACAGGGAGTGGTTCAGTCTCCCTCAGATTTGAGGTCAAAGTGTTTCTTAATTCTGACGTAAGAAAATTCTAAGTCAATATAGACTGGCCCTGAAGTCCTGCTACCACCCGCGTCACCACTCCGGCGACGCGGGTTCTTTTTTTTGACACAAAGGGGTTCGTTCTCTCTCGGCTTGAAGCTCATCCCCTCCGTCAGCAACCACATCTCATTAGCGGACCTCGGCGAGTAGCCCTAACACATGCCGTCCAGTCGGTCGGCGAATGGATGCTTGCGAACTAGTATGCATATCATGTCGTGATATTTCCTTGGCCGCTCAAAAGGAGACCCCACGCAGGTGGGGGGCGAACGAGAAGCGTTCTAGGGACTATCCCGAACATGACTGCTAGTCGCATTGAACACAAGGTGGCGAGCAGCTAAGATGACCGTTCCGGGTGCGCGACCAAGCGCCCACCAGCCAGACCTCGCGTCCGAGAGGAAAGAAGCGACCTGTACAAGTCAGGCCAGCTTTCACGGACGGTAGTGAAAGTCCCGTAGCCAAAATAGACCTACAGCTTGGGAGACAACTGTGCTGAGCCATCATGAGTTCGCCACCCTGGTACTGCTAAACGACAGCTCTGACCCAACAGAGCTGGACTGCGCGGATGTGGAAGCGCTGCTCGAGCATCAGCTGGTTACGCTCGAACGTCTTGCTCCAAATCACAGCCGACCTCGGGTCACAACCCAAGGCTACGCTTTTCTCCAAGCCCTCGGGCGTGTTCAAGCAACGGATTGTCGCGCACGACAAGCCTCTCAATAAGCGCCTTGCGCTAACCCGTAGAGACTGTCGGAGCTGGCGTTCTCGCGGGCTTACCTAGCGGCGCGTTCGGCCAAAGTCGCAATGCCGCAATCGATATTCATTCGGTTCCCACCCCATCAGAGCTGTCATCGGATAGCTCAGGTGGCGGGCCGCACTTAGGAGAGCAAGATGACTCAGTGGTCCCCCGAGCAATTCAGCAAGGTGCAAATCGCAGGCATTGAAACCTTGGCCGGGCTAACGGGCAAGGCGTTTGATGGCTTCGAAAAACTGCTGGAGTTGAATCTGCAGACGATGAAAACGGCGCTGACTGAGACACAGGATTGCGTAAGGAAAGCGCTTTCAGTCAAGGACCCGAAAGAATTCGTCGAATTGCAAATCGAATTATTTCAACCCGCAGCCGACAACGTATTGGCGTATCGCCGTCAACTGTTCGAAATTCTGGCCGCTACGCGGGCGGACTTCGAGAAGGTCGCCGAAGTCCAATACACGGCAGGCAAACAGGGGCTGCGGGACTTTCTTGAAGGTGTGGTGAACCAGGCGCCAGCCGGCCCGGCGGCGCCGCTGGCTGCCTTGCAGGAGGCCGTCAACGCGACCACTACCCTCTTTGAGTCGATGCAAACGACGGCAAAACAGGCCGTGCAAGCGGCCGAGAACAGCTTCAATACTGCTGCGGAGGCGGCCTCGAAAGGCCAGCAACGTCGTGCAGCACAGGCCTCGCATGCAGCTGCAAAGTAGTTCGGCTTTGGCCCTCGTTACGCGGCTTCACAGTGCCGATGGGCAACAAAATTCTGGGAGATGGCGGGCCTCGGTAAGTCGCTGAGCCCGGCCTCATCCAATGCGCATTCTTTTCGCTTAGAGGATTGGAGAGATGACAAAAAAAATCGCCGTAGTCACAGGTGGGATGGGCGGTATCGGTGAGGCTATCAGCGTCCGCCTTCACGACGCTGGCTACGAAGCGGCAGTGACACATTCCCCCGGCAATAGCGGCGTCGCGAACTGGCTGAGTAAGATGGAGGAAAGCGGGCGCAGGTTCCATGCGTATCCCGTTGACGTCGCAGACTACGAGTCGTGCCAGTTGTGTGTGGCAGCAATCCGGGAAGAACTTGGCCCTGTTGACATCTTGATAAACAACGCTGGCATTACGCGCGACGCGAGCTTCAAAAAGCTGGACAAGGTCAACTGGGATGCGGTCATGCGAACCAATCTCGACTCCGTGTTCAATATGACGAAGCCGGTGTGCGACGACATGGTTAAGCGCGGCTGGGGACGCATCGTCAATGTGTCATCCATCATCGGCTCAAAGGGCGGCTTCGGACAGGCCAACTACGCGGCAGCGAAGGCCGGCATACACGGCTTCACGAAATCGCTGGCGCTCGAAGTGGCCAAGAGTGGCGTGACGGTCAACACCGTTTCGCCCGGTTTCATTGCCACCAAGATGGTGATGGCCGTGCCGCAGGAGGTACTCGATACCAAAATCATCCCGCAAATCCCTGTTGGCCGTCTGGGTAAGCCAGAAGAAGTGGCGGCATTGATTGCATACCTGTGCTCGGAGGAGGCCGCATTCGTGACGGGCGCGAACATCGCCATCAACGGCGGTCAGCACATGCAGTGAGTTCTGATGCCCCGTCGAGCTGGTAGCTGGGCGGAGTGTCGAAAATCTGCAGATTAGTTGATGCCGCCCTCCATGCCTGCAGACGCAGCCAATGGGAGTTGGGGGGCGGCAAGCACCTCCCTCACTGGTTCGGCCAAGTTATTGCCCCTAGCCTGTACGCCGGCAGCAGCGCTCTGGCGCCATGAAGTCAGCATCGCCCTGCCTGGCGAGGCGTGCGGGCACCTCGGGGATATCTCCGCGCAGGAATACGATGGCCGCTTCCCTCCGTGGCTCCAGCTTGGCCGGGATGGTAGCCGGGTACGAGCTCACGCCTGATACCGAGTTGTGCCATGATTCTTGCTGCCTTACGCTTCCGGACTGGCCCGTAAAGCCCACTGACGTGGGGCCTCGGTTCGGTGGCACACCCTCTCGGCAAGTGTTCTATGCTTGAAAGCAGAGCATCGATGGGAGTAAAGCGCATGGATACGAAACCCAACAAAAATAAAGAGGCTTCCGGACACCATGTAGGCCATGAAGGTAATAGCACAGCAGAAAAGGTCTGGGGCTATGATGAAATAACGGCCACTGTAGAAGCGGAAATTCGCAGGCTTATGCAAGAGCCAATGATGACGCCAAGAGACGTACAACGAAATCATGCCTGCGCCTACGGCGTCTATATGAGTTGGGTTTTACTCACACGGGGATATCAAAAGCGGGAGGACGACGAAAGATTGCACGTTCTAACTCGGGTCTGATTGTGATATCCAAGCTGACGAGTTCGTTCGGCGCTTCGGCGCAAGAACGCACTACATGTGCCGTCCGCTCGATTGACGAGTTAAGGAGCGGTGCGGTGGAGCTTCGCGTTGGCTCAACCTAATCGGTACCACTAACGAAGATTAGACCGGTGTGTGACCGGGTGAGGCGGGAACTGGCTAGTCCCAGGTGAGCGTGACCTCCTGCAACAAGTGGCCAGGTAGGATGTAATCGCCGTGCTGGATGGCAAGTGCTTCCAGTTCGCATAGGCAGTCCTCTGACAATGCAGTCATATCGAACTTGCAGTAGAGGTACCGCTGTCGGAACGTAAGCTTTTCTCCCCGTAACCCTCGAGTCAGTGCCTCTGGAGTCTGGACGGAGATATACTCGGCAGTTCTGAATTGCACGACGACGCCGCACTGTTGTCCAAGTCGTCCAAGCTCAAGTGCATCTTCCCAAGCCGTCTCATAGTCCAAGTCGACCGTACTACCTACCCGCGAACTGATGTGCTCGACCGCATTGGCTCGATTGCGTGCGACGTATACGCTCATAGGGGAATCTCGCCGCTAGAGTCACTGTGCGCCAAAATATAGCGAGAACTAGAGGGCTGTGCAACCGGACGCAGGCGTAAAGGGCACTGACGCGAAACTATGCTCAATTGGGGAGTGGTTGCTTTGATGCGGCGGGGCCGAGAATCAGAACCAGTGTCAGTATTGCAGCCTTCACCAGGCTCCTCATTGGGCCGAACAGCTCGGAACGTGAACTTGCTGGCGGGAGGCAACGTGTAGGGCCTTTTTCGAGCTGGTATCAAGCTGATTCAGGCGCTACTAGTGAGCGCCAGCACATCAGCACCCCGCTCGAGAATGGCGGCCTTCTGGAGCAAGTCTGCAGCGTTATTCGGCAAGACAGTTGCCATGGTATGTGTCATTTTTGCCTGACACGCTGCCCGCAAGCTTGCCGCTTGTTGGCGTAGAGCTTGGATACCAGCGGAAGCGGTCCAGGGAGTCCTTCGCTCATTGCTCGCGGGGAACAGTGCCGTGTTGTTTGCCGCAATGGCAGAAGCAAGAGTTTGATGCATATTGTCCCCTTCAATGTAGTGTGGTCCTGTGTCGCGTGGCGCGGTATCGCGACCGGACGTTCGTTCTTAGTTCGGCGCTTGAGTCGGTAGGCCTGAGGGGCAGGCCAGCCAGTAGCTGCGCGCTGAATTCCTCTTGGTCATGCCAGAAGCTGACCGCGCATTGAACACAATCCTTATGTCGATTTGGTGTCAGGCCTGTGCGCGAACGGGAAGATATCAGCGAGCCAGGGGGTTAACCTTGAATCTGTGCAGCGTCAGCATGCAGGCCGCTTATCGTTCCGGCTTCGGGATAGATGTGGGCAGCAACGCTGGCGAAAACACTCATGTATGTTTCCTAGGCAGGAGAAGGGCCGTGAGTCTAAAAGGAAGGCCGTCGGTGTGAGAAGTCGGGAAATCCCTCGCCAAGGGGCTGTGCTCCATTCAGCTGTTCGTATCAGAGGCAGGTGTGGAGCGCCAAGTCGAGATTGCTCTCCTCGGGCACAGACTGCGCCATACCGTTTGTGCTGGCTCATTGCTTGGCGATGGCGCCGAGGAGGCTCGCGCTAATACTGCCACTCGTGCGCGGTGAATGGAAGCTCGCCTAGCTCGTGATGTACCCAGAACTTCGCCTGGATGAAGTAAATATTTCTTATATCAGAATTAAGTGGTGGTGGATTTTGGCTGCGCCTGCCGCGAGGAGAATTGCAGTGCGGCGAGGGTTACGTTTGAATCGATGCCATTCATCCAGTTAGCCGATGGCACGTCCAGTATTCTTGCGACATACTGCCTCATGGTGTTGCAGGTGCAGGATAAAGAAATGATAAAGGATGTGCGAATTCGCGCTGCCCAGTCGGCAGACGTGGAGGCTATCTCGCAGGTGCTCCGCTCCTGCGGCTTGCCCAGCAGTGATATAGACCCCTCGTCCCGCCTCTACAGCCTGGCTGTCCTAAGTGAAATGGTCATCGGCTGTGCCTGCGGCGAAATGCATGGCGAGACAGTCATCGTCCAAGCCGCTGCAGTTCTAGACGAGTACCGGGGCCACCACGTTGCCACGCATCTTGTCAGGGCCATCTTGATGCGCGCCCGCGCCAGTGGCTGTACTAGGGCTGCAGTGCTCACAGCCGAGCATCCCGCGTTCTTTGCCCGCTTCGGGTTCACGCTCACCGCGTTGGACGAGATGCAGCAGAAGATGAAGCTATCAAAGGAATTCCTTCGGCGATTTGGCGCAAGGACGCACTACATGTGCCGTCATCTTGATTGATAGTCCATTGGCTACTGACGAGCATTCGGGATGCTGATAGCAGCAGCGCTGGTTCTCGGCCTGACCATTCGTGCCCTATACCTGCATCTTCAGGTTGCGCACACGGAGTTAATTCGCCGCGACACGAACGGGGCGCGCAGTTATGAGGTACGGCGGCGTGTTTATATGGAGGCGCTTCCCTTGCATGTTTCCGAGTACCCTGAGCCCAGGGAGGTGCGTACCCGTGTACTTCGGCTTACTGGTGTGGTGCTGTGGCGCGAAGCATTAAGCATCGCCCTCCCCACCGAATCTTGTGCGCGCCTTGAGGATGTCTCTGCTAGGGAATTTGATGGCCGCTTTCCCCCGTGCTTGCAGCTGGGCCCATCTTGGGGACGGTAGCAGAGTATGAACTCACCTCTCAAGTTCATCGTCGCAAGCTAGGTCATTCGGACTATCTCGATTGGGGCAAGGTGCAATTGGGAGAGCCTACCCAGAGCGGTCGCATCGGCGCCGCTTGCGCCCGAGCGAGCCCACAGGTACCTGGTTGCGCTCGCTGGGGGGATATGACAGACGTGACCAAGCTTGGGAATCGTCCCATCAGATGGCCGGTGAGTCAGGCTAAGGCCTGTGGCTGTCAACGCGAGGGGGGCACGGGGCCCGTGCCATCGGCCGACTTGCTGCATGCGCGACTGCTCACCGGCTTGGCGGAAGACCGTGAAAGTTTGGACTGGACCGTGATTGAACTTGCGAGAGCGGTGGAAGCACTGCGCTGAAGCAGCTTCGATTAGGTGGCGCGAGACCCCATTGGGATGCGGTCGTGCGCCGCCGGCGGGGCTCGTGACAGGCCGGAAAGCGCTAACTCGGGCGGGAAATGGCTAAACTCGATACCTACGTTTACCAAAAACTTCTTCCTCAGCAAGAGTTCTATAAAAATCAATATTTAGAAATCGTAAAGTTCTCAGGTCGGCTAACGCCTTGCGCCAAAGCGTCGTTCGTGACAACTGCGGAAGGTGCCTTGAGAGTCATATCTGGTTCGGGGTAGAACGCTATCGGCGGTAATTCAGAGCCCGTATGAGCCAGGACAGCTAGGGCTTGGCATAGTTGGGGCCTCCTCGAAAGGAAGCAGAAGTGTTGCACATGAGGGCCTGGCACATACTGAAATGCCCCAGTACGGCGCTAGCCAAGGTGGGCGTAATAGCTGCCTTGATTTCTACCCTGAACTGGAAGGCGGCGGAGAGGGCCATCCCAAGGCTAGATGCCCGCGACAGAGTGCTGGTCAGGAGAGGGAAGCCTGTCTACGCAAGCCATTGTGCCGCGTGCCACGGCGCGAATCTCGAGGGCCAGCCGGACTGGCGGAATCGCCGACCAAACGGACGATTGGCGGCGCCACCGCACGACCCGAGCGGCCACACCCCCGGAGTCCATTGTCAGCTGACTTCGCGTTGCCCGGCCTTACCACGGCGCGTCGCCACATCTCCGCAGGCAGTGCAATTATTAACCGGTGCTACGGCGCAGAACTCACCTTGGCAGAAGTTCTCGGTCAGGAATGCGTTGAGTCCGCACACGGTCGCGTAGTTGGCCGAATTAATAACGAACCTCTTTCCTGTCTCGGTGTAACCAGACCGGGGTGCGCCAGCTCTTTCAGGTGAAAGGAGAGCGGTGGCGGAGGCTCGGTTGCCTCGGCGATGTGTCCGACTGAGATGCACACTGACCCTGTGTCGGCTCCTCCAACCTCGTGCGGAAGCACGTGCAGTAAGTGTCGCATAGTAGAATCGTTGGCAAATCGCAACAGCGAAGTGCCGCGAAAGGAACCGCCAGGGTATTGAATCCCTTTGCCGTAAGACGGTCCCGGATATGCCATTAAAATCCGCGCAAACGTGCTCCGAGCATGCCACGAGCCTCCCTTGGGTGTGCTTGACGGCGCACAACTGAGGTGAGATTAGATTGATATTGGTAGAGTCGGTGTGGCGCTGACGAAGTTTGCGGGGGCCTTTCTTGCGCGCCCAACTCTTTTCATCGTAGGGGCGCTTGCGGCCGCCGTGACCCTGGCGTGCATCACCGCCATTGCGCTCTACCAAATGCGGTTGGATGCATTCGGGCGAGCCCGCGACGCAGCGGACAATCTCTCTCTGATTCTGCAGCGTGATATCGAGCGCAACATCGAGGTCTACGAACTGTCGATACAGGCCGTCATTGATGGCGTCAATGACCCGGCCACATTGCGACTGCCGTCACCGATTCGGCAGCGTGTCCTCTTCGACAGGTCAACCAACGCCCAGGATATGGGCTCGCTCTTGGTCACGAACGCTGCGGGCGAGGTTGTCATTGATTCTCGCTCGGTTCCGCCTCGACAGCTCAACCTCAGTGACCGAGATTACTTCACGATTCACCAGCAGTCGGCCGGTGCCGGGCTCTTCATTAGCAAACCATTCTCACCGCATCTAACGAAGACGGAAACGTCGATTGGACTAAGCCAACGGCTGACGGATAGCCAAGGTCGATTTGCAGGTATTGTTGTCGGGACACTTCGGCTGAACTACTTCCACCGCCTGTTTGATGGGATGACTCTTGGCGACCACGGCTCCATCACGCTGGTCCGACCCGACGGAACGGTTCTGATGCGACGCCCCTACAACCAAAGGGATATCGGTCAAAGCATTGCAGGCGTCCCATCGTTCAAGCCGCTCATTCAATCCGACAGTGGCTGTTACATTGGTACTGCGGCGCTGGATGGTGCCCAGCGCCTGTACAGTTTCAAGCATATCGGAAAATACCCGTTGATAGTCGTCGTGGGGCTCGCTACCGAGGACATCTATGCAGAGTGGAAACGGCGCGCTTGGGCCATCGGCAGCGTTGTGACGGTGCTTGATGTTCTCATCGTCGTGATGTCGGTGATGTTCGCGAGGCAATTTCGTAGGCGGCTCTGGATGGAACAGCAACTTCATCTACTCGCCAATACCGATAGCCTGACGGGTGTGGGCACGCGTCGCATTCTGGATTCAACCCTCGAGGCCGAGTGGCGACGTGCAAGCAGGAATAAGCAGGGCCTCTCAGTATTGATGGTAGATGCCGATAACTTCAAGAGCTTCAACGACCATTATGGGCACGCTACCGGCGACAGTGCATTAAGAGCCATCGCTCGCTGTATTGTTGAGAACATCCGTCGCCCAGGCGACTTCGTCGGCCGTTATGGTGGCGAGGAGTTCTGCGTGCTGCTCCCCAATACAGACCTACGGGGCGCGGTGCAAGTAGCAGAGAAGCTTCGTGCTGCGGTCCTTGCAACCAACCAAGCAAACTTCGCCAGCGCAAGCGGAAGACTGAGTGTAAGCATTGGCGTCGCCGCTTTTGACGGCAATCCCATGCCTGGTGATACGGCGGAACAGCTTGTGCATCTGGCCGACCAGAGACTGTACGAAGCAAAAGCTGCTGGGCGCAATACCGTAATGCCTCAGCAAGCACCCCCTCAATTGGCGGTAGCCTGAAGATGGGTCACGCCACCACCATGCCACTGGAGAAAGGCGAGCCATATGCTTACAGTAAGCCAATCATCATGGCTGGCGCATCGCCCATTCCCAGCGAGGTCGTGTCAATCTGTACCTGGGCGGGAACTGGATTCTCGAGAAGCCATCTCCGACGTGCCAATAACAACGAATCTGCCTTTGCCAGCGTGTTTCGCCGCGTAAAGTGCGGCGTCTGCTTTCAGGAAAAGCTCGTTCCGAGTATTGCCGTCGCCGAGCTTGTGGAGCACGCCGCCGACGCTCGCGCCGCATGTAATCTGGTGGCCATCAACGGTGCAGGGTTCGGAGGTCGCTGAGACTATCGCTTCGGCGACACGTTCCACTATTCGTGAGGTGGGAACGTCCTCCAAAATCACCGCAAATTCGTCGCCGCCTACACGCGCGACGGCATCGGATTCGCGAGCGCATGACTTCAGCCGCATCGCGAAAATATTCAGGAGCTTATCGCCGACCGCATGGCCATAGGTGTCGTTCACACGTTTGAAATTGTCGAGGTCAACGAGAAGCAACGCCATTAACGGTGCACCTCCCACGGACTGTTCCATGGCTGATGCTAGGCGCCGGTCAAAGCCTTTCCGATTGAGCAGCCCAGTCAGATAATCTGACAATGTCTTCTGCTCGAGGCGCCGCATCTGATGGCGCTCTGATGTTATGTCTCTGGCGAAGACATGCACTCCAACCACGGTGTTTGCCGCCTCGCTCCAGGCAGGTTGATAAGTGACCTCGAAACAAACAGGTTGGTTTTCGAAGTGATGCTCAGCGTCAAACGTAACCAACTCGCCTAAAAGCGCTTTATCGAGGTGAGGCCTTATCACCTTCGAATAAACGTCGTAGCCCCAAAGGTGCTTGGGCGTCAGGCCGATGATTTCATCGGCAGATATCCCGAATCGCTGTTCGTACGCTTGGTTGACGAACACGTAGCGTTCATCCACATCGAGGTAGGCCACGAGGTCCGGTATGTGATTGGCAATCGCATGGATGCGTGCTTCCCGGTCCTCCGCCAGCTTCCTTGCTTCCATCAAGGCACTCGTGCGCTCGGCAAGCTGACCCATGACGCTCGAGAACGTTCTGGCTAGGGCGCCAATTTCGTCGGCTCTCGATGTGGGAAGCGCAGCGCGCGCTGACAAGTCCACCGCGCTTTCCTGGATAGCCCGTTCCAGCTTCTCCAACGGAACCAGCAGGCGTCGGGCCACCCGCCACATCAGCAATCCCGCAACAGCCAAGGCTGCTGCTGCCACAGTAAGAATCACCGGCCTAGCACGGGTGATTGGCGAAAAGGCTTCTTTTGCCGGTAGTGTGGCAACCAGCTCCCACCCTGTTGATTCAAGTCGATGTCGAGCAACAATGGGCCGCGTTGGCCAAGCGAATACCCATATGGAGCTGGCCTCGTCGCTGCCACACGACTCACCTACAGAATCTGCCGGCTGGAGTGTCTTTACTGGGTTAGCATGGATGACGTACCGAGGGGACTGCCCCGAAGAGACAAGGCAATAGGTTCCGCTTATGCCGATGCGACTGCGAGACAGCGCCATGAGGAAGTTTTCGCGCTGGAGGTCCAGGCTTCCCACGAGAACCGCCCGCACTCGTCCATCAGCCGAGCGCACAGGGACGGCCATGGCGATGCCTGGTGCACCGGTTACCTTGGTTATCACCGGCTCGGAAATGACAATAGACGCACCGCCTAGAATGTCCTGAAAGTACTGCCGGTCCGAGATATCCGGACTTTGGTCTATCAGCCTGGTATCGAACACCCGCTTACCGTCCGGCCAAGCGAGAAATACCCAATCGAACAATTCAGGAATAGGAGCGACCTGGCCGGTGACGCGCTTCAGTTCAGCCGGGCCACGGTCCAGCAGCGGAGCAAGTTGCTCGGCAAGCCGGCGCAGGATGAGGGCACGTACTTCGAATTTGTCGTCAAGTTGCTCAGCGACCAGTTCGACCTGTGCGTCCTGCTGTGCCTGCAGGGAATCCTTCAGGTTGGCGAAGACGTAATGGCGTGCAACCAGAATTAGCAGGACCGCGAGGAGAAGGACCACAACGACTGTGGAGGCGACCACCCGGGACTTTAACGACCAGCGCACCATTGCTTCAGCCTTTGGCCTTCTTCACTGACAAATTGCACACTGTCCAATTTGCAGCCTCACATGGAGGTGAGCGGTACTGTTCGGAACATTGGGGCAGGAGCGGCCATTGGCTGTTCACCAGAATGGGGCATCGAATGCGCAATGTTAGCGGAATTCCGGAGGTTACAAGTGTGTTTTCACGCTACGAGCAGCCTCAGAGAATCCTGCCTGCCGGTGGGCGTCACAGAGCAAATGAACTATCAGGCGAACATCTATGCATTCCCTGGGAGGGTAGACATTTCCGCCATGTATTGAGGTCCACCCCCTCGCCTTCCACGTCCACCGAGCCGGAAAGGAAGGGGGATTCCTCCTGCGATACGGCCACGCCCGACGACAGCTTCGACGGAGCGCAGGAGCGGTAGACGCGGGATTTTTTTTGTAGGTAGTTGGCCAAACGTTGATGTCGGTCAAAATATGTCCCACTTTGGCGAGCAAGCCGTGAATGCGGGGCCGCCAGCTAATTGGCAGCGTACTCACTCCATTGATAGACTCGACTTCGCTGAATCGGGACGCAGCGGGGTTCACCAAGAGTTGGAGTCTGAGATGAAATCTGCCGAAGAAGGGCTCCAGAGGAACGTCGGCGGCCGACTACTAGTCAGCAGAGACGGGCATCGCAGTTATTGTCTGGCGCCGCAACAAGGATGAGCAGTCCGCATGAGTTACCGAGCCGTTGTCACGCTGGCCAGTCTAGCGGTTGCGAGTTGTACGCGCTATCCAGCGGCAGCCGGGCATCTCATCCGCACCTCCTGCATCGCTTCCTGCCTGGCGGATTTGATGGGCCTGGATATTCGTGAGCAGCAACGCATACGCATCGCAACGCCAGTGCATGACCTCGGAAAGATGGCCGTTCCGGACTATGTCCTGCTCAAACCTGGAAAGCTCGACCAGGCGGAGCGGCGCATCATGGAGCGGCACTCGAGCATTGGGGCTGATTTGCTCGCCGGCAGTTCCGACGAACTGCTTCAGTTTGCGTCCCAGATTGCCCGCCACCACCATGAGCGCTTCGATGGCAGCGGTTACCCGGACCGCCTGGCCGGCCCGGACGTTCCCTTGGCCGCTCGTATCGTGGCGGTCGCAGACGCGTTTGACGCAATGACAGAAGTACGCTGCTATCGCCCCAGAATGTCGGACAATGAGGCTAAGGATCCTAGCAAAAATAACTTGAACAATTACGTCTTGCGACGAGATGTTCGAGGTTTGATGCGGTAGTTCCACTCGCCATGAAATTCGTCGCGCTCAATGGCCACGGCAGCGAGTTCGGCGTCGCTGACCTTGATACCTGCGTCGTACATGTTCTCGTCCAGTTCCGCACGCACTTTCAGCCCTTCAGCGGTACTCACGCTGCCGATGAGGTTCACTACCACCTGACGCGTCAACAGCGGTCGGCCGCGCCAGTTGTTCGTGATATGGCAGAACAGGCGATGCTCGATCTTGTTCCACTTGCTCGTACCCGGCGGAAAGTGGCACACCTGCACAGCGAAACCGAGTTCGTCGGCCAGTCGCTGCAACTGCACCCGCCACAGCCGCACACGATACCCGTTGCTGCCACCGCAGTCGGCGGTGACCAGCAGTCGCCTGGCTTTCGGATACAACGGACGGCCCATCTCCAGCCACCAGCGACGGATGCTTTGAACCGCGAACTCGGCGGTGTCGTGGTTGATGCCCACGCTGACCCAGCCCTCGTTGGCCGTCACATCATAGACGCCATACGGGGCAACCTTGCCCAGTTCATCGTCGATGAAATCGTGCACACGCGCCTGCTCGGGTTGGCCCTTGGGCTGCCATTCGCGGCCAGCGTTCTTGAAATCGCCGATCAGCTCCTTCTTTTTCGTGTCCACCGAGATGACCGGCTGACGCTGGCGCTGATACTGCGCCACCTTGTCGGCGATGTAGTGGAACTGCGCGTCGCGGTCGGGGTGCTGCGCGCCTTCGCGTGTCTTGCGCACCGATTGCAAGCTGTAGCCCGTCTGCGTCAGCAGATCGCAGATCGTGCGCTGACTCACGCGATGCCCCAGCCGGTTGAGCTCTTCGGCCAGACGGGTGGTGCTCTTGCACGTCCATCGTAGTGCTGACATCGGGTCACCCCGGCTGGTCGGCTCCACCAGTGCATCCAGGTGCTCCAACAACCTCGCATCGAGCTCAGTTAGCCTCTTGCGCCCGCCTCCCGGGGCACGAATGCGCTTGGCCGTCATGTCCCGCGTCGCTCCACCGGCCGCTTCGAGTTCGGCCAGTCCCGCATAGATCGTGGTGCGCGAGATGCCTATCGCTTTGGCCACCAGACTCACGCCCCCACGCCCCAGGCTGCGCGCTTCGGCGGCGGCCCATAGGCGCAACGTCGCCTCATCAAGGCGCGCCTGCAGGGCCCGAAACTTCGCTTCGACTGCCTCGCTGATATCCATGTGCGCATCGTATAGACGCGAGGACAACTGTTCAAGTTATTTTTGCTAGGGTCCTAAGGTCCTGATAGCGGACGAAAGTGGTACGCATTTTGACCCGATTGCCGTAACGGCTTTTCTGGACGGCTTCTCGCAAATACAGCGTGCTCGGCTTGCGGCAAATGAATTACTGTCGCTCGGGAGTGACTCTGCCGTGGTTGCCAAGTTCTATGGGTTAGCCCCGAGGGACTTTCGCTCCAAAAAAATTGCACGGTCACCAGAGTCATCGCGATGAATCGCTCTGACCTGCAATCTAAGCTTGACTAGGGACGTATGGGCCTGCAGGTTGACTGCAAGGCTGGCCTTCCGCAGTGAGTTCCCGGCGATTCACACATGGCAGGGTGGCCTCATCGAAGAGATGGTCGGGCATTGGCTTCACTAATTGAGGCAATAAACTGACCAAGCCATACAAGTCCTTGCGGCCAAAGGCCAAGCTTCGCCGCCGAGCCGATATGGCCTTGCATTCCGATATCGATAAAAGACGAGCCCCAAGCCGAAGCAAACGCTTGTGCACGCTCCAACGCTACGCGGTCGTCATTACGGCTGGCAAGAACGACAGATGGGAAGGGAAGGCGCTCCATGATGACTGGGTCGAACCCGAGGGCGGGATATCCCGGTATCGTTGTGAGTCGGTCAATATCAGAGGGCGCGACCAGGAAAGCCCCTACTACTGCGTTGGTAACTGCTGCTTCTTCTTGGGCCCAGCGCACGGCAAGCGCTGTTCCAAGGCTATGCGCGACGATGAGTATGGGGCGTTTGCTGGCGCAGACTGCTTCCGTTAGTCGAAGCGACCATTCGGAATAGACGGGCTCATCCCAGTTGTCCTGTTCGACTCGGCGCATATTGGGGAACGCTGCTTCCCAGTGCGTTTGCCAGTGTTCAGGTCCGGAATTGTGTAAGCCGGGGAGGACTAGGATGTCGTAGTGGTTGATATCCAGCATTGCCGTTCTCCAGTTGCTTGGCCCGCCGAGCTTCATATGGCGGTCGCATGCACGATTTCAGGCCCCTTGCGAGTTGCTTTGGGGCAATGACTTGGTGCCGCTGACTTTCACGCATCTGCCCGTCCATATTATCCAAATTCAGGACGCCGAGCGAAACGGGGCAACCGTGAGGCGCTCACGGGTCTGACCGCAGAGACTAGCGCACGCGGTTTCGACAGGAAGTGACGTAGTAGCATTCGCTCCCGTCAGTTCTGCGGGACTGAGGAGGAGTATTGCGAGGTGCAGCAGGTACAGCGGCCAAGTGGCCAAACTGTGAAGGTAGCCTTTGGGGACCAGGGCCAGACAGGTGAAGGGCTGACAGAAGTTGGGCGCGCAAAGAGGGTATAGAGAAGCAGGCGATTCGACTGACCGAAGCCAAGAAAGGCGTCGTCTGCTACCCAGACATTCGCAACGGAATTCCCGGTATCGTCTATGCGGAACCGCCGCCGGGCTACGTTGCGCCCCAGCCCGTTTATGTAGAGCCCCGGCCCGTGTACGCTCCTCGCCCAGTTGTTGTTGCTCCTGCGCCGGTCTATGCGCCCTACTGGCGACGCACGCGATGATGACGATGACGACCAGCGGCGAGCGGAGGTGGCGCGGGCACGGCCACCACGGACACGGGCGACATGGGCACGACGACGACTGACAGGGGCCTGGCAATTCCAAATAGAGGCCCTTAAGCGCGAGTCGTGCGAGGGAAGGACGCAATAGCTGCATCCTTGGGCCAACTGCCCATTCTGGTAGGTTGCCGGCGTACTCGCGGGGACGAAGCGTGTGCCGCTAGAGAGGAGGCATCGTCCCGCGCTCTCCGACCGGCGGCTACTTGACGCCGAGCATGCCCTTCATGTTCGGGTGCAGCGTGCAGACATAGGAGAAGTCGCCGGCCTTGCGAGCGACATATTGCCACTTACCCCCGGCAGGGATGCTGTGCGAATCGAACACGCCAGGCGCCGTGACCGTGTGTGGATACGGGTCCTGGTTGACCCACACAATGGTATCGCCTCGATTGACCTCGATGGTATCAGGCTCGAATTTCACGCCCCGAATTCGCACCGTGTGCCTAGCCGCCTTCCCGGCCAGGATTGAGCCGGGAAGCACAAAGAACAAGGTTAAGGCAACGAACGGTGCGAGCACGAGCCGACGCCTTTTCTGACGACCATCACGTCGAGCCGCCGGTAAACGGATGGATGCCATGCTCGTGCAAGCGAATTACTTAGACTTAACTAGCGAGGACTGGATTTTCTTCGCATGCTCCAGATGTCCCACGAACGCCGGGCGCACGGACACCAGCAGCGCCTTGAGCTCAGCGTTTTGCGCGTTAGGAATCAGCGTCTTATCAATTGCGTCGATTACTTGTTGGTGATACGTGACTTCGTGGTCGATATACACCTTGTCGAAGCTCGCTCCCTTCAGTCCCTTCAAGGTCTTTTCGTTCTCGTCGCCGCCGGACCGCAGACTCTCACTCGTGGGATTGCTTTCCGGGGTGACTTTCAGCTTCTTGACCAGCGCTTCCGCCTGCTTGTTGACAGCGGTATGGTCGGTGACCATCTGTTTGCCGAACGCCTTCACGTCGTGCGAGTGACCTGCTTTCTCCGCCATTTTCCCCGCGTCGATGTCGACCTGGTTTGCGGTCACGACAATCGCGGCAATCTGCGCGTCATTGGGGGGTGTCTGGGCCGCGACTCCGGCGGTGGCGAGTGCCAGTATGGCGCCAAAGGTAAGGGAGACGTTCTTCATCGTCTTGCTCCTAAGTGATGAGCCAGCCGCGAATCCACAGACCGAATGTGCCCAGGCCTTCGCGGTGAAGGCTCAATTAGATTCAGGGACACACCTGCCATCGCGCACGCGAGCCCGGAGCGCAGGTGCAGCACACATTGAGTTATCCGTCGAGGTAACCTTGCTGAGTTCCTCAGAGGGCAGCAGTTGAAACGCCGTCCCGAAAATCGAGCTCGCTGAGGGTGTCGTCGATTCCGTGAATCATCAAAATGGCGTCGTCTGCCAGTGCCATGTGAACCCCTGCTGCAATGGCCGCGCCGCGTGAAGGATAGGTGACGTGGTGACTATCTGTTGCGTCGGACTGCACTGCCCACAGTCCTTCTTCTGTCGGGAATACCCGAACACTCGTTGTAGACATTGAGGTACACCTCGCTTGAAGCCGTCATTCTTGTTTTGTAGTAGAGATAGCGGCTTTGCGCCGTCAGCCAACGTCCTATTTTCATGCCGGGGCTCTCCGGACTTGTGTCTGATAAGCTGGGGCCTCCGACGTGGCGAAACAACTCGGTCAGGTGGGCCGGGGATGTAGAATGCCGGAGGCCTTCAACTGCTCAAGCCCACTTGGGTTGGTCCAAACAAATGCGATACGTTCCCGCTCCCATCTGCTTCAAGACGTTTGGTGGACTCGGGGCCGTCGAGTCTGATTCCACAGACCATTTCGGAGAGCCACCGTTCGTTGACCCGGCAATCCACCCAGGGGGAGTGCTCCGACGGCATCGCCGTCAAAGTTGACGGTCGTCCCAGCGAACGTCACGGCGGGCAGCGCAGCAAACAACGTGGCGATGATGCGTTTCATACCCTTCATACTTGCTTGGCAGCCCGGCAAGCAGGAGCCGGAATTTCTGCCGAGTCCATAGGCCACTAATGGTGTCAGGCTGAACAGCCACACAGGCGTGCTTGTGTGCAGTGACAAGGCGCCATGGGCTGGCCTGTTAGCATAAAATCTCGAATTTATCGATATTCACTGTCATGTTGCCATTGGCATCAACCGTGATGTGTGCTAGGGCAAGATAGTGCAAATCCGGGACACCTTTGTCTACCGCAATCACAGTGCCGTTAAACACAGCCGTGTAGTTAAACGCGCCGGAGGGGAGATAGTTCTCCGTAGCTTGGCCACCCTCGTTATCAATATAGCGCGCCCCGGTGTTGTTTCCTATTCCGATGCCGCGAATGCGAATGAAAGTCGAGACGTGCAAGCCTCCAGAATTGTCTGCTACCGTCTTAACCTCAACGAGAATTTGTCCGGAAAGGGTGTACGTTTCATTATTGCAATTGTTCAATCCTTCAGTAAAAAAAGGCTGCCATGGGCCGGAGTAAGCGTTTAAGGCACCTGCTTTTGCAATGGGTGCAAATATAAAGGAAGCAGCTATCAGGATAAGCGCAAGAACAGCCTTCGTCATGCTTGATGTTAAGGTTTTCATTTTTTTCTTCCCTGTTTTTTCGAAAACGTTAGTTCGCTATGCCAATTGACACATGCTGGCGACGATGCAGTTTGGCTTCCTTTGTGCGACGGGCCGGCGCCGACCCGCGACCCTGTGACCGAGTGGTCGAGACTAGCGCCGCACAGGAGGCCGCCATCAGCTTAGTGCAACTGCTTTGGTATTCAACCCAAAGTGGACTTAGTGCGCGACAGGCTCCTGGTACATATACACCCGCCATAGTTGCATAATTGAAGCACTAACACTGAAAGCACCGTTGTCATCTTTGATGACTAGGCTGTCCAAGGCTTAGCTATCGGGCGTGGCACAAATATTGCGCTTACTGGGGAGCGAACATGCACTCAAATACTCGCCTCTGTTCGCAACCGGCGACACATGCCGGTATCGTCCCAAGAACCAGAAGAAGGTGACGAAATTGCTTACTTCATGCCTCAAAGGCGCGAGGCTTCGTTCAGGGCTGCTCATCGCCGTTTCGTTGGTGCAACCAATACTGGCGTTTAATGCGTTAGTCTTTTTTCCGGTTCTTGCTTATGCCATCAGCTTCAATGTAACGAAGACCCGTAGGAGGGAACATGCCATGAGAACAAACCGTAGTTCCAAAGCAGCGCGTATCGCAATGGCTGGAATTGCTCTCATCGCCATTTCGTCGTTTGGCGCAGATGTGAGTCATTTCAACGGCTCCGGCGGCTTTGCCTCAGCCCAGTACAATGATTTGTTCACGGCAGCGAACATTCAGGTGTACCAGAATGGTCAAGGGCAAAACGCGGTTAATTACTTGTACCTGCTCACTTCAACATGCTCCTATTCGACCACTGGCTATGCCTGCTCAGGTACGGTGTTATCTGGCGCAATTGCGAGCGCCGACTTCGCCGTGAATGGCCGGAATGCAACCCTTAACACGAACGGTAGTCAACTTGTCGGCGTACAATTCACCTACGGCTGTGACGGGATAGCTGGTTGCTATTACAACGAAACACCTCTTACGGGCGGGAGCCTCTCCATGTCATGGAAGCAAAACACTGAAGCCACTTACCAGTCGACAGGAACCCAGATTCAGACCTTTGCAAATACCAAATCGACAGTGACTGGTACCGAGCAGTTTGTCACCGCATCGTTTAGTGGCACCCTTCTGGGCTTACCCGTCTCCGCGACAACGGGTGGAAGTATTGGCTCGACGAAGAACATTGCGATTACTGTCACCAAAAACTGAAGGGTTCCTGCCAGGGCGAGACGGACTCGCCTTGGAGCGCTTATCAAGGACAACTACGCTACGCCGGCGACATCTGGCAACCTTATTTCGAGAACGGATTACACCCCAGGCAACCTCCGTCCGCCGGCAGGACATTGACTTGTACAGTGGATGGGGTGCTCCTGACGTTATCGTCGCTGACCACAAGGGAGAAGACATACACCCCGGGCACGGACGGCGTGAGGCTTGGGCTGACTGTGGTCACGCCTGTCAGTGTCACAGTAGCCGGCCCAGAGAGTTGCGACCAAACGTAGGACAATGGCTTCTGAGGCGAGGCCGGGGCGTAGCTCCTTCGGCCGTCGAGTACCACGAGGTCGCCGACTTCCCCCTCTCGGTTGGCGCCCGCATTTGCTATCGGCACGGAGAGGCCCTCCAGCACGATAGTGCCAGCCATGGTTGCTGCACTCGTCAGCACGCCTATCACGAGGGCCAGCGCGCCAAGCCATGAAGGTTGAAGTCGATGCACAGTTATCCTTCCTCTCTGGAGGCGGGGTAAAGGTTCACCAGCCCTGCGTCAAGGTTGATAGGGCTAAAGCATTTAAGCGGGCCCGGCCAGGAGCTAGGCCCAAGTCCGTTCATCCCTCTTGCGGTTCTCAATCCCTGTTTCTGTAGTTGAGCGTTGCAGGGTCGCTCTTTCTAAAGATTATGAACCACGGGTTCACCAGCGCGCCACCAGCTGTGTTGGCCGGCACGATGACGTCGCATACCAATGTCTTGGTGTTGCAGCGTCGCACCTGACCGGCCGCCGCAGTGTTGAGGCCGTTGCTCGTGATGGGGATGAATAGATTGCCCCCGGGCCCAAATATTAGTGCTTGGGCGAACGCTCGGGCTTCAGGCGGCGTCGACTGCGGGTTCGACAACACGATGCTATCGAGAAGCTGCCCCGTCTTCCCGTCCAGTTTCAGAATTTTGTCACTGTCGTTCGGATTTGCCCGAAAGCTCGCCACCCACAGGTTGCCAAACCGGTCGAAGACCAGGCCCTCAGGGCGATGTAGGTCTGAAACGGTTGCGTTGGACACGAACACGTCGACAAAGGCCCTGGTTGTGGCGTTGAAACGCAAAATATATCCGGACAGGGGGTCAAAGTGAGGGTCCGAGGGGTCGAGGAGGCAGCCAATAACCGAAACATACAAAAGACCGTCCGGTCCAAAGACCACACCACGTGGGTGAAACGGAATGGTGACTCTGTGGTGGTCCAGGTCTGCCAAAAAAGCGCCGGAAGCGCTATATTCCTTGATGTTGCCTTGATTGGAGCATTGGTTCTTGATACCGACATCGGCCACGAAGAAGCTATTGTTCGGCCCTCCTCGCACAATGCCCTGAGGAAAAAACGGGGCATCGCGGTCGCTTGAGGCGACGAGCTTGTTGTCAAACGTACCCGTCGTGCCGTTAAAGCGAAGAATCTCGCCGGACAGGTCAGTGTTGATATTCTGGTTGACGACAACCAGTTGACCATCGGTAAAAATCATCCCCATCGGCCCCTTCAATCCTGCCGTTCCAGAGGGGATGAAAGCGCCGTGATACGCCCCGGTGTCGGCATCGAAGGCCTTAACGGAGTTATCTCCGGCATCGCCAATGAGCAGCTCATCTGCCCTCGAAGACTGGCTAATCGACAGCGCACCTAAGCCAAGCGCTGTGGCCAGCAGGAAGGTGCGCAATGTGTCACGGTAATTTTTCATTGATTTCTCCTCTTGTGACTGGGGGCGAGATGAAATAATTGATGCCATAGCGACTCGGCCGTCTGCTTTGCTGTCGAGACTACGAACGGGGGCTGCGGAAATTTCCCGGTGTGGGCGACGCGGCTTCGCATGGCGTCGCTGAAACCTCCATAGGAAATGACGCGCAATCGCATCACGCGGTGCCGGTGGAATTAGGGCACGTCGCGACAAGCACTGTGCATGCGCCCGGACGGCGCGCGCGGTAGGTCGCTGCTGATGAGGTATGGAGGGCCACATGCTTGTGTCTGTCCATAGGGCTTCTTATTCTTCGTTAGCTACTTGCCGCCCCGGACACAATCCAGGCCCACGATGGAAGTGGGCAGAACTACTTCTTCTTAATTGTTGCTACACAACATAGGCCACTCATTCGAGAATTGCAATGTTGACGATGGCGGCCACTTCAGTGCGGTACCCGCCGCTCAGATGGACGTGCTTCGGTCCTGAATCACGTGAGGCGGCGGCGCACCTTGTCGGTTCATGGGCATGCCGTCCGTCACAAGCGGGACAAGTGCAGTGGTCTAATTTCCTCGGACAGGTCGATAGGAGGACAATCCGGAATCGACGAGGAAAAAAGTAGATGACAAGAAGGCGGCGACAGTTTGATGCCAGCTTCAAGCTGGAAGTGGTACGGATGATCCGAGACCAGGGATTATCGGTCAGCGAGGTTTGCCGGTCGATGGAGCTTGGTGAGACCGCCGTTCGGCGCTGGATAGCGCAGTACGACGCGGAGTGCGCAGGCGGTCCTGGCGTGGGCAAGCCGCTGACGGCGGAACAGCAGCGCATCCGGCAACTAGAGGCGGAAAATCGGCAACTGCGCGAGGACAACACGCTGTTAAAAAAAGCGTCGGCCTTCTTTGCACGGGAACTGAAGTGAGCTACCGCATGGTGGCTCACTTGCAACAGGAGGCCGTATCGGTCAGTAGTGCTTGCCGGGTATTGCAGGTCAGCCGCTCCGGCTACTACGCGCACCGCGGTGCCAAGCCGAACACGAAGGGCTTGCAGGAACAGACGCACGTCAATGCAGCGTTCGTGGCTAGCGGCGCGAGCTACGGTAGTCGACGCGTGATGCATGCGCTGCGGCAGCAGGGGGTACGCATTGGCCGCTACCGGGTGCGTACGCTGATGTACGAAGCGGGCTTGCGCGCGAGCTGGAAGCGCAAGTTCGTCTCAACGACTGACAGCCGGCACACGCTGCCTGTGGCAGCGAACGTGCTGGACCGGCAGTTCGACGTGGCAGAGCCCAACCGCGCCTGGGTTTCAGACATAACGTATGTCCGGACGGCCCAGGGCTGGTTGTATCTGGCGGTGGTGCTGGACCTGTATTCACGAAAGGTGGTGGGCTGGTCAATGGCGCCCACCATGCCAGCCGGCCTGGTCATGTCGGCGCTGACTTTGGCCCTGCAGCACCGCCGGCCAGCGCCGGGACTGGTCCTGCATTCGGACCGGGGGAGCCAGTACGCAAGCGATGAATACCAGGCCTTGCTCAGGCAGCATCACGTGGTTTGCAGCATGAGCCGCAAGGGAAATTGTTGGGACAATGCGGTGATGGAGCGGTTCTTCCTGAACCTGAAGATGGAGCGCGTGTGGCAGCGCCAATACGCCAATCACGACGAGGCGCGACGCGACATCACCCAGTACATCGTTGGCTTCTATAACCCGGTGCGCTTGCACTCAACCCTGGGGTATCTGTCGCCCACTGCTCACGAGGCGAAATCGACAGTGAAAAAACCTATCTGCCTGTCCGAAATAACTTGACCACCACAATACGCCAATCACGACGAGGCGCGACGCGACATCACCCAGTACATCGTTGGCTTCTATAACCCGGTGCGCTTGCACTCAACCCTGGGGTATCTGTCGCCCACTGCTCACGAGGCGAAATCGACAGTGAAAAAACCTATCTGCCTGTCCGAAATAACTTGACCACCACAAAGGGCCGAGAATTCATAATTCGAATTGTCACCATCTCACTACACTTACCTCCTGTATCGAGAATGAAACGACTTGCGCAATTCAGGGAGGTAGTCAGGTACATCTGCCACACATTAAGCCAACCAAATCAATGGCCTAAATCGCCTGGCGCGACGCTTGCTTGAGTTGCGCAGTTGGCAGGAATCTGAAGCCAACATGGAGCGTAGAAGCCAATTCGCCCAACTAGCAGTCCTGAAACACCTTCGGCCAACCTCCTATTGCGCCAGTGCCGCCCGCCATCGCGTTGGCCATTGTCTGCCCAACTCTTCGCACACAGCCCAACGCGGTTCCGGTCCTCCCCAAAAACATGATTTGGCTCGTTGGAGGTCCGCCATGAAAAATTTGATTTCACTCATCAAGAAAGTATTGCACGCATCAGCAATCGCCACCGCGCTCGCGACGGCGTTAGCCGGATGTGGCGGGGACGGCAGCGACAGCATGACTGGCTCGGCTGTGGTCCAACAAATTGCTTCAAACGCAAACTCGGACGGCCCCGTCGTCTCGCTCAATGCATCGTATCGAGGCCAAACCTACCAGCAATGGGTCGTTTCGTTCTGGCAATGGGCGCTCGCCATACCCTTGCCGCCGGCCAGTCCGTACCCGCATCCGTTCCAAGACTGCAACAACCGCCCAATCTCAGCGGGGCAAACCGGAAACGTCTGGTACTGGTCGGCACCCGACCAAGCGCCATTGACCTGCAACCAGAGTGCGACGATTATCCCGCCGGGGACCTCCATCCTTCTGACCATGCTTGGCGCTGTTCAGGTTAAGCGTGGATAGCTGCTAGACTTTGGTCGTTGATATGACGAGAGCAGTCGATGAACGCCCGCCAGTTGAAGAGATTCCTGGAGTCGGTGACCAAGCTCACCGCCGGCCAGTTGGAGCAGGTACGAAGCGCGCTTACTACGGAGCATACGGAGCGCGCCAGCTATCAGGCCATCGAGGCTGCGCGGCCATGTGTATGCCGCCGATGCGGCAGTGAGAAGGTGGTCCGGAACGGCGTCCAGAACGGTCTGCAGCGCTTCCTGTGCCGCGATTGCGGAAAGACGTTCAACGCTGCATCCGGGACGCCGCTCTCGCGGCTGCGCGACAAGGAACGGTTCGACGCGTACGCGCAATGCATGAAAAATGGCCTCACGGTGCGGGAAGCAGCGGACGAGGTTGGCCTAACGTTGGACAGAGCCTTTCGGTGGCGCCATCGCTTCCTGAGTGAGGTTGTCGCGCATCAACCGAAGGGTATCAGCGGCATCCTCGAAGTCGACGAGACCTACTTCCGAGAGTCACAGAAAGGGTCCAGGAAGCTCACCAGACCCTCGCGGAAACGAGGCGGCAAGGCGGAAGGACGTGGCCGGAAAAGCAAGGACTGGGTTCCCGTCCTTGTAGGCCGCGCTCGCGGGCAGGCCCAGACGGCCGACAAGGTGCTCGGCCGGCTGACCGGCGCCGAGGTAACTGACGCGCTCAAGGACGCCGTAACGCCGGGCGAGACCATCCTCTGCACGGACGGACACTCCGCCTTTCTTCATCTGCAGCGCACCCTCGGCGTGCAGACCAAGTCGTTCGTCGCCAGCTATCACGGCCCTGTGCTCGACAAGGTCTATCACGTCCAGTCCGCCAACAACTATCACGAACGGCTCAAGTCGTGGATACAGCGCCAACTCAGGGGCGTGGCCACCAAGTACTTGCCGAACTACCTGGCTTGGCAACGGCTGATGAGTTGGAACCAGGAAGGCGTTTCCGCCGACGAAGTCATCGCGTCAGCCCTCGGCAAGCAGGTCATCAACGTTTAATCTGAACAGCGCCCCATGCTTGATTTGGAGGCCTCATCACTGGATGCGCCTCCATTCTTTGCCACCACGGCGGCCGACCAACTGGCGATTGCCCAGAAGTTTGCCAATTACATCCAGGACTTGTTCGTCACCATCGATGGGGTGCCAGTCACCAACGTTACGGCGTACCGGATAACGACGGACCAATTCTCGTTCTCTGCGCCAACACCGTGGATTTTTAACAAGGTTGGCGGAAACGGTACGGCGGTCGCGGACGGCTATTTTTTGCTGCTGAAGCCGCTGTCGGCGGGCACACACACAATTCACTACGGCGGGACGTTTCGTATTCCCGCAGGGGTACTAGGGCACAAAGCCGTGACTATCCCGAAGGACGTCACGCTGCTTATCACGATGGGTTCGTAGGCGGATTTGGTGCGTCGGACCGGGATGGCGTTACTACCTTCGATTCAATGCCTTAGGGAACTGTGTGCAGCATGCCGTAGCAATTTGAGGCCTGCACGTCCTCGAACGGGAATCCTTTGATTCGAAAGTCGGCCGCTCAGTTGGGGCGGCAACCCGGGTGATTATTCAGTGGACGTGAATATGAACCGCAATGGAAAGTATCGGCGACTAACACTCGCCTGGCTAAGCGTCGGCAACTCGTTTGGCTCCACAAGCCGTGAGGTGTTGGCTCAACGCACGTTCAGCGCCGTGGTTCGCATCATCCTGGTGCTGCTCGTGCTGGCCTCAACCGCCGAAGAGGCGACCGCGCAATCACATGCTTTTGTTGCCAACGCCCGTTCGAACACGGTATCAGTCATCGACCGGACCACCCATGCGGTTGTGGCCACGATTGTGGTTGGGTCTTTTCCAGTTGATGTTGTAGTCACCCCGAGTGCGGCGCAGGTCTATGTCGCCAACAGCGGCTCGAACACCGTTTCCATCATCGCCACGGCAAGCAATACGGTGGTTGCCACAATTGTGGTGGGGACTGGTCCCGTGAGTACAGCATTCACGCCGGATGGGAAACACGCGTACGTCGCCAACACTCGTGCCAATTCCGTTTCCGTTATCGACACGGCCACGCAGACCGTCGTCGCCAGCGTTCCCGTCGGCGTCCTCCCAAATAAGGTTGTCATTACACCGGACGGCGTGAACGCCTACGTGACGAATGCGGGCGACCACACGGTGTCCATCATCAACACAGCGACAAATGCAGTCTCGTCCACTGTGACGGTAGGGGCAAATCCTTTCGACGTCGCCACTCCGGCCCCTACGTGCTTTGACGGTATCAAGAATGGCAGTGAGACCGATGTCGATTGCGGCGGGCCAACCTGCGCAAAGTGCGCCACGAGCAAAATATGCTTGATTGGTGCTGACTGCCAAAGTTCTGTCTGTTCGCAAGGCATCTGCCAGGCCCCGTCGTGCTCTGACGGTATCAAGAACGGCCTGGAGACCGATGTCGATTGCGGAGGGCCGAACTGCGCACAGTGCGCCACGGGCCATCAGTGCGCGCTGAACTCTGACTGCGCAAGCAACAGATGTGGAATTATGGGCAGCTTTGGCACCTGCCTGCCTTGATGGCTTGTTCGGTAGAGCATGCCTCACCGTCGAGGCTTTTCTAGACCCATGGGGGTGTGCGGTGAGGATTCCAAGTGGCAAGAAAACCCGCGTGGGTCGATGGTGCTTCTCCTCTGTTGTGATGCTTCAAGGCATCACCACTGAAGGACCGCATCAAGACAAAGCCCGAGCAGCAGTTGCGAGCCTGACTTACCCGCATTCTTCGTCTTGGCAATTGCTCGCTTTCCTGATTGCTTTCGAGCACCTCCAGTCGCTCGACCACCTCACTTATCAAGGAGGCCTCCTATGCCCACGCAGATTGATTTCGAGAATTTTCCAGCGGGCACATTGGTGCTGAACCTATATGCTGGCAAGGGCGTGGTCTTCCCCTGGGGCGGAATTGTTAATAGCGATAGCCCCGAGGGGAAACCCCATTCAGGCAACAACTTCCTTTTCTTGTTTGGCGGGAGTCCGAAGCCATTAGTATTCTTCACCGGCCCATCTTACGTGGCCCTTTGGGCAGGTACCCGGAACTCTCCGCAGGGAGCAACGGCCTGGGGCCACCTTGAGGCGTGGGACGCGAGTGGAACGCTCCTCGGCGGGACAACCCAACAGCTTGTGGTCAATGCGTGTGATACACAATTACAGGTCAACGCACCGGGAAAATTCATTGCGAGCGTAACTCTGTCCCTAGTTGGGATTGGCCCAGACGGCATGGCCTTCAACCCGTACGCTACCATCGACGACTTGGCGTTCGACGTCGAGCTTCAAAAACTAGAGCCTCCTCGCTGGTACAACCCGTGGTGGTGGGTCGGTCTTCCCGTCCCCCCGCTCGGCGTCTCGGTGCTTCCAGGTCCGCTCCCGGGCGAAAAGTGGGCTGAAGACTTTGCGGTGGCGTTACACGCCGGCGAAACGGCCCGGCTGGCCGCCGACACGGCCGTACGCAACGAGGCTGAGTCCGTTGCACGCAGGCTCGCCGAGATTGCTGCGGAGTCGATTAAGCGCGCTGCGAAGGTGAGCTAGCTTGTTGCGCACCTTAGCACCCCAACTTCGTCTCCTGACGGTACTGCGTTTGTTCGCAGCCGGCAGGGTGCCTCACCAGACGGTAAACACGGCGCTTGGCTCAGAAGCGCAGACCAAATCTGGGTGATTGGAACCGACGCATCAGGGGCGCCGCTCAGTCGAAGGTCGCTACCACAGGGAGCCAAAGCAGGGCGTTGAAGGCTTTGGCCGGACTGAGTTCGCCAACCTTCTCACCGGACAGACGGACGTTTCATTTTCTTTCTTAGCACGGCTTGGCCCCCAGGTCGTGCATATGGTGAGCCTCGACGGCGCGAAAGAGCGATTCGTTAATCCGCGACAATCTCTTCACCTTCAGAAGGTGCTGCGAGTTTGGGCGCACAATCACGTTGGCGAAGACTGTTCTTATGCAAGTTCGGCTGCCCCTAAAAAACACGCTGCGCATTGCTGTACTGGCCTATTGCATGATGCTGGCGTGGTTGTATGTGCGCCAGGACCACTTCATCTACTTCCCGATAACAACAGAGGACCAAGCTTGCACTAACGCCGCTCTCTGGGCCAGGCAGCATCGCTTTGCTTGGCATCGACCACCACGGTGTTGGCCATCAGGTCATGCAGCCCCTGTCTGCGTGGGTTGAACAGCATCCATAGAAATCCTATGCCAAAACTGGCAAAACAGACCAGGTATCCGAGTGTGCGAATGGCAGCTTGCCTTATTGTCATCGGCTCTCCGGTGTCGGCGTCGACGATTCGCAGGCCCAATGCTCGTTTGCCAGGGGAGGTGCCCCAGACCGCCCACATGATGCCTGTCACAATGAGCGGGACGCACTGCAACACAGTCAGCCAGAGAACGACCGATGGGCCCAACGACACCGGTGCGCTCAGGATTTCCTCGGTCGAAGGTCCGACAGGGATGAAGAGCATTAGAACCACCCACCATATGCTGTCAATGAACAGCGCACGGGCGCGGCGGGAATAGGTGGCGTATTGCGTTGTTGTCTTAACCATTGCGAGGTCCAACGGCGCTTCAAAACGTGGCATCGCGCCGGTTGTGTGCACGGAGGACGTGGTCGCCGGTTGGCGCCGACCTTCGCTTTCCGAGAAGCTACCGGTGCGGCGCGCCGTCCTATAAGCAGCTCTGGTTCGGTCTGCAGGTCGGCATACCCAACTTTCTCAAGACTCTAGTTGTCGGCGCCCATGGAAGTCTGTAGTCCTATTAGTTAAGTGTATCCGATAGGCCGAGGCTGACGGAGACGGTCCGCCGACGCTGGAGTCAGCGACCTTCAGGGTGGTCATAGAGTCCCGCGTCCACGCCAGCTTCTCGGGGTGATGGGCGCCCTCGTTCTGCTTGGCGCGCGCGGCCAGGAAGGCGTCCACGGCTGATGTTGATTGCAGGCCGACAGCGAGAAGCAGTTCTCTCTGGGAGGTCCTTGTGGTCGAGCGATAGAAGCTGGTGGCGGTCACCGACTGTGAGCCATCGTGGGCTTTGGCCGTTGATTCTTGCGTTTTCGTTTTTGAACGGCCAATGCTTAAGAATCAACCGGTTAAGCCCTTGAGTCCGACTATTTCGCCGCAGAGACGTCGGCTGAATATTGGGCTAGGATGGGAGTTTCGGCAGGAAGTCGTTGGGTACGATTGAAAGCGAGGAGGAGGCCAATTAGTTGGAGCTTGCTGTGAGCCTGCTGGGCTAGTCTAACGGCTCGGTGTTCTCCTGCTGCCAACGGGCGACGTCGGCTCGCCGCCAATGCAGGGGAAATTTTGTGCCCAAGTAAGCCGGTGGCGGTAAAGTCCACGGGCAGGTGCGTAGGCGCCGACGGATGGTGGCAGGGCTGGCGCCTAGCATTGCCGCCAGGTCGTGGGCGTCGAGATATTTGAGTAGTGTTTGCATCCCGAATATAGGGCCGACTTTTTACTCGCCAAGGCGGCGTCGGATTCTCAGCGCATAACATTGCCGCCGACGTGACGTCAGTCTGGTGCGGACAATCCTGCGAGCCTTGAGCGCAGGGTGGCCTGTACAGTGTCCGCACTGAGCCCTACAGCCGGCGCACATGCAATGAATCGTGTATCGCGTCGACTCGCGATGGCGACCGTCGGATGGTCGTCGATTGCGAGCCACCGGGTGAGTTGGCGTCGCCGTACTTCGGTCAGGATTTCGTCTGCCCGGGAGATTCCCCAGGTTTCGACAACACCGGCGAATCGATGTCCGAGCGGACCGAGGACCCGTCTCAAGCCGTCGTCATCGAGTAGGCGTCGCCAGTCAGAACTCACAATAATTCGCACGTCAGGGTATGGCTCCAAAACGTCAACGAGGATGGGCAGCCAGACAAACAACCTTTTGTTGGCAATCAAGCGACCGGCGCCGTCCAAAGCGGGCTCATCGGCCGAATGAAATACACCATCAAAATCTGTGAAGAGAACGAGGCCGCGTGAGTTGCTTCGTGCCATGGAGCTCTACCTGGGACGGACCCTGCGCAGGGTCTCGTAGGAAACGACCCGGTTACCGAATCCGAGTCTCGGTGAAACGCGCCGCTGCCCAGTGTTCAGGACGATGCCCGCTGGTAATTGCGTCGTTGAGCCATTGTTGTAGTTCTGCGTGGCCTGGCTTGGCGCCACTTCGACGCCGAGCTTTTTGAGGGCAATCGGCGCTAGAATTTCAACTGGCCTAACGGGTATGGCCGCGCCGGAGAGGATGCTCCTTTTTGCTTTGGCGTAGACACGAAGACCAAGCCGCACAAGAACGCCGTCGGCTATCAGCGAGCGCAGAACTCTGCTGGCCTGAGTACTGCTCCAAAATTTGGCGAACTCCGACCGTACGAACACGTCCTCGCTCGACTCTTCGAGGAACCGTTTCAAGCGCGTGGCTACCGTCATGGGCATAGTCGTCAGGGTGTCCGCATAACGCGTCGGCGGTGCACTTTTTTACCAGCCAAGTATTTGCTGAACTCGCGTCATTACCCAACGCTGTTCTGCTTCTGACACGTCCCACAGTCCGCGTCGCACTTTTTGGGCGACGGCATCGCGGGTACGAGCCAGGTTGAACTCGCGAGACCATGATGGGTTCTCGGATTCCTTGCGCACACAGTACGCCGCGAGCTGCAGAGCTAAGTCCTCGCATGCCCGATATCGTTCCAAGAGTTCGTCGTCTGAGAGTCCGGCGTGATATCTGCCGCCCTCGAGGCGAAGAGCGATTTTTGGCTGTGCGCCGGCCAGTGATGCCGCATGTGGCTCACGCGGGAATTCGTCCGGAACTACGTCGTCTGTTCGCACCCCAGCCCCTGAACCAATGTTGTGTTATCCCGTAGCAGGGGACATTGCACCAGCTTTGACGTCTGCAGTCGTCTAACCGTGCCAGACGTAGTCGGCATCGACACAAGCCCGTTGTTTCCCACGTAGCCGACGACGCCGACTTAACAGAGTCGTCCCGGCACCGGCATCAGAGTCAACGGCAACAATTGCAGAGCATGCCTCGCCCGTCGCGGTGGCGTCCCGTTAGTCCAACAAATGATGGCTGCCCGCCGCTATCTCCATCAGCTCCGCCGAGGATAGGATGACTTCCTTCCCGGAGTTTTCGGCGTCGTGTTCCCACATTGGCATGGTAGGCCGTAGTTCCGGTGCGCGGTTAGGTGGCCAGCAGACGGCTCCGCATGGCACTGAGGAACGCTTCGACAAAGTTCAGAACGACATCGATATCTTGCGACTCAACGTGCTTCGGCTCCCAGTAGTCATCGCTTTGCCATGCTTGCAGTAGACCAACGGCGCGCTTCTCGGCTTCGTCCGCCATTCGCTGTCCTGTGGGCAATTGCTCCAACATCCGGGACAGCTGCGATGGAACAGCGTGAAGCGGAACGTTGAAATACATACTTCCGCAGGAGCAGAGCGCATCGAATGCAGCTTGAAATCGCGTCGAAGTGGAGAGAGCCTTGATGCGGGCATCAGCGACTTTAGTCAATGCCATGTCCCAACGCCTGCGGACGGTGTCAGATTCTTCGCCGACATGCCTTGCGCCGAACGGATACATGTTTCCGCTCATTCCCTCCAACTTTTCCGTGAGTTCTTTGATAGCACGGTCGTCCCCGAGGCCGTGACCTTTGTAGAGCCAAACACCGAACCTCTTGAATGCCTCTGGCCAACCATATTTCTCGCAATGGAGAGCCAGCCACGTCCGAACGCCACAGGCTTCGACATATCGCATGACCTTGTCGAATTCGGAGAGCTCGGCCCAGTCAGCCATATCCCCAGCAAACTCATAGGTCGTGCCAACAACGCGATTTTGCAACGCGGCAGGTAGGAAGGCTTGGGCTCCCTCCAGGCCATAGACGCGTGCCCACGAGGTTGTGAGCACAATTCGCAGCTCTGGGTAAGGTTCCAGTAGCCGTGCAAGCAGTTCCGCATACTCGAATAGAACGTGGCCCTGGACGCGAATCTCAGGTTCGCCATTGACGTGATGCACGCCGTCAGGATGTAGGCAGCCGTCGTAAGCCAGGAAGAGGATTGGATGCATGTGAATAAGGCTATGATTGTCGACAAAGCAAACGCCAGCCTCTTGCCAGCGCCGCCAAAAAACTTCATTACTCTGTGGTTCGCCACCGCTGCGCCCCTTTTTGTTTCGGGAAATCCACGCGTGAACGAATCCCCTATCTTGCATCGGCCACGTCGTCATCCGAGAAGCTGTCAGTCACGTCCCTATACATGGCAACACCGCTTGCACGGCACCAGGCGGCCCACGTGTAGCCGGCGTCGATAGACATCCCTGACGCCCCTTCGAGGACGTACCTACGCCCGGAACGGGTAACGCCCGTGCGGCTGTCCATATCGAACTCCACGATTGCCGAACTGACACGTCCAGTCCAGCGGTCGCGGCGAGTCCCCACAAAATGGCGCTCGCCCCTTTCAGTTTCGAATACCCGCCCATCGCACCAGGATGACCTCTGGCACATTGTCAGTCGAGCGAGCTCGCCATATCGTCATAGCAACCCCATCAATCCCAGTTCGTTCTCGCTCACCGCAACGCCGAGCCCTGATACGTAGGCGTCGCAGCGATGCACGCAATTGTCGTAGTCGAGAAATAGCACCTCTGGCGGAACTTCTCGCCGGAATTTCTCTTTGGGAATTTCCCTTCTTGCACCCATGAGTCTCTCGACCGTTTGCTAGTCGGCATGTTCGAACACTCCTGCTACCTCAGCCCGCAGGGGCGGGGCCCCCGTCGAAGCGATGAATGTCGTCAGGCTGGAGGCAACCGTCGAAACCTAAGAAAAGGATTGATTTCATTTTCCGTCTTTGTAAAAGCGCAAAGGGGGTAGACATGCGCGTTGCGTCCTGCCCCACTTGGGCCGACTAGTTGGGAAGATGTCCGTGCAATGTTCCATTGTAGACTCATAACAGGGAAACGCAAAGAGTGGAGATTCAATACGGGTTGCCATGAGCATCAGACTTCGCGCAAAGTTGTGTGCGCTATGGCCAACAAAAGTGCGAACACCCTGCTTCAGATTGGATGCCGAGTGCGGGAGCTTCGCGAGGCTAGACTGCTTTCGCAAGATGACTTTGCACGGGTCGTCGGATGCCACCGGAGTCAGGTCAGCCAGGTCGAGCGTGGCGTCAAGAACTTGTCTGTGGACACCATCGAACGCTTCGCCCTCGCGCTAGGGGTGGAAGCGGCATCTTTGCTGCAAACCGGGCCCGCCGTCCCCCGTGGCGCTCCCGAATCACTACCGCTGCGGGAACTTGTCTCGCAAAACATTTTTTCACTTAGAAGCGCTGGTGGGTTCGCCCAAGATGCCCTGTCCGAGACTGCGGGGTTATCGCGTAACTATGTGTCCACCCTCGAAGTTCATAAGAAGAATGTCTCTCTGAGCCATCTTGAAAAGCTCGCTTCGGTGTTGGACGTTCCGATAAGTGTCCTGTTTGAACGGGAGCTTCCGCTGGATAGAATTGCGGGGCGCTCCCGCTGATGGCGCACGTGCGTGTTCGTATTGATGCTGTCCGTGAACGACGGAGCATCGATTCCATGCTCAGATTAGTGAACCACCGGGCGGGCGCTCTCGAGCGAAGATATCGGGCGGCTTCCCGCAGTGGTTAATGTAGAACGTGTAAACACATTCCGATGTCGTGACTCGAGCCCTACTAAGAAACGCTGTCACGAAGTGCTGCTTGGCCCCTTCGTTTCATCCTTCGGGGACGGGCGCGCCCGATGGACAAGTTCTAATGTCAACAGGCAAATTTTTCTATTGTAGACCCAAAATGTGGGGATTTACATAGGGGTGGCCATTTTTTTTGGGAGAATTTTCAATTCTTGGGCGTTTAGGGTACCTCGCTGCCGCGCCTTGGTCCGGAGAATCGCACTAATATCGCAGCGTTGGTCCGCAACGTCATGCGAAGCAAGGAGAGAGGGGGGTTCGAATCCCCCTCTCTCCGCCAGAACACTGTGCAAAGCGAAGCCGCCCGTCTGGGCGGCTTTTTTTGTTTCCAGTCCCTGGTGGCATCCGTGATGCCTGATGGGCTCAAAGAAAAGCCCTCGGCCAGGGTAGGCGAGGGCTTGAAGTAGTAGTGGGCGAGTCGCGGGATCGCCCGTGAGGATGGTCGTATAGGACCTTGTATCGCGCATCCCTCTAAATAGAGGTGTTGCCGCAGGGCGACATGGCTATGCCAGTCATCACGACGAATGCATGCCTTCCAACTCGGCGCGCCGGATTGACTGAGTGCGCCGATCCAGTTGTTCTGTCCGCCAGTATTCAATGTCCGTGAGAGGGCTTCCGTCATGTATCCGGTGCCCGGTATCCTCTCGACCATGACCAAACTCACCTTCCAACTCGAAATCCGCCCCGCCTTGTCCGCAGACGCGCAAGCGGTGGAAGACATCCTGACCGACACCTACCTCGGCACCTGGAAGCCGCAACTGACAGCTGCTGCGGCAGCCGCCTTTGAACGGCAAGGCAAGATCCGAAGCTATGTCGAAGCGCGCCTGCAGGCATTCCGCGTAGCCTGCGTGGATGGCGTGCCCGCGGCCATGGTGGACTGGGAAAACAACTTCATCTGGGCCCTGCATGTCGGGCGGACATGGCAACGCATGGGGCTGGGCGGGGCGCTGCTGGCCCATGCCGAAGGCGACATTGCCCGCGCCGGGCATCGCGAGGCGAGGCTGGAGACGGACACGTTCAACGTGCAAAGCCGCGCGTTCTACCGGCGCCATGGTTATGCCGAGATCGATTTCTATCCCGACGAGAGCTGGGACAGCGGCTTTATGACTGTGCTGTTGTCGAAAGCGCTGCCGCCAGCCTGAGCCTGTGCGCCGGCGCCGACATGGCACGGTAGCCAACCTCATGCGCAAATTGCATGAACCTGCCTGCCTGCTCGTGAAAGAATCAGGTATCTCTTTCGACTCAACATTAGACATGCGAACGGCCGCCTCGCCGGCTGCGATGGTGGTCGTTAACGACGCGATTTGGCAATGGAAACAGCAATGAGACGCCGTCAGAAGCGCGCGCGGGCAGTCCTACGAGGTCGGTCGCGTGTCGTTGCGTGGCGTCGGCCACTGGAATTTCTGGGACTTGCGGTTCAGGCCATCGCGAAACGCAAGTCCAGTAAATTCCATGCGCAGCCACTGCATGACCAGGCCGGCTGTGACGGGCTGATTCACGCGCCATGGTGCGACCGAGTCCATCGGGAAGGTCTCGGCAAGCACCAGACTCAGCAGTTGGTTCAAAGTCCAGGCCATCGAGCGAATTTGCATCCACAACTCCAGCACGGTGCGCGTTTGCTGCCAGAGATTGCTCACGCCGAACCAGCGCTTGAGATTGTGGAACAGCGGTTCTATGCCCCAGCGGCGCGCGTACAACTGCACGACCTCCTCGGCGCTCAAGTCCGTTTCGGTCGCGAGCAGCAGACGGGGCTTGGTCCAGACCTGTTTCTTCGCATCGAAGAACTGGCACCAGACGGCACGCACCAACGCGCCCTTGAGGAAGCGAGCGCGGGCCTCGGCAGAGCGCAGGCGAACCTGCTGGTCTTTGCCATAGAGCGGCATGCGCAGTTCGATCGCGGGCAGTGCTTCGATGGCCTCGGCATTCAGGCGCTCGCCATAGATGCGCTTGCGACCACGTCTGGGTGTAGTTGGCGGTGGCGGGACGAGAAACAGTGCGGTGTCGATGCGCGCCTGTCCAATCACATGCATTTGTCTGCGCAGCAAAGGCAATACCAGGCGGGCGCGCATGAACCACGAATCGAACAGTACGCGCACCGGCTTGTTGGCCACCCCTGCCAGAGAGCGGACCAGCACCAGCGCAATCTTCAGCTTGTTGCGGTTGCCGGCGTTTGGCACCAGCCGCGAGAGAATTGGCAGCACCAGATTTCCCCCTCCGTTGCCCAGCGCGCTCACGCCCAGTGTGACCCAGCACTGGGCCCGCATGAATTGCGGCCGATTGATCTTTCGGCTGTGGTCGTGGCGATACGCGCAACCGGGCGCCTGCTCCGAGGAGCGCGGCACCAGCGTATCGTCGATGACCAATGTCAGCACATCGCATGGCAGCACTGTGAGCACCAGCAAGAACAATCGGCGGGCCAAACGCACGGTGCGCAAGCTGCCGCGCTCGAGAAGCTTGTAGTAGGTCGTCCAGTGCCTGCGTCGCGCGATGGCGCTGATAGCGCGCGTCACCCAGCCTTCTGGCGAAACCATACAGCCGCACAGCAGTTCGATAAAGCTCGCGCGAGAGCGAATCGGCACGGCCAGAAGCAGGAGGTTGATCCATTCGGACAGACACAGTCGTACACGGTTGGACAAAGACATGGGCAATCGCAAGAGGACCGAAAACGATCCTCATTGGCCGCCGCGCTGCTTGCGCTAAAACCCGCGCAAGCAGCGCGGCGGCCACACGATCATTGCCCCATGTCAAGCATTTTTCGATTTCTTGAATCCGTTTCCAACCCGCTCGTTGAGCGGGCCTGAATGTCTAAAGTTGAGTCTTTCGAATCTCTGGCACTTGCCCCCATGTCCGACCCCATCGTCCACCTCAACGGCACCCTGACCCCCCTCTCCGAAGCCCGCATCCCAGTCCTCGACCGCGGCTTCATCTTTGGCGATGGCATCTACGAAGTCATCCCTTACTACAACGGCAAGCCATTCCGCGGGGACCAGCATCTGGCCCGCCTGCACCGCAGCCTGGAGGGCATCGGGATTCCCGATCCGTACAGCGCCGGGCAGTGGCTGGAGCTGGTCGGCGAGGTGGTCCAGGCCAACGGCCTGTCGGACCAGCTGGTCTACATCCAGGTGTCGCGCGGCGTCGCCAAGCGCACGCATGCGTTTCCGAAGGAGGTCGTGCCGACGGTTCTGATCATGACCAACCCGATGGCGTTGCCGTCGGCGCAGATGCTTGAGCAGGGCGTGGCGTGTGTGACGATGGAGGACCGGCGCTGGTTGAACTGCCAGATCAAGTCGACGTCGCTGCTGGGCAACGTGCTGGCGGCGCAGCATGCGGTGGAGCACGGAGTGATCGAGGCGATCCAGTTCCGGGATGGCTGGCTGACCGAGGCGTCGGCGTCCAATGTGTGGGTGGTGCGCGATGGCCGCGTGATGGCGCCGCCCAAGGACAACCTGATCCTGGAAGGCATCCGCTACGGGTTCATGGAAGAGGTCTGTGCCGCGATGGGGATTGCGCTGGAGGCGCGCCGCATCGCGAAGGAAGAGGTGTTCGCCGCCGATGAGGTGCTGCTGTCGTCGGCCAGCAAGGAGCTGCTGCCGGTGGTGACCATCGATGGCCGCGCCATCGGCAAGGGCGTGCCGGGGCCGGTCTTTGCCCGGCTTTACGCTGCGTACCAGGCTGCCAAGGCTGCGCTTTGAGCGGATTTGCGTGCGTGCTAGGATGCCTCGGGAATCATCGAGGAGTCAGCCATGGCCAAGCGTGAGCGCGGCCGGCGTGCCCTGCAGGACGAGGTTAGCCGGCGCATCCAGCAAATCTATGAAATCGGCGAGGACGGCGCCAAGGTCCGGGTGCCGGCGCCTGTGCCGCACGCGCGCGACGCCCGCGGGCGCAACTGGAATATGACGGGCTTCGGTAATGCATCCGGCTACGAGGCCAGCATCCGCGCGGTGGTCGACAAGGTACGCGACGAGTTCGACCTGAGCGAAGCGCCGGAGAACCGCGCGCCCAATCCGTTCGGGGACTGAAGCGCCGGCCGCCGTCCTAGTCGACCGATACGACGATGGCGACGCGCCGGTTCTCGGCGCGTCCGGCGGCGGTGCGGTTGTCGGCCACCGGGCGGCTCTTGCCCCGTCCGCGAACTTCGATGTGTTCCGGCGCAAAGCCGGCGCCCGCCAGCAGCCTTGCCACGGCTTCGGCGCGCCGCACTGACAGCGACTGGTTGTATTCGGCCGAGCCCGCGTCGTCGGTGTGGCCATCCACGCGCAGGCGCTCGATGCCCGCGCCCTTCAGCGCCCGCCCGAGGCGCTGCACGTTGGCGGCGCGCTCAGCGTCGATCAGATCCTCATTGAATCCGAACAGCAACTTGTCTGACAGGCCGAGTTCCCAGCCTTCATCGGTCAGCGCGAAGCCTTCCTGCTTCAGCACCGCGACCTGGGCCGGAGACAGCCCGGTGGCTGGCGGCGCGGTCTGGCAGCCGGCCAGCGACAGCCCCGTCAGCACGACGGCGGCGAGCCAGAGTTTCCACAGGGACTTCCAGCAGGGCGGGGTCGGGCGTTCGGGCATGCGGGCTCTCACTGCGTGACATCCAGGCGTGGCTCGGCGCTTTGCCAGGTGCCGCCGGAGCGCCGCTTGGCACCGTACATGGCGGCGTCGGCCGCGTGCAGCAGCGCCTGGCTGCCTTGCGCGTGGACGGGGAAAACGGCCAGGCCGATGCTGAGCGACGCCTGCACCGTGCTGCCGTCGGGCAGGTCGATCGGGGCGGATATCGCCTGCAGGATATGCTCGGCGATATGGATGGCGTCGCGCGGCGCGCGCAGCGCTGCGGCCAGCACGGCGAATTCGTCGCCGCCGATGCGTGCCACGGTGTCGCCGGCGCGCAGGCTGGCGCGGATGCGCTGGGCCACGGCCACCAGCACGGCATCGCCGGCGGCATGGCCGTGGCGGTCGTTGATGTTCTTGAAATCGTCACTGTCCAGGTACAGCACGGCCGCGTATTCGTCGTTGGCCGCGGCATGGCGCACGGCGTGCTCCAGCGCTTCGACGAAGGCGGCGCGGTTGAGCAGGCCGGTCAGTGCATCGTGGTTGGCGCGGTGGGCGAGCGAGCGGTTCTCGTGCTGCATCTGATTCTGCCAGGTCTGCAGTTCGTCCAGCAGCCCGTTGAAGTCCTCGCTGAGGGCATTGAGTTCCGCGATGCTGGCCGGCGGCGTGCGCTGCGCGAAATCGCGCTTGGAGCGCACCGCGTGCGCCACGCGCATCAGGTTGCGCAGCGGCTCGACGATCTGGACCAGCAGCCGGCTGGCCAGGTAGTGGGCGCCGACGGCGGTCAGCAGCAGGCAGCCAAGCAGGCCGAGCGCGCCCTGCAGCAGGAAATGCAGCAGGTTGCGGGGGTCGCCACTGACGCGCAGCTTGCCGACCGGGTGCGTCTGGTGCAGGATCGGTTGTTCCACGACGCCCATGCTCAGCCACTCGCTCAGCACGTGGCGCAAGCCGGTCAGTGGCGCCTGGCCGGGGCGCTGCCATTCGGCCAGCACGTGGTTGTCGTGGTCGTAGACGGTGGCGCGCGCGATGTCCTCGGATGCGGCGATGGCCGCCAGCGTCTCGCCGGTGGCCGCCTGGTCGCGGAATACGACCGGCGCTTCCAGCGTGTAGGCGATCGAGCGGGCCACCAGCCGCACGTTGTGTTCCGCATAGACGCGCAATGCGGTCAGGCCAAGGGCGGTCAGCGACACCCCGGCAGTGAACACCGCGATCAGCGCCACGCCCAGATGGATCCGGCGCAGCACCCTATAGAGGGTGGGGCGGGCGCCGTTGCCGCGCGCCGGCTGGTGCGCGCTCATGACGGCGCTCCCTTGCGTCGGCCCAGCTGCAGCACACCGGGGTGCACGTGCACGCCGCTGCGGGCGAGCGTGTCGAGGTTGACGCGGAACGAGACCTGCTGGTCGCGGATGTTCAGGCAGAACATGCTGCCGACCTCGCACTCGAAGTCTTCCTCGGCGATCACCAGTACCGGGCGGCCGGTCAGTTCGCCCGACAGGCGCTTGCGGCGGGCTTCGTCCATGGCGCCGACGTAGAGGGCATCGCAGGCCGGGTGCAGCATGTCGGCCAGCACGTCGACCTGGCGCGTGCGCACCGACCGGCCGTTGGCGAGAGTGCCCCCTTCCATCAGCCGTGCGGAGTAGCGGCTGGTGCTGTCCACGCACAGCCGCACGGGGTCGCGCTCGACCGGCCAGCGTGCATACCCCAGCAGGCTGAAGACCACGCGCGCGACCAGGTCGGTGCGCTGCGGCGCGGGCTGCGCCGTCACCGCCGGCGGCAGCATGGCCGGCAGCACCGCCAGCGTCATGGCGAGCAGGGCCGGCAGCGCGCGGCGCAGCAGCGGGGGCCGTCGGGCGGAATCGGCACTGGGAAGGGCGCTGGCTGGGGCAGGAGCCATGGTCTGGGGCAGGAGGTTCGGTACGGCCGGTATGGGTGGCTGGCTGGCCGCAGCCGCGGTTATTGTCCGGGGGCGGGTTCCGGGCGGTCAAGCGTTCGGTACGGGCGGGCCCGGCCCCGGAACGCGCTTGTGTGGGCATGCTTCCATGGGGCCGGTTTGCGACGCGGCGTGATACGGAATGTTTAACGGTTTTGCATTGTTTTCCTGAAGTCAGGCAGGAACGCGCGCAGCGCTTCGCCGTGGCGGACACAACACTTAGAATGGGGCCATCGTCCCCAACGCGCGCCTCGCCGCAGCATGCCGCCATGATTGCCGACCCGCTTTTCCGCTTCCTGCACGTTGCCGGCGTTGCCGTCTGGGTGGGCGGCATGTTCTTCGCCTATCTGTGCCTGCGGCCCGTTGCCGGCACCGTGCTGGAACCGCCGCCGCGGCTGCGGCTCTGGCGCGGCGTGTTTGCCCGTTTCTTCCCGTGGGTGTGGGCGGCGGTGATCGCGATCCTGCTGAGCGGCGCGGCGATGATGGCCGCAGTGGGCATGTCCGCTGCCCCACGCAACTGGCACCTGATGATGGGCATCGGCCTCGTCATGACGGCGATTTTCTGCTACGTGTGGTTCGGGCCGTATCGCGTGCTGGGCCGGGCCGTGGAGGCCCAGGACTGGCCGGCCGCCGGTGCCGCGCTGAACCGCATCCGGCAGGCGGTGGGGACCAACCTGGTGCTCGGGCTGGTCAATATCGCCGTGGCCACGCTGGGGCGCTGGCTGGCCTGAGCGGCCCGATGCCCCGGCATGGCCCAGCATCGTCGTATCACCACCAGGCAAAGGGAGAGCCGTTATGCGCGCCATCGCATGTGTTGCCGTCCTTGGTCTTGCAGTGGCGGGCGCACCGGCCCGCGCCGAGCAAAGCAATGGCCTGAGCGCTGAATATGAACGCTGCATGGCCAAGGCCATGTCGACCGCCGACATGCTCGGCTGCGCCGCGACCGAAACACGGGTCCAGGACGTGGCGCTGAACAGCGCCTATCAAGCCTTGCTGCGGCGGCTGGAAGCGCCGCGCACCGGCCAGTTGCGGGTGGCGCAGCGTGTCTGGCTGGAGTTCCGCCAGGCCAATTGCGCCTATATGGCCAATCCGGCCGGCGGCACGGCCGCGCGCGTGGCCGGGGCGACCTGCATGGCCCGGATGACGGCCGCGCGGGCGCGCGAATTGCGTGACTTCGCCACCGAGGCCGCCGCCCGGTGAGCGGGCCAGCCATGTGCTAGAGTTCCCAGACACCTGTGCTGCGGCACGTCTCACCAGGAGATGGATCATGGCAAGTGAATCGCGGAACAACCTGAAGGCCTTTGTTCAAACCGCGCCCCAGGCGGGGCGCTATGTGTGGGTCATCGCGCAGGTGGACTTCGGCGCGCAGCAGATCCGGCGCGCCATCGTCTCGGACGACACCTTCACCACCTCGGACGCCGCGCGGGTGGCGGGCGAGGCCCAGCTCAAGGCGATGGCCGAAGACCACTAGCGAGTGTTGCGCGCCGGCATCTTTGTGATCAACGGATACCGTTTCTTACATTGCGCCGGGATCGGTGCGCGCTAGACTGTGGGCATGTTCCTCCACAAGAAAGGACTCCCATGACACTTCGCGCGCTCCGGCCGGCCAGGGCCCTCCTGCTGGCGGCCCTGCTGGCTTCCGGCCTGACGTTCAGTGCGGCGTCGATGGCCCAGGTGTCGGTCAACATTGCCATCGGCGTACCGCCGCCGGCCCCGGTCTACGAGGTCGTGCCCGCGCCGCGCTCAGGCTATGTCTGGGTGCCGGGCTACTGGGACTGGGATGATCACTACCACAAGCACGCCTGGAAGAAGGGACGCTGGGAACGTGAACGCCCCGGCTATGTCTATGAGTCGCCGCGCTGGATCCAGTCGCGCGACGGCTGGGTGCTGGTACCGGGTCGCTGGGACCAGGGCGGGCACAAGGATAAGGGCCACAAGGACAAGGGCTATCACTGCCCGCCCGGCCACGCCAAGAAGGGCGAGTGCTGATGTGCCAGCCGCCCGGCGCCGCACGGTGACGCCGGGTGGCCTTGCCATGCTACGATCGCCGCCATGACAACCGCGCCCGCGCGGCGCATCGGCGGCGGATACCGGAGGTAGCAATGGCAAAGCACGTTTTCACGCGCGCGCAGTATCTCGACATCCTCAATGACAGCCTGCGCAAGCATCCCGGCTGGCAGCCCGGCATGGCCTTTGTGTTCCTGCCGCCTGGCGCCGATGCCAGCCAGGCCACGGCCGTGGGCTGCACCGGGCCGATGGAGGCCATTCCGGTCTATGCGGAAATCCAGCGGGTGGCCGCCGAACTGATCGAAGTCGGCAACGAATAGCGGCGCCGGTCGCCTTGCGGCCGGTGGGTGCCGCGGGTGCGTACAATACCGGCCTCTACAGACTTTCGGATAATGCCGTGAAGAAAACGGACCTGGAAAAAAACAAGGGCCTGAAGATCGCCAACAGCCTGAAGCAGGCTACGGCGGGGCGGGGTATTCCCGGCGGCGCTGCGCGCCCGGACCGGCGCGAACAGCGCCGGCTGGACCAGGAGCAAGGTCTGGTGCCCTTTGCGTGCAAGCTGGACGGCACGCTGGTCAAGCGCCTGCAGGCGCTTGCCGTGGATCACCCGGGTGGCATGACCGGGCTGCTCAATGAACTGCTGGCGGGCGCGTTGCCGCCGGAGCAGGCCGAGAGCTGAAACATGGTGGCCGCGCCCGCGGCCACCTGTCTGAACCCATCAGGTCACGAGCGGGTCAGTCCTCTTCTTCTTCGTCAAGGAATTCGCGGCGCAGCATCCAGTTGGCGATGGCTTCGTCGCAGACGCGCTTGAATTTCTGCTTGTCCGGCATCTTGTCGAACAGCTGGAAATTGACCAGCGCCATGCCGGCATCGGTGATATAGAACATCCGGCTCGGATCGTCATCATGGACGATGCGGCCATCGATGGCGTCTTCCTCGCTTTCCGCCGGCATGTCTTCTAGCTCGACTACGCGGCAGGTGAAGCGCGGGCTGCGGGTGTGGGTCAGATACTCGAACTCGTCGTGCATGACCTCGCCGCCTTTGCCTGCGATAACGGCGAAGCCCCAGATAAAGCGGGGCATCGGCAGATCGGACAGATCTTCAATCTCGTCCATGGTGTTCTCCCTGATTCAATCTCCGCATTATCGCCCGGAACGCCGCCACCTCAAACGGTGACGTGGCGCTTAGGGCTTTGCGAGGCAGTTGGCCAGCGCCGGCGCGGCGTTTTCGGCCTGCATCAGGTCGCGCAGCGTGCCTTCCTCGCCCTTGGTCCACCATTCGTAGCGGCCGCCGACATAACGCGCACCGGAAGCCGACACGGTGCTGACCGCCAGCACCGGCTTGCCTTCGATGCGGAACACCGCCGCCTGGTTGTCCGGGCTGTTGAAATAGCGCACGGAAAGCGTCTTGCCGCCGTCGCACTGGTAGTGCACGGTGCGCACGTCCGGGAAGCGCACGCCCTCGATGCCGGGCGCGCGGGCGGCGTGTGCCGCGGCGCACGCGCCGAGGGTTGCGAGCAGGGCCACGGCGCGGGCGCAGGACAGGATCGGGCGAGTGGTCATGGGTTTGCCTTGGCCAATAGGTGGTGTGTCAGCCAGTTGAGATGGGCGGCGCCGGCGGCGGTTCCGCCGGCGTCCGGGTCAGCCGAGCATGTAGCCGGCGGCGAGCGTGCGGAAGCTCTCGATTTCACGCGCCTGCCAGGCCTCGCTCTTGCCGAGCTCCTCGGCCAGAATCGCGGCCACGGCCGGCGCGGCGTCCACGGCGGCACGCGCGTTCAGGAACAGCGCGCGGTTGCGGCGGGCCAGCACGTCCTCGACCCGGCGGGCCAGTTCGTGCCGGGCCGCAAAGCGCACGTGCGCCTCGGTCAGGCCCGACGCCGGTGCAAGCATCCGGTCATATCCGGGCAGCGCGCGCAGCAGGTCCAGCTCATTGCCGTAGTAGCGGTCCGGCGAGCCGGAATCCGGCGGCGGCAGCCCGGCCGGCAGCCCCGCCGCGCCGTGCAGGGGCAGCTCGGCGGTCACGCATGGGGCCGCGCGCACCATCTGGCGCTGGATCGCGGTCTCGATCACGTCTTCGGCCATCTTGCGGTAAGTGGTCCACTTGCCGCCGGTGACGGTGATCAGCCCGGCCTTGGACACCAGGATCGTATGCTCGCGCGACAGCGACGCGGTAGAGGCCTCGCCGGTGGCCCGCACCAGCGGCCGCAGGCCGGCCCAGACGCTGGTGACGTCGGCACGGGTCGGATCCCTGGCCAGGTAGCGCGAGGCGGTTTCCAGGATGAAATCGACGTCGTCGGCACCGGCGTCGGGCTCCAGCGGCAGGTCGCGGCGCGGTGTGTCGGTGGTGCCGACAATGGTGTGGCCGTTCCAGGGCACCACGAACAGCACCCGGCCGTCGTCGGTCTTGGGGATCAGGATGGCACGCTCGCCCGGCAGGAAGCTGCGCGGCAGCGTCAGGTGCACGCCCTGGCTGGGCGCGACCATGGCGCGCGCGCGGCCGTCCTCCATCTGCCGGATCGCATCGACCCACACGCCGGTGGCGTTGATCACGCAGTCGGCGCGCAGGTGGAAGGTGGCGTCGCCCAGCGCATCCTGCACGGTCACGCCGCTGATCACGCCGCCTTGCTGGCTCAGCCCGGTCACGCGCATGTAGTTGACCGCGGTGCCGCCCACGTCGAACAGCGTGCGCATCAGCGCCACCGCCAGCCGCGCATCGTCGAACTGGCCGTCGAAATACAGGTTGCCGCCGCGCAGCGGACGCCCGCCGACGTGTTCGGCCAGGTTGGGCGCCGCGGCCAGCACCTCGCGGTGGTTCAGCCAGCGGCTGCCGGCCAGGTTGAGGTCGCCGGCCAGCATGTCGTAGACCTTGAGGCCGATACCGTAGAAGGGCTGGTCGAACAGCTGGTAGGCCGGCACCACGAAGCCCAGTGGCCACACCAGGTGTGGCGCGTTGCGCGCCAGCAGGCCACGCTCGTGCAGGGCCTCGCGCACCAGGCTGATATTGCCCTGGGCCAGGTAGCGCACGCCGCCATGGACCAGCTTGGTGGCCTTGCTGGAGGTGCCCTTGGCAAAATCCGCGGCTTCGACCAGCAGCGTACGGTAGCCGCGCGAGGCGGCGTCGACTGCGGTGCCCAGGCCGGTGGCGCCGCCGCCGATGACAATCACGTCCCAGCGCGGCTCGCGCTCCAGGGTGGCGAGCAGGGCGGCGCGGTCGGGGGGCTGGATCGGGGTGGAGACTCTCTGCATGACGCTTTTTTTTGGGGAGTGTGTTCGGGGTGGGCCGGCGCTCAGACGTGGCTGCCGTTGGCTTGGTCCTCGCGCGCCCAGTCGCGCGCGCGGTCGACGGCGCGATGCCAGCGCGCCAGCCGGTGGCTGCGCGCGTCAGCCGACAGGTTCGGCTCAAAGCGCCGCTCCACCTGCCATTGCTGCGCGATCTCCGCCGGATCGCTCCAGTAGCCGGTGGCCAGGCCCGCCAGGTAGGCGGCGCCCAGCGCGGTGGTTTCGGTCACGCGCGGGCGGACCACCGGGGTGCCGAGCAGGTCGGCCTGCATCTGCATCAGCAGGTCGCTGCGCGAGGCGCCGCCGTCCACGCGCAGCTCGGCCAGCGAGATGCCGGCGTCCTTCTGCATGGCTTCCAGCACATCGACGCTCTGCAGCGCGATCGATTCCAGCGCCGCGCGCGCGATCTGCGGCCGGCCCGTGCCGCGCGTCATGCCGACCAGCGTGCCGCGTGCAAAGGGGTCCCAGTGCGGCGCGCCCAGGCCGGCAAAGGCGGGCACCAGCACCACGCCGCCGGTGTCGTCGCACTGGCGCGCCAGCGGCTCGACCTCGGGCGCGCTGTTGATGATCTTCAGGCCGTCGCGCAGCCACTGGATGGTGGCGCCGCCCATGAACACGCCGCCTTCCAGGCAATATTGCGTCTGCCCGCGGATCTGCCAGCCGATCGTGGTCAGCAGCCGGTTGTGCGACGTGACCGGCTGCGAGCCGGTATTCATCAGCAGGAAGCAGCCGGTGCCGTAGGTGTTCTTGGCCATGCCCGGCGACAGGCAGGCCTGGCCGAAGGTGGCGGCCTGCTGGTCGCCGGCGATGCCGGCAATGGGGATCTGCATGCCGAAGAGCCGCGCCGAGGTGCGCGCCACCTCGCCGCTGGACGCCACCACCTCGGGCAGCAGCGCGTGCGGGATGTCGAGCAGCGCCAGCAGCGCGTCGTCCCACTTGAAGCTGTGGATATTGAACAGCATCGTGCGCGAGGCATTTGACACATCGGTGACATGGCGCGCGCCGTCGGTCAGCTGCCAGATCAGCCAGCTGTCGACGGTGCCGAAGGCCAGCTCGCCGCGCTGGGCGCGTTCGCGCGCGCCTTCGATGTTGTCGAGCATCCAGCGCAGCTTGGTGCCGGAGAAGTAGGCATCGATGATCAGGCCGGTCTTGTCGCGGAACAGCTCGCCGTGGCCGGCGGCCTGCAGCGCCTCGCACATGGGCGCGGTGCGGCGGTCCTGCCAGACCAGCGCGCGTCCGACCGGCTCGCCGGTCTTGCGGTCCCACAGCACGGTGGTCTCGCGCTGGTTGGTGATGCCGATGGCGCGCACCTGCGAGGCCGAGATGCCGGCATCGGCCAGCACCGCGTGCGCCACCGCCAGCTGCGATTGCCAGATCTCGTAAGGGTCGTGCTCGACATGGCCGGGATGTGGGTAATATTGGCGGAACTCGCGCTGCGCGAGTCGCACCACGTTGCCGGCATGGTCGAACAGGATGGCCCGCGAGCTGCTGGTGCCCTGGTCGAGCGCCAGCACATATTGCGGCTCGGTGGGAAGCTGGGACGATGCAGGGCGCTGGGCCTGCGCGGCTGGCTGGTTCATGCGTTCAATCCTGACAATGACAAAGCACGCCGGCCCGGCCGGCGCATGGATTCCTGATGGCTGAAACGTCTTCCTTGCCGCCCGCGGACCCCGCGGGCAACCTCGCCGCGCAGATCGCCGCCTCGCTGGCGGCGCGCAGCGGCTTCGATGCCGCCGCCAAGCTGCGCCTGATGGTGGCCGGCCAGCAGGTTGGCTGGCTGCCGCGTGCCCATGCGGCAATCCTGCGTGGCATGGGCGCCATCCTCGGCCCGGACGACCCCCTGGCCGATGGCACCACGGCGGTTGAACTGCTGCCCGGGCGCAATGACTTCGACGCGCGCAGCGCCGCGCTGCAGGCGCTGGCCCGCCAGCTGGCCGATGCCGGCCACGTGCGCGGCTGGCGCGACGAACTGTTCGCGGTCACGCCCGCGCTGGACGCGGCCGCACTCGCCGTGGTGGAACGCGCGGCGGCGCGCTTTCTCGGGCTGCTGACCTTTGCCTCGCACATGAACGGCATTGTCGATGGCGGTCCCGCCCTGTGGATTTCGCGGCGCAGCCCGGCCAAGTCGGTCGACCCCGGCATGTGGGACAACCTGGTTGCCGGCGGCATGCCGCACGGCAGCGATCCGCTGTCGACGCTGGTGCGCGAATGCGAGGAAGAATCCGGCATCCCGCCAGCGCTGGCGCAGGGCGCGCAGGCCCACGGCGTGATCGAGGTGCTGCGCGACCTGCCTGAGGGCGTACAGTGGGAGCAGGTCTACGTCTACGACCTGCTGCTGCCGCCCGGCTTCACGCCGCGCAACCAGGATGGCGAGGTCAGCGAGCACCGGTGCGTCGATGTGGCCGCATTGCTTGCTATCATGTCGGCCGGCGCCATGACGGTCGATGCGACACTGGTGACGCTGGATGCCCTTGGGCGGCGCGGCTGGCTCGGTCCTGACCAGCGCGCCTGAGCCGTCGCCGCGGGTTCCGCCTGTGCCGGTCTTGCCGACCTCGCTGACCTGATTTTCCCGGCCTTGCGCCGCGCCACTCCGACAGAACAACACACCATGAGCAACACCGGATTCATCCTGACCCTCTCGTGCCCCGACCAGCCGGGCATCGTCCATGCCGTCTCGGGCCTGCTGTTCCAGCACGGCTGCAATATCGTCGATTCCGACCAGTACGGTGACGAGTACGCCGGCCGCTTCTTCATGCGCGTGCATTTCACGCCGGCCGCCGGCGGCCCGGACCTGGACACGCTGAAGGCCGCGTTCGCGCCGGTGGGCGACCAGTTCGGCATGCAGTGGGAGCTGAACGACGCCGCCGTCAAGCCGCGCGTGATGATCATGGTGTCCAAGATCGGCCACTGCCTGAATGACCTGCTGTTCCGCGCCAAGGTCGGCGGCCTGCCGGTCGAGATCGCGGCCATTGTCTCGAACCACCGCGACTTCTACCAGCTGGCGGCGTCGTACGACGTGCCGTTCTTCCACCTGCCGCTGATGAACGCCTCGGCCGAGCAGAAGGCTGCGCAGGAAGCGCGCGTCTTCGACGTGGTGCAGGAGCAGAAGATCGACCTGGTGGTGCTGGCGCGCTACATGCAGGTGCTGTCCGACGGCCTGTGCCGCAAGCTGGCCGGCCGCGCGATCAATATCCACCACTCGTTCCTGCCCAGCTTCAAGGGCGCCAAGCCGTACTACCAGGCGCATGACCGCGGCGTGAAGCTGATCGGGGCGACCGCGCACTACGTCACCGCCGACCTGGACGAAGGCCCGATCATCGAGCAGGAGATCGAGCGCGTGGACCACAGCATGGACCCGGAGCAACTGACCGCCGTCGGCCGCGACGTGGAATGCGTGGCACTGGCGCGCGCGGTCAAGTGGCATGCCGAACACCGTATCCTGCTGAACGGCCACAAGACCGTGGTGTTCAAGTAAGCTCGCCGTCCCCCGGTTCCCGCGCCCGCGGGAATCCTGCCGGTTCACGGCTGCCGCATCCCCGCCGGCGCGAGGATGCCGGGCCAGCGGGTCAGTCCCGCTCCGCCACCACACACTTCACCCCACTGTCGGCCACGATCTGGTCGAACGGCGCTGCCAGCGGCTCATCGGTAAAGAGCCGGTCGACCTGCGACACATGCGCCAGCTCCACCATCGCCTGGCGGTTGAACTTGCTGGCGTCCGCCGCCAGCCACACCTCGCGTGAATGCTCGATGATGGTCCGCGCCACCTTGACCTCGCGGAAGTCGTAGTCGCGCAGCGTGCCGTCGGTCTCGATGCCCGAGATGCCGATCAGCCCGATATCCACCTTGAACTGGCGGATGAACTCCACCGTGGCCTCGCCCACGATGCCGCGGTCGCGTGAGCGCAGCACGCCGCCGGCGACGATGACCTCGCAATCGGGGTTGTCGGCAAGGATATTGGCCACGTTCAGGTTGTTGGTGATCACGCGCAGCCCGCGGTGGTGCATCAGCTCGCGCGCTATCTCTTCCACCGTGGTGCCGATGTTCAGGATCAGCGAGCAGCCCTCGGGCACCGCGGCGGCCACCGCGCGCGCGATGCGCGCCTTGCCCTCGGCGTTGAGCACCTGCCGCTGCCGGTAGGCGATGTTCTCGGTGGTGGAGCCCTCCACCCGCACCCCGCCATGGAAGCGCGCCAGCATGCCGTTTTCGGCCAGCAGGTTGACGTCGCGGCGCACCGTCTGGAGCGTGACGCCGAACTTGCGCGCAAGTTCGTCGATGGAGGCAAAGCCCTGGGTGCGGACTTCTTCGAGCAGGGCCGTCTGGCGGGGATTCAGGGTCATGCCGGGATTCTAGTTCAAACAAAAACGAAAACAAAATGATGCGGTGCACTATTGTTTTATGTTCGTTTTGTTGCTAAAACGAGCGCAAAGCCAAGATTTGTGCGCCTGCATCGTCGCCAAAGCTGTGATGCGGGAAGCATATCGAACATGGAGACCGGATGCAGCTACGTTTGGAAGGCGTCGCACAGCAGGCAGGTTCGCAGGCGTATCTCTATCCGATGACGCTCGCGCCGGTTCCGGGCGCGGTGACCATCCTGCTGGGCGCCACGCAGGCGGGCAAGACGTCGCTGATGCGGGTGATGGCCGGGCTGGACCGGCCCAGCGCCGGCCGCGTGCTGGTCGACGGCCACGAAGTGACCGGCATGCCGGTGCGCGAGCGCAATGTGTCGATGGTCTACCAGCAGTTCATCAACTACCCGTCGCTCAAGGTCTTCGACAACATCGCCTCGCCGCTGCGGCTGCGGCGCAAGGCGCCGGCCGCAGAGATTGCCGCGCGCGTGCGCGAGCTGGCCGGGCGGCTGCATATCGACCACCTGCTGGACCGCTATCCGTCCGAGCTCTCCGGCGGCCAGCAGCAGCGCGTGGCACTGGCGCGCGCGCTGGCCAAGGAGGCGCCGCTGATGCTGCTGGACGAGCCGCTGGTCAACCTTGACTACAAGCTGCGCGAAGAACTGCGCGAGGAACTGGCGCAGCTGTTCGCGCATGGCGACGCCACCGTGATCTATGCCACCACCGAGCCCGGCGAAGCGCTGCTGCTGGGCGGGCATACCGCGGTGCTGGACGCGGGTGAATTGCTGCAGTACGGCCCGACGCCCCAGGTCTTCCACTATCCCGATTCGCTGCGCGTGGCGCGTGCGTTCAACGATCCGCCGATGAACCTGGTCGAGGGCAGGCTGCAGGGCGGCTGGGTCACGCTGGCCGGCGAGATCTCCGTGCCGGTGCCCGGCGCGGGCGGGCACGACGGCCCGGTCACGGTGGGGGTGCGCGCGTCGGCATTGCGCCTGGCCGGTGAGCCAGGCGCGGTCGCGGTGCCCGGGCGCGTGGCGCTAGCCGAGCTGTCAGGCTCAGACACCTTTGTCCACGCCGATACCCCGGTGGGCAACCTGGTGGCGCAGTTCGCCGGCGTGCTCGACCTGGCGCTGGGCGAGCCGGTGTCGCTGCACCTGCTGCCCGAGCAGATCTACCTCTTCGACGCCGACGGGCGCCGCATCCACGCGCCGCGCCGGCCGGGCGGGCTGGCCGCGGACGTGCCCGGCGGCGCGGCCGCGGCTGCCGGGGCAGGGGCCTGAGATGGCGCGCATCGACCTGGACCTGGCGCACTCCTATGTGCCAAATCCGCGTACCGACGAGGACTACGCGCTGCTGCCGCTGCAATTCACTTTCGAAGACGGCGGCGCATATGCGCTGCTGGGTCCGTCCGGCTGCGGCAAGACCACGCTGCTGAACTGCATTTCCGGGTTGCTGCGGCCCTCGCACGGCACCATCGCCTTCGATGGCCGCGACGTGACCGCTGCCACGCCGCAGGCGCGCAATATCGCCCAGGTGTTCCAGTTCCCGGTGATCTACGACACCATGACCGTCGGCGAGAACCTGGCCTTCCCGCTGCGCAACCGCGGCGTGCCGGAAGCCCAGGTGCGCGAGCGGGTAGGGCGTGTGGCCGAGATGCTGGACCTGTCGGGCACGCTCGATCGCCGCGCCAGCGGCCTGGCCGCGGACGCCAAGCAGAAGATCTCGCTGGGGCGCGGGCTGGTGCGCCAGGACGTGTCGGCCATCCTCTTCGACGAGCCGCTGACGGTGATCGACCCGCAGCTCAAATGGCAGCTGCGGCGCAAGCTCAAGGAAATCCACCACGAGTTCCGCCTGACGCTGATCTACGTGACGCATGACCAGACCGAGGCGCTGACCTTTGCCGACCAGGTGGTGGTGATGTCGCGCGGCAAGGCGGTGCAGGTGGGGCCGGCCGATGCGCTGTTCGAGCGGCCCGCGCATACCTTCGTCGGGCATTTCATCGGCTCGCCGGGCATGAATCTCCTGCCCGGGCAGTGGCGCGACGGCGCGATCGAGCTGGCCGGGCGCCGCTACATGCCCGAGTTGCCGCCGTCAGTCGAAGCGGCGTTGCGCGGGGCCGGCAGCTTCCGCATCGGCGTGCGGCCCGAGTATCTGCGCCTGGCGCCGGAGAGCGACGCGCAGGCGGTGCCGGTGCGGGTAGAGCGCGCGCAGGACATCGGCACTTACTGGCTGCTGACCGGCGGCGTGCAGGAGGCGGGCGCGCTGGCCGGCACGCTGCGCGCGCGGCTGGGTATCGAGGCAGCCGATCTGCGCCCGGGCGACACGGCCTGGCTGTCGGTGTTCAACCGCCATACCTGCTACTACGTCAACGAGGAACTGGTCCAATGAAGCCCGTCAACCAGAAGGCCTGGCTGCTGGTCTTGCCGGTGGTGGCGTGCGTGGCGTTCTCCGCCATCCTGCCACTGATGACCATCGTCAACTACTCGGTGCAGGACATCATCTCGCCCGAGCGGCGCGTGTTTGTCGGCACCGAATGGTTCCGCACCGTGCTGCGTGACGGCGAGCTGCACGACGCGTTGCTGCGCCAGCTGGGCTTCTCGCTGGCGGTGTTGCTGGTGGAGATCCCGCTGGGCATCCTGCTGGCGCTGTCGATGCCGGCCAGGGGCTGGAAGGCATCGGCGGTGCTGGTGATCATCGCGTTGTCGCTGCTGATCCCGTGGAACGTGGTCGGCACCATCTGGCAGATCTTCGGGCGCACCGATATCGGCCTGCTGGGCGCCGCGCTGGCAACAATGGGCTTCGACTACAACTACACCGGCAGCGCCTTCGATGCCTGGGTCACGGTGCTGGTGATGGACGTCTGGCACTGGACGCCGCTGGTGGCGCTGCTGTGCTACGCGGGCCTGCGCGCCATTCCCGACGCCTACTACCAGGCCGCGCAGATCGACGGCGCCTCGCGCCTGGCGGTGTTCCGCTATATCCAGCTGCCCAAGCTGCGCGGCGTGCTGATGATCGCGGTGCTGCTGCGCTTCATGGACAGCTTCATGATCTATACCGAGCCGTTCGTGCTGACCGGCGGCGGCCCCGGCAACGCTACCACCTTCCTGTCGCAGTACCTGACGCAGAAGGCCGTGGGCCAGTTCGACCTGGGCCCGGCGGCGGCGTTCTCCATCGTCTATTTCCTGATCATACTGCTCATGTGCTTCATCCTCTATAACTGGATGCAGCGCGCGGGCACTGCCGGCAGCGAGGACATGCCCCATGGCTGAATTGCGCACCCCCGCCAACCGCGCCACCTGGTGGCGCGCGGGCTTCCTGCTGGTCTACCTGCTGTTCGCCATCGTGCCAATCTACTGGATGGTGAACATGTCGTTCAAGACCAACGAGGAGATCGTCTCCACGCTGTCGCTGTGGCCCGCGGAATTCACGCTGCAGCATTACAAGACCATCTTCACCGATCCGTCGTGGTATTCGGGCTACGTCAATTCGATGATCTACGTGGCGATGAACACGGTGATCTCGATCAGCGTGGCGCTGCCGGCTGCCTATGCCTTTTCTCGCTACCGGTTCATCGGCGACAAGCATGTGTTCTTCTGGCTGCTGACCAACCGCATGACGCCGCCTGCGGTGTTCCTGCTGCCGTTCTTCCAGCTCTACAGCACCATCGGGCTGATGGATACCCACCTGGGCGTGGCGCTGGCGCACCTGGTCTTCAATGTGCCGCTGGCGGTGTGGATCCTGGAGGGCTTCATGTCGGGCGTGCCGCGCGAGATCGACGAGACCGCGTATGTCGATGGCTACTCGTTCCCGCGCTTCTTCCTGACCATCTTCCTGCCGCTGATCAAGGCCGGCGTGGGCGTGGCGGCGTTCTTCTGCTTTATGTTCAGCTGGGTCGAGCTGCTGCTGGCGCGCACGCTGACCTCGGTCAACGCCAAGCCCATCGTGGCCACCATGACGCGCACGGTGTCGGCCTCGGGCATGGACTGGGGGGTGCTGGCCGCGGCCGGCGTGCTGACCATCGTGCCCGGCGGCATCGTGATCTGGTTCGTGCGGCACTACATCGCGAAGGGCTTCGCGATGGGCCGCGTGTAAGCGCAAGGCGCAACCCTGATCACAACACAAGGAGGCGCAATGCTGAGCTGGATGGTCTGGACCACACCGGTAGCGGTGTTCTTCGGCTGCATCGTGGTCATGCTGATCAGCATGACCATCTGGGAAATACGCGCGCCTTCGGTGCTGCGCAAGGGCTTCCTGCCGATCGCGACCACGCGTGGCGACCGGCTGTTTATCGGGCTGATGTGCGCCGCCTGGGTCAACCTGGCGTGGGTAGGACTGGGCGAGAAGGTCACCGCGTGGCTGTCGCTGTCCGAAGAGCCGTCGGTCTGGATCAGCTTCGGTGTATCGATGCTGGTGCTGGCGCTGATCATGCGCAAGGGCTAGCCGGTGATCGGAAGCATCAGGGTTGGATGGAGGGTTTGCGGCTTATCCCTGCCCCGGGGCCGCCACCAGGACCATAGCCGGGGAGGGGAATTCTTGAGGAGACACCAATGAAAGTGCACGTGAAGTTGGGGATGTCAGCCCTTGCCTGCGCGGCTGCTCTGGCTTGCGGGTCCGCCTGGGCAGGCGAGGCGGAAGCGAAGAAGTGGATCGACAATGAGTTCCAGCCCTCGTCGCTGGCCAAGGACAAGCAGCAGGCCGAAATGAAGTGGTTCATCGACGCCGCTGCCAAGCTCAAGGCCAAGGGTGTCACGCAGATCAGCGTGGTGTCTGAAACCATCACCACGCACGAGTACGAATCCAAGACGCTGGCCAAGGCGTTCGAGGAGATCACCGGCATCCAGGTCAAGCACGACCTGATCCAGGAAGGCGACGTGGTCGAGAAGCTGCAGACCTCGATGCAGTCCGGCAAGTCGATCTACGATGGCTGGATCTCCGACTCGGACCTGATCGGCACGCACTACCGCTATGGCTCGATCCTGCCGCTGACCGACTATATGAACGGCGCCGGCAAGGAATGGACCAACCCCGGCCTGGACGTGAAGGACTTTATCGGCACCAAGTTCACCACCGCGCCGGACGGCAAGCTGTACCAGTTGCCCGACCAGCAGTTTGCCAACCTGTACTGGTTCCGCGCCGACTGGTTCGCGCGCAAGGACCTGCAGGACAAGTTCAAGGCCAAGTACGGCTATGACCTGGGCGTGCCGACCAACTGGTCGGCCTATGAGGACATCGCCAACTTCTTCACCAACGACGTGAAGGAGCTCGACGGCAAGAAGGTCTATGGGCACATGGACTACGGCAAGAAGGACCCGTCGCTTGGCTGGCGCTTCACCGACGCCTGGCTGTCGATGGCCGGCACCGCCGACAAGGGCCTGCCCAACGGCATGCCGGTGGACGAGTGGGGCATCCGCGTCGCCGAGGACAAGTGCACGCCGGTCGGCGCCTCGGTGTCGCGCGGCGGTGCCACCAACAGCCCGGCGGCGGTCTATGCGCTGACCAAGTACATCGACTGGATGAAGAAGTACGCGCCGCCGCAGGCGATGGGCATGACCTTCTCCGAGGCCGGCCCGGTCCCCGCGCAAGGCCAGGTGGCGCAGCAGATCTTCTGGTACACCGCTTTCACCGCGGACATGACCAAGAAGGGGCTGCCGGTGGTCAGTGCCGACGGCTCGCCCAAGTGGCGCATGGCGCCGTCGCCGTACGGCCCGTACTGGAAGCAGGGCATGCAGAACGGCTACCAGGATGTGGGCTCGTGGACCTTCTTCAAGAACACCGACCCCAACAAGCTGGCGGCCGCCTGGGTGTACGCGCAGTTCGTCACGTCCAAGACGGTCTCGCTGAAGAAGTCGCTGACCGGGCTGACCTTTATCCGCGACAGCGACATCCACCACGAGTACCTGACCAAGAATGCGGCCAAGTACGGTGGGCTGGTCGAGTTCTACCGCAGCCCCGCGCGCGTGGCCTGGACGCCGACCGGCACCAACGTGCCCGACTATCCGAAGCTGGCCCAGCTGTGGTGGAAGAACGTGGCCACCGCGGTGACTGGCGAGAAGACGCCGCAAGCCGCCATGGACACGCTGGCCGAAGAGATGGACCAGGTCATGGCGCGGCTGCAACGCGCCGGCATGAGCAACTGCGCGCCCAAGCTCAACCCGAAGGGGGATCCGGGCAAGTGGCTGTCGAACGACCATGCGCCGTGGAAAAAGCTGGCCGACGAAAAGCCGAAGGGCGAGACCATTCCCTACGACAAGCTGCTGCAGGCGTGGAAGGAGGGGAAGGTGCGCTGAGGCGCCGAGGCGTTGATGCTGCCGGCGACGGTTGAATGCCTTACGTGGTCAAGTCCGATGTTTCCGATTGGGCCTCTGCCGCCGCCTGCACCGCATAACGCGCCTTGCCGTGCCGCTTGGCCTCGTACAGCGCCATGTCGGCGTGCATGAACAACTCGCTCGCGGTCATGGTGTGGCGCGCGTCATGGATGGCCGAGCCGACGCTGGCCGAGGCCGCCAGCGTGTGACCGTCGATCACGAGGGGCATGCGCGCGGCCTGCACGATGGTGTTGGCGATGGACGCCATGGCATGGCGGTCGGCAACGCCGTCCAGGATCACCGCAAACTCATCGCCGCCGATGCGCGCGACCGCGTCACCCTTGCGCACGCAGGCGCGCAGCCGCTGCGCAAAGGCGACCAGCAACTGGTCGCCCACCGGATGGCCAAAACTGTCGTTGACGCCCTTGAAGTCGTCCAGGTCCACCAGCAGCAGCGCCAGCGAGCGCCCGTCGGCGCTGGCGCGGGCCATGCATTCGGCCAGGCGCCGGTCGAAACCCTTGCGGTTGAGCAGGCCGGTGAGGTAGTCGGAGATGGTCTGCGCTTCCAGGCTGCGCAGTTTTTCGCGCTCATGGGTGACGTTGCGCCCGAACATGTGCAGGCCAATGACGGTGTCCTGGGCATCGTTCCAGGCCGGCTGGTAGGTGATCTCCATGCATTCGGTGCCGTCAGCGCTTTCCCGCGCAAAGGTCACTGACCACCCGGCCCGGGCTTGTTCCAGGTACGGCTGGCAGGCCAGGTATTCCTGCGTGCCCCACAGTTCGCGCAGCGACAGCCCCACGATCTGCTGCGCCGGCACGCCGTACCGCTGCGCATACGCCTGGTTGACGAAGACGTAGCGCTGCTGCATGTCGATGAACGAGACAAAGTCCGGCACATGGTTGGCGATCGCCTCGATGCGCTTCTCGCTTTCGGCGGCGCGGTCCTTGGCCGCTTTCAGCGCGGCTTCGCGCTCCGACAGCTGCGCCACCACCTCGGCGAAGGTCACGGCCAGTTCGCCGATCTCGTCGGCGCGGCCGGCGGGCAGGTCCGCCACCGCGGCCGGATTGGTGCCGATCTGGCGCACGGCGCGGTGCAGCCGCTGCAGCGGTTCAAGCAGCCGGCGCATGACCAGCCACATCATCGCGGCGGCAAGCAGCATGGTGATGGCGCCGATCACCAGGGTCCGTTGGCGCACCGCAACCAGCGGCGCGTAGGCTTCGGCAGCCGGCAGGACCGCCACCACCTCCCAGCCGTTGGATGCCAGCAGGTAGCGCGCCACGATCGGCTGCGTCGGTGTCAGGACTTCCAGGAAGGCGGGGGCGTGGTCGGCGCCGCAGGCTTCGCCGATCGCGCGTGCGGGGCTCAGCACGCGGGCAACGTCCGGATGCATCGCATAGCGGGGATTGGCGCCGGCGGAAACCAGGCAGAAGCTGCCGGTAGTGCCCACGCGGCTGTGCGCAAGTTCGCGCAGGAAGTTGCTGTTCGCGAGGTTCAGGACGCCCCCGACCACGCCGCGCAGCTCGCCAGCCGGCCCGTGCAGCGGCACTGCCAGCACCACGCCGGGGGCATTGGTCTGCTTGCCCTGGATCAGGTCCGATACCGCAAACGCCTGGCCCTGCTGGATATCGCGGAAATAGTCGCGGTCGTCCACGCGCAGGCGCACGCCATCCGGCACGGCGGTGCTGAACACCAGGTGCCCGTCGGGCGCGGCCAGGAAGACGGCGTTGAAGGCCTCGGGCATTTCCACCAGGCCCTCCACGGCCCGGCGCAGCTCGGCCGGCTTTGCCGAAAGCATGGGGGAGAGCTGGCGTGCCACGCGCCGCAGGACGGCGGCCCGGCCCTGCAGTTTTTCATCGAGTTGCTCGGCCACCATCTTGACCAGCGTGTCCTGCTGCGTCTGCTGCAGGGTCTTCAGGCCGTCGTAGGCGTAGTACTGCGCGTAGAGCGCGCGCAGCACGATGATCAGCGTCACCACACCCGCCGTGGCGAACGCCATCCTGTACTTCAAAGAGTGCTGCATGATTGACTTGTTTCTTGTGCGCACTGACCCGTATTCCCGTCCCGGCGCATCGCATCGTGTTGCCGACCCGAGATCCTGTCCGGGACGTGAAATCAAGATTAGCAGATGTCAAGATGAAATTCGCAACTGTTTGCAACCGTGTGGCCGGGTGCATGCGCAACGTGTCTGCCGCGCTACAGGGAAGAGCGGGGCCGGTGGCGAGATCGCCACGCGCACTTGTGTGCGGATTCCGGCTTGGCATTAGCATGCGGGATGGCCCGTGATGTGGCGGGCCCGTCTCGCGGTTCCTGATTGCCGTTCTTGATTCTTTCCAGCCCAAACGCCAATGATTACACCGACTACGCTGCTCGACCTGGCCGGCGCCAGCCGCACCCCTTCCGCCTGGGATGCCGCCGTCCTGATCCTGATCGACCATCAACGCGAATACGTGGACGGCCGCCTGCCGCTGGTCGGCATGCCCGCGGCCGTGGCTGCCTGCGCGCAGCTGCTGGCGCTGGCGCGCAGCCACGGTACGCCGGTAATCCATGTCGCGCATCACGGCCGGCCGGGCAGCATGGCGTTCGATCCGACCGGGCCGTATGCCGCCTTCATCGAAGGGGCGGGGCCGCAGGCCGGTGAGATTACCGTCACCAAGGGCTTGCCCAACAGCTTCGCCGGCACCACCCTGGCCGACGAACTGGCCAGGCTCGGCCGCAAGGAGCTGATCGTGGCCGGCTTCCAGACGCATATGTGCGTCAGCGCCACGGTGCGCTCGGCGCTCGACCACGGTTATCGCAGCACCGTGGTGGCCGCGGCCTGCGCCACGCGCGACCTGCCTGACCCGCTGGGCGGCCCCGCCGTACCTGCGGCCGATCTTCACCGCAGCACGCTGGCCGCGCTGAATGACCGCTTCGCCACGGTCGTCGCAGACGCAGGGGCCTGGCACGGCTAAGCAGCGACGGGCCAGGTGCGCACGCGCAGCACCGTGTGGTCGCGCGGGCGCAGCGTCAATTCCAGCGCGGTCGGCACGCCTCGCCGGGTGATCGGTGCGACAAAGCGTGTCATGTCCGCTGCCGCAGCGAGCCGCGTGCCGCAGCGCATCGCCAGCCGCAGGATATGCAGCGGCACGAACCGGTCCGGCTCGTGCATGTCCGCCAGCGCCGCCAGCGTGAAATGCAGCGGCTGCCGGGCCAGTGCGATGAAGCGCCCGCGCAGCCGCGCCAGCGTTGTCGCAGGCGCTGCCAATCCTTCGCCCTCGGCGCCGCTGCGCGTCATGCCGCGCACACGCGGCTGCCACAGCGTGCCGGCAACCAGCAGCGGTGCGCGCCCCGCGCCATCTGCATCCACGCATGCATCGAGCGCCACGATCTCGCCCGTCAGGTCATAGGTGGAAGCCACCGAGGCAAAGCTGCGGTGGTAGCCGATGATGCAATCCATGTCTTCGTCATAGACCGGCCGCGCATCGCGCGGCACGCGCGCCGGGCGCATCTCGAACCAGCCGGCACAGACCGGGTTGCGGCCGGTCCAGGGCAGCGTGGGTTCTGTCTCGGTCGGGGTGGGGAGGCAGGCGGTTGGCAAGTCGTGCTCCGGTGCGGGTCGGAGCAGTCAAGGTAGCCGGCGAGTGAGTGGGCGGAAATGAGATAAGCCTTGTCGCTGGCAACGGAAAGGTTGCGTCGCGACGTGGCTACGGCCTAGAAGCTCACGCCCAGCGAAAGGATCGCGACCTGGTCCGTCGAGCCCGGGTTGAACCAGTAGAAGCCCGCCGTGAACCTGCGCACCGTGACCTGGAAAAAGCCGCCTCGCTGGAGTTCGCGGTCTCCCCCGTAGATCCGGGTACGTTGCGCGACCAGGCCCAGCCTCAGCCATTCGGCCGGGCGGAAGCCAAGTTCGCTCCAGGCGTAGAGATAGCCCGGATCCTCGCCGCGCGCGTCCAGGTATTCGGCTTCAATGTAGTAGTCGAACTTGCTCACTGCCACGCTGGCCTCGACCCCGCCGATCAGGCCGTGGGTGGAGCCTCCCACGAAGCCAGCGATGGGTGTCGCCTTGAACTGGATGGTTTCGCCGCCCGAGAAGGTCCAACCGATGAAGGCTGACTGCGAATGGACTGCCTCGTAGTTGTTTCTTGCCTCGAGGTGAAGCTGCTTCCTTTCCGCGATGAAGATGCCGGAGAGGTAGTCGCCGCTCTGGCGCGGCATGTTCCAGTAGCCTGTTGCCGAGAAGGTCCAGGGTGAGCCGGCCGCCTGCCCGGCGGCATCCGGTGCGGGCTGGGGCGGCTCCTGTGCCTGGACCGCGCCCGCGCCAAGGGCGGCGGCAAGCAGCAGGATCGCGCCTCGCATCTCAGCCGCCCAGTGCGATGATGGCGATGGTCATGACGACGCCCAGCGCCGTCATGGCTGCGCCAGTGACCCAGCCGCCAAAGCCGGCATAGTGGCCCAGCGCCCACCCGGCGATGAACAGCATGGCCAGGGTTAGCCCGCGCGAGATCAGTAGCGCCAGTCTGACGTCGTCCAGCAGTACGAACGGCAGTGCGACCGGAAACGTGGTCAGCACAACGATAAAGAAGATGCGCACGGCACCCAGCAGGTCGGCCATGTTCAGGCGGGGGCGGGGCGGCAGCGCCGGGGCGGCGGCGAGCCGTGCCCGCATGGCTTCCAGTTCCTTGTCGGTGACCAGCGACTTCGTTGCGCGAGGCAGCGCATCGCGAATCAGGCTGATCGCAGTGGCCTGGTCGCCTGCATTCCTGACGGCGCGCGCCAGGGAGATTCGCTGGCCGCGGCTCGCCAGCGTACGGATCAGGAACATGACCGCGTCCACCATGCCCCAGGCCAGGTTGCAGCCCAGCGCGGCATGCATCATGGTGCGGCTGGCATCCGGGCCGCCCGTGCCGCTCGACACCGCGCCGACAAAAGTAAGCGCCATGAACAAGCCGAAGCACATCTCGGAGACGCGGTCGACCACGTCCAGCACCGGCTCCCGTGTCTGCGCATCCTCCGGTGGCACGGTCGCGCCGGCATGGATCGTCGTCCTGGGTGAATCGGGCATGGCGGACTCCCGAAAGCTGCGTCGATGATCGGATGGGCGATAGGGATGGGGGGGGGGCGAGGGCGACTGTGCCTGCCAGGCTCGTCGTCCTGTGGGCAAGTATGCGCGCCAGGCGCAAATATGCCAGTCCAGCTTGCCTTGATTGGCGTCGTGAACCCCGGTTTTCCGGGGAGGGTAGAAAACCTGGGCAAACGCCGGGTAACAAAAAACCCAGAGAGCTTGCGCTGTCTGGGTTTCCTGGCAACTTGGGCAGTTGCTCGCCATTTGTCTGGTGGGTGGTACAGGGATTGAACCTGTGACCCCTGCCGTGTGAAGGCAGTGCTCTACCGCTGAGCTAACCACCCCTGTCTGCGTCGTCGTTGCCGTCGTGCAGCAGAGAAATGAGATTATGCAGAGGTCGCTGTATCTTGTAAAGCCCTTTTTGAATTTTTTGTCAGGCGGCCAGGCTTCCGGGTGCTTCCTCCGGGGCCTCCTGCCACACGGTCTTGCCGCCGCTGGCCTTGTCCAACCCCTTGAGCAGGGCGAGGTGGGCCTGTTGTTCTTCATCGGTGGCGCGCAGCACCGGCAGGGCCAGGCGCGACAGGTCGGCGCTGGCGACGGCGCCGCCTGCGCCTGCCGTGCCGTCGTGCATGTCGATCACCAGCGAATTCTGGCCGCGTGTCATGGCCAGGTAGACCTCGGCCAGCAGCTCGGCATCCAGCAGGGCGCCGTGCAGCGTGCGGTGGGCGTTGCTGATGCCCAGGCGGTCGCACAGGGCATCGAGCGAGTTGCGCTTGCCGGGGAACATCTGGCGGGCTTCGCGCAGGGTATCGATCACATTGCCGGCATGCTGGCGGAACGGCGGCAGGCCCAGCAGCTGGAATTCCATGTCGAGGAAGCCCAGGTCGAACGGCGCGTTGTGGATGATCAGCTCGGCATCCTGGACGAACTCGCGGATGTCGTTGACGACTTCGGCAAAGCGGGGCTTGTCGGCCAGGAACTCGACCGTGATGCCGTGCACGGCGATCGCGCCTTCGTCGATATCGCGTTCCGGGTTGACGTAGAAGTGCAGGTGGCGCCCCGTCAGGCGGCGGTTCATCAGCTCGACGCAGCCGATTTCGATCAGGCGGTCGCCGGTGGCGGCACTCAGGCCGGTGGTTTCGGTGTCGAGAACGATTTGTCGCATGGCGGGCATTCTAGCGGAGCGGCGCGGGCGCTCCGCGGTTTCTTGTTGGCGAAAGGGATCAGCGGCCGATCGATTCGACGCCGCGGTTGGCCAGCGCGTCGGCACGTTCGTTGCCGGGGTGGCCGTTGTGGCCGCGCACCCAGTGCCAGGAGATCTGGTGCGGCTGCGCCAGGGTGTCCAGCTCCTGCCACAGGTCGGCGTTCTTGACCGGCTTCTTGTCGGCGGTCTTCCAGCCGCGGGCCTTCCAGCCGGGCAGCCATTCGCTGATGCCCTTCTGGACATACTGCGAGTCGGTATAGACACGCACGACGCAGGGCCGCTTGAGCGCGCGCAGCGCTTCGATCACGGCGGTCATTTCCATGCGGTTGTTGGTGGTGTTGGGCTCGCCGCCGAACAGCTCTTTCTCGCTGGTGCCGGCGATGAGCACCGCGCCCCAGCCGCCGCGGCCGGGATTGCCCTTGCAGGCGCCGTCGGAGTAGATCGTGACTTCTTGCATGTGATTCCATGGTGGCCACCCGCCGGGCGGGTGGCGCATTGAAGGGGGCAGGAGAAGGGCGCTGGACCGCGTCAGCGCTCTTCGCCGGGGGTCTTGCCGTGCGTGCCGGTGGGTGTGGCCACGGGCGACGATACCGGGGCCAGCGCCGGCTTGCTCTTCCAGGCCGGGCCGACCAGGCGGATATTGCGCACGCGCTTGATCGCCGAGATCATATAGACCGCGCCGAAGATCGGCCACCAGCGGTCGCCGGCCTTTTCCATGAAGGCGGCGCGCTGCAGCCAGCGGTCGGTACTGTAGGGCGGGCAGTAGCAGCCAAAGCGGCCGCGGATGATATCGAAGCCCAGCAGCTTGAGCCAGTCCTTGATGCGCACAAAGCCGATCTGCTGCGCGTCCGTCGGCAGGAAGGGTGTGGCGCCGAGCCGGTTCATGCCCTGGCGCGCGCCCCACAAGCTCATCGGGTTGAAGCAGGTGACCACCACGCGCCCCTCGGGCATCAGCACCCGCGAGACCTCGCGCAGCACTTCGTGCGGGTCTTCGGCGAATTCCAGGATGTGGGGCAGGGTGACCAGGTCGATGCTCTGGGTGTCGAACGGCAGCTCGTCGAAGCGGCACAGCAGCTGGCGCGCGTCGGGATGTGCGGCACGCGGCCCGTGTGGTCCGCTGGAAGGGTCCAGCGCCAGCGCCGAGAATGGCATCCGGTTCTCGCGCAGGGTGTCGATATAGGGCAGGCCCATCTGAACCGCGTGGTAGCCGAAGATGTCGGTCACGGTCCGGTCGTACTGCTGCGCCTCCCAGCGCAGCATGTACTCACCGGGCGGCGAGGCCAGCCAGTCTTCCCAGCTTACAATCGAATGATTGGGACGATTGGACATAGGAGCATGCGCATGTTGAAGGTTGAGCCGATCCCGGCGTTCCAGGATAACTATATCTGGGCCATCCACGACGGGCGTAGCGCCGCCGTGGTCGATCCCGGCGAGGCCGCGCCGGTGGAGCGCTTCCTGGCGCAAAACGGTCTGGCTCTGGGCGCTATTGTAATCACCCATCACCACGGCGATCACCAGGGCGGGGTGGCCGAGCTGCTGGCGGCGCACCCGCGCACGCCGTTGGGCGCGCCGATGCCGGTGCTGGGGCCGGCAGGTGAACGCATTGGCGGACGCACACAGGCCCTGCGCGAAGGCGATGTCGTGACGCTGGAGACGCCGGCGCTGACGCTGCGCGTGCTGGACGTGCCCGGGCACACCGCCGGCCATATCGCCTATGTGGGCCACCTGGGCGAAGCGGGTCCGGCGGTCTTCTGCGGCGATACCCTGTTCGCCAGTGGCTGCGGGCGTCTGTTCGAAGGCACGCCGGCGCAGATGCTGGACTCGCTCGACAAGCTGGCGGCGCTGCCGGGCGATACCCGCGTCTATTGCGCGCACGAATATACGCGCAGCAATGTGCGCTTTGCGCGGGCGGTGGAGCCGGCCAATGCCGCGCTGGCGGCGTGGGAGCAGCGGGTTGACGCGCTGCGCGCGGCGGACCGGCCGACGCTGCCGACCACCATCGCCCATGAGCGCGAGGTCAACCCCTTCCTGCGCTCGCGCGAGCCCGCGGTACGGGCGGCAGTGGCGGCGCAAGGCGGGGCCGCCACGGGCGATGCGCAGGCGTTCGGTGCGCTGCGCGGCTGGAAGGACAATTTCCGCTGAGCGCTGCCCGGCTTGCCGGGCCTTGCGCCGCAAGGCTTTCCGGCTGCCCGCCGGAGATTGGCTATATGGAAAATCTGATTGACGCGATACGCGGTTTTTTTTAGCATCACGCATCCTTTTGGCGTCACGATTCGAGAACTTAATGAAAATTGGTCGATTACTGGCGGTGGTCGCGTGCGCCGCGCTGCTTGCAGCGTGCGCCAGCACCCCCACGCCGCCTGATGGCGCCAACGGCGCCGCGACCGCCCAGACCGCCAAGCGCCCGGACCCGCTCAATTCGCTCAGCGACAAATCGGCGCTTTCTTCCGCTTCCACGATCAATGTCGACCAGGGTGGCCTGGACTGGCTGCGCGGCCCGTCCAACGACATCTGGGACCGCATCCGGCGTGGCTTTGCCATGCAGGACCTGGAGGGCACGCTGGTCGATGACCGCACCCAGTGGTATGCGCAGCGGCCGGAATACATGGAGCGGATGGTCGGGCGCTCAAGCCGCTACCTGTACCACATCGTAGAAGAGCTGGAGCGGCGCAAGATGCCGACCGAGCTTGCGCTGCTGCCGTTCGTCGAGAGCGCGTTCAACCCGCAGGCCCAGTCCACTGCCAAGGCAGCGGGCATGTGGCAGTTCATCCCGAGCACCGGCAAGTCGTACAACCTGAAGCAGAACATGTTCCGCGACGAGCGCCGCGACGTGCTGGCCTCGACCGATGCCGCGCTGGACTACCTGGCGCGGCTTTATGACATGTTCGGCGACTGGCACCTGGCGCTGGCGGCGTACAACTGGGGCGAGGGCGCGGTGTCGCGCGCGATCGCGCGCAACCAGGCGCGCGGGCTGCCGACCGACTATGCCAGCCTGCCCATGCCCAACGAGACGCGCTACTACGTGCCGAAGCTGCAGGCGGTCAAGAACATTATCGCCAACCCGGCCGCGTATAACGTCAAGCTGCCCGAGATCCCGGACCACCCGTACTTTGTCACGGTGACCACCTCACGCGATATCGACGTGAACCTCGCGGCCAAGCTGGCGGACATGTCGGTGGAGGAGTTCAAGGCGCTCAACCCGTCGTTCAACCGGCCGGTGATCCTGGGCGCGTCCAACCCGCAGATCCTGCTGCCGTTCGATAACGCCGAGCGCTTCCAGTACAACCTGAACACCTACCGTGGCGGGTTGTCGAGCTGGTCGGCGGTGACGGTGGACAGCCGCGAGCGCATCGAAGCGCTGGCGGCACGGCTGAATGTCGACGCCGATACGCTGCGCGAGATCAACAGCATCCCGAAGGGCATGCGCCTGAAGGCCGGCTCGACCGTGATGATTCCGCGCTCGGGCCGCCACGACCAGGATATCAGCGCGACCCTGGCCGACAGCGCCATGCTGGCGATGGAGCCTGACTTGCCGGATGCGCGCCGCGTGGTGGTGCGTGCCAGCCGGCGGGACACCGTGGCCTCGGTGGCGCGGCGCTATGGCGTCTCGGCGGGGCAGGTGCAGTCGTGGAACAAGCTCTCCGGCACCAAGCTGGTCGCCGGGCAGAGCCTGGTGCTGATGGTGCCGGTGCGCGGCGCCGGCGCGGTGCGGGCGGCGCGGGCCGAACAGGCTGACCGTGCCGAGCGCGCGGAGCATTCCGAGCGCGCCGAGCGAAGCGGCAAGGGCGGCATCGTGCGGACCTCGGCCAAGGGCAAGGCGGAGCCGCGCAAGCACATCACCGTCGAGGCCTCGTCGCGGCACACCGCAGCCAAGGCGGCGCCGGCGCGCGCGGCGCGCGAGTCCAAGCCGGGGCCGACCGTCAAGGCGTCGGCCAAGGCCGGCACCAAGGGGGCCAAGGCCCGCTGACGAATGCGGGCGCCGGCTGGTCCGGCGCACTGCGCAAGAAGGGGCGATGCCGTTGGCACGCCCCTTTTTTTCATGTGCCAGGCCCCGGCGCCCACGCCCCTCTCCGAATCTGTGTCCACGCTCACCCGCGCCGGTGGCAAACTACGGTCATCATCACAATGACCGCAGACGCGGAGGAGACAGACATGACGGCAAGCCATGCCGTGCATGCCCGTTCGCTGGCCGACCCCGAGGGGTTCTGGGCCGAACAGGCGGCGCGCATCGACTGGGAAACCCCGTTCGGCCAGGTGCTCGACAACAGCCGCGCGCCCTTTACGCGCTGGTTCGTCGGCGGGCGCACCAACCTGTGCCACAACGCGGTCGACCGCCACCTGGCGGCCCGCGCCAGCCAGCCGGCGCTGCACTGGGTCTCGACCGAGACCGACCAGGCCCGCACCTATACCTACGCCGAGCTGCACGACGAGGTCAGCCGCATGGCTGCGACCCTGCAAGGCCTGGGCGTGCAGAAGGGCGACCGCGTGCTGATCTACATGCCGATGATTCCGGAAGCGGCTTTTGCCATGCTGGCGTGCGCGCGCATCGGCGCGATCCATTCGGTGGTGTTCGGCGGCTTTGCCTCGGTCAGCCTGGCCGCGCGCATCGAGGATGCCCGGCCGCGCGTGGTGGTCAGCGCCGACGCCGGCTCGCGCGCCGGCAAGGTGGTGCCCTACAAGCCGCTGCTGGACGAGGCTATCCGGCTCTCGTCGCACCAGCCCGAGAAGGTGCTGCTGGTGGACCGGCAACTGGCGCAAATGCCCCGTACCGAGGGCCGCGATGAGGACTATGCCGCCTGGCGCGAGCGCGTGGCCGGCGTGCACGTGCCGTGCGTGTGGCTGGAATCGAGCGAGCCGTCGTACGTGCTCTACACTTCCGGCACCACCGGCAAGCCCAAGGGCGTGCAGCGCGATACTGGCGGCTACGCGGTGGCGCTGGCCACCTCGATGGAGTACATCTTCTGCGGCAAGCCCGGCGACACCATGTTCACCGCGTCGGACATCGGCTGGGTGGTGGGGCACAGCTATATCGTCTATGGCCCGCTGCTGGCCGGCATGACCACGCTGATGTATGAAGGCACGCCGATCCGCCCGGACGGTGGCATCCTGTGGCGGTTGGTGGAGCAATACAAAGTCAACCTGATGTTCAGCGCGCCGACCGCGATCCGCGTGCTGAAGAAGCAGGACCCGGCCTGGCTCACGCGCTACGACCTGTCCAGCCTGCGCCTGCTGTTCCTGGCCGGCGAGCCACTGGACGAGCCCACCGCGCGCTGGATCCAGGACGGCCTGGGCAAGCCGGTGGTCGACAACTACTGGCAGACCGAATCCGGCTGGCCGATCCTCGCGATCCAGCGCGGCATCGAGGCGCTGCCGCCCAAGCTGGGCTCGCCCGGCGTGCCGGCCTATGGCTATGACCTGAAAATCGTCGACGAGAACACCGGCGCGGAATGCCCGCCCAACCAGAAGGGCGTGGTCGCCATCGATGGCCCGCTGCCGCCGGGATGCATGAGCACGGTGTGGGGCGATGACGACCGCTTCGTGCGCACCTACTGGCAGGCGGTGCCGGACCGGCTGTGCTATTCCACCTTCGACTGGGGCGTGCGCGACGCCGACGGCTATGTCTTTATCCTGGGCCGCACCGACGACGTGATCAACGTGGCCGGCCACCGGCTGGGCACCCGCGAGATCGAGGAAAGCCTGTCGTCCAACGCCGCCGTGGCCGAGGTGGCGGTGGTGGGCGTGCAGGACGCGCTCAAGGGGCAGGTGGCGATGGCCTTCTGCATCGCCCGCGATCCGGCGCGCACGGCCACGGCCGAAGCGCGGCTGGCATTGGAAGGCGAGCTGATGAGGACGGTGGAGCAGCAACTGGGTGCCGTGGCGCGGCCGGCGCGCGTATTCTTTGTCAATGCGCTGCCCAAGACCCGCTCCGGCAAGTTGCTGCGGCGCGCCATGCAGGCAGTGGCCGAAGGGCGCGACCCGGGCGACCTGACCACGATCGAGGACCCGGGTGCGCTGGAACAGTTGCAGGCGGCGCTGAAAGGCTAGACGGTGGGCTGAGGGGCGAGGCGATGCGGGTGCCTTGCGGGGCACTCCGCATCCCACCCTTGCCATCGGCCGTGATGCAGTCTAATATTTGAAGTATAAAATATTTAGACATCATCTAGATGGCGGTGTGATCCTGGGCAAAGGTGCCCGGCGCAGCCGGCAGGAGGCGACAGATGCGAGTGCTTTGTATTGGTGGTGGCCCGGCGGGGCTGTACTTCGGCCTGCTGATGAAGCTGCAGGATCCGGCCAACGAGGTCATCGTGGTCGAGCGCAACCGGCCCTACGATACCTTCGGCTGGGGCGTGGTGTTCTCTGACGCCACCATGGACAACCTGAAGCAAGCCGACCCGGTCAGCGCCGCCGAGATCAACGCGGCCTTCAACCACTGGGACGATATCGACATCCATATCGGCGGGCGCACCATCCGCTCCGGCGGCCATGGCTTTATCGGCATCGGCCGCAAGCGCCTGCTCAATATCCTGCAGGCGCGCTGCGAGGCGCTGGGCGTGAAGCTGGTGTTCGAGACCGATGTGTCCGACGACCAGGCGCTGGCGATGCAATACCAGGCCGACCTGGTGATCGCCTCGGACGGCTTGAACAGCCGCATCCGCACCCGCTACGCCGACACGTTCCAGCCTGACATCGACACGCGCCAGTGCCGCTTTGTCTGGATGGGCACGCACAAGCTGTTCGACGCCTTCACCTTTGCCTTCGAGAAGACCGAGCACGGCTGGTTCCAGGCGCATGCCTACCGCTTTGACGACACCACCTCGACCTTTATTGTCGAGGCCCCGGAGTCAGTCTGGCGTGCCGCGGGCATCGAGCAGATGAGCCAGGAAGAGGGCGTGGCCTACTGCGAGCGCCTGTTCGCGCGCTACCTCGACGGCAACAAGCTGATCACCAATGCGGCGCACCTGCGCGGCTCGGCGATCTGGATCCGCTTCCCCCGCGTGATCTGCCGCCAGTGGGTGCATTGGAACACCTTGCCCGACGGCCGCCGCGTGCCTGTGGTGCTGATGGGCGATGCCGCGCACACCGCGCATTTCTCGATCGGTTCGGGCACCAAGCTGGCGTTGGAAGATGCGATTGACCTCGCCGAAGAGATCCGTGGCAGGGGTCATGACGGCCTGCCCGATGCACTGTCGCGCTATGAAGCCACGCGCGGCGTGGAAGTGCTGAAGATCCAGAACGCGGCGCGCAACTCGACCGAATGGTTCGAGAATGTCGAGCGCTACGCGGGCAGCCTGCCGCCGGAGCAGTTCGCCTATTCCCTGCTGACCCGCTCGCAGCGCATCTCGCATGAGAACCTGCGCGTGCGCGATGCGGACTATGTGGCGCAGTTCGAGCACTGGCTGGCGCGGCAGGCCGGCGTGCAACCGAAAAGCCTGCAGCTGCGCGAGCACCAGCCGCTGCCGCCGATGTTCACGCCGTTCCGCTTGCGCGGCGTCACGCTGAAGAACCGCGTGGTGGTGTCGCCGATGGCGATGTACTCGTGCACCGACGGCGTGCCCGGCGACTTCCACCTGGTCCACCTGGGCTCGCGCGCGCTGGGCGGCGCCGGCATGGTGGTGGCGGAAATGACCTGCGTGTCGCCCGATGCGCGCATCACGCCGGGATGCCCGGGTTTGTGGAACGACGCACAGCGCGACGCCTGGCGCCGCATCGTCGACTTCGTGCATGCCAACAGCGATGCGCGCATCGCCATGCAGATCGGCCACTCGGGCCGCAAGGGTTCGACGCAGCTCGGCTGGGAGGCAATGGACCATCCGCTGCCGGAAGGCAACTGGCCGGTGATCTCGGCCTCGCCGCTGCCTTACCTGCCGGGCGAATCTCAGACCCCGCGCGAGATGACGCGCGCGGACATGGAGCGCGTGCGCAATGACTTCGTCGCCAGCGCGCGCCGCGCCGCCGAGGCCGGCTTCGACTGGCTGGAGCTGCACTGCGCGCACGGCTACCTGCTGTCGAGCTTTATCTCGCCGCTGACCAATACCCGGGAAGATGAATATGGCGGTTCGCTGGCCGCGCGGCTGCGCTACCCGCTGGAGGTGTTTGCCGCGGTACGCGCGGTGTGGCCGGAACACAAGCCGATGTCGGTGCGCATCTCGGCGCACGACTGGGTCGAAGGCGGCATCACCCCCGACGACGCGATCGAGATCGCACGCGCCTTCAAGGCCGCCGGCGCCGACATGATCGACTGCTCGTCGGGCCAGGTCAGCCCGGACCAGGCGCCGGTCTACGGCCGCATGTACCAGACCCCGTTTGCCGACCGCATCCGCAACGAAGCCGGCATCGCCACCATTGCCGTGGGCGCGATTTTCGAGGCCGACCACGTCGACTCGATCATCGCCGCGGGCCGTGCCGACCTGTGCGCGATCGCGCGGCCGCACCTGGCCAACCCGGCCTGGACGCTGCAGGAAGCGGCGCGCATCGGCTATCGCGATGTCGCCTGGCCCAAGCAGTACCAGGCCGGCAAGCGGCAACTGGAAACCAACCTGGAACGCGCCGCGGCGCAGGAGAAGCAGGGATGACGCGCAGCACGGGTTCACTGTCAGGGCGCCACGCACTGGTCACCGGCGGCGGGCGCGGCATCGGCGCGGCCATCGCGCGCCGACTGCTGGCCGACGGCGCCAGCGTGACGCTGCTGGGCCGCGATGCCGGCGCGTTGCAGGCGACCGTGCAAGCGCTGCGTGAGCTTGCTCCTGCAGGCGCCGTGGTCTCCTTTGTCACGGCCGATATCGCCGATGCCGGCAGCGTGGCGCGTGCCTTTGCCGCCGCCGCCGAGCAGGCCGGTCCGGTGTCGATGCTGGTCAACAACGCCGGCCAGGCGCACAGCGCGCCGTTCCTGAAGACCGACGCCGCGCTGTGGCAGCGCATGCTGGACGTGAACCTGACCGGCACCTTCCTGTGCACGCAGGCGGCGCTGCCGGCGATGCTCGACGCCGGCTGGGGCCGCATCGTCAATGTGGCGAGCACGGCCGGCCTGATCGGATATGGCTATGTCAGCGCCTATTGCGCGGCCAAGCATGGGGTGATCGGCCTGACGCGCGCGCTGGCGCTGGAAACCGCGGCCAAGGGCGTGACCGTCAATGCGGTCTGCCCGGGCTATACCGAAACCGACATCGTGCGCGACGCGGTGGCCAATATCGTCGGCAAGACCGGCCGCACCGAGGAACAGGCGCGCGCCGAGCTGGCCGCACGCAATCCGCAACGGCGGCTGGTGCAGCCCGAGGAAGTGGCCGACGCGGTGGCCTGGCTGTGCCAGCCATCCGCGGGCGCGATCACCGGCCAGGCGATCCCCGTCGCCGGCGGCGAAGTGATGGCGGGCTGAACCTCACCGACTGCAACAGACAACGAGAGAAACCATGACAGAGATCGCACTCGACATGCGCCACCACAAGCGCAGCTTTGCCGGCTACCAGCCGGAGCACTTCCTGTGGTCGGTGTCCGGCGACGGCAAGGTCGGCACCGTGACGCTGAACCGGCCGGAGCGCAAGAACCCGCTGACTTTCGATTCCTATGCCGAGCTGCGCGACCTGTTCCGCGGCCTGTGCTATGCCAGCGACATCAAGGCGGTGGTGGTGACGGGCGCCGGCGGCAACTACTGCTCGGGCGGCGACGTGCATGAGATCATCGGGCCTCTCACGCGCATGACCATGCCTGAGCTGCTCGACTTCACGCGCATGACCGGCGATCTGGTCAAGGCCATGCGCGCCTGCCCGCAGCCGGTGGTCAGCGCGGTCGACGGTATCTGCGCCGGTGCCGGCGCGATGATGGCGCTGGCTTCCGACATGCGCCTGGGCACGGCGCAGGCCAAGACCGCGTTCCTGTTCACGCGCGTCGGCCTGGCCGGCGCCGACATGGGCGCGTGCACGCTGCTGCCGCGCGTGATCGGGCAGGGGCGTGCCAGTGAGCTGCTCTACACCGGCCGCTCGATGAGCGCGGAAGAGGGCTTGCAGTGGGGTTTCTTCAATGCGCTGCATCCGTCCGAAGCGGTGCTGGCCCAGGCGCAGGCGCTGGCCGCGCAGCTGGCGGCCGGCCCGACCTTTGCGCACGGCGTGACCAAGAAGCTGCTGCACCAGGAATGGAACATGGGGCTGGACGAGGCCATCGAGGCCGAGGCCGAAGCCCAGGCCATCTGCATGCAGACGCGCGACTTCCGCCGCGCCTACGAGGCCTTCGTCGCCAAGACGAAGCCGGTGTTCGAAGGGGACTGAAGCGCCATGTCCGACAAGACCTATCTCGATCTGCCGCTGTTCGACGACGCACACCGCACACTCGAGCGCGAACTGGACGCCTGGTGTGCGCAACACCTCGATGTCGACCACGGCGATACCGACGCCGCCTGCCGCGCGCTGGTGCGCCAGCTGGGCGAGGCCGGCTGGCTGCGCTATTGCGTGCCGGCCGCGCACGGCGGCGCGCTGCCGGCGCTGGATTCGCGCTCGCTGTGCCTGCTGCGCGAGACCCTGGCGCGCCATGACGGCCTGGCCGATTTTGCCTTTGCCATGCAGGGGCTGGGCTCGGGCGCGATCTCGCTGGCCGGCAGCGATGCGCTGCGCGCGCATTACCTGCCGCGCGTGGCCCGCGGCGAGGCGATTGCCGCGTTTGCGCTGTCCGAGCCGGAGGCCGGTTCCGATGTGGCCGCCATGCAGTGCAGCGCACGGCTGTCGGACGACCGCAGCCACTATGTGATCGACGGCGCCAAGACCTGGATTTCCAACGGCGGCATTGCCGACTTCTACTGCGTGTTCGTGCGCACCGGCGAGGCGCCGGGCGCACGCGGCATCTCCGCCTTTGTGGTGGACGCCGATACGCCGGGCCTGACCATCGCCGAGCGCATCGACGTGATGGCGCCGCACCCGCTCGCCACGCTGCGTTTCGACAACTGCCGCGTGCCCGTGGGCAACCGGCTGGGCGAAGCGGGGCAGGGCTTCAAAGTGGCGATGATGACGCTCGACATCTTCCGCGCCTCGGTCGCGGCAGCGGCACTGGGTTTTGGCCGCGCCGCGCTGGACGATGCACTGGCGCGCGCCTGCGCGCGCCCGATGTTCGGCGGCGTGCTGGCCGACCTGCAGCTGACCCAGGCCGCCATCGGCGACATGGCCACCGCGATCGACGCCGCGGCGCTGCTGACCTACCGCGCGGCCTGGCTGCGCGATGTCAAGGGCCAGCGCACCACGCGCGAGGCGGCCATGGCCAAGATGGTGGCGACCGAGAACGCGCAGCAGGTGATCGACCGTGCGGTGCAGATGTTCGGTGGACTTGGCGTCAAGGTCGGTACGCGGGTGGAAAGCCTGTACCGCGAGATCCGCTCGCTGCGTATCTATGAAGGCGCCACCGAAGTGCAGAAGCTGATCATTGCGCGCGAGACGCTGGCCGGGCGCAAAGCCTGACGCGCCCGCGAGCTACCCACGAACTGCCGTACCGATACAGAGCAGACAGGAGACAAGCCATGGCGACCACAGCCCACCTCGATACCTTCGCGCGCGACCGCCTGCCGCCGCCCGAAACGTGGCCGGTGTTCCGCTTCAATGCCGATACCGACTACCCGGAGCGGATGAATGCCGCGGTGGAGCTGGTAGACCGCCACGTGCGCGAAGGCCGCGGCGAGCGCATCGCCATCCGCCATCGCCGCGACGGACAGGTCGAGACGGTCACGTATGCGCAGCTGGCGGCGCTGGTGAACCGCATCGCCCATGTGCTGGTCGAGGACATGCAGCTGGTGCCCGGCAGCCGCGTGCTGCTGCGCGGGCCCAACAACCTGATGATGGCCGCCAGCTGGCTGGCCACGCTCAAGGCGGGCCTGGTCGCGGTGCCGACCATGCCGCTGCTGCGCGCCAAGGAACTGAAGCAGATCATCGACAAGGCCCAGGTCGGTGCCGCACTGTGCGATGCGCGGCTGCGCGAGGAGCTCGACGCCAACCAGCAGGCCGGCGGCGAATTCCACTGCCCGAGCCTGTCGCGCACGCTGTACTTCAACGGTGAAGGCGAGGGTTCGCTGGAGGCGGCGATGGCGGGCAAGCCGGATGCCTTTGAGGCCTGCGACACCGCCAGCGACGATGTCTGCCTGATCGCCTTTACCAGCGGCACCACCGGCCAGCCCAAGGGCACCATGCATTTCCATCGCGACGTGCTGGCCATGTGCGACCTGTTTCCGCGCCACGTGCTGCGCCCGCAGCCCGACGACGTGTTCTGCGGCACGCCGCCGATCGCGTTCACCTTCGGGCTGGGCGGCATGCTGTGTTTCCCGCTGCGCATCGGCGCAAGCGCCGTGCTGGCCGAGAAGCTGACGCCAGAGACGCTGCTCGGGCTGATCCAGGATTTCCGCGCCACTATCGTCTTTACCGCGCCCACCTTCTACCGGCAGATGGCAGCGCTGGCGTCGCGCTATGACCTGTCCAGCCTGAAGAAGAGCGTGTCGGCCGGCGAAGCCCTGCCGGACGCCACGCGCCAGAGCTGGAAGGCGGCCACCGGAATCGAGATGACCGACGGCATCGGCGGCACGGAGATGATGCATATCTTTATCTCCAGCGCCGGCGCCGAGGTCAGGCCGGGCGCGATCGGGCGGGTGGTGCCGGGCTATGTCGCGCAGATCGTCGACGAGAACATGCAGCCCTTGCCGCCGGGACAGGTCGGCAAGCTGGCGGTGCAGGGGCCGACCGGCTGCCGCTACCTGGACGATCCGCGCCAGTCCAACTATGTGAAGGCGGGCTGGAACCTGCCGGGCGATACCTTCTTCGTCGACGAGGACGGCTACTACTTCTACCAGGCGCGTTCGGACGACATGATCATCTCGGCCGGCTACAACATCGCCGGGCCGGAGGTGGAAAGCGCACTGATGCAGCACGAGGCAGTGGCCGAATGCGGTGTGGTCGGCGCGCCTGACGACGGGCGCGGCCAGGTGGTGATGGCCTATGTGGTGCTGCGCGAGGGCGTGGCGGCGGACGACGCTACCCGCACAGCGCTGCAGGACTACGTGAAGCGCCAGATCGCACCCTACAAGTATCCGCGCCGCATTGTGTTCGTGCCGGCGCTGCCGCGCACCGAGACCGGCAAGCTGCAGCGCTTCCGGCTGCGGCAGATGGCGGAGCAGGGCAATGGCGGTGGCAATGGCGGTGGCAATGGCGGCATCAACCAGGCGGGGAAGCCATGAGCCCCGTGTTCCGCAGCACCGTCCTGGTGCGCTTCAAGCACTGCGACGCCGCGGGCATCGTGTTCTACCCGCGCTATTTCGAGATGCTCAACGATCTGATCGAAGACTGGTTTAGCGAGGCGTTGGGCTGGCCCTTCGATGCCATGCATGGCGAGGGCCACGCGGGCGTGCCGACCGCTGAGCTGGAGTGCCGTTTCCTGGCGCCGAGCCGGCTGGGCGAGGTGCTGACGCGGGAGCTGCGCGTGCTGAAGCTGGGCCAGTCCAGCTTTACCCTCGCGATCCGCTTCGCCGGCCCGCATGACGATACCCGCATGGAAGTGACGCAGCGGCTGGTCTGCGTCGATACCGGCTCGATTGCTCCGCAGCCGTTGCCCGATGCCGTGCGCGAGGCCATGTCGTCCTACCTGGTCGCGACGGCCTGAATCCCGGAATTCCATCCACTCATACAGATATCAACAGGAAAACGCATCATGAACATCCTGCAGCCGCCCGACTGGGCGCCCCCGCGTGGCTACGCCAACGGCACCATGACCGAAATGCAGGTCGGCAGCCGCCTGCTCTTTGTCAGCGGCCAGATCGGCTGGACCGGCAAATGTGAATTCGAGACCGACGACTTCGGCCTGCAGGTGGCGCAGGCGCTGCGCAACGTGGTTGCCGTGCTGGCGGCCGGCGATGCGCTGCCTGAGCATATCGTGCGCATGACCTGGTATGTGAAGGACAAGGCGGAATATGTCGGCGCCTACGGCGCGATCGGCCAGCATTACCGGGCCATCATCGGCCGCCACTTCCCGGCGATGACGGCGGTCGAGGTCGCGGACCTGGTGGAGCCGCGCGCCAAGGTGGAAATCGAGGTCACGGCGGTCGTGCCGCCGCAGGCGTAACGTAGCAGGCGTAACGTAGCAGGCGCAGGGCAGGATGGTGGCCGGCGGCGTGGCAGCGCCGCCGCCTGCCGCGTGCAAGTCCTTGAAAACTTGAGAAATTGGGTGGCGCGGGATATAATTCGAAAGTTTCGCTTTCAGAACCCTTCACCCTAGCGCCAACCGCTTTCCACCTTCCGCCGCCCCCAGCCGCGCTGCCTTTGCTGTCCGCATTTAATGTGACGCAGGGAGCATGCCGCAACCGGATCCGACCGCATCGGCGCAATGCCGCTGCCGCCGTCACGGATCCAGCCTGGGAGGCACGAGGCGTCGATTGGTCGGTCACGGGGTGAGTCCAGCAGGAGCCTACCCGTGTTACCGTCTTTTCCGTCCGCCATTCTCGCGCTAGCAGACGGCACGGTCTTTCGTGGCTATTCCATTGGCGCTTCCGGCCATACCATCGGTGAAGTGGTGTTCAACACCGCCATTACCGGTTACCAGGAAATCCTCACCGACCCGAGTTACTCCCGGCAGATCGTCACGCTGACGTATCCGCATATCGGTAACTACGGGGTCAATCCTGAGGATGTCGAAGCCACGAAAGTCCATGCCGCCGGCCTGATCATCAAGGATCTGCCGATCCTGGCCTCGAACTTCCGCAAGGAGCACACCCTTGCCCACTACCTGAAGCAGGAAAAGGTGGTGGCCATCGCCGGCATCGATACGCGCAAGCTGACGCGTATCCTGCGCGAAAAGGGTGCTCAGAACGGCTGCATCCTGGCCGGCGAAGACAATGTCCAGAAGGCCATCGACCTGGCCCGCTCGTTCCCCGGCCTGGCCGGCATGGACCTGGCCAAGGTGGTTTCGGTCAAGGAACCGTACGAGTGGACCCAGTCCGAGTGGAAGCTGGGCGAAGGCTACGGCAAGCAGGACAAGCCGCAGTTCCACGTGGTCGCCTATGACTACGGCGTCAAGTACAACATCCTGCGCATGCTGGCCGAGCGCGGCTGCAAGGTGACGGTGCTGCCCGCGCAGGCGAGCGCCGCCGACGCGCTGGCGCTGAATCCGGACGGCGTGTTCCTGTCCAACGGCCCCGGCGACCCCGAGCCGTGCGACTACGCCATCGCCGCCACGCGCGAGTTCATCGAGCGCGGCATCCCGACCTTCGGCATCTGCCTGGGCCACCAGATCATGGCCCTGGCGGTCGGCGCCAAGACCCTGAAGATGAAGTTCGGCCACCACGGCGCCAACCACCCGGTCAAGGACCTGGACGATGGCCGCGTGGTGATCACGTCGCAGAACCATGGCTTCGCGGTGGACGCAGACACGCTGCCGTCGAACGTGCGCGTGACGCACAAGTCGCTGTTCGACGGTTCGCTGCAGGGTTTCACGCTGACCGACAAGCCGGCCTTCTGCTTCCAGGGTCACCCGGAAGCCTCGCCCGGCCCGAACGACGTGGCTTACCTGTTCGACCGCTTTATCCAGCTGATGACCGACGCGCGCAAGTAAGCGCAGCCGGGAACAGCGCAGACACAGGGACATCCCATGAACGCCTTCATGCATACCGCTTTCGGCATCACCGATTTCTGGACCTATGTGCTGGGCACGATCTTTATCGTGCTGCTGCCGGGGCCGAATTCGATGTACGTGCTGTCGGTGGCGGCGCAGCGCGGCGTGCGTGCCGGCTACAAGGGCGCATGCGGGGTGTTCCTGGGCGACTTCGTGCTGATGGTGCTGTCGGCGGCGGGCGTGGCCTCGCTGCTCAAGGCCAGCCCGGCGCTGTTCTACGTGGTGAAGTACATCGGCGCGGCCTACCTGGCGTGGATCGGCTTCAACATGCTGCGCGGCGCGGTGCGCAACTGGGCCGCGCGCGGCGATGCGGCCGCGGCCGCCACCGTGCCGGCGAGCACGGCCGACCAGTCCGACCCGTTCCGCAAGGCGCTGCTGATCAGCCTGCTGAACCCGAAGGCGATCCTGTTCTTCATCTCGTTCTTCATCCAGTTCGTCGATCCGGCCTTCGCTTACCCGGTACTGTCGTTCGGCGTGCTGGGGCTGGTCTGCCAGATCTGCAGCTTTGCCTACCTGACCACGATCATTTTCGTGGGCGCGAAGCTGGCCGACGCATTCCGGCGCCGCCGGCGACTGTCGGCCGGCATGTCGAGCGGGGTGGGGGCGATGTTCATCGGCTTCGGCGCCAAGCTGGCGACGGCCACCATGAACTAGGCGCGGCGGCGGACAAGCTGACATTTTCGAATCCGGACGGATTCCCTGATTACCGGCGCGGCCCGCATGCAAGCGGGCCGGCCAACAAAGAGAGCGTGCAATGCCAAAACGCACAGACATCAAGAGCATCCTGATCATCGGCGCGGGCCCCATCATCATCGGCCAGGCGTGCGAGTTCGACTACTCCGGCGCCCAGGCCTGCAAGGCGCTGCGCGAGGAAGGCTTCAAGGTCATCCTGGTCAATTCGAACCCGGCGACCATCATGACCGATCCCAACACGGCCGATGTGACCTACATCGAGCCGATCACCTGGGAAGTGGTCGAGCGCATCATCGAGAAGGAGCGCCCGGACGCGATCCTGCCGACCATGGGCGGCCAGACCGCGCTGAACTGCGCGCTGGACCTGCACCGCCACGGCGTGCTGGAGAAGTACAAGGTCGAGCTGATCGGCGCTTCGCCGGAAGCCATCGACAAGGCCGAGGACCGCCAGAAGTTCAAGGACGCCATGACCAAGATCGGTCTGGGTTCGGCCAAGTCGGGCATCGCCCACTCGATGGACGAAGCCATGGCCGTGCAGTCGCGCATTGCCCAGGAAACCGGCAGCGGCGGCTACCCGATCGTGATCCGCCCGTCGTTCACGCTGGGCGGCAGCGGCGGCGGCATTGCCTACAATCGCGAAGAGTTCGAAGAGATCTGCAAGCGCGGCCTGGATCTGTCGCCGACGCGCGAGCTGCTGATCGAAGAATCGCTGCTGGGCTGGAAAGAGTATGAGATGGAAGTGGTCCGCGACAAGAAGGACAACTGCATCATCATCTGCTCGATCGAGAACCTGGACCCGATGGGCATCCACACCGGCGACTCGATCACCGTGGCCCCGGCCCAGACCCTGACCGACAAGGAATACCAGATCCTGCGCAACGCGTCGCTGGCCGTGCTGCGCGAGATCGGCGTCGATACCGGCGGCTCCAACGTGCAGTTCTCGATCAACCCGAAGGACGGTCGCATGATCGTCATCGAGATGAACCCGCGCGTGTCGCGTTCTTCGGCGCTGGCGTCCAAGGCCACCGGCTTCCCGATCGCCAAGGTCGCGGCCAAGCTGGCCGTGGGCTACACGCTGGACGAGCTGAAGAACGAGATCACCGGCGGCGCGACCCCGGCTTCGTTCGAGCCGTCGATTGACTACGTGGTCACCAAGGTGCCGCGTTTCGCGTTTGAGAAATTCCCGCAGGCCGACAGCCACCTGACCACCCAGATGAAGTCGGTGGGCGAGGTGATGGCCATGGGCCGCACCTTCCAGGAATCGTTCCAGAAGGCCCTGCGCGGCCTGGAAGTGGGCGTGGATGGCCTGGATGAAAAGTCGTCGGACCGTGATGAGGTTGTCGAGGAAATCGGGGAAGCCGGCCCCGACCGCATCTGGTACGTGGGCGACGCGTTCCGCCTGGGCATGTCGCTGGAAGAGGTCTATGCCGAGACCGACATCGACCCCTGGTTCCTGGCCCAGATCGAAGACATCATCAAGACCGAAGGCCTGGTCAAGGCGCGCACGCTGGACAGCCTGTCGGCCGCCGAGCTGCGCTTCCTGAAGCAGAAGGGCTTCTCCGACCGCCGCCTGGCCAGGCTGCTGAAGACCGACGCCCGCGCCGTGCGCGAGGCGCGCGTCGCCCAGAGCGTGCGCCCGGTCTACAAGCGCGTGGACACCTGCGCGGCCGAGTTCGCCACCAACACCGCCTACATGTACTCGACCTACGAGGCCGAGCATGGCGAGTGCGAAGCGCAGCCGACCGACAAGAAGAAGATCATGGTGCTGGGCGGCGGCCCGAACCGGATCGGCCAGGGCATCGAGTTCGACTACTGCTGCGTGCACGCCGCGCTGGCGCTGCGCGAAGACGGGTACGAAACCATCATGGTCAACTGCAACCCGGAAACCGTGTCGACCGACTATGACACCTCGGACCGCCTGTACTTCGAGCCGCTGACGCTGGAAGACGTGCTGGAAATCGTCGACAAGGAAAAGCCGGTCGGCGTGATCGTGCAGTACGGTGGCCAGACCCCGCTGAAGCTGGCGCTGGACCTGGAAGCCAACGGCGTGCCCATCATCGGCACCAGCCCCGACATGATCGACGCGGCCGAAGACCGCGAGCGCTTCCAGAAGCTGCTGCAGGAGCTGGGCCTGCGCCAGCCGCCCAACCGCACCGCGCGTGCCGAGGACGAAGCGCTGCGCCTGGCCGAAGAGATCGGCTACCCGCTGGTGGTGCGCCCGTCGTACGTGCTGGGCGGCCGCGCCATGGAAATCGTGCATGAGCCGCGCGACCTCGAGCGCTACATGCGCGAGGCCGTCAAGGTCTCGAACGATTCCCCGGTGCTGCTGGACCGCTTCCTGAACGACGCCATCGAGTGCGACGTCGATGCGATCTCCGACGGCAAGCGCGTCTTTATCGGCGGCGTGATGGAGCACATCGAGCAGGCTGGCGTGCACTCGGGCGACTCCGCCTGCTCGCTGCCGCCGTACTCGCTGTCGGCCGAGACCGTGGCCGAACTGAAGCGCCAGACCGCCGCCATGGCCCGCGCCCTGAACGTGGTCGGCCTGATGAACGTGCAGTTCGCGATCCAGCAGAGCGACGGCGTCGATACCGTCTACGTGCTGGAAGTCAACCCGCGCGCCTCGCGTACCGTGCCGTACGTGTCCAAGGCCACCGGCTTGCAGCTGGCCAAGATCGCCGCGCGCTGCATGGCCGGCCAGTCGCTGGACGAGCAGGGCATCGGCGAGGAAGTCATCCCGCCGTACTACAGCGTCAAGGAAGCGGTGTTCCCGTTCAACAAGTTCCCGGGCGTCGATCCGGTCCTCGGACCTGAAATGCGTTCGACCGGTGAAGTGATGGGCGTGGGCAAGGCCTTCGGCGAGGCGCTGTTCAAGAGCCAGCTGGCCGCGGGTTCCCGCCTGCCGGAGAAGGGCACCGTGCTGATCACCGTGAAGGACAGCGACAAGCCGCGCGCAGTCGGCGTGGCCCGCATGCTGCACGACATGGGCTACCCGATCGTTGCCACCCGCGGCACCGCCTCGGCCATCGAGGCCGCCGGCATCCCCGTGAAGGTGGTCAACAAGGTCAAGGACGGCCGTCCGCATATCGTGGACATGATCAAGAACGGCGAACTGGCGCTGGTGTTCACCACCGTGGACGAGACCCGCACCGCGATTGCCGATTCGCGCTCGATTCGTACCTCGGCGCTGGCCCACCGCATTCCTTACTACACCACCATCGCCGGCGCCCGCGCCGCAGTGGAGGGCCTGAAGCACATGCAGAGCCTGGAGGTCTACGACCTGCAGAGCCTGCACGCTTCGCTGGCCTGAAGCCCCGTACGTAAGGCAAGCGGCACATCGCCGCTGACCGGGCGCGTTGCGCCCGGTCAAGGCCAGGAAGCCCGCCGGAGTTGCTGCCGGCGGGCTTCCTGGCCTAAACTACGTCAAATTCGTCGATCGATGCGGCGTGCCCGCGTTCGGTCCTGTCTGAAAGCCGCGGTTGAGCGGAAGTGCCCTGGCAGCATTGGCCAGGGATGGCTCCAGCTCCGCTGCGGCTCATTTTTTTGTTGAACGAAGACATGAGCACCATTCCGATTACCAAGCGTGGCGCAGAGCTCCTGAAGGAGGAGCTGCAGCGCCTGAAGGCTGTCGAGCGTCCGGCGGTGATCAATGCGATCTCGGAAGCCCGCGCACAGGGCGACCTGTCTGAAAACGCCGAATACGACGCCGCCAAGGAAAAGCAAGCCTTTATCGAAGGCCGCATCCTGGAAGTGGAGGCCAAGCTGTCGGCCGCGCAGGTCATCGACCCGACCCAGCTGGACACCGACGGCCGCATCGTCTTTGGCGCGACCGTTGACCTGGAGGACCTGGAGTCCGGCAGTCCCGTCAGCTACCAGATCGTGGGCGATGACGAGGCCGACATCGACATCGGCAAGATCTCGGTCAGCTCGCCCATCGCGCGCGCGCTGATCGGCAAGTTCGAAGGCGACGTCGCAACCGTGCTGGCCCCTGGTGGCGAGCGCGAGTATGAAGTCATTACCGTACGCTATATCTGACGCCGGCCCGGCCGGCAGGCTTGCACCTGGCCAGGCCCCCGGAAAGACCGGCACGTGTTCTCCAATTCCTATAACAATCTGCCGCCGCTGCCGCACCGCATCTTCCTGCTGCTGACGGTGGTGTGGGCGGGCAGCCTCTGGACCGTCGGCTACATGGTGGCGCCGACGCTGTTTTCGGTGCTGCCCAGCCGCGAGACGGCGGGCATGATCGCCGGGCACCTGTTCCATACTGAAGCCATCGTCGGGGTCACCATCGGCGTGTTGCAGCTGGTGCTGTGCAACGTGATGATCCGGCGCGGCGCCCACCGCTATCGCGGCCTGCGCTGGCTGGTGCTGGGCATGCTGTGCTGCGTGCTGGCGGGCTACTTCGGCACCCAGCCGTTCATGGCCGGCCTGAAGGAAAAGGCGCTGGCACTGGGTGTCGGCGTTTCGGAATCGCCTTACAAGGCGCAGTTCGGCATGCTGCACGGCGTGTCGAGCGCCTTCTACCTGCTGCAAAGCCTGCTGGCGCTGGTGCTGGTGTGGCGCGCTTCGGCGCCGCGTTCGGCCGGGGAGTGAGACACCGGCCGCCGGCACGGCCACAGGCGTGGAGTGCCGGTATCGGGGGCGCCTGGCGGCGACCCCGTCATGCTTCAGCTGACAATGCTTAGCCCAGTGCCTTCTTCTTCTGGCTGGTCGGGCGTGCGCGCGAACGCTTCACATTGCCGCCGGCGGTAACGCGCTCGTTGCCAAGCACGGTGACTTCCTTGCGGGTCGGACGGCGGTTCGGCGCGGCGCTGGGCTTCTTGACTGTCACCGTGCGCGGGGCCGCGCCGCCACGGCGGGCGGGGGTGTGGCGGCCCAGGTCTTCGGCCTGGTTTTCCTTCAGGCGCGCTTCGCCGGGACGCCAGACCACCAGCAGCTTGCCGATATGCTGAATCGGCGCGGCGCTGAGCTGGTCGCAGATTTCCTCGTAGATGGCGATGCGCGCATCGCGATCGTCGCCGAACACGCGGATCTTGATCAGGTCGTGGGCGGCCAGGCTGCGGTCGATCTCGGCCAGTACGGCACGGGTCAGGCCTTCGGCGCCGACCATCACGACCGGGTTCAGGGCATGGGCACGGGAGCGCAGGTCAGAGCGCTGGGCGGGGACTAGTTGTAGAGCGGGCATAGGTTGGCGCTGATTATTTGGCGCTTGAAATAGTGATAGAGCGCTGGGCGCTGGAAATCGGGCGCTGCAGCCCGCGCCGGTCGTGACACGGCGGGTCGGGCAAGGACAGGCTGCCGACGGCCGCCCCGGGGGCGGCAAGCCGGCAGCTGATAAGGCGAGCCGGCGGTCGGGATGCGGATTGGCGCGTATTATCCGTCAATCCGGCACTGTCGGGCAGCAAAATCATCAAAACAGTAGGAAAACCTTCGCGGCGGGCATTGACCGGCGGGCGGGGGCAGGGAACAGGCTGGAATCTGGCATGGCAAAAAACAAGTTCAATCATTCGTGGCTGCACGACCACATCAACGATCCGTACGTGAAAATGGCCCAGCGCGAGGGCTATCGTGCCCGCGCGGCCTACAAGCTCAAGGAGATCGACGAGCAGGACAAGCTGATCCGCCCGGGGCAGGTGATCGTCGACCTGGGCGCGGCGCCCGGCAGCTGGAGCCAGTATGCCCGCAACAAGCTGGCGGACTCGCCCCGGGCCAAGGACGGCAGGATCGATGGCGCCGTGGTCGCGATCGACCTGCTGCCGATGGAGCCTGTCGCCGACGTCACTTTCATCCAGGGTGACTTTCGTGAGGAATCGGTCTTCCGCGAACTGGAAAGCGTGGTGCTGGGCGCCTCCGGCGGTAACAAGATTGACCTTGTTTTGTCCGACATGGCCCCCAATTTGTCCGGTGTAGCCTTCGCCGATGCAGCACGGATCGAGTACCTGTGCGACCTGGCGCTGGAATTTGCGCAGGCCCACCTTAAGCCGGAGGGGGCATTGCTGGTAAAGTGCTTCCACGGGAGCGGCTACAGCCAGATCGTGGAGAAGTTCAAGCGGCATTTCAAGGTGGTTGCGAAACGCAAGCCCAAGGCGTCTCGCGACAAGTCTTCCGAAACCTTTATCCTTGGGCGCTACCTCAAGGCAGTGGATTGACCGGTCTCGATACAAGCCAGGGCGAAAAAAGAAGCGTGGAAAGTGCCCCACCCGGTGCTATCGGCATCTTAGTTTCTCTGTTTCCCCCCGAGGGCGGGCGCTGCATTACAATGCAGCTATCCGTTGGCAAGGCAATTGCAAAGGAGTTCGGCCTTGAATAACAACCTGTTTCAAAAGGCGGCAATCTGGCTAGTGATCGCGCTGGTGCTGTTTACCGTCTTCAAGCAGTTCGACAAGCCCCGTGCGCAGGACAGCGTCACCTATTCGCAGTTCATGGATGACGCCAAGAACGGCAAGGTGTCGCGTGTCGACGTGCAGGGCCGCAACCTGGTGATCTCGCCTAAGGAAGGCGCCAAGTACACCATCATTTCGCCGGGCGACATCTGGATGGTCGGCGACCTGATGAAGTACGGCGTCCAGGTGACCGGCAAGGCGGACGACGAGCCCAACGTGCTGGTCCAGGCCCTGTATTACCTCGGGCCGACCCTGCTGATCATCGTGTTCTGGTTCTACATGATGCGTCAGATGCAGGGTGGCGGCAAAGGCGGCGCCTTCTCATTCGGCAAGTCGCGTGCGCGCCTGATCGACGAGAATCAGAACGCCGTCACGTTCCAGGACGTGGCCGGCTGCGACGAGTCCAAGGAAGAAGTGGTCGAACTGGTCGACTTCCTGAAGGACCCGCAAAAGTTCCAGAAGCTGGGCGGGCGCATCCCGCGCGGCGTGCTGCTGGTCGGCCCTCCGGGTACCGGCAAGACGCTGCTGGCACGTGCCATCGCCGGCGAGGCCAAGGTGCCGTTCTTCAGCATCTCGGGTTCTGACTTCGTGGAAATGTTCGTTGGCGTGGGCGCGGCCCGCGTGCGCGACATGTTCGAGAACGCCAAGAAGCAGGCCCCTTGCATCGTGTTCATCGATGAAATCGACGCGGTCGGCCGTCATCGTGGCGCCGGCATGGGCGGTGGCAACGACGAGCGCGAGCAGACCCTGAACCAGATGCTGGTCGAGATGGATGGCTTCGAGGCCAACTCGGGTGTGATCGTGATCGCCGCGACCAACCGGGCCGACGTGCTGGACAAGGCGCTGCTGCGTCCGGGCCGTTTCGACCGCCAGGTCTACGTGGGCCTGCCGGACATCCGCGGCCGCGAGCAGATCCTGAAGGTCCATATGCGCAAGGTGCCGATCGGCAACGACGTCGACGCCTCGGTGATCGCGCGTGGTACCCCGGGCTTCTCGGGCGCCGACCTGGCCAACCTGGTCAACGAGGCCGCGCTGTTTGCCGCCCGCCGCAGCAAGCGCGTGGTCGACATGCAGGACTTCGAGGACGCCAAGGACAAGATCTACATGGGTCCGGAGCGCAAGTCGACGGTCATGCGCGAGGAAGAGCGCCGTGCCACGGCTTACCACGAGTCGGGCCATGCGGTGGTGGCCAAGCTGCTGCCCAAGGCCGACCCGGTGCACAAGGTCACCATCATGCCGCGTGGCTGGGCGCTGGGCGTGACCTGGCAGCTGCCGGAGCATGACAAGTATTCGAAGTACAAGGACAGCATGCTGGAAGAGGTCGCGATCCTCTTCGGCGGCCGCGCGGCCGAAGAGGTCTTCCTCAACGCCATGAGCACCGGCGCTTCCAACGACTTCGAGCGCGCCACCAAGATCGCCCGCGACATGGTGACCCGCTTCGGCATGAGCGATTCGCTCGGCGCCATGGTCTACGTGGATACCGAGCAGGATGGCATGTTCGGCAAGCTGTCGTCGAAGACCGTATCGGAAGCCACGCAGCAGAAGGTCGACGCCGAGATCCGCCGCATCATCGACGAGCAATATGCGCTGGCCAAGCGCCTGCTCGAAGAGAACCGCGACAAGGTCGAAGCCATGACCAACGCGCTGATGGAGTGGGAAACCATCGATGCCGACCAGGTCAATGACATCATGGCCGGCAAGCCGCCGCGTCCGCCGCGCAGTGCGTCGGGCCAGAACGGTGGCGGCAGCACGCCTTCGGGAGGCTCGCCGGTGGCGCCGACCAACGCGCCCGCCACGGCCTGATCCCGCGACTTCGTCTGGCTGACGACGTAGTGGTGGTGGCTGTGTAGTGGCTGTATCCGAAGCCGGTGCCTGGTGCACCGGCTTTTCCTTTTGCGCGACGGGTTCGCGCACAGACTTTCCTCAAGTATTCCGACCTTGCAGCAGACTCCTCAGACCCGGTACTTTCAGTGCGGACGTTTCCGCTTTGCGCTGGACCAGCGCCCGCTGGTGATGGGCATTCTTAATGTCACGCCCGATTCGTTCTCCGACGGCGGCCAGCACGCCAGCCGCGATGCGGCGCTGCGCCATGCCGAGCATATGATCCAGGAGGGCGTGGACATCATCGATATCGGTGGCGAGTCCAGCCGCCCGGGCTCGGCCGCGCTGCCGCTTGAGGACGAACTGGCCCGCGTGATCCCCGTGGTAGATGCGCTGCGCGACTGCGGCAAGCCGCTGTCGATCGATACGTACAAGCCCGAGGTCATGCGCGCTGCACTTGCGGCCGGAGCCGATCTCATCAACGATATCTGGGGTTTCCGCATGCCGGGCGCGGTCGAGGCCGTGGCGGCGGGGCAGGCGGGCCTGTGCGTGATGCATATGCAGCGCGATCCGCAGACCATGCAGGAAGACCCGCACTACGATGACGTGGTCGCCGAGGTGGCCGGGTTCCTTGCCGAGCGCATTGCCGTGCTGCGCGCTGCCGGCATCGACGATGCGCGCATATCCCTCGATCCGGGGTTTGGCTTCGGCAAGACACCCGATCATAATCTGCGCCTGCTCGGCCAATTGCCGCGGCTGGCGCTGGAGGGCCTGCCGGTGCTGGCGGGTATCTCGCGCAAGTCCACGCTGGGCGCCGTCCTCGGCGGCCGGCCGCCGCAGCAGCGTGTTGCGGCCAGCATTGCCGCCGCCGTGTGTGCGCTGGAGCGCGGAGCATTTATCGTGCGCGTGCATGATGTGGAGCAGACGGTGGATGCCGTGAAGACCTGGTGGGCGGTGCGCAATGAGTCGGTTGGCGCGGCCTGAATCGGCCGCGGCCACTGCGGACAGAACAACGATCAGAGTACAGAAAGGGAATCAGCGAATGACACGCAAGTATTTCGGGACAGATGGCGTGCGGGGCAGGGTCGGCGAGGCGCCGATCACGCCGGACTTCGTGATGCGGCTTGGCCATGCGGCCGGCAAGGTGCTGGCCCACGGCGCCAAGACCGGGCAAGGCAAGCCGACCGTGCTGATCGGCAAGGACACGCGCATTTCCGGCTATATGCTGGAAGCGGCGCTGGAAGCCGGCTTTACCTCGGCCGGCGTTCACGTGCTGCTGACCGGCCCGCTGCCGACGCCGGGCATCGCCTACCTGACGCGGGCGCTGCGGCTGTCCGCCGGCGTGGTGATCTCGGCCAGCCACAATCCCTACTACGACAACGGCATCAAATTCTTTTCGGCCGACGGCGACAAGTTGCCCGACGAGGTCGAGGCAGAGATCGAGGCTGCCATCGAAGAGCCGATGGTGTGCGCGCCATCCGATGACCTGGGCCGCGCGCGCCGCATCAACGATGCCCCCGGCCGCTATATCGAGTTCTGCAAGAGCACCTTCCCGCACGAGCAGGACCTGTACGGCCTGAAGCTGGTGGTTGACTGCGCCCATGGCGCCGCCTACCACATCGCGCCGCACGTGTTCCATGAACTGGGCGCCGACGTGGTTTCTATCGGTAACCAGCCGGACGGCCGCAATATCAACGACGGCTACGGCGCCACCGCGCCGGGCAAGCTGATTGAGGCAGTCAAGGCCCATGGCGCCGACCTGGGCCTGGCCTTTGACGGCGACGCCGACCGCTTGCAGGTGGTGGATGCCGACGGCCGTCTCTACAACGGCGACGAACTGCTGTATCTGATCGTGCGCGACCGCCAGGCCGCCGGCCAGGCGGTGCCCGGTGCGGTGGGCACGCTGATGACCAATATGGCGGTCGAGCTGGCGCTCAAGCGCCAGGGCGTGGAATTCGTGCGCGCCAAGGTGGGCGACCGCTACGTGCTGGAAGAATTGAACAAGCGCAGCTGGACCCTGGGCGGCGAGGGCTCCGGCCACCTGCTGTGCCTGGACCGCCACAGCACCGGCGACGGCATCGTGTCGGCGCTGCAGGTGCTGGCCGCGCTGCGCCGCAGCGGCAAGACGCTGGCGCAGTTGCTCGAGGGCGTACGGCTGTTCCCGCAGACGCTGATCAATGTGCGCGTGCAGAAGGGCTTCGACTGGCAGTCGCATGCCGGCCTGCAGGCCGCACGCGCGGCGGTCGAGCCTGAGTTGGAGGGCCGCGGCCGGGTGCTGATCCGTGCCTCCGGCACCGAACCGGTGGTGCGCGTGATGGTCGAGGCCGAGCAGGCCGAAATGGCCGAGCGCGCGGCCAGGCGGCTGGCGGATGCCTTGGGCGCCTGATACGCCGCACCCTGACCAGGAACGCCGGGCTAGTCCCGGCGTTTTTTTGTCTAATAACGCAATTAACCGCCGTCATATTGCGCCGGCATGACAGCTGGATGGCAGCGGCGATCCCTTGCTGGAGGCCGGTTTCAAGAAGATTTGAAGATGTCACGGAATTGTCATACAGGGAGCATAGAGTTCGTCTTGTCAAAAATTTGTCATTCCCAACTAATGTTCTCTGGAGGACATATGAAGCTGGTCAAGACTGCCGTGGCAGGCATCGTTTCGATGGTGGTGGCGGGTACTGCGTTCGCGGCGGAAATTACCGGTGCAGGCGCTTCTTTCCCGGCGCCCGTGTATTCCAAGTGGGCCGACGCATACCAAAAAGCAACGGGTAACAAGGTCAACTATCAATCCATTGGCTCGTCGGGCGGGATCAAGCAGATCGGCGCCAAGACGGTCGATTTCGGTGCCTCGGACGCGCCGCTGAAGGACGAGGACCTGAACAAGCAGGGCTTGGTCCAGTTCCCGACCGTGATCGGCGGCGTGGTGCCGGTGATCAACCTGCAGGGCGTGAAGCCGGGCGAACTGACCATCACGGGCGAAGTGCTGGCCAACATCTACCTGGGCAAGATCAAGAAGTGGGATGACCCCGCGATCAAGGCGCTGAACCCGCATGCCAAGCTGCCGAGCCAGGACATCCTGCCGGTGCGCCGCGCCGACGGTTCGGGCACGACCTTCATCTTCACCAACTACCTGTCCAAGGTCAGCCCGGACTGGAAGAGCGCGGTGGGCGAAGGCACCACGGTCAACTGGCCGGGCGGCGGCACCGGCGGCAAGGGCAACGAGGGCGTGGCCGCCTTCGTGCAGCGCCTGAACGGCGCGATCGGCTATGTCGAGTATGCCTACGCCAAGCAGAACAAGATGACCCACCTGAACATGAAGAACGCGTCGGGTGCCGTGGTCAAGCCGGGTGACGACGCCTTCAAGGCTGCCGCCGCCGGTGCGGACTGGAGCAAGACCTACTACCAGATCCTGACCAACCAGTCGGGCAAGGACGCCTGGCCGATCGCCGGCGCCACCTTCATCCTGGTCCACAAGAACCAGGAAAAGGCCGCGCAGGGTGCCGAAGTGCTGAAGTTCTTCGACTGGGCCTACAAGAGCGGTGCCAACATGGCCGCCGACCTCGACTACGTGCCGCTGCCGGAAAACGTTGTGAACCAGATCCGTTCGACCTGGAAGACCAGCGTCAAGGACGCCTCGGGCAAGGCGCTGTACTGAACCTGACGGCATCGCCGGCCTCGCGTGAGTGCGGGGCCGGTGGCCGGGCTGCCCGCAACTGGCCCGGACACCGGGCTCCCGCCCAGGCGGGAGCGGCGATCCACCCTGAATTCCCGACATGGCGACTATCCCCTCCGAGATCCGCAACGTCCAGCCCCCGAGCCGCATGGGCGACATCCTGTTCGGCGGCCTGACGCGGGGCGCCGCGATCGTGACGCTGCTGCTGCTGGGCGGCATCATCGTCTCGCTCGCGATCAGCGCCTGGCCGTCGATCCAGACTTTCGGCGCGCGCTTCCTGTGGACTGCGGAATGGGATCCTCCCGCCGATGTCTACGGTGCGCTGGTGCCGATCTACGGCACCATCGTGACCTCGCTGATCGCGCTGATCATCGCGGTGCCGGTCAGCTTCGGCATCGCGCTGTTCCTGACCGAGCTGTCGCCGGCCTGGCTGCGCCGCCCGCTGGGCACCGCCATCGAACTGCTCGCCGCAGTGCCGTCGATCGTCTACGGCATGTGGGGCCTGCTCGTGTTCGCGCCGATCTTCGGCGAGTACTTCCAGAAGCCCCTGGCCGCCACGGTGGGCCAGCTGCCGGTGATCGGCAAGCTGTTCCAGGGCGCGCCGCTGGGCATCGGCCTGCTGTGCGCGGGCGTGATCCTGGCGATCATGATCATTCCCTACATCGCTTCGGTGATGCGCGACGTGTTTGAAGTCACCCCGGTGCTGCTCAAGGAATCCGCCTACGGCGTGGGCTGCACCACCTGGGAGGTGATGTGGAACGTGGTGCTGCCCTACACCCGCGCCGGTGTCATCGGAGGCGTGATGCTGGGCCTGGGCCGCGCGCTGGGCGAGACCATGGCGGTCACCTTCGTGATCGGCAATACCAACCTGCTGGACAGCGCCTCGCTGTTCTCGCCGGGCAACAGCATCACCTCGGCGCTGGCCAACGAGTTCGCCGAAGCCGGCGCCGGCCTGCACACCGCCGCGCTGATGGAACTGGGCCTGATCCTGTTCTTCATTACCTTCGTGGTGTTGGCGCTGTCCAAGCTGCTGCTGCTTCGACTGGCAAAGAATGAGGGAACCAAATGAGCGTGAGTCAAGCCGTGTCTACCGTATCGATCCCGGCGGTCCGCCCCGACGCGGATGCCATCCGCACCCGGCTGCAGGCGCGCCGCCGCCGCACCAACCTGTACGCACTGACCGCCTCGCTGGCGGCGATGGGCTTCGGCCTGTTCTGGCTGGCGTGGATCCTGTGGACCACCATCACGCTAGGCGTGGGCGGCCTGTCGCTGGACCTGTTCACGCAGATGACGCCGGCGCCCAATACCGCCGGCGGCGGCCTGGCCAACGCCATCTTCGGCAGCTTCGTGATGGTCGGCATGGCCACGCTGTTCGGCACGCCGCTGGGCATCCTGGCCGGCATCTACCTGGCCGAATATGGCAAGAGCTCGCCGCTGGCCAGTTTTATCCGCTTTATCAACGACATCCTGCTGTCGGCGCCGTCGATCGTGATCGGCCTCTTTGTCTACGCGCTGGTGGTGACCCGCATGGGCCACTTCTCGGGCTGGGCCGGGATCTGCGCGCTGGCGCTGCTGCAGGTGCCGATCGTGGTGCGCACCACCGAGAACATGCTGAACCTGGTGCCCAACGCGCTGCGCGAGGCTGCCTTCGCACTCGGCACGCCCAAGTGGAAGATGGTGCTGTCGATCACCGTGAAGTCATCCTACGCCGGGATTGTGACCGGGGTGTTGCTGGCCGTCGCCCGTATCGCCGGCGAGACCGCGCCGCTGCTGTTCACCGCGCTGTCCAATCAGTTCTGGACCAGCGACCTGAACAAGCCGATGGCCAACCTGCCGGTGACGATCTTCCGCTTTGCCATGAGCCCGTTCACCGAATGGCAGCAGCTGGCCTGGGCGGGTGTGTTCCTGATTACGCTCGGCGTGCTGGCCCTGAATATCCTGGCGCGCATCCTGTTCAAGAAATAAGCGGCGCGGCCGGTAATCCGTCCCGCCCCAAAGACTGCAAGCGAGAAACGCAATGACCTCCACCGTCATCGACATTCCCGATTCGGTACGCGCCAAGATCGACGTGCGCAACCTGAACTTCTACTACAGCCAGTTCCATGCGCTGAAAGACATCAACATGTCGATCCCGGACCGCAAGGTCACGGCCTTTATCGGGCCGTCGGGCTGCGGCAAGTCGACGCTGCTGCGCACCTTCAACAAGATGTATGCGCTGTATCCCGAGCAGCGCGCCGAGGGTGAGATCAACATGGACGGCGAGAACCTGCTGACCGCCAGCCAGGACATCGCGCTGCTGCGCGCCAAGGTCGGCATGGTGTTCCAGAAGCCGACGCCGTTCCCGATGTCGATCTACGACAACATCGCCTTCGGCGTGCGCCTGTTCGAGAAGCTGTCGCGCTCGGAGATGGACGACCGCGTGGAATGGGCGCTGACCAAGGCGGCGCTGTGGAACGAAGCCAAGGACAAGCTGCACCAGTCCGGCTACGGCCTGTCCGGCGGCCAGCAGCAGCGCCTGTGCATCGCGCGTGGCATTGCCATCCGCCCCGAAGTGCTGCTGCTGGACGAGCCGTGCTCGGCGCTGGACCCGATCTCCACCGGCCGCATCGAAGAGCTGATCGCGGAACTGAAGGACGAGTACACCGTCGTGATCGTCACCCACAACATGCAGCAGGCCGCGCGCTGCTCGGACTATACCGCCTACATGTACCTGGGCGAGCTGATCGAGTTCGGCGAAACCGAGAAGATCTTCATCAAGCCGCACCGCAAGGAAACGGAAGACTACATTACCGGCCGCTTCGGCTGATCGTCACCGCAGGGCGTAGCATATCCATAAGCGGCCAGGAGAATCCCATGCCAGACAAGCACCTGTCGACCCAGTTCGACGCTGACCTCAACGCGATCAACACCAAGCTGCTGCAGATGGGCGGCCTGGTCGAGTCGCAGATCGAGCTCGCCATGCGCGCGCTGGCCGACTTCGACGGCGAGACCGCCGACCAGGTCATCGCCCGGGAGATCCAGCTCAACGCGCTGGAAGTCGAGATCGATGCCGACTGCGGCAACATCATCGCCCGGCGCCAGCCGACCGCGCGCGACCTGCGCCTGGTGATGGCCATCTCCAAGACCATCACCAACCTGGAGCGCGCCGGCGACGAGGCCGAGAAGATCGCCAAGCGCACCAAGCACATCATGGAAGACGCATCGGCGCACAGCATCAACTATGCCGAGGTCAAGCTTTCGGGCGAGATGGCGATCTCGCTGCTGCGCCAGGCGCTGGACGCCTTTGCGCGCCTGGACACCGTGGCGGCGGCGCGCATCGTCAAGGACGACAAGGCCATCGACGAGGAGTTCCGCGGCTTCGTGCGCAAGCTGATCACGTACATGATGGAAGACCCGCGTACGATCTCGGTCGCGCTGGATTTCCTGTTTATCGCCAAGGCGGTGGAGCGCATTGGCGATCACGCCAAGAACATCGCGGAATTTATCATTTACATTGTCAAGGGGACGGACGTCCGCCATGTCTCGCGCGAGGACATGGAGCGCGAAGCGCTGAGCTGAACTCAGCCGCCCACGGAGAACAATACACATGCCAAGCAGTATTCTCGTTGTCGAAGACGAACCGGCGATCGCCGAACTGATCGCGGTAAACCTGCAGCACGCGGGGCACTATCCGATCCGGGCCTACAACGCCGAGCAGGCGCTGTCGCTGATGAGCGATGTGCTGCCCGACCTGGTGCTGCTCGACTGGATGCTCCCGGGCAAGTCGGGCGCGAACTTCGCCAAGGAGTTGCGGGCCAACGACCGCACCCGCCAGATCCCCATCATCATGCTGACCGCCCGCGGCGATGAGCAGGACAAGGTGATGGGGCTTGAGGCCGGAGCCGACGACTACGTCACCAAGCCGTTCTCGCCCAAGGAACTGCTGGCGCGGATCAAGGCCGTGCTGCGCCGCCGCGCACCGCAGCTGACCGACGACGTGGTGGCCATCAACGGCCTGCGCCTGGACCCGGCCACGCACCGCGTCACCGGCCAGGACGACAGCGGCGCGATCAAGCTGGACCTGGGTCCGACCGAGTTCCGCCTGCTGCACTTCCTGATGACGCATCCGGAACGCGTGCACAGCCGCTCGCAACTGCTCGACCAGGTCTGGGGCGACCATGTCTTTGTCGAGGAACGCACCGTCGACGTTCATATTAAGCGCCTGCGCGCCGCGCTCACCCCCGGCGGCTACAGCAATATGATCGAAACCGTGCGCGGCAGCGGCTACCGCCTGGCGCGCACGCCCGGCGCCTGACGCGCCGGACATGGCCGGGCGGCTGACGTACTGCCCGGCCAGGCTGGCCCACGCTGCTGGCAGGGCGCGGCGAATTCGTGGCACACTCCGTCGCAACCCTGCAGCCGTCCGTGGCTGCGAGCCTGGATCCTGCGCATGAATGTCATCTGGGCCCGTTCCGTGGCCATCCTGATCAGCCTGCTGGTGCTGTCCGCCGGTGTCTACCTGGCCGTGGGCCCGGTGCCGGCGCTGGCGCTGGCATGCGTATCGCTGCTCGGGCTGCTGTTCTACTACCTGTACCAGATCAACCGCCTGTGGAAGGTGCTCGATGCGCCGGTCTACGGCGAGATCCCCAGTGCACTCGGACTTTGGGGCGAGGTGTATTACCGGCTGCACCGGCTGGTCAAGCGCTGGCGCACCCAGGTGCTGCAGGTCGAGCAGCAGCACACGCGCTTTATCCAGGCCATCCAGGCTTCGCCCAACGGCGTGCTGATGCTGGACGACGCCGACCAGATCGAGTGGTGCAACGACGTGGCCGAGCAGCACTTCGGCCTGAACGCGCGGCGCGACGTGCGCCAGCGCATTACCCACCTGATCCGCCGCCCCGAGTTTGTCCACTACCTGACCCGGCAGCGCTTCGACGATCCGCTGGTGATGCGCGACATGGGCGAACACAAGCACAGCGTGATCGCGGTGCAGATCCTGCCCTATGGCGACAACCGCAAGCTGGTGATCACGCAGGACATCACCAAGCTCGAAAACACCGAGGCGATGCGGCGCGACTTCGTTGCCAACGTGTCGCACGAACTGAAGACGCCGCTGACGGTGCTGACCGGCTTCCTGGAGACAGTGCGCGACCTGCCGGTGTCGGAGGACGACCGGCGCCGCTACATCGACATGATGCTGGCGCAGTCAGTGCGCATGCAGAGCATCGTCGAAGACCTGCTGGCGCTGGCCAAGCTGGAAAGCGATGCGCAGCCGCCCGGCAATGACATCGTGCCAATCCGTGCCATGGTGGTGCACCTGACCCACGACGCCGAGGCGCTGTCGCAGGGACGGCACCAGGTCTCGGCCGATATCGACCCGACCGTGGGGGTGCGCGGCGCGGAAACCGAACTGCTGTCGGCGCTGGGAAACCTGGTGTCGAACGCGGTGCGTTATACGCCGGATGGCGGGCGTATCACCATGCGCCTGGCCTGGGAAGAGGGCCATGCCGTGTTCTCGGTGGCCGATACCGGCCTGGGCATTGCGCCCGAGCATATCCCCCGGCTGACCGAGCGCTTCTACCGCGTGGACCGCAGCCGCTCGCGTGACACCGGCGGCACCGGGCTGGGGCTGGCCATCGTCAAGCACGTGCTGTCACGCCACCATGCGGACCTGCGCGTGACCAGCGAGGAGGGCCGGGGCAGCGTGTTCCGCGTGATCTTTCCGCTTGAGCGCAGCCTGCGTTCGGCAGGCGGGGAAGATGCCGACACCCCGGCGCCAGGCGTGGGCCCTGCGGCACCGCCGCAGTCGCCGGACACGTCACGGCGTGCCGCCTGAGCCCAAACAAAAACTCCGCCTTGGCGGAGTTTTTGTTTGCCTGCGGTCCCTCAGGGTGTGCCGCCAAACATCACCAGCATATCGTTCTGGCTCACATGCGGACGCTTCGAGCGCGTCTGCTTGCGCGCATAGTTGCCGTCCGGCTGCATGATCCACGCCGAGGCGTTGTCGCGCAGGTGCACCTGCAGGCTTTCCTTGATGACGCGTGCCTTCAGCGCCTTGTCCAGCACCGGGAAGGCGACTTCCACGCGGCGGAACAGGTTGCGGTCCATCCAGTCGGCGCTGGACAGGTACAGCACCTCTTCGCCGCCGGCGTGGAAGTAGTAGACCCGGTGGTGTTCCAGGAAGCGGCCGATGATCGAGCGCACCGAGATGTTCTCGGACATGCCCGGCACGCCCGGCATCAGCGCGCACACGCCGCGCACGATCAGGTCGATCTTCACCCCCGCGCGCGAGGCCTTGTACAGCTCGTCGATGATCGACGGCTCCAGCAGCGCGTTCATCTTGGCGATGATGCGCGCGGGCTTGCCGGCGCGCGCGTTGCGGGCCTCGGCGCGGATATGGTCGACCAGGTTGCTCTGCATGGTGAAGGGCGACTGCCACAGGTGGTTCAGCCGGATGGTGCCGGCGGTGCCGGTCAACAGCTGGAACACGTGGTGCACGTCTTCACAGATCTCCTCGTTGGCCGTCAGCAGGCCGAAGTCGGTGTAGAGGCGGGCGGTGCGCGGATGGTAATTGCCGGTGCCGAGGTGGGCGTAGCGCCGCAGTTTGACCTGCTTGGCCTTGGGGCCGGTGGGCTCGCGCCGTACGATCAGCAGCATCTTGGCGTGGCACTTGTGGCCGACCACGCCGTAGATCACGTGTGCGCCCGCGGATTCCAGGCGCTCGGCCCAGTTGATGTTGGTTTCCTCGTCAAAGCGTGCCAGCAGCTCCACCACCACCGTCACTTCCTTGCCGTTGCGCGCGGCGGTCATCAGCGCTTCCATGACCAGCGACTCATTGCCGGTGCGATAGACCGTTTGCTTGATCGCGACCACGTTGGGGTCGGCCGCTGCCAGTTGCAGCAGGTCGAGCACGGAACTGAAGCTCTCGTACGGGTGGTGCAGCAGCACGTCCTGCTGGCGCATCACGTCGAACATCGACGCGCCGGCGGAGAAGGCCTTGACCGGGGTGGGCACATACGGCGCAAACTTCAGCGCGGGCCGGTCCACCATGTCGGGGATCTGCATCAGCCGCACCAGGTTCACCGGGCCGGAAACGCGGTACAGGTCCTGCTCGGCCAGGCCCGATTCCAGCAGCAGCCGGCGCGCCAGCGGCGGCGGCGTGTCCGACGAGACTTCCAGGCGCACCGTGTCGCCGAAATGGCGCGTGGGCAGCTCGCCCTGCAGCGCCTCGCGCAGGTCGGTGATCTCGTCTTCCGAGACGAACAGGTCGGAGTTGCGCGTGACGCGGAACTGGTAGCAGCCGTGCACGGCAATCGCCGGGAACAGCTCATGCACGAAGCCCTGCATGAAGGACGACAGCATCACGAAGCCGTACGGGTAGCCCGACAGCTTTTCCGGCATCTTCACCACGCGCGGCAGCGCGCGCGGCGCTTGCACGATGGCCAGGTCGGCGTCGCGGCCGAAGGCGTCCTTGCCGGACAATTCCACCACGAAGTTCAGGCTCTTGTTGAGCACGCGGGGAAAGGGGTGGGCGGGATCCAGTGCAATCGGGGTCAGCACCGGCCCCAGCTCGCGCTGGAAGAATTCGCGCGCCCATTCGCGCTGGGCGTCGGTCCAGGTGGTGGTCAGGTGGAAAAAGACCCCCTCTTTTTCAAGTAGTGGAAAAATGGTGTTCTGCAGCATGTCATACTGCGAAGCCACAAGCCGTTGCGTGCGCTCGGTGACAAGCTGGTAGGTCTGCTGGAATGACAGGCCGTCCGGCGTCAGGCCCGAAGCGTTGTCGCGCATCTGTTCCTTCAGGCCCGCCATGCGGATTTCAAAGAACTCGTCCAGGTTGCTGGACACGATGCAGATGAATTTCAGCCGCTCCAGCAGCGGGACTTTCGGGTCCGCCGCTTGTGCCAGCACGCGGGCATTGAATTCCAGGATGCCCAGTTCGCGGTTGAGCAGCGTACTGGACGGAGTCGTCGACATGAGCATGACCTTCTTTTGGTAATGTGGCGACTTTTTCATAAAAACGTGTCACTTTTATGACAGTTTGATTTTGTCATGATGCAGACATGACAAGGACATATTTTTCCCGGGCGCGAACGCCGGCAGGCCCAGGCACCAGAGTGCACCTGCCGCGCCAAGCAACGCCAACGCGAACCAGCCCTCCTAGCACACGATGAACAACACCCCACGCCTGCTGGCTGCCGTCGATATGGGTTCGAACAGCTTCCGCCTGATGATCGGGCGGGTGGACGAGACCCCCACGGCCAACGGCCCGGCCAGCCAGATCTTCCAGGTCGACGCGCTGCGCGAGCCGGTCCGGCTGGCCGCCGGCCTGACTCCCGACAAATACCTGGACCAGCCCGCGCGGCGCCGCGGCATCGATGCGCTGCGGCGCTTCGGCGACCGGCTGCGCGAGTTCGCGCCCAACCAGGTGCGCGCCGTCGCCACCAATACGCTGCGCGTGGCCAAGAACGCGTCCGAGTTCCTGATCGAGGCCGAAAGCGCGCTGGGCTTCCCGATCGAAGTGATCGCCGGGCGCGAGGAAGCGCGGCTGATCTACCTCGGGGCCTCGCACGACGCCCCGGCCTGCCAGGGTAACCGTCTGGTGGTCGATATCGGCGGCGGCTCGACCGAGTTCATCATCGGCAACGGCTACCAGTCCAAGCTGATGGAAAGCCTGTATATCGGCTGCGTATCGCACAGCCGCCAGTTCTTCCCCAGCGGCAACGTCGATGAATACGCGATGAAGCAGGCCGAGCTGGCCGCGCGCCGCGAGATCCAGGTGCTGGTGCGCCAGTACCGCGCCGCGGGCTGGGAGCAGGCGGTCGGCTCGTCGGGCACGGCGCGCGCGCTGGCCGAGCTGATCGAACTCAATGGCATGAACGACAGCACCGCCGAGCACGGTATCACGCGCGAAGGGTTGGAGCGCCTCAAGCGTGCGCTGATCAAGGCCGAGAATACCAACCGCGTCAAGCTAACCGGCCTCAAGGCGGACCGCATCCCGGTGCTGCCGGGCGGCTTGTCGATCATGCTGGGTGTGTTTGCCGAACTCGATATCGAGCGCATGGATGTCACGGACGGCGCGCTGCGGCTGGGCGTGCTGTATGACCTGCTCGGACGCAGCCACCATGAGGACATGCGCACCGTCACGGTGGACCAGTTCATGCGCCGCTACGGCGTGGACCGGGCCCAGTCCAGCCGCGTGCGCCGCGCCGCGCAGACGCTGTTGTCACAGTTCCCGGAGCCGGCCAACGAACGGCGCGAGGACAACCTGGCGCTGCTGGGCTGGGCCGCCAGCCTGCATGAGATCGGCATGACGATCTCGCACAGCGGCTACCACAAGCATTCGGCCTATATTGCCACCCATGCCGACATGCCGGGCTTTTCCAAGACCGACCAGGCGCGGCTGGCGACGCTGTTGCTGGGCCATGCCGGCAAGCTCGGCAAGCTGTCGGGCAGCGGCAGGTTCGTCGACTGGCGCATGCTGTTCAGCCTGCGCCTGGCCTTTGTGCTGTGCCGGCGCCGCTCGGACGTGGCCCTGCCCGATATCCGCGTGAGCCAGCTGGCCGAAGCGCTGGATGAAGGCTTCACCGTGCGCCTGCCGCAGGCGTGGATCGAGGCCAATCCGCTGATCGAATACAGCCTCGCGCAGGAGGCTGACGAATGGCAGCGGATCGGCAAGCGCTACAAGGTCATCTACGACTGAGCGCAGTGCGGAGGGCGGCCGCCAGGGGCGGCGGCCGCTGACAGGGCCTGGCGCCGCTCAGGCGGCGTTGTTCAGGCCGAGGAAGTGGCGGGCGTAGCGCGGGTTCATGTCGTTCACGCGCAGCAGCGTCAGGAAGTCCGCCACGTTGAAGTCCGGATCCCAGGCCGGCTGGCCGCAGATTTTTGCGCCCAGGCGCAGGTAGCCCTTGATCAGCGCGGGCGGCTCGACGTCCAGCTGCTGGTTCAGGTCCTCGACCGGCAGCGGCACGCGTGGGAAGGCATGGTATTCGATCGGCGCCAGCGAGCGCTCGCTGAACAGCCGGTGCAGGCTGGCCGCGTAGTGGCCGCCGTCGTTCATCGGCACGCTGGCGCAGCCCAGCATCGATTCGATGCCCCAGCGCTGCAGGTACTCGCCCAGGCCGCCCCACAGCGCCATGATGACGCTGCCCGAACGGTAGTCGCGGTGCACGCAGGAGCGGCCAAGTTCCAGCATCTTGGGGCGCAGGTGGGCCAGGCGCACCAGGTCGAATTCCGATTCCGCGTACAGGCAGCCCAGGCGCTTGGCCTGGTGCGGCGGCAGCACGCGGTAGGTGCCCACCACGCGCAGCGTGGCCATGTCGCGCACGATCAGGTGGTCGCAGTAGGCATCGAACATGTCGATGTCCAGCTCCGGCACCGAAGAGGTCAGGCGCGCGCCCATTTCCTCGGCAAAGACCTTGTAGCGCAGGCGCTGGGCTTCGACTACTTCGTCCTGGTGGCGCGCCCACGCCACGCTGAGAACAGGCGATTCATGTGCCGGTGTATCTGATTGGCGATGAAGACGGCTCCGCGCCGTCTGGCCACCAAGGCCATTGGGCAGAGAGTCGAAAAGCGGCTGGGTGGGCGTCGGCAGATCTCGCATCAGTATGTCCTTTTGGTGACGAAACTGTTGCGATGCAATGTAGTGAGGGCGGGTGACAGTGCCGTGACCCGGGGATGACCGTTCCGTGACGTCCCCTCCCAGGACGGACGGTTGGGCGGTTTCGGGCGACGGGTCAGGGTGTGAGTTGCGTTCCTCGCCAGCAATATGACGATCGGCCGGGCCATTCATGGGGAATCTCCGTGACACTTGCTATCGGCACCGAAAGCGGTGCCAAGGGCACTCTAGTAACGGGAGATTCCGCCCGCCATCAGCTATCTCTGATTTTGGCGGGACAGGATGGGGCAGATGCCGTCAGGCGGCACCTTGCATGCCGGAGGCAGGGCTCAGAGGAATTCGGGGTTGATGACGGCGCGCAGCACGGTCTGCGCCTCGCTTTCGCGGGTTCGGCCGGTCAGCCACCAGATGCCGCTCTTGCGCACGCTCCAGTTCATTTCCGAGCCGGCCAGCAGCAGGCTGGCGACGCGGCCGATCCAGGGCTGGTGCCCGACCACCACGACATGCTCGGGGCGTTCCGGCCACTCGACCGCGGCAAGCACCGCGCTGACGTCGGCGCCGGGCGCAAGGGCATCAACGATCTCTGCCTCGGCAGTCAGCGCGGCCGCCGTTTCACGGGTGCGCAGCGCGGGGCTGCACAGCACGCGGGTGTCGGCCGGCAGATGCGCGCGCAGCCATTTGGCGGATACCTCCGCCTGTTTGCGGCCGCGGCGTGTCAGCGGGCGCTGCAGGTCGGCATGGCGGCTCAGGCTGAGCGCGTCGGGGAGGTCTTCGGCTTCGGCGTGGCGCCACAGGATCAGGTTCATGTCGGGCGGGGCAATGAGCGTGCTTCGAGTATGGTGAAGCGGTCCGAGCGGCGCAAGCGCCAGCGGGCCCGCGCCGGTGGCGCAGACCAGGCTGCACGCAGCGCGTAAACGGAAGCGGGCTGCCTGTCGGACAGCCCGCAAGTGTGTCCGGGCGCGGTGTCAGCGGCGTGACAGCGCGTCGGCGCACAACGGCCGCGGCGCGGGCGACAGCCGCGCATGCGGTATCGCCGGGGCCGTGCAGAAACTCAGGACTTGTGGCGGAAGTTGATGCGTCCCTTGGTCAGGTCATAGGGCGACATTTCCAGGGTGACGCGGTCGCCGGCCAGGATGCGGATGCGGTGCTTCTGCATCTTGCCCGAAGCGTATGCCCAGATTTCGACGCCGTTTTCCAGCGTGACACGATAGCGGTTGTCAGGCAGGGCTTCCGACACCACGCCGCCAAATTCAATGAGTTCTTCCTTAGCCAATCTGTCTTCCTTTCCGGCAGCCCGTGAAGGCTGCATGGTTGCGATTTCAAAAATCCTGTTCGGTTCGCCCGGCACGGCGCGGAACCGCGGCACATTTCGCCGATTGCGGCGAAGCGCGCCTTGGGTTGCTCGGGGCAAGCTCACGCGGACTGCGGCGCGCGGCGCCTGATGCTCGGTCCTGTCAGCGGTATCGCCCAATGGGCGCGGATGGCTTGGGCGACGGCCTGGCCGCTGACGGCCGGGGAGGCCGTGTGCTTTGCGGAGCAGGCGGGCAGGTTGTACCCGGTGGTTCGCCAGTTTGGTGTCGTCGCGGAAGGCCCGCGCCGGCGGCTGCTGTTCGCTCGCGAGAGCGCGCTGGTGAGAACGCCCGGTTACAGGGATGCACGGACACCCCGGGGGCTACTTTGGCATTGTATCACGTACGCAGTTGCAGCATGGTCGGCACGTTGCGGCGGACGGCCGGCCTCGACGGTTGCACCACGCCGGGCAAGTCCACAATAAATGTGACTTAAAGTTAGCTTATTGTGGCCTGGCCGGCTTGGTATTTGTCCCATATGAGCTAGAACTAACTCGTACGGCCTTGCCGGGCCGGATCTCGCAAGGAGACTGCCATGGAACTCCATCTGGAATCGCACCGCTACGTTCGCTGCCGGCCGGACTGGCGGGCAGCCGTGGTGGCGGGGCTGATTGCCGGCGCGGTCTACATGGTGCTGGAGCTGCTGACGGCGCGCTTCCTGCTGTACCAGGGCGCCTGGGGCACCGTGAAGATGGTCGCGGCCATCATCCTCGGGCGTGAAGCCCTGTCTGCAGATGCTTTCAACTGGACCGTCGTGCTTTCGGCGGGGACAGTGCACTTCGCGCTGTCGATCATCCTGGCGGCGGTGCTGGCAATAATCCTGTCGTCATTCCGCTTCGATTCCAGCCTGTCGCTTGCCTCGGTGGTCGGGATCGTGTTTGGCGTGGTGGTCTACCTGGTCAATTTCTATCTGCTGGGGGCCTATTTCAACTGGTTCGACGAGGCCCGCGGCTGGGAAAGCCTGTTCGCCCATGCGCTCTTCGGGCTGGTGGCGGCCGACGTCTATTGCAATCTCGAGCGGCGGCGTGGCGAGACGGAGCAGCAGCCTGCCTGAACCAGGAGGTGGAGATGAGGGAGGGGCGGTAGCAGCCGGCATCCTCCCGGCTGGCGCTTTCGGTTAGCCCATCTGGTTGATATGACGTCTAACGCGCTCGCACTAACCTAGAGGCAAACGACCAGAGCGGCCGCCGCCAACCATGCCTGCGGACGGCTACACCGGAGTACCGAGCCCATGCGGGTCGCAATCGTCAGTACCGAAACCACTGGGCTCACGCCAGCGGACGAGCCCGTCAGCATCGGCCTGCTGCTTGTCGAAGTGGCGCCGCGGGCCGGCACGTTGTTGCGGGAGATCACTGACTATTACGGCTCGCAGGAGCCCACCGTGCCGATCAGCGAAGCCGCCACCGGCACGCACGGGTTGACAGCCGAGATGCTGCGCGGGCGGCGCTTTGACGTCGATACCATCCGCGCCATCGTTGACGACGCGGATGTGCTGGTCGCCCACGGCGCCGAATTCAACGCGCGGATGCTGGGAAAAGTGTTTCCCGACATCCAGCACAAGCGCTGGCGCTGCTCGGTGCGCCAGGTCCGCTGGGCCCAGTACTTCCACGCCCCCGATCACAAGCTCGATACGCTGTGCGAGCACCTGCACATATTCCGGCCCCGCCCGCAGGTTGCGCTGGATGATTGCCTGGCGCTGTCCAAGTTGCTGTTCCAGCACATGGGTGCAGCCGGCCAGGCCACGCCCATGGGTTTCCTGCTGGCCGAGGCTGACTTCGTGCCGCGTGTTGCACTCAGCATGCCTGCGCCACCCGCGCCGCCGCCGTCACCTGAGGTCCCGGCCGACGCCGGCCAGTCGTGGATGCCAAAGGTTGAGACCGGCCATGCTGGCCCGAGCCGGGGGCTGGTCATTGTCGCGGTGATGCTGATGCTGTTCGCGGGCGCGCTGATCTGGCCCGGCTTGCTGCGGTGGTGAGAACAGATCTTGCCAGGCCAGCAGCGCTGGGAGGGACTTTTGTATGGGCGCCCGGCGCCGCATGGGGCACTGGACTTTAGGCCAGCACTAAAGCAGCAAAATCAATAGTGAATTGCCAGATATTTGGTGTGCGACCACCACACGGCCGAGGCGACCGTTCACGTCCGAAACATACTTCAGCCTGATATGGCTCCCTGGGTCGGAGAATTACGCTTGCAGAAATGAATAATGGAGGGGGATATGAGCGCGGAACTCATGCGCTTCCTCGAGGAAATCTCAATCCGCGCCCTGTTAAGCGTGGCTCCGATGTGCGTGATGCTGCTTATCATGGTTTCGCTGGAAAGGCGTGTGACGCCCGCCCGGCCACGAGCGTCCGGGCCTGCCTGGTTCAACGTTCGCTATGGGATCGTGATGCTGGTCCTGAATTCCGCACTGCAGTCGCTGCTGCTGGAAGTCCCGCTGACGCTGACTCGCACGCTGGGCGCGGGTTGGATCTCCTTTGAGGAGGGTATCGCAGGGTGGTGCTTAGCGTTGCTCGCGGTCCTGTTGACGACCGATCTGCTCGAGTACCTCATCCACCGGGCCCAGCATAGGTTCCCGGTGTTATGGAAGATGCATGAACTGCACCACAGCGCCGAGCATTTCGACGTCACGCTGACGTACCGTCATTTCTGGGTCGAGCCGCTGCTCAGGGCCGCTTGCCTGTTTCCGCTCGTCGGTGTTCTCTTTAAGGTCCCGCCGAGCGTAGGGGCGGCTGCTGCGATCATCTTTCTCGTCAATAACCACGTCGCACACATGAATCTGCGTTATTCACCCAGGTTCGCTTTGCTAATCCAGCATCCGCAATATCATCGCCTGCACCACTCTCGGCACGAGCGGGACCGCAATAAGAATTTCTCCAATCTCTTCCCCCTCTGGGACATCCTCTTCGGCACGCTACGCCGGCCTGAGAGCGACGAGTTCGTTGATGTGGGGCTCGGTTCAGGCGACGCGCCTCATAGCCTCTGGCAGGCGTTGTTATGGCCATGGTGCCGTATGCGCCAGGCATCGACGCCTTTGGAGCGGATGCCCAGGACATGATTTTGGGTGGCCAGCGAGAGTGGATGCAGTCGGTCAGAGTTGCTCTGCCGAAGGGGTGGCATGGGCCCGAACCACTGTATGCGTTAATTCAGTGCTGTATAGGGCATGCCGACCACTGGATATTAGGAGCGGCCAGGAATTGATTAGGGAAGCCGTTAGGGAATGAAAAAAGCGGCTTAGACGTTACCGCCCAAGCCGCTGATTCCATTACATATTTCTGGTCGGAGCGATAGGATTCGAACCTACGACCCTCTGATCCCAAATCAGCGCCACCCCCTCCCGCAGTGCCTTATCCGACGCGCTTTTCCGTGCCTTCATCCCTAATTCATTCTTCTGGATAGCACCACGGCAGCATGCGGGTTTGCGGGGAATGCCGGAGAACTTATTAGGGATGTTTTCCGGTGGGGATTGTGAGGCGAACGGCACTCAAAGGTGTCTGCCGCTCCTTGATGTAGATCTCGGTCGTTTTGACGTCCGAGTGCGCTGCAGCCACCATCAGCTCGTCGATGTTGTAGCCGGCCTTCTGGGCGTCGGTCAGTGCCTTTGCGCGGATGTCTTTGACCGTGTAGCCGTCCAGCTCGGCCCGCTCGCAGGCGCGATCCCAGGCGCTGCGGGCACCGGTGGCACCGTAGGGCTTGCCGAGTAGCGTGTGGATGACGTACACGCCCTTGATCTTGCCGAGGCTCTTGGCGCGCTCGAGCACGGCGGCGATCTCAGGCGTGATCGGCCAGTCGACGGCGACGCCGCTGCTCTTGATGGTCTTGCTGGGCTTGAAGTGGATAACGCCGGCCTCTTGGTCGACCCAGTTGCATGCGTCCGGGGCGGCAGGATCGACTCGCCAGCGCAGGTCCCGGATGTCGGTGGAGCGCTGGGCGGTCAGGTAGCAGAGGTCGACGAAGCACTGCATCATTTCGCCGCCCGGCACCTTTTGTCCGTTCTTGGCCCGCAGCATGTGCCCGCGGATTGCCGCAAACTCGACGTCGGTGATGTAGGCGGTCCGCGCGGCCGGCTTCTTCAGCTTCACGTCGCGGCATGGGTTTGTCTTCGCATGGCGCTCCTCGATGGCCCATTGGAAGAAGCCGGACAGGAAGGCGCGCATGATCCGCTGCATGTGCAGCTTGTCCTTGTACTTGGTGCGCAGGAATTTGCCGACGTGGGCGGCGTCGACCTGGTTGGCATTCAAGTTCTTGAAGGCCGGCTTGACGTAGTCCCCATACTTCGGCCAGGCCTTCTCCTTGTGGTCCGCCTTGCAGGCCTCCACGTATGCCGTCACCAGCCGCGGCATGTTGCCGATCCCCTCGATCGCGGCGAGCTTGCCTTTTTCTTCGCGCAGCCGCTCGAGCAGCCGGGATTCCCCCTCGGATACCTGGCACAGGCGGATCCATTTCCCGCCGCGCGGCACAAAGTACCAGCTGCCGTCGCTCTCATAGACGCGCTGCATCCACTCCGGGACTTCGCGCCGGCGCCTTGCATTCATTCAAACCTCACAAGCACAGTTCTGGGCGGTCCTGCTCTTGCTCGAGCACGCCGCATCTTTTCTTTTGGAGCGCATTGAAGGCTTCCCAGGTCAGGATGACCCTGCCGCAGTGGCGGCGTGCTGGCTCGAAACCGAACACCCGCTTGAACCACGCGGCCTGCGCATTGTGCCGTTTAAGGCCCGTGATTTCGACCAATTCCGTTTCGGTAATCAGGCCTTGGGTCATGGCGCATACCTCTGTGGCCGCACCTTGGCGGCAATGTAGAGCGGATGTTTAGGGCTGCCATCTAGGTTTAGCCCAAGGTGGTAGAGCAGCGGGGCGCGCCCGCACATCCTGATGATCCGCAGCACCTCTGCGGCGCGCGCCGGCGCCGCCTTGTGGGCGCCCCAGGCGCAGATGACCATCGAGCATCGGTCGAGGGCATCCATAATGACTGCCTCGTTGCGGTCAGGTCGGTCGCCAAGCGGCGCCGGGTGTGTCAGCAGGCCGCCTGGGTCAGTCGAGCGCAGCGGGAACAGGTTCACCACTTCCAGGCGCCCGTAGCGGCAGGCCAGCGCGCGCTGCAGGCATCGCGGGATCGTCGGATCGTTGACCTGGTGGTCGGCGGTCGACGGGTTGAGCATGATGAAGCCCAGTGCCGGCAGGCTGGTATCCCACTCGCGCCAGAGGCGGTAGCGGTACTGCTCGCAGTCAGAGAGGATGCAGCCGGCCTCGCCGTCGAGGGTCTGGGTCGTCAGATGCTTCATGCTAGGATTCCTCCAGACAACTGGGGACTGAAATGACCGCACCTAAGAGGCAACGGATAGCGCGCAACCACGTCGTCTCTGTGACTCTTGACGATTCAGGGGACAGAGCAATGGTTTTTATCAAGTCACATTCTGGAAAGGGACACCAAGAATGGGTCGATCTGAAGCCGCTGCTCGCTGGCGGGCTATCGGAAGGCGAGGCACTTGAGTTCATTACTCGCATCGTAGAGATAGGCGTCCAAGGTACCGACATCCAGAACGGGTGAGCGGGTGCTCCACTAGGGTTCACTCTGCAACCTCCAGCCCAGCCATGCGGGCGCCGGTTGAGAATCCGCCTGCGCCGGCGAAGAGGTCGATTGCCTTCATGGGGACTCCGTTAGATCCAAGCCGCCGCCGGATCGCGGCGGATCAGCTTGCCGGTCTTCTCTGCATAGCGCAGCCGCCGGGTTTGCTCCTCTCGGAGGCAGAATTCGGGGTCCTTGCGCACGCGTCGGTTGTAGTCGCGGTTGATCTCGCGCTTGCTCTTGCGTATCGGAGGCGGCGCATCCGGCCCGCTGCCAAGCTTCCAGAGCCGCGGCGCGGGCGCCCGTGTCATCACGGGTCCATAGCCGGCCACACGGACTTCGGTGCCATACCGAATGGTCAGGTTCTTCAGCGCTGCCCGCGGCGTGACTTTCAGCCGCCTAGCGAGTTCGTCGGCGCTGAGCATGCGTCCCTTCGCCAGCTCGAGCTTGATGCCCTCCCAGACTGGGTAGTATTTCGGTCGGCGCACATTGCCGCGTGCCGGCAGGCCTATGTCGATGGCGTGCTTCTGGACTGCTGCCGGGGAGCGGCCGGGGAAGTCGCGCGCGATGTCCTTGACGGGTGCATCCGCCTTCCAGTGCTCACGCAGCAGCGCGTCATCCGCCTCAATCCATGCCTTCCAGGTCTTTTTCATTGGGCAGCCCCTTTGCGGCCGGCGGCATCGCGGCCCTTGGGGGCATCAAGCCACCACTTGGCAGGCTTGCCCGCCGGTCCGTACTCGAAAGGGGTGAAGACATGGCCGAGTTGCCCCTTATCGCGCATGAAGCCCCAAGGCTTGACATCTTTGGCCGGGACGATGAAGAGCGTCCAAACCTCGGAAGGGGTACAGAGGTCGAACTCGTCGGTGCGCTCGCTCTCGGGGCGCAGAATCACCCGATGGAAGCTATCGCCTGTCAGGAAGTTGAACCAGCGCACCGGGCGCGGCTCGCCATACTGGCGCGTGGCTTCGTAGTACCAGCCAAGCAGGATCAACGACAGTGCCCAGCGCCACGGGTGGTCATGCAGTCCGCGATCAGGGTCAGAACCGACGAAGCGGTGCAGGTAGATGCGGATCCCGAACAGCGCGCAGACGAAATAGCGTTCCAGGTACGGGCGGTCGCCGTCGGAGATGATCCTCACGGGCCGGCGGGCGGAGTAGGCGAGCAGCAGGTGGCGGATCATGTCAGCACCCTCCCAGCAAACGCAGGAAGCCGCGACGGGGCTTGCCGACTGGCTCAACGATCTCTGCCTTGGCAGGGACGTCCGGTACCAGCGCCTGGCGGACTAGTAGGGAAGGGAAATCGAACGAGACACCCTGAAACAGCTCTGCGAGCATGCCAGGTACAGCCTGTGCTAGGTCCCGATCCATGTCCGCGAAGTGAACGCAATGCAGGGTGTGCAGCAGCTGATAGGTCTTGCCGCCCTGGGGGATGCCCAGAAGCTTGAGGCAGCTGTCGATGGTGCAGATGCTGAAATAGCCTTGGGCGAACATTTTCCGCAGCGCTGCCTCGATGGCGTGTTGTTCAAGGGCGGTCATGCGAAGTGCCTCCCGTGGAGCTCGTCCAACTTGTCGACCTGGGCGCCGGTGAGGCCGGTGACCTGGCCGGCGGCGGCTTGTTCGGACAGTTTCCGGACAAAGTCCTGCTCCCACTCGCTAAGGTCGCGGGTGCCAAGCAGGCCTGCCAGGCGCTTGATCATGGTGGTGGTGCTGACCAGCTTCATTGCGAGTCCTCCCCCTCGGTGATGCGCTTGATGAATCGGTAGTTGGCGTAGGCGCCCAGCGCAGCGAGCGCGAAAGCAGATGCAGCCAAGCTGCTAGCCACGATCAGGGAGCTCATTTCGACTCCTCTGGGTGGCCGAGACAGCCGGATTTCGGGTCGAAGTTGTCGCACTTGCCGAAAGGCAGGAACTCGTTGCCCGCGGCCAGGGCATCGAGCAGGTGGTGCTTCGCCTCGTCCGGCGTCATCTGGCGGCCGTCGTCATGGCGGAACATGCCGCGGTATTGGCGTTTGGGCGCGTTGGCGAGGAAGCCTTTGACGTCCAAGCTCATATGAACAATCGCCATGGTCATTCCCCTTTTAGGGGCGCCCGCGCGAGGCGGGCGCGCGTGGGTTACTGAGCGAATGGGTCCCCGAAGAAGAAGGGCGTGCCGGTCTGCTCTCGGATCTTCGTGATCAGGGTTGCAGTGGCAGCCTCCAGGGTCTTGTCCTGGCGGATCAGCTCGTACCAGAAGGTCAACTTCGCTTCGCGGACGCGGTAGCGCAGGCGCGCATCCACGCGGTAGGCATCGCCATTCCAGAACACGGGAATGCCGATGGCGAAGCGCTCGAAGAGCTGCATCTTCTGCAGCGTCTGGTCGTCGTCGTCTTGGGTGAACGACATTTGCACGCCGCCGTTGGCCAGGCGAATGGCGCTCTTGAAACGCATGTCCTGGCTGGCCTCGAAGGAGAGCGCCATTTCCAGCATCTGCGCGCCAGTCGGCAGGCCTGCGCCGTCCTGGCTGGCCACGTCCTTGAGGTTCTCTTCGATGAACGCTGCAAACTCGGCCTGAGACATGGGCTTTCGGTTGCCGCCGAACCAGCGCCGCCATTCCTCGCTGAATTCCGGGCTGAAGCGGGCAGTGTGATCGCGCCATTGAGGTTTGTTGTCGTCCTCGCCGTGATCGTTGATGATGCTGACGAATTCGACTTTGCCGGCCTGATAGTCAGCCTTGCCCCAAATCGTGCTGTCGACAAGGGAGCCGTGGCGCTTCACGTATTCAATGAAGCTGTCGGCGTCAAGCAGGCGTACCTTTGCGCGCTTGCGCAGGGGAGCCCCGAGGCGGCTCTCGTCGTCGCGTTCTTCCAGCGTCCAGCCGGGCGGCAAGGCCACGCGGCGCGTTTGGCCGGGAGCGCCAATCAGCATCTCGGCGGGCGCTTTCATTTCTTTGGCAAGGGAGTCAGCCAGGTTTGGGTATTGTTCCATTTGCATGGTTCCTTCCGTGTGAGCTCTGTATCGGCTTTACGCCGTCTTCAGATTGGCGGGTGGGCTGTCGCTGGCGCTCGATACGTTCTTGAGGTCGAGCTTCTGCTGGCGAGGGTCGTCGGCCACGAGGTTGCCCTCGGGCGTGGCGAAGAGCATGGCCTCGAGGGCGTCCTCGGCCGGCTTCTTCAGCGTGACCTTGCCGGTGATGTGCATGGCGCCGCCGCGGGTTGCCTTCTTAACGCTCACTTCGAGTGTCAGTTTTCCGGACTTGCCAGAACTATCGACGGCGTTGACCAGCTCGTTCATCTTGTCGCTGGCCAGGTCAATGAACACTCCACCGCCGATGTGGCGCAGGGTGTCAGTGATGGGTCTTGTTGACACGGGTTCCTCCCGATCGGTGCCACCCGCTTTGCGCCGGGCGGCATGGCGCTGAATCAAGTCGGTTTGATAGCGGCGGCGAACTGCTCGCGCACGATCACCAGGCGGGCCAGCGCGTCCTGCGCGGCTGCCGAGTAGAAGTTTTCGCAGTTCAGGACGCCGTCGATGGCAGCGACCACCTGGTGCGCCGACGGCAGGCCGGGCGGAATTGGCGCTTTGCCGACGCGGCTGGCGCTCTCGGCAAACGCCTTATTGTTCTCCGCGGTGCGGACGCGGTAGCCAGGGATGCTCATTTCGGCTCCTCGACGAGGAGCGTCAGAATCACGACTTCGCAATGAAGCCGAGGATGGGTGAGCCGGTTGTGCGTGTAGAGGCCGGACCGGTCGGCCGCTCGCAGAGTGAAGCCAATTTGCAACATCCATTCGAGCTTAGCTTCGCTCCGGGGGCCAGTCAGCAAGATACGGTCGCCCTGTGCATGAATCTGTTCTGGCTTCATTTCCACGCTGGCGTAGTGCGCAGTGGCCAGGATCTCGCCAAGCGAATCGAGATCCGAGATTTGCTCGATGATCTTGCTCCGGTCGATTGCAACCTGAGCGTCGAATATTTCGAGAACGCGTTCGGAGAGCTTCATGCTGATTTCACCTGGACATTGCGAGCGCCGCACAGGAGGCCGCGATTGATGGCAGCGTCATGGGCATCCCACCAGCTGGCGAAGCAGCCCGTATAGACGCACTGACGGTTGATGAAGATGTGGAAGGTCATGCGGACCTCCGTGCGGCGGCCGGAGCCTGGCTCGGAGCCGCTGCGGCGCTGTCGAGGGCGGTGGCCAGAAGGATCAAGGCGCACCAGGCGATGGCCGCGGCGAAGCCGATCCACCAGCCGCGTACCCATTTCTTCCGGTCGTGGCTCATGACCTGGTGCCTCCGATTGCCTTGGCGATGGCGGCGCGCAACGCACGCATGGCGAGGGCCTCGGGATCAAGGGAGTCGGCGCGCCAGCGCTGTCTGGTGAAGATTGCTTCCGCCGCGATGGCCGCCGCAAGCAGGTCAGGGCCAGCCGCGAACAGCCGCTCATTGGCATCTGCTTCGTCGAGCGAGGCAGCGGCGCCGGACCAGACAGTGGCAATGCACTGGTTCTCCGTGGTGAGGATGTCGCGGCGGTCGGCGTGCCATGGGCCCGCGGTGTGCTGGGGCTTCATGCCACACCTCGCGCCAGCAGGATGTCCTGCTGCAATTGCCGGCTGACAGCCAGTAGTGAGGCTTCACGGGTTGCGCAGATTACGGGCTGCTCCGCGGCGTCCGCCAAGACGTACTTGACGTTGGCGCCGACCAGCACCTGCCCGATCGCGTCGAGCATGTCTGTCAGCAGGGAGCCCACTCGCACCGCATAGTCGGTATCGGACTCGCCGGCACGCCGGCGGGTGTTGCGCACGACGAAGAGCTTGCTGAGGTGGCTGATGGCGTCGTCGCCTTCGCAGAAGGATTCGACGTTGCCGAGGGCGAGCTGCGCGGCGATGTCTGCCCGGGCCTGTTGGTGGTTCATGGCTGGGCTCCTCAGTGAACGGAAATGTCGGTGCAGCCGTCGATCTCAGCGCGGACAGCGAAGGTGAGGGCGTCGGTCAGCTTGTCGAAGCGGGTGACGCAGCGGCAGCCGAGCAGCGTGTAGACGACGGCGTAGGCGGGCAGGGTGGTGGCCATGGCTGTCCCCTTACCGAGCGACGGCTAGAGCGGCGGTCAGGGCGCGGTGCAGCTCCGTCATGGTGGGCAGGACCACCAGGGCGACCGCACCGGCCACGAGGATGGCGGTGATGCAGCTGAGATAGATGGTGCCGGTTCGCATGATGACCTCCGTGTGGTGGTGTGCCGTTGGAGGTATCTTAGGAGTGCCTAAGCCATAATGCAATAGGAATTCCTAATTTCTTCGTGGCCCAGGCCGCCGCTGCTGGGGTAGTGCGACAGTTTGATAGCCATATGGGTGATATGGCGCCGAGATCTCCCGGTCTACGCTGCCAGAACAATTTCAACGAGGGGAGGGGGTTATGACTGGACGCTTCTTGATGGCCGCATCGGCGGCGCTTTCTATCGGATGCACGGGGTGCGCATCCATCGTTGGCGGCAATATGCAGACCCTATCGGTCGATGCCCGCCAGGACGCTCAGATGGTGTTAGGGGCGACGTGCACCCTCACCAACGATAAAGGGAAGTGGTTTGTAACGACGCCAGGCAGCGTGGGCGTGCAGCGTTCCTACGATGCAATGAACGTGAATTGCACCAAGACTGGTTCGGAGCCTGGCCTGAATACGGTTCAGTCGACTACGAAGCCCATGGCCTTCGGGAATATCATCTTTGGTGGTTTGATCGGGGCAGCAATTGATGTGGGCAGCGGCGCGGCCTATGAATATCCGAACGTGATCACCGTCGAGATGAAGAAGCTGACCCAACTTGTCCCGAATGGTCAGCAGCAAGCGCAATCGAACCAAAGCGCCACTGCCACGCCGGTTGCGTACAAGATCCCCCGCATAAACACTGAGCCGCGGCCGGGGATGATGTCCGGCATAGCGTTGGCCATGGCAAACAGCGATTCCTGTAGGCCTGTTGGAACGGCCGTGGTTATCGGAAGCGGCGAATATGGCGACATCTACCAGGTTGATTGCGTCAGCAAGGATTTCCGACAGTACGCTTGCATTGGGTCAAACTGCAGGAAGGTGGAATAGGCTCACGGCGAGTGCCGCAAGCAGGCGTAGAGCGCGGGGGGGGCACGTCTGGCAGTTATCGCTTGCCGGCGGTACCCCTCTCGGGTGGGGGGGGTGTGAAAGAACAACAAAGGCTGGCTCGGGCGCCAGCCTTTTTTAACCTGCCGCAATTTGGATAAGGGTTTACGCGCGGTGACTGCCTACATCTGCTCGATTGCGCGTGTCTCAGCCAGAGTTCGGAGCAGTCCGGATGCTCCCGCGGCCTCCAGGGGGTTTGTCTTAAATGCGCCCGTCAAGACGATCTCGTAGTCCCGCCTCACGGTCCGCGCGACGAGCGCCACACCGCAATACTCGCCAGCAATAGCCTTCCTGAGGAGCTCCTGAGCTATCTCAATGGCCTCCCTGTCCACCACCAGACTTGTGACGTTTGTCGGCACGGCTGACCCCATCCTTTAGCGCGCCCTTCAGCGCTTGTCTTTGTTCTGAGACATTTCGGCTGTAGGTGCTGGAGGAGACATTATCACGGTTCGCGTCGTTTTCAGTGGCCGCCGAATTAGGTCTTACTGAATTCAGATCTGCGAGCGCTTTAATTTGCGCGATGGCGATGCGCCGCACGTCCTCATCCATCGACTGGAGCAGGGCTACGATCTCGTTCATCTCGCGCTGCGGTATGGCCGATCGCATTGGCCCTGCGCCTGAGGCCAGCCACCAGGGATTCACATTCAGCACCTCGGCGGCCGCCAGGAGGTTGGCGCCGTTGATCTGCTTCGTGCGCCGATTAAGCCAGTCGCTGACGGACGGCTGCTTGATCCCGCAGGCGCGCGCGAGGTCTGCCGGCTTCACCTCTGGTGGGCCAGCCATTGCCAATTTCAGTCGGTCAGCGAAGTCTGTCATTCGGCAATCCTAAACCAATGCGACTAAGGAATTCCTTGACTTCTTAATGAAGGAATGCCTAACATGAAGGTGCAATCCTTCTTCTGAGGCCGAAATGCACGACCCGAACGCGATCATCGACAAGCTCGGTGGCACCAGTGCCGTGGCGCAGATCTTCGGCATCAAGCCGGGCTCTGTCTCGGAATGGCGGCATACCGGCATCCCGCCAGCTCGCCTCATGTATATCAAGCTCGCGTATCCCGAGCTATTCAGTAGCGCGTCCACGCCTACGAACCACGAGCCGGCCACTGCAGCAGCTGCATAAAGACTGAAGCGACCACCGACACGAGTGGTCGCGGGTGCAACTGCCAAGAAAGGCCGTGCACCTGGGTTTGACGAGAGCCTGCGAGACAAATCAGTGGGCAACGGGTTTGGGTTACCAACGGGGACTTCGGCATGACAGACCGGGACGACGGCATGGCGCGCAGCGGACGTAGCAACCTCTTCGGAAAGATGGCGGCCGAGATTCCCAAGGTGAAGGTGCCTTGGGAAACGCGCGAGACATTGGAAGCCAGGGCTACCGAGGTGGGCATGTCGCTCTCCGAATTCGTGCGCGAGTTGCTGATGATCAGCGCTCACGGCGAGGAAGTTATGAAGAGCATATACGCCGAGCGCATCGGCGTCGTGGCGAGAAAGGGGTGAGAACGGGGTGTGAATGGGGTGCTTTGACACCCCCGCAGTTCACGCCTCGCTTGTACTGAGCATTCGGACGGGAGACGCAGTGATTCACGAACTTACACCCCGGGTGCAAGTGCGTTCGGCCGGCGCCGAGGCTTTCCGCCGCGGCAAAGAGGCCGACGACAACCCGCACATGCCCGGCACCGATGCGCACCTGGAATGGCTTGCCGGCTTCAAGGGCGAGCAATACCGTCCCGCGGACTCGGCGCCATCAGGCGCTGGCCGGCGCCGTCGCTGAAGGTGTAGTCATGGCCCGCATCCGCAGCATCAAGCCCGAATTCTGGACGTCCGAACAGGTCATGGAGCTGTCGCGCGACGCGCGTCTGCTGTTCATCGGCCTGTGGACGTTCTGCGACGACGGTGGCAACCATCCTGCCAGCGCCAAGACCCTCAAGGCTGAGGTCTTCCCTGGCGATGACGACGCGACGGTCTCCCGGGTCATGCAGTGGATCGACGAGATGATCGAGGCCCAGCTGCTCACCGAGTATGAGGTGGACGGCAAGGAGTTCTGGCACGTCACCGGCTGGGCGCGTCACCAGCGAATCGACCAACCGACATTGCGTCACCCGACGAGTGGTGACGCAGGTGACACCGGTGACGCAGGTGACGCGCGTCACCTGCGTCACCAAAAAAGGCTCGGCGGAAAGCAACGTCAACTGCTCCTGAAAAAATTGCGCGAGCGCGACGGTGACGCGTGTCACCTTTGCGGTGACGCATCGAGTCTGACGATTGCGCGCGTCACCAGCGAACCGGCTGAAAACCCGCAAGATATAGCGGGTTTTCGCCTGATTTGCACCTCCTGCAAGCGAAAACTCCGGAGCGGTGACGCACAGGTGACGCAAGGTGACTCGCCGGTGACGCGCCGGTGTCTCGATGGTGACTCACCCCTGGAGTCGAGTCGAGTCGAGTCGAGAGGAGTCGATCTAAAACCCTCAGTATCGTCAAACGTTAACGTAGAACCCGCGCGCGAAGCCCTGGACGACCACGTCCCGACGACGGCGATTGAGTGGGCAAAATTCTTTTCCAACGAGCACGGCATCGAGATCGACACGTACTCGATCCAAGGCCGCTCCAAGCTCTGGCCGCTGGCTACCGGTTGGATCGACGCCCAGGTCTCCATCGGCCAAATGCGTGCCGCGATCACGAAGGCCAAGGCTGACGCCACCGAGCCGATCATGAACCTGCCGGCCTACGTCGACCGGGTGCTGCAGAACGAGCAGCTCGCCAAGGTCACGAAGCCGAAGCCGGTGCCGCTGCACTCGATGACGGATGTGCAGCTCAACGAAGCGGCCCATAGCGTCGGCCTGGAGCTCCGGCCGGGCTGGTCCCGCCCCGAGTGCATTTCCCGCATTCAGACCGCGCAAGCGGCCAAGCAGGGGAGGGCTGTTGCATGACGCTCCACCGCACCCCTCAAAACGCTCCCGCCGTTCCGGCGCAGCGCCCGGGCCAGTGCGTGGCCTACGGCTGCCCGATGTGGGCAGAGGTCAAGACCGGCCCGGACTGGACCTGCTGCTGCCACGCCTTCGCGCCGCCAAGCGCCTGGCAGGACATCACGCATCGCTTGAACCAGCGCCGGCCGCTGCTGCGCACGATCCACCGCGCATTGCACGTGAACTCGGCGGACTGGAAGCCGGACGTGGCGGCGGGGTACATGGGCAAGATCGGCCGGCCGGATCTGGCGCCGGCGCGCGTCACGCTGAAGCACCTCAAACGGGACCGGTTCACCGGCCAGACCGTCGAGGTCGCGATCGAGCGTGACGAACGTGATCATCCGCAGCTGTGGGTCGCCCGGCTGCTCAGGACGCTGGTGCGGGAATGTGCGGAAGGCGCGCCCGAGCCGGCAAAGCCTGTGGCCACCGCGGCGGTACCGATGCCGACGGCGGTCCGCGACCTCATTCCCAACTTCGGGGGGGACGGAAGATGAAAGTCATTCGCAACCTGATCGCGCGCCTGCTGCGCCAGTCGGTCGTGCCTGCAACGCCCGCCGCGGTGGTCACGCCGGCGCCAGCCCGCACCGTCCGCGCCTGGGCGGCTGCCTCGGTACCGCGCCATGCCCGGCCGGCCACCGCGGCGCCAGACGAGAACGTGTCACCCATGCATGCCGCGATGCTTCTGTCCCTGCTTAGCACGGAGGGCGCCGCGGCGGACGCCGGCTCGTTCGGATCGTGCTGGGATGTCCCGGCCAGCTTTGAGTGAGGCAGCCATGACTGTGACTGTGAGAGAGCAGGTCTGCGCCGCATTGCTGAGGGGCGACAGCGTCATCGCGACGGAATTCGCGAAGGTTGCCGGCTGCACCGGCGGGGCGGTGGCGGACGTCCTTGGCCGACTGCAGACCCTGTCGCTGGTCAAGGCCAAGAAGATCAAGCGGGGCAAGTTCTACCTAAAGATCTGGACGGCGACCGATCTGGCGGCGCTGGCCGCATACCGACCGCTCAGGCCCGGCCAGCACGTCCGCTCGGGCACCGACATCACGCCGCTGATGGAGGCCTGGGGCATGCCACTGAAGGCGCCCAAGCTCCAGCTGCCGGCCACGCTACACGTCTGCTACGACGAACCGGAGGAAGCAACAGCATGAAAACCACGAGACAGCACCTGATCGAGGCCCTGCGGCGCGGTGAAGCCGTGATTGCCTCGCACTTCGCCGGCGTGGCGGGGGTGTCCAGGCAGGCCGTGCACATGGAACTGGTCAAGCTCGAGCGGGCGGGCGCCGTGGTGCGTCGGCGCGACGGTGTGCGGGGCGAGTGGGCGCTTGCGAGTCCGGAAGCACTGCCGGCCGTCGCCGAGCGCACAGTGGTCGAGAAGCCGCAGCGGGAGACCGGGAATGCGGCGGCCGAGCTGCTCGCCTTCTTCGGCATCCGCCTGGCGCATATCCAGCTGCCGGCGCGCCGCCACTTCCGCTCCGACGAGGTGCCGGCATGATCGGGAAATCGATTTTTGCCGCAGTGGCCGCCATGCTCGCGCCGATGGGCGCCGCCCACCAGCCCCGGCCGCAGACCCTCAAGCCGGGCCGAATCACCCAGGACGACCATGCCCGCATCGCCGCCGCAGCGGCAAAACGGGAGCGGAAGGCCAAGAAGCTCAAGAGGTCAGCATGAACTGCAAGATTGGAGATCTCGCCTTCATCGTGCGTGACGAGCACCCGGAGAACATTGGGCGGCTGGTGCGGGTGGTTGGCCCGGCGCGCTGGGTAAGCGACCCAGCCGCGTGGCACTGCGAGGTGGAAGGCGCACCGCTCCGCATGCGGCAGATAGGCCGCCCCTGGGAGTCGATATTCGACATCACGGGCGACTGCTGCGACGCCGACCTGCGCCCCATCAGCGGCGTGCCGGTGCATGACGAGCAACTGGACGAGGTGACGGCATGACCGAATCGACTAAGCCGGCTCAGTGCCGGGATGAAGACTGGAATCTTGCGCGCGACTGCGGTTTGATGGGCGCGACACCTGGTACGAACGCATGGGATGCGGCTCTCGGACGCTTCGCAGATGCCATTCGCGCCGCCCTGGCGCAGCAACCGAAAGGCGAGGCGAAGCAGGCGCCGAAAGACTGCCAGCATGGCTATGGCGACATCTGTGCGGCCGGCGCGCGCGATGGCGTGGTGTGCCCGGAAGATTCGTGCGACATCGACGATGGCATCCGCGCCGCCCCAAGCGCCAGCGCGCAACAGGCGGAGCCGGGCGCCGAGCAGCGCGACGAATGCGGAATGACAGAAAGCGACTGGAGGATGGTGGAGGTTCTAGCAGACATGCCGCGCCTGACTGATGAGCGCATTGATGGCATCGCCGACGCTATGCCGGGGGGAATGGAGGGCTTTCTGAAAGGCTGGGGCTGGCGTCAGTTTGCCCGGCAGGTCGAGGAAGCCGTTCTGGATAGCGCAGCGCCTGCCACCCCAATCGCCAGCGCGCAACAAGCGGCCGTTGATCCGGGCATTGAGTTTTGGAAGCGCATGGTGAGTTGCCTCGCCGGAATCATTCAGGACAGCGCGCCGATTGTCGGCAAGGAGCCGGGCGAAGAGAGTGCCGAAGAAATTGGGCGATTGCTGAAACAGCAGGCCAGCGCGAAGCAGGCGCCGCCGAGCGCAGCGCCTGCCGCGCTGACGGAGGCATTCGAACGGATCAAGCGCCTCGCCTTAGATGCAGGAGGCCAAGGCGCATTGCCAGTGCCGAAATCGCTGAGAAAGATCGTGCGCGAGTGTCTCGATAGTATCGCCCTGCTCGCCGCAGCGCCTGCCGACCAGGATGCGCGCGATGCGGCGCGTGTGCTGGCCCCATTGGTTGAACTATGGGATGCGGCGAGAGAAACATACAACGCAACCTATGCAGAAACACGCTTTCAGAAACGGAGCCACTCCAAGGAAGTTGCGGATCGCGCGGAGGCTGCCGGTGCACGTTTGCGAGCCGCTATGGAAGCAATGCGAGAGGAAGTTATTGAGGCTCGTGAATCCATCGCCGCCATGAGCGCCAGCAATGAGGGAAAGGTATGACGGAAGCATTCGTTATCGCCGGATTCGCTTTGTCAGTCGTCGGATTCGGGCTGATGGCGTTGCCCGCGAAACTTCGTGCGCCAGTTGATCGTATGGTGCTGCGTGCCATGCCGGAGGGCTGGCTGATCCGATATTCACGATGGTCGCAGATCGACGGCGAGCCGATGAACTTGGAAGCCGAAGAACTGGTGCGCCGAGACGACATGAGCGCCAGCAAGGAGGGCGCATGAGCGGCTTGGGAATCTTTTTCGCCGTCAGCCACGCCGGCGGTATGTCAGACACCCTCGATGCGATGGACAAAATCACGCAGGACTGGACGATGCGCGCAGCCCGAGACGAGTGCTCGTGGGTCTGTTCGGATTGCTGTATGACATTCCCGGAAGGGATGCCCGATGAGTGTGCTCACGGACACCAAGGCTGCACCGACATCATCAAGCGCGACAAGGCAGACGCCATGAGCGCCACGCCACCAGCAGCCGAGGGCGGCGCATGACGGGCCCATGGATCCACCTTCGGGTTTGCGGCTGCCTGAACGACTGCGGCGATGACGATGGCATCCGGCGCCTCGAGGCGCGAAAGTGCGAGGCGGCCATTGCCGGCGAGGCCGCGCGCCGGGCCGAGGCTTGGCAAGCCTTCGAGACCTGGTTTCGCACGCCGACTTGGCCGACCGATGTCGCGCCGTGCCAATGGATGGATGAAACGAGCGCCCGGTGTGGGTGGTTCGCTGCGCGTCGAAGGCATGCGGCATGACGACCCGGATCGCCTTCACCATCCTTGGCGAGGCCGCCAGCAAGGCCAACAGCCGCGAGATCGTCACGATCAAAGGCCGGCCGGCCAGCATCAAGTCCGAGAAGGCGCGGAAGTTCGAGCGCGACGCGCTGCGCCAGATCCCGCCGGCCGCGCGCCAGATGCTGGCGGGCCCGGTGCGGGTGACGCTGCGCCTTTTCTATGCCAGCGAGCGGCCGGACCTGGATGAATCCGTGCTCCTTGATGTTCTGCAGGCTCGCTACGCCGGAAAAGGCGATAAACGCCGGCTGGTGCAGCGCGGCGTCTATGCCAATGACCGGCAGGTGCGCGAGAAGCATGTATTCCATGCCATCGACCGCGCCAATCCCCGCGCCGAGATCGTGGTGGAACCATTGCATCCGCAGCACCCGGGCTTGCTCTTGGGAGGGGCAGATTGAGCAAGAAGGTGTCAACCAAGGCCGAATCGGCTTACATGGGCCGTGTCAAGCAAATGGCCTGCATCTGTTGCACCCTGCTCGGTCGGCGACAGGAATCCATTACCGATGTGCACCATATTCGCGAAGGGCAAGGCGGTGCGCAGCGGGCGGGCAATTACCTAGTACTGCCGCTTTGCCATGATGATTGTCACACAGGTAAGAACGGGGTGCACGGGGACAAAACATATTTGCGGATCCTGAAAATGAACGAATTGGATCTGCTTGACGCGGCGCTTGCGCTGCTTAATGGGGGACGACTGTGAAAGAGCCGGGGATCTTCAAGCATTCGCATGAAGCGCTCAGATTCGCGCTGAACTATTCCAGCCAGCAATATCCGATGACGCCTTTGTCCAAGATGGTGAAGGGACAGAGTGTTGGCGGCGGTCGAGGTTTGGTTGGCCTGGACGGCGCAGCCCAAGCTGGCATGGTGTTGACAGAGCTGGGCGAGCTATCCCATGTCGAGCGCGCTACGCTGGTCGCACGGTGCGCGCCACGTGCGCTCCGGTGCGAATGCCGGCAGCCTTGCTGCGCTGGCGAACGTCTAAATCCGGTCTGGGAGGAATCCGTGCGCGAGCTCACCGAGCACTCGCTTACCGCCCTGAGCGGTACGCTGTCGCACTACCGCGTGCGGCGCGGATGCGTCGAGCGGTATTTCGGCGCGAAGGTCAAATTCACGGAGATCGCCGATCTTTGCCGCTTGAATCGGCACACCGTTAGCACACATAACCAGGCGATCGTGAAAATGCTGAAAGGCTTGGAGCGCCGAGCATGGGAAGCATTCGATGCGGCCGTCGATGGACGGGGAATGCTCCTGCCGGAAGGCGCCATCGCATAGCGCCACCAGTCAACCATTTGCACACCTGCCATTTCATGGCTAAAATACGTGTCAATTCGATACCGTACCGAAATTCGCCCTAAGCCCGCACACGCGGGCTTTTTGCGTTTCTGCGGCATGGCGCAACAGTAGCGCGCGGGCTTTTGCCCGAGGTTCCTGGTGACGACTCCAGGTGCCGCAACCCAGTGTCTCCTCCAGGATCCCGCCTGGATTTGCCCGCCCTGACCCAGCGGGCTTTTTCTTTTTTGGAGTTCGCCATGTGGCTGCCGTTGATGGTGTTGCTCTCGATGGGCGTGCTGGCGCTGTATTGCTGGCGCGCTCCGCGTAGGTGGTGACGATGCCGACCGGTACGCCTCAGGTGAAACTCAGCGTGCGGTTTGCCTGGTGGCTCAAGCCGTATCTCAAGCTGCTGGCGTTTTGCTGCGTGCTCGCCGGCAGGCTGCCAGACCAGGCGAAGCTCGAGGCCAAGATCAAGCGCGCCATGCGCATCGTGATCGAATGATGGGCCAGCCGACCAAGCGCATCCGAGGCCGGAAGCGTCAAGCCATGAACGCGATCACGCTGACGGCGAATCCGCTGTGCGTTGAGTGCCAGAGGCTCGGCGTGGTATCACCCGCCACCGAGGTTGACCACGTGGTGGCCTTGGTGCATGGCGGCGCAGACGACCTGACCAACAGGCAAGGCCTTTGCGCCGACCACCACGCCGAGAAGACAAGGCGTGACCTCGGGCAGAAAGAGCGATCTGGGTGTGATGCAAGCGGCATGCCGACCAGCGCGCGCCACCACTGGAATGCAGATTTACGCACAAAGTAGGGCTGGCTGGCGTGCTGCGTCGCACAAAAGGGTAGGGGGCATCACATCTCTGGTGTTGCAGTGCGGGACACCGACCGGTCCCCCTTGAAACCATAAACGTGGACAAAAAAGGGTAAAACGAGGGCAAAAAAATGGCGCAGCGAGGCAGAAAATCGGCGGCTTCCCAGACTGTCGCGGCCCTCGTTGCGCCCATCGAGACCGAACAGCGCCTCGCGCCGCCGCTGCATATCAGCGACGCCGAGCGCTGCGTCTGGTTGGAGGTGGTGAACGACCAGCCGGCCGGCGTCTTTAGCGCGACGCACGCGCCGCTGCTCGAGCTGTACTGCCGGCACGTGGTTCAGGCTCGTATCCTCGCCGATGAAATGGCGAATTTCGACCGTGCCTGGTTGGCCGACGATGATGGCCTGAAGCGATACGACCGGCTGTTGGCAATGGCCGAGCGCGAAAGCCGGGCGGCGTCGTCACTGGCGACGCGCCTGCGCATCACGCGCCAGGCTGTCGAGCACCCGACCACCGTTGGTCGCAAATTGACCAACCAGGCGAAAGCAAGGAAACCGTGGGAACTGCCCCTCGCAAAAGGGTAGCGAGCCGCGGTGCCCGCAATATTGCCTGGATCGAGGCGCATTGCAGGATTCCCGAGGGCAAGCTCGTCGGGAAGCCTGTCGTGCTTACCCGCGAGCAGCGAAGGTGGGTCAAGCAGATCTACGATTCACAGACGCGCCGCTTCATCCTGTCCATGGCGCGGAAGAACGCGAAGACGGCGTTGTCGGCGTTCCTGCTGCTGCTCCATCTGTGCGGCCCGGAGGCCGTCCCGAACAGCCAGTTGTATAGCGCAGCGCGGTCACGGGAGCAGGCGGCAATTCTGTTCGGCTATGCGTCCAAGGTGGCGCGCATGTCGCCGGACCTGTCGCAATATGTCGTGGTGCGCGACACGGCGAAGCAGTTGTTCTGCCCAGAGTTGGGGACCTTGTATCGAGCGCTGTCGGCGGATGCCTCGACGGCCTACGGCCTGTCGCCGGCGTTCGTGGTGCATGACGAGCTCGGGCAGGTGAAAGGGCCGCGCGACGAGTTGTACGAGGCACTGGAAACAGCGTCTGCGGCGCATGAGAACCCGCTCTCGATCATCATCAGCACGCAGTCGCCGACCGATGCCGATCTGCTCTCGGTGCTGATTGACGACGCGCTGACGGGAGCAGATCCGCGCGTCAAGATTGCGCTGTACACGGCGCCGCTCGAGCTGGATCCGTTCTCGGAAAAGGCAATCCGGGCGGCGAATCCGCACTTCGATGCCTTCATGAATAAGGATGAAGTGCGCAGCCAGGCCGAATCGGCGCGTCGGATGCCGTCGCGCGAGGCCAATTACCGCAATCTGATCCTGAATCAGCGGATCAGCCAGACCAGCCCGTTCATTCCCCGGGCCATCTGGGTGAAGAACTGCGCGGATCCGGATTTTGCCTCGATTGCCTACGGCCGATGCTATATCGGGCTGGATTTGTCGGCCCGCAATGACCTCACGGCGCTGGTCTTGGCGGCCGTCGACGAGGATCGCGCCTGGCATGTCCAGGCCGAGTTCTTCGCGCCGCTGGTTGGCCTGAAAGACCGCGCCCTACGCGATCGCGCGCCGTACGACGTGTGGGAGCAGCAGGGTTACCTGACGGCCACTGCGGGCGCTTCGGTCGATTACGAGACGGTGGCCATGCGGCTCTGTTCCCTGTGCGATGACTATGACGTCGTGCAGGTGGCCTTCGACCGCTGGCGCATCGACGTGCTGCAGGCCGAGCTCAAGCGCCTCGGGCGTGAACTGCCGCTGGTGCCATTCGGCCAGGGGTTCAAGGACATGTCGCCGGCCTTGGACATGGTGGAAGCCGAACTGATGAACAGCAAGGTGCGTCACGGCAATAACCCGATTTTGACCTGGTGCGCGTCCAATGCGATCGCCACGCGCGACCCGGCCGGCAACCGGAAACTGGACAAATCGAAGGCCACCGGCCGGATCGATGGTCTGATCGCCATGGTGATGGCGATGGGCGCCTCAAACCTGGCGCAGGAAGAGCAAGCGCCGATCATCGGTGGCGAATACGAACTCATGACCGTATGAACGTACACCTTTTCAATGGCTGCTTGCTCGCGGGATGGCTGCTGGCGCTTGTCGGCGGTTGCCTGCTCAACGTCGGCGCCGGACTCGTGGGCGGCGGCCTGCTTCTGATCGCGCTGGTGTTTGTGGTGGCGCGCGTGGCTGGTGTGTATGTCCCAAAAAAGGACGCTGACTGATGTTTATTTCGCGGATCAAGGCCGACGGGGACCGCTCGCCGTGGGGCTCGTTCTGGTTCGAGCCGGTCACGACCCGCACGGCCTCCGGTATGCGAGTGTCGCCGGATCGGGCGCTGCAGCTGCCGGTGGTGTTCGCCTGCGTGCGCGTGCTGGCCGAGTCGTTTGGCGTGCTGCCGATGCGGCTATACCGCGGCAAGGGCAAAAACAAGAAGCCGGTCGAGCAGCATTGGCTCTATGACCTCCTCTGCCGACGGCCGAACCAGTGGCAGACACCATTCGAGTGGCGCGAGATGATGCAAGGGCATCTTGCGTTGCGCGGGAACGCTTTCAATCAGATTGTGGCGGACCGCGGCGGCAATATCACCGACTTGATCCCGCTCCATCCGGACCGGATCAGCATTGAGCTACTAAACGACGGCAACGAGTTTGATTACCGCTACCGGTACACCGATCGATTCGGCACAGTGAGCATCTTCCGCCGAAGCGAGCTCTGGCATATCCGCGGGCTCTCCGGTGACGGCATTGTCGGCATGAACCCGATCGAGCTTGCGCGCGAAGCCGTGGGCCTCGGCCTGGCCGCGCAGGACTACGGCGCGCGGTTCTTCCAGAACGATGCCAAGCCCGGCGGCGGCTGGATCGAATTCCCGGGAAATTTCAAGGACAAGACCGCGCGGGACACCTTCCGCGAGTCGTTCCAGGCAGCTCAGACCGGTCTGAACCGGGGCAAGATTGCCGTGCTCGAGTACGGCATGAAGTTCCATGAGCTGGGCCTGACGAACAAGGACAGCCAGTTTCTTGAGGCGCGCCAGTACCAGGTTGGCGATATTGCGCGCATGTTCCGCATTCCGCCGCATCTGGTGGGCGACCTGTCAAAGGCCACGTTCAGCAATATCGAGCAGCAGTCGCTCGATTTTGTCATCTACACGATGACGCCGTGGGCCGAGCGGTGGGAATCATCGATCGAGACGAATCTTCTCCTCGAGGACGACGCTGAAATCGAGGTCGAGTTCGACTTTACCGGCCTGCTGCGCGGCGACCAGCAGGCGCGCTCGACGTTCTACCACAACGCGATTATGGACGGCTGGATGACGCGCAATGAGGCGCGCGCGTCGGAGAACTACGAGCCCATCGACGGCCTCGATGAGCCGCTTCGGCCGCTCAATATGGTTGAGGAATCTGACGCCGAGACCCAGGTCGACGTGCCCAAGCAACCGGGACAGGTCGATGGCGTGCCGCCGCCGAAACAAGACGACGCAGCGGATGCGCGCCTGGCAGCACTATCCACATCTGTCGCCGAGCGGGTGGCGCGCAAGGAGACCGCCGTGCTTCTCTCTGCGCTAAAGGCGGAAAACTGGCCGGAAGCCGTTGAAGCCGCGATGAGAAGCCACGCGGGATTCGTTGCGGCTGCGCTGGGGATTACCGATGAGGCAGCGCAGCGATACTGCAAGGCGCGTGGACAGGACCTGATCCGCACGGGCCATGAAGAACAGGACATTTACGACGCCGCTCTGGCAAAACTCTCGCGCCTCGCCCTTACAGGTGACCTATGAAACATGAACGCTTTATCGCTTGGTGCCTGGCGACCCCTTGGGCCCTGATGCCTGAGCGCATGGCCGCTTACGCCGCCGTGCTCGCACGCAAGTACGGCGCACCGTCGGCCGGCTTCACGCATGCCCCGGACGATGATGCTCCGAGTGCCGGCCCGCGCCAGTCGCGCGCCGGCGGCCCACGCGCCGGAGCGATTGCGGTTATCCCGGTGCACGGCGCCATCGTTCAGCGTGCGAGCCAGATCGACATCTGTGAGGGCGGCACCAGCACGCAGCAGATCAGTGCAGCCCTGGCCGACGCAATGGCCGACGATACCGTGGCGCAGATTCTGCTCGACATTGACAGCCCCGGGGGCTCCGTCTATGGCGTGCAGGAGATCGCCGCGGAGATCGCCCAAGCCAAAAAGCCGGTCGTGGCCGTAGCCAACAGCCTCGCGGCCAGCGCGGCCTACTGGATCGGCAGCGCAGCATCCGAATTCTTTGTCACCCCGGGTGGCGAGGTCGGATCCATCGGCGTGTGGATGGCGCACCAGGACTGGAGCAAGGCGCTCGACGAGGCTGGCGTCAAGACGACCCTGGTCTCCGCGGGCAAGTTCAAGGTCGAGGGAAACCCCTACCAGCCGCTCGACGCGGACGCCCAGGCCTTCATGCAGTCGCGTGTGGATGACTATTACGCAGCCTTCACGCGCGGTGTGGCCAAGGGCCGCAAGGTCGCCGTCGACCAGGTGAGGCAGAGCATGGGACAGGGCCGGGTGCTTGGCGCCGACCAGGCCTTGGCCGAGAAGATGGTCGACGGCGTCGCCACGTTCGATGACGTGGTGGCACGCATGCAGAAGAGCATCCGCGCAGCGAAGCCGGCCGGCGCCAGCCGTCTGGCCCGGGCGCAACGTGAGATTTCGATTCTGGGCTAGCGCGAGGCCCTATCGCTGGTGCCCGTCGGCGCCAGCGAGCAGTCCGACGACTGAGCGCATTCCACCATTTTGACCCGCCATGTGCGGGTTTTGCTATTTCTGGAGCCCGATATGTCCAAGCAAATGCGCGAGCTGCTGGCTCGCAAGTCCAAGCACGTGGCCGCCATGCGCGCCATCACTGACAAGGCCGCCGCCGAAGGTCGTGACCTGACCGACGACGAGGCCGTGGCCTTTGAGGCAGAGAAAGGTGCCCTGGAGCGCGTCAACGCCGCAATCGAGCGCGAGCAAGCGCTCGCTGAGCACGAGCGCTCGATTGGCGTGAATATTCCCGACAATGCCCGAATTTCGGTGTCGGAGAACGTCGAGCAGGATCCGCGCCGCGGCTTCCGGTCGTTCGGCGAGTTCGCCCAGGCTGCGCGCATGGCCGCGGTTCAGCCGGCCGCGATCGACCAGCGCTTGGTCATCGGCGCTGCCGCCCCCACGACGTTCGGGAACGAGGCCGGCGGCGTCGATGGCGGCTTTCTGATCCCGCCGCAGTACTCCAGCGAGATCTTCACGCTGTCCCTGGAGGACGACGCGCTGCTGCCAATGACCGATGACGTCGAGATCGGCGGCAACAGCATGGTGTTCCCGAAGGACGAAACGACGCCCTGGGGCACCGATGGCGTGCGCGCCTATTGGCAAGCCGAGGCTACGGCGGCAAACCAGACGAAGCCGAAGTTCGGCGTCACCACCCTGCGTCTGCACAAGCTCATGGCTCTGACACCGGTGACCGATGAGCTGCTGGCGGACGCCAACGCCCTCGAGTCGTACCTGCCTGGCCTGATGGCGCGCTCGATCCGCTGGAAGACCAACGAGGCGATCCTGTTCGGCACGGGAGCGGGCCAGCCGCAGGGCGCTTTCAATGGCTCGGCTGCCGTGGTGGTCGCGAAGGAATCCGGTCAGGCCACGCAAACCGTGCTTCTGGCGAACATCACCAAGATGATCGCCCGCCTGCCACCCGGCTCGTTCCCGCGCTCCACCTGGCTGATTACGCCCGATGCGCTCCCGTCGCTGTTCGGCCTGACCCTCGGCAACTACCCGATCTATCTGCCGGTCTCCGCCGGCGCGCAGGGCTCGCCCTACGGCACCCTTATGGGCCGGCCAATCATGGTCAGCCAGCACGCGGCAGCATTCAGCGCGCAGGGCGACATCTCCCTCGTGGACCTGGATTACTACCGCACCATCACCAAGGCCGGAGGCGTCCAAATGGCCACGTCGATGCATCTCTACTTCGATGCCGACGCGACCGCCTTCCGGGCGACCTTCCGGGTCGATGGCCAGCCGAAGATCGTCAATCCGATCGCCCAGGCCAAGGGCAGCAACACGCTCTCGCCGTTCCTTCTGCTCGGCGCCCGCTGATTGACCTGAACGCCGGCGGCCGCAGTGCCGTCGGCATTTCCATTCACCAATTTGTGAGGATCAAGTCATGTACCCGAACGTGAAAGCCACCGAGCAGGTGGCACTCCTGGGCGAGATCTCGCCCTCTAGCCAGTCCGCTGGCGCGCTGACAACCGCCTGGGTGTCCGCAGCTGCCTTCCAGAAGTTCCTCGCGCTGATTCAGACTGGCGTACTGGGCGCTTCTGCCACTGTGGATGCCAAGATCCAACAGGCCACCGATTCGAGCGGCACCGGCGCCAAGGACATCACCGGCGCGGCGATCACGCAGATCGTGAAGGCCACCGGCGACAACGTCCAGGCCGAAATCAACCTCGATGCGCAGCAGCTCGACGTCGCCAACGGCTTTGCCTACGTCCAGCTGTCGATGACGGTCGGCACGGCGGCCAGCCTGACGGCCGCATCGCTGTTCGGGTTCGTGCCTCGCTTTGCGCCGGCCTCCGACGCCAATGCGGCTTCGGTCAAGCAGATCGTCGGCTAATCCATACCTGACCGGGAGAAGGGCGGCTTCGGCCGCCCGTTCCACGCATGCCACTGCAACTCATCACGCCGCCCACCGTCGAGCCGGTGCAGCTGGCCGAGGCAAAGTCTTGGGCCCGCGTCGACATTACCGACGATGACACGCTGATTGGCGCTTTGGTATCCGCAGCGCGCGACTATGCCGAGGGCGAAACCCGTAAGCAGTTGTGCGTGGCGCGTTGGAAACAGGTGCTCGATAGCTTTCCCGGGCCGTCCCTCATCGGGATTCCTTATGGACAGCCGTTCACGCTGCCTGGTCATGCGATCTATCTCGAGCGCGGCCCGGTGGTGCAGGTAGTTTCGATCCAATACCTGGACATGGCCGGCAACGTCCAGACGATGCCACCCACCGACTACACGGTGGACTATTCCGCCGACCCGGTACGCATCACGCCCGTTTTCGGCAAGATCTGGCCAATTCCGCTGCCGCAGATCGGCGCGGTATGGGTCACGTATGACGCTGGCTACGCCGCGCCCGTGACGGCCGCCGGCAACAACGTCACGGTGATTGGTTGGAAGCCCCTCGCGGTTGGCGACGTGGTTCGCCTGTCGAATGCCGGCGGCGCGCTGCCGGCGCCGCTCCAGCCGATGACCGACTACTACGTGCAGAGCATCGTCTCGCCTGGCGTCTATACGCTAGCCACGACCGCTGGCGGCGCGCCCATCGCACTGACGAACACCGGCACCGGCCAAAGCTTCCTGGGCGTAATCCCGGAGGGGATCAAGGCTTGGTTGAAGATTCGCCTGTCGACGATCTATGAGAACCGTGAAGAGGTCGCGATCATGAACCGCGGGAAGATCGAGCCGCTGCCGTATGTTGATCGGCTGCTCGATCCCTTCAAGACGTTCTGGTTCTGATATGTCCGGCATCAATAGCTTCTCGGTGCGTAGTGGCACGCTCCGCAAGCGCCTGACCTTCCAGACGCGCCAGGCAACGCAGGACGCGTCCGGGCAGCAGACCAATTCCTGGGTTTCCGCCTTTACCTGCTGGGGCGAGATCCAGCCGATTAGCGGCCGCGAACTGTTGGCCGCGCAGGCGGTGCAGTCCGAGGTGACACACACAGTGACGGTGCGCTATCGCTCGGAGCTGGCGGTACCGAAGGTCGTCGCCGCGATGCGCATTCTGTACGGCACACGCATCTTCAATATAGCGGCGAGCATGAATGAGGACGAGCGCAACCGCGTGGTGACGTTGATGGTGAGTGAGGGCATGAGCAATGGCTAATCGCAGGACAATGAGAGTCTTGACTCCGCAGGCCGGCAAAGGAAGGGAGCTGTGTGATCTGCTACGTAAGGAACTTGGTGTGCCGGAATACACCAAGTCCTTCGAGGTGCGTTTCGCTCTCGATGAGGTCATTTCAGTGAAATGCGAATACGACGCAGTCGAGCGGGACAGCGATGGCTAATCTCATCGAAAACATTGTCTTCGGGGCGCTCAAGAGTCTGGTCGACAACGGTGATGGCACATACCGCTGTTACCCGGATGTTGCTCCCGCAAATGCGGTGCGTCCGTATCTGACCTATCAATCCGTCGGCGGGCAGTCGCTCAATATCCTCGATGGCAATGAAGACCTGCAGAACGCGCGAGTGCAGGTCAATGCTTGGGCCAACGATCGGCTGACCGCGTCAACTTTGATCCAGAGCGCGATTGCCGCGCTCACATCGCCCACGATCAAGGGAATATCGATCGGCGCGCCGGTCAGCACGTTCGAGATGGATACGCGGATGTACGGCTCCCGGCAAGATTTCAGCATCTGGTATTACCCCTGACTCATGCCGCCTTGAGCGGCGCTTCCGCTTCTGCAACCGCCCGCCCTGCGCGGGCTTTTCATTTTGTGAGGTAATCGAATGCCCAATACCGCCATCTCCGCGCAGGGATCCACGCTACAGATCTCCAGCACCGCCGGTTCCGCGAAAACCATTTCTGGAATCGCGCTCGGCAACCCCACGATTCTCACCTCCGCGGCGCACGGGCTCAGCAACGGCGATGTCGTGACGCTGGCGGGCCTGACCGGCGCCGATGCAGGCCTGCTGAACGGCCAGCAAGTGGTGATCAGGAACGTTACAGCGAATACCTTCGCCGTGGATATCGATACGACGGGCAAGACCATCACTGCCGCCGGCACGGCGACGCCGCTGACCTGGGTTCCCATCAACAATATCACCCAGTTCAAGGGCTTCGATGGGCAGGCCAACGAAATCGACACCACGAACCTGTCGAGCGTGGCCAAGGAATACATGCTCGGCCTGCAGGATTTCGGCCATTTCACCTTCGACGTGAACAAGGACTTCACGGACGCTGGGCAACTGGCCTGCGATGCCGCAAAGGTGGCTAGCGCCGTCAAGTCGTTCAAGTTGACCGCCTCGAATGGCAAGACAGCCACCTTCAACGCGTTCGTGAAGAACACTCCGCTCGATGGCGCTGTCGACCAAGTGCTGAAGGTGACCGGGGTGACGCTGCGTATCACCGGTGCCGTGACCTACGCATAATCCAGGGGTAAACATGACCGTATTCTCTCGCGATACCAAGGCCGCCATTCTCGCGGCCCTGCACCTCAAGACCGAGCGCGTTGATGTCCCCGAGTGGGGTGACGGCGTAACCGTCATCGTGTCGGAAATGTCCGGCGTGGCGCGCGACGCGTTCTATGCGAAGAAGGAAGTCGGCAAGGTTTCCATCAGCGAGTCGCAGGCCGACCTACTGATCGCCACGGTGGTAGACGAGTCCGGCGCTCTGGTGTTGGACGAGTCCGACATCGCCGCGCTGCGTGCACAGAGCGGAATGGCCCTTGATAGGCTCGTTGCCGTGGCCGTGCGCATCAATGGTATGGCCCCTTCTGCCGTGGACGAAGCGGCAAAAAACTCCGACGCCGCCCGGAGCGGCGATTCTGGCTCCAGCTTTCCTGCGACTTCGGCATCCCAGTAAGGGAGCTGCAAGAGCGGGTCACAAGCGCCGAGTTCGTCGAGTACATGGCGCTGTACCAGATTGACGGGCGCGGGCCGCATTACGACGACCTCCGCGCGGGAACGATCGCTTCCACGATCGCCAACGTCCACCGAAACGAGAAGGTGCGTCGTGAACCATTCGACGCACTCGATTTCATTCCGTGGAACGACCTTCGCCGTGAGGCCGCCAAGGCCCAGGAGCCGATCCTGCTGGATGACCCTGACGCTCAAGCCGAGTTGCTCTTCTCGACCATGTTCCCGACCCGCAATGGCTAAGAACTTCACCGTTGAAAACCCGCAGGGCCTCACCGACGCTCTGCGGGCGCTCGACAACGTGGCGAGCGAGTCGGTGCTGCGCCAGGCTGCGGTGGCCGGCGCACGGGTCATCTTCGCCGAGGTGAAGATCCGCGCGCCTGTGGGCAATCAGACGTGGGAGACCGCCAAGCAGAAGCGATATCCGGGTTTCCTGCGCGATCACCTTCTGATTGCGTTCGACAAGGAGGAGTCCGTCGAGGGCAAGCTAGCGTCGTACGTCGTGACGTGGAGCAAGGATGCCTTCTACGGAAGGTTCCTTGAGTACGGGACGTCGAAAATGGCTGCGCGCCCGTTCCTTCGGCCAGCCTATGAGGCAAAGAAGCAGGCGGCGGCAGCCGCAGTAGGCGAAGTGATCCAGACAAAAGCTGGGGAACTGACTAATGGCAAATGAAACGGTTGTCCGCGTAACGGCAGATGCGAGCGGCTATGCCGCCGCGATGGAGAAGGCCAAGAGGAGTGCCCAGGATTTCCTTGCGACCCAGGATGCCGCGGCGGCGCGCACGGCTGCGGCGCAGAAGGCCATCGAAGAAGCCACCGCGAACGGTAGCCAGGCCAGCACGCGAGCGGTCAATGCGTTCATCCAGACGCTCGCCAAGCAAGCCGATACGGCCGGCAAGACCCGCGCCGAGATGCTGCAGATGAAGGCCGCTGCGCTAGGCGTCTCCGACTCCGCGCAGTCTTACATTGACAAGATCGCGCAGGCGTCGAAGCACACTGAGGAGTTCAACCTGAAGACCGCCGGCGCTCGTCGGGAACTCCTTGTGCTGGCTCACGAAGCCAGCCAGGGGAACTGGAAAAACTTCGGCGGCTCCATGCTGGTGTTGGGCGAGCGAACTGATGCGTTGAGCCACGTGTTCAGCGCCGCCGGCCTGCAGGTCGGGATGTTGGTGGCAGGGCTTGCTGCGCTGGCAATCGCCGCCATCAAAGGTGCAGAGGAAACCAAGCAGTTCAACGCCGCGCTGGTCCTGACCAGCAATTACGCCGGACTGACTGCGCAATCGCTGCACGAGATGGAGCAGCGCGTCGCCGGCACGTCGGGGGGCTCGCTCGGCAAGGCGACAGAAGTCTTGCTCGATCTGGCGCAGAGCGGCAGATACACCTCGCAAGAGATGGAGGGGTTGTCCAACGTCATCATCCGCACGGCGAAGATTTCCGGCCAGTCGCTGGAGGACGTAAGCAAGGAGTACTCCAAGCTTTCCGAAGACCCTGCAAAGTGGGCATACGAGCACAACCAGTCCATGCATTTCATGGACACTGCGACGTACCAGCACATCCAGGCATTGCAGGAGGCTGGCGAAAAGCACAAGGCGGTGCAGGCAGTGATTGACGCTGCAACAAAGCAGGTTGCTGATTCGTCCATCAAAAACCTCTCCACTGCCGCGCAGGCATGGAAAAACCTCAGCGCAGGCGTGCAGGAGTTCTGGGCGAATCTGAAGCAGGGCCTAAGTAGCGGGCCCACGCTGCAGAACCGGATCGACACCCTGATGGGGGAGCGCCGGGATATCCAGGGCAACTCCTTGGCTGCCGGACGCGTCGCTCAGATAGACCGGCAAGTGGCATTGCTGCAGGAGCAGCAGCGGCTGGAGCAGCGTACTGCTGAGTCGCAGGCACGGATTGCGCGTATCAATCAGGACGGAATCGAGGCGGCTAAGCGGGTTGAAACGGTGCGCGAACAGGTCATGACCAATGCCCAGCGCCGGGAGAAGGAACTGGCTCAACTCGCCAAGGACCGGTCGGCCATCCTTGCGGGGGGTGGCACTTTCTCGGATGCCGACTATGAGAAGCTGGTCGCAGGCATCAACGAGAAGTACAAGGACAAAGCGGGACATAAGCCGAAGGCATATCAGGACGACGCCGCGACGCGCTTCTTGCAGCAACTGCGCGACCAGGACGCCGCGATCCGGTCGCAGCTCGAATCGAGCGACAAACTCACCGCGGCGGAGAAGCAGCAGGCCGAGTTCCTGCAGAAGATTTCCGATCTCAAGGGCAAGAGCATCCTGACCGCCGAGCAGAAGAGCCTGCTCGCGGCACAGGACCAGATCAAGGCGCAGCTCGCGCAGAACGTCGCCGACGAGAAGAAGCTCCAACTCAAGCAGGAGATTCAGAAGCTCGAGGAGCGGTCTGCGCAGATCAATTCACAGATTGCCAGCTACCAGAATAGCCAGCGCGAGCAGTACGGCCGCCAGCTTGATGCGTTCGGCATGGGCTCTGAGGCGCAGAAGAACGCCGAGGCCGTGAAATCGATCTACAAAGAGTACCAGCGAATGCAGGTCGAGCTGGACAAGGCCACGCCGAAGGACCTGATCGGTGGCTCGGACTATCTCGCCGAGCAGGAGAAGATTCGCGCCGGCCTTCAGCAATCCTTGCAGGACTACACCAACTACTACGAGGCCCTGAAAGCGCGCCAGGCCGACTGGACCAACGGCGCTACCCAGGCGATTGCCAACTATTCAGACGCTGCGCGCAACATGGCGGCGCAGACCGAATCGGTGGTGTCAGGCTTTGCCAAGGGCATGGAAGATGCCCTGACCAAATTCGTGTCGACCGGAAAGATGAACTTCAAGAGTCTCTCTGATTTCATCATCGTGGAGATCAATCGGATGGCGATCAAGGCGATGGAGGCGAAGCTCTTCGAAATGGTGGGCTCCTTCATCGGCGGCTCCCTCGACATGGGCGGGGCTGGCTCATTCGGTGGGGCGGCGAGCGCTGTCAGCGGCGCGTCGTCTTCCATGGCGACGCCTCTGGCAGGCGATTACTTCGGCACAGCTGGCTCAGTCTCCATGGGCGCAGGGACAGGCGTCACGGGCATCTTCGGTGCTCGCGCGGACGGCGGCCCAGTGACGGGCGGTGGCCCATACCTCGTCGGCGAGCGCGGTCCGGAACTCTTCGTACCCAATTCTTCTGGAAATATCGTGCCAAATCATGCACTTCGCACAACGGACGGTGGCAGCGGTGGCGGGAACGGCAGCGGTGTTCAGCAGACCTTCAACATGGATATCCGCGTGCCGCCGCTGACAGGGCATCAGACGGCCGCGCAAATGGGCAGCGGTATCGCCCGGCAATTAGGCATGGCGATCCGGAGGAATGGATAGTGGCCTTCCTCGAATCCCCTCGCTTCCCCGACAAGATTGCGTTCGGCGCCGTCGTCGGGCCGGTCTATTCGACCGTCGTAACCACGGCCACCGGCGGCGCGGAGAGCCGGGTCATTACCTGGTCGCAGGCGCGCAACCGATACGACGTGGGCCGGCGGGTCATGAATCAGTCCGATACTGATGCGCTGTATGCCTTCTTTCGTTCCGTCAAAGGCCGCGGGCATGGCTTTCGTCTGAAGGATTGGACGGACTACACTGTGACCGCCGCGAACGGCGCCCTTGTCACGACGTCGGCAGCCGGCGTCTTCCAACTGGCGAAGCAATACATTGCTGGCACACTGTCGGAAGCACGCAACATCCGCAAGCCCGTCGCGGGGACCGCCGTCCTCTACCGAAACGGCACGCCGATCAGCGCCGGCGCCGGTGCCGGTCAGTACGCCCTGGACACGACGACCGGCCTTGCTACATTCGTTGCGGACTCCTCGGCCAGCATCAGCGCTATCGCGCTCGGCAGCGCGACCCAGGTCACGCTTTCGTCGGCTCTGGCTGGTGTGGCCGTCGGCGGCTTGCTATCCCTATCCGGTCTCAGTGGCGCCGATGCAGGCGTCCTGAATGGTCAATCTTTCACTGTTTCTGGAGTGGCTGGCGCCGTCTACACGCTCGCCGTGAGCACGGTAGGCAAGATCATCACCTCGAGCGGTACCGGCAGCAAGTACCCGCAGCCGTCCGACGTGCTCGCGTGGTCTGGGCAGTTTGACGTGCCCGTACGCTTCGACACCGACGACATGAAAATGCAGATCGTGGATCGCAACGGCCCTAGCGGGGATTTACTCGTCGATTGGGGCAGCATTCAACTTATCGAAATTCGGACGTAACGACATGCGAGCTATTACGCCAGCGATGGCCGCGCACCTCGCGGGGGACGCGCTTACGGTTGCGACGTGCTGGCGGGTGCAACGTGCATCAGACGGAACAATGTTCGGCTTCACCGATCACGATACGCCCCTCGTCGTCAACGGCGAAACGTACATCAGCTTTGCGGGCTATCAGGCCAGCGCAATGCAAATGTCGTCGGACTTGTCGACGAACAACATGGAAGTAAATGCGCTCTTCCGCGAGAACGGCCCGGTTAATCGCAACGACATTGAGGCGGGGCTTTGGAATTTTTCGGCGGTAACGATTTTTATCGTCAACTACGCCAATTTGACCATGGGTACGGTCGTTCTTTCTTCCGGCGTACTTGGGCAATTCACGATTCTTAACGGTCGCTACGTTGCCGAACTTCGCGGGCTCGCCCAACTGATGCAGCAGGAAATGGGGCAGCAATTTAGCCCGACGTGCCGCGCCACACTGGGCGACGCGCGCTGCAAGGTTGCCATCGGCCCCATGACCTATAGCGGCACCGTAGGCGCCGTGACGGGCCGCACTGGCATCAGCGACACGGGGCTAACCGCCGTGGGCGTTGCGACCCCTTACAACGACGCGCAAGGACGAATTATCCCAAGCGTGACGCCGTGGCAAATATCCGTCGTTGCACCAGGCGGCGGAAGTTGGCAATCGGGCCTATCGGTCGTCGGCGCGGACGGGGCTACGTGGACGCAAGTGGGGTCGCTTCCCGGCACAAGCCAGTACACGCTATCAGGCGGCGTGTACGACTTCTTTTCCGGCGACGCGGGCAAGCTCGTACATATCAATTACAGCTATGCGCAGGGCTTCTACGCCTTCGGCCTGCTGACTTTTACCAGCGGCCTGAACGCGGGCTACAGCATGGACGTACGAACCTCAAGCGTCGGCGCGCTGACGCTCGCGCTGCCGATGAGCCGCGCCATTCAACCGGGCGATACGTACACGCTTGTTCCGGGTTGCGACCGTACCCCCGGAACATGCGGCACGCGATTTAACAACATCGTGAATTTCAGGGGCGAGCCGTTCATTCCCGGCCCAGATACGATTTTCCGCTCACAGGGATCTTAAATGGTCAGCCGCGCCGAATTCGTTGCAGAGGTACGTACATGGCTTGGCACTCCATATCATCACCAAGGCCGTTTAAAGGGCGTTGGCGTCGATTGCGGCGGCCTGCTTGTCTGTGCCGGTAAAGCGCTAGGGCTAACTGATTTCGATATGCAGGGGTATGGGCGCTACCCCGATGGTTCGCTTTTGCCGCTCTGCGAGGCGCATATGCAACGAATCACGCTCGCCGACGTCGCCCCCGGCGCCGTGATTCTCTTTCAATGGCAGAGCCGCCCCAGTCATCTAGGCATCGTCACCGCAGTAGACGGCGACGAATGGTTAATGACGCACGCGTACATACAAAGCCGCAAGGTCGTAGAGCATCGCTTGGACGATGCTTGGCGCGGCGCTATTGCGGGCTTCTTCGAGTTTCACGAATTGGAACGCTAATCATGGGTCAAGTAGGGCAGCTAGCGCTAGGCATCGTTGGCGCCGTCGTTGGGTTCTACGCATCGGGCGGCAACCCGATGGGCGCGCAAGTCGGCTTTCTTGTCGGCGCTGGCGTTGGCGGGCTAGTCTTCCATGAGAACCAGAAAGGGCCGAACCCTGCCGATCTAAGGATTCAGTCCAGCACCTACGGGAACGCAATCCCAATCGTGTATGGCATGTACCGCCTTGCTGGTAATGTCCTATGGATGAGCCAGCCGACAAAGGTAGGGCACAACCAGGGAGGCAAGGGCGGCCCGTCTTCGACGACATACAGCTATAGCGTGTCCGTCGCGGTCGGGCTCTGTGAAGGGCCGATTCAGGGCGTGCGTCGAATTTGGGCTAACAACACGCTTATCTATGACGTAAGCACGGCAAGCGGCTTCGGGCAAAACATCGCTAGCGGCGTGGCCGCCCTTTCGCTTCGTATCTACCTGGGTGATGAAACGCAGCAACCAGACGCGGCCATACAGGCCGACAAGGGCGCGGCGAATACGCCTGCGTTTCGCGGGCTCGCGTATGTCGTAATTGATAACTTCGACCTGAGCAATTACGGCAATTATTTGCCTAGCTTCTCGTTTGAGGTTATGAACGGCGCTACGGGCGTCTATACGACCGTCACGGCTAGCGCCGCGCAAGGGTTGGGGCCGGGGTATGGCGGCGGCTTTAACTATCTGAGCGGAACTAGCGGAATCGGCTACACGACTCAATCCGGCTATCTTGCCGGAACCACGCGGCAAACCTTCTGGCGCCTTGATCCGTACGGCGCAACGGTCTATGACGCCGTTAGCTATACGCCGGGGGATGCCAACACAAACGGCCCATATTACGGTTTAGCCGACGTTCCGGGGTTCGTGTCACGCTATAACCCCGGCACCGGCATCATTGCCGGATGGTTCGACGCGCAGCTAGGCACGGGCTTTCAGCAGATTTACAACTTCCCGGCGTTTAACAACTTTACACAGACGCCCTACTGGCTAAAGAGCGGCGGCGACTTCTACGTAACCGATACGGAAGACTACGATTACCCGACCGCGATCTATAAGGGCTCGCTAACGAACCCAAGCATTACGACGCGCAGCACGGTTAATGGCACATGGAAGCTACTTGGCGTTACGGCCTCGTACCTATACGCCATGGATGGCGGCAACAAAACCGGCACGCCTGCTATATGCCGATTTGACCGCAATACGCTCGCGCTCGTCGCGACTCTAGGCACCATGCCAGGGGTCGCAGTCGACTATGGGTGCGTCGGATGTGTGCAGGATGACAGCACGATCTTTTACATATGCGGGGGCGTGCTCTACAAGCTCGACACGGCAAGCGGCGTAAGCACGCTCATAACGTCGTCAGTGCCTAGCCCGATTTATACCCATTCAATGCGCGTCGTGTCGCCGGGCGTTTTCATGTTCGGCACTATGAATAACTCGCAGTCTTCGCCAACGCTCGTCTTTGTCTACCAGTCATTCAGCGACGCGCAGGTAAAGGTAAGCGACATTCTCGCGGACGTTTGTACGCGCGCGGGCCTGTCGTCGTCGCAATTCGACGTTAGCGCCGTCACGCAGAAAACATACGGCTACGGCATCACGAATCATAGCGACGCGCGCAACAACATCGCGGGGCTACTGGCGGCGTACTTTATCGACGTAAGCGACACGGGCGGAAAGCTTAAGTTTGTCCCGCGCGGCGCCGCGCCTGCCGTCACGATTCCGTACGCCGATCTAGGCGTTTCGCAATCCATGACGAACGAAGAGGCGCAGAACCCCATAAAAGAGGTTATTGCGCAAGACCTAGATTTATCCGCGCAACTTACCTTGTCTTTCATCGAATGGGATAGCGACTACCAAACGAATACGCAAACCGCAATGCGTCTGGGCACGCATGCGCGCAAGTTCTCCGCAAACGATTTCCCGCTTGTGCTTACCGCGAACGAAGCGGCGGGCATCGTGCAAAGTCAGTTGCTAGCGGAGTGGCTAGGCCGTCAAACGTTCGAGTTTTCGACGAGCCTTGAATACATCGCCTACGAACCTAGCGACGTCGTTTATCTGACGCGCGACGACGGCTCTACCTATCTTGTTCGCCTTGTGTCATGCGAGTACGACGGGCAAGCGGCTATGAAGTGGTCGGCCATCGCAGAAGAGCCGACGATTTATCCGAACCCCGCGACCTATACGCCCATCGGGGGCGCCCCTGCCGGGTTCGTGCCGCAAGTCATCGGCTATTACGGGCAAACGGCGCTCGCGGTTCTCGACGTGCCGCCGCTTCGCGATACCGACACAACCCCCGGCGTCTACCTTGCAATGTGCGGCCTCGCTTCAAATTGGGGCGGCGCAAACGTGCTCTTGTCGCGTGACGGCAATTCCTATGCGCAGGCCGAAGCATGGTTCAAGGGCGCGACGATGGGGGCAACGACTTCGGCGCTTGCGAATTGGACGGGCGGCAACATCCCCGACGAGGGCAGCACGCTAATCGTGAAGCTCTATAACGGCTCGCTGTCTTCGGTTAGCTATTCCGACTTTCTCAATCAGGTGAACGCGTGCGTAGTAGGCAGCGAAGTAATCTTCTTTCGCAACGCCACGCTAACCGGAACGAACACGTACACGCTGTCGGGATTGCTTCGCGGGCGCGTCGGTACAGAGTGGGCCATGTCGTCGCATAGCACCGGGGAAGCGTTCGTATTACTCGACCCGTCTACGCTGTTTCGAGAAACCGTCAACGTTACCGACGTCGGCACGACGCTTTATCACGAAGCGCAAACAATCGCGCCGATTAAGCTTGTACCGGGTACGCCGGTTAGCGAATTCGTTAGCGAAGCGTGCATTCGCCCCCTGTCGCCGGTTTGCTTTTCGGCGTTCTCTGGCAGCGCCGCGAGCGTTAGCGATATCTCACTTTCGTGGGTTCGCAGGGCGCGCGTCAATGCGGCGTGGCTGAACGGCGCAAACGTGCCGCTTGACCAGGCGACTGAAAGTTATCGGCTAACCATCAGCACGGCGACCGGAACGCAAATTCGCGTCGTCACTGTCACCGCTGCGACAAGCTACACCTATACCGCCGCGAGCATCGCCGCCGATGGGTTTGTCGCAGGGAACACGATTAATTTCAGCGTGGCACAGAACAGCGATCAAGGCGTACTTGGGCACGCCGTAACTACTTCTATCGTGAGGTAAGCATGTCAGATCAAAGCACGCTTCTTAACCAAATCGCGGCGAACCAAAGCAACAAAGAGGTTACGGCGAATGGCCTGTTCGATGCGGCAAGCCCCGCGACAACTTGGGGGCGTCGCGACACGACGACCAGCGCGCTAACGTGGGGCTATTACGGCGGCTATTTCAACGGAAACGCCATTGCAAACGGCACGGTTACGCTCACCGCTAGCGCAACAAATTACGTCTATGCGAATGCCTCTACGGGAGCCGTTAGCGTAAGCACTAGCTCGTTCCCTGCGGGCTCTATTACGCTCTATCAAATCACGACGAACGCGACGAGCGTTACGAACTATTTAGACCGCCGACAATATGCGCCCGTAGCGCTTGTGCCTGCTGCGGGCACCAATCCGTACGATATGCCGATGTTCTTTCCCGGCACGATGACGAATAGCCAAATCCTTGCGCGAATCATCTTTACGCGCTCCGTAAACTTTCCCATCAGCCTAACCGGCTCGCAATTCAGCGCAGGGAATGCGGCCACGGGAAGCACGACCGTAACGCTTAATAAGAACGGATCAAGCATCGGCACGCTTTTATGGGCGGCGGCGGCCACAGTGCCGACCGTGACGTTTAGCAGTGCGGTAACTTTCGCGGCGGGCGATATTCTGACCATCGTCGCGCCCTCTACCGCCGACGCATCGCTTGCGAATGTAAGCCTTACCTTTAACGCGACCCGCTAAGAGGGGAAACCATGACGCTTTATTTTTCTGATGGCTTCGATAGCTACACGACTTCGGCGCAAATGGCAAACCGTTGGGTAGGCTATACCAATTTGACGCTTCAAACGGGTGGCGCTGGTCGTTTCGGCGGGAATGGGGTAGTGGTTTCTAATGCCTCTTCGTCGCTAGCTGCAATGTATGGATCGCCGTCTATTCCTCTTGGGAACAAGGTTCGCGCGGGCTTTTACTTTAAAGTGAACAATTCGGGATCAGCAAACAACTATCCAATATTTACGCTCGACTCTGGTGCAAGCACAAGCTTTGCCGCCGTTTACGTAAGCGCTCCGTCTGGGCGGGTCAGCACGAATAAATTAGGATCTTCTACCGGAACCCCGCTTGCCACGGGCACAGCGAACGTTTGCGACGGCCAATACCATTGGATTGAGGTTGAATGGCTTTTAGCAACCGGCGCCACGGGGTCTAGCACAATTTATGTAGACGGCGTTCTCGACGCGACAGTTACCGGCATTGCAACGGTTGTCTCTAGTACGTATTACCCGATTGTTGCCGCGCGTCTTAATGGCACGTTTGTCGCCTCGGCGCCTATCTTTGACGATTTTATTTTTTGGGATGACCAGGGCACGACCTTTAACACGTTCCCGCTAGGGCCGCGCCGCATCGTAAGTCTTTCGCCAGCGGGCGATAGCACGCCGTCGCAATTCACGCCTAATAGCGGAACGACGCACTATACGCAGGTTAATGGAGGCTGGTCGTCTGCCAACTACGTGCAGGACGGCGGCACCGGCAACGCCGATATGTACACGTTCGGCGCTCTGCCCTTCACGCCAACGACCATTAATGCCGTCGTGCAATTGATCCTTGCTCAGAACCCCGGCACGGCAAGCGCGAGCCTTATCCCGAAGCTCAAGACGGGCGCGACCACTTCGAACGGCGCCACGCTTACGCTAGGCTCTGGCGGCGTCAACAAGGTAAGCACGACAGTATGGGGCGTGGATGCTACGGGCGCGGCGTGGACTGCCGCTAACGTGAACGCAATGATTGCAGGCGTCGGGGATTAACCATGGCTGGCGATTACACGCGCGTTTCAAATGCGCCCATAGAAGTCATCATGGACATGACCAGCGTTGCGGCGGCAACGCGGGTAACGAGCATTGCCGCCGAGGTTGTAGGGAGTGCCGACTTCGGCGCGACGAATTCGCGACTCCGCTTTCTGTCAATCGAAGTCATCACCGACGTAGTGAGCGCGACCAGCGCAAAGCCCGTCATCATGGCATGCACGTAGCAGGGGAAAACAAGTATCAGTGTCGCGCCGCCTTCGGGCGGCTTCTTTCATTGGGAGGTTTGAATGGGTGACGCGAATTTCCAGGAACTGGTGAGCCGAGTCGACACGCTCGAGGCCGAACTGAAACGAAACAGCGAGGCCACGGCGCGCGTCGAGGTGAACACTGCCGACATTGTCCAAGCGTTCGCGGCCGCTTCGGGGGCATTCAGGGCCCTGGAGTGGATTGGAAAGATTGCGCGCCCAGTGGCCTACATGGCCGCCGCGGTGTCGGCAATCGTGGGCGCCTGGTCAGCAGTCAAGGGCGTGTGGAAGTAATTTTCTGACGGAACCGGAACGGAGTTTGCCATGTTGCTATCGATCCTATCGCTGCTCGGCGGCGGCCTGCTGCGCCTGCTTCCCGAGGTCTTCTCCTTCATGAACAAGAAGACCGACAACGAGCATGAGCTCGCCATGATGGATAAGCAGTTCGCGCTTGAGCAACTCAAGGGCGCGAACCAGCAGGCTCTCGTTGAGACGCAGCTCAATGCCGAGCAGATCGTGCATATGTTCGATGCCCAGGCTGAGGCGCTGAAGAGCCAGATGCAGGTCACCGGAGACAAGCTTGTGGACGGGCTGAATTTCCTGGTGCGCCCATTGACGACGTACTACTTCCTGCTCCTATACGGCGCAGCAAAGGTCGCAATGTTCGTGCTGGCGCTGCAGGGCGGCATCAGTGGTTGGGACGCGATCCTGAAGCTATACACCGACCAGGATGCGAACATCCTCGCCGGCATCCTGGGCTTCTGGTTTGTGGGTCGCACATTCGAGAAGAAGCAATGAAAGCCGCGCTCGAGCTGCTGGTCAGCCTGATCATGCGCTTTGAGGGCTGCCGCCTTAAGGCGTATAGGGACGTGCGTGGGATCTGGACGATCGGGTGGGGCGAGACGGCCGGCGTCAAGGAAGGGATGGTCTGGACGCAGGCCCAGGCTGACGCCGTGCTGCGCATGCGGGTGTCCCAATTCCTGCTGGGCGTCTACAAGCGGGCGCCAATGCTGTGGCTGGAGCCACCGGAGCGCGCCGCGGCGTGCGGCAGCCTGGCCTACAACATTGGGCTGGGCGCTTTCAACGCCAGCACGGTGAAGCGCAAAACGAACTCCGGCGAGTGGGAGCTGGCGGCGAACGCCTTCCTGCTATGGAACAAGTCTGGCGGCCGCGTCGTCAATGGGCTGACCCTGCGCCGGCGGCGGGAGCGGGGCTTCTACCTATCGGCAGGCGGCTAGTCGCTCACACCAAATCTGAATAGAAATGTGCTCGAAGCGCCCGGTCTAGCTGCCCAACCACTGTGATTTAATACAGCACTGGATAAATCGGCCAAACCACTGGATATTAGGGAACGCCCCAAAATTAATTAGGGAGGCTATTAGGGAAAGAAAAAAGCGGCTTAGACGTCACCGTCTAAGCCGCTGATTCCATTACATATTTCTGGTCGGAGCGATAGGATTCGAACCTACGACCCTCTGATCCCAAATCAGATGCGCTACCAGGCTGCGCTACGCTCCGAAGCCGGCGATTGTAGCTGGGCTCCGGGCTTGCGGTCAATCTAATGTGATGATGCCCGCTCTGGCGCGCTCAACCTTGCCGGCCTGCTCCCCCTTCTGGCGGGGGCGCTTTGGCTTGACTTGGGTTTGCGCGCTGGGATAATCCGCAAACCGCACCAGTCCGACCGGCGTGCTTTTGGGAACGCCCGGTTTGCCTATTTCCTTCCGGACTGACCTGATCACCACAACAAGAACGGCGCTCCCGCCCGCGGCGGGCGCCTCGGCCGGTTTGCGTCTGCCGGCTGGCGGCGCCAGGCGTCCTGAAACCGGGTATGCGGCATTGATAACAACGGTCCGACACAGGACCGGTAAAGAGCAGGTAACAGCGGCGCCATGCGGAGCACCGCTAGTCGCCTTGGACGGGAATGAAGATGTTTCAGTCGCACATAGTTGTGCTCATCGCAGGGTTGTTTGCCCTGCAGATGGCTGTGGTTTGCGTGGTGTTGCGCCGCTCGGCGGGCATGGATCGCAGCGGCCTGACGTCGTGGGCGCTGGGGAGTGTGCTGGCGGCAATGGCCGCGGCCCTGGCGGCGGTGCAGGAACTGCGCCCGCTTTGGCTGGTGCTGGAATCGAGCGACCTGGCGCTGCTGGCGGCGCTCTCGGTCATGGCCGTGGGCGCGCGGCACTTCGCGGGCCGGCCGGGCCGCGCCGCGCCGTTGCTGGCGCTGAACCTGGCGGCCGCAGCGGCGGTGGCCTGGCAGGACCTGGCGCCGCAGTATCTTGCCGTGCCGGCGCTGGTGCCGGAGATGGCACCGCTGCTGACGATGTGCCATATCGCACTGCTGCTGGACCTGGCCCGCAGCGCCATGCCGTCGGTGCCGGCCACGCGCGGCACCGGCCGGCTGGCGGCATTGTCGCTGGTATTGATCGTCATCGCCGCGGCAGCCATCAACGCATGGACCGTGGCGCTGCCGCTGGCGGCAGTCATGCAGGGCGGCGCCTGGCCGCGGCCGATGCCGTGGGACGGCGAGTTGGCCATGCTCAACATCTTTGCACTGGTGGGCGTGTCGGTCAGTTTTGCGCTGATGGCGCATGACCGGCTGCGCCGCGTGCTGGAGCGGCGCGCGCGCCATGACGACCTGACCGATGTGCTGCTGCGCGGCGCGTTCTGGGAGGAGCTGGAGGCAGCCTGCCTGCGCGCCGAACGGCAGCGCAAGCCCCTGACGGTGGCGTTTGTCGACCTCGATCACTTCAAGGCGATCAACGATGTCTACGGCCACCTGGCGGGCGACAGCGTGCTGCGGCATTTCGCCGGGCAACTGCGCAAGAGTTTCGGCCAGCTCGAGGTGGCGGGGCGCCTGGGCGGCGAGGAATTTGCCATCCTGATGCCGGATACGGCGCTGGAGCAGGGCCGGCTGGCCTGCCTGCGGCTGGCCACGGCGGTGCGCGCCACGCCATGCCCGTCCGAGCCCGACCCGATCGCCTATACCGTCAGCATCGGCCTGGCGACGCGGCAGCCGGGCGAAGGCGCCGATGCGCTGATGCGCCGCGCCGACCGCGCGCTGTACGACGCCAAGCTGAAAGGGCGCAACTGCGTGTCCCTGCATCCGGCCGGCAGCGAGGCGGGCGCCGATAGCGGCGCTGTCGATGGCCACTACATCACGCGCGGACAGCCGCGTGCCGCGTCCTGACCCGCGCCGCTTGTCACTGCGCTGCGGCGCTGCGGTAGAATGCACGCCTTCGCGTCCTTAGCTCAGTTGGATAGAGCACTCGCCTTCTAAGCGAGCGGTCAGAGGTTCGAGTCCTCTAGGACGCGCCAGCCCCCAGGGGCCATTCCATCGATCCAGGTTACTGACTCGTCCCCGCCGGGCGATTCCCGGGCACCGGGTCTGTCACGATCCTGGCACCGACGTCCTTCAGCAAGCGCTGGAAATCGGGCGACTCCAGGATGATCTTTCCCGCGGCGGCGCGCAGGCGGTCGACGGCTTCGGCCGGCAGCGAGAACGACGTCGCCAGCTCATTCAGGTAATCCAGTTCCGCCTTGTCCGTCAGTCGGGCAAACGACACATCGATGGCATAGATGGTCGCGTCCGGCGTGCGCAACGCCGCAGTGACGGCGGCATCCTTGTTCGCGGCAAAGGCGCGGGACTCCCGCAGCCGGCGCATGGCTTGCCACCGGGACTGGCTGTCCTTCAACAGTTCGGTCGCCTCATAGGAATAGTGGTCGATTGGCACGCCGGTGGCTTTCACCAGAATCTCCAGCGTACCCGGCGCAGACTCCGACTTGTCCCATGTCGTCCGGGGCGTGGACAGCGAATTGACGACAAAGACAACGATCCTGCGAATATGGACCAGGGGCGAGGGCTGGCCGGTCAGGTGCAGGGCCTCCAGGACCTCGAGGGAATCCAGCACGCTGCGCATGCCCAGGTTGTCGGAGACGCCGCCGTCCACGACATGGATATAGGGCCGGTTGATGCTGTCCCCATATTCCGCTTCTTCCTTCAGGTGCCGGGTTGCGCGAGCGGCCGGCCGGGGTGGGTCGCTGGCATCGATAAATGGCTTGATCCAGTCGGGAGGCACGTAGCCGCAATTGCCGCCGTAGTTGTTGAGCGTGATGGGCGTCAGGACCACGGGAACTGCCGACGATGCCGCGGCGGCACGGGAAAGGCGCAGCGCATTGAGGTCGGAGCAGAGTACGTCGAAGGTGGTCTGCGTGAATGGCAGGCGTGCGCCAGTCGAGATGTCCGTGGCCGAGGCAATGATGAACGGACCCTTGCCCCGATAGAGGTCGCCAAAGGTTGCCCCATGGAAAAGGATTTCGTCATACAGGTCGGCGGCCAGTTCAGAACGGCCCCATCCGCTCGACCACAACGACGGCCAATACGCCGGATTTAGCGTCCGGAACGTGATCTCGCCCTGCACGTCGCGCTTGAGGAAGCTCTGTTCGTAGTGTTCAAACAGTTTGTCGCCATACAAGGCGTAGGCGAGGGCGGTAAAGCTGCCACCTGACACCCCGGTGATGACGCCGACATGGTCGAGCAGGCGTGACCGGTTGCCCTTGGGTCCGACGACTTCAGTATTGCGCAGGAACTCAAGCACGCCATACGAGAATGCCGCCGCGCGCGTACCGCCCCCGGAGAAGGCAAGGATGACCAGGTTCTCATTGTCCGCGGCGTACTGGGGTCGCGTGACGAATCGATAGCCGGTACTCTGGTCCGCGTGGGCGATCGGCGGATTGACTGGCCGGGAGGCGCAGGCGGCAAGCAGCAGCATCGAAATGACGGCCAAGGCTGAGGTCGGCAATCTGGCCATAGGTCCTCCGCGGCGAATGCAGGACGAACCAGACCGGGCGGGTCGGCGCCCTGCAACTCCCCCAATACTAGATGGCCAATGTAGCGATAGGCGTACGTTTTGAGGTTGTCCCGGCCCCGTCACTCGTCTAGACTGGATTTCACCTGTCCAAGAGATCGGTACGTAACCTGGCTTGGCGAATGTGCGGCGATGAGGTTGCCGATCCGGTACTTTTGCGGTGATCTGCAGGGAGACCAGCGATGTTGCCCACGCCCACTTCAGAGAGAGCGCTGTCCCGCGGACTACTCGATGTGCTGATCCGTGCCGGGCTGATCGCGGTGCTGGCAATCTTCTGCTTCAAGATATTCCGCCCCTTCCTCGATCTCATTGTCTGGTCCGTGATCCTGGCGGTGACCATCTACCCGCTGCAGGTCAGGCTCAGGCGCAGGCTGGGCAACAAGGACGGCCGCGCCGCCACGCTGATCGTGCTGGCCGCCATCGCCATCATTGCGCTGCCAGCCTACCTGCTGGGTGCCGCCATGGTCGATTCGATGGAGAATGCGATCGCCATCGTCAAGAGCGAAGGCATTCATATTCCGCCACCGCATGAGTCGGTCGCCAGCTGGCCGCTGGTTGGCCAGCGCCTGTATGACCTCTGGCTGCATGCCGCCTCGGACCTGGCCAGCTTGGTGCAGACGCTGGCGCCTCAGATCAAGGAAATCAGCCTGGCCGTGCTGGCCGCAGCCGCCGGCATCGGCAAGGGGCTGCTGATCTTCGTCTTCGCGCTGATTATCGGGGGCATTTTCATGGCCTACGGCGAGGCCGGCAACCGTAGCGCCGTGCAGATTGCCTCGCGCATTTTCGGCCCGGAGCGGGGCCCGCGCATCGCCACGCTATGCACGGCGACCATCCGCGCGGTGGCGCAGGGGGTGGTCGGCATCGCCTTCATCCAGATGCTGCTGATCGGCATAGGCTTTGTGATCAAGGGCGTTCCTGCCGCGGGCGTGCTGGCCATGGCCGTGCTGCTGCTGGGCATCGCGCAGTTGCCGGCCACGCTGATCACCGTGCCAGTGATCATCTATGTCTTTGCCACGGAAGGTGCCAGCGTTGCCACTGTCGTCTTCGCCATCTATGTCTTCGTGGCGGGACTGGCCGACAACGTGCTCAAGCCACTGCTGCTCGGGCGTGGCGTCGATGTGCCGATGCCGGTGGTGTTGATCGGTGCCCTGGGCGGCATGGTGACCGGCGGCGTGATTGGCCTGTTCATCGGCCCGGTGGTGCTTGCGGTCGGGTATCAGCTGTTCTGGCAATGGGTGGAAGACCCGCCGCCGCATGCGGATCCCGGCAACCAGCAACAGACCTGAAGTGGTCCGGGCCGCTCATGTCGCGCTGGAATCCTCCGTTGCGCGCATTGCTGGCCGGCGCCTGCTGCCTTGGCGGCTGCGCGCGCCTGGGGCCGGATTTCCAGCCGCAGCATGAACCCTGGACGCAGCAGTGGCACAGCCCGGCGCTTGAGCAGGCGACCTGGCAGCGGGCCCAGCCCGACATCCGCGAGTGGTGGCAGGTCTTTGCCGACCCGACCCTCGAACGCCTGATCGCCGAAGCCGACGCACACAATGCCAGCCTGCGGATTGCCGGCCTGCGCGTGATGGAAGCGCGCGCCCAACTGGGCATTGCCCAGAGCGGGCGCTTTCCGCAACTGCAGCAGGCCAGTGCCGATGCCCTGTACACGGATCGCCGGCAGGCCGGTGGCCTCAACCCGCAGAATAGCCGCTTCTGGCAATACAGCGCGGGCTTCGACATCGGCTGGGAACTCGATTTCTGGGGCCGCTTCAGCCGCGCCATCGAATCTGCCGACGCCGCCTATTTTGCCGCCCGCGCCAACCGCGACGATGTGCTGGTGCTGCTGCGCGCCCAGGTGGCTGACACCTACTTTGCGCTGCGCACGGCCGAGGCACGGTTGCGCATCGCCCGCGATAACGCGGCGCTGCAAAAGCGCAGCCTTGAAATCACCGAGCGGCTGTTCAAGAGCGGCGAGACCGACGAACTCGACCTGCAGCAAGCGAAGACGCAGTACCTGGGCACCCTGAGCAGCATCCCTGAATTTGAAAGCCAGATCATGCGCACCCGCAATGCCCTGGCGGTGCTGATAGGCCGCCCGCCGGGCCCGTTGCCGGAATTGCCGGAGCTGGCAGGCAAGGAAGGGGTGATTCCACTGATCGATCGCGCGGTACTGCAGGACGTGCCCGCCAGCCTGCTGTTGCGCCGTCCGGATATCCGCGCCGCCGAGCTGCAGATTGCCGCGCAATCGGCGCTGATTGGCGTGGCCGAAGCCGATCTCTATCCGTCGCTGACGCTGCTGGGCAGCATTGTCTGGTCCGCCAGCACGCTGGCCGGCACGCCCAACAGCCTGGCCCTGATCGGCGGCCCCAGCCTGCGCTGGAACGTGTTCGACTACGGCCGCATCAAGAACACCGTGCGCGTGCAGGACGCCCGCCTGCAGCAGCTGATCGTCGCCTACCAGGATGCCGTGCGGCAGGCGGCGCGCGAGGCAGACGATGCCGCCAGTGCCCTGATCAAGGCGCTGGAGCGCGAGCAGATCCTGCGCGACACCGCGCTGGCTGCCAGGCGCTCGCTGACGCTGGCCAACGCGCTCTACCGCGAAGGTTACTCGGACTTCCAGCGCGTACTGGATTCCCAGCGTGCGCTGGCTACCCAGCAGGACACCTACCTGGTCAACCGCAGCAATGCCGTCAGCAACCTGATCGCCTTGTACAAGGCGCTTGGCGGCGGCTGGCACAGCGAGCAGCCACTGGTGGATCCGGCCACCCGTCAGCAGATGCAGCAACGCACCGACTGGGGGACGCTGCTGGATGAGCCAGGCCCGCCGTCCGCCGGTGCCAGCCTCCCTGTGAAGCAGAGGTAGATTCCCCTGAACAAGTGCCGATGAGCGACGCCCCGCAACCCCCCGCAGCCCCAGCGCCCGGCTCACCGCCGCCCGCCGCCGACCCGGCAAGGAAGGGCGTGCGCTGGGTGATCTTGCTGATCGTCATCAGCCTGGTCTGGTACCTGCTGGCCGACCGCCTGACCCCGTACACGCAGCAGGCGCGGGTACAGGCCTTCGTGGTGCCGGTCGCGTCGGAAGTGTCCGGGCGCGTGACCAAGGTGCATGTGCGCAACAACCAGGACGTTGCGGCAGGCACTGTCCTGTTCGAGGTGGATCCCCAGCACTACAGGATCGCCGTGGACCGCGCCCGCGCCGATCTGGAGTCGACACGCCGGCAGATCGGCGCCAGCACTGCGGGCATCGAATCGGCGCAGGCATCGCTGCGCGCAGCACGCGCCAACGAACTCAAGGCGCGCCAGGACAGCGACCGCCTGGAGCGCCTGTACAGCGATGACCCCGGCACCATTTCCCTGCGCCGTCTGGAAGTGGCGCGGGCCAGCCTCGAGCAGGCTGTCAGCCAGGTCGCCGCCGCCAAGGCCGAGGTCCAGCGTGCGCGCGAACAGCAGGGGGGCAGCGAGGAAGAGAACGCCAAGCTGCGCAGCGCCGCCACGGCCCTGGAAAAGGCCGAGCTGGATCTTGCCAATACGCAGGTGCGGGCGCGCGCCGCCGGGCTGGTCACCGACCTGCGCACCGATGTCGGCCAGTTTGCCGCGGCCGGCAGCCCGGTCATGACGTTGATCGCGATCCACGATCTGTGGATCAGCGCGGAGATGACCGAGAACAACCTGGGCCGTGTCGAGCCCGGCACGCCGGTTGCCATCGTGCTGGATGCGCTGCCGGGCAGGATCTTCGAAGGCCGAGTGCGCAGCGTCGGCTTTGGCGTCAACGTCGGCCCGAGCACGCCGCCGGGCAGCTTGCCGACGGTGCAGAACAGCCGGGACTGGCTGCGTCCGGCGCAGCGCTTCCCGGTCGTGGTCGAGTTTGCCCAGGGCGAACTGGCCTCGATGCGCGGTATTCGCGTGGGTGGGCAGGCCGAGGTCATGGCGTTTCCCGCCCAGGGCAACCCGCTCAATCCGCTCGGCCGCGTATTCCTGTACCTGATGAGCTGGCTTTCCTATGTCTACTGACCGCCCGGCGCTGCCGTTGCCCGCGCGCGATCCACGCGCCCAGCGTTCGCTGCGCGTGGCGTGCGGCACCGCGCTGTGCCTGGCGGCCAGCTTCGGCCTGGGCCTGCCGGTCCCCATGCTCGCGCCGGTGCTCGGCGTGTTCCTGCTGGCCAGCGTCAACCAGCCGATGTCAGCCAAGGCCGGGGTGGGCCTGGTGCTGGTCGTGATGCTGACCACCGGCACCGGCCTGCTGCTGATCCCCTTGCTGCGCTACTACCCCGTCAGCGGCGTGCTGATGATCGGCCTGTGCCTGTTCCTCGCCTTTCGCTACGGACTGCGCGGCGGCAACAACCTGGTCTCGACCTTCCTGGTGATCGGCCTGACCATGATCTCGGCGGCGGGCACCTTCGATTTCGGTCTGGCGGTCACGGTCATCGGTGCCCTGGTCAAGGGACTGCTCGTCGCGGTCGTGGTGCTGGCACTTGGCCACTGGCTGTTTCCCGAACCGGCCGGCGCGCAGGCGCCGCCTGCGGCCAAGGCCCTGCCGGATGACCAGGCCGCCTGGATTGCGCTGCGCGCTGCGCTGGTGGTGATGCCGGCCTTCCTGCTGGCGCTGAACGACCCGGCCGCGTACATCCCGATCATCATGAAAGCGGTCAGCCTCGGCCGGCAAAGCTGCACCACCACGGCACGCGGCGCCGGGCGCGAACTGCTTGGCTCGACCTTGTTCGGCGGCGTGCTGGCCATCCTGTTCTGGTGCGCGCTCAGCCTGTTCGTGCATTTGTGGATGTACTTCCTGTGGATGCTGCTGTTCGGCCTGCTGGTGGCGCGCAAGCTGTATGGCCTCAGCCCGTCGCGGTACCCGCCAGGCTTCTGGGTGAACACCCTCGTGACGCTGATCATCCTGCTGGGCCAATCGGTGCAGGACAGCGCGGCCGGAAAGGATGTCTATACCGCCTTCGCCGTGCGCATGGGCCTGTTTATCGGCGTCACGCTGTATGCCTGGCTGATGATCGAGTTGCTCGACCAGCCGCGCAGCGCACGACGGCACGCCAGCTAAAGAGGCCGGTCGTGCTGAGCAACCTGCTGATCGGCCTTCCCGTAATGCTGCTCTGCCTGCTGCTGCAGGCGGTCTTCGTCGCTATCTGCCTGCGCTACTACGTGCGCTTCAAGAACGCCCGGCAAGGCCGCGAATCGCTGGGGCAGGACATCCTGCTGTTGTCGGTCGTGATGATGCTGACGTTGCTCGGCAATTTCGTGCAGATGGCGATCTGGGCCGTGTTGTTCATGCTGCTGGGCGAGTTCGGCGATTTCGCTACGGCGCTCTATCACTCGGGCGTGAACTTTGCCACGCTGGGCTACGGCGATATCGTCATGTCGGAACCCCGGCGCCTGCTGGGGCCGCTCGAGGCGGCCAACGGCATCCTGATGTTCGGCGTCTCCACTTCGGTGATGACCGCGGCGGTGCTGGACGTGATCAAGCACAACCTGGCCAGGCTGCGGCAGAACGAAGGACCATAGGGATGGAGGTGCGCTATTGCAGGCATCAGCTCGGCCACGGGAGATGTCGCGCCCCGGTACAGGTCACATTCCTGGGAGGGTTTTAATATCGGATGCCGAAATTACTAAATTCCCTAATCCCTGAAAGCCGACGATGATCTCGGGCGGGGTTCGGGCAATCGATGTATCCCGACCTCTGCGAAAACTGGCCCGTTGCAGACGACCATCAGGCCGGCTGCACTCGCCATCCAACTATCCAGGGAGACTCAGATGATTGCGCGACAACTTTCGATTGCCAGCCTGGCGCTGGCGGCTTGCCTCGCCTCCGGATCCATTGGTGCGCAGCAACAGCAACCGCCGATGAATGCCAAGGAAGCCAAGGTGAAATTCTCGGAGAAGTTCAAGGCGGCGGACGCCAATCACGATGGCAAGCTGACCCGTGAGGAGGCGCAGGCGGGTATGCCGGAGGTCTACAAGCAGTTTGACCAGATCGACGCCAAGAAGAAGGGCGAGGTGACTGAGAGGCAGATTGGCGCGTTCTGGGCGGCCAAGGCGAAGCAACGCAGCGCGGCGCAGAATCCGGGTGGGTTGAACTGACCGGGCGCAAGCCTGGCGGACAGAACTAGGCAGCGCGGCGGTGGGGCCAGGCTTGTGCCTGGCCCCACCGCCGCGCTGCGTTTCCGGCTCCGCTCAGGAAATCGTGTAGGTGGTACGTTCCCCGGGGTTGTAGAGGTCCCTGGCCAATTGCAGGATCTGGTCCCGATGATGGTCGAAGGTGGCGAGAAGGGCGGATTCTTCCGCGGCACCCTGGTGGCTCAGGCGCAGAAGAATGTCGTCAGTGACCTGGAATGCCACTTCGCGCGCGTTGTCGTAGCCCCAGAAACAAACGCAGTGCCGCGCCGCATCATAGCTGCGGCTGGGATTGGGAAAGTTCAGTGCCATTGCAGACTCCTGTCCGGTCACGGTACGCCGTGCATGTTGGGCTTGCTGGCGCCAGCCGGTGCTGCCAGCCCTAGTATGCACCCGTTCCCCGCAAGCCGGGCATCTGTCTGCGCTGGCTGCTGCAGCGCATGGCCCGCGTTCTTCGCGAAAGATATTTCTTTTGCCGGCGATTTAGCGCGTATGCTGGGGTTGCCATTATCTCCAGGCAAGCCATTCAGGAGCCCATCATGGCCAAGAGTCAACTACGCAGCAGCCGCGAAGCCAAGAAACCCAAGCAACCGAAGAAGCCATCGGTGCCAGCCTCACCCTTCAGCACGGTCCAGTTGCGCGGGCACGATGAGGTCGCCAAGAAGAAGAAATGACTGAGACCGACAGCGCAGGGATCGTCTGGTCCCTTGTGTTCCTGGCCGTGTTGGTCGGGGTCTACGGCTACATCATCCGGGTGGGCATCCACCACAAGCCGGTGTTCGGCATAGCGAAGCATTCGCTTCGGTACTGGTGGCACCGGCTGGTCCACGTGACCAGGTAAGCCAACGCAACGCCGGCCAATCAGGCCGGTGCGGGCAAGATTTGCGGTTTTGCCGCACAATACAGCCTGCGCGCCGCACAGGAGCACGCTGGATCGATCAGAGGCGAGGGCACTGACCTCGCCCGTCAGCGGGCGGCATTTTGTTGAACATCCTGCAATCCTGTACATGGCCGCCCCACATGCACATTCCACCGCGGATCCCGTCCGCGGCGCGGACACTTCCCTTTCTTCCCGCGATAGCAATCCATCCGGCCGCCTGCCGCTGCTGGCGCTCGGGGTCGGCAGCTTCGGCATCGGCACCGGCGAATTCGTCATCATGGGTTTATTGCCCGATGCCGCCAGCGACCTCGCCATCTCCATCCCGCAAGCCGGCCACCTGATCAGCGCCTATGCGCTGGGCGTGGTCATCGGCGCGCCGCTGCTGGCGGTGCTGGGCGCGCGCTGGCCGCGGCGCAACCTGCTGATCGCGCTGATGGCGGTGTTTGCCGCCGGAAATATTGCCAGCGCGCTGGCGCCTTCCTATCTGTCGATGATGGTGGCGCGCCTGCTCACGGGCTTTCCGCATGGCACGTATTTCGGCGTGGCGGCGCTGGTGGCCGCCAGCCTGGTCCCGCGCGAACGGCGCGCGCAGGCGGTGGGGCTGGTGATGCTGGGCCTGACCACCGCCACGCTGGTGGGCGTGCCGATCGCGGCCACGGTCGGCACCTGGCTGGGCTGGCGCTCGGCCTTCCTGATCGTTGGTGCCCTCGGCGCGCTGACGGCGCTGCTGGTATGGCGCTGGGTGCCGTTCGTGCCGGCCGACCGGCGTGCCAGCCCGCTGCGCGAGCTGTCGGCACTCAAGCACAAGCAGGTGTGGCTGACACTGGGCACCGGCGCGATCGGCTTTGGCGGCATGTTCTCGGTGTTCAGCTATATCAAGCCGACCATGCTGGAGCTGGCGCATATGCCGGCGGCGGGCATCCCGGTGGTGCTGGCCCTGTTCGGCATCGGCACCGTGGCGGGCAACCTTGCCGGCGCGAAGCTTGCCGACAAGGCCTTGATGCCGACCATCGGCGGCGTGCTGGTGTGGGCGGCGCTGGTGCTGGGCGCCTTCACCTTTACCGCATCGCATCCCTGGCTGGGGGCCATCAATGTGCTGCTGGTGGGCACCACTGTGGCACTGGGCCCGGCCTTGCAGATCCGGCTGATGGATGTCGCCGGCGACGCGCAGACGCTGGCCGCGGCCCTCAATCACTCGGCCTTCAACATGGCCAACGCGCTCGGTGCGTGGCTGGGCGGGGTGACCATCGCCGCTGGCTACGGCTGGGAGTCCACCGGCTGGGTGGGCCTGCTGCTGGCGCTGGGCGGCCTGGTGGTCTATGCGTGGTCGATGCTGAGCATGGGCGGGGCGCCCGCCGCGGCGCAGGCGTGATGCAGGCGGACCTGGTCCGCGCACAGGTCCGCAAGGAACAAAAAAAGGGGTGCCCGATGCGGCACCCCTTTTTCATCTGCGTCCCGCTGGCGGGACGGGCTTACTCTGCGTCCGCGACGCTTGCGCCGACCACGTTGAAGCCGCCGTCGACATAGGTGATCTCACCGGTCACGCCGCTGGCCAGGTCGGACAGCAGGAAGGCGGCCACGTTGCCGACTTCTTCGATGGTGACGTTGCGGCGCAGCGGCGCGACGTCTTCGAAGTGGCCGAGCAGTTTGCCGAAGCCCTTGATGCCCGAGGCGGCCAGGGTCTTGATCGGGCCGGCCGAGATGCCGTTGGCGCGGATGCCGCGCGGGCCGACCGACGAGGCCAGGTAGCGCACGCTGGCTTCCAGTGAGGCCTTGGCCAGGCCCATGGTGTTGTAGTTGGGGACCACGCGCTCGGCGCCCAGGTAAGTCAGCGTCAGCAGCGAGGCCTTGTCCGACAGCAGCGGCAGCGCGGCCTTGGCCAGCGCCGGGAAGCTGTAGGCAGAAATGTCATGGGCGATGCGGAAACCTTCGCGCGACAGGCCTTCCAGGAAATCACCGGCGATGGCGTCGCGCGGCGCGAAGCCGATCGAGTGCACGAGCCCGTCGAACTTCTCCCAGCGCTGGCCCAGCGCGGCGAAGGTCGCGGCGATCTGCTCGTCGCTGCCGACGTCGCACTCGAATACCAGGTCGGTGCCGAATTCCTTGGCAAAGTCGCTGATCCGGTCCTTGAACCGTTCGCCGACATAGGTGAAGGCCAGTTCGGCGCCTTCGCGTTTGCACGCCGATGCGATGCCATAGGCGATCGACCGGTTAGAGAGCAAGCCGGTGATCAGGATCCGCTTACCTGCCAGAAATCCCATAAATTCTCCAAGGTGGTGTATCAGGCACGCTTCGTGCGTCCGCCGTGCGGCCGTGCGCGTGCCTTTGCTGTCCTGCGGCCGTTTTTATTGCGCCGCGCAGAGGGAATGTCCGGATGGCTGGCGCCACCCCCGACGCATGTAAAATTGTCTCATACTTGGCCCGGCCGCAGAATGCCGGGCCCCCACAGGTCATAGTGGAGGAATCCAACGGGATGCCTATTCAAGCACGTTGGCCGCTTCAGGCGGCATGGCAGTGCTTCCGGCGGGATGCGGTACTGCGCGGTTGGGTCGCAAGCGGGCTGGCGATGGCGCTGGCGGCGGGGGTCTCTCTCTTATCCAGTCCGGCGCTGGCGGCGCATGGCTTCGCGCTGCACGGGGACCTGAAGTACCAGGCGGATTTCCGGCAATTCGACTATGCCAATCCCAATGCACCCGCCGGCGGCACGCTGACACTCGCCAATCCGGACCGGCGCACCAGTTTCGACAAGTTCAATCCGTTCACGCTGAAGGGCACGTCAGCGCCCGGCCTGAACGCGCTGATGTTCGAGTCGCTGCTGATCAGCAGCGCCGATGAGAGCGCCAGCGCCTATGGCTTGCTCGCCGAGGACATCACGGTGGCGCCGGACGAATTGTCGGTCACGTTCACCATCCGGCCACAGGCGCGCTTCTCCAATGGCGACCCGGTGCTGGCGTCGGATGTCAAATATTCTTATGACATGCTGATGAGCAAGGCCTCGAGCCCGGGCTACCGCAGCATGTGTACCGATGTGAAGGCGGTGATCGTCGCCGGCGAGCGCACGGTGCGCTTCGAATTCAAGCAGCGCAACCGCGAGTTGCCGCTGATCGTCGGCTCGCTGCCGGTGTTCTCGAAGAAATGGACGGCCAAGGTCCCGTTCGAGAAGCTGACCTTCGAGCCACCGGTCACCAGCGGCCCCTACCTGATCGAGCGCTATGACGCCGGCCGCGGCATCATCTTCCAGCGCGACCCGAAGTACTGGGGCAAGGATCTCGCGGTGCGCCGCGGCACCTTCAATTTCGCGCGCGTGGCCTACCGCCTGTACAAGGACGAGACCGCCAAGCTCGAGGCCTTCAAGGCAGGGGAGTTCGACGCCATCGTCGAATACAAGGCCAAGAACTGGGCCAAGAGCTACCAGGGCACCCGTTTTCGCAACGGCGAGCTGCTGAAGACCGAGTTCCCGCACCGCAACGGTGCCGGCATGCAGGGCTTCGTGATGAATATGCGCAAGCCGGTGTTCCAGGACGTGCGCGTGCGCCAGGCCCTGATCCTTGCGCTGGACTTCGAATGGCTGAACCGGCAGTTGTTCTACGGCGCCTACAAGCGGCTGGACAGCTGGTTTTCCAACAGCGAACTGGCCGCCAGCGCCACCTTCGACGGCCGCCCCGGCCAGGGCGAGCTGGCGCTGCTTGAGCCGCTGCGCGCGGAATTGCCGCCAGAGGTGTTCGGCCCGGACGTGGTCCAGCCCAGCACCGCGGCGCCGCGTTCGCTGCGCGACAACCTGCGCGAGGCACGGCGCCTGCTGGCCCAGGCCGGCTGGACCTATACGGATGGCGCGCTGCGCAATGCCAAGGGCGAGACGCTGGTGTTCGAGTTCCTCGACGACGGCGGCGCCATGAGTCGCGTCATCACCACCTATGTGCGCAACCTGGAGAAGCTCGGCATCCAGGTGAACCAGCGCACCACGGACTTTGCGTTGTACCAGAAGCGGCTGGAGGATTTCGACTTCGACATGGTGTCGATCCGCTTCCCGGACTCGCAAAGCCCCGGCAACGAACTGCGCGACCGCTTCTCCAGCGAGGCGGCCGGCACGCCGGGCTCGGACAACCTGTTCGGGCTGAAGTCGCCCGTGGTCGACAAGCTGGTGGATAACGTTCTGCACTCCCATACCCGGCAGGAGCTGGTCACCGCCGGGCGGGCGCTGGACCGGGTGCTGATGCATGGCTACTACATCGTGCCGAACTGGTACAGCGCATCGCACCGGGTGTCATACCGCAAGACGCTGGCCTACCCGGAGCGCCTTCCGTATTACTACACGGCCGAAGGCTGGATCCTGAGCCACTGGTGGCGCACGGACCTGCAGGCGCAGGCGCGCTGACGCGCCCCGCCGCGACCAAGACAAGGAAGAGGACCGGCCGATGCTTGCCTACCTGCTCAAGCGCATTCTGCTGATGATCCCGACGCTGATCGGGGTCATCACGCTGACCTTCGTGGTGATCCAGTTCGTGCCGGGCGGTCCGGTCGAACAGATGATGATGGAACTGAAAGGGCGGGGCGGCGCCGGCGAAGCCAGCGGCGGCGGCGCCGAATACCGCGGGCGCCGCGGCGTCGACCCCGAGAAGATCAAGGAGATCCAGGCCCTGTACGGTTTCGACAAGCCGCCGCTGGAGCGCTACTTCCTGATGCTCAAGCGCTTTGCCCAGTTCGACCTGGGCCAGAGCTATTTCCAGCACCGCAGCGTGTGGGAGCTGGTCAAGTCCAAGCTGCCGGTGTCGGTCAGCCTGGGTTTGTGGACCTTCTTCCTGACCTACCTGATATCGGTGCCGCTGGGCATCTCCAAGGCCATCCGCGCGGGCAGCCGCTTTGACGTGGTGACCAGCATCATCGTGCTGGTGGGTTATGCCATCCCCGGCTTCGTGCTGGGCGTGCTGTTGCTGGTGCTGTTCGGCGGCGGCACCTTCGTGCAGTGGTTCCCGCTGCGCGGGCTGACCTCCGACAACTGGGAGCAGCTCTCGCTGATGGGCAAGGTGATGGACTACCTGTGGCACCTGGTGCTGCCGATCACGGCATCGGTGGTGGGCAGCTTCGCTGTGGTCACCATGCTGACCAAGAATGCCTTCCTCGAGGAAATCCGCAAGCAATACGTGCTGACCGCGCGCGCCAAGGGCCTGGGCGAGCGCCGCGTGCTGTGGAAGCACGTATTCCGCAACGCGCTGATCCCGCTGGTGACGGGTTTTCCGGCCGCGTTCATCGGCGCCTTCTTCACCGGCTCGCTGCTGATCGAAACGCTGTTCTCGCTGGACGGGCTGGGCCTGCTGTCCTATGAGGCGGTGCTGCGGCGCGACTATCCGGTGGTGCTGGGCACGCTCTACCTGTTCACGCTGATCGGGCTGGTCACGCGCCTGATCTCCGATGTCTGCTACGTGCTGGTGGACCCGCGCATCCATTTCGAGGGCTTGCACCGATGAAACTGTTCACGCACGCGGCCCCCAACGGGCTGCCGCATTCGCCCTCGCCGCGCCAGCGCGCCTGGCAGCGCTTTCGCCGCAACCGGCGCGGCTACTGGAGCCTGGTGATCTTCGTGGTCATCTTCGTGCTGAGCCTGGGCGCCGAGCTGCTGTCCAGCAACCGGCCGCTGGTGGTGCACTACAAGGGCGAATGGTATTTCCCCATCGTCAAGGTCTACCCGGAAACCACCTTCGACGGCGATTTCGCCACGCCCGCGGACTATCTCGATCCGTATATCCGCGACCGCATCACCACCAACGGCAACTTCGCGGTGTTCCCGCTGAACCACTATTCGTACGACTCGCTCAACTACTTTGCCAAGGAGCCCAACCCGGCGCCGCCGTCGGCAGAGAACTGGCTGGGCACCGACGACCGCGGCCGCGACATCCTGGCCCGGCTGCTGTACGGCTTCCGCGTGTCGGTGCTGTTCGGCATGGCGCTGACCGTGATCGGGGTGCTGGTGGGCACGCTGACCGGGGCGCTGATGGGCTTCTTCGGCGGGCGCTTCGACCTGTTCTCGCAGCGCGCCATCGAGATCTGGAGCTCGATGCCGGAGCTGTACCTGCTGATCATCTTTGCCTCGATCTTCGAACCCAGCCTGGCGCTGCTGATCATCCTGCTGTCGCTGTTCGGCTGGATGGGCCTGTCCGACTACGTGCGCGCCGAGTTCTATCGCAACCGCTCGCTCGACTACGTCAAGGCCGCGCGCGCGCTGGGCCTGTCCAACGTGCAGATCATGTGGCGCCATATTCTGCCCAACAGCCTGACCCCGGTGATCACCTTCCTGCCGTTCCGCATGAGCGCCGCCATCCTGGCGCTGACCAGCCTGGACTTCCTCGGCATGGGCGTGCCGCCCACCACGCCCAGCCTGGGCGAGCTGCTGGCGCAGGGCAAGGCCAACCTGGATGCGTGGTGGATTTCGCTGTCGACCTTCGCGGTGCTGGTGGTCACGCTGCTGCTGCTGACCTTCATGGGCGACGCGCTGCGCGATGCCTTCGATACCCGCCTGGGCCTGGCGGCGCTGCGCGGCCGGGTCGAGCCCAAGATCCCGGCCGGCGCGCCGACCGGGGCAGCACCGGAGGCCACGCCATGACCGCGGTGTCTCCCGTGATCCAGCCGGCCGTGGCGCCGGCCGCGGCGCCGGCGCCCGGTTCCACGCTGATGTGCGTCGACAAGCTTTCCGTCACCTTCGGCCACGGCGAGCATGCCACCCGTGCCGTGCGCGAAGTCAGCTTCGACCTGCGCGCGGGCGAGCGCTACGCGCTGGTGGGCGAGTCGGGCTCGGGCAAGACCGTGACCGCGCTGGCGATGCTGCGGCTTGTGGAAGACGCCTACTACGACGGCGCGATCCGCTTCGAGGGCAAGGACCTGCTGGCGGTGTCGGACCGCGAGATGCGCGGCATCCGCGGCGCCGAGATCGCGATGATCTTCCAGGAGCCGATGACGGCGCTCAACCCGCTGTACACCATCGGCAACCAGATCGTCGAGACTCTGGCGCTGCACGAGGGCCTGGACCGCCGCGCCGCGCGCGAGCGCGCCATCGCGCTGCTGGAGCGCACCGGCATCAGCGACGCCGCGCACCGCTTCGACAGCTTTCCCCACCAGCTCTCGGGCGGCCAGCGCCAGCGCGCCATGATCGCCATGGCGCTGGCCTGCCGCCCCAAGCTGCTGCTGGCCGACGAGCCGACCACGGCGCTGGACGTGACCATCCGCGCCCAGATCATGGACCTGCTGCGCGACCTGCAGGCCGAGTTCGGCATGGCGGTGATGCTGATCACCCATGACCTCAACCTGGTGCGTTCCTTTGCCCAGCGCGTGGGCGTGATGGAGAAGGGCGTGCTGGTCGAGACCGGCGAGACCGCGCAGGTGTTTGCCGCCCCCCAGCACCCCTACACCCGCAAGCTGATCGACAGCCGCCCCAGGCGCGAGGTGCTGCCGCTGGTGCCGCTGGCGCCGGTGCTGCTGGAGGCGCGCAAGCTGAGCGTCAACTACGCGCGCAAGCGCCGCGGGCTGGCCGGCTGGTTCGGCAAGGACCAGTTCGCGGCGGTCAAGGATGTGGACTTCCAGCTGCGCGAGGGCGAGACCGTCGGCATCGTCGGCGAGTCCGGTTCGGGCAAGACCACGCTGGCGCATACCGTGCTGGCGCTGCAGCGCAAGAGCGGCGGCACCATCCATTTCCTGGGCCGTAGCTTCGACACCGCCACTCGCGACGATCGCCGCCAGTTGCGCGCGCGCATGCAGGTGGTGTTCCAGGACCCATTCGGCTCGCTGGCGCCGCGCATGACCATCGAGCAGATCGTCGGCGAAGGCCTGGCGCTGCACCAGCCCGGGCTGTCGCGCGAGGGCACGCGCCAGCGCGTGATCGAAGCGCTGCGCGAGGTCGGCCTTGACCGCACCGCGCTGGGCCGCTATCCGCATGAATTCTCGGGCGGGCAGCGGCAGCGCATCGCCATTGCCCGGGTGCTGATCCTCAAGCCGCAGATCCTGGTGCTGGACGAGCCCACCTCGGCCCTGGACGTGTCGATCCAGCAGCAGGTGCTGGCGCTGCTGTCCCAGCTGCAGCACAAGTACAACCTCACCTACCTGTTCATCAGCCATGACCTGGCGGTGATCCGTGCCATGGCGCATCGGGTTCTCGTGATGAAGGCGGGGGAGGTGGTCGAGGTCGGCGACACCGAAGCGGTGCTGGGTGCACCCCAGCACCCCTATACGCGCAAGCTGATGGCGGCGGCGCAGGTCGGCGCGGCCTGACCCGGAAGTGTGCGGCGCAGCAGCGCCGCGGCCCCGCCTGGCTAGCATCCGGTTGCTCGGACTAATCCGACAAACAAGATGCGAAATCCCGCCTATATCGTTGATTCGCCAGTCAAATCCGGCGAATTTGTAACGAACTTTGACATGTGAATGACAACCCTTTACCATCCCGCGAGAACTAGTTTTGGGGGTGGTCCGTCCGACGCATTGGATCGTGCACGGCACGTTTGCGGTGCAAGACAGGCCCGGTAAGCCTGGTGCGGATGTTGCATAGGGTTCGCCCCGCAGGTTCACAAGAATTCCTCGCGAAGTTCACGCGAATTTCACAGATACCCAGCCCGCCCCGGACTTGTGCCGGGGCTTGTTTTGGAACGATCAACGGGAGAACCAATGCAGCGATCGGTACTTCATTCCCTGGCGCATGCCGCCGTCGGAATTGCCATTGCCTGCGGTGCGACTGTGTCGAATGGAGTGCTGGCGGATACGGTATTCAAGGATGCCGACGCCCGTATCGATGCCTCGGCCCAGGCCGCGGACTCGCATGCGGAAGGCAAGCGCGGCTTGCTGTCGTCGGTGGTGAATTCCACCAGCAATGTTGCCAGCAAGGCTGGCGACCTGGTCATGAATGCGCTGGGCCTGATTGGCGTGCGTTACCGCTTCGGCGGCAACAGCCCCGAATCCGGCCTGGACTGCAGCGGCTTCGTCCGCTACGTGTTCCAGGACACCTTCGGCTTCATGCTGCCGCGCCGCTCTGTCGAAATCAGTCGTGTCGGCACCACCGTGGCAGCCACCGACCTGCGTCCGGGCGACCTGGTGTTCTTCAACACCATGCGCCAGACCTTCTCGCATGTCGGCATCTATATCGGCGACAACAAGTTCGTGCATGCCCCGTCCACGGGCAGCAAGATCCGTGTCGACGACATGCGTGCGGCTTACTGGGTGACCCGCTACAACGGCGCCCGCCGCATCGAGGATGGCAAGGAGGGCGGTGCCGATGGCCTCGGCGACATGGTCGAGACGCTCAAGCGCTACGACCCCAAGGTCGCCCGCGCATCGCTGTACGGCGGCTGAGGCTTCGGCACGCTTCAAGCAAAAAGGACTGCTGCGGCAGTCCTTTTTGCTTTGGTGGGGCGTGATCTACCGGGCTATTGCGCTGCGACCGTTCCGGCCGGCGTCAGGCGGGCCTGTTCCAGCCGCTGCCGCAGCGTTGCCATCACCGCCGTGGTGGCCTGTTCGCCGGCCAGTATGGCCCGGTTGCGGGCGTTGAAGTCGCTGCCGCCCATATCGGGCAGCTCGGGGCGGATCACCACGTCGGCGCGCGCCAGCGCCACCTTGTTGATCGACTGGCCCATGATCGCGGTGGTCTGCAGCAGCACGCCGCTCTGGCCGGCATTTTTCTGCGCCGACGGGTCGGTCGAGATATTGACCGCGATGACAAAGTCCGCGCCCATGGTGCGCGCGGAATCCACCGGCACCGGCTCGACCAGGCCGCCGTCGACATAGTCGTGCCCCTGGATCGACACCGGCTGGAATACGCCGGGCACGCTGCTCGACGCGCGCACGGCCTGGCCCGTGTTGCCGCGGCGGAACAGGATTTTCTCGCCGCTCTTTAGGTCGGTGGCGACGATGCCCAGCGGCAGCTTCATGGCCTCGATGGTCCGGTTCTGCACCAGCCGGTTGATGTAGTTCTGCAGCGCCTCGCCCTTGAGCCAGCCGCCGAAGCGGGTGCCAAAGGGCAGGGCCCAGTCGGCGATGGCGGCTTCGTCCATGGTCAGCGCCAGCTTGTTCAGCTGGAAGCCATTCAGTCCGCTGGCGTAAAGCGCCGCCACGACCGCGCCGGCGCTGGTGCCGGTGACCAGGTCGGCATGGATGCCTTGCGCTTCGAGCGCCTTGATCACGCCGATATGGGCAAAGCCGCGCGCCGCGCCGCCGCCCAGCGCCAGGCCGATCTTGACGGGCCGCGGCGCGGGCGGTGGGGTGGTGGCGAGCGGCGGCGCGGGACGCGGGCCGAACGAGCAGCCCGCCAGCAGGGCGGCCGCGGAGATGCCGAGGAAATGACGTCGTTGCATGAAGCGGGATCAGTAACCAGGTGGGACCGGCGGATACAGGGATGTGATGCGGGCGCTCCTCCATGGGGGCTGGCATCGCATTGCCTGAATCACCGGCATCACCTCAGACCGGAGCAAGCATAAATGATTCCGTGGGGCGCCGGCACGCCGGGCGGGGCGAGGGATGTGCGTTGGTATAATGCAAGGCCTGCACATACACCAGCCTGCGCGCCGCTGCGCGCGGGCTTTCTTGTTTCTGCCCCTGACCATGACCCAACGCGTCCGCACCCGCTTTGCGCCGAGCCCGACCGGTTTCATCCACCTCGGCAATATCCGCTCCGCGCTCTATCCCTGGGCCTTCGCCCGCCGCATGCAGGGCGACTTCATCCTGCGCATCGAAGACACCGACGTCGAGCGTTCGTCGCAGGAGGCGGTCGACGTGATCCTGGAAAGCATGGCCTGGCTGGAGATGGATATCGACGAAGGCCCGTTCTACCAGATGCAGCGCATGGACCGCTATCGCGAGGTGGTGGCGCAGATGGTCGAGTCCGGCCTGGCCTACCGCTGCTACATGAGCACCGAAGAACTGGACGCGCTGCGCGAAGCCCAGCGCGAGCGCGGCGAGAAGCCGCGCTACAACGGCTTCTGGCGTCCCGAGCCGGGCAAGGTCCTGCCCGAGCCGCCGGCGGGCGTCGATCCGGTGATCCGCTTCAAGAACCCGATCGGCAGCAGCGTAGTGTGGGATGACGCGGTCAAGGGCCGCATCGAGATCTCCAATGACGAGCTCGACGACCTGGTGATCGCGCGCCCGGACGGCACCCCCACCTATAACTTCTGCGTGGTGGTGGACGACCTCGACATGAAGATCACGCACGTGATCCGCGGCGACGACCACGTCAACAACACCCCGCGCCAGATCAACATCATCCGCGCGCTGGGCGGCACGCCGCCGGTCTACGCCCACCTGCCGACCGTGCTCAACGAGCAGGGCGAGAAGATGAGCAAGCGCCATGGCGCCATGGCCGTGACCGGCTACCGCGACGAGGGCTACCTGCCCGAAGCCGTGCTGAACTACCTGGCGCGCCTGGGCTGGGCCCACGGCGACGCCGAGATCTTCTCGCGCGAGCAGTTCGTTGAATGGTTCGACCTGGAGCACCTGGGCAAGTCGCCCGCCCAGTACAACCCCGAGAAGCTGGCCTGGCTGAACAACCACTACATCAAGGTCGGCGACAACCAGCGCTTGGCCACGCTGACGCAGCCGTTCATCGAGGCGCTCGGCGGCAAGGTGGAAGGGCCGGACCTGGCCGGCGTGGTGGCGCTGGTGAAGGACCGCGCCAATACGCTGAAGGAAGTCGCGCAGGCGGCGCTGCTGTTCTATCGCGGCGAGCCGCAGGCGGATGCCGCGCTCAAGGCCGAGCACCTGACCCCGGAGATCCAGCCCGCGCTGGCAGCGCTGGCCACCCAGCTGGCCGCGCTGCCGGAATGGAAGCGCGAAGCCATCAACGCCACCTTCAAGGCGGTGTTGGCCGAGTTCGGTCTGAAGATGCCCAAGCTGGCCATGCCGGTGCGCCTGCTGGTGGCCGGCCAGCTGCAGACGCCGGGCATCGACGCGGTGCTGGAACTGTTCGGCCGTGACACGGTGCTGCGCCGCCTGGCGGCAGCTGCATAAAAAGTCGTAAAAAAGTCCGCGCCGGGGGCTTGCGCTCCGGGCCGGACTTGCGCATAATCTCGTTCTCCCTGCAGCGCGGTCCCCGACCAAGCGGGCTGGCGGATCCGCAAGGATCTTCGCAATCTCCGAACTGATTTTTGAAGTGACGGGAAAGCGAAAAAAAGCTGAAACGGGAGCTTGCAAAGATTAGTAGTTGATATATAATCTTGGCTTCGCTTGAAACGGCAGTTAAGTCAGGCGAAAACGCAGCAAGTTGCAGTAAATGGCAGTACCATGGGGCTATAGCTCAGCTGGGAGAGCGCTTGCATGGCATGCAAGAGGTCAGCGGTTCGATCCCGCTTAGCTCCACCAAGATTTAGGTGTCATCCGGGTTGTATTCGGGTGATTCCAGACGGAACGTGTTGAAAGACAAGTTTCTGTCCCCTTCGTCTAGAGGCCTAGGACATCACCCTTTCACGGTGAGTACAGGGGTTCGAATCCCCTAGGGGACGCCATAACAGCAGGGCGTAATCAGACGTCCAGCATGTCGTCTCAAGCATCAGCTTGAAGCGGCAGCCGACTAAGGAGTGGTAGTTCAGTCGGTTAGAATACCGGCCTGTCACGCCGGGGGTCGCGGGTTCGAGTCCCGTCCACTCCGCCAAAACTAAACCCGCATGGTTTGCGCCATGCGGGTTTTTCTTTGGGTGAGGGATTATGTCGTTAATCGCCACAAATGCAATAAAAAATGTTGCATTCATTGCGAAACTCGCTATATAATCCTGTCTTCGCTGCAAATGCTGCGGTAAGCGGCAGACAGCGAAGGTGGTTCCAGCAGTAACCGTCCAGCAGTACCGGATACGGGGCTATAGCTCAGCTGGGAGAGCGCTTGCATGGCATGCAAGAGGTCAGCGGTTCGATCCCGCTTAGCTCCACCAGAATTTGGGAAGCGTCTGAAAAGAAGTTTCCCAGGCGCGAAAAAGCCTGCTATGATGGCAGACTTTCCAGCGCAAGACAGAAAACGCGTTGTAAAACAAGTTTCTGTCCCCTTCGTCTAGAGGCCTAGGACATCACCCTTTCACGGTGAGTACAGGGGTTCGAATCCCCTAGGGGACGCCAAAACAGCAGGGCGTAATCAAACGCCCAGCCAGTCGTCCGGAGCCAAGGCTCCAGTCGGCGCCGACTATGGAGTGGTAGTTCAGTCGGTTAGAATACCGGCCTGTCACGCCGGGGGTCGCGGGTTCGAGTCCCGTCCACTCCGCCAAATTAGAACGCCCGCGCAAGCGGGCGTTTTTCTTTTCCGGCTGTTGAAATTGCTGGCCGCCGCCCTTGCGGGCGGCCAGTGCCAGAGTCAGTTTTCCGGATCCTTGCTGACCCGGCTGAAATACCGCACCAGCAGCACGCCTGCAATCGCCAGGCTGATGCTGTTGGCCAGCCAGAAGCCGCTGGCGCCGCGCGTGAAGGCGGGCATGCCCTCGATCAGCCCGAAGCCCAGCACATAACCCCCGCCCAGTCCGATGCCCCACAGCGCGCCGGCGTAGATCAGCGTCGGAATCAGCGCGATCTTGTACGCGCGCAGGATAAACGCCGTCATCACCTGAACCGCGTCGAAGGCCTGGTAGAACGCCACGAACAGCACCAGCGGCAGCGCTGCCGCGACCACCGCGGGATCGCTCGCGTAGGCATGCAGCACCGGCTTGCGCAGCAGCCACAGCAGGGCACCGGTCAGCACCGCCAGCGTCACCGCCATGCGGATACCGCGCCAGGCAAGGCGGCTGGCGCCGGCCAGGTCGCGCGCGCCGAGATGCTGTGCCACCAGCGACGAAGTGGCAATCCCCAGCGACAGCGGCAGCATGTAGGCCACCGCGCCCAGGTTGGCGATGATCTGGTGCCCGGCCAGCGTCACCGTGCCCAGGCGCGTGATGAAGATCGACATCAGCGTGAACGAGGTGATCTCGATCAGGTAGGTCAGGCCCATCGGCACGCCCAGTCGCAGCAGCGCGCGCAGCGGCGCGGCAGCCGGCCAGCTCCAGGTACTGAAGATCCGCAGCGGGTGATAGGCGCCGCCGTAGCGCAGGATCAGCAGCCCGGCGATGCACCAGGTCCAGCTGATCAGCGTCGAGGCCAGGCCGCAGCCGGGTCCGCCCATGGCCGGCACGCCCAGGCCGCCGTGGATGAACCAGGCATTGAGCGGCACCTTCAGCGCCAGCCCGCCGATCTGCAGCACCGTCACCATGATCGGGCGCGACAGCGCATTGTTCAGTGCCGAGTAGATGCGGAAACCCAGCGCCGCCGGCAGCCCGAAGGCGCCGAAATGCAGGTAGGCGGTGGCCTTCTCGACCAGTTCGGGCGGCGCCTTGGCGAAAGCGAGCAGCGGGGCCGGGAAGGCCAGCAGCAGCACGCCCGGAATCGCCAGCGCGGCGCCCAGCCATGCGGCCTGCCGGACCTCGGCGCCGATCGCCGCGATGCGGCCGGCGCCATAGAGCTGCCCGGCGATGGGTGACAGTGCCTGCAATACGCCCATCAGGCTGATATAGATGGTGACGTAGATCGAGCCGCCCAGTCCCACGGCGGCCAGGTCGGTCGCCGAGGCGCGCCCGGCCATCACGGTATCGATGACGCCAAAGGCGATAACGGCAAGCTGGCCGGCCAGCACTGGGCCGGCCAGGCTGGCGATACGGCGAAGGTCTTGGAACAGGGTCATTCAGGGCTCGGCAGGCTTGGTCAGGGCTGGATGGTCAGCCCCGCAGCCGCCTGCGGCCGGAATGGTTCGATGGCGCGACAGGCGCTGCGGTGGTGGTGATGCCGGAAAGGGCTCAGGGCTGGCGCGGCAGGCGGCGCCGCGGCAGGTCGGGGCGCGGATGGACGGCGCGCGCGGTATCGACCAGCCGATACATGCGGAAGCGCTCGTCGCGGTCCGCGGGGCGGCGGCCTTCCCAGATCAGCCGCCACTCGAAATGCGAGATATTGCCCGGCTCGCCATAGTCGACCGAGTCATGGCGCAGCAGCACGTCGCAGCCGTCGTTGGGGCCGCCAAAGCGGATACGGCCGAAATAGGCAAACGACGCCAGCTGCGCATCGCCCATGCGGATCGGCTGGACGCACTGGTAGGCAGGCGGCAGCGCCATCGCCGCGGCCTGGGCTACGTCGCGGTAGGTCTTGCCGTAGTTGATCGAGGGCAGCCACAGCGTCATGGCCATGACCCACATCAGGGTGGTGCCGGCGGCGGAAATCACCACCGGGCGCCAGATCTGCTTGGGCGCGCGCGACAGCCGCCAGCGCACGATCAGCACCCACGCGACCGTGGCCGCCAGCGCGAACACCACCGCGGCGATGGTGAACTCATGCTGGTAGCCGGGCAGCTGGCGGAAGACATTGCGCGCGATGCGCGGCGGCCAGCCGGTGGTCTTGGCGATCCACATGAACCAGACCGTGCCGCCGAAGATGGTGAAGAACAGCAGCGCGAACCAGTCGATCGCGTTGATCACGCCGCGCGCCAGCGTGGGCAGCGCGAATGCGGCCAGCACGGCCATCGGCGGCAGCAGCAGGATGAACTGCACGTCGCCGGCGCTGCGCTGCAGGAACAGCAGCACCAGCACCGGCAGCAGCAGCGCCAGCGGCGCCGCCACATGGGGTGCGCGGCGCATGCCGGTCCACGCGATCCAGGCCCAGCCCGCGATCGGCCAGACCGGCCACGTGTACAGGAACAGGTTGCGCATATTGAAGCCGAAGGTCGCCATGTTGGGCGAACCGTAGCTGCGGCGGTCATAGCGCGACCATTCGCGGATAAAGGTCACCGCCTCGTCGCGGTCAGCTGCGCCGAAGTAGGCGGCCGCCAGCCACGCCGACACCGTCAGCAGCGCCAGCGGGATGCCGATGGCGGCCAGGCGCCGCCACGGCAGCGGCTTGCACACCAGCGCGCAGACCGCGCTGCCGCCCAGCAGCGCCAGCGGCAGCATGGGTCCGCTGGCCAGTGCCAGCCCGCCCAGCGCGGCGCCATAGGCCAGGCTGCCTTGGATGGGCTTGTCGAGGCTGCGCACCATGCCGTAGAGGGCCAGTGCGATAAAGGCGACCTGGCCGACCTGCGGCGTGGTCTCGTGCCCGCGCATGGCCAGGCCCACGCAGGCCAGGAAGATCAGCAGCGCGCCGTCGGCCAGCGTGCGGCCGTAATCGCGCGCATTGGGCTGGCCGCCGAAGGCATAGGCAAATGGCTGGACCTCGTCGCGCCGGCCCAGCAGGTAGGTGGTGTACCAGATGCAGGCGCAGGTCGCGAAGAAGAACAACGCCGTGGCCAGCCGCGCGGCGTCGGCCGCGCCCAGCCAGTTGCCGAAGCCGCGAATCATCAGCGCGCCGATCCAGAACACCAGCGGGCCGTCCTCGCTGTACGGGCGGCCGGCGATATTCGGCATCAGCCAGTCGTGCAGGTTGCCGGTGGCCAGTTGCCACATCACGCCAAAGCCGGCGGCGTCCTCGTTCTTCCAGGGGTCGCGGCCGAACAGGCCGACCAGGCCATAGATGATGCAGATCGCCAGCAGCAGCGCGCGCGGCAAGGCGCCGGTCGCGGCAGCGGTCAACTGGACGGGTGAGGTATTGGCTTGACGCATCGATGCTCAGGTCGGGCCGTGGCGCAATGGCGCGAAGGCCACAGTATCGCGCATGCGGCGGCCGCGCGGGCCGTGGCATGGCGTGGAAGCCTCACGGGGTGTGGGGTAAATCCAATGAATGCAGCGGTACCGGTCATGGTCCGGCACAAAAGCAAAGAGGCAGCCGATGCTGCCTCTTTGCTGTTTCGCACAGGCCACGGAGCATCTGTCCGCAGGCCTTGCGAAGCGGGGTTCGCTGAAAGCGATTACTTCGCAGCCTTGCCCAGCTTGTTGCCGAACTTCTGGCGGAACTTTTCCACGCGGCCGGCCGTGTCCATGATCTTCTGGGTGCCGGTGTAGAACGGGTGCGATTCCGACGAGACTTCGATCTTGGCCAGCGGGTATTCCTTGCCGTCCTTCACGATCTTGTCCTTGGTCTGGATGGTCGAGCGGGTGATGAAGCTGAAGTCGCTGGACATGTCCTGGAACACGACTTCGCGATAATTCGGGTGAATGCCTTCTTTCATGATGAGTCCTTTCTGGTTGGGTAGCCAGTCCGTTGCAATCCGCTGTTCTCTGCCGAGGGCGAGAGCGTGCATGGCGCGGCGACGAACGAACCACTTGCCGGTAACGGGCAAACTGGGATTATGGCAGAAAAACAAATACTTGGGGAAGAGCCTGCGCCACGTGTGGCACAGAAAGTGTTGCGCAGGAATGCGGCAAAAACATCACATGGAGGCCGGGTCCTGGCGATAGAAGGCGGCCAGCGACTGGTATACAACCGGCCAGTGTCGCGCAAGCCCGGTTGGTTCGACAAAAAATGCCTCTGACGTCACGGCAAAGAACTCGCTCGGCGCCTCGGTCCCATATGGGTCGATGATGCGCAGCGCCGGCGGCAGCCGCTCCGGATGCTCCCAGTCGGCCTCGTCGCGCGCGTCCCAGGCCTCGGCAAAACGGTCGTACTCGGTCAGGAAGGTCTCGGCCCAGGCTTCCGCGTCGATGCCCGGGTGCAGCACGCGCGAGAAGGGCGGCACGCCGTCGGGCTCGCCGTCGAGCATGTCCAGCTTGTGGGCGAACTCGTGAATGACCACGTTGTAGGTATCGGCCGGCAGTTCGTGGTCGCTGTCGATGCCGGCCCCGGGGCTGTGCACGTCGGGCCAGGACAGGATCACCGGCCCGTGCTCCCAGGCCTCGCCGCTGGCTTCCTCGACCACGCCGTGCACCAGGCCGATCTCGTCCTGCACGGTCCGGCGGATGATGAACTCGCCCGGGTAGAGCACGATGCCATGCCAGCCCCGGTACCACGGCAGCCCCAGCTTCAGGATCGGCACGCAGGCCTGCACGGCAACGCTCGCCACCATGTCGTCGGCCAGCGGCAGGTCGTGCGCGGTGGAGTATTCCTTGTCGGCGATGAACAGCGTGGCCAGCTCGCGCAGCGCCGCCAGGTCTTCGCTGCCGTAGCGCTGCACGAACGGCAGCGTGGCGACCGTGCGCGTCCACAGCGCATCAGGGATGGCGTAGTGCTCCAGCTTGCGGGCCCGCGAGCGGGTGCGCAGGAATGAGGTCAGTTTGCCGAGCATGGGCGTAGCGCCGTGCGCTGTGAAAACGATCGGGCAACAAAAAAGGCGTGCCGGGGCACGCCTTCCTGTCCGCCTTGCGGCGATGCTGCAGCGAGGGCTCAGCCGCCTCTGCGCATCATATCGAAAAACTCGGCGTTGTTCTTCGTGGCCTTCATCTTGTCCATGATGAATTCCATCGCCTGCACTTCATCCATGTCGGAGATGAACTTGCGCAGGATCCAGATCTTCTGCAGGATTTCCGGCTTGATCAGCAGCTCTTCGCGGCGCGTGCCCGACTTGTTCAGGTTGATCGACGGGTAGACGCGCTTCTCGGCCAGGCGGCGTTCCAGGTGCACTTCCATGTTGCCGGTGCCCTTGAACTCTTCATAGATCACGTCGTCCATGCGGCTGCCGGTTTCGATCAGCGCGGTGGCGATGATGGTCAGCGAACCGCCTTCTTCCAGGTTGCGCGCGGCACCGAAGAAGCGCTTCGGGCGCTGCAGCGCGTTGGCGTCCACACCACCGGTCAGCACCTTGCCCGAGGCCGGCACCACGGTGTTGTAGGCACGCGCCAGGCGGGTGATGGAGTCCAGCAGGATCACCACGTCGCGCTTCAGTTCGACCAGGCGCTTGGCCTTCTCGATCACCATTTCGGCAACCTGGACGTGGCGGATGGCCGGTTCGTCGAAGGTCGACGCAACCACTTCGCCGCGCACCGAGCGCATCATCTCGGTCACTTCTTCCGGGCGCTCGTCGATCAGCAGCACGAACAGGTCCGCTTCCGGATGATTGTTGGCAATCGCGTGGGCGATGTGCTGCAGCATCACGGTCTTGCCGGACTTGGGCGATGCCACCAGCAGCGCGCGCTGGCCGCGGCCGATCGGCGCGATCATGTCGATGATGCGGCCGGTGATGTTTTCTTCAGCCTTGATATCGCGTTCGAGCGTGAGCGGCCGGTTCGGATGCAGCGGCGTCAGGTTCTCGAACATGATGCGGTTCTTGACCGCTTCGGGCGGCTGCCCGTTGACCTTGTCCACCTTGACCAGTGCAAAGTAGCGTTCGCCGTCCTTGGGCGTACGCACTTCACCCTCGATCGAATCGCCGGTGTGCAGGTTGAAACGGCGGATCTGGGACGGGCTGATGTAGATGTCATCCGTGCTGGCCAGATACGAGGTTTCGGGCGAGCGCAGGAAGCCGAAGCCGTCGGGCAGCACCTCCAGCGTGCCGTCTCCAAAGATGGTTTCGCCCATCTTGGCGCGCTTCTTCAGGATCGCAAACATCAGTTCCTGTTTGCGCATCCGCTGTGCGTTGTCGATCTCGAGCGTAGCCGCCATTTCGAGAAGCGCAGACACGTGAAGCGATTTGAGTTCTGTCAGGTGCATAGACGAGGGGTACAGATGGGCCCGGACGGGCGAGACCTAAAGGGAAGGGGGGAAATGAGCGAACGCTCGGGGAGTTGTTGGTGGCATCTTAGCACAATCCGACCGGCGCGCCAGGATGTGGCGCACGCACGTCGGATCGTGACAAAACCGGGACCGTGGGTCAGGTCCCGGCGCGCAGCTTACAGGTTGCCGTCGAGGAAGGCGGTCAGTTGCGACTTGGACAGCGCGCCGACCTTCTGGGCCGCGACCGCGCCGTTCTTGAATAGGATCAGCGTCGGGATGCCGCGGATGCCGAACTTGGCCGGCACCTGCTGGTTTTCATCGACGTTTATCTTGGCGATCTGCAGCTTGTCGCCGTAGTCCTTGGCGACTTCGTCCAGGATCGGCGCGATCATCTTGCAGGGGCCGCACCATTCCGCCCAGAAATCGAGCAGGACGGGTTTGTCGGACTGGAGGACGTCAGCGTCGAAGGAGGCGTCGCTCACATACTTGATTTGTTCGCTCATGGCGGAAAACCTCTGGTTTCGCTCTGTTTATGTTGAAGGCTGGAGACTTCGGAGGGCCGAACCGTTACCTTACACGAGATTGCGCGGACCCGTCGGGCCGCCTCCGCAGCCCGCAAACAGGCTGTGGGGGCCGCTGCCGCGCCCGGTGCTGCCGATATGTTACCAGTTTGCCGATTTTCAAGACCGGCCTGGCAAACACTCGAAAGGGCGCCGGCACGGAAATGATTCTGCTGCAATCGGGGGATTCATTGAAATGCTTATTTTCTATGGCGCCGAGAGATTCGGGCAATCGCTCGCGGCACGCGAAAGGGTGTGTCATAGAATGCACTTATGCGTGCGTCGCGGTGCCGGATGCGAGTGGCGTGCGCGTAGAATAGAAAGCGGTTCGCAGGCGGCGCCAGCGGGCCAATCTTGCATCCTGCGCCACTGACTAGGTCATCGACATGAACACCGATCCCCGCAAGCCTTCGCAGCCCGAGCCCGGCCAGGCGCCGGACGTGGACCACCTGAGCGATGCGCTGGACCATATCAGCAGCGCCGTGGAGACCAACAGCATCGCCAGCGGTGCCGCACGCGGCCTGGTCTACAGCATCATCGAGACCCTCGGTACCCTGGTGGGCGACCCGGACCTGCCCGAGCATGCGCGCTCCGGCTATGAGGGCCTGCTCGAGACCGCGCGCGAGATCCGCGCCCGGCTGGAAAGCGGCTCGGACTGAGCCGGCTGCGCCTGTCCCGCATCGCACTTGCCGCCAGCCGCTCAGGCCGGCGGCGCCCGTATTGTTTCCGTTGCATCCTGACGCTTTCGCCGACCGACGCAGTTCGCGCAGCCATTCCGGGCTGCGCCCCACGCGCCCATGACGTCGCTACGTTTTCGCCCTGGCCCTGATTTCCTCGACCAGGCGGCCACCGCTGCCTGGTATTTCCTCGACCGCTGCGGCGCGCCGGAGGCGGGCGGGCACGTGGTCGTGCCCACCGCCGCGCAGATCCCGGGCGTGCGCCAGTCACTGGACGCCGCCGCCCGTGCGGCGGGCCGCCCGCGGCTGCTGCCGCGCGTGCTGACGCTGGGCCACTGGCTGCTCGACCTGCCGCCCGAGGGCGCCCCGGTGCGCAGCCCGGCCGCGCGCCTGCTGGCCGTGCAGCAGGCGGTGCGCGGGCAGGACTGGCTGCGCCGCGCCTTCGGCGCCCAGAACGAGACCGCCGCATGGGGCCTGTCGCAGACGCTGCTGTCGATCTGCGACGAGCTCAACGCGCGCTGGCTCGAAGACGCTGCCATCCGCGACGATGACGAGATCGACGGCGACGATCGCGCCGGCCTGCTGCAGGGCGCGCTGGAACGGACCTACTCGCATCTGTCTGAGCGCTTCCTCGGCGAAGAGGCGCGCATCGTGCTGGCTTTCTGGCAGGCGCTGTCGGGGCCGGACGATCCGCTGCCGGCACGGCGCCGCGCCTTGCGCGAGCTGTCGCAGCAGCTGCGCGGCCCAGTGATCTGGATTGCCCCGACCCCGCCCACGCCGCTTGAAGCCGCGTTCCTGCGCGATGCCGCCGAGCTGGTGCCGGTGCTGCAGGTCGGCTATGACTGGACCGGGCAGGGCGAGAGCGATGCCGACTGGTACCAGACGCTGCTGGCGCTGTGGCCGGAAGCGAGGATCGCCGACGATGCCGAAGCCGCCGCCCCCCCGCCGGCCATGCCTGCGCTGCCGCCGCAGCGTCCGGCGATCCGCGTGGTCGGCAGCGCGCGCTTCGAGGATGAAGCCGCCGCGGCAGCCGCGCAGCTGGTGCAGTGGCTCAATGAAGGCCGCCGCCAGGTGGCGCTGGTCGCGCACGACCGCGTGGTGGCACGGCGCGCCCGCGCCTTGCTGGCGCGCGCCGGGGCACCGGTGCGCGACGAGACCGGCTGGAAGCTTTCCACCACGCGCGCCGCCGCCGCGCTGATGCGCTGGTTCGATCTGCTGGTGCGCGACGGCGACACCGCCGCGCTGCTGGACCTGCTCAAGAGCCCGTTCTGCCTGCCGGAGGTTGCCGGGCGCGGCGCGGCCATCGCGCTGCTTGAGCGCCAGGTGCGGCGTGAGGGCATCACCGGCGGCTGGGCGCGCCTGCGCCAGCTGTTCGGTCACGCACCGACCGCCGCGCAGCAAGCTGCCGCGGAAGATGAAGATGCCGCCGAAGCGCCGCGCCGCGCCGCGCGTGCGCTCATCGCCGTGCTCGCCGACGAGGCCGCGCGCTGGCCGCGCGGCCTGGCGCAGCATCCGCTGGCAACCTGGCTGGAACGGCTCGACGGCATGCTCGACGGCCTCGGCATGCGCGCGGCGCTGGCCGCGGACGATGCCGGCAGCCAGCTGCTCGATGCGCTGGCGCGGCTGCAGGAGTTGCCGCTGGACGAGACCGGCGGCCATGCCACCCTGTCGCAGGGCGAGTTCCGCGCGATGCTGTCGGCGCTGCTGGAATCGGTCGCCTACAAGGAGCCCTCGGCCAGCGGCCCGGCGCGCATCACCATCCTGCCGCTGAACGGCGCGCGCATGCGCCGCTTCGAGGGCGTGGTGATCGTCGGCTGCGATGACGCGCAACTGCCGTCCAGCGCCGCCGAGCTGATGTTCTTCTCCAACCAGATGCGGCGCGAACTGGACCTGGAAGACCGCGAGGCCCGCTTTGCGCAACAGGCGCGCGACCTGGCCGAGGTGCTGCTGAACAACGACGACGTGGTGCTGACCTGGCAACGCTACGGCAGCCGCGGCGAGCCGCATCATGTGTCGGGCTGGATCGAGCGGCTGGCGGCGTGCTGCGCGCGCGCGGGCGTCACCATTGAAGCCGCCGCCGCACCGCAGGCACACGAGACCTTTGCCAATCCGCAGGGCATGCCGGCGCCGGCGGCAGAGCCCGCGCTGGTGCCGGTGCGCTGGAGCGCGCAGGCCTACAACATGCTGCGCCGCTGCCCCTACCAGTTCTTCGCCGGCCGCATGCTGGGCCTGGCCGGGCTGGAGACAGTCAGCGACGAGCTGGAAAAGCGCGAGATCGGCGAACACCTGCACCAGGTGCTGCTGCGCTACCACAAGGACCTGCAGGCGCGCCGCGAGCGCGGCGAGACGCTGGCGGAAGACCAGCGCCTGGCCCGCCTGGCCGAGATTTCCGAAGACGTGTTCGGCGCGCTGATGGCCGAGGACGGCAATGCCATTGCCTACTACCGGCGCTGGCGCGAGGTGATGCCGTCGTACGTCGCCTGGCAATCCGCACGCGAGGCCGAGGGCTGGTTCTGGCGCGGCGGCGAGCTCGACGCCGGCATCGACCTGCCGATGCCCGACGGCCAGCCGCTGCGCCTGACCGGGCGCATCGACCGGCTTGACCAGGGCCCGGGCGGGGCGCATGCCGTGCTCGACTACAAGACGCAGAGCGCCACCCGCCTCAAGCGCAAGCTGGCCGAGGTCGAGGAAGACTGCCAGTTGCCGTTCTACGGTCTGCTGCGCGCCGATGCGGCAGCGGGCAGTTGGGTATCGCTCGAAGGCGCGCGCGAGGGCGCACCGGCGGCGCAGCGCGAAGTCGGCCTGCCCGATTTTGAAGCCGCCGTCATCTGGCTGGAACGGCAGATGCGCGACGACGTCATGCGCCTGCGCCAGGGCGCCAGGCTGCCGGCCTTCGGCGATGCCTCCGCCTGCCTGTATTGCACTGCCCGCGGCCTGTGCCGCAAGGGCTTCTGGGAATCCACCGCCGTGCCGGCGCTGACATCATGACGCCTCACGATCCGCACCACGTCCAGCCTTACCAGCGCGACGGCGAGCCCGTTTCCGAGCCCGAGTTCACGCGCGCCGCCTGCGATCCGGCACGCTCTGTCGTGGTGGAAGCCTGTGCCGGCAGCGGCAAGACCTGGCTGCTGGTGGCGCGGCTGGTGCGCCTTTTGCTGGCCGGCGCCGCGCCGCATGAGATCCTGGCCATCACCTTCACGCGCAAGGCCGCCGAAGAAATGCGCGACCGCCTGCTGGAGGTGCTGGCACAGCTGTCGCGCGACAGCGACGACGACGTGATCGCCGCGCTGGTGCAGCGTGGCCTGACGCCCGACGCCGCGCGCGAGGCGCTGCCGCGTGCGCGGCGCCTGCATGCGCAGGTGCTGGCCGCGCCCGGGCGCATGGCCATCGATACCTTCCACGGCTGGTTCGGCACGCTGCTGCGCGGCGCACCGCTGGCCTCGGGCATCGTGCCGGGCGCGGCGCTGCGCGAAGATGCGCTGCGCATGAAGCGCGAAGCCTGGGCCCCGGTCTGGCGCGCGCTGGCGACGCCGCAATACACCGACTTGCGCGAAGCCTGGGAAACGCTGGTCGATACCGTGGGCGACTTCCAGGCACGCGCGCTGCTGGACGCGATGTTCCATGCCCGCAGCGAATGGTGGGCGATGCAGGAGGGCGGTGACCCGCTACAGGCGCTGTCCGACTGCCTGGGCGAAGACGCCCAGGGCGACGTGCTGCTGCAGGCGTTGGCCGACGAAGGCTGGCGCGATGCCTGCGAGTCGCTGGCGCTGCGCCTGGGCGCGGCCGGCAAGACCGAGCAGACCCACGCCGCCCGCATCACCGATGCGCTGATGGCGATCACCGCGTGGCGCGAAGCGGGCGCGGCGCCCGGCAAGCCCGCCGAACGGGTGTTCGCGCAGTTGCGCGCCGCGTTCTTCACCACCACCGGAGGCCCGCGTTCCCTGCGGCGCACCGCGGCGCTGGTCAAGGCCGCCGGCGGCGAAGGCATGGTCGATGCGTTGCTGGACGAGCATGCCTCGATCTGCGCCATGCTTGACGACATCAGCGCGCGTTGTTGCGAAGCCGCGGTGCTGGCGATCAACCGCGCGCTGTTCTGCATTGGCGATGCCTTGCTGACGCGCTACCAGCGGCACAAGGACGAGCAGCGCGCGATGGACTTCGCCGACCTGGAATGGCAGGCCGCGCGCCTGATGTCGGACGAAGAGACCGCCACCTACCTGCAGGTGCGGCTCGACGCGCGTTACCGCCATCTGCTGCTCGACGAGTTCCAGGACACCAACCCGCTGCAGTGGCGCATCCTGCAGGGCTGGCTGGCCGGCTATGCGGGCCTGGGCGAGCGGCCGACGGTGTTCCTGGTGGGCGATCCCAAGCAGTCGATCTACCGCTTCCGGCGCGCCGATGCACGGTTGTTCGGCGCGGCCGGCGAGATGCTGCGCGATGCGTTCGGCGCCACCGTGCTGCGCACCAACCGCACCCGGCGCAACCGTGCCGAAGTGCTGGACTGGGTCAACGCCGTGTTCGACAGCGCGCGCGCCGAGGGCCGCTATCCGCTGTACGCGACCCAGACCACGGCACTGGCCGGCGGCAACGGACCGGTCTGGCTGCTGCCGCTGGTGGAGCCCGAGGACAAGGCCGACGACAAGGCCGCTGAAGCCGTGGACGGCGCCGCCGAGGACGAACCGGCGCAGGCCGCCTCGGCCCATCGCGACACGCTGCTGCAGCCGCGCCGGCAGGCCGGCGATTCGCTGCGGCTGGAAGAAGGCCGGCGCGTGGCCGCGTGGCTGCGCCTGGTGCGCGACACCGTGCCGGTCCATGAAGGCGGCGAGCAGCGCCCCGCGCGCTGGAGCGACATGCATCTGCTGGTGCGCCGCAAGACCCATCTGGCTGACTATGAGCGCGCGCTGCGCGAGGCCGGCATCCCGTGCCTGAGCCCGCGCCGCGGCGGCCTGCTGGCCACGCTCGAGGCGCTGGACCTATCAGCGTTGCTGGCGTTCCTGATGACGCCGGAATCGGACCTGGATCTCGCGCATGTACTGAAGAGCCCGCTGGTGGGGGCGACTGACGACGACCTGCTGGCGCTGGCCCGGATCGAAGGCGAGGGCAGCTGGTGGGCACGCATCGAGTCAGGCGGCCTGCCCGGGCACGTATCCGATGCGCTGCGCGAAGGCGTGCAGCGGTTGCGCCAGTGGTTGCGCGTCGCGCCGCATCAGCCGGTGCATGACCTGATCGACCAGATCTTCCACGGCGGCGAAGTGCGGCGCCGCTATGCCGAGGCCGCGCCGCCGGATATCCGCGAACAGGTGCTGGCCAACCTCGATGCCTTCCTTAAGCTGTCGCTGGACCTCGACGGCGGGCGCTATCCGAGCCTGCCGAAGTTTATCGACGAGCTGCAGGAAATCCGCCGCGGCGACGAGGGCGAAAGTCCCGACGAAGGCGGCATGGGCGAGAGCGCCGAAGACGTGGAGCCGGCCGAGGACGATCCGGCGTTTGCCGGCCTCGACGCGGTTCATATCCTGACCGTGCATGCGGCCAAGGGCCTGGAGGCGCCGTTCGTGGTGCTGCTCGATGCCAACCACAGTGAGCCGGCCGCGGACCGGGGCGGCATCCTGGTCGACTGGCCGCCGTCGTCGCCGGTGCCTCGGCATTTCTCGGGCTACGGCAAGCGCAGCGAGCGCGGGCTGGCGCGTGCGTCGTTGTTCGAGTCAGAGGCGGCGCTGGGCGAGCGCGAGAACTGGAACCTGCTGTACGTGGCCATGACGCGCGCGCAGCAGGGCTTGCTGGTCAGCGGGGTCAAGGGCCGGGCCAGCCGCAGCGGTTCGGGCGAGGGCAATGCCGAGATCGCCGGCAGCTGGTATGTGCGGCTGCAGGCCGCAGGCGTCGGCGAGATGGTGCCGGCCTATCCGGGCGAGCTGGCCGATGCGCAGGACCAGGCCCCGATGCCCGCGCGCCTGAGCGAGCCGGTGCGCTTTACCGACTTCCGGCTGCGCTGTCGCGATGCAGTGGATGCGCGGCAGGGGATCGCGCTTGAAGAAGAGGGCGAGGCGGAAGCTGAAGACGAGTCCGACGGCATCGTCTTCAACGCCGCGGCCGCCCGCCACGGCGAGCTGGTGCATGCCTTGCTGGAACGCCTGACGCGCTATCCCGAAGCCTTTGCCGGCGTGCCAGGGATCGACACCGTATTGCGCTGGTTCCCGCTGACGGGCGCGCACACCGGGCCGGCACGGCAGGCGTGGCGGCAACAGGTGGCAGAAGCGCTGGAGGCGGTGGCTGCGATGCTGCTCGCGCCGGCGCTGGCGCCGTTGCTGGGGGCAGGGGACGCCCGCAGCGCGCGCAATGAAGTCGAGCTCTATGACGCGCGCGGCAGGCTGCTGCGTATCGACCGGCTGGTGGAATTCGACGCCCGCGTGGTGATCGTCGACTACAAGCTGCGGCTCCTGCCGCAGGAGCATGCCGCCTACCGCGCGCAGCTGGGCCGCTATGCGGCCGCGATTGCGCCGATGTTCCCGGGCAAGCGTATCGAGGCCGGCGTGGCCACTGCGGACGGCGAATGGATTCCCGCCGAGCGCCTGGCGCCGCCGGTGTCGCCAATGCCGCAGCAGGGCTCGCTGTTCTGACGGCTGGCGTGGCACCCGGACAGGGTGCCAGAATCGGCGCAAAATGGGGTGTGCGGCGCGCGCGATCGCGGCCCGGCTGTACTAAAGTGACAGGGACTGCGCTGCAAGCGACTGCGTGCGGGCGGATATAGCGGGAGGGGTACAGCAGGAGGGGGTGTGAGGTGGACGAGCCTGACCCTCGGCACTGGCGGAAAACGGCTGTGGCTGCTTCGTTCCCGACCTGACCAGGTTGACCGCGCCACCATGCGAGGAGGCCCGTCCGAGCGGCATTGTACCCCAGACCGCGATACCGCGGAGAAATTGCGTTGAATGCCCTTTGCAATGGTGGGTCATTGCCCGCGGCAAATGCGTCGGCTTGATCTGGCGCAGGCAACGCGGGCCGCGGGGGCCCGACCATTCACCGACCCAGACCGTGGTGAGCCAATACATGAACGCAAACGACCAGATCATTCGCGGCGCCCTGGCGCCGCAGGAAATCTCCACCGAAGTCCTGATAGAGAAATACGCCAAGGGCGAAGAGCGCAGCATTGCCGATGTCAGGCAACGCGTGGCACGCGCGCTGGCGCAGGCCGAACCCGAGGACCAGCGCGAGGCCTGGAGCGCACGCTTCCTGTGGGCGCAGGAAAACGGCTTCGTGCCGGCCGGGCGCATCAATTCGGCGGCGGGCACCGGCATCCAGGCCACGCTGATCAACTGCTTCGTGCAGCCGGTGGGCGATTCGGTGTCGGAGCCGCGCGAAGGCCGCCCCAGCATCTACACGGCGGTGGCGCAGGCAGCCGAAACCATGCGCCGCGGCGGCGGCGTGGGCTATGACTTCTCCGCGATCCGCCCCGCCGGCGCGCTGGTGCGGGCCACGCATTCGCGCGCCTCGGGGCCGGTGTCGTTCATGAAGGTGTTCGACGCATCCTGTGCCACCGTGGAATCCGCTGGCGCCCGCCGCGGCGCGCAGATGGGCGTGCTGCGCTGCGATCATCCCGATATTGAGAGCTTTATCCACGCCAAGGACAGGGGCGACCTCAGCAACTTCAATATCTCCATTGGCGTCACTGACGCCTTCATGCAGGCCGTGCAGGCCGACGGCGAGGTCGAGCTCGTGCATGAGGCCGAGCCAGGTGCCGACATGATCGCCGCGGGCGCCTATCGCCGCGACGATGGCCAGTGGGTGTACCGGCGCGTGCCGGCGCGCAACCTGTGGGACCAGGTCATGCAGGCCACCTACGACCATGCCGAGCCGGGCATCCTGTTCCTGTCGCAGATCAACGCCGACAACAACCTTTATTACTGCGAGCGCATCGAAGCCACCAATCCCTGCGCCGAGCAGCCGCTGCCGTCCTATGGCTGCTGCTGCCTGGGCTCGATCAACCTGACGCGCTTCGTGCGCCAGCCGTTCTCGCCGCAGGCCGAATTCGATTTCGATGCCTTTGCCGAGGTGGTGCGCGTGGCCACGCGCATGCTCGACAACGTGCTCGACGTGACCTTCTGGCCGTTGCCCGAACAACAGGCCGAGGCCCACGCCAAGCGCCGCGTCGGGCTGGGCTTCCTGGGACTGGGCAGCGCGCTGGTGATGCTGGGCCTGCGCTATGACACCGAGCCGGCGCGGCAGCTGGCGGCGCGGATCTCGGAACGCATGCGCGACGATGCCTACCTGGCGTCGACCGAACTGGCGCTGGAGAAGGGCGCCTTCCCCCTGTTCGATGCCAACGCCTACCTGCAGAGCGGGTTTGCCGGCCGTCTGCCCGAACGCTTGCGCGATGCCATTGCGCGCAATGGGCTGCGCAATTCGCACCTGCTGTCGATCGCACCCACCGGCACCATCACACTGGCCTTTGCCGACAATGCGTCCAATGGCATCGAGCCCGCCTTCTCGTGGACCTACAACCGCAAGAAGCGGATGCCGGACAACACCTACCGCAGCTTCGAGGTGGCGGATCATGCCTGGCGGCTTTACCGTCACATGGGGGCCGACATGGCCCAGTTGCCGGATGCCTTCGTCACCGCGCTGCAGATGTCGGCGCTGGACCATATGCGGATGCTGGAAGCGGTGCAGCCGTATATCGACACCAGCATCAGCAAGACTGTCAATGTGCCGGAGGACTACCCGTACGAGGCCTTCCGCAACCTGTACCTGGAGGCCTGGAAGGCCGGCCTGAAGGGGTTGGCGACCTATCGCCCCAATTCGGTGCTGGGGGCCGTGCTGTCAGTAGAGGCGCCGGCGGCGGCGCCCGCTGCCGTGGCCGACGACAACCCGCTGGTGCGGCCCTTCGGCAGCCGGCCGGTGGGCGACCTGGAGGGGGTGACCTCCAAGGTCGAATACCTGACCTACGAGGGCCACAAGACCGTCTACCTGACCGTCAACTTCATGCGCGTTGCCGGCGTGGCCGATGGCAAGCCGGTGGAAATCGAGCGGCCGGTGGAGTTCTTCATGCCGGCGGGGCAGCGCAGCGAGGGCCAGCAGTGGATCACCTCGACCATGCGGCTGTTGTCGATGGTGGCGCGCTCGGGCGGCTCGGTGGCCAAGGCGCTGGCGGACATGCGCAACGTGGTGTGGGACAAGGGCACGGTGCGCTACGGCACGCTGGTGCGCCAGGACGGCACCGAGGTGCCGCGCTTCCATGACTCCGAAGTGGCCGCGCTCAGCTACGCGCTGCAGCGCATCCTGATCAAGCGCGGCTTCCTGGATGCCGAGGGCGGCCAGGTGCCGGTAGCGGCGCTGGCCGCCAGGCTGGCGCAGCGCGAGGGCGGGGGGCAGGCGCTGGACGCCGGGGCGGATCTCGCCAGCCAGGCCCGGGCCCCCGGCACCCCTGGCGTCGGCACCGGCAAGCCGTGCCCAGAGTGTGGCGCGCACGCCCTGCACAAGGTCGACGGATGCGCCAAATGCGCCAATTGCGGCTACGTGGGCGAGTGCGGCTGAGCCCCGCCGCTGGCGGGCTGCGGCCACCGGAGCCGGCCCGCGCGGCGCGTGGCGAATAAAGACCGCGAGGTCGGGGCGGCGGCGGCCGGAGGGGGGCCGCCTTTTGCTACAATCGCCGCCATGAGTTATCAAGTTCTAGCGCGCAAATGGCGCCCCAGGGATTTCACCACGCTGGTCGGCCAGGAGCACGTGGTCCGCGCGCTCACGCACGCGCTGGAACAGCAGCGGCTGCACCATGCCTACCTGTTCACCGGCACGCGCGGGGTCGGCAAGACCACGCTGTCGCGGATCCTGGCCAAGGCCCTGAACTGCATCGGTCCTGACGGCAACGGCGGCATCACCGCCCAGCCGTGCGGGCAGTGCAAGGCCTGCCAGGAGATCGACAGCGGCCGCTTCGTCGACTACATCGAGATGGACGCCGCCTCCAACCGCGGCGTCGACGAGATGGCGCAGCTGCTGGACAAGGCGGTCTACGCCCCGACCTCCGGGCGCTTCAAGGTCTACATGATCGACGAAGTGCACATGCTGACCAACCACGCCTTCAACGCCATGCTGAAGACGCTGGAAGAGCCGCCCGGGCACGTCAAGTTCATCCTCGCCACCACCGATCCGCAGAAGATCCCGGTCACGGTGTTGTCGCGCTGCCTGCAGTTCAACCTCAAGCAGATGCCGCCCGGGCATATCGTCTCGCACCTGGACCATATCCTGGCGCAGGAAGGCATTGCCCACGACGGCAACGCGCTGCGGCTGCTGGCCCAGGCCGCGCACGGCTCGATGCGCGACGCGCTGTCGCTGACCGACCAGGCCATCGCCTACAGCGCGGGCCAGGTGTCGGAAGACGCGGTGCGCGGCATGCTGGGCGCGATCGACCAGGGCTACCTGGTGCAGTTGCTCGATGCGCTGGCCGCCGAGGACGGCGCCGCCATGCTGGCGATTGCCGATGCCATGGCCGACCGCAGCCTGTCGTTCGCCGGCGCGCTGCAGGACCTGGGCTCGCTGCTGCACAAGGTGGCGCTGGCACAGGCCGTGCCGGCCTCGGTGCAGGACGAATGGCCCGAAGCCGATGAGGTGCGGCGCCTGGCCGGCGTGTTCGACGCGCAGGAAGTGCAGCTGTTCTACCAGATCGCCAACCTCGGCCGCAGCGAGCTGGCGCTCGCGCCGGACGAGTACGCCGGCTTCACCATGACGCTGCTGCGCATGCTGGCGTTCCGGCCGTCGTCGGAGCCCACCACGACGCAAGGGCAGGGCGGCGGTGCCGCCGCGCCTGTGCGTCAGCGCGGCGCCGCCGTGCTGGAGGCCGCCCAGCCCGTTGATACCCGCTATGCGACGGCTGGTGCCAACGCCGCAGCGCAGGTCAATGCCGGTACTGCGGCGGCGCCTGCTCCTGCTCCTGCCCCTGCCGCTATGCCCGCACGGGCGGTACAGCCCGTGCCCGTGGCCGAAGCTGCGGCAGCGCCTGCCACAGTTCCTGCATCCCCTGAAGCGGCGCCAGCGCGCCCGACCGCAGCCGCTGGCAACGGGGCCATGTCGCCCGCCGCCGCCGCGTTGGCTGCTGCCCGCCAGGGTTCCGCCGCCTGAGGTGGCGGCCGCAAGACGCCGCCGCCGGCCATGCCGGCAGCGCCGGCTGCCGCGCAGCGCCCGCCGGCACAGCCCTTGCGAGCACCCGGCGCGGCAGCCGTGAGCCGCCCGCCGGCAGCGCCGGCGCCGGTTGCGAAGGCGCCCATGCAGTCGCCAGTCCAGTCGTCCGCGCCGGCGGCACGGCCCGCCGCGCAGCCCGCGGCGCGCCAGGCGGAGCCGGAATCCGTGCCGCCCTGGGAGTTGGCGGGTGGCAGCGACGTGCCGCCGTGGGAAGAGCTGCCGCCTGACCTGCCGGTCATCGGCCCCTATGACAGCGATCCCGGCTACCGCGACAACGGTTTCAACGAACCGGCACCGCGTGCCGCCGCGCAGCGCAACGGCCCGGCCCGGCCGGGTCGGGCGCCCGCGCGCGAGGCCGAGCCGGCGCGCGAGGCCGCTCCCGTGCAGCCAGCCACGGCGCCGGCAGAGTCCGCCAAATTCGTCGCCCCGCGCCCGCCTGTGGCGGGCGAGGATGGCACCCCGCCTGCCTTCACCGGCGAATGGCCGGTGCTGGCCGCCGGCCTGCCCTTGAAGGGCCTGGCACAGCAGCTGGCCTACCAGAGCGAACTGACCCAGGTGGTCGGACGTACCTTCCACCTGCGCATCCCGGTCGCGGCCCTGGGCGAGAACGGCGTGGCCGAGCGGCTGCAGCAGGCGCTGTGTGACCACTTCGGCGAGCCGGTGCGCGTGGTCTGCGAGGTGGGCGGGGTTTCCATCACCGCGGCGGCGGCCGATGCCGAGGCGCGCGCCGAGCGCCAGCGCCAGGCCGAGGCCGTGATCGAGGCCGACCCCTTTGTACAGGGCCTGCTGCGCGATTTTGGCGGCCAGATCGTGCCGGGCTCGATCCAGCCGCGCGCTGCCTGATCCGCGGCCTGCGTTTGCTTTACCGAACTACTTCACCGAATTTCTTACCGAATCCAGGAGCATTCCATCATGATGAAAGGTCAACTCGCCGGGCTGATGAAGCAAGCCCAGCAGATGCAGGAAAACATGAAGAAGATGCAGGAGCAGCTGGCCCTGATCGAGGTCGAGGGCCAGTCCGGCGCCGGTCTCGTCAAGGTGGTCATGACCTGCAAGAACGACGTCAAGCGCGTCACCATCGACCCCAGCCTGCTGGCCGAGGGCGAAGACAAGGACCTGCTGGAAGACCTGGTCGCCGCCGCCTTCAATGACGCCGTACGCAAGGCCGAAGCCACCTCGCAGGAAAAGATGGGCTCGATGACCTCGGGCCTGCCGCTGCCCCCGGGCTTCAAGCTGCCGTTCTGAACGCCACTGTGAAGGCATCGTCCCCGACCTCGCTGCAGGCACTGGTCGAAGCGCTGCGGGTGCTGCCCGGCGTCGGGCCCAAGTCCGCCCAGCGCATGGCCTACCACCTGCTGCAGCACGACCGCGAGGGCGCGCGCAAGCTGGGCGATGCACTGCGCGGCGCGGCGGACCATATCCGCCATTGCCAGCGCTGCAACACCTTCACCGAGCAGGAGATCTGCGAGACCTGCCTGGACGACCGCCGCGACGCCTCGGTGCTGTGCGTGGTGGAAACCCCGGCCGACCAGGTCATGATCGAGCAGACCCTGACCTACCGCGGCAAGTACTTCGTGCTGATGGGCCGGCTCTCGCCGCTGGACGGCATCGGCCCGCGCGAGATCCACCTGGACCGGCTGCTCGCGCGCGCCACCGAGCCTGAGCTGGGCGGCCCGGTCGGCGAAGTCATCGTCGCCACCAACTTCACCAGCGAAGGCGAGGCCACCGCGCACTACATCGGCGAGATGCTCAAGGCGCGCGGCCTCAAGGTGTCGCGCCTGGCGCGCGGCGTGCCGGTGGGCGGCGAGCTGGAATACGTCGATGCCGGCACCATCGCCCGCGCGGTGATGGACCGCCGCAACCTCTGAGCCCGATCGCGCGGGGCCGGAGCCCCCATGTGCCCGCGCGCCGATCACCGGATTCCTCCGCCTACCTGCCTGCCCCATGAACCTGGCCCGCTTCGATCTCGTCACGCTTGGCTTGTTCGTCGCCGTGGCCCGGCAGGGCAGCATCTCGGCCGGCGCGCGCCAGTCGCACCTGGCCGTGGCCGCCGCCAGCAAGCGCATCTCCGACCTGGAAACCGCGGTCGGCGCGCCGTTGTTCTTCCGCCATGCCGCCGGCGTGCAGCTGACCGAGGCCGGCCAGGCCTGCTTCCACCATGCGCTGACCATCCTGCAGGACGTAGAGCGCATGGCCGGCGTGATGTCGGACTACGCCTCGGGCGTGCGCGGGCAGGTGCGGGTGTGCGCCAACACCTCGGCGATCACGCAGTTCCTGCCCGACGACCTGGCGTCGTTCATGCAGCGCCATCCCACCATCCGCATCGAGCTGGAAGAGCAGAACAGCCGCGACATCGTCGCCGCGCTGGTCGAGAACCGGGCCGACGTCGGCATCTTTGCCGACCGCACCCCCGCGGCCGGGCTGATGACGATCGAGTACCGGCAGGACGAGCTGGTCATCATCACGCCGCCTAACCATCCGCTGGCCGCGCGCGGCCCGGTGCACTATGCCGATACGCTGGAATTCGACTTCGTCAGCCTGCCGCAGGAAACCTCGCTGGCCGCTCGCCTGCTGGAAGAGAGCAGCCGGCTGGACCGGCCGTTCCGGCTGCGCATCCAGGTGCGCAGCTTCGACGCCATGTGCCGCATGGTGATGGCCGGCCTGGGCGTGGGCGTGCTGCCGCGCATCGCGGCCGAGCCGCACGTCAAGTCGATGGGGCTGTCGCTGGTGTCGCTGCAGGACGCCTGGGCGCGCCGCTCGCTGCTGATCGGGCTGCGCGACCCGGCCGGGCTGACGGTGTCGGCGCGGCTGCTGATCACCCACCTGTGCGGCGACCGGGCGCCGTTCTGACGCGCGCTTCCTAGGGATTTCCCAGGGCCTTTCGCGTTCCGAGAAAGCCCGCTTCACCGATTGCCGATTCCTGGCCGGCACCCTGCTGGGGCACACTCCGTCCGAACGCAATGTATGGCACGCCAGTCATTGGTCTTGCCGCACTGCAACAAGACAGCCGCATCGTACGGAGACACCCCATGGCGCAACAGATCCTCGAGGGCATTCGCGTCCTCGAACTCGGACAACTCATCGCCGGCCCCTTTGCCGCCAAGACCCTGGCCGACTTTGGCGCCCACATCATCAAGGTGGAGCCGCCGGGGCAGGGCGACCCGCTGCGCAAATGGCGCATGCTGCATGAAGGCACCTCGGTCTGGTGGGAGGCGCAGTCGCGCAACAAGGAGTCGATCTGCATCGACCTGCGCCAGCCGGAAGGCCAGGCACTGGTGCGCAAGCTGGCCGCCGAGGCCGACGTGCTGATCGAGAACTTCCGCCCCGGCACCATGGAGAAGTGGGGCCTGGGCTGGGATGTGCTGCATGCCGACAACCCGCGCCTGATCATGCTGCGCGTGTCGGGCTACGGCCAGACCGGCCCGAAGAAGGATGAACCCGGCTTTGCCGCCGTGGCCGAAGCCATGGCGGGCCTGCGCCACCTGACCGGCGAGCCGGGCCGCGCGCCGGTGCGCGCCGGCCTGTCGCTGGGCGATACCATCGCCGGCCTGCACGGCGCCATGGGCGTGCTGCTGGCGCTGTACCAGCGCGACGCGCGCGGCGGCGAAGGCCAGGTCATCGACGTGGCGCTGTACGAGTCGCTGTTCAACCTGAGCGAAAGCCTGCTGCCGGAATACTCGGCCTTTGGCGCGGTGCGCCAGCCCGCTGGCGGCGCGCTGCCGGGGATCGCGCCGTCCAATGCCTATCCCTGCGCCAGCGGCGAATACGTGCTGGTGGCGGCCAATGGCGACGCCATCTTCAAGCGCATGATGCTGGCTATCGGCCGGCCCGACCTGGCCGACGATCCGGCGCTGGCGCAGAACGATGGCCGCGTGCAGCGCGTCGACGAGATCGATGCCGCCATCGCCGCCTGGACCCGCACGCAGACCGTGGAATCGGCGCTGGCGGTGCTGCGCGACGCCCAGGTGCCGTCTGGCCGCATCTATACCGTCAAGGACATCGCCGAAGACCCGCACTACCGCGCCCGTGGTGTGATCGAGTCGGTGACCTCGGCCGGCGGCCTGACGGTGGAAGTGCCGGGCGTGGTGCCCAAGCTGTCGGCCAGCCCCGGCGCCATCCATGACCGCGCGCCGGCACTGGGCGAGCATACCGATGCGGTGCTGAAGCAGGCTGGCTTCGATGACGCCGCCATTGCCGACCTGCGCGCGCGCAAGGTGATCGCATGAGCGCCGCCGCCAACCTGCGCGGTCCGGCACGCGTCGAGATCAACGAAGTCGCGCCGCGCGACGGCCTGCAGATCGAGCCGGTGGTGGTGCCGACCGACGCCAAGGTCGCCTTCCTCGACGCGCTGTCGGCCTGCGGCTTTGCCCGCATCGAAGCCACCTCTTTCACCTCGGCCCGCGCCATTCCGGCGCTGGCCGACGCCGAGGCACTGATGCACCGCATGCGGCGCCACCCGGGCGTGCGCTATACCGCGCTGGTGCCCAACCTGCGCGGGCTGGAGCGTGCGCTGTCGTGCCAGCCGGATGAGGTCAACCTGGTGATGTCGGCCAGCGAGACGCACAACCGCGCCAACCTGCGCATGACGCGCGAGCAGTCGCAAGCGCAATTGCTGGCGATGATCGAGGCGGCGCGCGGCGCCGGGGTGCCGGTCAACATTTCGCTGTCGACCGTGTTTGGCTGTCCCTTCGAAGGCGAGGTCGACAGCGCCGCGGTGATGGCACTGGCCACCCGCTTTGCCAAGGCCGGCGCGGCCGGCATCACGCTGTGCGACACCACCGGCATGGCCTACCCGAACCAGGTTGCGGCACTGTGCGAAGCCTTCCAGGCCGCGCTGCCCGATACCGGCCTGACCATCCACCTGCACAACACCCGCGGCATGGGCCTGGCCAATGCCCTGGCTGCCTGGCAGACCGGCGTGACGCGCTTCGACGCGGCCGCCGGCGGCCTGGGCGGCTGCCCTTACGCCCCCGGTGCCAGCGGCAACGTCAGCACCGAAGACCTGGTCCACATGTTCGACTGCATGGGCGTCGAGACCGGCGTCGGCCTGGGCGCGCTGCTCGACGTGGTGGCCGGCATGCCGGCGCTGGTCGGGCGCGACATCCACAGCCAGCTGCTGAGCGCCGGCCCGCGCCTGCGCACGCACCAGCCGCCGGCCTGGATGGCAGAGCATTTCGCCGGGCAGGCATAGCCGGCACCCAGACAAGAACAACACATCCAACAGATAACGGAGACCCTCATGAAGCAAGCCCTTCAACGCAAGTCCACCGTGCCCGCACGGCGCAAGGCCGTAGCCGCCACGCTGGCGGCACTCGGTGTGGCATGGTTCGCGCCCGTCGCCCTGGCGCAGGACGGTACCTATCCCACCCGTCCGGTGACCCTGGTGGTGTCGGCCGCTGCCGGTGGCACCACCGACATCGCGGCGCGCATGATTGCGGAACCGCTGTCCAAGGCGCTCGGCCAGCCGGTGGTGGTGGACAACCGTCCCGGCGGCAACGGCAGCATCGCCGCGCAACTGGTGGCACGGGCCAAGCCGGACGGCTACACGCTGATGCTGCAGTACTCGGGCTTCCACGTGATCACGCCGCTGCTGGTCAAGAACCTGTCGTGGGACCCGGTCAAGGACTTTGCGCCGGTGGCCAACATCCTGTCGGCGCCGCAGGTGCTGGTGGTGCGCCCGAGCCTGCCGGTCAAGTCGCTGAAGGAACTGGTGGCCTACGCCAAGGCCAATCCGGACAAGCTCAACTACGCCTCGTCGGGCAACGGCTCGCTGCAGCACGTATCGACCGAGCTGCTGAACCAGATGGCCGGCACGAAAATCACGCACGTGCCTTACAAGGGCACCGGCCCGGCCATGACCGACCTGCTGGGCGGCTCGGTGGACCTGACCATCACCACGCCGCCGCCGCTGATGGCCCATATCGCCGCCGGCAAGCTGCGTCCGCTGGTGGTGACCAGCAAGACCCGCCTGCCCAGCCTGAAGGACGTGCCGTCGGCGCCCGAGGCCGGCTACCCCGACCTGGACGTGTCGTCATGGTTTGCAATGTACGCACCGGCCGGCACGCCCAAGCCGGTGATCGACAAGCTGACCGGCGAAATCGACAAGATCATGCGCACCGAAGCCTTCCGCAAGAAGGCCGAGGACCTGGGCGCCGAGGCCAAGTACATGAACCCGCAGCAACTGGGGCAGTACCAGAAGGCGGAGCTGGCGCGCTGGGGCAAGGTGATCAAGTCCGCCGACATCCACGCGGAATGATGGCGAGGGCTGAGGCAAGGTGATCGAAAGGTAAGGGCGCTAAGCTGGCGGGTTTGCTAGGTGTTGATACCGATGCGGTGCATCGCACCATCCGGTAGCATCGCAACTTGCCGCACCGCGGCGCGCCCCCCTTCGAGCGCATGTTAGCCGCAGCGCCAGTCCACACGGGTAGGAGATCTCGCATGTATAACAAGAAATTCTGGAAGCAATTCCTGATCGCGCTGGCGCTGTTCCTGGCCGGCTGGTTCACCTTCGGCCAGGCGCAGGCGCAGGGCAAGCCCGAGAAGACCAAGGTCACCATCGCGGTGGGCGGCAAGAACCTGTTCTACTACCTGCCGCTGACCATTGCCGAGCGCCTCGGCTACTTCAAGGAAGAAGGGCTGGACGTCGAGATCGTCGACTTCGCCGGAGGTGCCAAGGCGCTGCAGGCCGTGGTGGGCGGCAGCGCCGACGTGGTCTCGGGCGCCTACGAGCACACCATCAACCTGCAGGCCAAGGGCCAGCGCTACCAGGAATTCGTGCTGCAGGGCCGCGCCCCGCAGATCGTGCTGGTGGTGTCGAACAAGACCATGCCAAACTTCAAGTCGATCGCCGACCTGAAGGGCAAGAAGATCGGCGTGACCGCGCCGGGCTCGTCGACCAACATGATGGCCAACTTCGTGCTGGCCAAGGCCGGCCTGAAGCCGTCCGATGTGTCGTTCATCGGCGTGGGCGCCAGCGCCGGCGCGGTGGCGGCGATGCGTTCGGGCCAGATCGATGCGATGGCCAACCTGGACCCGGTGGTGTCGATGCTGACGCAGAAGAACGAAGTGCGCATCGCCTCGGACACCCGCACGCTCAAGGACACCCAGGCTGTGTTCGGCGGCAACATGCCGTCGGGCTGCCTGTATGCGTCGCAGGCGTTTATCCAGCAGAACCCCAACACCACGCAGGCGCTGACCAATGCCATGGTGCGCGCGCTCAAGTGGCTGCAGAAGGCGGGCCCGTCCGATATCGTCAAGACCGTGCCGGAAAGCTACCTGCTGGGTGACCGCGCGCTGTACCTGGCCGCGTGGGACAAGGTCAAGGAAGCGATCTCGCCGGACGGCACCATGCCGGCCGACGGCCCGCGCACCGCGTTCAACGCGCTGAGCCAGTTCGACGCCGAGCTCAAGGGCAAGCCGGTCAAGCTGGAAGAGACCTACACCAACGCCTTCGTGCAGAAGGCCAACGCGAAGTACAAGTAAGACCCTCGCCGTCGATGCCATCGGCCCGCTGTCCGCAGCGGGCCTTTGCTTTGAAGCCTTGACGGCCAATCCATCATCACCCGCCCGCGCCGCGCCCCCCGGCGCCGCCACGGCGGGACCGAGACGGTTCACCATGAGCACTCCCGCACTTTCCCTCGACAAGGTCACCTGCACCTTTGTCTCGCGCGATGACCGCAGCCAGCGCTATACCGCGGTCCAGGACGTCACGCTGTCGATCCAGCCCGGCGAATTCGTCTCCGTGGTCGGCCCCACCGGCTGCGGCAAGTCCACGCTGCTGAACGTTGGCGCCGGCCTGCTGGAACCCTCCAGCGGCGAGGTGCGCGTGTTCGGCGAGCCCCTGCGCGGCATCAACCGCCGCGCCGGCTATATGTTCCAGACCGAGGCGCTGATGCCCTGGCGCAGCGCGCTGGACAACGTCGTCGCCGGCCTGGAGTTCCGCGGCGTGGCGCGCGCCGAGGCCGTGCAGCAGGGCGAGGAATGGCTGCGCCGCGTGGGCCTGGGCGGCTTTGGCGACCGCTACCCGCACCAGCTCTCGGGCGGCATGCGCAAGCGTGTCGCGCTGGCGCAGACGCTGGTGCTGGACCCGGACATCATCCTGATGGACGAACCGTTCTCGGCGCTGGATATCCAGACCCGCCAGCTGATGGAGAACGAGGTGCTGGAGCTGTGGGCCGCCAAGCGCAAGGCCGTGCTCTTCATCACCCACGACCTGGACGAGGCCATCGCCATGAGCGACCGCGTGGTGGTGCTGTCGGCGGGCCCCGGCACGCATCCGATCGGCGAGTTTGCCATCGACCTGCCGCGCCCGCGCGACGTGGCCGAGATCCGCAACCATCCGCGCTTTGTCGAACTGCACGCCGCGATCTGGGACGTGCTGCGCGAAGAAGTGCTCAAGGGCTATGCCCAGCAGCTCAAGGTGGCCTGAGCCTTCCCATCACAACAAGACCTGAATTCACGATGGCATTCCGTAACGACTCCAAGGGCATGCTGCGCGTCTGGCAGCTGCTCGTCCTGGTGGTGATCCTCGGCGTGTGGCATGTGGCCACGCGCTCGCAGCAGGTTGCCTTTTTCTTCGGCGAACCGCTGATGGTGGCGCAGCGCATCTGGAGCTGGTTTATCGTTGAGCGCGATATCTACCTGCATCTGGGCGTGACGCTGATCGAAACCGTGCTGGCCTTCGGCATCGGCACGGTGGCGGGGCTGGGCGTGGGCCTGTGGCTGGCGCTGAGCCCGCTGACCTCAGCCATCCTCGACCCCTACGTCAAGGCCATGAACTCGATGCCGCGCGTGATCCTGGCACCGATCTTCGCGGTCTGGTTCGGCCTGGGCATCTGGTCGAAGGTGGCGCTGGCGGTGACGCTGGTGTTCTTTATCGTCTTCTTCAACGTCTACCAGGGCGTCAAGGAAGTGAGCCCGGTGGTGCTGGCCAACGCGCGCATGCTGGGCGCCAACCAGAAGCAGCTGCTGCGCCATGTCTACCTGCCCAGCGCCACCAGCTGGGTGTTCTCGTCGCTGCATACCTCGGTGGGCCTGGCCTTCGTGGGCGCGGTGGTGGGCGAATACCTGGGCTCGGCGCGCGGCGTGGGCTACCTGATCCTGCAGGCCGAAGGCACCTTCGACATCAATACCGTGTTTGCCGGCATCGTGGTGCTGACGGCGTTTGCGCTGGTGCTGGACTGGATGGTCGGCATGGGTGAGAAGCGGCTGATGAAGTGGCAGCCGCAGAGCGGGGAGACGGAGAAGCTTTGAACGGAAGCGCCGAATCGAAGGGAAGGGCGGCTGCGGCCGCCCTTTTGCTTTGCCGGCAGCGCTCAGTCTGCGGCGCCTGCCTCAGGTGTATCAAAGCAGACCGATACGGTCAGCCCGCCTCCCGGCGTATCCCCCAGCACCACTGCTGCACCATGCAGCCGTGCGATCTCGCGCACGATCGACAGCCCCAGCCCGGTGCCTTCCACGGCCTGCCCGCTCTCGCCGCGATAGAAGCGCCGGAACACGGCATCGCGCTCTGCCGGCGCAATGCCGTGGCCGTTATCGATCACCTGCAGTCGCGGCACGCAGCCGTCCAGCGCCACGCGCACCGTGACCACGGCGCCATGTCCCGCATAGCGGATCGCATTGTCGATCAGGTTGCCCGTCAATTCCTGCAGCAGCTCGGCCTGCCCGGCGACCTCCACCGGCCCTTCCTGCTCGAAGCCCAGGTCGACCTCGCTGCCACGCGCCACCGGCGCCCAGTCCAGTGCCACGCCTTGCGCCAGCGCATCGAGCCGCAGCGGCCTGAGCGTGGGCATATACCCCGCATCAGGCTCCAGTCGCGACAACGACAGCAGCTGCTGCACGCCCTTGGATGCATTGCGCACGGTGCCGTGCAGCAACCGCATATGCTCGCGCACGCGTTCGCCGTCGCGCTCGCGCAGTGCCAGCTCGGACTGCGCCTGGATGATCGCCAGCGGCGTCTTGAGCTGGTGCGCGGCATCGGCGAAGAAGCGCTTGCGCGCGTGCACCATGCCGTGGAGCCGGTCCATGTACTGGTTCAGCGCCTGCACCAGCGGCTTCATCTCGGCGGGCAGGTCCTTCTGCTCGATCGGGTCGAGCTGCGTGCCGCGTCGCGCCACAGTGTCGGAGAGCCGGTTCAGCGGCCGCAGCCCGCGCCGCACGCCGAGCCAGACGATGCCCAGCGCCAGCGTCACCAGCATCAGCTCCTGCAGCAGCGAGCCGATCAGGATGTCGCGCGCCACCAGCTGGCGCGGCTCGATGGTCTCGCCCACCAGCACCCACACCAGCCGCGTGCGCGCCGAGCCCACGTCGTGCACCGGCAGCGCCTGGGCCGCCATGCGCAGCGGGTGCTCGCGGAAGATGGTGTCGTAGAACTCGGTGCGGTACAGCCGCAGCGGCGCCTCGGCCGGCATCGGCAGGTCGTCGTAGCCGGTCACGGTGGCGCCGTCCTCGTCGCGGATGCGGTAGAAGATGCGCGGGCCGGCCTGGTCGTCGAAAAGTTCCAGCGCCAGGTTGGGCACGTCGACCTGGAGCCGCCCCTCGCGCAGGCGGATGCCTTCGCGCATCGCGCGCAGCGACGCCTCCAGCGTGCGGTCGAAGGCGATATGCGCGGCCGACATGGCGCGCTCATAGGTCAGCCACGCATCGAAGGCGAGCAGGCCCATCAGCGGCAGCAGCAGCCATAGCGACAGCTGCAGGCGCAGGCTGGGCGCCTGTCGTGGGCGCTTCATGCCACCGGCCGCGCTTCGAGCAGGTAGCCCAGCCCGCGCAGCGTGACGATGGCCACGCCGCTGCCGTCGAGCTTCTTGCGCAGCCGGTGCACGTAGATCTCGATCGCGTCCGGGTTGACCGATTCGTCGATGCCGAAGATCTTCTCCGACAGCGCCGCCTTGTTCACCGCGCGGCCATCGCGCAGCAGCAGCACCTCCAGCACGGCGCGCTCGCGCCCGGTCAGCGGCAGCAGCTCGCCGTGCAGCAGGACGGCACGGCTGACGCTGTCGTAGTGCAGCGGGCCGCAGGCGATCTGCGTGCTCTCATGCCCGTGGGCACGGCGGATCAGCGCGCGGGCGCGGGCTTCCAGTTCGGACAGGTCGAAGGGCTTGGCCAGGTAGTCGTCGGCGCCCAGGTCCAGGCCGCGCACGCGGTCTTCGACCGAGCCGTGCGCGGTCAGGATCAGCACCGGCAGCGGGTTGCGGCGCTGGCGCAGGCGGCGCAGCACTTCCAGGCCATCCAGTCCGGGCAGGCCCAGGTCCAGGATCAGCAGCGCGTAGTCCTGCGTGCTGAGCAGGTTGTCGGCGCTGCGGCCGTCGTGCATGCAGTCGACCGTGAAGCCGGCCTGGCCCAGGGCCTGGCTCAGGGAATTGGCCAGCATCACATTGTCTTCGGCTAGCAGGATACGCATGGGGCAGGGCAGTCAGGCGGCAATACAGAAAAACGGCCGGAACGGCCGAGGCCAGACAGATACAGGGAAGTGCGCCCGCTTAGAAGTTAGGGAAACCACCAACCCCGCAGCGGCGCCGCGCCCGCGAAAAGCCTGCATTCCGAAAGCGAACTGAAAGTGCGCGTCCCCTACCATCCGGCCGGCTAACGATTCACACAACAAGCACAAGCAAGGAGATGGCATGAAGCGTACGGCAATGGCATTCGCAGCGATGGGTCTGGCTGCAGCCGGGTCGGCATCCGCCCAATCGAGCGTGACGATGTATGGGCTGGTGGACGCCGGCATCGAATATGTCAGCCACGCGGGCCCGGACGGCTCGGCGGTCAAGCTGACCTCGGGCGGCAAGAACACCTCGCGCTGGGGCATCCGCGGCAGCGAAGACCTGGGCGGCGGCCTGAAGGCGATCTTCGCCCTGGAAAGCGGCATCGCCATCGACACCGGCAAGCTGGACACCGACAACACGCTGTTCGACCGCCGTGCCACGGTGGGCCTGGCAAGCCGCTACGGCCAGGTGGTGCTGGGCCGCACCTTCACCACGACCTACGACTTCATGCTGCCGTTTGACCCGATGGGCTACGCGCCGGCCTATTCGTGGGCGACCTCGTCGACCGCGACCGGCGGCCGCAAGGATGGCCTGTTCTCGCGCGCCTCGAACGCGGTCCGCTACGACGGCAGCTTTGGCGGCCTGAAGCTGGGCGCGACCGTGGCCATGGGCGAAGTGGCGGGGGACTTCAAGAGCTCGTCCAAGTACGCGCTGGGGGTGGGCTACAGCGCCGGCAACTTTGCCGCGGCCGCCACCTGGGACCGCCAGAACGGCGCCGGCAGCAGCACCACGCCGGCCGACAGCACCGACTACATCCAGGGCATCCATGCCGGCGCCAGCTATGACTTCGGCGACCTGAAGCTGTTTGCCGGCTACCGCAACTACAAGCGCACCTTCACCACCGGCGCGGCGACGGACCGCAGTGACATGTACTGGGGCGGCGCCAGCTATGACTTCACGCCGGCCTTCACGCTGTACGGCGCGGTCTACAAGCAGAACATCAAGGGCGGTAATAATGCCGACGCGATCCTGTTCTCGCTGCGCGGCCAGTACGCGCTGTCCAAGCGCACGGCGGCCTACCTGTCGGTGGGGTATGCCGATGCGCGCAACGGGCAGAACGTCAGCGTCTCGCGCGACCTGGTCGGCTTCGCCAACAACCAGACTGGCGTCATGGCCGGCCTGCAGCATCGCTTCTGAGGGAACGGCGGCCTGAATGGCCGGAATGGCCTCATTGGCCTGTTGGGAACTGCCCACCGCCTGGCGCATGGGTGTGCGCCATCCACGGCGGCTGGCAGGTTGAGGCGCGTTGCCTCAGCCGGGCGCAGGGCGTAGCCGCACGCCTTGCGCCCTTCTTTTACCGGCGGGCAGAGCGCGCCGCCGGCGTGCGTGCCGCTCAGGGCACGATCACGATCTTGCCGGTGACCTTGCGCGCTTCCATGTCCTTGAGCGCCTGTGGGGCCTGCTCCAGCGGATAGCGCGCCGAGATATGCGGGCGGATCTTGCCTTCCTTCATCCAGCCCAGCATCTGCGCCATATTGGCCTGGTTGGCCTTGGGCTCGCGCCGCACGAAGTCGCCCCAGAACACGCCCACCAGCGAGGCGCCCTTGAGCAGCGCCAGGTTCAGCGGCAGCTTGGGGATCTCGCCATTGGCAAAACCCACCACCAGGTAGCGGCCGCGCCAGCCGATCGAACGGAAGGCCGGTTCGGCATAGATGCCGCCCACCGGGTCGTAGATCACGTCCGGGCCCTTGCCGTCGGTCAGCGCCTTGATACGCTCGCGCAGGTCTTCGGTGCTGTAGTTGATCAGCGCATCGGCGCCGTGCTCCTTGCACACCGCCAGCTTCTCGTCGGTCGAGGCGGCGGCGATCACGCGCGCGCCGATGGCCTTGCCGATCTCGATTGCCGCCAGGCCCACGCCGCCGGCCGCCCCCAGCACCAGCATGGTCTGGCCGGCCTTCAGCTCGCCCCGATCGATGACCGCGTGGTGCGAGGTGCCGTAGGTCAGCGTGAAGGCCGCCGCGGTCTCGAAGTCGATGCCGGGAGGCATCGGCACCACCGACGCCGCCGGCGCTTTGGCCTGGCTGGCGAACGCGCCATTGCCCAGGTAGGCGATCACCTTGTCGCCAGGCTTGACGTGGGTGACGCCTTCGCCCACCGCATTGACCACGCCGGCCAGCTCCGAGCCCGGGCTGAACGGCAGGGCAGGCTTGGCCTGGTATTTGTTCTGGATGATGAGCACATCCGGGAAGTTGACGGCGGCCGCCTTGACGTCAATGACCACTTCGCCCTTGGCCGGCACCAGGTCGGGCAGGGTTTCGATGGTCAGCGAATCGGGCGGGCCCCAGGCTTTGCACAGTACGGCTTTCATCTTGTCTCCGGTGATGTTGGTGGCATTTCACGCCAGTCAAGCTTATGCGGGCGGGCAGGGCAAGTGTAGCGCAGAAATAGCACGGTCGTTCTGTTCCATGCCCAAGCGATGGAGGTGGTTATTTGCGGCCTGCATACAGCGTCAGAAACGTGCTTTCAGGGCGGCGCGCGGGCCGCTTGCGCGCGCGCGCTCAGGTACAATCGCGCCATGCATATCCTTCTCGCCAACGACGACGGTTATCTCGCGCCGGGACTGGCCGTTTTGCATGCCGCGCTCGCGCCGCTGGGCCGGATCACGGTCATCGCGCCGGAGCAGAACCATAGCGGTGCCTCCAACTCCCTGACCCTGCAGCGGCCGCTGTCGATCTACGAAGCGCGCGAAGGCGTGCAAAAAGGTTTTCGCTTCGTCAACGGAACGCCAACTGACTGCGTGCATATCGCGCTGACGGGCCTGCTGGAAGAAAAACCCGACCTGGTGGTGTCCGGCATCAACCAGGGACAGAACATGGGCGAAGACGTGCTGTACTCCGGCACCGTCGCCGCCGCCATCGAGGGCTACCTGCTGGGCATTCCGTCGATCGCCTTCTCGCAGGTGGACAAGGGCTGGGAGCACCTGGACGCCGCGGCACGCGTGGCGCGCACCGTGGTGGAGCGCATCATTGGCACGCCGCCGGCCGAGCCGTTCCTGCTCAACGTCAATATCCCGAACCTGCCGTTCGAACATATCAAGGGCTACCGCGCCACGCGCCTGGGCAAGCGTCATCCGTCGCAGCCGGTGATCACGCAGGTCAATCCGCGCGGCGACACCAACTACTGGATCGGCCCGGCGGGCGATGCGCGCGATGCCAGCGAGGGCACCGATTTCCATGCAACCGCGGCCGGCTATGTCTCGCTCACGCCGTTGCAGCTCGACCTGACGCACCGCGGGCAGCTCGACGCGCTCGACCAGTGGTTGAAGTAGGCCACCGATCCGCAGTGTCGCGCCCCCGATGAGTTCCACGCCCCGTCGCAACAAGTTTCCGCTGCCGCTCGATGCCGTAGTCGAGCGCAAGCCTGCACCGGCCCGCACTGCCGGCATGCCTGCCGTGGGCACGCCGCGGCCGGCCGCGCCCACACCCACGCCAGCCAAGCCGGCCAAGCCGCGCCTGCCTCGCACCGCCGCACCGGCGCCCGCGCCGGTGCCTGCAAGCGCGGTCGAGCAACGCGCCTCGGCGGCCACCGCGGGCGGCGGCGGCATGGCCTCGGCGCGCGCGCGCGCGGCGCTGGCGGCGCGGCTGCGTGCCGCGGGCATCCGCGACGAGCGCGTGCTGTCGGCCATCGCCACCGTGCCACGCCACCTGTTCGTCGAGCCGGGGCTGGCATCGCAGGCGTATGAGGACGCCGCGCTGCCGATCGGCCACCAGCAGACCATATCCAAACCATCGGTGGTGGCGCGCATGATCGAGCTGCTGCGCGAGGGCCTGGGCGCCGACGCGCCGCTGGAGCGCGTGCTCGAGATCGGCACCGGCTGCGGCTACCAGGCCGCGGTGCTGAGCCAGGTGGCGCGCGAAGTCTTCTCGATCGAGCGCATCCGCCCGCTGCACGAGCAGGCCAAGGCGAACCTGCGGCCGCTGCGCGTGCCCAACCTGCGCCTGCACTACGGTGACGGCATGCTGGGGCTGCCCCAGGCGGCGCCGTTTTCGGCGATCATCCTGGCCGCGGCCGGCATGGAGGTGCCCGAGGCGCTGCTGGAGCAGCTGGCCATCGGCGGGCGCCTGATCGCCCCGGTGGCGGTGATGCCGCCGGCGGGCGTGCCGGGCCAGACCGTCACGCAGCAGCTGCTGCTGATCGAGCGGCGCAACCGCCATCGCTTTCACAGAACCGCGCTTGAAGCCGTTTTCTTTGTGCCCTTAAAATCGGGCACCATCTGAGTCGAACTATGCACAACATCGTGAAATCGCAATATTTCGCACGCGCCGGACAACTTTTTGCGGCCTCGGCGCTGACGGCCCTGCTGGCCGCCTGCGCCAATTCGCCGATGCCGGCACCCGTGGTTGACCGTACCTCCACTTCCGGTGCCACGGCCGCGACGCTGGAACCGGCGCCCCCCGGATACTATCGGGTCAAGCGAGGCGATACCCTTTACCGTATCGCGCTGGAGAACGGCCAGTCGTATCGCGATGTGGCAACGTGGAACAATCTGAGCAATGTGAACCAGATTGAGGTCGGCCAGCTGCTGCGCATCGTGCCGCCGGGTGCCGACGTCAACACTGCGCCCGGCGTGGCCACCATGCCGGTGGCGCCGGGCACGGTGCAGGCGCAGCCGATCGACCAGGCCCGCCCGGCCGCCACGCCGGTGGCGCCGGCTGCGGCCGCTTCGGCGCCTGCGGCAACGCCCGCCGCGGCCGCGGCGCCGGTCGCCGATGGCGCGATGAAGCTGGCCTGGCCGGCAACCGGCCAGACGGTCGGGAAATTCGACGACAAGGGCAATAAAGGCATCGATATTGCGGGCAAGAAGGGCGATGCGGTGCTGGCCGCGGACGATGGCCGGGTGATTCACGTTGGCCCCTTGCGCGGCTACGGGAATCTTGTCATCATCAAACACAACGAGACATTTCTTACTGCTTACGGGCACAACGACAAGGTGCTCGTGGCTGAGCAATCCGCGGTCCGAAAGGGCCAGAAGATTGCGGAGATGGGCAACAGCGATACCGACCGGGTAAAGCTTCACTTCGAAGTTCGCAAGAACGGAAAACCGGTTGATCCGATGCGGTACCTGCCGCCACAGTGAGGGTTCATGCCACGCCAGAAAACTGTCTCCTCCGGAACCGTCAGCAGGGCTCGCCGTCCCAAGCAGCCGGAAGTGAAGGCTGGTGTGGCACATCCCGACGCGCGCGCCGATGTCGAAGGCTTCGAGCCTGATCTCGCCGCCGAACTGATTCCCGTGACCGACGAGCCCATCGCCACGTCCACTTCGGTGGGCCTGCGCGAGGCCGACCTGCTTGCCGACGACAACGAGCGCACCGTGCGCGACGACGAAGAGGACGAGTCGGAAGACGAGGAAGAAGAGAGCGCGGAAAATGGCACCGACGGCGCCGCCCCCGAGCATGATGATTTCCGCACCGTGCTGCATACCGAGCTGGCCGCGGACACCGTCCAGCACTACCTGAACCGCATCAGCATCAAGCCGCTCTTGTCCGCGCCGGAAGAACTGCATTTCTCCACGCTGGCCAAGGACGGCGATTTTGCCGCGCGCCAGGTCATGATCGAGCGCAATCTGCGGCTGGTGGTCAGCATCGCCAAGGGCTACCTCAATCGCGGCGTGCCGCTGCTCGACCTGATCGAGGAAGGCAACCTCGGCCTGATGCACGCGATCGAGAAATTCGATCCGTCGCGCGGTTTCCGCTTCTCGACGTACGCGACCTGGTGGATCCGCCAGAGCATCGAGCGCGCCATCATGAACCAGGCGCGCACGGTCCGCCTGCCGGTCCACGTGATCCGCGAACTCAACCAGGTGCTGCGTGCCAAGCGCCACCTGGAGAAGGGTGGCACCGACGGGCGCGACGCCAGCCTGGAAGACATCGCCCACCTGCTGGGCAAGACGCCGGACGAAGTGCAGGACGTCCTGGCACTCAACGAACATACCACCTCGCTCGATACGCCGTTCGATCTCGATCCCGGCTCGAGCCTCCTGGATTTCCTCTCCGACGAGCACAACGCCGCCCCCGACCAGGAGGTGGCGCACCGCGAGCTGGAAGGGCTGATGAAGCTCTGGCTGGCGCGCCTGTCGGAAAAGCATCGCTATGTGGTGGAGCGCCGCTTCGGCCTCAACCATATCGAGCCCGCCACGCTGGAAGAGCTCGCCGAGGAAATGGGCCTCACGCGCGAGCGCGTGCGCCAGATCCAGCAGGAGGCGCTGGTCAAGCTCAAGCGGCATTTCGCTTCGCAAGGTGTCAGGAAGGACGCTGTTCTATGACTCCTGTGCTGGTATTCGACATCGAGACCATTCCCGATGTTGCCGGCCTGCGCCGTTTGCATGACCATCCCGATGCGATGAGCGATGCTGAAGTCGCCGAGCATGCGTTTGCTGCCCGCCGCGAAAAGACCGGCAGCGATTTTCTCCCGCACTACCTGCAGCGCATCGCCGCGATTTCCTGCGTGCTGCGCCGCACGCACCGCGACGGCTCGGCGGTGTTCCACGTCGGCTCGCTGGGCACGCCGGAAGACGGCGAGGCCACGCTGATCCAGAAGTTTTATGAACTGATCGCGCGCTACAGTCCGCAACTGGTTTCATGGAACGGCGGCGGCTTCGACCTGCCGGTGCTGCACTACCGCGGCCTGGTCAACGGCGTTACCGCGCCGCGCTACTGGGAAATGGGCGAGGGCCGCGAGGACGACAGCCGCGACTTCAAGTGGAACAACTACATCAGCCGCTACCACATGCGGCACCTGGACCTGATGGACCTGCTGGCCATGTACCAGCCCCGCGCCAGCGCGCCGCTGGATGACCTGGCCAAGCTGTGCGGCTTCCCGGGCAAGATGGGGATGGACGGCAGCAAGGTCTGGCAGGCTTTCCAGGCCGGCCAGCTCGACGAGATCCGCGCCTATTGCGAGACCGACGTCGTCAACACCTACCTGATGTACTGCCGCTTCCAGCTGATGCGCGGCGGCATGTCGCCGCGCGAGTTCGACGTCGAAATGGAATTCGTCCAGGAATCATTGGCCGAGCTGCCCGGCGAGCAGTGGATGGAATACCTGCAGGCATTCCGGCTGCAGCGTCTCACGCCCGAAGCCGAAGACCTCGAAGACTGAGGACGCCGGCGACGCGCCGACACGGATTCACAGATCCAGCGACAGCAGGATCGGCTGGTGGTCCGAGTCGGCCGTATAGGCATCGACCTCGCAGCGCCGGATACGCCCGGCGAGATTCTCCGTCACGAACATGAAATCGCAGGCGAACGGCGCCTCCGGCCATTGCTCCTTGTCGTACAGGGCGCAGGTCGGTGCATGCGGTTGGCCTGGGTGCGTGTGCAGCCAGGCATCGCGCCAAGGCGGCGTGGCATCGTCAAAGGGCTCGAGCACGCGGCGGTAGGCGATATCGTCGGGTTTGCTGTTGAAGTCGCCGCACAGGACGGCCTCGGCCGGGCGCGGCTCGGGCGTGAACGGGCCCGGCCATTTCTCGCTGCGGCCCGGGCGGCGCGCATGGTCGCAGGCTTCGGCGTGCCAGGTGCGCAAGGCTTCGGCCTGCGCGGCGCGCTGGTGTGATGAGTAGTACTCTAGGTGCGTGCAGATCACGCGCAGCGGCCGGGTGCCGACTTCGACCGTGGCTTCCAGTGCCACGCGCGGCATCGAGGCGACCTGCGGGTCCGCCGGCCAGGGCAGGGCGTGGCGGAAGACTTCGCGCACCGGCAGGCGCGTGGCGATCAGGTTGCCGAACTGCTTGCGCCCTCCAGCGGCGGTGCGCCGGTCGACACCTGGCGCGTAAAGCAGGTGGTAGCCGGGCAGCAGGGCGGTCAACTCCGCCACCTGGTCTTCACCCGGGCTGCCGCGCAGTTCGCCGAACCCGCGCGTGACCTCCTGCAGGCAGATGACGTCGGCGTCGGCAATGCCGCGCAGGGTGTCGACCTGGCGGCCCAGGTCGACATGTCCGTCGGCGCCTCGGCCCCACTGGATATTCCAGGAAATCAGTTCCATTTGCTGTCTCCGTCGCATCGTCAGGCTGCTGCCACCGGTGCGGGCCCGGTCTGGCATACAATCCCGCTTTCGCAAAACAATACGTCAGGTTTCGTCTGGTGTCCCAAGCCGTGTCCTCCCCACAAGAAACGCCGGCAGCCCCGGCCGCTGTTGCCGATCAAGGTGCTGCTTCCGCCGCAAAAGAGTCCCGTGTCCGCGCCGACGCTGGCGCCCCCGCGGCCGATCCCGTGGTGTCGATCGATAGCCTCGACATGGAGGCCCGCGGCGTCGGCCGCCTGGTGAACGAGGACGGCACGCCCGGCAAGGTGATCTTCGTCGAGGGCGCGCTGCCCGGCGAGACCGTCAGCTATCGCAGCTTTCGCCGCAAGCCCAGCTATGAGCAGGCCCATCTGGTCGAGGTCCGGCAGGAATCGGTGATGCGCGTGAAGCCCGGCTGCCAGCATTTTGGGGTCTGCGGCGGGTGCTCGATGCAGCATCTGGATTCCCGCGCCCAGCTGGCGATCAAGCAGCGCGTGCTGGAAGATAACCTGTGGCACCTGTCCAAGGTGAAGCCCGACGTTGTGTTCCGCCCGATCGCCGGGCCGGACTGGGGCTATCGCTACCGCGCGCGCCTGACCGTGCGCCACGTTGCCAAGAAGGGCGGGGTGCTGGTCGGCTTCCACGAGCGCAAGAGCAGCTATGTGGCCGACATGACCCGTTGCGAGATCCTGCCGCCGCATGTGTCGGCCATGCTGGTGCCGCTGCGCGAACTGGTCGGCGGCCTGTCGATCCGCGACCGCATGCCGCAGATCGAGCTGGCCGTGGGGCAGGAAGTCACCGCGCTGGTGCTGCGCATCCTGGAGCCGCTGACCGATGCCGACAAGGACCTGCTGCGCGCCTTCGCCGACCAGCACAAGGTGCAATTCTGGCTGCAGCCCAAGGGCCCGGATACGGTCTACCCGTTCTACCCGGCCGATGCCGAGCTGGCCTATACGCTGCCGGAATTCGGTATCCGCATGCCGTTCAAGCCGACTGACTTCACCCAGGTGAACCACCAGATCAACCGCGTGCTGATCGGCCGCGCGCTGCGTTTGCTGGACGCGCAGCCGCAGGACCGCCTGCTCGACCTGTTCTGCGGCATCGGCAACTTCACGCTGCCGCTGGCCACGCAGGGCAAGTCGGTGATGGGCATCGAAGGCAGCGAAACGCTGACCACGCGTGCGCTGGCCAACGCCGAATACAACGGGCTGGCGGCCAGGACCGAGTTTGCATGCCGCAACCTGTTTGAAGTCACGGCCGAGGACATTGCCGCGCTGGGCCGCTTCGACCGCTGGCTGGTCGATCCGCCGCGCGAAGGCGCGCTGGCCGTGTGCAAGGCGCTGGGCGAGCTGGCGCAGCAGGGCAGCGACGCGCTGCCGCAGCGCATCGTCTACGTCTCGTGCAGCCCCGCCACGCTGGCGCGCGACGCCGGCCTGCTGGTGCACGAGGCGGGCTACCGCCTCGCCGGCGCGGGCGTGGTCAACATGTTCCCGCATACCTCGCACGTGGAGTCGATTGCGGTGTTCGATCGCAGCTGATTGCGCGGGATGCACCAAAAGAAAAACCGGCCATCAGGCCGGTTTTTTCATGGGGCAGGGGAGGTTGCCGTCAGTCGCGGCTGCCGCCGAAGATGCCCAGCAGCGCCAGCAGGTTGACGAAGACGTTGTACACGTCCAGGTAGATCGCCAGCGTGGCGGTGATGTAGTTGGTTTCGCCGCCGTTCACCACGCGCTGCACATCGAACAGGATGTACGCCGAGAAGATACCGATGGCGATCACCGACACCGTGATCATCAGCGAAGGCAGTTGCAGCCAGATATTTGCGACGCTGGCCAGGATCAGCAGGATCACGCCGACGAACAGGAATTTGCCGAGGCCGGAGAAATCACGCTTGCTGACCGTGGCGATGGTGGCCATCGTGCCGAACACCGCCGCCGTGCCGCCGAAGGCATACATGATCAGCGCCGGCCCGTTCGAGAACTGCAGCGTCGCGCCGATCAGACGCGACAGCATCAGGCCCATGAAGAAGGTGAAGGCCAGCAGCAGGACCACGCCCATGCTGCTGTTCTTGGTCTTCTCGATGCCGTAGAAGAACCCGAACGCGATGCCCAGGAACAGGATCAGCGACAGGCCGGGGCTGCCCGCCATGAAGCTGAAGCCGGTGGCCACGCCGATCCACGCGCCGAGCACGGTGGGGATCATCGAGAGGGCCAGCAGCCAGTAAGTGTTGCGCAAGACCCGGTTGCGAACGACGACGTCAGTGACGGTCGACGCACTGTTGCCGAAACCGTAGGTGTTCAGCTTGTTATCCATGGTGACTCCTGTCTCAAAACGGTGAGGCGCCGGGGCTGCGAGGCTTCGGATGCGAAGATTCGTATGGAACCCGGACGGAACCATCGTCAATGTGGCACCTGGGGGGCTGAATTGCAAGGGCGGGGTAACCCAGGAGTCACCTCGCACATGCTTTGCGCCCGTTCGGTGCCGCTCACATTGGATGTTAGCCGGGGCGGCGTGTTCCTGGCATGACAAGGTTGTAATGTGCTCTTTGATCTACTTGGTGCCGGGTTGTGCGGCAAGGGTGGCCCGACACACGCCAGAGCAGGGAAGACCCTCGAAAGGGTCATAGTCTTCGTGCTAGAATCGCACGTTTAATCCATTTGTAACCCCTTCATTTTTCGGAGTTTTTCATGGCGATCGAACGCACCCTGTCGATTATCAAGCCGGATGCCGTGGCCAAGAACGTCATTGGCCAGATCTACGCCCGTTTCGAGGCCGCCGGCCTGAAGATCGTTGCTGCCAAGATGGTGCACCTGTCGCGCGGCGAAGCCGAGCAGTTCTACGCTGTCCACAAGGAGCGTCCGTTCTTCAAGGACCTGGTGGACTTCATGATTTCCGGCCCGGTCATTATCCAGGCCCTGGAAGGCGAGAACGCCATCGCCAAGCACCGCGACCTGATGGGCGCCACCGACCCGAAGAAGGCCGAGAAGGGCACCATCCGTGCCGATTTCGCCGACAGCATCGACGCCAACGCCGTGCACGGCTCGGACGCTGCTGAAACGGCTGCCGTGGAAGTGGCATTCTTCTTCCCGGGCATGAACGTCTACGGCCGCTGATTGTCCGGCGCTGCTGCCAGGACTAGACTGACACCGAAGCTGAGTTTGCCGTCATGAACGCTCTCGTCAACCTGCTCGACCTCGACGCGGACGCGCTCACCGCTTATTGCGGCGAGCTCGGCGAGAAGCCGTTCCGTGCGCGGCAACTGCAACGCTGGATCCACCACTACGGTGCCAGCCGTTTCGACGCCATGTCGGATCTCGCCAAGTCGCTGCGCGAAAAGCTCGCGACGCGGGCCGAGATCCGCGCGCCTGCCGCCATCACCGACAACCTGTCGGCCGACGGCACGCGCAAGTGGCTGCTCGACGTGGGCCAGGGCAACGCGGTGGAAACAGTCTACATCCCCGAGGAAACGCGTGGCACGCTGTGCGTTTCCTCGCAGGCGGGATGCGCCGTCAACTGCCGGTTCTGTTCCACCGGCAAGCAAGGCTTTTCGCGCAACCTCAGCACCGGTGAAATCATCGGCCAGCTGTGGATGGCGGAGTTCGCCATGCGCGAACAACTGGGCCGCGGCCCCAAGGACGACCGCGTCATCTCCAACGTGGTGATGATGGGCATGGGCGAGCCGCTGCTGAACTACGACGCCGTCGTGCCGGCCATGCGCCTGATGCTCGACGACAACGCCTACGGCCTGTCGCGCCGCCGCGTGACGCTGTCCACCTCGGGCGTGGTGCCGATGATGGACCGGCTGTCGAAGGATCTCCCGGTGGCTCTCGCCGTGTCGCTGCACGCGTCCAACGACGCCCTGCGCGACGTGCTGGTGCCGCTGAACAAGAAGTACCCGCTGGCCGAACTGATGGCGGCATGCCGCCGCTACCTGGAATTCGCGCCGCGCGATTTCATTACTTTCGAATACTGCATGCTGGATGGCGTCAACGACGGCGTCGAGCATGCGCGGGAACTGCTGAAGCTTGTGGCCGACGTGCCGTGCAAGTTCAACCTGATCCCGTTCAATCCGTTCCCCGAATCGGGCCTGAAGCGTTCCAACAACGATCAGATCCGGCGCTTTGCGCAGGTGCTGATGGATGCAGGCATCGTGACCACCATCCGCAAGACCCGCGGCGACGATATCGACGCCGCCTGCGGCCAGCTGGCCGGGGAAGTGAAGGACCGCACGCGCCTGGCCGAGCGCGGCAAGTTCGGCAAGATCACGCCACTGGTGCCGGTCACTGCTTCCGGCCAGCCTCGGGAGGTTCGCCCTGCATGATCCGTCTGATCGCTGCGGCCCTGCTGGGGCTGCTGATGTTGTCCGGCTGCCAGCTGCCGCATGCGCCGGCGCAGGATCCCCAGACCGCTTCCGACCAGACCGATGCAAGGCGCCGCGCCGGCATCCGGCTGCAGCTGGCCACCAACTATCTGGAGGCCGGCCAGAACGCGGTCGCCCTTGACGAGATCAAGCAGGCCATTGCCATCGATCCGGCGCTCGCCGACGCCTACCATGTGCGCGCGCTGATCTACATGAACATGAATGAGCGGACGCTGGCCGACGACAGCTTCCGCACGGCGGTGTCGATGCGTGCCAACGACGGCGACCTGCTCAACAACTACGGCTGGTTCCTGTGCCAGGAAGGGCGCTACGGCGAGGCCGTGCCGATGCTGCAGCGCGCGATGTCGGCGCCGTCCGCAGGCGGCCCCGCCAAGCCGCTGATCAGCCTGGGTGCGTGCGAGCTGCGCCAGGGCCACAGCGCCGAAGCGGAAAAGAACCTGAAGGCCGCGCTCGGCCATGACCGCAACAACCCGGTGGCCAACACCAACCTCGCGCTGGTCTTCTACCGGCGCGGCGACTTCGCGCAGGCCCGGCAGTATGTCCAGCGCGTCAACAGCAGCCAATTTGTCAATGCGCAATCCCTCTGGCTGGGAGCGCGCATTGCCCACCGTCAGGGCGACAGCCGCACGCAGGATGCGCTCGGGGCGCAACTGCGCAGCCGCTTCCCCGACTCGCGTGAGTTGACCGCCTACGAACAAGGAGCATGGGATGAGTGAGCACGACCGCGCCGCAGGCCAGGCCGTACCGACGCAACAAGTCGGCGGGGGCGCGCACGAAGGAGAACGCGAAGCTGCCGCGCGCGAGATCGGCGCAGCGCTGGCGCGCGAGCGCGAGGCGCAGCGGATGTCGGTGGAAGACGTCAGCGCGCGGCTGAAGGTGGCTGCAGGCAAGCTGCGTGCGATCGAGGCCGGCGACCTGCAGGCACTGCCCGACGTGACCTTCGCAAAGGGCGTGATGCGTGCCTATGCCCGCATGCTGCATGTCGACATCGACCCGCTGCTGGCATGCTTCCAGCCGCGCCCGGTGGCGCAGGTGGCGGAAATTGCCCGGCAGCGCGAGGGCGGCATCAATGCGGCCTTCGACGACCGCAACCGCTTCCGCTCGGGCAGCAGCGGCGGCCGCTGGGTCTGGCTGGCGCTGGTGGCCGTGTTGGTGGCCGCGGGCGGCTGGTTCGGGCTTGACCATATCCGCGCATGGATCGAAGCGCGCAGCAGCGCGGCCGAGACCGTAGCGGCTGAAGCGCCTGCCGTGATCCAGAGCACGGAAGCCGGCACCGTGACGGCGGCGCTGCCGCCGGTCATGGCCGCCAGCGATTCGCCGGCGCCGTCTGCCGAAACCGCTTCGGCCAGTGCTGCGGCAGCCCCCGCGGCCGCGGTGTTGCCCGCCGCCGCCGCTTCCGCGCCTGCTGCTGCCACGGCACCGGCTGCGCCAGCAGGCGAGGGCGAACTGCAGATCCGCTTTGCCGCCGATACCTGGTATGAGATCCGGGACAATAGCGGCAAGATCGTCATGGGCGGTACCGCCAAGGCTGGCCAGACCATGGCCGGTGGCGGCACGGCCCCGTACAAGGTGGTGATCGGCAACGTCAAGGGCGTCGAGTCGCTGACGCGCAATGGCACGCCGGTCGACCTGAAGGTAGCCAACCGCAACAACGTGGCGCGCCTGACGCTGCCCTGACGCGGGCGCGAGGTGCGGCAAGATGCGTCTTTGCAAGGTGGTAACGCTATGAACCAACAGCTCTGTCTCCCGGTCCTGCCCGGTCCGCTGCCGCGCCGCCAGACGCGCCAGGCGCGCGTCGCGTGGGGCGACAATGTCGTGACCATTGGCGGCGGTGCGCCGGTGCGCGTGCAGTCGATGACCAACACGGATACGGTCGATGCCATCGGCACGGCCATCCAGGTCAAGGAACTGGCGCGCGCGGGTTCGGAAATCGTGCGCATCACGGTGAACACGCCCGAGGCGGCCGCCGCGGTGCCGTCGATCCGCGAGCAGCTCGACCGCATGGGCGTGGATGTGCCGCTGGTGGGCGACTTCCACTACAACGGCCACAAGCTGCTGCAGGACTATCCGGCCTGTGCCGAGGCGCTGTCCAAGTACCGGATCAACCCCGGCAATGTCGGCCAGGGCGCCAAGCGCGACACGCAGTTCGCGCAGATGATCGAGATGGCGTGCCGCTACCACAAGCCGGTGCGCATCGGCGTGAACTGGGGCAGCCTGGACCAGGACCTGCTGGCACGGATCATGGACGAAAACGCCGGGCGCGCCGAGCCGTGGCCGGCGCAGAGCGTGATGATCGAGGCGCTGATCACCTCGGCCATCGATTCGGCGAAGAAGGCCGAGGAAATCGGTCTGCCGGGCGACCAGATCATCCTGTCGTGCAAGGTGTCGCAGGTGCAGGAACTGGTCGCGGTCTACCGCGAGCTGGCACGCCGCTGCGACTACGCGCTGCACCTCGGGCTGACCGAGGCCGGCATGGGCAGCAAGGGCATCGTGGCCTCGACCGCGGCGCTGTCGGTGCTGCTGCAGGAAGGCATCGGCGACACCATCCGCATCTCGCTGACGCCTGAACCCGGCGCGCCGCGCGAGAAAGAGGTGTACGTGGGGCAGGAAATCCTGCAGACCATGGGCCTGCGCAACTTCACCCCGATGGTGATTGCGTGCCCGGGCTGCGGGCGTACCACCAGCACGGTGTTCCAGGAGCTGGCGGCCAGCATCCAGACCTACCTGCGCGAGCAGATGCCGCACTGGAAGACCGCCTACCCGGGCGTCGAGGAAATGGATGTGGCCGTGATGGGCTGCATCGTCAACGGCCCGGGCGAGAGCAAGCACGCCAATATCGGCATCTCGCTGCCGGGCTCGGGTGAATCGCCGGCGGCGCCGGTGTTCGTCGACGGCGTCAAGGTGAAGACGCTGCGCGGCGAGCGCATAGCGGAAGAGTTCCAGGCGATCGTAGATGAATACGTTCGCACGCATTACGGCCCGGGCGCTGCGCGGACCGACAAAGAAGTGGCAGCCTGAGCCGGACCGGCCGGGTGCCAGCAGCCTGACTAGAACAGAATGACGCAATCCGAGAACGTGGCCGCCGAAGGCGGTGCCAAGACCGAACCGAAGGTGCGCCCCGCCAAGGCCCTGCAGGGCGTGAAGGGCATGAACGACATGCTGCCGGCGGACGCGCCGCTGTGGGAGCATTTCGAGAATGCCGCACGCGCCATGCTGCGCGCCTACGGCTATCAGCAGATCCGCACGCCGATCGTCGAGCACACGCAGCTGTTCGTGCGCGGCATCGGCGAGGTCACCGACATCGTCGAGAAGGAGATGTACTCCTTCACCGATTCGCTCAACGGCGAGCAGCTCACGCTGCGCCCGGAAGGCACCGCCGCTGCCGTGCGCGCCACCATCGAGCACAACCTGCTGTACGACGGCCCCAAGCGCCTGTGGTACACCGGCCCGATGTTCCGCCACGAGCGCCCGCAGCGCGGCCGCTACCGCCAGTTCCACCAGCTCGGCGCCGAGGCGCTGGGCTTTGCCGGCCCGGACGTGGATGCGGAAATCATCCTGATGTGCCAGCGCCTGTGGGACGACCTGGGCCTGGTAGGCGTGCGCCTGGAGCTCAATTCGCTGGGGCAGGCCCATGAACGCGCCGCGCACCGCGAACAGCTGATCAAGTACCTGGAAGGCTTCCAGGACATCCTGGACGACGACAGCAAGCGCCGCCTGTACACCAACCCGCTGCGCGTGCTCGACACCAAGAACCCGGCGCTGCAGGAGATGGCGGCCAACGCGCCCAAGCTGATCGACTTCCTGGGCGAAGAGTCGCTGGCGCACTTCGAGGGCGTGCAGCGCCTGCTCAAGGCCAACAACATCCCGTTCAAGATCAACCCGCGCCTGGTGCGTGGCCTGGACTACTACAACCTGACGGTGTTCGAGTGGATCACCGACAAGCTGGGCGCCCAAGGCACCATCGCCGGCGGCGGGCGCTATGACCCGCTGATCGCGCAGATGGGTGGGAAGTCCGCGCCCGCGTGCGGCTGGGCCATGGGCATCGAGCGCATCATCGAGCTGATCCGCGAAGAGGGCGTGGTGCCCGACGCGGCGGGCTGCGACGTCTACCTGGTGCACCAGGGCGAAGCCGCCGCGCAGCAGGCGATGATCGCCGCGGAACGGCTGCGCGACGCGGGCCTGGACGTGGTGCTGCATGCCAGCCCCGACGGCAAGGGCGGCAGCTTCAAGTCGCAGATGAAGCGCGCTGACACAAGCGGCGCGGCCTATGCCGTTATCATTGGCGAGGACGAAGTGGCCGCCGGTGTGGTCCAGGTCAAGGAACTTCGCCAGCGCGAGCAGGCCGAAGGCGGTGGGCAACAGGCCACCGTGCCGGCCGAAGGCCTGGTCGATTACCTGATCGACGCCATGGTCGGCGCCAGCGAATAAATCGCACGCTGGCCAGCCGGAACACCCCAGTACACGAGTATCCAACCCAACGCAGGTGATTGCCTCGACATGGCTTACGATCTAGAAGAACAGGAACAGCTTGAGAATCTGAAGGCCTGGTGGCGCCAGTACGGCAATGCGCTGACCTGGGTGCTGATCGTCGCGCTGCTGGCGTTTGCCGGCTGGAACGGCTGGAAGTACTGGGAACGCAGGCAGGCCGGCGAGGCCGCGGTGCTGTACGAGCAGGTGCTCAAGGCCGCCGAGGCGCGCGACATCGAGCGCATCAAGCGCGCCGCGACCGACCTGGAAGACAAGTACGGCCGCACCGCCTATGGCCAGATGAGCGCGCTGGTAGCAAGCCGCGTGCTGTACGATGCGGGCGACCTGGCCGCGGCCAAGAGCCAGCTGCAGTGGGCCATCGACCACGGCGACGAAGCCTACTCGCACCTGGCGCGCGTGCGCCTGGCCGGCGTGCTGCTCGACGAGAAGGCCTACGACAAGGGCCTGGCGCTGCTCAAGGATGAACCGCCGGCAGCGTTCGTGGCGCTGTATGCCGACCGCCGCGGCGACCTGCTGGCCGCGCAGGACAAGCGTGACGATGCGCGCACGGCCTATCGCAAGGCGCTGGACAAGCTGGGCCAGGACGAGCCGGCGATGCGCCAGATTATCCAGTTCAAGCTCGATGCGCTGGGCACGGCCTGATCCGGCCGCTCCCGAACGCGTGCAAACACCGCATATCCAGCGGATCGTATAAACAGGACCGTAACCCTATGACGTCAGTGCTTTCCCGTGCCGTACATCGCCAGCCCGCCCGCGCCATGACCCGTGCGCTGGTGGCGGTTGCCTGCCTGGCCACACTGGGCGGCTGCTCGCTGTTCAGCAAGGAAAACAAGCACCCGCCCGCCGAGCTCAAGCCGGTCTCGGGCACGCTGTCGGTGCGCCAGGCCTGGAAGGCCGACGTGGGCAAGAGCGGCCCCTATTCGATGCAGCCGGCCGCGGCGGGCAACAACGTCTACGTGTCGTCCAACAACGGCAACGTGATGGCGCTGGAAGGCGCCAGCGGGCGCGTGCTGTGGAAGGCCAAGGCCGACCTGGACCTGACCTCGGGCCCGGGCAGCGATGGCTCGGTGACGGCGGTCGCCGGCGAGAAGGGCGCCATCTATGCCTTTGACGCCAGCGGCAAGCAGATCTGGAAGAAGCAGGTCAACGGCGAGGTGCTGTCAGCGCCGCTGGTCGGCAATGGGCTGGTGGTGGTGCGCACCACCGATACGCGCGTATTTGGCCTGGATGCCGAGACCGGCGAGCGCCGCTGGATCTACCAGCGTTCGCAGACGCCGCTGAACCTGCGTGCGTCGATGGGGATGGTGTTTGCCGGCGACGGCATCGTGATGGGTTTCCCCGGTGGCAAGCTGGGCGTGCTGACGCCGGGCAACGGCGTGTTGCGCTGGGAGAGCGCGGTCTCGTACCCGAAGGGCGTGTCGGAGATCGAGCGCCTGAACGACGTCACCGGCCTGCCGATGGTGAGCGGGCGCCAGGTATGCGCCACCACCTTCCAGGGCCGGGTGGCCTGCCTGGAGCTGGCCAGCGGCCAGCCGCAGTGGGGCAAGGATTTTTCGTCACCGAGCGGCCCGGCGCAAGATGACAATGCGATTTACGCCAGCGACGAGCAGTCGGTCGTGCATGCGTTCGACCGCCAGAACGGCAACGAGCGCTGGAAGAACAACGACCTGCGCAACCGCCGCCTGGGCGCGCCGCTGGCCTTGGGCCGCTCGGTGGTAATGGGCGACTTTGAAGGTTATGTACACTTCCTGTCGCGCGAAGACGGCCAGGTCATCGCACGCATGAAGACCGATGGCAGTGCCATCACCGCCGCGCCCGTGATGGCGGGGCAGACCATGGTAATCCAGACCCGCGACGGCGACGTCTACGGTTTCCAGCCTGGCTGACAGGTATCCAATGCGCGCGGCCGTACACCTGTCGGTACGTCCAGCGCCGAATCCGGTAGCATGATCCTTAGCGCGGCAATTGCAGCGGGTCCGTTGACCCGGCGCCGCGCCCGACAGGACAAGCGGCAGACCGCGCCCAGGTGGCGCGGCGTGCCGTCGGATCCATTGACTCCGGAGTTACCGGGGGGCGGCGTGCCGGCCCCCGTTTCCGTTTATTGCATGAAACCAGTTATCGCATTAGTCGGCCGCCCCAATGTAGGCAAGTCGACGCTATTCAACCGCATGACCCGATCGCGCGACGCCCTTGTCGCCGACCTGCCGGGCCTGACGCGCGACCGCCATTACGGGGAAGGGCGCATCGGCGAACGTCCGTTCATCGCCATCGATACCGGCGGCTTCGAGCCGGTGGTCAAGGAAGGCATCGTCGCCGAGATGGCCAAGCAGACCAAGCAGGCCGTGGTCGAGGCCGACGTGGTGATCTTCATCGTCGACGGCCGCCTGGGCCTGGCGCCGCAGGACCGCGCCATTGCCGACTACCTGCGCAAGACCGGCCGGCGCATCATGCTGGCGGTCAACAAGGCCGAGGGCATGAAGTACACCTCGGTGGCGGCCGATTTCTATGAGCTGGGCATGGGTGATCCGTACGCGATCTCCGCTGCCCACGGCGATGGCGTGAGCGAACTGGTCGACGAGGCCATCGAGCTCGCGGTCCAGGAGCGCCCCGAGCTGGCCGAGGAGATTTCGGACGAAGGCAAGGGCGTCAAGATTGCCATCGTCGGGCGCCCCAATGTGGGGAAATCCACGCTGGTCAACACGCTGATCGGTGAAGAGCGCGTGATCGCATTCGACATGCCAGGCACCACCCGGGATGCCATCTACGTGGAGTTCGAGCGCGGCGGCAAGCCCTACACGCTGATCGACACGGCGGGCTTGCGCCGGCGCGGCAAGGTGTTCGAGGCGATCGAGAAGTTCTCGGTGGTCAAGACGCTGCAGTCGATCGCCGATGCCAACGTGGTGATCCTGCTGCTCGATGCGCAACAGGATATTTCCGAGCAGGACGCGCATATCGCCGGCTTTATCGTGGAGTCGGGCCGCGCGCTGGTGGTGGGCGTCAATAAATGGGATGGGCTCGACGGCCATACCCGCGACCGCATCAAGCACGACCTGGAACGCAAGCTGCAATTCCTGAGCTTCGCGAATTTCCATTTTGTCTCGGCGCGCGAGCGTACCGGCATTGGCGCGCTGATGCGTTCGGTCGATGATGCGTTCGCCGCGGCGATGGTCAAGCTGCCGACGCCGCAGCTCACGCGTGTACTGCAGGAAGCGGTGGAATTCCAGCAGCCCAAGCGGGTCGGCGCATCGCGGCCCAAGCTGCGCTACGCGCACCAGGGCGGCTCGAATCCGCCCATTATCGTGATCCACGGCAATGCGCTGTCGGGCGTTGCGGAAACCTACCGGCGCTACCTGGAAAATCGTTTCCGTACGGCATTCAAGCTCAAGGGCACCCCTCTTCGCATCGAATTTCGTACGAACAAAAATCCGTACGCGGACTCGAAGGATTGAGTCCGGAATCGGATCCCTGGCGGGGCAAGTTTTCGTTTGCGTTCGTTTGGAACTGCGGCTAAATTTGCGGTAGCAGGGGGTTCCCTGTGCATTGACGCCGACTTGGTACCGTTTTTGATCTTTTTTCTGGCGCGTTTTTGCGCCGACTGACTTGAACCGGGGATTTCCATCCCCATCATTCATCACTAAACCTATAAATTTGGAGTGTGCCATGAGCAACAAAGGGCAACTGCTACAAGACCCGTTCCTGAACGCGCTGCGCAAAGAGCACGTGCCGGTTTCCATCTACCTCGTCAATGGCATCAAGCTGCAAGGCAATATCGAATCGTTCGACCAGTATGTCGTCCTGCTGCGCAACACCGTGACGCAGATGGTCTACAAGCATGCGATTTCCACTGTCGTTCCTGCGCGCGCGGTCAATTTCCGCGTGGATGACGCCGCCGAGGCCTGATCTCCTTGCGGGCATCGTGCGGGCGCCCTGCGGCGCCGCACTGATGCCCGGCGCCGGAGCGCCATCGCGCCCGGTGCCGCGCGGCCCGGCGGTTGCCTACGCAGCCGCCGCTGCCGCCACGTTCCGCATTATGCGGCGGCCTGTCCCGGCAGGGGCCAGGACAGTGTCCGACATTCGCCCGCCTTCCCCCTGAACCCGTTTTTCCCTGCGCTTTCGCGCCCTCCCTTGGACCCCAGAGCCACTTCCAATACCGCCCCTTCGCGCGCCATCCTTGTCGGCGTCGACTTCGGCAAGCATGATTTCCAGGAAAGCCTCAGCGAACTGGCGCTGCTGACCTCTACCGCCGGCTCGCTGCCGGTGCATACGCTGACGGGCCGCCGCTCGCGGCCGGATCCGGCGCTGTTCATCGGCTCGGGCAAGGCCGAGGAACTGAAGGAGGCCGCCGACGCGCTGGATGCCGACGTGGTCGTGTTCAACCACGCCCTGAGCCCGGCGCAGCAGCGCAACCTGGAACGCTTCCTGAACCGCCACGTGATCGACCGCACCGGCCTGATCCTGGACATCTTCGGTCAGCGCGCGCAGAGCCACGTCGGCAAGGTGCAGGTGGAGCTGGCGCAGGTCCAGTACCGCGCGTCGCGGCTGGTCCGGGCGTGGAGCCATCTGGAGCGGCAGAAGGGCGGCATCGGCATGCGCGGGGGCCCTGGCGAGCGCCAGCTCGAGTTGGACCGGCGCATGCTGGACGAGCGCGCCAAGCGGCTCAAGTCGGATCTGTCGCGGCTGCAGCGCCAGCACAGCACGCAGCGGCGCGCCCGCGCGCGCAATGACACGCTCAGCATTTCGCTGGTGGGCTATACCAACGCGGGCAAGTCGACGCTGTTCAATGCGCTGACCAAGGCTGGCGCCTATGCGGCCGACCAGCTGTTCGCCACGCTCGACACCACCTCGCGCCGGCTGTTCCTGGATGGCCTGGGCAATGTGGTGCTGTCCGACACGGTCGGCTTTATCCGCGACCTGCCCACGCAACTGGTGGCGGCGTTCCGCGCCACGCTCGACGAGACCGTGCATGCCGACCTGCTGCTGCATGTGGTGGATGCATCGAGCCCGGTGCGCCACGAGCAGATCGAGCAGGTCAATCGCGTGCTGGCGGAAATCAACGCGCTGGACATCCCGCAGATCGTGGTGATGAACAAGATCGATGCCGCGCCCGAGCTATTGGAGCAGGGCCCGCGCCTGGAGCGCGACGAGGACGGTATCCCCACCCGCGTGTTCCTGAGCGCGCGCGAGGGGATGGGCCTGGATGCGCTGCGCGAGGCCGTGGTCGAGGTGGCGCAATGGCTGGCCAGCCGCCCGCCCGAGCCGCAACCCTATGATCCGCGCCTGGCCGGCGTGCCGCATTACGACGATGCCGGCAATGATGACGGTGCCGATGATGGCGGCGTGGCTGACGGCAGCGACGACCCCGACGCGGGGGATCCGGGCAGGCTTTAACCCGTTCATTCGCGGTCAGTTCGCCGCCAGTTCGCCGCCAATCCTCCGGAGCTTATGCACAATTCCGGTGCGATTGCCGCCGGGATTGCGCGAATTGGCCAAAAGTGGCTCGGATGACTGCTAGAATCCCCCTGTTACAAACTTCCCCGGACCCGTGCACTTCATGCCCCAGTTTCCCCGGAATGCTGATTCGAGCCTGACACCAGGTGGCCGCTTCGCGCTGCGCGCGGGCTGGCAGCGCCTGCGCGCCATCTTCTCGCTGAACGATCCGCGCTGGGGTCGCGACGGTCAGGACGACGACGACAACAAGAAGGACGGTCGCGACGACAACCGCCAGCAGAACCAGCGTCCGCAGCAGGACGGCGGCCCGCCCGACCTGGACGAGCTGTGGCGCGACTTCAATCGCCGCCTGAACGGCCTGCTCGGCCGCAAGGACAACGGCGGCGGCAACCAGGGCTTTGGCGGCCCGCGCACGCCGGGCAAGGGCTCGGGCGTGGGCGCTGGCGTGATCGTGGCAGCGGTGGTCGGCATCTGGCTGGCCAGCGGCTTCTTCATGGTGCAGGAAGGCCAGACCGCGGTGATCCTGCAGTTCGGCAAGTTCAAGTACGCCACCGGCCCCGGCATCAACTGGCGCATGCCCTGGCCGGTCCAGTCGGCCGAGGTCGTCAACCTGTCGGCCGTGCGTTCGGTCGAGGTGGGTCGCTCCACCTCGATCAAGGACAGCAACCTGAAAGACTCGTCGATGCTGACGCAGGACGAGAACATCATCGACGTGCGCTTTACCGTGCAGTACGTGATCCAGGACGCCAGCGAATTCCTGTTCTTCAACAAGACCGACCGCGGTGGCGATGAAGAGCTGGTGACGCAGGCCGCCGAGACCTCGGTGCGCGAGATCGTCGGCCGCAACAAGATGGACGCGGTGCTGTACGAGAGCCGCGAACAGATCGCGCAGCAACTGGCCAAGTCGATCCAGGCCATCCTGACCGCGTACAAGACCGGCATCCGCGTGCTGTCCGTGAACGTGCAGAGCGTGCAGCCACCCGAGCAGGTGCAGGCCGCGTTCGACGACGTCAACAAGGCCAGCCAGGATCGCGAGCGCGCGATCAGCGAAGGCCAGGCCTACGCCAATGACATCCTCCCGCGCGCCAAGGGTACCGCGGCGCGCCTGAAGGAAGAGTCCGAAGCCTACCGCTCCCGCGTGGTGGCGCAGGCCGAGGGCGATGCCTCGCGCTTCCGTTCGGTGCAGACCGAATACGCCAAGGCGCCGCAGGTGACGCGCGACCGCATCTATCTGGAAACCATGCAGCAGATCTACAGCAATTCGACCAAGGTGCTGGTGGACGCGCGCCAGGGCAACAATCTCCTCTACCTGCCGCTGGACAAGCTGATGGCGCAGGCCGATGGCCGCGCCGCGCCGCAACCGGGCCAGCCGGGTGCCGCGAGCACGCCGGCACCCGCGCCGGATGCATCGACGGACATCCGTTCGCGCGAATCGCTGCGCAACCGCGATCGCGACTCGCGCTGAGGAGACCGTCATGAACCGACTGATTTCCTTCGCGATTGGCTTTTTCATCCTGCTGGCCGTGGTCTCGTCCATGCTGTTCGTGGTCGACCAGCGCCAGTACGCCGTGGTGTTTGCCTTCGGCGAGATCAAGCAGGTGGTGCGCGAGCCCGGCCTGCACTTTAAGCTGCCGCCGCCGTTCCAGAACGTGGTGTTCATGGACCGCCGCCTGCAGACCATCGACGGGGCCGCCAGCGAGCGTTTCCTGACCGCCGAGAAGAAGAGCATGGTGGTGGACTGGTTCGTCAAATGGCGCATCACCGATCCGCGCAAGTTCTTTGTCGCCTTCGGCGGCAACGTGCGCGGCGCGCAGGACCGCATGACCCAACGCATCGACTCGGTGGCGCGCGAGGAGTTCGGCAAGCGCACCGTGGCCGACGTGGTTGCCGGCGAGCGCGAGCAGGTGATGCAGGCCATCCGCAACGGCATGAGCGAATACGCCAAGTCGGTGGGCGTGGAGATCCTGGACGTGCGCCTCAAGCGCGTTGACCTGCTGCCCGCGATCAGCGAATCGGTGTACCGCCGCATGGAGGCCGAGCGCAAGCGCGTGGCCAACGAGCTGCGCTCCACCGGCGCCGCCGAGGGCGAGAAGATCCGCGCCGATGCCGACCGCCAGCGTGAAGTGGTGCTGGCCGAGGCCTATCGCGACGCCCAGGTGATCAAGGGCCAGGGGGATGCCAAGGCCTCGCAGATCTATGCCGACGCGTTTGGCCGCGATCCGCAGTTCGCGCAGTTCTGGCGCAGCATGGAGGCTTACCGCAACACCTTCCGCGACAAGCGCGACGTGCTGGTGCTTGAGCCCAACTCCGAGTTCTTCCGCTACATGCGTTCCAGCGGCGGTGCCGCCGCGGTCGCCTCGGGCGGATCCGGGGGCAAGCGCTAGCACCGTCGCTTGTCCGTGTGGCGAATTGACGAAACCCCGGCTTGCCGGGGTTTTGTCCGGCTGGAGCCATCCTCGCTGAGTGATGGCGCGGGCGCGCGGCGCCTGCAATGAAGTTCCTGGTCAGGCACGGGCGCCTTGGGGGCATTGCCTCGAGGCAAACCGAATGACAGAGACGAGATTGACTGAGAAGAGATTCACTATGTCCAACCATTGGCTGCTGCCAGAAAACATTGCCGACGTGCTGCCGTCGGAAGCGCGCAAGATCGAAGAACTGCGCCGCCGCATGCTGGACCTGTTCCGCACCTACGGCTATGAGATGGTGATGCCGCCGATGCTGGAATACCTGGAGTCGCTGCTGACCGGCACCGGCCATGACCTGGACCTGCGCACGCTCAAGCTGGTGGACCAGCTGTCGGGCCGCACCATGGGCCTGCGTGCCGATATCACGCCGCAGGTCGCGCGCATCGACGCGCACCTGCTGAACCGCCCGGGCGTGACTCGCCTGTGCTACGCGGGCAACGTGCTGCATGCGCGCCCGGCAGGTTTCCACGCCACGCGCGAGCCGATCCAGATCGGCGCCGAGATCTATGGCCATGCCGGCCTGGAGGCCGACGTCGAAATCCAGGACCTGATGCTGGCCGCGCTGCAGGCGGCGGGGCTGTCGGATGTCCGCATCGACCTGTGCCATGCCGGCATCCTGGAAGCGCTGCTGGCGGGCCTGCCGTCGATCCGCAAGATCGAGGACGCGCTCTTTGCCGCGCTGGAAACCAAGGATGTGCCGGCCCTGCGCGAGCTGACCGCAGGCATGCCGCAGACCGAGCGCGATGCGCTGCTGGCGCTGCCGACGCTGTACGGCGGCGTGGACGTGATCGAGCGCGCCCGCGCGACGCTGCCGGCCAGCCCGGCCATCGGCCGCGCGCTGGATGAGCTGGCGGCACTGGCGGTGCAGGTGCGCGGTGCGAGCGTGAATATCGACCTGTCGGATTTGCGCGGTTACCACTATCACAGTGGCGTGATGTTCGCGGCCTATGTTGCCGGCCTGCCCAATTATGTGGCGCGTGGCGGCCGTTACGACAAGGTGGGCGAAGCCTTCGGCCGTGCGCGCCCGGCCACGGGTTTCTCGCTGGACCTGCGTGAAGTGGCGGCGCTGTCGCCCGTGGAAGTGCGCGCCCAGGCGATTTTTGCGCCCTGGGATGCGGATCCGGCACTCCGCGCCGCCATTTCCGCGCTGCGTGCGGCCGGCGAGATCGTGATCCAGTCGCTGCCTGGCCATACCCACGAGCTCGATGAATTCAACTGCGACCGGCAACTGGTGCGCCAGGACGCCGGCTGGGCCGTGGTGCCGCGCTGACGCTTGGGCGCCGGGCGAGCCCAAAAATCGAGAATCGCCCGGCAACAAGAGTAGAATACGTTTTTAACCTATTGACCAAAGCAATATGTCCGCATCCGCAGTAGGCCAGGGACGCAATGTCGTCGTGATCGGCACCCAATGGGGTGACGAAGGCAAAGGAAAAATCGTCGATTGGCTTACCGACCAGGCAAAGGGCGTGGTGCGGTTCCAGGGTGGCCACAACGCTGGCCACACGCTGATCATCGGTGGCAAGAAGACCATTCTCCGTCTGATCCCGTCCGGGATCATGCGTGACGGCACGGTCTGCTACATCGGCAACGGTGTGGTGCTGTCGCCCGAAGCTTTGTTCCGTGAAATCGAAGAACTCGAAGGCGCCGGCCTGCAGGTGCAGAACCGCCTGCGCATTTCCGAGGCCGCCACGCTGATCCTGCCGTACCACGTTGCCATCGACAAGGCGCGCGAAGCCCGCCGTGGCGCCGCCAAGATTGGCACCACCGGCCGCGGCATCGGCCCGGCCTATGAAGACAAGGTGGCCCGCCGCGCGCTGCGCGTGCAGGACCTGTTCGATCCGCAGCAGTTCGCCGAACGCCTGCGCGAGAACCTGGACTACCACAACTTCATGCTGACCCAGTACCTGGGTGCCGAAGCCGTGGACTTCCAGCAGACCCTGGACGAAGCGCTGGCCTATGCGCCGCGCCTGGCGCCGATGGTCGCCGACGTGTCGGCCGAGCTGTACGCGGTCAATGCCGCCGGCGGCAACCTGATGTTCGAAGGCGCGCAAGGCACGCTGCTGGACGTGGACCACGGCACCTATCCGTTCGTGACCTCGAGCAACTGCGTGGCCGGTGCGGCCGCAGCGGGTGCGGGCGTCGGCCCGGGCCGCCTGAACTACATCCTGGGTATCACCAAGGCCTACTGCACGCGCGTGGGCGCGGGCCCGTTCCCGAGCGAGCTGTACGACAACGACAACCCGTCGCGCCAGGACCCGGTCGGCGTGCGCCTGGCCAACGTCGGCAAGGAATTCGGTTCGGTCACCGGCCGTCCGCGCCGCACCGGCTGGCTGGACGCCGCCGCGCTCAAGCGCTCGGTGCAGATCAACGGCGTGTCCGGCCTGTGCATGACCAAGCTGGACGTGCTCGATGGCCTGGAAACCATCAAGCTGTGCGTGGGCTACGAGCTCGACGGCAAGACCGTCGACATCCTGCCGCGCGGCTCTGATGCCGTGGCGCGTTGCGTGCCGGTCTACGAGGAATTCCCCGGCTGGAACGAGTCGACCTTCGGCGTGAAGACGTGGGACGCGCTGCCCGAGCAGGCCCGCGTCTACCTGAAGCGCGTGGAAGAAGTGGTCGGCATTCCGATCGACATGATCTCGACCGGCCCGGACCGCGACGAGACCATCCTGCTGCGTCATCCGTACAAGGCCTGACCCGGCAGCAGCACACCACAAGGCAGCGGCGCCACGAGCGCTGCGGCCCGCCAGAAATAAATCGGCCCGCGCAAGCGGGCCGAGCCATATCGGTCAATCGACCCGACGATGCAAAGAGTAAAACGATGAACCTGCCAACGAACGATGACGAGAACCTGTGGGTCTCCTGGGACGAATACCATCGTCTGATCGCACGCCTGTCGCTGAACGTGCATGAGTCGGGCTGGAAGTTCGACAAGATCCTGTGCCTGGCGCGCGGCGGGCTGCGCGTGGGCGACCAGATGTCGCGCATCTTCGACGTGCCGCTGGCCATCCTGGCCACTAGCAGCTACCGCGAGGCCGCGGGCACGCAGCAGGGCAACCTGGACATCGCGCAGTACATCACCATGACCCGCGGCGAGCTGACGGGCAGGGTGCTGCTGGTCGACGACCTGGTGGATTCGGGCATCACGCTGGAGCGCGTGGGCCGCCACCTGAAGGAGCGCTATCCGGCCGTGACCGAGGTGCGTTCGGCCGTGCTGTGGTACAAAGCGTGCTCGAAGGTCGAGCCGGACTACCACGTGACCTTCCTGCCGTCGAACCCCTGGATCCACCAGCCGTTCGAAGAGTACGACACGCTGCGCCCGCACAACCTGGCCGCCTGGCTCAAGCGCGGCAAGCGTGCCAGCCAGGACGACGGCGCGCAGGCCTGATGCGCTTGCGCCGGGGCCTGCCGCTACCGGCGGGCCCCGGCGGCCGGCTTAATAGCCGACCGTGAAACGCTGGCGCGAATGCGCCGGCTTTTCGATCTCATCGAGCATCGCGATGGCATAGTCTTCCATCGAGATCCAGCTCTTGCCTGCTGCGTCGCTCAGCAGGGTTTCCTCGCCAACACGGAACTTGCCGGTGCGCTCGCCCGGCTCGAACAGTGCCGACGGCGACAGGAAGGTCCAGTCGATCTGTTGTTCGCCACGCAGCGCGTTGAGGAAGTCGCGGCCTGCGAGGGCTTCGGGCTTGTAGGCAACGGGGAAGGTCGGGGTGTCGACCAACTGCACCCCGGGCGCGACATAGAGGCTGCCGGCACCACCCACCACCAGCAGGCGCGGCACGCCGGCCTGGCGCACGGCCGAGGTCACCTGCTGCGCGTTCAGTTGCGCAAAGCGCGCGCTGCTGATGACCACGTCGTTACCTGCCAGCGCCGCGGCCAGTGCGGCGCTGTCGGTTGCGTCCACGTCCGTGGTGGTCACGCCGTCGCGTGCGGGCAGTTTGCTGGCGTGGCGCGCAATGGCGGTCACCTGCTGGCCGCGGCGCAGGGCTTCGTCGGTGAGGCGCGTGCCAACGCGGCCGGTGGCGCCGATGATTGCGATCTTCATGGTCACTCCTTCTTTCGGTCAGGTTGATATGAAACCATCGTGGTTACACATCGGGGCAAAAAAAATTCAGCGCTTGCGGCGCTGGTTGCTGCCTTCGACATCGGCGAGCATGCTGGCGATGGTGATGCCCGCAAGGGTATCGTCCATGGCCGCCTGCGCACGGTCCGCGACCTTGCGCAGCGCACCGGTGATCTCGCGCCCGACCGGGCAGGCCGGATTGGGCGCGCTCTGGTGCAGCGTGATCAGCGCGGTGGTTTCCACCACGCGGAACACGTCGAGCAGCGTGATTGACGCGGCCGGGCGTGCCAGCGTGGCGCCGCCGGTGCTGCCCATGGTGGTCGCCACCAGCCCGGCTTCAGCCAGTTGGCCGACCAGCCGCCGGATCAGGGCCGGGTTGGTGCCCACGCTGCCGGCGATCAGCGACGACGGCACCGGCTCGGCCGAACTGGCGAGCAAGGTCAGGATGTGGACTGCCACGGCGAACCGGCTGCTTGTGCTCAACGCTTGTGCTCAGGATGTCAGGTGCAATGTGAAACCATGATAGTTACATATTGTCGGGCATGTCAAGCACGGGCAGGGTACAAAGTGGCCCGAGTACCGGGAGGGAAGGAGGTGATACGCCGATGTGGCAGCCAATGGGCGGTGGAATGCCGGAATCGCCACTGAAGCTGTTACACTCCTCGACATTGCCGTACCGTTGTGGTTCGGCTGCCGCGCGGGGTACGGTGCGCGGTTTCACGGACGGGAAAAAACCCGTACGCTCGCAGGTATGACATCGCGGCATGGCCGCCAAGCAAGGAGTGCAAGTTGCCGGATCTGATGCGCGAAACAGGCGTCAAAAACAAAAAACCCGCAGGGCTTGAAAGCGCTGCGGGTTTTCCGGTGATCTGGTGCCCAGGAGAGGACTCGAACCTCCACAGTGTTGCCACCGCTAGGACCTGAACCTAGTGCGTCTACCAATTCCGCCACCTGGGCAGGTGTCGAAACAACCGAAGCGCTCATTATAGAGAGCGCGAGAATTTTGTCAAATAGTTTCCAGAAAAAATTGAATCAGAACAACTATCCGATCCCCAGCCGGGAAGAAATCCTGGGCGTGTTGAGAACGTCGGGATCCCCCCAGTCGGCCGGCGATATTGCCAAGGCCCTCTCCGTCACGCGCAAAGAGCATGACGGTTTCCAGAAGCGCCTGGCGGCCATGGAGCGCGACGGCCAGATCGAGCTGAACCGCAAGGGCCGCTATGAGCTGGCCCATCAGCCGAACTTCGTTACCGGCCGGGTGCAGGGCCACCGCGACGGCTTTGGCTTCCTGATCCGCGACGACGGCGAAGACGACATCTTCCTGCCCGAGCGCGAGCTGCAGAAGGCCATGCACAATGACCGCGCGCAGGTGCGCGTGGTGGGCTACGACCGGCGCGGGCGCCCTGAAGGGCAGATCGTCGAGATCATCGAGCGCGCCAACCGTTTTGTCATCGGCCGTCTGCTCAGCGAAGGCGGCGTGCTGGTGGTGGCGCCTGAAGACAAGCGCATCAGCCAGGACATCCTGATCCCGCCCAAGGCGCAGGGCAAGGCACGGGTGGGGCAGGTGGTCAGCGTCGAGCTGATCGAATTCCCCGACCGCTACGTGCAGCCGGTGGGCCGCGTGGTGGAGGTGCTGGGCGACATCGACGATCCCGGCATGGAGATCGAGATCGCCGTGCGCAAGTACGGCGTGCCGCATGCATTCGCGCCGGCCGCCGCCCAGGAAGCCGCCGCGCTGCCCGACGAGGTGCGCCAGGCCGACCTGGACCACCGCATCGACCTGCGCGACATCCCGCTGGTGACCATCGACGGCGAAGACGCACGCGACTTCGACGATGCGGTCTATTGCGAGCCGGTCAAGATCGGCCGCGCCAAGGGCTGGCGCCTGATCGTGGCGATCGCCGATGTGTCGCACTATGTGCGCCCCGGCACGCCGCTGGACGCGGATGCGCTGGACCGGGCCACCTCGGTCTACTTCCCGCGCCGCGTGATCCCGATGCTGCCGGAGAAGCTGTCCAACGGGCTGTGCTCGCTCAATCCGCACGTGGACCGGCTGTGCATGGTGTGCGATGCCGTGATTACCGCCAAGGGCGAGCTCAAGGGCTATCAGTTCTACCCGGCCGTGATGCATTCGGCCGCGCGCCTGACCTACAACGAGGTCTGGTCGGTGCTGTCCAACACCAAGGGCCCCGAGGCGCACAAGCGCAGCGAGCTGGTGCCGCACCTGCAGAACCTGTATGAGCTGTTCCAGGTCCTGCTCAAGGCACGGCGCGCGCGCGGCGCGATCGACTTCGACACCACCGAGACCTATATCGTCTGCAACGCGCAGGGCAAGATCGAGCAGATCCTGCCGCGCACGCGCAACGACGCGCACCGGCTGATCGAGGAGTGCATGCTGACCGCCAACGTATGCGCGGCCGACTTCCTCGAACGCTTCAAGCACCCGGCGCTGTACCGCATCCACGCGGGCCCCAGCGAAGAGAAGCTGAAGAACCTGCGCGACTTCCTGCGCACCACCGGCCTGTCGCTGGGCGGCGGCGACAAGCCGCAGGCATCGGACTACGCCGAGGTGATGGACAAGATCAAGTCTCGTCCCGACGCGCCGATGCTGCAGACCATGCTGCTGCGCTCGATGCAGCAGGCGGTCTACAGCCCGGACAATATCGGCCACTTCGGTCTGGCGTACGAGGCCTACGCGCACTTCACCAGCCCGATCCGCCGCTACCCCGACCTGCTGGTGCACCGCGCGATCAAGGCGGTGCTGGCGCATACCAAGTATCAGCCGGCGTTTGCGCACGGGACCGAGCTGAATACCGCGATCTCGCCCAAGGCGCGCCGGCTGCAAGCCAAGGACGCCGAGCAGAAGGCGGAACTGACCGCGGCGCGCGCCAAGCGCAACGAGGCCATCTGGGACGAGCTCGGCCTGCACTGCTCGGCCAATGAGCGCCGCGCGGACGAGGCTTCGCGCGATGTCGAGGCCTGGCTCAAGTGCTACTTCATGCGCGACAAGCTGGGCAGCGACTACGCCGGCACCATCAGCGCCGTGACCTCGTTCGGCATCTTCGTGCAGCTCGACGAGCTGTATGTGGAAGGCCTGGTCCACGTGACCGAGCTGGGCAGCGATTACTTCCAGTACGACGAGGCCCGCAATGAACTGCGCGGCGAGCGCACCGGCATCCGCTACCGCCTGACCGACCGCGTGCGCGTGCAGGTGTCGCGCGTGGACCTGGATGCGCGCAAGATCGACTTCCGCCTGGTGCAGGAGCCGTCGGCGAAAACCCTGCGCGCCCGCGCGGGGGGCACCGAGACCCAGCCGCGCGTGCCTGCCGCCCATGCGGTGCCGGCACGCAAGAAGGGCCGCCAGCTGGCGGCGCTGCTGGGCGGCTCGTCCAAGCCGGAAGAGTCATTCGACGAGACGCTGGACCGCGTGATCGAGGAGCAGCCGGTGTTCGAGGCGGTGATCACGCCGCTCAGGCCGCATGTGAAGACCGGCGGCAAGCCGGCCAAGCACGCGGCCAAGCCCAAGCCCTCGCACCTGGAGAAGCCGCGCAAGCCGGCCTCCAAGTCGCACCAGGCCAAGCCGGCAGGCAAGACGCCGGCCAAGAGCCCGCGCACCCCGCGCAAGCGCTGAAGCCCGCGGCGGCCGCCATGCCGCCGCCTCTCGCCCCGCCGGCCGGCAGCCGGGGGCGAGAGGGCGAGTACAATCGCGCCATGGCTAAAAACAAACTCCTGATCGGCTTTCACGCCGTCACCGCACGCCTGCGCCAAGATGCCAAGGGCGTGACCGATGTCTATATCGAATCCGCCCGCCGCGACCGGCGCATGCAGGACTTCGTGCGCCTGGCCGAAAGCCTGGGCGTGCGCCTGCACCCGGTCGATGCCGAGCGCCTGCGCGGCATGGCCGGCACCGACCGCCACCAGGGCGTGGTCGCACGTGCCGAAGACGTGGCACTGGCGCTGAACCTGGATGAACTGCTCGACGGCATCGAAGGCACGCCGCTGCTGCTGGTGCTGGACGGCGTCACCGACCCCCACAACCTGGGCGCCTGCCTGCGCGTGGCCGATGGCGCCGGCGCGCATGCTGTGATCGCCCCCAAGGACCGCAGCGTCGGCCTCAATGCCACCGTGGCCAAGGTCGCCAGCGGCGCCGCCGAGACCGTGCCCTATATCACCGTCACCAACCTGGCCCGCACCCTGCGTGAACTGCAGGAACGCGGCATCTGGGTCATCGGCACCGCCGACGGCACCGAAAAGTCGCTGTATGACATCGACTTCAAGGGCCCGACCGCGATCGTGATGGGCGCCGAAGGCGAGGGCATGCGTCGCCTGACGCGCGAAACCTGCGACGAGCTGGTCGGCATCCCGATGGCGGGTGGCGTGGAAAGCCTGAACGTCTCAGTGGCCAGCGGCGTGTGCCTGTACGAAGCCGTGCGCCAGCGGCGCCTGCCGCGATAAGTCCATGGCCGCTGATTCCGGTCTCCTTGAAATGCCGGGGCTTGAGGAAGCACGCCGGCTGATCGCGGCCGCCGGCAATATCTTCGTGCTGACCGGCGCAGGCATTTCCGCCGAATCCGGCGTGCCGACCTTCCGCGACGCGATGACCGGGCTGTGGGAACAGTTCGACCCGGAAGAGCTGGCCAGCGAGGACGCCTACCGCCGCCAGCCGGCGCTGGTCTGGGAGTGGTACCTGCACCGGCGCGAGCTGGTCGCAGCCGTGCATCCCAACCCGGCGCACCATGCGCTGGTCGCGCTGGCTGCGCAGAAACCTTTCACGCTGGTCACGCAGAACGTTGACGGCCTGCACCAGCGCGCCGGCAGCGCGGGCGTGATCGAACTGCATGGGAACCTGTTCGCCAACAAATGGCTGGACGGGTGCGGACGCTGCAACGAGGCGACCGCACTGCCGGGCATGCCGCCGCGCTGCAACCTGTGCGGCGCGCTGATGCGTCCGGGCGTGGTGTGGTTCGGTGAGGACCTGCCGCGCGTGGCGCGCTACCGCGCCGAGCATGCGGCGCAGCACTGCGACCTGTGCCTGGTGGTCGGCACCTCGGGGCTGGTCTATCCGGCAGCAGGGTTGCCGGGCCTGGCGCGCGAGCATGGCGCGCCGGTGATCGTGGTCAATCCGCAGCCGTCGGCGCTGGACCAGACCGCGGATATCGTGCTGTCCGCCGCGGCTGGCGCCTGCCTGCCGCTGCTGTGGCCGCAGCTGGCGCCATCGGCCGGCTGAGCCTCAGGCCCGGGCGTTGCCGTCCGGGCCTGTCTTGCGCTGAACTGGCGCTTATTTTGCAATCCCGCCGATCAGCTTCTCCAGCTTGACCGCATCCGCCGCAAACAGGCGGATGCCTTCGGCAAGCTTTTCCGTCGCCATCGCATCCTCATTCAACTGCCAGCGGAAGGATGCCTCGTCGGCCGCGATGCGGGCGATATTGGCGGCCTGGGCCTGGTCCACCGACAGCTTGTGCGTCACCGGACCCTGGCCGGCGGCCAGCTGCTCGAGCAGCTCGGGGCTGATGGTCAGCAGGTCGCAGCCGGCCAGCGACAGGATCTGCGCGGTGCTGCGGAAGCTGGCGCCCATCACCTCGGTCGGGTAGCCGAACTTCTTGTAGTAGTCGTAGATCTGGCGCACCGAGCGCACGCCGGGGTCGTTGTCGCCGCCGTTGGCGGCCGCGTCCCATTGCTCGCCGGCCTGCTTCTTGTACCAGTCGAAAATGCGGCCGACGAAGGGCGAGATCAGCTGCGCGCCGGCCTCGGCGCACGCCACCGCCTGCACCAGCGAGAACAGCAGCGTCATGTTGCAGCGGATGCCGTCGCGCTGCAGGATCTCGGCCGCGCGGATGCCTTCCCAGGTGGAGGCGATCTTGATCAGCACGCGCTCGCGCGCGATGCCGCGCTGCTCGTACAGCTGGATCAGGTGGCGCGCCTTGGCCACGCTGGCCTCGGTGTCGAAGGACAGGCGCGCATCGACTTCGGTTGACACGCGGCCCGGCACGATCGCCAGGATCTCGCAGCCGAAGGCGATCAGCACGGCGTCCATCACCGCATCGACGCCGCCGTTGCCGTGGTGGTCGCGCACGGCCTGCTCCAGCAGGTGGCGGTATTCGGGTTTCTGCACCGCCTTCAGGATCAGCGACGGATTGGTGGTCGCGTCCTGCGGGGTGTACTGCTTCATCAGCTGGAAGTCGCCGGTATCGGCCACCACCGTGGTGAACTGCCTGAGTTGTTCGAGCTGGTTCATGGTCGCTAGTTGGTCTGCTTGAGCGTCTGCAAAATCGTTCGCGGGCATCAGGGGGCGCAGGTCGCACACGGGTCGCGCACCCGCCACCCCGGCCTGATCCATTGTACCGTCGCCCGCGTGACCTGCCGCCGCAATCCGCTACACTACGCGTTTCCGTGCGACACGCACTCTCGTGTCCGGGTAGCTCCAACGTAAGGAGCATCGACCTTTGTTGGGACAAGGATAGGGCCTCGGCCCGATCCGTCCAATCCCAACCATTACTTGCTTCGACAAGCCTGGCTGGTAAAGCCGGGGGAGTCCGATATGTTGTGCGAAGGCCGGTGTACTGGCTGACGCACAGCTTGCTTTTGCTGGATGGATTTCCAGCCATTGCCCAAGGGCGGGGACGCTCGCCTTTGGGCGAGTTCTCTGTAACGCCCCTCCACGGAGGGTGCGGGCGGGTGTGCAACGGCAATTTTGTTGCGTAAACGCCACATAGCTTTAAACCGGTCCGGATTGGATCGGCGCTACGCCATTGGGACGGTGGTTGGCGCTCGCAAGAGCTCGGCCATCGTCAAGTGCTCGCTCGTATTCGGGCACATGAGTAAGGAAGTGAGGTCCCGGAGCCGAAGGCTCCATGCGTTATTGTTCGGTCGAGTACGCCCGTGAGGGTGCCTCGATAGAGAACCTGCCATGCGACTGGTAGTAGCCTAGGGAGACATGCGTCACTGGTAACGGTGAGGTGTGAAGCTCTTCTGACAATGTAGCCCCCGCAAGGGTGCTCAGGGGCCGTGAGGTCCGTGGGTAGCAGACCGAAGTAGCATCGGTCGAGGAGCTAGGCTGACTGGTAAGGGCAACATATGTGAACTGCTGATAAACGTCGTGAGTAGTACGGTGCTTACGCTACTAAGTGGCACTAACCAAAATGGTATGTGGTCGGTTATCCCGCTGGAAACTCGGGATACGTCGTCAGTAGACCATCGGCGAAGAGGCAGGTCCTAACCCAGTCTTGTAACGCGTGGGGAACGTGGTAAGCCCGTATGGCCGCCGGAGTGCTGTACGACTCAGGCAGGCGAACCGTAAGGAACGCTGTCGGCTGTGCGGGTATGGGAGGTTGGAAAAAGCGAATGCCGGGCTGTAATGGCTCGGATAGGGGTTGAAACATCATCCCACGCGAAAGCGGGCAGACTTCCAACTGGTCTTCTCGTCGCAAGACGGCTGACTAAACTCGCTTGTTTAATTTTTCTTCCCTTGAGGGACAACCTGTCCCTCAAGGGGCATGTTGTCTCTCGATGTTGGGGAAGATCCTCAAGATAGGAGGGCAGCATGGAAGCATTGATCCGCAAGGATGAATCTGCGCCTTCCGGCGTACCGCAAAGATGGGGCGACATTGATTGGCGCCGCGTCGACCGGAACGTTCGGGTAATGCAGATTCGAATTGCGAAGGCAACACAGGAAGGGGATTGGCGCAGGGTAAAAGCCTTGCAAAGGTCCCTGACCCGCTCGTGGTCCGCCAAGGCATCGGCGGTGCGGCGAGTGGCGATGAACCAAGGTGCGCGGACGGCGGGAGTCGATCGCGTAAAGTGGGAAACGTCTGAAGCCCGGTGGGAAGCCATCGGGAGGTTGAAGCGCCGGGGGTACAGGCCACTGCCTTTACGGAGGGTCTACATCCCCAAGTCGAATGGGAAGAAGCGCCCTCTGGGCATTCCGACCCTGCACGACCGAGCCATGCAGGCGCTGTATCTGCTGGCGCTGGAACCGGTGTCCGAAGGGACGAGCGATCCAAACTCTTACGGGTTTCGGATCAATCGCTCGACTCACGATGCCATGTCTCAGCTATTCGTATCCCTATCCCAGAAGGCTTCGGCCCAATGGGTGCTGGAAGCGGATATCAAGGGGTGCTTCGACCATATCAGTCACGACTGGCTGGAACGCAATGTCCCGATGGACAAAGCAATCCTTCGGAAGTGGTTGAAGGCTGGCGTGGTATTTCAGGGCCAGTTTCAGGCGACCGACGCTGGAACACCGCAGGGAGGCATCATCTCCCCGACTCTGGCAAACGTGGCACTGAATGGATTGGAACGACAACTGGAGGAGTTCTTCCGAACTAAGCTGGGCGTCGCCAAAACAAAGAAGCTCAAAGTAAATGTTGTGCGCTATGCGGACGACTTCGTGATCACCGGTAATACGCCGGAGGTGTTAGAAAACGAAGTGAAGCCGTGGGTAGAACGGTTCCTTGCAGTACGGGGGCTGACGCTATCGACGGAGAAAACGCGGATCGTCAATATCGCTGACGGCTTTGACTTTCTGGGGTGGAATTTCCGGAAGTATTCGGGAAAGCTGCTCATCAAGCCAGGCAAGAAGAACGTGAAAGCGTTCTACAGCAAGGTGAAGGAGGTCATCAGTGCAAACAAGACGGTCAAGCAGGAGAAATTGATTCGACTGCTGAACCCGATGCTAAGGGGCTGGGCGCAGTATCACTGCCCGGTGGTAGCGAAGGCGGCGTTCACCCGAATGGAAAACCTGATTTTTAGGGCTCTATGGAGGTGGGCAAAACGGCGACATCGAGGGAAGAACTCCGAATGGGTGCGAAAGAAGTATTACGCCTCAGTTGGGGATCGGAACTGGGTGTTCGGAACCACTGCTGTGAACAAGGCAGGTGAACGCTACTGGATGGAGTTGTATTCGATTCCGAGTACGCTCATCCGGCGGCACAAGAAGGTGCGGGCGGACTACCATCCCTTCGACCCGGCGCAGGAGATGTATGGCGAGAAATTGCGGCAGGAACGCATGGCAGATCGCATGTCGTACCGAAAGCAATGGGCAAAGCTGTACGTTTCTCAGCGGGGCTTGTGCGCGGTGTGTCAAGGCGCGTTGAACGACGAGACTGGATGGGATGACCATCACATCGAACCCCGGATTCTTGGGGGTTCAGATGCTCTAGGAAATCGCGTATTGCTGCACCCCGATTGCCATGTCCAAGTTCATCACTACGGTAAAATTGCTGTGAAACCGGTGTTTGAATAAGTTCAATCACTTTGTAAAGGCTTGAGCCGTATGCGGGGAAACTCGCACGTACGGTTCTTAGGGGGGAGGAGTCCAGTGATGGACTTCTCCTACCCTCCCCCAACGCAATCTGGCTGTTGTCATGACTCAGGATGAACTCAAGGCGCTGGTCGCGCAAGCTGCCGCCGACTACGTGAAGCAGGAAGTGCCCGAAGGGGCGGTGCTCGGCGTGGGCACGGGCTCCACCGCCAATCTCTTCATTGACGCCGTGGCGGCATTCAAGGAGCGCTTCGCCGGTGCGGTGTCGAGCTCCGAGGCGTCCACGCGCCGCCTGCAGCAGCACGGCTTCAAGGTGCTGGACCTGAACGAAGTCGACGAGATCCCGGTGTATGTCGACGGCGCCGACGAGATCGACGCCAGCGGCGCCATGATCAAGGGCGGCGGCGGGGCGCTCACGCGCGAGAAGATCGTGGCCTCGGTCGCGAAGCGCTTTGTCTGCATCGCCGACGGCAGCAAGCTGGTCCAGACCATGGGCACCTTCCCGCTGCCGGTCGAGGTGATCCCGATGGCACGTGCCGCGGTGGCGCGCAAGCTGCAGGCCCTGGGTGGCCAGCCGCGCCTGCGCATGACCAAGGAAGGCGGCATCTACAAGACCGACAACGGCAATGTGATCCTGGACGTGGTCGGCCTGAAGATCGACGATCCGTGCGGCCTGGAGCAGGCCGTCAACCAGATGCCGGGCGTGGTCACGGTGGGCCTGTTCGCGCTGCGCGGCGCGGATGTGCTGCTGCTGGGCACCGGCGACGGCGTGCAGCGCACGGACTACTGAGCGGCGTCGTCCGCTACCAAGCAAAAAGGGGTGCCTGAGGCACCCCTTTCGTCATTGGCCGGTCCGGTTCAGGACTGCGGCGGCACGTAGCCCTGGGCCTGGTCGGCGCCTTCGCCGAAGAAGTACTTCTCGGTCTGCTTGAGCAGGTACTGGCGCGCGCGCGCATCGGCCATGTTCAAGCGGTTTTCGTTGATCAGCATGGTCTGGTGCTTGAGCCAGCCAGCCCAGGCTTCCTTCGACACGCTTTGCCAGATCTTCTTGCCCAGTTCGCCGGGCAGCGGCGGGAAGTCGAGGCCTTCGGCTTCCTTGTTCAGCTTGATGCATTGGACCATGCGGGCCATGGGGACTCCTTGGTTTGTTTGTCAGGTGCTGAGGCGCTGGCGCTATTGTAGCCAAGCAGGGCACGGGGCCGCAGCGCGGCGGCGATTGCCCCTACGGCGTCACAGCTTTTTCATCAGCACCATGGACTTGCGCTGCCAGTTGTAGAGCTTGCGCTTGTCCTCGGGCAGGTCGTCGACGTTGGCGTGGACGAAACCGCGCTTCAGGAACCAGTGTTCGGTGCGGGTGGTGAGCACGAACAGCTTTTCCAGGCCGAGCGCGCGGGCGCGGCGCTCGATGCGCTTGAGCAGGCGCTCGCCGTCGCCGGTGCCCTGGGCTTCCTGCGATACCGTCAGGCAGGCCATCTCGCCCATGTTCTCGCGCGGGTAGTCGTAGAGCGCCGCGCAGCCGAACAGCACGCCGTCGTGCTCGATCACCGAGAAGTTGGAGATATCGCGCTCGATCAGGTGGCGTCCGCGCGGCACCAGCGTGCCGTCCTGCTCCAGCGGGGCGATCAGCTGGACGATGCCGCCGACGTCGTCGAGCGTGGCTTCGCGCAGGCTTTCCAGGTCGGTGTCGGACAGCATGGTGCCGACGCCGTCGTGCAGGAACAGTTCCAGCAGCACCGCGCCGTCGAGCGAATAGGGGATCAGGTGCGCACGCGGCACGCCGCCCTTGAGCGCCTTTACCAGGTGCTGCAGGTAGTTGGCCACGTCCGGCGGCAGGTGCTTGTTCTGCAGGCGCTCCACCGCGGTGCGCAGCGACATTTCCTGCATCATCTTGCCGACCGGGTCGGGCACGCCCGGCACTTCGGTGATGAAGATCAGCTTGTCGGCCTTGAGCGCGGTGGCGGTGGCGCTGGCCACGTCTTCCATCGACAGGTTGAAGGCCTGGCCGGTGGGCGAAAAGCCCAGCGGCGACAGCAGCACCACCTTGCCGTGCGACAGCGACATGCGCACGGACTCGGCGTCGATCTTGCGCACCAGGCCGGTGTGCTGGTAGTCGGTGCCGTTGACGATGCCGACCGGGCGGGCAGTCACGAAGTTGCCGGAGATCACCGACAGCTGGGCGCCGGCCATCGGCGTATTGGGCAGGCCCTGGCTGAAGGCGGCCTCGATGTCCAGGCGCAGCTCGCCGGCGGCCTCCTTGGCGCATTCGAGCGCGGCGTTGTCGGTGACGCGCACGCCATCGACGAACTGTGACTCGACATGGCGCAGCGCCAGCTGTTCTTCCACCTGCGGGCGCGAGCCATGCACCAGCACGATCTGCATGCCCATGGCGTGCAGCAGCGCGACATCGTTGACCAGCGCATTGAGCACGCCCGACTTGACCAGTTCGCCGGCGAAGGCGATCACAAAGGTCTTGCCGCGGAAGGCATGGATATACGGCGCCACCATGCGCAGCCAGTCGACGAACTGCTGGTGGTCGGGGCCGCTGCGCTCAGGGTCGGCCGCCGTGGGCGCCGAGACGGCGGGCACGGGGGAGGTCGGGGCAGGCGCGGGGAATTCAGCCGCAGGCGGCTCCGCCGGCACGGGGGCGGCGGGTGAGGAGGCAGGCGCCGTCTGCGGCGCATCGGTTCTGGCGTTCATCCCGCGGATTATAATCCCGGCCAATGTCAGAACAACGCCCCGTCAAGCCTAAACCACCCGCCGCGCCGAGCCAGCGCGCCGGTGCCGGTCAGTCCGCCTCCCCAACCCAGTCCCGGCCGGCCCCAGGCCCGGTCAGGAAGCCGGACGTCCGTCCGCAGCCAGCCGCTGCCCGGCCGGCCAGTGAAGCCGGGCAGCGCCCGCCACGCGGTCCCCGCGAGGCGCGTGCGCAGCGTGCGCCAAGGCCGGTCAACCCGCTGCCGCCAATCACCTTTCCGGAGGCCCTGCCGGTCTCCGGCCGCCGCAACGAGATTGCCGCGGCGCTGCAGGCCAACCAGGTGGTGATCGTCTCGGGCGAGACCGGCTCGGGCAAGACCACCCAGCTGCCCAAGATCTGCCTGTCGATCGGGCGCGGCCCGGGGCGCGAGGGTGGGGGGCTGATCGGCCACACCCAGCCGCGGCGCATCGCCGCCACCTCGACCGCCAAGCGCATCGCGCAGGAAATCGGCACGCCGCTGGGCGAGCACGTGGGCTACCAGGTGCGTTTCAACGACACCATGTCGTCGGGGGCGTCGGTCAAGCTGATGACCGACGGCATCCTGCTGGCGGAGACCCAGAACGATCCGCTGCTGCGCGCCTACGACACGCTGATCATCGATGAGGCGCACGAGCGCAGCCTGAACATCGACTTCCTGATCGGCTACCTGCGCCAGATCCTGCCGAAGCGCCCGGACCTGAAGGTGATCATCACCTCGGCCACCATCGACGCCCAGCGTTTTGCCCAGCATTTCGCCGCGGGCGACAAGCCGGCGCCGGTGATCGAGGTCAGCGGCCGCTTGTATCCGGTGGAAGTGCGTTACCGTCCGATCACCGAGGACGTGCCCGCGGGCGCGCCGCGCAGCCCGCAGGCGCGCGAGCGCGACCTGTACGATGGCATTGTCGAGGCCGTCGACGAACTGTGCCGCGTCGGCCCCGGCGATGTGCTGGTCTTCCTGCCAGGCGAGCGCGAGATCCGCGAAGCCGCCGAGGCGCTGCGCAAGCACCACCCGCCGCATACCGAGATCCTGCCGCTGTTTGCGCGGCTTTCGGTGCAGGAGCAGGAGCGTGTGTTCAAGCCGTCCAACGCACGGCGCATCGTGCTGGCGACCAACGTCGCCGAAACCTCGCTGACGGTGCCGGGCATCCGCTACGTGGTCGATACCGGGCTGGCGCGGGTCAAGCGCTACTCGTACCGCAACAAGGTCGAGCAGCTGCAGGTCGAGTCGATCTCGCAGGCCGCTGCCAACCAGCGCGCCGGCCGTTGCGGCCGGGTTGCCAACGGCGTGTGCATCCGGCTGTATGAAGAGTCCGATTTCACCGGCCGGCCGCGCTTTACCGACCCCGAGATCCTGCGCTCGTCGCTGGCCGCGGTGATCCTGCGCATGAAGGCGCTGCGGCTGACCGAGATCGAGTCGTTCCCGTTTATCGAGCCGCCGCTGGGCCGCGCCGTGGCGGACGGCTACCAACTGCTGCAGGAACTGGGCGCGGTCGACGACGCCAACCAGCTTACCGGCACCGGGCGCCAGCTGGCCAAGCTGCCGCTGGACCCGCGCGTGGCGCGCATGATCCTGGCCGCGCGCGAGCACCAGTGCCTGCGCGAGGTGCTGGTCATCGCCAGCGCGCTGTCGGTGCAGGACCCGCGCGACCGCCCGCAGGAGGCGCAGGAAGCCGCCGACCAGGCGCATCGCAAGTTCATGGACGAGAAGTCCGAGTTCCTGGGCTGGGTCAGGCTGTGGAAGTGGTTCGAGGACGCGGTCGCGCACAAGAAGTCCAACCGCCAACTGCAGGACCAGTGCCGCGCTCACTTCCTGTCGCACCTGCGGCTGCGCGAGTGGCGCGACGTGCATTCGCAGTTGCTGACCACGGTGACCGAGCAGGGCTGGCGCCTGAACGACAGCGAGCCCACCTATGAGCAGGTGCACAAGGCGCTGCTGACCGGCCTGCTGGGCAATGTCGGCTGCCGCATCGAGGACGGCGACGGCAAGGGCCGCGAATACCTGGGCGCGCGCGGCATCAAGTTCCACCTGTGGCCGGGCTCGCTGATCGCGCGCAAGGTCGGGCGCTGGATTGTCGCGGCCGAGCTGGTCGAGACCAGCCGGCTGTTCGCGCGCACGCTGGCGCGCATCGAGCCGGAATGGCTGGAACAGGTGGGCCGCCACCTGCTCAAGGTCAGCTGGAGCGATCCGCACTGGGAAAAGAAGGCGGGCCAGGTGCTGGCGCTGGAGCGCGCCACGCTGTATGGGCTGGTGGTCTACCAGCACCGCCGCGTGCACTACGGCCCGATGAACCCGCAGGAAGCGCGCGAGATCTTTATCCGCCGCGCGCTGGTCGAGGGCGAGTTCGATACGCGCCTGCCGTTCTATGCGCACAACCAGCGCCTGGTGCGCGAGATCGAGAACCTCGAGCACAAGTCGCGCCGCCAGGACGTGCTGGTCGACGACGAACTGATCTACGCCTTCTACGATCGCGCGATTCCCGCCGACATCTGCCAGCAGGCCACCTTCGAGCAGTGGTACCAGGCCGAGAGCGCCAGGGACCGCAAGCTGCTGTACCTGAACCGCGACGAGCTGATGCGGCACGAGGCGGCCGGCATCACCACCGACCTGTTCCCCAAGGCCATGAACGTGGCCGGGGTGGACATGGGGCTGACCTACCACTTCGAGCCAGGCAGCCACCGCGACGGCGTGACCCTGACCGTGCCGCTGTACGCACTCAACCAGGTGCGCCAGGATCGAGCCGACTGGCTGGTGCCGGGCATGATCAGGGAGAAGGTGCACCTGCTGCTCAAGTCGCTGCCGCAGAAGCTGCGCCGCCACTGCGTGCCGCTGCCGGAGTATGCCGCGGGCTTTGTCGCGCGCCAGCCGCTTGGCGAGGGCGAGTTGCTGGACGTGCTGATCGCCGATATCCGCGAGCAGACCGGCACCATGGTCAAGCGGGCCGACTTCAAGCTGGAAACGCTGCCCGCGCACCATACGATGAACTTCAAGGTGGTCGACGAGCACGGCCGCCAGCTTGAGATGGGCCGCAACCTGGCCCAGTTGCGCGCCGAGCTGGGCGGGCAGGCGCAGCAGTCGTTTCAGCGGGTGGCCGCGCAAGCCGCGGCACAGGCGGCAACCCGGGCCCCGGAGCAGGCGGCGCCGCTGGCCGCGGCCGAGCCCGGCAAGTACGAGGGCCTGACCGGGTGGACCTTCGGTGAGCTGCCCGAGCTGCTGGAGATCCGCAAGGGCAGCCAGACCCTGTTCGGCTATCCCGCGCTGGTCGACCGCGGCACGCACTGCGACGTGGAAGTCTTCGACGACCCGCAGGAAGCCGCACGCGTCCACCACCTGGGGCTGCGCCGGCTGTTTGCGCTGCAGCTGCGCGAGCAGGTCAAGTTCATCGAGAAGAACATCCCGGGCCTGCAGCAGATGGCGATGCAGTACATGACGCTGGGCACGCAGGAGATGCTACGCGAGCAGATCGTGATGCTGGCGCTGGAGCGCGCCTGCATGCAGGCGCCGCTGCCGCGCAACGAGGCCGAGTTCAATGCGCGCAAGGACGAGGGCCGCACCCGGCTGTCGCTGCTGGCGCAGGAGATCGCGCGGCTGGTGGGGACCATCCTGGCCGAGTATGCCGGGCTGCCGCGCAAGCTGCTGCAGGCCAAGCCGTTCGCCGGGCCCCATGCGGACATGGAAGCGCAGCTCGGGCGGCTGATGGGCAAGCGCTTTGTTGACGAGACCCCGTACACGCAGCTGGTCCATTTCCCGCGCTACCTGAAGGGCATCGCCATGCGGGTGGACAAGCTCAAGGGCGACCCGGCGCGCGACACGCAGCGCACGCAGGAGATGGCGCCGCTGGTGCAGCAGTGGCAGCGGGCCGAAAAGCAGCTGCGCACCCAGGGCCGCGGCGGCGAGGACGCGCGGCTGGAGGAATTCCGCTGGATGCTGGAGGAACTGCGCATCGCGCTGTTCGCCCAGGAACTGCGCACGCCGGTGCCGATGTCGGTCAAGCGGCTGCAGAAAGTGTGGGAATCGATGCAGCGCTGAGCGCCGGCGCGGGGCGGAATGCCGGGGCGAACCGCAAATGGTCGCTCCGGCGCAACAATCTGCCAAAATCTTGATGGGCATCAGTCGGGACGTCAGCGGATTCTCATGCTCAACCGTTAGAATCGCCGGTTCAGTCTTCTTCTGGCAGGTCTTATGTTTGCGCTGCAGTTGGCATTGCGTCGTGTTGTAGCTGGTGGTTTCACGGTGGGCGCCCTGGCGCTGGGCCTGCTGGCCGCACCGGCATCGGCGGAAGTGGTGGTGATTCTGAATTCAGGTGATGCAACCGTCACGCTGATCGACAAGGATACCCAGAAGGTGCTGGAGACCTTCCCGATCGGCAAGGAACCGCACCACCTGATCGCCACGCCGGACGACAAGTCGCTGATCATTGCCAACGCGGTCGGCAACGACCTAGTGTTCCTGGACCCGGTCTCGGGCAAGGTCCAGCAGCGCGTGCCCAATGTCGACGACCCGTACCAGATTGGCTTCTCGCCGGATCAGAAGTGGTTTGTCGCCACCGGCAACCGGCTCGACCGTGTCGACCTCTACCGCTGGGACGGCAAGGCGCTAAAGCTGGCCAAGCAGTTCCCGCTGGCCAAGACCCCCAGCCATATCGCCTTTACCGCCGACAGCCGCATCGCCTTCATCACGCTGCAGGACTCCAATGAGGTGGTAGCCATCGACCTGGTCACGCAGAACGTGATGTGGCGCATGGAAACCGGCTCGGCGCCGGCGGGCATCTGGGTCACGCCGGACCAGAAATACCTGCTGGTGGGCATGACCGGGGCCGACTACGTGGCCGTGATCGACTGGCGCACGCGCACGGTGGTCAAGCAGATCCAGACCGGCAAGGGCGCGCACAACTTCCGCGCGGTCGGCGACAAGCGCCATCTGTTCCTCAGCAACCGGGTCACGGGCAGCATCAGCATCATCGACCAGCAGACGCTGACCAAGGTCGGCGACATCACCGGGCTGCCGCCGGGCCCGGACGATATGGAGCTGACCGCCGACGGCAAGACGCTGTGGGTCACCTTCCGCTGGGCGCGCTCGGTCGGCCTGGTCGACGTGGCCAGCCGCAAGCTGGTCAAGACCGTGCGCGTCGGGCGCTCGCCGCATGGCATCTATTTCCGCACGCGCGCGCCGCTATACTGAACGGGGTTGGGCAGGGACCATGCATGACACCAGGGCATCGCGATCCGGACGGCTGGGCAAGCTGCTGGCCGCGCTGGCGCTTGCCTGCAGCCTGCCATCCGCGCTGCAGGCGGCTGATGCCGCCCAGTCTGCCGCCAAAGCGTGCCCGGCCGGCACGCTCTACCTGACCTTCGACACCGGCAGCATGAGCCAGGCACAGCTGATCGCCGACACGCTGCGCCGCCACCATATCCGCGCCACCTTCTTCCTGGCCAATGAGCCGACCGTGCGCCAGGACAGTTCGCTGGACCCATCCTGGGCGCCATACTGGAAGATGCTGGTGGCCGACGGCCACGCCTTCGGCACGCATACCTTCGACCATGTCTACCTGCGCAGCGTGCGCTCCGGCCATGTGACCATGCGGCCGCAGTTCGGCGCGCAGGCGGGCAAGGACATGGCCATGGACGCGGCCGGCTTCTGCCAGGAGCTGCGGCGCAGCGCCGACGCTTTCCACGGCATGACCGGCGCCGACATGGTGCCGCTGTGGCGCGCCCCGGGCGGGCGCACCGCGCCGCAGACGGTGCAATGGGCCGAACAGTGTGGCTTCCGCCACGTCGGCTGGGCGCCGGCGGGGTTCCTGGGCGATGAGCTGTCGTCCGACCGCTATCCCAACGCGGCGCTGCTGGAGCGCGCGCTGGCCAACCTGCGCGACGGCGATATCACCATGGCGCACCTGGGCATCTGGTCGCGCAAGGATCCGTGGGCGCCTGGCGTGCTGGAGCCGCTGCTCGCCGGTCTTGAGCGCAAGGGATTCTGTTTCGCGACGCTGCGCGAGCACCCGGCCTACCGCGACTGGATCGCCAGGCCGCAGGCGGTGGGACAAAAGGAGGGCAGGCGGTAATGTGGGAGACGCTGAACGGCTGGATCGGCCAGGTTGAGGGCACGCTGTTCCAGGACGTGGTGCTGCCCGTGGTCTACGACCTCGGGTTTGGCCGCTATGCCGAAGAGGCCTTCACCGGCACCGAATGGCTGCTGGTAGGCCTGGTGCAGATCGTGGTGATGGCATTGATCCTGGGGCCGCTGGAGAAATGGCGCCCGGTCGAGCCGGTATCCGACCGCGCCGCCATCCGCACCGATATCTTCTACACGGTGATCCACCGGCTCGGGCTGTTCCGGCTGGCCATGTTCTTCCTGCTGGCGCCGCTGACCGACGCCCTGGAAGGCGACCTGCGGCTGATGGGCTGGCACCGCATCAATGTGGAAGACTGGTGGCCGGGCGTGACCTCGGTGCCGCTGGTCAGCTTCTTTGTCTACCTGCTGCTGTTCGACATCCTCGACTACTGGTACCACCGGCTGTCGCATTCGTTCCGCTGGTGGTGGCACCTGCATGCGGTGCACCACAGCCAGCGCCAGATGACGCTGTGGAGCGACAACCGCAACCACCTGCTGGACGACATGCTGCGCGACCTGGTGTTCGCGCTGGTGGCGCTGGGCGTGGGCGTGGAACCGTCGCAGTACGTGCTGCTGGTGGCGTTGTCGCAGCTGCTGCAGAGCCTGCAGCATGCCAACGTGCGGCTGCACTTCGGCGCCATCGGCGAGCGGCTGCTGATCTCGCCGCGCTTTCACCGCACCCACCACGCCGTGGGCATCGGCCATGAGGCCGAAGGCGCACCGTCCAGGCTGGGCGGCTGCAACTACGGCGTAATCTTCCCATGGTGGGACATGCTGTTCGGCACCGCGGTCTTCACCGAGACCTACCACCCGACCGGCATCCGCGACCAGCTGCCGCCGCCGCTGGGCAAGGGCCGCGACTACGGCGCGGGCTTCCTGGCGCATCAGTGGTACGGCATCAAGCGGCTGCTGCGGCTGCGCTGAACCAGCGGGTCTGGAGGCAGTCCGCCGCGGCGGCAAGTGGCGTATGCTAGTGTTTCGGGTTGCCGCCGGTCCGGCCCAGTCGGACTTCTGCCGCGCCCGGCGCCCTTCCTCCTGTTTGCCTTCGATTGCATGAACGATATTTTCCGCTCGTTTGGCCGCGCGCTGGTCAGCCAGCTGCATCCCCGCATGCTGATGCTGACCGTGCTGCCTTTCGTCCTGGCCACGCTGCTGTGGGGCGGCCTGCTCTGGTGGGGCTGGGACCCCATCATGGGCGCCACGCGCAGCTTCCTGGAAACCTCCATCCTGACCAGCTGGATCTACAGCGCCCTCGACTGGTTCGGCCTGCAATCGATGCGCACCATCGTGGCGCCGCTGTTCGTGGCGGCGCTGGCGATCCCGCTGGTGATTGCCTCGATGCTGATGTTTATCGGCGTGTTCTCGGTGCCGGCAGTGGTGCGCCACCTGGAGCGCAGCTACCCGGACCTGGCCAAGGCCCATGGCGGCAGCATCCTGGGCAGCGTGTTCCAGTCGCTGGGCAGTACGCTGGTGTTCCTGGTGCTGGTGCTGGTGACGCTGCCGCTGTGGCTGATCCCGCCGTTCTTTGCGCTGATCCCGCCGGTGCTGTGGGGCTGGCTGACCTACCGCGTGATGACGTATGACGCGCTCGCCGACCACGCCAGCGCCGAAGAGCGCAAGACGCTGGTGCGGCGTCACCGCACGCCGCTGCTGGTGATCGGGGTGGCGGTGGGGCTGCTGGGCTCGGCGCCGACGGTGCTGTGGGTGTCGTCGGCGGCGGTGATCTTCCTGTTCCCGTTCGTGCTGGCCGGCACGCTGTGGCTCTATGTGCTGATCTTTATCTTCTCGGCGCTGTGGTTCGGCCACTTCTGCCTGCGCGCGCTGGCGCAGCTGCGCGCCGAGCGCGCGGCGGTGCCGGCCCAGCCCCCGGCGCCTCAGCCGGGCAAGACGGCGCTTGACGGCGACGTCATCGACCTGGCGCCGACCGACGTGCGCCGCATCGAAAATTCCTGAAGCGAGGGCAATATGGGTTTTGGCCTGATCGTCATTGGCGACGAGATCCTGTCGGGGCGGCGTGAAGACAAGCATCTGCGCCGCACCATCGAACTGCTGGCCGCGCGCGGCCTGGCGCTGGACTGGGCCGAATACGTCGGCGACGACCGCGCCCGCATCACCGCCACGCTGCGGCGCACGCTGGCCGGCCCGGACATGGTGTTCTGCACCGGCGGCATCGGCGCCACGCCGGACGATCACACCCGCCAGTGCGCGGCCGCCGCGCTGGGCGTGCCGCTGGTGCTGCATCCCGAGGCGCGCGAGCTGATCGCGCTGCGCATTGCCGAGACCGCCGGCGGCGACCCGGTCAAGGCCGACCTGAACCAGCCGGAAAACCAGCACCGCTTCAAGATGGGCGAGTTCCCCGAGGGCGCGCGCATCATCCCCAACAGCTACAACCGCATCCCGGGCTTTTCGGTCGGTCACCACCACTTCATGCCGGGCTTCCCGGTGATGGCATGGCCGATGATGGAATGGGTGCTGGACCACGACTATGCGCACCTGTTCCACCAGGTGCAGCAGCAGGAGCGGGCCTTCTACGTGTTCGAGGCGCCGGAGTCCACGCTGACGCCGCTGATGGAGAAGGTCGAAGCGGCGCATCCGGGCATCCGCGTGTTCAGCCTGCCGTCGGTCGGCGACGTGCAGCGCGGCGACCGCTTCGCTCGCCGCCATATCGACCTGGGAGTCAAGGGCCCGGCCGATCTGCTGGCGCCGGCCTACGCGATGCTGCTCGAAGGCGTGCAGGCGATGGGGTTCGAGACCGTGGAGCAGCCGCCGCGCGAAGCGGCGCAGGCTTAAGGCGCCACGGGTCGCAAAACGAAGAAGGGGCAGCCTTGGCTGCCCCTTCTCTCATTCTGGCCAGACCGCGATCAGGCGCCGTGCCACGGCAGTCCGCGCACGCACCAGCCTTCAACAGTCTTGCGGTGGTGGTGGTCGTCGCGGTTGCCCTCGAAGCCTTCCAGCACGTCCATGGCGAAGTGGTAGCCGGCTTCCGTGGCCACGCGCGCGGCGTGCTTGGAGCGCGCCGCGCTGCGGCACAGGAACAGCACCGGCACGTCGGCCGGCACGCGTGCCCTCAGCTCTTCGAGAAAGCGGGCATTCTGCGCTCCGCCCGGATAGGACATCCATTCGACATGGGCGAACTGCGCGTCGGGCACGTCTACGCCGCCGACCCAGTCCAACTCGGCCTGGGTGCGCACGTCGACCAGCACGGCGGAAGGGTCGTTCTGCAGCAGCGCAAAGGCTTCCTGCGGCGACAGCGCGCCGAAATACGGGAGCTGGTTCTGTTGCTGGCGCTGGCGGGCGGCCTGGAGGAGATCGTCTCGGGTGGTCATCTGCGTGACAAATTTGAGGAATGAAATGGGTGCGGCAAGACCGCAACATACTATTCTATAGCGCCGGGCCGGTTCGAAGCCTGATTGCCGGCTGTCGGGGCGTCGGATGGCTCGTTTTGGTGCGCATGCACTGTTACAGTGCTGATCCTTGCTGAATGCACCATTATGGTGTTTTATTAGGGTGCGCTAAGCGGGAATGCGTGTAACCGGCGCGCCACTCGGCAGCGGAGCCGCTGCTTGCCTAGCGGACGCTGACGCCGCCGCGGTGCGCGGTTCGCCGACGTTGCACATTTTTCGGGCTGCCGGTGGTCGTGGGGCGTTTGCATGGCACGCTTTCTGCTAACATTCCTCGTCCTTTCGTGGCTGGTCGGGACGGCGCGGCAGAGCATGCATCGGCGCCGGTGACGACAGGCCCAAGAATTGGCTTTCTCAGACTTCCGCCGAATATCCAGGAGATTGGCATGGCCCACAGCGTTGCAGACGTGATGAAGCTTGTGAAGGAAAACGACGTCAAGTTCGTCGATTTCCGTTTCACCGATACCAAAGGCAAGGAACAACACGTGTCCGTGCCCGTGTCGCACTTCGATGAAGACAAGTTCGAAAGCGGCCACGCCTTCGACGGTTCGTCGATCGCCGGCTGGAAGGGTATCGAAGCTTCGGACATGCTGCTGATGCCGGATTCGAACACGGCCCACATCGACCCGTTCTACGAAGAGCCGACGCTGGTGCTGTCCTGTGACGTGGTCGAGCCGTCGGACGGCAAGGGCTATGACCGCGACCCGCGTTCCATCGCCAAGCGCGCCGAAGCCTACCTGAAGAGCACCGGCCTGGGCGACACCGCCTTCTTCGGCCCGGAACCCGAGTTCTTCATCTTCGACGGCGTGACCTGGAACGTCGACATGCAAGGCTGCTTCGTGAAGATCCACTCCGAAGAAGCCCCGTGGTCGTCGGCCAAGGAGTTCGAGCACGGCAACAGCGGCCACCGTCCGGGCAAGAAGGGCGGCTACTTCCCGGTCGCCCCGATCGACACCTTCCAGGACATGCGTTCGGAAATGTGCCTGATCCTGGAATCGCTGGGCATCCCCGTTGAAGTCCACCACCACGAAGTGGCTGGCCAGGGCCAGAACGAAATCGGCACCCGTTTCAGCACGCTGGTGCAGCGCGCCGACTGGACCCAGATGCAGAAGTACGTGATCCAGAACGTCGCCCACACCTACGGCAAGACCGCCACCTTCATGCCGAAGCCGATCGTTGGCGACAACGGTTCGGGCATGCACGTGCACCAGTCCGTGTGGAAGGACGGCCAGAACCTGTTCGCGGGCAACGGCTACGCCGGCCTGTCGGAATTCGCGCTGTACTACATCGGCGGCATCATCAAGCACGCCCGCGCCCTGAACGCCATCACCAACCCGGGCACGAACTCGTACAAGCGCCTGGTGCCGGGCTTCGAAGCTCCGGTGAAGCTGGCCTACTCGGCCCGCAACCGCTCGGCTTCGATCCGTATCCCGTATGTGGCCAACCCGAAGGGCCGCCGCATCGAGACCCGCTTCCCGGATCCGCTGATGAACCCGTACCTGGGCTTCTCGGCGCTGCTGATGGCCGGCCTGGACGGCGTGATGAACAAGATCCACCCGGGCGAAGCTGCCGACAAGAACCTGTACGACCTGCCGCCGGAAGAGGATGCAAAGATCCCGACCGTGTGCTCGAGCCTGGACCAGGCGCTGGAGTACCTGGACAACGACCGCGAGTTCCTGACCCGCGGCGGCGTGTTCTCGAACTCGATGATCGACGCCTACATCGAACTGAAGATGGAAGAAGTCACGCGTTTCCGCATGACCACGCACCCGGTCGAGTTCGAAATGTACTACTCGCTGTAAGCGGCCCTTGCCCGGGAATGACGCAGGTTGTGACCGGGCAACAGTTGCACCAGAAAGGGGCGGCTTCGGCTGCCCCTTTCTGCTTTGCTCGCTAGAATGGGGAATCGTGTTCCACCCCCGTTCAAACCTAACGCCATGTTCATGGACGCCTCTTCACGCACGGCTCGCCGGACCCTGACCTTGCCCCGATCTCTGCACCAATTTCGTCTCGGATTCCCTGTCCTGGTGAGTGCCGTGGCGCTGACGCTGGGCACGTGGGCCGGGCAGTCTTCCGCGCAGTCCTCGGACGTCTATGTCTGCACCGGGCCCAATGGCGTGCCCGAGTATCGCAATGGCAACGCCGGCAAGGGGTGCAAGAAGCTGAACCTGCCGGAGGTGGTGACGGTCCCGGGCGGGCGCATCGCTGCGCCGGCCAAAGGCGCTGGCAGCACTGCCGGCGCGGCGGCTGGCAGCACCAGCTTCCCGCGCGTGGACAGCGCCACGCAGAAGAGCCGCGATGGCGAGCGCCGCGCGGTGCTCGCGCAGGAGCTGCAGGCCGAAGAGGCCAAGCTGCAGGGGCTGCGTGCCGAGTACAACAACGGCCAGCCGGAGCGCCAGGGCAACGAGCGCAACTATCAGAAATACCTCGATCGCACAGCGGCGCTGCGCGATGACATCGCCCGCAGCGAGGCCAATGCGGCGTCGCTGCGGCGCGAGCTTGGCAATTTGAAGGACTAGTCTTATGCGTCGCCTGATTCGCGGAGTTTCGCGCAAGGTCAGCGGTGCCGACGGCGCCCGTGGCGAATCGCCGGCGGCTGACGCGGCACCGGCCGAAGGCGGCGCCCAGGTGCTGACCATGGGCGCCGTGGCGCTCCATGCCGGCCTGGACGTGGTGGCCAACCCGGTGCTGCTGGTGCGGCAGCCGGGGCTGCGTGTGGTCTTTGCGAACCCGGCGGCTGAAGCCACCTTCGGCGTGTCGCGCAAGGGCATGGTGGAGCTGACGCTGCCTGACCTGTTCGGGCATTCCGATGAGCTGCACAGCATGATCGACACCGTGGTCACGCGGCAGTTCGACGTGCGCCGGCAGGACCTGATCCTGCACCCGCCGCTGCAGGAGCCGGCCCATGTGCACGTTGTGATCGCCGTGCTGGAAGCGGTGGGCGACACCGTGGTGGTGGAAATCCTGCCCAATGAACAGAAGGTGCGCAGCGAACGCGAAGAGCGCATCCTGGACCTGACCTCTGCCAACAAGGAACTGATCCGCAACCTGGCCCACGAGATCAAGAACCCGCTGGGTGGCATCCGTGGCGCGGCGCAGCTGCTGGAGTTCGAACTGCCGGAGCGCTCGCTGCGCGAATACACGCAGGTCATCATCAAGGAATCGGACCGGCTGCAGACGCTGGTGGACCGGCTGCTGGAGCCGCACCGGCATCCCCATATCGTATCCAGCCTGAATATCCACGAAGTGCTGGAGCGCGTGCGCTCGGTGGTGCTGGCGGAGTTTCCCAACGGGCTGGAGATCGTGCGCGACTACGACGCCAGCCTGCCCGAGTTGCAGGGCGACATGGAGCAACTGATCCAGGCCGTGCTCAACATCGTGCACAACGCCGCGCAGGCGCTGGCCGACCGCATGGCGCGCGGCGATGCGCAGATCGTGCTGCGCACGCGCGTGGCGCGCCAGGTCACGATTGCCAAGCGCTTGTTCAAGCTGGCATTGGACTTGCATGTCATCGACAACGGCCCGGGAATTCCCGAAGACATCCGCGAACGCATCTTCTATCCGCTGGTATCGGGCAGGGATGGCGGCAGCGGACTCGGTCTCACACTCGCTCAAACCTTCGTGCAGCAGCACGAGGGCTTGATCGAATGCGAGAGCAGGCCGGGCTGTACCGACTTCCGCATCTTGTTGCCGCTGCACTAGCTTTTGCTGGCGTCCGCGAGCGATGGTGCACCCGCCGTGGCCGGGCATGCGGAAGACCAAAATGACACCGAGCAGACAAGCGACGCACATGAAGCCGATCTGGATAGTCGACGACGATCAATCAATCCGCTGGGTCTTGGAAAAGGCCCTTGCCCGTGAAAGCCTGCTCTCGCGCAGCTTCACCAATGTGCGGGATGCGCTGGCCGCGCTGGAAGACGACCAGCCGCAGGTGCTGATATCGGATATCCGCATGCCCGGCGGATCGGGCCTGGACCTGCTGCAGGCCATCAAGGCGCGGCATCCGGGCCTGCCGGTCATCGTGATGACGGCCTACTCGGACCTGGACAGCGCCGTGGCTGCGTTCCAGGGCGGCGCCTTCGAATACCTGGCCAAGCCCTTCGATGTCGACAAGGCGGTCGAGCTGATCCGCCGCGCGCTGGAAGAAAGCCTGCGCGAGGAAGAACTGGACGACCGCCTGGTCGATGCGCCCGAGATCCTCGGCCAGGCGCCGGCGATGCAGGACGTGTTCCGCGCCATCGGCCGGCTCTCGCAGTCCAATGTGACGGTTATGATCACCGGCGAGTCCGGCACCGGCAAGGAACTGGTCGCACGCGCGCTGCACAAGCACAGCCCGCGCGCCAACGGGCCCTTTATCGCGCTCAATACCGCAGCCATCCCCAAGGACCTGCTCGAATCCGAACTATTCGGCCATGAGCGCGGCGCCTTCACCGGTGCGCAGACCATGCGGCGCGGCCGCTTCGAGCAGGCCGAGGGCGGCACGCTGTTCCTCGATGAAATCGGCGACATGCCGTTCGACCTGCAGACGCGCCTGCTGCGCGTGCTGTCCGATGGCAATTTCTATCGCGTCGGCGGCCACAACCCCTTGCGCGCCAATGTGCGCGTGATTGCTGCCACGCACCAGAACCTGGAGTTGCGCGTCAAGGAAGGGCTGTTCCGCGAGGACTTGTTTCACCGCCTGAACGTGATCCGGCTGCGCCTGCCGCCGCTGCGCGAACGTCCGGAGGACATCACGCTGCTGGCGCGTCATTTCCTGCAGAAGAGCGCCAAGGAACTGGGCGTCGAGCCCAAGCGCATGTCCGACGAAGCGCTGGCCTATGTCAGCACGCTGCCGTTCCCCGGCAACGTGCGCCAGCTGGAGAACCTGTGCAACTGGCTGACCGTGATGGCGCCGGCCCAGACCATCGAGGTCAAGGACCTGCCGCGCGAGATGCTGGGGGCCGGTACCAGCGAGCCGGTCAATACGCCGCGGCCTGAGCGCGTTGCCGAAGTGCGCGCGCCCGAGTATGAAAGCGCGCCTGACCTGGCCGACTACGGCGGGTACGCGACGACGGTGGCTGAGGCCGACACGGCCACCGCAGTCCGGCCCGCGTCCGCGGCGACGGTGGTCCCGGCCCCGGCCTCGGCCGGCTGGGAAAGCCTGCTCGCCGGCGAGGCACGGGCGATGCTCGAAGCCGGCCAGCCGGAGGTCATGGATGTGCTGACGCGCCGGTTCGAGAAGGCGGTGCTGGAGGCCGCGCTGGGTGTCACGCGCGGGCGCCGCGTCGAGGCGGCGACCCGGCTCGGAATCGGGCGCAATACCATCACGCGCAAGCTGCAGGAGCTGGGCTTCGACTGAGCCAGGGCAGGGCAGGCGACAAAAAAACCGGCCGGGATTTTCCCGGCCGGTTTTTTGTTTTGCGTGACGTATTCAGCCGCGCGCTTCGACCAGCCGCTGCGCCATCTCGGCAAAGCCTTCGCCACCGGCCGCTGCAGTGATATAGGCCGGCGGCACCGGCAGCTGCGGCAGGATGTCGCGCACGTTGGCCACGCCAACCGACAGCGGAAAGTGGGCGAACATGCTGGCATCGTTGGCCGAATCGCCGATAAACAGCCATTCGTCGCGGCGCTCGTCCACGTCTTCGCCCAGCAGTTCGGCCACGCACAGCTTGCTCATCGACAGCTTGTCGTGCAGGCCGAACCAGCCGTTGACATGGATCGAGCTGACGGTGGCGGTCATGCCGGCCTCGCGCATGATGGCGGCGATGCGGGCCACGGCGTCTTCAGGCAACGGCGCGACATCCTCGGCATGGTCGATAGCCAGGTCGGCGGCATGCCAGGCCTGGTCCGAGGCCAGCGCGCAGCCCGGCACTTCGCGCACGATGCGCTGGCCCAGCGCGTGGATGCGCTCCAGGTTGCGTGCGCGCGTTGGCGCATCGTCCAGGAAACGTGTTTGCAGGCGGCCGTTGTGCAGGTGCGAGTAGAACGCACCGTTCTCGCCGATGATGGCGTCGACCGGCCACAGCCGGGTCAGGATCTCGGCCCAGGCGATGCAGCGCCCGGTGACCGGGATCACGTGCAGGCCCGCGCGGCGCAGGCCGTCGAGTGCCAGGTACGTCGAGGCCGGCAGCCGCCCGTCGGTGGTCAGGGTGCCGTCGATGTCGGTCAGCACGCCGCGCACGCTGCGCAGCGCCGTATTAGAGAGTTTGTTCAGGGATTGCATGGCGGGCCATTGTAACCGTGGATCTGGCGGTAATTGCTCTTATTGCACTGCAAGACTCACCGTACTGGCCATACTGGTGAATCTGCTGATTTGCTAGCGCAGGTGCGACAGGCGTAACATGCCGCTGTCATAAAAGAATCACATGCTGTCGGATTTTCGACCGACCGGAACAGACAGACCAAAGGAGAGCCACCGATGTCCTTTTCCCGTACCGTGCTCAAACTCGCAGCGCTGGCAGCCCTGACCGGGGCCGGCAGTGCCCACGCCGCCGTTGAAATCCAGTGGTGGCACGCCATGCAGGGCGCCCTGAACGACAAGGTGAACGAGATCGCCAACAAGTTCAACGCCAGCCAGTCCGAATACAAGGTGGTGCCGGTCAACAAGGGCAACTACGACGAAACCATGGCCGCGGGCATTGCGGCCTTCCGTGCCGGCGGCTCGCCCGCCATCCTGCAGGTGTTTGAAGTGGGCACCGCCACCATGATGAGCGCCAAGGGCGCGATCAAGCCGGTGTCGGCGGTGATGAGGGACGCCGGCGAGAAGTTCGACCAGAAGGCCTATATCCCGGCGGTGGCGGGCTACTACACCTCGTCCAAGGGCGAAATGCTGTCGTTCCCGTTCAACAGCTCGACCACGGTGTTCTACTACAACAAGGACGCCTTCAAGAAGGCCGGCCTGGATCCGGAAAAGCCGCCCAAGACCTGGCCCGAGGTGATGCAGTACTCGGCCAAGCTCAAGGCCTCGGGCACCAACTGCGCCTATACCACCGACTGGCAGGGCTGGGTCCACCTGGAGAGCTTCTCGGCCTGGCACAACACCCTGTACGCGTCCAAGAACAACGGCTTCGGCGGCACCGATACGCGCCTGCTCTTCAACAGCCCGCTGCACGTCAAGCACATCACCAACCTGCAGGACATGGTGAAGAAGGGCTATTTCAGCTACGGCGGGCGCAAGGCCGAATCGCAGGCCAAGTTCTACAACGGCGAGTGCGCGATGTTCACCGGTTCGTCGGCATCGCTGGCCAATATCCGCAAGAACGCCAAGTTCGCGTTCGCGGTGGCGCAACTGCCGTATTACCCGGAGGTGCAGGGTGCCCCGCAGAACACCATCATCGGCGGCGCTTCGCTGTGGGTGATGGGCGGCAAGAAGCCCGACGAGTACAAGGGCGTGGCCAAGTTCTTCAATTTCCTGTCGCGCCCCGAGATCCAGTCTGACTGGCACCAGGCCACCGGCTACCTGCCGGTGACGATGGCCGCCTACGAGATGACGAAGAAATCGGGCTACTACGACAAGAACCCGGGTGCCGATGTGTCGGTGCAGCAGATGGTGGTCAAGACCACGGACAAGTCGCGCGGCGTGCGCCTGGGCAACATGGTGCAGATCCGCACCGTGGTGGACGAAGAGCTGGAAGCCGTCTGGGCCGGCAAGAAGGAGCCCAAGGCGGCGCTGGACTCGGCCGTGGCCCGCGGCAATGATCTGCTGGAGCGCTTCCAGAAGACTGCCCGCGAGTAAGCCGGCATTGCCAGCAAGCTGATGTGACAAGCGGGCGGTGGCGAAACCTCCGCCCGCTTGCATTGTGGACGGCCCCGTCGCACCGATCGGGACCGCCCGCAACTCCGTACCTAGTCCGATGCCGCGACCCGCGGCATTCGCCGGAATCCGTTTATGGAAAAACGCGTCGTTTTCCGTTCGCCGTGGCTGCCGTATCTGCTGGTCTTGCCGCAGATCGCAATCACGCTGATCTTCTTCTTCCTGCCCGCCGGGCAGGCGTTGTACCAGTCGATGCTGCAGCAGGATGCCTTTGGCATCAACCTGGAGTTCGTCGGCCTGGACAACTTCCGCATGCTGTTGAACGACCCGCTGTACGTGGATTCGTTCCAGACCACCGCCATCTTTGCCGTGGGCGTCACGGTGGTGGGACTGACCACCGCGCTGGCGCTGGCCTATTTTGCCGACCGCATCATCCGCGGCGCCGTCGGCTACAAGACGCTGCTGATCTGGCCGTATGCGGTGGCGCCGGCCGTGGCCGGCGTGCTGTGGATGTTCATGTTCAACCCGACGCTGGGCGTGGTCTCTTATGCGCTGCGCAAGCTCGGCGTGGAATGGAACTTCCTGCTCAACGGCGACCAGGCATTGCTGCTGGTGGTGCTGGCCGCAGCCTGGAAGCAGATCAGCTACAACTTCCTGTTCTTCCTGGCCGGGCTGCAGAGCATCCCGCGCTCGCTGATCGAGGCCGCCGCCATCGACGGCGCCGGCCCGTGGCGCCGCTTCTGGTCGATCGTGTTCCCGCTGCTGTCGCCGACCACCTTCTTCCTGATGGTGATCAACGTGGTCTACGCGTTCTTCGATACCTTCGCGATCATCGACGCGGTCACCCACGGCGGCCCGTTCAATTCGACCAACACGCTGGTCTACAAGGTCTTCCATGACGGCTTCCGCGGCATGGACATCGGGGGCTCGGCCGCGCAGTCGGTGGTGCTGATGGTGATCGTGATCGCGCTGACCGTGGTGCAGTTCCGCTACGTGGAACGCAAGGTCCAGTACTGACGGAGACAGCACATGGTAGAACGTCGCCCCTTCCTTGATTTCCTGAGCCACGCGGTGCTGATCCTGGGCATCGTGATCGTGGTGTTCCCGGTGTACCTGACCTTCGTCGCGTCCACGCTGACCGCCGAAGAGGTGCTGGACGCGCCGATGACGCTGATCCCCGGCAGCCACCTGATCGAGAACTATCGCACCGTGCTGTTCCAGGGCGTGGGCGAGGCCGCATCGCCGGTCTCGACCATGATGAAGAACAGCCTGATCATGGCGCTGGGCATTGCGCTCGGGAAGATCGCCATCTCGATCATCTCGGCCTTTGCCATCGTCTATTTCAAGTTCCCGCTGCGCAAGACCTTCTTCTGGCTGATCTTCATCACGCTGATGCTGCCGGTGGAGGTGCGTATCCTGCCGACTTACAAGGTGGTGTCGGACCTCGGCATGCTGGACAGCTACTTCGGCCTGACCATCCCGATCATAGCGTCGGCGACCGCCACCTTCCTGTTCCGCCAGTTCTTCCTGACCATTCCGGACGAGCTGGCCGAGGCGGCGCGCATCGACGGCGCGGGACCGCTGCGTTTCTTCTGGGACGTGGTGCTGCCGCTGTCGCGCACCAGCATCGCCGCGCTCTTCGTGATTCAGTTCATCTACGGCTGGAACCAGTACCTGTGGCCGCTGCTGATCACCACGCAGAAGTCGATGACGCCGGTGGTGGTGGGTGTGACGCAGATGATCTCGCGCTCTGGCGATGCCGCCACTGACTGGAACCTGGTGATGGCCACGGTGATGCTGGCGATGATCCCGCCCGCGGTGGTGGTGGTGCTGATGCAGAAGTGGTTCGTCAAGGGCCTGGTCGAAACGGAAAAATAAGGCGTGGCGCGCCACCCGCGCGCACGCAGGACAACAGCAATGGCAAATCTGTCGCTACGCAACGTTCAGAAAACCTACGCCGGCAACGTCAAGGTGGTGCACGGCATCGACATGGAGATCGCCGACGGCGAGTTCATCGTCATCGTCGGCCCCTCGGGCTGCGGCAAGTCCACGCTGCTGCGCATGGTGGCGGGGCTGGAAACCATCACCGGCGGCGAGATCCATATCGGCGACAAGGTCGTCAACAATCTGGAGCCGGCCGAGCGGGACATCGCCATGGTGTTCCAGAACTACGCGCTCTATCCGCATATGAGCGTGTACGACAACATGGCCTACGGCCTGAAGATCCGCGGCATGGCCAAGGCCGAGATCGCCCAGCGGGTGAACCATGCCGCCGGGATCCTGGAGCTGGCGCCGCTGCTGGACCGCAAGCCGCGCCAGCTGTCGGGCGGGCAGCGCCAGCGCGTGGCCATGGGCCGCGCCATCGTGCGCGAGCCGGCGGTGTTCCTGTTCGACGAGCCGCTGTCCAACCTGGACGCCAAGCTGCGCGTACAGATGCGGCTGGAACTGAAGGAGCTGCACCGGCGCCTGGGCACCACCAGCCTGTACGTCACGCACGACCAGGTCGAGGCGATGACGCTGGCCGACCGCATGATGGTGCTCAACGCCGGACGCGTCGAGCAGATCGGCACGCCGCTGGACGTCTATTCGCGGCCGGCCAGCACCTTCGTGGCCGGCTTTATCGGCTCGCCGCCGATGAACCTGATCCCGGTGGCGCGCAACGCCGGCGGCGACACCAGCGCGCAGATGCGCGTAGTGGCGAAGGAGGGCGAGGCCGCCAATGCCACGATGGGGCACCTGCCGATGGGGCTGCACCTGCCGGAGCAGGCACTGCTGGGACTGCGCCCGGAGCATATCGAGCCGTGCGCCGCGCATGAGGCCATCGCCGAAGTCGATGTGCGCGTGGTCGAGGCGCTCGGCGCGGATTCCTTCGCCTATGGTTCGCTCGGCGGACAGGCGGTGGTGGTGCGGCTGGACAGCCATGCGCACGTGCGCGCCGGCGACCGCCTGCCGGTGACGTCGTCGGCGGAGCACCTGCATTTCTTTGCGCCCGATACGGGCAAGCGCATCGAGGCCTGATCATGGCAGACGAACAGACAACCTGGCCAGGCGCGGTGACCACCGACAACTGGCCGTATCCGCGCCATATCGCGCACCGTGGCGCGGGCAAGCTGGCGCCGGAGAATACGCTTGCGGCCTTCCGCCACGGTGCGTCCTTCGGTTACCGGATGTTCGAGTTCGACGTGAAACTGACGGCTGACGGCAAGCCGGTCCTGATGCATGACGCCACGCTGGACCGCACCACCTCCGGCAGCGGACGGGTGGACAGCCTGACCCTGGGCGAAGTGGCGCAGCTCGACGCCGGCAGCTGGCACAGCGCCACCTTTGCGGGCGAACCCGTGCCGACACTCAGGGCAATCGCACGCTACACCTGCGCCAACGGGTATTGCATCAATATCGAGATCAAGCCTGTCCCGGGCCGGGAGACCCTGACCGGCGCAGCCGTGGCGCTGGACGCGCAGAGCCTCTGGCGCGGCGCGCCAGTGCCCCCGTTGCTGTCGTCCTTCTCCGAAGACGCGCTGGCGGCGGCGCGCCGGGTTGCGCCGGACCTGCCGAGGGCGCTGCTGCTCGACAAGCTGCCCGTGGACTGGCTGGACCGGCTGCGCGAGCTCGATTGCGTGGCGCTGGATGCCAACCACCGTGTGCTCAATGCCAAGGTGATTGCCGACGCGCATGCTGCCGGCTTCAGGGTCCTCAGCTACACGGTCAATGACCCGGAGCGTGCCGAGCAGTTGCTGGCCTGGGGCCTGGACGGGCTGATCACCGACGCCGTCGACCAGATATCGCCTTGATGAAATTGTTGTGCGGATGTTGCTAATTCGCTGATTGCGCATCGAATTGTCGTGGGTGGCTGTTTCGTATCGCGAAAAGTCCACATTGATCCAAGGCAATTCATGCTATTCTTAGCGCCGTGAAGACTTTAGGTCCTTCCCCGCACAACTTGCCCTTTCGGGCCTCGTGAGGAAGCCATCACATGCGACGCCCTGGCGGTGCCGTTTGCGTAGGCGTCTCAGTCGGGCTCCCAAGAGTTGTTTGCGATCCGCTAACCGGTCAAGCCGTGTCGCGGAAGGTTGAATAACCCGCTGAACTCCGGCATTCCCGGAGAATAGTGAGCGTCCCATGATGCAGCAGTATCAGAGCAACTCGTACCTCTTCGGCGGTAACGCCCCGTATGTCGAAGAACTGTACGAAGCCTACCTCCAGAACCCCGCCTCGGTTCCCGACAATTGGCGCGCGTATTTCGACGCGATGCAGAATGTTCCCGCCGTCGACGGCTCGAACGGCCGGGACATCGCCCACGCTCCCATCGTTGCCTCGTTCGCCGAGCGCGCCAAGCAGGGCCCCATCAAGACCATCGTTGCCTCGGCCGATTCCGACATGGGCCGCAAGCGCGTCGCTGCCACCCAGCTGATCGCCGCCTACCGCAACATCGGTTCGCACTGGGCCGACCTGGACCCGCTCAAGCGCCAGGAGCGTCCGCCCCTGCCGGACCTGGACCCGGCGTTCTACGGTTTCTCCGAAGCCGACCTCGACATCGTCTTCAATGCCAGCAACACCTACTTTGGCAAGGAGTCGATGAGCCTGCGCGAGCTGCTCAACAACCTGCGCGAAACCTACTGTGGCACCATCGGTTTCGAATTCATGTACGTGAGCGACCAGGCGCAGAAGCGCTGGTGGCAGGAGCGCCTGGAAACCACGCGTTCCAAGCCGGTGTTCACGCTGGAAAAGAAGAAGCACATCCTGGACCGCCTGACCGCGGCTGAAGGCCTGGAGCGCTTCCTGCACACCAAGTACGTCGGCCAGAAGCGCTTCTCGCTCGAAGGCGGCGAAAGCTTCATCGCCGCCATGGACGAGCTGATCCAGCACGCCGGCAGCAAGGGCGTGCAGGAAATCGTGATCGGCATGGCCCACCGCGGCCGCCTGAACGTGCTGGTCAACACCCTGGGCAAGATGCCCGCCGACCTGTTCGCCGAATTCGAAGGCAAGCACGTCGACGACCTGCCGGCCGGTGACGTCAAGTACCACAAGGGCTTCTCGAGCGATGTCTCGACCGAGGGCGGCCCGGTCCACCTGTCGCTGGCGTTCAACCCGTCGCACCTGGAAATCGTCAACCCGGTGGTCGAGGGCTCGGCCAAGGCCCGCCAGGAACGCCGCGGCGAAGTCGGCCACAAGGAAGTGCTGCCGGTGCAGGTGCACGGCGACGCGGCCTTTGCCGGCCAGGGCGTGGTGATGGAGACGCTGAACCTCGCGCAGACCCGCGGCTACGGCACGGGCGGCTCGATGCACATCGTCATCAACAACCAGATCGGCTTCACCACCTCCGACCCGCGCGACGCGCGTTCGACGCTGTACTGCACGGACGTGGTCAAGATGATCGAGGCCCCGGTGCTGCACGTGAACGGCGACGATCCCGAAGCCGTGGTGTACGCCATGCAGCTGGCCGTGGACTTCCGCATGGAGTTCAAGAAGGATGTCGTGGTCGACATCATCTGCTTCCGCAAGCTGGGGCACAACGAGCAGGACACCCCGGCGGTCACGCAGCCGCTGATGTACAAGAAGATCGCCCAGCACCCCGGCACGCGCAAGCTGTACGCCGACAAGCTGGCCGCGCAGAACCTGGTCCCGGCCGAGTTCGGCGACGAGAAGGTCAAGGAATACCGCGCCGCGATGGACGCCGGCAAGCACACCGCCGACCCCGTCCTGTCGAACTTCAAGAACAAGTTCGCCGTGGACTGGATGCCGTTCCTGAACCGCAAGTGGACCGACGCCGCCGACACCGCAGTGCCGGTGACCGAGCTGAAGCGCCTGGCCGAACGCATCACCACCACGCCTGAGACGCTGAAGCTGCACCCGCTGGTGGAAAAGGTCGTCAAGGACCGCGCCAACATGGGCCGCGGCGACCAGCCGCTGGACTGGGGCATGGGTGAGCACCTGGCCTTCGCCTCGCTGGTGTCCTCGGGCTACCCGGTGCGCATCACCGGCCAGGATGCCGGCCGCGGCACCTTCACCCACCGCCACTCGGTGCTGCACGACCAGAACCGCGAGCGCTGGGATGCCGGCAGCTACGTGCCGCTGCAGAACGTGTCGGAAAACCAGGCACCGTTCACGGTGATCGACTCGGTGCTGTCCGAAGAAGCCGTACTCGGTTTCGAATACGGCTACTCGGCCGCCGAACCGAACGCGCTGGTGATCTGGGAAGCCCAGTTCGGCGACTTCGTCAACGGCGCCCAGGTGGTGATCGACCAGTTCATCTCGTCGGGTGAAGTGAAGTGGGGCCGCGCCTCCGGCCTGACCCTGATGCTGCCGCACGGCTACGAAGGCCAGGGCCCGGAACACAGCTCGGCCCGTATCGAGCGCTTCCTGCAGCTTTGCGCGGACCACAACATGCAGGTCTGCCAGCCGACCACGCCGGCCCAGATCTTCCACCTGCTGCGCCGCCAGATGATCCGTCTGTTCCGCAAGCCGCTGGTGATCATGACGCCAAAGTCGCTGCTGCGTAACAAGGACGCCGTGTCGCCGCTGTCGGACCTGGCCAAGGGCCACTTCGAGACGGTCATCCCTGACCACGAAGAGCTCAACGCCAGCAAGGTCAAGCGCGTCATCATGTGCTCGGGCAAGGTTTACTACGACCTGGTCAACACGCGCAAGGAACGCGAGGCCAACGATACGGCGGTGATCCGCCTGGAACAGCTGTATCCGTTCCCGCACAAGGCCGTGGCAGCAGAACTCAAGAAGTATCCGAACGCCACCGAAATCGTGTGGTGCCAGGACGAGCCGCAGAACCAGGGTGCCTGGTTCTTCGTGCAGCACTACATCATGGAAAACATGACGGATGGCCAGAAGCTCGGTTATGCCGGTCGTCCCGCTTCGGCTTCGCCGGCAGTGGGCTACTACGCAAAGCACAACGAGCAACAGAAGGCGCTGCTGGATGCTGCCTTCGCCAAGCTCAAGGGCTTTGTTCTGACCAAGTAAATCAAGCGGCAGCCACGGCGGCGCGCGCAGACGTACGCCGTGGCATTGCCCGCATAAAGACAACACGCATAACACGAGGAATTCACAACCATGGCTATCGTTGACGTCAAGGTTCCGCAACTGTCCGAATCGGTCGCCGAAGCGACCATGCTCAACTGGAAGAAGAATCCGGGCGAGGCTGTTGCACAGGACGAAATCCTGATCGAGATCGAAACCGACAAGGTCGTGCTGGAAGTGCCGGCCCCGTCGGCTGGTGTCCTGTCGATCATCGTCAAGAACGATGGTGACACCGTCGTGGCCGATGAAATCATCGCCAAGATCGACACCGAAGCCACCGCTGGCGCCGCCGCACCGGCCGCCGCTGCTCCGGCCCCCGCCGCTGCCGCCCCCGCACCGGCTGCTGCCGCACCGGCCGCCGCCGGCGCCGTGGCGATGCCGTCGGCTGCCAAGCTGATGGCCGAAGCCGGCCTGTCGGCTGGCCAGGTTGCTGGCACCGGCAAGGACGGCCGCATCACCAAGGGCGACGTGCTGGGTGCAGCCGCTGCGCCGGCTCCTGCTGCCAAGGCTGCCCCGGCTCCGGCCGCCAAGCCGGCGCTGCAGCAGGTTTCGGCCCCGGTTGACTTCGCCGCGCTGGGCGACCGCCCGGAAGAGCGCGTGCCGATGAGCCGCCTGCGCGCCCGTATCGCCGAGCGCCTGCTGCAATCGCAATCGACCAACGCCATCCTCACCACCTTCAATGAAGTGAACATGAAGCCGGTGATGGACCTGCGCAACAAGTACAAGGACCGCTTCGAGAAGGAACACGGCGTCAAGCTGGGCTTCATGTCGTTCTTCGTCAAGGCCGCGGTGCACGCGCTGAAGAAGTTCCCGCTGATCAATGCTTCGATCGACGGCAACGACATCGTCTACCACGGCTACTTCGACATCGGCATCGCCGTGGGCTCGCCGCGCGGCCTGGTGGTGCCCATCCTGCGCAATGCCGACCAGATGAGCCTGGCCGACATCGAGAAGAAGATTGCCGAGTTCGGCGTCAAGGCCCGTGACGGCAAGCTGTCGCTGGAAGAACTGACCGGCGGTACGTTCTCGATCTCCAACGGCGGCGTGTTCGGCTCGATGCTGTCGACCCCGATCATCAACCCGCCGCAATCGGCCATCCTGGGCGTGCACGCCACCAAGGACCGCCCGGTGGTGGAAGACGGCCAGATCGTGATCCGCCCGATGAACTACCTGGCGATGTCGTATGACCACCGCATCATCGACGGCCGTGAAGCCGTGCTGGGCCTGGTCGCCATGAAGGACGCGCTGGAAGATCCGGCCCGCCTGCTGCTGGACCTGTAATAGACGGTCCCCCCCGCGCACGTCTGCCGTGCGCGGGGCGCGCTTCCCCCGTGATGAAGGCGCGCCGGCACAAGCTGTCGCCGGCGCCCACAAAGGAATTCCCATGAGCAAACAATTCGACGTGCTGGTGATCGGCGCCGGCCCCGGCGGCTACATCGCCGCCATCCGTGCCGGCCAGCTGGGCCTGAACGTGGCCTGCTGCGAAGGCAATCCGTATGACGATCCCAAGGGCGAAGCCCGCCTGGGCGGCACCTGCCTGAACGTGGGCTGCATCCCCTCCAAGGCGCTGCTGGCTTCCTCGGAAGAGTTCGAGAACGTCCAGCACCACCTGGGCGACCACGGCATCACCGTGGGCGACGTCAAGGTCGACGTGGCCAAGATGCTCAAGCGCAAGGACGACATCGTCGGCAAGATGACCAAGGGCATCGAGTTCCTGTTCCGCAAGAACAAGGTGACGCTGCTCAAGGGCTACGGCAAGTTCGTCGGCAAGACCGCCGAGGGCTTCCAGGTCGACGTTGCCGGTGAAGTCGTGACCGCCAAGCAGGTCATCATCGCCACTGGCTCGAAGGCTCGCCACCTGCCGGGCATCAAGGTCGACAACGACCTGGTCAGCGATAACGAGGGCGCGCTCAAGTTCCCCGCAGTGCCGAAGAAGCTGGGCGTGATCGGCGCCGGCGTGATTGGCCTGGAGCTGGGCTCGGTGTGGCGCCGCCTGGGTGCCGACGTGACCGTGCTGGAAGCGCTTCCCGCATTCCTGGGTGCCGCCGACGAAGGCGTGGCCAAGGAAGCGCAGAAGCAGCTGACCAAGCAGGGCCTGAAGTTCTGCCTCGGCGTGAACGTCAACGAAGTGACGACCGGCAAGAACGGCGTGACCGTCAAGTACACCGACAAGGACGGCAAGGCCCAGACCCTGGAAGTCGATCGCCTGATCGTGTCGGTCGGCCGCGTGCCCAATACCGACAACCTGGGCCTGGACGCCGTCGGCCTGGCCGCGGACCAGCGCGGCTTCATCGAGGTGGACGACCACTGCGCCACCAAGGTGCCGGGCCTGTGGGCCATCGGCGACGTGGTGCGCGGCCCGATGCTGGCGCACAAGGCCGAGGACGAAGGCGTGGCCGTGGCCGAGCGCATCGCCGGGCAGAAGCCGCACATCGACTACAACTGCGTTCCGTGGGTGATCTACACCTTCCCGGAAATCGCATGGGTAGGCCAGACCGAAGCCCAGCTCAAGGCCGAAGGCCGCGAGTACAAGGCCGGCCAGTTCCCGTTCATGGCCAACGGCCGTGCGCTGGGCATGGGCCATGCCGACGGCTTCGTCAAGATGCTGGCCGACGCCAAGACCGACGAAATCCTGGGCGTGCACATCGTTGCCGCCAACGCCTCTGACCTGATCGCCGAAGCCGTGGTGGCGATGGAGTTCAAGGCCGCCAGCGAGGATATCGGCCGCGTCTGCCATCCGCACCCGTCGATGTCGGAAGTCATGCGCGAAGCCGCGCTGGCCGTCGACAAGCGTCAGCTCAACATGTAAGGCGCATGCCTTCCGTTGCCTGAGTACCGGCGCGCCGCACCTGCGGCGCGCCGTTTTCACTTGCGGGGCGTCCCCTGGGAACCCGCCAGCATGAACCCGCCAGCATGAACGTCACTGAGTACTACGAGAAGGAACTGAAGGAGCGCGGCTACCAGTCCGACGAGGCGCAGTTGCGCGCCGTGGCCCGGCTGCAGCAGTGCTACGACGAATGGGTGACCTACAAGAGCCGCCGCAACAGTGCCCTGAAGAAGCTACTGGTCCGTCCCGACGTGCCCAAGGGTGTCTACTTGTGGGGTGGGGTGGGGCGCGGCAAGTCCTTCCTGATGGACAGCTTCTATACCTGCGTGCCGGTGGTGCGCAAGACGCGGCTGCATTTCCACGAGTTCATGCGCGAGGTCCATCGCCAGCTCGAAGAGCTGCGCGGCCGTCCTGATCCGCTGGATGAGTTGGCCAAACGCATTGCGCGCCGCTTCCGGCTGATCTGCTTCGATGAATTCCACGTCAGCGATGTCGCTGACGCGATGATCCTGCATCGCCTGCTGCAGCAGATGTTCGAGAACGGCGTGCAGTTCGTGATGACCTCCAACTACCGCCCGGACCTGCTGTATCCGGATGGCCTGCACCGCGACCGCGTGCTGCCGGCCATCGCGCTGCTGCAGCAGAAGCTCGACGTGCTCAATGTCGATGCGGGCATCGATTACCGCAAGCGCGCGCTGGAGCAGGTGCAGGCGTACCACACGCCGCTCGGCGCCAAGGCGAGTTCCGCGCTGCGCGACGCCTTCACCTCGATTGCCGGTGTGGCCGATGAGTCGCCGCTGCTGCATATCGAGCACCGCGAGCTGCGTGCGCTGCGCAAGGCCAACGGCGTGGTGTGGTTCGACTTTGCCACGCTGTGCGGCGGCCCGCGCTCGCAGAACGACTACCTGGAACTGGCGTCCCAGTTCCATACCGTGATCCTGTCCGACGTGCCGCGCATGACGCCGCGCATGTCGTCCGAGGCACGCCGCTTCACTTGGCTGATCGATGTCTTCTACGACCACAAGGTCAAACTGCTGATGTCGGCGGAAGTGCCCGCGGACGAGCTCTACACCGAAGGCCAGATGGCCAATGAGTTCCATCGGACCGTATCGCGCATCATCGAGATGCAATCGCGCGAATACCTGGAATCCGAGCGCCGCACCATGGATACCACGCTCACCTGAGCGTTGTTTTCCGGCCCGGCGCGACAATAGCCGGGCCGCATTGACCTATATCAAGGTCGATTCGGGGACCCGCATATACCCTCCATTGGGTAGAAAAAGGTCCCCATGTCGTCGCCCCCAGTCACCAGTCCTTCAGCCAGCTTGCTGGCACCGTACCCGCCGGCCGCGCTCCGTGACGCCGCGGGCCCGGGTGCGTCCGGCGCCGGTGCGCGGCTGGCCTGCTTCCATTGCGGCCTGCCCGTCATCGACACCGAACCGCTTGCCGCAGAGCTGGACGGCCGCCGCCGGGTGTTCTGCTGCGGCGGTTGCCAGGCACTGGCGCAGACCCTCCATGCGGCCGGCTTTGCCCACTTGTACGGGGATGAAGCCCGCTTCGCCCGCCCCATCGACGACGACGCCCGGCGCGAGGCCGAGCCGATCTGGGCCGCCTACGACACTCCTGAGCTGCGCTCCCAGTTTGTCCGCCCGCTTGACGGCGGCCGCGCCGAGATCACGCTGGCGCCCGAGAACATCCGCTGCGCCGCCTGCGCGTGGCTGATCGAACAGCACCTGAGCCGCCAGCCGGGCGTGGAGTCCGCGGTCGCCAATGTCGCCACTCGGCGCGTGGTGGTGCGCTGGCGCGATGGCGCCCAGACGGTGGCGGGGCTGCTGGCCGCGCTGGCCGGGATCGGCTACATGGCCTGGCCATTCGAAGTCTCGCGCACCGACCAGCAGGACCGCCGCGCGCGCCGCGGGCTGCTGATGCGCATGGCCGTGGCCATGCTCGGCATGATGCAGGTCATGATGTATGCGTGGCCGATCTACACGCACGAGGCCACCATCGACCCTGGTCAGCTCCAGCTGATGCGCTGGGCCAGCTTCGCCCTGACGCTGCCGGTGGTGTTCTATGCCGCCTCGCCGATCTTTGCCGGTGCCTGGCGCAGCCTGCGCCAGCGCCATATGGGCATGGACGTGCCGGTGGCGATCGGCATCGGCGCCGGCTTTGCCGCCAGCGTGCTGGCCACGGTGCGCGGCGTGGGCGAGGTGTATTTCGATTCGGTGACGATGTTCGTCGCCTTCCTGCTGCTGGCCCGCTACCTGGAACTGTGCGTGCGCCAGGCCTCGCGCAGTGGCGCCGAGATGCTGGCGCGCCAGCTGCCGGCCACCTGCGAGCGGCTGGCTGGCACCGGTGCCGCCGGCGAGCGTGTGCCGGTCGCGCGCCTGCGCGCGGGCGATCTCATCCGCGTCAAGGCCGGCGAGATCGTTCCCGCCGATGGCGCGGTGGTGGCTGGCGCGAGCGAACTCGATGAATCCATGCTGACCGGCGAGAGCCGCCCGGTGCGCCGCGCCGCCGGCGAGACCGTGCTAGCCGGCAGCTTCAATACGGCAAGCCCGCTCGAACTGCGGATCACGCGCGTCGGCGCCGGCACCCGCCTGGCCGAGATCGTCGCCGTGCTGGACCGCGCGTTGGCTGAAAAGCCGCGCCTGGCCACGCTGGCCGACCGCGTCGCAGGCTGGTTCGTGGCGACGCTGCTGGTGCTGGCGGCGCTGACCGGGCTGGTGTGGGGCGTCTGGATCGATCCGTCGCGCGCCTTGCTGGTGACGATTGCGGTGCTGGTGGTCAGTTGCCCGTGCGCCTTGTCGCTGGCCACGCCAGCTGCACTGGCCGCAGCCGGTGCAGCCCTGTCGCGCCGTGGCGTGCTGCTGACACGCGGCCACGCGCTGGAGACGCTGGCGCGCGTCACCGACGTGGTGCTCGACAAGACCGGCACGCTGACCGAAGGCCGCTTTGCGGTGGCGGCGGTCGAGCCGCTGGCTGACGCCGACCGGGCGCAATGCCTGGCACTGGCCGCCGCGATGGAGCGCGGTGGCGAACATCCGATCGCGCGCGCACTGGTGACCGCGGCACAGGGCAACGTCGGCATGCCGCTCGAGGTGTCCGACATGCGCAACATCCCGGGCCAGGGCCTGGAGGCGATCGTCGATGGCCGACGCCTGCGGCTTGGCCGCGCCGACTTTGTCGCGGCGCTGAGACCCGACAGCGGCCATGCACCGGACACCGGGCGCAGCGATGCAGATCATCCTGGCGCCACCGTGGTGTGGCTGGGCGCGCCAGCGGGCCCGCTGGCGCGCTTCGTCCTGGCCGATGTCGAGCGGGCGCAGACGCCGCAGCTGCTCGCACGGCTGCGCGAACTGGGCGTGCGCTGCCACCTGGTATCGGGCGATCACGCCGATGCGGTCCACTGGTGGGCATCGCACTTCGGCATCGGCTGCGTGGCCGGCGCGGTCACCCCGGAAGGCAAGCGCGACTATGTGGCGCGGCTGCAGCAGGGCGGGGCGGTGGTGCTGGCCGTGGGCGATGGCATCAACGATGCGCCGGTGCTGGCGCAGGCCCAGGTGTCGATTGCCATCGGCAGCGGCGCGCCGCTGGCCCAGGCCGGCGCGGACGCGGTGCTGACGCACGGCGGCGTGGGCGAGATCGCCACCGCGTTGGCGGTGTCGCGCCAGACGCGCCGGGTGGTGCGCCAGAACCTGGGCTGGGCCTTCTTCTACAACGTGGTGGCCATCCCGCTCGCAGCGACTGGGCTGGTCACGGCCTGGATGGCCGGCGTCGGCATGTCGTTGTCGTCGTTGCTGGTGGTGGCCAATGCCTGGCGCCTGCTGCGCGCCGGCAAGCCGCGGCACAAGGGAGTCTGACTGATGGAAACGCTTTACCTGCTGGTGCCGATGAGCCTGGTGCTTGTCGTGGTCATCGCGGGCGCGCTGTGGTGGGCCCTACATGCCGGGCAGTACGACGACCTGGACCGGCCCGCCGAATCGATCCTGCTGGACAACGACAAGCCCTGAACCCGCCGTGCGACGCGCCCTCCGACCGGGGCCCCGCACGCAGGTTCCATGCATGCCCTGAGCGACTTGATAAAGATCAACGCACACGCAGCATGGTTTTTCTAAAGTCACACTGTCAGTAGGTTTTTTCTCTTCTCTAAGCTTTGGGGGTCTGAATGGATGTCACTGCCGCGTCTTCACGCGTCGACACCTTCAATTACGGCGTCGTAAGACAGTTCGCTGTCATGACGGTAGTCTGGGGGATCGTCGGCATGGCCGTCGGCGTGCTGCTGGCAGCACAGCTGATCTGGCCCGAACTCAACTTCAACACACCCTGGCTGTCGTTTGGCCGGCTGCGGCCGCTGCATACCAATGCAGTGATTTTCGCCTTCGGCGGCAGCGCGCTGTTCGCGACCTCGTACTACGTGGTCCAGCGCACCTGCCAGGCGCGCCTGTTCTGCGGCCCGCTGGCCGCGTTCACGTTCTGGGGCTGGCAACTGGTCATCGTCGCCGCCGCCATCACGCTGCCGCTGGGGATCACCAGCTCCAAGGAATACGCCGAACTGGAATGGCCGATCGACCTGCTGATCACCGCCGTCTGGGTGGCCTACGCGATCGTGTTCTTCGGCACCATCGTCAAGCGCAAGACCCGGCATATCTACGTCGCCAACTGGTTCTTCGGCGCCTACATCCTGACCATCGCGCTGCTGCATATCGTCAACAACATCGAGATGCCGGTGTCTCTGTGGAAGTCCTACTCGGCCTATGCCGGCGTGCAGGACGCGATGATCCAGTGGTGGTACGGCCATAATGCCGTGGGCTTCTTCCTGACCACCAGCTTCCTGGGGATGATGTACTACTTCATTCCCAAGCAGGCCGAGCGCCCGATCTTCTCCTACCGCCTGTCCATCGTCCACTTCTGGGCGCTGAACTTCACCTACATGTGGGCCGGCCCGCACCACCTGCAGTACACCGCGCTGCCGGACTGGGCGCAGTCGCTGGGCATGGTGTTCTCGCTGATCCTGCTGGCGCCGTCGTGGGGCGGCATGATCAACGGCATCATGACCCTGTCGGGGGCCTGGCACAAGCTGCGCACCGACCCGATCCTGAAGTTCCTGGTGGTGGCGCTGTCGTTCTACGGCATGGCCACGTTCGAAGGCTCGATGATGTCGATCAAGACCGTCAACGCGCTCTCGCACTACACGGACTGGACCATCGGGCACGTGCACTCGGGCGCGCTGGGCTGGGTCGCAATGATCTCGATCGGCTCGCTCTACTACCTGATCCCGCGTCTGTTCGGCGAGAAGCAGATGTACAGCGTCCGGCTGATCGAGTGGCACTTCTGGATCGCGACCATCGGCGTGGTGCTGTATATCGCCTCGATGTGGATCGCCGGGGTGATGGAAGGCCTGATGTGGCGCGCCACGCAGCCTGACGGCACGCTGACCTATGCCTTCGTCGAAGCGGTCAAGGCCAAGTACCCGTTCTACCTGATTCGCTTGCTGGGTGGCCTGTGCTTCCTGTCCGGCATGCTGCTGATGGCCTACAACGTGCTCAAGACCATCGTCGGCAAGCCCGCCGTGGATGCGCCGATCCCGGCCAGCATCCCTGCCTCTGCCCACTGATCAATCCAGGATAGAAAGATGTCCGACAAACAACGCTTCTTTTCCCACGAAACGCTGGAGAAGAACATCGGCTGGCTGATCATCTGCACGATCCTCGTGGTCAGCATTGCGGGTCTGGTCCAGATCGTGCCGCTGTTCTTCCAGCACTCCACCACCGAGCCGGATCCGGGCATTACCCCGTATTCGCCGCTGCGGCTGATGGGCCGCGATATCTATATCCGTGAAGGCTGCGTCGGCTGCCACTCGCAGCAAGTGCGCACGCTGCAGGCCGAGACCGAGCGCTACGGCCACTTCTCCACGGCGGGCGAGTCGGTCTACGACCACCCGTTCCTGTGGGGCTCCAAACGCACCGGTCCCGACCTGGCGCGCGTGGGCGGGCGCTACTCGGATGACTGGCAGCGCATCCACTTGCGCAATCCGCGCGATGTGGTGCCGGAATCGGTGATGCCATCGTACCCGTGGCTGGAAAAGGCCGAGCTGCCCACCAACGATATCCAGGCCCGCATGCGCGCGCTGGTGCGCCTGGGCGTGCCGTACACGGATGCCGAGATCGCCAAGGCACCGGACGAGCTCAAGGGCAGGACCGAAGAGGATGCGCTGGTTGCCTACCTGCAAGGCCTGGGCACCAACCGCCGCAACGTCCGCGTGGATTCCGCCGCGGCCGCGGCACCCAAGGAGTAAGCCATGGCCATGATCACTGCCATTGCGACCGTCGTGTCGATGGTCGTCTTCCTGGGGATCTGCTGGTGGGCCTGGTCCGCCGGCCGGCAGGCCGCCAACCGGGAATCCGCCATGCTGCCGTTCGCGCTGCCTGACGAAACTACGACAACATCGAGCCGGAACACCTAGCCATGAGCGATTTCATTTCCGAATTCTGGAGTTATTACATCGCCGCCATCGCGCTCGTCGGCATCGTCTGGTGCGTGTGGCTGCTGTTCTCGCAACGCAAGGTCACCAAGACCGCCGGCGGCACTGAAGACACCGGCCATGTCTGGGACGGTGACCTGCGCGAGCTGAACAACCCGCTGCCGCGCTGGTGGATGTGGATGTTCCTGCTGGCCTGCATCTTCAGCCTGGCCTACCTGGTGCTGTACCCGGGGCTGGGTTCGTATGCCGGCGTGCTGAAGTTCTCCACGCAGGGCGAACTTGCCGCACACCGCGCGGCGCAGGAGAAGATGCAGAACGAGATCTACGCCAAGTACCTGAAGATGGACGTCAGGCAGGTGGCGGCGGATCCGCAGGCGCGCGAGATCGGCCAGCGCCTGTTCCTGAACTACTGCGCACAGTGCCATGGCTCGGACGCGCGCGGCAGCCGCGGCTTCCCGAACCTGACGGACAACGACTGGCTCTATGGCGGCGAACCCGACATCATCCAGCAGACCATCACCAAGGGCCGGAATGGCGTGATGCCGCCGTTTGCCGCGACCATCGACGCCAAGCAGGCGGGCGACGTGGCGCAATACGTGCGCTCGCTGTCGGGGCTGTCGTCGGACCCGATCCGTGCGTCTCGTGGCGAGGGCACCTTCAAGACGACCTGCGTGGCATGCCACGGCGCCGGCGGCAAGGGCAACCAGGCGCTCGGTGCGCCCAATCTGTCGGACAACGTCTGGCTGTATGGCAGCTCGGAAGGCAGCATCGTCGACGCCATCCTGAAGGGCCACAACAACCACATGCCCGCGCATGAGGAGATCCTGACGCCTGAACGCATCCGGATGCTGACGGCCTATATCTGGGGTTTGTCCAACACGGGAAGCGGAGCCGGGCAATGACCGACGACTCATGTGAGCGGGCGCTGTTGGCTCGCGGGAGAGCATGCCCATGAACGCACCCGGGACAGAAGAAATGGCCCGGGCGGCCGACCTGCAACGGTCGGCCGCTGCGCCGGGCGAGACCTCTGACGAAACGCTCTACGAGGTCCGCCGCAAGATCTACCCGCGCTCGGTGACGGGCGCCTTCTCCAGCTGGCGGGTCTGGCTGGTGATCCTGACCCAGTTGGTCTACTACGGCACGCCCTGGCTCCAATGGAATGGCCGCCAGGCCGTGCTGTTCGACCTTGGCGCGCGCAAGTTCTACATCTTCGGGCTGGTGCTGTGGCCGCAGGATGTGATCTACCTGGCGGTGCTGCTGGTGATCTCGGCGCTGGCGCTGTTCCTGTTCACGGCGATCGCGGGGCGGCTGTTCTGCGGCTATGCCTGTCCGCAGACGGTCTATACCGAGATCTTCATGTGGATCGAGCGGCGGGTCGAAGGCGACCGCATCGCCCGCATCCGGCTCGATGGCGATCCGTGGAGCCTGCGCAAGTTCCGTCTGAAGGCGACCAAGCACTTCCTGTGGGTGCTGATTGCGCTCTGGACCGGCTTTACCTTCATCGGCTATTTCGCGCCGATCCGCGGGCTGGGCGGCGAGGTGCTCAGCCTGTCGCTGGGGCCGTGGCAGTCGTTCTGGATGCTGTTTTACGCGTTCGCCACCTGGGGCAATGCGGGCTTCATGCGCGAGCAGGTGTGCAAGTACATGTGCCCGTATGCGCGTTTCCAGAGCGTGATGGTGGATCGCGATACCTATGTCGTGACCTACGACGTCGGCCGCGGCGAGCCGCGCGGCAGCCGGTCGCGCAAGACCGACCACTACAAGGCGGGGCTTGGCGACTGCGTCAACTGCAGCATCTGCGTGCAGGTGTGCCCGACGGGCATCGATATCCGTGACGGCCTGCAGTACGACTGCATCGGCTGCGGCGCCTGCATCGACGCCTGCAACCAGGTCATGGACAAGATGGACTATCCGCGCGGCCTGATCCGGTACACCTCGGAAAACGCGATGCGCAAGGCCTTGTCCGCAGTGGCATCGCGCAAGCGCCTGCTGCGTCCGCGCGTCATCATCTATTCCGTGATCTGGGTAGCGCTGCTGGCCGGCTTCATGGCGTCGATCGCGCTGCGCACGCCGCTGAAGGTCGACATCATCCGCGACCGTGGTGCGCTCGGCCGTGAAGTGGAAGGCCGCTGGATCGAGAACGTCTATCGCCTGCAGTTGATCAACACCACCGAAGCGCCGATGAAGATCAGCGTGCGCGCCGACAGCGAAGAGCTGAAGAACCTGAAGGTGGAATACGACAAGCAGGCCGAATCGCTGGCGCCGACATCCAACCGGTTGCTGCCGATCCGGATCCGCGTGCCGATCGAGGCCGCGGCGCAGGGCACGCACAAGATCAACGTGACAGTGACGAGCGAAGGCACGGAGCGGGGGCAGGCCGAAATCCGGCAATCCACCAGTTTCATCGTGCCGCGCGATTTGTAAAGCTAGGCAGACGCGGACGTAGTCGTCAAGATGAAGGGGGCAATATGAGTCAGCAAGGCAATCCGTGGTGGAAGGAGCCGTGGCCGTGGCTGTTGATGAGCGGCCCGCTGGTGGCGATGGTGGCGTGCGGCGTGACGATCTGGCTGGCGTCCACGCATCCGGACATGCCGGTGCAGGGTGCAACGCGTCATGGCCTGGTGGTGGAGAAAGCCGATGCCGCGCAGCCCAAGGCTGCCGCAGTGAGGCAGCCATGAGGTTGCGCTGGCTGATGTGGGTACTCTGGCCGGCGTTCCTGATGGCTGGCTTTGCGACCGCGACGGTGTTTTCGGTGGTGGATCCCGGTGACCTGAACTTCTTCGGTCAGCCGATCGAAGCGTCCCGCGAATCGGTCTACACCATCGGCTTCCTGATGGCCTGGGTGTTCTGCGCGTTGTCCAGCGGACTGACGCTCTACACCATGCCGACGCGGCTCAGCGATACCGACGAACTGGAATGAGCGGACTGGCGTGAAGTCTGCGCTGCCATGGCCGGATGCGGCACTGGCAGCGCCTTGGCCACCTAGCAGGAGCGGCTGTAGAGTTGCTTGATGCCGTCGATGTCCACGAGCTTGACGTGGCGCTGGCGAATCTGGATCAGGCCGGCTTCAGCAAAGCGAGAGAACAGGCGGCTGACGGTTTCGAGCTTCAGGCCCAGGTAGCTGCCGATCTCTTCGCGGCTCATGCGCATCACGAACTCGGACGCCGAATAGCCGCGCGCCGACAGGCGCTCAGAGAGGTTGATCAGGAAGGCGGCGAGGCGTTCCTCGGCGCGCATCGAGCCCAGCGTGACCAGCATCAGCTGGTCGTGCGTGATTTCCTTGCCCATCAGGCGCAGGAACTGCTGCTGCAGCGATGGCAGGTCTGCCGAGAGGGACTGCAATTCGCTCATGCGGACCACGCAGACTTCGGTATCTTCCAGCGCGGCGGCATCGGAGGCATGCTGCATCTCGCCCAGCCCGTCGAGACCGACGATTTCGCCGGGCAGGTGGAAGCCGGTAATTTGCGAGCGGCCGTCTTCGGTTGTGACGTGGGTCTTGAGCGTGCCAAAGCGCACGGCATAGACCGCTGTGAGCGGATCGCCCATGCGATACAGGGTTTCACCCTTGTGCACGCGGATGCGTTCCTGCACCAGCGTGTCCATCTTGGCGAGGTCTTGCTGCGACATGCCGACCGGAAGGCACAGCTGCCCCATGGCACAGGTGGAGCAGCGGGGCGACATCTCGGTAACGGGAATGGAGGTGAGCAATTGGAACCTGCTAGAAATGGCAGCGTGGGCGCGATTAAAACATTTTACCGTGCGATGTGATGTGGTAGGGAGTGAGAATTGACATTTGGCGTGCTGATCAGCGTTTTTCTGCTGGCTTTGCTTGGCGGGGTCCACTGCGCCGCCATGTGCGGCGGCGTGGCGCTGGCCGTGGAGCAACGCCGCGGCGAGATGGCGACGATCAGTCTGATGCCCAGCCGCGCCGCCTGGCTGGGCGAGTTGCTGATTATGCACCTGGGCCGGATCTCGACCTATATGCTGCTCGGTGCCGCGCTAGGCGCGGTCGGTGCGTCGGCGTGGAAACAGGACTACCTGCCGGTGCAGCGCTGGCTGTTCGGGGCGGGCAGCGTCATGCTGCTGTGGTCGGGCTGGCGGTTGCTGCGCGGCAATACTTTTACTGTCAACTGGCTGGAGCGCATGGCGGCGCGCGCCAGCGCAGCGGTGGCGCGGCGGCTGGGTGGCCTGGCAGGCGCCATGCCGGCGTTTGTGCGGGCGCGCGGCGGACTGGCGCGGCGTTATGGCATGGGCCTGGCGTGGGGCCTGGTGCCGTGCGGCATGGTCTATGGGGCGCTTACGCTGGCGCTGCTGGCGGGCAACGCGGCTTCCGGCGCACTCGTGATGGGCGTGTTCGGGCTCGGCACACTGCCTAACCTGCTGGTGCTTTCCGGCCTGTCGGGCTACTTGCGTACGCTGTCGCGACGTCCCGGTGTGCGCCTTGGGGCCGGCCTGGCGGTGATGGCGTTCGGCGGCCTTGGCATTGCGCGAGCGGTGCTGCTGCCACATTCGCTGGCTGAGCATGGATTCTGCCTGGTGTTCTGAGGCGCCGGCGCCGCCCGGGCAACGGATGATGGTTGCAGGCGGGGGCGGGAATGCCATACAATCGCCAACATTGCGGTATCGCGCGGCATAGTATGAGTCGCGGTAAGCAGCGGGCGAGCAGCGCCAGGCGGCCTTCCTACCAGAAGGCGCGTTCAGGGCAGGGGAAGCGGAAGGTTTTCGATGCCCGTCCCGTCCCCGCAGTCCATCCGGTTCAAAAGATCTGGTTCAAAAGTCCGGCTGGCACTGCGGTGTTGGCGATGCCGGCCTTGCTCCCGATACCCGTTTTTCTTGCGTCCGAGGCCTTCAGTTCGCTGACAGCGACGTCCGATATGTGCGGGCGCGCTACGCAAGAGGTTTGCTGGCCGATCCATAACGGCACGCGAACGATCTCCTGCCGGAACGACCCGGCAACTCGATGCAAAGATAGGGAAGTGCACGGCTTGGATGCAGCAGGTATCCGGCTAGCTGCGCAATGAGATGGCGGTGGCTTTCGCACCGCTGTATCCAAAATCTCCGGTGCCCCGGATCCGTCCGGGAGCAGGTGCAAAGACAGGCTGCACACCATCAACATGAATACCCAAGAGGCGAAGATCGTCCTCGAGACGGCGCTGATCTGCGCGCAGGAACCGTTGCGCGTCAATGATCTGCGGCGGTTGTTTGACGACGACGTCGGCGCAGACACGATCCGCGTGCTGCTTGAGGAACTATGCCAGGACTGGCGACCGCGCGGCGTGGAACTGGTGGCCCTGGCCAGCGGCTGGCGCTTCCAGAGCCGGCCGGAAATGCGTGAATACCTCGATCGGCTGAATCCCGAAAAGCCGCCAAAATATTCGCGCGCCGTGATGGAAACACTGGCAATCATTGCCTACCGCCAGCCAGTGACCCGCGGCGATATCGAGGAAATCCGCGGCGTGACGGTCAGCACGGAAGTCGTCAAGAAGCTTGAGGACCGCAGCTGGATCGAGGTGATCGGACACCGCGACGTGCCGGGCAGGCCCGCGCTGTATGCGACCACCAAGGCATTCCTGGACGATCTTGGCCTGCGTACGTTGGATGAGCTGCCGCCGCTGGAAGACGCCCAGGCGCAGGCGCAGGCAACCCTGCTGGAACAGCAGGCCATCAATTTTGAAGACCTGGCTGCAAACAAGGCGGCCAGCGCCGACGAGGAGGCATTTGCCGATCCCGCCGCGCAAGCAGCGGATGTGGCTGAAGCATCCGTCGCAAACGAAGCCGAGACGACCGAACCGGTCGACCAAGGCGCCGATGGCTTTGATGTGCAACTGCTGCAAGCTGCAGCCGACGATGCCGCCGAGGCCGCTTCCACCGAACCAGCCGCACCCAATCCGGACGGGGCGCGGGGCGATTTGCCGGACAACGGCACCCCGCCGCACCCGAGCGAGCACGACGAGCGCGTGCCGAACTGAACAACATGCAACATCCGATAGTGAATATCTTGTCTGATTCCGTTGAGCAAGACACCCGCAATGCGGGTGCACCCGCCGACACCGGCGCCGCAGAACCCGGATCGGGCAGCGAAGCCGCGCCCCGCCGCAAGGGGCTGCGCCGCGGGCTGAGGAACCTGGTCGCATCGCGCCGCCAGGCGCAGGACCGAGGCGAGGGCGCCGAAGGCGCCAGCGCCGGCGGCCAGGCCGATGCCGGTGAACCGGGCGCCGCACAGGCGGCAGGTGGCGCGCGCGGTGGTCAGCGCGGCCGCGGCAAGCGCAAGACGGGGCAGGGCGAGGGCGGCCAGGGTAGCCAGGGTAGCCAGGGCGGCCAGGGCGGCCAGGGCGCCAGCAAGGCCGACAAGGTGGACCGTGCGGCCAGAGCCGAAGGCACGGACAAGCCCGAGCAGCCCGGCCGCAAGCGCAAGCCGGTCCAGCGCTCAGGCAAGGCGGCGGCGCCGGGCGACGCGCAGGGCGCCGGCGCGCGGCAGCAGGGCCGCCGCAAGGATGGCGGCAAGCCGCAGGCGCCCCGCAAGGGCCAGGGCGGCGGGGACAAGACCGCGGCGAGCAGCGAAGACCTGTTCCGCTTCGTGATCTCCGAGCAGTACGACACCGAAGACACCGTCATCCCGCGCACCAAGGCCAAGCCGGTGCGCGAGCTGTCGGCCGACGACGACGCGCCCAAGCTGCACAAGGTGCTGGCCGAGGGCGGGCTGGGCTCGCGCCGCGAGATGGAAGAACTGATCCTGCAGGGCCGCGTTTCGGTCAACGGCCTGCCGGCCCATATCGGCCAGCGCATCCTGCCGGCGGACCAGGTCCGCGTGAACGGCAAGCTGATCCACCGCAAGGTGTCGACCAAGCCGCCGCGCGTGCTGCTGTACCACAAGCCCGCCGGCGAGATCGTCAGCCAGTCCGATCCGGAAGGCCGTCCGACCGTGTTCGACAGCCTGCCGCGCATCAAGAGCGGCAAGTGGGTCGCGGTGGGCCGCCTGGACTTCAATACCGAAGGCCTGCTGATCTTCACCACCTCGGGTGACATTGCCAACCGCTTCATGCACCCGCGCTACGGTGTGGAGCGCGAGTACGCGGTACGCACGCTGGGCGAGCTGGCCGAGGCCGACCGCCAGCGCCTGCTGCACGGCATCAAGCTCGATGACGGCGAAGCCAACTTCCTGCGCATTGCCGACGGCGGTGGCGAAGGCGTCAACCAGTGGTACCACGTGGCCCTGACCGAAGGCCGCAACCGGGAAGTGCGCCGCATGTTCGAGGCGGTCGGGCTGACCGTGTCGCGACTGATCCGCACCCGCTATGGCCAGTTCCTGCTGCCGCGTGGCCTCAAGCGCGGCCGCTGGCAGGAAGTCGAGCCCAATGACGTCAAGGCGCTGATGGCCGGTGTTGGCCTGAAGGTGCCCGGCAAGGGCGAGCAGGCCCCCAAGGGCGCCACCAAGGTGGGCGGGCGCAAGCAGCGCACCGAAGCCGCGATTGCCGGCATGCCGATGCCCACGGGCATGGACGGCCTGCCGCGCTTCGACCAGGGCGGTGCCCGGGGCGGTGGCGGCGGCCGCAGCAGCCAACCGGATCCGATGAAGACCTCGATGGGCTATATCAGCCACGGGCCCACCTTGCTGACCTCGCACGCGGCCAACCTGGGTGGCGGGCGCGGCACTGGCGCACGCCAGGGGCGCGGTGGCGCCGGCATGGGCGGTATGGGTGGCATGCGCGGTCAGGGTGGCCAGAGCGGTCTGGGCGGCCAGGGTCAGGGCAAGCCGCGTCGTGGCGGTGGCGAAGCCAACGGCAATGTGATGCCGAAGGCGTCGAAACCGGGCGGTAACCGTTCCCCGCGCGGCGGCAGTGGCGGTGGCGGCGGCAACCGTGGTGGCAACCGCGGCGGCAACCGATAAGCGCTGATTGCGGCGCATGGCGGGCTGAATGCCCGCCGGCGCCGGGTTCAGTGCGCGGAAATGTCTGGCTTTTGCCTTTTCGACATAATCCGCGTATAATTCAAGTCTATTCAAAAAGCCATCCTCGTCGAGGATGGGCGAATGATGGGCATTGCGCCCATTTTTTTTTGGTTCGCCCGTTTTTCGGTTCTCTCCGCTGGGGCGGGGGGGTGGCGGACAGGCAGCGCTGCAGCAGGGTCGTCCCGGACGGCACCGGCGGGTTTGCCTGCCACGGTGTTGATGGCCATTACTCGGGATAACAGTGCATCTGGCAGATTTGATCGAAACCACCCTAAGCGGCATGGGATATGAGCTGGTCGAGCTCGAGCGTGCCCCGGCCGGATTGCTGCGTGTCTATATCGATCAGCCTGAAACCGGCATTGCCATCGAGGATTGTGAAAAGGTGAGCCGCCAGCTCACCCACGTGTTCACGGTCGAGAACGTCGACTATGAACGCCTCGAGGTCTCGTCGCCCGGACTGGACCGGCCGCTGAAGAAGCTGGCCGACTACGTTCGCTTTGCCGGCGAGGAGGTGCGCGTGACGCTGCGCCTGCCCGTCAACGGACAGAAGAACTTCACAGGCATCCTGCGCGAGCCCACCGGCGCGGCGGGCGAGGAGAAGATTGGCCTGGAGTTCGAGGGCAAAGATGGCCCGGCGCTGCTGGAATTTGCCGTATCCGATGTCGACAAGGCACGCCTGGTGCCGGTGATCGACTTCAAAGGAAATCAAAGAAAAGGGAACAAGCAATGAGCCGCGAAGTTCTGTTGCTCGTCGATGCGCTTGCGCGTGAGAAGAACGTCGACAAGGATGTGGTATTCGGTGCCCTGGAGGCGGCGCTCGCCTCGGCCACCAAGAAGCGTTTCGAGGAAGACGTGGATATCCGTGTCGCGATCGATCGCGAGTCGGGCGAGCATGAAACCTTCCGCCGCTGGCTGGTCGTTCCCGACGAGCTGGGCCTGCAAGAGCCGGATAAGCAGATCCTGCTGTTCGAGGCCCGCGATGAAAGCCCCAGCATCGAGCTGGGTGATTTTATCGAGCAGCAGATCGAGTCGGTCGAGTTCGGCCGCATCGGTGCGCAGGCTGCCAAGCAGGTGATCCTGCAGCGCATCCGCGACGCCGAGCGCGAGCAGATCCTGAACGACTACCTGGATCGCGGCGAGAAGATCATGACCGGCACGGTCAAGCGCGCCGACAAGAAGGGCCTGATCGTCGAGTCCGGCCGCGTGGAAGCGCTGCTGGCCCGCGACCAGATCATCCCCAAGGAAAACCTGCGCACCGGTGACCGCGTGCGTGCGTATATCCTGAACGTGGACCGCGCCGCGCGCGGCCCGCAGATTGAACTGTCGCGCACCGCGCCCGAGTTCCTGATCAAGCTCTTCGAGAACGAAGTGCCGGAAATGGAAGAGGGCCTGCTGGAGATCAAGGCGGCTGCCCGTGATCCGGGCGTGCGCGCCAAGATCGCCGTGGTCGCGCATGACAAGCGCATCGACCCGATCGGCACCTGCGTGGGCGTGCGTGGCACGCGCGTCACCGCGGTGCGTAACGAGATCGGCGGCGAGGCCGTGGACATCGTGCTGTGGTCGGAAGACCCGGCGCAATTTGTGATCGGCGCGCTGGCGCCGGCGCAGGTGCAGTCGATCGTGGTGGATGAAGAGAAGCACAGCATGGACGTGGTGGTCGACGAGGAAAACCTCGCCGTCGCCATCGGCCGCAGTGGTCAGAACGTGCGCCTGGCGTCCGAGCTGACCGGCTGGCAGATCAACATCATGACGCAGGAAGAATCGGCGCAGAAGCAGGCCGAAGAGAGCGATGTCGTGCGCAAGCTGTTCATGGCCAAGTTGGACGTGGACGAGGAAGTTGCCGACATCCTGATCGAGGAAGGCTTCTCCACGCTGGAAGAAGTGGCTTATGTCCCCATCAGTGAAATGATGGAGATCGAGGCCTTTGACGAAGACACCGTCAACGAGCTGCGCAATCGCGCGCGTGATGCGCTCCTGACGATGGAACTGGCCCGGGAAGAAAAGGTGGAAGAGGTGTCGCAGGACCTGCGCTCGCTCGACGGCCTCAACCCGGAATTGATCGGCAAGCTGGCCGAAGGCGATATCCATACGCGTGACGACCTGGCCGAACTGGCCGTGGACGAGCTGGTCGAGATGACCGGTGTCAGCGAGGAAGAAGCCAAGTCGCTGATCATGAAAGCACGGGAACATTGGTTCAACTGAGGGACACGGCCGGGCCGGCCTACACCTGGCCCGGGCGCGCTTTCCGCAACGATTTGTCCCGACGTAGAAACCAAGCATTGAAAGGGTTTGAATGGCAAGCACAACAGTTGCCCAACTGGCCGCAGAACTGAGTCGCAGCGCAGCTGCCCTGCTGGAACAATTGCAGGCGGCTGGGGTGGGCAAAGCGACGCCAGAAGACATCATCACGGAATCGGATAAGACCAGGCTGCTGGACTATCTGAAGCGTTCGCACGGCCAGGCCGACGACAGCTCCCGCAAGAAGATCACACTGACAAAGCGCGAAACCTCCGAGATCCGCCAGTCGGATGGCACCGGCAAGACCCGCACGGTGCAGGTGGAAGTGCGCAAGAAGCGCGTGCTGATCAAGCGCGACGAAGCTGCGCCCGATGCCAAGGCCGACGGGGTGGAAGCCCAGGCGCCTGTCGCCGATGCTGTCGAGGAAGCACGCCGCGACGAGGAAGAACGCCAACAGGCTGAACTGCTGGCGCGACAGGAAGCTGAAGCCAAGGCCGCCCGCGAGGCAGCCGAGCGTGAAGAAGCCGAGCGCCGCGCCCGCCAGGAAGCGCTGGAGGCTGAACAGCGCCGCCAGGCCGAACTCGCCGCCCGCAAGGCGGAGGAAGAGGCTGCCGCATCGCGCGCCGTGACCGAGGCCAACGAGGATTCCTCGCGCAAGAAGGCAGAGGACGAGAAGGCACGCGTCGCCGCCGAACGCGCCGAGGCGCAGAAGGCTGCCGACGAGGCCAAGGCTGCCGCCGACAAGGCCCGCGCCGAGCAGGAAGTCGCTGCGCGCAAGCGCCGCGAGGCTGCCGAAGCCGAGGCCCGTGCGATCCAGCAGATGCTGAACGCCCCGCCCCGCGTGCTGAAGGCGCCGTCCGAGCGCAAGGCTGAAGAGAAGAAGGCCGAGCAGACCGGTACGCTGCACAAGCCGGTGAAGCCGGCCGGTGCGACCACGGAAGCGAAGAAGGACGAAAAGAAGCCGGTCACCACGACCACGACCACGGCAACCGCCGACAAGAAGGGCAAGGTCGTGAAGGCGGGCTGGCAGGATGACAGCAGCCGCAAGAAGGGCAGCGGCCTGAAGACCCGCGGCGATACCTCGGGTGGCGTGGGCGGCTGGCGCGGTGGCCCGCGTGGCCGCGGCGGCAGGCAGCAGCAGCATGACGACAGCCGCAGCAGCTTCCAGGCGCCGACTGAGCCGGTCGTGCGTGAAGTGCACGTGCCGGAAACCGTCTCCGTGGCCGACCTGGCGCACAAGATGGCCGTCAAGGCGTCCGAGGTCATCAAGCAGATGATGAAGCTCGGCCAGATGGTGACGATCAACCAGGTGCTGGACCAGGAAACCGCCATGATCGTGGTGGAAGAAATGGGCCACAAGGCGTATGCCGCCAAGCTGGACGATCCGGAAGCGCTGCTGGTGGTGGGTGGTGAGGAACACACCGACGCCGAGCTGCTGCCGCGTCCGCCGGTTGTGACCGTGATGGGTCACGTCGACCACGGCAAGACCTCGCTGCTGGACTACATCCGCCGCACCAAGGTGGCCGCGGGCGAAGCCGGCGGGATTACGCAGCACATCGGTGCCTACCATGTGGAAACCGACCGCGGCGTGATTACGTTCCTGGACACCCCGGGTCACGAGGCCTTCACGGCCATGCGTGCCCGCGGTGCCAAGGCGACCGATATCGTGATCCTGGTGGTGGCCGCCGACGACGGCGTGATGCCGCAGACCAAGGAAGCCATTGCGCATGCCAAGGCTGCCGGTGTGCCGATCGTCGTGGCGATCAACAAGATCGACAAGCCCGATGCCAACCCGGACCGCGTCAAGCAGGAACTGGTGGCGGAGCAGGTGGTGCCGGAAGAATACGGCGGCGATTCGCCGTTCGTGCCGGTTTCCGCCAAGATGGGTACCGGTGTGGAAGACCTGCTCGAGCAAGTGCTCCTGCAAGCCGAAGTGCTGGAACTGACGGCGCCGGTGGATGCCCCGGCCAAGGGCCTGGTGGTGGAAGCCCAGCTCGACAAGGGCAAGGGCCCGATCGCAACCATCCTGGTCAGCAGCGGCACGCTCAAGCGTGGCGATGTGGTCCTGGCTGGCAGCGCCTACGGCCGCGTGCGTGCCATGCTGGACGAGAACGGCAAGCCGACCAAGGAAGCCGGCCCGTCGATCCCGGTGGAAATCCAGGGTCTGTCGGAAGTGCCTGCCGCCGGTGAAGAAGTGCTGGTGCTGCCGGACGAGCGCAAGGCACGTGAAATCGCGCTGTTCCGCCAGGGCAAGTTCCGCGACGTGAAGCTGGCCAAGCAACAGGCCGCCAAGCTGGAGAACATGCTCGAGCAGATGGCCGAAGGCGAAGTGCAGACGCTGCCGTTGATCGTCAAGGCCGACGTGCAGGGTTCGCAGGAAGCGCTGGTGCAGTCGCTGCAGAAGCTGTCGACCGCCGAAGTGCGCGTGCAGATCGTGCATGGCGGCGTGGGTGGCATCTCCGAGTCCGACGTCAACCTGGCGACGGCTTCGAAGGCGGTCATCATCGGCTTCAACGTGCGTGCCGACGCTGGTGCGCGCAAGCTGGCCGAGCACAACGGCATCGATATCCGCTACTACAACATCATTTACGATGCGGTAGACGAGATCAAGGCGGCGATGTCGGGCATGCTGGCGCCGGAGAAGCGCGAGACCACCATCGGCCAGGTCGAGGTGCGCCAGGTGTTCCGCGTGCCGAAGATCGGTGCGGTGGCCGGCTGTATGGTTACCGACGGCCTGGTCAAGCGCAACTCGCTGGTGCGCGTGCTGCGCAACAACGTGGTCATCCACGACGGCGAGCTGGATTCGCTCAAGCGCTTCAAGGACGACGTCAAGGAAGTCAAGCAAGGCTTCGAGTGCGGTCTGTCGATCAAGAACTTCAATGATGTTCAGGAAGGCGACCAGCTCGAGGTGTACGAAATCACAGAGGTGGCGCGTACGCTGTAAGGCGTCGCAAGCAACGGCAGGCTTCGGCCTGCCGTTGTCATCTCGACTAGACAGTATTGAATGGCCAAGAAAGGCAGCATCTCCTCCCGCAATCTCCGCATCTCCGACCAGATCCAGAAGGACCTGGCCGAGATGATCCAGCGCGAACTGCGCGACCCGCGCCTCGGCCTGGTCACGCTGCAGTCGGTCGCGCTGACGCCCGACTATGCGCACGCCAAGGTGTACTTCACCGTGCTGGGCGCCGAAGCCGCCGAGGCGGAAGCCATCCTGAACGAAAAGGCCGGCTACCTGCACTCGCTGCTGTACAAGCGCCTGCACATCCATACCGTGCCGACGCTGCGCTTCTTCCACGATACCTCGGTCGAACATGCGATCGAGATGTCCAAGCTGATCAACGAAGCGAACGCCACGCGTTCGAAAGACGACTGAAGCGGCGCCCATGCCGCCCGGCATGGGTTTCGCGGCCGCACGATTTACGTTGCCGCCATCCGCGCCGCATCGCCGTCCCGCCTCCCGCTTTCTCCCGATGACCGATTCCAACGCCAACCGTCCGCCGCGCCTGCCGCGCCGCGAGGTCCATGGTGTGTTGCTGCTCGACAAGCCGCTGGGCCTGTCGTCCAACGACGCGCTGGTGCGCGCCAAGCGCCTCTTGCGCGCGGCCAAGGCCGGCCATACCGGCACGCTGGATCCGCTTGCCACGGGGCTGCTGCCGCTGTGCTTCGGCGAGGCCACCAAGTTTTCGCAAGACCTGCTGGAAGCGGACAAGACCTATGACGCCGTCGTGTGGCTGGGCGCGCGCTCGAGCACGGGCGACGCCGAAGGCGAGCTGCTCGACGTGCGCGAGGTCACCTGCGACCGCGCCGCGGTGGAGCAGGCGCTGGCAAGCTTCCTCGGCGAGATCGAACAGGTGCCGCCGATGCATTCGGCGCTGAAGAAGGACGGCCGCCCGCTGTATGAATACGCGCGCGCCGGCCAGACCGTGGAGCGCGCGGCTCGCGGCGTCACCATCCGTTCAATCGCGCTGCTGGACTGCGCCTTGCCCGATGCCCCGTCGTTCACGATGCGGGTGACGTGTAGCAAGGGCACCTATATCCGCACGCTGGCCGAGGACATCGGCGAAGCCCTGGGCTGCGGCGCGCACCTGACCGGATTGCGCCGCATCGCCGTGGGCGACCTGACGCTGGACGGTGCGGTGACGCTGGAGCAGATCGAACAGCACGACGACGCGCAGCGCCCGGCCATGCTGGCACCTGTGGACGCCTTGCTGCAGAAATGTGCGCCGGTGCATCTGGATGACGCCGCGGCAGCGCGCTTCCTGCAGGGCCAGCGCATCGCCCAGCGCGACCTGCCGGCCGGCACCGGGCTGGCCGAGGATGCGCTGGCGCGCGTCTATGCCGGAGAGCCGGCCCGGCTGCTGGGCGTGGCGCGCATGCGCGAAGGCGCGTTGCGGCCGGAGCGGCTGGTCAAGCTGTAAATTGCGTGAGGGGCGTAAGCGGCCGCCCCGTCAGCAATTACTCGAGCGTGATCCTGGCCGTCTTGATGACATCGGCCCACATCTTGCGATCCTGGGCGAGGAACCCGGCGAAATGCTCCGGGGTATCGCCAACGGGCTCGGAGCCGAATTCAGCCATTTTCTTCCTGACTTCCGGGTTCGCCAAGGCCTTGAGCAGCGCCTGGTTGTAGCGGACCACGATCGCCTTCGGCAGGTCCTTCGGCCCGAAGATGCCTTGCCAGGTCGGCATGTTGAAGTCCTTCAGGCCGCTCTCGGCAAGCGTGGGCACCTCCGGCAGCAAGGGCGAGCGCTTGCTGCCGGTGACCGCCAGCGCCTTGACCTTGCCGGTCTTGGCCAGCGTCGCCGCGGTAGTGATGTTGTCGACCGTCATGGCGATATGCCCGCCCATCAGGTCGGTGATCACCGGGGTGGCACCCTTGTACGGCGCATGGACCATGTCGATGCCAAGGCGGTGCAGCATGGTTTCGGCAATCAGGTGATTCGACGTGCCGACGCCTGCGGTGCCGTATGTGACCTGCGGCGTCTTTTTGACGTAGGCGACGAAGTCGGCCATGGTCTTGACCGGCAGGGCCGGATTGATGATCACGACATTCGGCTGGGTGGCCAGCATGGCGATGGGCGTGAAATCATCCGCCTTGTATGGCGTGCCCTTGGGGTTGAGCAGGTGGGTCACCGCCATCGCGCCGGCGGCGCCCATGCCGATGGTGTAGCCGTCAGCCGGGGCCTTGGCCAGCTTGTCGGCGGCGATATTGCCACCCGCACCCGGCACGTTCTCCACCACCACCGGCACCCCCAGGCTTTCCGACAGCGGCGCCTGTACCAGGCGCGCCAGCAGATCGGCCGAACCGCCGGGCGCAAAGCCCACCAGCAGGCGCACCGGCTTGGCCGGCTTCCACTCCTGTGCCTGCGCGCCCGGGATCACCGCCGCGCCCACGCTCATCCACATCATGCCGCGCACCAGCGGCCCCATCCACTTTGCCACCTTTTCCATTGTTACTTCCACTCCAGCAGTGTCATGGGCAATCTGTCAGCGGGCTTGCCCTTACCCGAAAATGCGTTCGCTTCCTGCCCTGATTCAGGCCGCGGCACCGGCCAGCACCTGCCCCAGCAGCCTTGCCACCATGCGGTTGGAGAGCAGCACCGGTGCGCCGGCATGGCGCGCCACCTCGGCCCGCATGGCCTCGGTGTAGCCCATGCAGTGCATCACCACCAGGTCGCAGCCGCGCAGCGTCTCGCCCGCCTGCGCGAAGCGACCGGTGCTGGTGTCGGTATAGGGCGAGGCATGCGTGACGCGCAGTTCGCAGGGCACCGGCTGGATCAGGTGGAAGCCGCTCACCTGGGCTTCCAGCGGCAACACGATGCCGAGCCGCTTGCAGCCCTGCGCCAGCGCCACAGTCAGGTGGTCCACCACCTGCTGCGGTTCGATGACAAGGGTCTGCATCGGCGGCAGGGCGGTGCCGGTGCACAGTGGCACCAGGGCGTCGAAGCGGCCGTCGTCCAGCGAGGTCATCAGCCGGCCCAGCATCGCCTCGGCCACCGGCTTGCCCATCACCGCCTGCGTGCCGTCACGCAGCCGGCTGGCAAAACGGTACTCGCCGGGCGCGGGCGCCAGCGCGGCAATGTCTTGCGGGCCCAGCGCGTCCAGGATGCCGAACTCTTCCACCGTGGCCGGCAGCCCCAGGTCGGCAATGATCTGCGGGACCACATCTGTCCTGGGCGCCTGCCCGATGGTGACGAAGGCCACGCGTGGCTGGTGTGCGGCAGGCGTGTTCATGCTTCGGTGCCCACGGTCTGCAGATGGGCCAGCGAGCCGTAGCGGCGCTGCAGTTTGGCCCACTCAACCGGGTCATAGAAGTCGCACTGGCCCTGGCCGAACTGCTTCGCCACCTCGATGCAGAAGCGCGTCGCCACGTCGATGTCGAAGGCGTTGGTGACGCCGGTTGCGCAGCCTGGCACAGTGGTCTGCGCGGTCAGCGCCACGCCCACGACCGGGGCAGGGGTCACGATGGCCGGCTGCATGATCGAGTTGACATGCCACAGGCCGTTCTCATACGGCGTGATGTCCTGAGTGGTCAACGGCAACACCATAGGCAGTTCGCCGCTGACCCATCCCATCAGGTCCAGCATCCGTTCCGGCAGGCGCAGCAGCCAGCCTTCCTTGGCCACCGGTGTCAGCGCCACGCCGCGGCGGTTGACGAAGCGGTTGCCGCGCGTGGTGTCGACCGACAGGATCGCCGCCATCCGCGGGTGCACCTCATGCGACATCATTGTGCGCATCGCAAAGGGCGATTTCATCATCGGCACCGGATGGTGCGGCCGCGTGGCGGCGTGCGGGCAGATATGGGTGTGGATGCGCACCGGCCCGGCCAGCACGTCGCCGGTGGCGGCCATGTCGGCCAGCTTCAGGGCGCTGGCGACGGCCACGATGGCGCCGTCGGCATCGGACACCAGGCCCGTCACGGCCGGGCGCGCGCCGACGCCGCCCAGCCGGCCCACCACGCCAAGTGCGGGCGCATCCGGGTTCTGTCCGGGTACCGTGCAGGCGAGGAAATCGGTGTAGAGGCCGTTCTCTTCCACGCGCGTGACGGTGACATCGTCCAGGCCGCGCGAGCGCAGAAGTGAGGCGACAGCTGCGCCGTCGACATTTGCTGCCGACAGCAGCTCGATCGATTCAATAACCTGCTTGATAGACATCTTGCTTGACTTCCTGGGGCTGGGGTGGGGTTCCGTACGCTGGGGCTCAGGCCAGCAAATTCAGCGCGGCAGCGACAGCGCGCCGGGCTGCACGTCGGCAATGTCCGCGCCCCTGAACCATCGCGCGGCATGGGCGCCGCCCATTTCGAGGCGATCGTCCGAAACCCGCACCCAGTTGCCTTCGGGCAGGCCCAGCACCGGCATGTCGGGCTGCAGCACGGTGAATTCGGCCAGGCGCTGGTCGCGCGTTTCGCCGCGGAAGCCGGGCACGACCAGGTTGAAGTAGTGCGGGTTGATCTGGAAGGGGACTAGCGCCAGAGCGTCCAGGCCGCCTGGATCAGCCACCGGCATGTCGTTGGTGGTGCGGATGGTCGGGCAGGCCAGGTTGGCGCCGGCGCTCCAGCCGATATAGCGCGCCGCACCGGATCGCACCCGCGCTGAGATCGCCGCCAGCAAGCCGCGCTCGCGCAGGCACTGCAGCAAGCGGAACGTGTTGCCGCCGCCAACGACGATCAGTTCGGCCGCCTCGATGGCGCGCACGGCCGCAGCCGGCTCGGCCAGACGGTGCAGTGATTGCACCGCGATGCCGACCGGCGCGAAGGCGTCGCGGACCAGCGTCTCGTAGGTGTCCCAGTCGCGCGTGACGCCGGCGAACGGGATGAAGCAGGCAGTCTTGCGGCCGGCGGCCAGGTCGCGGATCGCCGCCTGGGCGTGGACCAGGTAACCGGCGTCGCTGCTGGAGTTGCTGAGTAACAGGAGTTCCATGGGTCGTTGCGGCAAAGTCTAGATAAGTGGGGCGGCGTCAAGCCACAGTGGGTCGCCGATGCGCTGTCCCACGGGTGCCACGGCCTGCACCAGTGTCGCGCGCAGCGCCTGGGCCTGGGCCTGGCTGACCTGCATCGCGGTGAAAGACAGGCACAGGCCGCGCACGTCGCCTGAAAGCGGGTCTGCCAGCGTGGTGGCCACGGCGCCGATGCCCGGCATGCCTTCGTTCACGGCGATGGCGCTGCGCTCGGCGCCGGCCGTCGCCACGCGTTCGCGCAGCTCGGCAACCGTGGCAGGACAGCCGGCGGGGGCATCCGGCAGCTTGCGGGCGCCGGCGGCGCCGTAGCGCGCACTGAATTCAGGCTCGGGCAGGCGCGACAGCAGCACCCGGCCCATCGCCGTGGTGAATGCCGGCCGGCGGGCGCCGGGCGGCGACAGCACCTGCACCGGGTTGCTGCCATTCAGGCGTTGCAGCACGACGGTGTCGGTGCCGTCCAGCATCGACAGATAGGCGGTGAAGCCGGTGGCATCGGACAGCGTGGCCAGGATCTCGCGGCATTGCTCGTCGAAGGGATGCGCCTGTGCAGCGGCCTGCGCTGCGCGGATCAGCAGCGCGCCAGGGCGGTAGCGCCGCGTGGACGGCTGCAGTTCCAGCAGGCGGTAGCGCACCATCTGGGCGAGCAGGCGCGAGGCCGAACTCTTGGCAAGGCTAAGTTCGTCCAGGACATCGTTAAAAGTGATCTCGTGCCGGTGATGCCCGAACATGTCCAGCACGCTTTCCACGCCTTCAAGAATGCTCACTCCGCCACTCCACGCTCCGCATTTCTCTTACTCTCTTTGGTTCCGTTTTTCGGAACTAAGGTTCCGTAATTCGGTTTGAAAATAATAGAGGCACTAAGACAGGAACACAAGGGGGCATTCCCGGCGCAGCAACCCGGCGGCGAAGCAAAAAAAATGGCCCCGATCAGGGCCAAGTCTTGAAAACCGGAGAGGCTGGGTCAGTGCGCCGCCATCGCATCCGCCGACCCGCCGCCGCCCTTGGCCGGCCGCGTCAGCCAGACAAAGCCGATCAGCACGAAGAACAGCATCCCCGAGATCCAGAAGATATCGTTGGCGCCGAGCATGGCCGCCTGCTGGGAGATGTTGCGCTCGATCACGCCCATTGCCTGGGCCTGGCTCATGCCCATCTGCATCAGGTGGTTGAGCTGGTCGTGGTAGGCCGGGTTGTACGGGTTGACCTGTTCCACCAGCTGCGCGTGGTGCAGGGCCGAGCGGCTTTCCCACACGGTGGTCGAGATCGAGGCGCCGATGCCGCCGAAGGTGATCCGCACGAAGTTCGACAGGCCCGAGGCCGCCGGAATCTTCTCTGGCGGCTGGCCTGACAGGATGATCGACGTCAGAGGGATGAAGAACATCGCCATGGCCGCGCCCTGGATCAGCGTGGGCACCATCAGCGTCCAGGTATCCACCTGCGTGGTGAAGCCCGAGCGCATCAGGCTGACGATGCCGAAGGTGATGAAGGCCGCGGTGGCGACCCAGCGCGCGTCCATCTTAGGCAGGTTGCGCCCGATCACCGGCGACAGCAGGATCGCGAAGATCCCGACCGGCGCCATCACGATGCCCGCATCCGTCGCGGTATAGCCGACGATGGTCTGCAGCCACAGCGGCAGGATCACCAGGTTGCCGAAGAACAACCCGTACGCGACCGAGATCGCCACCACGCCGGAGCTGAAGTTGCGGCCCTTGAACAGGCTGATGTCGACGACGGGGTGCTTCTCATAGGTTTCCCATGCCAGGAAGAACAGGAAGCCCACAATTGCCACCAGCGTCAGCACCACGATCTCGGTCGAGTGGAACCAGTCCAGCTCCTTGCCCTTGTCGAGCATCAGCTGCATCGAGCCGACCCAGATCACCAGCAGCGCCAGGCCGATGCGATCGATCGGCAGTACCTTGGTCGGGGTTTCGCGGTCCTTGTAGATGGCCCAGGTGACATAGGCCGTGATGATGCCCACCGGCACGTTGATGTAGAAGATCCACGGCCAGGTCATGTTGTCGGAGATCCAGCCGCCCAGCAGCGGGCCCATGATCGGCGCCACCAGCGTGGTCATGCCCCACAGTGCCAGCGCCATGGTGCTCTTCTGCGGCGGATAGCTCGACAGCAGCAGCGACTGCGACAGCGGGATCATCGGCCCGGCCACCGCGCCCTGCAGGACCCGCGCGGCCAGCAGCGTCTCGAGGTTGGGCGCGACGCCGCACAGCCACGATGCCAGCACGAACAGCAGGATCGAGGTGATGAACAGCCGCACCGCGCCGAAGCGCGTGGTCAGCCAGCCGGTCAGCGGCACCGAGATCGCATTGGCCACCGCAAACGAGGTGATGACCCATGTGCCCTGGTTGGGCGCCACGCCCAGGTCGCCTGAAATCGCCGGGATCGATACGTTGGCGATCGACGAGTCGAGCACGTTCATGAACGTGGCCAGTGACAGCGCGATGGTGCCGACCACCAGCTTGCCGCCGGTCAGCGGCCTCGGCTGCTGCGGCGCCAGCGGCGGGACGGGCCGCGCCGGTGCCTGGCTGCCGCCGGACTGCGCGGCGGTGAGGGAGTTCGCCATGATCAGGTGTTGGCAGGCTTGGCGTTGGCGGCGCTGGCCGAGGGCAGGCCGGTGCTGCGGCCGCCGTTGTTGGCGGCAATGATGCGCGCGATCAGCTGGTCGGCGTCCTGCGCAACCTTTTCATAGACATCAGTCTGCATCGGCCTGGCCGGCGCGGCGGCGGCCATGGCGGCGCCTTCCTCGCGGCGCACGTCGACCTTGACGGTCATCGACAGGCCCACGCGCAGCGGGTGGTCCTTGAGCTGCTGCGGGTCAAGCGCGATGCGCACCGGCAGGCGCTGCACCACCTTGATCCAGTTGCCGGTGGCGTTCTGCGCCGGCAGCAGCGAGAAGGCCGAGCCGGTGCCGGCCGAGAAGCCGGCGACCTTGCCCTGGTATTCCACCTTGGAGCCGTACACGTCGGCTTCCAGCGTCACGGGCTGGCCGATGCGCATATGCGTGATCTGCACTTCCTTGAAGTTGGCGTCGACCCAGACCTGGTCCAGCGGCACCACGGCCATCAGCGGCGCGCCGGCGGCCACGCGCTGGCCGACCTGCGCCGAGCGCTTGGCAACGTAGCCGGTCACCGGCGCTGGCATGGACGAGCGCGCGAACGACAGGTAGGCCGAGCGCAGGTTGGCGGCGGCGCGCTGCACGTTGGGGTGCTTCTCCACCGTGGTCTGGTCGGTCAGCACCTTGTTCGACGCCAACTGCTCGCGCGCGGCCAGCAGCGCTGACTCCGCACCCTTGAGCGCGGACTGCGCGTGCGAGATCTCTTCATTCGAGACCGCGCCCGAGCCGGCGATGGCCTGGCGGCGGCGCAGGTCGTCGCCGGCCTTGGCCACGTCGGCTTCGCGCAGCGCCACGTTGGCGGCGAGCGAGCCGTTGTTGACGTACAGCGTGCGCACTTCGCGCACGGCCTGGGCCAGCTGGGCTTCGGCCTGTTCCAGCGCCACTTGCGAATCGGCGCGGTCAAGCTGGATCAGCGGCTGGCCGGCGGTGACCAGTTGCGTGTCGTCGGCGGCGATCGACACCACGGTGCCGCCCACCAGCGGCGTGACCTGGACCACGTTGCCGGCGACATAGGCGTCGTCGGTGTTTTCAAAGTGGCGGGCGTACATGCCCCAGTAAACGCCATAGCCGATGCCGGCGACCACGATTGCCGCGGTCAGCGACAGCAGCATGCGCTTGCGCTTGCCGTTGTTGTTGGTGGTGGCCGGCGCTTGCTGGGCAGGGTGCTGGGGGGTGTTGGGGCCGGCCGCTTGCTGGTTGTTGCTCATGATGTCTTCTGAATAATCTTGTGTTCGATCACTGGGTGCGCGGATCAGCCGCGGGCGCCCGCCTGGGTGTTGTGCTGTTGCCGCGCCGGGTCGTGGCCCGCGCTCTCGTGGCCTTCCGCAGGCTCCTGGTAGCCGCCGCCGAGCGCCTTCATCAGGCCCATCTGCAGGTCCAGCCGCCGTGCCTGCAGGTCGGTCGCCAGGCGGCGCTGCTGCAGCACGTTGCTTTCGGCGTTCAGCACGGTCAGTTGCGTGCCCAGGCCGGCCTTGTAGCGGGTGGTGGCCAGTGCATAGGCGTGCTCGGCCAGGTCCAGGGCTTCGCGCTGGGTCTGGATCTGCTTGTCGACGCTGCGGATGCTGGTCATGGTGTCGGCGGTCTCGCGCAGCGCATCGACCAGGGCCTGGTTGTAGTTGGCCACGGCGATGTCGTAGCCGGCGTACTTGCCCTTCAGGTTGGCGCGCAGCTTGCCGCCTTCGAAGATCGGCAGGCGGATGGTCGGGCCGATGCCGAAGGTGCGGCTGACGCTCATCAGCAGGTTGGACGGATCCAGCGCGGCCAGGCCGGCAAAGGCGGTCAGGCTGACGTCAGGCAGGAACTCCTTCTTGGCGACATTGATGTCCTTGGACGCCGCCTCCACGCGCCAGCGTGCCGCCACCAGGTCCGGCCGGCGGCCCAGCAGGCCGATGGTCAGGTTGTCGGGCAGCGTCGGCGTGGCCTGCGCCAGCAGCACCGGGGGCTGGATCTGCAGCCCGCGGTCCGGGCCCTTGCCCAGCAGCGCTGCAAGCTGGTTGCGCGCCAGGGCGATTTCCTCGTCCACGCGCTGCAGGTCGGTGCGCGAAGCAGCCACCGTGCCGCGCGCCTGCGTGGTCTCGACCTGGGTGTCGAGGCCGGCGGCCAGGCGCTGGCGCGACAGCTCGGTCAGGTCGCTGCGCTGGGCGATGGCGCGCTCGGCCACGTCGCGCTGGGCGTACAGCGCCGCCAGGCGGGCGTAGTTGCGGGCGATCGAGGTGGCCAGGATCAGGCGCGAGGCCTGGCTTTCCGCCTCGGCGGCGCGGTCGTCGGAGAGCGCCGCTTCCAGCGCATCGCGGTTCTTGCCCCAGAAATCGAAGTCATAGGACAGGCCCACCTGCAGGCGCGACTGGTTCTGCCACGATCCCGCCAGCGGGGTGCCTTCGAACAGGTCTTTCTCGGAGATGCGCTGGCGGAGCAGGCTGCCTTCGAACTCCAGGTGCGGATAGAGTGCGCTGCGGGTGGCATCGGCCATGGCGCGCGAAGCTTCCACGCGGGCGAACGCGGCCTGCAGGCTCGGGTTGTCCTTGACCGCCTCATCGACCAGGGCGCTCAGCTGGGGGTCCTTGAACTGCGCGACCCAGTCCTGCGAGGGCCATTGGCCGTGTTCGTCGGGCAAAGTCTGCGAGGTGGCCAGCGTGGCCGGGTCGGCCACGGTCTGGGTGCTGTGCGAATTGCCGAGTGCCGCGCAACCGGCCAGCACCGCCGCGGCCATGGCAGTCAGCGCAAGCGAACTGGCGCGGCGCGCCAGCTCGCTTGGGGTGGCGCGCCGGGGGGATTGGGGGGAGAGAGCTTGTTTCATGGTGTTGCTCCGTTGCCGGAGCCTTACGGTTTCTACGGGCTGATACGGTGTCCGGTTGACCGGACTGACCGGACGATCTGGTGTGCCGGAAGCCGGCGTACAGCCCGCTACCCGCTGTTGTTATCGATGATCCGACGCAGCATGCTGCGCAGCAGTTGGATTTCGCCCTCGGAAAAACCGCGGAAGTGGTGGGCAAGTACCTTGCAGAAGATGGCGGGCAGCCGTTCCACCAGTTCCTGGCCCTGTGGCGTGACCGACAGGTCGACCACGCGGCGGTCGGCGTCGCGGCGCCGGCGTTCGATCAGCCCGCGCTTTTCCATGCGGCTGAGCAGGCGCGTGACCGAACCCATATCGGTATTCAGTTCACGGCCCAGGTCGGTGACGGTGGAGGCGCGGCCGGTGGCCAGCATCATCAGGCAACTGGCTTGCGCCTGCGTGATGTCCAGGTTGTTGACTTCCTGCTCGACCCCATGCGCCAGCATGTTCTTGGCGCGCTGCATCAGGTAGCCGACGCTGTCGGACATCTGGTACTGGGCGGGGTCGAACTGGCCGGCCGTGGATTCGGCTGGCTGATCGGAGGAAGGAAGCCGTGACATCTTTGCCTTTGCAATCTTTGCTTAGGCAAATATATGTTCACGTTTAACGATGCGCAAGAACGGAAATTGGTTATTCCACTTTTCACAATGATATTCATTGAGTAAGTGGCGGTTCCGATCAGCGCATCTTGCGCTGCAACATGCTAGAATATTGGGTTACCTCAGATTCTCCAAAGCGAGACGCAGCAATGACCCGCGCCATCCGAAATATCGCCATCATCGCCCACGTCGATCATGGCAAGACCACCCTGGTCGACCAGCTCCTGCGCCAGGCAGGCACCTTCCGCGACAACCAGCAAGTCGCCGAACGGGTGATGGACTCGAACGACCTGGAAAAGGAACGCGGGATCACGATTCTCGCGAAGAACTGTGCCGTCGAATACAACGGCACCCATATCAATATCGTCGACACCCCGGGCCACGCCGACTTCGGCGGTGAAGTGGAGCGCGTGCTGTCGATGGTCGATGGCGTGCTGCTGCTGGTCGACGCAGTCGAAGGCCCGATGCCCCAGACCCGTTTCGTCACGCGCAAGGCGCTGGCGCTGGGCCTGAAGCCGATCGTGGTGGTCAACAAGATCGACCGTCCGGGCGCGCGCCCGGAATGGGTGATCAACCAGACCTTCGACCTGTTCGACAAGCTGGGCGCCTCCGACGAGCAGTTGGACTTCCCGGTGATCTACGCCTCGGGCCTGAACGGCTTTGCCGGCCTGACCGAGGACGTGCGCGGCGGCGACATGAAGCCGCTGTTCGAAACCGTGCTGGACAAGGTGCCGGTGCGTGATGACGATCGGGACGGCCCCCTGCAGCTGCAGATCATCTCGCTGGACTACTCCAGCTACGTCGGCAAGATCGGCGTGGGCCGCATCTCGCGTGGCCGCGCCCGTCCGCTGCAGGACGTGGTGGTCAAGTTCGGCCCGGAAGGCAACCCGATCAAGGGCCGCATCAACCAGGTGCTGAAGTTCCAGGGCCTGGAGCGCGAGATCGTGCAGGAAGCGGAAGCCGGCGACATCGTGCTGATCAACGGCATCGAAGAACTGGGTATCGGCTGCACCGTGTGCGCGCCGGACGCCCAGGACGCGCTGCCGATGCTGAAGGTGGACGAGCCGACGCTGACCATGAACTTCTGCGTCAACACCTCGCCGCTGGCCGGCCGCGAAGGCAAGTTCGTGACCAGCCGCCAGCTGCGCGAGCGCCTGGACCGCGAACTGAAGTCCAACGTGGCGCTGCGCGTGGCCGATACCGGCGACGACACCATCTTCGAAGTGTCTGGCCGCGGCGAACTGCACCTGACCATCCTGCTGGAAAACATGCGCCGCGAAGGCTACGAGCTGGCCGTGTCGCGTCCGCGCGTGGTGTTCAAGGAAATCGACGGCGTCAAGAATGAGCCGTACGAACTGCTGACCGTGGACGTCGAAGACAGCCACCAGGGCGGCGTGATGGAAGAGCTGGGCCGCCGCAAGGGTGAACTGCTCGACATGGCCTCGGACGGCAAGGGCCGCACGCGCCTGGAATACCGCATCCCGGCCCGCGGCCTGATCGGCTTCCAGGGCGAGTTCCTGACGCTGACGCGCGGCACCGGCCTGATCAGCCATATCTTCGACGACTACGCGCCGGTGCGCGAAGGCGGCCTGGGCGAGCGCCACAACGGCGTGCTGATCTCGCAGGACGACGGCGATGCCGTGGCCTACGCACTGTGGAAGCTGCAGGACCGCGGCCGCATGTTCGTCAAGCCGGGCGATGCGCTGTATGAAGGCATGATCATCGGCATCCACAGCCGCGACAACGACCTGGTGGTCAACCCGATCAAGGGCAAGCAGCTGACCAACGTGCGCGCTTCGGGTACCGATGAAGCCGTGCGCCTGGTGCCGCCGATCCAGATGTCGCTCGAATATGCGGTGGAATTCATCGCCGACGACGAGCTGGTCGAACTCACGCCCAAGAGCATCCGCCTGCGCAAGCGCCACCTGAAGGAACACGAGCGCAAGCGCGCTTCGCGCGAAGGCGCATAAGCGCTGGCTGTGCCAACAAAAAACCGCGCCCGTGAGCGCGGTTTTTTGTTGGCAGCGGGGCAATGAGACACCTGCTTACCATGCGTACTTCACCCCGGCACGCAGCGCGTACTGATAGAAACTTTGTGCCCCCCACGCGCCGGCCACATTGGCCCAGCCGCTCCAGCGCTTGCCGATGTCGGCGTTGATGCCGAGCTTGAGCTCATAGCGGTTGGACGGGTACAGGCTGCCGAGCGGCAACCGGTTGAACGAGATATTGCTGTCGATGCCGGCGTGCCACCAGTTCAGCGTCGCGTATGGCTGTATCTTGCGGCCGTCGACGCGCAGGAAAGTGTGGTGCACGCGCGCACCCACGCGCGTGACCACGCCGCTGGAGTCGGCGCCGGTGATGCGCGTGCCGTTGGGCTCGGTGACGTCATCGGCGCCGTACTTCACGTAGACGAGCTGGGCCTGCCTGGCTGTTGATGATGGCGCCACCGGTGGCCTGCACCCCACTGCCGGCCTGCGCCACGATCTGGCAGCCCAGGTGTTCCATCGTGCCGCCGTTGGCCAGCGCTATGCCGGCCGTGGTACCGCCACGTACGATGCCGCGGTTGATGACCGTGCCGCCGCATTCCAGCCGGATGCCGTGTTCCAGGCCGTCGATGGTGCCACGGTTGTCGACCGTGCCGGACGCGCCGGCTATCAGGACGCCTGCATTGCCGTTACCCCTTATCGTGCTGCCGGCATAGTTGACCACGTTGCCGCCGCTGCCGCCGATCCACAGCCCGTACGTGCCGCCGGTGATCTGCGCAACGGTGGCGATGGTAGTGCCGCCGTCTGTCGAGCCATTGGCCACGTTGCCGCCGCTGTCCAGCAGGACGCCGATCAGTTCCCCTGAGATCGCACCTGCGTTGGCGACGCTGCCGCCATTGCTCACGATGCTGATGCCGTGTCCGCTCCTGGCTCCGATCACTGAGCCAGCCAGGTTCGTCACCGTGCCGCCGCGCTCCAGCAGCACGCCAGTGGTGCCGCCGTGGATGGCGCCGCCCTGGTTCAGCACCACGCCGGCCGTGCCGAGGATCCGGATGCCATCGCCAGTGCTGTCGCTTTCGACCAGGCCGGTATTTACCACTGTGCTGCCCGCGTCGGCGGAGCCGAGCAAGACCCCCGCCGACTTGGTGCCACTGGTGCGGATCGTGCCGCGATTACGGAACACATAGGACCTGGCGGAACCGCCGTCGGTGACCGCATCGGTATCCGCAACGAAGGCGCTGCCGATAAATGTCACGTCCGTGGAGACCGGGTCTCCGGTGACGGTATAGGTGCTGAACGACGCAGGCTGCCGCAGGTCGATCTGTGCGATGCCATCACCTGAGATGGCCTTCTGCGCGGAGGCAGGGCAGGGCAGCAACTGGGCGGCGGCCACCGCGAGCGGGCCCATCGTTACGGCGGTGAATCTCGACCATGCGCATGCCATTGCCGCGATCTCCAAATCGGGTGCTTTGCCTGCCCCATGTCGAGGATCGCTGCGATGTGCAGCAACGCGCTGCATCGGCACGGGCACCGGATGGAAGTAAATGCCGGTGCCAGCGGCCGGTCAATTTCGTATTTTCTGCGCAGAAGTCAATGATCTGGTTCTTGCGGAAATTTGTGAAGGCGATGGCTATTGCGCGCCAGGCACGACTTCGAGCGCCGGTGCGCGCGGGCTGCACCACTCGGGCGGCTTCCACAGGTAGCGCAGGTCGCGGTCGCGCCAGGCATCGGCAAACATGTCGCGCCACTCGTGGAAGGTCAGCGTCAGCGGGTTGTGCGTGCGCACCTGCCGCGTGATGCCATAGACCGGTGCTTCCTGCTCCGGCACGAAGGTGCCGAACAGGCGGTCCCAGATCGTCAGCACACCGGCGTAGTTGCGGTCGATGTACTGCGGGTTCTTCGCATGGTGGACGCGATGAACCGATGGCGTATTCAGTAGCGACTCGATCAGCGGCCAGCGTTGCCCCAGCCGCGTATGCACGAAGAACTGGAAGGCCAGGTTCACGCCTACCGCCAGGATCACCCAGTCCGGCGTGAAGCCGATCCACGCCAGCGGAATCCAGAACAGCCACATGCCTGAGAGCGGATACGTCAGGCTCTGCCGGAACGCTGTCGAGAAATTCATGCCTTCCGACGAATGGTGCGTCACGTGCGAAGCCCACAGCCAGCGCACGCGGTGGCTGGCGCGGTGGAACCAGTAATAGAGAAAGTCCTGCAGCAGCAATAACAGCGCGAATGACCACACGGTCTCCGGCATGGCGCGCAGGCCGTGCTGGTAGCACCACGTGTAGACCGTGCGGATCATCAGCCAGAGGAAGAACGCATCCGACGCCTGGTGCATCAGCGCCAGCGCTGCGTTGGATACGGTGTCGCGCAGGCTGTAGACGGTTGGGTCGCGGCGGGCCCAGTACCAGGCCTCGGCGCCGATGGTCAGCAGGAACACTGGCGCAAAGGCCAGCAGCACGAGTCCGGGATCGAGCGATTCAGTGTTCATCTCGCCAGTTTGCATATTCCGCATGGAATTGCCACGAGGGGTTCCTCCAAACGGTGCCTGCGGAGCTTTCGCGGCGCATCCGCCACATGATGGATTGCTGTACTGCCACGCAATTCTGTCACGCGTGTGAAGTCGGCCAATACCGGTAAAGGACGCAGCCAGCGCGCCGTAGTTGAACAGGGCGGCGGCGCGGCGCGCGCTCCCGATTTCCCCGATTCCTCTTCCCCCGGAGCCTTCATGTTCAAGAACACTACCATCGGAGCCAGATTGTGGTTCCTCACTATCGTCACGAACCTGTTGTTGTTGATTGTCGGCGCAGTGGGTTGGCTCGGCATGTCGCGCAGCAACGAGGCGACGCACCAGATCTATGGGCAGCAGCTGTCGGCCGCGGTCAACCTGGCCGAAGCGCGTTCGAACCAGTTGCTCGTGCGCGTACTGCTGGACCAGGCGACCTTTGCCACGGACCCCGCCGATGCCAAGGCGCGCGCCGCAACCGCGGAAGGCTTTGCGCGCGATTCCGAGAAAGCCTGGCAGGCCTATCTCGCCTTGCCGCGCTCGGCTGGTGAAGCCAGGGCGGTGGAAGATGTCACCGCCAAGCGCGATGCGCTCTTCAAGCAGGGCGTCGCGCCGATGATCGCCGCGCTGCATGCCGGCGACCGCGATGGCGTGATGAAGGCCGTGCTCGAAACCATCCCGCAGCTCGACATCGCTTTCACCGCCGTCAATGCCGAACTGAACAAGCTGCAGGTGGCCAGCGCCAAGCAGGTCTACGAGGCGTCGCAGCAACGCTATCGCAACCTGTTCACGCTGTCGGCATGCGTGCTGGCCGTGGGCCTGGCCTTCAGCACCGTGGTGGCATGGCGCCTGCGCCGTTCGATCGTCCAGCCGCTGGATGCGGCGATCGGGCGTTTCGAAAAGATCGCGGGTGGCGACCTGAGCGTCGCCGCTTCGGGCGGCGAGGTGCTGGCGGACGAGTCAGCGCGCAACGAGACCGCGCGCATGCTCGGCATGCTGGGCCGGATGCAGGCCAGCCTGGTGGCCATGGTGGGCGACGTGCGCGGCGGCGCGGACTCGATTGCCTCGGCCAGCAAGCAGATCGCCAGCGGCAACGCCGACCTGTCGCAGCGCACCGAGCAGCAGGCGGCCTCGCTGGAAGAAACCGCCTCCAGCATGGAGGAACTGACCAGTACCGTGCGCCAGAATGCCGACAGCGCGCGCGAGGCCTGCGGGCTGGCAACGAATGCCGCGACCCTGGCCGAGCGCGGCAGCGAGGCCGTGCTGCGCGTGGTCAACACCATGCAATCGATCGATGCCAGCTCGGGCAAGATCGTCGACATTATCGACGTGATCGAGAAGGTTGCGTTCCAGACCAATATCCTGGCGCTGAACGCGGCCGTGGAAGCCGCGCGTGCCGGCGAGCACGGCCGGGGGTTTGCCGTGGTGGCCGGCGATGTGCGCGACCTGGCGCAGCGCTGCGCCGGCGCATCGAAGGAGATCCGCGCGCTGATCGGCGCCTCGGTGGCTAATGTGCGTGAAGGCTCGGGGCTGGTCGATGACGCCGGCCGGGCGATGCAGGACATCGTCGATGCGGTGCAGCGCGTCAGCGCCATCATCGGCGATATCAGCGCGGCCTCGGACGAACAGTCCAATGGCATCGAGCAGGTCAACGTGGCGGTGTCGCAGATGGACAGCATGACGCAGCAGAATGCGGCGCTGGTGGAGCAGGCGGCAGCGGCGGCGGCGGCGCTCGAAGACCAGGCGCAGCGCCTGACCTCGCTGGTGGCGACGTTCCGGCTGGCCTGACGGTGCAGGGCGCATGCGCGGTGGCTGCGCATGCGCCGCAAGCTGCCCGCAGGGGTGCGCTTGCCGATGCGACTGGCGTAAAATCGCGAGTTGCATTGGAGGAGTACGACATGACTGAATTCGTCACGACAGAGGTCCGCGGTGGCATCGGATACCTGACGCTGAACCGCCCGCAGGCGCTCAACGCGCTGTCGCTCGACATGATCCGCGCCATCACCCAGGCGCTGCAGACCTGGGCCGCCGCACCCGAGGTGGCGGCGGTGGTGGTCGCCGGTGCCGGCGGCAAGGCCTTCTGCGCTGGTGGCGATATCCGCTATTTCCACAAGGCCGCGCACAAAGGCGATCCGCTGCTCGACCAGTTCTTTGTCGAGGAATACGCGCTGAACTTCCTGATCCACCGCTACGCCAAGCCCTATATCGCACTGATGGACGGTGTGGTGATGGGCGGCGGCATGGGTATCTCGCAAGGGGCGCGGCTGCGCCTGGTCACCGACCGCACCAAGATGGCGATGCCGGAAACCAATATCGGCCTGTTCCCGGATGTGGGCGGCGGCTGGTTTCTGGCGCGCACACCGGGCCGCATCGGCGAGTACCTGGGGCTGACCGGCGCCGTGATCCATGCAGCCGACGCGCTCTACGCCGGACTGGCCGACGCCTATCTGCCGGCCAACCGGCTGGCCGAGCTGGTCGATTCGCTGCGCACGCAGCAGTTTGTCAGCGGCGACGCCGTGCTGGCGCACATCGAAGGCTTTACCGATGCGCACCGCGATGACTGCGTGCCGGCGCAAAGCACGCTGGGCGGGTTGTCGGCGCAGATCGACAGCCTGTTCGCGGGCAACACCATGCCGGACATCCTTGCCGCTGTCAGCGACGCCCCGGGTGACTGGGCCGCGCAGACCGCAGCCATGCTGCGCAGCCGCTCGCCGCTGATGCTGTGCGTGACCCTGGAGCAGATCCGCCGTGCGCGCAGCATGTCGCTCGAAGCTGAACTGCGCATGGAACTGGACATGATGTACTGCGTGTTCCGCAAGGGCGATGGTGTCGAGGGTATCCGTGCGCTGGCCGTCGACAAGGATCACAAGCCGCGCTGGCAACACGCCCGGCTTGATGATGTCAGCCGAGAGAAGGTGCTGTCGTTCTTCGACAGCCCGTGGCGCGCCGAGGAGCATCCGCTGGCGTCGCTGGGCATCGCTGCCTGACGATTCCTGCGCAGGACATGCCGGCGCCGACTCGGGTAGAGTGGCGGCTGGACCGGCGCACAGTCAAAGGAGCCGCAATGAGCAATCATCGTGATGTCGTTGTACTGGTGGGAAGCCTGCGCAAGGAGTCATACAACCGTAAGCTGGCCAGAGCGCTGATCGCGCTGGCGCCGCCGCAGCTCAGGCTGGAGATCGTCGAGATCGGTGAGCTGCAGCTGTATAACCAGGATCTGGACGACAAACCTACCCAGGCCTGGACCACCTTCCGCGACCGCGTCCGCCGCGCCGACGCCGTGTTGTTCGTGACCCCGGAATACAACCGCTCCGTGCCCGCGCCGCTGAAGAACGCCATCGACGTGGGCTCGCGGCCCTATGGCAGCAGCGTCTGGGACGGCAAGCCTGGCGCCATCATCAGCGCTTCGCCCGGCGCCATCGGTGGCTTCGGTGCCAACCAGCACCTGCGCCAGTCGATGGTGTTCCTCAATGTCCCGATGCTGCAGCAGCCTGAGGCATATATCAGCGGCGTCGACAAGCTGTTAGATGAGCAGGGCGGTATCGCCAATGAATCGACCAAGGGCTTTCTCGGCAAATTCCTGGCGACGTTTGCAGGCTGGATCGAGCGGACCGCGCCGCGCTGATACTGCCAGGGCGGGGCGCTGCGTACCTCGACGCGGTAGCCTGCAACTCCGGTGGGGGTGGGCGTGCCAGGTTACGAAGGCGTGCGCATCCGCCCCGGTTCCTGTCAGCGAACGGTCAGGGGTCGAGTCGAGAGCCGTCGAGTGCCATCCATACCCAGAGGAGAAGCACAGCCCGGCAGCCGGAGGTCCCCTCGATGTGCTTGCCGACGTGCTCGGCCAGGCTGACAAACGAGCGGGAGAGTTGGCTGAGTACGCCGACCGCGCCCGCGTCGCGGGGCAGGCCTGCGAGCGCGCCTATGATGCGCTGACCCAATTTTGAGTGTCCAACTCCCATCTGACACGGCCAGGGCGGAGTTCAGGACGAGCCCCGCTGGCGGATTTTGCACCTTGGCGGCGTTCCTCGCCATACGCCTGCGGCATTCCGGGCAGCGCCAGCCCCAAAAAGTAGAAGGATTGGTAGCGGCTGTGGGGTTTCCGGCATCAGCCCCATCGGGTGGGATGCGGCCAGTCTCCGCGCGGCGAACGGGCGCGGGTATCAGGCGCCGTTCGACAAAAGAAAAACCCTCGGCCAGGGTTGGCGAGGGCGGAAAGTGGAAGCGCGTGAGTCGCAGTCGCGCGCTCCCGTCAGCATGACGCTATCCCTCAGTCAGGACATCCCTCGAATTAGGGGGGGCGCTGCCCCCGGCTGCGCCGGTTGGTTCTGTTGTATTGCGAACAGTTCTACCCTCCAAAGGGATGTTTCTTAATTGAAACTTAAGTCGACGCTACTGCGACTACGAGGACACGGTCATGCGCACTTATGCCTCAGGATTGACCACTTATGTCTTGCTGTCCCTGATGCTGACCCCTGAACTATGGGTTCCATGGCTGCTGCGGGCGCCATTATTTAGGGAGTTGATCGCCTTTGGGGTGCTGGCCAAGTGCATGCCGGCAGTCTTCGCATTTTTTGCGCTGGCCACCCGAGTAGGGCGATGAGGCATGCATTCCACAATGCGCGCCCTAGCCGAAAATCGGCTGCAACACGCTGGGCCGGCATTCAGGCGGGTCGGGCAATCGACCAAGGTTAGACTGTGAGTACAACCGAAGCCGTACCTTGCTTACTATGCACCGCGTTGGCGCGACGCTGGCTCGACCGACAAGATCCCCTGCATGGCAGCCGCATTTACCGTTGCGCTGCCTGTGGCGGGCGATTCGCAGTCGCTGGCGATGCGCTGGGCGCCATCGAACAGGGGCGTTGGGATGTTGCTGAGCTGAAAGCCGCGGTTAGGCAGAGCATTGCTTCGGGCATCCTTCCACGCATCGAGGACACTAAAGGAAGCCCGAGCGTGATCGCGGTCGGCCGTCAGGCATCCTGAGCTCGGTCGGATGAACGAGTAAGCCCGATGGGCTGAGCCCAACTACCTCCTGGCCGTGCTATTGCTGTTCAGTTGGCTCAGCCCGATAGGCCGACCAGTAGTAGTGGCTGTGTCGGTTGTGGCGGGCCAGCTTCTTCTCGATGAAAAGTCGGACGGTGCCGAGGTGCCCAGCCTCGACCAGGACCTCATGGTGGCTGGGCCCGTCGAGCGTGGCACGAGGCAGCGTCTGCAGGCCAGCGGCAATGTAGTGCCCCTGAACTCGACCGAGAATGCCGTTTGCGCCGGGAGCGGGGAACGGCTCGGGGGTTGTGGCCGGAAGATGGCAGCGTGCCGCGCGTTTGCTGTTGCCCATGCTCAGCCCCGACCGGGGACGATGCGCACGCCGTCCCGAGAAACCTCGATCTGCGGCTGGTGGCCATAAGCCCGCAACAGCCGGACATTTTCCCGGGCGGAACTCGGAATGTCCTTCCTACGGACCAGTGCGCTGCTGGTGATGAGGAAGGTGCCACAGCTCGGGCAACGGTAGAGGTAGCCATGAGATGGGGCGCGAGTGCGCTCAGCGGCAGCGCCGCAGATGGGGCAGTTTGCAGGTTCGGGCGACATGGCGAGGGCGTGGATGAGTACTGTATGGATATACAGTGCGCGCCGGCTAACCGGCAAGGAGTAAAGGGTGAAAGTCCCTGACAGCAGAAGATTTAGCGAATCACGCTGTCCCCGAGTCATGCGCTGTGCGCCGCGAGGCGCACGGCGAAGCGTTGACAGGGGTGCGTATAGGCCAGCCATTGAGCCGCGAAAAGCATATTTAGACCCGAGTGCCGACGTACTACTGTATGCGGAAGGCAACACGGTTGGGCGCGCTTGCGCGAGCGCCCAGCCGGCTCGGCGCGGTCTTAGACCCTGGCATGTGCGTACGCTCCTTGTGCGGGAACCGGGAGATCTCCTGACTGGCCCACGGTGGCGGTATTGCCGTGCGGTCCGCATCGGGAAGGCGAGGAGCCGAAGCCGATGATGAACGGTCAAGAGAAGTCGGACCTCCCCATAGTAGCGACGAAGCTGGCGAACAAATCCGGGCAACCGGAGGCGGAGTCGGTGGAGCCAAGGGGGAGGGCCAAGGGGAACACGGACTGGTCACACACGTCCCGGACGCTGAGCCGGATAAGCGTGTCCCAGCGGTTGGTCCGTGTGCGGGAAGCCGCAAGGCAAAGAAAGAAGGAGCGGTTCACAGCGCTGTTCCACCTGATCGATCTTGAGTTGCTACAGACGTCGTTCTTCTGGCTGAAACGAAAGGCGGCGGCGGGGGTCGATGGGGTGACATGGAGCGACTACGAGCAAGACCTAGAGGCAAACCTGAGCGACTTGCACGGGCGCCTACACCGCCAAGCCTACCGGCCGCAGCCCAGCCGCCGTCAGTACATACCGAAGGCGGATGGAAAGCTGCGACCATTGGGCATTGCCGCGCTGGAAGACAAGATTGTCCAGCGCGCAGTGGTGGAGGTGCTCAACGCGGTCTATGAGACGGACTTCCTCGGGTTCTCGTATGGGTTCCGGCCAAAGCGCAGTCAACACGATGCGCTGGATGCACTGGCCACCGGGATAGCGCGTACAAATGTGAGCTGGATTCTGGACGCCGACATCAGTCGGTTCTTGGATCGCGCATGAGAATGCCCTTTGGTTCATGAGGAGTGTTCGAAGAGATCGGGTTGCTCGCTGACAGCCTTGATGCGTAAGCCTTTGCGCCGTCCCTGGCAGACCAGGACGGCATCGAGTTCGCCGCGCTTTACACGCTGCAACACAGTTTGGCGGGACACGCCGAGCAGCTTGGTTGCTTCCTGCATGACGACGTAGCCATCGGGGCTGTGCGCGACGAATTGTTGCCGCAGCGCATCGGTGATACGGATACGCCAGGGCGCACCGGACGTGGTCTGTTCGCCGGCGATAAAGCCGTCGTTGACCCAGCGGTGTAGCGTGGACGGCGCGGTACCCAGCACGCGTGCTGCCTGGCGGATGCTGAGCAACTCGCCATCAGGAAGTTCCGTGGGGCGCTCGAAACAAGGGATATGCCAATGGCGCCGTAGGTTGCCTACGAGGTTCTGGTTGAAGCGCAAACCGCGCGCAGTGACCCGGCCCTGTGCGTTGAGGATGCCGGCGATGGTGGCATCGGGATAGTGCTCAGCCAGACGGCGGACCAGGGCAATCGTGTCTTCGTCGGTGCGAATGGTCGCGGGTCGCGAGCGCGGCAACGCGACCTCGCAATCGGTAAGCTTGCCGCCGCGCCAACGCAGCTTCAGATGCGCCCGGTATTCTTCGCGATGGACGGTAATACACACTTCCTCGAGCAGCATGCGCAGCAATTGCTTCCTGTCGCGCAGGGTGAGGGTCGGCGCGTCCCACAACTGCTTGAGGTCTTTACCGAGCGCAAGCAAGCTCTTGCGCTGTTCAGCGCTCAGCGTGCGTGGACGAAGCTGTTCACGCCGAGCAAGTTCCGCCTGAGCTTGTTCGAGCTCACGCAACTGCTGCTCCCACTGCGTTTCGAGACCGCGTGCCACCAGGCGGTTCTCGGGGTCGACGGCGTGGTACCGCCGTTCGGCGCGCTGTGCCTCGTAGTGGGCACGTTCAACGTTCAGTCGCCACTGTGCAAGCGCCGCGTCGTGATCGTTCTCGAGGCGTTCGGCCGCACGCACGGCTGCTGCGATGCCGGCCGGCTCCACGGCTTGCAAGAAGGCCTGCCCAACGGCGGCATCGATCTGCAGGCCCCCAACATTGAGGCAGAAGACGCCGCGGCCATTCTCGATTCCTTTGTTGGAGCAATGGTACCCGGGCGTCTGGTTGGTTCCGCGATAGTGCGTCTTGAGTCGCCGGCCGCAGTGACCACAGCAGGCCAGGCCTTGCAGCAAGGCGGCCCCCTCCCTCACGGCGCCTCCGGCCTGATGAGGCCGGGGCTTGGTATTGGCCCCCAGGCGCATTTGATTGGCTTCATAGGTCGTCCAATCGAGATATCCTTCGTGGTGGTCCCGGATGAGCACGGCCCATTGCGACTGGGGCAGCCGGCGCAATCGGGTCTTGAGCACGCCATGTTCATCGACGTAGCGCTCTTGCCGGGTCTTGCCGTAGCAGTAGGCGCCAGCATAAACCGGATTGGTGAGGACATTGTAGATGGCGGTATAGGTCGGGGCGACCCAGCGGATCTGCGCGGTGTGATTGAGCTGCAGCGGGAATGACAGATTCTCGGCGCGGAACCACAGCCAGACGCGGCGGGCAGAGCCGAGCTCGCTAAAACGCTCGAACACGGTGCGCAGCGCACCGACGACGGCTTCATCCGGATGCAGCCTGACTTCGCCGTCTGCCTCACCCCACACCAGTCCGATGGGCAGGCCGCGGCGCAACTCCCCGCGGGCAGCCTTGTTGCGGATGCCGCCGTCCAGACGCGCGCGCAGGATGTGCAGTTCGGCTTCGCTCATGGTGCCCTTCAGGCCGAGCAACAGGCGGTCGTTGAACAGCGCCGGGTTATACACGCCGTCAGCATCGCCGATGAGCGTATCAGTCATGCTGCACAGGTCCAGCAGCCGGTACCAGTCGGAATTGTTGCGCGCCAGGCGGGAGACCTCCAGTCCGAGAATGATGCCGACGTGTCCGAGCGCGACTTCGGCGGTCATACGGGCGAACCCACCACGGTGCGCGGCGCTGGCGCCGGAGAGGCCCAGATCCTCGTCGACCACGCTGACCTGCTGCGCGGGCCAACCGAGGGCGGTGGCCCGTTGTGCGAGCGCGTACTGGCGCTGCGTCGATTCGCGATTGTGCTCGACCTGGCTGGCGCTGGACTGACGGATGTAGACGAAGGCGGTGCGCTGCAAATGGCTGGGGCCGATCTTGTTGGAGGCGTCAATCATCATTGTTCTCCCGGGGCAGCGGGTTGTTGTAGGTCACGAGCTTCGCGATCGCCCGGGCGAGGCCGTTGATTACCGCCTCGCGTGTCGTTGGATCGAGTTGTTCCCACAGGCTGTCGTCGCCGGACGGCAGATCCGCAAGGGGTAGGTTCAGTTGCATTGTTGCTCTCCTGTTCCGTGTGGCGCAGCAAAGCGTCAATGATGAGGCGAGCGTGGAGCAGGTCGGCAATCGAGCCCAGCGCGTCGGATGTTGGGGCGCCGGTAGCTGTGGGAACGCTGCCGGAGGCGGCAGGGAAATCGGTCCAGTCGGCGGGAATCAGCCCACGTGATTGGTCGGGAAGCGTCAGCAGAAGGTGCAATCTGCCGGCCCGTTGCCGTCGGCTGATGACCTGGAGGCGCCGGCCCTCGAACGGGTGGCCGGATCGTGTGATGACAACGGATTCAGGAACGTGGTGGAGAGGGGTAGTCTGTGGTGGTTTCCTTCGATACCGTCAGCCATGACTGGCTGATTCGGTTCTTGGAGCACCGCATCGGCGACCGGCGCGTGTTACGCCTGATCGGCAAATGGCTGACGGCTGGTGCGATGGAAGATGGGGTGGTGACAGCCACCGAGGAAGGTACGCCACAGGGGTCGGTCATCTCGCCCTTGCTGGCCAATATCTACTTGCATTACGTCTTCGACCTCTGGGCGAACCGGTGGCGAAACCGCCGCGCCGAGGGAAACGTCGTGATCGTGCGATATGCCGACGACATCGTTGTCGGTTTCGCCAAAGCCTACGATGCCAAGCGCTTTAAGCGGGACATGCAGCAAAGGCTGGAGCAGTTTGCGCTTGAGCTACACCCGGAGAAAACCCGCCTGATCGAGTTCGGCCGCTTCGCGGCCGAGAACCGAGCCGGGCGCGGACTGGGCAAGCCCGAGACCTTCAACTTCCTGGGGTTCACCCATATCAGTGGACGGGCCAAAGATGGCAAGTTCATGCTCAGGCGGCGATCCCGGCGAGACCGGATGCAGGCCAAGCTACGGGAAATCAAAGAGGAGTTGAGACGCAGATGGCATCAGTCAATCTCGGAGCAGGGGCGCTGGCTGCGGCGTGTGGTGCAAGGGTACTTTAACTACCACGCCGTGCCGACAAATACCCCAGCCCTTCGGACCTTCCGGGCACACGTAACCGACCTATGGCGGCGAGCGCTACGGCGCCGCAGCCAGAAAGACGGGACAACGTGGGCCTTGATGAAAAGGCTGGAAAGGGACTGGTTGCCTCCAGCCCGGGTCCTTCATCCTTGGCCGGTTGTGCGGTTCACCGCCAAACACCCGAGGCAGGAGCCCGGTGCGCGAATCGCGCACGCCGGGATCTGTGCGGGGGGTGCTCAGTAATGGGCATTCCTACCGCGACATAGCGCGCTGAACGGAATCGCCATCGGTCATTTTCTTCAGGGTGGCTACCCCTGCATGGCCTATTGTTCGGCGGCGCCAGAATCCTCGCTAGCCGGTGCCACAATTTCCAGCCATTTCCAGTCGACGAAGCGGTCGCCAGTGTGCCGAAGATGGGTATAGCGCTGCAGGCTTGCCGCTGCCAGCCTACGGGTTATTTCGTCGAGCCGGCGGGTCGAGAAGATGGCGAACGCAGTGATGGCCTGCATGGCATGCTGTCTTTTCGCTTTGCCCGGATCAGGCCAAAGTACTTCATCAGCTCGTCCAGCTCGGCGAGCTCTGGGCGATCGAGAAGACCGAGCTCAGGTGCGCCATGTTGAACACGACGGTGCCGCCTTGCTTCAGGCGAACCTGCGCGGTGTACCCTATACTTCCGTCCTTTCGCGCGCGCTGCGTGATCGTCCCCATATTCTCGGTGCTACAAGAGTTGAGATGGTGCTAAATCGTAGCGCCTGGGACGGAAAATAGGACGAAATAGGCGGAATCGGCAGGAAATGGAACGTACTCACGGCACCCCGGAAACTGAGGCTACAGGCGGGAAGCAAGGAAATATAAGGGCGCGCAGAATATCTGTGGCCCCGATGATGGACTGGACCGACCGCCATTGCCGCATGTTCCACCGCCAGCTCAGCCGCCACACCTGGCTGTACACCGAGATGGTGACCACCGGCGCGCTGCTGCATGGCGACGTCCCGCGCCATCTGGATTTCGATGCGGCCGAACACCCGGTCGCTCTGCAGTTGGGCGGCAGCGAGCCGGCCGACCTTGCCATGGCGGCCAAGCTGGGCCAGCAGTGGGGCTATGCGGAAGTCAACCTGAACTGCGGCTGCCCGTCCGAGCGCGTGCAGCGCGGGGCCTTCGGCGCCTGCCTGATGGCAGAGCCGCAACTGGTGGCCGACTGCGTCAAGGCGATGCGCGATGCGGTGGACATCCCGGTCACCGTCAAGCATCGCATCGGCATCGACAAGATCGAGCACTATGATTTCGTTCGTGATTTCGTCGGCCGGGTGGCCGAGGCGGGTTGCGGCACGTTTATCGTCCACGCGCGCAATGCGATCCTGAAGGGCCTGAGCCCGAAAGAAAACCGTGAGATTCCGCCGCTGCGCTATGAGGTGGCGTACCAGCTGAAGCAGGAGTTTCCGGACCTGGAAATCCTGATCAACGGCGGCATCGTCAGCTATGACGAGATGGCGACCCACCTCGAGCACGTCGATGGCGTGATGATCGGTCGCGAGGCATACCATCAGCCCTATGTATTGGCCGAAATGGATGCGCGCTTCTATGGCGATTCGAGTGCGCCGACGCCGTCGCGGCTCGACGTCGAGCTGGCGATGCAGCGCTATATCGGCGACCTGGTGGAGCGGGGTGGATATATGGGTGCGGTCACGCGCCACATGCTTGGCCTGCATCGTGGCATTGCGGGCGGGCGCGGCTGGCGTCGCGTACTGTCGGATGCCAAGCGCATGAATGCGGCACGCACGCGTGCCGATGTGGATGCATTGTTCGAAGAGGCGCGCGCGCACTTGCGGCCGCAGGCACAAGAGCCACTGGCCGCGTAAGCGAGCGCGGGCCGTGCGCGCACTGCCGAGGCCGCGCTCTAACTCAAAATCGTGGAAATGTGCATGGCTGCGCGGGGGTACCGCGCGCCGCACTTGCAATTCCTGATCGCCCGGAAACCGGCGCCAGGAAAGGGATTCCCCTAATTCGCTGAGGCAGGGCACTTCCATACACTGTGCCTGCCCTTGAATACAGGGCTTTCTTCAACTGATTATTAGCCCGCTTCGGCGGGCTTTTTTTCGTCGGCGTTGTTTGCTGCTACGCCAGGCTTGTTGCTCTTCGTTTACCCGAATGGTGCATTCCCGGCATGACAGTTACAGTGCAACCGCCTTCAGGGCATTTGAGATCGCTAAATTTAAGAGTCCGCGCTGCGGACTCTTTTTTTGCGCGCTCGCTTTGCATGCGCCAGACGAGGGGATTAGACGCTCGGCTTTGCAAAGAGTTCCATCGGTCACGCTGGCAGGCTAGCGCGTATGGCTGATGCCTACGTCCAGCGTGCCATATGTCGTGATGCTGGATTCCCTGCCGTCGACCCCGCCGGCAGCGCATCCGCCGAGCAAGGCCGCCAATGCCATCAGCGCAAGAATCCGCGCAGGCCATCTACACTTGATTTGCATTCCCGTTCCCTGCGTTCGTTGACGTGTCGATGATGTCGATTGGGCTCGCATCCGCTCGTGAGGTTCCATCGCCAAGTGCTGGCGCCACGACAATGAGAGGGCAGGGTGGCCAAAAAGAGGCAGGCGGCCCGATGGGGCGGGCCGCCTGACGGGAAGGTCGAGGGGGGTCAATGTCCCTCAGGCACAAGTATCGCTTCGCGCATTTGCGGCATGAACCCTGCAGAGGTAGGGGCTGTGCACAGCATATTTCCGCGAACGATCGACGGCATGCGCGAAGGTGCCGGCCAGCCGGGCGCCCTGGTCGGCGGCCGTGATACGATCCCTCGCATTGCCCTAGGCGAGACAAGGCATGGCATGCGGACCGATGCCGGCAGGGGGAGCAGCGTGGAAAAAGCAAACGTGGAAAACGAAGCGCCGTTCGGTGTTGTCTATGAAGACTTCAGGGTGGTCTGGGTCGCCGAGCAACTGCAGGACGGCAAATGGACGGCACGCTACTGCTGGCACCCCGGCACTTCGGAAGCCGCTGGCAAGGCGTTGCAGGAAGCCGTGCTGAATGGCAAGTCGCGCCGCCTGTTGGGGCAGTTCGATACCGAAGCCGAGACCGTCGAGGCCATCAAGCAGGCAGTGCTGCTTGAGGCAAAGTGGAGCCCGTCCCGAACCTGAGCTCTTATCTCAAAAAAAATTGTGCGGGATACTAGCCATCCCGGGAAACTGTTTGTATAATCTTGGTTTTCGTCGATCAGCAACGTAACGCGCTGATGACCTCTACGGTGGCTGTAGCTCAGTTGGTAGAGTCCAGGATTGTGATTCCTGTCGTCGTGGGTTCGAGTCCCATCAGCCACCCCAAAGCATTTTCCAGAACGGCGCCTCGCGAGGGCGCCGTTTTGCATTCCCCGGGGGTGGTATGTCTGTTCGAGCGGCAGTGATTGGCGTAGCGATGGCAGCCATGGTGGCAGGGTGCGCCACCGGAACTTCTGAAAAGGCCATTCGCGCGCGTGCGCCCATGCGCTTGTTCACGCCCGCCATGATGGGCGATGTTGCGAAATGCCTGCGCAACAATCTGGGCGATGACGCGGCGGTCGTCAACTATCCGGCGAAGAACCAGACTGAGATCCGCATCGGCCAGGCCACGTCTGGCGGTGAATACCGATACGCCTATCTGATTTCGCTGACGGCGAAGCCGGATGGTACGGCACTGGAACTGCGCAAGAGCGATACGTGGTTCCCGCAGCTGACGCCGCAGGAGCTGGAAGCCGAAACCAAGGCGTGCGCGCGTAGCTGAGGGCAGGGCCCACGGCTACGCGGGCTGCGCCCGCAGGGTTCAGGCAGCCAGCTTTTCGGCGGCTTCGAGTTCAAGCATGCGGCAGATCGCCGCCATGCTGCCGACCATGGTGCGGCGCTGCGTACCCTGGTAGACGCGTACGCCCTTGCTCTGGCGGAACGGCACGGGCTTGACCGGGTGACGGGCGGCGACTTGGTGGATTTGCGGCATGGTGGCACCTCTTTTAGGCAAAGCGGGGTCAACACCCGGCAAGCCGGGCGGCGTCTGCAAAGCAATGGAAGCGGGTGGGCCCGCGCAGGCTCGCTGCCTGCGGTGCCCGGCTAGAAGCCGGAAGATCGGATCAGACCGACGGCGATGCCTTCCAGCGAGAACTCCTCGCCAGGCTCCACGATGATGTTGGTGAAGTCCGGGTTTTCTGCGATCAGTTCGATATGGCCACCGCGTCGCTGCAGGCGCTTGACGGTCACGTCATCACCCAGGCGCGCCACCACGATCTTGCCGTTGGCGGCTTCGCTGGCGCGGCGCACGGCCAGCAGGTCGCCATCGAGGATGCCGGCATCGCGCATGCTCAGGCCGCGCACACGCAGCAGGTAATCAGGGCGTTCGTCGAAGACCGAGGCGTCGACCTGGTACTGGCGGTCGATATGCTCGGCGGCAAGTATCGGGCTGCCGGCGGCAACGCGGCCCACCAGCGGCAGCGTCAGCTGCATCACGCCGGCCATCGGCAACGAAAACTGGTCGGGCATTTCCGAATCGCTGCGTGCCACCTTCAGGCGGATGCCGCGTGAGGCGCCCGGGGTCAGTTCGATCACGCCCTTGCGTGCCAGCGCCCTCAGGTGTTCTTCTGCGGCATTGGGCGAGGAGAAGCCGAACTCTGCGGCGATTTCGGCGCGCGTGGGCGGAAAGCCGGTGCGGCGGATCGTGTTGCGGATCAGATCGAAAATCTGCTGCTGCCGGGGTGTCAGGGTCGCCATGGGATCGCCGTTCCGTGCAGGGCCGCGGGGATTCCGGGTAAGGGGTCGGTCGATCCCTTATCCTGCATCCGGCTGGCCGGGCACTGTATGTTTAAACAGTATGCTGTGATTTTATACAGTATCGGCCTGAGCGCAAGCAGAATTTTTCGGGCGTGTCGCATGGACGGAATGTGGATCGCCAGCGCGGGCTCGCGGCGAGGCCGGGCGCGCCCGCTACAATCGGCATTCCTGTTTTCCCATATTCTTTGCACGCCTCCATGACCCAATTGCCTCGCATCATCGTACTGGCCACCGGCGGCACCATCGCTGGCGCGGCCGGCAACTCCGCCAGCAGCGCACGCTACCAGGCGGCGACCGTGCCGGTGTCGTCGTTGCTGGCAGCGGTGCCAGCGCTGCAGTCGGCGGCCCGCATTGAAGCCGAGCAGGTGGCCCAGGTCGACAGCAAGGACATGACCTTCACGCTCTGGCAAACGCTGGCGGCGCGGGTTGAGCACTGGTCCGCGCAGCCCGACGTGGCCGGCATCGTGATCACGCACGGCACCGATACGCTGGAAGAAACCGCGATGGCGCTGCACCTGACGCAATCGTGCCCGGTGCCCGTGGTGATGACGGCGGCAATGCGCCCGTCGACATCGCTGTCGGCCGATGGCCCGCTGAATCTGCTGGATGCGGTGCGCGTGGCCGCTCATCCCGATGCGCGCGGCAAGGGTGTGCTGGTGGTACTGAACCAGCAGATCCACGCTGCGCGGGATGTGGCCAAGGCCCACACGTCGGCGGTGGATGCCTTTGTCTCGGCCTGCGGGCCGCTGGGTTTCGTGCAGGATGACTATGTGCGCTTCGCGCGCGCGCCGCGCGCGGCCTGGGTGATTGGGCCGATGCCGGCGGCGTGGCCGATGGTGGAGATCGTGGCCAGCTACGCCCAGCCGGGCAGGGTAGCTGTGGATGCGCTGGTCCGCGCGGGCATTGCCGGACTGGTGGTGGCTGCCGCCGGCAATGGCTCGGTGCATGAGGTGCTGGCCGAGGCGCTGGCCGATGCCGCTGCCGCGGGCGTGGCCGTGGTGCGCAGTTCCCGCACCGGGGCCGGCCATGTGGCGATTCCACCCCAGCTCAGCCCGGCGGATGGGGCTTTTGTTTCCGCAACGGACCTCAATCCCTATAAGGCGCGCGTGCTGCTGGCCCTGGCGCTGGCAGCCGATGCAGGACTGGCGCGGGATCCGGCAAGGCTGCAGACTTTGTTTGCCAACGCCTGATTTGCCTGTGTAAACAGCGGCTTGCGCAATTGCTGACATGCGCGCTATAATTTAAAGCTATTCAACCTTGCCACACCGGACTCGTGACGCCCGGGTGGCTAATCCAAAAGGAGCGTCAATGCGTCATTACGAAATCGTCTTCATCGTCCACCCGGACCAGAGCGAGCAAGTGCCGGCCATGATCGAGCGCTACAAGCAGCTCGTGACCTCGCAGAACGGCAACGTTCACCGCGTGGAAGACTGGGGCCGTCGCCAGATGGCTTACATGATCCAGAAGCTGGCCAAGGCTCACTACGTTTGCCTGAACATCGAATGCGGCAAGGAAACGCTGGCTGAACTGGAACACGCGTTCAAGTTCAACGACGCCGTCCTGCGCCACCTGATCGTGCAGACCAAGAAGGCCGAGACCGCACCTTCGCCGATGATGAAGGAAGTGCAGCGCGAAGAAGCCCGCAAGGCCGCGCAAACGACCACCGAAGGCCAGGCCGCCTGAGTGCGGACTGCGGTGCGCGCCATGGCTGACAGCGTCGGCCGCGGCAGCATGGATTGCAACCAGCAAGAGGCTCCGCGTTGAACCAGCTTCGGCTTGCCGCCACCCTGGCGGAACGCGATGCCCTGCGCTATACCCCGGCCGGGGTCCCCGTCGTGAACTGCATCCTGCAGTACAGCGGCGAGGCCGTCGAGGCGCAAACGCCGCGGCAGGTCGAGTTTGCAATCGCAGCGATGGGGATCGGACAGGTTGGCCAGCGTCTGGAGCGGTTACCGCTCGGCACGCTGCTCGACTGCGAAGGATTCCTGGCCCGCAGGCACCGCAACAGCAAGGCTCTCGTCTTTCACATCACTGGATGTAAAGCATTCGAAAAGGATTGAATCATGGCATTCGTCAAACGTGACAACAAGAACAAGAAGCGCTTCCAGCAACAGAACCCGCTGTTCAAGCGTAAGCGCTTCTGCCGCTTCACCGTGGCTGGCGTGGAACAGATCGACTACAAGGATCTGGACACCCTGAAGGACTTCATCGGCGACAACGGCAAGATCACGCCGGCCCGCCTGACCGGTACCAAGGCTCACTATCAGCGTCAGCTGGATACGGCCATCAAGCGTGCGCGTTTCCTCGCGCTGATGCCGTACACCGACCTGCACAAGAACTGATCAGGCCCTAGGTCCGTTAAGGAGAGAATACGATGCAAATTATTCTGCTGGAAAAAGTCGTCAACCTGGGCAACCTGGGTGACATCGTCAAGGTGAAGGACGGTTACGCCCGTAACTTCCTGATCCCGGGTAAGAAGGCCCGCCGTGCTACGCAAACCGCGATCGCCGAATTCGAAGTCAAGCGCGCCGAGCTGGAAAAGGCCGCTGCCGAGAAGCTGGCCGCCGCGCAAGCCGAAGGCGAGAAGCTGAACGGCCTGACCGTGCAGATCACCCAGAAGTCGGGTGTGGACGGCCGCCTGTTCGGTTCCGTGACCAACGCCGACATCGCTGAAGCCCTGGCTGGCCAAGGCTTCAAGCTGGAAAAGGCCCAGGTTCGCATGCCGAATGGCCCGCTGAAGATGGTGGGCGACCACCCGGTCAGCGTTGCGCTGCACACGGACGTCGTGGTCGACGTGACCGTGTCGGTCGTGGGCGAGAGCGTCTAAGGACGTGCCGCCTCGCCGGCGCGCTGCGCCGGCTGAAGCACCGCAAGCACTGCAAGCAAGAAAGGCAGGAGCCCTGGCTCCTGCCTTTTTTGTTGTTCGCTCGTGTTTGCGGGCCCCGTCGCCAAATGTACGGCGAAGTGCGTCCACGCGCCGGTATAATCCCTCCCCATGAACGCGCCTGTCGCCGATCCCCAACTCGAGAACCTCAAGGTCCCGCCGCACTCCATCGAAGCCGAGCAATCGGTGCTGGGTGGCCTGCTGCTGGACAACGCCGCCTGGGACCGCATTGCGGATTTCATCTCCGAGGCGGATTTCTACCGTTTTGACCACCGGATGATCTTCCAGAGCATCGCCCGGCTGATCTCGGCCACCAAGCCGGCCGACGTGATCACGGTCTATGAGATGCTGCAGGTCGCCGGCAAGGCCGAGGAGGTGGGCGGCCTGGCGTACCTGAATTCGCTGGCGCAGAACACGCCCAGCGCGGCCAATATCCGCCGCTACGCGGAGATCGTGCGTGAGCGCTCGGTGCTGCGCAAGCTGGTGACGGCGGCAGACGATATCGCCTCGGCCGCGTTCGCGCCCAAGGGCCGCGAGGTGCGCGAGCTGCTGGATGAGGCGGAGTCCAAGGTCTTTGCGATTGCCGAAGAAGGCTCGCGCGGCCAGAAGGGTTTCCAGGAAATCCAGCCGCTGCTGACCCAGGTGGTCGAGCGCATCGACGAGCTGTATCACCGCGATTCCACCACCGACGTCACCGGCGTCCCGACCGGCTTCATCGACCTGGACAAGATGACCAGCGGCATGCAGCCGGGCGACCTGGTCATCGTGGCCGGCCGCCCGTCGATGGGCAAGACGGCGTTCTCGCTGAACATCGGTGAGCACGTGGCGGTGGAGCAGGGCCTGCCGGTGGCAGTGTTCTCGATGGAAATGGCGGGCACCCAGCTGGCCATGCGTATGCTCGGCTCGGTAGGCCGCCTCGACCAGCACCGGCTGCGCACGGGCCGCCTGCTGGATGAAGACTGGCCGCGGCTGACGCATGCGATCCAGCGCATGAACGACACCCAGCTGTTCATCGACGAAACGCCGGCGCTGAACCCGATGGAGCTGCGTGCCCGTTCGCGGCGCCTGGCGCGCCAGTGCGGGCAGCTTGGCCTGATCATCATCGATTACCTCCAGCTGATGTCAGGTTCCGGCGGCGGCGAGAACCGCGCCACGGAAATTTCCGAAATTTCCCGTTCGCTCAAGGGCCTGGCCAAGGAACTCAACTGCCCGGTGATTGCACTGTCGCAGCTGAACCGAAGCCTGGAACAGCGCCCCAACAAGCGTCCGGTGATGTCCGACCTGCGCGAGTCCGGCGCTATCGAACAGGATGCCGACGTGATCCTGTTCATCTACCGCGACGAAGTCTATAACGCGGACTCCCAGGACAAGGGCACGGCCGAGATCATTATCGGCAAGCAGCGTAACGGCCCGATCGGCACGGTGCGCCTGACCTTCCTGGGCCAGTTCACGAAGTTCGACAACTTCAGCGGCGGCCCGGCTTTCTTCGACAACGACACCTGACGAAGTCAAGCCAGCCTGCAATAGTCTGTGCGGCGCCGTCTTGTTTGCGCCAAATTCGCGGGCAATGTCCCTGTAACCCTGTAAAATATTGCGCTTTGATGACAGTCGCCACCCGCGACTGTCATGCAACGCGCCCGCTCAATCCTGCAACACAATCAGCAGCGTTACCACGCTGCCACAAGGAACATTCCATGTTCGGCCGATTCATGCCCACGGAGGGCAAGTTCTTCGAATATTTCAACCAGCACGCCGACTGCGCGGTGACCGCCGCCCATGAGCTCCAGGCACTGGTCAACGACTTGCCCAACGCCGAGGCCCATGCGCGCCGCGTCCAGGCCACCGAAAAGAAGGCCGACCGGATTACGCACGACACCATCGACCTGCTGCACAAGACCTTCATCACGCCGCTGGACCGCGACGAGATCCACAAGCTCATCACGACCATGGACGACATCCTGGACCTGATGGAAGACGTGGCCGAGACCATCTCGCTGTACGACGTGACCAACCTGACCGACGAGGCGCTGCGCCTGGCGGCCATCTGCGTGCAGTGCTGCGACCAGGTCAAGATCGCGGTGGGCCTGCTCGAGGACATGGGCAACGCCAGCACCATCCTGAAGACCGCCCAGCAGATCGACCAGCTTGAGTCGGAAGCCGACCGCGTGATGCGCTCGGCGATGTCCAAGCTGTTCCGCGACGAGACCGACGTCAAGCGCCTGATCAAGCTGAAGGCCATCTACGAACAGCTCGAGACGATCACCGACAAGTGCGAGGACGTCGCCAACATCATCGAAGGCATCGTCCTGGAAAACGCCTGAGGCGGCAATCGGCATGCAGACCATACAAATGAGCCTGTGGGTGATCGCCTTGCTGGTGGCGCTCGCGCTGCTGTTCGACTTCATGAACGGCTTCCACGACGCGGCCAACTCGATCGCCACGGTGGTGTCCACCGGCGTGCTCAAGCCGCACCATGCGGTGGCAATGGCGGCGATGTGCAACGTTGTCGCAATCTTTGTCTTTCACCTGAAGGTGGCGGCCACGGTGGGGACCGGCACCATCGACGTCAATATCGTCGACCACTACGTGATATTCGGGGCCCTGGTCGGGGCGATCGCCTGGAACGTCATCACCTGGTATTACGGCATCCCGTCGTCGTCGTCGCACGCGCTGATCGGCGGGCTGGTGGGCGCGGCGGTGGCCAAGGCCGGCACGGGCGCGCTGGTGGGCAGCGGCCTGCTGAAGACCGTGGCGTTCATCCTGATTTCGCCGCTGCTGGGGTTCATCCTCGGTTCGATGATGATGGTGATCGTGGGCTGGACCTTCTTCCGCACGCCGCCGTCGCGCGTGGACCGCTGGTTCCGCCGGCTGCAGCTGGTCTCGGCCTCGCTGTACAGCCTGGGCCACGGCGGCAATGACGCGCAGAAGACCATCGGCATCATCTGGATGCTGCTGATCGCCAGCGGCCATGTGGTGGCCGGCGGCCAGCCGCCGACCTGGGTGATCGTCAGCTGCTACGTGGCCATCGGCATGGGCACGCTGTTCGGCGGCTGGCGGATCGTGCGCACCATGGGCCAGAAGATCACCAAGCTCAAGCCGGTCGGCGGCTTCTGCGCCGAGACGGGCGGGGCGATCACGCTGTTCTTTGCCTCGGCGCTGGGCGTGCCGGTATCGACCACGCATACCATCACCGGCGCCATCGTCGGCGTCGGCTCGGCACAGAAGATGTCGGCGGTGCGCTGGGGCGTGGCCGGCAATATCGTCTGGGCCTGGGTGCTGACGATTCCGGCATCGGCCTTCATGGCGGCGATCGCATGGTGGATCGGGCGGCATATCCTGTAAGGCAGGGGCCGCCGTACCAACAAAAAGCCAGGCTGATGCCTGGCTTTTTGTTTGGGCGCTTCACTGGTTGGCGAAGGCAGCGATGGGATCGTCGTCGACCGGAAGCGGTGCAGGGGCCGGCGCGGGCTCAGGCAGCGGTTGCGCGGCCGGGGGTGCCACCGGCGCTGGCGGCACGGGCGGCTGGTTGACTACCGCGACCACGCGGCGCGCGCCGTTGTAGCGCGAGGCCCAGTAAGGCTTGCCCATGTCTTCGAGCCGGACCGTGCCGCCGGACGACGGTGCATGGACAAAGCGGTTCTGTCCGACGTAGATGCCCACGTGCGAATTGGCGCGGCCGGTGGTGTTGAAGAACACCAGGTCGCCGGACGCCACCTCGCTGCGGTCCAGCGAGCTGCCGCGGGCGCCCATCGCCTCGGTCGTGCGCGGCAGGTTCACATTGGCCGCGCGCGACACCACGTAGCGCACCAGCCCGCTGCAGTCAAAGCCGGAGTCCGGCGTATTGCCGCCGTAGCGATAGGGTGTGCCGACCAGCGACATCGCCTGAATGGAAATTTCTTCCAGTCCGGCGCTGGGGTCGACCAGGGGCTTGCCCGGCGTGCGCGGCAGGCCGGCGTGGCGCGAAGGCGGGGAACTGGCGCAGGCCGCCAGCAGCAGGGCGGTGGCGCAGAGCAGCGGCAGCCGGACCTGGGCAAGCAGGCCCTGCGCACGCGATGGATGGGAAGAGATTCGGGTACGGCGCAATGGCATCCTGGGTTTCCGGTCGCCGGCCTGCCGGCGCACCGGAAGCCTTGCCGCTACCAGCGTAGCTGGGCGTTGCGCGTACCGGTGCTGACCTTGATGGACTTGGCCTGGCCCTTGTAACTGGCCTCGATATTGTAGCTGCCTTCGGGCGCACGTATCAGGCAGCGCGGGCCGGCGGCGCGGAAGCTGGCGACTTCTTGCTCGTCGCGCACCAGCCTGACCGCCACGTCCGACAGGAATTCACCGTTCGCACCCTGTGTAAACAGGATGCCTATATTGAAGTCCTTTTCCTTCGCGGCCAGCGCCTGGCGCTCGTCCTCGGCGACACCGCCGCAGACGTAGCTGACCGGGCCCATGGTGCGGATCACCATTTCTTCTTCGGCGGCATGGGCCGGGCGCCAGCTGGCGGCAAGCGCGATGCCGGCGGCAGCCAGCACGGCCAGCACAAGGCGCTGCCTGTGCTGGCTGCGGGCGACGGCAGGCGCATGCGTGCCGGGCAGATGCTGGATATTCATCGACGCCTCCAGTGGGGATGCGGGGCAACGGCAAACATGGGCCATCATAGCCCCAAAGTGCTTGTCGTTGACGACGGCGCTCAGGCACTGCGGGCGCGCCCCGCCACCGGCAGGGCGCGCCCGCAGGCTGCCAGTGTCAGAGCACGTCGCCGGCGTGGTCCGCTAGGCGCGAGCGTTCGCCGCGCGCCAGCGTGATATGGCCGCTGTGGCTCCAGCCCTTGAAGCGGTCGACCACGTAGGTCAGGCCCGATGAACCCTCGGTGAGGTACGGCGTGTCGATCTGCGCGATATTGCCCAGGCAGATGATCTTGGTGCCCGGGCCGGCGCGCGTCACCAGCGTCTTCATCTGCTTGGGCGTCAGGTTCTGTGCCTCGTCGATGATGACGAACTTGTTGACGAAGGTGCGCCCGCGCATGAAATTCATGCTCTTGACCTTGATGCGCGAGCGGATCAGTTCCTGCGTGGCCGCGCGGCCCCAGTCGCCAGCGCTGTCGTCGCTCTTCTGCAGCACCTCGAGGTTGTCGTCGAACGCGCCCATCCACGGCTGCATCTTCTCTTCCTCGGTGCCGGGCAGGAAGCCGATGTCCTCGCCCACCGGCACGGTGGCGCGGGTGACGATGATCTCGTTGTACAGCTTCTGGTCCAGCACCTGTTCCAGGCCCGCCGCCAGCGCGAGCAGGGTCTTGCCGGTACCGGCCTGGCCGAGCAGGGTGACAAAGTCGACGTCGGGGTTCATCAGCAGGTTGAGCGCGAAGTTCTGCTCGCGGTTGCGCGCGGTCACGCTCCACACATTGTTCTTGTGGTGCGTGTAGTCCTTGAGCGTCTGCAGCAGCGCGGTCTTGCCGTTGATCTCCTTGACCTGCCCGTACAGCGGCAGGCTGCCATCGACCGGCTCCAGGTAGACGAACTGGTTGACCAGGAACGACGGCACCAGCGGACCGGTGAGCCGGTAGAACATGGCGCCGGACTTCGGGTCCTGCCAGCTTTCCACGCCCTTGCCGTGCTTGGCCCAGAAGTCGCCGGGCAGCTGCATCACGCCGGCGTAGAGCAGGTCCTTGTCTTCCAGGACCTGGTCGTTGAAGTAGTCTTCCGCCGGCAGGCCCAGTGCGCGCGCCTTGATGCGCATGTTGATGTCTTTCGACACCAGCACGACCTGGCGTTCCGGGTATTGCTGCTGCAGCGCGCTGACCACGCCCAGGATCTGGTTGTCGGCCTTGCCCTGCGGCAGGCCTTCAGGCAGCTTGATGTCGTTCAGGCGCGTCTGGAAGAACAGCTTGCCCTGCGCGTCGCGGTTGCCCAGCTTGGCCAGCGGCAGGCCTTCGTCGAGCACGCCGTCGGTGCCGCCCACCAGCGAATCGAGTGTGCGGCTGACCATGCGCGCGTTGCGCGCGACTTCGCTCATGCCCTTCTTGTGGTTGTCCAGTTCTTCGAGCGTCATCATCGGCAGATAGATGTCGTGTTCCTCGAAGCGGAAGAGCGAGGCCGGGTCGTGCATCAGCACGTTGGTGTCGAGCACGAACAGCTTGCTCGGGCCTTCGGACTTGCGGGCGCGGCGCGTGGGGCCGGTGGACGGCTTGACCAGGCTGACCGGTGCGGCAGTGACGGCAGGCGTCGACACGGCCGGGGTCTCGGTGCTGCGGGCGCGGGTGCCACCGGCGGCGCGGGCCCGGACCTCAGGCACCTCGGTGTCGCCGGTTTCCAGCAATGCCACGCGCTCGAGCGCCGGCACAGGTTTCTTGCCCTGTGTGGCGGCTTTGGCCTTGGGCACCGCGGAGACCGGAGCAAACTCGCTCGGATCCAGCAATTGGGCAGGCTTGGCGGGCATGGTAGGCAGCGGCATGCTTGGCTTTCCTTTCAGGGGGACAAGAAGGGGGCGAGGGTGTCCGTGCCGCGACGCCGCGATACGTCGGAGACGGCGTGGCGGCCGATGGCCGGGGCATGCATGCGCGAGGCTCCCGGCGCGGACAGGCATGAGGACAGACGCGGCTGCAAACAAAAAAGCCGCCATGCCTGCTGAACAGGGTTGGCGGCTGGGATCCGGCGGCTTCTTTGGCGGACTGCCGACACGGCAGGTCCGCTACCGGCCTGTGGCGCGAACCGCCTGGGCCGGGGAGTCGAAACAGCGTGGCATCCGGAATCTGAACTCATTACGGGCCAATGTATCCGAAGGTTTTGGGTTTGGCAATTGGGTTTGCCAACGGCTTGTTGCGACACGGCACGTCCGGCTTGGCGTCCGTGTCGAGGCAAGGCCGATACCGACGCGATACCTCAGAGCCCGCGCACGATTTCCAGGACTTCGTCAACATGGTTCGGCACCTTGATGCCGCGCAGTTCGTGGCGCAGGCTGCCCTTGCCGTCGATGATGAAGGTGCTGCGCTCGATGCCCCGGTGCTCCTTGCCATAGAGCTTTTTCATCTTGATGACATCGAACAACGTGCACACGGCTTCGTCGGCGTCGGAGATCAGCTCGAAGGGCAGTTCAAGCTTGGCCTTGAAGTTCTCGTGCGAGCGGATGCTGTCGCGCGAGATGCCGAACACCTGCACGCCGGCTTTCTGGAAATCCTCATACTGGTCGCGGAAGTTCATGGCCTCCGTGGTGCAACCCGGCGTGTTGTCCTTCGGGTAGAAGTACAGCACCACCGCCTTGCCGCGGCAATCGGCAAGGCTGAAGGTGGCGTCGCCGGTCATCGGCGCGCTGAAGTCGGGTACGGCCTTGTTCAGACTGACGGTCATGCTTGTGGCTCCTGGGGGAGGGGCAGGGGATCGGGAGAATCGGGTGAGGGGGCTGCCACCTTGGCGGGGCAGATTGGGGCGCCCTGCCGGACTTCAAGCGTGGCGCCGGCTCAACTTTTGCAAAGGTCAGGCGGCTTCGGGTTCGAGCAGCAGCACCGCCGCCACCTTGCGGCCTTCTGCCATCAGGATGTTGTAGGTGCGGCAGGCGGCCTGCAGGTCCATGGCGTCCACCCCGACATGGCGGCGCGACAGCGACGCGGTCAGGCGCGGGTGCGGGAAGCGCAGCCGCGAGCCGGTGCCGAGCAGCACCACTTCGGGGCCGAGTTCCACCAGCTGCTCGAAATGGGCGGGCTCCAGGTCTTCGAAGCGGCTGACCGGCCAGGGCCGGACTTCGCCCTCGGGCATGACCAGGACCGAGTTGGTGTGACGGACGAGGTTGATCTCGATGTAGCCCGGCCCGTAGGCCGTGACGGTATTGAGCGACTGGGGCTGGTCGGCGTGGAGTTTCACTTGGAGGCCTCTGCGGCGGCCGCCGCGGGCTGGCGGGCCGGCCCGTGGGGCGGATGGCCGGCACCCCGGGCGGGTACGGTGTGGACGACAGGATGGACGACAGTGCGCAGGCGCCTGGCGTGCGCGCGGCAAGCGCACGCTGCAATGCAAGAATCCCTGCCGAAGTCTGTCATAATCCGATAAATTATAGCTTTTGCCTCCCTGTCTGCCACGTTCGCGTTGCATTGCAGCGGACGGCGCCTCGGCGCGGGGCTTCCGCACGGGGCTTCGGCATTAATTCAGATTCGCCCAGATTCCCTGTCCGGTGCCGCCTGCGCGGCACGCTACGCTTGCCCGACATCGCCGTGAAACCCATCCAGAAATCCAACAAACTCAATAACGTTTGCTACGACATCCGCGGACCGGTGCTGGAAAAGGCCAAGCAGATGGAGGAAGAAGGGCACAAGATCATCAAGCTGAATATCGGCAACCTGGCCGTGTTCGGGTTTGATGCGCCGGAAGAGATTCAGCAGGACATGATGCGAAACCTGCCGAATTCGGCAGGTTATTCTGATTCCAAGGGTATTTTCGCCGCACGCAAGGCGATCATGCACTATACCCAGCAAAAAAATATCGAAGGCGTTGGCCTGGACGATATTTATGTGGGCAACGGTGCCTCCGAACTGATCGTGATGGCCGTCAACGCGCTGCTCAATGCCGGCGACGAAGTGCTGGTGCCGGCGCCGGACTACCCGCTGTGGACCGCCGCGGTAAGCCTCTCGGGCGGCACGCCGGTGCACTATATCTGCGACGAGTCCAACGACTGGATGCCCGATCCGGCCGATATCCGCGCCCGCATCACGCCGCATACCAAGGCCATCGTCATCATCAACCCGAACAACCCCACCGGGGCGCTGTATTCGGACGAACTGCTGCTCGAGATCGTCGCCATCGCGCGCGAGCACGGCCTGATCATCTATGCCGACGAGATCTACGACAAGGTCCTGTACGACGGCCACACCCACACCTCGATCGCCTCGCTCTCGACCGACGTGCTGACCGTGACCTTCAACGGCCTGTCGAAGAACTACCGCTCGTGCGGCTACCGCGCCGGCTGGATGGTGGTGTCGGGCGACAAGCGTCCGGCCATCGACTATATCGAAGGCCTGAACATGCTGTCGTCGATGCGCCTGTGCGCCAACGTGCCGGGCCAGTGGGCGATCCAGACCGCGCTGGGCGGCTACCAGAGCATCAACGACCTGGTCAACGAAGGCGGGCGCCTGCGCCGCCAGCGCGACCTGGCCTACGATCTGATCACCGCGATTCCGGGCGTGACCTGCGTCAAGCCCAAGGCGGCGCTGTACCTGTTCCCCAAGCTCGACCTGTCGATGTACCCGGTGCAGGACGACCAGGAGTTCATCTATGAACTGCTGCAGGAATCCAAGGTGCTGCTGGTGCAGGGCTCGGGCTTCAACTGGGCCAGTCCCGACCATTTCCGCATCGTGTTCCTGCCGCATGAGGAAGACCTGCGCGAGGCCATCAGCCGCATCGCGCGCTTCCTCGAGGCGTACCGAAAACGCCACGGCAAGGCAGCGGCCTGATTCCGCGGGCCGCGCCGCAATTCATCCTTAGCAACTCAGAAGATTGTCCATGAACCCCATCAAAGTTGGCCTGCTCGGCATCGGTACCGTCGGTAGCGGCACGTTCAACGTGCTCAAGCGCAATCAGGAAGAAATTCGTCGCCGCGCCGGCCGCGGCATCGAGATTGCCGTGGTGGCCGATCTCAACACCGAACGCGCGCGCGAACTGACCAACGGGGAAGTGGAGATCGTCAGCGACGCCAACGAGGTGGTCAGCCGCCCCGACATCGATATCGTCATCGAACTGATCGGCGGCTACGGCATCGCGCGCGAGCTGGTGCTCAAGGCGATCGAGAACGGCAAGCACGTGGTCACCGCCAACAAGGCGCTGCTGGCCGTGCACGGCAATGAGATCTTCGAAGCCGCGCGCCGCAAGGGCGTGATCGTGGCGTTCGAAGCTGCAGTGGCCGGCGGCATCCCCATCATCAAGGCGCTGCGCGAAGGCCTGACCGCCAACCGCATCCAGTGGATCGCCGGCATCATCAACGGCACCACCAACTTCATCCTGTCCGAGATGCGCGACAAGGGTCTCGATTTCGACGTGGTCCTGAAGGAAGCGCAGCAACTGGGCTACGCCGAGGCCGACCCGACCTTCGACATCGAAGGCGTCGACGCCGCGCACAAGGTCACGCTGATGAGCGCGATCGCCTTCGGCATGCCGGTGCAGTTCGACAAGGCCCACGTGGAAGGCATCACCAAGCTGTCGGCCACCGACATCAAGTACGCCGAGGAACTGGGCTACCGCATCAAGCTGCTGGGCATCAGCCGCCGCCGCGACGATGGTGTCGAGCTGCGCGTGCATCCGACGCTGGTGCCGGCCTCGCGCCTGATCGCCAACGTGGAAGGCGCGATGAACGCGGTGCTGGTGCAGGGCGACGCCGTGGGCGCGACGCTCTACTACGGCAAGGGCGCCGGCGCCGAGCCGACCGCCTCGGCCGTCATCGCCGACCTGGTCGACGTGACCCGCCTGCACACCGCCGATCCGAACCACCGCGTGCCGCACCTGGCGTTCCAGCCGGATGAGCTGTCGAGCGTGCCGGTGCTGCCGATCGAAGAGATCAACAGCTCGTACTACCTGCGCATGCGCGTGGCCGACGAGACCGGTGTGCTGGCCGAGATCACCCGCATCCTGGCTGAAGGCGGCATCTCGATCGACGCCATGCTGCAGAAGGAATCTCGCGAAGGCGAGCCGCAGACCGACATCATCATCCTGACCCACATCACGCGCGAGAAGCACGTCAACGCGGCGATCGCCAAGATCGAGGCGCTGCCCACCGTGCTGTCCGACGTGACGCGCCTGCGCATGGAAGAACTGAACTAAGGGCCGGACCAGCCGATTCACATGAAATACCAGTCGACCCGCGGCCATGAGATGCCGCAATCGTTTTCCGAGATCCTGCTGGGCGGCCTGGCGCCGGACGGCGGGCTGTACCTGCCCACCGAGTACCCGCAAGTCACGGCCGATGAGCTCGAAGCCTGGCGCAAGCTGTCGTATGCCGACCTGGCCTACGAGATCCTGCGCAAGTTCTGCGACGATATTCCCGCCGAGGACCTGCGCGCGCTGACGCGCAAGACCTATACCGGCGAGGTGTACTGCAACGCGCGCGAGGGCGACAACACCGCCGACATCACGCCGCTGCGCACGCTCGGTGAAGAGGGCGGTACCAAGCTGCAACTGCTGGGCCTGTCCAACGGCCCGACGCTGGCCTTCAAGGACATGGCGATGCAGCTGCTCGGCAACCTGTTCGAGTACGCGCTCGGCCGCGCCGGGCAGGAGCTGAACATCCTGGGCGCAACCTCGGGTGATACCGGCAGCGCTGCGGAATACGCGATGCGCGGTAAGCGCGGCATTCGCGTGTTCATGCTGAGCCCGCACCGCAAGATGAGCGCGTTCCAGACCGCGCAGATGTTCAGCCTGCAGGATGCCAACATCTTCAACCTCGCCGTCGAAGGCGTGTTCGACGACTGCCAGGACATCGTCAAGGCGGTCTCCAACGACCTGGAGTACAAGGCGCGCCAGAAGATCGGCACGGTCAACTCGATCAACTGGGCACGCGTGGTGGCCCAGGTGGTGTACTACTTCAAGGGCTGGCTGCTGGCCACCAGCGGCCCCGGCCAGAAGGTGTCGTTCTGCGTGCCGTCCGGCAACTTCGGCAACGTCTGCGCTGGCCACATCGCGCGCATGATGGGCCTGCCGATCGACAAGCTGGTGGTCGCCACCAACGAGAACGACGTGCTCGACGAGTTCTTCCGCACCGGCGCCTACCGCGTGCGCAAGTCGGCCGAGACGTACCACACCTCCAGCCCCAGCATGGACATCTCCAAGGCCTCGAACTTCGAGCGCTTCGTGTTCGACCTGCTGGGCCAGGACGCCGGCAAGCTGGCGGCGCTGTTTCGCGACGTGGAAGAGAAGGGCGGCTTCGACCTGTCGGGCACGCCGGAATTCGACCGCATCCGCCAGTTCGGCTTTGTCTCGGGCCGCAGCACGCACCAGGACCGGCTTGCCACCATCCGCGACCTGTCGTCGCGCTACGGCATCACCATCGATACCCACACCGCCGACGGCGTCAAGGTGGCGCGCGAGCATCTCAGCGCCGGCGTGCCGATGGTGGTGCTGGAAACCGCGCTGCCCGCCAAGTTCGCCGACACCATCCGCGAAGCGCTCGGCCACGAGCCGGAGCGCCCGGCCAGGTTCGAGGGCATCGAGAGCCTGCCGCAGCGCTTTGAAGTGATGCCGGCCGACGCCGCGCAGGTCAAGACCTACATCGCCGGCCACACCGGCCTGTAAGCGCGCGGGTGCGTGTAGCCCGCTGCGGCGCTGCCGCATGCCGGGCCCGCGCCAACTCGCTACAATCAGGCTGCGGGCCCGATCCTCGGCCCCCGGATTGCCTGCCCCAACCAAGTGGGTGCCGGCAATGCGCGGGCCGTTTTTCGTGGGCCAACTCTTTCCCACATCGCACCATGACCCAAGCCGCAGCACCTTCCCGCCCCCCGATGCTGACCATGGCCCAGGCGCTCGACGCGCTGCTCGGCGCCGCCCGTCCGCTGGCGCAGGTTGAATCCATCGATACGCTCGACGCCAACGGCCGCGTGCTGGCCGCGCCCGTGACCAGCACGCTGCGCGTGCCGCCGGCCGACAACACCTCGATGGACGGCTACGCCATGCGCGCGGCCGATGTGCCCGCTGCCGGCACGCGGCTGCGCGTATCGCAACGGATTCCCGCCGGCCATGTCGGCACCGCGCTGGAGCCCGGCACCGCCGCGCGCATCTTCACCGGCGGGCTGATCCCGCCGGGCGCCGACGCCGTGGTGATGCAGGAGCAATGCACCGCCGAGGGCGAGGACGTGATCGTCAGCCACGTACCGCAATCCGGCGAATGGGTGCGGCGCGCGGGCGAGGATATCGAAGCCGGCAGCGTGATCCTGCCGGCCGGCACGCGGCTGACGCCGCAGGCGCTGGGCCTGGCCGCATCGGTCGGGCAGGCGAAGCTGGACGTGGTGCGGCGCGTGCGCGTCGCCGTGTTCTTCACCGGCGATGAACTGGCGATGCCGGGCGAGCCGCTCAAGCCGGGCGCCATCTACAACTCCAACCGCTTCACGCTGCGCGGCCTGCTGGAAAACCTGGGCTGCGAGGTCAGCGACTTCGGCATCGTGCCCGACACGCTGGCCGCCACGCGCGAGACGTTGCGCCGCGCGGCGCAGGGACACGATCTGATCATCACCTCGGGCGGCGTTTCGGTCGGCGAGGAAGACCATATCAAGCCCGCGGTCGAGGCCGAAGGGCGGCTCGACATGTGGCAGATCGCGATCAAGCCGGGCAAGCCGCTGGCGTTCGGGCAGGTCAACAACGATGCTGAGCCGGCGTTCTTCCTGGGTTTGCCTGGCAACCCGGTGTCCAGCTTCGTGACCTTCCTGCTGTTCGTGCGCCCGTTCATCCTGCGCCTGCAGGGCGTGGCCGGCGTGACGCCGCGGCGCCTGCCGCTGCGCGCGGATTTCGAGCTGAAGAAGGGCGACCGCCGCAATGAGTTCCTGCGCGCGCGCATCAATGCCGAGGGCGGCCTGGACCTGTTCCCCAACCAGAGTTCGGGCGTGCTGACCTCCACCGTCTGGGGCGACGGCCTGATCGACAACCCGCCCAACCAGCCGATCGCGCGCGGCGATACCGTGCAGTTCATTCCGTTTGACGGCCTGCTCGCATAGCCGGCCAGCGTTACCAGGACACAGAAGCTGTGATGACCATCGAACTCCGATTCTTTGCCAGCGTGCGCGAGCAGCTGGGCGTGGCCGAAGAGCGCGCCGAGGTGCCGGCCGACGTGCGCACCGTGGGCGAACTGCGCCAGTGGCTGCGCCAGCGCGGCGGCGCCTGGGCCGAGACCCTGGCTGAAGGCCGCGCGCTGCGCATGGCCGTCGACCATGCGGTGGCGCGCCCCGATACGGCGATTGCCGACGGCTGCGAAGTCGCCTTTTTCCCACCAGTGACCGGAGGCTGAGATGAGCGTCAGGGTGCAGCGTGAGGATTTCGATCTCGGCGCGGAAGTCGCGGCGCTGCGTGCCGGCAATCCGGCGGTCGGCGCGGTGGCCAGCTTTATCGGCACCGTGCGCGATGTCAGCGACGGCAGCGCAGTCAGCGCGATGGAACTGGAGCACTATCCGGGCATGACCGAAAAGGCGCTGGCGCAGATCGAGGCGGCTGCGTGCGCGCGCTGGGCGCTGCTGGGCGTGACCATCATCCACCGCGTCGGGCCGATGCAGCCGCTGGACCAGATCGTGATGGTCGCGGTGGCGTCGGCGCATCGCGGCAATGCCTTTGCCGCGTGCGAGTTCATCATGGACTACCTCAAGTCCGAAGCGCCGTTCTGGAAGAAGGAAGACACCCCGGAAGGCGCGCGCTGGGTCGACGCCCGCGTGACCGACGAAGCCGCCCTCCAGCGCTGGGGGATCGCATCGTTCAATGCCAGCGGCGACGATGCTGGCGCACCACCGGAGAAGCAGGACGGGAGCCAGCCCTGATGGGGCCGCTCGGCTTTGTCGCCGTGGGCGCAGGCGCCGCGGCGGGTGCGTGGCTGCGCTGGGGCTTCGCGGTGCTGTGGAACGCGATCAATCCCGCGCTACCCTATGGCACGCTGGCGGCCAACCTGCTGGGCGGCTACCTGATCGGGCTGGCGGTGGGATTCTTCGATACGCACGCCGCCCTGTCACCAGAGTGGCGCCTACTGGCCATCACCGGCTTCCTTGGCGGGCTGACCACGTTCTCGACTTTTTCCAGCGAGGTGCTGGCGAACCTGATTGCCGGCGACTACGGCTGGGCGGCGCTGCACCTGCTGCTGCACCTGGGCGGCTCACTGCTGCTGACCGCGTTCGGCCTCTGGACTTACCGCCTGCTGGCCTGACGCGGCCCGGGCGATCAGGTCCAGCAGCGCGGCATTGAACGCCTGCGGCTGCTCCATGTGCGGGCTGTGGCCGGCGCCGGCCACCACGCTGAATCCCGCCTCGGGCCGCAGTGCGAGCGTGGCGGCGACCACCGCGGGCGCATAGAGCCGGCTGGCTTGCCCGTACAAATGGAACAGCGGCCGCCCGGTGCCGCGCAGTGTCTCCCGGAAATCCTGGCGTGCCATGTCTTCCCATAGCGCGGCAAGCGCCGCCGCATCGCACTGGCTTGCCATGTGCGCGATGCGCTGCATTGCGGCGCCTTCCGGGCGGCTTCCCGCCGACCACATTCCCAGCGCGACCGACGGCGCCAGCCGGGGCCAGTCGGCCCGGATGCGGGCCGCCATCTGCGCGGCGTGCGCTGTCTCATAGTGGCCGTGCAGGCCATGCGGCCAGGCCGGATCGGTCACCAGCCTGGGCGTCATGTCGATGCTGCCGACCGCTGCCAGCGGAAGACCTGGATGGTCGCGCAGCAGCGCCCATGCCACCATCGCCCCCATCGACCAGCCAGCCACCACCACGTCTGTCAGCCCGAGGTGCACAACCAGTCCGGCGACGTCGCGCGCCAGCGCCGTGATCGTGGTGCCGTCGCGTTCGCGCGACAGGCCGTGGCCGGCATGGTCGGGCGCGATCACGCGGAATCCCGCCAGTGCGAGCGCCCGCTGGCCGTCGAAGGCCTCGCCGGTGACCGACCAGCCGTGCAGCAACAGCAGCGGCCGCCCCTGGCCGGTTTCGCGCCAGCCTGGCAAGGCGCCGCGCGCCGGGTAGCTGGCGAAGGGCAGCGGAGCGGGGCCGGCAGGTGCCGAATCGGGAGCGTCCAACGACGGTTCTCTCCTGGCAGGAGGGTAAAGGGAAGCGGCCTGTATGCCACCGGATGAGGGTGCCTCTCTATTGACATCCATGGGGGGCAATTTATACGATGAAACATGAATCAGCTATCAGGTTTTGCCTGAGTGGCGATTCCCGGCGCAGGCAGGCGCGGAGGAGGCGCCTGCCTGCACCGGCATGACAGGAAGCGGCTGGCATTCCAATGACAAGGCGCGCAGCGCCACCGGAGACAAGATGTCCCAGACCGATACGGACGCACCGCCCGAAACCGGCGCAATCCGCGAACCCGGCCACGCCGGCGGCATCTGCCCGCCCAAGACCGCGCGCGGGCAGAAGACGCGCGAGGCGCTGCTGCGCGCGGCCGAGAAGGTGTTCGGTGAGAAAGGCTATTACGCCGCGTCGATCTCCGAGATCACGCAGGAAGCCAAGGTCGCGATGGGCACCTTCTACTTGTATTTCAAGGACAAGGAAGACATCTTCCGCGCGCTGGTCGCGCACATGCTGGAACTGGTGCGCGCCCACCTGCGCAAGCACGTTGCCGCCGCGGCCACCCAGATGGAAGCCGAGCGCCTGGGCCTGAAGGCCTTCCTCTCGTTCGTTTCGCGCCACAAGAACCTGTACCGGATCGTGCTGGATTCGTACTCGGTGGACGAAACCATCTACAGCAGCTATTTCCAGGTGTTTGCCGAGCTCTACAGCCGGCGCCTGACGCGCGCCGAAGAGCAGGGCGAGATCGTGCCCGGCGATGCCGAGGTGCGCGCCTGGTGCCTGATCGGCATCAGCAACTTCCTGGGCATGCGCTATGCGCGCTGGAAGCGCCCGCCTTCGATGGAGAAGGTGGTCGATACCGCCTTCGACCTGATCTCGCACGGCCTGCAGCCGCGATGAACGCCCACGCAGAACCCCTGGTGCAGTGGGAGCGCGCCGATGGCGTGGCGCTGCTGCGCCTGAACCGGCCGCAGCGGCACAACAGCCTGGTGCCCGAGTTGCTGGAAGCGCTGCTGGCCGCGCTGGACGAGATTGAAGCCGACCCCGCGATTCATGCCGTGGTGCTGACGCATGCCGGAAAAAATTTCTCCACCGGCGGCGACGTCGCGGCATTCGCTGCGCAGGGCGATGCGATAGCCAGCTACGCCGACCGGCTGCTGGCACTGCTGAACCGTTCGATCCTGCGCCTGGCCGCGCTGCGCTGCCCGGTGGTGGCGGCGGTGGAGGGGTGGCTGACGGGCGGCTCGCTGGGCCTGGTGCTGGCGTGCGACATGGCGGTGCTGGCGCGGGATGCGCGCATCGCGCCGTACTACACGGTGGTTGGCTTCAGCCCGGACGGCGGCTGGACCGCGATGCTGCCGGAACTGGTCGGCACGCCGCGGGCGCGTGCCTGGCAGCTGAACAATACGATCGTTGCCACGCCGGAGGCGGCGGCGCTCGGGCTGGCGACTGCGCTGGCCGCGCCGGGTGCGGCCGAGGCCGATGCCGTGACGCTGGCGCGTGGCGTTACGCGCAAGGTGCCGGGCAGCGTGGCCCGCACGCGCGCGCTGTTGCGCTGGGACGCCGACACCCTGGCGGCCGGCCTTGAGCGAGAGCGCGCGGCCTTTGTCGCACAGATCGCCAGCGCCGAGACCGCCGACGGCATGCGGTGCTTCCTGGCAGGGCGCGCGCGCGAATAGTCCGTACAGCATTCCAAAGCAGTTGCAGCAGGTTTCATCCAGACAAACACAAACGAGACCGAACACAGGAGACAGCAATGCAACGCAACCCACTCGCCGTACGTGCCCTGGTCATGGCCGCCGGCCTGCTTGCCGCCGGCACCGCGCTGGCCAAGGACATCCGCATCGCGCACGTCTATGACAAGACCGGCGCGCTCGAGGCCTACGCCAAGCAGACCCAGACCGGCCTGATGATGGGCCTGGAGTACGCCACCAACGGCACCATGACCGTCAACGGCAACAAGCTGGTGGTGATCGAGAAAGACACCCAGGGCAAGCCGGACGTGGCCAAGGCCCAGCTGGCCGCCGCCTACAGCGACGACCGCGCCGATATCGCGGTCGGCCCCACCTCTTCCGGCACCGCGCTGGCGATGCTGCCGGTGGCAGAGGAATACAAGAAGGTGCTGCTGGTCGAGCCCGCGGTGGCTGACTCGATCACCGGCGACAAGTGGAACCGCTATATCTTCCGCACCAGCCGCAATTCGTCGCAGGACGCAATCTCCAACGCCGTGGCGCTGGACAAGCCGGGCGTGCAGATCGCCACGCTGGCGCAGGACTACGCCTTTGGCCGCGACGGCGTCAAGGCCTTCAAGGGCGCGCTGAAGAATGCCAAGATCGTGCATGAGGAATACCTGCCGACCAGTACCACGGACTTCACTGCCGGCGCGCAGCGGCTGTTTGATTCGCTCAAGGACAAGCCGGGCCGCAAGGTGATCTTCATTATCTGGGCCGGTGCCGGCAACCCGTTCAAGATCGCCGATCTCGATCCCAAGCGCTACGGCATCGAGATTGCCACCGGCGGCAACATCCTGCCGGCGATGGCCAGCTACAAGAACTTCCCGGGCATGGAAGGGGCCACGTACTACTACTTCGGCATCCCCAAGAACAAGGCCAATGAGTGGCTGGTGTCCAACCACTACAGCAAGTTCAAGGCGCCGCCCGACTTCTTCACGGCCGGCGGCATGACCGCGGGCATCGCGCTGGTGGAGGCGCTGAAGAAGACCAGCGGCGAGACCGGCACCGAGAAGCTGATCACGGCGATGGAAGGCATGTCGTTCGACACGCCCAAGGGCAAGATGACCTTCCGCAAGGAAGACCACCAGGCCATGCAGTCGATGTACCACTTCAAGATCAAGGTGGATCCGGCCTTCGCCTGGGGCGTGCCTGAGCTCGTGCGCGAGATCAAGCCCGAAGAGATGGCCGTGCCCGTGCGCAACCACCGCTGATGAACGCGCCAGCTTCTTTCGCCCGGTCCGCGCCGGCGCCGTCGCAGCCGGCCGCCGGGCACGCCGGCGCGACTGCTGCCGGGGCGCAGCCGCTGCTGGAGACGCGCGGCCTGACCATCCGCTTTGGCGGCCACGTGGCCGTCAATGCGGTGTCGTGCGCGTTCCGGCCCGGCGAGCTGACCTGCATCGTCGGCCCGAACGGCGCCGGCAAGACCACGTACTTCAACCTGGTCTCGGGCCAGTTGCCGCCCATGGCCGGGCAGATCCTGCTGGATGGCGAGGACGTGACGCGCCTGCCGGTGTCGCAGAAGACGCGCCGCGGCATTGGCCGCGCCTTCCAGCTGACCAGCCTGTTCCCGCAGCTGTCGGTGCTGGAGAACGTGCGGCTGGCGGTGCAGGCGCGCCAGCAGCGCGGCATCGATCTGTTCTCGATGTGGACCAGCCACCGCGACGTGCAGGCCCAGGCCATGGCGATCCTGGAGCGCGTGGCGCTGGCCGGCAAGCGCCAGTTGACAGTGGCCTCGTTGCCGCACGGCGACCAGCGCAAGCTGGAGGTCGGCATCCTGCTGGCGCTGCAGCCGCGCGTGTTCATGTTCGACGAGCCCACCGCGGGCATGAGCGTGGATGAAGTGCCGGTGATCCTTGACCTGATCCGCGAGATCCGCCAGGACCGCAGCAAGACCGTGCTGCTGGTCGAACACAAGATGGACGTGGTGCGCTCGCTGGCCGACCGCATCATCGTGCTGCACAACGGCACCCTGGTGGCCGACGGCGACCCGGCCGAGGTGATCGCCTCGCCGGTGGTGCAGCAGGCTTACCTGGGCATGCCGGAAGAGGAGGGCAGCCATGGCTGACGCACTAGCAACCGGGCCGATCCTGCAGCTGCAAGGCGTGCAGACCCATATCGGCCCCTACCACATCCTGCACGGCGTGAGCTTCGAGGTGCCGCGCGGCGGCGTGACCATGCTGCTGGGGCGCAACGGCGCCGGCAAGACCACCACGCTGCGCACCATCATGGGCCTGTGGCAGGCCAGCGCCGGCACGGTGACCTTTGACGGCACCGACATCACGCGCCACAGCACGCCCGCGATCGCGCAGGCCGGAATTGCCTACGTGCCGGAAAACATGAGCGTGTTCTCCGACCTGACCGTGGCCGAGAACATGCGCCTGGCAGCGCGCACCGGCGCCATCGATGAGCGCCGGCTGGACTGGGTGTTCCGCATGTTCCCGGCGCTGAAGACCTTCTGGCAGCAGCGTGCCGGCGTGCTGTCGGGCGGGCAGAAGCAGATGCTGTCGGTGGCGCGCGCCATCATCGAGCCGCGCCAGCTGCTGATCGTCGACGAGCCCACCAAGGGTCTGGCGCCGGCCATCATCCAGAACATGATCCATGTGTTCCGCGAGCTGAAGCAGACCGAGGTGTCGATCCTGCTGGTGGAGCAGAACTTTCATATGGCGAAGTCGGTGGGGGATACGGTGGCGGTGATGGACGATGGCCGCACGGTACACACGGGCACGATGGCGGCGCTGGCTGAAGACGACGGGCTGCAGCAGAAGTTGCTGGGGCTGTCGCTGGCGGCGCACCAGTAACGCGGGACAACACACATGACCACTTCAACGACATTGCCGGCCGCCGCGCCGTCGGACCTGCCCAAGGTCCGGCTCGACTGGACCCCACTGGCGCTGGCGCCGCTGCTGATGCTGCTGGCCTTTCCGCTGGTAGGCAGCCCGTCGACCTGGCTCACGCTGACCATCGCCGGCCTGGCGATGGGCATGATCATCTTCGTCGTCTCGTCCGGCCTGACGCTGGTGTTCGGCCTGATGGATGTGCTCAACTTCGGCCACGGCGCCTTCATTGCGCTGGGCGCTTATGTGGCCGCCTCGGTCCTGCTGCCACTGGCAGGCTGGGTCGAGGCCGACAGCCTGGCGTTGAACCTGTCGGTGTTTGCACTGGCGATCGTAGCCGCGATGGTCGCAGCCGGCGCGGTCGGGCTGTTCTTCGAACGCGTGGTGGTGCGCCCGGTCTACGGCCAGCACCTGAAGCAGATCCTGATCACGATGGGCGGCATGATCGTGGCCGAGCAGCTGATCAAGGCGATCTGGGGCCCTGAGACCATTGCGCTGCAGGTGCCCACCACCTTCCGCGGCGCGGTGCTGCTGGGCGACGCCGCCATCGAGAAATACCGGCTGATCGCGATGGCGCTGGGGCTGGTGATCTTTATCGCGATGCTGTTGCTGCTCAACCGCACCCGCATCGGCCTGCTGATCCGCGCCGGCGTGGAGAACCGCGAGATGGTCGAGGCGCTTGGCTACCGCGTGCGGCGCCTGTTTATCGGCGTGTTCGTCGCGGGCGCGGGGCTGGCGGGGCTGGGCGGGGTGCTGTGGGGGCTGTACCAGCAGAACATCACCGCGGCGATCGGTGCGCAGGTGAATGTGCTGATCTTCATTGTGATCATCATTGGCGGACTGGGTTCGACCACGGGCTGCTTTGTCGGTGCGCTGCTGGTAGGGCTGATGGCCAACTACACCGGTTTCCTGTTACCCAAGGTGGCTCTGTTCTCCAACATCCTGCTGATGATGCTGGTGCTGCTGTGGCGCCCGCAGGGGCTGTTCCCGGTGGCGCGGCGCTGAGGGCAACGATCATGATCCGACTTCTCTCAGGCGACCTGCCGCGCAGCCGCGTGCTGACCGTGATCCTGCTGGTGATCCTGGTGGCCCTGGCGTGCGCCCCGTTTGCCTTCCCCGGCGCGCGTGCGCTCAACATGGCGGCCAAGATCTGCATCTTCGTGGTGCTGGTGGCCAGCTATGACCTGCTGCTGGGCTATACCGGCATCGTTTCCTTTGCCCACACCATGTTCTTCGGCATCGGCGGCTACGGCGTGGCCATCGCCATGTCGCGCATGGAGCCAGGCTGGGGTGCGCTGCTGGTGGGCACCGTCGGCGCGCTGGCGGTGTCGGCGCTGCTGGCTTTCCTGATTGGTCTGTTCTCGCTGCGGGTGCGGGCCATCTTCTTTGCCATGATCACGCTGGCGGTGGCGACCGCCTTCGCCACGCTGGTATCGCAACTGTCCGAATGGACCGGCGGCGAGGACGGGCTGACCTTCAAGGTGCCGGAGGTGCTGCGTCCCGGCTTTACGCTGGGCGACACCGAATGGCTGGGCGTGCCGCTGAGCGGCAAGCTGCTCAGCTACTACCTGGTGTTCGCCGGCGCGGTGGTGCTGTTCCTGGTGCTGCTGCGCATCGTCAACTCGCCCTTTGGCCGGGTGCTGCAGGCGATCCGCGAGAACGACTTCCGCGCCGAGGCGATCGGCTACCGCACCGTGGTGTACCGCACCGTGTCGACGGTACTGTCGGCGATGTTCGCCACGCTGGCCGGGGTGCTGATGGCGATCTGGCTGCGCTATAACGGGCCCGATACCTCGCTGTCGTTCGAGATCATGGTCGACATCTTGCTGATCGTGGTGATCGGCGGCATGGGCACGCTCTATGGCGCGGTGATCGGCACGGTGCTGTTCCTGGTGGCGCAGACCTACCTGCAGGACGTGATGAAACTGGCCAGCGACGCCACCGCCGCGCTGCCGCTGCTGTCGTCGCTGCTGCATCCGGACCGCTGGCTGCTGTGGCTGGGTTTGCTGTTTATCCTGAGCGTCTATTATTTCCCGCAGGGTGTGGTGGGGCGGCTGCGCGGCACCGGGCCCGTGCAGGATGTGGCAAGCTGAGCGGAGGCTAGTGCATGTACGTCATCGACTGGCTGCACAAGAACGCGCAGCATTTCCCCGACAAGGTCGCGCTGGTGGACGTGGAGAGCGGCCGCCAGGTGACCTATCGCCATTTCGACGAACGCGCCAGCCGCTTCGCGGAATACCTGCGTGACCACCTGCAACTGGCGCCGGGCACGCGCGTGGCGGTGCTGGCGCACAACAGCTCGGACTATTTCGAGATGCTGTATGGCTGCGCCAAGGCCGGCATGGTGATGGTGTGCCTGAACTGGCGCCTGCCGGCGGCGGAGCTGCTGCCGATCCTGCAGGACTGCACGCCCGAGGTGCTGGTGGCCGGCGACGGCTTCCTGGCCGTGGCCGCGGATCTGGCGCGCGCCTTCCCGCTGCGCGCGGTGCTGCACCTCGCCGACGACGAGGCCGCCGACGTGCCCGGCGGCTGGACCGAGTACGAGGCGGTGCTCGACGCCGCCTCCGGCCGCATCATCGAGATGCCGTGCCGCGATGAGTCCGAGGCCTGGCACCTGCTCTACACCTCCGGCACCACCGGCAAGCCCAAGGGCGTGATCCAGACCTATGGCATGGTCTTCTTCAACGCCGTCAACGCGATGCTGGCCAACAAGATCACGCGCGACGACGTGTTCCTCAACGTGCTGCCGTTCTTCCACACCGGCGGCCTGAACCTGTATGCCAACCCGGTGCTGCACGCGGGCGGCACGGTGCACATCATGCGGCAGTTCGAGCCGCAGGTGGTGCTGGGCAAGCTCGACCGCGCCAGCGGCGAGGGCATCACCATGTTCTTTGCGGTGCCGGCGGTCTACCTGTTCCTGAGCCAGCACCCGCGCTTCGCGCAGGCGGACTTCGCCGGTGTGCGCAATATGTCGGCGGGGGGCTCGCCGGTGCCCAGGCCGCTGCTGGAGGCCTACCTGGCCAAGGGCGTGACCATCTGCTTCGGCTTCGGCATGACCGAGACCGGCCCCACGGTCTTTGTCTGCGACGAAGATACCGCGCGCCGCAAGATCGGCACCATCGGCAAGCCGGTGGGGTCGATGCTGACGCGCATCGTCGATGCGGCTGGGGCGGATGTGGGCCCGGGCGAGCGTGGCGAACTGCTGATCAAGGGCCCCGGCTTGACGCCAGGCTACTGGAACCTGCCGGAGGCCACCGCGGCTGCGATCCGCGACGGCTGGCTGCATTCCGGCGATATCGCCTACCGCGACGAGGATGGTGACTACTACATCGTCGACCGGGCCAAGGACATGTTTATCTCGGGCGGCGAGAACGTCTATCCGGCCGAGGTCGAGAACGTGCTGTTCCAGCTGCCGGGCGTGGCCGAGGCCGCGGTGATCGGCACGCCGGATGCACGCTGGGGCGAGGTCGGCATCGCGCTGGTGGTGCTGCGCCCGGGCGCCACCCTGGAGGCCGATGCCGTGATCGCCCACTGCAAGGCGCAGCTGGCCGGCTACAAGGTGCCGCGCCATGTGCGCTTTCTCGATGCGTTGCCGCGCACGCCGTCCGGCAAGGTGGAAAAGCACAAGCTGCGCGCAAAGTTCTCTGGCTGAGGGGCATGGCCGCGCCAGCCGTTGCCGTGTTTTCGATTTCCGCAGTTCGCAGTCTCCGCAGTCCTCGATCTGAAGACAACTCGACAGCCCCGGCTATCCGGGTGCGACAGGAGGAGGTTGACATGCATTCCACGCAGATCCCGCCGCAGCAGAAAAAGAAACGCCGCCTCAGGCTCACGGTGCTGGCCGCCGCCGCATCGATGCTGGCCGCCGCCTGCGGCTCGGGCGATGACAACAACAACGGCAACGGCAGCAACCCCAATACCAAGCCGGCGAATATCGGCACGGTCACCATCAACAGCTACAACGGCACCACCGACGACCTGCTGACCGCGGGCCTGGGCAAGGACGGCCTGGCCAGCGCCACCGCGCCACTGCCGGCCAACCCCACCGCGCCGACTGCGGCGGAGTTGCGGCGCTATGCGATCCATACCAACTATCGTGCCATCGTCGACACCACCGCCAGCGGCGGCTACGGCTCGCTCTACGGCCCCAATGTCGACGCGCAGGGCAATGTCACCGGCTCCGAAGGCAAGGTGGCCGGCGTGGAGTACCTGGCCTTTTCGGACGATGGCTCGGGCCAGCAGAACGTGACCATGCTGGTGCAGATCCCCGCGTCGTTCAACACGTCGAAGCCGTGCGTGATCACCGCCACCTCGTCCGGTTCGCGCGGCGTCTATGGCGCCATCGCCACCGGCGAGTGGGGCCTGAAGCGCGGCTGCGCTGTGGCCTATACCGACAAGGGCACCGGCGCCGCGCCGCATGACCTGGATACCGACACCGTGCCGCTGATCGACGGCACCCGCGCCACGCGCGCGGCGGCCGGCAAGAACGCGCAGTTTGCCGCGCCGGCGGGGGCCACCTCGCTGGCGGAGTTCACCGCTGCCAACCCGCACCGGCTGGCGTTCAAGCACGCGCATTCGCAGCGCAACCCGGAGAAGGACTGGGGCAAGTTCACGCTGCAGGCAGTGGAATTTGCGATCTGGGCGATCAATGACCGCTTCGGCGCCGTGTCGGCCAACGGCACCCGCCAGCGCACCCTGGACAAGGACAGGATCGTGGTGATCGCCTCCAGCGTGTCCAACGGCGGCGGTGCCGCGGTGGCGGCGGCCGAGCAGGATGCCGGCGGGCTGATCGACGGCGTGGCGGTGGGCGAGCCCAACCTGAACATGCCGCCCAATACCGGCATCGTGGTGCAACGCGGTGCGACGCCGGTGGCGGCTTCGGGCCGCACGCTGTACGACTACAGCACCACGGCCAACCTGCTGCAGCACTGCGCCGCGCGTGCCACCGCGCTGACCCAGGCGCCGTTCTACACCAACCCCTCGACGGCGACGTTCTTTGCCAACCGCTGCCAGACGCTGGCGGAAAAGGGCCTGGTGAGCGGCACGAACACGGACGAACAGAGCGCCAGCGCCCTGCAGGCGCTGCGTGCCGCCGGCTGGGAAGCGGAATCAGACGATCTGCATCCAACGCTGGCCGTGTTCGACGTGGCCGCCGCGATCTCGGTCAACTATGCCAACGCCTATGCGCAGGCCAGCGTCACCGACCGGCTGTGCGGCTACAGCTTTGCCAGCACGCTGACCGACCTGAAGCCCGCGGCAATCGCGCCCGCGGCGCTGGCGTCGATGTTCGCCACCGGCAGCGGCGTGCCTCCCCTGCCGCCGGTCCAGTTGATCAATGACCTCGACCCGCAGCATGGCCCGTACCTGAACCTGGCGTCGGTTTCACCGTTGACGCTGCGTGAAGACCTGAACTACGACGGCGCCAACTGCCTGCGCAGCCTGCTGGCCGGCTCCGACGCCGCGGCGCGCGCATTGCAGGCCGGCCAGGCGCTGACGCTGCGCAACGGCAACCTGCGCGGCAAGCCGGCGGTGATCGTGCACGGGCGCAGCGACGGGCTGCTGCCGGTAAACCATACCTCGCGCCCGTATCTCGGGCTGAACCGACAGCAGGAGGGCGTGACCAGCAAGCTGTCATACGTGGAGGTCGAGAACGCCCAGCACTTCGATGCCTTCATCGGGCTGGTGCCGGGCTACAGCAACCGCTACGTGCCGCTGCACGTCTACCTGAACCGGGCCCTGGACGCGGTCTACGACAACCTCACCGCGGGCAAGGCGCTGCCGCCGTCGCAGGTGGTGCGCACCACGCCGCGCGGCGGCACCCTCAACACACCGGCGCCGACGCTGCTGCCGTCCAACGTGCCGCCGTTCGCCGCGTCGCCTGCGGCCGGCAATGCGATTACCGTCAACGCTAATACCGTACAGGTGCCTGACTGATGAACGATGCCCTGCCGCGCGTGCTGTCGCAGCGCGACTTTGACCGCTTCGCCGCCTTGTCGCACGACGACAACCCGATCCACTGCGATCCGTCCTTTGCCCGTGGCACGCATTTCGGTGCCACCGTGGCGCACGGCATGTTCCTGTTTTCGCTGCTGTGCGCCCACACCTGGCGGCAGTTGCCCGGGCCGGCGTTGCCGGTCGGGCAGACGCTGATGTTCCCGACGCCGGCCTTCGTTGGCGATACGGTGCAGATCGCGCTGGCGCCGCAGCACGCGCCAGCCGGACTGGCGCACTACGGCACCACCGTGGGCAGCGCGGGCGGGCCGGGCGAGGCGCCGCGCGTCACGGCCGTAGGCGAATCGCTCTGGCTGCCGGATGCCGGGCCGGACGCACTGGCCCGGCTGCCCGGCGAGGCGGCGCGGGCGCCAGAGGCGGGCGACGCCATCCTGTACGGCCTGCGCCCCGGTCAGGAAGCCCGTGCGACGCGCGCCTTCGCCCTGGCAGACCTGGACGAATACATCGCCCTGACCGGCGACGCCAACCCCCATCACGCCGATCCGGCCTTTGCCCGCGCGCGCGGGTTTGGCGGGCCGGTGGTGCCGTTGCCGCTGCTGGCCGGCATGTTCTCGGACCTGCTCGGCACGCAACTGCCCGGACGGGGCACAGGGTGGATGAAGCAGTCGCTGCGCCTCGCTTCAGCCGCGCGGCTGGATGAGCCGCTGACGGCATGCGTGCGCATCGTGCGGCTGCGCGCCGGCAAGGACCTGGTCAATCTGGCCAGCGTGGTCACGGGCGTGGACGGGCGCGTGGTGGTGCAGGGCGAATCACTCGTGCTGGTGCGCAACCTGGCGGACAAGGGCGCCTGCCACGCCGCCTAGCCGCGTATCGCTTGCGGCACTTGCGAGCGTGAGAGCCGGGGTTGTTGACACAGCAGCGGATCGGGGTCATTGCTTGCCGGCGCGGCCTTGAAATGTCGCGACAAAGCCTTATCTTTCGGAAAGACATCCAGTGTCCGGCAGGGCATACGGGCGCTCCGGCAGCGAAGACCGGCGCCGACGCCCCCGCATCAGGACACGACCTTAGCCGAGAGAGGGATTCCTATGCGTCTTGACAAGCTGACCACCCGGTTCCAGGAAGCGCTGGCTGATGCGCAAAGCCTGGCACTGGGCAACGACAACCAATATATCGAACCGCAGCACCTGCTGCGCGCACTGCTGGCGCAGGACGACGGCGCCGCCAAGGCGCTGCTGGCGCGCGCCGGCGTCAACGTGCAGGGCCTGCAGACGGCGCTGGACGCCGCCATCAAGCGCCTGCCGCAAGTGCAGGGCACCAGCGAGGTCCAGATCGGCCGCGAGCTGGTGAACCTGCTCAACGCCACCGAGAAGGAAGCCATCAAGCGCGGCGATCAGTTCATCGCCAGCGAGCTGTTCCTGCTGGCCGTCGCCGACGACAAGGGCGACGCCGGCCGCATCGCGCGTGAAAACGGCCTGAACCGCAAGTCGCTCGAATCGGCCATCCAGGCCGTGCGCGGCGGCGATTCGGTCAACAGCGCCGAAGCCGAGGGCCAGCGCGAGGCCCTCAAGAAGTACACCATCGACCTGACCGAGCGCGCCCGCATCGGCAAGCTCGACCCCGTGATCGGCCGCGACGACGAAATCCGCCGCGCCATCCAGATCCTGCAGCGCCGCACCAAGAACAACCCGGTGCTGATCGGCGAGCCGGGTGTGGGCAAGACCGCGATCGTGGAGGGCCTGGCGCAGCGCATCGTCAACGGCGAAGTGCCCGAGAGCCTGAAGAACAAGCGCGTGCTGGTGCTCGACATGGCCGGCCTGCTGGCCGGCGCCAAGTACCGCGGCGAGTTCGAGGAACGCCTGAAGGCGGTGCTGAACGACGTCGCCAAGGACGAGGGCCAGACCATCGTCTTCATCGACGAGATCCACACCATGGTCGGGGCCGGCAAGGCCGAGGGCGCGATCGACGCGGGCAACATGCTCAAGCCGGCGCTCGCGCGTGGCGAGCTTCACTGCATCGGCGCCACCACGCTGGACGAGTACCGCAAGTACATCGAGAAGGACGCCGCGCTGGAGCGCCGCTTCCAGAAGGTGCTGGTGGACGAGCCGAGCGTTGAGGCGACCATTGCCATCCTGCGCGGGCTGCAGGAAAAGTATGAGCTGCACCACGGCGTGGAGATCACCGACCCGGCCATCGTCGCCGCGGCGGAGCTGTCGCATCGCTATATCACCGACCGCTTCCTGCCCGACAAGGCCATCGACCTGATCGACGAGGCGGGCGCCCGCATCAAGATGGAAATCGACTCCAAGCCGGAGTCGATGGACAAGCTCGAGCGCCGCACCATCCAGCTGAAGATCGAGCGCGAGGCGGTCAAGAAAGAGACCGACGAGGCGTCGATGAAGCGCCTGGATCTGATCGAGCAGGAAATCGCGCGCCTGGAGAAGGAATACGCCGACCTGGATGAAATCTGGAAGGCCGAGAAGGGCGCCGCGCAAGGCACGGCCGCGCTCAAGGAAGAGATCGAGAAGGTCAAGCTGGAGATCGCCAAGCTGCAGCGCGAAGGCAAGCTGGACAAGGTGGCCGAGCTGCAGTACGGCAAGCTGCCGGGCCTGGAAGGCAAGCTCAAGGCCGCGACCGTCGCCGAGGCCAGCGAGCAGAAGCAGCCCAACAAGCTGCTGCGCACCCAGGTGGGCGCCGAGGAAATCGCCGAAGTGGTGAGCCGCGCCACGGGCATCCCGGTATCGAAGATGATGCAGGGCGAGCGCGAGAAGCTGCTGAAGATGGAAGAGCGCCTGCATGCGCGCGTGGTGGGCCAGGACGAGGCCGTGCGGCTGGTGTCCGATGCGATCCGACGTTCGCGTGCCGGCCTGGCGGACGAGAACCGGCCCTATGGCTCGTTCCTGTTCCTCGGCCCGACGGGTGTCGGCAAGACCGAGCTGTGCAAGGCCCTGGCCGAGTTCATGTTCGATTCGGAAGAGCACCTGATCCGCATCGACATGAGCGAGTTCATGGAGAAGCACAGCGTCAGCCGCCTGATCGGCGCGCCGCCGGGATACGTCGGCTACGAGGAAGGCGGCTACCTGACCGAGGCCGTGCGCCGCAAGCCGTACAGCGTGGTGCTGCTCGATGAAGTCGAGAAGGCCCACCCGGACGTCTTCAACGTGCTGCTGCAGGTACTGGACGACGGCCGCCTGACCGATGGCCAGGGCCGCACGGTGGACTTCAAGAACACGGTGATCGTGATGACGTCCAACCTGGGTTCGCAGATCATCCAGTCGATGGCCGGCGAGCCGCAGGAAGCGGTCAAGGGCGCGGTCTGGCAGGAAGTGCGCACGCATTTCCGGCCGGAGTTCCTGAACCGGATCGATGAAGTGGTGGTGTTCCACGCGCTGGACCAGAAGCATATCGAGTCGATCGCGCGCATCCAGCTGCATCGCCTGCAGGCCCGCCTGGCCCGCATGGACATGACGCTGGAGGTGAGCGAGACGGCACTGGAGAAGATCGCCAGCGCGGGCTACGACCCGGTGTTTGGCGCGCGCCCGCTCAAGCGCGCGATCCAGCAGCAGATCGAGAACCCGGTGGCGCGGGCGATCCTGGAAGGCGAGTTCGCCGCCAAGGATGTGGTGCCGGTGGATTATGTCGACGGGGAGTTCACGTTCGGGCGGAAGCTGCATTGAGCGAAGGTCCGGCGGCTGACCGGATCGCCACGCACTTGATATTGGTCAAGCTGCGCCAGCGGCCTGCCCGATAAGATTCGTCCTGTCATGGAGATGCGGGGGCGCTCTTCATGACTTGTCTACCCGTTTCCAGAATGGAAACTTCGCCCGCACCGGCTTGCCGGTGCGGGCGTTTTCTTTTGTGCGTGCCGATTGCGCCACCTGCGTGCGCCACGCGCGCCCGCCGCGCCTGCGCCCGCGGGCATGCCCATATTTCTGTCCGATCTTATGCAAAAAACAGCGAAGGATCGGCGAAACCATTCGTTCCGTTCAGATAGGCCCCTCGGTAGTCTTGCTCCTGACACAAGTCCGCCAGCCGAGGCGGACAAGGCAAGAGGCGCTTCGCGCCCATTCACGACACTGACGGGAGCAACACAAGATGATCCGCAAACTGGCCATCAGCCTGGCCGTACTTGGCGCCCTGAGCGCGGCGCAGACCGCAGCGGCCGCCAACCTGCTGAACGTTTCCTACGATCCGACGCGCGAGCTGTATGTCGACGTCAATGCCGCCTTTGCCAAGGCCTGGAAGGCGCACGGCGGCGACGCCGTGACCGTGCGCCAGTCGCACGGCGGCTCGGGCAAGCAGGCGCGCTCGGTGATCGACGGGCTGGACGCCGACGTGGTCACGCTGGCGCTGGGCTATGACATCGACGCCATCGCGGACAAGGGCCTGATCAAGCCGGACTGGCAGAAGCGCCTGCCGCACAACGCCTCGCCGTACACCTCGACCATCGTGTTCCTGGTGCGCAAGGGCAACCCCAAGGGCATCAAGGACTGGGGCGACCTGGTCAAGCCGGGCGTGCAGGTGATCACGCCCAACCCCAAGACCAGCGGCGGCGCGCGTTGGAACTACCTGGCGGCGTGGGGCTATGCGCAGCGCCAGCCGGGCGGTAATGACGTCAAGGCGCGCGAGTTTGTCGGCGAGTTGCTCAAGCATGTGCCGGTGCTGGATTCCGGCGCGCGCGGCGCTACCACCACCTTTGTCGAGCGCGGCCTGGGCGATGTGCTGATCGCGTGGGAGAACGAAGCCATCCTCGCCATCAAGGAGCTGGGCCCGGACAAGTTCGATATCGTCGCGCCGTCGGTGTCGATCCTGGCCGAGCCGCCGGTGGCCGTGGTCGACAAGGTGGTCGACAAGAAGGGCACGCGCAAGGCGGCCGAGGCCTACCTGCAGTTCCTGTACACCGAAGAAGGCCAGGAGATCGCGGCCAAGAACTACTACCGCCCGATCTCGGAGAAGGTGGCTGCCAAGTACGCGGCCAACTTCCCGAAGGTAAAGCTGTTCACCATCGATGAAGCCTTCGGCGGCTGGCAGAAAGCCCAGAAGACCCACTTTGCCGATGGCGGTACCTTCGACCAGATCTACCAGCCCGGCAAGAAATAAACCACGAGGCCGGCGCGCCGGGCCGCGTGGGGCGGCCGCGGCGCCGACCGGTCCATCAGAAGAAGGAAGCCCGATGTCCATCCTGACGCTCTCCGGCAGCCCGTCGGTCCAGTCCCGCTCCGGCCTTGTGCTGGCGCACCTGCGTGCCACGCTCGAGGCTGCCGGCGAACGCACCCGCCACCTCGACCTGCGCGAACTGCCCGCAGGCCCGCTGCTGGCGGCACGCGTGGACGACCCCGTCATCGCCGCCGCCACGCATGCCGTGTCCGAGGCGCAGGTGGTGGTACTGGCCACGCCGGTCTACAAGGCCGCCTACAGCGGCCTGCTCAAGGCCTTTCTGGACCTGCTGCCGCAGACCGGCCTGCGCGACAAGATCGTGCTGCCGATCGCCACCGGCGGCAGTCTGGCCCATGCGCTGGCGATCGACTACGCGCTGCGCCCGGTACTGTCCGCGCTGGGCTCGCGCCAGGTCCTCCCCGGCATCTTTGCCGTGGACCAGCAGATCGAATCCTTTGAAGCCGCCGGCGTGCGCCAGGCGCGCTTCGATGCCGCGCTGTCCGCGCGCCTGGATGAGGGCGTGCTGCGCGTGCGCGATGCGCTGGCGCACTCCCGCATCGAGGTGCCGCTCGATGTGGTGCCCGGCGCCTTGGTCCAGCGCGCCGCCGCGATCGCGGTGGCCGAGCGATGTTCCGCCTGAACTGACTGATTGACTGAAGTGGCGCCGGCCTGCCCGGCGCAACGGCAGCAACGCCATGCCACCCGCCACGCGGGGTCGGCAGGGATGCGTGCTGCCGGAACCATCCTGGACATCAATCCGGCCAGCAGGGCATTGCCCCGGGCCATGGAGGACATCGCATGACACTGACCAACCCGTTGCGCGCGGCCAGCCAGCGCCGCCGCCTGATTACCGCCGCGCTGGTGCTTGCCACCGGCCTGGCCTACGGACTACTGCCCGGACGCGCCGAAGCGCAGTCGAAGAACATCGACCCCAAGGTGCTGCGCATCGGCTACCAGAAATACGGCACGCTGACGCTGCTGAAGGCGCGCGGCACGCTGGAAAAACGCCTGGCGCCGCAAGGCATCACCGTCAAATGGACCGAGTTCCCCGCCGGGCCGCAACTGCTTGAGGGGCTGAACGTCGGCGCCGTCGATTTCGGCACCGTCGGCGAGGCGCCGCCGATTTTTGCGCAGGCCGCGGGCGCGCAACTGGTCTACGTCGGCAATGAGCCGCCGGCGCCGGTGGCCGAGGCCATCGTCGTGCCCAAGGGCTCGGCGATCCGTTCGGTGGCAGAGCTGCGCGGCAAGCGCGTGGCGCTGAACAAGGGCTCGAACGTGCATTACCTGCTGGTGCGCCAGCTGGAGAAGGCCGGCATCCCTTACAGCGAGATCCAGCCGGTCTACCTGCCGCCGGCGGATGCGCGTGCAGCCTTCGAGCGCGGCGCGGTCGATGCCTGGGTGATCTGGGACCCGTTCCTCGCGGCAGCCGAGAAGCAGCTGGGCGCGCGCGTGCTTGCCGATGGCCGCGGCGCGGACGGCAAGAACGTGGTCAGCAACCACCAGTTCTACCTGGCCTCGCGCCCCTATGCACAAGCAAAGCCGGAGATCGTCAGCCTGATCCTGGACGAACTGGCCACGCTGGGCACCTGGGCGCAAAAGAACCCCAAGGAGGCCACCACGGTGCTGACCGGCGAAACCGGGCTGCCGGCCGATGTGCTTGAGCTTGCCGTCTCGCGCTTCTCCTACGGCACACGCCCGGTCAGCGCCGAGGTGCTGGCCGAGCAGCAACGCATCGCCGACGCCTTCCACTCGCTCAGGCTGATCCCCAAGCCAGTCAAGGTGGCCGATGCGCGCTGGGACGTGCCGCAGCAGCAGGCGAAGCGATAGCCACCTCCATCGCCAGGAACAAAAAGGACAACGACATGCAAGTATTCTGGTTCATCCCCACCCACGGCGACAGCCGCTACCTCGGCACTTCGGAAGGAGCGCGCGAGGTCAGCTTCGATTACCTGAAGCAGGTTGCCGTGGCCGCCGATACGCTGGGCTACGAAGGCGTGCTGATCCCGACCGGGCGCTCGTGCGAAGACCCATGGGTGGCGGCATCGGCGCTGGCGGCCGTCACGCAACGCCTGAAATTCCTGGTCGCGGTGCGCCCCGGCCTGATGGCGCCGACGCTGGCCGCACGGATGGCGGCAACCTTCGACCGCATCTCCAACGGCCGGCTGCTGATCAACCTGGTCACCGGCGGCGATACCGCCGAGCTGGAAGGCGACGGCCTGTTCCTGGACCACGCCGCGCGCTACGAGGCCTCGGCCGAGTTCCTGCGTATCTGGCGCCAGGTGCTGGCGGCCAGCCATGACGGCGACAAAGTGGACTTCGAGGGCAAGCACCTGAGCGTGAAGGGTGCCACCGTCCTCTATCCGCCGCTGCAGCAGCCGCATCCGCCGGTGTACTTCGGCGGTTCGTCGGCGCCGGCGCATGCGCTGGCCGGCGAGCAGGTCGATACCTACCTGACCTGGGGCGAGCCGCCCGCCGACGTGGCGCAGAAGCTCGACGACGTGCGCCGCCAGGCCGCGCGCCATGGCCGCACGGTGAAGTTCGGCATCCGCCTGCATGTGATCGTGCGCGAGACCGAAGCCGCCGCGTGGGCCGCGGCCGATGACCTGATCAGCCGGCTTGACGACGAGACCGTGGCGCGTGCGCAAGCCGTGTTCGCCAAGATGGATTCCGAAGGGCAGCGCCGCATGGCCGCGCTGCACGCGGGCGGCGCGCGCCGCACGCGCGAGGCGCTGGAGATCAGCCCCAACCTGTGGGCCGGCGTTGGCCTGGTGCGCGGCGGTGCCGGCACCGCGCTGGTGGGCGATCCGCACACCGTGGCCGAGCGCATGCGCGAATACGCCGAGCTGGGCATCGACACCTTCGTGCTGTCCGGCTACCCGCACCTGGAAGAGGCCTACCGCTTTGCCGAACTGGTGTTCCCGCTGCTGCCGCGCTCGGTGCGCGACAAGCTGCCGGGCAAGGTGCTGTCGGGTCCGTTCGGTGAAGTCATGGCGACAGGCATCGTGCCGCGCGCCGCGCAGAGTTGAGGGGAGGGCAACCATGAACGCTCCTCTATCGCAGCCGCCGCGCCAGGCACCTCTGGCACTGGCGCGCGCGCTGGCTCCGTGGATCGTGCCGGTGCTGCTGATCGTCGTCTGGCAACTGGCCTCGCAGAACGGCTGGCTCTCCAGCCGCGTGCTGCCGGCTCCGCTGGCCGTGGTGCAGGCTGCCTGGGAACTGGCGCGCTCGGGCGAGTTGTGGAAGCACGTGGGGGTCAGCACCTGGCGCGCGCTGGTGGGGTTTGCCATCGGCGGCGGGCTGGGCCTGCTGCTGGGGCTGCTGACCGGCACCTTCCGCACCGCGGCCACGCTGCTCGACAGCACGCTGCAGATGGTGCGCAACATCCCGGCCCTGGCCTTGATCCCGCTGGTGATCCTGTGGTTTGGCATCGACGAGACAGCCAAGCTGTTCCTGGTGTCGCTGGGCGTGTTCTTCCCGGTCTACCTGAACACGTATCACGGCATCCGCTCGGTCGATACGGGGCTGGTGGAGATGGCGCGCAGCTACGGTTTGTCCGGCTGGCAGCTGTATCGCGAGGTCATCCTGCCCGGCGCGCTGCCGGGCATCCTGGTGGGCGTGCGTTTCGCGCTGGGGTTGATGTGGGTGGTGCTGATCGTGGCGGAGACCATCTCCGCGCAATCGGGCATCGGCTACATGACCATGAACGCGCGTGAGTTCCTGCAAACCGACGTGGTGCTGGTGGGCATCCTGCTCTATGCGCTGCTGGGCAAGCTGGCCGACTGGCTGTCGCGCGGGCTGGAGCGCTACTGGCTGCGCTGGCATCCGGGCTACGCCGCGGCCTGAGCGGCCCGTCGCCCCAATCAAGCAAGGAGATCGAGATGCAGATGTATCCGGTGGAACAAGCGGCATTGGCCGAGCTGGAAGCAGGCCTGGCGCGCCGCGAGGCGGCCCGTCCGGTGGCCGAGGCACCGCACACGGCGCGTGGCGTGGCGTTGCACGTCAGCCAGGTGGTCAAGCGCTATGACGGCCGCGAAGTGCTGCACAACGTGGCGCTGGACGTGGCGCCGGGTGAGTTCCTGGCGATCGTCGGGCGCAGCGGCTGCGGCAAGAGCACGCTGCTGCGGCTGGTGGCGGGGCTGGAAGCGGCTGATGGCGGCAGCATCACCGTCGATGGTGAATCCGCCGCGAAAGGCCGCGCGCGGCACGCCGACGTGCGCGTGATGTTCCAGGATGCACGGCTGCTGCCGTGGAAGCGGGTGCTGGACAACGTCGCGCTGGGCCTGCCGCGCGCACGCCGCAGTGAAGCCGCCAATGTGCTGGCGCAGGTGGGCCTGGCCGACCGCGCGCAGGCTTGGCCCGCGCGGCTGTCCGGTGGCCAGCGCCAGCGCGTGGCGCTGGCGCGCGCGCTGGTCCACCACCCGCAGCTGTTGCTGCTGGACGAGCCGCTGGGCGCACTGGATGCGCTCACGCGCATCGAGATGCAGGGGCTGATCGAGTCCCTGTGGCGCCGCCTTGGCTTCACGGCGCTGCTGGTCACGCACGACGTGTCCGAAGCGGTGGCGCTGGCCGACCGCATCGTGCTGATCGAGGACGGCCGCATCGCCATGGATGAGCGCGTGGCGCTGGCGCGCCCGCGGGAACGCGGCGCCGCAGGATTTGCGCAGCTGGAGGCGAAGGTGCTGCAGCGGGTGATGCGGCAAGCGCCGCAGGCGCAGGGGCAGGTACCGTCGCATGCAGGCGCGCATGCCGACCCCGCCGCCACGGCCGCGCCGCTGAACGTGAGCTGGGCAGCGTGACCGTGCCACCTGCGGCAATGTGCGCCGCGCATATCGACAGGCCGTAATCTTCATTCGCTCGCGCCCGCTGACCTCCTATCATGAGCAGGCAGGCCGATGCGGTGCGACAGCACAGAGGGCGCATGGAGCGCCCGTCATCACTAATCCGACCATGAGGCCGAGGGGCCCGGTCAACCGAAGGAATGCCATGCCAGGCGTGCATGAACCCGCGGGCGCAGTGCCTGCGCTCCAACGTTATCTGGAATCGCTGCCGCGCCAGCCGCTGGCTGACCGGCAATTGTGGCGCGACGCGCGCGGGCAGGTGCAGGGCCAGTTCTTCAACTGCTCGCTGACCAGCGCGTTCGAGCCGCTGGTGACGCTGGCCGACCGGCAGGTGGTGGCGCATGAGGGTTCGATCCACACCTACGCAGAGGACGGCGTGGGCCTGGCGGCATGGAAGCTGTTTGCGATGGCGGCCGACGACAACACCCTGGTGTCGCTGGACCGGCTTTCGCGCCTGCTGCATGCCATCAACTACTTTGCCGCCGAGGGCGAGCACAAGCTGGTGCTGAACGTGCATAACCGGTTGCTGGCTGCGGTCACCGACGACCACGGCGCTGCCTTCCGGCGCGCATTGCAATCGCTGGGCCTGCCGCTGGAGCGCTTTGTGATCCAGGTGCCGGCCAGCGCCAATGACGACCTGTCACTGCTGTTGCATGTCGTTGGCAACTATCGGCGCAACGGTTTCGCGGTGAGCCTGCAGGCGTCGGATCCGGCGGAAGCCGGTGCGCTGATGGCGCATGCGTTGCCGGACTGGCTCAAGCTGGACATGCGCCGCACCTGGACCGACCGGCAGCTGTCGGGCCTGCGTGCCAGCGCGGCCAATGCCGGCGTTACGCTGATCGGGCGGCGCCTGCAGAACGCCGAAAGCATCGAGCGCCTGCAGGCCGCGGGCATCGGCCTGGGGCAGGGCGCCTTCGCCGGCGCGCCGGTCAGTGCGGCCGGGCTGCGCGCAGGCCTGGTGAGCGCAGCGCATGCATTGGACAAGGAGGTGGTATGACGCAAGCGAACAGGCTGTCCGGCGGTCATGGCACGCGCCTGGAAATCCCGCGGCACCTGCAGGTGCTGACCGTGCCGGGGCTGCACGGCAGCGGCCCGGGACACTGGCAGAGCCGCTGGGAGCAGCGCTTCCCGGACTGGCAGCGGGTGGAGCAGCACGACTGGTCGCGCCCCAGCCTGCCGCTGTGGGCCGAGCGTGTCTCCGAAGGCGTGATGCGCGCCCAGCGCGTGGCCGCGCGCGGCGCGGTGCTGGTGGCGCACAGCTTTGGCTGCCTGGCGTCGCTGCGCCAGGCGGCGCTGGATCCGGTCGGCATTGCCGGCGCATTGCTGGTGGCGCCGGCCGATCCGGACAAATTTGGCGTGGCGGCGCTGCTGCCGGCCTACCGGCTGCCGTTCCCGACCATCCTGGTCGCCAGCCGCAACGACCCCTGGATGCCGCAGCGCACCGCTTTCAGTTGGGGCACGCTGTGGGGCAGTGAACTGGTCGATGCGGGCAGCCTGGGCCACATCAATGCCGATTCCGGGATGGGCGAGTGGCCTGAGGGTCTCGCGCTGCTCGATACCCTGGTCCAGCGCATCGCGCAGGCAGGTGATGCTGGCTCCGTAAGTGAATCTTCAGCCGCCTGGGAGTCGTGCATCGAGGTGGTGTCTACCGTCCCTTATATCTAAACCGTCTAAGAAAATTCATAAAGATTCGTTCTGTTTATAAGGGCGGCTCTGCAGAATCTGTCTCGTAGGCCGGCGCAATATGCGCTGGCGTCATAAAGAACGGCCCGCCGGGGCCAGCCATCAGGGTCCGGCGGCGCACCGCTCACAGACGAGACGACATGCCTCCATCCATTTCCCTGGCGGACACCCCGCCGCCAGCCGCTCCCCGCGCCCCTGACTCCGGCGCCACGCGCGCACCGCGCAGCCCGTCCAGGCAGCGCTTTACCGTGCTGCCCGGTTTCGGCCTGTCGCTCGGCTTCACGCTGTTCTACCTGACGCTGATCGTCCTGATCCCGCTGTCGGCCACGTTCCTGAAGACGTTCACGATGACGTGGGACGCCTTCTGGACCTCGGTCACGGCGCCGCGCGTGGTGGCCTCGCTGCAGCTGAGCTTTGGCGCGTCGCTGGTGGCGGCCATCGTCAATACGGTGTTCGGGCTGGTGGTGGCCTGGGTGCTGGTGCGCTACCGCTTCCCGGGCAAGCGCCTGATCGATGCGCTGGTGGACCTGCCGTTCGCGCTGCCCACGGCCGTGGCCGGTATCGCGCTGACGGCGCTGTTTGCCGGCAATGGCTGGATCGGCCGCTATCTTGAGCCGCTTGGCATCAAGGTCGCATTCACGCCATTGGGTGTGGTGGTGGCGCTGACCTTTATCGGCCTGCCGTTCGTGGTGCGCACGGTGCAGCCGGTGCTGGAGGACGTGGAGCAGGAACTGGAAGAGGCCGCGGCCAGCCTGGGCGCCAACCGCCTGCAGACCTTCCGGCGCGTGATCCTGCCCGCCATCCTGCCGGCGCTGCTGACCGGGTTTGCGCTGTCGTTCGCGCGCGCCACCGGCGAGTACGGCTCGGTGGTCTTTATCTCCGGCAACATGCCGATGGTGTCCGAGATCGCGCCGCTGATGATCTATTCCAAGCTGGAGCAATACGACTACGCCGGCGCCACCGCGGTGGCAGTGGTGATGCTGGTGATCTCCTTCGGGCTGCTGCTGCTGATCAACCTGCTGCAAGCCTGGACGCGCCGCCATCAATCCGGTGTGCGCGCCGCGCTGGCACCTGAAGCGCCCACCACGGGCAAGGAGTTCTGACATGGCCGGCGCAGTTGCGGGACGCCTGGGCGGGCAAGCCAACGCCCCGGCCCATCACAGGTTTGACGCCACCGGCGAGGCGCCATGGGTGCGCTACACGCTGATCACGGTGGCAGTGCTGTTCCTCACGCTGTTCCTGTTCGTGCCGCTGGCCTCGGTCTTCTATGAAGCCTTGCGCAAGGGCGTGCAGACCTACTGGGAAGCGTTGATCGAGCCCGACGCACTCGCCGCGATCCAGCTCACGCTGACGGTGGCAGCGATCGCGGTGCCGCTGAACGTGGTGTTCGGCGTGGCGGCGGCGTGGGCCATCGCCAAGTTCGACTTCCGCGGCAAGAACCTGCTGATCACACTGATCGACCTGCCGTTCTCGGTGTCGCCGGTGATCTCCGGCCTGGTCTACGTGCTGCTGTTCGGCGCGCAGGGCTGGCTGGGGCCGTGGCTGGAAGCGCACGACATCAAGATCATGTTCGCGGTGCCGGGCATCGTGCTGGCCACCATCTTCGTCACCTTCCCCTTCGTGGCGCGCGAGCTGATCCCGCTGATGCAGGCGCAGGGCAGTGAAGAGGAAGAGGCCGCGATCGTGCTGGGCGCCTCGGGCTGGCAGACCTTCCGCCATATCACGCTGCCCAATATCCGCTGGGGCCTGTTGTACGGCGTGATCCTGTGCAACGCGCGGGCGATGGGCGAATTCGGCGCGGTGTCGGTGGTGTCGGGCCATATCCGCGGGCTGACCAACACCATGCCGCTGCATGTGGAGATCCTCTACAACGAGTACAACTTCGCGGCGGCCTTTGCGGTGGCCTCGCTGCTGACACTGCTGGCACTGGTCACCCTCGGCATCAAGACGCTGGTGGAATTCCGTGCCCGCAAGGAAACCGAAGAGGCTGCACCAGAGCGGCCGCTGGCAAGTTTGCAAGGACAAGCATCATGAGCATCCAGGTCAAGAACGTAGAGAAGCGCTTTGGCGACTTTGTCGCGCTGGACAACGTCTCGCTCGATTTCGACGAGGGCGAGCTGACCGCGCTGCTGGGGCCGTCCGGCTGCGGCAAGACCACGCTGCTGCGCATCATCGCCGGCCTGGAGCGCGCCGACGCGGGCCAGATCGTGCTGGCCGGGCGCGATGCCTCCGACCAGCATGTGCGCCAGCGCCAGGTGGGCTTTGTGTTCCAGCACTATGCGCTGTTCAAGCATATGAGCGTGTTCGAGAACGTGGCCTTCGGCCTGCGCGTCAAGCCGCGTGCCGAGCGCCCGAGCGAAGCGCAGATCCGCGACAAGGTGCGTTCGCTGCTGGAGTTGGTGCAGCTTGACTGGCTGGCGGACCGCTACCCGTCGCAGCTCTCCGGTGGCCAGCGCCAGCGTATCGCGCTGGCCCGCGCGCTGGCGGTGGAGCCGCGCGTGCTGCTGCTGGACGAACCGTTCGGCGCGCTCGACGCCAAGGTGCGCAAGGAACTGCGCCGCTGGCTGCGCCGCCTGCACGATGAACTGCACGTGACCAGCGTCTTCGTCACCCATGACCAGGAAGAAGCGCTGGAAGTGGCCGACCAGGTGGTGCTGATGAACCGCGGCCACGTGGAGCAGTATGGCTCGCCAGAGGCCGTCTACAACCATCCGGCCACGCCCTTCGTGTTCGGCTTCCTCGGCAACGTGAACCTGTTCCACGGCCGGCTGGAAGTGGGCGAGAGCGGCGGCCTGCTGCATACCGGCGAAGCGGTGCTGCCGGTGGTCGGCAGCGGCCATGAGACCGCCGGCGACGCGGTGGCCTATGTGCGCCCCCATGACCTCGACCTGGAACGCTATTCGCCCGGCGCCGACGGCATCGCCGTGACGCTGCGCCGCGCGCTGACGCTGGGCCCGGTGGCGCAGCTTGAACTCGAACGTGAAGACAACCAGGACGTGATTGAAGTCGCGCTGCCGCTGGAGCGCTTCCGCCATGCGGGCTTCCGCGAAGGCGAGTTGCTTGCGGTACGCCCGCGCCAGCTGCGCGTGTTCACGCAACCGCGTACCACGTCCACCCAACAAGAAAAGGCGACGACATGAACTTCCAGCAACTCCGATCGATCCGCGAGGCGGTGCGCCGCCAGTTCAACCTGACCGAAGTCGCCAATGCGCTCTACACCTCGCAGCCTGGCGTGTCGCGCCAGATCCGCGAGCTGGAAGAAGAACTGGGCGTGGAGATCTTCGAGCGCTACGGCAAGCGCCTGACCGGGCTGACCGAGCCGGGGCGCGAGATCGTGCGCATCGTCGAACGCCTGCTGCTGGAGGCCGAGAACCTGCGCCAGGCCGGCGACGAATACGCCGGCCGCCATACCGGCCGCCTGACCGTTGCCACCACCCACACCCAGGCACGCTATGCACTGCCGCGCGTGGTGCAGGCATTCCGCCGCGAATACCCGCATGTGACGCTGGCACTGCAGGAGGCGTCGCCAACGCATATCGTTGAGTTGCTGCTGACGGGGCAGGCCGATATCGGCATCGCCACCGAGGCCCTGGCCACCGAGGCCGGGCTGACCTCGTTCGAGGCCTACAGCTGGCAGCACGTGCTGGTGGTCTCGCCCGGCCACCCGCTCACGCGCCTGCCCGAGCCCACGCTCGAAGACGTGGCCGGCTTCCAGCTCATCACCTATGACGCGGGCTTCACCGGCCGCCGCAAGATCGACAGCGCCTTTGCCGAGGCCGGCCTGCAGCCGGAGATCGTGCTGACCGCGCTGGACGCCGACGTGATCAAGACCTACGCCGAACTGGACCTGGGCGTGGGCATCATTGCCTCGATGGCCTATGACGAGCGCAAGGATTCCGGCCTGGTGCGGATCTCGGCCGACCACCTGTTCGCGCCCAACACCACCAGCGTGGCGGTGCGGCGGGGCGCCTACCTGCGCGGCTATGCGCACGCCTTTATCAACATGTTCGCGCCGCACCTGTCGCCCGACACCGTCAGCAGCGCGCTGTCCGAGCAGGAGCGCCAGGCCCTGGCGGCCTGATTCTGGCCTGATCGCGGGCGGCTGCCAGGCGACGCAGGGGCCACCCGAGCGCCGCCGGCCTGCGCCATCCGCCCCGGCACGGTGCCGTTCGCGCCCCGTGCCCGCCGTTCGTCGCAAGATGCTTTCTTCGTGCCCGGGTGAGGGGTACAGTCCTTGCACGTGCCCGCGGCTTGCCGTCCGGCGAGCGCCGCACGTGTACCGCAGCGCAACAAAGCTTGCGCGCGGCCGCCGGTCTGCAAGGGCCGGGCAAGGGAGACAGAGACGATCATGCGCGACGACGAACCGCTGCTGCGCTGGCAGTGGCGCGGCTATGCCCGCAACCACCAGCATCCCCGCAACCTGCTGCTGCATATCGTGGCCGTGCCGATGTTCATGGCCGGCACCGTGCTGGGCCTCTACGGCCTGCTGCGCCTGAGCCTGCCGGCGGTGGCGCTGGGGCTGGTGTGCATGGGCATGTCGATGGCCCTGCAGGGCCGCGGGCACCGGCTGGAAGCCCACGCGCCGGAACCGTTTGCCGGGCCGGCGGACATCGCCGGCCGCATCCTGGCCGAGCAGTGGATCACGTTCCCGCGCTATGTGCTGTCCGGCCAATGGTGGCGCGCGCTGGCCGGCCGGCGTGCCGGGCAGGGCGGCTGAGGTGACCCCGCGCTGCCCGCCTCATCACATTCCCGCATTGCGCCAGGCTCAGTCCGCGCTAACATGAACGCCATGGACCGCTGCTTATCCAACGTCGCCACCGCCATCCCCTCCCGGCTCAATATCCTCGGGCGCGACCTGCTGTTCGTGCTGTGCATGAACTCGGTGATCGCCATCAGCCTGAACTACGGCTTCCAGACCGGCGGCAGCCTGTGGCACAACTTTGTCTACAGCCAGCTGATCGGCCTGTCGATCTGGGTGCTGATCGACATTCCGCGCGTGGTGATCTGGTGGAACGACCGGCCGCGTCGCTGGCCCTTCCTGCTGCTGGCCGCCGCCGCGGTGCCCGCGGGCGTGGTGTTCGGCAGCTGGGCCACGCGCGTGGCGCTGGACCTGCCGCCCAAATCGGCGGACGAAGCCGGCGGCATGCTGCGCATGTGCCTGGTGGTGGGCATGCTGGCCGCGGCCTCGATGATCTATTTCTACTGGTCGCGCGAGAAGCTGGCCTCGCTCGAGCGCCAGGCCGCGCTGGACGCCCTGCAGCGCGAGGAAGCCGAAAAGCAGCTGGTGCGCGCACAGCTGATGGCGCTGCAGGCGCAGATCGAACCGCATTTCCTGTTCAACTCGCTGGCCAACCTCGACGGGCTGATCGCCACCGACCCGCCCGCCGCGCGCCAGCTGCTGCAGCGCCTGATCGGTTTCCTGCGCATGTCGCTGGCGCATACCCGCGCCGAGCAATGCACGCTGCGGCAGGAGTTCGAGCTGCTGCGCAGCTACCTGGACATCCAGGGCATGCGCTTCGGCCAGCGGCTCTCGTTCGACATCGACCTGCCGCGGGAACTGGCGAAGGTGGAGATCCCGCCCATGCTGATCCAGCCGCTGGTGGAAAACGCGGTCACGCACGGCATCGAGCCCTGCATGATCGGCGGCCATATCCGGCTGTCGGCGCGCGCGGCCGGCGACAATGCGGTGCAGGTCATCATCGCCGATACCGGCGTGGGCTTCGGCCATGCCTCGGGCAAGGGCTCGGGCCTGGGCATCACCCATGTGCGCGAGCGGCTGGCGCGTATCTTTGGCGCGGCGGCCTCCATGCAGATGGAAGAGAACACCCCGCGCGGCGTGGTAGTGCGGCTGACGCTGCCGCTGGAGCGCCCGGCCGAAGCGCCCACCCTGACCCAGACCGTCGTCACCAGCGTGCCGGAGGGCATGCCAGTATCGGCCCCGGCCATGCAGCGGCTCTGAGCGCCCGCCTGCCAACACGCCTGACAGGAAGAACGGCTGGCACCGCCCGCGGCGGTGCCGCTGACAACGCCAGGACCCATCCACCACCCCAACGCCCCCATGACCCCGACCCTTCTGATCGCCGATGACGAAGCGCTGCTGGCGCGCGTGCTGGAATCCGAACTGAAGTCGCTGTGGCCCGAGGCCCGTATCGTTTCCGTGGTCCACGACGGCGTGGCCGCGCTGGCGGCCGCGCGCGAGCACCAGCCGCGCGTGGCCTTCCTGGATATACGCATGCCGGGCATGAGCGGCATGGACGTGGCGCGCGAACTGATTGAGTTCGACACCCCGCCGCTGGTGGTTTTCGTGACCGCTTACGACCAGTTTGCGCTGGAGGCGTTCGAGCGCGCCGCGGTGGACTATGTGCTCAAGCCGGTGCAGCGCGAGCGGCTGGAGGCGACGGTGCAGCGCCTGAAGGACCGCCTGGCCGGCCCCGCCGACGATGAAGACACCGAGACCGAAGCCTCGATCGCGGAGACGGACCGGCTCGGCCAGTTGCTGGCGCGCCTGGAATCGCTGGAGAACGCCACGCCAGGCTCGGGCGGTGCGCCGCAGCGGCAGTACCTGCGTTTTATCAAGGCGCTGGTGGGACAGGAGGTGCGCATCATCCCCGTGGACGAAGTCATCTACCTGGAGGCTACCGACAAGTACGTGAACGTGGTCTCCGGCGCCGGCGAAGCGCTGATCCGCACCAGCCTGCGCGAGCTGACCCAGCAGCTGGACCCGGAGCGCTTCTGGCAGGTGCACCGCGGCACCGTGGTCAACATCACCTGCGTGGCCAGCGCGGTCAATCAGTCGCTGGGCCGGCTATCGCTGCGGCTGCGCGACCGTCCTGAACTGCTGCCGGTGGCGCGCCAGTACGCGCACCTGTTCAAGCAGATGTAAGCGCGGTCGGCGGGCGGCGTGGCCGCCACCTGGCTGCAGGGGGCAGGGGTTTTCCTCTATGATGCGGGCTTCGGCCCGTATTTTTTTGGCTGCCGCCTCCCGTCCTGCCGCATAGCCTCTGCCACCAGCGCCATGTCCACTGCCGCACTCGATCCCACGCGCAATCCCCTTCGTCATGATGCCCAGGTGATCGGGCTGGTTGGCCTGGCCCACGGGGTTTCCCACTTCTATCACCTGTTGCTGGCTCCGCTGTTCCCGTGGATCAAGGCGGAATTCGGCCTGAGCTATGCCGAGCTGGGACTGCTGATGACGGTGTTCTTCGCGGTCTCGGCGGTGGTGCAGACCGCGTCCGGCTTTGTGGTCGACCGCTTCGGCGCGCGGCCGGTGCTGTTTGCCGGGCTGGCCTTCCTGGGCGCCGCGGCCTTGCTGCTGTCGACCAGTTCCGGCTATGCCGCGCTGCTGTTCGGCGCGGCCGTGGCGGGGCTGGGCAACGGCGTATTCCACCCGGCCGACTTCACGCTGCTGAACAAGCATGTGTCGCAGCCCCGGCTGGGCCACGCATTCTCGGTGCACGGCATTTCCGGCAACCTGGGCTGGGCGGCGGCGCCGCTGTTCCTGGTGGCGATCGCCAACCTGGCCAGCTGGCGCGTGGCGCTGGCGGCGGCCTCGGCGGTGGCCTTTATCGTGCTGGCCGTGCTGGTGGTGCTGCGCCATGTGCTGGACCCGCGCGAAGTGCAGGGCGCCGTGGGCCGGCCCGCGGCCAAGGCTGCGGCGGCGGGCGGCAGCGTGCTGGGCTTCCTGCGCCTGCCGCAAGTATGGGTGTGCTGGGCCTTCTTCCTGCTGACCACGTTCTCCGCCGCCGGCATCCAGAGCTTTGCGCCGACTGCGCTGACCTACCTGTACGGCATGCCGTTCACGTTGGCGACCGCGTCCTACACCATCTATATGCTGTGCAGCGCCGGCGGCATGATCGTCGGCGGCTTTGCCGCCAGCCGCACCAGCAACCATGACCGGCTGATCGCGGTGAGCTTCACGGTGTCGGGGCTGATGGCGGTGCTGGTCGGGCTGAACCTGGTGCCGGCGCTGCTGGTGCCGGTGCTGATGGGAGTGATCGGCTTTGGCGCCGGCACCGCGGGGCCGTCGCGCGACCTGCTGGTGCGCGCGGCCGCCCCCGCCGGCGCCACCGGGCGCGTCTATGGCGTGGTCTACTCGGGCCTGGATATCGGCTTGGCGTGCGGCCCGTTGTTCTTCGGTGCGCTGATGGATGCAAAGCTGCCGGCCTGGGTGTTCTTCATGATCGGCGGCTTCCAGCTGCTGTCGATCTTCACCGCGGTGACGGTGGGCAACGGCAACCGCTCGCGCCGCGGCGCGGCGGCGAGCCAGGCGGAGGCCGCCTAGCCCGGGCCGGGCCACCCAAGCACCGCCTTCCGAATTCGATTGCCTGAGGATGCTTTCATGTCAATGACGCCGGCCAATGCCACCCAGCCTGACGATTCCGAACACGGCACCACGCTGCCGGGCGGCCATATCCTGGTCGATGCGCTGCTGGCGCACGGCGCCGAGCTGGCCTTCGGCGTGCCGGGCGAAAGCTACCTGGCCGTGCTGGACGGCTTCCACCGCCGCCGCGATCAGTTACGCTTCATCGTCTGCCGCCAGGAGGGCGGGGCCGCCGTCATGGCCGAGGCCTACGGCAAGCTGACCGGGCGCCCCGGGCTGGCCTTCTGCACGCGCGGGCCGGGCGCCACCAATGCCAGCATCGGCGTGCACACCGCCTTCCAGGACTCGACGCCGATGATCCTGTTCATCGGCCAGGTCGGCACCGACTTCATGGACCGCGAGGCCTTCCAGGAAATCGACTACCGCCGCATGTTCGGCCAGATGGCCAAGTGGGTGGCGCAGATCGACCGGGTCGAACGCATCCCCGAATACATTGCGCGCGCCTACCAGACCGCGACCTCCGGCCGCCCGGGCCCGGTGGTGCTGGCGCTGCCCGAAGACATGCTGGCGCAGACTGCGGTGGTGCCGCAGCTGCAGGCGTACCAGCGCGTCATGAGTTGGCCGGGCGAGGCCGACCTGGCGCGGCTGGCCGAGATGCTCAACGCCGCCGAGCGCCCCTTCGTGCTGGCCGGCGGCAGCGGCTGGACGCCGCAGGCCTGCGCCGACCTGCAGGCCTTTGCCGAGCGCTTCGCGTTGCCGGTGGGCTGCGCCTTCCGCGGCCAGGACCTGTTCGACAACCGCCATCCCAACTACGCCGGCGATGTCGGCATCGGCATCAACCCGGCGCTGGCCGAGCGCGTCCGCAACGCCGACCTGGTGCTGGCCATCGGCCCGCGCCTGGGTGAGATGACCACCGGCGGCTACGCGCTGATCGCCGCGCCGCGGCCCGCGCAAAAGCTGATCCACGTGCACGCCGGCGCCGAGGAGCTGGGCAGCGTGTACCAGGCCGACCTGATGATCCAGGCGTCGATGCCGGCCATCGCCGCGCGCCTGGCCGGCCTGCAGCCCGCCGCCGCGCCGCGCTGGCAGGCGTGGACTGCAGCCGCGCATGCCGACTATGAACGCTACCTGCAGCCGCCCGCGTTCACGGGGCAGGGGGTCGACATGGCCGAAGTCATCCGCGCGCTGGATCAGCTGCTGCCGGCTGACGCGGTCGTGACGAATGGCGCCGGCAACTACGCCGGCTGGCTGCACCGCTATTTCCACTATCGCCCGTTCACCAGCGGCGGCCGCGGCCAGCTGGCCCCGACCAGCGGCGCGATGGGCTATGGCGTGCCGGCGGCGGTCGGCGCCAAGATCGCCTTCCCGCAACGCACCGTGGTGGCGCTGGCCGGCGATGGCTGCTTTCTGATGAATGGCCAGGAACTGGCTACGTCGATGCAATACCAGGCGCCGGTGATCTTCATCGTCGTCAATAACGGCATGTACGGCACCATCCGGATGCACCAGGAACGCGAATACCCGACCCATGTCTCGGGCACCGAGCTGCACAACCCCGACTTTGCCGCGCTGGCGCGCGCCTATGGCGCGCGCGGCGCCACCGTGACCACGACTGAAGCCTTTGCCCCGGCATTGCGCGAGGCATTGGCCGCGCCGGTATCCACGCTGATCGAGATCCAGGTGGACCCGGACGTGATCACGCCGCGCACCACGCTGAGCGCCATCCGCGCGCAGGCGCTGGCCAGCCAGCAACAGTGAGGCCGAGCGGCCCGACCGGATTCTTTCTTACCTATCAGGAGACCATCGATGAAGCCCGTCACCACCGACCTGTGCGATGCGCATGAAGACCGCCTTGCCGACGGCACCTTGCGCGTGATGGCGCCGGTGTTCCGCGCCTTCGGCAAGCAGGGCGCATTTGCCGGCCCGGCCGCGACGCTCAAGGTGTTCGAAGACAACTCGCTGGTGCGCACCGCGCTGGAAGCGCCGGGGCAGGGCCGCGTGCTGGTGATCGACGGCGGCGGCTCGCTGCGCTGCGCGCTGGTGGGTGGCAACCTTGGCCTGCTGGCCGAGAAGAACGGCTGGGTCGGCATCGTCGTCAACGGCTGCATCCGCGATACCGCCGAGCTGGACGTGTGCGATATCGGCATCCGCGCGCTGGCCGTGCATCCGCAGAAAAGCCAGAAGCGCAACGTCGGCGAAAGCGACGTCACGGTGCTGATGCCCGGCGCCGTGGTGCGCCCGGGCAACTGGATCTACGTCGATGCCGACGGCGTGCTGGTCTCGGACAAAAAGCTGGAGAACTGAGCATGCCGCGCGTCTTTGTCTACGGCACGCTGCGTGCCGGCGAGGTCAACGACCTGAACGCCGCCGCCCAGCGCCACGGCATCGCCGCGCCCACGCTGCTGGGCACGGGTACGGTGGCCGGCAGGCTCTATGACTTCGGCACCTATCCCGGCCTGGTGCTGGACGCCAGTGGCGGGCCGGTCGTGGGCGATCTCTACGAGATTGCCGACGCGCTGTTGCCGGTGCTCGACGAGATCGAAGAGGTTTATCCCGGCCAGGCCACGCTGTTCGTGCGCGAGGAACGGGCCGTGTTGCAGGACGGGCAGCCGGTTGCCTGCCTGCTGTATCCAGTGGCCGAGTCGGCCGTGGCCACGCTGCCGCGCATCGACAGCGGCGACTGGGTAGCCTATCGCCGCGCACGCGATACGACTGCGGCCTGATCCAGACCGTCTTCCACATGGGAAGACGGTCCCACGCCCTGGCACCGGCTGGCGCCACGGCCGCAATGGTTCACGGCCGGCTCCTCACGGCTGCCTGGCGGGACTGGTGGTCGAGAAGATGTAGCGCGCGAAGCGCCACTGGCCATCGGCTTCACGTTGCAGCAGGAAGAGCTCCTGGTTGCTTTCCGGACCCGGCGGCTGGTCGGACGCCAGAACCTTTGCCGTGCCGGTGGAACGCGTGCGGGCATAGGCCCAGTCGCGGGAGACGGGACGGATCTCGTCGATCTTGAAGTCGATGTTGAGCTTGATCGTGTCAAACACGCGGCGATAGGTGTCGCGCACCGCGTCCCGGCCAACGGCGGGCTGGCTGTTCTGCGGCATGAACGCCGCATCCCTGGCGTAGAGCTGCATGACGCCGTCGATATCCGAGGCATTGAGTGCCTGCTCATATCGTTCCAGCTGCCGTGTGATGGCGGCCCTGGCCGCCTCGTTCGCGTCGGCCTTTCCTGCCATGGCGGCCAGCGGCAGCAGCAGCGTGGCCAACAACGCGGCGGATCGCAGGTGTGGAGTGAAGGTACCCATGGCAGATGTTCTCCCGGTCAGCATCAGATCCGGACGACCAGCTTGCCGAGGGCGCGGTCGCTTTCCAGCAGGCTGTGCGCACGGCGAACGTCATCGAAGTCAAAGGTCTGGGTGCGTAGCGATGGCATGCGTCCGGCAGCAGTCTCCTGCGCGACCCACCGCAATGGCGTATCGGCCAGTGGCATCGCGGGCGTGCCAAACAGCCCGCTCGGGAAGAAGTTCAAGCGCGTGGCCGCGGGCAAGTCCTGCGTCAGGTGGAACTGCTCCAGCACCGGCGCGCCGCCGAGCAGCCCGATCACTGTGGCCGCGCCGAACGGGCGCAGTGTCTTGATCGAATCCCGCAGTGTGGCCGCACCCACCACTTCGAGCACAGCATCGACGCCATCGGGCACGAGCTCGCGCACGGCGTTTGCCACCTCGCCGGCGTCGATAACGACGTCATCGGCGCCCATCTGTTCGAGCCGTTCCCGGTTCGCCGGAGAGCGCGTCGTGGCGATCACGCGCAGCCCGCTTGCCTTTGCATAAGCCACTGCCGCCAGGCCCACCGAAGCCGTCGCGCCGCGTACCAGCAGCGTCTGGCCCTGGTCGATGGCGAGGCTCTTGTCCAGCGCGCCCCAGATGGTCAGGTACGCCTCGGGCAATGCCGCGAGCTCTTCCCACGACAGTGCAGTGCCGTCCAGCGAGATCACGTTACTGCGCAGCACGGTAATCTGCTCGGCATAGCTGCCGTTGCGGCTGAACTGCAGGCCGCCCATTGCCGTGGCCACCGGGTGGCCGGTGCGGAACACGCCAGCCGGATCGTGGATGACTTCGCCGACAGCCTCGATGCCCGGAACGACCTGTCCGGAGATCGGCCCCATCTTGCCGGTACGCCGATAGACCTCGGCCCGATTGACGCCAAACGCGCGCACGCGGATCTGCACTTCATCGGCCCCCGGTTCGGGCGACGCGATGTCCCGCATCTGCAGGACCTCGGGCCCGCCCGGCTGTTCGATGACATAGGCTTTCATGGCAATGACTCCTCTGGTTTGAGGCTGCCCCGTTGGCAGCCGTTGAACCCAGTGTGGGGCAATCATTTATGAAATAAAATGCGGATCAATTAGAATCTTGCTCTCACAAATGAGAGGATTGCATGGACCTCAATGCCGTCCAGATGTTCGTCAGCGTGGTGCAGGCGGGTAGTCTGTCGGCGGCGGCCGAACGCCTGGGTGTTCCGTTGCCGACGTTGAGCCGCCGGATCCGGGAGCTCGAACGGCAGCTGAACGTGCAGTTGCTGGAGCGCTCCGTGCGCGGCACACGGCTGACCGATGCCGGCGCACGCCTTTACGAGCACGCGGGCCGCGGCATCGAGGCCCTGGTGGAGGCCGAACAGGCCGTGATCAGCGACCAGGCCCGGCTGAAGGGGCGGCTACGGTTGTCGTTGCCGCCGGGGTTTGAGCCGTGGTGGGAGTTGCTGTCGGCATTCCAGCAGCGTTATCCGGATATCCGCACACATGTCTACACGACCGAGCGGCGCGTGGATCTGGTCGAAGACGGCATCGATGTGGCCCTGCGCGTGGGCCCGATTGTCCATGAGTCCATGGTTGCGCGGCACGTATTGTCCTATCGCCATGTCCTGGTTGCCAGCCCAGGGCTCATTGACCGGCTGGGCATGCCCGAGTCTGTCGAGGCGCTGCACCGGTTTCCCTGCGCGGTCTGGGCATTGGGCGCCAATGCGCCCGGCGAGTGGCGCCTGGGCGAGCAGACGGTCGCGCCCAGGAGCGTGCTGGCCACAAACGAATACACGCACTTGCGCAGCCGCGCCCTTGCGGGCGAGGTCGTCACCGAGCTTCCGCCTTTCCTTGCCGCGTCGGCGATTCGCGCCGGAAGACTGCTTGTGCTATTGCCCGGAGAGCCGATGCCAGAACAACAGATCAGCTTGCTTTATCCCTCGCACCGCCACCCGTCCGCGATCGTCCGCGCCTACCTCGGGTTCTGCCAGGAGCAGGTTTCCATGTTGGTCGACGCCAGCACAATTGCTTCCGGGTGATGAGCGCGGCCGTCCAACGACCTGAACCCCGGCTCGTTTCAAACAGACGGCGCCCATTCGCGGCGCTGATTGCTTTTGCGTAGCATCACCGGCGATGACATCGACCAATGGAATCGACGGCCATGAATGCTCCGCAATCCCTGCAGCCGCAGGTCTTTCCCCAGCAGTTCTTTATCCACGCCGGCGACGTGCGGCTGTCCGCCACAAGTTGGGGGGAGCCCGGGCCAGGGCGGCCCACCATCGTCCTGGTGCACGGCTATCCCGACAGCAGCGAGGTCTGGCACGGCGTGGCGGCGCAACTGGCGGGGCGCTTCCATGTGGTGGCCTATGACGTGCGCGGGGCGGGGCGCTCAACCGCGCCGCGTGCGACTGACGCTTACCGGCTGCAGCAGCTTGCCGATGACTTCATCGCAGTCATCGACGCGGTCTCGCCGCAGCGCCCGGTGCACCTGGTGGGTCATGACTGGGGGTCGATCCAGAGCTGGGAGTTCGTCACCGATGCACGGCTGCAGGGGCGCATCGCCTCATTTACCTCTTGCTCCGGCCCATGCCTGGACCATGCGGCAATCGGCCTGCGCGAACTGCGCGGGCAGCGGTCGCTGGCCGCGTTGGGCAAGACGCTGCGGCAGCTGGCGGCATCCTGGTATATCGGCGCCTTCCACCTGCCGTGGCTGCCGGAACTGACCTGGCGGCTGTGGCTGGGCCGTGCGTGGCCGCGCTACCTGCGCCTGACCGAGAACCTGCGCACGGCGCCCAGTCCCACACAAAGCGCCGACGGCAGCCACGGTGTGCGCTTGTACCGCGCCAACTTCCTGCCCGTGCTGCGCGCCCCACGCCAGCGTCATGCCCATGCGCCGGTGCAGGTGATCGTGCCGCTGCATGACCGCTATGTGAAGCCGGCGCTGACCGAAGACCTGCATCGATGGACCACGCAACTCTGGCGCCGCACGGTGCCCTCGCACCATTGGCTGCCGCTGGCCGACGCCGAGGGGTTTGCCGCCATGGTGCGGGAATTTATCGAACATATGGAAGGGGAGCCGGCCTCACCGGCGCTACTAGCCGCGCGCCTGCGCTAGCGGCCGCGGCGCATCCTGCGCATTTTTCATGATGTGGAAAGATGTTTTGGACCGCAAAAATACATGGTTTGCGTAGCACAAGACCATTTCTCATGATGGAAGATCATGTCCCGCATCGTGAAATAAAATTGCTAAGTCATTGAATCATTGAAGTAAAAAAACTAAGCGCCAACTGCAGATCGAGGTTGTTGCAACGCGGGAGCGTTCTCTACACTCTTATATAAGACACATGATCTGAGACGCGAAAACAGCGACCCACGCAGCAGCACCGCGACGCAACCCAGGCCAGGTGATCAAGAGATTCTCAGCCATCCCCCGATCATCAGGAGAGTGACCATGACCCGCCAAGAACAGATCCAGGCCCTGCAGAAAGACTGGGATACCAATCCCCGCTGGAAGGGTATCAAGCGCAACTTCACCGCCGAAGACGTGGTGCGCCTGCGTGGTTCGGTACAGGTCGAACACACTCTGGCACGCCGCGGCTCCGAGAAGCTGTGGAACCTGCTGCACACCGAGCCGTTCGTCAACTCGCTGGGCGCGCTGACCGGCAACCAGGCCATGCAGCAAGTGAAGGCCGGCCTGAAGGCCATCTACCTGTCGGGCTGGCAAGTTGCCGGCGACGCCAACCTGGCCGGCGAGATGTACCCCGACCAGTCGCTGTACCCGGCCAACTCGGTGCCGCAAGTCGTCAAGCGCATCAACAACACCTTCCAGCGCGCCGACCAGATCCAGTGGAGCGAAGGCAAGGGCGACACCGACTTCTTCGCCCCGATCGTGGCTGACGCTGAAGCCGGCTTCGGCGGCGTGCTGAACGCCTTCGAGCTGATGAAGTCGATGATCGAAGCGGGCGCCGCAGGCGTGCACTTCGAAGACCAGCTCGCTTCGGTGAAGAAGTGCGGCCACATGGGCGGCAAGGTGCTGGTGCCGACCCGCGAAGCCGTGGCCAAGCTGACCGCTGCCCGCCTGGCCGCCGACGTCTCGGGCGTGCCGACCCTGGTGATCGCCCGTACCGATGCCGAGGCCGCCGACCTGCTGACCTCGGACGTGGATGAGAACGACAAGCCGTTCTGCACCGGCGAGCGCACCGTGGAAGGTTTCTACCGCGTGCGCAACGGCCTGGAGCAATCGATCTCGCGCGCCCTGGCCTACGCTGAAGTGGCGGATTTGGTGTGGTGCGAAACCGGCAAGCCGGACCTCGAGTTCGCCAAGAAGTTTGCCGAAGCCGTGCACGCCAAGTTCCCGGGGAAGATGCTGGCCTACAACTGCTCGCCGTCGTTCAACTGGAAGAAAAACCTGGACGACGCCACCATTGCCAAGTTCCAGAAGGAACTGGGCGCCATGGGCTACAAGTTCCAGTTCATCACGCTGGCTGGCTTCCACTCGCTGAACTACTCAATGTTCAACCTGGCCTACGGCTACGCCCGCAACCAGATGAGCGCGTTCGTGGAACTGCAGGAAGCCGAGTTCAAGGCAGCCGAGAAGGGCTTCACCGCGGTCAAGCACCAGCGCGAAGTCGGCACCGGCTACTTCGACGCCGTGACCCAGACCATCGAAGGCGGCCAGTCGTCGACGACCGCGCTGAAGGGATCGACCGAAGATGAGCAGTTCTTCGAAGACAAGAAAGTGGCCTGACTCTCCTGGTCACCCCCGCCGGGACGTGGGTCCGGCGGTTAAAGAAGGCGTGCGACCATCACGCTTTCTGATTTAGGCGCCGCGCCGTTCTCTCTCAGGGACGGCGCGTTTTTTTATTTCCCAATGCTGGCGCGGGTTAGCGGGTAGCTGTTCAACAGTTGTTCAAAATTCGTTCAAAACCTACGCAGCATTGATGCTCACTTTGATCGGTTCCAAGCCGCGATTGTTGGCGTAGAGATCCGCGATCGCATCGCTCATGTGCCCGAGCAGCGCCTTGGTATCGATGCCACCCTGTTCCATGTAGAGCCGCTTGCAGAGGCTGCGGATTTCATGGAATGTCGGCGCGTCGTCTCCATGGATGCCGGCCAGCTCCCTGGCTTCGGCAAAGGCAGTCGAGACGGTGCTGAGGCGCACCGGGTCGCCCCGCTTTGTGCCGCCGATAGACCTGAGATGGTGGATCAGGTATTTGCTGACCACGCCTGTCGATTTGCAGCGCACGATCACGTCGGCCAGCGACATGCCGATGACATCCATCCGCAATGCCGTAGGGATGGCAATCCGCACCTCGGTCTTCGACCGCTGTAGTACAGCGACATCACCCTTGACGAAAGTGCGTTCCCACCGCGCCACGGTCGATCGATCCTGGCCCGAAACCAGCGCCAGCAGCATCGCATTCGGCAGCCAGTCCGCGACCTCCGGCGCCTTGGCCAGGATCGCGTGGAACTCGGCCAGTGTCATACGGCGCCGGATCACCTTGTGTTTGATCTTCTCGGTCACCGCGGCCGGGTTCCTGTCCATCCAGCCGAGGGCAATGCCCTTCGTGCAAATCGTGGTGATGCGCGTCCGGATCTTCTTGGCATAGGCCAACGTGCCTTTTCCCTTGATGGCTTCTAGCATGTCGGCAATGTCCTTGGTGGTCAGCGCTGCGCATTCGATGTGCCCGATGGCGTTGCTGATCACCCGGTCAAAGCCGTTCCGCGCGACCACAGTGGAGTGCTTCACCCCGTCGGTCGGCATCTTCTCGATCAACTGCGCGACGGTTTCCTTGCCAGCTGAAACTCGCTCCGCAAGGGAGCGCTGGACCGCACCCCGCTCGACCACCAAGTTCGCCTCCAGAGCCTCGTGGATGGCCTGCGCCGCCGGCACCCTGCCGATCACGTGCGTCTTGCCGTCGCGCGGATCGCGCCAAACGTAATAGCCAGGCCGGGGCTCGTGGAGGTTGGGCGGGAAGTGTGCGCGCTTGCGGATGCGTGGACGGGCTGCCATGGCTTGTTATTGTGGGATGCGGCTGGCGAGAGAAGGGCGGGCAATGCCGTTCTGGAAGACGGCATTTTCCTCCACGTAGTAGGCCCGGCCGACCTTCACCGGTGGCGGGTAGATCTTGCCGTCGCGGACCCACAAACGCGCAGTGCGGATAGCTGGGGGTGGGTCGAACTGCGACTTCAGCCATTCGTCCAGGCGCTTCTTCATTTGCTCTCTCCAATCCGCCAGGTATGGCGGGTCAATTCAATGATTCGTTCTGCTTGCTGCTGCATACAGGCGATAGGTTGTAGTAGGCGCGGGCCGTCAACGCGGCTCTCCCGCTGGTGGCGTGGCGCTCAGTTCGTCTCCAAACTTGTGGATTCGTGCGCGCATTTCTGCTCTTGTTCGTTTCCAGTCATCTCTAGCCGCGCGCGCCTTCTTGATGGACCTGATGCGGACATGCCTGTAGTGCCAAGTCAGGATTGGCAGCGTGATTGGAAGCGCCAACAGTCGCACAACGCGCCAGATCCACCGAAGCGCAATGCAGATGAGGCCGATCGCGCCGCCGACGCTGCCAGCCATCAGGCACAACATCTCCCACGCTTCGCGGAACTGTTGGCGATGTGTCGGGCCATTGATGATGACCGCCGCCACCACGTGACGGACTTCCTGCCGGCTCATTGCTCGCCGTCGCATCACGCACCCTCCTTGCTGGCGCTCATGCGACCATACGAATATCCGAAGACGAACCCAAGTCCGCCGAAGAAGACCGTCAACAAAGCTACTTCGTGCCATTCATACATATCCCCCCTCCTTTTTGGCGCTCATGGCGGCGTCGATGGATTTGCGGAATTCGATGATGGAAATGCCAATATTGCCCTTCGCCGTTGTCGCCGCAGCTATGGCGTTGAACAGCACCTGATAGGGTAGGCCGGACAAGCGCTTGGCATTCTCATTGAGGGGAATGGACTGAGCGCGAAGTGCCGCTTCCCCCCGCTTTCGGTTCAGAACGTCCCCGACAAGGGGCCATGCGGCAATGGCGGCTATGATTTCCTGCCAATGCTGATTCGGCGTGGTTCCGGCCATCGCAGCGGGGACGCCAAGGACATAGCGCACAGTCGAAAACGCACCGCTGACCGTTTCAATGTCCCACCCTTCCGGTATGGTCGCCCGATGCCGCGCCGCATCGCGCGCATCCTGGTCGGCAGGCGCTGCGGCGAGCAGGGCGCGGGCCTTTTCGATGGCTTTGCCGGTCGTGATGCGGTGAGCGGCCGACGGCGGCATGGCCGCGCTCACGTCCTCCAGTACATTGAGGATGAATATCATGTCGTGCTGTACCCGCACCGTCAGCGCGGCAGGCGATGCGCTCGGCGCAGGGGCGGCGTATCGAGAAGCGCAAGCAATCCACGCATCCCGTGCGGCCGCTTTCGATTGCTTTCCGAACCACACGAAGTCTTCGGCCCATGCATCGAAGGCTTCCATGTCATCCGCCTGTTGCGCGCTGGCGCTCGGGGCGGCGCGGATGCCATCGTCGATGTCGCACGAATCTTCCGGGCACACCACGCCATCGCGCGCGCCGGCCGCACAGATGTCGCCATAGCCATGCTGGCAGTCTTTCGGCGCCTGCCTCGCCTCGCCTTGCGGTTGCTGCGCCAGGGCTTCTCCCCTTGCCAGTTTCCTGATCATGCGAGCTGCCCGCAGCGCGTCGGCCAAGCTCATGAAGGCGCCATCCATGCTCAGATAGTCCGCAGCCTGGAGCAGAAGCGCCTCGCGATCTGGCTGCTTTTCGTTCTTCTTGGTCATTGTTTGTTGTCCTCGATGGGTTGGGCCAACTTCTTCATGAAGTTGTGCTGGGCTCTCAGGCCGGCCGCCATGGCGATCAGAAGGCCCAGCGCGGTCACGATCAGGGATATGAGGCACACGCTCATGGCGCACCGTGTAGCGTGGCGCGCCGCGCATTGAGCAGTCCGGCGCCGGCCTGAGGGAAGGCCGCGCCGGCGCGCACATGCGCCAGGCAGGCGGCATCCCGGTAGTCGTCTGCCCGGAGCGGCTGAGCGTCGTGCTGGGGCGCCTCCTTCAGCCAAACGACCGCGGCGTCGGGGCGGATCAGCTTCCCCCTCTTCTCGGCGTAGCGCAGGCGCGCGAGCTGGTTCTGACGTGCGCAGTACTCCGGGTCTTTCCGCATGCGGCGCGAGTACTCGCGGTTCACCTCGTTCTTCGTTTTGCGGTGTGGTAGGGGCGCGTCCGGGCCAGCGCCCAGCTTCCAGCGGTTGACCCGCGTGGAATGGGCAGCCACCTTGGCATAGCCTCCGACGTGAACGTCGGTGCCGTGGCGATCGCGCATGCACTCTTGCACCGCGTGCGGCGTGACCTTCAGTGCTTCGGCCAGTTCTCGGGACGTCATCATCTTGCCGCCGGCCAGCACGCCTTTCACACCTTCCCAGACCGGGGAGAAGCTCTCGCGTCCGCAGTCACGCGGGCCCAGCCCGAGGGCCACGTAGCCGTGCTTCAAAATGGCGGCGGCGGTCCGGCCAGGGAATCGAGCGGCTAGCCGCTTGGTGGGCTCTTTGTCCGCCCAGTGTTGGCGCAGCAAAGCATCTTCCTCGGGTGTCCAGACCTTCCAGGGCTTCGTCGTCATGCCGGGGCTCCCGCCAGTACCTTGCGAGATCCATCCGAGCCCATGGGTGACACGATGCAGCCGCCCTCCATCTGCTCGAGCAAGCGTGCTGCGCGGTTGTATCCAATGCGCAGATGCCGCTGTACCAGTGAGATGCTGGCCCGCTTCGCCTTCTGGACCACCTCCACAGCCTGGGGGTAGAGCGGGTCCGCGTCGGTGGCGGCCGGCGACTCAGCGTCCTCCGCGGCGGATACCAGGTCGTCTGGCGCCTCGGGCACCTGCTCGCCGCCCAGCGCGTACACGAGATCAGACAGCAGGCGGGCGAGTTCGCCTGCCATCAGCAGGAAATCGCCATCGAAGGCCTCGTCTGCGGTCTGCTCTGCCGAGCCGGCCGATTCCTTCAGGACATCCAGTGCGGCAACGCGCTTGAGCGTGAGCCCTTCAGTCAGCACGAAAGAGACGCGGTCGTTCCACGTCATGGCCAGGTGGGTGCAGCGCTTGCCGGCGGCGATGTGGCGGCTCACGTCCTCTGATTCCAGGGTGTGCTGCACATAGCGCACCGTGGCGCGGCCCTCGCCAGTGGCGCGCAGTTCAGCATCCTGGTCGATCGTGAAGCCGGCCGGGGCCGCGTCGGTCGCGAGCCATTCCGTCATGGCGGCTACCGGTGCATGCTTGACTCGAAGGGTCACCAGTTCAAGCTTGTCGACAGACTTGAACAGGTAGCCCGTCAGCGCGTCAGCCTTCGTGCTGCTCGGCGCGTCGATCGCCAGCCAGCCGTTGGCCGGGTCGATCCAGGCCGCGATCTTCGTCCGGATGCTGAATGCTTTGGGCAGCAGTTCATCGGTGACGGCATCCTTGATCTCGCGTAGTTGCTTGCGGCCAGGCTTGTAGCCTTGCTGCTCTTCAGCCTCTGCGGCGCGCGCCTGCGCGGCTTCCTTGACCACGGCCGCCGGCAGCAGCTTCTTCTCGATGCACAGGGTGATCAGCATCTGGCCGTTGACACTGTGTACGAGGCTGCCGCCGTCGCGAGGCGGAATCCAGCCCTGCGAGGACATTTCCAGATCCGTGCACGGCGTGTAGGCGTGCTGTTCCAATGCCTCTGCCAGTTCTTCGGCGCTCAGTTGGAAGTCAGTGAGGCGGTAAAGGGTGAGATTGCGAAACCACATATTCGGTCTCCGTGTTGTTCAGGCGGCCAGCTTGCGCAGCTCGGCCACGTTGTCTTGCACCAGGTAGTCGAACTCCAGAAGGTCGGCAACCATGGCTTCGATGTATTCCTCGTCGCGCTGGATGCGCCAGCGGAAGAAGTCCTTGCCGGTGGCGGCCTTCATGGGCGGGCAGTAGATGCAGAAGTCCCACCAGGCACGGCCGGACAACCACAGGTTTCCCTGCACCTGGTCCGTGTACTTCGCCAGGTCGTGGCCGATCAGCGTCGTGCGCAGCTCACCCGGCGCGATCAGGCACTTGTATTCCGCGCCGCCGTCGCCCTGGATCCAGCCGTCGGCGCTGGCGCCGAACTTGCCGTCGTCGGACAGGACCATCCCGACCGGCTGCACGTAGACGCCAATGTCGGCCTGGTGCGCGATGCGCGCGTCCGGCTCCAGTTCATGACCGCGGCGCATGGCCCAAGTCTCGAAGTTGTCGTCCAGGGCTTCGCCGCTCAGGATCTCGACCGCCAGGCGGAAGGCATAGTCCAGCGCGGCTTCGGTCGGCTGCTGCGTGTTGCGCAGCTTGGACCGAGCGACGCGGAACATGCTGGCGGTGCAAACTCCGCTTCTGGCGGCCAGCCATTGAGGACTCCCCTGACTGCAATTTACGATCCGCATGCTTCCTCCGTGACCGGGTGGCCGAGGCATCCGCTCTTCGGGTCGAAGTTGTCGCATTTGCCGATGGGCAGGAACTCATTGCCGGCGGCGAGCGCGTCGAGCAGGTGGTGCTTCGCCTCGTCCGGCGTCATTTGCCGGCCGTCGTCGTCGCGGAACATGCCGCGGTACTGGCGCTTCGGTGCGTTGGCCAGAAAGCCCTTCACGTCGAGCGCGAGATGGATGCGGGTGCCCATCACGCTGCCTCCTGCGTAGCCGCGCGCAGTTCCTGCATGCGCTGGTTGAAATAGTCGGAGTACTTGGCCTTCTCCGCCTTATCCAGCGCGCCCATGACCTTGCTCAGTTCGCCGATGGTCGTCGCGTCGCGCATGCCCGGGTGCTCTTCCGCCGCCGGCAACGCGTTGGTGCCTGCGTTCGGCTCGCGGTCCTCGTCGAGGTCGTCGTCAGCAGCCACGCCCAGCATGGCGCTCACGATGTACCGGCGCAGGTAGGTGATGGCGGCGCCGAACTTCTTGATGTCGCGGTCGTCGCGGTACAGGCGCGCCACTGCGGTGATCTCCGCGCCGGTCGAGTGGCCCAGCACCGTGCGAATGACCGTGCCTCCGCCTTCCTCGGTCACCAGTTGGAACAGGCACAGGCCGTTCTCGGACAGCGCCGGCGTGGTCTTGGCGCGGATCTCCTGCAGGTCTGCATAGCGGAAATCGTAGGAGCCGATCCGCTTGTTGGTGTCCTTGTCCTTGATCTCGATCGTGACAGAGCGGTTTTTCTCGATGGGCTGGAAGGCGCCTTGCGCCTTAGCCAGCGCGGTGTACATCGGGCCCATGCCGCCGGCCGGCGCCGGCGTCAGGGTGGTCTCTACGTGCGGGACTTGGTTGGTGGTCATGTCAGGCTTTGCCGTCGATATGCATTGCGCGGGCTTCGGCGTGGAACGCGGCCAGCGAGTCGAGAGTGATGCGCGCGCAGAAGTTGTCACCTTCGCGCCAGATGCCAAGGGCGGCGCCGTCGTCGCCGAAGTCAAAGGCCAGCACGTGGTAGAGGTGCCCGTCGTAGTCGAAGCCGAGCAACGGCTTTGCTGCGGACAGGCGCGATTCAGGCAGCAGCACTTTCTTCATCGGAATGGAGGTCATTGCTGGGCTCCGGTCGCGGCGGCGATGGTGGCGTCGATGCGGTCGGCCAGGTCGCCGGCCGGCACATGGGCGCGAGCTTCGACCAGCAGGGCCAGCAGCGAACCGGCCTGCTCGCGCACGCGCTGCGCGGCGGCCGCGGCGGCTTCCTGCTCGCGGCGGCGGGCTGCGGCTTCCTCGCGCTGGCGCTTTTCCTCGGCGGCGCGGGCTTCGGTTTGGCGTTGCTCCGCTTCTGCTGCGGCGCGGGCCTTCTCGCGGGCCTCGGCTTCTTCGTGCTGGCGCTTGATAGCGGCGATGGCTTCGGCTTCCTCGCGCTCGCGGCGGGCCTTGTCGGCGCGTAACTGGGCCAGTTCCTCGGCATCCCGCGCGGCTTCCAGCATGGTGTTCAGGTTGCCCAGCGCGGCTTCGATGGCGGCGCCGGCCTCGGCCTGGAACTCGGCGAAGTCGTCCGCGGCTTCGGCGGCGAGCGCGTCGATGCGCTGCTGGATCTGCTTCACGCCCAGCCCGATGCAGGTCGTCGGGGCAGTCTCGATTGCGTGGATGCGCTCCTTGAGGCGGGCCGCGCGCTTGCGCTCGGCCTCAGCCTTGGCTTCCTCGGCGCGGCGGGCGGCGGCCTCTGCTTCCTGCCGGGCGCGCATGGCAGCCAGTTCCTCGCGTGCCTTGGCGTTCTCCAGGTGTACGCGAAGGGTGGAGAGGGCGGTGTCGACTGCCTCCTTGGCCTGGTCGGCGTATTCCTCCCAGTTGCGCTGGCCCAGGTATTCCGGCGATTCCAGATCGCGGATCGTGGCGGCCACGTCAGCCACAGAGGCGCTCAGGTATTCCTTCGGCAGCGTGGTGATCGCATTCAGGCAGGCTTGGTGCGTCCCGATCCGCGCGCTCTCGGCGCGGGCCTTGGCGATGCGCTCTTCGTCCTTACGGCGCTCATCCGCCTTGACCTGGTCGTAGACGGGCGTCTCGATCGCCCTCACTGCTGCGACGATCTCGTCGCGCTTGTTGCGTACCCATTTCTGCGCGTCCAACATCGGCCGGTTCCAGGCCGTGTAGGCCTCGTCCGCTGCGGTGCGCGTGGTCACGCAGCGCCGCACGAACTCACGGGCAGCCTTGTTGCCGACCGGGGTCTTCACGTCGAAGACCTCAGCACTGGCCACGCGCAACTCAGCCAGACCAGCTTCGATGGCGTCATACAGCGTAAGGCCGGTAGCCGGCTCAGCTCGGACCGGGTCCAGAACTTCGATTTCGGGTGCTCCCATGGATTCCTCTTTGAATGGCGGGTGGTCAGGCCACTTTGATATAGGCGAACGTCTGGGCGACGGCGGCGGGGATGTGGGCGCAGCCGATTGCGACGCGCGGCGAGATGCCGCGGCGCTGGTGGTCGGCCTGGGCGGCGCGCAACTTCGCGTGGTTCATCGCGGCCAGGTGGCGCAGCTCGGCGTCGACGCGCTCGGCGCGGGTCAGCTTTGCTCCCGTGCTGATCTTCGTCAGGTCCGTGTTCTTTGCGATCATGCTCAGCCTCCGAGATAGAAAGTGATTTCGTGCGCTGCCGCGACCACCGCGAACAAGCCGAGCACGTAGTAGAGGAGGGCGCGGTTCCGAGCCTGGATCTCGCGCAGGTTGTTCCGATTCACGCTGCTCTCCCGAGAGCCTTGGCGATGACGGCCTCGCGCTCGTGGGCGCGGGTGGTGCCTTCGCTGTCATTGCCGCTCAGGATGTTCCTGGCGGCCCACTCCGATTTCTGCTCGGGCGTCATGACTGCGAGCGCGTTGAGGATGATCCGGTGGGCCAGTTGGAGTTCGCGCAGCAGTTCGCGCTGCAGGCTTTCGCGAATGGCCTGGGCGGATCGCTGCTTGTTCTGCGGTCATCGCTGTTCTCCCAAGGCTTTGGCAACGGCAGCTTCGGCAGCGTCGAGCAATTGCTGATCCGCCGCCACTGGCACGCCACTGTGGTGGCCGAGCATGGCAATCAACGCGGCCAGAACCTCGGGAAATGCGGCGATTGCGCGCGCATTTGCCAGCGCCTCAGCCTCGGTTTCGACATAGCAAATCCGCTGCGACTTATCGGATGCAAACGAGATTCCGGCCAAGATGAGCCCGCGCGCGTTGTCGTCTCTGGCGGGGCCGCGAACTTGGATGGAGATGGTTTCGCCGTCGACGACGAATGGCTCGACGCGCCATGGCCCCTTTGTGATTGCCGCCTTCATACCGTCGCCCCGCAGAAGAATCGGCGTTCCTCGCGCTGGCGATCAGCTGCCTCGCTCGCTTCGTAGGCCTCGTTGTCCAAGTGGGCTTCCAGCGCCAGCCCAGCAATCTCTTCCAGGTCGTGCAGGTGGGTGACATCGACACCAGAGTCGGTGATGTTGTCCACGCAGAAGGCTTCGGGCTCGCCCGGCTGCTCGAGCGTGGCGTCATAGCCGCGGCAGTAGCAGCCGGACACCGTGAGGGTGGTGCCGTTGTGATTGATGGTTACGGTTGCCATGGCGCGCCTCACACCCCGTAGTAGCGGACTTCAAGGATGTGCTCGCCCGTGGCCGGGTTCGCCCGCGGCCGACCAACACTCGGGCTGCGATGGCTGTCGATTTTGCTGACCAGCGCACGGGCTCGCTCCTGCAGCGCGGCCAAATCGCGCCCGCGCAGGGTGTGGATGCCCCCGGAGCCCATGGCTCGGTGACTTTGGCGGATGGGGGCGGCGCCCGGCTTGGCAGCCTGGTCTTGTTCGACAGTTCCGTTGGCTTGCACAACGGTCGAGTCACGCAGATCGGTGTATCGAGCCAACTGCATCAGCTGGCGCGCGTCCTGCGCCATGCCACGGTCTTCGCGATCGATCGCAATGAAAGCAATCAGAAGGCGGGTCCGTTCACCTGGGGGGATCCTGCTGACAATCTCGGACGGCGACATGCTGCTCTCCATCTGCTGAGACGCACCGGGTGGTGCGTCGATGGATGTAGATTACTTGACAGTAATTTACTTTGCAATACCAAACGGTAATTTATTTTCGAGGGACGAAGATGGCGCAGTAATATTGATCGAGCAATGCGTATCTTCCGCGCAACAAAAAGCCCACCGCTAAGGGTGGGCTTGGCTGGGAGGGGCTACAGCAGCTTAGGTTGCCGATCGGTACAGAGGTGAGCCGCGCGGGATGATGGCGGCGACACGATGGATCGACAGGATTGTGTCTATCGTCCTGGTAATCGGCGGGATTCCGTTGTTAATGGAGCCGAGGCAGACTTCGTCATCCCTGACCCATAGAAGCTCCTTGACCACGGCGCTTCCATCAAGGAATTTGACGACCACGTCATCGCCCGGCTGAGCTTCCATCCCAGGCTCGACAACAATGTGTTCGCCGCTCTTGATCCGTGGCCGCATGCTGTCGCCGCGAACCCTCAACCCATAGGCTCCCGGGTCTGCGCTATAGAGCGTGATCCAGCCTTCTCCGTGGCCAGCCGGGTAATCGTTGATGCTGATGTAACCATCTGGCCCGCCCTGCGCTTCCCCAACCACTGGTATATCCCTGCTTTGTCGTAACCGAAGCGGCTCCCCGACCGTGGACTCCAATGCCCCCGATGTGCCGCCCGGGCCATTGTAAGCGGCTGCTGCAGACCACTCATTAAGTCTTGTTTCAATCTGAGTTGCACCAGATTTGGGATTGACTTTTTCTGATGCGTAGAAAGGCGCCCCTGCGGGGGCGTCAAGGCTCATCGGCACCAGTCCAGCCTTCTCTTCGATCTTCCTTGCCTTCTTTTCGCCAAACGACTTCTTGCCTTTGACGAGAAGCGAAAGTTCCCCTTGATTGCCGCCGATCACGTCAAGAAAGGCGGCTTGCGTGTCATCGAAGTGCAGTCGGATCAACTCTGCAAGCCTGAGGCTACGCGGGTTCATGTCGGATTCAGTCATCCCGAAATTGTCTCAATCAATTACCTCAAGGTAAAACACCAAAAGGTATTGACTTGCCATTACCATCAAGTAATATACGGTGCATGGACAAGCTCATCTTCTACCTCAACAGCTTAGACAAGCGTGATCGCGCCGACTTTGCGGCGCGCTGTGGCACGTCTGAGGGCTACATGCGAAAGGCCCGTAGCGCCAAACAGAAGTTCCGCTGCGAACTGTGTGTTGCCATCGAGCGCGAATCGCATGGAGCGGTTCGGCGCAAAGACCTCCGGGACGATTGGGCAGCCGTCTGGCCGGAACTCGCAACTAGTAACGATCCAACCACCAAATCCGACGACACCCAGCCGCCAGTCGGCACGTCGAGCAGAACGCGGAAGAAGTAGGCGGTTCGCAGTTTTCATTGAGGCGTCCGATGTGACGCCTTCATTTGACGCTGGTGGGTACGTGGAACGCTAGGCGGAACAAGTGGAACTTGTGTGGGGGAGCGAACGATGCAACGAGAAATGCCGTTTTTCGAAGTCGTGGGAGAGCCTCAGATGGTTGCGGATTTCCTGATCGCACGCCTGCGCCACGAGGCAGATGCAACGGTCCTTTGCTGGGCGAAGCGTCGCGTCCGCTATTCGATCTCGGACGCAGCGGCCATCTTGGGCATGCCGAAATCGCACCTCTCCAACATCCTGAGCGGGAAGAAGTACTTGCCGTTCGACTTCCGCATCAAGTTCCAGGCCCTCTGCGGCAACTGGGCCATTCGCCAGTACGAAGACAGCGTCTGCGGCTTCGTCACCAGCCGCGAAACGAGCGAAGAGCGCCGCATCCGCGAGCTGGAATCGCAAATCGAGGCAATGAAGGCTGCCTGACCGCAGCGCGCCGAAACCTGTTTAGGAGTTTTTAATGCCAGTAAAGAAGCCCCACCCGATCTACCTCACCGACGATTTCCCTCGCGACGGCTGCACGATTGCCATCGACATTCAGGGCACGTCCTACGGTATCGCACTGTTCGCGCCCGGCAGGAAGGCCCATCCAATCGAGACGTACTCGTGCCGTACGAGCGAGGCACTGCAGGTGTTGGTCGAGTGCCTCGCAACTGGCACGAAGGTCCCGCGCAACTACGGAGAGATCGGACTCAATCCTTCCCCGCTCGCATCGGGAGAAAAGTCCGCAACAAAGGAAGTGCATATCCATTTGGGCCGAGCGGATGTCCAGCGTGAGGTGGATCCGCTCACCGGGGCAAAGACTTGGACGGCTGCGGACCGATTGACGACGCAGCAGAGTTCACTGATTGCGGGGCTGCTCTGCGATCTCGCGCGTGGGCCCGCGAGCAATGAAGAGCTTGACAGTGCCAGGAAGATCTTGACCGAGGCCTTCCTGGCGCTGAACGCCGTTACTTGCTTCGATTGACCAAGTACGTCGCGTAGGCCTCTACAAAGTCTGAGCAGAACTTTGCCACGTCGGCGCCATTGCCGATGCCGACACCAGACTGGGCATCAAGCATGTTGGGTTGGCGCTCAAGCAAGAGAGCAAGAAGCTTGGTTGCGGTGGACCGAGCGTTTTCGATTTCCATGCGTACCCCTTTCGTTGGGCTGTTGAGAAGGTGAGGGCTCTCAATTGTTCCATGGAAGCGGGTACGCACCAAACAGGGCGGCGGCCCCACCAATAGGTGGGGTATCGCTGCCGAAATTCCGGGGGATTTGATGGAACAAATTTACAGCACCCGCTCGGGCCGCCGTGTCTCGGGCACGCAGTTCGACTCGTACCACTCCTTGACCGTCAAGGATCTCAGCGCGACCCAGCAGATGGTGATCGACGCATTCGATGGCGCTACTAGCGCCAGGGAGACGCGCCTGACGCGCGAGGAAATCTCACGTCGCACGAACATGAAGATGTCCAGTGTCTGCGGTCGCGTGCGCGAACTGCTCGACGCCAATCGCCTAGTCGTCTGCGGCAGAATCAAGGACATTTACACCGGCAAGTGGCAGGAACTGCTGAAGCTGGCTGCCGAACCCTCGAACACTGCTCCGGCCACGGCCGTAGCTCTGTAACGAGGGCAGCAGCATGATTCGCGACCAATTCCTGCTCGACATCGCGCCCGAAATCATCGTGGACAACTTCGCCGGTGGCGGGGGAGCGAGCTGCGGCATTGAACTCGCACTCGGCCGGCACGTCGACATCGCCATCAACCATGACCCCGAGGCGGTGGCCATGCACACCATGAACCACCCGCAGACCGAACACCACTGCGAAAGCGTGTGGGACGTGGACCCGCTCGACCTGGTGAAGGGTCGGCCTGTTGGCCTCGCCTGGTTCAGCCCCGATTGCAAGCACTTCAGCAAGGCCAAGGGTGGCAAGCCGCGCGACAAGAAGATTCGCGGCTTGGCCTGGGTGGCCATGCGCTGGGCCGCGCTAGTCCGGCCGCGCGTGATCATTCTGGAGAACGTCGAAGAGTTCCAGACGTGGGGCCCGGTGCTGGCCAACGGGAACCCGTGCCCGAAGCGCAAGGGCGACACCTTCCGCTCTTTCGTGCGCCAGCTGCATGAGAAGGGCTACGCCGTCGAATGGCGCGAACTGCGCGCCTGCGACTTCGGTGCGCCGACCATCCGGAAGCGGCTGTTCCTGATCGCGCGCTGCGACGGCCAGCCGATCGTCTGGCCGGAGCCGACGCACGGTGCGCCGGACAGTGCCACGGTGAAGGCGAAGCAGCGCAAGCCGTGGCGCACTGCCGCCGAGTGCATAGACTGGTCGATCCCTTGCCCGTCGATCTTCGAGCGCGCCCGCCCGCTGGCCGAGGCCACGCAGCGCCGGATCGCGCGCGGCCTGCGCCGGTATGTCATCGATGCCGCCGATCCGTATGTGGTGAAGCTGCCGGCCAGCGCCGCGGCGCCGATCTTGACCGAGTGCGCCAACGCGTCCGGCCAGCGCAGCTTCCGCGCCGACGAGCCGCTGCGCACGCAGTGCGCCGAGGTCAAGGGCGGGCACTTCGCGCTGGCCTCCGCCACGCTGGTCCAGACGGGCTACGGCGAACGGCCTGGCCAAGCGCCGCGCGCGCCCGGATTGGATAAGCCGCTCGGCACAGTGGTCGCCGGTGGCGCTAAGCACGCGCTCGTTTCCGCCTTCATGGCGAAGCACTATGGCGGCAACTATGAAGGTCCTGGCGTCAATCTGCGCGATCCGGCCAGCACAGTTACCACCGTCGACCACCACGCGCTGGTTGCGGCTCAGCTAGTCGGCTGCGGCGGCAGAGCCGGCCAGAGCCGACCACGCGACACCAGCGAGCCTGCGCAGACCCTGACAGCCAAAGCTGACACGTGTCTGGTTGCCTCCAACCTGGTGAAGCTGCGCGGCGAATGCACGGGCAGCGCTGCCGATGAGCCGGTGGCCACGATCACCGGCGGCGGCACGCACATCGGCGATGTCCGCGCCTTCCTTGTGAAGTACTACAGCGAGGGCGGCCAGGATCAGGACTGCCGCGACCCGATGCACACCATCCCGACCAAGGACCGGCTCGGCCTGGTGACCGTGGCCGGTGAGCAGTACCAGATCGCCGACATCGGAATGCGCATGCTGGAGCCGCACGAGCTCTACGCAGCCCAGGGGTTCCCGACCTCCTACGTGATCGCGCCGGAGATCAACGGTCGGCGGCTGCCAAAGCACGCGCAAGTGCGCATGTGCGGCAACAGCGTCAGCCCGCCGATGGCGGCCGCTCTGGTGCGCGCCAATGTGCCGGAGATGGCGAGTTGGACGAAACGCGAAGTCAAGATCGGAGTCGCAGCATGAGCGAGAACAGCAAGATCGAGTGGACAGACCACACATTTAATCCCTGGGAAGGCTGCCAGAAGGTCGGCCCCGGCTGCGACCACTGCTACGCCGAGACGCGCAATGCGCGCTTCGCCGGCGGCACTGCGGTGAACTGGGGCCCGGGCGCACCGCGGCGCCGCACGTCGGCCGCCAACTGGCGCAAGCCGTTGGCGTGGAGCGACCGGCATGCCGAGTTCTTCGCCGAGCATGGCCGCCGGCAGCGCGTCTTCTGCTCCAGCCTGGCCGACGTGTTCGACAACGCGGTCGACCAGGCGTGGCGCGAGGATCTGCTTGAGCTGATCAATCACACGCCGAACCTCGACTGGCTGCTGCTGACCAAGCGCATCGGCAACGTCAGCAGCATGGTGCCGATCGACTGGCTGAACGGCGACTGGCCGGCGCACGTCTGGCTTGGCGCGACCATCGTCAACCAGGCCGAGGCCGACCGCGACATCCCGAAGCTGCTGGACGCGCCGGCGCGCGTGCGGTTCCTGTCCATGGAGCCGCTGCTGGGGCCGGTCGACTTGAAACTGATGCGCCGTGCCTTCGGGTTCCCGAAGCACATCACGCGCGAAGGGCGTGCAGTCGGCATGCCGCAGGGCATTCACTGGGTGATCGTCGGTGGCGAGAGCGGCCCTGGCGCGCGGCCCATGCACCCCGACTGGGCCCGTAGCTTGCGCGATCAGTGCTCGGCCGCCGGCGTGCCGTTCCTGTTCAAGCAATGGGGTGAGTGGGCGCCGGGCGAAAACGCTCCCGGCCCGCAGACACGCACCGAACAGGCCGCGTGGTTTTTCGCCAATGAGTGGGATTTCGGTGGCATCACGCCTAAGCAAGGCGAGCAGATGCACGTCGACGATGCGCCTGACGTATATCGCTTTGGCAAGAAGGCCGCGGGCCGTTCGCTGGACGGCATTCAGCACGATGGATTCCCGGAGGGCGTCGCATGATCTTCGCTCAGATCTGGACCTTCATGGGCTACGCCGCCTGGATGGACTTCATGACGGGCGCCTGGATGCGCCCGCCGCGCGCTCGCAAGGTCAAGGACGCATCGTGATCGGTCGCAGCTCGAAGCCAATCCAGCGCCGCACGCCGCTCAGGTCCACCACCTGGTTGAGGCAGACCGCCGGCTTGGTTCCCAGCCCCTTCAAGAAGAAGGGGAAGAAGCGCGCGAAGAAGGCGGAGCGCACCTACCTCGACCACGTCGCCGCCCTCGGCTGCGCCTGCTGCCGCCGGCTGGGCCTGGGTGCGACGCCTGCCGAGATCCATCACCCGCGCAAGGGCACGGGCATGGGCCAGCGCGCCGCGCACCGCGATGCCATCCCACTTTGCCCGGAGCACCACCGCGGCAACACCGGCATCCACGGCATGGGCGTCAAGGCCTTCGCCGCCGCGTATGGCTTCGATGAGGCCGATCTGGTTGCCGAGACGCAGGCGCTCCTGAAGGCGTACCTGCCCGCATTGGAAGATTGATTATGGCTAGGGCACGAAACATCAAGCCGGGGTTCTTTAGCAACGACGAACTGGTCGAATTGCCGTTCGAGGTACGCCTGCTGTTTATTGGGCTATGGACTATTGCTGACCGGGAAGGCCGTCTGGAGGACCGCCCGAAGAAGATCAAGATGGAGATATTCCCCGCCGACAGCGTGGACTGCGAGCAGGCGCTCACGATGCTGGCGGCCAGCGGCTTCATTGAGCGCTACGAGGTCGGTGGAAAGCGGTATATCCAGGTGGTGAACTGGGGCAAGCACCAGAATCCGCACATCAAGGAGGCGGCAAGCACCATCCCTGCACCGGGCCAAGCACCGGAAATTCCGGTGCAGGTACCGGATTCTGTTCCAGCGCCGGCGCAGGCTCTGGTGCCAGCACTGGATTTTCCGGTGCCGGCACCAGACGAGGCACCACCTTCGCAGGAACAAGCCGGGCTGATTCCTGATTCCGGATCCCTGATACCGGATACCCCTACCCGGATTCCTGATGTGATGATCCCCGGCGAGCCTGCGCTCGCCGCCACATCACACCTGCTGAACGCAACGACTGGCGAGGAAAACCCGCGGCCCGTGCAGCTGGCCATCCTGCTGCGCAAGACCTACGGCATGACCGTGACCAGCAACCACGCCGACGTGATCGAGATGGTCCGGCTCGCCGTGTCCGACCAGGAGATCGCCGAGGCGGTGGAAGTGTTCGGGATGAAGAAGCCGGGTGACAAGCCCAATGCGGGCTACATCCTCGGGATGATTCGCACGGCGCGGGAGCAGGCCGCTAAGGCTGCTGCCGCTGCCGCCGGCAAGCCGGCCGGCCCAGCCATGCCGACGCAGGCTGCCGCCGAGTGGTGGAACTGCATCGAGGGGATCAAGGCGAAAGCCGCCGAACTGAGCCTCGTCTGGAAGGAGGGCGAGGGCGAGCTGTTCATGTCGTTCAAGGTCCGCGTCTTCAAGCGCGCCGGGGAAGGCCCATGGCGCCAGCAGCTCCTGCGAGAGACAGAGTGCGACGAAGCCATGCATGCCCGGATCCTCGCTTTCTTCTACCCATCAGAGCAGGAGGCGGCATGAGCAACCAATGCATTACGTGCCAGCACTTCACTTTGAAGCCCCGCACCAGTGCCGGAGAGGCGCACCTGGAGGCCAGCGACAGGGCGCATGCCCGGGTTGGAATGGGCCGGTGCCTGGAAGAAACGCTGGCGCTGCGCTGGATCGGCGCCGAAGCGCGGGCCTGCGACAAGCACGTGGCCGTATCGGAAGAGCAGGCGGCCCAGCGCCGTCAGTGGATAGGAGCAAGGGAGCATGATCAAACATTTCGAGCGCAACACCAGAGGGCGCGATCTCATCGTCGGTGACATCCACGGCCATTTCAGCCGCCTGCAGGCGCACCTCGACGACATCGGCTTCGACCCGGCTCGCGACCGGCTGTTCAGCGTCGGCGATCTGGTCGACCGGGGCCCGGAAAGCGACCTCGCGCTCGAGTGGCTGGCACGGCCCTGGTTCCATGCTGTGTGCGGCAACCATGAGGATATGGCAATCCGCTGGCCGAACGGCCACATGATGACCAGCAACTACGCGGCGAACGGTGAGCGGGTGGAACGTCGCCAACCCGCGCGAGACTCAGCTGGAGATCGCCGCAGCCTTCGCTGCGCTGCCGATCGCTATCGAGATCAAGACCGACGCCGGCCTGGTGGGCATCGTCCACGCAGACTGCCCGTTCCCGTCATGGCAGCAGTTCACGGGCGCGCTGGAGGATCGGACCCTCTCCAAGAACGTGCGCGACAGCATCATCGACCTGGCGCAGTGGTCGCGCGACCGCATCACGGCAATGGAGCACGAGACCGTGGGCGGCGTGCTTGCGGTGGTGGTCGGTCATACGCCGGTGGAGCGCTTCACGAGCCTCGGCAACGTGCTTTACATCGATACAGGCGGCTGGCTGCGCGGGCGGGACTTCACCATTCTGGACGCGGCCACCCTCCGGCCGGTCGACCTCCGCAAGCGCCTGCAATGGGAAACCAAGGCATGACAGCCGCCATTCGCTGGACGCCAGAACAACTGGCCGCGCACCAGGCGCGCCAGCCCAGGCCGGCGGCGCCGGCCGCTCAGTCGAAAGCCGACCGCGCCGCCGCGGTGCTGAAGCGCAATCAGGCAAAGGGCAGGCTGCCGCGCGGCACGATGAATAAAACCGAGACCCGGTATGCCGTCTATCTCGACCAGCAGAAGCTGGCCGGCGCCGTGCTGTGGTGGAACTTCGAGGGCGTCAAGTTGATGCTCGCCAAGAACACTTCCATCACGGTCGATTTCGCGGTGATGACTGACGCCGGGATCCTGGAGATGCGGGATGTGAAGGGTGCCAAGGCAATGATCGAGGACGATGCGCGGGCCAAGATGAAGGTAGCCGCCGCGCTCTACCCGCTGGTTTTCAAGTTCGTCTACCCGGCAGGCAAGGGTGACGCAGGCTGGATTGAAGAGGAAATCTGATATGGCCACGACCAAGAAGAAGCGCGACAAGAAGTACCAGCCGCGTGAGATCCGCAAGGACGTGCTGCCGCTGCTCTACGAGAGCGACCGCCCGCTGCCCGACCACCAGCGCGCCAGCATCCTCATTTCCCTGCATGGCGCCATCCGATCCATGACCCGAGGCACTGGCTGCCCCGAGGACTGGCACACCATCGTCAATGCACTGAACACCACCCAGATGCTGTGCGAGAACGCCGGCAACAAGGAAGTAGCGCTGGAAGTGGTCTATGCCGCGCAGAACGCGATGATCGGCGTGGCCGAGCGCTGCAAGAACCCGGATAGCCCCGGCTACTGCCGCCTCGGCTTCGGTATCGGCGAACTGCCGGACCTCAACGAGGGCATGCGCCTGTACGAAATGCTGCTGGAGCGCGTGACCAAGCGCCAGTACACGTGGGCGATACAAGAGGCCGTGCGCCGGCTGGAGGCTGGTGCAGTGGTGAAGGTTCAGAAGGAAGGCACGAAGCGCTTTGCGCTGGCGGCATAACCCAACCATAGAGAGAACATGAAGAAAACCCTAATCCTTGCTGCTGCTGTATTCGCCCTGGCTGCCTGCGGCCAGAACGATTCCCGTGTCGCCTCGCGCAACCTGGCCACGGCTGCCGACAACTTCGAGTTGAACCGCCGCATCGTCTTCTACAACGGCATCACCAACGACTACATGCTCACCATTGAGGGGCTGTGCTCGAAGGATGACACCAGCACCGACCGCAAGCTGTCGATCACCTGTAAGACCGGCGCGGGCACGTTCAAGCGCCACCTGCTGGGCCTGTCCGACAACGTGACGTATTTCATCGAGCAAATGGAGGCGGCCCCGGCCAACGTCTACCACTACCGCGTGGTGTTCAAGCCGTCGACGCTAATCAACGATTACGAACTCAAGTGATAGCCGCGCTGCCGGCGCGCCAAGAGCAGCGCGAGGGCGTGACCTATGCCCAGGCCATGGAGATCTTCGAGCGATTCTTTGTCGAGGGCCGTACCCAGGCCGCGCCGACGATCGCACACCAAATGGGCATCCCCTACAAGACCGTGTGCGATGTGTTGGGTGGCCATATTTGGCCGGCGGCATATCGGTACTGGCTGGACAAGGTACTTCCATAAGATTCGGCGCCAGACCGGCGCCACAATAGGAGAAATGAGATGAAACGCCTCTTCGTGATGTTGTTCGCCTTGGTGGCAGCCGCTTGCAGCGACCATCCGGCACCGCCGGCCCCTCCGCAAGCCGCGCAGGCAACGCCGGCCGTTGCAGCCGCACCGGGCCAGCCAGTTATCGTGAACAACCAAGCAGCGCCGGCCGACAGCGGCATCAAGGACATGCTGCTGGGTGGTGCGCTGGGCTACATGATGGGCTCGGCCCGCAGCAACCATGCCACTGCCTCGCCTGCCCAGCAGGTGATCGAGCGCCGCTATTACGTGCGCGAGCGAGCCGCGCTGCCGGCACCTGCCGCGGCCCCGGCTCCGGCACCTGTGGCTGCTGCCGCACCAGCCAGCCCGCCGCCCAAGGCCGCACCCGCTACGCCGCCGGCCGCAAAGCCGTTCGCTTACGGCGCGCCGCCCGCGCCAACGCCGAAGGTGACCTATGGCTCCGGATTCAGCCAGGCCAAGGCAGCGCCAGCACCAGCACCGCGCCCGTCGATGCCGACCTATACATCCCGCCCGGGTAGCTACAGCCCGCGGCGCTGAAGGAACCGCCATGCGCATCAAGTTCCGCGGATTCAACCCGCTCCGCTGGGGTTTCGGATACTGGCGCGCGCCTCGCGGTCGCGCCGTACTCGAGCTCGGTCCGATCGATGTCTACCTGCAGCAGAGATGAAAGCAGATCGAAACCGCGCCATCCACCACATGCTGGTCATTGATGGCAAATCCTTGGCGGTCGCGGCCGCCGCTTACGGAATCAGCCGGATGCGCTGCCAGCAGATCGCGTGCGCAGTGGCAAAGACGCCCACCCTGACTAAGGCACGCGCCGAAGCAGCAAAGGAAAGTGAACCGGGCATAGGTCGCGCGCCCATACCGAAGCGCGGCCACACCACAGGAACCATGCAAATGATCTATTCCATCTCCGCCAAAGCCGCAACCAAAGCCGCAGCCCGCGCAGTCCTCGTCGCCGAGCTCGACAAGGTCGTCGCGCAGCAGCCGGTCCACGAGCGCGACCGCGAAGCCATCCTCGCGAACGTCGACGCCAATCTCGCGCTGCTGAGCGATCCGCCTGAGAACCTGGACGTGGCCATTGCCTGCAACGGGTACATCTCGTGGACATCTGGTGGCACTGCTGGCCCGGGCGACAAGACCAACGCCGTCGCGATCAACTGCTCCGCCAGCTTCGCGCAGCGCCAGTAAGACGAGCCAGCGTGACCAATATCTATCGGGAGTTCACCCTGCGGGGCCGGGCCGACTGGCGGGCGGTGGTTGACACCGTCAAGGCGGCCGCCCCGGCGATGGCCGGCGACGGACGACCCCTCCGGGTGATACTGGTGGATGACGGTGCGGACCGCACCGAAGAGCAGGTGCGCTTCTACTGGAAAGCGGTGATCGAGCCGATCGCCGAGCAGGCGGTGGTCGCTGGCTGTCGTTTCACCAAGGCGACGTGGCACAAGGCCATGAAGGAGATGTTCCTGCCGCCGAAGGAGCATCGCCTGTCGGACGGCCGGATCGTGCTGGTCGAGCCATCGATCGCCCGCGGCGAGATCACTGTCGGCGCGATGGCGGAATACATGAGGCAGGTCGAGGCGCATGCCGCTTCCACCTACGGGGTTGTCTTTGACTGACGGGGACATGATGGACAGAACCAAGGCAAACGGAGTGCTGGAGGATGTGAGTGCTGAGATCGGCTACACCGCCACCTCGCTTCTGGTGGCCTGGTTCGGCGGTGCCAACCTGTACATCCCGGCCACGGCAGACGAGAACCACCCCGTCGCCCGCCTGATCGGGCATGCTGCCTTCCGCCGCCTGGTTGCCGCATATGGGAGCGAGACGCTCTGGATTCCCGGCGGACACCTCGACGCGATGGAGCGTCGTGACCGCTTGATCGCCGAACGCTTGGCGCGCGGCGCGGGTACGAGCGAGATAGCCGCCGAATTCGGTATCACCGAGCGCCGGGTACAGCAACTCCGCACCCACGTCCAGAGCAAGGGGCTGATCCCTAGCGTCCTGCGGGCTCGGGGGCGCAGCCAGCGCGCCAAGGCCCAATCCCAACGCCCCAGCCAATCCATCTCTGCCGTCCAACTGGCGCTGCCACTCTCTTAAGTCCAGCGCTCTACCCGACGCAGTTCCCCCAGTTCACCAGCCAGCGGCTCTTTTTGGTTCATCGCCGAATTCCGGGGACGGTCGCCCGGATCGGGAACATCCGACCGAGATGGGCCAAAGGCCATCGTCCGGCCGGAGGAAAGTCGATGGCCGAGCCTCGGTCGGCCTCGGCCGGTCGAGAACGACGCAATCCGGCCAGTTTTAGACGGTCAACATATGACGAGCCACTGACCGTTTCAGCCGAGTGGCGGACATGTAGATCGGTAGCGCTGAGGGTGCGCACGCGTCGCCGCAACCTTTCGTTGACCAGCCCTGGAGGCCGGGTGACATCGATGGCTGACTGGACCCGGTGCCCCCCCAACACCCGGCAAATGTCAGCCAAATGCTTACTTGTTCTCTGCTCGCGTTACCTGCCACGCGACAACCTTCCAGTTTCCCTGCTGCTTGACCCAAACCACCGTTCTGCGAAGGTTGATCGGATCAAACGCTTGCCCGCTGAGCGAGCCTTTGAAGGTGAGCAGAAGGTGAACGACCGCCGTATCGCCGTACACACGAATCGTCTTTTCTCGCACGTCGATTGATTCGTACTTTAGAGCACCGGACTTGAGATCCGCGATGTCCTGATCCTTCGTGAACAGCTTGCCGTTGCCGTGGATGATTGTGGCGTCGTCGGCGTAGTACTTCTGATAGAAGCTGGCATCGCCTTTCAGGTTTGCCTGGATCATCTCATCTGACAACGCAGAGATTTGCTGCTTGACGTTACCGTCTTGTGCTAACGCCAGCGGTGCAGCCAGCGTCAAGGCCGAGATGAATGCCGACACAACGAGATTGATTATTCTCATGAGCATGCTCCGTGGGACTCCAGTACGAAAAGAAGGCAGCTTTCCTGGGCTACTCCGCCGAGGGTGACGAAGGTACCTCACGTGCAGCCAGGCCAATCTATGATGCCGCCATGCAGCCGCGTATGTACGTCCTCGCACGTAACAAGGGGACTTCTTTGGATAGTGCCACCAAGCGACAAGTCACCTTTGCGGTTGCTCGAGTCCGCTATGTGCCGATCTTCGGCCGTTCGCAAGGAGAAGCACGGATGACCGAGATGGGTCGTTCTGCGACCCTCAGCCCCCCCCGCAGATCGGCGATGAACCCATGGGTCATTGACTGCCCTGCCTCGAGGGCGCCTCTCTATATAGATAGAGAGGTGATTCAATGCCTCGTCCCGTCGTCGACGCAAGGTGTACCGCCTGCCACGGCACCAGCACCGGGCCGGTCCTCATGCCGGACAGGTGAGGGCAGGCCGCCAGCCCATCGGTGGCTCAGACCCGCGCCGTGCAAGGTGGAACCAGCGGCGACGGCCCCGAGGCAGGCGGGGGCCCCGACGAGGTCGGGCTACGTGCGGGGCCGAAGAGGCGCGACCTTCGGGAGTTTTTCGGGTTTTCAATCTTGATTCCGGCGGGCATTCCCATGGGCCAGCCGCGAAACGGTCGCTCTAACCCCGAAACGTTCTCGCCAGCCCCCGAAATCCAGCCGCAGGACGCTCCAGCACTGGAAATCGCACCATGCGGGCATGGAAATTAATCAAGTTGCGCCGTCCGCGCCGCCTGGGCTCTACCGGATCGCCGCTGCCGCCGCCGTGGTCGGCATTTCCGTTGACCTGCTGGAGGCGTCAATCAAGCGGGGAGACATTCCCGTCAATCTGATCAAGCTGGGCGAACGCGGGCTTGTCTTTGTGCGCGCGGCCGAGTTGCATGCCTGGCTGACCGGTCCTGTGGCCAGCCTTTCCCCGGCTGGCGGCACTGGCGCAGGGGGTTGACGCTGATGAGCGAGACGATGCAGCCCCGCGCAACTAGGGGTAATGGCCACGGCGGCGCCCGCCCCGGCGCTGGCCGGAAGCCGAAAGACTACGTGAAGCCGGAGGCAATCGAAGATTTCGAGGAGGCCCGGGCGCGCAACGAATCGGCGAAGGCCGACCTGAACGAGTTGGAGTTCAAGGTCAAGAGTGGCGAATACGTGGCGCGATCTGCGGTCATTCAGGCGACCGCTACGGCCTACGCCACCATCGCCCAGACCCTGCGCTCGCTGCCCGATCACCTCGAGCGCCGTCTCGCTCTGGCGCCGGAAGTCGCGGAGGAAGTGGGGCGACAGATTGATGAGGCGCTTGGCGAGCTGGCTGCTGTCTTTGAACGGATGGAGGCCACCGATGCTTGACGACTCCCAACACTACGACGTGGCGCTGGCCGATGTCATCAGCCCCTATGCCGCCTTCCGGCCGCCGAAGCGGGTATCCGTGAGCGAGGGCGCAGCGCAGAACTTGATCATTAAGCAAACCGGCGGCCCGGCGACACCCTGGTCCCCCGACGAGACGCCCTACATGGTCGAGCCGATGGACATGCTCGCCAGTCGACGGCACGAGGCCTTGGTGTTCGTCGGCCCCGCACGCACGGGCAAGACAGGCGGACTGCTTCTGGGGTGGATGTCGCACGCCGTGGTGAACGACCCGGGCGACATGCTTGTTATCCAAATGTCGCAGGACAAGGCGCGCGAGTTCTCCAAGACGGACATCGACCGCGCGCTGCGTCACTCGCCGAACCTCGCGGCCATGAAGTCTACGGCGAGCCAGGACGATACCGTGCACGACAAGCAGTTCAAGCACGGCATGTGGCTACGCATTGCGTGGCCCACGGTATCCAACGTGTCGGGCTCGACGTACCGCTACGGCGCGGTGACCGATTACGACCGCATTGCCGATGACATCGGGGGCGAGGGTGCGCTGTTCCCATTCGTCGTGAAGCGAACGACCACGTTCATGTCCCGCGGCATGGCGATGGCCGAGTCCTCACCGGGCCGCGACCTTACAGATCCGAACTGGCAGCCGGCCACGCCGCACGAGGCGCCGCCGACGAAAGGCATCCTCGGGCTTTACAACGGTACCGACCGCCGCCGGTGGTACTGGAAGTGCCCCGACTGCAGCGAATGGTTCGAGGCCGCGCCCGGGATGAGCCTGTTCGGTCTGCCGCCAGACGATCAACTCGGGCAGATGGTACGCGAGGGAGACATAAACGCCTTGGCGGACCAGTACAACCGGATCATCTGCCCGCACTGCGGCGCGTTGCACGGGCCGGAAAAGAAGCCGGCTTTCAATAAAGGCGGACGGTGGCTGGCCGAAGGGCAGCGCCTCACTGCTGATGACGAATTGATAGGGGAGGGATTCGTCACCCCAGTCGTCGGCTATTGGATGGGCGGTGTGGCTGCGGCATACCAGTCGTGGAAGTCGCTGCTGCTGCGCTATTTTACCGCGCTGCGCCAATATGAGCTCAGCGGCGACGAGGAACAGATCAAGAACACGGTCAACGTCGACCAGGGCATGCCTTATATGTCCCGACTGCTGGCCGAAGCCGCTCGCAACAGCGCGGACCCGTCCAGCCGCAAGGAAGACGACCTGCAGCGGTATATCATCCCCGATGAGGCGCGCTGCGTGATGGTGTCGGTCGACGTCCAGGGCGGCGCAAACGCCCGGTTCGTGGTGCAGGCGCACGCTATCGGCCCTCACATGGAGCAATGGCTGATCGACCGCTACTCCATCACAGAGTCCGCCAGGCCTGGCGTGGGAGAGGAGTTCGCGCCGATCGACCCCGCTTCCTATGCCGAAGACTGGGATCTGCTCACAGAGCGGGTCGTGCGCGCGACGTACCGCACGAGCGTCGAGGGCAAGGAACTACAGGTCAAGCTTGCCATCGTTGACTCCGGCGGCGAGGACGGCGTTACGGACAAGGCCTACGATTGGTACCGTCGCATCCGCATTCAGGGTTACGCCTCCCGCGTAATGCTCGTGAAGGGCGCCTCCACCAAGACTGCGCCCATCATCCGCGAGTCGCTGGTGGGCGGGAAGAAGGGGAAAGAGGGGGACATCCCGCTCTACATGCTGAACCCGAACCTACTGAAAGACGCGGTTTCCACCGGTTTGAAGCGGCAGAAAGCGGGCCCCGGATACATCCACCTGCCGAGTTGGCTGTCGCCGGCCTTCTACGATGAGATGTTCCGGTCGGAAGTGCGTCTGCCGAATGGGGTTTGGAAGCAGGTGCGCAAGCGGAATGAGGCGTTCGACCTGGCCGGTTACATCCGCGCCGGCTGCCTTCGGCTGTCGCTCGACAAGCTAAAGGATTGGGACAAGGCCCCGCCGTGGGCACGGCCATTAGCCGAGAACAGCGACCTGATCACGCGGGAAGATCGGCGGGAGATGCAGGAAAACTCCCCTATCGCACCGGCCGTCGCCCCAGCGCCGACGCAGCAGCCCCGACGCCGCCGCGTCTCGCGTTCGCCGTACATTGGGTGAGACGAAATCTGACCGCAGGCGCATGGATGGTGTGCCGCCGAGAATCGGCGTGCATCCATCCAAGGTCACCCCATGCCGGTCACCCAATCCGACATCGACGCGCTCAACAAGGCCATCGCCGCAGGCGAGCGCCGGGTGACGCTCGGCAGTCAGAGCATCACCTACGCCAGCATCCCCGAGTTGATCCAGGCGCGCGACGACATGCAGCGTCAACTCACCCAGTCCGGCCCGCAGGCGCCGCGCCGGCGCACACAGATGTACTACGGCGGACGGGGGTACTGATGTTTGATCGTATCAAAAGCACCGTCAGCCGCGCCGTCTTGTCGGTCGTTGCCAGCTACGACGCAGGCGGATCTGGTCGGCGCATGCGCGGGTGGAATGCCCCCTCCACCGGCCCGAACCGTGCCATATCGCTGGCACCGAAGGTGCGCGACCGCTCGCGCGATGCCGCACGCAACGACTGGACGGCCAGCGCGGGCAGTCAGCGGTGGGTCACGAACCTTATCGGTACCGGCATCGTGCCGCGCGCCAAGCGGATCAAAGACAAGGCAAAGAAGGAGGCCGCTGCGGCGCTGTGGGATCGGTGGACCGCGCAGTCTGATGCCGATTGTGTGCTGAACTTCTATGCGCAGGAGGCGCTGGTCACGCGCTCGTGGATCGAGTCGGGCGAGGTGTTTGCACGCCTACGCTGGCGCCGAAAGGGCTCAATGGAGGTGCCGCTGCAGGTCCAGGTCATCGAGTCCGACTTCGTTCCGCAACTGGACACGGACTCGTGGCCGGGCCTGCCCGTCGGGAACAAGATCCGCCAGGGCATCGAGATCGACCGCCTCGGCGCACGGGTCGCGTATTGGATATACAAGGCTCACCCAACCGACTTCGCTGCCGGCAACATCAACATATCGCAACTGGTGCGCGTGCCGGCCGACGAGATGTTGCACGTATTTGAGCCGAAGCGCCCGGGTCAGCTCCGCGGCGTGGCCGAGTTCGCGTCGGTGTTGGCCCGCCTACGCAATGTCGCGGACTTCGACGACGCGGTGCTGGAGCGCCAGAAGATCGCCAACCTGTTCGCGGCTTTTGTCGAAAAACAGGTGCCGACTGCGCCGGACGGCATTAACCCTATCACGGGGGAGGCTGTGCAGACCGAAGCCGACGGGACGCCGGTAGTCGCCATGCAGCCGGGCATCTCGCAGGAACTTCTGCCGGGCGAGAAGGTGGTATTCAGCAACCCGCCCGAGGCCGGAACGACCTATTCCGAGTACATGCGCACGCAGCACCTGGCAACCGCCGCGGGGCAGGGCGTGCCATACGAACTGCTGTCCGGCGACATCATCAACGTCAGCGACCGCACGCTGCGCGTAGTCATTCAGGAGTTCCGTCGCTTCGTCGAGCAGCGCCAGTGGCACGTCATCATCCCGATGTTCTGCCAAAAGGTGCGTGACGCCTGGGTTGACCAGGCTGTGCTCGTCGGCGCGCTGCCGATGTCGATCGCAGACGACGCCAAGGCGGTCGAATGGGCGCCGCACGGCTGGCAGTACATCCACCCAGTACAGGACGTGCAGGGAAAACAGATGGAAGTCGCCGCAGGCTTCCGCAGCCGGTCCAGCGTCATTGCACAGCAGGGTGACGACGCGGAGCACACCGATGTCGAGCGCGCGGCCGATCTGAAGCGGGAAGAAGAACTTGGTCTTCCGACCGCACCGGTGCAGGGGGCCAATGGCCCCGCTGGTGACAACTCCGGTGGCGTCTCGCCGGGTCAGTACCCCGACTCCAAAAAGGCGAAGAAATGACCCTGACAGAACTGTTCACGGACCTGAGCAAAGCCGCGGGGGCGGCTGTCGTCGGCGTCATTCAGATCATCACGAATGCATTGCCGGCCGCGCTGCTGTGGGTGACGTTCATCCTCGCGTGCTTGCAGCTCTACGTGTTCATCCGGGACAAGTTGCGGCGCCGAGATAAAGCCGTCGATACGGACGCTGGCTGACCCGCGAAATCTATCCACAGGCGGGAACGCTTGCGGATGACGAAAATCCGCACATCAAAAGGATTCAAAGCCATGAAAGATTGGTACAAGATCACCGCCAAGGCCGGCGACAAGCCTGCGCAAATCTCGGTATTCGACGAGATCGGCGCGTGGGGTGTCACTGCCAAAATGTTCATCGCCGACCTGAAGGCGCTCGGCGATGTCAAAAAGATCGACATGGACATCAACTCGCCGGGTGGCTCGGTATTCGACGCCCTGGCGATGTACAACGCCCTGCGCGCCAGCGGTGCCGAGATCACCGTGAAGGTGCTCGGCGTGGCCGCAAGTGCTGCGAGCCTGCTGGCGATGGCTGGCGACAAGATCGTCATGCCGGAAAACGCCTTCATGATGGTCCACAACCCCATCAACGGCATCTATGGCAACGCCGATGAGATGCGCGACATGGCCGACGTGCTCGACAAGATCGGCGCCTCGCTCATCGGAACCTACGTCGCGCGCACCGGCCGCACCGAGGACGAGGTGAAGGCGCTGCTCGCCGCAGAAACGTGGCTGAGCGCGGCCGACGCAGTGGCGCAGGGCTTCGCGGATGAAATGGAGCCGGCGCTGAAGGTGGCCGCCGCCGTGTACGACCTCGACCGCCTGCCGCAGAACGTCCAGGCGCTGTTCAAGCCTGCGGCGAACGCCGACCCGGAACCGACCCCCGAGCCGACGCCGACCCCCGAGCCGACGCCGACGCCTGATCCGGTGAACACGCCGACGGCCACCGTCGCCGATCAGATCCTCGCGCTGGCTACCGAGCACGGCCTGCAGACCTACGCCGCGCACTGGGCTGTGCAAGCAGCCTCGCTCGACGTTGCCCGCGCGCACATCGAGACGGCCCGCGAGATCACCGCGCTGTGTGCCGTCGCCAGCCGGCCGGACGACGCTGCCGCGTTCATCTATGCGAGCGCATCCATCGAGAAGGTCCGCGAGCAACTGTGCGCCCGCCTGGCCGCGCAGAGCGAGCAGTCGCACGTCGACACCACGAAGCCTGTTTCCCGTTCGACCGCCAATGCCGCGCAGCCCGAGGCGGTTTCGACCTCCAGCATTTGGGCTGCGCGCCACAAAGTTAATCAAGGAGTCTAAGACATGCCGACGACCTACACCGAAGGTTTGCACACGGCGGAATTCCTGCTCTCGGAAGCCGAGGGCATGTATAGCCGTGAGCAGGTCACCCTGGCCGCCGCTGCCGCCGCACTCACCGCCGGCACCCTGCTCGGCAAGATTACCGCCACCGGCAAGTACGTAGCCTATGCCGACGGCGCCACCGACGGCTCGCAGGTTGCTGTGGCGATCCTGTACGCCGCCGCGCCCGACCTGGCAGCCGACCAGAAGGTCACCGTGATCGCCCGCGCCGCAGAAGTTTATTCCGCCGCATTGGTCGGCCTCGATGCCCCGGCCCGTGCAGACCTGGCAACCGCCGGCATCGTCATCCGCGACTAAGCGGAATTCCACCATCAAATAGGAGATCCGCACATGCCGGCACTCGATATTTTCAACAACGACGCATTCGGCGTCGTATCGCTGACGAAGGCCATCAACGATGTGCCTTTCCAGCCGAAGCGTATCCAGCAACTGGGCTGGTTCGCCGAGGATGGCGTCAGCACGACCTCAATGATGATCGAGCGTCAGGGCGAGACGATCACCCTGGTCCCCGCCGGCTCCCGCGGCGCCCCGGGCCAAAACGTCCCGCGTGACAAGCGCAAGTTGGTGGCCGTGCCGTCCATCCACCTGCCGCAGCGCGACACGATCAACGCTGACGAGGTGCAGAACGTCCGCGCATTCGGTAGCGAGACGGACGAGCAACTGGTCACCACGCTCGTGAGCAAACGTCTGATGAAGTTGCGTCGCAACATCGACACCACGATCGAATACCAGCGAATGGGTGCCATCAAAGGCCAAGTGCTGGACGCCGACGGTTCGGTGCTGCTCGACCTGTTCCAGACCTTTGGCCTGAGCAAGACGACTGCCGCACTGGCGTTGAACGTCGATGCCACCAAGTTGCGCTCGAAGGTGGTTGGCGTCAAGCGCACGATGGAACAAAAGCTCGGCGCCCTAGAGTACAGCGGCATCCGTGTGCTGTGCTCGGCCAGTTTCTTCGACGCCTTCGTCGACCATCCGGCCGTGCAGCGCGCTTACGACAACTTCCAGGACCGTGCGATGCTGCAACAGGACTTGCGCGGGCCCGGTGCCAACAACGGCAAGGGCGGCGGTGGCGGTGCTCCGAGCGGTGGCTTCATGTGGGCCGGCGTGGTGTGGGAGGAATACCGCGGCAAGATCGGCGGCGTCGACTTCATTGCTGACGGCAAGGCTCACATGGTGCCGGAAGGCGTGCCGGCACTGTTCAGCACCACTTTCGTGCCTGCCGACTACATGGAGACGGTGAACACGATGGGCCTGCCGTACTACGCCAAGCAGGAGCTGCTGGACTTCAACAAGGGCGTGGAGATCGAGGCGCAGTCGAACCCGATCCATCTCTGCACCCGCCCGGACGCGGTGATCGAACTCTCGATCTCGTAACGTGGCACTGAGCGCGTTTCAACGCCTCTCGGACCGCATCCTCGCTCGATTGGGTGAGGATGCGGTTTTGCGCGCTTCGACGGCATGCCGCGTCAATATCGAGCGGAACGTCGAGGTGATGGGTACAGAAGGTCCGATGACCTACCTGCGCACAGTGGCGACCCTGCAAACGTCGCTCGCGGCGCGCAAGGGCAACACCCTGAATCTCGTCGACGCAGACGGCCAGCCTGTCCCGGGCGAATCCTACGTGATCGACTCTCCGCCGTTTGACGACAACGGCTACACCGCACGGTACGTGCTTCGGAGCGCCTGATGGCAGGCGGTCGCGCGTCCGCGTTTCAGGTCACGATCGAAACTGCCACGCTGCAGGAGGTGGCGGACTCACTCGCGCACCTGGACGATGCGACGCTCGGCCGCGCCGCAGTCACGGCGGTGAACCAGGTCGCCAACAAAGCGTATGCAGATGCCCGGCAGAAGATGAACGCCGGCATCAACCTGCCCGACAGCTACCTCGATGATCGCATGTCGGTCGAACCGGCCACCGACCCGGCGAAGCCGACGGCGAAGATCCTGGCGCGCGGGCGCAGCACCACGCTCACGCAGTACGGCGCCACGCAGCTCACGCGCCCGGTGAAGTACCCGAACGACTCGTTCAAGGCCGGCGCATATGGGATGAATCCGCGAAAGCCCGGCAAGTCGCTTGAGTGGAAGCTGCGCATCGGGAACGCCAAACTCGGCATCCCGGTCGGGATGAAGCAGGACGGGATCTCGGTGGAGGTGACCCGAGGCGCCCGCAAGCCGATCACGAAGGTGCAGTCGTTCTTCCTCCGCGCGAAGAAAAGCGGAAACCTGCTGGTGATGACGCGCAAGCCCGGCACCAGCGGGAAGAAGCGCGGCGATCTGCGGTCGCTTTACGGCCCGTCGGTCTACCAACTGTTCCGCGCCGCCCTGGACGAAGCGTTCCTGGACGACGTGGCCGACCGCCTCGGCAAGACCGTGGTGGCGCTCACTGCGGACGAACTGAAAAAGGCACTCGGAAATGACTAAGGCCAGCGACATCGCGCTCGAACTGTACAACCGGCTCACGCAGATCACGGTGGCAAACGGCTTCCACACGGACATCGGCGCGAAGGTGTACCGCGGCAAGCGCGCCCTGGACGCCGAGACGGACGTGCCGTGCGTCGTGCTGGTCGAGGGCAACGACACGCCGCAGGATGATGCGCTGACCGCAGTTAGCATCAGTCAGCGGTACATGATGGAGGCACACACCGCGTGCGACCCCAACAACCCGAACGACGCGGCGCACCTGCTCATCGCCGACATGAAGCGCGCCATTTTCACCGGCGAACCGAAGCACGGCATGCGCCTGAACGGCAAGGCCAAGGGCATGACATATAAGGGCCGCGTGATCGGTCCGCGCGAGGACGGTGCCGAAACGGTCTTCGCGGGCATTCACATCGACGTGCTGTACGTCGAGGATCTGACCAACCCCTGACGAAATCCATCCACAGGCGCGGCGTGCGGCGGATCGACACACTGCTGACGTGCCAGTGCTGGCTAAACTCCCTGGAGAACATCTATGACTGCTGCTCGTGGTTTTATCGGCGCCGGCGACCTCTACATCGCCCGCTACAACCCTACTACCGCCCAATTCGACACCTTCAAGGGTCCGTATGAGGCGAACAAGTTCGAGATCAAGCCCTCGACCGACCTGAAGGACAACACCTCCCGTGGCCGCAACACCTACGGTCAGATCCTGGAAACCGTCGCGCTGCCGAAGCCGACGGAATTCACACTGGAACTGTCCGAGGTGAACCGAGAATCGCTGGCTACCGCGCTGCTCGGTACCGACGTGGATGTGAACCGCGCTGCCGGCACGATCACCGACGAAGCCGTGACCGCCAAGCTCAACGGATGGGTGGAGCTGTCGAAGAACAACTTCTCGGCGACGGGCTTCCTCGTGAAGAACGCGGCGGGTAGCACGACCTACGTGCTCGATACCGACTACGAGGTCAACTGGCGCATGGGCTGGATTCGCGCCAAGGTTGGCGGTGCCATCACCGACGCTCAGCCGCTCAAGGTGACCGGCTCGTATAACGCCGTGACCGGCTCGCTGATCCGCGGCGTGACGAGCCCGATGGTGCGCGCACGTCTGCGCCTGGACGGCATCAACTTCGCCGACAACCTGCCGGTGATCGTCGACGTGTACGAAGCCGTGATCGCGTCGAACAGCGCGTTCGACTTCCTGCAGAACGACTTCGCCAAGGTCACCATGCCGGGTCGTCTGAAGACCCCGGTTGGCAAGACCGAGCCGTTCACTGTCGAACTGCGCGACAGCGCGTCGTAATCGAAGCGCGCCAGCCCGTGGCGTTCGTCACGGGTGCCGGGGGAGGGCGCTGACGCTCCCCCACATCAATCCACTTCTCGCGCAGGGCCCACATGGCAGACAACAACCGCGACGTTTCCCTACAGGTTACTGCCTCGACCGTCGGCGCCGAGAGCATCCGCAACCTTGCCAAAGACGTTCAGGACTTGGCGAAGCAGGGCGGCGACGCAGCACCCGAATTCAAGCGCCTTGGCGATGAGCTGGACAAGCTCGCCACGCAACAGGACGCAATCGACCAGTTTGTTTCCCTGAAAACGGCCGTCGACGAGCTGGCCGTCGACCAGGTGAAGGCCAAGGAGGCCGCAGCGGCGCTTGGCAAGGAACTGTCCGACCTCTCCGGCAGCACCGCGAAGTTCCAAGAGTCTGAGGACCAAGCCAAGCAGGCTGTGCGCGATGCACAGCGCGCACTCTCCGAGAAGCGCGAGGAACTGGCCCGGCTCAAGCTGAACTACGACGAGGCCAGCAAGACCAGTGCCGACTACAAACTGAAGGTCCAGGAACTCAGCAACGCCGTTCTCGATACGCGCGCCGCGCTGCGCGAGAAGAAGGACGCGCTGCTGTCCGCGCAGCAGGCGACCCGCGATGCCGCCGAGGCCGAAAAGCAACTGGCCGCGCAGTCGAAACTCGCCAACACCGAAGTCGCTGCGGCCACAAAGGAACTCACCCGGCGCACCGCGTCGCTGAACGATTCGCGCGAGGCGCTACAGGCTACCGGCGTCGCCACCGAGGACATGACGCAGGCGCAGGGCGCGCTAGGCCGCGCGTTCGCAGAGACTGTCGGCTCGATCGAGCAGCAGCAGGCCGCCGTGGTCGCCTTGCGCCAGGCTGAAGCTGACGCCGCAGAGCGCAAGCGCGCCGCCCTGGCGGAAGAAGACCGCCTGACCACCCTTCAGATCAACAATCGCTACAAGCTGGGCGCCGCAGCGCGCGAGCAACTGGACGCCGAGCGGCGCCAGTACGCCGAGTCGCAAGCCCTGGCGAAGACCGCTGCGGAGGCCAAGATCGCTGCGGAGCAGCGGTACGTCGCCTTCCAAAAGAGTGCTGCGGAGTCCCGCAAGGCGCTCGATGATGCGTTCGCTGTGACGGGCGTGAAGGCTGCGCAGTCGGTCCGCCTGGAGATTGACCGTATCAACGGCGCGCTGCACCTGCTGGCGAACGACGCCTCGGTGAGTGGCGCGGAGTTTGATCGCGCCTTTGCATCCGGCCAGAGGCGCATCGAGGCGCTGAAGCAGTCCCTGAACGAGACGGGCGAGGCTGCGCAGAAAACGTCGACGGCGAGCCGACTGGTATCCAGTGCGTTCGGGCAACTCGCCGCAGCCTACGGCGGCATCGAACTGGCGAAGAAGTTCCTGGACGCCAACATCCAGTTGGAGTCGATGCGCCGCACGCTCGCCATCACGACGGGCAGCACGCAGGAGGCGGCACGGCAGATCGAGTTCCTGCGCGAGACGGCGAACCGCTCGGGCGTGGCCGTCGGCGAGATCAGCGAGTCCTACAAGCGGTTCGCCGTCTCGATGCAGCAGGCCGGCATCGCATCAAGCACCACCGAAGCGGTATTCGCCGCGGTCACCCGCGCAACCGGCATGATGGGGCAGGGGAGCGAGCGCGCCGCCCTGGCCCTGGAAGCCCTCTCGCAGATGGCGGGCAAGGGCACCGTGTCAATGGAAGAACTGCGGCAGCAGCTCGGGGATTCGCTGCCAGGCGCGTTGAAGGTGGCCGCAGACGGCCTGGGCCTGTCGGTCAAGCAATTAACGAAGATGGTCGAGGCGGGCCAGCTCATGGCTGCCGACATGCTGCCCGCGCTGGCCGATCAGTTGACGAAGACGATCGCCAAGGGTACCGAGCAGGTCGAGGGCTTTCAGGCGACGTGGGCGCGCCTGAAGAACACGATGACCCTCGCTTCGCAGACCATCGGCGATACCGGCGCGATGACCGTCCTGACGACCGCGCTGCGCGCCCTCGGGGTGGTGGCTGGTTCGGTGATGATGGGCGTGTCGACGACCCTCGACCTGGTGTTCACCGCGGTCAAGCAGACGGCGACCCTTACGGCCGGCGTCATCCACGGGGACATCGCGGGTGCATACAAAGAGACGGGGGTGCTGTTCGACCAGATGATCGAGCGCCAGGCCAAGCTCGGCCGCGCCCTGGAGGAAATGGCCGGTGGCGGTGACAGCGTTGCCGATTCACAGCGCAGTATGGGTGCGGCAGCACAGCAGGCGGGCACCGCAGCACAAGGTGCATCTGCCGGCGTGACAGCCAATGCGCAGGCGCACACCGCCGCTGCCGGGGCCGCAGCAGGGAATGCCCAAGCGCAGGCCGGTGCCGGCGCGGCAGCAGCTGCCGCAGGAACGCAGGCGGTCGGCGCGGCGCAGGGTTGGGTCGCCATCCAGGGCGCCTACCTGGAGGTCAACAAGACGGCCGAGCAGAACACGCTGGTCGCGGAAAAGCTCGCCCTAGCGAAGAAGCATGAAGGCGAGGCCCTGGTGGCGCTGACCAACCTCGGCGGCAACGAAATCGAGATGCGCAAGGCTGCCGTGACGGCGGCAGATGGCGACGCTGCGGCGCTCCGCACGCTGTCGGCCGCGCGCGAGCAGGAGGTGATATTCCTCAAGGCGCAGGCCGAGTCCCTGATTATCGCCGCTGGCGGGTCCGCGAATCTGCGCAAGGATCAAGAGGACCAGATCAAAACGCTGAACGACCTGATCGAGAAGAAACAGGCTGAAGCGGAACGGTCCAAGCAGGCCGCCGCGCAGGCTGATGTCGAACAGGTCGCACGCCGCTTGGCTGCCGAGACGTACAAGGACAACGCTGCACGCCTGGAAGAACTGCGGGCGGCTGCCGAGGCGGCGCGTCGGGAACTCGCCCTGATGCGCGCGCAGGAGGTCAACAACGACGAGTCGCACGCCAACGTTGCCAAGTCGGCCGCCGACGCCGCCTCCGCCGAGGGTCTGTACCGCGACGCCCTGGCTGACACCGCCCGTGCCGCAGAGCGCAAGATCGCCGCGCTGCGCCAGGACGCCGCCGAGACGGAAATCGGTACCCGCGCCAACCTCGCGCACTACAAGACGATGGAGCAGGAAGCCCTGATGTACGGGCGTGTCGGCGAGGCGCAGGAATACCAGATCCGCCAGAAGCAAATCCAGATCACCGGGGTGCGCAATCACATCGCCGCCGTTGAGGCTGAGACGAAGCAGACCATCGCCGCAGCCGAGGCCGAGCGCGCCAGCCTGGAGGCTTCCGGCCAACTGTTGCCGGCTAAGAAGGATGAGATTGAACTGCGCATCCGCAATGCGCAGGCCAAGCTGCAGGAGGCGCAGGCCGGCGAGGAACAGGTCCGCCAGTTGCAGCTCGAAATCGACGCCATCCGTCTGCGCAACACCGAGGTGACGAACGCGCAGAACGCCGCCTCGGGGCATGGGCAGGGTGGCAACAACGCGAACCCGCACCTGGTGACCGCCTCGCAGAACGATGCCATCGCCGTGCTCGCGGACAAGCAGGCCCGCGGAACGCTTGAGGCTGGTGACCTGAAGACGGCGCAGGCGGCGTTCCAGGCGGCATCGTTCAACCGGCAGGTGATGGAGCAATACCGAGCCCAGTTTTCGCTTGAGGGCGCGCGGAGTGTCGATACGGCCTACAACCAGGCGCGCAACGCCCTGGAAGCCGTGCAGGCCCTGGTGAAGAAAGCGGACACGCAGAAGACGGCTAGCGCCAAGACTGTCCACATCAACGTGAACGGGAAGAACACGCCGGTCAACGTGCAAGGTGAGGACGACGCCCAAAACCTGACCGCAGTCATGCGGCAACTCGAAAGCCTCTCGGGGAGGTCCAACACATGAGCATCACCCTCGCGGTCGGCGCAACGTCCGTCGACCTGAGCCCCGATCTGTACTGGTCGGACGAAAACAACTGGGCGCCGGTCGAGCAGACGGCACAGCGCACGATCACCGGGGCGCTCATCGTCAGCGCCTCCACCCGAATCGCCGGGCGCCCGATCACCCTCGAGCCCGCCGATGACGAAAGCGGCTGGATGAGCCGGGACGTGATCGATCAATTGCGAAATTGGGCCGCAGTCGCTGGGCAGCAAATGACTCTTACACTGCGCGGGCAAGCTCGCACGGTGATCTTCCGACACCACGACGGGGCAGGGCTGGAGGCCCATCCGGTGGTTCACTACAGCGACGTGGTTAGCGCCGACTTCTACCTCGCCACCCTGCGGATCATGGAGATTTAAGGGATGCCCATTCAAAGCGGCGACATCAAACTGATGCAATCCGAGGTACTGCTCGACACCGACAACGGTGGCGGCCGTATCACGGCGAACGAGGTGGTCGACGGCGCCTCAAACAACCTGTTTCCCGACGTGTCGGAGCTGGACCGCACCTACGGCCGGATCGCGCTGCGCAAGGCATATCCGTCGGTGCAGGTGACCGGGACCGACACCTACCTGGGCGCGCACGCCATCGTGCTCAAGGCGCCTGACGATCCCGCGATCTCGATGACGATGTTCAGCACCAAGAGCTGGACCGACCACCGCAGCGACGCAGCCAACGCGGTGCAGAGCTACCTGGCGAAGTCCGTGAAGTGGCCGGGTCAACTGCTCGGCAACCAGCTCGCCGGCCAGCGTAGCATCCAGTTGCTGCTGAAGATCGGCGATGCCACGCCCAAGGTCGGCGGCACGCTGGTGCTGGTGCAGAACGAGGGCCTGAGCACCGAGTTCCTGCAGTACGTGCGTGTGCAGACCGTGACCAGCGTGCAGCGCGAGTTCACGCTGTCGTCGGGCTACAAGTGGACTGGCGTGATGGTGACCTGCACCATCAGCTCGCAGTTGCTGTACACGTTCAACGGTCCCGATCCGAGCCCGTACGACACCACAGCGTCGAACCAGGCAATCTGCCGTGACACCATCGTCGCCAACGCGGCCAACTACTACGGCGTGACCCCGCTGACGCAGCAGGCCAACCCGGGCGACGTGAACGTGCAGGCCGCGTCGATCTTCTCGCAGTTGGTGCCAAGCGCCCAGCAGCAGACGCCGCTGACTAACCTGAACGCGGCCGGCAACACCAACCCGGCGGTGCAGTCGGGCACCACCCTGCAGCAGCAAACGGTATCGGTGCCCGGCACCTATCCGCAGACGATCTATGTGCCGACCGCGATCCAGCCCGGCACGCTGGTGTTCGGCCCGACCAAGGATGACGGTGCTGGCAACCTGGTGCTCACGGCCTCGGGGGTGGTGGTCGGCACGGTTTCATATGCCACCAACACGGTGCTGCTGTCGCAGGGCATGGGCACCACCGGCAACGTGACGATGACCTGGATGCCGGCTGGCGTGCCGGTCATGGCGATGAACACCGCCACCATCGACATCGACCAGACCAACCGGGTCAACGTGTTCGTGCAGCGGCTGTACCCGGCCCCGGCGCCGCGCCGGCTGCAGGTCGCCTATATGTCGCAGGGCAACTGGTACACGCTGACCGACCAGGGCGGCGGCAGTATTGGCTCGATCAAGGGCAGCGACCCGAGCCTCGGCGTCGGCACCGTGAACTACGCCACCGGCGACGTGACGGTCACGCTCGGCGCACTGCCCGACGATGCCTCGTCGATCCTGTTCGCCTGGGCCAGCGCGCCGCAGTATTTCAACCGCTCGAACACGACGCCGCTCGCGCCATACGTGAGCTTCCTGATCACGCCGAGCGACAATACGCAGCAGTTGGTGATGAGCACGGTGACCGTGACCTGGCCCAAGCTGCCGTCCGGCACTAACACCGCGACGCTGAACGTCGCCACGCAGCAGTTCAGCGGCGACGGCACTGGCTTCATCCGCTGGATCAACGGTCAGTACGAGATCCGGCTGACGCCCAATGCGGTGCCGGCAGGCGGCACGGTGTTCACGCTGAACTACAACCTGGGCACCAAGAAGACGCAGCACTTCGCCGCGCCGGCGCGCGACGGCAGCGGCAACCTGAACCTGACGCTGAATGACCAGAACATCGTGCCCGGCACGACCAAGGTCACCTGGAACGTCGTGATCAGCGACTACAGCGTGATCTCGAACGTGCCGGCGCAAATGCAGTACGTGAAGATCGACCCGTACATCACTGCGCAGGGAGACGGCGCCGGCAACCTGAAGCGTTACAACGCGGACGGCACCAGCACGGCGGTGACCAACGGCGTGGTGAACTCCACGGCCGGCACGATCACGTTCAAGCCCGACATGACGGTCAGCCTGCCGCAACCGACCTACTCGTCGCAGCGGATCGGCTTCATGAAGAACGCCAACGGCTTTGGCGTGAACATCAACGAACCGGTCTATCAGAACGCGATGACCGGCATCACGTACTACAACGCTGCCGCGACCTACCCGAACGACCTGACAGGGGTGGTCGACGTGGAGTACATGACCACGCAGGGCACGGCCTTCCAGCAGCAGGTTACGCTCGCGCAGTGGGGCTGCGACCTGACCTATCTGTACAACGAGCCGGTGATCCCGGGCTCGGTGATGTTCACCTGGGGCGGCAAGACCTTCTACGACGGCAACGGCAACGGCAGCCTGTACACGGACTTCAATTCGGCGACCAACTCGGGCACGCTGGCCGGCAGCATCAACTACGCGACCGGCGACATGGTGCTGACCAACTGGACGCCGGGCGCCAGCAACGCCATCGTGCTCGCGTCGCTGCTGACCAAGGTCACCGGCCAGCCGGTCGACTTCGTGAGCTTCCGGATTCCGCAGGCGCCGGTGGTGACTGGCTCGCTGCAGATCTCGTACAGCCCGGTGACAGGCGGCACGGCCAGCGTAACCGCCAACGCCGACGGCACGATCACCGGCACGAACGTGATCGGCTCGGTCAACTACCAGACCGGCGTGGTCAGCCTGCGCTTCGGCCAGCGCGTGACCGCCGCCGGCAATGAAAGCGCGATCTGGTACAACGTGGCGGCGGTTGGCACCGACGGCAAGATCTTCAAACCATACCCGGTGTTTGCCGACACGATCACGTTCAACGCGGTGGCCTATTCGTATCTACCGCTCGACGCTTCGATCCTGGGCCTGGACCCGGTGCGGCTGCCGACCGACGGCCGGGTGCCGATCTTCCAGAAGGGCTATGTCGCGGTGATCCACCATACGGCCAAGCAGGCGGTGACGCCGAGCAACGGCCTGGTGGTCGATGTCGGTCGCGTGCGCGTCGCCGCGATGCGGGTGATTGACAGCACCCCGACCAACCCGGTGGTGATGGACCCGACCATGTACACCACCGACCTCGATGGCGGCAAGCTCACGTTCGGCCCGACCGTTAGCACTGCCGGCATGACCGCACCGATCTACGTCGAGAACCGCATCGAGGACATGGCGCTGCTGTCGGACGTGCAGATCACCGGCAAGCTGGCGTTCACCAAGCAGCTCACGCACACCTACCCGGCCAACGAGTCGAAGGTCAGTTCGGCGCTGATCTTTGGCGACCTGCAGGCGCGGATGTCGCTGAACTTCACGCAGACCACCTGGTCCTCGGTGTTCGCCGATACGGCGTCGGGCGGCTCGCCGTCGGCTAACTACAACTTTGCCAGCTACCCGCTGGTGCTGACCGACAAGAGCTGCATCCAGGAGCGGTGGGCAATCGTATTCACCGACACGATCAACTTCCGCGTGATCGGTGAGTCTGTCGGCCAGATTGCGGTGGGTAATGTCAACACCGATTGCTCCCCCACGAACCCGTCTACCGGGCAACCCTATTTCACGCTGAAGGCGCTCGGTTTTGGGGGTGGATGGGCCGCCGGCAACGTGTTGCGGTTCAATACTGCAGCCGCCAACTACCCCCTGTGGCTGGCGCGCACGGTTTTGCAATCAAGTGCAACGGGGCAGAGCGATTCGTTCCGGCTGCAAATCCGTGGCGACATTGACGCATAAGGACAAGGGATGCCTGCAACCTCGGTAAAAACCTTCTACAGTTTCAACGGCAGCGCCCCAGTCCTGCACGGCAACCCCGGGTCGCTGATCTCAGTGCTGGACGCTTGCCTGAAGGACGGGTTCAACCCCAAGACGCTCGATTCCTTGGTGGTCGCTGGCGGCGTGGCGACCGCCGTGGTCGGCGCCGGTCACGGCTACTCGCTCAACCAAGTGATGACCTTGGCCGGTGCAGCCGTGGGCGCACTGAACGCCGACTGGCGCATCACCTTCGCCAACGCCACCACGTTCAAGTTCGCATGCCCCGGCGTGGCGGATGGCACCATCGGCGGCACCATCACGGCCAAGCTGACGCCGCTCGGCTGGGCCAAGCCGTTCTCCGGCACCAACCTCGCGGCGTACAAGTCGAACGACCCGCAGAGTTATGGCACCTATCTGCGTGTGGACGACACCGGCAGCACGGCCCGCATTGCGCGAGTGTGGGGCTGCGAGTCGATGACGGACATCAATTCCTACTCCGGCCTGTTCCCCACTGCCACCCAAGTTAGTGGGGGGGCATATTGGGGGAAGTCCAGTACGCAGGACGCCGTGTCCCGCCCGTGGATCGTCATGGGTGACGAACGGTGCTTCTATCTGTGGATGGCGCCGAATCCCACCAGCGTAATTCACGGCGTCCTCCACTTTTTTGGCGACATTCTGGCGCAGGGGGGCACCGATCAGTGGGCGGTACATATTGCCGGCCCCACGTCAGACAAGACCTCAGCGGGTGGTGCCAGTTACCTACAAGGCTGTTGCAGCACCAATGCCGACACCACCTGCTGGTTCGCTCGGAGTTACACCCAACTCGGATCGGCGGTGGCTCCGACTCGATCCCCGTTAGGGGGAAGCCCCAGCGCCCTCTCCTACTCCGGGGCTGCGGCACTCCACCCCAGCCTGACCGCCTACCCCAACCCCATCGACGGGGCGTTGTTTGTTGGAGCGGTTGCGTTGTTTGAGGGCGGGGGGTTGCGCGGCACCTATCCCGGCATGTATTACGTGATCAACGGCGCTAGTGCGTTCCTAAACGCAACCAGCCATATCGATGCGGTGACCGGTATCGACTCCCTGCCGGGCAAGACGCTTCAGGCGGTCAAGGTGGGAACCCCGGGCAACGCGAGCACCCTCTACGAGGGCTGCGTGTTGATGGACAACATCGGGCCGTGGCGCACGTAAAGGAAAACGAGAATGTCAGTCAAAATCTACAGTAGCTACGCAGCAGGCGGCGGGCACCCGGTGCTGAGTGGCACCGCAGGGGCACTGATCTCACTGCTGGACGCGGTGTTGATCAACGGCTATGGGCTGAAGACCGTCGATTCCATCGTGGTCGCCGGCAACGTGGCGACGGTGACGATTAACGCCGGCCACAGCTTTGAACTCGGCTCCACCGCACTGATCGCCGGGGCGACGCCTGCCGGCCTGAACGGGGACAAGGTGGTCACCTATGTCTCCACCACGCAGATCAAGTTCGCCGCGCCGGGCATCGCGGACCAGACCGCGACCGGCACCATCACCGCCAAGGTGTCGCCGCTCGGGCAGGGCTGGAGCAAGCCGTTTTCCGGTACGAACCTTGCCGCCTACACCTTGACCGCAGCGGGCAGTTTCGGCGGCTACCTACGGCTGGACGATACCGGCACCACCAATGCTCGCGGCTATGCCTACGAGTCGATGACGGACATCAACACGGGGGTGAATCAGTTCCCGAGCACCGCGCAGATGGCGTCGCCGGGGCTGTACTTCCCCAAGTCGAACACCGCCAACGCGACGGCGCGCAACTGGATGCTGTTCGGAGACGAGCGCGGCTTCTACATGTGGGTCGAAGCGCTCAATGCGGGCAACGGCCAGATGTGGTTCTTTGGCGACCTGCTGCCGCAGAACACCAGCGGGGCCGATGTCTACGCGATGGCGTTGGCGGGGTTCGCCGCCGACTACACCGCCAGCGGCTCAGTAAATGGCAACGACATGTCGTGGAGCTGGGGTGTCACAGCCGGGGGTGTCTACCTGCCCCGACAGGCGAACCGGCAGGTGTCGTCTATCAATGCCTATAGGTGCGGTGCCATGCATCAGCAGCAGGGAACGCAGACTGCTTCCGGGGGTACGTCGTACCTGTATGTCGGCAATACCTTCCCCGGCCCGCACGACAATGGGGTGCTGATCACTGCCGTGAACGTGGTTCACGATGGCGGCATTCGGGGCCAGTTTCCCGGCTTCTACCACTTTACGCAGAATATGTCTGGTGCCGGCTGGCCGATTCCGAATCGGTACAGGTTCGCTACCCTCGATGCGTTGCCGGGTCGCCAAGGGATGGCGGTATCTCACGCCGCATCTACGTCCGCAGTTGGCACCCTGTGGGGCGTGACCTTGTTGGACGTTACCGGCCCGTGGCGCTAAGGACGAGACGATATGGCTGACCAATACCAGAACAACGTCTCACTGCTGCTGCACTGTGACGGCACCAACGCTAGCACCAGCGTACCGGACGCCTCCCTATACACCTTCTCGCCAACCTGCAAGGGCACGGCGGCCCTGAGCACCGTGCAGAAGCAGTTCGGCTCGGCCTCGCTGAAAACCGGCAATGCCAACGGGAACTATCTGCTGGTGCCTCCCTCTGCGGCGTTCAACTTTGGCAGCGGCGACTTCACCGTCGAAGCCTTCGTGTGGCCGGTGTCGCAGGGGGCGGACGGTGGCGCGATCATCGGGCGGTGGGATGGCGCGGGGTCCGGCACCGACTGGTTGATCCAGCGCGGCGCCAACGGCGAGGTGCAGGTGTACGCCAACGGCGTGCAATTGATTGCAGGCGCAGCGGGCGACCTGCCGACCGGCGCGTTCGCGCATGTGGCGCTGACCCGCGCTGGCAATCAATTGCAAGTGTGGGTGGGTGGGGTTGCCAAGGGCAGCGCCACGCTGGCAGCCGGCTATTCGATCAACTGGACCGCTGGACTTGGCGTGGTGCTCGGCCAGTCGAACTTCACGGCGGGGGCGACATGGCTGGAAGCCTATTACGACGAGGTGCGCATCACGAAGGGGGTGGCGCGCTATACCGCCGCGTTCACGCCGCCTGCAGCCGCGTTCGATAACCCGCTACCCGATCCCGTGCTGCTGATGCACTTCGACACGGCAACGGGGCTGTACTTCAAGGACAGTAGCCCGTTCGGTCGCACTCTGGCGAGCAGCCCGAGCTATCCGATCACGGTCAACGCCTCGGTGCAACAGTTTGGCGCCGGCTGCGCGTATTTCACCGGCAACCCGGCCTACTTCTCGCTCAACGATTCGTGGGAGCTGAACTTTGGTGCTAGGGATTTCACAATCGAACTGTGGATTCGTCCGACCACGGTGGCGGCAGGCAACGCCTACCTGCTGAAGAAAGCCAACAACGGAGCCTTCGCAGGGTTCAACCTATACCGTACCGGCGCGCAGTTGAAGGCCGACTTCTCGACCAACGGCACCTCGTGGGACCAGACCATCGCCGCCGCAGGCACACTGGTTGCCAACACGACCTACCACGTTGCCTTGGTGCGCTACAACGGTACGATCACGTTGTACCTGAATGGCACAGCCATCGGTTCGGTGTCGTTCGCCGCCGCCCTGGCAACCGGTTCGTCACAGCCGCTTTACATCGGTGGCGATAGCAGCACGGGCTACTACGCCGGCTACATGGACGAACTGCGCATCCTCAACGGCGGCGCCGCTTATACCGGCAACTTCACTCCGCCAGTCGCGCCGTTTGCTGACGCCGCCCCGCAGCGCGTCACGCAGCCGAAGCTGTCGCGCATCTACAGCCGCGCCATCCCGAACTTCCAGCGTCGGGGAATGCCCAGTTTCGCCAAACTGCGCGACATGGTTTGGGGTGGGGTCGGCACCGTGGCCGGCCGGGTGACCGTCAATAACGTGCCGGCACAGCGTCGCGTACAGTTGTTCGAACTCGCGTCGATGACGCGAATCCGCGCTGCGTGGAGCGATGCCAGCGGCAATTACTCGTTCTCGGGGATCGACCCGACTAAGAGCTATCTGGTGCTTGGGCGTGACTACAGCAAGACCTACAACGCCGTGGTGCAGGACAACATCACGGCGGTGGGCGGCGTTTCGGCCCGTTCGGCGCGGCAGAAACTACGCTTCACGGCAGGCAGCACTGGCCTGAGTACGGGCTACCCGGCTCTGATCCGCGTGGGCGAGAACGCCACCCCGCTCAATCCCACCTCGAACTGCGCCACGCTGGCCGATGTTGTCGTGACCGCCAAGGCGTTCCCGCTGCTGAAGAATGGCGACTCCGACATCAAGTTCACTGACACCAGCGGCAACGAACTGGACTTCTGGCTGGAGCAGGTGATCGGCAGCGTTGGGGATCGCGTCGCCTACTACTGGGTCAAGTTGCCGGGCGACCTCGACGCTGGCCCGGTGGATGTCTACCTCAACTACGGTACGGGGGTGCGTCCCACCAAGACCAGCAACGGCGCCGCCGTGTTCCCGACGCTGTTCGATGACTTCGAGACCGTGACGCTGAACAGCCGGTGGTTTTACAACGGGGGTGGGGGTGGCCTGTCCGGAACTACCATATGGCTACTTGGCAACGGGAGCGTATGGTATGCCCAGTCGGTCGCCACCTTCGCCGCAGGCTTGGAGGCGCTGGCTGCCTATGCGTCCTTCGGTATCGCCACCAGCGCCGGCACGGTTAGCAGCCAGTTCGGGTGGACGAGTGGCGCCGGCAACAACGCAGCCGTGGCGGCAGTCGAGAACACCGGCGACATCACCACACAATCCCGACTGAACATCGGCGCGGAGGCCACCACCAGCACCAATGGCCGCTTCACCCCCCAGTTGAACGCGGTTTCCATCGCCAACTCCGGGCGGCTTGCCGTGGCGCGCAACAGCGACGGTAGTGTCGTCGCCAAGGTCAACGATCAGGTGGTGTCGTCTCGCACCGGGGCCAGTACGGCGGCAGCTTACCTGTCGATTCACCGAGGGGCCGTTGGCGGTTCTGGCAGCCACCTGCTTGACTGGGCGGCCGTGCGCAAGTGCATCCCGTCAGGGCCTCCCGTTATGCTCCCCTTTGTCGAGGAAATCCTGTGACGCTCGCCCTTTCCACCACTGTGATCCAAGACCGCCTCAAGGCGTTGACCCGTGCTATCGACGGTGGCGGTGCGGCCGGCACGCTGAACATCTACTCCGGCACGCGCCCGGCAAATAGCGGCGACGCCATTACCTCGCAGGTCAAGCTCGCGGCGCTGCCGTTCGCCTATCCGTCGGCCGGCACGATCTCGGGCACCACGTTGCCGCTGCTGATCGGCGCGTCACAACTGGCGCTGAAGACCGGCACAGCCTCGTGGGCGCGCATCACCGCCAGCGATGGCACTTGGATCGCCGACATGGATGTGGGGGTCGGCACGGAGGTTGCATTGTCGGCAGGCGGTACGCCTACCACTCAACTCTACGAGGGGGGCGACGTGTCGGCGTCGGTGGCATCGCTGGTTGAAGCGTGAGCGTCGATCTGAATTTCCACAAGGCTTACACCCCGCCAGCGGGGAACCATGTAGACCTTAACTTCACGTTGAACCCGGATGGCGTCGCTACGGTCGCCACGGTTCAACTCGTCAAGGCTGCGCCGACCCTGCACATCGTCGGCGACGCCGAGAAGGCGCACCCGGTCAGCGCCGCGCTGACGATGACGCTGCACACGACACAGACGCTGCACGTCCAGGCCAACTACGATAACCGCGTGTTCCGGGGGCCGAGCCACGCCACGAACGCGGCCTACCAGGACGGGGCGCACATCAAGCCGGGCAAGACCCATCGGTACGAGAACGCGGTCAACCTGAAGCCCGTGCGCGCCGAGCCGTGGCAGGACGGTCGCCGGCTGGAGGCCAGCAGGGCCGCAATCCACCAGCAGGCCGCCAAGCAGCGCGCCATCACGAAGCTGCCGTATCAGGAATCCGCCCCGCTCCGACGCGCGCTGAAGTCGGCCTTCAAGTACGCGCCGCACATCAAGGTCGGCGCTGGCACCCGGTGGCAGGAGGCCGCACCGCTGAAGCGGATGGAGGCCTCGCTGTTCGAGAACGGTCGACCCGTCAAGCCCGTGGTGAAGCAGCGCCATCAGGAGGCAAAGCCGGTATATCGCCGCATCAGTAGCTACTACCAGCCGGGCCGGCACGCCCCGCACACGACAAAGGTGCCTTGGCAGGAGGCCCGCCGCCCAGGCTACGGCCACGAGCAGATCGTGGTGCCGCCGCAGCCACCCGAGTACCAGCCGTCGACGCTGCTGAACTTCATCTGCCCGTGGCTGGACTATGCGGGCAATGACATCAAGCTGAACTTTGCGAAGTACCGTTGCGATGAGGAAAAGCCGCCCGAGCCTGTCGAAACTGTCATCGTTCCCGTCAAAAGGGTCTATATCGTGATCAACAACGTGCTGCTGCGGCGCGTCGACGGTAACGTCGATCTGCCCACCTTCTCGCTCTCAATGAGCATCGACGCGGATTCCTGGACGTGGGGCTTCAACGCGGCCCTGCCGGACACGACTCTCGACGCGATCGAGCCCGGCTCCGACGGAACGCCGGTCGAGCTCGAAGCCGTCATCAATGGCACGGCCTATCGGGTGCTGGCCGAACAGATCAGCCGCGAGCGCACGTTCGGCCGGTCCGCCATCCGCGTGAGCGGCAAGGGGAAATCGGCCATGCTCGGCGCCCCGTATGCGCCGGTCCAGAATTTCAGCAACTCGCAGGCGCGCACGGCACAGCAACTGATGAACGACGCACTGACCATCAACGGCGCGAGCATCGGTTGGACCGTCAACTGGGGGCTGACTGATTGGCTGGTTCCGACCGGCGCCTGGTCGCACCAGGGGAGCTACATCACCGCGCTGAACGCCATCGCTGGCGCGGCCGGCGCGTACATCCAGCCGCACCCGAGCCAGAAGACGCTGAACGTGCTGTCCAAGTACCCGACGGCGCCGTGGAACTGGGGCTCGGTCACCCCCGACTTTGAACTGCCTGCGGACGTGACTATGCGCGAGGGTATCGAGTGGCTGCAGCGCCCGGCCTACAACCGCGTGTTCGTGAGCGGTGCGGGGCAGGGCGTGCTCGGCCAGGTCACCCGCGGCGGCACGGCCGGCGACATCCTCGCGCCGATGGTGACCGACGCGCTCATCACGCACGCCGACGCGGCACGCCAGCGCGGCCTGTCCATCCTCGGTGACACCGGGCGCCAGGCGCACGTCTCGCTGCGGCTGCCGGTACTGGCCGAAACAGGCGTCATCCCGCCGGGCAAGTTCGTCCGCTACGTCGACGGCGGCGTCACGCGACTGGGCATCGTGCGCAGCACCGCGGTGGACGTGAGCATGCCCGAGGTATTCCAAACGATCGGAGTCGAAACCCATGTTGCGTAACCCCTACAAGATTCTGCGCGACCTGATGCCGGACCCGCCGCTGCAGGTAGGCACGGTGGTGTCGATCACGAGCGGCGTCGCGGCCGTCCAGCTACCTGGTGGCGGGCTCGTCCAGGCGCGCGGTGACACGACGGTCGGCACCCGGGTGTTCGTGCGCGACGGCTTGATCGAGGGTACTGCCCCGGATCTCACCGTCGTGCTCATCGACGTATAAGGCGAAATCCGTCCACAGGCGGCGTTCTGCCGCTCACCCTACGGTGTTGACCTGGACAACTTTCAGGAGGACACCGATGTTCAGCGCAATCCTTTCATTCCTTGGCGGCTCCGCATTCCGGTTGATTTGGGAACAGATCAGCCAGATGTGGACCGCTCACCAGGAACAGAAGCACGAGATCGAGCGCATGCGGTTGCAGGGCGATCTGGACGCCGCCGCGCACGAGCGCAACCTGGCGTCGATCAAGCTGCAGGCCGACCTCGGCGTCAAGACCATCGCCGTGCAGGCCGAAGCGGATCTCGCGCGCCTCGATGCCACGACGTTTGGTCAGGCTGTAGCCGAATCCATGAAGCCGTCGGGCATCTGGCTCGTCGACCTTTGGAATGGCCTGGTGAGGCCCGCTGCCGCGACCATCGCACTGCTGCTGTGGTGTGTGGCGCTGAACGCGCAGGGCTTTAAGATGGGCGATTGGGACCGCGAGCTGGTGGGCGTGATCCTCGGCTTCTTCTTCGCCGTTCGCGTGCTGTCGTCGCGGAGCAAGGTATGACGGTCGCCGAGTTTCGCGCGCTGGCAGTCCAGGTTGCTGCAGCACTGGCTCGGCGCTTCGAGGGGTTGTATCTGCGCCCCTATCTGTGCCCGGCCGGCGTCCCGACCATCGGCTACGGGGCGACGCGGTACCTGGACGGACGCGTGGTGAAGCTGACCGATCCACCCATCACCCGGGTGGTCGCGGAGGTGATGCTGCTCGACCAGGTGCGCACGATCTACCTGCCGGCGGTGCTGAAGCTGTGCCCGGGTATCGACACGCCCGGCCGCCTGGCCGCGATCATCGACTGGACGTTCAACCTCGGGGCCGGCAACCTGAAGGCGAGCACGCTGCGCAAGCGCGTCAACGCGGGTCGGTGGGCCGACGTGCCGGCCGAGATCCGGAAATGGAACCGCGGCGGCGGGCGCGTGCTGCGCGGCCTGGTGCTGCGGCGCGAGGCGGAGGCGGCGCTGATATAGTGAGTATCGCGCCGCTAACATCTAATTGAAATTGTGCTTTATGAGGTGACAAAATTTGTCACCCATCCGGCAAAGCAGGTGACAAAATTTGCCACCTTCCCATCATTGGAATGTGACAGAAATTGTCACATGCATTTCCCACAACACCGGCAGGTGACAAAAATTGTCACTTTTTCGCCGCCTCTACCTCATTCGAGGTATCTGGCACGCCTCCTGCTCTTACGCTCACAGCAGCACTTTTGCTGCGCAATACTAACTCCGGGGGTCAATCATGAAAAAGCAACGGATGGGAATCAAACAACGGGTACAGAAGGGCTTCACACTGATCGAACTGATGATCGTGGTTGCGATCATTGGTATCCTGGCTGCGGTGGCAATCCCTCAGTATCAGGACTACACGGTTAAATCGAAGCTGTCGAAGGTTGCTGCGTGCGCCGAGCCGCTTAAGCTGGCGGTTGCGCTTTACGCGCAGACGAATGGTGCATTCTCTGCGACGGTGGACGACTGGACCGGCTACGGCCTCAAGGCAGCGCCCACGACAACGAGTGAATGCTCGGCCTACTCGATTACTGCGACGACCGGTGCCGTAGTGATTACGATGGCAGGTATCAAGACTGGTATCGACACCAAGACGCTGACGCTGACTCCGACCGTCAATAGCACCAACGTTACGTGGGTTCCGGGCACCACTAGTGCCGATGCGCTGGTTCTGGGCTACTTCAAGGCATCGTAATCTAGCCTCGTAGCCTATTGAAAGCGCCTTCGGGCGCTTTTTGTCGTTTTTGGAGAAATACGTTGTCCCTTCCTACCGTACCAGAACTCGTCGCCTCGCTAGACGAGGAACTGGTCGATCTTCTCTATGAGCGTCTGAAGCTGGCCGCTGATCTGCCGCCGCTGGAGACTCCAGAAGAAATTGCGCGCGAGGTGCTGCGCATGCGCAACCTGGCCGCGATCTACCGGGTGCCGCCGGACCTCGGTGAAGCGATGGCGCTCGCGCTGATTGAGGCACGGAAGCAGTTCAAGGGCGCGTAAAAGCAAAAGGCCCGCCATTGCACCACATCACTCTTCGAGGGGTCATGTAGTACGGCGAGCCGCCGACGAATCGGCGCAGGTATTATTCCGCGCTTTCTGGATCGGCGTCAATCTCCTGCGCCGACGTAGTGATTCTGTGAGTCACCACCACACCAGTAGAAGGAATGGTAACGGCAGTAGAGGTTCTGGCATGCGACCAGCCTCTGCGCACCGACTGGCGGCCGGCATCAGGCGCTGTCCGACAAAAGAAAGCCCCCGGCCATGCGGTCGGGGGCTATGAGTGTTGACGGGCATTCGCAGACCTGTCGCTGACATCGTCACACGGATGGTGCTTGCTGACATCCCCCTTTCGTGGGTGACCGAAACCTTGGGAAACACTACAGCACATCGTTTCTCGGCAACGTGCGACGCACTTTCTCCACGACGCGCCGGTGCTTGTCCTGAGCCTCGTCCCATGTTGCGGAGTGGTAGAGGTGGTCCAGGCCATTGCCACGGATGGTGGTCCAAAACGTCGGTGGATTGTCATCGTTCATGCTGGCCCAGCACGAGAACCGGGTTCGTACCTCGACGCCATACTCCGGCAGCCGGTCGTACAACTCATACTGCTTGCCGATGGTGATCTGCCAGTCGACCTCTACGCCGAAGTCGAATACCCGGACAGGGGCGCAGCTGGCGTCCAGGATGTAGACCCGATCCCAGTCCTCGGGGATGGAATAGTCGGAGCCCATGGCAAGCTCAGCGCAATGTGAAGCGCACCGTCAGCGCGTCCAGGGTGATCCACGGCCCGACCGCCAAGCGCAGCAGTTGCCCGTCGTCCCAATACGATAGATAGTCAGGCCGCCACTTCAGTGCTCGAAGGTGGCGGACCTCGATGCCCGATACCACCAAGCCGCCGGCCGTGGCGGCCACGACATCGCAGGGCAGGCGCAATTCTTCGCTGTCCTCGCCGAAGTAATGGGATTCGAGAAAGATGGTGGTGGCGGCCATAGGGGAGCGGCGAACAGGTTGGTGTGTACTGTACGGATATACAGTATAACCTGCCCATCGAGACAGTACCAAAGCCGTCCAAGCCGCGCTCGCCTGTTGTTCATAACGTCCCGTAACCCTTTGATTCTATTAGGACGTGTCAGCCTGCTTTTGCCCTTGTTTTGGCATGCTCATTCGAGGGGTATCGCTTTGATTCTATTGAGGAAAATGACGGTAGATGCCGCCTTCTCTCTCAGGGACGGCGCGGTTTTTTTGTTTCTCAATGCTGGCGCGGGTTAGCGGGTAGCTGTTCAACGGGTGTTCAAAACTCAAACTCTATGCAGAGTTACCTACCAAGCCTGGCCAGGTTCACGCCGGGTCTTTAGAAGCCTGACGCGGGGCAGGTCAATGCCCGCATCTTCCTGAACGGCGCGCGTTCTCAAGTTCTGTGCGCCGCCCCTTTTTGCTTCGTGCCTTACCGCCTTTTCAATTCTTCACAATTGGAAAGTTCTGAAGCGTCAGCACAGTCCATGTGCCCACGCGCCTTTGCGGAAAAGGGCTTTCAGCGCGATTTCAGTCTTGCTTAATCCTGCTTTCAAGCGTCTTGGGCTGCGAAATTAGGATTCGTCTGATTTATTTCCCCACTTCGCTGCTCCTATTATCGAGGCCGGGTTGCTGCGCTCTCATTGGCTGGTCGATGAACGATCGGGCCACTGGCTGCTGACGGCGGCGACAGTCCACTTCCATGGAGCCTGATTGCATGGGTAGCCGATTGCGGTTTTCCTTTCGTACCGTCACCGTTTCCGGCGACGGTCTGCCGGAACTGTTGGGACAGCCACTGCTGCTGTTCTCCAAACTGTCTGGATCTGAGGGTATCAATTCCCTGTTCGAATACGAACTGGAACTGAAGACGCCCGACGACCGCAACGTGCTATACGGGCCGGCGGGTGACTTCGATATGGAGGCCATGCAAGGCAAGGAGTTGACCGTCAGCATCGAGCTGGACGGCTCCGGCACCGGTCTGGATGGCGGCTTCGGCAGCGGAAGGAGAGAGATTACCGGCCTCGTCACGGACGTGCGCGGCCCCTACTACGAACACGAGCGCATCCTGTACCGACTGACCCTGCGCCCGTGGCTGTGGCTGGCCACGCTCACCAGCACCATCCGGCCTTATCAGAACATGACTGTGCTGGAAATCGTGGAGGCGGTGCTCAGCAAATACATCTTCCCGGTCGAGCGCCGCCTGCTGGATAGCCAGTATCCCAAGCGCCGATTTCAGATGCAGGCTGGCGAAACGGACTACCAGTTCGTGCGTCGCCTGCTCGCGGAATGGGGCGTGAATTTCCACTGGGAGCATTCGGACGGCCACCACCGCATGGTGTTGACCGATGGCAATGGCGCTTTCCGGAATATCCCCAGCCCTGCCTACCATGCCATCAGCTGGTACCCGTCCTCGGACCGGGTGGACGAGGAACACCTTCACGAATTCGAGGTGCGCGACCGGCTCGTCTCAGGGGCTTGGGCGCAAGGCGATTACGACCACAACCAACCGCGCGCCGACCTCAATGTCTGCGCCACCGACCCGCGCGACACCAGCCACGCGACCTATGAGCTGTATCACTGGCCGGGCGATTACGCCGAACCCAAGAGCGGCAACGACGCCCGCAAGGAAGGCGACATGCTGGCGCGCATCAACATGGAACGCCTGCGGCAGCACGGCGTACGGGCGCGCGGCAAGGGCAATGTGCGCGCGATGGCGTCGGGCCACACCTTCACCCTTAAGCGCTTCCTGCGCGCCAAGGCAAACTGCGAGTACCTGATTTTTGCCACGCACCTGCTGATCGAGGACGTGGGCGAGTTCGCTGGCAGCAGCCAGTCCTGGCGCTGCGAGGTCGAATTCGAGGCGCAGCCCACTAGCGAAATCTTCCGGCCTGAGCGGGTCGAAAAGCCTTACATCGGCGGTCATCACAAAGCCAGGGTCGTCGGTCCAGCCAATCAGGAAATCTGGTGTGATGACCTGGGAAGGGTGCGCTGTCAATTTGTCTGGGACCGCTATGGCACCTACGACGAGAATAGCTCCTGCTGGATTCGCGTCACCGGCTTTTCCTCCGGCGACCGTTTCGGCAACACGCACCTGCCTCGCATCGGCCAGGAAGTCATTGTCATCTACGAGGGTGGCGACCCGGACCGGCCCCTCATCATGGGACCGGTCAACAACCGGCTGAACCTGCCGCCGTGGGCTCTGCCGAGCCAGCATGCCTTGTCCGGCTACCAGAGCAAGGAACTGTTCGGCGAAGGCCGCAACCACACGCTGTACGACGATACCCAAGGCCAGCAGCAGGTGCAGGTCGCGTCGGCCCACCAGAACAGCCTGCTGGCGCTGGGCCACAACGTCCGCGTCAACGATTGGAAGGGGCGCAAGGACAAGCGCGGCGAAGGGTTTGAGCTTCGAACCGATGCGCATGGAGCACTGCGCGCCGCACTTGGCATGCTTATCACCACCTTCTCGCGCCGGAACGCCGAAGGCAACATGATCAATGTCAGCGATGTCATTCAACTGATGCAAAAGGCCCTGGATATCGCCAGCACCATGGGCGACAAGGCGACCGAGGCGCAGGCGCAAGATGGCGAACAGCCCGACATCGCAAAATTGCTGGAGAAGCAGCTTGAACAAATCAAGGGCGGTGGCGAGCTGAAGGAGTTCACCGCGCCGCACCTGGTATCAGCCAGCCCCGCTGGCATTGTTTCCACCGCAGCGGGTTCCACGCACATCGCCAGCGGCACGCATACCGCGTTGACTACCGGGGAGCACCTGTCCGTGACCACGGGCGGGGGCTTCTTTGCCAGCATTCGCAAGGCACTGCGTCTGTTCGTATATGAAGCCGGCATGAAGCTGGTTGCCAACATGGGCGATATCGACCTGCAAGCCCTCAAGAACAATATCAACCTGTTGGCAAAGCTTGAAATCAACGCCACTGCCGAAAAGATCAGCCTAAAGGCAAAGGAAGTGCTGCTCGACGGCGGCGGCAGCTACATCAAGCTGACCGAAGGCGGCATTGAGAACGGCACCAATGGCGGGTGGGTCGTGCACGCGGCCAGCAAGAACCTGACCGGCCCCAGCAGTCTTCCGGTGGAGCTAAAGGCCAGACAAGTTTGCCTGGAATGCCTGCTCAAGGCGGCCGCACGCAATGCCGCCGTGGTTCCTCGATAAATAGCCAGGAACAGCAGCTCGATGACAGAAGAAGAAAGCGCAGTTCATATCTACGTGCTGGCCGATGGCGCCGTGCACCCGACTCGCATTGGTGCATTGCTGCGTGAATCGGGCGCCGACTTTCGAAATGTGTATGCCGGCCTGCCCGAAGCCGATGCTGGCGACGCCTGCGTATTCCTGGCGCGGGTGGACGATCCCAAAGCGCCCTGGCTAGCGCAATTCGACGCGATGGATTTGCGGGCGCCATGCATCACGCTCATCTGGAGCCGGGTGGACATTGACCGCCTCGCCCGTCATTTGCATCAGTTTCTCGTCGCGGACATTGGCGAAGGCATGACCGCCCTGATTCGCTACTACGACCCGCGCAACCTGCTGGTGACGATGGAAGTCTGGGGCGACGACATCGTGGAACGGATCATGCGACCCATTCAGCAATGGAAATACCGTGGCTACAGCGACGAATGGCAGTGCATTGATGGGCCGATGGAGGGTGAGAGCACGCAGGACACGCCGCTTTCCATCCAGCTCAGCCAGGAGCAACTGGACCGACTGACCGAACACTGCGAGCCGGATCAGTTGCTTGCGGCACTTGTGGAGGGCGGCGTGGTTGATGGGGCAGATCCTTATCTCACGCGCTTCATGGATTTTCTGCCCCGTTACCAGCGTGCCGCCGGGTGGGGGCTGACAGAGCCAGCGGATCGAATGTACTTCTGCGAACTTTCATACCGATACGGCGCCGACTTCGATGCCCACCATGACATGCGACGTGCATTGGAAGAGCGTGCCAGTTCCGGGCAAACCATGATCGCCTGCGCGGATGGGGTGCATCCATCCGTCTGGGAACAGTTGGCGAAAAATGCAAACCGGGAGGTCAACGCATGAAATTCTTGTTCGTGTGGGCTTTGATGGCGGTGTGCCTCGTCGTTCTGCCGGGCTGCAATCAAAGCTCGGTTGTTGGAAATCTCCCAAGCGACGATCCTGACGCCATGATGTCAAGCGATGTTGAGGGCCGGAACTACACCCCCTACTACGTTGACAGGTTCTACATAGCGGGGCACGACAACGGCATCGGAGGCGGCGGTCCAAACATTGATCCGGTAAGACCCGACTATATACCGACAGAGAGCGTGGCGCCTGCTGTGGCACGTTTCCGGTCCACTGGCGCCCGGGGTTAAAGGTCACGGTCCGCTGGATTGCCAACAAGAAACTTGATGGGCACGCATGGGGTTCCTGGTACAAGGCTGAGGCGGAAATTCCCGAATATGGCACGACCACTTATGGCATGTGGGTCATCTTCCTGCCAGGTGATCGCGTCAAGGTCATGATTATGGACGGGAATGAAAATGGCCAAAACAGGGTAATGGCTCGGCCTGCTGACGACGATCCATACGTGGCAGTCGGGCAGGTGGACGACGAAGCGAATCGTGAGGAAGAGGGAAGACACCTCAGAAATTTTGGCAGCGTAATTAAAGCAGACCCATCTATCGGAGATTTGAAACAATGAGTGTATTGCGAGGGTCTGAAAAACGCCGCAGGACGGCCGGGCAAACCATGATCGCTTGCGCGGATGGGGTGCATCCATCCGTCTGTGATTAACTGACGAAGCATGCCGAAGGGGGTGCCAAAGTATGAAATTGCGACTCGTGTCGACATTGATGGCGGGATGCTTGGCCTGCCTATCAGGCTGCGAGCCCCGTGCGGTGCAGACAGCTGCTGATCCGGAGGAGATGCTCTCGGGCGGCGTTAGTGGGCTGAACTATTCCCCGTACTACATTGCTACCTTTGACATTACCGGAGATAACGGCATATCAGGCGGCGGCCCCAACATATCACCGGCGACTCCAGACATCACACCAGCGGGTGGAGGGGCAGAACAGTGCTGCATTTCGTACCCGAAGAAATGGCGGCGCGGCATTAAGGTTAGTGTCCGTTGGATTGCCAACAAGAAGCTCGACGGTTACGCGTGGGGTTCCTGGTACAAGGCTGATGCCGAGATCGCAGAGTATGGCCCGCGCACAGGCGGCATGTTTGTCATTTTCCTGCCAGGGGACCGCATCAAGGTCATGGTACGGGACGGAAATGCGAACGGCCATAACAGCGTTGCAATTCGGCCGGCAGATGATGATCCCTACCTTGCCGTTGGTAAGGTGGACGATGAGGCGAATCGTGAGGAAGAGAAAGCACGCCTGGTTAGATTTGGGGAGGTAATCAAGGCGGACCCATCGGTTGGAGAGGTGAAACGATGAACGTATTGCGATGGCCTGAGAAAATGCCGGACGGCGGCCTGCTGGCAAAAGGCAAAGCGGCTTATGACCTCGGCAAAGGAAAGGTCCGCGACTGCGACGCAGGATGCGAGCAGACGCTGCATGTCAGCTTCTTCTTCGACGGCACCAACAACAACGACGACAAAGACAATCAAGCTTTTCAGGATTCCAAATAGAAAGCCCACACAAATGTGGCGAGGCTCTTTACGGTTGCGCAAGATATCCAGGCGAAAGGTATCTACAAACACTACATTGCCGGCGTCGGAACCATCTTCAAGAAAATCGGCGAAATGGAGTACTCCTCGTCCGGAAAAGCGTTTGCCGTCGGCTACGGGCGCCGCTGTGTTTGGGGCTATACAAGGTTGCTGAATTCCATCTATCAGTCGATTGCAGCCCCTGACGCCGCTCTAATTTCCGATGATGAAGCCAATACGCTCTGCCTGGCTGCGGCTGACAGCTACCGCTCGTTTTCCAGCGTGTTCGACATGAAGCATAAGAAGCTGGTCGGGTGGCAGCGCGATCGCAAGCGCGACGGCCAGCGCAACAAGGTTGTCAAGCAGGTATGGATCAACGTCTTCGGCTTTTCGCGTGGCGCTGCCGGAGCCCGCTCGTTCATCGGTAAGCTGACCCGCGACTGGGCTCCAGGCGGCAAGATCGCCGGAGAGATTCCGTACAGGGTCAACTTCATGGGGTTGTTCGATACAGTGGCGTCGGTGGGGCCGCCCGATTCGTTCAAGTCCGCCCTCGATATCAGCGTGTTTGACGGGCATTTCGCCTGGTCGAATGACGCGCTGATGAACATTCCCAAGGACGTGCAGCGTTGCGTGCATTTCTTTTCCATCCATGAGCAGCGCATGAGTTTCCCATTGGACACCATCCGGGAAGGCGGCGCTTATCCGGGAAGCTCAGGCCAGCGACTTGAGGTTGCCTTTCCGGGGGTGCATTCCGATGTCGGAGGCGGCTATCCGCCAGGGGACCAAGGCAAGGCGCGGGATGGGGATGGCGACAAGCTCAGCCAGATTCCGCTGCACCAGATGTATATCGAAGCGTTGCGGGCCGGAGTGCCTTTGCAATTAGAGGAGGAAATCATTCGCGTGCACGGTAAGCAGCATGATCTGGTGCTGAATAAGCCCTTGATCGACGCCTTCAACCGTTGGCTAGACAGGACCGTCGAAACTTCGCGCGTGGAAGATGCCTTGCGATTCGGCATGCGCCAGAGCCTTGCGTGGCGCACCCTGCGTGCCCGATGGAACAAGGGCGGCTATGTGACCAACCAGCCGTTCTTCCTGGCAGCGCATGAGGACGGCATGACGCCGCACCAGTTGGAGCAGCAGGTCGACAAGGCCATGAAAACCGATGCCGAGGCGATCAAGATTCGCAAGCGCATCGATGAGTTGGCCGCTGCCCGCACGGTGCTTGGATTGGCCGGGATGGCGCAGGAAGGATACATCAGCGCAGACCAGATGAAGGAGGGCGAGAAGCTGGACAAGCAGGCAAGGCAGGCCTGGGATGCGCTCCAGCGGCGTCGAGAGCAGAAGTACCAGGAGGTTGCACGAGCGAAGGATAAGACCCGCCCCGGAGAGGGGGCCGCTGAGACGGTGACCAACGACCAGCACGATCTCCGCGAAGCTGCCGAGGAATTCCGGCTGCTGCTGGGCTATCTTCATCCCGAGCAGCGGGCAAGCCTCGGCGTGGAGCTATCGCCCATGACGCCGCGACTGCCTGCGGTAGACGTTCACATGCTTTGCCCGTTACGCGTTCCGCTGGCGGCATATACCAACCCTACCGGTCAATACCTCTGCGTGCCGCGCGAGAGCAACCCCGACAGCAAGCGAGTGCTATTGATCCCCAAGGATTTCTACGTCCAGACCGCGGTATTTTCAGAATTCGACGCGGAGAAATTCGATGTCCTGGTGCTGCCAGCCAGAGACATGCTCGATCAGTTGCGCGCCTGGACGGCGCCAGCGGTGGTCGACCAATTCGCGCGCCAGGAGCAGGCAGCCATTGCCCTGTTCGACAACTATATCCACGACAGCCGGGCTTGGTTCCGCGTGCCCGACTTCCATGAATATGCGCCCGGTGGTTATGGATGGGCGCGCGTGTTCTTCATCGGCCATGACAACTGCGTGCGGCATCTGGGATTCGGCACGGGTGCGCTGGTCAAGAGTGTCAATACGGGTCCAAAGCCTACGCCTGCGGAAATGGCGATGCATGATTAACAATACAGCGATTGGCTAAATCGATCATGACAAAATCAGTCATCGTCGTCGGCGACGTGAATTCGAGCAACGGCCCGGTCATTACGGGTTCCAGTGCAGACACCATTGACGGCCGGCCGATCGCCCGCCTGGGCGACCTGGTGGCCTGTCCTGGCAAATATCCGGACGGTCGTCCTCACGGTACCAACCCGATTGTCGAAGGCGACACTTCCATGATGGTGGGCGGCAAGCCGGTGGCCCTGCACGGGCACCGCTGCCAATGCGGCTGCACCCTGATCGGATCGGTAACGGCACATGTTGGAGACTAATCCCACCCCTCGCAAAGCCCCGTCCTGGTTGCCGAAACAGGGCAGCCAACCGGGCGGCAAGCCATCACCGAGCCCCAGGGAGAAGCCGAAGGCAAAGCGGAAATCCGCCCAGGACATCGATGCGGCCATTCAGGGCAAGGATACGGAACCGGTCACGGTCGCCCCCTACGATGACGCGGCGCTTGCGAAGCGACTTAAGGCCATTCAGGCCGCCCCCAATCCGCTCCGTGAGGCAGCTCGGCCACTACTGCGGGCAATGTGTGACCTGAAGCCGAAGATGAAGCTTCGGCGCAGGCAGGTGGAGCAGTTGCGCGCCTTGCTGGAGCGCGAAGTTCACGCATTCAAGACGCTATGCCATCAGGCGAACATCGAGTCCGACCAGATCACCATTGCAAGCTACACGCTTTGTTCGGCACTGGACGAGGCGGCACAGCATTCGAAATGGGGCGGCGGAAAAGATGGCGCCGGCGTCTGGGCACAGATGGCGTTATCCAGCCAGTTCCATGGAGACCGCGAAGGCGGCATCAAGGTCTACCAACTGCTGGCACGCGCCATTGAGGACCCGCACGGCAAATACGACCTGATAGAGTTGTTCTATCTCGTCATGAGCCTTGGGTTCATGGGCCGCTATCGGGTGGAAGCCGGAGGAGACCGGCAGCATGAGCATATCCGGCAGAAGCTCTACGAACGATTGAAGTCACAACATCCGCCGGTGCGGGATGCACTATCCGGCGATCTGGAGGTCTCTAAAGAACGGAACTTCCGGCCGCTGTGGGGTATTCCAGTATGGATGGTAGTCACCGCATACGCGCTTGCGGCGCTTGTCGCTTTTGGATATTTCAAATATCAACTATCGACCCGCGCGCACGAAGTCGCGCGGGAGATCGAGGCGATTGGGGACGCAGCGGCGTCAGCGCTGCCTCGGGCGCTACCCCCAGCAGATGTCAAGGTTGGCGGCAACGAATCGGGAGATGGCAGTCGCAAACAGTGATTGCCCGCGAACAGGTTGGGGGGCGCGGCCCCGCATCGCCGGCATCAAAGCGCTGGGCCTGCGGCGGGCGCGAATTTGCTGGAACGCAATAAATTGTCACTTTTGGCAACTTGCAGCATTTGGGTGATTCCCGCCGTAAGAGAGATGGCTTAAAGTGCCGGGGCCTTTATCGGCACTTCCGAGCCACTCACCAAGAACAACATCATGAAAGCATCTCTCTCGCTCGCTTCCTGCGCCGTCGCGGCGGCACTGCTGGCCGGCTGTTCCGGCGGCATGCCCACCAATCTCGATGGCGTGATGAGCGCCGGCACTTCGCTGGCCAAGGCTGCCACGCTGTCCGACGCCGACGTCAAGAGCCTGTCCGACCAGGCTTGCGCCGAGTCAGACAAGACCAACAAGATCGCCGCTGCCAACACCACCTACAGCAAGCGCCTGGTCAAGATCATGGGCGGGCTGAAGAACAGCGATGTGCCCAACGTCAACGCCAAGGTCTACATGACCAAGGACGTCAACGCCTGGGCCATGGCCAACGGCTGCGTGCGCGTCTACAGCGGCCTGATGGACATGATGACCGACGACGAAGTGCGCGGCGTGCTGGGCCATGAACTGGGCCACGTGGCGCTGGGCCACACCAAGAAGGCCATGCAGGTTGCGTACACGGCCACGGCCGCGCGCGGCGCGGCGGCAGCTGCCGGCAACAGCGCTGTGGCGGCGCTGTCGCAGTCGCAACTGGGTGAACTGGGCGAGCAGCTGATCAACGCGCAGTTCTCGCAGTCGCAGGAAAGCGCGGCGGATGACTACTCGTTCGACCTGCTGACCAAGAACAAGGCCAACACGCGCGGCCTGGTGACGGCGTTCCAGAAGCTGGCCAAGCTCGACGGCGGCAAGTCCAGCATGTTCTCGTCGCACCCGGGCTCGGAAGACCGCGCCAAGCATATCGAGCAGCGCATCAGCAAGGCTTCGTAAGCGGCCTGCGCAAGCAAAAAACCGCCCGCACCGGCATGACCGGTGCGGGCGGTTTTGCTTTGCTGGCGCTGCGCGCCGGGGGTCAGCGGTAGACGATCACCGGGATGTCGGTATGCGTCAGCACCTTCTGCGTCTCGCTGCCCAGCAGCAGGCCGGACAACCCGCGCCGGCCGTGCGACGCCATGAAGATCACGTCGCAGCCATGGCGCTCGGCCGCGTCGATGATGCCCAGGTAGGGCACCGCAAAGGTCGACATATCTGCATCAAAAATCACGCCCGCCGCCGTGGCCAGGTTCTCGATCTCTTTCAGATACAGCTTGGCCTGATTCTCGATGCGGTCCTTGAAGGCCTGTGGGGCCTCGACCACGATTTCGCTGAACGGCGTGTAGGGGTACTCCTCCAGGCAGACATAGGCCGTGATGCGAGCGCCGATGGCCTTGGCGAGCTCCAGCCCGCCGTTGATGGCTTTCTTGGAGAGTTCCGAGCCGTCGGTGGGTAGCAGGATATGTTGGAACATGCGGGGCTCCTTTTCTGACTTGGGGATCGGGGCAGGGCAGCCAGCTGGCATCGGCGGATGCCGGGGCGCCGGGAAGCGCCTGTCACGAATCCATTGTAGTCAGTGTGCCGAGAAGGGCATTGCGCGGAATCAATTGCAATAAAAGTGTCTCAGCACACCGGCAGCGGCCCCATCCTTCAGTCCGCCAGAACCTCCGCAACCGGCATGGCCGCGGCCTGTTCGGCCCGGCGCCAGTAGGACGGGTTGCCGTAGGTGTTCTTCAGGTGATCGATAAACAGCCGCACCCGCAGCGGCAGGTGCTTGCGCTGCGGAAACACCGCGTGGATGCCGATCGGCGGCGCCTGGAACTCATCCAGCACCGTCACCAGCCGCCCGCTGGCGATCTCGCTGCCCACCTCCCACCAGGAGCGCCACGCCAGCCCGTTGCCTTGCAGGCACCACTCATGCAGCACCGCGCCGTCGCTGCATTCCATGGTGCCGCCCACCTTGACCGTGACCGCGCGGCCTTCCTCCTGGAATACCCAGCCGCGCTGCACATTGGCGCTGGCGCCAAAGGCAAGGCAGTTGTGGCGCTGCAGGTCTTCCGGCGCCGTGGGGCGCCCGGCGCGCACCAGGTACTCGGGCGAGGCCACCACCACGCGGCGCGTTTCGGCCAGCCGGATCGATACCAGGCTGGAATCGGGCAGGTCGCCCAGGCGGATGGCGCAGTCGAAGCCTTCATTGACCAGGTCGACCACGCGGTCAGACAGGTCCAGCGTGATCGAAACGTCCGGGTGCGACTCAATAAACAGCGGCACCAGCGGCGCCACGTGCTTGCGGCCATAGCCCGCCGGGGCGGTCACGCGCAGGTGCCCGCTGGCCTTGACCCCGCCGGCAGAGACGCTGGCCTCGGCGTTGTGCAGGTCGTTCAGGATGCGCTGGCAGTCCTCCAGGAAGGCAGAGCCTTCAAAGGTCAGACTGATCTTGCGCGTGGTCCGTACCAGCAGCTTGACGCCCAAGCGCTCCTCCAGCGCGTCGATGCGCCGCCCGATGATGGCCGGCGCCACGCCTTCAGCCGCCGCCGCCGCGGAAAGGCTGCCGCGCGAGGCGACGGATACAAAGGTCTCCAGTTGTTTGAAATGGTCCACAAATGTTTGCCCGATGTGCCTGCGGTGTGCCGGCATGGTCACACAATCGGTGGCGTTGCGTCCATATGGCCGGCAGTGAGGAGGATTTGGTGCGGAGTTCTGTTTTAGTCAGCCAAGATTAGTGGCGTAAAAGTAAAAGATCAAGTGACCCGCGACCACTTTGCCGCACTGCAGCGTCTCCCTACAATTCGATGCATTCAACGGTGTACAGAGCCACGCAGCTGTGGTCTGCTCGTCCATCCACCCAGTCGCCCGTACCGTTGCAGGTTGCCCAGGCCCTCATGAACAAGATCCGCGCAGTCGTCTTCGATGCCTACGGCACGCTGTTCGACGTGTATTCCGTCGCCGCGCGCGCGGAACAGCTGTTCCCGGGCCGCGGCGAGGCGCTGGCGCTGCTGTGGCGGGACCGGCAGATCGACTACACGCGCATCCGCACCATGGCCGCCCCCGATGGCTCGCGCTACAAGCCGTTCTGGGCGATCACCGTGGACGCGCTGCGCTACGCCGCCGAGCGCCTGAACCTGACGCTGGACGAAGCCGCCGAAGCGCAGCTGCTCAAGGAATATGCGTGCCTGTCCGCGTTCCCGGAGAACCTGGGAGCGCTCAAGCGCTTGCGCCGCGCCGGGTTGCCGCTGGGCATCCTGTCCAACGGCAATGCCGAGATGCTGGACATCTCGGTCAAGAGCTCCGGCATGCATGGCCTGTTCGACCATGTGCTGTCGGTGGACGCCGTGCGCCAGTACAAGACCGCGCCGGCCGCCTACGCGCTGGGGCCGCAAGCCTTCAGCCTGCCCGCGGAAGAGATGCTCTTTGTCTCGTCCAACGGCTGGGACGCCTGTGGCGCCACCTGGTTCGGCTACACCACGTTCTGGATCAACCGTGCCGGCCATCCGGCGGAGCGGCTCGACGTAGCCCCCTCCGGCACCGGGCATGACATGAACGACCTGCTGGAATTCGTCCGCGCCCGTGGCGTGGCGGTGTAGCAGGGTCCCTTCAACCAAGCCTTATCGCTATCGAACACAGGAGAAGACTGATGGCTATCACGCTGCCCGCGGGCATGAAGATTACCGGCGAGATCCTGCCGGCCTACGAAGATATCCTCACGCCGGAAGCCCTGGCCCTGGTAGACAAGCTGCACCGCGCCTTTGAACCGCGCCGTCAGGAACTGCTGGCCGCGCGCGTGGCACGCGCCAAGCGCCTGGACGCCGGTGAGATCCCCGACTTCCTGCCGGAAACCAAGAGCATCCGTGAAGGCGACTGGAAAGTTGCCCCGATCCCCCAGGCCCTGGAATGCCGCCGCGTGGAAATCACCGGCCCGGTCGAGGCCAAGATGGTCATCAACGCCTTCAATTCGGGCGCTGACAGCTACATGACCGACTTCGAGGATTCCAACACCCCCAACTGGCACAACCAGCTGCAGGGCCAGGTCAACCTGAAGGCCGCCGTGCGCCGCACGCTGACCCTGGAATCCAAGGGCAAGCAATACAAGCTGAACGACAAGATCGCCACCCTGCAAGTGCGTCCGCGCGGCTGGCACCTGGACGAGAAGCACGTCACCATCGACGGCAAGCGCGTCTCGGGCGGCATCTTCGACTTCGCGCTGTTCCTGATCCACAACGCCAAGGAGCAGATCGCCCGCGGCGCCGGCCCGTTCTTCTACCTGCCCAAGATGGAAAGCCATCTGGAAGCGCGCCTGTGGAACGACATCTTCGTGATGGCGCAGAACGAAATCGGCCTGCCGCAAGGCACCATCAAGGCCACCGTGCTGATCGAAACGATCCTGGCGGCGTTCGAGATGGACGAAATCCTCTATGAACTGCGCGAGCACAGCGCCGGCCTGAACGCCGGCCGCTGGGACTACATCTTCTCGTGCATCAAGAAGTTCAAGAACGACAAGGACTTCTGCCTGGCCGACCGCGCCAAGGTCACCATGACCGCGCCGTTCATGCGTGCCTACGCGCTGCTGCTGCTCAAGACTTGCCACCACCGTGGCGCTCCCGCCATGGGCGGCATGAGCGCACTGATCCCGATCAAGAACGATCCGGAGAAGAACGCCATCGCCATGGAAGGCATCATCAGCGACAAGCGCCGCGACGCCACCGACGGCTACGACGGCGGCTGGGTTGCCCACCCGGGCCTGGTCGAGCCGGCCATGAAGGAATTCGTGGCAGTGCTGGGCGACAAGCCCAACCAGTTCGGCAAGCAACGCCCGGACGTGCAAGTGAAGGGCGCCGACCTGCTCGACTTCAAGCCGGAAACGCCGATCACCGAGCACGGCCTGCGCATGAACATCAACGTCGGCATCCACTATCTGGGCGCCTGGCTGGACGGTAACGGCTGCGTGCCGATCCACAACCTGATGGAAGATGCTGCTACGGCCGAGATCTCGCGCTCGCAGGTGTGGCAGTGGATCCGCTCGCCGAAGGGCAAGCTGGAAGACGGCACCAAGGTGACGGCTGAGTTGGTGCGCAAGCTGATTCCGGAAGAGCTGGCCAAGGTGAAGGAACTGGTGGGTGGCGACACCAAGACGTATGACCGGGCTGCCGAGATCTTTGAGCAGATGTCCACGTCGGAGGACTTTGCTGAGTTCCTGACGCTGCCGCTGTATGAGGAAGTTTGAGCGGGTAGGGCTCTAGCAGGATGAAAAAACCGCAGCTTTGGCTGCGGTTTTTTCTTTTGAAGTTCAACTCGGGTATCGCCGAGGCGACCGGCACCGACGCCTTAGGGCTTCGCGGAGGTCAGCATGGAAACCGGCTGCGAGGCGCCCACGCGAGCTTCCGACCCATGACAGTTTTCAAACTGGTCACAACCACTGCAAGAAGGCTCCGGGCACGGATGCAGATCCAGCCGCTCGCAAACACGGTGGTAGAAGAACTTCTTCCATTTCATGTCTGTCGTGTTGCCAAGGAACACCGGCTCGAACATCTGGCGCAGCAAGTTCGAAACGTCTTCGCGCCCTGACAACCCCATGTCCTGCCACAGGTGGGTCCGGCCAAAGCATCCGCAGGCAAGCGCATGCGCGGCCCAGCGAACGAGCCGGGGATCGGCCCCGGCGGACTGTCCACTCCAGAGCATCTCCACCAGATCGCCGAACTCACAGGGCAGGGCGCCGGGATCGGCAGGTGCCGCGTCGGGCTGCCAGCCCGCCGTTGCGGCGCCTGGAAAGCAGGCGTCCAGCATCAACCTGAATTCGTCTGGCGGCAGCCCCAGCCATTGGGCGAACCGGGGCAGGCAGCCCGCGGCGGCGCTTTCCAGCACACCCGACAGCGCGCGCGACACGGCATCGCCGGGGTGAGCGGCAAAGGCATCGAGCAGGAGAAGGGAGCGATTCATTAGCGAAATATAGAGCCGTATATAACGCTAGTCAAACGCTCCTTGCTCCGGACGAAATCAAGGGGGTGCTGAAGCTTCTGGCCGGACGCCGGCCAGGGACCGCTCAGCCATCCACGCCGACGATCAGATCCCGATTTGTACGAGTTGGAAGTGGCGCTGGCCTCTGCGGGGGGAATAGTGATCATTCGGCAGTGCGCATGACCACACCGCCACTGTTGCGGGCCTTCAGACCGAAAGCGAACGCTTTGCGATTCCTCTTATCGCCGCAGGCATCAGGGAAGGGAACACTAGGCCCGTCGCCGAAACAACGGTGACCGGGCGTAGCAACCCGAACAATCAGCAGGTGCCGTTTCTGACGGTCTGGGCCAGCGTCTCCATATGCCAATCAATGGCGGGCCGGGCGGGGCAGCCGTAAGGCTGGCCGGGTTTTCTGCTGGGTTACCGGCATTGCTGCCCCCGCTGTCAAGCCCGCCACCCTCCAACTGAGTGCATCAGGCGGGTCCTCCAACCTTCCCTAGGAGCTCGCAATGCAAGACCAAACTGCATCGAAACAAGACATCATCCTGGCCGCCATTCCAGACTGCCTGTACTCGCTTGGACGCGTCAGCGCCGGCCTGGGCTGTGTCCTGCCCCTGCTGGAAGTTGAAAGCAAACGGTCAGAGGTGTGCCACGGCGTGCATTGTCTAGTGGCGATGCTCAAAGCGCAGCTTGATCAGACTGCGGAGGAGCTTCTCCGGACGAGTGAATTTGGTTCTGATGTTGCCGCTGCATGAGAAATGCTCCGGCCGGATGGAAGACTGCAGCTTCGGCTGCGGTCTTTCCCTCTGGCTATTCGCGAACAACAGTGGGTCTGTTTGCAACGCGGCTGACCGACTCTGGCCAGTCTGAGTCAATCGGACTCAGAATCTCGAGGGCTGGACTTGGCTCGATTGCAGTCGTTCCAGTATGGGTCCTTGGGAGCCCAACAGCCACGCATGGGCAGCCCTGCACACCCGTGACGGCCGCTTCGGTCGCTGCGTGGCCGACGTTCGTGGCGAGTCAAGAAGTCCCCGCGTCCCTACTGGGGCGATCGATGCTGCCTCCCATCGCCTTCAGCCCGATGCCGGCAGCCAGAGCGACAACGGCGACACCAGTCAGATAGAGGCCTGGTGCAGCCAGGGATCCTGTCGCATGCAGGAGCTGCGGCACAAGGAAGGGGGTGGCGCCCGTGAAAATGACCGTGGCAAGGTTAAGCGAAAGTGCAATGCCGCTGAAGCGGACTTCAGTGGGAAAAAGAGCCGCCAACAGGAATGCGTAGGACCCATTCACCAGTCCGCCCACGGCCCCAATGATCGTGAAGGCCGCGATCACGTCGAGCCTCTGGGCGGTAAGCAGTGCATAGAATGGGTAGCTCCCTGCCAGCATCAGGATCGTCCCGAGCCGATGCCAGTGCCGAGACGCGATGCGGTCACCCAGGCAGGCAAATAAAAGGAGCGACGCGCACATCGTGGCAATCCCGATGTTCTGCCCCTCGCTGACCAGACGCGGATCGCCAGTTGTTCGCGCGTGACGTAGCCCTGGTTTGCCGCCGTGGCTGGGATGGCCTGCGCCGCGTCGTCGCTGGAAGCCCGTACGGTCACGGCAGGCAGTTCACGGCCTGAGGATAAGGGCTTATGCCCTGCAGAGGATAAGGCCTTATCTTGGCCGCAGGCCGACATCATTCGTCAGCAGAACCGATTGGCACGGCCTCAGGCGTTAGCCACAATGCAATCGGCAGCCGATGGCCCTCGACCTGGGAAGTGGCGCTGCCGCCGATGCCCCCAAATCAACGGAACCCGATATGTGAGGCTATTTCGTCGTAGCAGCCGGCAAGGCGAACCCAGGTGGTGCCTTAACCCAAGGGTAACCCCTCGACGCCATGCTATAGCCAGTGTCATAGAGTGCTCGCATGTAATCGGTGTCGAATTCTTCCTTGTGCGGCGCCTTGAAACTCGCCGGGATAAAGGCAAGATTGAAATCAACGCCATCACGCTCCGTAGTGGCATAGATGCGGTAAAGGTCGGCAACACCCTGGCTTTGGATCAGCGTAGAGACCGCGCGAGCGGCAATGCTCATAGTGGAGCGCTGAACCTGCGCCCAATCCATATCGAGCCTGGCGTTGCGGATCACATAGAGTTTGCGCTCCCGGTTGACGCCGACCGAAGCCGCCTCGTCCTTAATGCGTATCCCCGCCGGGTAGGCGAATACCTGTGCGACGATGCCCCCGTCAACATGCATTTCCTGATAGCGCTTTCCGTCGACTTCGACATCAATCATCATCGGCGGGACGCCTCCAGGAATCGACGCCGACGCCACCATGACTTTTACAAACAGATCCAATGCCTTGGGACCCCCGTAGCTTGCGATCTTGCCCATATCCCAAATGATTGGACGGCGTGCATCGAGGTCGGCAGTGGCAACCAACAGCATTCGGCCTTTTTCGTACTCCGCTGCAATCTCTTTCAGTAAGTCCTCGGTCACGGATTTTCGCGTCAGCCTTACCAACGGCGCATTATCGGCCATCCCGTCGCTCAGCACGCCCGCGAGAATGCTACGCGGTTCCAATACGTCTTTTGGGGAGATGGTTGTGTAGACCTCTTTCAGCGTCGAGTCGTACTTCTGCCCGAGGAAGGCGAACGGTGCAATCAGAGCGCCGGTGCTTATGCCGGTAACGAGCTTGAACTCCGGTCGCGTTCCGGTCGCGCTCCACGCATTCAGTAGGCCGGCGGCAAATGCCCCATTGTCCCCACCACCCGAGATCGCGACGAACACCGCTGTTGGCATCGGGCCTTTTTTCCCCTGCTGCGCAAGGTAATTCTGTTCGCGCTTTAATGCTTGGAAAGCCGCTTCCCTGAGTTCCGGAATGTCGATCCCTGCCGTGTAGCGTACGCCGGGCATGCCGGGAATTTCAGCCTTCGCTGTTGCTTCGGCGGGGACTGCCGGTAAGCGTGCCGGGGTAGTCGAGCACCCCTGCAGTACGAGCATGGCAGCAGCGATCAGGCAGAAAACAGCAGATGCCAGGTTCATTCCGCTGCCGGCACTACCCCGCAGTAACTCCGCTGCCGCGAACAGTCTGCTCATGATGTCGTCCTCCTTGCGCTGAGTTGGTCATCTGCGCCGCGGACGGCGGAATAGTTGCGTGTGAGCTTCCATCGGGGCCCTACCCATTTATAGGCTACACGCTGACCGATCGGGATTTGGTCCGGCCCGGCCTGCAAGGAGTCCATTTGACACGACGGGACGTCGCACAAGTGTGAGACTGCACACAAAAGGCGCCTAGTTTTGCACTGCTCTGGCCTAACCTTGCTTTGTCGGCATGCACAAGGAATTGGTGCGGAATGTGATTCCTCTGATTTCACCATGGGAAACCCAGAGGATACGTAGCACCGGCCTTGCGCTGACGGGGCGGTGCGAGCGACATCGCCATCAGCATTGGTCAGTCAAGAGCTGTTTGGTGTTTGTGCTGTTGCACTGCTGGGTGGTTGCCGACGCACAGGAGCTGGAAGCACGCGCCTACTCCGCGGCGCCGACGGGGACAAACTTCTTACTTGCCAATTACGCCCGGCAAACCGGACAAGCACTCACGGACCCATCTCTGCCCATCTCCGATATTCGCGCGAGGTTCAATCTGTTTGGGATCGGTTATGCCCGCGTGTTCGATTTTGTCGGCCGTAGTGCTTCCATTGGCCTGTTTGTACCGTTTGCTGATGGAGACGTGGCCGGTAAAGTCTTCGATGCGCCAAATCAGGTACATCGCGCGGGACTTGGGGACATCCGGCTGCGGTTGGCAGTGGACTTGGTTGGCGGACCGGCAATGACGCGTGAGGAATTCGCCCAGCGTACCCCCGGCACTATTGTTGGTGCGAGCCTGCAGGTCATAGCGCCCACTGGTCAGTATGACCCGGCACGCCTGATCAATTTGGGCACTAACCGATGGGCGATCAAGCCCGAAATCGGTGTCTCGCATCCGATTGGCAATTGGTTCGTCGAGGTTGACGCTGGGGTATGGTTCTATTCGGACAACGATGCATTCCTTCGCAGCCACCGCCGCAGCCAGGCACCGCTTGCCGCGCTGCAGCTTCACGGCGGCTATGACTTCCGGCCAGGCTTATGGATTGCCGCCGATCTCGGCTACTTTTTTGGTGGCGAGACGGCAGTTGACAGCAGCACCAACGGAGACAGGCAGCAAAACTCCCGCTATGGCGTCACGCTTTCCCTACCGCTGGCAGGCGGCTGGTCCGCCAAACTGGCAGCGTCGAAGGGACTCTCGACCAGGTTCGGCGGCGCTTACAAGGCAGTCTCGCTGACAATTCAGTACCGTTGGTTTGATCACTGAGCGGAGGCGGAGAGGCGGCATGAACTCTGCACCCGAGCGTAGCGCTTCATGGCGCCATCACCATCGGCGCCTCTTCGTGTCGATGCGGTTGTTGTGTGATCGCTGGATTTCCCTGCGTATCTCCGGACACCGCCCAACCCTCAGGGTGACAACGCTACCGCGCGCCTGAACTCACGCGGTGAACTGATACCAAGATGACAATACGAGCCGCTTCACGCGATGCAGAAGGGAATCTCCATGAACAAGCCCGACACACGTAAGCACCTGGCCTCCGCGCTCGAGGCCGGAGCGACTTACCTGACCGCAGAAGAGCGCGCAGCGAAAGGGCGGGCGTTGCGAGATGCAGTCCCGCGCACATCGCAGGCGGGATGGATGCCGCCTCCGAACCGCCGCGACCCGGTCGAGCTCCTGATGGAATCCAACGCAGGCCGGCTGTTGGATCTGATCCCGATTCGCTTCGGACGCATGTCCACCTCGCCCTTCGCGTTTTACCGCGGGGCGGCTTCACTGATGGCTGCCGACCTCGCCAATACCCCCAGCAGCGGGATCCGGGTGCAGGCGTGCGGAGACGCGCATCTGATGAACTTCGGCGGCTTCGCGACGCCAGAGCGCAACCTGATCTTCGACATCAACGATCTCGACGAGACGTTGCCGGCTCCGTTCGAGTGGGATGTCAAGCGACTTGCGGCGAGCGTGGTCATCGCAGCCGAGCATCTGGCCCTCCCGAAGCGGGATGCGGCACGTGTGGCCATCGATCTCGTCCGCGAATATCGCGAACGGATGTTTAACTACGGATGGATGCGTGCCCTGGATGTCTGGTACGACCGGATCGATCTGCAGAAATACCTGGGCCAGACAGGCGACCCTGAAATCATTGCCGCGGCGCGCAAGCGGCTGGCAGAACGTATCGAAGCAGAGAAGCGCAAGTCGGTACCTGAACATCTGTATCCGAAACTTGTTTCGGAGGAAGGGGAAAGGCCCAGGATCAAGGACGAGCCCCCGCTGATCTTCCATCCAACCGAGGAGCAGGCGCCCGGCCTGGCTTCGGGGTACACCGAAGCCATTGCTTCGTACCGGGAGAGCCTGCCCGAACATACGCGGATCTTATTCGACCGGTTCCACTTCTTCGACATGGCATTCAAGGTTGTCGGCGTGGGCAGCGTTGGCACAATGTGCGGCGTGGGCCTGTTCATGGCCGCGGACAACGACCCGCTGTTCCTGCAGGTGAAGGAGGCGCGGTCGTCTGTGCTGGAGCCATATGCAGGAACGAGCCGGCACCCCAACCATGGCCAACGTGTCATCGTGGGTCAGCGCCTCATGCAGGCGGCGAGCGACGTCTTTCTTGGGTGGACCCGGGGCAAGAATGGACGCGACTTCTACGTCCGGCAGTTGCGCGACATGAAGCTGTCCGCGATCATCGGAGACTGGGATGCGAGCATGCTAAGACAATATGGCCGGATGTGCGCGCACGCTCTGGCCCGCGCGCATGCCCGCTCGGGTGATGCCGCGATGATCGCGGGGTACATGGGCTCCGGGCAGACTTTCGACGACGCGATCTGCGAGTTCGCGACCGAGTACTGTTCCCAGAACAAGAGCGATTACCGTGCATTCCTCAGTGCGATCAGAGAGGGGCGGATAAAGGTGGTACTCGAAGAAAAATAGTTAGGCCTAATTGCGAGGATCACCACAGGTGCCCTCGGGCCGTCCCCGGGCTCCCTCCGCTGGCACGAAGAACAAGGATTTGAAGACCGCCGCCGACCGCTCGGTGACGATCTACGTGCAGGTCGCCGAGCCCACTGATCCCGTGCAGCACGCCAACTGGCTGCCCGCGCCGAAGGGCGAGGACTTCTCGCTCTACGTCCGCGCTTACTGGCCCGAGGAGGCGATCACGAGCGGCAAATGGACGCCTCCGGCGGTTGTGAAGGCGAAGTAAGGAGGATTCGTCAACGAAGCCGCGCCCCGCTCTTACGATCTCATGATCTACACGCTGTTCCATCTCGCGATCTGGCCGCAAAGGCGCTCCGACTGACCTGATCTGCAGTTGTTCTGGGTGATAGAGTGAAAATCGGAGAGGCGTCCGTTATGCAAACCTCTGCATAGAGCGGCCGCGCTAGCGGCAATTGAAGCTGGCTGATTTGCAGTGGATGATCGAAGGCCTCGTATGTCGCTCTAGCTCAGGAGAGGTTTCCTGTCATGCGGCCCCTTGCCTAGCTTCGCGATCCGCGCTCACTGTCCTGGGAGATCATCTGGCACGGTTTGCAAGGCGAAGACGGCGCCAGCCGTAGCAAGGTTAAGTCCAAGCGAAAACGGTGCCAAGCGTGGTAACCGCTTGATTTCATGGAAAGAAGTCCCCCCTGCCAAACGGATAACCCGAGCCGCAATGGGTGGTGGTTTCATCTGTGAAATAAGGGGCGCAATTCGCCGGCTTTACGGGCAGGGCCGCAACACACGATTCGAGGAGTTCATAATAACCACTCCATAGCCGTCAGCTTGCACCCCTTGGATCCGCGAAAAAAGCAGCCAGATCTCGAATGTCATTCCGAGCGCTGAGGCCTCGAGGTCCTAGGGTCTCCGCGAGGAAGAGGCAGCGACAGATGCGCCGCGCGCGCAAAGCTCGTGCCAACGATGGGCGCTGTCCAACAGACTAGGCCCAGTCGCAGACCGGACGCTCTGGAAATCCGAACGGAAAAAACGCCTCCGGGTCCGGGGGCTTCCCGGAGGCCGAACGCGGGAGACGCTACACATCCCCGCGAAGAAAGTCCTCCTGGTCCTGGGGGTGTCCGGAGGGCCAACGCGGGGAGACACAACACATCGCCCACCAATCAATGCTGGACGATGGTCATCAAAGTTGGCACCAACCATAGTGTCTACAGCGTAGAAATATAAGTATGTTTCAACGCTGTAGCTGGCAACATCCCTCGGGTGAATCGCCGGTGCGGTACCCTCCATCGGTCGCTCGCGGCGACCTTACCCCCGGAGCTGCCCTCGCGGTTCCTTTCCATTTCCGACAAACAGGTCAAATAACCACCGTGGGCCGGTTCCGCGGCACCAGCCCTTCCGCTGAGGGTAGGGATGCAGACACTCAAGGGCTGGAATCAACCTAAGACGCCCAGTGCAACGACCGCAGTCCTACCGGCAACGGTCATTCGAGCTTGTCGTCGGAAATGGCTGAGATGGGTCCCCCCTAGTGCGCAGGCCAAAGTTGCATGTCGACCGAAGAATGCCGTGCTGATATAGGGGCGCCGCCATGCATAGCCACTGGATGATGCGCCGACCAGCGGAATCCTTTCAAAGCCCTCTTCCCCGCGCATGGCGACTAGACTTCCAGCCATTGCACTTAGCTTCGGGCGACTGCCTGGAATTCGGGGTGCGCGCCTGGAGTGCTGCAGCATGCACAAATGGATCGGGGCTTACCCAGGAAGCGCCACCCCCAGTGCAAGGCCATGTGCTAGTCGTCTGCCGTGGGCGCTGTAGACACGATCACGATCGCCGAAATTCTGAAATCTGCGCCTGCTTGCGGTCTGTACTAAATTTGGATTGTCGCCGCCGGGCAGTGCCAGTCGGACATACAACAGCTTCTTTGGCGGTGCAGTTCAGGTGGATGGCAACTGATCATTTCGGATAGATGGAGGTGAAGACATGGGATCCCCGGTCACCGTAACAAAATTTGAAGTGAAATCCCACGCGTCGCCTGACGAAGTTCGCGCCCCTGCGAAGACCCGAATCGAGGTCGTCCAGCTCGAAGGTTTCACGATTGGACGATTCAATTTCGAACCCGGCTGGCGGTGGTCGGAGTGCATCAAGCCGGTCGTGAAGACCGACCATTGTCAGGCCTCCCACGTGGGCTATGCGGTGTCCGGACGTCTTACTGTTCGAATGAAAGACGGAACCGAGAAGACGATAAGCGCTGGCGATTCGTACACGATCCCGCCAGGACACGAAGCCTGGGTTGAAGGCGACCAACCCTTCGTTGCGCTGGAGGTGATGTCCGCTGACACCTACGCCAAGGCTTAATGGTGAAACACATGGTCCCTGCCAGAGTTGGTCGGGACCAGGGATTTCGAGAGTGCCCCGAGCGGCGATCCGACGCGGTTCCCTGGGTACTGGGCAACTTGCGCAGATCAGTCCACTGGGCATCGAAGGGCCGTAACCGGCTGTGGATTCAACCGGTCGATGCAACACACGACGATGACCAAGGCCAGCTATGCGGAGTTCGATGAATTCGAAGCGTCCCTGTATGGCGTAAACGGCCGGTACATGCTGCGCTCGGCGCAGCGACGGGACTGGCGCCTGCGTGTGCTCGAACTGAATGGCGTTGCCTTGATGGCCGGACAGGAAGGCGCCGCGACGATCTACAGTGGCGCAGGCATGCCGGGATGCTTCAACCTGTTCCTGCCGCTGAGCGGACATGAATGCACGGTGGTTGACGGGCCGCCGGTTCGACCGCCACGCAATCGGCTGGATGGCGCCGGACCGCATGTTCCATATAGATGCCAGCCGCCCGGCAAGCTGGATGACAATCTCCATGTCATGCGAGCTCGACTGCCGGTGGATGTCGGCACATGCCGACAGTGCCGACTTGTCATGTCTCGCTCGCAATCTTGTCTTGACCGGCGGTCCACGCCTGGGCGCCTTGCTAGCGCTGACCCGGCGCCTGCTCTTCTCTGTTGCATGCCAAGGCAGGCGAGACGGTCACGAGCATCTGCGTGCGCTTCGGTGTCTGGGACATCGGCCGGTTCGCCATGCAGTACCGCGGGCTGTTCGGCGTGCTGCCCAGCCAGACGCTGCGCGCGTCGCATCTCGGCATGCAGTGGCCACACTAGGCCGATGCCCGGCCTGGGTGCCTACTCGAAGAACAGCTCGAAGACCTGCGTGCGTAACCACCAGATGGGGCAAGCCCTCGCGTCTGGAGGCTCGTGGGGACACGAAGCGCCGCCGACCCCATATTTGTTGACTGGATTCGGCCAGTTTCCGACGGCCATCGCTCGTGATCGAATGACCGAAGCGGACACGAAGGCAGCCACACGTTGCTGCGCCGGCTCATGAAACCGTTCGTCGGAACAGACGTCTACAAAATTCCCCAGCTATCGTTGCTCGAGCCATCCGTGCTCGCCCCTGGCTTCGACAACTGAAAGCGCGTTTCACATTGCGGAATTCGCTCCGTGTTTCCCCCTGCGCGATGTTTCGTTCTTTGAAAAGGCGTTCCGCATTGCAAAATATGACGTCTATCTCATTGAAAAATAAGGAAAAATCAACTCTTATGTCTTATATAAGACCTTGCCGCGACGCATCAAGGAAGCCCTACAATAAGTCCACGCTGCTTGCCTCGACATCCGCCAGCACACTCAACTATTTTTTAAACGCGCTTTCTTCTTAGGAAATTCCCATGGCCCAGTATCAAGACGACATCAAGGCAGTTGCTGGTTTGAAAGAGAACCACGGCAGCGCGTGGAATGCCATCAATCCCGAGTATGCCGCCCGCATGCGTGCCCAGAACAAGTTCAAAACGGGCCTGGACATCGCCAAGTACACCGCCAAGATCATGCGCGCCGACATGGCCGCCTACGATGCCGACTCGTCCAAGTACACCCAGTCGCTGGGTTGCTGGCACGGCTTCATCGGCCAGCAGAAGATGATCTCCATCAAGAAGCACTTCAACAGCACTGACCGCCGCTACCTTTACCTGTCCGGCTGGATGGTGGCCGCGCTGCGCTCCGAGTTCGGCCCGCTGCCGGACCAGTCGATGCATGAAAAAACCTCCGTCAGCGCGCTGATCCGCGAGCTGTACACCTTCCTGCGCCAGGCCGACGCCCGTGAACTGGGCGGCCTGTTCCGCGAGCTGGACGCTGCCGCAGGTCCTGCCAAGGCCGCCATCCAGGCAAAAATCGACAACCACGTCACCCACGTCGTGCCCATCATCGCGGACATTGACGCGGGTTTCGGCAACGCCGAAGCAACGTACCTGCTGGCCAAGCAGTTCATCGAAGCGGGCGCATGCTGCATTCAGATCGAAAACCAGGTGTCCGACGAGAAGCAGTGCGGCCACCAGGATGGCAAGGTCACCGTGCCGCACGAGGACTTCCTGGCCAAGATCCGCGCCATCCGCTACGCCTTCCTGGAACTGGGTGTGGACGACGGCATCATCGTGGCCCGTACCGACTCGCTGGGTGCCGGCCTGACCAAGCAGATCGCCGTGACCAACACGCCGGGCGACCTGGGCGACCAATACAATTCCTTCCTCGATTGCGAAGAATTGTCGGCCGACGCACTGGGTAATGGTGACGTCATCATCAAGCGCGACGGCAAGCTGCTGCGTCCCAAGCGCCTGCCTAGCAACCTGTTCCAGTTCCGCGCCGGCACGGGCGAAGCGCGCTGCGTACTGGATTGCGTCACCGCACTGCAAAACGGCGCTGACCTGCTCTGGATCGAAACCGAAAAACCGCATATCGCCCAGATCGGCGGCATGGTCAGCGAGATTCGCAAGGTCATCCCGAACGCCAAGCTGGTGTACAACAACAGCCCGTCGTTCAACTGGACCCTGAACTTCCGCCAGCAGGCGTATGACGCGATGAAGGCCGCGGGCAAGGATGTGTCGGCATATGACCGCGCCCAGCTGATGAGCGTGGAATATGATCAGACCGACCTGGCGAAGCTCGCCGACGAAAAGATCCGGACCTTCCAGGCCGACGCGTCGCGCGAAGCAGGTATCTTCCACCACCTGATCACGCTGCCGACCTACCACACTGCCGCACTGTCGACCGACAACCTGGCCAAGGAATACTTCGGCGACCAGGGCATGCTGGGTTATGTGGCTGGCGTGCAGCGCAAGGAAATCCGTCAGGGCATCGCCTGCGTCAAGCACCAGAACATGTCCGGTTCGGACATCGGCGACGACCACAAGGAGTATTTCAGCGGCGAAGCGGCCCTGAAAGCGGCTGGGAAAGACAACACCATGAACCAGTTCTGATACCGGTAATACCCCAAGCAAAACGCCAACCCATACGGGTTGGCGTTTTTTTTGTCCGGCGAGATAGCTCGCGGGGTTCTCATCAAACATTTTCGTGCTGCTCTAAGGAGCGCCAGGTGGAGGTTCCGACCGGAAGGGCTTCCACGCCTTTAGACATTATTCCGGACATTGGGGCACTGCTCGTCTGGCTGGCCAACCACTATGCCGCGCGGCTTCGGGCTGAAAGCCGGGTAGGTGGTGACTACCGGTACCTGCACCGCGCTTCTGTTTGCCTCGGCGAGGAACGCGGGCCAGCGCCCAGGTTGGGGGGCTGGGGTCGGTGGCTGTGTGGTTTTGAGTGTGGGGCACAGCTGCGGCAAAGGGACACCCGGGTTTCCTCTGCCAGAGCCAGTCCCTGCCTACATCACACGCCCGAACCACCACAACGACAGCAGCCCCGCACACGTGGCCAGCAACGCCCCCAGCGCGGCAAAGAACGCAGTAATTTCAACCTGTTCGCGCTTGCCAAATGCCAGCCGCATATTGAGCGCCCGGTACACCCGCTTCAGTTGCGCGGCATCCTCAAGCGGGAAATACTCTGCCCCCGTCGCGTTGGCGACTTCCTTCAATACCTTCTCATCCAGCCTGACGCGCGCCGACCAGCCATCGACCGAGAGCACCACACCCTCGGTCGTGCCAACCCCGACGGTATAAACGCGCACGCCGTGCGCGGCGGCAAGCTGCGCCGCCTGCGTCGCGGCCGGGCCGGTGTTGCTTTCACCGTCGGAAAACAGGACGATCGCCCCGGAGGGATAAGAGCCGGGCATCACGGCTTCGCCGCTGCGGGATGCGTCCGGCTTTTGCAGCGGCGTAGTGTCGCCGTTCATGAGGCGCTCGGCGTCATCAGCCGTCTGCGGCAGCAGCGTCATCAGCGCGATGAGCAGGCCATTGCCCAGCGCGGTGCCGCGTTGCGGCTTGAGGCGGTCGATGGCCGTGGCCGCGGCATCCTTGCTGCGGCTGGGCGCATGTGCCACGGCGGCGGTGCCGGCCATCGCGACTACTCCCACCCTGACGCCCGCGGGCAGTGCGTCGAGCAGAACCTTGGACGCTTGCTGGGCGGCGCGGATGCGGCTGGGCTGGATATCCTGCGCGCGCATGCTGCCGGACAGATCGATGACCAGGACCACGGTCTCGATGCGCGAGGGCAGCAGCATCACCGCCTGGGGGCGGGCGATGGCGAAGATCAGCGCGGCCAGGGCCAGCAGGAACAGCATGGGCGACACGTGGCGGCGCCAGGTCGCGCCGCCCTTGATGGCAACGCCGACGGTTTTCAGGGCGGGATAGTGCACCGTCGCGTGGCGCCGGCGCCCATCGAGCCATACGTAGCCAGCGGACAGCACGAGGACGAGCGCGAGCAACCACAGCATGCCTGGCCACAGGAAGCTGAAGACGGGTAGCCGGCTTATGGCATCGGTCATGCTGCCCCCTTTGGCCCGTTCTCCTGCTTTGCTACCGCAGCGGCTTCTTGACGGTGGCGGCGCCGGCGGGTGAAGTGCAGCAGGGCCAGGTCCAGGCGGGCGTAGGTCGACAGCGTCAGGCACGCCACGCCAGCCTGGGTGAAGGCCAGGCGCAACTCGGCCTCGCGCGCTTGGGCGGCGGCGGCGAAGCGTTTGCGGAAGGCCGGGTCGTTCGTGTCGACGAACATCTGCTCCGCGGTTTCGGCATCCTGCAGCACGACCAGGCCCAGGTCGGGCAAGGCCATCTCCAGCGGGTCGACCAGCCGCACCGCGACGACCTCATGGCGCCGGGCCAGCATTCCGAGCGATGCCTGCCAGCCCGGAGCGCTGATGAAGTCGGAGACCACGAACAGCACCGATCGTTGTTTCGCGACCGCCCGTGCGCGCTCCAGCAGGTCGCGCAAGCGGGTGTCGCCCGGCAACGCGGCGGGTGTGGCATGCATGCGGTCGAGCAGGTGCAGCAGATGCCGGCGCCCCGAGCGCGCCGGCACCACCGACGCGCCCGCGTCTGTGGCCCCGCCGTAGAGCAGGGCGCCGACCCGGTTGCCATAGCGCGTCAGCAGCAGCGCCATGACCGTGGTGAAGTCGCTCAGCAGGTCGCGCTTGCTTACGCTGCCGGAACCGAAACCGACCGATCCGCTCAGGTCCAGCAGGAACCAGACGGAGACCTCCCGGTCTTCCTGGTACTCACGCACGTGCGGCGTCTGCAGCCGCGCCGTCACGTTCCAGTCGATGTGCCGCACGTCGTCGCCGGGGCGGTATTCGCGCAGGTCGGCAAGATCCAGCCCGAAGCCGCGGAACAGCGTGCGGTAGTCGCCCTGCAGCAGGCCGTCGAGGCGGCGCACCACGGTCCATTCCAGGCGGCGCAGCAAGGCCTCGGTCTGCCTTGCGTCGACGCTGGCCAGCGCCGTGCCGGCAGGCGTGCCGGTGGGTGCGCTACCGGGTGCGGCTTCCGGGCCGCTCCGGCGCCTATCGCGCAGGCGCCCGAACATGGGATTCCAATGGGCGCTCCGGGACCGGCAGCGCCTGCATGATGCGGGTGACGAGCTGGTCGGCAGTCACGCCGTCGGACATGGCCTCGTACGAGAGCACCAGGCGGTGGCGCAAGACATCCGGCACGAGGTCAACCACATCTTCGGGCAGCGCATAGTGCCGGCCGCGCAGGAACGCCAGGGCGCGCGCACCTTCGATCAGGCCGATGGTGGCGCGGGGGCTGGCACCGAACGCTATGTATCGATCCAGCTCTTCCAGCCCGTAGCTTCCCGGCTTGCGGGTGGCCGCCACCACGCGTACCGCATACTGGACCAGGCTCGGATCCACATAGATCCTGCCGCATTCCTCCTGCAGGCTTGCCAGGCGCTCGGGCGTGGCGATGGGGCTCACGCTGATGCGGGGGCCGGTGACACGGTTGACGATGACGGCTTCCTCCTCTTCGCTGGGATAGCCCACCAGGACCTTCATCATGAAACGGTCGACCTGCGCCTCAGGCAAGGGGTAAGTGCCTTCCGTTTCTATCGGGTTCTGCGTGGCCATGACGAGGAAGGGCGTGGGCACGAGATGTGACTCGCCGGCGATGGTGACCTGCTTTTCCTCCATGACTTCCAGCAAGGCGCTCTGCACCTTGGCCGGTGCGCGGTTGATCTCGTCGGCCAGCAGCAGGTTGGCGAAGACCGGGCCCCGCACGGTGGAGAATTCGCCCGTGCCCTGGTTATACATGCGCGTGCCGATCAGATCGGCCGGCAGCAGGTCAGGCGTGAACTGGATGCGCTTGAAGGAGCCGCTCATGGTCCTGGCCAGCGTCTTGACGGTCAGCGTCTTGGCCAGGCCCGGCACGCCTTCCACCAGCAGGTGACCACCCGCAAGGATCGCCACCAGCACCCGTTCGAGGAAGTGGTCCTGCCCCACCACCACGCGCTTCACCTCATACAGCAGGCGTTCCATCAAGTCGGCGCTGTCCCCAGCGCCCCTGGCTTGGTCGTTCATCAGACTTGCTCCAAGAAACCTCGCCCCTTTAGCGAGGATGTCAAAGGCCCCCGCGTCTAGAAAGGAGAGGATCCGATGGCAACGCCGGCACTTTCGATCGTGACAGCAAAGCCGATGCCGAGGAAAGTGCCGCTCTGGTTGGGGTTGAGGATGGCGATGACGATCCCTACCACCTCGCCATCCAGATTCACCAGCGGTCCGCCGGAGTTGCCCGGATTGGCGGCGGCGTCGAACTGGATGAGCTTGTCCAGGTCCCGCTTGCCGTCCGGCGAAACGAACCTGCGGTCGAGCCCCGACACCACGCCGGCAGACACCGACGGGCCGATGCCGAACGGAAAGCCGACCGCGATGACTTCGGTGCCTGGCGCGAGGTTCCGGCTGGAACCGAGCGTCGCCGGCGGCAGGTCGTCGGGGATGGAGCCGGGCCGGATCACGGCGAGGTCTTTCTCCGGGAACGCCTGCAACACGGAGGCCTCGGCCGTGTGGCCGTCGTGGAACCTGACCTCCAGGCGCAGGGCGTCGGCGACGACGTGGTAGCTGGTGAGAATGATGCCGCTTTCGGTCACGACCACGCCCGAACCGATGTGGCGGTCTTTGCGCTTGCCGCCGGACTCGCCCTTGCCGCCCGGTGGGTCGCCTTTTGCGAGTTCATCGCGCGAGGGCGGCGGGGCTGGCGGGGGCGATTTGGTTTTGGGGCGTGTGGCAGGGGGATCACGCTTGGCGTGTGGGGCGGATGCCGCTTTCGTCAGCTTGTCCGCCGCCTTTTCCGCTGGCGCATAGCTGCGAACTTCCACCACCGACTCGCGAACCGCCTCCGCCGCCCTGGCTGTACGCGAAGGCAGACGCTTGGTTTCCAGCGTGTGCAGCACGGCCGAGTCGATGTCGGCTTGCTTGAGGACGCGCGGCGCCGGCTGCAACAGCCAGGCAGAGCCCACGACCGCCGCAAGAACCAGCGCCGCCGCTGCCGAGACCCATCCGTAGATCGTTACCCGTTTCATTGCCGCCCCCGAGGTCCCGTCCCGCCGTGAAAAATACAGTACCATCGTCTTACCCACGCGCCAAGGAGCAGGGGCATGCAGTTTCTCTGGCCGCAAATGCTCTGGCTGCTACTCGCGCTGCCCCTGCTGGCAGCCGCTTACCTGTACCTGATTGCGCGGCGCAAGAAAATCGCCCTGTTGTATGCCAGCCTTGCGCTGCCGCGCGCCGCCCTGGGTCCCGGCCAACGACTGCGGCGTCACATCCCGCCGCTGCTCTTCCTGCTCGCGCTGGGCGTGGCCCTGCTGGCTTGCGCCCGTCCTACTGCGACGATCACGCTGCCGTCCGACACCATCACCCTGGTACTGGCCATGGACACCTCCCGCAGCATGGCGGCGACCGACGTTGCACCCACCCGGATCGGCGCATCCAAGCAGGCTGCCCGGGATCTCATCGTCGGGCTGCCGGCCAGCGTGCGCCTGGGCATGGTCTCTTTTGCCGCCACGGCGACCGTGGTGCTGCCCCCCACCGACAACCGGCAGGACATGCTCGACGCAATCGATCGCTTCCAGCTCCAGCACGGCACGGCGACCGGCAGCGGGCTGATCCAGGCGCTGGCAGTGTTGTTCCCCGACGATGGCATCGACCTGGAAGCGATCCTTTTCAGCGGCGAGTCGCTCGCACCCGGGCCCGGCGGCAGATCGCTGACAGAGGCCGCCGCGGCGGACGCCGTCCGCAAGCGCGAACAGGAACGGCCGGCGGCGCAACCCGGCTCGTATCGGCACGGTGCGGTGATCCTGCTCAGCGATGGCCGCCGCACCACTGGCCCGGACCCGCTGGACGCCGCGCGCATGGCCGCCCAGCGCGGCGTGCGCGTCTATACGGTGGGCTTCGGTACGCCGCAGGGCGAAGCCGCGGCAGAGTCGGGCCTGTCTTACTACATGCAGCTCGATGAACCCGCCTTGCGGGCGGTAGCGGCGATAACGGACGGCGAGTACTTCCAGGCAGGCTCGGCTGCGGACCTGAGCCAGGTGTATCGCCAGCTCAGCGCCCGCTTCGCGCTCGAGCGCAAGGAAACCGAGATCAGTGCATTGTTCTCGGCAGCAGCGGTCCTGCTGCTGGGGGTGGCGTGCGGGCTCTCGATGCTGTGGTTCCGGCGGTGACCTGAAGCACGGTTGATGAAGCTGCCGGGTTCATTCCCTGAGCCATCCATAGGCGCAGCGGGTGTATTTCCAGCCTGGCTCTCATGTGGGAACCGAGACGCCACACTCCAATGGCCGCTGATTCATGCAGTCTCGCGCATGGACTACGCCAGTTCTCCGCACCGCCTCCAGCAGGCGTCGAACAATCCTCGATGGAGGGAAACCGCGGAGGGCTTCGATGCGGCAGGTACGAAGGCTCAGGTCAAGGGCCGAGTCGCGTTGGCGTTCGCCGCCGCGCCGCGTGCGGCTGGTCTGCAGCATTGACTAGCGAAACACGAAAACCGGGATCCGGCAATGCGTCAGGACTTTCTGGGTTTCGCTGCCGATCAGTAGCCCCTGCAGGCCGGCTCGGCCATGCGACGCCATGACAATCAGGTCACAGCTACGTTCCTCCCCGGTCCGGATGATGGCCTCATAGGGGTGATTGTGGGTAACGCTGAGCGTCTCGCATGCCACCGCCGCTTCCTTTGCCGCTTGCGCGACCACTGCCAGGTATCGCTCCGCATGCATTTCGGCAAGTTGTGCGTAGCGCTCCTGGGTATCCTCGAGCATGTCAACCCGATGCGTGAGGACATGGAATTCCGGGATGACATGCAATCCAGTGACCCTTGCCTCAAATGCCTTGGCGAGTTTCACCGCCATGCGAACGGCTGCGTCGGAGAGTACCGATCCATCGGTGGGTATCAAGATATGCTGAAACATGTTGGCCTCCTCGCGGCCGACGGGGCCATCCACCTCGGCCCTGGCACGCGCTACGAACTTAATGGTATGACAATCGTTCGTGCTCTGGCGTGATGCGCTTCTCGATTCCCTGATCGGGGGGCAGGGCGACCCGTGGCGGTCTGGCCCCTTGTCAGCCTTGTGCATGTGGCGCTGCAACATACGCTGTCGCAGGTGCGCAATCCTCCCAATGCGGTCGGCGCCGTAGGGTTTCTCGCTCCAGCGCACCGCTGTTGCCGCCGGCCCTTTGTTGAAGGGGCGCTGCGGTGCTAGGCTGAAGGCGAAATCTTGCCGCCCAGGCGGAGACACCAATGGTCGAAGCTTCCGAACTGAAGTCGGGCATGGTCATCATGCTTGAAGGTGAACTTCATAGCGTTATCAGCGCCGGGTACCACGCCGGCGGCGGCCAACAGGGGAGCGCAGTTTTCGCCAAGTTCAAGAGCCTTAAGACTGGTCACATCAAGGAGTTGCGGTTACACCCGGGCAACAAGCTCGAAGAGGTCGAGCTTGATCACCAGGAGATGGAATATCTGTACACCGATGGTGACGCCTTTTTCTTCATGAATCCCGACACCTTCGAGCAGATCAGTTTTCCTGCGGAAACCATGGGCGCGTACCAGAAATTTCTTCAACCCAATATGCGAATCCCGGTGCAGCTTTATGAGGGCGAGCCAGTCACCATCGCATTCCCCCCTGCGGTCGAGTTAACCATCATGTCCACGCCGCCGGGCCTGCACGAGCATGAAACCTCTACCTTCAAGACTGCCACGCTGGATAACGGTATGGAAGTTCTCGTTCCTCAGTTCGTCAAGGAAGGGGACACGGTGCGAATCGAGGTCGCTTCAGGAAAATATCTGGAGCGGATAAGGCGAGGCACGCGAAAGGCGTGACGCCAGTGCCGCGCCATCGCTCCCTGCATGCGCAGCGCCACGTACGGTCCCGCTGAGACGGGGCCGGCAGTGTCGGCAGTACCGTATCCGGCACCTGTCCTTCACTTTGCGCCTCGTGTGTGCATATTATGCAAGTATGCGCATGCCATGCGTGGCGCATGACCATCGTCGTCGCTCAGGAGTGCCACGGTCCTCTTGCCCCCTTCCGCGCCGCTTCGTCGTGGCCTGCTGTTTGTCATGCCGGGCCGTCAACCCAATCCTATATTTGACACAGTGCCAATCGTGCTGCGCGACGCACCGCGATGATTTCGCTAACAGGAGGGCAAGATGAACGACATCCAATCCGATTTCCCTATGCGCAAGGACGCATTGGCCCGCGACGTCGATAAGCTGATGGCCGACGTTCAGGCACTTCTTCATGATGTCAAAGCCGAAACCGGCGTAGGGACCAGCCTTGAGCGCCATGCACTCAAGGCCCGGCAGCGCGCGCTGCAGGAGCGCATCGTTACGCTGCGCGAAGAAAGCCGCGCCAAGGTCTCCGAGTGGGCGACAACGACCGATCGCTACGTACATGAGCATCCGTGGCAAAGTATGGGTACCGTGGCCGCCATCGCGGCAACCACAGGCGCTATCGTCGCGCTGGCTGCCAGCCACCGTTAGGCACTCGCGACTGCGGCGCCGGCACCGGCTGTGACACGTGCCGGTCCCGCAAGGGACACGTGGTTTTTGCCATGCCGGCAAATGGCCACGGCCCCTTGCGGGAACCCCGATCTGACTGGCGACACATCTGAGCGGCAATACAGCAACTATGCCTGCCAAATGCGATTGCTCAGGCGCGCTACGCTGGACGGTCTGCTTACGTGCGACCCGCAGGATGCTTATCCAGGAGGCCAGTCATGGAAGGGCTGACAAAGGAAGAGTTGGCGAAGCTGGCGGCCCAAATGGACGCTGAGGAGTTGCGCATACGTGCCGTCGCCGGAACCGCGGATTCGCCTGTCGTGGCACCAACACAACGTGAACACCTTGATGATGGTGAAGTGGCGGACGAAAAGACCATGCAGCGCCAGGGCGACGCGATGCTGAAACACTATCGCAGGCAACTGGCCGACATTGAAGCAGCCCGGTCACGGATGAGGAGTGGCCAGTATGGCGTCTGTATCGACTGCCAGCAGGCTATCCCTTTCGCCCGCCTGCAGGTGTACCCAACCGCCGTGCGCTGCACGGCATGCCAGAATCTCCACGAACACCGCCATCCCCGCCAGGCGCGGGAGACGCGCCAACCGGATTCCGCAGATCTTTCGTCGCCGAGCTGACTTACTCGTTCCTGAGATCAATGCCGAAGCCGCCAGCCAGTTCACAATCGACGATCCCGGCGGCGTAGGCAAAAAGCCAGTCCTCTGCCTCCTGCAGCGTTGCGGGCGGGTGGGACCAGTCCGGCGTAAAGCGGATGCCCATGTCCTCATTGCGCGTGGAGATCTGGACTCGCCCGCCTGGCTTGCCTGGCTCAATCACCTCCGGCACGAACAGGGCAACGTGGAATCCCTTGTAAGTCCGCTTTCTTTCCAGCATTTCAGCCTCCGGCAATTTACGCAGGTCCGTGGCTCGGTCTGAGCGCCGGACTGTCTTGAGTTCAAGATATAGCGAGGCGCGGCCAATGCCTAGTAATGCCGCGGAACCCCGGGATCACATCGGAGCGCGCGGTCGATTTTGACCTAGACTGAAAAAGTGCCCTTCGCGCGCTTCGGGGCTGCGCAATGGAACTTCACTGGCAGCCGATAATGCGGGCGAATGACAATGGCACAGGCAACCTGAATTCATGTGGATTGATGTTCACGAAGGGGGCATCATGTTGCAAGCCAGTGAAATGCAGCAACGTTTTAGTCATCTGCAGCAAACCATCAGCGAGACATCCCGAACTTGTCATGCCGATACGGGGATTCCACAAGACTTGATGAACTGGGTGGATGAGCTCGACAAGGAATGCAAATCGGCATCGAAGGTTGTGTCCTCCAAGGATGAGGATCGGATCCGGCAGTGGATTGATGATCTCGAACGGATCGGTGATCGTGCAGACCGCGCTTGCCAGCAGGCCGGCGGTCTCGATGCAAAGGTCAAGGATGCAGTCAGTTCGATGCATACGGAACTTGCTGACCTGAAGCGCCAACTGCACTAACAGATCTGACAGCCCCGGTCCAACCCGCCGGGGCTGATTGCATGCGCCGCGGTCAAGGCGTGCACGATCGCAGGCCGCAGGCAAGGCCAGGTTGCACCTGCACCCAGCCAACATAGGCGGCCCCTCTCAGCCCTGCAGCGCACCCATAATCACCTCCTGCACAATGCGGCTGCCTTCCGGCGTAGCCCAACTTCCAGCCAGTTCCGCAATCACCTGGTTGGTGCTGGTCAGCGTGACACCATTCTTCTCCATGCGCCGCAAGGCAATATCGTCAGCCATCTTGCTCGGCGATCCGCCAGCATCCGCGACGACTTGCACTTCATAACCTTGCGACACCAGGCTCAACGCCGGATACACCGTGCACACGTCATTGGTCACGCCAGCGATGATCAGTTTCCTGCGTCCGGTAGCCTTTACCGCCGCCGCGAAGTTCTCATCGTCCATCGCATTCACAACCCCAACGCGCCTGATGCGCGCGGCGAATTCAGCCGGAAAGATGTCCGCCAGCTCGCTGATCAGCGGCCCCTGGGCGTACTCCTCCATGCTGGACGTCATCACGACAGGGACTTTCAGGATGGCCGCGGTCTTCGCCAGCATCAGCGCGTTGCGCTTCATTTCGTCGATGGGAATGGACTTCACCCAGCTCATGGTGCCTACCTGATGGTCGATCAGGAGCAGGGCGGCGGTGTCTGCAGTCAGTCGTTCGAACTTCATGATGCATTTCCTTGGAAGTGAATGGGGCAAACGCTCCTTGCCTCAAGCCGCTTCGGCCTCAGCCAGCGCCGGATAGTCGATATATCCCTTGGCCGTCGGCGGCGCAAAGAACGTGTTGCGGTCCGGCGCGTTGAGCGCGGCGCCCTGGCGGAAGCGCTCCGGCAGGTCGGGATTCGCGAGGAAGGCGCTGCCGAAGACGGTGGCGTCGGCCTTGCCCTCGGCCAGCAGGGCTGCGGCGCTGTTCTGCGTCAACCCGCCGCCGATCAGGTAGGTGCCGTCGAAGCGCGGGCGCAGCAGGGCGTGGTAGTCGACCGTGGCACCGAACAGCGCGACATGCAGATAGGCCAGGCCCTGGCCGCGCAGCTTGTCGACGAGGTAGGTGTAGGTCTCCTGGGGCGCGGCATCGGTGATGCTGTTGAAGTTCATCTCCGGCGAGATCTTGATGCCGACCCGGTCGGCGCCGGCCTCGGCCACCATCGCGGCCAGCACTTCCAGCACAAAGCGGGCGCGGCCTTCGACCGAGCCGCCGTATTGGTCTTGGCGGTGGTTGGTGCCTGACGAAAGGAACTGCTCGGGCAGGTAGCCGGAGGCCGTGTGCAGTTCCACTCCGTCGAAGCCGGCGTCGATGGCGCGGCGGGTGGCCTGGCGATATTCGTCGATGACGCCGGCGATCTCGGCCAGGGTGAGCTCTCGGGGCGTGACAAAGTCGACCTGGCCAGCAGGCGTCCATGCCTGGCCTTCGGGCTTGATGGCCGACGGTGCCACGGGCGTTGCGCCCTCAAGCAGCGACGGGTGCGAGATCCGGCCGCAATGCATCAGCTGCATGAAGATACGGCCGCCACGCGCGTGCACGGCTTCAGTCACCTTTTTCCAGCCAGTCACCTGGGCCTCGGTTTCCATGCCGGGCGTATTCACATAGCCCTTGCCCATGGCGGACGGAAACACGCCTTCGGTGATGATCAGGCCGGCGCTGGCGCGTTGCGTGTAGTAGGTGACAGTCATGTCGCCGGGAACGCCCTCGGCGTCGGCGCGGGAGCGGGTCATCGGGGCCATGACGAGGCGGTTCGGCGCGATGTGGCGGCCGATGCGGACGGGGGTGAACAGTTGGCTCATGGTCAATTCCTGTGTATGTCGGGGGCGAAGGGGAAAGCCCATGTGCGTATCGTCGATTAATTCATTGGCGAGATAAAGGTGTTAGATTGGTAATCATTGATCCAAAAATGGCGCAATCCGAATGGAACTGCTCAATGACATGGCCCTGTTCGTGGAGGTCGCGCAGACGCGGAGCTTTCGTGGCGCGGCTGCTGCCACTGGGGTGCCGAATTCCACGCTATCCAGGCGCATCAGCGCCCTGGAGAAGGCTATTGGCCTGCGGCTGCTGCATCGCACGACGCGCAAGGTCGAGCTGACCGAGGCGGGGCAGCTTTACTACGAGCGCTGTAAGCGCATCGTCGACGAAGCACGGATCGCTCACGAGCAACTCGGGGAGATGCTGGCGCAGCCGAGCGGCGTGTTGCGGGCATCGCTGCCGGTCGATTTCGCCATGATCTACATGGCGCCCCTGATTGCAGAGTTCGCGGCCCGCTACCCGGGCATCAGCTTTGATTTCGACCTCACGCCCCGGCGCGTCGACCTGGTGGCCGAACCCTTCGATGTGGCCATTCGCATGGGCGAGCTGACGGACTCGAACCTGATCGCGCGGCTGCTAGCCCGCTTGTCGGTGCAGGTCTATGCCTCACCGCGCTACCTGGAACGCGCCGGCGAGCCAACCCATCCAACTGACCTGGCGCGGCATCAGTGCATAGGTTTTCCCAAGGCAGGGAAGTGGGCACTGCATCGCGGTGAGGAGACCGTTGAGGTGGAAGTCGGGGGGAGGTTCTATGTCAACAGCGTTGGCATGTTCCGACGGCTGGCAACGCTGGACCTGGGCGTGATCTTGCTGGCTGAGGAGGTGGCGGCAGAGGAACTGGCGGCCGGCCGCCTGCGCCGGATACTGCCGGACTGGCAGGCCAGCCCGACGCCGGTCTATGCCCTGACCGAGACACGTTTGCTGCCGGCAAAGACGCAGCGCTTTATCGAGTTCCTGAAGGAGCGTCTGGGCGCCAAGACGTGAGCTCGGAAATGCAAATCTGTTCCCGGCCCTGACCCAAGCGCGCGCGCTCAGGTTTGAGCGTCTGCTTTCGCTCATCGCTTGCGGATCGGCGGTGATTGCGCATCGAACGCGCAATCACCTTCCGCGAAGGTCCGCCTCACTTGCGCCGCATTTGCACGACCGTAGGCTTGCCATCAACGTTGTCGAACGTCACGGATACCGCCTCGCCCTCCTTGAAGTCCTTCAGCGATGCGCGATCCTTGACGGGGAACGCCATGGTCATCGGACCCATGCCGAGGTTGGCGATCGGTCCGTGCCTGAGCGTGACCTTGCCGGCCTGCGCATCGATCTTCCTGATCTCGGCCGCCACGGGTTGCGGCGCCTGCTGCGAGGGTGCGGACGGTTTCATGTCCATGCCGTCCATCGAGCCCGCTGCAAATGCGGCCGGCGTGGCGGTCAAGGCAAGGGCGAGGGCGAGTGCGAGCGTCTTGATGGATTTCATTGGGGTTCCTTTTGCAGTGATGGGTGGACGGAAACAGCTTGAGTTCTGGTCTGGCGCCGGCGCATCAGCAAATACACCGCCGGCACCACGAAGAGCGAAAGCAAGGGCGCGGTGAGCATGCCGCCCACCATCGGCGCGGCAATGCGCTGCATGACCTCGGAGCCGGTGCCATGCGACCACATGATCGGCACCAGACCGGCAAGGATGACGGCGACGGTCATTGCCTTGGGGCGTACGCGCAGCACCGCGCCTTCCTGGATGGCCTCAAGCAGCGCGGACAGGCTGGCATCGCCCTGGTTCGCGCGCGCGGTCCATGCCTGCTTCAGGTAGAGCAGCATGATCACGCCGAATTCCGCCGCCACGCCCGCCAGCGCGATGAAGCCGACCACGCCGGCCACCGACAGGTTGTAGCCCAGCAGGTAGAGCAGCCAGAAGCCGCCGATCAGCGCCAGCGGCAGCGTGCCCATGATGAGCAGGGCTTCATCGAGACGGCCGAACACCAGGTACAGCAGCACGAAGATGATCAGCAGCGTGAACGGCACCACCACCTTCAGCTTTGCGGCGGCCCGCTCCAGGTATTCGAACTGCCCCGACCAGCTTAGGGAATAGCGAGCCGGCATTGGCACCGCTTTCGCAACGGCGGCCTGCATATCCCGGACGGCCGAGCGCAGGTCACGCCCACGGATGTCGACATACACCCAGCCCGACAGGCGCGCGTTTTCGCTGCGCAGCATCGGCGCTCCCTGCACCACCTGGATGCGCGCCACGTCGGACAGCACGATCTGCTGGCCCTTGTCCGTGACGATGGGCAGGCTGCGCAGTTGCTCAACCGAGTCGCGGTAATCGCGCGGGTAGCGGACGTTGATCGGGAAGCGCGCCAGCCCGTCGACGACCTCGCCCACGTTGTCGCCGCCGATGGCCGACGACACCACGCTCTGCACATCCACGATGTTCAGCCCGTAGCGGCCGGCCGCCACGCGGTCGATATCGATATCGACATAGCGCCCGCCGGTCAGCCGCTCGGCCAGCGCCGATGTCACCCCCGGCACTGTCCTGACGATTTCCTCGATGCGCGTTGCCAGGCGGTCGATCTCCTTCAGGTCCGCGCCCGCCACCTTGATGCCGACCGGGCTCTTGATGCCGGTGGCAAGCATGTCGATGCGGTTGCGGATCGGCGGCACCCAGATGTTGGACAGGCCCGGCACCTTGACCACGCGATCCAGCTCTTCCACCAGCTTGTCGGTGGTCATGCCGGCACGCCATTGGTCGCGCGGCTTGAACTGGATGGTGGTCTCGAACATCTCGAGGGGCGCCGGATCGGTCGCGGTATCGGCGCGGCCGGCCTTGCCGAACACGGTCGCCACCTCGGGCACGGTCCTGATCAGGCGGTCGGTCTGTTGCAGCAGCTGCGCCGCCTTGCCGGCGGAAAGGCCTGGCAATGCCGACGGCATATAGAGCAGGTCGCCCTCGTCAAGCGGCGGCATGAATTCGGCGCCGGTACGCATCATCGGCCACGCCGTCGCGGCCAGCAGCACCGCGGCGATCGCAAGGGTGGTCTTCGGGTAGGCCAGCACCCGTGCCAGCACCGGCCGATAGGCGCGGATCAGCCATCGGTTCAAGGGGTTGGACTGCTCCGAAGGAATCCTGCCGCGGATCAGGTAGCCCATCAGCACCGGCACCAGCGTCACCGACAGGCCCGCCGCCGCGGCCATGGAATAGGTCTTGGTAAAGGCCAGCGGCGAGAACAGCCGGCCCTCCTGCGCCTCCAGCGTAAAGACCGGGATAAATGACAGCGTGATGATCAGCAGCGAGAAGAACAGCGCCGGCCCGACCTCGGTGGCGGCCCGGCCGATCACGCCCCAGCGCTCGTTCCCTGTCAGCGCCCGGCCGGGATGGTCCGCATGCCAGTGCTCCAGCTGCTTGTGCGCGTTCTCGATCATCACGACCGCGGCATCGACCATGGCGCCAATGGCAATGGCAATGCCGCCCAGCGACATGATGTTGGCATTGATGCCCTGGTAGCGCATCACCAGGAAGGCGGCCAGCACGCCCAGCGGCAGCGACACGATAGCCACCAGCGCGGAACGCAGGTGGAACAGGAACAGCAGGCACACCAGCGCGACCACGGCGAACTCTTCGACCAGCTTGTGCGTCAGGTTTTCCACGGCGCGCTTGATCAGCGCGGAGCGGTCGTAGGTGGTGACGATCTGCACCCCGGCAGGCAGGCTCTTCTGCAGCGTGGCGAGCTTCGCCTTGACCGCCTCGATGGTTTCCAGCGCGTTCTTGCCTGAGCGCATCACGATCACGCCGCCGGCCACCTCGCCCTGGCCGTCAAGTTCGGCGATGCCGCGCCGCATCTCCGGGCCAAGCTGCACGACGGCGACATCGCCCAGCCGCACCGGAATGCCGGCATCGCTGGTCACCAGCGGGATCTGCCGGAAATCGTCGAGCGTCTTCAGGTAGCCGCTGGCGCGGACCATATACTCCGCCTCGCCCATTTCGAGCACCGACCCGCCGGCCTCCTGGTTGGCGTCCTTGAGCGCCGCCAGCACCTTGCCCTGCGACAGGTTGTAGGCGCGCATCCGGTCCGGCATCAGCACCACCTGGTACTGCTTCACCATGCCGCCCAGCGAAGCGACCTCGGCCACATTGGGCAGCGATTTCAGTTCGAAGCGCAGGAACCAGTCCTGCAGCGCACGCAACTGGCCGAGGTCATGCTGGCCGGTCTTGTCCACCAGCGCGTACTCGTAGATCCAGCCGACGCCGGTGGCATCCGGCCCCAGCGCCGGCCTGGCCGCGGCGGGCAGGCGGGACTGCACCTGGTTCAGGTATTCCAGCACGCGCGAGCGCGCCCAATACAGGTCGGTGCCATCATCGAACAGCACGTAGACGAACGAATCGCCGAAGAAGGAGTAACCCCGGACCGTTCTGGCGCCGGGTACCGACAGCATGGTGGTGGTCAGCGGATACGTGACCTGGTTCTCAACGATCTGCGGCGCCTGGCCGGGGAAGGGCGTGCGGATGATCACCTGCACATCGGACAGGTCGGGCAGGGCGTCGAGCGGCGTGCTCCGCACCGCCCACAGGCCCCATGCGGTCAGCATCACCGTGGCCAGCAGGACCAGGAAGCGGTGGCGGATCGAAGCCAGGATAAGGCGCGCGATCATGGCCTGGCTCCCTGGGCGGTGCCGGCGGGCTCGACCGACGACAGCATGGCCGCGCCATCGCGGTCCAGGTGGAAGCGGAAGCGGATGCGGTCGCCAGGCTTCAGGCCCTTGGGCAGGCCTGCTGGCGGCGCGGCGAAGTCCATGGTCATCGCGCCCCACTGTGCCGACGGGATCGGGCCGTGCGAGATGGTCAGGCTCTCGCTGCCGTTCACGGCTTCGATGCGGCCGGTACCCTCATGCTCGGCGGCCGGCGCGGCAGGTGCAGACGCTGCTGGTGTGGCCGTCATCCGTTCCGCGCTGCCGCGCAGGCTGGCTTCCGAGTCGATCAGGAACTGGCCGGACGTGACCACTTTCTGTCCCGGCGCCAGTCCGTCCAGCACCTCGACCATGCCATCGGCCTCGCGGCCGGTCTTGATCTCGGTGGCAACGAACCCTGCCTGGCCGGCATCGACCATGACGATATTGCGCTGACCGGTGCGGATGACCGACTCCGACGGGATCAGCAACGCTTCCTTCTGTGCGCCACTGTCGAAGCTGACCGTGACAAACATGCCCGGCAGCAGGCGCCTGCCGGGGTTGGGCAGGACGATGCGGGCCTTGATGGTGCGGGTCGCCGGGTTGACGTCGGGAAGGATGGCGTCGACCTTGCCGGCAAGGGGGCCGGCCGTGCCGCCCTGCAGCACCGTGGCAGCCGCGCCGGCCCGGATGGTGCCGGCCTGGCCCTCTGGTACCTCGGCAATCACCCAGACCTGGCTCAGATCAGCCAGGCGGAACAGCGTCATGCCCGGCGACACGGTCATGCCCTCGCGCACCGCCACCTCGGTCACGAGGCCATCGACCGGGCTGGCGATGGCGACACCGGGCTGCAGCTCGCCGGATTTCTCGACCGCACTGACCTGGCCCGGCGTCATGCCCGCCTGCAGCATGCGGGTTCGCGCCGCGCCGCGCAGGTCGCCCAGATGCTCGCTTCCGGCCATGCGTGACACGGCCAGGTATTCCTCTTGCGCCGCGACCCAGTCGGGCGAGTACAGGGTGACCAGCGCCTGGCCGCGCCGGACCGGGTCAAGGGTCGCCCTGACCGCGACGTGCTGCACAAAGGCGTTGGTGCGCGCCTGGATGATCTGCACGCTGCGTTCGTCGATGGCGACATTGCCGGGAACCTGCAGCATCGCGGTCAGCCGTCCAGGCTTTGCCTCGGCGGTGCGAATGCCGAGGTTTTGCGCGACATGGCTGTCGACGGTCACACCGCTCCCGCCGCCATCGCCGTCCGCGTAGACCGGCACCAGTTGCATCTCCATGAAGGGCGACTTGCCCGGCTTGTCGAAGCGCTGGCCCGGCACCATGGGATCGTGCCAGTACAGGATTTTCCTGCCGGTCTTCGGATCGATGGCGCCGGCCTTGAGCACGGTGGATTCCGCGCCAGGCGTGCTCGACGGTTGCGCAGTTTGCGTGCCGCGCGTGTACCCGAAGTGGTAGGCGCCGTAGAGCGCGATGCAGACGACGACCAGCCCGGCGGCTGCTGCAATGGCGTGCTTGTTCATTTTGCTACTCTCGCTGCGGCTTCGGTCTGGGCGGTCGGCAACGGCACCAGGTAGTTCAGGTCCGCCCACAGTTTCGCCGTCTTTGCCTCAAGCAACAGGCGATCCATGGCGGTGTCGATGGCGCGATGGTTGGCTTCGGCGACGGCCACCAAGGTGCCGGTGTTGGCGCGGTACGCCGTCAGTGCCGCATCTGCCTGTGCCCGCGCGAGCGGCAAGGTCTTGTCGTCGTAGCGCCGCAGCCGGTCAAGGTTGCGCTGCAGCTCGGCCAGCCTGGCGCCGACCATGGCCTGGGTATTGCGCCGGACCACTTCCAGCCTGGCCCGCGCGTCGTTGGCCTGCGCCAGCCGCGAACTGATTTCGCGGTCCTGGCGGTTGCCCCGGTCCCACGGCAGCGGAAAGCTGACATTGAGCGAGCCCATGTTCGAGTAGGCCGAGCCGCGCTGGCTGTACATCAGCTCGACCGTCACGTCCGGCTTGCGGGCTTCCGTTGCCACCTGGATCTCCGATTCGGCCAGTGCCACGTCGCGCTGCGCAGCCGACAGTTCGGGCACGGCATCGAACTCGCCCCTGGCGAGTTGCCGGGTGCCTGGCGGCACTTCAAGCGGTGGCCGCTCCGACAGCGGACGCCCCGCAGCGGCGCCGACCCAGCGCTCCAGGTTCAGCGTGGCGGTCGCCAGCGCGGCGCGGTTCTCGTCCTCGCGGTCGTGCAGCTTCTGGACTTCCAGCTCCATCGCCAGTACGTCTGCACGCGAGCCGCGCCCGCTGCGGTAGGCCGCGGTGGCGGCCTGCAGTGCCAGTTCAAGCGGATGGCTGTGATGGCCGAGCAGCACGCCGGCCTGCTCCGCATACCACCGGTCGAGCCAGGCATTGACCGCATTGCGCTGCACGCCTGCCAGCCCCACCGCGCGCTGCGCGTCGGCAGCGGCGGCTTCGGCTTCGAAGCGCGCGGCCCTGGCGCGGCGCTTGTCCGCACGCGTGAATTCCTGCATCACAGAGATCGAGCGCATGGTCATGGAATCCCGGCTCAGCGAGAACGCGTCCGAGCCGTTGACCGGCACGTTGTTGACGCCGAGCTTGAGCACGGGATCCGGCAGGCGGCCGGCGGCTACCGCCATTTGCCCGGCGGCCTCCACGGCGCCGCGCGACGATTCGGCGTCGCCGGCATGGGCGCTTGCGATCGCGACGGCTTCCTCAAGGGAGAGGGAAGGGGCGGATTGCCCGGGCGCGCCTTGCGGCGCAGCCAGGCCCACTGCGGGCGCGCTGAGCAGCGCCACGGTCAGGTGACGTAGATAAAGCATAAAGCCTCCAGGAACGACGACTACTGCCCGCATGGAAGCGGGCAGCACCAGGTGACGTCGAACCGGAGGCTAAGTCTGGAAACTGCAGTGAAGGATGGTGAGGGGCGGCGGTGCGCGCGCCTCTGCCTCGGCGCGCAGCGCAACGCGAACCTCTGCCAGGACCACGCGCGTTGGCTCAATCACGCGCATCAGCACCGGCATGAAGGCCGGAAGCTGCGGCGAAGCATGGTCGGCGTTCTTGGCATCGGCCTGGCAATGCGCCAGGCAAAACCCGCTCTGGTCGATGCCCTGCTGGCTGTCGATGGCGGCCATATCGGCACAGGACTCGGTCATCGCCGCCATCGTGCCGCTGTGTTCCTCCTGGTAGCGGCTGCCGGTACAGGCGTACGCCGCCGCTGCCAGCTGGGCTGCCAGGAAGACAACGAGGAGGAAGCCGGCGAACCATGGCCGGCGATGCGATCTACCCACGAGAGCGGTGCCTGTTTTGGCGACAATATAGCAGTGTTCAGCGCCACCAGGCAGCTTCACCAGTGCGGCAACTCGTCGCACAGGCGGGCAGTTCGCCTTCAACAGACTGATCATGGCGAACCGCCTGATGCTGCACTTTCCGATGTTTGGCTGCAATGACAACATTGCCGTCCACATGTGACGCGTCACGGTACCGAAATATTCGTCGTGCATCCTCCCGCCAAAACCAACGGGGAGGAAATATGAGGCGTCTTTCAATACTGGCGGCACCGCTGCTGGCGCTGGCCGTGGCGTCGTGCGGCAGCGATGAGGACAACAATGCGTCGGTCACGCAGCCGCCGGCTGCCGGCAGCACCGCGCCCACGAAGAACGTCGTGTTCTTCCTCGGCGACGGCATGGGCATGACGACCATGACCGCGGCGCGGATCTACAAGGTCGGCGAGGACGGTGAGCTGACCATGGACACGCTTCCCGAGAGCGGATTCATCCGGACCTATTCGAACAACGCGCAGGTGACCGACAGCGCGCCGTCGATGGCGGCCTACATGACCGGCGTCAAGATGAACAACGAAGTCATCTCGATGACGCCGGAGACCAGTGCCTTTGATGCCAGCGGCAAGGACTACCTGTCCGGCGCGGACAGCACCTGCCCGGCTTCCGGCAACGGCCAGGGCGTGCCGACGCTGCTCGAGCAGATGAAGACGGCAGGCTATGGCACCGGCGTGGTCACCACCACCCGCATCACGCACGCGACCCCCGCCACGACCTACGCGCACGTCTGCCACCGCGATGCCGAGAACACCATCGCCGCGCAACTGGTGCCGAACGGCGCCGGCTACAACAGCGCGCTCGGCGACGGCGTCGACGTGATCTTCGGCGGCGGCCGAAAGTACTTCCAGAGCAAGGCCGCGGGCGGTGCCCGCACTGACGGCCGCGACCTGGTTGGCGAGCTGACGAAGGCCGGCTATACCTACGCCTCCAGCAAGGCCGAGTTCGACAAGATCGACGCCGCCAGCGCCAAGAAGGTGGCAGGGCTGTTCACATCCAGCCATATGGCCTACGACCTGGATCGTGTGCCCGGCGACGAGCCGAGCCTGGCGGAGATGACCAGCAAGGCCATCGACGTGCTTGCCGCGAAGAAGAAGGGTTTCTTCCTGATGGTGGAAGGCGGCCGCATCGATCACGCGTTGCATGAGACCACCGCGCGCAAGGCGCTGCAGGACACCGTGGCCTTCGACACCGCGATCAAGACCGCCATCGACAAGCTCAACGTGATCGACCCGGGCCTGAAGAACACGCTGATCGTCGTCACCGCCGACCATGACCACACGCTGGTGCTGAATGGCTATGCCAAGCGCACCGGCCCCACCAGCGACAGCAACCCCGGCGTGCTGGGCCTGCTGAAGAACTACGTGACCGGCGCACTGTCCACGGACTCCGGCGGCAATCCCTTCACCATCATCGGTTTCGGCAACGGCGAGAACCGCCCGGCCACGCGCACCGCGCTGACCGATGCGCAGGTCTACGACAAGAGCTATCACCAGGAAGCCGCGATCCCGATGGCGGCAGGTGGCGAGACCCATGGCGGCACCGATGTCTTTATCGGCGCACTGGGCAATGGTGCCGAATCCTTCACCGGTGTGATGAACAACACCGAGGTGTTCGGCCTGATCAAGACGGCCATCGGCCTCTAAGCCACTATCGCTGACGGAATAACGCCATGAAACTCATCATCCGAACCGGCCTGTCCGCAGTTGCGGCTGCCTGCGCCTGCATTGCCCTCCCTGCGCAAGCCGCGGGCGAGGCCAAGAATGTCATTTTCTTCCTGGGCGACGGCATGGGCCCGACCACCGTCACCGCGTCGCGCATCTACAAGTATGGCGAGACGGGCAAGCTCAACATGGAGTCGCTCAAGCGCACCGCGCGCGTGAAGACGTATTCGAACGACGCGCAGACCACCGACAGCGCGCCGTCGATGGCGGCCTACATGACCGGCGTGAAGATGAACAACGAAGTCATCTCCATGTCGGCCGATACCAAGGCCAGCGATGGCACCGGCAAGTCCTATGTGACCAGCGCCGGTGACAGCACCTGTCCCGCCAGCGGCAACGGCACGCCGGTCGTGACCGTGCTGGAGCTGGCCAAGGCCGCCGGCAAGTCGGTCGGCGCGGTGACCACCACGCGCGTGACCCACGCAACGCCGGCGGCCACCTTCTCGCACGTCTGCCACCGCGACGGCGAGAACAATATCGCCGCGCAGGCAACGCCGGGCAACGCCGGCTACAACACCGCGCTCAAGGACGGCCTGGACGTGCTGCTTGGCGGCGGCCGCCGCCAGTTCCTGCCCAGCGCCGCGGGTGGCAAGCGCACGGATGGCGTCGACCTGACCACGCAGTTCCCGGGCTACACCTATGTGACCACCGGCACCGCGTTCAAGGCCGTGGACCCGGCATCCACCAACAAGCTGCTAGGCCTGTTCAACATGGACCACCTCAACTACGAGCTGGACCGCGTCAAGAACAATGTCGACGAGCCCAGCCTGGCCGACATGACCGAGAAGGCCATCCGCATCCTGCAGAAGAACGGCAACGGCTATTTCCTGATGGTGGAGGGCGGCCGGATCGACCATGCGCTGCATGGCACCAACGCCAAGCGCGCGCTGGAGGACGCGATCGCGTTTGACGATGCCATCAAGCGTGCGCTGTCGATGGTGGACCTGTCGAACACGATGATCGTCGTCACCGCCGACCACGACCATACGATGACGATCAACGGCTACTCGCATCGCGGCAACCCGATCCTGGGCACGGTGACGGACATCAAGACCAAGCAGCCGGCCACGGCGGCCGACGGCCTGCCTTACACCACGCTGGTGTTCGGCAACGGCGGCGGTCCGCGCAAGTCCCCGCGCGACAACCCCGCGCTGGTGGACACCACGGCCGACGGCTACCTGCAGGAAGTCGGCGTGAACCTCGGCTCGCCGGGCTCGGAAACCCACGGCGGCGGCGATGTGATGCTGTTCTCGACGGGGCCGGGCAATGCCGCGCTCAAGGGCACCATCGACAACACCAAGGTCTTCAGCGTCGTGAAGTCCGCGCTGGGCCTGTGATGCCGGCGGCGGCCCTGCTGCACGACTGAGTACAGTGTCTTTTGATGCCATGCGCGCGCCGGTTTGCCGGCGTGCGCATTTTCGCTTTCTGAACGGATTTCATGAAAACCAAGCAAGCCACTCCCGTCCTCGCACTGCTGCTGGTCTCGGCGGCCTTCACCGCCGTGGCGGCAGAACCGGCCAAGGCCTCCGGCCCCCTGGCGCTGCGCGTGCAGCATGAGTTGTCGGCGCTCGGGGCCGACGGCGTGCGCCGCGACATCTACTTCACCGAACGTGTCTACCGCGAGGGCGGCACAGTCTGGATCGAGCGCGAGATCCCGCACGGGGCGCATGACGAAGCCGAGCACGCCAAGGCAGACAAGGGCCACAAGCACATGGACATGTCGGCCGCGGCGCGCTGGATCGAGCGGCAGCCGTCCGGCAAGCTGTCGGTGCGGCTGGTCAGCGACGCCATGCGCAAGACCTTCGAAGTCAGCCCGGCCGAATACGGCAACATCGGCTTCGACGGCTCGTGGGCGACCGCCTACCACCTGCTGGATCCGGCAGCGCTCAAGACCATGAGCGCAAGCGGCCCTGCGCGCGGCGGTGTGCAGGAGTACCGCGCAAAGCGCGGCGATGAACAGGTGACGGTCCAGTGGGACGTGGTCGGCCAATATCCACGGCTGGTCCAGTCGCGCAATGCCAGCGGCACGCAGAAGAAGATCACGCGGGTGACCGCCGCTGCCTTGCCGCAACCCGCTCCGTGGAACCGCACACGGCCCTATGCGAAAGGTGAGTACACGGATCTGATGGACTAGGACGCGCCCTGGCCGACGATGACGATCTATCCTGCCTCGACCCGCGCGCAGTAAGCCTCGATGGTCCGCTTCCACGCGGGCCGAGCCAGGCACCGGTCCCGATACGACACGACTGCCGGATACGGCGCGATCAATCCCTGGCCCCTGATGCCCGAGAGGAGCACGTGCGCCATCAGGATGTCGGCGACGGTGAAATCCTTTGTCGCGACAAAGTCGCGGTCAGCGAACCAGCGCTCCAGGTTCGTCAGCATCCGATTGGCCCAGCCGACCAGGAACTCGCGGTGCTTGCCGCAGCTGCCATCCGCCGTCCAGTCAAGCACCAGCAGGCTGAGCAGCGGCGGCTCGACCGAGTTCATCGCGGCGAAGCACCAGCGCACCACCTGCGCCTCGCCGGCGCGGTCGCCGGGGATCAGGCGGCCGGACTTCTTCGCGAGGTAGACGAGGATGGCGGCGGATTCGGACAGCACCAACCCGTCGTCATCGATCGACGGGATCTGTTCGAAGGGGCTGAGCCGGCGATAGGCTTCGGTGTTCAGGTCGTGTGCGGGGTGGTCCATGCCGGCCAGCTCGAACGGCAGTTGCATCTCTTCGAGCGCCCACAGCACGCGCAGGTCGCGGGTGTGGCCGCGCGCGCCAGCATTGACCTTCGAAAAGCCGTAGAGCCTGAGCATGGTGACGCTCCTTCGTTGAAGCTGCCCTGCTGCGAAGAGTACCGACATTCTAGCGCCGGCGACGGGCACGCTCGCTACGCTAGCGGGCACTAGTCCGCTGGTATCGCGGACCCGGTAGCCTGCGGAACGACGCGGACGGCGGGCAGGGCGCCGGCAGCGCTTCGCCGGATCAGGTATTGCATCAATACTATATTTCCAGTATTGTAGAAATATGGAGAAGAATGATGTTGTCCGCTCCCTTGCAGCACTGGCCCACGGGCTGCGCCTCCAGGTCTTTCGGATGCTGGTCGTCGCCGGCCCGGGTGGCATGACACCCGGCGCGATGGTCGAGCGGCTAGGCGTGCCTGCGGCGACCTTGTCGTTCCACCTGAAGGAACTGGCGCACGCCGGCCTGGTGACGCAGGAGCGGGACGGACGCAACCTGATCTACCGTGCCGCTTTCGCGCATATGAATGCGTTGCTCGGCTACCTGACCGCCAATTGCTGCGAAGGCGTCGAGGAAGCGGCGGTTTCCTGTCACTGCTAATGGGGATGTTCCGATGAAGCGCTTTCACGTTCACGTCCACGTCGACGACCTTGGCAAGAGTATTGCCTTCTATTCGAAGCTCTTTGCCGCTGAACCGACGCGAGTCGAGAGCGACTACGCCAAATGGATGCTCGAGGATCCGCGCATCAACTTCGCGATCTCCACGCGCGGCCAGGGGGCGGGCGTCGACCATCTCGGCTTCCAGACCGACGACGCCGCCGAGCTTGCTGAACTGAAAGCACGCGCCGAAGCGGCCGACATGGCACTGCTGGACCAGGGTGAGACCACCTGCTGCTATGCCCGCAGCGAAAAGCACTGGGTCACCGATCCGCAGGGCATTGCATGGGAGCACTTCCATACGCTGGGCAACGTCCCGGTATTTGGCGAAGGCAAGCCTGAACCGACGTCCGCCGAAGGCTCCGCCTGCTGTACCCCGCGTGCCCCGCGCGGCAAGCCGATCGGGATTGCGGTGAACTCCAACTCGTCGTGCTGCTGAGCAAGCCTTCTCTCCATGACCACCAACATTCTGATCCTGTGCACCCATAACTCCGCCCGCAGCGTGCTGAGCGAAGGGATGCTCAACCATTGGGCCAGGAAGCTCGGCAAGGATGTGCGCGCCTTCAGCGCCGGCAGCGCACCGAGCGGGCGCCTGAACCAGTTCGCACTGGAAGCGCTGACCAATGCCGGCGCCGACGTGACCGGCTACCGCAGCAAGAGCTGGGACGAATTCGTCGGCGACAACGCGCCGGAAATGCGGATCGTGATTACGGTCTGCGACAGCGCCGCGGCGGAACAGTGCCCCTATTGGCCTGGCAGCCCGGTCAAGGTGCACTGGGGCTATGCCGATCCGTCCAACGCCCTGGGCGGCGACGAAGGCAAGCGCCTGGCATTCGAGCTGACGCGCGAGGCCATTGGCTACCGCATGCTGCAACTGCTGGCGTTGCCGCTGGAAAGCATGAGTAATGCGGAGCTGCAAGACGCGCTCAACGCGATCGCGAAGCACTGAAGGCGCCGAAACTCTAATGAATCAGCACGCAACCACCCACGCTCCCATTTCGACGAAGCCCGCCATTGGCTTCTTTGAACGCTACCTGACCATCTGGGTTGCCCTGTGCATCGTCGTCGGGATTGCGCTGGGGCAGGCGATGCCGGCCGCGTTCCAGGCGATCGGCAGCATGGAGTACGCCCAGGTGAACCTGCCGGTCGGCATCCTCATCTGGATCATGATTATCCCGATGCTGCTGAAGATCGACTTCGGCGCACTGGGCCAGGTGAAATCCCACTGGCGCGGCATCGGTGTGACGCTGTTCATCAACTGGGCGGTCAAGCCGTTCTCGATGGCGCTGCTAGGCTGGCTGTTCGTGCGGCACCTGTTTGCGCCCATGCTTCCTGCCGAGCAGCTCGACAGCTATATCGCCGGGCTGATCCTGCTGGCTGCGGCACCGTGCACGGCGATGGTGTTCGTGTGGAGCCAGCTCTGCAAGGGCGACCCCTATTTCACGCTGTCGCAGGTGGCGCTGAACGATGCCATCATGGTGGTGGCCTTCGCGCCGGTGGTGGCGCTGCTGCTTGGCCTGTCGTCGATCACGGTGCCGTGGGATACGCTGCTGACGTCGGTGGCGCTGTATATCGTGGTGCCGGTGGCGATTTCGCAGGTGCTGCGCAAGCTGCTGCTGAGCAAGGGCGTGGCGCATTTCCAGCAGGTGGTGGGCAAGCTCGGACCGTATTCCATCGCCGCGCTGCTGCTGACGCTGGTGCTGCTGTTCGCCTTCCAGGGCCAGGCCATCATCGAGCAACCGCTGGTGATCGCGCTGCTGGCCGTGCCCATCCTGATCCAGGTGTTCCTGAATTCTGGCCTGGCGTATCTGCTGAATCGGAAGCTGGGTGTGGCGCATTGCGTGGCGGGCCCTTCCTCGCTGATCGGCGCCAGCAATTTCTTCGAGCTGGCGGTGGCGACGGCGATCAGCCTGTTCGGCTTCAAGTCCGGGGCGGCGCTGGCAACGGTGGTCGGCGTGCTGATTGAAGTGCCGGTCATGCTGCTGGTGGTCGGCATCGTCAATCGGACCCAAGGCTGGTATGAAGCAGGGCGGAGGGCCTGACGCTTTCGATTTGCTGCGGATAAGCGCGTCAGGCGCGTGGCTGAAACATGATGATGGCCATCCCGCAGAAGGCGACAAGCACGCCCGCGACATCCCAGTGCGTCGGCCGCACCTTGTCGACCGCCCAAAGCCAGGCGATCGCGACACCGATGTAGACGCCGCCATACGCGGCGTACACTCGACCTGCCGCCGCTTCGTGGTGCGTCAGCAGCCATGCGAAGAGCGCCAGACTAAGGGCCGCCGGCAACAGCAGCCAGGCGGACCGGCCTTGTTTGAGCCAGAGGTACGGCAGGTAGCAGCCGATGATCTCGGCAAGCGCTGTTGCGATGAATAGCCCTGTCGTTTTCACAATCAAGATTAGTAGCTCCACATCGGTGCAATGTCCTCCGGTCCAGGAGCAGATCGCCAATCGGGAATCCTGGGCAAATGCAGCGAGCGCTGCTACGGCGGTTTCATTCTTCATCGGTCGAACTGTAGAGGCACTGGCGCGGTCCGCGCAAGTCAGGTGCTGTCGAATTCAACTATTCTGATTGGATCCTGGTTCCGGCGCCCACCGCCGCCGCGGCTCCCGCCTCGGGGTCTTCTGGCGCCAACGATTCCTTCAAGGAGAAGCACAATGCGTGTCATGGTGATGGTGAAGGCCACGAGCGAATCAGAAAGCGGCAAGATGCCAAGCACGGAGTTGCTTGCGGCAATGGGCAAGTTCAATGAAGAGCTCGTCAAGGCAGGCGTCATGCTTGCCGGCGAGGGCTTGCACCCGAGCAGCAGGGGAAAGCGGGTGCGTTTTTCGGGCGATCAGCGGACTGTGACGGATGGGCCGTTTCCGCAAACCAACGAACTCGTCGCCGGATTCTGGTTGTGGCAAGTCGAGTCAATGGATGAGGCTGTCGAATGGGTCAGGCGCTGCCCCAACCCCATGGAAAGCGAGTCCGAAATCGAAATTCGCCCGCTGTTCGAGGTCGAGGACTTCGGCGCTGAACTCACGCCAGAACTGCGGGAGCAGGAAGAGCGGCTGCGCGCTGAAGTGGAAGGGCTTGCGAACAAGGCGCGCTGAGGCGAGCCTACGCATGCGTAGAGAGCACACAGGACGAGGCGGTTGCACCGCACCCAGCGCTGACCAATGACCGCAAATCAGCCAGTTTCAGCCGCCCGACGCTGAGCTGGCTGCAAGAGCGTAGATTCCACTTCTCCCAAGGAGAGCAACTGTGTCAGCACATACTCCGGAAGAGGCTGTACTTTCATTCTTCTCTGCATTCAATCGCGGAGATCTCGAGGCCGCCGTGGGCCACTACGAACCGCAGGCAACCTTTGTTGCAGGGGCGAGTGAATTCGCCAGAGGCCACGCTGCATTGCGCGAGGCCCTTCGAGGATTCCTGGCGATGAAGTCCAGGTTGACACTGGAGACGCACTCTATCGTCACAGCAGGAGACATCGCGCTCTCGCTCGCCAAGTGGTCCCTTTCTGGCACGGACCCCGAGGGTCAACCCGTCCAGATGAACGGTACCGCATCGGATGTACTTCGGAGGCAGAGCGACGGCACTTGGCTCTTCGTGATTGATAACCCTTGGGGCATCAGCATCCTCGGCTGAACCCTGCGCTATGAAGCATGGCCCCGACGGCCCGCGAACGGCTCGCGGCGCGTCGGGGCAAACCGACCTGTTACTTAGGCTGCGCCATCATTTCACGGCATGCCTTCATCATTGCCGCGTGGTCTTCCATCATCATCGGCTGATGAGCTGTTACTTTTTGCGCTTGGGCTTGCTTTGCGGCTCGCGCCTTTTCAATCACACTCCAGTCGGGGCCAGCCATGGCCGCGAGGGACACGGTTGCGGTTACGGCGCAGGCCATAGTGAGCAAGATCGTCTTCATGATATTCCCCGTTGACTGCGAGCAGCATGGTGTCGTCGATGCCGGAAACGGCGGGCGGCAGTCGCTGCTACTGGTGCCGGACAGGCGCTCGCCATGGACCAGCTCTGTCCGCGTTCGGATACCTCAGGAGACTATCGCCTGAGGTGGCCGCTCAAGGGGCGGCGATACAACGGAGAAGTAAGGGAGCTCCGGATGAGCGAGCAGGATAGATTCCCAAAGGCTGGCAGCGCTCCCCGCAATTGCCGGCGTGACGGCGGCAGAGGCACAGATTGCAGTGCACGTCGAGTGAACGGAGTTGCCGGACGGCGCGCCGGCGGCACAGTGGCCTGGCGTATCGCAATCATCCCCGATGCCAGCCCGCTCACCGTCGTTCTGGGCTGCATACGCCTGACCACCCGCCACGCCGAACGTGCAGCAGCGCTCTGCAGACATGGCAATGGTGCGCAACGGGAGCGCTACGGCCAGCATCACCAGCAGGACAACTCGCCAGAGTCGGTTCATATGCTCACGCGCTCATGCCAGACGTACGACCTGAAGCAGGTACCGTCAGTCCTTGCATGCCTTCAGTATGGGAGGCGCTTGTCTGCGAGGCGGGGGCGGTATCCCACGCATTGCCGCGGCTTTCAGGCGCGCAGCCGTTCGCCAAAACTAGGTACGCCTCGTCCAGTTGCCGGCTTTCCTGGCCTTGACCAGCCATGGCTTCGAGGGCGCTCAGGAGAAAATCGGCGACGACATATTGTTCTTGCTCGCATGCCCGCCTGAACACGGCAAGGACATCGTCATTCAAGGTCTGTGTAGTCGCAGTCATGGCGTCACCTCCGCACGAAAAGGGCTCGCTCCCTGACTGGCGCCCCTTGCACGACGGACGTTGCAGTCCGCCTACCGAAACTATGGACCTTCCCATGGGGGGAAGGTCAAGCAACGCCGGCTGTTCTTCACGGCGAGCATGAATGCCTGCCTTCTGACGTGCTCATCCGTGAACGGCATCGCCGACTGGACAGGCTAGTGGCACTACAGCTTACCGGCATGTAATGGCTGCGTAACGCCCCGGTGAGAGATAGCCTCATACCATTGATTCAAGAGGTCGATGCCTCGAAACTTCAATGGAGTCCACCATGAAAACCAACAAGTCCGTGGCCGTCGCGCTGGTTCTTTCGGCGTTGTCCATCTCCACAGCATGGAGCACCGATAAATCGAAGACCAACGCCGGCGACGACGTGGCGCAGCATGTTCAGCGCCAGGCCGCAGAACCCGCTGCGGCTCCGGCAGCAGGGCAGGCAAGCGCAACGCGAGTCGGTTCGCAGGCCGCCATTTTTGGCAGCCAGGTAGCTGCAGGAACAGCTTCCCGCACCGTGGCGGTGACCCCCGGCATGAAGTACATCAACGTTGCGTCCGGCGATACCGTGACGTTCCGGAGTGGCGAGCAGGAGGCAACGTGGAAGTTTGCCGAATCGATTCGCGGAACGAACGTAGACCTGGGTGTCCTCTTGCCGGGCGTGCCGAATGCTCAAGGTGTACGCGTCTATGTCGACCGTAGTCATCTCTTTACCGGCGGCTGACCTCGCCCCTGAAGGCGACTTCTCATTGGCGGCCAACTCATCCCGGACCCAAGCGCGTTGGCCTTTGAGAACAGTCCTGCCACGGTGCCTCCTTGACCTTGACCTTCCAACGATGGGAACCTATAAGCTGGCGTCATCAGGCGTGACATGGACGTGCCACCTCGAATGGCCGTCATCTTCGCGTAAGGAGCGTGTCATGAAGGTAAAAGGCAAGCCGGATGACGCAGTGGATGCCCGACCCAACAACTGAAGGAAGCCAGGATGAACAGGACAAGCAACGAACGCGATGCAGGCCGCCACCGCGCCGGTGCACATGCTTCGGCTCAGGACCAGTCCGATCCTGGCCATCATCACGAGCATGCGCATCACCATGACCATGTTCATGAACAGGCTGGCACCGGCACTCTGGCGGCGCAGGCCCTCAAGGATCCGGTCTGCGGGATGACCGTCTCGGCCGATTCCAGATTCCAGGCCGAGCATGCCGGGGCTCGCTATTATTTTTGCAGCGCGTCCTGCCAGCAGAAATTCGAGGCCGATCCGGGCAAGTACACGGCCCCGCCGGAGCCGCCAACTGCCGAGGGAACGATTTATACCTGTCCCATGCACCCGGAGATCCGCCAGGAACACCCGGGCAACTGCCCCAAGTGCGGCATGGCGCTGGAACCGTTGTTGCCGGAACTGGATGAAGGCGAGAACCCCGAGCTGGTGGATTTTCGTCACCGCTTCTGGTGGACGCTACCGCTCACCGGGGTGGTGTTCGTCATGGCCATGTTCGGGCATCGCTTTGGCTGGATGGAGGTGTCGACCCAGAGCTGGGTCGAGCTTGCGCTGGCGACGCCTGTCGTGCTGTGGGCGGGCTGGCCGTTCTTCGTGCGGTGTTTCCAGTCGATCGTCAACCGTAGTCCGAACATGTGGACGCTGATCGGAATCGGCACAGGTGCGGCCTATGCCTACAGCGTCATTGCGACCGTCATGCCTGGCGCATTTCCGCAGGTGTTCGCCGAGCATGGCCGCATCGGTGTCTACTTCGAGGCAGCGGCGGTGATCATTTCCCTCACGCTGCTGGGTCAGTTGCTTGAACTCAAGGCCCGCTCCCAGACTTCCGCCGCCATCAAGTCGCTGCTGGGACTGGCGCCCAAGACGGCGAGGCGTATCGGTCCCGACGGAGCTGAAGAGGACGTGCCGCTCACCCATGTCCACGTGGGCGACCTGCTGCGCGTGCGGCCCGGCGAGAAGGTGCCGGTAGATGGCGTGGTAACGGAAGGCACCAGCGCGGTCGACGAATCGATGATAACTGGCGAGCCCATTCCGACCACCAAGCGCGTCGGTGACCGCGTCATCGGCGCCACGATGAACACGTCGGGCAGCCTGGTCATTCAATCCGAAAAGGTCGGCTCCCAGACCGTGCTGTCCCAGATTGTCCAGATGGTGGCGCAAGCGCAGCGATCGAAGGCGCCGATGCAGCGGATGGCGGACAAGGTTGCCGGCGTCTTCGTCCTCGGTGTCATCGGCGTTGCCGTGCTGACCTTTGTCGCATGGGGACTCTTCGGCCCCGAGCCGAGCTGGGTGTTCGGCCTGATCAATGCCGTCGCGGTGCTGATCATCGCATGTCCGTGCGCGCTGGGTCTCGCCACGCCGATGTCCATCATGGTCGCAAGCGGGAAGGGCGCTTCCAACGGCGTGCTGTTCCGCGACGCCGCTGCAATCGAGAACCTGCGCAAGGTCGATACCCTGATTGTCGACAAGACCGGGACGCTCACCGAGGGTCGGCCGGCTTTTGAACGCGCGATCGGCACCAATGGCTATGCCGAGGAGGACGTGCTGCGGTTAGCTGCCAGCCTGGACCAGGGCAGCGAACATCCTCTGGCTGCCGCGATTGTTGAAGCAGCCCGTAAGCGCGGCCTGCAGCTGGAAAATCCGGAGGGCTTCGAGTCGAGCTCCGGGATCGGGGTAAGAGGCAAGCTGGGCGGCAGGAAGGTCGCGATCGGAAACACGGCGCTCATGCAAGCTGAAGGAATTCTTATCGATCGGCTCGTGGCGCAGGCTGATGAGCTGCGTGTGCAAGGCGCCAGCGTGATGTATCTCGCCGTCGAAGGCGCGCTTGCTGGCCTGCTCGCCGTCTCGGATCCGGTCAAGGCCACCACGCCGGAGGCGCTGGCGCATCTCAGGGAAGAAGGTATCCGTGTCGTGATGGCGACCGGTGACGGGATTGCAACGGCAAAGGCGGTGGCCGGGAAACTCGGCATTGACGAGTTCCACGGCGAAGTGAAGCCGGCGGACAAGCTTGAACTTGTCAGTTCCCTGCAACAGGCAGGCGCGGTGGTGGCCATGGCGGGCGACGGTATCAATGATGCGCCGGCGCTGGCGAAGGCGGACGTTGGTATTGCCATGGGCACGGGCACTGATGTCGCGATGAACAGCGCTCAGGTCACGCTGGTCAAAGGGGATTTGCGCGGCATTGCCCGTGCCCGGCAACTCTCGCAAGCGACCATTCGGAATATGAAGCAGAACCTCGGTTTTGCGTTCATTTATAACGCCTTGGGCGTTCCGCTGGCGGCGGGCGTTCTGTATCCAATGACAGGCCTGTTGTTGTCGCCGATGATTGCGGCGCTGGCGATGAGCCTGAGTTCTGCCTCGGTCATTACCAATGCCTTGCGGCTCAGGAAGGCGGCTACGTGAGACGTGCCGCCAGCTCGGGGCGACCCTTGTGTGGCCGCTCAGGGGCGCTTACTGGGCCTTTGGAAGGCCGCGCCCGGATGCTCACTCATCGGCCGTATAACGGTCAGCGGGTCTTCCAGGGTTGTTGGCGACGTGGCTTCCTCATTTTCCACGGTAAGCCCGGTGGACTGAAAAGACGATGGGTGCGCCTGTCGTTTCCGGTGCAGCCTTGATGGTTTCAACGACGATCCGGTAGCGCCCCTTTTCTAATGGGATGGCGGCGATTTCCTTGTCAAATCTGTCTTTGCTCCACGAGAACGGCGCAACCTCCTCGACGTTGATTTCGCGGTCAAAGACCGTGCTTTCACCATCTGGCGAGGTTTTGACTACGGTTACTCGCAGCGCAAAAGCAACGCCGGGGGTGATGGGCTTGCCATTCTTGTCGCGTTCATGGCTGCCCGACAGTCTCCTGGCCCTGGCTCGGTCCGCTTGGTCACCTTCCCTGTATTTGAATCCAACGATGCAGGCATAAAGCTGTCGCTCTGCGATTCGAAATTCTTTTTCGATACGGCTGCCAGCCTTGCTCGGATCCAGGGGAACAGTGAAAGGCGGAGTGCCGAAAGCAGCCTGAGCGATATCGACTTTCATTACTGCCAACCAGGCTAGCAAGAGCATCAAGAGCAGACGCATAGTGCCGCGATCCTGTTGCCTCGATCCCATTTCTGTTTCTCCCTCTTGTTGTATTCGGCGATCCGTTTCAAGCGTCTGGGGAGAGGTGTGTCCCACACGCGTCATGCACCGCAACATTTCTACGTAAGCACATGTAATTTTAGAGCCTTATGAGGCACTTTTATTGTCATGTTTTAAAGACTTTTTGGGTATATACCTAGGGATCAAATTAGAGGAAAGCCTCTAGGATTCGCACTTGGATGGTGCGCTGCAGGATTGGTGGCGCTGCCAATCCGCAAGCCATACCGTGGCGGATTCACTTTGCAGCATTCTTGCGCGAATCCGTTTCGATCAATCCACAGGAGATTTCGCATGTCCCCTCTTATGCCCGAGCAATTTGCTGCAGTGCAAAAGTCCAGTCTGAACCAACTGTTCGCGCTGACGAACATGGCTTTTGACGGCTTCCAGAAGTTGACCGAATTGAACCTGCAGGCAGTCAGGACGACGCTTGCCGAAGGCCAGGGCAATGTCGAAGCGGTGCTGGCCGGAAAGGACCTGCGTGACGTGTTCGCCGTGCAAAGCAATCTGGCCCAGCCCGCCGCTGAGAAAGCGGTTGCGTATGCACGCCATGTGTACGAAATTGCATCGAACACGCAGGTGGAACTGACCAAGGCAGTCGAGGGCCAGTACGAACAGCACAACCGCAATGTGCAAGCCTTCGTCGACACCTTCGTGAAGAACGCGCCGGCCGGGTCTGAAGCGATCACCGCGCTGCTGCAATCGAGCGTTGCAGCCGCCAGCAGCACCTTTCAATCCTTCCAGGACGCCGCAAAGCAGACGGCTGAAGTCGCCAAGGCCAACTTTGCCAAGACCGCCGCAGCTGCCTCCGGCACGGCCCAGCAGGCGGCGCCCCGCGCTTCCAGGCAGTAACGGCGTGCGGCTGGCCATGCAGGCCAGGCCAGCGCGCTGAACAGAGATCGCAGGCTTGCAGGCCATGGGCATCAGCTCTCCTGGCTTGCAGCACTGCGACGCCAATCTTCCCGCATCAGCATACAAGCCGGGACCGGAATCATCTGGCCCGGCTCGCCCTCGCTTTTTTCGCGGCAGGGCAGTGGGAATTGGCTCGGGATAGTCAGGGCAAAAGCCCGTCCCGGCAAGGCAGGGGTCTTTCAACTTTACGAGAATGAAGCAGGCAGGATGATGAAGAGAATTGCACTGGTAACAGGTGGTATGGGTGGGCTGGGAGAAGCCATCAGTGTCAAGTTGCACGACGCAGGCCATACCGTGGTGGTGACGCACTCGCCGGGCAATGCGACCGCCCGGGACTGGCTTGCCGCGATGGCCGCCAGCGGCCGCGAGATGCGTGCCTACGAGGTGGATGTCTCCGACTACGATGCCTGCCAGGCTTGCGCGGCGCAGATCCTGGCTGACGTAGGCCGCGTGGATATCCTGGTGAACAATGCCGGCATTACCCGCGACATGGCCTTCAAGAAGATGGACAAGCCGAACTGGGATGCCGTGATGCGGACCAATCTCGACTCGGTGTTCAATCTCACCAAGCCGCTTTGCGAAGGCATGGTCGAACGCGGCTGGGGACGAATCATCAACATCTCGTCGGTCAACGCATCGAAGGGCGCCTTTGGCCAGACCAACTATGCCGCCGCCAAGGCCGGGATGCACGGCTTCACCAAGTCCCTGGCGCTGGAAGTGGCAAGAAAGGGCGTGACCGTCAACACCGTCTCTCCGGGCTACCTTGCCACCAAGATGGTCAACGCCGTGCCCAAGGAAATCATGGAGACCAAGATCCTGCCGCAGATCCCGGTCGGCCGCGTCGGCAAGCCGGAAGAAGTCGCCGCGCTGGTTGCCTACCTGTGCTCGGAGGATGCGGCGTACGTGACCGGGTCCAATATCGCCATCAACGGCGGGCAGCACATGCAGTAAGGGCGCTGGGCCAGGTGCCGCCAAGTGAGTGCGCGGCGGCGGGTCCTCGCCCCCGGTAACTGAGGCTCAGGCCTCAGTTACGTCTTCTCCGGCATGGCGGACGAGTGATGGCTTGTAATCAGCCATTGCTTGCCATCCCAGTGATAGGTGTAGGTAAAGCGGGCCTTCACCACGGCTCCCGTTCGTGCGAAGGTGAAGGTGTAGAGCCCGGAATCCACCGCGGAATTGCATCCCAGTTCAATGCTGCGGAAGTCGATCTTCCCGGACGGACCGTTTTGCAGGAAGTGATGGAAATAGTCCTCTTTCTCCGCGACGGTCAAGCGGGGCTTGTTGGATACCGTCGGAAGAAGAATGGACCGTTCCGCATAGTTGGCCACCACCTTGTGTGGATCGCCTGTCTGCAGTGACCGATTCCATCGATCAAACAACGCCGCAATCTCCTGCTCCGACGTCATCTTGCAGCTTTCTGTGCGCGACGCCTGCGCGGTGCCTGGCGTGCCCTGGTTCATGGCGCATCCCGCAAGCACGAACGCCAGGGCAGCAATGCGAAGTAGCTTCATGGCCGGGTTCCTCAGGTTAGGGTGTTGAGAGCCAGGGGACACTGCCTGAAGTATGGTACATCCCGCAAGCGTTACCTACCCGGCCTGCTTGCGGAAGGCCCAGCGCCCGGCCAGCACCGTGAAACTTGCCACTAGCGCCACCAGTACCCAAAAGCCGTGCGGGTGTTCGGCCAGCGGAATGCCGCCCACATTCATGCCGAAAAAGCCGGCCACGATATTGATCGGAAGCGCCAGCACAGTCACCAGCGTCAGCGTGAACAACGTGCGGTTGGTTTGCTCGTTGAGCTTGGCGGCAATTTCTTCCTGCAACAGCTTGATGCGTTCGACCAGCGCGGCCAGGTCGTTGAGTACCAGCGAGAATTCCTCGGTCGATTCACGCAACTCCTGCAAGTCCGATTCCTGCAGCCAGGCCGGCGGCCGGTTCAGCAGCCGGAACAGGGCGCCGGGCTCGGGCGCCAGCAGCCGTTGCAGCCGCACCAGCCCGCGCCGCATCGAACCCAGGTCGGCGCGGTTGCCTTGCAGGCGCTGCGACAGCAACTGGTCCTCGATCTGGTCGACGTTCACACCGGTCTCGCGCACGATCTGCACCAGCACGTCGGCCTGGTCACGCAACAGGTGCACCACAAGGTCCAGTGGCGAGCGGAAGGCCTCGCCGCGCCGCACCGCCTCGCGCAGCCGGTCCACGGAACGCAGCGGCCTGGCGCGGGCCGTCACCAGCAAGCGGTGGTCGGCGTGGGCCCAGAGCGTGGAGATATCCGTCGACGTGACGCCGAAGTTGTAGATCACGTCGTTGACCACGGCCAGCAGGGCGGCGTCCAGGCGCTCGATCCGCGTCGAGCGCGAACCCTGCCGCAGGGCCTCGAAGAATTCGTCCGGCAGGGCCAGCTGGCCCTTCATCCAGCGTTCGCATGCGCTGTGCGACAGGTTGAAGTGCAGCCACAGGAAGGGGCGATGGTGCGCGGCGTCCGGCGGTACTGACGGCATCTGCTGCAGCCATGCCGCTGCGGCGCGGGAATCAATCTCGCGCACCGGCCCGCCGGGTTCGAACAGGAAACCGCTGACCAGACCGACCGGGTCCGAGCCATAGCCGGCCTCGACAATGCCCGCTTGCATGCAAACGCCCTCCACATCAAATGTGCCTCGCGCGACGTTAGCACAGCACGATGATGGTTGGGGCCGCTACAAGGCAGCTGGACGCCTACCAGCCCAGGCGATAGTCCCTGGTCGGATGCAGCCACCACTTTCCGTTCCCGGGCAGTTCCAGGACCTGGTGGTGGAATTTCAGCAGCGTGGGCCGGTGGCTGACGCTGACAAGCGTCGCCTGCAGGTCGGCCAGCAACTGGTACATGCCTTCCTCATTGCGGATATCCAGGGCACTGGTCGCTTCGTCCAGCATGACATAGCGCGGTTTTGAGAGCAGTACGCGGGCGATGGTCAGCCGTTGTTGCTCGCCAAGGGACAGGACTTTGCCCCAGTCCACTTCCGTGTCCAGGCCGCCAAAGCGGCCAGCGATGTCCTTCAGGTTGACCGTCTCCAGCAACTGCAGAAGCTCCTCGTCCGGGATCCGCTGGCCAATGTGGTTCGGGTACAGCAGCTGGCTGCGCAGGCTGCCGACCACCATGTAAGGATGCTGGGGCAGGAACAGCATTTCCTGCGGCATTGGCCGCACGATGCATCCCGTGCCGTTGTTCCACAATCCGGCGATCGCGCGCATCAGCGAACTCTTGCCGCCGCCGCTGGCGCCGACGATGAGCAGGCCCTCTCCCGGATTGACCGACAGCGTCAGGTCGGTGACCAGCGTTCGCTCTTGATTCGGCGTGCGCAAGGTGACATGTTCCAGCGCCAGGCGGGAGTCATGGATGGACTCGATCGTGGTGGCCGGCTTCACGGAGCTTGCTGCCGTCCCGGTCAGCGAGATGGAGAATGTGTCCAGTCGATCCAGCCCCGCCACGAACCGGCTCAGGTCTTCAAAGTTGTCAACGATCACGGTCAGCGCGTTCAGTATGGCGGCGAACGCGCCGGCCGCCTGGATGGCGCTGCCGACTTCAAGCTCGCCGGAAAGCACGCGTGAAGCGACGATGGCGCTGGGCAGCAGGATGGTCAGGAAGCCGTAGGCATACTGGAACATGTTCAGGCTCAGCTGCCACTTGATGAGCCTGTCGAAGTTCTGGAAGGCCTTGCCGAAACGGCCGATCACATGGGATGACTCCAGCGCTTCGCCGCGATAGAACGCGATGGACTCGGCGTTCTCACGCACCCGGATCAGGCTGAAGCGGAAATCCGCCTCCCGCCTTAGCTGGAAGAAGTTCAGGCCGATCAGGACGCGGCCGAAGAAGAAGATGGAGATGAATGTGCCGGCGATGGCATAGATGACAAGAAAGTAGACCAGCTCCCTGGAGATCGACCACAGGACGGCGCTGAATGCAATAAGCTGCAGCAGCGCGCCGATACCGATCGAAAGGAAAAACAGGGACTGCCGCGTGAAGGTATTGATGTCCTCGGCGATGCGCTGGTCCGGGTTGTCGATCGCGGCATTTGAGTTGAGTTTGTAGTAGACCCGGCCTTTGAAATACCGGTCCAGATAGTGATTGGTCAGCCAGCGCCTCCAGAGCAGGCCCAGCTTATTCCTCAGGTAGTAATAAACCGCGTAGATGGGAACTGCCACCATCAGGATATAAAGACACTTCCTGATCGAGGCCCAGAAGCGATCCGCGTTTTGCGCCGCCAGGGCCGAAGTGAATTCACCGGTCTGCTGGACGATCAGTACCTCGGTCTGGGTCTGGCCCAACAGCAGTAGGATCAGCAGGGCCAGCAAGCCGAAGGCTTTCCATTTTTCACGCGAGAACCAGTAAGGTTTTGCAATGGCCCAGTATCGGGTCCACACGTGCCGGGTGAAAGTGACGGGGCGTTTCCCTGGGGCCGAAGTGGTGCCGGTGACCCGCGACTCAGGAACGGCGCTCATATCCCATCTCCCAGCACTAACCGGATTGCATACTCGCCACATGGCCCCGCCACGGGACACGCGGGAGAACGGCAGAAGACTATTCATGAAATATAGGCCAGCAGAATTGATGCCTGACTGATTCGTGGTCCCTGGCCGGCGTCAGGGACTGACCCTGGACTGGCGAGTGGAGATCCGGCTTGACGCAGGCCCGGAACCTGATTCCAATCCGGAAGTGACCCTTTCGCTATGACTGCCCCCGCATGGACCGCTTCGACGCGCTGCAACTCTTTACCCGGATCGTGGAACTGGGCTCCTTCACCGGCGCCGCCAGCGCGCTGGACATGCCGCGTGCGACCGCCACGCACGCCATCAAGGAACTTGAGGCCCGCGTCGGCGCACGCCTGCTGGAGCGCACCACGCGCCAGGTGCGCCCCACGCTGGACGGCCAGGCGTTCTATGAGCGCAGCAAGCGCGTGCTGCAGGATCTGGAAGACGCCGAGACCTCGCTCAGCACGCAGGTGGCCAACCCGCGCGGCACGCTGCGGCTGGACCTGCATGGCACCCACGCCACCATGATCATCCTGCCGCGCATCGGCGAGTTCCGGGAGCGCTATCCGCATATCGACCTGATCGTCAGCAGCGGCGACCGGCTGGTCGACCTGGTCGGAGAGGGCATCGATTGCGTGGTGCGTGCCGGCCGGCCGCGCGATTCCTCGCTGGTGGCCCGGCGGCTGGCGGATATGCCGGAGGTGTTGTGCGCCAGCCCCGGATACCTGGCCGCGCACGGCACGCCGCAACGCCCGTCGGAACTGGCGCAACACATCGGCGTGGGGTTCTTCTCGCGCAACCATGACCACCGTTATCCCTTCACGCTGACCGTCGATGGCGAGGTGCAGGAGTTCAAGGCGCGCGGCTGGATCTCGGTGAGTGATGCCGAGTGCTATACCAGCGCGGCCCTGGCCGGCTGCGGCCTGATCCAGGTGCCGCGCTTTCGCGTGGCAGAGAATCTGCGCGCGGGGCGGCTGGTGCCGGTGCTTGAGGCCTGGCCCTGTCCGGACCTGCCGGTGTCAGCGCTGTATCCGTTCCACCGGCAGCTGGCGCCGCGGGTGCGGGTGTTTGTCGATTGGGTGGCGGGTTTGTACGTGGAGCGGTTCGGACCGCTCCGGGGGGCGGCCTGAGGCACGAGCGCGCCGCAATCAGGCCGCCGCGGGGCGCGGCAGAGGCCGTGCCGGCGCGGGTGCTGTTTGCGCCGGATCGCTGACCGGCAGTGTCATGCCGGTCAGCGATCGCGTCCGCCTGCCCTGGGCGACCGAGAGACTCACTGCGTGCCGGGCCAAGCCGGTTTCTCCACATGCACAGGAATCCTTCCACGAACTCATCCAAGCGATCCCACCACCACGACAGCACAGGCCACCGTTCCGTGCGGGGCGCAGGCACGCGCCGGCCACGCCTGCTGTGGCAGCGCGGCGCCCTGGCTGCGGCCTGACCGCCAATGCTGTTCTATTCCAACATGCAAACAGCCAATTCCTTTACCCCGCTCACGCCCACTGAGGCCATTGAGCGCTACAGCCGCGAACTGACCTTTACCGACCCCTCTGACGGCAATCGCGTTGTGATCCGGCCCGCGCTGATCGGGACCCTGTTCTTCGAACGCGGCTCGCAACCGGACGTGCGAAAGGGGATGCTCGATTGCGTGGATCGTTTCCGCGCGATGTTTGGAGAGCGTCTGGAAGGCGGGAAGAACGGTGAGACCAAATATTCGCGCAGACGGCCAAGGGGGCGCCGGTATGCCTTCAGTGGGATTGCCATTGCCGTCGCAAGAGGCGGAGGTCATCTGGATCTGGGCCGGGGAGTAACGGTCTTGCTGTCGCACAAGTCTTGACATCTACGACCAGCGTGGCGCGGGCCCGGCCCAGTGCGGCCTGGATGTACGCGAAGGCCGGCAGGTAGCCCGCGGCGAGCTGCACGCCACGCTCGACGCAGTCCGTGCCCGGCTCCGCTGCATGGTGGAAAACCCGGGCCTGTCCCACGGCGCAACACCCTCTAACATGAAGGACCCGCCGCCTGCGCGGCGCACAACAATGACGCGGAGACTTCAAACATGGATCGTCGACAGTTCCTGAGCGCCGCGGCCATCGCGGCGACCGCCGGCATCGCGCCGCACGCGATGGCGCAGCAGTGGCCGGCGCGTGCCATCCGGCTGGTCGTGGCCTATCCGCCTGGTGGCGGCACCGACGTGGTGGCACGCTTGTTTGCCGACTACCTGACGCGTGTGACCGGGCAATCGGTGGTGGTGGAGAACAAGCCCGGCGGGGCTACCATTCCCGCCACGCAGGACGTGATCCGCGCCAAGAACGACGGGCAGACGCTGCTGGTGACGCTGGGTTCGTCGGCCACCTCGGGTGCGCATATCAACCGCGTCCCTTATGACCCGTTGACCGACCTCACCGCGCTGGCGGAACTTGGCCGCGCCCCGGTGCTGCTGGCGGCCAACAAGGATGCGCCGTATTCCACGCTGAAGGAACTGATCGCCTATGCCAAGGCGAACCCGGCCAGGCCGATCCACTCGGCCTCATACGGTCCGGGCACATCGTCGCACTTCGGCCCGCTGCTGTTCAACCGGCTGGCCGGCACCAACCTTGAACCGGTGCTGTACAAGGGCTCGGCGCCGGCCACGCAGGACCTCGTTGGCGGCGTGGTGCCGCTGATGATCGACGGCCTGACCACCGGCGTGCCGCTATACCAGGCCGGCAAGACCAAGGTACTGGCCACCACCACCGCGGAGCGCTCCGATCTGGCGCCCGGGGCGCTTACCTTCCGGGAGCAGGGCTTTCCTGAGATGGAGCAGCTCAGTGGCTATTTCGCGCTGTTTGGCCCAAAGGACATGCCCAAGCCCACGGTCGATGCGGTCTCTGCTGCGGTGCGCAAGGTGCTGGCCGATCCGGCCTACCAGAAGCGGCTGGCAGGCGTTGGCGTGCTGCCGCCGCAGGCGGTCACGCCTGAGGCCTTCGCCGCGCAGATCCGTACCGATCATGCGCGCTGGGGGCAGTTCATCAAGGATATCGGCTTCAAGATCGATGGGTGAGGGCGCCGCGGCTGCGTCGGCGCGTGCGCAGGTGCATTTGCGTGGGTGGCGAGAGGCGGATTCTTGTCCATACTGAACCTTGACTAGTGGGCTGTTGCTGCCCGCCGGGATCAATCGCCTAAGGAGAAGAATCGTGTTCAAGCACATTTTGCTGGCCACCGATGGCTCAGAACTTTCAAGAATGGCAATGGAGGCGGCCATTGGCTTTGTCAAAGCCGGCGGCGCCAGGCTGACGGCCTATACGTGCATGGAAGAGTATCCGTACGTGGCATCAGGCGATTCCGGCCATCCCAGGCGCAAGGCCTTCGAAGAGCAGGAGGCTGCACATGCAAGCGCCAGGCTTGAGGAGGTTGTCGCTGCAGCCAAGGCTGCGGGAGTCACATGCGAAACGGATATGACGACCTCGATACCCTACAAGGGCATCATCGATGCCGCCGCGAGGCACGGGTGTGACGTGATCTTCATGGCGTCGCACGGCCGCAGGGGCCTGGAGGGCCTGCTGGTGGGCAGTGAAACCCAGAAGGTTCTTACCCACTGCCGGGTTCCTGTCCTCGTTTACCGCTAGTGACACTGCGCGGCGCTCCGGCCGCGGGTGCTGGCGTGCTCTCGAACCCACCTCAGGGAGGAATCTGCCATGACGGAAATCGAACAGGAGAAGGTCGTCGGCGTGCTGGATCGAATACTCGAAGCCGAGCTTGCCGGTGTTGTGCGCTACACGCACTATTCGTTCCTGATATTCGGCTTCGGCCGCATTCCCATCGTGTCGTGGCTGCGTGAGCAGGCGAATGAGTCGCTGCTGCACGCGCACCAGGCCGGCGAATGGATCACGACCCTCGGCGCCTATCCTTCGCTTGGCATCGGCGAGCTTCTGGACAGCCACACTACCGATATCGGCGCGATCCTGCGTGAATCGCTTGCGACGGAGATGCGGGCCCTGGACCTGTACCGTGAGCTGCTAAGCCTGGTCGAGGGTCGCTCCGTCGCCCTGGAGGAGTATGCGCGGCAGTTGATCCAGCTGGAGGAACTGCATGCGGGTGAGGTCGAGAAAATGCTGCGCAAGCCCGGACTTGCGGCGACGGTGCCACCGCGGCAGGGCTGACTTGGCCCGTCTGGGCCGCGCCTCTGCCTGACGGTCAGGTGCTGCAGATGCGGCTGTGCCCGCGTTCCCGTACACCCAGGCGGTGTCACCGCACCGGCCATCCACCCCCATCGCGCACCGTGCCAATCGACCCCGTCGCCAGTGCCAATGTCGCCGCAGCCGCGAGCGCCCCGTTATAGGCGTCGGCAGACGCATTGCGCGCCAGCAGCAACTGGTTCTGCGCCAGGTTGGCTTCAGTGACCGACCCCACGCCCTTGCTATACGCGGCGAAGGTTGCGTCATAGGTGGTCTGCGCGGCCTCGGCCAGTGCCCTGGCCGCATCGTAGGCGGCCAGGCTCGATTCGAGCGCGCTCTGGCTGACCACGACCTGGCGCACGGACTCTTCCTTGGCGCGCGTCAGCCTGGCCGACGCGCTGTCGGCGTCGTTGCGCGCCTGCGCCAGCACCGCGGAGCGCACCCCGCCGTCGTAGATCGGTACGGTCACGCCCAGGAACACGCTGGCGCCGTAGCGGTAGCCGTTCAGGTTGACCGTGGGCGGCTGCTGGCCAATCGGCGGAATCGCGGTGATTGACGAGCCGCCGGACGCGTACGACGTGAATGCCGACATGAATACCTTCGGCATGAAGCCGGCCTCGGCCGCCTTGACCCTGGCCTGGCTGGCGCGTTCGATGGCATAGGCCGCCAGCACGTCTGGCCGGCTTGCAATGGCACGTTCAACGATCTGTTCGATCGAGCTGCGCATGGCCGGCGACAGCGGCCGCACCGGCATCTCGGCTATTTGGGGCCTGGAAAGCGGGGAGATGCCGATGGCCGTGACCAGTGCCAGGTAGGCATCGGTCTCGGCCCCTTGCGCCTGCACCGTGGCGAGGTTGGTCTGCGCACGATTCTGCGTGGCCTGGGCGACTTCCACCACGGTGCCGATGCCGCGCTGGTAGCGTGCCTTGGCGGCGGCAAGCACGGCATCGGCGTTGCGCATCGCCTGCTGCACGGTGGTCGCGCGCGAACGCGCGGCCTGGTAGCGATAGAACGCCGTGCTGACTTCGTGAATGATCTTCTGGTGCGTCGCGGTGAAGCCGATGTTCGCGGCAATCGATGCCTGTTCAGTGGCATCGACAATGCCCGCGCGCTCGCCGAAATCGAACAGCAGCCATTGCAGCGACAGCACCGAGACCGCGCCATGCGTCGACGCGTTCGCGCCCAGCGTGCCCAGCGCCGTGGACGAGGCGCTGTGTCCGTTCTGGTAGCCGCCCATCGCTGCCGCGGAGATGTACGGCAGGTAGCTGCTCCTGGCGATGCCGGCGGCCAGTGCGGCATTGCGCGCGTCGTTCCAGGCAATCCGGGTCAGCGGGTTGGTGGATTCGGCCAGGTCGATCAGCTCGGGCAGCGTGTACGCGTGCGTGGTATCGAGTGCGGCAGGCGGGGGCACGGACGCCAGCGCGGTGTTGGCCGGCAGCGTGTAGTCGGATGGCCGGGCTGCCGGCGCCGGCTTGCTGGCCGTGCCCGGCACGATCTCGCCGGATGCGGTGGTCTCGGGCTGCCACGGCTGATCGGAGGCCGGCGGGGCCAGGTCGAGCGACGCGGTGGCACAGCCGGCCAGCGTCACGGCGGCGGCCAGTGTCAGCGGGATCGCCAGCGAATCAGGTTTGCGCATGAATGGAAGTTGGAGAGGTCGCAGCCGGTGCCTCGACGGGCGAATCCGCCAGGCGCCGGTCGACCAGGGCCAGCAGGGCGTGACGGACCTTGTCAGCTTGTGCATCGTGGGAGCCGTTGGCAGCGTGCGCGGTTGGCGCTACTGCGTCGGTTGCCTGCAGCGTGTGCAATCGCCGTGCAATTTCCGGGTCGCCCGGAAAGCGTTCCGCGAGCAGGAACATGGGCCCCGCAATCGCATCGAGCGCGGCCAGGCGCCGGCGCCGGTCTTCGATCCAGTCCCGCCCCGGGCCGACCGATGCGGGTTCATAGTTGGCCAGGATCAGGTCCTGCGTGATCTCGCCGTGCCGTGCCATGGCGGCCGCGGCATGGCTGCGTCGTGCGTCGGACTGGCGCGCCTCGGTCAGTTGCCGCCATTGCGTGACCAGTGCCGCCAGTGCCGCTTCGATGCGGCTGGCAATACTGACTGGCCAGATCCGCGTGAAGACCAGGTACACAACCAGATTGCCCAGCACCACGCCAATCACCCGGTCGCGCGCAATGGTCAGGTCAAAGCCCGGTCCGGAACCCTGGATGACGCACAGGTAGAACGCAAAGGCCACCTGAAAGCCTGCGTAGGCAATGCGTGGCGAGCCCTGCGCCACCCATGCCGATATCCACGTGCCGGCAAACACCAGCAGCATCAGGCCGCCCACCGAGGTGAGTGAAGGCACCACGTAGACCATGGCTGCCGTGCCGATCACCGCGCCGACCAGGCAGCCGGCCAGCCGCAGCGTCAGCTTCTCCACGGTTTCCGCCGCGGTGCCAAGCGACACCAGGTAGCAGGTGATAAAGCAGGTATGAATGCCGGGCCAGTTCAGCTGCTGATACAGCAAGTAGCAGAACATTGCCGCGCCAGTGGTCTTGAGGGCGTAGCGGACATGGGCCGGATTCGAGAACGCGTCGGCATCGAGGAAGCCGCCATGCGCCTTGTCGGCTTGCTCCTGCGGCGCGGGGTCGCCTGGCTCCGCGTAGCGGTTGATGGCGCCGACCAGTTCCGCGGCAACCGCTGCCTGCACGGGCGGCAGCCCTGCAAGAGCGGGCACGCTCAGCCCGATTTCCACCGGATAGCCGCCGGCATCGAGCATGCGCGCCATGTCGTCGAGCATGGTGGCGATGGGCACGGCAACGGCTGCCGGCAGTTGCCCCCCGGGCTGCCGGCGTGCGACATCTGCCGCCAGCAGGATCGCCATGGTCGACGACGAGGCCTGCCGCAGTGCCAGCAGGTCCTGCGCGTCGACGCTGCCTTCGATCTTTGCCAGCTTCAGCCAGCCTGCGATGGGCTGGACGCCATCGCGCAAGGCCTCGTGCAGCGCCTCGGGGTCGCCATCGGGAGCCTGCAGGCTGCGTGCAGCAAGCCGCAGGCAATGGGCCAGGCGGTCGGTCGCCAGCCGGCGCGGCGCCGGGCCCAGCACCAGGTTGACCACCACATTGACACCGAGGGGAATCGCCACCATCAGCCAGGTATAGAGCAGGGCACGCGTGGCGATTTCGCCTGACGGCACCAGTCCGAGTTCGTCGAGCCCAAAGCCGATGATCATTGCCACGATGGCGCCGACCGGCCGCAGCTTGCTCGCCGAGGCCAGGAACAGCACGGCCGCCGACACCACCGCCATGCACGCCACGCGGCGCAGCGGGTCGTCGACGCTGAAATCGGCGAGCCATATCACCAGGCCGATGATCATGCTGACCAGCACCAGCGCGGCCACGCTCATGACGATGCTGGAGGTGCGGTCGGCCCGGTTGACAAAGAAGATCATATAGGCGGAGATGGCCGCCTCAGGGGTGCTGTAGATGCTGGTCACCAGCACCGTCAGGGTACAGGCCACCGTGATGCGCGTGGTGGCCGCCGCACGGCCGGGGAGCGGCGCCAGCAGGGCCCGGATATCCGCCAGGCCCAGGCGCAACTTGTCAGCTGCAGGCTGCGCCATGCCGGATCTCGACGGTTGCGCTCGCGCCCACCCTGGCCAGCGCTTCCGGCGGATCTGCCAGCTTGATGCGCACCGGGAAGCGTTTGGCCACGCGTACCCAGTTCACGGACGGCTGGACATAGGGCAGGGAGCGCGGCAGGTTCACGCGGTCGGTATCGGTGATGCCGACACCGATGCCTTCCACCTTCCCGCGGATGGCCTGGCGCCGGTCGATCATCGAGTAGACCGTGGCACAGTCGCCGACATGGATATCAGCCAGGTAAGTCTCGCGGAAGTTCGCCACCGCGAACCATTCCCCGGTATGCACCAGCAGGAACAGCGACTGGTTGGGGAGCACGACCTCGCCGGACAGCACCGTCAGCCCGCTCACGCGGCCGGCATGCGGGGCGCGCACCACGGTGTCGTCCAGCGCACGCCGCGCAATCGCCAGTGCCGCCTCGCGCGCATGCACGGTGGCGATGGCGCCGGCTTCATCACCGACCGCCTGCGCCGTGGCGGCGCGCTGCACGTTGGCCTGCTTCAGCGTCACCGCGGCGTCGCGCTGCGCCACCTGCGCCTGGTCCAGCTGCTGCTTGGGCACGTAGCCGTCCGCAGCCAGCGGGCGCAACCGTTCCACCGTGCGCGCCGTGAGCGCGTAGTTCTGCTCGGCCCGGGCGATCTGGTCCGACGCCACCGCCGCGGTGGCCTGTTCGGTGGCAATCGTGCGCCGCCGCGTGCCAAGGGTTGCCTGCGCCAGCTCCAGGTCGGCACGGGCCTGGTCCACGGCCAGCTGGTAGGGCACCGGATCAATCTCGAACAGGACATCGCCCTTGGCCACCAGCTGGTTCTCCGCCACATGGATGCGCGCAATCCGGCCGCCGACCGGCGACGCTACGTGGACCAGGTCGGCATCGAGCGAGGCATCGTCCGATGCCGGGAAGCGAAGCGTGCGATGGTAGGCGTAGAAGGACAGCAGGGCGGCCAGCAGGACGATGACCAGGGCGATCAGTTTGCCGCGCAGCGGGCTTTTGCGGAGGCCGGCCATTTTCATAGAGCGTGTCCCGTACCCAGAAGCCAGACGATTTCAGCAATCATGACGCCGATCGCCGTGTTGACCAGAAGCTGGTAGCGGACCGTTTCCGCCCAGCCCGTCATGATAAAGATCCGATAGGACACGACCGCGCCTGCAATGCCAAGCACGGCGCTCAGGAGCCAGAGCGGGAAATAGGCACCGAACAGGCTGAAGGACGGGGCGCCGGCGCAGCCGTAGAGCGATGCGGCCAGCACGGCGGGCAAAAGCATGCGTGCCATAAAGGTTGGACCAGGATCGATCCACGCAATATAACAGCGTGGATTCTCGCTTGTCCAAGGCGCGGCCAGCGGGGGGCGCGGGTTGTTGGGTCGGCGATCAAGGATGATCGCGAACGCATGCGCGCGGCTATGGCAAATGCTTGCCGGGGAGCGTGGGTGCAGCTCCGCGCGCGCTGACCGGGCGTGCGCTACGCGGGTCGGCGGCTTGCCCTGGCTTTGCCGTATTGAACCTGCGCCCGGCGGGCACGCCGCGATTGCTGTCGGTGCGGTGCGTCGGACCGGCGAACGCGCCGATCCTGACTTCCTCGCCCATCCCCCCGACGACATGCTGCGCCGAGACGGCCCCCGAGGCCGTAGTCAGCATGGCCATTGCCATCAGCGGGTACGCGTGGATCTTTTTCATAAGTGCCTGTTTTTCGTGTGGTGGGCCCGGGCGGGCAAGGTTCAGGCAGCGGAGGGTAATTCAACCGGATGTCCGTGTATGTAAGCTATTGTTAGCGACGCCGGCAGTCGGGTAGGGGTGCGTGATTGGCGCGAGATTTTCCAACAATCACGGAATGGATAAAAGTGCTTCATGGCGCGCACTTGATGCCGTCCGGAGCCAGCTCTCCGATCAGGGGGCTGGCTCATTTTCCTGCCCCGGTGCGGTGTCAGACGTGCCCGAGGAACTGCCACCAAAGCGGGCCGATCACCAGCCAGACGAACCTGTAGATAAGGCTCATCAGAAAGCCAGCCTTGCGCCATTCCCCCTGGGTGACGTAGCCCGCGCCGAACATGGCCGGTCCGGAGCCGATGCCATATTGGGTCAGGCAACCGTTGACATTGCTCAGGACGCCGAGGGCGACCGCCGCGGTGAATGGAGGGATGCCGGCCGCGACCATCAGCGCCATGCTGCGGTAATGACGTTCGCGTGGAAGGCACAGAGGATCAGATAGCTTCCCACCTTGCCGCGGGATGCCGGGTCATCGGCATGGCTGTAAAGGACTTCCGCGATCGCCTTGGTAATCGGCAGCAATCACCCCGCCGGCGCGGGCGGTGATGCTTGGCATGGCGGGCGAGATCATGAGTTCGGTCAGTGCCAGCTCATAACCAAGTCCCACGGTTCACTTGCCCAGCAGCCGCATGAACAGCAGTGCAATGCGGCGCCCCAGCCCGGTCTTGATCACGCCTCGGGAAATGAAGAAGGCGAGCCTTTGCCGACGTCACCAAATCCACGGGCACGGACCTGGTCTGGCTGGTGATGCGCCTCCTGGCGGCGGCGTGGTTCGGTACTCTGGAGCGTGCGCAATGTCCCTACCGGTCCAGCAGCACGCTGTCGGTTGCCTCCTTGACGATGCGCGCGCTGCGCCGCAGGCTCTCGCGTTCGGTGGGGTTGAGTTCCGGGTAAGCCAGCAACTGCGCTCCGCCGCCATTGACCACCATCGGCAGCGACACGCACACCTCTGGCACGCCTTCGACTTCGGGATGCACGATGCCAACCGTGAGAATGAGGTCGGCGTTATGCACGATGGCCTGGCAGATTCGCCCGATCGCACTGGCGATGCCATAGTGGGTAGCGCCCTTGCCTTCCTTGATGAGCTTGGCCGCCTCGTGCACGGAGCGCAGGACCAGGTCGCGGCTGGCTGGCCCCAGCTCCTTGCCGGTCCTGGACAGGAAGGTTTCGAGCGGCATGCCGGAGACCGTTGCACCGGACCATGCGATGACCGCGGATTCGCCGTGTTCGCCGACAACGTAGGCGTGAATCCCCGGCGCCACGACGCCCAGCCGCTCGGACAGAAGCGATCGCAGCCGTCCGGTGTCGAGAGAGGTGCCGGTGCTGATGACGCGCTCCCGCGCGCAGCGCAGGCGGTCAAAAACGACGCCGGCCAACACATCGCAGGGGTTGGTCGCGATGACGTAGATGGCATCCGGCGCCAGTGGCGCAATGCGATCCACGATTTCCGCCGCGATGGCCGCATTGGTCTTGGCCAGCTCCAGGCGGGTCTGCCCCGGCTTCACGCCGACGCCGGCGGTGATGACGACGACGTCCGCGTCGAGGCGCGTTCTCGTAGTCGCCCGCATAGAAACCATTGTTTCCCCAGAATGCGGCGGAGTGGGCGAGGTCCAGCGCCTGCCCTTCGGCCCGGATTCGGGCAATATCGATGATGACCACCTCCGCGCTCGGGATGGCCACGGCCGCAAACAGGGCCGCCGAGCCGCCAACCAGTCCTGCGCCGACCACGACGATCTTGGGTTGATGCATTGGCATGCCTCCCACGTGCCTGGGTAGTCGAATACCTGAACCAGGGCCCAGTCCGTGAACGCCAACGCAAATGTGGAGTGAGGGGCGCGGGGCAGGCGAATAACCGTCCGTATGCTATGGTTTATAGACCTCTCAGGTAGAAGCGCCGGCGTCGTGCCGGCGCCGCCGAACGACGGCATGCCACCAGACGGGGCTCGAGGAGACGTCATGCATCCCAGCAAGCTAATCGTGGCGGCGATACTTGCCGCGGCAACTCTTCCGGTGCTGGCACAGCCCGAGACTCGCGTGGACACGGTGTCGGGCGTGGGGGCTACCAAGACCACCGGCACGGTCAAGGCCACTGCCACGGTGGTGGCCATCGATGCCGCCACGCGCACCATTTCGCTCGAGAACAAGCAGGGCAAGGTCACGGACGTACAGGTCGGCGAGGACGTGCGCAACTTCGAGCAGCTCCGCGTGGGCGACATGGTCACCGTCGAGTACACGCAGGCGCTGTCAGTGACCCTCGCCAGGCAGAGTGGCATGCGCTCCAGCATCGAACGCGAGACCGCCGACCGGGCCGCTCCTGGTGCCAAGCCCGGCGGCATGGTCGGGCGCGAGGTGACGGTCACTGCCGATGTGGTAGCCGTCAACGCCAAGACCGGCATGGTGACGCTCAAGGGGCCAAGAGGCAAGACGGTGGACGTGCATGTCGAGGACCCGAAGCAACTGAAGGCGGTTCGACGCGGTGACCAGGTGCAGGCCGTCTACACCGAGGCCCTTGCCATTTCTGTCACGCCCAAGCATGCCCGCTGAGTAAGGCGGCGCCGGGTGGGAGCATGCCGATGGGTTTTCTGGGGTGGTTGCGCCGGCGCAATGCGCAAGTCCACGCGCACGACAGGCAAGAGATTGCCGAGCTGACCGAGCGCGTGACCCGGATCTATCCGCGCTTGCGGCTGGTGTCACGCTACCAGCAGCGGCTTCGGCCTGCGCTCGAGCAAGCGCAGGACTACGTGCGCGAACTCGCCCAGGGTCTTCCCGCGCCGCGGGAGGCCAGCATGCAGGCATGGGGTGATGATCCCTATATTCACGCCTTCTTCGGCACGCCGCGTGACGTGCAGCTGGCCTTCAGCCGCTCTCCTGAACTGCGAGCGTTCTTCGAACAGTCGCCCGACACGCCGCAGGCGTTTGCGGTGCTGGGGATGGCGATGACCGAGCGGCGCACGCTCGGGGTTGCGCTGGAAGGGAATGTCATGCGCACGGAAGTGCCGCAAACCACCGTCAGTTTCGGCGATCACAAGGTCAGGATCATCGCTCGCAGCGAGACAGCGCTGCGCGAGGAAATTGTCCGGCGCATGTTCGATCAGTTCAGCATGGAGGGTCTGGCACGCTTCGCTGCCGGCAAGTCGCGCCGCGACGTGCTCGCGCGCGAGCAGGCGCTGCTGGTGGCGCGCCTGCGCCTGCTCCAGCAGCAAGGCACCGGCATGCGTTCGGTGCTCGGCGGCGATGCCGACGCAAGTCCCGGCGAGCAGGCCGGCCTGAGCGAACAGATTGCCGCGAACGAGCAGGAACTTGCGCAGCTCGGCCCCGAAACCGGGGCGCTTGACCTTCAGCTGGAATGCCTGGCCGAGGTCCTGGCGGACGCACGCTCCTGCTTTTCCATCGAGCAAAGACATTTGCGGCTTAGTGCCATGAACGTGCTGCTCGCGGCGGACAGCGCGGGGCCGGCATACGACATCGACCTGCTCACTGCCCACGTCCCGGGCGATCCGCCGCTGGTGCGATCCGTCGCACTGGTGCGTTTCGCGCGTGGCGACATGCTGTCGCCCACCGCCCTGATCGAGGAGGCGGAGCGCCTGCTGTGAAAGCGAGGCTGGTTCTCTTGCGGAGGCCCGGACCCTTCAGGCCCCAGGGAACGCACCTGCGCTGCAGTCGCTCTGCGTGGGCTATGCGGACGACGCCACCGCAATCCTCCTGATGGCTCCCCCGCAGACCGCAGCCCTATAATGCTTCGTTCCCAATGCAAAGCGCTGCTGGGGTGATCAGGCCGGCGCAACCCACACATGTCTTCGCATCATCCAGAGCCGATTGCCGGTACCAAGCTGGTGCCCCCGCGCCGGTGGCCGAGGAGGATAATGAACCCGCGCGCTTCTTCGACTGCCTGCTCGCCAGCATTGCGCTGGTCGACGCCGATATCGCGGCCAAAGCCGCCGATCTGACCGGGGACGGCAGCGACGCTTCCCGGGTAGAGCATTGGGTGGTGACGCTGATCGAGGCGATTGCCAGCCAGCCGCGCGACCTGGCCCTGATGCTTGACGACGTCCACCATATCGAGGACGGCCGCATCTGGCAGGCGCTGCAATGGCTGCTTGACTACGCGCCGCCGCAGCTGCGCGATGTGGATGCCGTCTTCGCGCATACCGATGACCGGTTTGCCACCGTGCAGCTGGCCGAATACCTCGGTATCCAGCCAAGGTACGTCGACTCCAGCAACGTCGGTGGCATGTCCAACCTGATGCACATCCGCCATGCGATTGCGGCCATTGCCGCCGGCATGTGTTCGGTGGCGCTGGTGACCTATGGCAGTACGCAATTGTCCGACGGCTCGCGCAAGAGTGGCGCCGTCGCCGCGGATACGCCGGACTCGCCGCGTGGCCAGTTCATCGCACCTTATGGCCAACTCAGCCCGATCGGCTACTACGCAATGGTTGCCCAGTTGCACATGCATCGCTACGGCACCACGTCCAGGGATCTCGCTGAGGTGGCAGTGGCGGCGCGTCGCTGGGCGCAGCTGAACCCGAAGGCGTACCGGCGCGAGGAAACCAGCATCGAGGAGGTCATGGCGTCGCCCGTGATCGCATCGCCGCTGCGTACGCGTGACTGCTGCCTTGTCACGGATGGCGGTGGCGCACTGGTCATCACCTCCGCCGATCGTGCCCGAGACCTGAAGTCGAAGCCGGTCTATGTGATGGGCGCAGCCGAGACCTTCTCGCACCACTACACCCCGTTCAGCACGGCCGACTGGCTGGATACGCGCGTAGCCGAGACCGCGGACGAAGCGTTCCGCGTGGCCGGTGTCACCCGCGAAGACATCGACGTGGTGCAGATCTATGACCACTTCACCATTGGTGTCATCCAGTCGCTGGAGGAGCTGGGCTTTTGCCAGCGAGGCGAGGGCGGCGCCTTCGTCGCCGATGGTGCCCTGGGCCCGGGCGGCCGCTTCCCCATCAACACCTCCGGCGGCGGCCTTTCCTACGGCCACCCTGGCATGTTTGGCATGTTCGTGCTGATCGAGGCCGTGCGCCAGTTGCGCGGGGAGTGCGGCGAGCGGCAATTGCCCGATGCAGAACTGGCGCTGTGCCATGCGCCCGGACTGGTCTTCTCCTGCAACACCACCATGATCCTCGGAGTCTGAAGCATGAGCGAAGCACAACGTCCCCTGCCGCGTCCCACCGAGATCACCGAAGGCTACTGGCATGCGGCGGCGCAGGGCCGGCTGGTGGTGCAGGGCTGCCGCGCCTGTGGTCACCGCCAGTTCTATCCGCGCACGCTGTGCCTTGCGTGCGAATCGGACCAGGTCGACTGGACCGAGGTCTGCGGCTTTGGTTCGATCTATACCTTCACGATCAACCATCGCGCACTCCATGCCTTCATGAAGGCGCGGCTGCCGTACGCCGTTGCCATCGTTGAACTTGACGAAGGGGTGCGCATGATGGCGAACATCCTCAACGCGTCGCCCGAGGCCATCGCTATCGGCAAGCGCGTGCGAGTGGTGTTCGAGAAGGCGAGTGACGACGTGAGCCTGCCGCAGTTCGAGATGATCGACTGACCCAATCCTGCCCCAGGGAGAGCCTATGCCCATCATCACTTCGCCGCGGCGGCGTGCTGCCCTGGCCGCGCTGGCGTGCATCGCCGCACTGCCGGACTTGTCGCACGCCGCGGACGATTCTGCCTATCCGCAAAAGCCCATCCGGCTGGTCGTGCCATTCCCGGCCGGAGGCGGATCCGACACCGTGGCCCGCTTGCTCGGCCGCGAGCTGACGGCGATGTGGGGCCAGCCGGTGGTGGTCGAGAACAAGCCCGGCGCCAGCGGCACCATTGGCACAGGGGCGGTCGCGAAGACTGCGCCGGACGGCTATACGCTGCTGTTGGGCGCCACGCCGCTGGTGCAGCTGCAAGGCGTCTACAAGTCACTGCCCTATGACACCTTCCGTGACTTCGCACCGCTGGCACGCCTGGCGCTCTCCTCGGACGTATTCGCCGCACCGGTATCCACTCGCGCTGGCAGCGTGAGTGAGCTGTTGTCCGCGGCCAGGGCCACGCCTGGCAAGATCAGCTACGGCTCCTACGGCAACGGCACTTCCTCCCACATGCATGGGGAGTTGCTGCGGATGCAGGGGGACGTCGACCTGACCCACGTGGCCTACAAGGGCGGCACGCCACTGATCCAGGACTTGCTGGGTGGGCAGGTGAGTTCCGGGTTTGTGGATGTGGCCAGCGGCAAGGCCGCGCTCAGCTCCCCGAAGATCAAGGTACTGGCCGTCACGGGCGAGCGCCGGCTGGCGCTGCTGCCGGAGGTGCCGACCTTTACCGAACTGGGCTACCGCGATTTCGAGCCAAACGGCTGGTATGGCCTGTTCGTGCCGGCGGCCACGCCGAAGGCGGTGAAGGACAAGCTTTCCGCGGCGGTGCTGGCAATCCTGGCCAAGCCGGTCATGCAAACGGCGATTCGTGAGCAAGGGCTGGAACCGGGAACGCTGGGACCAGATGCATTCCTGAAGCTGATGCGGCGCGATGCCGAGATCTGGGGACGGATCGCGGCCAACGCGCGCATCACGCTTGACTGATCGGTGTCGCCAGCCGGGGCTGCCCCCCTCCCTGTTTCGGGGAGGCCGGGCCTGGCCGGACGGCTGATAGCCTCCGAAGCTCCAACGTACTGTACGGAAGACTTTCATGCTGAATCAGGGGGATCGTTCATGCTTTCCGGTGTAAAAGTTGTCGAGATTTGCGGAATCGGTCCAGGCCCGTTCTGCGCCATGCACCTCGCCGATCTCGGCGCCGATGTGATCGCGGTGGAACGCGCGGCACCGGCCAACGGGGCAGCGCCGTCCACGGAAGGCTACGTGCTGAACCGGGGCAAGCGCTCTGTGGTTGCCGACCTGAAAACGGCCGAAGGGCGTGAGCTGGTGCTGTCATTGATCCAGGATGCCGACGCGCTGATCGAAGGCATGCGCCCCGGCGTCATGGAGCGCCTGGGGCTGGGCCCGGATGTCTGCCTGCAACGCAATCCCCGCCTGGTCTACGGGCGCATGACAGGGTGGGGGCAGAGCGGCCCGATGGCGCAGGCCGCGGGGCATGACAACAACTACATCTCGCTTTCCGGAGCGCTGTATTACCACGGCACGCCGGCAGAGCCGCCATCGTCGGCCATTACCGTGGTGGGCGACGTTGGCGGTGGCGCGCTTTACCTGGCGGTGGGGCTGCTGTCAGGCATCCTCAGCGCCCGCGCCACCGGAAAGGGAACCGTGGTGGATGCATCCATCGTGGATGGCTCGGCCAATATGCTGCAGCTGTTGCTGTCCACGCGCCGCAAGGGCTTCATCACCGGCGAGCGCGGCAACAACATCCACGATGCCTCTCATTTCTATTCGACCTACCGTTGCGCGGACGGGAAGTTTGTCACGCTCGGCTCGATCGAGCCGCAGTTCTACGCGCTGCTGCTGGAAAAGCTGGGTCTGACCGAGGATCCGCGTTTCGCCCGGCAATGGGACCGCGAGCGTTGGCCGGAGCTGCATCAGCACTTTGAAGAACTCTTTGCCACCAGGACTCGCGCGCAATGGTGCGCACTGCTGGAAAACACTGACGTGTGTTTCGGCCCGGTGCTGAGCCCCGAAGAAGCCGCCGGGCATCCGCACCTTGTCGCGCGGGGCGTCTACTTCGAAGCGGAGGGCCATCTGCAGGCTGCGCCCGCGCCGCGTTTTGATGGCAAGGCCATGGCGGCGGGCGCGATTCCACGGCGCGGCCAGCACACTGGCGAGATTATGGCCATACTGAAATCCGGCCAGCCCGGCGCATTCTGGACAACTGACTGAGGGTTGATGCGCGCGGCGAGGGTCGGATCCCGCCGCAGCGATTGAGCTCCGGCCATCGGTCGGATTTTTTTTTGCTGTCGGCTGCTCAGCCCCGTCGGCAATGACGCTGCGCTCCCTGCAAATAAAATCCCCCGAGGCTGTGACTCGGGGGAGCTGCTGGTTTGTGGCCGAGGAGGCTGAGAGCCGGCCACGTATTTCTTTCAGGGGACCTTTTTCTGTAGTTCCTTACATGCTGTCGCCAACGAGTCGATCGCGGTTGATGATTCACGAGCCATCGGTGAACGAGTCGCGTCTATCCGTGACTTTCGCCCCATCTGAATAGACGTCAAACTTTGTGGTCTTCCCCCCATCGGTATATGGGTCTCGCGGCCCCATCGTGCTGGCGCCGTCAGTGTAGACATCCCGCGCCCCGATGCCGGCATAGGCAACTCCGGCACTAAGCGCCGCACTCGCCGCAGCGAGCAATATGATTGTCTTTACCATTTTTCTTACCTCCATTTCAGGTCGTTGCAAAAACACCGAAACGATTCTTCTTTCGCTTCAGCTTGCAGGTCGCAACTTCGCACAAGTGCAATGAAATGTAGGCCCTGACAGCAAGCATATGAATAAGGCTTTTTTCCGAAAAGAGGCTAGGGGATTGCCCTAGCCGGTGGGCAGGGCAGACTCACCCTGCATTACTGCACGGTGGCGATCGAATCCGTCCGGCAACGCTTACCGCGCGGGGGAGTTCTGAAGTAGATTCATAGTAGTGTTGCGGCACCATGGTTTTGCAGCACTTCGCCTGGCATCGATTCGGTGCAGGCTCGTGATTTGCCGCAGGTGCATGGAACATTCACTTTCGCAAGAGTGTCGTCATTCCGTTTAACGATAGAAATGACTGGATGTGACAGTGTCTGTTCCCGAGGGTTTGAAGCGAACAATGTTTATTATCCCGCGCAACTTAAGGCTCAGACTTTTCGTTCATACCGGATTTGTCGCTTTGGCGTATTACGCAAGTGCAAAGCTGGGACTGGCTTATGCGGTAGTGGGCGGTGCAGTGTCTCTGGTGTGGCCTTCCAGCGGCGTGGCCCTGGTTGCGCTCCTTGTCATGGGCTTCGCGGCTGCCCCCGGAATTGCCATTGGCTCCTTTCTTGCCAATATGTCGGTCGGCGTGCCACTGCCAATGGCCGCGCTGATTGGCGTCGGCGCGACGGCTGCGGCCTTGACGGCCACATTATTGTTGACACGCGTGGCCCGATTCCAGATCACCCTCGACCGCATCAGGGACGTGTTGGCCTTCATCATCCTGGCTGCGGCGGCCAGCACGGCAGTGAGTGCCATGATTGGCGCGACCGCCCTCCTTGGCGCAGGCCGGGTGTCGGCTTCCGAGTACGGCAAGGCAGTCCTGGAATGGTGGCTCGGTGACATGATGGGGGTGCTGGTGGTGGCGCCGCCCCTGCTCAGCTTGATTGCGAGTTCCAGCCCTGTGCACTCCGCAAAGCAGGCCGTGGAAGCGTGCGGACTGGCCGCTGCCATCCTCTGGGCGAGTTACCTCATCTTCGGCGCTCCCGAACTTGCCGGGCACGGCTACTATCCTTCAGCCCTGGCGATTCTTCCGTTCATTATCTGGGCGGCTCTGCGCTTCGATCACCTGGGTACCACCTTCGCAACCCTGATGGTCTCAATCGTGGCCATCTGGGGCACCACGAACGGCACCGGTCCCTTTGCCGCCGAGTCTCCAGTGGATAGCCTGGTGAGATGGTGCGCCTTCGCAAATGTGGTGGCAGTAACCGGGCTGCTGCTGGTGGCGGCGCATGCCCAGGAGAAGCGCGTCCATAGCCTGATGCAGGCATCCCACATCGAACTGGAGCGGCGCGTGCAAGAGCGAACCCGGGACCTGGAGCGAGCAAACCATGAGCTGAAGCAGGAGATGGCGCGTCGTCGTCTGCTGGAAGCGGAACTGATCCGGATCGGCGATCAGCAGCAGAGGCTTATCGGCCGGGAACTGCATGACGGCCTCGGGCAGCACCTCACCAGCCTGGGCTTCTACTGCTCCACCTTGAATCAAACACTGCAGAAGCATGGCCACCCGGCTGCCGCGGACGCGGCTACCATCGTCGGACTGGTGAAGCAGGCGTCCTTGATGACTCGCAAGATTGCCCATGGCCTGGACCCGGTCGCCATGGAATCTGGTGGCCTTGCGGTGGCACTGCAAGGCCTGGCGCAGACGACCTGCGCGCTGGACGGCATAGACTGCACGTTGCGCATCGGATCCGACGTGGACTTGCTGGATCCGCCGATGCAGATCAACCTTTACCGTGCGGCACAGGAAGCCGTGAATAACGCGCTGAAATATAGCGGGGGACACCACATCGGGATCGACCTGGCGCGCGAAGGCGGGATGCAGCGGCTTTCCATCAGTGACGACGGGGTGGGGGTCGACCCAAAAAATATGGAGCGTGCCTCGGGGCTGGGGCTTCACAATCTGCGTCACCGGGCGAGCCTCCTGGGCGGCTCCTGTACGATCACCCGCAATGCTCTGGGTGGCACCACGGTTGCCATCAGTTATCCGATACCCGAGAGTCCGGGCCATGCAACAGAAGCCATCTAGCCCGGGCCGAGCAACCCGGATCCTGATCGTGGATGACCACCCCATCATCCGGGAGGGGTTAAGCCAGATGCTGAATCTGCATGAGGACCTGCGCGTCTGCTGTGCGACCGGCAGTGCCGAAGATGCGCTGGCGTTGATGACCTGCCAGCCTGACATGGCCATTGTGGATCTCAGTCTGCACTCGAACTCCGGCCTGGATCTTGTCAAGACGCTCCGGCAACACTATCCAAAGCTGGCAATCCTTGTCCTCAGCATGCATGACGAAACACTGTTTGCCGAACGCGCACTGCGGGCAGGTGCCAACGGGTATCTGATGAAGCTCGAGGCCACGGAGCATATTGTGAATGCCATCCGCGAGGTGCTGGCAGGCAATGTCTACCTGAGTGCCGCCATGCATGAAAAGCTGGCGCGGGCCCTGACGGCACCTCAAAGAATCCCGGCGGGCTCGATCGCGAGCCTGTCGGAACGGGAGTTCGAAGTCCTGCACCTGATCGGACTCGGCTTCAGTACCCGCCAGATCGCCGAGAAACTGAATCGCAGCGTCAAGACCATCGAGGCACATCAGGCCAACATCAAGGAAAAGCTGGACATTCCTAACGGCAAGGAGCTGATGCGCTTCGCAATTCAGTGGATCGAGAGCCAATAGGCGTTGCGTTTCTTTCGCCTGCGTGAACGCCCGACTGCTTGCCGCCGCTACTTCCCAAACTCACTGAACTTGGCCGCCAGGAACTCCACGAACAGCCGGATCCTGGACGACAGCTGGTGCCGCTGCTGGTAGACGGCATAGATGTCCGCCTCCGGCGTCGCGTATTGCGGCAGTACCTGCACCAGGCGGCCACTGCGCAGGAACCGCTCGATATCCCACTCGGCGCGCATCAGGATGCCGTGGCCTTCCAGCGCCCAGTTGACCGCGATCTCGCCGTCATTGGTGGTGAGGTTGCCGCGCACATGGACCGATTCGGTCCGCGCCTTTGCCCCTTTGCCGGCGGTCAGGCGCCACACGCCATAGGCGTCGCTGCCTTGGCGGATCCCGATGCAGTTGTGTTGGCGCAAGTCGGAGGGCGTGTGCGGGGTGCCGTGGCTGCGCAGGTACTTGGGCGAGGCGCACAGCAGGCGCCGGTTCGGCGCCAGCTTCCTGGCCACGATGCGGGCGTCGGGCGGCTGGCCGAAGCGGACGCAGACATCGAAGGCATCTTCGGTCAGCGGCGGCGGGTCGGCGGACAGCTGGAGCTGGACATCGACCTCAGGGTAGGTGGCGACATACTCGGAAATCACCGGCGCCACATGCATGCGCCCGAACCCCAGTGTGGCATTGACCCGCAGCAGGCCGCTCGGCCGGCCCTTTGAGCGGGTCAGGATCTGGTCCAGGTCGTCGATGTCGCTGAGGATGCGCCGGGCGTGCTCCAGATAGACCTCGCCCTCGGGCGTCAGGCTCATGCGCCGCGTGGTGCGCGTCACCAGCGGCATGCCGATGCGCGCCTCCATCTGCGCCAGCCGCTTGCTGACCGCAGCCGTTGTGATTCCGAGGTCGCGTGCGGCCGCGCTCAGGCTGCCTGCGGTGGCGACAGAGGTGAAAAAGCCCAGCTCGGAAGGCTGAATACCGGACGATGACGCCATTCCATCTTTAATTTCAGGTTAAGAATGGTTTAACTCTACAAGCGATCCAATACCTTGTCCACGGCCCAGAATCCGCTCCACGCACTCAACGCGATTCAGACCAGGAGACACAGATGAAGACGTACCGCATTGCAACGATCCCCGGCGATGGCATTGGCAAGGAGGTGGTGCCGGCCGGCCGTGAAGTGATGGAGGCCCTGGCGTCTGCCGGCGCAGACTTCCGCTTTGAATTCGAAGACTTCGACTGGGGCGGCGACTACTATCGCCAGCACGGCGTGATGATGCCCGCCGACGGCCTGGACGCGCTGCGCGACAAGGACGCCATCCTGTTCGGCTCGGCCGGCGACCCGCATATCCCGGATCACATCACCCTGTGGGGCCTGCGCCTGAAGATCTGCCAGGGTTTCGACCAGTACGCCAACGTGCGCCCGACGCGCATCCTGCCCGGCATTGACGCGCCGCTCAAGCGCTGTGCCGCGGAGGACCTGAACTGGGTGATCGTGCGCGAAAACTCCGAAGGCGAGTATTCGGGCGTGGGCGGCCGCGTGCACCAGGGCCACCCGATCGAAGCGGCCACCGACGTGAGCATGATGACCCGCGTTGGCGTGGAACGCATCCTGCGCTTTGCCTTCAAGCTGGCGCAGTCGCGCCCCCGCAAGCAACTGACCGTGATCACCAAGTCCAACGCGCAGCGCCACGCCATGGTGATGTGGGACGAGGTGGCCGTGCAGGTGGCCAAGGAATTCCCGGACGTCACCTGGGACAAGGAACTGGTCGATGCCGCCACCGCGCGCATGGTGAACCGTCCGGCCTCGCTGGACACCATCGTCGCCACCAACCTGCATGCCGACATCCTGAGCGACCTGGCAGCGGCACTTGCCGGCAGCCTGGGCATTGCTCCGACCGGCAATATCGATCCGGAGCGCCGGTATCCGTCGATGTTCGAGCCGATCCACGGCTCGGCCTTCGACATCATGGGCAAGGGCCTGGCCAACCCGGTCGGCACCTTCTGGTCGGTGGTCATGCTGCTGGAACACCTCGGCGAGAACGAGGCGGCGCAGCGCGTGATGCAGGCCGTCGAAGCCGTGACCGCCAACCCGGCGCTGCATACCGGCGACCTGGGCGGCAAGGCGACCACCGCTCAAGTGACCAAAGCCGTGTGCGACCTCCTCGCCGCCGGCAAGCAGGCGAAGGCGGCCTGAGCGCCAGGCCACGCCAGCCGCGCGTCCCGGCCACGGCCGGGGCGCATCCTGCGGGCCTGCACGGCCCGTACAGCCTTCCGGGCATGAAGAGCAGCCGCTGAGAGCTGCGCCGGGAGCGCTTTGCCTTAAAGACACAGCAGGAGACAGCAATGATTCATAGGCTGCTTGGCAAGCTCTATGTCCAGGTATTGCTAGGCGTTGGCGCCGGCGTTGCCCTGGGCGTGTGGGCGCCCGATACCGCGAGTGACCTGAAGCCGCTTGGCGACGTGTTCATCAAGCTGATCAAGATGGTGTTCGCGCCCATCATCTTTGCGACGGTGGTGCTCGGCATCGCGCGCATGGAGAACATGAAGGAGCTCGGCCGCGTCGGCGTGCGGGCCCTGATCTACTTTGAGGTGTTGTCGACGTTTGCGCTGGCCCTGGGCCTGCTCGTCGTCAACGTGGTCCAGCCAGGCCATGGCATGAATATCGATCCGGCGCACCTGGACACCAAGGCCATCGCCAGCTACACGCATGCCGCGGAGAAACCGCACACGTTCATCGACTTCATGATGAACCTGGTGCCGACCAGCATCGTCGACGCGCTGGCCAAGAACGACATCCTGCAGATCCTGGTCTTTGCCACGTTGTTCGGCATTGCGTTGTCGCATATCGGGGCGCGCGCCAAGCCGGTGGTGGATTTCCTGGACTCCTTTACGCACGGCATCTTCACTGTCGTGGGGATGATCATGCGGCTGGCGCCGATCGCGGCGTTCGGCGCGATGGCCTTTACCGTGGGCAAATACGGCCTGGGCTCGGTGGTCTCGCTGGGCAAGCTGATGGGCACGATGTACATCACCTGCTTCCTGTTCGTGGTGATCGTGCTGGGGGGCGTGGCCCGGCTGTCCGGATTCAGCCTGTGGAAGTTCCTGAAGTACATCCGCGATGAGCTGTTCACCGTGCTCGGCACCAGCTCGTCGGAGTCGGTGGTGCCGCAGCTGATGCGCAAGCTGGAGAACGCCGGCGTCAGCAAGCCAGTGGTGGGGCTGGTGGTGCCTTCCGGCCTGACCTTCAACCCGGACGGGCAGTGCATCTACTACACCATGGCTGCGATCTTCGTGGCCCAGGCGACCAATACGCCGCTGACCATGACGGACCAGCTGGTGGTGCTTGGCGTGCTGCTGCTGACCTCCAAGGGATCGGCGGGCGTAACCGGCTCCGGCTTTATCACGCTGGCGGCAACGCTGGCGTCGCTGGGCAAGATCCCGGTTGCCGGCATGGTGCTGCTGCTCGGTGTCGACCGCTTCATGTCCGAGGCGCGCGCCATCACCAACACGATCGGCAATGCCGTGGGCACGCTGGCCATTGCACGATGGGTTGGGGCGGTGGACCGCCGGCAACTGGCCGATGCACTGGACGGCAAGCTCGAAGACGAAGCCGATGCGGTGCCGCCGAGCCAGGGCAAAACCCCGGTACGCGCGCGCATCGCCGCCACGGCGGATGCCCACGCCAATCTGATGCACTAAGGGGCCGACGTGACCAAGCCATATTCCGAGCCCACCGTGCTGCTGCAGCGCATGTTCGAAGCGGCGGTCGCCGCCGCGCAGCCTGCCAGGACCCTGGCGCGGCACCTGCCGCCGCCGCCGCGCGGACGCACCATCGTCATTGGTGCCGGCAAAGCGTCGGCGGCCATGGCGAACGCGCTGGAGGCGGCATGGCCCGGGCCGCTTGAAGGCCTGGTCGTCACCCGCTACGGCTATGCGGTGCCGTGTTCGCGCATCGAGATCGTGGAGGCCGCGCACCCCGTGCCGGACGATGCCGGGCTGGCCGCTTCGCAGCGCATGCTGGAGCTGGTGGCGGGCCTGGGCGAGGACGACCTGGTGATCTGCCTGGTCTCGGGCGGCGGGTCGTCGCTGCTGCCACTGCCGCTTGCCGGCATCACGCTTGACGACAAGCAACGCGTCAATCGCGCGCTGCTCAAGTCCGGCGCCACGATTTCGGAGATGAATTGCGTGCGCCGGCACCTGTCCGCCATCAAGGGCGGCCGGCTGGCCGCGGCCTGCTATCCGGCGCGGGTGCTGAACCTGCTGATTTCCGATGTGCCGGGCGATGACCCGATCGATATCGCCTCGGGTCCGACCGTGCCTGACCCGACCACGCGCGCCGATGCACTGGCCATCGTCAAACGGTATGCGATCGACCTGCCGCCCAACGTGATGGCAGTGCTGGCGTCCGACGCAGCAGAGACGCTCAAGCCCGGCGACCCGCGCTTGCCGCGCATCCGCACCGAGTTCATTGCCACGCCCCGGCTGGCGCTGGAAGCGGCTGCGCAGGTGGGCCGCGAGGCCGGCTATGCCGTGCACATGCTGGGCGACGCCATCGAAGGCGAAGCCCGCGATGTCGGCAAGGTCCTGGGCGGCATCGCGCTGGAAGCCGCCAGGCATGGCCAGCCGTTTGCCACGCCGTGCGTGCTGCTGTCAGGCGGCGAGACCACGGTCACTGTGCGGGGCGCGGGCAGGGGCGGCAGGAACGTGGAGTTCCTGCTGTCGTTGGCGCTGACGCTGCGCGGCGAGCCCGGCATCCATGCGATCGCGGGCGACACCGACGGCGTCGACGGCCAGGAAGAAATAGCCGGTGCCGTGATCGGCCCCGACACGCTGGAACGTGCCTGGCGCGCCGGCCTGTGCCCGCAGGATGCGCTGGCGGCCAACGATGGCCATGGATTTTTCGAGGCGCTGGGGGATGCCGTAGTTACCGGTCCCACGCTGACCAATGTCAACGACTTTCGCGCGATCTTGCTGACGCGCGCATCTGGAGCATCCGCATGAGACGCCTTCGCAACGCCAAGATCGTGGCCACGCTCGGTCCCGCCAGTACAGACCCGGCCACCATCGAGCGCCTGTTTGAAGCCGGTGCCGATGTGTTCCGGCTCAACTTCAGCCACGGCACCCATGCCGACCACCAGCAGCGGCTGCACAGCATCCGCGCCATCGAGCAGGAGCGCGGCCGCCCCATCGGCGTGCTGCTGGACCTGCAAGGACCCAAGCTGCGCATCGGCACCTTTGCCGATGGTCGGGTGAAACTGGCCGCACAGGCGGCATTCCGGCTGGACCTGGATGCCAGCGTGCCGGGCTCGGTGGAGCGGGTCAGCCTGCCGCATCCGGAGATCTTCGCCGCGCTGCAGCCGGGCGCGGAACTGCTGGTCGACGATGGGCGCGTGCGCCTGCGCGTGGAGCGGTGCGGGCCGGAGTACGCCGAAACCACCGTGATCAACGGCGGCACGCTGTCCGACCGCAAGGGCGTCAACGTGCCGGGCGTGGTGCTGCCCCTGTCGGCGATGACCGGGAAGGACCGGTGCGACCTGGACTTTGGCCTGTCGCTGGGCGTGGACTGGATTGCGCTGTCGTTCGTGCAGCGCGCCGAGGATATCGAAGAGATCAGGCAGATCGTGGACGGCCGCGCCGGCATTATCGCCAAGCTGGAGAAGCCCGCAGCCATCCAGAGCCTGGAAGCGATCGTGGCGGCGTCGGATGCGGTCATGGTCGCACGCGGCGACCTGGGCGTTGAAATGCCGGCGGAACAGGTGCCGTCGCTGCAGAAGCGCATCGTGCGCGCCTGCCGCAATGCCGGCAAGCCGGTGATCGTTGCCACCCAGATGCTGGAGTCGATGGTCAGCGCGCCGGTGCCGACGCGCGCGGAGGCCTCCGATGTGGCGACCGCCATCTACGACGGCGCCGACGCCGTGATGCTGTCCGCCGAATCGGCCTCGGGCAGCTATCCGGTCGAAGCTGTGCAGATGATGGACAGCATCATCACGCGCACCGAAGCGGATCCGTACTACCACGAAGCCATCCAGGCCTCGCATTCGGAGCCGCGCGCGGAAGCCGCCGACGCCATTGGCTATGCCGTCCGGCACGTGGCGAACCTGCTGCGCGTGCCTGCCGCGGTCACCTACACCAGCTCAGGCTACTCCGCGCTGCGCATGGCGCGCGAACGGCCCGAAGTGCCGATCCTGGGCATGACGCCGCGCGTGGCCACCGCGCGCCGGCTGGCGCTGGCCTGGGGCGTGCATGCGGTGCTCTGTCATGAAGTGGTCGATGTGCTGGAGATGACCGAGCTGGCCAGCCGCACCGTGCTGAAGGAGCAGTTCGGCGTGGCCGGGCAGCAGATCGTCATCTCGGCCGGCCTGCCGTTCACCGTGGCCGGCACCACCAACCTGCTGCGTATCGCGCAGGTCCAGTAAGGGGATCCACATGACTGCAATCAGGGAAGTCCGCGGCTACGAGCTGCTCGATTCCCGGGGCAACCCGACGGTGGCGGCCCAGGTGGTGCTGGCCGATGGCGCGGAGGGCTTCGCTGCCGCGCCGTCCGGTGCATCCACGGGATCGCGTGAAGCGCTGGAACTGCGGGACGGCGACAAGCGACGCTATTTCGGCAAGGGGGTGCAGAAGGCGGTGCAGCACGTCAACGTCGATATCGCGCGAGCGCTCAACGGCCTGGACGCCGCGGACCAGGCCGAGGTGGATGCCTGCCTGATCCGCCTCGATGGCACGCCAGAGAAGTCGCGCCTTGGCGCCAACGCGCTGCTGGCCGTTTCGCTGGCCAGCGCCAAGGCGGCGGCGGCTTCGGCCGGGGTGCCGCTGTACCGGTCGGTTGGCGCCGGCAGGACAGAGACCCGCCTGCCGCTGCCGATGATGAATATCGTCAACGGTGGTGCGCATGCCGACAACAGCGTCGACATGCAGGAGTTCATGATCCTGCCGGTTGGCGCGCCAAGCTTCTCCGAGGCATTGCGCTGGGGCGTGGAAGTGTTCCATACGCTCAAGGGCGTGCTGAAGGCGCGCGGCTTAGCCACGGCGGTGGGCGATGAAGGCGGATTCGCGCCGGACCTGGCGTCGAACGAGCAAGCGCTTGAGGTCATCATGCAGGCCATCGAAGCCGCCGGCTTCCGACCCGGCCGTGACATTGCACTGGGCCTGGACGTAGCCAGCTCCGAGTTCTATGACGGCGGCCGCTATGCCTTGCAGTCGGAAGGCCGCAGCTATGACGCGCACGGCTTTGTCGACCTGCTGGACAGCTGGGTGCGCCAGTACCCCATCGTCACCATCGAGGACGGCATGGCGGAGCAGGACTGGCAAGGGTGGCGCCTGCTGACCGAGCGCCTGGGCGGGCGCGTGCAGCTGGTGGGCGACGACCTGTTCGTGACCAATGCCGCGATCCTCGAGGAAGGCATCGCGCAAGGCGTGGCCAACGCCATTCTGATCAAGCCGAACCAGATCGGCACGCTGACCGAGACCCTGCAGGCCATCACGGTGGCGGAGCGGGCCGGCTACGCATCGGTGATGTCGCACCGCTCCGGCGAGACGGAAGACACCACCATCGCCGACCTGAGCGTATGCACCGCGGCCACGCAGATCAAGACCGGCTCGCTGAGCCGCTCCGACCGCGTGGCCAAGTACAACCGGCTGCTGTTTATCGAGGCCGAGCTGGGGTGCGCGGCGACCTTTGCGGGGAGGCAGGCAATTTCGCAGGTGAATTAGAGCGTCAGCCCGCCGAAGCTGGCGGGAAACATAGAATATTCAGGAGACAAATCATGCGTGGTACTGAACTCGTACGTCGTATTTCCGGTGTGGCCATGCTGGCAGCCGGCTTTATCCTCAGCGGCACGTGCCTGGCACAGGAATGGCCGGCCAAGCCGATCACCCTGGTGGTGCCGTTCCCGTCCGGCGGGACTACCGACGTGCTGGCCCGCGCGCTGGGCGACCAGTTGTCGAAAAGCCTGGGCCAGCCCGTGATCGTCGAGAACCGGCCCGGCGCCGGCGCCACCGTGGGCGCGGACTACGTCGCCAAGGGCAAGCCAGACGGCTACACCCTGCTGATGGGCGCGGTCCACCATACGATTGCCAGCAGCGTCTACAAAAAGCTGCCCTACAGCTTCCAGAAGGACCTGGCGCCCATCGCCACGGTCGCCATGGTTCCCAACGTGCTGGTCATCAATGCTGCGAAGACGCCGGCGAAGAACGTCAGTGAACTGGTGGCCCTGGCGAAGAAGGCATCGCCGGAGTTTGCCTATGGCTCCAATGGCAACGGCACCGCGCAGCACCTGATCGGCACCCAGTTCCAGGCCGCGACGGGTGCGCCGCTGCTGCACGTACCTTACAAGGGCAGTGGCCCGCTGACGACCGATCTGCTCGGCGGACAGGTGACGATGTCGTTCGATACCCTGACGCCGGTGCTGCAGCACATCAAGTCGGGCAAGCTGCGCGCCCTTGCGGTGACCACCGCGCGGCGCTCCAGTGTCCTGCCTGATGTGCCGACGCTGGAAGAGGCGGGGCTGAAGGGCTTTGATATCGGCACCTGGTTCGGCGTGCTGGCGCCGGCCGCCACGCCGGCGCCCATCGTGACGCGGCTGAACGCCGAGATCGTCAAGATCGTGAAATCGCCGGACTTCCAGCAGCGCATGGCGGCGGTTGGGGCCGAGCCGATGGCGAGCACCCCGCAGGAGTTTGCCAGGCGGATCCAGGACGAGACGGTCAAGTTCGCCAAGCTGGTGAAGGACGGGAAGGTGACGATCGAGTAGTCGGCAGCGTCCGCCGGCAAGGCAGTCAGGACCCGCCGCCAGGCGCGGCTGCCTTGCGCCCGGCCATATGGCGCAGGTACGCCAGCAGATCCTTCAGGTCCGCGTTGGATAGCGTCTGTTCGTCGATGGCCGACATGCGCGAGTTCGGCCACCAGCGCAATGACTGCGGGTCACGGATCAGCCTGGTGAGCTTGTCGTCGCCCAGGTACTCCACCGGGTTGTATGGCACGTTCAGGTCGGGGCCGAGGTTGGCATCGCCGACCCGGTTGAGGGAGTGGCACGAGAAGCAGACGCGCTGGAAGGTCACGAAGCCGCGCATGACCGGTCCATCGGCAGGCTGGCCAGCGGCGGGCCGGATGGCTGCATAGCGCTCGGCGGGCGACGCGGTGATGTCGATGCGCACGATGCTGTAGGTCCAGTGACTCTCGTTGATCGCTGCGGCGGTGCGGCCGGATGGCACGGTCCAGATCAGGCGGAACGGGCCGATGTCCTGGCCCTTTAGCGTTGGCCACGGCGCGGCAGGATTCTCGACCGCCAGCCACGCGCGTGGCCCGTCGGCGCGCTCGGCCAGCAACAGTCGCATCGGCAAGTGGGCAACATAGCCATCGCTGGCCGCGGTCGTGGCACTGGCGCTGTCGTTCACCGGCATGCCCCGCAGCAGGGCCGTCAGAGGGATGGCCTTGAATGTGAGGCGGCGCTTCAGGTTGTCGTCATCCACCGTCACCTCGGCCAGGCGCGGATCGCGCAGCAGTTCGTCGCGGGTCCAGCTGCGCTGCTGCGTGCCTGCCGAAATGGTCAGGGTCGCCGGGTCCGCGGCGCACGCCGGACCTGCCAGGAACGCCAGGGCGCAGCCCAGCGCGCCAACGGCCTTTGCCAGCCAGCTACTCATGCGTCATTCTCCTGGGTGAATTGGCCCGGCAACTTGCAGTGCTAGCGGACAAACATGCCCAAGCCTTCGTGGTCGTAATACTCCAGCCACACGCGGTCGCTGGAGAACGCCGCCTGCGAAATCGTGCCGGGCGTGGCGTTCTCGTTGTCGAGCGTAAAGGTGAAGACGTCTCCGTCCCAGTGGCTCAGCGGCAGCACCAGCGGGGTGGCGCCCAGCGTCATCACCAGCGTGCCGCCCTGGTCGGCGACCTGAAGCGGGCCGTAGTAGTCGTTCTGGTAGGTGCCGGTGTATGCCGACAGTGCACGCGCCGGCAGCGGATTGGCGGGGCGCGGCTGGCCGACCAGCCGGCCTTCCGGCGCCAGCAGCGGCGCGAATGCGTCGCCGTAGATCTTGCCCCAGTCGCGCCGGATGGCGCCGTATTGCACCAGGTCGAAGAACTGTGCGCTCAGGGTTTCCGGAACGCCGATGGGCTGCGCGTTGGTCAGCGTCACGATGGCCAGGTTGAGCGCCGGCAACGCGGTGAAGTTGGTGGCCGCGCCGGCCACGAAGGCGCCGGAGTGGTTGTAGGAGGTCAGGCCAAGCTCGGTGGTGCCGACATTGAAGCCATAGCCGTAGTAGCCGGCAGGGCGTCCGTCGACGGGCGGGCTGCTCTGCATCTGCTGGCTCAGCGCGGGGGCCAGCGCGGCGGCGTCGACCACGCGTTGCCCGGCGAACTCGCCCTTGGCGAGCAGCATCGCCAGCCATTTCGCCATGTCGTTGACCGAGGCACTGACGCCGCCGGCGGGGGATTGCGCATCCGGCATCCGGCCAGCGCCTTGCACCCAGTTGCCATTGACTCTGACATGGCCCAGGGCGCGGTTGTCGCGTGCGGCAAAGTCGGCGTAGCGCGAACTGGTGCGGGTCATTCCCAGGGGCTGGTAGACGGCTTGCTCGGACAGCGTGGCCCAGTCGGTCCCGGCCGCGGTGGCGACCGCCTCGGCGGCGGCGGTCAGGCCAAAGTTGGTGTAGGCGTAGACCGCGTGGAACGGATGCAGCGGCAGGTAGCGCAGTCGCGTCAATACTTGCCGGCGGTCGTACCCCATGTCTTCAAGGAGGTCGCCGCCGTGGTCGGGCAGGCCGGAGCGGTGGGCATAGAGGTCGCCGATGGTGACGGCCTGCGTGACCTCGGCGTCGGACAGCGCAAACCAGGGCAGGTGCGCGCGCACCGGCGTATCCCAGCCGATGCCGCCACGGCCGACCTGGCGTGCCACCACGGTGGCGCCGACGGATTTAGACACCGATGCCAGCTGGAACACGGTGTCGGCATCGACCGGCGCGGGGTCTGTCACCAGCCGGCGGCCGAAGCCTTTGGCGTAAACGGTCTGGTTGCCGCGCACCACGGCGACGGCCATGCCCGGCACGCGGGAACTGGCCATCAGGTCGGCGGCCAGCTTGTCGAGCTGGGCAATGGCCTGGGTGATCCGGGATTCGGGAACCGGCTCGGGAGGCTTGGGCGGATCGTCATTGCCGCCGCCGCAGGCGGGCAGGGCGGGGACAAGCAGGCCGCCCAGCGCGGCTCCCAGGAAATGGCGACGGTCTTGTAGTTTGCCCACGGTAGTTCTCCGTAGTGATTTTTGTCAGGCGGCCCGGCCGCGCCTTTGGATAGGAATACTACGCGATCGATGGCGGAGTGGCGAATGCGAAACGTCTTATCGCTGCACGATGGCGGGGGCGGGAAACTGCAAGCCTTACCGAAGGGTTCGGTGAGCGGGGGTGACAACCCGGCAAAGCAACAATGACCAGATAAAAAATCCGCGAGCAGGCCGTTTTCCACGGCGGGCCGGGCGTGGCAGCCTTATGGCTGGCCGGTTTTCCGTCACTGTTGCACCGGCAATGTCACCCTCGTTGTCTGGCCCGCCACCTTCTTCATACTTGGGCAGGCGGGCGTTCTCAAAAGGAGAAAAGCGCGATGCCAATGTCTACCCATCACCCCGCAGATGTCCGGCATATCGTCCCGGCCGGCACGATCGAGTCCTTTGAGCAAGTCAGCGCCGGGCTGAGTGCCATCCTGTTGCTGGTTGAAATCGAGAGCGGGCGTTCGGAGGGTTGCCACAACGTGTATTCGCTGTTGGCAATGGTGAAGGCGCAGCTGGACCAGACGGCGGCAAAGCTGTGCACGGATGAATGACGAGTCCGTCGAAGCAAAACAAAAAGCCCGCACTTTCGTGCGGGCTTTTTGCTTTGAAACCTTTGTGCCCAGGAGAGGACTCGGTCACCCAGGCGCGACCCCGGGCAACGCTTGCAAGCGTTGCCTTTTCTCGTCCTCGCGGGAAGTCCTCAAGGACTTCCCTTCCCGGGCTGAAACGAAGAAAGGCTCGCTTGCGCGAGCCTTTCTAAATATTGGTGCCCAGGAGAGGACTCGAACCTCCACAGTGTTGCCACCGCTAGGACCTGAACCTAGTGCGTCTACCAATTCCGCCACCTGGGCAAGGTGAGCGCCGGATTTTACAGCGCGCTGCGGATTTTGCAAGTCCCTCGGCCGGCTTTGGCGCAAGAAATCCGGTTGAGATGCGGTGGGCCGCTGTTGCTGATCAATCGGTGGGCATTTCAGCGTCAGAGGTGAGGATGTCAAACAGCGCCTTGGCCGCAGGCTGCAACGCCCGGTCGCGACGGCGTATCAGCGCCAGGACACGGTCCACGGCAGGCTCGGTCAGCGGGATGGCGCACAGGCGGGGATGATCGCGTGGCAGTGCCAGGCCCGGCAGCACGGCCATGCCGAGGCGGGCTTCCACCAGCGCCAGCACGCCAGCGACGTGGTTGGCTTCGTAATAGATGGTCGGGCGCTGTTCAAGATGGGCGATGGCATTCTCGATCAGGGCGCGATTGCCGCTTTGTTTGGACACGCCGGCCATGCGCTGCCCCGCCAGGTCCGCCCATGCGACCGACTTGCGATCGGCCCAGGGATGGTCGCGCCGCAACACCAGCAGATAGGGCTCGGTACGGATCGGGCGGAACTCGATATTGGGTTCCTGGGAACCCATGAAGTTGAGCCCAAAGTCCGATTCGCCCGACAGCACGCTGGACAGCGCCGCGTTGGCGCTTTCGTCGATCACGCGCACGCGCACGCGCACGCCAGGATGACGGGCTGCAAACACGCTGATGGCATCGGGCAGCAGATGCGCCGCGGCAGACGGTATCGCCGCCGCCGTCACCAGCCCGCGCCGGAGCGCGGCTTCGTCACCAAGGCGGAACACGGCGCTGTCGAGAATATCCAGGGCCGTCCGCGCTTCCCTTCCTCCAGGAACTGCCTGCCGACGTGTGTCATCTCCACGCGGCGGGTGGTGCGTTCGAGCAGGCGTGAGCCGAGCGTCTTTTCAAGCTTGTCGATCCTGCGGCTCAGCGCGGGTTGCGAAATATGCAGGGCCTCGGCGGCCACCCGGAAACTGCCTTTCTCCGCCGTGGCGACAAATGCCTGCAAATCCTCAAGCGCGAAATTGATGCGTGACATGCATGAAATCATCAGAACATTGCAATTCACAGAATAGTGTTACGCGAATACTCTGGCAATGCAGAAGAACGAAGAAGACTGGCGCTCTTGCGGCGCCAGCAACGAAATCACGGAGACGAAATGAAGCTGACCGCCCTGGCCGCCAGAAAGGCCGCACTGGTTTTCCTGGCATGGCTGGCCGCGCCCGCCTGGGCAGACGATATCCGTGTGATTACCTCGGGCGGTTTCACTGCGGCATACCAGCAACTGGTGCCGCTGTATGAAGCCGCCACGCAGGACCGGATCATCACCGCCTACGGCGCGTCGATGGGCAACGCGCCCGATTCCATCCCCAGCCGGCTGGCGCGCGGCGAGACCTTTGATGTGGTGATCCTGGCGGACTCGGGTCTCGACAAGCTGATATCGGAGGGCAAGGTGGCAGCGGGCAGCCGGGTGGACCTGGCGCAGTCGCTGATCGGCATGTCGGTCCGCAAAGGCACGCCCAAGCCCGATATCAGCACCGTGGAGGGCCTGAAGCTGACCTTGCTCAACGCTAAATCGATTGCGTATTCAGCCAGCGCCAGCGGGACTTATCTGTCCGGTGAATTGTTCCACCGGCTCGGCGTCGCGGACCAGATCAAGGACAAGGCCCGCAAGATCAACAGCGAGCGCGTCGGCGCCGTGGTGGCCCGCGGCGATGCGGAAATCGGCTTCCAGCAAGTCAGTGAGCTGCTGCCTTTCAAGGAGCTGGATTTCGTCGGCCCGCTGCCAGCCGAGCTGCAGCAGCGGGTCTTCTTCTCCGCCGGGATGGTGGCGGGCCACCAGAGCGCGGCGGCTTCGCGGTTTGTTCAGTTCCTGGCGTCCCCGGCGGCAGCCACGATCGTGCGAACGACCGGGCTGGAGCCGGTTGCCACGCCGCTGCCGCCGCCGGCGCCGCCGGTCCTGGGGCAGCCGCAAAAACGCTGAACCGCTTCAATATCCGTTGGCGGCCGCAAAAAACAAAAAACCCGCACTTTCGTGCGGGCTTTTTGCTTGAATCTCTGGTGCCCAGGAGAGGACTCGGTCACCCAGGCGCGACCCAGGGCAACGCTTGCAAGCGTTGCCTTTTTTAGTCCTCGCGGGAAGTCCTCGAGGACTTCCCTTTCCGGGCTGAAACGAAGAAAGGCTCGCTTACGCGAGCCTTTCTAAATACTGGTGCCCAGAAGAGGACTCGGTCACCCAGGCGCGACCCCGGGCAACGCTTGCAAGCGTTGCCTTTTCTCGTCCTCGCGGGAAGTCCTCAAGGACTTCCCTTTCCGGGCTGAAACGAAGAAAGGCTCGCTTACGCGAGCCTTTCAAAATACTGGTGCCCAGAAGAGGACTCGAACCTCCACAGTGTTGCCACCGCTAGGACCTGAACCTAGTGCGTCTACCAATTCCGCCACCTGGGCAAGGTGAGCGGCGCATTTTACCGAAGGCTCACAAATTTGCAAGCACCTCCGGCGGGCACACGCAGCATCGCCGGCCGGACTGCGTTACGGCGATCCGGATGTGCCACGGGCAATCAGAACGACGGCACCATCGCGCCCTTGAACTGGGCCTTCATGAACTGGCGCACGTCTTCAGACTGGTACGCTGCCACCAGCTTCTTGACCCACGGCTTGTCCTTGTCCTGCGTGCGCACGACGATGATGTTGGCGTACGGGCTGTGGATGTCTTCCAGCGCGATCGCGTCCTTGGTCGGCTGCAGGCCGGCGGCGAGCGCGTAGTTGGTGTTGATCACGGCGGCGCTGACATCGGGCAGGGCGCGGGCCAGCTGGGCTGCATCCAGTTCCACGAGCTTCAGCTTCTTCGGGTTCTCGGCCACGTCCAGCGGGGTGGCGTTGACACCGTTGGTGCCGGCGCCTGCCTTCAGCTTGATCACGCCTTGCGACTGGAGCAGCAGCAGCGCGCGGTTCTCATTGGACGGGTCGTTGGGCACGGCCACCTTGGCGCCTTGCGGCAGGTCCTTCGCCGACTTGAGGTTCTTCGCGTAGATACCCAGCGGCGAGATATAGGTGTAGCCCACGCTCTGCATCTTGTAGCCGCGCTGCTTCACCTGGCTGTCCAGGTAGGGCTGGTGCTGGAAGCTGTTGGCGTCCAGGTCGCCGGCATCCAGTGCGGCGTTGGGCTGCACGTAGTCGTTGAACTCCACGACCTTGACGTTCAGGCCATTGCGCTTGGCCACCTTCTGGACGACTTGCCAGACTTCGGCGTCCGGGCCGCTGACGGTACCGACGCGGATGGTCTGTTCCTGGGCCGAGACGCTGCCGGCGGCGATAAGACCGAGGGCGGACACTGCGACCGCCAGACGCTTGATGAGAGACGTGCTGCGCATAGGAGTTCTGGAGATATTCTGGTTATGTGGCGAGTGAGACAGTCGCCTGGGCAGGGATCGCCTGACCGGAGCGAGGGCCACAGATTAACGCAATTGCGTCCAGATGGCGCAGTGGGAATGAAACTGGCGTCTATTTCTTTTTCATATGCTTATGAATCCAAGTGACGCCAGATTGCCGGCATTAAATGCCTCTGCGTTACTGCTCAGTCTGCAAAGACTTCGCGCAATGTCCGCAAGGTGTCTTCAACGATCCTGTCACTCAGGCCGCCGGCCCGCCTGACCAGCCGGGACTTGTCCACGGTCCGGAGCTGGTCCAGCAGGATCAGGCCAGTCTTGCGCTGGAAGGTCACCGGGACGCGAAACGGTGCGGGCCTGCTGCTGGTGGTCATTGGCGCCACGGTGACGGTGAGCAGGTAGTCGTGCATTTCCGGCGGCGAGAGGATGACGCAGGGGCGTGTCTTCTCGATCTCGCTGCCGACGGTCGGGTCAAGCGCAACCAGCCAGACGTCGCCGCGCGCTACCATTTCAGCTCCGCGTCGTCGGTGTTGGGGAAGTCGCCCAATACAAGGGCGTCGTCACCGGCCGCGGCGATGGCCTGGCTGGCTTCCGCCCAGCCTTGCCGCGGTGCTTGCCTGGGGCGCCGGAGCACCAGTGCGTCATTTACGATTTCCATTTCCACCTCATTCTCCAGACCTAGCTGCGCCAGGATTGCCTTGGGGATCAGGACACCTTGTGAATTGCCCATCTTGCGGATCGTCGCTTTCATTTCTCGCTCCTCATTGCGTGGCAGCACAATGTTATTACAGTACGGGTGTCAGAGAAACAGGCAAGCGCGATGCCGCATGGAAATGTGACATCCGGGCCAGGCCGCGGATACGCGAATAGTCCGAAAACCGCTAGACGTCGCAGGTACGGCGGGCTTAGCCGGCTACGGCCTCGTACCCCGCGCCCTTCCACTCGATAAAACACAACCCATGCCCGAACGGGTCTGACAGCGTTGCCTGCCGCCCCCAGTCAAAGTCCTGCGGCCAGTCCTCGATCTCGGCGCCAGCTTCCAGCGCGCGTTCGATGGCCTGTTCCAGGTTGGCGACGACAAAGTCGAGGTGGACCGGGGTCCAGTGGCGGCGGTAGTCGCGCCGGGTGTCGGCGCGGGTGGTGGGGCGGGTGCCGGCGGGCTTGGCGAGCAGGTAGATCGGGGTATTGCCGCCCAGCATTTCGGCGACGGTGCCGTCGAACAGCTTGCGGTTCAGCCTCAGGCCAAGCCCCTGCGCGTAGAAGTCGATGCCGCGCGGCAGATCGTCGACATCGATATTGATCAGCAACTCCATGACAGCCTCCTGGCGGCGTTCCGTGTGAGAGCGGCCGCATTGTGCGCCGGGTCTCCTGACACCTGCTGTCAGGAGTGATGTTTCAGCCGGCCGCAGGCAGGTGTCAGGAGCGAGCTAGCCGCGCAACAGCTCCCGCACGACCGGGCGCAGCGCGTCGCCGAGTGCCAGGTGCGCGTCGGCATCCAGGTGCACGCCGTCGACCTCGCTGCTCTGGATCACGGTGCCGGCATCGAACAGCGGACATCCCAGTTGCGCGCAAACCTCGGCCACCGCTTGCGGCAGGCCCGTCCACTTATGCTCACCGCCGGCAAACTTGGGCGCCAGCGGCCCGCGCGGGGTGCGGATCGGGGGCGGGGTGACGACCAGCACCGGCGGCACCGGCATGCCCGGCTCGATCGGCGCGCTGCGGATGGCCTGCACCAGCGTGGCGATGCCCTGGGCGGCGTGCCAGGCGTTGTGCGGGTGCATCGACTGGAAATCGTTGTTGCCCAGCATCAGGACCACCAGTGCCAGCGGCGAGTGGATTTCAATGCGCTGTGCCAGCCCCTGCAGGCCGTTGCGGCCGGGCTTGAAGGGATCGTCCCAGACCGTGCGGCGGCCGTTCAGGCAGTCTTCGATGATGCGCACCGGGGTGCCGCCGTCGGCGTTCAGGCCCAGTTCCAGCCGGCCGGGCCAGCGCACGGGGAAGGGTAGGCGCCGGCGCGTGCCAGGCACGATGCCCCATGACAGCGAGTCGGCGTAGACAAGGATCTGCGGGGGATCGGTTTCGGCCAGCGGCGCGGCGGTCATGCGGGACTCCAGTTGGCGTGGATATTGGTCGATAAAGGGCAATGGCCCGTGTCAAGCCATGTTGCACTGCGCAGACAAAAAGGTCTCCCGAACACGCGGAGACTTCATAATATCGACTTACTGCAGACAGGGAGAATGAAGTTGCGTTTCGAGCACTTGGTTGAGATCAACGATCCGGGCAATCCTCAACTGGATCCGCTGACGCCTGACCAGCTGTGGCAAGGGCTGGTGCTGCGCGCCGAGTCGCCCGAACTCTTCGTGCTGGGGCTGGACCGCGCCGAGGTAGTCGGCCGTGGCGACAACTGGATCGATCGCGTGCTGCATTTTGGCGAGGCGTCGATCCAGGATCATGTGGTGTTCGAGCCGCGCCGCCAGGTGCGCTATGAAACCGCGGCCACGGCCGAGCATGCCGGCGGCACGCTGACCATGGCGATCGAGACCCCGGGCCCGGGCGCGCTGCTGCTGCGCTTTGTCTACGACACCACCATGCCGGCGGTCGACGCCAGCGGCGATGACCGCTACGCCGAGATCGTCAAATCCGCCTACCACGAGGCCGATATCGACACCGTCCGCAAGATCCGCGAGATCGCTGACACCGGACGGCTGGGGTGAGCGAGGGCCCCGCCACGCCGGAGGGTTCCGGCCAGCGGCCGGGTCTGCCGACCCGGTTGGCGCTGCGTGCGCGCTACGGCGAGCGGCTGCGCTGGCTGGTGCTGGTGACGCTGATGCTGGGCACGATCTCGTCGATCGTCTCGTCCACTATCATCAACGTAGCAATTCCGGACCTGAGCCGGCACTTCGTGCTGGGGCAGGAGCGCGCGCAATGGGTGGCGGCCAGCTTCATGATTGCGATGACGCTGTCGATGCTGCTGACGCCCTGGCTGCTGAACCGCTACGGGCTGCGCCGCACCTTCCTCGGGGCCTCGCTGCTGCTGGGCGCGGGCGGGCTCTTTGGCGGCTTTTCACCGACCTACGGCGTGATGATCGCGATGCGCGTGGCCGAAGGCATGGCCGCGGGCATCATGCAGCCGCTGCCCAATATCCTGATCCTGCGCGTCTTCGAAGAGCGTGAGCAGGGCAAGGCGATCAGCATGTTCGGCTTTGGCGTGGTGCTGGCACCGGCGCTGGGGCCCAGCCTGGGCGGCTTCCTGGTCGAGGCCTTCGGCTGGCGCTCGATCTTTTTCGTGGTGGTGCCGCTGACGCTGATCGGCGTGCTGCTGGCGCGGCGCTTCATGGCGGTGGACTCGATCATGATGGGCGAGCGCCAGCCGCTGGACTGGCGCGGGCTGGGCCTGGCCGGCATTGCCACGGTAAGCCTGCTCAATGGTGTGGTCGAGATGCGCGACAGCGTGCCCGCAGGCCTGGCGTTGTCGGGCTTTGGCGTGCTGATGCTGGTGGCGTTCGTGCTGTGGCAGCTGCGCGCGGCCTATCCGCTGATGAATCTGCGGCTCTACAGCTACCGGCAGTTTGCGGCCGGGGCGGTGGTGGCCTTTATCTACGGTGCGGGGCTGTTCGGCTCGACCTACCTGCTGCCGGTCTATATGCAGATGGCGCTGGAATACACGCCGTCGCGCGCGGGCCTGGTGCTGTTCCCGGCGGGCGTGGTGCTGGCGCTGACGATTGCCGTATCGGGGCGCTTCACGCACCGGATCGCGCCGCATGTCCAGGTGTCGTTCGGGCTGGCGCTGCTGTCGCTGTCGTTCCTGCTGATGGCGCTGGGGTCGCGCGCCACGCCTTATCTGGTGCTGGTGGCGCTGGCGGTGCTGGGGCGGATCGGGCTGGGCTGTATCCTGCCGTCGCTGACGCTGGGGGCAATGCGGGGGGTGGACTTCACGCTGATCGCGCAGGGCTCGAGCTGCATCAACTTCCTGCGCCAGCTGGGCGGCGCCATCGGCGTGAGCCTGGCGGGCGTGGGGCTGCAATGGCGGCTGGCGGAGCACGGCGCGGTGCTGGGCCAGGCCGGCGACGCCGCCGTGCAAGCGGCGCGCATCCGGGCCTTCGATGAAACCTTCCTGGCCGTGGGCGTGGTGATCGCCAGCGCGATGTTCGCGGCGTGGCGGATCCGGCCGCGGCCGGTGCCGGCGGCCTGAAGCCGCCGGGCCTGGCTGCCCTGGCTTAGCTGGCTACGCCGTTGCGCAGTTCTTCCACCAGCGCGACGTACTGCTCCATCGCCTGTTCGCGCGCGGTGCCGCGCAGGGCTTCCCAGGCTTCAAACTTGTAGCGGCCGACAAAGTCGGTCATGCCGGGCTTGTCGCCGTGGGCATCGCCTTCGCTGCCTTGCTTGAACAGGGCGTACAGGCGCAGCAGGGACATGTTGCTGGGGCGCTCGCTCAGTTGCTTGACGTCGATCTGGGCCTGGTCGAAGCGTGCCTGCAGGTCGCTCATGGGGGTTCCTCCGTGTGTGCTGTCTGGATTGCGAAAGTGCAGGCCGATGATAGCCGCCCGGCGGCGCCGCGCCGTCCGTATAAAACTGAAGAAGCCCTCGATTCCGGGCGTCACCGGATACAATCGCGCCATGTCCTGGATTCTTGCTGTTGAAACTTCTACAGAGTGGTGCTCGGTCGCGCTCGGACGTGCGGTGCCGGGTGCCGGGGTCGAGTGCCTGGTGCGCCATGAGCACACTGGCGCACGCTCGTCGGCACGCGTGCTGCCGGCTGCCGGCGAGCTGCTGGCCGAAGCCGGCATCGCGCTGGCGGACTGTGCTGCGATTGCCTTTGGCGCCGGCCCGGGCTCGTTCACCGGCCTGCGCACCGCCTGCGGCGTGGCACAGGGGCTGGCCTTCGGCGCCGGGCTGCCGGTGGTTCCGGTCAATACCCTGATGACCTGCGCCGAGCGCGCGCGGGCCGCCACGCCGGCGCTGCCGGACGATACCGCGATGCTGGTGGCGCTGGACGCGCGCATGGATGAGGCCTATTCCGCTGCTTTCCGCTGGCATGCCAGTGCGCGGGAATGGGCAGAAGTCACGCCGATGCAGGTCAGCGCGCCGGAAACCGTGCCGCTGCCCGACGGCGACTTCTGGCTGGCCGGCAACGCAGCCACCGTCTTCGGCGAGCGGCTGGCGGGCCTGGCGCGCGCCGCGCGCGTGCTGCCGGAGGCGATGCCTCATGCGCAGCCGATGGTCGCGATTGCACTGCGCGCACTGGCGCGCGGCGAGGCCATCGACGCCGACCAGGCCATGCCGATCTACCTGCGCGACAAGGTCGCGCAGACCATCGCCGAACGCGAAGCCGCCGCCGCCGCCCGTGCCGCGGCCCAGGCCGGGAGCGCATCGTGAGTGCAGCCTATCCGCTCGATCACCGCAACGACTGGCCGGCCGTGCCCGCCATGCCGGCGCTGCCGGACGGCTGGGCGCTGGGCCGCATGAGCGCGCTCGACCTGGGGGCCGTGGCGGGCATCGAGGCGCGTGCCTACAGCCATCCGTGGACCCGCGGCAATTTCGAGAACTCGGTCAAGTCCGGGCATCTCGGCCTGACGCTGCGCGACCCGGCCGGCACGCTGGTGGCCTATGCCGTGCTGATGCCGGTAGTCGATGAAATGCACCTGCTCAATATCACCGTCGAGCCGCAGCGCCAGCGCCAGGGGCTGGGGCGGCTGATGCTGGCCGTGGTGCTGGCCACCGCGCACGCGCACCGCATCCATACCATGCTGCTGGAAGTGCGGCCGTCCAATACCGGGGCGATCGCGCTGTACCAGGCGGCGGGGTTTGCCGAGATCGGGCGCCGCAAGGGCTATTACCCGGCCCTGGGCAGCAAGCGCGAGGACGCGCTGGTGCTGCGCCGCAACTGGCCGGCGGAGGCCGCCGCCAATGAAGGCACGGAGGGCAGGGCATGAGCCGCCGCGCACAGTTCCTGGAAGTCCTGGGCATCCCGACCGAATGGGTGCCGCGCGAGCGCGCGGATGCGCAGGCAGAAGCCGCGCCGGAGGCGGCCGTGACGCAGGCAGCGATGCCTGTTGCCGAGGCGCCTGTGGCCGAGGTTGCCGCAGTGGTTGCCGCACCGGCTGCGGAAGCCGCCGTGCCGGTGCCGGCGCCAGTGGCGCCGCCTGTCTCCCGGACACCGGCTGCGCCTGCTCTGGTCCCCGCCGGCCCGGGGCCCGGCTCGGCGCAGGCGGGCCGCGAAGCTGCCATCGCCAGCATGGAATGGCCGGCGCTGGACGCCGCCGTGGCCGGCTGCACCGCCTGCGGCCTGTGCCAGAACCGCACCAACACCGTATTCGGCGTGGGCGACCGCCAGGCCGAATGGATGCTGGTGGGCGAAGCCCCCGGCGAGAACGAAGACCTGCAGGGCGAGCCCTTCGTGGGCCAGGCCGGCAAGCTGCTCGACAATATGCTCGGCTCGCTCGGGCTGGCGCGCGGACGCAATGTATTTATCGCCAACGTGCTCAAGTGCCGCCCACCCGGCAACCGCAACCCGGAGCCCGAGGAAGTGGCGCAGTGCGAGCCGTTCCTGCGCCGCCAGATCGCGCTGGTGAAGCCCAGGGTGATCGTGGTGCTGGGCCGCTTTGCGGCGCAGTCGCTGCTGTGCACCACCACGCCCATCGGCAAGCTGCGCGGCACCGTGCATACCTATCAAGGCATCCCCGTGGTGGTGACCTACCATCCGGCTTACCTGCTGCGCACCCTGACCGACAAGGCGCGCGCCTGGGAAGACCTGTGCCTGGCCAGGGAGGTCCATGACCGTGGGGGAGCTGGGGCCTGATCTCTCCTTGACCCGCGGCGGCGACGGCAATGGGCCGTCGGGCCCGCCGCTGTGGCGCCGCGCCGCGTCGGCACGCACGCGCGACCTGGCCTGGACCACGCTATCGCCGCCGCTGCTGGCGGCGGTGCCGGGCGCGGCCCCGGCGCGCTGGCCCGCCGGCACGCTGGCCGCCTGGCAGCACTGGCTGGAAGGCGCGGACCCCGCCACGCTGCCCGCCACCATCGACGAACTGGCCGGCGGCCACGCCGCCCCCTCCGCCGACGATCCCGACCAGGACCCCGCCAGCCGCAGCCTGCGCCTGGGCCGCCATGCCGAGCGGCTGCTGCATTTTGCGCTGCGCCATATGCAGGGGCTGTCCCTGCTGGCTGCCAACGTGCCGGTGCGGCGCGCAGGGCGGCAGGGTATCCGCACGCTGGGCGAACTGGACTTTATCTGGCGCGAGCAGGCGTCGGGCGCCGTGGTGCACTGGGAGATGGCGGCCAAGTTCTACCTGATGGCCCCGGGCAATAGCCAGGTGCCGCGGGCGCAGGATTTCGTCGGCCCGAACCTGGTCGACCGCCTTGGCGACAAGCTGGGCCACATCGTGCACCGCCAGCTCCCGCTGGGCTGCACCGCGGAGGCACAGGCCCTGCTGGGACATACGGTGGACCGCAGCGAGGTCTACCTGCTGGGCTGGCTGTTCTATCGCGATGGCCGGGTGCCGCCGGGGCTGGATGCGCTGGGAATCGCGCCAGACCATCTGCACGGCTGGTGGTCCACGCTCGACGGCTGGGCCGCCCGCGCTGCCGCGCGGCCCGGCTTGCGCTGGTGCCGCCTGCCGCGTACCGGGTGGCTGTCGGGCGCGCTGGTGCCTGAATCCGGCACGGAAGATGTCGGCGCGCTGCATGCGATGCTGGCGCAGCGCTTTGCCGACCCGCGCCATGACCACGGATGGCGGCGCGAATCGCCGGTGATGCTTTGCGAACTGGAACCGGCCGGGCCAGAGGCGGCGGGCTGGTGGCGCGAATGCTCGCGCGGGTTCGTGGTGCCACCGGGGTGGGAAGAGCGGGCGCTGGCACGGGCGGCGGAGCCGTCCAGACCAGGGCAGCTGGCCGCGCCGGGCGACACGGCCTGAGCATCCCGCGCCGGCTGCAGGCAGGACGCGGAACAGGGCGCCGCAGGATTAGTGGTGCTTGTCCTCGCCGATCATCGCCAGCGAGTTGAAGGTGCGCACGTTGTACTTGTGCAGCTTGAGCACCAGCGCCATGGTCACGCAGATAAACAGGCCCAGTGCGACGATGACCACGCCGATCGGCACGTTCAGCTTGATCAGCAGCGCATACAGGCACAGCATCAGCAGCACCGAGACGTTCTCATTGAAGTTCTGCACCGCGATGGAGTGGCCGGCCGACAGCAGCACGTGCCCGCGGTGCTGCAGCAGCGCGTTCATCGGCACCACGAAGTAGCCCGACATGGCGCCCACCACCATCAGGAACACATAGGCGATGGCCATGTACAGCGGCATATGCATGCCCAGCACGTCCAGCGTGACATGGGGCATCGCATCCTTGGTGTAGAACGCCATGATCATCACGGTGGCGCCCATGGCCACGCCAAAGGGCAGCACCGAGAGCGACTTGCGCAGCGGGATGCGCGCCGCGGCCAGGATCGCGCCCACGGCCACGCCCACGGCCACCACGGCCTGCAGCAGCGCGCCCTGGGACAGGTTCAGGCCCAGCGATTTCTCGGCCCACTTCAGCACGATGAACTGCAGCGTGGCGCCCACGCCCCAGAACAGCGTGGTCACCGCCAGCGAGATCTGGCCGAGCTTGTCGCGCCATAGCGCCACGAAGCAGTCGCCGAACTCTGCGATCAGCCTGATCGGGTTCTTTTCCTGCTGCGGGTAGCGCGCGCCGGTTTCGGGGATGAACAGGTTGAAGACCGAGGCGATCACGTAGAACAGCATGATCACCACCATCGCGGCCTCGGCCGGGGTGTCGATGCCGGTGTTGATGAAGGGGACGTCAAAGCGCAGCAGGAGGCTGGAGATATGCACCGAGATCAGCGCGCCACCCACCACGGTGCCCAGGATGATCGAACCTACCGTCAGCCCCTCGATCCAGCCGTTGGCCAACACCAGTTTCTCTGGCGGCAGCAGCTCGGTCAGGATGCCGTACTTGGCCGGCGAGTACGCCGCCGCGCCGAATCCCACCACGCCATACGCCAGCAACGGGTGCAGCCCGAACATCATGATGGCGCAGCCGACCACCTTGATGGCGTTGGTGATGAGCATCACCCGCCCCTTGGGCATGGAGTCGGCAAAGGCGCCGACGAAGGCGGCGAGGACGACGTAGGAGAGAACGAAGAACAGCTTGAGCAGCGGGGTCATCCACTGCGGGGAATGCAATTCAGTGAGAAGGGCGATCGCGGCGATCAGTAAGGCGTTGTCGGCCAGCGAAGAAAAAAACTGCGCGGCCATGATGGTGTAAAAACCCTTCTTCATGCTGTCGACTTTTTCTCCATCGCGAACTCCGCTCAGGCTGGCCAGGCTAGCGCCAACCGGGGCGGCCATGGTTTGCAGGGAACCTTGTGCCGCGGCCGTGTCGAACTGTGTCTGTGGTGCTGCGCTGCGGCGCCTTGAGGCTTGCCTGACAGTCATTGACATAATGCTTCGCTTTTAGAACATGGCCGGAGCGTCCGGCTTTATATCACGAAAACATGACATTCCCGAACCCCGGCAAGGGCTCTTTTTGACAGCAGATTGCCGCGCCGATTCCCCAACGACCCCCGGCAACGGCACCTGAATGTGTTCAAATAACGACTGTGATCGCGACCAGTCGACCGGGTCTTCCCTGATCTGGTGCGTGGTCGAACCGATATGGTGACTGGGATGCAAGGGCGTGCCAATTCCGCACATTCCCGCATGCTGGTCGCCGCAACATGCTGCTGCACACCGACAGGTGACGTTTGCGCCATCGATACTGAGACAGAGCCGTCCTTCCAGCGCCCGCGCCGGCCGCCCATGCCGCCAGCGCCGCCTGCTTGCTCGTCCGCTTCCTGAGATGTGACTCCCATGCCAAGACCCATCCACGCTGTCATCCATCAACCCGCCCTGGCCAACAATCTCGACATCATCCGCCGCAAGGCGCCGGATTCGCGCATCTGGGCGGTGGTCAAGGCCAATGCCTACGGCCACGGCATCCGCCGCGTCTTTGCTGCGCTGCGGGGTGCCGACGGCTTCGGCCTGCTGGACCTGAACGAGGCCGTGCTGCTGCGTGACCTTGGCTGGCAGGGCCCGATCCTGCTGCTGGAGGGCTTCTTCCAGCCGCAGGATGTTGCCGTCATTGAACAATACCGCCTGACCACCGCGATCCATTGTGACGAGCAGCTGCGCATGTTGGAAAGCGCACGCGCCAAGGGGCCGCTGGCAATCCAGCTCAAGCTCAACACCGGCATGAACCGGCTCGGCTTCCATCCGGCGGATTACCGTACCGCGTGGGAGCGCGCCCGCGCCATGCCCTGTGTAGGCAGTATCGTCCATATGACGCATTTTTCCGATGCGGATAGTGCCCGAGGCGTCGCCCACCAGATCGAGGCTTTCGATGCCGCCACGGCCAACCTGCCGGGCGAGGCCAGCCTGTCGAACTCGGCCGCGGTGCTGTGGCACCCGCAGGCGCACCGCGCCTGGGTGCGCCCCGGCATCATCCTGTACGGCGCCTCGCCGAGCGGGCGCGATGCCGATATTGCCGGAACCGGCCTGCAGCCCGCCATGTCGCTGCACAGCGAACTGATCTCGGTGCAGGACCTGCAGCCGGGCGATACCGTCGGCTACGGCTCCTTGTTCACCGCCGAGCGGCCGATGCGCATCGGCGTGGTGGCGTGCGGCTATGCCGACGGCTACCCGCGCCATGCGTCAGGCTGGGGCGAGCAGCGCGCACCGGTGCTGGTCGATGGCGTGCGCACCGAACTGGTCGGGCGCGTGTCGATGGACATGCTGTGCGTGGACCTGACCCCGTGCCCGAAGGCCAAGGTCGGCAGCCCGGTCACGCTGTGGGGCCAGGGCCTGCCGATCGACGAGGTGGCGCAGGCCAGCGGCACGGTCGGCTATGAGCTGATGTGTGCGCTGGCGCCGCGCGTGCCGACCTCGGTCGCGACGATCACGGCTTCGGACAGCGCCGCGCCTGCCGTGGCCTGATCCGGGGCGTTGGTGCGGGCGCAGGCCCGCGCACTTACCATCTGCCGGCCGGGCCACTTGTGGGCCCGGCTCGTTTTTTCCTGCAAGGACATCCGTTGGCCAAGACCAAGACTGTCTATACGTGTACTGAATGCGGCGGCACCACGCCGCGCTGGGCCGGCCAGTGCCCGCATTGCCAGCAGTGGAACACGCTGGTTGAGACGGTGGCCGAGTCCGCCGCGAACAAGCGCTTCCAGCCGCTGGCCGCCTCGGCCACGGTGCGCAAGCTGTCGGAGATCGATGCCGCTGACGTGCCGCGCTTCTCCAGCGGCATCGATGAATTCGACCGCGTGCTGGGCGGCGGCCTGGTGTCGGGCGGGGTGGTGCTGATCGGCGGCGATCCCGGCATCGGCAAGTCCACGCTGCTGCTGCAGGCCCTGGCCAACCTTGCGGGCCAGCGCCGCGTGCTCTATGTCAGCGGCGAAGAATCCGGTGCGCAGATCGCGCTGCGCGCGCAGCGGCTGGGCGTGGAAAGCCCGTCGCTGGGGCTGCTTGCCGAAATCCAGCTGGAGAAGATCCAGGCCACGCTGGAAGTGGAAAAGCCCGAAGTCGCGGTGATCGACTCGATCCAGACGCTGTACTCCGAGGCGCTGACCTCCGCACCGGGCTCGGTCGCGCAGGTGCGCGAATGCGCGGCGCAGCTGACGCGCATTGCCAAGAGCAGCGGCATCACCATCATCCTGGTCGGCCATGTGACCAAGGAAGGCAGCCTGGCGGGTCCGCGCGTGCTGGAGCATATCGTCGATACTGTGCTGTATTTCGAGGGCGATACCCATTCGTCGCACCGGCTGATCCGCGCCTTCAAGAACCGCTTCGGCGCGGTCAATGAGTTGGGTGTGTTTGCCATGACCGAGCGCGGCCTGCGCGGCATCAGCAATCCGTCGGCGCTGTTCCTTTCGCAGCATGAGGAAACCGTGCCGGGCTCATGCGTGCTGGTGACGCAGGAGGGCACGCGTCCGCTGCTGGTCGAGATCCAGGCGCTGGTCGATACCGCCCATGTACCCAACCCGCGCCGGCTGGCGGTGGGCCTTGAACAGAACCGGTTGGCGCTGCTGCTGGCGGTGCTGCACCGGCATGCGGGCATTGCCTGCTTTGACCAGGACGTGTTCCTGAACGCGGTGGGTGGGGTCAAGATCACCGAACCCGCCGCCGACCTCGCGGTGCTGCTGTCGATCCACTCGTCGATGCGCAACAAGCCGCTGCCGCGCGGCCTGGTGGTGTTCGGCGAAGTCGGCCTGGCCGGCGAGATCCGTCCCAGTCCGCGCGGGCAGGAGCGCCTGAAGGAAGCCGCCAAGCTGGGCTTTACGATCGCCGTGATTCCCAAGGCGAACGCGCCCAAACAGAAGATCGACGGGCTCGAAGTGATCGCGGTGGAACGCATCGAGCAGGCCATCGACCGCGTGCGCCATCTGGACTGAGCCATGGACGACGGCATCGCCTTCGAGACGGAACGCCTGCGGCTGCGCCAGTGGCGCGAGGTGGACTATGCGCCGTTTGCCGCGCTCAATGCCGATGCGCAGGTGATGCGCTATTTCCCTGCGCCGCTGACGCGTGTTGAAAGCGATGCGATGGCCGACCACTGCCGCAGCCTGATCGCAGCGAAGGGATGGGGCGTCTGGGTAGCGGAGCGCAAGGCGGACGGTGTTTTCCTGGGGTTTGTCGGACTGCACGAGCCCACCGCGGCGCTGCCGTTCGCGCCTTGCGTGGAGATCGCCTGGCGCCTGGCGCAGCACGCCTGGGGCAGCGGCTACGCGACCGAGGCGGCACGCGGCGCGCTTGCCTGGGGCTTTGAGCGGCTGGGGCTGGATGAGATCGTGTCCTTCACGACACTCGCCAATGCCCGCTCGCGGGCGGTCATGGAGAGGCTCGGCATGCGCGAGGATGCCGTGGGCTTCGAGCATCCCGCATTGCCGCCAGGGCATCCGTTGCGGCCCCATTGCCTGTACCGTTTGCCGCGCAAGGCGTGGCAGGCAGCCGGCGCCTAGCAGCCTGCGTCAATCCGCCACAGGGTAGGGGGCTTGCGCTGAGTGTGACGCCAACTGCAGGCGCCGCAAAATAGGTAATAATGCGCAGCAATGCCGCGCCACCCCGACGGCACCGCTTACCGGATTACCTGATCACCCACTATGCAAGCCAACTCACGCGCCTATTTCCTGCTGATCGCCCTCGTTTCCTTCGGCCTGGTCGGCGTTGCGCTCTACCTGCAGTTTGAAAAGGGCTACCAGCCTTGCCCGCTCTGCGTAATGCAGCGCTTCGCCTTTATCGGCATCGGCATCTTCTCGCTGCTGGCCGTGGTGGCGCAGAATACGCGCTCGCTGTGGCAGGGCCTGGGCATGCTGTCCGGCATCGCCGGCATTGCGGTGGCGGTTTACCACGTGTCGCTGCTGCTCAATCCCAAGGCGAGTTGCGGCATCGACCCGCTGGAAAACTGGGTCAACGCGCTGCCGACCGCCAAGGTGCTGCCGGAAGTGTTCTATGCCGATGGCCTGTGCACCGCGCCGCTGCCGCCGGTGCTGGGGCTGTCGGTGCCGGCATGGTCGCTGATCTGGCTGTTTATCCTGACGCTGACGCTGGCGGTGGGGTTGATCCGGCGCGAGAAGAATTTCCGCTGAGTCGAGAGCAAGCCATCGACACAATAAACGGCGCCAGTGGCGCCGTTTATTGTTTGCGGTGGTGCGAGGGAGGGGGCTCGAACCAGATTACGCAATCTGCTCGATCTGCTCCTGCAACTCCAGCCACTTCTCTTCCAGCGTCTCCAGCTCGCTATTGACCTCGCCCTGGCGCTTGAGCATCTCCATCAGCTTCGTCTTGTTGGCTTCGGCATAGCTGCTTTCATCGGCCATGAACTGGTCGATCTCCTCCTTGGCGGTTTGCAGGACCGCCATGCGCTTTTCCACCTTTTCCAGTTCCTTCGTCAGCGGCTTGCGCAGTGCTGACAGCCGCTGGCGCTCGTCGGCCTCCGCGCGGCGCTGGTCCTTGCGGTTGACCGCCGCCGCGGCATCGCCGGCGTTCTCTGCCAGGTGCGCGGCGGTGGCGGCATTGCGCTTGGCCGCGGCCTGTTGCAGCAGCCAGTCGCGGTAGTCGTCCAGGTCGCCATCGAAGGGCTTGATGGTGCCGTCGGCCACCAGCATGAACTGGTCGGCGGTGGCGCGCAGCAGGTGGCGGTCGTGCGAGACCAGGATCAGCGTGCCTTCGAACTGCGCCAGCGCCATGGTCAGCGCCTCGCGGGTGTCGAGGTCCAGGTGGTTGGTCGGCTCGTCCAGCAGCAGCAGGTTGGGCTTCTGCCAGACGATCAGCGCCAGGGCCAGCCGGGCCTTCTCGCCGCCGGAGAAGGGCTCGATCGGCGCGGTGGCCATGTCGCCGCGGAAGTTGAAGCTGCCGAGGAAGTCGCGCAGTTCCTGCTCGCGGGTGTCGGGCGCCAGGCGCGCCAGGTGCTGCAGCGGCGAGTCGTGGTCGCGCAGCGTCTCCAGCTGGTGCTGGGCGAAGTAGCCGATCTGCAGGCCCTTGCCCAGGCGCAGCTTGCCCGTGAGCGGGTCCTGCGTGCCGGCCAGGGTCTTGACCAGCGTGGACTTGCCCTGGCCGTTGGCGCCCAGCAGGCCGATGCGCTGGCCGTTCTGGATCGACAGTGCCAGGTTGTGCAGGATGGTGACGGGCGGCTCGGCCTCGGCATAACCGCAGTCGACGGCGTCGAGCACCATCATCGGGTTGGGCGCGGCGTCGGGTTCGCGGAACTCAAAAGCGAAGCCGGCGGCCACGTGCACCGGCGCCAGCCGCTCCATCTTTTCCAGCGCCTTGACGCGGCTCTGTGCCTGGCGCGCCTTGGTCGCCTTGGCCTTGAAGCGCGTGATGAACGATTCCAGGTGCGCGATTTCCTTCTGCTGGCGCACGTAGGCGGACTGCTGCTGCGCCATCTGCTGCAGGCGCAGGGTCTCGAACAGCGTGTAGTTGCCGCCATAGCGGCGCAGTTGCTGGTTCTCGATATGCACGGTGACGTTGCAGATCGCGTCGAGGAATTCGCGGTCGTGCGAAATCATCACCAGTGTGCCGGGGTAGCGCGCCAGCCAGTCCTCCAGCCAGACGATGGCGTCCAGGTCCAGGTGGTTGGTCGGTTCGTCGAGCAGCAGCAGGTCGGACGGGCACATCAGCGCCTGCGCCAGGTTCAGGCGCATGCGCCAGCCGCCGGAGAACGAGGCCACCGGCTGCGACACCTGCGCCAGCGTGAAGCCCAGGCCCAGCAGAAGGGCCTCGGCGCGCGCCGGGGCGGTGTAGCCGTCGGCGTCGGCAAAGGCGGCGTGGGCTTCGCCCTCGGCACTGCCGTCGCCGCTGGCCTGTGCGGCGGCGATGGCGGCTTCGATCTCGCGCAGGCGGGTGTCGCCATCGATCACGTAATCCACGGCGGTGCGGCTGACGGCAGGCGTTTCCTGCGCCACGTGCGCGACGCGCCACTGCGCCGGCACGATGACATCACCCCCGTCCGGATGCAGTTCACCGCGCAGCAGCGCGAACAGCGTCGACTTGCCGCTGCCGTTGGCGCCGACAAGGCCCACGCGCTCGCCCGGGTTGAGCGTCACGCTGGTGTGGTCGAACAGCACCTTGGTGCCGCGCTGGAGGACTAGCTGGTCGATTCGGATCACGAGAGGGGGAAATGCCTGAGTGAAAAACAGAAAAAGCGCGGGGAAAGCGGGCAACCGCCGGGTCTGGTGCGCTGGCCGGCATTGTAGCGTTTCCGGTGCGGCGCACGCCGTGGCGGTGCAAAACAGCTCGGCAACGTGCACCGCCAATGTGCCTTCGTGCCTCGGCGATTAAGGAATTACCCTTAGTCTCGCAAAACTCTATTTTCTTGTTCGTGCGTTGCGTGTAAATTCATTTTCACGAAAACGGCGTGCACTAGACGACGTCCAGACCAACCGCTTCCACCATGCCAAAAGGCCATTCGATCTCAGACCGCATTGCGCGCAGCCTGCCGACGCTGACGCCGGCGCACCGCCGCATGGCGGAATACGTGCTGGCCAATCTGTTCCGCGCGGCGACTATGCGCATCGACGAATTTGCCGCGGCGGTGGAGGTGTCGGTGGCCACGGCCAACCGCTTTGCGCGGGCGCTGGGGTTCGACGGCTATCCGCAGTTCCGGGCCGAGCTGGTGCGCGGTTTCGAAGCCACGCTGGCTCCGGTGGAGCGGCTGCGCAGCGAGCTGGAGCGGCCCGCGACCGCGGCCGAAGTCTTCGCCGCCTCGCTGGAAGATGCCGCGGCCAACGCGGAAGCCACGCGGCGCGGCATCGACCCGGAGGCCTGCGAGCGCGCGGTCTCGGCGATCCTGGCGGCGCAGCGTGTCTACGTGGCCGGCTTCGGCGCCAGCGGTTTCCTGGCGGGCCTGCTGCAGCACGGGCTGGAAATGCACTGCCGCATGGTGACCTCGGTGGCAGGCGCCGGCGGCGCCTCGCATGCGGCGCGGCAGCTGTTCAAGCAGCAACCAAGCGACCTGCTGATCGTGATTGCCTTCCCGCGCTATGTCACGGACACCATCGAACTGGCCGAGCGGGCCAAGTCGCAGGGCGGCCAGGTGCTGGCGCTGACCGACGGGCCGACCTCACCGCTGGCCCCGCTGGCCGATATCGCGCTCTACGCGCAGGCCGGCAACCGGCTCTCGGCCAACTCCGATGCCACCGTGCTGGCGCTGATCGAGGCGCTGTGCGGCGCGGTGGCGCACCGGGCCGAGCGCCCGGTCAAGGCCGCCGCGGAAATGACTGAATTCCTGCTGCCGTGGCTGTACGGTGCGCCGGCCGCGGAGTCCGCCGGCCGTGCCGCGCCCGGCACCCCGCAGTCCACCGAACCCACGGCTGGCGCCAAGCGCGGCCGATCCTCCAACACCCGCAAGTCCTGAGCATCCACATGCAACCAGCAGTCATTGCCATCCACGGCGGCGCCGGCACCATCACCCGCGCGGCCATGGACGCCGCCCGCGAACGCGAATACATCGAAGCGCTGCAACACGTGCTGCGAGCCGGCCAGCGCATCCTGGCCGAGGGCGGCAGCGCGCTCGATGCGGTCACCGAGGCCGTGCGCCTGCTGGAAGAATGCCCGCTGTTCAACGCCGGCAAGGGCGCCGTGCTGACCCATGCCGGCACCTATGAGCTCGATGCCGCGGTGATGGACGGCGCCACGCTGGAAGCCGGCGCCGTGGCCTGCGTCACGCGCCTGCGCAACCCGGTGCTGGCCGCGCGCGCCGTGCTGGACCACAGCGAGCACGTGCTCTTTGCCGGCGCCGGCGCCGAGGCCTTTGCGCAGACGCAGGGGCTGGAACTGGTGAGCCCGGACTACTACTTCACGCAGGCCCGCCACGACCAGTGGCAGCGTGCGCTGGGCAACGCCGGCATGGCGCTGCTGGACCACGATGCCGCTGCGCTGGTGGCGCAAGGCAAGCCGCAGGCGAGCGACCCGATCGATCCGGACAGCAAGTTCGGCACCGTCGGCGCGGTGGCCTGCGACGGCCGCGGCAACCTGGCCGCGGCCACCTCCACAGGCGGCGTGACCAACAAGCAGGTGGGGCGCGTGGGCGATACCCCGGTGCTCGGCGCGGGCTGCTATGCGGACGACGTGGCGGCCGTGTCTGCCACCGGCACCGGCGAGATGTTTATCCGCACCGTGGCCGCGCACGACGTGGCCGCGCAGATGCGCTATGCGGGCCTGTCGCTTGAGGAATCGGCGCGGCGCGTGGTGATGGAAAAGCTGCCGGCCATCAACGGCCGCGGCGGCCTGATCGCGGTGGACCGCGCCGGCAACGTCACGCTGCCGTTCAACACCGAAGGCATGTACCGCGGTTTCGCCCGGGTGGGCGAGGCCGTGAACGTGTCGATCTACGGCTGAGCGCCATCCCCCTGCATCACCCGGCAATACAAGGAGTTCCAGTGGCCACTTCCCCTATGCAAGCCTCCCAGTCCGGCATCGTGCTGCCACCGCAGCGCGTGGTCTCGGTGAACGGGCTGACCGTGCGCTTTGCCACGTCCGAGCGCACCGTCGAGGCCGTGCGCAACCTGTCTTTCCATGTTGACCGCGGCGAGACCCTGGCGGTGGTGGGCGAGTCGGGCTCGGGCAAGTCGGTGACGTCGCTGGCGCTGATGCGGCTGGTCGAACATGGCGGCGGCAAGATCGTCTCCGGCAATATGGCGCTGCGCCGGCGCGGCGGCGAGGTGCTCGACCTGGCGCGTGCGGATAACGCCACGCTGCGCAGCGTGCGCGGCGCCGACGTGGCGATGATCTTCCAGGAGCCGATGACCTCGCTCAACCCGGTGTTCCCGGTGGGCGAGCAGATCGCGGAATCGATCCGCCTGCACCAGGGCAAGAGCCGTGCGGCGGCGCGCGCCGAGGCGCTGCGCATGCTGGAGCTGGTGCGCATCCCCGAGGCGCGCCGTGTGCTGGAGCGCTATCCGCACCAGCTCTCCGGCGGCATGCGCCAGCGCGTGATGATCGCGATGGCGCTGTCATGCAAGCCGGCGCTGCTGATCGCCGACGAGCCCACCACGGCGCTGGACGTGACCATCCAGGCCGAGATCCTGCAGCTGATCCGCGGCCTGCAGGCCGAGATGCATATGGGCGTGGTCTTCATCACCCACGATATGGGCGTGGTGGCCGAGGTCGCCGACCGCGTGCTGGTGATGTACCGCGGCGAGAAGGTGGAAGAGGGCACCTCGGACGATGTGTTCCGTGCCCCCGCCCATCCGTACACGCGTGCGCTGTTGTCGGCGGTGCCGCGCCTTGGCGCCATGAGCGGCACCGACCTGCCGGCCAAGTTCCCGCTGCTGCAGCTGGACAGCGCCAACCCCGAGCCAGTCGCGCCGCAGGACACCGTTACCCCGGGCGTTGCTCCCATCCTGCGCGTGCAGGACCTGGTGACGCGCTTCGACGTGCCCGGCGGCCTGTTCGGCCGCGTCACGCGGCGCGTGCATGCGGTCGAGCAAGTCAGCTTCGACCTCTATCCCGGCGAGACGCTGGCGCTGGTGGGCGAGTCCGGCTGCGGCAAGTCCACCACGGGCCGCTCGCTGCTGCGCCTGGTGGAAAGCCAGAGCGGCACCATCGAGTTCGCCGGGCAGAACATCAGCAAGATGGAAGGGCCGGCGCTGCAGACCCTGCGCCGCAATATCCAGTTCATCTTCCAGGACCCGTTCGCCTCGCTCGATCCGCGCGTGCCGGTCGGCTATTCGATCATGGAGCCGCTGCTGGTGCACAAGGTGGCCAGTGGCAAGGAGGCCGAGCAGCGCGTGGCCTGGCTGCTCGACAAGGTGGGGCTGGACCCCTCGCACGCGGCGCGCTACCCGCATGAGTTCTCCGGCGGCCAGCGCCAGCGCATCTGCATTGCGCGCGCGCTCGCGCTGAACCCCAAGGTGGTGGTGGCCGATGAATCGGTGTCCGCGCTGGACGTGTCGATCCAGGCGCAGATCGTCAACCTGATGCTGGACCTGCAGCGCGAGCTTGGCATCGCCTTCCTGTTCATCTCGCACGACATGGCGGTGGTGGAGCGCGTGAGCCACCGCGTGGCGGTGATGTACCTGGGCCAGATCGTCGAGATCGGCCCGCGCCGCGCGATCTTCGAGAACCCGCAGCACCCCTACACGAAGAAGCTGATGTCGGCGGTGCCGATCGCCGACCCGGCGCGGCGCCACCTGCGGCGCGAGCCGCTCAACGACGAGATCCCCAGCCCGATCCGCGTGGTCGGCGACGAACCGGTGGTGCAGCCGCTGGTCAAGGTCGCCGGCAGCGGGTCGCTCGGCCATTATGTCGCCCGGCATGCCGTCGGCGGCGCTTATTGAAGTCCTCGAAGTCAAGAAGTTACCAAGGAGATTCGACGATGTCTGCACGTATGGTTTCGCCCCGATGGATGGCCGGCGCCTTTGCCGCCGGCGCGCTGGGCATGCTGGCTTCGGCCCCTGTTTTCGCCGCCAAGGATGCCGTGATGGCGGTGAGCTCGACCTTCACCTCGCTGGATCCGTACGATTCGAACGACACGCTGTCGCAGGCGGTCGGGAAGAGCTTCTACCAGGGCCTGTTCGGCCTGGACAAGGACATGAAGCTGGTCAATGTGCTGGCAGACAGCTACGAGGTCAGCAAGGACGGCCTGACGTATACGATCAAGCTGAAGAAGGGCGTCAAGTTCCACGACGGCACCACCTTCGATGCCGCCGCCGTCAAGGCCAACCTGGACCGCGTGACCAACCCGGCCAACAAGCTCAAGCGCTACACGCTGTTCAACCGTGTCGCCAAGACCGACGTGGTCGATGCCAATACCGTCAAGGTCACGCTGAAAGAGCCGTTTTCGCCATTCATCAACGTGCTGGCGCATCCGTCGGCGGTGATGATCTCGCCGGCCGCGCTGCAGAAGTACGGCAAGGACATTGCCTTCCACCCGGTGGGGACCGGCCCGTTCGAGTTCGTTGAATGGAAGCAGCCCGACCACCTGAAGGGCAAGAAGTTCGCCGGCTTCTGGAAGACCGGCTACCCGAAGATCGACACCATTACCTGGAAGCCGGTGGTGGACAACAACACCCGCGCCGCGATCATGCAGACCGGCGAGGCCGACTTCGCCTTTAGCATCCCGTTCGAGCAGGCCGCGGTGCTGAAGAACAGCCCCAAGGTGGATCTGATCGCGTCGCCGTCGATCATCCAGCGCTACCTGTCCATGAACACCATGGTCAAGCCGTTCAACGACCCCAAGGTGCGCCAGGCGATCAACTATGCCATCAACAAGGACGCGCTGGCCAAGGTCGCCTTTGCGGGCTACGCCGTGCCGGCCGAAGGCGTGGTGCCGCCGGGCGTGGACTATGCCGAGAAGCTGGGCCCGTGGCCGTATGACCCGGCCAAGGCGCGCGCGCTGCTGAAGGAAGCCGGCTACCCCAACGGCTTCGAGACCACGCTGTGGTCGGCCTACAACCACACCACCGCGCAGAAGGTGATCCAGTTCGTGCAGCAGCAACTGCAGCAGGTCGGCATCAAGGCCTCGGTGCAGGCGCTCGAGGCCGGCCAGCGCGTGGAGAAGGTCGAGAGCGTGCCGAAGCCGGAAGATGCCGGCGTGCGCATCTACTACATAGGCTGGTCGTCGTCGACCGGTGAATCGGACTGGGCGCTGCGTCCGCTGCTGGCTTCCGAGTCGATGCCGCCCAAGCTGCTGAACACCGCGTACTACAAGAACGACCAGGTCGACGCCGATATCGCCGGCGCGCTGCGCACCACCGATCGTGGCGAAAAGGCGCGCCTGTACAAGGACGCCCAGGAACGCATCTGGAAGGACGCGCCGTGGGCCTTCCTGGTGACCGAGAAGGTGCTGTTCGCGCGCAGCAAGCGACTGACCGGTGCCTATGTGATGCCGGACGGCTCGTTCAATTTCGACGAGATCGATATCAAGCAGTAATGGGTAGATGGTCGGGCGCCTGCATTACCCACGCCGCCCGATCCAAGCTACTCCATCCCAGAGCAGTAAGCAGTAAAGCAGTAAGCCGACAGACAGCCGCCTGCCCGCGACGCGGGGTTCGCAGGCGGGCGGCCCGCGGCCTTTCCTCTTGGTGTGTCATGCTGAATTACTTCCTCAAACGTGTGCTGGGCGTGATCCCCACGCTGCTGATCGTGGCAGTGCTGGTGTTCCTGTTCGTCCACCTGCTGCCGGGTGATCCGGCGCGGCTGGCGGCGGGCCCGGAGGCCGACTCGGCCACGGTCGAACTGGTGCGCAAGGACCTTGGGCTGGACCGGCCCATGCACGAGCAGTTCGTCAACTTCTTCTCCAATGCGGTCCGCGGCGAGTTCGGCCATTCGCTGCGTACCAAGCGCCCGGTAAGCGAGGAGATCGGCGACCGCTTCATGCCCACGCTGCTGCTGACGGTGACGTCGATGGCCTGGGCGGTGGTGTTCGGCATGGTGATCGGCATCGGCTCGGCGGTGTGGCGCAACCGCTGGCCGGACCGCTTCGGCATGACGCTGGCGGTGTCGGGGATTTCGTTTCCCGCCTTCGCGCTGGGCATGCTGCTGATGGAGGTGTTCTCGGTGCAGCTGGGCTGGCTGCCGTCGATCGGCGCCGACAGCTGGAAGCACTATGTGTTGCCGTCCATCACGCTGGGCGCGGCGGTGGCCGCGGTGATGGCGCGCTTTACCCGGGCCTCGTTCGTCGAGGTCTTGCAGGAAGACTTTATCCGCACCGCCCGTGCCAAGGGCGTGCGCGAGACGCTGGTGGTGACCAAGCACGGCCTGCGCAACGCCATGATCCCGGTGGTGACGATGATGGGCCTGCAGTTCGGCTTCCTGCTGGGCGGCTCGATCGTGGTCGAGAAGGTGTTCAACTGGCCGGGCCTGGGGCGCCTGCTGGTCGATGCCGTCGAGATGCGCGACTACCCGGTGATCCAGGCCGAGGTGCTGCTGTTCTCGCTCGAATTCATCCTGATCAACCTGGTGGTGGACATGCTCTACACCGTGATCAACCCAACCATCCGCTACAAGTGAGGCCGGCATGACTGAGCTTTCCACGCCCGCCGCAAGTGAAGCGGCACCCGCCACCGCCCCCGTGCCGGAGGCCGTGCGCACGCCCTGGACCGAGTTCTGGCGCAAATTCCGCAAGCAGCACCTGGCGCTGGGCGCCGGTGCGTTCGTGCTGGTGCTGGTGGTGATTGCCATCGTGGCGCCGCATATCGTGCCGTACGACCCGGAGAACTTCTTCGACTACGACGCGCTCAACGCCGGCCCGTCGGCCGCGCACTGGATGGGCGTGGATTCGCTCGGGCGCGACATCTTCAGCCGCATCCTGGCCGGCGCGCGCATCTCGCTGGCGGCGGGCTTTCTGTCGGTGATCATCGGCGCGCTGATCGGCACCGTGCTGGGCCTGCTGGCGGGCTACTACGAAGGCTGGTGGGACCGCATCGTGATGCGCATTTCCGATGTGCTCTTCGCCTTCCCGGGCATCCTGCTGGCGATCGGCATCGTCGCGATCCTCGGCAACGGCATGACCAACGTGATCTTCGCCGTGGCCATCTTCAGCATCCCGGCGTTCGCGCGGCTGGTGCGCGGCAATACGCTGATGCTCAAGCGGCTGACCTACATCGAGGCTGCGCGCAGCATCGGCGCGTCGGACTGGACCATCCTGATGCGCCATATCCTGCCGGGCACGGTGTCGTCGATCGTGGTGTATTTCTCGATGCGCATCGGCACCTCGATCATCACCGCGGCCAGCCTGTCGTTCCTGGGGCTGGGCGCGCAGCCGCCCACGCCGGAATGGGGCGCGATGCTCAACGAAGCCCGCGCCGACATGGTGACCGCGCCGCACGTGGCGATCTTCCCGAGCCTGGCGATCTTCCTGACCGTGCTGGCCTTCAACCTGCTGGGCGACGGCCTGCGCGACGCGCTCGACCCCAAGATCGACCGCCGTTGAACCTGAGCCGCTGAACATGACCGCATCGACAACGGGCGTGCCGCATGTCGGCAGCCTGCCGGCAGGTCCGCTGGGCAGCATCGCCGACGTGGCCGGCGTGACCGTCGGCCATTGCACGCTGGCGGACGGCGCCGTGCAGACCGGCGTCACCGTGATCCGTCCGCATGGAGGCGATCCCTACCGCGACAAGGTGCCCGCCGCGGCCACCGTGCTCAACGGCTTTGGCAAGAGCGTCGGGCTGGTGCAGGTGGACGAACTGGGCGTGCTGGAAACGCCGCTGGCGCTGACCAATACCTTTTCGGTCGGCGCGGTGGCGCAGGCGCAGATCCGCGCGGCGGTGGCGGCCAACCCGGAGATCGGCCGCGCGCTGCCTACAGTCAATCCGCTGGTGTTCGAGTGCAATGACGGCTACCTGAACGATATCCAGCGCATGGCGGTGGAGGGCAGCCACTATGAGGCGGCCCTGGCCGGTGCCGGTAAGGACCTTGCGCAGGGAGCGGTTGGCGCCGGGCGCGGCATGTCGGCGTTCGGCGTCAAGGGCGGTATCGGCACCGCCTCACGCCTGGCCGGTGGCTATCGCGTGGGCGCGCTGGTGCTGGCCAATTTCGGCACGCCGGAATCGTTGACCGTGGCCGGCCGCCTGGCCGGTCCGGAACTGGTGCAGCGCCTGGCGCAGCCCGACACCGCGGCGCAACCGGAAAAGGGATCGATCATCATGATCCTCGCCACCGATGCCCCGCTGGACGCGCGCCAGTTGCGCCGGCTGTCGCTGCGCGCCGGCGCCGGGCTGGCGCGTACCGGCTCGGTGTTCGGGCATGGTTCGGGCGATATCGCACTCGCGTTCTCGACCGCGTATACCGTGCCGCACGACGCCGCCCGGCCGATGCCGGCCGTCGCCATGCTGCATGAAACCCATCTCGACCCGCTGTTCCGCGCCGCGGCCGACAGCGTCGAGCAAGCCATCCTGCATGCCCTGTGGCATGCCGCACCGGTGCAGGGCCGCGATGGCCACGGCCGGCGCGCACTGCTGGACGTGATGCCCGGACTGGGCCGAACCGCCTGATGAAGATCCTTGTTTCCACTGATATCGAAGGCGTAGCTGGCGTCTTCCACGCCGAACAGACGCGCCCCGGCAACGGCGAATACGAACGCGCCCGGGCCTGGATGACCGGCGAAGCCAATGCTGCGGTCGAAGGCGCCTTTGCCGGCGGGGCCACCGAGGTGCTGGTCAACGATTCGCACGGCGGCTTCCGCAACCTGCTGCCGGACCAGCTCGATCCGCGCGCGCGGGTGGTGCTGGGCAAGCCGCGCTACCTTGGCATGATGGCCGGCGTCGAGGCCGGTGTCGACGGCGTGCTGATGATCGGCTACCACGGCCGCGCCCAGAGCCGCGGCGTGCTGGCGCACACCATCAACAGCGGCGCCTTTGCGCGGGTCTGGCTCAACGGCAAGGAGCTGGGCGAGGCGGGGCTGTACGCCGCGCTGGCGGGCGAGTTCGGCGCGCCGGTGCTGATGGCCAGCGGCGACGATGTCTTCGTGCAGGAAACCCATGCGCTGATGCCATGGGTGCGCTATGTCGAGACCAAGTCCGCAAGCGGTTTCGGGAGCGGCACCTCGCTGTCGCCGGCGGCGGCGCGCGAGGCCATTGCCGCGGCGGCGGCAACCGCGGTGCGCGAACGCGCGCAGGCGCAATGCCTGCGCATCGCCGCGCCGGTGACTTGCACCCTGCAGACCCTGACGCCCGCGCATGCAGACCTGTTCTGCCAGTGGCCGACGCTGGAGCGCCGCGACGGCGTGACGCTGTCCTTCCAGGCTGATTCGGTCCAGGCGGCGGTGCGCATGCTGAACTGCCTGTCGGCGATGTCGTTCATGCTGAAGTAGGGCAGGGCAGATTCGCCGGGGCGATCGCGCAGATCGGCGACAATGGCGGGTCTAGCAATACAGGCATGACCCGCATCGCATGACCCAGGCACACGACGGGGGCTGGATCCCCGTACGCAAGGACTTCGTCGACCCCGCCACGCGCTGCCATGCGCGGGGCGCGAGCCGCCGCCACCATGGCTTTCCGGGCGGGCAGGCTTACATCCTGCGCGACGCCGCAGGACATGAATATCCCTTTGGCGACGACTGCGCGCGCGCCGCGGTGCCGCATCCGGGCCTGCTGATGCAGGTGCCGGACTACACCGAGCGCGATGTGGTGCCGCGCACGGCCTTGCCCGAGGTGGCGCCCCCGGCCCGCCGCCGCGATCCCGCCCAGGCGCAGGCCGCCGAGCGCGCCGCCGCGCTCCGCTACCTGGTGCTGCGCATGGAGAAGGTGGCCGCGGTGCCGCGCGTGCAGCCGACAGTGCGCTTCCCGGCGCTTGAGGGCGTCTATGAGCAGTACCAGCGCACCGGCGACATCGGCATGGCGCAGGCGCGCCGCATCCTGGCGATCGAGCGCAGCCCGTCCACCCCGCCGCGGCTGCGCGCCACCAACCTGCTGGACGTCTATACCGCGCATGTCAAGCTGGAATGGCTGATCGCGGGGTCCAACAGCGTCGACAACATCCGCTTCCTGCGCAGCCTGCACGACTGGCTGGCCCGTCACCTGGTGCTGACCACCGGCCAGCTGGCCGCGGCCGGGATCGAGATGCATCCGCAGGCGTTCACCTCGCCTGGCATCTGGGGGCCAGGGACGGAGCCCGCGCCGGCTTCGCCCGGGCATGCATCCGGATCGCTGTTCTAGCGGCGGGTGGCAAGACCTGCGGATTTGGCGTCTAATGCCTGCATCGCATCCGCCGGTCACGTCATGAGCCATTTTTCTCGCAGCTACGCCGAAGCCCGCCAGAAGTTTCTTGACGCCGCGCGCACGGCAGGGGCCGCGCTGGCGCAGTTCCCGCACCCGACCAAGCGCGGCAGTGCCGGCGAGGACCTCGCGATCGACGTGGCGCTGGCCGGCCCGGCCGAGGCCCGACGCTGCCTGATGGTGACCTCGGGCACGCACGGCGCCGAGGGCTTTGCCGGCTCCGGCGCGCAGGTGGCGATGCTGCACGACGCCGCGCTGCTTGCCGATTGCGCCGCCGCCGACACCAGCCTGCTGCTGGTGCATGCAATCAATCCCTACGGTTTTTCCCACCTGCGCCGGGTCAACGAGGACAACGTCGACCTGAACCGCAATTTCATGGACTTCACGCAGCCGCTGCCGCACAACGAAGCCTATGCCGAGATCGCGCCGCTGCTGCTGCCGGCGCAATGGCCGCCGTCCGACACCGGCCAGGCGCAGCTGATGAAGGCCGTGGCGGAGCGCGGCATGGCGTGGTACCAGGCCGCGGTCAGCCGCGGCCAGTACCAGGACCCGGGCGGCATGTTCTACGGCGGCGACAAGGCCACCTGGAGCAACTACACGCTGTGCCGCATCCTGGCGCGCTTCGGCGCCGGGCGCGAGGCGCTGCGCTGGATCGACGTCCATACCGGGCTGGGCCCCTGGGGCTATGGCGAGCCCATCCACATGGGCCCGGACACGCCGGAATCGCTCACGCGCACGCGCGCGATCTGGGGCGGGCGGGTGACCTCGATCTACGATGGCTCGTCGACCTCGGCCAACCTCACCGGGCTGGCCTGGCACGCGGTGCTGCAGACCCTGCCCACCACGGACTATGCCGGCATCGCGCTTGAGTTCGGCACGCTGCCGGTGGGCGAGGTGCTGGAGGCGCTGCGCGGCGACCACTGGCTGCACCAGCACCCTGAAGCCGACGAAAACCAGCGCGCGCTGGTCCGCCAGGCGATGTGGCGTGCCTTCTATGGCGATGCCGACGATTGGCGCGAGGGCGTGGTGGCGCAGGTGACCGGCGCAGTGCGGGACACCATTGCCTCGGTCTAGCCGGCAACGGCATCTGGCAGCAAGCGCCTTCTGGTAATGTCTTGATGTTGGCGGTAGAGTGCAGAGCCAGGCACTGCCGCCATGCCTTGGCCGGCACGTGCCGCAGCCGGGCCGCAGTCAGAAAATAACCAGGAGCAAGACGGAAGAGGTCGGGCAGGCCGGGGCGCATGATCCTGCGCGTCGCCGCGGCCTGGCGCACGGCGTCGCTTCCGGCATCAGCTCGGCAGGGAGGCCGGCGCGATGACCCTCTATGAACTGAAGCCCAGGTTCCAGGCCTGGTTGCGCCCCATGGTGCAAGACCTGGCGCAGCGCGGCGTGACTGCCAACCAGGTGACGCTGGCCGCCGCGGCCGGCTCCCTGGCGGTGGGCGTGCTGGCCACGCTGGGCATGCTGGTGGCCGAGTCTCCGGCGCTGTTCCTGCTGTTTCCCCTGTGGTTGTTCCTGCGCATGGCGCTCAACGCGGTCGACGGCATGCTGGCGCGCGAGCACGGCCAGCAGAGCGTGCTGGGTGCCTACCTGAACGAGCTTGGCGACATTGCCTCGGACCTGGCGCTGATCCTGCCGCTGGCCGCGCTGCCGGACTTCAGCCTGGGCCAGGTCGGCACCTTCGCGCTGCTGGCGGTGATCGTCGAGGCCGCCGGGCTGATCGGCCCGCTGGCCGGGGCCAGCCGGCGCTACGACGGCCCGCTGGGCAAGAGCGACCGCGCCTTCGCGGTCGGCGCGATCGCGCTGTGGGCCGGTGTCGGCCTGGGCTTTGGCGCGGTCGCCAGCTGGCTGTGGCTGGTGCTGTCGCTGCTGTCGCTGTTCACGATTGCCAACCGGGTGCGCCGCGGTGTCGCCGAGGCCCAGTCCCGCACTGTGGAGTAGCGCGATGGACCGAGCGTCGACCCGCCAGCCGCAAGAGCGTCAATTCGAGACCCACGACCGCCAGACACTGTTCTATCGGCACTGGCCGGCCGTGGAGGGCCCGGCGCGCGGCGCCGTGGTGCTGTTCCATCGCGGCCATGAGCATTCCGGCCGGGTCGCCCACCTGGCCGACGAACTGAACCTGCCCGGCTACGAGATCTTTGCCTGGGATGCGCGCGGCCATGGCCGCTCGCCCGGCGAGCGCGGCTACAGCCCCAGCCTGGCGGACTCGGTGCGCGATATCCAGACCTTCACCACCCATATCGCCGAGGTCCACGGCATCCCGCTGGAACGCACCGCGGTGATCGCGCAGAGCGTGGGCGCGGTGCTGGCCTCCACCTGGGTGCACGACTACGCGCCGCCGATCCGCGCGCTGGTGCTGGCCTCGCCGGCGTTCAAGGTCAAGCTCTACGTGCCCTTTGCGCGGCCGGGGCTGAAGCTGATGCAGCGCCTGCGCGGCAAGTTCTTCGTCAACAGCTACGTCAAGGCCAAATTCCTCACGCACGATCCCGAGCGCATCGCCAGCTACGACAGCGATCCGCTGATCACGCGCCCGATCGCGGTCAATATCCTGCTGGACCTGTACGAGACCGCGGAGCGCATCGTGGCCGATGCCGCGGCGATCACGGTGCCGACGCAGTTGCTGATCTCCGGCGCCGACTGGGTCGTGCATCGCGGGCCGCAGGACCGCTTCTATGAGCGCCTGGGTTCGCGCACCAAGGAGCGCATCGTGCTGGACGGCTTCTATCACGACACGCTTGGCGAGCGCGACCGCAAGCTGGCGGTCGATGCCGCGCGCCGCTTTATCCTGCGCGAATTCGACACGCCGTCGGCGCCGCGCTCCTTGCTCGATGCCGACCAGATCGGCCCGTTCCGCGAGGAATCCGACCGCCTGGCGTCGGCGCCGGCCGGGCTGGCCGCCTGGTACTGGCGCGCGGCGCGGGCCAACCTCAAGCTGGGCGGGATGCTGTCGGACGGGGTGCGGCTGGGCCATGAGACCGGCTTCGACTCGGGCTCGACGCTCGACTATGTTTACCGCAACGCCCCCTCGGGCCGCGGCAAGCTGGGCCGGCTGGCCGACCAGCAGTACCTGGACGCGATCGGCTGGCGCGGCATCCGCCAGCGCAAGGTCCACGCCGAGGCGCTGATCGCCGATGCCGTGCTGCGGCTGCGGGCGGCCGGCATGCCGGTGCGCATCGTCGACATCGCCGCCGGGCACGGGCGCTATGTGCTTGAGGCCCTGGGCGTGCTGGATGGCGGCGCGGCCGCGGTCGAGTCGATCCTGTTGCGCGACTACAGCCCGCTGAACGTCGAGCAGGGCCGCGCCCTGATCGCCGCCAAGGGCCTGGCGGACGTGGCCCGCTTCGAGCAGGGCGATGCCTTCGACGGCGACAGCCTGGCGGCGCTGGCACCGGCGCCGACACTGGCGGTGGTTTCCGGCCTGTACGAACTGTTCCCCGACAACGCGATGGTGCGGCGCTCGCTCGATGGCCTGGCGCGCGCGGTGCCGCCGGGCGGCTACCTGGTCTACACCGGCCAGCCCTGGCATCCGCAGCTGGAATTCATTGCGCGCGCGCTCACCAGCCACCGCGCCGGCGCCGCCTGGGTGATGCGCCGCCGCTCGCAGGCCGAGATGGACGAACTGGTGCGGGCCGCGGGCTTCGACAAGGTGACCCAGCGCATCGACCCGTGGGGCATCTTCACCGTCAGCCTGGCGCGCAGGCGCGGCGCATGAGCACGGTGCCGACGGAGGTTGGCGCCGGGGCGAGTCCGGAGCGGCCGGCGGGGCAGCGGCCCTGGGGGCTGGCCTGCCTGCTGCTGGCGCTGGCCGGCGCGTTCTTTTTCTCCAGCTACGGCTTTGCCAACTGGCTGGCGAGCCAGCGTGCCAACGTGCCGGCGGTCTATTTCGAATGGGAGCGGGGGATTCCGTTCCTGCCGTGGACCATCCTGCCGTACTGGTCGATCGACCTGCTGTACGGCATCTCCTTCTTCCTGTGGCGCACGCGCGCGGCGCTGCTCACGCACGTCAAGCGGCTGGTGCTGGCGCAGCTGGTGTCGGTGGCATGCTTTATCGCCTTCCCGCTGCGCTTCAGCTTTGCCCGGCCCGAGGCCGACGGCCTGCCGGGTCAGCTGTTCACGCTGCTGGGCGGTTTCGACCTGCCGTTCAACCAGGCGCCGTCGCTGCATATCAGCCTGCTGGTGATCCTGTGGGTTGCCTTTGCGGCGCACCTGCGCGGCGGCTGGCGCTGGCTGCTGCACGGCTGGTTTGCGCTGATCGGGGTCTCGGTGCTGACCACCTGGCAGCACCACCTGATCGATGTGCCCACCGGCGCGCTGGTCGGATGGCTGTGCGTTTACCTGTTCCCGATGCAACGGCCCGCTGCCGGCGCGCCGGATGCGCGCGCGCGCCAGCTGTCACGCCGCTACACCGTGGGCGCGCTGGTGGCATTGCTGTGCGCGGTGCTGGCGGTGGGCGCATCGGTGACGCTGGCGTTCCTGCTGTTGTGGGCCGCGCTGGCGCTGGCCTGCGTCGCAAGGATCTACGCGCTGGCCGCGCCGGCGTGGTTCCAGAAGGACCGCGACGGGTCGATGGCGCCGGGCGCGCGTTGGGTGCTGGCGCCTTACCTGCTGGGCGCCTTCCTCAATTCGCGCTGGTGGACGCGGCGCGCGCCGCAGCCCAGTGCCATCGCAGACGGCATCTGGGTTGGCCGCTTCCCGACCCGCGCCGAACTGCGCGCGATCGGGGCGGACGCCGTGCTCGACCTGACGGCTGAGCTGCCGCGCGCAGCCACCGGCCCCGCGCTTGCGTATCGTTGCGTGCCGGTGCTGGACCTGACCGTGCCGACGCCGGAGCAGTTGGACCAGGCCGTGGCTCAACTCGACACCTGGCACCGGCAGGGCCGCCGCGTGCTGGTCAGCTGCGCGCTCGGCTATTCGCGCAGTGCACTGATTGCCGCCGCATGGCTGGCGCGCCGGCAGGGACTGCGTGACGCCGGCGCTGCGCTGGCCGCTCTGCGCCAGCATCGGCCGGCGGTGGTGCTCGGGCGCGAACATGCCGAGGCGCTGCAACGCTGCCTGGACCGTCCTGCCATGCCGGAGCCCGACGATGGGCGCTGAGTTCACGCAACGCACCGATGCCTGGATCGCGCACGCCGTCACCGGCGCGCTGTCGGGCGCCGTGTGGATCGGCGGGGCCGGGCTGGCTTTCGCCGTCGCCACGGCATGGCTGGGGGTGGCCACGCCGGTCGCGCGCGTGCTGGCGGCCGCGTCGCTGCTGCTGGCGCTGCCCCAGCTCTGGCTGCTGTTGCGCGTTGCCATTGACCGCCGGCTGTTCGCTGCGCTCGCGACCGCGGGCCAGCCCGACCTGGCGGGATTGGACGCCGCGCTACTTGAACTGGGCTGGATGCCGGCGCAACGCGCCGGCCGTCCGTTGCTGGACCGCGCCCGCGGCGCGCTGCGGCTGGTGCGCGCCAGCGCCGCGCTGACTGTGTGCCAGCTGGCGCTGGCCTTGCTGATCCTGATCCTGAGGTAACCAACCATGTGGCTTGCCCGCGCGACCGCGCGCGCCATCATCGTCTTCGCCCGGCTGCTGACCGGCATGCGCGCCAACTGGCAAGGCTGCATCCCCGCCGCGGTGCAGCGCGTCTACTTTGCCAACCACAGCAGCCACGGCGACTTCGTGCTGATCTGGGGCTGCCTGCCGCCCGACCTGCGCACGGTCACGCGCCCGGTGGCCGGTGCCGACTACTGGGAGCGCTCGCCGCTGCGGCGCTTTATCGGTCGCGACGTATTCCACGCGCTGCTGATCGACCGCACCCGCAGCGAACCGGGCAGCGACCCGGTGGCGCTGATGCACGGCGCGCTGGCATCCGGCGACTCGCTGATCCTGTTTCCCGAAGGCACGCGCAATACCACCGACGCGCGCCTGCTGCCGTTCAAGAGCGGCATCTATCACCTGGCGCGGGCCTGCCCCGGGGTGGAGTTCGTGCCGGTGTGGATCGATAACCTCAACCGCGTGATGCCCAAGGGCGAAGTCGTGCCGGTGCCGCTGCTGTGCACCGTGACCTTTGGCCAGCCGGTGCTGCTGGCCGCCGAGGACAGCAAGGAAGCCTTCCTTGCGCGCTGCCGCGACGGCCTGCTCGCGCTTGCCCCGGAGCTGGAATGACCGCCATGCCCACTTTGCACTGGAGCCCCGAGACCTGGCTGCTGTTCGGCGGCCTGTTCGGCGTGCTGCTGCTGGCCTCCACCGTGACCGCGCTGCTGCGCTGGCGGGTGGCGGGCGGCGACCAGCACGCGGTGATCGACAACCTGGCGCAGCGCGTCTGGGCCTGGTGGTGGATGATCGGCATCATGGGCGCGGCCTTCGCGCTGGGGCGCACCGCAGTGATCGTGCTGTTCTACCTGCTGTCGTTCTTCGCGCTGCGCGAGTTCGTCACCATCATCACCACGCGGCGCGGCGACCATCACGCCATCGTCGCCGCCTTCTTCGTGTTCCTGCCGCTGCAGTACGTGCTGGTCTATATCGGCTGGTACGGCATGTTCTCGATCCTGATCCCGGTCTATGCCTTCCTGATCCTGCCGATCCTGGCGGCGCTGTCGTCCGAGACCACGCGCTTCCTGGAGCGCTGCGCCGGGGTGCAGTGGGCGGTGATGGTGTGCGTGTTCTGCATCTCGCACGTGCCGGCGCTGCTGACGCTGCCGATCCCGGGCTTCGAAGGCCGCAACCTGCTGCTGATCGCCTTCCTGGTGATCGTGGTGCAGGGCAGCGACGTGCTGCAGTATGTGTGGGGCAAGCTGTGCGGCAAGCACAAGATCGCGCCGCTGCTGTCGCCGTCCAAGACCGTCGAGGGGTTTGTCGGTGGCGTGGCCAGCGCCACCGCGCTGGGCGCGGCGCTGTGGTGGATCACGCCGTTCTCGCCGTGGCAGGCCGGCGCGATTGCGCTGGTGATTGCGCTGATGGGCTTCCTGGGCGGGCTGGTGATGTCGGCGATCAAGCGCGACCGCGGCATCAAGGACTGGGGCCATATGATCCAGGGCCACGGCGGCATGCTGGACCGGCTGGATTCAGTGGTGTTCGCCGCGCCGGTGTTCTTCCATATCACCCGCTACTGGTGGGTGCCCTGAGCACCCCGGCCCTCACAGCTCCATTTCCTCGCACCACGTTACCACCGCATCGCGGAAGTCCTGGCAGATCGGCGACAGGTAGCCATCGGCGCGCCACAGCACGGCCAGCTCATGCTGCCACGACATGCCCGGCGCCTCGATCGCGGCCAGCCCCTGGCCCTCGGCCTGGTGCAGCATGCGCGGCGGCATGATGCCGAGCAGGTCCGAGTGCCGCAGCAGTTCGCCGAAGGCCACCGGCGACGCGGTGCTTTCCACTGCCACCCGCGGCGGCGCAAGCCCGACCGAGGTAAACCTTTCCTCCAGCCACTGGCGCAGGTAGAGCGAACTGGCCGGCACCACCCAGCGCTCGCCGCTCAGGTCGGCCAGCGTGCGGAAGCCCTCGCGGCGCGGATGACCGGTGCGGGACACGATCTGCATGGTCAGCGGACCGAGCGGCAGCCAGGCAATATCCGGCGGCAGGCTGGTCGGGCGCGCGCCCAGGATCAGGTCGGCCTCGCCGTTCTGCAGCATCGCCATCAGGCGCGCGCTCAGGTGGGTCTCGATCGAAAACGTGGCCAGCGGACGGCTCAGGAAGAAGCGGGCCAGCAGCGGCGACAGCAGCGATGGCAGCAGGTAAGGGATGGCGCCCAGGCGCACCGTGCCCGCGCGCGCCGCGCGCTGCTCGGCCAGTTCGTTGCGCATGTCCCCCGCAGCCAGCGAGATCCGGCGCGCATGGGCGACCAGGGTGCGGCCCACGCTGGTCGGCACCAGCCCGCGCGGGGTGCGCTCGAACAAGGGCATGCCGGCTTCGCCTTCCAGCCGCGCCAGCGTCTTGGACAGGCCGGACTGGGTCATGCCGAGGGTGTCGGCGGCGCGGTGCAGGTTGCCTTGCTCGATGACAACCAGGAAGGCTTCAAGATCCTCGAATCGCATGGGGCGTGATGGTGCCGGGGTGGCGCAGGGGGGGTGGGTCATTGTAGCGCCGCTCACCGCCTTCGCCGTGTCAGCGGGGAGGGGGTAGGGCAATGCGGCGCTGCGCCATGCCTGACAGGACTTGACCCGCGCCGCGCGGGAATCACGCCAGGCGGGGTGCTGGCCTAGACTGCGTTGGCGTCCCTCGCGCACCGCACTCCCGCGGGCACCACAGAAGGGAGCCAGGACAGGAGACACACCGATGCAACACCGTTCCGCACGGCTGCGCGCAGCCGCAGCCGCCATGCTGCTGGCGGCCATCCCGGCGGCAGTCTGCGCCGCCGATCCCGCCTCTGCCGAGCCCTATCCCTCGCGCCCGCTGACCATCGTGGTGCCGTCGGTGGCGGGCAATGTGAACGATGCCGTGGCGCGGCTGATCGGGCAGGAGCTGACCAGGAGCTGGGGCCAGCCGGTCATCGTCGACAACAAGCCTGGCGCGGGCACCACCACGGGCACCAAGTACGTCGCCCGCGCGGCAAAGGACGGTTACACCGCGCTGTTGACCTTCACCGCGCACGTGCAGAACCCGTCGCTGTACCGGGGTATCGGCTATGACCCGCTCGCGGACTTCACGCCGGTCAGCGAGGTGGCGATCTCGTCCACCATCCTGGCGGTGTCGCCGGACTTGCCGGCGCGCACGCTGCCGGAGGTGGCGGCGCTGCTCAAGGCCAATCCCGGCAAGTATCCGTACGGGTCGTATGGCGCGGGCACGACCGGCCATATCCTGGGTGAGTTGCTCAAGCGCGAGGCCGGGCTGCAGATGGAGCACGTCGCCTACAAGGGCGGCGCGCCGCTGGCCACCGACCTGGCGGCCGGCCATGTGAAGCTGGGCTTTATTGCCGTGGGCACGGCCATGCCGCTGCTGCAGGGCGGCAAGCTGGTGCCGGTGGCGATCGCTGGCGCGGAGCGTTCGGCGCTGCTGCCCAAGGTGCCGACCTTCCGGGAGGCCGGCTACAAGGGCTTCGAGCCTGATGCGTGGATGGGCCTGCTGTTCCCCGCCGGCGTGCCGAAAGCACGGGTCGATGCCTTGTCGCGCGAGGTCGCGCGCATCGTGCGCCTGCCGGAAATCGCGAAGAAGATGCAGGACCTGAACCTGGTGCCGATCGGCAGCACGCCGGAAGCCTTCGCCACGGTGATGAAGAACGACCGCGACAAATGGAGCCGCATCATCAGCGATGTCGGCATCACGCTCGAATGACAGGAGTGCCGATGCAAGAGAACGATTACCTGGGGCTGGTCTGCTCCCGCTGGTGCCACTGGAGCGAGCTGGCACTGCAACGCCTCCCGCGCCAGCCGCTGGCGCCGGGCCAGGTACGCATCCGCGTGCGGCATGCCGGCGTGGGCTTTGCGCTGAGCCTGTTTGTGTCCGGCAAGTACCAGCGCAAGCCGCCGCTGCCGTTCACGCCCGGCACCGAGGCCGCGGGCGAGATCATCGAGGTGGCGCCTGATGTCACGCGGCTGCACCCGGGCCAGCGCGTGGCCGCGGCGCTGGACTGGGGCGGCTTTGCCGAGGAAGCGGTGGCCATGGCCGACACGGTCTATGCGGTGCCTGACGGGCTGGAGCTGGCGCATGCGGCGGCGCTGCCCGTCACCTATGGCACGGTCTGGGCGGCGCTGGCGTGGCGCGCCGCGCTGCAGCCGGGCGAAACCATGCTGGTCCATGGCGCCAGCGGCGCGCTGGGCACGGCCGCGGTACAGGTGGGCCGGCTGATGGGCGCGCGCGTGATCGCCACCGCCAGCACCGGGGCCAAGCGCGAGGCGGCGCTGCGCAACGGCGCCGCGCATGCGCTGCCGTCCGACGCGGCCACGCTGGTGGCGGCGGTCAAGGCGCTGTGCCCCGCGGGCGGTGCCGACGTGGTGTTCGATCCGGTCGGCGGCGATCTCTTCGACGCCTCGCTGCGCTGCGCGGCGCCGGGCGCGCGGCTGCTGTCGATCGGCTATGCCAGCGGGCGCATCCCGGAGGTGCCGGCCAACCTGCTGCTGGTGAAGAACCTGAGCCTGATCGGCTTCAACTACGGCTACTACATCGGCTGGGGCCTGACCGACGAGCGCCGGCGCTTTGCGCAGCCGGTGCAGGCGATGGTGGCCGAGATCATGCAGGCGGCAGCCAGCGGCAAGCTGGCGCCGCCCGTGCTGCAGCACTTCCCGCTGAGCGATTGGCTCAACGCCGTCGACACCACGATGTCGCGCCGCGCCATCGGCAAGGTCATGCTGGATATCTGAACGGAGAGAACGACATGCACCATGCACAAGCGACAACGGGCGATGCCATGTTCGACGGCCTGACCGTGCTCGACCTGAGCCAGGGCATCGCCGGCCCGTACTGCGGCCTGATCCTGCGCCAGCAGGGCGCGCGCGTGATCAAGGTGGAGCCGCCGGGCGGCGACTGGTCGCGGCAGATGGGGCGCATCCGCGCCGGCCAGACCGCGATTGCGGTCGCCTGCAACGCGGGCAAGGAGAGCGTGCTGCTGGACGCGCGCAGCGGCAGCGGCCGGGCCGCCATCGCCAGGCTGGCGCAGCAGGCCGACGTGGTGATCCAGAACTTCCGCCCCGGCGTGGCCGAGCGCATGGGCGTTGGCTACGAGGCACTGGCCGCGCGCAACCCGGCGCTGGTCTATGTCTCGATCTCGGGCTACGGCCATGCCGGCCCGATGGCGAACATGCCGGCGGTGGACACCACCATGCAGGCCTTCAGCGGCCTGATGCAGCTGAACCGCGACAGCGCCGGCCAGCCGCGCCGCATCGCCTTCTACATGGTCGACCTGAGCACCGGGCTCTATGCGGCGCAGCATGCGTCGGCAGCGCTGTACAAGGCCGCGCGCAACGGCCGCGGCCGGCACGTGCGGCTGTCGCTGCTGGAGACCAGTGCCGCGCTGCAGTCCTACCTGATGGTGGATGACGCCATGTTCCCCGATGCGGAGCTGGCCGTGGCCAATGCGCCCACCGGGCTGTTCGATGCGGCCGATGGCCGGCTGTACCTCAGCATGCTCAACGACGCCATGTTCGTGCGGCTGGCAACGCTGCTGGGTTTCGACGACTGGCTGGCCGATCCGGCGCTGCACACCAGCGCCGGCCGTTTGCCGCGCGCGGCGGAGCTGGGCCGGCGCGTGGCACAGGCCATTGCCGCACAGCCGCTGGCGCACTGGGAGGCGCTGCTGACCGAGCACGATGTGCTGTTCGCGCGCGTGGGCCATGCACGGGACCTGCTGGAGAGCGCGCAATGCACGCAGGCGGGCGTGTTCGGCCGACTGCCGCTGGCAGGGATCGGCGAAGTGCCGTGGGCCAACCTGCCAGGCATGGCAGGATCGGAACGGCCGGCAGGGAATGCGCCGGCCCTGGGCCAGCATACCGAAGCGGTGCTTGCGGAGTTCGGTATCGGCACCTGAAACCGGCGCCGGAAAAGAAAAACGGACGGTGCGCAATGCGTACCGTCCGTGTTCCGTTGTGCGTTGGTAGGCTCGATTGGACTCGAACCAACGACCCCCACCATGTCAAGGTGGTGCTCTAACCAGCTGAGCTACGAGCCTAGCGAAGGCGCGAATTATAGAGACGCCTTTTCGATTGTGCAAGCACCCCCGCCAACTTTTTGCGCGTGTGCCGTGCGCAGCGCGTCAGGCGCCGGTGATGCGGTCGCGCAGTTCGCGCTTGAGCACCTTGCCGATGGCGCTGCGCGGCAGGCTCTCCACCTCATGGATCGCGGCCAGCCGCTGGGTCTTGCCCAGGTGTTGGTTGGCCCAGGCCAGCACGTCCTGCGCCGTGGCGCCGCCGCCAGCGCGCAGCGCGACAAAGGCCACCGGGGTCTCGCCCCAGCGCTCCGACGGCACCCCCACCACCGACACGTCGGCCACCGCCGGGTGTTCGCGCACCACCGCCTCGAGATCGCTCGGGTAGATGTTGAAGCCGCCGGAGATGATCATGTCCTTCTTGCGGTCCATCAGCACCAGGAAGCCGTCTTCGTCAAAGCGCCCGATATCGCCGGTGCGGATAAAGCGCTGGCCCTGCGCGTCGTGCCATTCGGTCTCGGCCGTCTTCCCGGGCTGGTTGTGGTAGCCGTTCATCATCGCCGCCGAGCGGCCCACCACTTCGCCGGTGCTGCCGGGCGGCAGTTCACGGCCCTCGTCGTCGATGATGCGCACGTCGGCACCGGTGGCGGGGCGCCCCACGGTATGCAGCTTGTCGGGGAACTGGTCTGCGAACAGCAGGCAGCCGCCGCCGCCTTCGGTCATGCCGTACAGCTCGGTCAGCGCGCCCGGCCAGCGCCGCAGCACTTCGGCCTTCAGGGCGGGGCTGAACGGCGCGCTGGTGCAGAACTTCTGCTGGAAGGACGACAGGTCATGGCGGTCGAACTCCGGATGCGCCAGCAGCCGCTGGTACTGCACCGGCACCAGCATGGTGTGCGTGGCGCGATGCTGCTGCGCCAGCGCCAGGTACTGGCCCGCATCGAACCTGGTCATCAGGATCGCCGTGCCACCCAGGCCGATGGTCGGGAAGAAGCTGGCCAGGGTGGTGTTGGAGTACAGCGGCGTCGACAGCAGCGTGATGGCATGCGTGCCGTAGCCGGTGGCGGCGCCGCGCGACACATGGGCCCAGCGCATGCCGTGCGACTGCACGATGCCCTTGGGGGTGCCGGTGGTGCCGGAGGAATAGATGATGTTGAGCGGCATCTCCGGGCGGATCCCGGGCTCGGTCACCGGCGTGCCGGCGGGTGCCAGCCAGGCCTGGTACGGCTGGCCTGCGTCGCTGCCGTCCAGCGTGACGATGGGCGTGGCGGCCAGCTTGTCGCGCACGGGCTGCAGCACGTCGGCCACGCTGGCATCCGCGAACAGGATGCGCGCGCCCGCGTCGGCAACCATGCCGGCCAGGCTGTCCGGCGTGGATGACGGCGCCAGCGGCGCCACCACCACGCCGGCGCGCACCGCGCCCAGGTACACCGCGGCGTATTCGATCGAGGACGACGCGCAGATGGCGATGGCCTCGCCGGGGCGCACGCCGTCGCGGGCCAGCGCCGCGGCGATGCGGTCCATGGCGGCATCGAGGCCGGCATAATCGAGCACGCGCTCGCCATGCATCAGGGCGCGCTGCGCGGGGCGCTGCGTGGCGTGCTCGCGCACGAGCACGGACATGGTGGTGAAGGGGCGTTGGAGCGGGGTCGGTTGGGTCATGTTCGGCAAGGGGATGCGGGCGCCAGTGTGGCGCACCCGAAGAGCGATGATGGATCGAAGCAGACTTACTGGATCTGTGCGCCGGAGTCCTTCACCACCTTGCTCCAGCGGTTGATCTCGGCGTCGATGTGGGTGCGCAGCGCGGCGGGTGTCGAGCCCACCGGCTCATAGCCGTTGGCGGCAAGCGTGGCCTTCAGTTCGGGCTGGCGCAGCACCGTGGCAATCTCGGTGCTGAGCCGGTCGATCACGGGCTGCGGCGTCCCGGCCGGTGCCAGCACCGCGTACCAGCCGGTGATGCTGATGCCCGGCACGCCGGCCTCGGCCAGCGTCGGCACCTCGGGCGCGACCGCGGCGCGCTGGCTGCCGGTCACGGCCAGTGCGCGCAGCTTGCCGCTCTTCACATGCGGCAGGGTGGTGGAGATGCTGTCGAAGGTCAGCTGGACCTCGCCCGACAGCATTGCCGTCACCACCTGTGCGCTGCCCTTGTAGGGCACATGGGTCATCTTGATGCCGGCCACGGAATCGAACAATTCGCCCGCCAGGTGACCGGTATTGCCGTTGCCGGCCGAGGCGAAGGTCAGCTTGCCGGGCGCGGCCTTGGCCTCGGCAATCAGCTCCTTCACGTTGGTGGCCTGCAGCGAAGGGCTTCCGGCCAGGATCATCGGCAGGTTGGCCACCAGCGAGACCGGCGCGAAGTCCTTGCGTGTGTCATAGGGCAGCTTCGGGTACAGGCTGGCATTGATGGCATGGGCGGCCAGCACCATGATCAGGGTGTAGCCGTCGGGCTTGGCGCGCGCCAGCGCCTGGCTGGCGATGGTGCCGCCGGCGCCGGGCCGGTAATCCAGCACCACGGGCTGGCCCAGGCGCTCCTGCAGCCTGGCGGCGACCGGGCGCGCCAGCAGGTCGGCGCTGCCGCCCGGCGGGTAGGGGATCAGCAGCTGGATCGGGCGCGATGGCCAGGTTTCGGCGCTGGCGCCGGACGGCAAGGCGGCGGTGGTGACCATGGCGGCCGTGGCCAGCATGCCGGCCAGCCATGCGCGGCGGCCCCAGGCGGGGCGACGGGATGCGATCAGGGATGCCATCAGCTTGTCTCCTTGTTGTGCCGGCCGCGGGCGCAGCCGTTTTCCCTTGTCGCCAGGTCGGGCTGGGATGTTGGTGTCACAAACGGTAAAGGTGTAAGCCCGCCAGCGGAATTCTTAAATCGATAAGTCTGGCTTTTTGCAAGCGAAGCGGTACGGCGGCACCGGCGCGAATTGTTGTGTCTGGTGGCCGGCTACAGCGAAAATCTTTGTGAATGAGGAGATTTTGGCTGTTGGTCGTGTTCAGAGGCTAGAATCTTTGTGATCAGGGAGATTTCTTGATTTTCCCGCCCGGGGACACTAAAGTCTTTGCAATCAAGGAGATTTTTGTGCCAGTGACCCTCACCGAACCCGGCGATATCGGCGCCTTCGTGCGCGCTGCCCGCAAGGCGCAAGGCCTGCGGCAGGACGATGCCGCAGGCGCCATCGGCGTCAGCGAGAACTTCATGGTGCGCGTAGAGAACGGGGCCGAAGGCATCCAGTGGGGCAAGCTGTTCCAGGTGCTGGAAGGGCTTGGCCTGCGCGTGGTGGTCGACATGCCGGAGGCAGCGGCGCCGCTGGTAGCGGCCGAACTGGCCAAGCTCAGGCAGCGCCAGGCGCGCAGCCGCAACCGGCGCGCAGCGGTCAAGGGAGGCGATCAGCATGGCTGAGCGCGTACTGGTCGCCAGCATCAACGGCACGCCGGTGGGCGAGCTGCATGAGGCCAGCGATGCCTGGTCGTTCCGCTATGACGCGGCGTGGCTGGGCAACCCGCACGCCTTCGCCCTGAGCCCGGCGCTGCCGCTGCAGCCGGAGGCGCTCGCCGATGGCAGCACGCTGCGGCCGGTGCAGTGGTACTTCGACAATCTGCTGCCCGAGGACGGCCAGCGCGCGCTGCTGGCACGCGATGCCAGCATCCGCAACGAGGCCGATGCCTTCGCCCTGCTGGCGCACTATGGGGCGGAATCGGCGGGCTCGCTGACGCTGCTGCCGCCCGGCCGCGGGCCGGCCACCGCGCCGGCCCTGCGCCCCTTGAGCGACGCCGCGCTCGACGCCCGCATCCACAGCCTGCCCAGCGTGCCGCTTACGCATGGCGCGGTCAAGCGCATGTCGCTGGCCGGCGCCCAGCACAAGCTGGCGGTGGTGCTGCAGGACGGCGCGCTGTTCGAGCCCGGCGCGGATACGCCGTCCACGCATATCCTCAAGCCGACCCACCAGATGCAGGAGATCTATCCGCATTCGGTCATCAACGAGTGGTTTGTGATGTCGCTGGCCGCGCGGCTGAAGCTCGATGTGCCGCCGGTGCACCGGCGCTATGTGCCGTCGCCGGTCTACCTGATCGACCGTTTCGATCGCCAGCTCACGCAGCAAGGGCAGTGGCAGCGGCTGCATGCGATCGATGCCTGCCAGCTGCTGAACCTGCCGCGCACCTTCAAGTACGACCAGGGCAGCGTCGAGCGGCTGGCGCAACTGGCAACGCTATGCCGCGCGCCGGCGGTGGCGCGGGCACGGCTGTTCGACTGGCTGGTGTTCAACATCCTGGTGGGCAATTCGGACGCGCACCTGAAGAACCTGAGCTTCCTGGTGTCCGATGCCGGCATTGCGCTGGCGCCGTTCTACGACCTGCTCAGCGAGGCGGCTTACGCCACCCGCACCTATGACAAGACCGGCTGGCCGCAGGCGCACCGCTTTGCCTGGCCGGTGCTGGGGGTGGAGTTCTACAGCGATTTCTCGCGCACGCTGGTGCTGGAGGCAGGGCGCGCGCTGGGCCTGACCGGCGTGACCGCGGAGCGGCGGCTGGACGCCATGCTACGCGGCATCGGGCCGGCCGCGCAGGCGCTCCATGAGCAGGCCGAGCAACAGAACCCGGCCATGGCGCGGGAGCGCCCGGCACTCACCGGCGGGTTTGCCGGCGAACTGGCCTGCCTGCGCGTGATCCGCTTCACCATCATCGCCGACATGGTGCGGGCGCTTTCCGCGGCCTGAGTCAGGCTAATGATTGGTGGGATGCGGCTGGCTGAAGAAGTAGGGCACCATTGCGGCGGCAATCAGCACGCCCGCGGACAGGAAGATCGCCGCATAGGTGGAGGGCAGCGGCCAGCCGCGCACATGGCCGGAATTGGCGATCAGCCCGTAGGCCCATGACGTCAGCGCCGATCCCAGGAACACAAAGGTGTTGAGCAGGCCCAGCCCGCGCCCGCGCCGCGACGGCGGGATCAGCCCGCGGCCCTGTGCCATCACCAGCGGGTGCAGCATGCCGATGGTCGACAGCAGCGCCATCATCGCCACGCCGTAGCCGATGCCGCTGTCCGGCCATAGCGCCAGCAAGAACGAGCCCGACATGGCAAAGCACGACCAGCCGGCGATGGTGGTCTTGAGCGTGTTGCGCCGGACCAGCACCGGCAGCAGGAAGGCGGTCAGGAAGCCGGCCAGGCTCAGCAGCGCCAGCGCCACCCCGCGCGGCGCCGAGCCCAGGCCGAACACGTCGGCCAGGTAGGGGCCGCTCCAGGCATTGCGGAAGGCGGTGCCGGCGGACATCGCCACGCACAGCGGAATCAGCGTCCACAGCGGCGCCAGCTTGAGCAGCTGCAGGCTTTCCGACAGCATCGCCGGCCACGACGCGCTGCGGGCCTCGGCATGGCCCTGGTCGCGCACGAAGCGCCACACGCCATAGCAGGCCGCGACCATGCCCAGGGCCGATACCGCCATCGACGGGCGCCAGCCGATCAGCGAGATGGCCCAGCCCAGCGGCGCCGTGGCACACAGCGCGCCAATCATGCCCATGGCATTGGAGTGGCTGACCACGCGGGTGTAGTCGCGCTCAGACAGCTGCTCGGAGGCGAAATGCAGCAGGCCCATGAAGACCGGCGCGCACGCCAGCCCCAGCCCCACCTGCGCCAGCGTGGCCGCCGCACCGTTGGGCGCCAGCACGAACAGGATCGACGACACGGCGCCCACCGCCAGCAGCAGCGCGGTCGGCCGGCCCACACCGTAGCGGTCGAAGGCAATGCCCACCGGGATTTGCGCCACGGCAAAGGCCAGGAAGAACGACGAAGACAGTGCGCCGAAGCCCGCCGGCGACAGCCCGAAATCATGCTGCAGCTCAGGCGCCATCACCGCCAGGCAGGAGCGGAAGAACTGGCTGAGCGCAAAGGCGAACGTCAGCAGGGCGATACCGCGCGCGGCGTGCGCTGCCGGGGCATGGGCGGGCAGGGCGTCGGGCGTTGCGGGGAGGCGGGCGTTGCTCGGGGTCACGGCTTCAGGCTTTGCCGCCGCACTGGCTGCGGGGCGAAGGCGCAATGGTTGGGGTGGAATGCCCTGGCGGGCACCCCACGAACTGAGGTGGTATCTGCAGCGAGTGTAGAGCGGGCGCGGTATTCATGGCCGGGGGATGGCCGGTGTTCGCCCAGTTTGCGCGTGGTGGCGGTTGCGTGGCTTGTCCAAGCCGGCGTCGCATCACGGACCACAGGCCGGCTCCCTCTCCCTTCAGTGGGAGAGGGTTGGGGAGAGGGGTGGTCTAGGAGTTTGTCGGGCTTTGCAGTCTTCCGCAAGATGACGTTGTCCGAGATAATCGCTGGCGCACAACCAAAGACCTACCCGATGAGCCGCTTCGTTCCCGTAGACCGAGATACCGCGTACCTGTTGCCGCCCTCAGTGGACGAATGGCTGCCCGATGATCACTTGGCGCGCTTCGTAGTCGAAGTCATCGAGCAGCTCGATCTGAGCGAACTGACACGCCAATACGCGGGCCGGGGTTCGGCGGCGCACCATCCCGCCGTGTTGCTGGGCTTGCTGATCTACGGCTATGCCAATGGCGTGCACTCGAGCCGCAAGCTCGAACGCGCGACCTACGACTCGGTGGCCTTCCGCTATGTGGCAGCCAACACCCACCCGGATCACGACACGCTGGCGACGTTCCGGCGTCGATTCCTGAAGGAGGTGGAGGCGCTGTTTGTGCAGGTGCTGGTGCTGGCGCGCGAGATGAAACTGCTCAAGCTCGGGCACATTGCGCTGGACGGCACCAAGATCGACGCGAACGCGAGCAAGCACCGCGCCCTGTCGTGGGGTCATGCCCAAAAGATCGAGGCGCAGTTACGACAGGAAGTGCAGGCCCTGCTTGCGCTGGCCGAGAACAGCGACCGCGCAGCCATCCCGGATGGCATGGACGTGCCGGCGGAGATCGCTCGACGCGAAGACCGCTTGAGCGCGATGGCGCTGGCCAAGGCAAAGATCGAGCAGCGCGCCGCCGAGCGTCATCAACTCGAACAGCAGGAGTACGAGGCCAAGACGGCTAAGCGCAAGTCTCAGCGGGACGCTGGCAAGAAGCCGCGCGGCAAGGATCCCGAGCCACCAGAGGCGGGGCCCAAGGATGGCGATCAGGTGAACCTCACGGATGAAGAGTCACGCATCATGCCCGTCTCGGGGGGTGGCTTCGAACAAAGCTACAACGCGCAAGCCGGGGTAGACACAGAGACGATGATGGTGGTCACCCAGCACGTGAGCCAGGCGTGCAACGACAAGCGCGAAGTCGTGCCCACGCTGGAGCAGATCGCGGCGTTGCCTGCGGTGCTGGGCGAGGTGCGCACGCTGATCACGGACAACGGCTTCTTCAGTCAGGCCAACGTGATCGCGTGCCACGATGCAGGGATCGAGCCGCTGCTGGCGCTAAGGCGGGAGCCGCATCATGCCCCTGTGCTGGAGCGCTTTGCCCCCGATGTGCCGCAGCCCCAGACCACGGACCCGGTTGTGCAGATGGCGCACCGACTGGGCACACAAGCCGGGCGCGCCCTCTACAGCTTGCGCAAGCAGACGGTGGAGCCGGTGTTCGGCATCATCAAACGGGTAATGGGTTGGCGCCAGATGAGCATGCGCGGGCTGGACAAGGCGCAAGGCGAATGGAGTCTTGTGACCATGGCCTGGAACATCAAGCGCATGCACGTTCTGCGAGCGGTTGGATAGCAAAGTGCGCCTCGACTACCCAAAGCCGAGCCCCTAAGGCGCTCCAATGTGCCATCACAGTGCCTCGTCAACCATCAAGAGCGTTCGATCAGCGCGATTGCCGTCCAAAAATCTCGTCGCACCGATCATTCGGATTCGCCCGGGCTCAAGTCCGACGGACTCCTAGCAAGGCACCACGCATCCGGAAGCTCCTGCCCTCTCCCCCAGCCCCTCTCCCGCAAGCGGGAGAGGGGAGCAAACAACGGCCCGGATCAATTACCCCGGCAGCGCGTCATACGTCAGCAAAAACACCTGCTCATCGCCCGCACTGACCGGCAGCCAGACGATTTCCAGTTCAGGGAACGCAGCTTCCACGTTGGCGTGCTCGTTGCCGATCTCCACCACCAGCACGCCGCCCGGGTTCAGGCGCGCCTTGGCGCCGGCGATGATCCGCCGCACCACGTCCATGCCGTCGTCGCCGCCGGCCAGGGCGATGCGCGGCTCGGCCAGGTATTCCGGCGGCAGCGCCTGCATCGAGCCTTCGTTGACGTAGGGCGGGTTGGTCAGGATCACGTCGTAGGTGGCGCCATGCGGCAGCGGCGCGTACAGGTCGCCTTCATACAGCCGGATGCGGTCGTCCATCTTGTAGTCGGCCACATTGCGGCGTGCCACGGCGAGCGCGTCGGGCGAGATGTCGACGGCGTCGATCTTCGCGTTCGGCCAGACGTGCGCGGCCACGATCGGCAGGCAGCCGGAACCGGTGCACAGCTCCAGCACCGGGCCGATGCTGTCGGTCTCGCCGACCCACGGCTCCAGCCCGTCCTGCAGCAGTTCGCCTATAAAGCTGCGCGGCACGATCACGCGTGAATCGACGTAGAAGCGCAGGCCGTGCATAAAGGCCTCGTGCGTGATGTAGGCGGCCGGCACGCGCTCATTGACGCGGCGGTCGATGACCTTGAGCACGGCATCGACTTCTTCGGGCAGCAGGCGCGCGTCCAGGAAGGGATCGAGCGTGTCGAGCGGCAGGTTCAGCGTATGCAGCACCAGGTAGGCGGCTTCGTCATAGGCATTGGCGCTGCCGTGGCCGAAGGACAGGCGCGCGGCGGTAAAGCGCGAGACTGCGAGACGCAGCAGGTCGCGCACGGTGCGCAGGGGAGAGGGCGTTGCCATGTATGGGTGTCTTTCGGCGAAAAAAATCAGGCGACGAGACGTTCCAGCACGCCGCGGTAAACATTCTTCAGCGGCTCGATGAAGCGCACTTCGACGTGCTCGTCGATCTTGTGGATGCTGGCGTTGGGCGGGCCGAACTCGATCACCTGCGGGCAGATCCTGGCGATAAAGCGCCCGTCAGAAGTGCCGCCGGTGGTCGACAGCTCGGTCTTGACGCCGGTCTCGGCTTCGATCGCCGACGACAGCGCGTCGGACAGCTCGCCGCGCGGGGTCAGGAAGGGCTCGCCGCCCAGGGTCCAGTCCAGCGCGTATTCCAGCTGGTGGCGGTCCAGGATCGCATGCACGCGCGCCTTCAGGCCTTCAGGCGTGCTGGCGGTCGAGAAGCGGAAGTTGAAGTCGATGGTGACGTGGCCCGGGATCACGTTGGTGGCGCCGGTGCCGCCATGGATGTTCGACATCTGCCAGCTGGTCGGCGGGAAGTACTCATTGCCCTGGTCCCAGACCTCGGCGGCCAGCTCGGCCAGCGCCGGCGCGGCTTCATGGATCGGGTTGCGGCCCAGGTGCGGGTAGGCGATATGGCACTGGATGCCCTTGACCGTGAGCTTGCCCGACAGCGAGCCGCGGCGGCCGTTCTTGACCATGTCGCCGAGCGTGTCGACCGAGGTCGGCTCGCCGATCACGCAGTAGTCCAGGCGCTCGCCGCGCGCGGACAGGGCCTCGACCACCTTGATGGTGCCGTCATGCGCCGGGCCTTCCTCGTCGCTGGTGATCAGGAAGGCGATCGAGCCGGCATGCGCGGGGTGCGCCTTGACGAACTCTTCCACCGCCACCACGAAGCCGGCGATCGAGGTCTTCATGTCGGCGGCGCCGCGGCCGTACAGCTTGCCATCGCGGTGCGTCGGCTCGAACGGGTCCGAATGCCACTGCTCCAGCGGGCCGGTCGGCACCACGTCGGTATGGCCGGCAAAGACCAGCAGCTTGCCGTCCTTGCCCTGCGTGCCGCGCCTGACCGCCCACAGGTTGGTCACGCGGAAATCGTCGGGACCGCTGACGAGCGCTTCGCAGTCAAAGCCGAGCGCCTTCAGGCGGGTTTCCAGGATGGCCTGGCAGCCTTCGTCGGCGGGCGTGACGGAGCGGCGGCGGATCAGGTTTTCGGTGAGGGCGAGGGTGGCGGCGAGGGTGGCGGTCATCGGACTACGGAAATGGAAATCAGAACTGGCCGGCGTACTGGTCGGCGGAAAAACCGACCATCACCTTGCCATCGTGGGCCAGCACCGGGCGCTTGATCAGCGACGGGCTTTGCTGCATCAGCGCGATCGCGCCGGCTTCCTGCTCGGCGCGGGCCTTGTCGGCGTCCGGCAGCGCGCGCCAGGTGGTGCCCTTGCGGTTGAGCAGCGTCGCCAGCGGTACATGCTTCAGCCAGCCGCGCAGCATGGCTTCATCCACGCCCTGCTTCTTGAAGTCGTGGAAGCTGTAGGCCACGCCGTTGGCATCCAGCCAGGTGCGGGCTTTCTTGACGGTATCGCAGTTGGGAATGCCGTAGAGCAGGACGTTCATGGCTAGTCTTGATGGATTGGATTCAGCGGAACAGCAGGTTCAGCGCGATCACCAGGCCGCCCAGGCCCAGCGCCACGCCGCCCATGGCCACCGCGGTCATCAGGCGCAGGCGGCGGTCCAGCCGGGCGGCTTCCTTGCGCAGCGCGTCGATGGTGATGGCATGTTGCTCGGCCAGCAGCTTGACGGCCTCGGCCTGCTGCACGGCAGCGGCTTCCAGCTCGGCGATGCGGGCCGCGGGATCGCGCGTGTCGGCCACCGCGCCTTCCGGCGTTCCATCCTTGCGCTTGTTCTTCTTCAGTTTCTCGATGGTCTTGTTGGCCTGCTCGAGAATGGTGGGCAGCAGGGAGAGCACGGTACTGACGGTGGTGGGATCCAGGGCCATGAGTCGCTTGCGGAGGGAAGGCATGTTCAGCCTGGCCAGGCGGGGTGACAACGGAAATACTGCCCCGGGGCCGGACCCCGGGGCGGCGCAGCCGTTGCGGGCTGCGCCAGGCGCGCTCAGTCGCCGCGCAGCAGGTCGTTCAGGCTGGTCTTGGCGCGGGTCTGCGCGTCGACCTTCTTCACGATCACGGCGCAGTACAGGCTGTACTTTCCATCCTTGGACGGCAGGTTGCCCGCCACCACCACCGAGCCCGCCGGCACGCGGCCATAGTGGATCTCGCCGGTTTCGCGGTCATAGATCTTGGTCGACTGGCCCAGGTACACGCCCATCGAGATCACCGAGTTCTCTTCAACGATCACGCCTTCAACCACTTCCGAGCGTGCGCCGATAAAGCAGTTGTCTTCGATGATGACCGGGTTGGCCTGCAGCGGCTCCAGCACGCCGCCGATGCCCACGCCGCCCGACAGGTGGACGTTCTTGCCGATCTGCGCGCACGAACCGACGGTGGCCCAGGTGTCGACCATGGTGCCTTCATCGACGTAGGCGCCGATGTTGACGTACGACGGCATCAGCACCGCGTTCTTGGCGATGAACGAACCGCGGCGGGCCACGGCCGGCGGCACCACGCGGAAGCCGGCGCGGGCGAAGTCGTCGGCGCTCCAGTTGGCGAACTTGGTCGGCACCTTGTCGTAGAACTGGGCAAAGCCGCCGGCGCTCATCGGCGCGTTGTCTTCCAGGCGGAACGACAGCAGCACGGCCTTCTTGACCCACTGGTTGACGATCCAGTCCTTGCCTTGCTTCTCGGCCACGCGCAGCGCGCCGGAATCCAGCTGGCTGATGACGTTGGCGACGGCCTCGCGGATGTCGTTGGGGGCGGACTTGGGCGACAGGCTGGTGCGGTCTTCCCAGGCCTGGTCGATCAGGGCTTGCAGAGCTTGCGTCATATGCGTTTTTTCAGTGGTTATCGGATAAAGGCGCAGCGGTCAGGCTGCGCCGCGGTCATGGGTTGGCGCTCAACCGAGCGCGCGGCAGAATTCAACGATCCGGCGCGCACCTTCCAGGCATTCCTCGGGCGTGGCCACCAGGGCCATGCGCACGCGGTTTGCGCCGGGGTTGATGCCGTCGGCTTCGCGCGCCAGGTAGCTGCCGGGCAGCACGGTCACGTTCTGCCCGGCCAGCAGGCGCGCGGCGAATTCGGTATCGGTGAGGCCGGTGCGCGAGACATCGGCCCACAGGTAGAAGCCGGCATCGGGCAGCGCCACGTCCAGCACCTCGGCCAGCATCGGCGTGACTTCGCTGAACTTGCGCACGTAGGCGGCGCGGTTCTCGCGCACATGCGATTCGTCGTTCCAGGCGGCGATGCTGGCGCTCTGCACCGCGGGGTTCATGGCGCCGCCGTGGTAGGTACGGTATAGCAGGAATTTCTTCAGCAGCGCGGCATCGCCGGCCACGAAGCCCGAGCGCAGCCCCGGCACGTTGGAGCGCTTGGACAGGCTGGAGAACATCACCAACCGGTCAAAGCCGCGGCCCAGCTTGTGCGCCGCTTCCAGCGCACCCAGCGGGGCGCGGCCTTCGTCGAAATAGATCTCCGAGTAGCACTCGTCCGAGGCGATCACGAAGCCGTAGCGGTCCGACAGCGCAAACAACTGCTTCCAGTCTTCCAGCGACAGCACCGCGCCGGTCGGGTTGCCGGGCGTGCACACGAACAGCAGTTGCACCTTCTGCCAGACATCGTCGGCGATGCGGTCGAAGGCCGGGGCGAAGTTGCGCGCCGGGTCGCTGTTGGCGAATACCGGAGTGGCGCCGGCCAGCAGCGCCGCGCCTTCGTAGATCTGGTAGAACGGGTTGGGGCACAGCACCAGCGCGCCCGGGCGGGTGCCGTCGACCACGGTCTGGGCAAAGGCAAACAGCGCCTCGCGCGAGCCGGTCACCGGCAGCACTTCGGTGGCGGCGTTGACCTTGGGCAGGCCATAGCGGCGTTCCAGCCAGCTGGCGATGCACTGCCGTAGTGCATCAGAACCTGCCGTTGTGGGATAATTCGCCAGCCCCGCAAGTGACTCTGCCAGCGCTTGCTTGATGAATTCAGGCGTCGGATGCTTGGGTTCACCGATGCCAAAGCTGATGGCTGGCTTGTCGGCAGGCTTTACCTGCGCAAAGAGCACCCGCAGCTTCTCGAACGGGTAGGGCTGGAGCAGGTCGAGGCGCGGATTCACAGTGTCAGTCGGGGCCGGTTAAAACGACGCATTATAGAGGAACGGCGCGGGTTTCCGTGCGCCGGCCCGGCCCGCGCGGCCGGCCACGAGCACGGATGGCGGGCATCACGCCCTGGTGATGCCGCCGGCGCCGTCCGGACGCTGCCTGCCTGTCACCGGCCGGAGGCCCGGCTCGCCTCACACGGATTCCCTTTATGAGCACAAATACTGTTGCGGCGCAGCATGCGCCGGCCGACCGCCATGCGGTCAAGGCATCGCTTTCCATCCTGATCGGCGCCTCGGTCTGGGGCATCGCCTGGTTCCCGTACCGCGTGCTGGCGGGCTGGGGCCTGGGCGGCATGCACGCCGCGGCGCTGGTCAGTTCGGTCGCGGCGGTGCTGTCGCTGCTGGCCTTCCGCCGGCACCTGGCCGGCCTGCGCCCGCACTGGCTGTTTGTCGCCATCGGGCTGGCGGCGGGCGTGACCAACGCCGGCTTTGTCTGGGGCAGTGTCAACGGCCATGTGATGCGCGTGCTGCTGCTGTTCTACCTGACCCCGGTCTGGACCGCGCTGTTTGCCCGGCTGTTCCTGGGCGAGCGGCTGTCGGCGGCAGGGCTGTCGCTGGTGGCACTGGCCCTGTTCGGCGCCGGGCTGATGCTGTGGACGCCCGAGGTCGGTGTGCCGCTGCCAGGCTCTGCCGCGGAATGGTCGGGCCTGATCGGCGGCATGGGCTTTGCCGTCAACAATGTGCTGTCGCGCCGCGCCGGCCAGCGCTTCCCGGACATGGACGCACGCGTGCGCACGGTGGTGGTCTACCTGGGCTGCACCGTGGTGGGCGTGCCGGCCGCGCTGCTGCTGGATGGCACGTCGGTGACCATCGTCCAGGGCGCACAGGTGAGCGTGGGTATGCTGGTGCTGGGCCTGGCGGCGATGCTGGTGGTCAGCAACTCGGTGGTGCAATACGGGCTGCAGCGGTTGCCGGCCAACCGCGTGTCGCTGCTGATGCTGTTCGAAATCGTCATTGCAGCGCTGTCGTCGTGGTGGCTGGCGACCGAGGTGCTGAGCTGGAAGGAAGCGGCCGGCGGCCTGTGCATCATCGCCGCCGGCGCCTTGTCCGGGCTGGTGCACCGCAGCCGCGCGCCGGCGCCAGCCGCAGCAGGTGCCGAGGCAGCGGCCTGTAACTGAAGCCGGTACGCGGTTCAGTGCAGCATGACCCGCGACACCACTGCCACCAGCGGCGCCCGCACCGCGCGCTCCACGCCGCGGTGCAGGTGCAGCGGCCGCAGCAGCATCTTCACGGTCATTTCGATAGGGATGTTGCGCCGGATCACGCCGGACACGCGCGCATTGAGCGCGCGCACCTCGGTTTCGGACACGGCCTCTACGCCGCGCTCCATGCGCAGCACATTGCGCAATGCGATCGCGGCGTCCTCGTTCTTGATCTCCAGCAGCCGGCGCGCCAGCGCGCCCAGCACGCGCAGCCGGCCCAGCCGCTCGGATGCCGCAAAGCGGTTGAAGTACTGATAAAAGTGCTTGTAATGCCGCACCTCGTCGTTGGAGATGCGCCGCGTCAGGTCGCGCAGCACCGGTTCGTCGCTGGCCTGTTCCAGCGCGCGGTAGTAGGCGGCGGTGCCGGTTTCCACCACGCAGCGGGCCGCCATTTCCAGGCCCTCGGTCGGTTCGAACTGGTCGATCGAGCAGGTCTTGCTGTACTCGTCGAAGAAGCGCGCATAGCCGCGCTCCCAGTCGAATTCCGGCCACACATGCTCGACATAGCGCCGCAGCGCCAGCCCGTGCTGCAGTTCCTCGGTCTCCCAGTGCTCGGCAAGCCAGTCGGCCGCGTCGGGCACACGGGCGTAATAGGTGGCAAGGTTGCCGGCATAGGTGTCGGACCCGCTCTCGATGAACGAGGCTGACACCAGCAGGTAGAAAAGGTCGCGGTCGCCGCGTACGCGTTCCACGTCGATCGCCTGGTAGTTGATGTCGCTGACAGACCACGGCCGGGCGGCCGCTGACGGTTCACTCATGCTCTGTCCTCCTGGTTGGCCAAGGGCTGCGAGGGGCGCGTTCATGGGTGCGCGGCCCGGAGGGCATCCGAGGTCACGCCGACAGATCAGAGACTAGCATTTACCCTAATTAGTTTCCCAACGGTTGGCCGGCAAGGATGGCTGACAGCGCCTGCCGCGCCTGTCAAAGTGCATGCGGAATCGCTTGTAAGGGGCGGAATAGCAAGGGAAATCGGCCATGGGATATGACGCCGGGGCGACTGCCAAACGGGCCGGCGAAGGCATCTGCGATGGTATGATTAGCCCCAATTCTCGGGCCCGAGGGGTATTTTGAGGTGCTGGCGTCACGCCGCGCCGGCTCCCGCGCAGCCCGGCTTTCTGAACACTGCAATAGCCCCGATACCAGGCCGACCCCGGTTCCCATACCGGAGTGGCCGATACCACACGAGAAACCGTGCGACTATCCTCGATCAAGCTGGCGGGCTTCAAGTCATTTGTCGATCCCACCAATTTTCAAGTGCCCGGCCAACTGGTCGGCATCGTAGGTCCCAACGGCTGCGGCAAATCGAACATCATCGATGCGGTGCGCTGGGTGCTGGGTGAGTCACGTGCGTCAGAGCTGCGTGGCGAATCCATGCAGGACGTCATCTTCAACGGTTCCACCGCGCGCAAGCAGGCCGGCCGGGCGAGTGTCGAACTGGTGTTCGACAATGCCGAAGGCCGCGCCGCCGGCCAGTGGAGCCAGTACGCCGAAGTCGCGGTCAAGCGCGTGCTGACCCGCGACGGCACTTCGTCCTACTACATCAACAACCAGCCGGTGCGCCGGCGCGACATCCAGGACATCTTCCTGGGCACGGGCCTGGGCCCGCGCGCCTACGCCATCATCGGGCAGGGCATGATCTCGCGCATCATCGAGGCCAAGCCCGATGACATGCGCATCTTCCTGGAAGAAGCCGCGGGCGTCTCCAAGTACAAGGAACGCCGCCGCGAGACCGAAAACCGCCTGTCCGACACGCGCGAGAACCTGACCCGCGTCGAGGACATCCTGCGCGAACTCGGCAGCAACCTCGAAAAACTGGAAGGCCAGGCCGAGGTGGCGCAGCGCTTCAAGACGCTGCACGCCGACGGCGAGGAAAAGCAGCACCTGCTGTGGTTGCTGCGCAAGCGCGAGGCCCAGCAAGAGCAGGAACGCCACCAGCGCGCCATCGAGCAGGCCCAGATCGACCTGGAAGCGCAGACCGCGCAGTTGCGCCATGTCGAAGCCGAGCTCGAAACCATGCGCGCCGCGCATTACGCGGCGTCCGATGGCATGCACGCCGCGCAGGGCGCGCTGTATGAGGCCAATGCCGAAGTCAGCAAGCTCGAAGCCGAGATCCGCTACGTGGTGGAATCGCGCAATCGTGTGCAGGCCCAGATCGCCGCGCTGACCGGGCAGCGCGAGCAGTGGCAGGGCAAGGCCGAACAGGCCACCGACGAGCTGGCGCAGGCCGAAGAAAACCTGGCCGTGGCCGAAGGCCGCACGGTCGAGGCGCAGGAAGCCGTCGCCCACAAGAACGACGAACTGCCGACGCTGGAAGCGCAATGGCGCGACGCGCAGCAACTGCTCAACGAGCAGCGCGCCGGCATCATGCAGGCCGAGCAGGCCCTGAAGCTCGAAGCCGCGCAGCAGCGCAGCGCCGACCAGATGCTGCAGCAGCTGGAACAGCGCCGCGAACGCCTGTCGGCGGAAGAAAAGGGCCTGGACCGTCCCGACGAAACCCGCCTGGAACAGGCTCGCGCCGAGCTGGCCGAGCAGGAAGCACTGGTCGAAGAAGCCCAGGCCGTGCTGGCCGACGCGGAAGAGAGCGTGCCGCGCCTGGACGAAGAGCGCCGCGCCGCGCAGGCGCGCGTGCACAGCGAAGCCTCCGCCATTGCCACGCTGGAGGCGCGCCTGTCGGCGCTGCGCCAGCTGCAGGAGAACGTGCAGACCGACGGCAAGGTGCAGCCGTGGCTGGCCAAGCATGAGCTGGCCGAGCTGCCGCGCCTGTGGAAGAAGGTTCATATCGAGCCGGGCTGGGAAAACGCGCTGGAATCCGTGCTGCGCGAGAAGCTGGCCGCGCTGGAAGTGTCGAACCTGGACTGGGTCAAGGCATTCCTGTCCGACGCGCCGCCGGCCAAGCTGGCTTTTTACTCGCCGCCGGCCGCCGCCCGTCCGCTGGAAACGCCTGCCGGCCTGCGCCCGCTGATGTCGCTGGTGCAGATCACCGAGCCGGGCATCCGCGCCGTGATGCAGGACTGGCTGGCCGATATCCATGTCGCCACCGACATGGCGCAGGCGCTGGCCGCGCGCAACACCCTGCCTGACGGTGCGTCGTTCGTCGTGGCCGAGGGCCACCTGGTGGGCCGCAACGCCATCCAGATCTACGCCGCCGATTCCGAGCAGGCCGGCATGCTGGCACGCGAGCAGGAAATCGAAAACCTGCAGAAGCAGGCGCGCGCGCAGCTGCTGCTGTCTGACGAAGCCAAGACCCAGGCGGTGCGCGCCGAAGCGGCCTACACCCAGGCCAGCCAGGGGCTGGGCGATGCCCGCGCGCGCGCCGAGCAGGCTACCCGCCGCGTGCACGCGTTGCAGATGGACGTGCTCAAGCTGTCGCAGGCGATGGAGCGCTACTCTGCCCGCAGCGGCCAGATCCGCGAGGAACTGGACGAGATCCACGCGCAGATCGAAGAGCAGCGCGCCATCCGCGCCGAATCCGAAGCCAGCTTCGAGCAGCACGACGCCGCGCTGGCCGAGATGCAAGCCACCCACGAAGACCAGCAGATGGCCTTCGAGGCGCTGGACAGCAAGCTCTCGGGCGCGCGCCACCAGTTGCGCGATTTCGAGCGCGCCGCGCAGGAAGCCCTCTTTGCCGAGCGTAACCTGGCGAGCCGCATCGAGGAGCTGCGCCGCAATATCCAGGTGGCCGCCGACCAGGCCGAACGCATTTCCGAATCCCTGGAAAACGCCCGCGCCGAGCTTGAGACCATCAACGAGCAGACCGCCCATACCGGCCTGCAGGAAGCGCTGGAGCGCCGCGCCGAGAAGGAAGAAAAGCTCACCATCGCGCGCACCGAACTCGATGCGTTGTCGGCACAGCTGCGCCAGCACGACGAGCAGCGCCTGGCCGCCGAGCGCAGCCTGCAGCCGCTGCGCGACCGCATCACCGAGCTGCAGCTCAAGGAACAGGCCGCGCGCCTGAACCAGGAGCAGTTCAGCGAGCAGCTGACCACGGCCGAGGTGGACGAGGCCGCGCTGGCCGACAAGCTGACCGGCGACCTGAAGCCGTCGTACCTGCAGGGCGAAGTCACGCGCATCAACAACGCCATCAACGCGCTCGGCCCGGTCAACATGGCCGCGCTCGACGAGCTGGCCGCGGCGCGCGAACGCAAGACCTTCCTCGATGCGCAGTCGGCCGACCTGAACGACGCCATCAACACGCTGGAAGACGCGATCGCCAAGATCGACCAGGAAACCCGCGCGCTGCTGCAGGGCACCTTCGACCAGGTCAACCATCATTTCGGCGAGCTGTTCCCGTCGCTGTTCGGTGGCGGCCAGGCGCGCCTGATCATGACCGGCGAGGAGATCCTCGACGCCGGCGTGCAGGTGATGGCGCAGCCCCCGGGCAAGAAGAACTCGACCATCCACCTGCTGTCGGGCGGCGAGAAGGCGCTGACCGCGATCGCGCTGGTGTTTGCCATGTTCCAGCTCAACCCGGCACCGTTCTGCCTGCTGGACGAGGTGGACGCGCCGCTGGACGACGCCAACACCGAGCGCTACGCCAATATGGTGGCGCGCATGTCGGACAAGACTCAATTCGTTTTCATCTCACATAACAAGATTGCCATGGAAATGGCTCATCAACTCATTGGCGTGACCATGCAGGAGCAGGGCGTTTCGCGTATCGTGGCCGTGGATATGGACGCGGCGGTTTCGATGGCGGAGGCAGCATGAAACTGAACATGGACCTGCAGACCGCGCTGATCGTCGCGGGCCTGGTTTTCGTGGTACTGGTGTTCGGCTACAACCAGTGGCAGATCCGCAAGGCGCGCCGCCCGCGCGAGCTCAGCCCCGAAGACGACCTGCCGCCGATGCGCGAGCCGGTGGTCGGCCAGAGCACCGCGCCGGAAACCGCCGCGCGCCTGCACGAAGCCGCTGCCGAGCAGGCACCGCGGCGTGAGCCGACGCTATCCCCGGCGACGGCCACGGCTGGTGCCGCGGTGGCGACTGGCAACAACCACGCGGCGGCGGCCGCAGCGGCCGCCGCAAGCACCGCGGACGCCGACGAAGTCGTCGCCGAAGAAGTGTCCGTCGCGGCCGCCGCGACGCATGCCGAGGCCACCGAGGACGAGGCCGAAGCCGAGGCCACTCCGGCCCCGGTTCCCGCGCCTGCACCCGCGCCGGCCCCGGCTCCGGTGGCCGCCGTGCCCGATGGCCAGCCCACGCCAGCCCTGATCGACCCCCTGATCGACTGCATCGTGCCCCTGCACCTGGAGCGCAAGGCCTCCGGTGACCGCATCCTGCCGCTGACCGGCCGGCTGCGCCGCGCCGGCACCAAGCAGGTCCATATCGAGGGCCTGCGCACCGAAGCCAATGCATGGGAGCCGGTCACCGCCGGCCACCAGTACGAAGACCTGCAGGTCGGCGTGCAACTGGCCAACCGCGGCGGCCCGCTCAACGCGCTGGAGTTCTCGGAATTCATCACCGCGGTGGAGTCGCTGGCCGAGTCGCTCGATGCTTCGGCCGACCTGCCGGACATGAGCGAGACCGTCGCCAATGCGCGCGAGCTGGATAGCTTTGCCGCCGGCTGCGACGTGCAGCTGGGCGTCAACGTGATCTCGGATGGCGCGCCGTGGTCGGCGGCGTACGTGCAGAACGTGGCCACGCAGGACGGGCTGGTGCTGTCGCGCGACGGCACCCGCTTTATCCGCTACCAGGCCAACGCCGAGGGCGTGCAGCGTCCGCTGTTCACGCTGCAGTTCGGCGACACCAACTTCCTGCGCGACGACCTGACCGTCAAGGCCGGCCGCCAGATCACGCTGTTGCTCGACGTGCCGGTGGCCGACCAGGCCGCCAAGCCGTTCAAGACCATGTGCGAGTACGGCCACACGCTGGCCCAGCGCATGGGCGCGCAACTGGTCGACGACAATATGCGGCCGCTGACCGAAGCCTCGTTCGTCGCGATCTTCAGCCAGCTTGAAACGCTGTACAACAAGCTGGAAGCGCGCGGCATGCCGGCCGGGTCGTTGGTGGCGCAGCGCCTGTTCAGCATCTAGCCGGAGCCTGTCATGACCGCAACACACCGCGGCGCGCAGGCAGATGCCTCCGCGCCCGTCGGCGCCTTGCCGCCCGAAGCTGCCGCCAAGCGCGTGGCCTGGCTGCGCGACGAGCTGGATCGCCACAACTACCAGTACTACGTGCTGGACGCGCCGACCATTCCCGACGCCGAGTACGACGCGCTGTTCAGCGAGTTGCAGGCGCTGGAGCTGGAACATCCCGAACTGCAGACGCCGGACTCGCCCACCCAGCGCGTGGGCGGCGAGCCGCTGTCGGCCTTCGACTCGGTGCGCCACCGCGTGCCGATGCTGTCGCTCAACAACGGCTTTGCGGATGAAGACGTACTGAACTTCGACCGCCGCTGCGCGCAAGGCCTGGGCCGCACCGCGCCCGCCGCCGGCGAGCAGGACCTGTTCAGCGCCGCCGACGCAGTCGAGTACGCCTGCGACCTGAAGTTCGACGGCCTGGCCATGTCGCTGCGCTATGAGGATGGCCGACTGGTGCAGGCCGCTACCCGCGGCGACGGCGAGACCGGCGAGGACGTCACCGTCAACGTGCGCACCATCAAGGCGATCCCGCTGAAGCTGCGCGGCCAGGCTCCCGCCGTGCTTGAAGTGCGGGGCGAAGTCTTCATGTACCGCGGCGACTTCGACAAGCTCAACGAACGCCAGGCCGAGGCCGGCGAGAAGACCTTCGTCAACCCGCGCAACGCCGCCGCAGGCAGCCTGCGCCAGCTCGATCCGCGCATCACCGCCAAGCGGCCGCTGTCATTCTTCGCCTACGGACTGGGCGAGCTGCAGGGCGTGGACCGTCCGCCCACCCACAGCGCCATGCTCGACGGCTTTGCCGCGCTGGGCCTGCCGGTGTGCAAGGACCGCGCGGTGGTGAAGGGCGCGCAGGGGCTGCTGGATTTCTACCGCGATATCGGCCAGCGCCGCGACGCGCTGCCGTATGACATCGACGGTGTCGTCTACAAGGTCAACGCGCTGGCCGAGCAGGAGCGCCTGGGCTTTGTCTCGCGCGCGCCGCGCTTTGCGCTGGCGCACAAGTTCCCTGCGCAGGAAATGACCACCATCGTCGAGGACATCGAAGTGCAGGTCGGCCGCACTGGCGCGATCACGCCGGTGGCGCGGCTCAAGCCGGTCTTCGTCGGCGGCGTGACCGTGACCAATGCCACGCTGCACAACGAGGACGAGATCCGCCGCAAGGACGTGCATATCGGCGATACCGTGATCGTGCGCCGCGCCGGCGACGTGATCCCGGAAGTGGTCGGCGTGGTGACCGAGCGCCGTCCCGCCGACGCGCGCGCCTTCGTGATGCCGACCGCCTGCCCGGTGTGCGGCTCGCATATTGAGAAGCTCGAGGACGAAGCCATCGCGCGCTGCACCGGCGGCCTGATCTGCGCCGCGCAGCGCAAGCAGGCGCTGCTACATTTCGCGCAGCGGCGCGCTATGGATATCGAAGGCCTGGGCGACAAGCTGGTCGAGCAACTGGTCGACCAGGGCATCGTGCGCACGCCTGCGGATCTGTTCAAGCTGGGCGTGGCCAAGCTGGCCGCGCTGGAGCGCATGGCCGACAAATCGGCGGCCAATCTGGTGGCTGCGATCGACGCGTCGCGCGAGACCACCATGAACCGCTTTATTTTCGCGCTGGGCATCCGCCATGTGGGCGAAGCCACCGCCAAGGACCTGGCCAGGCATTTCGGCAAGCTGGATGGGCTGATGGCAGCCGACGAAGCCGCGCTGCTGGAAGTGAACGACGTCGGCCCGGTGGTGGCGCAGTCGATCGCGCACTTCTTTGCCGAGCCGCACAACGTCGAGGTCATCGAACAACTGCGCGCCGCAGGCGTACACTGGGCGGAAAGCGAGCCGGTGGCCAAGGCCCCGGCGCCGCTGTCGGGCAAGACCTTCGTGCTGACCGGCACGCTGCCCACCATGTCGCGCGAGGACGCCAAGGAACTGCTGGAAGCCGCCGGCGCCAAGGTGGCGGGTTCGGTATCGAAGAAGACCGACTACGTGGTCGCTGGCGCCGAGGCAGGAAGCAAGCTCGACAAGGCCGAGGCGCTGGGCGTGCCAGTGCTGGACGAGGCCGGCATGCTGGCGCTGCTGGCTGAAGCCGGCGCCGCGCCGGCACAGGAATAACCGGGGAAACAACCATGATCCGCGAGATTCTCAAGATGGGCGATCCGCGCCTGCTGCAGGTGGCGCGGCCGGTGGAGCGCTTCAATACGCCGGAGCTGCGCACGCTGATCGAAGACATGTTCGACACCATGGACCACGCCAACGGCGCTGGCCTGGCCGCGCCGCAGATTGGCGTGGACCTGCAGGTGGTGATCTTCGGCTTCGACCGCAACCCGCGTTACCCGGACGCGCCCACCGTGCCCAAGACAGTGCTGATCAACCCGGTGCTGGAAATGGAGTCCGACGAGATGGAGGACGGCTGGGAAGGCTGCCTGTCAGTCCCCGGCCTGCGCGGCGTGGTGCCGCGCCACCTGCGGCTGAAGTACAGCGGCCACGACCTGATGGGCAACCGCATCGAACGCGTGGCTGAGGGCTTCCATGCGCGCGTGGTGCAGCATGAATACGACCACCTGCAGGGCATCCTCTATCCGATGCGGATCAAGGACTTCAGGCAGTTTGGGTTTACCGAGGTGTTGTTTCCGGATCTGCCGCCGAATAGTGACGATTGACGCGCGGTGCGGCGCGGTATCGAACCCGCGCAAGGCACAAAAAAAACCGGTCCTGGGGACCGGTTTTTTTGCGTCGGAAAATTCCGGAATCAGAACTTCTCGAACTGTCCCAGGAATCGCCATTTGCCCGGCGGCAGATCCCCCAGCACCACGCGTCCCATGCGCACGCGCTTGAGGCCGACCACCTGCAGCCCGACCTGTTCGCACATACGACGGATCTGGCGCTTGCGGCCTTCGCGCAGCACGAAGCGCAGCTGCTCCTCGTTCTGCCAGCTCACCTTGGCCGGCTTGAGCGGCACGCCATCCAGCGACAGGCCGTGACGCAGCAGCTCGAGATCATCGGCCGGGAATTCCGCGCTGATATTGCGCTCGACCACGCCCTGCGGCGAGTGCCAGACCACGCGCACCAGGTATTCCTTCTCGACAGTCGAATCCTCGCCGATCAGCGCGCGCGCGACGCGGCCGTCCTGCGTCAGCACCAGCAGGCCGGTTGAGTCGATATCGAGGCGGCCCGCCGGGGCCAGGCTCTTGCGTTGCCACGGGGCAAAGCGCTTGCGCGTGGGGTCGCCTTCCCACTGGTTCTCGGGGGTAAACAGCACCGCGGCCGGCTCGTAGCCGTCTTCGGCCTGGCCGGAGACGTAGCCCACCGGCTTGTTCAGCAGCACCGTGACACGCTCGCCTTGTTCGGAGCGCGCTTCCTGCTTGATCTCGATCTCGGCGTCGGGGCGGATGCGGCTGCCCAGTTCGGTCACGGGCTTGCCGTCGACCAGCACCCAGCCGTGCGGGATCCATTCGTCGGCCTCGCGGCGCGAGCACAGGCCCAGTTCGGACATGCGCTTGGACAGGCGCACCAGGCCGTCGTCGTGGCTGGACTCGGCGCGGGCGGGCGCGGGCTTTTCCTGGCGCGCGGCCGGTGCCTGCTGGCGTGCCGGGCCGGCGGTGCGGATGCGGTCGGCGGCGTCGCTGAAGCGGCGTGCCGGCGCGGTGCCTTCACGGCGGCGCTCGCCCGACGGCGCGGGGCGCGGGCGCTGGTCGTCATCGCCATAACGGCGCGGACGCGAGTCGGCGCCTTCGAAGCGGCGGGGACGGTTGTTGTCCTCGCCAGCACGGCGCGGCGGACGTGAATCACCGCCCTCGAAACGGCGCGGCGGGCGCGCTTCGCCGCCTTCGAAGCGGCGCGGACGTGCCTCGCCGCGATCGTCGCCAGTGCGGCGCGGGCGGTTGTCATCGTCGCCAAAGCGGCGCGGCGGGCGCGAATCACCACCCTCGAAGCGGCGCGGACGTGCCTCGCCGCGATCGTCGCCAGTGCGGCGCGGGCGGTTGTCATCGTCGCCAAAGCGGCGCGGCGGGCGCGAATCACCACCCTCGAAACGGCGCGGACGTGCCTCTCCGCGATCGTCGCCAGTGCGGCGCGGGCGATTGTCGTCGTCGCCAAAACGGCGCGGCGGGCGCGATTCGCCGCCTTCGAAACGGCGCGGACGTGCCTCGCCGCGATCGTCGCCAGTGCGGCGCGGGCGGTTGTCGTCGTCGCCAAAGCGCCGCGGCGGGCGCGCTTCGCCGCCTTCGAAACGGCGCGGACGTGCCTCACCCCGGTCGTCGCCATAACGGCGGGGACGGCTTTCGTCATCGCCGAAGCGGCGCGGACGCGCCTCGCCACCTTCCGGGCGGCGCGGGCGTGCCTGGCGTTCGCCGTCAGCGGGACGCGGCGCGCGGGGCGCGGCGCGTTGGGCTGCGCCGGCCTGCGACTCGCCCTGGGCCGGACGGCCGCCGGTCTTGCCGCCGGCGCGCTCCTGGGCGCGCTTGATGCCTTCGGAGACGGCTTGCACGCGCTTGCGGTTCAGGTCGGACACGCGCACGGGGCGGGTGCCGGTCTTGCGCGCGGCCGTGCCGGTGTCGCTGGCGGCCTTGATACCTAGCGTCTTGCGCTTCGGCGAATTGCTGTCGGTCATATGTTGATGCTGCCCGCCCGCCTCAGATGGCGAGGGCGGCGAGCAAGTCCTGTTCAAGCTGAATCTGCAATCGGTTGTCGGCAGCCAGGCGGCTGCCGTCGACCAGGAACACGTCTTCGACGCGTTCGCCCAGGGTGTTGATGCGTGCCGTGTGGACGGATACGCGATGCCGTGCCAGTACGCGGGCGATGGCGTACAGCAGGCCGGTGCGGTCGTTGGCGGACAGCGACAGCAGGTAATACTGGCCGCGCTCGTCCGGGCGCAGGTCCACGCGCGGCTTGATCGGGAAGCTGCGCGACTGGCGCGACAGCCGCCCCTGCGTGGGTTCGGGCAGTGCGCCTTGCAGGCGCAGCCGCTCGCACAGTTCGTGCTCGACCAGCGCGATGATGTCGCGATAGTTGCCGCCGTCGCCGGCCATGCCCGGGTCGGTGACCTGGAACGTGTCCAGTGCGTAGCCGTGGCGCGTGGTGTGGATCTTGGCGTCCTGGATCGAGAACGCCTTGCGCTCGAAATAGCCGCAGATGCGCGCGAACAGGTCGGGCTGGTCCTTGACGTAGACCGCCACCTGCAGGCCTTCGCCGGCGGGGGAGACGCGTGCCTTGACCACCGGCGTGGGGCTGTCCACCTTGTTGTACAGGTGGCGCGTGAGCCAGGCGATATCGTGCGAATCGTGGCGCAGGAAGAAGGCCACGTCGAGCTGTGCCCACAGGGACTTGCCCAGCGCCGGGTCGAAGGCTTTCAGGCGCAGCTCGGAGATAGTGTCCTCCTTGCGCTGCGACCACAGCGAATGCGAATCCACGCGCGCGCCGCCCAGCACGCGCAGCGTGATGTGGTACAGGTCTTCCAGCAGCTTGCCCTTCCACGCGTTCCATACCTTGGGGCTGGTGCCGCGGATGTCGGCCACGGTAAGCAGGTAGAGCGCGGTCAGGTAGCGTTCGCTGCCGACCACGCGGGCAAAGGCGTGGATCACGTCGGGATCGGTCAGGTCCTGCTTCTGCGCCACGTGGCTCATGGTCAGGTGGTGCTCGACCAGCCAGCAGATCAGGTCGGCGTCTTCGCGCGCAATGCCGTGCAGCCTGCAGAAGCGGCGCGCATCCACGGTGCCAAGCTTTGAGTGGTCGCCGCCGCGGCCCTTGGCAATGTCGTGGAACAGCGCTGCCACCGACAGCACCCACGGCTTGTCGAAGCTGGCCATCAGCTGGCTGCAGAACGGGAACTCGTGGGTGTGCTCGACGATGGCGAAGCGGCGCATGTTGCGCACCACCATCAGGATGTGCTGGTCCACCGTGTAGACGTGGAACAGGTCGTGCTGCATCTGGCCGACGATGCGCCGGAAGTTGATCAGGTAGCGGCCCAGCACGCTGGTCTGGTTCAACAGGCGCAGCGCGTGGGTGATGCCCTGCGGCTCCTGCATGATGGCCAGGAACAGGCGGCGGTTCTCCGGATCGTTGCGCCAGCCCGCGTTCATCACGGTGCGCGCGTTGTACAGCCCGCGCAGCGTGCGCGGCGACAGTCCCTTCACGCCGGGCGTGCGCTGGTACAGCAGGAAAGTTTCCAGGATCGCATGCGGGTCGCGTTCATAGACGTCGTCGCTGGTGATCTCCAGCATGCCCTGGCGCTCGACAAAGCGTTCGTTGAGCACGCGCGTCACCTGTGACTCGCTCGGGAACAGCATCGCCTCGATATTGAGCAGCAGCACGCTGTTGAGCTGCGTGACTGCCTTGGCCGCCCAGTAGTAGCGGCGCATCAGCTGTTCGCTGGCGCGCTTGTTGGTAGTCTGGCGATAGCCGAAGGACTCCGCCAGCGCGGTCTGCAGGTCGAATACCAGCACGTCCTGGCGCCGGCCGGCCACCAGGTGCAGGCGCGCGCGGATGGTCTTGAGCAGGCGCTCGTTGCGCGCCAGCTCCTGCGCTTCGCGCTGCGTCAGCAGGCCGCGCTCGAACAGTTCTTTCCAGCTGTCGCCCAGGCCCGCCGCCTTGGTCATCCACAGGATCACCTGCAGGTCGCGCAGGCCGCCCGGGCTTTCCTTGCAGTTGGGCTCGAGCGCGTAGGGCGTGTCCTGGTATTTGGCGTGGCGCTGGCGCATTTCCAGCAGCTTGGCCTGGAAGAACGCGGCCGGGTCCAGGTCTGCAAGGTAGCGCGTGCGCATCGACTCGAACAGCTTGCGGCTGCCGGTCAGCAGCCGCGCTTCCAGCAGCGAGGTCTGGATGGTGACGTCCTGGCGCGACTCGCGGATGCAATCGTCCACGGTGCGCACCGAAGAGCCTATCTCCAGCCCAAGGTCCCAGCACAGGCCGATAAAACGCTCCAGGCGCCCGGTGGTGTCCTGGTCGGGCTCGGCGGGTAGCAACAGCAGCACGTCGACGTCGGAGTACGGCAGCAGCTCGCCGCGGCCATAGCCGCCCACCGCCACCAGCGCTGCGCCCGCGGGCATCTCCAGGCCGCGCCAGGCTTCCACCAGCGCGGCGTCGACAGCGCGGCGCAGCCGCGTGATCAGCGTGCCGACGTTGGCGCTGAGGTTGAAGTCGGCAAACAGCGCCTGCTTGTCGGTTTTGAGCTTATCGCGCACGCGCGCGGCAAGCAGCAGTTCCGGCGTGGTGTCCATGGAGATGGCGGGCTCGGGGAGCGGGTTGGTGGGCACGGCTGGAAAAAGAAAGGCGCCCGGTCAGGCGCCCCTGGCTTCGGTGCGGCCTCAGGCCGCGACGGAATCGGTGATAAAGGCCGGCGGTGCCGGGCTCCCGGCCGATACCGTGAGGACCTCGTAGCCGGTTTCCGTGACCAGCACGGTGTGCTCCCACTGCGCCGACAGGCTGCGGTCGCGGGTCTTGACCGTCCACTGGTCGGGCATGGTGCGGATATCGCGCTTGCCGGCGTTGATCATCGGCTCAATGGTGAAGATCATGCCGGCCTTGATCTCGGCGCCGGTGCCCGGGCGGCCGTAGTGCAGGATCTGCGGGTCTTCGTGGAAATTCTTGCCGATGCCGTGGCCGCAGTACTCGCGCACCACGCTGTAGCCGGCGGCTTCGGCGTGTACCTGGATGGCGTGGCCGATGTCGCCCAGGCGGGCGCCGTGGCGAACCTGCGCGATACCTTTCCACATGCATTCATAGGTCACCTGCGACAGGCGCTTGGCCAGGATCGAGCCCTCGCCGACAATGAACATGCGGCTGTTGTCGCCGTAGTAGCCTTCCTTGGTGATGACCGTGATGTCCAGGTTGATCGCGTCACCGTTCTTCAGCACGCGTTCGCCCGGAATGCCATGGCAGATCACGTCGTTGACCGAGGTGCAGATCGCGCCGGGGAAGGGCGGATAGCCGGGGGGAGCATAGTTCAGGCACGCCGACACCGTGCCCTGCACTTCACGCATGTAGGCGTGGCACAGGCGGTCGATTTCGCCGGTGGTGATACCTGGCTGGACGAAGGGCGTGATGTAGTCGAGGACCTCGGACCCAAGGCGGCAAGCCACACGCATCTGGGCGATGTCTTCGGCGGTGTTCAGGTGAATGCTCATGCTGCGTCGCCAAAAAGTGATGGCGAGGCCACTGGCCGCGCCGAAATCGAAAGTCAATGTAGGATTATCGCACCATCGGGGCCGGATCGCAGCCTGTGTGCGGCCGTCCCGGGCTGAGTCCGCAGGGCGCCAGGGCACCGGGCGGCTTGAGCGGGCCGCACTTTTTTTGCTACAATAGCGGGCTGACTTGGTTGCAGTGCAGTATTGCGTGCGCCAGGCCGGAATTTTGCAGGATATTCCTGTTGCTGTTTGAAATCGCTGGCCCGCCTATCCGGGGTGTTCCTTTTCAGGAATGTCGGGGCGGGCTTCAGACCTAACCCTTTGGAGATTTACATGTCCGTTACCATGCGCGAAATGCTGGAAGCCGGTTGCCACTTCGGCCACCAGACCCGCTTCTGGAACCCGAAGATGGCCCCCTTCATCTTCGGCCATCGCAACAAGATCCACATCATCAACCTCGAAAAGACGTTGCCGATGTTCCAGGACGCAATGAAGTACGTGCGTCAGCTGGCAGCCAATCGTGGCACCATCCTTTTCGTGGGCACCAAGCGCCAGTCGCGCGAAATCCTGGCTGAAGAAGCTGGCCGTGCCGGCATGCCCTACGTCGACGCCCGCTGGCTCGGCGGCATGCTGACCAACTTCAAGACGGTCAAGATCTCGATCAAGCGCCTGAAGGACATGGAAGCCGCCAAGGAAGCCGGCGCGCTGGACACCATGAGCAAGAAGGAAGCGCTGATGTTCGAGCGCGAGATGCTGAAGCTGGAAAAGTCGATCGGCGGCATCAAGGATATGGGCGGCGTGCCGGACGCGATCTTCGTGGTCGACGTCGGCTACCACAAGATTGCCGTGACCGAAGCCAACAAGCTGGGCGTGCCGGTGATCGGCGTGGTTGATACCAACCACTCGCCGGAAGGCATCGACTACGTGATCCCGGGCAACGACGACTCGAGCAAGGCCGTGGCCCTGTACGTGCGCGGTGTGGCCGACGCGATCCTGGAAGGCCGTGCCAACGCCGTGCAGGAAGTGGTCGAGGCCGCGCGCGGCGGCGACGACGAATTCGTCGAAGTGCAGGAAGGCTGATTGCCCGCCGCCTGATTGCCGGAAAGGAACCCGCTAGCGCGCAACGTCACCGCACGACAGACAAGCAACGCTTGCCGCCCGTCACCACGGGCTGCGCGCAAGGCGAAAGCCGGGGTACGCCGGCAGCCGGGCAAGAAGGGCAATAAGAAAGGGGGCACATCTGGCGCCCCCTTTTTTTGAATTTGAATTGTTGTCATCCGCCGCAGGCAGTATCTGCCGCGGGTGTGCTGTAGACCCACCGACCGGGTGCCGCGGGCGACTGCCGGCAGCCGGCGTGAAACATTCAAGGAGTGACAAATGGCGGCAATTACCGCAAGCATGGTTGCAGAACTGCGCGCGAAGACCGACGCGCCGATGATGGAATGCAAGAAGGCCCTGACCGAGGCCGACGGCGACCTGGACAAGGCCGAAGAGCTGCTGCGCGTCAAGCTGGGCAACAAGGCCAGCAAGGCCGCGTCGCGCGTGACCGCTGAAGGCGTGGTCGCATCGTTCATCGACGGTACCACCGGCGTGCTGGTCGAACTGAACTGCGAGACCGATTTCGTCTCCAAGAATGACGACTTCCTGGCTTTCTCGGCCAAGGTCGCCGAACTGATCGCCAAGCAGAACCCGGCCGACGTGGCCGCCCTGTCGGCGCTGGAAATCGACGGCGTGAGCGTTGAAGCCACCCGCACCGCCCTGATCGGCAAGATCGGCGAGAACCTGACGATCCGCCGCTTTGCCCGCTACGCCAACGGCGGCAAGCTGGTTTCGTACCTGCACGGCACCCGCATCGGCGTGATGGTCGAATTCGATGGCGACGAAGCCGCCGCCAAGGACGTGGCCATGCACGTGGCCGCCATGAAGCCGGTGTCGCTGTCCGCCGAGCAGGTCCCCGCCGACCTGATCGCCAAGGAGCGCAGCATTGCCGAGCAGAAGGCTGCCGAGTCGGGCAAGCCGGCCGAAATCGTCGCCAAGATGGTCGAGGGTTCGGTGCAGAAGTACCTGAAGGAAGTCTCGCTGTTCAACCAGCCGTTCGTGAAGAACGACAAGCAGACGGTTGAGCAGATGCTGAAGGCCGCCAACACGACCGTGAAGGGTTTCACCCTGTTCGTGGTGGGCGAAGGCATCGAGAAGAAGCAGGACGACTTCGCCGCTGAAGTGGCCGCCCAGGTGGCCGCTGCCCAGAAGGGCTGATGTCCGGGGCGCCGCGGACTGCCCGTTCGGGCTGGTCCGGGCGCCTATAATGCCGCAGGGGCGCCGTAAGGTGCCCCTCTGCATAAGTAGTGCGACGCCGCGCATGCCGCGTTGCACTGCAGCAGCCAGTTTCCGTGGTGGTCCGGCAGTCCGGGGCACCCCGAAAACCGGCTTTCTTCCGCCGGCGGCACGAGGATCCGTGCCGCCGGTGCCAAAACATACGACTCAAGATCGTCTCAACCGAGCGATTTGCTCCTGTCCGAGGGTGAACATGCCAGCCTACAAGCGCGTCCTTCTGAAATTGTCCGGTGAAGCCCTGATGGGCGAAGATGCCTTCGGCATCAACCGCGCCACCATCGAGGCGATGGTGAACGACATTGCCGAGATCGTGAAGCTCGGCGTGCAGGTCGCGGTGGTCATCGGCGGTGGCAACATCTTCCGCGGCGTCGCCGGCGGCGCCGCCGGCATGGACCGCGCCACCGCGGACTACATGGGCATGCTGGCCACCATGATGAACGCACTGGCGCTGCAGGACGCGATGCGCCATGCCAATATCGAAGGCCGCGTGCAGTCCGCGCTGCGCATGGACCAGGTGGTCGAGCCCTATATCCGCCCGCGCGCGATCCGCCAGCTGGAAGAGGGCAAGGTGGTGATCTTCGCCGCCGGCACCGGCAACCCGTTCTTCACCACCGACACCGCCGCCGCGCTGCGCGGTTCGGAAATCGGTGCCGAGGTCGTGCTCAAGGCGACCAAGGTGGACGGCGTGTACACCGCCGACCCCAAGAAGGACCCGAGCGCGACGCGCTACACCACTATCAGCTTCGACGAGGCCATCTCGCGCAATCTGCAAGTGATGGACGCCACCGCCTTCGCCCTGTGCCGCGACCAGAAGCTGCCGATCAGGGTGTTCTCGATCGTCAAGCCGGGCGCGCTCAAGCGCATCATCCTGGGCGAGGACGAAGGTACGCTGGTGCACGTCTGAGGCAGGGCGCCAGACGCCGGGCTGCTGGTATCTGGCCGGGCAAAGAGTAGAATGATTCATTTTCGATCCCCGCCAGGGGGATCATGGTTGGCTGATTTCCGGAGGTAAAAATGAGCGTCGCCGACACAAAGAAGAGCGTCGAGCAGAAAATGCAGAAGTCGATCGAAGCCTTCAAGGCCGATCTGGCGAAGATCCGCACCGGCCGTGCCCACACCGGCCTGCTCGACCACGTTCAGGTGGACTACTACGGCTCGATGGTTCCCATCAGCCAGGTCGCGGCAGTCGGCCTGGCCGATGCGCGTACCATCACGGTACAGCCCTGGGAAAAGAAGATGGTGGGCGCGGTCGAGAAGGCCATCCGCGACTGCGACCTGGGCCTGAACCCGGCCACCATGGGTGAAGTGATCCGCGTGCCGATGCCCGCACTGACCGAAGAGCGCCGCAAGGAGCTGACCAAGGTCGTCAAGGGAGAGGCCGAGGGCGCCAAGGTTGCCGTGCGCAACCTGCGCCGGGATGCCAACGAGCAGTTCAAGAAGCTGGTCAAGGACAAGACCATCTCCGAGGACGACGAGCGCCGTGGCCAGGACGAAGTGCAGAAGCTGACCGACAAGTACGTGGCCGAGATCGACAAGATGGTCGCCGAGAAAGAGAAGGAGATCATGACGGTCTGACCCCGTCCCGGCATGGCCGGGGCAGTCAACGACCGTCTGCCATCATGCAGCACATCAGTTCAACGCTCGACGTACCCGATACCTCCTACGTCCCCCGCCACGTTGCCATCATCATGGACGGCAACGGCCGCTGGGCGACCCAGCGGCACCTGCCGCGCGTTGCCGGGCATTCCCGGGGGCTGGACGCGGTGCGTGCGGTGGTCGAAGCCAGCGCCGCCCGTGGCGTGCAGTTCCTGACGCTGTTCGCCTTCAGTTCCGAGAACTGGCGGCGCCCGGCGGACGAGGTCTCGTTCCTGATGCGGCTGTTCATGATGGCCCTGCGGCGCGAAGTGGTGAAGATGCACGCCAACAACATCCGCTTGCGGGTGGTGGGCGACCTGGACCGCTTCAGCCCCCGCATCCAGCAGATGATCCGCGATGCCGAGGCGCGCACGGCCGGCAACACCGGCCTGACCGTGACCATCGCCGCCAACTACGGCGGCCGCTGGGACCTGCTGCAGGCCATGCGCAAGATGCTGGCGCGCTCGCCCATGCTCGACCCGGCCTCGATCGACGAATCGGCGCTGGCGCCGCACCTGGCGATGGCCTATGCGCCGGAGCCGGATCTCTTCATCCGCACCGGCGGCGAACAGCGCATCAGCAACTTCCTGCTGTGGCAGCTGGCGTATTCCGAGCTGTATTTCACCGACGTTTTCTGGCCGGATTTCGACGCCGCGGAACTGGACAAGGCCTTCGCCTCGTACCGCCAGCGCGAACGCCGTTTCGGCCGCACCAGCGCACAGCTGGTCGCCCCGGGTCTATCGGGTACCGCCTGACCCTGGCAACTCCAACCTCTCACGGGACTGCAGCGCATGCTCCTCACCCGCGTCATCACCGCACTGTGCCTGTTGCTGCTGATCCTGCCGATCCTGTTCCTGGCGCCGCCCGCGGCACTGGCCGGGCTGGTGGCCGTGATCGTGCTGCTGGCCGGCTGGGAATTCGGCCGCCTGATCGGGCTGCGCGGGCCGTGGCCCTATGTCTATGCGCTGGCGTGCCTGATCGCGGCCATTGCCTGGCATGACCTGCCGCTGCGCCACGCCATCACCTGGCTGCTGGAAGCCGCGGTGGTCTGCTGGGGCGTCGCGGTGGTGCTGCTGGCGCGCGGCGTGCGCACCGCGACGCCGTCGTTTACCGCTCTGGGCGCGCTGCTGGGGCTGGTGATGCTGCCCGCGTTCGCCCATGCCACCATGATCCTGCGCGGGGCCGGCATCGGCGTGCTGCTGACCGCGGCCGTGCTGGTGTGGGCGGCCGATATCGGCGCGTATTTCACCGGCAAGGCCATCGGCCGGCGCAAGCTGGCGCCTGGCATCAGCCCGGGCAAGTCCTGGGAGGGCGCCATCGGCGGCTGGCTGCTGGCGCTGGTGATCGGCCTGGCGCTCGCCGCCACCCATGCCTTTGCACCGACGTGGTTCTCCGCGATGGGCGATCGTGGCGGGCTGGCCTATGTGGCGGTGCTGACCACGCTGCTGGTCGCGGCGAGCGTGGTCGGCGACCTGTTCGAATCGCTGCTCAAGCGCCAGGTCGGCAGGAAGGACAGCAGCCGGCTGCTGCCCGGCCATGGCGGCGTGCTGGACCGGATCGACGCCTTGCTGCCAGTGTTCCCGCTGGCCGCCCTGATGCTGATTTTTCTCTGAAGCCGTCTGCTATGCATCGCATTACCATCCTGGGCGCCACCGGCTCCATTGGCGAAAGCACGCTCGACGTCATCAGGCGCCATGCCGACCGCTATGCGGTGCATGCGCTGACCGCCCACCGGCAGGTGCGCAAGCTGGCTGACCAGTGCATTGAATTCCGCCCGGCCCGCGCCGTGGTGGGGACTGCAGAGGCAGCGCGCGAACTGGAAACGCTGCTGCGCGATGCCGGCGTGAAGACCGAGGTCAGCCACGGCGAAGCCGCGCTGGAATCCGTGGCCGCCGATGCGCAGACCGATTCGGTAATGGCCGCCATCGTCGGCGCCGCCGGCCTGCGCCCGACGCTGGCGGCAGCACGTGCCGGCAAGCGCGTGCTGCTGGCCAACAAGGAAGCGCTGGTGATGTCTGGCCGCATCTTCATGGATGCGGTGCGCGAGCACGGCGCCACGCTGCTGCCGATCGACAGCGAGCACAACGCCATCTTCCAGTGCCTGCCGGCCGACGATCCGCGCTACGGCCGGGGCGTGGCCAAGGTGCTGCTGACCGCGTCGGGCGGGCCGTTCCGCACGCGCGACCCGGCCACGCTGCACGATATTTCCCCCGACCAGGCCTGTGCCCACCCCAACTGGGTCATGGGCCGCAAGATCTCGGTCGACTCCGCCACCATGATGAACAAGGGCCTCGAGGTCATCGAGGCGCACTGGCTGTTCGGCGCCCCGGCCGAGCGCATCGAGGTACTGATCCATCCGCAGAGCATCGTGCATTCGATGGTGGCCTACACCGATGGCTCGGTGCTGGCGCAGCTGGGCAACCCGGACATGCGCACGCCGATCGCCTATGGCCTGGCGTATCCGGAGCGGATCGACGCGGGCGTGACGCCGCTGGACCTGACGGTGGCCGGAGGCCTGCACTTCGAGAAGCCGGACCTGGTGCGCTTCCCGTGCCTGGGCCTGGCTTTCGATGCACTGCGCGCTGGCGGAGTGGCGCCGGCGGCCCTCAATGCGGCCAACGAGGTGGCGGTCGAGGCATTCCTGGGCGGCAAAGTGCGCTTCACGGACATTGCCGGCATCGTCCGGCAGGTGCTTGAGGCAGCACCTCAAGGGCCTGCCGATACGCTCGAAGCGGTGCTGTCAGCTGACGCGCTGGCGCGCAAGGCGGCACGCGCCGGCGTGGCCGCCCTGGCTGCAAAGCGCTGATCCGGCGGGGCGGCTTGCCGCATCTGCGACAATAGCGGCTGCGGCGGCCCCGGGTCCCCCGGGGTCCGGCGCGCCCGTCCAGCCATCGTTACCGACGTCCCGACTCCATGCAAACCGTACTCGCTTTCATCGTTGCCCTGTGCGTGCTGATCTATGTGCACGAAATGGGGCACTACCTCGCCGCGCGCGCCTGCGGCGTGAAGGTGCTGCGTTTCTCGATCGGCTTCGGGCGGCCCTTGGTGCGCTGGATTTCCAAGAGCCGCGACCGGACTGAATGGACGGTGGCGGCGATCCCGCTGGGCGGCTACGTCAAGATGCTGGACGAGCGCGAGGTCGATCCCGAGCGCGATACGCCGATCGACCCGGCCGACCTGCCGCGGGCTTTCAACCGCCAGCCGGTCGGCAAGCGCTTCGTGATCGTGGCGGCTGGCCCGCTGGCCAATTTTGCGCTGGCAATCGTGCTGTATTTCGCGCTCTTTGCCGGCGGCATGCGCGAGCCCGTGCCGGTGGTGGCCGCGCCCGCGGCAGGCACCATGGCGGCGCAGGCCGGCGTGCGCGAAGGCGACCGGGTGCTGTCGCTGACCGCCAATGGCCATACCGAAGCGGTGCGCTCCTGGAATGACCTGCGCATGGCCGTATTCGCCGAGGGCTTTGGCGATACGCGCGCCGTGCTGCGCGTGCGCGGCGCCGACGGGGCAGAGCGCGACGTCGCGCTGCCGCGCCTGCCCAATACCGGCGGCAATCCCGAACAGGATCCGCTGGCCACGCTCGGCCTGAACCTGAAAGGCGGGCCGGTGACGATCACCGAGGTGCTGCCGGACTCGGCCGCCGAGCGCGCCGGACTCAAACAGGGCGACCGCATCGTTGCCTGGCAGGGCAGCCCGCTCACGCAGGCCAGCGCGCTGATCAAGGCGGTGCGCAGCCAGCCCGGCCAGACCGTGACACTGGGCATCGAGCGCGACGGCAAGCGCCTGGACGTGCCGGTGACGCTCGACACCGCCGTGGCGCGTGATGGCGCCAAGCACGCGAGCGGCGCCACCCCGGTGCCGGCGGGCAAGCTCGGCGCGGCGCTCAGCCAGGCGGTGCAGATGGAAACCGTGCGCTACCGGCCGGACCAAGCACTGGTGCGCGCGGCCGGCCAGGTCTGGGACACCAGCGCGCTCTCGCTCAAGCTGCTGGGCAAGATGCTGGTGGGGCAGGCTTCGCTGCAGAACCTGAGCGGTCCGCTGACCGTGGCGGACTACGCGGGGCGTGCCGCAAACCTTGGCCTGCAGGCCTTTGTCAGCTTCCTGGCACTGGTCAGCGTAAGCCTTGGTGTACTCAATTTGTTACCCATTCCGGTTCTGGATGGGGGGCATTTGCTGTATTATTGCGTGGAATTTTTGACTGGCCGGCCCGTCCCAGACCACTGGCAGGCAATGCTGCAGAAGGTTGGCATCGCTTGCATCTTGCTCCTGACTTCGCTCGCTTTGTTCAATGACGTCAGCCGAATGTTTCTGGCGAACGGCTAGAAACGTGTGTCGGCAAGGGGGCGGTGGTGTCGTCGGGCACCGTCGCCAGGGACGCCATTTGCCAGGCGCAGTCCAATAAGGCATCGGAGCGCAATCCTGGATGGAATCAAAGAGGGGATCAACATTGATCAGACATAAGCGCATTTCGCTGGGCTTGCTGGCGAGTGCCGTTATTGCAGCCTGGAGCCCGGCGGGCTGGGCTGCCGATCCGTTCGTCGTCAGGGACATCCGCGTTGAGGGCCTGCAACGCGTCGAGCCGGGTACCGTGTTCGGCTACCTGCCGGTGCGTGTCGGTGAAACCTTCACCGACGACAAGGGCGCCGACGCCATCCGTGCCCTCTACAATACCGGCTTCTTCAAGGACGTGCAGATCCGCGCCGAGGAAGGCGTGCTGGTGGTCCAGGTCGAAGAGCGGCCGGCGATCTCGCAGCTCGAATTCGTCGGCATCAAGGAATTCGACAAGGACACGATGCGCCGTTCGCTGCGTGCCGTTGGCGTGGCCGAAGCCCGTTACTACGACAAGGCACTGATCGACAAGGCCGAGCAGGAGCTCAAGCGCCAGTACGTCGCGCGCGGCTACTATGCCGCCGACGTGCAGACCACGATCACGCCGGTGGACCGCAACCGCGTCTCGGTCGTGTTCAACGTCGAAGAGGGTCCGGTCGCCAAGATCCGCCAGATCAATATCGTCGGCAACAAGGCTTTCAAGGAAAGCGCGCTGCGCGACGAGATGCAGCTGTCCACGCCGAACTGGCTGTCCTGGTACACCAAGAACGACCTGTATTCCAAGCAGAAGCTGACCGCCGACCTGGAAGCGCTGCGCTCGTTCTACCTGAACCGCGGCTATCTGGAGTTCGCGATCGAATCGACCCAGGTGTCGATCACGCCGGACAAGAAGGACATCTTCCTGACGCTGAACATCAAGGAAGGCGACCAGTACAAGGTGTCCGACGTGCGCCTGGCGGGCGAGCTGCTCGGCAAGCAGGAGGAAATGGAAAAACTGCTGCAGCTGAAGAAGGGCGATATTTTCTCGTCCGAGAAGCTGACGCAGAGCACCAAGGCCATCACCGACCTGCTGGGCACCTACGGCTACGCGTTCACCACCATCAACCCGCAACCGCAGATCGACAAGGAAAAGCGTGAAGTCGCGCTGACCCTGATGGTCGACCCGGGCCGCCGCGTCTACGTGCGCCGCGTCAACGTGGTGGGCAACAGCAAGACCCGCGACGAAGTGGTGCGCCGCGAGATGCGCCAGATGGAAAGCTCGTGGTTCGACAGCGAGAAGCTCACGCAGTCGCAAGCCCGTATCAACCGTACCGGCTACTTCACCGACACCAACATCACCACCGAAGACGTGCCGGGCGCGCCCGACCAGGTCGATGTGAACGTCAACGTGACTGAAAAGCCGACCGGCCAGATCAGCCTGGGCGTGGGCTTCTCGTCCACCGACAAGCTGGTGCTGCAGGCCGGCCTGCGCCAGGACAACGTGTTCGGCTCCGGCACCAGCCTGGGCCTGGACGTGAACACCGCCAAGTCGTTCCGTACCATCGCGCTGACGCAGTACGACCCGTATTTCACGGTGGACGGCATCAGCCGCTCGACCGACATTTACTACCGTACTTCGCGCCCGCTGTACTACACCGGCGACCAGGACTACAAGATCGTGTCCGCCGGCGGTGGCTTCAAGTTCGGCGTGCCGTTCTCGGAAGTCGATACGGTGTTCTTCGGCATCGGCTACGAACGGACCCAGGTATATACGTCGGTCAACACGCCGACCCAGTACACCGACTGGCTGAACAAGATCGGCAAGCAGAGCGGCGACGGCATCAACAACTTCCCGTTCACCATCGGCTGGGCACGTGACCGCCGCGACAGCGCGCTGGTGCCGACCAAGGGCCCGTACACCCAGGCCAACCTGGAAGTCGGCCTGCCGGGCGGCGATACGCAGTACTACCGCGCCAGCGTGCAGCAGCAGTACTTCTATCCGATCTCGAAGTCCTTCACGCTGGCACTGAACGGCGAAGTCGCTTATGGCCACGGCTATGGCAACACTCCGTTCCCGGTGTTCAAGTACTTCTACGCCGGCGGTATCGGCTCGGTGCGCGGCTACCAGACCAGCACGCTGGGCCCGAAGGACCAGAATGGCAACCCGGTGGGCGGTGCCTCGAAGATGATCGGCAACGTCGAGTTCATCTTCCCGCTGCCGGGCTCGGGCGTGGACCGCACGCTGCGCCTGTTCACGTTCTTTGACTTCGGTAATGTCTACCAGGAAGGTCAGCCGCTGAGCTTCAGCGAGCTGAAGTACTCGACCGGCTTTGGCATGTCGTGGTTGTCGCCGATTGGCCCGCTGAAGATCAGCATGGGCTTCCCGCTCAAACGCGACACCAATGACAAGGTCCAGCGCTTCCAGTTCCAGATCGGCACGGCATTCTGATTCTGATAAAGGATCTGATTCAAATGATTACAACATCCAAACTGGTCAAATCCCTGGGCGCCGCCGCGCTCGCCACGGCTGCCATCTGCGCCGCGGTGCCGGCCTCGGCCCAGGAGGCGCGCATTGCCGCCGTGAACTCCGAACGGATCCTGCGCGACTCGCAGCCGGCCAAGGCTGCCCAGGTCAAGCTGGAGCAGGAATTCTCCAAGCGCGACCGCGAGCTGCAGGACATGGCCCAGAAGATCAAGGGCATGGCCGACAAGCTCGACAAGGACACGGCCGTGCTGGCCGACTCCGACCGCCAGCGCCGCCAGCGCGAAGTGGCTGACATGGACCGCGAGTTCCAGCGCAAGCAGCGCGAGTTCCGCGAGGACCTGAACCAGCGCCGCAATGAAGAACTGGCACAGGTGCTGGAGCGCGCCAACCGCGTGATCCGCCAGCTGGCCGAGCAGCGCAAGTACGACCTGATCGTGCAGGAAGCGGTGTACGTGAACCCGCGCATCGACATCACCGACGACGTGATGAAGGCGCTGAACGCCGGCGCCCGCTAAGCCGCACCGGTTCTCACGTTCTTTCGTCTTTCGTTTTTTTAGGAAGTACCGCCATGCAGACACCCACACTGGGTCAGCTCGCCACCGAGAACGGCGCGCAGGTTGTGGGTGACCCCGACCTGGCGATCGTCGGCCTGGCTCCCCTGGACCAGGCCGGACCGGGCGAGCTCTCGTTCCTGTCCAATCCGCTCTACCTGCAGCAGGCGCTGGATTCGCAGGCCGGCGCCGTGATTGTCTCGGCAGCCGACCTCGAGCGCGTTCGCGCCGAGGGCAGGGCGGACGGCCGCAACTGGCTGGTGGCGCGCAATCCCTACGTATGCTTTGCCCGCGTGGCGCAGCGTTTCGACCGCGCGGCCAACACCGATACCCGCACCGGCATCGATCCGCGCGCGACCGTTGCGCCCGACGCGGTGGTGCCGGCTTCGTGCTACATCGGCCCCAACGTGGTCATCGAGCGCGGCGCGCGCCTGGGCGAGCGGGTGCGCATCCTGGCCAACGGCTATGTCGGCGCGCAGGCAGAGATCGGCGACGATTCGCTGCTCTATGCCAATGTTTCGGTCTACCACCATTGCGTGGTCGGCGCCCGCGCCATCCTGCACAGCGGCGTGGTGATCGGCGCGGACGGCTTTGGCTTTGCGCCGGACATCAGCACAACCGGCGTGGAATACGTCAAGATCCCGCAAACGGGACGCGCGGTGCTGGGCAATGACGTGGAGGTCGGCGCCAATACGGCAATCGACCGCGGCGCCATGGCCGACACCGTGATCGAGGACGGCTGCAAGATCGACAACCAGGTGCAGATCGCGCATAACGTGCGTGTCGGGGCCCATACGGTCATCGCAGGCTGCGCCGCGGTATCGGGCAGCACGCGCATCGGGCGCTTCTGCGTGATCGGCGGGGCGGCCAATTTTTCCGGCCACCTGAATATTGCCGACCGCACCACGGTGTCGGGCGGCACCTCGATCACCAAATCCATTACCAAGCCCGGGGGGCATTTCACCAGCGTCTTCCCGTTCCTGCCGCACGGCGAGTGGGAACGCAATGCAGCCATCGTGCGCGGCCTGACCAGGCTGCGCGAACGGGTGGTGGCGCTGGAACGCCGCCTGCGCGGCCAGGCCGCCGGGTCCCAACCCTCACAAGACTAAGAGAAATCATCATGACCGCAGCCGACATCGACATTCGCAAGATCCTCAAGCTGCTGCCGCATCGATATCCGATGCTGCTGGTCGACCGCGTGCTGGAGTTCGATCCGCAGAAGCGCATCAAGACGCTGAAGAACGTCACCATGAACGAGCCGTTCTTCCAGGGCCATTTCCCGGGGCATCCGGTGATGCCTGGCGTGATGATCCTGGAAGCGCTGGCGCAGTCGGCCGGCCTGCTGACCTTCGGCGCCGACATGGAGCGCAAGGAAGACGCGCTGTACTACTTTGTCGGCATCGACGGGGCCCGCTTCAAGCAGGTGGTGTACCCGGGCGACCAGCTGCACATGAACGTGACAGTCGAACGCTATATCCGCGGCATCTGGAAGTTCAAGGCGTTCGCCACGGTGGACGACAAGGTGGCCTGCGAGGCCGAGCTGATGTGCACCGTGAAGCAGGCCGAGTGAGGCCGAGCACGGCCCGCGGCACCGCCGCAGGCCGTCCGCCGCGCCCCGTTTGACGGGTGCGAGCGGCCCGGACGGGAACCTTTGCCCCGCGCATGGGCCCATCCTTCACCAGACACACCAGAGGACAGACGTATGACGCAAATCCATCCCACCGCACTGGTTGACCCGAAGGCAGAGCTGGCATCCGACGTGACCGTCGGCCCGTTCTCCATCGTTGGCGCCAATGTGCGGATCGGCAGCGGTACCCGGATCGGCTCGCATACGACGGTCGAGGGTTACACCACGATCGGCGAGGGCAACACGATCGGCCCTTACGCATCGGTCGGCGGCGTGCCGCAGGACATGAAGTACCGCAATGAGCCGACCCGGCTCGAGATCGGCGACCGCAACACTATCCGCGAATTCACCACGATCCACACCGGCACGGTGCAGGACCGCGGCCTGACCAGCCTTGGCAACGACAACTGGATCATGGCCTACGTGCATATCGCACATGACTGCACGGTCGGCAACCACACCGTGTTTTCCAGCAACGCGCAGATCGCCGGCCATGTGGAAGTGGGCGACTGGGCGATCCTGGGCGGCATGAGCGGCGTGCACCAGTACGTGCGCATCGGCGCCCATGCGATGCTGGGTGGCGCCTCGGCGCTGGTGCAGGACGTGCCGCCGTTCGTGATCGCCGCCAGCGACAAGAGCGGCAACAAGGCCACGCCGCACGGTGTCAATGTCGAGGGGCTGCGCCGCCGCGGCTTCGATGCGGGCCAGATCGCCGCGCTGCGCCAGGCCTACAAGCTGCTTTACAAGTCCGACCTCAGCTTCGACGAGGCGCGCAACGAGATCGTGGCCTTGCTGGGCCAGGCTGATGCAGGCACGGCAGCGCCGCTGCAAGCGTTTGTCGACTTCCTTGCCGCCACCCAGCGCGGCATCGTACGCTGAGGCCGGACCGCAATGGTCGACGCCGCAATTCGGGGTGGCTTGCCCACGGGCAACGGTAGCGCCGCGGACCAGCGCGGCACCATTGCCATGGTGGCCGGCGAGGCCTCAGGCGACCTGCTGGCATCGTTGATGATGGGCGGGCTGCAGTCCCGCCTGGGCGATACGGTCGAGTACGCCGGCATCGGCGGCAAGCGCATGATGGCGCAGGGCTTCACCTCGCGCTGGCCGATGGAGACACTGTCGGTCAACGGCTATGTCGAGGTCCTGGGCTCGCTGCGCGAGATCCTGGCCACGCGGCGCGCGGTGCGCGACTGGCTGCTGGCCAATCCGCCGCAGTGCTTTATCGGGGTTGACGCCCCGGACTTCAATTTCGGCCTGGAAGTGCCGCTGCGCCGTGCCGGCATCCCGGTGGTGCATTTTGTCAGCCCGTCGATCTGGGCCTGGCGCGGCGGGCGCATCCGCACCATCGCGCGCGCGGTCGACCACATCCTGTGCCTGTTCCCGTTCGAGCCGGAGATCTACGCCAAGGCCGGCATTCCCGCGACCTACGTGGGCCATCCGCTGGCCGATGTGATCCCGATGGTGCCTGACGTCGCCGGTGCCCGCGCCGAGCTCGGCCTGCCCGCCGGGCACCGGGTGGTGGCGGTGCTGCCGGGCAGCCGCCAGTCCGAGGTACGCAACCTTGGCGCCACCTTCTTTGCGGCGATGGCGCAAATGCAGCGCATGGACCCGAACCTGGCGTTCGTGCTGCCCGCGGCGAGCCCGCCGCTGCGCGCCATTATCGAAGCGCTGCACGCGCAGTATCCCGAACTGCGCCTGACCATCGTCGACGGCAAGTCGCACCAGGCGATGGAAGCGGCCGACGTGGTACTGCTGGCCAGCGGCACCGCCACGCTGGAAGCGGCGCTGTACAAGAAGCCCATGGTGATCTCGTACAAGGTGCCCTGGCTGACCGCGCAGATCATGAAGCGGCAGGGTTACCTGCCGTACGTGGGATTGCCTAATATCCTTTCAGGGCGCTTCGTCGTGCCGGAACTGCTGCAGGACGATGCCACGCCCGAGGCGCTGGCCCGCGAAACGCTGCTGCAGCTCAACGACGAGGGCAACACCGCCTTCCTCTACGAGCATTTCACCCGCATGCACGAGACGCTCAAGTGCAATACCGCGCAACTGGCCGCCGATGTGGTGGTGGACCTGATGCACAGCCGGGGGACCGTCTGATGGCGCGTCGCGATGCTGAATCGCCGCAGATGGGGCTGGATCTTGCCCCGGCCGCTGCCGCCGTGCAGCGCCTGTGCGGCGTCGATGAAGCGGGCAGGGGACCGCTGGCCGGGCCGGTCTATGCCGCCGCCGTGGTGCTGGATCCGAAGCGTCCGATCCGCGGCCTGGCTGACTCCAAGATCCTGACCGCCGCCAAGCGCGAGCAACTCTACGACAAGATCTGCGAACGCGCGCTGGGCTGGCATATTGCCTTCGCCACGGTCGAGGAGATCGACGCGCTCAACATCCTGCACGCCAGCATGCTGGCAATGCAGCGTGCCGTGCAGGGACTGGCCGCCAGCGGCATCGTGCCGGACCTGGTCCAGGTCGACGGCAACCGCTGCCCGCAGGTGCCGTTCCCGGTGGAAGCCATCGTCAAGGGCGATGCGCTGGTCAGGGCGATCTCGGCCGCGTCGATCCTGGCCAAGGTGGCGCGCGACCGCGAACTGATGTTGCTGCACGAGCGCTATCCGCAATACGGCTTCGATTCGCACGTCGGCTATGGCACGCCGCAGCACCTGGCCGCGCTGGCTGAGTTCGGCGCCACGCCGCACCACCGCCGATCATTTGCGCCCGTGCGCGAGGCGCTGGAGCAGCGGCCCATGTTCACCGGCATGACCGCAGTGGCCGAAGTGACTGAGGTCACCGCCTCGGTTTCGGTCACGGTCGCGCAGTGAAGCGCACCTACCTCATCCCCGCATCGTGAAGCACGTCACCTCGCGCGACAACGCGCTGTTCAAGCATTTGAAGGCCCTGGCCACTTCCACGCACCAACGCCGCAAGGCCGGGCAGTCGCTGCTCGACGGCGTGCACCTGGCGCAGGCCTACGTCGCAGCACGCGGCCAGCCCGTCACCTGCCTGGTGTCAGAGCGCCACTATGACCACGCCGAGGTGGCGCCAGTGCTGGCGCTGATCGAGGCCGAGCGCGTGGTTGTGCTGGCCGATGCACTGTTCACGCAGATCAGCGGCGTGGTCAATGGCATCGACCTGATGCTGGTGATCGAGACGCCGGTCGGCCACCTGCCGGCGCGCATCGAACAAGACTGCATCATCCTGGACGGGGTGCAGGATGCCGGCAATGTCGGGTCGATCCTGCGCAGCGCGGCCGCCGCCGGCATCGAGCATGCCTTCCTTGCCACTGGCTGTGCCTTTGCCTGGTCGGTCAAGACGCTGCGTGCCGGCATGGGTGCCAACTTTCACCTGAATATCGTCGAGCACTGCACGCTTGAGTCGCTGGCGCCCCGCCTCGCGGTGCCGCTGCTGGCGACTTCGTCGCATGCCGATGCCGCGGTGTTCGATACCGATCTGCGCGGGCCGGTGGCCTGGGTGGTCGGCAATGAGGGGGCAGGGGTCAGCGACGGCTGGATGGCACACGTCACGTGCAAGGTGGGCATCCCGCAACCGGGCGGGCTGGAATCGCTGAATGTGGCGGCGGCGACCGCGATCTGCCTGTTCGAGGCAGTGCGCCAGCGGCGCGCCGCCTGAGGCTGCGCCGGCAGCGCAAGGAGAAAGCGGCCTGAACGGCCGCTTTTTGCTCAGTAGTTGTCGCGATCGACCTTGATCTCCTGCAGGATCGTGGTCGCGATCTCTTCAATCGATTTGTGCGTGGAAGAGAGCCATTTGATCCCTTCGCGCCGCATCATCGCCTCGGCCTCGTTGACCTCATAGCGGCAGTTTTCCAGCGCTGCATACTTGCTGCCGGGGCGGCGCTCGTTGCGGATCTCGGTCAGGCGCTGCGGATCGATCGACAAGCCGAAGATCTTCGGCTTGAACGCATACAGCGCCGATGGCAGCCGGCCGCGCTCGAAATCGTCGGGAATCAGCGGGTAATTGGCCGCCTTCAGCCCGTATTGCATGGCCAGGTAGAGGCTGGTCGGGGTCTTGCCGCTGCGCGACACGCCCACCAGGATCACATCGGCTTCTTCCAGGTTCTTGTGTGACTGGCCGTCATCATGCGCCAGCGAGAAGTTGATCGCCTCGATCCGGTTCTTGTAGGCCTCGGTGTCCGCATTCTGGTGGAAGCGGCCGATGGCATGGGTGGACTTCAGGCCCAGTTCTTTCTCTAGCGGCTCGATGAAGGTCTGGAACATGTCCAGGATCATCGCCTTGGCGCGGCGCAGTGCCTTGTTCGCTTCCTGGTTGACCAGCGTAGTGAAGACAATGGGCGGCACGCCTTCGTTGTGGAATGCCTCATTGATCTTGCCGACGGCGATATGTGCCTTTTCCGGGGTATCGACGAAGGGCATGCGCACCTTGCGGAAGCGCATCTCGAACTGGGCCAGGATGGAGTGGCTGAACGTCTCCGCCGTGATGCCGGTGCCATCCGAGACGATGAACACGGTGCGGACCGCAGGGCGCTCGCTGGGCTGGGGCGTGGGAGCGGAGGGAGATTCAGGCTGCGTTCCAGGCTGGGACCCGGGTGTCGCCGTTCCGGGCGCTTCTGGCAGGGACATGGGGATGGCGCACATGGGGATGGCGCGTTAATAAATAGATTCAATCTTCCGCAGAAAAGTGCGGCGCAGCACGGTAGAATAGCGGCGATCTTTTCGCTAAGCAATTCTGCGGGGTGCACGCGCGTGCAACAAACAGCCTCGGAATTGTTGACAATGTGCGCTACGCGATGAGAGCCGTAGCGCCAGGTCCGCAGCGCCAGTTCGGGGTTGCTTAGCCAAGCGATCATTGGTCCGGGAACAGAACGCCAACAACAACCGGGCCATGCGCAACAAGTTTTCTACTTTGTTTTGAGGCTCTCATGACTAACCAGGCAGATAACGGCGCCTATGTGCTGCCGTTCGAGCAGTTGCGCATGGCTGACGTGGAAATCGTCGGCGGCAAGAATTCGTCGCTGGGCGAGATGATCTCCCAGCTGGCGGAAGCCGGCGTCCGGGTTCCCGGCGGCTTTGCCACCACCGCGCTCGCCTTCCGCGACTTCCTTGCCCACAACAACCTGACCGAGCGCATTTCCCAGCGCCTGAAGACCCTGAACGTCGACGACGTCAAGGCCCTGGCCGAGGCCGGTGCCGAGATCCGCGAGTGGGTCGCCTCCGCGCCGTTCCAGCCGCGCCTGGAACAGGAAATCCGTGAATCCTACGCCCGCGTGGCCGAGCGCGAAGGCGCCGAGGCCTCGTTCGCGGTGCGTTCGTCGGCCACCGCCGAAGACCTGCCCGACGCCTCGTTCGCCGGCCAGCAAGAGTCCTACCTGAACGTCAGCGGCATCGACGACGTGCTCGACAAGATCAAGCACGTGTTCGCCTCGCTGTACAACGACCGTGCCATTTCCTACCGCGTGCACAAGGGCTTTGCCCATGACGTGGTGGCGCTGTCGGCCGGCATCCAGCGCATGGTGCGATCGGACCTGGCCTCTTCGGGCGTGATGTTCACCATCGACACCGAATCCGGCTTCCCCGACGTGGTCTTCATCACCTCCAGCTACGGCCTGGGCGAAACGGTGGTGCAGGGCGCGGTCAACCCGGACGAGTTCTACGTCTTCAAGCCGACGCTGCAGGCCGGCCAGTACCCGATCATCCGCCGCTCGATCGGCTCCAAGCTGATCAAGATGGAATTCACCAAGCCGGGCGAAGCCGGCCGCGTCAAGACCGTCGACGTGCCCACCGAACTGCGCAACCGCTACTCGATCACCGATGACGACGTGACCGAGCTGGCCAGGTACGCGATGATCATCGAGAAGCACTATGGTCGCCCGATGGACATCGAGTGGGGCAAGGACGGCAAGGACGGCAAGATCTACATCCTGCAGGCCCGCCCGGAAACGGTGAAGAGCCAGTCCGCGGGCAAGGCAGAGCTGCGCTTCAAGCTCAAGGGCACCGCGCCCGTGCTGACCAGCGGCCGCGCCATCGGCCAGAAGATCGGCACCGGCCCGGTGCGCGTCATCAACGACCCGTCCGAGATGGAACGCGTGCAGCCCGGCGACGTGCTGGTGGCCGACATGACCGACCCCAACTGGGAGCCGGTGATGAAGCGTGCCTCGGCCATCGTCACCAACCGTGGCGGTCGTACCTGCCACGCGGCCATCATCGCGCGTGAACTGGGCGTGCCGGCCGTGGTCGGCTGCGGCGACGCCACCGACGTGCTGAAGGACGGCACGCTGGTGACGGTGTCGTGCGCCGAAGGCGATGAAGGCCGCATCTACGACGGCCTGCTGGAAACCGAAGTGACCGAAGTCCAGCGTGGCGACATGCCGGAAATCGACGTCAAGCTGATGATGAACGTGGGCAACCCGCAGCTGGCCTTCGACTTCGCGCAGATCCCGAACTGCGGCGTCGGCCTGGCCCGCCTGGAATTCATCATCAACAACAACATCGGCGTCCACCCGAAGGCCATCCTCGACTACCCGCAAGTCGATGCCGACCTGAAGAAGGCCGTGGAAAGCGTGGCCCGCGGCCATGCCAGCCCGCGCGCGTTCTATGTCGACAAGCTGGCCGAGGGCATCGCCACCATCGGCGCGGCCTTCTACCCGAAGCCCGTGATCGTGCGCCTGTCGGACTTCAAGTCCAACGAGTACAAGAAGCTGATCGGCGGTTCGCGCTACGAGCCGGACGAGGAAAACCCGATGCTGGGCTTCCGCGGCGCCTCGCGCTACATCGCCGACGACTTCGCCGAAGCGTTCGAGATGGAATGCAAGGCCATGAAGCGCGTGCGCGACGAAATGGGCCTGACCAACGTCGAGATCATGGTGCCGTTCGTGCGTACGCTGGGCCAGGCTGCCAAGGTCATCGAGCTGCTGGCCAAGCACGGCCTGAAGCGCGGCGAAAACGGCCTGCGCGTCATCATGATGTGTGAGGTGCCGTCCAACGCGATCCTGGCTGAAGAGTTCCTGCAGTACTTCGACGGCTTCTCGATCGGTTCGAACGACCTGACCCAGCTGACGCTGGGCCTGGACCGCGATTCGGGCATGGAACTGCTGGCCAAGGACTTCGACGAACGCGATCCGGCAGTGCGGTTCATGCTGTCGCGCGCCATCGAGGCGTGCATCCGCCTGAACAAGTACGTCGGCATCTGCGGCCAGGGCCCTTCGGATCATCCGGACTTTGCCGAGTGGCTGACCAAGGAAGGCATCAAGTCGATCTCGCTGAATCCGGACTCGGTGGTCGAGACCTGGCAAAAGCTGGCTTCCTGAAGCATTTGACGTCACAATAACGATATTGCCGGCGCCTTCTGGCAGCCGGCAGGCACCGGCCCTGCGTCAGGTGTTGCTACTGCCCCGCAGACGCTGAAAGGCGCTGCGGGGTTTTTACTTTTCGGGATGTCTCTGGACGAACGGGGGCTTGGATGGCGTACTACATCTGGTTCGTGGCAGCGGTCGCGCTGGTGATCATAGAGCTGAACACCGGCACCTTTTACCTGCTGATGGTGGCGGTGGGGCTGGCCGCGGGCGGAGTGGGGGCCCTGCTGGGGTTGTCGCCGGCCGCGCAGGCGCTGGTGGCAGCGCTGGTCGCGGCGGTGCTGATCGCCGGGCTGCGCCGTACCCGCTTTGGCAAGCTGCGGCGCGGCAACGCCGCTGCCGATCCCAACGTCAATCTCGATATCGGCCAGGAACTCGACGTGCCCGGCTGGGACGCCAACGGGCGTGCCCGCGTGCCGTACCGCGGCGCTGACTGGACCGTGGAGCTGGCGCCCGATTGTGCCGCCGCGCCAGGCCGCTACCGCATCGTCGCGGTGCGCGGCAGCACCCTGGTCGTGTCTCCCCGCTGAAACCCTGTCTTATTGCGCGGCGCGGCGCGGCAATTGCTGCGCTGCGATCCGCCTGCCGCCGCCTGGCGGCTCCGTACTGCTGTCTTTTGTCTGGAGGGTCGTTACATGCTCGCATTTCAGCTTGGTTTGTTGCCGCTGATCATCCTCATTGCCGTTATCGTGCTGATTGCCAAGGGCATCAAGATCGTGCCGCAGCAGCATGCCTGGGTGCTCGAGCGCCTCGGCCGCTACCATGCGACGCTGACGCCGGGGCTGTCGATCGTGGTGCCGTTCGTCGACCGCGTCGCCTACAAGCACGTGCTCAAGGAAATCCCGCTGGACGTGCCCAGCCAGGTCTGCATCACCAGGGACAACACCCAGCTGCAGGTCGATGGCGTGCTGTACTTCCAGGTCACGGACCCGATGAAGGCATCGTATGGGTCGAGCAATTTCGTGGTGGCGATCACGCAGCTGTCGCAGACCACGCTGCGCTCGGTGATCGGCAAGCTGGAGCTCGACAAGACCTTCGAGGAGCGCGAGTTCATCAACCACAGCGTGGTCAACGCGCTGGATGAGGCTGCCGCCAACTGGGGCGTCAAGGTGCTGCGCTACGAGATCAAGGACCTGACCCCGCCCAAGGAGATCCTGCACGCGATGCAGGCGCAGATTACCGCCGAGCGCGAAAAGCGCGCGCTGATCGCCGCGTCGGAAGGCAAGCGCCAAGAGCAGATCAACCTGGCCACGGGCGCGCGCGAGGCGGCGATCCAGAAGTCAGAGGGCGAGCGGCAGGCCGCCATCAACAGGGCGCAGGGCGAGGCGAGCGCGATCCTGGCGGTGGCCGAGGCCAATGCGCAGGCGATCCAGAAGATCGGCAATGCGATCCGCACCGAAGGTGGCATGGATGCGGTCAACCTGAAGGTGGCCGAGGAATACGTGGCCGCGTTCGGCAACCTGGCCAAGCAGGGCAATACGCTGATCGTGCCGGGCAATATGGGCGAGATGAGCAGCATGATCGCGTCCGCCCTGCAGATCGTGAAGGGGCAGCAGAAGGCTGCCTGAGGGGGCTGACGGACACGCCGCGGCAGCGCGGCGCCGGGCTCAGTCCTTGGCGTCGCCCTTCATGATGCGGGCCTTCTCGCGCTGCCAGTCGCGCTGTTTCTCGGTCTCGCGCTTGTCGAACTGCTTCTTGCCTTTGGCCAGGCCGATCTCGCATTTGACGCGGCCGCGCGTGTAGTGCAGGTTCAGCGGGACCAGCGTGTAGCCGCGCTGCTCGACCTTGCCGATCAGCTTCTTGATCTCGTCGGCCTTGAGCAGCAGCTTGCGGGTGCGCACCGGGTCGGGATTGACGTGGGTGGAGGCACTTTGCAGCGGGCTGATATGGGCGCCGATCAGGAACATCTCGGCGTCGCGCACCACCACGTAGCCCTCCTTGATCTGCACGCGGTTGGCGCGGATCGCCTTGACTTCCCAGCCTTCCAGCACGATCCCGGCCTCATATCGCTCTTCGATGAAGTAGTCGAAAAAGGCCTTTTTGTTGTCTGCGATGGTCATGCGTGCGGGTGGGGGAACAATGAGTGGAATCCGGCCGGATCGCTGCAGTGCCGCATGGCGAGGTGCCGCCATGCGCCAGCGTCGGCTAAAATTGGCATTTTAGCAAACCAGCCCCGGTACCGGCTCATGCTGCCGCGCATAGCGTGCGGCATGGCCGCAAGCCAGATTTTCCCATACATGGCAGACGTCCATAAATCCGTACTGCTCGGCTACTCGGCCGCGCAGATGTACGACCTGGTCACGCGCGTGGAGGACTATCCCAAGTTCCTTCCATGGTGCGGTGGCGTGGAGGTGTTCGAGCAGACCGATACCATGCTCGACGCCAAGATCCATATCCACTTCAAAGGGATCCAGCAGTTCTTTCACACCCGCAATACGCAGGAACGCCCCACCCGCATCGACATGACCTTTGCCGACGGGCCGTTCAAGACCTTCAACGGCGCGTGGCGCTTTACGCCACTGCGCGAAGACGCCTGCAAGATCGAATTCCATCTGCACTATGAGTTTTCCAGCCTGCTGCTGGAAAAAATCATCGGCCCGGTCTTCAGCATGATTGCCAATACCTTTGTCGACGCCTTCGTCAAGCGGGCCGAGGTGGTCTATGTCGCCAACTGACGCCGGCGCGGGGACGGTGCATATCGCGGTCTGCTATGCGCGGCCCGATACCGTTTTCCTGAAGGAGATCGACGTGCCTGCCGGCACCACGATTGCCGCGGCCATCGTCGGCTCCGGGCTGCAGCAGGCCTGTCCGGAGGTGGACCCGTCGACCATGCGGGTGGGTATCTTCGGCAAGCTCAAGACGCCGGAGACGGTGGTGCGCGAAGGCGACCGCGTGGAGGTTTACCGGCCTTTGACCGCCGATCCCAAGCAGGCACGCCGCAAGCGGGTGCAGAAGCAGCGCGCGGGCGGCACGCGCGAAGGCCAGAAGTGGTTGCGCGGCAGCGGTTGAGCCGAGCTTGCCAGGCATGCAAACGGGGCCGGTGCGCCCCGTTTTTCTTTGACTTCAGCTGCAGTTCTTCTCGAGGCTGGCGTTGGTCTTGAGCATCTCGGCCTGGCGCTGGTCGCTGTTCAGGTGCTGCAGCGAGCCGTCCGGACCCGCCACCGCGGCGCGCATGCCTTGCTGCAGGCCGTTGGCGTAGCTGCGCAGCTGGGCGCAGCGGGCCTCGCGCTCGGCCGCCTCGCTTTCCTTGCGGGCCTCTTCGGTGGCGGCTTTCAGGCTGGCCTCGCGGCGCTTCTGGAAGGCTTCTTCGGCCGTCGGCGCCGGGGCCGCGGCGGGCTTGGCCGCGGCTTTGGCCGGAGCGGGGGCAGCAGGGGCGGGCGCCGTGGGATTGGCGGCCTCCACCGGCTGGAACTCGCCGGCAAAGCGGCCCGGCGCGCGCAGCACCTTGGCTGCCGCCGCCGACGGCGGCACGTCGCTGTAGACCATGCGGCCGTTGGCGTCGCGCCATTGCCAGTAGGCAAGGGCCTGGACGGGAACGGCGAGAGTGGCGGCGGCAAGCAGGCACAGCGCGGACGATCGTTTCATGGCGAGGCGTCTTAAAGTGACTTGGAAGTAACTGGTGCGGCTTGAATCGTGCTGGGCCGCCGGCTGCGCGCATGGCGATGCCGCGGCAGGACAGCCGCGGCGATGGCTTGGCGCCCGCCTGGTATCAGGTGCGTAGCGCCGGTTTGACCCTGGTGAAGCTGTTGTTCGTGGCGTGTGTGATCCCCGCGCCATCGTTCGCTAGTCTACGCAGACTTGTCGGTGGCGTGCAAGCGCACCGACCAGGCCACGCCGACCATCAGCAACACAATGGCGGCGATTTCCAGCGGCCGCGGCCAGCGGTGATCGAAGACAAAGCCGTAGGCCAGCGCGAACAGCGTCTCGAACACGATCATCTGGCCCGACAGCGTAAGCGGCAGGCGCCGGCTGGCAATATTCCACAGGTTGTTGCCGATCAGCGACGCGCCCAGCGCGACCGCGGCGTTGACCATCCAGAACCACTGCCAGTCACGGCCGCTGTCGCCCGCGGTCAGCGTGTCGCCCGCCAGCAGCCAGCCGATCACGGCCAGCACCGCTGACACCGCGCCGGTCGACAACCCGTACAGCGCCGACCATTCATTGCCGCTGTATTGCGGGTTGCGCTGCAGGTAGCGTGCGTTATCGACCGCGTAGAGCGTCCAGCAGACCAGCGCGCCGGCCGCGCAGCAAACGCCGGCCAGTTTCTGCCAGACCGGCCGGACTGCCGCACCGGCTGCCGCCGCGTGGGCGCTCTGGCCGCCGCCGAACAGGTCGATGTTGATGCAGGCGATGCCGGCCACCACCACCAGCAGGGGCCACACCAGCCGCGACAGCGGCACGGCGCCGTGGTCGCGCCGGCCCATGATGGTGACCGAGATCGGCAGGATGCCGATAATCAGGGAAGTGGGGCCCACCCCGGCGAGCTGCACGCCGAAGGCCAGCAGCACGTAGTAGAGCAGGTTGCCGGTGAAGGCCTGGCGCAGCAGCGCCACGCAGTCCGCCCGGGTCAGCTTGCGGGCGATGCGCTTCATCAGCGGCAGCGCGGCCACGAAGGCGACCAGCCCGTAGGCCAGGTAGCGGCCGATGGCCAGCTCCCACGGCGAGAACACGGGCAGCAGCTTGGGGGCGATAAAGACCATGCCCCAGAAGGCGCCCGCCAGCAGCCCGCACAATACGCCGATTCCCATGCTTCGCTTCGCCCGAATAAAAGGACGACGAGCATAGCAGACCGCTTGCAGGAAAGCCCGCAGGAAAGCCCGTTGCAGTGCATCAGCAAAGCGCGCATTCCTGTATAATTCGGTTTTGCGCCTAGAGGATTTGCTATGCGTCTTGTCCAGAAAGCACTCACATTCGATGACGTGCTGCTTGTCCCGGCCTATTCGGCCGTCCTTCCCCGGGATGTCTCCCTCCGCACCAGCCTGACCCGCTCCATTGAACTGAACATCCCGCTGGTATCCGCGGCGATGGACACAGTGACGGAAGCCCGCCTGGCGATTTCCATGGCGCAGGCCGGCGGTATCGGCATCGTCCACAAAAACCTGAAGCCCGCCGACCAGGCCCGCGAAGTTGCGCGCGTGAAGCGCTACGAATCGGGCGTGCTGCGTGATCCGATCACCATTTCGCCGGAAATGAAGGTCCGCGATGTGATCGCGCTGTCGCAGCAACACGGCATTTCCGGCTTCCCGGTGCTGGAAGGCAAGGCCGTGGTCGGCATCATCACCAACCGAGACCTGCGCTTCGAGGAAGAGCTCGACGCCCCGGTGCGCGCCAAGATGACGCCCCGCGAAAAGCTGGTGACCGTGGCCGAAGGCGCGACGCTGGAAGAAGCCAAGCGCCTGATGAACCGCCACCGCCTTGAGCGCGTGCTGGTGGTCAACCAGGCCTTCGAGCTGCGCGGCCTGATCACGGTGAAGGACATCCAGAAGGCCGTGGACAATCCGCTGGCCAGCAAGGACGACCACGGCCAGCTGCGCGTAGGCGCCGCGGTCGGCGTGGGCCCGGACAACGACGAGCGCGTCGAACTGCTGGTCAAGGCCGGCGTCGACGTGATTGTGGTGGATACGGCGCACGGTCATAGCCAGGGCGTGCTTGACCGCGTCCGCTGGGTCAAGCAGAACTTCCCGCAGGTGCAGGTGGTTGGCGGCAATATCGCCACCGGCGATGCTGCGCGTGCGCTGGTCGAGCATGGCGCCGACGGCGTCAAGGTCGGTATCGGCCCGGGTTCGATCTGCACCACGCGTATCGTTGCCGGCGTGGGCGTGCCCCAGATCACGGCGGTTTCCAACGTGGCCGAAGCCCTCAAGGGCACCGGCGTGCCGCTGATCGCTGACGGCGGTGTGCGCTACTCCGGCGATGTGGCCAAGGCCCTGGCGGCCGGCGCCCACACCGTGATGATGGGCGGCATGTTCTCGGGTACCGAGGAAGCACCGGGCGAAACCTTCCTGTTCCAGGGCCGTTCGTTCAAGAGCTACCGCGGCATGGGTTCGGTGGGTGCGATGAAGGATGGCGCGGCAGACCGCTACTTCCAGGAAGACAACACCGCCAATGTCGACAAGCTGGTCCCCGAAGGCATTGAAGGCCGCGTGCCTTACAAGGGCTCGGTGATGGCGATCATCCACCAGCTGACCGGCGGCGTGCGTGCCTCGATGGGCTATTGCGGCAGCAAGTCGATTGCCGACTGGCACGAGAGCGCCCAGTTCGTCCAGATCACGGCAGCCGGCATGCGTGAATCGCACGTGCACGACGTGCAGATCACCAAGGAAGCGCCGAACTACCATATCGACTGACGCGCAGCGGCTGCGCCCGTCGCCTCGCGGCGGTGCGCGGCCGCAAGATCGTCGGGGCGAGGGCGCATTGCCGCGGGCGGCGCCTTCGCCTGACCGGAATGCCATCCGGCCCGGCCGCTCGCCACGCCGGTGTTGCCTGAACGTGGGCCACACCAGCCGGCCGCACCATCGGCCAGGCCCATGACGAGGAGCGCCAATGAAGGTATTGCTGCGAGCCGTGCTGTTTTTTGATGCCCTGGTGGATTTGCTGCTGGGCATCCTGCTGTTGATGTCCCCGTTCACCACGCTGTATGCGGCGCTGCAGTTGCCGCAGCCGCAACCCGCCCTGTTCGGGCAGCTGCTGGGCGTGGCACTGGTAGGCCTGGCCGTGCTGCTGTGGCAGGCAACGTTCAACGGCCAGCTGACGGTGCCCGTGGCGCGCACGGCCGGCTATGTGAACCTGGCAAGCGCAGTGCTGATCATTGCCTGGATAGTGTTCATGGAACTGCCGCTGGTCGGCGCGGGCAAGATCTGGCTGCCGGTGATGGCAGTGGTGCTGGCGTTTTTCGCGCTGGTGCAGATTCCCGCTTCCAGGCGCGTGCGCAATCGCGAGAGGCAGCTGAAGGCCGAGCGCGCACTGCAGGAACAGGAAAACAAGAAGGAAGTCCGCAAGGAACCCGGCGTCGCCCCCGCGGCGCGCCCAACGAATACCCCAGAATACCGGCGCGAGCCGGTCATCACGCCGCCGCCGGGCTATGGCCCCGGCACGGAAGTCGTGACCGAGCCCATCCCGGAAGACACGCCATCGGCCCATCATGCACGACAAAATCCTCATTCTTGATTTCGGCTCGCAGGTCACGCAGCTGATCGCCCGCCGCGTCCGCGAGGCGCACGTCTATTGCGAGATCCACCCGAACGACGTCTCCGACGACTTCGTCCGCGAGTTCGCCCCCAAGGCCATCATCCTGTCGGGCAGCCACGCCAGCACCTATGAAGACCACCAGCTGCGCGCGCCGCAGGCCGTGTGGGACCTGGGCGTGCCGGTGCTGGGCATCTGCTACGGCATGCAGACCATGGCCGTCCAGCTGGGCGGCAAGGTCGAGTGGAGCGACCACCGCGAATTCGGCTACGCCGAGGTGCGCGCCCATGGCCACACCAACCTGCTCAAGGACATCGAGGATTTCCGCACGCCGGAAGGCCATGGCATGCTCAAGGTCTGGATGAGCCACGGCGACAAGGTTGCCGGCCTGCCGCCGGGCTTCAAGCTGATGGCCTCCACCCCCAGCTGCCCGATCGCCGGCATGGCCGACGAGGCGCGCGGCTACTACGCGGTGCAGTTCCACCCCGAGGTCACGCATACCGCCAAGGGCCGCCAGATGCTGGAGCGCTTCGTGCTCGGCATCGCTGGCTGCAAGCCTGACTGGGTCATGCACGACCATATCGCGGAAGCCGTCGCCAAGATCCGCGAGCAGGTCGGCGATGAAGAAGTCATCCTGGGCCTGTCCGGCGGCGTCGACTCGTCGGTGGCCGCGGCGCTGATCCACCGCGCCATCGGCGACCAGCTCACCTGCGTGTTCGTCGACCACGGCCTGCTGCGCCTGGACGAAGGCAAGATGGTGATGGACATGTTCGCCGGCCGCCTGCACGCCAAGGTCGTGCATATCGACGCCTCCGATCAGTTCCTCGGCCACCTGGCCGGCGTGACCGATCCCGAGCAGAAGCGCAAGATCATCGGCCGCGAGTTCGTTGAAGTGTTCCAGGCCGAGGCCAGGAAGCTGTCCAACGCCAAGTGGCTGGCGCAGGGCACGATCTATCCGGACGTGGTGGAGTCAGGCGGCACCAAGACCAAGAAGGCCACCACCATCAAGAGCCACCACAACGTCGGCGGCCTGCCGGAGACGCTGGGCCTGAAGCTGCTGGAGCCGCTGCGCGACCTGTTCAAGGACGAAGTGCGCGAGCTGGGCGTGGCCCTGGGCCTGCCGCCGGAAATGGTCTACCGCCACCCGTTCCCGGGCCCGGGCCTGGGCGTGCGCATCCTGGGCGAGGTCAAGCGCGACTACGCCGACCTGCTGCGCCGCGCCGATGCCATCTTCATCGAAGAACTGCGCAAGACCATCGCCACCGAACAGGACGCCGCCGCGGGCCTGTGCGAGCCGGACCAGGTCGGCAAGAGCTGGTACGACCTCACCAGCCAGGCCTTCGCCGTGTTCCTGCCGGTCAAGTCCGTGGGCGTGATGGGCGACGGCCGCACCTACGACTACGTCGTCGCGCTGCGCGCCGTGCAGACCACCGACTTCATGACCGCGCACTGGGCACACCTGCCGTATGCGCTGCTGGGCCGTTGCTCGAACCGGATCATTAACGAAGTCCGTGGCCTGAACCGGGTTGTGTATGACGTGTCGGGGAAACCGCCGGCGACGATTGAGTGGGAGTAACGTGTAATCCGCTTTTAATCGAGCATACAGGGCGCCCTCGAGGCGCCTTGTCTTTTCGCTCCACGCTTCGCGTTGCCGCGTTGGGGCTGGGCGGTGGTGTCGACTCCCCCTCCGTCCCCGCTTTAGTCCCTCGGGCCGGTGTTGATTGCATTGCGATACGCAAACAACGCCGGCGCACCACCGGTATGCAGGAACAACACCGGGCCAGCCGAAGCAAAACGCCCGCGCGCGACGCCATCGAGCAAGCCAGCCATCGCCTTCCCCGTATAGACGGGATCGAGCAACACACCTTCGGTTCCTGCCAGGATGCGGATGGCCTCCAGCCCCGCCTGGTTGGGCTCACCATAGCGAGGTGCGAAGTACTCGTCCCACAGCTCGACCTTCAGCCCTGCCGGCACCTCGACATCGAGCAGCGCGGCAGTCCCTTCGATCAGCCCAGCCACCTTCGGCGTTTGCGCCGCGACGCTGCGCGACACGGTGACGCCGACGACCGGTGTATCCGGCATCGCGTGTGCGAGCGCCAACGCAAGCCCGCCATGGGTTCCGGCACTGCCGGACGCCAGCACGACCGCCGAGAATGCAAGACCCATCTCCTCGGCTTGCTGCGCCAGCTCCAGGCCGGCACGTACATAGCCCAATGCCCCCAGAGGATTGGACCCGCCGATCGGGATGACATAGGGCTTGTGCCCCTCGCCACGCAGCCGTTCCGCAAGGGCTTGCAACTGTGCGTCGGCGTTGTCGAGACTGGTAACCGGCTCGGCCTGTGCGTCGAACAAATCGAGCAGCAGGCGGTTGCCGCTGTGCAGGTAGTCGCCGTCTGCCGTGCCGGTCGGGTTTTCCAGCAACGCGCTGCAGCGTAGCCCAAGACGGGCCGCCAGCGCGGCCGTCTGCCGGACATGATTCGACTGTATGGCTCCGGCCGTTACCAGCGTATCGGCGCCCTGGCGCAAGGCGTCAGCCGCCAGGAACTCAAGCTTGCGCAGTTTGTTGCTGCCAAACGCAAGTGGTGTGGTGTCATCCCGCTTGACGTAGATATCGCGCCCGACCATCCCGGACAGGCGGTCAAGCTTTTGCACGGGCGTGGCCGCGCCGACCAGATCGAGGCGGGAGAAAGCGGCAAGGCGATCCGAGATCTTCATGATTTCAACTTTGGGGGAGGTGGACCAGGACGGGGCGGCGGCGGGCGTTGTCAGCGGGGACCTTGATCGCTCCCGACCGCCCCCGCCTTCATGCAAGCGGGTGTGAGTCAATGCAGGATCTTTGCGAGGAATTCCTTCGCGCGGGCCGATTTCGGGTCGCCGAAGAAGGCGTCCTTGCCGGCATCCTCGACGATGGCGCCGCCATCCATGAAAATTACGCGGCTGGCGACCTTCTTCGCGAACCCCATTTCATGGGTGACGCAGATCATCGTCATGCCCTCGCGCGCCAGTTCGACCATGACGTCCAGCACCTCATTGATCATTTCGGGATCGAGCGCCGATGTCGGTTCGTCGAACAGCATGGCGATCGGATCCATCGACAGCGCGCGTGCAATGGCAACGCGCTGTTGCTGCCCGCCCGAAAGCTGCCCGGGGTATTTCCGCGCATGCGCTTTCAGGCCGACGCGCTCGAGCAGGCGCATGCCGTTCTCCTGTGCTTCCTCATTGCGGCGTTTCAACACTTTGACCTGGGCCAGGGACAGGTTGTCGAGAATGGACAGATGCGGGAACAGCTCGAAATGCTGAAACACCATGCCAACCCGCGCACGCAACTGGGCGAGCTTGATCTTCGGATCGCCGACCATCACCCCGTCCACACTGATCCGGCCCTGCTGAATCGGCTCTAGGCCGTTGACGGTTTTGATCAGCGTGGATTTTCCTGATCCGGAAGGGCCGCAGATGACCACGACCTCGCCTTTTTCTACCTGGGTGCTGCACGCATCAAGCACCTTGAACTGACCGTACCACTTCGATACGCCTTCGAGCGCGATCATCGTTTTGTCTCCTACTTGCAGATTGCTTTCTTCGGGTTTCCGACCCGTTAGATCAACGCGTCACAGGCAGTGTCAGACGCGCCTCGAGGCGACGCTGTGCCCATGACAATCCGGTGCTGAACAGCCAGTAGATCGCTGCTACCGACAGATACAAGGGAAGCGGCTGGAACGTTGATGCGATGATTTCCTGGGACGACCTGAGCAACTCGGTCACGGTGATGACTGACACCAGCGACGTATCCTTGATCAGGCTGATGAGCGTGTTGCCGAGGCTTGGCACGGCAAGCCGCAAGGCCTGCGGGCAGACGATGTAACGCAGCGTCTGCAGATGGCTCAGGCCGAGGCTGTGCGCGGCGCTCCATTGCCCTCTGCCGATACCGAGGATCGCGCCGCGCATGCTTTCCGACAGGTACGCGCCGGCATTGGCCGTGAGGGTAAGAATGCCGGCGCTGGTGGGGTCCAGGGAAATGCCGAGGTCTGGCAGGCCATAGTAGACGACGAACATCTGCACCAGCAGCGGCGTCCCGCGCATGACACTGACATAGGTGCGGGCAATGCCGCCGAGGATTGGACTGGTGCTGATACCCATGATGGCGACCACGATCCCGACCAGCAGGCCGAACACCATCGAAGCCAGGGCAAATTTCACGGTGATCACCGCTCCGTGCAGGAGTACCGGCGATGCATGAATGACTAGATCAAGAGATTCCATGATTCGATCCGTAGAAGTGGCCGCGTGGCCGGCCAGGCCGATGCCTGCAGCGATGGAAGGAGCCGGCCGGCGTGGCAGCGATTACTGGGCGACGGGTCTGCTGGCGTCGGTACCCAACCACTGGATGGACAGCTTGCGCAACGTGCCATCCTGCTGCAACGCGTTCAGTGCGTCGTCAATGGCTTTGGCAAACTTGGGATTGCCCTTGCGGAACGGGATGCCCATCTCAAGCTTCGTGCCGGCGAGCAGCGCGCCGGTGCGTAGCGGCATCTTGGAGTTCTTGATCAGGTATGGCAGCATCAGGCGGTCATTGAGGGCCGCATCGATGCGCCCGGCCGCCAGGTCACGCAGGTTTTCCGACGTACCCGGATAGGTCTGCACCAGGATACCCGGCACGGATTTCGCCAGTTCGGCATAGTTGCTGCCCAGCGTGACGCCGACGGATTTTCCCTTCAACTCTTCAAGCGAATTGAACTCGCGCTTGTCATTGTTGCGCTGAAGTACCTGGACCGCGGAATAGACGTATGGCTGGGTAAAATCCAGAGCCTGGCGGCGCGCAGGCGTGATGCCCACCTGGTTGACGATGACGTCGAACTTGCCGGCTTGCAGGCCGGCAATGATGCCACTCCACTCGGTGGTGATGAACTGGACCTTGAGCCCCATCTTGTCGGCCACGGCTTTGGCTACGGCCACGTCAAAGCCGTCGAGCTGACCGTCGCCATTGCGATAGCCAAAGGGTGGGTAAGTGCCCTCCATGCCGACTTTCAGGACACCGCTGACTTTGACCGAATCCAGCAGATCTTCAGCATGCACGGCGGGCGCCGTGACAATCAGGAGGGTCGCGATGCACGCGCTTTGCAACAGCAACTTCAGGGATTTCATGTCTTGTCTCCAATGTAGGAATAGGTATTTTTTTGAGGGGCACTGCTACTGCACGGCAAGTCTGCGGAACGCGGCTTCCAGGTCGGCGATCAAATCCTCCTTGGCCTCAAGGCCCACGTGCAATCGAAATGCCTGGCCGGCATACGGCCAGGCGGCTGCGGGGCGCTCCTCCCTGGGATCGAAGGGCATCACCAGACTCTCGAATCCGCCCCAGGAAAAGCCCAGGCGGAACAGCTTCAGGTCGTCGATGAAGGCACGGAACGCCTCACGCCCATATCCGGGCTTGAGTACGACGCTGAACAATCCTGAAGCCCCCGTGAAATCCCGAAGCCAAAGGGCGTGGCCCGGCGCACCAGGTAGCCCGGGGTGCAATACCTGGGCCACCTCCGGGCGGCCCGCCAGCCAATCGGCAATTGCCAGTCCGCTACGCTGATGCCGCTCAAGGCGCACGGCCATCGTGCGCAAGCCCCGCTGCGCGAGATAGACGTCGTCCGGGCCCGCGTGCTGGCCAGTGGCGAAGACATAGTCGCGCACCGTGTTCCATGACGCACGGTTGGTCGTGATCACACCCATCAAGGCGTCCGAATGCCCAACGATGTACTTCGTTCCCGCATGCACGGAGACGTCCACGCCGTGCTCGAATGGCTTGAAGAACAAGGGCGTGGCCCACGTGTTGTCGATGACGACGACCGCGCCATGCCGGTGTGCGACCTTCGCAATGGCAGGAATGTCCTGCATTTCGAACGTCTGCGAACCCGGTGACTCGGCGAACACGAGCGTCGTGGTCGGACAGAACAAGGCCGCGATGTCGGACCCAAGCGTGGGGTCGTAGAACGTCGCTGACACGTTGCAGCGGGCCAGTACTGTTTCGACGTAGTGGCGCGTCGGGCCATAGACGCTGTCGCTCACCAGGATGTGATCGCCGGCTTTGACGAATGCCATGATGGCGCTCGTACACGCCGCCAGGCCGGACGACACCAACAGCGAGCGGTGCCCGCCTTCGAGCTGCGCCAGGGCGTTCTGCAACGCGAAGGTGGTCGGCGTGCCTTTGCGGCCGTACCACATGACATCCGTGTCGGCGCCCGACATGGCACGCCCGCGCGCTTCCATGTCGTCGAGATTGCGAAACGTCACGGTCGACGCATGGAAAACCGGCGGATTGACGACGCCGCCGAAATCGTCCGGATCGATCACGCCGTGCGAGAGGTAGGTATCGGGGGACATCCGGATTACCCTCGCCTGGCGCTGTTGACCATGTCGCCCAGACGCTCCAGTCCCATGCGGAGATTGGGCTCGGGCGGGCCGAACGAAAAGCGCACCCAGCTGGCGTCGATGTATTCGGTGGCGCGCTGGTTGCCCGGATTGACGTCGAAGAACCTGCCGGGCACGGTCATGACCTTGCGCTTGAGACCCTCCGTAAAGAAGGTGTCCGCGGTGTTCAGCGGCGCGGGCAGCCGATGCACCCGGCCCCAGAGATAGAACGTGCCGTTGCCAGGGCATGGGATCTCGACACCCATGTCGGTCAGCGCGTCCAGCATGATGCGGCGCTTCCTGGCGAACATCTTCCGCAATGCGGACGTTTCCTGATCCGCACGATCGCTTTGCAGTGCTTGCACGGCAAGCCGTTGCACGATCGTCGGCGGGCCGCCGTCGATGGCGCTTGCGGCACGGCTGATCATGTCGATCACCTCGGTCGGCCCGACCACCCAGCCCACGCGCAGGCCGGGGTAACGGTGATTCTTCGTCAAGCCGTCGACGATGACGACCGGGTCCGTTTCCACGTCCTCGACGAACTCGGCGGCGGACACCGGCTTGTCCGCGGGTGCATGGCCATCTTCGAACACGAAGTGAGAATAGAACTCGTCGAGCAGCATCCAGCAGCCCGTGTTGCGCGCCGCCGCCACATACTGTGCCAGTGCTTCACCACGTACCACGGCCCCGGTGGGGTTGTTGGGATTGCTCCACAGCAGCGCGTCCAGCTCTTCCCTTGCGATCAGTCCCTCGAGCGCCTGCGCCGGAATGGCAAAGCCATCTTCGGGCCCCACGGGCAGCGTGACCGGGGTGAAGCGATGGCGATGGTAAGCGATCAGATCTTCGTAGGCGGTGTAGTCGGGCACGACGTGGCCCAGGCGAATTTCGCCCAGGGTGGCGAGCAGGCGCGACAGCGCAAGCCGCCCGCCGGACGCAATCGCGACATTGTCCTTCGTGTACTGCGATGCCTTGCCGCGACGATAGCGACGGTTGTAATCGTCCGCGACCGCCTGACGCAGCGCATCGATGCCGCCGACCGGCCCGTAGGCGCAATCGGCCACGTCGAACTGCAGTGAAGCCAGCCGCTCCGGCGCGCCTGCCATGGGCCCGATTTCAGGCTGCCCCTGGCCGAGGTTGCACCAGTCGGGATGACCGTTGCGGAAGCCGAGCTTGACGGCTTCGTGAACGACGTGAATCACGCCCATATAGGGAACCGGGCGTAGCAGGGAAGACGCTAGTGAGCTTGTCATGTTGTTGTCGAAGGGGCTTGTTTATCGGTGACGCGACGCCACGCGGTTGCGATGGGTGACCATGCGCTCATGCAGCCGGGAGATTGTGTTGCTGCCTGTGGCGACGAAGAGAAAAGGCAGCATGCCGTGCACGAGCGCCGCCATCGATGCGAACAGCATCGACGCGCCAAATGAAAACGACGACGACATATGCTGCAGATAGCTCTCGCCAACCGATGCCGGGTGCTCTTGGAAGAGCCGGAATATTGTTCTCATGGTGGGGGCGTAATCCGGTATTGCGCATCGTCCGATCCTGGATTGGAAAGCCGGCTTCGCGCTGTTTGTGAGAGAAATCATAGTGTTCGATCTCTGCAAAAGGCTTCCAAAGGCACCCACCATCTCGCTTCTAATTAGAAGAATTTTCTACTGGGATGGTGCAATGTAGAAATTCAGGCTCCGGCGTATTTTCCAGATATCGCTGCGCATCGAGCGCGGCCATGCAGCCCGTGCCGGCGCTGGTGATCGCCTGCCGATAGATGTGGTCCTGCACGTCGCCTGCCGCGAACACGCCCGGCACACTCGTACCTGTGGCGTTGCCCGAGAGGCCGCCGTTGGTGACGATGTAGCCATTCGTCATCTCGAGCTGGCCTCTGAAGAGATCGGTGTTCGGCTTGTGGCCGATGGCGATGAAAACGCCTTGCAGTGCGAGTTCGGTGGTCTCGCCGGTTTGCGCATGCCTGATGCGCAGGCCGGTCACGCCGGCCTCGTCGCCATTCACTTCGTCGAGCACGTGGTTCCATTTGATCTCGACAACACCTTGCTTCGCCTTCTCGAGCAGACGGTCGACCAGGATCGGCTCGGCGCGGAACTTGTCGCGGCGGTGGATCACCGTGACCTTTTTCGCGATGCCAGCCAGATACAGCGCTTCCTCGACCGCCGTATTGCCGCCGCCAACCACGGCTACATGCTGCTGCTGGTAGAAGAAGCCGTCGCAGGTCGCGCAAGCGGACACGCCGCGGCCCATGAAGGATTCCTCGGACGGCAGGCCGAGATACTGTGCGGACGCGCCTGTCGCGATGATCAGCGCGTCGCAGGTGTACTCGCCGGATTCGCCGATCAGGCGAATCGGCTTCCCGTCGAGCTTTGCCGTGTGGATGTGGTCGAACACGATCTCGGTGTTGAAGCGCTCCGCATGGTCGAGAAAGCGCTGCATCAGCTCTGGGCCCTGCACCCCCGTTGCATCCGCCGGCCAGTTTTCGACATCGGTCGTGGTCATCAGCTGGCCGCCTTGCGCCAGGCCCGTGACGAGCACCGGCGACAAGTTGGCGCGCGCTGCATAGACGGCGGCGGTATAGCCGGCAGGGCCGGAACCGAGAATCAGGACCTTGGCGTGCTTGGGCCAAGACATTGGAGAATCCATAGCTTATTCAAGAGACTTCAGGCGATTGCCGGAAGCGATTACTGAGCAGGTTCGAAGTCGAGGCCCGCCACGCATGGGCACCGCCAAAGTTGCGGCAGGCGATGCCGCCAATCGCAATGGTTGCGATCGGCGCTCGGGGCTGCATGGAAGGCCTCTTCACGCATGGGCCGGGTTGGCCTGTAGTCAGGAGGCGGGATGCGCCACACCGTACTGCGACGACAGGTATCGACGGATATGGTCGGGCGAATCGATAAAACGCGTCTGGCCGCTCACGTGAATCTCCACACCGTCATCGACCGGCGCGCACCCGGCGCCGAGCACCAGGACGGGGGCGGACTGGTTCGCCTCGCCGATCAGTTCGACAATTGCCATGCGAGGGCGGGGCGCATCGATGTATTCGACATCCACTTCATTGCGCAACTGCGGGAAGAAGCCGAGCAGGCCTTCAACGGCAACGGAATCTCCACAATAGAACGGACCTTCCGAGCCTGAAAAAAAGCCGGGGCGAAGCATGAATAGTTTGTCTTTCACTTTCACTCTCTCTGCGGGTTGAAATTGCTGGCGGACGCGCGTCGCTTGCCGTATCGCGAACCACCGACCACAGGATAAGCAGTGCAAATAGACCCCACCAGTGGCACGAACGACAATTTGCGTAAGGATCGTGCCAACTTGATGCGAGTGGCGGCGAGCGGGATCGCAGCACACGCAACCGACATGAGGGAGGGTCTTGCTAGACGCAGAGCAGATGGGGCAAAATCAATCGCTGGTGGCATCAATGCCCATTTCCGTCCATATCGTGCCAAAGACCAAATCACAGTCGTCTGTCAATGCAGGACTGGTTGCCGTCGTCGTGTATGACGGCCTGAGCCTCTTTGAATATGGCTGCGCCGTTGAAGTGTTCGGTCTGCCAAGACCTGAAATGGGCGACAGCTGGTACCGCTTCACGACCTGTTCCGCCGAATCGGGGAGGTTGCGCGGCTCGGGTGGCATCCAGGTACACGCTGACGGTGGCCTCGAACTCCTGGCCAAAGCGAAGACCATCATCATTCCGGGGTGGCGCGGTATCGAAGCGGACGTCCCGCCGGAACTTTGCCGCGCGTTGAGGAAGGCGAACAAACGCGGGGCGCGCGTCATGTCAATCTGCACGGGCGCCTTTGTCCTGGCGGCAGCGGGGCTGCTCGACGGAAAGCGTGCGACTACGCACTGGCGCCATGCCGCAGCACTCGCGGCGCGATATCCGGACGTCCACGTGGAAGCGGACGTGCTCTACGTCGATGCCGGCGATGTCCTCACGTCCGCCGGCAGTGCGGCGGGAATCGACTTGTGCCTCCACCTGATTCGCCGGGACCTTGGCCCGCGCGCAGCCAATCAGGTCGCACGCCGACTGGTCATGCCACCTCACCGCGAAGGCGGGCAGGCCCAGTATATCGACGAGCCGGTCTCAAAGCGTAGCGGCTCTTCGCTGGCACCCTTGGTGGACGCGGTGCGCGCCACATTGGACGAGGGCTGGTCGATTGTCAGAATGGCAAGGCAAACGGCGATGAGTGCCCGAACCTTTCAGCGGCACTTTGTCAGTACGATGGGGATGCCGCCAGGGGAATGGCTGCTTACCGAGCGCCTGGGCCGGGCCAGGACGTTGCTTGAAGAGACCGATTTGTCCGTGGACGAAATCGCGGTGCAAGTCGGCTTTGGTGCTGCAGCCACGTTGCGCAATCATTTCCGGACTCGGCTTGGAACCAGCCCGGGTTACTACAGGCGACGGTTCAGCGCATCCGATGCACACTGATCACCCACGCGGCTTCGGACGACCTGTTGATGATGGAGTGGGAGTGAAATCGGGTCCTTCGGGGACTATCGGCCACGATCGAAAAGCTGGTGTGACGTGCGGCTGACGACATGGGTGCGGCCTCGCTTGCCCGAACCCACGTATTTGTTGCCTGAAACGAGTACTAGCTCGCCTGGTTCGCTGACAGCGTGCTTCTTGCGCCACGGTTGCCGACGGCCCTGGAAATGAACTCCCCGATCTGCGCTACCTTGCCGGCATCGATCCCGGTTTCGACGCCCAGGCTCTGCATCATCCGGAGAAGCGCTTCGGTAGCGACATTTCCGGTGGCGCCCTTGGCATAAGGGCAACCGCCAAGCCCGGCCACGGACGAATGGAAGATGCGAATGCCCACCTCAAGGCTGGCCCGGACATTGGAGAGGGCGTGGCCATAGGTGTCGTGGAAGTGTCCCGACAGCCGCTCTAATGGAAACTCCGTCGAAGCCGCTCGCATGACTTCCTGAACCTTGTCAGGTGTACCCACGCCGATCGTATCGGCAATATCGATCTCGTCGCAGCCCAGCTCGCGCATGCGCCGCACCAGATCAACAACCGCGCCGACCGGCACGTCCCCTTGATAGGGACAGCCCAGCGAGCAAGACACGCTGGCACGCAGGCGTATACCTCTCTCCTTCGCTGCAGCCGCGACAGGCTCAAAGCGGGCCATCGACTCGGCGATCGAGCAATTGATGTTCTTCTGCGAGAACGCTTCACTGGCAGCGCCGAAGATGACGACCTCATCGGCGCCGGCAGCCAGTGCCGCGTCCAGGCCCTTGATGTTGGGGGTGAGTGCCGAGTAAAGCGTGCCAGGGCGCCGTCTGATACGCGCCATCACTTCCGCGCCGTCGGCCATCTGGGGCACCCACTTCGGCGACACAAAGGATGCTGCCTCGATATTGGTGAAGCCTGCCTCGGTCAACTGGTCGATCAACGCGACCTTGATCTCGGTCGGCACTAACGCCTTCTCGTTCTGGAGGCCATCCCGTGGACCGACTTCCACGATCTTGACTTTGTCTGGTTGCATTGCCGGAAATCTCCCCACGATTCAGGCTTCAAACGCCAGGAGCTGCGACCCTTCAGCCACCTGCTCGCCAACCCCATAGAGCACTTCACTGACCACACCATCGGCCGGCGCGCTGATGGTGTGCTCCATCTTCATTGCCTCCATCACCAGCAGCGGGGCCCCGCGCGTCACGATGCTGCCCGCCTCGACCATCACGGCAATAACCTTGCCGGGCATCGGCGCGGTCAGCTTGCCGTCTTCGCTTTCAGCCTCGCCAGCGTGCGCCAGTGGGTCGAGCCAGGTCAGGCTTAGGTGACGACCGGCATGGAAGGCATGAAACACCTCGCCGTCGGCATGCACTTGGCCGTGCGCGTGGCGCGTACCGAGGTCGACGCGGATCTCATCTCCCTGACAGTTGGAGGCGAAGGACACAACCTGGTTTGCGTAGATCAGCGTGCTGCCGCGTGCTTCGGTGTTCAGCGTCACCTCCAGCACCTGCTCGCCATAGCCGAAGCGCAGCGTGCGCGACACGCCGCTGTTCAGCCGCCACGCGCCGCCATGGGTCCACGGCGAATGCTGGTCGGCGGCGTCGACGCGGCGCTCGCGCGTCTCGCGGTCGAGCAGCGCGGCCACCGCCAGCGCAATGACTTCCAGGCCGACCGGGGCGGCGGGCGGGAACAGCGTGGCTTCGTTGCGCTCGATCAGCCCGGTATCGAGATCGGCGGTGCGGAACGCCTGGGACGACACCAGCCGCTGCAGGAAAGCCACGTTGGTCGACAGCCCCACCACGTGGTAGGCCGCCAGCGCCTGGCGCATGCGCGCCAGCGCCTCGTCGCGGTCCTTGCCCCAGACGATCAGCTTGGCGATCATCGGGTCGTAGAACGGGCTGATGGTGTCGCCCTCGCGCACGCCGGCATCGATGCGGATACCCGCCGGGCCGTGTGCATCCTCACCGCGCATGAACTGCACCGCCGGCGGCGTGCGCAGGAAGCGCAGCGTGCCGGTGGACGGCAGGAACTGCTTGTCGGGGTTCTCGGCGTAGATGCGTGCTTCCAGCGCATGGCCGTCGATGCGCAGCTGGTCCTGCGTGAGCGGCAGCGCTTCACCGGCGGCGACGCGCAGCTGCCATTCGACCAGGTCCTGCCCGGTGATCATTTCGGTGACGGGGTGCTCCACCTGCAGGCGCGTGTTCATCTCCATGAAGTAGAACGAACCGTCCTGGTTGGCGATGAACTCGACCGTGCCGGCGCCGACATAGCCGACCGCCTTGGCCGCGGCCACCGCCGCTTCGCCCATGGCACGGCGGCGCTCCTCGGTCATGCCCGGCGCGGGGGCTTCTTCCAGCACCTTCTGGTGGCGGCGCTGCACCGAGCAGTCGCGCTCGAACAGGTAGACGCAGTTGCCGTGGGTATCGGCAAACACCTGGATCTCGATATGGCGCGGGCGCGTCAGGTACTTCTCCACCAGCACCTTGTCGTCGCCGAAGCTGGCCGACGCCTCGCGCTTGACCGAGGTCAGCGCGGCGTCGAAGCCATCGCCCGACTCGACCACGCGCATGCCCTTGCCGCCGCCGCCGGCGCTGGCCTTGAGCAGCACCGGGTAGCCGATGCGGTCGGCCTCGCGGCGCAGCAGCGCCGGACCCTGGTCCTCGCCGTGGTAGCCCGGCACCAGCGGCACCGCGGCCTTCTCCATCAATTGCTTGGCCGCGCTCTTGCTGCCCATCGCGTGGATGGCAGACGCCGGCGGGCCGATGAAGACCAGCCCCGCCGCGGCGCAGGCCTCGGCAAAGGCTTCATTCTCGGACAGGAAGCCATAGCCCGGGTGGATGGCCTGGGCGCCGGTCTCCTTCGCCATCTCGATGATGTGGTCCGCGCGCAGGTAGCTGTCGCGCGCGGCCGAGCCGCCGATATGCACGGCCTCGTCGCAGAAGGCGACGTGGCGCGCGTCGGCGTCGGCGTCCGAGTACACCGCAACGGTGCGGATGCCGAGCCGGCGGCAGGTGGCGGCCACGCGGCAGGCGATTTCACCGCGGTTGGCGATCAGGATCTTGTTGAACATCGGTCTTCCTTGTCGTGATTACATGCGGAACACGCCGAACTTCATGTCCTCGATCGGCGCATTCAGGCTCGCGGACAGTCCCAGGCCCAGCACGGTGCGGGTCTGCGCGGGATCGATCACGCCGTCGTCCCACAGGCGCGCACTGGCGTAATAGGGGTGGCCCTGGTGTTCGTACTGGTCGCGGATAGGCTGCTTGAAGGCTTCTTCCTCCTCCGTGCTCCACTTGCCGCCCTTGCCCTCGATGCCGTCGCGGCGCACCGTGGCCAGCACGCTGGCGGCCTGCTCGCCGCCCATCACCGAGATGCGCGCATTCGGCCACATCCACAGGAAGCGCGGCGAATACGCGCGCCCGCACATGCCGTAGTTGCCCGCACCGAACGAGCCGCCGATGATCACGGTGAACTTGGGCACCTGCGCGGTGGCCACCGCGGTCACCATCTTGGCGCCGTTGCGGGCAATGCCTTCGTTCTCGTACTTGCGGCCCACCATGAAGCCGGTGATGTTCTGCAGGAACACCAGCGGGATCTTGCGCTGGCAGCACAGCTCGATGAAGTGCGCGCCCTTCAGTGCGGATTCGGAGAACAGGATGCCGTTATTGGCGATGATGCCGACCGGGTAGCCCCAGATGCGCGCGAAGCCGCACACCAGCGTGGTGCCGTAGCGCGCCTTGAACTCGTCGAACTCGGAACCGTCGACCAGGCGCGCGATCACCTCGCGCACGTCGTAGGGCTTGCGCGTGTCGGTCGGGATCACGCCGTACAGTTCTTCCACCGGATAGAGCGGCTCGACCGGCTCGTGCAGGCGGATCTGGTCCGGCTTGCGGCGGTTCAGGTGCTGCACGATATTGCGCGCCAGCGACAGCGCATGGTGGTCGTTCTGCGCGAAGTAGTCAGCCACGCCAGACAGGCGCGTATGCACGTCGGCGCCGCCCAGGTCCTCGGCGCTGACTTCCTCGCCGGTCGCGGCCTTCACCAGCGGCGGGCCGCCCAGGAAGATGGTGCCCTGGTTCTTGACGATGATGGACTCGTCGCTCATCGCCGGCACGTAGGCGCCGCCGGCGGTGCACGATCCCATCACCACCGCGATCTGCGGGATGCCCTGCTTGGACAGGTTGGCCTGGTTGTAGAAGATGCGGCCGAAGTGGTCGCGGTCGGGGAACACATCGTCCTGGTTGGGCAGGTTGGCGCCGCCGGAATCGACCAGGTAGATACACGGCAGGTTGTTCTCCTCGGCGATCTCCTGCGCGCGCACATGCTTCTTGACCGTCATCGGGTAGTAGGTGCCGCCCTTGACAGTGGCGTCATTGCAGACGATCACGCACTCCTGCCCGGCCACGCGGCCGATGCCGGTGATGATGCCCGCGCCCGGCGCGGCATTGTCGTACATGTCGTATGCGGCCAGCTGCGACAGCTCCAGGAACGGCGTGCCCGGATCCAGCAGCTGCTGCACGCGGTCGCGCGGCAGCAGCTTGCCGCGCGACAGGTGCTTGTCGCGCGCGTCTTTGCCGCCGCCTTCGGCGAGCTTCGCGATCCTGGCCTCCAGGTCGGCTACCAGGGCCTGCATGGCTTCGGCGTTGGCCTTGAAGGACTCGGAGCGGGCGTTCAGTTTGGTTTCGATGATTGGCATATCGTGCTTCCGGGTGTGCCGCGAGATGGTGCTGTCGGTCGGCAGATGGCGAAGGTAGGCGCGCTTACATGGTTTCGGAGAACAGCTCGCGGCCGATCAGCATGCGGCGGATCTCCGAAGTGCCGGCGCCGATCTCGTACAGCTTGGCGTCGCGCCACAGCCGGCCGGCCGGGTATTCATTGATATACCCGTTGCCGCCCAGGATCTGTACGGTCTCGCCCGCCATCCAGGTGGCCTTCTCGGCCGTGTACAGGATCACCGCGGCGCAGTCCTTGCGCACCTGGCGCACATGGTCGCTGCCCAGCCCGTCCAGGTTCTTGCCGACCGTGTACAGATAGCTGCGTGCGGCCTGCAGCGTGGTGTACATGTCGGCCACCTTGCCCTGGATCAGCTGGAACTCGCCGATGCTCTGGCCGAACTGCTTGCGGTCATGGATATACGGGGTAACCACATCCATGCACGCCTGCATGATTCCGACCGGGCCGCCGGACAGCACCGCGCGCTCGTAGTCCAGCCCGCTCATCAGCACCTTGGCGCCGCCGTTCTCGGCGCCGAGGATGTTCTCGACCGGCACTTCCACGTCCTGGAACACCAGCTCGCCGGTGTGCGAGCCGCGCATGCCCAGCTTGTCCAGCTTCTGCGCCACCGAGAAGCCCTTCATGCCCTTCTCGACGATAAAGGCGGTCATGCCGCGCGCGCCCAGCTCGGGCTCGGTCTTGGCGTAGACCACCAGCACGTCGCAGTCCGGGCCGTTGGTGATCCACATCTTGGTGCCGTTGAGCACATAGCGGTCGCCCTTGAGCTCCGCGCGCAGCTTCATGCTGACCACGTCGGAGCCGGCGTTGGGTTCGCTCATCGCCAGCGCGCCGATCCATTCGCCCGACACCAGCTTGGGCAGGTACCTGGCCTTCTGCGCGGCGGTGCCGTTGCGGTGGATCTGGTTCACGCACAGGTTGGAGTGCGCGCCGTAGGACAGGCCGACCGAGGCCGAGGCGCGGCTGATTTCCTCCATCGCGATCATGTGCGCCAGGTAGCCCATGTTGGCGCCGCCGTACTCCTCGGCCACGGTGATGCCGAGCACGCCTAGGTCGCCCATCTTCTTCCAGGCGTCCATCGGGAACTGGTCGGTGCGGTCGATCTCGGCGGCGCGCGGGGCCAGCTCGGCCTGGGCCCAGTCGCGCACGGAATCGCGCAGCATTTCGATGTCTTCGCCGAGGTCGAACTTGAGGCCGGGGAGGGTGTTCATAGCGGTGTTGTCTCTGGTGTTGTCTGTGGGAGCGGTGGGATTGGCTGGCGCCGTGCACCGGCGCCAGCGCGTCAGGCCGTCCTGGATTCGCTGAGTTTCAGGTCCCGCGTCATGCGCTCGCGCATCACGAATTTCTGTACCTTGCCGGTGATGGTCATGGGCATCTCGTCGACAAAGCGGATGTAGCGCGGGATCTTGTAGTGCGCGATCTGGTCGCGGCAGAAATCGCGGATCTCGTCCTCCGTGGCGCTCGCGCCTGGCTTGAGCACGATCCACGCGCAGACTTCCTCGCCGTACTTCTGGTCGGGAACGCCGAACACCTGGACCGCCTGGACCTTCGGATGACGGAACAGGAACTCCTCGATCTCGCGCGGGTAGATGTTCTCGCCGCCGCGAATCAGCATGTCCTTCACGCGGCCAACGATGTTGCAGTAGCCTTCCGCGTCGATGGTGGCGAGGTCGCCGGTGTGCATCCAGCCGTCGCGGATGGCTTCGGCGGTACGCGCCTCGTCATCCCAGTAGCCCAGCATCACCGAATAGCCGCGGGTACAAAGCTCGCCGGTTTCGCCTACCGGGACCGTGGCACCTGTCGCGTCCACGATCCTGACCTCGAGGTGCGGCTGGATGCGGCCCACCGTGGTGGTGCGCTTGTCCAGCGGATCGGTGGTGCTGCTCTGGAAGGAAACCGGACTGGTCTCCGTCATGCCGTAGGCGATGGTCACCTCGGACATGTGCATCTGTGACACCACGCGCTTCATGGTCTCGATCGGGCAGGGTGACCCCGCCATGATGCCGGTGCGCAGGGAAGAGAAGTCGTAGTTCGCGAAGTTCGGGTGATCGAGCTGGGCAATGAACATGGTCGGCACGCCATGCAGTGCCGTGCAGCGTTCTTCGCTGACCGCCTGCATGGTGGCTTCCGGCTCGAAGGCCTGGCCGGGGAACACCATTGCCGCGCCGGAGGACACGCAGGCCAGCACCGCCAGGACCATGCCGAAGCAGTGATAGAAGGGCACCGGAATGCAGAGCTTGTCCTGCTCGGAGAAACGCATCGCCATGGCAATGAAGCGTGCGTTGTTGACGATATTGCGATGGGTCAGCGTGGCGCCCTTGGGCGCACCGGTAGTGCCACTGGTGAACTGCACGTTGATCGGGTCATGGCGGTCCAGCTGTGCCGTGATGGCATCCAGCGTCGACCGCGCCACGCCCGTGCCGCGCGCAATCACATCGGCATAGCGGAGCATCCCGGGTGTATGGTCGTCGCCCATGCGGATGACGCAGCGCAGGGCCGGCAGCCGCGCCGCCTGAAGTTCGCCCGGCGCGCAGGTGGCCAGTTCCGGAGCAAGTACCTGGAGCATCTCCAGGTATCGTGAGGTCTTGAAAGCTTCCGCCGCGATGATGGCCTTGACGCCCACCTTGTTCAGCGCGTATTCCAGCTCGGACAGGCGGTAGGCGGGATTGATGTTCACCAGCACCAGCCCCAGCCGCGCCGTGGCGAACTGGGTGACCAGCCACTCGACCCGGTTGGGAGACCAGATACCAACCCGGTCGCCTTTCTCCAGCCCCAGCGTGTGCAGGCCTGCCGCCAGCGCGTCCACGGCGTCGCAGAATTCGCGCCAGTTCCAGCGCACCCCTTGCTCGCGAAAGGCAACGGCCTCCCGCTCGGGGTAGCGAGCCACCGCTTGCGCCAGCAACTCCGGCACGGTTTGCTCCGACAGCGGAATGGTGGTGTCCCCTCTCACATGCGAAAGCCCGCCGATCGGCAGGATGGTGGGAGAGGACTCGGCCTGCATCGTCATACTTGTCTCCAAAGCCCGGTTGTGGTTCGTCACGTTGGATATTTGTGAGTGTTACTCAATAAACAGCGTATCGATGGATTCTGGGGTGGCGTCTCCGGGTTTTCCCGGATAGTTGCGGCTCGCTTGCCTTATTTTGAGCTATTTCTTCGAGGCTCGCCTGACGCCCGTTGCTGCGATGATCGAAAAATACATGGTGCCAATCGAAATGGCAACCTAAAATTGAGTAAAGCTCAAGTCAGGGTTGAGCCGGCCCTATAATCTCGCCTTCGGGCAAGCAAGGACTCAATCAAGATGGAAGACGTCACATCGCCCCGCCGTGTGCCGGCGGGCGCCAAGGCGGAACAACGCATCCGGGACATCCTGCGCGTCAGCCGCGAGGTATTCGCCGAGCTCGGCTATGAGCGGACCACGACCACCGAGATCGCCCAGCGCCTGGGCATCTCCGAGGGCACGGTGTTCACCTACTTCCATGGCAAGCGCGAGCTATGCGCACGCGTGATCGAGGACTGGTATGACGAGATCATCGGCACCGTGGAACAAGGCATGCCGCACGGGCAGAGCACAAAGGTGCAGCTGGAGTTCTATGTCAGGACACACCTGAGGTTGTTCCTGATCCAGGGGACGGGCTTGTGTGCGCTGGTGTTGTCGGAGGGGCGTGCCAAAGGGCCGGGGCTGGGAGAGGTGTTCGTACCGCTGCAGCGCCGCTATACGGCGCCGTTGATGGACTTGCTGGCGCGGGCGCGGGACAACGGCGAGATCCGGGATGACCTGCCGTTGAGCCTGCTGCGCTCGGCAATCCTCGGCCCGATGGAGCACATCCTGTGGGACGCGATCGCCCGGCAGCGGCAAGTGGATATCGAGAAGACGGCCAGGGATATGGTGGCGTTGTTGTGGCCCGCCTTGCTGCCTGTAGACGTCGAGGTGGAGAAATTGCGCGCATTCCATGGAGAAGTCGGCGCGGCGTTGAGAAGGGCGGGCAACGGTTGACGTGCGGCGCGCCTTGAAGCGCCGGTCCACTAATCCACTGATCTGGTTCTTGCGAGGGACCCTTGCCGGATTCATGCGCCGCCATGCGCGATCGCCTGCTGGAAGCGCCGTGGGCGCGACACCTCCCTGCAGAGCAACGGGGACGCGTTGAACGGGAAACCCGCGTGTCGAGCTACGCGGCGGGGTTGCTGGTCTGCCAGCAAGGCGCAGCGGCCCTGCACGTCATCGAATAGGCCTTAATCTACCAGGGCGAACGCCCGTCGATTTCCATTGATGGCAGCCCCAGGAGGGCGCGCGCCTGGGCCACTGTCGCCACGGGGCGCCCATATTCCTCGCACAAGGCCGCTACCTGGCCGACCAGCGCGGCGTTGGAGGGCGCCAGTGTCTGCTTGTCAAGCCGCACATTGTCTTCCAGGCCGGTGCGGCAATGGCCGCCCAGTTCTAGCGACCAGCGCGCCATCGTCAACTGGTCCCGGCCGATGCCAGCGCCGGTCCAGGTCGCATCGGGTGCCAGGCGCCGCAGGGTGTGCACGTAGAAGGCGAGCACCTCGCGATCGACCGGCATCGCATTCTTGATCCCCATCACGAACTGGATATGCAGCGCGCCGCCGATCTTGCCGGCCTGTTGCATGGCCACCGCCTGGAAGATCATCGACAGGTCGAAGGCCTCTATCTCGGGCTTGACGGCGTAGGCCTTCATTTCCGCGGCGAGCCAGTCCACCAGGTCTGGCGGATTGTCATAGACGCGGGTCGGGAAATTGACCGAGCCGGTGGCAAGCGATGCCATGTCCGGCCGCAGCGACAGCATCCCCCCTCGCTCCCTTCCCGCGCCGGAGCGGCCGCCGGTGGAGACCTGCGTGATGATTCCCGGCGCATGCTTGCGGATGCCCTCCAGCACGCGGGCAAAGCGGTCCGGCTCGGAGGAGGGCGTCTCGTCGTCATTGCGCACGTGCAGGTGGACTAGCGTGGCGCCCGCCTCGAAGGCGGCCTGGGTGGATTCGATCTGCTCGCTGACCGTGATCGGCACGGCAGGGTTGTCACGCTTGCGCGGCAGCGAGCCGGTGATGGCGACGGAGATGATGCAGGGCTGGGTCATGTCGGCTCCGGTAAGGATGTATGGCATCACGCCTGTGACAGGAAGCGGATCACCGCGTGCGAAAACGCCTCGGGCAACTCCCAGTTGGACAAATGCGCGGCGTTGAGCGCGAGGTATTCGGCGTCGGCAATGCCTTGCGCCAGCTCGCGGCCCTGTTCCGGCGTGGTGGCGGCATCCTGCACGCCCGCGATCACCAGCACGCGCGAGCGGATGCCTGGCAGCAGGCCGCGCAGGTCGGCATCGCGCACGGCGGCGCAGTTGGCGATATAGCCGTCGGGATCCGTGGAGGCGAGCATGGCGAGCACGGGCGCGATGTGCGCCGGATCGCCTGCCAGCGCGGCCGGCGTGAACCAGCGGGCCAGCACGCCCTCGGCAATCGCCGCCATGCCCTCGTTCCGGACGCGCTCGATGCGGGTGTTCCAGCCGGACGCCGGGCCGATCAGCGCCGCGGTATTCGCCAGCACGAAGCGGCCGAAGCGTTCGGGATGATGGCGTGCCAGCCAGATGCCGGTCATGCCGCCCATCGACAGGCCGCAGAAGCGGGCCTGCTCGACACCGGCATGGTCCATCACCGCCAGCACGTCGGCACCGAGCTCGGCCATGCCGAACGGCGCTGCCGGCACGCCTGAGGCGCCATGGCCGCGCGTGTCGTAGCGCAGCACGCGGAAGCGCTCCAGCAGCGCCGGCATCTGCGGATCCCACATCGACAGGGTGGTGCCCAGTGAGTTGGACAGGACCAGCACCGGCGCGCCGGCCGGACCGTGGAGTTCATAGTGAAGGCGAAGCCCGTCGCGGGTGGCAAAGCGCATGACGTGGGCTCCCTCAATGGATCGATGAAGGATGCGGCGCCAGCGGCGTGACGGCGATCTTCATGTACGGGAACAGCGGCAGCCCCGACAGCAGCGTGTGCAGTGCCTCGTTGGACTCGACGTCGAACACGCTGTAGTTGGCATACTCGCCGACCACGCGATAGAGCTGCTGCCACTTGCCCTGGCGCTGCAGGTCCTGCGCATAGGCTTTCTCGCGCGCCTTGATGTCCTCCGCCTGCGCGGCGGGCATGTCGTGCGGCAGGTTTACATCCATTCGTACCAGATACAGCATTGGTGTCTCCTCGTCTCGATTCTGATGGGGTCTGATTGCAGGGATTCAGGCGCGGTCGCGCCGGTAGTGGGCGAGCTTGTCCTCGTCCAGCGCCATGCCGAGGCCGGGGCCCTGCGGCAGGTGCAACGCGAAGTCGCGGTAGACGGGGCGCTCGGCCACGATGTCGTCCTTCAGCAGCAGCGGGCCGAACAGTTCGGTGCCCCACGCCAGTTGCGGCAGTGTCGCAAAGCCGTGGGCGGCGGCTATGGTGCCGATGCTGCCTTCGAGCATGGTGCCGCCATACAGCGCGATGCCGGCCGCATCGCCCACCGCGGCCGTGCGCAGCATGCCGAAGATGCCGCCCGACTTGGCGATCTTCAGTGCGAACACGTCGGCGCCGCCGATGCGGGCCAGTTCCATCGCGTCCTCGGGCCCGCACACGGCTTCGTCGGCCATGACGGGCACCACGAAGCGCGCCGCCAGACGCGCCAGCGCGGCGCGTTGTTCGCGTGGCGTGGGCTGCTCGATCAGGTCGATGCCGGCGGCCTCCAGCGTGGCGATGCCGGTGGCGGCATCCGCTTCGTTCCAGGCCTGGTTGACGTCCACCGTGACGCGCGCCCGCTCGCCCAGCGCGCGCTTGATCGCGGATACGTGTGCCACGTCCTCGCGCACGCTGCGCCGGCCGATCTTGAGCTTGAAGGTGTCGTGGCGGCGCTCGGCGAGCAGGCGCTCCGCCTCGTCGATATCCCGCGCGGTGTCGCCGCTGGCCAGCGTCCACAGCACCGGCAGGGTGTCGCGTACGGCGCCGCCCAGCAGTGTCGCCAGCGGCACGCCGAGACGCTTGCCCTGCGCGTCCAGCAGCGCGGTCTCGAGCGCCGACTTGGCGAAGCGGTTACCGCGTGCGACCTTGCCGAGGCGCGCCATGGCGCCATGCACGTTGGCCGCATCCTGGCCCAGCAGCGCCGGTGCAAGGTAGCTGTCGATGGTCAGCTTGATGCCCTCGGGGCTCTCGTCGCCGTAGGAAAGACCACCGATGGTGGTCGCCTCGCCGAGGCCTTCGATGCCGTCGGCACAGCGCAGCCGGACGATCACCAGCGTCTGCCGCTGCATGGTCGCCATGGCGAGCTGGTGCGGCCGGATGGTCGGAAGATCGACCAGGATGGCCTCGATGGACTCGATGGCCGTGATGCTTTGCTGCGTCGCCACTTTCATACCTTCCTGATGCAGTTGGATGTTGCATCGGAGTATGGATGGCCATTTTTTGGGTGTCCAAGACCGTTGGCATCTGATTCCATACCTCCAGAGTATGGAGCGCCCGTTGCGCCTTATTCCTTCGGCGGCGGCAGGTAGGCCATGCCCTCATCCTCGTAGAGCTGGTAGATCATGTCCCGCAGCGAGCGCAGGTCGGCCGACTCGTCCAGCATGCGCGTGCTCATGATAATGGGCGACACCAGCTTGGGATCGTCCAGTTCCTTGTAGGTCACGTCGCCCCGCTTGAGCCCGTAGACGCTGCTGGGCACCACCGAGATGCCTTCGCCCATCGCCACCAGCCCGAGTGCGATCTGCAGCTCGCGCACCTCGTGCAGGCGGCGCGGCTTCAGGGCGCGGTCGTGGAAGGCGGCCAGCACCTGGTCGGCAAAGCTCGGGCGCGGCGCCTTGGGGAAGATGATGAGCGGCTCGCCGACCAGGTCGTGCAGCGCGAGCTCGGGCTTGGCGTCAGCCAGCGGATGGCCGACCGGCAGCGCCACGATCATGCGCTCCTCGCGCAGCACCACGCGCCGCACCGACGGGTCTTCGTGGCGAATGCGCCCGAAGCCCACGTCGATGCGCCCTTCCTTGAGCGCCTTGATCTGGTCCATGGTCGACATCTCGTGCAGGCTCAGTTCGAGATCGGCGTGCATCTGCCGGAAGCGCCGGATGATGCGCGGCAGCATCCCGTACAGCGTGGAGCCGACAAAGCCGACCGACATCTTGTGCTCGATCTTGCCGACCCGCTTGGTCATCGCCTGCAGTTCCGCGGTCTGGGCCAGCAGTTGCAGCGCGTGGGTATAGAAGAAGCGCCCGGTGTCGGTCAGTTTCAGCGGGCGCGAGTGGCGCTCGAAGAGTTGCACACCCAGGTCGTCCTCCAGTTGCTGGATCTGGCGCGACAGCGGCGGCTGTGCGATATGCAGCCGCTCGGCCGCCCGGGTGAAGTTGCGTTCCTCTGCCACGGCCACGAAGTAACGCAGGTGCCGCAATTCCACGACTATACCTCCTGAGTATCAAGCAGATACTAAATCAGTGTTGGACTGCCAAAACTGGCGTTGACTATGCTCCATCCATACCCGGAAGACAAGCTCGATACCTGCAAAGCATGGTCCGGGACCCAACCACAACTATGGAGACCCCCATGACTCACTCGGAAATCGACGCCCTGGTCCACAGCTTTATCGTCGCCACCGGCACGCAAGGCACCCCCGACCCGCGCGTGCAGCAGGTGGTAGTCCGCCTGACCGCGGACCTGTTCAAGGCAATCGAGGACCTCGACCTGAGCGCCAGCGAAGTCTGGAAGGGCATCGAGTACTTCGCCGAGGCGGGCGCCACCCAGGAGTTGGGCCTGCTCGCCGCCGGCCTGGGGCTGGAACGCTTCCTCGACGTCCGCGCCGACGAGGCCGAAGCCCGCGCCGGCCTGACCGGCGGCACGCCGCGCACCATCGAAGGCCCGCTCTACGTGGCCGGCGCCCCGGAAAGCACCGGCTTTGCCCGGCTCGACGACGGTAGCGACGACGGCAAGGGCGAGGTCCTGTTCATGCAAGGCACGGTGTACGGCGCCGACGGCAAGCCGCTGCCCGGCGCCAGGGTCGAGGTGTGGCACGCCAACCTGATGGGCAACTACTCGTTCTTCGACAAGACCCAGTCGCACTTCAACCTGCGCCGCACCATCGTCACCGACGCCAATGGCCGCTACCAGTTCCGCAGCAACGTGCCCAACGGCTACGGCTGCCCGCCGCAAGGCACCACCCAGCGCCTGCTGGACCAGCTCGCGCGCCACGGTCGGCGCCCGGCCCACATCCACTTCTTCGTGTCGGCGGACGGCCACCGCAAGCTGACCACGCAGATCAACATCGACGGCGACGAATACCTGTGGGACGACTTCGCCTTCGCCAGCCGCGATGGGCTGGTGCCGGCGGTGACCCGCGTCACCGAAGCCGCCGCGCTCGACAAACACGGCGTGGACAAGCCGTTTGCCTCGATCGACTTCGATTTCCGGCTGCTGCCGGAGCAGGCCGGCGCCCCCGCCGCCGAGGTGGAGCGCCAGCGCGCCGCCGCCTGATTTTCCGCAATGCCGCCCGCCGCGCGGGCCGGCAGATCCAGTCCGGGCGGCAGCGCCATGCGTAGCGCCGCCCCGCAGACAAGACATCGGCAGGAGACAACTCCATGATCCCCATCTATCCGGAGGGCAAGGCCCCCGTTCGCCCCAGCGCCGGGCGCCTCGACCTCGACGCCTTCCTGGTGGAAGACAAGGCAAGCGGCGACTACCGGCTGCACCGCGCGGCCTTCACCGACGAAGACCTGTTCGAACTCGAGATGAAGCATATCTTCGAGGGTAACTGGATCTACCTGGCGCACGAAAGCCAGATCCCGAACAACAACGATTACTACACCACCCATATTGGCCGCCAGCCGGTGGTGATCGCGCGCAACCGCCAGGGCGAACTGAACGCTTTCATCAATGCCTGCAGCCACCGCGGCGCCATGCTGTGCCGCCACAAGCGCGGCAACAAGGCCACCTACACCTGCCCGTTCCACGGCTGGACCTTCAACAACAGCGGCAAGCTGCTGAAGGTGAAGGACCCCGAGAACGCCGGCTACCCTGACTGCTTCAACAAGGAAGGCTCGCACGACCTGAAGAAGGTGGCGCGCTTCGAGAACTACCGCGGCTTCCTGTTCGGCAGCCTGAACGCGGACGTGCCGCCGCTGCAGGACTTCCTCGGCGAAGCGGCGCGCGTCATCGACATGATCGTCGACCAGTCGGCCGACGGGCTTGAGGTGCTGCGCGGCTCGTCCACCTACACGTTCGAGGGCAACTGGAAGCTGCAGGCCGAGAACGGCGCCGATGGCTACCATGTGTCGGCGGTGCACTGGAACTACGCCGCGACCACCAGCCAGCGCAAGCAGAAGAACGCGCAGGAAGACAAGATCCGCGCCATGGACGCCGGCAAGTGGGGGCAGCAGGGCGGCGGCTTCTACGCCTTCGAGCATGGCCACATGCTGCTGTGGACGCGCTGGGCCAACCCGGAGGACCGCCCCAACTTCAGCCGCCGCGAGGAATTCGCCGAGCGTTGCGGCGCGGAGACCGCGGACTGGATGATCCAGAACTCGCGCAACCTGTGCCTCTATCCCAACGTCTACCTGATGGACCAGTTCGGCTCGCAGATCCGCCTGCTGCGTCCGCTGGCCGTCGACAAGACCGAGGTCACCATCTACTGCATCGCGCCGAAGGGCGAGTCCGACGAGGCGCGCGCGCGCCGCATCCGCCAATACGAGGACTTCTTCAACGTCAGCGGCATGGCCACCCCGGACGACCTCGAGGAGTTCCGCGCCTGCCAGCAGGGCTACGCCGGGCAGGCACTGGCCTGGAACGACATGTGCCGCGGCGCGAAGCACTGGATCGACGGTGCCGACGAGGCCGCGCAGCGCATCGGACTCAAGCCCGTGATGAGCGGGGTGCGTACCGAGGACGAGGGCCTCTACACGGTGCAGCACCGCTACTGGCTGGACGTGATGAAGAAGGCCGTGGCAGAGCAATCCGCCGAAGCCGCGAATGAAGCCACCGACGCCGCCGCAGGGAGCGCAGCATGAGCACCGCCGACACCATCCTCGACAAACCGGTCGACCTTGCGGCCATCCAGTCGTTCCTGTACCGCGAGGCACGGCTGCTGGATGACGAAGAGTGGGACGCATGGCTTGCGTGCTACCACCCCGACGCAAAGTTCTGGATGCCCTGCTGGGATGACGACGGCAAGCTGATCACCGACCCGCAGCGCGAGATCTCACTGATCTATTACCCGACCCGCCAGGGCCTGGAGGATCGCGTGTTCCGCATCAAGACCGAGCGCTCCAGCGCCACCATTCCGGACACGCGCACCAGCCACAACCTGAGCAACGTCGAAGTGCTCGGGGTGGCGGGCGACACCTGCACCGTGCGTTTCAACTGGCACACGCTGAGCCATCGCTACCAGACCACTTACGGCTACTTCGGCATGTCGCGCTACACGCTCGACCTCTCCGGCGGGCAGCCGCGCATCCTGGACAAGTATGTCGTGCTCAAGAACGACTACATCAACCAGGTCATTGACATCTATCACATCTGATCCAGGCTGGAGGAACGCGCCATGGAACACACCATTGCCCTGCAATTCGAGGACGGCGTCACCAGGTTCATCACCTGCGGCGAGCACGAGACCCTGTCCGATGCCGCCTATCGCCAGCAGATCAATATCCCGCTGGACTGCCGCGACGGCGCCTGCGGCACCTGCCGCGGGCTGTGCGAGTCGGGCAGCTATGACCTGCCGGCGTCGAGCTATATCGAGGATGCACTGACCGCGGAGGAAGCTGCCGAGGGCTACGTGCTGGCCTGCCAGACCCGCCCGCGTTCGGACTGCGTGATCCGCGTGCCCGCCTCGTCGGCCGCGTGCAAGACCGGCGTCACCACCTACCAGGGGACGCTGGCCGAGCTGGAACAGCTCTCCGATTCGACCATCGGCTTTGCCATCGACCTGGACGAGGCCGCCGGCCTGGACTTCCTGCCCGGCCAGTATGTCAATGTCGAGATCCCGGGCACCGGCCAGACGCGCTCCTATTCCTTCAGCTCCGCGCCCGGCAGCGCGCGCACCGGCTTCGTGGTGCGCAACGTGCCGGAAGGCCGGATGAGCACGTGGCTGACCAGCCAGGCCAGATCAGGCGAGCGCGTGGCGTTTTCGGGCCCCTACGGCAGCTTCTACCTGCGCGAGGTGGCGCGGCCGGTGCTGTTCCTGGCCGGCGGCACTGGCATTGCCCCCTTCCTGTCGATGCTCGATGTGCTGGCTGCCAGCGGCTGTGCGCAGCCGGTGCGCATGGTCTACGGGGTCACCAACGACATCGACCTGGTGGCGCTGTCGCGCATCGATGCGGCCCAGGGTGCCTTGCCCGGCTTCGAATACCGTACCTGCGTGGCTGACGCTGCCAGCAACCACGCCCGCAAGGGCTATGTCACAGCCCATGTGGAGCCGGAATGGCTCAACGGCGGCGATGTCGACATCTACCTGTGTGGCCCCGTGGCGATGGTGGAGGCCGTGCGCGGCTGGCTGCAGCAGAGCGGCATCACGCCCGCCGGCTTCTACTATGAGAAGTTCTCGGCCAGCAACGCGGCATGAGCGAGGAGCACGACAACATGAGAACTGCTACACGCTTTGCCGGCAAAGCCATGATCGTGACCGGAGCCGCGCAAGGCATCGGCCGCGGCGTCGCACTGGCCGCCGCCGCCGAGGGCGCCTCGGTGGCGCTGGTCGACCGCTCGGCGCTGGTCGATGAAGTCGCGGCGCAGATCGTCGCTGCAGGCGGGCAGGCCATCGCAGTGCACGCCGACCTGGAGCGCTATGCCGGCGCCACGCAAATGGCGCAGGCGGCCGAAGCCGCCTTCGGCCGCATCGACATCCTCGTCAACAACGTGGGCGGCACAATCTGGGCCAAGCCCTTCCAGGCCTATGAGGAGGACCAGATCGAAGCCGAAATCCGGCGCTCGCTGTTCCCCACGCTGTGGTGCTGCCGGGCGGTGCTGCCCGGCATGGTCGCGCGCCGGCAGGGCGTCATCGTCAACGTGTCGTCGATTGCCACGCGCAGCATCCACCGTGTGCCTTACGCGGCGGCCAAGGGTGGCGTCAACGCACTGACGGCCAGCCTCGCCTTCGAGCATGCGCACGAAGGCGTGCGCGTCAACGCGGTGGCGACCGGCGGCACCGAGGCGCCGCCGCGCAGGATTCCGCGCAACATGGCAGCGCAGAGCGAGCAGGAGGCCATCTGGTACCAGGCCATCGTCGACCAGACCAAAGCCTCGAGCCTGATGCACCGCTATGGCACGATCGACGAGCAGGTCCATGCCATCCTGTTTCTCGCATCGGACGAGGCTTCGTACATTACCGGCACGGTCTTGCCAGTTGGCGGCGGGGATCAGGGCTGACGAGCCAGCGTCTGGGTGGCATCGATTGGAGCGCGGTCCAACCGCCGAGGGACTGCAGCGTGTTGCATTGTTCGGCTTAACGCTTTCATTGGCAGATAGGAGTCAGCTCATGAGCAAGCCCTCAATCATTCTGGTGCACGGCTTCTGGGGAGGTGCCGCGCATTGGGGAAAAGTCATCGTTGAACTGGCGCGAAAGGGGTATTCGAGCGTCCGCGCCGTTGAAATGGCGCTGACATCGCTTTCTGACGATGTCGAGCGTACCCGCAAGATGATTGCCCAGCAGAAAGGGCCGGTCCTCCTGGTGGGGCATTCGTACGGTGGTGCGGTGATTACCCAGGCGGGTGACCAGCCCAATGTGGTGGGGCTTGTGTATATCGCGGCGTTTGCGCCAGATGCGGGGGAGAGCCCCGGTGGCATTACGCAGCAGCATCTTCCGGTTGCGGCTCCCAATCTCGAACCCGACAGCGACGGCTACTTGTGGCTCAAGTCCGATAAGTTCCATGAGAGCTTCTGCCAGGATCTTTCGCCCGACGACGCGCTGGTGATGGCGGTGACGCAGAAGGCGCCGCTTGCAAGCACCTTCGGCGACGTCATCACGACGCCGGCCTGGAAAAAGAAGCCGTCCTGGTACCAGATTTCCAGCGAAGACAGAATGATCGCCCCCGAAAACCAACTGAAGATGTCGGCCCGGCTCAATCCCCGGAAGGTCATGACTCTGGCGGCAAGCCATGCTTCGCTGGCTTCGAAGCCAGCCGAGGTTGCAGCGTTGATCGACGAAGCCGCGACCGACTCGGTCAGGGGATAGCGCCCTGAACGCCGGCGCCCGCCGGACCAGGCTGCCCGGTGCGCCGAACAGCGGAAAGCTGCGCGGGAATCGAGGGGAGCCCCCGGCTACAGCATCGCTGAATGCAAGTGATGCGGATTGTCGAGCGTTTCCGCGATGATCCGCAGCGACTCCTCGATCTCATCGCGCTCGCCCGGGCCGCCCAGGCAGACACGAATCGCATCGGGCGGGTTGCCGTCGGTCGAGAAGGCGGCGGCCGATACCGCGCCGATGCCGCGCGAGCGCAGGTGCAGCGCCAGTTCCGACGGGCTCCACGCTGAAGCCGCCGGCACCGGCAGCCACAGGTGAAAGCCTTCCGGGTCCGCGTCATAGGCCAGGCCCTCGAGCACATGGCGAGCAATCAACTGCCGCGCCGCGCTTTCGGCGCGGATGGCCTTGAGCATGTCGTCTACCGTTCCGTCCTTGATCCAGGATGTAGCGAGCAGTGTGTTGATGGGGCTCGCCATCACCGTCGTTGCCCGCAGGGTGCCAGCCAGGCGCTGCGCCTGCCGCGCGGTGGGGGCGTGCAGGAATGCTATGCGCAACCCCGCGCCCAGGCATTTGGACAGGCCGGTGACGTAATACGTGAGTTCCGGGGCGAGCGCGGCAAACGTCTGCGGTGCCCGCAGCGGCAGCATGCCGTAGGCATCGTCCTCGATGATCGGCACGCTGTAGCGCAGCGCGACTTCGACGAGCTGCTCGCGGCGTGCCTGCGGCATGGTGCGCGTGCTCGGGTTCTGGATGGTCGGGTTGCAATAGAGCGCCGCTGGCTTCTGTGCTCTGCACATGGCCTCGAAAGCGTGGGCGAACGGGCCATCCTCGTCGCCGGGCAGCGCCTGTAGCTGGATATTGAGCTGCGCGGCGATGGCCTTGATGCCGGGGTAGGCCAGCGCGTCGGCACAGATGGTCTGCGCCGGGCGCGCGAGCTGCGACAGCAGTGCGACCAGCGCGCTGTGGATGCCGGGCGTGACCAGCACGGTGTCCGCGCTGCATGCCGGCACCCAGCGGCGCAGCCATTTCGCGGCGACCGAGCGATCGGCCGGGGTTCCGCCGAAGTCCTGGTAGCGCAGCAGCGTGTAGGGATCGGCAGCTTCCAGCAGTTGCGCCATGGCGGCACGAAGCCGCGCTGTCATCGCGGGCGGCTCCGGCGGCATGTTCATGGTCATCTCCGCACCCGTACCGCCGCGCAGCGGCATCGCGGGCGCACGTCCGCGCACGTAAGTGCCACTTCCTGCCTTGGTGTCGATCAATCCCCGCTTCCTCGCTTCGCTGTAGCCGCGCGCCACGGTGGTGTAGTTCAGTTGCAGCGCTTCGGCCAGGTCGCGCAGCGGCGGCAGCCGGTCGCGCGCGCGCAGCTGGCCGTCGGCCAGTGCCTCCTCGATCAGGTCCGGAATCAGCAGATAGGCAGGCTTGGCACTGCCGGCGATACGTTTTACCCAATGGCTGGTCAGGTTGGACACCGTGGTCTCCCGCTGCGCGATGCGATGGAATTCAGTGCCCTGAGGGTAGCACCCGAATGATCGCTAACCAAGCCGCTCAAGCGATCGCATCTGAAGTTCTCAATGATGGTGCGATATCAACGCTCATGCACCACGCGTGCGCACCCGGGCGGCTTGCTCCCGTTCAAAAACGTGCATTGTGGCGAAGCCGTCATGGTGCGCGCTGTGCGCCTCTGGTGGCATCCACGGCCAAAGCCGTTGCGATCATTGGGCCGATCATTTGGTCGGCTTCGGCTTGATTGGAGATTGATCGCATGACTGCGGGCATTGCGTGGCACATCGGTTGCGGATGTTGGCGTGTTCGGCCTGGCGCCGGACGGTCGATCGGCATGGGATCGATCGACCGCACTGCCCCATCAACGCAACGGAGAGAAGCATGCCTGCTGTCAGCAAACCGGCCCACAAGAAGGGCGATTTCCTGGTCGACTATGAAGAGAAGGTATTCGAGGACGTAAAGGCCGAAGCCGGCGAGAAGGCGCTGGTGACCTTCCATACCGTCGCCTTCGAAGGCTCGATCGGCTTCGTCAACATGCTGCAGGCCACGCGCCTGCTGCGCAAGGGCTTCGAGACCTCGATCCTGCTGTATGGCCCCGGCGTCAACCTCGGCGTTCAGCGCGGCTTCCCGACGCTTGGCGACGAGGCGTTTCCCGGCCACATGAACTTCAACAAGCAACTCACCAAGTTCATGGAAGAGGGCGGCAAGGTCTACGCCTGCCGCTTCGCCCTGCAGGCCCTGTACGGCCATGGGGAGGCCTCGCTGATCGAGGGCATCCGCCCGATCAATCCGCTCGATGTGCTCGACCTCAAGCTGCTGCACCGCAAGGAGAACGCGCTGATCATCGACACCTGGACCGTCTGAGAAAAAGGGCAGGTGCCACCATGTCACAGAAACGCATTGTGCGCGCGGCCGCGGTCCAGATCGCGCCCGACCTCGAGAGCGGCGAAGGCACGCTGGCCAAGGTCTGCGAGGCGATCGACGAGGCTGCCGGGAAAGGCGTGCAGCTGATCGTCTTCCCCGAGACCTTCGTGCCGTACTACCCGTACTTCTCCTTCGTACGGCCGCCGGTGCACTCCGGCAGCGACCACATGCGGCTGTACGAGCAGGCCGTGGTGGTGCCCGGCCCGGTTACCGATGCCGTCGCCGGGCGCGCACGCCGGCACGGCATGGTCGTGGTGCTCGGCGTGAACGAGCGCGACCACGGCAGCCTGTACAACACGCAGCTTATCTTCGACACCGAGGGCAATCTCGCGGTCAAGCGCCGCAAGATCACACCCACCTTCCACGAACGGATGATCTGGGGGCAGGGCGATGCGGCCGGCCTGAAGGTCGCGGACACCGCGATCGGCCGCGTCGGCGCGCTGGCGTGCTGGGAGCACTACAACCCGCTGGCCCGCTATGCGCTGATGACCCAGCACGAGGAAATCCACTGCAGCCAGTTCCCGGGTTCGCTGGTCGGGCCGATTTTTGCCGAGCAGATCGAAGTCACGATCCGGCATCACGCGCTGGAATCCGGCTGCTTCGTCGTCAACGCCACCGGGTGGCTGACCGAAGCGCAGATCGCCTCCGTGACCACCGATCCGGCGCTGCAGAAGGCGCTGCGTGGCGGCTGCAACACCGCAATCATCTCGCCGGAGGGCCAGCACCTGGCGCCGCCGTTGCGCGAGGGCGAGGGCATGGTCATTGCCGACCTCGACATGTCGCTCATCACCAAGCGCAAGCGAATGATGGATTCGGTGGGCCACTACGCGCGCCCGGAACTGCTAAGCCTGGCCATCAACGAGCGGCCGGCGGCGACGGCAGTGCCGATGGCAGGCGCCTTCTCCAACTTCCATGGGAGCATCCGCGATGACATCCAGTGCGACCGTGCCGGCTTCGAGCCGGCAATTGATGACTGAGCTGCAGTCCGTCGGGCTGCGCCTGGAAGACCCGAATGCCGGCGCGGCCAGCCGCCGCGGCGGGGCGGGCCCGTCCGACCACAAGGCGGTCACCATCGACGGCGTGACCATCATGGTGCCGGTGCATACCAGCACGGCGTGGCACTCGCCGTTCGTGGCGCAGGCGCCCGACGGAACGGGGCGCAGCGCGCTGATGCGCGGAACCATCCCGATTGCCAGCATCAGCTTTCCGAAGGCGCCGCGTTTCCAGGCGCTGCAGACCCTGGAGGGTATTCCGTACTCGCATATCGCCACGCTGCATGGCGCCGACGTGCTGGCCACGACCGTCCTGCAGACCTGCATCCGGTACGAGAGCCGCAAGAAGACCTGCAAGTTCTGCTCGATCGGGCAGTCGCTGGCGGCAGGCCGTACGGTGGCGCGCAAGACGCCCGAGCAACTGGCCGAAGTGGCACGCGCCGCAGTGCTGCTCGATGGCGTCAGGCATATGGTGTTGACCACCGGCACGCCGCCGACGCCGGACCGGGGCGCGGCTATTCTTTGCGAGAGCGCCTTCGCCATCAAGGCCGCGGTCGACCTGCCGATCCAGGCGCAGTGCGAGCCGCCCGACGACGACCGCTGGTTCGAGCGCATGAAGGCCGCCGGCATCGACACGCTCGGCATGCACCTCGAGGTCGTCACGCCGGCGCTGCGCGAACGCATCATGCCGGGCAAGGCGTCGGTGCCGCTGAGCCGCTACATGGAAGCCTTCAAGGCTGCCGTTGCCGTGTTCGGCAGGGGGCAGGTCAGCACGTACATCCTCGCGGGACTCGGCGACACCGCGGAAGCCATCCTGGCGATCTCGCGCGAGCTGATCGAACTCGGGGTGTATCCGTTCGTGGTGCCTTTCGTGCCGATCTCCGGCACGCCGCTGGAGGACCACCCGGCTCCCTCGCCGGCCTTCATGCAGTCGATCCTGCAGCCGCTCGGCGCCATGTTGGGTGCCGCCGGCATGCGCTCGTCCGATATCAAGGCGGGTTGCGGCAAGTGCGGCGCGTGCTCGTCGCTGGCCACCTATGAGCGCGACGCGGCACTGGCGACCGACGGAGCGACATCATGAGAAGCGATCTCTGCGTCGAGGTGCCGGGCATCCCGATGTTCCGCATCCGCTGGGCGGAGCACGCCTGGGAGGCGCAGCAGGCCTATCGCCTGCGCCAGGCTGTGTTCTGCGAGGAGCAGGGCATCTTCGCGGGCGACGACCGGGACGCGGTGGACGACGTGGCGCAACTGCTGGTGGCGGTGCGCTTCGAGCCGGAGTTGCCGGGCCATCCCGGCACCGTGGTGGGCACCGTGCGCATCCATGAAAGCGAGCCGGGCGTGTGGTTCGGCTCGCGCCTGGCAGTGGATGCGGCATACCGCAGCCAGGGCAAGATCGGTGCGACGCTGATCCGCCTGGCGGTGAGCAGCGCCCACGCGATCGGCTGCCGGCGCTTCCTTGCGCACGTGCAGAGCCAGAACGTGCCCTTGTTCAGGCGCTTGCATTGGCACGTCCTGGCAGAGGAGACGCTGCTCGGGCGGCCTCACCACCTGATGCAGGCAGACCTGAACCATTACCCGCCTTGCCATACCCCGCACGCGGGCCTGATTACCGAAGGCAGGGCCGTGCGATGAGCCTCGACGACCTCGTACACACCCTGCGCAGCAGCCGCGGTTTTGCGCATAAGACCGATATCCCGGCCATGTTGTCGCCGCTCGGCGCCGCGGCCACCGGACGCAACGCGGCCATGGCTGTCGATGTTGGCGACGACTGCGCGGCATGGCGGGATGGCGACGGCTACCTGCTGTTCGCCATCGAAGGACTGGTGAGCGATTTCATCCGCACGATGCCGTGGTTCGCCGGCTACAGCGCGGTCATGGTCAACATCAGCGATATCTATGCGATGGGCGGCAGGCCGACGGCCGTGGTCGATGCGCTATGGAGCCATGGCGCCGCCGACGCCGCCGAAGTGCTCAAGGGCATGGCCGCGGCGTCTGCCGCCTATGGCGTGCCGATCGTCGGCGGTCACAGCAACGCGCGCAGCGAGCAAAGCCAGCTTGCCGTGGCGATCGTTGGCCGGGCGCGCAAGCTGCTGTCGAGTTTCGCCGCGCGTCCCGGGCAGCGCCTGTTGATGGCGGTGGACCTGCGCGGCGCATTCGCGGAGCCGTACCCGTTCTGGAACGCCTCGACGGGCGCACCGGGCGAACAATTGCGCGCGGATCTCGAACTCTTGCCTGTGCTGGCCGAAGACGGCCTTTGCGCCGCGGCCAAGGACATCAGCATGGCGGGTGCGCTCGGCACCGCGCTGATGCTGCTCGAATGCTCCGGGGTGGGCGCCAGCATCGCGCTGGAGCGCATTCCCCGGCCCGATGGCGTGCCGCTGGAGCGGTGGCTGACGGCATTCCCCAGCTATGGCTTCCTGCTGGCCGTCGATGACGACGATGCGCAGGCGGTCGAACACCGCTTCCTCGATCGCGGCATTGCCTGCGCCCAGATCGGCGCCATCGACGATTCCCGTGTCGCCACGCTCACGCACGCCGGCGAACGGGCCACGTTGTGGGACTTCCGCGAGGCGGGGTTCATCCTGCCGACGCGCCTGGCCACACCGATCGATTCCCCAACCTGAGACCTGCCATGCCGGTTACCCACTTCCGCATCCGCTGGCCTGACCAGACCGAGATGGCCTGCTATTCCCCATCCTCCATCGTCACGGAGCACTTTGCCGCCGGGGCGGCGTATCCGCTGGACGAGTTCGTCGAGCGCGCGCGTACCGCGCTGGGCGCCGCTTCCGAGCGGGTGCGTGCCAGATATGGCTACGCCTGCTCCTCCGCAATGGACCAGCTCCGCATCCTGGAAGTCGCCGCGCAGCGGTTCCAGGGCCAGGACGACGCCACCGTCCGGTTTCTCGGCTTTGGCAGCTAGCCGTTCTTCAAATACCTCGCCTCAAAGGATCCAACATGTCCCACGTCATCAACACCAATCCGGGCCAGGCCGCAGAGCCCAGGCACTACGGCGTCATCATTGTCGGCGGCGGCCAGGCCGGACTATCAATCAGCTACTTCCTGAAGCAGGCCGGCATCGATCATCTCGTCATCGAAAAGCACTCCGTCACGCATACCTGGCGCACGCAACGCTGGGATGCGTTCTGCCTGGTGACGCCGAACTGGCAATGCGCGCTGCCGGGCTATCCCTACCGGGGTGACAATCCGCACGGCTTCATGAAGAAGGATGAAATCACGGCCTATCTCGATGGCTTTATCCGGACCGTCGGCGCGCCGGTGCTCGAGCATAGCGAGGTGCGGCAAGTTAAGGCGCGCGCGCAGGGGGGATTTTCCGTGGTGACGAGCCAGGGTGCATTCACCGCGGACCAGGTGGTGGTGGCCTCGGGCGGTTATCACACGCCGATCGTGCCGCGCATGGCCGAGCGCCTGCCGGCGTCGATCCGGCAGCTGCAATCGTCCGAATACAGGAATCCCGAGTCGCTGCCCGAGGGCGCGGTGCTCGTGGTCGGCTCGGGCCAGTCGGGTGCTCAGATTGCCGAAGACCTGCACCTGGCCGGCCGCAAGGTGTATCTGGCCGTCGGCGAGGCGCCGCGTTGCGCGCGCTTCTATCGCGGGCGGGACGTCGTGGACTGGCTCGCGGACATGAAATACTACGACCTGCCGGTCACCGAGCATCCGCTGCGCGAGGGCGTGCGCGACAACACCAATCACTATGTCACCGGCCGCGACGGCGGGCGCGATATCGACCTGCGCAGGTTTGCCACTGAGGGCATGGAGCTCTACGGCGTGCTCGACGACTACCTCGACGGCCGACTGCGTTTTGCGCCGGACCTGCGTCGCAGCCTGGACGACGCCGATGCGACCTACAACCGCATCAACGCGAGCATCGACAAGTTCATCGCGGAGCGAGGCATCGAGGCGCCGCCGCCGAGCGTCTATGCGCCCGTATGGACGCCGCCGGCCGAGCGCACCGAACTCGATCCCCAGGCAGCCGGCATCGGTTCGATCATCTGGTGCATCGGCTTCCGACCGGATTTCAGCTGGCTCGAAGTGCCGGTGTTCAACGGCCGCGGCTATCCGGGTCACGAACGCGGCGTGACCGCACACGCCGGCCTGTACTTCCTTGGCCTGCCCTGGCTGCACACGTGGGGATCGGGGCGATTCTCCGGCATCGCCCGCGACGCCGAGTACCTGGCCGCCCTGATCGCCGCAGGCCGGGACGACACCGCGCTGGCCGCCTGACATGGAAGCCCTTGTCTCGCGCCATGTCGCCGGCATGCCCCAGTTGGCATACACCGGCCTGTCAGAGAACTGGCTGCTGAAGACCTGCGGCGACCTGCACTGGCGCCAGCTGGCCGCCGGCGTCGGCCTGGCGGTGCCGGACTTCCGGGATGCCGAGGGCAATCCGGTGTATGCGGCGTTCACCGCGATCCGCGTGCGCGATGCCGCGCCGCAAACGATCGGCGAGCACGCCGAGTTCAGCATCGGCTCGCGCATCGTGCCAGCGGGCGGCGTGAAGCACCTCAGCGAACATGTGGTCGACATGCAGGGGGACCGCCGCGCCAGCGTGACGATGCTGTCCACCTTCATCCGTCGCACGCGTGAGCGGGACAACCGCTCGGTCGTGCGCACCATGCCGACCGTGGCCGCGCGGTGGGCCGGCGCCGGCCCGCCGGCACAGGCGGCGGAATTGTCGCTGCTGGCACGGCGTTTTCGCTGCGGGGATTGGGGCACGCATCTCGGGCTCGATCAGGCCCGGCATCGCGTCTGCCACGCGGCCGAGTATCTGCCGTGCCCCTGCAACGACTTCAACGGCGCCGACCTGCTGTACTTCGCCAGCTTCCAGGCCATGGTCGATCGCGCGGAATGGCAATGGCGCCGCGACGCGGATCCGCCCACGGTGTTCGCGCGGGACCTGTTCTTCCATGGCAACGTCAATGTCGGCGAGTCGCTGGAGCTGACCTTTTCCGCGCTGCGCGAGGACGAGGAGGGATTGACGCACTGGTGTGAGATCCGGCGCAGCCGCGACGGCGAGAAGATCGCCGATGTGGTCACGCGGAAACGCTGGAGGCAACGATGAACGCGAAAGGAGACGACCCGGCAGGCGCCCTGGAGCTGAAGGCGGTCTACGGGCCCGACGATCTGACTGGCCTCGGCCACCTGGGGGGCATGCCCGGCGAGGCCCCGTTCGTTCGTGGCCCCTATCCCTCCATGTACCGCGGCAGGCCATGGACCATCCGCCAGTACGGGGGATACGGCGACGCCGCGACCTCGAACCTCGCCTATCGCGAGGCCATGAAGCAGGGCGCGCAGGGCTTGTCGGTGGCCTTCGACCTGCCGACCCATCGCGGCTACGATTCCGACGACCCCCAGGCGCAGGCCGATGTCGGCATGGCCGGCGTGGCCATCGACTCGGTCGACGATATGCGGCGCCTGTTCGAAGGCATTGCGCTGGACCGTGTGTCGGTATCGATGACCATGAGTGGTGCGGTGCTTCCCATACTGGCAGCGTTCCTGGTCGCGGCCGAGGAATCGGGCGTTGCGTTCGAACAACTGCGCGGCACCATCCAGAACGACATCCTCAAGGAGTTCATGGTCCGGAACACCTGGATCCATGCGCCCCAGCCATCGCTGCGCATCGCCACCGACGTGGTCGAATGGCTGGCCGCGCATGCGCCGAAGTTCAACGGCATGTCGATCTCGGGCTATCACTTCCAGGAAGCGGGCGCCGATCCGGTGCTGGAACTGGCGCTGACACTGGCCAATGCCAGGACCTATGTCGGCCTGCTGCGCGAGCGCGGCCTTGATGTCGACGCGTTCTGCGGCGGACTGAGCTTCTTCTTCGGCGTCGGCAAGCCATTCTTCGTCGAGATCGCCAAGCTGCGCGCCGCGCGGCTCCTGTGGCATGACATCGTGCGCGAGCTGGGCGGCACCAGCGCGCGCGCCACCGCCATGCGCATGCATTGCCAGACTTCGGGCTGGACCCTCGCCGCGCAGCAGCCGCTCAACAATATCGCGCGCACCACGATCGAGGCGATGGCCGCGATCTTCAGTGGTACGCAGTTGCTTCACACCAACGGCTTTGACGAGGCGCTGGCATTGCCGGGCGCGCAGGCCTCGCGGCTGGCTCGCGATACTCAACTGATCCTCCAGCATGAATTTGGGCTGTGCGAGGTGGCGGACCCGTGGGCGGGCTCCTACCTGATCGAGTCGCTGACCGGCCGCATGGTGACGGAGGTGCGCGCGGTGCTGGCGCGCATCGATGCTCAGGGTGGCATTCTGGCAGCCCTCGAATCCGGCTGGGTGCAGCGGCGCATCCACCAGAATGCGCTGCGGACGCAGGCTCGGCTCGATGCGCAGGAAGAGGTCGTGGTGGGTGTCAACCGCTACCAGGAGCCCGACGACAATGGCCAGGAATGCCTGGAGATCGACGGTACCCAGGTGCGCGTGCAACAGGCACGCCGCCTGGACGCGCTGCGCGGCCGCCGCGATGACGCCGCGGTCAGGCATGCGCTGGCGGCGCTGACCGAGGCCGCCAGGCACGGCGGCCCCAACCTGCTAGCCTGTGCGATCGACGCCATGCGTTGCCGCGCCACGGTCGGGGAATGTACCCGGGCGCTGCTCCAGGTCTGGCCGCGCCATACGGTCCGGGCGTCCTACGACGCTGCGCTGTACGGCACGACTCGCGCCGGCAACAAGGAATGGCTGGCGGCCTGCGAGTGCGTCAGTGCGCTGCGCGAGCGGCTCGGCCGCGCGCCCCGGATCTTCGTGGCCAAGCTCGGCCAGGATGGCCACGACCGCGGTGCGAAAGCGGTGGCGGCCGGGCTTGCCGATGCCGGGTTCGTCGTCGAACTGACGCCGCTGTTCCAGTCCGCCGATGCGGTTGCGTCTGCCGCCTGCGATGGAGACTTCGATGCCATCGGCATCTCCACGCTTGGCGGCGCGCATCTGGATCTGCTGCCGGCGCTGCTACACGCCTTGCGGCAGCGCGACTCCGATGTGCCGGTCTTCGTCGGCGGCATTGTTCCGGCAGCCCACAGCCGCTTGCTGCGCCAGTGCGGTGTGCAGGGGATTTTCGGACCGGGCACGCCGATGGAGATCATCGTGAGCACCATCGTGGCTGCGCTCACGTTGTCGAGGATGCTTACGGCGTCCGCGCCTTTCCATTGACGCCTCCCGTTTGCTATCCAGACCATGACGGTAAAAATCTCCTCATTGAGCTGAGTTTCTGTAGCTTTCCCGGGACCACGCAGCGGGATGCATGATCTGCGTACTGGCGCCGATGCACTTCCTGAGATCGGTGCTGGGAGCGGCAAGCGCGAAAACGCCAACAGAAACCTCAGATAAGCGTGACGTCCTCGATCGCCACGTCGCCCACCAGCATGTAGCCGGGCGCATGCGTGATACACAGCGGCAGCCGCGTCTGCACGGCCGCGGCCTGAGGCGTCACGCCGCAGCCCCAGAATACCGGGATCTCGCCTGGCAGGATGGCGGTGGGCTCGCCTTCGTCGGGACGGTTGACGTCTGCAATGCCGATCGCTGACGGATCGCCGGCATGCACCGGTTTGCCATGCGCTGCCGGCAACGCTGCGCAGATCTCGCTGGCGCGCGCGGCCTGTGCCGGCGTATAGGGGCGCATCGACACTACCATCGGCCCGCGGAACGGCCCCACCTGCGTGGTCTTGATGCTGGTGCGGTACATCGGCACCACCTTGCCTTCATCGACATGCCGCACGGCCAGGCCGGCGCGCTGAAGCGCATCTTCGAAGGACAGCGAGCAGCCCAGCACGAAGCCGACAAAGTCGTCGCGCCACAACGCGCCGATGTCGCTGCACTCTCCGGCCAGCTTGCCATCGCGCCAGATCCGGTAGCGCGGCAGGTCGGTGCGCAGGTCGATATCTTCGCCCAGCCCCGGCACCAGCGGCGAGCCAGGCTCGGTCATGCCGATCAGCGGGCAGGGCACGGGGTTGGCACGGCAGTAGCCGAGGAAATCGTCGGCCCACTGGCGTGGCAGGATCATCAGGTTGCCCTGCACGCGGCCGGGCGCCATGCCGGCAGTGTGCCCGTGCCAGGCACCGCTGCGGATGGCGGCGCGCGCGGTGGCCGGGCTGGCTGCCCAGCCGGGCAGCGCAACGGTAGCGTCATGCATGTCAGGTCGCTCCAGGCCGGTGGCGCATTAGCGCAGCGCCTCGCGCGCGGTTTCCCTGACGCGCAGCAGCCCAAGCAATGCGATGCCCGAGCCGCCCATCAGCAGGTACGCGGGCGAGAGCAGGTTGCCGGTGGCGCCGATCAGCGCGGTAGCCACATATGGCGTCACGCCCCCGCCGAGGATGGCGCCAAGGTTGAAGCTGAAGGCCATGCCGGAATAACGCACGCGGGTCGGGAACTGTTCGGCGTAGGTGGGATAGCCGACGGACTGCACGATCGGCATCGGCAGCGCCACGATCAGCATGGCGAGGAGGGCCAGGCCGATATTCTGCTGGTCCATCAGCGTCATCATCGGCACCACCAGCACGATGTAGCCGACAAAGCCGATGGCGAGCACCTTGCGCCGGCCCAGGCGGTCGGAAAGGGCGCCCCAGAACGGCATCAGCACCGCCATGGTGAGGCTGACGAAGGCCATGATCCAGTAGACGCTAGCCTTGTCGTACTTGAGGTAGGTGGTCATGTAGATGTTCATGAACACCAGGCCCACCCAGTAGCCCACATTCTGCCCGAAGGACAACACCAGCACCTTGAGCACCGCGGGCGTGTGCTGGCTGAACACTTCCTTCAGCGGTGCCTTGGGCGGTTCGTTGTGTTGCTGGAAATGCTGGAATGCCACCGACTCTTCCACGCGCTTACGCACCAGGAACGAGATCATCACCATCGGGATGGCGCTCAGGAACGGGATGCGCCAGCCCCATGCCGTCATGGCTTCGCTGCCGAGGATGGAGGTGGTCAGCCCGCACACGGTTGCCGCCAGTGCGCCGCCGATGGCCACACCCACCGGCGTGAACGCGCCGAAGAAGCCGCGCCTGCCGGATGGTGCCGATTCGGCCACGTATGCCGCCGCGCCCGTGACTTCGCCGCCGGCGAAGAACCCTTGCACCAGCCGGATCAGCAGTAGCAACAGCGGCGCCGCAAGGCCCGCGCTCGCGGCAACGGGCAGCACGCCGATGGCGGCAGTGGCAACGCCCATGCCGATCACGGTGACCAGCAGCACGGCGCGTCGGCCGATGCGGTCGCCGAGCCGGCCCAGCACGATGCCGCCGATCGGGCGCATCAGGAAGGCGCTGCCGAAAACCGCCAGGATCGCCAGCAGCGACGCGGTGGCGTTGTCGCCCGGAAAGAACAGCGGCCCGATGGTGGCGGCCAGGTAGCCATAGATGCCGAATTCGTAGTACTCGATGGCTGTGCCGGCAGCGGCGGCCACCGCGGCCTTGCGGGCCACGGCGACATCGCCGGTGACTGGGGCCGAGATGGGGGCCGAGGCAGGGGCATCCGCCAGCGGCAGCGTGGAAGTGGGGGCGTTGGACATGATCACGTTTCCAGAAACAGGGTGAAAGAAGCCGCGCCGGCTGCCGGTGGCAGCCTGCGGATCCCGGGGTCTGAGCATGAATACCGGTACGCTGCGCCGCTGTAATCGCGGCTGTGTACCTGTTGTTGTTAATGGACTGCCTGCTTTGTCAGGTCAGTCCTTGCTGCATTCACAGCCTTAATGCACGCATGGAAGCGCTGGTTTTATTCAGCAACAAGCGTGCCAGTCAAAATCAACTGTGAAATTCCGTGGGAATAAGCGCGACTTGTCCTGGTCGGTGATGACCATCCATTTTGCTGTCTCCTTTTATTCGGTTGCGCCAGAATGAACTGTCTGGGTGCATGCCGTGTTCTCTTGCGGGGCACGGCATGCACTGCTGCCGCCGTATTACTGCCTGTTCATTGCTTCAGTACGGGCAGCTCATTAACGAGGTAATTCGCGTGCTCCCGTTCAGATAACGCATCAACAGCTACTGTCATTCCCGCGAAGGCGGGAACGACGGTGGTTAAATCAGCCCGCCGGAATAAACGCGCCCAATACCTGCCCTTCCTCGACCGGCTCACCCTCACCAACCAGGTACTCAGCCACATAACCGTCGGCGGGCGCTTCCACGGGAATTTCCATTTTCATGGATTCAATAATCACCAGCGTGGCATCGCGCGCTTGCGCAACATTTGGCGCGGCCACGATCTTCCACAACGTACCGGTGGTCTCCGCGACGATGGGCAAGGCGTTCGGTTGGTCTGGCATTGGGGGCTCTTGATTTGTTGATCTGGATTAGGGATGGAGGCAGTCAGCGAACCGCCGTGGTACGCGGGGCGCGGACCGTGATGCCTTCGGCCTCCAGAGCGGCGCGAATATCGCGCGCGAAGCCGGCCGCGCCGGGCTGATCGCCATGGATGCACAGCGTGTCGGCGCGCACCGGCACGTCGGTGCCCTGCTGCGAGCGCACCACGCCGTCGCGGACCATGCGCAGCACCTGCGCCACCGCGGTGCCGACGTCGGTGATCATCGCGCCGGGCTGTCCGCGCGGCGTCAGCGATCCGTCCGCCTGGTAGCTGCGGTCGGCAAATACTTCCTCGGCGACCGCCAGGCCGGTCTCCCGTGCGGCGCGCACCATTGCCGAGCCGGCCAGGCCAAAGAACAGCAGGGCAGGGTTCACGTCGCGCACGGCTTCAGCAAGGGCGCGCGCCATGCCGTCGTCGCGCGCCGCCATGTTGTACAGCGCGCCGTGGGGTTTTACATGGGCGAGGCAACTGCCGGCGGCGCGGGCAAAGGCCTGCACCGCGCCGACCTGGTAGACGGTCAGGTTGTAGATCTCGCCTGCCGACAGCGTCATGGCGCGGCGGCCGAAGCCCTGCAGGTCGGCAAAGCCGGGATGCGCGCCAACCGCCACGCCCCGGGCCACCGCGGCCCGCACCGTCGCGGCGATGGTCTGCGGATCGCCGGCATGCAGGCCGCAGGCGATGTTGGCGGAGCTGATATGGTGCAGCACCGCCGCGTCATCGCCAAGGCGGTAGATGCCAAAGCTTTCGCCCAGGTCGCTGTTGAAATCGATCTTAGCCATGGCCGCGCTCCAACGCCGCGAAGGCCGCATCCTGCAACTGCGCGAGCCGTTGCGCTTCCTCCAGCTCGACCACGGTGAAGCGCACGCTCTCACCGGGCATGCGCTGCGCCAGCCGCGGCAGGTCCACGGCGCAGACATGGGCGATCTTGGGATAGCCGCCGGTGGTCTGGCGGTCTGCCATCAGCACGATCGGCTGGCCGTCGGGCGGCACCTGGATCGTGCCGAATGCCACCGCTTCGGACCACATCTCGCGCGGCGAGGACAGGGCCAGCGCCGGCCCTTCGAGGCGGTAGCCCATCCGGTCGGACTGCGCACCGATACGGAACTCCGCGCTGGTGAATGCCGCCAGCGCGGCGGCGCTGAAGGCATCCCACTCGCGCCCGCGCACCACGCGCAGCGGGGCCTCGGGCGCTGCCACGATGCCGGCGGCGAAGCGCGCCTGCGGCAGAGCCTCGGGCAGCGCGGCACGCGGGGCGCACAAGCCGATCACATCGGCCTTGCGCAGCGGCTTGCCCTGCAAGCCGCCATATCCGCCACGCACGAAGGTGCTGTGGCTGTTCATGACCGGATCCAGCGCAAAGCCGCCTGCCACTGCCAGGTAGGCGCGCAGCCCGCTCTTGCGCTTGCCGAAGCTCAGCGTCGCGCCGGCCGGCACCACGCATGCCTGCGCGGTGGGCAGCGGCGTGCCGTCGATGCTTGCGTCGAGATCGGCGCCGCAGACCCCCACGGCAGTGGCCGCGTCAAAGCGCAGCGTGGGGCCCATCAGTGTGATCTCCAGGGTCGCGGTGTCCTGCGTATTGCCGACCAGCGCATTGGCCAGCCGATGCGCGCGCTCGTCCATGACGCCGTTGGCGGGCACGCCGAGCTGCTGGTAGCCGACGCGGCCGAGGTCCTGGAACGTGCTCAGCGCACCGGGCTTGATCACCTCGATGGCGGCGCCGGTTGGTTGTACCGGTGTAGTGGTCATCGAATCGCTCCATGGGCCGGTGAGGGGGTGCCTTGCGACGCGGCAATGTCGTCGAACTGTGCGGCCGAGACCGGCACGAAGCGCACCTGGTCGCCTGCATTGAGCAGGCAAGGCGCATCGCGGTGCGGATCGAACAAGGCCAGTGGCGTGCGCCCGATCAGGTTCCAGCCGCCGGGCAGCACCATCGGATAGATCACGGACTGGCAGTTGGCCAGCCCGATCGAGCCGGCGGGCACGGCGGTGCGCGGCGTGGTGCGCCGTGGCGGGGCCAGGCGTGCGTCGAACTTGCCCACATACGGGTGGCCGGGCGCGAAACCCAGCATCAGCACATCGACCGGCGCCGCACTATGCAGCGCGATCACAGCATCGGGCGCGAGCCCGCAGCTTGCGGCCACCTCCTCAAGATCAGGCCCGTGGTCGCCGCCGTAGCAGACCGGGATCTCGAACACGCGAGTGGAGGCGGTCAAGGCGCCGAGTGGCTCGGCAAGCAGCACGGACAGCGCTGCGCTCAGCGCCTGGAACGGTGCCGTGCCTGGCGCGGCGCTAACGGCGGACGGACGGTAGTGGATGCCCACGGTCGCCAGCGCGGGCACGACATCGGTCACGCCCGGCAATGCGGCGGCACCAATGCGCGCCGCCGCGGCGCAGGCTTGTCGATTGGCAGTGCTCAATGCGGTGGCATCACGGCCGGCCTCGAATGCAACCACGAGCAGGCGATCGCCCGACGGTTCGATGCGCCACGGGATGGCCGCGGCGGGTGCCATGTCGAGAGGCAGCGCGTTCATGGTTGCACCTCGGGCTGCACCTCGCTGGCGACGGCAGGCGCAGCCGCGTGCGGCGCCGCGCTCGCGCCGATCAGCCGGGCGCTCTCGCGCGTGACGAAGCCGTTATCGACCTGGCCCGCGCGGAAGTCGGGGTGCGCCAGCACGTTGCCAAGGAACTCGACGTTATGGCGAATCCCTTCGATGCGCGTCTGCGCCAGCGCGTCCAGCATCGCCTGGCGCGCAGACTCGCGCCCGGCGCCGTGCGTGATCAGCTTGGCGATCATCGGGTCGTAGTAGGGCGTGATGGTGTCGCCCGCGCGCACGCCGGTGTCGACGCGCAACGCCGGCATCGCTGGCAGCGCGAAGGCCGACAGCTTGCCCGGCGACGGCATGAAATGGCGGGCCGGGTTTTCGGCATATAGCCGGCACTCGATCGCCGCGCCCTGGCGGCGGATGTCGGCTTGCGCAACCCGCGCGAGGGTGCCGGCTGCAAGCCGGATCTGCGCCTGCACCAAGTCCCAGCCGGTGACCGCCTCGGTGACACCGTGCTCGACCTGGATGCGGGTATTCATCTCGAGAAAGAAGAACTCGCCGCTGTCGGCATCGACGATGAACTCGACCGTGCCGGCACCGCGGTAGCGTTGCGATTCGGCCAGCGCGACGGCCGCGGCAGTCATGCGTGCCAGCACTGCGGGCGGCAGGCCGGGTGCCGGGCTTTCTTCGATGATCTTCTGGAAGCGGCGCTGCACCGAGCATTCACGCTCGAACAGATGCACTGCCGTGCCGTCGCCATAGCCAAATACCTGGACTTCGATATGGCGTGCGCGCGCGACGTAGCGCTCCAGGTAAACGCTGCCGTCGCCGAAGGCCTTGAGCGCGAGCGCCTGCGTGGAGGCCGCCGTGGCTGCCAGCGTGTCGGGGCTATCGACGCGTTTCATGCCGATGCCGCCGCCACCGCCTGCGGCCTTGACCAGCAGCGGATAGCCGACTTGCGCGGCAGCGTCTTCCAACCCGGCCAGCTCACCGGGCAGGAAGCGGATGCTGCCCGGCAGAACCGGCACCCCACAGGCGGCCGCGATCTCGCGCGCGCGGTTCTTGTCCCCCATGTTTTCGATCGATTCGACCGAAGGCCCGATCCAGCGCATGCCGGCGGCCTCGGCGGCCTGGGCAAAGGCAGTGTTCTCGGAGAGGAAGCCGTAGCCCGGATGCACGCCGTCGGCGCCATGCGCCAGCCCGGCTGCCAGGACGGCTTCGGTATTCAGATAGCTTTGTGCCGCGGGGGCGGGGCCGATGGGCACGGCCACGTCGGCCATCTGGCAATGCAGGGCACCGGTGTCGGCCTCGGAACACACGGCCACGGTCTCGATGCCAAGCGCCTGCGCGGCGCGGATGATGCGACAGGCAATCTCGCCGCGATTGGCTACCAGGATTCTTCGCATGTCAGACTCTTGCTGCTTGGGGGCGGACACGCGGCGCTGCTTTGGCGCCGCGTGGAATGCCGGCCTGCGGGCCGGTCGGGGCGCGGCGTGGCCGCGCGTTTGCAGACTTACTTGGCGAACAGTGAGGCGATATTGGCAAATGCCTTCAGCTCCAGCGCATTACCCGACGGGTCCAGGAAGAACATGGTGGCCTGCTCGCCAACCTCACCCTTGAAGCGGATATGCGGTTCGATGATGAACTGCATGCCGGCGGCCTTGAGCTTGTCGGCAGCCGCCTGCCAGTCGTGCATTGGCAGCACCACGCCGAAGTGGCGCACCGGCACGGCATCGCCATCCACGGCGCTGGTATGGCGATGGCCGCATTCTTCCGGCGCCAGGTGGGCCACGATCTGGTGGCCGTAGAAGTTGAAGTCGACCCAGTCTTCCGAGCTGCGGCCTTCGGGGCAGCCCAGCAACTCGCCATAGAATTCGCGCGCGCTGGCGATGCTGTGGACCGGGAAGGCCAGGTGGAACGGGGGCAGGACTGCGGTGGATTCGCTCATGGTGTGGAGACTCTTGGCAATGGATGTGTGGTGGGGGGCGTGCGGCGCGTGGCAACGCACCGCCCTGGAACCAAAGTCTATGCATGGCAAAAAATTAATAAAAGCGATATATTTTTGAGCTTAGCTCCACGAAAATTGATGAATCGACATGTTGCGAGAACTGCGCACTTTTATCGCCGTCGCCCGCCACGGGACCTTCGCCAACGCCGGCGCACATATTGGCCTGACGCAGTCGGCCGTCAGCGCGCAGATCCAGCGGCTGGAGTCAGAGCTCGGTTTCGCGCTGTTCGACCGCACCGGCCGTTCAGCGCGCCTGAACACCGCCGGGCGCGAAACGCTGGCGCTGGCCGAGGAGCTGGTCGTGCTTTACGAGCGGATCGGCCACCAGGGCCTCGACATCCAGGGCTCGGGCATGGTGCGCATCGGTGCCATCGCCTCGGCGCAAGCCACCTTCCTGGCCGATGCCATTGCCGCGTTCCGGGCCGAACTGCCCGGCTGCCGTGTGCGCATGGTGCCCGGCGTTTCGCTCAACCTGCTCGGCCAGGTCGACGCCGGCGAGATCGACATCGCCGTCATGATCCGGCCGCCCTATGCGTTGCCCGCCGAACTGGAATGGCGCCCGCTGCTGGAAGAGCCCTTCGAACTGCTGGCGCCCGCCGCGCAGGCCAGCATGGACTGGAGGGACGCAATTTCCACGGCGCCCTTTATCCGCTATGACCGGGCTTCGTTCGGCGGCAGGCTGGTCGACCAGTTCCTGCGCAAGCAACGAATCGTGCCTCAGGAAGCCATCGAGCTCGACGAACTCGAAGGCATCGTGCAACTGGTGGCGCGCGGGCTCGGCGTGGGCCTGTTGCCTCGCATGCTTGCCGGTGGCGCGCGGCCGCCGGGCGTGACGGCACTACCGCTTGGCGACGACACGTTCTATCGCGAGGTGGGACTCGTCGAGCGCGCGCGGCACAGCCGGCAGCCAGTCGCGAGCCGGCTTGCCGACCATATCGGCAAGGCGGCGCAGGCGATGGTGGCGTCGGATCGAAGCGATCGGCCCTGACCTGCAGCGCAGGTTCCGTGTCTTCGGGCGCGGCGGGGCGATCTTCTATGGGCTGTCGGTGCTCGACATCGCCCTGTCGGACATCTCATTCTGCACGGAGAGCAAGGGAATCCTGCTCAGTGCGCCTTCCCACGAAAGTCCAGCGGCACCGGCTGGGTCAGCGTCTCGGGGCGCAGGATGCGGTCGAGCTCCTCTTTCGACAGCAAGCTCTTGCGCAAGACGATTTCATAGACGCTGCCGCCCGTGGCGTGCGCTTCCTGCGCAACGGCGGTGGCGTTCGCATAGCCGATGTAGGGGTTTAGCGCCGTCACGACGCCGATCGAGTTCTCGACAGTGGCGCGCAGCCGGTCGGCATTCGCGGTGATGCCTTTGACGCAGCGATCGGCGAGCGTCAGGCAGCCGTTGCGCAGATGGCTGACGCTCTTGAACAGACTGTGCGCGATGATCGGCTCGAACGCATTGAGCTGGAGCTGGCCGGCCTCGGCCGCAAAGCTGACGGTGACGTCATTGCCGATGACTTCGAAGGCGATCTGATTCACGACTTCGGGGATCACCGGATTCACCTTGCCGGGCATGATGCTGGAGCCGGCCTGCATCGGCGGCAGGTTGATCTCGCCCAGGCCAGCGCGCGGACCGCTGGACAACAGCCTCAGGTCGTTACAGGTCTTCGATAACTTCACGGCAACGCGCTTCAACACGCCGGAGAGCTGCACGAAGGCGCCGCAGTCCTGCGTGGCCTCGATCAGATTGGGTGCGGTCTCCAGCGGGATGCCGGTGATCTCGCGCAGACGCCGCAGTACCACGGGCGCATACGATGGATGCGCGGTGATGCCGGTGCCGATCGCGGTGGCCCCAAGGTTGACCTCGCAGATCAGCATCGCGGCTTCGCGCAGGCGCGCCTCGTCCTCTCCGAGCATCACGGCGTAGGTGCTGAATTCCTGGCCGAGCGTCATTGGCACGGCATCCTGCAGCTGAGTGCGGCCCATCTTGATGATGTGTGCGAACTCGTCGGCCTTCGCCTCGAAGGCCCGCCGCAGCACCGCCATGGCGTCCACAAGACCGGCGATACCAAACCACGTAGCGACCTTCAGCGCGCTCGGGTAGACATCGTTGGTGCTCTGGCCGATGTTGACGTGCTCGTTCGGGTGCAGGTGCTGGTACTCGCCCTTCTGATGGCCGAGGAGTTCGAGCGCGCGGTTGGCGATCACCTCATTGGCGTTCATGTTGGTCGAGGTGCCGGCGCCGCCCTGAATCACATCGACGACGAACTGGTCGTGCAGCTTTCCGGCAATCAGCTCCTGGCAGGCGCCAACGATTGCATCGCAGCGCGCCTTGTCGAGCAGGCCCAGCTCATGGTTGGCCTGCGCCGCGGCCTGCTTGATCGCGGCCAGCGCCTTGATTAGCTCCGGGTAGATGGAGATCGGGGTGCCCGTGATAGGGAAATTCTCGATGGCGCGCAACGTATGCACGCCATAGTAGGCCTGGACAGGGACTTCACGGTCGCCCAGGAGGTCATGTTCGGTTCTGAAGGGTCCGGCAGTCATGGTTACGCTCCTCGCGTAAATTTGTTTCAGCACTGCTGCCGAAGTCTAGGGAATCGGCCGCACCTGCACCACGTTCGATGCCAAGATTTCATGGGTGTCGCAGCGCAGTGCATGGTTATGCGGAAATGGCATAACCGGGATTCGGTTCTACCGGCCGCCTGCGCACTTGCGAGAGCCGCGTAGCCAAAACTGTCCTGAAGGCCGTGCAATGGTCCGCCCTCGATCCAGCATATGTGACAACATGATGTCGGTAATAGTCGACATTGATCGAAGGTATTGGTCGAAGATAGGTTCAGTGTTTTCAATGTAAGTAAAGATATTGACATAATTGGTTGGGTCTCTTACGATTGCCGCGTTCCAGCCGAGCGCCTGCTCGGCGACGACCTGAGCGACTTAACTGGCAAATCGACACAGCATTCCCACGGGGGTCATGATGAAATTCACCAGCATCGAGTTCACTCTAAAAGAGGGCGTGGCGACGATCACGCTGAACCGGCCGGACAAGCTCAACAGCCTCGATGAAGCGACCATGGTCGAGCTTGGCCAGGCGCTGGCCATCGTGGAGGGAAGTCCTGAAGTGCGGGTCCTGGTCCTGACCGGAGCCGGGCGAGCCTTCTGCGCAGGCCAGGACCTGGCCGATCCGGCCATGCAGGTGGTTGATGGCAAGCTGCCTGACATCGGCGCGCTGGTGGAGCGGCATTTCAAGCCGACGGTCATGCGCCTGCAGAACCTGCAGGTCCCGACCATTGCCGCGGTGAACGACCTCGCGGCCGGCGGCGGCGCATCGCTGGCACTGGCGTGCGACCTGGTCGTGGCGGCGAAATCGGCCTATTTCCTGCAGGCGTTTTCCCGGATCGGGCTGACACCGGATACCGGCAGCACCTGGTTCCTGGTGCACAAGGTGGGAATGCAGCGGGCGCTCGGTCTCGCTTGCCTGGCTGACAAGCTCCCCGCTGAAAAAGCAGCGGAGTGGGGTTTGATCTGGCAGGTATTCGACGACGGGCAGTTCAGCGCGGAGGTGGATCGCCTTGCTGCCCAGGTGGCCGCCATGCCCACCAAGGCACTGGTGCGCACGCGCCAGCTGATGCACGCGGCCCGCGGCCACACCCTGGAGCAGCAGCTCTCGATGGAGGCCACCTACATTCGCGAAATGGGCTGGAGTGAGGACTACCAGGAAGGCGTAAGCGCCTTTACCGAGAAGCGCCCGGCCAGATTCACGGGCCGCTGAGCTAGTTCATTTATCCCGTCTTTTTTCGGCCGTCCGGATGTCATCCGCACGGCCGAAAAGCATTCGCCCGCGCGGAGCAGTCCGGAGTGCTCAGTCTTGCCCCGAGGTAACCGGCTGGTCCAGTTTGTCTCCGGAGCTCTCTTCGTCAAGGCTGACGCTCGTCATCCCTGCATTGAGCTGGTTCAGGAAGTGAACCAGTGACACCTTGTCGTCGAAGCGGAAACTCGTCAGCGCCTGGCGATAGAACTCATAGATCTTCGGCTGCAGGCTGTTCCAGAATTCCCGCCCCTTGGGCGTCAGCACGACCTTCTTGGCGCGCCTGTCCACCGTGTCTGCCACGCGGATAACGTGGTCATCACGCTCCAGCCTTTTCAGCACGCCATCCAGGCTCTGCCGGCTCACGACCAGGTACTCCGCAAGATCTGAGAACGACATGCCGTCCGCCACTTGCGAGCGCGACAGCGCGCCAAGCACGGACCACTGGACCGTGGTGATGCCAAGCGCCTTGATCGTCTGCCTGTCCAGCGTATTGCCCGCCTGGAACAAGCGAAAGAACAGCCGGTTGTGAACTGACGAGACGGACTGGTCGTACGAGGGGTCGATGTTTGTCATGGATTGGCTCGAGGCCGGCGCCGGTCATGCGCAGCGCCGTAACGCCGTCTATTTTAAGGCGCCGCGAGGCGCGCACCTATTTTGATGCCGGCCCGGCGGTCACGCCGGGGCCGTGCCAGCGCGCTTCGGCCTCGGCTGGCGGTACGTACGGGTGCCAGACGCGGGACGGCAGCACTGCATCCATGTGCTCATTACGCAATATCCGTTCTCCAAAGTATGACATGTAAGTGATATGAGGTGCGTCGTGTTTCGCCTTATAACGCGGAATAGATCGGGAATTCCCCCAGCTCTGCCATAAAAATACATCAAGATCTTGACGTATATTCCGGGCGTGCCTAGTATGTGTTCAACCCTCTCAAAACATAACGAGACACCCCATGCAGACGCTCGACAAGATCCTTACCCCGCTGACCGTCGGCTCGACCGTGCTGGCCAACCGCATGGTCATGGGGGCGATGCATACGCGACTTGAGACGCTGGATCGCCCCGATGAACGACTTGCAGCGTTCTACGCTGCCAGGGCTGCGGGAGAAATCGGCCTGATCCTGAGCGGCGGCTTCTCCCCGAACCCGGAAGGCGTGATGGAAGAAGGCGGCCCGATGTTCAACAGCCCGGATCAGCTCGATGAGCACCGGGCGGTGACGCAGGCAGTGCATCAGGCCGGCGGCAAGATCATCCTGCAGATCCTTCACGCCGGCCGCTATGCCAAGGTGCCGACTTGTGTCGCGCCGTCGCCGGGCAAGGCGCGGATCAACACCTATCCGCCCCACGCGCTGAGCACCGAAGAGGTGTGGCGCACCGTCGCCGACTTCGTCAACACCGCGGCGCTTGCTGTTGAGGCGGGTTACGACGGCGTTGAGATCATGGGATCGGAGGGCTATCTGATCAATGAATTCACCGCGGCCCTGACCAACCAGCGCAGCGACGAATTCGGCGGCAGCCTCGAGGGGCGCATCCGCTTCCCGCTCGAGGTGGTGCGCGCAGTCCGCGAACGCCTCGGGCAGGCCCCGATGCTGATCTATCGAATCTCCTCGATTGACCTGGTCGAAGGCGGCATGACCGGCGCGGAGATCGCTTCGTTCGCCAGGCAAGTTGAAGCGGCGGGCGCGGACATGATCAATACCGGCGTCGGCTGGCACGAATCCGCAGTGCCGACGATCGGCGCCACCGTGCCACGCGCGGCATGGCGCGACGCCATCCGCAATGTCAAGCAATCGGTCGGCATTCCGGTGATGGCATCGAATCGCATCAACACGCCGGAAGTGGCCGAGGAGCTGATTGCGTCTGGGGTGGCGGACCTCGTCTCCATGGCACGCCCGCTGCTGGCGGATCCGGACTTTGCCAAAAAGGCGCGCCTGGGCATCACCAACGAAATCAACACCTGCATCGCCTGCAACCAGGCCTGCCTTGACCGCATCTTCACAGAGCGCACCGCAACCTGCCTGGTGAATCCGCGCGCCGGCCGCGAGATCGAGTTCCCGATCGGGCTGGCGTTGAAGCGCAAGCGGATCGGCGTGGTCGGCGGTGGCCCCGCCGGGATGGCCTTCGCGATCAATGCCGCGGAGCGTGGGCATGACGTCACGCTGTTCGAAGCCGACCAGCAACTGGGTGGCCAGCTGAACCTGGCCAAGTCGGTGCCGGGCAAGGCCGAGTTCCACGAAATGCTGCGGTACTTCCGCGTCCGGCTGGAAAAGCTTGGCGTCACGCTGCGCCTGGGCAAGCCGGCCACTGCGGACGACCTGATCGGGGGCGCGTTCGACGAGATCGTGCTGGCGACCGGCGTCAGGCCGCGCGTGCCGGACTTCGCTGGTGTCGACCATCCGAAAGCTGTGTCCTATATCGATGTCCTGTCCGGCAAGGTCGAGGTCGGCCGGCGGGTCGCGATCATCGGGGCAGGGGGCATCGGCTTCGATGTCGCCGAGTTCCTGCTGGGAGATGCCGAGGAGTCGCTCGATGCGCAAGCATTCTTCCGCGCCTGGGGCGTGGACGCATCGAATTCGAACTCCGGCGGACTCGCACCCGCGGCGGACCATCCCGCACCGCGGCGCAGCGTCCACATGTTCCAGCGCAAGGCGGAGCCGCTTGGCAAGCGCCTCGGCAAATCGACCGGCTGGATCCTCAAGGCGAAGCTGCGCAAGGCCAATATCGCCATGACCGCCGGTGCCACCTACGACGCCATCAACGATGAAGGGCTGCACTACACGGTCGATGGCAAGGCGCATGTGCTGCCGGTGGACCACGTGGTGCTGTGCGCGGGCCAGAACTCCAATCGCGATCTCTACGACCAGCTCAAGGCCCGGGGCGCAGCGCCAAGGCTGATCGGTGGCGCCGATGTCGCCAGCGAGCTGGATGCCCTGCGGGCCATCGACCAGGCCACCCGACTTGCCGTCGCAGTTTAAGTAAAAACAGCAGCCGGAGACACCAATGCTGACGAAATACGATCAAGGCCTGCATAAACGCCAGGCGAACTTCGTACCCCTGACACCGCTGCATTTCCTGCGCCGCGCGGCGGATGTCTTCCCCGACCGGGATGCGGTCATTTACCAGGACCGGCGCTATTCGTGGCGCCAGTACGCGGACCGGTGCTACCAGCTGGCCCGGGCGCTGATCACCGCCGGCGTGGAGCGGGGCGATACGGTCTCCATCATTGCCCCCAACGTTCCCGAGATGCTGGAGGCCCACTTTGGCGTGCCGCTTTCGGGCGCCGTGCTGAACAGCATCAATATCCGCCTTGACGCGCCCGCCATTGCGTTCATCCTGCAGCATTCGGAAACGCGCATCCTGCTGGCCGATACGCAATTCGCCGCAACCGTGCGGGAGGCGGTGGCGCAGACCGGCATGCCGATCCAGGTGATCGACATCCGGGATCCGGCCTCCGGCGCGGAAGACACGGTCGGCGCCGTCGACTACGAGGCCTTCCTGGCATCGGCAGCTGACGTCGAGTTGCGATATCCGGAGGACGAATGGGATGCCATTGCGCTGAACTACACCTCCGGTACCACGGGCAGCCCCAAGGGCGTGGTCTACCACCATCGCGGTGCCTACCTGAACGCCCTGGGCCAATCGATCAATGCCGGACTGGCCGGCGCCGACCCGGTCTACCTATGGACGCTGCCGCTGTTCCACTGCAACGGATGGTGCTTTGCCTGGGCCATGGCCGCCATGGGCGGCACCCATATCTGCCTGCGCAAGGTGGTGGCAACGGATATCTACGACGCCATCGCCACGCATGGCGTGACGCACCTGTGTTGCGCGCCGACCGTGCTCGATTTCCTGATCGACGGCAAGCCTGAAGGCTGGTCGAAGCCGTCGCGGCCGATCCGGATCGTCTGTGCCGGGGCCTCGCCGCCGACGGCGGTCCTGCGCAGGATCTCGGCCCTCGGCTTTGCGTTGCTGCACGTATACGGCATGACGGAAATGCACGGCGTCAACACCCTGTGCCAGCCGCAGCGGGAATGGGAAGGCGAAGGCGAGGACGGCTACTTCTCGCACCTGTCGCGCCAGGGTGTGCGCAGCGTGGTGATGGAAGAGATGATGGTGGTCGATGCCGCCTTCAACCAGATCCCGCGCGACGGCAAGGCCATTGGCGAAGTGATGTTCCGCGGCAACCTGGCCATGAAGGGATACCTGAAGAATCCCGAGGCCACCGAGGAAGCGTTCGCCGACGGCTGGTACCACACCGGTGACCTGGCTGTCGTCCACGGCGACGGCTATATCGAAATCAAGGATCGCGCCAAGGACATCATTATTTCCGGCGGCGAGAACATTTCCTCGCTTGAGGTCGAGGAGGTGCTCTATACCCATCCGGCAGTGCAGAACGCGGCGGTCGTGGCCGTCCCCGATGCGAAGTGGGGCGAGGTGCCGTGCGCGATGCTGGAACTCAAGCCCGAATACGCCGGCACGCTCAACGCGGAGGACGTCATCCAGTACTGCCGCCAGCGGCTGCCCGGATTCAAGACGCCCCGTCACGTCGTATTCGAACCCTTGCCGCGTACGGCAACGGGCAAGCTCCAGAAGTTTGCGCTGCGCAAGATGGCCGCGGAAATCTTGTCGAATCGAATTCAGTAGAAATGGAAGCAGGAGGTAACAGTATGCGAGGTTTGAACGAAAAGGTCGTCGTGATCACCGGCGCGGCCGGTGGCATCGGCAAGGCATTGTGCAAGCGCTTCTGCGACGAAGGCGCGCATGTGGTCGCGGTCGATGTCAATGCGGGCGCGCTGGAGAATCTGAGCGCCGAGCTGAAGGAACACAGCAAGCAGCTCACGCAGCTGCAGCTCGACATTACCGATCACGCGGCCGTGACCGAGGCGATCGGCAAGGTCGCTGAGAAGCACGGCGGCATCGATGCGCTGGTCAACAACGCTGGCTGGGACGTCGCCATGCAGTTCCTGGAGACCACCCCGGAATTCTGGCAGAAGGTGATCGGCATCAACCTGCTGGGGCCGCTGAACCTGCACCACGCCGTGCTGCCGTGGATGGTCAAGCGCAAGCAGGGGAAGATCGTCAATATCTCCTCGGACGCGGGCCGCGTCGGCTCGTCGGGCGAGTCGGTGTATTCGGCGTGCAAGGGCGGCGTCATTGCTTTCAGCAAGACCATTGCCCGCGAATGCGCGCGCAACAACATCAACGTCAACGTGGTGTGCCCCGGCCCGACCGACACGGCGCTGCTGCAGTCCTTCCTGGGCGAGGGCGAGTTTGGCCAGAAGATCTATGAGGGCTTGAAGCGCGCGATCCCGCTCAAGCGCCTGGGCCAGCCCGACGACATTCCCGGCATCGTGGCATTCCTCGCCAGTGACGACGCCAACTTCATTACCGGCCAGGTTGTCAGCGTCTCTGGCGGCCTGACCATGCACGGTTGACAACCATGAACGAATATACCGACATCCTCTATGAAGTGCGCGAAGGTGTGGCGCGCATCACCATCAACCGTCCGCAGAAGTACAACGCCTTCCGTGGCCGCACCTGTGACGAGCTGATCCACGCGCTGAATGCGGCGTCGTGGGACAAGTCGGTCGGCGTGGTCGTGCTGACCGGTACCGGCGAGAAGGCATTCTGCACTGGCGGCGACCAGTCCGCGCACGACGGTGGCTACGACGGCCGCGGCGTGATCGGCCTGCCGGTCGAGGAGCTGCAGGGCATCATCCGGGAATGTCCCAAGCCCGTGATCGCGCGCGTCAATGGCTATGCCATCGGCGGCGGCAACGTGCTGGTGACCTGCTGCGACCTGGCCATCGCGTCGGACACCGCGCAGTTCGGCCAGGTCGGCCCCAAGGTTGGCTCGGTCGATCCCGGCTTCGGTACGGCCTTGCTGGCTCGCGTCGTCGGCGAGAAGCGCGCCCGCGAGATCTGGTTCCTGTGCCGGCGCTACACCGCCGACGAGGCGCTGGCCATGGGCCTGATCAATGCCGTGGTACCTGCCGACCAGCTCGATGCCGAGGTGGACAAGTGGTGCCAGGAAATCCTCGCCATGAGCCCGACCGCACTGGCGATCGCCAAGCGCTCCTTCAATGCCGATACGGACTCGATCCGCGGTATCGGCGGGCTGGGCATGCAGGCACTGGCGCTGTACTACGGCACCGCCGAGTCGCAGGAGGGCGTGCATGCCTTTCTGGAGAAGCGCAGGCCGCGTTTCCGTGACGTCTACCAGGGGAAGGTTGCTGGCGACAGTGGGGAGAACAAGTCATGACGATCGGCCTGCACTATGCCGGCGACGTGGCGGTGCTGACACTCGACCGGCCGGCGGCGCTCAATGCGCTGAACTCCAGCATGATCCAGACACTGTCGAAGTGCATTGATGCCATCGCCGATTCCGACGTCCAGGCAGTGCTGGTTGTCGGCGGCGGCGACCGGGCGTTCTGTGCCGGTGCCGACATCGGTGAGCTGTGCGGCAGGACCGCGTCGCAGCATCTTGATGGTGCCGCGCTGGGACAGGGCACGTTCTCCAAACTGGCAGCATTGCCGGTGCCGACCGTTGCGGTGATCCGCGGCGCGGCACTGGGCGGCGGCCTGGAGCTGGCCATGTCCTGCAGCCATCGGGTGGCGATTGCCGGCGCCAGGCTGGGTTTGCCGGAGATCAAGCTCGGCCTGATACCCGGCTATGGCGGGACCCAGCGCCTGCCGCGCCTGGTCGGAACCGACAAGGCGATGGAGCTGATCCTTTCCGGTCGCCTTGTCTCTGCTGACGAGGCGCTGGAGATCGGCCTGGTCGACAAGCTGTTCGAGGATGGCGATGCCGTGAGCATTGGCCTGGCATTCCTCGCTTCGCTCTCCGATGGGCGGCCGGCCGCCATCCACCTCGCCCGCGAGGCGGTCCGGCGCGCGGCAACGCTGGATCTTGAAGCCGGCCTGCGAGCGGAAGCCGAACTCTTTGTCCAGGCCACGCAGACAGGCGACGCCGGCGAAGGCATCAACGCCTTCCTGGAAAAGCGGGCTCCGCGCTTCACGGGCCGCTGAAATCTCTCTTGAGCCGGGGCGATATCGCCCCGCGCCTTTCTTCACCCAAATCCAGGACTTCTCTGCCGACGGCACTGCGTCGGTCACGTGCGTCCCAGGATAATCCGAGACCCCAATGACATACGTAGCGCCGCTCAAGGACCTCCTCTTCAACATCGAGCACCTGGCTGGCCTGGACGAGCTTGCCCGGCTGGATGGCTTCGAGGACGCCGGCATCGAGACGGCAGCCGCTGTGCTGGACGAGTGCGCCCGTTTCAACGAGGAGGTGATCGCGCCGCTGAACGCCAGCGGCGACCGCGAGCCGGCGACCCTGGTTGATGGGGTAGTGAAGACGAGCCCCGGTATGCGACAGGCCTTCCGCCAGTACGCGGAAGCCGGATGGCTGGGCGTCCAGCATCCTGCTGAATACGGCGGCCAGGGCTTGCCCAAGGTGATCGGCGCAGCGTGCTCGGAAATGGTCAACTCCGCCAACCTGAGCTTCGCCCTGTGCGCCTTGCTCAGCGACGGCGCCATCGCCGCGCTGGCCGCAGTCGGCTCGGAGGCGATGGGTCGGACCTACCTGCACAAGCTGGTTTCGGGCCAGTGGACCGGGACCATGAACCTGACCGAACCGCAGGCGGGCAGTGACCTGTCGCTGGTGCGCACGCGTGCCGAGCGGCAGCAGGATGGGACCTACAAGCTGTTCGGCACCAAGATCTTCATCACCTACGGTGACCACGACCTGACCGAGAACATTGTGCACCTGATGCTCGCGCGCGTCGCGGGCGCGCCCGAGGGCATCAAGGGCATCAGCATGTTCATGGTGCCGAAGGTCCTGGTCCAGGCGGACGGGAGCCTGGGCGAACGCAACGACGTGCACGCCGCCAGCCTCGAACACAAGCTGGGCATCAAGGCGAGTCCGACGGCGGTGATGCAGTACGGGGACCATGGCGGCGCAACCGGGTACCTGATTGGCGAGGAGAACCGCGGCCTGGAGTACATGTTCCAGATGATGAACTCCGCACGCTTTGCCGTCGGCGTGCAGGGCGTCGCCATTGCCGAACGCGCGTACCAGCAGGCCGTGGCGTATGCGAGCGAGCGCGTGCAGGGCCGTCCGGTGGATGGATCGGCCGCGGGCAGTGTCCCCATCATCCGGCACCCGGACGTCCGCCGGATGCTGATGGAAATGCGGGCGCGCATCGAGGGCTGCCGAGCGATGCTGCTGGTCGCGGCTGCCGCCGACGACCAGGCCTGCCGCCACCCTGACGCCGGGGTCAGGCAGGCCCAGCACGCGTTCTATGAGTTCCTGCTGCCGCTGATCAAGGGCTACTGTACGGAAATGGGCGTGCAGGTCACGTCGCTGAATATCCAGGTCCATGGCGGCATGGGCTTCATCGAAGAAACCGGCGCCGCGCAGTATTACCGCGACGCGCGGATCCTGCCGATCTATGAAGGCACCACTGCCATCCAGGCCAACGACCTGGTGGGCCGCAAGACGATTCGCGATGGCGGTGCGACGGCGCGGGCGATCGCCGCGCAGATCGAGCAGACCGAGGCGCAACTCGCGCAACGGGATGGCGCGGCCGCCGCCTCGGTCAGGGCAGGGCTGGCGCATGCGCGGGAGGCCTTCCTCGATGTCGTCGAATATGTCGTGCGCGAGGGCGCACAAGCTCCCAATGCGGTCTATGCCGGAGGCGTGCCCTACCTGACGCTGGCGGGCGAACTGGTGGCAGGATGGCTTTTGGCACGTGCGTTGCTTGTTGCCGACGATTGCCTGGCGCGTGGCGAAGACAAGGCATTCATGGAGGCGAAGGTGGCCACAGCGCGTTTCTTCGCCGAGCACGTACTGGCACAGGCCGGTGCACACCGGCATCGCATTCTGCATGGGGCGGACAGCGTGCTGGCCATCCCGCCCGAGCTGTTCTGACAACCCACAGGCGAGGCGCTGCAATACAAGGAGTGGACGGTGGCAGGCGCACGGCAATCGATACAGTCAACGCAGTCCGAGATGGGTGTTGCCGAGATGCTCCACCACATCCGGGCCGCGGTGCGTGCCATCCAGTCTGAAGCGAGGCAGCAAAGGCCGGACGACGGCAATGCGGTAACGCGGCGGCTTAGCCGCCTGCTGGCGCTGGCTATCCAGCAGGAGTCCCCCCTCGACATTGCAGTCATCCTCGGCAGTGCCGCGGAGCTTCGGTATTTTCCCGATGATGTGGCCTTCGAGCGTTGCACGCGCACGGTCCAGCGCCGTGGTGGCAAGGCAATGCGCGCCGTGGTCTGGGCGGTACGCCATCGGTGTGCCCGCGCTGGCGGCGCCGGACACCGGCGCTTTGTCGTTGAGTCCTGAGCCGCTGTCACGGCCTCCGAGAACACCAGGACTGTAGTTTCCGAGGACATGTGCGTGGTCACGAATGTCCTTGCCAAGCCAGCGAAGACACATGAAACGCCAATTTCTGCCGGTTTTCAGGCGTTCCAGGGCTGGCATCGTTGTTGCAGAGAAAGAAGAAGGCTGCCCTGTCCCCAGCGGCAGCCCACGACGATAACGTACGACTGGAGACATTCAATGAAGACTAAGGTGCTGCGCACATGCGCGCTTGCTTGCCTGGCGACGCTCTGCCATCCGGCGCTGGCGGAGGAGCCTTTCCGGATTGGTGCCCTCGTAGATATGACGGGCGTGTACTCAGGCATTGGCGGGCCGGGCGGGGTCGCCGCGGTCAAGATGGCGGTCCAGGATTTCGGCGGCAAGGTTCTCGGCAGGCCCATCGAGGTCCTGAGCGCGGACTACCAGAACAAGGTCGATGTGTCCGCGACCCGGGCACGAGAGTGGTATGACCGCAATAACGTCGAGATGATCATCGAGTCCACCGACTCGGCGTCGGCGCTGGCACTGCAGAAGCTCGGCGCGAGCAAGAAGAAGATCACCATCTTCGCGGGTTCCGCCACGACCGAACTGACGGGCAAGCAGTGCTCGCCTTACGGTGTGCACTACGTCTACAACACCTATGCGCTGGCCAATGGCACGGCGCGGGCGATCGTCGAGGAAGGCAAGAAGGACTGGTTCTTCGTGACTGCTGACTACGCCTTCGGTCATTCGCTGGAAGCCAACGCCGTCGCGGTGGTCGAGCAATCCGGCGGCAAGGTGAGCGGGAAGGTCCGGCACCCGCTCTCGGCATCGGACTTTGCTTCGTTCCTGCTGCAGGCGCAGTCGTCCAAGGCCCAGGTCATCGCGCTGGCCAATGCCGGGCGCGATACCCAGAACGCGGTGCGCCAGGCGGCGGAGTTTGGCTTGGGGACAGGAAAGCAGGTCGTCGCACCCCTGCTGATTTTCGATAGCGACCTGAAGGGCATGGGCCTGAAGGCGTCGCAGGGACTGCAGTTCACCACGGCCTTCTACTGGGACTACAACGACGAGACCCGGGCCTTCGGCAAGAAGTACTTCGCCCAGACCAAGATGATGCCGACCATGGTCCAGGCCGGCATGTACTCCGCCGTCATCCACTACCTCCAGGCCGTGCAGGCCGTCGGTAGCGCGGATGCCGACAAGGTCATGGCGAAGATGCGCGAGACGCCGGTCAACGACTTCTTTGCCAAGGGCGGCCGTATCCAGGCCAACGGGCAGATGGTCCACGACATGTACCTCGCCGAAGCCAAGGGACCGGCGGAGTCGAAGGGCGAGTGGGACCTGATGAAGATCCGGAAAGTGATTCCGAAGGACAAGGCGTTCGAACCGCTGGCACAGAGCGCCTGCCCGCTGAAGGGCTGACGCGCCGCGTCGCCTCCTGACCCCGCTTGAAGGGAATCCCGGTGGCCAAGGCCACCGGAGGCCCTTGCTTTGTCCTTCACCCGAGCGCTTCCACTTCCCCATGTCAGATCTCATCCTGCAGACAACGCAGCTGTCGAAGGCCTTCAGGGGCTTTACGGCGGTCAGCGACGTCAACCTGCAAGTCCGCCGCGGATCGATCCATGCGTTGATCGGCCCCAACGGCGCCGGCAAGACGACCTGCTTCAACCTGCTCACCAAGTTCCTGGAGCCGACCACCGGCACCATCCTTTTCAACGGCATCGACATCACTGGCGAGAAGCCCGCGCAGATTGCGCGCCGCGGCGTGATCCGTTCCTTCCAGATTTCGGCGGTGTTCCCGCACCTGACGGTGATGGAGAACGTGCGCATCGGCCTGCAGCGGCAGCTCGGCACGGCGTACCAGTTCTGGCGCAGCGAGCGCTCGCTCGACGTGCTCAATGACCGCGCCATGGAGTTGCTCGAACAGGTGGGGCTGACCGAGTTCGCGCAGACGCTGACGGTCAACCTGCCGTACGGCCGCAAGCGCGCGCTGGAGATTGCCACCACGCTGGCGATGGAGCCCGAGCTGATGCTGCTCGACGAACCCACGCAGGGCATGGGCCACGAAGACGTGGACCGCGTCACGCAGCTGATCAAGAAGGTTTCGGCGGGCCGCACCATCCTGATGGTGGAGCACAACATGAGCGTGGTCTCGTCGATCGCCGACAAGATCACCGTGCTGCAGCGTGGCGCGATCCTGGCCGAAGGGCCGTATGCGGAAGTGTCCAGGGACCCGCGCGTGATGGAGGCCTACATGGGCACCGCCGACGCGGAACTGCAGGGCGCGCACTGAGACGGCCGGGGGAACGACACATGACGACATCCAACACACCCGCGCTCGAGATCAAGGACCTGCACGCCTGGTACGGCGAATCGCACATCCTGCACGGCGTGGACCTGACCGTGAACCGCGGCGAAGTGGTCACGCTGCTGGGCCGCAACGGCGCTGGCCGCACCACCACGCTGCGCGCGATCATGGGACTGACCGGCGCGCGCAAGGGCTCGATCAAGGTCAATGGCCACGAGACCATCAGCCTGCCCACGCACAAGATCGCGCACTACGGCATTGGCTATTGCCCCGAAGAGCGGGCGATCTTCTCCAGCCTCTCATGCGAAGAAAACCTGATGCTGCCGCCGGTGCTGAAGGGCGCCGACACCAGCAAGGGCATGAGCGAGACCGATATCTACGAGTTGTTCCCGAACCTGAAGGAGCGCCGCCAGAGCCAGGGCACGCGTCTTTCCGGCGGCGAGCAGCAGATGCTGGCGGTCGGGCGCATCCTGCGCACCGGCGCTAACCTGCTGCTGCTCGATGAAATCTCGGAAGGGTTGGCACCGGTGATCGTGCAGGCGCTTGCGCGCATGATCCTGATGCTCAAGCAGAAGGGGTACACGGTGGTGATGGTGGAGCAGAACTTCCGCTTTGCCGCGCCGCTGGCGGACCGCTTCTACGTGATGGAGCACGGCAGCATCGTCGAGCGCTTCGCGGCCAGTGAGCTGCAGGTCAAGATGCCCGTGCTGCACGAACTACTTGGAGTGTGAGGCTGACGATGCCTATTGAAATCCTCGGAATACCGCTGCCGGCGTTGCTCTCGCAGATCCTGCTCGGCCTGGTCAACGGCGCGTTCTACGCCATGCTCAGCCTCGGCCTGGCTGTGATCTTCGGGCTGCTGAACGTCATCAACTTCGCCCATGGCGCCTTGTTCATGCTGGGCGCGGTGCTGGCATGGATGGGCACGACCTACCTGGGACTGTCCTACTGGGCGATGCTGCTGCTGGCCCCGCTTGCAGTCGGCATCCTGGGCGTGGTGCTGGAGCGTCTGCTGCTGCGGCGCATCTACAAACTGGACCATATCTATGGCTTGCTGCTGACGCTCGGCGTGACCCTGGTGGTGGAGGGTGTATTGCGTTCGGCCTACGGGGTCTCCGGCCTGCCGTATTCGACCCCGGAAGCGCTCTCCGGCGGGACAAACCTAGGCTTTATGATCCTGCCCAACTACCGCGCCTGGGTCGTCGGTGCATCCCTGTCGGTGTGCCTGGGTTCCTGGTTCCTGATCGAGAAGACCAGGCTCGGGTCCGTGCTGCGCGCGGGAACCGAGAACCCGAAGATCGTCGAGGCGTTCGGCGTCAACGTGCCGCTGCTGATTACGGCGATCTATGGCTTCGGGGTGGCGCTGGCCGGCCTCGCCGGCGTGCTCGCCGCACCGGTCACGCAGGTATCCCCGCTGATGGGGCAGAACCTGATCATCCTGGTGTTTGCCGTGGTGGTGATCGGTGGCATGGGTTCGATTCTTGGCGCCGTGCTGACCGGGCTCGGCCTGGGTGTCGTCGAGGGCCTGACCAGGGTGTTCTACCCGGAAGCCTCCTCGACCGTGGTGTTTCTCGTGATGGTCATCGTCTTGCTATTTCAACCGGCAGGACTGTTTGGGAAGGAAAAATGATGAGCGGATACTTCTCCACCTCCCGTCTCGCAGTGCCGACCGGGGCCGCACCGGGCGCCGCGACGCGCATGTCCAGGTACCTCGGCGTCATGCTGCTGGCAATGCTGGTGCTGGCGCCCCAGGCGGGCGTCTATCCGGTGTTCGTGATGAAGATCCTTTGCTTCGCACTGTTCGCCGCGGCCTTCAACCTGCTGCTCGGATTCACTGGCCTGCTGTCCTTCGGGCATGCCGCATTCTTTGGTGGTGCCGGCTATGCAACCGGCTATGCGATGAAGACATGGGGCGTCTCCGCGGAAGTCGGCCTGCTGACCGGCGTCGCGACCGCGACTGTGGTTGGCTTGCTGATGGGCTCGCTCGCCATTCGCCGGCAGGGCATCTACTTTTCGATGATTACGCTCGCGCTGGCCCAGATGTTCTTCTTCGTGTGCCTGCAGACGCCGGCTACCGGCGGCGAGGACGGGATGCAGGGCATTCCGCGTGGCAGCCTGTTCGGCGCACTGCCACTGGCCTCCGACATGACGTTCTATTACGTTGTCGTCGCGGTCTTCGTGGCTGCCTTTGCGCTGATCGTGCGCATCGTTCATTCACCGTTCGGAAAATTGCTCAAGGCGATCAAGGACAACGAGGCGCGTGCGGTGTCGTTGGGCTTCGACGCCAACCGTTTCAAGCTGCTGGCCTTTGTTCTGTCGGCGGCGGTGGCTGGCCTGGCGGGGTCGATGAAGGCGTTGGTGCTTGGCTTTGAGACGCTGACGGATGTCCACTGGACTATGTCGGGGACGGTGATTTTGATGACGCTGTTGGGGGGCTTGGGTACGCTGACTGGGCCTGTGATTGGCGCGCTGGTCATTGTGGTGCTGGAGAACAAGCTTGGAGATATCGGCACCGGGCTGGCCAGCATGACGGGGGTGGAGTGGTTTGCAGCGCTGGGTGAGTCGGTCACGCTGGTGACCGGTGTGATCTTTATCCTGTGCGTGCTCACGTTCCGCCGCGGGATCATGGGGGAGGTGCAGGCGTGGATGCGTCGCGGGTCGGGACAGGGCTAGGCGCTTGCGCCATTGGCTGCGGTATTGCGGCGGCAACTGAGAGTGTTTCCCCCCTCTCCCATTTATGGGAGAGGGGGGGCAAACCGCCGGCGACGTAGACAGTTTGTCAGCCGTCGGCCGCCAACAGCAATCGAGGCCGCCATGCAATGCATGGCGGCCTCGGATCTTGAAGCTGGAGATCAGTAGAGCGTAAGAACGTACTTCCCGGCGACCTGCCCCGATGCCAGTTTGGTCAGCGCTTCACCAGCACGGCCCAGCGGCAGCACGCCGGCAATCGGCGGCCGGATCGCCCCTTGCTCATACAGGCTGAAGAGCTTTTCCTGCACCGCCTGGACCTTCCCGGGCTGCCGCTCCCGATAGTCGCTCCACTGCAGCCCGCCAACGCTGATGTTCTTGACCAGCAGATAGTTGGCCTTGATCTCCGGGATGCGGCCGGCGGCAAAGCCAATGACCACCGCCCGACCGCACCACGCCATCGAGCGCAAGGCCGCATCGAACACGTCGCCGCCAAGCGTGTCGAGCAGAACATCCGCTCCGTGCCCCTGCGTTGCGGCGCGAACTTGGTCGCGCAGGGCATCCCGCAGGTTCGGCACCGCCAGGTCAATAACAGCGTCCGCGCCCATCTCCATCACGGCCTTCGCATGCCCGGCGCCGCTGACGCCGGCGAGCGCGGTACCGCCAAGTCCCTTCACGATCTGGAGCGCCGCGGAGCCGACGCCACCGGCGGCGCCGGTCACCAGTACCGTTTCACCTTCCTGGTATCCCCCTCGTTCGACGAGGGCGAAGTATGCGGTCTGGTAAACCAGTCCCATCGCCGCGGCGTCTTCGAACGACATGCTGTCCGGGATTCGGAAACAGGCGTTCTCGCTGGCACTGACGAGTTCGGCAAAGGCACCGTATTCGAGCTGCGCGACCACGCGGTCGCCGGGACGCAGCTTCCTGACATCGCTGCCGACCGCACGCACGACCCCTGCGGCATCCTTGCCCGGTGCAAACGGGCGCTCGGGCAGGATCTGGTATTTCCCGCGCACCACCAGCAGGTCGGGATAGTTGACCGCGGCGGCGCGGACTTCAATCAGGACACCATCGGCAGGGAGCACCGGATCCGGCAGCTCGCCAATGGACAGGTGCTCGGGCTCATTGAACTCCTGGATAACGATAGCTTTCATGTCGACGATCTTATGGTTCGAGAAGATGGTTGTCGGCGCCAAGGGCGGGCGAGGTCTGCCCGGGGCTCGCGCTGCGGAATGCCGCATCCACCGGAACGGGCAACGCGGGCAATGTGGTGCCGGCCGCGGTCTTCACGGTCCGGTCAAACAGATGCCGTGCAGCGAAATGCGGGTCCGCGGTCGCTTCCTCCAGGCTGACCACGCGGCTGGTGCAAACGTCTTGTCCCGCGAAGCGGTCCATCCAGTAGTCAGCCGTGTGCTCTGCCACCGCGGCGGCGACGGCCTCGGTCGCCTCTGCCGGCGAGAGCCGGTCGAGTGCCGCTGCGTCCAGTCCGATCAGCGTGGTGAAGTTGCCCCAGAACTTTTCTTCGATCGGTGCTGCGGCAAGGAAAGCGCCATCAGCGGTCCGGTAGACCTGATACCGCGGCGAACCCCCGGTTACCAGGTCCGAGGCAGGGCGGGGCCACTGGCCCCGCGTACCGGCACCGAGCCCCCAGTACTGGAACGCAAACAGGTTGTCGGCCATGGCGATGTCCAGATGGATGCCTTTGCCGCTCTGCTCGCGCTGGCGCAGGGCCAGCAGGATATTGATCATGGCCGGATACGCGCCGCCGGCAATGTCGGCGATCAGCGCCGGCGGCAGCCCCGGCTTGCCGTCAGCGCCGGCGGTCAGCGACAGCATGCCCGCAGCGGCGACGTAATTCAGGTCATGCGCAGCCTCGTTCGCCCTCGGACCGTGCTGGCCAAAACCGGTGATCGAGCAGTAGACCAGTCGAGGATTGATCTTCGTGACATCCGCGTAGCCTAGCCCCAGCCGGTCCATCACACCCGGCCGGAATTGCTCGAGCAGGACGTCGGCCTCCTGGATCAGCGGCACAAGGCTGTCGATCGCGGCCGGCGATTTCAGGTCGATGGCGACGGACTTTTTGCCGCGATTGAGGAGCACGAAGTTGGTACTGTCCGCATCGGCCTTGGGCTCGTACGACCGCATTTCGTCGCCGCGGCCGGGCCGCTCGAACTTGATGACCTCGGCCCCGGCCTCGGCCAGCAGCAAGGAACACAGCGGCCCGGGTAGCAGGGTGCTGAAGTCCAGCACCTTCACCCCAGTCAATGGTTGTGTCATGGCGTGCCTGCCTTGGCGCGTTCGGCAGCGACGCGGGCGCGGCGTGCAGGCGCATAAGGTTCCTGACCCAGCGCCTCGTACAGCGCCTGGGTGACAGCGTAGTGCTGTGCCAGCCCGGTGCGCTCCAGCAGCGAGATCGGCCCTTCCGGATAGCCGAGGCCCAGGCACAGGGTCTTGTCCAGGTCCACGGCGGTGGCCAGTTTTTCGTCCAGGCGCCGCAGTGCCGCGTTGAAGTAGGGCCGGATCAGCCGGTCGACGATGCGTCCCGGAAAGTCATTGCAGACCGCGACCACCAGGCCGCTGGCCTGGAATGCCGCCTTGGCAGCCTCGATCGCCGCGGCATCCGTGCCCGGTTGCCGCACCAGTTCGACCAGCGGGCTGGGGTCGGTATTGCCCAGCCGGAAGCGGGCGAAACCAACGACGTTTGACCCTTCCAGGCCGCGGCTCTCGCCGGTATGGAACCCGAGGCACTCGGTATCGAGCTCAATGGCCACAAAGATCCGGGCCTCATGGCCGGTGCCGCCGGCATAGGCTGCGCCGGCGTTGGCACCGAGGTAGACCAGGCCCTCGCCATCCGCAGTGGATTGTTCCAGGAAGGCATGCGGGGCAGGGAAGGAGCGGCTCTCGCCGGCACGAACAATCTCGTATCGCATATCAGGCTCCGAACATCTTGGTATCGCCGTAGACGTGAAAACCTCTGCCGGTCTTCTTGCCAAGGCGGTTGGCGGCGATCATGCGCCGTACCAGCGGCGGGCAGGCAGCGCGCGGCTCATGGGTCAGGCCATGCATGGCCTCGCACAGCAGCTTCTGGGTATCCATGCCGACCAGGTCGAGCAGCTCGAGCGGGCCCATCGGATAGCCGAGCGCGGTCTTGATCGCCAGGTCAATATCGGCGGGCTCGGCCACGCCTTGCTCGACCAGCCTGATGGCGTCGTTGTTGAACGGGATCAGGAAGTAGTTGAGGATGAAGCCCGGTGTGTCCTGCGTGGTCACAGGCTTCTGTCCCATGGCTTCGGCAAAGGCCCAGGCACGCTGGAAGGTCTCATCGGATGTGGCCAGCCCGGGGGACATCTCGATCAGCTTCATCAGCTGCGCCGGCAGGCAGAAGTGCATGCCGACGAAGCGGTCCGGCCGGCCTGAGCCGCCGGCGATCTCGGTGATGGAGATCGTGGAGGTGTTCGACGCAAAGATGGTGCGCTCCGGGCAGACCGGGTCGAGCGCCTGGAACAACTGGTGCTTGACCGCAAGATCCTCGAAGACGGCCTCGATGATGATGTCGCACTCTGCCAGTCTCGCCAGTTCGGTGGTGCCTTGCCACCGGTCCAGCGCGGCGGCGGCGGCGCCCGGCGGCAGCTTGCCGCGCTCCTCCGATTTCTTCAGGAAAGCCTCGGTCTGGCCTTTGGCACGGTCAAGCGCCTCTTGCCTGGCATCGAACACGATGGTCCGGAATCCCGCGCGGGCCGCCACAATGGCGATCCCGGCCCCCATGGTGCCGGCGCCGGCCACGCCGACGGTTTGGATAGTTGTCACCGTTGTCTCCTACTTCTTCAAGAAACTGCGTCCGATCAGCTGGCGATGCACCTGGTTCGTGCCCTCCCAGATCTGCGTGATCTTGGCGTCGCGCATCAGCCGTTCGACGCGATAGTCGTTGCAATATCCGTAGCCACCCAGCAGTTGCACCGCGTCCGTCGTGATCCGCATGGCGGCATCCGATGCGCGCTGCTTCAGCATCGAGGCCTCCACGCCGAAGTCCTGCTCGCCCGCGTCGACCATCTCGCCGACGCGCCATAGCCACGATTCACACAGCGCCAGTTCCGAGGCGAGGTCGGCCAGCATGAACTGGATGCCCTGGAATTCCAGGATCCGCTTGCCCGATTGCCGGCGCTCGTTGATATAGGCAACCGCATCCTCGAAGGCCGCGCGGGCGATGCCCAGCGCATGCGCCGCGACGCTGGGCCGGGATCGGTTCAGCGAGCCGAACAGGATGCGCAGGCCATCCCCGGGATTGCCGATCAGGTTGGCGCGCGGCACGCGGCAGCCATCGAACGCCAGGCTGGCGGTGCTGGAGGCGCGCGTGCCCATCTTGTGCTCCGTGCCCAGCACGCGCAGCCCCTCGGTGCCTTTCTCCAGGATCAGCACCGAAATGGCTGCCTTCGGATCGCTGATCTCCGACCACTTGCCGAACAGGAGGTACTGGTCGGCGACGTCGCCGTTGGTGATAAAGGTCTTGCCACCGTCGATGACGATGTCGTCGCCGTCAGGGGTAAAGCTGGTGCGCATGCCGGTCGCGTCGGAGCCGGCCGACGGCTCGGTGATCGCCAGCGCAGCGAGACCGCCCTCGGCAATCCGCGGCAGCAGGCGGGCTTTCTGTTCTTCGCTGCCGTATTCGATCAGCGGCTTGATGGCATGGAAATTCGTCGCCCAGACGATGCCGGTCGAGGCGCAAGCCTTGGAAATCTCCCGCACGCAAGCGAGGTAGCAGAGATAGGAGAGTTGCGCGCCGCCATAGGCGTCGGGAATGAACATCGCGTTCAGTCCCAGCGCATTGATCGCCTGCACGTTCTCCCATGGGAAGGTGCCGGTGCGGTCGTACTCCGCAGCACGCGGTGCGATCTGCGTTGCACAGAGATCCTTGGCGCTGTCGAGGATCATCCGCTCTTCTTCGGAGAGGGGCAGCCGGGCGTCCAGTCGTTCCAGAATGTTCATGTTTGCATCCTTGATCAAAGGGCCATGCCCTGGCCACCGTCGACATAGAGCGTTTCGCCGGTCAGGAAGCGTCCGGGCAGCCGGTACAGCATGGCGACGAGCCGGCCGATATCTGCGGCTTGCCCCGGACCGCCGGCGGGAATGCGTTTCTTCAGGAACGCTTGCAGCGCCTCCCCGTTCAGCTCCTCCCGGTTCAGGTCCGTCTCGATATACCCGGGCGCGATATTGAGAACGCGGATGCCGTTGCGGGCCCACTCCACTGCAAGGCAGCGCGAGATCGCCCCCACCGCGGCCTTGGACGCGCAGTAGGCGGCGTTGCCCCTGACGCCCAGCTTGTCGTAGAACGATCCGATATTGACGATGAGCGACGAGCCGCTCTCGCATAGGTAGGGATAGGCGGCCTGGCTGGCGAGCAGCACCGAGGTGGCATTGGTCGTCATCACCCGCTCGAAGTCTGCAACCGGGAAGGTTGCGGACGCGCCTTGCAGATGGATGCCCGCGTTGTTGACCAGGCCCACCACTGGCTTGTCAAACATCCCCGGCACCGCGGCGAACGCAGCCTGGACCGAGTCCGGGTCAGTGATATCGCAGCGCATGGCGCGCAGCCGGCCTTGCGCCTTCTCGTCCAGTCCTTGCAGATCGGGAAGCTCGCCGGAGCGGGACAGGCATGCCACCTGCAAGCCGGCGCTGGCAAGCTCGATGGAGATGGATGCACCGATACCGCGGCTGCCGCCCGTCACGATGACCGTACCGTTGATCTCAGGCATCTTTGAACTCCGGAGTGCGTTTTTGCAGGAAGGCGCGCATGCCCTCCGCCGCATCGGCGGTCTGGTAGGCAAGCGTGGACAGGTCGGCTTCGATGTCCAGGCCCTCGTCCAGCGTGGTCGCCATGCCACGCGCCACGGCCTCGCGGGCAAACAGCGACGCACACCGGCTGTAGCCGATGAAGTCCTCCATAAAGGCCTTGCCGAGTTCCTCCGGCGGGCCGTCCGGCACAACACGGTTGACCAGGCCCCAGCGCTCGGCCTCGATCGCATCGACCGTCCTACCCGACATCACCAGCTCGGTGGCGCGCGCTTCGCCCACCAGGCGCGGCAGCCGCTGGGTGCCGCCGTAGCCGGGAATCAGGCCAAGCTTGATCTCCGGCAGGCCCATGCGCGCCTTGATGGTGGCGATGCGGAAGGTGCAGGCCATGGCGAGTTCGAGCCCGCCACCGAAGGCGTAGCCATGCAGCACCGCCACGGACGGAATCCGCAGCGCGGCCAGCTTGGCGAAGGTGCGCTGGCCCAGCTGGGCGCCGAGGCGCTGTGCCATCAGGTCCCTGTCCATCAGCTCCTTGATGTCGGCGCCGGCGCAGAAGGCCTTGGGGCCGGCGCCGGTGACGATGAGCGCGCGCGCGTCGGATGCGGCCACCTGGTCGAGGGTGTAGGACAGGGCCTCGATCATCGTGAACTGCAATGCATTCAGTGCATCGGGCCGGTTCAGCGTCAGGACCGCGTAGGGGCCGGAATACTTGATGTCAATCGCCATGGTTATGCTCCCGCGACGGCCCGCGCCCGATAGCGGACGGCAGTCGGCTTCAGTTGTCCGCGCAGGGTCAACTCGACCAGTTCGCGTTTGAGGATCTTTCCGCTGGCAGTCAGCGGGAAGCTGTCGAGTCCGAGGAAGTACTCCGGCATGTCGTATTTGGACAAGCCGCAGCCAGCCAGGTGTTCCAGCATGTCGTTCGCGGGCAGCTCCTGCCCGGCGCGCACGATGACCGCCAGGCAGACCTTTTCGCCCAGGCGCTCGTCCTGCACCGGGTAGGCCGCGGCGCGCTCCACCTTGGGATGGCGCATGGCGAGTTCCTCGATCCGTGCCGGGTGGATGTTGTGGCCGCCGCGGATGATCAGGTCCTTCTTGCGTCCGACGATCACCACGCAGCCGTTCTCGTCGACGATGCCGAGATCGCCGCTCATGAACCAGCCATGGATGTTGAAAGAGGTCTCGGTAGCCACCTGGTTGCTGAAGTACCCGAGCATCAGCAGGCCGCCGCGCCCGCCGATCTCACCGACTTCGCCGACCTCCGCTTCTTCATCGATGTTGTCCTGCTTCCAGAGCTTCACCTCGTAGCCCCGGCATGCGCGTCCGCAGGTGGACACGATGGTGTCCTGCGTGTCGGTCGGAACGGTGTAGTTGTGCGACCCGTTCTCGGTCATGCCATACACGTTCTGCGGCGTCACGCCCAGGCTGACGAACTTCTGCGCAACTTCGCGAGGGATGGCCGCGCCGGCCATGTAGAAGGTGCGGACCTCGCCCAGCGACGTCATGCTGCGGTCGCGTACCGCCTGCAGGATGTCCATCGCATGGGTGGGCACGCCCATCACGTAGGTCGCCCCCGTTTCCAGGATCCAGTCGAGCGCGTGCTTGCCGGCGCGCAGGTTGGTCATCACCATCTCCAGCCCGGCCACCAGCATCTGCTCCATCGCGACCGTCGCAATGTGGTGGCTCATCGGGCTGAGCGTCAGCAGCGTGGTATCGGCCGTGTGGCCCCAGTCCTCTACCAGCGCACGGCCATTCGCCAGCAGCGTGTTGTCGCTGTGCATGACGCCCTTCGGCAGGCCAGTGGTGCCAGATGTGAAGGCCAGATAGACGATCTTGTCCGGGTTCAGGTCCGGCGTGGAGAGGGCAGAAGGGGGCTGCCTGTCCGGGAACGGAAGGGCGCCCTCCGGCAACGCGGCATTGCCGGCAGCCGGATTGGGCAGCGCAAATACGCACCCCAGCGTCGGGATATCCGCCACCCTGGCGAAGATGGAGTTGCGGTCGGAGTCGGCGCCATAGCCCGGCATCGCAAACAGCGCGCGGCACTGGATCCGGTTCAGCAGCGTACAGATCTCGTCGACGGTGTAGTTCTGGTGCAGCGACGGGCAACAGACGTAGCCATTGCGCGAGCACGCCAGAAAGATGATGGTCGCCTGCACGACGTTGGGCAGCCAGATGCCGACGCGGTCGCCGGGCTTCATACCCTGGCGATGGAGCGCTTCGGCGACGCTGTCGACCCAGTCGACCACTTCGCGCCAGGTCAGCCTGACATCGGCATCGCGCAGTGCGCAGGAGGTGGGACGCTCGCGCGCATGGCGCCGGGCCAGCGTGTACAGCGTCTCCTGCTGCCAGATGCCAGACAGGTAGTAGTCCCTTGCATTCTGCGGGTTGTGAAGGGTCAGGATGTTCTGCATGATGGTCACCCCGTACTTCAATGTCCGAACTTCGACGGATCGGGCTTGCGACGCTCGGCGAAGGCGGCTGCCAGCTCGTCGTGCTCGTCCGATTCGAGGTAGCCGCGCAGCAGCAGGTCGTGCGCCATCCGCGACAGGCCGCTCACGCCGCCGTGGCGCGCGTTGAAGGCGCTCTTCAGCGAGGCGAGGGCGAACGCGCCGCGCTCGGCGACCTCAAGGGCATACTCGCGCGTGGCGGCACGAAGCTGGTCATCCGGTACGACCCGGTTAATCAGGCCGATCTCAAGCGCCTCTTTTGCGCTGATCTTGGGATTGCGGTACCAGATATCCTTGGCGCGCTTCTTTCCGACCAGGTCCTCCAGGTACCAGGTGCCATAGCCTGCGTCGAAGCTGCCGACCATCGGGCCCACCTGGCGGAAGATGGCGGACTCCTTCGCGATGGTCAGATCGCAGACGACCTGCAGCACATTGCCCCCGCCGACGGCGAAGCCATTGACCGATGCAATCACGGGCTTTTGCAATCGGTCGATGCTCTCGTACATCTCCAGCGTTGGCAGCACCCCGGCATAGAGCGTGGTGTCCTGCATGCCGTCCTTGCGGCCGCCGGTGCAGAAGAACTTGTCGCCGGCGCCGGTGATCACGATCACGCGCGTACGGGTTTCACGGCGGATCGCGTTGATGCAGTCGCGGATCTCGTGGCACATGGTTTCCGTGAACATGTTGCCGTCTTCCGGCCGGTTCAGCGTGATCGTGCCGATGGGGCCGTCTTCTTCGTAGAGGATTTCCGAGTAGCTCATTTTGTCTCCTGGTTAGACGATTTCTGAGTCGATGAGGCCTGCGATACACGTCGCGGACATGGCAAGACGTTCCGCGAGAATGCGTTCGGTGTCCTGCCCGAGGGTTGGAGGAGGGGTGCGATAGACAGCGCTGGCGCCGTCGAAGCTGATGCCGAGGCCAACCTGCGGGACGCGGCCCGCGGCACCCTGGCCGGCAAAGAACATGCCCGCGGCGCGCAACGGCGCGTCCTCAACCAGCTGGTCGATGCTGTGGATCGGGCCGGCCGGGATTCGGAGCCGTGCGAACAGTGCCAGCCAGTGTTCGCGCGATCGGGTGGCCAGGATCTCGGCAATAGCTGCCACGATCGAGTCTCGTGCCTGGCGACGCTGGGAGTTGGTTTCAAAGCCGGCCTGCTTGCCATAAGTGGGGTGTTCGACCGCGTCCCAGAAGCGCTGCCAGATGGCGTCGTTGCCCAGGCCGAGCGTGATGGGGAAGTCGGCCGTCTCGAACACCTGGTAGATGGCAATGACCGAGTCGGTGCCGCCCGAGCGCATCGGCGGCTCACCGGACCCGAGGAACGGGACGATGCGCGGTGCCATGAAGCGCGTGGCCGTGGCAACCATCGAGACATCGACCTGCTTGCCGGCACCGGTGCGTTGCCGCTCGAACAGCGCGGCGAGCGTGGCCATGGCAATATCCTGGCCCGCCAGCAGATCGGCCGCGGGGGTGCCGACCTTCTGTGCGGGCCGGCCTGCCTCACCGGTGAGATGCATCACGCCGGAGTAGCCTTCGGCGATCAGGTCATAGCAGGGCAGGTCGGCACGCTCGCCCTGCAGGCCGAAGCCGGTCACGGACACATGGATCAGCGCCGGGTGAATCGCCTTGAGCGTGGCGTAGTCCAGCCCGAGCTTTTCCTGCACCCGCTGCGTCGTATTCAGGACGACGACATCGGCCTGGCGCACCAGTTGATGGGCGATGCCGCGACCCTCGGCTCGGGTCAGGTCGACCGTCATGCTCTGCTTGTTGCGGTTCATGCTCAGGAACCACAGCGACTCGCCATCCAGGAACGGCGGCCCCCAGCTGCGCGTATCGTCGCCGCCCGCGCGCTTTTCGATCTTGATGACTTCCGCGCCAAGGTCGGCGAGCAGCAAGGTGCCGTAGGGGCCAGCGACTGAGGTGGTGAAGTCCAGCACGCGTACGCCTTCGAGGCAGCGCATGCCAGGGCCCGGGGGCATCAGCGGGAGTGTATTCAGGGCGTCCATTTCGGGTCGGTTGAACAAGGTCGCACCGATAACCGCAAAGGGCGTGCCAGTGTTTTGGCATGCACTTTGCAGTGATCCCTTGCGAGTTCCCGAGACCCAATTCCTGCTTGGCCTGGAAGCCGCCAGGGGCCAGCATCATTGCGGCAGACAGCTGCGGCAGGACTTAGAATTGGACTGTATTCGTGCTGTACTCGAGCGTAGTCGGAAAGGCACTTGTGTCGTCGGCGAAGACACTTGGCTTCCGGCAAGGCTCACCTTGTGGTGGAGACATGAAACGAGAATCGGAAGGCATCCTCGTACTGGACAACGAGGGCAAGACGACATTTGCAAGCGGACTGGGCCGCGACACGCTGGTCTCCGGTTCGCTGAGCCGCATGTGGCAGAATCGTGCCCGCGTTCCCGTCAAGCGGCTTTCCGCCATGACGGAACTGGAACGCCCGCTGACGGTAGCGGCCATTCCTACCCGCGATGCCGTCTGCTTCCTGATCTTTGCCGTGCAGGAAGCCGACGAACTGACGGAATTCCTGGCCAGCGTGGATTCGGCCGAGGACATCCTCAGGCACTTTGTGACCGACCCCTACAAGGCCATGGTGGTGGTCGATACCGCGGGCAAGATTACCTACATGAGCCCCGTCCATGAGCGGTTCTTCCGACTCAAGCATGGCGAGGCAATCGGCCGTCCGGTGACCGAGGTCATCGAGAACACCAAGCTCCAGGAGGTAGTGAAGACTGGCAAGGCGCAGGTCGCACAGCTGCAGGAGATGAATGGCGTCACGCGCGTCGTATCCCGCCTGCCGATCTTCGACAGCAACAAACGGGTGGTGGCCGCCATCGGGCAGGTGATGTTCAAAGGGCCGGAGGCGATGCGGGAGCTGACCGGCGAGCTGGCGCGCGTCAAGCAGGAGCTGGACTTCTACAAGCGCGAGCTCTCCGGCATCCGCAATCGCAGCTACGGCCTGGACCAGATTGTGGGCAGCAGCGATGCGGTCCGCAGGCTCAAGGAGGACATCCTGCGGGTCGCGCCGCTTGACGTGCCGGTACTGCTAGCCGGCGAGAGCGGCACAGGCAAGGAGATGGTCGCCCATGCCATCCATATGCTGAGCCCCCGCAGTGACAAACCGCTCATCCTCGTCAATGCGGCGGCAATGCCCCCGAATCTGGTGGAAAGCGAGTTGTTCGGCTATGAGCCCGGCGCGTTTACGGGTGCGGACCGAAAGGGGCGGAAGGGCAAGTTCGAGGCGGCGGATACCGGCACCATGTTCCTGGATGAGATCGGCGACATGCCGATCGACATGCAGGTGAAGCTGCTGCGCGTGCTGCAGGACGGCCAGTTCGAGCGCATCGGCGGCGAACGGGCCCGGCACTCGGACTTCCGCCTCATCTCAGCCAGCAATCGTGACTTCAAGTCCATGATCGCCAGCTCCACTTTTCGGCTGGACCTGTTCTACCGGATCAGTGCTGTCACCTTGCGCCTGCCCGCGCTGCGCGATCGCCTCGAGGACATTCCGGAACTTGCCGACACCTTCCTTGAGGCATTTGCGTCGCGGCACGGTGCCCCCAAGAAGGCCATTTCCGAGTCGGCCATCCGCTACCTGCAGTCTTGCGCCTGGCCTGGCAATATCCGGCAGTTGCAGCACGCGATCGAGCGTGCGGCGATCTTCTGCGATGGTCCTGCGTTGTCCATCGCTGACTTCGGCAGCCTCGAAGGTGCCGACCAGCCGCCGGGCAGGCGCCCGGCAGGCACCGACAGCCTGGCCGGACAGGGAAAGGCGGACATCCGGGAGGCCAAGGAGCGGGTGGAATGCGAGCTGATCCTCGAGGCCATGCGGCGCACGGGTGGCAACAAGAAGCGCGTGGCGGAAGAGCTCGGCATCTCCCGCTCTTACCTCTATAAGCGGCTGAGCATGATGGAGGAGGCTCGCGACGACGAGCCGGCCTCCCGCTGACCGCTCACCCGGCTATAGCATCGGAGACGTACGGTTCAGCACAGCCTTGAGGGCGAAGCTGGACCGTATGTGCTCGACGCCCTTGATGCGCGTCAGCGTCCGGGTCAGGAAGTTCTGATACGAGCCCATATCCGGTACCACCACACGCAAAATGAAGTCCGCATCGCCGGTCATGGTGAAGCAGCTCATGACCTCCGGTGCGACAACTATCTCCTTCTCGAAGCGGGCGATCGCGGCCTCCGACTGGTTCTCCAGCGTGACGGATACGAACACATTGAGTTCGCCGATCAGCTTGCCTTCGTCCAGCCGCGCCACATAGCCGCGGATATACCCCTGTTCCTCCAGCCTGTGGACGCGCTTGAGCGTAGGGGTCAGCGACAGCCCGATCCGTTCTGACAGTTCCCGCCAGCTCAGCCGCCCGTCGCGCGCCAGTTCCCGCAGGATCTGCAGGTCGGGTTTGTCGAGATTGTGGACATAGTTCATTTGCTCTGTGCGCTCATCTTGCAATAGTTCAAACGTACTACAAAACAACTCAAATGTAATTCACTTTGGTGCAGATCGCTCCGGACCGAAACCTAAACTAACTCATCCATTTTCAAGATGAAATCCCCCCGGAGACACGCGTGGTTAATCAAGCGACGTTGCCCAGCGCATCGGGTTCGGCAGCAGCCGAGCAACGAACATTCCTGACTGGCATACAGGCACTTGTTCGCCTGCCGATGATACAGCGCGAGCTCGACCGTGCGCGCGGCCTCAGCACCGCCGGCCTGGTATCGGGCTACCGCGGGTCGCCGCTCGGCGCGTACGACCAGCAACTGTGGAAGGCATCGAAGCAACTCGCTGCCCATGATGTGGTGTTCCAGCCGGGCCTCAATGAGGACCTTGCCGCCACCGCGCTGTGGGGGGCGCAGATGCACCGGGCCTTCGGCGAAACCAAGGCCGACGGCGTCTTTGGCATCTGGTACGGGAAGGGACCCGGCGTAGACCGCACGGGCGACGTCTTCCGCTGCGCCAACATGCTTGGCACCTCGAAACTGGGCGGCGTGCTCGCCGTTTCCGGCGATGACCACGCCGCGCAGTCGTCCACGTTTCCGCACCAGACCGACGGCATCTTTCATTCGGCATCGATTCCCGTGCTGCAGCCGGGCAATGTGCGGGAGGTCATCGAACTCGGGCTCGCCGGCATCGCGATGTCGCGCTTCTCCGGGCTGTGGGTATCGCTGAAGACGATCGCGGAGGTGGTTGAAACCGCTGCCACCGTCGACCTGGGTGCCTGGCCGGCCTTCGTCGAACCTGCCGATTTCACCGTGCCCGCGCACGGACTTAACTGGGATCCGAGCGTGGCATGGCCGGGCCAGCGTGCGGAACTTGAGCGCCGCCTCATTGAAGAACGCCTTCCCGCCGCGCGCGCATGGGCAAGGGCGAACCGGCTCGACGGGGTCGTGGTCAAAGCGCCCGCCAGGCGGCTTGGGATCATCACCGTCGGCAAGGCACACCAGGACCTGATGCAGGCGTGCCGCGACCTTGGCCTGGCCGATGCCGACCTGCGCGCCATGGGCGTCTCCGTCTACAAGGTGGCGATGAGCTGGCCGCTGGAAACCGAGGGCGCGTGCGCCTTCGCGGCGGGGCACCGGGAAGTGCTCGTGGTGGAAGAGAAGCGCGCCAACGTCGAGGCCCAGCTCAAGCAGGCGCTGTTCCACCGGCCCGCGTCGGAACGCCCCGTCGTAACGGGCAAGACCGACGAAGATGGTGCGGCGCTGCTTCCGGAGATATCGGAGCTGAGTGCCCACCTGGTTGCCGGCGTGCTGGTGCGGCGGGTGCTGGCCAACGGCATCGACGCGCCCTGGATGCAGGATCGCCTTGCCGTCCTTGACGCCGCTGCGAAGAAGCCTTCCGCCGCCGTCATCCCCATCCGCCGGCCATACTTCTGCTCGGGTTGCCCGCACAACACCTCGACGCGCACGCCGGACGGCTCGATCAGCAGCGGCGGGATCGGCTGCCACGTGATGGCGATCTCCCAGCCGGAACTGAAGACGAAGGTGATGAGCCACATGGGGGGCGAGGGCGCGCAGTGGGTTGGCGCGGCACCGTTCTCCAAAACGGCGCACGTGTTCCAGAACCTCGGCGACGGCACCTACCAGCATTCAGGCCTGCTTGCCATCCGTGCCGCCATCGCCGCGAAGACCAACATCACCTACAAGATCCTGTACAACGACGCGGTCGCGATGACCGGCGGGCAGCCCGCGGAAGGCGTGAACGATCCCGCCCGCATCACGCGGCAACTGCACGCGGAGGGTGTGGGACGGATTGCGTTGGTCACCGACGATCCCGCGCGCTGGCAGGGCAACAAGGCGCTGGCACCAGGGGTAGAGGTCTTCCATCGCGACCAGCTCGATGCAGTGCAGCGCCAGCTCAGGGAGATCGCCGGCGTCACGGCGATCGTCTACGAGCAGACCTGCGCGGCCGAGAAGCGTCGGCGCCGCAAGCGCAAGGAGATGCCGGACCCGGACCGGCGCCTGTTTATCAATCACCAGGTCTGCGAGGGTTGCGGCGATTGCTCGGTGCAGTCGAACTGCATCTCCATCGAGCCGCTGGAGACCCCGTTCGGGCGCAAGCGTACCATCAACCAGAGCGCCTGCAACAAGGACTTCTCCTGCGTCAAAGGCTTCTGCCCCAGCTTCGTCGAGGTGGAAGGTGTCGCGCTGCGCAAGCCGGACAGGCGGCGGCTCGCCGCCACGGAGGCGGAGCTGGTTGCGCAACTGCCTGCACCGGCGATCCCCGCGCCGGACGAGCCGTTCAATATCTACATCACCGGCATCGGCGGCTCCGGCGTCCTGACGATGGGCGCCTTGCTCGGCGCGGCGGCCAGCTTCGACGACCTGGCGGCTACGGTGCTCGACTTCACCGGCATGGCGCAGAAGAACGGCGCCGTGGTCAGCCAGGTGCGTATCGCCATGGCCGATTTCCAGATCCCGGCGTCGCGCATCGGCGAAGGCAAGGCCGACCTGTTGCTGGGCGCCGACCTGGTGGTGTCCGCGGCGGTCGACTCGCTGACCCGGCTGGCGCCGGGCCGCACCGCCGCCGTCCTCAACCTGGCGGAAACGCCCACGCCGGTTGTGATCCGCAACCGGGACGCCGCATTGCCGGTCAGGCTGATGCATGACCGGGTCCGCAGCCGGTGCCACAGCGAATCGTTCCATGCCATGGATGCCGGCGCGCTGGCGCAGCGCATCTTCGGCGATACGTTGCCGACGCATACCGTGATGCTCGGTTATGCGTGGCAGCAGGGGCTGGTGCCGTTGAGCCGCGGAGCGATCGAACAGGCGATCGAGCGCAATGGCGCGGCTGTCGAGATGAACAAGTCGGCCTTCAACTGGGGACGTATTGCCGCGGCCAGGCCGAATGCACTGGATGCCATCGGGCAGCAGCCGCTTGCATCGAACGCGGAAGCGGACTCGCTGGACGCGCTGATCGATCTGCATCGACGTCAGCTCATCGCATTCCAGGGCAACGACTATGCCAAGAAGTATCTCGACCTGATTGCCCTGGTGAAGACCGCCGAGACCCAGGCGAAGCCGGGCAGCGAAGCATTGACCACGGCCGTGGCCCGCAGCGCCTACAAGCTGATGGCCTACAAGGACGAGTACGAGGTGGCCCGCCTGTACACCGCGCCGGCTTTCCGGGAATCGTTGCAGAACCAGTTCTCGCAGGCGGACAAGGTATCGATCTGGCTGGCACCGCCGCTGCTGTCCCGTACCGATCCGAAGACCGGGCGGCCGCAGAAGCGCAAGTTCGGGCCGTGGATCTTTCCTGTGCTCAAGGCGATTTCCGGTCTTCGAGGGCTGCGGGGAACGCCGCTGGATGTCTTCGGCTACACCGCCGAGCGACGCGCGGAGCGACGCCTCATCGCAGAGTACTTCCACGATGTCCGTAAGGTCTGCGCGCGGCTCACGCCGCAGACGCTCCAGCAGGCGGTCGAATTTGCGGCAATGCCGATGGAGATTCGCGGCTTCGGCCCGGTGAAGGCGCAGGCCATGGAGGCCCATGCCGCGCGGCGTGCCGCGGCGCTGGCGGGGCTGATGGACGGTGCCGGCAGTGAAAGCGGCAGGCAACAACTCAGCAGCATCAATGCTGCTTGACCAAGGCGGCCAAGGAAACAAGGAAAACCACGACATGAAAAGCAACGACATCCAGTTCTCGCGCCGGGCGCAGGCACTGACCAGCTCCGTCATCCGCGAAGTCCTGAAGCTTACGGAGAAGCCGGAAATCATCTCCTTCGCCGGCGGTCTCCCGTCCGCGCAGACCTTCCCCGTGGACGCTCTCCAGGCTGCATGTGAGCGCTTGTTTGCCGACGCTCCCGCTGCGGCATTGCAGTATGCGCCGACCGAGGGGCTGCAGCCGCTGCGCCAGTGGGTGGCGGAGAAGCACGGCGTGGATGTTGCCCATGTGCTGATCACCACGGGCTCGCAGCAGGCACTGGACCTGCTGGCGAAGGTCTTTATCGATCCGGGCAGCAAGGTGCTGGTGGAGGCGCCGACCTACCTTGGCGCATTGCAGGCGTTCTCGCTTTCCGAACCGGCCTACACCGAGGTGCCGACCGACGACCATGGCCTGCAGCCGGAGGCGCTGACCGAAGCGCTCGCGACCGGCGCCAGATTCCTGTACACGATCCCGAATTTCCAGAATCCGACGGGGCGCCGGCTGCCGCTCGAGCGCCGCAAGGAGCTGGTGGCACGAGCCGGGGAGCTTGGTGTGCTGCTGGTCGAGGACAACCCCTACGGCGAGCTGCGCTACAGCCGCTCGCCGCTGCCGTCGCTGCATTCGCTGAACCCGGAAGGCGTGATCTACATGGGGTCGTTCTCCAAGGTCCTGGCGCCGGGCCTGCGCCTTGGCTACATGCTGGCGCCGCCGGCGATCCACGCCAAGCTGGTGCAGGCAAAGCAGGCTTCCGACCTGCACACGCCCAGCTTCACGCAGCGCGTCGCTTACGAAGTTCTGAAGACCGGCATGCTCGACAGCCATATCGCCTCGGTCTGCGATCTCTATGGCAAGCACTGCGCAGCCATGCTGGATGCGCTGTCGCGACACATGCCCGAGGGAGTGCGGTGGAGCAGGCCGGAAGGGGGCATGTTCATCTGGGTCGAACTGCCGGCGGCCATCGACACCATGGCCTTGCTTGAAGAAGCGGTGGCCAGGAACGTGGCCTTCGTTCCCGGCGCGCCGTTCTATGCCATCACGCCACGCAACAACACGCTGCGGCTCGCCTTCGTCACGGTGCCGCCGCAGAAGATCGAAGAGGGCATCGCCAGGCTCGGCGAGCTGGTCGCGAGCCATCTCCGCGCGCTGCAGCCGGCTGATGCGGTCGCGGCAGTCCAGTGAGGAGAAGCCATGCGTAAAGGCTACTGGATCGCATTGGTCGACGTCACCGATGTCGACGGCTACAAAGGCTATATCGCGGCCAACAAGGCCGTGTTCGAGAAATTCGGCGGGCGCTTCATCATCCGCAACGGCGAGAAGGAGGTCGTGGAGGGATCGCTTCGCTCGCGCGTGGTGGTGATCGAGTTCAAGGACTACCAGACGGCCCTGACATGCTATCGGTCGCCCGAGTATCGGGCAGCGATGGCTCTGCGCGAGCCGTATTCGCAGGGAGACATCGTCGTGATCGAAGGATATGAGGGGCTGCCGGCATGAGCAAGACAAAGGCGATCAGGATCCGCGAGACCGGCGGGCCGGAAGTCATGGAGTGGGTAGACGTGGACCTTGGCGAGCCACGCGCAGGCGAGGTCCAGGTCAGGCATCACGCCGTAGGGGTCAACTTCATCGACGTGTATTTCCGCACGGGTTTGTATCCGATGCCGCTTCCCGGCGGCATCGGCATGGAGGCAGCGGGCGTGGTCACCGCCGTCGGCGATGGCGTGACCAGCTTCCGCGTTGGCGATCGGGTGGCCTATGCGGGCAGCGTGCCGGGCTCGTACGCGCAGGAAAGCGCGGTTCCGGAGGGCGAACTGATCCATATCCCGGACAGCGTGGATTTCGAAGAGGCTGCCGCGGTGACGCTGCAGGGCCTGACGACGCAATACCTGCTGCGCAGGGCATATCGCGTGAAGGCCGGCGACACGATCCTGATCCATGCCGCCGCAGGAGGGGTGGGTTTGCTGGTCTGCCAGTGGGCCAGGGCGCTGGGCGCGCGGGTCATCGGCACGGTCAGCTCCGATGAGAAGGCGGAACTGGCCCGCGCAAACGGGTGCGACTTTCCCATCGTCTATTCCCGCGAAGACTTCACCGGCCGAGTGCGTGAGATCACCGGCGGGGAAGGGGTGCCGGTGGTCTATGACTCCATCGGTAAGGACACCTATGTCGGATCGCTCGATTGCCTGGCCCCGCTCGGCACCTTCGTCAGCTTCGGGAACTCGTCCGGGCCGTTGCCGCCGATTGAGGCATTCGAGTTCACCAAGCGAGGTTCGCTCTTTTTCACGCGGCCGCAGTTGTTTCACTATGCCGCCCGCCGAAGCGACCTCGACGAGATGGCTGCCGACCTGTTCTCCATGATGCAAAGTGGAACGGTGAAGGCGAACATCGGCAATCGCCATGCACTCGCCGATGCCGTACAGGCTCACCTCGCCCTCGAGGCCAGGAAAACTACCGGATCCAGCATATTGATTCCGTAGACACCAGCAACATCCAACCGCAAACAGCCAGGAGCAACAGATGCCCAAGGGATATTGGATCGGTCAGGTAGAGATTACCGACCCGGAGAAGTTCGCGGCGTATAGCGAGGCCAATCGGATCGCCTATCGGAAGTATGGGGGGCGGTATCTGATCAGGGGTGGCAATGCCGACGTGGTGGAAGGCAGTTTCCGCTCGCGCCTGGTGGTGATCGAGTTCGAGGACTACGAAACCGCACTCGCATGCTACCGGTCACCGGCGTATCAGATCGCAGCCAGCCTGCGCAAGGCTGGATCGACCGGAGACGTCGTGGTGGTCGAAGGCTACGCTGGCGTGCAACCGGAGGACGTGAGCCTGTAAAGCGTCAAGGCGGTGTAGTTGTCTTCTTCCCGCGTCACTCGCTCACGCAAGGGCGACGCGGCAGCCAGGGGGCCGCTTCCGATGCGGAAGCGGTGCGGGCCTCAAGCTCGCTTTCGCGGTCCTGACGCAAGACGCGTTGCCCCTGGCATTTCTTTCGGCGGAGCGGCGCACCTCGCGATGCGCCACCCTGCTCAGATCCGTGCGTCCGCGGCCGCTGGTGCCGGCGCCGGGTTCAAGCTGATCGCCGTATCGGCATGCTGCCCGGATGCGGACAGCCGATGGTTGATGCAGGCCAGTGCCAGGGCACCCACGATGCCCGCCGCGCCGATCACCAGGAAGTTCTGTTCCAACGGCAGCTTGAGCGAGACGATCAGGCCGATCAACACCGGTGCCACGATGGCACCCAGCCGCCCGATACCCGAAGCCATGCCCACACCCGTGGAGCGGATCGACATGGGATAGAACTGTCCGCTGTAGGCATAGGCCACGATCTGCGCGCCAGTGGTGCAAGCGCCGACGGCACCGATAAGCAGGTAGAGCACGTCAGTCGAGGCCTTGAACGTCATCAGGTACAGGAAGAATGCGCCGAGCGCGTACATGCTCACCAGCACCCACTTGATGTGGAAGCGGTCAGCAAGCCAGCCGCCACCGATCGCACCGACCACCGCCCCGAGGTTCAGCGCAATGACAAAGCTCAGCGCGGAGCCAAGGCTGTATCCCGACATCGCCATCAGCTTGGTCAGCCACGTGCTGAGCGCGTAGACCATGAACAAGCCCGTAAGGAAGGCGATCCAGAACATGATCGTACTGACCCCGCGGCCATCCTGGAACAAGCGCGCCACCGGTGCGCCGGCGGCGCGGTCCTGGCGCGGTGGCTGGAAGGTGACGCCGGGATCGAGCCTCAGTTGCGGATCGATGCGGCGCACCACTTGACGCAGGTCGCGCTCGTTCTGGCGCGACACCAGGAACGACAGCGACTCCGGCATCGTCTTCAGGATGAAGGGGATCAGGAGCACCGGCACACCCGCGGCAAAGAAGACGACCTGCCAGCCGAACCCGGCGATGAACTGCTTGCCGATCACGGCGGCCAGGATGCCGCCGATCGCATAGCCGGAGAACATCACGGTCGTCATGAAGCTGCGGATCCGCCGCGGCGAATACTCGGTCATCTGCGCAACGATGTTCGGCATGACGCCGCCGATCCCGAGGCCTGCGATAAAGCGCATCACGCTGAACGTGACCGGGTCGCTGGTGAGACCCGCTGCCGCGGTGAACACGCTGAACAGGAACACGCACAGCGAAATGGTCCATCGACGGCCGATCTTGTCGGACAGGGCACCGAGGAAGATGGCGCCGAACATCATGCCAAACAGCGCTGAACTGGCCATGAAGCCGGCCGTCGAGGCAGTGACGCCCATTTCCTTCATGATCGACGGCAGCGCGGCGCCCGCTACGGCAATGTCGTAGCCATCAATAATGATCACCAGCAGGCACCAGGCCAGGACCCGCGCATGAAATCTGTTGAATCTGGCCTCATCGGCCAATTTATGCACGTCTATGTGCTGCATTGTGTGTCTCCTCCACCAGTTATGCCCTTGGAATCGTTCATGACGTCCCAGCGTGGCGCCGCCGGGCAACGACGCTCACGCCGATGGAGCGAAATATGGTTGATGGACGGAGATGCGTCAATATCATGATCTATATATCAGTGTCGTATACGGGTAATTCCCGTATTAATGCATTGTTTGTATGACAATTAAATCACCATGGTGATACTAATCCAGCCGGATTTCGTCGGGTTGTGACGAGTGGGGCACTGATGGCGGGCAGGCTCAGCGAGCCTGTATAGGCGCCGCGAAATCAGGCGGGAACCGCTCCAATCTGCTCCAATGGCCCGAGAAGATCGCCGGCTGGCAAAACAGGTTGGCGATAGAAGTGGCGGTAAGAACTGGAGGTCGGATTAGGACCCTCCCGTTTGCTATTCGGACCAAACTCCTCCAAGTAACCGGACGCGTCGCGGCAGGCGGATCGTCGCGAGCTGGAACAGACGTTGGCGGGCCTGAAGCGCTGGCGCCTGGCGCAATCAGCAGGTGGCGCTTGACGCGCATTCTCTCTTCGTTCACCTTATGTCCCCGGCATGGATGGCCGGGCGTCCCATTGCCGGCGCCAGGCTTTGTGCAGCGATCGCGCCAGCGCAGCCCGCGAGCGAACAATAAAGGGTGACCAAAGGGAGACCATCACAATGAGCAAGCTACTGCTCGGACCCGTGCTGTCGTTTCGTGGCCTCGGAACGGATGGCTCATGGAAGGTGACGGCGCTCGTTGGCATAGAAGATCAAGCCAGGGTTCCTCAGGTCACCGTGGAAGGCCGCAAGGCCGGCAAGCCGGTGACCCTGCTGCAGCATGCGGGCCGCACCTATCTGCGCTACGACTTGTCCTGCAAGCTGCGCAAGAACGAACGGCGGGTACCGTACAGCATCGAAGGTGTCGGAGAGGCGTGGCACTTTACCGTGCCCGGCAAGGGCTACGCGCCGCGCATGGCCTATGTTTCGTGCAACGGATTCTCCGACCCGAGCGGCATGCGCAAGCTGGTCAAGGCTGAGAATGCGGTATGGGCGGACTTGCTGTGCAACCACGACAAGGAAGTCCGTCCGGCAGGCTATGAGCTGGACAAGGAGCAGCTCTGGCACGAGGCGCGTACCCATGACCAGGGCAATCAGCGCTTCCATCTGATGCTGATGGGCGGCGACCAGATCTACTTCGATTCGATCTGGGAAGACATCAAGCTGCTGAAGCGCTGGATCGGGTTGACGCGAGAGGAGCAGCTGCAGTACCCGGTGGACGCTGACCTCGAGAAAGAAATCGAGGACTACTATTTCAGGCTCTACAGTGAGCGCTGGCTGCCTCATGCCAGGTCAGGGTGGGGTAGTGCAGACAAGCCGCTCGACGCTGCCCAGGCCATGGCACGGATCCCCACGGTGATGATGTGGGATGACCATGACATCTTCGACGGCTGGGGTTCCTATAGCCCCGAGATGCAGCGCAGTCCGTTGTTCCAGCGGCTGTTCTTCCATGCGCGCCGGGCATTCTGGGTCTTCCAGATGCAGCATGCCGTCGAACAGCTTCCCGACCTGGTGCCGCGCACTGACGTCAGGGTCCGGTCTGACGATCCATTGTTCGAACCGGTCAAGTGGTCTCAGGTGCTGTCTGGTGACAAGCTTGCGCTGCCGTTGCTGGACGAGCAGCCGGGGTTCACGTTCACGCATTCGGCTGGCCCGGTCAGTCTGATCGTTGCTGACCTGAGGACCGAACGATCCCAGGAGCAGGTGCTTGGACCCGGTACCTGGGGCGCACTGCAGCGGTGGCTGTCGGGGATCGAATCGGGCCACGCCGCCAACCCTGGCGGCATCAATTGCCAGCATCTGCTGCTGCTGTCCTCCGTGCCGGTGGTCCATCCCAAGCTGTCGCTGGCAGAAGCCTTCCTGGACAACTTTGGCCAGGATCATGTGCTCGACAGCAGTGCCGATGACCTGAAGGACCACTGGACCCACGACGATCACGAGGGCGAGAGGAAGCGCCTGGTAGAGACGTTGCTCAAGACAGCCAGCCAGAAGCAGCTGCGCGTGACGATTATCTCCGGTGATGTCCATGTCGCGGCCTGGGGTGTCGCCTACAGGAAAGACGTGGGGCCGAAGGACAACTGGGCGCAGATACAGCAGCTGACCAGTACGGCCGTGGTGCATCCCTCGCTGGTCGGGGTCATGGAGCGTCTGTTCTTCCATGTGCTGAACAACGTTGCCCAGTCGAAGCAGGCGCTGGATGTCAACCTGTCTGCGGAAATGATGCTCTTTCCCGGATCCAACCGGTATGTGATGCCGGCCAGGAACTGGCTTGCCATCGAGCTGGACCGGGGCACGGACAACCCGAACGGCTGCAAGCTGTGGGCGACGTGGCGGTGCGAGACCAAGGCGGCGTTCACCAATCACCTGCTGGCTACCGATCCGGTGAACTTATAATTTTAGCCGAGTCAGAGAATAGGGCGGGGCAACGTACTCAGGCATGCGTCCCCATGCCTCGCCGATTCAAACCCCATCCGCGGAGGATTCAAACCATGCGCCATTGATGCCGCCGTCTGCATGACGGCCAGTCTCCACCGCCCCCAAGCAGGGGGAGTTCCTGGCATCCGTGGAATCTTGCATGTCAAATCCCAATCTGACGCTGGAAAGCGTTTCCTACGTCCTGCCCGACGGCCGGACGCTCTTCTCTGAACTGTCCGAACAATTCGACGGTCGCCCCACCGGCCTGGTCGGGCGCAACGGTATCGGCAAGTCCGTGCTGGCACGCATCCTGGGCGGGGAGCTTGAGCCCTCCGCGGGGCGTTGCGTGCGGTCGGGCAGCGTGCATTACCTGTCCCAGCAGGCTGCGCATGCCGTGCAGACGTCGGTGGCGGGGCTGGCTGGCGTGCAAGCGGTGCTGGATGCGCTGCAACGCCTTGAGGCCGGCAGCACCGCGGCACAAGACTTCGATGACGTCGGCGAGCACTGGAACATGCCGCAACGGCTGCGGCAGGAGCTGGAACGCAATGGCCTGGGCCACCTGCAGGCGGACACCCCGGCGAGCACCCTGAGCGGCGGCGAAGCCATGCGCGTGGCACTGATCGGCGCGTTGCTGTCGGATGCCGATTTCCTGATCCTCGACGAACCCAGCAATCATCTGGACCGGCCGAACCGGCTGGCGCTGATCGCGCAACTGCAACGCTGGCAGCGCGGCCTGCTGGTGGTCAGCCATGACCGGCAGTTGCTGGAGGGCATGGCGCGCATCGTCGAACTGTCGTCGCTCGGGTTGCGCAGCTATGGCGGCGGCTATTCGTTCTATGCGCAATGCAAGGCGCAGGAGCGAGAGAACGCCTTGCAGCAGCTGGATCAGCGCAAGCTCGAACGCAAGCGGGAAGAACAGTCGCTGCGTGCGCAGCGTGAACGCCAGGAGCGGCGGCAGGCCCGTGGCAATCGGCAGGCGCGCGATGCCAACCAGGCCAGGATCCTGCTGGGCCGGCAGAAGGAGCGCAGCCAGGCATCGGCGGGCAGGCAGCGCCTGCAGCAAGCCGCCACGCGCGAAGCGCTGGATGCGCGCGTGCGCGACGCCGCGCAACAGGTGGAGGACGATGCCGCCATCGTATTGCTCGCTTTGCCTGTCAGTCAGGCCGCGCAACGCCGCGTAGCTGAACTGGAGGAGGTCGATCTGCCGTTCGTGCCGGCCGCCACGCGCCGCATCAGCCTGGTGCTGACTGGCCAGCAGCGCGTGGGCGTCGTCGGCCCCAACGGTTGCGGCAAATCCACCTTGCTCAAGCTGCTGGCCGGCCAGTTGCAGCCGCTGGCTGGCCGCTGCGCGGTGCATGTCGATGGCGCCTACCTCGACCAGCAACTGGCCGCCCTGCTGCCGCAGCGCTCAGCCATCGAACAGATGCTGGCCGCCAACCACACCGCCGGGGAGGCGGCCTTGCGCACGCGGCTGGCGCTGCTGGATCTCGATGCGCAGAAGGTCACCGCACCCAGCGGCCTGCTCAGCGGCGGCGAGCGCTTGAAGGCCGCGCTGGCTTGTACCTTGTATGCCGATCCGCCGGCACAGCTGCTGTTGTTCGATGAGCCCAGCAACCACCTGGACCTGCCGTCCGTGCAGGCGGTAGGGACGATGCTGCGCGGCTATCAGGGCGCACTGGTGGTGGTGTCCCACGACGACGTGTTCATGGCCAGCCTTGGGCTGACCCATCGCCTGGCGGCAACGTCGGATGGGTGGAGGCTGGAACCCTGGTGACCCGACAGCGAGGTGGTTTTATTTATACCCGGATGATATTGACATCTTATTTTATCCGGGTAATATTTAGGGATCGTCTCCAAGGGGCATCCCCATGATCAACGCAACGCTTCACAGCTACACCACCTTCGACGGCCACCGGCGTATCGCCACGGGTTCACTGCAAGTCAATGCGCTGGCGCTCAAGGGCGCGCTGGAAGCCGGCGCGGGCGGACCCGTGCTGGTTTTCGACGACAGCAGCGGGCGCTCGATCGACCTGGATACGAGCGGGACGGAGGCCGCCGTACTTGAGCGGACTGCCGAGCGTGCCGCGCAGCTCGAATCCCTGCGGCAGCCAGCCGGCGACAACGACGAAGCAGCGGATGTGGCCGAGCCGCGGGGCCGAGGGCGCCCGAAGCTTGGCGTGGTATCGCGCGAGGTGACGCTGCTGCCGCGCCATTGGGAATGGCTGGCCGCCCAGCCAGGCGGGGCATCCGTGGCCCTGCGCAAGCTGGTCGAGCAGGCGCGCCGGGACAACGCGGACAAGGACCGCGGCCGCCGCGCCAGCGAACGGGCCTACCACTTCATGGTGGCGATGGGGGGAGATCTGCCCGGCTTCGAGGAAGCCACGCGGGCCTTGTTCGCGGGCGATGTGGCGGGCTTTGCCCAGCGGATCGAGGCATGGCCGGTGGATATCCGCGAGCACGCGATGCGCCTTGCGGACAGCAATGCCTGAACGGCTCCGCGGTCCCGTTCAGATGCCGCCCAGCAGGTCCTGCGCATCCACGATCGCATAGGCGATCTCGGGATGCTCTTCCATGCTGCGGCGGATGGCGGCGGGGATCGACTGGCGGATCTTGCGGCACAGGCCGGGCTGCTCCTGCACCTGGATGCTGATGCCGCGCACCGTGCGCACGCCGCGGGCGCTGGGGGTGATGGTCAGCACGATGCCCAGCTGGGCCTGCATCAGGCTTTCCATGCGCTGCAATTCAGCCAGGCTGGTCAGGCTCTCAAGCCGTTCGACCAGCCGCTTTTCCTCGGCGCGGGTGAGCCGCAGCACGCGCAAGTCGGCGTTGGGGTCACTCAGCAAGGCTTCGCGCCCGCAGATGCAGGCGCCGGGCGGGCATTCCGTGCGAAGAGGGTGCGGCGCGTTCATGTGGGGCGCGGCCACAAGGCCGCAAGATAGCGGGGGCGATGACCGGATATGTTAATTCAGGTTGCCGGTCGCCGGTTGCCCGCTGCGGGCGCACCATCTTGCCCGCCGCCCCTCAGGTCTCCGGCCGCGGCACCTGGCCCGGCCGCGCCCCGCCGGATTCGCGGCTATCCCACACCTGTTGGCCTTTGGCCCGCACCGGGCCCCTGGCAATGCCTGGCCGGGCGGGCATGGTTCAGTCCAGCGGCTCGATTTGGGCCGACTTAATCAGGGCACGCCATTTGACGGTCTCGGCATCGATCAGCTTCCGGAACTGCGCGGGCGAGCCGCCGGCCGGCTCGGCGCCCAGCGCCGCCAGGCCCTTGCGCACGTCCGGCGCCTGCAGCGCAGCTTGCAGCGCGGCGTTGATCTTGTCGACCACCGGCGCCGGCGTGCCGCGCGGTGCCACCACGCCGCCCCAGGCCACGGTCTCGTAGCCCTTCAGCCCGGACTCGTCGAGCATCGGCACCTCGGGCAGCAGCGCAAGGCGTTTCAGGCTGCTGACCGCCAGCGGCCGTACCTTGGCTGGCACGCTGCGCGTGGTGCCCAGCGCCGCGTTCGCGCAGCAGCTGGTGCCGCGCGCGCTGGCGCAGCTGCGCGCGGAGCGTGACGCCGGCCATGCGCGCGGCGCTGGCGGTGCGGCCGGTGTTGCCCGCAGTCAGCCTGGAAATCCGGGCGACCCATTCCAGCCTGGCGCCGCTGCCGTTGGCGGGGCGCCGCTTCCTGGCCTCGGTCGGCAAGGTGCTGCGCGACATCCAGCCGCCTGCCGCGTGCGCGCAGGGGTAGTCCGGCAGCAAATGCCGATCCGGTCTATGCTCGCGGCAGCGGTGCGGCCCGACACGGCCCCCGACAACAAGAATTTCCAACCAGGGCCTGCACAGGAGACTCCCATGGCACTCTCGATGTACGACGTTTCGATTCCCTTGTTCATCCGCGCGCTTGGCAACCTGGCCGCGATCCTGGACAAGGGCGCGGCCCACGCCCAGGCGCAGGGCATGGACCCGGCCGACCTGATCCAGACCCGGCTGATCGCCGACATGGATGCGCTGTCGGCACAGGTGCAGCGCGCCAGCGACGCCGCCAAGGGCTGCGCCGCGCGGCTGGCAGGCATCGAGGTGCCGTCGTTTGCCGACACCGAAACCACCTTTGCCGAACTGCAGGAGCGTATCGCCCGCACCATCGTGTTCCTGGAGCAGATCTCGCCTGAGCAGCTGGAAGGCAGCGAGCAGCGCGCGATCGAGCTGAAGCTGCGCCAGGGGCCGATGACGTTCGACGGCAAGTCCTACCTGCTGGGCTTTGCACTGCCCAATTTCTACTTCCACGTGACCACGGCCTACGACATCCTGCGCCACAAGGGCGTGCAGATCGGCAAGCGCGACTATCTGGGGCTGAAGTAAGAAGCCGAGCAGGGCCAATAGGAAAAATGCCGGGCGCGAAGCCTCCCACGCCGCGGGGCTTGTGGGTCTTTCCCGTGGCAGCCCGGTGCTTCGGCGACGGGAATCTGCCGACTCTGGGGCGGCACCGCTTAAACATACTCCATGACAGTGGAATAAAGCGCCGCCGCGGCGCGTTTACTCAGTTGACAGGGTTCCGGCGGCAGCAACATCGCGCTGCCCGGGCGCGGCGTTCCCGACGTGGAGAATGCTGCGCCGCGGCCTGCCTCCTGGAGACTGAAATGAAAGTGCCCCATCTGATTTCTGGCCTGCTGCTTGCCATGATGGCGGTGGCGGCGTGCTCCACCGACAGTGGCACGGATCCACCGGGCGGTTCGTCCTCATCTCGCAGTGGCAGTAGCCGGAGCTCTGGCGGCGCAATGTATCGCGGCGGCTACTAATTGGTCCTGGCCGCCAGCCCGAGGAATGTCCATCCCGGTGAGCTTGCGCGACGACCTCGCCGCCTGCGTGCCGCAGCTGCGCCGTTACGCGCGCGCGCTGACGGGTGATGCCGCATGGGCGGACGATCTGGTACAGGACACGCTCGAGCGCGCGCTCGCGCGCACCTCGATGCTGCGCGCCCACAGCAATACGCGCGCCTGGTTGATGACCATACTGCGTCACCTCTATATCGATCAGTTGCGCAAGCACCGCGAGCTAGCGCTTGATGCCGATGACCCTGTGTGGCAGAGGCTGGAAGCGCCGGTCGGGGAGGTCGGCGGGCTGCAACTGCTTGATTTGCAGCGCGCGCTGTACCGCCTGCCGCTGGAGCAGCGCGACGTCCTGCTGCTGGTGGCGCTGGAGCAACTGAGCTACCGGGAAGCCGCCGCCATCCTGCAGGTGCCGGTGGGGACGGTGATGTCGCGGCTGTCGCGGGCACGCGAGCACCTGCGCGTGCTGCTCGGCAGCGATGCTGGAAGCTGGCCCGAGATTTTCAAAGTCGTGAGGCAGAGGCCATGACTGACGATCGAAGTTCCACCGCGCTGACGACAGGGCCGGAGTTGGAGCGGCTCTCGGCGCTGGTCGATGGCGAGCTTGCGCCGCACGAGCAGGCCGAGGTCGCGGCCGCGCTGGCGCACGATGTACAGGCCTGCGCACGTGTGGAGGATTACAGGCGTCAGGGTGCCGCACTCAGGTCGCTGTTTCCGTTGCCGACGGATATGCGCTATGTACTGGTGCTGCCGCGCCGCGCGTGGTGGCGGCGCGTGTCGGCTGCGCTGGCCTGCGCCGGCGCGGGGATGATCCTAGGCACCGGCGGCGTGTGGCTGTCGGAGCGCGAGGCCGATCCCTGGGCTTTCTCCCGCCATGCCGACCTTGCCTACGCGGTCTACGCGCCGGAGCAGCGCCACCCGGTAGAAGTGGCTGCCACCGATCAGGCGCACCTGGTGGAGTGGCTGTCGCGCCGGCTGGCGCGCACGCTGACGATTCCAGCGCTGAACGAATACGGCTACACGCTGATGGGTGGGCGGCTCTTGCCCGGCGCGGCCGGTCCGGCGGCACAGCTGATGTATCAGAACCAGGCGGGCGGGCGCCTCACGCTGTATATCACCGAGGCTGCGCCGCAGCACGCCTCCTTCCGTTTGCTGCGCCAGGAGGACCGGCGCACGTTCTATTGGGCCAGTGCGGGTGCCGGTTACGCGCTCTCGGGCCAGCGCAGCGAGCCGCGCCTGCGCGAGATCGCGATGGACGTCTGCAGCAGCGTGGGCGGAAATCCGCAGGGATGGCAGTGAGGCGCAACCTCACCGCCTGTGGAATAAAACGTGCCGCTAATCCGTTTACTTCATGCAGTGCGGGCCGGCGGCAAACCGATGTGCCATGCGCTCCGCGAGGACATACGTCGGGACTTTGAGGTCAGGGTGACAATCATGGGCAAGGTTTTGGCGGCCGCAGCGGCCGTGTGCGCAGGCCTCAGCTTTGGCGTGGCCGCGCCGGCCGAGGAATTGGTGTCGGCGCCCTGCCAGCAAGTGGTTGGACAGGCCGAGATTGACGGCGTGCTGCAGGTGATCTCGGGGGTGGCTTGCTTGCAGCCGGACGGGACGTGGCAGTTGGTCGACGGAGCGAGCGGGGTGGTCACCTATGCGGCCCCGGCCTATTACTATGATCCCTGGTACTGGGCGCCGGTCGGCGTGGGCTTTGGTGCCAGCGTGATCTTTGTTGACCGCTTCCATCACTTCCACCATATGCACCATGTGTTCGTCCGCAGGCCGGGCGTGATCGTTCGTGGTGGTTTCCATGGCGGCTTTCATTCCGGCTTCCATGGCGGTTTCCATAGGGGGTTCCACGGTGGGGGTGGAGGTGGCTCGCATGGCGGCTCTCATGGTGGCTCGCATGGTGGCGGCATGCATCACTGAGGAGGGGTGATCCGACCGGCCGAGCCAGTGATCCAGCAGGGGGGAGTCCACCACAAACCCGGGTCAGGCGCGCATCGTTGGCGTCCGGCATGACCGCGGCAGCGTACCCGGACAAGCCGGTACGCATCGTTGTGCCGTATCCGCCCGGCGGCGCATCCGATACCACGGCACGTGTGCTGAGCGAAAAGCTCAAGGAAGTCACCGGCGGCAACTTCATGGTGGCAAACCGGCCTGGCGCCAACGGCAACATCGCTGCGGAAATGGTGGCGAAATCGCCGGCGGACGGCCGCACGCTGCTGATGGCGAATGTCGGTCCGAACGCGATCAGCCAGACCATCTATCCGCACCTGAACTACGACGTGAACAAAGGCTTCGCGCCGACCGGCCAGACCACCACGGTGCCGATCGTGCTGGTTGCCGGCCCGTATAGGGGTAGCGCGCGGGAGGGGCGGTGAGCGGCGGCATGCTGCTCACCGTAGTGGTCAAGTCATTTTGGTGACAAAGAGGTCCTGGCGCGGCACGCCGCTGCCGGCGATGGCCTGGCCGACTTCCCGATGGCGGGAATCTGCGCGGGGTTCTCCTCAGCTTTCGGGGTGTTCGGGAAGAGTCGGTGCAGGGGGCAGATCAGTGCGTCATGGCACTGGCCGGAACGCCGCCACTGCGGGCATCGAAGCCCGCGGCGCGGTCCAGGCGCCCGCTCAGCTCGGTCAGGGCCAGTGCCACCAGCACCACCAGCGCGCCGATCCACGGAGTCTGCATCAGGCCCAGGTGGGTCACGATCAGCCCGCCGGCCCAGGCCGCGCCGGCAATGCCGAGATTGAAGGCGGCGATATTCAGGCCGGATGCGACATCCACGGCGTCAGGCGTGAAGCGTTCGGCCTGCTTGACCACGTAGACCTGCAAGCCGGGCACGTTGCCGAAGGCCACGGCACCCCAGGCCAGCACGGTCGCCACCACCAGCCAGCGATGTGGCGCGGTGAAGGTCAGCACGAACAGCACCAGGGCCAGCAGCAGGAACACCAGCTTCAGCGCCGGGATCGGGCCGTGGCGGTCGGCCAGGCGGCCGCCCCAGATGTTGCCGCCGGCAACCGAGACACCATACACCAGCATCACCAGGCCGACCGCGCCGGCGTCAAAGCCAGACACGTCCTGCAGAATCGGGGCGAGGAAGGTGAAAGGGATGAACGAGCCGCCATAGCCGATCGCGGTCTTGGCGTAGACCAGCAGCAGCCGCGGCTCGGCCAGCACGCGGGCCTGCTGCAGCAGCGACGCCGGCGGCGTATGCGCGATGGTGCGCGGCACGAACAGCAAGCTGCCGACAAAGGCCACCGCGCCCAGCGCCGAGACGGCCAGGAAGGTCTCGCGCCAGCCGAAGTGCTGGCCGATGAAGGTACCCAGCGGCACGCCGGTCACCAGCGCCACGGTCAGGCCCGTGAACATGATGGCGATGGCACTGGCGGCCTTCTCGCGCGAGACCAACCCGGTGGCGATGGTTGAGCCGATCGAGAAGAACACGCCGTGCGCCAGACCGGTCAGCACGCGCGCCAGCACCAGCGATTCATAGCCGGGCGCCTTCCACGCCAGCAGGTTGCCGAGCGTGAACAGTGCCATCAGCGACAACAGCAACAGCTTGCGCGGCAGCCGGCCGGTCAGCGCGGTCAGCACCGGGGCGCCGATGGCTACGCCTAGCGCATACAGGCTGACCAGCAGCCCGGCCGATGGCAGGGAAACTTGCAGGTCGGCGGCAATGGTGGGAATCAGGCCAACGATCACGAACTCGGTCGTGCCGATGGCAAAGGCGCTGATGGTCAGCGCGAACAGGGCAATGGGCATGATGCAGCCTCCGGTAAGGGCAACAATGGCAAAAGGAGCCAGGAACTGGGCGGAGTGTGCCTGGGATGCTTTTGCAGAAAAACCCGGTGATCTGCAGAAGATATTTGACTAAAATTCAAGAATGAAGCTGACCCTGCCTGATCGCGCGGCTGCGCGTGGTGGCCAGCCCCGCCTACCTGAAGGGCGCACGGGCGGCCGCGCAGCGTGGCCGACCTGGCCGGGCATGCGCTGCTGGGCTTTACCCAGCCGGAGGGGTTCAACCGCTGGCCCTTGCGTACCGACGACGGCCTGGAGTTGCCGATCCGGCCACATCTGGCGGCATGCAGCGGCGAAACCTTGCGCCACCTGGCCCTGGCCGGCCGGGGGCTGGTGTGCCTGGCGGATTTCATGTCGGCGCGGATTGCCTGTTTCCTCGATTTCCTGGCCGCACACCTGACCGGCGGCGGGGCCGCGTCCCGCCAGCATCTAAGCGAAAACCCTGACCCCTCTGGTATACTTGCAATACGTCCGGACCGGCCGGACGCAGCCTGCGACAGGCCACAGGCGGTTCCTCCGGCAGTGCCCGGAGCCCTGCACGGAATACCCGGTGCACACCGCCCGCGCTGCCAGCCATGCGGCGCCGATCCGGGAGCCCGAGCCCGGATCCGTGATACTTGTTATCCGGCCTTTGCCCAATACCTGTTGAAACCCCGGCCAGCCCAAGGGCGGCCGAATGCCCGTTAACGGTCCAAAAACGGTCCCAGAGAGACCCCACGCATGACTTACGCCGTCAAGGAAATCTTCTATACGCTGCAGGGCGAAGGCGCCAACGCCGGCCGCGCCGCGGTGTTCTGCCGCTTTGCCGGCTGCAACCTGTGGAGCGGCCGTGAAGACGACCGCGCCAGCGCGGTGTGCCAGTTCTGCGATACGGATTTCGTCGGCACCGATGGCACCCGCGGCGGCAAGTACCGCACGGCCGAAGAGCTGGCCGCGGTGGTCGCGTCGGAATGGCCACAGGGCGCCGGCGGCCAGCCGCTGGTGGTCTGCACGGGGGGCGAGCCGTTGCTGCAGCTCGACGCGCCGCTGATCGACGCGCTGCATGCGCAGGGCTTCGAGATCGCGATCGAAACCAACGGCACCATCGCCGTGCCGCCGGGGATCGACTGGGTCTGCGTCAGCCCCAAGATGGGCTCGGAACTGGTGGTCACGCGTGGTGACGAGCTGAAAGTCGTGATCCCGCAAGAGGGCCAGGACTTTGCCGCATACGAGCAGCTTGATTTCCGCCATTTCCTGGTGCAGGCCATGGATGGCCCGCTGGCGAGGGAAAATACCGCCGCCGCGGTGGCGTTCTGCCAGCGTCATCCGCGCTGGCGGCTGTCGCTGCAGACCCACAAGCTGCTGGGCATCCGCTGAGCGGCGCGGCATCCACGGTATCGACAGGTCGCCCAACGGGCGGCAAAACGTACACAATACAGGCTTCGGACGCGCGCGCAGTGTCCGTTCCAACGCAGGCGGCCGGCACCGGCGCCGGTACACATGAGCAAACAAGTTTCCATTACCCGCCGGCTGGAGTTCGACTCCGGCCACCGCATCCCGAACCACTGCGGCCAGTGCCGCAATATCCACGGCCACCGCTACCGGCTGGACTTGACCCTGTCGGGCGAGGTCCTGCACCGCGAGGGCGCGTCGGATGACGGCATGATCCTGGACTTCGGCGACATCAAGGCGCTCGCCAACGAGCACCTGGTCAACAAGTGGGACCATGCCTTCCTGGTCTACCGTGGCGACACCGCGCTGCTGAACTTCCTGCAATCGATGGAAGGACACAAGACCGTGGTGCTGGACGCGATCCCGACGGTCGAGAACCTGGCCCAGGTCGCGTTCGACATCCTGGCGCCGGTGTTCAAGGACTGCTTCGGCCACCACCTGCAGCTGACCAGGCTGGTGCTGTTCGAAACGCCCAACTGCTGGGCGGAAGTGAGCGCGCCCGCCGTGCTGCCGGCGCAGGACTGAGCGGGGACGATGACAGAGACGCCACCGCTGCCGATGCGCGCGCTGCGCGCCCTGCCTGAAGACCCGGCCGAGGCTGCCGAGCGCGATGCGCGCTACATGCGCGCCGCGCTGGAAGAAGCCCGCCTGGCCGAAGCCGCCGGCGAAGTGCCGGTGGGCGCGGTGGTGGTCTGGAACGACACCATCATCGCGCGCGGCCACAACCTGCCGATCCGCTCAGTGGACCCGTCCGCCCATGCCGAGATGCAGGCGCTGCGCGCCGCCGCCCAGGTGATCGGCAACTACCGCATGCCCGAGTGCGAGCTGTACGTGACGCTGGAACCGTGCGTCATGTGCAGCGGCGCGATCCTGCACGCGCGGCTGCGCCACGTGGTGTTCGGTGCAACCGACCCCAAGACCGGCGCCGCCGGCAGCGTGCTCAACCTGTTCGAGCAGGCGCAGCTCAACCACCAGACCACCATTGCCGGCGGGGTGCTGGCCGACACCTGCGGCCAGATGCTGAAGGATTTCTTCGGCGCGCGCCGCCGGGCCCAGAAAGCCGCGCAGAAGGCGGCACAGCAGGACGCCGCCGCGCCTGTCACCGATCCCGACAAGAACAACGACACCGAAGCATGAGCACGCCGAACAGCAGGCCGCCGCATACCGAAGTCCGACTGATCGCCTCGTCCGGGTATCCGCACGACGTCGCCATCGCCGCGCGCGGGTGTGCCTGGCTCAAGCATCATGGCTACCACATGACCAACCCCGACGTGCTGGCGCGGCGCTACCTGCGCTTTGGCGGCACGGATGCGGAGCGGCTGGCCGATCTGCATGCCATCGGCACTGGCGCGCCGCGCGAGCTGACGCTGGCGGTGCGCGGCGGCTATGGCATCGCGCGGCTGCTGGCGCAAGTCGATTTTGCCCGCATCGCCGCGCAGGCCAGCGCCAGCGGCACGCCCATCGTCGGCCACAGCGACTTCACCGCGTTCCAGCTGGCCTACCTGGCGGCGACGGGTGGCGTCACCTTTGCCGGGCCGATGCTGCTGGCGGATTTTGGTGCCGAGGTGGTGGATCCCTTCATGTGGGAGCATTTCGAAGGCATCTTGCGCAACCCTGCGTACAGCGTCGACGTGGCCGCGCCGCAGCCGGGCGGCCAACCGTTTTCCGGCAGCGTGGAAGGCACGCTCTGGGGCGGCAACCTGGCCATGCTGTGCAGCCTGCTGGGCACGCCTTTCATGCCGCAGGTGGGGGGCGGGGTGCTGTTCCTGGAAGACATCAACGAGCCGCCGTACCGGGTGGAGCGCATGCTGATCCAGTTGCAGCAGGCCGGCGTGCTGGGCGCGCAACGTGCCATCGTGCTGGGCGATTTCTCCAATTACCGCGTCACCGACTACGACAACGGCTACGACATGGACGCCGTGGTGGCCTACCTGCGAGAACAGTTGCCGGTGCCAGTGCTGACCGGGCTGCCGTTCGGCCACTGCGCGCGCAAGCTGACGCTGCCGGTCGGCGCGCAGGTGCGGCTGGCCGCACGTGCGGATGGCTTCAGCATGGCGTTTTCCGGCTATCCGGTGCTGCCGGCACTGGCCTGACCGGCCGCATCGTCCGATGCCGCGCATCCGGGTCGCAAAGAATGCGTCCGGATGATAGAATATGCGGTTATTTCCTGACTTCCTGCCGGGTTCTCACATGAACCGGGCGCGGCCCGTGCCGCATCGCCAGCCATGGCCGCCGGAGTACTCCGGGCCAGCGCGATGCATCTCCGGCAAGGCCCGTCCCTAAGCGGCATGGGGTGCGCCTCGTGTGCAAAACCGGCAAGCCGCGGCCAGCGCCGCGGCGCCACAATCTCCAGACAAGGTTCAAGACGTGCTTTCTACCGCAAACATCACCATGCAGTTCGGCCCCAAGCCGTTGTTCGAGAATATCTCGGTCAAGTTCGGCGAGGGCAACCGCTACGGCCTGATCGGCGCGAACGGTTGCGGCAAGTCCACCTTCATGAAGATCCTGGGCAGTGACCTGGAACCGTCGTCGGGCAACGTCATGCTGGAGCCGGGCGTGCGCCTGGGCAAGCTGCGCCAGGACCAGTTCGCCTATGAAGACATGCGCGTGCTGGACGTGGTGATGATGGGCCACACCGAGATGTGGGGCGCCGCGCAGGAGCGCGACGCCATCTACGCCAACCCGGAAGCGACCGACGAAGACTACATGAAGGCCGCCGAGCTGGAGGCCAAGTACGCCGAATACGACGGCTACACCGCCGAGGCCCGCGCCGGCGAACTGCTGCTGGGCGTGGGCATCCCCACCACCCAGCACCAGGGCAACATGAGCGACGTGGCCCCGGGCTGGAAGCTGCGCGTGCTGCTGGCGCAGGCACTGTTCTCGAACCCGGACGTGCTGCTGCTGGACGAACCGACCAACAACCTGGACATCAACACGATCCGCTGGCTGGAGACCGTGCTCAACGAGCGCAATTCCACCATGATCATCATCTCCCACGATCGCCACTTCCTGAACTCGGTCTGCACCCACATGGCCGACATGGACTACGGCACGCTCAAGGTCTACCCGGGCAACTACGACGACTACCTGGAAGCCTCGATGCAGGCCCGCGAGCGCCAGGTATCCGCCAACGCGCGCGCCAAGGAGCGCATCAGCGAGCTGCAGGACTTCGTGCGCCGCTTCTCGGCCAACAAGTCCAAGGCCCGCCAGGCCACGTCGCGCGCCAAGCAGATCGAGAAGATCAAGGTCGACGACATCAAGCCGTCGTCGCGCCAGAACCCGTTCATCCGCTTCGAGTTCGAGAAGAAGCTGCACAACCTGGCCGTGGAAGTGGAGAGCATCACCAAGACCTACGACCGCAAGATCGTCGACGGCCTGTCGCTGGCGATCCAGGCCGGCGAGCGCGTGGCGATCATCGGCGAAAACGGCGCCGGCAAGACCACGCTGCTGCGCAGCCTGCTCAACGGCGCGGTGCAGACCGGCGTGCAGCGCGGCGTGGAAGTGGACCGCGGCACGGTCAAGTGGGCCGAGAACGCCAACGTAGGCTACATGCCGCAGGATACCTACGAGGAATTTCCGGACAACCGCGACGTGATGGACTGGATGAGCCAGTGGACGCAGGCCGGCGACGACGAGACCTCGCTGCGCGGCACGCTGGGCCGCCTGCTGTTCTCGGCCGACGACATCAGGAAGTCGGTCAAGGTGCTGTCCGGCGGCGAGAAGGGCCGCATGATCTGGGGCAAGCTGATGCTGGGCCGCCACAACGTGCTGGCCATGGACGAGCCGACCAACCACATGGACATGGAGTCGATCGAATCCCTGCAGATCGCGCTGGACAAGTTCACGGGCACGCTGATCTTCGTTTCGCACGACCGCGAGCTGATCAGCGGGCTGGCGACGCGCGTGATCGAAGTGCGCACGGATGGCACGCTGACGGACTACCTCGGTACGTATGACGAGTACCTGCAGTCGCAGGGTATCGACGGCTGAGCGTCGGGACGTTGATGATGCAGGAAGGCCGCCTCCGGGCGGCCTTTTACATTGCTGCGCCGGAATGCCAGCCGGCGGCGATGCGATCGGCGATCTGGTCGAGCTGGCTCGTGATGGCACGCGCGGTGATGTCGCCCTTGGCCTTGAGCAGCGCCGCATGCAGCGGTTCGCGCAGCGCCAGCAGCGCGGGCAGGTCGGTGGCCTTTTCGACCTTCACCTGGAGCATGTAGCCGCGCAGGCCGAGATGCTGCCCGATCACGTCGGTATAGAAGTGATACAGGCTCTCGAAGGCCGCGATGTCCGCGGGGGAATGTACCGCGGTATCGGCCGGTTGCGGCGCTTCCGGCACCTCGGTGGCGGGCGCGTGCCGCATTGCATATACGGAGAACATGTTGGTGTCGGCAGCAGGGGTGACACGCGCCGGTGCCCGCGTCTGCGTCACTGCAGCGGGCGGTTGTGCCGGCTCCGGGACGGCTTCGACCAGGCCTTGTGCCACCAGTGTGTCCATGGCCTCGGGGGCCACCCCCATCCCGGCTACCTGCGCCAGCAATTCCTGCCCGCGGCGCTCGCCGTTGACCATCAGCAGCAGCGCGCGCAGCTTGTGGTCAAGCTTGCGCGCACGCGTCCGGATCTCGTCCTGTCCCGCATCCGTCTTGCGGTAGATCGGATCGACCATGTCTCACCCCTTGTTATGTCCGGCCCCCTTTGGCGAGAGTCCCCGTCAGGTGGTGCGGCCGATTATCGCCATCTTCTTGTCCAGAGCGGTATGCGCGGCTTTCCGCGGCGCAAAAACATAGTCCCGAATCCGCTCTACAATGTGCGTGCACCATAAAAGTAACAAAAAATTGCAATCGCCAATTCACCAAACCGAGAACTGTGGCCATGCAACAACGAGACAAACTCTTTATTAACGGCAAGTGGGTCGCTCCCCACGGCAACGGCAAGATCGACGTCATCCACTCCGCCACCGAGGCGGTGATGGGCACCATCCCCGAAGGCTCGGCGCGCGACGCCGAGGATGCCATCCAGGCGGCGCGCGCGGCCTTCGACAACTGGTCGGCCACGCCGCCGGCGGTGCGTGCCGGCTATATCACCAAGATCGCTGAAGGCCTGAAGGCGCGCAGCGAAGAGCTGGCCCAGCTGATCGCCGGCGAAGTCGGCATGCCGATCAAGCTGGCGCGCGCGATCCAGGTGGGCGGGCCGGTCTACAACTGGGGCCAGGCCGCCAAGCTGCTGGACGGTTTCCACTTCGAGGAAGAGGTCGGCAACTCCCTGGTGGTGCGCGAGCCCGTGGGCGTGGTGGGTGCCATTACTCCGTGGAACTACCCGCTCAACCAGATCACGCTGAAAGTGGCGCCGGCCCTGGCCGCTGGCTGCACCGTGGTGCTCAAGCCCTCCGAGGTGGCACCGCTCAATGCCTTCGTGCTGGCCGAGGTGATCGAGGCCGCCGGCCTGCCGCCGGGCGTGTTCAACCTGGTGACCGGCTATGGCCCGGTGGTGGGCGAGGTGCTGGCCAGCCACCCGGAAGTCGACATGGTGTCGTTCACGGGTTCGACCCGTGCCGGCAAGCGCGTGTCGGAACTGGGCTCGCAGACCGTCAAGCGCGTGGCGCTGGAGCTGGGCGGCAAGTCCGCTTCGGTGATCCTGGACGACGCCGACCTGCCGTCGGCGGTGAAGGGCACCATCAATGCCTGCTTCCTGAATTCCGGCCAGACCTGCTCGGCGCACACCCGCATGCTGGTGCCGCGGGCCCGTTACGATGAAGTGAAGGCGATCGCGCAGAAGGTGGTCGAGGGCTTTACCGTGGGCGATCCGCTGCAGGAAACCAGCAAGCTGGGACCGCTGATTTCCGCGGTGCAGAAGGACCGTGTGACCGGCTATATCCGCCGGGGCCTGGACGAGGGTGCCGAACTGGTGGCTGGCGGTCCGGACACCCCGGAAGGGCTGGACAAGGGCTTCTACGTCAAGCCGACCGTGCTCGGCAACGTGGAGCCGCGTGCCACTGTGGCGCAGGAAGAGATCTTCGGGCCGGTGCTGTCGATCATCTGCTATGACACCGAGGAAGACGCGGTGCGCATCGCCAATGACAGCATCTATGGCCTGGGCGGCGGGGTCTGGTCCGGTGACGAGGCACGCGCGATCCGCGTGGCGCGCCGTATTCGCACGGGACAGGTCGATATCAACGGCGGTCCGTTCAACATGCAGGCGCCGTTCGGCGGCTACAAGCAGTCCGGCAACGGGCGCGAAGCGGGCAAGTACGGCCTGGAGGAATTCCTGGAGTACAAGTCGCTGCAGCTCAAGAAGCCGGCCGCCTGACGAGGCATTGGTGCAACATGGGAAATGCCCGGCTGGTCCGGGCATTTTTTCATGGAGATAATCGTGCCGCGGCGCTGCCGGCGGGGCGGCACGAGCAATACAACGACGACAAGGATAAGAGAGGAGCAACGATGCGCTGGTTCGGTCGGCTGGCCAGGTTTGTGGTGGTGCTGCTGGTGCTGGCGGTGGCCGGCGCTGCCGGGGCCCTGGTCTGGTATCGCCATGCGGCGCAGCCGCCGGCTTCCGGCCAGGAAGCGCTGGCGGGTTTGCGCGGCCAGGTCACGGTCGTGCGCGACGGCCATGGCGTGCCGCATATCCGCGCCGCCAGCAAGGCGGACGCCTGGTTTGCGCTGGGCTACGTCCATGCACAGGACCGGCTGTGGCAGATGCAGATGAACAAGCGCGTCGTGGCAGGCCGGCTCGCGGAGATCCTGGGGCCGTCCGCGCTCGATACCGACAAGTTCCTGCGCACGCTGGGCGTGCGGCGCAATGCCGAGGCCATCCTGGCGCAGGCCTCGCCCGAGACCCGTGCCGCGCTGCAGGCCTATGCCGACGGCGTCAATGCCTGGATCGACCATCGCAAGGGCCCGCTGCCGCCTGAATTCCTGCTGCTGCGCGCGCAGCCCGAGCGCTGGGAGCCGGCCGATACGCTGGGCTGGCAGACCATGATGGCCTGGGACCTGGGCGGCAACTGGACCCAGGAAACCCTGCGCATGCGGCTGGCGCAAGTGCTGCCGGTGGCCCGCATCAGCGAGTTGCTGGCGCCGTATCCGGGCGAGCAACCGGTGCGCACCATGGATTACGGCCATCTGTACAAGCAACTGGCACCGCTGGCGAATGCCATGGCCAGCGTCGGCGACAAGGCGCCGCCGGGGTATGTCGAGGGCATGGGCTCGAACAACTGGGTGGTGTCGGGCGCGCATACGCAATCGGGCAAGCCGATGCTGGCCAATGACCCGCATCTCGGGCTGCAGGCGCCAGCGCTGTGGTATTTCGCCAGGATGACGGCGCCCGGCCTGGACGTGACCGGCGCCACGCTGCCCGGCATGCCGCTGGTGGTGCTGGGGCACAACGACCGCATCGCCTGGGGGCTGACCAATACCGCGCCCGACGTGCAGGACCTGTATATCGAACGGCTGCGCCCCGGCAACGACACCCAGTACCAGACCCCGGACGGCTGGGCGGCTTTCGAGACCCGCACCGAGACCATCCGCGTCAAGGGCGCCCCGGACGTGGTGCTGAAGATCCGCGCCACGCGCCACGGCCCGGTGATTTCCGATGTGGCCGAGCCGCTTTCAGCTGCCGCGGGACCGCTGGGCGCGCAGTATGTGGTGGCCTTCCAGTGGACCGCGCTGCGCCCGGACGACCGCACCTTCCAGGCGGGACTGCGGATGAACGAGGCGCGCGACTGGGCCGGCTTCACCGCGGCGCTGCGCGACTTCCATTCGCCGCAGCAGAACATTGTCTATGCCGATGTCGACGGCAATATCGGCTTCTATGCGCCCGGACGCGTGCCGCTGCGCCGGGCCGACAACGACCTCAAGGGGCTGGCGCCGGCGCCCGGCTGGGATGCGCGCTACGACTGGACCGGCTTTATTCCGTTCGAGGCACTGCCGCACCGCTACAACCCGGCCGAAGGCGTGATCGTGACGGCCAACCAGCGCGTCGTTGCGCCGGACTACCCGTACTTCATCACCAGCGAATGGACCGTGCCGTATCGCTTTGACCGGATCCAGTCGCTGCTGGCGGCCACGCCCAGGCACAGCTTCGACAGCTTTGCGGCAATCCAGAAAGACGTGGTCTCGCTGGCCGTGCGCGATGCCTTGCCGCTGCTGCTGGCCGCGCCCGTCAGCCGGGATGCAGCGCGGCCCGAACGCGAACGCGCCTTGCTGGAAGCGCTGCGCAAGTGGGACGGCACCATGGACCCGGCGCGCGCCGAGCCGCTGGTGGTCACCGCCTGGCTGCGCGAGCTGTCGCGGCGGCTGTTCGAGGAAAAAGCGGGCGAGGCGATCTTTGTCCGCCTGTGGGACCAGCGTAACGTGCAGCAGCCCATGCTCAATATCCTGCGCGATCCGCGTACGCTGGGCGCGTTCTGGTGCGACCGGCAGCATACGCGCCCGGCCGAGACCTGCGACGACGCCATCGCAGACGCCTGGACCCAGGCCATGGCGGACCTGTCGCGCCGCTATGGTGACGACGCCGCCCGCTGGCGCTGGGGCGAGGCGCACACCGCCCGCTCCGAGCACAAGCCCTTCGGCAAGGTCGCGTACCTGTCGCCGCTGTTCAACCTGCGCGTGCCGACCGGCGGCGATACCTATACGGTCAATGTCGGCCGGCACAACCTGCGCGACGACAAGGCGCCGTTCGAGAACACCCACGCGGCCAGCGTGCGTGCGCTCTATGACCTGGCGGACCTGGAGGTGTCTCGGTTCATGGACTCCACCGGGCAGTCAGGCAACGCGCTGTTGCCGCGCTACCGCGACTGGACCGGCAAATGGGCGGCGGTCGAGTACGTGACCATCCCGCCCGTGCCATCGCCGCCGCAGCAGGTTGCGCCAGATACGCTGATCCTGGTGCCGGCTGCGACCAAATAGCGCAGGGCATGACATGCCGTGCTAAGAATGCTCGCAATTAGGCGAGATCCTGCCATGGTCTTCGCGGGGCGCAGCAATTGACGCTACCATGGGGACCCCTTTCGACCGGCAGGAGCCCCGATGGCAACGCGTACCACCCATGTGATCCAGCACGTCGCATTCGAACATGCGGGCGTGATCGGCAATGCCTTGCGCGCGCGCGGGCACGCGTTGCAGGTGTTCCAGGCCGGTGTCGATGACCTGGCACCTATCGCGGACAATCCGGCCGACCTGCTGCTGATCCTCGGCGGCCCCATCGGTGTCTATGAAACCGAAGCCTATCCCTGGCTGGAGGCCGAGATCGCCTTGATCCGCCAACGCCTGGCGGCTGGCGGCAAGATGATCGGGGTTTGCCTGGGCGCGCAGCTGATCGCGCGTGCTGCCGGCGCGCGCGTCTACGCGGGCACGCGCGAGATCGGCTGGGCGCCGATTTCGCCCACGCCGGCGGGAAAGGATTCCGCGCTGGCCGAACTGGCCACCGCCCACTGGGAGGTGCTGCACTGGCATGGCGATACCTTCGACCTGCCGCCCGGAGCGCAACTGCTGGCGTCCACCGCCGCGGTACAGAACCAGGCCTATGCCATCGGCAGCCAGGTGCTGGCGCTGCAATTCCACCCTGAGGTCATGCCGCGCGATATCGAGGCCTGGCTGATCGGCCATACCGTCGAGCTGGCCAAGGCCGGCGTCGATCCGCGCACCATCCGCACGCGCACCGCCGAAGTCGGCGCCACCGTGGCGGCCGCGGGCGAGCGCATGTTCGCGCGCTGGCTGGAGGAAGCCGGGCTATGAGCCAGCCGGCATCGCCTGTGCGCGCGGTGATCGGCGCCGTGTTGACGGGACAGGTGCGTCCGTTCGGGCCCAAGGGCGTGCCCAGCGGCATCGCCAAGACCGCGGCTGGCGAGCGGATTCGCGTGACGGCGCTTGGACTTGAAGGAGACGGGCAGGGCGATCCGCGCCATCACGGTGGCCCGGAAAAGGCGCTGCACCACTACGCCTTCGATCATTACCCGGCGTGGCGCGAGGAACTGGCTGCGCAAGGTGCGCAAGGCAACGGTGTGCTCGATGTTGCGGGCGCCTTCGGCGAGAACCTGAGCACCACCGGGCTGACCGAGGCCGCCGTCTGCATCGGCGACCGCTTCCGTCTGGGCACGGCGCTGGTGGAGGTATCGCAGGCCCGCCAGCCATGCTGGAAACTCAATTATCGATTTGGCTATGCCGGCATGTCGCGCGCCGTGCAGCAAAGCCTGCGCACCGGCTGGTACTACCGTGTACTGGAGACTGGCGACGTGGCGGCGGGCGATACGCTGGAACTGGTGGCGCGCCCCTGTCCGCAATGGTCGCTGCAGCGCTTGCTGCAGGTGCTGTATGTCGACCGGCTGGACTATGCCGCGCTCGCGGAAATGTCAGAGCTGGCACCGCTGGCCGTGAACTGGCGCAAGCTTGCCCGGCAGCGCGTGGAACGGCGCGAAATCGAAGATATGGAGCGGCGGCTGGCGGGCGGCTGATCGCCGCAGCCTTAGCCCTGGCGGAACCGCTTCCCCGTGCCTTCGCGGGTAATGCGCTCCCAGACCACCTGTTTTTCCTCTTCGCTGAAGAACACCCAGTTGCTGACCTCGGCCGCGGTGCGGCCGCAGCCCTGGCAGATCTCGTCGAACAGCGTAGAGCAGATGCCGATGCAGGGGCTGTCCGGGCGCTCGGACAGCGTGGAATCCGTGGTGCCGTGGTCCGGTTCGGGGCGGAGCGGGGCGGATTCTGAGGGCGACGGCATGGTGGCGGGAGGGGTTGGGGTGAAACGGCCGGCCATTATATCGGGTACGAGCGACAGGCAGTCGGAATGCCGGGCTGGGCTGGCGAGGATTACGTCTGACGTAATTGAGCTGTGTAGGCCATGCCGTTACGCTGCAGGCATGACTTAAGCCGCTCACAGGAGCCCAGCATGTCCCAAGCCCTCGCCACCTTGCCCCGCCAACACGATCGCCACGCCGCGGTCGACCCCCGCATGCGCATTATGGTCGACAACGTCCTGATTGGCTCCCCCGTGGCGCGCGCCCTCGGCGTGCGGCTGACCAGCCTGGCCCCCGATCATGTCGAGCTGGAGATGCCGTTCCTGCCGACCAACGTGACCCACGGCAGCATCGTGCATGGCGGCGTGATAGCCACGCTGGTCGATATTGCCGGGGCGGCTGCGGCGGCGTCTGGTGCCAGCGCCGATGAGGTGAAGGGTGGGGCGACCAGTTCCCTGTCGATCCAGTACCTCGCGCCGGCCCAGGGCACGGCGCTGCGGGCCGTGGCGATGGTGGTTCGGCGCGGCCGCAGGCAGGTGGTGACGGACGTCTCGGTGTACGCCGCAGTGCCGGATGAGGGTGTGCTGGTGGCCAAGGCGTTGATGAGCAGCGCCATGTTCTAGGATTGTGCGGCGCCCGGTGCACTGCTCAACTAAAACGCAATTAACCGCCATAAATTTACCTCCACATCCAGGCGCGCCAGCACACTGGCGCGATCTGCCAACAGAGACCAGGCTGGATCCTGAAGGAATGCGATGCAGCATGTGCCTGAAACCGATCTTCCTGATCGACTATTTCACCATTCCCGCGTTCCGCCATGAGATGCAGCACGCGTTGAACCGCGGCGAGGCCCTCCATGTGATCCAGCGGGCGATCCATCAGGGCAAGATCCCGGTCGAACTGGCGCGACATGACGCATCGCTGGCGGCCGTGTCGTCGGCCCTGACCTTGCTCTCCAATGCTTTGATGGCCTGGAATACGATGCACATGCAACGTGCGCTGGATGCGATCGGGCCATCGGGGGAGAAAGGATGCGCACCGAAGACCTACGTCAGATCGGCCCGACCCATCTCGACGGCATCAATTTTCGGGGCACCTTCGAGTTTCCGATCGCTCGCTACGCCCACCGGCTCCTGCCAAGCGCGACGGGGCCGGGGGAGCAAGCCCAGCGTCGCATCCAGACTGGTTAGCGCTGCGCAGCCCCCCACTTGCTGCACAATTTGAGAACCCAACAGGGATCTTCGATGCCCTGCGGCAGCGCGGAGATATCGTGCCGGGTATTTGTCGGTGGGATTATTCCGGAGGCGCAGCGGCGCGCCCTGGGGCTAGAAGGCGTCCTCGGCATCTATGGGCCAGGGACGCCGCTAGTCCAGATCGTCACTGAGATTCACGGAGATCGCGATAGCCCTGACAGCGATGGATCACCGTGTCGGGATGCATCTGCATCGACTCGCCGGCGATTAGGGACGCATTCTTCCGCATTCCCGGACACCGCACCACTATTTCGCAGAAGCCGGCTCTCCGGTACTTTCAGCCTTTGAACAGCATGGTTGGCGGGGCGAGCACCTCGTGTCCCGCCGCGCCTGACGGCGCGCGCCGTAAGCAATCTGCCGCATCGTTTTGCTGGTATGCGTCGCCCCGGTCCAAGCTGCAGGGATCAGAGCGCTAGCGCATCGCGCCAGCCCGCCACCTGAGAACCGTCAGGGTAGTCCGACGATCATGCCTGTCATTCTGATGCCTTCATTCTTCTGAACACACGCGACGGCCGACGTATGTCGATCCGAGCGCCTCAACACACTGCTACTTTGACATGTGCGCCGCGGCTGCGAGGATCACTTTCGCGACATCAGATGGCCGGGACAGCTGCGGCACATGCCCGGCCGGCAGGCTCACGACATGAGCCGAGATCTTCTGTGCCATCGCTGTTTGTAGCGCCGGCTGCAGCATGCGGTCTTGCTCGCTCACTACATACCATGAAGGTTTCGTCATCCAGGCAGCGGCAGAAACCCTTTCCTCGAAATTTGTTCCGCGCACGGGACCTTGTGTAGCGGCCATCAGCCTTGCTTGTTCCGTCGTAACGTCTTGGGCGAGGTGTTTCTCAACACCTTCAGGACTGAGGGTCAGAAAACCCTCCTTGTCCGTGACGATATGGTTGAAACCTGAGGGAGTCGGATAGTCCTTGGACATGTCGATCACCGATTGCCCTACTGACGGAGCGAACGCAGCGACGTAGACCAGCGACTTGACCTTCTCATGCTGGCCCGTCTCGGTGATGACGACGCCACCCCACGAGTGTCCCACGAGGACCACCGGACCAGTCTGCATGTCAAGAGCGCGCCGTGTCGCAGCAACGTCGGCGGCCAGAGAGCTCAGCGGATTTTGGACCGACACCACCCGCAGCCCTTTTTCCTGAAGGATCGGAATGATCTTGTTCCACGACGAACCGTCGGCAAATGCGCCATGAACGAGCACGACAGTAGGCTTCTGGACGTCGTCGTTGCTGACCGGTGCAGCAGTCGAGGCCAAGGCAGCAGTTCCCAAAGTCGCCGCAAGGATTGCATTTTTAGAGATGGATTGCATCAGTTTCTCTTCCAGGTTTGAGCTGACCCAGGTCAGCAGGTTTCGACGTGATGAGTGTACGCATGAAACGTTGCGGGTAAAATGATGAAAAAAGACCAAGACAATAAACGGAACGTTTCAAATGGACAGACTGAAATGCATGGAGGTCTTTGTGAGAGCCGTGGAAGCTGGCTCCATCTCCGCTGCTGCCAACGAATTGAACTTGTCGTCGCAGCTCGCGGGTAAGCAGATACGGGCGCTGGAGCAAAGCTTGGGCGTCAAGCTGCTGAACCGCACGACACGCAGTCAGAGCCTGACGGACAGCGGTCAAGTCTTCTACGAGCAGGCGAAGAACATCCTGGCGGAAATGGAGGCGGCCGAATCAATGATTGCGGAGACTCGCTCGAAACCGCGGGGCCGGCTTCGCATCAGCGCGCCGATTACCTTTGGCAGTCACGCGCTTACACCTGAGATCCCGGGGTATCTCAGGCAGCATCCGGACGTCTCCGTGGACCTATGTCTCACCAACCGCACGGTAGACCTGGTGGACGAGGGCTTCGATGTTGTCTTCCGGACTGGGGCGCTCCCAGACAGCTCCTTGCTCGCAAGACCTTTGGCGCCGCATCGTTTGCTCCTGTGCGCGTCACCCGACTATCTGAAGTCAGCGGAACAGCTGCGTACGCCAGAAGATCTTCGACATCATGAATGCCTGGTCTTTTCGCACACGTCGCTTCGCACGCACTGGTCGTTCGACGGGCCCCGCGGGCGCGTGTCCGTGCCGATTAGCGGCAGATTCTCGACCAACAGCGGCGAGGCACTTCGTGCGGCTGCAGTTGCAGGTATGGGTGTACTTCTGCAGCCGCACGAGCTGGTGTCTGAAGAGATCGAGGCCGGGCGGTTAGTAAGACTTTTGCCCGAGTATGAGCCGGCTGCCCGTCCGTTGCATGCACTGTATGCGTCTGACAGACGAATGACGCCGAAGCTGCGGAGTTTTCTGGACTTTGCAGTGCAGAAGTTCGGTGCGAATCGGATGGAGCCTGAAGCGTGAGAGGCTCACGAAAGAAAAAAGTTGAACGAAACGGTATTTCTGCTCGGGGGGGCGACTCTTAACGGTCGGCCGCGGCCGTGGTCCCTCACTCTTGGCGAGTGCTTAGCCTTTTGACTGTCCGCGACACCACAATTGGACTTCTTGGGCCTTCTGCGGCCCGCCCTGAATCGTCGTTCGCCGTCCGTTATTCCGTTCCTTCCATGATCATCAGATCGGCGACAGCCTTACCTTCACGATGAGATTTTGCCGCTTGATATTCTGGCGAGTTATAGCACGCCAATGCAGCTTCCATGCTGTCAAACTCGATCACTACGTTCCTTGGCCGGATTTCCCCCTCCAGATGTTGCGTAAATCCGCCCCTGGCCAGCGGCTTTCCACCATATTTTTCAAAGCTCTCTGTCGCTCCCTTTGCGTAGATGGAATAGGCCTCTGCGTCGAAAATGTCTACATGTGCAACCCAATAAGCTTTGGTCATTTTAGTCAGCCTTTCCTTAATTCTGTTGAGGATTCGGGTAATACAATTTTTGGATACTGGATATGTCAGAAAGCGGATTATCTTCATCCGCCTCGCCATGCAGGGTAAAAAGGTTTCTGGCCAGGGCTCCGAGTGGAACGCTCGCCTGTGAAGCTTGGGCACAGTCCAATGCCAGACCCAGATCCTTGAGCATGAGATTGACCTGGAAGCCACCGTTGTAATCATGGCTTGATGGCACATCTGGCAGGATGCCAGGCCACGGGTTCCAGCGCTCCACCATAAAGTTGCGTCCGCTGCTGTTCCGGATCACATCCGACAGGATGCGAGGTGACAGCCCGTTCCTGACTCCCAGTGCCAGCGCCTCCGCGGTGCCGGTCATCAATACGGCTGCGAGCAAGTTGTTGCAAATTTTCGCCAATTGCCCTGAGCCATGTCCGCCGGCATGGATGACTGTCTTGCCCATTGCGCGAAGTATCGGATTGATCTTTCCTACCGTTCCCGCTTCGCCGCCAACGATAAAGCATAACGTTCCTTCGCGCGCACCCATGATCCCACCGGAAACCGGCGCGTCGACGACTTCGAGGTCATGTCGATTCGCTGCCTCGGCAATCCTTTTTGACGACTCCGGAGCAATGGTGGAGCAGTCAATATAGATTGGCTCACGGTTGGCCTGCTGCAGAATCCCATGCTCGCCGAGGTACGTCGACTCAACGATGCTGCCGTTCGGCAGCATGGTGATCACAACATCCACATCCTGCGAAGCATCGATGGCATGCGCCGACACCGTGGCACCTAATTTTCCGATCGTCTCCAGTGCAACTGGATTTAGATCAAAGACCTTCAAAGCATGGTTAGCCTTGAGCAAATTCGTCGCCATGGGCAGGCCCATATTGCCGAGCCCTATGAAACCAATTACTGACATAAATCTGCCTCCGCTCGTTGAATTTATCGGTTGACAACACTAAGCGACTTTTCGCAATTACGGATAGATGCCGGCATTGCCCCGTCGAGGACTTAAACGTATCACGACAAGTGCTCCGGAATCCGTCATGTATCATGCACACTCACTGTGCAGACTTGCACATGTCTCCATGTGGAACGCACGATGAATTGGGATGACCTCAGATTCTTTCTGGAGCTTGCACGTACGGGAAAGCTGACCGTATCTGCCAGGAGGCTTGGCGTGGAGCACACCACGGTAGCGAGGCGGATTCACGCTTTGGAGAAGGCGCTCGAAAGCCCACTTTTTGTCCGGACAGCGGCTGGCTTTGAACTAACGGATAGAGGTATCGCGCTGCTGGCCAAAGTGGAAGAGATGGAGCGAGCCTATGCCGTTGTGGAGGCAAGTCTGCCTTCATCGGATATCAATGGCTTGATTCGGGTTGGCTGCAATGAAGGCTATGGGACTTCGCTGCTGCCCGTGCATGCTGCGGAGATCATGCGCCAATTTCCAGACCTGTCTGTCGATGTTCTGGCCCTGCCTAGAGCGATTCCATTGCCCCGGAACGAAGCTGACATTGTCATTACCATCGACCGGCCGCAGCGTGGTCCCTACATTGTTTCGAAGCTCGCTGATTACAGCCTGGGTCTGTACGCCTCTGCGCAATACCTTGCGGCCGTCCCGACGATTGCGAAGACAGACGATCTCGCAGGCCATGCGTTCATCGACTATGTTGCAGGGATGGTGCTGGCAAAGGATGTGCCAAATCCAAACCATCTGACGCGGCCCGGCAGTACCAGGTTTCGCAGCACGAGTATCCTGGCCCAACGTTCTGCCGCACAGGCGGGACTGGGCATTGCCATTCTCCCCGCATACCTGGTGACGGCTGACATGGGATTGGTTCAAGTACTTGACGGCAAGATTGCGATCCGAAAAAGCTACTGGATCACCATGCATGCCGAACTGAAGAATGTCGGACGATTCAAAAAGGCTTGGCAACTGTTGCGCGATTACGCCCAGCGGGACCAACATCTGCTGCTCCCGTAAGCCAAGGCTGTCGGTAATGGGGTCATGCCGGGATAAAGCCGGAAATGACACATAAGCCCAAAAGTAATAAAGAACGGCATCTTTATGTCGGTCGCCCACTGGCCACGAGATAGGTGCGCAACTCGGCTACGATGTCTTGCTGCGCCTCGCATTTGGCCTGTGACTGCGCGAAGGCCAGCTCAAGCTCGCGCACCTGCGTCGACAGGCTGCCAGCTTGTGCCAACGCTGCCGCCAATTGTTCCTGCAGCGCTTGGGCGTGGGCATCCTTGTCGGCGAGCTGCGTCGCCAGCACGCCGTTGCGCTGCTCGATCGGCTGCAGCGCTTCGAGCTTTTGCGTCTGGCGTCGACTGAATTCTTGAGCCTGCTGAAGAGCCTGGCGCGTATGGGACAGTTCGGCCACCAGGCGCGCGCCGTCCTGGTTCAGACGGGTGACTTCCTCCTGCTTGACGACGATGGTTTGCTGCGCCTGGCGTAATTCGGCCTGCAGTTGCTGGAGTTGCTGCTCGTGCCGGCGCTGGTCCTGGTCGCGCTGGTCCTTGACCGCTTGGCGGTAGTGATCGAGGGCTTCGCGCGCGTGCTGGTGTTTTTCCTCGAGGGAGCGCCGGTGGGCTTCGTTCTCGGCCAGCCGCTCCTTGAGGTCGGCGACTTGCTGCTCGGCCGTGTGGCGCGCGATCGTTTCTTGCTGCAGCGTCTCGCGGGCGCGGCCGTGCGCGTCTCGCTCCTGCTGCAGGGCCGTCTCGACGCGCTGCACGTGCCCGCCTAATTGCTCGGCGTCGCGGTGTGCGGCGGCCAGATGCTCCGTGTGCCGGCGCTCCTGTTCCGCGTGTTCGGCGCGCGCGGCATCGATCCCCGCATTGGCTTCCTCCTGCAATTGCGCGGCCAGCCGCTCCACCAGATCCTGCAGCGCCTCGCTGATAGAAGCCTTGCGGCCGGCGGCACCGCCGTCCTCGGTCTCGAGTTCCCGCAGGTACTTGTGGATGGTCGTCTTCGAGCCAGTATTACCGAGCGCGATGCGCACGGCGTCGACCGACGGGTGCTTGCCTTGCGCGATGAGCGCGTCGCGCGCCTTTTTCACTTCGGATTTGTAGAGTCCGGTGCGGGCCATCGGGCGTCCTCGAAATATCGTAATAGATTACATACCACGTAATTACATAGCAAAATACCGCACATGACAATGACGATTTGGGAGGAAACTCACACCGGATAAGGCGGCGTTATCCGGTATCATGCGCAAATTCGGCCAGCTTTGGCCCCTTTGATCCGTAATACGGCCTTCGCCCAGCGACAGGAGCCCCCCCGATGAGCAAGCTTGACCAGTACCTGCGGGCCGCCACGCGCGACAACACGCGGCAGAGCTACCAGTCGGCCGTGCGGCACTTCGAGGTCGGTTGGGGCGGCTTCCTGCCGGCGACCGCCGACAGCATCGCGCGCTACCTGGCCGACCAAGCCGAGACGCTGTCGGTCAACACGCTACGGCAGCGCTTGGCCGCCTTGGCGCAATGGCATCTCGAGCAGGGCTTCCCCGATCCCACCAAGGCGCCGGTGGTGCGCAAGGTGTTCCGCGGCATTCAGGCGCTGCACCCCGCCCAGGAAAAGCGCGCTAAACCGCTGCAGCTCGCGCAGCTGGACCAGGTCGTGCGCTGGCTCGATGCCGCCAGCGAGACGGCACGCGCCGAGCGTGACCGCGGCGCCGAGTTGCGCCACCGGCGCGACAAGGCGCTGCTCCTGCTCGGTTTCTGGCGCGGCTTCCGTGGCGACGAGTTGACGCGCCTGCTGGTCGAGCATGTCGCCATCGCGCCCGGAGAAGGCATGACCTGCTATTTCCCGCAGACGAAGGGCGACCGCCACTACCAGGGCACCACCTTCAAGGCGCCGGCGCTGTCGCGGCTGTGCCCGGTCGAGGCCTATGCGGCCTGGGTGGAAGCGGCGCGGCTGACGTCCGGACCGGTGTTTCGCGCGATTGATCGCTGGGGCCATGTCGGCGAGGCGGGGCTGCATGCCGACAGCCTGGTGCCGCTGCTGCGCTCGATCCTGGCGCACGCCGGTATCGCCTCGGCTGAGCTGTATAGCGGGCATTCGCTGCGGCGCGGGTTCGCCAATTGGGCGACCTCCAACGGTTGGGACCTCAAAACCTTGATGGAATATGTCGGCTGGAAGGATGTCCACTCGGCCATGCGCTATGTCGAAGCGGCCGACCCGTTTGCCCGACGCCGGATCGAATCGGCGCTGCCGGGCGCGCTACCAGGCCCCAACCCCGCGTAATGGCAGCAGGCTTGGCATTCAGGCAGCGGCAGAATATGCTGGCGCCTTTGCGCGCGATCCGCGCAACGAGCCGTTGCGAACAAGGAACGCATGTTGGGGAGTCCCTTGCATGGCCAGCATCGAACGCACCGCCTATCCGCGTTTTCCGCGTACGCTCACGCTCAAGGATCTGCAGACCTCGTTCACCCCGCGGCCGGAGGAAATTGAGTGGGCGCAAGGCTTCGCCCGCACCGCGGAGCGGCGCCTCGCGCTTCTGGTCAACCTGAAGTGCTTCCAGTTCCTGCGCCACTTTCCGGCGGTGGAGGCGGTTCCCCCGGAAGTCATCGAGCACGTGTCGGCCTGCCTGGGCATGGCGCCGGTACGGCAGATCACCTATCCCGCCGCGCATACCGCGCGCTATCGGCATCACAAGGTGATCCGCACCTTGTTGGGCATCAAGCCTTACACCGATGCCCAGACGCGCCTCGTCGCAATCCGACTCACCGAGGAAGCCGCCGGCGTGGTGGACACACGCGTGGACATCATCAACATCACGATCGAGGAACTGGTTCGGCTGGGCTACGAACTGCCTGCCTTCAGGACGCTCGACGAGATCGCGGAGCAGGCCCATGCCATGGCCGAAGCCGCGCTCCATCGCCAGATCGCGCAGCGCCTGTCCGCCGACCAGCGCCAATGGCTCGATCAACTGCTGGAAACCGAGCTGCCGGCGCGGCGCTCGCTCTATCAGCAGATCAAGCGATCCGCAAAGAAGGCGACGCGCAAACACCTCGACCTGGTGCTGGACCAGTTGGAGTGGCTCGAATCGCTGCCTGACAGCGACACGCTACTCGACAGCGTTCCGGCGACCAAACTAAAACACTTGGCCAACATGGCATCCGCCCTCGACGCCGGCGACATGAAGGACTTGCGGCCCGCCAAGCGACACGCACTGATCCTGGCCTTGGTGCGCCAGATGCGCATCGGCGCGCGCGACGACATCGCGGAAATGTTCATCCGCCGCATGGGGGCGATCCACAAGAGTGCCAAGGAAGAACTTGACATCATCCAGGCGCGCCAGCGCGAATTGAGCGAAGAGCTGGTCGCCGCGCTCGAGCTGGTCATCGGCATTCTGGCCGAAGACCTGGACGATGCCCATACCGGACAGCGCGTGCGCGAGCTGCTGGCGCCGCATGGCGATCTGGACAAGCTGCAGGCCGATTGCGAAGCGATCCGCGTCTGGAGCGACGGCAATCACTTGCCTTTGCTGTGGAAGCCTTTCAAATCATGGCGTGCGGCGATGTTCCAGATGGCGAAGGGCTTGCGCTTTGTCGCGGCGACCGAAGACCGCCGACTGCTCAAGGCGTTGGACGTCGTGCTGCAGAACGAGCACCGCAAGACCGATTGGCTCGCCGACGAGGTGGACCTGTCGTTCGCATCCGAGCGCTGGCGCAAGCTGGTGCGCCGCTCGCAGACCTTGGGCAAGCCGACGAATCGGCGCTACCTGGAGGTGTGCGTGTTTTCCCATCTCGCCGGCGATCTGCGCTGCGGCGACGTTTGCATCGAAGGATCGGGTAACTTTGCCGACCTTCGTCAGCAATTGATGCCGTGGGAAGAATGTCAGGCGTTGCTTCAGGACTATTGCGACCGGATCGGCCTGGCGTCCGATGCGCAAGGCTTTGTCAACGACCTCAAGCAGCTGCTGACCCAGACGGCCGAACAGGTCGACAGTGAATTCCCACAGCATGCCGGCGACGTGACGATCAGCCCCAGCGGCGAGCCTACGCTCACGCGTGTCACGGCGCGCGAAGTCCCGCCGTCGGCCATTGCCTTGCAAGCCGCCATCGACAGCCGGCTCGTGCCGCGCAATCTGCTGGACATCCTCGCCAACATCGAGCACTGGACGGGGTTCACCCGCCATTTTGGCCCGCAATCCGGCGACGATCCGAAACTGCGCAACGCGCGCGAACGCTATCTGCTTACCGTCTTTGCCATGGGTTGCAACCTCGGCCCCAACCAGGCGGCGCGGCACTTGTCGAACGGCGTGACGCCACATCAGTTGTCGTACGTGAATCAGCGCCACATGGGCCTCGAGCAGTTGGACAATGCCTGCCGCGACCTGACCGAGCTGTATCTACGCCTTGATTTGCCGAAGCTGTGGGGCGAAGGCAAGAAGGTGGCCGCCGACGGCACTCAGTACGACTTCTACGAGCAGAACCTTCTGGTCGGCATGCATTTCCGCTACCGCCGCATGGGCGCCGTGGCCTACCGGCATGTGGCCGACAATTACATCGCGGTGTTCCGCCACTTCATCCCGCCAGGCGTGCTGGAGGCCATTTACGTCATCGAGGGCTTGCTGAAAGCCGGCTTGAGTGTCCAGGCCGACACCGTCTATTCGGATACGCACGGCCAATCCGAAGCCGTCTTTGCATTCACCTACCTGAACGGCATCCAGTTGATGCCGCGCATCCGCAATTGGAAGGATCTGCGCTTCTACAAGGCGGAGAAGGGCATCCGCTACAAGCACATCGACCGTCTGTTCAGCGATGTCATCGATTGGCAGCTGATCCGCAGCCATTGGAAGGATCTGATGCAGGTGGCGATTTCAATCCAGGCCGGCCGCGTCATGTCGCCGATGCTGCTGCGTAAGCTGAGCCACGAGGGCCGGCACAACCGACTGTTTGCGGCGGCAAGAGAACTCGGTCGCGTGCTGCGCACAGTCTACCTGCTGCGCTGGATCTCGCAGAAGGACATGCGGCAGGAGGTGACGGCGACCACCAACAAGATCGAGTCGTATCACGCCTTCACCAAATGGCTCGATTTCGGCGGCGACGTCATTACCGAAAACGATCCGAACGAGCAGCAGAAGCGCGTGCGCTATATCGATCTGGTGGCCTCGGCCGTGATTCTGCAGAATACGGTCGACATGATGCGGATCATGCAAGACCTTCACGCCGCCGGCGAACCGGTTTCCGCGGCCGATGCCGCCTTCATGAGCCCGTATGGCACGACCGGGGTCAAGCGGTTCGGCAACTACCACCTCGATTTGAAGCGGCCGCCGGAGCCGTGGCTCAAGGAATCCTTGTTCCGCCAAGCCGTGAAACGAGCGCGCGCCGACGCCGGCAATGGTTGAGCAGCAACAACAAATCAGGAGGATTTGATATGAGCGATTCCGACGATACGGTCGAGACGGCCTACGGTCGCCTGGACCGGGCAGCATTGGTGCAAGCACAGCAAACCTATGACACCACGAGCCTACTGCGCATGGTGGACGATCTCGACGCCATGTTGAGCGAAGCCCGCGGCGAAGATGGGCTGCGCGATATGCTGCTGCGCCTGCACGGGATGGCGCATACCGTCATCAACGGCGCGGGGATGACGGTCGCAACCGGCGAGGAAAGTTTGCCGGAATTGGCGTTCGACACGCTATCCGAAGTGCTGCGAATCGTCACGATGCTGCAAGGCTGGCTCCGTCAGATCGAGCCGTTGGAGCAGTTGACGCCACGCAACTAATCGCATAAGAGCGGCGTTCTATATTACTTTTAGTGTTAAGTGTCATTTCCGGCTTTATCCCGGCATGACCCCGTAATCTGAGTGAACGATGAATTGCTGTCGCGTAGTCCAGCGGCGCGGGACGCGTACCATGAATTCTCGCCGAGCTTGAGCTCTGCCGATTGCCTGCCAGTAGCGCCGCGTTTTCGTCAATGGCCGTCCGCAGGTAGACCCATCATGCCGTGATGCGCCCCGGGCTTGTACAGGTCCTCACGCCAATTCAGCCGGAACTGGCGCGTCACCACCAACGCCGGGGACAGGACCGGCACCAATGCCGGCTGCTGCGCGGCGATGGAAACTCAGTCGAGTCGCATGCTTGCATGCCTACGCTTCGTCTCCGCTATCGCCCCTGAGGGCTTGTCGGCGGGCCACGATTACCTGCTCATGGGCGGCTCCCCAGTCGCGCATCGCGCTAATCAAAGGTACTAGCGTCAAGCCAAGCGCCGTCAATGAGTACTCCACCTTTGGCGGGACCTCCCGATAGATCTCCCTGGTGATGATGTTGTCGGCCTCGAGCTCACGCAGTTGCAGCGTAAGCATCCGCTGAGTCACTTCTGGCATCAGACGTCTTAATTCGTTGAAGCGACGGGTTCCGGACATGAGATGAAAGAGGATCAGGGATTTCCATTTTCCCCCAATCACATCCACTGTAAATGTAACGGGGCAGGCGAATGCCTCGACCTCTCCATGGGGAATTCCAAGCTTCATCTCAAGCGCCTCGCCCAGATAGTGGTATAAAAAATGTGCCTACTGCACAAAATTGTGCGTAACTTACGAAAATCGCAGGTTGAGTTTAGCATCGGCTCACATCAGAACCTAACGGAGCGTCAAGATGAGTCTGTTGTTATCCCCCTTTGAAATCAAAGGCCTCAAACTGAAAAATCGCGTCGTCATGTCCCCGATGTGCATGCATAGCGCTGGGGAAGACGGCCTGGTTACGGATTGGCATCGCGTCCACTACGGCGCTCGTGCCCTGGGCCAGGCGGGTCTGATTTTCTTTGAAACCTTAGCCGTCCACGAGGACGGGCGAATTGGTCAGGGCGATCTCGGGATCTGGAGTGATGATCATGTTTCGGGCCTGCGCGGCCTGACCGATCTGCTGCACAGCTTAGGTGCCAAGGTTGGCGCCCAGATTGGTCATGCGGGCCGTAACGCGGACTTGCCAGGTGTCGTTCGTATCGCCCCTTCAGCGATTCCATTCACTCCGCAAAGTCCTGTCCCTCGCGAGATTGCGGTGGAGGAAATCCCAGAGCTTGTCAAATCCTTTGGCCGCGCAGCACGCCGTGCCCGCGACGCCGGTTTCGACGTGCTGGAACTCCACACCGCGCATGGCTATCTGCTGAACGAGTTCCTCTCGCCATTGGCGAACACGCGCGATGACGAATATGGGGGCGACGCGGCGCGCCGTTATCGAATCGTGCGTGAGATCATCGAAGAGGTGAAACGGCATTGGGGAGACCGTCCCCTGTTCGTCCGGATTTCCAGCACCGATTACAGCGAAGGGGGCAACACTCCGGATTCGTTCCTCGAATACGGCCGCTGGATGAAAGAGCAGGGTGTGGACTTGATCGATTGCAGTTCAGGCGGTATCAAGATGATCAAGGTACAGGCTTATCCTGGGTACCAGGTGCCGGCCGCCGAACTGCTTCGGCGGGAGATAGGCATTGCCACGGGCGCAGTTGGATTGATCCAGAATGGTCGTCAGGCTGAAGAGATCCTGCAAAATGGCCGCGCCGATCTGGTGTTCGTGGGCCGGCAGATGCTCCGGGACCCATTCTGGGTGCGTAGCGCTGCTGACGATTTGAAGGAACACATCGAAACTCCTCCTCCCTACACCCGCTACGGCTCGGTCTGGCTAGACACCAGATTGAGTGCGTAAGCCGAATAAGGCCAAGATATCCATTGGCTCTTTAAATGGCTCGCCAATGAATTGGCGAGCCATTTTTCGCCTATGGCCGGTATTACCGACAATGTCAGCGCGCAGCCAAATTAATCGGCGAGCAAGATTTCTCCTGAAGGCGCGTTCGCGAGGCGGCACGCGATATCGGCAATGATATGCGGGTGATCGCTCGCTAGTTTTGCAATCGCCGTGCATTGCTGAAGCGTAAGCCGGCGCTGGCGCCGGAATGGTTGCCGAACGTCCGTCCTGTCACCGAAGCTGTCTCACAACGATTCAGGCGAGTATCTCACGGTGCACACGCGGCAGAGTGCTTGCTCTCCCGTAGCTTGGCATAACTGGCGATGCAGCAGCGCATGCTCGCCATCGCTATGGCCTTCGGGGGCGCGCTGCGGCGTCAGCCAGTGCGGGATCGAACGCGGCGACCCGCATGTCCAGCGCCACGCAGCGTACCGGCGCATGAAAAGGGTGTCGGTACGCGACGCGAGCGTCTGATTTGATCCCCCGCTCCACAGCGCTCCACGGTTCCCACATTTTTGCACAGCCATTGGCCGCCGGTGCGCTGTGCCTCCGGCATTCCGGATCCTAAGATTCGTCGCAGTCCAGGAGCCCGCCACTGTCCAGGAGACGCAGGGGCTCCAACGCATCGGACTTCATTGCCACTACCAAACATCGTTAGAAAAGGAGCATCGCCATGCCCACTATTGCGTGGATTGGCCTCGGCCTGATGGGTAACCCCATGTCCAAACACATGATCAAGGCGGGCTACACCGTCCGCGGTGTAGACATTGACGCCACGGCACGCGAGAACGCCGCTGCCAATGGCGTGCTGGTTGCCGAAACGATCGCCGCGGCGTGCAAGGACGCTGACGTGGTGTACAGCATGCTGCCTTCCGGCGCAGATGTCCACGAAGTCATGACGTCGGCGAATGGCGTGTTTGCAAGCGCGCGTCCCGGCACAATCGTGATCGACTGTTCGACGATCGGCATCGACTATGCGCGCAAGCTGCATGCCGCCGCAGAGAAGGCTGGTGTTGTATTTGTCGAGGCGCCGGTTTCGGGCGGCACCGAGGGTGCCCGCGATGGCACGCTGACGTTCATGATCGGCTGCGACAAGATGTATGCGGGGCAGGCGACCGAATTGCTGCAACCGCTTGGCGACTACATCGCGTACGTGGGTGGCCCGGGCGCAGGCCAGGCCGCCAAGGTGGTGAACAACCTGATCATGGCAGTCAGCGTCACGGTCAACTGCGAGGCTACGGCCCTGGGGCAACGGCTTGGCCTCGACATGAAGGCGTTCTTCGAGATCGCTACGCGGTCGTCTGCCGACAACTGGTCCTTCCGCCTCTGGAATCCGGCACCGGGTGTCGTCGAGGCATCGCCGGCATCGAATGGCTACAAACCGGGCTTCAAGACCTGGCTCCTGGCCAAGGATCTGAGCCTCGCCGTCGAAGCAGGACGCGAGGTTGGTGCCCGCCTGGAAACCGCTGAAACCGCATACGCGCTGATGACCAGGCACGCGGAAGCCGGTGGTGCGGATCTCGACGCAACGTCGCTGGTTCTGCACCTGTCCAGAAACGCCTGAGGACCCCGCACCGCCAATGGCCGCGGCCGGCCACGCATGCGCGGGCCGCCGTCGCCACTGGCACTCACCGGGCATCGGTCGCGAGCTTCAGTCCGTTCGCGTGGTCGATACCGGCGATTCTGTGCCAATTGCGACGCTGCATCCATAGGAAAGTGGTTCATGAAAACCACTTCCAATCCGGAGACATTCCATGCTAACCACAACTATCGAAGAGTCCGCGCGGTCCGAGAAAATGACGGGCCGCAGCCGCACAGTAGTGTTCGCGTCCTCGTTGGGTACCATCTTTGAATGGTATGACTTCTTCCTTGCCGGCGCGCTCGCACCCTTTATCAGCAAGGCCATTTTCGCGGGGGTGAGCCCCTCCGCCGCCTTCATCTTTACCCTGCTAAGCTTCGCTGCCGGCTTTGCCGTGCGGCCTCTTGGTGCTGTAGTGTTCGGTCGCCTGGGCGACATGCTTGGCCGCAAGTACACGTTTCTTGTGACCATCCTGCTGATGGGTGCTTCGACGTTCTTCGTAGGTTTGCTGCCTGGTTACGCCACGATCGGCATTTTTGCGCCAATCTTCTTCGTGGCGATGCGGCTGGTGCAAGGTCTGGCGCTGGGCGGGGAGTATGGTGGCGCTGCAACCTACGTGGCCGAGCATGCCCCAGCAAGCAAGCGGGGCGGCTGGACCTCATGGATCCAGATGACCGCAACTCTGGGGCTGTTTCTTTCGCTGCTTGTCATTCTCGGTGTGCGGACGCTTATCGGCGAAGAGGCATTCAGTGCCTGGGGATGGCGCATCCCGTTCCTGCTGTCGATCGTACTGCTGGGAATCTCGGTGTGGATCCGCCTGAAGCTCAGCGAGTCGCCGGCATTCCAGAAGATGGTGGATGAAGGTAAAACGTCCAAGGCACCCGTCAAGGCATGCGGTTTTACACATCTCTGACCTTCCAAAGCGACCAGAGCGCCCGGGAAAAGCGTTTACTTTCAACGAGTTGAAGCGCCCCTTGTAAACTCTCTAAGTCTCGCGTTTACTGTCGCATTTTGGGTGACGCGTTGACGATTGAATCGACACACTGGGCAGCGACTGAGTTTGCCCACCTGGATCTCGGTGATGCGCGCCTCGACAAGCGAGCGAGGATGTTGATGGAGCGATTTGCGGCCGATCCGATGGCCAGCGTACCGAAGGCTTGCCACGGCTGGAGCGAGACCATGGGAGCGTATCGCTTCTTTGGCAACGACAGCGTTGACTGGCGCGATATTCTGGCGCCGCACTGGCAGCAGACCCGGCAGAGAATGGGGGCTGAACCCGTCGTGCTGTGTCTTCAGGATACGACGGAACTTGATTTTAACGGTCAAGGGGCTATCGGTCTGGGGCCGCTGAGCTATGAGGCGCAGCGGGGTATGTATCTCCATCCGACCTACGCCGTCACGCCGCAACGCGAACCGCTTGGTGTGCTGGACGCGTGGATGTGGGCGCGTGAGAAGCGGGATAAATTCGGCAAACGCGGTGGGCCAAAGGAAAGCTTGCGTTGGATTGAAGGTTACGAGCGCATCGCTGAAATGGCCCTGGAGCTCCCCAGCACGCGCTTGGTCTATGTCGCAGACCGCGAAGCCGACTTGATGGCGTTGATGCTGCATGCTCAAGAACTCGGTACGCCCGCCGACTGGCTCATACGTGCGGCCCACAATCGCTGCCTGCCGGATGGCGAGAAGCTGTGGCAGCGCACCATCAGCGGCAAGCCTATTGGCGAGATCGCTTTCACGATGGGATCGCGCCATGGCGTCAAGGCCCGCACCGTGCGTCAGCAACTCTGGGTGCAACGGGTTGATCTGCCAGCAGGTAAGGGCAAGACGGTCGCGGCGACGAGCATCGTCGCACGCGAGTTTGATGCGCCTGCCGGCGTCAAGCCAATCGAGTGGCGCCTCCTGACAAATCGCAGCGCAGCTAGTCTGGACGATGCGATTGAGCTTATTGACTGGTACCGCGCGCGCTGGGAGATAGAGACGCTGTTCAACATCCTGAAGAACGCCTGTCGCGTTGAAGCGCTCCAGTTGTCGGCGATAGAACGCCTTGAGCGCGCTTTGGCACTGTTCATGGTCGTCGCTTGGCGCATAGCGCATCTGATGCGGCTCGGACGCACTTGCCCGGACCTGGACGCTGACTTGTTCTTCGACCCGGATGAAATACGCGGCGCCTATCTGCTGACCCGTGTCAAACAGCCTGCTAAGCCAACGCTGAATGAAGTGCTTCGCCTGATTGCACGCCTTGGCGGCTTCCTCGGCCGGAAGAGCGATGGGGAGCCCGGCGTGAAGACGATTTGGCTTGGCCTGAAAGAAGTTCATGTCGCTGCGAAGACTTTGCGAGGATTACGAGTCGTCGATGATGGGGACAATTGTGTATAACCGCATGCCGTCAAGGAGGCTTTCGGGCAGTGGAAAAACGTCCGGCTCATGCTCATTGCCCTGTTCGGTGTCACTGCCGGGGAAGCGGTGGTCTGGTACACCGGCCAGTTCTACACACTGTTCTTCCTTACCGAAACATTGAAGCTGGAAGGGTCGATGACGAACACGATCCTCATTGCTGCGCTGCTGATCTCCGCCCCGTTCTACGTCGTCGCTGGGACGCTATCGGATCGGATCGGGCGCAAACCGATCATGTTCATCGGCTGTCTGCTTGCCGTGCTGACCTATATGCCGCTGTTCAAGGCATTGACGCACTACGTCAATCCTGCCCTGGAAACCGCGCAGAAGAACTCGCCGATTGTCCTGATCGCTGATCCCAAGGAGTGTTCATTCCAGTTCAATCCAGTTGGCACGGCAAAGTTCACGAGTTCCTGCGACGTGGCAAAAGCCGCATTGTCGAAAGCAGGATTGAGCTATGAAAACCAGGCTGCAACAGCACCGCAGACGGCAACGATCGTGGTGGGCTCGGTCCAGATTGCCTCCTACGATGCGGCTTCGGAGAACGCCAAAGCCAAGGCGGCTGCATTCAACGCTGCACTGGTGACGGCATTGACCGAGGCAGGCTACCCGCGTGCCGCTGATCCTGCTCGCGTCAATGTGCCGATGACCATCCTCATCCTCGTAGTCCTCATGCTGTACGGCACGATGGTGTATGGGCCGATGGCAGCCATGCTGGTGGAGTGCTTCCCCGCGCGCATCCGCTACACCTGCCTTTCCGTGCCGTACCACATCGGCAATGGCTGGTTCGGTGGCTTCCTGCCTGCCACCGCCTTTGCGATCGTTGCGGCCCAAGGCAACATCTATTCGGGATTGTGGTACCCGATCGTGATCGCGGCGATGAGCTGCGTGGTTTGCCTGTTCTTCGTGCGGGAAACGCGCGGCACCAGCGTCGACTAGCCGCTGTGTACGGCTGGTCCGGCAGGCCAGCGGGCGGAACTTGCTTGCGCTGTGTCCGCCCAGGCTTGAGAAAGAGGGTTCAATCAAAAGGAGTGATCTGTGAATATCGCTGTTGAAAGAAACGTCCATGGCGTGCAAGGCCTGCGTACCGCAAAGCTGCTGATCGACGGCGCTTTCGTCGAATCGAAGAGTGAAGAATGGCGCGACATCGTCAATCCGGCGACGCAGGCGGTGATTGGCCGCGTGCCGTATGCCACGATGGGCGAACTGAACGCCGCCGTGGAGGCCGCGCAGAAGGCGTTCCGTACGTGGAGCGTGACACCGATCGGTACGCGCATGCGGGTGATGCTGAAGTTCCAGGACCTGGTGCGTCAGAACATGAAGCGCATCGCGCAGACGCTGACCGCGGAGCAGGGAAAGACGCTTCCGGACGCCGAGGGCGACATCTTCCGCGGTCTCGAAGTCGTCGAGCACGCGTGCTCAGTCGGCACGCTCCAACTGGGAGAATTCGCGGAGAATGTCGCTGGCAAGGTGGACACGTATACGCTAAGACAGCCGATCGGCGTTTGCGCCGGCATCACGCCGTTCAACTTCCCGGCGATGATTCCGCTGTGGATGTTCCCGATGGCGATCGTCTGCGGCAATACCTTCGTCCTCAAGCCGTCGGAGCAAGATCCCTTGTCCACGATGGAACTGGTAGCGCTTGCACTCGAGGCCGGCGTCCCGGCTGGCGTGCTCAACGTGGTGCATGGCGGCAAGGAAGTCGTGGATGCCATCTGCACGCATTCCGACATCAAGGCCATCTCGTTCGTCGGTTCGACGCATGTTGGCACGCACGTCTACAACCTTGGCAGCCAGCATGGCAAGCGCGTCCAGTCGATGATGGGCGCGAAGAACCATGCCGTGGTTCTGCCGGACGCGAACAAGGAGCAGACCCTCAATGCACTGGCTGGTGCGGGCTTCGGTGCCGCGGGACAGCGGTGCATGGCCACGTCGGTGGTGGTGCTGGTCGGTGCGTCTAAAGGATGGCTGCCGGATCTTGTCGACCGTGCGCGCGGCCTCAAGGTCAATGCCGGCACGGAGCCGGGTACCGACGTCGGGCCGGTCGTGTCCCGCGCGGCCAAGGCGCGCATCCTCAGCCTGATCGACGCCGGCGTGAAGGAAGGCGCGACCCTCGCGCTCGACGGGCGCGATATTGCGGTCGACGGCTACGCCGAAGGCAACTTCATCGGTCCGACGATCTTCTCGGATGTGAAGCCGGGCATGACCGTCTATGAGACAGAGATCTTTGGCCCCGTGATCTGTGTGATGGAGGCGGACTCGCTGGACGACGCTATCGAACTGATCAATCGCAATCCGATGGGTAATGGTGTCAGCATCTTTACCCAAAGCGGTGCGGCGGCGCGCAAGTTCCAGAGTGAGATCGATGTGGGCCAGGTCGGCATCAACATTCCCATTCCGGTGCCGGTCCCCATCTTTAGCTTCACCGGTTCGCGCGGTTCGAAGCTTGGCGATCTGGGCGCGTATGGCAAGCAGGTGGTCCACTTCTACACACAGACGAAGACGGTGACGGCGCGCTGGTTTGACGATGCGACCGTCAATGAAGGCGTAAACACCACCATTGCCCTGCGATAGGAGGAATGGCCGGGCGGCGCGGCAGGTATGGCCCGAATCGCTTTCGCGGGCCCCGCGCCAGTCCGGCAAACTGGTAGGGACAAGGAGAGATTTCATGCATTTCGTCATTTATTGCCTGGACGACCCGGCGACGCCACAAGCGCGCGACCAGCACTATGCTGCACATCGTGCCTATCTTTCATCGGCGCCTATCCCCATCATTGCTGCGGGCCCGCTGACCGATACACGGGGAGAGCGGCGCATCGGCAGCATGCTGCTCGTCGAGGCCCGCGATCTGGAAGAAGCGCGCGCCTTTGGGCATGGCGACCCGTTCTACATCAACAAGGTCTGGAAGGACGTGAACGTGCATCCCTTTATCAAGGCGATTTGAGTTTTTCCACTTGGTGTCCTTCGGGCCGCGATGGTATCGCGGCCCCTTTTTTTGTCCTGCACCCCTTCAGCCTGACCCGGCGCGGACAGAGGCGGTGAACCCCACTCACTCCCGATTGCTGCAACATGTGCAGCTCATCGATGCGCGAGATGCTATTGCGAGGCAACTCGCGAGCGCCTACTGTAAGGGACAGACAGTTTCATTCCCGGAATACAAGGAGTAGTCGAAATGGCTGTAGTGGTTCGGATATCCGCAACAGGTAGCGCGGAGGTGCTGCAATGCCGCGAGGTCGGCCGAGAGAGTCCGGCACCTGGCGAAGTCTGGCTGGACCAGGAGGCGATCGGCGTCAACCCGCTCGATATCAGTCAACGCCGGGGAGACGCGCCAGTGACACTTCCGTCGGGGCTCGGGCTCGAGGGCGCTGGTACCGTTGGTGCCGTGGGCGAGGGCGTCACGGATTTCCGGGTGGGGGATCGCGTGGGCTATGCAACGGGCCCGCTGGGCGCGTATGCGAGCGGCAGACGATATCCGGCCGAGCGGCTGGTCAGGCTGCCGGACGCCGTGAGCTTTGAAGAGGCGGCTGCCGTGCTGTTCAAAGGGATTACTGCGCAGTATCTGCTGACCACTACCTACCCGGTTGGGGATGACACAGTGGTGGTCATCTACGGCGCAGCCGGGGCACTGGGGCAGATCATGGTCCCATGGGCCAGGCATCTGGGCGCGCATGTCATCGGCGTGGTATCGCGATCCGCGAGTGTCGAGCGGGCCAGTGCGGCGGGCTGCGATCATGTGCTGGTATTTGACGCAGCCACACTGGGTGAACAGGTGGCGGACATCACGCGGGGCCGGAAGGCGGACGTGGTGTATGACGGCGTGGGCAAGGTTTCTTTCGATGCCTCGCTGGAGTGCCTTCGCCCGCGCGGCCTCATGGTGTCGTTTGGCATGACCTCAGGCGCTCCATCCCCCGTCAGCGTATCGACGCTGAATGCAAAGGGTTCCCTGTACCTGACACGCCCCTCGCTGGCGGCGCATACAGCGTCGGCAGAGGTGTACCAGCAGCGCGCGCATGAGGTGCTGCGCGCTCTCCACGCAGGAGTTATCCGCGCTGATCCCCGCCACACATTCTCCCTTGCCGACGTGCGCCAAGCTCATGCGCTGCTGGAGCAAGGCAAGGCAGAGGGGGCCGTTATACTGAAGCCCTGATGTCACGGGAAGCCGAGCTGACGACGGCGCATGCCGTCTAGCCGGCCGCAACAATGAGCGCATTCGAAAGTCAATATGCCGACCAAATCGGGGCACTGCTTGCCTTGCACGAGGGCGGTACTTTTGTCCAGGCGGGCAAGATTCTGCAACGACATCCGACCGTGATTTCGAAGCGTATCGCGGAACTGGAGTCACGGCTTGGCGTCCGCCTGGTCGAACGGTCGACGCGTCATGTCCGATTTACCGAAGCGGGAATCCGGTACATCCAGCGGTTGCGCGAAGCGGAGGCGGTACTGGCGGATGCCGAGCGCGAGGTGTCTGAATCCGCAGTGCAGGCAACGGGAACGCTTCGTCTCGCTCTGCCGGGTGCGCTTGGGCGGATGTGGCTGGCTCCCATGATTGCCGAGTTCGCGTCAATGAATCCTGATCTGATCGTCCATGCGGAATACTCCGAGCAGTTCGTGGACCTCATCGGTGAGAGTTTCGACGCGGCGATTCGTGTGGGTGAGTTGAGCGACAGCCGGCTACGGGCCAGGAAACTATGTGACCACCAAAGGATCCTCTGTGCTTCGCCAGACTATTTGCGCAAGCGGGGCATGCCGGAAACGCCGGCTGACCTGGTCCGTCACAATTGCCTCGGGTTCACCGGGCTTGCCACGTATCCTGCGTGGAAGCTTTCGGATGGAAGCCATAAGGAGACGGTTACCGTTCGCGGAAACCTTTCCAGCAACGAGAATTCAACACTGCTTCTGGCAGCGGTGCGAGGGGTCGGCATCATTGCGGGTGGCGACTGGTTGATGAGTCGGGATATCGCATCGGGGCAGCTCGTCAGAGTGTTGCCACAATGGCGTCTTGATGCGCGCTCCGGCATTTATTTGGTCACGCCGTCGATCAAGCACACTCCTGCAAAATTGAAGCTCTTCAAGCAATGGATTGAGGAGAGGTTTGCTCAGAAGCCACCATGGGCCTGAGTACGGAACCCGGTGAGGACGTTCACGACGGGCGATGATTTTGAAGATGCGGTCGAAGCATAGTTATTCGATTTGTGTTGCACAGATCAGAATTACTACAGGAGACCAACACAGCCATCGAAGGTGCATCGTGGTATCCAGAAAGCTATCGGAAAACTGGGACGACTACCGCTATTTTCTTGCGGTGGCGCGGACCGGAACGCTGTCGGCGGCCGCAGAGCGGCTCGGCACCGAACACACGACGGTGTCCCGGCGTATTCGCTCACTGGAAAGTGGACTGAACAACCGGCTGTTCCATAAGAGCACGACAGGTTACGTTCTCACGCCAGAAGGAGAGCGGTTGCTTGAAATCGTGCAAGGCATCGAGAGCGCGTTCTACACCTCTCGCGCGATGGCAGGTGCTGAAACCAATGAAGTGGAAGGCGTCGTGCGCATCGGCGCGCCTGACGGATTTGGTTCACACTTTCTCGCACCGCGGGTTCATGAACTGACCGAAGCAAATCCGCGCCTGGAGATTGAAATCTTCGCCGCGCCAAGGATCTTCAGCCTGTCGAAGCGGGAGGCGGATATCGCAATCAGCCTTTCCGGAGCACAACATCTGCGGGTGGCGTCACGACGGCTCACCGATTACCGCATGTTTGTGTATGGCTCCAGCACCTATCTGCGTCACGCGGCGCCGATCAGGGGGATGCAGGACCTCAAAGACCATCCCTTTGCCGGTTACGTCGAGGAGGGACTGTTTGCTCCGGAACTCAACTATCTGCACGCCATAGATGCAGGTATTCAGCCACGCATCCGGAGCTCGGCGTTGCTGCCTCAAGTTTTCGCAACGGCGGGCGGACACGGGCTGGCGATCCTCCCAGCATATATTGCAGCGTCGTTTCCAGATCTCGTTGCCGTGCTGCCCGGGCAGTTCAGCCTGACACGGTCATTCCATATGCATGTGCACGAGGACCACCGCAAGGCGGCGCATATTCGCGTGGTGGCCAGTTTTGTCGCGAAACTGGTCCAGGACAACGTCGCGTTGTTCATGCGAGACGCATGATCGTGGCATCCCGATCGTCGTCCAGATAGCTGCGGGCGTTGCACGGTTATCTTTTTTGCAGCAGTTACCTCAACCAGTGCCGCGGACGATGACCGGCTGGAGCAGCAATCCAGGATAGCGAGGCCCGCAATCATGGTTGCCACATAGATGTGCCTGACCGGAGTCATGATCGAAAGTCTTGGATTCTGCGGGCGCCGAGCACCATAAGCGCGTATGCGATGCGAGGGTATTTAGGCCTTCGCATGTTGTATGCAGACCTTGCCGAAATGCTGCCCGCTGGCAAGGTAATCAAGCGCCATGCCTAATTCATCGAAAGCAAACACTCGGTCAACCACCGGGCGGAGCTTGTGCTGGGCGATAGCGGTGGCCATCGCTTCGAAATCATCCCGGCTGCCGACGGTAATGCCCTGTAGTCGGATGTGACGCGTCACGACCTGCCCCAATGGCACCTTGCAATCTGAGCCGGCGAGCACACCAATCAAGCTGATCGTTCCCCCGGTACGTATTGCACGGAGGGACTGCTCGAGAGTTCCAGCACCTCCAACCTCAATGACGTGGTCAACGCCAGTGCCTTCGGCGATATCTCGTGCGGCTTTTCCCCATTGCTCGTTCTCACGATAGTTAATGGTTTCGTCCGCACCCAGCGCACGCACTTTCGCAAGCTTTTGATCGCTCGAAGACGTGGCAATGACACGAGCCCCCAGGAGCTTGGCGAACTGCAGGGCGAAAAGCGAAACGCCCCCGGTCCCCTGGACCAGCACCGTGTCCCCCGGCTTGATTCGCCCTTCCGTGACCAAAGCCCGCCAGGCTGTTACCGCCGCAGTCGGGAGCGTTGCAGCCTCGACGTCAGTCAGATGGTTCGGCGCTGCACAGACTCCCTCTGCCGGGAGCACGATATAGTCCGCCATCGTGCCATCTTGCTCACAGCCCAGGCTATATCGGAAGCGCGCATTGTCGGGCGCACCGCTCAGCCAGCTTTGGTAGAAGACCGGACACACGCGTTCGCCCACCTGAACCTGCGAGACGCCGGGCCCTACTGCGTCGATACTGCCGGCACCGTCGCTTAGCATCACCAGGGGTAACGCTTGCATGCGTTTGCCGTAGCCGCGAAGTGGGATGATTAAGTCCCGATAGTTCAATGCGTTCGCCGAGATCTTGACCCGGACCTGGCCGTCCCTTGGTATTGGTAGTGGACGTTCACTAATGCGAATGTTTTCCCTCTTCCATTCACCTTCGATCTGGCATACCCGCATGGCTTCTCCTGGTTCTCTGCTGACTGTAACTGTCGTGAGGGTCTCGGATGAGCCGGCACTTCGCGCTTGCTGCGATGGAGGGCGGCATGAATTCATCATGGATTCATAGCCGGGGAAATTCAACTTGATGTTGATCGGTTACGTGCACATGTTAACTGCATGGGATGCTCGAATAGGGCTGGGCCAGCGGCGTTCGGCGTGTGCGATCGCCGCGACCGTCGGCGCTGCCCGCGCCCTGTTATCTGACCAAAACGGGCCGTGAAGCGCTGGCGAGCCGTGCCAGGCCTCCGCGGAGGCCTCAGCAACGTTGGGTGACGGCGCGGAAAGGACCAGTCAGCAAATGCCTTATCTGACGGGGATTTCAGGCAGGCATCGCCCGGAAACCCGCATGAATGCCAGGAGTCGCTACACCGGTAAATTGCGGAGAATTCAAAGGGACCCATGGTAGGCATGGCACGCAGCCGCCGGCTGGCTGACGCCATGCCGTTGCTGATCGTGCAAAGCCGCAGCCCGCTGGTGGACGAAGGGATCGACAAGGCGATGGCGCTGGCGATGCGCCAGATCGTGCTGGACGACCCCGCTGTAAAGGAAGGGGAAAAAGCCGGGGAGGCCGGGAAATTGCTGCCGGGCGGCGCAGCCGCCGGTTTGTGCCCCTCTCCCGCGGGCGGGAGAGGGGCTGGGGGTGAGCGCAGGAGCGTCTAGCGGCGAGACCGCTTGCCCCACGACACCATCAGTACTTCCAGAAAACCTGCTGCAGCGCCTTGGTGTCGCTGGTCTGCGTCAGCGCCAGCGCCATCAGGATGCGTGCCTTCTGCGGCAGCTGGTCTTCGGTGACGATCCAGTCGTACTTGTCGTCCGGCTGCTCGGCGTTTCGGACCACCACGCCGCTGCCCGTGCGCGAGGCGCGCACGATCTGCACGCCCTTGGCGCGCGCGGCCTTGAGCGGCTCGACCATGTAGTCGCCGACGCTCCCGTTGCCGGTGGCGGCGTAAATGATCGCCTTGGCGCCGCTCTTCACCGCAGCGTCGACCGCTGCCGGGTTGGCGTTGCCGTAGGCATAGACCACGGCCACTTCCGGCAGCTTGTCGATCTTGTCGATATCCCACTGGGTCTGCATCGTGTGCGGACGCGCCGGCAGGCGGTAGAACAGCGTGCGGCCTTCCACAACGTAGCCCAGCGGGCCGAACGGCGAGCGGAAGGTCTCGGCCTTGAAGGTGTTGCTCTTGGTGACGTCGCGGCCGGTGTGGATCTCGTCGTTCAGCACCGCCAGCGTGCCCTTGCCCCTGGACGCCGGGTTGGACGCGACCAGCACGGCGTCGTACAGGTTCAGCGCGCCGTCGGCGCCGAGCGCGGTGCCAGGGCGCATCGAGCCCACCACCACCACCGGCTTGTCGCTCTTAAGCGTCAGGTTCAGGAAGTAGGCGGTTTCCTCGATGGTGTCGGTGCCGTGCGTGATGACAATGCCGTCCACGTCTGGCTGCTTGAGCAGTTCCGACACGCGCTTGCCCAGCTTCAGCAGGCGCTCGTTGTTGAAGCTCTCCGAGCCGATCTGGAAGATCTGTTCGCCCTTGACGTTGGCAACCTTGGCGATCTCGGGCACCGAGGCGATGATCTTGTCGACCGGCACCACGGCGGACTGGTAGGCCGCCGTGTTGGTCGCCGACGCGCCGGCGCCGGCAATGGTGCCGCCGGTGCCGATGATGACGATATTGGCCTTGCGGGCTTCCGCCGGGGCCGTGGCAGCGGCGGCGGCAGGCTGGGCGGCGGGTGCGAGCTGCGCGTGGGCGGTGGCGGTGATCAGGCTCGCCGACAACAGGGCAGCGGCCAGCGTGGTGACGCGGGCGATAGGTTTCATGGTTCTCCTCGGTATCTATACGAGCGTGTGGCCCGTACTGGAATCGGCGCGCCATACCTTATGGGCGGAATGGTGCCGTCCGTGTTCAGTCAGTGGCTGACCAAACCGGGCCTGTGGTGCAGGGCCCGGTTCGGGCAGCGGCAGAAACTATACGTGAGGAGAAATTTGCGCGGGAGGTGCCGTGCGAGGGTTATGCCGATTCGGCATGAACAGGGCGGGGCGATAACTCAAATCGCATACATATCGAGGTACTCGTTGACCGGTACCGCCTCCAGCCGGGCCTGGTCCAGCGACACGGCAAGGATGGCGGCCTGCTGTTTCGGCGGGAAGCGGCGGGCGAGGTTGGTGCGGAATTTCTCCACCAGCAGCGGGATGCCCTCGGCGCGGCGGCGCTTGTGGCCGAGCGGGTATTCGACCAGCACTTCGTCCAGCACGGTGCCGTCCGCCAGCGTCACGGTCAGCGCATTGGCGATCGAGCGCTTGCCGGGGTCGTGGTAGTCGCGCGTCAGTGCGGGGTCCTCCACGCAGGTGATCTTGCCGCGCAGCGCGTCGATGCGCGGGTCGGCTGCGACCTTGTCTTCGTAGTCGGCGGCGGTCAGGCGGCCGAACAGCAGCGGCACGGCCACCATGTACTGGATGCAGTGGTCGCGGTCCGCGGGGTTGTCGAGCGGCCCCTGCTTGTCGATGATGCGCAGGCAGGCCGCGTGCGTGCGGATGGTGATGGCGGCAATGTCCGCGGCGCTGCGCCCCGCGAGCGCCAGCGCACCGTGCAGCTGCATGGCTGCCTCCACCGCGGTCTGCGCGTGGAACTCGGCCGGGTACGAGATCTTGAACAGGATGTTCTCCATCACGTAGCACCCGTACGGCCGCTGGAAGCGGAACGGTTGTCCCTTGAACAAGACGTCGTAGAAGCCCCAGGTCTTTGCCGTCAGCACCGACGGATAGCCCATCTCGCCGGTGCGCGCGATCAGCGCCAGGCGCACCGCGCGGCTGGTGGCGTCGCCCGCGGCCCAGCTCTTGCGGCTGCCGGTGTTGGGGGCGTGACGGTAGGTGCGCAGGCTCTGGCCGTCGACCCAGGCCAGTGACACGGCATTGAGGATCTCGTCGCGCGTGAGGTCCAGCATCTGCGCGACCACGGCCGTGGAGGCCACCTTGACCAGCACCACGTGGTCCAGGCCGACCTGGTTGAACGAGTTTTCCAGCGCGATGCAGCCCTGGATCTCATGCGCCTTGATCATTGCCGCCAGCACCGCCTTCATCGTCAGCGGCTGGCGCCCGGCGGCGACGTTATTGCGGGAGATCCAGTCGGCGGTGGCCAAAATGCCGCCAAGATTGTCCGACGGGTGGCCCCATTCGGCCGCGAGCCAGGTGTCGTTGAAATCCAGCCAGCGGATCATCGCGCCGATATTGAACGCGGCCTGGACCGGATCCAGCTGGAACTGGGTGCCCGGCACGCGCGCGCCGTTGGGCACGACCGTTCCCGGGACGATGGGACCCAGCAGCTTGGCGCAGGCCGGGTAGGACAGGGCCTCGAGCCCGCAACCGAGCGTGTCGATCAGGCAGTTGCGGGCGGTGTCGTAGGCGAGGCCGCTCTTGATCTCGTACCGGGTGACATAGTCGACGATGTCGACCAGCACCTGGTCCGGATCGGGGCGTTGCGCGGACGGCGTGTCGGTGGACATGAACGGCCTCGCGGGTGTGGCTCAGCTCAGAATGCGTCGCCGGGCACGCGCACCCAGCCTTCCATCAGCACGCGCGCGCTGCGGCTCATGATGGCCTTCCTGACCGCCCATTCGCCATCGACCTGCTGCGCCTCGGCGCCCACGCGCAGCGTGCCGGACGGATGCCCGAAACGCACTGCGTTGCGCTCGCCGCCGCCGGCGGCCAGGTTGACCAGCGTGCCGGGAATGGCCGCGGCGGTGCCGATCGCCACTGCCGCCGTGCCCATCATGGCGTGGTGCAGCTTGCCCATGGAGAGCGCGCGCACCAGCAGGTCCACGTCGGCCGCGGCCACTTTCTTGCCACTGGAGGCCGTGTAGTCGACCGGCTTGGCCACGAAGGCAACCTTGGGCGTGTGCTGGCGCTTGGCGGCCTCGTCCACGTTCTTGATCAGGCCCATGCGCAGCGCGCCGTAGGCGCGGATGGTCTCGAACATCGCCAGCGCCTTGGTGTCGCTGTTGATGGCGTCCTGCAGCTCGGTGCCGGTGTAGCCGATGCTCTCGGCGTTGACGAAGATGGTCGGGATGCCGGCGTTGATCATGGTGGCCCTGAGCGTGCCCACGCCCGGCACTTCGAGGTCGTCGACCACGTTGCCGGTGGGGAACATCGCGCCGCCGGCGCCTTCTTCCTCGGCGGCCGGGTCCATGAACTCAAGCTGCACTTCGGCGGCCGGGAAGGTCACGCCATCCAGCTCGAAATCGCCGGTTTCCTGCACTTCACCTTTGGTGACGGGCACGTGGCCGATGATGGTCTTGCCGATATTGGCCTGCCAGATGCGCACCACGGCGACGCCGTTCTGCGGGATGCGGCTGGCATCGACCAGGCCGGCGCTGATGGCAAAGGGGCCGACCGCTGCCGACAGGTTGCCGCAGTTGCCGCTCCAGTCGACAAAGGGCTGGTCGATCGAAACCTGGCCGAACAGGTAGTCGACATCGTGGTCGGGCCGGCTGCTCTTGGACACGATCACCGTCTTGCTGGTGCTGGATGTGGCCGCGCCCATGCCGTCGATCTGCTTGCCATAGGGGTCGGGGCTGCCGATCACGCGCATCAGCAGCGCGTCGCGGGCCGGGCCGGGCACTTGTGCCGTTTCCGGCAAATCCTGCAGGCGGAAGAACACGCCTTTGCTGGTGCCGCCACGGATATAGGTGGCGGGAATCTTGATCTGGGGTACGTGAGCCATGGAAATCTTTGTCCTGGTTGGCCCGGGCGGCACGCATGTCGCCCGGGCCCATGTCACAGCTTATGCAGCCGCACGGGTTGACTCAAGGAAGTCCTGCGCGAAGCGCTGCAGCACGCCGCCGGCTTCGTAGATCGACACTTCCTCGTCGCTGTCGAGGCGGCAGGTCACCGGCACTTCCACGCGCTCGCCGTTCTTGCGATTCACCACCAGCGTCAGCGTGGCGCGCGGCTGGCGCTCGCCGATCACGTCATAGGTTTCGGTGCCGTCCAGGCCCAGCGTCAGGCGGTTCACGCCCGGCTTGAACTCCAGCGGCAGCACGCCCATGCCGATCAGGTTGGTGCGGTGGATGCGCTCGAAGCCCTCGGCGACGATGACTTCCACGCCGGCCAGGCGCACGCCCTTGGCGGCCCAGTCGCGCGACGAGCCCTGGCCATAGTCCGCGCCGGCGATGATGATCAGCGGCTGCTTGCGGTCCATGTAGGTCTCGATGGCTTCCCACATGCGCACGACCTTGCCTTCCGGCTCGATGCGCGCCAGCGAACCCTTCTTGACCTGGCCGTCGACCACGGCCATCTCATTAATCAGCGTCGGGTTGGCAAAGGTGGCGCGCTGCGCGGTCAGGTGGTCGCCGCGGTGGGTGGCGTACGAGTTGAAGTCCTCTTCCGGCAGGCCCATCTTGGCCAGGTATTCACCCGCGGCGCTGTTGAGCATGATCGCGTTGGACGGCGACAGGTGGTCGGTGGTGATGTTGTCGCCCAGCACCGCCAGCGGACGCAGTGCCTTGAGCGTGCGCTCGCCGGCCAGCGCGCCTTCCCAGTAGGGTGGGCGGCGGATATAGGTGCTCTGCGGGCGCCAGTCGTACAGCGGGCTGACCGATTCGCTGCTGGCCGCGGTGATGGCGAACATCGGCTCGTAGACCTTGCGGAACTGCTCGGGCTTGACGCTCTTTGCCACGATCGCGTCGATCTCTTCGTCGCTCGGCCAGATGTCCTTCAGGTAGACCGGCTTGCCGTCCTGGTCTGTGCCCAGCACGTCCTTTTCGATATCGAAACGGATAGTGCCGGCAATGGCATAGGCCACCACCAGCGGCGGCGAGGCCAGGAAGGCCTGCTTGGCGTACGGGTGGATGCGGCCGTCGAAGTTGCGGTTGCCGGACAGCACTGCCGTCGCGTACAGGTCGCGGTCGATGATTTCCTGCTGGATCTTCGGGTCCAGCGCGCCGGACATGCCGTTGCAGGTGGTGCAGGCAAAGGCGACGATGCCGAAGCCGAGCTTTTCCAGGTCGGGCAGCAGCCTGGCTTCTTCCAGGTACAGCTCGACAGCCTTGGAGCCAGGCGCCAGCGACGACTTGACCCACGGCTTGCGGGCCAGGCCGCGCGCATTGGCGTTGCGCGCCAGCAGCGCGGCGGCGATCACATTGCGCGGGTTGCTGGTGTTGGTGCAGCTGGTGATGGCGGCGATGATGACCGCGCCGTCCGGCATCAGGCCTTCGGCTTCCTGCGCGCGGGCCTTGTCCAGGTCGACGGCGATGCCGCGCTCGGCCAGCGCGGAGGTCGGCAGGCGCTTGTGCGGGTTGGACGGGCCGGCCATGTTGCGCACCACGCTCGACAGGTCGAACTTCAGCACGCGCTCGTACTCGGCGTTCTTCAGCGAATCCGCCCACAGGCCGGCAGTCCTGGCGTACGTTTCGACCAGCTTGAGCTGCTCGTCGGTGCGGCCGGTCAGGCGCAGGTAGTCAATGGTCTGCTCGTCGATGAAGAACATCGCGGCAGTGGCGCCATATTCCGGGGCCATGTTGGAAATAGTCGCGCGGTCGCCGAGCGTCAGGCTCGAGGCGCCTTCGCCGCGGAACTCCAGATAGGCGCCGACCACCTTTTCCTTGCGCAGGAATTCAGTCAGGGCCAGCACGATGTCGGTGGCGGTGATGCCGGGCTGGCGCTTGCCGGTCAGCTCCACGCCGACGATATCCGGCAGGCGCATCCACGAGGCGCGGCCGAGCATCACGTTCTCGGCTTCCAGGCCGCCCACGCCGATGGCGATCACGCCCAGCGCGTCCACGTGCGGGGTATGGCTGTCGGTGCCGACGCAGGTATCGGGGTAGGCCACGCCGCTATCAGCGTGGATCACCGGCGACATCTTCTCCAGGTTGATCTGGTGCATGATGCCGTTGCCCGGCGGGATCACGTCGACGTTCTTGAACGCCTGCTTGGTCCAGTCGATGAAATGGAAACGGTCTTCATTGCGCCGGTCTTCGATGGCGCGGTTCTTGGCGAAGGCATCGGGATCGAAGCCGCCGCACTCCACCGCCAGCGAGTGGTCGACGATCAGCTGCACCGGCACCACCGGATTGACCTTGGCGGGGTCGCCGCCCTGGTCGGCGATGGCGTCGCGCAGGCCGGCCAGGTCCACCAGCGCGGTCTGGCCCAGGATGTCATGGCACACCACGCGCGCCGGGAACCACGGGAAATCGAGGTCGCGCTTGCGCCCGATCAGCTGCTTCAGTGAATCCGTCAGCGTGGCGGGATCGCAGCGGCGCACCAGGTTTTCTGCCAGCACGCGCGACGTGTACGGCAGCTTGTCGTAGGCACCCGGCTGGATTGCCTCGACCGCGGCGCGCGCGTCAAAGTAATCCAGCTTGGTGCCCGGTAGCGGTTTGCGGTTTGCAGAATTCATGGTGTAGGGAAATCAATATAGGTATGAAAAAGGGGTAGTGGTCCCATGTCAGCGACCAACTACCCCCTTGCCCGCAGGCCCGGATCAATGCAACCCGACGCGGAGCAAACCGGCAGCCGGTCTTACTTGCGATCCTTGATCGGCACGAACTTCAGGTTCTCCGGGCCGGTGTAGTTGGCGCTCGGGCGGATGATCTTGTTGTCGATGCGTTGCTCGATAATGTGCGCGGCCCAGCCGGACGTGCGCGCGATCACGAACAGCGGCGTGAACATCGCCGTCGGCACGCCCATCATGTGGTAGCTCACCGCGCTGAACCAGTCCAGGTTCGGGAACATCTTCTTGATGTCCCACATCACGGTTTCCAGGCGCTCGGCGATGTCGAACATCTTCATCGAGCCGGCGTCCTTCGACAGCTTCTTCGCCACTTCCTTGATCACCTGGTTGCGCGGGTCGCCGGTGGTGTACACCGGGTGGCCGAAGCCGATCACGACTTCCTTGTTCTCGACGCGACGGGTGATGTCGGCCTGGGCCTCGTCCGGGTTGTCGTAGCGTTTCTGGATCTCGAACGCGACTTCATTGGCGCCGCCGTGCTTGGGGCCGCGCAGCGCGCCGATCGCGCCGCTGATTGACGAATACATGTCCGAGCCCGTGCCGGCGATCACGCGCGCGGTGAAGGTCGAGGCGTTGAACTCGTGCTCGGCGTACAGGTTGAGTGAGGTGTTCATGGCGCGCTCCCACAGCGCCGACGGCTTCTCGCCGTGCAGCAGGTGCAGGAAGTGGCCGCCGATGGAGTCATCGTCGGTTTCGACTTCGATGCGCTTGCCGTTGTGGCTGTAGTGATACCAGTACAGCAGCATCGAGCCGAGGCTGGCCATCAGGCGGTCGGCAATGTCGCGCGCGCCCGGGGTGTTGTGGTCTTCCTTCTCCGGCAGCACGGTGCCCAGCACCGACACGCCGGTGCGCATCACGTCCATCGGGTGGGCGCTGGCGGGCACCCATTCGAGCGCGGCCTTCACATTGGCGGGCAGGCCGCGCAGGCTCTTGAGCTTGGCCTTGTAGGCGGCCAGTTCGGATTTGGTCGGCAGCTTGCCGTGCACCAGCAGGTGGGCGATTTCCTCGAACTCGCAGGTCTCGGCGATGTCGAGGATGTCGTAGCCGCGGTAGTGCAGGTCGTTGCCGGTGCGGCCGACGGTGCACAGCGCGGTATTGCCGGCGGTCACGCCCGACAGGGCGACGGATTTCTTGGGCTTGGGAGTGACGAGCGGTTGCGCTTCGGACATCTGGGTCTCCTTTGTGTGATGCCTGGTATTGCCTGTCTGTTGTCGTGCAAGCGGCCGGGACAAAGCCCGGCCGCGCGTGAGTCTTGCTTACTTGCCCTTGCCTTGTGCAAAGAGCGCGTCCAGCTTCTGCTCGAAGTCATGGTAGCCGATGCTCTCGTAGAGCTCGGCGCGGGTCTGCATGGTATCGACCACGTTCTTCTGCGTGCCGTCGCGGCGGATGGCCGCGTAGACGTTCTCCGCCGCCTTGTTCATGGCGCGGAAGGCCGACAGCGGGTACAGCACCATCGACACGCCGGCGCCGCCGAGTTCCTCGGTGGTGAACAGCGGCGTGGCGCCGAATTCGGTGATATTGGCCAGCACCGGCACCTTCACCGCATCGACAAACTTGCGGTACATGGCCAGGTCGGTCATGGCTTCCGGGAAGATGGCGTCGGCGCCGGCTTCCACGCACGCGACGGCGCGCTCGATGGCCTTGTCCAGGCCTTCGACGGCGAGCGCGTCGGTGCGGGCCATGATGACGAAGTTCTCGTCGGTGCGGGCGTCGACGGCGGCCCTGATGCGGTCGACCATTTCACCCTGCGTGACGATTTCCTTGTTGGGGCGGTGGCCGCAGCGCTTGGCGCCGACCTGGTCTTCGATGTGCATCGCCGCCGCGCCGAACTTGATCAGCGACTTGGTGGTACGGGCCACGTTGAAGGCCGAGGCGCCGAAGCCGGTGTCGACGTCCACCAGCAGCGGCGTGTCGCACACGTCGGTGATGCGGCGGATATCGGTCAGCACGTCGTCCAGGTTCGAGATGCCCAGGTCCGGCAGGCCCAGCGAGCCGGCCGCAACGCCGCCGCCCGACAGGTAGATGGCCCGGTAGCCGGCGCGCTTGGCCAGCAGGGCATGGTTGGCATTGATGGTGCCGACTACCTGCAGCGGATGCTCGTCGGCAAGCGCCTGGCGGAAGCGGGCGCCAGCGGAGCGCGCGAGGTCGGAAGCGGAGTAGGTCATGGCGTATGCGTTGGTGAACAGGACGGGCCTAATACTGCAAGGGGTGTGCCAAGCCCTTGGGCGAGCCCACGGAAAATCGGCCAGCCCTTGTCAGCGCTGGGCTGGCGGGTAGGGCGGCTGGCCTCGCAGCCGATTTCATGTCATCTTTTCAGCACAATTGAATTTCAAAATAACAAGTTTGGAATTCAAAGTTGAAATCCGTGGCTGCGTGGCGGACAATGTGCCAGCACTGTACGCCTGTTCGTCCCGGGTTTCACCACGCATTCTTTCCGCATTGCACCATGGCTCCTCCCGTTTCCACGCAAGCCCGTCCGCGCATCTGGGCCATCGGCATCAGCCGCCTGGCACGCGCCTTCGCCGACCTGATTCCGGCATACGCCGACCGGGCCGAATTCCGCATCGTCGGCAAGGGTTTCGAGGCCGCCGCCAGCGCCGTGGCGCGCGAGGCGCGCGAGGGCCGGCTCGACGTGGTGGTGGCGGGCGGCTCCAACGGCGCCTACCTGCGCCAGCACGTGGATGTGCCGGTGGTGCTGGTCAAGGTCACGGGTTTTGACGTGATGAGCGCACTGGCCACCGCGCGGCGCATTTCGCCGCGGGTGGCGCTGGTCACGCACGCGTCGACGTATGCCGAGGTGGACGAATTCGTGCGCGCGTTCTCGCTGTCGGTCCCGGCCTATACCTACCTGACCGAGGACGACGCCGTCGCGCGCGTAAAGGCGCTCAAGCAGGAGGGCATCCAGGTCGTGGTCGGCCCCGGCCTGGTGACCGACCTGGCCGACCGCTATGGCCTGACCGGCGTGTTCCTGTACTCCGGCAACTCGGTGCGCATGGCGCTGGAAGACGCAATCGAGGCCGCCCGCCTGCGCCGCATCGAGGCCACCCGGCGCGACTACGTCAACACCATCCTGGCGCACCTGAACGAGGGCGTGGCGGCGGTGGATGCCGAAGGGCGCATCCAGTCGTTCAACCCGGCGATGGAGCGTTTTCTCGGCACTTCCGTCGCCGCCGCGGTCGGGCGCAAGCTGCAGACGCTGGCGCCAAACCTGGCGCTCGAAGGCGTGATGCAGAGCGGCGACAAGGAACTGGAAGCGATCCACAAGCTCGGCGACAAGATGGTGGTGGTCAACCGCATCCCCATCATCGGCGAGGCCGGCACCACCGGCGCCGTGCTGACCATCCAGGACGCCAGCGCGATCCAGCGCGTGGACCGCAACCTGCGCTCGCGCGCCCGCACGCGGCCGGCCGGGGTGCGTTACAGCCTGGACGACCTGGCCGGCACCTCCGCGGCCATGACCGAGCTGCGCGAGCTGGCGCGGCGCTACGCGGCGGTCGATTCCACCGTGCTGATCGGCGGCGAGAGCGGCACCGGCAAGGAGGTGCTGGCGCAGGGCATGCACGACGCCAGCCCGCGCCGCGCCTTCCCGTTCGTGGCGGTCAATTGCGCGGCCTTCCCCGAGGCACTGCTGGAGAGCGAGCTGTTCGGCTATGAAGAGGGCGCCTTCACCGGCGCGCGCCGCGGCGGCAAGGCCGGCCTGTTCGAGTCGGCCCACAATGGCACGCTGTTCCTCGACGAGGTGGGCGACATGCCGTCCGCGCTGCAGACGCGCCTGCTGCGCGTGCTGCAGGAAAAGCAGGTGTTGCCGATCGGCGGGCTCGACGCCGTGCCGGTCAACGTGCGCGTGATCGGCGCCACCCACCGCGACCTGGCCGCGATGGTGCGCGATGGCTCATTCCGGCAGGACCTGTACTACCGCCTCAATATCCTGCGCATCGAGATGCCGCCGCTGCGCGACCGCTCCGAAGACCTGCAGGAACTGGCCGAACTGCTGTACCGGCGCGCCCAGGAGCGCCTGGGCATGGACCGGCCGCAGCGCCTGCCCGCCGCGGCCCGCGCGCGGCTGGCGCGCTACCGCTGGCCGGGCAATATCCGCGAGCTGGAAAACGTGACCGAACGGATCGCCGTGCTGGTGGCCGGGCGCCGGCTGGACAGCGACGCGCTGCAGCGCGAGCTGCAGGCAGCCGTGCCTGAGCTGTTTGGCGATGGCATGCTGGCGCCGGCTGAGGCCGGCGCTGAACCCGCCGCGCCGGCAACACGCCCGCGCCGTTCACTGGCCGGTGTGAAGCAGTCCAGCGAAGTCGAGCATATCCGGCGCGTGCTGGCCGAGTGCGGCGGCGACCGCGCCGCGGCCTGCCATGTGCTTGGCATCAGCCCGACCACGCTGTGGCGGCGGCTCAAGGCGGCGTGAGCCGCGCAGGCATTTACCCGGCGGGGCCGGCACGCCGGAACGGAATCGGCTGCAGCCCCTTGCCCTCCAGCCAGGCCTCATTGAACAGCCGTGCCATGTACAGGTCGCCGCGGTCGCATAGCAGCGTGACGATGGTATGCCCTGGCCCCATCTCGCGCGCCAGCGCCACCGCGGCGCCGACGTTGATTCCCGACGACCCGCCCAGGAACAACCCCTCCTCGCGCAGCAGGCGGTAGACCATGTCCACGCAGGTCTGGTCGTCGATGCGCACCGCGTCGTCGATGGGCGTGTCCTGCAGGTTGGCGGTGACGCGGCTGGTGCCGATGCCCTCGGTGATCGAACTGCCCTCGGCCTTGAGCTCGCGGTGTTTGACGAAGTTATAGAGGGCGCTGCCGTGCGGGTCGGCCAGCACGATCCGCACGCCGGGCTTGTGCTCTTTCAGGCAGCGCGCGATGCCGGCCAGCGAGCCGCCGGTGCCGGTGGAGCAGGTGAAGGCATCGATATGCCCGCCGGTGGCGTGCCAGATCTCGGGTCCGGTGGTCTCGTAGTGGGCCTGGCGATTGGCCAGGTTGTCGAACTGGTTGGCCCAGATCGCGTTGTCGGTTTCGTCGGCCAGCCGGCCGGCAATCTTCTGGTAGTTGCCCGGATCGGCGTAAGGCTTGGCGGGCACCGCGCGGACCTCGGCGCCGAGCATGCGCAGCCGCTCCATTTTCTCGGGCGACTGCGTGTCGGGTATCACGACGATGCAGCGGTAGCCGCGCGCCGCGCACAGGTGGGCCAGGCCGATGCCGGTATTGCCGGCGGTGCCTTCGATGACCGTGCCGCCGGGCGTCAGCAGCCCGCGCCGTTCGGCATCGCGGATGATGTAGAGTGCCGCGCGGTCCTTGACCGAGCCGCCTGGATTGAGGAATTCCGCCTTGCCGTAGATATCGCAGCCGGTTTCGGCGCTCAGGCCGGCCAGCCGGATCAGCGGGGTGTGGCCGATGGTGCCGGCAAATCCATCCCTGACTTCCATGGTGCACTCCTGCCGTGCCCGCTCCGGGCGTCACATTGAGTGATAGATCGGTGCGGCGGGAATGACAAGCAGGGGGACGGCCGGAAGTGACCGGGATTGCCCGTGACCAGGCGGATCAGGCGGCGTTGAGCCAGCGGAAACTGAAATCGCCTTCGACGAAGTCCGCGCGCGAGGCGTGGAAATCGCGCATATAGGGCCGGTTCAGGTGCGATTCGAGCGCGCGCTTGGAATCCCAGACCATATAGATCACAAAGACCCGCGCATCCTCGGCGTCTTGCCCGACGTGGTAGTCCAGGCAGCCGGGCTCGGTCAGCCCGCGCGAGCGCAGCGTGGTGAGCTGGGATACCAGCGCCTCGCGGCGGTGGGTCTTGGCACGGGCGATGCCGACTAGCGTGTACGTTCCGGACATGGGTGAACGGGGGCGACTGGCTGGCGTCTGTGAGCACTGGGCAGGCCATTGTAGCGCCGGCGGTACCGCCCCCCGGCAATGCCCGAGGACACCGTCCGGGCATTCGGGCGGCGCTTGACAAGGGCGGGCGGCACGGTTCTTCCCCGCAATGGGGCTAAACTCCTGCCGGCGGCCGCCGATAACCGGATCGACAACAAGAAAACCATCATCCGAGGGGGTAACGCATGTTGAGACGCATACGGTCGGAACAACTGCAGGTCGGGATGTTTGTCGCCAGGCTTGGCGGCCCGTGGATCAGCCATCCGTTCTGGCGCGCAAAGTTCCTGGTCGCCACTGAGGACCAGGTCCGGCAGATACAGTCGGCAGGGGTGCAGGAGGTCTGGATCGACATCCTGAAGGGCCGCAACGTACCGGGGCCGGACACGCCGGAAATACCCGGACCCGTCCCGGCCCCGGAGTCGACACCCGAGCCCATGGATCCGGCCACCGCGCTGCAACCCGCCGCCACGCTTGATGCCGAGATCGTCCGCGCGCGCGAGCTGCTGCAATCCGGCAAGGCCGTGATCGGCTCGATGTTCGCCGACATCCGCATGGGCCGGGCGCTGGAGGTCAGCGGCGCGCTGCTGCTGGTCGATTCCGCCTCGCGCTCGCTGTCGCGCCATGGGCAGGCGTTGCTGGCGCTGGCGCGGCTCAAGGCGCGGGGCGACGACAACTACCTGCACGCCTTCGCCGTCTGCGCGCTGATGATCGCCGTCGGCCGCACGCTGGGCCTGCCCGACGACGAGGTGCGCGAGCTCGGCCTGGCCGGCCTGGTCCACGACATCGGCAAGCTGACACTGCCCGCGGCCCCGGTGCACAAGGCCAGCGAACGCACGCCCGAGGAAGAGGAGATCTACCGCCGGCATCCGTCGGCTGGCTACCGCATCCTGAACGAGGCCCGGCTCTATTCGAACATCCCGCTCGATGTCTGCGTCCATCATCACGAACGCGTGGACGGGCGTGGCTTCCCATACGGCCTGGCGGGGAACGAACTGAGCGTGCACGCCAAGATCGGCGCGATCTGCGATGCCTATGATTCGCTCACTTCCAGCCGCCCGGGCCACCGGCCGTGGTCGCCGGCCCGCGCCATGGAATACATGGCCGTGCGTGTCGACACACTGTTCGACCGGCGCGTGTTCAAGGCCTTCACCCGCACCGTCGGCATCTACCCGCTCGGCACCGTGCTGCGGCTGCGTTCGAACCGGCTGGCGGTGGTCTGCGCGCAGAACGAGGCCGATCCGCTGCGGCCGAAGGTGATGGCGTTCTATTCCGTATCGCAGTCAAGACCGACGCCCACCGAACTGATCGACCTGCGCCACAGCGACGAGACTGTGGTGGCGTTCGAGAATGCCGCTGACTGGGGGTATGCGGATGAGCAGCTGATGGAGATGTATGCGGCGGCGGCCTGAACCCGGGGGGCAAGTGTTCAGCCCGCCACCCATCCCCCTTGCCTCAGCCGCTCATACAGGAAATCGCCCAACACCCGCACGCGCGCGCTGTGCCTGAGATCCGGATGCGTCAGCACCCACAAATCGGTATCCATGGCTTCATCGACTGGCGCCAGCCGCACCAGGTCTGGATCGCCCCCGGCCAGCAGACACAGCAGCATGCCGGCGCCCATGCCGTGCCGCACGGCATCCGCCATGGCCACCAGGCTGTCGGCGCTGACAGCGCGGCGGGGTTCCGGCACGTGGTCGCGTACCCAGCGCGCCTGGGCGAGGTGGGATAGCGCATCGTCCGGCACGACCCAGTCATAGGCCGGCCAGTCCGACAGCCGCGGATGGTCGGCTTCCGTTGGCAGCCCGAGTTGCGCCAGGTAGCGCCGTGCCGCATACGGCGCCGTCTGCAGCCGCCCGATACGGCGGCCCACCAGGTACTCCGGCGGCGCATTCGCCGGCCGGATCGCCACATCGGCCTCGCGCCGGCTCAGGCTCAGGAAGCTGTTGTTGATGACGATCTGCAGCTGGATGCGCGGGTGCATGGCCCGGAACGCCGCGAACAGCGGCATCAGCAACCCGCCCAGCAGGGTGTCGGTGGTGGTCACGCGCAACGGGCCGCTCAGCTGGCTGTCGAGGCCGGACAGCTGGCGCTGGGCCGCATCGATCTGCTCGCCGACGCCGGCCAGCCGTTGCGCCAGCGCCTCGCCGGCGGCGGTCATGGCATAGCCGGTGGCATGGCGTTCGAACAGCAGGGTGCCCAGGGTCTCTTCCAGCCGCGCCAGCCGGCGCAGGACCGTGGAATGGTTCACGTGCAGGGCGCGCGCGGCGCCGGCGAGCGAGCCGGACTGGCCCACGGCAAGGAAGTACTTCAGGTCGTCCCAGTCTGCTTCCTGCATGTTTGCATAGCCCTTTTGCAGAATTCGCCAGTTTTCGTGCTGATCTGCACAGCCTACAGTGGCATGGCGTGCCCGGCAATGGGTGTCGGGCGGCGGACCTGGATGAAAGACATGGCAATGGCGTGGATGCTGCTGGTGCTGGCGGGCCTGATCGAGATCGTGATGGCGCTGGCCCTCAAACATACCGACGGCTGGACGCGGCCCGGGCCGACGGCACTGGGCATCGGGGCGGCGCTGGCCAGTATCTTCCTGCTCAGCGCGGCACTGCGGCACCTGCCGGTCGGGACGGCGTACGCAATCTGGACCGGGATCGGGGCGATCGGGGTGACGGTGATCGGCATCCTGTTCCTGGGCGAAAGCGCGGCGCCAATGCGGCTGGTGTTGATCGGGTTGATCTTTGTGGGAATTGGCGGGTTGAAGCTGCTGCCGGCGTAGGACCTTGGGGGGAATCCGTTACGGATTCGGGGTGTGGCGGAAGCACGTTCTGTACACTATCTGGCCAAGCCACTGGCTATCAAGTCGCCCCTCCATGAGTTTCGATGCCCTGCTGGAGCTGTTCCAGCAACGTATTCCGGCCCATCCGTGGGCCCAGATTGCCTTGTACCTGCTGGTGCTGGTGCTGATCGCCGTGGTGGCGCAGTGGCTGTTCGGCCATGTGATGTCGCGCATCGCCCATCGCTTGCTGACGGTATGGGGCAAGGCGCCCTGGAGCAAGGCGCTGACGCGTTATCGTGCCTATCGGCGCTTCGGCTATGCGGTCGGGTTCGCGGTGATCACCGTCGGCATTGGCGAAGTGCCGCACATGGGCCGCTATGCGCTGGCCATCGAGCGCCTGGCCCATGCCGGCCTGTGGATCTGCTTTTTCCTGATGCTTGGCGGCGTGCTGAGCGCCTGGCAGGACGTATACGCCAGCAGCCGCGAGGCGCAGACGCGCTCGATCAAGGGCTATATCCAGGTGGGGCGGCTCGGGCTTGGGCTGGTGTGCTCGGTGCTGGTGCTGTCGATCCTGATTAACCGCTCGCCGCTGTGGATGCTGTCTGGCCTGGGCGCGCTGTCGGCGGTGCTGCTGCTGGTGTTCAAGGACACGCTGCTGTCGCTGGTGGCCAGTACCCAGCTGACCTCCAACGACATGCTGCGCATCGGCGACTGGATCGAGATGCCCCAGTGCAATGCCGACGGCTACGTCAAGGACATCGCCCTGCATACGGTCAAGGTGCAGAACTGGGACAACACCGTGACCACGGTCCCGACCTACAAGCTGTTCTCCGAGAGCTACCGCAACTACCGGCAGATGTTTGAATCCGGCGCGCGGCGCATCAAGCGCACGTTGCGGCTGGATGCGGGCAGTGTGCGCTTCCTGGAGGACCGCGAAGTGCAGGCGCTGATGCGCTTCCGGCTGCTGCACGACTACCTGGAGGAGAAGCAGGCCGAGGTCGACGAGGCCAACCGCCTGCTGACTGCCGCCGGCAATGACCCGGTCAACCGGCGCCGGCTGACCAATGTCGGCACCTTCCGCGCCTATGGCATTGCCTACCTGAAGGCGCACCCGGAGATCCACCACGACCTGCTGCTGAACGTGCGCATGATGGAGCCCGATTCGCAGGGCATCCCGGTGGAGATCTACTGCTTTACCGCGCTGACTGCGTGGATGGACTATGAGCGCATCCAGGGCGATGTCTTCGACCACCTGCTGGCGATCCTGCCTGAGCTGGGCCTGCGCCTGTACCAGGCGCCGTCAGGCGCCGACCTGAGCGGCGTGCGCATCTCGCCAGTGCTGGCCGCGGCGCAGGTGGCGGCAGCACAGGCCAGCGTCCATCATGCGCCTGCCCACGCCGCCGCCGCGGGCAGCCATCCGATCTGACCAGCGCTTGATGCTCAGCCGACCGCGCGCGGACGCACGCGGCTGGCGGCTTCCTTGGCGCGGGTGCGGGCGGTGTCGACATCGTCCGCGTAGGCCAGTGCCACGCCCATGCGGCGCTTGACGAAGCTCTCGGGCTTGCCGAACAGGCGCACCTCGGTCTGGGGCACGCTCAGCGCCTGGTCCACGCCATCGAAGACGACCCCCTGGGCATCCACGCCGCCGTAGATCACGGCGCTGGCGCCGGGGCTGCGCAGCGTGGTGTCGACCGGCAGGCCCAGGATGGCGCGGGCATGCAGCTCGAACTCGTTCTGCCATTGCGTGGCCATGGTGACCATGCCGGTGTCGTGCGGGCGCGGGCTGACTTCGCTGAACCAGACTTGCTCGCCCTTGACGAACAGCTCCACGCCGAACAGGCCCATGCCGCCCAGGTCTGCCGTGACCGCCTGCGCGATGCGCTGGGCGGTTTCCAGCGCAGCGGGGTGCATCGGCTGCGGCTGCCAGCTCTCGACGTAGTCGCCGCTGACCTGGACGTGGCCGATCGGGGCGCAGAACTGCGTTTCCACCTGGCCGCTGGCGCCCATGGCGCGCACGGTCAGCAGCGTGATCTCGTAGTCGAAATCGATAAAGCCTTCCACGATCACGCGGCCGTGGCTGACGCGGCCGCCGGCCATGGCGTAGTCCCAGGCCGCCTTGACGCCCTCGGGGCCGTCGATCTTGCTCTGGCCCTTGCCGGAGCTGCTCATCACCGGCTTGACCACGCACGGGTAGCCGATGCCGCCGTCGATGGCAGCCTGCAGTTCATCCAGCGAATCGCAGAACTTGTACGGGCTGGTCGGCAGGCCGAGCGATTCGGCGGCCAGGCGGCGGATGCCTTCGCGGTCCATGGTCAGGCGCGCGGCGCGGGCGGTGGGGATCACGCGCACGGTGCCGGCGGCTTCCAGGGTTTCCAGCATGGGCGTGGCGATGGCCTCGATCTCGGGCACGACCAGGTGCGGCTTTTCCGCCTCGATCAGCGCCTTGAGCTGGTCCGGGTCGCTCATGGCGATGGTGCGCGCGTGGTGGGCTACCTGATGGCCGGGCGCATTGTCATAGCGATCGACGGCGATGGTTTCCACACCCAGGCGCTGCAATGCAATCAGCACTTCCTTGCCCAGCTCGCCGGAGCCGAGCAGCATCACTTTGGTGGCAGAGGGGGAGAGAGGCGTTCCGAGGGTGGTCATGGCAGCGGGTGGGACGGAAAGGAAAGCCGAGATTGTACGTGTTGGGGGCTGTCTGTGGCGCCGGCGGGGGCGCATATTGGTATGGGCCAGGGAAGGGCGCCTGGCGGGCGTGTCACCCAATTCAGCGAAGCACCATAAAAAAACCCGCGCGGGGGCGGGCTTGAAAAGGCCTGAGGATCCAAGACCGGACCGCTCAGGGTCAATGCTAGGTGCTAAGCGCGCCCTCCGCATCCCCCGTTCGGGGCGGCCCGGCACAGTATTTCAGGAAGTGGCCATCAGCGGCGGCTGCCGCCGCGTCGCCACGGCAAATGCAATTTGCGCCAGGCCCGCGGCCAGCCCCAGCGTCACGCCGACCTGCCACGCCACGGTGTAGGAACCCAGCGCGTCGTAGACCAGCCCACCGCCGAAGGCGCCGAGAAAGCTGCCGATCTGGTGGCTGAAGAACGCCACGCCGCCGAGCATGGCCTGCCAGCGCAGGCCGAAGGTCTCGGCGATCCAGCCCGATACCAGCGGCGCCACGCCCAGCCACAGGAAGCCCATCACCGCGGCGAACACCAGCGTGCTCTGCGGCGTGGGCGCCGACGAGAAGTACCAGGTCAGCGCCAGCGAGCGAATCGTATAGATGCCGCCCAGCAGCATCAGCTTGTTGAAGCGGCCGCCGGCCCAGCCGAAGAAGATGCTTCCCAGCACGTTGAAGCCGCCGATCACGCCCAGCGCCTGCGCGCTGAGCATCGGGTCCATGCCGCATACGTCCAGATATGACGGCAGGTGCGTGGTCAGGAACACCAGCTGCATGCCGCAGACGAAATACGCCAGCGCCATCACCACGAACGGCGCGTGCCGCAGCGCGGTGCCCAGCGCTTCACGCGCGCTGTCCTGGCCGCGCCCTGCGGGCGACACCAGCGGCAGCCGGTCCACGCGCCCGGCAAACCACGCCGCCGGCAGCATCACCAGTGCCAGCAGCACGAACGCTGCCAGCCCGGTGCGCCAGCCGTAGGCCTGCGTCACCATCTGCCCGATCGGCGCCGCCAGCAGCGCGCCCAGCGAGCCCGCGCCAGACACCAGCCCCAGCACCGTGCTGCGCAGCGCCGCCGACACCGGCCGCGCCGCCACTGCCATCGCCAGGGCGCTGCCGGTGCAGGCCATCGATGCACCAATGGCCACGCCCGCGCCCAGCGTGACGCCGACCATGCTGTGCGCGCTCGCCAGCAGCACCAGTCCGGTCACATAGAGCAGCGAGCCGGCCAGCATCAGCGGCCGGAAGCCGATCCGCGTGGCCCAGGCCCCGGCCAGCGGCTGCAGCAGGCCCCACGCCAGGTTCTGTACCGCGATGGCGATGGTGAAATCCGATACCGAGATACCGAGATCCCGCGTCAGCGGCGGCATGAAGATGCCAAGGCTCTGTCGCAGGCCCATGGCCAGGCTGAGCATCAAGGAGGCGCCGATCAGGATCGGCAAGGCCGGGCGCAGGGCTTCGTAGCGGGAAGGCGCGGTGGGGGTAGGCACGGTGTGGTCTCGTCGCTGTCGTTATCGTTGTGAGCGCCCGGGGCGCTTTCCATGTCTTTGCATTTAAGCGTGCGCTGAATATACCGCAGGGTAAGGCGAGGGTATGCCCCAGGTCCCACCGTGTCAATTTGGCTTTGGGCGGGTCCGCCTTCCGCTTTGCCAAAGGCGGGCCCGCACCTGGCTAGTCCAGGCTGACCTTGGATGCCCGGATGGTCTCGCCCCAGCGCTTGATCTCGCCGCCTACCAGCGCGGCGAACTTCGGCTGCGGTTCGCCGCCCGGGATGCCGCCCATGTCGCGGAACCTGGCCACCACCTCGGGGTCGCGCATGGCCTTGCCCAGCGCTTCCTGCAGCGTGGCGGCAATGGCCGGCGGGGTCTTGGCCGGCGCAAAGAAGCCCAGCCAGCCCATCACCACGAAATCCTTCACGCCGGCCTGCGCCATCGTCGGCACGTCCGGCAGGGCAGGCAGGCGCTCGGCGCTGGTCACCGCAAGCGCGCGCAGCTTGCCGGCGCGGATCTGCGGCAGCGCCTGCGTCAGGTTGTCGAACATGAAGGTGGTTTCGCCCGCCAGCACCGAGGTCGTGGCTGGCGTCGACCCCTTGTACGGCACGTGAATCACTTCGGTGCCCGTGCGCAGCCGAAACAGCTCCGCCGTCAGGTGCGTGGTCTGCCCGATGCCGGCCGAGGCATAGGAATACTTGCCCGGGGACTGCTTGAGCTGCGCCACCAGCTCGGCCACGCTGCGCACCGGCGCCTGCGCGCCGACCACCAGCACGTTGGCGAAGGAGATCAGGTCCGTCAGCGGCAGGAAGTCCTGCGGCTGGTAAGACAACTGCTTGTAGGCGCTGTAGTTGATCGCGTGCGAGCCGGTGTTGCCGACCAGCAGCGTGTAGCCGTCCGGCGCCGCGCGCATGAAGGCCTGCGTGCCGATGATGCCGCCGCTGCCGGGCTTGTTGTCGACCACCACCGGCTGGCCCAGGATGGCCGCCAGCTTCTGCGCCACCAGCCGTGTCGGAATATCGGTGGTGCCGCCCGGCGCGCCGGGCACGATGATGGTGATGGGGCGCTCGGGCCAGGCCGCTGCGCTGGCCGCCAGCGGCAGCGTGGCGGCGGCGGTCGCCAGCAGCAGGGCCGCGGACGTGTTGAACAGCGATTCTGGCAGCTTGTGTTTCATGGGTCTCCTCCATGTTCTGGTCTGTGTGCTGCTTGGAATGTGCGAACGGCCGGCTTGCGGCCGGCCGTTCTCTAGCCCAGGGCGGATGACATCGATGCCCTCCGCCTGGCGTGGGCCATCACTTGCCCGTCCACACCGGCTTGCGCTTCTCGGCGAACGCGGCGGCACCCTCGCGGGCATCGGCCGAGGTGAACACCGGCGCCAGCAGCGGGCGCTGACGCTCGAACATCTCCTCGGTGCTCCAGTCGGCGGACTCGGCCACGATCTGCTTGCTGACGGCAACCGCCAGCGGGCCGTTGGCGCCGATCTCGTCGGCCAGCGCCAGCGCGCCAGCCAGCGCCTGGCCCGGTTCGGTCAGGCGGTTGATCAGTCCAAAGGCGTGGGCCTGTTCGGCGCCCAGCATATTGCCGGTCAGCGCGTATTCCATGGCGATGTGGTACGGCACCCGGCGCGGCAGGCGCATCAGGCCGCCGGCGCCGGCCACCAGCCCGCGCTTGACTTCAGGCAGGCCGAACTTGGCCGCCTTCGACGACACGATCAGGTCGCACGCCAGCGCCAGCTCGAAGCCGCCGGCCAGCGCATAGCCTTCCACCGCGGCGATCAGCACCTTGCGCGGCGGCTTCTCGGTCAGCCCGCCAAAGCCGCGGCCGGGCAGGCTGGGGCGCTTGCCTTCCAGGAAGCCCTTCAGGTCCATGCCCGAGCAGAAGGTGCCGCCGGCGCCGGTCAGGATGGCCACGCTCAGGTCGTCGCGGCTTTCCAACTGGTCGATGGCGGCGGCCAGCGCGGTCGCGGTCTCGAAGTCCATGGCGTTTTTCGCCTGGGGCCGGTTCATGGTGATCAGCAGCGTATTGCCGCGGGTTTCCAGTTGCAGCGTGTCGCTCATGCGGGTTTCCTTGTCACTGGTCGGTATCGGTGCAGCGCGCGGCTCAGCGCGGTGCCATGCGGATGGCGCCATCCAGGCGGATGGTTTCGCCGTTGAGCATGGGGTTCTCCAGGATGTGCAGCGCGGTGGACGCGTATTCATCCGGTGCGCCGAGGCGGGGCGGGTGCGGCACCATGGCGCCGAGCGAGGCACGCACGTTCTCCGGCAGCTTGGCCAGCAGCGGGGTGTCGAACAGCCCCGGGGCGATGGTGCAGACGCGGATCGCGCGCTGTGCCAGGTCGCGCGCGGCCACCAGGGTCATGCCGACGATGCCGGCCTTGGCCGATGCGTAAGGGATCTGCCCGATCTGGCCTTCGTAGGCCGCCACCGACGCGGTCAGCACGCAGGCACCGCGCTCGCCGTCGATCAGTTCGTTCTTGGCCATGCGCGCGGCCCCAAGGCGCAGCGCGTTGAAGGTGCCGATCAGGTTGATGCGCACGATCGACTCGTACTTTTCCAGCGAACCCGGCGAGCCGTCCTTCTCGACCACGCGCACCGGTCCGCCCAGGCCGGCGCAATGGATCAGCGCGCGCAGCGGGGCAATGGCTTCGGCGGCGTCGTAGACGGCGTTCATCTGGTCGGTGTCGGTCACGTCGGCCTTGAGGAAGCGGACCTTGCCGCCGAACTCGTCGACGGCGGCGTTGCCGCGCTCTTCCGACAGGTCAGCGATCACGACGTCGACGCCGCGTTCCACCAGGCGCCGCACGCAGGCCAGGCCCAGGCCGGAAGCGCCGCCGGTCACGACGGCGGACATATTGGTCAGTTTCATGCTGTGTCTCCTTGACTGGATACGTTGTTCGGTAGGAGGCGCCGCTTACAGGCGCTCGATGATGGTGGCGTTGGCCATGCCGCCGGCTTCGCACATCGACTGCAGGCCATAGCGCTGGCCGCTGTCTTCCAGCGCATGCAGCATGGTGGTCATCAGCCGCACGCCGGACGCGCCCAGCGGATGGCCCAGCGCAATGGCGCCGCCGCGCGGGTTCAGGCGTGCCGGGTCGGCGCCGAGCGCGCGCTGCCAGGCCAGCGGCACGCAGGCAAAGGCTTCGTTGATCTCGTAGTGGTCGATCTGGTCGAGCTTCAGGCCGCTCTTCCTGATTGCGCGCTGGCTGGCGGGGATCGGGGCGGTCAGCATCATGACCGGATCGTCGCCGCACACGTCGAAGGCGACAAAGCGTGCGCGCGGCTTCAGGCCCAGGCGCTGCGCCATCGATTCGCTCATCAGCAGCATGGCGGAGGCGCCGTCACTGATCTGCGAGGCATTGCCCGCGGTCACATTCCAGCCGATCTGCGGGAAGCGCGCGCTGAGTTCGTCATTGCGGAACGAGGCCTGCAGCGTGCCCAGCTTCTCCACCGAGGTGCCCGGGCGGATGGTCTCATCCTGCTCGACCAGTCCGTTGGGCGTGCTGATGCCCAGGATCTCGCGGCGGAAGGCGCCGCTTTCGCGCGCGGCGGCGGCCAGCTCGTGCGAGCGGGCCGAATAGCTGTCCATGTCGTGGCGCGACAGTTCGTACTTGGCGGCAACCAGCTCGGCCGCAACACCCTGTGACACCAAACCCGGCGCATAGCGCGCTTCCATCGACGGGCCGTACGGGTTCTGGCCAATGCGGGCCGAGCCCATCGGCACGCGGCTCATCGACTCGATGCCGCAGGCGATGACGATGTCATAGGCGCCGGCCATGATGCCCTGCGCGGCGAAATGCACCGCCTGCTGGCTGGAGCCGCACTTGCGGTCGATGGTGGTGGCCGGCACGTGGTCAGGAAAGCCTGCCGCCAGCCACGCCACGCGGCCCGGGCCGGCGGATTGCTCGCCCGCCTGGGTCACGCAGCCGGTGATGACGTCGTCGACCAAACCCGGGTCCAGCTTGTTGCGCTCGACCAGGCCCTTGAGCACCTGGGCCAGCAGTTCGGTGGCATGGAGTTCGGTAAAGGCCGAGCCCGGCTTGGAGCGGCCCATCGGGCTGCGGATGGCGTCGACGATGACGGCTTGTTGCATGCGGTGTCTCCTGAAAAGGCTGAGCGTTGCGAGTCGTGGCTGGGATATTGAGACGTCCGTACCGAAATGTGATCGTCCAATACGATGAATTGGGATTCTGGCTTCGGAAAAGAGTCGTGTAAACCCAAATAAGCCGGTTTGACTTTGGAAAAAACGAAGGGCAACATCCGGGTTTTGAGACGCTCGTATCAAAAAACCTTGAATTTGGGCAATAATATGACCAATGCACCACACGCCTCCCTGACCCCACCGCCCGCCGATGCCGACGGCGAGGCGCGCCTTGTCAGCGCGCTGGCGCGGGGCATTTCGATCCTCAACTGCTTTTCGCCGACGATGCAGGAGCTCAGCAGCCGTGAGTTGATGGAGCGCACAGGCCTGGCCAAGCCGACCCTGTTCCGGCTGCTCGACACCCTGTGCGAACTGGGCCTCCTGCATTATTCGGAGCGCCTGTCGCGCTACGTGCCCGGGGTCGGGCTGATCAACCTGGCCGCGCCCGCGCTGGCACGCATGACGATCCGCCAGCTGGCGCGGCCGGCCATGCAGGAGCTGGCCGACCATATCGCCGGGCAGGTCGAGCTGATCGTCGGCAGCGGCAATGCGCTGACCTACGTCGAAATCGCTCAGGGCGTGGGCAGCCATGTGTTCCGGCCCGAGGTCGGCACGCGCGTGTCGGTCTCGCGCACGGGTTCCGGACGCGGCTACCTGTTGCTGTTGACCGAGGCCGAGCGCGAGGCCTATCTCGCCCAGCTCCGCGCCGCCGATCCGCAGCGCGCCGACTGGCTGCAGGAGCGCCTGGCCGATGCCGCCCGCGACTTGCAAGACCACGGCTTCTGCCGCGGCCACCGCGACCTGCACCGCGAGGTGGAATCGGTCGCCGTGCCGATGCGCACCCGCCGCGACGGCGAGGCGTGGATCTTTGCCGCCTCGGTGCCGGTGTTCAGCCAGCAGAGCAAGCAGATGGAGGAGGACATCGGCCCGCGCCTGGTGAGCCTGGTGCGCAATGTAGAGGGGGCGCTGGGAGTAGCCGGATAATCGCCACGGCTTGGCTTGCTCCGAGTGACTTAACGTGCCCATGCCATGCCCTGCGACTATTCTGAGTCGCATGCGCCATGGGGGGGGAATCCGATGCAGCAGATTCGCTTGGCGGTGACGATTGGCGTACTGGTGCTGCTGGCTGCGTGCGTGTCGCGCATGCTCGGGCACGCCGCCACCGAGACCGTGCCGGTGTGGCTGGGCAGCGGCGTCACGCTTGCCGCGCTACTGGTGTGCGCGCGCTGGTCGTGGCCGGCGGTGCTGGCCGGCGCCGGCATCGCGCTGGCGGGGTGGGGCGCGGTGATCCATGGCCTGCCGCTGCCCGGCGCGGCGGCATTCGGGCTGATCGAGGTGATCAGCCTGGGCACGGCGGGCTGGATTGCCACCTATGGCCGGCGCGACCCGCAAAGCCCGCTCGGTGCCACGCTGCTGATCGCGGGCGCGCTGGTGGGCGCCGCGCTGGGGGCTACGCTGGCGGTGGAGTTGTGGCGCTGGCAGCGGCCCGGGCTGGATTTGCCGATCGAGTGGCGTGCCTGGTTTTTCTCCACCGCCGCGGGGCTGCTGCTGGTGGCCCCCGTGGTGGTAGCTTTCCGCGGCTTTCGCGTGCGCCGCTCGGGCGGCATGCCGATGCAGCAGTTCGCCGCCGGCGGGCTCGCCTTCATCATCTGCATGTGCATGGGCGCGCTGCTGGCGGTGGAAACGGCCAAGCGCGAGCAGTACACCAAGGGCCGCCTGGTGGCGCTGGCGCCGCCGGTCTATATCGACGGCTGGGCCACGCCCTGGTACCGCGCGCTGCGCACGCTGCTCTACCGCGTGCCCGGCGTGCCCGACCGCATGAAGGTCGACGAGGAAGAGCCGTACGGCATTAAGAACGAGCAGCTGCGCGAGATCGTCAAGGCCAAGTTCGCGCGCGGCGAGAATTTCCATTACCGCTGGGTGCCGCTGGCCTGCATCCGCGAGGTGGATCGCCTGCGCGGCTTCGTGCGCCAGGGGGACTGCAGCGCATCGCCTGCCCGACACTGGTGGTCCATGCGCGCCTGGACGAGCTGACCAGCCTGCGCTCGGCCAACTACCTGGTCGAGCAGATCGGGCAGGGCAAGCGTGCCGGCCAGGCGCGCATGCTGGTGCTGGAAGACAGCTACCACATGGTCTGCGTCGACAACGACCGCGAACTGGTGGCACGCAGCGTGCTGGAATTCTTCGAGGCCAGCGTCCCCATTTCGCTCGGCATGCCCAGCGACGACGCCCGCATGAGCCCGGCGCAGATGACGGAGCTGCTCGCCGCCGCGCGCGCCGACCTGGAACGCGGCGACTTTGGCGTGCTGTATGCGCGCGGCAAGGGCGATTTTGCGTGGTTCCAGCCCGGCAGCAACCGCGCCAGCGGCCGTGCGCTGCCGCGGCTGCGCGCGTGGGCGGATACGGGGGTGGCGTTTACGGCGTTCGGCGCACCGGTGCTCAATACCGGCATGGCGGTGGTGCCGGCCACGCTGCGCAGCGGCACGCTGGCCTCGCAAGGCGTGCTGGCGTTTGCGCTGCGCGACGGCAAGCTGCTGGAGGGGCGCTGGTTCCCGGACGAGATCGCGCTGGAAGACGCGCACTTCGGCGGCGTGCCCACGGCGCAGGGGCCAGGCCCCGCCAAGCAGGCCTTCGAAGCCGCAGCAGCCTTGTCGAAGACCCTGCGCCATGCGCCTGGCAACGACACGCTGCTGGACCTTTATGCGCTCTACAAGCAGGGCAGCGTGGGCGATGTCAGCGGCGAGCGGCCGGGCATGATGGACATGGTCGGGCGCGCCAAGAACGACGCCTGGGCCGCGCGCCGCGGGCTGGCGCGCGAGCAGGCCATGCGCGACTACGTGGCGCTGGTCAACCAGCTGAAGTCGGCGGAGACGCAGTCCGCCTGACGCTCAGTTGACCCTCAGTTGCCGGTGAACACCGGCGTGCGCTTGTCCAGGAACGCTTGCACCGCCTCACGGTGGTCGGCAGTCTGGTGCGACAGCGCCTGGAAGCCGGCGGACAGTTCCAGCAGCGTATCCAGGCGGGTATGCATGGCCTCGCGCATCAGGCGCTTGGCCAGGCGCACCGCGTGCGGCGGGTTGGCGGCGATGCGGCCGGCCAGCTCATAGGCCGTGGGCAGCAGCGCCTCGGGCGCGACCACGCGCGACACCAGGTTCCATTCCAGCGCCAGCCTGGCATCGATCGGCTGGCCGGTGAATGTCATTTCCGCCGCCCGCGACAGGCCGATCACGCGCGGCAGCAGCCACGCGCCGCCATCGCCGGGGATGATGCCGAGCTTGACGAAGGATTCGGCAAACTGCGCGCGCTCCGAGGCAATGCGGATGTCGCACATGCAGGCCAGGTCCAGCCCCGCGCCCATGGCCGCGCCATTGACCGCGGCGATGACCGGCACTTCCAGGTTGAACAGTGCCAGCGGCAGCCGCTGGATGCCGCAGCGGTAGTCCTGCCGGATTTCCATGCCCGGCACTGCGCCGGAGGCCTGGCGTTCCATGTCCTTGATATTGCCGCCCGACGAGAACGCCGTGCCCGCGCCGGTAATGACCACCGCGCGCACGCTGCGGTCGCCGTGGATGCGCTCGATCGCGGCCAGGAACTCCGCCACGGCGGTATTGCCGGTCAGCGGGTTGCGGCGCTCGGGCTCGTTCATCGTCAGGGTGACGATATGGTCCTGCTGCTCGTAGAGAAGGAAGTTGCTCATGCTGGTGTCTCCGGATACGGGGATGCGGGCTGGCTGCCTGCCTTGGCGCCAAGGCTAAGCGAGGCGTGCCTACACCGTCCAATATTCATTTCTTCATCAGTAATATCCGGCACATATCGCTCGGCAGGCTTGGGACGCCAGCCGCCTTGCGCCGGCGGCACGGCTTTCCGCGGGTAATCCCTGTACCCATAATCGGATCGCTCACCGATTATCTATAGGCCCCGGCCACCGCCCGGCATCGCGCAGTTCCGTAATCCTGCAGTCCCGAATTCCAACAAGAATGCCCTACAGGAGACGACATGAGCCATGCGTTGAAGCAGGCGACGGACCCCGTTGCCCCCGATGTTGCGATGCACACCGGCCGCACCATGAGGCGCGCCACAGGCCTCCTGGCAGCGGCCCTGGCGCTGGTGATGCAGGTCTTGCCCGCCGGCGCGGCGGCGCCGCGCAATGCGGCAGCCAGGGTTGACGGCGCCTTCATCAGTGCCAACGCCAGCACCGCCCGCGACTGGCCCAGCCACGGCCTGGACTATGCCGAGACCCGCTTCAGCCGGCTCAGGCAGATCGATGCCGCCAACGTGCGCGACCTGGGCCTGGTGTGGACCTACAACCTGGAGTCGACCCGCGGCGTGGAGGCAACTCCGCTGGTGGTGGACGGCGTGATGTACGTCACCGCGTCATGGAGCGTGGTGCATGCGGTCGATGCGCGCACCGGCAAGCGGCTCTGGACTTTCGATCCCAAGGTGGACCGCTCGCTCGGTTATCGCGGCTGCTGCGACGTGGTCAACCGCGGCGTGGCGCTGTACCAGGGCAAGGTGTTCGTGGCCGCCTACGATGGCCGGCTGATCGCGCTGGATGCCGCCAGCGGCCGCAAGCTGTGGGAGAAGGACACCATCATCGACCGCAAGTACTCGTACACCATCACCGGCGCGCCGCGCGTGTTCAAGGGCAAGGTCATCATCGGCAACGGCGGCGCCGAATATGGCGTGCGTGGCTACATCACCGCCTATGACGCCGGCACCGGCGAGCAGAAGTGGCGCTGGTTCACGGTGCCGGGCGACCCCTCCAGGCCGTTCGAGGATGAGTCGATGGCCACGGCGGCCAAGACCTGGGATCCCAGCGGCAAGTACTGGGAAGCGGGCGGCGGCGGCACGGCCTGGGACACGCTGGCTTTCGACCCCGAACTGGACCTGATGTACGTGGGTACCGGCAACGGCGCGCCGTGGTCGCACAGCAAGCGCAGTCCGGCCGGTGGCGACAACCTGTACCTGGCCTCGATCGTCGCGCTCAACCCGGATACCGGCAACTATGTCTGGCACTACCAGGAAACCCCGGGCGACAACTGGGACTACACCTCGGCGCAGCCGATGATCCTGGCCGACCTGAAGCTCGACGGGCAGATGCGCAAGGTCATCCTGCACGCGCCCAAGAACGGCTTCTTCTTCGTCATCGACCGCACCAACGGCAAGTTCATCTCGGCAAAGAACTTTGTCGACGTGAACTGGGCCACCGGCTATGACGCCAATGGCCGCCCCATCGAGCGGCCCGAGGCGCGCGCCACCGACAAGCCCTATGACTCGGTCCCCGGGCCGTACGGCGCGCACAACTGGCATCCGATGTCGTTCAACCCGCAGACCGGGCTGGTCTACCTGCCGGCGCAGAACGTGCCGATCAACCTGATGGACGACAAGACCTGGAACTTCAATGAAGGCAAGCCCGGCACCCCGCATGGCAACGTGGGCTGGAACACCGCCAAGTTCCTGAATGCCGAGCCGCCCAAGAGCAAGCCCTTTGGCCGGCTGATCGCCTGGGATCCGGTGCAGCAGAAGGCCGCGTGGACGCAGGAGCATGTGTCGCCGTGGAACGGGGGCACGCTGACCACGGCCGGCAACCTGGTGTTCCAGGGCACCGCCGACGGCCGCTTTGTCGCCTATGACGCGCGCAGCGGCGACAAGCTGTGGGAGTCGCCCACTGGCACAGGCGTGGTGGCGGCGCCGGTCAGCTTCGAGTTGAACGGCAAGCAGTATGTGTCGGTGGCCGTGGGTTGGGGCGGGGTCTACGGGCAGGCCCAGCGCGCCACCAACCGGCAGGGGCCGGGCACGGTCTACACCTTCGCCCTCGGCGGCAAGGCGCCGCTGCCGGCCTTTGCCGAGTACCGCGCCGCCAGGCTGCTGCAGGGCGTGAAATATGACCCGGCGCAGGTCAAGGCGGGCACCGGCCTGTACGTCAGCAACTGCGCCCTGTGCCACGGCGTGCCCGGCGTGGACCGCGGCGGCAATATCCCCAACCTGGGCTATATCGATGCCGCCTATATCGAGAACCTGGACAAGGTGGTCTTCAAGGGGCCGGCGATGGCGCGCGGCATGCCGGACTTCACCGGCAAGCTGACGCCGGACGATGTCGAGAAGATCAAGGCCTTTATCCAGGGAACCGCTGACGCGGTGCGGCCCAAGCCCTGAGGGCTGGGCTGGGCTGGGCTGGGCCGGGCCTCAGTCCTCGGCCTGGAAGCCGGTCGCCTCCACGATCGGCTTCCACGCGGCGCGTTCCAGCTGGATGCGGCGGCGGCCTTCCTGGCCGGGGCGCGCCACCACTTCCAGGCCCAGCGCTTCCAGCTTGGCCACGGTGGCGGCGTTGGCCGAGGCGGCGAGGAACATCTTTTCCACCTGCGCCACCACGTCAGGCTGCGTGCCGGCAGGCACGAACACGCCGTACCAGCTGGTGGCGTGGTCATACTGGCTGAAGCCCTGTTCCTTCATGGTGGGCACTTCGGGCAGCGCCTTGGCGCGGCGCGTGCCGCTCACCCCAAGGAAGCGCAGCTTGCCTCCCTTGTACAGCGGCATCATGCTGGCCACGGCATCCCAGCCGATCGACACATTGCCGCTGACCACATCCACCAGCATCGGCGACGCGCCGCGATACGGCGCGGGCGTGATGGCGATGCCTTCGGCCTTGCCCAGTGCCACCGTGCCCAGGTGGCCGGCGCTGCCGATGGTGGCCAGGCCCAGGCTGGCGCCGCCTGGGTTGCGCCTGGCCCAGCTCACGTATTCCTTCATGTTCTGGTAAGGCTGCTGCACGCCGGTCGCGACCGCGGTCGGCACATCGGTCAGCACCGCCGCGGGCACCAGGTCCTTGTCGGCATCGTATGACAGCTTCTTGTAGGTCAGCGGAAAGATGGTGAACAGGGGCGAGGGGCCGATGAACACGGTCTTGCCATCGGGCCTGGCGCGCTTCACGTAGTCGAGCGCCAGGCGCGCCGAGGCGCCGGGGCGGTTTTCGACCACCACCGTGCCGTGGCCGTCCTGGCGCAGTTGCTCGGCATACAGGCGCGCCAGGCTGTCGGCGGCGCCGCCGGGGGCGTAGCCGACGATGATATGCATCGGCTCGGCATCGGCCGCGCCGGCCGGCGCGGTCATGGCGAAGGTGGCGGCGGCGACAGCGGTCATGGCCAGCAGCCGGCGCGTCAATCGGAGGTGATGAGTCATGGCAGTCAGGGAACGATGTTGAGAGGGTGTCAGGGCAGGGTGGGCCACTGGCCCGTGAGGTCATGGACCGATTCGTACAAGGCCGCCGCACGCAGCAGCTGCGCGTCGCCACGGAACTGCCCGACCAGCTGCAGCCCGATCGGCAGCCCGTCGCTGCCAAAGCCGCAGGGCAGGCTGATGGCCGGATGCCCCGTCATATTGAACGGCATGGTCCAGGGGAACCAGTTCGCGCGCACATCGGGATAATCCTGGCCGTTGATTTCGATCTGGCCGAACAGGTCTTGCTCCAGTGGCAGTGCGGTGCGTGTGATGGTGGGCATGGCGAGCAGGTCGGCGCGCCCCAGCAGCGCCTGCACGCGCAGGAACAGCTGCGAGCGCTCGAACATCGCCTGCTGGTATTCCACGGCGGTGAATGCGGCGGCGGATTCCACCTGGCGCACGAAGGTCGGGCTCAGCGCCGCGCGGTGCTGCGCCACGATCGGCGCAAAGCGCGTGCGCCAGACCGTGTGGTTGATGGCACGCCAGATGGGTTCGACGTCGAACCCTTCGCCGCCGAACGGCTCCAGTTCGGCGCCTAGCGCGCGCAGCTTGTCCAGGCTGGCCTCGAAGGCGTGCGCCACGTCCGCCGACACCGGGCGGCCCGGCGGCGCCAGGCAATACAGGATGCGCCGGCCACGCAGGTCGCCCTGCGGCTGCGCTGCGGCCACGTAGTCGGCGGCGGGCACGCCGATCGACCACGGGTCGCAAGCATGCTCGCCGGCCATGGCCTGCAGCATCAGGCCGGTGTCGGCCACCGTGCGCGTGGTCGGCGTCACGTAGGTCTGGTTGCCGAACAGGTCCTGCGCCTGGCTGTGCGGAATCACCCCCTGGCTCTGCTTGATGCCCACCACGCCATTGCAGGCGGCAGGAATGCGCGTTGAGCCGCCGCCATCGGTTGCCACCGCCAGCGGCGCGATGCCGCTGGCCACCGCCACCGCGGCGCCGCCGCTGGAGCCGCCACTGGTGCGTCCGGCGTGCCAGGCATTGCGGGTGCGGCCGAACAGCGGCGAATCAGTCAGGCATTTGGAGCCAAATTCCGGCGTGGTGGTCTTGCCGACCAGGATCGCGCCCTGCGCGCGCAGCCGCGCCACCGCCACGGCGTCTTCGGCCGGCACATTGTCGCGCATCGGCACGGCGCCAAAGGTGGTGCGCACGCCGCGGGTGTTGACGATGTCCTTGGCGGTGAAGGGAATGCCGTGCAGCGGGGGCAGCGGCCGGCCGGACATCACTTCCGCTTCCGCCGCGCGCGCCGCGGCCATGGCCTCGTCCGCGCACAGCGTGATAAAGCAGTTCAGCACCGGCCGCAGCCGCTCGGCGCGCGCCAGCACCGCAGCGGTCAGTTCCACCGGCGAGATTTCCTTGCGCCGGATGCGCTGCTGCAGTTCGGCGGCGCTGGCTAGACAAAGCGCTTCGCTCATTGGACGGGCGTCTCCTGAAGATGGCCGCGCGTGCCGGCTTCGGCGCGCGCAGGCGTGATGGCGGTAAGCCAGGGCCTGTTCACATATAAAACGTGCGCGCGCAAGGGGGATACGCGGCGCAGGGCTAGGCGCCAGTCGCGCCGCTTGGTCATTCCAAGCAAGCGGCTGGCAACGACGCCATGCGCCGGTATGTGAACAGGCCCTGGAACAGCCATCTTACAACCGGCCCGCGCACGCGGGGACTATCGCCGCCAGGTGCCATCGACGAGGAAGCGTTCGGCAAGCTCCGGGATGCACTGCGCCACCGTGCGCGCAGCCTGGGTGAACGGACGCAGGCTGCTGGCCGCCAGCACCACCGACTGGCGCATGGCGCGCTCGCCCAGCGGCAGGGCATCCATCAGGCCGCTGGCCAGTTCTTCCGCCACGGCGTGGTAAGGCAGCACGCTGAAGGCCATGTGATCGGCCATGATCCGCTTGATCACGGCGGAGGAGCCGGCTTCCATCACCACCGCCAGGCTGAATTTCTGCCGCGTGGCGAGGTCGTCGAGCAGCGTGCGGATGGCATTGGGCGGCACCGGCAGCACCAGCGGAAAACGCGCCAGCTGCCGCGTGGCCAGCGGACCTGGCCCGATGCCCAGCTCGCGGCACCGTTCGGCCAGCCGCTCGCGGTGCCCGACCAGCATCAGCGGAGTCTCGAACAGGCGCCGGTAGCTGTTGCGCCCGGCGGCGCGGTAGCGATTGACCACGCCGAGATCGATCTCGCCCTGCGACAGGCGCGTTTCGATATCGCCGCTATATCCCTCCACGATGCGCAGACGCACACCGGGATAGCGCGTGCCGATCTCGGCCAGCAGTGCACTGGACAGCGCTGGCGACACCGCTGGCACCAGGCCGATGGTGACCACGCCGCTGACATGGCCGGCGTGGCCGCGCGCGGTGTCCAGCAGCTCGGTCGCGCCGTCCAGCAGTGGCACGGCCTGCGCCAGCAACTGGCCGGCGAGCGAAGTCAGCGCCACGCCGCGCCCGTTGCGATAAAAGAGGGCGCCACCGATCAGGCGCTCCAGCGCCGCGACCTGCCGGCTGACCACCGACTGCGCCAGCCCCAGCCGTGCCGCGGCGCTGGTGACGCTGCCGGTGCGGGCCACCTCCACAAAGATGCCAAGTGCCTTCAGGGTAAGTTCGTCTTGCATGTTGGAGCGTTTTCGAGGTCAGCCTGGATTTGCTGTCAGTGGAATTCTGCTATGCATTGTAGACATTGATCGATGCCATCGGGGGCGTCTATCGTCCCCTCTACGCCATGGCCGTGCCCGATGGCCAGACCAAAAGGAGACATGCAGCATGCCAATCCACGCCGAACATCATCCGCTTATCTCACTGGAAGCCCCGGAAGCCGACATGCTGGCGCGGGTCCAGGCCCTGGTCCGGGAGCAGATCGGGCCGCAGGCCGAGCAGGTCGGGCGCGAGGACGTTTTTGCCTGGGACACGTTCCGGCTGCTGGCGGCCGAGGGCATCATCGCCACCGCCTTTCCGCGCAGCCTGGGCGGCACCGGGGCTTCGATGCTGCTGCGCGTGCGCATCATCGAGGAACTGGCGCGGGCATGCAGCACGGCCGCGTCGCTGGTCACCGGCACGGACCTGTCGTCGCGGCCGATCGTCGCCGGCGGCTCGGATGCGCTGTGCAGTGCCGTGGTGCCGAAACTGGCATCGGGCGAGCTGCAGGCGGCCTTTGCGCTGACCGAGCCGGGTGCCGGGTCGGACCTGGCCGGGCTGCAGGCCACGGTCCGCCGCGACGGCGGCCACTATGTACTGAACGGCACCAAGAAGTTCATCACCCGCGCGGGCGTGGCCGACATGTACGTGGTGGTGGCGCGCCTGGCGGACGGCCCGGCCGGCAGCAAGGGGCTGAGCGCCTTCCTGGTGCCGCGCGCCAGCGCCGGGATCTCGGTGTCGCCGACCATCCCCAAGATGGGCTGGAACGGCGTGCCGATCGCCCAGGTGTATTTCGATGAGGTAGCCGTGCCGGTCGGGAACCGGTTGGGTGAAGAAGGGCAGGGGATGGCGCTGGCGCAGGACACGCTGGTGCGGGCGCGCATCGGGCACGCCGCCATCGCGCTGGGCCGCATGAGCGGGGCGCTGCAGATCGCCGCCCAGTACGCCGATATGCGGCAGGTATTCGGGCGCGCGGAGGGAGAGCACCAGGGCATCCAGTGGATGCTGGCGGACATGGGCGCACGCATCGAGGCCGCCCGCTGCCTGGTCTATGCCTGCGCGCAGCGCTACGACCGGCAGGATCCCGATACCTCGATCCATGCCTCGATCGCCAAGATGCACAGCACTGACCTGTGCATGAAGGTGGTGGTGGACTGCCTGCAATTGCTCGGCGGCAACGGCTACCTGAAGGCCTATCCGCTGGAGCGCTTCATGCGCGACGCCAAGATGAACCAGATCGGCGAGGGGACCAGCGAGGTGCACAAGAACCTGATCGGGCGCTACCTGATGAAGACCGCGGCGGCGATGCCATGCCACCCGTGCCTGGACCTGGAACCCGACCTGTTCGGAGCCGCATGATGACGCACACGCCTGAGCAAGTGCGGCAGCAGGGCGCCGGCCATGATCCGCTCACCAATCCCCTGTGCCGGCGGCTGGGCATCCGCTGGCCCGTGTATGGGCTGGCACACAGCATCGAAGTGGCCGCCGCCATCTCCAATGCGGGCGGGCTTGGCGTCTACGCGGCCGCGCGCGACGGCCCCGACGAACTGGCCGGCAAGCTGCGCGACCTGCGCCGCCTGTGCCCGGATCGCCCGGTCGGCGTGGACCTGCTGTTGCCCACCGCCTTGCCGGGCGCGGTGGATGCGGACACAGTCGCCGCGGCGGTGCCCGAAGGGCACAAGGCATTCATCGACACCCTGTTTGCCCGCTTCGCGGTGCCGCCAGCCACGCAGGGCAACTTCTTCTCGCAGTATGTCCGCTCGCAGGCGCTCTTCGAAGAGCAGGTCGAGGCCGTGGCGCAGAGCGACATCGAAGTCTTTGCCGCCGGCGTGGGGACGCCGGTCCGGCACGCTGGCGCGCGTGCGCAAGGCCGGCAGGACCACTATGGCGCTGGTCGGCTCGGCGCGGCATGCGCAGAAGGCCATCGAGGCCGGCGTCGATATCCTGGTGGCACAGGGCTATGACGCCGGGGGCCATACCGGCCCGATCGGCACCTTCACCCTGGTGCCGCAGATCATTGCCGCGGCGCAGGGGCGGCCGGTGCTGGCCGCCGGCGGGGTCGGCACCGGAGCGCAGATTGCCGCGGCGCTGGCAATGGGTGCGCAAGGCGCATGGCTGGGCACGCTGTGGCTGGGCACCAGCGAGCAACAGCTGGCCGGCCCGCTGGCCGACAAGCTGATCGCCGCTGGCAGCGAAGACACCGTCATTACGCGCGCGCATAGCGGCAAGCCTTGCCGCGTGGTGCGCAGCGCCTTCTCGGACGCGTGGGAGGAGCCGGGCGCGCCTGCCCCGCTGGAGATGCCATACCAGCAGGCGCTCACCGGGCGGCTGCTGGCAGCCGTTGAACAGCACTCGGTGGTGCCGCTGATGTACGAGGCAGCCGGCCAGAGCGTGGCCTGGGTCCGCCAGGTTGAGCCGGTGGCAACCGTGATGCACCGCCTGGTGCAGCAGACGCGCGAGGCGCTGGCGGCACTGCGGCCTTACCTGGATGCCCGCAGCGCCTGACGTCCCGCAGACCTTCAAACGGCAAAGACCGTGACACGCATGGAGACCCGCATGAACCGCAGACAATTCACCATTTCGACAATGCAGGCGGCACTGGGACTGTCCGTGCCGGCATGGCTGCCAGCGGCGGCGCGCGCGTCCGCGCCGCCTCCGCCGGCTGGTTACCCGGGCCGCGTGGTGCATGCCGTGGTGCCATATCCGGCCGGCGGCGTGGTCGATATCACCATCCGCGCCGCCACCGACCGCATGTCGCTGGCCATGCCGCAGCGCATCCTGGTGGAAAACCGCCCAGGCGCCGATGGCAAGATCGGCGTTGAGGCCGTGTCGCGGGCCGAGCCGGACGGCTACACCTTGCTCGCGGCCACGCCGGTGCTGTCGGTGAGCGAGAGCCTGTATCCGCAGACCTCGATCCGGGTCAGGGACTTCCGCGCCATCGGCGCCGTGGCCGCGGTGCCGGCCATATTCGTGGTGGCGGGATCGGTGCCGGCCAGGACGCTGGCGGAGTTTGTCGCCTGGGCGCGCGAACGGCCCGGCCGCATCAATGTGCCCAACCCCGGCACCGGCAGCTCCATCCACCTGGGGCAGGAGCTGTTCTTCGAGGCCACCGGCATCAAGGCGGCCAATATCGGCTACAAGGGGCAGCCGCCGTCCGTTCCGGACCTGGGCCAGGGGCAGCTGCATTTCGCGCTGTTGTCGCAGTCGATTGCCTTGCCGCTGATCAAGGCCGGGCGCGTGCGCGCGCTGGCCGCCAACGCCGGGCAGCGCACCCAGTCGCTGCCCGAGGTGCCAACCATTGCCGAGGCCGGCTACCCCGGCGTGCTGGTGCGCTCCTGGTATGGCCTGGCGGCGCCGGCGCGCACCCCGGACAAGGTGATCGCCTACCTGAGCGGGGTGCTGCGGCAGGCCATGGCCACGGCCGACGTGCGCGGCAAGCTGGCCGGGCTCGATGCAGAGATCCTGGCGCTCGACGCGCCGGCCTTCGACCGGCTGATTGCCGAGGAGCAGGTCCGCTGGGCCGCGCTGATCAAGGCCCGCAATATCCAGGCAAGCGCCTAGCGTCTCGCGGCGCGTCACCGCTCAGGGGCGCGCCGGGGATGCCAGGTACGCCTGCAGGCCGTCTGCCGGCAAGGCGCGTGAAAACAGCCACCCCTGGCCGAACTGCGCACCGCGCTCGCGCAGGAAGCGCGCCTGGTCTTCATGCTCGATGCCCTCGGCCACGACCTCGAAGCCCAGCGCCTCGGCCATGGCGATGATGTGCGGCGCCACGGCGCTGGAAGCTGCCTCGCGGCCGATGGTGTCGATGAAGGACTTGTCGATCTTCAGCACATCTACCTTGAATACCTGCAGGTAGGACAGGCTGGAGTAGCCGGTGCCGAAATCGTCGATGTAGATCGGATGCCCGGCATCGCGGAAGGCCTGGATCACTTCGAGCGCGGTCTCGGCGTGCAGAAAGCTGCGTTCGGTGATCTCGATGCGGATCTGCCGGGGCGCGATCCCGGTGACCTGCAGGCGCGCGGTAAGCACGTCGAGAAAACGCGGCGAGCTGACATCGTCCGCGCAAACATTGATCGACACATAGAATCCGGGCCGGGCGCGCAGCAGCGGGCCCAGCTCGGCGATGGCGCGGTCGAGCACGTGGTCAGTGATCTGCGGCATCAGCCCGGTCTGCTCGGCCAGCGTGATCAGCAGGTCTGGCGGCACCGGCTGGCCGTCGCGCTTCCAGCGCAGCAGCGCCTCCACGCCCACGCAGCGGCCATCTTCCAGCGCGACGATCGGCTGGTAGTGCACCTCCAGCCGGCGGCGGCGCACGGCGTTGCGCAGTGCGCCCTCCATGGTCACGCGGCGCGACATGGCGCGAAACACCAGCGCGGCCAGCAGCACGCCGATCGCCAGCCCCGCCACGACGAAAGAGCCTACCAGCATTGGCCAGGCGGCCAGCAGCGTGGTGGGCGGTGCCAGTACCACGGCCGCGAACGGAATCCGGGTGGAGCGGCGCACGGAACTGCCGGGATTGTCGAGTTCGTCGGCGCCGTTGGCGTTGCGCTGGTATTCGCGCGCCATCTGCGCCACGTCGGAGCCGGTGGTGGTGGCGATGAAGACGCCCGTGGCAGTATTGACTGCGCCGATGTGCCGGCCATCGAGCTCGACGATGTCGACGAATGACTTGGGGTCGACCGATACGTAGTGGCCGTGGCGCCCTACCAGCATGGCGGGGCCGGGCGCGCCAAACGGGTTGTCGAGGTCGAACCAGTATTCAAAGCCCTGGGTGTCGCGCCAGTCCGGTTCGGGCAATGTCATATGCCGCCGGAAGACGTCGCCCAGCAGTGCCGAGCACAACCGGTAATTGCCGGCATAGCGCCCGGCATCGCGCAGGTGGTGGAAGGTGAAGGTGATGCGCCTCAGGCTGGCCAGGTTGCCGTCGGAGCAGGGCGCGTCGGGCAGGCCTTCCATTTCGTGCAGCGCGCCAGTGGCGTCTGCCATGACCATCCCCATGCGGGCGACGGCAGCATTGGCAAGCATCTGCAGTTGCGCCACCTCGCGCCGGGCGACTTCCTCTTCGGCCACGCGCATGCTGGCCGCAATCGGCAACACGGCCGCGGCAAATGCGAATATCACTGCCATCGCAAGGAACAAAGGCCGCTTCATTGGTGTCCTGTCAGATGCGCTGTCGAAGGGTACTACGCGCGCTCGCTGCTGCGCAGCACGCGCCATCGCCGCGCGTATTCAGATTCTTCCAGCAAAGCGATGAATTCTTTCGTGCGCCGCGCAATAAGGCAAGCATGACTTGCGCAATGCCGGCAGAATCCGGAAAGTAGGGGGCAAGACTGCCCGCATAGAGGACCTGGCCCATGACCACCGCCCCATTTGCAAGACAATCACCATCGGCCCGGCTTGCCGCCCGGCGCGTCAACGGCCGGCACACGCCGGCCGTGACCCCGGGCAACTGCTGAGGGGGGCGCATGGCGCTGGTGCTGCTGATCGCGCTGCCCCTGCTGGCCGCGGCGCTGGCGTGGTTGATCGGCATGCGGGCCGCGCGCTTGCTGGCGCCGGTCGTCATCGGTTTGCCGCTGGCCGCGCTGGTGCTGCTGCTGAGCCTGCGCGGCGCGGTCTTCGAACAGCCGGGGCATGCGCTGGGCTGGCGCGTGGCGTGGCTGCCGCAGATCGGGCTGGACCTGTCGCTGCGGCTGGATGGCCTGTCGTTCCTGTTCGCGCTGCTGGTGCTCGGCGTGGGCCTGCTGGTGATCCTGTACGCGCGCTACTACCTCGCGCGCAATGAATCCGCGGTGCGCTTCTTCTGCCTGCTGCTGCTGTTCATGGCGGCCATGCTGGGCGTGGTGCTGGCCGGCAACCTGCTGCTGCTGGTGGTGTTCTGGGAGCTGACCAGCATCCTCTCGTTCCTGCTGATCGGCTTCTGGTCATGGCGCACCGATGCGCGCCAGGGCGCGCGCATGGCGCTGGCGGTCACGGGCGGCGGCGGGCTGGCGCTGCTGGCAGGGGTGCTGCTGCTGGGCCATATCTGCGGCAGCTTCGAGCTGTCCGAGGTGCTGGCGCAGGCCGGCAAGGTGCAGCACCACCCGCTGTACCTGCCGATGCTGGTGCTGGTCCTGCTGGCGGTCTTCACCAAGTCAGCGCAGTTCCCGTTCAGCTTCTGGCTGCCGCATGCCATGGCCGCGCCCACGCCGGTCTCGGCCTACCTGCACTCGGCCACGATGGTCAAGGCCGGCGTGTTCCTGCTGGCGCGGCTCTATCCGGTGCTGGACGGCACCAACAGCTGGTTCTACCTGGTCAGCATGACGGGGCTGGCCACGCTGATCGTGGGCGCCGGCCTGGCGCTGCTGCAGCGGGACCTGAAAGGGCTGCTGGCTTATTCCACCATCAGCCACCTGGGCCTGATCACGCTGCTGTTCGGGCTCGATACCCAGCTCAGCACGGTGGCGGCCATCTTCCATATCATCAACCACGCGGTGTTCAAGGCGTCGCTGTTCATGGCGGCCGGCATCATCGACCATGAAACCGGCACGCGCGACCTGGACCGCCTGCACGGGCTGGCGCGCTATATGCCGCACACCGCGGTGCTGGCCATCGTGGCATCGCTGTCGATGGCGGGGGTGCCGTTGTTCAATGGCTTCCTCAGCAAGGAGATGTTCTTCGGCGAGACCCTGGCGCAGGGCCTGCTGGGCGACTTCAACTGGGTGATCCCGACCACGGCGACGCTGGCGGGGGCGCTGACGATGGCCTACTCGCTGCGCTTTATCTACGGCGTGTTCTTCGGCGCCCGGCAGCCCGACTTGCCCAACTACCCGCCGCACGAGCCGCCGCGCTTCATGAAGGTGCCGGTGGAGTTCCTGGTGGTGATCTGCCTGGTGGTCGGTCTGGTGCCGGCCTATACGGTGGGCGACCTGCTGGCGGCGGCTTCGCTGGCCACGCTGCGCGCACCCCTGCCGGAGTACAGCCTGAACCTGTGGCACGGGATCAACCTGCCGCTGCTGATGAGCCTGGTGTCGATGGCCGTGGGCGCGGCGCTGTTCTTCCTGCGCCGCGACGCGCTGAGGCGCCTGCAACAGGCGATCAGCCACCTGAGCGCACGCCAGTCGTTCGAACATGGCATGCATGCGCTGGAACGCTTTGCCGCGGCCGTCACGCACTGGCTGGAGAACGGCTCGCTGCAGACCTATGTCGCCTGGATGCTGCTGGCGCTGCTGGCCGTGCCGGCATACTTCCTGGCCGACCTGGAATGGCTCGGTGGCAGCGTGCCGGCGGGCGCCATCGACCTGATCGGCGCCGCCACGCTGGCGCTGCTCGGGCTGTGCGCGGTGGGCGTGGTGGTGACGCACCGCCAGCGGCTGTTCGCGCTGGTGCTGCTGGGCGGCTGCGGGTTGATGGTGTCGATGGCGTTCCTGCGGTTCTCCGCGCCGGACCTGGCGCTGACGCAGATCTCGGTGGAGGTGGTGACGATCCTGCTGCTGGTGCTGGCGCTGTTCTACCTGCCGCGCGAGACGCCGGAGCGCGCCGGGGCTGCGCGCCGTGGGCGGGATATGGTGCTGGCGCTTGGCGGCGGCACCTTGCTGGCGGTGGCGGCCTACGCCGTGATGACGCGGCCCTATGAGCCGGTGTCTGCCTTCTACATCGACCAGTCCGTGCCGGGCGGCGGCGGGCACAATGTGGTCAACGTGCTGCTGGTGGATTTCCGGGGCTTCGACACCATGGGCGAGATCTGCGTGCTGCTGATCGCAGGGCTGGCGGTGCAGGCGCTGCTCAAGGGCATGCGGCTGGACACGCCGTCGGCAGCGCCCGATGGCCTGCCGTGGAGCAGCCAGGCGCATCCGCTGCTGCTGGCCATGCTGGCGCGGCTGATGCTGCCGCTGACGCTGCTGGTGGCGGTCTATATCCTGCTGCGCGGGCACAACCTGCCGGGCGGCGGCTTTGTCGCGGCGCTGATCACGTCGGTGGCGCTGCTGCTGCAGTACGTTGCCAGCGGCGTGCGCTGGACCGAAGCGCGCATCGCGCCGGACTATCGCGCCATTGCCGGCGCGGGCATCCTGCTGGCGGGCCTGACCGGGCTGGGCAGCCTGGCCTTCGGCTATCCATTCCTGACCACCGCCTTCGGGCATTTCCACATACCTGGCATCGGCGAGGTGGAGCTGGCCACGGCGATGATCTTTGACCTGGGAGTCTTCTGCACCGTGACGGGAACCACGCTGGTGATCGTATCGCACCTGGGCGTGCGCAACCTGCCGCCGGCCCAGGCCGCGGAGGACGCCTGATGGCCGCGCTCTACGCCATCACCATCGGCATCCTGGCCGCGGGCGGCATCTACCTGCTGCTGCGCGAGCGCGTCTTCACCGTGGTGCTGGGACTGACGCTGCTGTCGTATGCGGTCAGCCTGTTCCTGCTGGGCATGGGGCGCCTGTCGATCGGCCGGCCGCCGGTGATCGTGGCGGGCGCCAGCTATGCCGACCCGCTGCCCCAGGCACTGGTGCTGACCGCCATCGTGATCGCGTTCGGCATGACGGCGTTCGCGGTGGTGCTGGCGCTGCGCTCGCTGGGGCTTACCGGCAGCGATCATGTCGACGCCGCCGGCCGGCCCGAGGGGCGCGCTGCCGATGGCGGCAGTCAGGAGACGCGGCCATGAACCACACTGTGCTGCTGCCCATCCTGATCCCCATGTTTGCCGGTGCGCTGCTGAGCGCGATGCCGGCCCAGCGGCTGCGCGCGCAGCGCATCGTCTGCGCCGTGGCCACGCTCTTGCTGGCGCCAGTGGCGGTGCACCTGCTGCGCCAGGCGGCTACCGGCGAGATTGCGGTCTATGCGATGGGCAACTGGCCCGCGCCGTTCGGCATCGTGCTGCAGCTGGACCGCACCGGCGCGATGATGCTGGCGCTGACCGTGGTGCTGGCCGTCGCCGCGCTGGCGGCGGCGGGAGAGGCCACGGCCCGGCAGGGCCGGCATTTCCATGCGCTGTTCCAGTTCCAGCTGATGGGCCTGAATGGCGCCTTCCTGGCGGGCGACCTGTTCAACCTGTTCGTCTTCTTCGAGATCCTGCTGATCGCGTCCTATGCACTGCTGGTGCATGGGGCAGGGCGGGCGCGCATCGGCGCCGGGCTGCACTATGTGATCCTGAACCTGGTGGCGTCCTCATTCTTCCTGGTGGCGGTCGGCGTGCTGTACGGGATTTCGGGCACGCTGAACATGGCGCACCTGGGCCTGCGCCTGGCCGGCCTGCCGGCCCAGGACCTGCCGCTGGCGGTGGCCGCCGGCGCCATGCTGATGCTGGTCTTTGCGCTGAAGGCGGCGCTGTTCCCGCTGTATTTCTGGCTGCCGCGCGCCTACGCCAGCGCCACCGGCCCGGTCGCAGCGCTGTTTGCCATCATGACCAAGGTCGGCATCTACGCGATGCTGCGTTGCGATGCGCTGATCTTCGGCGGCCCGCAGGGGCTGCTGGGGCCATTCCTGCATGACTGGGTGTTCGTGCTGGCGCTGGTCACGCTGGCGGTCGGCGCGCTGGGCGCGGTCGCTGCCGGCACGCTGCGCGCGATGACCAGCTACCTGGTGGTGACATCGGTCGGGTTGCTGGCCGCCTGCTTATCGATGCAGACGCAAGCCGGCTGGGCCGCGGCGATGTTCTACCTGCTCAGCACCACGCTGTGCACCGCCGCGCTGTTCCTGCTGGCCGACGCGCTGGAGCCGGAGCCGGCGCGCGAGGACGGGGCCCCGGTCAGTGCCTCGCGGTTGGCCGGGCTGCTGTACCTGGTGGGCGTGGTGGCAGCGGTGGGGCTGCCGCCGCTGTCGGGCTTCCTCGGCAAGCTCATGGTCCTGCGCGCGACCCCGCCGCCGTGGGTGCCGGCGCTGTGGCCCGCGGTGCTGGTGTCGGGCCTGCTGCTGCTGATTGCCGTGTCCCGCACCGGCACGCGGCTGCTGTGGCGGCTGCCGCATGAGGCGGAGCGCGTGCCGGAAGGGGATGAATACCTCGACGAAGACCATCCCGGCGCGGCACGCGTGCGCGTGCGGCCCGACGCGCGCAAGCTGGCCTGCTGCGCACTGCTGCTGGCGGGCAATGTCGCGCTGACGGTATGCGCGCGGCCGGTCAGCGACTATGTGGCTGACGCGGCGGCGCAGCTGCTGGACCGCGCCGCCTATCTCCGGGCAGTGCTGCCCGGGCAGCCGGGGTAAGCCATGCTGCAGCGCCTGCTTCCCCATCCCTGGCTGAGCCTGATCCTGATGATCATGTGGCTGCTGCTGACCAACAGCCTGGCCCCCGGGCACTGGCTGCTGGGGGCACTGCTCGGCTGGGCCATCGGCCGGCTGGCCGACCGCTGGCTGGTGCTGGGCGCGTTCCGCTTGTCGCGGCCCGACCTGATCCTGCGGCTCAGCATCCATGTGCTGTTCGATATCGTGAAAGCTAACGTGGAAGTGGCCATCATGGTGCTGGGCCCCACCACGCGCCTGCGCCCCGCCTTTATCGTGGTGCCGCTCGATGTCGAGCACGAACTCGCCACCACCGCACTGATCAGCATCGTCTCGCTCAGCCCCGGCACGCTGTGCGCAGAGCTGAGCGACGACCGCCGCGCCTTGCTCGTGCACGTGCTGGACCTGGAGGAAGAGGCCGCGCTGGTCGAGCTCATCAAGTCGCGCTATGAAACCCCGCTCAAGGAGATCTTCCAATGCTTGCCATCGTGATACCGGTCTGCCTGGTGATCCTGGGCCTGGCCTTCCTGCTGACCCTGGCGCGCCTGCTGCGCGGACCCAGCCTGCCGGACCGCATCGTGGCGCTGGACACGCTGAATATCAACGCCATCGCGCTGATCGTGGTGCTCGGCATCAGCCTGGATTCGGCACTGTTCTTCGAGGCCGCGCTGCTGATCGCGGTGATGGGCTTCGTCGGCACCGTGGCGCTGTCCAAGTACCTGCAGCGCGGCGACATCATCGAATACTAGGGAGCGCCGGATGCTGCATCCTGTTGCGGAATTCATCGTGTGCGCGCTGCTGCTGGTGGGCAGCGTGTTCATGCTGGTCGGGGCGATCGGGCTGTTCCGGCTGCCGGACTTCTTCATGCGGCTGCATGGGCCGACCAAGTCGACCACGCTGGGCGTGGGCGGGGTGGTGCTGGCCTCGGTGGCGTACTTCAGCTTCCGGGGCGATGCCAGCCTGCATGAACTGCTGGTGACCGCCTTCCTGTTCCTGACCGCGCCGATCAGTGCCCACATGCTGGCCAAGGCCGCGCTGCAGCGCCAGCTGCCGGTCGATCCGCGCACGCGCGGCAGCGGCTGGATGCCGCGCATCCGGGATTAGGTCTGGCCGCCACGGTTTACTTTCGCCGCAATGTGTCCTACACCCAGTCAGGCGATGCCGGCACCTTTCACGCCAGGGCAGGGGGTTTCATGGACTTGCAACACTCGGACAAGGTCTTCGCGGGCGCGATTCCCGAAGTCTATGAGGCCTTGATGGTGCCGATGCTCTTTGCGCCATACGCTGCCGACATGGCTGCCCGCATCGCCGCGCTGCAGCCGCGGCGGGTGCTGGAACTGGCCGCCGGCACCGGCGTGCTGACCCGGGAAATCGCCGGGCGGCTGCCGGCCGATACCGTGATCGTTGCCACCGACCTCAACGCGCCGATGCTGGCGCGGGCGGAGCAGGCCGGCACCAGCCGCCCGGTGCAATGGCGCGAGGCCGACGCCATGGCGCTGCCGTTTGCCGATGCCAGCTTCGACATGGTCGCCTGCCAGTTTGGCGTGATGTTCTTCCCGGACAAGGGCCGCGCCTTCGCTGAAGCCCGCCGCGTGCTGGTGCCGGGCGGCACGCTGATCTTCAATGTCTGGGACCGGCTGGAATTCAACGCCTTTGCCCGCGATGTCACCGGGGCACTCGCCACGCTGTTTCCCGACGCACCGCCCGAGTTCATGGCCCGCGTCCCGCATGGCTACCACAGCCAGGCCACCATCGAGCAGGACCTGCGCCTGGGCGGATTCCAGTCATCCCCGGTCTTTGAAACCGTCGCGGCAACCAGCCGCGCCAGCGCCGCCCGCATCCCGGCGGTGGCATTCTGCCAGGGCACGCCGTTGCGCGCCGACCTGGAGCGGCGCGGGCCGGATGCTCTCGGCCGGGCAACCGACCATTGCGAACAGGCGTTCCTGGAGGCTTACGGCGCCGGTCCATTGGCCGGGCCGATGCAGGCGCACGTGGTGATGGTAACGGGGTAACGGCGCCCGCCGGGCAAGGCTGCCCCGGCAGATCGCCGCGGCGCCACCTGGGCAGTGGCCTGGCTGCAGCGGTTGGCTTGAGACAGCACGGATCGTCGGCTACCATCAGCGCGGCGCGGTCCGGATTTCCCTGGCGCGCACTGTCGGACGTTGACTACGATGCCTCTTGTACGCGTGCTCGCGATCGGTCTGCTCCTGGCTTCGCTGTCGGGATGCGATTTCCTGCGCGGCTATGCTGAAGGCGAATCCGCGGTCATGCGGGACTTCAGGGCCGGGGATCGAGCCGATGACCTCGGCGCGGCGCGCTTTGTCTTCGATGACTTCGGCGGCCTGAGCACCGATACCCTGGAGACCAATGCGCTGCCGTGGAAGCTGGCAACGACGGCGCTGCTGCTTGCCGGCGGCCCCGGCGTTCCGCTCACCCAGGACGCCTTGCGCCGGGCGCTGCGCGAGTTTGGCTTCATCTATCCCGATGCGGTCCGCAACTGGCCGCGCCAGCAACAGCCCAGGTTCGACAAGCCCCTGGGCGTGGTCAGCGGAATGATCGGCCGGGACATCCCGAAGATCCGCCTGGAGGCGTCCAACCTGGGATGCGCATCGTGCCATGCGGGCATCACCTACGGGAAGAACGGGCGTCCTACCAACGATGTCTGGCTGGGGCTGCCGAATACCTCCCTCAACCTCGACGCCTTCGTCGCCGCGGTCTATCAGGCGGTGAAGCGGGTGAAATCCGATCCGGAAAAGCTCCTCTCAGCCATCCAGCAGCTTTACCCCGACACAAGCAAGGAGGAACTGGATACCCTCCGGAAATTCGTCTGGCCGCGGCTGGTGAAGCGGGTGGCGGAACTCGAAGCCAGCGGTGACGAGCCGCTGCCGTTCAGCAACGGCGCGGCCGGCAGCACCAATGGTGTCGCGGCACTCAAGTTCCAGTTTCATCTTCTCTCAGCGGGCACGGCCGCCAGCGGCTCCACCTCGATTCCGGAACTGGGCTACCGCAGCCTGCGCTCTTCTCTGCTCTACGACGGCGTCTATACCAGCAAGGGCGCGCCGCGCTTTGCGCCGGTAGCGCCCGGTGCCGCCGATGATGCCGGGCGGCTGGCGCATATCGTGGCCTTCTTCACCGTGCCGACCATGGGCATGCCGCCGGATCGCGCCGGCCGCGCCATTCCGCAGGTGGAAGACGTCATGCGGTTCATGGCGGGCTACACGCCGCCGCGGTTCCCCGGCCCGGTTGACCGCCCCCGCGCCGCGCGCGGCCGCGCCGTCTTTGATGCCAACTGTGCCCAGTGCCACGGCAGCTACAGCCAGGACACGGAGCGCCCGCGCCTTGTAAGCTTCCCCAACCGGCTGGTGGCACAAGCGGATATCGGTACTGACCCGACACGCTGGCAAGCGATCGACCCCGGCCTGCTGCAAGCCATCTCGCGCTCCGAGCTGGGCAAGCATATCGACGCGGCAAACACCGGGGGCTATGTCGCGCCCATCCTCTCCGGCGTGTGGGCGACGGCGCCGTACCTTCATAACGGCTCCGTGCCCACGCTCTGGCATCTCATGCATCCGCGGGCGCGGCCCAGGCGCTTCTGGGTCGGCGGTCATGCACTGGACTATGGCAAGCTGGGCATCGCCGGCAAGCTCGAAGCGGACGGTACCTGGGCCTATCCGGCCAGCTACCAGCCGTGGTCGAAACCCGTGCTCTACGACACGGCGACAGCGGGGCGCGACAACCGCGGCCATGAAAAGGCGTTCTCGACCCTTGCCGAAAGCGACAAGGATGCGCTGCTGGAATTCCTGAAGCTGCTTTAGCCTTGCGTGTTGCCCGGGTCAGACTGAACGGCTCACGATGCCCCCTTTGGCGGCTTGACCCGCCTGAAGGCACGGCAGTAGCATCAGTTCAGCGCAATCAGGTTGGAGCGCAGAAGATGATTGTCGATCTCTCTCATGTGTTCCACGACGGGATGCCTGGTGTCCTCTTCAAGCGCGAAACCGGCGAAGCGGTCGAACTGACCGCGCATATCCGGCCGTTCATGACGCATGCGCAATCAGGCTGGCACTACGAGGGCAAAGCCTCGTTCGAGATTTCCGAGGTGGCGTTCCAGACATCCGTCGGCACCAAGCTGGATGCACCCCGTCACCGCTTCGAAGGCGCGGAAGACATTGCTGCTCTAGATCTCAGCCGGCTGGTGCTAGACGGCGTGGTCATCGATGCCCGCCACGCGACCCCCGGGCAGCAATTTGCGTGGGATGACCTGCAGTTTCCCGAGCATCTCGCTGGCCGGGCCGTGCTGGTGAATTTCGACTGGGATCGCCATTGGGGAACGGAGATCTATCGATCGCACCCGTTTGTCTCACGCGACGTGATTGGCCGGCTCTGCGATGCGGGCATTGCCTTGTTCGGGGTTGACTGCGCGAACGTCGACTCCACCCAGGATCCGGAACGCCCGGCGCACACCCGGCTTCTGGGGCGGGGCATCCTGATCGTCGAGAACCTCACCGGACTGTCGCGCTTGCATGGCGTGCCGTTTCGCTTCTTTTCCATCCCGCTGAAGGCGCGGGACGCGGCGGCTTTCCCCGTCCGCGCCTTCGCCGAGGTGCGCGAGCAGGCATAGCCAGGATCGCGCCCCCAGCCGCGCAAGCGTCGTTGGATCAGGATGCGTGCATCAGTTCTGCGGTGGGGAGTCTTGCGCTTCGCGGGATGTCCCGGACCGGCACCGGCCCAAAGCGCATGATGTTCACGAGCCGGTTTCCGCGCGGCAAGCGCTGGCTTTCGGCAAGCACGGCGGCATGGCCAGCTGAATCGGCCAGCGCCGACATCGGCACGCCGGCAAAACCCCTGGCGGTCATGGCCAGCCAGAACCGGTACCAGCGGCGCCCGACGTCAAAGCTCGTGACGTCGGGTGCGGCATGAATCAGGACGATCCGGGCCGCGCTTTTCACTTTTGCGCTTTCCGATGCCAGCAGGCGGGTCAGCGATAGCGCCGAGAGCAGCCGGACCACACGGGGGCTCAGCGCAATCGACGCGCCCCAGGCTTCCCACCGCGACAGCGCCATGCACTCGGCCGAAAGCCCGTCGCGCGGCCAGCCTGGATCATGCGGTGACAAGCGCAGCCAGTGATAGAGCTCCTCGGCAAACCGTGGGTCATTCAATCCCGCAGCAGCGGCGTCGTCATACCAATTGGCGATTTGCGCCGTGCTGTTCTCGCTCGCCAGCGTGACGAACTCCGCGTTGGCCGCAGCGCATTCGCCCAACGACTTGATCTGCGGCGGGGTCGCGCGGAGAAACTTGCCTCGATAGGCGCGGCGCGCATCCACGAAGTCGGCAAGGGGATCCGGGCTAGCACCTGATGTGATCAGGCCAGATGCGGCCGGGCGCAGGCCCAGGGTAGCGGGCGGGTAGGGCAGGCCGGAGACCGCAGGCTGCGTGAGCCCCAACCCGAGCGTCGACAGCGCCATGGCCATGCCTTCCCAGGCCATGCCCAGGGCGATCTGGTTGTCCCGCCCGGTGGGGTCGCCCACGGTTAGCCATCGCGCAGAGTCTTCAAACAGTTCAACCTTGTCGCCGGCAAAGCGCCAGCGGGCGGGCTGGATATTGTGCGCGCTGGGAGCGCGACCTGCCTGGGCAACGAGGGTGAGTTGCTGATCGCGTGTGAGCATGTCGCTAGTATCCTATTCCGTAGATAGCTTGCCAAAATGAAATCGGCCAGTTGGCCGTCAGGCTAGGCGCGAGGAGGCGCCATAGCCGTAGCTATGGCAACGACGAGCAACGACGCATGGCGGCCAACTGGGCGATTTCATGGCAAGGTATCTGCGGAACAGGACACTATGGCCTTCCTGAAGAGATGCAGCCGATGCAGTGGCCTGGCGCCCATCTTCTCCATTTGCTTCTGGCTGGCGCCGTTCGAATCCGATACCCAGCTGATGCCCAGGTGCGAGTACCCGGCACCGCGCATGGCCTTGAGCAGATGGTGCAGCATGACGGCGTTGACGCCGCGGCTGTGGTAGTCCCTGCGCACGGAAAAAAAAATGATCGCCGCACGCTTGCGGCTGGCGCGGAACCTGATCAGATGCCAGAGCGTGGACAGCTTCAGGCGGAAGCCGGTGGCGCGCAGAAACGGATTGAGGTCCGGCACGCACAGCAGCACCCCGATCGGTTCCCCGTTGAAATAAGCGGTATAGGACAGGCGCTCGTCGATGATCCACATCATGCCGGCGCAGGGAAACAGGAATTCCTCCTCAGTCAGCGGCACGAACATCGGGTTGCTGGCAAAACCATCGTTCAGGACAGCGCATGCATCCAGCAGGCGCCGGTCAAAGCCGCGCCGCCGGATCGGCTCGAATTGCCAGGCGGGATCATCCAGCAGCGCGCGTTGCTTGCTCCCGATCAACTGCTGCGGATCGTAGCTGCGCACGTCGAGCTCGAACGTGCGCATCGGAAAGAACGGCTCGAAACCGCATGCCTGGAGCAGCCTGGCAATATGCGGCGGCGTGTATTCCTGGTAGGTGTATGGCGGATGCTCGAAGCCCTCGGTGACGATGCCGATCATCTGCGTGATCGTCAGGTTGAAACTGCCAGCCAGTTCGTCACAGCCGTTGTGCTTCACCCAGCCCGCCGCCGCGTCGAGCAGGGCTTGCGCGACCTCCACGTCATCGATGCAGTCGAACATGCCGAAGTAGCCGCGCTTCTGGCCGTATTGCTGATTGGATGCATCGTGGATATGGGCCAGGATACGGCCCACGATCCGTCCGTCCCGATGGGCGGTGAACCAGGTGCGGCGCGCAAACTGCCGGAACAGCGGGTTCTTCGCCGGGTCCAGCGCGCGCGCAAGATCCCCCTTCATCGGCGAGACAAAATGGGTATCGCGGCCATAGCAGGCGAAGGGCGCCTCGAAGAACGCGTCGAAATCGCCTTCACGCAGCACGGTTGTCATGCGGCCTCCCGCTGCCCGAGATGACGCGCCAGCCGCAGGATCACCGCCGCGCGCAGCTCGCCAATGGCTGCGTTGGCGCCTTGCGGCAGGTTCAACAGCACCACCTGCGCGGGCTGGCGCGCGATCAGCAGGGCATGGGTCATTTCGTGGCGCTCGAGCAGGTCCACCAGCTGCTCCGCGGCCTCGACCCGATCGCCTTCCCGGATCCTGGCCCACGCCCTGGCGTCGCCGATCGACACGGGCTCACGCCGCTTGCCGGCCAGGTTGAACAGCGCGTCCAGCGCGTAGCCAGCAAGCTCCGCGTTGCCGAGCACCACATGGTCGGCGGTTTGCGGCAGGCGCCTGAGCGAATGCAGGAAACCCTCTGGCGTATCCAGCCGGACGTGGAGCAGCCAGCGCAGGAATGCATTGCCATCGCCCGCCAGTGAAACGGCGCGAATGCGGACAAAAATGGCCGTCAGCAGCACCCATGCGATGGCAACGGGCATGCCGCGCACGCCAGCCTCGGCAAAGCCCGGGCCGGCCCCGCGCGAAGCCAGTGCCATCACGCTGGCCAGCACGACGGCGAAGAGCAGGGCGGCTGCGATATGCGCGAGCAGCCCGCGCACGACCCGCTGCGATTCCGACAGGTTCAGGAACACATAGACGAATGCCAGCGCCCCCAGCGCACCGAGGCGAACCGGCACATGGCCGAGTTCCTCGCGGAAGTCAGTGGCCGCGAGCGGGACGGCCAGGGCCACGACCACCACCACCGCCCGGGCCAGGCGTTCCTCGTTGTCGGACAGCTCGGCATCGCGCTGCCACAGCAGGAACCAGCCATTGCTTGCCGTGACCACGGCGAAGCAGCCAAGGAACGCCAGCGGCAGCGGCGTATTGCCCGACAGATCGGTAAAGAGATTGATGACGAAGAACACCACCGACACACCCAGCGCCAGCAGCTTCAGCCAGAACGGGTGGTGGCGCCGCACCAGGCGCTCGGCAAACAGGGTCATGGCAATGGGCAGCAAGGTTGCCGCGGCAAACACCAGCTGCGCAAGCAGCGTGCCGCCAAACAGCCAGGAAAAGCCCCGGACCGCCAGCAGCGCCGTCAGCACCCCGAACAGGAACAGGCCGGTGGCGGCCCCGGCCTCGCGCCGGGACCAAAGGAAATGCAGGTAGAGCCCGCAGCCCACCGCGCCGAGCCAGGTAACGGCCACATCGCTTGCCAGGGCGTCAATCACGCGTCAACCCTCATCTCGCATCAACCTCGCCATGAAGCGCCGTACCAGCGCGCGCACGGCCCACGCCGTCAGCGCATTGCGCGGCGTCTCGACACGCATGCTCCAGGGATTGAAGAAATAGCCGCGCACACCGGCCAGCCGCGGCCGGCCGAGCACCAGCTTGATCGCTTCGAACGCCATCAGGTTGCCCGTGGTGATCACCATTGGCGCAAACGACATGCGCTTGCGCTTGCCGGTCAGCAGGTCCTTGGCGATGCCAAGCTCCACATGCCGGACGGAACTCGAGTTGACCATCACATATTCCAGTTCCTTGCCCAGGCATTCCTGCCTGACCTCCGGCGTCAGGGACTTCCAGTCCATGCCGGCCGTGGGATAGGCAAGACGCTCCTCGGGCCGGGGATCTTGCGGCCGGACGACCGTGACGGAGGGCAGGGGAGCGGTATAGGCGTCGATGACGGTCGCACCATGCTTCCGCGCCTTGCGATAGAGCGCGATGCCCGCGGCCATGTCATCCATGCCGTTGACCACGATCTTGTAACGGCTCAGCAGTTCATCGAGCTTGTCGGTCCACTCCGCGCCGAAGGTCTCGATGGCAAGTTCCGGGTTGATGCGCCGGATCTGCGCCACGGTGGCCTCGACCTTGTTCACGCCAACGGTATCCAGGCTGGCAAACACCTGGCGGTTCAGGTTCGACACGTCGAACGCATCGAAGTCCGCCAGCGCAAAGCCGCCAATGCCCACCCGTGCCAGCGCCTGCAGGCAGGCGCCGCCCATGCCGCCGACACCGCAGATCAGCACCCGTGCACTGCGCAACTGCTGCTGTTCTGCGTCGGTCACGAAACCGATGTTGCGGGTGGTGAATTCCTCGTATGAAAAGGGTGGAATCATTGGCTTTTCCTTGCGCGCAGGACTCCCATCGGCTCGCGCGGATTCAGCCAGTGGAACAATGGCAGCACGATCCGACCGACAGCCAGGAACGCAATCTGATAAAGGATGGCGGGCAGGGAGTCCCGAGGGATTTCCCGCAACAGGTATTTCCGTGCGCTGGCCAGGTCCAGGCAGGCGATTTGCAGGAAATCGTCGCCGCGCTGGTAATCAAGTTCCCGCTGGCAGAGTTCGTTGGCGCGCTCGTCCCGATGCTTCGGCGCCTGGTCGAACGTCTTCTTGAGATTGTCCGAGCCGCCCGTATAGGCATCGGTAATCACGAAGCGCGCCTCGTCAAATCCCGCCGCCCGGTCAACCCCAAAGACATGCCGATGCGATTTCATGATCTCGCGGGCCACGCTCAGGTGTTCAAAGCTGCGCCGCGACGGCTCGAAGGGGTTGGGATAGGCCGTGACAAAGACCTCGGCAACCTTGCCGATAATGGCCGGCACCTGGGTCACATTGCTGATCCAGATCGGGCGCAGGCCGCGGCGGAAGAAAAGCAGGATGCAGGTCAGCCCGTACAGCACCCAGGACAGTCCTTGTGTGCGATAGCCCGGATCGACCATCACCAGCCCAAGGTGAATCGCCTCGGCCGGCCGTCCCTTGATCTCGATCGGCATGACCGACAGCGCATTGAACGCAATCGGCTGGCCGCTGTCCCGGTCATAAAGCAGCGTGATCACGGCCCGCCGCAGCCTTTCAGGGTCGCCGGAAAGCACCCCGTAATCGAGATCCTTGCCGATTCCCCGCCGCACGATGCCGCGCATATCGGCCAGCATGGTTTCGAGCTGCTGAGCGCCCATCCACAAGCCGGGCCGCTCGACGACCCGGATCCGGACGGACCGGCTGGCCTTCAGGCTCAGGTCCAGGTAGCGCAGCCGCTGTCGAAAACGCCCGATGAATTTGAACATGCAGGTTTGGCTGATGCCTTGTTCTTGTGTAGCCGGACTGGGAGGCAAGTGTGGATTGGAGCATATAACAGCCAGTCCATGGTGTCACGGGCGTGCCACAGGAAGAAGGCCGACAGCAGGCCAGTATTGGCAAGGGGGGTATGACATTTCAGTCCTCTAACGTAAAGTTGTTGGTTTAGATTTGGCTTGCCTGCTACCGCAGCGGCCCCTCCTTGGAATACGAGGCAAGCCAAGTTCTCGGTGGGATCGATCGTATCCTCGCCCGTGTGAGTAAGCGCTTCGTCTCCAGCGACGCGCGAGGGGATACCATCACTGTCGAAGCCTGCAGTACGGTTCGCGCGGCAGCTTGTCCTGCCTGCCGTCATTGGAGTAACCGAATCCACGGCAGCTATGTGCGCAGGCTGGAAGAACGACCGATGCTCGAGCAGCGGGTCGTTCTCGCCGTTGAGGTGCGTCGCTTCAAGTGTGCGAACGCCGGCTGCCCGCGTCGTACGTTTGCCGAGAACCTCCACGCACTGGCCGGTCGGCATCAACGTCGTACGCGATCGCAGGCTCGGGCGTTGCACGCGCTGGGCCACGCCCTCGGTGGTGAGGCGGCCGCCCGGCTTGCCAACGCCTTGGGCTTGCGCACCAGTGCCGACACCGTGCCGCGGGAGTTGCGCAGGGCTTCTGGGCGCAAGCGCAAACCACGACCGCGGGTCGTCGGCATCGATGACTGGGCGATCGCGCGCGGTCACCAATACGGAACGATCATCGTCGATTTGGAGCGACGTGAGCCGATCGAAGTGTTTGCCGGCAGGGAATCAACTGCGGTGACCGTGTGGATGCGTGCACACCGATCGATCGAGATCGTCGCCAGGGATCGGGCGGGCGCCTACTCCGAGGCGGTCGACATCGCACTGCCGGCAGCCAGGCAAGTCTCCGATCGCTGGCATCTACTATGCAACCTGCGCGACAACGTCGAGAGGTTGCTGTGCCGGCTCGGGCCGCAACTGCGCGAAGCCGCGCAGCAAGTCGAGGTCGGTGGCGTGACGCTTGGCCGGCAGCGGGTGCTGAGCCGCGACTCACTGTGGTCATGGCAGCGCCTGAGCGATCAGCGGCGCGCCACGCGGCTGGCCCTGTATGAGCGGGTGATGGCGCTAAGCGCCCAAGGCAGCACGATGAAAGGAATCGCGCGCGAGCTCTCAATCGACCATCGAACCGTGCGCAACTTCGCCACCGCGGGGGCCTTCCCTGAGCGTGCACCCAGGGCGCGAGGTCCGACGCCTTTGGATACCCATCTCAGCTATATCGAGGAACGAATCGCCCAGGGCTGTCGCTTTCCTGAACTGATCTGGCAAGAACTCAAGCAGCGAGGTTATACAGGCAGTCGCGCCGCCGTGCAGAATTGCGTGGTCCGCCTCCTCTTTCCGCTGGGCAAGGCACCGCTTCTCCAGCCACCCGTGCGCACGATGCCGTGCCCGTCGGCCCGGCGCGTGTTCGGATGGCTTGTCGGATGGAGGAAGCTCGCCGTCGAGGAGCCCAGGAGTGCGGACCACGAGCGCCTCATGCAGGCGCTGTGCAAGATCGAACCCGTGGTGGGCGAAGTTCGCAGCCTTGCGCGGGAGTTTCTCGGCCTCATGCACCGGCGAAGTCCGAGGCAGTTCGATCGATGGCTAAAGCGTCTGTCACGCTGCGACGCTGTGGAAATGCGCAGATTCGCGCAAAGCCTGCGCGCCGACTTACCGGCCGTGCGGGCGGCCTTCAAACTGACTTGGAGCAATGGCCAGACCGAGGGTCACGTCAACCGGCTCAAGTTCCTCAAGCGTCAGATGTATGGCCGCGCGAGCATCGAGCTTCTGCGGCTGCGGGTAATGAAGCCAAACTGAAAGAGCGGCCTGCCTTGTCCCGCTGGACAAGCTGGTCCGATCGCCATCGCGGCGGGTGAGACCGTGCGGGCGGCAGAAGGCTACCAGATTCGCCCACATGGTCATCAAGAAAAATGGTGGTGGGCGCCGGTGACGACCCCGTTCCACGCTAAAACTTCCTTCAGCGCGAGATCGTCGTCGTCACACAAATTGCGGAAGACCCGCGATTACTTCACTTCACGGCAACAGCTGTTTCTTCCGGTATCTCGCTAACTATCGATGTGCCGTTCTCAATGGCGAGGACATAGACAATTTCAGGCGGTGATATCCCCTTGACCGGAAGATTGTGCCATTTGCGCTTGTGGACTGTACGGCTTAAACCGCGCCCCCGCGTTTAGGCCAATCCCTGAGCGCCTTCGTTCTGTATTCCGCGCATAAATCAGCTACACCTTAGCCGCGAGGCGAGCCTGCTCAAGGAAGGATCTGATCAGACTGGCGCAGGGCGAGGTCCGTCGCCACAGCAGGCCGAACCGACGCGGCTCTGGTTCCGACGGTAGATGGAGCTTCGCAATACGCAGGCCGGCAGTCAGCGGCGAGGCGATATCCGGGACCAGTGACACCCCGAGACCACGATCCACCATCATGGCGATGGCGAGTAGGGAACTCAGCTCAAAGCGTTCCTGCGACGGGGTAATGCCGGCCTTGCGCAGGTAGTCGTTGGCCTGCTTGCCTCCGCCAAGGCTACGGTCATAGCGGATCAGCGGCCTGGTGCGCAGCAGTTCATGCGGATCCGCTTCCCTGTCCCGCTGGGCTGCAAGCACGACCAGCGGTTCCTTGCGCAGCAGTTCCCAGGCAAAGGCTTTGGGGATGGAGAAGGGCGGGTGCAGGCAGACGGCGGCGTCCAACTCCGATTGCTTGACAGCGTCGTAGAGCTCGCCTGACATGGCAGATCTGATGTGGACGGACACGCCCGGATGCTTGGCCGTAAAACGCGCGAGCGCATCCGGCAGGAGACTGTGGAGCGCCGTATTGATAGTACCGATACGAAGTTCGCGCACCGCGTCCGCCTGGTTCACCCACCCCCTTAACTCATCGACTTCCCTGAGCAGCGAGACACAGCGCGCAGCGAGGCGGCGCCCTGACTCGGTGGGCGCTACGGTACGTCCGGCCCGTGCCAATAACTCAGTGCCTAGTTCACGCTCCAGCACCTGGATCTGTTGGGAGACCGCCGCCGGCGTCACATTGAGCCGTCTCGCGGCTTCGGCCAGCGTGCCGGTTTCCACGACCAGACTGAACGCCTTGAGATAGCTTGTTTCCATAAAATTTCTATTGTGCGAACGTAGAAAAGTATAGTTTATCTTTCCTTGCGGTTAGGCCAAACTGCTTTTCACCCCACGTAGATACGGTGTTGGCCATGAGAAGCAAGCTGTTCGTCCCCGGTTCACGACCCGAGTTTTTCGCCAAGGCGCTCGCAAGCGACGCGGATGCGCTGTCCTTCGATCTGGAGGATGCGGTTGCCGAAGAAAAGAAGGCCGAGGCCCGCGATCTGCTGTCGCAACTACTGCGTTCCCCGGAGACTCGCTCGACGGCGAAGACCCTGATCGTTCGCGTCAATGGCCTCGACAGCGGCCATTGCGAGGCCGACCTGGCCGCGGTGGTGGTGCCAGGCCTGCACCTGGTCAACCTGCCAAAGCCGGAGAGCGCCGACGAGGTCCGCAGCGTGGCGGCGGCGATCGAACGGGCGGAACGGGACAACGGCTTCACCGACGAGGATGCGAAAGTCGGGTTGCTACTGAATATCGAGTCGCCAAAGGCGCTGCGCTGCGCCGCCGAACTCGCGGGCGCACATCCCCGCGTGGCTGGCCTGCAGCTTGGGCTGGGCGATCTGTTCGAGCCAGCCGGCATCCATCGGCGCAACTCCGCGGCGATCGCATCGGCCATGTTCGCAGTACGGATGGCAGCTGCCGAAGCCAACGTCTACGCCTATGACACGGTGTTTGCCAACATACGCGATGCTGAAGGCTTCCGCGACGAGGCAGAGGTGTCCAGGCAAATGGGCTTTCTGGGCAAGAGCTGCATCCACCCAAGCCAGATCGCGCTGGCAAACGATGTCTATCGCCCGTCCGACGACGAGATCGCGCACGCGCTGCGGGTCGTGGCGGCTGCAGCCAAGGCGCAGGCCGACGGCATCGGGGCCTACGTCGTGGATGGAAAGATGATCGACGGTCCCTTCGTCCGGCGTGCACAGGCCACTGTCGAGATCGCCAGGCGGCTCGGACTGATCGCTGCCTGAGACCGCATCACAGACCCACATAAAGCCATACAGGAGACAAAACATGACGACCTCAATATCGCGTCGTGCCGCCGCATGCTTCGGGCTGATCGCTGCGTTCGGCGCACTGACGGTGTCGGCAGAGGCCGCCGCCGAGACCCCCTATCCGTCCAAGCCCATCACGATCATCGTGCCGTATCCGCCTGGGGGCTCCAACGACATCTTCGCCCGTATCGTGGCGAAGGAGATTGGCGAGGAACTGAAGCAGCCAGTGGTCATCGATAACCGCCCCGGAGCGAGCGGCAACACGGGAACCGGGATGGCTGCCAAGGCAGCGCCGGACGGCTATACGCTGGTCGCGGTCTCGTCGAGCATGACAACCAATACGGCGGTTCAGAGCAAGCTGCCATACGATGCGGTCAAGAGCTTTGCGCCGGTGGCGATGGTGGCCAAGGGACCGTTCATCGTGGCGGTCAGCAACGACTTTCCAGCGAAGACTCCGCAGGAGCTGATCAATGCAATCCGCGCCAATCCGGGCAAGTTCAACTACGCATCGTCCGGCCCCGGCAGCGTGAACCAGTTCGGTACCGAGCTGCTCAAGGCCAAGGCCGGCAAGCTGGCCATTACCCACGTACCCTACCGTGGCATGGGCCCCGCCATCACCGACCTGATCGGCAACCAGACCCAGGTGCTGATCTCTAGCGGTCCTTCGCTGCTGCCAATGGTCCGGGCCGGCAAGGTGCGGGCCGTGGGGATCACGAGCCTGAAGCCAAGCCCTGTCGCGCCGGATTTGGTGCCGATGGCGAGCGCCGTCCCCGGGTACGAGTTTGAACTCTGGTGGGGCTTTCTCGCGCCGGCAGGTACACCGCAGGCAGTCGTCAAGCGGCTCAATGCGGCGGTGAATCAGGCGTTGGCGAAGCCAGCCGTTAAGGCGGCGATCCTTAAGGAAGGCGCCGAGGCGAAGCCCGTTAGCCCCGAACAGTTCGCCGAGACGATTGCGGCCGACGTGGTCCGGTGGAAGGCGTTGGCCAAACAGCAGAACATTGTCGCGGACTGAACCCCTACCTGATTCGGAGGCTGTATGCAAACAAACACCACTGCCGGGGAAGACGTCTTCGGCTCAAACCGGGCGGGACAGCCAGGTCCACTGAGCGGCGTGCGCGTGCTCGACCTGAGCGCCTATATCGCTGGACCGTATGGCTGCTCACTGCTCGCAGACCAGGGCGCGGACGTCATCAAGGTCGAGCCGCGCGTGGGTGACAATCTTCGTAAATACCCGTCGACGCTCGAAGCCGAAAGCCGAGCCTTCCTCGGTGTCAATCGAAGTAAACTCGGAGTCGTGCTTGACCTGAAGAATCCGGACGATTTCCAGCGACTGTTGGCGCTGGTGCGCCATGCCGATGTGCTTGTGCATAACTTCCGCCCCAGCGTACCTGGTCGGCTTGGCATTGGGTACGAACAACTCAAGACTCTCAATCCACGGCTGATTTACTGCGCTGTCAGCGGCTATGGCGAGACAGGGCCGCTGAAGGACAAGGCCGGCTACGACCAGGTGCTGCAGACGATGACAGGCATGTGCACACTGCAGGGAAAGGACGGGGGACCGCCGGAGATTCTGTACGGCTCCGTGGTGGACTACTATGCCTCGGCGCTGGTCGCGGGCGCGGTGTCTTCGGCGCTCTATGAACGGGAGAAGAGCGGGACAGGGCAGTATGTGGGCGTGTCGCTGCTGCGCGCGGCGCTGACTATGCAGTCGGCGCGGATGGTCTGGGCCGAATCGGAGCCGAAAGAAATCGGGCGCGACATGCGCTCCGGCGGCATTACCGGGATTCATCCCACGCGGGACGGCTACATCTATATCTCGGCCAACACGCCGCATTTCTGGAAAGCACTTTGCGAGAAAACTGGCCTGGTTGAACTCCTGGAGACCGATCGCTACGACAGCGTACGCAAGCGTGCCGAGCATCACGAGGAAATTGTGCCCCGGCTGCACGCGGCCCTGCAGGAGCGTTCGGCGCTCGAATGGGAGGCCATATTCGGCGAGGAGGTGCCATGCGCGGCCGCTCGCTCGGTGGAGGACATGTTCGATTTTCCCCAGGTCACCGCGGAAGAGATGCTGGCAACGTTCGAACACCCCGTGGTTGGCCGTTATCGCGGCTTCACGCGTGCCGTGAAGTTTGGGCGCACCCCCGGTCCGGAACCGTTCGCCGCCCCCGCGCTCGATCAGCACGGGGACAGGGTCCGTGAAGCTGCGGACAGGCTGGCACGGCATGCCTGAATCCCGCTACGGCGGCCCGATCCCGCCGGTGTCGAACAGTTCGGCAAGCTGCGCGCCACACAGCGCCGCGCTCGCCAACGCCTGTGACGCCCACCTGCACATCTACGACCCGCGCTTCGCGGCGATTGCACCCGTGGTGGCCAATGCCACCGTGGACGACTACCGTGGCGTGCAAGCGCTGCTTGGCACCAGCCGCGCAGTCATCGTGCAGCCTCGCTGCTACGGCACAGACAACAGCGCCACGCTCGATGCGATCCGGAAATTGGGTATCGCCAGTGCCCGCGGCGTTGCCGTGGTACGGCCCGATGTGACAGACGAAACCCTGCACTCTCTGCATGTAGGTGGCATCCGTGGCATCCGGTTTTCTCTCTACACCGAGGCGCACGCGGTGGTGGGCTTCGAGATGGTCGAAGAACTTGCCAATCGTGTTGCGGGGCTGGGATGGCATCTGCAATTGCACTGGACCGCAGATCAGATTGTCGCTCACCGCGACCTTTTGGAACGCCTTCGCACGCCGCTGGTGTTCGATCACCTTGCCCGCCTGCCGCTGCCGGGCGGCCCAGCGCACCCTGCGTTTGCATTCGTATCCGAGTTGCTGGCGCGCGGCAATGCGTGGCTGAAGCTGTCCGGCGCGTACCTGGATTCCGTCGTGGGCGCTGCCGGGCACTATGCGGACATCGACCCGCTGGCGAGGGCATGGGTACGCACCGCGCCGGAACGGCTGGTGTGGGGCAGTGACTGGCCTCACTCAACAGAGACCCGCGTCAAGCCGGACGATGCCTTGCTGTATGACCTGCTGGCCCACTGGGCCGGCACGGATGACGTGCGGCGGCGCATCCTGGTGGACAACCCTGCCTTGCTATACGGATTCGAGACCGCATAGCCGGTCCGAACCAACAAAAATCTGGAGACAACATGAAAACGACCCTGCAGCGCCTTGGCAAAGGCCTGGCGATTCTTGCTGCGGCGGTGCCGCTCAGCGCCTTCGCGTTCCCCGACAAGCCGATCCGCATGGTTGTGCCCTATTCAGCGGGTGGCGGTGCCGACAACACAGCGCGTGTCGTGGCCCAGAAAATGGGAGAAATACTTGGGCAGACTGTAGTGATCGATAACAAGCCGGGGCAGGAGGCGTCATCGGCGCCGATGCGGTCGCGAAGGCGGCACCCGATGGCTATACGGTGTTGTACGATGCATCTGCGTTTGCGGTGAACGGAGCGCTACGCAAACTGCCGTTCGACCCCGCAAGTGACTTCATCCCGATCTCCCTCGTCGCGACCGCCCCGCAGATTCTCGTGGTGGCCTCGAACGCGCCCTACAAGACACTTTCGGACTTCATCACCGCCGCGAAGAAGTCCCCTGGCAAGCTGACTTACGCGTCCGCGGGCGCCGGCACCGGATCGCACCTGGCAGCGGAAATGTTCAATGAGCAGGCCAGAATCGAATTGCTGCATGTTCCGTACAAGGGAGGCGCGCCAGCGCTGACTGATGTGATGGGCGGACAGGTTGCAGTCTACTTCGGGAATACTGCGTCCACCCTTCAATATGTCACAGGCGGGAAGCTCCGCGCCCTTGCTGTCACGTCGAAAGCGCGCATGAAGGCATTACCCAACACGCCGACCTTGGCAGAGAGCGGCATGCCAGAGTAAGCGGTTCACAAGAAATACCTCTATAATATCGAATCAAATAAGAACTGCGACATAGACGATGTCCGTATTGAAGCCGCTGAAACTGACGAAGGAACAACGTACTGAGCTTGAAGCACTGGCGAGAAGCCGCCGTGATGGAAGAACACGAGACAGGTCGCGGACAATTCTGATGTTTAGCGATGGCGTGCCTGCCAAGGAGATAGCCAAGCGACAGGAGTTGACGTTGGAGGCGGTATACGAGAGGCGCTATCGTTGGTTGGAAAAAGGCATGGCAGCGCTGTCAGACGCGCCGCGCAGCGGTGCCCCATCAAGCTGTCGACGGAGCACGTTGAACAGTTGAAGGCATGGGCGACGCAGGAAGCGCTGACAGTTCCGGAACTGCTCTCACGACTCGAAGAGAAGTTCGGGGTTCGGGTTCATCGCAATACGCTGACAGCAGCTCTCAAGCGAGCGGGGCTGGTATGGAAGCGAACCCGGCATAGTTTAAAAAAGCGGGATGAGCAGCGATTCCGACAAGCCCAATCTGAAATCGGGGAGTTGGTCGAGCAAGCTAAGCGTGGCGAAATCGAGCTCGCCTACGTAGACGAAGCTGGCTTCGCGCAAGCGCAGCCGAATCGAAGTGCTTGGACACCAGTCGGGCAGCAGCACATGATTGAAGCCCGGCGCGGTAAGCGCCTGAACGTGGTCGGAGCACTGCTTTCCTCAGGAGGACTGTTTGCAGTGAAGTTGTGGGAGACGATGACCTCGATGCTGTTCGTTGGATTCCTCGGCCTACTGGTCGAACACGTCGGCAAGCCGCTGACCGTGATTCTCGACAATGCCTCGGTCCACACGGCACGCGCACTTCGGCCTTATCTCTGGCTGCTACGAAGGAAAGGTTTGACGTTGTACTTCCTGCCACCGTACAGCCCGGAGCTCAATCGCATTGAGAAGCTTTGGCACAAGATGAAATACGAGTGGCTGGCCTTCAAGGCCCGCGACGCCAAAACCCTAGAAGCTGATGTCGACGTAATCCTTCAGGGATTCGGTACAGACTACAGATTGACTTTTTGTTGAACGCTTATGAAGTGCTCGAGTGGAATGGTGTATTTCTGCCAAAGGGAACTCCGCCGGAGCGGATGCACGCGATTGCCAGCGCCGTACAGACGGCCGTGGCCGATGCAGGGGTACGGGCCAAGCTGAAAATGGCAGGACTCGATCCGGTTGGCAATTCGCCACAAGCATTCAAGAGCTTCCTGCAAACTGAGTCAGCGCGTTGGCATACCTTGGTCAAGTCACGAGGCATCCGTGTTGAGTAAATGTGGGCGATGAAATCGCTTCATTCCCGACGCCCTGCAATCCTTTGCCGGGCTGACCGATGAACTATCCTCAGTTGCCCCTGCCATCATGGCCATACATAAAATCGGATCTTGCAAGCCATCCATACACCCGACTGCATACGTGTCTGAGCATGCCGTGATTATCGGAGATGTGGAGATAGGGGAAAACGTCTCAATATGACCCGGTGCCGTGATACGTGGAGACAACAAGAGAATTGTTCTCGGCGAAGGCGTGAATGTTCAGGAGGGTGCCGTCATTCACGTCGGTCCAGGCTTCCCTGTGTTTGCTACGCCGCGTGGGCAAACCTGGGTCTCCCGCACTTTGTGTGACGGCCGCATTGGGGGCTTGATTTCGGGCCGATTTGGCTCTACGCGCATGTGCATTTTACGGCACAAGATTGACGGCTAAGTATGCATGGCTGTTTAAGCAAGCGAGCAAAAGACTGCCTCGAATCGGCGAGTCATAGGCCGACTCAGTAGAAACCCCGATTTCTTCATCCTTGCGAAAGCAGGGGAGCGCTGCCTACAATGTCTCATATCGCGAATCAAAGTTCGCATTCCGAATTTTGATTCGCGATAGAAGTAAGCCAGGCAACTGGCGATTCTTAAGCCAGTATTCCGAACTTTAATTCGCAATCCGAATTTTTACCGGGCGGATGAGTAGAAGGATGCTACGGCTCGTGACGACACCTTTCTGGGCTTTCCTCTGTGCAGTTCCCGAATTAAAATTCGGAATCCGAACTCACAGTGGAGATTGACATGGCAACCGAGAAATCCTTCCGATCCGCTTCGAAGACGACCAGCGCAGGCGACGCATCCAAGAACACGGTGCAGTCGCTGGCGAAGGGCTTTCGCATCCTCGAAGCGTTCTCGGCCCAGGAGTCCGAACTGACGATGGCCGAAGTGGCACGCCGCTCTGGACTGGATAACGCCACGGCATTCCGGTTTCTCAACACGCTGGTTGACATCGGGTACGTACAACGCGTGCCCGACACACGCCTGTTCAGGCTTTCCCTGAAAGTATTAGACCTTGGCTTCAACGCCATTGCCCATGCGGATCTTCGTACGCGTGCACGGCCGATCCTCCGCGAGTTGGTCGGAGAGGTCAATGAAGCCGCCTCCGTTGGCGTCCTCGATGGCGCGGATGTCTTATACACCGAGCGTGTCCTGGCGGGGCTGACGCGCCTCGGGGTGGATATCCGCATCGGCAGCAGGATACCCGCTTATTCCACGGCTGTCGGTTATGCGATCCTTGCCTGGCTGCCAGAGCAGACGCAGATCCGCGTGCTTGAGGCACAGCCGCGTCAAAAGCTGACACCGACCACGCAGACGGACCTCGACACCATTCTTGAACGCCTGAAGTCGGTGCGTGCTCAGGGCTACGCAGTCTCTAACCAGGAAACGGTGTCCGGCCTTTTTGTGGTCGCCGCCCCGGTGCTCGATGTGGACGGAGTGCCCATCGCTGGACTTAGCGTCGCTGCACCTGCCTTGAACACTTCTCTCGATGAATTCGAATCCGCCATGGCGCCTGCAGTCGTCGAGGCCGCGGCCAGCCTCTCCCGCTCGCTGCAATCTTCTGGTGGCTTTATCGCTCCCGATATGCCGCCCGCTTCTTCCCCAACCCCTCGTCTGCGCCTTAGGCGCTAGCTTTTTCCCTGGAGACAAACGTGTCCGATATCAACTTCCACGGCATCATTCCTGCCATCGCGGTTCCCTTCAACGCGGACTACAGCATCAACGAACCGGAATTGCGGCGCTTTGCCAAGTGGCTCGGTGCTCAGGAAGGCGTGACTGCATTGATGACCAATGGTCACACAGGAGAGGTTTTCTCACTGACACCGCGTGAGCGCGCCGAAGTGACGCGCATCACCGCGGACGCCACCAAGGGAATCTGCCCGGTCATTTCGTCCATTGTATGTGAAGGCATCAACGATGCCGTGGAACAGGCCGGTTGGGCCACGGAAGCGGGCGCCGCGGGACTCGATATCATGCCGCCGCACCATTGGCTGCGCTTCGGCTTCAAGCCGGAACACTGCCTCGACTACTTCGAAGCCATTGGCAAGGCCAGCGGCCTGCCGTTGGTGGTGCATATTTACCCGGCTTGGACGCGAGGATCCTACTCCAGCGAATTGCTTGCCGAACTTGCCAAGCTGCCGTACGTCAAGGCCTTCAAGATGGGCGAGCGCGAGATGAACAAGTACGCGCGTGACATCAAGGCGATCCGCGAGGCCGATCCGACCAAGGTTCTCATGACGTGCCACGACGAATACCTGTTGGCGTCGATGGTGCAGGGCCTGGACGGTGCATTGGTTGGCTTCGCATCGCTGATCCCCGGTCTGATCAATGACCTGCTCAAAGCCGTCAAGGCCGGCGACTTGCGTGAGGCAATGCGTGTGCAAGCGTTGATCAACCCCCTTAAGGACGCGGTATATGGCGCCGGCGAGCCGACTGGCGAGGCGCACGGCCGCATGAAAGCGGCCATGGCGTTGGCTGGCATCCTTCGCGATGGGACGGTGCGTCCGCCGACCCACGCCCCTTCGGCTGCTGAGTTGGCCGCAATCAAATCCGCCTTGGCACACGCCGGCATCACGCAACCAGCAGCCGCCTGATCCTGAAGCAGATACGCGCAAGGCCTCTTGGCGCCGCAATCATGCCGCGCCAAGAGAGGGGCCATTCGTTCCCAAAGGGGCAGTCATGAATCAATCCACTCGAAATACCGGCACGGGTGTGGCGCTCGTTACCGGATCCAGCTCCGGCATAGGCGCTGCCATCACGCGTCGCTTGCTGGACGCCGGATGGCAAGTCATCGGGCTGGACCGCACGGCCGCTCCCAGCACCAAGGGCTTTCGGGCAATAGAGGTCGACCTGACTGATGCTTCCAAGCTCGCCGCAACCGTGGCGGCGCTGCCGCGGATTGATGCCATCGTCCACGCAGCAGGCTTCATGCGAACCGCCGTGCTTGGCGACCTCAAGCCCGAAGACGGCGAGGGCATGTGGCGCATCCACGTCGATGCGGCTGCCGTGCTCGCCAACGCGTTGATGCCGAAGATGCAGCGCGGCGCACGCATCGTGCTGATCGGCAGCCGTACAGCCGCCGGGGCCCCTGGACGCAGCCAGTACGCAGCGACCAAGGCGGCTTTGGTCGGCATGGCCCGCTCGTGGGCAGCGGAACTGGCCCCGCGCGGGATCACCGTCAATGTCGTAGCACCGGGTGCCACGGAGACCCCGATGCTTAACGACCCTGGCCGCCAGGGAACACCCCCACGCGTGCCCCCGATTGGCCGCTTTATCAGTCCGGAAGAAGTCGCTGGGCTGGTGAGCTTCCTGCTCGGGCCAGACGCGGGGGCCATTACCGGCCAGCAGATCGTGATCTGCGGTGGTGGCTCACTTTAGTGCCGTACCTGAACCGCACCACTACGCCGGCAGGCACCCAACACAGATACCGGAGATAGCAATGTCCGTACGCATTATTGACATCCTTGAGGTGACGAAGCCGATTTCGTCACCGATTCGCAACGCCTACATCGATTTCTCGAAAATGACGAGCAGCCTTGTCGCGGTGGTGACTGACGCCGTTCGTGACGGGAAGCGCGTCATCGGCTATGGCTTCAACTCGAACGGCCGCTACGGTCAGGGTGGCCTGATCCGCGAACGATTTGCCTCGCGCATTCTGGAAGCCGATCCCGACTCGCTGCTTGACGATAGCGGCACCAATCTCGATCCCACGCGCGTGTGGGCGGCCGCGATGTCTAACGAGAAGCCCGGCGGTCACGGCGAGCGCTCAGTCGCAGTGGGTACGATCGACATGGCTGTGTGGGACGCCGTGGCTAAGCTTGCTGGCAAGCCGCTCTTCCAGTTCCTGGCCGACCGGCATGGTGTCCAAGCTAACCCGCGCGTGTTTGTGTACGCGGCCGGCGGCTACTATTACCCCGGTAAAGGTCTGGATGCGCTCCGCTCGGAAATGCGCTCTTACCTCAAGCGCGGCTACAACGTGGTCAAGATGAAGATTGGCGGTGCGAGCGTCGAGGAGGACCGACTGCGCATCGAAGCGGTACTTCAGGAAATCGGCTCTGACGCGAAACTTGCTGTCGATGCGAACGGACGATTCGATCTCGATACTGCCATTGCCTACGCCAAGATGCTGCGCGACTTCCCGCTGTTCTGGTACGAGGAAGCCGGTGATCCCCTCGACTATCACCTGCAGGCTACGTTGGCCGAGTACTATCCGGGAGCAATGGCCACAGGTGAGAATCTGTTCAGCCATCAGGATGCTCGCAACCTGATTCGGTATGGCGGCATGCGTCCCGATCGCGACTACCTCCAGTTCGATTGCGCGTTGTCCTACGGACTGGTCGAGTACGAGCGAACCCTGGAAGTTCTGAGGACCCATGGTTGGTCGCCGAGCCGCTGTATCCCGCATGGTGGACACCAGATGTCTCTCAACATCGCCGCTGGTCTGGGCCTCGGTGGCAATGAGAGCTATCCCGATCTTTTCCAACCCTATGGGGGCTTCCCGGACGGGGTGAAGGTGATCGACGGCCACATCACTATGCCGGAACTGCCTGGCATCGGCTTCGAGGGTAAGGCGGATCTCTTCGCCGAGATGGCGGCGCTGGCACAACCCTGAGGTCGCCGCATCCTCCTATACCACAAAGAGAAGCGAAATCTATCGCAACGGCGAGGAACAGGCTGCGCATTGCCCAGCCATCCTATTGCCTGTTGCGTTACCGCGTGGTGGCATGGCTGCGTGCCTGCCGCCAACGGTAGCGCATTCGCAGTCGAAACAGAGGAGACACACCATGCTGTTCAAAAGGCTGTACCAATCCTATCTTCGCTCCGTCGCAGGCGCACTGCTTCTTGGCGCCAGCGTGCTCGCCTCAGCCCAAGGCTACCCGTCCAAGGCAGTAAAAGTCATCATTCCATTTCCGCCGGGCGGGCCGACCGATACCGTGGGCCGCATGCTCGCGCAGAAGCTGTCGGAGGAAACTGGACAAAGCTTCATCGTCGAAAACCGTCCTGGCGGGCAAGGCGTGATCGGTGGCGATGCCGTAGCCAAAAGTGCCGCGGACGGATACACGCTGTTGTTCAGCGCATCCACCTTCACTACCACGCCAATGACGTTGAAGTCGTCGCCCTACGACGTGGTAAAAGACTTCACGCCCATTGCCCTAGTGGGTAAAGGCCCGCTAGCCGTATCGGTCAATAAGAAACTGCCGATCCGGAACATTAAGGAGCTGATTTCCTACGCGCAGGCGCATCCGGGGAAGATGTCCTTCGCGATCGGATCGCAAGCCTCGGCGGGACACTTGTCCACGGAATTGCTTAAGCGCGCGGGCAAGATCGATTATCTGGTCGTTCCCTATAAAGGCTCCGCACCCGCCTATCAGGATCTCATCGGTGGCGCGATCGATGGCTTCATTGATCCGGTGCTAGGTGTCATGTCGTATCACAAGAGTGGCATGGTCCGCGTAGTTGCCGTGACATCGAGGGATCGGCTGCCTTCGATGCCTGATGTGCCCACGGTCGCTGAAACCGTGCCAGGCTACGAGTTCTACTCCTGGTACGGCTTATGGGGTCCGTCGAATTTGCCAGCCGACGTGACAAAGCGGCTTAACGCTGCGGTCAATAAAGCGCTAGCGTCGGATCTCCGCACCCGCCTCGTCGAGCAAGGCTACTTACTGTCGCCAGGCACGCCGGAAGACTTCGCGCGATTTCAGAAGGAGGACATGGTTCGCTCCGCCAAGATCGTGGCGGAGGCGAAGATTCGCGCGGAATAGCAATTCTCTGGCTGCCGCTGTTGGCGATCATGAAATCCGCTAGCGGTGACCGCTATATCCGCTAGCAATCACATGGTTTTAGCCCTTTGATCTCTATGTGGAAAAAAGCCGCCGCGACGCGTTATTGGCCGTGGTGCAAGAGCAACGCTCGTTAGCGCGCATGTCCAGCGATTCAGCTAGTGCGGCTGGGCGGGCCATTAATTCGGCTAACGCGGGCTACGCCGAGGCGGTGTCGACGAAATTCCATTGCTGGTGGGGCAAGGCGATCGGGGAGGGTGATTGTTCGGTAGAGACATGCGTATGAATTCGCGAGAGGTCCCAACAATAGGGCCATTCTGGTCATCCGCGTTCACACCGCGACTGGTCAACCGTGAGCCCTCCCTCCGTAGCGCTCTCGAGCGCTGGCCAGGCAAAGGGCCTTTTTCATCTTCATCGTATCAATCTGTCCTGGCTGGCACCCGCATTCGCGGAATTAGTGGTCGCCATTAGCCGAAATGGCGATCTGCAACGTCGAGTCCGCCAGCCGAGGCACCGATGCCAACCAATGGAAAGGCCTTCGAAGCCGATTCGTTCGCCGCCGTCGCAAGATGGATAGCGTCGTCTCCAGTGCACGAATACATATCCGCGGTGTTGGCTTGGCGGAGACCTGTGCGACGACAGGTGCCGTTCCAGTCACCGCGCCTTACAGAAAGCGCGCAGCGGTATCGTAGCAACCGCGCCAGCGCGTGATCTTGCCGCCACGAACTGTAAAGACATGAATCCAGTCGGTTTCGACCAGTTTCCCTTGCTGGCGCGCCATGAACCGTTCGAATCCCAGCACGGTCACGTGTTCGCCAGCCTCGATGAACTCGCGCGGCTCGAAGAGTTGCGTGTCGTCCGCTTGCCCAACCTCCGCGAAGAAACGCGCCACGTCAGCTTTGCTACTGCGCTGCCCGGCGTAGGGGATTGCGGGCGGCCCCAGCAGCTTCCAGTCCACGTCGTCGGCAACGAGATCGAGAATGGCTGCGACATCGCCGCGCCCGAAGGCGTCGTAAGCGGCCTTGACGACGGAAAGTGCGGTGGCCATGTTTGCTCCTGCTTCGTGCGGATCCCCCCGGATGTGAATCCAACTTAGTGCCAAACCAAGGCGTGTTCAAGCCAGCACACGGTTGCCGCCTCAGGGTGCCGCACGGTTAAAATCGGCCTGGCACGACAGCCGGTTCGCAGGCGTGCGTCCGCGCGTGTGGACGCCTGGCGCATGCCGGTCCCTCACCAACACGCACCCCGGAATGTGCAATACATGAGCGCAAATGCTCCTGCTCCATTGAATTCTGAAGACCTGGCCTGCTTCGTCTGCGTAGCCAGCACGGGCAGCATCTCCCGTGCGGCGCTCGAGCAGGGCGCCGACCAGTCCACCGTCAGCCGGCAGATCGCCCGACTGGAAGCCAATCTCGACACCCGGCTGTTCCATCGCACCGGCCGCGGCATGATCCTGACCGAGTCGGGCCAGACCCTGCTCGGGTATGCGCGGCAAGTCTCGGCCACGCTCGCCGAGGCGCGCGAGGCGATCCGGGCGTCGACCGCGCAAGGCCCCGCGCAGCTGATCATCGCGGCGCAGCCGACCATCGCCAACACCGCGTTCGCCAGCATCGGCACGGCCGTCAAGCAGCGCTTTCCCGCCACCCGCGTGCGCTTTGTCGAAGGGCTCGCCAGCCCGCTGCTGGGATGGCTGGCCGCCGGCGAAATCGACGTCGCGCTGATCTACCTGCCGGACCAGCACGGCGCACTCAAGGTCGACGTGCTGCTGGAGGAAGACCTGACTCTGGTCACGCCGACGTCATGGGGCCATATCGGGCCGAGCTTTCGCTGCGCCAGCCTGGACGAGGTGCCGCTGATCCTGCCGAGCACCGGCCACGGCCTGCGCGTGCTGGCCGAGAACCTGGTCGCGCGTGCGGGCAAGTCGCTGCAGCTGGCGATGGAGTGCGATGCGTCGAATACCGTCTCGATGCGGCTGGTGGAAGACGGCTGCGGCGCCACGCTGCTGCCGTTTGCCGCGGTGGCGGACCGCGTGGCCCAGGGGCGGCTGCGCTGCGCCAGGCTGGTCGAGCCGGTTGTGACGCGGCAGGTAGCGCTGGCCACCGCGCGCAACCGGCCGCCGGTGCCAGAGCTGTGGGACATCATGCAGACCGTGCGCCAGTCGGTCCGCAATACCGTGATGTCGGGGGCTTGGCCGGGCGCGCGCCTGGTCTGAGCGCAGTTTCCGGTCGTCAGTCAGTGAAGCGCTCACGCAGCGCCTGCGTGGCCTGTCGCAGCAGCACGTGGTCCAGCCCCACGGCGACGAAGCTGGCCCCCATATCCAGGTAGCGCCGCGCGTCGGCTTCCACCGGCGTCAGCGTGCCGACCGCCTTGCCGGCCCGCTGCGCGGCGGCGAAGATGCGCGCGATCTCGGCCTGTACCTCGGGGTGGTTGGGATTGCCCAGGTGGCCGCATGCCGCGGCCAGGTCGTTCGGACCGATGAAGATGCCATCCACGCCTTCGACCGCGGAGATTTCCTCGGCGGCATCGACGCCCTTGCGGCTCTCGATCTGGACGAGCACGCAAATGTTGTCGTTGATCTGTTCGAAGTAGCCGGGCACCGTGCCATAGCGGTTACTGCGCTGCGTCATCGACACGCCGCGCGTGCCCAGCGGCGGGTAGCGTGTGGCTGACACCGCCTGGCGCGCCTGTTCGGCGCTCTCCACGAACGGAATCAGGAAGTTGTAGAAGCCAAGGTCGAGCAGGCGCTTGAGCAGTACCGGGTCGTTCCATGGCGGCCTGACCACGGGGGCGCTGGGGCTGTCTTTCAGCGCCATCAGCTGCGGCAGCAGCGTCAGCGGATCGTTGGGGGCATGCTCGGTATCGAGCAGCAGCCAGTCGAAGCCGGCCAGGCCGATGATCTCGGCGGTGACCGGGCTGGCCAGCGAGCACCATAAGCCGATCTGCCGCTGCTGTGCCAGCACGGCGTTTCGGAAGGCGTTGGGCAGCGGCGAGTACGGCGGACGAGGTTGGGGGGGCGTGGGCATGGCGTCTTTTCCTTTTGTCGGGATTGGCTGGGGGAGCAGGATCGATAGTGGGGCGAACTAGGCCGCCAGGCGCGACAGCGGCCCGGGCGAGGTGCCGCGTATGGACTGCACCCGCGCCGCGGCGTCATCGAGCTGAGCGAGCGTGCCGCTGTCGACCGGGATGGTTTCGGCACGTTCGCGCCGGCGCTGCCGTTCGGGCTCGCCGGGCAGGGCGATTCCGGCATGGCCCGCCTGCAGCCGCGATGAGCGGACCCAGTCGGCAAAGGCCTGGACCTCATCGCCGAAGCTGGTGCTGGTGCCCAGCCGCTCAGGGTCGAACACGATCGCCAGCATGTTGTTCCAGACCGCGTGGCGGTGGGTCAGCGTCTCGGGGCGGATGGTGTGGCCGCCCGTCACGGCGGCGCCGAGCAGCTCGCACATGACCGCCAGCGCGTAGCCCTTATGGCCGCCGGACTCGCCGCCGAACGCCTGCAGCGCGCCCTGCGCCTCGCCCTCGCCGGGAAACATCACCCCCGGCCTCGTGGTCGGCACACCATCCGCATCGAGCAGGCAGCCGGCCGGCACGTCAACGCCCTTGTTGTTGGCCACCCGCACCTTGCCCAGCGCGATCGCGCTGGTGGCGAAGTCGAGCACCAGCGGCGGTGCCCCGGCCACGGGCACGCCGATCGTGAAGGGGTTGGTGCCGAAGCGCGCCTCGCAGCCGCCGTGCGGGGCGACGATGGGCTTGGACAGCACGTTGACGAAGTGGATCGAGATCATGCCGGCCGCGCACGCCTGTTCGGCCCAGTGCCCGACCCGCCCGAGATGGTGCGACTGTCGCAGGCCCATTACGCAAACCCCGTGCGCCCTGGCGCGCTCGATGGCCAGCGCCATGGCTTCCTCGGTCACGGCCTGGCCCATGCCGCGGTTGGCGTCGAGGCTGAGCATGCTGCCGGCGTCGTGCAGCACGCTGACGTTGCGGTTCAGCTGCAGCTCGTCCGCCTGCCACGACAGCACGTACTTGGGGATCATGCCCACGCCGTGCGAATCGTGGCCGCTCAGGTTGGCGCCTACCAGGTGGTCGGCGGTGAGGCGCGCCTCGTGGGCGTCGGAGCCGGCCGCGAGCCAGAGTTCGTTGACCCAGCGGTGCAGCGCCGCGGTAGGGATATGGTGTTCGCTCATGTCTTTAGTGATGGTCGGGGGCAGGTGCCTACTCCAGGCGGATGCCGGCGCTCTTGACCAGTTTGCCCCACTTGGCGACCTCGGCCTTCTGGAACGCGGACAGCTCGGCGGGTCCCGCGCCGGACGGCTCGATGCCCATGTTCACCAGGCGGTTGCGCACCTCGGGCTCGCGGATGATCTTGCCGATCTCGGCAGCGAGCCGGTTGATGATCGGCATTGGCGTGCCGGCCGGCGCGAAGATCGCCTGCCACGACACGATCTCATAGCTCTTCAGGCCGCTCTCGGCCACGGTAGGCACGTCGGGCAACTCAGGGGCACGGCGCGGCCCGGTGCTGGCCAGCGCGCGCAGCTTGCCGGCCTGGATCAGCGGCATCGCGGCGATGCTGTTCTCGAACACCATGTCGACCTGGTTGCCGAGCAGGGCCTGGACGGCGGGGCTGCTGCCCTTGAACGGCACATGCAGGAGCTTCAGGCCGGCCATCGAGGCAAACAGCTCACCGGACAGGTGCTGCGAGGTACCGTTGCCGGATGAACCGAAGCTGACCCCGCTCGGGCGCGCCTTGGCCGCGGCGATCACGTCCTGCACCGATTTCCAAGGGCTGTTGGCGTTGACCACCAGCACGTTGGGCAGGGTGCCGATCAGCGCCACCGGCTGGAAGTTCTTCACCGGGTCATACGGCATCTTCGGGTACAGGCTGACGTTGATCGCATGGGAACTGATGGTCCCGCCGACCAGCGTGTAGCCGTCCGGCGCCGCCTTGGCGACGTAGTCGGAGCCGACATTGCCGCCGGCGCCGGGGCGGTTCTCGATCACCACGGGCTGGCCGAGCGCTTGCGACAGCCGCTGGCCGATCAGGCGGCCGAGCACGTCGGTGGAACCGCCGGCCGCGAACGGCACGATATAGGTGATGGGCTTGGCGGGCCAGCCGTCCTGCGCCCACGCCGGCTTGGCGGGCAGGGCGGCGATGGCCAGCGCGGCGAGCGAGGCCAGGGCCAGGCGCGGGGCAATCCGTCGCGCAAGGCAGGCGTCCTGCGGGCAGGTGAGGTCTGGCATGAGGGTTGTCTCCTGATTTTCTTTGTGGGGCCGCTTTGCGGCCTGCCAGCAATCTACCGCCCGGCGGCGGGTCGAGCCTTGCGTTTTCTGCATAGCAGGCATGCAGGAAGACGCGGGCAGTGGCGGCGGGCCCAAGGCAACAATCTGCGCTGTGCATCCCCACCCGTATCTGCTGACCCGCCATGACCCCACAATCCGCGTTGTCCCCCGCCCATTCATCCGAACCCCGGACGCTAATCCAGCGCACCGGCGGCCGCGTTTTGGTGGACGCATTGCGCCTGCATGGCGCCGATCGCATCTACTGCGTGCCGGGCGAGAGCTTCCTCGACGTGCTGGATGCGCTGCACGACCAGCCCGCCATCGACCTGGTGGTTTGCAAGCATGAGGGTGCGGCGGCGAACATGGCCGAGGCCGACGGCAAGCTGACCGGCCGCCCCGGCATCTGCTTCGTGACCCGCGGCCCGGGCGCCACACATGCCAGTATCGGCGTGCATATCGCCGCGCAGGATTCGACGCCGATGATCCTGTTCGTCGGCCAGATCGCGCGCCAGCACGTGGGGCGCGAGGCGTTCCAGGAAGTGGACTATGTAGCGATGTTCGGTGGCATGACCAAGTGGGTGGCGCAGATCGATGACCCCGCGCGCATCCCGGAACTGGTAGCCCGGGCCTTCCAGTGCGCGACCTCGGGCCGGCCCGGCCCGGTGGTGCTGGCGCTGCCCGAGGACGTGCTCGACGGCTTGTGCGAATGCGCCGATGCGGCACCGTACCGGCCGGTCACGGCCTCACCGTCGCACGAAGATGCCCAGGCACTGCGCGCCGCGCTGGCCGGCGCCGAACGCCCGCTGGTGATCGCCGGCGGCGCGGGCTGGACCGCCGAAGCGGCAGCCGACTTTGCCGCCTTCATCAAGGCATGGGACCTGCCGGTGGCCTGCGCCTTCCGCCGCCAGGATGTCTTTGACAACCGCCATGAACACTATGCTGGCCACCTGAGCCTGGGCGTCAACCCGCGCCTGGCCCAGCGCGTGCGCGAGGCCGACCTGATCCTCGCGTTCGGCACCCGCCTGGGCGACATCGCGACCGACGGCTACCAGTTGCTGGAGCCGCCGCGACCGCGCCAGCGGCTGGTGCATGTCCATGCCGACAGCGCCGAGCTTGGCCGCGTGTACCAGGCCGAGCTGGCGATCCAGTCCGGCATTGTGCCCGGCACGCGCATGCTCGCCGCACTGGCCGCGCCGGAAGCGCCGCGCTGGGCGCCATGGACCCGCGCCGCGCGCGCCGACCACGTCGCCTTTGCAACGCCGGTGGCGCCAAACGCGCAGCTGCGCGGTGTCGACCTGAACAAGGTAATGCAGCACCTCGACCAGACACTGCCCGACGACGCCATCCTGAGCAACGGCGCCGGCAACTACACCGTCTGGCTGCACCGCTTCTATGCCTACCGGCAGCCGCGCACCGAGCTGGCCCCCACCTGCGGCGCGATGGGCTACGGCGTGCCGGCAGCCATCGCGGCCAAGCTGAGAAATCCGGACCGGACCGTGGTCTGCTTCGCCGGCGACGGCTGCTTCCTGATGTATCCGCAGGAGCTGGCGACCGCGGCGGAGGCCGGCGCTAATGTCATCGTGGTGCTGGTCAACAACGGCATGTACGGCACCATTCGCATGCACCAGGAGAAGCGCTATCCGGGGCGCGTCAGCGGCACCGGCATCCGCAATCCCGATTTCGTGGCCATGGCGCGCGCCTGCGGCGCCTGGGCCGAGCGCGTCGAGCATGCCGATGCGTTTGCCGGGGCCTTCGACAGCGCCCGCGCCGCCGGCACGCCGGCGCTGATCGAACTGGTGACCGATCCGCGCCAGATCACGCCGGCGATGTGGGTGGATCAGTGAGGCGGCGGTGACCCGCGGGCCGCATCGCGCGGCCCGGCGCCGACAAGAACAGAACACAACAGGAGACAAGATGAAAACGACACGCACCGACGCTTTGCGCAGGCGCGCCATCCGGGCCGCCGCGGCCGCATCGCTGCTGATGGCGCTCGCGCCGGCTACGGCCTTGGCCGATGCTTATCCTTCCAAGCCAATCCGGCTGGTGGTCCCGTTCACGGCAGGCGGCAATACCGACATCGTCGCGCGCCTGGTCGGCAAGGAAGTGCAGAAGGCGCTGGGCCAGCCGGTGGTGATAGAGAACCGCCCGGGCGCGTCCGGCAATATCGGCGCCGACACAGTCGCCAAGGCACCGGCGGACGGCTACACGCTGTTGATGGGCACCGTCGGCACCAACGCCATCAACCCCAGCTTCTATCGCAAGATGCCCTTTGACGCGGCGAAGGATTTCACCGCCGTCGCGCTGGTGGCATCGGTGCCGAACATCCTGGTCGTCAATCCGTCTGTACCCGCCGCCAACGTGCGCGAGCTGACGCAGTTCGTGAAGAGCCAGAACGGCAAGGCCACCTTCGCCTCGTCTGGCGCCGGCACCTCGATCCACCTGTCGGGCGAGCTGTACATGGTCATGACCGGTACGCAGATGGTCCACGTGCCCTACAAGGGCAGCGCGCCCGCCGTGACCGACCTGATGGGAGGCCAGGTACAGATCATGTTCGACAACGCGCCCACCTCGCTGCCCTTCGTCAAGGCGGGCAAGCTCAAGGCACTGGCGGTCACCGGCGCGAAGCGCATGGCCGCGCTGCCGAACGTGCCGACCATGGAAGAGGCCGGCCTGCCCGGCTTCGTCACCGGCTCGTGGTTCGGCGTGTTCGCGCCCGCCGGCACGCCGCGCGAGGTGGTGGACAAGCTCAGCCAGGTCATCATGGCCGCGTCCCGGCGTGCGGACTTCGGCGAGCAGCTGGTGAACGCCGGCGCCGAGCCGGATCCCCGGCCGAGCGCCGAGTTCCAGGCCTTCGCCATGGCAGAGAAGACCCGCTGGGAGAAGGTGGTCAAGGCGGCCGGCGTGGCCGTCGACGGTGACTGACGCCGGCGCATCGCCGCACAGGAGGCAATCCATGGATGGGATCACACGGCAGCCCGGCACCCGCTATGACGCGGCAGCGCTGCGCGCGCTGGCGCAGTTGCTGGAACGGGCGGACATGCCCGCGGACCGCGCCGCCGACGTCGCCGACATTTTGGTCGAGGGCGACCTGATGCTGCCACGACACGCACGGCCTGCAGCTGCTGCCGACATACCTGGTCGAGATTGAAAGCGGCGGCATGCAGGTACGGGGCGATTTCGACGTCATCGCCAGCCACCCGGCGGTCGCCACCAGGGACGGCAAGCGCCTGCCCGGCCCGGCGTCGAACAAGTGCGGCTGCCGGGGCAGGCCGCGCTGGCGCGCAAGGCCGCGCAACTGGAGCATGGGGTGGCGCTGAGGCCGACAATCGTGGCGCAGCTGGCCCCGTGGATCGACAAGTTCGGCGCCGTAATGCCTGAACCGGTGCAGGCGCCATGACCCGTAACGGCCCGCAGGGCTTGAGGATCGTTGAGGAACCGAACCATGACTGATTTCCTGACCCGGGCCCGCGCGCTGCTTGGCGACGCGCATGTCCTGACCGAAGGCCTGGATGCCTGGGCCGCCGACTGGCGCGGCAAGTTCATCGGGGCGCCGCTTGCCGTGCTGCGGCCGGCCGATACGGGCGAAGTGGCTGCGCTGGTGAGGCTGTGCGCCGCGCACCGGGTGTCGATCGTGCCGCAGGGTGGCAATACCGGCATGTGCGGCGGTGCCACCCCGGACGACAGCGGCCGCCAGGTGGTGCTCAGCCTCGGCCGGCTCAACCGGATCCGCCATGTCGACCTGCTGAACAACACCATGACGGCCGACGCCGGCTGCATCCTGCAGACCTTGCAGGATGTGGCGGCCGGACACGACCGCCTGTTCCCGCTGTCGCTCGGCGCGCAGGGCTCGTGCCAGATCGGCGGCAATATCGCGACCAATGCCGGCGGTGTGCAGGTGCTCCGCTACGGCAATACGCGCGATCTCGTCATGGGGCTGGAAGTGGTGCTGCCTGACGGGCAGGTGCTCGACCTGCTGCGCGGGCTGCGCAAGGACAACACCGGCTACGACCTCAGGCAGCTGTTCATCGGCTCGGAGGGCACCCTTGGCATCATCACGGCCGCGGTGCTCAAGCTGTTTCCCCGTCCCCACGCCAACGTCGTGGCGCTGGCCGCGACGACGAGCCCGCAGCATGCCATCGAGCTGCTGGCGCTGATGCGCTCGCGGCTGGGGGACCGCTTTACCGCGTTCGAGCTGATAAGCGACGCCTGCGTCGCCATGGTCCGGCAGTATTTTCCGCAGACGCCGTCGTTCCTTGCGGGGGAGCACCCCTGGTCCGTGCTGATGCAGGCCAGTGACGGTGGTGAGCAGCAGGCGCTCGAGGCCGCCTTCCAGTCCGCCCTTGAAAGCGCGCTGGAAACCGGACTGATCGAGGACGTGGCCATTGCCACCTCTGAGAACCAGGCCGCCGGGGTCTGGGCGCTGCGCGAGACCATTCCCGAAGCCCAGCAGCATGACGGCGCCAACATCAAGCACGATATCGCGGTGCCGGTGTCGGGCATCCCGGCCTTTATCGATGAAGTGGTGCCGCTGCTGCATGCCGCCTACGACGGCGTGCGCCCCGTGATCTTCGGCCATTGCGGCGACGGCAACCTGCACTTCAACGTGTCGCGCCCGCCGGGCTGGAGCACGGCAGACTGGCAAGAAGAAACCGATCGCATCAACGATATCGTGCTTGATGCGGTGGCCCGCTACCAGGGCTCTTTCAGCGCGGAGCATGGGCTTGGCCAGTTGCGCAGGAATGCCATGCTGCGCTACAAGGCGCCGCTGGAGCGCGAGGTGATGCGAAAAATCAAGCAGGCGCTGGACCCGGAGTCGTTGATGAACCCCGGCAAGGTCATCTACGGATAGGGCGGCGTGGGGCGGCGGTCGGTGTGTACGCTGTCTCTGCGCAACCGCCTGCGCGGTGATGGTGCCTCAGCGGAAATAGTCCGAGAAGCGCGCGCGGATGTCGTCGATATTGGCCAGCGTGCCGGACAGGTGCGCGCGCAGCGCTACCTCGGCGCGCGCCGGATCGGCGCACGCGATCGCGTCGACGATGGCGTCGTGGTCGCGCAGCACGGCCAGCGCCTTGCCGGGAATGGGCAAGTGCAGGCGGCGCAGCCGATCGAGGTGGCCGCTTTGCCGGCGCACCAGGCCCCACAGGTCCGGCACCTTGGCGGCGTCATAGAGCTCGCGATGGAAGGCCTGGTCGGTGACGCTGAATTCGTCGAGGTCCTGCAGCTCCAGCATCATGCGCTGCCGCGCGACCGTGGCGCGCAGGCGTTCGACCAGCACCGGATCGGCCTGCAGCGCCAGCGTGCGCACGATTTCGAGCTCGACCGAGCGGCGCAGGAAGTGCGCCTGCGTGGCCAGGGCGACGTTGATCGGGCTGACCACCGTGGCGTGCTGCGGAAAGATGTCGACCAGGCCTTCTTCGCCGAGGCGGATCAGCGCGTCACGGACCGGGGTCTGGCTGGTCCCATATTGCTCGGCCAGTTCCGGGCGCGACAAGATGGTGCCGGGAGGCAGGGCCATCGAGAGGATCTGGTCGCGCAGGTGCTCGAACACCTGCGGGGCGGCATGGCGCGTGCGGTCGAACTGGAACTGGGCGGGCGGTGAAGAGAGTGCGGCTGGCATGGCAGGAAACTAAGCTGGGGCGCCTGAACCGTCACGCTGGCGGTCCTGATGCGTCCCGAATGGTGGGATTCTAAGGGATTCCACCCGCATTGACGTACTAATATATTAGTGCTTTAATGTTTTTCATCAAGGCCCGGCCGGATGCGGCGGGGCATCTGACAAAAGGTGGAAGAGACAAATGACGGCTCGCAAGAAGACGCCGGACGCGCTGCGCAGCGCGCGCTGGTTCGCCCCCGATGACCTCCGTTCATCGGGCCATCGGTCCCGCATCATGCAGATGGGCTACTCGCCAGGCGAGTGGATGGGCAAGCCGCTCATCGCCATCATCAATACGTGGTCGGATATCAATCCCTGCCACGCCCACTTCAAGCAGCGCGTCGACGACGTCAAGCGCGGCGTCCTGCAGGCGGGCGGCTTCCCCATCGAACTGCCGGCGATCTCGCTGTCGGAGAGCTCGGTCAAGCCGACCACCATGCTCTATCGCAACTTCCTGGCGATGGAGACCGAAGAGCTGATCCGCTCGCATCCCATCGACGGTGCCGTGCTGATGGGCGGCTGCGACAAGACCACGCCGGGCCTGCTGATGGGCGCCACCAGCGCGGGCGTGCCGGCCATCTTCGTGCCGGCCGGCCCGATGCTGCGCGGCAACTACAAGGGCAACGTGCTGGGCTCCGGCTCGGACGCCTGGAAGTACTGGGACGAACGCCGCGCGGGCAATATCAGCGAGGCCGAGTGGATCGGCATCGAAGGCGGCATCGCGCGCAGCCACGGCACCTGCATGACGATGGGCACGGCCAGCACCATGACCGCCATCGCCGAAGCGATCGGCATGACATTGCCCGGCGCGTCCTCGATCCCGGCCGCCGATGCCAATCACATCCGCATGTGCTCCGAGGCTGGTCGCCGCATCGTCGACATGGTGTGGGAGGATCTGACGCCGCAGCGCATCCAGTCACGCCAGTCGTACGAGAACGCCATCGCCGTCGCCATGGCGATGGGCTGTTCCACCAACGCGATCATCCATGTCATCGCCATGGCGCGGCGCGCCGGCCATGACATCGGCCTGGAGGACTTCGAGGGCGCCAGCCGGCGCGTGCCGGTGATCGCCAACATCCGGCCCAGCGGCGATAAATACCTGATGGAAGACTTCTTCTACGCGGGCGGCCTGCCTGCGCTGATGAACCGCATCAGCGACCGGCTGCACCTTGACGCGCTGACCATCACCGGCCGCACGCTGGGCGAGTCCATCGCCGGGGCCGAGGTCTATAACGACGACGTGATCCGCGCGCCGGAGAACGCGCTCTACCAGGAAGGCGCGCTGGCCGTGCTCAAGGGCAACATCGCGCCGGACGGCTGCGTGATCAAGCCCAGCGCCTGCGAGAAACGGTTTTTCAAGCACACAGGGCCGGCGCTGGTGTTCGATGACTATCCTTCGATGAAGGCAGCGGTGGAGCGCGACGACCTCGACGTCACCGCCGACCATGTGCTGATCCTGCGCAACGCCGGGCCGCAAGGCGGGCCCGGCATGCCGGAGTGGGGCATGCTGCCGATCCCGAAGAAGCTGGTGAAGCAGGGCGTGCGCGACATGCTGCGCATGTCCGATGCGCGCATGAGCGGCACCAGCTATGGCGCCTGCATCCTGCACGTCTCGCCGGAATCGTATGTCGGCGGGCCGTTCGGGCTGGTGCAAACCGGCGACCTGATCTCGGTCGACATCGAGCAGCGCAGCATCCACCTGGAAGTGTCCGATGAGGAGCTGGCGCGCCGCCGCGAACAATGGACGCCGCCGCCGCCGCGTTTCGAGCGCGGCTATGGCTGGATGTTCTCCCAGCATATCCGGCAGGCCAACGAAGGCTGCGATTTTGACTTCCTGCAAACCGACTTCGGCTCGCCCACCGGCGAGCCGAGCATTTACTGACACGGCCACGCGCGGCCGCCCGGCAAGGACCACCATGACCCAACTCAGCCCCTCTGTACGTGAGCAGCTCAAATCCGTCAGCACCGCTACGCTGTGCACCGCGCTGTTCAAGCGCGGCCTGCGCAACCAGTTCATCCAGGACGTGCGTCCGCTCAATCCCGAGCACGGCAACATGGTGGGCGAGGCCTTCACGCTGCGCTACATCCCGGCGCGCGAGGACCTCAACCCCATCACGGTGTTCCAGGACCCCGCGCATCCGCAGCGGCAGGCCATCGAGCAATGCCCGCCGGGCGCGGTGCTGGTGATCGACAGCCGCAAGGACGCACGCGCGGCCTCGGCGGGCTCGATCCTGGTCACGCGCCTGATGCAGCGCGGTGGCGCGGGCATCGTCACCGACGGCGGCTTCCGCGATTCGCCCGAGATCGCCCGGCTGGCCATGCCCGCCTATCACAAGCGCCCGTCGGCGCCGACCAATCTCACGCTGCACCAAGCGCTGGAATTCAATGTGCCGATCGGCTGCGGCGACGTGGCGGTGTTCCCCGGCGACGTGGTGGTTGGCGACGGCGAAGGCGTGATCATCATCCCGGCCCACCTTGCGGAAGAGATCGCCGCCGAGGCGGTGGAGATGACCGCGTTCGAGGATTTCGTCACCGAGGAAGTGAACAAGGGCCGCTCCATCATCGGCCTCTATCCGCCCACCACCGAACAGGCGCGTGCGGACTTCGCGGCCTGGCGCAAGGCCACGGGCCGCTAAGCCGGTCCCCGACGCCGGTCCTGACGCCGGCCCGAGCCAACGACTACACAGACTGGCCGGCGCTGACCGGCCATGGCAGGAGACAAAGATGAAGAAACGTTTTGCGCTCGCGACTCGCGGCGCCCGCACCGTGGCCGCGTGCCTGGCGCTCAGCATCGGCGCCGTGTGCGCGCCGGCTCATGCCGAGGACAAGTGGCCATCGCGCCCGATCACCTGGGTCGTGCCGTTCGCGGCCGGGGGCTCGACCGACATCGTCGCGCGCACCATCGGCCAGGAAGTCTCGCGCGCCCTTGGGCAGCCGGTGGTGGTGGAAAACCGGCCCGGCGCGGCCGGCGCCGTGGGCGCAGGGTATGTGGCGCGCGCCAAGGCCGATGGCTATACGCTCTTCGGCGGCACCATCAGCACCCACGCCATCAACGCGAGCCTGTACAGGAACCTGTCGTACGACCCCGTCAAGGATTTCGAGCCGGTCAGCCTGGTTGGCTATGTGCCGAATGTGCTGATGGTGAACGCGGAGCTGCCGGTCAACAACGTCCAGGAACTGATCGCCTACGCGAAGAAGAAAAACGGCCTTAGTTTCGCCTCATCCGGTGCGGGCACGTCGACCCACCTGGCCGGCGAACTGTTCGCGGACCTGATCCATGTCCCGATGACGCACGTGCCGTACAAGGGCAGTCCGCAGGCGGTGCAGGACGTGGCCGCCGGGCTCGTGCCTTTCCTGTTCGACCAGCTGACTGCGGGCGAGGCGATGATCAAGGCCGGCAAGCTGCGTCCACTGGCGGTGACCTCGCCCAAGCGATCCGCGCTGCTGCCTAAGGTGCCGACCATGGCCGAAGCAGGCGTGAGCGGCTTCGAGATGGTTTCCTGGCAGGCGCTCTACGCGCCGCGCGGCACGCCGAAGGACGTGGTGCAACGGCTCAACGCCGAAGTCGTGCGCGCGCTGAAGCAGCCCGCGGTGCAGCAGCGGCTGACGCAGCAGCTCGGCATGGAGGTCGTGGGCAGCTCGCCCGCCGAGTTGTCGGCGCTGATGGACAAGGAGATCCCGCGCTGGGCAGCGCTGGTGAAGAAGTCAGGGGCGCGCGTTGATTAAGCGGGGAGGCAAGGGGGGCATGAGACCGCCCCGCGATGGGGTACTCCCTCTCCCGCTTGCGGGAGAGGGGGAGCAAACCGCCCCGCCGCCAGGCGACATTCGTCAAATTAATTCACAGGCAGGGGACACCATGAAAACCACCCTCCGTTCCATCGCACCGAAATACTCCCGCCTTGCCGCCGGCCTCGCCGCGACAGCGCTCTTCGTCGCGCTCGCGCCCACCGGCGCCCGCGCGCAAACCTATCCCACCAAACCAATCACCATCGTCGTCCCCGCCTCGCCGGGCGGTGCCATCGACCTCGTGGCGCGGCTGGTCGGCCAGAAGCTGACCGCGGCCTGGGGCCATGCGGTAGTCGTCGACAACCGCAGCGGCGCAACCGGCATCGTCGGCACCGACCTGGTGGCAAAGGCCGCCCCGGACGGCTACACGCTGGCGCTCGTGGCCAGCAGCCACGCCATCAATCCGAGCATGGTGCGCAAGCTGCCGTTCGATACGGTGAAGAGCTTCGAGCCGGTCGTGCAGACGCACGTCGTGCCGCTGATGCTGGTGGTTTCGCCGTCGCTCCCGGTGAAGTCGGTCAAGGAACTGATCGCCTATGGCAAGGCCCATCCCGGCGAGCTGTCGTTCGCGTCGAGCGGATCGGGCGGGGCGCCGCATTTCTCTGGCGAGCTGTTCAAGAGCATGGCCGGCATCGACATGGTCCACGTACCCTACAAGGGCAGCACGCTGGCACATCCGGACCTGACCAGCGGGCGCGTCTCGCTGATGTTCGACACCGTAGCCGCGATCAGCCCGCAAGTGAAAGCCGGCAAGGTCAAGGCGCTCGCCGTCACCACGACCAAGCACGCGGCGATCGCGCCGCAGGTGCCGACCATGGCCGAAGCCGGCCTGCCGGGCTATGAGACCAGCACCTGGGGCGGCGTCCTCGCACCGGCCGGCACGCCCAAGGCAGTGATCGACAAGCTCAACACCGCCATCAACCAGGCCCTGGCCGCGCCGGACGTGCGCGAACGCATGCTGGCGGCCGGCATCGAGCCCGTGGGCGGCAGCCCTGCGCAGTTCGCAGGCTTTATCCAGACGGAGATGGTCAAGTGGGCCAAGGTAGCCAAGAACGCCGCCATCCAGCCGGAATGACGTGGGATAGGGAGACAACATGCCACATCGCAAACAAGGACATGGCGGCCGGCGCCGCGCGCTGCTGACCCTGTGCCTGGCGGCGCTGCCGCTGCTCGCACCCGCTGCGCAGGCACAAGGCGCAGCGGGCTGGCCAACCCGGCCGGTCACGATCATCCTGCCGTTCACGCCGGGCGGGGGCACCGACATCGCCACGCGGCTGGTCGCGCAGCGCCTGTCGCAGCTATGGGAGCAGCCGGTGCTGGTGGACAATCGCCCGGGCGCGGCCGGCAATGTCGGCCTGGAACTTGCGGCGCGGGCAAAGCCCGATGGCTACACGCTGGTCGCGGGCAATGTCGGCACGCAGTCGATCAACCCGACGCTGTACACCAAGCTCTCCTACGACCCCAACGGCCTGGTGCCGGTGACGGAGATGGCCGAGTTGCCGTTCGTGCTGGTGGTCACGCCCAAGCTGGCCGCCAAGACCGCCAAGGACCTGGCGGCGCTGGCCAAGGCGCAGCCGGGCAAGCTGACGTTCGCCAGCTCGGGCACCGGCGGCTCGCCGCATCTGTCGGGCGAGATCTTCAAGGCCGCGACCGGCACCGACATGCTGCATGTGCCCTACAAGGGGGGCGGTGCCGCCATGACCGACCTGATGGCCGGCAACGTCGACATGCTGTTCGCTTCGGTGCTGGAGACCGCGGGGCACGTCAAGGCGGGCAAGCTGCGCGCGCTGGCGGTGACGGGCAAGGTGCGCTCGCCGGCACTGCCCAATGTACCGACGCTGCAGGAGGCCGGGATCTCCGGCGCGGAATCCGGTTCGTGGGTAGGCCTGCTCGCGCCGGCCGGCACGCCAAAGGAGATCGTCGAGAAGATCGCCGCGGGCGTGAAACAGGTGGTTGCGGTGCCTGAGGTCCGCCAGCAACTGATCGAGCAGGGCGCCATCCCCGTGGGCAGCACCCCGCAGCAGTTCGGCGAGCTGATCGCCACCGACCGCAAGCGCTACGCCAAGATCATCGTCGACAACAAACTACGGTCGGACTGACGCCCGACTCTCTCTTCAAATAAGGACATAGCGCATGAAACCCCGCCTGCTGCAGCACGGCCGACTGCCTGATGCCATCGAAGCGCGTCTTGCCGAGCACTACGATGTCCATCCGTTCTGGACCGAGACCGACCCCGCCGGCTTCCTCGCCCGCCACGGCAGCGAGTTCGTCGCCCTGACCACGCGTGCTGCGATCGGGGCCGACGCCGCGCTGCTGGCCGCCTTGCCGTCGCTGCGCGTGATCTCCAGCTTCGGCGTGGGCCTGGACAAGCTCGACCTTGACACCGCACGCAGCCGCGGCATCGCCGTGGGCTACACCCCGGACGTGCTGAACGACTGCGTCGCCGATACCGCCTTCGCGCTGCTGATGGACGTGTCGCGCAAGATCAGCGCCGCGGACCGCTTCGTGCGCCGGGGCGAATGGCCCAAGGGGCAGTTTCCGCTGGCCACGCGCGTGAGCGGCAAGCGGCTCGGCATCATCGGCATGGGCCGCATCGGGCGCGTGATCGCGCACCGCTCAGCCGGTTTCGACATGGAGCTCAGGTATCACAGCCGCAACCGCTCCGACGATGCGCCTTACACCTACGAGCCCTCGCTGGCGAACCTGGCGCGCTGGGCCGACTACCTCGTCATCGCCACCGCCGGCGGTCCGTCGACGCGCCACCTGGTCTCAGCCGCCGTCCTCGACGCACTGGGTCCGCAAGGCTTCCTGATCAATATCGCGCGCGGCACCGTGGTGGACGAGGCCGCGCTCGTCGACGCACTGGTTCACCAGCGCATCGCCGGGGCCGGACTGGATGTCTTCGAGGATGAGCCGAACGTGCCCGCGGCGCTGTTCGGGCTCGACAACGTCGTAATGCTCCCGCATATTGCCAGCGCCACGCACGAGACACGCCAGGCGATGGCGGAACTGGTGTTCGAGAACCTGCAGGCGTTCTTTGCCACGGGTGCCGTGAGAGAGTCGGCAATCTAGCGGGACGCCGCTGCGCGTTCAGCTTGTGGCGCTTCCAGTCTGGGATACGCCACCCCGGGCCAGCTGAGGCAGCGATTTATACGGCGGCCCCGACGCTATGCTTGGCTCGCCTTCGTCGGCGGTGCGATTGGTGTGGCCGGGCCACTCGATGATCGATCACAGGAGGCGCGCGGGGTTCGAAGGTGTTCGTAACGCAAATGCACCCCGAGGCCATCGAAGGCGTGCGCGCGGCGAAAGAGCGGCGCAAACCGGATTGGGATGGCTATCTTGCCGCGGATGTGGGAGGTAGCGGCGCCGGATCGTAGGCTACATGGAGCAGCATCACGCCCACTTCCTCTCCACGCGCTGCATCATGGCCCCGCACGCAGTGCACGCATTCGCGACCAGACGCTCGATGATCCTTCCAGCCGGTTCGATCGCATCGGCGAATCCGCCGGCCGGTCCGAGTGAGACGATGCCGGCGTCGGTGTCTCCGCGCAGGTACACGCGCTCCTGAGTGCGTGACGACAGGATGAGGTCGCCAAATGCCGCGTGAGTGCGGGCGCCCTCGGCTTCGAGGCGTTGCACCTCGCGCGCGGCGGCGTTGTCAAGCACGCGCCAAGTATCTTTCAGGGTGCGGAAGATGACAATCGAGGAATGCTCGTCGGCCGCGACGATGCGCTTCTTGAGCGCGCGGTGGGCAGCGATTTCCGTGGCCACCATGAAGCGGCTGCCCATCACCACGCCATCAGCACCAAGCGCCAGCGCGGCGGCGATCTGACGGCCGCTGCCGATGCCGCCGCCGATGACGAGTGGGATCTCCACGCGCTCCAGCGCGAACGCACCATTGACGAAGGCGGACAACTGGTTGGCGCCAGGATGCCCGCCTTCCTCGAGCCCCACCAGCGCGACGGCATCCACACCAAGCCGCTGTGCGGTGAGTGCATGGCGCACGCTCGGGCACTTGTGGATCAGCAGGCCACCGCCGGCGTGGATTGGCGCCACCAGTTGCTCGGGAGACATGCCCGCGCTCTCAAACACGCGCACGCCTTCTTCCAGCGCCATGTCGACCCACGCCGCGGCCAGTCGGTTGCGGTCCTCGCGCGCGGATAGTGTGACGTTGACGCCAAAGGGTCGACCCCGGGTCAGGGTGCGGCAGCGGCGCAGGTCGGCGCGAAAGGCGTCGAGGGTCGGGAAGGAGCGCGCGGTGATGAACCCCATCGCCCCTGCGTTGACCACGGCCGCCACCACATCTGACGTGCCTAGAAGGTGCATACCGCCCAGGAGGATCGGATAGCGGATATTCAGCAGCGCTGCCAGGCGGGTCTGGAAAATACGTTCGGCCGCGTGGCCGGATGCTGCCGGACTCATGTGTTCTCCTCCATCGGACGTCAGGATCTGGCGCGCGCCAGAGCGGCTGGCTTCAGAGCATCACGTAGCCGCCGCTCACGCCGAGGCTCTGGCCGGTGATGAAGGCCGCGCGATCCGATGCCAGAAATGCCACCACGCCGGATATGTCCTCCGGACGCGACAGCCTGCCCAGCCCGCGTGCGATCGGGTAGGCGCCGAGCATCTTCTTGAGGCGGTCGTCGGCTTCGGGTGTGGACGACGGATGAAGCGGGCCGTTGGCGATGCCTTCGTGCGACACCGCGCCCAGTGCGATGGTGTTGACGTTGATGCGGTCACGGCCGTGCTCCTGCGCGATCGCCTTCGCGAAACCCAGCATGGCGGCCTTGGCGCCGGAGTAGACCGCCAGGCGCGCCTCGCCGACACGTCCGGCTTCGGACATGATGTTGACGATCTTGCCGCTGCCCTTGCGTTGCATGCCGGGCAGGGCGCTGTGGCAGCAGTTCATCACGCCGTAGACGTTCAGGTCGACGACTTCCTTCCAGTCTTCCACCGGCATTTCCATGAACGTCGGGGGCATGCCGCCCTTGGTGCGACGCGCCACAGTCACGCCGGCGTTGTTCACCAGGATATCGACGTCGCCGAAGCGTTCGCGTGTCTGCGCGAACATGCGTTCCACCTGTTCGGCGTCGCCGATGTCCGCCTGCACGGCCAATGCCTGGCCACCCGCCGCTTCGATTTCCTTCTGCACCGCCTGCGCGCGCTCCAGGAAATAGTCGTTGATCACCACGCTGACGCCTTCACCGGCGAGTTCAAGGCAGATGCCTCGGCCCACGCCTTGTCCGCCGCCAGTCACCAATGCCACTTTGCCTTGCAGATGCAGTTCCATTCTGTTCTCCTCCAGTTTTCGATGTGCCGATGTTTCGATGGTCGTTCGCGTGCGGCCTAGCGCCCGACGAAGCGGGGCTCGCGCTTTTCGACGAATGCGCGCATCCCTTCCTTCCTGTCTTCACTGTCCACCACCATGGCCGCGCCGTAGCACTCGAACTGCAGGCCCAGGTCGACCGAGCCTTGCATTCCCAGGTTGACCGACCGCTTGGCGAAGCGCACGGCCAGCGGCGGTTGCGCGGCGATGCGCTTGGCCATCGTCATTGCCTCGTCCATCAGCTTGTCGTCGTCGATCACGCGGTTCACCAGGCGGATGTCCTTCGCCGTGTCGGCGCTGATCAGTTCGCTGGTGAAGATCAGCTCCTTGGCCACGGCCGGACCCACCACGCGCGGCAGGCGCTGCGTGCCGCCAGCGGCGGGAATGACGCCGAGCTTGATCTCGGGCAGGCCGAATCGTGCCGATCTGGCCGCCAGCCGGATGTCGGCGCACAGGGCCAGTTCCAGGCCACCGCCGAGCGCCACGCCGTTGATGGCGGCGATCACGGGCTTCTCGAATTCCTCGATGCCGCGGAACAGCTCGTGCGTCCGTTGCTGGGTGACGTAGTAATCGGCGGGGTGGGCCGTGCCGCCCGCGCGCTCCTTGATGTCAGCGCCGGCGCAGAACGCCTTGTCGCCGGTGCCGGTCAGCACCACGCAGCGAACGCTGGCGTCGTCCCGCGCCAGCTCGAAGAACGCCTTGGCGAGATCCGGCTTCATGGTGCCGCCGAGGGTGTTCATGCGTTCCGGGCGATTCAGCCGAATGATGGCCACGCCCTCGACCAATTCGTACAACAGGGTTTCGAACTGCATCGATGTCTCCTTGCTTGGAATGATGTACACGCCGATCGCTTGTGCGGATACGTGCGCGGCGGCTTCGCCAACCGCACTCGCGGCCGGCGAGCCCGTGGGGTCAGTGCGATGCCGCCAGGACGTGCGCGAAGGCCACCGAGCCGAGCCCGATCATGTGAGCGAGCCCCAGGCGCGCGCCGGGGTGCTGCCGTCCGTGTGCTTCGCCGCGAATCTGGCGCGTGATCTCGGCGATCTGTCCGATGCCGGTGGGTCCGGTCGGATGACCCATGCCGAGCAGGCCGCCCGATGCATTGACCGCGCATTGGCCACCGATGGCTGAAGCGCCGCGTTCGAGCCACGCCGCTCCTTCTCCGGGCGCGCACAGATCCATGGCTTCGGTGTAGACCAGTTCCTCGATCGAGAAGGCCTCGTGCAGTTCCACCAGGTTCAGGTCGCGCGGGCCGATGCCGGCCTGCTCGTACGCCATCGCAGTGGATTTGCGCACCATGTCGACGGCTGCCGACGAATCGCCGTGTTTCAGCTCCTCGCTGTTCGCCACCGATGCCAGCACGCGCACGGCGCGGCGCTTGTCCAGGCCGAGCCGCTTGATCGCGGCCTCGGACACCACGATCACGGCGGCGGCGCCGTCGCCACGCGGGCAGCACTGCTGCACCGTCAGGTCACCCACCACCTTGGGCGAAGCCATGACCTGCTCGAGTGTGCGAGGCTTGCGGAACTGCGCATACGGGTTGAGCGCAGCATTGCCGTGGTTCTTCACCGCGACGCGCGCCATCGCTTCGGGCTTCAGGCCGTGCTGGCGCAGGTATTCATGCGCCATCAGCGCGAACTTCACGGGCGGCATGGTCGCGGTCGGCGCAAGGTGCGGCAGGCCGTCCTTGTCGGCGGCCTTGCGGCCATCGCCGAACTTGTCGACTCCCATCGCCACCACCACGTCCGCGACGCCGCTCGCCACCTCCAGACACGCCTGGCGGAACGCCGAGCAGCCCGATGCCGAGGCGCTTTCCACCTGCGTCACGGCGAGGCCGGTGGAGCCCAGGTGGCGGAACATGATGCGCCCGGTTGCCATGCCGATCGCCGACGTGCCCACGTAGGCGCTCTGCACCTCCGGCCAAGCGATGCCGGCGTCTGCCAGCGCCTCGCGCATCGCGCGCAGGCCAAGGCTGACATAAGGGGTGTCCGATGCGAACTGGTACGGATGCAGGCCGATGCCGATGACGTAGACCGGGTTTTGCTGAAGCAAGCGGTTCATCGCTGCACCTCCTGGCCTGTGGGGGCGAAGCGCAGTGGATAGCGGTCGCCGCACGGGGCGTCGGGGCGGATCACGCCTTGTACTGTCATGCCCGGAGCCAGTTCCGATTCGCTGGCCACGTCGAGCAGGATCTCTTCCCGTATGCCTTCCGCGAATTCGACCTCGCCGACGACGAATGGCGGAGGCATGTCGCGCACCAGCGGCGCATGGACGGTCACGTAGTTGCGCAGCGTGCCCCGGGCGGGCATCTGTTCCACCGTGCCGCGCTCGGGTTCGGCGCCGCAGTACTGGCAGCCATAGGCGGAAGCGGGGTAGGTGGGCTTGTCACATGCGCCGCAGCGCAGGACGGCCAGGCATGGCGCCGTTTGTGTTTCAGGCGAGCGGGATTCCGCAGTCTGCATCGTGTCTCCTCTTCAGTGTCTTGTTTGCCCATCAGGGGGCGCGGGTGCCTCGCACGTCGAGGCGCCGTCGCGGTGCCGTCGCCGATCTTTATCTTGCTTAACTACGATATGTCGGATTATTATCCAGTATATCGTAGTAAACTCCCATGTCAAACACGAAAGCGCGTACGAAATCTCGTAGACTGTGCGGTTTGGGCGGACGCCGCCCTGTCATCACGAGAATTTCGGAGAACCCATGCCTAGCTTTGTTCCTGCTGCCGCGCGCAGTCTTGCCGTCTTCGAGGTGTTCTCGCGCGAAAAGCGTGAGCTCTCCAATTCGGAACTTGCGCGCCTGCTCGACCTGCCGGAGAGCAGTTGCTCGGACCTGCTGCATACGCTGACCGAGACGGGATATCTGATGCGTACCGCGCGCACGCGCCGCTTCTATCCCACGATGCGGCTCCATTCGATCTGCGAGGCCATTGCCGGCAACGATCCGCTGGCAGCCGTGGCGGCCGAGGCCACCGAGTTCCTCACCGGCAAGACGGGCGAGACCTCGTTGTGCGGCCGGCTCGACGGCGCCTACGTGCGGGTGACCGGCTTCCAGGAAAGCCGCTACGAATTGCGTTACGTGCTGCGCGTCGGCAAACGCCTGGCCTTGCACGCCACGGCGCTCGGCAAGGCGCTGCTGGCGGTACTGCCACCGGAAGACGCCGCGCGCCAGTTGCGCCTGCGCGCGCTGCCCAAGCTGGGCCCCAAGACGGAAATCAATCCGGTTGCGCTGGAAAAGCAGATCGCGGAAGTGCGTGAGCGCGGCTGGGCATGGGTCGAGGACGAAGGTGGTGAAGGGGTGACGGCCATCGCGGTGGCCGGACGGATCGGCGACGAACCGTTCGCGATCTCGCTGGCGGGCCCCACCGAACGATTCAATCGCCGCAAGGACGAGTACCTGGAGGTGATCGAGGCGGCACGGGATCTGGTCTTTCCCGCCGCCCAGAAGGATTAAGCCGGCACATGGGAGCGCTCCTGTGTCCGGCTTTGTTTCGACGGTGCCTGGCGATGATGCCGCTGGCGCCGTATGCATTTCTCAACCGGGCTATTACAGGAGACATCCATGTTTTTCGAAGCAACTTCCGAGCAGCGGCTGCTGCGCGACAACATTCGCCGATTCATGCAGGCGGAGGTGGCCCCGCTGATCAGCCGGCATGATCAGGAAAAGACCTTTCCCTTCGAGATCCTGAAGGGGCTGGCGCAGTTCGGCTACATCGGCGGGCGGCTGTCCGAAGAGCAGGGCGGGATGGGGCTGGACCAACTCACCTGGGCGATGATGATGGAAGAGGCCGGCTATGCCTGGCTTTCGCTGCGCACCATCCTGAACATCACCAACGGCCCGATCGCCAAGCTTGCCGCCGTCGGCACGCCGGACCAGAAGGCCCGCTTCCTCGATCCGTTGCTGGCCTGCGAGCGCAAGGTGTTCACCGCGATCAGCGAGCCGGGCACCGGTTCCAATATCGCGCAGATCCAGACGCGCGCGGACCTGAAGGGCGACCACTATGTGCTCAACGGCCGCAAGCTCTGGATCACCAATGGCGCGTTTGCCGACTTCGGCATCGTGGTGGCGCGTACCTATAGCGACAACTGCGAAGGCCAGCTGTCGACGTTCCTGGTCGAGCGCGAAGTCAGCCCCTACGAGGTGCGCCGCGTGGACACCATGGTGCTGCGCAGTACCGGCACCGCCGAGCTTGGCTTCGACAACGTGCGCGTGCCGCGCGAGAACCTGCTGGGCGAGGAAGGCGGCGCGCTCAAGCGCATGCTGCAGGGCCTGGATGGCGCGCGCGTGAATATCGCGATGGGTGCCGTGGGCGCGGCGCAGTCCGCGCTGGATCTGGCTACGGACTATGCCAAGACGCGCACGCAGTTCGGCCGTGCCATCGGCAGCTTCCAGCTGGTGCAGAAGATGATCGTGGACATGACGATCCGGGTGGAAGCGGCTCGCGCGCTCGGCTATCGCGCCGCGATGGCGCTCGACCGCGGCGAGGACACGCGTGTCTCGGCGTCGATCGCCAAGCTGTATGCGACCGAGGCCGCGCACGAAGTGGCCAGCATGGCGCTGCAGGTGCATGGCGGCCTGGGCTACGCCACCGACTATCCGATCGAACGCATCTTCCGCGACACGCGTGGCGGCACCATTCCCGAGGGGACCACGGAGGTACAGACACTGATCGTCGGCCGCGAGATCCTGGGCATGTCGGCGATCGCCTGATCGGCACAGCAGTCACCTTTTCCGCCCGGCGTAGCGGCGAGTCAGCACATCAGCGCATCAGCGCTTCGCCGGGCTCCGCAGACTTCCGCATCGAGATAATAATCATGGAGACATACCAAGACCTGTCGCGGCTCGTCAGCCCGCGTTCCATCGCCCTGGTTGGGGCCAGCGACCGCAGCGGCAGCATTGGCGCGCGCGCGCTCGAGAACCTGCTCGACCATTCGGACTTCAAGGGCGACGTCTATCTGATCAACGCGACCAAGCCGGAAGTGGCCGGGCGCAAGGCCTGGCCCGACGTGGCCTCGCTGCCGGCCGTGCCCGACACCGCCCTGGTGGCGGTGCCCGCCGAGCACGTGCTCGCGGTGCTGGAACAGTGCGGCGAGAAAGGGGTGCGCTTCGCGATCATCCTGACCTCGGGCTTCGGCGAGGCCGGTGAAGAGGGCAAGGCCGCCGAGCAGACCATGAAGGAGATCGTGGCGCGCACGGGAATGCGCATCTACGGACCGAACTGCCCGGGCCTGACCAATATCACGGAGCGGCTCGGCTTCACGTTCTCGCCGTCCTTCCGGCATGATCTTCGCGGCGGGCCGGTCGGGCTGGCCACGCAGGGTGGCGGCCTGGGCCGCAATGTGTTGCAGGCAATGGACCGTGGTATCGGCGTGGCGCTCTGGAGTTCCAGCGGCAACGAGGTCGACCTGCAGGTGAGCGATTTCATTCACTACATGGCCGACGCGCCCGATATCAAGGTCATCGCCACGCTGCTCGAAGGCGTCAACGATGGTCGCAAGTTCGTGGCCGCCGTGCAGCATGCCGCGCGCAAGGGCAAGCCGGTGGTGGTGCTGAAGGTGGGGCGCTCCGAATATGGCCGCAAGGCGGCGCAGTCGCACACGGCGTCGATCACCGGCTCGGCCGAGGTCAACAGCGCCGTGTTCGCGCAGCTTGGCGTGATCGAAGTGGATGACATCGACGAACTGATCGACACCGCCTGGCTGTTCGCACGCGGCATGCCGCGTCAGGGCGGCGCGCTGGCGATCTATTCGGGATCGGGCGGCACGGCCGCACTGTGCGCCGACATGGTCGGCAATGCAGGACTGAAACTGGCCGAGTTCGCGCCGGAGACCCTTGCCGTGCTGCGCGATGCGCTGCCGTCGTATGCCGCGATCGACAACCCCATCGACACCACCACCGCGGTGATGGCCAAGCCGGAGCTGGCACGCACCTGCCTGCAGGCGGTCTGCAATGACCCGAACGTGTCGCTGGTACTGCTGCCGCAGGCGCTCGAGTATGGCCACATCACCAAGCTCGCTGCGGACATCACGGCCGACGTGCAGAAGGAGAGCCCGGTGCCGATGTTGCCGATCTGGATGAGCGAGCGTCAGGGCGAGGCCTACAAGGTGTTTGCCGATGCAGGCCTGGCGCCCGTGCGCAGCATCAGCAAGGCCGTCAAGGCGGTGGAGCGCTGGATGGGCTACGCGGACTGGCGCGCCCGCGCCGATATCGACTTCAAGCCGCTGATGCAGACTGCGGCGCGGCCTGTCGCCGATGTACCGACGCGGACCCTGTCGGAGCCCGAGGGCAAGGCGATGCTGTGGGCGGCGGGTATCGCCATTCCGGAGTCCCGCGTGGCGGCCACGCTGGAGCAGGCACGTGTGCTGGCGCGCGAGGTGGGGTATCCGCTGGTGGCCAAGGTGGTGAGCGAGCAGATCCAGCACAAGTCGGACGTCGGCGGCGTGGTGGTCGGCATCCACGATGACGCCGGATTCGAAGCGGCATGGGAAAGCATTCACACGTCGGTCAAGCGCAACATGCCCGATGCGCGTATCGACGGCATTCTGCTGGAACACATGGCAGCGCCTGGCGGGCTGGAGATCCTGATCGGCGTCTCGCGCGATCCGGTGTTCGGGCACATCCTGACCTTCGGCCTCGGCGGGATCTACGTGGAAGTATTCAAGGACGTATCGCGCCGCATGTTGCCGCTGTCGGCCACGGAGGCCGAGGCGATGATTCGCGAGGTGCGCTGCTTCCCGCTGCTCGATGGCGCGCGAGGCAAGCCACGGCGCGATATCGCCGCGCTGACGGCGCTGCTGGTGAAGGTGTCGGACTTTGTCGTCGCGCATGGTGACCATCTGGTCGAGATGGATCTGAATCCGGTGTGGGTCGGCGTTGCGGGAGAGGGCGCGTTGCCGCTCGACGCGGTGATCGTGATGGAGCAAGGGGAGGGCGGGAAATGAGCGCGTCCGGTGCGACCCAATCGACTTCTGCAGCGAATGCAGCCGCCGCGCCGCCGCTCGCGGGCGTGCGCGTCGTCGACCTGACCGAACTGCTCCCCGGCCCGTTCCTGACGCAGACGCTCGTCGAGATGGGCGCCGAGGTGGTGAAGATCGAACGCCCCCCGCACGGCGACAATGCCCGGCGCCTGGCGCCGGGGCTGTTTGCCGCGCTCAACCGTGGCAAGCACAGCCTGTACTGCGACTTGAAGAGCGACAGCGGACTGGCCGAGGTCCGGGCGCAAATCGCGCATGCGGACATCCTGATCGAGTCCTATCGCCCGGGCGTGATGCGTCGGCTCGGGCTGGACTACGACAGCCTCCGCGAACAGTTTCCCCGGCTGATCTATCTGTCGCTGACCGGGTTCGGCCAGGAGGGTCCCCATGCGCTGCTGCCAGGGCACGACATCAACTATCTGGCTGCGGCGGGCGCGCTGTCGCTGACGGGCACGCCCGGTGGTCCTCCCGAGCACCAGGCCATGCTGCCGATCGCGGATCTGGCCGGCGCATCCATGGCGCTATCCGCGCTGCTGGCCGCGCTCTACCAGCGCACGGTGAGTGGACGCGGCCAGTATCTGGACGCGGCGCTCGCCGACAGCGTTCTGCACTGGATGGCGCCGCGGCTGGGGCTGTTCCGCCAGAAGGCCGCGACCACGCCCGACGCGCAGCGCGCGATGCTGGGGGGCAAGCCGGCCTACGGAGTGTTCCGCTGCAGGGATGGCCGCTACCTGACCATCGCAGCGCTGGAGGAGCATTTCTGGCGCGGCCTGAATGCCGCGCTGGGTCTTTTTGCAGCCGACGATGCATGTTGCGCGAACCACGCCGCGCGTACCGCGAATGCGGACGCGATCAATTCGCGTCTGGCGGACTGTGTGGCCGAGTACGACGCCGACGTGCTGATGACGCGTCTGGCGGAAGCGGACCTGCCGGTGTTCCCGGTGCTGGATGCGGTGGAGGCTGTCGCGCAAGCCCGCGAAAGATCGGGCGCGCGGATCACGGAGACGGAAAACGGGCCGCTGCCCGGATTCCCCGTGACGCTGGAAGGCATGGCCTGAACCTGGCCTGAAGTCACGTGGGGCGCGGGCCTTTCTTGCCCGCGCCCCACGATGGTTTCGCTACTGATTTCCCAATGGTCAGTCCAGCTTGGCGCCGGACTTCTTGACCACATCCCCCCACTTCACGATCTCGGCCTGGATGAAGCTGCCGAACTTGGCCTCGGAGAGGCCGTACATCGGCATGCTGCCGTAGGGTTCGATCGACTTGCGCACCTCGGGGTCGCGCAGCGCTTCCTCCGTCGCCTTCGAAATCAGCGCCACGGTCTGTGGCGGCGTGCCGGCCGGCACCAGGATGCCGGACCAGCTACTGGCCTGGGCCATGGCGTATCCCGATTCGGCGATGGTGGGCACGTTCGGCAGCAGCGCCAGACGATCCTTGCCGGTCGTGGCGAGCGCGCGCAGCTTGCCGCTCTGGACGAACGGCAGCACGATGCTCGGATAGTCGAACATCACGTCCACCACGCCACCGAGCAGGTCATTGATGGCCGGCGAGCTGCCCTTGTACGGAATGTGGGTCAGCTTCACGCCGGCGCTGGCCTGGAACAGTTCGGCGCTCAGATGCGTGCCGGTGCCGGCGCCCGCCGAACCGAAGTTGACCTTGTTCGGATGCTGCTTGGCGTATTCCACCAGTTCCTTGACCGTCTTGTATGGCCGCGAGGCGTTGATCACCATGATCGTGGACGTTTCCGAGATCGCGTGGACCGGGGCGAAATCCTTCAGCGGGTCGTAGCGCACCTTGCTGTACAGCGCCAGGTTGGCCGCCATCGTGCCCTGCGTGCCGTAGATCCACGTATAGCCGTCGGCCGGCGCGCGCGCGGCCACTTCCATGCCGACCATGCCGCCCGCACCGGGCCGGTTTTCCACCACCACCGATTGCTTCAGGGTTTCCGACATCTTCTTGGCGATGGTGCGCGATGCCGTGTCGGTGATGCCACCCGGGGTGAACGGCACGATCCAAGTGATCGGCCGACTCGGGAATTTGTCTTGCGCGAATGAGAGCGCCGGCGCCAGTGCCAGCGTTGCCAGCAGCGGTCGCAGCCGGTATCGGAAACTTCTGTCCATCGTTGTCTCCTTGATATTGTCTTCGATATATCGAAGAACTATACAGCCAATCGCAGAAAAGAGAAACGGAAAATCCCAGGAGTCGACAGAAGACCGTACCGGTTGGACGTCATCGGAGAACCTTCCGGCTTCAGGTTACGCGGGCAAAAAGGGGCGAGGCGCTGCCGTAGTCCTTGCCTTGTCAGAAGGTGGCCTTTTCAGTAACTGAGTGTCCTAAATTTTTGGTATCGGCTCTTGGCGGGGAACTGTCGCCATCTGACTTTGGAGACACAAGGTCTGCACCGAAGCACGCCGTACCCAAAGAACTCATCGCTGGGCTGCTGGCGAACTGCATCAAGCCTGAAGACCTGATTGGCGATAACGGGCTATTGAGGCAACTGACCAAGCTGCTGGTGGAGCGGGCGCTCGACGCCGAGATGACCTAGGGCCTGGGGCACGGCAAGAACGAACCGGTTGGCAATCCGACCGGCAACACCCGAAACGGGCGCAGCCGAAAGACCCTCAAGGGCGAGTTCGGCGAACTGCCCATCGACGTGCCGCGCGCCCGGGACGGCAGTTTCGAGCCCCGGCTAATGCCGAAGCATATGTCCGCAATGGCCGATATGCGCGCATTTAGCAGCGGGCGGCTTTCGGCTTGAACCAGTCGTTCGAGCAGCCGCCGCACGAACCAGGCGAGCGGCAGCAGCCGGCTACTGCCGTTGCCGTCCACGCGGTCAACCGCAAGGAGTGGGCCGGGAACGGCGTGAGACCGGCGTCGCCGCAGCGTGGTAATAGGGCACGATAACGAGCCCTTGTCGATCTATATTGAACAGCCGCTGGGTCTGGTCATGACTCCGACTCCGTTACCTCTTTGGCCATGCTTGCCGCGCAGTCTGCCGCCCTTGGGAGGCGGCCACGCGTCAGCTGTTAGGCGGCGATCGCTGCTTCGGTCAGTGCGAGCTCACAGGTTGCTGCCAAAGCCATGCTGGCCGGCTCCGCATCGCGCGACTGTTCGGCGACGCTCAGGCGCGGCGGAAAGTCTGTCGGGCGAAGCCACTGTGCCAAAAAGGCTCCCAGCGCGTCGAGCTGCACGTCGGAACTCAGCCCATGCGCACCGGCAAACGGTGGACTAAGTACCAGCGTCGTCTGATCGTGCTCGAAAACTTGCAAGCGCCGCGCCAAATCAGCCGGCTTCAAGAACAAATCGTTTCGCTCCACGTCCTCGAAACCGAATGCACGCTGATAATCGTGCGCGTGGCGTTCGCCCAGGCACAATACTACGCGGGGGCGATACTGGCGGCGCAGCGACGAGATGAAGCGGAAGCGCCCGCCGAGGCGGCACAGACGAAGATATTCCGACTTGACGCGCAATACTGGCTGCTCACGGAAAACCTTGCGCCAAGGCAAGGCTTGATCTGGTCGTTCAGGCAGCGGGAAAAGACTTAGCTTGAAGTCCCAGCCGCGCGGCGCATAGAGATAGCCGTCAAAGTACTCCTGTGCAGTGATCGGCGTGCGCCCTGGCGGCAAGGCGGCTGCCCGCGCGGCGGCCAACACCCGTGCAATGCGGTAATGCGTTTGCCACCGCGGCAGCAGATGCGCATGGCGCCAACGGAACGCCTTATCCCATGCCGCGGGTATCTGCTGCGGGCGCAACGCAACTGACAGCGGTACGTAGCCATGCAGGGGGGCCGCATCGCACACCCAGATCGCGGCGGCCGGGTTGCCGCCATCCATCCCCGCAAACGATGAAAATGCAATGTCCAACTCCGCCTGACTCAGTGCGGGAAGCTGGATCTGCTGCATCCGATTCAATCTCTGATGGTCCGCGAGCAAGATCAGAGGACGAATGTTCGTCCGGCTTGATGGTCAAGCCCGAAATAATAAGAGCGCCGTCCCCGGCGTTGTCTGAGCAAATCTGAGCAGACCGGCCCGACCATGCGGCACTGGGGGAGCTCCCTGCCCTAGCCGTCGATCTCGATCCGCTGATAGACCCGGTAACCTTTGCCTCGCACCGTCGACACCGGCAACTGCAGGTCGCACGCCTGCTCAACCTTGCGGCGCAGGCGGCGCATCTGGGTATCCAGCCGGCGCTGGTCATAATGGAGGAAATCCTCTCCAAGCGCCCGCACAATGGCCTTGCGTGTCACGCATTCGTCGCCACTGGCAAGTGCGTGCAGGACCATGTAATCCTGCGCCGACAGCGGAATGGGCGCGAACCCAGGCGGAATCAGGGTAGGGGGTGCATCCGATAGTCGCCAGGGTGCCTCTGCCGACGAGCTATCGGACAGCAGCCGCTCCTCCGGCGGCACCTGTGCACGGTCCGAAATATCGCGGGCGACGGCCACCCGCTGGTTCTTGCATTCCGACAAGCGCGCCGACCACATGATGTGCACGATACTGCCGTCCTTGCGCACATAGCGATTCTCGAACTGACGCTGCAGATAACCAGCCTCGATCCGTTCGACAGCCTTCAGGGTTCTCTCCCGATCCTCATGAAAGAGGAAGTCAATCATGGGCTTGCCCAGCATTTCCTCCGGTCTGTAGCCAAAGATGCTTTCGCAAGCCCCTGTGATGGACAGGAAACGGCCTTCGCGGTCGACGACGCAGATCGCGTCGAGCAGCAGGTCCATGACGTGCATTGGGGGCAGTGTTGCCATATTTGTTATTAGGGTTGGGGGCGCCCCTCCTTGGACGCCAGAGGTGCTTGCGATTTTACCTCGGGGATATCTGGGGGCAGACGAGCTTGCACCATCCGGTTGAGCAGATGACTGCGCTGCAAGTACACGCGGTGGGTACACGGAGGGTGAACTTGTCGAGCAAGATGCGAGGCGACCCCTTGTCCACGGCATTACGGACAAATGTCAAAGGGTGGGCGAGCGGCGGGTGGCGTTCCTAGGCTTGTTGATTCTTATCGAGGTCCGGCCGGGTAATCGTGATTATGCTCTGCAGCGCATAACTTGGCCGCAGCAACCAAAGCAACTACTACTCAGACGAGCGCAGTTACCAAAAGAAAGCCTGCCGCAAAGGATAGACTCGCGGCGAAGAAGGCAAAGGCGGCGGGCGCCGGCCAAGAAAGTGGTTCCGACCGTAGCGACAACCGACGTTTCGGCATAATCGTTGCCTCGGCTGGTACGATACTTCGCCAACCGGTCGATGACGGAAGGAAGCCGGGCGCACCGCTTGCGCCCAGCCCAATGCTGGCCGAGCCAATTATCTTCAGCAATTCAGCGCCGGCATGGATCAACCGTCTATTTTGCCTGGGTCATATTGTATGAGGCACTGAATATGGGTTCCTCGACCAGTGCGACAAGATTTATGCACCACCCCGACGACTCTCTTCTTGAGTACGAAGCCTCTGCAATCCACGAGCCCCGCCTTTGGCGAGACAAGGGCTGGACTGCCCGGGTTATCACGAACGAGGATAGCGATGGCTGGGCCGTCGAGATGATCCGGGATGGCAGCGCCGAGCCGGCACTTGTCGGTCCCTGGACCATGGGTCGAAACAAGGTCGATCCGAAGCCGCTAGATGCCACCGCCCACCAGACGCTGGTCAAGACTGCCGCGGAAGTCATCCGACGGCATGAACAGCAACTGCACGCTCAACTCAACAAGCAGTGCGATCTCGAGACCGGTTCCGGAACCTTGACCGTCAAGCTCGTCATCACGCCAGATGAATTCGAACCCTTCGGTACGCTCACGGCAGTGGACCCGTTCGGGGATGTGATTGCAACCGTCACCCGACTTTCGCCTGACGCGCGACAGCGCCGCCCGCTGGGCGGCTGATGGCTTTGACAAGATCCGCCAATGCCGCAAAGTCGGAGGCTGCAGCCCCTCCCAGCAGTTTGCTATCGTAGCGACGACTGTCCGCATCGAACGCCAGGTGCGGTTTGAGTCTGGCACACTGGGCTCGACGATCGACGATCTGCAGGTGTCATGCGGCGACCAAGTCAGAAAGACGAAGCTGCCGCCCCTTTCCGTCGTTTCGATGCCCGTCCGGCCCGCATTCGCCCCGTTCGCTACCGAGAGGCGGTCATGGCAAATTCTGCGAACTTCAGGGTAGAATCTCGCGCGTCGCTACAGGGCCGGACGCCGTGTTGGTTGCAGGCAGCGGACTCATAATCCGCCGGAGACATCCCACCGTGGGTTCGAATCCCACCCGGCCCACCACCACTCTTGAGTCTGACGTTACTGCTCGATGAGGAGGAACTGAGCAGCGTATCCTTTGGCCGGATCGCCGTGGATGAACGCCCGGCCGTGGCGCGATTTCGATCTACCCGGCTGACTGGCGAGGCGCTACTCGCTCCATACCGCGTCAACATCCCTCGTCAAATTGGCTTCCATCAGCGGCGCCAACGTACCGCCCGGGACAAGCCCCTCCAAAGCCGCATGAGCAACGATGCACTGCTGGCGCATATCAAGGCGATTCACGCGGAGGTGAAAGGCGAGTACGGCTGGCCACGTATGTGGAAAGAGCTGCTTGCGCGCGGCGTGCGTGTAGGCAAGGAGCGCGTGCGTAAGCTGATGGCCCAGCACGGCATTCGTGCTCGGCACAAGCGCAAGTACATTGCGACGACGAACTCGAATCACGGCCTGCCGGTCGCGCCAAATCTGTTGGGGCGCAACTTCACGGCGACGGCACCAAATCAGGTGTGGACGAGTGACATCACGTACGTGGCGACGGCCGAAGGCTGGCTGTACCTGGCCGTCATTATTGACCTGTTTAGCCGGCAGGTGGTGGGCTGGTCTATGCAGCCGCACATGAAGGCCGAGCTTGTCACCGATGCGCTGCGTATGGCGCGGTTTCGGCGCCGTCCTGAGGCCGACGTGATTGTGCATAGCGACCGTGGCAGCCAGTATTGCAGCGGGTTGTTTCAGGACGCGCTCAAGGCATATGGCATGCGTTCGTCGATGAGTCGGCGCGGGGGTTGTTGGGATAATGCGCCGACCGAAAGCCTGTGGCGCTCACTGAAGGTCGCGCGGCTTCACGGTCGGCACTTTGAGACACGACGTGCGGCAATGGACGAAATCGTTGACTGGCTCGGCTTCTACAATGCCCGTCGGTTGCATTCGACATTGAACTACGTTAGTCCCATGACGTTCGAGAGGACCTGGGTCGCTGCCCAGCAAGGGCAAGCGGCCTGATTGCCTCGGCTATGGGATTCGTGAAACAGGGGCAAGGTCACCGGACAGCTTTACGTTAGAGGACTGTTTGGCCCGCGTACGACATTAGAAAAACCGGCTAACACCAGATGTCCAGTGGGTTTTGAAAGGTCGCCCCCTCCGCTAAATTCAAATGTCGGTGCGGGCGTGCTTTTTGTGCGGGGTTGGATGCTTTTGTGGGGGAATGGTAGGGCGGTGGTGCTGGCCTGACGTGACAGAGTCTGGCCCAGGGTGGGGCGGTGGATTCACGGTAGGCAAAGTTAAAATGTCCGCGTTCCGCTGCAGCGGTGCCGCCGCCATCGCGCGCTCGAGATCGAGCCGGTTGATCAGACGCTGCCGCTTGACGTTCTGCGGCGCGCGATGGGGCCGGGCCGGTTCGCCTTGCAGCGTGCGCGACGGCCCCGCCTGCTGGCGACTGTCGCGCTGCGCCTGCACCTGCGCCGTGATGGCCAGCACGTGCCCCAGCCGCTTGTTGTCGACGATCGCGCCCTGGTCGAGCTCGCCGAGCCGGTCATAGGTGGTGTAGGGCAGGGACGCGCCGTCGGCCCACAACTCAACCCTGCCGTCCGGGTACTCGGCGACCTCGAGATAGCGGTGGATCAGGCGCCGGTGTTCGGGTCGGTCCTCGAGCAGGTACAGCACCTTGTCGTACTGCAGCGTGAGGCTCTGTGACACCTTGCGCCACTCGCACCAGCCGAAGATGCGCGCCAGGTCCTCGTCGTCACGCAGCGGCCGGTGGGCGTCGAAGTCCCACCTGGGCACCTTGGCAAAGCGGGCGTTGATGTCGGCCATGAAATGCGCGGCAAAGGCATTGGCGGCGGCCATCGTGCTGATGCCGCGCAGGCGCAGCTCCTTGACCAAGCGATCCTGCAACGTGCCGTTCATGCGCTCGCCCCGGCCCTTGGCCGGGCTCGAATTGGCGCACAGGATGTCGATATTGAGCTCGAACAGCGCGCGCCCGAACTGGGTGTAGCCGCGGCCTTCGGCGCTGTCCCGGGCATTGACCCGGAAGACACCGAACTTGTCGGAATAGAACGCCATCGGCTTGCCGTGGCGCTCGATATAGTCACGCGTGGCGCTGAAATACGCCGGCGTGGATTCGGTCGGCACGAACCGCAGCTGCATCAGCTTGCCGGTCGCGTCATCGACGTAGACCAGCAGCGTGCACGCCGGCGCCCGGTCCTCGAACCAGGCGTGATCGCTGCCGTCGATCTGCACCAGCTCGCCAAGGCAGGCGCGGCGGTTGCGCGGCTGGTGCACCTTGGGCGGGCGCAACTTGCGCGGCACCCAGAAACCGGCGTCGATCATGATCCGGCGCACCGTCTCCGTGGCCAGGTCGATACCATGGCGTTCTCTGAGCTTCTCAGCCGCCAGGGTCGGGCCGAAGTCGGCGTAGGTGTCGCGGATCAGGCCACGCACGCGGGACTCCAGCCCGGGCGGCAACTGGCGATGACCCGGAGCGCCTTGCCGGCGATTCTGTAAGCCCGGCGCACCTCCGACCTGGTACCGACGAAGCAAGCGCAACGTTTGCCGTGTGCTGAGTCCCAGCCGAGCCGCCGCAATGCCTGTCTTCAAGTGACCGTCTGCCAAGGCTTGCAGGACCTTGAGCCGGTCCAATTGACGCATCGTAATGGTGATCGTGTCCGGTCGCATGGCGGCTCCCTGGCTGGCTCAAGGCCGTACAGGTTACCCGGACCAACTCGGACATTTGAATCTGGCTATAAACGGACATTAGAATCTGGCGCCAACAGGCGTTGTCCAGTGGGTTTTGAAAGGTCGCCCCCTCCGCTAAATTCAAATGTCGGTGCGGGCGTGCTTTTTGTGCGGGGTTGGATGCTTTTGTGGGGGGATGGTAGGGCGGTGGTGCTGGCCTGACGTGACCGAGTCTGGCCCAGGGTGGGGCGGTGGATTCACGGTAGGCAAAGTTAAAATGTCCGCGTTCCGCTGCAGCGGTGCCGCCGCCATCGCGCGCTCGAGATCGAGCCGGTTGATCAGACGCTGCCGCTTGACGTTCAGCGGCGCGCGATGGGGCCGGGCCGGTTCGCCTTGCAGCGTGCGCGACGGCCCCGCCTGCTGGCGACTGTCGCGCTGCGCCTGCACCTGCGCCGTGATGGCCAGCACGTGCCCCAGCCGCTTGTTGTCGACGATCGCGCCCTGGTCGAGCTCGCCGAGCCGGTCATAGGTGGTGTAGGGCAGGGACGCGCCGTCGGCCCACAACTCAACCCTGCCGTCCGGGTACTCGGCGACCTCGAGATAGCGGTGGATCAGGCGCCGGTGTTCGGGTCGGTCCTCGAGCAGGTACAGCACCTTGTCGTACTGCAGCGTGAGGCTGTGTGACACCTTGCGCCACTCGCGCCAGCTGAAGATGCGCGCCAGGTCCTCGTCGCCACGCAGCGGCCGGTGGGCGTCGAAGTCCCGCCTGGGCACCTTGGCAAAGCGGGCGTTGAAGTCGGCCATGAAATGCGCGGCAAAGTCGTTGGCCGCGGCCATGGTGCTGATGCCGCGCAAGCGCAGTTCCTTGACCAGCCGGTCCTGCAACGTGCCGTTCATCCGCTCGACACGGCCCTTGGCCGGGCTCGAATTGGCGCACAGGATGTCGATGTTCAGCTCGAACAGCGCGCGCCCGAACTGGGTGTAGCCGCGGCCTTCGGCGCTGTCCCGGGCATTGACCCGGAAGACACTGAACTTGTCGGAATAGAACGCCATCGGCTTGCCGTGGCGCTCGATATAGTCACGCGTGGCGCTGAAGTACGCCGGCGTCGATTCGCTCGGCACGAATCGCAGCTGCATCAGCTTGCCGGTCGCGTCATCGACGTAGACCAGCAGCGTGCACGCCGGCGCCCGGTCCTCGAACCAGGCGTGGTCGCTGCCGTCGATCTGCACCAGCTCGCCAAGGCAGGCGCGGCGGTTGCGCGGCTGGTGCACCTTGGGCGGGCGCAACTTGCGCGGCACCCAGAAACCGGCGTCGATCATGATCCGGCGCACCGTCTCCGTGGCCAGGTCGATACCATGGCGTTCTCTGAGCTTCTCAGCCGCCAGGGTCGGGCCGAAGTCGGCGTAGGTGTCGCGGATCAGGCCACGCACGCGGGACTCCAGCCCGGGCGGCAACTGGCGATGACCCGGAGCGCCTTGCCGGCGATTCTGTAAGCCCGGCGCACCTCCGACCTGGTACCGACGAAGCAAGCGCAACGTTTGCCGTGTGCTGAGTCCCAGCCGAGCCGCCGCAATGCCTGTCTTCAAGTGACCGTCTGCCAAGGCTTGCAGGACCTTGAGCCGGTCCAATTGACGCATCGTCATGGTGATCGTGTCCGGTCGCATGGCGGCTCCCTGGCTGGCTCAAGGCCGTACAGGTTACCCGGACCAACTCGGACATTTGAATCTGGCTATAAACGGACATTAGAATCTGGCGCCAACAGGCGTTACTCGCATAATGTATATTATGTTAAATCACGGCAACGCTTTTTAAGCGTGGCTACTGCGGGCCGCTGATTTGCAGCAACGTCTTCTAGTCGAAAGACGCAAAACTATGTTTGATGGCGACGTAAATCTGTGTCCGAATGCTCTTCGGCTCATACTCGCCAAAACAAACATACTTTTTCATTTGCATCTCGTATTGCCCACAGTTTCATTATCAGCCAAACGCCTTCGACCCGTGAGATGATGCCCAACGCATAGGTGCCGCAGGAGCTTCCATGGCCGCTCAAGCAGATGAGATGACCATCTCTCCGTTTCCTTCTTCGCTAAGGGATCTTCGAACTCTATGCCAACCAGAGCATCCTTGCGATCCGGCCGATCGCACGTTACGCGATGGCGCCTATCAGGAACTGGGGACTGTGCTGCAGTGGCTGTCCGGATTTACTACCTCTGCTACGGAGCGGGCCTATGAAAAGGAAGCCCATCGGTTCTACTGCTGGGTGCTATTCGTCGATCGAAAGCTGTTGGCCGAAATCACCCAGTCAGACCTAGACTCCTATGAAGCGTTTCTCCGGGATCCGCCAGACCACTGGTGCGGGATGCGCAATCGTCGTCGCGCTGCCGGAGATTGGCGTCCGTTCGAGGGAGCCTTGTCAGACTCGAGCTGTTCATTCGCTTTTCGAGTCTTGGAAAGCCTATTTTCGTTTCTGGTCGATTTCCGGCACATCCAATATAATCTCTTCCGCGAGAGGCGACTCCTTCGGAAAAAAAGTGCCACGGGACCCCAGAAGCCCTCGAGATCCCTGTCTTTTCTGTCTTTTGATCGCTTGATTCGAGAACTCGAGCCAGAGTGCGCGAAGTTCCCGGTGGGCCATCCAGCACATGAAGAGGCGGAAAGGATGCTCTTCGTGATTCTGTTCATGGGAAATACGGGTGTCAGAGGCGAGGAGTTGGCGCGAATCCGTCTGTCGGATCTCTTTTACTACAAAGCGCCTAGTCTCGGGGATGAAAAGTGGTCGCTTTCTTTGAGGAGCGCAAGGGGGCAGCGGGCACGGTACATTGACCTGAATCCTTCGGCCAAGTATGCAGTCTGGCGATATCTGGCTGCACGTGGTGTTCCCTTACCTCCTCCTCCTTCACCAGTCCCCCTGGTATGCCGACTTCACGAAGAGAGGCCAGTTGTTCCGTTGGGCCGAGATTCGATCTATGGAATAGTCAAAAGGGCTTTGAACCTCGTTGCCGACAAGATCGAACACAAATATCCCGATGAAGCTGCTCGGTATAGGAAGGCTAGTCCTCATTGGTTGAGGGTCATGTATTTTCGAATGAACACAGATGCTCGGCAGGATGTCTACGCCTTCCCAAGGAAGAGAGCGTAACGTTGGGATCCTCCCCGCCCTCTCAGGAATTCGAAATCGGTGAAGTATTCTCGACACCAGCCGCCGTCCGTCGAGTCCTTCAGCATCCTTAATCCCGAGCACGTCTGCCTGGCGGCCTTCTTCGGTTTCCCGATGCTACCGGTCAATAAGGCGGCCATGACGGAGGCGGTTTCTGATGGCGGCGCCTATACACGCACCGTCAAGGCCCGAGTCAAGGACATTCAAGACACCATCGATGACTTCAATCGACGGCACCTCTTCTTCAAGATCGAGTTCGATCCGAAGACGCCTACTTCGGAAGAAGATATCGAATTGATTCGATTGGTGACCGGGGATTTTGCCGACAATCTGATGCAGTACGACGCAGACCGGCGTTACCTTCGAGGATCATCCGCCGCCCGACTTCACGCCTTCGCCGTGGAGTATCGCCATCGATCCTTCAGCGAACTCAAATCGTTTGTCGGCGCCTTGGACTCAACTGCGAATCGATGGGGCTACGGAAGCTACGCGAACCTGTGTGCCCCGACCCGGTTCATGAACCATATCCTGTCCAAACACGCCATCGATCCCGGTATGCTCGAAGCCTTGCAGGCGATGGACAGCAAACGCGACCTCCTAAAGCGATATTCTCCTTACATCGTTCAAGCGTTCCTGCGGTGCCGTGCCGGGCAAACTGGCGAATTTCGGATCGATGTTGACGAAGATGGTCTGTATCTCGAAGCCAAGCACGGCGATAGCATCGTCCTTGAAAGTCTCAAGGGCGAGTTCGTAGCGAACGACGAGAGCGAGCGGCTTTTTCATCTGATTGGTCTTAGGGCTTGAGGGAGGGATCATGCAACGCAAATTGCTCTGTCCCGATTGCCATGGCCGCGGTTCCGATGTCGAGGCGCAGTGCTCGGCGTGTGCTGGCTCCGGCTTTGACCCCGAGGAAGACAATCCCTTTGCGCAGTGCCACGAGTGCTATGGAGAGGGAACGGTAACACTTCCCGTCTGCCAAAAATGCGGGGGCGTCGGAATCCTGGAGGAGGATGACACCAACGAGGACGACTCCTAGACAAGCTGAGCCGATGAAGCTGCCCGCTGCTCATACGATTCTTTCGACGCTTGGCAGCGGGCCATCCGTGGCAGGACCAGACCACCGGACGCGGCACTCGGTGCCATGCGAACCTGCAGTTTTGACAAAGCGGCGACGATCGAACCGGGACATTTCACTCTCCTTAGCAGGCCGCTGAAATACCTCCAGCGAACGTCAGCGTCACGACAGGCTGACGCGTTGATTTGAAGACTCCACCCAACCCCGGATTTATGGTAAGCGTGGCCCCAGCACCGTCTGTTCATGAAGAGCCTTAGGCGGCAATCTGGTTCCCACCAGAATTTGGTGGGAACCAGAAGAAATGGAACTCAAGGCGCGGGGTCGCCGACGAGGCTTCAAGAATTACACGAAGGCGTTCCGCACGCGATACATGGCACCCGACGCGCTCACTGGCAGAAGTTGCACGAGCGCATGGCTTGAACGCGAATCTTGTGTCGAAGTGGCGGCGGGATCAGGAGCGGGCCGCGGCGTCCGCATCCGAGCCGGCCGAACTATTCCTGCCCATAGAGATGGCATCGCCGCCGATGCCGGAGCCGATTGGATCGTCCGGGGATTTCTACCGAGACCGAACCCATTCATAGCTGTGGGGCGCAAATAGCCGAAGCGTGACGCATTGCGGCGCACCAATCGCCAGATCGGCGGGCCGTCCGTCATACCACGGACGAAAGCTGGCCTGCTCTGCTCTCGGCTACGCATTGCCCCGTGGCTTCTTGTTAGCTTGCCGTCGCCGGTGACACCGTGACGTTTGTGAGCGCTTTCGCATTTGGCTGATGAACGACGAAGCCGGTTTTGCCGTAGAGCGCTCCGATCGCGGGCGGCTCTATCGCGCCGCCCTCCCCGGCCAATGCAATTCCCGTTTCTAAGCCATGCTCGAGCACGTTGAGAAATTCGGCCCGTTCCTCCCTGGGAATCTCTCGTGCAGCGGGATACAGCGAGGTGTGAGGAAACAACATGTTGGCGACTTGCCGAAACCAAAGGACAAAGCCCTCGCGCATTCCGATGACGTTATCCTTTCTGCGAAACAAGCCATTGGCGACAAATTTCACGAACTCCACAACTGCGCCGTACTGCATGGACACATGTGGCATTCCGTGAATCAGGTCGCGAGCAAGGCCGATCGCGTACCGGCGATTGAGCGCCGTGCCAAGATGAGTGGCAACGAACGCGAGCGTCCTCGCCGCCATCTGCGGCTGTTGAAGTCCCCAAAAGACGTCCTCTGCATGAAGGGCGAACACTGTACGATTGTGCAGCGCCGAGTTGAGGACGAATCCTGCGTGATCACCACGCGAGATCTTGCCGTCCTGCAAGCCCTTCCTTGCCACGAGATAGGGGAATGTGCCCTTGATACCAAACTCACCGTAGACCCAGTTTCTAAGGCGCTCGTCCACTGAGAACAGGGCTGCCCCCTTCTCGAGGCACAATGCGAGCGCGTCATAGGTGTCCGTATCGAGAAGATCCTTCAGAAGGATGAGCTCTTGGGGCATTTGTTCCGGCCCATACACCGGGCAAACTTCGCAGTACTCCTCCATGAGCCTCAATGCTTCGGTATATTGGCTCGCCTTCCACTTGCGCGCTTCTTCCGTCATAGGCAAAAACGCGAACTGCCCATCTATATCAGCCGCGTGTCCCTCTGCGCGAGAATCCAACGCCTCGACTTCCGCTTGTTTGAATCGATCGTAGGTCCCTCGGCAAACATACACCCGTGGCAACACTGAGAGAAGATCACTCTGCCCAAAGCGGACAAGTTCAGCCAGCGTCATCGCATCCATCACGACGGGGAACGATTGGTCGAGCAACAATTCACTTGCGGCCTCTAGCTCTAGCGCAGTGGTGACACCGCTTGCGAGCGGAGGGTTGCGCTGGTCCCAACTGAAGACCATCTGCATGCCATCGGCGCCGATCATTTGCGCACACAAGCCAAGCGGAAGCTTGCTCTCGGCGTATTGCTCCATTACCGCTTTGCTACGTTGCGATTGCGCCTTGAGCCGCTCATGGATGGGCGCGACATCCAGGTTCCCATCCTCCTTCTCGGTCAGTCTGAAAAGCTGAAGACCAGGGGCGGGTTCTAACGATATAGACAAGAGCTCGTGCGCATACTCCCCAAGTCCTTGATGGGCATCGCTGATCTCACGAATCGTGAAGTTACGAACATCGAACGAGCCCTCGATGTCGACCGTATCGCCGCATGCCAGTCCCAGCATCGTTTTCGCCAGCGCACTGTCCGCAGCAAGGAATCTTGCAGATTTTGGCAGGTCAGTCATGCCCGCAGGATCGATCACGATCTTTACAATGCTCTTGTCCGCGCCCTCAAGCGTCACCATGGAGCCAGGCCTCACCTCCGGAAAGTGTGTTCCGCCGTGTCTGGCTCGGTGACCGATCAAAACTCCCGTTAGATAGGCTGAGGCGGCACTGACGTCGTCCATGTTCGAGCGGAACATGCGATAGAGCCTCGCGTATCCGACCTCTGGCTTGCCATACTGCAGCTCAGCCGCAGCCAAGTGCGCGATCTGCTTCGAGGTTCCCGTAAGACGCTCGGGCGCCTCACTGAAGGCGTTCCGGATTTGTGCGGGTGGTCTGGTATGAAGGACAACTTGGTACCAGAAGCCCCATGCTTCTGCCCGCTCAGGGTGGGCCTCGCGATGCAGCCTTGCAAGTAGTTCGAGCCGGCTCCAGTCATTCGCTTCCTGCGCGACGCCCATCGCTAGGCGGCGGAAGGCGTCATCGGAAAGCCATTCGGGTGGCACCTTTTCGAGGAGGTCTTTTGACTTTCGACGGAACCCACCAAACAACAGGGCACGAAGCCGTCGCTTCTGAATAGGTAGGCTGCGTCCGCTGGGGTCCACCGACTCCAAGAGGCCGACGGCATCGGAGAACTGATCGGCGCGAATCAAAATATCCGCGACGATCAGACGCTCGCGCGAACTCGAATGGGTGGAGACTCGCTTCTTTATGACCTCGACAAACCGTTGTGCTTCGCTGTCGCGGCCGGCGTTAAACATCAGCCCCGCAAAGGCGTTGAGCGTAATCAGATCAAGGCCATCAGCGGGCGTCTCACTGACTTCCTTGATCACCTTTTCGGATTGGCCAGAGTTGCACGCGCACACCATTTCAAGCAGCTTGACAACCGGTTTCTCGTCCGGCGCATGCTCGCGCAGTGCGTGAGTGATGCGAGCAAATGCCTCGGATTCGCCTCGGTTTGCAGCCGTTTCGGCGGCAAGGAGCAATCCGTCTTCGTCCAGCGCATTGAGGTGAGCTACGGAAAATTTGACAAGATCCTCGTGCCGGCAGAGGAAGAGCAAGGATCCGATGTGTAGGGCGGCCAAGTTATCGGCATACTCGGGGATCTCCGTCTCGATTCGCTCGCATATGGCAAGCGCCACGCCAGGCTTGCCGGTTAGCATGTGGGCAAGCGCCACGTGCGAGGCAGCCTCGGCCCTGTGCTGGCAATTTTCAATCCGCCACAGTTCGGTTGCCGCAGGCTCAAACGCCGCGATTACCTCAGCGAGACCCTCACGAAAATCTTCGGAGTAGGCGTCAAAGTCCGCGCTGATCCCGTCCTTTCCTGCGACGCTAACGATGATGCCTGCGGCTCCTTTTCGGGTGAAGAGGCCTGCGTCCTTTGCGCGCAAAGCTCGCCGTGCGTAGGTTACCGCAAAGTCGCTCTGTTGCCGATAAAAGGCATAGGCCATCATCTGCAACGCGTCGGCTTCTTCTCTGAAACGCGCCGGCAATTCGGCTTCCGTCAAGTCCTCGTTCTCGCAGATTCGAGCATTGGTAGCCGCTAGCCAAACATGGAGCGAAAACGGGAATAGGCCTAGCAGCCGTTTTCCTTCAGCGTTGGCAAGCTTGAGGTCTCCCTGGATGATGTGCGCTCGGATTTTGTTCGCGGCGATGCGCTCGTCATCCTCAAACAGATCATAGGCACGTAGAAACCACTCGGCAGCGACTTCCTCACGATTCTGTTGCCAGTGTGCGATACCATTCTGAAGAGTCCACCGCGCCTTCTGATGGCTGTCGAAACTCGCGATCTCGGCTTCGAGAATGGCAAGCAATTCCTGCGCGGCCTGAAATTTCAGGCCGCGCAGGAGTTCGTTCACCTTGTCAAGCTGCCTCGTCACAAGCCCATTCGGTGAATCTGTCCGACCTGTAGGCAACATCTGCAATAGTGCCGCCTTGAATGTCGCTTCCATCGTCGCAGGCATGGCAGCGATCTGCGCCCCGGTCCTTTCTCCCTGCTCACGTAGCACCGCAATGGCACCGCCCGCGCTGTTTAGGGCGTATTTCGGATGCAATGCGTCGTACCGCTGGATGTGATTGCATATCTCGGTCCACGATTCCACTTCGACCGAAAATTGCCCATTGGCCTGCCGTAGGTCGCTGACTTGTTGTGCGTGCTTGACGAGCGCCGTGTCGCTTGCCGCGGTCGTGGCAATTATGAGGCGTACAATTTTCCAACCCGCCGCGTCGGCGGCGGCAACCTCATCATCAATGGTCTTGGTGGTCACGCCGCCGTCGACATACCGCTTACACTGGATGCCAACCCGACCGGCTCTTGACGTGACGAAAATGTCTACGCCGCCTTGTTTCTGCCCTGATCTGCCGTTCCTCTTTGGGGGTCGGATCCTCGAACACGACACCGTAGACATCCGTGCACATGTTTTCGAAGCTGTCAGCATTCGTTGGCTTTGAGATCTCGATCTCGAACGCGCGCATTCTGTAGGCCTTTCTAGTTCTGTGTCGACGGGTGACCTCTTGCAACCATCCCGTGGTCGTTGCTTCCCGCATTCTCTCAACAAATCCCGGTGACTCCCCTCTCCTTTGCCGCTGGTTCAGACTGGAGCATCATTTTCGACATGCTCACACGATGCGGTATTGTCCAATGACTGCGACAGGTCTTGCAGCGTAGCATTGGCGTTGGATATCGCGCGGTAGCACCTGATTTCCAATTGGGCAGTCCAGGTGTCGTGTCCCGCCTGGACGAGGCGTCCCGCTGCGATCTCCTCTGCGACAGCGCTTACCGGTAACCACGCAATGCCGTATCGCTCGACGACCATCTTCATCAGCAACATCGCCATGTCCGCCTCGTAGCAGCTTCGCAGATGGTACGGTGCGTCGGCACTGTTCAAGATCATATCGACAACGCGCCCCATGAATGTCGTGGCCGTGTACGCGAGGTATGGGAGCGGAGCGTCGGTCGTGCCCGGCAGTGAAAAGATAGGTTTGCCGCGGTCGTCTGGCGCAGATACAGGGATGAAATCCTCATGGCCCAACGTGATGCCAGCGAACTTGTCGCGGTCGAGCAGGAAAGGCACGAGTGGATGATGATAGCCGATCATCAAGTCGCAACTGCCTTCAGCCAGTGCGACGACGGCATCGTGAACGTTCGCTGCAACGACCCGCGCATTGAAATTACCCGTCTGTTGGTGGAACTGCTTTAACCACTTCGGTAAGAACGTCAACGATAGCGTATAGCCGGCGGCGATCTGGATGGAACGGCCTGGCATCTTTGCTTCCTGACGCCATTCCGAACGCAGTTCCGTTATGCCACCGACGGATTTTTTGTTTTGCTCGCAGAACCTGCGGCCAGCGGGCGTCAGTGCAACCGGGTAGGTGCCACGGTCAACCAGCTCGACGCCTACCCAATCTTGCTGGAAATTCTCGGACGCCAGCGCGGTGAATACGACGCGCTGCATCGGACAGGTCCATCGTGCTCGTTACCGCGCTGAACCCCTACATCGGTTACGCAAATTCGACCGAGATCGCAGGAGAGGCACCAGAAAGGCCTCTGACCAAGATACGCCCAAACCGCTATCATAAGCCTTTCGGTTATAAAGATAGCAACATTCATTACTTGCGGACATAAGGAGCAAACTGTCATCTGCCCCAGCTAGGCTGGCCGGCCTTTCAGCGATTGTTGAGATCCTGTATGGCCACCGTCGAGCGCACCGCCTACCCGCGTTTCCCGAAGGTCTTTTCCCTCAAGGAATTGCGGGCCTGCTACACACCCAGCGCGGAGGAGCTGGACTGGGCGACCCGGTCCACTCGCGGGCAGGAATCGCGACTCGGTCTGCTGGTGCTCCTGAAGGTCTTTCAGCAGCTACACCACTTCCCGGACCTTGACACAATTCCTGCCAGCGTGACGGAGCTGGTACGCATCAGCGCCGGCCTGAACCCAGGTACGAGGTTTGGCTATGACCGAAAGGTGTCGCCGACCTTGTTCCGGCACTACAGGGCGGTGCGAGAGTTCCTTGGCATCCAGGCCTACCTCGGCACCGATGCCAACGAGGTTACTATGCGCGCCGCGCGCGACGCCGCCGAAACGATGGACCAGCCGGTTGACATCATCAACGCGACGATTGACGCCCTGGTCCTGCGTCAGATCGAACTGCCATCCTTCTCCACGTTGGATGCCATCGTCGAGCAGGTCCACGCTCGCACGCAAACGGCCCTATTTCGTCGTATCACACGACGCCTGTCCGAGGACGAGCGGAACCGGCTTGACCGGCTGCTGACCCGAGACCTGGCGAGCCGTCAGACCGCTTATCACAACATCAAGCGCCACGCGCTGCGTCCCTCGCGCAAGCACCTGACTCTGCTTATCGAGCATCTGACCTGGCTGGACACCATTGGCGACTTTTCCAAGACCGTTGCAGGCGTGCCGGCGTCGAAGCTGCGGTCCTTGGCGAGCCAGGCCATGAGCCTGGACGCGGCCAATCTCAAGGAGATCTTGCCGGAGAAGCGCTATACGCTGATGGTGGCGCTCCTCAATCAAATGCGGGTACGAGTACGGGACGATCTCGCCGAAATGTTTATCCGGCGCATGAGCGCCATTCACAAGCGGGCACGGGAGGAATTACAGCAAATCCAGTCGCGCCGGCGCGCGCAAATGGAAAAGCTCGTCGCGCTGCTCGATGGCGTGGTTGAGATCGTCGCCCAGGGCGACGACGATGCTCAGATCGGCGTGGAGGTACGTCGCCTTCTTGCCCCCTCAGGCGATTTGGAGCCGCTACGCGAGAGCTGCGCCGAGGTCCGCGCCTTCAGCGGCAACAACTACTTGCCCCTCTTGTGGCGGCATTTTCGCCCGCGCCGCTCGGTAATGTTACGCCTCGCCGAAGTGCTGAAGTGGCAGTCAACCACCCAGTCGTGCACCCTGCTGGCCGCACTGGCAGTGGTGTTGAAGAATGCGGCGCTACACCGCGAGTGGCTTTCCACCGACGTCGATCTGAGCTTCGCCTCGGAGCGCTGGAGCAAGCTCGTCTATCGCGCTGACAATCTGGGGCCTGGCATCAATCGGCGCCATCTGGAGCTCTGCGTACTTTCGCATATGGCCGGCGAATTGCGCTCTGGCGACCTCTGTGTCGTCGGCTCAGACGCGTATGCCGACTACCGGCTGCATCTGTTGCCCTGGCGTGAATGCGAGCGGCGCCTCCCTGACTACTGCGCCAAGCTGGAGATGCCGGCCAACGCGCAAGATTTCGTTGCACACCTACGTGAGTGGTTGGCTGCGACGGCACAGAATTTGGACGACAGCTTCCCGAGCAAGCGTCAGCACGTCACCATTGGCCGCAAGGGCGAGCCGGTACTCCGTCGGACCGTCGCCAAGGAAATCCCCGCCAGCGCGCTTGCGCTTCAGCAGACGCTGATCGGCCACATGCCGAACCGCAACCTGTTGGACGTCCTGGCCAACATCGAGCATTGGACCCACTTCACGCGCCACTTCGGCCCGCTCTCCGGCAGCGATCCCAAGATCCGCCATGCCGCCGAGCGCTACTTGCTGACGATCTTCGCGATGGGTTGCAATCTCGACCCCACGCAGGCAGCTCGCCACATGGGCGAACGGGTGACGCCGCACATGATGTCATTCGTCAATCGGCGGCATATGAGTCTCGAACGCCTTGAAACCGCGCAGCGCGAATTGATCGAGTTGTATCTCCAGTTCGACCTGCCCAAGCATTGGGGGGACGGTAAGACCGTGGCGGCTGACGGCACGCAATACGATTTCTACGACAATAACCTGCTCACGGGCTACCACTTCCGCTACCGCAAGAAGGGCGCGGTGGCTTACCGGCATGTCGCAGACAACTACATCGCCGTATTCCGACACTTCATCCCGCCCGGCGTGTGGGAGGCGGTCTACGTCATCGAAGGCTTGCTCAAGGCAGGCCTGAGCGTGGAGGCAGACACGGTGCATGCCGACACCCAGGGCCAGTCAGCTGCCGTTTTTGCCTTTACCTACCTGCTGGGCATCAACCTAATGCCGCGGATTCGTAACTGGCAGGATCTGAAACTCTACCGAGCCGATTCCACCTCCAAATATCGTCACATTGACCGCCTTTTTTCGGCCGCGGTGGATTGGGACTTGATCACCCTTCACTGGCAGGATCTGATGCAGGTCGCATTGTCGATCCAGGCCGGAACCATATCCTCTCCCCTACTGCTGCGCCGCTTGGGATCGGATAGTCGCAAGAATCGCCTCCTGCTGGCCGCCCAAGAACTGGGCAAGGTTGTTCGCACCGTGTTCTTGCTGGAGTGGATCGGAAACCGCGAACTGCGCCAAGAAATCACTGCGACGACCAACAAGATCGAGTCCTACAATGGCTTTGCCAAGTGGTTCTCGTTCGGCGGCGATGTGCTGCCCGTGAACGACCCCGACGAGCAGCAAAAGCGATTGCGCTACAACGATCTGATCGCCTCCGCAGTGATCCTTCAGAACACCGCCGACATGATGCAGGCGCTTCGTGCCATGGAAAAGGACGGTATCAAGGTCGACGTGGACGACATCAGCTTCCTCAGCCCATATCTCACCAGCAACATCAAGCGCTTTGGCGCTACAAGCTAAACCTTGAGCGGACTCCAGAGGCCTGGATCCACGACAGTATTTTCGCTGCCCCAGCATTCTCCGTTCGGAAACCACGCCATGCCTAACACCCAGACCCCTTATGACCCGGTTGACACCGAGGCCTTGCGCTGCCTGCGGGACAGTTTCGACACCAGGGAGATCCTGCGCATTGTGGACCTCGTTGATACGATTCGAACCCGATTGTGCGAGCCAGAAGGTATTCGCGACGACTTACTCCAATTACATGGCACGGCCCATACGGTTCTCAATGGTGCCAGTCTCGTCTCGGGAGCAGCGAATCCAGGCTTGGTCGAGCAGGCCGAGAGCATTTTGGAGGAACTGGAAGACTTGATACGGGTGCTCCAGCACGCGGTGCACGTGCTCCGCCCACTAGAGCTTCTCCGACCATCTGACGACGCGTGACAGGCTTGCTGCATCGATAGCTGCCCTGCCCTTCAATTGCCGGCAGTCCATCCTGTACTGCCTTCGCGCCTTTCTCCCGGCTGAGAACAAGAAAAGCCTTCGTACGCCTCAATCGCCCGCCTTATATCAAAGGAGCACAGTTAAGCGGATTCATCATAACCGGGGGGCTTATGATAGCGGATTGGGCGTATCTTGGTCGGAGGCCAGGCACGTTCCCCTATCTGGGACCGATTAACCCCACACACCATCCGCCGACTGCCAGATACGAACAGTCAGGCAGTCGCTCCTTACGCTACCGCGGCTTGCGGCTGCCCAATTTAGAGAATCAGGCAAACAACAAATAGGAATACGCCTTCAAGAAATAAGTGCACTTTCGTAGTATGGCTTCACTAACAAGGAGGGCATAATGCAAAAAGTTTGGTTTATAACTGGAGCAAGCCGTGGACTGGGCGCCGAAATTGCCAAGGCCGCGCTGGCCGCCGGCGACAGGGTAGTGGCGACGGGACGCGATCCGGACCATGTGCGCGCAGCGCTTAGCAAAGAAGACGATCATTTGCTGGTAATGCGCTTGGACGTCACCCGCGAAGCTGAAGTGCAGGCCGCGGTCGACGCGGCGCTTCAACAGTTCGGACGCATCGACGTCCTAGTCAACAACGCAGGATACGGTCATCTAGGCTTTTTCGAAGAAGCCACTGCAGCGGATGTCAATATGCAGTTCGACAGTAATGTCTTCGGACTGATGCACGTCACCCGCGCCGTGCTGCCAGCGATGCGAACGGCGCGCGCTGGTCGCATCTTCAATTTGTCGTCCCTGGCTGGCATGCGCGGATCAGCATTCAGTCCGCTTTATTGTGCCAGCAAGTTCGCAGTGGAAGGCTTCTCCGAAGCGCTCGCCGAGGAGCTTGCCCCGTTCGGTATTCGTGTGACGATCATCGCCCCTGGGCCATTCCGCACGGATTTCCTGTCCGCCCGCTCGCTCCAGGTTGCAGGGGCCGAGTTGCCAGATTACGCGCCCACCCGCGACACGATCAGGGCGACCTTTGAAGCGCGCAATGGACGCCAAGCAGGCGACCCATTGAAACTAGCAGCGGCTGTCGTGGAACTGGCGAACCACCCTCACCCCCCGTTGCGCTTTGTGGCCGGCACCGCGGCATTCGAGGTCGTGCTGAAGAAATTGGCCGCAATGCGCATCGATATCGAAGCCTGGCGAGATCGATCCATCGCCACCGACGGCGACTATGAGGACGCACGCCCTTGGCAGCCGCCTAGCCATACGGCGTCATCCTGAAATCACGCAGCCCTGCGCGCTCTCGCCACATTCCCCAGCTGGCAAACGCGGACGGATGCTCAGATCTCGTCCTCCGTAGCGCAAGAGGCATCGCTTGCCGCGCAACGGACTCCCGAGATCGATGTGCGGCCCGGATCACGACCCATCTTCGACACTACTCACTGAAATTGAGTAGGGTGAGGGCTGGGTCACCCCCCAGCGCTCTCACATACATGGACGCCCCGTTTTGCCAGGCCTTCATTGATGACGGGTCGATGATCGAGATTGTGGCCGTATATCCGGACTTTTGCGGAGGCGAATGCCTCTGCCCCTGATGGAATCTGTTGATCGGGCTCTAATCACTATCTCGCGCTCGAAGCGTCTGTGACAGGCCAGAGTTTCCCGATCCCGGCCCAACCTATCTTGCCATCACGTCATGACTGCCCGAGCAATCTCCTGGTGGAGGGGAACCTGTCCTAGACCGCTTGACCTACGCGCCGACTTCAGACGACGCGTGGACCCAAGCGGAACGTACTACCTTGCGTGAGCAGCGCCCACTTAACTCGAGCGTTCCTGTTAGCGACAGCCACCACGACAATATTTTTATGACGTCGCGTCAGCAAGCGACGGAGCCAGCCGGAGAACGCATTGCCCTTGTTGCAGGCGTAGCGGACGACAGCCCGTGCGCCGTGCACCATCACAGTCAAAGCGATATCGCCGTGCTTGCTGAGTTCGCCTTGCCTCCGCTCGAATGCTGTCTTGGCACCAGCCCCCAAGCGGCCAATGGTCGAGCGTTGCTGACGCGGTTGGCCTGTGCAGTACGAGCGCGAACGAACCCTTGACGGGCGCGATGTAGTGCGAGAACCGCCTGTTGCTCGATGTATTTGACGGGCACAAACCGCATGGATAGACACCTCGGTGGCCTGGGAGCCGATTTCGCGCGCCCACAGAGAATCACCGGCGAGCGTTTTCAGGCGACCCATCAGGTTCTCAGCCGGCGAGCGCCGATGGTAGCTGCTGGACGCCTTTCATTCGCGCCGGCTGCTTTTCTCGATCGCATCGTCGGCGTCTTACGCCAGGCCGCACCCAGTGTACGCTCGGACCAAGGCTTCGCTCCCTCGCGGGGCGGAATCGATGGTTGCGCACCGCGCGCGGCAATCGCCGCGTGGCACGGTTTGCTGTCGTAGACGCCGTCGCCGCCGATGGTGTGGATCGGCGTGTCAGCCGGGATCTGATCGAGCAGATCGGACAACATTTCGCCATCGCCGACGTCCTGATGGGTCATCAAGGCAGCGCAAACCTGGCCGGTCTTTGCATCCATCGCCAGATGGACCTTGCGCCAAGTCTTTCGATAGTGGATGGACAATGTACTTCAGCACATCTGTTTGGAGCACGGGCCCATGATGCAATTTGCTCCGTCCATCGCCGCTCGGGTCATTTCGATCCCTGTCGAGATTTTTTTATCGATTCAGTATTCTGAGTTCATGCCGCGATATTCACCAGGCGCCAAGCCAGTTTCCTTGCGAAATACTTGCGAAAAGTGGCTCGGGCTGGAGTAGCCTACCGACAAACCGACATCGACAATCGAGCTGCCGCTTTCTCGTAGAAGTCGTCTTGCCTGCTCCATACGCAGTCGAATGAAATACCGCGACGGCGACATACCGGTAGCTTGTTTGAATACGCGGCTAAAGTGGTACTCGCTCAATCCCGCCAGTTCCGCATACTGGCCGAGGTTGAATGCTTCGGACAAACTCTCCTTCATCACTTCGAAGATACGGTGAAGTTTATAGGCCGGCAAGCCTCCCCTCAGCACTCGGTGGTGTGACACCTCCTTTTCGTATGTGCGGACCAGGTGCACGGTAAGGACCTGCGCCAACCCTTGTATTGCGCTCGCGCTGGCCTGGTGCTGCTCACTGAGTTCGCGGTACATGAAACCCAGCAAACCCGACAGCATTTCGTCGCTTTCGCCGGAAACTTCACGCAAGGCGAAATCGCCCATCGCCTTGTTTCGGATTTCCCTGATAACACGCTTCAATAGCAAGAGGCCGATGTAGATGTGCATGACAGTAAACGGCTGCGCATCCCCGGCCCGCCAACGTAGCTCGGTTGGTTCCGTAGCGGTCGTGAGAAAGAAATCGCCAGCCTTAACGCCATTTGCCAACCAGGTCCCACCCAAGGGGCGCTCTTCGACTACTGCCTCGCCGGAAAGTATCCAGACGATGAGCGGCTCGGGCACCGCGGGAATGATGACGCTGTCTTGCGTCCTATGTCGCGACAGGACTTGCACAAACACATCTTCGGACGATTGCGCTTTGTATTCCCTGATGAGCTCACCGGGGATGTGCTCTTCCAGCGCCTCTGCGGAAGTATGCACTAGATGTTGCATGACAGCCTCATAAATTCACCATTTCAATCGCAATATCGCGATAGTTGCAGCAAGGGCGCGAGCGACACTCAAACACCTGTTCGGCATCATGATGCACACGCACATCATCCCCATCCCACCTTAAAAGCATGCGGTTATACACAATTGTCCCCATCATCGACGACTCGTAATCCTCGCAAAGTCTTCGCAGCGACATGAACTTCTTTCAGGCCAAGCCAAATCGTCTTCACGCCGGGCTCCCCATCGCTCTTCCGGCCGAGGAAGCCGCCAAGGCGTGCAATCAGGCGAAGCACTTCATTCAGCGTTGGCTTAGCAGGCTGTTTGACACGGGTCAGCAGATAGGCGCCGCGTATTTCATCCGGGTCGAAGAACAAGTCAGCGTCCAGGTCCGGGCAAGTGCGTCCGAGCCGCATCAGATGCGCTATGCGCCAAGCGACGACCATGAACAGTGCCAAAGCGCGCTCAAGGCGTTCTATCGCCGACAACTGGAGCGCTTCAACGCGACAGGCGTTCTTCAGGATGTTGAACAGCGTCTCTATCTCCCAGCGCGCGCGGTACCAGTCAATAAGCTCAATCGCATCGTCCAGACTAGCTGCGCTGCGATTTGTCAGGAGGCGCCACTCGATTGGCTTGACGCCGGCAGGCGCATCAAACTCGCGTGCGACGATGCTCGTCGCCGCGACCGTCTTGCCCTTACCTGCTGGCAGATCAACCCGTTGCACCCAGAGTTGCTGACGCACGGTGCGGGCCTTGACGCCATGGCGCGATCCCATCGTGAAAGCGATCTCGCCAATAGGCTTGCCGCTGATGGTGCGCTGCCACAGCTTCTCGCCATCCGGCAGGCAGCGATTGTGGGCCGCACGTATGAGCCAGTCGGCGGGCGTACCGAGTTCTTGAGCATGCAGCATCAACGCCATCAAGTCGGCTTCGCGGTCTGCGACATAGACCAAGCGCGTGCTGGGGAGCTCCAGGGCCATTTCAGCGATGCGCTCGTAACCTTCAATCCAACGCAAGCTTTCCTTTGGCCCACCGCGTTTGCCGAATTTATCCCGCTTCTCACGCGCCCACATCCACGCGTCCAGCACACCAAGCGGTTCGCGTTGCGGCGTGACGGCGTAGGTCGGATGGAGATACATACCCCGCTGCGCCTCATAGCTCAGCGGCCCCAGACCGATAGCCCCTTGACCGTTAAAATCAAGTTCCGTCGTATCCTGAAGACACAGCACGACGGGTTCAGCCCCCATTCTCTGCCGGGTCTGCTGCCAGTGCGGCGCCAGAATATCGCGCCAGTCAACGCTGTCGTTGCCAAAGAAGCGATACGCTCCCATGGTCTCGCTCCAGCCGTGGCAAGCCTTCGGTACGCTGGCCATCGGATCGGCCGCAAATCGCTCCATCAACATCCTCGCTCGCTTGTCGAGGCGCGCATCACCGAGATCCAGGTGGGCAAACTCAGTCGCTGCCCAGTGTGTCGATTCAATCGTCAACGCGTCACCCAAAATGCGACAGTAAACGCGAGACTTAGAGAGTTTACAAGGGGCGCTTCAACTCGTTGAAAGTAAACGCTTTTCCCGGGCGCTCTGGTCGCTTTGGAAGGTCAGAGATGTGTAAAACCGCATGGAATGAACGTCGCCTCCTGATGCAGCGTGAAGGGGATGATCTCTGCCTCACCAGGCGGCGGCTGCCGCCGTACAACCGTGGTCGCGCACTGAGCCCATGCCTGCATCCACGCTCTCATGCCGCTGCGCATCAACAGCACGAGGCCCTGGCCGCGAGGAATCTCGCAGGGCAATCCAAGTGCCTGTTGCCTCAGATCTTCATAGCGCGGAATCAGTCCGTCATTGCACAGCGCACGATCCGGCAATGACACGGACGGCTTCGTTACGGTTTTTTTGGCGCAGGAACTGCCGTTCGATACTGCGCGGATGAATCTGTACGCCGAAGTTCTGGCGTACCAGACTGGCCAATCGCTCCGCTCGCACCGTAGGCTCGGCAACCCGCGCCTGCCCCAGAAATTCGATCACTGCCGGAGTCAATTTGTGGAAGCTGCGCGGCCCGGTCTTCCGCGGAATTAAACCGGCCAGCCCACCCTGCTCGAAGGCCGCCTGAGCCTGATAGAACGACGGGCGGGAGAAACCGAACGCCTTGGCCGCTTCGCTGATCGACCACTTGTCCACGTGCACGGCACGCAGCATCTCGTACTTGACCTGCAGCAGATCGTGGGGATCGAAGAACTCTCTGTCCCGAAACAGAGGATGTGTCACGGCATCTGGACGAGGATTGAGGCTCGCCTCCTGCCGCAGTGCGCGGTGCTTGTCCTCTTTGCGTCGGTCTGTCGCCATGCACGACCCTCAAGAAACAGGCCAAATCATTGTAAATTTAATTATGTACCATATTTTAAAAGTTTCAAGCCAGAAGTCTTGAGTTCTTGCGGGAATCAGCCTTCCTAGGAGTTTGTCGGGCTTTGCAGTCTTCCGCAAGATGACGTTGTCCGAGATAATCGCTGGCGCACAACCAAAGACCTACCCGATGAGCCGCTTCGTTCCCGTAGACCGAGATACCGCGTACCTGTTGCCGCCCTCAGTGGACGAATGGCTGCCCGATGATCACTTGGCGCGCTTCGTAGTCGAAGTCATCGAGCAGCTCGATCTGAGCGAACTGACACGCCAATACGCGGGCCGGGGTTCGGCGGCGCACCATCCCGCCGTGTTGCTGGGCTTGCTGATCTACGGCTATGCCAATGGCGTGCACTCGAGCCGCAAGCTCGAACGCGCGACCTACGACTCGGTGGCCTTCCGCTATGTGGCAGCCAACACCCACCCGGATCACGACACGCTGGCGACGTTCCGGCGTCGATTCCTGAAGGAGGTGGAGGCGCTGTTTGTGCAGGTGCTGGTGCTGGCGCGCGAGATGAAACTGCTCAAGCTCGGGCACATTGCGCTGGACGGCACCAAGATCGACGCGAACGCGAGCAAGCACCGCGCCCTGTCGTGGGGTCATGCCCAAAAGATCGAGGCGCAGTTACGACAGGAAGTGCAGGCCCTGCTTGCGCTGGCCGAGAACAGCGACCGCGCAGCCATCCCGGATGGCATGGACGTGCCGGCGGAGATCGCTCGACGCGAAGACCGCTTGAGCGCGATGGCGCTGGCCAAGGCAAAGATCGAGCAGCGCGCCGCCGAGCGTCATCAACTCGAACAGCAGGAGTACGAGGCCAAGACGGCTAAGCGCAAGTCTCAGCGGGACGCTGGCAAGAAGCCGCGCGGCAAGGATCCCGAGCCACCAGAGGCGGGGCCCAAGGATGGCGATCAGGTGAACCTCACGGATGAAGAGTCACGCATCATGCCCGTCTCGGGGGTGGCTTCGAACAAAGCTACAACGCGCAAGCCGGGGTAGACACAGAGACGATGATGGTGGTCACCCAGCACGTGAGCCAGGCGTGCAACGACAAGCGCGAAGTCGTGCCCACGCTGGAGCAGATCGCGGCGTTGCCTGCGGTGCTGGGCGAGGTGCGCACGCTGATCACGGACAACGGCTTCTTCAGTCAGGCCAACGTGATCGCGTGCCACGATGCAGGGATCGAGCCGCTGCTGGCGCTAAGGCGGGAGCCGCATCATGCCCCTGTGCTGGAGCGCTTTGCCCCCGATGTGCCGCAGCCCCAGACCACGGACCCGGTTGTGCAGATGGCGCACCGACTGGGCACACAAGCCGGGCGCGCCCTCTACAGCTTGCGCAAGCAGACGGTGGAGCCGGTGTTCGGCATCATCAAACGGGTAATGGGTTGGCGCCAGATGAGCATGCGCGGGCTGGACAAGGCGCAAGGCGAATGGAGTCTTGTGACCATGGCCTGGAACATCAAGCGCATGCACGTTCTGCGAGCGGTTGGATAGCAAAGTGCGCCTCGACTACCCAAAGCCGAGCCCCTAAGGCGCTCCAATGTGCCATCACAGTGCCTCGTCAACCATCAAGAGCGTTCGATCAGCGCGATTGCCGTCCAAAAATCTCGTCGCACCGATCATTCGGATTCGCCCGGGCTCAAGTCCGACGGACTCCTAGCTAATCGTGTTCCGAAAAAGACCGGTTGAAAGCCTTGTGGAGCAATTTTAGCACGGTGTTTCGTGCATTCTCATCTTCGATGGTTTCTGCACCAGCGATGGCCTCTGCAAAGGATTCGTCGTCTCCCACAATCTGAGCGCATTTGGCGGCGGCTGCCGGGCTGACGTGGTCTCGCTTCAGCCAGTTAGAGAGTGCGTTGTGTCTGACACCCAGTGCCTTAGCCACAGCGCCCTTCTTGCCGCCGTAGTGCGAGATTGCCGCCTTCAGGAAAGTAACAGATTTAATCAATGTTCGCTCCTGAGAAGCTGAGAAGCTGAGAAGCCATAAATTCTTTCAATCCTCACGGCGTTGTTGCACAAATCAGTTTGAAAGCTGAGGTTCCCTTGTGCGGCTGAATTCATGCGATGCGGACGGACTGCGGGCGAGCAAGCGCCACCATGCGGTTGAGCACGCCCGCACGAATGGACACCTCGGCGGCCTGGGAGCCGATCTCGCGCGCCCATAGGGAGTTTTCAGTGAGCGCTTTGAGACGGCCCATGAGGTTCTCAGCCAGCGAGCGCCGGTGATATCCGCTGGACGCCTTCCATTCGCGCCGGCTACTTTTCTCGATGGCATCGATGACGTCGTTACGCCGGGCCGCACCTGGCGTATGCTCGGCCCAGGGCTTCGCGCCCTCGCGGGGCGGAATCGATGGTTGCGCACCTCGCACGGCAATCGCCGCGTGACACGGCTTGCTGTCGTAGGCACCGTCTCCCCGATGGTGTCGATCGGCATATCAGCCGGGATCTGATCGAGCAGGTCGGACAACACTTCGCCATCGCCGACGTCCTGATGGGTCATCAAGGCGGCGCAAACCTGCCCAGTCTTGGCGTCCATCGCGAGATGAACCTTGCGCCAAGTGCGCCGCTTGAGTAGCCGTGCTTGCGCACTTTCCATTCTCCCTCGCCAAATACCTTCAGGCCCGTGCTGTCCACCACCAGGTGCAGCGGTTCATCAGTTCGCAGGGAGGGCAATACGACCTCCAGATCCTGCGCGCGGCGACTCACCGTCGAGTAGTGCGGCACAGGCAGATTGGCAAAGGCAAGCTTGCGCAAGCTGCCAGCGAAGCCCTGCAGCGCGCGCAGTGGAAGCCTGAACACTTGCTTCAGACCAAGCAGCATCTGAATCACGGCATCCGTATAGACCAGCGGATGGCCTCGCTTGGGCACTCCGGCTTCTGGGACCGCCTGCAGCAGATCTTGATCGATCCACACCGTGACATCTCCTCTGGCGATCAGCCCAGCGTTGTATTGCGCCCAGTTCCTGACGCGGTAAACCGCCTTGGGCTCGCTTTGCTGTCGTTTGTCCTTGCGCATCGTCCTGGCAAAAATCCAAGACACTACGCCGCCTTACCGAAAGTAAACAGGGCTGTCGCCCAGACCGTTGCGCGTAAACGTCAGGCGCAGCCCATGGATTTGTGCAACAACGCCAATCCTCACCACTTTCGACGTTGTGAAGCTGAACGAAGTGTAGGTGGTAAACAAGGCCGGGTAAATGTCGTTCTCCTGTTCGAGTTTGCCAGGATGTGTGCCACAGCGCAGATGGGAGCAGCTTGAATTTGCCGCGGTACGGGACAAACAGGCGACGCGAATTGAGCGCAGACATTAAGAACTCATCTCGTTATACGGAAGTCATGAGTGCGACACGTGCTGCTTGCCCGCGGCGTGTTGGCAGTGAAGTTGTAGCGGGTGGCAAAGCTCGTTGTTGTCTTGTCACGCACGGCAGCTACGTGTCGTGACCTGCTGTACGACCAGCAGTTGCCTACCCGGACATGCGTCGCTGGTAACGGCGGGGTGTGAAGCTCCGGGGACAAAGTACTTCGCGATCAGCAGCCCATCCCGGCGACGGGAGTGGGTGACACTGCCAGCCGCAGGCGGTGTGAAGGCCAGGCAAGTTCCGCATGCGCAACGGAAGTGAATCGCCGATAAACCTCGTAATCTGTGACGGGCTTAATGGCTGTCAGGCCTGGACCAAAAAGGTGCGCCGCCGGTTGCTCTTTTTCGTGATGGGAGCACGTCGTCATCGGGGCGGCCGGGGAGAGGCGGGCGCTAAACGGATAGGCCTCGGGTCAGAGGATATGACCGAGGTCGGCAACAATGGGAACGTGGTAAGCCCGTACAGCTGCCGAGGTGCTAGATTGACTTGGGCAGGCGAACCGCAAGGACCGCTGTGGGTTGTGCGGGTAAGAGAACGCGCAGAAAGCGAATGGCGGACTGTAATGGTTCATAGGGGTTCAAACTTTGCCCCGACCCGAAAGGGTGCAGACTTGCGCGAGGTGTAGCTGTCGCAAACCAGTATCTAAGGTCCGAGGTGGGGCAGCTTGGAAGAGACTGTTCTTACGGCAGTTCAGCGTCCCCGTCTCAGCGATGAGATGGGCCAACGATATGACGTGAGCGAAGGTCTTGTGTTGCATGGCACGACCGGCATCGGTTAAAAGGTGCTTTAGCTATGCGCGAGCCGCTTGCGGTGAAAGTCGCTTGGGCGGTTCTTTGGGGAGGGGATCGCGGTAACGCCGTCCTCTTACCCGATTTCTTCCCGCAATGCCTGAATGGTGAGTGCTGCATCCATGGTTCGTTGATGCCGATCCAGATCGTCTTGGCGCCGGGCTCGCCGTCGCTCTTGCGCCCAAGGAACCCCGCCCCGCCACTAACCGCATCAATCGGGCAATGCGCCACGCCACTACCACAACGCCAAGGCCCGCTCCACACGATCCATGTGCGACAGCTGCAGCGCTTCGACCTTGCAGCCGGTCTTCAGGACGTAGCGACCTCCCACCGGGCCCGATACCAATCAACCAGCTCGATGACAGCATCGGCATCCTGCGCTTGCCGGTTCGTCAACAGCCGCCAAACCACTGGCTTGACGCCGGCGGGCGCTCCGATCTCCTGGCCTCTACACAGGTGAGCGCCGGGCCGGCCAGACCCGGCAGCATCACACGTCCCCCTCTCCTGCGCCGACCCGCTGGTACTTCTCTGCGGTTGCGATGACGGCGGGCTGTTTCAACGTTGATACACACCAGGCGCATGAGGTAGTTATCGGCCCCGTCTTTAAGACGCCGCCAAATATCAGGGGTTTTTCTGCAGCCGACGCAGGCCGGCATTGCAACAGGCGGAATCCCGTGTTACGTCGCCGTGACACTCGCGCGTCGCCCACCCCGAGGCAGCTATTGCTGGTACCGGCTTGGCACGCAAAAGTTCCCGTGTGACGACTTGCCAAGCCTTGAATTACAAGAGTTTTCCGCCGTCGGTGGCGAAGCTGGCACCGATTATGCTCAAGCGTCGACTGCCTCGGCAGGGTGCCGAAGGTGAGCCTGACTACCGCCTGTAGTCGGTGTCACAAATTTCCTGGGAGCAACTCATCATGAAGAAGACTCTACTAGCCTCGGCGGTCATTCTGGCTGCCTTCGGTTTTTCAGGGCAGGCAATGGCGAACCCATGCGCGGGCTCTACCATTTCAGGCGGGGGAGTGCGAAAAGAACAAGGTGGACATCGATCAGTCGAGCACGAAGGGTGCCAACGCCGCTGAATATTCGTCGGCGTCATGGGCTAGCTACAAAGCGGTTGCGACCACAACGCTGAACGGTACGGTGTCCAACGTTACGTTGGGGGACCTCGGAAACGACCCCACGAACAATGGCAGCGCCAACGGCGGCTCCGGCGGTGACGGTGGGAGGGCTGTAAGCAGAGGCGGCCGCGGCGCTCGCGGCGGAGATGGCGGCGATGCCTATAACGAGGGCGATTCCACCGGAGGCAAGGGCGGCAAGATTGTCACCAAGGGCGGCCGAGGCGATGAGGGCGGCTATGCCTATAATGAGGGCGATGCCAGCGGCGGCCGCCACCGGATTATCACCAAAGGTGGCCGAGGTGGCGACGGCGGCTGGCCGCTAATGGTGGGGATTCCACAGGGGCAACGGCGGCAAGATTGCCACAAGAGGTGGCGAAGGCAGCGAAGGCGGAAACGGCGGCAATGCAGGTAATGCCACCGGCGGTAATGGCGGCGCCGGCGGCAGTGGCGGTGGGACTTTGCCCATGCCGGCATCTTCGACATGTCGAACAATATGACGAGCGTCAGGGCCGGTGCCGCGGGCATCACGATGGTTAGCCAGAACGCCATCGGGTCGCTTACCCAGCAGGCTGTTACCGTGCAGGCAAACTTCAAGGTGGGTAACTAGCGGTTGCGTCGGCACCGCGCGGGGCGGGCGGATGGCCGGCCCGCGCGGTGCCGGCCGCAATGCGGCACCTGACCGGCAATACGCACGTCATCAGACGGGGACCGCGGCCTTACCGGCTTGCCTCGCGCGGGTCCGGGCACGCCAACGGTTTCCCGTCTCACTGGACGCCTGACTGATTTCGGCGCAGCCGGCTTGCCGGGGCACGAAAGACCAAGAGACTCAGCTCGAAAAACAGAAGGGGGCGACACCATGCACTCGCTTCGCATCGGCGCATTGTCGATAGTATTCCTGCTCTGGCATGGCCTGCCGCTTCACGCCGAGCCACTGCCAGCCGAACCGGCGCGGGCGGGACTCAGCGCGCCCGGTGGCTTCGGCGCACCGGTTAACGTTGAAAGGCTTGCCAGTGCTCGCGGTGGCGCTGACCAGGTCGAAAACGATATAAACGTGCGCGGCAACGTGGCCAACAACAGTGCACGAAACGTGCGCACTGGGGACAATGTCATCACTGGCGGCTCGTTTGCCGGAGCAAACGGCCTCGTTAGCGTTGTTCAGAACAGCGGGGCCAATGTACTGATCCAGAACTCGACCATCGTCAACATACAGTTCAAGCCATGACACCGCGCAGGCTCCTACTGTCGTCTGCCCTGCTCCTGGTCTGTGCCGGCGGCGCGCCCCGCGGCACAGGCCGCGGAAAGCCTCGTACGGGATGCGGGCGGCAACTACCGCATGCAGGTCACGAGCTTGAGGGAGGCGCGCTTCAAGACCACCATCCGCCAGCAGTACGATTTCAGTTGCGGTTCGGCGGCGGTAGCGACCCTGCTGACCTTTCAATATGGACAGCCTGTTTCCGAACAGGAAGTGTTTCAGGAAATGTACGCCCGTGGCGAGCAGGCCAAAATCCAGAGGGAAGGATTTTCCCTGCTTGACATGAAGCGCTTCCTTGCGTCGCGCGGCTTCCTGGCCGACGGTTACGAACTGCCCCTTTCAAGCTGGAGGAAACGCAGATCCCCGCAATTGTGCTGGTGGTCGAGAATGGATACCATCACTTCGTGGTGGTGAAGGGCGTGCAGGGCAACCGCGTCCTGGTCGGTGATCCTGCCTTGGGTACGCGTGCGCTGTCGCGCGAACACTTCAAGCGTATCTGGGACAGTCGCTTGCTGTTCGTGATCCATAACCGCATGGAGATGGCTCGTTTCAACCAGTACGCCGACTGGCGCGTGGCGCCGACTGGCCCGTACTGGATGGGAGTAAATCGGGACAGCTTGTTCTTCACTGTCATGCCTGCGCATGGCAGTAGCGATTTCTGAGAAACCATCATGCTCCAAATATACGCGTCGCATCCGGCTGTCTGCCGACGCAGCGCGGTCGGGTCGATGACCATGGCGATGCTGCTTGGCGCGGGCATGGCGCACGCCGGCGAGCAGCCTTTGCCTGACGCTCTCGACGCGGCTGCCTCCCCGGTGCAGGCCGTGCTGGCCTCACTGGATGCAAAGGAAGACAACCCACGCACCGCCACCGCGCGCGGCGCAATGGCCGGCTGGAAACCGGTCGCAAATGAACAGCTGGATGAAATGCGCGGCGGCTTTGATGTTGGGGGCTGCAGGTTTCGTTCGGTATCGAACGCATGGTGTTCATCAATGGCACCCTGGCGGTTGCAACCAGCATTACCATTCCGGATGTCAGCAAGATCACGGCCGACCAGGCGGCAAAGCTGGCAGCAGCGCTTGGGCCGTCGATCGTGAACGCGACACAAGCCGCCGTGAACAACTCGCCCGCGAGCAACCCGGCCACTGCCGGCACGCCGGTGACTACGATTGTCACAGGTGCAGGCACAGGCCAGGTCGTCACCAACGGCGTGCTGAACGTTGTCCAGAACGGTCCCGGTAATTCCGCGGCTGTAGGCACGCTGGCGGGAGCGCCGGCGACAGTGATTCAGAACACATTGGACAACCAGAGCTTCCGGATCCTGACTACAATCGATGCGGGCGTGAATACGCTACAGGCATTCCGGTCACAGTTGGCCAACGCAACGCTGAACAGCGCGCTGCTGCGCGCCGCCAGCATGAGGTAGAGCAAGCCATAGCGAAGCGCAGGAGGTAGCAGGCGCCTGCACAACCAGTCTGCCGTCCCGGGGGAGGAAGACGACATGAAGAAGCGGTCGATGCAGGGCATCCGTAACGCCGGGTGCTCGACCTTGCTATTGCTCGGTGGGCTTGCGCAAGCCCAGACGCTGCCCGATGCCGGGCCGCCGGCCGCCGGGCTCGAGTCCTTGCAGAAGGAGATGGCCGACCAGGCCGCGCAACTGGAGGCGATGAAGCGGGCGCTGGCGGAGCAGGAAGCTACCATCCGCGAGTTGCGCAGCGTGATCGGCACGGACGTGCTGGCGCGCAAGCGTGGCGGACAGCGAGCGGGGCCAGCCATCACACCTTCGGATGCTGCAACCGCGGCGGCGACTGCCGCCGCCGGGGCTAGCGCCTCGCAGGCGGTGCCCGTGGGGACCGGCGCGCCCCAGCCGGCTGACCAGCAGCCTCCCCAGATGGTTGCGCAGCCGCAAGAAGGCCAGCCGCAGCAGGGGGAGTCCGCCGATCCACAGACCGTGGCCGGATCCACCGGGGAGCCGGTAGGCAAGCCGCCCGAGCGCGAGACGCGGCCGCCCGAAATTGCCCCGATTTTCGACCAGCCTGGCGTGTTGACAGGGGCCGGGAAGCTCATTGTCGAGCCCGGCTTCCAGTACGGCTATTCGTCCAACAACCGTGTTGCGCTGGTTGGCTTCACCGTCATTCCGGCCATCCTGATCGGATTGCTGGATGTGCGCGAGTCAAGACCTCGACTTATATCGAATCGATTGCCTTGCGCTACGGCGTGACCAAGCGGCTCGAGATCGAGGCCAGGGTGCCCTACGTGCAGGTCTCCGGCTCCACGGTCAGCCGGGAGATTTTCCAGCCTTCCACAACCAACAACGTATTCAATGCCAGCGGCAAGGGGCTCGGCGACGTCGAGGCCACGGTTCGATACCAGCTCAACTATGGCAATGAAAGGTTGCCGTTCTTCGTCGGCTGGTTGCGCTATAAGTCAATACCGGCAAGGATCCGTTCGAGGTCGTGACCGATTGCGTGACGCGCTGCATTGGGAATATCACGGGTACCGGCCAGCCGCTGGGCCTGCCGACCGGCACTGGCTTCCAGGCGATCCAGCCTGGGATGACATGGCTGCTGCCGACCGATCCGGCGGTGTTCTTTGGTACCTTCAGCTATCTGCATAACTTCGCCCGCAACAATGTCAGCCGTACTGTGCTGAATGGCGAGAAGGAGTTCCTCGGCAAGATCGCGCCGGGGACATCTTCGGGTTCAGTTTCGGCATGGGCCTCTCGCTCAACGAGCATTCGTCGTTTAGTATCGGCTACGACCAGAGCATCATCTGGCCGACCAAGCAAAACGGGCAGACGGTTCCTGGCTCGGTGCGCCTGACGCAGGGCACCCTGCTGGTGGGTTATTCGTACCGCTTCAACAACCGCTATACGCTCAACCTGTCGGTGGGCGCGGGGCTGACCCGCGACACGCCCGACCTGCAGGTCAATGTGCGCTTGCCGATCACTTTCTGACGGGCACAGCCCAGCGGGGTGTCAATATCTCGGTAGGGGTCTTTAGAAATTGGAAATCAAGGCCCGATAGCCGCAGCGCAGGCGCGCGCATCCGCAGAAAAACACGGCGCGCAGCCGCCTGCGGGTACACGTTGCGGCGGCAGCGTCGGGCGGCGATGCCGCCGCGCCGGCTCCAGCCGTGTGAGCAGCGTCGCGAGGAACGTCGCCTCGCCCCCATCGCGCCGCTGCCTTCCAGCGCCAGTGCCCGCAGCGCGCGCAGCTTGATCGCGCGCCAGTGACGCTGGCGGTCCTCGGCCTGCGCGGCGGCGTCGAACTGCCGCTCGATCGTGGCAATGCGTGCGCGCTACAACCACGCCAATCACACGGCGCGCGCGGAACCTGCCCTTGGCCGAGTTGCTCGAGCTCGGCCAAGGGCTTTGAAAATCGTCGCCCAGGCGGAGTTGGAAATCCTTGACGGTCTCTTCCGACACAAGAATGCCATCGGGCGTACGCGCGAGCAGATCCAGCGTTGCTCTGGCATCTCGGCTCTCGAAATAGGCGTCCGACATTCTTGTCGCTGCCGCGATGTGCGTCGCGTCGATCCCATACAGGTCCTGCAGATCGGTGCCGACGTATGCAAGGCGGTGCTGCATCGGCTGGGCAGCGCTGACGCCAGCCGGCCGGCGAGCTCCTTGAGCCTGATTGACGCGGGCACCTGCGTCGACCCGGTGACGGTGACATCTGCGCCATTGGTGAGCTCGGCATCGATGCGCGCCTGGGCGTGGTAGGTGGCGTTAAAGACCGCAGTCGAGGTCGCAAAAGCAAAGGCCAGCGCGACCAAGACAATGCCCTGCGTCAGGCGGCGCCGCTGCCGGCTGATGGCCGCGGCAACGACCCCGGCTGAGGTTACCCCGCTTTGATGGACAGATCCGCATTGGAATTTTATGTCGATGGGTTTTCTCCTTGATATGGGGCGGTGTAGGCCCGGTGTCGCGACGGATTCTTGACACCGACAGATAGCTTTTCAAATTCCTGCGGGGAGCGATAGCCCAGGGCGCTGTGCAGGCGATGTAAGTTGTACCAGCCCTCGATCCAGGTAAACAATGCCTGACGGGCGGCGTCGTGCGTGACGAAGTGCGAGCGGTTCAGCAATTCGCACTCGAGCGTGGCGAAGAAGGCCTCGCACATCGCGTTGGAGTTCGCAGTCAACTACGCCCGTGAGCGACGCTGGAAGCCGACGTTTTCAGGTAACTCATCCGTTCCATCCCCTTCATTTGCAAGAATTCGAACTGGTCCTTCACGCCCAGAACTGGCATGAGGACAGGGTCTGGTTTCACGACGCGAATGGCCAACTGCGGGCGCTGCCCGCCAGTTGGACGAGCGTCGTCGGTGAGGACCCATTCAACGTGGTCGCTGCCGGACGCGCCTTGTTTCGCGTGGAAGAGCTGCTGGAGCTCGGGCGACTGATCGCCACGCTGGAACCATGAGCAAACACGAAGATGCGTAAAGCTAAATACGACGCTTGTGTAAAGTCAACTATGCCGGATGAAGTTTTCCGTGGGTACCTCTCTACAAGTGTTTTCGCACTAGGAGTCCGTCGGACTTGAGCCCGGGCGAATCCGAATGATCGGTGCGACGAGATTTTTGGACGGCAATCGCGCTGATCGAACGCTCTTGATGGTTGACGAGGCACTGTGATGGCACATTGGAGCGCCTTAGGGGCTCGGCTTTGGGTAGTCGAGGCGCACTTTGCTATCCAACCGCTCGCAGAACGTGCATGCGCTTGATGTTCCAGGCCATGGTCACAAGACTCCATTCGCCTTGCGCCTTGTCCAGCCCGCGCATGCTCATCTGGCGCCAACCCATTACCCGTTTGATGATGCCGAACACCGGCTCCACCGTCTGCTTGCGCAAGCTGTAGAGGGCGCGCCCGGCTTGTGTGCCCAGTCGGTGCGCCATCTGCACAACCGGGTCCGTGGTCTGGGGCTGCGGCACATCGGGGGCAAAGCGCTCCAGCACAGGGGCATGATGCGGCTCCCGCCTTAGCGCCAGCAGCGGCTCGATCCCTGCATCGTGGCACGCGATCACGTTGGCCTGACTGAAGAAGCCGTTGTCCGTGATCAGCGTGCGCACCTCGCCCAGCACCGCAGGCAACGCCGCGATCTGCTCCAGCGTGGGCACGACTTCGCGCTTGTCGTTGCACGCCTGGCTCACGTGCTGGGTGACCACCATCATCGTCTCTGTGTCTACCCGGCTTGCGCGTTGTAGCTTTGTTCGAAGCCACCCCCGAGACGGGCATGATGCGTGACTCTTCATCCGTGAGGTTCACCTGATCGCCATCCTTGGGCCCCGCCTCTGGTGGCTCGGGATCCTTGCCGCGCGGCTTCTTGCCAGCGTCCCGCTGAGACTTGCGCTTAGCCGTCTTGGCCTCGTACTCCTGCTGTTCGAGTTGATGACGCTCGGCGGCGCGCTGCTCGATCTTTGCCTTGGCCAGCGCCATCGCGCTCAAGCGGTCTTCGCGTCGAGCGATCTCCGCCGGCACGTCCATGCCATCCGGGATGGCTGCGCGGTCGCTGTTCTCGGCCAGCGCAAGCAGGGCCTGCACTTCCTGTCGTAACTGCGCCTCGATCTTTTGGGCATGACCCCACGACAGGGCGCGGTGCTTGCTCGCGTTCGCGTCGATCTTGGTGCCGTCCAGCGCAATGTGCCCGAGCTTGAGCAGTTTCATCTCGCGCGCCAGCACCAGCACCTGCACAAACAGCGCCTCCACCTCCTTCAGGAATCGACGCCGGAACGTCGCCAGCGTGTCGTGATCCGGGTGGGTGTTGGCTGCCACATAGCGGAAGGCCACCGAGTCGTAGGTCGCGCGTTCGAGCTTGCGGCTCGAGTGCACGCCATTGGCATAGCCGTAGATCAGCAAGCCCAGCAACGGCGGGATGGTGCGCCGCCGAACCCCGGCCCGCGTATTGGCGTGTCAGTTCGCTCAGATCGAGCTGCTCGATGACTTCGACTACGAAGCGCGCCAAGTGATCATCGGGCAGCCATTCGTCCACTGAGGGCGGCAACAGGTACGCGGTATCTCGGTCTACGGGAACGAAGCGGCTCATCGGGTAGGTCTTTGGTTGTGCGCCAGCGATTATCTCGGACAACGTCATCTTGCGGAAGACTGCAAAGCCCGACAAACTCCTAGGGAATTGCGACACGTGCTGCTTGCCCGCGGCGTGTCGGTAGTTAAGTTTCAGCGGGCAGCGAAGTTCGTTCTTGTCTTGTCACATACGGTACTAGCATGCTGTGACCTGCTGTACGACCAGCAGTTTCCTACCTGGACAGGCGCGATGAGTAATCGTCGGGTCTGAAGCTCCGGGGACAATGTACCCGTCGAAAGACGTCATGATTCGGCGACGAATGGTGGCACGCTGCAAGCCGCAACGCGGTGTAGGGACTAGGAAATTTCCGCATGCGCAACAGATGTGAATCGCTGATAAACCTCGTCAATTCCGATGGGCCAAAGCGGCTGGTAGGCCTGACCAAAAGGTAAGCAGCCGGTTGCTCCTTTGATCAGTAGGGGCACGTCGTCATCAGGGCTGCCGGGGGATAGGCGGGCGCTAAACGGAGAGTCCTCGGACTGGAGGTATCGCCGAGGTCGGCCAGAACGGGAACGTGGTAAGCCCGATTCGGCTCTGTCGCAGTAAGCCTTCGGTAGAATGTGCCGGTGTCAGACTCTCGATGTGTGGACAGCGGTGATGAACCCAGAAGTGGCGAAAGTGCTGAAGCGTCTGCATTACCCGCTGGAGGTGATGCTGACCTGTGTGCGCTGGTACGTCGCCTATCCGCTGAGCCTGCGCCATCTGGAAGAAATGATGGCCGAGCGAGGCATCTCGGTGGACCATTCGACCGTGCACCGCTGGGCGCTGAAGTTGCTGCCGGCACTGAACAAGATCTTTCGCCAGCGCAAACGGCAGGTGGGCAAGAGTTGGCGCATGGACGAAACCTACATCCTGGTGCGTGGCCAGTGGAAGTACCTGTATCGGGCCGTCGACAAGGCGGGCAACACCATCGACTTCCTGCTGCGGGCCCAGCGTGACAAGGCTGCGGCGCGGCGCTTTTTCGAGAAGGCCATCGCGCAGCACGGCCAACCCGACACGGTCACCATCGACGGCAGCCCGACCAACCTGGCCGCACTGCGCGACATCAATGCCGGGCAGGCAACCCCCATCGTCGTGCGGCGAGTCAAATATCTGAACAACATTGTCGAGCAGGACCATCGGGCCATCAAGCGCCAGACTCGACCAATGCTCGGCTTCAAGGACTTCCGCTGCGCGCGCATCCTGTTAGGCGGCATCGAGTTGAATGAAATGAACGCCTCCCACCTCCTCACGTGCCGACGGCATCAGAATGCCCAAGGCGGAGGATCATAAAGATCTTCACAGGCAAACCGGAGGGTCAGAAATGCAGCTTACGCCAGTTGGGATCGACATTGCAAAGAGCCTGTTTCAGGTGCACTACGTGGATACGGAATCTGGAGAGATTGTAAACAAGCCGATCAAGCGAGCGAAGTTTCTCGAGCATTTCGCGAACCGTGCACCCTGCCTGATCGGCATGGAGGCGTGTGGTGGTGCGCAACACTGGGCGCGGCAGTTCGCAAAGTTGGGGCACCAAGTGAAGCTCATGCCGGCGGAATTCGTCAAGGCGTTCAACGTCCGCAACAAGAATGATGCAGCGGATGCCCGGGCGATCTGGCTGGCTGTGCAGCAACCGAGCAAAGCGGTGGCAATCAAGACTGAAGCACAGCAGGCAGTGCTGGCGCTGCATCGGATGCGACAGCAACTGGTGAAGTTCCGCACGATGCAGATCAACAGTCTGCGCGGACTGCTGACCGAATACGGCGAAGTGATGGGCAAGGGCCGGGCTGCGTTGGACAAGGCGATGCCGTCTGTGCTGGGCAGGGTATCGGATCGCCTACCGGCATTGTTGATCGAAATGCTGCGTGAGCAGTGGAACGGGCTGGTGAAGCTGGACGAGCAGATCGCAGAAATCGAGCGGCGGTTGCGGCAATGGATGCAAGAGGATAAAGCGGTCAAGGCGATTACGGAAATTCCGGGCGTCGGCATGCTGACGGCGACCGCTGCAGTGGCGACGATGGGCAATGCGAAGTCGTTCAAATCGGGACGGGAGTTCGCGGCCTGGATCGGCCTTGTGCCGAAGCAAACGGGCTCAGGCGGCAAGGTGACGCTGCTAGGCATCAGCAAGTCAGTATGACTCCCGTCGCAGCGAGGCTGGCCGCCGTGGGGAAGTAGGCGCGGGTTAGCATTGCTGCCAGAGCCGCATTGAGTGAGCACGAAGCCCCTACTCAACGGTTCTTTCCGACGCGGAGGCCAGCATGAAAGACGATAGCACGTTGTACGTGGGACTGGACGTTCATAAGGATTCGATCACGGTTGCCTACGCGATCGGCATGAGCGAGGTGGAGCTGCTCGGCAAGGTGGGGACGACGGAGGCCGAAGTAGATCGTCTGTGTAAGCGGCTGCAGTCAAAGGCCGGGCGTGTCTCCGTAGTCTACGAGGCGGGTCCGTGCGGATATGGCCTCCATCGGAACCTTGTCGCGAAGGGGCTCGATTGCATGATGTGTGCGCCGTCGCTAATCCCGCGCAAGCCTGGGGAACGCGTCAAGACCGACCGGCGCGACGCAATCAAGCTGGTGCGCTCGCTGCGAGCAGGCGATCTCTCCGCCGTGCATGTACCGACCGTAGAAGACGAAGCGTTTCGGGACCTGGCGCGAGCATGGTCTGCGGCCAGGGAGGATCTCAAGCAGGCACGACAAAGGCTGAAGTCTTTCCTGCTTTCGCACGGCGTCCATTATCTCGGTCGTGCGAACTGGGGCCCAGCCCACCGGCGCTGGCTGAGCACGTTTTCGTTCGATAGTACCTGGCAACAACTGGCGTTCAACGAACATCGCCGTACCATTGAGGACAGGCTGGCGCAATGCGAACGGCTAGAGGTGGCGCTGCGTGAAGCCGTTGTCGACTGGCGGTTCTTCCCGGCAGTGCTCGCCTTACAAACCATGCGCGGCATCCAGTTCACGTCGGCGGTGGGATTGGTGTCCGAGCTAGGCGATCTGTCACGCTTTGAGCATCCACGGCAACTGATGGCGTGGATCGGTGTCACCCCTCGGAACATTCCTCAGGTGCAAAACGGCGCCAGGGCAGCATCACCAAGACCGGCAACAGCTACGCAAGAAAGCTACTGGTCGAATCAGCCTGGAGCTATCGACATCCGGCCCGCGTGAGCATTGACATTCAGCGTCGGCATGAAGGCATTCCCAAGGCCATCATAGATCGAGCCTGGGACGCACAGCTGCGGCTGTGTCGACGCTACCGCAAACTCGTGGCGCGAGGCAAGAGCGCACACGTGGCGGTCATTGCTGTCGCTCGCGAGCTGGTCGGCTTCATCTGGGACATTGGGCGATTAGGCATGACCCTGGCCGTAGCGCGCAGCGCTTAGCAGCGCGTAGCAGTAGACGTAACCTGACAGACACTTGGGAGAGTTTCCTGAGGGGCGGCGTAGCCCGGTATTCGAGTAACCCGCGTCCGCGTTTGGCAACGGCATCAGCCGACTTGCGGAGCAAGAAAGCGGCAGGCTCATGAGACGGACCTCTGTAATGCGGTAGCCAACCCGCGAATATCAGCGTGATCCACCGTCGACATTTACTGCTACGCCGCCCTTCAGGAAATTCGTGAACGCCTATGAAGAAGAAGACCTGAAAACCCACCCTATTGACACGGGAAATGGAATGAACGCCTCCCACCTGGGAGGCGGTACCCACCAACCACGGTGGATTCTGGCGAGGTAGAGGCATTGGCCGTCTGGGGGGATGATGAGGATCCTAGACCAACCGGAGATTCAAAATGAAACTCACGCCAGTGGGAGCAGACATTGCAAAAAGCGTCTTTCAGGTGCACTGGGTCGACCAGGACTCCGGCGAGATCATGAGCAAACCGTGCTTATCCGGTTAGCTCCCAGACCTACTAGATGTAGTGGGTAGCGATTTTTTGGCATAGAGCTCGGCATAGGTCGGCGCGGTGACGTCACCAGCGATGCCGAGCAGGGGAGCGAAACGCGTTGAAGGGATAGAAACGGCGGTTGAAGCGGAAGGTGAATTCGTTGAGATAGGCTTGTAGGTGCTGCGGGCTGACACCGTGATGAATACCGCGCAGCCAGGTCTTGAGATTGGAGAACACAAGGTGAATGATCGGCAGGAAGGTTTCGGCCACTTGCATGTCACCGCGCTGCGCGATGGCGATATGGCCATAGCCGCGCTCGCCCAGCTTGGCATAACCGCTCCAGTCGTCGGTGATGATGGTTGCGCCGGATGCAACGGTACGCTCGATGAATCCGTCCAGCGACCGGGCACTTCGGTCAGGAACCAGAGCGAGCCGAACTCGTCCGGCATACCGTGCGCTCTTGCGTTTGTTGCGGCTGCCGGCAAGCTTGCGTTGCCGAACCTCGACAGCGCCGGCCACAAGAACCATGTCGTGCACGCCCCTGCCTTTGCCGCGAGTACGCCCACCGACGTAGGCCTCATCGGCCTCGACGTGTTCCTCAGGCTTGCCACCGATCCGATCCTGGTCGGGGCGCACCATGCCGGCGCGCAACTTGTGGAGTATCTGGAAGGCGGTCTCGTAACGCGACAGGCCGAGTTGGCGCTGGAACTGAACGGCCGACATGCCAGGCGTCTGACTGGCGACCAGATACGCCGCCCAGAACCAAACCGACAGCGGTGTGTGCGTGCGCTCCATGACGGTGCCAGCAGTGAGGCTCGTGTCGCGTGTGCAATGGCGACAACGGAAAACGCCGGGGCGATTGGCAAAGCGGTACGGCTCATCAATCAAGCCACAGTGGCCACAAATGAACCCATCGCTCCATCGAGCGCGCTCAAGGTAGGCCATGCATGCCGCTTCGTCTGGAAACATCCGCTGAAACTCCGGCAGCGAGCCCGGAAACGGCAGATCGCCTCGGTCAAGCACGTCAATAACCATGGTTGCCCCGGGTTGGCACAGATGCCCAACATACTATCGGTAGGGGGCTTGGGAGACAACCGGATAAGCACGGAGCAAACGTCTTAAGCGAGCAGTCTTTCTGGAGCATTTTTCCAATCGCGAACCTTGTCTGATCGGCATGGAAGCCTGCGGTGGGTCGCAGCACTGGGCGCGGCGGCTCGTCACAATGGGTCACCAAGTGAAGCTGATGCCCGCCAAATTCGTCAAGGCCTTCAACATTGGCAACAAGAACGACCCAGCCGATGCGCGCGCAATCTGGCTGGCAGTGCAGCAGCCCGGAAAATCGGTAGCGGTGAAGACTGAAGGGCAGCAGGCCGTGCTGGCACTGCACCGGATGCGGCAACAAATGGTCAAGTTCCGCACGATGCAGATCAACAATCTGCGCGGTCTGCTGACCGAGTATGGCGAAGTGATGGGCCGGGGCCGCATTGCCCTGGACAAGGCAATGCCGATTGTGCTGGCACGGGTCGCCGAACGCCTGCCGGCCGTGCTGATCGACACGCTGCGAGAGCAGTGGAACGGTCTGGGGAAGCTCGACGAGCAGATCGCCGCAATCGAGCGGCGGCTGCGACAATGGATGCGAGAGGATAAGGCTGTCAAGGCGATTATCGACATCCCGGGCATCGGCGTGCTGACAGCGACCGCAGCCGTGGCGACGATGGGAGACCCCAAGTCGTTCAGATCGGGACGCGAGTTTGCAGCCTGGCTCGGTTTGGTACCCAGACAAACTGGTTCCGGCGGCAAGGTGCTCTTGCTGGGGATCAGTAAAAGGGGGACACGTATCTGCGCACGCTATTGATTCACGGCGCTCGCGGTGTGTTGTACAACGCGAAGGATCCCGGGGCATGGGTTGAGCGCATCGGAAAACGCCGACCACCGAACGTTGTACTCGTAGCCTTGGCTAACAAAATGGCTCGTACAATCTGGGCGATCCTTGCCCATGATCGGCACTACGAGAAGGATTTCGTAAGTGTGAAACCCGCATGAACGGCGTACGCCGAGCAGAGAACATTAACCGTCCGCGTCGGAGGGATATGTTGAAGAGGTTGCGTTGGCGATTGAGTGTGATGACGAATCAGGTCGGACCGTGACTTGCTAAACCTGTATATGACTCAGAGCTTCGAGCTCTTACGGGAAATGAGGTGCGAGTCAGCGGATTTCATCGGGGCCCGCAGCCAACCACGCTGCAACCAGGCCGGATATAAAGCAGCAACCCAACCTGTTACGTCAGAGGGTTCTGTCGCGGTAAGCGGGTTGAGGTGTGACGCGCCCTCTGCTGTGCTGCGGCTTATGCAGCCAGGGAGTAGAACTGCTCAGCAGCGGACGGATTGCTCCCCTGGGGGCTCTGCATCTGGCCCTTGGCGATCATGTGCATCAGCTCGATGCCGCCCAGCAGGATGCGGGCGCAGCGAAAATCCTTGAACCCCAGCATCGGCCGGGTCAGGCGCTTGATGGCCCGGTGGTCCTGCTCGACGACGTTGTTCAGGTATTTGACTTGCCGAACGGCGATGGGCGTTTCCTGCCCGGCGTTGAGGTCATGCAGTGCCGCCAGGTTAGCGGGACTGCCGTCGATCGTGACCGTGTCGGGCTGACCGTGCTGCGCGATGGCCCGCTCGAAAAAGCGCCGCGCCGCGGCCTTGTCGCGCTTGGCACACAGCAGGAAGTCGATGGTGTGACCCGCCTTGTCGACGGCCCGGTACAAGTACTTCCACTGGCCGCGCACCAGGATGTAGGTCTCGTCCATTCTCCAACTCTTGCCCACCGGGCGCTTGTGCCGGCGGAAGATCCTGTTCAGTGCCGGCAGCAGTTTCAACGCCCAGCGGTGCACAGTCGAATGGTCCACCGAGATGCCACGCTCGGCCATCATCTGTTCAAGATGACGCAGGCTCAGCGGGTAGGCCACGTACCAGCGCACGCAGGTCAGCATCACCTCCAGCGGGTAATGCAGACGTTTCAGTACCTTCGCGATTTCCGGATTCATGGCCGATCACACATGCTGAATTTCACACTTGGCAATTCTACCGAAGGCTTACTGCAACAGAACCCATTCTTCTCACTGTAACCGGCATCGAGAAATGCTTTTAGTTCGACTGTGCTCGGTCGCCCTCGATGGACGAACATTGCACGTGTGAAGTCCACCAGCGCGTGAAGCCTTGCATCCAATACGCCCCCCCGTCACGAATTGCATTTATGACTTCTGGGGGCGCGTTGATGACGGTAGTGGCGATGCCGCTATGCATCGCCACTGAGTAGGAACCGCCATTGGCAACGGATAGTGCCAGAGTATCACCTCTTGTTCCAGTGGCGTCAGGGAACACTCCTGACGGAATTGGGTGTAGCTGTAAAGGTATGCATCAAACAACCCCGGTGCGTTGGCCATCGCCGCATACATATTGGGAATACTGCCGACCTCGTCTCTAACACCGTCGAGAATCTCCCTGGCATTGGGGCTCGCTGTATGCAAGGTTACAAGAGGCAAGGAGAGACGGGCGCATAGAGTCATCGGGTCACCTGGTGCACAAGTAGGTATTGTTGATTTTGGTCGGATCGGTCCAAAAAGGTGCAAAAAATGCTGCAATGCGCATAAGATTATCAATCACCGGGGACAATTGACGCTCTGTGTAACCTGCTTTTGCCTGCATCGTGGAGATATCCCTACGCATCCTCATTCGGAGCCCCGTCGAGGAAAGAAAGCGGTCCGCAAAGGCCGCTGCTGGTAGCGGCGGGCTGCACAGGTATCCCTGCCAAAGATCACACCCGAGTTTCTTCAGGAAGAGTCGCTGGGCTTCGGTTTCTACGCCTTCGGCTTGTACGCGCAGACCGAAACCCCTTGCCATCGCGACAATGGTGGCCACCAGTTGCATGTCTCCGGTTTCGTCAGGTACATACCGGATAAAGCTGCGATCGATTTTCAACTTGTCAACAGGGAAGCGCCTTAGATAGGCTAGCGAGGAGTAGCCTGTGCCGAAATCGTCAAGGGCCAACTTGATACCCAGCGATTTCAGGCTGCGCAGAAACTCGACCGCCTGGCTGCCGCGCGACATCAGGCCAGATTCGGTGACTTCAAGCTCTAATCGGTCTGGCGGGAAACCTGTCTCTGCGAGTATGTCCCGCAACTGCCCTTGGACATGACCGCTGCGAATCTCCGTAGCGGACAAGTTGACGGCAAGCACCTCGATTGCTTTGCCCTCATCAAGCCATTGTCGGCCTTGACGGCAGACCTCGCGTTGGACCCACGCGCCGAGCGGCAAGATTAAACCGGTGTCTTCCAGCAAGGGAATAAACTCGGACGGGCCGACTTCGCTTCCGCCGTCCCGCGGCAGGCGAACCAAGGCCTCGGCCCCGATGACCTTGCCATCTTCCAAGTTGACCAGCGGCTGGTAGTGTAGTTCGAACAGCCCCTGCCGTAGCGCTCGTCGCAAGCGCGCCTCTAGAGCCAGTCTAGAGTTGGCTGCAGAGGTGAAGCCCGGTGCATAGGTACGCCAGGTGGCACGACCTGAGCGTTTCGCTTCGTGCATAGCGGCTTCCGCATTTCGGATCAACTCCGGAGCATGACTGCCATGCTCTGGGTTGACCGCAACGCCGATGCTAACCTGCACGAACAACTCGCCGACCGTTGGCAAGCAGAATGGCGCAGAAAAACCTCAATGAGTTGGCGGACGAACTCATCCGCCCCACGGACGTTTTCCATGTCATGGAGAACCACCACAAACTCGTCTCCGCTTTGCCGGCCGAGGATGTCGTGAGATCTCATCTGGGCCTGCAAACGTTGTGCGACTGCAACTAACAATGCATCACCCACGGCGTGACCGAGGCCACCATTGATCGTTTGGAAATGGTCAATATCGATGAATAGTACTGCCAGGCGATGGCCGCCTTGCTGCGCGACGGCAAGCGATTGCTCTAAGCGCGCACGGACCAAGAGGCGATTCGGCAGATCCGTCAATGGGTCGAAATGAGTCAGAGCTCCAGCCGATTCTCAGCCTGCTTCCAACGTGTCAAGTCGGTCAATACAGTGACATAATGCTCAGCTTTCCCGTTGTCGCCTGTGACGGTGCTGATAGACAGGAAGTGCGGCAGTACCTTGCCGCTCTTGCTTTGATTCCATACTTCCCTTGCCAGTAGCCCTCGCGCGCAAGTGTATCGTGCATCTCCCGATAAAATTCGACCGGGTGCATGTCCGAGCGCAGAAGACTGAGGGGATGACCTACTGCTTCGACCTCGTCATAGCCAGTTAAATTGCTGAACGCGCGGTTGGCCGAAACGATACGGGTATCCAGATCCATGATGATGATGCCGTCTCGCGAGCTTTCTAAGGCTGCCGCCAGCAGGTGAATCCGGGCGGCCTGTGCAGCATGCTTGGCGACAATATTGAGGCGAGTCAGCGCAAGGGAGATGTCGCCGCCGATCTCTCGCAGCAGATCCACTTCCTCGTTACGTTTGAGATCAAGCGCGTCGCTGGCGAGATGGAGCACGCCGATGAGCTCCTTATCGCACCGCAATGGAATACCGGCGCAGGCGCTCATGCCGCCCGTCAAATCTCCGATCGCCCACTCCGGAGCGATGTCATCATCCCGAAAGCTGGTGATATAAACGACTTCTCCGCGGCTCCAGGCATTGATCGGATCGCCGTTGCGGAGATCGACCGAATTAGGGACGGTGGCCTTAGTGTCTGCCTTGCGCGTTGTTATGCCGACACTATCGAACTCTTCGATCCAGGCCCGGCGGAACCCGCCGAATCGCAACGCAGCATCGCACACACATTCAAACAGCATCTCCCGTGTGGTCGCGTGCATGCTTGCCTGGTTCACGTGACTTAGGAAGCCGTATAGGCGAGACAGTTCACGCACACGCTGTTCGGCGCAGTGCCGTTCGGTGACGTCCCACGCCAGCCAGATCACGCTGTCGGTATTACCAATCGGAGCAACGCGGGCATCGAACCAGCGTTCGCTTCCATCGATTGTCAACCGGTATTCGTATGCCGTGGTGCGTCGGCTAGAGAGCGTTCCCCTGACGACACTGAGGCAGCCGTCGGCGGCGTCTGCCGGCAAGATATCCGTGATTTTGCGTTGCAGGATCGCAGTGGCTGGCTGAAGAAGTAGCTCGGTCTCGCTGCCAAATACTTCAAGATACCGCCCTCAGCATCGAGCAGAAAAGATACGCCAGGCATCGCCGAAACAAAGGCGCGAAGCTGTGACTCCCTCTCGGAGAGTTCTTCCAGGGCACCGGCACGACGTCGCTCGGATCGCGCGAGTAACGCAAACAGGACCAGTGTCAGCAGGCCGACAAGCGCGATATTCAATGCATCGAGCCGATGCAATGCGCTACGCCGGGCAGCGATCTCTCGAAACAGGATGCTCTCCACTTCTGACGCCGCTTGCTCGACCGCTCTGTAATGCATCCGCAATTCGAGCTGCGTAGTACTGCGTGGATTAGCGAGCCTCTGACGAATGGCAGCAGCCATCCTCTCGAGCTTGACACCATAAGCGATTGCGGCGGCATCGATGCGGACGGTGGAGCGCTGCGTGACGGCGAAATCAGCAAGTTGGCCGTTCCCTTCCACCAGGCCACGGCCGGCCTCACGCGCGAGCGAGACTTGCAATCAGCAGACCCTGGGTCGAGGAAGGATCGCCACTTAGGATACTCTCCAGGTGCAGCTCGGCCGCAGTGGCCGCGCGGCGGCTCTCAGACAGACGGTCGAGGGCGATCAAGCCTTCGCGTAAGGTCTGATCGGAACGGTAACTTGACCAGGCCATCAGCACCGCCGTGATGCAGACGAACACCGTGAGCGCTGCCAAGAGTGGCACCGTACCCGGAGTTTGGTTCGAATGCCTGGTCATTGTCATGGAGCGCCCGGTGCAACTGCAATATTGTCGGCGAGAAGCCCGAACCGCCGCATCAGTTCCAGATGCGCGGGGCTACCCACGAAGTCCGCCAAGGCATGATCGATAGCATCGCGTAGTCGCTTATCCTCTAGCCGCATGGCAAAGGCCGGGGGCCAGGGGAATATTGGTCGCGCGCGGTATCCGGCCTAATGAGTTCGAATACGCCAGCCTCTGCCCTTGGCATCAGGAAATGCAGCGATACGGATGAGAGCATCAAAGCATCTGCAAGGCCTGTTCTAACTGCAGCCGCCGCTGCAGCCGCGTCCGGAAAGGCTTGGATTTGCCCATCTGACAAAGCGGCTTTATGCGCCAACTGCTGCTCGACCGAGCCATCGATAATGGCCAGCTTTGCGGTCGGTAGCGCTGCTAAGTCACTTAGCGATCGAAGATGGAGAGGATTGCCATAACGAACTAACAACCCTGGTTGAATTGTTGCCGTTGGGCGAGTGAAGAGCACGCGCTGCGCGCGCGCAGGCGTGACGAACATGCCGGCGGCGATGATGTCAATGCGACCGCTCTCGAGTTCGTGAATGAGACTAGCGAGATCGGCCTGCATCCATACCACATTCTCCCTGCCGAGGGAGCGCAAAGCATGACGCAAGACCTCCGGCGCTTCGCCGGTAACTCTGCCATCTGCTTCGACCATCGCGAATGGTTCTTCGATGGCGTACCCTACTCGCAACGCTTGGCCACGTTGATAGCGGGTCAGCGTGTCCTCATGGTTCATGTCGAACACAAATATTGCTAGCGACACAGTGACTAGGCCCGCCAGCGTGGCCGCCAAGAGGTAAGGCCGTCGCAACAGCTTAATCAAATGCATGCCTGCCGAGTAGAAGGTCATTAGCACATCCTCGACAACCAGGATCGGAGGGAGGTTCGGATCATTAGCTGGGTGTTTTATTCGCAAGCTGGTCCAGTGCTGGACAATAGGAGTCGGGAGCCGCATTGGAACATTGATTCAGAAGGCCGTGCAACTCGGCTTTCATTGTCTGAAATTCGGATAGCTTGGCTTCGATCATTGCTAGACGCCGTGCGATCACGCCACAGATTGTCTGACAAGAGGAATCCCGCCCAACGAGAATCCCGATGTCAGCAAGAGAAAGCCCACAACTCTGGGCACGGCGAATTAAACGTAGTTGCCGGAGGTGAGCGGCCTCATACCGGCGCTGACTACCATGTGGCTTATTAGGAACATTCAGTAAACCCAAGGATTGATAGTAGCGGACGGTTTCAACGCCGACACCCCCATGCTGCGCCAATTGACCAATCGTGTAACTCACCAGCTTGACTCTGTAGTTCACTACGGAGTTAGAGTCTTTATGCGCAGAGGGCAGGGACTCTTAGTCCGGAGATTCAATATTGACCCAGCAGGATGAATTTATTTTTTTATAGACTGTAACAAAACGTTAACAAGATCACAAGTTATCGAAAATGCAACATCACTCGTGATTTCCTCGTTCCGGCAATCGGAGTTACAGCATCGCTGCCCTTCCATTTACGTAAGGCTGTGGGTCAATTGATGATAAATAGCTGAGAACGCCCGGTCAGGCGCAATTCGCCACAACGGCGACCACCGGACATAGTGCTCCGGGGGCAGAGACAGCCGCCATTTGGCCTGATCTTGAATTGCAGCGCCATCAAGTCTGCGTGCCGCCGCCGATTCGACTAGACCGAAGCGTACCGCCCGCAGAGCGGCGAGCGCTGCGAGTTGCACTTCCAGCAAGTTGCGCCTCCGCCAATCCTCCGCTGCTCCTGGCCGATTGCGCTTGAGACGGCGCCGTTGCAAGGCTACGCTCGCCTGGAGCGACGCTATCAGGACGTCAAGGCTGTCAAGGCGGGAGATGTTAATGATGGCTTGATGATTGTTTGGCATGATGCATGAGGGCGAGGCCCGATGAAAAGGTCCGATGACAAAGGCTTGCCGGCTAATGGCCAAAGCGGCAACGCCGTAGCCCAAAATTCGCCGCATTTCGCTATCGGATGAGGCGATCCCAGCGACCATAGTGCTCACGGCTGCGCCATCCGCGTGGCAGCGTGTTGCCGATGACGGCATAGTCGGCAACGGGAGGATAAGTGCATTCCCTTATACAGAAGTAGGACCGCCTCGGCAGCCGAGCATGTAGCCTGAGGCTGCGAAATTTTCGAGGTAAGGGGTTGTTAACTTCGCCAGACTCGCGTTTACTCGAATTTTCGCGCAGCAATGAGCAACGAGTCGGGGGCATGGGTGGACGAGGAATTTGAGAGTCTGGATCTTGGTGATCCGCGGCGGGATCGGCGCGCCAAGGAATTGCTCAAGCGGTTTGCGGCCCTGCCCACGGCGAGCATCCCCGGCGCATGCGACGACTGGTCGCAAACCGTTGGGGCATATCGGTTTCTCGGCAATGAGCAGATCGATTGGCGGGACGTGATGCAGCCGCATTGGGAACGCACGGCGGACAGAGCTGCGCAGTTTCCGGTAGTGCTGTGCATCGCTGATTCGACCGAGTTGAACTTTAATGGCCAGGAGATGGAGGGGTTGGGGCCGCTGAGCTACGAAGCCCAGCGGGGCATGTATCTCCATCCGACCTACGCGGTGACGCCAGACCGGGAACCGCTTGGGGTGATCGATGCTTGGATGTGGGCTCGGGAACCGAAGGACGCCGACGGCAACCGCGGCGGGATCAAGGAAAGCGTACGCTGGATAGAAGGGTATGAACGCGTTGCGGAACAAGCCGCGCCATTGCCCAGGACACGACTGGTGTATGTGACGGACCGCGAGGGTGATATTGCCGAATTGATGGCGCGCGCCCAGGAACTTGGCCAACCAGCCGACTGGCTGATCCGCAGCCAACACAACCGCAACCTTGCTGAGGGCGGCAAGTTGTGGGATAGCGTCGGCGCCAGCCCGGTACTCGGGGAAATCACCTTTATCTTGCCGGGGCGTGCAGGCCAGAAGGCGCGCGAGGTCAAACAGGAGCTACGCTCCCAACGTGTGAAGCTGCCGGGTCTGGTCGGCGCGGAGATCACCTGTGTAGAGGCAAGGAGATCGAAGCGCCCGCGGGCGTCAAGCCAGTGGTTTGGCGATTGGTGACGAACCGTGAAGCACAGGATGCCGATGCCGTCATCGAGCTGGTTGAATGGTATCGGGCCAGGTGGGAGATTGAGATGTTCTTCCATGTCCTGAAGACTGGCTGCAAGGTCGAAGCGCTACAGCTATCGCAGATGGATCGTGTGGAGCGGGCCTTGGCGTTGTATATGGTGGTGGCGTGGCGCATTGCCCGGCTGATGCGATTGGGCAGAACCTGCCCGGATCTGGATGCGTCCGTGTTCTTCGACGCTGACGAAATTCGGGGAGCATACGTGCTTGCCAAGAAAGCTCGCCCGAAGACACCGGTCACACTCAATCAGATGATTCGGCTGGTTGCTTCCCTGGGTGGGTTCCTTGGGCGCAAGAGCGATGCCGAGCCCGGCGCAAAGACGATTTGGATCGGCATGCAGAGAACCATGGACGCCGCCCTCACCATTCAAGCACTGCGGGAAGAGTCATGACTTCCGTATAAGGAAATGCCTTAAAAGGAGAATCCTATGCTAAAGACGATGCCGCCCTCCAAGGCATACCGGTTACTCGAATCGGGCCCCATCGTATTGGTGTCGACCTCCACTGGCACGGAAAACAATGTGATGACCATGGGCTTCCACATGATGCTACAGCATGATCCGGCGCTGATCGCATGCGTCATTGGCCCCTGGGACTTTAGTTACCAGGCGCTTGTAGACACTGGAGAGTGTGTCATCGCATTGCCCACGATAGACCTAGCCGAAAAAGTCGTTCACATCGGCAACTGCTCCGGCCAGGATATCAACAAGTTCGAGGCCTTTGAACTGACTGCACTGCCTGCCAAAACCGTGCAGGCACCACTTATCGCCGAGTGCATCGCCAATCTGGAATGCCGCGTCGTCGATCAGACGCTGACCGGACGTTACAATTTATTTATTCTGAAGGTTAACAAAATCTGGCTCGATGAAGATCGCGCAGAACGCAGGCTCATTCATCATGCGGGCGACGGTGTTTTCATGGTCGATGGCGAAACGATCGACCTGGGACTGCACATGACGCGCTGGCGCTACCTCATGGATTAGCCAAATTGGTGCCAACCACCCCCTGCTCGAAGAAATCCTGGACGAAATCTGACTGACGACATCCATGGAGCTCAGCGGCATCGCAGCTGGCCTTATGGCTGTGATGAGCGCTTTCAGACTGAAGTCCATCACGCCCTCGATAGGACACCCGGGGTTCGCCCGCGCGTCACCGAAGGCTTCAGCGGTCAACTCCAGCGGCTGGACGGCGTGCCGCTTGTGCTGCCGCCCACGCCGAACGGCCTTCGCTTTGCCATGGGCCAGCATGCCCGCCAGCAAGGCATAGCGCCGGATGTCGCGCTTGAGGTGGAGTCGCTGACCACCTCCATGAAGGAAGTCGCGTTGTCTGGCCACGCGTCCCATACTGCCATTGCTCGCTGTCGATGAGGAGGTAAAGAATGGTCCGCTGGCCGCAGTGGAGATCGTTGAACCACAACTTACCAGAATGATTGCGTTGGGCGTTACACGTCACCATCCGATTTAGCGAGCTGCAAGGCTGGTGCTGTCCCAGCTTCGCGTACTAGTGCCGCGCGTCGTGAAAGGCGGTAGCTGACACAGACAAACACTTGGTCATTGCGATTTCCGGAGGCTCCATTTCCCGGCGTCTTTGCCGTGATTACGGACACTGCCTGGTTAAGAAAACAACGCATTTTTTTAGCCTGTTTGGTCTGGCGAATCTGGTGGCTTGCCAGGAAGCTATTGTTGGCAATCAGTCCTGGCGCGCAAGCGCACCAAAACTGGCCTGAAACGAGGGAAAAGCATGGCGAAGATTGCCAGCTTCTCCCTCATCGTGAAACGCCAAAGCTAAAGCCGTGGCGGCGTCATACGAAGAAGACCTCGTTGATCAGCAATTCCTTAGATCTCCTACGACATTTGGGCCTTAGACCGCAGTATGCCCGCCGTCAGCCATCACCAACGCGCCGGTGATGAAACTGGACCTGTCCGAAGCAAGGAAAGCGATGACCTCGGCGATTTCGGCGGGTTGTGCGGCGCGGCCCAGAAGATTATTCCGTGCTTATCCGGTTAGCTCCCAGACCTACTAGATGTAGTGGGTAGCGATTTTTTGGCATAGAGCTCGGCATAGGTCGGCGCGGTGACGTCACCAGCGATGCCGAGCAGGGAGCGAAACGCGTTGAAGGGATAGAAACGGCGGTTGAAGCGGAAAGTGAATTCGTTGAGATAGGCTTGTAGGTGCTGCGGGCTGACACCGTGATGAATACCGCGCAGCCAGGTCTTGAGATTGGAGAACACAAGGTGAATGATCGGCAGGAAGGTTTCGGCCACTTGCATGTCACCGCGCTGCGCGATGGCGATATGGCCATAGCCGCGCTCGCCCAGCTTGGCATAACCGCTCCAGTCGTCGGTGATGATGGTTGCGCCGGATGCAACGGTACGCTCGATGAATCCGTCCAGCGACCGGGCACTTCGGTCAGGAACCAGAGCGAGCCGAACTCGTCCGGCATACCGTGCGCTCTTGCGTTTGTTGCGGCTGCCGGCAAGCTTGCGTTGCCGAACCTCGACAGCGCCGGCCACAAGAACCATGTCGTGCACGCCCCTGCCTTTGCCGCGCCCACCGACGTAGGCCTCATCGGCCTCGACGTGTTCCTCAGGCTTGCCACCGATCCGATCCTGGTCGGGGCGCACCATGCCGGCGCGCAACTTGTGGAGTATCTGGAAGGCGGTCTCGTAACGCGACAGGCCGAGTTGGCGCTGGAACTGAACGGCCGACATGCCAGGCGTCTGACTGGCGACCAGATACGCCGCCCAGAACCAAACCGACAGCGGTGTGTGCGTGCGCTCCATGACGGTGCCAGCAGTGAGGCTCGTGTCGCGTGTGCAATGGCGACAACGGAAAACGCCGGGGCGCTTGGCAAAGCGATACGGCTCACCAAGCAAGCCACAGTGGTCACAAATGAACCCATCGCTCCATCGAGCGCGCTCAAGGTAGGCCATGCATGCCGCTTCGTCTGGAAACATCCGCTGAAACTCCGGCAGCGAGCCTGGAAACGGCAGATCGCCTCGGTCAAGCACGTCAATAACCATGGTTGCCCCGGGTTGGCACAGATGCCCAACATACTATCGGTAGAAGGCTTGGGAGACAACCGGATAAGCACGGATTATTCTTGCCGTGCTCCGCTAAGAACTCACGGCCGTTTGGCATTTGGTCGTCCAGGATGCCAGTGATGATGTCACCTGGGCCGACCGCATTGACACGTACTCCGTGCTCTCCGTTCTCCACAGCCATCACCCGGGTTAGTTGCGCGACCGCGCCCTTAGACGCCGCATACGCAGCAATGGTAGGCAACGCCACTACGCATGCATAGGACCCCAAGTTAACGATCGCTCCTCGCTTGGCCGGAACCATCACGCGCAGCGCTTCGCGAGCGTGCACAAACATGCCGCGAGCGTTGATTGCCATAATGCTGTCCCAATCCTCCACGCTGGTCTCGGTGACCAGGTGGTTAACAATCCGCGCGGCGTTATTGACCAGAATATCCAGGCGACCGAACCGCTCCATGGCCAGCCTTACCGCGGACTGAGCTGTTGCCTCAAGCGATACGTCGCCCACCAGCGGCAGCACCTCGCTATCGATCGCCAAGTCACGAACATCCGACTTGATGTCCTCGGCGATCACGCGTGCTCCGCGGGCATGCAGCAGTTCCACGGTGGCTCGCCCGACTCCGCCGGCAGCGCCTGTCACGATGGCCACGCGGCCTTCCAAATCACGTTCGATATTTTTGGTTTGCATGTTGTTTAAACTCCAACGATTAGAGAAGTTGTATAAGTGCGCACTCCTCAACGGGAGTGGCCACCTTCGGCAAAGACGTCGCGCTCTCGGGCACCGTCGGTAAAGGGGTCAGGCTTACGTGCGCCCTCGCTGAAAGCATCGAACTCGCGGGGGTCGACGGCCCGACCACCCTGCGTGAAGGTATCGAACCTGTCTTCGACTGCCGCATGGGCCGGCATGGCGTACATAGCCGCCATCATCGCCGTAGCGCCGACGGTCAGGATGGTGCGTGTGATAAGGACTCTCATGAAGATGCTCCAGATGAAAATTGAAAGTTGCAGCTTGAAACAGTGCTAGTCGAAGGCTAGTTGCTTGCGCTGCTCTAAGAGCGTTAGCGGTCCGAGCCTCCTTGCCTTAAAGTCTAGGAAGCGGAGGCGCCGCGGAGAATGAACGATGCTCTGCGATGCTTGCCTAATTCTCTTTTTGCTCAGGGCATCATGGGGTCTCAGCCATGTCGCGATCCTTAGATGCTTCCCAGCCACCTCCGAGGCTCCGCACGAGCGAAACCGTTGCCAGAGCGCGCAAACCGGCCACCTGATTGGCTTGGCGCTGCGATTGCAGCACGGTGCGGTCGGCGTCGATCACGCTCAGGTAATCGACCGCGCCGGCGTCATAGCGGCTGCGCGAGATCCGCGCCGCCCGCCTGGCGCCGCCAAGTGCACTGTCCAGCGCGCCGGCCTGCTGGCTCAGCCAGCGCACGTCGGCCAGGCTGTCCTCGACTTCGCGGAATGCGACCAGCACGGTCTGCCGGTAGCCGGCCACGCTTTCCTCGTGCGCGGCACGGGCACCGGCGAGGTTGGCGCTGTTGCGCCCGCCATCGAATACGGTCTGTGCGATGGTGGAGCCGATCAGCGGCCCCAGCATCCAGGTGCGCGATGACCACTTGAACAGGTTCGACAGGTCCGCCGATTCAAAGCCGAACAGGCCGGTCAGCGTGATGCGCGGGAAGAACGCCGCCTTGGCCACGCCGATGCGCGCGTTGGCCGCGGCCATCTGGCGTTCCGCCGCGGCGATGTCGGGGCGGCGCTCCAGCAGCTCGGACGGCAGCCCCGCGGGAACCGCGATCGGCGCGGCGTCGAACGGGCGCGCCGGCAGCGAGAATGCCGCCGGCGGCACGCCGGTCAGCACCGCCAGCGCGTGCTCCTGGTTGGCGCGGCGGCGCTCGATGCCGGCCAGGTCCGCGCGCGCGGTGCCGAGCTCAGCTTCGGCACGGGCGGGATCGAGGTCGGTGGTTTCACCGGCGTCATAGCGCTTCTTCAGCAGCGACAGCGCATCCTCGCGCAGCTTGATGGTGGCGTTGAGCAGGTCGCGCTCGCTGTCCAGCGTGCGCAGCGCGAAGTACGCCTGCGCCACGTCGGCCTGCAGCGCCAGCTGCACCGAGCGATACAGGTCCTCCGCCGCCTCGCCTTCGGCGCGGGCGGCGTTGACGCTGGACGCGACGCGGCCGAACAGGTCGAGCTCATAGCTGGCGAAGGCGCGCGCCTTCAGCACCGTCTGCGGCGAGACCCGCGTGCCGTCGGGCAGACCCTGCGAGGCCGCCGACGGCTGGCTGCGCGTCGGGTCCAGCCCGACGCTCAGTTGCGGGTAGAGGTCCGCCTCAGTGGCGCCTGTGAAGGCGCGTGCCTGCTTCAGGCGGGCAGCGGCAATCGCCAGATCCTGGTTGGAACTGCCAGCCGCGTCGATCAGGCGGTCCAGTTCGGCATCGCCGAAGATCTTCCACCAGTCGCCGCGATGCTGGCCTTCGGCCGGCGTCGCGGTCTTCCATTGCGCGCCTTCGGCCTGGGCGGCCTCGGCCTCCTTGAAGGCCGGCACGGTGGCCGTTTCGGGCACTTTGTAGGTCGGGGCCAGCGAGCAACCCGCAAGGACCAGCGCTGCGGCCAGCGTCGCCAGCTTGGGCAGCTTATGCAGCCAGTTTGTTGTCAAAAATGCAGGGGCATTCATGTTGATCACCATTATTCAGCCGATGCCGTCAGTTGCGCGCTTTGCTCTTGCGTAGCCGCGCGGCGCTGGCCGCGCGTGGCCAGCAGGCGCAGCGCCACATAGAACACCGGCGTCAGGAACAGCCCGAAGAAAGTCACGCCGAGCATGCCCGCGAACACTGCCACGCCCATGGCATGGCGCATTTCGGAGCCGGCGCCGGTGGAGATCACCAGCGGCACCACGCCCATGATGAAAGCGAACGAGGTCATCAGGATCGGGCGCAGGCGCAGGCGGCTGGCTTCGATCGCGGCCTGCACCACGGTGCGGCCGTGATGCTCCAGCTCGCGCGCAAACTCCACGATCAGGATCGCGTTCTTCGCTGACAAGCCCACAAGCACAATGAAGCCGATTTGCGTGAAGATGTTGTTGTCGCCCTGCGTGAGCCACACCCCGGTCATTGCTGCGAGCAGGCTCATCGGCACGATCAGGATCACCGCCAGCGGCAGCGTCAGGCTTTCATACTGGGCAGCCAGCACCAGGAACACCAGCAGCACGCACAGCGGGAAGATCCACACCCCCGCATTGCCGGCCAGGATGTCCTGGTAGGTCAGCTCGGTCCATTCGAACTTCATGCCCTTGGGCAGCGTCTCGGCGGCAATGCGCTCGGCCGCGGCCTGGGCCTGGCCCGACGAGAACCCGGGCGCGGGCCCGCCGTTCATGTCGGCGGCGGTAAAGCCGTTGTAGCGCACCACGCTGTCCGGACCAAAGCCTTGCTTGACCTGCACCAGCGACGACAGCGGCACCATGTCGCCGGCGGCGTTGCGCGTCTTCAGTTGCAGGATGTCCTCGGCATGGGCGCGGAACGGCGCGTCTGCCTGCACCTTGACCTGGTAGGTCCGGCCGAACTTGTTGAAGTCGTTGACATAGGCCGAGCCCAGGTAGGTCTGCAGCGTGTCGAACACCTCGGTCACCGGCACGCCCAGCTGCTTGGCCTTGACGCGGTCCAGCCTGACGTCGAGCTGCGGCACGTTGACCTGGTAGTTGCTGAAGATGCCGGTCAGCTCGGGCGTGGCGCGCGCCTTGTTGGCAAACGCGTTGGTGGCCTCGAACAGCGCGTCATAGCCCAGCGCGGCACGGTCCTCGATCATCAGCTTGAAGCCGCCGATGGTGCCCAGGCCCTGCACGGGCGGCGGCGGGAACACCGCGATAAACGCGTCCTGGATCGCCGCGTACTTCTGGTTGAGCTGCTGCGCGATGGCCGCGCCCGACAGGTCGGCGCTCTTGCGCTCGTCAAAGGGCTTGAGCATCGCAAAGACGATACCCGCGCTCGGGTTATTGGTGAAGCCGTTGATCGACAGGCCCGGGAAGGTCAACGTGGATTCGACGCCGGGATGCTGCATCGCCACCTCCGACATTTGCCGCATGACCGCTTCGGTGCGGTCAAGCGAGGCACCATCGGGCAGCTTGGCGAAGCTCACCAGGTACTGCTTGTCCTGCGCGGGCACGAAGCCCTTGGGGACCACCTGGAACAGCACGGCGGTCAGCGCGACCAGGGCGAAGTAGACGCCGAACACGGCAGTCTTGCGAGACAGCACGCGTTTGACGCCCGTGGCGTACTTGCCCGAGCCACGCAGGAAGAGCTGGTTAAAGCGGGCAAAGAATCCACCCAGTACCTGGTCCATGGCGCGCGTCAGCGCATCCTTGGGTGCGTGATGCGAGCGCAGCAGCAGGGCCGACAACGCCGGCGACAACGTCAGCGAGTTGAACGCAGAGATGATGGTCGAGATCGAGATCGTCAGCGCGAACTGCTTGTAGAACTGCCCCGTCAGGCCGCCCATGAAGGCGAGCGGCACGAACACCGCGATCAGCGTTAGCGCGATGGCGATGATGGGGCCGCTCACCTCGCGCATGGCCTTGTAGGTCGCCTCCTTCGGCGTCAGTCCTTCCTCGATATTGCGTTCGACGTTTTCCACCACCACGATGGCGTCATCGACCACGATACCGATGGCCAGCACCAGCCCGAACAGCGACAGCGCGTTGATCGAGAAGCCGAAAGCATGCATTACCCCGAAGGTGCCGACGATTGACACCGGCACTGCCAGCAGCGGGATGACCGACGCGCGCCAGGTCTGCAGGAACAAGATCACCACGAGCACCACCAGTGCAATGGCTTCAAACAGCGTGTGCACCACTGCGTCAATGCTGTGCCGTACAAACTGGGTGGGATCGTAGGCAATGCGGTACTCAAGCCCCTCGGGGAAGTTCTGCTTCAGTTCTTCCATGGTCTTGCGCACGTCATCCGAGATCTGGATGGCATTTGACCCGGGCGCCTGGAACACTGGCACCGCGACGGCGGGCTTGTTGTCCAGCAGCGAACGCAGCGCGTACTCCGAGGCGCCCAGTTCGATGCGCGCGATGTCCTTCAGGTACGTGATTGCGCCATCCGGTGCAGTCTTGACGACGATGTCGCCAAACTCTTCCACTGTGCTCAGGCGACCCTGCGCATTGATTGAAAGCTGCAGGTCGGCCTCCGGCAACGACGGGGACTGGCCAATCACGCCGGCCGCCACCTGCACGTTTTGTTCGCGGATGGCTTTGACCGCATCGGCGGCAACCAGTTGGCGCTCGGCCATCTTCTCGGGGTCCAGCCATACCCGCATGGCGTAATCGCCGGCCCCATACATCAGCACCTGCCCCACGCCTTGAATGCGCGCCAGGCGGTCCTTGACGTTGATTAGTGCGTAGTTGCGCAAGTAGGTCATGTCATAACGGTCGTCGGGTGAGACCAGGTGCACGACCATGGTCAGGTCCGGCGAACTCTTGACCGTGGTGATGCCCAGGCGCCGCACGTCTTCCGGCAGGCGCGGTTCGGCCTGCGAGACGCGGTTCTGCACCAACTGCTGGGCCTTGTCCGGATCGGTGCCGAGCTTAAAGGTCACGGTCAGCGTGAGTAGACCGTCGCTGTTGGACTGCGACGACATGTAGAGCATGTCCTCGACACCGTTGATCTGCTCTTCCAGCGGCGTGGCCACGGTTTCTGCGATCACCTTCGGATTGGCGCCCGGGAACTGCGCACGCACCACCACCGATGGCGGCACCGCTTCCGGGTATTCCGAGGCGGGTAACCGAAACATTGTTATGGCGCCGACCAGTAAGATCAGCACCGACAAGACGCCGGCAAAGATCGGCCGGTCAATAAAGAATCTGGAGAAATTCATGATGGACTCCGTGCAGCGGGCAATGCCCTCCCCGTCGCGCCCGCGGATGCGGGCGCGATAGCAAGGACCAGGGAAAAACTGGCGGTGGGACTGCGGGGGATCAGGCAGCCGGCTCGGGAAAGCGCTGTGCGGACGCGTTGCGCTCGCCAGCCGGCGCCACGGCAGCTCCTGGGCGCGCCATCATTCGTACCGTCGTGGGCGTGACGGTGTCACCGGGCCGCACCCGTTGCAGCCCGTTGACCACGATCCGCTCGCCCGCCTTCAGACCGGCGCGGATCACGCGCAGCCCCTCGTATGAGGGACCCATCGTTACCTCGCGGTATGACAGCCGGTTGGAAGGGTCCACCACAAGCACGAACTTCTTGCCTTGGTCGGTGCCGACAGCCCGGTCGCTGATCAGCACAGCGTCATGCGGGGCGCCGCCGCCCAGCCTGAGGCGGGCGTAAAGCCCTGGCATCAGCCGGCCATCGGCATTATCGAAGACTGCGCGCACGCGGATGGTGCCGCTCTTCGGGTCGAGCCGGTTGTCGACTGACTGGAGGTGTCCCGCGTGCGGATGGCCCTCTTCGTCAACCAAGCCCAGCATCACCGGGACGCTGCCCTGCTCGCTGCGCGCGCTCGCTGCCGCGGCTGCACCCAATGCGGTGTAGCGCAGGTAGCTCTGCTCGTCGATCTCGAAGCTGGCATAGACCGGGGACACCGACACCACCGTGGTCAGCGGCGGCGAGGCTGCGCCCGGCGCCACCAGGTTGCCCACGGTGATTTCAGCGCGCGAGACCCGGCCGGATACCGGCGCGCTGACGCGGGTATAGGCTAGATTCAGGCGCGCCACATCCAGTGCCGCCTGCGCAGCGCGCACGTTGGCGCTGGTCTCGCGCGCGGCGTTGATGCGTTCATCGGACTCGCGGCGCGAGATCGCGTTATCGTCCAGTAGCCGCTGGGCGCGCGCCTGTTCGCTCTGGGCGTGGGCGGCGCGGACCTGCGCGGCGGCCAGCGCGGCTTCGGCGCGGGCCACTTCCGCGGAATAGGGGCGCGGGTCGATGGAGAAGAGCGGATCGCCCTTCCTCACAAGCGCGCCTTCGCGGAAGTGCACGGCATCGATCGTACCGGCCACGCGCGGCCGGATTTCGACTCGGTCCACCGCTTCCAGGCGGCCGGAAAACTGATCCCATTCGGTAATGGTCTGGCCCAGCGCTGCAGCCACTTCAACCGCAGCGACCGGCGCAGGCGCGACCGCGCGGGCTTCGCCGCTGTGCGGGCCAGTCCACAGGAGGGCGCCGCCGGCGCCGGCTAGGGCCAGCGCCGCCAGGGCCAATATGTGCATTTGCTTGACTCGTTTCATTTGCTAGCTCCGCTCCAGCGCCGTCGTGCGACGCCCGGACATTGACAAGGGAAAGGCAAGGGGAAAACTCGGCATCGGGGGACGTCGCGACACGGCCCGCCATCGATGCAGCGAATCTTAGGAAGGACAACCCGATCCGCGAATGCCCGTTCGTCGCCAACGCTTGCCCATTTCTCCAAATCTGCGGATGCGGAGTTTCAGGACAGCCGTGCGCGCGCTCCGGCGTGCGCTGCACCGGCGCACGCTGGCGCCAGTTAGAGAGAATCAGGCAAGCACTCTGGAGCTTTGCTCTACCGCCACGCAGGCCCGCGTTCCTACCATGACGTCATCCCCGCCGCCGGCTGCACGGCCATCCCGGCAACGCCATCGGTAGCGGGCAGACGACAACACCCAAGGAGTTGACATGAGCAAGATCTGGTTCATCACCGGCGCAGCGCGCGGCATTGGCGCCGAGATCGCCCGCGCGGCACTGGCCGCCGGCGACAAGGTCGTGGCCACCGGGCGCGACCGCGCTAAAGTGGCCGAGGCCTTCGCGCCGTATGGCGAGCGCGTGCTCGCGCTGGCGCTGGACGTCTCCAGCGCGCCGCAGGCCCTGGACGCGGTGGCGCAGGCGGTGGCGCATTTCGGCCGCATCGACGTGCTGGTAAATAACGCGGGCTATGGCCAGTTGGGGATGTTCGAGCAGAACACGCCACAGGACATCACAGGGCAGTTCGATACCAATGTCCACGGCACCTTCCATGTGACGCGCGCGGTGCTACCGGTAATGCGACGCCAGCGCAGCGGCCGCATCCTCAACTTGTCGTCGATCGGCGGCATGATCGGCTTCGAAGGTGCCTCCGTCTATTGCGCGGCCAAGTTCGCGGTGGAAGGTTTCTCGGAGTCGCTGGCGCTGGAAGTCGCTCGCTTTGGCATCCACGTCACCATCGTCGAGCCGGGTTTCTTCCGCACGGATTTCCTTGATGGCAGCTCGGTGCGCTACGGCGCTCTGGAGATCGACGACTACGCTCAGGCCTCCGCCTCAATGCGCGGCGGCTACGACAACTACAGCCACCAGCAGCCCGGCGATCCCGTCAAACTGGGACGCGCCCTGGTGCAGCTTGCGGGGGCCCCAAAGCCGCCGCTGCGCTACGCCGCCGGCAGCGACGCACAGCAATACCTGAACGGCAAGCTCGACACCGTGCGTGCCGAACTGGCCGAATGGAGAGTGCTGTCGCTATCGACCGACCACGACGACGTGGCCGCCGCCTGATCGACGGCCTGATGCAGCTTGTGCCCGCGCTGCTTAGGCGGGCTGGCCAGTCAATATCCCAGGAAAAAAAGACAATGAGCAACGCCCCAGCTGGCATGCGCTTGGCTCACCCGCCGCATGCCGATACGGCCCTCGCCGCCGCGGGCTGGCAGGCCCGCATGACGGAACTGATGCTGGAATTGGCCCCGAACGAGGGCTACACCCAGACGGTCATCGACGGTGTGCGGCTGATACGCGCCGACCGCGCGCTGCCGCGCCAGCCCGTCCTGTACGAGCCGAGCATCGTGGTGGTCTGCCAAGGCACCAAGCGTGGCTATCTCGACGAGGCGGTATACCTGTACAACGCCTGTCATTACCTGGTGCTGGCCGCACCGCTGCCGTTCGAGGCAGAGACCCTCGCGAGCGCACAGCATCCGCTGCTGGCCATCTCGATACGGATCGATCTGAATACCGCAGCCGAACTGGCACTGTCCATCGGCGACCTGGCCCGGCCGGCCTCGCGCGCCGCCGGGATCTGCTCGTCACCGCTTGACGACCGACTGGCCGATGCCGTGCTACGCCTGATGAAGTGCCTGGGGTATCGCAACGAGGCCCGCGTGCTCGGTGCCGGGATCCTTCGCGAGATTTATTTCCGCGTGCTGACGGGCGAGAACGGCGACAGCATCCGCGCGGCGCTCTCGCATCACGGCCACTTCGCCAGAATCAACCGCGCCTTGAGCCGCATCCATGGCGAATACGACCAGGATCTGAGCGTGAGCGCGCTGGCCGATGAGGCCAGCATGAGCCTGGCAGCATTCCACGCGGCCTTCAAAGCGGTGACCCATACCTCGCCGATCCAATACCTGAAGAAGACGCGGCTGCACAAGGCGCGGCTGCTGATGGTGCAGGACGGGCTGAACGCGTCGGTCGCAGCGGCGCGCGTGGGCTATGAAAGCGCCTCGCAGTTCAGCCGCGAGTTCAAACGGCTGTTCGGGCGCAGCCCTAGCCTGGAGGCGGCACAGATGAGCCAGCTGTTGTCGGTGGTGCCAGTGGATGAGCGCGGCGCGCGTTCATCGAGCAGCCACTATGTGATCGTGGATTGATAGCTTCGTAACCGAGGAGCACACCATGGACTGCAAGACGGCAATCGCGATCGTGGGTGGATGGGTCGGAATGTGCCTTGGCGCCGGCTGGCTGGCGGGGGAAGTCGCTCATTGGCTGACGATGTAGGGCTGTCCAAACGTGCAGTCAGGCGCTTAGTTCCGCGCCTGCGCCGATGGGATCTCAACCCTCGCCCGCAGCGCCATCGCCTCCTTCATAAAGCGCGCCTCTTCCACCGGGCTACGGCCAAAGAAGCGCTTGAACTCGCGGCTGAACTGCGAGGCGCTCTCATAGCCGACATTGCTGGCGGCGAGCGCGGCATTCTGCCCGCCCTGGATCATCAGCATGCGCGCCTTATGCAGCCGCGTTGCCTTGATGTACTGCAGCGGCGAAGTGCCGGTCACCGATTTGAAGCCGGCATGGAATGCGGCCACACTCATTGCGGCGGCGTCGGCCAGGGTCTCGACTGACAGCGGCTCATGGTAGCGAGCATGGATCAGCCGAAGCGCTTTGCCAATCCGCCCGAAGCTGCTCTGGTGGGCCAGCGGGGCGCGCAGCGCGGCGCTGTGCGCCCCGCTCAGCACGCGATAGTAAATCTCGCGGATGACCGAGGGTGCTAGCACCGTGGTTTCCTCCGGCGACACCAGCGCTTCCAGCAGCCGCACTACCGCGTCCCCAAGCCTGTCGTCCATCGGCGTGGAGTTGATGCCCATCGCATCGGCATCGCTTGACGGAGCTCTGACCTGCATGGCAAGGTCTGCCAGTACCGCAAGGTCAACCCGAATGGATATTGCGAGCATCGGCTCCTCAGGCGACGCCTCTGTCTGCGACTCGAACGCCAGCGGCAGGGACAGCACCAGGTAGTGCTGCGCGTCATACACGTACTCGCGGTCGGCGAAGAAGCCGCGCTTGCGGCCCTTGCAGACAACGATAATGCAGGGCTCGTACAGCACTGGCGTGCGCGGCAGCGGGCCGTTGGCGCGCAGGAACTTGACGTCGTCCAGTGCGGACAGGGTATAGCCCTCGTCTGGCGCCAGCACGCCAATCAGGTCGGCCATGCGCGCTTCCCTGGTGTGGCTAGGTGCAGGAAGATAGCTCATCGGTGACAGAAATCCGGCAAGTTGCGGCCTAACCGATGCTACCGCAAATTGCCGTCTGTGCGAACAATGCCGCGACGCCTATGCCGCCTCGATGAGAAGCTTGCCGCGCACGTGCCCGCCCATGCTCCTGGCCAAGGCCCTGGCGGCATTGGCGCGCGGGTAGACCGCCGCGTTTTGCGTGCGCAATTCACCGGATGCGTAGCTCTGCGCGAATGCAGTGAACTGCTCCGCGTCGGCGCGCGTGGCAAAGTGCCGCCCTTGCGCACCGGCCGCGCGGGCGCGCTCGCGATCCGGCCTGGCGTCGGTGGACACCAGCATCCCGCCGGGCCTGAGCACGGGCCATGAACGCGCCTGCGTGTCACCGCCCACCAAATCCAGCATGAAAGTACTTACTTTGGCAATTGGCGGAATGCGGCTTGCGTCTCCGGGAATCGCTCCCAGAACCTGTTCGACACCGGAACGAGCCGGCTCCGCCATTCCAGACTCTCGGCGGGGGATGCGATCCAGATGTTCGCGCCGGCCTTTGCGTGTGATTTCATCACCTTCTCATCATCCACAAGCATGTCCGCCCATCTGTCTGTCACCTCGAGTTGGACGGCATCGCGTATCCTTCGCTGCTGTGCTGGCGAGAGCCCCGCGAACCAGTCAGCATTGGCCACCACTGCGTACGTGATGAACATCAACCCTGGCACGAGGGCGGCATGGCTCGCCCTCTTACCCACCGCTGACGCCCATCCGCCCGGGGAGGTAAACACTGCATCGAGTTTCCCAGCTTCCAGCGCGCGGCCGATTTCCGGGATTGGTATGACGACGGGATCAGCATCCAGACTGCGCATGACTTCCTCGTATATGCCGGGTCCGGCGACTCTCACTCGCAGCCCGACAACGTCGGCAACTGCTCTTACATCCTTGTTCGGCAGAACAAAGAGCTGATCAGCTCCGCGCATTAAACCAAGCACAATCAGTCGTTGGCCACTCATGTAGCTCTGTAACAAATCAACGACTGCCCGGCGCGTCTCCGTCTTGGCCATACTCTTGTCGTCGATGCCAAACGGAAGATTGATAAAGCCTGCGCGCGGATCGATGGCCTCGAGATGAGAGGCGTTTACCCATGCGATATTGACCTGACCAGACCGCACTGCATCGAGAGAGGCCTTTCCAGCCAGAATCTTTCCGCCCGGATTGACATCAACCTGCATTTCACCCCCGGTTGCGCCAGAGATCGCCCGCGCAGTTGCCGTTACATAAGGCTCCCGAGGATGTCCTGATGGCATGTCCTGAACCATCGTCACATGCCCGACCACCTCTGCTGCACTGCCATCGGTGCAAGTGAGTCCGATCGACATGGTTAAGTACAGCGCGATACGTCTGAGTTTCAAATAGCCTGGCTTCATTTCATCTCCTTTATTTCCGTCTTTGTAATAGCCGTGCCTTCTAGTGTCGTGGCGGCGATATGTTCATATCCCTCTTCTCCCGCCGCTCACGAGTTGCCCCTGCGAACATGGCGCTGCCGATCGAGCGGGCTTGCCCGACCAGCCCACGGCGGAAGGTCAGCACGCAGATCACGAAGATCACGCCGGTCACCATGGTCACCGACTCGCCCAGCGTGTTGAACCAGCCGATGCCGGTGGCCGACGCCAGGAAGCTGCCGATATCGCCCAGCTTGTTCTCCAGCGCGACCACCACGAAGGCACCGACAATCGGGCCCGACAAGGTGCCCAGGCCGCCAACCAGCGTCATCAGGATGACCGAGCCCGACATCGACCAGTGCACGTCGGTCAGCGTCTCGAAGCCCAGCACCAGCGCCTTGATCGAGCCGGCCAGCCCAGACAGCGCCGCCGACAGCACGAAGGCGGTCAGCTTGAAGCGGTCGACGTCATAGCCCAGCGAGATCGCGCGCGGCTCGTTCTCCTTGATCGCCTTCAGGATCTGGCCGAACGGCGAATGCACCGTGCGCACGATCAGCGCAAAGGCGGCGACGATGATCGCCAGCGCCACGTAGTACAGCGTCAGGTCGTCCGACAGCGGCAGCACCCCGAACAGCTTGCCGCGCGGGATGCCCTGCAGGCCGTCCTCGCCGCCGGTGAACGGCGCCTGCAGGCAGATAAAGAACAGCATCTGCGCCAGCGCCAGCGTGATCATCGAGAAGTAGATACCCTGCCGGCGGATGGCCAGCGAGCCCACCACGTAGCCGATCAGTGCGCCGGTGGCCGTACCCAGGATCAGGCCGAGTTCCGGCATCACGCCCCAGACCTTCATCGCATGGCCTGCCGCATAGCCGGCGCCGCCGAAGAAGGCAGCGTGGCCGAACGACAGCAGCCCGGTATAGCCGATCAGCAGGTTGAAGGCGCACGCAAACAGCGCGAAGCACAGCACCTTGAGTACGAACACCGGATAGGCGCCCGCCATCGGCGCGGCCAGCAGGGCCAGCAACAACAATCCGTACAACAGTTTCTTCTGCACGCCTTGTCCCTTTCCTGTCTGCCCCGCGTTGCCCGCAACCGTGGTTTGCGTCGATGGTGTGGATGGTGCGCTCATTACTTCTCCTTCCCGAACAGCCCGGCCGGGCGCAGCAGCAGCACGATCACCATGATGAAGAACACCACGGTCGACGATGCTTCAGGATAGAACACCTTGGTCAGGCCCTCGATCACGCCCAGCCCCAGGCCGGTCAGGATCGAGCCCATGATCGAACCCATGCCGCCGATCACCACCACCGCGAACACGATGATGATCAGGTTCTGCCCCATCAGCGGCGAGATCTGGATCACCGGCGCGGCCAGCACCCCGGCAAACGCAGCCAGCGCCACGCCGAAGCCGTAGGTCAGCGTCACCATCAGCGGCACGTTGACGCCGAAGGCCTCGACCATCTTGGGGTTCTCGGTGCCGGCGCGTAGGTAGGCGCCCAGCTTGGTCTTCTCGATCACGTACCAGGTGGCAAAGCACACCACCAGCGACGCCACCACGACCCACGCGCGGTAGTTCGGCAGGATCATGAAGCCCAGGTCGGTCGCGCCCTGCAGCGCGTCCGGCGTCGAGTACGGCAGCCCCGACACGCCGTAGGTCGAGCGGAAGATGCCCTCGATCACCAGCGTGATGCCCAGCGTCAGCAGCAGGCCGTAGATATGGTCGAGCTTGTAGATCCAGCGCAGCATGGTCTTCTCGATCACCACGCCCAGCGCGGCCACGACCAGCGGCGACAGCAGCAGCATGATCCAGTAGTTCAGCCCGGCGTATTCCATGCCCATCCAGGCCAGCACCGCACCGAGCATGAAGAGCGCGCCGTGCGCAAAGTTGATGACGTTGAGCAGGCCGAAGATGACCGCGAGGCCCAGGCTCAGCATGGCGTAGAAGGCACCATTGACGAGCCCCAGCAATAACTGCGACATCAGGGCGGGTAGCGGAATTGCGAGTAGGTTCATGGGGCGATCCTTATACGCCTAACAGTTCATGCAACACCGGCATCTTGGCCTGCAGCTCATTGGCCGCAAAGCGTTCGACGATGCTGCCGTGCTCCATCACGTAGAAACGGTCGGCCAGCGGCGCGGCAAAGCGGAAGTTCTGCTCCACCATCACCACCGTGTACCCCTTCTGCTTGAGCATCAGGATCATGCGCGCGAGCGCCTGCACGATCACCGGTGCCAACCCTTCCGAGATTTCATCGAGCAGCAGCAGGTTGGCGCCGGTGCGCAGGATGCGCCCGACCGCCAGCATCTGCTGCTCGCCGCCGGACAGACGCGTGCCCTGGCTCTGGCGGCGCTCCTTCAGGTTCGGGAACATCTCGTAGATATCCGCCTCGCTCATGCCCTTGCTGGTGTCGGCGCCCTTGAGCACCGGTGGCAGCATCAGGTTTTCTTCGCATGAGAGGCTGGAGAAGATCGCCCGCTCTTCGGGGCAATAGCCAATGCCGTAGTGCGCGATCTTGTGCGTGGGCAGGCTGATGGTCTCGTGGCCATTGACCTTGATCGAGCCCTTGCGCGCGCCGGTCAGTCCCATGATCGCGCGCAGCGTGGTGGTGCGGCCAGCGCCGTTGCGGCCCAGCAGCGTGACCACTTCGCCGCGGTTCACGGTCAGGTCCACGCCGTGCAGGATGTGCGATTCGCCGTACCAGGCGTGCAGGTCCCTGATCTCAAGCGCGGGTGTGTTGGCGGGTGTGTTCAATGAAGTCATGTGTCGTTCCCCCGGCCGTCTCAGTGCGCGCCCTGCAGTTCCGCGTCGACGGTGCCCATGTAGGCCTCCATCACACGCGGATCCTTCGAGACTTCCGCATACGGCCCTTCGGCCAGGATCGCGCCACGCTGCAGCACGGTGATCTTGTCAGCGATCGACGAGACCACGCTCATGTTGTGCTCCACCATCAGGATGGTGCGGCCCGCCGAAACCATCTTGATCAGCTGCGTGACGCGGTCCACGTCTTCGTGGCCCATGCCCTGCGTCGGTTCGTCGAGCAGCATCAGCTCCGGCTCCATCGCCAGCGTGGTGGCAATCTCCAGCGCGCGCTTGCGCCCGTACGGCAGGTTCACCGTCAGCGTCTGCGCGAACTCGGTCAGGCCGACCTGCTCGAGCAGCTCCATGGCGCGGTCATTGAGCACGTCCAGCGAGCGCTCGCTGCGCCAGAACTGGTACGCCGTGCCGAGTTGCCGCTGCAGCCCGATGCGCACGTTCTCCATCACCGTCAGGTGCGGAAATACCGCCGAGATCTGGAACGAACGGATCACGCCGCGCCGCGCGATCTGCGCGGGCTTTTCACGGGTGATGTCGATGCCGTTGAAAAGGATGGTGCCGGTGGTCGGCTCCAGGAACTTGGTGAGCAGGTTGAAGCAAGTGGTCTTGCCCGCGCCGTTGGGCCCGATCAATGCGTGGATCGAGCCGCGGCGTACCCGGAGGTTAACGTCGCTGACTGCAACGAAGCCTTTGAACGACTTCTTCAGATCGCTGGTCTCGAGAATGAATTCCGTCACGACGGATTCCTTAGCAAAGGGGAAACAGGATTGAACGTACTGCTGAGAATCCCGCTTCGCACTCCGGACGCGGCCGAGTCCGTTGAGTGCGCCGATCCAAAGCGGGACTGGGGATATGGACCATATTGCGGGGGTCGGCTCATCAGCGGCCGAACAGTTCAGAGCCGTTCGACGGCCAGTGCAGTCGCCTCACCCCCGCCGATGCAGAGTCCGGCGATGCCACGTTTGAGATTGTGGCGCTCCAGTGCGCCCAGCAGCGTGACAATAATTCGTGCACCTGTGGCGCCAATCGGATGACCAAGAGCACAGGCGCCTCCGTGAATGTTGACCACGTCATGCGCCAGCCCCAGATCTTTCATTGCGATCATGGTCACAACGGCAAAGGCCTCGTTGATCTCGAACAGGTCAACCTCCGTCGTGCGCCAGCCGGTCTTTTCCATCACGGTGCGCAGCGCGGGGACGGGCGCAGTCGCAAACTGATTTGGAGCGTGTGCGTACGTCGCGTGCGCCACGATAGACGCCCTGACGGGTAGCCCCAGCCGCTCGGCTGTCGACAGGCGAGTCAGCACCAACGCCGCAGCACCATCTGAAATCGAGCTTGCATTGGCGGCCGTGATAGTGCCGTCCTTGCGAAACGCTGGCTTCAGCGTCCGAAGCTTGTCCAGGGATGCCTTCTGAGGCATCTCGTCATCCGTGATAACCGGCTGCGCGACGCTGCCGCCGAGGTCGACCGGCACGGACTCGCTGCGGAACGCACCGGTCGCGATCGCGCTCCGTGCACGGGAGAGCGACTCGGCAGCGAATGCATCCTGCTGCGCTCTGTCGAATCCATAGGCGGCCGCACTGTCTTCAGCAAAGCTGCCCATCAGACGGCCGGGCTCATAGGCATCCTCCAGACCGTCGAAGAACATATGGTCTTTCAGTTCGGCGTGACCGAGCCGAAGACCTGCACGGGCCTTGGCGACCAGGTAAGGAGCATTGGTCATGCTCTCCATACCTCCGGCCACTGCCACTTTGGCGCTGCCGGCCAGGAGCAGGTCATGTGCGAGCATGACGGCCTTCATGCCTGACCCACACATCTTGCTGAGGGTTGTACTCCCCGTTGTAATGGATAGCCCTGCGCCAAGCGCCGCCTGCCGCGCCGGCGCCTGGCCCAGCCCTGCTGATAGGCAATTGCCCATCAGCACTTCACTCGCGGCATCGAGTGCAACGCCGGCACGTTCGACTGCGCCCCGAATGGCGATGGCGCCGAGACGTGTAGCGGAAACGTTCTTCAGATCGCCCTGAAAGGCGCCAATCGGTGTCCGGGCGAAGCCGGCGATGACTATCGGATCGTGCTTCATTGCAAGTTCTCGTCTTGATGGTGGGCTAAGCTGGTCGGTGTTGGGAATTCGATGCGTATTCCCGATCTCGCAGGACACGCCGCAGAATCTTCCCGCTCACTGTCTTCGGTAGTGCGTCGACGAATTCGACAGCGCGCGGATATTTGTATGGCGCGGTTGTGCGCTTGACGTGCTCTTGCAGCTCCTTGACAAGCTGCTCGCTGGGCGGAACTCCCCCCAATAGCACAATGAAGGCCTTCACGATTTCCCCCCGCTGCGGATCGGGGCTTCCAACCACCGCGCACTCCACAACCGAGGGGTGCTCTGAAAGCGCGTTCTCTACCTCCATCGGGCCGATGCGGTAGCCGGCGGAACTGATAATGTCGTCGGTCCGACCAGCGTAGAAGCAATAGCCCTCCTCATCGACGTAGGCCAGGTCACCAGTGAGAAAGTACTCAACGCCGTCATGAACGACCCGAGTCGAAGCGGTCCTGTCGGGATCGTTCCAGTAGCCAAGCATGAGCTGTGGATTGGGCAGCCGCAGAGCCAATTGGCCCTGCTCACCGGGAGGAAGAGGCGCCCCGGTGTCGTCCAGAATTGCTACGTGCGTGCCCGGCAAGGGGAGCCCCATTGAGCCGGGCTTTGACGCGTTGGACATGGAATTGGCGATAGTCATCAGCGTTTCCGTCTGCCCGTAAGCTTCGATCAACGGGATCGCGGTAGCTGCCTGCCAGCGCCTGACCACCTCCGGATTGACAGCCTCGCCGGCAGACAAGGCAAGACGGAGGCGACTCAGGTCGTGCGAGTCGAAGCACTCGTTCACAATATGCCGGAATTCTGTTGCCGCGCCGCAGAATACGGTCACCCCATAGCGGGCCAGGAGCGCAAGCCGCGTCGCGGGGTCGAAAGCACCCTTGTAGAACAATACGGCGCTGCCGGCGGACCAGGGACCAAAGAGGATGCTGGTACCTGCCTTGCTCCAGCCGGTATCCGCGGTGCACCAGATCAAGTCGTTCTTGCCCAGTCCCTGCCAGTACCACGCGGAAATCCGCCAGCAGTAAAGCGCGCGCACGGCGTGAGTCACGCCCTTCGGCATACCCGTGGACCCGGACGTGTAGTAAATGATCGCAGGATCGTCAAGCTGGCTGTCGACCGAATCGAAGGAGTCGGATTGGCCGGCGACGGCGTGGTCGAAATCGAGCCAACCTGGCGCGCCTCCGACGGCTACGCAGACTTTGAAATCTTGGGTACTGGCGAACTTGGTGACGTTTTCGCCATGTGTGACGACACCCGTCGCGCCAGCATGGCTCACGCGATAGGCGACATCTTTCGCGGTCAGCATGTCGATGCAAGGAATGGGTATCGCACCTAGCTTGATGCAGCCCACCATGGCAATCTGCCAGTGCGGCAAACGGGGCAGCATCACCAGGATACGATCGCCGCGCTGAACGCCCTGGGCGCGCAAGAGGTTCGCAAATTGGTTGGACAGCGCGCTGATCTCGCTGAACGAGAACCTGCGCTCGTTGCCCGACTCATCGCACCAGATTAGAGCGAGCTTGTCCGGCGCCCGGCGCGCCCAGGCGTCGACCACATCCCGGCCGAAATTGAACGTATCGGGCAGACTCCATGCGAAGTCGCCGCGGGTTGCTTCGGATTCCAGCTTCAATATTGTCATCATTTGTCTCCTGGAGGATGCGCGCTCTCTTGGCGGGCTCCGCGTGGGCGTTCAGCCTAGATCACCTCTCTTGCCTTGAGTCCCGCCAAGGCAGCCTCGTCATAGCCCAAGGCGCCGAGGATCTCCGCGTTGTGCTCGCCCAACTGCGGTGGCGGAGAGCGCATCGCGCCCGGCGAGGCGGAAAACTTGATGGGGAACCCAAGCTGTGGAATACGACCTTCGACCGGATGGTCGATGTGAAGCAGCATCTGCCGGTGCCGCAGCTGAGGCTCATCAAAGGCCTCGGCCATGCTGTTAACCGGCGCCGCCGGAATATCCGCAGCGGCCAGGCGTCGCGCCCATGAATCGCAAGTCGCCTCGGCAAATTTTTCCGAAAGCAGCGCGTACTGCTCCCGCGCGTCATCACCGTCGGGCCATTGACGGGTTTTCAGGTCCGGGCGCTCGATCAGGTCACAGAAACGGTGCCAGAAGTGATCCTCGATAATGCCAAGGCTGATGTGGCGTCCGTCCCTGCACCGGTAGACGTTGTAGCAAGGGGCACCCCCAATGAACGGCCGCTCGCCGCCCCTCGGCTCCATGCCAGAGAAGAGATAGTCCGCGGCGTGATAGCACAGCCAGCTCACCAGGCCATCGACCATCGAGATATCGACAAACTGCCCGTGCCCACTGGTCGCGCGCGCCTGCAATGCCGCCAGTATCCCGAACGCTGCCATCAGGGAGCCGCCGCCAACATCGGCAATGGAAAGGCCGGGCACAAGCGGCCCAGTCGCCGGCGTCCCGAAGAGTTGCAGCGCGCCAGTCATCGCCATGTAGTTGAGATCATGGCCAGACGCCTGGGCGGCAGGACCGTCCTGGCCGTATCCCGAGATCGCGCAATAGACCAGCCGCGGATTTGCGCGTTCCAGGATCTCGTAGTCCAGGCCGAGTCGCTTCATGACGCCCGGTCGGAAGCCTTCGACGATGACGTCGGCCTCCTCCGCCAGCCGGAGAAAGATCGCCTTGCCTTCGGGGGTCTTCAGATTCAGTGTCAGGCTGCGCTTGTTGCGGTTGAGCAGCAGGAAGGAACCGGATTCCGCCTTGTTGATCGGCGCGAACTGCCGGTTGTAGTCCCCCGCCCCCGGCTGTTCAATCTTCAGGACGTCTGCGCCGTAGTCTGCTAGGAGTTGCGTGCAGAAGGCGCCGGGAAGGAGACGGGTCAGGTCCAGGACCTTGAGGTCTTGCAGTGCGGCTGGCATTAATTTTCTCCGGATCAATGGTGTCTTCGGTCAGGTCGCAGTCCACCCGCCATCCACCAGCAAGCTGTGGCCGGTGACATAGGAGGCCGCTGGGGACGCGAGGAAGATAGCGGCCCCTGCCACTTCATCGGTGGTGCCAAAGCGGCCGAGCGGAATGCGGGAGATCAGTCGAGGTCCGATATGGGGGTGTGAAGCCATCTCGGCTGTCAGGTCAGTCCCGACGAAGCCATACGCGATGGCATTGACGCGGATACCATGGTCGGCCCAGTCATAGGCCAGGGACTTCGTCAACTGCTCGACTCCCCCTTTGGACGCACAATAAGGAACCTGCCGCTTCAAGCCGATATGACCGGCGATGGAGCTCACGTTGATAATGGTGCCCGCGCGCTGCGCGATCATGCTCTCGCCCAGCAGCCGGCAGCAGTTGAACACTCCGGTCAGGTTGACTTCGATGATCTGGTTCCACGCCTCCGTCGAAGTCTTCTCCATCGCAGCATAGTGCGGATCAATGCCGGCGTTGTTCACCAGGATGTCTATCCGGCCGAGTTCCGCCAGCACCCTGTCGCGCACCCGCAGCACGTCCGCTTCCTCGGTCACATCCATCTGCAACGCCGTCGCGCGTCCATCGGCTTGCCGGATCGCGTCTACTGCGCTGTCGAGCGTTTGGGACGTGCGCCCGCAAAGCACCACCGTGGCGCCATGGGCAGCCATCGCCTCGGCAATCGCTCGGCCAATGCCTCGGCCACCGCCGGTCACTACGGCTACCTGGCCTTCCAGACTGAACAATGGGAATCGATTCATCATTGGCTCCGTACTCACGTGCGTCATGCCTGTCGTTCGTTGCGCAAGCAGCGCCGGGCGATTGCCCAGCGGTGCACTTCGGACGGGCCGTCGTAGATGCGGAACGCGCGAATCTCACGGAATACCCGTTCGACCACGGTGTCGCCGGTCAGGCCCATCCCGCCGAGGACCTGCACGCAGCGATCCGCGACGCGGAACAGCGCTTCCGAGCAGAAGACCTTGGCCATGCTGGATTCATGCCGCGCGTGCTGCCCCTGGTCCAGCAGCCAGGCGGTATGCCAGATTGCCAGACGGCACATATGCATATCGATCTCGTTGTCGGCCAGCATGAAGCCGACGCCCTCATGCTCACCGATCGGCTTGCCGAAGGCACGTCGCCGACCTGCGTATTGCACCGCGATATCGTGCGCGCGCCTGGCCGCACCCAACCAGCGCATGCAATGGGTCAAACGGGCGGGCGCCAGGCGTACCTGGGCATAGCGGAACCCCTGGCCCACCTCACCAAGAATCTGGTCGGCCGGCACGCGGCAACCCTCAAACACCACCTCCGCGTGTCCGCCGGGGAAGCTCGAGTCGATGCTGTCGATGATCCGGCTGACATGGATTCCCGGCGCATCCATATCGGTCAGAAACATCGTGGCGCCGCCGCCGTCGCCAGGCACACGGGCCATGACAATGCCGAAGGCTGCGCCATCCGCGCCAGTGATCAGCCATTTGCGGCCGTTGATCACGTAGTCATCGCCGTCTCGCTCCGCCGTGGTGAGCATCAGCTCCGGATCGGAGCCCGCGCCCGGCTCGGGCTCGGTCATGCAGAAGCAGGAGCGGATCTTTGCGCGGGCAAGCGGCTCAAGCCATCGGTGCTTGTGCGTTTCGCTGGCGACCGCCTCGAGCAGATGCATGTTTCCTTCGTCGGGTGCTGCACAGTTGAGCGCTAGCGGGCCCAATAGCGAGTAGCCAGCCTCCTCGAAGACCACGGCGCGTCCAAGGTGGGAAAGCCCGAGTCCGCCCCATTTCGGCGAAACGTGCGGCGCGAGCAGGCCCTTGGACCGAGCGAGCTCGTTCAGCGCGAGCCTGAGCGCGTCGGTGGGGCCATGCGGCCCTTGGCGCGAGTCCGCTTCCATTGGCATGATGTCGCTGCGGATGAATTGCGCCGTGCGTTCTCGCAATACCTGAAGTTCGGGGGAAAGTGCAAAGTCCATGTTTGGCGTCTCCGCTATGAGTGTTCGTGGATTCGGCTGCGAGAGTTTCAGAAACCCTGTCCGTGGGCGATGGCGTGGGCGAAGTCGAGGATGCCGTGACCAAGCTGCTCGAATTCTTCGAAACGCTCATCTCGTGTCGCGCCCGCCCGATAGCGGGCATGCAACTGGAGGAAGACCACAGCAAGCTTGAACAGGGCGAGCACCCGATGGAACCGGAAGTCAGACACGTCGCGCCCCGTCACGGAGGCGTAGGCGCGCACGACTTCCTGCCGGGTCGGGAATCCCTGCTCTGCTGTAGGCATCTGACGCAAGGCGTGCAGGGCCGGAGGATCCCCCTCCTCGGTCCAATAGCTCAGCAGCGTGGCGAGATCGAAAAGGGGATCACCCCGTGTCGACATGTCCCAGTCGAGCACTGCCCGCGGTTCCAGCGTCCGCGGGTCCAATATCACGTTGTCGAGTTTGAAATCGCAATGGAGCAGAGTGGGCGCGCCATCCGGCACCCGATTCTTTCGCAACCAGCCGGCCAGTTCGGTGATAACGGGTTGCGGCCGCATTTCGGTGGCAAGGTTTGCCCGACGCGCCCATCCTTCGATCGCTCGCTCAAGGAATCCGTCAGGCTTGCCGAGCTGCTCCAGGCCGACGTCGGCAGCATCGATGCTATGCAGCTGGGCCAGCAATTGCACCAGCGTGGCCGCGATTTTCGGTCCCACTATCGGTGCGTCCATGTCCGCCGGTAACTGACTGCCGATAGTCAGGCCAGGGCGGTACTCCATAATCAGGAAGTGCGCGCCCAAAACGGAGGGGTCAGCACAGTAGAGCAAGCTGCTTGGGGCGTAGGGAAAATGTGTCCAGAGCTTGCTCAGCACCTGGTGCTCCCGCGCCATGTCATTGGCACCTGGCGGAATCTGCCCCAGCGGCGGTCGCCGCAAGACATAGTGCCGTGCGTCGATCTCAACCAGATAGTTGAGATTGCCCAGGCCGCCTGCAAACTGCCGCGGCGCGGACTGCAGGTTCAGCTCGTGCCCTTGCGACCGCAGGTAGCCTTGCAAGCGTGGCCAGTCCAAGGCCACGGCTTCGTCCGCAGCCCGGAAGGATGCCGACGGGAGGACTGGAGGTTCGGCGCGCTCGCCTGTGGGAATGGAGCGATGAGCGATCGTCATGAGGTTGTTCCTGTGTTACCGGGGCGGCATCCGCAACGCGCCATCGAGCCGAATCGTCGTCCCGTTCAGCATGCGGTTCTCGATCACGTGGCAAGCCAGAGCGGCGTACTCCGCCGGGTCCCCAAGACGGCTGGGAAATGGCACCAGTTCTTCCAGCGCCACTTTGACCTCGCCGGAAAGGCCTGCCACCATGGGGGTACCAAAGAGGCCCGGAGCGATTGCCACAACGCGAATGCCACAGCGTGCAAGCTCGCGTGCCGCCGGCAAGACCATGCCTGCGACGGCTGCCTTCGAAGCCGCGTAGGCGACCTGGCCGACCTGCCCGTCGAAGGCTGCGATGGAGGCCGTATGTACGATGACGCCGCGCTCGCCATCCGGGCCGGGCTCGTTGTGCGACATGGCGTCAGCTGCCAGCCTGAGCACATTGAACGAGCCGGTCAGATTGACGCTGACTACGCGCTCAAAGCTACTCAATGCATGTGCGCCAGACTTGCCCAGGATTTTTTCGCCGTGGAGGATGCCAGCGGTGGTGATGACGCCATCAATCCTTCCAAATCGGCTGCTTGCCGCTGCCAGGACATTACCGACCTGCCCTTCATCAAGAACGTCGGCAATGGCGAGCGTGCATTTCGGACCGAAGCCGCTCTCGAGCGTGTCAAGTCCGTGGGCGGTGCGATCCGACACCGTGACGTTGGCGCCCCGCTCCATCAATGCGGTTGCAGTAGCCTGGCCGAGGCCAGATGCGGCGCCGAATACCACGAATGATTTGTTCTCCAATGACACGATTGCTCCTGTGAAATGTTGACTGTCCTTCCCCGGCTATCTCTGGAGACTTGGACACTTGGACTTCTCGAGCGGCAGGAACGCCTGATCCCCGGGAATGACCTGACGCACGTGGTAGTAATCCCATGGGTATTTGGATTCCGAGGGCTTCTTCACCTGCATCAGATACATGTCGTGCACCATGCGGCCGTCGGAGCGCAACTTGCCATTGCGAGCAAACATGTCCGACACCGGCGTCGCGCGCATCGTTTTGAGAACGGCTTGCGGTTCATCCGTTGCCGCCCCGGCTACGGATTTCAGGTAGTGCAGCACTGCCGAATAGACCCCGGCCTGCACCATGGTCGGCATGCGCTTCTGGGTGGCATAAAAGCGCTTCGACCAGGCGCGGGTCTGGTCATCGAGATCCCAGTAGAACCCTTCCGTCAGGTACATGCCCTGGGCCTTTTCCAGCCCCAGGCTGTGCACGTCGGTAATGAACATCAGGGTCGCGGCAAGTGCCTGCTTCTTCGTAATGCCGAATTCGACTGCTTGCTTGATGGCATTGGTGGTGTCGTTGCCGGCATTGGCCAGTGCAATCACCTTGGCCTTGGAAGCCTGCGCCGCAAGCAGATACGAGGAAAAGTCGGTTCCCGGAAACGGATGGAGGGTATGGCCGACTATCTTGCCGCCATTGGCGACGATGACATCGGACGCGTCCTTCTCGAGCGCGCGTCCGCCTGCGTAGTCAGCTGTGATGAAGTACCACGTATCGCCGCCCCGTTGCAGGACGGCCTTGGCCGTTCCCGTTGCAAGTGAATAAGTGTCGTATGTCCAGTGAAGTGCCGTCGGGGTGCAGTCTTCATTGGTAATCCGGGTGCTTGCGGCGCCGGAAATAATCACCATGCGGCCCTTTTGCTGGGCCAGCTTCACTACAGCAAGCCCCGTGGATGACGCTGGGACGTCCGCAATCATGTCTACCTTGCGCTCATCGAACCAGGTCCTTGCCGTGTTCGAGGCCACATCCGGCTTGTTCTGGTGATCCGCTGAAACGAGCTGGATCGCAAAGGCCGGCTTATGTGCTGCCTTGAAGTCTTCGATTGCCATTTTGGCGGCAAGCACGGAGCCCGACCCTGACAGGTCCGAGTAAATGCCCGAGAGATCGGTAAGGACACCAATCCGGACCTCCCCGTCCGAGATCGGCGATTGCTGCGCGAATGCCGGAACAGACGGAAACGCGATCGCGCAGCACAGCGATGCGCCCAATACGTAATTTTTCATCTCGGTGTCTCCTGTGGTTTCCGCTCAGCAATCACCTACGGCATTGTCCCGGCAGAATTATGTGTGTCAGAATGTCTGTGTGTCTGACACAGAGATTAGTGGACAAGAAGCCTTGGGCAAAGTGTTTTTTAATTAGGGTTTTCCATCGGGGGCTCGGAGGTTCAAGCGGCTGTCAGCCGTTCCCAACCGGTCGGGCGCCACAAGAGTGGACGGAAACCCATTTGACATCGCGGAAACGGCTGGATAGTCTGATAGTCAGACAATGGCCCGAACCGCAGCTGGAGCGACGTGATAGGGACGCGCATACGACATGGCCTTGTGCAACGCACGAAAGGCCGAAATCCGAGAGTGGATATGGACGCCCAATTCGAGAAGATTAAGAAGACCCCCGCCTACCGCGTGCTGGCCGAAGCCATGATCGCGCAGATACTTGACGGCCGGCTACGCGAGGGCGAGCAGTTGCCGACCGAAGCCCGGTTGTGCGAAATGTTCGGGGTCAATCGCTCTACAGTCCGCGAAGGCATCCGGGTCCTGGAGGAAGCGAATCTCCTGCGCCGCGAGCACGCGAAGAAGATGGTGATCAGCCGACCATCCGACGGAGAAGTCGGCAAGCAGCTTGAAAGGGCCCTGGTACTTCATGAAATCAGCTTCCATGAATTGTGGGAGGCGATGTCAACCCTTGAGCCGACCCTAGCGCGGCTCGCCGCGGCGAAGGCGGATCTTGCGTCGATTGAGCGGCTTGAAGAGAATCTTCGCGAGACACAAGTCGCCCTGGATCAGGGACGAAGCCTGGTGGAACTTGATGTCGAGTTCCACAACATCGTTGCAACGATGAGCGGGAACCGGGCGCTTGTGCTCGCCCGCGATCCACTCAGCCGGCTGTTCTACCCGTCCTTTGAGGCGGTCATGACCCTGGTGCCCGCTGCAGGCCAGCGATTGCTCGACGCGCATCGGGCAATCCTTGCCGCGATCCGCAAGGGCGACGCGGATGCGGCCCATTCGTGGATGCACAAACATGTTTGCGATTTCAAGCGCGGCTATGAGCTAGCGAATCTGGACGTGGGCGCACCCATTACTGCTTCAGCGAGCCGACGTCCCCCCAAGCGGACCAGCCCCGCCCCGGCGGACGCCTGAGGCGAGCCAGAGCAGACAGCCTTTCGAAAATGCATGTCGTCTGGCTCTGGCGCAGAGCGTAAAAAGTGACTTCCAAGCCATCGTGGCTTTGGCACTAGATCGACGGAGGCAATCCATCGAGGATCTTATCCAGGGTGATGGGAAATTCCCGCACGCGGACGCCCGTTGCATTGAACACGGCATTGGCAATCCCCGCGCCGGAGCCACAGACCCCTAATGAGGGCCGGCCGGGATTCGCAGTAGGGTCATGCCCTGAGTTGGTCTGTCAAGTTCTTTTGTTTCTTCCGCGTCCGCCCGTGGACAACGACGCTGCCCACAGCGCAAAGCTGTGGACAGCCGCCTGACGGCGGTTCCATCGTTGCCCACCGGCTCCCCGCGAGCTTCGCCTTCGGCCTGACGCGCCGCTGCGCGGCTTGCCCCAATTAGATAAAGCAGCAAGAGCTCCCTCTTATCCGGACAGACCGAGCTTGCCGAGAAGCGACGAACTGCGCTTGCCCAGGGCTTTCAGGTAGACCGTCTCGTTGTACGGTGTGCGCGTCTGCCAGCATCGGTACAGGATGCGGATCCACTTGAATGCAAGTGCTCGCACCGCGACGTGGTGTGAGCTGCCCTTCGCGCGCTGCTGCTGGTAGTAGGTACCCGCCCAGAATGACCGAGGGATGGTCTGGGCAGCCCACTCAACGAAGGTCTGCCGCAGGAATTTCGGACACTGCAGGCGCCAGTGAACCCAGCTCTTCTTCCCGCTCCGCTCAGTCACCGGGGCAATACCCGCGTACTTCTGCAATTCATCTGCACTCCTGAAACGCTCCCGCTGCTCACCGAAAGCAGCAAGCAGGCGCGGGGCAAGCTGAGGGCCAGCACCGGGCAGGGTCTCGAACAGCGCGTAGTCAGGCAGCGTGCATGCTACCCGCGCAATCTCCCGATCGAACTGCACGATCGCAGCCAGCACAGCGCGCAGCTGTGCGACCAGTGCCAGCACGTGCAAGCGGCACGGGCCGATGATGGCCGGGTCGTCAGTCAGCGCCGTCGCGCCGCGGATGGACGCCAGGCGCGCGCTGATCCGCCTTGTGCTGCGGCAGTGGTGAGCATGGAAGAATGTCTCCAACGTCGGCGTGCGCGCCTGCCTGACTGACCGCAGCGTCGGCCAGCGGTCGAGAAAGTCGCAGAACAGCACCGTGCCCCGGTCATCGAACCATTCCAGCGCCTGCGGGTAGTACTGCTTGAGCGTGTCGCACAGCCGGTTGGTCAGCCGGGTCTGGTCGCCAACCAGCTGCCGGCGCCGCTCAACCAGGCTCGTCAGCGAGCGCATCGCAGCACTCTGCGGCCTGAGAGGACTGAAACGCTCCGGATGGCGCACCAGCAGGTCCAGCGCCAGTTCTGCATCGGCTGGATCATCCTTAGCGCCACTGGGCTGGAACGCCTCGCGATACTTGGCCAGGGTCGCCGGGTTGATGGGAAATAGCACGAGGAAGTCATACTTCTGCAGCGCGGCGACGATCGGCCCCTTCGCCAGTTCAAGGGCCACCGCAATCGGGCCGCCGAAGCGGCGGTGCAACGCGTTTGCCCATTCATCGATCGCCTCGACCTGATGCGCAATACAGCCAGACTCGTGTCGGGTGTCGCCCGCCGCTTGCACGCAGATATCGTGCTTTGTGTCGGCCCAGTCGATACCGACCCAGGCCGTGAATGGCTGCTCCATTAGCGGTGACATGTGGACCTCCGCAGTGGTAGATTACGTGAAGGGACGTGCATGCCTGCGTTCAGCGAAGGCGATATAGCAAGCCGGTGCGACGGCGAACCCTGAGTATTCGTTCGAACGCAGGCGCACCCGAGGACTCGAAGCTGACCCTAGGAGTTTGTCGGGCTTTGCAGTCTTCCGCAAGATGACGTTGTCCGAGATAATCGCTGGCGCACAACCAAAGACCTACCCGATGAGCCGCTTCGTTCCCGTAGACCGAGATACCGCGTACCTGTTGCCGCCCTCAGTGGACGAATGGCTGCCCGATGATCACTTGGCGCGCTTCGTAGTCGAAGTCATCGAGCAGCTCGATCTGAGCGAACTGACACGCCAATACGCGGGCCGGGGTTCGGCGGCGCACCATCCCGCCGTGTTGCTGGGCTTGCTGATCTACGGCTATGCCAATGGCGTGCACTCGAGCCGCAAGCTCGAACGCGCGACCTACGACTCGGTGGCCTTCCGCTATGTGGCAGCCAACACCCACCCGGATCACGACACGCTGGCGACGTTCCGGCGTCGATTCCTGAAGGAGGTGGAGGCGCTGTTTGTGCAGGTGCTGGTGCTGGCGCGCGAGATGAAACTGCTCAAGCTCGGGCACATTGCGCTGGACGGCACCAAGATCGACGCGAACGCGAGCAAGCACCGCGCCCTGTCGTGGGGTCATGCCCAAAAGATCGAGGCGCAGTTACGACAGGAAGTGCAGGCCCTGCTTGCGCTGGCCGAGAACAGCGACCGCGCAGCCATCCCGGATGGCATGGACGTGCCGGCGGAGATCGCTCGACGCGAAGACCGCTTGAGCGCGATGGCGCTGGCCAAGGCAAAGATCGAGCAGCGCGCCGCCGAGCGTCATCAACTCGAACAGCAGGAGTACGAGGCCAAGACGGCTAAGCGCAAGTCTCAGCGGGACGCTGGCAAGAAGCCGCGCGGCAAGGATCCCGAGCCACCAGAGGCGGGGCCCAAGGATGGCGATCAGGTGAACCTCACGGATGAAGAGTCACGCATCATGCCCGTCTCGGGGGTGGCTTCGAACAAAGCTACAACGCGCAAGCCGGGGTAGACACAGAGACGATGATGGTGGTCACCCAGCACGTGAGCCAGGCGTGCAACGACAAGCGCGAAGTCGTGCCCACGCTGGAGCAGATCGCGGCGTTGCCTGCGGTGCTGGGCGAGGTGCGCACGCTGATCACGGACAACGGCTTCTTCAGTCAGGCCAACGTGATCGCGTGCCACGATGCAGGGATCGAGCCGCTGCTGGCGCTAAGGCGGGAGCCGCATCATGCCCCTGTGCTGGAGCGCTTTGCCCCCGATGTGCCGCAGCCCCAGACCACGGACCCGGTTGTGCAGATGGCGCACCGACTGGGCACACAAGCCGGGCGCGCCCTCTACAGCTTGCGCAAGCAGACGGTGGAGCCGGTGTTCGGCATCATCAAACGGGTAATGGGTTGGCGCCAGATGAGCATGCGCGGGCTGGACAAGGCGCAAGGCGAATGGAGTCTTGTGACCATGGCCTGGAACATCAAGCGCATGCACGTTCTGCGAGCGGTTGGATAGCAAAGTGCGCCTCGACTACCCAAAGCCGAGCCCCTAAGGCGCTCCAATGTGCCATCACAGTGCCTCGTCAACCATCAAGAGCGTTCGATCAGCGCGATTGCCGTCCAAAAATCTCGTCGCACCGATCATTCGGATTCGCCCGGGCTCAAGTCCGACGGACTCCTAGAAACGTCAGTACGTTACGAAAACTTATTCGTAGCCCACGGGTGCATGTCCCGCCTTCGCCGGCAGCTACCTGCCGGCTGTGACCAGTATCACCGAATGCGAGACAGCTTCCCTATATCGAGAACTAGGGGTCATCGTCCTTCTCGTGCAGATTGATACGGTTGGGCTTCAAAAACGCTTGTGATTCAAGAGCTTGCAGAAGAAGCGATTTCTCAATTGAAGCGAAACCGGAAAGCCTTGCTGGAAGCGGCTTCCCGGGCAGTCACCGTTACATTTTGCACGTTTCGAACGATTACCCCTACCTGGACAACAACCGGCACTTCATAGTGAACTACGGTGACCGCTATCGGCATGGGGAGCCCATTGCATCAGGTTTTGTCGAGTCAGCTGTCAACCAGGTGGTCAGCAAGCGGTTCGTCAAACGACAGCAGATGGCCTGGCGGCCTCGGCATGCGCACAACCTACTGCAAATCCGGACGGCCGTGCTCAATAACCCAATAACCCAATAACCAGCTCCGGTCTTATGTTGAAAGCTGGTATCCGTCCATCGCCGGAGAAGAAGACCACCGCCTTGCGCTTTAGTTAGCCCCCCGTTTGGCGCGGTCTCGCCACTGAGGAGACCGCGCCCCGCTGCTCGGCGCGCTACTTGGGCGAGCACGCGCCCCGCCTGCACGCCGCCTTCAGCTCGGCGATCTCATCGTGGTGGGTATCGGTCTGGACGCGCGTGAGCAGGCGCACGCTGCCGGCGTCGATTCGCAACGCATCCACTTCCAGGTATTTTCCCGAGCCGGCGGTGAGCTTGGAGAGAACCAGCGCCTGGGTGCCGTCGCCGGTGATGTCCGCGAACTTCACGCGCAGCTTGCCGTCATCCCTAAAGATGGTGCCGTTGCGCGAGAAGACCGCGCCGGCGTCGAAATGCAGGAGCTGCGCATCCTTGAACACGGCGACGCTGTAGCTGCCCATCGAGGCCGCTTCCAGATCGCCCTCGGACAGCACAGCCACCCGCTGGTCCGGCAGCGTGATCGCGACACCGTCCTTCGCCATCGCGGGCAGGCCCGCGAACCCGATCGAGGCGGCAGCGCAACAAATCAGAACGCCCTTCTTCACAGGATCCTCCTTCGGCATGGCTCAGGGTCATGCTCGGCATTGCACACGTAGCCGAACGAAGAATCAAGAGGCGTGCGGGCCGGCGCGCCGTGCGTGCGCGCGGACTCTGATAAAGGCGCTGCGGGGCGCCAAGTGGCACTTATGGCATGGCTGCCCCTATCCAGCGTTACGCCGACTGGAAAGCCTGGGCTGGGATCTGGATACTGAGGCCAGTGCCGAAGAGGCCAAGCTCGTCGACAAACTCGAGGAGTTCATCGTCTACCTGGACAACAGTCGGAGCTGCATCGTGAACTACGGTGACCGCTATCGGCATGGGGAGCCCATTGCATCAGGGTTCGTCGAGTCGGCCGTCAACCAGGTGGTCAGCAAGCAATTCGTCAAACGGCAGCAGATGGCCTGGCGGCCCCGGGTCGCGCACAACCTGCTACAAATCCAGACAGCCGTGCTCATTGACCAACTCCGATCGTACGTTGAACGATGGTACCCCTCCATCGCCGCAGAAAAAGATCGCCGCCTTGCCACGTAGTCTGCCCCCGATTTGCCTCGCCCTCAGGGAGAATGATCCCATCCAGTGTGGGAAGTCCGCTACCTGAAGCAGGTCATCGCGACGCGCGGCATAGCCTGGTCCCTTGTGCCGATCACGTCGATGACGAGTGTGCCCCTACAGGTTGGCAAGAACAATGCCAATGACGACATCGTGATCCGGCATATTCAGCGCCCAATTACTTCGGCACGGCACGCACCAGGCTCTGACCGTGGACGGTCGCCTCAGGCGGCATGACGAAGAAGTGATAGTCCAGCGGATTGAGCGCGGACATCGGCGTTTCGAGTTTGGCGGCGAGTCCCGGGTCGGGCGACCAGTTGCCATAGGCGAGCCTCGCCGTGAGATCCACCGAATCCACGCGCGCATACACGGCCGTGGCGGGATACAACTCTGCGGTGTTCGGTGCCGGGGGCGGCGCTTTTTTGTGCGTGGTCATCTGGACCTCCGCTTTCTCCTGTGCTGCGAGACAGCATAGGCGCCGGGCGGCTATCCATGAAGGGAAAATTTTGGAGTCGCCATGTCTGAGCAGCTCTTCCAGAATGTGCTCGACACGGGATGGGATGTCCGCGGCGGCTGATTGGAGTATGGTCGTCGCCAACGAGCACTCCGGATTGAGCCGGCGGTCTGTCACTACCGCTTGGTGGTTGACGCTGGCGGCGCGAGAGGCTCGTCGATGACGGGGGTCATCGTACTTTCCCTGCCAAAAATGGCAGTAGCAGTCGGCAGAGCCGCGATGACCCCTTGCCAGACTCCCGGCGCACTCAGAACCTGTGCCGGACGCCTAAGGCGACGCCAAACATGTTGCTCTGCCCGTTGCCGAGGACATAGCTGTTACCTAACGACAGGCTGTTGGCAAAGAAGGTCGCCAGCGAATCGAGCATCAACCCGGCGTTCTTGGCATAGGCCGTGGTCAGGTAGATATCTGTGCGTTTGGACAGCGAGTAGTCGGCCACGAAGGAGATCTGCCACGGGTTGGCCACGCTCGTGTTGCCGAAAAGGTTCTTGATGTCGTCGTAGTTGTACTCGAGCGTGAGCGCGAGCGCCGGCGTGACCTGGTAGTTGGCCCCGATCCAGTAGAAGTCATCGCGCTGGATCAGGACATCGGCCGCGTTCTTGTTCTGGCCCCAGCGGTAGCCTCCCATGATCTTGGCGGGGCCGAACGCATAGCTGGCGCCTACCACGGCCTTCTTGATGGTGCCGGTGCCGGTGCCGATGGTGGGATTCCACTGGTCATAGCCGGCCGTCGCGGCGAACGGGCCGAACGTGTAAGCCAGTGCCCCGCCATATGCGGTGTCGCGTCGGAACTGCCCCGGGACTTCGCCATTGCCGCCGATCGGGATGGGGAACCCTACCGAGGCGGGCAGGGCCACCCCGGCGCCGAAGGACCAGTGCGCGAGGGCAGTCAGCCCCCCGAACTTCCCGGTGTACTTGATGGTGTTGTCCTCGCGGTAGTTGGGGCCGGACTGCATGACGACCGGCTCATACTGCGTGGCATAGGCAGTTGGAGAGAAGTTAGCCAAGGCCTCGAACATCGAGGTGTACTGCCGGCCCAGGCTGACCTGGCCGAAGCGGTCGCTCTGGACACCCACGAACGCTTGGCGGCCGAACAGACGGCCGCTCTGCTGCGACAGGCCGGAATCGAGGCCGAAGCCGCTTTCCAGCACGAAGATAGCCTTAATTCCGCCACCCAGATCCTCGTTGCCGCGCAGGCCCCAGCGCGAGCCGGAAAGTCCGCCGGAAGTCAGTCGGTAGGCATCGTTGCCCGGTCCGGGGTTGAATCCGTTCGCGGCCGTCGGCACGACGCCCGCGTGGTTGACGTATTCCACGTTGGCGTCGATCACGCCGTACAGCGTGACGCTTGACTGCGCAATGGTTGCCAGCGGCCATCCCAGCAGAGACGCCAAGGCCGTCCTTTTCAGTGACATGCTGTTCTCCTCTCTTCTCTTTTTTCCTTGGTGCCAGACTATCAAGAGCGCATCAGAACCCTCATCAATGCGGACTCTACGCCGATTACCTCCTCGCGCATTGCGCAAGAGGTGATTAACGGTAGCGTGCAAAGCTTGCATGCTTTGCAATCCAAGTTGTCGTCCCGAGAGTTCGATGAAGCGGTGGACCTCATGATGGAAGCGCCTGCCATCTGGCTGGTAGCCACGCGGCGGTCGTTTCCTGTGGGTGCCTACTTAGCTTACTCCCTACAGCACACAGAAAAGCCCATCCATTGGCTTCACGGCCTGGGCCACATGCAGCAGGGCGAACTGCGTGCTCTAAAAAAAGGGGATGTGCTCATCGCCGTCTCTTTTGAACCATATGCCGCCGAAACTCTTGAGGTCGTCGACACAGCGCTAAGCCGCGGTGCCCGACTGCTTGCCATAACCGACAGTCAGCTCAGTCCGCTTGTTTCCCGCGCGGATGCTGTATTACTGGCGCAGGAAGCCAGTACCTTTGGATTTCGCTCTCTCACAAGCACACTCTGCCTAGCGCAATCCCTCTTTCTTGGTCTCGCATACCGTATGGAACTAGCTGGGCCCGCAGGGGCAAGAACAGAGCCGTGAAGGTTGATGCCGTATTGAGCGGGCGTAGTTTCCCGTCGCCTCGCTCACTCCAGGGTCGTCGTCCCTTTCGTGTTGATTGATACGGTAGGCCCCCACAAACCATGTGATTCAATACGGACGTTCTGGGGCCAAGTAGTCATTGCGCATGGCCTTCGGCAATGGCACGAGCGCCGCGGAGAGATTCGACATGGTGGTCAGCGGGTGACACGACACTACTATGACCTACGCAGCACGCTCGAAACGGCCAAGCGCAGTGGATGGCACATGCGTGATGACCTGGCCAGGGACTGCGCCAATCCATCCCGCTTCAAAAGAACGGTGTCCTCCCGAGCCATGGCGCGCTTGCCGGTATCGGTTGTCTGGCCGAGCGGCGCCACGCTGCATGCCAGCCGCACGGCGGCGCCCGGATCGGCAGAGAAGCTGCGGCAGCCCGGATAGGTGGACGGCACCGCCACCTCCGCCGGTGGCAGTTGCACCCGACACCGGCGACTGCCCTTGCCCCAATACGGTCAGTCATCAGCCTTCCACACAGCTCGCGCTTGCCACGCGGCAAATTGACCCACGCCTGGTCGTCCAGGCTAGCCCCGCGAGTTCCGTCCGACGCAACCCCGTCGCGTACAGCACCGGCAGCGCCCAGCTGTAGGCTCCGGATCGCCGAGGTGGCGGGCCGCACGGCGAGGCGCTCACGCACTTGGGTCCACTAGCCCGTCGGATAGGTTGTGGCCTAAGAGACGCGGTCAGGGGTCAGGCCCTTTTTCGGGCCGAGAGAATGTGTGCCAACGCACCGTCAGTGATCCGTCGTGGACGCTTGCGCCGCCTATCATCAGGCAACAACAAGAAGAGGCGTCTATGAAGAACCTGTTCGGCGGTAGCATGCAGGTCGAAGACCACGTTCAGAACACCTACAAGAGCTTGCGGCTGGGTCTGGCCGTGCTGGCGATCGCCCTGCCCGTGCTGCTGTATGGCATCGGCAAGGGCCTCTACGGCCTTGAGCTGCAGCGCTCTATGAGCGCTTACTTCTTCGCCGCCACGGCCCGACAATGCAGCCTCTTTCCCCTGCGCACCGTCTTTGTCGGCGTCCTGTGCGCCATCAGCGTTGGCCTGTATCTCTACAAGGGCTTCAGCTGGCAGGAGAACCTCGCTCTCAATGCGGCGGGGATTTTCGGGACCTGCGTCGCCCTCTTCCCTGAACGGCTCGACCCGGACGACGCTCGGCTGGTGGGGTTGTTCCGCGCCTGTCCGGACCTCGTTGCCGTGGCCGCAGCCCAGCAGGGGGCAATGCCGGTCCACTTCCTCGCCGCGGGAGCCATGTTCGCGTGCCTCGCCTACGTGGCCATCTTTCGTGCCAAGGACACGCTCCAGTACCTGCCGTTGGAGAAGACCGATGATGCCCGTGAGCGCAGGAAGCGTCGTTATGCGCGCACGTACCGCGCCCTCGGTGGCCTCATGGTGGCGTTCCCCCTCGTCGGGCTGGTGCTGAGCTGGGTAATGGGTCAGCGCTACGCGGCCGTGTTTTTTGTTGAGGCGGCCGGCATCTGGACCTTCGGGGCCTACTGGATCGTGAAAAGCAAGGAGATGGCCCGGTCGACCAAAGGCGAGAGACAAGTCGCCGAGAAGATGACCGCTGACAAGGGACTTGCCGACGCCCACGCGACGCCATCGGCCTCGCCGGTGTTCGGACACGAGACCTCTTAGGGGTCATGAAGCTAGCAAGACGGAATGCCGCTTGCGGCAAGGCGTATCAGGTTACTTTGTGCCGCGTACCCTCTAGTCTTACAAGTAACTGATCTTGAATGGCTTTTAGCGCCGAGCCGATAGAATTTGCATCAAGATCGCGAGCGTCTGCCGGTCCTGCGCCTGCTCGGTGGCCACGAGCCAGTCCGTTAGCGCTGCGGCCTGGGCTTCGCCTGGGCACGGATTTCTGCTTGGGCCACCACCGCGGCGTCACAATTACCCGCCAGTCCTCCGCACTTGCAATGCATGCCTCTTCGAATAGTGGGCGTGACTGACGTCTCCGCGGCGTACCAATGCCTTTGCACGATGGTGAGGGATCCGCTTTGCCGGATAGGCGGCCTGCAGCATCGCGCCAGTCAACGCCTTGCCTTCCAGCCAGTTGCGAATTGCATTCAGATCGGCTGAGCGCTTCCTGTTAGATGCTGCGCCTAACAGTACGATGATCACCGGACCGCTACCGAGGTTGGCCTTGATCACAATGCAGTGGCCCGCTTCGTTGATAAAGCCTGTCTTTGATAGCTGGATGCCCCATTCTGGCTCACGCACCAGACCCACGGTATTGCGATAGCGCAGCGACCGCCTGGCTATGTCGATGCTATCGCTTGAAAGCGTGGTGAATTCGCGAATCAGCGTGTAGTGGGCGGCAGCGTCAGCCATTGTCAGAAGGTCGCGCGCGCTGGATACGTTGCGTGGCGACAGTCCGGTCGGATCCTCAAATCGGGTGCGATGCATGCCCAGTGCGCTTGCCTTCGTGTTCATTCTTGCCACAAACGCGGGCTTCCCGCCGACCAGGGCGGCGCGCGACAAGGCGGAGGCCGATCGGTTCTCCGACGCCATCAGCGCCAGGCGCAGCATCTCACCGCGCGCGAGCGTGGCACCGACCGGAAGGCGGGAACGTGAATGCTTGACCAGGTCGACGTCAGCAGGCGCAATGGTCAGGGGTTCATCCAGTGCCGGACGCTGGTCAAGCACGACCATCGCGGTCATCAGCTTTGTCAGCGAGGCGATTGGCGCGACTTCGTCCGCGTGCTTCTCCAGCAGGATCCGGCCTTCTCCTGTGCCGTAGACAATAGCGCTGCGTGAGTACAAATCGGGCATCGCTGCGCCGCCGCTAAGCGGCATGAAGGACAGGATTAGCCAAACGGCGAGTCTCTTCATCTCGGCCTGACCAGGGAGAGGGCAACGGCACCCACAGCGCGCAATCTCACCGCACCACCCGGTGCCGCGCATCCGCGAGCAAGTTCGTACTGCAAATTTATTATTGCAGGTCGCTCCGTTAGCTACCAGTGCAACGCAGCGGGAGCGCAGCTTTGTCCCTGACTGGTCTTATCCGACCCGGAAAAACTCCACGCTCTGCCCCGCATTGACCGCCCGCTTCAGCCACGACGGCATCTCCCCCTGCCCGTCCCAGGTCAGCCCCTCGGCATTGCGGTAGCAGACCACCGGCGGCGGCGGGGGCGGCGGTGGCGGGGGCGGATCGAAGCACCCCGCCGCCTTGAGCTCCTCCATGGTCAGGCCGTAGTCGGCCATTTGGTCCTGGATCCAGCGGATCGCCGCTGCCCGCTCAGTTTTCGTTGTCATCCCTGCTTCTATCGTTACCGTCGCTGTTGCCGTGGCCGTCTTCCAGAGGGAGAGTCGGGGCCGGTGCGCTCTGTTCTTCGCCCTGCGCTTCGTGCGGCTGCTCATTCACCGCTTGCGCCGGGCGGGCCTTGCCCCGCCGCCTGCCCCCGCCGTCCCGCTCATGCAGCGCCCCGCGCAATTCTGCCAGCAGCTGACGCGCGAGCGCCGCCTCGGCTTCGGCGCGCTCGGCCCGTCGTTGCGCTGAAGCCAACTCGTTGCCCACCCGCTCGAGCTCGAGCGCGTGCCGCCCTTGCGCCTGCTCGGCGGCCGCGAGCCGGTCCCCGAGCGCGGTGGCCTGGGCTTCGAGCCGGGCGCGGACCTCGGCCTGCGCCACCGCGGCGTCGCGCGCCTCGCTGCGCGCCGCAGCCAGTTCGCCGCGCAATTCTTCCGCGGTGCGCTCGCTCTTCTGGCGGGCCGTGCGTTCCTGGTCGAGCTCGCGCAGCGCGCGCCGCTCGCTGGCCTCGGCCCGCTCCTGGGCGATGGCCACCTGCTCGCGGGCGCGCTCGAGCTCGGTCGAGAATTGGGCGCGCAGGTCGGCCAGTTGGCGGCCTGCCGCCTCCAGTTCCCCCCGCCCCGCTTCCCATCGCGCCCGCGTGGCGGCGTGCGCCTGGCGTTCGGCCGCCAGGTCGGCCTGCACCGCGTCATACGCCTGGCGCGCCTCGCCCAGCTGCGCCGAGAGCGCCAGCGCGTCCTCGCGCGCCATTGCCGTCTCGGCGCGCGCGGCGTCCCGCTCGGCCTCGGCCGCATTCGCCGCGTCGCGGGCTTCCGCCCGGAGCGTGGCCAGTTCGGCGCTGGCGGCTTCGTTGGCGGCCTGCCAGATCGTCTGGATGGCCCCGGCGGCGATGTCCTTGAGCGCATCGGGCAGGTCCGGGTGGTCGATCGTGACGCGGGTGCGTCCGCGCAGCTCCTGCCAGAACTGCTGCAGCACCTCGGCGGGCGTGCCCATGCTGCCCTTGCGCACCAGGCTGTAGAGCTTGTTGGCGGTGGGCGTGACCCCATAGCGGAAGAACAGCAGGCCGCAGACCTCGCGGTACAGCGCGCGGGTTTCGGGGAAGCGGCTGCGCAGTTCGGCCAGGTCGGCCTGCAGGGCGGTGTCGGTCAGATCGAGGTCGGCGGTGGCCATCGGCAAAAAAGCGTCGCTCCAACCCCTAGAAAGCCTGGCGGCCCCGCTGCCCACCCCGCTCGAGCGCCTGCAACTGCCGGCCGCGCTGTCCGGCGCCGCCGGCAGCAACCGCGCGCCCATCAGCGCCACCCGCATCGCCGCGGCCGACGACCTCGCCGCCGTCACCGCCTGGCTCGCGCGCTATGCCGACAGCCCGGCGACCGTGAACGCCTACCGCCGCGAGGTCGAGCGGCTGCTGCTGTGGGCCGTGCTGCAGCTCGGCAAGCCGCTGTCGTCGCTGACGCATGAGGACCTGCTGGTCTATGAACGCTTTCTGGCCGACCCGCAGCCCGCCGCACGCTGGGTGCTCGCCGGGGGCAAGAAACTCGGCCGCGGCCACCCGGACTGGCGCCCGTATGCCGGGCCGCTGTCGCCGGCGAGCGTGCGCCACGCGCTGGTGATCCTGAACGCCCTCTTCGCCTGGCTCACCGAGGCCGGCTATCTGGCCGGCAATCCGTTGGCACTGGCGCGCCGCCGGCGCACGCCGACGCAGCCGCGCATCACGCGCTACCTGAGCCACGAGCTGTGGGACGCGGTCAAGGAAACGATCGAGGCGATGCCGGGGGCCACCGACCCCGCCACTGCGCGCGAGCGGCTGCATGCGGCGCGCTGCCGCTGGCTGTTGACCGTGCTCTATCTGGGGGGCTTGCGCGCGGCGGAGGTCACCGGCACCGCGATGGGGGCCTTCTTCTGCCGGCGCGATGCCCAGGGCGTCGAGCGTTGGTGGCTCGAGGTGACCGGCAAGGGCAACAAGGCCCGGCTGGTGCCGGCCACCGACGAGCTGATCGCCGAACTGGCGCGCTATCGCCGCGCCAACGGGCTGGCGCCCACCCCGCACCCCGGCGAGACGCGCCCGCTGCTGCTGCCGGTAATCGGCCGCGAGGGCCGCGAGCACCGTGACGAAGGCCTGTCACGCGGCGCGCTGCACCTGATTTTGAAGGAAGTGTTCGGCCTGGCGGCCGCGCGCCTGCGCGCGCGCGGGCCCGAATGGGCGGCACAGGCCGATGTCCTGGCCAGCGCCTCGGCCCACTGGCTGCGCCACACCGCCGGCTCGCACATGACCGACCGGCAGGTGGACCTGCGGTATGTGCGGGATAATTTCGGGCATTCGTCGCTCTCGACGACCAGCGGCTACCTGCACAGCGAGGAGGATGCGCGGCACGAGGCCACGCAGGCGCGGCATCGGATTGGCTGGACTCAAAAGAGGTAACGCCCCCCAGCTTCTCGGCGATTGCAGCAAAGCCAGCTTAAACCTGGTGAACGATACTTTCACGATCATGAAAGTTATTCTGCGACCGTTCCGCAGCCTAGGGTCGAGCGAGGCGTTTGCGGATACGAGAGACCGAGGTCTATCCGAAGCTGATGGCGCCGGACACACAGTGGCAGGTGTATCGCGAGTACTACTGCCCATCGTGCGGCACCATGCACGACGTCGAAGCGCCCACGCCGTGGTATCCGGTGATCCATGACTTCGAGCCAGATATCGAGGCTTTCTATAAGGAATGGGTGCACCTGCCGGTTCCGGAGCGCGCCCCGGACTGATCGCAGCGTGAAGAGCGGGGGCAGGCACTGCCTGTCCCCTTCGCCGAGACTTACAACACTGTCATCAAGCAGCAATGCATCGGTTGGCGCCGGATACATAGACTGCTTTGCACGGCGCGACGATCCGCGCGCCGCACAAATCAACTGGAGAGTGTCATGATGCCTACCCGCCGAATCCTCATTGCCGCCCTGCTGCTCACAGTACTGGGATCGGCAGCGCCCTTTGCCTCAGCTGCCGATCAACCCAGCGACGCCAACGGGACCCGCAGCACCAACCAGGTCCATCGCGAGCGCGACCCCTTCACGGACGGCGCCAACAACAGCGCGCGCGATCCATACCTCGATGGCGCCCATCTGCCCGCGCAAGCCTGAGTCATTGGCCCGGGTCCGCGCGACCCGGAAAGATCAGCCGGAAGCAGGTCACCTGCCCCGGTGTCGATTCCACCTGCGCGGTGCCATGGTGCAGATCCATGATGGTCTTGACGATGGCGAGCCCAATACCTGATGACTCGCCGGAGTTGGCCCGGGCGGGGTCCGCACGGAAAAACCGGTCGAACAGCTTCGGCAGATGCTCCGCTGCAATGCCCGGGCCCGAGTTCGACACCTCGATCCGCACCTGCGCGCCCACCTCGCGCCCCCACAGGCGCACCTGTGTTCCGGTGGGCGCGTACCGAACGGCATTGGAGATCAGGTTGCCGACGGCGCGCCGCAGCAGCGCCGGATCCGCATAGACCTGGCCTTGCGCATCGACGAGGACGCTGATACCCCGGGCCTCCGCAAGCAGTTCGAAGTAGTCCGCCTGCCGCTCCAGCTCGGTGGCAAGATCCAGCGCCGCGTAGTGCACCGCCACGCGCGCGTTGTCGGCCCGGGCCAAGAACAGCATGTTCTCGATCATGCGCCCAAGGCGCTCGTATTCTTCCACGTTTGACACCAGCAGTGCCTGGTATTCCTCCACCGACCGGTCGCTGGCAAGCGCCACTTGCGTCTGTCCGAGCAGGTTGTTGATAGGCGTGCGGAAGTCGTGCGCCAGGTCTGCGGAGAACTGCGACAAGCGTTCGTAGCGCTCGCGCAGCCGCTCAATCATGTGCTCCAACGCCAGCGCCAGTTCATTGAGTTCCACGGGAAGCAGTGACGGATCGACGGGTAGCGCTCCGCTGGTGAACGTCACGGCCCGGGTGCCGGCGGCTATGCGACGCAATGGCGCCATGCCGGTGCGCAGGGCGGCGTAGCCAAGCACGCCCGCGGCCAGGGCACCGAGGCACGTCGCCATGACCAGCTTCCAACGGTAGGCGCGCAACAGTGCCACGCGCGACGCAGCAACCTGGTAGACCGTGACTTGCACCGGCAGCGGCTGCGCGCCGGCGTGCGCGAGCATCGAGATGCCGCGCACAGGCAGTCCGTCGGCGCGGCTCCATGTGCGGATCGATGCCGGCCCGATCGGCGCTCCCAGCGGCAGCACCGGGGCTTCGGGCTGCACGCTCGGCTCTGCTCCCGCTGCCACCAGCGGCGTGCCGTCGGGCGCGCTGGCGCGCAAGCCGTACTCAGCATTGCCGGCGACCACGCCGCCGAGCTCGCTCCACCGCTCGGCGTTGCTCCCTCCCGTCTCGGCCAGTTCGGCGCGGGCGCGGGCGGCCTTGCGCAGAAGTTCCGCGTCGTCCCGCTCAATGATCTGCATGGCCAGCGCGTGATAGAGGTATAGCCCGACCCCGGCAAACGCGCTCCCCGCAATCAGCGCAAAGGCCAGCGCGAGCCGCGCGGTAAGTGAACCGGCTGACTTCACGACTGGCGCGCTTCGAGGACGTAGCCGATGCCGCGCACGCTGTGGATCAGCTTCGGCGCGAAATGGTCATCCATCTTGGCACGCAGCCGCCGGACGGCAACGTCGACCACGTTGGTGTCGCTGTCGAAATTCATGTCCCACACGTGCGATGCAATCTGGGTACGGCTCAGTACCTCGCCGTGCCGCCGCGCAAGAAAGTGCAGAAGCGCGAATTCACGCGGCGTCAGGTCGATGCGCTGCTCGCCACGGGTAACGCGGTGGCGAATCAGGTCTATCGCCAGGTCTGCGATCTCGATCCGGTCGGCTTCGCGCAGAGGCCCCCGCCGCAGCAATGTGCGCACGCGTGCCAACAACTCCACGAACGCGAACGGCTTTGCCAGGTAGTCGTCGCCGCCAAGCTCCAGGCCGCGCACCCGGTCCTCCAGATCGTCGCGGGCGGTGAGGAACAATACCGGCGTGTCCTTGTGCTCGCGCAGTTGCCTGAGCAGGTCCCAGCCGTTCATCCCGGGGAGCATGACGTCGAGGATGATCAGGTCATAGGCATGCTCCATGGCCTGATGCAGCCCATCTGCACCCGTCACCGCGACATCCACCACGAAGGCCGATTCCGTCAGGCCTTTGCGCAAGTATGCCGCCGTCTTGGGCTCGTCTTCCACCACCAGGATCTTCATTGCCTTGCGCTCCCTGTCGCCACCGTCTGGATGACATGCCGCGATCATATCCACGGCGCACCCTGCACGGAATGACAAGACTGTAATCGTTCCGCCCGCGTTTGATCCCCTGCCGCAGTCAAACGAAAGTATGATGCTCGCGCTACTGCGTCCCCGAGCCACAGGATTTTCCCCGCGCTACTCGCTATACCGCAGTGATGACATCATCGCCAGGCTCGCGCCGCGCCAGTGACAGCCCCACAACGGGCGGCAAGAACCGATCGTCAGTTCACGCAAGGTCCGGTGCGCCGCATCGGCGATGCCGCCCCAAGGAATGCAGTGAACAGGCATAACGCCGTCCGAAGGGCCGCGCGCGGGTATATGAAGCACGCGAGCACCTGTTCGCTACGGCTTTCCCCATACAGGCACCAGGTGCAGAAATGCTCGCAGTTATTAGTCAGCAGCCTGTAGCGATCCTCGCCTAACCGCGCGCGTGCACGCCGCACGGCCGCGTGCCTGCCGTACAACGGATCAGCACTCGGTTCGACCGAGACTTCATATCCGGCGGCGAAACGCGTGATGCTGACTTCCTCGACAGGGCCGGGACGCAACGACCCGGCAAGCCCCGCGTAATGCACCACTTTGCCGTCACCCACATAAATGCCATGGTGGCAGTAGCCGTGCCGGGGGGTGACGAGATGGGCGCCAAGTGGCGGTTCTGTACCTGCATCGAGCGGGCGCTGTGTCACGACTGCGTTCGCAGTGCGATTGGCTTGCCCATATTCAAGCGCCCTAGCGGTCAGGTGAACTTGAGAGAAGCGTAATCCCAGCAATACATTAATTACAATTAAACATTCCTCTACTAGCCATAAGATTTTGTTTATGCCATGCGTTTGACTACTGGATCGGCGAGGCGCGGGTAAGCGGTGCCTGCACGCTTTGTGCGAAGGTCAATGTGCTTACGGTGCCGGGGGACTGCTCCTCAGGCGCGCGCACGCCGGACCGCGCTGGCTGCCAGCAGCACCGTCAGTCCGACCGCGAACAGCGGCCCCGCCCTTTGCGCAGGGACGGCATGCATGGCTCCCATCCCCCACGAAGCCATCACCCAGGCCACCACGCCGATGGCCAGCCAGCCGTCATCCACGAGGAGCCCCATAACTTCGTCGGCCACCTTCGCGAGGCGACCCCGAGCGGGCGGATGCTCGCCGGCGGCTGCATTCGGCTGCGCCGGGGACGTCTTGCGCAGACGCCTGCAGAGATGAACCATTGCCAGTGCAATGACGGCGAAGACGCCGATCAGTGTCAGGACCGCCCAGTCTTCACCCGGCCAAAACAGGCCGATGCCCTCGCCTGCCCAGAAGGTGCCGAAAGCAGCGAGCATGACACCGACGCCGAACTTGAGGGCATTCTCCGGAACATTCGCCAGCGGTCGATGCAGCCACAGGCCGAGCGCCACCACCACAAGCAGCGCAAGGCCAGCACCAATGGACGCAGGAAGGATCATGCGGCCGCCCGCGCCAATCGCAATGACGATGAACACCACCTCAATCCCTTCGAGCATCACGATCTTGAAGGCGGTCGCGAATGCCACTACATCGATCGCCCTGCCCGATGGTCCGGCTTGCCGGCGCAAGGCTTCGGTTTGCGCGGTGAACGCCTGATCTTCATCGTGCATAGGCAAGATGCCCGCCGCCCGCAGCACCGCCTTGCGCAACCAGCGCATGCCGAACAGCAGCAACAACGTGCCAACGACCAGTTGGGCCACCGGCAGCGGAATCCTGACGAGCACGGGGCCAGCTACGGCAACCAATAGCATCAGGGCCGCCAGCGAAGCTGCAGTCCCCAGCAGCGCCGAGCGCCAGCCGCGGACGGCGCCAACCGCCAGCACGATGGTGAGTGCTTCCACGAACTCGACCAGGGAGGCCATGAATGCAGCAAGTATCGAAGGTCCTGCCGAAGTCCATTCAGGCATGTCCCGCTCCAGTTCTTCAGGATGAAAAGGTTCGCTCGCTGGCGCGTGCAGTGCTCTCCCGCGAAGCAATTCCAGATAAGGAGGCCGCATCTTTGCGGTGGTGCTGCGCCGGGGCGCTCAACCGCCGGCGTCTTTCGCGTGCGACGGCGTGGATTCTACTTAGTGCGGGGGGCGTGCAACGCTGTCAATGCGATTACGGATTTGTCATTCCCAGCGTTCGCCGGACATTAACAATTGTTAATGAACCGCCAACCCGGCCTTAATTCGAGGTCGTGCAGAGTGCAACCCCACGCTCCTCACAAACTACTGCTGAGCCATGAATTTGCACGAAACACATCGGCGCAGTGCCTGTCTGGCTGCCACGCTGGCGGCCCTCGCGCTCGCGGCGTGCGGTCCGGCAAAACAAGCGAGTTCAAAGACAGCGACCCCGGAAGTCACTGTGGTCGCGGTCAAGCGGTCCAGCGTTCCGGTCTCCGTGGAACTCCCGGGCCGTACCTCTCCATACCTCATTGCGCAGGTCCGCGCCCGTGTTGACGGCATCGTGCAAAAGCGCAGTTTCCAGGAAGGCGCTGACGTCAAGGCGAACCAGACGCTGTACCAGATCGATCCGGCTCAGTATCGCGCCGCGTTGAACAGCGCGGCAGCGGCGCTGCAGAAGGCAGAAGCGAATCTTGCCACGACGACCGCGCAGGCGGAGCGTTACCAGGTGCTTATTGCCGGCAATGCCGTCAGCCAACAAGCTTACGACAACGCGGTCGCGGCCCGGAAGCAGGCCGCCGCGGATGTTGCCGCCAGCAAGGCTGCCGTCGAGATGGCAAGGCTCAACCTGGGATATACCGACGTGGTAGCGCCGATTGCCGGTCGCAGCGGCATTTCGCAGGTCACCCAGGGCGCCTATGTGCAGGGAAGCGCCGCAACGCTGCTGACCACCGTGCAGCAGATCGATCCGATCTATGTCGACCTCAACCAGGCAAGCGTCGCCGCGCTGCAGCTTCGTCGCGACGTGGCCAGCGGACAGATAAGGCCGAACGGCCCGGACCAGGTCAAGGTGACGCTCACGCTGGAGGACGGTACGCAGTATCCCCTGACCGGCAAGCTTGAATTCAGCGGCATTACGGTCGATCCGGCCACCGGCTCGGTGACAGTGCGCACGATCTTCCCGAACCCGAAGTACGTGCTGCTACCGGGCATGTTCGTGCGCGCCCGCTTCGAGCAAGGCATGAATGAAAATGCGTTCCTGGTGCCGGTTCCGGCCGTCAGCCACAACCCGCAGGGGCAGGCAACCGCCCTTGTCGTCGGCCCTGACAACAAGGTGGTCCAACGCACGATTCAAGCACAAAGCACGCTCGGCGACAAGTGGATAGTCACCGGCGGCCTGAACGATGGCGAACGGATCGTCGTGGCCGGTGGCCAGAAAGTGCAAGCCGGGATGCTGGTGCAGGCAGTCGAAGCACAAGGCCAGGCCGCGCAGGCCGCGGCAGGAGCGGACAAGGGCGGCGCGCCTGCGACACGCCAGGATCCTGTGCTTGCACGGGCGCAATAAGGGGCGGACTTCGACATGGCACGATTCTTCATTGACCGGCCGATCTTCGCAATCGTCCTCTCCATCCTCATCATGCTGGCAGGAGGACTGGCCATCCGGTCGCTGCCGATCGAGCAGTTTCCGCCAGTCGCGCCGCCCTCGGTCCAGATCAGCACCACCTATCCGGGTGCATCGGCGACGACGGTGCAGAACACCGTGGTCCAGGTGATCGAACAGCAGATGAGCGGGATCGATAACCTGCTTTACATGTCGTCGGCCAGCGACGATACCGGCCAGTCCACCACCACGCTCACGTTCGCCAGCGGCACCGACCCGAACATCGCCCAGGTGCAGGTGCAGAACAAACTGCAACTGGCCGTGCCGCTGCTGCCGGCCCAGGTGCAGCAGTCCGGGGTACGCGTCACCAAGTCTACCAACGCGTTCCTGATGGTGATCGGCTTTGAGTCGGCCGACAACAGCATGAACAAGTTCGACATCGCCAACTATGTCGTCTCCAATGTTCAGGATCCGATCAGCCGAATCAACGGCGTCGGCAACATGAACGTCTTCGGCACGCAGTACGCAATGCGGATCTGGCTCGATCCGGCCCGGCTCAACAGCTACTCGCTCACCCCGATCGATGTCACCACGGCGCTGCAAAGCCAGAACGTGCAGATCTCCGGCGGCCAGCTCGGCGGAACACCGGCCGTGCAGGGCCAGCAACTGAGCGCGACGATTACTGAATCAACGCTGCTGCGCACCAGCGAGGATTTCGGCAACATTCTGCTCAAGGTTCTGCCGGGCGGTGCGCAGGTCAGGCTGCGTGACGTCGCGCGCATCAATCTCGGGGCGGAGAGCTTCAACGTTGACAACAAGTACAGCGGCCAGCCAGCCTCCGGCATTGGTATCCAGCTGGCACCAGGCGGCAACGCGCTGGTCACGGCCGCTGCGATACGCGCACGCATCAAGGAGCTGGAGCCGTATTACCCGCATGGGCTGAAGGTGGTCTACCCGAACGACGTCACGCCCTTCATCAAGGTCTCGATAGAAGAAGTGATCAAGACCCTGCTGGAAGGCATCGTACTGGTGTTCCTGGTGATGTACCTGTTCCTGCAAAACCTCCGCGCCACCCTGATCCCGTCGATCACGGTGCCGGTGGTCTTGCTGGGGACGTTCGGCGTGATGTCGGCGCTTGGCTTCACGATCAATACGCTGTCGATGTTCGGCCTGGTGCTTGCCATCGGCCTGCTGGTGGACGATGCCATCGTGGTGGTGGAAAACGTCGAGCGCGTGATGCATGAAGACGGACTGTCCCCGCTTGAGGCAACCCGCAAGGCGATGGGACAGATCAGCAGTGCGCTGATCGGCGTGGCGATGGTGCTGTGCGCGGTGTTCGTGCCGGTAGCGTTCTCCAGTGGCACGGTGGGCGGGATCTACCGCCAGTTCTCGCTCACGATCGTTTCCTCGATGCTGCTGTCAGTATTCGTTGCGCTTTCGCTCACGCCCGCGCTGTGTGCAATGCTGCTGAAGCCGCCGCGCGAGGACCATGGCCAGAAGAAGGGATTCTTTGGCTGGTTCAACCGCGCCTTTGACAAGGGCCGGGACCAGTATGTGCATGGGGTACGTCACGTCGCCGCCCGGTCCGGACGCTGGCTGATCATCTACGCGGCGGTCGTAGCTGCCGTCGGCCTGATGTTTGTCCGGCTGCCGACGTCGTTCCTGCCGAACGAGGACCAGGGCTTCATGTTCGTCCAGGTCCAGACACCGCCGGGCGCCACGCAGGCGCGCACAGGTGCGGTACTCGATGAAGTCAGCAACTATCTGCTGAAGGATGAAGCAGCCATGGTCGAGGCCACCTTCATGGTGAATGGCTTCAACAATGCCGGGCGGGGCCAGAGCCAGGGCCAGCTGTTCGTCCGGCTCAAGGACTGGAGCCAGCGGAACCGTCCCGAGCTGTCGGCGAGGGCGCTTTCCGAGCGCATCATCAAGCGCTATGCCCCGTACAAAAACGCCGTCATTTTTCCCGTCAGCCCACCGCCGATCCGAGGCTTGGGCGCTGCTGCCGGCTTTGACTTCGAGCTCGAGGATCGCGGCGGCCTTGGCCATGATGCGCTGGCCAAGGCCCGCGACCAGCTCCTGGCGCTGGCAAGACAGGACCCGGACCTCGCCCAGGTGCGCTTCAACGGGCAGCAGGACAACCCCACGTTCAAGGTGAATATCGATCGAGAGAAAGCCGCCGCGCTCGGCGTCAGCATCAGCGACGTCGACCAGACCTTCTCGACATCCTGGGGCTCGCGCTATGTCAACAATTTCCTCGACACCGACGGACGCATCAAGAAGGTGTACGTGCAGGCTGACGCCCCTTATCGCATGAATCCGGACGACACGAAGCTGCTCTATGTGCGCAACAGCGGCGGCACCATGGTGCCCTTCTCCGCCTTCGCCACGTCTGCATGGACATACGGCCCGCCTGTCCTGCAGCGCTATAACGGCGTCGAAGCCATGGAGATCCAGGGCCAGGCAGCACCGGGAAAGAGTTCCGGTCAGGCAATGCTCGCCATGGAGCGGCTGGCGAAGCAACTGCCCCCCGGTATCGGCTTCGAGTGGACGGGTACATCATTGGAGCAGCAGCAGTCCAGCTCACAGGCCCCCGTCCTGTACGGGTTGTCGATCCTCGTGGTGTTCCTGAGCCTGGCCGCCCTCTATGAAAGCTGGTCGATTCCGGTCTCCGTCATCATGGTGGTGCCGCTCGGCATCCTGGGCGCGCTCGGCGCCACGACGTTGATGGGCTTGTCCAACGACGTGTACTTCCAGGTTGGCCTGCTCACCACGATCGGTCTGTCGGCAAAGAACGCGATTCTTGTCGTCGAATTTGCACGCGAGCGCCACGCCCAGGGCCTCACAGCGCTCCAGGCGGCAATAGAAGCCGCGCACATGCGGATGCGCCCGATCGTGATGACCTCCATGGCCTTCATGCTTGGCGTGCTGCCGCTTGCGCTGGCAGCCGGTGCAGGCTCGGCCAGCCAGAATGCAATCGGCACCGGGGTGATAGGCGGCATGTTGACCGCCACCTTTGTGGCGACGTTCCTGATACCGATGTTCTATGTCGTGGTCAGCAGCCGGCTTGGCAAAAAGAAGGAACCGGTCGAGCCGACAGCCCCCCCGATGGCCGCAGCCGACCACAGCACCGGAGGTGCATTGAAATGAAGCCATACAAATGCGTCGCGGGTGCCCTGCTCGTGACCCTCGCCGCAGGCTGCTCGCTGCAGCCGGTATACAAGCGACCGGAAACCCCAGTGGCTGGGGCATTCCCCGCGGGCGAGGCCTACAAGACCACTTCAGTCGGAGCGGGCAGCGCAGCGCAGCCGGCGGCGGATATCGGCTGGCGCAATTTCCTTTCCGATCCTCGCCTGCAGCGGCTGGTCGAACTCGCCCTGCAGAACAACCGGGACCTGCGCGTCGCCGTGCTGAACGTCGAGAAAGTCCAGGCGCAATACCGCATCCAGAATGCGGCAATGTATCCGCAGGTGAACGCCGGCGCGAGCGCGTCGGCCAAGAGCGCGTCGGGCGGCGGTTCGGCCGCCAACGCGACCGCCTCCCGCAACTATTCGGCGGGTCTTTCGGCGTCCCGGGAGATCGACTTCTTCGGCCGCCTGCGCAGCCTCTCGGATGCGGCGTTCGAGCAGTACCTGGCGAGTGCCTACGCGCGTCAGGCGGCAGAGATCCTGCTGGTGTCCGAAATCGCCGATCAGTACCTCACCACGCTCGCGTACGACGAGCAGCTCGCGGTGACGCGGAGCACGCTGGAGACTGCGCTGGCAGCATACAAGATCGTCAAACTGCAGTTCGACACAGGCACCGCGTCGGAACTGGACTTGCGCCTGTCGCAGACCACCGTGGAACAGGCACAGGCAAATTACGCCGCCCAGGTCCGGTTGCGCGCGCAGGCCGAGAATGCGCTGGTATTGCTCGTCGGCCAGCCATTGCCGCCCGGCCTGCCCGCACCTGTCAGGCTCGGCGCCCAACCGATCCTTGCCGACATCCCTGCCGGCCTGCCTTCGGATCTTCTGCAGCGCCGCCCCGACATCCTGCAGGCAGAGGCGGTCCTGCGTTCGGAGAATGCGAACATTGGCGCTGCACGCGCGGCATTCTTTCCGAGCATCTCCTTGACAGGCACCTTCGGCACGGCCAGCGCGGCACTCGGTGGCTTGTTCGCAGCCGGTTCCAGCGCATGGTCCTTCATCCCCTCGCTGGTCATGCCGATCTTCACCGCCGGCGCGAACCAGGCCAACCTGGATGTGGCGTCCGTTCAGAAGGACATCGGCATCGCGCAATACGAGAAGGCCGTCCAAACCGATTTCCGCGAGGTTTCCGACGGGCTGGCGGCGCGCGGCACCTACGACGACCAACTGGCGGCGCAACAGCGCTACACCGATACCCAGCAACGCCGGCTGGCACTGGCCAACATGCTCTACGCGAGCGGCACGGACAGCTATCTGAGCGTGCTGACCGCACAGACCGACTTGTACAACGCGCAGCAGGCGCTGGTCACGACACGCCTGAACCGCCTGACCAGTCTGGTCGACCTGTACCGATCGCTCGGTGGCGGCTGGGTCCAGCGCACCGGCGATGCTCCGCGGCAGGGGGCAAGTGCCCCAATAGCCTCGCGATCGTAGTGAATGACGGTTGCATCAGGGCGCTGGCCACGGAATCACACTGTCCCTGATATTTTCAAAGACAATGCAGAGACCAGATATTGCACGAGCGGGGTTCCTTGCAATCACCATGGCAAAGCGGGATACAGCATGAAACTATTGATCGTAGAGGACAATGAGCGGGTCGCCCAGTTCCTGAAGAAGGGCCTGAGCGAAGCGGGACACACCGCGGATCACGCCGGCAACGGGCGCGACGGCATGTTCCTCGCTGCAAGCGAGCCTTACGATGCGATCATCATGGATCGCATGTTGCCCGGCGGCATTGACGGCCTCGCGATCATCGAGGCGCTGCGCAGGACTGGAAACAAGGTCCCTATCCTTATCCTGAGCGCCCTGGCTGATGTCGATGACCGCATTCGGGGCCTCAAGAGCGGCGGTGACGATTATCTTGTCAAGCCCTTTGCCTTCGGCGAACTGCTGGCACGGCTCGACGCCCTCCTGCGACGTTCGCAGGACGGTCGTGCCGAGACAACGCTCACGCTGGACGACCTGTCCATGGACCTGCTTTCCCATAAGGTAACGCGCGCGGGCAAGGCCGTCGCGCTGCAACCGCGCGAGTTCAAGCTGCTCGAATACCTGATGCGCCACGCAAACCAGGTAGTGACACGAACCATGCTGCTGGAAAATGTGTGGGACTATCATTTCGACCCACAGAGCAATGTGGTCGACGTTCACGTGAGCAAGCTGCGCCAGAAGATCGATGACGGCAGCAGGCGGCAATTGCTGCGGACGATTCGCAACGCCGGCTACATGATGACGGCAGATGATTAAGCGCCTGCGCTTCTCAGCACTGAATGTAGGGCTCAGCTATGTTGCGATGAGCCTCGTTGTGCTCGGCCTGTTCGCCACGCCACTCTTATACGCCTGGCACGACACCATCGAGCAAAGTCGAACCGAGGTGCTGCACGCCGATGCGCGAAGTATGACGAACCTCTTTGCCAGGCGGGGTCCCGATGCGCTTGCGACCGCGATTGGAATGCGCGTGGGCGGGGAACTTGAGGACGTGGAGCACACCTTCATTCTGTTCGCTGATCCGGCACTGGCAAAGCTTGCCGGCAATCTGCCGGCATGGCCCCGCGAGGTTTCCACATCGCCAGGCATGCATGCAGCGTCAATCGAAGGTCGAAACCGGATGGTGGCAGCCGTGCTGCTACACAAGGTACTTCCCGGTGGGTATCACCTGTTATTGGGACGGGACATCAGTCGGTTCGAAAAGCTCGAAGCGTTGTTCATGTCTGGACTGGCGGGCGCGGCCTGCATGGTTTTGCTGCTTGGCGTAGCAGGCGGGTTGCTGGTCCGTCGCGCGCTGCTCTCGAAGGTACACGACATCAACCGGGCAGCCGCAGCCATCATGCAAGGCAATCTCGCGCACCGATTGCCTGCCTACGGCGGTGAAAACGAGCTCAACACGCTCGTAGAGACCGAGAACCGCATGCTCGATCAGATCGAGCATCTGGTTGAGGGCATCCGAAACGTGTCCAATGCGATCGCGCATGACCTGCGCACACCGCTGGCCGAATTGCGTTCCCGCCTGGAGGAGCTGACGGTGACCCGGCCTGGCCCGGAACAGACCTTCATCGAGATCGATAGCGCAATCGCCGACGTCGACCGCGTCATGGGTGTCTTCAACGCACTGCTGCGCCTGGCGGAGATTGACTCCGGCATGCGCCGCGCCGGGTTCATCGAAGTTGACGCATCCGCGGTAGCAGGTGAAGCCGCCGAATTCTACCAACCCGTCGCGGAACTCCAGGGTGTCGCCCTGTCTTTCACGTCGTCCGGACCCCTTATGCTGGCGGGCGATCCCCTGCTTCTTGCGCAGGCGGTCGGGAACCTTATCGACAACGCGCTCAAGTATGCCCAGAACAATGGGACGATCGCCGTCGAAGCGTCGCTCCGCCCGGACGGGGCGATCGAGATCGCCGTGTCAGACGATGGGCCAGGTATCCCCGACGAAGAGAAGAACCAAGTGCTCGAGCGCTTCTACCGCGGCGACGCAAGCCGCAGTACACCGGGCGTGGGATTGGGGCTCAGTCTCGTGGCCGCCGTCGCGAAGCTGCACGGGGGCGCCCTTGAACTGACCGACAATCACCCCGGGTTAAGGGCTACGCTAGTCCTTTTGCCAAGCCATATCAGGAAATGCTCATGACTGCCCCCCACCCTCCAAAACTGCGGGCCAACCGCTTGCGTTGCTTGTGTTTCTGTTTGCCAGCGCTCATCGCTGTTGCCTGCGTCGGTCACGCGCACTCCGCAGTCACTATGGAGGATCCCGCTCCCAATGCGCCAGCACCCTCCGTCACCAGCTGTGTCTCGTGTCATGGCGCATCAGGGGCTGGTACGGCGACTGGCGTGCCAAGGCTCGCGGGAAAGAACCCGGAGTATCTTGCGCATGCATTGTCCATGTTCAGGGCAGGAACGCGGGCGAGCGTTGTCATGCAAAGCGTTGCACATGACCTTTCCGACAGCGAAATAAGCAGCCTCGCGGTGTACTTCTCCGCCCAGAACCCCCCGCGCGTCCAGGCCGAACACCCTCCCTCGCCGGCCAAGGTGATGGCCGGCAAGCAACTGGCCGAGCTGGGAGCGGCGCCGGGCGTTCCGGCTTGCTTTAGTTGCCATGCGGCCGATGGAAAAGGCAATGGCGCGCGCTATCCGGGCATTGCCGGCGAGCCCGCGCCATTTGTCATCAACCGGCTTCACGAGTTCCAGGCCCGCGCGAAGGCGGGAATATCATCGCCAGGGACGATGACGGCCGTGGCTGCGACGCTGAGCGAGCGGCAGATTGAAGAGGCTGCGGCATATTTGTCGGTGATCGAGCCGTGATGGCCAGCGCCACGCTTCCTGCATCGGGCGCTTACCATACCTGGGGATCCTCTTGCGACGGTCGGCGTGGCGTCCGTCCGATGGCAACGGCACTTCCGCGGCCGCGCAGAAGATCCTGAGCATATCGAGTCGATTAAGCATGCACCCTCGGCGATAGCCTCAACGGCAGGCACACGAGAGACTCCCGCTACCTAGACCAGACGTCCTTCCGCAGCCCTCCCTCGGTCAACGCGCACAGTGCAACGGCAGACCAGTCGTGCTCGGCACCAATGCCTCGCGAGCGCACAGCAAGAAAACGATCGTGAATGAAGCTCGCAAGCGGGAGCGGCACGCCGAGCGCCTCCGCGGCCGCCAGCATCAGGCGGTTGTCCTTCTGGCCGAGCGGCAGCGAAAAGCCAACCGGCTGGAACTGTTGCGACGCGATCATCGAACCATAGATCTTGTAAGGCGGCGCGTTGAAGTTGGCGTTCGTCAGCAGATCAATGAAGTGCGTCGGGTCGATTCCCGCCTTGCCCGCCACGGCGCAGGCTTCGCCCAGCGTCTCGATGATCACGGACAACATGAAATTGCCGATCAACTTGACGAGGTTCGCCTGCGACGGATCGGCGCCAACGATGCCGACGGACTGCCCCAGCCGTTCAAGCAGCGGCACCGCAACCTTCAGATGCTCGTCCTCGCCTGCGGCCATGATGAAAAGCTTGCGCGCCGCGGCGGCGTCGGGCCGGCCGAACACCGGCGCCGAGACGAAGCCCACTCCGGCTTCACGATGCCGGACTGTCAGGGCCTGTGCCGTATCCCTGCCGATCGTGCTGAGCGAGATATGCAGCGCGCCCGGCTTCAGGCCCGCGAGGATGCCGGTCTCGCCTGACGTGACCGATGTGAGCGCGGCATCGTCGGCCACCATCGAAAAGACGACATCCGCCAGCTGAGCCGCCTGTGCCGGGCTACCGGCGACCGTAGCCCCAGCCTTGCGCAGCGGTTCGGCACGTGCAGGGTTGCGGTTGAAAACGTGGACGTCGTGGCCGTCCTCGACAAGGTTCCTGGCAATCGCGGCGCCCATTGCGCCAAGGCCGATGAATCCGATCTGCATGATGAAACTCCCGAATGATGACTATTGTTACTAAGCAGCGGCCGTGGCGCGCAGCCCGGGCGCCATGAATTCAGGACCAACCGGATCGGTCACATGCTGTGCGAGCAATGCATCAATGTCGGCCAGGTCCTGCGCGCTCAACTTCCACCCGAACGCGTCACCAATGCCGCCCAACTGGTCCGGGCGACGCGCGCCCCATAGCGCAATCGTCGGGCCCTGGTCGAGAATCCAGCGGATCGCCAGGGCCAGCACCGATTTGCCATGGCGCTCGCGCGCCAGCACTGCGAGCGCATCGACGGCCGCCAGGTACTGCGCAAAACGCGGGCCCCGGAACTTGGGGTCCGAATTGCGCAGGTCGTCGCCGTCGAATGTGGTGGACGCATTCATCCTGCCGGACAGCAGGCCGCGGCAAAGCGCGCCGTAGGCGAGCACGACAAGTCCGTCTTTGCGCGCATAGGGCAGTACCTCGGCTTCGACCGCGCGCTCGAACAGATTGTACGGGGGCTGGACCGCCGCAAGCGGCGCGGCCGCCGAGAACGCATCCATCTGCATTGGCGAATAGTTGCTGACGCCGATCGCCAGGATCTTGCCTTCGGTGCGCAGCTTCTCCAGTTCGGCCGCGGTTTCTGCAAAGGGCACCAGCGTGTCGGGCCAATGCACCTGGTACAGGTCGATGTAGTCGGTACGCAAGCGGCGCAATGAATCTTCGACTTCCTGCCGGATGCGCGCCGGCGTGGCGTTGCGCCGCACGCCATCGGCGCCCCATTCGAGCCCGACCTTGGTCGCGATCACCGCATGCTGGCGCATGCCGGCCAGCGCCTTGCCGACCACTTCTTCCGAGTGGCCAAAGCCATATACCGGCGCGGTATCGATGAGGTTGATGCCCTGGTCGAGGGCGCAGCGGATGGTCGCCACGGAGGCCTCGTCGTCAGCGCCGCCCCACATCCATCCGCCTATCGCCCATGTGCCCAGCCCGATGCGCGATACCGGAACCGGGATGCCCTCAATGCGTGTCGTCTCGACCTTCATGCAAAAACTCCAATACGTGGTTAGCTGCGAGCGTGGGACTACGATGTCCCCGCCCGAGGCGCATACAATCTAGCTCATATATCGTTGAAATGAATTCAACGTTCCATTGAGGCAAGCCGCCTCCCTTTCCGATGCCCGCCCCGTGCCCGCCCCATGCCCGCCTTCACCCGTTCCCAACTTGCCGACCTGAATGTGTTCGTCACCATCTGCCGCCGCCGCAGCTTCCGGCAAGCAGCAGTTGAACTGGGCGTATCGACGTCGGCGCTGAGCCACGCCATGCGCAATCTCGAAGCGCGGCTTGGCGTGAAGCTGCTCAACCGCACCAGTCGCTCGGTCGTGCCCACTGCCGCCGGCAACGCCCTGGCCGAGCAGCTCGACCAGGGCTTTGAGACCATCGGCGCGGCCATCGACCAGCTCGACCGCTATCGCAGCTCGCCGGCCGGTCGGTTGCGTATCAACGTGCCGCGCGATGCGTCGCGACTGCTGATCGGCCCGGTCCTGCCGGCCTTCATCGACGCCTACCCCGATATCCAGCTCGACATCACCGTCGACGACCGCCTGGTCGACATCATTGCCGACGGCTACGACGCCGGCATCCGCTACGGCGACACGGTCGCACGCGACATGATTGCAGTGCCGCTGACGCCACCGCTGCGCTGGGTCGTGGTGGCTTCCCCCGCATACCTGGCGCGGCACGGACGGCCGAAGAAGCCGGACGACCTGATGCGGCACGCGTGCATCCGGATACGCATCGGCGACAACTCGTTGTACCGGTGGGAGCTTGGCAATGGCCGGGAGGCGCTGGAACTTGACGTGCCCGGCCCGATCACCGCGAACGAAACCGACACGGCCGTGGAGGCCGCGCTCAACGGTGTTGGGCTCGCGTACTGCCTCGAACGCCGCGTGGCCGATGACATTGCGGCCGGCCGGCTCGAAGTGGTGCTGCCGAAATGGGCGGTCGCCGGACCGCCCATGGTCATGTACTACCCGAGCCGGCGCCAGACGCTGCCGGGCCTGCGTCAGCTGATCGACATGATCCGGCTTGACCAGCGCCCACAGCACCTGACGGCCAAAGGGTAAGAACTCATTCTTGACGTTTCGTCCAACTCTGGATAATCTGTCCACATGACGAAACGAACCCCGGAGCAGCAAGCGCTGCTCGAGCAACTCAAGCAAGTGGCGCAGGGCCTCGGCGAGACCCTGGCGCCGTTTTGCGAAGTGGTGGTCCACGACCTGCTGCATCCCGAGCAGGCCATCCTGGCGATCCATAACAATCTGTCGGGCCGCCAGCCTGGCGATCCGGCCACAGAGCTCGGCCTCGCGCGCATCGCCGATCCGCAGTACCAGCAGATCATCGCCAACTATGCGAACCAGTTCGCCGACGGCCGCCAGGCCAAGAGCACGTCCATCGGCATCAAGGATTCGACCGGGAAATACATCGCGGCCCTGTGCCTGAATGTGGACCTTTCCCTGTTTCGCGGCTTGCAGAGCATGCTGGGGCAGTTTGGCAGCGTCGGCGCGGCCGCCGGCGTGACCGAATCGCTCGACCCGGTCAGTGCAGACGCCATCCGGCATCGCATCGACCAGTTCGCGGCACGGCTCGCGACCACGCCCCGCTCGCTCAAGGCGACGGACCGGCGCGCACTGATACGCGAACTCAAGGACGCGGGCTGCATGGAAGTGCGCCGCGCAATGGAAATCGTCGCGATGCATCTGGGTGTATCGCGCGCAACGGTGTACAGCGATGCCAAGTGACGCGCGCCTGCTGCTGCTCGACAAGAACGAGGTCGAGGCCCTGTTGCTTCCCGACGATGTGCTGCAGGCCGTGAATGAGGCCTTCGTCCTGCATAGTCAGCGCGAGGGTCGTGTCTTCCCTGTCGTGCGCGAGCCGCTCGCAACGGGCGGCGTATTCGGCATCAAGTCAGGCGATGTGCAGGCGCAAGGCTTGCTCGGCTTCAAGGCCGCGGGCTTCTGGCCGGACAACCGCCGGCTTGGCGGTGAGCCGCACCAGGCCACCATCATGCTGATCGATCCGGCTACCGGACGGCCCGTCTGCATCATCGACGGCAATGCGGTCACGACCATGCGCACGGGCGCCGCCGGCGGCCTGGGGCTGCAACAGTTGGCGCGTGCCGACAGCACCCGCTTGTGCGTGTTCGGCACCGGCGTACAGGCTCGCGTGCAAGTGAGCTTTGCGCTGCAGATGTTGCCGGCGCTGTGCGAGATCCGCTATGCCACGGTGGACGGCAAGCGCGATGCGGCATTTGAAGCGGTCTTCGCCCAACGTTGCGACATCGCGCCGGCAGGCGACGCCAATGCCGCCGTGGCGCAGAGCGACGTAGTGATCACCGCCACCCCGGGCGGCGGCGCATTGTTCGAACAGAAATCCGTGCAAGCCGGTACGCACCTGAATTGCGTCGGTGCCGACACGAAAGGCAAGCGCGAACTGCCCCCTGGCCTGCTGGAGCGCGTGCGCCTGTTTGTCGACGACCGGGCCCAGGCGCAACAGATCGGCGAGACCCAGTGGGCCCCCGATACGCCGTGCACGGAACTTGGCGATCTGCTGACGGGAAAGGCTTGCGCGAACCGGCAACCGACCGACATCACGGTCTTCGACATGACCGGTCTCGCGCTGCAGGACCTGACCGTGGCACGCATGCTCCATCAGCGCGCCCGCACGGCGCGCATGGGTTCCGGCATCGCGTGGTCCTGGTAAAGGTGCGACAGGGGGTGTAACAGCTTCAGTGCTTGCAAAGCAGGACCCGCTCATTTTGACGATTTCCCCGTAGCCGCCGCGCGGCTACGGCGCCTTGCCCACGGCACGCCAGCGATGCGCTTCCGGACCGGTCAAGGACCTCCATACCTCCCTCTCGTCCGGAGATATTTCATGCGCCTCACTACTGCCTTCAAAGCTCTCGCACTCAGTGCTGCCTGTTGCTTCAGCGCCTTTGCCCAGGCGGCCGACCCGTGGCCGCATAAGCCGGTTACCGTCATCGTCGCCTCCGCGGCCGGCGGATCGGCCGACGTATTGACCCGCATCGTGCTGACGCACCTCGCGAAGGAAACCAACGCCAGCTTTGTCGTCGACAATCGCCCCGGTGCCGCGGGCAACATCGGCATGGCCCAGGTCAAGCGCGCCGCGCCGGACGGGTATACGCTGGGCTACGGCAACATCAACACCCTCGCCATCAACCCGGCGCTGTTCACCAGGCTTCCCTACGATGTGCGGCAGGACTTCGTGCCCGTGGGCCAGATGTTCTCCATCTACAACCTGCTGGTGGTACGTGCAGACTCCCCGGTGAAGAATGTGGCCGAGCTGCTGGCCCTGGCGAAGAAATCGCCGGGCAAGCTGTCGTACGCCGCCGCGGGCACCGGCAGCAGCGGCCACATGGGCGGCGAACTGCTCAAGAAGATGGCCGGCGTCGACGTGCTGTTCATTCCGTACAACGGCGACCCCGCGTCCCTGACCGACCTTGCCGGCGGCCGGCTCGACTACACCATTACCAATGCATCGGTGGCCTGGCCGCTGATCAAGAGCGGCAAGCTGCGCGCGCTGGCGATCACCAGCCGCGAACGCGTTGCGCTGTATCCCAATGTGCCAACGCTCAATGAGTCGGGCCTGAAGGGGTATGAGAACGTCTCGTGGGGTGGCCTGGTCGTTCCCAAGGGCACGCCGCAGCCCATCGTCGACAAGCTTGGCACGGCGCTGGAAAAGGTGCTGAAGTCCGACCAGTTGCGCCAGGACCTGTCCAATGCCAACGCCGTCGCTGCCACCGCCACCCGCGAAGAGTTCGTCCGTTTCATCGCCAGCGAGCAGAAGAAATGGGCCGCCCTGGTCGAGAGCGCGAAGATCCCCAAGCAGAACTGAGCCAACCGCCGACCATGTCCAATCCCCGCGTTGCAATTCTCGGCTTTGCCATCGAATCGAACCGCTTTGCGCCAGTGTCCACGCGTACCGACTTCGTGGACCGGGCTTACCTCGCCGGCAGTGCGCTGCTGTCGGATGCGCGCGCCGCGGCGCCCGCCATGACGCCAGAGATCCCGGCCTTTGTGCGCCGCATGGATAGCAAGGGACTGTGGACGCCAGTCCCGATCCTGTTCGCCAATGCGGAGTCAGGCGGCCCGGTCGAGCACGGCTTTTTCATGGAGACGCTCGCCACCTTTGAACGGGAGTTGCGCGCCGCCTTGCCGTTGGATGCGGTCTACCTCTGCGAGCACGGCGCTGCCATTACCACCGAGGAGGATGACCCCGACGGCCTGGTCTTCGAGCTGGTGAGGTCCATTGTCGGACCGTCGGTGCCGATCGTCGCCACCATCGACCTGCACGCGAACGTGTCCGATCGCATGGTGGATGCGGTGGACACCCTGATTTCCTATCGCCGCAATCCGCATACCGACATGGCCGAGCGCGGCACGGACGCGGCAGACATCCTCGTCGAGCTGATGCAAGGCGCGCGCTTCTGCGTCGCGCACGTGCGCATGCCGGTCTGTGCACCGCCGACCCAGCTGTTGACCGCGTCCGGCACCGGTCCTTACGCCGACATGATCGAGGCGGCGGAAGCGCTGGACGATCCGCGCATCGTCAATATCTCGGTGGTGGGCGGCTTTGCCTTCGGCGACACCCCGAAGAACGGCCTGACAGTGATCGTCACGACCCGCGACGATGCCGAGCTTGCGCGGCAGATCGCCCGGGATCTGGTCATGCCTGCGTGGGACGGCCGCGCCGCCTTCACGCCCGCGTTGACGTCCCTTGAAGAGGCGGTAGCACTGGCCAGGGCCGCCGGCGAGGATCGCACGCTCCCGCCTGTGTTGCTGGCTGATGTGGCCGACAACCCCGGCGGCGGCGGACGCGGCAATACGCCCTTCCTGCTGGCGGCGCTATTGCACGCGGACGTGCGCGACGCCGTGCTCGGCGTGGTCACGGACGCCGAACTCAGCGCCGACGCCCATGCCTTTGGCGAGGGCGCGGCTTTCACCGCCCACTTCAATCGCGACGAACGCACCACGTACTCCAATGCGTTCAGCGCGCCCGCCACGGTGCTGCGGCTGCATTCGGGCAAAGGCGTGGGTCGCAGGGGGCAGCTGGCCGGGTGCAGTTTCAACCTGGGCCCATCGGCGCTGCTGCAAGTCGGCGGCGTGCAGGTGGTGGTGATCACCAACCGCCATCAATGTCACGAGCCCGTTTTGCTGGAGATGTTCGGCATCGATATCGCCGCCGCGCGCACGGTGGTGGTGAAATCGCGTGGCCATTTCCGCGCGGCGTTCGACGAGTTCTTTGACCTCGAGCAAATTTTCAGCGTCGACGCCCCGGGTCTGACCTCGCCGGTGCTGTCCCGCTTCGACTTCCAGCGCCTGCCCCGTCCGGTGGTCCCGCTCGATGCCATGACCACGTGGAAGCCGCATATCCGGCTGCTGCGCGAGCACGGCGCGCCCGCATAACTCTCTATCTGGCCCGACATGTCCATCTCGCCCGACTCCGTCCACTCCCTCTATTCCCTCGATACGCCCGCGGCCGTCATCGACCTGGCGCGCATGCAACGCAACATCGACCGGATGCAGCAGCACCTGAACGCGCTGGGCACGCGCTTCCGCCCGCACGTCAAGACGTCCAAATGCACGCCGGTCGTGCGCGCCCAGCTTGCGGCCGGCGCACAGGGCATCACGGTGTCCACGCTGAAGGAAGCTGAGTACTTCTTTGCCGAAGGCATTACCGACATCGTCTATGCCGTCGGCACGGCGGCGCACCGGTTGCCGCAGGCGCTGGCACTGCGGCGGCGCGGGTGCGACCTGAAGATCCTCACTGACAGCGTCGCTTCGGCACAGGCGATTGCGGCATTCGGCCACGCCAACGGCGAGGCGTTCGACGTGCTGATCGAGGTCGACACGGACGGGCACCGCTCGGGGATACGGCCTGGCGATGCCGCGCTGCTCGAAGTGGGCCGTGCGCTGCATGAGGGCGGCATGCGCGTCGCTGGCGTGTTGACCCACGCAGGCTCGAGCTATGAGCTAAACACGCCCGAGGCACTGGCCGCGCTGGCCGAGCAGGAACGCGCCGGATGCGTCGGCGCGGCCGAGCGCCTGCGCGCGGCCGGCCTGCCCTGCCCCGTGGTCAGCATCGGCTCCACCCCAACCGCGCTTGCCGCCCAGCATCTCGATGGCGTCACCGAAGTGCGCGCCGGCGTCTATGTGCTGTTCGACCTGGTCATGCATAACGTGGGCGTCTGCACGGCCGACGACATCGCGCTCAGCGTGCTGACCACGGTGATCGGCCATCAGAGCGAAAAGGGCTGGGCCATCGTGGACGCAGGCTGGATGGCGATGAGCCGCGACCGCGGCACGCAGAAGCAAAAGCGGGACTATGGCTACGGGCAGGTCTGTACCCTGGACGGCACGGTGCTCCCCGGCTACGTGCTGAGCCAGGCCAACCAGGAACACGGGATCGTGTCGCGCGAGAGCGAGCCGGATCCGGACATTGTCGGGCGCTTCCCGCTCGGCACGCGGCTGCGTATCCTGCCCAACCATGCCTGTGCCACTGGCGCGCAGTTCCCGGAATACCGCGCGCTCTCCGAGGACGGCCGGCTGGCGGCCTGGGAGCGCTTCCATGGCTGGTGAGATGCGCTCCGGAACTCTGGCATGAGGTCTGCCCGAAGCGGGCAGCGTTCTTCTACAATGGCGGGCATCTGTTCGCAGCGGCGGACGTCCGATAAAGAAGATCCATGCCAGCAAGCAAGAAGAACGCCCCAAAGAAGGCCGTTTCCAGCGCACCGCCGAACGCGCTGGGCGCCATCGTCACGCGTATCGCCAGCATCCGCGATACGCTCGGGGCCACCGGCCAGCGCATTGCGGATTTTATCGCCAGCCATCCCGACGAGGTCGTCCATATGTCGGTCAGCGAAGTGGCTGACCGCACCGGAGCAAGCGAGGGGAGCGTGGTCGGCGTATGCAAGACGCTCGGCGCGACCGGCTTCCAGCAGATGAAGATCGCACTTGCGCAGGAGATCGTGCGGCCCGTGCAGCTGATCCACGAAGACCTGGAACCCGGCGACAATGCGGCAACCGTCGTGCGCAAGATCTTCCAGAGCAATGTGCAGACGCTGCACGAGACGCAGTCGGCCCTTGATGTCGGCGCGCTGGAGCGCGCCGTGCGCATCCTGAAGAAGGCCAAGCGCATCGAGATCTATGGCATCGGCAGCGCCGCCACGATTGCCGAGGATGCGCACTACCGCATGCTGCGTATCGGCCTGAACGCCAAGGCCGTGGTCGATTCGCATGTGCAGGTGATCAGCGCCTCGCTGACCGGGCCGGACGTCGCGGTGTTGACCATCTCGCATTCCGGCAGCACACATGAAACCGTGACGGCGACGCGGCTGGCCAAGGAAGCCGGCGCGCACACCATCTGCATCACCAACTTCGGTAAGTCGCCGATCCAGGCGTTCTCCGACGTGGTGCTGCTGACGATGGCGCGCGAAACCCAGTTCCGCACGGAGGCCATGACCAGCCGCCTGGCGCAACTGGCGATCATCGATGTGTTGATCGCCTGCCTGTCCCTGACCGACTACGAGCGCGCGGTCAAGACCATTCGCCACACCTTCGAGATACTGTCGCTCAAACGCTATTGAGTTCGGAAGGCAGGGCCTTTCGGCCGGTACACCAGGTGTCGAGCAACTGCGCCGGGGTCTTCGCCTCGGCACCGGGCCCCGTGCCAAGGAGCAGGAACGACATGCCCATCGCGATAGCGCCCACGGCATCGGTCGCCGGGTTGTCGCCGATCATCAGCGCCTGCGCGGGCCTTGCTTGCAACCGCCGCAGCCCCTCGCGGAACAGCGCGGCAGAGGGCTTGCCGATGACGCACTCAGGCTGGACCTCGGCACAGGCTGTCAGCGCGGCCAGCAGCGTACCGGTTTCCGGAACACAAGTGCCATTGTCGCCGGGATGGCTGATATCGGGATTGGTGACGACCAGCCGGGCCCCTGCGCGCAGCGCGTTCACCGCGGCCGAAAGCTTGCCGTAGCTGAAGCAGGGATCGCGCGCCAGCAGTACCACGTCCGCGCCCTGCGCCACCAGCCGGCACCCCATCCGCTGCGCATGGCGGCGCAACGTGGGGCTGCCCAGCAACAGCACGCGCGCATCGGGGGAGGTACGCGCCAGCCAGTCCACAGTCATTTCCCCGGCAAGCACCAGGTGCGCCGGCGCCACCGCCAGGCCCATGCGGTGCAGCTTGCGCGACAGGCCCGCGGCCGTGTCGGTCGAGTTGTTCGACACGATGGCGTAACGGCCCGCCAATGCCTCAAGCAGTGGGGCAGCGCCGGGTAACGCGGCACCGTTGCGGATCAGCGTACCGTCGAGATCGACGATATAACGCCATGACGCCGCGCGCCAGGGAGGCAGCTCGGGCTGCGGGACGCCGGCAACGATGGCCGCGCATCGGTCGGATGGACATTGACTGGTAATCGTCATTTCTGCGTTGAGGTCTGAACTTAGGATCTGAACCCAGGCCCGGACTCAGGCCTGAAGTTTGCTCATTCTACATACACAAACCATTGAGCAACGTTCATTTTCTTGTCATATGGCCTGACTAGGATTCGTGTTGCCCCACCCCCAACCACGCGACACGGACCTTCCCATGAAAATTTTGCACGCAAGATGCCTGGCCGCCATAGCCGGCGTTGTGATGACCCTGGCGCTCGCCGGCTGCGGCGGCGGCGACGAGTCAGCATCCACGGCAACGCAACAGCCGCTTGCATCGGCACAGGCGGACGCGAAAAAGCCGGCGGACACGCTGCGCTGCGCACCGCTGGCCCCTTAAGCCCCCGCGCCCCCGCCTGGTCCTCCCCCGCCATCGCCCACAGGTCAGACCCATGAAATCCAACGACAGACGAAATTTTCTCCGCACCGCCACCCAAGCCGTGGGCGCCGCCGCCACGCTCACCGTGCTGCCGCCCAGCATTCGCCGCGCGCTCGCCGTGCCCGCCTCGGTAGAGACCGGCACCATCAAGGACGTCAAGCACATCGTCATCCTGATGCAGGAGAACCGCGCGTTCAATCACTACTTCGGCACCATGAAAGGGGTGCGGGGCTTCGGTGACCGCTTCCCGATTCCGCTGGAAAGCGGCAAGCCGGTCTGGTATCAGTCGGATGGCGTGAACGAGATTCCACCGTTCCACCTCGACAAGCAGACCATGAACGCGCTGATGGTGCCGAGCACGCCGCACTCATTCTCGGATGCGCAGGCGGCCTGGAATCAGGGCAAGTTCGGCATGTGGCCGAAGTTCAAGAAGCCGTACTCGATGGGCTACTACAAGCGCGACGACATTCCTTTCCAGTTCGCGCTGGCCGAAGCATTTACCATCTGCGACGCCTATCACTGCTCGATCACCACCGGCACGGACCCCAACCGCATCGTTTTCTTCTCGGGCTCCAACTTCAATCCGGACCTGCGCGCACAAGGCATCAACAGCACCGATACCGACTCCGAGCCGAACAACCTGCGCTGCTGGATCAAGGGCGCGCTGCCGACGCCGGGCTACACCTATGCCGGCTCGTCCTTCCACTGGCCCACGCTGCCGGACGTGCTGCAAAAAGCGGGAATCAACTGGCGCATCTACCAGAACCCGAACGACAACTGGACCGGGGCCATGCACGGCGGCCTGGCGTTCGATTCGTTCCGCTCGTCGCAGCCGGACTCGCCCCTGTACAAGCAAGGCATGAGCTTGTGGACCATCGAGGACCTGAAGCGCGACGTGCAGAACGGCACGCTGCCCGAAGTAGTGTGGGTGCTGCCGACCCAGCTGCAGTCGGAACATCCGGGCGCGCCCTCGAGCCCGCAGCATGGCGGCAACTTCACGGCCCAGGTGCTGGATGCGCTGACCTCGAACCCGGAGGTCTGGAGCAAGACCGTGTTCCTCCAGACGTTCGACGAGAACGACGGGCTGTTTGACCACCTGCCGCCGCCCGCCGTGCCGTCCTACAACGCGGACGGAAGCCTCGCCGGCAAGTCGACGGTGCCGCTGGAAGGCGAGTATTTCTCCGACCCGGCGCGCAAGTATCTGCATCCCCTGGATACCATCAGCGGCAACACCCGCCCGTGGGGGCTCGGTCCGCGCGTGCCGATGTATGTGGTGTCGCCATGGAGCAAGGGCGGCTGGGTCAATTCCCAGACGTTCGACCATACGTCGGTGGGACTGTTCCTGGAGCAGCGCTTCGGCATCACCGTTCCCGCGATCAGCCCCTGGCATCGCGCGGTCTGCGGTGACCTCACCTCCGCTTTCGATTTCGCCACGCCCAACGACCCGAAATTCCCCGCACTGCCGGACACCAGCGACTACGCGATCATCGAAGCCCAGCAGAAATCCATGCCGGCGCCAACGCCGCCCGCCACGCCGCAGCCCCTGTTCCAGGAGCCCGGTGTCCGCTTCTCGCGCGCGCTGCCCTACGAGCTGCATACGAGCGCGCGCGTCGACCCTTCGGCCCGGAACGTGACACTGCTGTTCGCCAATGGCGGCATGCAGGGTGCGGTGTTCCACGTCTACGACAAGCTGCACCTGGACCGCATTCCGCGTCGCTATACCGTGGAAGCGGACAAGAGCTTGCCGGACACCTGGGACGTCGTTGCCGACAACGGCAAGTACGACCTGTGGGTGCTCGGGCCGAACGGGTTCGTCCGGCATTTCGCCGGCACCGTGGGGACCGGGGCCGCGCTGCCCGAATGTCAGGTCTGCTACGACCCGAAGAACGGCCAGGTGTACCTGCATATGCGCAACACGGGCACCGCGCCGTGCGCCGTGACGGTGAAGGCCAATGCGTATCGCAACGATGGCCCCTGGACGTTGACCGTTCCCGCCGGCGGCGAGGTCGTGGAACAGCGCTGGTCGCTGCAGAACAGCGGCCGATGGTACGACTTCAGCATCGAGCGCCAGGACGACCCGAGCTATCTGCGGCGCTTCGCTGGCAGGCTCGAGACTGGAAAGGACAGTGTCAGCGATCCGGCCATGGCGGCGCCGGGCGTGTGAGCCCGGTTGCCTTAAGACTCGTGGATGACTGAGCGAGTGGCCTGCATCGATGCAGGCCACTCGGCATTAGCAGCCTAAATTCGCCGCCTGACTAGCCACCTGCCACGGCAGACATACCCCACCGAGGGGAAGGAACCTATCACCATGAACCGCAGTTTCTGCATCCGCGCCATACCGGCGCTGGCTTTGGCCTGCATTGGCCTTCTCGGCCTTTTCGGCAGCACCACCGTGTCGGCCCAGGCGCAGCACGATGGCAGCGCGGCCAGGCCGTTGCGCGTCGTCCTGATTCCGGCCGACGGCGGCACCGAGGATGGCACGAAGAAGGATTTCGAACCCATCTTCGGCGCGATCAGCCAGGCCACGGGCCTGAAGTTCGATATCAAGATCGGACAAAGCTACGGCGCCGTGGTCGAAGCGATGTGCAACGGCGCCGCCGATATTGCCTGGTATGGCCCGGCGAGCTACCTGCAGGCGCGCGCGCGCGGCTGTGCGGAGCTGCTCGCGCTGGCCGTGCGCGATGGCGCATCGGTGTACTACTCCGGCATCTTCGCCCGCACCGATGCCGGCATCGACCGGCTCACGGACCTGAAGGGCAAGAAGATCGCGTTGGGCGATGTGAATTCGACGTCGAGCTTCAATGTGCCCGTCGCCATGATGCTTGCGTCCGGTGTGCGGCCGGCAAGCGACGCTGCCGTGATCAGCATGGCCGGCAGCCACGCCAATGTGCTCAAGGCGCTGGCCGAAGGCCTGGTGGATGCCGGTGGCGCCTCCTTTGATTCGTTTGAGAAAGCCGTGAACGCCAAGGCCATCGATCCCGCCCGCGTCAAGGTGGTGGCGAAGAGCGCGCCGATACCCTACCCCCCGCTGGCCATGCATCCGAAACTGAGCGGCGACGTCAAGGCCAGGCTACGCGACGCGTTCAACAACATCAACAGACTGCCGGGCATCAGCAAGGACCAGATCCGCGGCTATGGTGGCGGCAAGGTCGACGGCTATACCTCGAAGGTAAGCGAAGCCGACATGGCAGCCGCCGGCAGGATGTTCGATCTCGTGACCGACCAGGTCAAGACCGACATCATCAGGAAGGCCGGCGCGCGCTGAGCACAGCCTTCGCTTGCCCACCCGGCATGGCCCGGTTGAGCATGGCAGTGCCATGCTCAACCCCCAACCTATAAGCCATTCTTCATGATCGATTTCCAAAACGTGTCCAAGCTCTGGCCCGACGGTACGGCGGCCTTGTCGGACATCAGCCTCTCCGTGCCGCGCGGGCAATTCTGCGTGGTGCTCGGCCCCTCGGGCGCGGGCAAATCCACGCTGCTGCGCGCCGTCAACGGCCTGATGCGGCCAAGCGCCGGATGCGTGGCAGTGGACGGCATCGCACTGACCCGTGCCACCGAGCGCCAACTGCGCCGCCGCGTGGCCATGATCCATCAGCATTTCAACCTGACCCCGCGCATGAGCGTTGCCCGCAACGTGCTGGCCGGTGCGTTGCCGGCGGTATCGACGGGGCGCGCACTGCTGGGCTGTTTCGAAGCCAGGCATCGCGCGCGCGCGTGCGCGCTCCTTGCTGGCGTGGGCCTGGACCCGTCGCACTTGCAGCGCCGCGCGGGCGAGCTCTCGGGCGGGCAGCAGCAGCGCGTAGGCATCGCCCGCGCCTTTATGCTCGATCCCGAAGTCATCCTCGCGGACGAGCCCGTGGCCAGCCTCGATCCGCGCATCTCGCGCGACATCCTGACCCTGATCCGGGACGCCGCGCGTGCCTGCAATAGCGCTGTCCTGTGCAGCCTGCACCAGATCGAGTTGGCCCGCGAGTTCGGTGACCGCATCGTCGGCATGCGCAGCGGGCGCATCGTGTTCGACGGCACACCGGCAGATTTCACGGACGACGTGGTCGAGCGCTTGTATGGAGGCGTCAGCTGGGAAGATGCCGCACCCTCCCCCGAAACCTCACTCCCGCTTGCCGCATGAAGGACGCACCGCGATGAACAGAACTGCCTATCTGCCCACGCCCGGCACGCATGCCGACTGGAAACTGGAACAGCCTTATCGTGCGCGCCATTTGCTGATCGCGTTGGCTTTGCTCGCGGCCTTGCTCTATACCGGTCAGCGCACCGAAATGGACCAAATGGTCGCCATGACGGGACAAGCCGTGGGTAAGCTGCTTGGCTTGAGCCCTGAGTCGCAGGTGCTACGCGGCCTGTCGCGCGTGGCCGAGTCGATGTGGCCGCCGGCGCTTGGCGAACGCGAAGAAGTGGCCCGCTTGCCCGGGCTCGACCGCGAGCACTTGCCCATGTTTTCCCATATCGAAGTCCTGGAGAACCGCGAGCAGCGCCTGGATGCGCAATCGTTGCAATGGGCAACGAAGGTGGTACGCACCGAGTACCTGGTCAAGCCCGTCGGCTATTTGTGGACCGTATTCGTGAAGATGGTGGAGACCGTCGAGATCGCGATCTGGGGGACATTGCTGTCGGTGCTGCTGTCGATACCGCTGGCCTGTCTCGCCGCACGCAACTACACGCCAAACCGGCTTACCTATACGCTCGCGCGCGGTTCAATCAGCCTGTTGCGGTCGGCGCCGGAACTGATCGTCGCACTGTTCCTGGTGCTGGCCTATGGCTTCGGCCCGATCGCCGGCGTGCTGGCGCTGAGCCTGCACGCGGCCGGCTTTCTCGGCAAGTTCTACGCGGAGGATATCGAGAACGCCGACAACAAGCCCCAGGAGGCGTTGGAAGCCATCGGCGCGGGCAAGCTCAAGACGCTATGGTATGGGGTACTGCCGCAGGTTCTGCCGCAGTACACGGCCTACACGCTCTACATCCTGGATCGGAACGTGCGCATGGCGACTGTCATCGGGCTGGTCGGTGCGGGCGGCATCGGACAGGAACTCAAAGGGCGCTTCGACATGTTCCAGTACGGCCACGTCGCGACCATCCTGATTGCGATCTTCATTGTGGTGTTCCTGCTCGACCAGTTCTCGGCGCGCGTGCGTGCGAGATTGCTATAACAGCCGCCCGCCCGTCCAACAACCGTGCATTAACGCAGGTAACGCCGACGGGCCGGCTTGAGTAGGGCAATCGCCAGCAGCGCTGTCGCAACGTCAAGGGTAATGGCAACGCCGAATACCGGTATCGATCCTGGGCGGGCCGCTTGCCGTCCTGATGCACGAAAGACGGCAGTTCGTCGAAGGTAAAAGTGTCACTTCCCTCCGTTCGAACCAACGCCGCCGAAGAATTCCCTTCTTGATCAATAGGTTGGCTGACGCAAGATAAAAGTGTCAGCGCCCCGAGCCTGCGATGATGTCACCACGTAGCCTATCGCCGGCCCCTTGTCTGCCCGAGCGGTACGCCGAATCCTCAGGAAGCGAAGGCGGCGGCAATCTGCCGCGCCCGCTTGACCTCATCGCCGTGCAGGTAGATCGAGGTGGTCGAAATGGAGGCGTGCCGTAGGTTGTCCCGTACCGTCGTTAGTTCCGCGCCCCGCGCCAGCGCATGCGTGGCATGGGTGTGCCGCATCCAGTGGGGGCTGGCCTGTCGCAGCTTCTCCGCTGCCGCCGGGCTATCGGCCTGGATCAAGTCCGCGATTTGAGTGAAGAACCGCCGCAGCACACCCCACAGCCGCGTGCCAGTGATGCCGTTCGCCGAGTCCTGACCCAGGCCACCAATCAGGGGCGTGTTCGGGTTCCAGCGCGCCGGCGTGACCGGCAGGCCGCGCTCCACCAGATACCGATCGAGGGCGGTGCGTGCCAGCGGAGGCAGCGCCACCTTGCCCGCCTTGGCGCCCTTGCCCACTAGGTGGAGCCAGTGGTCGCCGTGGGGATCGATTTCGATGCCCCCGAGTGTGGCGCCGACCAGCTCACTGGCGCGTAGGCCCGTGGCGTAAGCGAAGTCGAGCACAAACCGCAAACGCTGGGCGGCTGGCTGCTCTCAGCCATAGGACCATTCGAGCCCATTGGCCAGGGTGCGGATCAGCAGCCATTCGCCCTCCGTGAATGCGTGGGACGTGTCCAATGGCGCGGCCCGCGCGCTGCCGCGCACCTTGATGCCGGCGAAGGGGTTCGCCAGCACGTAGCGCTGCTGGGATCAGCCAGCGGAACATCGCGCCGAGCACTGATAGCGCATAGGCCGTTGAGCGTGCCGACAGGCCTTGCGCGAACGGACGCCACTCGGGCGACGTGCGCGGCCGCGGCGGTCTAACCCAGCGCTGGTGCGGCGTCGGCCGGCGCAGGAAAGTGCGATAGGCAATCGCGTCCTCGGAGGTCAGCGATGAGAGCGGCCGCTCGCGCTCGACGATCGCCCACAGGATCAGACGCTCCGCCTCCTTGCGGTAGGCCCGCTGCGTGGCGGGCGACTCGTGCAGCCCCAGCCAGGCCTGGATGGCCGCGTAGTCGTTGTCGGCATTGAGCGTGCAGGTCTGCCGCAGTGCACGGAACTGCCCTTGCGAGCCGTCGACTTCATGAGGCAGGCGCAAGTCCTCCCAGGGCACGATCACCCGGCGGTCGTCTGCGGCAATCAGGGCGCGGGCGCGTTCCGTGAGTGGCGGGTGCGCGGCAAAGAAGGCTTCGATCTGTCGCGCGCTGGCCGGGCCCAGACCGGGCACGGCCGCCCACCAGCGGCGCCGGCGCGGCACGCGCACGGTCAGCGCCGCCAGCGTGTCGATGCCGTGTGCGCGCAGCGCCTGCACGACCCGACGGGGCAGCCACCGGGCAACATCGTCGGTGATCTGCGGCTGGGGCGGCGGCAGGCGACGCAGCGTCTCGATCGCGTGGCCGGCAATCTTCGCCCGCGCAGCCCTTTCGGCCGCCCTGTGTTCGAACGCCGCGGCGAGGTCCTCCCGCTGCCGGGAGCGCGTAAACGCAACCAGTTGCCGCCGGATGCGGCCCAACGCGCCGCGGGCGGACTGGCCCCTGGCCTGGCGCTCGCCCAGGTAGCGCGTCACGGCGTCGCGTGCCGGCAACCCTGCGTACCAGGCGCGCAGCGCGGTGAGCGACGCCGCATCGGGGCATCCCCCCATTGCCTCATTGCGCGCCCGCAAACCAGACGGTGGACACGAACGGGCGGCGTGGCTATTGCCTGGACGTCGTTGACCTCGTTATCGGCAGCGGATCGCGACAAAGACCGCGTCTTCTGTGGCCCTGATACAGCACGGCTATGTCTTGCCGGGCACAGCGATCAGCCGCGTCAATGACATGCCGATAGAAAGAGCTGCACAGGGACGGCTGCGTGCACGCATCAAGCGCTGGACAAAGGCCTTGCGGGATCAAGTGGGGCGGCCTCTCGCATGCCAGGCTATCAGCTGGCGCATGCATGAGACTTCGCGCTCGCATGCAATCGCAAAAGAACTCCCTGAAGAGCAAAAATGTTGTCTTCCCGACATGCCAGCCAGACTGCTTCCGGGAGATAGCAAATCTACTTAAGAAGAATCCCTACGGGCGGAAGCATCCTGGCAAAAGTAGGATGACGGGACGAACTTTGCATGAAGGAATATGTCATGCGTCCCCGCTATGCGACTGAGAAGGATTGGCCTGAGGTTGAGGCCCTCCTGCGTGCTTCCTCACTTTGCGTCGAGGGAGTACGCGAACATATCACCCATTACATCATGGTCCGCGACAATGCCGGGCTTCTCGGATGTGCCGGCGTGGAACGCTATGGGGAAACAGGACTTCTTCGAGGACTGGCTGTTGCGCAGCGCGCAAGTGCAGTGGTCTAATTTCCTCGGACAGGTCGATAGGAGGACAATCCGGAATCGACGAGGAAAAAAGTAGATGACAAGAAGGCGGCGACAGTTTGATGCCAGCTTCAAGCTGGAAGTGGTACGGATGATCCGAGACCAGGGATTATCGGTCAGCGAGGTTTGCCGGTCGATGGAGCTTGGTGAGACCGCCGTTCGGCGCTGGATAGCGCAGTACGACGCGGAGTGCGCAGGCGGTCCTGGCGTGGGCAAGCCGCTGACGGCGGAACAGCAGCGCATCCGGCAACTAGAGGCGGAAAATCGGCAACTGCGCGAGGACAACACGCTGTTAAAAAAAGCGTCGGCCTTCTTTGCACGGGAACTGAAGTGAGCTACCGCATGGTGGCTCACTTGCAACAGGAGGCCGTATCGGTCAGTAGTGCTTGCCGGGTATTGCAGGTCAGCCGCTCCGGCTACTACGCGCACCGCGGTGCCAAGCCGAACACGAAGGGCTTGCAGGAACAGACGCACGTCAATGCAGCGTTCGTGGCTAGCGGCGCGAGCTACGGTAGTCGACGCGTGATGCATGCGCTGCGGCAGCAGGGGGTACGCATTGGCCGCTACCGGGTGCGTACGCTGATGTACGAAGCGGGCTTGCGCGCGAGCTGGAAGCGCAAGTTCGTCTCAACGACTGACAGCCGGCACACGCTGCCTGTGGCAGCGAACGTGCTGGACCGGCAGTTCGACGTGGCAGAGCCCAACCGCGCCTGGGTTTCAGACATAACGTATGTCCGGACGGCCCAGGGCTGGTTGTATCTGGCGGTGGTGCTGGACCTGTATTCACGAAAGGTGGTGGGCTGGTCAATGGCGCCCACCATGCCAGCCGGCCTGGTCATGTCGGCGCTGACTTTGGCCCTGCAGCACCGCCGGCCAGCGCCGGGACTGGTCCTGCATTCGGACCGGGGGAGCCAGTACGCAAGCGATGAATACCAGGCCTTGCTCAGGCAGCATCACGTGGTTTGCAGCATGAGCCGCAAGGGAAATTGTTGGGACAATGCGGTGATGGAGCGGTTCTTCCTGAACCTGAAGATGGAGCGCGTGTGGCAGCGCCAATACGCCAATCACGACGAGGCGCGACGCGACATCACCCAGTACATCGTTGGCTTCTATAACCCGGTGCGCTTGCACTCAACCCTGGGGTATCTGTCGCCCACTGCTCACGAGGCGAAATCGACAGTGAAAAAACCTATCTGCCTGTCCGAAATAACTTGACCACCACAATACGCCAATCACGACGAGGCGCGACGCGACATCACCCAGTACATCGTTGGCTTCTATAACCCGGTGCGCTTGCACTCAACCCTGGGGTATCTGTCGCCCACTGCTCACGAGGCGAAATCGACAGTGAAAAAACCTATCTGCCTGTCCGAAATAACTTGACCACCACACAAGGTCTGCAGGTCTCGGCGAGCTTCTGCTTTCCGCAATCGTGGCAGACGTCCGGCTGCAAGGGGTCGCATCAATAGTGTTGCAGACCAAGACAGCATCCGGCTACTTCGCGCGCCTCGGCTTCGCGCCAATCAACCTTTCTGACCTGCCGCCTGCCGTAATGCACTCGCAGGAACTCAACCGTCCCCCAGCCGATGTCGGGACGCTGATGCAAATTGCCTTGTAGTAGCTCGCTCGCAAGTTCATTAGCCGGAGCGGGCAGCCAGGCGCGCTGCGGAGCCACGGAGCATTGCTCACAACGCACTAAACAATGCCATGCCGGCCGCTATATTGGGCGTCAAGCTGTAAGTCTGAAGAAGCACCGATGCCAGCAAGCCCAACTGACCGGAGTAGCATTACTGAGAGGTCGGGTGCGCCCTACAGTCTCTCGCGCGAACGCACCCAATGACTTTCAGGAAGCGGTAGAGGCCAAGAGCCGTTGCCGTCTGCTGTGCCCTGCTGTACCCCTACTTCGGTACGAGTGGCATGTCGCAAGCCGTGGTCGCCACAAGAAGCCTCACCTGTCGGCCAACGGAAGATGAGGCCTCCTTTCCCGCACTAGTCGACGGGTAGGCAGCGTGCGCACGACCTACTATGGCTTCGTGGCGTCCTTCCCCATGGAATCCTTTCCCATCGCATCCTTGCTCATGCCTTCCTTCTTTTCGTGAGGCTTCTTGGCGTGACTCTTGCTCATTTTTTCCTTTTTCATGTCCATGTCGTCCTTCCCCATGGACTCTTTCGCCATGCTGCCGCTGGCACCCATGGCGCCCTTGCCCATCTCGTCCTTCTTCATCGCGTCCTGTGCCCATGCATGGCTGGCAAGCAACACCGCGGAGGAAAGCAGCAAAACCAGGCGTTTGTTCATGTTGTGCTCCTTGATTGGATTGGTAGGGAGAAGCCGGCAGACTTGCCGGTCAGGTTTTGGGGGGTCAGGAGCCCCCAAACCAGTTGTATCCCTGGTCCTCCCAGTAACCGCCGGGATACTTGTTTGTGACGTAAATCGCGACAATGTGCTTCGGGTTCTTGTACCCAAGCTTGGTGGGCATGCGCAGCTTCATCGGAAACCCATACTTCGGCGGCAGGCGTTCGCCATCGTAGGTGAAAGTAAGCAAGGTCTGTGGATGCAGCGCAGTGGGCATGTCGATGCTGGTGTAGTAGTCATCGGCGCAGAGAAAGCCCACGTATTTTGCAGTGGTATCGGCACCGACGCGCTGGAGAAAATCAGAGAAGCGCGTACCGCCCCACTTGCCGATGGCACTCCACCCCTCGACACAAATATGGCGAGTCACCTGCGCCGTCTGCGGTAACGCGTAGAGTTCTTCGAGGGTCCATGCCGTCCTGCGCGAGACCAAGCCACCGACTTCCAGTTGAAACGCATTGGCATCTACCTCTGGTACATCAGCGAGGCCGTAGTAGGCATTGAAAGGAAACGGCCGCGTCAGCCTTGACTCGGGATAGGTCGGCGCCAGCCGGTTAGGGTCGAACAGCCAGCCTTGCACGCGATCATTGAAGCGCGAAACTGCCATTAGAAAGGACTCAACCGACGGTTTGTCGGTAATGCTGCAGCCCGTCAGCAGTAGCAAGCCACCAAGCGTAATGGCACGCTTTCCGAACAGTCGGCGAGATGGCATGCTCAGCTCGCGAGTTGCATCGTGCAATATCAGCTTGCGGTCGAGCCTGACGATTTTCTCAGCTTTGCTCATGACCATTCTCCCCATCGAGACCTAGCGTCCGCGCAGCATGATGATGAGGGTGCGTGGTACCAGCAACACCATCACCACATGAATGACAAGGAAGAGCGCAATCGCGCTCATGCCGATGAAGTGCACCCAACGCGCAGCGTCATAGCCTCCCATCAATACACGTAGCAAGGGAAATTGAACCGACTTCCAGATGGCAAGGCCAGACAGCACTGTCAGCACAATTATCACCACCACCCCCACGTAGAAAAGCTTCTGGGCAGCGTTGTATTCGGCCAGATTGGGGTGCGTGAGCTTGCCTCGCATGGCTGCTGCAATGTCACGCAGCGCCGCTGGTACGGAAAGCGGGAAGAAGCGTCGCCGGAAACGGCCCGTGACGATATTCATCACCAAATAGAACAAGCCATTGGCGACAAGGAGCCACATCGCAGCAAAATGCCACTGCAGGCCCCCGGCAAGCCAGCCGCCCAAGGTGATTGCATTGGGAAAGTGGAAGCCGAACAGCGGCGATGCGTTGTAGATGCGCCAGCCGCTAAGCATCATGATGAGCACCGCGATGACATTCAGCCAGTGCGTGATGCGAACCCATGCGGGCTGGATGGACTGGCCGTGCAGCGCCAACTTATCGGGCGGCACATGGTGGGCATTGTTCACTTGCTTTCTCCGACGGCAGGCGGCACATCGGTGACCGCCTGCTTCACCACGTTCGTCGTCCCAGACGCCCAGACCTTACAAGGTCAACTCATTCTTGCCCTGTCACCCTTGTTAGGCTGCTGGCAAATGCGCCAAACGCCACTTGTCAGCTCAGGAAATCCACGCCAGTTCAGCGTTTTAAAATAAGAGCGACACGCGCATTCACGATAGGAGCAAATCCCGGAGGAGGCAAAGTAGGCCTTCGCTCCGGCTGGCCGTGCTTTCGATGTATCGACCGAGGACGCCAACCCCAATCGGAGAAAGCAGAACCGACGTATTGGCGGTCCCAAACCTGAAGCCTCGGCCCGCCCGAGGACGGTACTCGTCCGCCAAGGAGCCCATCCAAACAGCTCCTGTCTCTGCGCCAACTCAGAGTTCGATAGTAACTAGCCGCACCTGCACGCGACCAAAGCCAGGGGACGGAAGCCGCCATTAGCGAGCCTAGGATTGTTGGCCAGGTCTCGCACGACCGCCCCACCAACTACAATGACGCGCTTACCGGCCTGAGACTTGCTCGGAGCCGTGATCATAAGGTCGAGACGGGCGCTCCACGATGGGCCCCGATAGACTGCTCAGGAACGAGACAACGTCCCGCGTCTCCTCTTCCGTCAAGCGGATGGGCTTGCGCTCAGTGTGTCCCTGGCCGCCATGTGCCAGTTCGGAATGACCAACCGCCGCTGCCGGCGAACGCACGTAGTGCGTCACTACCTCGTCCAGGTTCGCAAGCTGGCCTGCGTGCATGTACGGAGCTCGTAGGGCCACGTTGCGCAAGCTCGGGGTCTTAAAGGCGCCTTCCATGCCCGGTTCGCCGGTCGCCATGAAGCTCAATTCCTGGCACGCTTGCGGGGGCGCGTCGCTGTAGCGGCTCAGGCAGTTGAACTCATCCGCCAGAACCTTGGCTGTGGCGGACGCGCGGCCACGGTCTGGGCGTGCGGACTCTCTGGGTGGGATGCCGGTGTTGTGGAAGGCCTGGTCGGTCAGGAGCGGGCCGTTGTGGCACGTCGCGCATTGAGCCTTGCCGATGAATAGGCGAAGGCCTTTGACCTCCTGGGCAGACAGCGTTTGCTGGCCCCCGTGGTCACCTTTGAGAACCGCGTCAACATACCGGTCGAAGCGGGAGTCGCCGTAGCTCACGGTCCGCTCGTAGGCCGCAATCGCCTTCCCGAGGTTGGCGAAGACGCGATTGACGGCATCGCGTTGCGCGTTCGTCAGCCGAGACCAGGCCTCTCTTTCGTCAGCGCTGCCAAGCGGGCTCGCGTCGGCCGGCAGGCCCTGCAGGTTTGGGACGGCGCCGAACAGGGACTCATATTCCCGCCGGTAGTGCGCGCGCACGACTCGGGCGAACTGGACGCGGTTGCCGCCGTGCTCGACGCCATCCTCCAACGGACCCAAGGCTTGCGACCACTGGCTGTCTTTGCGGCCATCCCAGAACAGGAAAGGGCTGTACGCTGTCGCTGCGACTGGCATGGTACGGCGCTTTCCGACTCCGACGCCCCTTCCGACGGGCAGGCCGTCCTGGAACTGGCGGTCGGGTGCATGGCAGCTGGCGCACGACACCGCCCCGTTGCGAGATAGGCGTGCATCCGCGAACAGCCGCTTGCCGAGCGCGACTGCTTCTGGCTTGTCTGCCACGGCGTTGGACGGGTCGGGCGGCGGCGCAGGGAGCTTATACAGGCTCATCGAGGATAGGACGCCCCATTCTTCCTTCGACCACGTGTCGTGGCGGTCCGTGGCGCCGTCAGCGCGTCCGACGCCAGTGAGCAACGACAGCGACGCCAGCACCACGACCACAGCGGCGAGTGCGCCCGTCATCGAACCGACAGCACTGCGCCATCAACCGCTCGGGTAAGCATTGGCTATGGCAAGTGCAAGCAGTGCGCCGCAGCTTCGGGACCCGCGCGTCAACTTCGCGATTTTCATGCGTGGCACGTGCGGACCGGCCCATCGCAAATGGTGGAGCGACGTGGTGTGGCATCGTTCGGCTTGCTCACGGTCGTTCTGGACGTGGCAAGGCGGCGGTGGCAGCCGGCGGCTATATCACGGCGGCCTACTGGTTTACGGCTTCGACATCGTTCGCCAATCCCACGGTCACTATCGCACGCTCTCTCACCGATACCTTCTCTGGCATCCGACCCGTCGATGCCCCTGGCTTCATCGGTGGGTGGCGCGCTAGCCGGACTTTCGCAAACTTGATGTTGTTCCGGGGCGGCACCGAGGCGGAATGTGGCGTAGGTATTGGATTTCGGTTGATTCTTTGGTTCGAAGATGCTACATGAAAGAAATGCACATTTTCGAACGAACGGTCAACGGCCATCGCTACCGCATCGCGGCGCAGTCCGTGTGGGATGCCGAGCGGGGACGATCCGTCGCACGCCAGGTCGTGCTGGGACCGGCCGAGCCGCCGCGAGTCGCGGATCTGAGTGCGACCCAAACGGTGGGCACGCGCGGGGTCGGCGACGTCGGGGCGTTGATCTGGGTGGCCGAGCAATTGGACCTGATCGGGCAGATTGATCGGGCGTGCGCAGGGGTTGGCGCCAAAGGCGGCCCGTCCGTGGGCGAGTTGGCGGTGGCCGTGGCGATTCAGCGCGCGTGTACACCGGGACCCAAGTGTGAGCTGGGTGAGTTTCTCGACGGGAGTCTGCCGCGCCTGTCGTGTTTGCCGGGCTCAGCGTTCACCGGCCAGGCCTTCCATCGTGTCGCGCAGCAGGTGACCGATGAGCAGTTGGAGCAGGCGCAGGTGGCCATCGCGAAGGCCGCCATCGCCCGCTTCGAGCTGTCCGCGGACGTGCTCGCATTCGATACCACGAACTTCGATACCCACATCGACACACAGACGCCCGGCGATCTGGCCCGGCGAGGACACGCCAAGAGCAAGAGAAAGGACCTGCGTGTGGTCGGGCTTGGCCTTCTGGTCAGCGAGACGGGTCATGTGCCGCTGTTGTATCGGACGTATCCCGGCAACGGCTCGGACCAGGCGGTGCTCGCGGCGTGCCTGGCTGGGTTGGCGCAGTTGCATGAGGCGCTCGACAGCGGTGAGGGTCGCAAGCAGCCGGCGCAGCGCACGGTGGTACGGGACGGCGGGTTCTGGAGCCCGCAACTGGAACTCGATCTCGATGCCGCCGGCTACTACAGCCTCATCTCGTTGCCGCTGGGGCACAAGGCCGCGCAAGAGGCGCTGCAGATGGCGGCGCAGCGCGGTGCGATGAAGCCGCTGTCGGGCAAGCTCAGCGAAGTGCGGGCAGCGCGGGTTCGAACCACCGTCGGCGAGTTGGACCGCACGCTCGTGGTGGTGGAGAGCCAGGAGCTGCTCGAGGGTCAAAAACGCGGGATCGCGGTGGCACTGCGCAAGGCGAAGGAGGAACTGCGCACGCTGGAGGGGTTGGTCCAAAAGGGTCGCATCACGCGCAGCCGGCTGGAGCTGCGGGTCAAGAAGGCGCTGACTCGGGAACACCTGTCGAGCTTCGTCGTGACCACCATCGCCGGAACCGAAGCGGCACCGACCTTGCAATGGCACGTCGATGCCGCATTGCGCCGCGAGCTGGAGCGAACGCGACTGGGCAGGCGGGTGCTGTGTACGGATCGGCACACCTGGAGTACAGGGCGCATCGTCTACGCGTTCCGAGGGCAGTGGAACGTCGAGGAGTTGTTCCGCAGAACGAAGAAAGGCGGCGTGGTTCCGTGGGGGCCATCACACCAGTGGGCCGACGGATCGCTGCGCCTGCACACCTTCGCGACCGTGCTCGGCCTGATGCTCGTGAGCTTGGCGAAGATTGCCCTGCGGGCCGACGCTTCGGCCCGTCGCATGATGGAAGGACTGGCCGAGATCAAGGTGACGTTGGTGAGGACGAAGACCGGGGCAGCGGGACGACGGCCAACGGCGATGCTGGCGCCGGAGCTCACGGCCGAGCAGCGCCGCGCCGTGAAGATCTTCGAGCTGCAGAGGTGGGAACCAACATTATTTCATGTATGACGTCGACGCCCATTCAGCAACGATTGACGGCCAAGAGCCGTCGATCCGGCCCCTTGCTTTGCGAAAGTACCGCTAGCGGTTCTCCTTTTCCTGTGGTTCGAGCGCCTGCATAGCTCTCCCCGCAGCGCGACTGAAGCTGTCAACGAACAGGGTGCGCGCACGCTATTATGAGGCGCCCGCCCGAAGCCGAACTCCGTGAAGTGCCACGGCGCTACCGCCACTAGACGGCAAACGCGATCAGCCGCAGCCTTGCCTGCCCTCACAGGGGTATATGTTGCGCCACCGCAAACGCCGCGCCGCTGCTTTGGCTTCCCGGCTGGACACGCCATAGACTATGGCTATGGTCGCCAACTCTGACCGGACGCGCCTGCCGCTGTCCAAGTACCGGAAGAAGCGTGACTTTAATGTCACGCCCGAGCCCACGCCTCACGCCGGCGGTCCTTCAGCCGCAGGCCAACACTTGTCGTTCGTTGTGCAAAAGCACTGGGCCGGGCGGCTGCACTACGACTTTCGACTCGAACTCGATGGGGTGCTGCTAAGTTGGGCCGTCCCCAAGGGGCCGTGTTACGACCCTCAGGAGAAACGGATGGCCATCCATGTCGAAGACCATCCCATTGAGTACGCAGGTTTCCAAGGCATTATTCCCCCGAAGCAGTACGGAGCCGGGACAGTCATTGTGTGGGACCACGGCACCTGGGAGCCTGTCGGCGACCCTCACGAAGGGATTCAAGCCGGAAAGCTCGTTTTCCAGCTGCACGGAGAAAAGCTCGCTGGCCGCTGGGAACTAGTGCGCATATCGAAACCCGACGACAAGCAAGACCAGTGGATGCTTTTCAAGAAGCGGGATGAGTGGGCGCAGCCCCTTGCCGAGTACGACGTCATCAAAGCCCTTCCGGACAGTGTCGTCGACAAGCCCCTAGGTCTAATCGAGGAACGCGAGCCTAAGACTAGTCCCGATTCTTCCCTCGGCGAGGAAGCGGCAATTGACCTCACCTTTGGAGTGACCGCTGAGCTGCCTACGGAACTCGAGCCGCAACTCGCTACCCAAGCGGCGTCCCTACCCAAGGGAGACGGCTGGATTGTCGAGACGAAGTTCGACGGGTACCGCCTTCTTACGCGGATAGACGCCGGCAGCGTCAGGCTCTTCACTCGAGGCGGACACGATTGGACAAGCAAGTTCAAAAGCCTTGCAGTTGAGTTGAAAGACCTGAGAGCTTCGAGCGCCTGGCTCGACGGTGAAATCGTTGTCCTCAAGGATGGCCTTCCAGATTTCAACGCTTTGCAGAATGCCATCGACGCGGCTCAGGGCGAGAGCATCGTCTACTTTCTCTTTGACCTTATCTACCTGGACGGGAAAGACTTGCGCAAGGTGCCACTGAGCTCCCGCCGAGCCCGGCTGGCACAACTCGTCGGAGCGCCCGGCGAGCGAATTCGAATCAGCGAGCATTTCGATGCGCCGCCGACCCAAGTATTCAAGGCCGCATGCGAATTGGGGTTAGAGGGCCTGATGTTCAAACGGCGTGACGCGCCGTACGTTTCGAGCAGGACTCAGACCTGGCTAAAGGCAAAGTGCATCCTTCGCCAGGAGTTCGCCGTCTGCGGCTTCACCGACCGAAGCGCTGCGCCCCAGGAGGTCGGTAGCCTTCTGCTGGGCTACCACGTAGATGGCAAGCTCCGTTCTGCCGGCAGCGTCGGCACAGGGTGGGATGCCAAGACCGGCCGAGCATTGAGAGTCCAACTGGCAGCGTTGGAAGTGCCTTTTTCACCATTTGAGACCTATGCAGTCAAACCGGGGCGCTGGTCCGAGCGCACTGCGGGCAGCGAGCATTGGGTCCAGCCGTTGCTGGTAGCGGAGGTTGCCTTCGCCGAGTGGACGCCTGACGGTCACATCCGACAAGCCTCGTTCAAAGGATTGCGCGCGGACAAGCCAGCAAGCGACATCGGCCGCGAGGCCGCCAGGACATTAACTTCAATACCTGCACCACACTCCGTAAAGGTCACCAATCCGGACCGGGTAATCGACCCGTCAACCGGGCTGACCAAACTCGACCTGGTTCGCTACTACGAAAGCGTAGCCGACTGGATGCTGCCCCACCTGACGGACCGCCCATTATCGATGCTGCGCGCGCCCAATGGCATCACCGAAGAACTGTTCTTCCAGAAGCACCCTGAGAGCAAGATGCCGCGGCTCAAAGTACACGACCCGAGCCTGTGGCCTGGGCACCCCGCCTTGCTATCAGTCGACACCCTTGATGCACTTGTGTCGGCAGCACAAATGAACGTCATGGAGTTCCATACCTGGAATTCGTCGGTGCGGCTCCTCGACAAGCCCGACAGGGTCATCTTCGACCTTGACCCGGGCGAAGACCTGAAGTGGCAGCACATGCAGGAGGCGGCACTCCTTGTTCACACGTTACTGACCGAACTCGGGCTCAAGGCTTGGTTGAAGACCAGCGGTGGCAAAGGCTTGCACGTCGTCATCCCGCTGACGCCAAGGCTCGATTACGGCACCGTGAAGGGTTTCTCTCGAGCCTTCGTCCAGCACATCAGCAAGACTATCCCCCAGCGGTTTTCCGCAATGGCGGGGCCAGCGCACCGTAAGGGAAAAGTGTTCGTCGATTATCTTCGCAACGGCTTTGGCCAGACGACCGTCGCGGCGTTCTCGGCGCGGGCTCGTCCAGGCATGGGGGTGTCAATGCCAGTATCGTGGGAGCAACTGATGTCGCTCAGAAGTGGCGCGCAGTGGACAGTCACGACAGCACGCGAGTACCTCAGCTTCCAGACCGAGGACCCGTGGCATGAGTATTGGTCGACGCGGCAGTCATTGACGACGGCACTGAAGCGGCTAAGCTAACCATAGCGCACGTGCGCTTGCCTCAGTCAACAGTCTCGAGGCGTGGAGGATAGTATGCCGGCCCGTTCCATCGCATCGTTGTCGCTTTCCTTCGGCTTGGTTTCCATACCGGTCAAGCTATACACCGCCACGGAGAGTGAGAGCGCCGTCAGGTTCAACTACATGTGCAAGGACGGTTCCCGCGCCAAGCAACAATACATCTCGGAGAAAAGCGGCCAAGTGGTGGAACGCTCTGATTTGCAGAAGGGCTATGAATTCGAGAAAGACCGCTACGTCTTGTTTGCGCCTGAGGAACTTAAGGCTCTGGAGGATAGCGCAAGCCATGTCGTCGATATTGTGGCCTTCATCCCGGAAAGGACTGTCGACCCGCTGTACTACGACAAGGCGTATTTCGTAGCGCCCGACAAGCGAGGCGGCAAGCCGTACAACCTGCTGAGAGAAGCCATGCGCAAGAGCGGCCGCTGCGCGCTGGCAAAGTGGGCGTCAAAAGGCAAGACGCATATGGTGCAGATTCGTCCGGCAGAGGACGGCTTGGTGTTTCAGCAGTTGCTGTTCGCTGACGAAGTTCGGTCGATGAAAGACCTGCACATTGAACAGGTTGAGGTTTCCGACGCCGAATTGAAACTAGCACTACAAATTATCGACCAGGCCGCAGAGGATAGCTACGACCCAACACAATATGAAGACGAAGAGAAGAAGCGCATCCTTCAGGCCATAGACGCGAAGATTGCAGGCAAACAGATTGTTTCGCCCGAGCAGGTCGAGGTGTCGACCAGCGGCCAAGTTATTGACCTTATGGAAGCGCTGCGAGCAAGCCTGGCTAAGGGTGGCAGGAAAGCAAAGCCGCCAGCGGCCAAGGCCAAAGCGTCTACTGAGGACGTCGCGGACCTCACCACGAAGGAGCGCAAGGGCGTGAAGCGCGCGGAGAAAGTCACTGAAGCACCCTCGCGAGTACGAGCTCGGAAGTGACAGACCACATTTCCGAGCATCACTACTCGCTGCGCAGTCTCCAGTCTTTGCTCGGCGTATCCCGTAGCGTGTTGGCTGGTCTGATTGAGGCCGGCTTCGTGAGCCCTACACGTGGTCGCCGGAACGAACTCCGCTTCACGTTTCAAGACGTTGTGCTGCTGCGTACAGCATATCAACTTCAAGCCGCAAATATCCCTTCGCGCAAGATTGTTCGCTCCTTGGCCAGTTTGCAAGCAAAGCTGCCCGAGGACTTGCCGCTGACGGGAATTCGTGTCTCAGCGGTCGGCAACACGATTACCGTGCGGTCTGGTCCTGACCAGTGGGAAGCCGATTCCGGACAATTGTTACTTGACTTCGAGGTGGCCCCGCTTCGAGGTGCTGTGACGTTTCTTGACAGCGCGCCGGCAAGTTCAGCGAGTCGGGGTCAGGGAGAGGAATGGTTTGCACTAGCCGAGCAACTGGCTGTGTCCGACCCACAAGGCTCAGAACATGCATACTGGAAGGCCCTGGAATTGTTGACCGTGCCGCACTACGCGGCTTACACAAACTTGGGGGTCCTGCTGGTTGAGAGCGGCCGGCATACGGAGGCGTTGACAGTATTCGACAAAGCTCTGGAACACTTTCCCGCCCATAGCCTGCTTCACTTCAACCGAGCTGTCGTATTAGAGGAACTTTCTCGCCAGGAGGACGCTGCAAGCAGCTACAGCAAATGCCTGGAATTAGAACCAGACTACGCCGACGCGCATTACAACTTGGCTCGGCTGAGTGAATTGCGCGGCGACAACCAAACTGCTTTGCGACACTACAACGCGTACCGCCGACTCTGCCCGTAGCGGATGGATGTGAGGACCATGTATGCCCTGAAACCATTCGCAATTGACACCGGTGTCGAAGTGTTGGCCGCCGACCGCCTCGAGGTGGAGGGCCGCGCCAGTTGCCTTGTGCTGCATGGCGGCGCAGCCACGAGCGAACGGTCCCACTGGCTTGTGCTCCGTCAAAATTTAGCTAGCCATGGACTTGGGACCCTCGCAGTGGATTTCTCCGGGCACGGCGAGAGTTCAGCGCGAACGCCCGATTCCCTGAGTAAGCGCTACGATGAAGCAATTGCAGCGTTGCAGTATCTTGATGAAGCGAAGCCGCGCGCTGTCATCGGCATCAGCGCCGAAATCGCCGTGCGCATTGCCGCCGCCCCTAACAATCGCATCGGGCGACTTGTCACACTGGTCGGCGCCGCCTACGATTCGGCCGCGTTCGCGGTTCCCTTCGGACCAGCCTTCACCAAGATACTCCGCACGGCGCAAAGCTGGCGGCGCTCAGTTGTCTTCGAACGGATAGCGTCATTTCCTGGCCGCTTAACGGTGGTCCACGCTACTGAAGACACCGTCGTTCCGGCCATCATCGGTGAGCTGCTCGTTGCGAACGACAGACGCGCCGAACACACGGAAATTGTCGACATCCCAAATACAGACCACGCTCTTGGCATGGCCTTGCGAGCACAGCCGAGGCTAGTCGACCGCCTCGGAAACGTCATCTGTCACGCCATCCTTGCCTGACACAGGGCAAATTCTTACTTTTCCTTGGCGCCACGTGCAGCCGCCCGACGTCGTTTTATCGGATGTCGAAACTGAATGGCTAGAGTTTCGGTTGCAACGAAAGCGTCAAATTCCGCGTTAGTCGTCGTCTCCATGATGTCTATGGTAACCGTGGTGCCGGCTGCCCCAGTACCCGTACGGTCCATGGTATCCACCGCCATAGTACCCGCCATCGTACGGCACCACGACGCAACCGCCGAGCAGCGTAGATGTGGCAATTAGCAATGCGAGAAAGGCTTTCATGGCGCTTCCCTCATCTTGAACAAGTGCGGAGAGGCCAGGCGTTCCAGCCAACTGGCACTCTCCACAAGGCTCCTGCACTCGAGCATCGTTGCAATGGCTTTCGCCTTGGCAACCGACCTCCTGTTCGCTCGACGGGAGCAGCTTACTGCTTCTTCGTCTTATCCATGCTGGGTGCGGCCTTCGCGGCTTCGGGCTGCGCCTCGTGCTTCGCCACATCCGCCTTGGCCTTCGCCTTGTCGGAATCATTCTTTGCGTCAGTCTTCGCCATACCAGCCTCTGTATGGGTGGCCTTCGTCTTGCTCGCATTGTGGTGGGTGCCCTTGGCGGCGGGCTTACTGGCATTAGCCTTTACGTCTGCCTTCTCCTTGTTGGCGCTGGCCTGAGCCTTTACTTCATCGCCCTGCGCGCCGGCACTCTTCTTGTTCTTGTCGGCCTTTGCCTGCGTGGCGCCCTTCTCCTTGACGACCTTTGCCTGGTCTTTCCCCGCATCGCCCTGCGGCTGAGTCGCGGAAGCTGGCACACCAGTCTGCGCGAAAACGGTACCGACGAGGGCTGCGGAGGCGAGAGCAGCGAACAGCTTCTTCATGACGTGAACTCCTGGGAAATATTTAGCAGCTCGGCAATGCGCCTTGCTTACCGGAAAAACGGTACGGTTGGCGTCCGCGTTGACCCACAAGTCGTGACAATCCGTAAGGTTTGCAACTGCCAAACATAAGTTGCCAGCGCAGCCGGGCGCGCCTCCACGTGCAGCCCTGTTCAACATCATTTCGGAAGTTCTTCGAATCCAGTCCCGCGAGAAAGCTCGTCAGTGAACGTTGTCGACCGAGCTCTCCGTTCGGCGGGACAGCGTGCGCTTCCATATCGCGTTACAAAAAGTAACCGCCGTGCGAATCCGCTAATACACCATCGAAACACCCTTGCCTAGAGTATTTGTAAGAGGACAAGGAGTAAGCGATGCGGAAGGTCGCAGCACTGTGGCTTCTGGCCGGAGTTGTGGGACTCGCTTCCAACGTTGCCGAGGCGCGCGTTGATGTAGGCATTGGTATCGGCATCCCCGGGCCAGCTGTGGTCGTTCCTCCACCGGTCTACTATGAGCCGGCTCCTGTAATCGTCGAACCTCGGCCGGTTGCGGTTACACCCGGCTATGGGTATTACTACGATGACTGGCAGGCTCGTGCTTGGCGGGAGCAGCAGTGGCGCGAACGACGCTGGCGGGAACGTCAATGGCGCGAGCGCCATCGCGAATGGCATCGTTGGTACGACTACTACGAAAATTAGAAAGGTTGGCACCAACGCGGGCGCGTCCTGACTCGGACGGCGCCGGACGCAGCGTCCCTCCAAAAGATGGGAGAAACCTTTGCCACCAGCTTGCCGTCCCCCGGCAAGCATGGGTTGGCCGCGCCTGACTACGCGGGAACCGCAGGATACGCTTTCACTAGGATGGCGCGCACGAGATGCGAAGCGATTCCCTGCTCTCAAAACTCTGGGAGCACGGCGACCAGGCCCACAACGGTGGTATCGCCGGACCGCCCGGCGTGGCTCCGATTTCACCGCTCTGGGTAGGCTCTCCCAATTGCGCCGTACCCCAATTGAGGTAGTCCGAATGGCCGAGGTTGCGACCATGTTGCGTTCATACTCTGCTACCGTCCCCGAGATGGGCCCAGCTGCAAGCACGGGGGAAAGCGGCCATCAAATTCCCTAGCAGAGACATCCTCAAGGCGCGCACAAGATTCGGTGGGGAGGGCGATGCTTAATGGTCTGCGCCACAGCACCACACCAGTAAGCGGAAGAACACGGGTGCGCACCTCCCTGGGCCCGGGGTACTCCGAAACATGCAGGGGAAGTACCTCCATATAAACACGCCGCCGCACCTCGTAGCTAAGCGGACCCTTCGTGTCACGGCGAATCAACTCTGCGTGCGCCACCTGCAGATGCAGGTACAGCGCACGAAGGACCAAGGCAAAAAGCAGTGCTGCTGCTATCAGCATCACGATGCTCGTTAGTCGCTACGGACATCAGTCGAGACGACGGCACATGTAATGCGTCCTTGCACCAAAGCGCCGAAGGAATTCCTTCGATAGCTGCATCTCCTGCGGCATGTCGTCCAACGCGGTGAGCGTGAACCCGAAGCGGGCAAAGAACGCGGGATGCTCGGCCGTGAGCACTGCAGCCCTGGTGCAGCCGCTGGCGCGGGCGCGCATCAGGATGGCCCTCACAAGATGCGTGGCGATCTGGTGGCCCCGGTACTCGTCGAGAACCGCAGCGGCATGGACGATGACCGTCTCGCCATGCATTTCGCCGCTGGCGCAGCCTATTACCTTCTCACCTAGCACGGCCAGGCTGTAGAGGCGGGACGAGGGGTCTATATTGCTGCCGGGCAAACCGCAGGAATGGAGCACCTGCGAGATTGCCTCCACGTCTGCCGACCCGGCTGCGCGAATTCGCACATCTTTTATCATTCTTTTTTTATCCTACACATGCAACACTTTGAGGCAGTATGTCGCAAGAGTACGAGGCATGCCATCGGCTAACTGAATGAGTTCCAATCACTTCAAACGCAATCTCCGCCTGCGCTACGCTTCGCCTCGTGCCCAACGCCAGTCCAAACCCAATCCACTTAACTCTGATATAAATAATATTTAAATCATCCATGTAAAGTCATGGTTCCATCACAAGCTAGACGAGTATTCATTCACGCGCCAGTAGTGGCAGCCTTAGGATCCTAGCAAAAATAACTTGAACAATTACGTCTTGCGACGAGATGTTCGAGGTTTGATGCGGTAGTTCCACTCGCCATGAAATTCGTCGCGCTCAATGGCCACGGCAGCGAGTTCGGCGTCGCTGACCTTGATACCTGCGTCGTACATGTTCTCGTCCAGTTCCGCACGCACTTTCAGCCCTTCAGCGGTACTCACGCTGCCGATGAGGTTCACTACCACCTGACGCGTCAACAGCGGTCGGCCGCGCCAGTTGTTCGTGATATGGCAGAACAGGCGATGCTCGATCTTGTTCCACTTGCTCGTACCCGGCGGAAAGTGGCACACCTGCACAGCGAAACCGAGTTCGTCGGCCAGTCGCTGCAACTGCACCCGCCACAGCCGCACACGATACCCGTTGCTGCCACCGCAGTCGGCGGTGACCAGCAGTCGCCTGGCTTTCGGATACAACGGACGGCCCATCTCCAGCCACCAGCGACGGATGCTTTGAACCGCGAACTCGGCGGTGTCGTGGTTGATGCCCACGCTGACCCAGCCCTCGTTGGCCGTCACATCATAGACGCCATACGGGGCAACCTTGCCCAGTTCATCGTCGATGAAATCGTGCACACGCGCCTGCTCGGGTTGGCCCTTGGGCTGCCATTCGCGGCCAGCGTTCTTGAAATCGCCGATCAGCTCCTTCTTTTTCGTGTCCACCGAGATGACCGGCTGACGCTGGCGCTGATACTGCGCCACCTTGTCGGCGATGTAGTGGAACTGCGCGTCGCGGTCGGGGTGCTGCGCGCCTTCGCGTGTCTTGCGCACCGATTGCAAGCTGTAGCCCGTCTGCGTCAGCAGATCGCAGATCGTGCGCTGACTCACGCGATGCCCCAGCCGGTTGAGCTCTTCGGCCAGACGGGTGGTGCTCTTGCACGTCCATCGTAGTGCTGACATCGGGTCACCCCGGCTGGTCGGCTCCACCAGTGCATCCAGGTGCTCCAACAACCTCGCATCGAGCTCAGTTAGCCTCTTGCGCCCGCCTCCCGGGGCACGAATGCGCTTGGCCGTCATGTCCCGCGTCGCTCCACCGGCCGCTTCGAGTTCGGCCAGTCCCGCATAGATCGTGGTGCGCGAGATGCCTATCGCTTTGGCCACCAGACTCACGCCCCCACGCCCCAGGCTGCGCGCTTCGGCGGCGGCCCATAGGCGCAACGTCGCCTCATCAAGGCGCGCCTGCAGGGCCCGAAACTTCGCTTCGACTGCCTCGCTGATATCCATGTGCGCATCGTATAGACGCGAGGACAACTGTTCAAGTTATTTTTGCTAGGGTCCTCCCGAGCCTTCCAGGCTCCATCGCCTGCGTCATGTCCGGCATGAGGGCCGCAGGTTGCCCCATCATGTTATGACACATACTCGTTTGGACGGCCGTGACCTTGCCCGTTTCCTTGGACGGACGCATCGCCGCTGACGGAGGAACATCGCGTCCACTGGGCCGCGACAAGCGCGGTCTGCTTGGGTGCGCCGGCATAGGGGAATTCGACGGGCGTGTCGGGCTGCTTCGAGTGCTCGCCGTGGCTGTGCGTGAAAAAGGGGTGGGACCGCCTAACGAATCTGCTCAATCGTCTATTCCACGTACAAGCAGGACTTATGCTACCCCCCTTTGGTGCGGGCTGTATTCTTGCTAGCGTAGTATACATCTCACATTATGATGGTTTTCATGGCGCGCTACACACGCATCGGCATTCAAAGTCCTTCGTGACTTCAAGCGTGGAGATTGGCGCGGTCTGCAGGGGGCAATTGGTGGATGAGAACTACAAGCCGTGGAGACAACGCTGGCTGCAATGGCACGCCCGGTCCCTGCTGGCTAGCGTCGTTGCGCTAGCCGAGGCCGAACGGGAATACTACCTGGACAGAATGCGAGCGGCATACCGCGACCTTGGCGACTTTCCAGAGAGCGAGATTGATTTCATATTTCGGCGCGTGTCGCGGGGCATAAGAAAGCTAGGCCCATGTCCTGGTGTTTTCGAAGTTTCGGCGCTCACTCAACTGCGCATCCGGGCACAGGGGCTGCGGTTGATGGCAGACGCATCCAGGCTCATCCCCGAGGAGCCTCCCATCGCCGAAGGTAAACCCTAGCGAGGGAGCGCTTGGCGGAAGGGCGATGGCACGATATGCTAAGGATACAAAAAGCTGCCGGCAGCGAAGCCTGCGCCGGAGCTTCAGCGTCTTGACTACTTTCCTTGCATGCGGCTTTGCATGCTTTTGGCTTCGAGGATGAGATGGCAACAGGTACCGTGAAGTGGTTTAACAGCGAGAAGGGCTATGGCTTCATCACGCCGGATGACGGCGGCAAAGACCTGTTCGCGCATCACTCGGAAATCCAAGGTAACGGATTCAAGTCGCTCGATGATGGCGCGAAAGTAGAGTTCGAAGTCACGCAAGGCCAGAAAGGCCCACAGGCATCAAAGATTCGCAAGCTATAGGCGCTCGCGGCCCAGTAGTCCAAAAATAAAGGCCCTTCGTCACTGCGAAGGGCTTTGTTGTTTCCGGCTCTCCTCTTCCCCCGCTTCCCACTAGACCTTGGGAACAGCCGGTGGCTCTGTCCAGCGTTCTTTTTACTCAAGAATTTGCGGCGATTCTTTTTGGCCACGCTGCGGCGCGACTGCGACCCCAAACAGGGTTGTGCCGCACTGTCTGGGCACGGGCAATCCAGCTTACTAAAGATGCTGCCCACCGTTGATGGCAATGTTCCCGCCGGTCAGGAAAGCGGCTTCCTTGGAACAAGGGTAGATGAGCAGCGCCGCGACTTCCTTTGGCCTCTGCGAGACGGCCATCAGGAATATTCGGAAGGATTAAGGTGTCCAGAATTTCAGATACATTTCGTCGCAAATTTTTAGCGACGAAGTGGCCGCACACCGTTGCCAGGAACGATTTCAAGCGGTAGCATGCCGCCCCACGCGATTGCGCGGAGAGATTCGTCGTGATTGTGAGCAACATATAAGATGTGTCGCGGGCTTCGTGGAGCCACGTCGAGCACTAGCAAGAGACAGCATCATGCCGCCGTACCTTCACCTCCGTTTGGCCTCCCTAGCCGATTTGCCTCAAATAGCCGCATTGCTCGAACAATGCCGCCTAACCACAGATGGCGTAGCGGAGATTATTGACAGCTTCCACGTCGCGCATAGCGACAGTCGCATCATTGGCTGCGCAGCGGCAGAGCGTCATGGCGAATCCATCGTCATCCGCTCGGTAGCCGTTGAACCCGCCTCTCGGGATAGAGGTGTCGCTACTCGCCTTGTCGACGCCCTCCTGATGCGTGCACGCGGCACCGATGTGCGACATGCAGTATTGCTGTCGGAGTCGGCTCCCGCCTATTTCGCGCGGTGGGGCTTTTCGCTCATTCCTGCCGACAAGGCGCCCTCGGACGCTAGAGCGTCGTCGGAGTTTCAAGGCGCCACACCAACCTCAGCACTGTGCATGCATTGCGAATTGAGATAGCCCGGTCACTGTTCACACAGGCCGACGCTACCAGCGCGGAGGGGAACATTCTGCGGCCCAGCAGCCAGAGCGTGGGTGAGATTAATGGCCACGTGCGCCTCTGGCATGCACTTTGCGTCGGCGAATGGCAGAGAAAGGACTAATCTAAAAAAGCCCAATTCAGCGCGGCAACTTGCCCTAGGAGTTTGTCGGGCTTTGCAGTCTTCCGCAAGATGACGTTGTCCGAGATAATCGCTGGCGCACAACCAAAGACCTACCCGATGAGCCGCTTCGTTCCCGTAGACCGAGATACCGCGTACCTGTTGCCGCCCTCAGTGGACGAATGGCTGCCCGATGATCACTTGGCGCGCTTCGTAGTCGAAGTCATCGAGCAGCTCGATCTGAGCGAACTGACACGCCAATACGCGGGCCGGGGTTCGGCGGCGCACCATCCCGCCGTGTTGCTGGGCTTGCTGATCTACGGCTATGCCAATGGCGTGCACTCGAGCCGCAAGCTCGAACGCGCGACCTACGACTCGGTGGCCTTCCGCTATGTGGCAGCCAACACCCACCCGGATCACGACACGCTGGCGACGTTCCGGCGTCGATTCCTGAAGGAGGTGGAGGCGCTGTTTGTGCAGGTGCTGGTGCTGGCGCGCGAGATGAAACTGCTCAAGCTCGGGCACATTGCGCTGGACGGCACCAAGATCGACGCGAACGCGAGCAAGCACCGCGCCCTGTCGTGGGGTCATGCCCAAAAGATCGAGGCGCAGTTACGACAGGAAGTGCAGGCCCTGCTTGCGCTGGCCGAGAACAGCGACCGCGCAGCCATCCCGGATGGCATGGACGTGCCGGCGGAGATCGCTCGACGCGAAGACCGCTTGAGCGCGATGGCGCTGGCCAAGGCAAAGATCGAGCAGCGCGCCGCCGAGCGTCATCAACTCGAACAGCAGGAGTACGAGGCCAAGACGGCTAAGCGCAAGTCTCAGCGGGACGCTGGCAAGAAGCCGCGCGGCAAGGATCCCGAGCCACCAGAGGCGGGGCCCAAGGATGGCGATCAGGTGAACCTCACGGATGAAGAGTCACGCATCATGCCCGTCTCGGGGGGTGGCTTCGAACAAAGCTACAACGCGCAAGCCGGGGTAGACACAGAGACGATGATGGTGGTCACCCAGCACGTGAGCCAGGCGTGCAACGACAAGCGCGAAGTCGTGCCCACGCTGGAGCAGATCGCGGCGTTGCCTGCGGTGCTGGGCGAGGTGCGCACGCTGATCACGGACAACGGCTTCTTCAGTCAGGCCAACGTGATCGCGTGCCACGATGCAGGGATCGAGCCGCTGCTGGCGCTAAGGCGGGAGCCGCATCATGCCCCTGTGCTGGAGCGCTTTGCCCCCGATGTGCCGCAGCCCCAGACCACGGACCCGGTTGTGCAGATGGCGCACCGACTGGGCACACAAGCCGGGCGCGCCCTCTACAGCTTGCGCAAGCAGACGGTGGAGCCGGTGTTCGGCATCATCAAACGGGTAATGGGTTGGCGCCAGATGAGCATGCGCGGGCTGGACAAGGCGCAAGGCGAATGGAGTCTTGTGACCATGGCCTGGAACATCAAGCGCATGCACGTTCTGCGAGCGGTTGGATAGCAAAGTGCGCCTCGACTACCCAAAGCCGAGCCCCTAAGGCGCTCCAATGTGCCATCACAGTGCCTCGTCAACCATCAAGAGCGTTCGATCAGCGCGATTGCCGTCCAAAAATCTCGTCGCACCGATCATTCGGATTCGCCCGGGCTCAAGTCCGACGGACTCCTAGGTAGTACCGATGAAACCCATAGTTCACTATTTTCATTCGCACCCGCCCCACCATGGGGCCCGCTATTACTGGGCTCTGGCAGCCGGCCTTTTAGCGGTAGGCCTCCTGTATCTCGCGTGGGCGGTGCTTTTGGCAGCGCGTTAGGGCGATGCTGACGCCCTAAGCGAATGAGAAAATTTGCGTCGCGGGCGTACGACTGCCTGCCACGGGGCCAACGTTGTACCGGTGGCATTGGCCCCAAGCATCAAATGACACAATCTCGGGCGCCCAACTGAGAGCCAGCAGGCGCGGTATTTCCACGCATTCAACGACGAGGCCACCAGGTGCGACCGTCACACTGTCGCAATCCAGACGATACTCGGTCCTACCGCGAGGGCCGCACGGCCATCAGGAGCCCCCAAACCAGTTGTATCCCTGGTCCTCCCAATAACCGCCGAGATACTTGTTGGTGACAAATCGCAACTGGGCGCCAGAAGCGCGGCTACGCGCGCGACCTCAAAGGTCTACATTCGCCCTCATTTTCCGGCCCCGCAGCTGCTACCGCGCTGGCCGGCAGACTGTTCTCGCGTACGACTACGTCTTGCCGACCCCTGACTGACCGTCAGCAGCGCCTGAATGCCGGTCCAAACGTCGAAGACGCACAATCATTTCCTTTTCAGCCTGTTTGTCGCCGTGGGCATTCGCGGCTTCAATTCCCTTCTGAAACGCTACACGCGCCTTCGCATCCTGGCCGAGGTCCACATAGAGAACTCCGAGGGCTCGCCAAGCGCCCGAATAGTGCGGGTCTAACTCGGTGGCTTTGACCAGATGGGGAACAGCAGCGGCCAACTCTCCTTGTTGCTGGTACGCGAGTGCAAGCGTAACCCTGAGGAGAACGGAGTCCTGCCCAGCGGCGAGTCGTCCCTCCAGCGGTGCTATCGAGAACTTTGGCATGGCCATGACTTCCTCCGTCTACGCCCGACGCGTGTACACCGGACCTACAACTTGCTGCGAGTTCGCTTCAACCTCTCAGCAAATGAAGAGAACGTCGTCAGCGAGAGCGCAAATGGTACGACCATGAACCTCGACGCGAGGGCCACCACCGGCATGACGGCCATTGCTGGCGACTTCACACCAACCACGCTTTGCCAGCGGAGTGCGGACAATGTGATTCAGTGGGTAACTGACACTACCTGCCCAGAAATGTCTTCCATAATGCATTTCTGGTAGACCTGTGCGACCACCGCCGCCCGAACGCCCTTGGCCGGGTCACGTCCCATCGCTTCGAGCGTTTCCCACACCCATCCGGGGCTGACGACATTGACGCGAATCCTGCCCTGCAATTCGAGCGCAGCTCCCCGCCCGAACGCCTCGATGCCGGCGTTCACGGTGCCTACCGCTGCACCACCCGGAATTGGATGCTGCGCGAGGGTCCCGCTGGTAAGCGTGACCGACCCGCCCTGCGTGATGTACGGAACTCCATACCGGACAAGATTGACCTGCCCCATCAGCTTATTGGCCAGGCTGAACGCGAAATCATCATCGGTCAAATCGTCCAATGGGGCGAATTTCGCGGTGCCTCCTACACAGACCACGGCGTCGACCGTGCCCACTTGTTTGTACATCGCCAGAATCGACTGCTTGTCAGAGATGTCCACTGAAACCGGAGAGCTACGACTGGCTCCTATCAAGTCATGCTCTCCCGACAACAAGGCCATAATTTCTTTTCCAAGGAGCCCGGTGGCTCCAATGACAAGTACGCGCATACGCCCCCCTGATAACAGATGGTGGGTGGTATTGAATGGCCCTCAGTACCCAGCCCGCCTTCAAGAGATGAAGTCGCCTTGCGAATAGCATACGCCTTGGTACGGTTGCGTGCGGAAGGTCGGTGCTTGCGCATCAGGTTGCAAGGAAGGGGCCACCGCACAAGCGGTTCCGAGCCGCATCCGAAAAGTCTTGCGCACCAGCGGTACGCCCGCCGTATCCATCGACAAACCGAGCGGCAAGTGCGGCGTGTGCCGGACAGGGCCTGCACAGCCGGTAGCGAGCAGTGGAGAGCCTAGTGCCAAGCCTAGGAAGTGCTATTGACTGTACATCTTGCTCATCGCTATCCGAATTCACACGGTCGGCGATGCAGTCTAGACACCGCCAGCTCAGCCGGGAAATGTGTCTTGCCCCACAAAGGCTTCGCATTCAGCAATTGCAGACGCTCTCAAATCACGGGTAAATATCGGTGCAGGAAGGGAAACGAGCGCCCTTCGGTAACGAGCATTTGCACCATGAGCTTCGACCTCTTTGTCGGAATCGACTACTCGGGCGCCGAGACGCCAGACAGTCCGCTTCGAGGCCTTCAAGTATTCGCTGCCGGGGCCGGACAAGAGCCCAAGGCTATACATAACTCAGACGGCGCTCACGGTAATTGCGGAAGCTGGTCTCGCCGCGCCGTCGCGAAATGGCTCATTGAGTGCGTGGCGTCTGGACAGAAGCTCCTGGTCGGCATTGACCACGCTTTCTCCTTTCCCAAATCGTATCTCGACCGAAATCACATCAGCAGTTGGCCGCAGTTCCTAGATGACTTCTGTGAGCGGCGGGCGAGAGAGGATGCCCTTTGTCCCCAAGAGCCAGCCATCAATAGCAGCCGATGCAGTGGTAGCGGCCGGCTGTACGATTGGCAACATGGTAGCTCGGAGGAACTCCGACTTTGCGAGTGCTGGACATCAGGGTCCAAAGGGGTCTTCCAGTTCGACATGCATGGTTCCAATGCCATAGCAACGCACGCCGGCATTCCCTGGCTTCGGCATGTGCGAGAACAGGCTCAAAGCCTTATCCATGTCTGGCCGTTTGATGGCTGGCAACTGCCCCACGACAGGCGTTCGGTCATTGTCGAGGTATGCGCGCCCATGCTTCGGAAGCGATACCCGCGTGCTGCTAGAACTGCTGACGAGCATGATGCGTACGCGGTGGCACGCTGGCTCAGAGAAGCGGTCGCCAGGGGGGCAATCGAGCGCTACCTGAATCCGCCGTTGACAGTCGAGGAACGCGAACTTGCAGCACTCGAAGGATGGATATTTGGCGTTTCATAACGCGCTCCACCGGTGCCTCGAAAAGAAGCGCCTGGAGCCGGCCCGCCAGGAAAGAAATTGGGACGATGCCATCGCCGTCGCCAGCCCAGATGCCACAGCGCACCCGGCCCAGCCGCCCCCCGGTTTCCCCCTCATTATTAACGGCGTCTTAGTGTTTTTGAAGAAGTAACACCGTTTTCAACCGTAGCGCGTCGGCGACCGCAGTCAAGGCTCTAATGCGTGCAAACGAACAAGCGAACAAACGAAAAGGCAGGTGGTCGACCCGTTCCCCTAGCCCGCTTTCGGCGGTGCCTTTTGTTTTCCATCTTCATCGATAGGCCGAAGAAGAGCACTGACTGTCCGGCCTCAGACCTCACTGCAGGCAGTGCGCCCTCGTCACACAAAGTGCGGAAGACCCACCAACCTGACCCTCGTGGCGGCGCACCACCTGCACGACGAAGTCGAGCATCGCGGCTTTATCCATCAACGTGAGACTTCCCGCGTCGTAGCCACGCTCTTTCGCCGCTGGCGCTTTCACCGACTGGCTATCCACCACGCCCGCGCTTAGGCAAGGCTGCCTGCCTTCCAACTCCCCATTGAGCATCAGCACAACGCCATAAAGCGTCTGGAACAGGAACCGGCGCATCAGTCGGCGAAACCACCAGTACACCGTTTGCCAGGCCGATCCGGCCGTTCAGCTCCGGCGGCAGAGGACATTTTGGAAAGGGACTGGCAGCGCCTACTTGCTGCCGTCGCGCGCGTCGCCGCCGAGCGGGTCGACAATGATCATGGTGCGATCCAGCACGCCGCGCTCGTCAAAGTAGGCGCTGAAGTGCGCCGGCTGGTAGGCGCCCGCGTAGAGCCGATAGGACCAGGCCTCGCGTTTCATCATGGGGTAGTACTCGATCGGCTCGCGGGGCCGGCCGAAGCGCTCGGCAACGTCCTGCTTGGTCCAGACGCCAGGGCGGGCCTCATAGATCTCCTTTTCGGTCAGCATCTGGCGGAAATTGGCCAGCTTGCCGCTTGCGTCGAAGTCCGCCGCGTAAACTTCGAAGCCGAGCGGCTGCTTCGAGTAGATCCATCGGCTGGTGCCGTCGGCGAGCTGGTAGGTCTCGGAGGGGGCGCCAAAGGTGTCGCGTACGGCGCTCTGCGGGCTGCCGAACATCTTCCGGGCGGTCTCCACAGGCTGGAGGGTGGCACAGGCGCAAAGCAGGGTTGCCGCAGCGGCGGCCAGCCAGGCGGACAGGCGATGGCGCATGATCGATCTCCGGTAAGGGGCGGCGGGCGCGATTCCATTCGGCATAGTGCACGCCATGCAGGGACCCGTGCCTGCACTGCTTGGTAAACACGCGGGCCCGGCCGAATATTCCAACCCGTTACGATAATCCTTGGACGGGTCCAAACCCGCATCTCGTACCGAGTGATATGAGCCACCGCAGTCGCAAAGCCGCTTGCGCCGGCTACTGGCGCGCTGTGCTAGAACGACACACACACCTGGCTGCGAACCCGGAGCACTGCTTCCTGCTGAAAGCGGGTCTTGTACTCGTTGACGATTGCTCGCGCCTCGGCTTCGCTGCGCTCGTCCGCGGGGTACACCAGACTGAGGACGTATGAGGCCTCGCGCACCACGCCGCCATTGGCGCCGCGCCATTGTCCTGAAGCAGGCCAGGCAGTGAAACCTTGTGCAAAGCGCGGAGCCACCGAGCCTTGCAGGAAGGCGTCCCATTCGGATGCCGACACCACCCCATCAGGCTTCGCCATGCCAAAGTACATCAGCTCGCTAACCGCGCGCTCCTCGCCGGCCGCGCACATGGGGCCGGATACGACTGCGCAGCCGGACAAGGCGAACGTCAGCGCCAACGGCAGCGCAACAGCGACGGCATCTCGGAAGCCGCGCGGAGGCAGGAGCCGATCCTGCATCGTTGCGGGGGATTTCGCGACCACGCTCAAAATGCCCGTCAAACGCAGCACCGGAATCCGACGAACATGTCGCTGCGGTGCGGCAGGTAGAAATTCCGGTAGCGGGGATGCCGCATGCGGGCATGCGTGGCGAACGAGCCGCCGCGAACCGCGCGATGCGTGCCGAACCAGGGCGCGGAGTACTCCTGGTAGGGGTCTGCCGAGAAGCCCGCATAAGGCAGAAAAGCACCGGCCGTCCATTCCCACACCGCCCCACCCCACTGGATCAGGCCGCGGCTCGCCGCATACTCCCATTCGGCTTCCGTGGGCAGACGCTTGCCGGCCCACCGGCAATAGGCCTGCGCTTCATAGGCGTTGACATGGCAGACCGGCAGGTCGAGGGGAAGCGGCCCCCACTGCCCGAACCAGCGCAATTCCCATTGCCCCGGCACGTCGCGCGCCGCCTGGCGCCACCGGGCCGGATGCGCCAGCCCGCTCTGCTGCAGCCAGGCCATCCCTTCATCCGACCACCAGCGCCGATCGCGATAGCCGCCCGCGGCAATGAACTCGGCGAATGCCGCGTTGCTGACGCATTGGCGGTCGATACGAGCCGGGGCGATGCGGACTGCGTGGGCCCACTTCTCATTGTCAAACACGAATCCGCCGTCTCCCGATGCTCCCATCAGAAATGAATCGTCGGCGATCGCCACATCGCCGCCGCCGGGCGCGAGCGAAGGCATCGCAAGCGGAGCATGCAGCGGATAGTCAAGCGTCTGGCGCATGTAGGTCAGCGCCTCGGCGTGCATGTCTTCGTGAAACAAGGCGAGACGGAAAAAATAGAGCGCCTCGTCGGTGTCGTCAGTTCCGGCAAGCCGGTTGCGCACGCCTTCCTGCACCGCACCCACGTAGGCGCGTATCTCTGCGAGCTGAGGCAGGTCCAGATGCCAGCGGTCCTGGTGGGCAACGCGCATGGAATCGAACCAGCGATCCGCGTCGGCCAGCAAGGACGGGAGACTGGCGGCGAAGCGCCCCTCCTGGTCGGCGCGCGGATCGCGCAGTATCCAGTGCTCCGTAAACCAGGCGATATGGGCATACTCCCACAATGGCGGGTTGATGCCCGGATCGTAGCGAACCCGCCATTGGGACGGCGACAAATCCTGCAGGATGGCCCACGTGCGTCGATGCGCTTCGACGAACGCCTCATCCAGCCCGAACTTGTTTATCCTTCTCGCAGCAAGCCCTTCAGCGCTCATCGCCATGCACCCTCCAAAGGCCACAGTGGCAATTATCAGTCCGGCACTCCGGAAAGCCAATAACGGCAACTGGCAAACCGCCAGCCGCTGGTCCCGCTTCTTGCGCGCCGACTACGAAGTCCTGCTGAAAGCGGAGTGGCCGTCGGACGGCGAGCGCGGCGCCCTGCCCGACTGCATGATCGCCTTGCACGCCCGGCGGTCGGCAGACAGTATCGCAAGGTTTGCCGCAGCCTGCCCGGATCGTCCGCTAGTAGCCGTGCTGACCGGGACCGACCTCTATCGCGACATCCACTGCAACGAATCCGCCCGGCGCTCCCTCGAGCTCGCCACCCACCTGGTGGTGCTGCAGGACGAAGGGCCAGCCGAACTGTCTCCCCGGCACCGCGCCAAGTGCCGTGTGATTTACCAGTCGGCTCCGGCATGTGCGCCGGGTACACCCGGTGGTGGCACCTTCGATATCGTACTGGTGGGCCACATGCGGGCGGAAAAGGACCCTCTGACCCCCATGCGGGCGCTGGAACTGCTCCCCGACGATTCGAGCGTGCGGCTCATCCACATAGGCGGCGCCCTTGACGATGCGTACCTGCAAGCGGCGCAGGCACTGCAAGCGCGTGCCTGGCCGGCGGTGCAGCGCTACGTCTGGCTGGCCAGCCTGCCGCACGCGGAGACGCGCCGGCGCATCCGGCAAGCGCAGGCGATGGTGATCTCGAGCGTGATGGAAGGCGGCGCCAACGTCATCGTCGAGGCCGTGAGCAGCGGTGTGCCGGTGCTGGCCAGCCGCATCCCGGGCAATATCGGCATGCTGGGCTCCGACTATGAGGGTTATTTCCCCGCGGGCGACGCCCGGCAACTGGCGCTGCTGGTCGAGCGGGTCAGCCGGGATGGCGCTCTTCTGGCCCGCCTGCGGGAGCAAGTTGCGCGCCGGGCGCCGCTGTTCGCACCGGCGCGGGAACGGGCGGAAGTGATTAAACTTGTCGCCGACGCCCTGAAACAAGCACAAGCCGCATCCCCGCCGTGAACCGGAAAACGAATGGCGGAAGATGCGGACTCCCGGTGTGCTGTCGGAGATCCTCAAGAATTCGAGGCAATTCGAAGTACTTCCGGGCCCGCGCCGCTGGTAGGCATTGAGACCAGCGACGGCCGCCCGTCCCCACCATTGCCGTGCCAACCCTGAATCCTTCCCCACTATGCTCCCTATTCTCTTGCGCACCCTGAAGCGCCTTTCCATCCTTGGCCTGCTGGGCGTGGCCGGTTTTGCCAGCGCCCAGCCGGTGCTCAAGGTGTCGGCCATCCCCGATGAGGCACCGACCGAATTGCAGCGCAAGTTCGCGCCGCTGGGCAAATACCTGGAAAAGGAAACTGGCATGAAGGTGGAGTTCGTGCCGGTCACGGACTACGCTGCCGTGGTGGAGTCGCTGGCAACGGGCAAGATCGACATGGCCTGGCTGGGCGGTTTCACCTACGTGCAGAGCAAGATCCGCACGAATGGGGCGACCATCCCTATCGTCCAGCGGCAGGAAGATGCCGCCTTCACCAGTAAATTCATCACCGCCGACAAGACGATCAAATCCCTGGCGGACCTGAAGGGCCGCACCTTCGCCTTCGGTTCGCCGTCTTCGACTTCCGGCCACCTGATGCCGCGGCATTTCCTGCTGCAGGCCGGCATCGATCCGGACAAGGACTTCAAGACCATAGCCTATTCAGGCGCTCACGATGCGACGGTCGCCTTCGTCCAGGCCGGCCGGGCCGACGCCGGCGTCCTCAACGCCTCGGTCTGGGACAAGCTGGTGGAGCAGAAAAAGGTTGATACCGACAAGGTCAGGGTGTTCGCCGTCACGCCGCCCTATTACGACTACAACTGGACCGTACGCGGCGGTCTCGATCCGGCCCTGCGCAAGAAGCTGACCGAGGCCTTCCTCCGGCTTGACCCGAGCAACCCCGAACAGCGGGAGATCATGGCATTGCAGCGGACGTCCAAATTCATCACCACCCGGCCGGAGAACTACGCGGGCATCGAGGCTGCGGCACGTGGCGCGGGCCTGATCAAGTGAGCTTCCGCATCGAGACCGCCAGCATCCGCTATCCCAACGGACAGTGTGCGCTCAGCCAACTGACGCTCGCTGGGGGCCGCGGCGAACGCATCGCCATCATCGGCCCATCGGGAGCCGGCAAGACCACCTTGCTGCGTTTGCTGGCAACAGCGCTGCGGCCAAGCGAGGGCCGCGTCGAGTTGCTGGAGCAAAGCCCCTGGGCGCTCTCCGCCGGACGCCTGCGGCGCTTGCGCTGCACTATCGGCATGGTGCACCAGGCGCCGCCAATGCCACCACGGCAGCGCGTCGTCACCGCTATCCTGGCCGGCCGCCTGGGCGTCTGGCCAGCATGGAAGTCGATGCTGTCCCTGGCCTACCCGGCTGACCTCGCCGGCGCCACCGAACAGCTCGCCCGCCTCGATCTGGCCGACCGCCTGTTCGACCGTTGCGATCAACTGTCCGGGGGCCAGCTCCAGCGGGTAGGCGTCGCTCGCGTGCTATACCAGCGCCCCGAGTTGATCCTGGCGGACGAGCCCGTCTCGGCGATGGACCCTGTGCTGGCCAACCTCACACTGGGCGAGCTGTGCAAGGAAGCGGCGACGCGGACAGCGACCCTGGTCGCCAGCCTGCACGCGGTAGATCTGGCCTTGCGCTGGTTTCCCCGTATCGTGGGGCTCAGGTCTGGCGCGATCGCCTTCGACCTGCCGGCCGAACGCGTCACCGATGTCCTGCTGCGAGAGCTTTATGCCTCCGAAAGCGAGTCGCCGCCGGTGCACGGCCGCGAGCCGCTGCGCATGGCTGCCTTATCGGCTGGCGGCGACCGGCCCAAATCGGCGTGCCGATGACCGCCCACCCGCGCGATCCGCAGGCGCTGCGCCGGGCGAGCGGCCTGGTCGTTGCGCTGCTTCTGCTGTGGCCCTTGCTAAGGCTTTCCCAGTTCAGTCCGTCGGCGCTGTTCGAAGCCGGAAACCTGAAGGTGATGGGGCGCTTTTTGCGCAGCTTTCTTCCCCCTGAGGTTTCGGCCGAGTTTCTCGGCTACGTGGTCAAGGCCACGCTGGAGACACTGGCGATCGCCACGGCGGGAATTGCCCTCGCCTTCGTCGTTGCCACGCCGCTTGCCGTAGCGATGACGAACAGCCTGTCGATCTCCCGCATCGGACCTGGCCCCGCCCGCAAGCCGCGCATGGCTTTGCGCGTCGGCGTGCGCGCCCTTGTGCTCCTTCTGCGCGGGGTGCCCGAGCTGGTCTGGGCCCTGCTCTTCGTGCGCGCCCTGGGACTGGGGCCTGCGGCTGGCGTGTTGGCACTTGCCATCACCTATGGCGGCATGCTGACGAAGGTCTATGCGGAAATCCTCGAGTCCAGCGACCGGCGCGCGGTGGACGCGCTGCTCGCCGGCGGTAGCGGGCGCCTGGTGGCGCTGCTCTATGGGCTGCTGCCGAATGCGGCGCAGGAGCTGGTTTCCTACACGGTCTATCGCTGGGAGTGCGCGATCCGGGCCTCGGTGGTGATGGGCTTCGTCGGCGCCGGTGGCCTCGGCCAATTGATGGACCAGGCGATGAAACTGCTCAATGGCGGTGAAGCCGCGACGATCCTGCTTGTCTTCCTGCTGCTGGTCCTGCTGGCGGACGCGATCAGCGCCCGGCTGCGCAAACTGCTGGCGTAAATCATGGCAAACAAGACCAAGGCCGCCCAGCTCTGCATGAGCTGCCTGCTCACCCTGATCGCCGTGGCAGCGGTGGTGTCGGCCAGTTTCGCCTATCTCTCGCTCAATCTTGGCCGGCTCTTCTCCATGGACGCGGCCGGCGAGATGCTGCGCTTCCTGCAGTCCTTCTTTCCCCCCGACCTGTCGGCCGGCTTTCTTGCCAGGACAGCCAGGGGCATGCTCGAAACGCTCGCAATGTCTGCCGTTGGCACCTTGTGCGCGGCGGTGCTTGGCCTGATCCTGGCGTTACCTGCCTCCGGCCGTCATGGCGCTGCGCTGAAGGCGCTGTCGCGGCTGGTGCTGAACCTGTTGCGCTCGGTGCCCGAGCTGGTGTGGGCGGTCCTCACCGTGCTGGCCGTGGGCCTCGGACCATTTGCCGGCACCCTTGCCCTGGCCTTGCACACCGCCGGCGTGCTTGGCCGCCTGTTCGCCGAAGCACTGGAGAATGCGCCGGCCGCGCCGGCACAGTCGCTGCTGGCAACCGGGGCGTCCCCCGCCCTGGCCTTCCTGTATGGCACGCTCCCCTGCGTCCAACCGCAGTTCCTGGCTTACACCCTGTATCGATGGGAGACAAATATCCGCATGGCGGCGATCCTCGGCTTCGTCGGCGCTGGCGGGCTTGGGCAGATGCTGTACTTCGAACTCTCCCTCTTTCATCTGGCGCAGGCCTGCACCGTCATCATCGCCATGCTCGTCCTTGCGGCACTGGTCGACGCGGCGAGCGCATTCATGCGCCGCGATTGGGTCATGGTTCACGCTTGACCCCCGTGGCTAGGAAAAGGCGTGGCATACCGAAGGGAGACAAGGCCTTTCTTTCCCAAGCGGTTACGCTGCGCCCGCCCCGCGCCCCACGTGTGCCAGCGCCAGTGTCAGCCGTGCCCCCACCTCGGCGTTGTGTCTGACGAGCTTCTACGCCTTGAGCCACTTATCGCCTGCCGAGGTCCGGGATGAAAGTCATCATTCGCGTTGAGACCATCACCGATTGGGGCGAATGCAACACCCAGGAGAGGCGATGCCCGCTGAAGTGGTTGAGTTCCTCGACCGGTTAGGACGGATGGCTGAAGCCGAACCCCAAGGTTCTTAACACTCCCGAAGCTCAGGCGCGCGTTCATATCGACCCATGCGCCACCGCGGCCAGCACTTGCCTTGCGCTGTGTGCTCGCCCCGCCGGGGCGCGGGGCCAGGCATGCGCACCTGCCCGTCGAGGCGCGGAGCAGGCGTTACCTCCAACTCGCCATCGCGCTCGAAATAGATGCCACATGCGGCGTTGTGGGGATGTACTGCGGCCTGCTGCGACGGCCCCTCCGCGAGGACATGCCACGCGAGAGCGGCGACTGCCTCAGCAGTATCTTCATTGCCGACGCCGACGAAGCGGGTGCCAAACCGGTCGCCCGCGCGTCCGTTCGCCACCGAGGGATCCGTCAGCGCTACAGAGTTCGTCGTGCCGTGAAGAGACTTTCCCGTCAGAATGCGGTCGGCGACAGATCCAAGCCGCCGCTCGAATCGATCGAAATGCGATAACGGATCGTCGAGGCTGGATTGAGCTTTACCTCCCTCTCCTTCAACCCACCGAGACACATTGCCGAAGTCTGAGCGCCAACAATGATCGTCCCCGGCTTGGCGTAGAACCGAGCTACTTCACCCGATCTGAGTCGCCCCACTTCCTTCCCTTCAACTGATAGGACTGTATCGCAAGCGCTGCCGTAAAACCCTTGATCTCGGGTCACGACTAAGGATCCTAGCAAAAATAACTTGAACAATTACGTCTTGCGACGAGATGTTCGAGGTTTGATGCGGTAGTTCCACTCGCCATGAAATTCGTCGCGCTCAATGGCCACGGCAGCGAGTTCGGCGTCGCTGACCTTGATACCTGCGTCGTACATGTTCTCGTCCAGTTCCGCACGCACTTTCAGCCCTTCAGCGGTACTCACGCTGCCGATGAGGTTCACTACCACCTGACGCGTCAACAGCGGTCGGCCGCGCCAGTTGTTCGTGATATGGCAGAACAGGCGATGCTCGATCTTGTTCCACTTGCTCGTACCCGGCGGAAAGTGGCACACCTGCACAGCGAAACCGAGTTCGTCGGCCAGTCGCTGCAACTGCACCCGCCACAGCCGCACACGATACCCGTTGCTGCCACCGCAGTCGGCGGTGACCAGCAGTCGCCTGGCTTTCGGATACAACGGACGGCCCATCTCCAGCCACCAGCGACGGATGCTTTGAACCGCGAACTCGGCGGTGTCGTGGTTGATGCCCACGCTGACCCAGCCCTCGTTGGCCGTCACATCATAGACGCCATACGGGGCAACCTTGCCCAGTTCATCGTCGATGAAATCGTGCACACGCGCCTGCTCGGGTTGGCCCTTGGGCTGCCATTCGCGGCCAGCGTTCTTGAAATCGCCGATCAGCTCCTTCTTTTTCGTGTCCACCGAGATGACCGGCTGACGCTGGCGCTGATACTGCGCCACCTTGTCGGCGATGTAGTGGAACTGCGCGTCGCGGTCGGGGTGCTGCGCGCCTTCGCGTGTCTTGCGCACCGATTGCAAGCTGTAGCCCGTCTGCGTCAGCAGATCGCAGATCGTGCGCTGACTCACGCGATGCCCCAGCCGGTTGAGCTCTTCGGCCAGACGGGTGGTGCTCTTGCACGTCCATCGTAGTGCTGACATCGGGTCACCCCGGCTGGTCGGCTCCACCAGTGCATCCAGGTGCTCCAACAACCTCGCATCGAGCTCAGTTAGCCTCTTGCGCCCGCCTCCCGGGGCACGAATGCGCTTGGCCGTCATGTCCCGCGTCGCTCCACCGGCCGCTTCGAGTTCGGCCAGTCCCGCATAGATCGTGGTGCGCGAGATGCCTATCGCTTTGGCCACCAGACTCACGCCCCCACGCCCCAGGCTGCGCGCTTCGGCGGCGGCCCATAGGCGCAACGTCGCCTCATCAAGGCGCGCCTGCAGGGCCCGAAACTTCGCTTCGACTGCCTCGCTGATATCCATGTGCGCATCGTATAGACGCGAGGACAACTGTTCAAGTTATTTTTGCTAGGGTCCTAACGTCGCAAACTCGCCGGGTGGCGGGCTTTGCAAACCGCTAAGTCTCTCTGAGGGTACCGGCGTCGCCTCACCCGCCGGTATGGGCGTGGTCGAGCATGCGGACGCCAGCATTGTCACCACGCAGACAGAAAGAATTTTTCTTGGGATTAACACGTAGCTCTCCAGAATGCTCTAACGCATTGAGTGTAGGAACAAAGCGATGGTTGCGGGTGGGTTTCCCGTATTTCCATGAAAATCCGGTTGCCCCACCGTCGTATCTGCGCCACGAATGGTAGGCCTCTCTCCGCGGCGCGTCGTCGCCCGGATGTTAGGTCCGGTGCTGTGTGCCAGTCCCGACAAGCTAGCCGCGCACGGCACGCCGCACGATCCGTGCTGGCCGTCTGGTCGCAGTTGCTGGCGCCGTGGCGGTGGCCAGATTTGCCGGTGGCGCTGTATTCGTCCCCCCGGCAACTGGCGTCTCGAGTGTGCGTGGTCGTGGATTGGGCGGCGGGCTTTTCGGGGAGCGGTTCAAGCCATTAGCGGGGCGCGACATGAGGCCGGCAGCCGTGTTCAACTGGCGCCGACTTCGTTCGTGAGGGGCTTGCCGCTTTCGAACTCCGTCACGCTGCGCAAGGTTGTTTCGCAAATGGTCGTCACGGCCTCGCGCGTGAGGAAGGCTTGGTGCCCGGTCACGATCACGTTAGGAAACGTGATTAGCTGCTGCAGCACGGAGTCGTCGACGATGGTGCCGGACAGGTCGCGGAAGAACAGGTCCGCCTCCTGCTCGTACACGTCGATCGCCAGCCCGCCGAGTTGCCCGCTCCTGAGCGCTTCGATGACTGCTTCCGTGTCGATCAGCCCGCCGCGGCTAGTGTTGATGAGCAAGGCCCCCGGCTTGGCGCGCGACAGCGTTTCGGCGTTGATGATGTGATGGGTCTCGGGCGTGAGCGGGCAGTGCAGCGAGATGCAGTCCGCGCTTGCGCCGATTTCTCCCTCGTACGCGTAGCGTCCACCAAGGGCCTCGAATTCCGGGGACGGGTACTTGTCGTAGCCGATTACGTTGCAACCGAACCCGACCATGATTTTCGCAAACACGCGCCCGATCTTGCCGGTGCCGATCACGGCCACGGTCTTGCCGCACAGGTCGAAGCCCATCAGGCCTTCGAGCGAGAAATTGAAGTCCCGCGTGCGGTTGTAGGCCCGGTGGATCTTGCGGTTGACCGCCATCAGCAGGGCCGCCGCGTGCTCGGCGACCGAGTTGGGCGAGTAGTCGACAACGCGCACTACCTTGATCCCGAGCGTCTGCGCGGCTTTCAGGTCGACGTTGTTGAACCCCGTGCAGCGCAGCGCGACCAGCTTGGTGCCGCCGCGTCCGAGCGCTTCCAGCACGGTCGCATCGGCCCGGTCATTGACGAAGATGCACACTGCGCCGTGGCCCGCGGCGAGGCCCACCGTTTCACTGTCCAAGGGAACTTCGAAGTACTTGAGCTGATGGCCTTCCGCCGCATTCGCGGCATCGAGATGTTGACGATCATAGGACTTTGCGCTGAAGACGGCGATTTCCATGATGTGTCTCCGCGGCGAATCGCATGGCGCGCTTCGCCCAGGTTGCGCTGCACTATCCGCCAGCCAGTGCGGCGGCGACCTGTACGAACAGGATTTTCACGATGGTCATCGACGGGAAGATCATCGAGTAGCCGAGGTCGGGCCGGTCGGTGGGCGCGACGCGGTTGGCAAAGGCAAGGATGGCGGGATTGCCTGTCGCGCCGCAGATCACGCCCACCGCCAGGTCGAACGGCAGCCTGAAGACCCAGAGGCAGAAAATCGCAGTAATCAGCAGCAGGGCAAGCAGAATCACCACGCCATGGATCAGGAAGGACACCCCGGTCACGCCGATGGTGGCGAAGAACTTCGGCCCGGATGCAATGCCCACCTGTGCGAGGAAGATGGTCAGCCCGAAGTTGCGCAGAACCAGGTTGGCCGACAGCGGCATGGTCCAGACAAACGGTCCGAGACGGCGCACCCGGCCGAGCGCGAGGGCGACCAGCAGCAGCGCCGCTAGCCCCAGCGCCAGCGTGCCGACGCCGGGAATCGGCACCGGGATCAGCCCCACCAGCAGCCCGAGGGCCGCACCGATGCCGATCGAGATAAAGCTCAGCTCGGCGGTGCCCTTGATGGAGTCGCCGAACAGCGCGCGAATCGGCTTCATGTGGGCGCGATTGACCAGCAGGCCGACACGGTCACCGAACTCGAGGGTGAGGTCATCGCGGGGCATCAGGTCCGCATCGCCGCGCCGCACATGGGCGATCGAGCAGACCATGCCTTCGGGAAAACGGATATCGCGCAGCGTGTGCCCGACCACGAGCCGGCTTGAGGCGAACACGCGCATATAGTCCAGGTCTTCGCGATGGCTTGTCATGCGGCCCGGCTGCAGTTCCCCGCACAGCGAGGTGGCTTCACGCAGCACGGCCGGGTCGGTGGCGGTCGCGAGCAGCACGTCGTTGGCCTGCAGGACCAGGTCGTCGGCGGACGGGTGGTTGTGGTGGGCGCGACGCACGGCGGCAATCGCCACCCCGTCCGGTAGGCGCGCTACCACCTCCGACAGCCGCGCGCCGATAAACACCGGGTTTGTCAGCGCAATCTCGGCGGTCTCGATCAGCTTTGGTGGCGGCCGCACGATCTTCGGCTTGAGCAGCGCGGTGAGGGCATACAGAAACAGGATCGGCCCTGCCACGCCGACCGGGTACGCGACGCTGTACCCCACCGCGGCGCCGTCGCTCTTCATCGCCGCCATCGCGGCCTGCAGGCTTGCCGTGCTGGTGCCCGCGCCGGCGAACATGCCCAGCGACTCGTCGAGCTTCACGCCGACCAGCGGCACCAACGCAACCGCGACCAGTCCGGAGCCAACCACGCCAAGGACCGCAGCGGCGTTGGCCTTGATGCCATCGGGGCTGGTCAGACCCTTAAAAAACTGCTCCCCGTACTGGATCCCAATGCCATAGAGAAAGAGCAGCAGCCCTAGGGTGCCAAGGATGGCAGGCGGCGCGGACTTCGGCGCGAACCCGCCGATCGCCAGCCCCACGAACAGCACCGCGCCCGAACCGAGCGACACGCCCTTGATATTGATCTCGCCGAAGACATAGCCCAGTGCAACCGTGAGGAACAGCGTGAGCAGCGGCTGGGTTTCGAGCAATGTCCGGACTGCATCCATGGCAGCTCCTTTCTGATGGACAGGAGCAAGGGGGCAGCGATAAGCAACTGCGCAGGGTCACGCGCGCACTGCGCGGACGGGGTTGACAGCCCTTGTTCTGGGCTCGAGTGTGGCTTGTGTGAATCCGATCATCGTGACAGGCACCGGCCGGCACGGCGGCAACCACCGGAATGCCCCTCGAAAATATACGATGCGCCGCACGAATTCAAGAATTGAAGCGGCGCGGCAGCGGGGCTACCAAACTTCCCAACTCTGCCAAACCTGCAATCGGCCCTCCGTCAGCCTGCGGCGGGACGCGGGCGGTTGGTACCGCTAAACACCAGTCTTCTGCCAAGCCCTATCTCCACCTTACGGCAGCGCCGGCCTCACTTCCGGTTCGGCACGCCCATCGGCGACTTCCAGGCGATCCGCTTCAAGCTGGCGGACATGGCCACGCAGATCGAGGCGTCGCGCGCCCTGCTCTACGCCGTGTGCGAGAAGATCGACGAAGGCGCGCGCACCGACACCGAAGCCTCGATGGTGAAGCTCTTCGCCAGCGAGATGTCCGAGCGCGTCACCGGCGAAGGCCAGTTTGTCGACGTGGCCATGTCCGACGCGGTGCTGGCCATGTGCGAGCGCATCGTCTACCAGACCTCCTACACCGGCACGGTTCCCGCGCCAGAGGGCAACCGCCACCCGCTGCTTTGCCCGTTCGGCGTGTTCCGCGCGCGCGATGGCTACGTCTCCATCGCCGGTGGAGCAGCCGGGCTCGGCCGTGCCGGTCAAGATCGCCGGGGTGCCGATCAAGCTCAGCAGCACGCCCGGCAGCATCCGCCAGCGCGCCCCGATGCTGGGCGAGCACACCGAAGAGATCCTGCTGGCGCGCGGCTATGAGAAGAGCGAAATTGACGCAATGCATGGTGCGGGCGCCATTCGCTAGCGCCAACCAGGGCCCGCATTCGAGAAAAATTTGATTTACTTGTGTAGTAGCTCTGCGTAACGGCCGGCTTGCTCGCCGTTCCTTGCCCATATCCTTCGCGGAGATTGCGACATGGCCATCCAGCTCAACCACACCATCGTCTTTTCTCATGACAAGAAGGTCTCCGCCGACTTCCTCTGCGAGATCCTCGGACGTCCCCCGGCCGAGCCGTTCGGGCCGTTTCTCGGCGTCCGGCTGGACAATGACGTGACCCTGGACTTCATGGACGCGGAAGGCGATGTTGCCCTGCAGCACTATGCCTTCCTGGTCAGCGACGCCGAATTCGATCAGGGCTTTGCCCGCATCCGCGCGCGCAACCTGACGTACTGGGCGGACCCGTACCGCCGCCGCCCCGGCGAGGTCAACACGGACGACGGCGGCCGCCGGATCTACTTCGAGGATCCGAGCAAGCACTTTCTGGAGATCTTCACTAAGGGCTAGGATGCAAGCACCCGCTGCCGTGAGCCTTTGACGAGACACTGGCGCCCTGCCACGCCCGCTCGAGGTTTTGCAGCGTTGACTGCGCTTGGTTGATGCGGTTGCACCCCATAGAATGAAGTTGCGCCTCGGAAAGCGGCTCTGGTTTCTGCCGCATCAAAGGAGGATGTCATGGAACTTCATATGCAATCGCATCGCTACACGCAGCGGTGGCCGGACTGGCGTGCGGCGGCGCTGGCGGGCCTCGTCGCCGGGGTGGTATTCCTGGTGCTCGACTTGCTCGCGGCCATGTTGATGGGGGCCAGCGTCTGGAAGCCGCTGACCATGATCGCGGCCATCATGCTGGGCCCGGATGTGCTGGCGCAAGCTGCCACCTTCCAGATGAGCGTGCTGGTAGCGGCCGTGGTGGTCCACTTCGTACTCTCTGTCGTGTTTGCGGTAATCCTGGCAACGATCATGGCGCCGTTCCGTTTTGATTCGAGCGTCGGCATGGCCTCGGTGGTGGGCGCGCTGTTCGGCCCGGTCCTGTACCTGGTCAATTTCCACGGCATGACTGCAGCCTTCCCATGGTTTGCTGAAGCGCGAGGCTGGGTGACCGCCATTGCCCACATCGTGTTCGGCCTGGTCGCGGCTGACTCGTACCTGAAACTGGAGAGGAACGCGGATGCGTCCGCCGGCGGAACTGGCGGTACCTAGGAGAGGAAGCGCAAAACGAGCAGCGGCAAGGCGCGTGATCCATGCAGACCGTCGCCTATCCCTATCAGCCAGCGCCTGAACGGGGCACCTTGGCGTGCTTCCTGCTGGCCTTGTTCATGCACGTGCTGCTGGGTGTCCTGCTCTATTACGGCGTGCGCTGGCGCAGCGCGGCGCCGGAGGGTGTCGCGGCCGAACTGTGGGACGCGATCCCGGAAGCCGCAACGCCAGCGCCTGCAATCACGCCGGTGCCAAGCCCGAAGCCGGTCGAAGAGGAAGAGGCCGACATCTCGCTGCAGGAAAGGCAGCGCAAGGCCCAGCAGGCCGCGCGCGACGAAGCACAAGCGCGGCAGCGCGAGAGCCAGGCCCGTGCCGAAGCCGCCCGCAAGGAGGCGCAGCGCAAGGCGATGGAAGCGCAGCGCCAGTCCGACAATGCCCAGCGCCAGGGCGAACTGGCGCGGTTGCGGGCGCAGGCGGGCAATACGGGCACGCGGGCCGGCTCCGGCTCCGGCACGAAGCCTTCGTCCGGTTATGCCGAGCGGGTCCGGCAGCGGGTCAAGCCGAACATCATCTTCAATGAAGACGTCAGCGGCAATCCGGCGGCGGTGGTGGCCGTGGCCATGGCGCCGGATGGCTCAGTGCTGTCGGCGCGGCTCGCCAGGTCAAGCGGCAATGCGGCCTGGGACAACGCCGTGCTGCGCGCGGTGCAGCGGTCCGACCCGCTGCCGCGCGACGAGAACGGCGTCGCGCCCTCCAATATCCTCATCACCTTCTGGCCCAAGGACGAGGGCGGCTAGTACCGCCGGCCGCCCTGTCCAGGCGCTACACCTCCACATAGCCCTTGCGCAGTTTCTCCGCCACCAGCTTGTCCGCTTCGCGCCGCGCCCGCTCGGCGCTGTCGAACGCCTTTACGCTGGTCTGCCCTGTGCTGCCGATGCGGCCATAGGTGACGGAGAGCTCCGCCCCGCGCACGCTGGCACGCCAGAACTTGCGCGACGTGCCCTGCTCGAAGCGCAGCGTCCGCACCAGTTCCGCTTGCGCAGCCGATGCCGTCGCCGCGTCCGTCGGGGCCTCGGCCGTTGACGCGGCATCCTGCACCGCGGCCGGCTTCGCCAACGGCACCGGGATCTCGACCTCCACGTCCAGCGCGCGATCCTCGCCATCGGCCAGCATGGCCTCGATGCGGGCCAGCACCGCTTCCGCATCGTCGAGCCAGTCCCTGCCGGGGATGTCCAGTACCCGCCAGCCGAAGCTGCGCAGGATGCCGGGGCGGAATACATAGCGCTCGGCGGTGTCCGACACCGCCTCGGACGGCGCATCGAGCAGGATTGCCAGCGCGTAGCCTTGTCCCGACGGATCGGCGATGGCCAGGTCGCAGCGGAACTGCGAGCGGCCGACGTTGGCGTGCACCTGGTGGCCGCGCGCACGCAGCGCCTCGGCCAGTGCATCGCGGATGCTGTCTGGCGTGGGTTCGCGCGTAAAGGCGTCGCGCGCGCCGGGGTTCAGTGCGCCCAGCACCGACTGGGCGCGCTCGAACTGGCCGCGCGCGCTGGCCTGCGCGAACTGCAGGAACGCGCGCAGTGCGGCCGCGCCGTCGTTGTGCACATTGGTGATCGCCTCGGCCTGGATCGTCGACACCACCGCCATCCGGTGGCGCGCGCGGCTGAAGATCACGTTCAGGCGCTTCTCGCCGCCGCGCTGGTTGATCGGGCCGAAGTTCATCAGCATCTTGCCGTCCGGCCCGGGCGCGTAGCAGATGCTCAGGATGATGACGTCGCGCTCGTCGCCCTGCACGTTCTCCAGGTTCTTGACGAACAAACCGTTGAACTGGTCGTCGTCCTCGCGCACGTACTCGCGTTCGAGGCGCATTGCGAAGTCCGCGTCCTCGGCGGCCAGCGCCTCGAGCGCGGACTCGATGGCGCCCTGCTGCGCCTCGGAAAACGCCACGATGCCCAGGCTCAGCCCGGTCTCGCGGCGCAACAGTTCGCGCACGGTCCGGGCAATGTAGCCCGCCTCGGGCGCATTGCGGCGGTCGGCGTAGACGCCGTCTGCCAGCCGGTGGAAGCTGACCGGCCGCGCCAGCAGCGCGTCGGCGCCCGCGATGCCGGCATCCTCCTGGTCCGAGCGCAGCGCAGGCGCCTCGTCCTCGGCCTGCTCCAGCAACCGGTCGGGAATGGTGACCAGCCGCCCGTCGTAGAACGCCGCGTTGGAAAAGCTGATCAGCGATTCGTGCCGGCTGCGGTAGTGCCACGCCAGCAGCGTGGCAGGCAGGTTGCGCGCGGCCTGGTTCAGCAGGCTGTCCGAATCGAGGTTGATGGCGATGCGGTCGCCCTCCTCTTCCACCACGATCTCGTCATCGCCCTCGGCGCCGCCGGCCGTGAAGAAGCTTGTCGGCGGCAGCTGCATCTCGTCGCCGACCACCACCACCTGGCGCGCGCGGCTCAGTGCGGGCACGGCCTCCTCGGTCGGGATCTGGCTGGCCTCATCGAAGATCACCACGTCGAACAGGTCCGGCGACAGCGGCAGCGTGTCGGATACCGACAGCGGGCTCATCAGCCAGATCGGCTTCAGGTCGTTGATGACGATGCCGGTCTCGTCGTCGGAGAGATCGCGGATCGAACGGTGGCGCATGCTCTTGCCGAACTCGTGCTCCAGCTCGCGGCGGCCCGTTGCGTATTGCTTCTTGAACGCCTTGCCGTCGGCGTCCAGCATCGTGGCCGACAGCGAGGACACGCGTACGTTCTCGGCGAACTGCTTGTGCCGCGTGGCGCGCACCACTTGCGCGTTCAGCGCGAGCAGTTCGCGCTGCCCTTGCGCCACGGCGCGCGCAGCCTGCGCCAGCGCCGCGCCGCCAAAGCGCGCCAGCACCGGGTTCTCACGCGCGAGACGGCGCAGCGCCTCGTCAGCCACCAGCGCTTCGAGCTGTGCCGGTGCATGGTCGAGCCACTGCAGCGTGGCGGCGCAGGCGGGGTCACCCGCGTGCACCGCGCGCAACAGCGGCAACAGGTCTGGCAGGTCATCGAGTGCCTCGCGCAGATCGCGCAGCAGTTCGGCGATATCGCCGAGGCGTGCGTCGGCGGCCAGCGCCAGCCCGTCGCGCACACGCTGCGCGAGCCTCTCCAGCGCCTCGCGCGCACCGGCTTCGGCGCGCGCCGCGGCGACCGGGTCGACGGCCTGGCGCAGGTGCGCGACCAGCTCGCGCGGGCCTGCGCCCGACTGCAGGCGCCGCTCGAGTTCGCCGAGCGCGCGCAGAAAGGCCTGCATCTCGCTCACGCCGTAGCGGCGGCGGCTGTCGGCATCGGCCGCTGCCAGCGCGGCGCTAGCGGCGTGCTCGGCGGCCAGCGCTTCCAGCACCTTGCCGTAGCCCGGATGGACGGCGTGCTTGCCGAAGTCATAGCGGCGCTTCAGTTCGCCGCGCAGCCGCCACCATGCGGGCTGTAGCCAGCGCGCGAACGACGGCTCCAGCCGCCGCGCGAGCGCCAGCGCCGATTCGGTATCGCCGGCGCTCAGCTTGTCTTGCCAGTTCGAGGTTGCGGCCTGCGCATCGGCGAGTGCCTGCGCGCGCCGCTCCAGGTCCGCGCGCACCTCGCGCAGCGCGCCTTGCGCCGGCGAGGCCGGATCGAGCAGGTCCAGGTGTGCGGCCAGGCCCGTGTCGAGCAGCCACTGGCTGTCGGCGGCAATCGCGCGTGCCTGTTCCAGCGCGGTGTCCTGGCTGGTAAGGCTTGCGGTGCTGTCCAGCAGCGGGCCGAGCGCATCGAACAGCGCCTCGGCGTCATGGCACAGCTGCTCGGCGCGGCCATAGGCGCGCTCGTCGGCCAGCAGTTGCGGGGACAGGCGCGCGAACGGATGCGCGGCCAGGCTGTCGAGACCGAAGCGCTCGCGCATCGCGCGGTGCACGCGGTGCGCGAGATCGCGCTGACGGTCCCAAGCGGCCAGCGCCGGCAGGCGCTCGCGCAGCGCAGGCCCCGCGTCCGGCACGGCCGGCAGCGCCGCCACGCGGCGCAGCAGCGCACGCACGCTGTCGCCGAGTGCCTCCGGCACTGCTGCCATCGCGACCTCGAACGCGTCGATACGCTGCTGGTGCGCGGCCAGCGCCTGTGCCACCTGCGCGCGGCGCGCAGCCAGCGCGTCGCCGTCATGCGGCTGCGCGATCCACTGCTCGTAGCAGGCGCGCAGGTCGGCGATGAAGGCCTTCTTGTCGGTCTGCGAGTCGTGGATCAGGCAGCACAGCGAGTCCAGCCCGCTTTGCTTGAGCCGATGGAACACCACGTCGAGCGCGGCGCGCTTTTCGCAGACGAACAGCACGCGCTTGCCGCGGCCGGCGTAGTCGGCGATCAGGTTGGTGATGGTCTGCGACTTGCCCGTGCCCGGCGGGCCCTGGATGATAAAGCTGCGCTGGCTGCGCGCCAGGCCAACCGCGGCGTTCTGGGTCGCGTCGGCTGCCACCACGTTCCACTGCTGCGCCGGTGCGAGCGGCGCGGGCGCCTGGGTCTCCACGTCGCGCGGATCGATCGAGAATACGCGGTCGAACGCCGGATTGGCGCCGGGCTCGTCCAGCAACTGAGCGTAGTCGCGCACCAGCGACATCTTGCGGTAGTTGAAGTTGGCGAGCGTCACCTGCGTCAGGTCCAGGTCCCAGGCATAACGGTGGCCTTCGGACTCCTCCAGCACGTAGCCCTGGCGCTCTTCGCTTTGCGCGGCGGCGGGGCTGCTCATGTGGGGCTGGCGCGGTCCGGCGGCGGGTGCGGCGCCCGCTTCGAAGCGCTGCGGCAGCTCGCTCGGCCGCACCCAATGCTCGAACAGCGCGCGCCCCAGCGGCCGGTAGTCGTCCTGCGCATAGCTGTACGGCGGCAGCCAGCCGCCGCTGCGCACGGCGGCCGTGCCCGGCCTGCGGCGCTGGAACTGCTGCATCCGCTGCAGCGCCTTCTGCCGCACCAGCCGCACCGCGGCCTTGTCGACCAGGCGCAGCTCGACCGAGGGCTCGGAGCGGCGAATCTGCGCGAGGATGCCGGCATGGATCTCCTCGATCGAGGTCTTGTCGAGATCCACGGTCTCGTCCAGCCGGATGTCGTACAGCTGGTGCAGGTAGTGGCGCAGCACCGGGTTGAACTCGGCCTCGCCGCCCGCGCACTGGATCACGTACTGGTCGCGCACGCCCTTGCGTTTGACCAGCTCCACCGGCAGCCACAGCAGCGGCGTCACGATGCGCTCGTCCGGGGCCTCCTTCAGGTTGTGCCAGCGCAGGAACGCCACCACCAGGCGCAGGTTGCTGAAGCCGTATTCGGCGCGGTCGCGGCGGGTCTCGGCGATCAGGCGGTCCAGCGACGCCGGCAGGTAGGGCTGGTCGTCGAAGCGCAGCCAGCGCTGCAGCGACACCGGTTTGCCCGCCACCAGGTCGGCGGCGAACGGTCCGCCCCAGGTGCAGATGTGCTCGGGCCGCACGCTTTCGATCTGCAGCATCAGCGGCACGCTGGCCACGGTGACGTTGACGCTGGCCGCGGTCGGGCGGAAGTGCAGCAGGCGGTTGCGCCGCGAGAGATCGAACAGGCGGTCGCGCAGGTGCGTGAGCACGGCGGCGCGGCGCGGCGTGGCACCCGTCGTGCCGGCCAGCACACGCTCCACGTCCAGGCCCGGCGGCTGCTCGCGCCACGTGCGCAGCCGGGTCGCCAGCGCGGCGACATCGGTGGCGCGGTCGTGGCGGTTGATCTCGGTCATCTCGACGATCACCGCGGCGACGATCGGATGCAGGCGCTCGTGCAGCAGGAACAGGTTGCGGCGCTGCGCGACGAAAGTGCGCAGGTCGTCCTCATCGGCAAAGTCCAGGCCGCAGGCCAGGCTCGCGAGCACCATGCCGAGCAGGAACACGTCGCCGATCTCGTCGTGGTGGCCAAGCAGGCGTTCCCAGCTGGCCGGGCCGCGTAGATAGACCGGGCGTTCGACCGGCGCCGTAGCGTCAAGCTGCAGCGCCAGGTCGGCCTGGTCACGCTGTCCGTCATCGGCGTGGCCGAGCTGCAGCGCGCCGACGATGTTCAGGCCCGAGGCCGGATGCGGCTGCACGCGATGCACCGCGCCGATGTCCATGACCGGAGCTTCGCCATCGGGCCGGCGCAGGCGCAGCCTGCCGTCCTCGTCCACCAGGATGCTGTCGGGATCGAGCGCTGCCACCCTGCCCTGCGCGTGCAGCGCGGCGACGTGCGCGAACAGCGGCAGCACCAGCACCAGGACGTCGTCGGTGGGCAGCGCCGCGCCCGCCTGCGCGTCGACCAGGGCGCGCAGCGTGCGCGCCCCCCCGCTGCGGGTCATATCCGGAATGGTATTGGTGCCGTGGGTCGTGCTGTCAGTCATGCCCGGCCCTCCCTGGCCAGTTCGCGGTGGAGTTGGCGCTGGAAGCGGTCCAGCTCGCGCTTGCCGAAGCCGGCGTCGCGGCGCAGGTTGCCTTGCAGCGCGTCCAGGCTGCCCAGCGCCTGCGCCACCTGGGCGGCGTGCAGCAGCGCCGCGTCGTGCTGGTCGGGGTCGGCGAGCGCCAGGTCCATCATCAGTGCGTTGAGGTAGCCGCGCACGCTGTCGTCGGCCACGTCCGGCCCCAACCCCTCGGGGCCGGTCGCCGGTTCGTCGTCGCGCCAGTCGGGGAACATCATCCGCACCTGCGCGAGCACTGCCTCGCTCGCCAGCGCCGTGCCGGCGAGGAAGTGTGCCAGGAAGCCGCGCGTCAGCGCCTGCAGCCGGACCTGTCCCGGCAGGTCCAGCTTCTCCAGCGCCAGCGGGCCGTGCAGCCGGGTTTCGATCCATGGATCGAGATCGGCCGCGCCTTCCCACCACAGCGCCAGCGCGCGCGCCCGGATAAAGGTCTCGGGATGGCTGTGGGCGGCGCTTGCGCCCGCCTCGTGGGATTCGATCTCGGCCGCCTGGCGCAGATAGGCGGCCGCGTCCACGCTGCCGATGCCGGTCTGCACCTTGACCAGCGTCGACACGGCCGGCGCCACCGCGCCCGCGGCCACGGCGCCGCCGCGGTCGGCAAACAGTTCGGTGTGCAGCGCGTAGCGGCGCCAGGTCTCGCGATGGCTGGCGCTGGCGCCGGGCGCGGCCAGCGCGTCGTTCAGGATGCGGTCGGCCACCAGGAACTGGCCCTCGTCGCGCGACCACAGCAGGTAGTGGGCCAGCTCGTGGCCGAACACCGCCAGCAGCTCCGGCGGCGACAGCCGCTCCAGCAGCGGCCCCTGCAGGACGATGTGGACCTCGCCGGGCACGTAGACCAGCGAGGCGTTCATGTCCTGGCCCGGGGACTGGTAGAGCGTCGCGGGCGCGTCGATGCCGAGCCGCGCCATCGCCTCGGCCAGCGCCGCGTGCACGTCGGCATGCGCGTCCGCCTCGATGCGGTAGGTGTCGCGCAGCAGCATCGAGCGCAGTGCCTCGCGTTGATCGGCGCCGGTCGCGCGGGCGCCGGCCCAGCGCCAGACCTCGGGCTCATGGCGGCGCAGGTAGTCGACTACCGTTGCGTGATAGGCCAGCGGCACCAGCGCGCCGCGATCCGGGGCGTGAGAGTCCATGCGGGACGTTCCAGGGTTGCGTGGAGGCCGATTCTACAGGGGGAACATGACGCAGGCGCCGTCCATCGGCGCGGGCAATGCCCGCATTGGCATGGCCAGCCTGATGCTGTCGGGACTAGTCGGAGGCGGGGATTCCGGCGCGGGAAGCGGCTGACGGCTGCAGCTGTTGGTTTGGGTGGGCGGCTGATACGCCGCAAGTCTGTTTCTGCCCAACAATTACGCGGCCAACCGGGCGGAATCCGCTGATGACGGGGCTGCGGCTCCATTTTTGTCGGTCCGCATCCGGTGGCACAGCTTCTGCGTATAAGCGAGAGGACGCCCACAGCGTTCTGCCCTTCTTACCGCAAATCGGAGTACCGCCATGATTCGCCAGCTCGCCAACACGATCTTCGCCACCGCCGCGATTGCAGCCGCCTGCACGGTCGGCATTGCGCATGCCGCCGCCCGCGACAGCGCTCCTGCCGGCGACAAGTCCGGCTACACCTTCCGCGTCGACATGCGCGACGTCTATAGCGACGGTGCGCGGGCCAGCCGCTTCGACGTTTTCATCGACGGTACCCGCGTTGAGGCTCCAGCCGTCAACGAGCAGTCCGTTTCCGGCCTGGACCGCGGTGGCGTGTCGGCCGATCCTGCCCGCAAATTCGACATCTACACTGACGGCGCCCTGGCCGGCATGGACCGCAGCGGTCCTTCAGCCGACCCCGCGCGCAAGTTCGACGTCTATACCGACGGCGCCCTGGCATAAGCCCGTGCACAGCTAGCCTGCCTCAGGCAGGCCGCCATCTTCAAACGCGCTTGTGCGCCCTTTGGAACGTATTTCTCCCGGCTCCAAAGGGCGCTTTTTTGCTGGCGTCAGCCCAGTTCCGGGTAGTCGACGTAGCCGTGCGCACCATTGCCGCCGTACAGCGAAGCGTCTTCAAAGGGACGGTTCAGCGGCTTGTTTTCGCGGAAGCGGCGCGGCAGGTCAGGATTGGTGATCATCTTGCGGCCGAACGAGACCATGTCGGCACTGCCACGACGAATCGCCTCTTCGGCCATCTCCTTGGAGTAGCCGTTGTTGACCATCCATACGCCGGTGTACAGGCGGTGCAGCGCTTCATAATCGAAAGGCGCGTTGTCGCGCGGGCCGCCGGTGTGGCCTTCCACGACGTGGATATACACCGGGTGCAGCTTCTCCAGTTCACGCACGACATGTTCGAATAGCGGCTGCGGATTGCTCTCAAGCGCGTCGTTGACGGGCGACACCGGTGCCAGGCGAACGCCGACCCGGTCTGCACCGATCTCTTTGACCACGGCAGCCATGACTTCAAGCAGGAAGCGCGCGCGGTTTTCGATGCTGCCGCCATACGCGTCGGTGCGCTTGTTGGTGCCGTCGCGCAGGAAAGCGTCAAGCAGGTAGCCGTGCGCACCATGGACTTCGACGCCGTCGAAGCCAGCCCGAACGGCGTTGGCCGCAGCGATGCGGAAGTCGTCCACGATGCCAGCGATCTCCGCAGCCTCAAGCTCACGCGGGACCGAGCATTCGACGTAGCCTTTGCCGTTGATGTAGGTCTTGGCATTGGCGGCGATGGCCGACGGTGCGACCGGGGGCTGGTTGTCCGGCTGGAAGTGCGTGTGCGACATGCGCCCGGTGTGCCAGATCTGCAGGAAGATCCTGCCGCCCTTCGCGTGGACCGCGTCGGTCACCTTCTTCCAGGCAGCGATCTGCTCGGGGGTGTAGATGCCCGGCGTATTGGTGTAGCCCTGGGCAGTGGTTGAGACCTGCGTGGCTTCAGCGATGATCAGGCCCACGCTGGCGCGCTGGCTGTAGTACTCGACCACCATGTCGGTCGGCACCAGGTTGTCGTCGGCCCGGCTGCGCGTGAGCGGCGCCATGGCCATGCGGTTGGCAAGTTCGAGCTTGCCCAGCTTGATCGGCTGGAACAGCGCGTCGGCGAGGAAGGCTTCGTTCTGTACACCCATGAATCACTTACTCCGTGGTTGGTCTATGGCTTGTTGCGGCCAGAACCGCCGTTAGCGGCCGGCTGGAACAGGTGGTCAAACATCAGGTCGACGCTGCGGCGCAGCGGCTCGACAGAGCATTCGAGCTTCATGCGCAGCAAGGCGCCCTCCCAGGCATCCCACGCCAGCCCGGATAGCTCGGCAGCTGCGATGTCTGCGCGGATATCGCCGTGCGCCTGGGCCTCGCAGATCATGCCGGCGAGGCGTTCGCGCCACGCCAGTTGCGCGGCTTGCAGGGCGGCCCGGCAGACTTCGCTCGACAAGGCGATCTCCGCCGCGAAGTTGCCTATCAGGCACCCAGCCTGCAGCTTCCTCGATTCGTGGTACGCAATCATCCGGGCAAAGACATAGCGGATCGCTGCCATTGGCGCAGACGGCGCCTCATCGATCATCGCCTCCCACGACCGCTGCAGGAAACCCGCGTATTGGGCGACGATGACCGCCGCGAACGCTTCCTTGCTCTCGAAATGGTTGTAGAACGACCCCTTCGGCACGCCGGCGTGGTCGGTGATCTGCTGGATGCCGGTGGCGTTGTAGCCGTGGCGCGTAAACAGTTCGCGCCCCGCCTTCGTCAAACGGTTGGGGATGTCGGTCTTGTCTGCAGTGCGTGCCATGGCCGAATAATATGACCAGTCGTCTTAAGATGTCAAACGGCACTGCGCAAGCGTAGGCAAGGACGCATTTCCGGCCCTCTTTCGGACACGATATTTTTCCTTGACAAGGGAAGACCCATGTTCCAATATGCCTTTCATCGCATGCGATCTAAACGGATGCGATTTAAATACAGCTGACAACCACCAGAGATCCATTCCATGAGCAAGATCGAAAAAGTCCTCGCCACCGGCAAGACCCACACCATGCACAGCAGCGCCGGCGCTACCTCGCGCGGCCACAACGGCACGCTGGACATCGCGCTGTCGCCCGGCAACAGCACCACCCCGGCGCACGTGTTCACGACCGTCCAACCCCACCCGACCGCGGAACAACTGTTCGCGGGCGCCTGGTCGGCGTGCTACATCGCCGCAGTCGGCCTGGTGGCCAAGGAGATGAAGCTGGAACTGCCGTCCGACCTGGCCGTGGACATCGAAGTCGACCTGGGCCAGACCGGCGCGGAATACTTCCTGCAGGCACGCCTGAACCTGCGCGCGCCGGGCCTGCCGCAGGATGTCGCTACGCGACTCGCTCACGCCGCCGATGCGATCTGCCCCTACTCGAAGGCAACCCGGGGCAATATCGAGGTGGCGCTGAACGTGTTTACGTCGTAACTCCCTGATCCCTGACCCTTTCGCTATTTCAAATTAGTCGTATGCGATGTAATCACATACGACTAAAGATCACATGATACAAGGATGCATACCATGACCACGCTCACCTCCATCGCCCGCTACACCGTTGTCGCCGCCGCCCTGTTGACCGCCGCCGCCGCGCAAGCCGCCGGTTCGGCGCGCGACCCTTTCACCGAGGGCGCACGCTCGGTCACCAGCACAGCCGATCCGTACACCGACGGCGCACGCTCGGTACACGGCACGCGCAGTCCATACTACGACGGCGCCCGCGGCAAGGTCGACCCTTACCTCGACGGCGCACGCGCCTGAGACCGCGTAGCGCCGCGGAGGCCAGATCGTGCGCATGATTCTCTGCCGGTTCCTGGCGCCCTACCTTCGGGCACCAGGAATCCGCCGCCGCGGAAACTTTTAGCACCCGCGATCAAATCGCACACGATCTATAATCGACGCTTGCGATCCATCCGTCTTTGGCCAACGAGGCAGCAAATGAAACCCACCGACAAGCCCGCCGCAACGCCGACGCTCTCAGACTTCCTGTGCTTCGCGGTCTATTCCGCGAACCTCGCCTTCGGCAAGGCCTACAAACCGGTCCTTGAGCAACTGGGGCTGACCTATACGCAATACATCACCATCGTTGCGCTATGGGAGCAGGACGACCAGACCGTCGGCAGCCTGGGAGAGAAGCTGTTTCTCGAATCGAACACCCTGACGCCGATGCTGAAGAAGCTGGAGGCGATGGGCTATGTGGAGCGGCAGCGCGACCCCGAAGACGAGCGCCAGGTACGCGTGCGCCTGACCAAGGCCGGCCGCAAGCTGCGCGAGCGGCGCCTGGAATCCAGCCTCGCCGGAGCGACCGGCCTGGCCCCGGACGAATTCGCCCGGATCCAGAAGGCAGTTGCGTCGCTGCGCAACAACCTGATCCAGTCGGTGAAAGACAGCGAATGAACCAGCACACAGGACCCATGGCCATGACCAGCACAGCCGCCCAGTACAGCCCGATCAGCTGCGAGTTCCACGACCGCCTGGAGGACCTCGCCACCGTGCGCAGGCCCGCGCAGATCCACTACCGCGACGCCGATGGCCTGCTCCAGCAGCGCACCGCGACCATTACCGACGTGTACAGCCGGGGCGGCGCCGAATATCTGACGCTCAAGACTGGCGAGACCCTGCGCCTGGACCAGCTCATGGAAGTCGACGGCGAGAAGCTGGCGGACTACTGAGCCCGCAAGATTCCGAGCCGGAAAAGACAAAACCCCTCGCAGCACACGCTGTCGAGGGGTTTTGGGAATAAGAGCCTGGCGATGACCTACTTTCACACGGGTATCCGCACTATCATCGGCGCGGAGCTGTTTCACGGACCTGTTCGGGATGGGAAGGGGTGGTTCCAGCTCGCTATGGTCACCAGGCATGAGGGGTTGCAGCGCTGAGGTTGAGGTCAACGCTGCGAATAGGGATGTAGTTGGGGTTGTGCGTCTTGTGTCAACTGTTTCGGCACAGTCGCGATCACACACACCAGGTGAAACACACTGGTTATAGGATCAAGCCTTACGGGCAATTAGTACTGGTTAGCTTAACGCATTACTGCGCTTCCACACCCAGCCTATCAACGTCCTGGTCTCGAACGACCCTTCAAGGAGGTCAAGCCTCCAGGGAATCCTCATCTTCAGGCGAGTTTCCCGCTTAGATGCTTTCAGCGGTTATCTCTTCCGTACATAGCTACCCTGCGATGCCTCTGGCGAGACAACAGGTACACCAGCGGTACGTCCACTCCGGTCCTCTCGTACTAGGAGCAGCCCCCGTCAAGATTCCAACGCCCACGGCAGATAGGGACCAAACTGTCTCACGACGTTTTAAACCCAGCTCACGTACCTCTTTAAATGGCGAACAGCCATACCCTTGGGACCGGCTACAGCCCCAGGATGAGATGAGCCGACATCGAGGTGCCAAACACCGCCGTCGATATGAACTCTTGGGCGGTATCAGCCTGTTATCCCCAGAGTACCTTTTATCCGTTGAGCGATGGCCCTTCCATTCAGAACCACCGGATCACTATGTCCTGCTTTCGCACCTGCTCGACTTGTCGGTCTCGCAGTTAAGCACGCTTTTGCCATTGCACTTTAGGTACGATGTCCGACCGTACCAAGCGTACCTTCGAACTCCTCCGTTACACTTTGGGAGGAGACCGCCCCAGTCAAACTGCCTACCATGCACTGTCCCCGACCCGGATTCACGGGTCAAGGTTAGAACCTCAAACAAACCAGGGTGGTATTTCAAGGACGGCTCCACGTGAACTAGCGTCCACGCTTCAAAGCCTCCCACCTATCCTACACAGATCGGTTCAAAGTCCAATGCAAAGCTACAGTAAAGGTTCATGGGGTCTTTCCGTCTAGCCGCGGGGAGATTGCATCATCACAAACACTTCAACTTCGCTGAGTCTCGGGAGGAGACAGTGTGGCCATCGTTACGCCATTCGTGCAGGTCGGAACTTACCCGACAAGGAATTTCGCTACCTTAGGACCGTTATAGTTACGGCCGCCGTTTACCGGGACTTCAATCAAGAGCTTGCACCCCATCATTTAATCTTCCGGCACCGGGCAGGCGTCACACCCTATACGTCCACTTTCGTGTTTGCAGAGTGCTGTGTTTTTATTAAACAGTCGCAGCCACCATTTTATTGCAACCCCTTCACCCTTCTGGCGCAGGCCAGTCAAGCTACCAGGGCGTACCTTATCCCGAAGTTACGGTACCAATTTGCCGAGTTCCTTCTCCCGAGTTCTCTCAAGCGCCTTAGAATACTCATCTCGCCCACCTGTGTCGGTTTGCGGTACGGTCTCGTATGACTGAAGCTTAGAGGCTTTTCTTGGAACCACTTCCAATTGCTTCGCAGCACTAGGCCGCTCGCCCCACATCCTTGAATTCCGCGCCCGGATTTGCCTGAGCGCCTTCTCCAATGCAGGGACCGGGACTTCCAACACCCGGACAACCTTCCGCGATCCGTCCCCCCATCGCATCATACGACGGTGCAGGAATATTAACCTGCTTCCCATCAGCTACGCATCTCTGCCTCGCCTTAGGGGCCGACTCACCCTACGCCGATGAACGTTGCGTAGGAAACCTTGGGCTTACGGCGAGGGGGCCTTTCACCCCCTTTATCGCTACTCATGTCAGCATTCGCACTTCCGATACCTCCAGCATCCTTTACAAGACACCTTCACAGGCTTACGGAACGCTCTCCTACCACGCACATTACTGTGCGTCCGCAGCTTCGGTATATAGCTTAGCCCCGTTACATCTTCCGCGCAGGACGACTCGATCAGTGAGCTATTACGCTTTCTTTAAAGGGTGGCTGCTTCTAAGCCAACCTCCTGACTGTTTTAGCCTTCCCACTTCGTTTCCCACTTAGCTATATTTGGGGACCTTAGCTGGCGGTCTGGGTTGTTTCCCTCTTGACACCGGACGTTAGCACCCGATGTCTGTCTCCCGTGATTGCACTCTTCGGTATTCGGAGTTTGCTATGGCGGGGTAATCAGCAATAGACCCCCCAACCATGACAGTGCTCTACCCCCGAAGGTGAGACACGAGGCACTACCTAAATAGTTTTCGGAGAGAACCAGCTATTTCCAGATTTGTTTAGCCTTTCACCCCTATCCACAGCTCATCCCCTAACTTTTCAACGTTAGTGGGTTCGGTCCTCCAGTACGTGTTACCGCACCTTCAACCTGGCCATGGATAGATCATCTGGTTTCGGGTCTACACCCAGCGACTCAACGCCCTGTTCGGACTCGCTTTCGCTACGCCTTCCCTAATCGGTTAAGCTTGCCACTGAATGTAAGTCGCTGACCCATTATACAAAAGGTACGCCGTCACCCGTTGCCAGGCTCCGACTGTTTGTATGCATGCGGTTTCAGGATCTATTTCACTCCCCTCCCGGGGTTCTTTTCGCCTTTCCCTCACGGTACTGGTTCACTATCGGTCGATCACGAGTATTTAGCCTTGGAGGATGGTCCCCCCATCTTCAGACAGGATTTCACGTGTCCCGCCCTACTTGTCGTACACCTAGTTCCACAACGCTGTTTTCGCATACAGGGCTATCACCTGCTATGGCCGGGCTTTCCATCCCGTTCTGCTAACAATGCTGCTAAAGAGTACAAGGCTCTTCCCATTTCGTTCGCCACTACTTTGGGAATCTCGGTTGATTTCTGTTCCTGCAGCTACTTAGATGTTTCAGTTCGCCGCGTTCGCTTCCCTGACCTATGTATTCAGTCAGGGATGACCCATACGGGCCGGGTTTCCCCATTCGGACATCTCCGGATCAAAGCTTGTTTGCCAGCTCCCCGAAGCTTTTCGCAGGCTACCGCGTCCTTCATCGCCTGTGATCGCCAAGGCATCCACCACATGCACTTGTTCGCTTGACCCTATAACGAGTGTGTCTCGATTGCTCGAAACAGTCGCTACAGGATGAGTTCTCGCATTTGTGCCGTATTCCAAGTCATCTTTCGATCACTTAAATACATTTTGGTTGATACAATCACAACCCGGTATCGCGTTTGGTACTGCAGCGTCTCATCAACGCTTCGCGACACCTTTACTACATCCCATATTGTTAAAGAACAGCCGATCTTGCGATCGCTTGGCAATGCCAAATGAAAGCGCTCTTGCGAAGCGCTTTCATTTGGCCACCCGGCCTTAACCACAAACAAACCGATAAGTGTGAACGCTCGACTTGGGATGCACGCTCTGAAAGGAGGTGATCCAGCCGCACCTTCCGATACGGCTACCTTGTTACGACTTCACCCCAGTCATGAACCCTGCCGTGGTAATCGCCCTCCTTGCGGTTAGGCTAACTACTTCTGGCAAAACCCACTCCCATGGTGTGACGGGCGGTGTGTACAAGACCCGGGAACGTATTCACCGCGGCATGCTGATCCGCGATTACTAGCGATTCCAGCTTCACGTAGTCGAGTTGCAGACTACGATCCGGACTACGATGCGTTTTCTGGGATTAGCTCCCCCTCGCGGGTTGGCAACCCTCTGTACGCACCATTGTATGACGTGTGAAGCCCTACCCATAAGGGCCATGAGGACTTGACGTCATCCCCACCTTCCTCCGGTTTGTCACCGGCAGTCTCTCTAGAGTGCCCTTTCGTAGCAACTAGAGACAAGGGTTGCGCTCGTTGCGGGACTTAACCCAACATCTCACGACACGAGCTGACGACAGCCATGCAGCACCTGTGTCCACTTTCCCTTTCGGGCACCTAATGCATCTCTGCTTCGTTAGTGGCATGTCAAGGGTAGGTAAGGTTTTTCGCGTTGCATCGAATTAATCCACATCATCCACCGCTTGTGCGGGTCCCCGTCAATTCCTTTGAGTTTTAATCTTGCGACCGTACTCCCCAGGCGGTCAACTTCACGCGTTAGCTACGTTACTGAAGAAATGAATCCCCAACAACTAGTTGACATCGTTTAGGGCGTGGACTACCAGGGTATCTAATCCTGTTTGCTCCCCACGCTTTCGTGCATGAGCGTCAGTGACGTCCCAGGGGGCTGCCTTCGCCATCGGTATTCCTCCACATCTCTACGCATTTCACTGCTACACGTGGAATTCTACCCCCCTCTGACATACTCTAGCCTTGCAGTCACAAGCGCCATTCCCAAGTTGAGCTCGGGGATTTCACGCCTGTCTTACAAAACCGCCTGCGCACGCTTTACGCCCAGTAATTCCGATTAACGCTCGCACCCTACGTATTACCGCGGCTGCTGGCACGTAGTTAGCCGGTGCTTATTCTTCCGGTACCGTCATCGACCCCGGGTATTAACCAGAGCCATTTCTTTCCGGACAAAAGTGCTTTACAACCCGAAGGCCTTCTTCACACACGCGGCATTGCTGGATCAGGGTTGCCCCCATTGTCCAAAATTCCCCACTGCTGCCTCCCGTAGGAGTCTGGGCCGTGTCTCAGTCCCAGTGTGGCTGATCGTCCTCTCAGACCAGCTACTGATCGTCGCCTTGGTAGGCTTTTACCCCACCAACTAGCTAATCAGACATCGGCCGCTCCTGTAGCGCGAGGCCTTGCGGTCCCCCGCTTTCACCCTCAGGTCGTATGCGGTATTAGCTAATCTTTCGACTAGTTATCCCCCACTACAGGGCACGTTCCGATGTATTACTCACCCGTTCGCCACTCGCCACCAGGCCGAAGCCCGTGCTGCCGTTCGACTTGCATGTGTAAGGCATGCCGCCAGCGTTCAATCTGAGCCAGGATCAAACTCTTCAGTTCAATCTCTGTGTGGACCCTCGCGGGTCCTCGCTCTTTCGAGCGGTCGCTCACTCTCAGAAAACTGACTGACCAGATCCGAAGATCCAGTCACGTTTTGCTGTGCGAGCACTGTATAACTTGTAAAGCTAAAAGACCGAAGTCTTCCGCATCCGTTATCAAGCGCCCACACTTATCGGTTGTTTGGTTGTTAAAGAACCCGCCCTTTCGGGCCGCACCCGGCTTTGCCGTTTGCGTTGCTGCGTTTTGTTTGCAGCGGAGAAACAAGACTATAAAGAAGTTTCTGCGATTAATCAATCATTTTCGAGAAATTCTTTATTCTGTTCTGCAAGGCACACTCTTTCGAGTCGAGTTAATCCTTGCAAGTCGTCAATCCTTGCAAGTCTTTTCCCACCCCCGTTGCGCGGTGCCTTGCGAACGAGGGGGCGAATATTAATGCCTGGATGCCTGCCTTGCAAGCGTTTTTGAAAAGAACTTGAAAGAGCCTCTTTTGTCACTTGCCGCCGCTGCGCGAGTAACTTGCGTCAGTACCTTGGGGCCCTGCCGACGAGGGCGACTGCCTCATTACGCTTGCCAGCGCTGCAACTCGGACAGGATCTGTTCAGCGAGGAAGTCACAAGGCGGCCGCTTCGACTTTGCGCTGCGCGCCAGCACCAGCTCCAGCCCGGCTAGATCGGGCAGCCCCTGGGCCTGGCCCAGGATGGTGAAACGGGCCGGAACGGCACATCGCGCGAGCGGCGCCACCGCCAGTCCAGCTTCGACCATGCTGAGCAGGCCGAGCAGGCTGGGACTTTCATAGGACATGCGATAGGCAATCCTGGCCTGCGCCAGGCTGCGGATCGCAATGTCGCGGGCGACGCTGCCCGACTGGAACACGGCAATGGGCAGCGGCCGCTCGTTCCAGATTTCGTGCGCCGCCGGCGATGCGGCCCACACCATCGGTTCCAGCCGGATGAACTCCCCGGACAACCCCTTCACTCGCGTTGCACAGACCAGGTCGACCGATCCGTCCTTGACCATGGGCGCCAGGGCCACGCTCGGCAAGCCAATGACCTGGATCTCGACCTTGGGGTAGGTCGCCGAGAATTTCTTCAGGATCGCGGGCAGCAGGGATGAGGCATAGTCGTCCGGCATGCCGAGCACCACGCGCCCGGTCACGTCGGGGCGGACCACGGCCGCCCAGGCCTCGTCGCGCAGGGCCAGCATGCGGCGCGCGAAGCCCAGCAGTACTTCGCCTTCCAGGGTCAGCACCACGTTTCTCGGCTTGCGCACGAACAGTGGCTTGCCCAAAGCCTGTTCGAGCGCCTTGATCTGCATGCTGACCGCCGACTGCGACCGGTGCACGAGTTCCGCGGCACGGGAAATATTGCCCGTATCGGCAACCGCCACCATCATGGCCAGCACATCTAGGTCAAGCGCTTTCATTGGTATCAGAAAAGCTGAAGCAACAGATCAATATTGCGCGTTTTTCTTAATCATTGGCCCTCGGGCATACTGGCCAAAAACGTTGACGACCTATGCCACAGCCGATCATGGACCACCCCTTGCGCGACAGCCTTGCGCGCGAACTGCATGCCCGCCCCTTCCTGCGCATCGGCGGCTCCGCCTCGCTGACGCACTTCGCCATCTATGCCGACGGCGATACCGCCGTCCACCATGCCTTGCTGGCCTCCTTGTGCCGGCTGACCGGGCTGGAAGACCCGGCCGACGGCGTGACCCACTATTCAGGACGATGGGGCGATGACAAGCAGCTGAAGTGGGAGCGGCACACCGAGTTCTCCACCTTCACGTTCGTGGCGCGGCGTGGTGACGCGGACTACTTCTCCGACCTGGCCACCTCCCATATCCCAGCCGACTGGTTCGACAGCTTCGCCGGCAAACGCCTGGTGGCGCTGCGCATGGAACTGGTCTCGGGCGAGGCCGCGGCCCATGCCCGCGACAACGTGAGGCAATGGATCGACGGCCCCATCCTGGCGGGCAGCCACGTTCTGGGCGGCGGTGAGGTGTTCTGCGACTGGACCATCCCGCCCGACGGCTTTTCGCGCTTCCTGGTCATCGACAACGGCTTCCGCGAAGTGCAAGGCGGACGGCTGCTGCAGCGGTTGTATGAAATCGAGACCTACCGGATGATGGCGCTGCTGGCCTTGCCGGTGGCGCGTGACCTGGGCCGCAGCGTGGACAACCTGCAGCGCTCGCTCGCGCCGCTGATGCGCAGCATGGACACGAGCCAGGGCGGCCGCCACGATGCCGAGTTGCTGGAGCGGCTGACGCACCTGGCGGTCCGCATCGAGGCACTGGCGGAATCCGGCAACCGCTTCAGCGCGTCGCGCGCATACGAGAAGCTGGTGCTGGCGCGCATCCAGGAATTGCGTGAAGAGCGCATCGAAGGCATACCGACCATCGCCGAATTCATGGAGCGCCGCTTCGCGCCTGCAATGGAGACGTGCAGGTCGGTCTGGGCGCGGCACGAGCAGTTTGCCGGCCGCGTGGCGCGCGCGCTCGACCTGCTGCGCACGCGCGTCAACCTCGCGCAGGAGCAGGACACCACGCGCCTGCTCGAAGGCATGGACCAGACCGCGCGCAGCCAGCTGCGGCTGCAGCACGCGGTCGAAGGCCTGTCGGTCGCGGTCATTTCCTACTACGTGCTGTCTCTCGCGGGGACCGGGCTCAAGGCGCTGCATGCGGTGCACCTCCCGCTGGACCCGGAACTGATCAAGGGCGTGCTGATCCTGCCAGTGGTGCTGCTGGTGCTGCGTGCTACCCGGCGCAGCAAGCATGCCGGGCAAAAAGCGGCCGCGCGGCAGCCGGCTGCAAATCAGGCCGCGTAGGATCACGTCAGGGGCAGCTAGGCGGCTGTCCCGCCCTGCCCCGCCCCTGCCGCGGCTCGCCGCAGGAGACGCATCGGGCCAAGGTCCTCAATGGTTTGCATCTGCGCCGCATCCCGGACAAAAAGCGAGCCGGCGAACGCCAGGGCATTGACCGAGATGCCTTCCACGCACTCCCGGGATCTCGGCACCAGCAACAGCCCTGCGGACATGACCAGCAGGTTGTACGGCGCAGACTGGCTCAGCCCGCCCTCGACATCGACCGCCCGCACGCCAACCGCATCAAGCAGCGCGCGGTAGCGCTCGCACGCCGTGCGCGCCACCTCTTCCACGGGCCCCGCGAACAGATCCAGCGGCGCAAACGCATGCGCAAATGCCAGGCCGGGAACGACGCCGATGGCGCCGGCGATCCGTGCCGACGCCAGCAAGGGACCAATCGGCAGCGCCCGGCCACCCTCGGCGAGCGGCAACGGCACGATCTGCAGATGTTTGTGGCCTTGGCTCGCTCCCGCGGCTGCCCCGCCGTTGTAGAAGCCCAGGCTCGGGAATTCCGCCATGCAAGCCAGCAGTGCTTCAAAGTCAGCCACGGTCAGCAGGCATTCCTGCGGTTCGAAGCGCCGGGTGACGATGAGCAGATGATGCTCGATGACATTGAACTTGTTGAGCAAGGCCACATGGGTGTCGGAGATATCCGCAACAAACAGTTCCGGGTCATAGGGCAGGAATGGATTGCCCCCGGCACTGCTCGTTCCGCGTGCCTTGTCCTTGCGCGCCAGGCTGGACACCTGGCGGACCAGGAACCGCACGCCGCCGTCCTCGATCGCCGCCTCGGTGGTCTCGATCGGGCACAACGCCCCGCTCCGCAAGGCGTGCGCCGTCCGCTGCAAGATCGCCGGCCACAGGGTGCCGGGCTGAAGGTGTCGAGGGTGCATGATCCGCTTTCACTCCCCTTTGAGCATAGCCGTCTCACGCGCCGAAGCGGATCGGATCATACGGGCGGGCATCGACATACGGTTGCTCACCGTCCATCAGTTCGGCAAGCAGCCGGGCCGTGACGGGGCCGAGCGTGAAGCCCTGGTGGCCATGGCCAAAGTTGAACCAGAGGCCACGATGGCGCGGGGCCCTGCCGACGATCGGCCGCATGTCGGCGACACATGGCCGGGCGCCGAGCCAGGGCGTGTCTTCGACTGGCGCACCGAGGCGCACCAGCTCGCGGGCGTGGCGCTCGGCATTCTGCAGCTGGATGGGGGTCGGCGTGGCATCGTGGTGCGCGAACTCGGCCCCCGTTGTCAGACGCAGGCCGCGCTGCATCGGCGCCAGCATATAGCCGTTCTCGACATCGAGCAGCGGCATGGACGGCATCGGCTCAGCGGCATAGTGGCGATGGTATCCCCGCTTGACGAATAGCGGGAAACGATAGCCAAGCGGTGTGGTAAGGGTCGTTGCCCACGGCCCAAGCGCAATCACGGCCTCGGCAGCTTTGACCGGACCATCTTCCGTCTCCACGGTCCAGCCGCCTTCCGTCTGTTTCAGCGTTGCGGCATCACCGCGGCTAAAGATTCCGCCCTCCTTGCTGAACAGCGCCGCGTAGCGGCTTACCAGCTCGCCGGGATCAACGATGGCCCAGGGATCGCGCCAGTGAATGGCGCCGGCCACTGGCCCGCAATACGCAGGCTCGGTAGCGATCAGCCCGGCCTGGTCGAGAATCCGGCAATCGAGTCCGTGCCGCTGCGCGACTTCCGTCGCAGCGCGCGCCGCCTGGTCGAACGGCGCAGCGCTGCGATACGCCTGCAGCCACCCCGCTCTGCGCACAAGGTCCTGTGCGCCGGCCAGCGCGATCAGCCGCTCGTGCTCGGTCAGGCAGTGCCGGATCAGGGCACTGTATGCCGTGACGGTGGCCGCGTACCGGTCAGGCGCCGATTCACGCCAGTAGCGCGCCAGCGCGGGCAGCAGGCTGGCGAGTGCCGCGGGGTGATAGTGGACATCGTTGCCCTGGCGGGTGATGACGCGAAGGACCGCCATCCACTCGCGCGGGAAGGCGTAGGGCTGCACCGCTTCGCGCTGGATGATGCCGGCGTTGCCATAGGATGTTTCCCTGCCGGGCGCCTGCCGGTCGACCAGCACGACCGCATGGCCGCGCTGGCGCAACGCCAGCGCCGTGCAGACGCCGACCATGCCGGCACCAAGTACCAGGATGTCTTTAGAGGCCATGGCAGATGCGGATCCTGGAGGACGGCAGGTTTGCGGTCCGGGTCATGGGGAGTCAGGCAATGGATGCTAATGCCCTGATTCTGCAATGCCGGCGCGTCCGGGCGGAATATCCATCGCAATCAATTATTGGAATCCATGGTTGCCAATCCGGCAATCATGGGTCGCCTATGCGCGTGATGGCATCGGCCAGGTGCTGCACGAACGCGCGCCCCGCGGGCGGGAGGTTGCGCCGGGCCAGCGTCTGGATCTCGATATAGCGCTCGTTCATTTCCCGGTCGCGCAGCGGCACCGCGACAATGGACCCTTCCTTCAACCGCCGCCGGACCGAAAGCTCCCCGTAGAAAGTGATGATGCCGGCCCCCGCCGCAGCGAATCCGACCAGCGAGTCCAGGTGATTGCTGGAAAAAACGGTCTGGTAGCTGAGCCCCTGGCGGCTGCAACTGGTGTCCAGCAACTGCCGCAGTGAGCTGTCCTTGGGCGGCAGCGCGAGCGGATAGCCGATGACCTGCGACAGCGAGATCTGGCGCTGGCCCGCCAGCGGGTGGTCCGGCGCCATGACCGCGAGCACCGGGGCCGGGTGGCGCAGTTCCACCTCGATATCGAGTTCGGGGAGGCCGCTCAGCGTGACGCCGATATCCGCCTCGCCGTCGCGAATGCGCCTGGCAATGTCACCTTGCGGGCACACGTCCAGGTCGAAGCGGATGCCACCGTATATCTCCCGGAAACTGGCGGCCAGAGCCGGAAGGAAATCGTGCGCGATGCCCTCGACGCTTGCCAGGTGGACCTGCCCCACGCGCAAGCCACGCAGCGCCTGGATGTCGCCCGTGACGCGATCGATCTCTTGCTGGGCGCGCTTGGCGTGCGCCGCCAGCATCTCCCCCGCCGCATTGGGTACCAGGCCGCGCGCGCGCCGGTCGAACAGCAGTGTGTCCAGCTCGCTCTCCAGCTTGGCGATCTGCCGGCTGACCGCCGATGGCGCCACGTTCAGCTTGAGGGCGGCGTCCTTGACCGAGCCGGTGCGTACGACCTCAAGGAAGTAGCGGACGGCGGTTTCCTGCAGGATGCGATACGACATGGTCGGGGCGAAAGCGAAGCAAAGGTCAGATTCATTTTATGGATTGCCTTTTCGGCAATCAAGCTTTCGAAACATTGCGCCGATGTCACGCCGGATTGATCGTACGATGAGATCACGCGGTGCCCCCACCCTTATGCGCTGCGCGATACCTACCCTGCCGGAGCATCAACATGCGATCCCCCGCCCACCGCACCTTGTTCCTCCTCACGGCCTGCAGCGTGGCTGCCGGAACCGCGCTGGCGCCCGCCCCTGCCACTGCGCAGGGTGGCTATCCATCCAAGCCGATCCAGCTGGTCCTGCCGTTTCCGCCAGGCGGTGCCACCGACATCGTCGGCCGCACCATCGCCCGCAAGCTCGGCGAGCGTCTTGGCCAGACCGTGGTGGTTGAGAACCGGCCCGGGGCCGGCACCATTGTCGCGGCGAGCTACGTGGCCAAAGCGGCACCGGACGGCTACACGCTGATGGCCACGTCCGGCACCACGTTCACGGTCAATCCGGCGGTCTACGCAAAGCTGCCTTACGACCCTCAGAAGAACTTCGAGCCCATCGGCATGATCGGGTCGACTGGCTTGATCCTTTTGGCAAACCGCGACGTGCCGGTGAACAACCTCAAGGAGTTCGTCGCCGCCGTCAAGGCAGACCCGGGCAAGTATTCCTACGGCTCGTTCGGCGCCGGCACCACTGCCCACTTTGCCGGCGAAGAGCTGCTGAACCTCACCGGCACCAAACTGCTGCATGTGCCCTATAAGGGCAGCGCGCCGGCGATGACCGACCTGATGGGTGGCCAGATCCCCTTCAGCGTGGATACGGTGGCTGCGGCCATTCCACAGCTCAAGTCCGGCAAGATCAAGGCCATTGCGGTCACGACGGCGAAGCGCTCGTCGCTGCTGCCGAATGTGCCGACCGTCGCCGAAAGCGGCTATCCGGGCATGGACACCAGTACCTGGATCGCGCTGGTCGCGCCTCGCGGCCTGCCAGCGGAGGTCCGGGCCAGGCTGGAAAAGGCGCTGGCAGACACCATTGCCGATCCGGCAACGCGCAGCCAGCTGGCGGAGAACGGCATCGAGCCCTACTACGCGCCCGGCAAGCAGGTCGCGGCCATGATCGACAAGGAAATCCCGCAGATGCGTGCCATCGCGCAACGCGCCCATATCAAGCTTGACTGACAGCAAGGCTCCGGAGACACCTGTTCCATGACCACGCAAGACAGACTGACCTCGGCCTCGGCGGTCGAACTCCGACGACTGATCGGCACCAGGGAAATCTCGCCGGTAGAACTGCTGGAGGCGTGCATCGCGCGCATCGAGACCTATAACCCGCTGATCAATGCCATCACGGCAACCTGCTTCGAGCGCGCCCGCAAGGAAGCGCGCGCCGCCGAACAGGCCATGCTGCGGGGCGAACCACTCGGGCTGCTGCACGGGCTGCCGCTAGGGGTCAAGGACCTGGAGGCCACCGAGGGCCTGCTGACCACCTATGGCTCGCCGCTGTTCCGCAACCACGTGCCGACCGACGACAACGTGCTGGTGAAACGGCTGCGGGCGGCCGGTGCCATCGTGGTGGGCAAGACCAATATTCCCGAAATGGGCGCCGGCGCGAACTCGCGCAACGCGGTCTGGGGCGCGACCGGCAATCCTTTCAACCCGAACCTCAATGCGGGCGGGTCCTCCGGCGGCTCGGCCGCGGCGCTGGCCGCGGACTTCCTGCCGGTCTGCACCGGGTCGGACACCGGTGGCTCGCTGCGCATTCCCGCGGCCAAGTGCGGCGTGGTCGGATTCCGGCCCTCGCCGGGCATCGTCCCCAACTCGCGCAAACTGCTGGGCTGGACGCCGATCTCGGTGGTCGGGCCGATGGGACGCACCGTTGCCGATACCTGCCTGCAGCTGGCGGCTTCGGCCGGGGTGTCGGTGACCGATCCCTTGAGCTACGCGGTGGACGCCGCAGCGTACCTGTCGCCGGCACCGGTGGACCTGTCGAGCTTGCGGGTCGGCTGGACCGAAGACTTCGGCAGCTGCGCGGTAGACGACGGTGTCCGCCGCGTGTTCCGCGCCAGGATCGCAGAGATGCGCCACCTGTTCCGGCAATGCGACGAGGTCCGCTTCGAGCTTGGCGATGTGCACCGCTGCTTCGATGTCCTGCGCGCCGAAAGCTTTGTCGCCGGCTTGCATGACGCCTACCAGCGCGACCCCGCCAGTCTCGGCCCCAATACCCGCGCCAACTACGAACTCGGCGCGAAGATGTCACTGGCCGACAGCGCGTGGGCGCAGGCCGAGCAGAACCGTATCCTGCAGCGCTTCCAGCGGGCCTACCAGGAATACGACCTGATCCTGTCGCCAACCACGCCGGTGTCGCCCTTCGCATGGACCAGGCTGTTCGCGGACACCATCAATGGCGAGAAACAGGAGAATTATTATCGCTGGCTGGCCTTGACCTATGTCGTGACACTGACCACGCACCCTGCCATTTCCCTGCCGTGCGGCACGGACGAGGCCGGCATGCCGTTCGGGCTGCAGGTGACCGGCCGCTTCCGGGGCGACCTGGAGACGCTGGGTGCGGCCCAGGCGATGGAAGCTGCATTTGCCATGCTACCAGCGTTGCGCCGCCCCGTTCCCGACCTCGCCGCCCTCAGGCCCGCCAACCCGTCGCTGCGCTCGATTGTCACTGCGCCGCCGGCCCCTGGCACGGCGCAGCAATCGGGCGGCGTTTCTGCGGTATAGGCAGAGAGGCTGAAGACACAGGAATGCGAGCGTCGCGGCCCCGCGTCAATCCTGCTCGCGCAGGAGCATCGCCACGTTACGCTCCGCGAGCGCCGCGATGGTGCGCGAAGGGTTCAGGCCAAGCGGACGCGGGACGATCGCACCGTCCATGACATAGAGTCCCTTGTAGCCAAATACCCGGCCACATGCATCGACGACTCCGTCCGCTGCGGAGGTCCCCATGTTGCAGCCTCCCAGCGGGTGCGGTGTGATCAGGTTGTGCCACCGTCGCCAGGTGAGCGGCACCCACGGATCCCCGCCAGTCGCTGCCGACAGCTGCGTATGCGCTGCAATCATGGCCTCGATGACAGCCACCGATGCCTGATAGGACCAGTTTAGCCGCAGCACGCGACGCCACGGTGCGTACCACGTGCGGCCCAGCCTCAGTTGGCCATCGCCAGGGTCCACGCCTTGCCCGAACCAGGGCATCATCCGCTCGACCGGATCGCCGTCATCAAACAGTCCTCCGACCTCCTTCCACACGGCGCGCAGCTTGCGGGAACGCGTTCGCTTCATATGGCGCCGAATGAAGTTGCCTGCGAGGTTCGGGATTCCGCCGTCCTCCACGAAGAGCGCCTGTCCGTTCGGGCCGCTGTGGTCCAGCAAGTCGATCGCCGCGGAGATGGTTACGCCATGAGCAGGAGAGATCGTCCTGTGCTCATAGTAGGCTGGCGTCACGAAGTCGCCATTGTGCGACCACCCGTAGCCCAACTGTCGGGAAAGCCCTGGAAGAGTGCGATGCTCATCCCGACAGCGCAGCAGAAGTTCGGTGCTGCCAATAGAGCCGGCGGCCAGTATCACCCTGGCGGCCGTGACTGTGCCAGGGCTCGTCGTTTCGTTCTCCGGGTCGATCTTCCTGAAGCCTACGCGCCAGCCCTGCTGCAGCGGCTCGATCCTGTCTACCAGGTGCAATGGAAGAATCTCGGCGCCATTGTCTTCAGCCACCGCCAGGTAATTCAGGTCCAGCGTATTCCTGGCCGATACCTGGCACCCCACGTCGCAGTTGCCACAATGGACACAAGTGCCCTGCCACCTGCCGTGCTGGTTCAGAAATCTCTCTGAATGACGGTCATCGCGGGCGTTCTTTCGTGTGGGGTCCCAATGCTCGGAAAATGTCACCGCCAGCGGCAATTTACGGAAGCGCCCGCCCCATCCGCAGGCTTCCGCTCCCTCGCGCAACAGCCGGGTCCGCTCGCTCAACTGGTTATCCGGCACTTCGCTCACTGCGAGCATGCGCCCGACCTCCTCGTAGTGGGCCTGCAGGCCGGCATAGGTAACCTCCTTCGGCCAGCCCTGCTCGAAGGCTTCCGGCCTGGCTTCCACGGAAACGTTGGCGTAGATCAGCGAGCCGCCACCGACTCCGGCCCCGGCGATGACCCATACATCAGAGAATGTCCGGATATCGGCCCAGCCATTGAAGCGATTGGCGTGCTCCTGGTTCCACAGCCAGGGGTCACTCTCGTCGCGCGGGTAAGTCGCGGGGCTCCAGCGCCGGCCGCGCTCCAGCACCAGCACCTTGCGGCCGGCCTGCGCGAGCCGGCACGCCGAGACCGCACCACCGAAGCCGCTGCCGATGATGACGACGTCGTAGACCAGCGCATTGCTCATCATCAGACTTGCTCCGAGAAACCCCGCCATTCATGGCGGGGAGTGAAAGGAGCGCCGCCGCGAGGCGGCATTCCCACGTTAGAATGTGCGGCATGATTCTTGTCTACCGCTACCGGGTGAAGTCGCTCAACGGCCTGCTTAACAAGCAGAGCCGAGCGGTGAACTACGTCTGGAACTTCTGCAATGACACGCAGAAGCATGCGCTCAAATGGGGTAAGAAGTGGCCGAGCGGGTTCGATTTGAACGTGCTGACCACCGGCAGCAGCAAGGAACTCGGCATCCATTCCGGCACGGTCAACGCGACGTGCGAGCAGTACGCAAAATCGCGCAGCCAGCATCGCCGTCCTTATCTGCGATACCGCGGCAGGAAATCCCTGGGATGGGTGCCGCTGAAGGGTCGCGAGCTGAAACGAGAGGGCGAGGCGTTTCGCTTTGCCGGGAATACCTTCCGTGGGTTCAACAGCCGCCTGTTGCCAGAAGGCAAGATCAAGGACGGCACGAACTTTGCGCAGGATGGGCGCGGGAACTGGTTTCTCAACGTCGTGATAGAGGTTGCCGATGTGCCAGCATGCCCGATTCAGGCTGGCGTCGGTATCGACCTTGGTTTGAAGGACTTCGCCACGCTCTCGACCGGCGAGAAACTTCCCAATGACCGGTTTGGCCGGCATGCCGCCGAAAGGCTGGCGAAGGCGCAGCGGGCGCGACAGCACAAGCGGCATATTGCCAAGCTGCATGCCAAGGTGGCGAATGCCCGCGCCGACTTCCAGCACAAGCTCGCGCTCGATCTGGTTCGACGCTTCGACTACATCGCAGTCGGCAACGTGTCGGCTGTGAAACTCGCCAAAACCAGTATGGCGAAGAGCGTCTACGACGCATCCTGGTCGTCCTTCCGGGACAAGCTCCGCTACAAAGCGATTGCGCACGGGGCCACGTTTGAGGAAGTGAACGAAAGCGGTTCTACCCAGTCCTGTTCGGCGTGTGGTTCGAAAGACAGCACGACGCGGCCGAAAGGTATCGCAGGACTGCGAATAAGAGAGTGGACCTGTAGTAGCTGTGGTGTCGTGCATGACCGTGATACCAATGCTGCGCTGAACATTCTCCGACGCGGACGTGCATCGCCAGCTGTGGGAATCCCCTGCCTCTAGGCAGGGGAGGACGTCAAGACGCTCCCTGTCGTTGGACGATGATTGCCTTCTCCTCAATCATCCGCACCGCCTCTGGCGGCGATACCTGACCGTCTGCCGGCACGAAGCGCGGGCCGCTCGCACCGGGCTGGGCGCGCACGCGCCAGGTGTTGCTGACCTTCGCCAGTTGCGTGACGCCCTCGCCCAGCTGCCAATGGCGGCAAACCTTCTCCAGCTTGAGCGGGTAGATCGTCAATTGCCCACCCTCGAACCGCATCCGCAGGAAGCACTTGTAATCGGCGATGCGCTGGGAGGAGAACACCTCCTCGGGGTGCAGACGCCACAGGGCATTGCCCAACACCATCCAGATCCCAAACAGCAGCCCGCCGAGGGCGCCGCCCAGCAGCATGGCCTCGACCACGAACAGCAAGACGGGGGGCGCGTTGTCCGCGCCAAAGACATGGAAGTTGAGGCGCAAGATAAGCCATAGCAGCGCGACTGCCAGTGCCAGGTGCAACAGCCCATGCAACGCGCCGACAACGCACGCCAGCCGGACGCCGCGCCTGACATCCCTGGTCGACAGCGCAGCACAACTAAAGACGATGGCCGCTGCGAACACCACCGACGCCGGACTGTGCGCCATGACCCGGAACAGTTGGTGGAACACCTCGCCGATATTCCCGAATGTCACTTCGAGGTCGGCCAGTCTGGCCACGAAGCTGCGTTGATCGCGCCCGGGAACAGATACCAGGCTCGCGCTTTGAATGATCCAGTCGAACAGCAAGTACAGGATCGCCACCAGCGCACAGAACGAGAGGTTGCGCGCAGGCAGTTGCCACGCGCGATTGCGCAATATCCGGGCGGTCGCCTTTTCCGGATACGCCGACTTCAGCTCGTAGAACTGTTTGGCCGGACCCACCACGATAGGCCTCGGTTGATCCGGCAGCAGGTGTGTGCCGTGAAGAAATGCCCCGCCGCCGCCGCAGGTGATGCGATGCGGTCCTGCCGTGCCCTCTCGCGGCACATAGTGCGCGTAATGGTGCGAGTTGCCGGCCAGCACCACTGCGAGCCGATCGCCCAGCATCCCCTCGATCTCGCTCAGGCTCCGAAAGCGCGGCGTCTTGGCCTCGATCGAAGGCATGGCCCGCCGCTCGCCGCGGCGCACGCGCTCCATCTCGTCGATCCAGCTCGCCTCGGGCGCGCACAAGACCACGCGGTCACCGGGCTGCAGCGCCGTGCACAGCTTCTGGAAGTACTCGCGCTGCGGCCGGTCGATTTCCGACTCCAGTTGCAGGTCCAGGCCCCAGATCCACCAGCCGCCGGGCAACTGCAAGGCATAGTAGCCGGTGCGCTGGCGTGTCTCCCAGCCGCCCACGGGCTTGCCGCTGCAGAACAAGCGGGCGAAGCCACGCAAGCCATCGTACCAGTCGTGATTGCCAGGCGTGGCGACCATCCACGGCGCATCCGGCGGCAACTTGATCGTCTGGTCGCTGTATACGGCGCGCACGGTCTCGACTGGCGCAGGGAACGCCGCCCGGAAAGGATCGACGAAGCGCGTCCGATAGCCATCATGAGCGGGGGTCGGATACACCTGGTCGCCGCCGAGCAACAGCACCTTTGCCCGCGGCAGCGTTACACCTTGCTCGCGCAGCGTCACCGCGTGACTGACGCACAAGGCCATGGAGTATGTCGAGTCCCAACCGTCGCCCGTGTCGGCCAGATAGTCGACCCAGACACCGCCGTGCCCGTCAGCGGGCACCGGGAGCGGCGGATTCGGATTCAGTGTGGTGAGCGCAGCCTGCACCATGCGCTGGTCGGCAAAGGCGCCGATTGCCATCGCCACGGCAACGCGCATGGCCGTAAATGGAAGCTGTAGCGGGCTCAGCCAGTTCACCATGGCTCTTTGGGTATAGAGTTCCACGCGCCCGGTCGCAGCGGACGCGGCAGGGATCGCCGCGGAGCCGGCAGCATCGGCCGCAGCTTGCGAACCACCCGGATATAGCGACGCTGGTGCTGACCCGGAATGTTCCACCATCACCCCCTCAACATTCCCACCGCTTCCGCAATCGCCCGCCTGATCCGCGGGTACGTGCCGCACCGGCAGATCACGCAGCTCATCTGGTCGGCGATCTCCGTCTCCTTCGGATTCCGTGTGCGCTTGAGCAGCGCACTCGCTGCCATCAGTTGCGCGCTCTGGCAGTAGCCACACTGCACCACCTCGTGCTTCAGCCAGGCCGCCCGCAGGGCGCTCGCCTCGGGGCCGTCAAGTCCTTCGATGGTGACGATCTTCTTCCCTTCCATCTCGCTCGCCTGGTGCTGGCACGACAGCAGCATCTTGCCGTTGACATGCACCGCGCAGGCGCCGCACACCCCCACGCCGCAGCCGAACTTGGTGCCGGTCAGCTTGAGCTCGCAGCGCAGCACCCACAACAGCGGCGTGCAGCCGTCCGAGCGGATTGCGACGCTCTTACCGTTGACACTGATCTGATTGTCTGACATCGCAGGCTCCGGAGGGCGGCAGGGTCTTCAGCAGCGGCAGGTCGCGCAAGCGCTCGCCGGTCGCATGGAACAAGGCGTTCGCCAGCGCCGGCGCGATCGGCGGCGTGGTGGACTCGCCCACCCCCTGTGGCGGGCGCATCGAAGGCATCACGTGTACCTGGATCTCCGGGCAGTCTCGCAGGCGCATGGCCGGAAAGGCGGTGTAGTAGTCCTCCTGCACCTTGCCCGCCTTCAGCGTGATCTTCTGCCACAGCGCCGCCGACAGCCCGAACACGATGCCGCCCTCGACCTGCTGCTCGATCAGGGTCGGGTTGACCGGCATGCCGCAATCGATGGCGCAGTAAACGCGATCCACGCGGACCTGCCCCGCGTTGTCCACCGACACCTCGGCGACCTGCGCCACCACGCTGCCGAACGACTCGTGCAGGGCCACGCCGCGCCCCACCTTCACCACGCCAGGCTGCTTGCGCAAGGGCTGGCCCCAGCCCGACATCTTTCTGGCCTGCTCCAGCACCGCGCGCTGGCGCTCATCCCTGAGCAGGCTCATGCGGTAGTCGAGCGGGTCCACCCCGACCGCCACCGCCAGCTCATCGACGAAGCTCTCCATGAAGAACGCGTGGTGCGAGTGCCCCACCGAGCGCCAGTAGCCCACGGGGATGGCAAGGTCCACGGTCTGGTGGCCGACCCACACGTCCGGCCAGTCGTAAGCCTGGTCGAAGGCGCCTTCCACCGTGGACTTGTCCAGCCGCGACACGAAGATGTCGGGCAGGCCGAAGTTGCGCTTCGCGACGCCCTCCAGCACTGACTGGCTGGCCGACATATTGCGCACGGCGATGACCTTGCGGTTCCCGTCGAGCCACGCCTCGAAGCGCGACACGCTGGCCGGACGGTAGAAGTCATGCCGCATGTCCTCGGGGCGCGACCAGATCGTCTGCACCGGCACGCCCTTGCGCTTCGCGGCGATGGCGGCCGCCTGGCAGATGAAATCGACCTCGAGCCGGCGCCCGAAGGCGCCGCCGATGGATTGCTGGCGCAGCTCGACCTTGTCCGTGTCCAGCCTGAGCGTCTTCGCCACGCAGCGGCGAGCCAGCCCGGGCATCTGCGTGGCGGCCCACACGATGGCGCGGTCCTCCTGGACCAGTACCGTGCAGTTGACCGGCTCCAGCGCGGCGTGAGCGAGATAAGGCGCCGAGTACAAGATTTGGATGGCGGGCTTGCCCTGCTTCATGGCGCGCCCGTTGCCATGCTCGTACCAGACGCGCGGGCTGGAGGCGTCAAGCGCCTTCACCAGCGTGTCGCGGATGCCGTCGCTCGACAGGGTCCGCGCCTCCCCCTCGTCCCACTTGCACTGGACCTTCTCCACCGCCTGCATGGCGATCCACGCATCGCTGGCGATCACCGCCACGCCGCCGCTGCCGCCCTGCAGCGGCGGCAGCGCGACGAGGTCGAGCACGCCCGGCAACTTCTTGACGTCGTCGGGCGGGGAACCCCGCAGCGTGCCGCCCAGCGTCGGACACATCTGCACGCTGGCGTAGACCATCGCATCCGCCACCACGTCAATACCGAAACTGGCTGTGCCGTGAAGCTTGGCGGGGGCATCAAGGCGCGCCGCGCGGGTGCCGATGAGCCTGTAGCCGGCCGGATCCTTCAGTTCGACCTGGCGTGGCAAAGGCTCACGCGCGGCTGCCGCGGCCAGTTCGCCGAAGGTGGCACTGCGCCCCGACGGATGCACCACCTTGCCGGCCTGCGCGCGGCACGCTTCGGCCTTGACGTCCCACTGCTTCGCCGCTGCCGCGCACAGCATCATGCGCGCAGCGGCACCGGCCTCGCGCATCGGATGCCACAGGTCCCTGATGCTGGTGGAGCCGCCGGTGAACATCAGGCCCACCTCGCGCACGCCCTTGCGCGTGAACCATTCGGCGGCGCGCCTGGGCCACCCCTTTTCGTCCGGCCGGAACGGCAGGTTGGCGACCACGCCCTCGATGTTGTTGTACAGGTTGTCAATGGGCGACGGCTCGACCCGGATCTGCGACCAGTCGGCGTCCATCTCCTCGGCCAGCAGCATCGCCGCGCCGGTATGCACGCCCTGCCCCATCTCGGCCTTGTTCATCACCACCGTGACGGTGTTGTCGGACGCCACCTTGACCCAGCCGTTCAGCGCGAACTGCCCGTCGCGCACGGCCAGCGGCTCGCCGCCCGCCAGGCGCTGGCGCGGCGGCAGCCAGGCCCATCCGATCACCAGCGCACCGGCAGCGCCCGCACCGCCGAGCAGGAAGGCTCTGCGCGTCAACATGGCAAGACTGGCGGATCGATCATCATAGAAAGGCCCCGTGCCGCCGATGGCATGGCCTATATTAGGTCGGGAAGTGCCGCAGCGCGAATGCGAACATGTGGTTGGCGCTATCGCGCAACACCTGGCATGGCCATGCGCCCTGATGCCCCCTGCAGGCGCAGGGCGAGCTGGTCCGTGACGGGTGCCCGCGTTCGGGCAGATCCTTGCGTTGACACGCCACTCCATCCATCGATCGACTTTCCCAGTCAAATCAGGCGCTTAGCGGAGATGCACCGGATTCTTTCGCGAATCCTGGCCGACCCCATCTAGCCATCGCAGGCAATCTGCCTCCGGATGCTGCCCGGTTCTTCCGTTCCAGATGGAACGCGTTCGGACGTAGAATCGCTGCCGCCGGCTTGCGGCAAGGGGCATGAGTCGCTTGCAAAGGCATGCCGATTCGACAGCAGCACACCCGAGCGCAACACAGGCACCCGCATGAATGCCGATTTAACGTTCTCCCTGGATATCAGAACCAGCTATTTCTTTGCCTTCGCTTCCCATGGGCTGCTGGCCTGCATCCTGGCAAGCTTCTGGCAGGCTGGCCGGACCGACAAGGGGCTTGGCTGGTGGATCTTCGATGGCTTGCAGCTTTCCGTCGCATCGCTGCTGCTGCTCTCATGGGGCACACTGCCGCCGTGGCTCATCCTGGCGGGATCCAATTTGCTGATTTTCTGCAATGTCCCCACGATAGAAACCGGCTTGCGGATGTTTCGGCGCGAATCGATCTGGCCCGGGCTGGCCTTGCGTTGGGTCATCTCCGGGCTGATCTTCCTGGCCTGGATCGTCACCTGGACTGACGGATGGACCTACGCCCAGCGCGTCATCGGGTTCTCTGCCGCATTCCTGATACAACTGACACTCTTCCTGGCCTATGTGCTGAGCTTGCGCGGCCCCGGACTTCGCATGGTTCAGGGACTGCTGCTGTTCGCCATCCTCCTGGTCGGTGCCGCGCTCTTCGGCCGCATGGTCTATGTGCTGCGCCATATGGATACGGTGATCTCCTGGCAACAGGATACGTGGCTTCCCCTGCAAACGTTCACCGCGGTGTTCGCCGCCTTCCTGCGTACCTGCGGCGTGCTCTCTCTGATCCAGAGTCGCAACGAACAGCGCCTGCGTGCGGCCAATCAGGACATTGAACGGCGTGCGAATTTCGACCTGCAAACGGGCGTCATGTCGCGATCGTTCTTCGAGATCCAGGCCCCCAAGGCCGTCGCGGAGGCAGCCAGCGCGAACAGAGCGATGACTTTCCTGCTATTGGACGTGGACAACTTCAAGGCGATCAATGACACGTTCGGTCACCTCCAGGGCGACAACGTGCTGGCAAGCATCGGCCAAGTCCTGCGGCACAACACACGCGGGAGCGATCTGGTCGGGCGCCTTGGCGGGGATGAGTTTGCGATCGTGCTGCGCAATGTGGAGGGCAGCGACGCCATTGAACTGGCCGAGCGAATCCGCATCCAGGCTGAATCGATCCGGATGCCTGACGGCAGTGCTGTCTCGCTGAGTATCGGCCTTTGCGGAGTGCCGCCGGCACGGGATTTCGAAACGGCTTATCGCTTTGCGGATGGGGCACTCTATGCGGCCAAGCAGACGGGGCGTGGCCGCGTGGTATTGCACGATGTGTCGCATGAGGCAGCAATGCCTCTTGTCGTCGCGTAGCGAAACCTTCCCGCGCAGGGCGTTCCACGGCGAGCCCGGCTAGCGCGTCAGGTTGGTCCGGCGGCTGCCGCAGACGTATCGGCGCGCTTGCCGGCCGCGTCGTGCCAGCCGCCGCCCAGGGCCTTGTACAGGTTGACTTCGCTGGTCAGCTGCTCGAGCCGTGCCTGGATCAGCAGTTGCTGCGCGTTGTAAAGCGAGCGCTGCGCGTCCAGCACGGCAAGGTAGCTGTCGACACCGGTGCGGTAGCGCCGGTCGGCCAGACCATAGGCGTCCCGGGCGGCTTCCACGAAGCGGATCTGGGCCTGGAGCTGGCTGGTGTAGGTGCCGCGTGCCGCCAGCCCGTCGGCGACCTCGCGGAAGGCGGTCTGCACCGTACGCTCGTACTGGGCGACGTTGACGTCCTTCTGGATGGTGGCGAAGTCCAGGCTCGCCCGCAGGCTGCCGGCGGTAAACAGCGGCAGGTTGATCCGCGGCTGGAACAGCCACGTGCCGGAGCCGGCCGCGAACAGGCCCGAAAGCTGGCTGCTGGCGGTGCCCGCCGATGCGGTCAGGCTGATACTGGGGAAGAACGCCGCACGCGCGGCGCCGATGTCGGCGTTGGCGGAGCGCAGCCGGTGCTCGGCCGCGAGCACGTCGGGACGGTTCTGCAGCAGGTCTGAGGGCAGCCCGGCCGGCACATCGGCAAACAGCTTCTGCTCCAGCGGCAGGCCTTCCGGCAGGTCCGCGGGCGGGGACGTGCCAAGCAGCAGCACCAGGGCATTCTGGTCCTGGGCAACCAGCCGGGTATAACGCGCAAGGCTCGCGCGGGCGGTTTCCACGGCGGTCTGCGCCTGGCGCAGGTCCAGCCGGGAAGCGATCCCTTCCTCGTAGCTGCGCCGGGTCAGGCCATAGCTGCGCTCGTAATTGGCCAGCGTTTCACGGGTGAGCTGCAGCAGGGCTTCGTCGGCGCGCTGGGTCAGGTAGGCGCTGGCAACGCTCGCCACCAGCGAGATCTGGGCGCTGCGGCGCGCCTCGTCGCTGGCGAAATACTGCTCGAGCGCGGCTTCGCTGAGGCTGCGCAGGCGGCCGAACAGGTCGATCTCCCACGCCGTGGTGCCTATCGACACGCCGTACTGGCTGCCGATCGTCCGCTGTCCGGTGGGAGACAGGTCGGCGGGAATGCGCTGGCGCGTGCCCTGCGCGGCCACGCCGACGGCGGGAAACAGGTCGGCGCGCTGGATGCGGTACTGTGCACCGAACGCCTCCACGTTGAGGGCGGCCACGCGCAGGTCACGGTTGTTCTGCAGCGCCAGTTCGATGAGACGGCGCAGGCGCGGATCGGCGAAGAAATCGTGCCAGCCCAGCTCGACCGCGGGCACCTGGCCGGCATCTGCGGCGGCATCGGCTGGCAGGTAGGCCGGGCCCTGCGGGTAGGCCGCCTCCACCGGCGAGGCCGGCCGCTCGTATTTGGGAATCAGGCTGCAGCCGGCCAGCATGGCCATGGCGGCAGCGCAGAGCAAGGTCTTCTTCATTCCAGCGCGCCTTTTTCCAGGGAAGCATCATGCGGCTCCGGCCTGCGCTTGCGCCCGAACAGCGAGGTGACGACGACAAAGAACAGCGGCACCCAGAAGATCGCCAGTACCGTGGCAGTGATCATGCCGCCGATCACGCCGGTGCCGATGGCGTGCTGGCTGCCGGCACCGGCGCCGGTCGACACGGCCAGCGGAAACACGCCGAGCATGAAGGCCAGCGAGGTCATCACGATGGGGCGCAGGCGCAAGCGGCACGCCTCCACGGCGGCCTCGACCAGGCTCTTGCCCTGTTCGTACTCGCTCTTGGCGAACTCCACGATCAGGATGGCGTTTTTGGCCGACAGGCCGATGGTGGTCAGCAGGCCCACCTGGAAGAACACGTCATTGGACAAGCCCCGCCCCAGCGTGGCGACCAGTGCGCCGATCACGCCGAGTGGCACCACCAGCATCACCGAGAACGGGATCGACCAGCTCTCGTACAACGCGGCCAGGCACAGGAACACCACCAGCAGCGAGAGCGCATAGAGCGCCGGCGCCTGCGAGCCCGACAGCCGTTCCTCATAGGACAGGCCGGTCCAGGCATAGCCTACGCCCGGCGGCATCTGCTTCATGATCTCCTCGATCGCCTTCATGGCGTCGCCGGAGCTGCGCCCGGGCGCGGGCTCCCCCAGCAGTTCCACCGCCGCCACGCCGTTGTAGCGCTGCAGCTTGGGCGAGCCATAGGCCCACTTGCCGTCGGCAAAGGCTGAGAACGGCACCATCTCGCCCTTGTCGTTGCGCACGAACCACTTGTCGATATCGTCCGGGTTCATCCGGGAATCCGGGCGGCCCTGCACGTAGACGCGCTTGACCCGGCCGCGGTCGATGAAGTCGTTGACATAGCTGGAACCCCACGCGATCGACACCGTGCTGTTGATGTCAGCCAGCGAAACGCCAAGCGCGCGCGCTTTTTCATCGTCGATCACCAGCTGGTACTGCGGCTGGTCATTCAGGCCATTGGGGCGCACCCGCTGCAGCACCGGGCTTTGCGAGGCCAGCGCCAGGAACTTGTCACGCGCGTTCATCAGCGCGACGTGACCAATGCCGGCCTGGTCCTGCAGGTAGAGGTCAAAGCCGATGGCATTGCCCAGTTCCTGCACCGCGGGCGGGGCGAACGCGAATGACATCGAATCGCGGAAGCTCATGAACTTGCGCTGCGCGCGCGCGGCCAGGTCGAACACGCTGGTGCTGTCCCCGCTGCGCTGCTCCCAGGGCTTGAGCAGGATGAAGGCCAGCCCCGAATTCTGGCCGCGGCCGGCAAAATTGAAGCCGTTGACGGTGAACAGCGACTCCACCACGCCGCCCTCTTCCTTCAGCAGGTATTCGCGCATCTGGTCGAGTACCTTCTGCGTGCGCTCGGCCGTGGCGCCGGCCGGCGTCTGCACCTGGGCGTACAGCACGCCCTGGTCTTCTTCCGGCAGGAATGATGTGGGGATGCGCGTGAACAGGAAGCCCATCCCCACCAGGATGGCCACGTAGAGCAGCAGAAAAGGCAGCCGGCGCTTCAGGATGCCCGACACGCTGCGCTCGTAGCCCTGGGTGGTCGAGATGAACTTGCGGTTGAACCAGCCGAAGAAGCCGCCCTTGTTCTCGCCATGATCGCCCTTTTCGATGGGCTCGAGCATGGTGGCGCACAGGGCCGGCGTCAGTATCAGCGCGACCAGCACGGACAGCACCATGGACGAGACGATGGTGATGGAGAACTGCCGGTAGATCACGCCGGTCGAGCCACCGAAGAACGCCATCGGCAGGAACACCGCCGAGAGCACCATGGCAATGCCCACCAGCGCGCCCTGGATCTGGCCCATGGAGCGCCTTGCGGCCTCCCTGGGCGGCAGGCCTTCCTCGGCCATCACGCGTTCGACGTTCTCCACCACGACAATGGCGTCATCCACCAGCAGCCCGATGGCCAGCACCATGCCGAACATGGTCAGCGTATTGATGGTGTAGCCGAACGCCGCCAGCACGCCGAAGGTGCCCAGCAGCACCACCGGCACGGCGATGGTGGGGATCAGTGTGGCGCGGACGTTCTGCAGGAACAGGTACATCACCAGGAATACCAGCACGATGGCTTCCATCAGCGTCTTCACTACTTCGTGGATGGAGCCCGAGATCACCGGCGAGGTGTCATACGGGAAAACCACCTTCATCCCGGGCGGGAAGAAGGGCTCCAGCCCGTCCAGCGTCCTGCGGATGGCGCGCACGGTTTCCAGCGCGTTGGCGCCCGCGGCCAGCCGCACGGCAATGCCCGAGGCAGCCTGGCCGTTGTATTGCGCATTGATGTTGTAGTCCTGCCCGCCCAGGCCCACCTGGGCCACGTCCTTCAGGCGCACCTGGGAGCCGTCGGGGTTGACCTTGAGCAGGATGTTGCCGAACTGCTCGCTGGTTTGCAGCCGGGTCTTGCCGATCACGCTGGCATTGAGTTGCTGGCCCCGCACCGCCGGCAAACCGCCAAGCTGGCCGGAGGCCACCTGGACGTTCTGCGCCCTGATGGCGCTGCTCACGTCCAGCGGCGTGAGCTGGTAGCTGTTGAGCCGGGCCGGGTCGATCCATACCCGCATCGCATACTGCGCGCCGAACACTTGGAAGTCGCCCACGCCGTAGGTGCGCGAAAGCGGGTCCTGCAGATTCGAGACGATGTAGTTCGACAGGTCTTCCCGCGTGACCTTGGGGTCAGTGGAAATCAGGCCCACGATGACCAGGAAGTTGCGCACCGACTTGGTCACGCGGATGCCTTGCTGCTGCACTTCCTGCGGCAGCAGGGGCTGCGCAAGCGCAAGCTTGTTCTGCACCTGCACCTGGGCAATATCCGGATTGGTGCCCTGCTCGAAGGTCACCGTGATCGTCATGCTGCCGTCGGCATTGCTTTCAGAGGAGATGTAGCGCAGGCGGTCCAGGCCGTTGAGCTGCTGCTCGATCACCTGCACCACGGTGTCCTGCACTGTCTCGGCGGAGGCGCCGGGGTAATTGACCGAGATGGCGATGGTGGGCGGCGCGATGGCCGGATACTGGCTGATGGGCAGCGCGCGGATCGACAGCACGCCGGCCAGCATGATGACCAGGGCGATCACCCACGCGAAGATGGGCCGATCGATAAAGAAGTTGGACATGGCTACTCCCTCGCCCTAGCGGTGTGCTCAGGGCTTGGCCGCGGTCGTGGCGGATGGGGCGGACGCGGCCGCCGCCGGCGCGCCTGCGCCGCTCCCGGCCTGGGCTACGCGCACTTTCGCCCCGGGCCGCACGAACTGCAGGCCCTCCACGATGACGCGGTCGCCGGCGCCGAGGCCGTCGGAAACCAGCCACCTGTCGCCAACGGCGCGGTCGGTGCGGATCTGGCGCAGTTCCACCTCGTCCCTGGCATTGACCACCAGCGCCGTGGCCTGGCCTTTGAGGTCGCGCGTCACACCCTGCTGGGGCACGAGCAGGGCATTGGTCTTCACGCCTTCACGCAGGCGGGCATGGACGAACATGCCCGGCAACAGCTCATGGCGCGGGTTGGGAAACACCGCGCGCAGCGTCACCGAGCCGGTGCCCTGGTCCACGGCCACTTCGGAGAACTCCAGGCGGCCGGTTTCGGGATAGCGGGTACCGTCTTCGAGCGCCAGGCTGACCTGGGCCGCGTTGGTGCCGGCACTTTGCAGCGCACCATTGGCCAGCTCGCGCCGCAGCCGCAGCAGGGACGACGAGGGCTGCGTCACGTCGACGTAGATCGGGTCAAGCTGCTGCACCACCGACAGCGCGGTAGCCTGGCCGTTGGTGACCAGCGCACCTTCCGTCACATTCGAGCGCCCGATGCGGCCGGAAATCGGCGACAGCACCTTGGTATAGCGCAGGTTGATCTCGGCGCGGTCCACCGCAGCCTGCGCCTGCAGCCAGGCGGCCCTGGCCTCGTCGTACTGCTGCTTGCTGACTGCCTCGTCACCGACCAGGCGCCCGTACCGCTCTGCCAGCAGGCGGGTGGATTCCAGCGTCGCCCTGGCGCTCTTGTAGGTGGCCTGGTAGGTGGATGGGTCGATCTGGTAGAGCTGCTGGCCCTGCGTGACGTCGCTGCCCTCCTTGAACAGGCGGCGCAGGATGATGCCGTCCACCTGCGGCCTGACTTCGGCAATGCGAAACGCCGTGGTGCGCCCGGGCAGTTCGGTATCCAGCGTCAGCTGCTCGGTCTTGAGCGTGACCACGCTCACTTGCGGTGGCGGCGGGGCCGCGGCCTCTTTCTTGTTACCGCATGCGGCAAGCATTGACATGGCGATGGCCAGCGTGACCGGAACCCAGGCGCTGCAGCCGCGTGATCGTTGCATTGCGATGTCCTGCGTAGGAATCAAGCCGAGTCAAAATGTCGCCGGCAAACCGGTTGACCTGCACCAGAGCGAAACCGGCCGAGGTGACGCAAGCGCCATGCCCGCCATTGCGCCAGCGCAAATTGCAGACGTAGCCGGCAAAGTCTATCCCGACTCGAAGAAATGGTTCGGCCGATTATCGACTACCCATATTTCAAGAACTTACATCGCGATCCGACGTGAGCCGCGCAACCCGGGAAAGCGCAGGCACGAGGCGCTCCGCCATCACGGCACACCAGCGCCCGAGCTAATGCGGAAACAGCGCCATCTGCCCGGCCAGCAGCGTCTCGAAATCATCGTCCAGGAACGGCAGGATCGCATCGGCGATCGGCTGCAACTGCTTGTCGACGTAGTGGCCATAGTCGATCGGCGCCGACCGGGTCTCAAGCGGCTCCGGCCCTGAAACGGTCATCACATAGCTGATCCAGCCGCCATGCTGATACTGGCGCGGACGTCCCTGGCGCTCGTTATAGGCATCGGCGATACGGGCGGCGCGGACGTGCGGCGGCACGTTGCGCTGGTAGTCATCGAGCTTGCGGCGCAGCCGCTTGCGATAGACCAGTTGCTCGTCGAGCTCGCCGGCCAGGGTGCGGCGCACGATGTCCCGCACATAATCCGCGTACGGCTCGCGGTTGAAGATTTTTTCGTAAAGGGTCTGCTGGAAACGCTGGGCGAGCGGCGACCAGTCTGTGCGCACCGTCTCAAGCCCCTTGAACACCATCTCGACCTTCCCGTCGGGCCGTTCCACCTGGCCGGCATAGCGCTTCTTGCTGCCAAGGTCCGTGCCGCGGATGGTCGGCATCAAAAAGCGCCGGAAGTGCGTTTCGAACTGGAGTTCCAGCGCGCTTTCCAGCCCATAGGTCTGCCCGAGGTGGTCGCGCCACCAGTCGTTGACGTAGGCGACCAGGCTGCGGCCGATCTGGTTGGCATCGGCTTCCGTGCGCGCGCGGCGCAGCCAGACGAATGTGGAATCCGTGTCGCCATAGATCACCTCATAGCCGCGGGCCTCGATCAGCGCGCGGGTCTGTCGCATGATCTCGTGCCCGCGCATGGTGATCGACGACGCCAGCCGAGCATCGAAGAACCGGCAGCCGCTGGACCCGAGCACGCCGTAGAACGCGTTCATGATGATCTTGAGCGCCTGGGACAGCGGCTTGTTCCGGTCACGCTTGGCGGCCTCGCGGCCTTGCCAGACCCTGGCGACGATCGCCGGCAGGCAGTGCTTCGTCCGGGAAAACCGCGCACCGCGGAAGCCAGGCACCGAATCGGCATCGTCCGGATGCGCCAGGCCTTCGACCAGGCCGATGGGGTCGATCAGGAAGGTGCGGATGATCGACGGATAGAGGCTCTTGTAGTCCAGCACGAGCACCGATTCGTAGAGCCCGGGCCGCGAGTCCATGACGAAGCCGCCGGGGCTGGCCTCGGGCGCCTTCTCGCCGAGGTTGGGCGCGACGTACCCCTGGCGGTGCATCAGCGGCATGTAGAGATGCGTGAAGGCGGCGACCGAGCCACCGCTCCGGTCGGCCGGCAGGCCCGTAACCGTGGCGCGCTCCAGCAGGAAGGGCAACAGCTCCGTCTTTTCGAAGATCCGCGTCACCAGTTCGCAATCGCGCAGGTTATAGCGGGCCAGCGCCGCCTTGTCCTGCTCGAACATGCGGTCGATGGCGTCCATGCGGTCGTACGGGTTGTCGACCGCCTTGCCCTCGCCGAGCAGCGTCTGCGCCACCGATTCCAGGCTGAACGACGGGAAGCTCCACGTGGCGGAACGCAGCGCCTCGATGCCGTCGATGATCAACCGGCCCGGTGCGCTGGCGAAATAATGCTGCTGGGCGTTGTGCTCGCGCCATTCCATCTCGGCTCCGCCGCGGCCGAGGCGCAGCGGGATCTGGAACTTGCGCGCATGCTCTTGCAGCACGCGCAGGTCGAACTGGACCAGATTCCAGCCGATGATCGCGTCGGGATCGTGATCGGCCAGCCACTGGTTCAACTGCTCCAGCAACTCGGGCCGTGTGGCGCAGTATGCGAGCGAGAAATCGACGTCGGCGGGTATCTGCGGCGCCGCGCCCAGCATGTAGACCTGGCGCTGACCGCAGCCCTCGAGCGCAATCGAATAGAGTTCGCCGAACGCGTTGGTTTCGATATCGAGCGAGACCAGGCGCAGCTTGGGCCGGTAGTCCACCGACGGCTTCATCTGGGCATTGCGCAGCGCACCGCTGGGGTCCGGCCCACCGTCGAACCAGACCGGGGCGGTGATGAAGCGTTCCATCAGGTAGCGTTCGGGCGGGCGGATATCGGCTTCGTAGACATCCACGCCGGCGTCGCGCAATGAACGGCTGAGCTGTATCAGTTGCCGATGCTGGCGGCAGTACAGGCCCAGTACGGGCCGGCGCTGGAAATCCTGGAGCCTGAGCGGGCGCAGCTCGACGTCGCGCTCGCGGCACAGCAGCGCCTCGGCACGCTCACGCTGCGACTCGGGGATAAACGCGACTGACGGCTGACAGGACAGGTGCAGGTGGCGCGGACCATCATCGGTCGCCAGCCAGAATTCGACTTCGGTGCCGGCCGGCGTATCGCGCCAGTGTCGGGTCAGGATGAAACCCTGCTGAAGTGCCACGTTAGGAACATTGGGAAATGGCTACCGGTCGGGATTCTAGCGGAGACATGGGCCGGGTGCGTGAGCCGTGTAAGCCATCCGAAGGCAGCTTCGGCTCACGCAAAGCGGTCATGCAGGATAGAGGCGGTCAATTCGCGCTTCTTCCAGTACATATGATGGATGCGCTGCTGCAACTTGCCCAGCACCATGGGGTCAAGGTTGCCATAGGTCAGCAGCACGGCAGGCTGCGAACCATCGCCGTCCTCATGTTCGAGGTTGTCGAACGGGGGAAACCCATACTTTTCCAGGAAGGCCGCGATTTCCTCGTCCGAGGTGCCAGGTTCGATGTTGCCTAGCAGCAAACGACTCATGATGGTCTCTCCCAGTCGATGGAAAAGCGGCCCTGCCCCAGCCCCCCTTGCGGTTTGGCGCTGAGACCCGCTACCTCAATTCTAGGATGGGCTTCTTCCCTGCCGTGCCGCCTCGATCGTGGCGATATCAATCCTTTTCATCGTCATCATGGCGTCAAATGCGCGCTTGGCCGCCGCGCGGTCGGGGTCGGTGATCGCCGCGCTGAGCGCGCGCGGGGTGATCTGCCATGACAGTCCCCACCGGTCCTTGCACCAGCCGCATTCGCTTTCCTGGCCGCCATTGCCGACGATCGCATTCCACAAGCGGTCGGTTTCGGCCTGGTCGTCCGTCGCAATCTGAAAAGAGAAGGCCTCGTTGTGCTTGAAATGCGGGCCGCCGTTCAGCCCGAGGCAGGGAATGCCGGCGACGGTGAACTCGACCGTCAGGACATCGCCCTGCTTGCCGTCGGGATAGTCGCCCGGCGCACGGTGGACAGCGCTGACAGCGCTGTCGGGAAATGTTTCAGCGTAGAAGTTTGCGGCATCAAGGGCGTCGTGGTCGTACCACAAGCAGATTGTGTTCTTGCTTTGCATGATGTGTCTCCTGGAGAGTCGAGCACCGGCAATCCACCACCGTCCGGACAACGCAATCGTCCACATCGCTTGACCCTGGTCTGTCGGATGCATGGGATGCCGTCGTCGGGACTCCAATGTCTCACATTCCGGTGGCAGGCGCAGGCTGGTGCCCTCCGAGACCCCGCGCTGGGGCGAGGCGATCAGTCAGGCGAACCTTGCGCCGGACTGAGGCCGCAGGACTGGTCGCGTCTTACTGGGCTTGCGCCGCGCGCACGAACGCGTCGCGCGCGGTGATCCGCTTGATGTACTCCTGGATGCATGGGCTCTCGCTGATGCGGGGCGCACCGAATCTCCCCGCCCATGCCAGCGAGGCACCGAGATAGACATCCGCCGCGCTGAAGGTCGCGCCGAGCACGAAGGGGCCGGGAGTCAGGGCTTTCTCGATGGAGTCGATCACATCGTCATAGTCGCTCCAGCCGACCGCCTGCTTCGGCAGCGGCGCCTCTTTGCGCATCATCCGGTCAGTCAGCGCGGGTTCGAAGCAACTGCCGCAGAAGAACAGCCACCGCAGCACCGTGCCGCGTGCGGACGAGCCTGCAGGCGGCATCAACCCGGCCTGCGGAAAGGCATCCGCCAGCCAGGCGATGATCGCGCCGTTCTCGGTCAGGACCGTGCCATCCTGCAAGACCAGCGTTGGAATCTTCCCCATCGGGTTGATCGCCAGGAACTCCGGCGAGCGACTCTCCCCCTTGGTGAAATCGATGTGCCGCAGCTTGTAGTCAGCCCCGACCTCCTCCAGCATCCAGCGCGCCACCGAGGCGCGGCTTTGGGGGTTGTAGTAGAGCGTCATGGTCATACCGTCCTCCTGCCGCGTTCGGCCGTATGGTTTCGACCGCAGCAGGATAGCATCCGCCGGCTGCCACAAACTGCTTCCGTCGCGGGTGCCCTCATCCGGCCCGCGCAACCGCCCGCGCGAGCCGCGCGACGCCCTCCCCGATCTGCGTCAGGTTCGTGCTCGCGAACGACAGCCGGAATGCGGCGCGCTGGCGCCGCTCCACATAGAATCCGGCACCCGGGACGAACAGCACCTTTTCCGCGATCGCGTGCGGCAGTAGTGCAGCAGCATCGTCGATGCCATCGAGCGCGGCCCAGAGGAACATCCCTCCCGCCGGCGATGCGAAGCGGATGCGCTCGCCAAAGGCCTGGCGCAGCGCCGCCGCCAGCTGGTCGCGCTTGTCACGATAGGCCGCGACTTCCCGCGCGACCTGTGCCGGCAGCCGGCCCGCTTCCAGATACTGCGCCGCGGCCAGCTGGATCCATGGCGGCGTGCACAGGTCGGATACCTGCTTGGCAATCACCGCGCGGCGCACGATCTCGGGCGCGGCGACCATCCAGCCGATCCTCAGGCCGGGGGCCAGCGTCTTCGACAGGCTGGCCAGGTGCACGAGCCACGGCCGCGCCTCGGGTACCGACGCGCACAGCGCCAGCAGCGAAGGCGGCGGTGCGCCGTCGAAGCTCAGCGCCCCGTAGGGATCGTCCTCGACCAGCACCACGCGGTGCCGCGCCACCAGCTTCAGCAGCTGCAGCCGGCGAGCGGAGGACAGCGTTGCACCGGTGGGGTTGGCGAAGGTTGGCACCGTATAGACCAGCCGGGGCCGCAACGATGGGTCGGCCAGCATGGCTTCGAGTGCACCCACGTCCATGCCGTCGTGATCAGACGGCACGCCGCGTATGTCGGCGCCGGCCAGCCGCAATGCCTGCAGCGTCGCGGAATAGGTCGGCTCCTCGACCAGCACCACGCTGCCGGGCTCGACCAGCGCTCGCACGAGGAAATCGAAGCCCTGCTGCGAGCCGCTGGTCACGAGCAGTTCGTCCTGGGTCACAGGCGCACCGCGCCCGGCCATCAACGACGCCAGCGCCTGGCGCAGCGCCGGCGTGCCTTCGGTGGCGCCGTACTGCAGGCATTCGGCAGGCCGCTCGCGCAGCACCGTCGCCGACGCCGCGCCAATGCCGTCGACATCGAACAGCGCGGCAGACGGGTAGCCGCCGGCGAACGAGATCATCCCGGGGTCGGACAGGTACTTGAACAGTTCCCGGATCGGCGAGCCTGCCGGGTCGCGCAGCGCGGCGACGAAGGGATAAGCGGCGTCGGAAATCATGAGCGGAGGCAGAGCGTGCTGGACATGGGCGTGCTTCAGTCCACCGAAGCACCGGACAGGCGGACGATCTCGCCCCACTTCTGGCGGTCCTTCTTCAACACGTCGGCAAACGCCTCCGGCGAGCTGGGCGCCGGTTCCGCGCCCAGCTCGCGCATTTTTGCCTGCACGGCTGGCTCGCTGAGCACGCGCGTCAGGTCCTGGCTGATTTTCTGCGCCACCGCGGCGGGCACCCCGCGCGGCGCAAGCAGGCCGAACCATGGGCTGGCATCAAAGCCGGGAACGGGGCCCGCGGCGGCGACCGTCGGCACGTTCGGAAGCGCCGACGAGCGCGCCGGCGTGGTCACGGCCAGCGGCTTGAGCTTGCCCGAGCGGATAAACGGCAGCGACGCCGGCAGGTTGTCGAACATCACGTCGACGCTGCCGCCCATCAGGTCGGAGATGGCCGGGCTGCTGCCCTTGTAGGCGACGTGGCTCATCTCCGTGCCAGTCATGCGCTGGAACAGCTCGCCCGCAAGGTGCGTGGACGTGCCGTTTCCGGCCGACGCCATGTTGACGCGCTTCGGATTGGCTTTCAGGTAGGCGATGAACTCGGGCAGCGTCTGCACGCGGGCGCGTTCCGCAAACGCCGGCGAGAGCACCACCACGTTGGGTACGCGCGCCACCATCGCGACCGGCGCGAAGTCGGCGTCGGCATCATAGGGCAGCTTCTTGTACAACGCCGGGTTGATGCCGAACTCGCCCACCGAGCCCATCAGCAGGGTGTAGCCGTCCGCCGTGGACTTGGCCGCCGTGCCGGTGCCGACGATGCCGCCCGCGCCGGGGCGGTTGTCGACCACCACCGACTGCTTCCATTGCGTGGCAAGTTGCTCACCGATCAGCCGGGCCACCATGTCGGTGGTGCCGCCCGGCGGGTACGGCACGATGATGCGCACCGGCTTGGCCGGGAACTCGTGCGCGCCGGCAATGCCGGGCATGGTCGCGCCGCATGCAAGGGCGCCGGCGGCGAGCGCGCTGAACAAGTGTTTCATGCAGTCTCCTGTCTACCTGATGGTTGTCGTTATGAGGTTGTGGTGATGACGATGCCGAAAAGAGGCGGCAACGCAAGGATCGAATGATTTCTCATCAACTCCAAGCTTTCAAGCGAGATTTCCGTATAGGATGATGATCTAAAGTCATCAACTGAGCCTTTCCCCGATGCGGCAACGACTCCCCAGCCTGTCCAGCCTGCGCGCCTTCGAGGCGGCCGCGCTGCACCTGAACCTGCGCCGCGCGGCGGCGGACCTGTTTATCACCGAGAGCGCGGTGTCGCGCCAGATTGCGTCGCTGGAAGGACTGCTGGGCGTGCAGCTGTTCCACCGCGCCAACCAGCGCATCACGCTGACGGCGGCCGGTACGCTCTACAGCGGGCAGGTGCGGGAGTTGCTGCGCAAGCTGCAGCGCGACACGCTCGACCTGATGGCGCACGAGGGCGCGGGCGGCACCGTCGAGCTGGCCTGCGTGCCCACGCTGGCGGTCGAGTGGCTGATACCGCGGCTACCGGCCTTCTATGCGCGCCATCCGGGGATCGTCGTCAATATCAGCGCGCAGTCCGACATCTTCCTGTTCGACGGCACGCCCTACGACGCGGCGATTCACTTTGGCGAGGCCGTCTATCCCGGCGCGCGTGCCGACCGGATGTTCGACGAAGAATCCGTAGCGGTCTGCCATCCGGACTATTTCGGCGGCAGAAAACGGATCACCCCGCATGACATCGCCCGGTCCCCGCTGCTGCACCTCGCCACGCGCATTCTCGGCTGGAAGCAATGGATGGAAGCGGCCGGCATCGACGACGTCAACGCCATGCGCGGTGCACGCTTCGACCACCATTCCATGGTCATCGCCGCCGCACGCAACGGACTGGGCGTTGGTCTGGTGCCGCGCTTCCTCGTGGGGGAATACCTGGCAAACCGCCAACTGGTAATGCCCGTCGCCCATTCGCAGCGCTCCACGAGCGCGTATCACCTGGTCTCGCCGGATACGCGGCCGATGAGTGAGGCGATGCAGCGGCTGCGCGAGTGGCTGCTGGAAGCCGCGGGCGAGTTTGCGACAAAACAGTCTGCGTCTGCGGACGATGCGGGCAGGTAGCCAGCCGACGCACGCCGCAACTCACACCACCATTTCCAGACCCGGCGTCGGCCGGCGTTCCAGCAATGCGGCCAGCCTGCGCAGCGCAGCCGATAGTTGCGCGCGATCCTCCACGCCACCGAGCGAGATACGGATGGCATTCGGCGCGTTGGGCCCCTCCCAGAAGGCGTCAGACGGCGTCACGCGCAGGTCCTCCGCCAGCGCGGCCCGGGTGAGCTGCTGCGCCGACCAGTGCTCGGGCAAGCGATGCCATGCGTGGATGGCGCTGGGCGGGAGCTGGCCGATCCCGCTCAGCCATCGGCTTGCCAGCGCGCACCTCGCCAACGCTTCGGTCCTGATGCCGTCGAGCAGCTGCATGGCCGAGCCATCGTGGATCCATTGGGTCGCCAGGGCGGCGGTCATCGGTGCCGCCATCAGGGCGAAGGCCCGCAGCGATGCCAGCAGATCGTCGCCGCGCCTGCCCTCGGGCAGCATGACATACGCCGTACGCAGCCCCGGACTGAGCGTCTTGGACAGGGTCGAGACATAGTACGTGCGGTCGGGAGCGAAGCTGGACAGCGGCGGCGGCGCTGACGGCGTCAGCAGCCAGTAGGGATCATCCTCCAGCAAGGTGACATCACAGCGCGCCGCGGCCCTGGCAATAGCTTCCCTGCGTGAGGCCGGCATGGTGTGTGTAGTGGGATTCTGGGCCGTCGGATTGAGGTAGGCCAGCGTTGCACCGTCGGCACGGGCCGCTTCGAGGGCGTCGGGGAGCATCCCGTCGGCATCGACGTGCGCGATGATCACACGCCGTCCGAGTTGTGCCGCGGCCGCGCGAATGCCGGGGTAGGCCAGCGGCTCGCTCACGATCGCATCGCCCGGCCGGGTCCTGGCCAGGATCACGGCGGCCAGCGCAGCCTGGGCGCCCGGGCACACCACCAGCCGCCCAGTGGCGATGGGCCCGAATATCTGCGCGAGCCAGAGGGTTCCGGCCGACCGGTCGGCAGCACTGCCGCCGCCGAGCTGGTAGGTCATCAGCAGGTGCGGGTCGCTATGCAGCAGCACCTGCGACAGGCCGCGCCGCAACAGGTCCTGGAAATCCAGCCCCGCCGGTGGCGGCGGCACGTTCATGCTCATGTCGATCACCCGCGCCAACTCCGCCCGCGGCGCGGCAATGAAGGTGCCGAGCGCCCCGCGGGCATCGATCAGGTGCCGCCGCTTGGCCTCGTTGTAGGCGCGCGTGACGGTGGTCAGGTCCACGCGGAGGGTTTTGGCCAGGCTGCGCTGTGGCGGCACGCGGTCGCCGGCTACCAGCCGGCCTTCGCCGATCGCCCGCTCGATAAAGTCCACGATCTGCAAGTAGCGCGCACCGCTACCCGTTGTGATCTCCAGATCCCATTTGGCACTGACTTCGGCGCGGACATCGGTTCCTTGCATGGATTTCATCCGGTAGATTTCTTCGATGTATGGGTTTTGTCTTGCATTAGCATGCCAGACATCACCGAGGGAATCCATACAAACCACGCCCGCGCGGGGCTGAGCCAGCACTTGAATCGGAGCGCGTGGCCGGGAACCCTCGGTGATCCGTAACCAAGGTGTCCGAAATGCTCAAACCTATTGCCGGGCCGGCAGACAAGAATCGACAAGGCCCGCTCCCCCGCCCATCCCCCGGCCCGCAGCGCCGCCTTCCCACACTGTTGCTGTGCGCCTGCCTGACCGCCCTGCTGAGCGGCTGCAACCTGGAACTGCTCAACCCCAGGGGCAGCATCGGGGAACAGGAAAAGTCACTGATCCTGATCTCCCTGTTCGTCATGCTGATGGTCGTCATCCCCGTGATCGTCCTGACGCTGTGGTTCGCCTGGCGCTACCGTGAAACCAATACGAGCGCCACCTATGCCCCCAAATGGGCGCACTCCACCAAGATCGAGGTCGTGGTCTGGGGCATCCCCTGCGTGATCGTGGCCTGCCTGGCGGTGCTGATCTGGGACTCGACGCACAAGCTCGATCCCTATCGCCCCCTGGAATCGCAGGTCAAGCCGATCCAGGTCGATGTGATCGCCCTGAACTGGAAATGGCTGTTCATTTATCCGGAATACGGCGTCGCGTCGCTGAACCAGCTTGCGATCCCGGTCGGCACGCCGGTCAATTTCCGGCTGACCGCGGAATCGATGATGAACTCGTTCTTCATCCCGCAGCTCGGCAGCATGGTCTACGCCATGGCGGGGATGCAGACGCGCCTGCACCTGATCGCTGACACCCCCGGCATCTATCTCGGCCAGTCCGCCGCCTACAGCGGCCCGGGCTTCTCGGACATGCATTTCAAGACCCTGGCCACCTCGCGCGAGGAGTTCGATGCCTGGATCCAGGCTGCCCGCGCTTCGTCCCAGGCGCTCGACCTGAAGACCTACCGCACGCTTGAACTGCCCAGCAGCAAGGACCCCGTGACGCTGTATGCCACCGTCGCGCCGAAGCTGTTCGACCAGGTCGTCGACAAATACATGCTGGCAAACGGCCAGATCTGCCGCGCGGACACCCCGGAATCTCTGCAGGCCTTCCAGCGCGTCCCGTCGGCGCCCGCTGGCCGCATGGAGCAATAAGAATGCTTGGAAAACTCAACCTGGACGCCATCCCTCTCCATGAGCCGATCATCATGGGGACGCTGGCCGTCGTGATCGTGCTGGGCATCGCACTGATGGGCGCCATCACGTACTACGGCAAGTGGAAGACCCTCTGGAACGATTGGATCTGCTCGGTCGACCACAAGAAGGTCGGCGTGATGTACATCATCCTGGCGCTGGTGATGCTGCTGCGCGGCTTTGCCGATGCCATCATGATGCGCGCCCAGCAGGCGATCGCGTACGGCGATGCCGCGGGCTACCTGCCGCCGCACCACTACGACCAGATCTTCACGGCGCACGGCGTGATCATGATCTTCTTTGTCGCGACGCCGCTGGTGCTCGGCCTGATGAACGTGATCGTGCCGCTGCAGATCGGCGCGCGCGATGTCGCCTTCCCGTTCGTCAATTCGCTGAGCTTCTGGATGTCGGCAATGGGCGCGGTGCTGGTGATGATGTCGATGTTCGTCGGCGACTTCGCCGCCACCGGCTGGGTCGCCTACCCGCCGCTGTCCGAGCTCGGCTACAGCCCCACGCCAGGGGTTGACTACTACATCTGGTCGCTGCAGATCTCCGGGCTTGGCACCACGCTGACGGGCATCAACTTCATCGTCACGATCCTGCGCATGCGCGCGCCGGGCCTGAACCTGATGAAGATGCCGGTCTTCACCTGGACCGCCCTGATCACCAATATCCTGATCGTGGCGATCTTCCCGGTCCTGACCGCCACGCTCGCCCTGCTCACCGCCGACCGCTACCTCGGCATGCATTTCTTCACCAATGAGCTGGGCGGCAACGCCATGATGTACGTGAACCTGATCTGGATCTGGGGCCACCCGGAGGTCTATGTGCTGATCCTGCCGGCGTTCGGCGCCTTCTCCGAAATCATCGCCACTTTCTCGCGCAAGCCCCTGTTCGGCTACAAGTCGATGGTGTACGCCACCTCCTCGATCGGCGTGCTGTCGTTCTTCGTCTGGCTGCACCACTTCTTCACCATGGGCTCCGGGGCGAACGTCAATGCCTTCTTCGGCATCATGACCTCGATCATCTCGATCCCCACCGGCGTCAAGCTGTTCAACTGGCTGTTCACCATGTACCGCGGCCGGATCCGCTTCCATACCTCGACCATGTGGACCATCGGCTTTATGGTGACGTTCGCGGTCGGCGGCATGACCGGCGTGCTGCTCGCCATTCCCGGGGCCGACTTCGTGCTGCACAACAGCCTGTTCCTGGTCGCGCACTTCCATAACGTGATCATCGGCGGCGTGCTGTTCGGCTGCCTGGCCGCGATCACCTTCTGGTTCCCGAAGGTGTTCGGCTTCAAGCTGAATGAGTTCTGGGGCAAGGTGTCGTTCTGGTGCTGGCTGGCCGGCTTCTTCCTGGCCTTCATGCCGCTCTACGTGCTCGGCTTCAAGGGCATGACCCGCCGGATGAACCACTATGCCAACGTCGACTGGCATCCCTACCTGGTGGTGGCGCTGGTCGGTGCCTTCGTCATCGGCGCCGGCATCCTGGCAATGATCGTGCAGTTCGCGGTCAGTATCCGCGACCGCAAGCAGAACCAGGACCTGACCGGCGACCCGTGGGATGGCCGCAGCCTGGAGTGGTCGACCGCCTCGCCCGCGCCGTTCTACAACTTCGCCCACGTGCCGCATATCACCTCGCTGGAACAGCACTGGGACGACAAGGAAGCCGGGCGCGCATGGCGCCAGCCGGCCCGCTACCAAGACATCCACATGCCCCGCAACACCTCGGCAGGCTTCATCGTGTCGGCGTTCGGGCTGCTGTGCTGCTTCGCGCTGGTCTGGCACATGTGGCTGGTCGCCGCCGTCGGCCTGGTCGGCGCCATCGCGACCTTCATCGTGCGCAGCTATGACCGCGACGTGGACTATTACGTGCCGGCCGCCGAAGTCGAGCGGATCGAGCGCGCGCGCTTTGCACAACTGCAGGAAGCTGCCTGACCATGACTCCGACTCTCTCCCCTACCCTGCACCACCCCGGGCACGAGGCGGCCCACAACGCAGCGCACCCCCATCACGAAGCCGGCGCGCACACTCCGCTGGGGTTCTGGCTCTACCTGATGAGCGATTGCCTGATCTTCGCGGTGTTGTTCGCCACCTTCGGCGTGCTCTCCGGCAACACTGCCGGCGGCCCCGGCGGGCGGCAACTGTTCGAGCTGCCGTTCGTGTTCGCCGAAACCATGGTGCTGCTGCTGAGCAGCTATACCTTCGGCCTGGCCATGCTCAGGCAGGGTGTCGATGACGCGCCGCGGATGATCCGCTGGCTGGCGGTGACGTTCGCGCTCGGCGCCCTCTTCATCGCCATGGAGGTCTACGAGTTCGCGCACCTGCTGCACCAGGGCGCGGGCCCCGGCGTCAGCGCCTACCTGTCGGCCTTCTTCACGCTGGTCGGCACGCACGGGCTGCATGTCACGTCTGGCCTGCTGTGGCTTGCGGTGATGATCCACCAGATCAGGCATTTCGGGCTGGACGATATCGTGCGCCGCCGCCTGGCCTGCCTGAGCCTGTTCTGGCACTTCCTGGACCTGGTCTGGATCTGCGTCTTCACCTTCGTCTACCTGCGGGAGTTCGCATGAAATCGTCCCATCTTCATTCGGTGCATGCGGACCAGACGGCCGCGCACGGCGGCGTGCGCAGCTACACCATCGGACTGCTGCTTTCGGTCGCGCTGACGATAGCATCGTTCGCGGCAGTGATGACCGGATCCCTGCCAAAGCAGGTCGCGATTGCGCTGGTCGTCGGCCTTTGTGTCGCGCAACTGCTGGTGCAGCTCGTGTACTTCCTGCATCTGGGCACCGGTCCCGGCCAGCGCGGCAACACCGCCATCTTTGCCTGTACCGGCTTCCTGATCGTGATCGTCGTGGCCGGCTCGCTGTGGGTGATGCACAACGCCGATATCAACATGATGCCGACCGACATGTCCATCGAACGGGCCCGGGCAAAAGACTAGCGCTCGCGCGCAAGGAGGTTTTCCACCATGTATGTCTATGACGCCATTGACCAGAAGCTCGTCGACGAACGCGTCGTGCAGTTTGCCGACCAGACCCGCCGCTTCCTGAGCGGCCAGCTCACCGAGGATGAGTTCCGCGTGCTGCGGCTGCAGAACGGCCTCTATATCCAGCGCCATGCACCCATGCTGCGCGTCGCGATTCCCTACGGCATGCTGGCGTCGCGGCAGTTGCGCAAGCTCGCGGAGATCGCGCGCCGCTGGGACCGCGGCTACGGGCACTTCAGCACGCGCCAGAACCTGCAGTTCAACTGGCCGCGGCTCGAGGATGCGCCTGCCATTCTCGCGGAGCTGGCCACGGTGCAGATGCACGCGATCCAGACCAGCGGCAACTGCATCCGCAATACCACCACCGACCACTTTGCCGGCATTGCGCCCGACGAACTGGTGAACCCCCTGGTGTGGTGCGAGATCGTCAGGCAATGGTCGATGCTGCATCCCGAGTTCGCCTTCCTGCCGCGCAAGTTCAAGATTGCCATCAGTGGCGCGCAGACGGACCGGGCCGCGGTCGGCGTCCATGACATCGGGCTGCAGGCCGTTGAACAGGACGGCCAGGCCGGCTTCAAGGTCTGGGTAGGTGGCGGCATGGGCCGCACGCCGATGGTGGGCAAGCTGATCAACCCCTTCGTCCCCTGGCAGGACCTGCTGACCTACCTGCAGGCCACGCTGCGCGTCTACAACCTGCACGGCCGCCGCGACAACAAGTACAAGGCGCGCATCAAGATCCTGGTGAAGGACCTGACCCCGGAAGTATTCCGTGCGCAGGTGGACGAGCAGTGGCAACGCATCCGCGGGGGGCCGGACACCGTGTCCGAAGGCTTTGTCGCCTCCATCGCCGAGCGCTTCACGATCCCGCCGTATGAAGCCGCGGCCGCCGACGAACCGGATGAGTCAGCCGAACTGGCGAAGTCCGACCGCGCCTTCCGCCTCTGGCTGAAAAGCAATGTGCATCGGCACCGGGTGCCTGGCTACGCGGCCGTCACGGCATCGCTGAAAGCCGCGGGCCAGGCGCCCGGCGACATCACTGCCGAGCAGATGGAAATCATGGCCGACCTGGCCGAGCGCCACGGCTTCGGCGAACTGCGCGTGTCGCATGAACAGAACCTGATCCTTGCCGATGTCCGCCGCAGCGGCCTGCACGCCTTGTGGCAAGCGCTGGACGCCGCCGGGCTGGCCACGCCGAACGTGGGCCTGATCACCAACATCATCGCCTGCCCCGGGGGCGACTTCTGCTCGCTGGCCAATGCGGTCTCGATCCCTCTTGCGCAGGCCATCCAGGAGCGCTTCGACGACCTCGACCATGTACACGACATCGGCGAGCTGGACCTGAACATCTCTGGCTGCATCAACTCCTGCGGCCACCACCATATCGGCCACATCGGCATCCTCGGCGTCGACAAGGCCGGCGAAGCCTGGTACCAGATCACCATCGGCGGCCGGCAGAACGGCGCCGACGGCCAGCGCCGCCCGGATGGTGTGGCGGCCGGCGGCGCAGCCATCGGCCGCATCATCGGGCCGTCCTTTGCCCAGGAGCAGGTTCCGGATGTGGTAGAACGACTGATCGAGACCTATTTGTCGCATCGGGACAGCGAAGCCGAACGCTTTGTCGACGTGGTTGGCCGTATCGGCATCGAACCATTCCAGCGCGCGGTGTACCCGGACCCTGACAGCGGCGCGCGGCGAGCTCGCCAGGAGGTGGTGAATGCCTGACCAGGACCATTGCGCCGGGCAGGACCGGCACAACGTCATCCGTGACGGACGACTGATCGCGGATAACTGGCTCGCTCACATCGGGGATGCGCAAGACGCCGACAACACCTGCCCGCCCGACGAGCCCGGCTACCTGGTGACACTGGAGAACTGGATCACCCACCGCCAGCGGTATCGGCTGCGGCAGTATCCGCTCGCGGTCTACCTGTCGCCGGACGCGGAGCCTCAGACCCTGCTGGAACCCGGTGCCACGGCCGTTGATCCGACAGGCATCGCGATGATTGCCATCGATTTCCCGGTCTACACGGATGGTCGTGGCTATTCGATCGCACAACTGCTCCGGCACCAGCTAGGCTGGGCCGGAGAGCTGCGCGCCGTGGGTGACGTGATGATCGACACCGTGCACTACCTGGCGCGTTGCGGTTTCAACAGCTTTGCACTCAAGCCCGGGCACGATCCGGCAGCGGCATTGCGCGCGCTGGCCACGTTCTCGTCGACGTATCAGCGCAGCTATGGCCCCGCAAGCCGATAGCAAGCGCTGCCTGGCGCCGATACGAAAGATGCCCGTCCAGCCCTATGCAAAGCCTGATAGCTTTTGGTCCGCTATCGCCGAACTCTCGGGCGAGCAACTGCATACGATTATCGATATCGCGCAGCGCTCACCGAAGGCGACGACAGATATGGCTTCGTTCAGGGCTCGCATTCTCGGCGTCTTCGGAAACGTCGCCGGTTTTGAAATCACACCGCCTTCGGAATCCATGCTGCAAGAGCTCTGGGAAAGGTATCGCTCCACACTCCCCTCATTCTAGCTGCGCGGATCATTCGAAAGATCGGCCCGGCCTGGAGCGATGCCGCGCGTTCAAAAGTTGGCTTCGATGGCCCTCCTGGCGCCCTCTGGCACCTCGTTCGGTATGACGCGGTGCGCAAGTATCGCGTAGCTCCGGGCAGCCGCCACTGCGGCGGGATTCACCAGCCGCTTCGGGCCGCCCAGCCACGCAAAATGATCTCTCCCGTCGTCACTACGGAACCACGCGAAGTCGCCAATGGCGTCCAGGCCGCGCTTCACCATCTTCAGCAGCGCCAGGGCTTCCTCGGAAACCCCCAGGTGCCGCCCTGTGTCATGAATGACCGTGGCCAGGTTGCGGAGCTTGTTGGTCGAGGTGGCCTCTCTGATCTCCTGGTCAGGTAACAGCTCGACGACCAGAATCCCCCTGTGCGCGGTGATACGTGCATGCTGCATAGATCCTCCCAAACGGATGGCTGTCGCCTTGCGACCTTATGCATTGACCTAGCAAGTTCTTGGCCAGGCCATGCCGGAAGTGCAGCTTACGGCCCGCTCATGACATTGCGCCCCGGCATTGGCTGCGGGAGCGGCGGTCGAGCGCGGACGGTCACCAATCGCGGCAAGATGCGCTGGAAGATCTTCGAGGGGGCGCTCAACGTATCTTGATCGACTTTCTCCGCCGTCTGGTCAAGGACGCGGGCATGAAGGTGTTCCTGATTCTCGATAGCCTGAGGGTGCGTCACAGCAAGCCGGTGAAGGCCTGGCTCGCCCGGCACGTCGAGCAAATCGAGGTGTTTTACCTGCCCAGCGACAGCCCGGAACACCCGACGAGATGGACAACGCCGATATCAAGCAAGCCGTCACCTCGCGGGCACCGGCTCGCACCAAGCTGCAACTCGTCAAGGCTGCGTCGAGCCATCTGCGCAGTGCCCAGAAACAGCCCGAACGCATTCGACGTTACTTTCAGCATCATTCGGTGAAGTATGCGGCCTGATTTCAAGTTCATGAATGCCGGATCAATAATCGGGTACTGCCAGCGCAAATACCCTCAATACGCGTCGTGGACAACAGACGCGCTGCTACAGCGGGTCATTGCGATTGCGGAGCGGGGCCTTAGCCGCGCGGATGATATGCTAAGCGGCCACCCCCAGCCAGCGGAACCAGACCAGTCTCGGGACTTTCGCCCCTGCCAAATCACATGACCAGCCAGGAAGCAGTCCTCTAGGCTGGCAATCTCCGCCCGAACTCCAAGCTATGCAAGCCACGAGCCCTTTTCGTTACAGCGACATTGAAGTCGACGCGGTCTACCGTGCCATCCGCGAGCGGCGCGACATCCGCCACTTCCGTCCAGAACCCCTGGACCCCGAAGTCCTGAAACGCTTGCTGCATGCCGCGCACCTGGCCCCCAGCGTCGGGTTCATGCAACCCTGGCGTTTCATCCGCATCACGGATCGAAGCCTCAGAGCGCGCCTGCACTCATTGGTCGACACCGAACGACAGCGAACTGCTCACGCTCTTGGCGAAAGGCGGGACGAGTTCATGCGACTAAAGGTGGAAGGCATCCTGGATTGCGGAGAAATACTGGTCGCATCCCTGATGGACGGACGAGAGCGGCACATCTTCGGCCGGCGCACCCTGCCGGAGATGGATCTGGCGTCTGTTGCTTGTGCCATCCAGAACCTCTGGCTCGCGGCCCGCGCGGAAGGAATTGGCATGGGCTGGGTCTCCTTGTTCGACCCCGCTGAACTCGGTCGACTACTGCTGCTGCCGCCTGGCGCCAAGCCTGTGGCCATACTCTGCCTTGGACATGTCGACGGCTTTTACGAAAAACCCATGTTAGAGCAGGAGAAATGGGCCGAGCGACAACCACTAGAAGAGATGTTGTTCGAAAATCGCTGGGCCGCCGCTCCCCTCCGTTGACCGCAAGAAGTGCAAGAGTGCCCGCATCTCGCCGAAAGCGAAGCTTCGACCCAACACGCGACATCGGACGCTCAAGTGAGAGTAGGAACGGACGTCGCCTCTATAATGCGCCCCATCAAGGGATGTAAGCAGTTCGATGACCACCAGTAAGGCGCGCGTCCAGCTTGAGCTGGATATGTTTGAGGCAGTAGTAAATGGCAGCACCTATGACCAAGTTGGCAAGCAGTATCTGCTGCCACCGTGGCGAGTGCGGGCAACCGTGTCGCGCATCCTCCGCGAGATATGGCGGCAGATGAACAAGGCTGACCGGCCAGCCGTCGAGAACCCTTACAAACGCCTGCCACCGCTTGAAGCACTCTGGGCGCATGCCTCCATATGGTTGCCTGAGGTCCACAATTTGCGCCAGGGAAAAAAGAAAGCGCCCACGCCGATCCATCTTCCAGCACCAGACCTGACGCCAGCCATCGATTGGCTTTCCGATGCCGTAGACGGACAAATGGATTCGATGGAGGCTTATCGGCTTGCATGCGTGCCGGTGTTTCTATCGCTGCTCCACGGGACTAGCCTTACCCAGACCGCCGAGTCCATTGGGCAAAGTAAGCTGTTGGTGCGTAGGCTGGCCACACTTGCCGCCAAGGAGCTACTTGGGGATGCCGCAGCAGCGGAGCTCGGTTGGCGCGTCGAGGACTCACAGAGGCTGCAGCCACTGCGCGAGCAATTCCTCGAGCCTTTGCGCGCCCGAGGGTGGACGATCGCCGGCAACCAGTGGATGCAGGAGACCGCGGACTCGACAGAGGGCGAAACCACGCCCTGCTAAGCGTCGATCCTCCTTTTTACTACCTCGTTTCCCCTCGATAAGGCGCCTCGAAGGGCCCCGCTTCAACACGGTCGTATCAGACATCTTGCAGCCGCCCGTTTGCCGATCCCACGACCAAGTACGCTTTGTAACGTCAAATTACTAGTACAATGCGCGCCAACCGCGATCGCAGGTGCCCAGGCCTCACGGCCCGGGTTAAACGGGAAACAGGTGCGCCACGCAACGTGGTTATGCCTGTGCTGCCCCCGCAACGGTCAGCAGGTTTTGGGAATTGTCACGTTCGCCCGCGCCAAGCGGGCGACAGTCACTGCGCCGCAGATGGATTGCGCGGGAAGGCGACAAAACTCCCGGGAGCAATGCTTCCACCCTGCAAGCCCGGATACCGGCCTGTGGTCATCATCGCCATTTCTTTGCCCGGGCGGGGTCGCTCGGCAGCACGATGAACGACAACTTGTTTGCGCTTTCCGCTGGCCGCTCGCGCGCGGCCGACCTTGTGCTGCGCGTCACGCGCAGACGTCGCCAGCACCTGGTGGCCGCCTCGCTTGGCACGATCGCCGGCCTCAACCTACCGTATGCACTAGCCGCAGAGACGGCTGACGACCACGAGACCGCGCTGCCGCCCGTTCTGGTCAGCGAGACATCCATGCCCGGCATGGCGCTCTCAGAACCCCAGAGTACAGGCAGCCGCATGGGCCTGACACCGCTGGAGACCCCCGCGAGCGTGGAGGTCATCAGTGGTGACACGATCCGCGCGCGCGGCGACCAGAGCGTGCGCGAGGCCGTGACGCGTGCCACAGGCATCACCGCCAATCCGGCACCAGGCAATGGCGGCACCGCCCTGAGCGCACGTGGCTTTGCAGGCCAGGGCTCGGTCATGCAATTGTTCGACGGCACACGCATGTACGTGGCGTCCGGCACGGTGACCTTCCCCTTCGATACATGGTCGGTCGACCGCATCGAAGTGCTGCGCGGGCCCGCTTCCGTCATGTATGGCGAGGGGGCAATCGGCGGCGTGATCAACGTCGTGCCAAAGAAGCCATTCCAGGGCCCGATCGAGAACGAACTGCAGATCACGGGCGGCACCGAAAAGACGGCGCGCGTGGCGTTCGACAGCGGCGGCAAGGTCAACGACAACCTGTCCTACCGGTTCGCCACGGCCTACAACCGTTCGGCTGGATGGGTGGACCGGGGCGACTCCAACAACCTGATGGTATCCGCCTCGGTGCGCCTGGACGTGACGCGCGACTTCAACCTGACGCTGTCCTACGACGACGGCACCCCGCACCCGCAGCAGTACCTCGGCACACCGCTGGTCAACGGCAGCTTCGACCCCTCGTTGCGCAAGAAGAACTACAACGTCAGCGATGCCCATATCAGTTATCGCGACCAGTGGACGCGCCTGAATGCCGAGTGGACGCCGAACGACAACGTCACCGTGCGCAACCAGTTCTACTACCTGACCAGCCATCGCCACTGGCGGGACAGCGAGACCTACACTTACGTGCCGGCGACGAACCAGGTGCGCCGCACGAACTATCTGGAAATCCTGCATGACCAGGAGCAGATCGGTAATCGCGCCGACATGACCGTGCGCAGCAAGCTGCTGGGTCTGGACAATACGACTACCATTGGTTTCGACGTCAACAAGATCAATTTCACGCACACCAACAACTCCCCGTATGGCGGCACGTCGACGGTGGATGCGTACAACTTCGACCCGGGCCTGTTCTTCAGCCCGCCGGGCGTGGTCACTTTGCCGCGGCTGCGGACCAACACCACGCAGTACGCACTGTTCGGTGAAAACCGACTGGCACTGACTCCGCAATGGTCGGTCATTGGCGGCGTGCGTTTCGACGATGCGTCGCTGACGCGTACTGACCTGGTGGCGGGAACCTCGTGGGACAAGACGTTCGCCAACACCACCTGGCGCGTGGGGACCGTCTACCAGTTCACGCCGAATCTGTCGGTGTATGCGCAGTACGCCACGGCCACGGACCCCCTGGGCGCGCTGATCACCACGTCCGACGCACAGCGCGGCTTCCAACTGGCCACCGGCAAGCAGGTGGAAGCGGGTATCAAGCAAGTGTTCTGGGACAAGCGCGGCGAGTGGACTTTCGCGGCCTATGAAATCCGCAAGAACAACCTGCTCTCACGCGATCCGTTGGATCCGACCATCACACAGCAGATTGGCGAGCAGTCGTCGCGGGGCCTGGAGGCATCGGCCAGTGTGGAAGTACTGCGCGGCCTGCGACTGGATGTCAACGGGACCGTGCTACGTGCTCGCTTCGATGACTTCAACGAGTCTGTCGGTGGCATGCTCGTCTCGCGTGCCGGCAATGTGCCCACAGGCGTGCCGCAGCAAGCGGCCAATGCCTGGCTGACCTGGAACTTCTTGCCGAAGTGGCAATTCGGCACGGGCCTGCGCTACGTGGGCAGCCGCTATGCCGACAATGCCAACCGTATACGCGTGCCCAGCTATACGGTCGTCGACAGCGCACTCTCCTGGCGTGTGACGAAGCAGGCAGCCCTGACGCTGCGCGTCTACAACCTGTTCAACCGCGCCTATGCCGAGGCGGTCTCGAACGGCGGCCAGCAATGGCTGCTGGGCCGGCCGCGGGCAGCGGAGCTGTCGGCGAACTTCTACTTCTGAGGCCAGGACCGTGTGGCGCAAAACCAAGCGATGGCTGTATCTGATCCATCGCTGGATGGGCATCGCCGGTTGCCTGCTTATTGCCATGTGGTTCGGCTCGGGCCTGGTCATGATGTACGTGGCCTTTCCCGTGCTGAACGACAGCGAAAGGCTGGCGGGCCTGCCGGCGCTTGATACCGGCGCCATCGTCACCACGCCGGACGCCGCGATGGCAGCCGCGGGCCTGTCCGCCCATCCGCGCAGCCTGCGGATCGAGATGGCGGGCACCCTCCCCGTCTATCGGATGATCGACGCCAAGGGGCAGCCGCATACGGTCTCGGCCACGGACGGCCGGGTGATCGGACAGATCGATGCCGAGACTGCGCGCGCCACGGCCGAGCGGTTCGCCGGCAAGCCCGCGCGCTGGGTGGAGACTGCCGAGCGGGACCAATGGACGGTGCCAAACGGCCTCAACGCATGGCGGCCCCTGCACCGCATCGCGATTGACGACGGGCAAGGCACCGAACTCTACGTCTCCGCCAAGACCGGCGAGGTGATGCGCGATACGAACCGTGCCGAGCGTTTCTGGAACTGGCTGGGCTCCGTTTCCCACTGGCTCTACTTCACACCGGTCCGCCAGGATCCGCCGCTGTGGCGGCAAGTGGTGCTGTGGACCTCGGGGCCCTGCATCGTGGTGGCGGTGACTGGCATCTGGATCGGCTGGCTGCGCTTGCGCGTGCGACGCCGCTTTGCGCATGGCAGCGTGGGCGGCATCTCGCCGTACCACGGCTGGATGGCGTGGCATCACGTGGCAGGACTGGGCGGGGCGCTGTTCCTGCTGTTCTGGCTGGTCAGCGGCTGGCTCTCGGTCAATCCGAATCAGTGGTTCAACGGGCGCGGCTTCGACGGCGCGGCGCTGATGCGCTACGCTGGCCATGCCGATGCAACGTTCCCCGCGCCTGACTGGCGCGCCATGCCATCGGACCTCCAGACGCACGAAGTACGCATGACGTGGGTAGGCGGCAAACCGATACTGCTGGCTTCCACGCGCGACGGCCAAATGAGTGTGCTCGACCCGCGCAGCGGCGCGCAGGTACAGTGGGACCAGGCGACGCTGACGAACGCCGCGGGCGCTCTGATGCCGGATGCAGGCATCGCCACCAGCGCGATGCAGGGCGAGCCAGATGCCTATTGGTACAGTCATCACCATGTGCGAAGGCTTCCGGTGCTGCGCGTGGGCTTCGACGATGCTGACCACACCTGGGCCTATCTTGACCCCACGACTGGCCAGGTGATTGGCCGCAGCGATGACAGTCGGCGCACGTACCGCTGGCTGTTCAACGCCGCGCACAATTGGGATTTTGTCTGGCTGACGCAACATCGCCCCATGTGGGACCTCGTCATGTGGGCGCTATCGCTGATCGGGCAGGTGATGTCAGTCAGCGGCGTGGTGGTGGGCTGGAAAAGGCTGCGCCGGCGCTGAGACCGGCACGCTGCAGTCGCTGGTAAGCGACTTCAGCGCTTGCCTTGAAAACCTCACAGCCTCGCCCGGCGAAAGGCAGGGAGGCTGGTGCCGCTTAGCGCTTCAGCAAGCGCTGAGCCAAGTCGGCGAACATCAAGCCAAGCGCGGCCCACAATACCGTCTGGATACCAATGGCAGCGACGCGGAAGCGCCACAGCAACACGGCGGGGAAGTGCTCGGGGATTTCATTTACCTCTGGCAGCAGCGCTTGCGCCACGGCGACCAGTACCAGAAATACCGCGCCCGCACCCAGAACCGCGTACCAGGAGCCCACACGGGCCACGAGCTTGCGCGCCACTATGATCGCCACCACCATCGCGACCAGCGAGAAGCCGATCATCGTGAAGAACAGTGCGGTCCGGAGGCCGATGGTGGACGGATCGCCGACCGCCGGCGGGTTGGGTGGGTACTTGATGAAGGGGATCAGCACAATCGCCACATAGCCGAGCAAGGCCAGCAGCGCGGACGTGGCCCGCGCCCCGAGGGCGCCAATGCGGGCGTAGGCATAGGCGAAGGTGAGCGCAAACAGGCCGCCCACCGCGCTACCAAACACCCCCAGACCGACGAAAAGACCGAGGCCGGACTGCACGTCGCGACTGACCAGCTCTGGCATCTCGTGCTGGTGGCTGCCGCCCATCGCCTGCTGCATCTGTTCCTCGAAGGCGATTGCGCCCTCTACCTGGGGTTCACCGAAGACCTTGGCAAATCCAAAAGCCAGCAAGCTGGCCAGGAAGCCCGCGATCATGCCGCGGACCAGAAGATCTCTCACCATGAACAGGCTTCCTCAGTGGCAGGGGAAGCCGAGCAGATGCCGCCCGTCGTGGACGAACTCGTGGACGTACATCGTATTGAAGATCGCAGCCGCCCCTTCTTCGACACCCACGAAGTAAATGGCGAGAAGTAGCAGGATGCTGCCGAAGACCGCCCACGGCAGCAACTCGCGGACAGGGATCGATACCGGTTCGATGGCCGGCAAGTGGGCCGGTGAGAGGGTGGCGCTGGCGTGCATGAGCTGCTCCTTGAAGTTGACGCATCCCGCCGGGGATGGATGTGGCAGCGATGGGAGTAATCTGACCTACTAGCCTGCGCGCAGATGCAGCGCGTCAGATGAGATACAGTGATGCGACCTCGCCGGACCCGCTCCGGCTCTCCTCAATCGAATTTGCGAACATTCTAGAGCGACATGCCGCCAAATCAAAGCACTACGGCGCGGCAGATGCCAGTTGCCGGCATCACGCTGCTGTGTGTCCCGGCGACGGTCGGACTGCGCGCGGGACGGTTCCCTGCCGACGAGGCGCTGGATGCCGGGCAAACCGAGCAGGTGGCGGCGCTTGCCGGCGCTTTCGGGCGTCCCGGGCGGGTGCTATGTAGCCCGGCGCGCTGCGCGCGGCAGACGGCGCAGGCGCTGGGCCTGGAGCATTGCGTCGAGCCCGCTTTGAGCGAGGTTGCCTATGGACGCTGGAGCGGACTGCTGCTGAAGGACGTGGCAGCCGCGGAGCCGGCTGAACTGTCAGAATGGCTATCCGATGCAGACATGAATGGGCACGGCGGCGAATCGATTCGCGCATTCTGCGAGCGCGTAGGATGTTGGATCGACCAATATCCCTGGCCTGACGGCGATACGCTGGTGATTGCGCACGCAAGTGTCGTCAAGGCCATCGTGCTCCATGTGCTCAACGCGCCAATCCAGGCCTATTGGCAGCTCGAGGTCGCCCCCCTGACCAGGACAACCCTGTCAGGAAGCCGTGGTCGGTGGCGCGTTACATCCTTGGGCAGTCAGACTCAAGGACACTGAATCGGAGCGCTGGCGTTCCAGACTCGGACGTATCCGTCGCGCAGGCTCCCCTTCTCACTCCTGCGACTCGCCTCGCCGCTTCAACAGGTAGGTATCCATGATCCAGCCGTGCTGTTCGCGCGCGGCCGCACGTACGCGTTCGATCTCGTCCGCGACCTCCCGCAGCTTCCCCGCAACGAGAATTTCATCTGGTGTGCCAACATAGGCGCCCCAGTAAATATCGAGATCTTCGTCGACCACCTCGCGGAACGCGTTCTGCGCATCGAGCATCACGACGACGCTATCGACTTTGGCCGGAAATCCTTCCGCAAGCCGTCTTCCCGTCGTAATCTCGACCGGCTGCCCGATCGTGTTCAGCGCGATCCGGTGCTTCGCGGCGAGCGCCTGCACACTGCTGATGCCCGGGATCACCTCATATTCGAACGCGTGCCGGCCGCTCCGGTCGATCTCCTCGATAATCCGCATCGTGCTGTCGTAGAGAGAAGGATCGCCCCACACGAGGAAGGCACCACATTCGCCATCCTGCAGCTCGTCAGCAATCAAGTGCTCGAACACTTCCTGTTTGCTGCGGTTCAGCGCCTCGACCGCATTCAGGTACCCGATGCCTTCGCGCTGGCGCTCCGGGCTGGTCGCTTCGACGATGCGATAGCTGCGTGTCGTCGCATAACGCTCGATGATCTCCCGCCGCAATGCGATGAGCTTTTCCTTCGCGACGCCCTTGTCCATCACAAAGAACACATCCGCCTGGTTGAGCGCGTTGACCGCCTGAATAGTCAGATAGTCTGGATCTCCCGCGCCGATACCAATGATCAGTATCCGTTTCATCACTCCTCTCCCGGTTATCTGTTCAGACCGATTCACTAAAATAGTGCCGCGCGCACTGCATCTGCCAACGCGCGGTCGCGCCCGCACGCGTTACCGGCTGATCGCGGGCTACCCGTAATTACTCCGCTTTGCGGTACAGCGTGGAATCTGAAAAGCCTTCCTGCGCGAGCACTTCCCCGACCAGAATCAGGCCCGTACGCGACTGATCGGTAGGCCGGACTTTTTCGACGATGTCCGCCAACGTGCCGCGCACCACTTCCTCGTCCGGCCAGCTGGCGCGGAATACCACCGCAACCTGGCAAGCGCTGCCGTAGTGCGGCAGCAGTTCCTCGACGATCCGCGCCAGATGGCGCACGCCCAGATGGATCGCTAGCGTCGCCCGATGCCGGGCCAGATCGGCCAGCGCTTCCCCCTCCGGCATCGCGGTCTTCTGCGCATAGCGCGTCAGGATCACGGTCTGCGAGACGTCGGGCAAGGTCAGTTCGCAGCCCAGCGTCGCCGCACACGCGGCTGTGGCCGTCACGCCCGGCACGATCTCATAAGGAATACCCAGCGCCCGCAAGCGGCGGATCTGCTCGCCGATCGCGCCGTACAGCGATGGGTCACCCGAATGCACGCGCGCGACGTCGGCGCCTTCGCGATGCGCCTGTTCGAGCAAAGCCATGATCTGGTCGAGATCCAGTTCGGCGGTATTGACGACCTGCCTCGCGCAGTGGCCTTCCAGTACGGCATCTGGCACCAGCGATCCTGCATACAGGATCACCGGGCAAGTGCGCACGAGACGCTGGCCTTTCACGGTGATCAGGTCCGGATCGCCGGGTCCGGCGCCAATGAAGTAAACGGTCATGCGAGACTCCGAAAGCAGCGCGCCCGACTGGGGACGTACCGCGTAAAGACTGATTGAAACGCTGCGTGCGGGCCGGATGAGACCCGATTCGTCACAGCGGCAAGGCGGCGATGAGCGCGGGCACATCGTCGAAGGCCCGATCGGCCTGCGGCAATGCCGGCCGCTTCACCATGATCACGGGCATGCTGCGCTCGCGGGCGACCTGGAGCTTCGCCTCGGTCGCGCTGCCACCACTGTTCTTGCTGATCACCACGTCGAAGCCGTCCCGCGCAAACAGTGCGCGCTCGCCCTCCAGCGAAAACGGACCTCGCGCATCGATCACGCGCGCGCGCGCGTTGCCACTGTGAGGATCCAGGCAGCGGATCGTCCAGAATTGATCTGCCGGGATTTCGTCGAGGTGCCCGATCGGCTCCCGTCCCATCGCGAACAACGGTCGACGGAATCCACGCACCGCGTCAGCAATGCCCTTCCAGTCATCGACAGCGCGCCAGTCGTCGCCAGCTTGCGGCACCCACGCCGGCCGCAGCAGCGCCCAATACGGCACACCGGACGCCCGACTCGCTGCACGCGCATTCGCGCTGATTTGCGCGGCATAAGGATGCGTTGCATCGACCAGCAGCGTGATTCCGTTGTCCTGCAGATACCGCGCCAGTCCGTCAGCGCCCCCAAATCCGCCGACTCGGACTGCGCAGGCCAGATCCGCTGGCGTCCTGCCCAAGCCGGCGAGGCTGTATGTATGGCCGGCTGGAAGCGTGCGCGCAATACGCAGCGCGTCACCCGTCCCACCCAGCAGCAGGATGCGGCTCATACTGCGCGCCTTCCGGTATCGGCCCGACTTGTCGCGCGCTCTTGCTGCTTCACGCCTGCTCCGCCTTGTTCGCGACCAGCATTGTGATCGGCAACACCGAACGCCACGTATCGAAGCGTCCGAGTGGCTGCGCCTCGGCGAGTGAGATCCGGGTCAGCGCACCGCCATGAGACTCCCGCCATGCCGCCAGTACGGCCTCGCCCTGAACCGTCACGGCATTGGCGACCAGTCGCCCGCCGCCACGCAGCCGATCCCAGCAAGTTTCAAGCACGCCAGGCACGGTGAGACCACCACCAATGAACACCGCGTCCGGCGTATCGAGCCCCCGTAGCGCCTCCGGCGCGCGTCGTTCGATCAGTTGCAATCCGGGCACGCCAAGCGCGTCGCGGTTATGCCGGATGAAGCGCTGCCGCTCGGCATGACTTTCAATCGCGATAGCCCGGCAAGTCGGATGCGCACGCATCCACTCAATGCCGATCGATCCGCAACCCGCCCCGACATCCCATAGCAGTTCCCCGGGCACGGGCGCGAGGCGCGACAGCGTCAAGGCGCGCACGTCGTGCTTCGTCAGTTGACCGTCGTGAAGATAGGCCTCGTCGGGCAAACCAGGTGTCACGGGCAGGCGCATCGCCTCACGGCCCGCGCGACACTCGATCGCCACCAGATTCAACGCTGCCACGTCCGGCGCATTCCATGCGCGTGCCGAATTATGCACACAACGCTCCCGCTCGCCGCCCAGATGCTCGAATACGGTCATACGACTAGGGCCGTACCCCTGCGCGGTCAGCCATGTGGCAAGTTCCGCCGGCGTACTGCAACCCGCGCTCAAAACGAGTACGCGCGCGCCATCGTGGAGCGCAGGTTGCAACGCGGGTAGCGGACGGCCAACGAGCGACACGAGGGAAACCTCGTGCAATGCCCATCCCAGGCGGGCAGCAGCAAAGGAGATCGACGAAGGATAGGGAATCACGTTGATCTCACCAGCGGGCACCGCGCGCGCCAGCGTCGCGCCGACCCCGAACAGCATCGGATCGCCGCTGGCCACCACGCAGACCGGCGAACCGCGTCGCGCGAGTACGGGCTCGATGCTAAACGGACTTGGCCACGCTTCCCGCTGCGCGCCAATCCGTCGGGGCAGCATGGCGAGATGACGCGCCCCGCCATAGATGGTATGCGCTGCCAGTAGCGCGCGCCGCGCGGCGCGGCCGAGCCCGGCGAAACCATCGTCGCCGATGCCTACCACCGTCAGCCATGCGGTGCGAGGTTCGTTTTCCAGATCAGACTTGTTCAATTGGAGGGCAGCCCAAAGGCCGAGCTGCTTTGAGGGCAGGAAAAGCAGGCATAATACAGCGCCGCAGCAGCGACAGCGCGTGCGCCCAGCTCACAGACGCGCCATGTAGCCCGCGTGCGCTTTGCACGCGCCACCGGCCTTCTGCTTTACGGCCCGATTTGCGCCCCGATTCAACCCCCGATTTTCCCGCCATGTCTACGTCGAACTGCCCCGGATTGCTGCACATCGTGCCGACACGCGACGGCGGCATCTGCCGGATCAGGCTGTCCGGCGGCATGCTGAGCGCCGCGCACGCCGAGGCGCTAGCGCACGCGGCAGAACAGTACGCGAGCGGCCCCATCGATGTCACCAACCGGGCGAACCTTCAAGTGCGCGGCATACGAGCCGGCCACGAAGCGGCATTCAGCATGGCACTGATCCAGGCGGGCCTCGGTCCGGGGGGACAATGCGATCTGAGTCCGCAAGCCGCCGCAGCCCAGGATACGGTGCGCAACCTGATGATCAGTCCCGTGGCCGGACGCGACCCAGCGGCTACGATCGACACCCGACCTGTTGCCGAAGCACTCCTCGCGATGCTGCTGGCCGAGCCACGCTTCGCACAGCTATCGCCCAAGTTCGCGCTCATGCTCGACGGCGGCGAGCGGCTCGCAATGCGCGAGCATCCGCACGACATCTGGCTTCTGGCGCTTCCGCGCACCTGCCCTGATGCCGACGCCTGCGTACAGTTCGCTTTCGGCTTCGCGGGCTGCCCGCCCTCGGGCATCGAGTTGGCATCGGTTAGCCGAGCATGGGGCGCGACATCGCCATCTCAGGTGACCGCGCTCGTACGCGCCCTCTTACACGCATTTCTCGACCTGGCACAACCCGGCCAGTCGCGCATGCGCGATCTGCTCGTCACGCATTCGCCGGAACAGCTATTGCAGCAGGCGCGCACGTATCTCGACTTCGCCCCTGCGCCCGTACCGGAGTGGCCGCAGACCATTCCCGCCGACCCGATGCTACGCTTCGGCCCGCACCGGCAACGCGACGCGAGTCGCTGGTGGATCGGCGCGCAACCGCCGCTCGGCCGGCTCGACACATCCACCCTGCGTGCGCTCGCCCAGCTCGCCCGCGAGGTATCGGCCAGCTCGACGCTGCACATGACGCCGTGGCAGGGCGTGCTGCTGCCCGACGTGGCGCAACAAGATATCGACCGCACGATGTCTGCACTGACCCGGCTCGGCTTCGCATGCACGGGGCGTGAGCCACTGGCCCGTATGATCGCGTGCACCGGATCTTCTGGCTGTGCGCGTGCACTGGCCGATACGAAGGCCGATGCGACCGCGCTCGCGCAGCGCCTGGGCGCCAGCCACGACATTCACCTGAGCGGCTGCCCGCGCTCGTGCGCCGCCGCGCATCAGTCCGCACACACGCTGCTGGCCGTGGCGCCTGGCACCTACGATATGTACCGACGCGACGGCAGCACCGGTTTCGGCACTTGTGCGGCTCGTCACGTTTCCCTCGAACAGGCGGCCGGTGAAATCGCCCGGTCAGCCCGGAGCACCTCTGATGTCTGATTACATTCGCGACGGCCAGGAGATCTACCGCCAGTCGTTCGCGACCATTCGCGCCGAATCCGATCTCTCGCGCATTCCCGCCGACCTCGAGAAGCTTGCGGTCCGGGTCATTCACGCATGCGGGATGGTCGAGATCGTCGAAGCGCTGCGCTTTTCTCCCGGTGCGGGCAAAGCAGGCCGGGAAGCGCTGCTGGCCGGCGCGCCCATCCTCTGCGATGCGAGGATGGTGGCCGAAGGCATTACACGTGCGCGCCTGCCCGCCGCAAACGAGGTGGTCTGCACGCTGAGCGACCCCGGCGTGCCCGCGCTCGCACGCGAACTCGGCAATACCCGCTCGGCAGCCGCGCTCGAATTGTGGCGCCCTCGCCTCGCTGGTAGCGTCGTCGTGATCGGCAACGCCCCAACCGCACTCTTCTATCTGCTCGACATGCTGGCCGGTGGCGCACCCAAACCGGCCTTAATCCTCGGCTTTCCCGTCGGCTTCATCGGTGCGGCGGAATCGAAAGCCCAACTTGCCGCCGAAAGTTACGGCGTGCCCTACGTCTGTATCGAAGGTCGGCGCGGTGGTAGCGCGATGGCCGCCGCCGCCGTCAATGCCCTTGCTTCAGAGATCGAATAAATGACACAACCTGGCCGTCTGTCCGGCATCGGGGTCGGCCCCGGCGACCCGGAACTGCTCACCCTCAAAGCGCTGCGTCTGCTGCAAAGTGCGGACGTAGTTGCCTACTTCGTCGCGAAGGGCAAGAAAGGCAATGCGTTCGGCATTATTGAAGCACATCTGGACGCGCGGCAGACCCAATTGCCGCTCGTCTATCCGGTCACGACCGAGGCGCTCGAACCACCGCTGTCCTACGAAGAGGTGATCGCCGATTTCTACGACGAATCCGCCGCCGCGGTGGCCGCGCATCTCGAAGCCGGACGCGACGTGGCCGTGATCTGCGAAGGCGATCCGTTCTTCTACGGCTCGTACATGTATTTGCACGACCGGCTGGCCACGCGCTTCGACACAGAAGTCGTGCCGGGGGTCTGTTCGATGCTGGGTGGCACGGCCGTGCTCGGCACGCCGCTCGTCTATCGCAACCAGAGCCTGTCAGTACTCTCGGGCGTGCTGCCTGAGGACGAACTGAAGGAACGGCTCGCCGCCGCCGACGCGGCGGTCATCATGAAGCTCGGCCGCAACTTCGACAAGGTGCGCCGGGTCCTCGACGAACTGGGCCTGGCCGAACGCGCGCACTACGTCGAGCGCGCGACCATGCAGAACCAGCGCATCGTGCCGCTGGCCGAAGTCAATCCGATGGCCTCGCCGTATTTTTCGCTGCTCGTTGTGCCAGGACAGAAATGGCAACGCTGAACACCCTGCCCGCCATCGTGGTGCTCGGGCCTTCTGCGCTGCCTACTGCACGCCGCATTCAGCACCGCTATCCCGGGGCGCGTCTCTACGGGCTGCACGAGCGCATCGAAGCCAACGACGCTGATGCCACCTACACGAATCTTGGCAAGCTGTTGCGCGGGTTGTACCGCAGCAATACCCCCCTGGTCGTACTATGCGCAGCGGGCATCGTGATCCGCTGCCTCGCATCGGCACTCGCTGACAAAGGCGCCGAGCCGCCGGTATTGGCCGTAGCCGAGGATGGCAGCGCCGTTGTGCCGTTGCTCGGCGGCCTCGCGGGCGTCAACGTGCTGGCACGCGAGATCGCCGCGGCCCTTGATACCACGCCCGCAATCACCACCAGCGGCGAACTCCGTTTCGGCACCTGCCTGCTGAATCCGCCGGAAGGCTATCGCCTCGCCAGCATCGAGCAGGGCAAGCACTTCGTCTCCAGCCTGCTGGCCGGTCAGTCAGCGCGACTGGAAGGCGAGGCGCCCTGGCTCGACGGCACAGGCGTACCGCTGGACAGCGATGCGCGGCTATCGATCCGCGTGAGCGAGTCGGCGTGGCAGGGCAACCCCGACGAACTGCTGATTCATCCGCAATGCGTCATAGCAGCCATCGCCGATACGAGCGTACCGATTGGCTCGGCGGTTCGCGACGCCCTCGACACACATGGTATCGCCGCACAATCACTCGCCGCGCTGCTCGTTGCGCGACACCGGCTCGGCGACGAATCCGCCGCACAGGCCGCTGCCGAGCTGAACGTCCCGCTGCGCGGCATCCACACGACTGGCAACGATGCGCAGGCCTTGCTAGATGCCGCGATGCCGTCGCAACCCGGGCGAGTGCTGGCTACGTCGACCCCGGGCGTTGCACTGGCTGTCAGCCCAACTCCGTGGCAGGTCGACCAGATCGGACACGCGCGCGGCAAGCTGAGCGTGATTGGCCTCGGTCCCGGCACAGCCGATCTTCTGACCCCCGCCGCGCGCCGCGCACTCGACGAAGCGACCGACATCCTCGGCTACGAGACCTACGTGCGGATGGCCGGGCCGTTCCGCCCCGACCAGCGCCTGCATTGCACGGACAACCGGGAAGAACTGCAGCGCGCGCGCCATGCGTTCGAACTGGCCACTAGCGGCCAGCGGGTCGTCGTGGTGTCGTCCGGCGACCCAGGCGTGTTTGCCATGGCGGCCGCCGTGCTTGAAGCGCTCGATCAGGGATGCGACCCGGCCTGGGCGCAGGTCGAACTGGCTATCGTGCCCGGCGTGTCGGCGGCGATGGCGACGGCAGCCGTAGCAGGCGCCCCACTGGGCCATGATTTTTGCATCCTGTCGCTGTCCGACAACCTGAAGCCGTGGGACACCATCGAAACACGCCTGCGGCATGCGGCAGAAGGCGATTTCGTGATGGCGTTCTACAACCCGATTTCACGGGCCCGGCCGTGGCAGCTCGATCGCGCGCTGGAAGTCGTACGAGCAGTTCGAGGAACCGATACACCTGTCGTGCTGGGCCGCGACATCGGCCGGCCCGCTGCGGCCCTGACGACGACGACCCTCGGTGCGCTGCGTTCCGAACAAGTTGATATGCGTACGATGGTGATCATCGGCTCATCGACGACGCGCACGATTGCGCGCGGCGATGGCGCCGCCGCCGCATGGGTCTACACACCCCGCTGGTATCCCGTTCCGCCCGACAAGCCGATCATGGCCGGCTGACGGCGCTTTCGGCGCGCCTCGCCCTATGTCCGCAAGCTTTCGCCCAACAAGTCGTCAGGCGAAAGATAAACGCCGTCCCACGCCTGCGCGAGCATTGCGCATCGCCCCAGCCTGACCGGCCCGTGCTCGAAATCGACCACGAACGTCCGGTCGGCTTCCGATGGCCGTTCGGGCAGCCCCGTGCTGCGGCCATCCGTCAACACCCATAGCCAGCGCTGCTGTGAACTGTTGCGCCGCTCGGCCCGTGCCAGCAACGCGCGGGCGTGGCGCATCCCCTGGAGCAAGGGCGTGCCGCCCCCGGCTCCGACCGGCATTAGCCAGCGCTCGTTCCACCAGCGCGGAATTGCGGGCCCGAAGCGAGTATCCGCGCGGTTGCCGCCGAAGCACACCAGTGCAACCTCGTCGCGCGCTTGGCCAATCCGCTCGAACAGCGCGACCAGCAGCCCTTTTGCCTGCGCGAGACGCCGCCCGGCCAGCATCGACCCCGAGCAATCGAGCACGAAACAATGCAGGATGCCTTGACTGGAGCGTTCGGGCCGGAAGCGCAAATGCGAAACATCGAGTGGGCGCGCTCCCTTGGCCGCAAGCGTCGGCACCCAGGCCAGCCGCTGTGCGCTGCCGATACCCTCGCGTCCCGTTCGCCCTGTGCCCTTTGACCACCGGAAACTGCCGGGTTGCCCGGCAGCGGCATTGTTCCGATGGTTCAGCGTTTTTTTGGGCGCAGCGGCAGCACGCCCTTGACCGTGTCGATGCCAACCGGATCCGGCGGCAGATAGCCCCAGTCCGCCGAGTCACTCAGGTGCTGATGGTTGTCTTCGGCGTTCGCGGTGCCTGCTGCGGACGATGAAGGCTCATCCTTTCGCGGCGTCGCATTGCCCTCGGCCCGTCCGGAGGACAAAGATTTGCTATCGTCCTGCGCATGCCGCCGATGCAGCAGTACCGACGCGGCAACGCGGTCGACATGCCCTGGCGTCACACGGCCCGCCTGTTCGTAAGCCGCGAGCGCGCGTGCTGCGCGCAGCATCACCAGATCGGCGCGCAATCCGTCGACCGCCGCTGCGATGCAAAGCGTGCTCACTCGCTCGTGAACCGCTTCGTTGAAATCAAGCGCCGCAATCGCTGTACGCGCCTGAACGATTCTTTGCACATAGGCGTCCTGCTCGCGCCGATATCGCGCGCGAAACGCTTGTGGATCAAGCTCGAACGCCAGCCGCGCCTTGACGATCTGCTGACGGACACGCGGGTCGAAACAGTTCTCCAACTCGATCATGAGCCCGAAACGATCGGTCAGTTGGGCGCGCAACTCGCCTTCCTCCGGATTCATCGTGCCGACCAGCACGAAGTGCGCGTCGTGGCTGTGCGAAATGCCGTCCCGCTCGACGGTATTCACGCCGCTGGCCGCCACGTCCAGCAGTGCATCGACCAGCGCGTCAGGCAACAGGTTTACCTCATCGACGTACAGCACGCCTTGATGTGCCTTTGCGAGCAGGCCCGGCGAGAAGCGCACCGTGTTCTCGCGTAATACCGTTTCGAGGTCGAGCGTGCCGATCAGCCTGTCCTCGCTCGCACCAAGCGGCAGCGTGACCAGTTGGCCTTCCGGCAGCAGTTCCGCCAGCGCTCGCGCAGCCGTCGATTTGGCCGTGCCGCGCGGCCCGCTCACCAGCACGCCGCCGATACCGGGATCGATGGCAGCCAGCAGCAGCGCCTGCTGCAGCGCGGACTGGCCAATCAATGCCGCAAACGGAAACGCCGGCCGCGCTTGCCCCATACCAGACGCATGCAGAACGCTCATGAACGAACCCCTTCGAGATGCTGCTCGGAAGCCAGCAGATGCTGCTCCACCTGTTCGCGATACGGCCCTGGCGCCTGCCACAAGCCCCGCTGCATGGCCTCCAGCAAGCGCTCGCAGATCGCGTGCAGCGCGTGCGGATTGTGCTGCTCGATGAACGCACGGGTATTGGCGTCGTTCAGGTACGTATCGGCCACCAGTGCGTACTGATGATCGGCGACCACGCGGGCCGTCGCATCATAGCCGTACAGATAGTCGACGGTCGCGGCGATTTCGGCAGCGCCCTTGTAACCGTGTCGCTTCACCCCTTCAATCCATTTCGGATTCACCACGCGCGATCGGATCACGCGCGCGATTTCCTCATGCAGGGGACGGATCGCGGGCGAGGCGGGGTTGCTGTGATCCGCGTGATAGAGCGCCGGCTGCGTGCCTGACAGATGCCGCACCGCGGCGGCCATGCCGCCCTGGAACTGGTAGTAGTCGTTCGAATCGAGCACGTCGTGCTCGCGGTTGTCCTGGTTGTGCAGTACAACATCGATCGCCGCGAGACGCATGCCGAACGCTTCGCGCGCCGCTTCCCCGCCCACCGCGCCGGCCGACTTATGCGTGTACGCATAGCCGCCCCAGTTCCGATACGCCTCGGCCAGATCGGCATCGTCTTGCCAGCGACGCGTGTCGATTATCTCCTGCAGGCCAGTGCCATAAGTGCCCGGCCGCGCGCTGAATACCCGCCAACCGGCGCGCCGGCGCGCCTCGTCGGCGGGCAGCCCGCGGGCGATCCATGCATCACGCTCGCGCAGCACGCGCGCGCGGATCGGATTCACTTCCTCGGGCTCATCGTCAAGATCGGCGACGGCCTGTACCGCCGCGTCGAACAGATGGATGACATTCGGGAACGCATCGCGGAAGAACCCGGATACGCGCAAGGTCACATCGATCCGGGGCCGGTCGAATGCGGTGATCGGCAGGATCTCGAAATCGGTCACCCGATGGCTGCCCGGCGCCCATTTCGGGCGGACGCCCAGCAAGGCCATCGCCTGCGCGATGTCGTCGCCGCCCGTGCGCATCGTCGCTGTGCCCCAGACGGACAGGCCAATCGCGCGTGGATAGTCGCCGTGCTCCTGCAGATGTCGTTCGATCAGTTGCAGCGCCGACTTCAACCCCAGCGCAAACGCGGCCTGGGTAGGAATCGCACGGGTGTCAACCGAATAGAAGTTGCGGCCCGTCGGCAGCACATCGGGACGGCCGCGCGACGGCGAACCGCTCGGCCCCGGCGGCACGAAGCGGCCGGTAAGGCCCCGACGTAGCTGGGTCAGTTCCTGGCTACCGCAGGCGTCGAGACGCGGCAGTACCTCTTCGCGCAGGCGCGCAAACACTTCAGCCGTTCGCTGCAGTGTGGGCGGCAATGGCGCTGCATCCTTATCGCACAGGCCGCTGAGCAATTCGCCCGCAAGCAACTCCAGCCGCTCGCGTGTATCGCCCTTGTGCCGCCACGGCGCATCGCTGACGCGTTGCAGCAGATCCGGCCGTGGTCCGTCCCATGGCGCCGACCAGTCTGGCGACAGGGCATCGAACAGTTGCGCGGTGTCCAGATCGTGAGCCAGCGCGTCGATCAAGCCAGCGTTGCGCCCTCGCCCGTCACCGACCGGGAAGCGCGCCAGCGCCTGCAGCGTATCGCGCCGCTGCACGCCCTGCGGAGACTGTCCGAAGATATGCAGGCCATCCCGGATCTGCGCCTCCTTCAGCTCGCACAACCAGGCATCGACGCGCGTCAGCAGCGTATCTTCCTCGTCCTGCCCCGACGGCTTCGAAAGGCTCAATTCCTCATGCAGGCGATGCTCGACGATCGTGGCGAGAATCATGCTGCGCAGCAGCTTGGCCCGCCTCGGATCGACCATCAACGCGTCGTAATACTCGTCGACCTGCCGCTCCAGATCCTGCAGCGGTCCGTAGCTTTCGGCGCGTGTCAGGGGCGGCATCAAATGATCGATGATGACCGCCTGCGCGCGGCGCTTGGCCTGGCTGCCCTCGCCGGGATCATTCACGATGAACGGATAGAGATGCGGCAGCGGCCCGAGAATCAGGTCGGGCCAGCATTGGCTGCTGAGCGCCACGCTCTTGCCCGGCAACCATTCGAGATTGCCGTGCTTGCCCACGTGCACCACGGCGTCGATGCCGAAGCGGTGGCGCAGCCAGAAGTAGAACGCAAGGTAGGCATGCGGCGGGACAAGTTCTGCGTCGTGATAGTTCGCGTAGTCGTTCTGCTCGCGCGACCGCGGCGGCTGGATGCCGACGAACGCGTTCCCGCAGCGCCAGCCCGAGATCATGAAGCGCCCTTGCCGGATCGTCGGATCGGCATGCGGCTCGCCCCAGCGCTCGTTCAGCGCCGACTGGACCTCTACAGGCAACTGAGAGAAGTAGCCGAGATAGTCGGTCAGCGAAAGACTCTGCAGCGCCGGCCGCAGATCGCGCAAGGCGGGATCGTTTGTGACGCCTTGCGTAAGGTTTCCGAGCAGCGCATCGCCGTCCTCGGGCAAGGTGTCCAGCCGATAGCCTGCATCGCGCAGCATCGCCAGGATCGCGAGCGCCGAGGCCGGCGTATCGAGCCCGACGCCGTTGCCGATACGACCCTCGCTCACCGGATAGTTCGCGAGAATCAGCGCCACGCGCTTGTCTGCGTTGTCCAGCGTACGTAGCGTGAGCCAGCGCCGCGCCAGTTCCGCGACGAAGGCGACCCGCTCCGGGTCTGGCATGTAGCGCACGACATCCACTTCAGTATGCGGACAGTGGTAATCGAGCCCCTTGAAGCTGATCGCGCGCGTGATGATGCGACCATCCACTTCCGGCAGAGCGATGTGCATCGCGATGTCGCGCGCGTTGAGGCCATGATTGTCCTTCAGCCACGCATCGCGGTTGCCGCCGCTCAGAATCACCTGGAGGACGGGAGCATCGCCCGCCAGCTCGAACGTCTCCGCCGCATCGAGGGATGAGACAGCGAACGCCGTCGTATTGAGCACCAGCCCAACGCTCTCCGACGCACACAGCTCGCGTATGACGGCATAACTCAGGGCGTCCTTCAGCGACGTCACCGCAATCGGCAGCGGATTGATGCCCTGTGCCTCCAGTGCAACGATCAGTGCATCGAACACCGCCGTGTTGGCGGCCTGCAGATGGGCCTTGTAGAAGAGGATTGCGGCGGCGGGCGCGCCGGGCTTCCAGCGTGCGTGCCAGTCCGCGATGGTTGCCGTGTGATGATCGGGATGATAGAGCGATGCCGCGGGCAAAACGTGCGGCAGCGGTGGCTCGCTGCCCCAGCCGAACGCCCGGTAAGCGATGCAACGCAGGAAGGCTTCAGCGTTCTGCGGCCCGCCCTCGCGCAGGTAGCGCCACAACTGGCGGCAGAGGTCCGCTTCGGCCGTGCTGCGCGCGATCAGGTTGGGATCCTCCTGCAGGTCACCGGAGAACATCGCCAGCATCTGCCGCTTGCGCGCGGCCAGGTCGACGGCCTGCTCGATCCCATACGGCCAGTAGCTTTCGCCGCCGAGATGGTCGATCACCACGGCGCGCGCATATTGCAGCACGTCGTCGACGTAGAAATCGACCGAGGCCGGCTGACGCAGGAAGGTCACGTTGACCAGCCTGACCGACGGGAAACCCGCTCCGAGCCTGGACACGGCACTCGCCAGCAGCGAGAGCGTCGTGTCAGCCGAGCTCATGATGACAATCTCGGCCGGCTTCTGATCAATACGTACGACCCCTTCGGTGTCGTCGACGAAGCCGCCCGGGACCGTGCGCAGCAGATGCATCGCGTCAGTCCTGTGCGGTTGCGAGATCTAGCGCCGCTTCCAGCGCGCGCTGCAACACCGTTTGATCCAGTTCTTCGCCGATCAGCACGAAGCGGCTCACGCGCGCTTCGCCTTCCTGCCAGCGACGGTCGAAGTAGCTGTCGAAGCGCTTGCCAACGCCCTGGATCACAAGCCGCATTGGGGCACCTGGCAACGCCCCGAAGCCCTTCACGCGATAGATGGTGTGCTGCTCGACCAGGGTCTGCAGCGCCGCCACGATCGCATTCTTCGAGAGGACATCGGCCTGCACGACTACCGAATCGAAATCGTCGTGGTGATGATCGTGTTCCTCGTCCGAATGATGGTGGTCGTGCCGCAGATGGATCGTTTCCTCCGATGCGGCACCGATGCCGAACAGCGTATGCAGGTCGAGCTGGCTGCGCTGCGCACGCACGATCTTGACCTGTGGCGGCAATTCTTCGGCGATCAGCGCCTCGACCTGGGCCTGCTGCGCTTCGTCGAGCAGATCTGTCTTGTTCAGGATCACAAGATCAGCCGCGCTCAGTTGATCCTCGAACAGTTCGTGCAGCGGCGATTCGTGATCGAGATTCGGATCGGCCTGGCGCTGTGCATCCACCGCCTGCGGATCCTCGGCGAACTGGCCGCTGGCGGCGGCCGGGCCGTCCACGACGGTAACGACCGCATCGACCGTGAAGCTGTTGCGGATCGTCGGCCAGTTGAACGCCTGCACCAACGGCTTGGGCAGCGCGAGGCCCGACGTTTCGATCAGTACGTGATCGATCTGGTCGCGTCGCTCGACAAGTTGTTCCATCACCGGGAAGAATTCTTCCTGCACGGTGCAGCACAGGCAGCCGTTGGCAAGTTCGTAAAGCTGGCCTTCTACCTCGTTGCCTGCGTCATCGCAGCCGATGCCGCAACCACGCAAGATTTCGCCGTCGATCCCCAGTTCGCCAAATTCATTGACGATCACCGCGATCCGCCGGTCGCCGGCGTGCTGGAGAATGTGCCGCAACAGGGTGGTCTTGCCGCTGCCGAGAAAGCCCGTGACGATGGTGACAGGAATTTTGCGCATCGGGGTGGACATGCGATCGCTCCGTGAGAAAGAGAACCCGCCCGCCCCCAAAACCGGGCGCATCCGATCGAACGAATCGGGCGACAGCCAACCGGTGAGTGAGACAGACAAGAACGGGGACGATGGGGCCGCGAACGCAGCCGTATGAAGTCTGGATCAGGCGCCGCATCCCCGCAGCGCCCCAACTCCTCCTGTCTGGCCGGTATCCGGGCTGGCGAAACGCCGGCTTCACCTTCCCACGCACATCGTGCGCAGTGGTCGACGGCCCATACGTCGCGTATGGGCTGGAAGCGGGCGCGGCAGCCGCCTTGCCAGGCGGCGCCATATCGCTGAACCGTTGCGGGGGCAGCACAGGTTGCGCCCGTCATCGAGGCGTCCTGTTTCCCGTTTAACTGCCTGCGTCAAGATATACAGGCAAGCACGAGAATGCCGCGAGTGTAGGGTCGCCACCGGTACCAGTCAAGGCAGGCACCCGCACGGGGCTATGCTATCCTTCGCCACGCCTCGTGGGAGAGCCCCCGCTCCACGCAGCTCCAGCACGACCGACCAGCCAACATGGCGCCCTGCCCCCGATTCGAGCTCTGTCCCCTTCTGTACAGCAGCGGTATCCAAAGCCTCGAGAAACATGAGCCGTTTTCTCTCCCGACCCGCCGATTTTCGGCACTCCCCTAGCACCAACCCTCACTACGCGACCGTGGCATCCGGGCATTCGCGATGAGCCGGGCGTGGCTGATCGGGGCTGGCCCCGGCGACGTCGAACTGCTCACGATTAAAGCAGTGCGGGCGCTCGCAGCGGCGGACGTTGTGCTCATCGATGCACTTGTGAACCCCGACGTCCTGCAGTTCGTGCGTCCCGACGCGCGGGTCTTGCATGTCGGCAAGCGTGGTGGTCATGCATCCACGCCGCAAGCCGACATCATCGCGACCATGCTGACGCATCTGCAAGCCCGGCGCAGCGTCGCACGCCTGAAAGGCGGCGATCCGTTCGTCTTCGGGCGGGGGGGCGAAGAACTGCTGGCGCTACAGAATGTCGGCATTCCGGTGGAAGTCATCCATGGCATTACCGCTGGTGTCGCCGCGCCAGCGGCCATCGGCATTCCGATCACCCATCGCGGGCTCTCGCAGGGCGCGATCTTCGTGACCGGCCACAGCGCGGGCGATGAAGAGCCGGACTGGCACGCGCTGGCGTCAACCGGCCTGACTCTCGTGATCTATATGGGGATGCACCGGCTTGCCACGATCATTGACGCATTGCTGCAGGGCGGCATGGCACCGGACACCCCGAGCGCGGCGATTCAGTCGGCCACGCTGCCTTCGCAACGTCACGTTGCGGCCCCGCTTGCGCAACTGCCCTCCGCCATCGCGGATGCCGGGCTGAAGCCGCCGACCATCGTTGTCATCGGCGATGTCACCTCGCTCGCGGCCGTGCCTGGAGTCTCGCCCGACATAGCCGCTCCCACCCCGACGCTTACGCTCGGAATAGGTTGCCGCAGCGGCGTAACGGTCGACCAGATTCGGTCTGCCGCACTGGTTGCGCTTGGGGGACGCCCCCTGCAAGCCATCCGATGCGTAGCGACAATCGAGGCGAAAGCGCAAGAATCGGCGCTCAAGACCTTCTGCGTGGAGAACGACCTGCCACTCGTGACGTTTTCTGTGGCAGAGGTTCGCGACTGCCTCGATGCGCAACCAACGCTTGCGCGGTCGACTGCCGTGCAGGACCATCTCGGCGTGCCCGGTGTCTGCGAGCCGTGCGCGCTGCTCGCTGCCCCTGGTGGCACATTGCTCGTGCCGAAGCTTATGCTTGATGGCGTGACAGTCGCTATCGCGACGTACCCCAGCACTCCGCCCGCTCCTACGCCCCTTTGAACTGCTAACTGAGTCCCTATGAAAACCGATCCGCAATCGCATGAACGCATGACCCAACGCCGCCGGGAAGGGCACGAGAAGAAGCAGGCCGAAGCCACGGTCGAGAAAGGCCTGCTGATCGTCAACACCGGCACCGGCAAGGGCAAGAGCACCGCGGCATTCGGCATGGCCGTGCGCGTGCTCGGGCACGACATGCGCCTCGGCGTCGTGCAGTTCATCAAGGGTGCGCTGCACACGGCAGAGCGCGACTTCCTCGGCAAAGTCGCGAACTGCGACTTCGTCACGATGGGCGACGGCTATACATGGAATACCGCGAACCGCGAGGCGGACATGGCAACGGCCCGCAAGGGCTGGAATGAAGCCCGCCGGATGATCGAGAGCGGCGACTACCAGATGGTGATTCTGGACGAGTTGAATACGGTACTGAAGTACGAATACCTGCCGCTGGACGAAGTGCTCGCCGTGCTGGACGCACGTCCCGCGATGCTGCACGTGGTCGTGACCGGACGGCACGCGCCGGATGCGCTGATCGAAGTCGCCGATCTGGTCACCGAGATGCGCGCGATCAAGCATCCGTACCGGGAGCAGCACGTGAAAGCCCAGCGCGGCGTGGAGTTCTGAGCATGCCAGCCTGCCCCGCCCTCGTCATTAGCGCCCCTGCTTCCGGCCAGGGCAAGACGACTATCACGGCAGGGCTCGCACGCCATTACCGCCGGCAGGGGCTGCGCGTGCGTGTGTTCAAGACCGGTCCGGACTTCATCGACCCGACCATTCTCGAGCGGGCCAGCGGCGAGCCGGTCTATTCGCTCGATCTGTGGATGGTAGGCGAAGCCGGTTGCCGCGCGCTGCTCGCTGAAGCCGCGCAAGACGCCGACCTGATCCTTGTCGAAGGCGTGATGGGCCTGTTCGACGGCACGCCGAGCAGCGCCGACCTCGCGGCGATGTTCGGTATTCCCGTGCTCGCGGTAATCACGGCGAAAGCCATGGCACAGACCTTCGGCGCGATCGCATTCGGCCTCGCGCACTTCCGGCCGGAGGTGCCCTTCTACGGTGTGCTCGCCAATCGCGTCGGCTCGCCATACCACGCGCAACTGCTGCAGGAAGCGCTGCCGGAATCGGTCCGCTGGTGCGGGTATATCGCAAGTACCGACGAAATCGCCCTCCCCGAGCGGCATCTCGGCTTGCATCGCGCAGCCGACATTGCCGACCTCGATGCGAGATTAGATCAAGCGGCCGACGCGCTGGCAAACTCTGCGCTGTCCTCGCTGCCGCCCGCGATTGCATTCGATGCACCGGCCCAGCCGCCGATACCGCTCCTGCTGGACGGCAAGACCATCGCGATCGCGCGGGATGCCGCTTTCTCCTTCATCTATCCCGCCAATTTACGCCTGCTCGAGCAGCTTGGCGCGGAGTTGCGCCTCTTCTCGCCCCTTAACGACGATGCGCTACCGGATGCTGACGCGCTCTATCTGCCTGGCGGCTACCCTGAACTGCACGCGACCACCCTGTCGGCGAATGAACACAGTGCGGCGACAATCCGCGCGCATGCAGAGGCAATGCGACCGATCGTTGCCGAATGCGGCGGCATGCTGTATCTACTGGAAAGTCTGACCGGAACGGACGGGGCGAGCGCCTCAATGCTCGGCCTGCTTCCCGGTGCAGCCACGATGCACAAACGCCTGGTCGCACTCGGCATGCAACAGCTCAACAGCGCGCACGGCACGCTGACCGGCCATACGTTTCATTACTCGAGCATGCAGACGCCGCTTGTCGCACGCACCAAAGCGATGAAGCCGAAAAGTAGCGCACCCGGCGAAGCCGTTTTCCGGCAGGGCTCGATTATCGCAACCTATATGCACGGATACTGGCCTTCGAACCCAGCCTTCGCCGCAGCCCTATTTCTTGGCCGTCCCTTCTAACTACAGTCATCGCGATTCGCGACAACGTTGGCGATGTCACCGCAGTGTCCGGAATTGGGTCTTGCCGGAGGACATTCTGATTTGGCTGGAAGCGGACATTCTGGTTTAGGGATGGTGTTCAAAACTCGCACAAGTCCGGATGCTCGGGCGAGTGCTTGCCAGGCACAATGAGGGCATGAAACAAACCGACCTTGGCCTGGACTTGAGCAACCGACGCCCGCGCAAACGCGTGTTCCTCGACGAGATGGAGCGCGCTGTACCGTGGCGCAATTTTCTGGCTCTGATTGCGCCACATGCGCCGGTGATGATCGCATCGGCTAGATGGCACTGGTAGCCGGCTTCCAGCGATGTGGTAGCAATTCAGTAATGTTACTGGCGCGATGGGTTGGGTTGGTAGTCGTGTGACCACGTCTTTCAGATAGGCGTATGGATCGTGACCATTGAGCTGAGCTGACCGAATCAAACTCATGATTGCCGCCGCACGCTGCCCGGCACGCAAGGAGCCGGCGAACAACCAGTTGGCCCTGCCAACGGCCCAGGGGCGGATCTGATTCTCGACCCAGTTGTTGTCCACGGGCACGTCCCCGTCTTCAAGATAGCGCGTTAGTGCTTCCCATCGTTTGAGGCTGTAGTCGAGCGCCTTCGCAATCGCGGAGCCTTCCGGAACTAGCTTGCGCTGGCCGGTCATCCACGTGTGCAGCGCCTCGGCCACCGGTTTGGCGCGCAACTGACGAAGCGCGTCGTTTCTCGGGCTTGGCATTGAGCTGCTCGCTGCGCTTACCGAATTTCAAGCGCTTGAGTATCGAGATCTCGTGCGTGAACTGGTCGATACGCGCCTGGCGGTAACGCAACTCACGATCTTTCTCACCAACCTGTTCCATCAACTCGGCAGCCAGTGTCCGAAGCTGTTCCGGGCTGAGGTCGTTGAGGTCTGCTGGCGAGTTCATACGGCCAGTTTGCCAGAACCAAAGCCACCACGGAATCGAAACTGCTTACGTCCTCGCACGCTCCATTACACCACGCAGATCGCGTGATCGCGGGTCAATGTCTGCCACGGCAGGCCCGTCACAAGCGCCCGGAGTTGTTCAGGATTCAGCGCTACCGAGTCATGAACATATGACAAAACTATATATTTTTGGCGCCGTAAGTTGCGGGTTTCAGGACTTTATTCATTAGTCTCCAGCGCAAGGCCGGCTGCTCGCAGCCGGCCTTTTTCGCTGACGGTCCCGTACACGGCTCGCACTGCGAGCGCGAACCCAGAGGCATCACGGCTTTGTCGCCGTGACGCTTGTCACGTCGTTGCTGCTGGACTGGTAGGTGAGCGTGCCGGTGATGTTGGTCACGGTGAAGGTCACGCTGTTCTTTCTCTTGGAGATCGTTCCGCTCGTGACCATGCATTGTCCGCCCGCGCCCGTGGTGCAGGCCGAACTCCCGCTGTAGCCGCCGCTCCAGGCTCCGCTCACAGTCGCGTTCGGCACCGGGTTGTGGCTGGCATCGTGCGCCGTGACCGTGACGGTGGTGGTCCATCCCGTATTGTTTCCGGTGCTGCTGGCGCTCAGGCCGCCCACGTGCACGAAGGGCAAGCTCGCGATGCCGCCTTGAGGGCCGGTCGACAGGTCCAGGGCGAAGCTGCCGCCCTTGCCCCGGTTCACGCTGTCCTCGGACGGGGACACCTGGATGGTGTACGTCCCGGCCACGGTGGGCAGTGCGTGCAGCGTTTCCTGACGGCCGATGCCACCGCATTCGACGCCGCCCATGCACAGGCTCTCAGACAGCACGACGCCATTGGGGTCCAGCAGCCTGGCGTCGAGATCGGGATCCCACTGCGCGGCGAAGCAGCTGCCCAACAGCGGCAGGATGCATTTCGCCCGGCCGTTGATGGTGACCGTAGCACCGATGGGAACACCGAGGTCGGCCTGGGCGATGGAGAACGTGTAGCTCCACAGACCATGATTCGCCACGCTGGCGGTGACCCTGCGATACGTCGGAAAGACGGTTGGCTGGTAGCTGGTGACCCCCTTGGCGTTGGCCACCAGCGCGTAGCCGTCGAGGAGACCGGCGCCGATATCATTGTCCTTGCCTGCCGGGCCGCGGTCCTGCGCCGTGGCTTCGAGCTTCTGCCGCAGGTCCGCTGGCGACAGGAGCGGATTCGCCTGTAGAGCCAGGGCGACGGCGCCGGAGACGAACGGCGTGGCCATGGAGGTGCCACTGTAGGTGACATAGCCGCTGACCGTGCCGGCCTGTGCAGCCGTGATGGTCAGTCCGGGTGCACAGATGTCTGGCTTGACACGGTTGTCCAGCGTCGGTCCCCGGCTCGAAAACGGCGTCACATAGATGCCGTCCGAATGGTTGGGCGCGCCGGCGGGAGCGGACCACTCCGCGCATGCCGCCACGGTGATGGCTTGCGCCGCGGCCCCGGGCGAGCCGACCGTGCCTGGTTCATCGCCCGAATTGCCGGCCGCCACTACTACGACAGCACCGCTGCTCACCGCTGCATCGGCGGCCTGGCTCAGGGCGTCCTGTCCGTCGGACGGCGCGCTGGAGCCCAGGCTCATGGAAATGATCCGCACCCCCTGGGACACGCACCAGTCGATGCCGGCGATGACCTGGCTCTCGAGTCCGGAGCCGGACTGGTCGAGCACCTTGGCCGCGTAGATCGCTGCGCCGGGCGCCACGCCCTTGTAGGTGGCGGCGCCCGAGCCGCCCGTGGCGTCGCCGAAGGCGATCGAGGCGACGTGGGTGCCGTGGCCATGGTCGTCATATGCGCTGGTCCGTCCATTGATGGCATCAAAGAACGGGATCGGTCGCGCGTCCAGCTGCTCGTGGTTCGGATCGACGCCCGTGTCGACGATGCAACCCTTGATGCCGGCGCCGTCCACCCCGAAGCTGGCGCGTGCCGCGTCGGTGCCGAAGTCGGCGCGGGCGGCATTGAGCTTGGTCGAAACGGTGAAGTCCTCCTCGATCCGCCGCACGCCAGGCTGCTGCGCCAGCGCCCTCGCCTGGGCGGTCGTCATGGTGGCGGAGAAACCGCGGATGATCCTGAATTCGCGGTCCAGCGTGAAAGCACCGACCGCCTGCCGCGCCGTGACCGCAGTGCCCGGACCGCTGAACGTGACGACGACACGGACGAGGTCACCGGGCCGTGCCGCCGCGATCTTCGCCTGCAGGTCATCGGAGATCCGGTCGCCGTCACTGTCGACGAGGCGGGCCGAACGCGCTGCCTCCGTGCCGGGTGCCGGCCGGTTTGAGTCGGGCAGCGGCGCGGCCGGAATGGACAAGGCGACAGCCGCCAGACAACCCAGTACAGCGAAATGGCGCATTTTGGGTTTCCCCTTCTTGTTTGAGGCAATTAATAAAGCCGCTGATGCGTGGAGCAGCGGCCACAAGTCAAGCAGGGCGCGCCGATAGAACGTCAACCGTGGTCCCAGCTTCGGGCTGAGGGCTTCCAACCGGTGTGCGCCAGGCGGTCGAGCAAGCGCGACCGGTTCCGTGAAATGCGGAAAATTTTCCATCAGATCAAGACCTTACGGACAGTTCTCGAAGTCTAGGATGCAAAGTGGCGAATTTCATGCGGACTGTGTGCGAAGTGACACCCATCAGCGGAACGGCGTCAAGTGAGCAAACAAAACCCGCAATTGCCCGAGTAGCCGGTTTTGAGTTCCCGTATCCGAATGCAGTGGGCCGAGCCCCCCGTTTCTTCGTTTGTTGGCTGCGACGGATCGCGCCAGAGACCCATGAGGATCAAGCGATCGGCGTACAACGGTTGCTCGTTGCCCTGGTGGCTTCACCACCCCAAAAGAACGTTGGTGCCGCAATGCGTCCATGGGGTTCTCACAAATATGTGGCTGCCGAATTGCCGGCGCCAATCCACGGCTGGCTCGCATTGCAAGCGCTCCGCTTTGACTGCAAATCGGGGACAGCGACACGGTATCTCTTTTGAGGGTTGGCGCCATTCACTTGCCATGGCTGGCCGGTCGCCGTCGTGGCCTTTACGCGAAGCAGAGATTGCGGCACAAACGGGGCTGAGCCGCACGGGCGTGTTTGGCATCTGCCAGCGCCATGCCGAGGGCGGCGCGACGGCGCTGCAAGATGCCATCGGTGGGCGTCGGTTTGGCGAGGGGCGCTTGTTGAACGCCGAGCAAGAGCGCGAAGTCCGCAAGCTGATTTGCGACAGGACGCCGGATCAATTGAAGATGGCTTACGCACTGTGGACCCGTCGCGCGGTTGCTGAGTTGATCGAGCATCGCTTCGGCATCCGGCTGCCGGTTCGCACCATGGGTCTTTACTTGTCGCGCTGGGGCTTCACTCCGCAGAAACCGATTCGCCGCGCTTACGAGCAGTCCCCTGCCGCGGTCAGGAAATGGCTGGACGAGGACTATCCGGAGATCGCGCAGCGTGCCAAGGCTGAGGATGCAGAGATCCACTGGGGCGATGAGACCGGACTGCGATCTGACGACGTGCGCGGGCCCAGCTTCGCGCCAATCGGGCAAACGCCGGTGGTACGCATCAACAGCAAGCGCGAGGGGCTGTCGATCATTTCCACGGTCACCAATCGCGGCAAGATGCGCTGGAAGATCTTCGAGGGGGCGCTCAACGCCGATATCTTGATCGACTTTCTCCGCCGTCTGGTCAAGGACGCGGGCAAAAAGGTGTTCCTGATTCTCGATAGCCTGAGGGTGCATCACAGCAAGCCGGTGAAGGCCTGGCTCGCCCGGCACGTCGAGCAAATCGAGGTGTTTTACCTGCCCAGCTACAGCCCGGAACTCAATCCCGACGAGATGGCCAACGCCGATATCAAGCAAGCCGTCACCTCGCGGGCACCGGCTCGCACCAAGCTGCAACTCGTCAAGGCTGCGTCGAGCCATCTGCGCAGTGCCCAGAAACAGCCCGAACGCATTCGACGTTACTTTCAGCATCATTCGGTGAAGTATGCGGCCTGATTCAAGTTCATGAAGGCCGGATCAATAATGCTCCGGTGTTGGTACCGCCCCGGCACTTACCGCGGACTGTTGGGCCGCAAGCGACTCGCGAGGCCCAATCGCACCTGCACAACCCGCCACTCCCGTGGCAAGGCGCTGCCCTATCCTTGTTATGGGAGGCTCCGCGCGGCAATCCTGCCGTCGGGCACGGGAATGGGCCGTTAGTCAATCCAGGCGGGAGGGCAGCATGCGCGCGTTAGTCTTCTGCTCTGTGCAGTTCCTGTTGGCGGTGACGTGGACCCTCTACGTGGCCTTCCTGCCGCAACTGGCCGCGCAGGCAGGCATCGCGCGCGCGCACGTCGCCTTGATCCTGCTGATGGACCAGTTGATCTTTGTCGCCATGGACTTCACGGTGGGCGTCGCGGCCGACCGCGTCGCCAACGCAATGCGCAGGCTGGGAGGCTGGATACTGGGGCTGTCCGTCATCTCCGCACTGGCTTTCATGCTGCTGCCCCGGGTAACTTCACCGGCGCTGCTGCTGGGCCTGACCGCGCTCTGGGCGGCCACCTCTTCGGCATTGCGCGCGCCGCCCATGGTGATCATTGCCCGGCGGCTGCCTGCGACCGCGTCGTCGTTCCTGGTGGGATGCTCGCTGCTCGGCGTCGGCCTTGCCGGAGCTGTGGCGCCGCTGCTGACCGCCCGGCTGCGCGATGCGTCGCCCATGCTGCCGTTCCTGGCCGCCAGCGCGGGGCTGGTGGTAGCCGTGGCCGCGCTGCGATGGATGGAATCCGGCCCCGCGCGCCACGATGCAGACGCCGTGCCCGCGCCGGCAGCCGGGGTTGGGCTCAGGCACGTCTGGCTGCTGTTTGCCGCGGTCTGGATGCTTGCGCTCGGCTTCCAGATCCACACCACCGTCAACTCCGCGCCGGCCTACCTGCGCTTTGTCACGGCTGCCGAGCTCGAACACGTGACGCCGGTGTTCTGGATCGGCTTCGCGCTGGGCGCGCTGCTGCCCGCGACGTCGTTGCTGCGGCGCTATCCGCCCTATACGCTGCTGTTGACCGCTGCGGCCCTTGGCGCGCTGTCGTTGTTCGGCTTCACCGTTGCGGGCTCGCTCCGGGCCATCCTCGCCGTGCAATGTCTTGCCGGCGGCCTGTGGGGAATCATGTTCGCCGCGACGGCGAATGCGGCGCTCGACGCCGGTCACGCCGGCCGCGAAGGGATGTACACCGGGCTCGTATTTGCCGCCCTGGCGGTTGCCGCGTTCATGCGCATTGCCCTGGTGTCATCGGGCGCCAGCAAGACCGCCGTGATGACAAGCCTGCTGCCATGGCTGCCTGCCGTGGCCTGGAGTGCCGGTGCCCTGCTGCTGGCGGCTTTCCTGTCAGGAAACCTGACCTACCTGATGGCGCGCAGACAGGTGCTGCGCCAGCAGGTCGGTTCCGGTTAGCGGGGCCTTCCCTTTCCTGGTCCGCTGATTACCTACCTGGAGAACTCGAATGACGATCGCTAGCGCAGTTTCCGCTCCGGTGGCCGGGGCGTTGATGTGCCTGTGCATCGGCACCGCACACGCCGCCGGCATGCAGGTGTCGTCCACTTCGTACGCCGAGGGAGCCACGATCGCCTCGCAGTATGCGCATGATGGCGTTGGCGGCGACCAGAAGCCCTGCGGCGGCAAGGGCGTGTCGCCGCAGATCTCGTGGACGAAGCTTCCCGCGGGCGCGAAGTCCGTCGCCATCCTGATGTATGACATGGACGGCGTCGCCGGTCTCGGGGTCTCGCATTGGGTCGCCTACAACATTGCCGCGAATCGCGGTCAGCTGAAGGAAGGCGAAGGCAAGACGGACGGGCCCGGCATCACGGTCGGCAAGAACGTGCGTGGCGAGGCGGCGTACCGCGGTCCCTGCGCGCCAACCGGCGAGACACCCCACCATTACGTCGTCACGGTCATCGCGACGGATCTGGAGCCGAACCTGCCCGCGGGCATGACGCGTGAGGAACTGATGGCTGCGCTCAAGGGGCATGCCCTGGAGGCACAGAGCTTTGTCGGACGGTTTGGGCGTTGAAATGCGGTAGCGCGGCGTCGGGTAGCCGGCCGGACGTAAATCAGCGCCGCATGATTGCCACGATCGAATCCAGCCGGGCTCTGTCACAGGCCAGCGCCATGCCGTCCGCAAACACCGGCTGCGCCAGCCGTGTCAGCACATCGCCCGGCGGTGCCTCCACCACCAGCCTGGCGCCATTGGCGTGGGCCAGCAACATGGTTTCATGCCAGCGCACCGGCGTCGCCATGTTCTGCGCGAGATCCTCGGCGATTCGGCGTGGATCGCGCAGTTCGCGCGCCTTGCTCGCGCTGAAGTAGCGCTGCGCAGGCGCCGACATCGTGACGCCCTGCATGGCCTCGCCCAGGGAGCGCGCGGCGTCAGCCAGCAGCGGACAGTGCGACGGGACGTGGATGGCGACCGGCCTGGCCGCCTGCGCCCCAGCCGCCAGCGCCAGCGTCGACACTTCCGCCAGCGCCGACAGCTTGCCCGCGATCACAATCTGCGTGGGGGCGTTGAAATTGGCCAGGTACACCGGTTGCCGCGGCGTGCAGACCTGCGCCACCAGCGGTTCGAGCCGGTTCCGGTCCAGGCCGAGGATCGCCGTCATGCCATAGCCATGCGGAAAGGCCTGCGCCATCAACTCCCCGCGCAAGCGCACTAGTCGCAACGCATCGGCAAAGGCCAGCACACCTGCGGTCACCGCCGCCGCATAGGCGCCGATGGAGAGACCGGCCACCGCGTCGGCGCGGGCGTCATGCGCGGCCAGGCAGCGCGCCATGGCCACGCCTGCCGTCAGCAGGCAAAGCTGGGTCCATACCGTGGACTGCAGGCGTGTCGGCGTATCCATCTCCGCCGCTGGTACCTGCAGCACGTCTTCCGCCGCGGCCAGCACCGCAGCCACCGAGGGATGCGCCGGCAGGTCTTTCAGCATGCCGGGGCGCTGTGCGCCCTGGCCAGGGAAGGTAAGCAGGACATTCATCGTGTGGGGTGCCAAGGATCCGCGCACAGCCGCGGGCCGTGATCCGTTTTCAGCAGCACCTTGCCGCCGCTGCGCAGGCGTTCCAGCAGCGAGAAGCCACCAAACGGGGTCGCGACCTGTATATCGAGCCTGGCCGGCGCGGCGCGCTGCAGCTCGGCCAGCAGGTCCAGATGCGGGGCCGGGAGGGGTTGTGCGGCCTGCACGACGAGGTCAAGGTCGCTGTCGGCACGCAGCACGTTGTGCTGACAGGCGAGCGAGAAGCCGGCGCTGCCAGTCACGCCCCACCGGATACCTGCGGCGTCGAGCCAGTCGGCGATGGCCTCGAGCGCGAGGATTGCTGGCAGGGCTGCCAGCTCCGGCCGTCGCCGCCATGCACGCTGCGCGGCCAGCTCCATCGGCGTGACGATCTTGCGGATCGCCGCGGGCGTGATCCAGGTGCCGAAGCGTTCCGCGCGCGTACCGCCGCGCAAGCCGACGGGGACTGCGCCAGGCCGGCGGCCGTCGCGCCGCACGACCAGCGGGATCTCGCGCAGCGCTGGCAGGCAGACCCATTCCGGCAAGGCGTCGCGGCTCAGGTCGCTTGCCGGATCGCGCAGCCAGACCAGGTCGTGTGGCGCGGGCGTCGCAGTGTTCAGGCTTGCCATTGCCGCGACAGGCAGTCACGTACTGCAGCCGACGCCTTGCGGTTTGCGCCCGCCAGCCGGCCGGACAGTCCGTGCGTCGGGTCGCGTCGGATCTCCGCCAGCGCGGAAAGGATGGTGTCGCGCGCCAGGTGCACATCGGCCGGCACCGGGGCGCTGGCCGACTCGACGTCGATCAGCCGCCACAGGATGCCCAGCGTGGCGAAGTTTTCGATGTCGTAGGCCATCGGCGGCACCGTCGACGCCAGCGCTTCGAGGTCCTCGACTGTGCGCATGGTGACCCTGGCGGCGGCCTCCTTGCCCATCGCATGCACCAGCACGCCCTCGTCATTGAGCGCGATGATGCGGTTGGCCTGGTAGCCGTGCGCAAGGAAGGCTCCCGACATGGCACGCCCCACGATCAGCGCCACCACCGGGTGCCCGGCCAGGCGGGCCTCGGCATAGGCTGCCACGGCACCGGCCAGCGACTGGTGGATGCCAAGCGCCTCTTCCCGCCGGCCGTAGGCCTGGCTCGGGGTATCGACAATCGCCACGATGGCGCGCTTGACCGGCAATTCGCGGTCTGCCTCGATCGCTTCGCGCACCGCGCGCGCCAGCGACCAGCCTTCGAGCAGACCGGCCTCGCCATTACGTGCCCGCGGGAAGCGGCTGTCGGCGTCAGGCACCAGCGCGATCCAGCGAACCGCGGTCCCCGCCAGTTCGCCGTCGGCAACCAGCACGGAGTCCGGCAGACCCAGCTGGATCTGCGCCGCGGGCGCCAGTGCCTGCAGCCAGCGTTCACCACGGCTGGGTTCGCGCGCGGTAGCGGTTTGGGTTGGTGAGTTCATGCGTCGGTCCCCCGTTGCAACAACGCCTGCACATCTGCCGGCGTGGGCTGCGCACTGGCGTCGTACGCCTGCAGCGCGGCCAGGTATTGGGCGTATAGTTCGCTGCGATGGCTTCCCGCAACCGGGCCGCGCAACAGTTCGGCGACCTGCCTGCGCATCGCACTGCAGTCGTCATCGACATACGCATCGGCGAAGCCGGTGGCAACGCGCTGCGTGCCGCCGGTGAAGCTCCAGATAAAGGGCCGGTCACGCGAGTCGTACTCGGCGATGCCCGCCTCCTGCTCGATCACGGCCGGGCCGTTCAGGCCAAGGCGCCCTTCCTGCGTCATCACCAGCGCGGTACACAGGCCCGCGGCAATCGACATGCCGCCGAAGCAGCCCACCTGCCCCGCGATCACGCCGACCACCGGCTGGTAGCGGCGCAGGTCGACGATGGCCGCATGGATCTCGGCAATCGCGGCCAGGCCGAGATTGGCTTCCTGCAGGCGCACGCCGCCGGTTTCCAGCAGCAGCACTGCGCGCGTCGGTTCACCGCGGCGGTTGTCCTCGGCGGCCAACTCGAGTGCGCCGGCAATCTTGGCGCCGCCGACTTCGCCCATGCTGCCGCCCTGGAAGGCGCCTTCGATGGCCAGCACCACCACCGGCATCCCGTCGATGCGCCCCTTGGCGACCACCACGCCGTCATCGCTCTGCGGCACCACACCCTGCGGCGGCAGCCACGGCGACTGCAGGCCGTCGAACGGGCCCGCCAATTCGCGGAAGGTGCCCGGGTCCAGCAGCGCACGAGCGCGCTCACGTGCCCCCAGTTCGATAAAGCTGTTGCGCGCCAGCAGTTCCGCCGTGTTCATGCGCCCTCTCCTGGTTGCGGGTCACCCAGCGCCTCGAAGGCCTCCGCCAGGCGCATGCCGACCACGCCCGGCGTGGCGCCGAAATCGTGGATGCGGATCTGCATCGACGCGCGCGGCTCGGCGGCGAAGACGCGCGCGAGCTGCGCATCCCAGATACGGCCATAGCCATTGACCGAGGTGGTGACCTCAACCGTGGTCACGCCGCCGCTGCCGGGCTCGACCAGCACCTCGAGGTCGCCCGACCCCACCACGCCCACCAGCACGCGGGCCCTGGCAGGCTGCCCCGCCGGAAATTCAAATCGCAGTTGTTCCATCAAAGTCCCCTGAATTGTTGCCCATCGAGCCCTGCGACAGCCGGTCGAGGAAGATCGTCGCGGCCAGCAAGTCCGCCGCGCCGCCCGGCGAGGCGCGCTGCGCCAGCATGCCGGCGTCCAGGCTGCGCAGGTGCCGCCGTCCCGCCACCGTGCCCACGCCACCGGCGGCGAGCACCGCCTTTGCGCCGGCCTGCATGTAGTCCAGGCCCTTGCGCCCCGACCTCGCCAGCACGCAGGTATCGTCCAGCTCGCTCATCAACGCCAGCAGCGCATTGAGGCGTGCCGTGGATTCGGTGTCGCCGCGCGCGCGGCTGCGTTGCAGGGCCGGCAGCGCCAGCCGCATCACGTGCGGAAACCCTGCCCGTGCCTGCGCCCGTGCACCGCCGACCCCGTACGCCAGGCAGGCGAGTTCGCCCTTGTTGCCAGTGACCGCGGGCCGGTGCCGATCCGCCAGCGTGGCGATGGCGCCGGCCGTGGCGCTGATCGCCGCGGCACTGGCGGGCTGCCCGGCGGCGCCGAGCTGTCCTGCGGCGCCGACCAGCAAGCCGATGCACCAGATCGCGCCGCGATGCGTATTGACACCGCCGGTGGCGGACAGCATCACCGCCTCCGCCTCGCGGCCGAGCGCGCCCAGTTGCTCGCGCAGCCCATACCCGACGCGCGGCGCCTGCAGGCCGGCATCGGCCATGGCCGCGAACGACGGGCCCAGCGACTGCGCCGAGCGCAGCATCAGCGGCAATGTCAGGTCGGCATGTGCGCCGCTGCCACGGCTGTCGACCAGGCCAGGCTTGGGCGACAGCCGCGCTTCTTCCACGATCGCGCTGACCGCCAGGCCAGCGAGTGCCTGGGCGCGGGGTGCGGCCGCCGGCTGGTGCCGGTGCTGCGCCGGCGTGTGCAGGATCCTTGCTGCTGCGCTCGCCATTACCAGCTCCGAAAGCGGGCGGGCGGCGCATATAGCCCGCCGGACCAGTCCACCAGTTCAGCCATGCTCTTGGCCGCCAGCAAGCTGCGCGTGGCCTGGCTGCGCTGCACGCCCAGGTCTTCGGGCAGCGCGATGAGGCCGTCGCTGCGCATCCGGCGCGTCGTGGCGGGGTCATGCTTCATGCCGATCGGCGTGACGCCCGCCACGGCGGCAATCATCCGGCGCCGCTCTTCCAGCGATTGCGCCTTGTACAGGTAGGCAATGCCTTCCTCGGTCAGCACGTGCGTAACGTCGTCGCCGTAGATCATCACCGGGGCGAGCGGCATGCCGCTTTCGCGCGCGACGTCGACCGCGTCCATCGATTCCACGAAGGTGGGCTTGCCACCCGCCTGGAAGGTCTCAACCATCTGCACCACCAGCTTGCGGCCGCGCGCGAGCGGGTCGTCCGTCTCGATCAGATCCAGCCATGCCGGCGTCGGATGCCGGCGCCCGCCAGGCTGGTGACCCATGTTGGGCGCGCCGCCAAAGCCGGAAAGCCGCCCGCGCGTCACCGTGGACGAATGGCCGTCGCCGTCGATCTGCAGGGTCGAGCCGATGAACAAGTCCACCGCGTACTGGCCGGCAAGCTGGCAGAAGGCCCGGTTAGAACGCATTGAACCGTCCGCACCTGTGAAGAAGACATCCGGCCGGGCGGCGACATAGTCCTCCATGCCCAGTTCGCTGCCAAAGCTGTGCACGCTATCTACCCAGCCGGTTTCGATGGCGGGAATCAGCGTCGGGTGCGGGTTGAGCGTCCAGTACTTGCAGATCTTGCCCTTCAGCCCCAGCGACTCGCCGTAGGTCGGCAGGATCAGTTCGATCGCCGCGGTGTTGAAGCCGATGCCATGGTTGAGCGACTGCACCTGGTGGCGTTCATAGATGCCGCGGATCGCCATCATCGCCATCAGCACGTGGACCGGCTTGATCAGGCGGGGGTCGCGGGTAAACAGTGGCTCGCAGAAGAATGGCTTGTCGGCCTGCACCACGTAGTCGATCCAGGAGCCGGGCACGTCCACGCGCGGCAGGCCGGTGGGGTCGTCGACGATCTCGTTGACTTGCGCAATGACCAGCCCGTCGCGGAAGGCCGCGGCCTCAACCAGTGCCGGCGTGTCCTCGGTGCTGGGGCCGGTGTAGAGATTGCCCTCGCGGTCGGCCTTGTAGCCGGCAATCAGCACGACGTTGGGGACCAGGTCCACATACAGTCGCGCATAGAGCTCGATATAGGTGTGGATCGCGCCCACTTCGAGCTGGCCGTCCTCCAGGAATTGCGAGATGCGGATGCTCTGCGCGCCGGCGTACGAGAAATCCAGCTTGCGCGCGATGCCGCGCTCGAACAGGTCCAGGTGTTCCACCCGGCTGACGCTCGGGATGATCATGTGGAGTGCATTCACACGCGCGGGATCGACCTGTGCCAGCGAGCGCGACAGAAAGTCGGCCTGCTTCTGGTTGTTGCCCTCCAGCACCACGCGGTCGCCCGAAAGCAGCACTGCCTCCAGGAAGGGCACAATATCGCTGGTCGGCACCAGCTTGCCCTGGGCAATGGCGGCGGCGTTCTGCTTGCGGCGCGCCTTGGCTTCCCTGCGGGTGTTCCATTGGCGGCCTGTGCTGGTGGTGGTCATCGCATCTCCGGGCTGACGTCTGTCTGATGTGCCCACCTTAAACAGGCGGCGCTCACCGAACAATCACGTTGGGCGGAGAACCATTACGCTGGCCGGAAGCAAGGCCTGAAGCGCGGCCGAACGCAGCCTCGGCGTCCTATTGGTCCGCGTCGCGCATGGCCATGCGGCACACCGCGGCCAGCGCCAGCAGGTTGGGATCGCGCTCGCGGCGGCGCAGGAAGCTCAGGCCGATGGTCTGCTTGATGTCGTATTCGCCGGCAAGTGGCACGAACGCCACGTTGCGCGAATACACCCCTTTCACGCGCCCTGGCAAAAGCGTGTAGCCGATGCCACCGCCCACCAGATTCATCAATGAAAAGATATCGCCGACTTTCATCACCACATTTGGCGTGAATTGGGCAATGCGGAAGGCCTCGACAAAGCCGTGATAGGTGACGAAGCCCTCGCTCAACGCCACGAACGGCTCGTCGCGGCAGGCTCGCAGGTCGACCGCCGGCATGCAGGCGTAGGGCGAGTCGGCAGGCGCCGCAAAGAAGATATCGTCCTCGAACAGCGGGATCGACTCGATCTCCGGATCGGACTCGGGCACGGCCATCAACGTGGCATCGATCGAGCCCTGCTTGAGCTTGTGCAGAAGGTCCGCATTGGAGCCCAGCACCAGTTCGGTCTGCATTTCCGGACGCCGCAGCTTCAGCCCGATCACGATCTTGGGCACGGTCTGGACCGTCAGCGAGTAGAGCGAGCCGATCTTGAGCTGGTCGGCCGAATAGCCGGCGGCCTCGCGCGTGGCGCGGATGCCGTCGGCCATGGCCTTGAGCACTTCCCTTGCCGTATCCGCCAGCACATAGGCGGCGTCAGTCGGGATCAGGTTGCGGCCCTCATGCCGGAACAGCGCGCAGCTCGTGCCCTCTTCCAGCGAATGCAGCGCACGGTGCACGCTGACGGTGCTGGTGTCCAGGATCTCGGCCGCCTTGGCCAGGTTGCCGGATTCCATGAACGCCAGCAGGGCTTCGAGTTTGCGGAAGGTGATCTCTTCGCCAATGCGGATTCTCATGGTTCTGGGCTCGGGTATGGGGGCGGCCTCCTATCTTAGCCGCGTGGCGGCCAGTTCGCATGGTTAGCTGGCTTGGCCGAGCGATCGCGACCGGAACTCAGAGCACAACAAAGATAAACCACAGCACGACCGGCGCAATCACGGTCACCAGCGCGCCATAGATCATCAGCTTGCGGAAGAAGGCCTGCCGGTCCACACCCTGTGCGTTGGCCAGTACCAGCGCACCGTTGGTCGAAAACGGGCTCACATCCACGATCGTCGAAGACACCGCCATCGCCGCGATAAAGCCGATCGCGCTGACGTCGGAGCCTTGCTGCAGGAACGGCACGGCAAGCGGGATCAGCGAGCCCAGTACCGCGGTTGACGATGCAAACGCCGACACCACCGCACCCACGAAGCACAGCAGCAGCGCCGCCATCAGCGGCGAGGTCAGGTGGGCCACGCTATGGCCGACGAAATCGATCGTGCCCATCTTGTCCATCACGCCCACAAAGGTGCTGACGCCGACGATCAGCATGATCTCGGGCCACGACACCTGGCCGAGCGCGCGCTTCTGCAGCTCCGGTGCCATCAGCGTGAGCACCAGCGCGATGGTCAGCGAAACGAAGCCGATATCGAGCTTGAAGTAGAGCGTGAGGACGGCCAGTGCCACCAGGCCGGCCACGGTCAGGTACTGGTAGAGGCCCGCCGGCGCCTCGGCGGTGCTGGCGGCATCGCCCTCGAGCATCGATCCGCGGTCGCGCGCCATCGTCTTCCGCTCTTCCATGCCGGCCTCGGCCTCGGCATCGCCATAGATCTGCGCGCCCTGTGCCGGGACGGTGTGTGCGCCGAAAGGATGGCCCATGGCCAGCACACCGGCGGCGCCCGCCTGCGGCGCCGCCACCGCCGGCGCCGCTTGCCGCATCAGGCGCAGGCCGCCGAATGCGACAAACAGCCCCGCAGCCACGGCAAGGTTGACACCCAGGCTGGCGAAGGCCGTCGCCATCTCGTTCAGCGGCAGGCCCGCCTTCTGCACGATCTTGTTGGTGATGCCGCCATAGATGCTGATCGGCGAGAAGCCGCCGCCCTGCGCACCGTGGATCACCATCAGCCCCATCAGCAGCGGGTTGATGCCGTAGCGCGCGGCGAACCCCAGCGCGATCGGCGCGATGATTGCGACCGCTGCCGGGCTGACCGCGCCGACCGACGTCAGCACCGCCGCGATCATGAACATGATCCATGGGATCGCCGCGATCCGGCCACCCACGGCGCGTACCGCAAGCCGCACTAGCCAGTCGATGGTGCCGTTGTTCTGCGCCACGGCGAACAGGTATGTGATGCCGACCAGCGTCAGAAACAGGTCGGCGGGGAATCCGGCCAGGATAGCCTTGGCCGGCATGGCTGCAACCAGGGTGCCGACCAGGAACGCGCCGACAAAGGCCAGCGCGCCCATGTTGATGGGCAGGACCGTGGCGATGACGAACATCAGCCCCAGGACAGAGATGGAAATCAGGTGTTGCGACATAGCGGCTCCGTCGCGGAAGGCGCGCCGGGGCGCCCATCGCTTGGTAGGAATGACATGGGATTGGTATTCGGCTGGAACTGCCGAAAGTGATGCGCCGCTACGGCAAGGTGTGGAAGGGGTAGGCCGTCACATGCGTCTCCTTGGTGGATATGGCCTCGCTTGAATACTTCAAGTCGGCGCCATTTTTGAGTTGCTTTTGAGCCAAGAATAAGGTGGCGGACAATGAGCATCAATTAAGGTGCGGGGGCAATCCTTACGGAGACCGGAATAGCATTGGGAGCGCAGGACGGATCACAATACATGGGCGGCAAGGCGGGCGCGCCCAGCCGGGACCATCGCCTAATCCGAAAACAAGTCGACGAACTGGTCGCGCAGCCACTGATTCGCCGGATCGCGATGATACCGGGCATGCCAGAACAGGTTGATCTGGATTTCCGGCAAGGCGAACGGATGCCTGACGTGCCTGAGCCCAAAGTACTTGGCGCATCGCTCCGCAAACGTCCAGGTCACTGTGGCTACCAGGTCGGTGGTGGCAATGATGTCCGCCAGTGCGACAAAATGGGGGACACGCAGCCGGATCTTCCGCTGCACGCCGTGCTGGGCGAGGATCTCATCGACCCGGGCATGCCCCGTCCCCGCCGCCGTGACCACAATGTGCTCCGCCGCTTCGAAGTCGCGCATGCTGACCGTCTTCTTGTCCATGGCATGACCGGGCCGGAACAGGCAAACGTATCGCTGGCGAAATAGCCGCCGTTGAAAGAACGCAGTACCGAGTTCAGGAAGATGACCAACCGCCAGGTCGATCTTTCCCTGGCTCATCTCCGCCGCCAGGTCCACCGCCGTATTGCGCACGGTCGTTACCGTGACGCCCGGGGCGCGATCGCCAAGCGCGCCCATCAACGGCGGGATGAAGTGCACCTCGCCGATATCCGTCATGGCGACGCGGAATGCGCGCACGCTGCGCAGCGGATCGAACGACACCTTGTGGCTGAGCGCCGCCTGCAGTGACTCCAGCGCATAGGCAACCGGTTCCGCCAGTTCCTCTGCAAGCGGTGTCGGCAGCATGCCCTTGCTGCTTCGCACAAACAGCGGGTCACCGAACAAGGTGCGCAAGCGGGCCAGCGCATTGCTGACCGCAGGCTGGCTGAGATTCAGGGTCTTCGCGGCACCGGAAACGGTTCCCTGCCGCAGCAGGTTATCGAACACGACCAGCAGGTTCAGATCGACGTCCTTGAGCTCCATCGCGCCGCCTCTTATTGATTTGGTGAATATTAACTATAGCCAGGATTCTATTGGTTAATTTTCCTCCGTGCACCATGATCCTTCCCAGACGAAGAGACATAGCCGGAGACAACCATGGCAATCGATTCCCAGCAAGCCGGCCCGGTCTGGGCCGACGACAGCATCAGCCGCATCCCGTTCCGCGTGTATACGGATGCGCAGCTATACCAGCGTGAACTCGAACGCTGCTTCTACCGCGGTCACTGGAACTACGTCGGGCTCGAGGCGGAGATCCCGAATCCCGGCGATTTCAAGCGCACCACGCTTGGCGAGCGCTCCGTGATCCTGGTGCGCGACCAGGACGGCGAGATCAACGTCGTCGAAAACGTGTGCGCCCATCGCGGCATGAAGTTCTGCCGGGAGCGCAGCGGCAACCGGAAGGATTTCCATTGCCCCTACCACCAATGGAACTATGACCTGAAGGGCAACCTGCAAGGCGTGCCCCTGCGTCGCGGGGTCAGGCAGGACGGCAAGGTCAACGGCGGCATGCCCGCCGACTTCAAGCCGCAGGAGCACGGGCTCACGCAACTGAAGGTCGCCACGCGCGGTGGTGTCGTGTTTGCCTCGTTCGACCATGAGGCTCCCTCACTCGAGGAATACCTCGGGCCGGACATCCTCGGCTACTTCGACCGGCTCTTCAATGGCCGCAAGCTGAAGGTCCTCGGCTACAACAAGCAGCGCATTCCGGGCAACTGGAAGCTCATGCAGGAGAACATCAAGGACCCCTACCACCCCGGCCTGCTGCATACCTGGTTTGTCACGTTCGGCCTCTGGCGCGCCGACAACAAGGCACGCCTGGTGATGGACCCGCAATTCCGGCATGCCGCGATGGTGTCGACCCGCGGCCAGGGCGGCAAGAGCGACGTGACCTCCGGCGTGTCCAGCTTCAAGGACCAGATGGCGCTGCACGACGACCGCATCCTCGACATCGTCCACGAGCCGTGGTGGGGAGAGCCGACCGCCGTGATGATGACGGTCTTCCCGAGCGTGATCTTCCAGCAGCAGGTCAACTCGGTGTCCACGCGCCATATCCAGCCCCATGGGCCGGATTCCTTCGATTTCGTCTGGACGCATTTCGGCTTCGAGGACGACACCGAGGAAATGACGCGGCGCCGCCTGCGCCAGGCCAATCTTTTCGGCCCCGCCGGCTTCGTGTCGGCCGACGACGGCGAGGCCATCGAATGCTCGCAGGAAGGCTTCTCCCAGAAGCCCTGGCATCGCGTGATCGCCGAACTGGGCGGCAAGACCGCGGAGAACACGGACCACATGGTGACCGAGACCCTGATCCGCGGCATGTACGCCTACTGGCGCAAGGTGATGGAGGTCTGACGCCATGAACTTCACTGACTACTACGCCCTGCTCTCCCTGTTCGCCGACTACACCAGCGCCGTGGACAACGGCGACTGGGACCGCTGGCCGGAATTCTTCACCGAGCATTGCCTCTACCGGGTCCAGCCCCGCGAGAACCACGAGCGTGGCTTGCCGCTGGCGACGCTCTCGCTCGAAAGCAAGGGGATGCTCAAGGACCGCATCTACGGTATTCGCGAGACCCTGTTCCACGATCCCTACTACCAGCGTCACATCGTCGGCGCGCCACTGATCAGGCAGGCCGACGGCGACAGGATCGTGGCCGAGACCAACTACGCGGTGCTGCGCACCAAGCCGGACCAGATGACCGATGCCTACAACGTTGGCCGCTACCTCGACACCGTCGTCCGGACGCCGGCGGGCTTGCGCTTCGCCTCGCGCATCTGCGTATTCGATAGCGAGATGATCCCCAACTCGCTGATCTACCCCATCTAGTCTCTATCAGGAGTCATTCATGACCGAAACCTGGATCGAGGCAGCGCTGCTGTCCGACGTCCCGCAGGACGATGTCATCGCCGTGGCCGTGCAAGGCCAGGAGATCGCCTTGTACGGCGTGGACGGCGACGTCTACGCGACCGACAACATCTGCACGCATGGCCATGCGCGCCTGTGCGAAGGCTTCCTCGAGGGACATGAGATCGAGTGCCCGCTCCACCAGGGCAGGTTCGATATCCGCGACGGCGCTGCGAAATGCGCCCCGCTGACCGAGAGCATTCGCACCTACCCGGTGCGGATCGACGGCGACAAGGTGTACCTCGACCTCGGCTGAGAGGCCGCGTCACCAACCAGAGGAGACAGGCATGAATTCCGAGCGCTCAGACACCGCGACTGCGCTATCGCCAACCGCCACCATCGTCATCGTCGGCGCCGGCCAGGCTGGCGGCTGGGCCGCCCAGACGCTGCGCAACGAGGGCTTCACCGGCCGGCTCGTGCTGATCGGCGACGAGGCCCACCCACCGCATGAGCGGCCGCCCTTGTCCAAGGCCGTGCTGGCCGGCGAGGCTGCGCCCGCCGGCACGTGGCTGCTCAAGCCCGAGGCGTTCGCAGCGCTAGGGCTGGAGTGGTGGCTGGACACGCGAGTCACCCGCATGGACCGGGCCGCGAAGCGCCTGGAGATGGCCAACGGAGAGATGCTGTCTTACGACAGGCTGATCCTGTGCACCGGCGGCAGGGCCCGCACGCTCACCGTCCCGGGCATCGACACGGCTGCCGTGCATACATTGCGCACGATTGGCGATGCCCTGGCCCTGGCGCCGGCGTTGCGGCCCGGGCGCAGCATCGTGGTGATCGGCGGTGGCTGGATCGGCCTCGAAGTCGCCGCCACGGCGCGCCGCAAAGGTGCCGAGGTGACCGTGCTCGAAGCCCAGAGCCGGCTGTGCGAGCGCACCGTGCCGCCGGAAGTGTCGGAATACCTGCTCGGGCTGCATGCCTCGCATGGCACCCGTGTCATGCTCGGCGCCAACATCACCGGCATCGCCCCCGGTACCGGCGGCCTGTCCGTCGTGACACTGGCCGATGGCAGTACGCTGGCGTGCCACGCCATCGTTGCGGGTATCGGTCTCGTTCCGAACGACGAGCTTGCCCGGGAAGCCGGGTTGGAGTGCGACGCAGGCGTGGTCGTCGACGCAGGATGCCGCACGTCCGACCCCGACATCTTCGCCGCGGGCGACGTCGCGGTCACGCCCAACCCGTGGGCCGGCCGGCGCCTGCGGCTGGAATCCTGGCAGAACGCCCAGGAACAGGGCATTGCCGCCGCGCGCGCGGCGCTCGGTCTCGCGGTCGACTATCAGCCGCTGCCGTGGTTCTGGTCAGACCAGTACGGCATGAACCTGCAGATCCATGGCATCCCCCTTCCCTCGCACCGCGTGGTGGCACGCGGCACGCCCGGCGCGGACAGCTTCATGCTGTTCTACCTCGACGGCGATGTGGTCAAGGCCGCGCTCGGGTCCAACGCCGCGCGCGACCTGCGCTTCGCGCGCCGCCACATCGAGCAATGCAAGCCGGTCGATGCCAGCCGCCTTGCCGACCCGAGCGTGCCGATGTCCAGGCAGTAAGCCCAACCATAAGAACAGACAGACCGGAGACAAGCCCCCATGCAGCAAACCGACATCCACAGGCTGGCCGACGCCGCCCGCTTCAACCGCTTCCATGCGCTCGTGCTGTTCTGGTGCGCACTCATCATCATCTTCGACGGCTATGACCTCGCGGTCGTGGGTATCGCGCTGCCTTCGATCATGAAGGACCTTGGCGTCGCCCCGACCCAGGCGGGGCTCATGGTCAGCTCCGCGCTGTTCGGCATGGTGTTTGGCGCGATCTTCCTCGGCACCATGGCGGACAGGATCGGCCGCCGCTGGACGATCGCGATATGCGTGGCCCTGTTCAGCGTCTTCACTGCCGCGGCCGGCCTGGTCAAGGATCCGCTGCTGTTCAGCATGGCCCGCTTCCTGGCTGGGCTCGGCATCGGCGGCGTGATGCCGAATGTGGTCGCGCAAATGACCGAGTACGCGCCGAAGAAGATCCGGGCGACCCTGGTCACCGTGATGTTCAGCGGCTATGCCGTGGGCGGGATCCTGGCGGCGCTCCTCGGCAAGAGCCTGATCGAGGCCTACGGCTGGCAGTCGGTCTTCCTGGCGGCCGGCCTGCCTGTGCTCCTCATTCCGGTCATTCTCAGGTCGCTGCCCGAATCGATGCCGTTCCTGCTGGCCAGGGGCGACCACGAAGCGTTGCGGCGCATCGTCTCCAGGCTTGCACCGGACCAGCGGTGGTCGGCCACCGACCGCTTCGCCGTGCCGGCGCAGGACAAGGCAGCCAGCGCGCCGATCCGGCACCTGTTCCACGAGGGCCGTGGCTTCAGCACCATCATGTTCTGGATCGCGTTCTTCATGTGCCTGTTCATGGTGTACGCGCTCAGTTCATGGTTGACCAGGCTGATGGCGGGCGCCGGCTACAGCCTGGGTTCCGCGCTGACGTTCGTGCTGGTCCTCAACCTCGGCGCGATGATCGGCGCCGTGGGTGGCGGCTGGCTCGCCGACCGGTACCACATCAAGTACGTGCTCGCCGCCATGTACGCGCTGGCCGCGGTTTCGATCACGCTGCTCGGATTCAGGATGCCGACAGGGCTGCTATTCGTCGTGGTGGGCCTGGCCGGTGCGTCGACGATCGGCACGCAGATCGTCGCCAATGCCTACACCGGGCAGTTCTACCCGACCGCCATCCGTTCCACCGGCCTTGGGTGGGCCCTGGGCATCGGCCGCAGCGGGGCCATCCTCGCGCCAATCGTCATCGGGGTACTCGTCGCCATGGAGCTCCCGCTGCAGCAGAACTTCATCGCGATCGCCATTCCGGCCGTGATTGGCATGGGCGCGGTCCTGCTGATCGATCACAGGCGGTCAGCATCGGCCCACCACGGCGAAATGAGCGCCGGGCTGCCTGCGTCGCCGGTCAGCCTGTCCATCGCGGACCGGAACTGATTCCCCAGGCCGGCGCGGCCCGGCGGGCAGACGATCCGGGGGACAGGCGCGGGCACGGCTAGAATATAGTCATGGGAACCACGTCGGGATCACTTTCAGGCCCCGACCCCGGTTCAGTCAGAATCGAAGAGGTTGTCACGATGAAGGCAAGAGCCTCGATCATTGCGTTCGTACTGGTGACCCTGGCCACCCCGATGGCGCACGCGAGCGTGGCCGAGGACGCGCGCGGGTTCAAGAACGGCGTCAAGTCGGCTGGCAAGCAGGCCGGGCATGCGGTGCGCGACGGCGCGCATGCCATTGGCCGTGGCGCAAAGGCGGCCGGCCATGCGATTGCGGATACCACCAAACAGGGCTATCACGCGACCAAGAAGGCCGTGAGCGGTCACGAGTAAGGACTTGTTCCAGCCGCGCTCCCTGACGCCGTCAGGCCGACTGGGAAGGCATCCGCGGCACGAAGCAGCTGCGCTCGATCTCGCCACCCCGGGCCACCAGGGTGGTCGCCTCGGGAATCTCCTCCCATACCCCCTGCACCTCGATCAGCGGCTCGGACAGTACCAGGAAGGCGTTGTCGCCGGCGGCGATGATGCGCGGATCGTCCGGGTAAAGCGCGCGCAATTGCCGGAACGAGGTGCTGTGGAACAGCGAGCGCGAGGCCGCCTCGCTCGAATAGCGCACCGCCACGATCTGCTGGCCGTCGGTCACGCAAACGGTCATGTTGAGCGGAAACTGCACGTCGTAGCGGTGGCCAACGTCCTCGATCAGGCCGGCCATCTGTTCCAGCGCGCCGCCCGGGTCGCGCTCCAGGCCGAAACTCAGGGCCAGGAAGAACATCACCTCGGAATCGGTCGATCCCTCGATCCAGCGGAACAGGTGCGGCGCCACGGCCATCATCAGGTCGCGCCGTACCAGCGGGTATTCGCGGATCAGGCCGTTGTGAACGAACAGCCAGCGGCCGAAGCGGAACGGATGGCAGTTGGTCTCCTGCGTCGGGGTGCCGGTGGCTGCGCGCACGTGGGCAACGAAAAGCGGCGCCCTCACCGCCCGCGCGGTCTCGCGCAGGTTTGTGTCGCTCCAGGCCGGGTGCAGGCAGCGGTAGCGGAACGGCACTTCCGAGTGACGTCCGTACCACCCGACGCCGAACCCGTCCCCATTGGTCGTGGTATGACCCAGCCGCGAATTCAGGCTCTGGTCGATCAGCGAGTGTTCCGGCTGGAACAGCACCGTTTCCAGCGGAACGGATTTGCCCGAGTAAGCCAGCCAGCGGCACATGATGCTCCTCCTAGACCGATGCGGCCCGGTGGCTTCCGGCCCACACTTCCAGTTGTAGGACGGCAACGCGCGAACGCAAAGCACGCGCAGGCTGTGACGCACCGGCTACCCTCGAACCTGCACCGGGCACACCCGGATACGGCGAGTTGGCGCTGCAAAGCAGCAATGGCTGTAGAATACGCGTCCTCCCCGATTCCAATGGTCACGGCGTCCGATATCGGCCCGCGCCGCACCGGTACCCTCACGAGCCTTGACAGCAGGCCCGATAGCGCACGCACAGCGTGCGCGCTGCTGTCGAAACGCGATTCACGAAGGAAACAGTAGTAAATGACAAGCGGCGCACAACGAACGGCAGCTAAAACACGAGAAGCAGGCGTAGTCAAGGACCTTGGCCAGGCCAGCGCAGGGTCAACGGCGCAGCCTGATCCATCGACGGAAGCCGCCGCGCGTAGCCAGCAATTGCGTGCGCTGATCCAGCTGGGCAGGCAGCGCGGCTACCTGACCCACGCAGATATCAGCGACCACCTGCCGGAGAACTTCACCGACACGGCGGCGATGGAAAGCATCGTCAGCACGTTCGCCGAAATGGGCGTGAAGATCTATGAGCAGACGCCGGATGCCGAGACGCTGCTCCTGAGCGACGGCCCGGTGGTGGCCTCGGACGACCAGGCCGATGAGGAGGCCGAGGTAGCGCTTGCGACCGTGGACTCCGAGTTCGGCCGGACCACCGACCCGGTGCGCATGTACATGCGCGAAATGAGCTCCGCAACGCTGCTCACGCGCAAGCAGGAAGTCGAGATCGCCAAGCGGATCGAGGAAGGCCTGAACAATATGGTCCATGCCATCTCGGCCTGCCCGTTCACCATCGCCGCGATTCTCGAGCTGTCGGCCAAGGTCGCCAGCAATGAAATCAGCATCGACGACCTGGTCGATGGCCTGAGCGACGAGAGTATTGCCGAAGCAACCGTGGCGGCGGCAGCTGACGAGACGGACGACAGCGTCGATAGTGCCGACGAGGCCGATGACGATTCCGAAGACACCGACGACGAAGGCTCGACCCAGCAAAGCAACGAAAAAGCCCTGGCCCAGCTGCGCGACGAATGCCTGAAGCGGTTCGCGCGCGTCACCGGGCAATTCGAGCTGATGTGCCAGGAAAGCGCCGCAAATGGCGCGGGCTCGGCAGCCTTCCTGTCCGCAAGGGATGCGGTGCGCGAAGAATTGCGCACGATCCGCTTTACCGCGAAAACCATCGAGCGCCTGTGCGCCAACGTCCAGGCCATGGTCGACGAGGTGCGCACGGTCGAGCGCCAGGTGGTCCAGCTGCTGGTCGAGCGCTGCGGGATGGAGCGTGAGGAGGTCATTGCCCGCTTCCCCGGCAATGAAACCAACCTGACCTGGGGGCAGGAGCTTGTCGCCCAGTCCCGTCCGTACAGCGCGGCGGTCGCGCGGGCCCTGCCGGACCTTGAGGCGCACCAGCAAAAGCTGATCGACATCCAGGCCCGGGCGGCGCTGTCGCTGCCCGACCTGAAGGGCGTCAACCGCAAGATGCTGGCTGCCGAGCGCCAGATGCGGCAAGCCAAGCATGAGATGACGCAGGCCAACCTGCGGCTGGTGATCTCGATTGCCAAGAAGTACACCAACCGCGGGATGCTGTTCCTGGATCTGATCCAGGAAGGCAACATCGGCCTGATGAAGGCGGTCGACAAGTTCGAATATCGCCGCGGCTGGAAATTCTCCACCTACGCGACGTGGTGGGTGCGCCAGGCCGTCACGCGGGCGATCGCCGACCAGGCCCGCACCATCCGCGTCCCGGTGCACATGATCGAGCAGATCAACAAGCTCAATCGCCTGTCGCGCGAGATCATGCAGCAAACCGGCAAGGAACCCGATCCGGCGGTGCTGGCCGAGCGCCTGGACATGACCGAAGACAAGGTTCGCTCGATCATGAAGATCGCGAAAGAGCCGGTCTCGATGGAAACCCCGGTTGGCGAGGACGGCGATACCAGCCTGGGCGACATGATTGCCGACTCGGACACGGCCACGCCCGCCGACGCCGCGTTGCAGGCGGGCCTGCGTGCCGTGGTGCGGGAGATGCTCGATGAGCTCACGCCGCGTGAAGCCAAGGTGCTGCGGATGCGCTTTGGCATCGATATGTCCACCGACTACACGCTGGAAGAAGTCGGCAAGCAGTTCGATGTCACGCGCGAGCGGATCCGCCAGATTGAAAGCAAGGCGATGAAGAAGCTGAGGCATCCCAGCCGGGCAGACCAGCTGATCACCTACCTGCGTGACGCCTGACACCTGCCGGCAACAGCCGCTTGGCCGACTGACACAGAGCAGACAGGAGCTTTCGGATGACTGACTCGAACCTATCTTTCTTCGGCAGGGTCTCGCTTGCCATGGGCACCTTCTTCGCCATCCTTGGCAACCGCGACCTCGCAGCCGGCGTCAGGCGCCTGCGTGACGGTGAGGGATTGGCCCCGGCGCCTGCGCCTGTATCGGCACCCGCACACGCCCCGGTGGCGGAAGCTGCCGCACCCGTGCTGAAGGAAGCCAGCCCGGTGGCGGCGCTGCAGTTGCTGGGACTGCTCCAGCGCGACGCACGCTTCATCGACTTCGTCGAGGAAGACATCGCGCGCTATTCCGACACGGAGATCGGTGCCGCCGCCCGCCTGGTGCACGATGGCTGCCGCGGGGTGCTGCGCGAGCATTTCACCATCCGGCCGGTGCGCGAGGAAGCCGAGGGCAGCCGTGTCACGCTGGCCGACGGCTTCGATGCCACCGCCATCCGCCTGACCGGCAACGTGGTGGGCAGCGCGCCGTTCCATGGCAGCATCAGCCACCGCGGCTGGAAGGTCGAGGAAGTGCGCCTGCCGCGCGTGGCCGAACGCCATGACGCCACCGTGATTGCCCCCGCCGAGGTGGAGCTTTGATGAGCGAAGCACGGTATGCCATCGGCATCGACCTGGGCACCACCCATAGCGCCGTTTCCTACGTCGACCTGGCCGCCAGCGATGGCGAGAAGACCAGCCAGCGCGTCCTGCCCATCACGCAGCTGACCGCGCCGGGGGCCGTCGAAGACCTGGATCTGCTGCCCTCCTTCCTGTACCTGCCGCACGCCAGCGAACTCGCCCCGGGCGACCTGGCGCTGCCGTGGAACGCCGGGCGCGACTTCGCCGTGGGCGAGCTGGCGCGCAGCCGCGGCGCGGCCACACCGATCCGCCTGGTGTCGAGCGCGAAGAGCTGGCTGTGCCATCCCGGCATCGACCGCCGCGCGCCGGTCCTGCCCAACGACGCACCGCCCGAGGTGACGCGCGTGTCGCCGCTGGAGGCTTCCGTGCGCTATCTCACGCACCTGCGTGAAGCCTGGGACCAGGCCCACCCCGAGGCGCCGTTTGGCGAGCAGGACGTCACCGTGACGATTCCCGCATCGTTCGACCCGGCCGCACGGGAGCTGACGGCCGAGGCGGCCGCCGCGGCCGGGTATGCCCGCATGACCCTGCTCGAGGAACCCCAGGCCGCGCTCTACAGCTGGATCCAGAAAAGCGGCGGCCAGTGGCGCAAGCAGGTCAAGGTCGGCGACATCATCCTCGTCGTCGATGTGGGTGGCGGCACCACCGACCTTTCGCTGATCGCCGTGATCGAGCGCGAAGGCAACCTTGAGCTGCACCGTATTGCGGTCGGCGACCATATCCTGCTCGGCGGCGACAACATGGACCTGGCGCTGGCCCACGTGGTGGCGCGCAAGCTGGCGGCCCAGGGCACGCAGGCCGATCCGTGGCAACTGCGCGCGCTGACCTATGCCTGCCGCGCGGCCAAGGAAACGCTGCTCACCGACCCGGCTACCGATACCGTGCCGCTGGTCGTGCCCAGCCGCGGCTCGAAGCTGATCGGCGGCTCGATCCGCACGGACCTGACCCGCGCCGAGCTGACCCAGACCATCCTGGAAGGCTTCTTCCCGCAAGTCGAGGCCTCGGCCCGCCCGGTGAGCCGGGCACGCGCCGGCCTGACGCAGCTTGGCCTGCCCTATGCGCAGGATGCGGCCATCACGCGGCACCTGGCCGCATTCCTGGGCCGGCAGGTGGCGGCGCTGGCCGAAATCGAAGGCTTGCAGGGCGCACAGCCGGAAGGCGCGACCTTGCTCCACCCGACCGCCGTCCTCTTCAATGGCGGCGTGTTCAAGTCCGGCCTGCTGGCGGACCGCATCCTGCAGACCCTCAACGGCTGGCTCGCCGCTGAAGGCGCGGCCCCTGCCCGCCTGCTTGACGGCGCGGAGCTGGACCTGGCCGTGGCACGCGGCGCCGCCTATTACGGCTACGTGCGGCGCGGCAAGGGGGTGCGGATTCGCGGCGGCACCGCGCGCGCCTACTATATCGCCGTGGAATCGTCGATGCCCGCCGTGCCCGGCTTCGAACCGCCGATCCAGGCCCTGTGCGTGGCGCCGTTCGGCATGGAGGAAGGCACCGAGGCCGCGCTGCCGCCGCAGGAATTCGGCCTGGTGGTGGGCGAACCCGTGCACTTCCGCTTCTTCGGCTCGTCGGTGCGCCGCCAGGACCAGGTCGGCACCCTGCTTGACTACTGGGGGCCGGAGGAACTGCAGGAGCTGGAAGAAATCCAGGCGACCCTGCCTGCCGAAGGCCGCACCGCAGGCGAAGTGGTACCGGTCAGGCTGCATGCGCGGGTGACCGAGGCCGGCACCCTGGAACTCGAGGCCGTGCCCAGCGGCAGCGCTGAGCGCTGGAAGGTCGAGTTCGATGTGCGCGGCAGCGCCGATGCCTGAGCAAGCGGCCGGGCCGGCGACCAAGCAATACGTCGTCGGCATCGACCTCGGCACCAGCAACACCGTCGTCGCCTACGCGAAGGCCGGATCCGACGATATCCGCGTCTTCGATATCGACCAGCTGGTCAGCCCGGGCGAGGTTGCGGCCCGTCCCCTGCTGCCCTCGGTGCGCTACCACGCGGCACCGGGCGAGCTCAGCGGCGACGACCTGCAATTGCCCTGGCAATCCGCCGCCAGCGCCGCCGCGCGCCGGACCGTGTTCGGCCGCCTGGCGGCCACGCTCGGCGCGCAAGTGCCCGGCCGGCTCGTAGCCAGCGCAAAGAGCTGGCTGTCGCATGCTTCGGTCGACCGCACCGCGGCCATCCTGCCATGGGGCGGGGAGGACGATCTCGACAAGATCTCGCCGGTGGTCGCCAGTGCCAGCTACCTGGGCTATGTGTGCGCGGCGTGGAACCACCGTTTTCCCGATGCCCGGCTCGAGGACCAGGACGTGGTCCTCACCGTGCCCGCCTCGTTCGACGAAGGCGCGCGCGCGCTGACGCTGGAGGCGGCGCGCCTGGCCGGGCTGCCCGCCCTGCGCCTGCTCGAAGAGCCGCAAGCCGCGCTCTACGACTGGCTGTTCCATCATCGCCAGAGCCTGGACACCGACCTGGCGCAAACCCGCCTGGTGCTGATCTGCGACGTGGGCGGCGGCACCACTGACCTCACCCTGATCCGGGTGGACATGCAGGACGGTCAGCCGCAGCTGACCCGCATCGGCGTGGGCAACCACCTGATGCTCGGCGGCGACAACATGGATCTTGGCCTGGCGCATCTGGTCGAGGCGCGCCTCGGGGCCGGCGGGGCCGCGCAGCCGCGGCTGTCGGCGGCAGGCCTGTCGCAGCTGGTCGCGCGCTGCCGCGCCGCCAAGGAACAGCTGCTCGGCGCGCAGGCGCCGGACTCGGTCGCGGTGACGCTGCTGGGCGCGGGCGCCAGGCTGATCGGCGGCGCACGCTCGGTGGAAGTGACGCGGCAGGAGGTCGAACAGCTTGTCGTCGACGGCTTCTTCCCCAAGGTGCCGGCCAGCGAAAGGCCGGGGCGCGCACGGGGCGCGATTGTCGAGTTCGGCCTGCCGTATGCGTCCGACCCGGCCGTTACCCGGCACGTTGCGGCGTTCCTGAGCCAGCACGCTGCGCAGTCGCGGGCGGCACTGGACGCACCACAGGCGCCGGCCGATGCCTTGCCGATGCCCGATACCCTGCTCCTCAACGGCGGCGTATTCCGGGCGCAGGCGCTGGCCGGCCGCATCGCCGACACGCTGGGCGCGTGGCGCGGCGCGCCGCTGCAGGTCCTGCACAACGACAATCCCGACGTTGCCGTGGCCCGGGGCGCGGTCGCGTATGCCCGGGCACGTGCCGGGCAGGCCCCGCGCATCGGCGGCGGCTCGCCGCGCAGCTACTTCCTGGTTCTCGATGATGGCGCGTCGGGGCAGCAAGGGATCTGCCTGCTGCCGCGCGGCACTGAGGAAGGCCACGAGATCCACCTCAGCGACCGCACCTTCGCCTTGCGGCTTGGCCATCCGGTGCAATTCCACCTGGTGTCCTCCGTCGCCGACACAGCCTATCAGCCCGGTCAGCTGACCGATCTGTCGACCGGCGACTTCGTCCGCCTGCCGCCGATCGCCACTGTCGTGCCGCCGCGCGGCGCCAGCGGCCCGCGGGAAACGCCGGTGCAGATCACCACCTCGCTGACCGAGGTCGGCACGCTCGAGGTCCACTGCATCAACATTGCGGATGCCTCGCAGCGATGGCGGCTTGAATTCCAGTTGCGTGGCAACGACGCTCAGGCTGCGGCACCGGCGCCCGATACGGCACACCCGTCCCTGCCCCAGGCCCTGGAGGCGATCGACCGCACCTTTGGCGCGCGCTCGCAGGACGTCGGCCCCAAGGAAGTCAAGCGGCTGCGTGCACAACTGGAACAGCTGCTGGGTGCGCGCGAGCAATGGGACAGCGCCCTGCTGCGCGAGCTGTTCGGCGCCTTCTGGGAGCGCGCCCGGCGCCGGCGGCGCACTGCCGACCATGAACGCCTGTGGCTGAACCTGGCCGGCTATTGCGTGCGCCCGGGGTTCGGCTACCCGCTCGACGAATGGCGCGTGGAGCAACTCTGGTCGCAGTACGACCAGGGCATCCAGTATGTCAACGAAAGCCAGAACTGGTCGGAGTGGTGGACGCTGTGGCGGCGCGCGGCAGGCGGGCTGGACGAAAGCGCGCAACTGCGCCTGCTGGAAGACATGGCCTTTTACCTGCAGCCACCCGGCAGCGCCCGCTACAAGAAGCCCGCCGGGCCCAGCAGGGGCGGCTATGCCGATATGGTGCGCCTTGCCGGCTCGCTGGAGCGCATTCCCGCCGACGCCAAGGTCGAGCTGGCCGAATGGCTGCTGGCCCGGCTGCGCAAGCCATCCGAAAACAGCCAGGGTTGGTGGGCCGTGGGCCGCATCGGCGCGCGCCGGCCGTTCTATGGCAGCGCGCACAGCGTCGTGCCGGCCGGGACCGCCGCCCAATGGGTGGACGCGATCCTGGCCCTCGACTGGAAAAAGGTCGAACCGGCCGCCTTCGCCGCCGTGCAGATCGCGCGCATGACCGGCGATCGCAGCCGCGACCTGCCCGACGAGATCCGGGCAACCGTTGTGCGCCGGCTGGAAGCCGCCAACGCGCCGCCAAGCTGGATTGCCATGGTGCGCGAAGTGGTGGAGCTCAATACCGCGGACGAGGGACGGGTGTTTGGGGAGGCGCTGCCCGCCGGCCTCAAGCTGATCGCGGGGTAGCAGACCCAATCGGGTTGGAGCGCCGGGGCGCTCTGATCGCGAAGAGCTTGGCAGGCGCCTCTTTTATCACTTATCTGCGCCAGCCAGACCGATGATCTACGATGACGGTAGGCTACCTGCCTGTCCCACTCGTGAAGCCGTCAGCGCCCCGCCCACCCTTCCCAATCCTGATCGCCACCATAGCGCTGGCCTTGCTCTGCTCGACCACCGCCACCGCCGACGACGCCCTTGCCCCACAGCGCGCCGACATGGTCAGGGAGATCGCCGCGGTCGCCGCAGCGGCCGCCGCCCAGAGCGGCACACATGCCATCGACCCGCGCGTCATGGCCGTGATGGGCCAAGTGCCTCGCCACGAGTTTGTGCCGGACGAGCAGAAGCCGCACGCCTATGAGAACCGGCCGTTGCCGATTGGCCATGGCCAGACCATTTCGCAGCCGTATATCGTCGCCCTGATGACCGACCTGATGATGGTCAAGCCTGGTGACACCGTGCTGGAGATCGGCACCGGCTCGGGCTACCAGGCCGCGGTGCTGACCGGGCTGGCACGCGCGGTTTATACCATCGAGATCATCGAGCCACTGGGACGCCAGGCCTGCGACCGCCTGAAGCGGCTGGCCTACCGGCAGGTGGCGTGCAAGGTGGGCGACGGCTACTACGGCTGGGACGAGCACGCGCCCTTTGACGCCATCGTCGTCACCGCGGCGGCCAGCCATGTGCCGCCGCCGCTGATCCGGCAACTGAAGCCAGGCGGACGCATGGTGATCCCGGTGGGCGCCCAGTTCCTGACGCAGTACCTGCTGCTGGTAGAAAAGTCCGCGGACGGCACCGTTTCCACCAGGCAGATCCTGCCGGTCAGGTTCGTGCCGCTGGTTGGCAAGCACTGAGGCATCAGCCCTGCCAGCTGACGCCATGCCCCGCCCCCCGCTGTTCGCCCTGGCCTTGCTCTCTGCCGCCGCGCTGGGCTACGAGATCCTGCTGATGCGGCTGCTGTCCATCATCCAGTGGCATCACTTCGCCTACATGATGATCAGCGTGGCACTGCTGGGCTATGGCGCGGCGGGTGCGCTGGTGGCACTGGCGCAGCGAACGCTGATCCGCCATTTTGTGCCAGTCTTCGCGGGCGGGGCCCTGCTCTTCGGCGTCAGCGCGATGGCCTGCTTCGCCCTGGCCCAGCACGTGGCGTTCAATCCCCTGGAGATCCTGTGGGAGCCATCGCAGCCGCTGCGCCTGCTGCTGATCTACCTGCTGCTGTTCGTGCCGTTCTTTTGCGCCGCCACCAGTATCTGCCTGAGCTTTTCCCGCTTCACCGAGCAGGTTCCCCGCATCTACAGCTTCGATATCCTTGGCGCCGGGCTGGGCTGCCTGGGCATCATCGTGGCACTGTTCGCGCTGCACCCGGTCGATGCCCTGCGGCTGGTCGGTACGGCAGGCATGGCCGCGGCGGCGCTGGCATGCGTGGAATGCCGCTGGCATCGGCCCTGGCTGCCGGCGCTGCTGCTGTTGGCGGCAATCATGCCGGCCGGCGTGCCAGGTGACTGGATTGCGCTGCGGCCGTCCGAGTACAAGGAGCTGAGCCAGGCCCTGCGCATTGGCAACGCGCGCGTGGTGGCGCAGCGCTCCAGTCCCCTCGGCCTGGTCACGGTGGTCGAGAGCCCCTCGATCCCGTTGCGGCACGCGCCCGGGCTGAGCCTGAATGCCAGCCAGGAGCCGCCAGCGCAACTGGCCGTGTTTACCGATGGCGACGGGCTCAGTGCGCTCAATCGCTATGACGGCCGGCGCGAACCGCTGGCCTACCTGGGCGACCTCACCTCTGCCCTGCCTTACCACCTGCTGCGCGATCCGAAGGTGCTGGTGCTGGGCAGCGGTGCGGGGGCGGACGTCTTGCAGGCGGTCTACCACCAGGCCAGCGCGGTCGATGCCGTGGAACTGAATCCGCAGGTGATCGACCTGGTGCAGGGCCGCTTCGCTGCGTTTTCCGGCAAGCCGTACAGTGCGGCCGGCGTCCATGTCTTTGCCGGCGAGGCACGCGGCTTCCTGGCGGCCAGCACGGCACGCTACGACCTTATCCAGGTGGCCCTGCTGGATTCATTCAGCACCTCATCGGCCGGACTGTACGCGCTCTCCGAGAGCTATCTCTATACCGTGGAGGCCTTCCAGGGCTACCTGCGCCATCTTCGGCCCGGCGGCCTGCTTGCGATCACGCGCTGGGTCACGCTGCCGCCCCGTGACATACCCAAACTGCTCGCTACCGCCGTGGCCGCCATGGAAGGCGCGGGCGTGCCCGAGCCGTCCCGGCGGCTGGCGCTGGTCCGTGGCTGGAAGACGGCCACGCTGGTGGTCAAGAACGGGGAGTTCAGTGCCGCGGACCTTGCCGCCCTCGCAGCCTTCTGCCGCGCCCGTTCCTTCGACGTCGAATACTATCCCGGCATCCAGGCCGCCCAGGCGAATCGCTACAACGTGCTGGACCAGCCCTACTTCTTCGACGCCGCGCAGGCCCTGCTCGGCCCCGAACGCGACCGCTTCCTGTCCCGCTACAAATTCGACGTGCGGCCGGCCACCGATGACAGGCCGTACTTCTTCCATTTCTTCAAATGGCGCACGCTGCCTGAACTGCTGTCGCTCAAGGCGCAGGGCGGCCTGCCCTTGCTGGAATGGGGCTATCCGGTGCTGGTGGCCACGCTGCTGCAGGCCACCGCCCTGGCCTTGCTGCTGATCGTGGTCCCGCTCTGGGTCCTGCGGCGGCGCCCCCGGCCGCAGCCCGCCGCGGGGCTTGGCGGCAATGGCGCAGCCGTGCGGCGGTTGCCCGAATGGCGAGCCGGCTGCTACTTCCTGGCGGTCGGCCTTGGCTTCATGTTCGTGGAGATCGCCTTTATCCAGAAATTCATCCTGTTCCTGAGCCACCCGCTCTATGCGGTCGCGGTGGTGCTGTGCGCCTTTCTCTGCTTTGCGGGACTGGGTAGCCGATACGCCCAGCGCATGCCTGCGCGCGCTGGCGATGACCGCGGCAGGCGGCAGGCGGCGCTGGCCGTCAGCGGCATCTGCGTGGCCGCGCTGGTCTACCTGGCGACGCTGCCGACGGTCTTCAGGCTGCTGATCGGGTTGCCGGACCCGGCCAGGATAGGCGTCTCCGTGCTGCTGATCGCGCCGCTGGCATTCCTGATGGGAATGCCGTTCCCGCTCGGCCTGGCCCGGGTCGCGGCCCGCGACCAAACGCTGGTGCCCTGGGCATGGGGCATCAATGCCTGCGCCTCGGTGGTGGCAGCGGTCCTTGCCACGCTGGTCGCGATCCACGTCGGATTCACCGCTGTGGTGCTGGTGGCGCTGCTCCTGTACGCTGCCGCGGCGCTTGCGTGTCCATGAACCGGGGGCCGGGACCGATCTCGCATGCCATGGCTGCGGGTCACCCCATGCTAGGATGAATGCCCACCCGGCAGCCGCCCAGCAGACAGACGCCCAATCGGCCCATGACCACCCTCTACACGACCCTCGGCGTGCAACCGGACGCCACCCTGGACGAGATCAAGCGCGCCTACCGCCGCGCCGCGATGAAGTGGCACCCCGACCGCAACCTTGGCCGCGAGGCTGAGGCGCATGCGGCATTCCAGGAAATCCGCGACGCCTATACCATTCTTTCGGATGCCGGGCAGCGCCAGATCTACGACGAGGTATTCGAGCGGGAGATGCGGCGCTGGCAGGCCGAGCGCGAGGCTCAGGAAGAACAGGAGCGCGAGGCGCAACGCGAGAGCCAGCGCATCGCGCAGGAACACTACGAGAAAATGCTCGGTATCGCGATGCGCTTTGCCGACGACGGCCACAACCGCGACGTCATCTTCGGCGTGCTGCTCGGCCGGGACTGTGACGCGGAACTGGCGGCACGCATCGCGGACAGCATATGGGCTCTGCAGGAGTCGCGGCGGGCAAGTGCGCGGGCTGCGCACGCGCCGGACACCGAGGCCGCCCAGGCGCCCGCCGGGGCGGGAGCTTCAAACCCCGACGAGCGGCCCAGGCGTCACGCCGGCGCCTTCGATTCGTTCTGGCACGGCTTGTTCGGCATCCGCTCGTAGCGGGGGAGTCTTCAAGACTGGCCCCTCCGGCGCGCAAGCCGATAACAAGCCCCTAGATGTCGGGGGCGACCAGAAGCCCGCTTTTCACCGTGTGGATCAGCGCAAGGCGATCTTCCACCGCCTTGCGCAGGACCTCGCGTCCCCTGAACGGATCCGTCAGGTAACTGGCGTACTGGCTTGCCCGAATCTGCACCTTGAGTTGCATCGTCGTCGGTCCGCTCTCCGGCCATGTCACCAGGAACGCCGGATGGCTGTCCGCGCACTCAACGAAGGCAGCATCAGGGGACGGGAAACAGGAGTCAGCGCCCTGGGCAAGGAACTGGAGATCCTTGTCCTTGAACTCGTAGGTTGCCATTGCTTTCTCCCATCGCGCGCAAGCCGGACCCTCAGTGAATCTGCATCCCGCGCATGGCATGAATCCGGCCATGATGCTGCGTCAACGCCTCGTACTGGCGCTGAAGTGCCGCGCTGGCCTCTGGTGGCAGCGGCTTCATCATGACGGACTGATACTCGCGCCTGGCGGCATCTTCCTCGTGCTCGCACATTCCCAGCACGGTGTCGTCGTTGTTCGGCGACAGCATGTGGCGGAATGCCATCCAGCGGCGGAACAGCATGCCATTCATGCTGCCCCGGTCAGCTGGCGCGCCGCCCATGGCGCTGACCATCGACTGCAATTCCTTCACCGACGCCCGGTACGATTCCGCGGTGCTGGTCAGAATGTCGCGCAGCGCTGCGTCATGCACTTCGCTGGCGCCGCTCATGCAGGCCAGTTCGCTGTCCTTGCCAGCCTCGATCAGCTGGTTGAGCGCGAGGACAGTTAGTTGCTGGTTGTCGCCCATGGAAGTCTCCCAACATGCATGCCGGCGACGTGCGGCTTCGGCGCAAATCGCCAGGATCGTCAAAGGAGGAAGCGCCACGGCGCAACCGGCCGTGAGAAGGTCGTCGAAGACGCCATCAACACGAGTCAGCCGGGTCGCGCCGGGCCCCATCTGCCTGCTCGTTAAGAGGCGAGGCGTGATTCCATGATAGGAGATGGCCGAACCCCGGCGGGAAAGCGTCTCATGCCGCGGGGCTCGTTACAGGAGCGATCTGCGCAAGCGGACCATGCACCACTCTGATCCGGCCGCTCATTTCCGCACATCGGCACCCCCGGCCCCGAGCGCCTCAAGCAGCGGCCGCAAGGCATCGAGTTCCGCGCCGAAGCCGCTCCAGTCCCCCGCCTTCAAGCGCGCGATGGCACGGTCATAGTGCGCGAGTGCCTCGCGGGCGCGGGCATTCGCTGCGCCCTGCGCCGGTAGCGCCGCCGGTGCGGATTCCTTGAAGAGGGCCGCAAGGGCTGCGCCCAGTGTGTCCTCCATGACCACGCGATCGCCATAGGCGGCGATCACCCGCTTGAGTTCGGGCAACTGGCCGGACTCCGCGCGCAGGTAGAGCGGCGAGACATAGAGGATGGAGTTCTCGATCGGCACGACCTGCAGATGGCCGCGGATGACGCGCGAGCCCATCTGGTTCCACAGGGAAATCTGCTGCGAGATCTCGGTATTCTGCTGGATGCGCGCCTCGATCTGGAACGGCCCGTAGACCAGCTTTTCCTTGGGGAAGGTGTAGGCGACGAGCTTGCCGTAGTTGGGAGAGTCGGAGCGCGCCGCCAGCCAGGCGATCATGTTTTCGCGCTGGCTCGGCACCATCGGCAGCATGAGAACGAACTCGGCGCGCGGTTCGTCCGGCAGCCGCAGGATCATGTAGTAGGGCATCATCCGCGCGGCGGGCATGTTCCCTGTGCTCATGCCTGTCAGCTGGCGTGGGAACTCCCACAGATCCTCGCGGTTATAGAAGACCTCCGCCGCTTCCATGTGGTAGGCGCGGTAGATCTGCGCCTGGATCAGGAACAGGTCTTCAGGGTAGCGGATATGCCGCTGCAGGTCCTGCGGCATGGCGCCCAGCGGCCTGAACACGCCCGGGAAGATGCGCTGGTACACCTGCAGGACCGGATCGGCCGGGTCGCTGATGTAGAAGTCGACCGTGCCGTTGTACGCATCGATCACGACCTTGACGGCGTTGCGGATGTAGTTGTCGCCGCCACCGGTGCCGGGCTGCGAATAAGGGAACCAGCGGCTGGTGGTGTAGGCGTCCTGGATCCAGTAAAGACGCCCTTCGCTCGCGACCACATAGGGGTCATGGTCGAGGTTGAGGAACGGGGCAATCGTGTGCACGCGGTCCCGGATGTTGCGATGGAGCAGGATGCGGCTTTCCTGCGTGATGTAGCCGCTCAGCAGGATATTGGGATCGCCAAGCTGCCAGGCGAACAGGGTCCGGCCCGCCATGCCGCCGATGTCGATGCCGTCGCGCCCGCGGTAGGCCGAATAGACGTTGTCCTTGCCCTTGGGGTAGTCGAACTCGGGCACGCTGCCTTTGACGATGACATAGCCTCTGCCGCCTTCACCGAAGTAGAGGCGCGGCTCCTGGATGGCCGGGCCGCCGTTGGAGAGCGGGGGAATGTCATGCAGATAAAGCGAGGGCAGGCCTTCGGCGGATTTCTCGGTGACCGGCGACATCACCACGCCATTGCCATGGGTGAACAGGAGATGCAGGTTCACCCAGGTCTGGGCATTGGCCGGAATCAGTGCCGGCTCCAGCTCCCGCGCCGACAGCATGACCTGCTGGTAGCCTGCGCCGAGCTGGTAGCGGTCGATGTCCGTCGCGAGGAACTTGTAATAGGTCCGGATCTCCTGCAACTGCGCATAGGTATCGCGTAGCGGCTGCAGGTCCCACAGGCGGATGTTGTCGATGGTCGGGCGATTGGCCTGGAGCGAGGCGAGATCCAGGCTCTGTTCGACCGGGAACGGCTTCACCTCGATCTGCGTCACGCCATAGGCCTCCCGCGTCAGCGCAATATTGTGTTCGAGATACGGCGTCTCCAGTTGCAGCTCGTTCGGCTTGACATAGAAACGCTGGAACAGTGCCGGCCAGATCGTGCCGAGCAGTATTGCGCTGCCGACCACCAGTAGCGCCGCGGCCGCAGGCACCCGATAGTCCCGCCAGCGCATATTGGCCCATGAAGCGGCGGCAGCCGCGGCAGCCAGGCCGACTTGCAGCCACAGGACCGGCAGCCCGACATGGACATCGGTATAGCTAGCGCCGACCACGACGCCGTTGTCGCCGTAGAGCAGCATGAAGCGGTCGAGCCAGTAGGACCACGCCTGCAGCGCGAAGAACAAGCCGAGCAATGCCGATCCATGGATGGCGGCCGCCGCTGAAAGCCCGCGCGGCGGCCGGACCAGCGCGATGTCGCCGCGCAAGCCGTAGACCACGCCGGCAACCACTGCGCTGCAGCACAGCAGCAGGAGCAGCCAGTTCCTGAGGGCAAGATATGCGGGAAGCGAGAAGACGTAGAAACCGATGTCCCTGCCGAAGACCGGATCGGTCTTGCCGAAAGGCACCTGCTGGATATAGCGCAGCGCAATGGCCCAGCTCGACAGTTCACCGACGGCCATGAGCAGCCCCACGAGGACGGCGGCGCCGGCAATGGCGGCGCGCCAGGGGAGGCGCGCTGCGATCTCGCCAACCGGCTGGCCCAGGACCTCCGGCCTCCAGGCCTGCGCCTGACTCGCGCAGCGGTGCGCCAGCCAGCCCGATACCCAGAGCGCGCCTGCCGAAACGGCGAATACGGCAAGGAACAGAAGCGCCTGGGTGGCGAATATCGTGCGGAACACCCCGGCGTAGCCAACCGAGGCAAACCACAGCCAGTCAACAACGAGGCCGGTGACGCGGCCGGCAGCGACCAGCGCGACGATGACGGCCACAATCCAGGTCGCAAGGCGTCTCACGCGCATGGCGTCCCTCGCTGGCGAGCGCATCGATCAAGCTCCTTTGCGGCACCATCGCCCGAGCTGCTGCGCAGCCATGCATGGGTCCGGGGCAAATCGTGCAGCCTGAATCATTGTAGACGAGGCAATCAAGCCGGGTTGATGCTGCGTCTCACCGCCGCGGGGTTCAGTCCTTCAAGTACCTTTCCCGGCAGGTCGACTTGCTTTTCGCGACGACGATTTCGGCTCGGCCTTCGGGTCGTCATCGGGCCAGAGGAGGCCGCATCGTTTGATAAGATTAAATCGTTGAGTCTGGCAAGCCCCGGACGGGGGACAAGCCCTATGCACTGCGCAAGCTGCGGGTTCGAAAATCCGGCAGGCGCCAAGTTCTGCGAGGAATGTGGCGCCAGGCTTGTGCGTGTCTGCCCGGCCTGCGGGCAAGAGGCGAGCGCGAGCGCCAAGTTCTGCAGCGAATGCGGCACGCCGCTGACCCCGTCAAGCGCGACGCCCCCGATCACGACACTTGCGCCCAGCGCCCCCGTCGACTACACACCTTCCTATCTGGCCGAGCGCATCCGGGCGGCGCAGGCGGACATGGAAGCCCGCGGCGCGGCGGACGGCGAGCGCAAGACGGTTACCGCGCTGTTCGCCGACATGGCCGGCTCGACCGCGCTGATCCACGACCTCGATCCCGAAGACGCGCGCCGCCTGATCGACCCGGTGCTGGCGCTGATGATGGAGGCCGTGCATCACTATGAAGGTTATGTGGCCAGGTCGATGGGCGATGGCATCCTGGCGCTGTTCGGCGCGCCGATCGCGAATGAAGACCATCCGCAGCGGGCCTTGCTGGCGGCGCTGCGCATGCAGGAGGCCATGCGCCGTTACGCCGACGGGGTGCGTCTGGCCCAGGGGATCGCGCTGCAGATCCGCGTTGGCATCAACTCCGGCGAAGTGGTGGTGCGCGCGATTCGCACCGAGGATCTGCACACCGACTACGACCCGGTGGGCAATTCGATCCACATCGCTTCGCGCATGGAGGGCATAGCGGTGCCCGGCTCGATCGTCGCGAGCGAACACACCCACAGCCTGACCGAAGGCTATTTCGCGTTCAAGGCGCTCGGCGCGACACCGATCAGGGGGCTGCCCGAGCCGCTCGCGGTCTTCGAAGTCCTCGGCCTCGGCCCGCTGCGCACCCGGCTGCAGGTGTCGGCCAGCCGCGGGCTGGCGCGCTTTGTCGGCCGCGCTCGCGAGCTCGAGCAGCTGCGCGAAGCGCGGGCGCGGGCGCAAGCCGGACACGGTCAGATCGTCGGCGTGGTCGGCGAGCCGGGGGTCGGCAAGTCGCGGCTATGCCTCGAGTTCAAGCAGCTCGCGCCGCGTCATTGCCTGGTGCTGGAAACCTTCTCGGTTTCACACGGCAAGGCCTATCCGTATCTGCCGCTGATCGAGCTGCTGCGGAACTACTGCGAGATCACGGCGCAGGACGATGAGCGCCGGCGGCGCGAGAAGCTGACCGGCAAGGTCCTGACCCTGGATCGCGCGCTGGAAGACGCCCTGCCCTACCTGTTCCACCTGCTTGGGGCCGCCGAGCCAAACTCGGTGCTGGCGCAGATGGACGCCCAGGTCCGCAGGCAGCGTACGTTCGAGGCGATCAAGCGGCTGCTGGTGCGCGAGAGTCTGGCCCAGCCGCTGGAGCTGATCGTCGAGGATCTGCAGTGGCTCGACAGTGAAACCGAGGCCTTCCTTGGTTTTCTCGGCGAGAGCGTGGCCAGCGCCCGCATCCTGCTGCTGGTCAATTACCGGCCCGAGTACCGGCACGACTGGGGTCGCAAGAGCTACTACACCCAGCTGCGACTGGATCCCCTGGACGAAGCCGACGCCCGGGAACTGCTGCGAGCCTTGCTGGGCGACACCGCCGGACTCGCACCGCTCGAGCAGCTGATCCTGGAACTGACCGAAGGCAACCCCTTCTTCATCGAGGAAGTGGTGCAGACGCTGATCGAGGAGCACGTGCTGCGCGGCGAACGCGGTCGTTACCGTCTCGAGCAGATCCCGACCATGCTGCACATCCCGACCACCGTGCAGGGGGTGCTCGCCGCCCGCATCGACCGCCTGCAGCCGGCCGAGAAAGCGCTGCTGCAGACCCTGGCGGTGATCGGCAAGGTATTTCCCTGGAGCCTGCTCGCGCGCGTGGTCGAGCAGCCCGAGGACACAACCAGGAACCTGCTGACGCGGCTGCAAGCCGGGGAATTCATCTACGAGCAGCCGGCATTTCCGGAGGTGGAGTACAGCTTCAAGCATGCGCTGACCCAGGAGGTGACCTACGGCTCGCTGCTGAGCGAGCGGCGCCGTGCGCTGCATGAGCGCACCGCCCAGGCGATCGAGGCCCTGTTTGCCGCCCGGCTCGAGGAGCACTGCAGCGAGCTGGCGCATCATTTCAGCCGCAGCGGCAACGCGCCGAAAGCGGTGGAATACCTGCATTGCGCCGGGCGGCAGGCGGCGCACCGCTCTGCCAATGCCGAAGCGGTCGCCCACCTGACCAAGGCCCTCGCCTTGCTCAAGACTTTGCCTGATGGTCCCGAACGCGCACGGCAGGAACTCGCACTGCAGATCACGCTCGGTCCGACCTGGATGGCCACCCGTGGACTCGCTGCCCCGGAAGTCGAGGCGACTTACACCCGCGCGCTGGACCTGTGTCGACAGCTCGGGGAAGCGATTCAGCTCTTCCCCGCCTTGATGGGGCTGCGCACGTCGCTCATAGTGCGCGGGGAGCTGCCAACCGCACACGAGTTGGCGAAGCAACTCCTGACGCTGGCCCAGAAGGCGCAGGACCCTGCGTTGCTGGTACAAGCCCATCGGGCGGTGGGGGTCAGCTTGCTCGCTCTCGGCGAACTGGGCGCTGCCCGCACGCAACTGGAGCAGGCCCTGGTGCTCTATGACTCTGGGCAGTGCCAGTCGCCTGCCTTCTTCCTGGAGCCTGGTGTGCTGGCGCTGGCCTGCCTGGCCCTGGACCTGTGGCTGCTCGGCTATCCGGATCAGGCCCTCGCGCGCAGCCAGGAGATGCTCGCGCTGGCTCAGACCCTGTCCCACCCTCCTGACTCGGCCAATGCCTTGACCTTCGCCGCCATGCTTCGCCTGTACCGCGGCGAGACGCAGCCGATGCATGAACTGGTTGAAGCACTTCTCGCCCTCGCGACCGAGCACGGCTTCCCGTTCTGGCTGACTTTCGGAACCATCCTCTCGGGCTGGGCGCTGGTCGCGCAGGGGCGCACAGCGCAAGGCATCGAGAAGATGCAGCAGGGCTTGAGCGCCTACCGCGCCACCGGGGCAGGGATCTGGCAGACACATTTCCTGGCGCTGCTGGCCGAAGCCTACGGGAAAGCGGGACAGGCCGAGGCAGGGCTGCAAATGCTGGCCGAGGCGCTGGCCGTGGCAGACCGGACGCAAGAGCGCCTGTACGAGGCGGAGCTGTATCGGCTCAAGGGGGAACTGACGCTGCTGCAGCCAGGCTGCGCGGGCGCGGCGGGCGCCGGCCGGGACGAGGCCGAGGCCGAGGCCTGCTTCCAGCAGGCGATTGCGATCGCGCGCCGCCAGGGCGCCCTATCGCTGGAACTGCGCGCGATGATGGCCCTAAGCCGGCTGTGGCGGCAACACGGCAAGGAGGGCGACGCCCGCGAGATGCTGGCCGAGGGCTACGGCCGTTTCACCGAAGGCTTCGACACCGCGGACCTGCAGGCGGCCAAGGCGTTGCTCGCCGAACTCGACTGAAAATCACGAGGGAGCTGCCCAACCACCTTCCCCGACCCGATATGAGCATTTAATTCTCAATATCGCCTCATTACGGGAATAGGATTACAATTCCTGGCGACATTGAACGACAGTTCGCATGCCTGTTCTCCGGCCCGCAAATATCATGGCTATGTACCCAGAACAAGACCAAGGTGCCCGCCATGCCGACCGGATCCCCCCTGACTGCCGCAGCTCCGGCAGCGTTTCCGCATCTCGCCCCGCCAGCCGCGCCGCTCGACCAGCTGGCGCTCGACCTCGAGGCCACCTTCGCCCACAGCGCGCGCATGGTCGCCGGCCACATCGCCGTGCACCTGCCAGACACCGACACGCTGCTTGCAACACTGCCGCCAGGCGCCCTGCTCGGCAAGCCGGATACCTATGCCCGCCACCTGGTCCATGCCGACCCGCTGGAGCGCTTCTCGGCGATGGTGCTGGTCTGGCGCCCGGGCCAGTCGAGCCCCGTGCACGGCCATCGCACCTGGTGTGCCTACCGCGTGCTGCGCGGCACGCTGAGCGAGCAGCATTACCGGTGGGATCCCGCCAGCCGGCAGGCGCGCCATGCCAACTCCGTCCTGCGCACGGCCGGCGATACCTTCAGCGTGCCGGCCGGGCTGCAGCATATCCATGCGCTGGGCAATGCCAGCGACGATATCGCCGTGTCCCTGCACCTCTACGGCGTGCACCGCGACCACATTGCCACCGGCGTGAACCTGCTGGTGCCGACCGCCGACGCCTAGCATCAGCCGCGCGTAGCCGCACCGCGTGCGGTCGCCGGTCCACCCTCACCTGACCCGCTACGCACCATGGACCGCTACGACAAACAGATTCTCGCCATCCTGCAGGAAGACGCCACCGTGCCGGTGGCGGAGATCGGGGAACGGGTCGGCCTGACCTCGACGCCATGCTGGCGCCGGATCCAGCGGCTGGAAGAGGCCGGCCTGATCCGCAAACGCGTGGCGCTGCTCGATGCCGGCAAGCTCAATGCCGGGGTCACGGTCTTTGTCTCGGTCCGCACCAGCCAGCACAACGTGAAATGGCTGGCGCAGTTCCACGGGCTGGTGGCATCGATCCCGGAAGTGACCGAGTTCTACCGCATGGCCGGCGATACCGACTACCTGCTGCGCGTGGTGGTGCCGGATATTGCCGCCTACGACCGCGTCTACAAGAAGCTGATCCAGGGCGCCGAGCTGGCCGACGTCAGTTCCAGCTTTGCGATGGAGCAGATCAAGTACACCACGGCGCTGCCGCTCGATTATGCGTAGGCCGGCACCGGCCCTTCATGCGCTAGACAGAATGCCGGCAACCAGGGCAAGTATGAACATGCGCTGCCAAGCATCAGGACAAGGGTTGCGCCGGTCCATCCAGTGACGGTTCTCGCGAAGTGAAGGACGTTCTCAACGGCCATATTCAGACTCCAAAGCGTGCTGATGTATCAAGGCCTCCGCTTCATCTCGGGTCAGTGCCCCCGCATTTTTCCGTGCCAGCTGGTGCGCAACCGTGCGCTCCAGATCCTCGCATGATGGCTTGGCATCCGGGCCGTTCGGCACACCGATGAAATCGTCGGCGTATGGACGCGCATAGGGGTCGTTGGGTGTGGGCTTGCACGCCGCCTCAATCTCGGGAGGCCACACGGGATCGCTGCAAGTCACCAGCGTGAGCCACCTGAATGTCGCATCCAGCAAGATCATCGGCAGGAAGATCAGATCAACAGCAGACCTGAGGTCACCCCTGCAGATCCTGAAGCCCTCCCAAAAGCCCTCCTGTGGAGCCCAAAAACATTTGGGTTCAGGCAGGTTGGCGGGACCGTCTTGCATATAACGGCGGTAGTATTCCCACTGCTGCTGGGCCTGTTCCAGCGTGAACATCTGCTGCCCGAGAACGAAGGCACGAACCACATTACCGTCCGCGTCCAACTTGTAATGGCGTATGTCATACATCTCATAGCTACGCGACAAGCCACCCTTCTTGCTGACGCCCACGCAGAAGAACTCGTCGTTGCTCCATGGCACCTCCCATACGCTGTCAGCCCCTTTCGTGCGCATGGCATAGATGCGGTGGGTTTTTCGGTTCAGCCGGATCGGACGCCGCTTCAACGTGAAGAGGTTTCGTCGCATCGATTCACCGGCGACGAAGCCAAAGAAGCCGGTTGCCGAAGCCATCATGATTAGACCAATCAACATAGCAGGCCAGTATCCCGGGCGTCCTACCACTTCTGGTGAGTCATTTTTGAACCCGGAAATGATCATCGCGAAGCCGAGGAAACTGAGCGTCGCAAAAGCTAGGCTCAAGACCCAACCCTGACCGATCATCTGGATTCTTTTTTGCGACTCATCGATGATTTCCAAACGAGTCGAATCTATGCTGTAGACGTTACCGATTTCATCGGCAACTTCGCTGGAAGGCCTATCGATGTACAGGCGGTGCTGCAGCTGCCATGTGCCAGGCGGCTTTCCCTTCTCGCGAAAGTAAAGTGGTATGCGTTCATCCTTAGGATCCTAGCAAAAATAACTTGAACAATTACGTCTTGCGACGAGATGTTCGAGGTTTGATGCGGTAGTTCCACTCGCCATGAAATTCGTCGCGCTCAATGGCCACGGCAGCGAGTTCGGCGTCGCTGACCTTGATACCTGCGTCGTACATGTTCTCGTCCAGTTCCGCACGCACTTTCAGCCCTTCAGCGGTACTCACGCTGCCGATGAGGTTCACTACCACCTGACGCGTCAACAGCGGTCGGCCGCGCCAGTTGTTCGTGATATGGCAGAACAGGCGATGCTCGATCTTGTTCCACTTGCTCGTACCCGGCGGAAAGTGGCACACCTGCACAGCGAAACCGAGTTCGTCGGCCAGTCGCTGCAACTGCACCCGCCACAGCCGCACACGATACCCGTTGCTGCCACCGCAGTCGGCGGTGACCAGCAGTCGCCTGGCTTTCGGATACAACGGACGGCCCATCTCCAGCCACCAGCGACGGATGCTTTGAACCGCGAACTCGGCGGTGTCGTGGTTGATGCCCACGCTGACCCAGCCCTCGTTGGCCGTCACATCATAGACGCCATACGGGGCAACCTTGCCCAGTTCATCGTCGATGAAATCGTGCACACGCGCCTGCTCGGGTTGGCCCTTGGGCTGCCATTCGCGGCCAGCGTTCTTGAAATCGCCGATCAGCTCCTTCTTTTTCGTGTCCACCGAGATGACCGGCTGACGCTGGCGCTGATACTGCGCCACCTTGTCGGCGATGTAGTGGAACTGCGCGTCGCGGTCGGGGTGCTGCGCGCCTTCGCGTGTCTTGCGCACCGATTGCAAGCTGTAGCCCGTCTGCGTCAGCAGATCGCAGATCGTGCGCTGACTCACGCGATGCCCCAGCCGGTTGAGCTCTTCGGCCAGACGGGTGGTGCTCTTGCACGTCCATCGTAGTGCTGACATCGGGTCACCCCGGCTGGTCGGCTCCACCAGTGCATCCAGGTGCTCCAACAACCTCGCATCGAGCTCAGTTAGCCTCTTGCGCCCGCCTCCCGGGGCACGAATGCGCTTGGCCGTCATGTCCCGCGTCGCTCCACCGGCCGCTTCGAGTTCGGCCAGTCCCGCATAGATCGTGGTGCGCGAGATGCCTATCGCTTTGGCCACCAGACTCACGCCCCCACGCCCCAGGCTGCGCGCTTCGGCGGCGGCCCATAGGCGCAACGTCGCCTCATCAAGGCGCGCCTGCAGGGCCCGAAACTTCGCTTCGACTGCCTCGCTGATATCCATGTGCGCATCGTATAGACGCGAGGACAACTGTTCAAGTTATTTTTGCTAGGGTCCTTAGCCGGGAGTTTCATTTCTTGGCATCCTCGCTAACCTTAATGTCGAGTTGAAGAAACTCGGCCCATTCCTTCTCCATGGTGGTGTAGCGTTCGCCGTTCGCTTGCTTGCTGAAGCGGCAGCGCGCGGCCCACTTGAGTGTGGCCGGGTCGTCCAGGATCGCGATCCCCACGTTCACCGCGAAGAGTACGACCAGGAGAGGCCAAACCGGAGCGCCAACGAGAATCAGTTCTGCGGACATAAGCGCGGCGGTGCCTCCGGATAGAGCAGAGGCGCTGTACAGAACAAACAACGCGCGGTTGCCCTTTGTAAATTCGTCATACGCGTGATAGCCGTCCCAACCGACGCCGACAATTGCGCCCGCCAAGCCAATATACCTACCGCGTGCCGCCCATATCTCGCCTTTTGCTGTCCATTCCGCGCGTTCCATTAGACGCGATAAACGTGATACGTAAGGATGCGTTGCTGCCTTATCCAGCACGATGCCAGTCTGCTCGGCGAGGGTACCGACCATTGCCACGAGCCCCCCGGCCAGCTTGGTCCCCTTTTCGACCTCGTCGAACTCCCCGCCTGCACGAAAGGACTGCGTGGCGTGGTAGAGAGCCAGCCCCTGAAGGATGCAGGCAACTGCGCCGATATTGACGAAGCGGGAGCCCAGAGCTGCGGTAACTTGCCGGGCGCCCGGCACATCGCGCTCGGTGCGTAGTCGGAGCGCACCTAGTTCCGTGTTCTGCGCCAGGTCATTGGGATCGAACCAAATCACCTTGGCAGTCTGCGCCAGCCGCTTTGACGAGCGAGCTAAGGCGGCAGCTTCTTCGCGCCGTACCGAGCGGCCCAATTGCTTGTACAGGGCCGGGTTGACGCGTTCCAGGTCCGACAACACCGTGGCACGAAGGTCCACGAAATTCCTGTTATGCATCACGAGGCGGGCGCCGCCAAACAAGCCCAGACCAATCACGAAGACTCGCGCGGTCATCGTGCCCATCTTGGTTGCCAATGCGGGGATGATTTCGTCGGAAAGTACCCACGCCAAGCGCGGCAGCACGCCAAGCTTTGCAATGGCTTCTGGTAGGGAGAGGCCTCTGGCGGAAGCTTCAATCGCGTCAATCCCGCTCTTGAACACAGCGAACACAGCGCCTATCCCCTGATCTACGGGGTCAGCCACGGTGTCGATGATGGGCTGGTGGTTCAGCAATAGGGCGCGCGACAGTAGGTTGCTGTCCTTCGCGGGGTTCGCTTCCTCGTACCATCGCTTGATGACTTTGCGGCATTCGGCATTCTGCATCCCGTGTTCCAGGCAGCGCGTCAGAGCTTCGTTGTAATGGTAGCCGTGTGGCAACTCCATCTTGTCGTGGCGGTACTGCATATATGCGGCAAGCTGCGGGCTCATCAGCCACTGCGCATGGGACAACGAGATTGGAGCGATGACGTTCTCGTTGAGGGCCTTCAGTCTCGGAGTCAGGTCCTGGTGGCGCTTACTCTTGTCTAGCACGGCTTCATAGGGCGCCCAAGCCGCATCGCCGGCTGCCTTTTTCCTCGCAAGGCGAGTCGCTTCACGCTCCGCATCTTCGCGCTTCCATCGCTCGGCCGTCGCCTTTCCATTGAACACGGCCGACAGGAGTTCGTAGGCCGGAAATCCATCCGGCGTGGTCTTCATGCGCTCAGCCTCGGCCGCCGCGGCCTCCGCCTCTTTCGTGTGCTGCGCCTCGGCGTTGGCCCGGATGTTCGACTCAAGGCGATCCAGCAAGAAGTCCGTAGACTGATCCCAGATGACCGCGTTGTTCGCTTTCGGGTGCAGCTTGGGATTGGTCAGGATGCCCAGGTCCTCGGTGATTGCGAGCGGATCATTGAACGCCAGCATCATCGCCTTGCCAGGGGACACGATCTCCATCCGGTCCGCAAGCATCGAACCGCTTGTGGGGCCAATCGGAGCAATCTCGCCCAGGTTAATGGTTCCGGGTGGTGTCGCGCTCAGATACCGGAATGCTTGTTGCTGCGCTTCGGGCTTCATGGCGAACGATGCCACGCGCTTGTTGATCTCCGCCGCGCGGGCGGCGTGTGGCTGGTTCTGGTTGCCCATCCAGGCCGCTACGTCGAGGCATTGCATATGCGCCTTGCGCACATCAAGCTCGAACTTGTTCACATCCAGCTGTGCCTTGGTCCATGCCACATGCGAATAGGCATACCAGACATGCGTCGCGTGCGCGGGATCGGGAATGGTGAAATACAAGGATTCAAGGCTGTGGTGCGGACAAACACTGCAATTGAAAGCCTCCGGGACTTTGGCTGGCCCAGGATTCTCGGGAATGACCTTCCACAGGTGACCGCCCTTCATGACCACATAGGCATCCCACATCTGCATCGCTTCATGGAAGATGTACAGGAAGCCGGGGCGCATCGTGCGAAGGATGTACTGCACCCCGCTGCCGAGTTGCGCAGGGGCGTTCTCGATCTTGAAATTCCCTGAGAGTGGCGGCGCCCCGTTCTTGTCCTCCGGTCCGACGACGGCGTACCGGACCGGCAGCACGGCCAAACCGGGTTCATGGTGACAAAAATTGCACTCCTTCACCGGCTTGGAGCAGCGTTCTATCGTGCTGTCAACGTTGTACATGACCATGGTGGCGTTCCGATGATATTTGCCTGGCGTGCTGCGGGGACTGTCCGAAGAGTTCAGGCAACGCTGGCCCCGAGACGGTGATCGTGCCAGACGAAAACGGCAGGCGATTACCCATGCAAAGCACGCCGTGGAGTTGAACGTTCTCTTGCCGCAAAAAACACGTGACTTGATGCTTCGCGTTCGCGGCACGCCATTGCTGCGTTAGTCACCAAGTGATGACACGGCAACTCAGGCTCGATCTTAGAATCGGTGGGGGCGAGGGTTCAATCGGGCGAATCCTATTTTCCGAGGAGAATTCGGAGGCCAAAAGCAAGGAGAATTGAATTCCAAATGAACGCCGAGTACGCAAGAATGCAGAGGCGTCATCTGAGTGCCCGCGGGAAATTACCGGTGCAGGTCTGCACGGCGATTGCGCGCGAACTAACGGGAATTGTTTGGGCGATCGGCCAGCAGACAGAGATCGGCGGGGCCTGAGCGAACCGATACAGCGGCAGTGTGTTTGGGCCAGGTCCGGCAGCGGTGGAGCGCCCTCGCGGACACTAAGTGAACTTGAACGCCAGCGAAATTATGATCGGCCCCAGCACCGGCAGCAGCACGTTGGCAATGGCATAGGTAATGGTGTAGCCCAGCAACGGCACGGAGCTCTGGCTGGCGGCCAGGATGGCGCTGATCGCCGGGGTGCTCACGTGCTGCCCGGCAATCGCGCCAACCAGCAGCGGGCCTTCGATCTTCAGGATCTTGTGCCCGATCCACAAGGACAGGCACGCCGGCCCCAGCGACACCGCCAGCCCGATCAGCGGCAGCACCGCGCCGTGCTCGCGGATCAGCAAGATCGCATCCGGTCCGGCGGACAAGCCGACGCAGGCGACAAAGACCGCGAGGCCCAGGTCCTTCAGGATCTGCACGGCCGACCTCGGGAAGGTGCCGAGCGACGGCCTTCTTGAATTGATCCATCCGAACACCAGGCCGCTGAGAAGCGCCCCGCCGCCGCTGCCCAGCGAAATATGCATCCCGCCGAGGCTCAGGCTCAGGGTTCCCACCAGCAAGCCTGCCAGGATGCCCACGCACAGGAAGACCAGCTCGGTGACCTCGGTTGCCTTCGCTTCCACGCCGATTCCGGCAATGGCTTCGGACAGCGACGGCTCCAGGCCGACGATGGTGACCACATCCCCATGCTGCAGCGGCGTGGAACGCGTGATCGGCAGCGACATCCCCGAGCGCCGCACTTGCAGGATCCAGACTTCACGCAGGCGGCGTGCGCCGGCCAGGCGGGCCAGTTCGCCGATGGTCTTGCCATTGACCCTGGGCTTGTTCACGATGACCTGCTTTTCGACCAGCTGGATGGCATCCGTGTGGGCATCGGGTAGCAGGACTTCCGGCCCGATCAGGGAGGCAGCCTTCAGCAGGTTGCTGCGGATGCCCACCATGGCAAGGATATCGCCTGCCTGCACGGTATCGTCGTCGCCCAGGTCGATGGCGGCGCCGGCCCGTAGCACCTTGACGACCGAGGCCCGGCCGCCCACCTGGTGCTGGAGCTCGCCTAGCGTCATGCCGGCCGCCTGGTGCACGGAGTACGCGCGCCCGATCAGGCGCGGCAGTGCGGGTTGGGTGGCAACATCGTCCTCGGACGCGGCGTCCATCTTCGCCGCGACTTCCCTGGCGGCCTTGCGCAGGTCGATGCCCAGCAAGGCCGGGGCGATCTGGCTGGTGAAGAACACGATGCTGATCAGGCCGACCAGGTAGGTCAGCGTATAGGCCGTGGCGATATTGGCCTCATAGCGGCTCACGGTGGCGGCATCCAGGCCCAGGTGCTTCAGCGCTTCGGCGGCGGTGCCGACCACGGCGGATTCCGTCGCCGCACCGGCGGCCAGGCCCGCGGCGGTGCCGGGATCGAATCCCAGGTACGCCGCCGCACTGACGGCGATGGCGAGCACGACGATGGCTTCCACCACCGGTAAGACCATATAGCGCAGGCTCGACCGGTTCAGGTTGGCAAAGAACTGCGGCCCGCCGGAATAGCCCATGGCGAAGATAAACAACGCGAAGGCCATGTCCTTGAGCTCGCCGTGCATCTGGCAACCGGTCTGCCCCATGAACAGCGCGACGATCAGCGTGCCGCAGACGCCCCCTAGCTGGATCGGGCCCACGCGCGCCTTGCCGATGAAGTAACCCAGGCCCACGGTGATGAAGAGCACCATCAACGGGTTGCCGGCAAACAGATCAACGGAGCATTTCATAGGGGGCGTCGCTTGCGGGGGGCGTGATTGTCAGGGATTGAGCGCAGGCAATGCGGGCACGGCTTGCCGATGCCGGCGCACCGGCGCCCTGGCGGCATGGGGGCGCAGGGCCTGGGCCAACGGCGTGCCATTCCAGGCGGCCTGGGCGGGCATCGCGCCGTAGAGGTGGCGTTGCAGATCGGTCACGGCATCGGCAAGGGCGGCATCGCCAGCTGCCTCTGCCCACGCCGCGGGGGTGGTGCCGTGGGCGGCGCGCGTCCATGCCCCCAGCGCCTGGCCGGCGGCAGCGGCATTGCCCGCCTGGCAGGCTTGCAGCGTTGCTTCCAGCTGGGCGTCGGCACCTTCGGCGCGGACGCGCTTGTGCCCGGCCAGCCGCTGGCGCAGCCGGGCCAGCGCCGGCCGCATACGCCACCACAACAGCCCGGCTGCCAGCACAGCCAGCAGCCCCGCTGCCCCCCACAGCAACGTCCGCCATGGCAGGCCGCCCTCTCCCGGCAGCGCGCCGGCAGACGGACCGCCCGGGGCCAGCGCGCTGCCTGCGCGCGCGGCAGCCACCACCACCTTGACCGCGGGCGCTTCGGACTTTGCCGGCTTGCGGGTGGCCGGATCGACCCAATCCACTGTCACCGCCGGCAGCGTGTAGGTGCCGGTCCGCTCGAACACATAGGTGATGGCGTCCACGCGCGTGCCGCCCGGCCCGGGCGCGCCCTGGGCGTGGTCGGACAGCCGCGCATCGGCGCTGAAGACGCGCACCCCGGGCGGCGCCGCGGCGTGTGGCGGATGGATCATCATGGCCTGGGTCTGCGGCGCAAAGGTGGTGACGGTGCGCACCAGCGCATCGCCCGCGCGCAGCCGCACGGTGTCTTCGTCGTACGCATGGTCCAGCGCCTGCGTCACGGTAAGCCGGGCCACCGGCAGCAAGGGCCGTCCCGCCCCGGCGCCGGCCTTGACCGCGCCGCCGGCGCCCGCGCGGATCCGCGTGGATGGAAAGGTGACGCTGCCCTGGCGCGGCGCGCCGTCGTCGCCCGCATAAGTGAAGCGCACGGTCGCGGATGGCAGCTCGAAGTCGCCGTCCTGCTCGGCGGTAAAGGCATAGGTCTTGCGGATGCCGGCGTAGGCAACCCCATCGATGGTTTCGGTCGAGTTCAGCGCGCGTTGGTCAGGCATGGTGACGATGGCGCCCAGCACCTGGAGCTCCGGGAAGGCCGGCGCCGACATGAAGAAATTGGGCGCCAGGATGGTGACGTCGATGCTGATCTGCTGGCCGACCAGCACCGGCTGCTTCGCGCCCACTTCCACGCGCACGATGGGCTCGGCGGCGGCGCGCGCCAGCAAGGGCAGCCACAACGCCGCCATCAGCAAGACCAGCGGCGCAAGCTGGCGCAGCCACGCGTGCTGACACACGGCGCGGCCTCTCATCGCTGCCCCTGCTGCGGCGCGGCCTGCCCGCGCTGCAAGGCGAACTTGCGCTGCAGCAGGTCGGTCGGCGTGCTCTGGATCGCGCGCATCCACATTTCGGCGTCCTGCGTCAGGCCGATATGCATGGACTGGCCGCCCTGCTCCGGCGGCTTCGCGGCGTCGTATTTGATTTCATCCGGCGCCAGGTCGGGGGGCTGTTCCAGGTCGTTGGGGTCTTGCTTGTCCTTCGGTTTCTGTTGCGCCAGCAGCTTATCCATCAACGCCAGGTTGGCCGTTGCCGCCGGCCATTGCGGCTGCCGCCTGAGCGCCTGGCGGTAGCGCGCGGCGGCCTGCCGGTACTGGCCCTGCCGCGCCAGCGCATTGCCCTGGTTGTAGTCGGACTGCGGTGAATCGACCAGCGCAAAGCTCTGCGCCGCCTGCGTGTACTGGCCGGCGCGATACTGGGCGATGCCACGCCACATCGCATCGTCGAACAGCGTCGCGGCGCGCGCGAAGTCGCCCTGCTCGAAGGCGCGGCGGCCCTGCTGGTCATGCGTCAGCCACAGGTCGGCAAAGCGCCACGGCCGTACCGCTTCGGCCTGCTGCGGCTGCGCGCGCGAGTCCTGCTGCGGCGCCGCCAACGCCAGCGCCAGCGCCAGCAGCAGGCCGGCAATCCAGCGCACGGTCCAGCCCTTGCGGAACCACAGCATCGCCAGGAGCGTGATCGGCAGCACCAGCCACCAGCCTTCGTCCTTCCAGCGCATGCGCTCGCCGGCCCGCATCTGCTCGAGGTGCGACTGCACATGGCGCTGCACCCACGCCACGTCGTCATCACTGCCCGGCGTAAAGGTGGCGACCGGTACGCCACTGTCGCCGCCAAAGCGCTTGACCGCGGCCACATCCAGGCGCGCGAACACGCGTGCCCCGTCCTGTTCGACAAAGCCGCCCTCGGCACCCGCGGCACCCGCGGCACCCGCGGCATTACGCAGCGGCCCGCCCTGCTGCGTGCCGATCGCCAGTACCACCGGCTGGCTGCGGCCGCTGTGCGCCTGCTCGCGGAAGGCTTTGGCCGCGGCGGGTTCCACGCCGTCGGTCAGGAACAGGATGGTGCCGGGCACCGGCTCGTGCGCCAGGTCGGCGTCGATGGTGCGCAACGCCTGCGCCATGTCGCGCCCCGGCACCGGCATGATGCGGGTCTGCAGTGCATCGGCAAAGGTCTGCAGCAGGTTGTTATCGTCCGTCAGCGGCAGCACCAGGTGCGTGGAGCCCGCATACGCATAGATCGCCGTGCGGCCGCCGTCGCGGCGCGCCAGCAGCGCCTTGATCTTGAGCTTGGCGCGCTCGAGCCGCGTCGGCGTGACGTCCACCGCGTCCATGGTGCGCGACAGGTCCACGGCAATCGCGAGCGGCGCCTTGTCGTCAAGAAACGGCGGCCGCTCCTGCCGCCAACTCGGCCCGGCCAGTGCGATGGCGCCCAGCGCCAGCAGCAGCGCGGTCAGGTGCACCGGGCGCAGCGCCACGCGGCGGCGTTCGCCGATCATCAGCGCATCGAGCAGGTGCGGTGCGATGGTCTGGCGCCAGCGCCGCCGCACGTCGCCGCGGCGCTGCACCGCCCACACCAGCAGCGCGGCCGGCACCAGCACCAGCAGCCACCACGGGCGCAGGAAATGGAAGTGCGCAAGCGTATCGAGCAGGGCCCGCATCAGCGTCCCTCCCCGGCGGCGTTCGCGATCTCGTCAGCCCCTGCAGCCGTGCCGCGCGGGCGCGACAGCCACGCCGAGTAGCTGAACATCAGCAACTGGTACACCAGCACCAGCGCCAGCGCTGCCCCCAGCGGCCACATGAACAGCTCGCGCCGCGGCCGCCATGACAACGTCTTCTGGTTGTGCGGCGTGATCCGGTCCAGGGTCGCGTAGATGGTTTCCAGCGCGGCCTGGTCGGCACCGAAGAAGTAGCGCCCGCCGGTCTGCGCGGCCAGCCGCTGCAGCACGCCGAGATCGACCTTGTCTTCGCCCGAAGCATTGGGGTCGCCGATGCCGATGGCATGCACCACCACCTTGCGCTCTTTGGCGATCCCCCCAGCGCGCTCGGGCGGCATCCGGCTGGCGGTGTCGTTGCCGTCGGTCAGCACGATCAGCACTTTCTCGGGCGCTTCGCTATGCTCGAACATCTTGATGCCGAGTCCGATGGCATCGCCCAGCGCAGTACTCGGCCCGGCCATGCCCGGCAGCAGGCCGGTGATCAGCGTCTGCACCAGCTGGTGATCCAGCGTGAACGGTGCCAGCGGATACGGCGCGTCGCCAAACACGATCAGGCCGATGCGGTCGCCGGGGCGCCTGGCGACAAAGCCGCTCACCACCTGCCGCACCGCCTGCACGCGCGGGATCAGCGCGCCCGACGGGTCGCGGAAGTCGCGCGTGTCCATCGACTGCGACAGATCCAGCGCGATCAGCAGGTCGCGCGCCGGCTGCACCTTCTTGATCGGCGCCTCCAGGAACTGCGGCCGCGCCAGCGCCGTCACCACCAGCGCCCACGCCAGCGGCGCCAGCACCCATTGCAGCCGGTTGCGGCGCGGCACCACGGCACCGGTGGCCGGGGTCAGGCCGGCGGCGCTGGCCACCTCGCCAAAGAACGGCAGGCGCACCGACGGGCTTTCCTCGCGATACGGCGGCAGCCACCACCATAGCAGCAGCGGCAGCGGCAGCAGCACGAAGAGCCAGGGGTATTCAAACTGGTACATGGTGCTCCGCGATCCAGCGCCGGCATGCGCCGGCCACGGCCTGCACCTGCGGCTCGGGCCACTGCGCCAGCACCGCGTCGTCGCGGTATTCGGCGTCCTGCACCAGCGCCGCCAGCAGCGGCGCGGCCTCCTGTGCGCGCCCGGCATGTGCCTGCAGGAACTCCGCCCAGCCGCCGCCAGCCAGGCTGGCAACCTGGGCGCGCGGCCACGCGGCCAGCGCCGTGCGCTTGAGCAGCACCGCCATCTGCCGCAGCGCGGCGACGCGGTGCTCGGGGTCAGCGCTCAGCGGCAGTCCTGCCAGTTCGGCCAGCGCCTCGCGCCGGTAGCGGTTGGCGCGGTAGCGCCGCCACGCGCGCCAGCCGGCCCAGGCCAGGACCAGCAGCAGCAAGGCGCCCGCGATCGGCCAGCCAATGGTCTGCGGCGCCCAGGATGGGGGCGGCGGCACCGCCACGTCCGCCAGCTTCGCCAGCGTCGCGACGCCCGTGCTGTCCGCAACGCCCGGCGCGGTGCTGTGCGTGAGACTCATCGCGCCGCTCCAGCGCGTTGCCGCACCGGCGGCTGCTGCAGCGGGCGGCCCAGCAGCCGGCGCAATTGCAGCGCCGTTTCCTCTGCCGCCGACAGCGGCAGCAGCGGCACGCCGATGGCGTGGTGCCAGTCCAGCAGCGCCTTGGCGAGCTTATCGACAAACTCCGCAATGCTGCGTCGCGTGGCCGCGTGGCCGAAGCCCAGCTCCACCTGCAGTTCGCCGTCGCTGACCACCAGCTGGCCGGACTCCGGCAACTCGCTCAGGAAGGGATCGTGGACCAGGATGGTCAGCACGTCGTTGCGCGCGGCCATTTCCAGCATCAGGTCGCGGGTGCGGTCGTCATGGCCGTCGAAATCGCTGATGACGATGACCAGGCAGTCGTGGCGCGCCATGCGCGCGGCGCGCTCCAGCGCCGCGTTCAGTTCCCCCGCGGCACGCCGCGATGGCGCATCGGCGCGCAGGGCCTGGTTGAAGCGCGCGATGCCGCCCAGCAACTGTTGCACGGCTTCGCGGCTGCGGCGCGGGGGAAACTCCTCGGTCTTCGCATCGCCGAACACCACGCCGCCGATGCGGTCGCCTTCGGCCAGCACGCGCCACGCGGCCAGCGCTGCCGCCTCGGCCGCGCTGACCGACTTCATCGCGCGCCGGCTGCCGAAGAACATATTGATGCGCTGGTCCACCACCAGCAGCACGGGACGGTCCTTTTCCTCGGTGTAGACGCGCACGTGCGGCTTGCCGGTGCGCGCGGTCACGCGCCAGTCCATGCTGCGGATATCGTCGCCGGGCAGGTACAGGCGCAGTTCTTCAAAGGTCAGCCCGCGCCCTCGCACCTTGGAGGCATGGCGTCCGGCCAGCACGCTGTGCACCGGCTGGCGCGGCAGGAAGTGGAAGTCGCGCGCGGCCACTTCCAGCGCGGCCAGCGCCGCCGCATCCACGCTGACGCCGGCGAGAGCCTCGGAAGACGGCCCCGGCACCGCTGGCGGCGCGGCGCGGGCGATGGCGCGGAACGGCAGACGCATCGGCTAGCCCTCGCCCGCCGTCAAGCCACCGCCACCCGCTGCACCAGGCGGTCGATCACGGCATCGGCGCCGATGCCGGCCGCATGCGCCTCGTACGACAGGATCAGCCGGTGGCGGAACACGTCGTACACCACCGCCTGGACATCCTCGGGCGTAACAAAATCGCGCCCGTGCAGCCATGCGTGCGCGCGCGCCACCTTGTCCAGCCCAATCGAGCCGCGCGGGCTCACGCCGATCTGGATCCACTTGTCAAGGTCGTCGTCCACCGGCTTGGGGGCGCGCGTGGCCTGCACCAGCGTGACGATGTAGCGCTCCACGGCCTCGCTGACATGGATGGCGTGGATCTCGGCGCGCGCGGTGAAGATCGCCTCCGGCGCCAGCCGCACGGCCTGCGCGCCACTACCCGCGGCGCCGCCCGCCTCTTCCTCGCGTGCCAGCTTCACGATGTCGGCCTCGGCCTTGGCTTCCGGATAACCCACGCCGACATGCATCAGAAAACGGTCCATCTGCGCCTCGGGCAGCGGGTAGGTGCCCTCCTGCTCGATCGGGTTCTGCGTGGCCATCACCAGGAACAGCGGCTCGAGCTTGTGCGTGGTGCCGCCGACGGTGACCTGGCGCTCTTCCATCGCTTCCAGCAAGGCCGCCTGCACCTTGGCTGGCGAACGGTTGACCTCATCGGCCAGCACCAGGTTGGCGAACACCGGACCGGCCTGGAAGCGGAACTCGCCCTTGCCCCCTTCGGTGAAATACACCTCGGAGCCGGTGATGTCCGCGGGGAGCAAGTCCGGCGTGAACTGGATCCGCGACAGCCGCGCATCGAGGTTGCGGGCCAGCATCTTGATGGCGCGGGTCTTGGCCAGTCCGGGCAGCCCTTCCACCAGCAGGTGGCCGTCGGCCAGCAGGCCCAGCAGAAGGCGTTCGATCATGCGTTGCTGCCCCACAATCGATTCGCCCATGCGCTGCTGCAGGGCCAGGACGTCGTCGCGTGCGCTCATGGCGTGTTCCTTGGTTCAGCCGGTGCGCGGCGGGCCGGGCGCGCCGATTGGCCGCCGACGAACCAGGCGTAGTAGGGATTGTCCGGATCGGCGCGCATGGCCTGCGTGATATGGCTGGCCCAGGCTTCGCGGTCGCCGCGGTAGGCATCCAGCCCGGCGCGGTAGAAGGTGTGCAGCACTTCCCGCTCGCGGCGCAGGTCGCGCCAGAACGCATCATCGGCGCCGGCCAGCGGCGGCTCGCTTTGCAGCGACAGCAGCCTGGACAGGGTTTCCGGGAAGGCGTCGCGGCGGACCCAGCCGGCGTACTCGATGCGCGGGCGGTCGTCGGTCACGGCCGGCGCGTCGGCCGCATACCAGTCCAGGCCGGCGCGGTCGGTGACCCAGGTCGCCATCAGCGCCGCCGGCGAGCGAATGCCCACGGCCTGCAGGGCGGCAGCAACCTCCGGCTGTTCAAAGCGCGTGCGGATGCGTACGGCATCCAGCTCCAGCGGCGACAGCGAGCCCACCAGCATCATCTCGTGCAGCTCGGTGGTCCACAGCATGGCGTGCGGAAATACGTCCAGGAAGCTGCGCACCAGCATGCGCGTGTCTTCGTCGTTCTGCGTCGGCAGCGGCAACCATTGCGCCACCAGCCCGCCGGGTTGCAGCCGCGCGGCCGCCAGGCGGTAGAAATCGGTCGAATACAGGTTCACCACGCCAGCCGCCGACGGCGGCGGCGGCTCCAGCGTGATCAGGTCGTACTGCTGCGTGCTTTGCAGCAGTTCACGCCGGCCGTCGCGCAGGCGGATGTCCATGCGCTTGTCGGCGGCCACGTCGAAATTGCCCTCGAACCTTGGCACCGCGCGCGCCACCGGCGGCAGCAGTTCCGCCACCACGCGGTGCTCCAGCCCTGGCCACGCCAGCGTGGCCCCCGCCGTAATACCGGTGCCCAAGCCAATCACTAACGCGGACTTCGGCGTGCCCTCATGCACGATCAGCGGCAACAGCGCCTGCAGGCGCATATAGCGCTGCGACGTCATGGCATCGCCCGAATTGGAAACACCCTGGATATAGAGCCGGCGGAAGCGGTTGCTGGACGAGGTCTGCTCGACCACCGCCACCGTGGCGCCGCGGCCTTCCTCGTAGAACACCACCTCACCGCCGCGCGCCCGCGCCAGCAACGTGGCGAGCCGGTCCGCCGGGGCCAGCGCCGCCGCAATCACGGCCAGCACGCCCACCATCGGCACGGCCCAGCGTGCGAGGGGCCGCACGCCACGGCCCAGCGCGACGGCGACCACGCCGACCAGGGCCGCCGCCACGGCCAGCAACGCCAGCGTATGCACCAACCCCAGGTATGGCACCAGCACAAAGCCGGCCAGCACCGTGCCGGCGATGCCGCCCACCGTATTGAGCGCCACCACGCTGCCCACGCCGGCGCCTACGCGCCGGCTGTCGACGCCCACGCGCAGCACAAACGGGAACGCCGCGCCCAGCAGCAAGGTTGGCACGAACACCACGCACAGCGCCGCCACCGCGAAACTGGCGCAGGCCGCCGCCAGGCCGCTGGCCGTGGCCGCCTGCACCCAGGCGGATACGGCCGACTGCGCGCGCAGCAGCCATTCGCCCAGCAGCACGATTTCCAGCAGGGCCACCAGGCCCGCGGCCGCGATCAGCATGCCGAACGCGCCCCACGGATCGCGCGCCCGGTCGGCGCGCCGCGCCGCGACCGCGCTGCCGATGGCAAGGCCCGCCAGGTAGGTGGCCAGCACAATGGTGAAGGCGAAGGCGCGCGTGCTGATGAACTGCACGATGGCCTGCGACCAGACCACTTCATAGCCCAGCGCGATGCCGCCGGCGATGGCATAGAGCACGAGTGCGAGCCTGCCGCCGGCCGCATCTCGTTCGGCCGTGCCGGCCGCCGCCTCAATGGGAGCATTGGCTGGCGCAGCCGCCGTGCCCGGCGCGCCCACGCGTGAAGACAGCACCAGGGCTGCGACGCCGGCAACACCGTTGAGCGCGGCCGCCGCCAGCGCACTGCCGGTAATACCCAGCCAGGGGATCAGAAGGAATCCAGCCAGCAGCGTCCCAGCAATCGCACCGGCAGTATTGGCCGCATAGAGCCAGCCGCCGTGTGCGCCGACGTTCCCTGCCCGCGGTGCCAATACGCGCATCAGCACCGGCAGCGTGCCACCCATCGCCGCCGCCGGCAGGATCACCAGCGTGAAGGGCAGCGCCCAGGCCAGCAGGCCGGCGCGGCTCTGCAGCCACGCGAACGGCATCGCCGAGCGCGCCAGCGCCAGCGTGGCGGCAATCGCCAGCACCAGCACGGCGAGCTCCAGCCAGGCGTACAACCTGAGGGGAGTGGCATGCCGGTCGGCCAGGCGCCCGAACAGCCAGCCACCCAGGGCCAGCCCGGCAAAAAATGCGCTCACGGCGGTGGTGACGGCGTGCACGTCCACGCCTACCACCAGCGCAAGCTGCTTGATCCACAACACCTGGAAAATGAGCCCCGCGGTGCCCGAGGCAAAAAGCAGCAGGGCAGGCACCAGCAGCACGTCGCGATGCGCCTGCAGATGCTGCTCCCGGGTTGTGGCGCTGTCTGCGCGCCTGGTCATGTCCGATCCATACCGCACCCTCCCCTTGCCGGAACTGGCGCCGGCACGCGTTTCTGCCATGGTGCGATCCTTTGTGGCTAAGCCAGCCGTCCCCTGCCATACAGGAAACGGCTGGCCGGACGTCGCCTTGCGGTGACTACTTCGCAGGCGGCTTTTCGAGGGATTTCATCAGCGCCTCGGTCATCTGGTCAATGCTGAAGCTTGCCGGCCGCTGGGAGGGCGGGTAGTCCTTGAACGTCTGAAGGAACGGCGCCACCCGATAGACAGCGTACTGCAGCAGGTAGGCGTTTTTCGTCGTCCAGTCATAGTACTGATCCGAGACGATGTCGGCGCGTTCATACGGATCCATGCGCAGATTGAAGATCTTCGGCGCGCGCAGGCATGTAAAGGGGTTGGCCCAAACCTGGAAGCCTCCCGGCTGGCGCTGCTCGCAGAAGACCGCCTTCCAGTCGTTGTAGCGGTATGCCACCAGCAGGCCATCGTCGTTGAAGTAGTAGAAGTCCTGGCGCGGCCCGGTATTGGTCTGCCCGGTCAGGTAGGGGACAAAGTTGTAGCCGTCCAGGTGCACCTTGAAGGTCTTGCCGCCGATGCTGGCGCCCTTGAGCAGCCGGTCCTTGATGTCGGTGTCTCCGGCCGCCGCCAGCAGCGTCGGGAACCAGTCCAGGCCCGAGATCATCGTGTTCGACACCGTATTGGGCTTGATCCGTCCCGGCCAGCGGATCAGGGCCGGCACCCGGAACGCGCCCTCCCAGTTGGTGTCCTTCTCGCTGCGGAACGGCGTGGTGGCGGCATCCGGCCAGGTGAACTGGTTCGGGCCATTGTCCGTGGTGTAGATGACGATCGTGTTGTCGGCGACCTTCAAATCATCGAGGGTCTTGAGCAGCTTGCCGACGTCGCCGTCGTGCTCGATCATGCCGTCGGCGTACTCATTGCCGGGCATGCCGCTCTGTCCCCGCATCGACTCCCGCACGTGCGTGAACAGGTGCATGCGCGTGGTGTTCATCCAGACGAAGAACGGCTTGTCGGCCTTCACCTGCTTTTCCATGAAGCCGATCGCCGCCGCCGTGGTTTCGTCGTCGATGGACTCCATGCGCTTGCGGCTCAGCGGTCCGGTGTCCTCGACCTTGCCGTCGGCGAAGGAATGGATCACGCCGCGCGGCGAGTTCGCCTTGACGAAGGCGGTGTCGTTCTTCGGGTAGTACGGGCGCTCAGGCTCCTCTTCAGCGTTCAGGTGGTAGAGGTTGCCGAAGAACTCGTCGAAACCGTGCGCGGTGGGCAAGTACTCGTTGCGGTCGCCGAGGTGGTTCTTGCCGAACTGGCCGGTCGCATAGCCAAGCGGTTTGAGTGCCTGCGCGATGGTCACGTTCTGCGCTTGCAGACCAACCGGCGCGCCCGGAATGCCCACCTTCAGCAGCCCCGTGCGCAGGCCGACCTCGCCGGTGATGAAGGTGGAGCGGCCTGCCGTGCAGCTGTTCTCGCCGTAATAGTCGGTGAACATCATGCCTTCGCGGGCGATACGGTCGATATTGGGCGTGCGGTAGCCCACCACGCCTTGACTGTAGGCGCTGATATTGGTCTGGCCGATATCGTCGCCAAAAATGACCAGGATGTTGGGCTTCTTGCCCGAGCTGGCACTGGCGGGCATTGCCGGGGCAGACGCCGCAGGGGCAGGCGCTTCAGCGGTGACGGGCGGGCTCTCCCTGGCGGGAGCCGGCGCTGCCGGTGCGGGCGCTCCGGCCGTCGGCGGCGCTGCAGCCGGTGCCTGCGCCTGCTTGGGCTCTTCCTGCTTGCCACAGCCGGCAACTGTCAGGATGGCGGCGGCAATGGCAAGCATTGCCAGGCCGCCCCCTCTCTTCACTGCTTCCTTAGCTTGACTCATGTGCTGCCTCCGTTTGACGAACCCTTACAACCGACCACCTCTGCATTACGGCTTGCTCGCCGGGTAAATCTGCCCCCAGTCCTGCTTCATGCTGACCACAGTCCACCCCTTGGCGGTGGCCGCGTCCAGCGCCTTGTCGAGCTTGCCGACCTTGGACTGCCGGTCATAGGCAAATTCGCGCTCGGCATCATCGTGGTGGACCAGCACCGCCATGCGCGGGCCTTCGCCGCTGGTGGTGTACTCCAGCATCTGCAGGTCGCCGTCCGAATTGCCGACGGCAAGGATGGGGTGGCGGCCGATGTGCCGGTAGATGCCGACCGGCTTGCCGGGCCCGTCATCGATGAATTCCAACCTGGGATCGCGCACCAGCGCCGGTTTGCCGTCACGGGTGGTGTACTTGATGGCCTGGGTGGAACCAATCACTTGCTCGGGCGGGATACCGTACGCCTTTTCGGTCCATGGCCGCATGAACTCGATGGTGCCGCCCGAGACTATGTAGGTCTTGAAGCCGTTGGCGCGCAGGTAGGCCAGCAGCTCGAGCTGCGGCTGGTAGACCAGCTCGGTGAAGGGACGCTGCAGCTTCGGATGCTTTGCCTGCGCCAGCCAGTGGCGGATGGCGCGGTCGTACTCGTCCACGGTCATGCCGCTGTTGGCAACCGCGATCAGCTGCATCAGCTGCTTCTCGTTGCGCATCACGCCCTGCATGTCATTGGCCATCAGGGCCTTGAACGCGGGGTTGTTCTTCCATTCCGGGTGCTGTGGCGCCGCGGCCTTGACCTGGTCGAGCAGGAAGAAAAACTGGAAGTACAGCGGCTGTTCGCTCCACAGCGTGCCGTCGTTGTCGAATACCGCGACGCGCTGCTCGGGCGGTACAAAATTCGGTGAACCGGGGCGGGTGACATCCCCGATGAACTTCAGCAGCGCCTGCCTGCTGGCGCCGTCGCGCCAGGACGGGAGCGCCTCGGCGGCGCTTACCTGCGGCGCAGGGGCGTAGGACGGCTGCGCCGCCGTGCTGGCTGGCGGCGCCGTCGTGCAGCCCGGCAGGCCCGCCCCGGCAAAGGCCAGGGCCAGGCAGATGACGGCCAGGGCGGTTCGGGGCGAACGCTGCCGCTGATGCCAGGCGATGGTAGAAACGTCCATCGAGCACATCCTCCAGTCTGTCCGACAGCCAGGAAATGGCGACAGTGCCGGCGCTACCGCGCCAGCGCCAGCGGTTGCTGCCTGCGCACTTCCGCCCAGCGGCTGTCATCCATCACCAGGCGGAAGCCCAGGTGGGACATGCTGTTGTACGGATCCGTCCCGCGCCGGGCGCTGGGTCGGTAGCTCAGGCAATAGTCTTCATTGCAGAGGAATGAGCCGCCGCGCGTGACGCGCTTGGGCGCGTTGACCGGCACGCCGGGTTCAGCCGGATCCCATGAGGCCATCGGACCGACCGGGTTTTCGACTGGCTGCGCCTTGCCGGCCTCGCGCCGGAACTGGTCGGCCCGGTACCAGTCCGCCACCCACTGCCAGGCATTGCCGGTCATGTCGGCCAGGCCGTAACCGTTGGGCGGAAAAGTGCCGACCGGGCTGGTGCCAAGCGCCCCGCCAGCCTTGGGACTGACCACAGGAAACTGCCGGTTCTGCTGGCCTTGCCAGACATTGGCCATCTGCTTGCCGTCGGGGGCGAACTGCTCGCCCCAGGCATAGGTGGCCTGCTCCAGCCCGCCGCGCGCGGCAAACTCCCATTCCGCCTCCGTCGGCAGCCGCTTGCCGACCCATTTGGCATAGGCCTGCGCGTCTTCATACGACACCTGGACCACCGGGTGGTTGTCCTTGCCTTCGATCGAGCTGCCGGGACCGGTCGGATGGCGCCAGTCAGCACCGGGCACATAGCGCCACCAGCGCGAGTAGTCCTGCAGCGGCACCGGCCGCGGCGTGCCCACGAAGACCATGCCACCGGCCACCATGGCGCTGTCGGGCGGGCGCGGCGTGCCGGGTGGCAACTGAACCCGCAGGGTTTCCCAATCGGGCGCGCGCTCGGCGGTGGACACGTAGCCGGTGGCTTCGACGAACTTGCGGAATTCCGCGTTGGTGACGTGGTGCTGGTCCATCCAGAACGCGTGCACGCGCACCTTGTGGGCCGGCTTTTCGTTGGGCTGGGCCATCTTGCTGTCGCTGCCCATCAGGAATTCACCGCCGGGCACGCGCACCATGTCTGCCGGGCCGTTCTTGCCATCGCCAGCGACGATCGCCGGCGCGGTCGGCGTGCGCCCCTTCGTATACCAATAGCTGCCGCCGAGGCCGGCTGCGAGCCCGAGACCGAGCAGCGCCACGATCAACGCCTTCTGCCCGCTTCGCCGTCCCGCGGCCAGTGCAACGGAGCCAGAACGCCCTGCGCCTGTGCCGGGATTGCTGCCCTCACGTCGTCCGCTCATTCACCCTGCCTCTTTGTATACAAAAGTCATGCTAATCCAGCGCAAACAATGATCTCAGATGGCTACAGCGATCAGAAGTCAGCTTTTTCCCGTTTCGGGGGGCAAGTGAATTAAGTTTTTCTTTCGCGCCCTGCCGCCGGCGCCCTGGTCATCGCTGGATACCTGCCGTTGGCCCGATCACCTTCAGGGGCTCCGCCTGGTCTTTGTCGCCCTCATGCAGGACGCCATAGTCCGCCGGGAACAGCGGCGCCAGCGGTGGCGGATACCGGAACGCGTGCAGGGCCTCCAGGTTTTCGCTTGTGTCGATCCAGGGCAGCCAACCGGCACACGGAGCAGGCCTCGCAACTCAGTGCCAGGCGCTCCCCACCTGGATATAGGAGGCGTTCTGGCCCTTGCTGTGGGCCACATCGAGACCGATCGACACCCCCAGCTTGCGCGCAAGCATGTAGCGAAAGCCCGCGCCAACGCTGTAGATGGTCGAGGCATCTGAAAAATCATGCCAGCGCCCATACGCCTTGCCGACGCCGGTGAAACCCAGCAGCGACCAGCGTGGCGTCACATCCCAGCGCAGTTCCACTTCGGCGGCCAGCGCATTGCGGTCCTGGTAGCGCCCCTTCTGCACGCCGCGCAAGTCCACGAACGGCTGCGCGTAGAACGGCACGTCGCCGGTGGAGAAGCGCGTATCGGCACGCAGCCCCAGGATCACGGTGCGCGCCAGCGGCAACCAGGTGAAGCCGCGCGCGTTATACATATTGAATGACTGCGTACTGCCGAAGCCGCCGCGCGCGAACTGCGCCTCCAGCTCGGCATAGCTGCCGCGGCTGGGGTAGAAGATGTTGTCGCGCGAGTCGTAGTCCACCACCAGCCCGGCCTTGCCGATTCGGCATACGCACCGCCGATGGCTGTAATGTTGGGCGGTGCGGGACCTTTCCCACTGGCCCTGGCACTGGCCGCGGCATCCGCCATGGCTTCCGAGAAAAATATCAGCCCCAGCCCGCCACCGTACCCAACCGCCGGTTCCGGGATAACGACCGGCACCGGCAGCGCGCCCTTGTGTTGAGCAGGAAGTCGCTCATGTCCAGCTTGCCGTCCTCAGGACCGAAAAACGACAGCGGTTTCTTTTCAGCCGGCGCTTCGGCCTGGCCGAAGGCGCCGCCACACCAGAACAAGGCCAGTGCGCCGAGCAGCGATGCAATGCGCTGGCTTGCCTGGGAGCGGGTCATCAGCAAGTTATGAAAGGTCCTGTTTAATGGCTACAGCAGCCCCGAATGAAATTGATAAAACCCGCCATTGAATATGGCGCCTGCATCATCGCAGTCCCCTCATGGCTAGTGAAGTAAGTATTTGCGATGCCGTGATGAAGATTTTCGTCCGTTTGCGCGCTGGCAGTAGCGGGGCTCTTTGCTAGTATGCAATGTCGCAATAATATGAGGGTGAGGCATTGCCTCACCTTGTGATTTCACTGCAGCTGGCGCGGGCAGGCATGCGCCAGGGGCCGGCATTCCGGCAAGCGCCTGGACGGCCTTGCACTTCATGTTCCTTGCATATGTCAAAGACCATCGCAAACCGGCTGGCCATTGCTGCCCCCTTCCTCTTTGCCTGTGCTGGCGCCCACGCGACTGAAGGCGCCCTGGGGCGACCCGTGACCGGCACCAGCGTGCTCCCCAATGTGGGGATCGTGTCGCCGGAACCCGCGCTCATCGTGAACGTCGGCGAGGTCTACCTGGATGGCTCGATCAGCGGCAGCCGCAGCGTGCCCATCGCGGGCAAGGCAGCGCTGGGCGTGGACGGCAAGGTCGCGTTCACCGTGGCGACAGTGATGAAGGTCTGGGACACCGGCACCGGCGCCTGGAACTTTGCCTCCAGCTTCACGCTGCCCTATGTCTGGACCAAGGTGACCGCCAACCTCAGCGTGGGCGGGCTGGGGGGCAAGACCCAGGACACCGCATCGAACCTGTTCGACATTACCTTCGCGCCGATCATCGCGGGCTACCATTTCTCGAAGACCGAGCACGTGGCCCTGAGCCTGAACGTGTGGGCGCCGACCGGCAAGTACGATCCCAACGCACTGGCCAACCCCAGCCTGAACAACTGGACCTTCATTCCGCAGGTGGCCTACACCAAGCTGTTTCCCGAACACGGGCTTGAGTTCGATGCTGTGGCCGGGATCCAGTTCTACACTCGCAACAACGCCACCGATTACCAGAACGCACCACTGTTCACGCTCGACACCATGCTGCTCAAGCGCTTTGCCAACGGCGCCGGCCTGGGGCTGATCGCGGGCACGACGCAGCAGTTGGGCGACGACAGCGGCCCGCTCGCCGACCGCCTGAACGGCTTCCGCGGCCATGACTGGGCGGTGGGTCCGATCGTCACCTACGACACCAAGATCGGCGCCAAGAGCCTGCTGTCGCTGGGTCTGCGCTGGGTGCCGACCGTCGCCAGCAAGAACCGCCTGAAGAGCACGAACACGTTCATGGGGACGGCGACCGTCGTGTTCTGAGGGCTGCGCGTTCCCTGGCGGCAAGGCAGAATGCGTCCCATGCGCCGCTTCGTGCAAATCGAAGTACGCATGCAATAGTGCCTGCGTTGATCACGCGCAAGCCCTCAACCTCTGCAAGCCTGCAAACTGGCATCCATGACCTCAGTTCCTTCCCCTTCAACCGGTGCCACCGGCACCAATGCCTCAACCAGCCAGCCCCCGCCACCTCTGTCTCGTCGCCATCAGGCTCCGGTGCCGCGCGGCCGCTTTGCGTGGATGACCGGCACGCTCAGCTGGACGCTGCTGATCGCCAGCACGCTGTTCTGGTGCGCGCTACTGTTCCCGCTGGCGCTGCTGAAGCTGGTGCTGCCGTTTGCCGCCGTCAGGCGCCGCATCGATCCGATGCTCAACGGCATCGCCACCGCCTGGATCTCCGGCAACACCGGCTGGTTCGCGTGGATCCAGCGCGAGCCGTGGGACATCCAGGGCAATGAGGGACTGCGCTATGCCGACTGGTACCTGGTCAACTGCAACCACCAGTCGTGGGCCGATATCTTCGTGCTGCAGCGCTCGCTGAACCGGCGCATCCCGCTGCTGAAGTTTTTCCTGAAGCAACAGCTGATCTATGTGCCGGTGATCGGGCTGGCGTGGTGGGCGCTGGACTTTCCGTTCATGAAGCGCCACGGCAAGGCGCAGCTGCGGCGCAATCCGGCGTTGCGGCGCCAGGACCAGGAAACGGCCAAGCGCGCCTGCGCGAAGTTCTCGCTGGTGCCGACTACCGTCATGGTGTTCGCCGAAGGTACCCGCTTTACCGAGGCCAAGCGCGCGGCCCAGGACTCACCGTACCGCCATCTGCTCAAGCCCAAGGCCGGCGGACTGGCGGTGGCGCTGAATGCGATGGGCAACAGGTTTCGCTCGCTGATCGACGTCACCATCGTGTACCCGGAAGGGGCGCCAGGCTTCTGGGACCTGGCCTGCGGGCGCGCGGGCCCGGTGCTGGTGCGCATGCGGCAGTTGCCAGTGCCTGCGGCCTTCTGCGAGGCCGACTATGGCAGCGACAAGGCCTTTCGCACGGAATTCCACAACTGGCTCGCACGCCAGTGGGAAGCCAAGGACGCGGAGATCGATGCGCTGACGCCGCCGCGCGAAGGCTGAAGCCCTGCTACCCGGGCAGCCGCTCGACTGCCCGCTTTCCCTGTCCCACCGCCGCGGTCAGCGAAGGGCTGCCGGCATTGTCGCTGTTGGCGATGCTGATATTGCCCACGCCGGCCAGCCCGGGCCACTCCGCATCGGGCGCCACGTTCTCACCCGCCAGGCTGTCGGGCATATAGCTGTAGCCGTGCGCCCAGCGGTTGACGGTGATGCCGCGGATCACGTCCTTCGAAGCAAAGCCCTTGTGCCCGAGCATGCGGTCGAGCTGCGCGCGGATGTCGCGTTCCAGCGTGTCAAAGGGCGTGCCCAGCAGCAAGGCACGTCCCGCGCGGAAGCGGTCGCGTGCCAGCATGCCGCTGTCAGGCACGGTCGGCACATAGAGCATGTGCAGCACGGCCGGATCGGAGGGCTGCCTGCCGGCCGGCGGCTCCAGCCACAGGTCGGTATAGGCCATGGCCGGCGCGTGGATGCGGCGCGTGCGCAGCGCGGCGAACGCCTGCCAGTGGTCGAGCGCCACCTTGGTGTAGACCAGCGGCGCCTTGGCCTCGTTGTGCAGCACCTCTTTCTGCTTCGCCGGCAGCGACGGCAGCAGGTACGGGATCATCATGTTGTAGCCGGCCAGCACCACGTGGCGCGCCTCGGCGCGATGCAGGTTGCCGCTGAACCCGTAGGTCACGCGCGTGATATTGCCGTCGGGCTCGACCGCGATCGCGGTGCTGTTCAGGCGCAGGCGCACCGGCTGCCCGTCACGGTCCAGCCGGTTGTAGTCGAACGCGGCCGACACCACATCGGCCGGCCGGGCGATCGACGCCGCGCCCGGGATCAGGCTCTGCACCAGCAGCCGGGCCAGCGATGCATTGCCATCCGGAAACCACAGGCGCGAAGCCGGCGACTTGCCAAGCCGCGCATTGCCTGCCGGCGCGGGCATGTTGGCGCCGGCAGGCAGGCCGATGGCGATGGCGTCGGCAACGCAAATCCCATCGGCGTCCAGCGCATAGGCATCGTTGCTGCGGCTACGCAGGAAACGCTGCCCGGCCAGGCCGATGCCGGCCTTGTCACGCAGAAAGCTGGCGTAACGCATGGAGCGCAACGCTGCCGCGCGCTCGGCACCGGACAGCGCCGGCAGGTAATCGGTGGTGCCGGCGGCCAGCCGCGCCAGCGCGGCGCGGTCCGCCGCAGGCAAGGGCGTGCTGTCCAGGAAGCGCGACAGGGCAGCCGCATCCGGGCCACCGTCCTGCTGCCCGCTGCGGGCATCGATCAGCTCGCCGAACGGATCACCCGCCACCCACTGGTCGCGCCCGAAATGCTCGGCATCGAAGAACACGGCGCGGCCCATGCCGAGCGCCGCATAGGGATCCGCGGACGATGTGCCAGGCGGACGCGCGGCATCGAGTCCAAGCCCTGCCAGCAGTTCGCGCACGGCGGCGTCAGTACTGGCGCTCGCCGGCATCTCGGCGCTGCCGCCATAGGTCACAAGCCGCTTGCCGCGCACCGTGAACTCATTGCGCTTGGCATGGCCGCCGAAGTCATCGTGGTTGTCCAAAATCAGGATGCGGCGGTTGGCGCCGAAACGGCGCCGGTAGAACCACGCTGCCGCCAGGCCGCTCAGGCCGCCGCCGACCACCACCAGGTCGAAGGCCTCGCGCGCCAGCACGACCGGGTATTTCGCGCCCTCGCGCGCCAGGCTGTGCGCCAGCGTGTAGGTGCCGGGATGGTTGCCGCGCAGGCCGGTCAGCGCGGGCGGATACGCCACGCCTGCCCCACCCTGCTGCGCGTGCAGCAACTGCACGGGCGCAAGCCCGGCGGCGATGGTCAGGGCGGTGCCGTTGAGGAAGTCTCTGCGCGTAATCGTCATCGGGTGCTCATCGGGATGCGTCGCCTGCCGCGGCCGGGTGCTGCGCGGCCAGCGCCTTGCGCCGTGCCGCCACGGCGGCTTCCGGCACCGGCGCGGCGCGGTTGCCCCAGCTGCCGCGGATAAAGGTCAGCACATTGGCCAGTTCCTGGTCGTCCAGCGTCCAGCCATAGCCGGGCATGTGGTAATCCGCCGGCGCGGTGCCCACGCGCGCGGTCACGGCGCCGTCGAGCAACAGGTTCACCAGCGAGGCCGGATCGGGATCGGCGACGGTCGGGTTGCCAGCCAGCGGGGGGAACACGCGGGCAAAGCCCTTGCCGTCGGCGCCATGGCAAGGCATGCAGAACACCGCGTACTGGCGCGCACCGGGCACATCGAAGCGGCCCTGCCGCAGTTGCTGCGCGGTGGCGGCATCGTGCCGGAACGGCTTGTCCTCGCCGCGCGCGCCGGGCAGGGATTTCAGGTAGGCGGCGACAGCATCGAGGTCGGGCGCGCTCATGTACTGGGTGGCAGTGGAGACCACCGTGGACATCGGCCCGAACGAGGTCGCGTGCCCGTTGCGCCCGGTGCGCAGGAACTCGGCGATATCCGCGCGCGACCACGCGCCCAGGCCGCTGACCTGGTCGCCGGTCAGGTTGGTGGCGGACCAGCCCTCCACGCTTGCTCCGGACAGGAAATGGCGGCTGCGCTCATCCAGCCCCTTTTCAGCGAACAGGTTTCCGCGCGGCGTATGGCAGGCGCCGCAGTGCGCCACCGCCTGCACCAGGTAGGCACCGCGGTTCCAGGCTTCGCCGCGCGCGGGGTCGATGCGGACCGGGTTGTCATCGACGAACAGGACGTTCCACGCCGCCAGCAGGCTGCGCATGCTGAACGGCCAACGCATCTGCGGCGCGGGGTTGCGCTGGGTGACCGGCGCCACCTCGGCACGCAGGTAGGCGTACAGCGCCGCCACGTCCTCGGCGCGCATGCGCGCGTATGAGGGATACGGCATCGCCGGATAGAGCCGTTTGCCGTCGCGCGCCACGCCATGCCGCAAGGCGCGGTCGAACTCGGCCAGCGTATAGGCGCCGATGCCGCTGCCGGCATCGGGCGTGATATTGGTCGAATGGATCGTGCCGACCGCCGTGCGGATCGGCAGCCCGCCGGCGAAAGGCTTGCCGCCTTCGCTGGTATGGCAGGCGGCGCAGTTGGCGATGCGCGCCAGGTAGCGGCCGCGTTCGATCTGTTGCGTGTCGGTGGCGGCCAGCGCCATGCCCAAGGGCAGCAGCACCGCCAGCGTCAGGCAGGCCAGCTTGCGCAGCGCACGGGCTGTGGCGATACCAGGTCCTTGGGGCAGGAGGAGCATGAGAGCGGTTTCAGGTCAGGCAGCCGACACCGCCCAGTTTGCCGCAAGCACCAGGCACACCACCAGCCCGGCGGCCACGGCCACGCCGGTCAGGATCAGCGGCACCGGGCGCAAGGTGTCCAGGTCACGCTGGTGCTCCTGCCCCTGGCGCAGGCCAAAGAAGCCCCACAGCACGGTCCGCAACAGCCTCAACGGGTTCATGGCATCTCCTTGCACAACGCCTTTGTGTACGAGTGCCGATTATGGGCCGTCCGTACCAGCCATAACAGCATCAGATACCAGGAAAATTTACGTATCAGTTTGCCTGCCCGGGAGATAATGCGCTCAACCGCCCCGCCCCCGCCAACCCGCCATGAAACGCTACGAAGCCCTTGCCGAGACCCTGGCCGCCGATATCCGCAACGGCAGCCTGCCGCCGGGCACGCGCCTGCCGTCGATCCGCAAGACCGTGGCCCAGTATGGCGTCAGCCCCTCGACCGCCTTCCAGGCCTATTATCGGCTGGAAGAGCGCGGACTGGTGCGGGCGCGCGAGCGCTCCGGCTACTACGTGGCGGGACCTGCGCGGCGCGAGCTGCCCCAGCCGCAGGCGCGGCCGTCGCGCCAGGTGTCGACGCAGGTCGACATCTCCAAGCTGGTCTTCGCCGTGCTGGAAGCCGCGCGTGACCGCGAGCTGGTTCAGTTCGGCTCGGCCTTTCCCTCGCCCGAGCTGTTCCCGTGGGAGCGGCTGGGCAAGTCGCTGGCGCGCGCCGGCCGCGCGCTCGACCCGTGGTACTCGGTCAACGACCTGCCGCCGGGCAATGCCGCGCTGCGCCGCCAGATCGCGCTGCGCTACCTGGGCGCCGGCGCCCCGCAGCCGGCCGAGGACCTGATCGTCACCAACGGCGCGCTCGAGGCGCTCAACCTGTGCCTGATGGCGGTGACGCAGCCGGGCGACGTGGTGGCGATCGAATCGCCCGGCTTCTATGCCTCGCTGCAGGCGCTGGAGCGGCTGCGGCTCAAGGCCGTGGAGATCCCGGTCGACCCCGCCGAAGGCATCGACCTGGGCGCGCTCGACACCGCGCTGTCACGGCACCCGGTCAAGGCGTGCTGGTTCATGACGCAGTTCCAGAATCCGCTCGGCGCCAGCATGTCGGAGGACAAGAAGAAGGCGCTGGTGGCCTTGCTGGCGCGCCACCAGGTGCCGCTGATCGAGGACGATGTCTATGGCGAGCTCTACTTCGGCAACCGCTGCCCGCTGCCGGCCAAGGCCTTCGATACGCAAGGGCTGGTGATGCATTGCAGCTCGTTCTCGAAGACGCTGGCGCCAGGATTCCGCATCGGCTGGGTGGCGCCGGGCCGCTTTGGCGAAGCGATCCAGCGGCTCAAGCTGATGACCACGCTGTCGGCGGGCGTGCCCACGCAGGTGGCACTGGCCGAATACCTGCAGCACGGCGGCTACGACAAGCACCTGCGCAAGCTGCGCCATGTGCTGGAGATGCAGCAGGGCCGCATGATCGATGCCATCGGCCAGCACTTCCCGGAAGATGTGCGCGTGTCACGGCCGGACGGCGGGTATTTCCTGTGGGTCGAGTTTGCGCCCGGCTTCGATGCGCTGGCGCTGCACCATGCCGCGCTCGACGCAGGCATCGGCATTGCGCCGGGGCCGATATTCTCCGCGCGGCAGGGGTATCGCAACTGCATCCGGCTCAATTACGGGCACCTGTGGAGCGATGAGGCCGAGGCCGCCATCGCCACCCTCGGTCGGCTCATCGCGCAGCAGCAAGGCAGCTAGCGCGCATCGCGATGGCGGCGCAGCGCCCACTCCAGGGTCTCGAACGCTGCCTGTACCACCAGTGCCAGCATGGCCGCCGGGATTGCGCCGGCCAGCAGCAGCGCCGTGTCGTTGAGCGCCAGCCCGGTGGCAATGCGCTCGCCAAAACCACCCGCGCCCACAAAGGCCGCGATCGTCGCCGTGCCCACGCTGATGATGGCCGCGGTCTTGATGCCCGCCAGCAGCACCGGCAAGGCCAGCGGCAGCTCCACGTAGCGCAGCACCTGGCCGCCGCGCAGCCCGAGCGCCCGCCCCGCATCGCGCATGCCCTGCGGCACCTGCTCCAGCCCGGTCGCGGTATTGCGCACGATCGGCAGCAAGGCATAGAGAAACAGCGCCACCATGGCCGGCCAGACGCCGATGCGGCCCAGCAGCGGGATCAGCATCGCCAGCAGCGCCAGCGACGGCACCGTCTGCAGCACATTGACCACGCCCAGCACAGCCTGTCCGGTGCGGCGCCGCCGCGCAGCCAGCATCCCCAGGGGCACCCCGACCAGCGTGGCGGCACCGACCGCGCCCGCCACCAGGCCGACATGGCGCCGCGCCAGGCGCGTGGTGTCGGGCCCGAACAGCGCGGCAGCCAGCCGGCCGCGCGGTTCGGCACCGTCACGCGTTGCCTTTTGCCCTGCAGTGCCGGCCAGGAACGCGCGCGCGATCGCGTCGAATGACTGGCCATCGATCTCCGCCGCCGCATTCATGGCGATCATGTCGTCGGCGCTGACGCGCCCGGCCAGCCGCTCCAACGCTTGCCAGGCCTGCGGGAAGCGCTTCGGTACGTCAAGGCGGTAGACCACCACCGCGTCGTAGCGCGGGAAGTAATGCCGGTCGTCCTCCAGCACGTGCAGCTTGTACTTGCGGATCTTGGCGTCGGTGGAATAGATGTCGATGGCATCGACCTGCCCCGCGGCCAAGGCCTCGTAGGCAACGCCGTGGTCCAGGCCGACCGGGCGTTGCGGCAGCCCGTAGCGGCTGGCCAGCCCCGGCCAGCCGTCGGCGCGCCCCAGGAACTCGTGGGACAGGCCGAGCCTGAGCTGCGGCTGCGCGGCGAGGTCGCTCAGCCGGCGCAGTGCGCCAGCGCGGGCATCGGACACGGCCAGCGCGTAGGTGTTCTCAAAACCAAGCGGAATTGCCGCGCCCAGCCCCATCGGCGCCAGCGCCCGCTGGATGGCATCGAGGCCGGCTCCGGGGGGCAGTTTCAGGATCTCGGCGGCGAGCGTGCCGGTGTAATCGGGATAGAGGTCGATGCTGCCGGCCTTCAGCGCCTCGAAGACGATCGCGGTATTGCCAAGGCCGGGTTGATGTTGCGCGGCGCCGGGCGGCCCGGCCGCCTGGGTCAGCAGCTCGCCAAGGATGTACGACTCGGTGAAGCGCTTGGAACCCACGCGCAGCGGATCTGCCGCGCGTGCCGGCATGGCACCCGCGAGTGCAGCAACCAACACCCATGCCAGGGCATGCCACGGCTGGCGCCCTTTTCGCCCTTTCGCCCGATTGCCACGGATCCAAGCCAAAACGTCTGTCCCGATGGTGAGCCGGTGTGCTCCCGGCATCGCTACATCATAGCTGGCGCATGTTCTTATCCAGAAATAGTATTTGTCTTTTGCATGATGAAGGCGTCAGAATCCAGATTACACATTCTTTCCAAGTGCGCCCCCCATGGAAATCCGGCAATTGGAAGCCTTCGCCGCAGTGGTCACCACCGGCAGCGTCACCGCTGCCGGGCGGCTGCTGGGCCGCTCTCAGCCCGCCATTACGCGGCTGATCCAGGAGCTGGAGGCCGAGCTGGGCTTTGCCCTGTTCACCCGCAGCGGCCCGCGCGTCAGCCCGACCGAGCAAGGTTTCCTGCTCTATGACGAGGTCGAGCAGACGCTGGCCGGCATGCAGCAGATCCGCACACGCGCCGCGGCCCTGGCGCGCGGCGATGGCCGGCCCCTGCGCATTGCCGCGACCCCGGCGCTGGCAGCAGGCCTGCTGCCGCCGGCGCTGGCGCTGGCCTTCGAACGCGGGCTGTGCGCACCGGAGCGGGTGTCGGTGCAGAACCTGTCGCCGGAACAAGTGGTGCATGCGGTCCTGACCGGCGCTGCCGATATCGGCCTGAACAGCCTGCCGCTGGAACACCGCGGTGTGACCGTGCACTGGATCGGCCAGTCAGCCTGCGTGGCGGCCGTGCGTGCCGACGACCCACTGGCGGCGCAGCCTGCCATCGCCCTGCGGGACTGCCGCGGCCGCCGCATCGTCACCATGCAGAACCCGTACCGGCTGCGCCGCCGCGTCGACCGGGCGCTGGCCGGCGCCGGCGTGCCTGAAGCGGGCGTGATCGACACCAATACCTCGATCAGCGCGCTCACGCTGGTGCGCGCGGGGCTGGGCATCGCCGTGCTGGAACCCGTGACCGCGCGCGGGCTGCCGCTGACCGATATCGCCGTACGGGCCATCGATGCCGATATTCCCTTTTTCTTCGGCGTGATCACGCCGCAGGCCCGCCCGGCCAGCACGGCGGTGCTGGGGCTGGTGCAGGCCGTGGCCGACGCCGCCGCCGAACTGTTGCCCGACCTGGTGCGGCGCGAGCCCGCCGAACACGGCGCGCTGCTGCAGTCGCTCTATGGCGATGCCAGCGTCGACGCTGACACGCTCACACAAGATGCCGGACTTCCAAGCCATGACTGACCTATCCGCCTCCGCCCCTACCCCCGCCGCCGGCCTCGCCGCGCTGGAAGCGCGCCTGCGCCAGGACTTGTCATGGCTGGAACTGCCAGCCAAGGGCTGGACTGTCCAGCGCACCCAGGACGGCCAGCAAATCCTGGACGTCGCTGTCATCGGCGGCGGCATGGCCGGGCTGGCAGCCAGCGCCACCCTGACGCATCTCGGCATCCGCGTGCGCGCCTTCGACCGTTCCCCGACCGGCTTTGAAGGCCCGTGGGCCACCACCGCGCGCATGGAAACGCTGCGTTCGCCCAAGCAACTGACCGGCCCCGCGCTGGGCCTGCCGGCGCTGACTTTCCGCGCCTGGTTCGAGGCCCAGTTTGGGGCGGCCGCCTGGGAGGCGCTGGACAAGATCCCGCGGCTGCAGTGGATGGACTACCTGCGCTGGTACCGCCAGGTGCTGGGGCTGGATATCCGCAACGACCACCGGGTCGATGCCATCGTGCCGCGCCCGGACGGACTGGTAGCGCTGTCGATGCAGACCCCGGACGGCCCGCAAACCGTACTGGCGCGCCGCGTAGTGCTGGCCACCGGCCGCGACGGCCTGGGCGGCGCCTACCTGCCGCCGGTGGCAAGCAAGCTGCCGCGCCACCTGTGGGCCCATTCGTCCGACGACATGGACTACGCCGCGCTGCGCGGCAAGCGCGTGGGCGTGGTCGGCGCGGGTGCGTCGGCCATGGACAGCGCCGCGACCGCGCTGGAAGCCGGCGCCGCCTGCGTGGAGATGCTGATCCGCCGCGCCGACATCCCGCGCATCAACAAGGGCAAGGGCGCGGGCAATCCCGGCCTGGTCCACGGCCACCCCATGCTGTCCGATGAATGGAAATGGCGCATCCGCCATTACATCAACGCGCAGCAGGTGCCGCCGCCGCGCGGCAGCACCCTGCGGGTCTCGCGCCATGCCAATGCGCGCTTCCACCTGGGCTGCCCGATCGAAGCGATCGAGCCGCATGGCGATGGCCTGCGCGTGCTCACGCCCAAGGGCGTGTTCGAGCTGGACTTCCTGGTCTTCTCGACCGGTTTCCGCATCGCCCTGGACACCCGGCCCGAGTTCGCCGCCTTCGCCCCGCAAATCCGCTACTGGCGCGACCGCTACACGCCCCGCCCCGGCCAGGAAGACCAGGAGCTGGACGACTCGCCGGACCTGGGCCCGGCGTTCGAGTTCCTCGAGAAGACGCCCGGCGCCTGCCCCGGGCTGTCGCGCATCCACTGCTTCTGCTATCCGGCTGCGCTGTCGCACGGCACGGTGTCGGGCGACATCCCGGCTATCAGCGACGGCGCGCGCCGGCTGGGCCAGGGGATCGCCGGGCTGCTGTACCAGGAAGACGCGGAGATCCACTACGCCAACCTGGAAGCCTACGCCGAGCCCGAAGTGTTCGGCGACGAATGGACGCCGGCGCCATGAGAACCCTGAGAGGCGCCCTCACCCGCTGGCCCTGGCGCTGGCTGCTGCGCCGCCTGCTGCAGGCGGCGGCGGTGGTGCTGGTGATGACGGTGATCGTCTTCGCCGGCCTGCATGCCATCGGCAATCCGGTCGACATCCTGATTGGCCAGGACGTGGACCAGGTCGACCGTGCGCGCATCATCGCCGCGCTCGGGCTGGACCAGCCACTGTGGCGCCAGTACCTCGGTTTCCTGAACGGCGCGCTGCACGGCAACCTGGGCAACAGCTTTGTCTATAACGTGCCGGCGATCCAGCTGATCCTGCAGCGCCTGCCGGCCACGCTGGAGCTGGCGGTGGCGGCGCTGCTGCTGGCCGTGCTGGTGGGCGTGCCGCTCGGGCTGTTCGCCGGCCTGTATCCCGAGCACCCGCTGTCGCGCGTGCTGATGACCGGCAGCATCGTCGGCTTCTCGCTGCCCACCTTCTGGGTCGGCCTGATGCTGATCATGGCCTTCAGCGTGCGGCTGGGCTGGCTGCCCTCGGGCGGGCGCGGCGCCACCGCGGAATGGCTGGGCGTGCCGTGGTCCTGGCTGACCGCCGACGGGCTGCGCCACATGATCCTGCCGGCCATCAACCTGTCCTTGTTCAAGGTCTCGCTGGTGCTGCGCCTGACGCGCGCCGGCGTGCGCGAGGTATTGCCGCAGGACTGGGTCAGGTTCGCGCGCGCCAAGGGCCTGTCGCCGCTGCGCGTGGTGCTCGGCCACGTGCTGCGCAACACCATGATCCCGCTGGTGACAGTGCTGGGCCTGGAGTTCGGCTCCACCATCGCATTCGCGGTGGTGACCGAGAACATCTTCGCCTGGCCCGGCGCCGGCAAGCTGATCCTGGACAGCATCAACGCGCTCGACCGGCCGGTGATCGTCTCCTACCTGGTGGTCGTGGTGTGCCTGTTCGTCACGCTGAACCTGATCGTCGACGTGCTCTACAAACTGCTCGATCCGCGCGTGCGGCTGGAGGGCGCGGCATGAACGCCAGCGACAAGACCAGCGCAGTGCCGGCCGAAGCCTTCGCGCCGCCCGCCGCGCCCGCCGCGCCTGCGTTACGGCGCGAAGCGCCGTGGCGCCGCGTGGCGGCTGACTTCCTCGCCTCGCGCACCGCCGTGTTCGGGCTGGTGGTGCTGGTGCTGCTGGTGCTCACCGCACTGCTGGCGCCGTGGCTCACGCCGCAGAATCCCTATGACCTGCTGCAACTGGATGTGCTGGACGCGCGCCTTTCGCCCGGCACCGCCAACGGTGCGGGCACCTACAGCTACTGGCTGGGCACCGACGGCCAGGGCCGCGACATCCTGTCCGGCATCATTTACGGGCTGCGCATCAGCCTGCTGGTGGGCGTCGGCTCGGCGGCGCTCGCCGGCGTGCTCGGCACGCTGCTGGGGCTGCTCGCGGCCTATGCCGGCGGGCGCGTGGACAGCCTGATCATGCGCACCGTGGACCTGCTCCTGTCGTTCCCGTCCATCCTGGTGGCGATGATGATCCTGGCCTTCCTGGGCAAGGGCGTGGGCAACGTGGTGCTGACGCTGGTGATCCTGGAGTGGGCCTACTATGCCCGCACGGCCCGCGCCCAGGCCCTGGTGGAGAGCCGGCGCGAATACGTCGAGGCCGCGCGCGGCCAGGGTATCGCGCACTGGCGCATCGTGGTCGGGCACATCCTGCCCAACTGCATGCCGCCGCTGATCGTGATCGGCTCGCTGCAGGTGGCGCGCGCGATCACGCTGGAGGCCACGCTGTCCTTTCTCGGCCTGGGCGTGCCGGTCACCGAGCCCTCGCTCGGCCTGCTGATCGCCAATGGCTACCAGTTCATGCTGTCCGACGAATACTGGATCAGCTTTTTCCCGGGCATTGCGCTGCTGCTGACCGTGGTGGCCATCAACCTGGTGGGCGACCGCCTGCGCGACGTCCTCAACCCGAGGCTGCAGAAATGAGCGCGCCCGCCACGCCACCCGATATCCCCACGCTGGAAGTGCGCCACTTGCGCACCCATTTCGACACCCGCAACGGCGTGCTGCGGGCGGTGGACGATGTCTCGTTTGCCGTGCCGCGCGGTCGCATCCTGGGGCTGGTGGGCGAATCCGGCTCGGGCAAGTCGGTCACCGGCTTCTCGATCATGGGGCTGGTGGATCCGCCCGGCCATATCGCCGGCGGCGAAATCCTGTTCCAGGGCCGCGAGCTGACGCGCATGCGCCCGGCCGAGTTGCGCCAGCTGCAGGGCAACCGCATCGCCATGATCTTCCAGGATCCGATGATGACGCTGAACCCGGTGATGCGGATCGACGCGCAGATGATCGAGGCGGTGCGCGCGCACAGCAAGGCCAGCCACAAGCAAGCGCGCGAACTGGCCCGCGACACCCTGGGCATGATGGGCATCCCGAGCCCGGACGAGCGGCTGCTGGCCTACCCGCACCAGCTCTCCGGCGGCATGCGCCAGCGCGTGGCCATCGCCATCGCCATGCTGCACCGGCCCGACCTGATCATTGCCGACGAGCCCACCACGGCGCTGGACGTCACCATCCAGGCCCAGATCCTCTCGGAGGTGCAGACACTGGCGCGCCAGCACGGCACTGCGCTGATCTGGATCACGCACGACCTGTCCGTGGTGGCGGGCCTCGCCGACGAGGTCGCGGTGATGTACGCCGGCCGCATCGTCGAGCAAGGCCCGGTGGACGACGTGCTGGACCACCCGCTGCACCCCTACACCGCCGGCCTGATCGCGAGCCTGCCGAGCCTGAACCAGCGCGGCCAGCGGCTGCGGCAGATTCCCGGCATGACGCCCGACCTGGTCGCGCTGCCGCCCGGATGCGCCTTTGCCCCGCGCTGCCCGCTCGCCAACGCTGTGTGTGGCAAAGCGCCCGCCATCAGCTCGCCCGGGCCGCTGCGCCAGGTGCGCTGCTTCCACCCCGGCCAGCTGGCCGTCAGCATGGAGCCGGCATGACCGTCAGCGAACTGCATCCCGCTCACGCGGGCCACGCGCAAGCCGTACCGGCGGCAGCAGAAGGCGGCAGGCCGCCGCTGGTGTCCGCCCGCGCGCTGGCCAAGCGCTTCGGCGAGCGCAAGCCGGGACGCATCGGCCGGGCGCTGGAGCGCCTGGGCTGGTCCGAGCCCGCGCGCGTCACCCACGCCGTGGACGGCGTCGACCTCGACCTGAAGCACGGCGAAGTGCTCGGGCTGGTGGGCGAATCGGGCTGCGGCAAGTCCACCCTGGGGCGCATGATCGCGGGCCTGCTCGATCCCTCCTCCGGCGAGATCAGCATCGACGGCCGCAGCCCCGGCAGCCTGGACCGCGCCGGGCGGCAAGCGCTGCGCCTGAAGATCCAGATGGTGTTCCAGGATCCCTACGCCAGCCTGAACCCGCGCCTGCGCGTGGACCGCATCGTCGGCGAGGGCGCGCGCCTGCAAGGGCTGGTCGATGCGGCCGGCTTCGACGACTACGTCAGCGCGCAGCTCCAGCGCGCCGGACTGGACCCGAGCCTGCGCCAGCGCTACCCCCACCAGTTCAGCGGCGGCCAGCGCCAGCGCATCGGCATTGCGCGCGCGCTGGCGGTGCAGCCCGAGCTGCTGGTGTGCGACGAGGCCGTGGCAGCGCTGGACGTGTCGATCCAGGCGCAGGTGCTGAACCTGTTCATGGACCTGCGCGAGCAACTGGGCCTGAGCTACCTGTTCATCAGCCACGACCTGGGCGTGGTCGAGCATATCTCTGATCGCGTCATGATCATGTATCTGGGCCGCGTGGTGGAAAGCGCGCCGACCACGGAGATCTTCCGCCGGCCCAACCACCCGTACACGCAGGCGCTGCTGGCCGAAATCCCGCGCCTGGATGCCCGTCACAAGACCTTCACCGCCATCCGCGGCGAGATCCCCAGCCCGCTGGCACCGCCGGCCGGCTGCCACTTCCACCCGCGCTGCCCGCATGCCATGGCGCGCTGCGCGGTGGAGCCGCCCAGGTTGCGCGGCATCGCCGTCAACCATCTGAGCGCCTGCCATCTCAACGAAGCTTGACGCTCACCGTATCGCCCCTTTCATTCCAGAAACCGCCCCGAGGAATCGCCCCATGAATCGCTCGCCGTCCTTCTCCTTGCGTGCCACCGTGGCCGCCGTGCTTTGTGCCGCCGCGACGGTGGCCTCCGCGCAGTCGCTGACAATCGGCTTTGCCGACCCGTTGTCGTCGCTGGACCCCCAGCTGAACAACCACGCCGGCGACCGCTCGGTGGACCTGCACTTCTGGGACCTGCTGATCGAAAACAAGGACAACAAGCTGCAGCCGGGGCTGGCGCTGTCGTGGAAGGCGCTGGACGACAAGACCTGGGAGTTCAAGCTGCGCCGCGACGTCAAGTGGCAGGACGGCAAGCCCTTCACCGCCGAGGACGTGATCTTCTCCTACCAGCGCGCACGCAACGTGCCGGGTAGCGTGGCCTCGTTCTCGGGCTACCTGCGCACCATCGAATCAGCCACCGCCAAGGACCCGTACACGCTGCTGGTCAAGACCAACATCGCCAACCCCGACCTGCCCCTGAACCTGGCCTCGGTGCATATCGTCAGCAAGCACGTGGGCGACAAGGCCAATACCGACGATTACAACGCAGGCCGCGCGGTGGTGGGCACCGGCCCGTACAAGTTCATCTCCTACACCCCGGGCGACCGTGTGATCATGGCGCGCAATGATGGCTACTGGGGCGCCAAGGCGATCTGGCAACAGGTCAACTACCGCTACATCAACAACGGCCCGGCGCGCACGGCAGCACTGCTGTCCGGCGACGTGGACGTGATCGACAAGGTCTCGGTATCCGACCTCGCCAAGCTCAAGCAATCGCCCACCGTCAGTGTGTTCCCGTACAACGGCCTGCGCGTGATGCTGCTGCAGCCGAGCTTCAAGCCTGGCCCCAACCCCTACATCACCGACAACGCCGGCAAGCCGCTGGACAAGAATCCGCTGCTTGACGTGCGCGTGCGCCGGGCGCTGTCGCTGGCCATCAACCGCGAGGCCGTGGTGGGCCGTATCCTGCAGAACACCGCCACCGTGGCCAACCAGTGGATGCCCAAGGGCACTTTTGGCTACAACCCCGAGGTCAAGGACATCGCCTATGACCCCGCCCAGGCCAAAAAACTGCTGGCCGAGGCCGGCTTTCCCGACGGCTTCAGGCTGACCATCCATGCCCCCAACGACCGCTACCCGCAGGGCCCGGAGACGGCGCAGGCCGTGGCGCAGTTCTGGACCCGCGCGGGCGTGAAGACCCAGGTGGAAGTGGTGCCCTGGTCGGTCTACTCCGGCCGTGCCAACAAGAACGAGTACGCGGTCAGCATGCTGGCCTGGGGGAATGGCACCGGCGAGGCCAGCTATGCGCTGGTCAACGTGCTGGCCACCGTGGACGCCAAGAAGGGCCTGGGCGCCTCCAACTGGGGCCACTACAGCAACCCGGCCGTAGACCGCGCGCTGGAGGAATCCACGGCCGAGTTCGACGTGGCAAAGCGCGAAACGATCCTGCGCCGCTCGGTCAGGCTGGTGTCCGACGACGTCGGCGTGGTGCCGCTGTACCACTACCAGAATATCTGGGCGGCAAAGAAGGGCCTGAAGGTAACGCCGATGACCAGCGACCGCACCGCCGCCATGATGGTGACGCGGACGGGCAAGTGAGCATGGCCGTGATGACCGCCCCAATCCTTGACATCACCCCGGCGGATGCGCTCATCGACGTGCCGCGCCGCATCGCCATCACCGGCCTGCGGCCCGGCGAGACCGTGGCCGTCAGCACGCGCACCGTACGCGGCCGCGACGTCGCCTGGGCCAGCCAGGCCGATTTCATTGCCGCAGGCGACGGCAGCGTGGACCTGCAGCGCGATGCGCCCGTGCGCGGCAGCTACGACGGCGTGGCGCCCATGGGCCTGCTGTGGGCGCAGCGGCCGGTGGCATCGGACAGCCGCGAGCTGTTCCACACCGACGCCACCCGGCCGCTGGTGACCGAGATTACCGTCACGGCCGCCGGCGGCGAGGCTCGCAGCGAGCTGGTGCAGCGCCTCGCCGCACCGGGCGTGGTGCGCGAGGAAATCCGCGTGAACGGGCTGGTCGGCACGCTGTACCGCCCGTCTGGCGCCGGCCCGCACCCGGCGGTGATGGTGCTCAACGGGTCCGGCGGCGGCATCAACGAAGCGCGCGCCGCGCTCTATGCCTCGCATGGCTATGCCGCACTGGCGCTGGGCTACTTCAAGGCGCCGGGCCTGTCGGACTACATTTCCAACACGCCGCTGGAATACTTCGAGCGCGGCCTGCAATGGATGCATCGCGAGCTGCGCCCGGCGCATGGCTTTGTCGCCCTGTCCGGCCAGTCGCGCGGCGGGGAGCTGGTACTGCTGCTGGGTGCGACCTTTCCCGATCTGGTGTCGGCGGTAGTCGGCTACGTGCCGGGCGCGGTGGTGCATAGCGCGCAGAATGCCGCCGACCCGGCCATCGGCCGCGAGGGCGCGGCCTGGCTGCACCATGGCAAGCCGCTGCCGCATGTGTGGGAGAACAACCCCGACGCCAGCTGGGCCCCGTTCGACGAAGGCCCGGCGCCGCACCGGCACGAGCGCGCCATCCTGACCGCGCTGAAGAATGCCGAGGCCGTGGCGCGCGCCCGCATCCGGGTGGAGCACATCCGCGGGCCGGTGATGCTGCTGTCCGGCACCGACGACGGCTCGTGGCCGTCCAGCCTGTATTCACGCATGGTCGCCGACAAGCTGGCCGAGACCGGCCATCCGTATCCGGTCGAGCACCTCGACTTCGAGCACGCCGGCCATGCCATCCTGTTTCCCTACGTGCCCACCACGCAAGCGGTCTACGCGCATCCGGTATCGCGCCGCATCAGCACTACAGGCGGCACGCCCGAGGCCAATGCCGGTGCCGACGAGGCATCCTGGCGCGGGGTCCGCGCATTCCTCGCGCAGGCGGTGGCCGCGCGCAAGCAAGCCGCCGGCAACTGACGGCTGCGCCAGCACGACAACGAATCCTTCGACACTCCGGGAGTCTTCACATGACCCAAGCCAACGCTGCCGCCACTGACGTGGTCGACCAGGTCGCCGGCCTAGCCGCCGGCTCCGCCATCCACACGCTGCGTCACGCACGCGACAAGGTGGTGGCCTCCACCCAGGGCAGCTACAAGGGGCTGTTCGATCCTGCCCTGCCCGGCCTGACCCTCGCCGAGCGCCTGCTGGTCGCGCTCTACGCCGCCCGCCTGGCCGGCGCCGCCGACCTGGTGGCCCACTATCGCGCCCGCCTGCAGGCCATCGAGGCCGACGTTGCGCTGATCACCCTGGCCGGGCAGGGCAACCCCGACACGCTCGCCGACGCGCGCCTGCGCGCCATCCTGGCCTTCACCCGCACGCTGAGCGAGCGCCCCGTGGAAGGCGACCAGGCCGCGCTGAAGACCCTGCCCGCCGCCGGCCTTGCCACGCCCGACGTGGTAACGCTGGCGCAACTGATCGCCTTCCTGTCCTACCAGGTGCGCCTGGTGGCCGGACTCAAGGCGATGCAGGCACTGGGCGCCGGCGCACCAGCCACCACGGCCGTGCCCGCCACGGCCGGCGCCCTGCTGCAGAACCCGATCCGCGCGCATGGCTTCACCAACGAAGTGCTGGACTGGAAGGCCTGGCTGGACGTGGTATCAGTCGACAGCGCCACGCCCGAGCAGGTCGCGGTGCTGGAGGAAAGCCACCCCAAGGCCAAGGTATCGGACTACTACCTGTTCCTCGTGCACCAGCCCGAGATCCTGCGCCAGCGCTCCACCGCCTTCAACGCCATCATGTACGCCCCGGGCGGCATGTCGCGCGCCGAACGCGAACTGGCCAGCACGGTGGTGTCCCGCATCAACGGCTGCGTCTACTGCGCGTCAGTCCATGCCCAGCGCTTTGAGCAGCTGGCCAAGCGCAACGAGGTGATCCGCCAGGTATTCGACGATCCCCATTCCGCCGGCACGACTGCCCGCGAGCAGGCAATCGCGAAGTTCTCAATCGAACTGACCGAACAGCCCTCCGAAGTCACTGCCGAGCAGCTCAAGCCGTTGCGGGAAGCGGGCGTCACAGATGCGGAAATCCTGGACCTGATCCACTCGGTCGCCATCTTTGCCTGGGCGAACCGGCTGATGCTGAATCTGGGCGAGCCGGTGTTTCCGGAACAGACCGGGGAGTAGGCCGTCAGGCGCCAGCCACAACGCACGCGGGCGCTCAGCCCGCGTTGTGATGCACCGCCAGCCAGACGCTGGGCTGCGTGGCATCGGTCCAGGCCACGCGGTGGCGGCAGTTGGCGGGCAGGTGCAGCCAGTCACCCGGCTGCATGCGGTGCTGGCCTGCCTGCCCCTCGAACTCGATGGCGGCGCTGCCGCTGACAAGCAACACCCATTCGGCCTCGGGACTGTCGTACCAAAAGCCTTCCGGGCTGGCTTGTCCGTTGGAGACAATGCGTTCGATCCGCAGCCCAGGCCGTTCCAGCAACGGCTGGAAGATTTCCTGCGCCGCACCGGCCGGCACATCGGCCAGCAGGTTTCCGTGTTCAGGCTGCATGCTGCCTCCTGGAGATCGTGGTTGCAGGCGCCGTCAGTCGCCCGGCCCGGGCGCCAGCACATCGCGCGCGCCGTTGCGGCCCATCGGCGTCACCAGTCCGGCCACTTCCATTTGCTCGATCAGCCGCGCCGCGCGGTTGTAGCCGATACGCAACTGGCGCTGCACAGCGGAGATCGAGGCGCGGCGGCTGGTCAGCACAAAGCTGGCGGCTTCGTCGTAGAGCGGGTCGGCCTCGCCGTCGCCGCCGCTGTCGCCGAACAGGTCGGTGCTGCCGGCCTCGGCCGGGTCGCCGGCAAGGATGGCTTCATCGTAGTCCGGCTCGCCGAACTGCTTCCAGTGTTCCACCACGCGGTGCACTTCGTCGTCGGCAACAAAGGCGCCATGCACGCGCTGCGGATAGCCGGTGCCAGGCGGCAGGAACAGCATGTCGCCCTGGCCGAGCAGGCTCTCGGCGCCCATCTGGTCGAGGATGGTGCGCGAATCGATCTTGGATGAGACCTGGAATGCCACGCGTGTCGGGATATTGGCCTTGATCAGGCCGGTGATCACATCCACCGAGGGGCGCTGCGTGGCCAGGATCAGGTGGATGCCAGCGGCGCGCGCCTTCTGTGCCAGGCGCGCGATCAGTTCCTCGATCTTCTTGCCGGCGACCATCATCAGGTCGGCCAGTTCGTCGATCACCACCACGATCATCGGCAGGCGCGACAGCGGCTCGGGCGCTTCCGGCGTCAGCGAGAACGGGTTCGGCACTTTCCGCTCGGCGGCCTCCGCGGCACGGATCTTCTGGTTGTAGCCGGCCAGGTTGCGCACGCCCAGCGCGGACATCAGCTTGTAGCGCTTCTCCATCTCGCCGACGCACCAGTTGAGCGCGTGCGCGGCCTGCTTCATGTCGGTGACCACCGGCGCCAGCAGGTGCGGGATGCCCTCGTAGACCGACAGTTCCAGCATCTTGGGGTCGATCATGATCAGGCGCACGTCTTCGGGCGTGGCCTTGTACAGCATCGACAGGATCATGGCGTTGACCGCCACCGACTTGCCCGAGCCGGTGGTGCCGGCCACCAGCAGGTGCGGCGCGCGGGCCAGGTCGGTCACCACCGGATTGCCGGTGATGTCCTTGCCCATGGCCAGCACCAGCCGCGAATGGTGCGCCTGGAACGAGGCCGCGTTGACGATCTCCGACAGCCGGATCATCTGCCGGCGCGCATTGGGCAGTTCCAGCCCCATGCAGGTCTTGCCGGGAATGGTCTCGACCACACGGATCGAGGTCACGCCAAGCGCGCGCGCCAGGTCCTTCATCAGCCCGACCACCTGGGCGCCACGCACGCCCATCGCGGGCTCGACCTCAAAGCGGGTGATCACCGGGCCGGCGCCGGCGCCGACCACGGCGACTGGCACCTTGAACTCGGCCAGCCGCTGGGCGATCAGCTCGCCGGTTTCGCGCAGGCGTTCTTCCGACACCTGTTCGGCGCTGTCGACCCCGGTCTCCAGCAGTTCGGCCGGTGGCAGGCGGTAGTCGACGACGGGGCGCGGAGGCGGCGGCGCGACCGGCACCGGCACGGGCACCGGCACGGGCGCCGGCTGGGCGGGAGCCAGCGGCACGGTGCGGCCGACCACGGCGGGCAGAACGATGCGCGGCTTGGCGGCCGGGACCGGAGCCTGGTTCAGTGCAGGCGCCTCAGCGGGGTCAAGGACTTCCGGGGTTTCAGTGGCTTCAGGCGGTTCTGCTGCCTCGGCAGGCTCGGCCGCATCCGGTTCCGCCTCCTCGGCGATCAGACCGTTGCCGTCCATCAATCCGTCCGTTTCATTGTCCTCCGCGGGTGCCGGGGCGCTGGCATCGAGAGCGCTGCCCTCTTCCATCGCGGAGCTTGCCACGGCCTGGGCTACGGCCTCGGCGCCGGTGACATCCAATTCGGGCTCGGCTGCTGCCAGCGCTTCGGGTTCCCCAATGACAACGACGCGATCTCCGCTCTCGGCTTCGGCTTCGGCTTCGGCTTCGGCTTCGGCTTCGGCTTCGGCTTCGGCTTCGGCTTCGGCTTCGGCTGGCAGGGTGACGGTAGCCAGTGCGTGCGGTTCTGTGTCGACGGCAATGTCCGGCGCCGAATCCGGCACAGCTGCGTCCAGTTGGTGCAGTTCCGGCGCAACCGCTTGCGGTACCACTGACTTGCCTGCCAGCGCCTGCAACTCGGCCAGCAGGTCAAGGGCTTCCTGCCGGATTGCGGCAAGCGTGGCTTCGTCGGCTTCGGCCGGCACGGATTCCGGCGCGATGTCGCCAACGATATCGGTGTCGGCGGACACTGGTTCCATGGCAGGCGCTTCGGGCACTGCCACTACCTCAGGTTCCGGGCTGGCAACCGGTTGCGCGGGAGCGGCCACGGCTTGCGTGGCGCCAGCGGGCGCCGGCGCAACGACGGCGGCTTCAGCCGGCGCTGATACGGCGGCAGCCACGGTGACTGAAGCAGCGGCCGCGGCGATGCCCTTGCCGGAAGCTTCAGGCAGCGTCGTAATCGCCGAACGCACCAGGGGCTGCGGTTGGCGGAACGGGCTGCTGACCACCGTGCCGCGCAGAGGCTGTGCCGGCCGCGGCGCTGAAGCCGGTGAAGGGGCTGCCGTCGCGACCGGCTTGCGTGCCGCCGGCTGGGCAGGACGCGGTGCCGGTGCCGGTGCGGCGGGTGCGGGCGGCGCGGTGCGCGCCGGCTTGACCGCGTGCGGCGACTCGGCATGGTGCAGCCAGATCTCGCCCGGCTGCGGCGGGGATTCACGCGTGCGGCGCGGCGGTTGCCAGGCGGGCTGGCGGCGCGCCGACACCGCTTCAAAGCTGCGATGACGCGTGGCGGGCGCAGTCCAGCCGGGGTTGCCCGCCGACGGCGGCTCCCAGCGCTCTGCGTCACGCAGCGGCTGGGTGGGCGCAAAGGAAACCGGCGGCTCCTCCGGCGCGGCGTCGGGCGTGGCGCCGCGGCGCGGCTTGCGCGCGAACAGGCTACGCCAGGTTTCGCCGAACACCATCGGCGCGGCCAGCGCCAGCACGCCCAGCATCAACAGCAAGGCACCGGTCCAGCCGAACAGGTTGCCCATCATGCCGGCCAGCGCGCGGCCGGCCGAACCGCCGGCGCTCGAGTCCGGATCGGTGCCACTGGTCAGCGCTTCCAGGCAGGCACTCGCGCACAGCACGGCGAGCGTGCCGAGCCAGACGCGCAATGAGCCCGGGCCTGCCAGCCGGCGCTCGCCGGCGAGCCAGCGCGTCACCAGCCGCCAGACCAGCGGCACTATCCAGAAAGTCGAGAATCCGAACCAGCCAAAACCCATTATCGACATGCCATGTTCAAAACTACGGGCAGCGATTGTAGCGGTTATGGCAGGCGGCGATTGAATCGGAAAGCGCAAATATTCGTAACGCAGACCGTTTCCGGGGCGATGGCGCAACGATTCCTGTGCGATTGCGGATGCCAGCGGCGCCAGACTTTACGCCATCCGGTGGTTGGCGCAGCGGCGCCGCGCTACCATGCGGCAACCCCCCGATCGAATTGCACTCCAGGCGGCCCGTTGCCTCCCCCTCCCCCATGCCGATCCGCTACGCCAGGCTGCGCGTTCTTGTCGTTGAAGACCATCCGTTCCAGCGCGTCGCGGCCGAGGGGCTGCTGCGGCATCTGGGCGTGCAGGCCCTGGTTTCCGCTGAAAACGGCACGCAGGCGGCCCAGATCCTTGCGCGCGAACCGTTCGACATCGTGCTCTGCGACATCGAGATGCCTGGCGGCAACGGCCCCGAGCTGATTGCCGAGCTGCACCGGCGCGGGCAGCGTGCCTTTGCCGGAGCGGCGCCGGTGTGGGTCTGGGTGACGGCGCTGGCGGAGGACATCCTGGATTCAAACCGCGGCCTGGCGCACGCCGCCGGCATCCCGCGCGTGCACGCGCTGCGCAAGCCGCTGTCGCGCGATGCCGTGGAAGAGATCCTGGCCGATGCGCTGATGCGCCAGCCTGCCGGCGAATCCGCCCCGTCGCCGTGGTCACCCGACGACGCAGAGCTGCTCGCCGCCACCCGGTCGGGCACGGACCTGCTGGTCATGCTGCAGCCCCAGCACGACATTGCCAGCGGCCGGCTGGCCGGCGCCGAGGCGCTGGTGCGCTGGCGCCATCCCGAGCACGGCCTGGTACAGCCCGACATCTTTATCCCGCGGCTCGAAGCGCTGGACGCGGCCGACCCGGTGTTCTTCTTCGTGACCCGCCAGTGCCTGGCAGCGCAGCAGCGGCTGCGCGCGGCGGGCATCCACATCGCGCTGGGCATCAACGCGTCGGCGCAAACCCTGTGCCGGTCCGGTGTGCTGGAGGCGTTTGATGCCCTGGTGGCTGCCAGCGGCGTGCCGCGGCAGGCGCTGACGGTGGAGTTGACCGAGGGCTATCCGGTGCCCGATACGCTGGCCCTGTCAGTCGCGCTGAACCGCTTGCGGCTGCTGGGCTACGGCGTTGCGATCGACGATTTCGGCGTTGGCATCGCCACGCTCAAGCTGCTGGCGGACCTGCCGTTCACGCAGCTGAAGCTCGACCGCTCGTTCGTTGTCGATGTCGACGGGCATGGCCAGCGTGCCGCCATCTGCCGCAACATGATCAACCTGGCGCGCGAGCTGGGCCTGGAGTGCGTGGCCGAAGGCGTCGAGACCGACGCCCAGCGGGCAGCGCTGCTGGCCCTGCGCTGCCCGCTGGGCCAGGGCTACCTGTGGTCCGCGCCCAAGCCGGCCGAGGTCTTCGTCGCGGATGCCATCGACGGGGCGGCGGCAACGCCGCCGGCAGCCTGATATGGCCCGGAGCCAGCGCTACTGGCCGGCCCGGAACGGATACTTTGCAAAGATCTGCGTCACGGTCTTGTCGATGCGCTGCTGGGCGCTGGCCTTGTCGCTGGTGTCCACGCTGCCCACCGCCACGCCTTCCCAGACCAGCTTCATCTGGCGCCGGTCGACCAGGTCGATGTTGACCGTGCCTTCGGTGTAGGTATAGACGTCGTTATAGAAGCCGTAGCCCGGCCACGGCGCATACAGCCCGCCGCGATAACCGTAGTAGCCCATCATCGGCGTCGGCGCCGGGCTGACCTGGACCTTCTCCTGCAGCCGGGCGTTGAAGTTGACCAGCAAGTCCGGCGACTGCGCCGCGTAGCGGTAGCCGCGTGCGGTCAGTTCCCGCTGCACTGCAGACTTGAAGTACTGGGTGGTCAGGCTTTCATAGCCCTGGCGATCGGTGCCAAGGTGCTCGACAAAGCCGAAGCTGCGATAGACGCTGAAATCCGTGCTGCGGTTGTAGTCGGTCTTGATGTCGGGCACGCTGGCGCAGCCTGACAGGACCAGCGCCGCGGCCACGACCGGAAAGAGCTGCCGGAAGGGTTTCACGATAGATCTCCATGAGTCCGCGGCAGCGCGCACATGCAGCCATGCAGCCACGCGCAAGCGCCACCGGCGCCGGAACGCCGGCGCACCGTACGCCATCTGACCCGATCGGCTAGTTCATCTTGCCATTGATGCCGCCCACGCTGAGCCGGCCCGCTCCCAGCAGGGCCACCGCCAGCGCCGCGCCCAGGAACATCCCCTGCAACTCAAGCGCCCAGCCGCCGGTATCGGCCAGCATGCCAAGCTGCTTGGTATGCACCAGCGCCACCGCAAACAGCATGTTGATGGCGACGATCAGCGCCGCCAGCCGGCTCCACAGCCCGATGACGAGCAGGATCGGGGCCACGACTTCCCCAATGTAGACGCCGTAGGTCAGCCATGCCGGCAACCCGGCGTCGGCGACCACCTTCGCCACAAAGCCCATGCCGGTCGCACCGGTCAGCTTGGCGATGCCGTGCATCAGGATCAGCACGCCAAGCACGATGCGCAGCAGCGCCTTGCCCAAGTCCTGGGAACCCTGAGAGCCACCCATGGCCGTTCTCCTTGCCGTTGTCTGTCGAGTTGGTTGTCGAAGCCAAGCGCCTTTACCCTCACGCGCGAGGTTCGCCTCTGTACCTTAGTGCGAGGCGGCGTGAAGGTAAAGCCGCAAATACGAGACCGCCTTCTGGCAGGGATGCGACCGGCACACCACCTCGCCAGTCCGGCCACGCCGCATGCGGCAGGCTTGCACTACACCACCCGGTGCATCGCCGGCTGCCGCGGCTCAAGCATGCCGGCCTTGTATGCGCATTCGGGCAGGACCTCGCCAAGGAAGTCGAGAAAGCGCCGGGTGGCAGGCGTCACGCCCTTGCGCGAGGGGAACACCGCATGCAGCGTGCCGACCGGCATGTCGTACTGCGGCAACACCAGTTCCAGCTCGCCGCTTTCCAGCGCATCGCGGCAATACATCCGCGGCAGCATGGCCACGCCCGCGCCGGCGATTGCCGCCTCGCGCAGCAGCACGAAGTCTTCGGTTACCAGGCGCGGTTCATAAGCAATCTGAATCGAGTCGCTGGTCTTGCAGCGCAGGTTCCAGACATGCTTGCCGTCGTGGGGCGGCTGGCCCACGACGGGCATGCCGTCCAGCGCCTGCGGCGTGCGCGGGCGGCCGATGCTGTCCAGCAGCGCGGGGCTGGCCACCAGCATCAGCTGGCTTTCACCGAAGGTGCGCACGGCCAGGCTGGAGTCCTCCATCGACTCGCGCACGCGCAGGGCTAGGTCGAAGCCTTCGCCGATCACGTCCACGCGCCGGTTGGTGGTCTCCAGCTCGATGCGCACGGCCGGATTGGCGCGCATGAAATGGCCAATCGCCGGCGCCAGCAGGATCTGGGCGATGGCGATCGGGCAGCTCATGCGCAGCGTGCCGCCGGGCTGCTCGCGCGCCTGCTCGATGACCTCGCGGGCCGCCTTGGCCTCGTTGAGCATGGCGCGGCAGCGTTCGTAGAAGGATTCACCAAGCGGCGTAACGCGCACCTGCCGTGTCGTGCGGCGCAGCAGCTGCACGCCCAGGTCGCGTTCCAGCTGCGCGATGCGCCGGCTCAGGCGTGACTTGGGCACGCCGGAGGCGCGGCTGGCCGCGGAAAAACTGCCGTGTTCGACCACCTGGGCAAACAGGGACAAGTCGTTGAGGTCTTGCATGGATGGCTCCGGGATCACCGCGTGCCGCCAGACTGGCGTTGCGCCGGTAGAACAATCATTTGCATTTTGCCTCACTACCGATACCAATGGCCAGCCGCTATCTTTCATCCATCGCAACCGCACCCTTGTGGAGAAAGACATGAACATCCTGCAGATCGATTCCAGCGTCCTTGGCGACAACTCCGTTTCGCGCAGCCTGACCGCCAGCGTGGTGGCCGACCTGGTCGCCGCCAACCCGGGCGCCCAGGTCACCGTGCGTGACCTGGACCAGGACGCCCCGGCGCACCTGTCCGGCAACCTGCTGCCGGTGCTGGGCGGCCCGAAGGAAGGCCTGAGCGCCGTTCAGGAAGCCGAGCTGCAGCGCACCGAGCAATGGCTGGCTGAATTCCTGGCCGCCGACGTGCTGGTGGTGGGCGTGCCGCAGTACAACTTCAGCATTCCCAGCCAGCTCAAGGCCTGGATCGACCGCATCGCGCAGGCTGGCCGCACCTTCAAGTACACCGAGAACGGCCCGGTGGGCCTGGCCGGCGGCAAGCGCGTGATCGTGGTGTCGTCGCGCGGCGGCGTGCGCCAGGATGCCAGTGAGCTGGACCTGCACGAAAAGACCGTCGACATCGTGTTCCGCTTCCTGGGCATCACCGACATCACCTACGTGCGTGCCCACGGCCTGGCCATGGGTCCGCAGTTCCGCGAAGCCGGCCTGGCCAGCGCCCGCACCGAAATCGCGGCACTGAACGACCCCAGCCGCCTGGCCGCCTGAGGTCCTGTGGCCGGCCGGCGCCGCAGGACGGCGCCGGCTCGCCCCGCGGACGGATCAGGTCTATGATGGATCGGGGCGCTACGGCGCCCCGCGTGCCATGGGCGGCGCGCCAGCCCCGGCTATTTGCCCGCGGCTGCCCCGCCGCCTGCAGTCATCGACCGATCCACTCCCGGGAGCCCGCATGACTTCAGCCCTGTTGCCAGCCGCCGCCCTCCATCCGCCGCACGAACCCGCCCTGCTTTCGCAGTATCGCCACGTACGGACCGCCACCGAGACCCTGGTGGCCGACCTGTCCGATGCCGATGCCACCGTGCAGTCCATGGACGACGCCAGCCCGGCAAAATGGCACCTCGCGCACACCACATGGTTCTTCGAGGAATTCGTGCTGGCTGCGCGGATCCCGGACTACGAGCCGGTGGACCCGGACTACCGCTACCTCTTCAATTCCTACTACGAAGCGGTCGGCCCGCGCCACCCGCGGCCACAGCGCGGGCTGCTGACCCGCCCTTCGCTGGACGAGGTGCTGGCCTACCGCGAAGCCGTGGACGAATCGATGCTGACGCTGCTGGGCAGCGCCCAGACCGATGACGAGGCGGCGCTGATCATGCTCGGCCTGCAGCATGAACAGCAGCACCAGGAACTGCTGCTGACCGACATCCTGCACCTGTTCGCGCAGAACCCGCTGCGCCCTGCCTTTGCCCCGGAACTGCCCGAGCCGGTGATCGCCGACCCTCGGCCCGCGCCGGACTGGATCGGCTTTGACGGCGGCCTGGTGGAGATCGGCCACCGCGGCGAGACCTTTGCCTTTGACTGCGAAGGGCCGCGGCACAAGGCCTACCTGGCGCCGTTCACGCTGTGCTCGCACCCGGTCAGCAACCGGCAATGGTTTGAATTCATCGAGGATGGCGGCTACCAGACGGCCGGGCTGTGGCTGTCCGACGGCTGGCGCTGGGTGTGCGAGCAAGGCATCCTGGCCCCGCTCTACTGGGAAGAACGCGAAGGCACGTGGTGGCAGATGACGCTGCGTGGGATGCATCCGGTCGATCCGGACAGTCCCGTCACCCACGTCAGCTTCTATGAGGCCGAGGCGTTCGCGCGCTGGGCCGAGCGCCGGCTGCCGACCGAGGCCGAATGGGAGCACGCGGCGCGCAGCCTGCCGGCCACCGGGAATTTTGTTGAAGGCCGCGCGCTGCGGCCGTTGCCGGACCGGCAGAACACCTCAGGCGTGCTGCGCCAGATGTTCGGCGATGTGTGGGAATGGACCGGCAGCGCCTTCCTGCCGTATCCGGGCTTCCGCCCGAACGCGGGTGCGGTGGGCGAGTACAACGGCAAGTTCATGAGCGGCCAGATGGTGCTGCGCGGCGGGTCGTGCGTCACGCCCGAATCGCATATCCGGGCGACGTACCGCAACTTCTTCTATCCGCACCAGCGCTGGCAGTTCACCGGGGTGCGGCTGGCGGACGATGCCTAGTGTCCTGTTCCGCAAATACCTTGCCATGAAATCGCCCAGTTGGCCGCCATGCGTCGTTGGTCGTCGTTGCTCGTCGTTGCCATAGCTACGGCTATGGCGCCTCCTCGCGCCTAGCCTGACGACCAACTGGACGATTTCATTTTGGCAAGCTATTTGCGGAACAGGACACTAGGCCGGCGCCAGCCAGCGCCACGCCAGCCAGGCCAGCAACACCCACACCAGCACGATGACCACGGCGGCCGCGCGATTGCGCGGCCGTTTTGCATGCGTGGCCTGCCACGCCTGAGCCCGGACGCGGCATTCATCCTTCACCGCCACCGGAATCATCCGCAGCGTCAGCCAGATGCCCAGCGGCACCAGTAGCACGTCATCGACATAGCCCAGCACCGGGATGAAATCGGGGATCAGGTCGATCGGGCTGAAGGCATAGGCCACCACCAGCGCGGCCAGCAGCCGCGCGCGCCACGGCGTGCCGGGATGGCGGCTGCAGAACCACAGCGTCAGCAGGCTCGCCTTGAGCCCGCGCGCCCACTGGCGCAGGCGTGCCCCGACGGCCATCGTCGGCATGAGCGCTTACCAGCCCTTGGTCTTGGGTTGCTGCGCCGCGGGCCGCTGCCCGCCCGGCTCACCGGTGGGCGCCTTCAGCGGCGGCGCCGCCACGATCGGCGTCTGCGGGTACAGCTTCTGCCAGCGGGCCTTCAGGCCCTTGGCGATCTCGGCCTGGTTGTAGCGCTCGGCAAAGTCGATCACGGTCATGCCCTGCTGGTTCTTCAGGCGCATGTCGGCGCCTTCGTCCAGCAGCAGCTTGACGGTCTCGATATGGCCGCCGCGCGCGGCCATCATCAGCGGCGTGGTGCCGTTGGGGCTTTCGGCGTCGATATAGGCGGCCTGGTCGACCAGGTACTTGACCACATTGTTGTGGCCGTTGGTGGCCGCGTAGTGCAGCGGCGTCCAGCCGGTCTTGTTAACCTCGGCCTCCATCTCGTCGACCATCAGCTTGACCATGTCCAGCTCGCCCTGCAGCGCGGCCATCATCAGCGGGGTCTCGCCGGCCGGGTTGGCCTTGTCGAAATCGATGTCCTTGGCGCGGATCAGCACCGTGGCCGCCTTCAGCGACTTCTCGCGCAGCGCCAGCACCAGCGCCGGGTTGCCGCGGCTGTCCACCAGATTGGGATCGACGCCCTTGGCCAGCAGCTTCTTGACGGTGTTGGCGTCGTCGAATTCGACGGCCTTGCGCATATCGTCGGCAGGCGCGGCCTGCGCCAGCATGGCGGCGGCCAGCGCAAGAGCGCCGGCGGCGCGTCGGGCAAACTTCATGTCAAACATGAGATTTCCTGTCAATATGCTTGAATAGATTGAAGAAATTTTCCGTCATCTGTTCCGCGACCTGCTCCACCGGCACCCCGCGCAGCTGCGCGATGAACTCGCCCACATGGCGCACCCAGGCAGGCTCGTTGGTCTTGCCGCGGTATGGCACCGGCGCCAGGTAGGGCGAATCGGTCTCGATCAGCATGCGCTCCAGCGGCACCTTGCGCGCGGTTTCCTGCAGGTCGGCCGCGCTCTTGAAGGTGACGATGCCCGAGAACGAGATATGGAAACCCTCGTCCAGCGCCTGGCGGGCGACGTCCCAGGTCTCGGTGAAGCAGTGCATCACGCCGCCGGCCTCGCGCGCGTTCTCTTCGCGCATCAGGCGCAGCGTGTCGTCGGCGGACGAGCGGGTATGGATGATCAGCGGCTTGCCGGTCTGGCGCGCGGCGCGGATATGGGTGCGGAAGCGCTCGCGCTGCCATTCCATGTCGGCGATGCTGCGGCCGTTCAGGCGGTAGTAGTCCAGCCCGGTCTCGCCAGTGCCGACCACGCGCGGGTGCGCGGACAGCTCCACCAGGCGCTCCAGCGTGGGTTCCTCGCCCTCTTCGTAGTCCGGGTGCACGCCGACCGAGGCGTACAGGTTCGGATGCTGCTCGGCCAGCGCCAGCACGCGCGGGAAGTCTTCCAGCGTGACCGAGATGCACAGCGCATGCGTGACCTGGTTGGCGCGCATGTTCTCCAGCAGTTCCGGCAGGCGCGCGGCCAGCTCGGGGAAATCGATATGGCAGTGGGAATCGACAAACATGGGGGAATCTCTATTGGCTCAGGCCACGTCCACGCGGCGGCCGACGATGATCAGGTCGCGCTCGACACCATCGAGCACGGCGACGCGCGGCAGGTCGCCCCAGCGCGTAAAGCCCAGCGACGCGAACAGGCCCAGGCTGGGCGCATTGTGGCCGAAGATAAAGCCGAGCAGCGTGTTCACGCCGACCCCGGGCGCGTGGTCGATGGCCTGCTGCAGCAGGTAGCGGCCCAGCCCCTGGCCGCGGCGCTGCGCATCCAGGTAGATCGACACCTCGGCAGTGGCACCGTAGGCCGGGCGGCCATAGAAGTCTGAAAAGCTCATCCAGCCGGCCATGCGGCCGTCGGCGTCCTCACACACCCACAGCGGGCGGCGCCCGGGCTGGTGGGCATCGAACCAGGCCTGGCGCGAGGCCACGGTGACCGGTTCTGTATCGGCGGTAACCATGCGCGAGGGCACGGTGCTGTTATAGATGGCGACGATGCCCGGCAGGTCGCGGGGCTCGGCAATACGAAGTGAAAAATTCATTTAAAATCAAAATATTGCGAGAACAACCTCACAACATTCATAAGGTTTGCGTGGGGCGCCCGGACTCCAGCATCTTGCCCAGGATCTCCTCCACCGCGCGGCGCAGGTTGCGCCCGTTGTCGTCGTCGGGGAAATGCACGCCGACGCCGGGGGTCTTCATCGGCGTGCCCGCCGGGGTGATCCAGGCCACGTGGCCCGCGATCTGGTATTTCTGCGGCCGGTCCACCAGCGACAGCACCAGGAACACCTGCTCGCCCAGCCGGAACGGCCGGTTCGACGGCACGAAGATGCCGCCGCGCGCCAGGAACGGCATATAGGCCGCATACAGCCCGGCCTGGTCCTTGATCGACAAGGACAGCACATTGGGGCGCGATGCCGCCCCGCTGCCAGTTGGCGCAGCGGGCGGTGCGCCGGCGACTGCTGTGTTCATGGTTGACCCCCTGAATGACGGTGCTGCTTGTTGTTATGGCTTTTTTTTTTGACTGCCTGGCGTACTATCGGAACAGCTGGCGGTACTCCAGGAATACCGCTTCCATCACCAGCCGGGCCGCCAGCGGATGGTTTTCGCTGCGGCGGTGCGCGGCCAACCGGGTAGCAAAGGCCTGCAGGCGGCGCGCGTCGGTGGCCCCGGCGCAGCGCGCCAGCACGGCCCGTTCCTTGGGGAGGTACCGCGGCGTGGCGCTGCCGTCCAGGCGCAGCGTCAGCAGATCGTACGTCCAGCGCTGCAGGATGCCAAGCACGGCAGGCACCGGCAGCTTCTGCAGTTGCTCGGCCGCCGCAGAGGCGTCGAAGGCGGCGGCGGCGCCCAGCTGGCCGACCAGCCAGCGCTGCAGCGGCTGCTCCTCGGCCTCGGCGGCATGCAGCGCGGTCAGCGGCGAGCCGCCGGCCAGCGCCAGCTGGGCCTCGGCATCGGCCACCCCCTGCCCGCGCAGCCAGGCCAGCGCAGCCTCCGGCGTCGGGCGCTGGGTCGAGAACTGGCGGCAGCGCGACAGGATGGTCGGCAGGATACGGTCGAGGCGGTCGGTCACCAGCAGGAACACGGTGGACGGCGGCGGCTCTTCCAGCGTCTTCAGCAGTGCGTTGGCGCCCTCGGTCTGCAGCGCATCGAGCGGATACACCACCACCACGCGCAGCCCGGCCCGGTGCGTGCCCACGCCCACGGCCTCGATCAGCGCGCGCACCTGCTCCATGCGGATGATCTTGCTGGGCGCCTTCTTCTTGCCGCCCTCGTCGGTCTCGGCCTCGGCCGCGGCGTCCAGCGCCTCGGGCCGCACCACGGTGAAATCCGGGTGGTTGCCCTGGCTGAACCAGTGGCAGGCGGCGCACTGGCCGCAGGGCTGGCCGTCCGGCAGCGGCGCCTCGCACAACAGCCCCTGCGCGAAATGCAGGGCCAGGTCGCGCTTGCCGATGCCTTGCTGGCCATGGATCAGCAAGGCATGCGGCAGCCGTTCACGCAGCGCGCCGAGCCGTTGCCAGTCTTCCTTCTGCCAGGGATATAGCATGTGAATCAGTAGGTTAACGATCTAACTTCAAGTTTTACCTGTGATAGCCCTGCGATTGCGGATTCCACAATAGCGCGGCGTTCACACGTATCACGTCAGGCATATATCGGCAAAAAATCAGATGGTTGCGATGATTTTTTCAAGTTCATCGCGAATGTCTGCAATGCTGCGCGTGGCGTCGATCACCCGGAAGCGCTGCGGCGACTGGGCCGCGCGGCGCAGGTACTCATCGCGGGTGCGCTGGAAGAACGCGCGCGATTCGGATTCGAACCGGTCGGGCGCGCGTGCCCCGGCCAGGCGCTCGCTGGCGGTTTCCAGCGGCACGTCGAACAGCAGCGTCAGGTCCGGCTGCAGGCCGCCCTGCACCCAGTCTTCCAGTACTTCCAGGCGCTCGGTGGCCAGGCCCCTGCCCCCGCCCTGGTAGGCGAAGGTGGCATCGGTGAAACGGTCGGAAATCACCCACTTGCCGCGCTCCAGCGCGGGGGAGATGACCTCGGCGATATGCTCGCGCCGGGCCGCGAACATCAGCAGTGCCTCGGTTTCCAGGTGCATCTTGCGATGCAGCAGGATCTGGCGCAGGTCTTCGCCCAGCGACGTGCCGCCGGGCTCGCGGGTGGTGACGACGCCGGCAATATCGCTGCGTGCGCGCAGGCGGTCGGCGACCCAGTCGATATGGGTGCTCTTGCCGGCGCCGTCGATGCCTTCAAATGTGATGAATTTTCCGCGCATGGAATGCCTATTTGCCGCGCTGGTACTTGTCGACCGCGCGGTTGTGTTCGGGAAGCGAGTTGGAGAAATGGCTGCTGCCGTCGCCGCGTGCGACGAAGTACAGTGCGTCGGATGGCGCCGGCGTGGTGGCCGCCGCCAGCGAAGCCAGCCCCGGCAGCGCAATCGGCGTGGGCGGCAGGCCGGTGCGGGTGTAGGTATTGTACGGGGTGTCGGCCTGCAGGTCGCGCTTGCGCAGGTCGCCGTCGAAGCCATCGCCCAGGCCGTAGATCACGGTCGGGTCGGTCTGCAGCATCATGTTCTTGCGCAGCCGGTTGATGAACACGGCGGCGATCATCGGGCGTTCGGCGGCCTGGCCCGTTTCTTTCTCGACGATCGACGCCATCACCAGGGCCTCGTACGGGGTCTTGTACGGCAGGTCGGGCGAGCGTGCGTTCCAGGCCTCGTTCAGGCGCCGCTGCATCGCACGGTAGGCGTGCTTGTACAGTTCGACATCGCTGGTGCCGCGCGCGAACAGGTAGGTATCCGGGAAGAACATCCCTTCGGGCGAGGTCTCCGTCGCGCCGATTGCCTTCATCAGGTCCGCATCGGACATGTCCCGGGTGTCGTGCCGCAGCGCCGGGCTGGCGTCCACGGCGGCGCGCATCTTGCGGAATTCCCAGCCTTCGATCACCGTGACCACATAGTGCGTGACCTCGCCGCGCGCCAGCTTGCCGATGATCGACAGCGGCGTGGCGCCGGTCTCGAATTCATAGCCGCCGGCCTTCAGGTCAGGGCCGTGGCCGGTCAGGCGCACCAGCAGCATGAACAGCCGCGGGTCCATGCCGACGCCGCCGCGCTGGATCTGGCGGCCGACGCTGGCGACGCCGGAATTGGGCTTGATCACCACCTCCATGGGCGACTTGTTGAGGGGCAGCGGGTGATTGGCCCACCACGCGAACGCGCCCACGGCCGCCAGCGCGAATACCAGGATGGCCAGGCCAAGACTAAGGAAAAATCGTTTCATGTATCAGGAATAGGCGCGGCTGACCGGATCCGTCGGAGGGCTTGCGCACCACCGCTTGCCGCCACGTGCTGCCGGCGCCGGCCGAAAATCTCATAGCCCCATATAATAACCGGCAGCCTCGCACCGACCATGCGCCGCGGCGCCGGCGCCGCTTGACGGCCCGCCCGGCACGGCGCACGACCGGTGCCTTCCCTCTTCCGAATTGCCTCAACGATTGCCACGCAATGCCAGTGATGAATGCCCAAGCCCAGGAACTCGCCGCAAACCTTGAAGCTTTGAGCGGCAGCGGCATCGTCTGCAGCCCGGCCGGGCTCGGCCTGGTCCGTGTTGCCGGCGACGATGCCGGCAGCTTCCTGCACACCCAGCTGACCAATGCGGTCGAAGACCTGAAGGCCGGCGCGGCCCGATTGGCCGGCTACTGCTCGCCCAAGGGTCGCCTGCTCGCCACCTTCCTGATGTGGCGCGATGCCGAAGGCATCATGCTGCAGCTGTCGGCCGACATCCAGGCCCCGGTGCAGAAGCGCCTGTCGATGTTCGTGCTGCGCGCCAAGGCCAAGCTGTCCGACGTCACCCCCACCCATGCTGTCCTCGGTCTCGCCGGGGCCGGTGCAGCCAAGGCGCTGGCCGCTGCCAGCCTGCCCGTGCCGGAGATTGCCTTTGCCGTAGCCGAAGCCGACGCCGTCACCGTGATCCGCCTGCCGGATGGCGCCGGCCAGCCGCGCTGGCAGCTGGTGCTGCCGGCCGAGCGTGCCGAGGCGGTGCGCGCGGCGCTTGCTGCCACGCTTCAGGATGCGTCGCCCGCACTGTGGGACTGGCTGGAAGTGCAGTCGGGCCTGCCCCGCATTGTCGCGGCCACGCAAGAGCAGTTCGTGCCGCAGATGATCAATTTCGAACTGGTCGGCGGCGTCAATTTCCGCAAGGGCTGCTATCCCGGCCAGGAAATCGTGGCGCGCAGCCAGTACCGCGGCACGCTCAAGCGCCGCATGTGGCTGGTCCAGGGCGAAGGCGAAGTGCCGGCGCCCGCGGCTGAAATCTATCGTCCGGAAGATCCGGGCCAGCCGTGCGGCATGATCGTCAATGCCGCGCCAGCGCCCCAGGGCGGCTGGGCCGGCCTGGCCGAGCTGAAGATCGATGCCGCCTCCAGCGCGCTGCGCCTGGGCAGCGCCGAGGGCGCGGCGGTGACCACCGCCACCCTGCCCTACGAGGTGCCGCTGGGCGAGGCCGCCCAGGCCGCTGGCTGAACCCACAGGACCTGCCATGAGCGATCACCTGTACGTCTATTTCCGCGTCCCGGAAGCCGTTGCCGCCGAGGCGCTGCCGCACTGGCACCGCTGGATGGAGACGGTCGCCGAAGCAACCGGAATTGGTGGTACGCTGATGCGCAGGCCGGAAACCCGCGCCGGCGTGCAGACCTGGATGGAGTGTTACGCCGACGTGCCGCCCGCTTTCGATGCCACGCTGGAAGGCCTGTGGCGGCAGAGCGGGTTGGACCAATGGGTGGATGGCGAGCGGCGGGCCGAGCACTTTGTGGACCTGGACGTGCTGTAGGCGTCTGCCGTTGGACTGAAGTACGCCGGGTGCCACTGCAGCAACCCTGGCGGCAAAGGAAGCAAAGCGATGTGTCTGATCCTGGTTGCCTGGCAATCCCACCCGGACTATGCCCTGGTCGTCGCCGGCAACCGCGATGAATTCTATGTCCGCCCCGCGGCGGCCGCGCACTGGTGGCAGGATGCACCGCAGGTGCTGGCCGGGCGCGACCTGGCGGAAGTCATCGGCGAGCCTGGCACCTGGATGGGCGTCAACGCCGACGGCCGCTTCGCCGCACTGACCAACTATCGCGCCCCGTCCGAAAAACGCACCGACGCGCGCTCGCGCGGCGAGCTGGTGGCCGGCTTCCTGCGCGGCCATGCGGCCCCGTTCGATTACCTGGACGGCCTCACCGGCGAAGACGGCTGCTACAACGGCTTCAACCTGCTGGCGAGCGACCTGCGTGAACTCTGGTGGTACAGCAACCGCTCCGCCTCGCGCCAGCCGCAACGGCTGCGCCCGGGGCTGTACGGCCTGTCCAACGCCCTGCTCGACACGCCCTGGCCCAAGGTGCGCAGCCGCGTGGGCGCGCTGGCCGAAGTGCTGGCCGCCGACAGCGGCCAGGCCAACGCCAGCGCCGAGCCCTACCTGCAAATGCTCGCCGACGCGCGCCAGGCGGCGGATTTCGAGCTGCCTGCCACGGGCGTGGCGCCGGAATGGGAAAAGCTGCTGTCGTCGGCATTCATCCGCTCGCCGCTGTACGGCACGCGCGCCAGCACAGTGCTGCGCGTGCGCCACGATGGCCGTTTCGACCTGAGCGAGCGCAGCTTCGACGCCGACGGCCGCATCGGCGACGTCAACTTCCACGGCAAGCTGAACCTGCAACGCGACACCGGCATCGTGCCCGCGCCACGCTGAAGCCCGGATTCCCGGCGTTCAGCCGGCCAGCCGCTTGCGCATCTCCACGTGCGGGATGCCCGCCTCTTCGAATTCCGGCCCCACCTGCGCAAAGCCTACGCGCGCATAGAACGGCGCCGCATGCGTCTGCGCATTGAGTACCAGTTCCGGGTAGCCGAGCTGCTCCGCCTTCTCCATCAGCGCTTCTAGTACCAGCGCCCCGACGCCGGTGCCGCGCGCGGTTTTCAGCACGGCCATGCGGCCGATATGGCCATCTGGCAGCAGCCGTCCGGTGGCGACCGGCGTGCCATCGTCGGCCAGCGCCAGCGCGTGCCAGCTCGGCTCGTCCCACTCATCCCATTCCAGTTCCACCGGCACGCCCTGCTCTTCGACGAAGACGGTGTAGCGGATGGCGCGCGCGCGTTCGCGGGCTTCGGACCAGGGGCAGATCAGAACGGTGGCTGGCATGGCGGTGCAATCAGGCTGGTGGAATGGCAGCGCCCGAAATCCGGGCGGGCGCTCATGATACGCCAGGGGTGCGGGGCGCGCATATCGCACCAAAGTGGATCAAAGGCGATATTTCCCGCACCAGACTAGGGTTTGCCCGGGGAGGCATCCCTTTAGCAAATTTGTATGATGACCTTATTACCAAATGACCCGGAGACTTCAGTGTTCCAGAAAGTCCCAGCCCGCGCCCTGACCGACAACGTCGCCGAACAGTTGTTGGACAAGATCCAGAACGGCGCCTTTGCCCGCGGCGACAAGCTGCCGACCGAGGCGGTGCTGTCCGAGGAATTCGGCGTCAGCCGCACCGTGGTGCGCGAAGCCATCTCCCGGCTCAAATACGAAGGCGTCGTGGAGTCGCGCCAGGGCAGCGGCGTGTTCGTGACGCTGCAGGCCGGCATCCGGCCGCTGCGCATCGACTACACCGAGACCGGCACGCTGGAATCGGTGCTGCAGATCGTCGAGCTGCGCCGCGCGATCGAGGCCGAGGTGGCCGCGCAGGCCGCCCGGCGCCGCACCGATGCGTCGATGGCAGCCATCGACGCCGCGCTGGCCCGGCTCGACGAAGAGGTTGCGCAAGGCGGCGACGGCGTGGCCGAAGACGTGGCCTTCCACCGCGCCATCGCCGAGGCCACCGGCAACCCGTATTTCCTGAAGACGCTGGCCTTCCTCAGCCAGTACCTGGAAGCGGCCACGCGCGTGACCCGGACCAACGAGGCGCGCCGCGCGGACTTTTCGCGCCAGGTACGCGAGGAACACCAGGCCATCGTCGCGGCCATCCGCGCCGGCGACCCGCTGGCCGCGCGCAATGCCGCGCAGAACCATATGTACAACGCCGCGCACCGGCTGGCCCAGCTGGGTGCGGACGAGAGCGGCGAAGCGCACTGCGCCACCAACTGACGCGCGCGCAAGCCCGAACCATCGAATTATCCGTATCTGTTTCAGGAGTCCCTTCATGTCCAGGAATATCGGCGTCATCGGCCTTGGTGCCATGGGCTTTGGTGTCGCGCAGTCGCTGCTGCGTGCCGGCTTCAACGTGCGCGCGTGCGACCTGCGCCCCGAAGTGCTGCAGCGCTTTGCCGATGCCGGCGGCGTGCCGTGCGCCTCGCCCGCCGAGCTGGGCAGCCGTTGCGACGTGGTGCTGACGCTGGTGGTCAACGCGCAGCAGACCGAGGCCGTGCTGTTCGGTGCCAACGGTGCCGCGGCCGCGATGAAGCCGGGCACGCTGGTAATCGCCAGCGCCACGGTGCCGCCGGGCTTTGCCCTGGCGCTGGGCCGCCGGCTGGCTGAACAGGGCCTGCTGATGCTGGACGCACCGGTCTCCGGCGGCGCAGCGCGCGCCGCCAGCGGCGAAATGACCATGATGACCTCCGGCCCGGCCGAAGCCTACTCGCTGGCCGAGGACGTGCTGGCCGCCATCGCCGGCAAGGTATATCGCCTGGGCGCCGCGCACGGCGCGGGTTCCAAGGTCAAGATCATCAACCAGCTGCTGGCCGGCGTGCATATCGCCGCGGCCGCCGAAGCGATGGCGCTGGGCCTGCGCGAAGGTGTGGACCCCGATGCGCTCTATGACGTGATCACGCACAGCGCGGGCAACTCGTGGATGTTCGAGAACCGCGTGCCCCATATCCTGAAGGGCGACTACACGCCGCTGTCGGCGGTCGACATCTTCGTCAAGGACCTGGGCATGGTGCTCGACACCGCGCGCCACAGCAAATTCCCGCTGCCGCTGTCGGCGGCCGCGCACCAGATGTTCATGATGGCCTCCACCGCCGGCCATGGCGGCGAGGACGACTCGGCCGTGATCAAGATCTTCCCGGGCATTGAACTGCCGGGCAAGGCCGAATAAGAGGGGCGCACGATGACCGCAGGCACCCTCGCCCATCGCCCGCTGCTGGGCTGCATCGCCGACGATTTCACCGGCGCCACCGATCTCGCCAACACGCTGGTGCGCAACGGCATGCGCACGGTCCAGACCATCGGCCTGCCCGACGTGGGCGCCGTGCAGGACATTGGCGAAGCCGATGCGCTGGTGGTGGCGCTCAAGTCCCGCACCATCCCGGCCACCGAGGCCGTGGCCCAGTCGCTGGCCGCGCTGCAATGGCTGCGCGCGCAGGGCTGCCGCCAGTTTGTCTTCAAGTACTGCTCCACCTTCGACTCGACCGATACCGGCAATATCGGCCCGGTGGCCGAGGCGCTGCTGGCGGCGCTGGACAGCGACTTCACCATCGCCTGCCCGGCCTTCCCCGAGAACGGCCGCACCATCTTCCGCGGCCACCTGTTCGTGGGCGACGTACTGCTCAATGAATCGGGCATGGAGCACCATCCGCTGACGCCGATGACCGATGCCAGTCTGGTGCGCGTGCTGCAGCGCCAGAGCAAGAGCAAGGTGGGCCTGCTGCGCTACGACGCGGTGGCACGCGGCGCGCAGGCCACGGCCGAGCGCATCGCCGCGCTGCGCAGCGACGGCGTACGGCTGGCGATTGCCGATGCGGTGTCCGACGCGGACCTGTTTACGCTGGGCGAGGCCTGCGCCAATCTGCCGCTGATTACCGGCGGCTCCGGCATCGCGCTGGGTCTGCCGGGGAATTTCCGCCGCGCCGGCCTGCTGCCGCAGCGCGGTGACGCCGCTTCGGTGCCTGCCATCGACGGCCCGGGCGTGGTGCTGGCCGGCAGCGCCTCGCGCGCGACCAATGGCCAGGTGGCACGCTGGCTGGAGCAAGGGCGCCCGGCACTGCGCATCGACCCGCTCGCGCTGGCGCGCGGCGAAGCCGTGGCCGACGCGGCGCTGGCCTTTGCTGCCGCCCATGACGAACCTGTGCTGATCTACGCGACCTCCAGCCCCGACGAGGTCAAGGCGGTGCAGGCCGAACTGGGCGTTGAGCGCGCAGGACACCTCGTCGAACAGTGCCTGGCCACCGTTGCCGCCGGGCTGCTGGCGCGCGGCACGCGCCGCTTCGTCGTGGCTGGCGGCGAAACCTCCGGCGCGGTGGTGCAGGCGCTGGGCGTGCGCGCCTTGCGCATCGGCGCGCAGATTGCACCGGGCGTGCCGGCCACCGTCACGCTGGATGCAAAGCCGCTGGCGCTGGCGCTCAAGTCAGGCAACTTCGGCGGCCCGGACTTCTTTGACGAGGCGCTGCGCCAGCTTGGAGGCCAGTCATGAGTACGGAAAACCAGCTGCGCGAAGAGATCTGCCGCATCGGCGCCAGCCTGTACCAGCGCGGCTACACCGTGGGCTCGGCCGGCAATATCAGCGCGCGGCTGGACGACGGCTGGCTGATCACGCCGACCGATGCCTGCCTGGGGCTGATGGACCCGGCCGCGGTCGCCAAGGTGGCCACCGATGGCAGCTGGGTCTCCGGCGACAAGCCGTCCAAGACGCTGACGCTGCATCGCGCGATCTACGACAACAACCCCGGGGCGCACGCCGTGGTGCATACGCACTCGACGCACCTCGTGGCCCTGACGCTGGCCGGTGTCTGGCAACCGGACGACGTACTGCCGCCGCTCACGCCCTACTACGTGATGAAGGTTGGCCATATCCCGCTGATTCCCTACCATCGCCCCGGCGATCCGGCCGTGGCCGCGCGCGTGGCCACGCTGGCCGCGCAGGTGCGCGGCGTGCTGCTGGAGCGCCTTGGCCCGGTGGTGTGGGAATCCAGCGTCTCGCGCGCCGCGTTCGCGCTGGAAGAACTGGAGGAGACCGCCAAGCTATGGATGACGATGAAAGACACGCCGGGCTTCGCCGCCCGCGCGGCGCTGCCCGACGGCGCACTGGCTGAGTTGCGCGACGCCTTCCAGGCGCGCTGGTAACACCGCCACCCGGCATTTCCCGATAAACGACGGCTTCACCCGGCGCGGTTGCCTTGCGGCCACCGTGCGGGGGACGCGCATGCATGCATTCCGCGCGCCGCCGCATTAGACCCACCACCATACCCGGAGACCACCGTGAATCCAAACCAACCGGCGGCGAGCGTGCCCGCCCTTGACAGCCTGGGCGGCAACGCCCGGCTGGACACCGAAGCCCAGATCGAAAAGCGCGCCTACAGCAAGGTGTTCTGGCGCGTCATGCCGTTCCTGATGCTGTGCTACGTGGTCGCCTACCTCGACCGCGTCAACGTCGGCTTCGCCAAGCTGCAGATGGGCCAGGACCTGGCCTTCTCCGAAACCGTGTTCGGCCTCGGCGCCGGGCTGTTCTTTATCGGCTACTTCCTGTTCGAGGTGCCCAGCAACCTGCTGATGCACCGCATCGGCGCGCGCATCTGGATCGCGCGCATCATGATCACCTGGGGCATCATCTCGGCGCTGTTCCTGTTCGTGAAGACGCCGACACAGTTCTACACGATGCGCTTCCTGCTCGGCCTGGCCGAAGCGGGCTTCTATCCCGGCGTGATCCTGTACCTGACCTACTGGTTCCCGGCCAACCGCCGCGGCAAGATGATCGCGCTGTTCATGTCGGGCATCCCCATTGCAGGCATGTTCGGCAACCCGCTGTCGGGCTGGATCATGGATGCCTTCAACGGCGTGCACGATATGCGCGGCTGGCAATGGATGTTCCTGATCGAGGCGCTGCCCGCGTTCGTGATCGGCGTGGTGACGATCTTCGTGCTGCGCGACGGCATCGACAAGGCGCCATGGCTCGACGCCGATGAAAAGCGCGTGCTCAAGCGCAATATCGAGGAAGACCAGCGCAACGCCCTTAACGCCGCCACCGCCGCCGGCAAGTCCCACGGCCACTCGCTGGGCGCGGTGTTCTCCGACCGCCGCGTGTGGTGGATGTGCCTGATCTACTTCTGCTTCGTCACCGGCCAGTACGCACTGACCTTCTGGATGCCCACGCTGGTCAAGGCCAGCGGCGTGACCGGCAACCTGAACATCGGCCTGCTGTCGGCGATCCCGTTCATCTGCGCCGTGGTCGTGATGAACATCCTGGGCCACAGCGCCGACGCACGCCGCGAGCGCCGCTGGCACCTGATCGTGCCGGCGCTGATGGGTGCCTTGGGCTTTGCCATTGCTGCCTCGTTCACCAACAATACAACGGTGGCCATCGCCGCACTGTCGCTGGCCGCTGCCGGAGTGCTGACCTGCGCGCCTCTGTTCTGGTCGCTGCCGACCTCGTTCCTGTCGGGCATTGCCGCCGCTTCTGGTATTGCCGTGGTGAATTCGGTCGGCAACCTGGCCGGATTCGTATCGCCGTACATGGTCGGCGCGCTGAAAGACATGACGCACAGTACGCAGCTGCCCATGTACGTGCTGTCCGCGATCCTGGTCGTCGGCGCCCTGCTGGTGTGGCTGACGCCCGCTAAACTGGTCAACCGCTGATCCTGGCCGGCCCGCTTTCGACGTAGCGTCGAGCGGGCCGGTTCCGTACTACCGCTTTGGAGTTCCGAATGCCGCGCTTCGCCGCAAATCTCTCGATGATGTACAACGAGCACGCTTTCCTGGACCGTTTCGCCGCTGCCGCGGCGGACGGCTTCCGGGCGGTGGAGTACCTGTTCCCCTACGAGCACGCCGCCACCGACCTGCGCGCGCGCCTGGACGCGAACGGTCTCACCCAGGCGCTGTTCAACGCCCCGCCGGGCGACTGGGCAGCCGGTGAGCGCGGCCTGGCCGCACTGCCGGGTCGCGAGGCGGAGTTCCGCGACGCCGTCGGCCGCGCATTGGAATACGCTGGCGTGATCGGCAATGACCGCGTGCACGTGATGGCCGGGCTGGTACCGGCCAACGCCGACCGCCCCCGCCACCGCGCCGCCTACCTGGAGAACGTGGCCTTCGCCGCCAAGGCCGCTGCCGCACAGGGCATCACCATCGTGCTCGAACCGATCAACACGCGCGACATGCCAGGCTACTTCCTGAACCGCCAGGACGATGCTCAGGCAATCTGCAAGGAGATCGGCGCGGCCAACCTGAAGGTGCAGTTCGATTGCTATCACTGCCAGATCGTTGAGGGCGATATCGCGATGAAACTGAAGCGCGACATGTCCGGCATTGGCCATATCCAGATCGCCGGCGTGCCCGAGCGCCACGAACCGGACCTGGGCGAACTGAACTATCCCTATCTGTTCGAGGTCATCGACGGGCTCGGCTACGAAGGCTGGATCGGCTGCGAATATCGCCCCCGCGCCGGCACTTCCGAGGGCCTGGGCTGGCTCAAGCCTTACCTCGGCCACTGATCCTTCGGCCAGACTCAAAGAACGAATCTCTCCTGCCATGAACGTACTGATTACCGGCGGCGCCGGCTTCCTTGGCCTGCAACTGGCCCGCCTGCTGCTGCAACGCGGCACCCTGAACCTGGACGGCCATCCCGTGGCCATCAACCGCCTGACGCTGCTGGACGTAGTGGCGCCGCAAGGGCTGGATGATGCGCGCGTGCGCGTGGTGACGGGCGACCTGTCCGACCCGGCCGTGCTGCGCCAGGCCATCGACAAGGACACCGGCGCCGTGTTCCACCTGGCGGCCGTGGTCAGCGGCCAGGCCGAGTCGGATTTCGATCTCGGCATGCGCGTCAACCTCGACGCCGCGCGCGCGCTGCTCGAAACCTGCCGCGAGCTGGGCCATCAACCGCGCGTGCTGTTCACCAGCTCGGTCGCAGTCTATGGCGGTGAGCTGCCGCCGGTGGTGCAGGACGATACCGCGCTGAACCCGCAATCGTCATACGGTGCGCAGAAGGCCATCGGCGAGCTGCTGCTGTCGGACTACAGCCGCCGCGGCTTTGTCGACGGACGCGTGCTGCGCCTGCCGACCATCAGCGTGCGGCCGGGCAAGCCCAATGCGGCGGCTTCATCGTTTGCCAGTGGCATCATCCGTGAGCCGCTGTCAGGCGTCGCTGCGAACTGCCCGGTGGCGCCGGAAACGCCGCTGTGGCTGCTGTCGCCGCGTGCGGCCGTAGCGGCGCTGGCCAATGGTATCGAGCTGCCTGGCGAGCGGCTGGGCAATCGCCGCGTGGTCAACCTGCCGGGGTTGTCGGTGACGGCAGCCGGCATGGTCGATGCGCTGCGCCGCGTGGCAGGCAATGCGGTGGCCGATCGCGTAACGTGGGAGCGTGAGGAACGTGTCGAGAAGATCGTCGGCACGTGGCCGGCGGCGTGGAATGCGGAGCGTGCGCAGTCTCTGGGGTTCCAGAGCGATGCGAGCTTCGATGAGGTGATTCGGGCTTATATGGAGGATGCCGGGCTGAGCAAGTAAAGCCAGGCCGGCTTCCTTCGCGACATGCCGGCATCTCCCGCAGGCCGGCCCCCTTTCCCGCGCGCGGGAGAGGGGATCGGACCAAGCAGAGGCGAAGACGTCAGTTCCAGATGGGATCCTCTTTCTGTTGCTGTGCCTTGGACTTCGATGTCCAGTACGCACCGATCTGACGTTCGGTGACGTAACCCGATTTCTTGACATCGATCTTGTCAAAGTGCTTGTAGATTACCGGCGCGCCTGCCTGGGCTTCTTCGCGGCTTAGCTTCCCGTCGTGGTTGGTATCGGCAATCTTGAAACGCTCGGAGATTCTGGCCTTGGCTTCGGCGGTAGTCGATGGCGCTGGCGGAATCTGGCTGGATTCTGCGCTTTGTGGGGCTGTTGATTCCGGTTTCTGCTGGGCGCTCGCCGCCGTAAAAGCGAGCACCATCATCACTGTCAAGCCGACTGCAGGCAGCTTACGCATGGTCATTGCCGTCTCCTCATGGTTTGTGATTCGACATTGCCTTCCTAAAGAATGCTTCGGCAACGAAGATCCTCTGTGAGCACTGGCTCACACCGATTCTAGGCAAGCGATCCCTACTTACCAACATCTTTGTGTTACAGGTCGCGACAGCTGATGCAGGATCCCGGCAGTAATTCTTGCTGCACCTGGAATCCAGCGGCGCGCTACCGGCAAAGCGGGCGGCGTCATTCAGTGACGCCTTGCCTCACACCGCCGGCTTCACCACCTCATACTCTTCAATCGTCTCCCTTACCTGCCCCGGGATCGCCGCCGACTTCTGCGTAGCCGGGTCCGCGCACACATAGACGATCTCACCGGTGATCAGGTGTTCGTCGCCGCGGAACATCTCCACCCGGAACAGCATGCTCGAGCGCCCCAGGCGAGACATACGGCCGCGGATTTCCAGCTCGTCGTCAAAGCGCGCCGAGGCATGGTACTCCAGCGTGGACTTGACCACGAAGATGTCCACGCCATGCGCGTGCAGCACGTCTTCCGGGTAGCGGATGCCCAGTGCGCGCCAGTACTCGGTCACGCAGATATCGCAGTAAGTCAGGTAGTGCGCATTGAAGACGATCGACTGCGGATCGACTTCGGCCCAGCGCACGCGCAGCGGGATGCTGTGGCGGAAATCCTCTTTGGCCATCGGCTTGGTCTCCTTGTTTGTCGTGGCTTGTCAAAGCACCAGGCCGCCGGCCCGCCGGACAGGGCCGGCAGGCGCGGCGGCCTGGATCGATGATGGTGGCGTCAGGCTGATTGCCCTTATTGCGCCTTGGCCAGCCCCAGCTTCTCGATGATCGCCTTTTCCTTCTTGACCGTGTCAGCCGCAAACTGCGCGTATTGCTGACTGTTCATGTAGTACGGCTCCATGTCGAACTTGGCCAGCGACTCGCGGTAGTTGGGCATGTCCATGGCCTTCTTGAAGGCGTCATGCAGCTTCTGCACGATCTTCGGGTCGGTGCCCTTGGGCGCGACCAGGCCGAACGGCGAGGTCTGCACGATGCCGATGCCCAGTTCCTTCAGCGTCGGCACGTTGGGGAAGCGCGCCGAGCGCTTCTCGCCCCAGGTCGACAGCAGGCGCAGCTTGCCCTGCTCCACATACGGTGCCCATGCCGGCGTGTCGGCCACCGACATCACGTGGCCGCCCAGCAGCGCCTGCATCGATTCGGAATTGCCTTTGTAGGGGATGTGCGAGAACTGCACGCCCTGCTTCATGGCCAGCTCTTCCATGGTCAGGTGCAGCGTGGTCATGGAGCCCGGCGAGCCGTAGGTCAGCTTGCCCGGATTGGCCTTGGCGTAGGCGATGTATTCCTGCATCGTCTTGATCGGCGAATCGGCCGGCACCACCAGGCCGAACGAATAGCCGGCGAGGTTGATGATGTAGCTCAGGTCCTTGACCGGGTCCCAGTTGATCTTGGTGGTGTACGGCAGGCGGTAGACCGGCATGGCAACCTGGGCCAGCGTGTAGCCGTCCGGCGCGGTGGCCTGCATCATCTGCGCGGGCAGCACGCCGCCCGCGCCGGGCTTATTCTCGACGATCACGGGCTGGCCCAGGATCTTCGAGGCGTTGTCGGCCAGCACGCGGAACGGGATATCCGTGGAGCCGCCGGCGGTGTAGCCGATCACCAGGCGGATCGGGCGCTGCGGGAACTTGTCGGCCTGTGCCTGGACAGGCATGGCGGCAAAGCCCAGTGCCGCGGTGGCGGCGGCGATGCCCGCGCGGGCGATGAAGTGGCGGCGTTGCATTTGACTATGTCTCCTTGTGCTGCAAGTCACTGCTGAAAATGGAAGGCCGGGCCGGTGCGGCCCTGACCGTGGCTGCTGGTCTAGTTGTGCGGTGTGCCGAACGCGGCGCGCAGCGCGGCAACGGCGTCGGCATGTGCCTGCGCCACCGCCGGCACGAACCGGCCCAGCTTGAAGAAATCATGGATCATGCCGGGGTAGTCCGCCAGCGTGGCGGCGACGCCCGCGGCGCGCAGCTTCTCTGCGTAGGCCACGCCCTCGTCGTGCAGCGGGTCGTAGCCGGCCACGGCGATCCAGGCCGGGCATGTGCCGCGCACCTCGGCGCCGGTGCCGCCGCCGTCCAGCGGGGCGAAACGCCAGTCGTCGCGGCTGGATTCCTGGTCCAGGTACTGGGCAAAGAACCAGCGGATCATGTCCGCCGTCAGCAGGTAGCCATCGGCCAGCGCGCGGTGCGACGGCGTGTCCTGGCGCGCACAGGTGCCGGGATAGATCAGCAGCTGCAGCACGGGCGCCAGGCTAGTATTGCGGGCCTCCACGGCACACGCCGCGGCCAGCGTGCCGCCGGCGCTGTCGCCTCCCAGTGCGATGCGCGCCGGGTCGGCACCCAGCCGGTCGGCTTCGGCGAAGACCCAGTGCAGCACGTCGAAGGCGTCGTTGGCCGCCGTCGGGAAACGCCATTGCGGCCCGAGCCGGTAGTCCACCGACAGCACCATGCAGTCCGCCTGGCCACACAGCAGCCGGCACAGCGGATCGTGCGAATTGACGCTGCCGACCGTGAAGCCGCCGCCATGGAAATACACCAGCAAGGGCAGCGGTTCAGTCCAGCTGGCCTCGCGCGGGGTGTACAGCCTTGCCGGAATGGCGTGGCCGTCGCGCGCCGGCACCAGCAGGTCTTCCGCCATATACACGGGCGGCGGGTTGATATCCAGGATCGGCGCGCTTTTCTCGTAGGCGATCTTGGCGTCCTCCGGCTCCATCGCGTGGATCGGCGGCCGCTTGGCGCGCGCGATCAGCTCCAGCAGCGCGGCCACCTGCGGGTCGAGCGGGCTGGACGGCAGGCCGGGCGTGGCGGGCGCATCAGGGTTGGAAGGCGGTGCGGCGGACATAGGGAATGACGCGGATCCGGACCCGGTACCAGCGGCGCGCAGAAGCTCTGGCGCGTCGCCCGCATCGGGAGAAGTTCGAATTGTGAACGATCGTTCGATTTTAGTATGATGCCAGATGTTCCAGGCGCCCGGCAGTACGAGATAACCCCGAAAAGTCCCTGTCAGCCTGCCACGCGGCAAGTTTTTGCGCGATGATCGGCTGGAGCGATCCCGAGGGCTCCGGAAACGCAGTAGTGCAGGTCCATTGAAACCCAAGACAGCGTGCCTGGCGAGCATCCGCTCCAGGCCCATGCAAAAGACAATTTGGCGGCAGATCCCGGCAGGAGACAAGCAAACATGGCGTTTATCTACTATCTGACCCACATCCACCTGGATTTCGGCGCGGTAAGCCTGCTCAAGTCCGAATGCGAGCGCATCGGCATCCGCCGCCCGCTGCTGGTGACCGACAAGGGCGTGGTCGCCGCCGGCGTGGCGCAGCGTGCCGTCGATGCGATGCAGGGCCTGCAGGTTGCAGTGTTCGATGAAACCCCGTCGAACCCGACCGAGGCCATGGTGCGCAAGGCCGCCGCGCAGTACCGCGAGGCCGGCTGCGACGGGCTGGTGGCGGTGGGCGGCGGATCGTCGATCGACCTGGCCAAGGGCATCGCCATCCTGGCCACGCATGAGGGCGAACTGACCACCTATGCCACCATCGAAGGCGGCAGCGGCAAGATCACGGACAAGGCGGCGCCGCTGATCGCGGTGCCCACCACCTCGGGCACCGGCAGCGAGGTGGCGCGCGGCGCCATCATCATCCTGGACGACGGCCGCAAGCTGGGCTTCCATTCCTGGCACCTGCTGCCCAAGTCCGCCGTCTGCGACCCGGAACTGACGCTGGGGCTGCCCGCCGGGCTGACCGCGGCCACCGGCATGGATGCAATCGCGCACTGCATCGAGACCTTCCTGGCCCCTGCCTTCAACCCGCCCGCGGACGGCATTGCGCTGGACGGCCTGGAGCGCGGCTGGGGCCACATCGAGCGCGCCACCCGCGACGGCCAGGACCGCGACGCGCGCCTGAACATGATGAGCGCATCGATGCAGGGCGCGATGGCCTTCCAGAAGGGGCTGGGCTGCGTGCATTCGCTGTCGCACCCGCTGGGCGGGCTGAAGATCGACGGCCGCACCGGCCTGCACCACGGCACGCTCAATGCAGTGGTGATGCCCGCGGTGCTGCGCTTCAATGCCGACGCGCCCACGGTGGTGCGCGACGACCGCTATGCACGCCTGCGCCGCGCCATGCACCTGCCCGACGGCGCCGATATCGCGCAGGCCGTGCACGACCTGACCGCGCGCCTGGGCCTGCCCACCGGGCTGCGCCAGATGGGCGTCACCGAGGACATGTTCGACAAGGTGATTGCCGGTGCGCTGGTCGACCACTGCCACAAGACCAACCCGAAAGAAGCCAGCGCAGCGGATTATCGGCGTATGCTTGAGCAGTCCATGTAGCACACCATGTAGCACACAGCAGCTTCCCGCCGGGCAGACCGACCAAGCGGCTGTCCGGCGGCCCTCCCTCCACAGCGCAGGAGACAACATGAGCGGCGAGCACTTGCAGGTAGTCCATGGCGATATCACCCGGATGGAAGTCGATGCCATCGTCAACGCGGCCAATAGCGGCCTGTTGGGCGGCGGCGGCGTCGACGGGGCCATCCACGGGGCCGGCGGCTCCGCCATCATGGAGGCCTGCCGCGCGATTCGCGACGCGCAGGGCGGCTGCCCCACCGGCGAGGCGGTCATCACCACCGGCGGGCGCCTGGCCGCGCCATACGTGATCCACGCGGTCGGGCCGGTCTGGCACGGCGGCGACCAGGGCGAGGACGAACTGCTCGCCAACGCGTACCGCAACAGCATCCGGCTGGCGGCGCAGCACCACCTGCGCAGGCTGGCCTTTCCCAATATCAGCACCGGCATCTACGCCTTCCCGCGCGAGCGCGCGGCGGATATCGCCATCGCCGCGGTGCGCGAGGCACTGGCCGCGGCGCCCGAGATCGAGCAGGTCACCTTCGTCTGCTTCGACGACGAGAATTACCGGCTTTACCGCGAGCGCCTGACCTGAGACAGACCGCGGGGCATGCCCCGCGGCCCGAACCGCCTGCGTCAGAACTTGTGGCGCAGGCCCACACGCAACACCGCCTGGCTGTCATCGGCCGACGGACGCACGCCGTTGATCGCGGCCACCGCGCGCTTGCCGGTGGAATCGATCCCCGATGCCTTCTGGCAGATCGCGCGGCCGCGTCACGCGCAGCGTCTGCGTCGCCAGCGCGTGTTCCGCCTCGGACGAGCCGATGCCCCAGGCCAGCGCGCCCAGGCCGCCCTGCGTGCAGGTATGGCTGTCGGGACAGACCACGGTGGCGCCGGGCAAGGCAATGCCCTGCTCCGGCGACACCACATGGACAATGCCCTGGCCGGGATCGCCGAGATCGAACAGCCGGATGCCCTCGCGCCTGGCGCTGTCGCGCATGCTGGTGATAAAGGCCTCGCCGCCCGGCATCAGCGTGCTGTCGTTGCGCCCGGGCCGCGTATCGACGATATGGTCCATGGTGCAGAACGCCAGCGCCGGCGCGCGCACGCGCCGCCCGGACGCGCGCAGCGAGCTCAGCGCGATGCTGCCGGTGCGCTCGTGCAGGAAGACGCGGTCGATATGCAGCAGGCTGGCGCCGCCCAGTTCGGCAATGGCATGCGCCTGCCAGATCTTGCCGAACAAGGTCCGCCCCGGGATATGGCGCTCATCGCTGCGCTCCGATCGCGCGTTCCGTCTCCAGCGTGGCGCGGCCCAGCGTGGTGCGCCGGATCATCAGCACCATGAATGGCCGATGATCTCGTCGCCGCGCTCGGTCACTGTGGCGAGCAGCGATGGCGCTCGGCATCGATGTGCTGCGCGTCAAGTTGGCGCGCGGCCGCTGTCTTCCCTTCCGCCCATCAATACCACTGGCGTCAGTTAGATACCACTAAGGGACCAGCGCAAACCAATGCCGGCAAACCTGCCGGAGCATGACCGGTTCGCCTGACGCAAGAGGAGATGGAATGGATGTGAGGAAACGACGGGCCATGTACCTGGCCGCCTTGGCCGCATCGGCCGCCGCATGCGACGCGTCTGCCATGGGCGACGCTGCGATGGCGATGGAAGAGGAAGAAGGCAAGACCAGCCCCCTGGGGCTGGTCTTGCCCGGATCAGGACACCGGCAGCGCGCTGCGGATCAGCAGGTTGACCCGCTCCGGCTGCTCGTGGACCACCCAGTGGGTGCCCTCGGGGATGCGTTCCACGCGCAGGTCCGGCACGAAGTCACCCAGCCCGTCCACCAGTGATTTCGGCAGCGCGCGGTCGCGCTCGCCCCAGATCACCAGCGTGGGCACCCTGACCACAAAGGCGGCCGGATCCAGGCGCGAGATGTCCGGCGGCGGCTCGCCCTCACCCGGCGGGTGCATGGGCGAGGCGCGGTAGAAATTGACGCCGCCAGTGAGCGGATGGACGCCGGCGTCCTGGCCTTCGCCCGGCTGGGACCATGCCGCGTGGTACCTGGCGCGCGTCTCGGGCGTGTACCAGGCCGCCGGCTTGCCGTCGGCATCGGCCAGCATCCGGTCCAGCAGCGCGAAGTCGTTGGCGGCCAGCGCCTTTTCCGCGCCCGGCTTGCGCAGCCAGTTCATGTAGGCGGAAGCGGCCTGCTGCTCGGGATCGGTGGCCAGTGCGCGCGCAAACAGGTACGGGTGCGGCGAGTTGACGATGATGAGCTGGCGCACCAGCCGCGGGAACTGGATTGCCAGGTTCCAGCAGATCGCGCCGCCCCAGTCGTGCGCCACCACCACGGCCTGGTCATAGCCCAGCGCGCTGACCAGCTGCACCAGGTCTTCGACGATATGGCGCGGCCGGTAGGCCTCGACCTCGGCGGGCTTGCTCGACAGGTTGTAGCCGCGCAAGTCCGGCGCCACGGCAAAATGCGTGCGCCCGAACTCGGCCAGCTGGGCCTCCCATTCGAACCAGAATTCAGGAAAGCCGTGCACGAACAGCATCAGCGGCTTGCCGCGCTCGCCCGCGCTGGCGTAGTGCAGGCGGGTGCCGTTGGGCAGCGTGGCGTACTGCAGGTGGCGGATCACGGCGGCGGGGGCAGCCATGTTGTTCTCCATATGCGGTCCTCTTCGTTGTGGCGTTGTGCTGGCGTCAGCCGCGCAGCGCGGCAACGAGGCCCGCGCGGACCTCGGGCTTGTCGGCAAACGGATCGCCGGGATTGCGCTGCCCGACGATATCCTCGAAGCGCTGGCGCACGGGAGCGAGCGCCTGGGGGTGGGAATAAATATAGAAGCTTTCGTCGCGGATGGCATCGAAGGTCAGCTGCGCGACCTCGGCGGCGGTCACCTTGCCGGAGCCGACGGCCTTGTCCGACAAGGCCTGCGACACCAGCTGCGAGCGCGTCGGCGGCGCCTGGTTGGCCAGGTCGGCGGGCCGGTTGCGCTGGGACTGGTTGATGCCGGTGGGCACGAAGTACGGGCACAGCACCGAGCAGCGCACCTGCTCCGTCACCAGGCCCAGGTCCTGGTACAGGGTTTCAGTCAACGCCACCACCGCGTGCTTGGACACGTTGTATACGCCCATTGCCGGCGGGTTCAGCAAGCCCGCCATCGATGCCGTGTTGACGATATGGCCCTGGTAGGCCGGATCCTTCCCTGCCGCGGCCAGCATCAGCGGCGTGAAGATGCGCACGCCGTGCACCACGCCGTACAGGTTGACGCCCAGCACCCACTCCCAGTCCTTCTCGGAGTTCTCCCAGATCAGGCCGCCCGCGCCCACGCCGGCGTTGTTGAACAGCAGGTTGACCTGGCCGAAGGCCTCGATGGCGGCATCGGCCAGCGCCTGCACCTGGTCGGCACGCGAGACGTCCGTGCGCAGCCCGATCACCGGCACATTGCTTGCCTTGAATTCCGCTACGGTCGCGTCCAGCGCGTCTTCCTGCACATCCGCCAGCACCAGCTTCATGCCGAGGTCGGCGGCAATGTTGGCAAACTCCTTGCCGAAGCCCGAGGCGCCGCCGGTAATGACAGCCACCTTGTTGGAGAAATCCTTCATATCGTCTGTCCTGTCGCGTGATTCGTTTGGGGAACGGCGGCCGTGTGAGTGCGCGCGCTCAGGCGGCGCGCTGCACCTGGTAGCCCTGCCGTGGGAAATGCACATTGAGCGCACCGGCGCGCGGGTCCTGGCGGCGCAGCGTGACGCGGCGCGCGGTCAGCGACAGCAGCACGCCGGCCACCGGGTCGCGCGCATAGTCGGTGGGCGTGACGGTGACGGGGTCGCCGGCCTGCAGCCCGGCATCGGCGATGACACCCTCATCCAGCACGACCGGATCGGCACTGCGCGCGGCGCCGATCGCGTCCTCGCTGTCGATCACGCGCGGCCGGCCATGGCCGAAGGTGTTCATGCGCGCATACCAGGCCTGCAGGCGCGGGTAAGCCTCCAGCAGCTGCGCCAGCGCGCCGGCGCGGCGGATAAACCAGAGGTTGTGGTACAGCGAGAAGTCGGCAACCGACAGCGCCGGCCCGGCCACATGCTCGATCCCGGCCGCGAACTGCGTTTCCAGTTGACCGAACGTTTCATGCAGCAGCGCGGTGGCTTCGGGCAACGGCATGCGCAGCGCATTGGTGTCGCCGCGCATGGCCTTGCGGTCGGCGCTAAAGGCCTGGACCTGCGCCGGCGACAGGTGGCCCAGCATGCTGGCAACGCCGGCTGGCTGGAACACATAGGTCACCGACGCCGTGAACAGCGCAGCATCGAACCAGGCTGCCGCGACCCGCGCCGCCGCGGCCTGGGCCGGCGGATACAGCGCCGGCGCGGGCGCCAGCGCGTCCAGCACCTCGCAGATCAGCGCGGTATCGCAGTAGATATCGGCACCGACCTGCATCACCGGCGTGCGGCGGTAGCCGCCGGTCAGCGCCAGCAGGTCAGGCTTGGGCAGGATGGCGGGGATTTCCACCGCCTGCCACGCCAGTCCCTTGGCGCCCAGCAGCAGGCGCACCTTCTCTGAGAATGGCGAAGTTGCGTACTGATGAAGAATGATGTCGGCCATGCGGTCCACCTCCATGTTTGCCAGCGGGTGCCATGCGGATTCAGTCCAGCAGGTCCGGCTGTTCCTTGACGATGCGCGCATAGAGCGGCTGGAACTGGAACCAGCCCGCCTGCGCCGTGCCGACGATCGAATAGGCCTGGCGCGCGGCCGCATCGGAGATCAGCTTCAGCGGCGCCTGGGTGCGCGCCGCTGCGGCTTCGGCCAGCAACTGGACCTGGCAGGAGCGCTCCATGGTGATGAACCACCAGGCGGCTTCGTCCACGGTCTTGCCGACCGTCAGCAGGCCATGGTTCTGCAGGATGGCGGCCTTGTTCTGGCCCAGCGCATTGGCAATGCGCTGGCCCTCGTCGAGTTCCACCACCACGCCGCCGAAATCGTCATAGACCGCATGGTCCTGGTAGAACGCGCACACATCCTGCGTGAGCGGATCGAGCGGGCGGCCCAGCGTGGACCACGCGCGGCCATGGGTGCTGTGCGAATGCGCGGCCGCGACCGCGTCGGAGCGGGTCTGGTGCACGCGCGAATGGATGGCGAAGGCCGCGGCATTGACTGGGTAGTCACCCTCCACCACGTCGCCGTGGTGGTCGCAGCGGATCAGGTTGGAGACCTTGACCTGGCTGAAATGCACGCCGAAGGGATTGACCCAGAAGGTATCGGGAAACTCCGGGTCGCGCGCGGTGATATGGCCGGCCACGCCTTCATCGAAACCGAACCTAGAAAACAGCCGGAAAGCCGCGGCCAGGCGCTGCTTGCGGTGCAGGCGCTCTTCGGCGGCGGTGGCGAACTGCGGCGGGCGCGGCAGGTTGCGGTAGCGGGCCTTGACCTCTTCGGGCAGGCCGGCGCCGATCTCGTCGTCGCTCTGGATTTGCGGGGCTTGCGGGGCATTCATCGGTGTCTCCATTTTATTGTGGTGAAATCCGTTGCCCGCGGCGCGCCCGGCAGGCGCGCCGCGGCCCTGCATGCGCCGGTCAGACCAACTTGACCAGCTGCTTGCCGAAGTTCTTGCCCTTGAGCAGGCCGATAAAGGCTTCCGGCGCGCTGGCCAGGCCTTCGGCAATGCTCTCGCGGAACTTGAGCTTGCCCTGTGCCACGGCGGTGCCCAGTTCCTTCAGCGCCTGCGGCCAGACTTCCATGTGCTCGGAGACGATAAAGCCTTCGATGGTCAGGCGCGACACCAGGATCAGCTGCGGGTTCTTCAGCGGCAGCGGCTGGCCGTCATAGCCCGCGATCATGCCGCACATGGCGATGCGGCCGAAGGCGTTCATGCGCGTCAGCACGGCGTCCAGGATATCGCCGCCGACGTTCTCGAAATAGCCGTCGATGCCGTCCGGGGTGGCTTCCTTGAGCATCGTGTAGAGCTCCTTGGGATCCTTGGCCGCCTTGTAGTCGATGCAGGCATCGAAGCCCAGCTCATTGACCACGTAGTCGCACTTGTCCTTGCCGCCGGCAAAGCCGACCGCGCGGCAGCCGGCCAGCTTGGCCAGTTGCCCGACCACGCTGCCCACCGCGCCGGAGGCCGCGCTGACCGCGATGGTCTTGCCCGGCTTGGGCAGGATGATCTTGTTCAGGCCATACCAGGCGGTCACGCCCGGCATGCCGACCGAGCCCAGGTAGGCCGACAGCGGGATATGCGTGGTGTCGACCGGCTGCAGGCCGGTGCCGTCGCTGACACCCATCTCCTGCCAGCCGAACATGCCGACCACCTTGTCGCCCGGCTTGAACTTGCTGTTCCTGCTTTCCACCACTTCGCCCACGGTGCCGCCGATCATGACCTCATCGAGCGGCTGCGGCGCGGCATAGGACTTGCTGTCGTTCATGCGGCCGCGCATGTACGGGTCCAGCGACAGGTAGTGGTTGCGCACCAGCACCTGGCCGTCGGCGATCTGCGGCACGGGCACTTCTTCCAGGCGGAAATTGGCCGGCGTCACCGCGCCTTCGGGACGCGAGGCCAGGACGATGCGCTTAAACGTTTTGGACATGATCGATTCCTTTCAGTAGGAATATGGAACGGCTCGAATACTGCGTCGGGAGGGTCAGCCGCGCTGCCCCGTCTGCTGCATCGGTGCCGGCGCTCAGCCGTCGGCACCGGTATCGGTTTCACCCGGGCGCTGCGGCGGCATGCGCCGGATGTACTTGAAGGTGCCCGAGCCGCGCGCCACGGTCTTGCCGTCGGCATCGACGATCTCGCCTTCGCAGAACACCATGGTGGTGGTGCGGTGCACGGTGGTGCCGCGCGCGGTCAGCGCGCCGCGCCCCGGCGCCATGAAGCTGGTCTTCATCTCGATGGTGACCACGCCCCGGCCATCCGCGTCGCTGCTGCGGCCGGCCACCGCCATGGCCACGTCGAGCAGCGTCATGATCACGCCGCCGTGGGCCATGTCCCAGCTGTTCTGGTGGCGCTTCTCGATCGGCAGCGCGATCTCGCTGCAGCCGCCTTCGGCAAGGTTGCACGTCACGCCGAGGTCGGCGAGGAAGGGAATGTGGGTCAGGGGACCTTTGAACTGGTTCATGGCAATTGCGAGTCCGGATAATGAGTACCTGCGAGGCAGCCGCCTCGCGCCGGCCCCAAGTTTGAGCGCAATCCGGCGTTCCGCCAAGCCGCGGCGCCGGCAAGCCCGACTCAGACCGCGCTGACGCCGCCGTCCACCGCCAGGATCTGGCCGGTGATGTGCTTGCCGGCGTCGCTGGCAAACAGCAGCGCCGCACCCTTCAGGTCCTCGTCGTCGCCCAGGCGGTGCAGCGGCACGCCGGCGCACATGGCCTCCACGCCCAGGCGCTCGAGCGAGCCCTTGGTCATCTTCGACGGGAAGAAGCCCGGCGCGAGTGCATTGACGGTGATGTTGTGCTCGCCCCACTCGGCCGCCAGCGTGCGCGTGAAGTTGACCACCGCACCCTTGGAGGTGTTGTAGGCAATGGTCTCCATGCTGCCCGGCGGGTTGCCGGCCAGGCCCGCGATCGACGCCACGTTGATGATGCGGCCATAGCGGCGCGGGATCATTGACAGCTTGCCGATGCGCTGGCTCAGCAGGAACAGGCCGCGGATGTTCAGGTTCATGACCTTGTCCCAGGCCTCGACCGGATGGTCTTCGGCCGGGGCGCCCCAGGTGGCGCCGGCGTTGTTGACCAGGATGTCGACATGGCCCAGCTTCGCGATGGCCTCGTCCGCGAGGCGCGCGATCTCCGACTCCTGCGAGCCGTCGGCGGCGATCCAGTCGGCCTCGATGCCGAGCGACTTCAGGTGCGCCTGCGCCGCCTGCAGCTCATCGGCCTTGCGTGCCGACAGCACCACGCGCGCGCCCTGCTCGCCCAGCGCCTCGGCAATCTGCAGGCCAAGCCCGCGCGAGCCGCCGGTGATCAGCGCGGTCTTGCCCTTCAGGTCAAACAGTTGCTGGATGGTACGCATATTGTCTTCCTTCGTTCTGTAGTGTTCGGGGATGGGCGAGCGCCGCTCAGAACCACGCGTCCTGCATGTCGAGCGTGGTGCGGTCGAGCGATTCAAGCAGCGCCAGCTGCGGGCCGACCTTGGGCAGTTCCCAGCGGAAGAAGTAGGCCGCCGCGGCCAGCTTGCCGCGGTAGAAGTCCTCGTCTTCCTTGCCGTTCGCGCGCGGCAGCGCGGCTTGCGCCAGCAGTGCCTGCTCCAGCCAGATCCACGCCACCACCACGTGCCCGAAGGCCTCCAGGTAGACCGAGGCATTGGCCAGCGTCACGTTGGGGTCGCCCGCGCTCCACAGCGCCTGCGTGACCTCGGCCAGGCGCTTGGTGGCGGCGCCAAGGGCGCCTGCCTGCTGCGACAGTTCAGCATTGCCGGCGGCGAGCGCGCGGCCGATGGTGTCCTGCACGCGCTCGCCCAGCAGCTTGAAAGCCGCGCCGTCCTTCATCACCACCTTGCGGCCCAGCAGGTCCAGGCCCTGGATGCCGTGCGTGCCTTCGTGGATCGGGTTGAGGCGGTTGTCGCGGTAGAACTGCTCGACGTTGTACTCGCGCGTATAGCCATAGCCGCCATGCACCTGGATCGCCAGGTTGTTGGCCTCCAGGCACCATTGCGACGGCCAGCTCTTGGCGATCGGGGTCAGGATGTCGAGCAGCAGCGCCAGCCGCGCATGCGCGGCTTCGTCGCCGGCGGCCGCCGCGGCCTCTTCCTCGTCGACCAGGCGCGCGCAATAGAGGTTCAGCGCCAGGCCGCCTTCGACATAGCTCTTCTGCGCCAGCAGCATGCGGCGGATATCGGCGTGCTCGACCAGCTTCACCTGCGGGCTGGCCGCATCCTTGCCGCCGGGGCCGACCGCGCGGCCCTGCGGGCGGTTGCGCGCGTAGTCCAGCGCGTGCAGGTAGCCGGTATAACCCAGCATCACCGCGCCCAGGCCCACGCCGATGCGCGCCTCGTTCATCATGTGGAACATGCAGGCCAGGCCCTTGTGCGGCTCGCCCACCAGGTAGCCGATCGCGCCGGCCTTGCCGCCCGGCTGGTACTTCATGCCTTCGCCGAAGTTCAGCAGGCAGTTGGTGGTGCCGCGGTAGCCCATCTTGTGGTTCAGGCCGGCCAGCACCACGTCGTTGTGCTCGCCCAGCGAGCCGTCTTCATTGACCAGGTACTTGGGCACGATGAAGAGCGAGATGCCCTTCACGCCCGGGATCAGCTTGCCGTCCGGGCCAGGGATCTTGGCCAGCACCAGGTGGACGATGTTGTCCGACAGCTCGTGCTCGCCGGCAGAGATCCACATCTTGTTGCCGCGCAGCCGGTATTGCGCGCCCAGCGGCGATTCGCCCTCGTACTCGGCGCGCGTGGTGATGTCTGACAGCGACGAACCCGCCTGCGGCTCCGACAGGCACATGGTGCCGAAGAAGCGCCCTTCCATCTCCGGCTTGACGAAGGTCTCGATCTGGGCCGGCGTGCCGTGCGTGAGCAGCAGGTTGGCATTGCCGATGGTCAGGAACGGGTACGAGCTGGTGCCGACGTTGGCACCCTTGAAGTAGGCAAAGCCGGCCTTCTCGACTACCACCGGCAGTTGCATGCCGCCCAGTTCATAGTCCTGGCCGGCGGCCATCAGCCCGGCCTCGCAGAAGGCCTTCAGCGCGATGCTGACCTCGGGGATGATGCTGACGGTCTCGCCGTCGAAATGCGGCTCTTGCTGGTCGTTCTTCTTGTTGTGCGGCGCGAACAGGTCGGTGGCGATCTTTTCGCAGGTGTCCAGCGCGGCGTCGAAAGTCTCGCGCGAGTGGTCGGCATAGCGCGGGATGCGCGTGAGCTCGTCGACCTTGAGCCATTCGTACAGCACGAAATTCAGGTCGCGGCGGGAAAGGATCATCGACATGGTGTCTCCATGCGGCGCACTGCGTGGCGTGCCGCAAATTCTTTTTGCTAGCGTGGGAGGCGCCGGGCGCGGTCAAAAAAGGGCGCTGCCCCGCCCTTCCCTGCCTGCCGCTCAGGCGCCTTCGCCAAGGCGCGCGATCGTTCCCTGCGCGACCGCGCAGAGCTTCTCCTCGCCGTCCCTGACGACGTACACGTCGCAGCGCACCACCGCCTGCTGGCGGCCGGCGCTGACGCATTCGGCGCGGGCGACCAGCATCTCCCCGATCGCCGGGCGCACGTAGTTGATCTTGTACTCGGATGTCACCACCGGCACCGCCATGGCCGCGCCGCCTGCGTAGGTCAGCGCGTTGTCGGCCAGGTAGCTGACCACGCCGCCGTGCAGGAAGCCGTGCTGCTGCCGCAGATCCTGGCGGATCGGCAGGCGCAGTTCGGCCTTGCCTGGCGACAGCGCCGCCAGCTCGGTCCCGACCAGGACCGAGAAGGGCTGGCTCGCCAGCACCTCCCGGCCCCAGGCGAGCATCTCGGCAGGTCTGGCCTGCCCGGTGCCCGCAGCGGTCATCAGAGCACTTCGAACAGGCCGGCAGCGCCCTGGCCGCCGCCGATGCACATGGTCACTACCACGTACTTGACACCGCGGCGCTTGCCCTCGATCAGCGCATGGCCGACCAGGCGCGCGCCCGAGACCCCATAGGGGTGGCCCACGGCGATGGCGCCGCCGTTGACGTTCAGGCGGTCCATCGGGATGCCCAGCGTATCGGCGCAGTACAGCACCTGCACGGCGAAGGCTTCGTTCAGCTCCCACAGGCCGATGTCGTCGACCTTCAGGCCAGCCTTCTTCAGCAGCTTGGGCACGGCGAAGACCGGGCCGATGCCCATCTCGTCCGGCTCGCAACCCGCCACGGCAAAGCCGCGGAACACGCCCAGCGGCTGCAGGCCGCGGGCTTCGGCCACGCGTGCGTTCATGACCACGGCAGCCGAAGCGCCGTCCGAGAACTGCGAGGCATTGCCGGCGGTGATCACGCCACCCGGAACGGCGCTGCGGATCTTGGCCACGCCTTCCAGCGTGGTATCGGCACGGATGCCTTCGTCGGCGGAGATGGTGACTTCCTTGGTCACCAGCTGGCCGGTCGATTTGTCGGCCACGCCCGCCAGCACCGTCATCGGCACGATCTCGTCCTTGAACTTGCCGGCTTCCTGCCCGGCGGCGGCGCGTTGCTGGCTGCGCACGCCGTACTCGTCCTGGCGCTCCTTCGAGATGTTGTAGCGCTTGGCCACGTTCTCGGCGGTCTGCAGCATGTTCCAGTAGATTTCCGGCTTGTTCTTCAGCAGCCAGCTTTCCTGGACCATATGGCGGTTCATCTCCTGCTGCACGCACGAGATGCTTTCCACGCCGCCGGCGACGAAGATGTCGCCCTCATCGGCGATCACGCGCTGCGCGGCCATGGCGATGGTCTGCAGGCCGGACGAGCAGAAGCGGTTGACGGTGGCGCCGGGCACGGTCACCGGGCAGCCGGCGCGCAGTGCGATCTGGCGTGCGATGTTGGCACCGGTGGCACCTTCCGGGTTGGCGCAGCCCATCAGCACGTCTTCCACTTCGGCGGCCTCGATCTTGGCGCGGGCAATGGCGTGCTGGACGGCATGGCCACCCAGCGTGGCGCCGTGGGTCATGTTGAAGGCGCCCTTCCAGCTCTTGGCCAGAGGGGTCCGCGCGGTGGATACGATGACTGCTTCGTTCATGTTTTGCTCCTCGGAATCTCTTGTGTCGTTCAGTTCGGTGGTTCGGTTCAGCCCTGGCCCTTGAGCAGTTCAGCGGACGTGACGCGCGCAACGCCGGCGGCGCCGAGGTCCTGCCATGCTTTGGCCAGCGACCCTTCCAGGTCGATAGCGCGGCAGGCATCCTCGATCACCGCGGCGGCAAAGCCCGCAGCGCGCGCATCGAGCGCGCTCCAGGCCACGCAGTAGTCCGTCGCCAGACCCGCGCAGAACACGCGCCTGACGCCATGCTCGCGCAGGTAGCCGGCCAGCCCGGTGCGCGTGGTGCGGTCCGCCTCCAGGAAGGCGGAGTAGCTGTCCACGTCGGCATGATGGCCCTTGCGGATCACCAGCCGCGCATGCGGCACGTGCAGGCCCGCATGCAGCGCAGCGCCCGGCGTGTCCTGCACGCAGTGCACCGGCCACAGCACCTGCTCGCCATACGGCAGCGTCAGCGTCTGGAACGGCTGCGTGCCCGCATGGTTGGCCGCGAACGAGACGTGGCTGACGGGATGCCAGTCCTGCGTCAGCACCACGTGCCCGAACGCGCGCGCCAGCCGGTTGATGACGGGCACCACTTCATCGCCGTGAGGCACGGCAAGCGCGCCGCCCGGCATGAAGTCGTTCTGCACGTCGATCACCAGCAGGCAATCGTCCGGTTCGATAGTGGTGTTCATCCCAGCTCCAGGCTGAACCGTGTGTCGGTGTTAACCGTTGAAGCCCTTGCCTTCGTCCGCCAGCTTCTGCAGCAGCGGCGCGACCTGCCAGGCTTCACCGTGGTAGCCCTTGGCATAGCGCTTCATCGACAGCGCCACGTTGTACAGGCCGACCTGGTCCGCGTACAGCATCGGGCCGCCGCGGAACAGCGGGAAGCCGTAGCCGGTCAGGTACACCATGTCGATATCCGAGGCCTTGGAAGCAATGCCTTCTTCCAGGATCTTGGCGCCTTCGTTGACCAGCGCGAACACCAGGCGCTCGACGATCTCTTCGTCAGAGATCTTGCGGCGCGTGATGCCCAGGTCCTTGGAATGCTGCACGATCATGTCGTTGACCTGCTGGTTCGGGTACGGCTTGCGGTCGCCCGCCTTGTAGTCGTACCAGCCCGCGCCGGTCTTCTGGCCGTAACGGCCCATCTCGCACAGCAGGTCGGCGGTCTTGGAGTACTGGATCTCGGGCTTGTCTACGGCGCGGCGCTTGCGGATGGCCCAGCCGATGTCGTTGCCGGCCAGGTCGCCCATGCGGAACGGGCCCATGGCAAAGCCGAACTTCTCGATGGCCTTGTCCACCTGTTCCGGCAGCGCGCCTTCGTCCAGCAGGTAGCCAGCCTGGCGGCTGTACTGCTCGATCATGCGGTTGCCGATAAAGCCGTCGCACACGCCCGACACCACCGCGGTCTTCTTGATCTTCTTGCCAATCTGCATGACCGTGGCCAGCACGTCCTTGCCGGTCTTCTCGCCGCGCACCACTTCCAGCAGCTTCATCACGTTGGCCGGGCTGAAGAAGTGCATGCCGACCACATCCTGCGGACGCTTGGTGAACGAGGCGATCTTGTTGACGTCCAGCGTGGAGGTATTCGAGGCCAGGATCGCGCCTTGCTTGGCGACTTCATCCAGCTTCTTGAACACGGTCTCCTTGACGCCCATTTCCTCGAACACGGCCTCGATGATCAGGTCGGCGTCCTTGAGGTCGTCATAGGACAGCGTGGTGCTCAGCAGGCCCATGCGCTGCTCGACCTTCTCTTGCGTGAGCTTGCCCTTCTTGGCGCTGTTCTCGTAGTTCTTGCGGATGATGCCGACGCCGCGGTCCAGCGCTTCCTGCTTGGTTTCCAGGATGGTGACCGGGATGCCCGCGTTCTGGAAGTTCATGCTGATGCCGCCGCCCATGGTGCCGGCGCCGATCACGGCGACCTTCTCGATCTTGCGGGTCGCGGTGCCTTCAGGCACATCGGGGATCTTGCTGGCGGCACGCTCGCCGAAGAAGGCGTGGCGCAGCGCGCGCGATTCCGGCGTGGTGACCAGGAACAGGAAGCCCTCGCGCTCTTCCTTGAGACCTTGCTCGAACGGCTTGAGCGAGCCGGCCACCGCTTCCAGGCACTTCAGCGGCGCCGGGAAGTTCTTGGCCATCGCGGCCACGGTATTGCGGGCAAAGCCCAGGTAGCCTTCGGGGTTCTCGTGGCGCACCTTCAGGTCGCGCACCTTGGGGTGCGGGCCGGTAGCGGCGCCAACGTTCTGCGCGAACTTGACCGCCGCGGGCAGCACGTCACCGTCGACGATCTCGTCGAACAGCTTGGTGCCGGCGAACTTCTCGGACAGCACCGGGGTGCCCGACACGATCATGTTGGCCGCGGCCTCCAGGCCGATCACGCGCGGCAGGCGCTGCGTGCCGCCGGCGCCGGGCAGCAGGCCCAGCTTCACTTCCGGCAGCGCGATCTGCGCGCCCTTGGACGCCACGCGGTAGTTGCAGCCCAGCGCCAGTTCCAGGCCGCCACCCATGGCGACCGAGTGCACGGCAGCCACCACCGGCTTGGACGAGCCTTCCAGCACGCGGATCACCGAGTGCAGCGTCGGCTCCTGCATGGCCTTGGGCGTATTGAATTCACGGATGTCGGCGCCGCCCGAGAAAGCCTTGCCAGCGCCGGTGATGACGATGGCCTTGACGGCGGCATCGTCCAGCGCACGGGTCATGCCTTCGACGATGCCAAGCCGGGTGCTGTGACCCAGGCCGTTGACAGGGGGATTGTCGAGCGTGATGACGGCTACGCCGTCCTGAACCTGATACTGCGCTGTCATGCTGGTTCCTTTGGTGTCAAAAGTTGTCTCGGGATTCGAATTCTCGAATTCATTTTTACTGCACGGCGCGGCCAGCGGCGGCCGGCGACTGCTGCGGGAGGTGACCGTCATGGGCGGGTAAACCCTCCGCCCGACCTGCCGCTTTCCCGCGTCCCGTAACGCCTTCCGGCGCTTGGGCGAAACAAGCATACACAAAATAGCACGGTCGTTCAATTTCAATTTTCGGACTTTTCCGGCGACATGCGCGGCGCGAATGCCGCCCCTGATCGCGATGCATGGCGGGGACGCTTAACCCAACGCTAAATCGCCCTGCCATGCCGGATAAAGCACTTGCCGAGTGCGACTGAGTGCCGCCTCTAAACCAGTATCGGACTTTATTTGACCGACACGGACAAATCGCGCGGGCCGACACGGTAGACTCGCGACTTTTCGTTTTTTGCCGCCCGGGTTCCACAAGATCCCGGATCGGCGGAAGGTCCAGCGACCCTGATGTCTTCCCCCTCACATTCCCACGCTCACGAGCACCAGCACCCGGTGGTCGAGCACGACCACCTCAAGCGCAAGCTCAAGGCCCGCCACCTGACCATGATTGCCATCGGCGGCGCGGTCGGCACCGGGCTGTTCGTGGCCTCGGGCGCCTCGATCGCGCAGGCCGGCCCCGGCGGCGCGCTGCTCATGTATATGCTGCTCGGCCTGATGGTCTATTGCCTGATGACCAGCCTGGGCGAGCTGGCGGTGCATATGCCGGTGGCCGGCTCCTTCGTCACCTACAGCGCGCTCTATGTCGACGAAGGCTTCGGCTTCGCGCTGGGCTGGAACTACTGGTTCAGCCTGGCGGTGACCATCGCCGTGGAACTGACCGCGGCGCAGCTGGTGATGCAGTACTGGTTCCCCGAAATGCCCGGCGTGGTCTGGAGCGCCGCGTTCCTGCTGCTGATGTTCGGGCTCAATGCGTTCTCGGTGCGCGGCTTCGGCGAGGCCGAGTACTGGTTCGCGCTGATCAAGGTGGTGACCGTGATCGTGTTCCTGGGCGTGGGCCTGTTGATGATCTTCGGCATCATGAAGGGTGGCCCGCAGTCGGGCTGGCACAACTTCACCATGGGCGACGCGCCCTTTGTCGGCGGCATCCCGGCCATGATCGGCGTGGCGATGATCGCGGGCTTCTCCTTCCAGGGCACGGAAACGGTGGGCGTGGCCGCCGGCGAAGCGGAGCACCCGGCCAGGACCATCCCGCGCGCGATCCGGCAGACCTTCTGGCGCATCCTGCTGTTCTATGTGATCGCGATCCTGATCATCGGGGTGCTGATTCCCTATACCGATCCCAGCCTGCTGCGCAACGACGTCACCGACGTGGGCGTGAGTCCGTTCGCACTGGTGTTCCGCCACGCGGGCCTGGCCTTTGCCGCGGGGCTGATGAACGCGGTGGTGCTGACCGCGCTGCTCTCGGCCGGCACCTCCAGCATGTATGTGTCGACCCGGATCCTCTACGGCCTGGCCGTCAGCGGCCGCGCTCCGCGCGCGTTCGGCAAGCTGACCGTGAGCGGCGTGCCGTTCAATGCGCTGCTGGCCACCACCGCCGTGGGCGCGATGTGCTTCTTCAGTTCGCTGTTCGGGGACAAGGCGGTCTACCTGTGGCTGCTCAACACCTCGGCCATGACTGGCTTCTTTGCCTGGCTGGGCATTGCCATCAGCCACTATCGCTTCCGTCGCGGGCTGGTTCACCAGGGCTATGACGTAAGCATGCTGGCGTACCGCTCGCCGCTCTATCCCTTCGGCCCCGTCTTTACCGTGGTGCTGTGCGTGGTGATCGTGGCCGGGCAGAACTACCAGGCGTTTGCGGATATTCCGAACCGGTGGCCGGAGATCGTGGCGACCTATATCGGCGTGCCGGCGTTCCTGGCGCTGTGGTGGGGGTACCGGGCCGTGAAGAAATCGCGGCTGATTGATTACGAGGATATGCCGTTTGACTTGCCGAAGCCGCCGGTTCGCTCCCCTCTCCCGCTTGCGGGAGAGCGGCAGGGGATGAGGGCAGGCACTGGCATACCACCGGAATGACTTCGCAGGGGCGCCCCGCCCTCACCCCAATCCTATCCGGAGCGTCCGCCCGGCGTTGCTTTCCCGTCACTGCCAGGGCGGTAAGTGCTCAATAACCCGGGGCAAAGCGGCGTGGTGCTGGATGGTCTGTGGCTGGGTGATTGGGATAGGTATGGACACGAGGCTGTTGCCAGCTGCAGCGAGTTTTGCTTGTAAACGCGGGGTGGAGATGTTAACTTTCGCGGCGCCGTTACCACCACCGACGTTGCCGAATGACCATCTCCAAAAAATACACGCTGCCAGAGATCCCGCGAGAAGGAATGACGCCCAAGGAACTCGAGGTGCTGGCGTGGGTTGAGGAATTGGTCGAGATGGCCAATGGCCTGCAGCAGGAGAAGGAGCAACTGGAGCAGCAGCTTGCTGAGCTGAGAAGAGCTGCAAAGCGCGCGTAGAGCGACAGCGGCCGTGAAGAAAAAGCTTGTTGCACCGTACATTGCGGAGGCTGAGCGCACGCCGGCGGTGCTGAAGGTGCTGGCCTGGGGTGAAAGCCTCGTGGAGCTTGTCCATCGCCTAGTTGAGGAGAAGGGGCATGCGAACGACGAAGTCGCGGTGCTCAAGGGGGAGAAGAAGCGGCCGACGTTCAAGCCCAGCCGTATGCATGAGCAGGCTGGCAAAGCCAGCGACTCTGGTCCGCAGCATGGCAAGCCAGCCAGGCGACGCGGTTCGCCCTCCAGGAGCAAGACGGGGCAGTTGAAGATCGATCGCGAGCAAGTCATCCAGCCGAGCGAGCCGATCCCGCCAGGCTCGCGGTTCAAGGGCTACCGGGACTTCGTGGTACAGGACCTCGTGATCGGGACACACAATACGCGCTACCGGCTCGCACGGTGGCAGACGCCAGACGGTCAGGCACTGACCGGGCAGCTCCCCAAGGCCGTTGATGCCAGCCATTTTGGCGCGACCTTAGTCAGTTACGTGCTGTACCAGTACCACCATTGCCACATCACTCAGCCGCTGCTGTGCGAGCAACTGCGGGAATGGGGCATCGAGATTTCGTCCGGGCAGATGAATGCGCTGCTGCAGCAGGACAAGGAGCGATTCCATGACGAGAAAGACGGCCTGCTGTCGACGGGTCTGGCGCTCTCGGCATATGTGACGGTCGACGATACTGGCACGCGGCATCAGGGCCGCAACGGCTATGTCACCCACATCGGTAACGAGCACTTCGCCTGTTTCAAAAGCACGAACTCGAAGAGTCGGATCAATTTCCTCGAGCTGCTCGCAGCGGGACATGGCTACCCGATCAACGACGAGGCCATCGCCTACATGAAGAGGCGGGAACTGCCGCAGGCGTTCCTGGATGTGCTGCGTCAGCACGAGCGCGCGAGCTTTGCCGATCAGAGTGCGTGGCTATCTCACCTGGACAGCCTGGGCATGGACGTTGCCCGTCATCGGACCATCGCCACCGAAGGGGCGTTACTGGGTTGCCTGAAGCGGCGAGGCATCGCCCAGGATCTGGCCATCATCAGCGATGATGCGGGACAGTTCAATGTGCTGGTTCACGGGCTATGCTGGGTACACGCCGAGCGTCTCGTGCACAAGCTGCTGCCGCTCAATGACCTGCACCGCGAGGATATTGCCCGCGTGCGCGCAGACATCTGGTCGTTCTATGCGGATCTGAAGGAATACAAGCTGCATCCGACGAGCCAACGCAAATGCGAACTGCAAGAACGATTTGACGCGGTCTTCATCCAGAAGACCCGCTACGCGACGCTTGACCGCTTGCTCAGGCGCATTCACAAGAACAAGTCCGAGTTGCTGCTGGTGCTGGAACGCCCCGAAGTGCCACTGCATACAAATGGCAGTGAACGGGACATTCGCGATCAAGTGAAAAAGCAGAAGATCAGTGGCGGCACACGCAGCGAACTCGGTCGTCAATGCCGTGACACCTTCTCGAGCCTGAAGAAGACCTGTCGGAAGCTGGGAATCTCCTTCTGGAATTACCTGACCGACCGCATCTCATACACCAATCACATTCCCCTGCTGCCGCACATCCTCGAGCAGCGCCTCGCTATCTCTGCATGAGCAGCAGGCTCATCTTTGCCCCGGGTTATTGAGCACTTACCCAGGGCGATGACAAGCTATTGATTCTTCTGATGTTTCAGCCCGGCTGAAGCTGTGCCGCAGGGCGCGGCTGGGCCTTGGCGCCGGGTCGATGCAGACCCGGCGCAAATCCATTGTGAGCGCCGAATCAGACCTCCAGCCACTCCTTTCTCACCTGCGAGTTGGCCTTCAGCTCCGCGGGCGTGCCTTCGAACACGATGTGCCCGTGCCCCATCACGTAGACGCGCTGGGAAATGTCCAGCGCGATCGCCAGCTTCTGCTCGATCAGCAGCACGGAAATACCCCGCTCCTTCAGCGTCTTCAGGTAGTCCCCGACCAAGGCCACGATCATCGGCGCCAGCCCTTCGGTCGGTTCGTCGATCAACACCAGGTCGGGGTCGCCCATCAGCGTGCGGCACAGCGTCAGCATCTGCTGCTCGCCGCCGGAGAGCACGCCGGCCGAGGTGTTCTCGCGCTCCTTCAGCCGCGGGAACATGTTGAACATGTCTTCGACGGTCCAGCGCGGCCTGGCCTGCCGCGGGTTGCGCTTCTCCCCCAGCAGCAGGTTCTGCCGCACCGTCAGGGTCGGAAATATATCCCGGTTCTCCGGCACATAGCCAATCCCGAGGTGCGCGATTTCGAAGGTACGCCGCCCCAGGATCTCTTCGTCGCGAAACCGCACCGAGCCCTCGGCCTTGACCATGCCGAGGATGGCCTTGGCCATGGTCGAGCGCCCCACCCCGTTGCGGCCCAGCAGCGCGACGATCTCGCCTTCGTCGATATGCGCGTCCACGCCGTGGAGGATATGGCTCTTGCCATAGTAGGCGTGCAGGCCCTGGACGTTCAGCATGCGCTTGCCCATCAGTGCGCTCCTTCGGTGGCGTCTTCATCGAGGGTGGTGCCCAGGTAAGCCTCCTTGACCTTGCGGTTGTTGCGGATGGCTTGCGGGGTGTCCGTGGCGATCACTTCACCGTAGACCAGCACCGAAATCCGGTCGGCCAGGCCGAACACCACGCTCATGTCGTGCTCCACCATCACCAGCGTCTTGCCGACAGTGACCTTGCGGATCAGTTCGACCGCGTGATCGGACTCGGAGCGGCTCATGCCCGCGGTGGGCTCGTCCAGCAGGATCACCTCGGCGCCGCCCGCGATGGTGATGCCGATCTCCAGCGCACGCTGCTCGGCATAGGTCAGCAGGCCCGCCTGGCTGTCGCGGCGGTGCTGCATGCCAATCAGCTCCAGCACCTCCTCCGCGCGCTCGCGCGTGTCGCGCAGGCCCTTGAGCCGGTGCCAGAACGAATACTTGTAGCCGAGCGACCACAGCACCGCGCAGCGCAGGTTCTCGAACACCGACAGCCGATGGAAGATGTTGGTGATCTGGAAGCTGCGCGACAGCCCCATGCGGTTGATCACGAAGGGCTGCAGCCCGCCGATCTCCGCGCCGTTCAGGCGCACCGTGCCGCTGGTCGGCGCAAAGCGCCCCGAGATCAGGTTGAAGGTGGTCGACTTGCCCGCCCCGTTCGGCCCGATCAGCGCATGGCGCTCACCCTTCGGAATGCTCAGGTTCACGCCGCGGATGATCTCCGTCTGGCCGAACTTCTTGCGTACATCGGTCAGTTCCAGTGCCGCTGTCATGCCCTGCCTCCTGCGATTTCCATCTGTACCTTGTCCCACGCGCCGCGCACCCGCGCCGCCGCCAGGCGCCACGCGAACAGGCCAGCGGCCCACAGCGCGGCCGCCACCAGCCATGGCGTCCAGGTTGCGGCATCGAAGCCGACGCCGAACAGCGACATCGCGGTGCCGTTGGCGCTGTCGACCTGCACCTTGTAAACCAGCTCGACCGTCAGGATCATGGCCAGCAGCAGCACCACGCCGGCGCCGCCGGCACGCGCGTAGGACGGCAGCATGCGGCCCAGCTTGCCCTTGCCCAGCAGCGGCATCTGCATCAGCAGCAGGCTGGCCAGCCCGCCCGGCACGAACATCACCATCAGCACGAAGAACAGGCCCAGGTACAGCAGCCAGGCCTTGGTCAGGTCCGACAGCGCCACCGCGAACAGCACGAACACCACCGCGCCGATGATGGGCCCGAAAAACACGCCCGCGCCGCCGATGAACACTGCCAGCAGCACGCCGCCGGAGCGCACCGCGCTGACATTCTCGGCAGAGACGATCTCGAAGTTGATGGCGCCCAGCGCCCCGGCGATACCGGCGAAGAATGCCGACAGGATCAGCACCAGGTAGCGCACGCGCTGGGTGTTGTAGCCGATGAACTCGACCCGCTCGGGGTTGTCGCGCACGGCGTTGGCGATGCGGCCCAGCGGCGTCTGCGTCCAGGCGTACATCGCCACCATCGACAGCAGGCACCACGCCGCGATCAGGTAGTACACCTGGCGCCCCGGCCCGAAGGTGATGCCCAGGAACGGGTCGCCGACCACGCGGTTGGTGGAGATGCCACCCTCGCCGCCGAAGAACTCCGGGAACATCAGCGAGCTGGCGAACACCATCTCGCCGATGCCCATGGTGATCATGGCAAAGGTGGTGCCGGACTTCTTGGTGGTGACGTAGCCGAAGATCACGCCGAAGAAGGCGCCCGCCAGGCCGCCCACCAGCGGCAGCATCGACACGGGCAGCCAGACCTTGCCCGCCCCGACCATGTTCAGCACATGCACGGCGATAAACGCGCCCAGCCCGGAGTAGACCGCGTGGCCGAACGACAGCATGCCGGTCTGTCCGAGCAGCATGTTGTACGACAGCGCGAAGATGATCATGATGCCCATCTGCGACATCAGCGTGATGGCGAAGCCCCCGGTGAAGACCAGCGGCAGCACCAGCATGACCAGCACGGTCAGGCTCCAGATGATCCAGCGCGCCAGGTTCAGCGGGCTGTAGCGCAGGGTGCGGCCGGTCACCACCGGCTCGCGGGGTTGTTGCATCGCTTGCTCCATGGTGTCAGCTCTCCCGGGTTCCCATCAGTCCACGCGGGCGGAAGATCAGCATCACCACCAGCAACAGGTACGGCAGCACCGGTGCCACCTGGGCCACCGTGAGCTTCCACAAGGAATAGAACGGCGTGGCCTCGCTGACCGCCAGCCCCAGGCTGGTCATCAGGCCCGCCAGCGAGGCGTCGATGGTGACCGCGAAGGTCTGCAGCACGCCGATCAGGATCGACGCAATGAAGGCGCCCACCAGCGATCCCATGCCGCCCACCACCGCCACCACGAACACGATCGACCCGACCGCCGCGGCCATCGACGGCTCGGTGACAAAGGCATTGCCCCCGATCACCCCCGCCAGCCCGGCCAGCGCGGCGCCGCCGCCAAACACCATCATGAACACGCGCGGCACGTTGTGGCCCAGCGCCTCGACCATTTCCGGGTGGGTCAGCGCGGCCTGGATCACCAGCCCGATGCGGGTACGCGTCAGCACCAGGTAGATCGCCACCAGCATGCCCAGCGACACCAGCATCATGAAGGCGCGGTACTTGGGGAAGGACGAGGTGAACACCGTGAACAGCGGCCCGTCCAGCTCCGCGGGAATCCGGTACGGCACCGCCGCCAGGCCCCACACCAGCTTGACGCCCTCTTCCATCAGATAGGCCAGGCCGAAGGTGAACAGCAACTCGGCCACGTGGCCGTACTTGTGCACCGTGCGCAGGCCGAAGCGCTCCACCAGCGCGCCCGCGCCCGCCACCAGCAGCGGCGCGAAGATCAGCGCCGGCCAGAACCCGACCTTGCTGGCGATGGTGTAGGCAAAGTAGGCGCCCAGCATGTAGAAGCTGGCGTGGGCAAAGTTGAGCACGCCCATCATGCTGAAGATCAGCGTAAGGCCCGAAGACAGCATGAACAGCAGCAGCCCGTAGCTGATGCCGTTCAGCAGTGAGATGACGAAGAATTCCACAGCGTGTCCTTCAAGCTGGCGCCGCCATGCGTGGGCATGCCGGCATCCGTCCGGTTGGATTGAGGGTGAGCGTCCCCCTCCGGGGGCGGATGCCCGCCCCGGACGCTCCCCGGTATCGACCGAAAAAGACCGAAAGTATGCAGGATCGGGCGGCCACTTTGTCAGCGTGGCCGGCCCGTCACGGACAGGATCAGCCCGGCCGCTTCATCTGGCAGGAAGTCGGCTGGGCCGACACGTACTGGTCCATCAGCGCGTTGGTCTTCCAGCCGTAGCCGGTGTTTTCCTGGTCGTACTTGATTTCCTTGCCATCCACCTTGGTCCAGGTGGCGACCACCAACGGCTGCTGCGCCTGGTGATCCGAGTTGCGCATCTCGACCGTGCCGTTCATGCTGTCGACCTTGATGCCCTCGAGCGCCTTGGCAACCTTGATCGGATCGGTCGAGCCGGTGTCCTTGAAGGCCTTGGCCAGCATGGCAATGCCGGTGTAGGAGGCCATCACGTAGAAGTCATCGTTGTACTTCTTCTTGAAGCCCTCGATGACATCCGCCCCCTTGAACCCCTTGTTGTTGGGGTTGTAGTAGCCGACATACTTGACGTGCTCGGCGCCGGTGGCGCCCATCGCGGTGGGCACGCCGGTGGTGCCGGCGTAGTAGGTGTAGTAGTTGGTGGTCAGGCCGGCATCCTTGCCCGCCTTGATCAGCAGCGCCAGGTCGCTGCCCCAGTTGCCGGTGATCACGGTATCGGCGCCAGAGGCCTTGATCTTGGCCGCGTACGGGGCAAAGTCCTTGACCTGCGCCAGCGGGTGCAGGTCTTCACCCACGATCTGGATATCCGGGCGCTTGCGCTTCAGGTAGTCCTTGGCCGCACGCGCCACCTGGTGGCCGAACGAGTAGTTCTGGTTGATCAGGTAGACCTTCTTGACGTTCGGGTCCTTGGCCAGGAAGGTGGTCAGCGCTTCCATCTTCATGTCCGAGTTGGCGTCGAGGCGGAAATGCCAGTAGTTGCATTTGGCATTGGTCATGTCCGGGTCCACCGCGGCGTAGTTCAGGTAGACGATCTCCTTGCCCGGGTTGCGCTCATTGTGCTTGGCCACCGCGTCCTGCAGCGCCAGCCCGACCGACGAGCCGTTGCCCTGCACGATATAGCGGATATTCTGGTCGACCGCCTGCTTGAGGATGGTCAGGCTTTCCTGCGGCGACAGCTTGTTGTCGAACCCCACTACCTCAAACTTGTGCGCGCCGGCCCAGTTCTTCTGGTTGGCGATGTCGGCGACATACTGCCAGCTCTTGAGCTGGTTCTGCCCAACGGGAGCCATCAGCCCCGATAGCGGGTCAATGAAGGCGATCTTCACCGTATCCGCGAGTGCGGTACCTGAAACCAGCGCAGAACCCAGTGCGGCAAACACGGCCACACCGGCCACCAGCGGACGCAATTTGGTCATACCTGTCTCCTTCACTCTTGTCGTTGGCTTGTCGTCGTATTTGGCTGGCTGCGCAGCGTCCTCCATGCCACGCCTTGCAGCCGGCCCCGAACACGCCATGCCGCAAGCAGGCATGGCGTACCGGAAAGCGCGTGCCGGCGTCAGGCGGTCGGCAGCTTGTAGTCCTTGAACTGCTCGCGCAGCTTGAGCTTCTGCATCTTGCCCGTGGCGGTCAGCGGGATCTCGGTGACAAAGGCCACGTCGTCCGGGATCCACCACTTGGCGACCTTGCCCTCGAAGAACTGCAGCAGTTCTTCGCGGGTGACTTCGGCGCCGGGCTTCTTCACCACCACCAGCAGCGGGCGTTCATCCCACTTGGGGTGGTAGGCCGAGATGCAGGCCGCCATATGCACCGCGGGGTGCGCGGCGGCGACGTTCTCGATATCGATCGACGAGATCCATTCGCCGCCGGACTTGATCACGTCCTTGCTGCGGTCGGTGATCTGCATGAAGCCATCGGCGTCGATGGTGGCGACGTCGCCGGTCGGGAACCAGCCGTCGGCCAGCGGGTTGGCATCGTTACGGAAGTAGCGGTCGATGATCCACGGCCCGCGCACCATCAGGTCGCCGAAGGCCTTGCCGTCCCACGGCAGCTCGTTGCCGTCGCCATCGACGATCTTCATGTCGACGCCGAAGATCACGCGGCCCTGTTTTTCCTGGATCTTGTGGCGCTCGGCGTCGGACAGGTCCTGGTGCTTGGCCAGCAGCTTGCACGACGTGCCCAGCGGCGACATCTCGGTCATGCCCCAGGCGTGGATCACCTCGATGCCCAGCGCCTCGAGCGCGCGGATCATCGCCGGCGGCGCGGCCGAGCCGCCGATCACGGTGCGGTGGAAGGTGGAGAACTTGAGCTTGTTCGATTGCACGTGCTGGAGCAGGCCGAGCCACACCGTCGGCACGCCGGCGGAGAAGGTCACCTTCTCTTGCTCGAACAGCTCATAGATCGAGGCCCCGTCCAGCTTGGCACCGGGCAGCACCAGCTTGGCGCCGACCAGCGGCACCGAGTACGGCAGGCCCCAGGCATTGACGTGGAACATCGGCACCACGGGCAGGATCACGTCGCTGGCGGAACAGCCCAGCGCGTCCGGCATGGCCGATGCGTACGAGTGCAGCACCGTCGAGCGGTGCGAATACAGCGCGCCCTTGGGATTTCCGGTGGTGCCCGACGTATAGCACAGGCTCGACGCCTGGTTCTCGTCGAACTGCGGCCATTCGTAGTTGCCGTCCTGCGCGTCGACCAGTTCCTCGTAGCACAGGAGCGGCACCTTGGATTCAGCCGGCATATGCGCGCGGTCGGTCATCGCCACCCAGCCCTTGACGTTGGGGCAATGCGACGCAACGCCTTCCACCAGCGGCAGGAAGGTCAGGTCGAAGAAGATATAGCCGTCTTCCGCGTGGTTGACGATATAGGCAATCTGCTCGGGGAACAGGCGCGGGTTGATGGTATGGCAGACGGCGCCCATGCCTGACACGCCGTAGTAAATCTCCAGGTGGCGGTAGCCGTTCCAGGCCAGCGTGCCGACGCGCTCGCCCTGCTTCACGCCCAGTGCGCCGAGCGCCTGCGCCAGCTTGCGGGCGCGCAGTTCGCAATCGCGGTACGTATAGCGATGCAGGTCGCCCTCCGTGCGCCGCGAGACGATCTCGGTGCTGCCGTAGTAACGCGCGGCGTGTTTGATGATGGAGGAAATGAGCAGCGGCGCGCTCATCATTTGACCCATCAATGCCATGAACCTGCCTCCTGAATGTCTTGTGTAATTCGCCTGAAAACGAACAACCGTACTATTTTTTGGCGGTCGTTTCCATGCACCAAATCGGCGTCCGGCCGACCTCGTTGTGCACTGCCGTACTGTCGTTGCGTATTGCCGTCGGGATTACCGCCGGTATTGCCATTGAATTCGGGGCCGCAATTCTGCGAAAAGCCCATGCACCGGATTCATGTGCGCACTGAAGGAGGAAAATAACCGTGCGGTGCATGGCGGCATTAACTCGGTCGAGCGGTCGAGTGCCGTTGAGGACGTACAATACTGCGTGGCATGTTGCACCTCAACATGTCGTTTTCCCTAGCCACCATCGCATTTTCGTGCGCTCGGCATGCCGCGCTGCACCGCCTTTTACGCGGTTCGCTGCACATCGACGAACGCACGGAATTCGCACCGCCCCTTGCGCCCCGAGGCGCCCCTACGCGATGCCAGACACGCCCCAGTCACAAGCTCCGCAGCCCTCCGACGCAGCCACGCCGGCCACGCTGTCCGTGCCCTTTCGCACCGCGCCCGGCTTCGCCGAACTCGGCATGCAGTTCTTTACACGCCTGCGTCCCACGCCGCTGCCCTCACCCTACCTGGTGGGGGTGGCGCCGGCCGCGGCGGCGCTGCTCGGCTGGGACGCCAACATCGGCAGCCGCGAGGACTTTATCGAGACCTTTGTCGGCAACCAGGTGCCGGACTGGGCCGACCCCCTCGCCAGTGTGTATTCCGGGCACCAGTTCGGGGTGTGGGCCGGCCAGCTCGGCGATGGCCGTGCCATCCGCCTGGCGCAGGCCGAGACCGCCACCGGCCCGTGGGAAATCCAGCTCAAGGGCGCGGGCCTGACACCCTACTCGCGCATGGCCGATGGCCGCGCCGTGCTGCGCTCATCGATCCGTGAGTACCTCTGCTCCGAAGCCATGGCCGCACTGGGCGTGCCGACCACGCGCGCACTGTCGATCATGGGCTCGGACGCGCCGGTGCGCCGCGAGACCATCGAGACCGCCGCGGTGGTGACAAGGCTGTCGCCGACCTTTATCCGCTTCGGGCACTTCGAACATTTCGCCGCGCACGACGACGTGGCCGCGCTGCGCAAGCTGGCGGATTTCGTCATCGACAATTTCATGCCCGCGTGCCGCGACCACGCCCAGCCCTACCAGGCGCTGCTGCGCGAGGTCTCGCTGCGCACCGCCGACCTGATCGCGCACTGGCAGGCGGTGGGCTTCTGCCATGGCGTGATGAATACCGACAATATGTCGATCCTGGGCCTGACCATCGACTACGGCCCGTTCGGCTTCCTCGATGCATTCGACGCCAACCATATCTGCAACCACTCCGACACGCAGGGCCGCTACGCCTACAGCCAGCAGCCGCAAGTGGCATTCTGGAACCTGCACTGCCTGGCGCAGGCGCTGCTGCCGCTGTGGCTGGCACCAGAAGATGCCGACAAGCAAGGCGCGCGCGACGCTGCCGTGGAAGCCGCGCGCGCGGCGCTGGACCCGTTCCGCGACCGCTATGCCGCGGCGTTCTTCCGCCACTACCGCGCCAAGCTGGGCCTGCGCCCGCCCGCCGGCGGCGACGACAAGAGCGATGAGCCACTGCTGACCAGCCTGTTCCAGCTGCTGCACGGCCAGCGCGTGGACTACACGCTGTTCTGGCGCAAGCTGTGCGGCATTTCATCCACCGATGCCTCGCGCGACGCGCCGGTGCGCGACCTGTTCCTGGATCGCGCCGCCTTTGACACGTGGGTGGCCGACTATCGCGCGCGCCTGCGCGCCGAGCAGTCGCACGATGCCGCGCGCGAACTGGAAATGCTGGCGGTCAACCCCAAATACGTGCTGCGCAACCACCTGGCCGAAACCGCGATCCGGCACGCGTGCGAGAAGGACTTCAGCGAAGTGGACCGGCTGCTGGCGGTGCTGTCGCGCCCCTTTGACGTACAGCCGGAGGCAGAGCATTACGCGGCGCTGCCGCCGGACTGGGCGTCCGACCTGGAGGTCAGTTGCTCGTCGTGACGCCATGTGATCCGCGCTCTGCACGCCGGCGCCAGCCGGTGTAAGGTTCGCGCAGTTCGCACGACCAACGCCTTAACTGAGGAACCCATCCGAGGAAGCCCTGCGAGGATAAAACCATGACCACCACCAAGACCGACGCCGAGTGGCGTGAACAACTCTCCGACATCGAATACCGCGTGACCCGCGAGGCCGCCACCGAGCGCCCGTTCACCGGCCGCTACTGGGACCACTGGGACAACGGCATCTACCACTGCGTGGGCTGCGGCACGCCGCTGTTCGAATCCGCCACCAAGTTCGATGCCGGCTGCGGCTGGCCCAGCTATTTCCGCGCCATCAACGGCGAGGTGATTGCCGAGCACGTCGACCACAGCCACGGCATGACGCGGGTGGAGGTACGCTGCAAGGAATGCGGCAGCCATCTCGGCCATGTCTTCGAAGATGGCCCGGCCCCGACCGGCCTGCGCTATTGCATCAACTCGGCTGCGCTAAAATTCGATGATCGCGACCCGGCACAGCGTGCGGCGGATGATGCCCACGCCGCCGGCAGCGGTGACAAACCCCGGCGCGACCCGCAGCGCTGAATGCTCCGGCAAGCACGCCGGACCCAACCTGGTACCGCATGAAATTCCTGTTCGACCTGTTCCCGGTCATCCTGTTTTTTGCCGCTTTCAAGCTGGCTGACATCTACACCGCCACCGCCGTGGCCATTGGCGCCACGGTGCTGCAGATCGGCTGGGTCTGGTTCCGCCACCGCAAAGTCGAGCCGATGCAGTGGGTCAGCCTGCTGATCATCGCGGTGTTCGGCGGTGCCACGCTGGTGCTGCACAACGAAACCTTCATCAAGTGGAAGCCGACCGTGCTCTACTGGATGTTCGCGGTGGCGCTGCTGGGCTCGGTGATCGGCTGGCGCAAGAACCTGATCCGCGCCATGATGGAAAAACAGGTGACCCTGCCCGACCCGGTGTGGGCGCGGCTGAACGCCGCCTGGGCCGGCTTCTTTGCCGCCATGGGCGTGCTGAACCTGTACGTGGCCTACCAGTTCTCGACCGAAACCTGGGTCAACTTCAAGCTGTTCGGCAGCATGGGGCTGATGCTGGTGTTCATCGTCGCCCAGAGTGTCTGGCTGTCGCGCCACATGCCCGAGAACAGCCAGGACTGACGGCCCGCCCCCGCACCCCGAACCGAAGGAACATTGATGGCAGCCGATCCCGCCACTATCGAGGCGATGCTGCGCGAAGCGCTCGCCCCCAGCCACCTGGCCGTGCGCGACGACAGCGCACTGCACGCCGGACATGCCGGCGCCGCATCCGGCGGCGGACATTACGACGTGACAATCGTCAGCGAGCGCTTTACGGGTCACAGCCGGGTTGCGCGACACCGCATGGTGTATGATGCGCTGCGCGGTCTGTTCCCCGCGCAGATCCACGCACTTGCCGTGACTGCGTTCACCGACCAAGAGTACCAATCCCGCGCACCACGCGATTCCTCCAGCAACTCTCAGACCTGATTCCATGAAGACCACCGTCCTCTCGTTCAGCCTGGCGGCTGTGCTTGCTGCCGGCAGCCTGCCGGCCATCGCCCAGAATGCCGCCGTCGTGAATGGCAAGGCCATTCCGTCGGCAAAGCTGGACAAGTTGATCGCCGGCACCGGCCAGCCCGACAACCCGGAGCTGCGCTCGCGCGCGCGCAACATGCTGATCGACCGCGAACTGCTCTCTCAGGAAGCCAACAAGCGCGGCCTGACCCAGCGCGACGACGTGCAGGAACAACTGGAACAGGCCCGCCTGAACGTGCTGGCCGGCGCAGTGTTCGAAGACTACGTGAAGACCCACGGCGCCAGCGACGCCGAGTTGCGCAAGCAGTACGACAAGATCAAGTCGCAGTTCGGCAACGGCAAGGAATACCATGCCCGCCATATCCTGGTGGAAAAGGAAGCCGACGCCAAGGCGATCATCGCCAAGATCAAGGGCGGCGCCAAGTTCGAGGACATGGCCAAGGCCTCGTCCAAGGACCCGGGCTCGGCCGCCAACGGCGGCGACCTGGACTGGGCCAACAGCAGCAGCTACGTGCCTGAGTTCTCGGCAGCCATGACCGCCCTGAAGAAGGGCCAGCTGACCGATACGCCGGTCAAGACCCAGTTCGGCTGGCATATCATCGAACTGGTCGACGTGCGCGACGCCAAGATCCCGTCGTTCGAAGAGGTCAAGCCGCAGCTGACACAGATGCTGATGGGGGACCAGAACTGGCAGCGCGAGCAGTTCCAGGCCATGATGAAGTCACTCAAGGACAAGGCCAAGATCCAGTAAGGCACGGTCCGGTCACCCCCCGCCGGCCCTGCAAGATTCAAGGATGCAGCGCGTGGAGTCGACTGGCCGTTACTGGCAACTCTGGCATCTGTCGTCCCGGGGCATGTGCTATTGCGCACTGGCCTGGGCGACCCTGGACGGCGCCGCCCCCGGCTGGCGCCAGCTCCACCCCTACCTGCCCCTGCGTGACCGTTACGCGCCCGAGAAGGTCCTGCACGCCGTGGTGGCGTACAAGGAGGCTCGCGGCGAGATCAGGCCGCCTCCGGGTTTTGAATCGGGGCGCATGCTGACCTACGCGTATGCGTCATGGAGTTCACGCCTGCTCCCTCCGCTTGCCGGCTGAACCCTGCCCTTACTGGCGCAGGTCGTAGCGCCACCCCGTTTCATCGAGCTGCCTGATACTGCCGGCAACCAGTCCGACCAGCGCGTCCAGCATCTTGCTGCCCTTTTCCGCGCTGGCCCAGGTCGGGTCACCGGTGGCGCCGGTCGCGGAAACCTCGGCGATATCCCACATGATCTGTACGCGCTCGCCGATGCGAATGCTGTCTACCGGCATCTGCCGCATGGCTTTGCCGAGGTCGCACAGGTCCGGACGCACCGCCATGGTGATCGAGGTTTCACCTTCGCCGCCGTGACCCAGTCCATTCCACTCAGCGAAGAAGCCGTCGCCAAGCCGGCTGCCGATCACCGACCACCAGGCAGGCAGGAAGGCGGACACCACCTCCGGGTGGCGCTGCTTGACCTTGCGCTGGGCGATCTCGAGCGGCGCAATATTGCCGTCGTGCCCGTTCGGCACAAAGATGTGCCGGATATCGTAGGCAATCAGGCTCTCGAAAATGTCCTCGGCAAGCGCCAGCAGCCCCATCGCCAGCATCGGCAGGTTCATGCCCCTGGCACCGTAGGCATAGCGGCACAACAGCGCCAGGCTCAGGCCGGTGCGTTGCGCGATGATGCCCAGCAGCCCGGTCAGCACGAACAGGATGCCCATGCCGATGGCGATGGCGATGGCCAGCAGGGCCATGGGGAAGGAAACACCCGCGCCGCCCGCCGGCCCGGCCAGCGTGCCACCGATGAACAGGCCCGTGGCAACGTAGCCAAACCCCAGCCATACCGCCACCTGTTTCCAGGTCGGCCTGCGTGCGTCTGGCGGGACTGGGGTGAACATATAGTCGGCATCGGGTGCCGGTAACGACTGCGCCTTCTGATTCATGGGATCTCGGAATCCACCGTTCCGTGTTCGAGCCGACCCGGATGCAAGGGAACCAGCCCTGCATCCGATCGTGAGTCAGCGCGAGAGTAACAGTGCGAAAGCGGCAGGAAATGCGGAAGATTCCAAGATGCGTAGCAAAATGGCCGTCGCCATCGGGGCTTTGGCTGCTTGCATCGCCGCAAAACTAAAAAGCCACCGGCGCTGCCGGTGGCTCTTGGTTGGGACGAAGGGCGCAGGCCCTGGGCTGATGTTTAACCCACCCACTTCCGCGCATTGCGGAACATCCGCATCCACGGGCTGCCGCCGTCGGCAACCTGCTTCCACGCATCCGGCGCCCAGCTCATGGTCGCGGCACGGAACACGCGTTCCGGGTGCGGCATCAGCACGGTGAAGCGGCCATCCACGGTCGTCACCGAAGTGATGCCGTCGGGCGAGCCGTTCGGGTTGAGCGGATAGGCCTGCGTGACCGCACCGTAGTTGTCGACAAAGCGCAGCGCCACATGGGCCTGGTCGATATTGCCCTGCTGCGAGAAGTCGGCAAACCCTTCGCCGTGGGCAACCACGATAGGAATGCGGCTGCCTTCCATGCCGGCGAAGAAGATCGACGGCGAGGACTGCACTTCCACGGTCACGTAGCGCGCCTCGTACTGCTCTGACTGGTTGCGCGTGAACTTCGGCCACGCACCCGCCCCCGGGATGATCGGGGCCAGGTTGCTCATCATCTGGCAGCCGTTGCAAACGCCCAGCGCGAAAGTGTCCTGGCGATTGAAGAAGGCCGCGAACTGCTCGGCCATCCGCCCGTTGAACAGGATGGTCTTGGCCCAGCCCTCGCCCGCGCCCAGCACGTCGCCGTAGCTGAAGCCGCCGCAGGCGACAAAGCCGCTGAAGTCGGCCAGGTTGGCGCGGCCGGCGATCAGGTCGCTCATATGCACGTCGTGCGTGTCGAAGCCGGCGCGGTCCATGCTGTACGCCATCTCGATCTGCGAGTTGACGCCCTGCTCGCGCAGGATGGCCACGCGCGGACGGGCGCCGGTGGCGATGAACGGCGCGGCGATGTCTTCGGCCGCATCGAAGGTCAGCACCGGGCTGATGCCGGGGTCGGCGGCGTCGAGCAGGCGGTCGTATTCGCTGTCGGCGCAGGCCGGGTTGTCGCGCAGGCGCGCGATGCGCCAGCTGACTTCGCTCCAGTTGCGCTGCAGGTCCGTGCGCGAGGCGCCGAAGACCTTCTTGGCATCGCGGTAGACCTCGATCTGGTCGGTCGCGTTGGGCTTGCCCACCACATGGCTGCAGGCCGACAGGCCGGCTTCGCGCAGCACGGCGAAGACCGTGTCGCGGTCTTCCATTCGCACCTGCACCACCGCGCCCAGCTCTTCCGAGAACAGCGCGCGCAGGGTCTGGTCGTTGCGGCGCTCGGCGATCTGCTGCGCCCAGTTCTTGGCGTCGCCGTAGTCCTGTTCTTGCTGCGGATCCAGCGCCAGCATGTCGACGTTGAGCGAGATGCCGCAGTGGCCGGCAAAGGCCATTTCCGCCAGTGCAGCCATGAAGCCGCCGTCGGAACGGTCGTGGTAGGCCAGCAGCTTGCCTTCGCGGTTCAGGCGCTGGATCACGTTGAAGAAGTTCTTCAGGTCTTCGGCGTTGTCGACGTCGGGCGCGCTGTCGCCCACCTGCTGCATGACCTGCGCCAGGATGCTGCCGGCCATGCGGTTCTTGCCGCGGCCCAGGTCGACGGCGATCAGCACGGTGTCGCCGGCGTCGGTGCGCAGTTGCGGCGTCAGCGTGCGGTTGACGTCGTCCACCGCGGCAAAGGCCGAGATGATCAGCGATACCGGCGCGACCACTTCCTTGTTGACGCCGTCGTCCTGCCACTTGGTGCGCATCGACAGCGAATCCTTGCCGACCGGGATGCTGATGCCAAGCGCCGGGCACAGTTCCATGCCGACGGCGTGCACGGTGTCATACAGCTTCGCGTCTTCGCCTTCCACGCCGCAGGCCGCCATCCAGTTGGCCGACAGCTTGACCTTGCCCAGGTCCTTGACCGGCGCCGCCGCCAGGTTGGTCAGCGCCTCGCCGATCGCCATGCGGCCGGAGGCCGGCGCGTTGATCACGGCCAGCGGCGTACGCTCGCCCATGGTCATGGCCTCGCCGGCCTTGCCCTGGTAGTCGAGCGTGGTCACGGCCACGTCGGCCACCGGCACCTGCCACGGGCCGACCATCTGGTCGCGCGCGTTCATGCCGCCCACGGTGCGGTCGCCAATGCTGATCAGGAACGACTTGTTGGCCACGGTCGGATGGCGCAGCACGTCGCGCACGCCCTGCTCCAGGCTGATGCCGGTCACGTCCACGGCCGGCAATGCCTCTTCCACGCGCTTGACGTCGCGGTGCATGCGCGGCGGCTTGCCCAGCAGCACGTCCATCGGCATGTCGACGGCGTAGTGCTCTTTGAGCGCGGCATCGACGCTGGCATCGACCAGTTGCAGCTGCTTTTCTTCGGTGGCGATGCCGACCACGGCGAACGGCGAGCGCTCGCGCTGGCACATGGCCTGGAACTGCGGGAAGCTGTCCGGCGCGATCGCCAGCACATAGCGCTCCTGCGACTCGTTGCACCAGATCTCGGCCGGCGACAGGCCGGACTCTTCCAGATGCACCTGGCGCAGGTCGAAGCGCGCGCCGCGGTCGGCGCCGTCCACCAGTTCCGGGAAAGCGTTGGAGATGCCGCCCGCGCCGACGTCGTGGATCGACAGGATCGGATTCGCGTCGCCAAGCTGCCAGCAGGCGTTGATCACTTCCTGCGCGCGGCGCTCCATCTCGGGGTTGCCGCGCTGGACCGAATCGAAGTCCAGGTCGGCGGTATTGGTGCCGGTCGCCATCGAGCTGGCGGCGCCGCCGCCCATGCCGATGCGCATGCCCGGGCCGCCCAGCTGGATCAGCAGCGTGCCGGCCGGCAGCGGGTTTTTGTGCGTGTGCCCGGCATCGATATTGCCGATGCCGCCCGCGATCATGATCGGCTTGTGGTAGCCGCGCACGGTGCCGCCCACGTTCTGCTCGTAGACGCGGAAGTAGCCGCCCAGGTTGGCGCGGCCGAATTCATTGTTGAAGGCGGCGCCGCCGAGCGGGCCGTCGATCATGATCTGCAGCGGCGAGGCGATGCGGTCCGGCTTGCCGGTCACGCCGGGCTTGTGGTCGGGGTTGCGGTGCGCCACCGGCTGGGCGGCGTCGCGGTCGTTTTCCCAGGATTCGACCGCCTCGGGCAGCATCAGGTTGGACACCGTGAAGCCGGTCAGGCCGGCCTTGGGCTTGGCGCCGCGGCCGGTCGCGCCCTCGTCGCGGATTTCACCGCCGGCGCCGGTGGAGGCCCCGGGGAACGGCGAGATCGCGGTCGGGTGGTTGTGCGTCTCCACCTTCATCAGCGTGTGGGTCAGCGCCTCGTGGCGGCCGTACTTGTGGTCGTCGCCGCGCGGGAACCAGCGTTCGGCCACGTCGCCTTCCATCACCGCCGAGTTGTCCGAGTAGGCCACGATCGAGCCCTGCGGATTGAGCTGGTGCGTATTGCGGATCATCGCGAACAGCGACTTGTCCTGCTGCACGCCGTCGATGGTCCAGGTGGCGTTGAAGATCTTGTGGCGGCAGTGCTCGCTGTTGGCCTGCGCGAACATCATCAGCTCGACGTCGGTCGGGTTGCGCTCCAGCTTGCCGTAGGCCTCGACCAGGTAGTCGATCTCGTCCTCGGACAGCGCCAGGCCCATCTCGACATTGGCCGCGGCCAGCGCGCTGCGCCCGCCCGAGATGTCGATAAAGCGCAGCGGCTTGGCCGGCAGCTCCTGGAACAGGCCGGCGGCATCGTCACGCGAGGCGACCACGGTTTCGGTCATGCGGTCGAACAGGTGCGCGGCGACGACGGCGCGGGTGTCCGCGTCCAGCGTCTTGCGGCCGCGCAGCAGGCCCTTCTTGCAGATGACCGTGATTTCGATACCGCGCTCGATGCGGTGGATATGCGTGAGGCCGCAGTTATGGGCGATGTCGGTAGCCTTGCTGGCCCACGGCGAGATCGTGCCGAAGCGCGGGATCACCACGAAGCGGTCGCCGTCGGACGGCTCGGCGAATGGCGCACCGTAGGTCAGCAGCGCCGCCACGCGGGACTGCTCTTCGGCCGACAGCGGCGTCTGTGCGTCAACAAAGTGCAGGAACTGGCCATGCACCGATTCAATATCGGCGTCGATCTGCCGCAGGGCGGTGAGCAGGCGTTGCTGACGGAAGGCGGAAAGCGCCAAAGCGCCGGGGAAGCATGAGAAATGCGCCATGATCGTAGCGGTCGGGAGGCGGTGAGGTAGGGGCTGCTGCTTAGCCGGCACCGCTGCATGGGGTGCCGACAGGCGGGAAACCGCTATTGTACCTTGCCGGCACCCGGATTTTGCACTGCGACATCACGGCGGGGCCGTGTTACGGCCTATCCTGATAATGCTTATGCGTCACTTTTACCAAATGAAAGGCTCAGAGTGACGTCGCCGAGCGCGCGGCCTGCTCGTACAGGCCGGTCAGCACACGCATCAATCGGGCGAGCTCGCCGATCTCCGCATTCTCTTCGCTGCCCTCGGTGAAGTTGCTGGTCAGGCATTGTTCGCGGATCTCGCGGTAGCGCGCGCAGGCCTCGGTGCCGGCCGGGGTGGTCGAATAAGTGGCCTCCTTGCCGACCCGCTCTCCGCTCACCAGCCCCAGCCCCTGCAGCTTCTTCAATGCGTAGGTCACCAGGTGCGTGTCTTCCACGTTCAGCACGAAGCAGATATCGGCCAGCCGCTTGGGCCGGCCGCGATGGTTCACGTGATGCAGCACCAGCACGTCCAGGAAAGTCAGGTCGCGCACGCCCGCCGCGCCCATGCAGCGCACCACCCAGCGGCTGTAGGCGTTGTAGGCGGTGTTCAGCCCGAACTCGAACTCGGACAGCTCGGGGCTGCGCACCGACACCAGGTGCGAGGACGACACGATATTGGCCCCGGCCGCGCGCGACATCGCGGTGGCCGGCCTTGCCTTACCGGCAACGGCAGGGACATCGGCCACGGCGGCGGCGGTGTGCCCGCTCTCGGCTGGTTTGCGTGGCATGCGGGAGACTCCTTTCGATGGGGGCGGCGCTGGCGGTGCTAGGTATAAGCCCGGAGCGCGCCCCGGCAATTTTAGCTTGACAGTTTATTGGCGAATTATGAGCATGAACACCTAATAAATACAGGTAAAGCATGAGGGAGGACGCCGGCCACGAGTGGCCCTGCGCTTGTGCACCGCGCCCTTCCCCGTGCTGGCAGGCGGCCGCCACCATGGCGGTGCCCGCCCCGCCCTCGCACCCCGTTTGCAGACCCCATGCCATCCATGCTTCCCGACCTCGACACCCTGAACACCCGCCTGCGCGACGGCGCCACCAGCCGTGCGCAGATCATCGAGCAGGCGGCCGCGCTTGCCGCCACGCCGGCTGCCGAGGCCGTGTTCCTGCACAGCACCTTCGAGGCCGCGGCCCAGGTCGCGCGCGCAGCCGATGCCGCCGGCCGCGCCGGCAAAGCGCTGCATCCGCTGGCCGGGCTGCCGGTTTCGGTCAAGGACCTGTACGACATGGCCGGCGAAGTCACCAGCGCGGCCTCGCTGGTGCGCAAGGATGCCGCGCCGGCCACGGCGGACGCCACCGTGGTCGCCCGCCTGCGCGCGGCAGGGGCCGCTCTGGTCGGGCGCACCAACATGACGGAGTTCGCGTTTTCGGGCGTGGGCATCAATCCCCACTACGGCACGCCGGTCAATCCGGCCGGCACAGATGGCGTGGCACGAATCCCGGGCGGCTCGTCGTCGGGTGCGGCCGTTTCGGTGGCGCTGGGACTGGCGGTCGCGGCGCTTGGCAGCGACACCGGCGGTTCCATCCGCATCCCCGCCGCGCTGTGCGGCATCACCGGCTTCAAGCCCACCACGCGGCGCGTGCCGCTGACCGGGGCCTTTCCGCTGTCGTACACGCTGGATACCGCCTGCGCGATGGCGCGCACGGTCAGCGACTGCATTGCCATGGACAGCGTGATCGCCGACAGCGCAGTGATCCCGCGCGTGACCAACCCCGCCGCCACGCGGCTGGCGATCCCGCGCCAGGTCCTGCTGGACGACCTGGACCCCGTGGTGGCGCGCGCCTTTGACCGCGCGCTGGGCCGGCTGTCGGCCGCCGGCGTGCAACTGGAGCATGTCGACCTGCCCGAGCTCGGCGAACTGGCGGGCCTGAACGCCCAGGGCGGCTTCAGCTCGGCCGAAGCCTTTGCCATCCACCGCCACCTGCTGGCCACCCGGCGCGAGCTGTACGACCCGCGCGTGGCCTCGCGCATCGACCGCGGCGCCAATATCAGCGCCGCCGACTACATCGAGCTGGGCCGCGCCCGGCTGGACTGGATCGCCCGCATGGAAGCGCGCCTGGCCCGCTTCGACGCCGTGGTCTGCCCGACCGTGCCGATGGTCGCGCCCGAGATTGCGCCGCTGCGCACCGATGATGCGCAGTTCTTCCGCGTCAATGCCCTGCTGCTGCGCAATACCTCGGCCTTCAATTTCCTTGATGGCTGCTCGATCTCGATGCCCTGCCACGCGCCGGACGAACTGCCCGTGGGCCTGATGCTGTCGCACGGCCCGATGCGCGATGCCGACCTGCTGGGCACGGCCCTTGCGTTGGAATGCATCGCGCAACCTTCACAGCGCGACGACTGAGCCTGCCGCCGCGCCGACGATCTTGCGCCGACGTGCCCGCCAACGCGGGCGCGACCGGCACCAGGTAGTACGCAACCAGCAGTACCACCGCGCCCCCGCGCGCACACCAGGAGAGATCGAGATGCGAGTCAAGGCAATCGTTGCGGCCGGCCTGATGCTGGCCGCCGTGGCGGCACAGGCGGATACCAAGTGGGACCTGCCGACCGGCTATCCGGTCAGCAACCTGCACACCGAGAACCTGCAGCAGATGGCCAACGACGTGGACAAGGCCACCGGCGGCAAGCTCAAGATCGTGCTGCATCCCAATGGGTCGCTGCTCAAGGCCAACGAGATCAAGCGCGGCGTGCAGACCGGCCAGGTGCAGATGGGCGAGATCCTGATGTCCTTGCTGGCCAACGAGAACCCGGTGTTCGGTGTCGATGCCGTGCCATTCCTCGCCACCAGCTATGGGGATGCCTACAAGCTGTGGCAGGCCTCGCGCCCGGTCACAGAGAAGGTGCTCGACAAGCAGGGCATGAAGCTGCTGTATGCGGTGGCATGGCCGCCGCAGGGCATCTATGCCAACAAGCCGATCAATTCGGCCGGGGACATGAAGGGCCTGAAATGGCGCGCGTACAACCCGGCCACCTCGCGCATCGCCGAGCTGGTCAGCGCCCAGCCGGTGACCATCCAGGCTGCCGACCTGGCGCAGGCGCTGGCCACGGGCACGGTCAACTCCTTCATGTCGTCGGGCGCCACCGGCGTCGACACCAAGGTGTGGGAGAGCGTGAAGTACTTCTACACGGTGGACGCCTGGCTGCCCAAGAACATGCTGGTGGTCAGCAAGAAAGCGTTCGCGGCGCTGGACAAGCCGACCCAGGACGCCCTGCTCAAGGCCGTCGCCGATGCCGAGAAGCGCGGCTGGCAGGTATCGGAGCAGAAGACCAAGGAGTACCTGGCAACCTTGTTGCGCAACGGCATGACGGTGCAGCCGCCTTCGCTGCAGCTCAAATCCGACATGCAGAAGGTCGGCCAGACCATGGTGGATGACTGGGCCAAGGGCGCGGGCGAGGACGGCAAGGCCATTTTGGACGCCTACCGCAAGTAGGCTGCGGGCCTGCCCGCCTACATGCCCCCCCGCCCTTGCCGCGCAGGCTGGCATGGCGGGGAGCCCCCTCCCTCCCTGACGCCGTCCATCATGCCAACTGCCCCCTCCTCCAAGCGCTGGCTCGACCGCCTGCTTGACCTCTTTGCCATACTCGGTGCGCTGTGCATCCTCGCCGTCTGCGTGATTATGATTCTGATGTCGCTGTCGCGGGAGACCTCGGTGATCTTCAAGGGTGGCGATGACATCGTCGCCTGGCTGTGCGCGGCGTCCGCCTTCCTGATCCTTGGCCAGACCTTCCAGCATGGCGGCATCGTGCGCGTCGAGATGCTGCTGGGGGCCGTGGGCCCGCGCCGGCGCTGGGTGCTGGAGCTGGTCTCGCTCACCATCTGCCTGGTGTTTGCCGCCTATGCGGCGTGGGCGCTGGGCTCCTTCGCCTGGCAGAGCTGGGACATCGGCGACGTCTCGCAGGGCCAGATCGTGATTCCGCTGTGGATGCCGCAGAGCTTCGCGGTGCTTGGCTGCATCGGCTTCCTGCTGGCGGTCGGCGATGAATGGCTGCGCGTGGCTCGCGGACAGAAGCCGCGCTACCAGGTGGCCCAGGAAGAAAAGCTCGCCACCGGCGATTTCGGGGAGACGGTCTGATGAGCACAGTCGTCGTTGCACTGATCCTGCTGCTGGTGATGATCGTCTTCCTGGCAATCGGCGCGTGGATCCCCGTGGCCATTGCGGTCACCTCATGGGTCGGGCTGGTGGTGTTTTCGGACCGCGAGGCGCTGGTCAGCCTGGCCAACGCATGGTGGTCGTCGAGCGCCTCATACACGCTGGCATCGCTGCCCCTCTTTGTCTGGATGGGCGAGATCCTGTTCCGCACCAGGCTGTCCGAGCAGATGTTCAACGGGCTCTCGCCCTGGCTGAACTGGCTGCCGGGACGGCTGATGCACGTCAATATCCTGGGCTGCGGCATCTTTGGCTCGGTGTCGGGGTCGTCGGCGGCCACCTGCGCCACCATCGCCAAGTCGGCGCTACCGGAACTCACGCGGCGCGGCTACGACGAGCGCACCACGCTCGGCTCGCTGTCGTGCGCGGGCACGCTCGGCATCCTGATCCCGCCATCGATCACCATGGTGGTGTATGCGGTTTCGGCGGATGTGTCGATCATCCGCGTGTTTCTGGCCGGCTTTTTGCCAGGGCTGCTGCTGATGCTGCTGTTCTCCGGCTATATCGTGGCCTGGGCGCTGGCCAACCCGGACAAGACCCCGGCGCCGGAGCGCTTTGGCTGGCGCGCGCGGCTGGAATCGGTCCGCCAGCTGCTGCCGTGCATGGTGCTGATCGCCTTTATCACCTGGGTCATGGTCACCGGCTATGCCACCGCGACAGAAGCCGCGGCCTACGGCGTGGTGGCCTCGCTGGCACTGGCATGGGCGGGCGGCTCGCTGACGCGCGCGGCGTTTTGGGACAGCCTGATGTCGGCCACGCGGCTGACCGCGATGATCATGTTCGTGCTGGGCGCCACCTCGTTCCTGTCGGTGACCATGAGCTTTACCGGCATCCCGCGCGCGCTGGCGGAATGGGTGGCAGCGATGCACCTGTCGCCGTGGGCGCTGATCGCCGTGCTGACGGTGATCTACATTGTGCTGGGCACGGCGCTGGACGGCATCTCGATGATCGCGCTGACCACGGCGACCGTGCTGCCGATGGTGCAGGCGGCCGGCTTCGACCTGGTCTGGTTCGGCATCTTCATCGTGCTGCTGGTGGAGATCGCCGAAGTGACGCCGCCGGTGGGCTTCAACCTGTTCGTGCTGCAGAGCATGACCGGCAAGGACAGCAACTTCATAGCGCGGGTCTCGCTGCCCTTCTTCATGATGATGGTGGTGGCCATCGCCATCATCACGATCTGGCCCGGCGTGGTGACCTGGCTGCCGGACATTGTCATGCAGCAGGAAGTCAAATAGCATTGGCCGGCCCCGCCCGGCCCTGCCCTTTCCCGCCGGTGCGGCAATGTGGAGGTTTTCAGTCCGATGCATGTGATCGTCATCGGCGCCGGCGCGATCGGCGTCAGTTCCGCCTGGTACCTGCGGCAGGCCGGTTTCGACGTGACCGTGCTCGAACGCCGCGCCGCGCCGGCGCAGGAAGCCAGCTTCGGCAATGCCGGCGTGATCGCGCCCGGCTACGTCACGCCATGGGCCGCGCCGGGCATGCCCGGCAAGATCCTGCGCACACTCTTTGCGCGCGAGGCGCCGGTCCTGTTCCGCCCTTCCGCCGACCCCGCCATGTGGCGCTGGATCGCGCGCTGGCTGCGCGAATGCCGGCTGGAGCGCTACCGCGCCAACAAGCTGCGCATGCAGCGGCTGGCGTTCTACAGCCGCGCGTGCCTGCACCGGCTGCGCAGCGAGCTGGAGATCGACTACGAGCAGTCGCAAGGCTACCTGCAGCTGTTCCGCACCGCGCGCGACCTCGACCTGGCCGCGCCCGCCGTGGCCCTGCTGCGCGAGAACAACGTGCCGCACCGGCTGGTCAGCGCGCAGGAATGCCGCCGGATCGAACCGGGCCTGGCGGCCGATACGCCGCTGGCTGGGGGGCTGCACCTGCCGGAGGATGAGTCCGGCAACTGCCCGATGTTCGTGCGCGCGCTGCACCGGCATGCCGAGGCCGCAGGCGTATCGTTTCGCTTCGACACCCAGGTGGCGCGTGTCAGGCCCGACAACGCAGGCAAGCTGCAGGTCGAGCTGTCGCACGCCGACCAGAAGCGCCTTGGCCAGGTGCTGAGTGCCGACCGCGTGCTGGTCGCGGCCGGCGCCGACAGCACCGCGCTGCTGCGCCCGCTGGGCCTGCGCGTACCCCTGTATCCGGTCAAGGGCTACTCGGTGACGGTGATGGTCCGCGACGAACTGCAGGCGCCGCTGGGCGCGCTGATGGATGAGTCCTACAAGGTCGCGATCACGCGCATGGGCAACCGCCTGCGCGTGGCGGGCACGGCCGAGCTGGGCTCACGCAAGCTTGATCTGCGGCCGGCCGCGCTGAACACCCTGGTCAAGGTCGCGCGCGACTGGTTCCCGGTGGCCGGCAACTACCAGGAAGCCACGCAATGGGTGGGTGCGCGGCCGATGCTGCCGGACGGGCCGCCGCTGATCGGCCCTACGGCCGTGCCCGGCCTGTTCCTCAATCTCGGCCATGGCTCGACGGGCTGGGCGATGAGCTGCGGATCGGGCAAGATTGCGGCTGACCAGATCGCCGCCAGCGCCGGCCCCCATGGCGGCCCCGACATCGACATGGAGGGCCTGCTGCCCGACCGATACGGCTTGGGGCCCGCCAGATAACCAGACATGACACCCTCTGCCTCTTCCGCCACCTCGCCCGCAAGCGGCGACGGCTGGCTTGCACTCGATGCCGCCGCATCCGCACCGGTTCCGCTGTATGACGTCGCCGCCGTCCGCCGCATCGAGAACGCCGCCTTCACGCAACTGCCCGCCTTTACGCTGATGTCGCGCGCCGGCGCCGCGGCCGCGCGCTGGCTGGCCTGCCACGCACCCGCCGGCCCGCTGCTGTTCCTGGCGGGTCCCGGCAACAATGGCGGCGATGCGCTGGTGGCCGCGACGCAATTGCACAGCGCCGGCCGTGCCGTGCAGGTATGGCTGACGGCGGACCCGCAGCACCTGCCCGCCGACGCCGCGACGGCATGGCAGCAAGCGCATGCAGCCGGCGTCCCGGTCAGCGTGGTCGCGGGCATGGCGGCCTCGCCTGACGCGGACTGGCCCGCCGGCACCGCTGCGATTGTCGACGGCCTGCTCGGCATCGGCCTGAACCGCCCCGCCGGCGGCACCATGGCGTGGTGGATCGGACAAATCAACCGCAGCGCGCTGCCGGTGTTTGCGCTGGACATCCCCAGCGGACTGTTCGCCGACACCGGCGCGGGCGCGCCGGCCGTGCGCGCGCAGCGCACGCTGACCTTTATCGCCGCCAAGCCCGGGCTGCTGACGCTGGACGGGCGCGACTGCGCCGGCGAGGTCGATATCGCGCCGATCGGACTCGGCTATCCGCCGGACGAAACGCCCCATTGCCTGGTGAACGGCCCGGCGCTGTTCAGTGCCGCGCTGCCGCGCCGCCACCACGCCAGCAACAAGGGCACGCATGGCTCGCTGGCTGTCATCGGCGGCAACCTGGGCATGACCGGCGCGCCGCTGCTGGGCGCCAGGGCCGCGCAGTTCCTCGGCGCGGGCAAGGTGCATATCGGCTTCCTGGCGCAGCCCGCACCACGGTTCGATCCGCTGCATCCGGAGCTGATGCTGCATGCCGTGGACGCACTGGCCCTCGCTGCGATGTCGGCACTGGTGATCGGTCCGGGCATGGGCACGGATGCCAACGCACACAAGCAGTTTGCGCGGCTGCTGCAAGCCGCGCGGTTGCCGCTTGTGCTGGATGCCGATGCCTTGAACCTGCTGGCGGCCGATCCGGCGCTGGCCGGGGCACTGGCCGCCAGCGGCGCGGCTTGCGTGATGACACCGCACCCGCTCGAAGCCGCCCGGCTGATGGGCGTGCCCGTCGCCGATGTGCAGCGCGACCGGCCCGCTGCCGCCGCCGCACTGGCTGCGCAATGGCAGGCCGTAGTCGTGCTGAAGGGATCGGGCACCGTGATTGCGGCACCTGACGGCAGCCCATGCTCGCTCAACCCGACCGGCAATGCGGCACTTGCCAGTGCCGGCACCGGCGACGTGCTGGCCGGCATGCTGGGCGCGCTGCTCGCACAGGGCATGGCGCCGCTGGCCGCGGCCCAGGCGGCGGTGTGGATCCACGGCCGTGCCGCCGATGCCCTCGTCGCCCAGGGCACCGGGCCGGCCGGCGTCACCGCAAGCGAGCTGTACGCGCCGGCGCGCACCGTGTTCAACCAGTTGCTGGCCGGGACCCGCGCATGACGCGCGGCGCGCTGCTGCGCGATCCCGCCGACCGCCGCCACCTGCTCACCGGCATCGCGCTGCTGGTCATCGGACAATGGATCCTCAGCCTGCTCGATGCCACCAGCAAGACCCTGACGCAGCAAGGACTGCCGCTGGTGGCCGTGGCATGGGTGCGCTATGTCGGCCATGTGGTCGCGATCTTCCTGCTGCTCGGCCCCGCCGGCTGGCGGCGCCAGTGGCGGCCGGCAAAGCCTGGACTGCAGTGGCTGCGGGGCGGGCTGATGCTGGTCTCGACGCTGGTGTTCTTCAGCGTGCTGATGCTGATGCCGCTGGCGCAGGCCACGGCACTGAATTTCTGCGCGCCCCTGTTCGTGGTGGCGCTGTCGCCGTGGCTGCTGGGCGAGCGCCCCGGGCGCCATGCCCGCTGGATGCGCTGGACCGGTGTGGTGGTCGGCTTTGCCGGCATGCTGGTGGTGGTGCGCCCGGGTGGCCAGCTCAGTCCGCTCGGTGTCGGCCTGGGCCTGGTGTCGGCGCTGGTGTTCGCGCTGATGCAGATGCTGACGCGCCGCATCGCCGCGCATGACGCGCCCATGACCACGCTGATCCAGAGCGGTGTCACCGGCGCCTGCCTGACCACGCTGATCGTGCCCTTCTTCTGGTTCAGCGCGTGGCCCACGCCGATGCAATGTGCGCTGTTGCTCTCTGCAGGGATCACCGGGTCCCTGGGCCACTATTTCGTCATCCGGGCCTTCCAGTACGCGGATGCCTCGTTCCTGAGCCCCTTCCTGTACCTGCAGATCGTGTCCGCCACCGTGATCGGCTACCTGGCCTTCGGCCAACTGCCCGACTGGACCACCGCAGCTGGCATCGGCATCATCTGCCTGGGCGGCTTGTGCGTGGCGGGCGGCGAACCGGTGCTGCGCGCTGTCGCGGGCCGGCTCGCTGGCCGGCGACGTCAGACAATGTCCGATACTTAGCGGGCACACATGCTGCTATGTTGCAAGTGTTAACGGTTGCTTACGCCGAGGGGTAAAAGTGCCGCGGCGCAGGCGATATACTTTGCGAGTCTGCGCCGCCGCGCGCACTCGCGCCCCTGCAAAATTCCTAGTCCCGCATGCCCACCGACCTTCACGCCTGGAACGCCCTGCTGCGGCACCATGACACCCTTCGCGACGCTCAGATGCGCGAGTGGTTCGACGGCGAAGGCGCGCAACGTGTCGCGCAATTCTCGCTGGAAGCCGCCGGGCTCTATCTCGACTACTCGAAGAACCGGATCACGCCCGAAACCATGCGCCTGCTGGTGCAGCTGGCAGCCGAGGCCGGCGTGACCAGACGCCGCGACGCGATGTTTGCGGGCGAGCATATCAATACGACTGAAGACCGCGCGGCCCTGCACGTAGCGCTGCGCGCGACCGCCGGCGCCGGCTACAAGGTCGACGGCGAGCAGGTCATGCCGGCGATCCAGCGGGTGCTGGTACGCATGCGCGATTTCTCGGAGCGCGTGCGCAGCGGCGCCTGGAAGGGTGCCACCGGCGAGCGCATCACCGATGTCATCAATATCGGCATCGGCGGCTCCGACCTAGGTCCGCGCATGGTGTGCCGCGCGCTGTCGCACCTGTCCGACGCGGACGGCCAGACCGGTCCGCGCATGCACTTTGTCTCCAATGTCGACGGCACCGACCTGGCCGAAACGCTGGTGCGGCTCGACCCGCAACGGACGCTGGTGATCGTCTGCTCCAAGACCTTCACCACGCTGGAAACCATGGCCAACGCGCGCAGCGCGCGCGCCTGGTTTGTCGCCAACGGCGTGGCCGAGCATGACCTTGCCAAGCATTTCGTCGCAGTCTCGACCAATACCGAAGCAGTGCGCAAGTTCGGCATCGACCCGGCCAATATGTTCGAGTTCTGGGACTGGATCGGCGGACGCTTCTCGCTGTGGTCGTCGGTCGGCCTGTCGATCACGCTGGCGGTAGGTTTCAATGCCTTCGCCGACCTGCTGGCCGGCGCGCGCGCCATGGACGAGCACTTCCGCACCGCGCCGCTGGAGAGCAACATGCCGGTGATCCTGGGCATGCTGGGCATCTGGTACCGCAATTTCTGGCATTTGCCGACCAGCTGCATGGCGCCCTACTCCACCTCGCTGGAGCTGTTTCCCGCCTTCCTGCAGCAACTGGAGATGGAGAGCAACGGCAAGTCAGTGCAGCTTGACGGGCAGCGCGTGCGCACGCATACCTCGCCGGTGGTGTGGGGCACGGCCGGCACCAACGGGCAGCATGCCTACTTCCAGCAGATCCATCAGGGTTCGCAGGTGGTGCCGGTGGACTTTGTCGCGCCGCTGGTGCCGCCGCGCCGGCTGGCAGGCCATCACGCCAAGCTGCTGGCCAACTGCTTCGCGCAGGCCGAGGCGCTGATGCGCGGGCGTACCGCCGATGAGCTGCGTGCCGCCGGCCTGAAGGACGAAGTCCGCATCGCCCATATGGTGTTCGAGGGCAACCGCCCCAGCAACACGCTGCTGATGGAAAACCTGACGCCACACGTGCTGGGTGCGCTGATTGCGCTGTATGAGCACCGCACCTTCGTGCAGGGCGTGGTCTGGAAGATCAATTCCTTCGACCAGTGGGGCGTTGAGCTGGGCAAGATCCTGGCCCGTCCGATCGAAGCCGAGCTGACCGGCAATACCGTTGGCCAGCACGATGCCTCCACCACGTCGCTGATCGAGCGCGCCCGCGCGGTGCTGAAGGCGGGCGCCGCCAGCTAGACCTCCGCGCCCATCCATTCATCGCTGGCCACGCGGCCGGCGTCGATGGTCAGGATGCGGCCACAGCGCGCCGCCACCGAGCGGTCATGCGTGACCAGCACCAGCGTGGAGCCGGCATCGTGGTTAAGCTCGAACATCAGCGCGATCACGGCTTCGCCAGTGACGGTATCGAGGCTGCCGGTGGGCTCGTCGGCAAACAGGATGTCCGGGCGCGCCACGAACGCGCGCGCCAGTGCCACGCGCTGCTGCTCGCCGCCCGACAGCGTGCGCGGATAGTGCCCCAGCCGCGCGCCCAGGCCCACACGCTGCAGCATGTCCAGGGCGCGCTCGCGCACCTGCGACGTTTCACCGCGCAGCTCCAGCGGCAGCATCACGTTTTCCAGCGCGGTCAGGTGGCCGACCAGCTGGAACGACTGGAACACAAAGCCGACATGGCGGCCCCGCACCGCGGCGCGCTGGTCCTCATCCAGCGCGAACAGGTCCTGCCCCTGCAGCCGCACCGTGCCCGTGCTGGGCAGGTCCAGCCCCGCCAGCAGCCCGAGCAGCGTCGACTTGCCCGAGCCGGACGCCCCCACGATGGCGAGCGTCTCACCCGGCGTGACGGAAAAGGTCACGTCGTGCAAAATCGTCAGCGAACCGGTCGTGTCGGCAACGGTCTTTCCGAGGGCCTCGACAGCGAGAATGGAAGAAGACATGGATATTGGGATCCGAGGCAAATGGCGCCGGCTGCTGCTGGCAACCGGCATGGCACTGACGTTATCGGCCGGGGCGCCAGCCCACGCCGCGGCGCCGGCACTGCTGGTGCTTGGCGACAGCCTCTCCGCCGAGTACGGCATCGCGCGCGGCGCGGGCTGGGTCACGCTGCTGCAGGACCGCCTGCGGCAGGAGCGCTTCGATTATAGCGTTGTCAATGCCAGCATCAGCGGCGAGACCACCATCGGCGGCAAGACGCGGCTGCCGGAGCTGCTGTCGCGGCACCGCCCGGCCATCGTGGTGGTGGAGCTTGGCGCCAACGACGCGCTGCGCGGGTTGCCGCTGCAGACCACCGAGGCCAACCTGCGCAACATCGTCACCACGGCACAGAAGGCGGGCGCGGGCGTGCTGCTGATCGGCATGCGCATCCCGCCCAACTACGGGCAGGACTACACCGAGAAGTTCGTCTCGCTGTATCCGAAGCTGGCCGGCGAATACAAGGTGCGGTTGGTGCCGTTCTTCCTCGACAAGGTCATCACGCGGCAGGACTGGTTCCAGCCCGACCGCATCCACCCGACCGCCGCGGCACAGCCAGCGCTGCTCGATACGGTGTGGCCGCAACTCAAGCCGATGCTCAAGCGCAGCGGCGCGAAGTAAGCATAAATAAAAAACCCCTGCCGCCTGGCAGGGGTTCTTGCTGGCAGCGATGCTGCCGGGCTGATCTGGCGCTTACTCGGCGCCTTGCGGCTGCGTGGCACCCACCGGCGTCAGCATCTTGACCTTGGAGCGGGCCTTCAGGCTTTCATAGAAGGCCTGCAGGTCAGTCTGGCCGGCCAGCTGCGACAGCTGCTGCGCTTCCGCCTGGCGCTGGGCCGGATTGCCTTGCGCCGGCTGGCTCACCTTGGTGATGCGATAGACCGCATAGCCTTCGGCTCCCAGGTCGACGCCGACCACCGCCGGCAGCTTGGCCGCATCGGCACGCATCACGGCTTCCACGGCCTGCGGCGCAATGCCCTCTGCCTTCGCGCGCGACACGGTCTGCACCGCGCCAAAGCCGTCGGCGCTGTCTGCCTTCTTCAGCGCAGCAAGCCGGGCCTCACCGTCCTTGCGCGCCAGTTCGGCCGCCTGCTGGGCGATATAGCCCTCGCGCACCTTGGCTTCGACTTCCTCGAACTTTCGTACAGCCGCCGGGCGGTACTCGACGATGCGCGCGGCCACCAGCGTGTTCGGGGCCACCTGGACGGCCTCTGTGTTGCGCTTGTTCTTGATCGCGTCGTCGCTGAACAGCGCCTTGAGCAGCTTGTCGTTGTTGAGCGGGCTCTGCGCGCCCAGCGCCGGGTTCGGCTGGCGCGTGACGTTGTCGGCGGTCTGGATGGTCAGCTTGAACTTGTCGACGGCGGCCTTGAGGCTGTCTGCCTGCTCATAGACCGTATTGCCGAAGGCATCGGCCTGCTCTGCAAACTTCTTGTCGGCGAACTGCTTGCGCAGCTCCGCTTCCAGTTCCGTGCGCACGGCTTCCAGCGGCTTGGTCTCGGCGGGCTTGATGCCGGTCAGCTTGATGATGTGATAGCCGTAGTCGGTTTCCACCACGTCGCTGACCTGGCCATCCTTGAGTGCGTACATGGCGTCCTCGAACGGCTTGACCAGCGCGCCGCGGCCCATGAAGCCCAGGTCGCCGCCCTTCCCGGCCGAGCCCGGGTCCTGCGAGTTCTTGCGCGCCACGTCGGCGAAGGTGTCAGGGTGCTTGCGCAGGTCCTCCAGCAGCTTGGTGGCCTTGTCCTTCGCGGCCTGGCGCTGGGCGGCCGGCGCATCCTTCGGCGCGCTGATCAGGATATGGCTGGCGCGGCGCTGCTCGTCGATGCGAAAGCGCGCGATATTGCTGTCGTAGTAGGACTTCAGCTCTTCGGGCGTGACCGCCTGCGTCGCGGCCAGGGCCTCGCCCGACAGCAACAGGTACTCGACCTTGGCTTGCTCCGGCACCGAGAAGGCCTGCTGGTGGCTGTCATAGTAGGCCTTCAGCGCGGCCGCATCGGGCTGCACCTTGGCGGTGTAGCCGGCCGGCCTGAACAGCAGCGCCTGCACGTCGCGCTGCTGGTCGCGCACCGCGATCAGGCGATCGAGCAGCGACTTGGGCACGAAGGCCGTCGCGGCGACCGATGCGCCCAGCTGCTGCGTGGCCAGCTCGAAGCGCATGCGGGCATCGAACTGCTCGGGCGTCATGCCCTGCGACTGCAGCAGCTGCAGGTAGGCCTTGTCGTCGACCTTGCCGTCCTTGGTGCGCGGCAGTTGCGCGATCGCCGGCAGGTTGCTGATTTCCTCGAGCAGCTTGGCGTCGGACACGGTCAGGTGCTCACGCGCCACGGTACTGGCCATCACGCGTTGCAGGATCAGCTGGTCCAGCACGGCCTTGCGTGCGTCCGGGCCTTCGAACTGGCGCGGGTCATAGCTGGCGCCCAGGATCTGGCGCGCGCGTTCGCTCTGGTCGCGCACGACGTTGTCGATTTCCTGCACGCTGATGGCGCGGCCGTCGACCTTGGCGGCATCGTGCGAGCTGTCCATGAAGCGCGAATAGCTTTCCACGCCGAAGAACACGAACGACGGGAAAACAAGCACCAGCAGCAGCAAGAGCATCAGGCGCCGGTTGTTGCGTACGAAATCAAGCATGCGGATTCGGGTAGTGGATTGGCACGAAAGACAAACTCCACGATTCTATCAGGAGCCGCTGGGCACGCACCCTTTGTGGAGGGTGGGAAACATAGGGGAGCAAATGAAAACGCCCGCTAATGCGGGCGTTTCCTTAAAACTGGCGGAGTGGACGGGACTCGCACACGTCCCGCGGGCCGCTGCTGCGCTTGCAAGCGCAGCCCTTCGACTCCCGCCGGAAGCCGCGCAGGCGGCTTCCTCCACTCCGCAAAAATGAAAAACGCCCGCTACGCGGGCGTTTCCTTAAAACTGGCGGAGTGGACGGGACTCGAACCCGCGACCCCCGGCGTGACAGGCCGGTATTCTAACCGACTGAACTACCACTCCTGTGTCGGCGCTTGCTGCCGGCGATGCACATGCCCTTGCGATGGAGAGTGGTGGGTGCTGAGGGGCTCGAACCCCCGACCTACGCCTTGTAAGGGCGCCGCTCTACCAACTGAGCTAAGCACCCGCTCGACCATCACAGGCTGGCTGCCTGCAACTTGCTGATCGCTCCGCACCTCGCGGCAGTTGCCGTGGTTTGCGTTGCGAGGGCGCAAGTGTAATACAGGTGATTTCAGTTTGCCAAGACCCGCGCGCGCAAAAAAAAACGCCGCCGGGCATCGCTGCCCCGCGGCGTTTCATTCATGCGGCAAAAGCTGTGTCAGTGATGCAGACGCTCAACCTTGGCCGTGCCCTTGTCCGCCACTTCGGCGGGCTTGGCATCCTCTTCCGGCAACGGCTCGGGCTTGCGCTCGAGCGCCAGTTCCAGCACCTTGTCGATCCAGCGCACCGGCACGATCTCGATGGCGTTCTTGACGTTGTCGGGGATCTCGGCCAGGTCCTTGACGTTATCCTCGGGGATCAGCACCAGCTTGATGCCGCCCCGGTGGGCCGCCAGCAGCTTCTCCTTCAGGCCGCCGATCGGGAGCACCTCGCCGCGCAGCGTGATCTCGCCGGTCATGGCCACATCCGCACGCACCGGAATGCCTGTCAGCACCGACACCAGCGCGGTGGTCATCGCACCGCCTGCCGACGGGCCGTCCTTGGGCGTGGCGCCTTCGGGCACGTGGATGTGGATGTCGCGCTTCTCGAACATCTCATCCGTGATGCCCAGGCGTCGTGCCCGCGAACGCACCACCGAACGCGCGGCTTCCACCGACTCCTTCATCACATCGCCCAGCGAACCGGTGCGCGTGATGTTGCCCTTGCCCGGCATGATCGCGGCCTCGATGGTCAGCAGGTCGCCGCCCACCTCGGTCCACGCCAGCCCGGTCACCTGGCCCACCTGGTTTTCCTTGCCGGCCAGGCCGAAGTCGTACTTGCGCACGCCGAGGAATTTGTCCAGGTTCTCGGAATCGACCTTGATCGTGCCCGCCTCCTTCTTCAGCAGCAGCAGCTTGACCACCTTGCGGGCGATCTTGGACACCTCGCGCTCCAGCGAACGCACACCCGCTTCACGCGTGTAGTAGCGGATGATGTCCCGGATCGCACTTTCGGCAACCTCGATCTCGCCTGCCTTCAGACCATTGTTCTTGATCTGCTTGGGCAGCAGGTAGCGCTGCGCGATATTGACCTTCTCATCCTCGGTGTAACCCGACAGGCGGATCACTTCCATGCGGTCGAGCAGCGGCGGCGGGATGTTCAGCGAGTTCGACGTCGCCACGAACATCACGTCGGACAGGTCGAAGTCGACTTCGATGTAGTGGTCCTGGAACGTGTGGTTCTGTTCCGGGTCCAGCACCTCGAGCAGCGCTGACGACGGATCGCCGCGGAAGTCCGCGCCCATCTTGTCGATCTCGTCGAGCAGGAAGAGCGGATTGCGCACCCCGACCTTGGACAGGCTCTGCAGGATCTTGCCTGGCATCGAGCCGATGTAGGTACGGCGGTGGCCGCGGATCTCGGCCTCGTCGCGCACGCCACCCAGCGCCATGCGCACGAACTTGCGGTTCGTCGCGCGCGCCACCGACTGGCCGAGCGAGGTCTTGCCCACGCCGGGGGGGCCGACCAGGCACAGGATCGGCGCCTTCAGCTTGTCCACGCGCTGCTGCACTGCGAGGTATTCCAGGATACGTTCCTTGACCTTCTCAAGACCGTAGTGGTCCTCTTCCAGCACGCGCTCGGCATTGGCCAGGTCATTGTTGACCTTACTCTTCTTGCGCCACGGCAAGTTCACCAGCGTGTCGATGTAGTTGCGCACGACGGTGGCCTCGGCCGACATCGGCGACATCAGCTTGAGCTTCTTGAACTCGGCGTCGGCCTTCTTCTTGGCTTCCTTCGGCATGCGCGCAGCCTTGATGCGCTTGTCGAGCTCTTCCAGGTCGGCGCCTTCTTCGCCTTCGCCCAGTTCCTTCTGGATGGCCTTGACCTGCTCGTTCAGGTAGTACTCGCGCTGGCTCTTCTCCATCTGGCGCTTGACGCGGCCACGGATGCGCTTTTCGACCTGGAGGATGTCGATCTCGCCCTCGAGCTGCGACAGCAGGCTTTCCAGGCGTTCGGTCACGTTGACCATCTCCAGGATCTTCTGCTTCTGCTCGAGCTTGATCGGCAGGTGCGCGGCGATGGTGTCCGCCAGGCGGCCTGCCTCGTCGATGCCCGACAGCGAGGTCAGGATCTCGGGCGGGATCTTCTTGTTGAGCTTCACGTACTGGTCGAACTGCGACACGATCGCGCGGCGCAGGGCCTCGGTCTCGGCGCTTTCGCCAGGGGCGGGCGGCACGGGCACGGCTTCGCACATGAAGTGCGATTCGTCCTCGCTCACCTCGCGGATATTCGCGCGCTGGGTACCCTCGACCAGCACCTTCACGGTACCGTCGGGCAGTTTCAGCATTTGCAGGATATTGGCGATGCAGCCGACCTCATACAGGTCGTCGGCGGTCGGCTCGTCCTTGGCCGCCGTCTTCTGGGCCACGAGCATGATGCTCTTGCCCGCCTCCATCGCAGTCTCAAGCGCCTTGATGGACTTCGGGCGTCCCACGAACAGCGGGATCACCATGTGCGGAAACACCACCACGTCGCGCAGCGGCAACAGTGGGAGGCGAATCGGCTCGGCCGGGAGGAGTTGTGTTCCGGACATCATTTTCCCCAAGTCAGTCATTTAAGGCGTAAATTGGGCCGCCCGAATCGATTACAAGATACGTGCCAATCGATTCATCAAGGCAGGCAGATGCCGCTCCCTGCACTTGCTGGCCCCTCTGAAACAGCATACCCGCGTTTCCTCCCTCTCGTCGGTAGAAATAAACAAAAAAAGCCGCTCGCTTCTACGCGAACGGCCTTTCCGCCCAGCTGCCAGTGTGTTCCCTATCACTTACCACGCCTGGCAGCCCTCGCGTCAGTTGGACCCTGCCACCTTGGGCTGCTGCTCCTCGTACATCAGCAGCGGGGGTGCATCGCCGTTGATCGTATTTTCATCGATCACCACCTTTTGCACGCCCTTGTAGTTGGGCAGGTCGTACATGACATCCATCAGCGACTGCTCCAGGATCGAACGCAGGCCGCGGGCCCCGGTCTTGCGGCGGATCGCCTTGCGGGCGATGGCGCTCAGCGCACCCGGGCGGATTTCCAGCTCGACACCTTCCATTGCCAGCAGCTTCTGGTATTGCTTGACCAGCGCGTTCTTGGGCTCGACCAGGATCTGCATCAGCGCGGCCTCGTCCAGCTTGGACAGCGTGGCGACCACCGGCAGGCGGCCGATCAGCTCGGGGATCAGGCCGAACTTGATCAGGTCTTCCGGCTCGGTCTGCGGCAGCACTTCGCTGGCGTCGCGCTCATCCTTGCTCTTGACCTGCGCGGCAAAGCCGATGCCGGTCTTGTCCGAGCGCTGCATAATGACCTTCTCCAGGCCATCGAAGGCGCCGCCGCAGATGAACAGGATGTTGGTCGTGTCCACCTGCAGGAAGTCCTGGTTCGGATGCTTGCGGCCACCCTGCGGCGGCACCGATGCCATGGTGCCTTCGACCAGCTTGAGCAGTGCCTGCTGCACGCCCTCGCCCGACACGTCACGGGTGATCGACGGGTTGTCGGACTTGCGCGAGATCTTGTCGATCTCATCGATGTAGACGATGCCGCGCTGCGCCTTCTCGACTTCGTAGTTGCAGTTCTGCAGCAGCTTCTGGATGATGTTCTCGACGTCCTCGCCCACGTAGCCGGCTTCGGTCAGCGTGGTCGCGTCGGCGATCACGAACGGCACGTTGAGCAGGCGCGCCAGCGTCTGCGCGAGCAGCGTCTTGCCCGAGCCGGTCGGCCCGATCAGCAGGATGTTGCTCTTGGACAGCTCAACATCGTCCTTCTTGCCGAGGTGCTTCAGGCGCTTGTAGTGGTTGTAGACCGCCACGGCCAGGATCTTCTTGGCCTGTTCCTGGCCAATCACATACTGGTCCAGGCTTTCGCGGATCTCGTGGGGCGTGGGGAGGTCCGAGCGCGCGGCCGCAGCGGCGTCTTTCTCGGATGCCGTGGCCTCGTCGCGAATGATCTCATTGCACAGGTCGATGCATTCGTCGCAAATGAACACCGACGGGCCGGCAATCAGCTTCTTGACCTCATGCTGGCTCTTGCCGCAGAAGGAGCAGTACAGAAGCTTTTCGCTGGATGAACCTTTTTTGTCCGCCATAGGAATCAGTCACTTTTGCTGTGCGCACACCGCGGGGCGAAAGGCTCCCCGGAGATACGCTTCAACGCATCATACGCCAAAACAATTGGCACCACCGGCGGTTCCCCCCGGCTGTGGGGCAAAAGCAAAAAACGAGGCACGGGGCCTCGTTCCGGTGTAGCCTTCGCCATTTGAGCCCTTGCCAGCCTGGCCGGCCGCCGCTGCCGATTGCGCCACGGCGGCCCGCTGCATCAGCCGCGGCGGGCGAGGACCTTGTCGATCAGGCCGTAGTCGACCGCCTGGTCGCCGCTCATGAAGTTGTCGCGATCGGTGTCGCGCGCAATCTTCTCGACCGGCTGGCCCGTCACCTCGGACAGGATGGTGTTGAGCCGCTCGCGCAGGTACAGGATCTCGCGCGCCTGGATCTCGATGTCCGAGGCCTGGCCGCGCGCGCCGCCCAGCGGCTGGTGGATCATGATGCGCGAGTTGGGCAGCGCCGAACGCTTGCCCTTGGCGCCAGCCGCCAGCAGGAACGCGCCCATGCTCGCCGCCATGCCCATGCACAGCGTGGACACGTCCGGCTTGATGAACTGCATGGTGTCGTAGATCGCCAGCCCCGCCGATACGGAACCGCCCGGCGAGTTGATGTACAGCGACACGTCCTTGTCGGGGTTCTCGCTCTCGAGGAACAGCAGCTGGGCCACCACCAGGTTGGCGGTCTGGTCATTGACCTCGCCCACCATGAACACCACGCGCTCCTTCAGGAGGCGCGAGTAGATGTCATAGGCGCGCTCGCCCCGGCCGGACTGCTCGACGACCATCGGCACCAGCCCCAGGCCCTGGGTTTCCAGTGCCGAAGCCTGCGTGGTGGCGAGACGGTCAAGCAAATCATTGCGGGTCATGCATGTTCTCCATGGATTCGTCGGATCGCAAGGCCATCCGGGGTAACTCGGGACGTTGCCCCGCCCCACGCCGTGGCGCGGGGCTGCGGGTCACTTCCGGCCTCAGGCTTGCTGCTGGTTGCCTTCGGCGGTGAGTTCCTCGAAGGACACCTTCTTGTCAGTGACCTTGGCCTTGTCGCACACGAAATTTACCACGTTGTTTTCGAGCACGTAGGCTTCCATTTCAGCCAGGCGCTGCTGGTCTCCGTAGTACCAGCGCATGACTTCCTTCGGGTCTTCGTAGCTCTTGGCGAAGTCCTCGATCTCGGCCTTGATCTGGTCAGCCTTGGCTTCCAGGCCGTTGGCCTTGACGATCTCGGCCAGGATCAGGCCCAGCTTGACCCGGCGCTCGGCCTGCTGCGCGAACATCTCGGCCGGGATCGGCATGTCCTTGGCATTGGGCATGCCACGCTGCTCCAGGTCGCGGCGGGCCATTTCCACCAGGCGCTCCTGGTCCTGCTCGATCAGGGCCTTGGGCACGTCCAGCTCGCTGGCCTTCAGCAGCGCTTCCATGACCTGGTCCTTCAGCATGGAATGCGTGCGGCGCTTCACTTCGCGCTCGAGGTTCTCGCGGATGTCGGCGCGCATCTTGTCGACGCTGCCGTCGGCGATGCCCAGCGACTTGGCGAAGGCATCATTGACTTCCGGCAGGTGCGCCCACTCGATCTTCTTCAGCGTCACGGTGAACTCGGCGGTCTTGCCGGCCACTTCCTTGCCGTGGTAGTCGGCCGGGAAGGCCAGCGGGAAGGCTTTGCTTTCGCCGACCTTCAGGCCCAGCGCGGCCTGCTCGAACTCGGGCAGCATGCGGCCTTCACCCAGCACGAACGGGAAGTCCTCGGCCTTGCCGCCGGCGAACTCTTCACCGTCGATCTTGCCGACGAAGTCCAGCGTCACGCGGTCGCCGTTCTGGGCGGTGACGTCGGCACCGCCGTCGCCATGCTCGCCGGCTTCGCCGCGGGCGTGGTAGTGCACGCGCTGCTTGCGCAGGATGTCGATGGTCTTGTCGACTTCGGCATCGGTGATTTCAGTGCCGGTGCGGGTGACTTCGGCAGCCGACAGGTCGCCGATGGTCACTTCCGGGTACACCTCGAAGGTGGCGTCGAAGGCGACTTCGTCATCGCCCACGCCTTCGTTCTTGATCTCGAACTTGGGCTGGCCGGCAACCTTGACGTCCTGTTCCTTGGTGATGTCGAAGAACTTGCGTGCGGCCTTGTCGAAGCGCACTTCGAACTCGACCTGCTGGCCGTACTGCTTCTCGACCATCTTCATCGGCACCTTGCCCGGACGGAAGCCCGACATCTTCACGGTCTTCGACAGGCGAACCAGGCGCTCCTGCTTTTCCTTCTCCACTTCGGCCTTGGGGATGGCCAGGGTCACCTTGCGGTCCAGCTTGCCGAGGTTCTCAATCACGTTCGACATGGTCGTAGATCCAATCCAGAAAATGTAGTTGTGTTCGTAGGTGCTACCGCTTACGCATGTACCGCCCGCTTTACCGCCACGGCGCCGTCACGACAGGACGGCCGGGGCGGCGCACCGGCGAACGGGAAGCTCCGCGCAAACGGAAAACGGGGATTATCGCACGGTTTTCATTCGCTTCCGGCAGATTTTGCCCGGAACGGGCCCGGAACCGCCCGCCGGACCCGCGGTGCTATCCCGCCTGCCCATGGCGCAGCGCGCGCAGCAGCAGGCGTGCCGGATCCATCGCATCGGCCAGGTCCGACTCCAGCGGCAGCGGCTCGCCCTCGATCTGGCTGGCCAGCAGTTCCGCGCCCAGCGCTGCCCAAGTGAGGCCGCGCGACCCATATGCAAGGGCTGCGTAGAGCCCGGGCATGCGCGGGAGGTCACGCAAGTGCGCGCCGCGCAGCGATGCGGCCTGCGCCAGCGCGGCGGCCTCGTCAGGCACCTGGCCGACCAGCGGCAGCCGGTTGTGCGTGACCGTGCGCACGCCGACATAGCCGGAGAGCGTTGCGGGATCGATGGCGGCCACGGCATCGGCCTGCCGCGGCAGCATACCGGACAGGCGCGCCAGGTTGGCCGCGTGGACCGCCGGCTGCTCCACCAGCGGGCCCTCGTCGGCGTCGTAGCTGGAGCCGACCCGGCCCGCGCCGTCTGCGGCTCGCGGCAGCAGGTAGCCGGCACCGGTCACCACGCAATCCGGCCAGCCGCCTAGCGCGTCCACCTGTGCCGGCCCCAGCGTAGTCAGTTGCCCGCGCACGCGCCGCATGGTCCAGTGCTGCCGCGGCAGCAGTTGCTGCGCCTCATGTGCGTTGGCCAGTACCAGCACCGGCGCCGATGCCAGCACCTCACCGTCCTGCCCAACCGCCTGCCATTGCCCGTCAACGCGCGCGATTGCAGCAACCCGGCAGCCGAAACGTGCCGTCACCGCAGCGCCCGCTCGTGCCAGCTGCGCCGCGCAGATGTCCGGCGGCGCCACCCAGCCGCCTTGCGGGAACCACAGGCCACCACGCGGCACGCCGGCATGGTGGGCCGCTGCCGCCTCTTCAGCGCTCATCCAGCGCACGAATCCTTCCGGCAAGCCCAGCGCCGCCAGCGCGGCGCGCTGGGCCTCGCCCTCGGCTTCGTCTTCGCCGATCTGCAGCACACCGCAGCCATGCCAGCCGACCGCATGGCCGGCCTCGGCCAGCGCCGCCCAGGCGCGCAGCGCGTACTGGTTGCCGGCGCGCGACAGCCGCGACAGCAGGCTGTCGTCGGCGGACACGTGCGCGTGCATGGCCGCCGCGCGATGCGCCGAGGTCTGCCGCGCCGGCCCGTCGTGGCCATCGAACAGCGTCACGCGCCAGCCGCGCGCGGCCAGCCGCTCGGTCACGGCACAGCCGGCCAGGCCGGCGCCGATCACGATGGCATGGCGCTCGGTCCATTGCGCCGCCAGTGGCGGCGCGTGGCGGCGCGCTTTCCATTGCGGGCGGAAGCGTGCGACGGTCATGTGCCACTTGCCGCCAAAGCCGGGCAATTTGCTGACTTCGAAACCGACGTCCTTGAGCCCGCGCCGCACAAAGCCCGCGGCCGCCCACGTGGCCAGCCTGGCGCCTGGCCGGGCCAGCCGCGCCAGTCCGCGGAACACCTGCGGCGACCACATTTCCGCATTGCGCGCCGGCGCGAAACCGTCCAGGTAGAAGGCATCCACGCCAGCCGCCAGCCGCGGCAGCATCTGTTCGACATCGCCCAGCGCCAGCGTCAGCACCACGCGCCCGCCGTCGAAGGCCAGGCGGTGCAGCCCCGGCAGCGCCAGCGGCCATTGCGCCTGCAGCGCCTGCGCCAGCGGCTGCAGCCCGTCCAGCCCGGCGTGCAACTGCGCCAACCCTTCGCGGGTGAACGGGTGCTTTTCGATCGAGACGAAATGCAGCGTGGCGCAGCGCTGGGGATCGTCGCGCCACGCCTGCCAGGTCGCCAGGAAATTCAGCCCCAGGCCGAAACCGGTCTCGACGATGACGAACTGGCGCTGGCCGGCCCACGCCTGCGGCAGGCCGTTGCCGCCCAGGAAGACATGGGCGGCCTGCGCCAGCCCGCCTTCGGTGCTGTGGTAGACGTCGTCGTAGCGGGGCGAATACGGGATGCCTTCGGCAGACAGGATCGGCTCGGCGGGCTCTAGTGCGCGCGGCATGGGACAGGAAACTCGGCGGAAGCGAAATGCCCGGGCGGATTCGCCGGGGCGTGGCAGCGGGGTTGGCAATTCGCGCCGGATGGTAGCATAGCGGCCTTCCTGCAGACCGCACCGCCCTGCCCCTTGATTTGCGCCGCCCAGGCGCCCCGCTCCACATGCTCAGCTACCGTCACGCCTTCCACGCCGGCAACCATGCCGATGTCCTCAAACACGCCGTCGTGGTGCAACTGCTTGAGCACCTGGCGCAGAAGGACAAGGCGTTCTGGTATATCGACACCCATGCCGGCGCCGGCCTCTATGCGCTGGACCACGCCTACGCGCAGAAGAAGGCCGAGTTCGAAACCGGGATCGCGCCGCTGTGGCGCGCCGCCGCCAGCGGCACCCAGCTGCCGGCGATGCTGGACGAATACCTGGACCAGGTGCGCGCGCTCAACCCGGACGGCAACCTGCGCCACTACCCCGGCTCACCCTGGCTGGCCTGGCAGATGCTGCGCGAGCACGACCGGCTGCGGCTGTTCGAGCTGCACAGCACCGAGATCCAGGTGCTGCGCGACAACTTCCGCGGCGCCGGGCGCCGCGTCATGCTGTACGACGGCGACGGCTTCGGCGGCATCAAGGCCATCCTGCCCCCGCCGCCGCGCCGCGCACTGGTGCTGGTCGACCCCTCCTACGAGGACAAGCAAGACTACGCCCGCACCGTGCAGACCATCCGCGACGGGCTGGAGCGCTTTGCCACCGGCGTCTATGCGGTCTGGTACCCGCAGGTGCAGCGGCGTGAATCGGTGCAGCTGCCGGTGCAGCTCAAGGGTCTGCCGCTCAAGAGCTGGCTGCACGTGACCCTGACCGTCAGGCATCCGGTCGAGGGCGGCCTGGGCCTGCACGGCAGCGGCATGTTCATCGTCAACCCGCCATGGCGGCTGAAGGAATCGCTGCAGCAGGCCATGCCGGTGCTGACCGGCCTGCTTGGCCAGGACGACGGCGCAAGGTTCACGCTCGAAGCCGAGGAGAGCTGAGGCGGCGCACCAGCCAGTCCAGCGCCATGCCCGCGGCCAGGCCGACGCTGTCGGCCAGCAGGTCGAGCCAGTCGGCCTCGCGGTAGCCGGTCTGACCCTGCAGCAATTCGATCAGCCCGCCGTACGCCACCAGCCCCAGCAAGACGGCCCAGCCACGGCCGGTGTAGGCGCGCCGGCCCAGCACGCCCAGCACCGCGAACGCCAGCATATGGTTGGACTTGTCCCAGCCGGTGGTCGGCAGGGGCTGCGTCGGCGGCATCAGCGAAAGCGCCAGCACCGCGGCCGCGCAGCCCCAGAACAGCAGGCGCCAGCGCAGCGGGGTCAGGGTCGGGAAGGCAATCATCGGCATGTGTGCGGCATCTGGAAAGCCGACAATATATCCCTGCCGGCTGCCGCCGCCACCGCTGCGCCCGGCAGGGCTGGATTCCCCCCGCGCCTTGCGCTACAATCCGCAGCCTCGTTGCACCGCAGGCGCGAGCCATGCCGACACCACGGTTCGGCGGCCAGTGCCGGCAGCAGCGGACAGATGAAAGGCGGGCAGTTCCAGCCGCCTTTTTTGCTTTCCTGTCCGGCGCAAGCCAGCGAGCATCGCGGCGGCCCGCCCGGGCAACGCCGCAAGGACCGCGAGGGTGGCGAAATTGGTAGACGCACCAGGTTTAGGTCCTGACGCCAGCAATGGTGTAGGGGTTCGAGTCCCCTCCCTCGCACCACCCGCCCCTCAAGTGGCGGACTGACAACTTCCGTTTTCAAATCCCCTTCGGCCCGCTTCTCCCGGCAGGCACTTCCACGCCGCGGCACTTTCCAGCCTGCGCCAGCGACGCTATCATTTCGTCATCGTATCGATAATCGATACATTCGTATATTGGTGCAATACTCATTCATCGTGGTGCAGCCATCCCGCGGATGGTGCCGCCCGGCCTCTCGCCCGCGACGCAACTATGCCGTCAAAATCCGTCCCGCCACCCGCGCCCGACCGCGACAATCCGCTGTTCAACCAGTCGCTGGAAAAAGGCCTCGAAGTCTTGCGTGCCTTCAACGGCGTGCACCGCACGCTGACCCTGTCGGAGCTGGCCGCTCTGACCGGCATGAACAAGAGCTCGGCGCAGCGCACCATCCATACGCTGGAAGCGCTGGGCTATGTCGACAAGCACCCGCAGACGCGCCGCTTCCGGCTGACGCCGCGGGTGATGGAGATCGGCTACAACTACCTGGCGGCCGACGCGCTGATCCCGGTGGCCAGCCCCTACCTGTCGCAGCTGGCCGCAGCCAGCGGCGAGACCGCCAACCTGACCGAGCCGGTCGGGCTGGACATGGTCTACGTGGCCCAGCTGATGACCGCCAAACACATGCCGGTGCTGACGCCGGTGGGCATGCGCATCCCGATGTACTGCACCAGCTCCGGCCGGGCCTACCTCAGCACGCTGCCCGACGAACAGGTCCTGGCGATGCTGGAGCAATCGGCACGCGTGGCGCGCACGCCCGCGACGCTGACTGGTGTGGATGCGATCTTCGAGCGCGTGGCGGCGTGCCGCCGGCTGGGCTACGCCAGCAATGAAGAGGAACTGTTCATCGGCGACATGGGCCTGGCCGCGCCCATCGTCAACAGCCAGGGCGTGGCGGTCGGCGCGGTGCACGTGTCGCCGCCGGCCAGCCGCTGGAACATGGCCGAGGCGCAGAAAAAGCTGGCGCCGCTGGTGATGGAATGCGCGCGGGCGATCTCGCGCTCAATCGCCCACTAGGACCCCGTTTCAGAATGAAAAAGGGAACGCGTTCAAGCCAGGCGCGGCGAACGCCGGCCAGCTTGCGCAGGGGTGGTAGAACACCTGAGTGCCAGTGCCTTTCGCGGACCCTTGCCGCGATCTATGCTGAAGGTGTCGGGGCGGCACCGCGCCGTTCCGGCATCGTTATCTCAGCCCTGATCGGAGGGCATATGAAATTCCCCGCCTTGCTGTTGGCAGCGTCGATGACCGCTGGCTGGTCATCGTTTGCACAGGCCGCCGGATGCCAGTACGACATGCAGTGCAAAGGAGAGCGGATCTGCCAGCAAGGGCAGTGCGTCTTTCCTGACGCGGAAGAAACCGCGGAAGCCGGTGGGCCGGCGCCGCTGTCGGCGACCAAGCGCACGCCGGCCCCACCACCACCCCGTGGGTGCTGCACCGTGGCAGGCAAGCTGAAGCTGTCACCGGCCGCGGCCGCGGATACCAGCCTGGCGAGCGGCGATGCGTGCCAGGGGCTGACCGCCTCGGGCAAGCCGGTTCCCGGCACGATCTGCAACTAGCCCCGGATCTGGCGCAGGCGCCTAGCGCGCGTGCGCCAGCATGGCCTGCAGCAGCACGTTGGCGCCCGCCTCGATGTGCTCGGGCAGCGCGTCTTCCAGCTCGTTATGGCTGATGCCGTCCTTGCACGGCACGAAGATCATGCCGGTGGGCGCGCGCCGCGCGACGTAGACCGCGTCGTGGCCGGCGCCGCTGACCACGTCCATATGCGGCAGGCCCAGCGCCGAGGCCGCGCGCCGCACGCTGTCCACGCATTCGGGCGCGAACACGCACGGCTCGAACTTCACCACCTGGCGGATTTCAGCCTCCACGCCGGCGGCCAGGGCAATGCCTTCGAACGCCGCCTGCATGGCCGCGTGCATGCGGTCCAGGCCAGCCTGCGACAGGTTGCGGAAGTCGACCGAGAAATCGACCCGGCCCGGAATCACGTTGCGCGAGTTCGGCGTGACCTGCAGGTAGCCGACCGTGCCGCGCCCGTGCGGCGCCTCGTCACGCGCGATCTGGTTGACCGCCTCGACCATACGCGCGGCCGCCAGCATCGCGTCGTGGCGCAGCGCCAGCGGCGTCGGGCCGGCGTGCGCGTCCATCCCGGTCACGGTCACGTCGTACCACTGCTGGCCCAGCGCGCCCGAGACCACGCCGATCGGCAGGCCGGCCGCCTCCAGCACCGGCCCCTGCTCGATATGCGCCTCGAAGTAGGCCGCGAACATGCCGCCCGGCACCGCGCCCGCCGGCTGCGCGCCGCGGTAGCCGATGGCCGCCAGCGCGTCGCCCACGCTGACGCCATCCACATCGGTCTGCGCGCGCGCAAAGGCCGCGTCGAACTCTCCGGCGAACACGCCCGAGCCCATCATCACCGGCGTGAAGCGCGTGCCCTCCTCGTTGGTCCAGAACGCAACCTCCAGCGGCGCGCGCGTGACGATGCCCAGGTCGTCGAGCGTGCGCATGACCTCCAGGCCGGCCAGCACGCCGAAGTTGCCGTCGAACTTGCCGCCCGAGGGCTGGGTGTCGATATGGCTGCCGGTGGCCACGGCGCGCGCGTCGGGGTCGCTGCCGGCGCGGCGCGCGAAGACGTTGCCGATCTCGTCGACGCGCACGTCGAGCCCGGCCTCGCGGCACCACTGCACCACCAGGTCGCGCCCCTTGCGGTCGGCTTCGGTCAGCGCGATGCGGCACACGCCGCCCCTGGGCGTGGAGCCGATCGCGGCGAGGTCCATCAGCGATTGCCACAGGCGGGCGCCATTGATGCGGGGAAGGTGTAGCTGGTCCATGTCTGCTTGCGGGTGGGGTGGAGGAAGAGGAAACGGCAGCAGGTTCAGCAAGAAGCAGACCACCGTCGCCCGCACTTCGACCCGGGTTCCCTGCCCTGCCACCGTGGCACATGACTTGCTTTGCAGACATCCGTCCCCTCAAGCCAACCCAGGAGCAAGCCTGTGCACCACGATCCCTCCCTTCTCGCGAAAGGTCTCAAGTCAGCTGCCTCGGTCATGAGCGCTGCCGTGCTGGCGCTGCTCGCGCTGCCCGGTGCCGCCCATGCCGACAAGGTGCTGCGCATCGGCATGACCGCCGCCGACATCCCGCGCACGCTCGGCCAGCCAGACCAGGGCTTCGAGGGCAACCGCTTCTCCGGCATCCCGATGTACGACGGCCTCACCCAATGGGACCTGTCCAGGGGCAACGGCCCCAGCCTGCTGATCCCGGGCCTGGCCACCGAATGGAAGGTCGACGCCGCCGACAAGACCAGATGGGTGTTCAAGCTGCGCCCCGGCGTCAAGTTCCACGACGGCACCTCGTTCAACGCCGACGCCGTGGTCTGGAACGTCGGCAAAGTGCTGGACAAGACCGCCAGGCAGTTCGATCCCAGCCAGGTCGGCGTGACCGCCTCGCGCATGCCGACGCTGCGCACGGCAAAGAAGATCGACGACCTCACCGTCGAGCTGGTCACCTCGGAGCCGGATTCGTTCCTGCCCTACAACCTGACCAACCTGTTCATGGCCTCGCCCACGCAGTGGGAGAAGAAGTTCGCCGCGGTGCCGGCCTCGGTCACCGATCCGGTCGAGCGCTCCAAGCAGGCCTGGGTCGCGTTTGCCGCCGACGCCGCCGGCACCGGGCCGTTCAGGATGAGCCGCTTGGTGCCGCGCGAGCGCCTGGAAGTGGTGCGCAACGCGCAATACTGGGACGCGAAGCGCGTGCCAAAAATCGACAAGGTGGTGATGGTGCCGATGCCCGAGGCCAACGCGCGCACCGCCGCGCTGCTGTCGGGCCAGCTCGACTGGATCGAAGCCCCGGCGCCCGACGCCATCGCCCAGATCAAGAGCCGCGGCTTCCAGGTCTACGCCAACGCGCAGCCGCATATGTGGCCGTGGCAGCTGTCGTTCGCGCCCGGCTCGCCGTGGCTGGACAAGCGCGTGCGCCAGGCCGCCAATTTGTGCGTCAACCGCGCCGGGCTGAAGACCCTGCTGGGCGGCTACATGGCCGAGGCCAAGGGCATCGTCGAGGCCGGCAACCCGTGGTGGGGCAATCCGAAATTCGATATCAAGCACGACCCGGCCGCGGCAAAGAAGCTGATGCAGGAGGCCGGCTACTCGGCCGCCAGGCCGGTCAAGGTCAAGGTGCAGGTGTCGGCGTCGGGTTCCGGCCAGATGCAGCCGCTGCCGATGAACGAATACGTGCAGCAGAACCTGAAGGAGTGCTTTATCGACGTCGACTTCGACGTGGTCGAGTGGAACACCCTCTTCACCAACTGGCGCGTCGGCGCCAAGGACGCCAGCGCGCACGGCGCCAACGCCATCAACGTCAGCTTTGCGGCAATGGACCCGTTCTTCGCCATGGTGCGCTTCGTCAGCACCAAGACGCAGCCGCCGGTCTCGAACAACTGGGGCTACTTCGGCAATGCCGAGTTCGACAAGCTGATCGAGAACGCGCGCACCTCGTTTGACGAGAAATCGCGAGATGCGGCGCTGGCCAGGCTGCATGCCCGCATCGTCGAAGAGTCGCCGTTCGTGCTGATCGCGCACGACGTCGGCCCGCGCGCGATCTCGAAGAAGGTCAAGGGCGTGGTGCAGCCGCAGAGCTGGTTTATCGATATCGCGACGATGTCGATGGACTGATCCCGGCCGCGCCCGACGGACGCCGCGCGGCAGCCCCGCCGCCGCGCGGCCCGGCAATCCCGCCCGGTCTTTCCCGCGTGCCGCGCACCGCGCACGCACGCCCCCAACTTGCCGGATCCTCCCATGCAATACCTGCTCCGCCGCATCCTCTATGCCATCCCCATCCTGCTCGGGGTGGCGCTGCTGTGCTTCTCGCTGGTCCATATCGCCCCCGGCGATCCGCTGGTGTCGGTGCTGCCGCCCGACGCCTCGGAAGACCTGCGCCGCCAGCTGACCGCGCTCTACGGCTTCGACAAGCCCTTCCTGGAGCAATTCGTGCACTGGCTGGGCCGCGCGCTGCAGGGCGACCTGGGCACTTCGATCGCCACCAGCCGCCCGGTGATGGCCGAAGTCGGCGCCGCCGTGGTCAATTCCCTGCGCCTGGCCACCGTGGCCACGCTGATCGGCTTCAGCTTCGGCTGCCTGTTCGGCTTTGTCGCCGGCTACCTGCGCGATTCCGTGGCCGACCGCACCGCGTCGCTGCTGTCGGTGCTGGGCGTGAGCGTCCCGCACTACTGGCTGGGCATGGTGCTGGTGATCGCGTTCTCGGTGCTGCTGGGCTGGCTGCCGGCCACCGGCGCGGGGCCGGGCGGTTCGGGCGACTGGGCGTGGGACTGGGAGCACATGCAGTACATGCTGCTGCCGGCGGTGACCATGTCGGTGATCCCGATGGGCATCGTGGCGCGCACGGTGCGCGCGCTGGTGGCGGAGATCCTGGCCAACGAGTTCATCGTCGGCCTGCGCGCGCGCGGCCTGTCCGACCTGGCCGTGTTCCGCCACGTGCTCAAGAACGTGGCGCCGACCGCGCTGTCGGTGATGGGCCTGCAGCTGGGCTACCTGCTGGGCGGCTCGATCCTGATCGAGACCGTGTTCTCGTGGCCCGGCACCGGCTTCCTGCTCAACGCCGCCATCTTCCAGCGCGACTTCCCGCTGCTGCAGGGGACCATCCTGGTGCTGGCGGTGTTCTTCGTGCTGCTCAACCTGCTGGTCGATGCGCTGCAGACGCTGTTCGACCCGCGCATCCAGCGCAACTGAGGAGGCCGACATGGACATGACCCTCGACCAATCACCGGCCGCCGCTGCGGTGCGGCGCTCGCCCGGCTACTGGGCCACGGTCGGCCGGCGCCTGCTGCGCAACCAGCCGGCGATGCTGGCCGCGCTGGTGCTGCTGGGGCTGGTGCTGATGGCGCTGTTCGCCCCGGCACTGATGCCCGCCGACCCGTACGCGGCATCGATCCTCAAGCGCCTCAAGCCGATCGGCACCGAGCACTTCCCGCTCGGCACCGACGAGCTGGGACGCGACATGCTGTCGCGGCTGATGCTGGGCGCACGGCTGTCGCTGTTCATGGGCATCACGCCGGTGCTGCTGGCCTTTGTCATCGGCAGCGCACTCGGCATCGTCGCCGGCTATGCCGGCGGCTGGACCAACACCGTGATCATGCGGCTCACCGACATCCTGTACGCCTTCCCGTCGGTGCTGCTGGCGATCGCGCTGTCGGGCACGCTGGGCGCGGGCGTGGGCAATGCGCTGCTGTCACTGACCATCGTCTTTATCCCGCAGATCGTGCGCGTGGCCGAAAGCGTGACCACCCAGGTGCGCAACCGCGAGTTTGTCGACGCGGCGCGTGCTTCCGGGGCGTCGTCGCTGACCATCGTGCGCGCCCATGTGCTCAACAACGTGCTTGGCCCGATCTTCGTCTATGCCACCAGCCTGATCTCGGTGTCGATGATCCTGGCCTCCGGGCTGTCCTTCCTGGGCCTGGGCGTCAAGCCGCCCGAGCCGGAGTGGGGCCTGATGCTCAACACGCTGCGCACGGCCATCTACACCCAGCCGTGGGTTGCCGCCCTGCCCGGCGCCATGATCTTCCTGACCTCGGTCTCGTTCAACCTGCTGGCCGACGGCATCCGCTCGGCCATGGAAATCAAGGACTGAACCATGCCAGCACTGATGCGGGCCCCTTCCCCACAGGCCGGCCGCGATGTCGGCGGCCCGGCCCAGCCGCTGGTGATCGCCCACCAGCTGGTCAAGCACTTTCCCATCAAGTCCGGCCTGCCTGGCCTGCGCGCGCGCGCCGCGTCGGTGCGCGCGGTCGATGGCGTCAGCTTCGACGTGCTCAAGGGCGAGACCCTGGGCGTGGTCGGAGAGTCCGGCTGCGGCAAGTCCACCACCGCGCGGCTGCTGATGCAGCTGACGCAGCAGGACAGCGGCGACCTGATCTTCGACGCGCAGGGCGTGGGCTCGGCCCAGCTGCCGATGAAGCAGTTCCGCAGCCAGGTGCAGATGGTGTTCCAGGACAGCTATTCGTCGCTGAACCCGCGCCTGACCATCGAGGAATCGATCGCCTTCACGCCACGCGTCCATGGCGTGCCGGCGCGCGAAGCCACCGAGCGCGCCCGCTACCTGCTGCAGCGCGTCGGGCTGGAGCCGGCACGCTTTGCCGGGCGCTACCCGCACGAGCTGTCGGGCGGGCAGCGCCAGCGCGTCAACATTGCCCGCGCGCTGGCGCTGCGCCCGCGGCTGGTGATCCTGGACGAGGCGGTCTCGGCACTGGACAAGTCGGTGGAGGCGCAGGTGCTGAACCTGCTGCTGGACCTGAAGGCCGAGTTCGACCTGACCTACGTCTTCATCAGCCACGACCTCAACGTGATCCGCTACCTGTGCGACCGCGTGATGGTGATGTACCTGGGCAAGGTGGTGGAGATCGGGGATACCGAGACCCTCTATCGCCACCCGGCGCACCCGTACACGCGCGCGCTGCTGGCATCGATGCCGTCGATGGACCCGGACTGCCGCACCGCGGTCGCGCCGCTGGCGGGCGACCCGCCCAATCCGATCAACCCGCCGCCCGGCTGCAGCTTCCATCCGCGCTGCGCCATGGCGCAGGACGTGTGCGCGCGGCGCGAGCCGCAGCTGACCGACCTGGTGGCCGGGCATCCGGTCGCCTGCCTGCTGGCCACCGCGCCCTGAGGAGCCCACCATGTCCACCACCCCACAAAGCACACCCGGCGCGCCGATGATCTCGGTGCGGGACCTGCACGTCACCTTCTCCGGCGGCGGCAAGACCATCCGCGCCGTCAACGGCGTCTCGCTCGACGTGGGCCCCGGCGAGGCCGTGGCCCTGATCGGTGAATCCGGCTCCGGCAAGAGCGTCACGCTGCGCGCGCTGATGCGCCTGCACCCGCCGCGCGGCACCCGCATGGCAGGCCAGATCCGCGTCGACGGCGCCGACGTGATGGCGCTCGACCAGCGCGCGCTGGCCCGGCTGCGCGGCGGCACCATGGCGATGGTGTTCCAGGAGCCGCTGCTGGCGCTGGACCCGGTCTACACCGTGGGCCAGCAGATCGTCGAATGCATCCGCACCCACGACAAGGTCTCGGCCGCCGAGGCGCGCGAGCGCGCGCTGCAGGCGCTCGAGTCCGTGCGCATTCCGAGCCCGGAGCGGCGGCTGGCGGCGTATCCGCACGAGATGTCGGGCGGCATGCGCCAGCGCGCGATGATCGCGCTGGCACTGTCGGCGCGGCCCAGGATCCTGCTCGCCGACGAGCCCACCACCGCGCTGGACGCCACCGTGCAGATCCAGGTGCTGATCCTGCTGCGCGAGCTGCAGCACGAACTGGGGCTGTCCATCGTCTTCGTCACCCACGATATCGGCGCGGCGGTGGAGATCGCTGACCGCGTCGCGGTGATGTACGGCGGGCGCATTGTCGAGGAAGGCCCGATCCGGACCCTGCTGCGCGCGGCGCGCCACCCCTACACCATCGCCCTGCTGCAGAGCCGCCAGCATGGCATGGACCGCGGCCAGCGGCTGCAGGCGATCGGCGGCGCCCCGCCCGACCTGGCCGCGCTGCCGCCGGGCTGCACCTTCGCGCCGCGCTGCCCACATGCGCGCCCGCAATGCCTGGCCGAGGTGCCGCAGGCGGTCACCGTCGGCACCGGGCACCGCGTCAGCTGCGTGCTCGCCGCCGAGCCCGCGGTCGCTACCGCGGCATAACCCCCATCCCAGAACCCCAAAGTATTCCAGGCCCCCCATGACGTTTGCCACCCATCCTGCCCGTGCCTTCATGCCGTACCCCCAGATTGCCGTCCCGCACGCCGCCAGCGGCCAGCTGCAGGGCCTGAGCTTTGCCGTGAAGGACCTGTTCGATGTAGCTGGCTATCCGACCGGCGGCGGCAATCCGCACGTGCTGGCGCGCTCGGGCATCAAGGCCGCGACCGCGCCGGCGGTGCAGCGGCTGCTGGATGCCGGCGCCGCCTTCGTCGGCAAGACCCACACCGACGAGCTGGCCTTCTCCATGAACGGCCAGAACGCCCACTACGGGCGCCCGGTCAACGGCGCGGCGCCGGACCGCATCACCGGCGGCTCGTCGTCGGGCTCGGCCTCGGCGGTATCGAACAGTTTGTGCGACTTCGCGCTGGGCTCCGACACCGGCGGTTCGGTGCGTGCGCCGGCCAGCCATTGCGGCCTGTTCGGCATCCGTCCCACGCACGGGCGCATTTCCCTGGAGCGCTGCCTGCCGCTGTCCGAGAGCCTGGATACCTGCGGCTTTTTCGCGCGCGACATCGGCACCTTCGCGCGCGTGGCCGAGGTGCTGTTCGGCGCGGACCCGGCGCCGCTGCCGGCCGCGCCGCGGCTGCTATTTGCCACCGACCTGTTCGGCCAGCCGACCCCGGAAGCCCGCGACGCGCTGGCACCGGCCGTCGCCCGGATCGAAGCCGCGCTGGGCCGGGCCGCGCCAGTCACCGTGGCCGACCGGCCGCTGTCCGAGCTGTGGTGGGCGTTCCGCTACGTGCAGGGCTGGGAGGCGTGGCACAGCGACGGCGAACTGATCGAGCAGCACGGGCTGGAGCTTGGTGCCGATGTCGCGGCACGCTTCGCCTTCTCGAAGGCCGTCACCCGCAGCCAGTTCGAGCAAGCCAGCGCCGTGCGCCGCGACTTCACCGCGCACCTGGGCCGGCTGCTGGGGCAGGACGGCGTGCTGGTGCTGCCGACCATGCCCGATATCGCACCGCTGCGCGCAGAGCCGATCGAGTTCCTGGAGACCTACCGCAACCTCGCCGCCCAGACGCTGTGCCTGACGCCGCTGAGCGGCTTCCCGCAGCTGAACCTGCCGCTGGCCGGCCGCGACGGCGCACCGCTCGGCATCTCGCTGCTGGGCCCCGCGGGCAGCGACCGCAGCCTGGTCGCGCTGGCGGAGCGGATCATGGCGCACCACGCATGAACCAGTAACGCAAGGGCCACGCGGGTGGGCACACAGCGCCCCACCCGCATCAGGTGGCCCACCACCTGAAGGCGCCGCCAGCCCGCGCGGCGCTCCTACAATGCCGTCATCGCATTGGTCCGCCGGCCCGCGCCGCACGGACAAGAGGAGCCCAGCATGTCCCCGGCCGGAGCCGCGCCAGCAGAATCCGCCCGCCAGTCCGCCACGCCTGCCTTCGCGGTCACGCCGACCAAGCTGGTCAACGATGTCGAGGCTGCAGCCAGCCTGCTCGATGCCCGCATCGACGTGCTGGTGCGCATCTCGATCCCCGACACCGTGCTGCGCGCGCTGCTGGCGCTGTCCTGCAGCCGCTGGCACGCCGGCGACCACGCCGGTGCGCTGGCGTGCCTGGACCGGCTGGAGCGCTACGGGCAGCGCCACCGGGTCGACCGCCTGGTGGCCGGAGCCCTGTCACTGCGCTCGCGCCGGCTGCTGGAAGACGGCCATGTCGACGCCGCCGACGACGCCCTGCTGCGGCTGGAAGCGCTGGCGGCCCGGCATGCCGGCGCGGTGCGCAGCACCGCCTGGGAAGTGCGGGTCCACGCCGACCTGGCCCGCATCGGCATGTGCCTGCACCACAACGATTTCGACGGCGCGCTGGCGCGCCTGGAGCCGCTGGCGGCGCTGTCCGAGGCCGGCGGACGCTGGTCCCGCGTGACCACCTTGCGCGTGCTGATTGCGCAGGCCCGCCGGGGCCGCCGCGATCCCGCCGCCGCACGCCGGCAACTGGTCGACGCGCTGCGCATCGGCCACCGCCGCGGGCTGGTGCGCAGCCTGCTCGACGCCTCGCCGCAGGTGCCTGCCATGCTGCCCGCGCTGGCCGGCGATGACAGCCTGGACCCGGTGCTGGCGTTCTACGCGCAGCGCCTGGCCGATGCCGCCAGTCCGGGCGCGTCCGCCAGTCCCGCTCCCTCTGTCGCTGCAGGAGGCGGCCATCGCCAAGCTCGCAGCGTGAGCCGCGCGGCGCTTCAGCTTGCCAGCGCCGACACCCCGCCCTCCGGCCGCCTGACGCGGAACCACGCAGCGTACAGCGCCGGCAGGAACAGCAGTGTCAGCACCGTGGCAATGATCAGCCCCCCCATGATCGCCACCGCCATCGGCCCCCAGAACATCGAGCGCGACAGCGGGATCATCGCCAGCACCGCCGCGGCGGCGGTCAGGATGATCGGCCGGAAGCGGCGCACCGCGGCTTCGACGATGGCGGTCCACTGCGGCACGCCGGCGCTGACGTCCTGCTCGATCTGGTCGACCAGGATCACCGAGTTGCGGATGATCATGCCGAGCAGCGCGGTGATGCCCAGCTGCGCCACAAACCCCATCGGCGCGCGCAGCAGCAACAGCGTGGCGGCGGCGCCGATCAGGCCCAGCGGGCCGGTCAGGAACACCATGGTCGCGCGCGAGAAGCTGTGCAGCTGCAGCATCAGCAGCGTGAAGATGATGAAGATGCACAGCGGCAGTTGCGCCGCGATGGAGGCGCCGGCCTTGCCGCTCTCTTCTTCCGCGCCGGCCACGGTGATGCGGTAGCCCGGCGGCAGCTGCGCGCGCAGCTTGTCCAGCTTCGGGTTGATCTGCGCGGTCACCGTCGGGCCCTGGATGCCGTCGACCACATCGGACTGCACGGTCACGCCGAAGTCGCGGTTCTCGCGCCACACCACGCCCGGCTCCGAGCGCAGCATCACGCGCGCCACCTGCGTCAGCGGCACCATGCGCCCGGTGTTGGTCGGCACCAGCATGTTGTTCAGGTCCGAGATCGCATCGCGCTCATTGCGCGGGGTGCGCATCAGGATGTCGATCAGCTTGTCGCCGTCGCGGTACTGGCCCACCGGCACGCCGCTCAGCACGGTCTGCGTGACGCGGGCGATGGCATTGGTGGTCACGCCCAGTGCGCGCGCCTTGTCCTGGTCGATCTCCAGGCGCAGCATCTTGACGTTCTCATTCCAGTTGTCGTTGACCCCGACGGTGTTGGGGTTGGCGCGCATCTCGGCCTTGATCTGGTCGGCCAGCTGGCGCACCCCGGCGGCGTCCGGCCCGATCACGCGGAACTGCACCGGATAGGCCACCGGCGGCCCGTTGGGCAGCAGCTTGACGCGGCCCCGCAGGTACGGAAACTCGGCATCCATCAGCTTGATGATGCGGCGGCGCAGCGCGTCGCGTACCTCAGTGCTGACCGGCATCACGATCACCTGCGCCACGTTGGTCTGCGGGAAGATCTGGTCCAGCGGCAGGTAGAAGCGCGGCGCGCCGGTGCCGACGAAGGTGGTCAGGCTCTCGACCTCGCGGTCCTTGCCGACCAGCTGCTCGAAGCGCTTGGCCTCGGTTTCCATCTGGGCGAAGCTGGTGCCCTCGGGCATCCACAGTTCCACCATCAGCTCGGGGCGGCTGGAATCCGGGAAGAACTGCTTCTCGACAAACTTGAAGGCGTAGATGCCTAGTGCAAAGGCCACCAGCGTGATTGCGATCACCACCTTGCGCCAGGTCACGCACCAGTCCACCAGCCGGCGGAAGCGCGCATAGAACGGCGTGTCGAAGACCTCGTGGGCCTCGCCCGCGCCCGGGCCGCGGGTCTTGAGCAGCAGATAGCCCAGGTAGGGCGTGAAATAGACCGCCGCCAGCCACGACAGCACCAGTGCCAGCGCCGTCACCGCAAAGATCGCGAAGGTATATTCGCCCACCGTCGAGCGCGCCAGGCCCACCGGCAGGAAGCCGGCCGCGGTGATCAGCGTGCCGGTCAGCATCGGCATCGCGGTGGAGGTATAGGCGAAGGTGGCCGCCTCCATCTTGGAGAAGCCCTCTTCCAGCTTGCGCACCATCATCTCGACCGCAATGATGGCGTCATCCACCAGCAGCCCCAGCGCCACGATCAGCGCCCCGAGCGAGATCTTGTGCAGGCCGATGCCGAAGATATGCATGAACAGGAAGGTCACGGCCAGCACCAGCGGGATCGTCAGCGCCACCACCAGCCCGGGACGCACGTCCAGCCGCAAGGGCCGCGTATGCAGGCCCAGCGCGATGAAGCTGACCGCCAGCACGATCACCACCGCCTCGATCAGCACGCGCACAAACTCGCCGACCGAGCGCTTGACGGCTTGCGGCTGGTCCTGCACCTGGTCCATCTCGATGCCTACCGGCAGCTGGCCGCGCAGATGGTCAAAGGCCGCGCGCAGGTTCTTGCCCAGCTCGATGATGTCGCCGCCCTTCTGCATCGAAATGCCCAGCCCGATCACGTCCTTGCCGTTGAAGCGCATGCGCGTCTGGGTCGGGTCGACATAGCCGCGGTAGACGTGCGCGATGTCGCCCAGGCGGATATTGGCGATGCCGTTGGGCCCGCGCAGCACCAGGTTCTCGAGGTCGTCCACGCTGGCGAACTGGCCCGACAGGCGCACCTGCAGATTGTCGGTCGGGGTGACCAGCACGCCGCTGCCGGTCAGGTTGTTCTGCTGCGAGATCTGGTCGGCGATGGCGTTGATATCCAGCCCCAGCTGGGCGAAGCGCGCCTGGTTGAACTCGATGAAGACCTTCTCGTCCTGCAGGCCGATCAGCGACACCTTGGCCACCGACGGCACGCGCAGCAGTTCCTGGCGCACCAGGTCGGCGTACTCACGCAGCTCCTTGTAGTTGAAGCCGTCGGCCGAGAGCGCGTAGATGGTGCCGTACACGTCGCCAAACTCATCATTGAAGAACGGCCCGCGCACGCCCGCGGGCAGCGTCTGCTGGATATCGCCGATCTTCTTGCGCACGGTGTACCAGACCTGCGCGGTCTCCTTCGCCGGCGAGGTGTCCTTGAGCTGGAAGATCACCGTGGTCTCGCCCGGCTTGGAGAAGCTGCGGATCTTGTCCGCATAGGGCACTTCCTGCAGCTGGCGCTCGATCTTGTCCGTCACCTGGACGGCGATCTGCTCGGCGGTGGCGCCGGGCCAGAACGCCTGCACCACCATCACGCGGAAGGTAAAGGGCGGATCCTCGTCCTGGCCCAGCTGGAAGAACGCCAGCATGCCGCCAAGCAGCAGCACCACCAGCAGGTAGCGGGTCAGCGGCTGGTGCTCGAGCGCCCAGCGCGACAGATTGAAGCGGGAATGGTCCATCCGCTCACCCCTGCTTCGGGGTGGCGGCCGGCGCCGGGGCCGATGCAGGTCCTGCGGCGGGCGCGACCGTCTGCAGCGGACGCACCTTCTGGCCCGCGCGCAGCAGGTGCACCCCGGCGGTGACGATGGTCTGGCCCGGGGCCAGGCCCTGGCGCACCTCGACCTCATTGCCGATGGCCTCGCCCAGCGTCACCGGCACCGGCTTGACCGTGCTGGCGGCGGCATCATAGATCCAGACCTGGTTGCGGCCCTGCTCCTGCAGCAGCGCGGTCAGCGGCACCCGGATGGCCGGGGTGGCGCCGGTGCGCATGAAGGTCACCACTGCGGTCATGCCGAGCTTGAGGTCGGCGGGCGGGTTCGGCACCGTCACGCGGGTGGCATAGGTGCGGGTGACCGGGTCGGCCGCCGCGGCAATCTCGCGCACGCGGCCAGGCAGCGTGCGCTGCGGCTCGGCCCAGGTATGGATGGTGACGTCGGTAATGCCGCGCAGCAGGTCGACCTGGTCTTCGGGCAGGCCGATGGCGACTTCCTTCTCTGCCGTCTGCGCCACGCGCACCACCGGCTGGCCAGGCGTCACCACCTGGCCCACCTCGGCATCGATCGCCGTGACCACGCCGTCGGCGTCGGCATGCAGGACCGAGTAGCCGGTCTGGTTGGCCTGGCTGCGCAGCCCGGCCTGGGCCTGGCGCAGCCGCGATTCGGCGGCGTCGTAGTTGGCCTGGCGCCGGTGCTGCTCGGCAGCGCTGATAAATCCCTTGGCGAACAGGTCGTTGTAGCGCTTCAGGTCGGAGGCGGCCAGGTCGCGGTCGGTCTTCGCGGCCTCGAACTGGGCGCGGGCGCCGGCCTCGGCCAGCGACAGGTCGGTGGGATCAAGGCGCGCCAGCGGCTGGCCCTTGCTGACCACCGCGCCCACATCGACCAGCCTGGCGGCGATCTTGCCCCCGACGCGAAAACCCAGCCGCGACTCCACGCGCGGGCGCACGTCGCCGGAGAACTCGAAGGCGGTCTTGCCGTTGTGCGGGCTCAGCTGCATCAGGCGCACCGGGCGCACCTCCGGCGCCGGCTCGGCCTTCTTGCCGCAGCCGGCCAGGGCCAGCAGGGTGGCCGTCAAAAGTGCGGCTACGGTCACGCCTCGACCGATGTGGCGCGGCGGCATCGTAACGACACGGGTATCTGCAGCCGCAACTTCCGGCACTTGGCAAAGCACTGGCATCGGTAGGCAACGAGTCGGATGGGAACAACTGACAAGACTGGCCGGTGACCGCAATCCCCTGCGCCTGGGAAGGCGTCGGGGCTGGCGGAATGGCCGCGGGCAGCCGGCATTGGCAATAAATAACTTTCCGGTCAGTAATATAGCGACGACCCCCGGGTGCGTCAAACGACAGGCGACGAAACCGCTGGAATGAAGACTCAGTTGCGGTTCCGGGCCGGTGAACTGCGCTGACAGGCTTCGGCATGCGCGACCATACCCTGCCCGGCGCGATGCTACAATCCGCCGCGCCTCTGCCGCTTCCCCCCACATCTTCGACCCGAGACCGGCGTGACGCCCGATCAGTATTGCCAAGAGAAAGTCGCCCAGAGCGGCTCGAGCTTCTATTACAGCTTCCTGTTCCTGCCGGCCGAGCGCCGCCGCGCCATCACCGCGCTGTACGCCTGGTGCCGGGAAGTCGACGACGTGGTCGACGACTCCCATGACGTGGGCCTGGCCCACCAGCAACTGGACTGGTGGCGCGCCGAACTGCGCCGCCTGTTCGAGGGCGAGCCGACCCATCCGACCACCAAGGCCCTGCAGCCGCACGTGCGCAGCGCCGGCCTGCCCCAGGGCGAGATGTCCGAAGTGCTGGAAGGCATGGAAATGGACCTGACCCAGACCCGCTACCTGGACGAGCCCGGCCTGACCCGTTACTGCCATTGCGTGGCCGGCGTGGTCGGCACGCTCAGCGCGCGGCTGTTCGGCTATACCGACCCGCAGACGCTGGTTTTTGCCGAGAAGCTTGGCCAGTCGCTGCAACTGGTCAATATCCTGCGCGACGTCGGCGAGGACGCGCGGCGCGGGCGCATCTACCTGCCGGTGAATACGCTGCAGCAGTTCCAGGTGACCGCATCCGAGATCCTGAAGGGCGAGCATTCCGAGCGCTTTGTCGCGCTGATGCAGTACCACGCCGGCCGTGCCCGCGCGCTGTACCATGAGGCACTGGCGCTGCTGCCAAAGCAGGACCGCCGCGCCCAGCGTGCCGGCCTGCTGATGGGCGCGATCTACCACGCGCTGCTCGACGAGCTGGAAGCCAGCCAGTTCCAGGTGCTGAACCAGCGCATCGCGCTGACCCCGCTGCGCAAGCTGTGGATTGCCTGGAAGACCTGGTTGCGCAACAGCTAGCGTCCTGCCCTCTTTTCTGTTCGACCCGTCCCAAGCCGTACCGCCATGACGCAGACCTCAGCTTCCCTCGGCGATACCATTCTCGCCCACGCCGACCAGCTCGCCCGTTTCTCCGACATGGAAGGCGGACTCACCTGCGCCTACCTGACCCCGGCCCACCGCGCCGCGCAGGCCGGGCTTGCGCAGTGGATGGAGGCGGCCGGCATGCAGGTGCGGATCGACGCCATCGGCAACGTCATCGGCCGTTATGCGGCGGACCCGGCCGTGCCCGGCGCGCGCGTGCTGATGACCGGCTCGCACTTCGACACCGTGCGCGATGGCGGGCGCTATGACGGCCGGCTTGGCATCCTGCTGCCGATCGCCGTGGTCGGCGCGCTCAACCAGGCCGGCATCCGCCTGCCCTATCACTTTGACGTGGTGGGGTTCGCCGAAGAGGAAGGCCTGCGCTTCAAGACCAGCTTCCTGGCCAGCAGCGTGCTGGCGGGCCGCTTCGATCCGGCCCTGCTGGAGCGCCAGGACACGGACGGCATCACGCTGCGCGAGGCGCTGGCGGCATCGGACCTGCCCGGCGCGGGCGATTTGCAGGCCCTGCGCGCCGCGGCGGTCGATCCGGCATCGCTGCTGGGTTTTGTCGAAGTGCATATCGAGCAGGGCCCGGTGCTGCTTCACCACGGCCTGCCGCTGGGCGTGGTCACCCAGATCGCGGGCAGCAGCCGCTTTGCGGTGCGGGTCGAAGGCCAGGCCAGCCACGCCGGCACCACGCCGATGGGCATGCGCCGCGACGCCGCCGCGGGCGCGGCCGAGATGATCCTGCTGGTGGAGCAGCGCTGCGCGGCGGCGCCGACGCTGGTCGGTACGGTGGGCCAGCTGCAGGTGCCCAATGGGTCGAGCAATGTCATCCCGGCGGCCTGCACCTTCTCGATGGATATTCGCGCTGGCGAAGATGGCATCCGCGAGGCCGCCATCGCCGACATCGTGGCCGGCATCGGCCAGATCGCGGAACGGCGCGGGCTGGCCGCGCAGGTGGAGCGCGTGCCCCCGGTCAACAACGCGCCGTGCGCGCGCTGGCTGATGGACCAGTTCGGGGCGGTGCTGAAGAAGCGCGGGCTGCAGGCCTTCGAACTGCCCTCCGGCGCCGGCCATGACGCCATGATGATGCAGCGCATCACCGACGTGGCCATGCTGTTCGTGCGTTGCGGCAACGGCGGCATCAGCCACAACCCGCTGGAAACCATCACGGCGGAGGATGCCCAGCTGGCGGCGGAAGTCTTCGTGGATTTCCTGCGGCACTTCCAGCCGCGCGGCTAGGCGCCACAGTGGCGTACCATGAGGGGCGCGGCATGACAAGAACGGGTCAGCCGCCCTGGTAGATATCGCGCCCGAAGTCGTAAAGGTTCTTGCGCAGCTTGCGGCGCTCGTCCGGCGACAGGCGCGAGCCGCCGCGTTCGTCACCGCGCCGGCGCTCGGCGTCGCGCTGCTCGGCGCGATGGCGCTCGGCACGGGCCCGCGCCTCGCGCTGGCTGTTGCCGGGATCGCTGGCCTGGGTCGACGGATGGCGCTTGAGCAGGTTGGCCATGCCGGCCGATTGCGCCTGCACCGTCCCGGCCGGCATGCACAGCGCCAGCACGGCCAGCGCCAGCGCAAGGCAGGCGCCGGCGATACCATGCTGCGGATGCCCGTGCCGGGTTCGGTTCACTTTCATTGATAATGGCGATCTTGGCTTCGGGAAAAGCAGTTGTTGGACTGACTGGATGGACTGCCCTGAAGCCGGGAATTCCGGTACCCCGTCCGGCGCCGCACCCTCTGCAAGCATCGCGCCAGCGCGGGCTAGGCAGGCTGGGCGAGGCAGTGGTTCGTCTGGTGCAAATGCGTGGAAATCTGCCGCGCATGGCGCCCAAAAAGACGGATTGCGCAGTGTAATCGCACGATTGGTGCACACTGCCATACCACGGGGTAAAGTATGTAACGTTTTGTTAAGCCATTTTGAGCGAAAGCGATAGTCGCTAAGATACCGCCATGGAAAATACCAGCCACAAGATTCTTGTCGTCGACGATGACCCGCGTCTGCGCGATTTGCTGCGCCGCTATCTGGGCGAACAGGGTTTCACCGTGCTGGTGGCGGAAAACGCCACCGCGATGAACAAGCTCTGGCTGCGCGAGCGTTTCGACCTGCTGGTGCTGGACCTGATGATGCCGGGCGAAGACGGCCTGTCGATCTGCCGCCGGCTGCGCGGGGCCAATGACCAGACCCCGATCATCATGCTCACCGCCAAGGGCGAGGACGTAGACCGTATCGTCGGCCTGGAGATGGGCGCAGACGACTACCTGCCAAAGCCCTTCAACCCGCGCGAGCTGATCGCGCGTATCCACGCGGTATTGCGCCGCAAGGGCCCGGCCGAAGTGCCCGGCGCCCCGTCGGAAACGCCCGAGACCTTTGCCTTCGGCGACTTCGTGCTGAACCTGGCCACGCGCACGCTGACCAAGAACGACGAGGAAATCACGCTGACCACCGGCGAGTTCTCCGTGCTCAAGGTGTTCGCCCGCCATCCGCGCCAGCCGCTGTCGCGCGAGAAGCTGATGGAAATGGCGCGCGGCCGTGAATACGAAGTGTTCGACCGCAGCCTGGACGTGCAGATCTCGCGCCTGCGCAAGCTGATCGAGCCGGACCCGAGCAACCCCCGTTTTATCCAGACGGTGTGGGGCCTGGGCTACGTCTTCATCCCCGATGGCGTGAAATAACCGATCGCGGCCGCTGTTCCTATCGTGGCGACCGTTATCGGTAGAACCGCAACGCGGTTCTTTGGTTCGCTGTTCTGGCGGACCTTCATGCTTATCGCCCTGCTGCTGGCGATTTCGCTGGGCATCTGGTTCCAGAGCTACCGGCTGTTCGAACGCGCCCCGCGCGCGCAGCAGATCGCCATGCAGGTGGTCAGCGTGGTCAAGCTCACGCGCGCAGCGCTGCTCTATTCCGACCCCGCGCGGCGGCGCTTCCTGCTGCTCGACCTGGTGCAGAACGAAGGCATCAAGGTCTATCCGCGAGAGAAGGACGACGACTTCGCCGCGCCCACCGCCAACCCGTTCCTGACCACCCTGGTGCAGCAGGAGATCCGCAGCCGCCTGGGCGAGGACACGGTGCTGGCCACCACCGTCAACGACATTCCCGGCGTGTGGGTCAGCTTCGAGATCGAGGGCGACGACTACTGGGTGGCGATCAGCCCCGAGCGCTTCGAGCGCGTGCCCGGCATCCAGTGGCTGTGGTGGAGTATTGCCGCGCTGCTGCTGTCGATCATCGGCGCGGCCTTTATCACCGCGCGCGTCAACTACCCGCTCAAGCGGCTGGCCAACGCCGCCCGCGCCATCGGCGCCGGCGGCGACCCGCCGCCGCTGCCCGAGCACGGCGCCAGCGAAGTGGCGCTGGCCAACCACAGCTTCAACCAGATGGTGCGCGACCTGCGCCAGCTCGACGACGACCGCGTGGTGATGCTGGCCGGCATCTCGCACGACCTGCGCACGCCGCTGACCCGCCTGCGCCTGGAAACTGAGATGTCGCCGATGGACACCATCACGCGCGACGCCATGATCGCCGACATCGAGCAGATGGACGCGATCATCGGCCAGTTCCTCAACTACGCGCGCCCGCCGCTGGAGACCGTCGAGCCGGTGGACCTGTCGGCGCTGGTGCACGATGCCGTGGGCGTCTACGCCGCGCATGACGACGTGCGCGTGCACGTGCGCGCCAATGAGCCGGTGATGGCCGTGGCCAACCGCATGGAAGTGCAGCGCATCCTGGACAACCTGGTCGAGAACGCGCGCCGCTATGCCAAGGACGAGCAAAGCGGCATGGCCGTGGTAGAGATCACCACGCGCGTGGACGACAAGGAGGCGGTGCTGACCGTGGCGGATCACGGCGTCGGCGTGCCGGACGGGCAGCTGTCGCTGCTGACGCGTCCCTTCTACCGGCTCGACAGCGCACGCAGCGAAGCCAAGGGCGCGGGGCTGGGCATGTCCATCGTCAACCGGATCATGCAACGCAATGGCGGGCGGCTGGTGCTGGCCAACCGGCCTGGGCCGGCTACGGGGCTGGTGGTCAGCGCCTGTTTCCGGCGCGCCTGACCCGTAGCGCCGCCGCGCTGGATGAGTGGCGCATTGACAGGTTTTCTACAGCCGTTGATAGCCTTCTGAAAGGCATTTGACAGGGCAATGACAGCGGCGCGGCGCACACTGGCGCCCGTCAGCCTGCCCGCAGCATGCACCCGTTGCATGGCGTCTTCACACCGCGCGGCTGGCTGACTTCTCCGAACAATCATGCCGCCGGGCCCCACCGGCGGCACACGCGAGACAGCCATGTCAGATACCTCCGGTTCGCAGCACGGGTTCCGCACCGTGTTCCGCGTCGTCAGCGGCAATTTCCTCGAAATGTATGACTTCATGGTGTACGGCTTCTACGCCGCCGCCATCGCCAAAACGTTCTTCCCGAGCGGCAACGAGTTTGCCTCGCTGATGCTGTCGCTCGCCACCTTCGGCGCAGGCTTCCTGATGCGGCCGCTGGGCGCGATCGTGCTGGGCGCGTATATCGACCGCCACGGCCGCCGCAAGGGCCTGATCATGACGCTGGTGCTGATGGCGCTGGGCACGCTGCTGATTGCCTGCGTGCCGGCCTACGCCACCATCGGCGTGGCCGCGCCGCTGCTGGTGCTGGCCGGGCGCCTGCTGCAGGGCTTCTCGGCGGGCGTGGAGCTGGGCGGCGTGTCGGTCTACCTGTCCGAGATTGCCAAGCCTGGCCGCAAAGGCTTCTACGTGGCGTGGCAGTCCGGCAGTCAGCAGGTCGCGGTGATCTTCGCCGGGCTGCTCGGCGTGATCCTGCATGCGACGCTGGCGCCGGCGCAGATGGATGAATGGGGCTGGCGCATCCCCTTTCTGGTCGGCTGCCTGATCGTGCCGTTCCTGTTCCTGATCCGCCGTTCGCTGGAAGAGACCGAGGCCTTCAGGACGCGCAAGCACCGTCCCGAGATCGGCGAGATCTACCGCTCGATGCTGGAGAACTGGCGCATCATCGTGGCGGGCTGCATGATGGTGGTGATGACCACGGTGTCGTTCTACATGATCACCGCGTACACGCCGACCTTCGGCAAGACCGTGCTGAAGCTGGACGAAGTCGACAATCTCATCGTCACCATGTGCGTGGGCCTGTCCAACTTCATCTGGCTGCCGCTGATGGGCGCGCTGTCCGACCGCATCGGACGCAAGCCGCTGCTGGTGTTCTTCACGATGGCGACGCTGCTGACGGCCTACCCCGCAGTGTCGTGGCTGGTGGCCGCGCCCTCGTTCTCGCGGCTGCTGATGGTGGAGCTGTGGCTGTCATTCCTGTATGGCAGCTATAACGGCGCGATGGTGGTGGCGCTGACTGAGATCATGCCGCCAGCGGTGCGCACCGCTGGCTTTTCGCTGGCGTACAGCCTGGCCACGGCGCTGTTCGGCGGCTTCACCCCGGCGATTTCCACTTACCTGATCCATGCCACCGGCAACAAGGCCGCGCCGGGGCTGTGGCTGATGTTCGCCGCGATGTGCGGTCTGGTCGCCACGCTGGTGATATTCCGAGCGCGCCGTGCCGAACCTGTGATGCATCCGGCGTGAATATGCCGGGTTGAACTCTCGGCAATCATCACCAAGTTGTCATAAGCGGGCCCAGCGCGCATGGCATACTTGCCCTTCCGCATCGACGCCAGCCGTCCGATGCCACGCGGCTGCTCAAGCCGGGCTTCGCTTCATGCGTCACATGCTTTGCCTATCGGGCTGTTTGAGAATATCAATTAGCCCGGTACCGGATGATGACGCATAATCACGTTTTGTCGCGGTGCACTGCAGCAAATGCAGTACCGGTCCCACGCCGGCAGTGCTGCAGCACCGCTCTCATTGCAACCGTATCAGGAGAAGTCTATGAAGACCGTTGGTGACAAGCTCGAAGCCTTCCACGTCGTCGGTGTCAAGCCGGGTTTCAACAATCACGAAGAGAACGGCCAGTCGGCTTTCGAAGACATCACCGAAAAGTCGTTCGAAGGCAAGTGGAAGATCATCTACTTCTACCCGAAGGACTTCACCTTCGTCTGCCCGACCGAAATCGTTGCCTTCGCCAAGCTGAACGGCGACTTCGCCGACCGCGACGCGATCGTGCTGGGCGGCTCGACCGACAACGAGTTCGTCAAGCTGGCATGGCGCCGCGAGCACAAGGACCTGAACAAGCTGAACCAGTGGCAATTCGCCGACGTGACCGGTTCGCTGATCGACCAGCTGGGCGTGCGTGACCACGCTGCCGGCGTTGCCCTGCGCGCGACCTTCATCGTCGACCCGGACAACGTGATCCAGCACGTGTCGGTGAACAACCTGAACGTGGGCCGCAACCCGGAAGAAGTCCTGCGCATCCTGGACGGTCTGCAAACGGACGAGCTGTGCCCGTGCAACCGTGCCGTTGGTGGCGCCACGCTGTAATTTGCTGTCAGTCGCCAGAGACCGTGGCGATCGCGGAGGGTCCTGCCCTCCGCATCAAAACCCGCTTGCGCGGGTTTTTTGAGCCCCGACCGATAGGAGAAATAAATGGAATTCCTCAGCACGATTAAGAATCTCATCCCCGATTTCGCCAAGGACATCCGCCTGAACGTGGACGGCACCATCGCGCGCTCTTCGCTGGAAGGCAACGATGCGGTGGGCGTGGCGCTGGCGGCGGCATTCGCGGCGCAGAGCAAGGTGCTGGTGGATGCCATCCGCAATGCCGGCGTGCTGTCGCCCGAGGAAACGAACGCCGCGCTGACTGCGGCCGCGCTGATGGGCATGAACAACACCTGGTACCCGTACGTCGAGATGGCCGACGATCCGGACCTGGCCAGCCAGCCGGCCGGCCTGCGCATGAACGCCTATGCCACCCATGGCGGCGTGGACAAGCGCCGTTTCGAGATGTACGCGCTGGCCGCCTCGATCGTGGGCAAGTGCCACTTTTGCGTGAAGTCGCACTACCAGCTGCTGAAGAATGAACAGGGCATGACCGCGCAGCAGCTGCGCGATGTCGGCCGCATTGCCGCCGTGATCGTGGCCGCCGCCAACGTGATCGCCGCGCAGTAAGCCCCGCCAAAGCGCACCCCCGCGCCCTCCGCGGCGCCCTGCCACGGGCGCCGTAGCACAGCAGCCGGCAGCTTCCCATCAGGAGTTGCCGGCTGTTCCCATCCTGCAACCGCCCCGCGCCAAGGCTGCACACGTGCGGCGATCGGCCTACAATCCAGGCAGGACACGCACTTATAGCCTGCCATGACCCTGCCTTCGCCGACTTCCCCCCGCTTCCACTACCGCCTCGCGGCGGTGCATGACTGGGGCGACATCGCCGCCGTCACGCAACAAGCCTACGGGCAATATGAGCTAGCCATCATGGAAGACTGCCGCGCCTCGTTCCAACGCGGCATGCAGGCAGTGCTGGCGACCAGCCATCCGGATATGGAATGGTGGGTGGCGGAAACCGATCACGGCATCATGGGCGCCGTGCTGTTCTGCCATCCGGGCGCCACGCTGCCGGCACTGGACGGCAGCACAATCACCCTGACCCAGCCGGAAGCGCGGCTGCTGTCGGTGAGCCCGCAGGCGCGCGGCCTGGGCCTGGGCCGCACGCTGATGCAGATCTGCATCCAGCGCGCGCGCGATATCGGCGCGCCCGCGCTGGTGGTGCGCACCATGCCGGAAATGGCATCGGCCATCCGGCTGTGCCAGCAGATGGGCTTCATCAAGCGCACCGAAGCCGGTGCGCGCGCGGGTGCGATGGCCCGCCTGATCGACTACACCTACGCCATCCCGCCGGAAAACGCCGCGGCACCAGACGCGGCGCGCCCCTGATCAGTCCTGCGCGTCGCCCACCGAGGCGCGCCAGAGCAGCACCGCGGCCTGCGCCACGATGCCTTCCTGGCGCCCTTCGAAGCCCAGCTTCTCGTTGGTCTTGGCCTTGACGTTGCAACGCCCGCGCGCCACCCCCAGGTCTTCCGCCAGGTTTGCCACCATCGCCCCGATATGCGGGGCCAGCTTGGGCGCCTGCGCGATCACGGTGGCATCCACATTGCCGATTTCATAGCCCGCCGCGCGCACGCGGCGCGCGGCCTCGCGCAGCAGCGCGCGGCTGTCGGCGCCGGCAAACTGCGCGTCGGTGTCGGGGAAATGGCGGCCGATATCGCCCAGCGCGGCCGCGCCGAAGAGCGCGTCGGTGACCGCGTGCAGCAGCGCATCCGCGTCGGAATGGCCCAGCAGGCCGCGGTCATGCGCGATCTCGACCCCGCCCAGGATCAGCTTGCGGCCAGGCACCAGCGCGTGGACGTCATAGCCCTGTCCCACCCGGATATCAAAAGGCATCATGCGGTCAGTCTCCTTTGCCGTCGTTGCCCAGCAGCACTTCGGCCAGTGCGAAGTCCTCCGGGTAGGTCACCTTGAAATTGCGCAGCGAGCCGTTGACCAGCCGCGGATGCAGCCCCAGGCGCTCGATCGCGCTGGCCTCGTCGGTGACCACCGCGCCGGCCGCCATGGCGTCCTGCAGCGCCTGGCGCAGCACGCCCAGGCGGAACATCTGCGGCGTCTGGGCCTGCCACAGCCCCTCGCGCGGCACCGTGGCGCCGATGCGGGCGTCGTCCTGGGCGCGCTTGAGCGTGTCGGGCACCGGCACCGCCAGGATGCCGCCGATGGCGGCATCCGGATCGTCGTCGCCGTCGCTTTCCACCGCGCGCACCAGTGCATGGATCATCGCCGGGGTCAGGCCCGGGCGCGCGGCATCGTGCACCAGCACCCAGTCGCTCTCGGTCGCGCCCAGCTGCGCCAGGTGGTGCAGCCCGGCCAGCACCGACGCATGGCGGGTATCGCCGCCGACAAAGGCGGTATCGAAGCGCAGCCCGGCAAACGCCGCCGCGCCGAAGCGCGATTCCAGCGGCATGTCGTCGGGCGCCAGCACCAGCGCGGTGGCGTTGATGGCGTCGCACGCCGAGAACGCCGCCAGCGCGTACCAGATCATCGGCCGGCCGGCCACGGTCTGGTATTGCTTGGGAACGGCGCCGCCGGCGCGGCTGCCGGAACCGGCACAGGGAATCAGGGCAAAGCGGCGAGCGGACACAGGATCGGCGTGGAGTGAAAGAGGCGCGGGCGCCTGCTGGCCAACATGGCCAGCGGGACAACCGGTGCGCATTCTATAATACGGCCCTTGCCCGTCGCCATGCCGCGCCATTCCGCATTGACGCGTGCCCGGCACGGGCCGTTGAGGTCCCCTGCTCCGACCCCCGCCCGCAATGCCGGCGGGGTGTCGTCGTTTTGAACGCCCCGCTGCCGACATGCCTGACGCCAAGCCCGCCTTCCCCTTTGTCAACCTGCCGCTGGTCAAGCCGGGGCTGCGCCACAGCGTGGCCGGCCTGCGCGGCTCGGCCGATGCGCTGGCTGTGGCCGCGTACGCTCGGCAGCACCGCGAGCGCGCGCCGCTGGTGGCTGTGGTGTGCTCCCACGCGGTCGATGCCCAGCGCCTGGCCGAGGAAATCCCCTGGTTCGCGCCCGAACTGCGCGTGCGCCTGCTGCCCGACTGGGAAACCCTGCCCTACGACAGCTTCTCGCCGCACCAGGATCTGGTGTCCGAACGCCTGGCCACGCTGCACGATATCCAGACCGGGCAATGCGACGTGATGCTGGTGCCGGCCACCACCGCGCTGTACCGGCTGGCACCGCCCGCGTTCCTGGCCGCCTACACCTTCTTCTTCAAGCAGGGCGAGCGCCTGGATGAGAACGCGCTCAAGGCCCAGTTCACGCTGGCCGGCTACGAGCACGTCAGCGCGGTGATGCGTCCCGGCGAATACAGCGTGCGCGGCGGCCTGATCGACCTGTATCCGATGGGCTCGGCGCTGCCGTACCGGATCGACCTGTTCGGCGACGAGATCGAGACCATCCGCGCCTTCGATCCCGACACGCAGCGCAGCCTCTACCCGGTCAAGGAAGTGCGCCTGCTGCCGGGCCGCGAGTTCCCGCTCGACGAAGCCGCGCGCACCGCCTTCCGCGGCCGCTGGCGCGAGGTGTTCGAGGGCGACCCGACCAAGTCGCCGATCTACAAGGACATCGGCAACGGCGTGCCATCGGCCGGCATCGAGTACTACCTGCCGCTGTTCTTCGAGCACAGCGCAACCGTGTTCGACTACCTGCCCGCCGACACCCAGCTCGCCTTCGCCGGCAATGTCGACGAGGCCATCCGCCGCTTCTGGGCCGACACCACCCAGCGCTACAACTTCATGCGCCACGACCGCGAGCGCCCGCTGCTGCCGCCCGCGGACCTGTTCCTGTCCGAGGAGCAGTTCTTCGTTGCCGCCAAGCCGATGGCGCGCCTGGTGCTGCAGGCCGAAGCCAATGCGGACCAGGCCGCGTTCTCGGCCATCCTGCCCGACGTCTCGGTGAACCGCCGCGCCGATGATCCGCTGGTCAACCTGGAAGCGCTGCTGCTCGACAAGCAGACCCGAGTGCTGATGTGCGCCGACTCGGCCGGGCGGCGCGAGACCCTGCTGCAGCTCTTTGCCGAAAGCGGCCTGCGCCCGCAGCCGGTGGACGACTTTGCCGCGTTCCTGGCCGGCGAAGCGCATTTCTCGATCGCGGTGGCGCCGCTGCAGAGCGGCTTTGCGCTGCCGCAGGGGCAGATCGCCTTTGTCACCGAGGCCGAGCTGTACGCCGGCACCGCGCGCCGCACCGGCCGCCGCAAGCAGGAGCAGGCCTCCGCCGTCGACTCGATGGTGCGCGACCTGGCCGAGCTGAAGATCGGCGACCCGGTGGTGCACAGCGAGCACGGCATCGGCCGCTACCAGGGCCTGGTCACGCTGGACATGGGCCAGGGCGACGAGGAATTCCTGCACCTGGACTACGACAAGGGCAGCAAGCTGTACGTGCCGGTGCACCAGCTGCACGTGATCTCGCGCTATTCCGGCGCCGATCCCGATACCGCGCCGCTGCACCACCTCGGTTCTGGCCAGTGGGACAAGGCCAAGCGCCGCGCCGCGCAGCAGATCCGCGACACCGCTGCCGAGCTGCTCAACCTGTACGCGCGCCGCGCCGCGCGCGAGGGCTTTGCCTTCCCGCTCTCGCCCAAGGACTACGAGACCTTTGCCGAGAGTTTCGGCTTCGAGGAAACGCCGGACCAGGCCGCTGCCATTGCCGCGGTGATTGCCGACATGACCTCGGGCAAGCCGATGGACCGGCTGGTCTGCGGCGACGTCGGCTTCGGCAAGACCGAGGTGGCGCTGCGCGCGGCCTTTGTCGCGGTGCTGGGCGGCAAGCAGGTGGCGATGCTGGCGCCGACCACGCTGCTGGCCGAGCAGCACTTCCAGACCCTGTCCGACCGCTTTGCCGAATGGCCGGTGCGCATCGTCGAGCTGTCGCGCTTCAAGACCAAGAAAGAGATCGACGCGGCCATCAAGCAGATCAACGAAGGCACCGTCGACATCGTCATCGGCACCCACAAGATCCTGTCCGACCAGGTCAGGTTCGAGCGCCTGGGCCTGGTCATCATCGACGAGGAACACCGCTTCGGCGTGCGCCAGAAGGAGGCGCTGAAGACCCTGCGCGCCGAGGTCGACGTGCTGACCCTGACCGCCACGCCGATCCCGCGCACGCTGGGCATGGCGCTGGAAGGCCTGCGCGATTTCTCGGTGATCGCGACCGCGCCGCAGAAGCGGCTGGCGATCAAGACCTTCGTGCGGCGCGAGGAAGACGGCGTGATCCGCGAGGCCATCCTGCGCGAGCTCAAGCGCGGCGGCCAGGTCTACTTCCTGCACAACGAGGTCGAGACCATCGAGAACAAGCGCGCGCGGCTGGCCGAGCTGGTGCCCGAAGCGCGCATTGCCGTCGCCCACGGCCAGATGCACGAGCGCGAGCTGGAACGCGTGATGCGCGACTTCGTCGCGCGCCGCGACAACATCCTGCTGTGCACCACCATCATCGAGACCGGCATCGACGTGCCGACCGCCAACACCATCCTGATCCACCGCTCGGACAAGTTCGGCCTGGCGCAGCTGCACCAGCTGCGCGGCCGGGTCGGGCGCTCGCACCACCAGGCCTATGCCTACCTGCTGGTGCATGACGTCGAGGGCCTGACCAAGCAGGCGGGGCGCCGGCTGGAGGCCATCCAGCAGATGGAAGAACTGGGCTCGGGCTTCTACCTGGCCATGCACGACCTGGAAATCCGCGGCGCGGGCGAGGTGCTGGGCGACAAGCAGTCGGGCGAGATCCACGAGATCGGCTTCCAGCTCTACACCGACATGCTCAACGCCGCGGTCAAGGCGCTCAAGGCCGGCAAGGAGCCCGACCTGATGGCGCCGCTGGCCGCCACCACCGAGATCAACCTGGGCACGCCGGCGCTGCTGCCCAACGACTACTGCGCCGACGTGCACGAGCGCCTGTCGCTGTACAAGCGGCTGGCCAACTGCGAGACCGCCGAACGCGTGGACGACATCCAGGAAGAGCTGATCGACCGCTTCGGCCGGCTGCCGGCGCAGGCGCAGGCACTGGTCGAGACCCACCGGCTGCGCATCGCCGCGGCGCCGCTGGGCGTGCGCAAGATCGACGCGGGCGAGGCCACCATCAGCGTGCAGTTCGTGCCCAACCCGCCGATCGACGCGATGCGCATCATCGACCTGGTGCAGAAGAACCGCCATATCAAGCTGGCCGGGCAGGACAAGCTGCGCATCGAGGCCAAGATGCCGGACGTGGAGATCCGCGCGCAGACCATCAAGCACACGTTGCGGCAACTGGCGTAGGAGTCTCCTGCATGGACGCGGCGCGAGGCCGGGTGTAGGATCAAATCCTTAACAAGTTAGTGATAATCGCCCCATGCCCGCCCAAGCCGCTTCCTCCCGCCAGCCCGTCACCGAAATCGCCGCGCGCGGCAGCGCGCTTGAATGGACCCAGCGGCTGGTTGCATACGACACCACCAGCCGCCACTCCAACCTGGGCCTGATCGAGTCGGTGCGCGACCATTTCCTGGCCAAGGGGCTGAAGCCGCATCTGAGCTACAACCCGCAGCAGGACAAGGCCAACCTGTTCGTCACCGTGCCCGCCGCCGACGGCAACACCAATGGCGGCATCGTGCTCTCCGGCCATACCGACGTGGTGCCGGTGGATGGGCAGGACTGGACCACCGACCCGTTCAAGCCGGTGGTGCGCGACGGCAAGCTCTACGGCCGCGGCACCTGCGACATGAAAGGCTTTATCGGCACCAGCCTGTCGCTGCTGCCGGCCATCCTGCAGGCCAGGCTGCGCGAGCCGGTGCACTATGCGCTGTCCTTCGATGAAGAGATCGGCTGCATGGGCACGCCCTACCTGCTGGCCGAACTGCGCGAGCGCGGCGTGAGGCCCGGCGGCTGCATCGTCGGCGAACCCACCAGCATGCGCGTGATCGTGGCGCACAAGGGCATCAACGCCTACCGCTGCTGCGTCAGGGGCCAGGCCGCGCACTCGTCGCTGACGCCGCGCGGCGTCAATGCAATCGAATACGCCGCGCGCCTGATCTGCTTCATCCGCGACATCGCCGATGAGTTCAAGGCCAACGGCCCCTACGACCAGGCCTTCGACGTGCCCTACACCACCGCGCAGACCGGTACCATCCAGGGCGGCATCGCGCTGAACACCATCCCGGCGCTGTGCGAGTTCGTGTTCGAATTCCGCAACCTGCCTGGCGTGGACCCTGAAGCCATCTACGCCCGCATCCAGGCTTACGCCAACGACGTGCTGCTGCCGAAGATGCGCGCCGAGCATGCCGACGCCGGCCTGACGCTGAGCAAGATCGCCGCCGCGCCGTCGCTGGACGTGGCCGAGCAGGAAGCAATCACGCAGCTGGTGCGCGCGCTGACCGCCGACCGCGACACCAACAAGGTGGCCTACGGCACCGAGGCCGGCCTGTTCCAGCGCGCCGGCATTCCGGCCGTGGTGTGCGGGCCTGGCGATATCCAGCAGGCGCACAAGCCGGATGAGTTTGTTTCGCTGGAGCAGCTGGCTGCTTGCGAGGCCTTCCTGCACAAGGTGATCGACAGTCTGCGCGTGGCGGGCTGACATCCCCCTCAGCCGCGTTGTGTGCCCGGCCAGGACACACAGCGCGGCACCCTTCTGGCCGCCCCATCCGGCGCGGCCGCAGCACTGCCTGCATCACACCAACAACAACGAAGGAGACCTTGCATGGCTGTCCGTGATTCCGCATCCCGTTCCACCACGCGCTTCGCGCTCGCCGGCCTGGCCCTCGCCGCCGGCCTGCTCTGCCATACCGCGCAAGCGCAGGCTCCGGCCGCCGCGTCTCCCACGCTTGCTGGCGCCGACACACTGCATGCGCAGATCGAAACCCGCGCCAAGGCGGTCGAGAAGCAGCTGATCGCATGGCGCCGCGACATCCACCAGCATCCGGAACTGGGCAACTACGAGACCCGCACCGCGAAGCTGGTGGCTGACCACCTGCGCAAGCTCGGCATGGAAGTGAAGACGGGCGTGGCCAAGACCGGCGTGGTCGGCGTGCTCAAGGGCGGCAAGCCCGGCCCGGTGGTGGCGCTGCGCGCCGACATGGACGCGCTGCCGGTCAAGGAGCGCGTGGACGTGCCGTTCGCGTCGAAGGCCAAGGGCCAGTACCTGGGCAAGGAAGTGGACGTGATGCACGCCTGCGGCCATGACACCCACGTCGCCATCCTGATGGCCACCGCGGAAGTGCTGGCCGGCATGAAGGACCAGTTGCCCGGCACGGTCAAGTTCATCTTCCAGCCGGCCGAGGAAAGCCCGGCCGACTTCGAACCCAATGGCTCCAACACCTGGGGCGCCAAGCAGATGGTATCCGAAGGCGTGCTGGACAATCCCAAGGTCGATGCGATCTTCGGCCTGCATGTGAGCAGCGGCATCGAATCGGGCAAGCTGGGCTGGCGCAGCGGCCCCTCGATGGCGGCGGCCGACCAGTTCTGGATCGACGTCAAGGGCCGCCAGACGCACGGCGCGCGGCCGTGGGGCGGGATCGACCCGATCGTGGTGGCATCGCAGATCGTGATGGGCCTGCAGACCATCCAGAGCCGCCAGGTCAACGCCATGCTGGAACCGTCGGTGATCACCGTGGGCACCATCCACGGCGGCAACCGCATGAACATCGTGCCGGAGAAGGTCGAGATGATGGGCACGGTGCGCACCTATGACGAAGGCATGAAGAAGGACATCCATGCCCGCATGAAGCGCACCACCGAGGCCATCGCCACCAGTGCCGGAGCCGAGGCCAGCTTCCGCGTGGTCGAGCTGTACAACGCCACCATCAACCAGCCGGCACTGACCGAGAAGATGGCACCCACGCTGCAGCGCGTGGCCGGCGAAGGCAACTGGCTGATCACGCCCAAGGCGACCGCATCCGAAGACTTCTCCTTCTACCAGGAGAAAGTGCCGGGCCTGTTTTTCAACCTCGGTGTGACGCCCAAGGGCCAGGATGTGACCAAGGCGCCGTCCAACCACTCGCCTGAGTTCTATGTGGACGAGCCGGCGCTGATCAACGGCGTGCGCGCCCTGTCCAGCCTGACCGTGGACTACATGGTGATGGCGCAGCGCTGAGCGGCTCGCCCGGGGCGCTGCGGCGGGGCTACAATAGCAATTTTGCCGCGCGCATTGCGGCCAGCCCTGCCCCGCCTTGCCGCCAGCGCGGCAAGCGCCCGATCCTCATTCGTCATGCCCCTGATCCTCCAGAGCACCGCCCCGTTTCCCACCGCCGACCTCGACACCGCCCGCACCCTGGCCCGCGCCTCTGAACTGGTGCTGCGCAGCGACACCGTGGCCGCCGCCGAGGAATGCGCGCCGCTGACGCCGGCGCTGCGCGATGCGCTGGACGATTTCTGCGGGCCGCGCGCGATCGACTGGGCAGTAGTGCCCGCGGGGCGCAAGCTGTCCGACTTCCGCCTGGTGGCGATGGACATGGACTCGACCCTGATCACGATCGAGTGCATCGACGAGATCGCTGACTTCTGCGGCCTCAAGGCCGAGGTCTCTGCCATCACCGAAGCCGCCATGCGCGGCGAGATCACCGATTTCAACGAAAGCCTGCGCCGCCGCGTGGCCCTGCTCAAGGGGCTGGACGCCAGCGTGCTGGACCGCGTCTACGAAGAGCGCCTGCGGCTGTCGCCGGGCGCCGAGCGCATGCTGCAGACCGTGCAGGCGCTGGGCCTGCGCACGCTGCTGGTGTCGGGCGGCTTCGTGCATTTCACCGAGAAGCTCAAGGCACGGCTCAAACTAGACGTGACCCGCGCCAATACGCTGGAGATCGTCGACGGCAAGCTGACCGGCAATGTCGTCGGCGAGATCGTCAATGCCGACGTCAAGGCCCGCACGGTGCAGGAAGTCTGCGCCCAGATCGGCGCCACGCCGGACCAGGCCATTGTCATGGGCGATGGCTCAAACGACCTGAAGATGATGGCCGTGGCCGGCCTGTCGGTGGCCTTCCGGGCCAAGCCCGTGGTGCGCGCGCAGGCCAGCGTCGCGTTCAACCACGTCGGGCTGGACGGCCTGCTGGCGCTGTTCCCGCACTGATCCCGGGCCGCGGCAAACGCGGCATTGCGCGCCGGGCGGCAATCGCCCGGCCGGCCCCACCACCCGGGCCGCCAGCAACAATTCGCGCTACGGCCAGCGCAAGTCCCGCTCCAAGTGCAGATAAATCCCTGAGATGCAGCGTCTACTTAGCGCTTGCTTCTTCAAATGCGAATCATTACCATTAATGTTTCGTTTATCTGGCATTGCCCCATGCAAGTTCTGGCCGTCCTTCTCGGCCTGGCTGCGGCCGTGTGCCTGTACCTGGCCGCGCCCAACCAGGTCCTGCTGCCGCCCGGCAGGGTCGCGCAACCGCGTGTGCTGGGCTGGCTGGGCCTGGCCCTTGTCATCGTCAGCACCTGGCTGTGGAGCACGACCGACGGCTGGCCCGTGGCCATTGCGGCCAGCCTGGTGACCGTGCCCTGCGCGCTGTCGGTGTGGCCCTTTATCGGCACCTATGCCGCGCGCAAGCGCAGGGCGGCAGGGGAGCAACGGGCATGAGCGCAGACCAATCCGCGATGGGCACCAAATGGCTGGCCGGTGCGCTGCTCGGGCTGCCGCTGACGGTGGCGCTGTGCACGCTGTCGATTCTGTGGCTGCCAGGCGGCTGGGAAACCGGCATCGTCGCGGCCGTGGTGGCCTGCCTGCCGGTGTGGGTGGCCATCATCAGCGCCAGCCTGCTGTTCCGTTCCAGCCGCACCGCCTGGATCTGGCTGGGCGGCGCCAACCTGGTCTGCTTCGGCGCGCTGTGGGCGCTGCGACTGGCCGGCCTGGCGCCGGCTGCACTGGCCGCCCTGCCCGCCTCCTGAGAACCATCATGAAACCCGCAAACCTGCGCCTGTACCAGACGCTGCATACCTGGGTCGGCCTGATGGCCGGCTGGGCCCTGTTTATCGCCTTCTTCGCCGGGGCGGTCACCGTTTTCCACCATGAGCTGCATGTATGGCAGTCGCCGTCGCGGCTGAAAGGAAATGCGCCGGTCGAGGCCAAGGCCGACCCGGCCGCGGTCGACCGCTTCATGCAGAAGCTGGTCGCGATCCACCCCGAGGCCGCGGCCAGTTCCTACGTGATCATGCCGTCGGAGGGCGAGCCCAATATCTCGGCCTACTGGCAGGACAAGGCCGGCGAGTGGCAGATGACCACCGACGCCCGCCTGGCCGGCGACGCCGCGATGCAGCGCGACACCTCGCGCGACCAGGTGATCGGCGAACTGTCGGCGTTCCTGAACAGCCTGCACTACTCGCTGGGGATCCCGGTCGGCGGCATCTATTTCATGGGCGCGATCTCGGTGCTGTACGGGCTGGCACTGGTGTCGGGCGTGCTGTTGCACCTGCCGCGGCTGAAGAAGGACCTGTTCGCGGTGCGCCCCGGGCGCAACCTGAAGCGCTTCTGGATGGACACCCACAATGTGCTGGGCCTGTTCAGCCTGCCCTTCCACCTGGTCTTTGCCATCACCGGCGCACTGTTCAGCCTGTCGCTGGTGCTGATGATGGTGTTCAATACGCTGACCTTCGACGGCCGCCTGTTCGAGGCGGTGCCCCGTGCCACCACCGCCGTACCGGAAGTGGCCGCGGCCAATCGCGCGGTGCCGACCATGCCCACGGCAACGCTGGTGCAGATCGCGCGCGAGCACGGCGGCGAGCGTTTCACGCCCGAGTCGTTCCGCTTCCAGCGCTATGGCGACGCCAACGCCGTGGTGGAAGTGCGCGGCACCAGCACGCAAGCCCTCGGCAACCTGGGCTCGGTGGGCATCCATGCCGCCAGCGGCGAGCCCAACGCGGGCCAGCTGACCGCCAACCAGACCGCCGGCACGCGCGACAGCAACCACGGGCTCTACAGCGCGCTGTACGCGCTGCATTTCGGCACCTTCGGCGAGCTGCCGGTGCGCCTGGTCTACCTGCTGGCCGGGCTGGCCGGCGCCTTCCTGTTCTATTCGGGCAATCTGCTGTGGATCGAGTCGCGGCGCAAGCTGCGCCAGGCGGAGCAGCCGCGCGTGCACCGGCTGCTGGCGCAGGGCACGGTCGGCGTGTGCATCGGCTGCTGCATCGGCGTGGCGCTGTGCTTCCCGGCGGCACTGCTGTGGCCGGAGCGCGCGGTGAGCTACACCTATTTCACGGTGTTTGGCCTGGCCTGTGCCTGGGCTTTGCTGCGCCCGCCGGTACGCGCCGCGGTGGAACTGCTCTACGCCGCCGCGCTAGCGTCGCTGACCGTGCCGCTGGCGAACGCGATCCTGACCGGCGACCACCTGCTGCACAGCATCCCCAGCGGGCACTGGATCATCGCCGGCTTCGATATCGGCGCGATCGCGCTGGCCGCGGGCTTTGTCGCCCTGGCCCGCGCCACGCAGCGCCGCGCGCGCAGCGGGCCGGCGGAGTCGGTCTGGGCGATGCCGCAGGCAGCCCGGGCAGCACAAGCTTCCAGGCCCACCGCGAGCGCCAAGACGATGCCCAGCGCGGATACGCCCTGAGCGCTCGGCGCCCGCACGCAAAAACGGACGCAGCAGCGTCCGTTTTTGTTTCCTTGGCCGCGCCAGCCCGGCCGCTGCCCTACACTATCTCAGGCCAACAACATCGAGCCGACCGCCATGGAATCGACCTTCCACCAGTTTTCCGAACTGTTCGCCCAACTCGGCCTGGCCTCCGACGAAGCCAGCATCCGCAGCTTTATCGGCACGCACGCCCCGCTGCCCGACGATGTCGAACTGGCCGAGGCACCGTTCTGGACCCCGGCCCAGGCCACGCTGCTGCGCGACGAGCTGCAGGACGACGCCGACTGGGCCGAGGTCGTCGACCAGCTCAACCTCGCCCTGAGACAGCCAGCCTGAGGCCGCTTACGCGGCCAGCGTAGCCTCCAGCGCCTGGCGCAAGTCGGCGATCAGGTCGCGCGTGTCTTCCAGGCCGATATAAAGCCGCACCAGTTCGCCGGTATCCTGCCAGCCGGCCGGCGGCCAGGTGCCCGCCGGGCGCATGCCCTGCACGTGGTATGGCACGGCCAGGCTGTGGGCGCCGCCCCAGGACCAGCCGATCGCAAACAGCTGCAGCGCCTCGACGAAGGCATCCACCTGCTGGCGCGTATAGCTTGCCCGCAGGATGATGGCAAAGAGCCCGCTGGCACCGGTGAAATCGCGCCGCCAGCTGGCGTGACCGGGGCAGTCCGGCAGCGCCGGATGCAGCACGCGCGAAACCTCGGGCCGCTGGTGCAGCCACTCCGCCACTTCGCGGGCCGCACGGTCATGCGCGGCCAGGCGCACCGGCAGGCTCGGCAGCCCGCGCAGCACCAGGTGGCAGTCATCGGCGGAAACACCCCAGCCCATCAGCATGCGGGTGCGCTTGAGGCGGTCATGCAGGGCATCGTCGCAGGTCAGCACGGCGCCCATCAGCACGTCGCTGCCGCCGGACTGGTACTTGGTCAGCGCCTGCACCGAGATGTCGATGCCCTTGTCGAACGGGCGGAAGTAGATGCCGGCCGACCAGGTATTGTCGATCGCGGTCAGCACGCCACGCGCCCTGGCCGCGGCGACGATGGCGTCGCTGTCGGGCACTTCCATGGTCACCGAACCGGGCGACTCCATCCAGATCAGGCGCGTATTCGGCCGGATCATCGCCGCCACCGCGGCGGCGTCCATCGGATCGTAGTAGCGCACGGTCACGCCGAATTCGCGCGCCAGCCACTCGCCGTGGTCGCGGTTTGGGCCGTAGACGTTGTGCGGCACCAGCACGTCGTCGCCGCTCTTGAGCAGCGCGAAGTAGACCAGCGAGATTGCCGCCAGCCCCGACGGCTGCAGCAGCGTGTGGCGCGCGCCCTCCAGCAGCGCCAAGTGCTGGCACAGCGCCTCGCTGGTGGGCGTGGCGTGCAGGCCATAGCGCCAGTAGGTGGTGGCACCGTCGCCATGTGCACGCAGTTCGGCCAGGTTGCGGAACACCACGGTGGAGCCGCGGTGCGTGGCGGGAGAAAACGAGGCAAAGCCGGGCGCGATCTCCAGCTCGGGCTGAACCGCAACGGTTTGCAGGTAATGGGCGGGCGACGCGGGCTTGTCGGATGGCGAATCGGACACGGCGGTTTCCTTGCTGGCTGCTGGCCGGCCACGGCGCGCTGCCCCGGCGGTATCGCCCAGGCAGAAGCACGGCACGGTCAGGAATGAGACTCGATGAGCCTTCGAGCTTACCAGCAAATGCCGGCCGCGCCACCGGCGATGGCAACGGCGGGCACCAGGAAACGGCTTACCAGCCGGAAATCGAGGACTTCGGCGCCGGCGGCGCGTAGGTGACGCCGCTGTTGGGCGTCATGTCGAACGGGGGGATCACCAGCACGCCCAGCGGGCGGATAAAGAACGGCAGCACGATGGCCGGGTTGAACGCATCGGTCCAGGTGCCGCGCACGGCGCCGCTGGCGTCGATGCTGCCTTCCCAGTTGCCCGACACGCGGGTGCCGTCGTCGGACTCCTCCATCAGGAAGGCGCCGTTCTCCCACTCGCCGGCCAGCAGGCGCACACCGGCGCCACGGCCGGCGTATTCGCCGCGCACGCTGTCGCGCTCGTCAGGCTTGGGGCCCAGGCGCAGCCGCACCGGCTGGTCGCCGACCTTGCCGACGTAGACCGGCAGCGACGCATATTCCGGCCGCGGCGCCAGAGGTCTTGGCGCGCCAGTGGAAAGCGAGGTGCCGCCGCGCCGGGCTTCGCCGTCGCGAATGGCCTGGTTGATACCCAGGCCTTCCCCGCCGGCTGGCCCGCCGATCACCGGGCCGGTCGTCAGCTCGGTGCCCGGCGCTGCCTGCACCGTACCCGCCAGGACGAGCACGGCGGCCAGGCCGAGCGTGCAGAGGTTCTTCGTCAGCAAAGCCGGGCGCAAGGCTAACCTCAGATGCGTTCGAAGATGGCGGCAATGCCCTGCCCGCCGCCGATGCACATCGTCACCAGCGCGTAGCGGCCCTGCACGCGGTTCAGCTCATACAGCGCCTTCACCGTGATCAGGGCACCGGTGGCGCCGATCGGGTGGCCCAGCGAGATGCCCGATCCGTTCGGGTTGACCTTGGCCGGATCCAGGCCGAGCGCCTTGGTCACCGCGCACGCCTGCGCGGCAAAGGCTTCGTTGGCTTCGATCACGTCCAGGTCCGACACCTGCAGTCCGGCACGCTCCAGCGCGATCTTCGTCGCCGGCACCGGGCCGATGCCCATGGTCTTCGGGTCCACGCCGGCATGGCCGTAGGACACCAGGCGGGCCAGCGGCTTCAGGCCGCGGCGTTCGGCCTCGGCGCGCTCCATCAGCACCACGGCGGCGGCGGCGTCGTTCAGGCCCGAGGCATTGCCGGCGGTGACGCTGCCGTTCTCCTTGACGAAGACCGGCTTGAGCTTGGTCATGTCGTCGATGGTGGCGTCATGGCGCACGTGCTCGTCGGTGTCGAAGGTGACGTCGCCCTTGCGGCCCTTGCTCACCACCGGGACGATCTGGTCCTTGAAGTAGCCGGCCTTGATCGCGGCCGAAGCGCGGCGGTGCGATTCCAGCGCCGCCTCGTCCTGCTGCGCGCGCGAGATGTCGTATTCCTTGGCGACGTTCTCGGCGGTCACACCCATGTGGATGCGATGGAAGGGATCGTGCAGCGCGCCCAGCATCATGTCGACCAGGCCGGCATCGCCCATGCGTGCGCCCCAGCGCGCTGCCGGCGCCAGGTACGGCGCGCGGCTCATGCTTTCCGCGCCGCCGCCAATGGCCACGTCGGTATCGCCCAGCAGGATGGTCTGCGCGGCGCTGACGATGGCCTGCAGGCCCGAGCCGCACAGGCGGTTCACGGTCAGCGCGGGGGCGTTGACCGTCACCCCGCCGTTGACAGCCGCGACGCGGCCCAGGTACATGTCGCGCGGCTCGGTCTGGATCACGTTGCCAAACACCACGTGGCCGACATCGTCGCCCGATACCTGCGCGCGCGCCAGCGCCTCGCGCACCACCAGCGCACCCAGCTCCGCCGGCGCCACATCCTTCAGGCTGCCGCCAAAGGTCCCGATCGCGGTACGGACACCGCTCACCACTACCACTTCACGCGTCATGACTTTGTCTCCATGAGGTTATGTTGCACCGCACAGTATAGCGGGACGCGGATGAAATCGAACGAGCGTACTTTTACCTAATCAACCCGTTTCAGACCTCGCCCCACAGGTCGTGGCCGTCGGCGCCGGTGATCTTCACGTCGACGAACTCGCCGGCGCGGTAGCGCTGGGAGGTACGCTCCGGCGGCGCGATATAGACCAGCCCGTCGATTTCCGGCGCATCCGCTGACGAACGGCCGATACCGCCGTCCTGGTTGACCTCGTCCACCAGCACGCGCAGGGTCTGGCCGACCTTGCGCTGCAGGCGTCGGGCCGAGACCTCTTCGGCCACTTCCATGAAGCGGGCGCGGCGTTCCTCGCGCACCTCGTCGGGCAGCGCGCCCGGCAGGTCGTTGGCGGTGGCGCCCTCCACCGGCGAATAGGCGAAGCAGCCGACGCGGTCCAGTTCGGCTTCGGCGATAAAGTCCAGCAGCGTCTGGAACTCCGCCTCGGTCTCGCCCGGGAAGCCCGCGATAAAGGTGCTGCGGATGGTCAGGTCGGGGCAGATCTCGCGCCAGGCGCGGATCCGGTCCATGGTCTTCTCGGCATTGGCCGGGCGCTTCATGCGCTTGAGCACGTCCGGGTGCGCATGCTGCAGCGGCACATCGAGGTACGGCAGCACGTGGCCCTGCGACATCAGCGGGATGATCTCGTCGACGTGCGGGTATGGGTAGACGTAGTGCAGGCGCACCCAGGCGCCATATTGCGCAGCCAGCTCGCCCAGCGCCGCCACCAGTTCGGTCATGCGGGTCTTGAGCGGGCGGCCGTTCCAGAAACCGGTGCGGTACTTGACGTCGACGCCGTATGCGCTGGTGTCCTGCGAGATCACCAGCAGTTCCTTGACGCCGGCCTTGAACAGGTTCTCGGCCTCCAGCATGACCTCGGCCACCGGGCGCGACACCAGGTCGCCGCGCATCGACGGGATGATGCAGAACGAGCAGCGGTGATTGCAGCCTTCGGAAATCTTCAGGTAGGCGTAGTGCTTGGGCGTCAGCTTGATCCCGGCGGCCGGCACCAGGTCGGTGAACGGGTCATGCGGCTTGGGCAGGTGCGTGTGCACCGCCTGCATCACCTCGCCCAGCGCATGTGGGCCGGTCACGGCCAGCACCTTGGGGTGCACCGACGACACGATGTCGTGGCCCGCCGCATCCTTCTTCGCCCCAAGGCAGCCGGTGACGATGACCTTGCCGTTTTCGGTCAGGGCCTCACCGATGGCGTCCAGGCTCTCCTGCACGGCTTCGTCGATAAAGCCGCAGGTATTGACCACGACCAGGTCGGCGCCGTCATAGGTGCCGCTGATGGCATAGCCCTCGGCGCGCAGCTGGGTGATGATCTGCTCGGAGTCGACCAGCGCCTTGGGGCAGCCAAGGGAAACGAATCCCACACGCGGACTATGGTCTTTCTGGGTCGTTGATTCTGAAGGGTTTTTCACAGTGCAATCCGAATGTGGGGGCAGGCGCGGCGGAATATGCGGGGACAAGGCCGGCGGCCGGTGAGCCAATCGCGCATTTTAACCGTTTGCCATGAATTCTCGGCGCCTGACTCCACACATGTGGCCCAGGCTGCGGCAATGCCGCGTCATTCCAGCGCGGTAGCGGCTCCCGGCAGGCCTTCCAGGACCCGCTCTATCTCCAGGGAGTCCTGCATGCGCCGGATGGCCGCATGCAGTTCGGCGGCCTGCGGCCACGTCCGCTTGAGATAGCTGAGCCACAGTTTCACGCGCCCATGCTCGTGGCAGGAGGCAATACGGGCATGCAGCTTTTTCAGGTAAGTGGCGATCTGGCGCAGCACCAGCGGCCACTCCTCGTCCGACGGCGAGCTGTCCATCAGCCCGCGAATGCGCTGGGCCAGGAAGGGATCGGACACGGCGCCGCGCCCGATCATCACGTCGGCGCAACCGCTGACAGCCCGGCAGCGTTCCCAGTCCGCGACCGTCCAGACGTCTCCGTTGGCAATCACGGGCACGTCCACCGCCGCCGCAATGCGCGCAATCCAGTCCCAGTGGGCCGGCGGCCGGTAGCCATGGTCCCGCGTGCGGGCATGCACCACGAGCGAAGCCGCGCCGCCCTCGGCCAGCGCCTTGGCGCAATCAATGGCCAACGAGGTATCGGAGACGCCCAGCCGCATTTTCGCCGTCACGGCGATATGGGCCGGCACCGCCGCGCGCACGGACGCAACGATCCGGTTCAACAACTCAGGATTCGTCAGCAGCATGGCGCCGCCGCCATGCCGGTTGACGACCTTGGCGGGACAACCGAAGTTCAGGTCGATGCCATGCGGCGACAAAGTCGCGGCATAGGCCGCATTCCGCGCCAGCCATTCCGGATCGCTGCCGAGCAACTGGATCACCATCGGCGTGCCGCTGCGGGTATAGCCGCCGGCGAGGATTTCGGGCGTATCGCGCTCGTAGACCCGCGCAGGAAGCAACGAACCCGTCACACGAACGAACTCGGATACACAGCCGTCGTAGCCGCCAGCGTCGGTCAGCACGTCGCGCAAGACGTAGTCGGCAAGCCCTTCCATGGGGGCCAGGAACAGCCGGCTCATGGCAAGGCCTCCACCGAAGCAGAGGGCCGGGCCTGAAAGGCCGGACGAGCATATTGGATAACGGAGGGCATGGGGTTTCGCGCACAAAAGGCGAGTCCACACTGAGCCGCCGCTGGAGAGAATTGCGTGATTGCGTGCGCCTAGGGGGCGCAGATCGCGCATTCTACCTGCTTTGCGTCGGCAGGGCCTTCAGGGAGGTGATGCGGGCGCTGGGCATCCGCCTGCATGCGAGCGCGGGCTGAGTGCCAGCCCGCGCGCGGGATATGCGGCGGGTGGAGAACCCGCCGCTAGTGCTTTACTTCTTGTCCGGCTGGTTGAACGGGAACGTCCCGAACATATTCTTGGCCTGGCTCTGCATCTGCTCCTGCATCTGCACGAACAGGTTCTTGCTCTGCTCGATGTAGTTGCTCATCATGCCCTGCATCATCGGGCCCTGCATGTTCATGAACTGCGACCACATGTCGGGGCTGAAGGTTTCGCCGGAATACAGGCCCTTGGAGTTCTCGGCCAGCTTGTTCTGGATGTCGATGAAGGCCTGGATGTTCTTTTCCAGGTAGGTGCCCATCATGCCCTGCATGGCATGGCCATAGAAACGGATGATCTGCGACAGCATCGCGCTGGAGAACATCGGCACGCCGCCCGATTCTTCTTCCAGGATGATCTGCAGCAAGATGCTGCGGGTCAGTTCGTCACCAGACTTGGCGTCGACGACCTTGAATTCTTCTGAATCCATGACCAGTTGCTTGACGTCGGCCAGGGTGATGTAGGTGCTGGTCTGGGTGTCGTAGAGCCTGCGGTTCGGATACTTTTTGATCAGTCGCTCTGCGCCTTTTTTGGTCGTGGCCATCGGTGCTCTGTCCTTGTGTCATCGCTGTTTGCGCGCTGCTGCACCGCATGGGGTGCAGTGCGCAAATCGGTATCGCCCGCGCCATCTGCTTGTTGTCGTGCCGGCCGTCTGGTGGCCTGTTCGCGCATGGCTGCGCGTGGCGGCCTGCAACCTCGCCCCCGCGAGGGCCGCGCTGCACGAACATGGTGCTGGCTGCGCCGCTGCCCTGATTCTATGCCCAACAAGGCACTAAGAAAAGCGACCAGGCTTAAGGAAAACCCGGTGAACTGGCGCAAAAAGGGAGGAATGCCACGCGGGCAGAAACGATTCGCGGGCCATCACGGCCCGCGAAACAGGTGGCGCAACGTAGCGTTCCGCCGCCTTGTGCGCCGCGCTGGCTGCACCGCAATACGCGGGCGCCAGCGCCGGCTGCCGACTGGTTGAACCAGGCCGGCAGGTCAGCCCATATGCAGGCCGCCGTTGAGCGAGAAGTCGGCGCCGGTCGAGAAACCGGACTCGTCCGACGACAGCCAGGCGCAGATCGAAGCGATCTCTTCCGGCTCACCCAGGCGCTTGACCGGGATCGTCCCGACGATCTTGTCGAGCACGTCCTGGCGGATCGCCTTGACCATGTCGGTGGCGATATAGCCCGGCGAAACGGTGTTGACCGTCACGCCCTTGGTCGCCACTTCCTGCGCCAGCGCCATGGTGAAGCCGTGCAGGCCGGCCTTGGCAGTGGAGTAGTTGGTCTGGCCGAACTGGCCCTTCTGCCCGTTCACCGACGAGATGTTGACGATGCGGCCCCAGCCGCGGTCAGCCATGCCGTCGATCACCTGCTTGGTGACGTTGAACAGCGAGGTCAGGTTGGTGTCGATCACCGCGTCCCAGTCGGCACGGGTCATCTTGCGGAACACCACGTCGCGGGTGATGCCGGCGTTGTTGATCAGCACATCGACCTCGCCGACCTCGGCCTTGACCTTGTCGAATGCGGTCTTGGTCGAGTCCCAGTCAGCCACGTTGCCCTCAGAGGCAACGAAGTCAAAGCCGAGTGCCTTCTGCTGCTCGAGCCACCTTTCACGGCGCGGCGAGTTGGGGCCGCAGCCGGCCACCACACGAAAGCCATCCTTGGCCAGCCGCTGGCAGATGGCGGTTCCGATACCACCCATGCCGCCGGTCACATACGCAATGCGCTGAGTCATGTCCACTCCTTGATTGGCTCTTCGTTATCGTCGCCGGGTCCGCGCCAACCGCGCGCGGCCCCGGAAAACCCCTTCCTTATTTGCGCTCGACTGCCAGCGCCACGCCCATGCCGCCACCGATGCACAGCGAGGCCAGGCCCTTCTTGGCGTCGCGGCGCTTCATCTCATGCAGCAGCGTCACCAGGATACGGCAGCCGGAAGCGCCGATTGGGTGGCCGATGGCGATGGCGCCACCATTCACGTTGACCTTGGAGGTATCCCAGCCCATTTGCTGGTGCACCGCCAGCGCCTGCGCGGCGAAGGCCTCGTTGATTTCCATCAGGTCCAGGTCCTGCGGGGTCCACTCGGCGCGCGACAGCGCGCGCTTGGAGGCCGGCACCGGGCCCATGCCCATCACCTTGGGATCGACACCGGCGTTGGCGTAGCTCTTGATCGTGGCCAGCGGGGTCAGGCCCAGTTCCTTGGCCTTGGCCGCCGACATCACCACCACCGCGGCGGCGCCGTCATTCAGGCCCGAGGCGTTGGCCGCGGTCACCGTGCCGGCCTTGTCGAAGGCGGGCTTGAGGCCGGACATGCTGTCCAGCGTGGCGCCCTGGCGCACGAACTCGTCGGTCTTGAAGGCCACCGGGTCGCCCTTGCGCTGCGGGATCAGCACCGGGACGATCTCTTCGTCAAACTTGCCGGCCTTCTGCGCGGCTTCGGCCTTGTTCTGCGAGCCGACCGCGAACTCATCCTGCGCCTCGCGCGTGATGCCGTATTCCTTGGCCACGTTCTCGGCGGTGATGCCCATGTGGTACTGGTTGTACACGTCCCACAGGCCGTCGACAATCATGGTGTCGACCAGCTTGGCATCGCCCATGCGGAAACCGTCGCGCGAGCCCGGCAGCACGTGCGGCGCGGCGCTCATGTTTTCCTGTCCGCCGGCCACCACGATCTCGGCGTCGCCCGCCATGATCGCGTTGGCGGCCAGCATCACGGCCTTCAGGCCCGAGCCGCACACCTTGTTGATGGTCATGGCCGGCACCATCGCCGGCAGGCCGGCCTTGATCGCGGCCTGGCGGGCGGGGTTCTGGCCCGAACCGGCGGTCAGCACCTGGCCCATGATGACTTCGCTCACCTGCTCCGGCTTGACGCCGGCGCGCTCCAGCGCGGCCTTGATGACCAGGGCACCCAGTTCCGGCGCCGGGATCTTGGCCAGCGAGCCGCCAAATTTGCCGACCGCGGTGCGGGCGGCGGATACGATGACAACGTCAGTCATTGTGTAGTCCTTTCAATGGAAACGGGAGGGAACCTGCAAGCCTGCCGGCGCCGTGCATGACGCACGCCGGCACTCATGCAAGCGTCATGCCTTGGCTTTGACGTATCGCCCAGGCGCGGGTTCGATCGCGGGATAGCGCGCATTGCCGTAGTTGGCGGGCGCAGCGCGTTTCGCGCCGGCCTGACCTGCCAGCCATGCGGTCCAGTCCGGCCACCAGCTGCCGTGATGCTCGGTGGCGCCGGCCAGCCATTGCTGCGGCGACTCCGGCAGCGCATCGTTGGTCCAGTGGCTGCGCTTGTTCTTGGCCGGCGGGTTGATCACACCGGCGATATGGCCCGACGCGCCCAGCACGAAGCGCAGCTTGTTCGCCAGCAGCGCGGTCGAGGCATAGGCCGCGGTCCACGGCACGATATGGTCTTCGCGCGAGCCGTAGATGTAGGTCGGCACGTCGATGCTGGCCAGGTCCACCGGCACGCCGCACACGGTCAGCTTGCCCGGCACCTTGAGCTCGTCCTGCAGGTAGGTGTGGCGCAGGTACCAGCAGTACCACGGCCCCGGCAGGTTGGTGGCGTCGCCATTCCAGAACAGCAGGTCGAACGGCACCGGCGTGTTGCCCTTCAGGTAGTTGTCGACCACATAGTTCCACACCAGGTCGTTCGGACGCAGGAACGAGAAGGTATTGGCTAGCTCAAGGCCGCGCAGCAGCGCGCACGGCGCGCCGGCGCCGCCGCCCAGCGTGGCCTCGCGCAGCTGCACATGGCCCTCGTCGACAAAGACGTCGAGGATGCCGGTGTCGGCAAAGTCCAGCAGCGTGGTCAGCAGCGTGACGCTGGCGGCCGGGTGCTCGCCGCGCGCGGCCAGCACCGCCAGCGCGGTCGAGACAATGGTGCCGCCCACGCAGAAGCCCAGCACGTTGATCTTGTCCTGCCCGCTGATGTCGCGCGCGACTTCGATGGCGCGGATGGCCGCGTTCTCGATGTAGTCGTCCCAGGTGCTGCCGGCCATGCTGGCGTCCGGATTGCGCCACGACACCAGGAACACCGTATGCCCCTGCTCCACCACATGACGCACCAGCGAGCTCTCCGGCTGCAGGTCCAGGATGTAGTACTTGTTGATGCACGGCGGCACCATCAGCAGCGGGCGCGCATGCACCTTGTCGGTCAGCGGCTTGTACTGCAACAGCTGGAAGTATTCGTTCTCGAAGACCACGGCGCCTTCGCTCACCGCGACATTGCGGCCGACCTCAAACGCGCTCTCGTCGGTCTGCGAGATCTTGCCGCGCGTCAGGTCTTCCATCATGTTGCGCACGCCGGCACGCAGCGATTCGCCGCCTGACTCGATCAGCAGGCGCTGCGCCTCGGGATTGGTGGCGAGGAAGTTGGCGGGCGACATCGCATCGACCCATTGCGAGATCGCGAAGCGGATGCGCTGGCGCGTCTTGGCATCGGCCTCGACGGCATCGGCCAGCTCGGTCAAGGCGCGCGCATTGAGCAGGTAGAACGCGGCAGCGAAGCGGTATGGCAGGTTGGTGCGCCATGCGTCGCCGGCGAAGCGCCGGTCGTGCAGCGGCCCGGTGGCCTCGGCCTTGCCCTCGGCCATGGCCTGCCACAGGGCTGAGAAATCCTTCATGTAGCGCTGCTGGATATCACCCAGCTGCGCCGGCTCGATCTTGACGCCTGCCAGCGCATCCAGGCCCGGAATACCGGACGCGGCCGCGTGGCCGTTGCCTTCAGTGCCCTGCCACTGGCGGGACCATTCCAGCCATGTGGCTGGATCGAATGGCCCCGGCGTGAACTTGAATGGTTGGGACTTGCCTTCCTGAGTGGAAGCTGCCGCGCCTTTGCCGGTCGCCATGATTTGATTGTCTCTCTGCCGTCACTATTCGAACCGGCTCCGGGCATTGCCCTGGCCGGCACTTTGCATGGGGAGATGCTATCCGAATGGACCCGGCTTGCCTCCCCCAAAGCGGGAGGGTCTGCCGGCACATCTGCCCTGGAACTGGCTGGAAGCCCAGACCGCACCTGCTGCGGCCATGGCTTGCGTCCATTCCGATAGCGGCTCCCCTTTTATCCGGCAAACGCAACACTCTGGCGTGGCAACGCCATGCGGTATGCTTGCCGGAGAAACCTGGGAATCGTCAGCGATTCCGAGACATTTGAGCCCATTGTTGCCTTGCAACGCACGCGCTGTCAATGCGGGAATCCGCCCCGGCGCCGCGCGCATCCCGACCTACCGGACGGTATGCAGCGCTCGCATCTGCCGAGGCCACAGAGCATAGGCGAGAAGGATGAAATTTTGATGTACATCGTAGCCATTGGCTGGCTCTACGTGGCGCTGATGATGGCGATCACCGAGCACACCGTGGTGGCAGGGGTTGCCACCTTCCTGATGTATGGCGTGGCGCCGGTGGCGCTGGTGCTCTACATCATGGGCACGCCCGGCCGGCGGCGGCGCAAGGCCGAAGCCGAGCGCGCGCAGGCGGCCAGGGGCAAGGACGATTGAGGCAGCGGCCGGCTCAGTCCGCCAGCCAGACCAGGCTGGCCATGCGGCCGGTCACGCCGTCGCGCCGATAGGAGTAGAAGCGACCGGCTTCGGCCACGGTGCAGGCGTCGCCGCCGTAGACCTCGGTGCAGCCGGCGCGCGCCAGGCGCATGCGCGCCAGCGCATAGATGTCGGCAAGATACTTGCCCGGTGCGCCAGCGCGGAAGGCTGCGGCAACCGCGGCCTGTTCATCGGCGCGTGCCTGCGCCAGGAAGGCATCGCGCACTTCGGCACCCACCTCGAACGCGTCGGGGCCGATGGCCGGGCCCAGCCACGCCAGCCAGCGCGGGGCGCCAGCACCGGCAGCGGCCTGCATCCGTGACAGCGTGGCTTCGATCACGCCGCTGCACAGGCCGCGCCAGCCCGCGTGCGCGGCGCCCACCACCGTCCCCTGCGCATCGCACAGCAGCACCGGCAGGCAATCCGCCGTCATCACGGCGCAGACGTGGCCGGGTGCCGCCGCCAGGCTCGCGTCGGCCTGGGGCACGGGCGCGCCCGGGGCCGCGACATGATCGACCGTCGCCACCGCGCAGCCATGCACCTGCTCCAGCCATTGCGGCATCGACGGCAGGCATGCGGCCAGCCGCGCGCGGTTGCGCGCCACGTCGGCGGGGTCGTCGCCAACGTGGGTGCCCAGGTTCAGGCCGCCCGGGGCGCCGCCGGCAAGCCCGTACGGGCCCTTGCTGACGCCGCCCTGGCGCGTCGTGGATAGCGCGCGCACGCGCGCCGGCGCGGGCCAGTCAGGGACCAGCCAGGCGGGATCAGGCGCTGCGCTCATCATCATCGTCACCGTCTTCATCATCGCCGGCGTATTCCCAGTGGGCCTCGCCGCCTTCCCAGACTTCGTCCCAGGCTTCTTCTTCCTCGTCGGCCTGCGCGCTTTCAAAATCCAGCGCATCGATCAGCGCCTGCAGGTCTTCCGGCGGCTGCGCGGTCCACGACATGCGCTTGCCGGTGGCCGGGTGCACCAGGCCAAGCTGGTACGCATGCAGCGCCTGGCGCTCATATGGCACCGGCAGTGGCGCGCGGACCGCCGGGCGCTGCCCGCGCTGCGTGGCGCGGAAGTAGACCGGGTCGCCCACCAGCGGATGGCCGATCGATTCGAAATGCACGCGGATCTGGTGCGTGCGGCCGGTCTCCAGCTTGCACATCACCATCGACACGAAGCCCCGCCCCAGCGGCACCGTGGCCAGCGTGCGGAAATGCGTGCGCGACGGCTTGCCGCTGGCGGTATGCACGACCGCCATGCGCGTGCGCTCGCGCGGGTCGCGGCCGATGGGCGCGTCGATGGTGCCCTCGTCATAGGTGCGGCCCCACACCAGCGCGATATAGGTGCGCTTGACCGTGCGCGCCTGCAGCTGGCGCACCAGGTCGGTCTGTGCGGTCAGCGAGCGCGCCACCACCATCAGCCCTGAGGTTTCCTTGTCGAGCCGGTGCACGATACCCGCGCGCGGCAGCGACGTGGCGGCGGGGTCGCGGTGCAGCAACCCGTTGAGCACGGTGCCACTCCAGTTGCCGGCAGCCGGGTGCACCACCAGGCCCGCGGGCTTGTTGATGACCAGCAGGGTGTCGTCTTCATAGACCACGTCCAGCGGCACGTCCTCGGGCGAGAAAGCGGACGATTCCGGCGCGGCCTGCGGCTGGATCTCGATGCGGTTGCCCATCTGCACCGCGTCGCGCGGCCGGCGCACCTGGCCGTCGACGCGCACCGCGCCGCTTTCGATCCACTGTTGCAGGCGGCTGCGTGAAAACTCGCTGAAGTGACGCGCGAGCAATTTATCGAGCCGCTCGCCATGCGAGGCGCTGTCCACCTCCAGCGTCAGGGTCACGGCCGGCTCGGCTGCTGGCGCGCCGCTGCCGGACGGCGTCTCGGCAAGGTCTTCAAATTCCTCGGGATGTGCCTCGAAATCGGCCACGGACGCGACTGCGCGCACCCGTTCTGGTGGAAGTCCTCCCACGCCATCTCCTGCTTCGGGGTTGGGCTGGGGGCTTGGGCTATAATGCTTGACGCTATTTTTCTTCATCCGGGATACGATTGCCCATGCAATTGCAGAGCATGAAACGCGCGCGCTGGCGCACGACAATTGGAGCGGTTCTGCTCGCAGGCGGCTGCGTCATGCTGTCTGCATGCGGCCTGCTCGCGGACCAACCCGACGAGACCGCAGGCTGGTCGGCCAACAAATTATATTCGGAAGCCAAGGATGCGCTGGATGGCGGCGACTACACGCGTGCCGTCAAGCTGTATGAAAAGCTCGAAGGCCGCTATCCGTTTGGCCGCTATGCGCAGCAGGCCCAGATCGATACCGCCTATGCCAGCTACAAGGATGGTGAAACGGCAGCAGCCCTGGCCGCGGTGGACCGCTTCATCCAGCTGCACCCGAACCATCCCAATATCGATTACGCCTACTATCTCAAGGGCCTGATCAACTTCAACGACAACCTGGGCTGGCTGGGCCGATTCTCGGGCCAGGACCTGAGCGAGCGCGACCCCAAGGCCGCACGCGCCGCGTACGACGCCTTCCATACGCTGATCACGCGCTACCCGGAAAGCAAGTACACCCCCGACGCCACGCTGCGCATGCAGTACATCGTCAACTCGCTGGCCCAGCATGAAGTGCATGCCGCGCGCTACTACTACCGGCGCGGCGCCTACCTGGCAGCCGTCAACCGTGCCCAGCAGTCACTGAAGGACTATGACGGCGCACCGGCCAACGAAGAGGCCCTGTACATCATGATCCGCTCGTATGACGCGATGGGCATGAAGGACCTGCGCGACGACACCGCGCGCGTGATGGAGCGCAATTTCCCGGACAGCGATTTCATCAAGTACGGCGCGCGCCGCAAGGACAAGGCCTGGTGGGAAGTGTTCTGACGCCGGCTGGCCAGCGGCCATAAAAAACGGGACGTATCGGAGGATACGTCCCGTTTTTCTTTTTCCGGCACCCGCAGCGTTCAGTCAGCTGCCGCGTCCCCTGCGGGCTCCGCCTCAGCTTCCTTGCCAGGCCCGCGCAGCGACTCCAGGAACCGCACCACCGTCGCTGCCTCACGCGTGCGCGTGAACGGCGGCAGGCTTTGCCAGATCTGCCGGCCATAGGGCTTCTCGACCAGCCGCGTATCGAAGATCGCCAGCACGCCGCGGTCCGATTCCGAACGGATCAGCCGCCCCGCCCCCTGCTTGAGCGTGATCACCGCATGCGGCAGCTGGTGCACGGCAAACGGGCTCAGGCCCTTCTTCTGCAGCACTTCCATGCGCGCGGCCAGCACCGGGTCGTCCGGCGGCGCGAACGGCAGCTTGTCGATGATCACCAACGACAGCGCCTCGCCGCGCACATCCACGCCCTCCCAGAAGCTCTGGCTGCCGACCAGCACCGCATTGCCCAGTTCGCGGAAGCGGTCCAGCAACTCGGTGCGGCTGGCCTGGCCCTGCACCAGCAGCGGCAGGTTCAGGCCGCGCTCGGCAAACGCGTCATAAAGCAGGTCCGAGGCACGCTGCACGGCGCGCAGCGTGGTGCACAGCAGGAAGGTGCGCCCGCCGGCGGCCTCGATCAGCGGCAATGCCGCCTGCACTACCGCGTCGGTGAACTGCGGCGACTGCGGCGCCGGCATGTCGCGCGGCACGTAGAGCAGCGCCTGCTTCGCGTAATCGAACGGGCTGGGCAGCGTCAGCGAGCGGTCCTTGTCGAGCCCCAGCTGCGCGGCGTAGTGGGTAAAGTTGCCCTTCACCGACAACGTGGCCGAGGTGAAAACCCACGCGCGCGGCTGGCCGTCGCGCTGGCGTGTGAAGATCGGCGCGATCGACAGCGGCGTGCGGTGAAGCTGCACGGTATGCGAGAACACCTCGACCCAGCGCACGGTTTCAGGCCCGGCGGGCACCGCTGGCGCGGTTTCACCGTCGCCCTCCGGCGGCTGCGGTGCCGGCGTGGGCGTGGCATCGGCGCGCCACGCGGCCAGCTTGTTGGCCAGCTCCAGCGCGCGGCGGTGGCATTGCTGCAGCGATTCGGCACGCTCGGCCTGGCTTTCGAGCATTTCGACGAAGTCTGACAGCGCCTCGTCCAGCGCATCGAGCGTCTCGTTGAAAGGCTCGGCGATACGGCGGTCGGCCTCGATCTGGCCCAGCGCCAGCCGCGCATTGTCCTTGCTGAAGGCCAGGCGCAGGTCGCGCGCGGCACGCTCCAGCGGCGCGGCCAGCGCGACCCAGTCCACCGCATCGCGCGCATGCGACAGGCCTTCGGCCACGGAATCGCGGGCGATTTCCAGCAGCTGGCTGGTCGACAGTGTCTCGCCGAAGAACAGCGTGGCGGTCTCGGGCAGCTGGTGGGCTTCGTCGAAGATCACGGTGTTGGCCGCCGGCAGCAGTTCCGCCATGCCGGTGTCGCGCAGCACCACGTCGGCAAAGAACAGGTGATGGTTGACCACCACCACGTCGGCCTGCTGCGCTTCCTTGCGCGCGCGCATCACAAAGCATTCCTTGTAATGCGGGCATTCCGATCCCAGGCAGTTGTCGCGCGTGGAGGTCACCATCTGCCATACCGGCGCGTTCTCGGGCACGGACGCCAGCTCGGCCTTGTCGCCGGTGGAGGTTTCCTTGATGAAGCGGCCGATTTCGCGCAGCCACGCCGCATCCTGGCGCGACGCCAGGCGCCCGTTGGCCTGCGCGCGTTCCAGGTGGTAGTGGCAGACGTAGTTGGCGCGGCCCTTGAGCAGAGCCACCGAGACCGGCACGTTCAGCGCATGGCGCACGGTGGGGATATCGCGCAGGAACAGCTGGTCCTGCAGGTTCTTGGTGCCAGTCGACAGGATCACCTTGCCGCCCCACAGCATCGCCGGCACCAGGTAGGCGTAGGTCTTGCCGGTGCCGGTGCCCGCCTCGACGATGACGGAATCGTTCTGCGCGATCGCATCGGCGACGGCCTCGGCCATCTTGTGCTGCGAGGCGCGCGGCCGGTAGCCGGGAATGGCCTGAGCCAGCGTGCCGGTATCGGCAAAGATGGTGGCCAGTTCAGCGCCGCGGCTGGCGCCGTCGTCGGCGGGCCCGGCAGGCGCGGGCGACCCGGCGTCGGTCAGGCTGACGGCTTCGGGCGGCTCAGGGGAATCTGGAAGATCGGACAAGGGAGGGGGGAGAATGTTGTATGGGCCGCCGGACAGGGCCGGCGGCGATCGGCAAGACAATGGGCTAGCCTGGCGCGGATGCGCTCAGGCCGGCACGTCGGGTTCGAGCTGCAGCTGCAGCAGCGTGATGGCGTCCTTCAGCTTGAGGCGGCGCTTTTTCAGCCGGCGCAGCTGCAGTTCGTCATGGATGGCGTCGCCGGCAAGCCGGTCGATCAGGAAATCCAGGTCGCGGTGCTCGATCTGCAACTCCATGATGCGCCGCTCCAGGGTGTTCAGGTTGCTGTCCATCTATGCCTCCGCTGCGCAGTCACGGTGCCGGGCCTCAGAAGCCGAACGGGCGCGGCGCCGACGCCTGGCCCTGTTGCTCCTTCGCCTTGGCGCGGCGCTCTTCCAGTTCCTTCTGGCGCTGTTCGAGGTCGCGCTGCTTGGCCTCGTACGCCTTGACATTCTCCTGCCGCTGGCGGGCCTGCTCGGCGCCCTTCTGCTGGGCCTCCTGCATGCGGGCATCGAAGTCGGACTGCTTCTTCTCGTACGCCTGCGCGTTGGCGGCACGCTGCGGCGCCTCGCCCTGGCGCTGCGCCTCGCGCAGCTGCTGTTCCTGCTGCTTCTTCTGGAAGGCCTCGCGGCTGGACTGTTCACTGGCCGAGCGCTTCGGCTGGCTGGCCTCGAACTCGGCGTTGCGCAGCGCCTGTTCGCGGTCGCGCTCGGCGGCGCGGTGGGCGCGTTCGGCCTCGCCTACCTCCAGTTCGCGCTTGCGCAGCACCTGCAGCTCCTCGCGCTGGACTTCCTTGGCATTGTTGATGCAGCGGTTGACAAAGAACTTGCCGTAGCACTCGCGTTCGGCGGCGGCAAAGCGGTAGTTGGTCCAGGCGCGCGAATCGTCGACGGCCTTGCGTTCGGCGGCAAAGTCGCGCTGGCCATTGGCGGCGGGCGGCGCGGCGGACGCGGAAGCCTGGGCGCGCGCCTCGCGCAGCGGCATCAGCACGGCGCATGCAGCCACGGCCAGTGCAGCCAGGCGGCCGAATCGGAACAGGGAAGTTTCAGGCACGTTGGCGAAGGTTGGCATGGCCAGGATGGTGGCCTTGGCGGCGGCCGGGCGGGACTTGACGATCATGACCGGATTCTAGCATCCGGGCTGGGTACCGGCCTGCCCCGCCGGCCCGTTCCGGACGTGCGCGGGACGCCGCCCGCCCCGCACCCACAGCGCGCCCCGGCGGATACCTCCCACGCTTGTGGCAAAATGCCCCGCTTTCGACTGACTGCGTTTTTCGCTGCGCTCTCCGATGTCCAACCTGCCCGCATCCGTCTCGCAAAAGATTGTCTCGCTCATCGCGGCTGAACTGTCCGTGCAGCCGCGCCAGGTGGCCGCGGCCGTGGCGCTGCTCGACGAAGGCGCCACCGTGCCCTTCATCGCCCGCTACCGCAAGGAAGTGACCGGCAACCTGGATGACACGCAGCTGCGCAACCTGGAAGAGCGCCTGCTGTACCTGCGCGACATGGAAGACCGCCGCGCGACCATCCTCGCGTCGATCCAGGAGCAAGGCAAGCTGACGCCCGAGCTCCAGGCCGCCATCGAGGCCGCCGAAACCAAGCAAACGCTGGAAGACCTCTACCTGCCCTACAAGCCCAAGCGCCGCACCCGCGCCCAGATCGCGCGCGAATGCGGGCTGGAGCCGCTGGCGCAGGCGCTGCTGGCCGATCCCACGCTGGACCCGCAGGCCGAGGCCGCCAAGTACGTCAACGGCAACCCCACCGCCGACGGCGGCGTGCCGGATGTCAAGGCCGCGCTGGACGGCGCGCGCGACATCCTGTCCGAGCAGTTCGGCGAAACCGCGGAACTGCTGGGCAAGCTGCGCGAGCACCTGTGGAACAACGGCGTGGTGGCCTCCACCGTGATGGAAGGCAAGGAAACCGCCGAGGAAGAGAAGTTCCGCGACTACTACAGCTACAGCGAGACCATCCGCACCGTGCCGTCGCACCGCGCGCTGGCGCTGTTCCGCGGCCGCAACGCGGGCGTGCTGATGGTCAAGCTGGGCCTGGGCGAGGAACAGGACGCGATGGTGCCGCACCCGTGCGAAGGCATGATCGCGCGCCAGGTCGGCGTCCAGAACCTGGGCCGCCCGGCCGACAAGTGGCTGGGCGACGTATGCCGCTGGTGCTGGCGCGTCAAGGTGCAGCCCCACCTGGAAACCGAACTGCTGACGCAGCTGCGCGAAACCGCAGAGAACGAAGCCATCAAGGTGTTCGGCCGCAACCTGCATGAGCTGCTGCTGGCCGCGCCGGCCGGGCCCAAGTCCGTGATGGGCGTCGACCCAGGCATCCGCACCGGCTGCAAGATCGCCGTGGTGGACAACACCGGCAAGCTGCTGGACACCGCCACCATCTACCCGCACGAGCCGCGCCGCGACTGGAACGGCTCGCTCGCCACGCTGGCGCGCCTGGCAAAACAGCACAATGTGGCGCTGGTGTCGATTGGCAACGGCACCGCCAGCCGCGAAACAGACAAGCTGGTGCAGGACCTGATGAAGCAGATGCCCGAACTGAAGCTGACCAAGATCGTGGTCAGCGAGGCCGGCGCTTCGGTGTATTCGGCGTCGGAGCTGGCAGCCAAGGAATTCCCGGACCTGGATGTGTCGCTGCGCGGCGCGGTGTCGATTGCCCGGCGGCTGCAGGATCCGCTGGCCGAGCTGGTCAAGATCGATCCCAAGTCGATCGGCGTGGGCCAGTACCAGCATGACGTCAACCAGCGCGAGCTGGCGCGGGCGCTGGACGCCGTGGTCGAAGACTGCGTAAATGCCGTGGGCGTTGACGTCAACACCGCGTCGGCGCCGCTGCTGGCGCGCGTGTCGGGCCTGAACACGGTGCTGGCGCGCAATATCGTCGAGTTCCGCGACGCCAATGGTGCCTTCCCCAACCGCAACGCGCTGAAGCAGGTGCCGCGCCTGGGCGACAAGACCTTCGAGCAGGCGGCCGGCTTCCTGCGCATCAACGACGGCGACAATCCGCTGGACCGCTCCTCGGTGCACCCGGAGGCGTATCCGGTGGTGCAGCGCATCCTGGAACACGTCAAGAAGGGCCTGCGCGATGTGATGGGCAACCGCGACGCGCTGCGCGGCCTGTCGCCGACGCAGTTCACCGACGACTCCTTCGGCCTGCCGACCGTCCGCGACATCCTGACCGAACTGGAAAAGCCGGGCCGCGACCCGCGCCCCGAGTTCAAGACCGCAACCTTCCAGGAAGGCGTGGAAGACGTGAAGGACCTGCAGCCCGGCATGGTGCTGGAAGGCGTGGTCACCAACGTGGCAGCCTTCGGTGCGTTTGTCGATATCGGCGTGCACCAGGACGGCCTGGTCCATATCTCGGCGTTGTCCAGCAAGTTCGTCAAGGACGCGCACGAGGTGGTCAAGGCTGGCCAGGTGGTCAAGGTCAAGGTGATGGAGGTCGACGTCAAGCGCAACCGCATCGGCCTGTCGATGCGCCTGGACGACGAGCCCGGCCAGGCCGCGGCGCGTGCCGGCGGCGACCGTGGCGACCGCGGCGCTCAGCGCAATGGCGGCAAGGGCTTGGGTGGCGGCCGCCGCGAGCAGGAACCGGCGGGCGCGATGGCCGCGGCCTTCGCCAAGCTCAAGCGCTAAGCCGCAAGCGCATGGCAAGACGCCCCGCACGGGAAGCCGTGCGGGGCGTCTTTGCTTTCAGCCGCCGCGCCCGATCCGCACCGCCAGGCCCTTCCCGGCCCCATCCGAGCGGTTGGCGAACGCAATTTCCAGCCCATGCAGCCGCGCCACGCGCCGCGCGATGGAAATGCCAAGGCCGTGCCCCTGCTCGCGCTGCCCGCTGCCGCCGCGGAAAAAGCGGTCTCCCAGCCGTGCCAGCACGTCCGGCGCCACGCCCGGCCCCTGGTCGCGCACGGTGATGCCGTCAGGCTGGAAATCGACCGTCACCAGCGCACCCGGCGGACTGTAGCGGATGGCGTTGTCGAGCAGGTTGCGCAGCATCAGCGACAGCAGGCTGGTGTCGCCCGCCACGGGCAATGGGGGATGGCCCTGCGCCGGCCATTCCAGCTCGACATCGACCTGTTTCTGCTGGGCCAGGCCCAGGCAGTCTGACAGCGCCTGCTGCGCCACGGGCAGCCAGTTGACAGGCTGGCGCGAAGGCGGCGCCGAGGCATCCTCCAGCCGGCTCAGTGTCAGCAGCTGCGACACCAGCCGGCCGATGCGGTCGATGCCGGAAGCCACATTGGCGCGCGCCTGCGCGCGTTCGTCGGCGTCAGGCGAGCGCTCGGCTATCTCCCACTGCGCCTTGAGCGCGGCCAGCGGCGTGCGCATCTCGTGCGCCGCATCGGCGGTCAGGCGCCGTTCGTGTTCAATTGAATCGGATACGCGCGCCAGCAGCCGGTTCATCGCATGCACCAGCGGCACCAGTTCACCGGGCACGGCCTCAAGGCTGAGCGGCCGGCGGTCGTCCGGGGCGCGCCCTTCGATGTCCGAGGACAGCGCCCGCACCGGCGCCAGCGCGCGCCGCATGAACCAGATCAGCAGCCCGATCAGCACCAGCAGCCCCGCGGCCCACGGCAGCACCTGCGCGGCGATATAGGACAGGATCAGCTCGTTGCGCTCGCCGATCTGCTGGCCGACACAGACACGCCAGCCGGTGTCGGGGTCGTCGAGGTAGTAGAGCCGCCAGGCCTTCTTGTTGATGGTGATATCGGTGAAGCCCTTGACGCCGGGGGCGCGTGGCAGCAGGTCGCCCTCGGGATCGATATGCAGCGACTTGCCGTCCGGCAGCCACGCCGCGATGGCCAGGTCGCCCAGCCCGGCGTCGCCCTGGTCGCCTTCCACCAGTTGCGGCAGCCGCGTGCGCGACGGCGCAGCGGCGACATCCACCAGCGGGACCACCGAATGCATCTGCAGCGCCATGCGCACCATGTCAGTGTCATAGAGCTCGTTGATCTCATGCCGGGCCCGCACGTAGGTCAAGCCGATGGTCAGCAGCCACACCACCGGCGCGGCGATCAGCACCGCAAAAATGAGCCGGCGCTGCAACGTCATATGCAATCCTCCGCCGCGCCCAGCGTGTAGCCCGCGCCGCGGAAGGTGCGCACGATCTTCGGATGAATCTTGCGGCGCAAGTGGTGGATATGCACCTCTAGCGCGTTGCTCTCGACGCCGCCCTGCCAGTCATAAAGCTTGTCGCGCAGGAAGTCGCGCGTCAGCAGCCGGTTGGGGTGCGCCAGCAGCAGCTCCAGCAACATGGCTTCGCGGCTGGTCAGTTCCACCGGCTGGCCCTGCCAGTACGCCTGGCGCGCTGCCGGGTGGAATTCCAGCGCGCCGTGCTTCCACACTGGCGACGACAGGCCCGCGGCGCGGCGGGTGACGGCACGCAGCCGGGCCGCCAGCTCATCGAGCGCGATCGGCTTGACCAGGTAGTCGTCGGCGCCGGCGTCAAGGCCGCCGATGCGGCTGTCGATCGCATCGCGCGCGGTCAGCACAATCACCGGGATGCGGCAGCCGCGGGCACGCCAGCGCGCGAGCAGCAACATGCCGTCCTCCCCTGGCAGGCCCAGGTCCAGCACCACGGCATCATAGTGGACCACGCCGAGTGCATGGTCGGCTTCAGCGCCCGTGCTGAACCAGTCGACCGCATAGTCCAGCAGTTGCAGGCCGCGGCGAAGCCCGTCGCCCAGCATCGGGTCGTCTTCAACGATCAGGATTCTCATTTTTCCGGGCTGGGTTCGGTTATCCTTCCGGTGTTATTTACCGGTCACATGAGCGCGTGCAGCATCGCGCCTGCAACGCATCGTGGGCATTATGTGCGCGCCCGCTTAATCTGCCATTAAGGTTTGCCCATTATTCTCGCCCTCTCCGCGCCAGGACCCAGCCTGAGTCAACGCCGCACCTCCAGCCGGCGTTGTCATGGCCATGCCGCCGGGCCGCGCTGCCGCGCAGCGCCGCCTCAGCACCCTACCCAAGCCACCGCCGCCCTTGCCGTCACACCCGCCTCCAGGCCACGACGTTCCTGCCATGCCTCAACGTCCCAATCGCTCTGCCGCCGTGCGCAGGCTTGACGCCGCCCGGGCCGGCGAGCCCGGCCATGCCGCACGCATCGCCGGCATGCCCGCCCTGACGGTGGCGCTGGTGGCGCTGGCGTTCGCGCTGGTCTGGTTCGGCACGCTGGGCGTGCGCCACCTGCTCGGCCCCGACGAGGGCCGCTATGCCGAGATCGCGCGTGAGATGCTGAGCAGCGGCGACTGGGTCACCATCCGCTACAACGCGCTGAAGTACTTCGAGAAACCGCCCTTCCATATGTGGGTGACGGCGCTGTCGTACACGCTGTTCGGCGTCGGCGAATGGCAGACAAGGCTGTGCGTGGCGCTGGCCGGCATGGCCGGGCTGGGCGTGTCGATGCTGGCCGCGGCACGCTGGTTCGGCGCGCGCGCCGGACTGTTGACGGGTCTGGTGCTGGCGTCCGCACCGATGTGGAACGTCGCCGCGCATTTCAATACGCTGGACATGACGCTGTCCGGCGTCATGGCCTGCGTGCTGGCGTGCATGCTGCTGGCCCAGCATCCGGCCGCAACGCCCGCCGCGCGCCGCAACTGGATGCTGGCGTGCTGGGCCGCGATGGGCGTGGCCGTGCTGACCAAGGGGCTGGTCGGCCTGGCGCTGCCCGGCCTGGTGCTGGTGATCTATACCTGCGTGACGCGCGACCTGGCGCTGTGGCGAAGGCTGCATGTGCCGGCCGGCATCGTGGTGATGCTGCTGGTGGCGGTGCCGTGGTACTGGCTGGTGGCGCGGCGCAACCCGGAATTCCTGCGCTTTTTCTTTATCCACGAGCACTGGCAGCGCTATACCTCGACCGTGCATGCGCGCAAGGGTGCGCTGTGGTACTTCGTGCCGCTGGTGGTCGGTGGCTTCCTGCCATGGCTGGGGCTGGTGCCCGGCATGGCGCGCGCCGTCCGGCAACGTGCCGGCGTCGCCGACGCAGGCAGTTCGCGGCCGTTCCAGCCTGCCCTGATGGCGGCGCTGTGGGCCGCGTCGATTTTCGTCTTCTTCAGCCTGTCCGGATCCAAGCTCCCCGGCTATATCCTGCCGGTGTTCCCGGCGCTTGGGATGCTGGCGGGTGCGGCGCTGGTGCAGACCGGCGAGCGTGCCTGGCGCCGACAGTTGCGGGCGATGCTGGTCGTCGGCGCGATCGGGCTGCTGGCCAGCCCCTACGTGGCCACGCTCGATTCCAACAACACGCCCAATGCGCTGTACCGGGCCTATGCGGTGTGGGCGGCGTTGGCGTTCGCGCTGGTGATGCTGAGCGCCGTGGCGGGCCTGTGGCTGCAGCGCCGGCACGGGCGCATGGCCAGTATTACAGCCTATGCATTCGGGATGCTGCTGGCATTCTCCACCGCCCTGCTCGGCCACGAAACCATCGGCCGCTCGGCGTCGGGCATCGACATGGTGGCGCCGATCGCGCGCGTACTGGAGCCTGGCATGCCGCTCTATGGCGTCGGCATGCTGGACCATACGCTGCCGTTCTACCTGCACCATCCGCTCACCATGGTGGCGCGAGCCGACGAACTAACCTTCGGCACCGAACAGGAGCCGCAGAAATGGCTGCCCACCGTCGATGCCTTTATCGATGCCTGGCTGCACGGTCCGCGCGCCGTCGCGCTGCTGTCGCCGCAGACCTTTGCCGAGCTGAGTGCGCGCGTGCCGATGCATGTGGTCGCGCGCGACTGGCGGCGCGTGGCCGTCGCCAACTTCCCCATCGCTGGCGCGCGCTAGCCGCGCCAGCGAGTTCCGTTTTCCCATGCCATCGTCAAACGCAATGCAAGGCAAGAAAGTACTGATCCTCGGCGTCAACGGCTTCATCGGCCACCACCTGACGCGCCGCATCCTGGAAACCACGCCGTGGGAGGTCTACGGCATGGACATGTCGTCGGACCGCCTCGGCGACCTCGTCGACCACCCGCGCATGCACTTCTTCGAGGGTGACATCACCATCAACAAGGAGTGGATCGAGTACAACATCCGCAAGTGCGACGTGGTGCTGCCGCTGGTGGCCATCGCCACCCCGGCCACCTACGTGCGCCAGCCGCTGCGCGTGTTCGAGCTGGACTTCGAGGCCAACCTGCCGATCGTGCGCGCCGCGGTCAAGTACGGCAAGCACCTGGTGTTCCCGTCGACCTCCGAGGTCTACGGCATGTGCAGCGACGAAGAGTTCGACCCCGACGCCTCGCCGCTGGTCTACGGCCCGATCAACAAGCCGCGCTGGATCTACGCCTGCTCCAAGCAGCTGATGGACCGCGTGATCCACGCCTACGGCATGGAGCAAGGCCTGAACTACACCCTGTTCCGCCCGTTCAACTGGATCGGCGCGGGGCTGGATTCGATCTTCGAATCGAAGGAAGGCTCGTCGCGCGTGGTGACGCAGTTCCTCGGCCATATCGTGCGCGGCGAGCCGATCAAGCTGGTCGATGGCGGCGCCCAGCAGCGCGCCTTTGCCGATATCGCCGACGGCATCGACGCGCTGATGCGCATCATCGAGAACCCCAACGGCGTGGCCAGCGGCAAGATCTACAACATCGGCAACCCGGGCAATATCCACTCGGTGCGCGAGCTGGCCGAGATGATGCTGAAGATGGCCGCCGACTACCCGGAATACGCTGACGAAGCGCGCAAGACGCAGATCATCGAGACCTCGTCGGGCGACTTCTACGGCAAGGGATACCAGGACGTGCAGCACCGCGTGCCGAAGATCGACAACACCATCGAAGAGCTGGGCTGGAAGCCCGGGATCAACATGGAAGCGGCGCTGCGCCGCATCTTCGAGGCGTATCGCGGGCACGTGAGCGACGCGCGCATCCTGGTGAACCAGGGCTGAAGTCCTGGCCCCGCCGGCTCAGGCACCGGTGCGGTCAAAGCCGGCCTTGCGCGCCAGCACGATCGCCTGCGCGCGGTTTTCCACTTCCAGCTTGGCGAAGATGCTGGTGATGTGGTTGCGCACGGTCTTTTCGCACAGGTCGAGATGCGCGGCGATCTGGGCGTTGTCGCGGCCCTGCGCGATCAGTTCGACGATATCGCGCTCGCGCCGGGTCAGCGCGGTGAAGGCTGGGTCGCGCACTGGCTCCCCAGCCGGCAGGAAGGCGCGCACCTCGTCCAGCCAGCGCAGCCATGCGGGCTCGGTTTCCAGCAACAGGTGATTGCCGCTTTCCAGCGGCACGAAGCGCGCGCCGGGAATCTCGCTGGCGATCAGGCGCCCTTCGTCGAACGGCACGCGCGCATCGCGCACCGCGTGCAGCACCAGTGTCGGGCACGATACCTGGGGCAGCAGCGCCACCACGTCGATCTCATTGAAAACGCGCATGAAGCGCGCCGCATTCAGCGGCGAGGTCGAAACCCGCTCCAGTTCATTGAACCATGCATGCTGCTCGGCCGTGCCGCCGGGAATGAACTGGGTGGTGAAGAACTGGCGGAAAGCCGGATTCTCCTGGCCCCAGCCAAGCTCGGCGAGCTTGTTCATCAGCTCGGCCTCTTCCAGCAGGCGCTGGCTCAGGTTGTCGCGCTTCAGGCGCCCCCGCGCGTAGCCACCGTGCAGCACCAGATGACTGACCCGCTCGGGATGCGCGACCGCGTAGGCGACGGCAATCGACGCGCCCTGCGAGATGCCCAGCAACGGAAAATGGTCCACCCCGGTGGCGTCGACGATGGTTTCCAGGTCGCGCAGCCACGCATCGAAGGACAGGTCCTCGATATCCCGGTCAGACAGCCCGCAGCCGCGCTCGTCATAGCGGATCAGCGTATGCGTGGCGGACAGCGCCGTGATCATGTGGCTCCACACCGGGCTGCCGACGTCGAACTCCAGGTGGCTCATCCAGTTGGCCGCCTTGACCAGCGGCGCGCCGCTGCCCGTGATGGCGTACGCAAGGCGAACGCCGTCACGACTGGTGCACAGGCGGAGCTGCTGCTTGAACATCGGCATGTCGGGGCCGCGCGGTGCTGGGACGGCCTGCCGGCAGCCGCGGGCCGCGGCTGCCATGCGGGCGCGCCGCGTGACTCCCCTAGCTTAGGCAAAGGATGGGTGGCGCCAAAGCGCTGTCGGTCACTCAGGACAGGCATTCCTCGCTGCCGCGTGCATCGCTGCGCGCGCCGTCGGTGAAACCATCGCGAGAACTGATACGCGTCCCCTCGGTAAAGGGATCGAAGCGCCCCATGCGCGCGCCATCCGTGTAGGGATCAGGCTTGCGCATCGCATCCCGGTTCGGATCAAAGCCTCGGACCATGCACACTGACATGCTGCCGCGCGCCACCACGGGCCGCATCGCGGCCTCGGCGGCCGGACTGCGCGCGCCGTCCGTGAAGGCGTCGCGCTGCGCGTTGTGGCGCGGCACGGCGGCGGCCAGTGCTTCGCCATACGCACCGGCGTGGGCGGCATGACTGAACCCGGCGGCGAGTGCGGCAGCGGCAAGCAGGGTCTTGGCAAGAATCTTGTGCATTGCTATCTCCAACAGGGATGCCGGCGGCGCTTGCCGCGACGGCACGCCTCATGTGGGCGATCGGCTACGAAACGGCACGGGCCGCACGGGATCGCCTCGAGCCGTGCCAGCCGTTGCCTGGCGCAAGCCGGCTGCCATCCCATCATGGCAGCGGCGCAGCGCCTGACCCCTGGATCAGTGGTATGCGGATGCGGGAAAGGGAAAAGCGGCCGCCCTGCGTCAGTGCAGCCATGCGAGCATCGCGAACAGCGCCGCCAGCGACGGCAGCAGCCGCGCCGGACCGCGCCCGAGTGCCGCCAGGCACGCCGGCCCCCGGTCGGCGGCCAGCTGCACCGCGGCGTGCCAGGCAGCCGGATCCGGAGCCTGGCGTCCGCGCAGGGAGCGCGCCAGCGACAACGCGCGTCCCAGCTCGCGCGCCGGCGCGCCGTGATCGTGATTCAGCTCACGCAGTGAGGCGAGGCACGATTCCCAGTTCGCATGTGAAAGACAGAAGACGTAGAGCAGCAGGAGCGCCGGCAGCAGCGATGGCAGCGACAGCGGCAGCGCCGCTCGCAGCCGACGGATGCGACGGATACTGTCGGCATGCCGGCTGGACTGGCGAGACCACTGCTGCAACGCGCACATGGCACAGCCTCCTTCTGGAAGGGACCGCCATGAAGGCGGTCAGTGACAAGCTGAGGGTTGCATTGTCTGGCCGGGGGCGGTGTGCACGCATGAGGCCGGTGTCCCAGGTCGGGGTCCGCAACGCGCGACTTCCCGGGACAAGCGCCCCGAGGGCCGGGCTGCGGGTGGCGTATGGCAGGCAGGCGGCGCAAACCGGGCAGAAAGCAAAACCCCCGGATCGCCTGGCGGCGCGTCCGGGGGTTGCCGAATTCGACGAAAGCGGGCGCCTGGGCCCGCGCGTTCAGATCTCGACCTTGGTGCCCAGCTCCACCACCCGGTTGGCCGGGATCTGGAAGAAGTCCGACGGCTTGGCGCCGTTCTGGTGCATCCAGGCGAACAGGCTCTCGCGCCACATCGGCATGCCCGGCAGCTTGGACGGAATCACCGATTCGCGGGCGATGAAGAACGAGGTCTCCATCAGCTCGAAGTGCATGCCAAGCTTGCGGTCGGCCAGGTCCAGCACCTTCTGCACATCGGGCGTCTCCTTGAAGCCGTATTCGGATTTCAGGATAAAGACGCCGCCGCCGAGGTCCTTGCTGCTCACGCGATGGTTGTCGTCCACGTAGGGGATATCGCGCGTGACGAAGGTCAGGAACACCACGCGCTCATGCAGCACGCGGTTGTGCTTCAGGTTGTGCAGCAGTGATACCGGCACGGACTCGGTATTGCCGGTCAGGAACACTGCAGTGCCCTCGACGCGGTGCGGCGGGTGCGCCAGCAGCCCGGCGATAAAGGGCTCGAGCGGGATGCCATCTTCCAGGCTGCGCGCGCGCAGCAGCTTGCGGCCGCTGTACCAGGTCATCAGCAGGAAGAAGGCCGTAGCGCCCATCAACAGCGGGAACCAGCCGCCTTCGGCGATCTTCAGCAGGTTGGCCGAGAAGAACGCCAGGTCGACTAGCAGGAATGACAGGCCGATCAGCGTGACCAGCACCGGATGCCACTTCCAGACATTACGCATCACGACCGCCGCCAGGAAGGTCGTGATCACCATGGTCGTCGTCACGGCAATACCGTAGGCAGCCGCCAGGTTCTCAGATTTCTTGAACGCCACCACCACGATCACCACCAGTACCAGCAGGATCCAGTTGATCACCGGCAGATAGATCTGGCCGATTTCCGCTGCAGAGGTATAGCGGATGCGCATGCGCGGCACGAACCCAAGCTGGATGGCCTGGCTGGTCAGCGAGAAGGCTCCCGAGATCACGGCCTGCGAAGCAATCACAGTGGCGGCGGTCGCCAGCAGCACCATCGGCAGCTGCAGCATGTCCGGCACCATCAGGTAGAAGGGATTGGAGATGTTTGCCGGATTGTTCAGCAACATCGCGCCCTGGCCAAAATAGTTGAGCATCAGGCAGGGCATCACCAGCAGGAACCACCCATAGCGGATCGGGCGCGCGCCGAAGTGGCCCATGTCCGCGTACAGGGCCTCGGCACCGGTCAGCACCAGGAACACCGAACCCAGCACGACGAAGGCCTGCAGCGAATGCTCCATCAGGAAGCTGACCGCATAGTGCGGGCTGACTGCCAGAAGGATGCCCGGCGCATTCACCAGGTGCAGCAGCCCCAGCGCACCAAGCGCGATGAACCACGCAACCATGATCGGGCCGAACAGCTTGCCCACGGCATGCGTGCCGCTGCGCTGGATGAAGAACAGCGCACACAGGATGACCAGCGTGATCGGAATGACGAATTGCGACAGGCCCGGCGCGGCGATCTCCAGCCCTTCCACCGCCGACAGCACCGAGATTGCCGGCGTAATGACCGCATCGCCATAGAACATGCAGGCACCAAAGATGCCCAGCATCATCAGCAGGCGCGCCATGCGCGAACGCGGTGCCGCTGTGCGCAGCGCCAGCGCCATCAGAGCCAGCACGCCGCCTTCGCCGTCGTTATCGGCGCGCATCACGAACATCACGTACTTGAGCGAAACGACGATGATCATCGCCCAGAACAGCATCGAGATGATGCCAAGCACGGCATCAGGGCTGAACGGAATGCCGTGTTCCTGGCTGAAGCATTCCTTGAGCGCGTAAAGCGGGCTGGTGCCGATATCGCCGAAGACGACACCGATCGCTCCCACGATCAGCGCCCGCGTACTGGGGCTTTCGACAAAATAATGACTGGTTGTTGCGGATTGGGTCATGAGTATTGGTCTGATTGACCGGGCTCGCGGGCGGTTGATGCCTATCCGGCGACCCGGTCCTGACGCAGTGGCTGCGGGTCCGCTTACTTTTTCTATTGCATTGCACAAACGCGCGCAATTCTAGATGAACTGCCGACTATCGACCACTGCGGCAAAAGGGGATGCCGCTTTCGTGACTTCGCAAGGATGGGAGGGAAGCGGCGGATGGTCAAGCCCCGGGAGAGCAAAGCAGCGTGTCCTTGCGCCCGCAAGTGGCGTTGCGGCAGGGCAACAAAAGCGCCTTATGAGGCACTAAACGTCAAACACCGAGATAGCGGTCCAGTGCTTCGGGCTTGCCGGCGAGGTCCGATGCGGGGCCGGCCATCACCACCCGGCCCTTTTCCAGCACCACGGCGCGGTCGGCGTGCGCCAGCACCGAGCGGAAATTGCGGTCAACCACGACCGAGGCGATGCCGGTGCCGCGCACGGTGGCTATGACCGCCCAGATCTCGCGCACGATGCGCGGGGCCAGCCCTTCGGTGGCCTCGTCCAGCACCAGGCAGTCGGGATTGGTCATCAGCGCGCGGCCGATGGACAGCATCTGCTGCTCGCCCCCGGACAGCTGCTGGCCGCCATGGGACAGGCGCTCCTTCAGCCGCGGGAACAGGTCGAGCACGCGCGCCTCGTCCCAGTCGTTGCGGCCGTTGCAGCCCTTGCGCGCGGCCATCAGCAGGTTTTCACGCACCGACAGGCTGGGAAAAATGCCGCGGCCCTCCGGCACGTAGGCCACGCCCAGGCGCGCCACCTCGAACGGCTGCGCGCGCGAAACGTCGCGGCCGGCCACGCGGATCTGCCCCTGGCGCTGGCGCACATGGCCCAGCAGCGTGCGCAGCAGCGTGCTCTTGCCCATGCCGTTGCGGCCCAGCAGCCCGACCGTTTCGCCCACGCCGACGGTGAAGTCGACGTCGCGCAGCACGTGGCTGGAGCCATACCAGGCGTTGATGCCGGTGGCTTCGATCATCGGGGCATTCATGCGGCCTCGCTCTCTTCCTCGCCCAGGTAAGCGACCTGGACCTCATGGTTGGTCCGGATCGCCTCGGGGCTGCCCGTGGCAATCACGGCGCCGTTGACCATCACGGTGATGCGGTCGGCGACCGAGAACACCGCGTCCATGTCATGCTCGACCAGCAGGATGGCGTGGCCCTCGCGCAGGCCGCGCAGCAGCGCCAGCATCCGCGCCGACTCTTCCGCGCCCATGCCGGCCAGCGGCTCGTCCAGCAGCAATGCGACCGGCTGCGTGGCCAGGCACATCGCCACCTCCAGCTGGCGCTTCTGGCCATGCGCCAGGTCGCTGGCAAGCCGGTCCGCCAGCGGTGCTAGGCCGGCCCGCTCCAGGGCCTCGTCGGCCAGCGTGGCGCTGGTACGGCAGCCCTGGGCGCTTTCCCACAGCCGCCACGCCCGCTGCGCGCGCGATTGCGCGGCCAGCCGGCAGTTTTCGCGCACCGTCAGCGGCAGGAAGATATTGTTGCGCTGGTAGCTGCGCCCCACCCCATGGCGCGCCAGCCGCGGCTGCGACCAGCCGGTCACGTCCTCGCCCTTCAGGTGCAGCCGGCCGGACGACGGCGGCAGTTCGCCGGACAGCATGTTGATCAGCGTGGACTTGCCCGCGCCGTTGGTGCCGATCACGGCATGGATCTCATGCAGCGCCAGCGACAGGTCGACGCCCGCCACGGCGGTCAGGCCGCCGAAGCGCCGGGTCAGTTGCTGCGCCTGCAGGATCGGGGTTCCTTGCGATGTCATGCGGCCTCCGTATTGCGGCGTCCTTCGCGGCGGCTGTCCGCAGTGCCCGCGGCCTCATCCGTGCCGGTGCCGGCATCGCCATTGCGGCGTCCGCGGCGTCCGTGCCGCAGCACCGACGGCAGGCTGACCAGCCCGCGGGGCAACAGCGCCACCGCGACGATGATGAAGCCCCCCATCAGCAGCTGCCAGTGCTTGGTCAGGGTGCTGAACCACTCGGCCAGCAGCACGAACGAGAACGCGCCCAGCACCGCGCCGGCCAGGCTGCCCACGCCGCCCAGGATCACCATCAGCATGGCGTTGCCGGACTGGTGCCACGACGCGATCTCCGGATTGACGAAGCCAAACTGGATCGCATACAGAAACCCGGCCAGCCCCGCCAGCAGCCCGCCCGCGACAAAAGCGCCAAGCTGGTAGCGGTAGGTGGCATAGCCGGCCGCGCGCATGCGCTGCTCGTTGTGGCGGATGCCGACCAGCGCGTGCCCAAAGCGCGAGCGCAGCACCAACGCCAGCACCGCCACCGTCAGCACCAGCCCGAGCCATACCAGCCAGTAGAAATGCGTGGGATCGTTGACCGTCAGCAGGTGCTCGCCAGGCACCGGGAATTCCGGCCGGAAGTAGATATAGGTGCCGTCGCTGCCGCCCGCGATCTTGGTGTCGTGGAAGACGAAATACACCATCTGCGCGAACGCCAGCGTTACCATGATGAAATACACGCCGCGGGTGCGCAGCACCAGCGCCCCCACCACCAGCGCCAGCAGCGCGGATGCGGCCAGCGCACCCGCCAGCAGCAGCCAGCCGTTGCCCGGGCCGGCCTGCGGCGCCAGAATTGCGGTGGCATACGCCGCCATGGCGAAGTACGCGGCATGGCCCAGGCTGACCAGCCCGGTGTAGCCGATCAGCAGCTGCAGCGACAGCGCGAAGATCGCCATGATCATCACCTTGCTGAGCAGCTCGATGTAGAACTTGTTGCTGTCCGCGGTCAGCAGCAGCGGCAGTGCCGCCAGCACCGCGAACGCCACCAGCCAGCCCAGCCCGGTGGCCAGCGTGGCATTGCGGAAGGAGTGCCGGCGCGCCGGCAATGTCGTCGGGTTCATGTCATCCTGCCTTGAACAGCCCCTGCGGCTTCCACAGCAGGATCATCGCCATCAGCAGGTAGATCAGCACGCCGGCCGCCTCCTGCCAGAACACCTTGCCGAAGGTATCGACGAAGCCCAGCAGCAGCGACGCCACCAGCGCGCCCTTGACCGAGCCGATGCCGCCGATCACCACCACCACGAAGCAGACGATCAGCACCTGCGCGCCCATGCCCGGATAGACCGACGACACCGGCGCAGCGATCATGCCGGCCAGCACTGCCAGCGCCACGCCCAGCGCGAACACGAAACGGTACAGCACCGTGATGTTGATGCCCAGCGACTGCACCATCTCGCGGTTGGTGGCGCCGGCGCGGATCATCATGCCCAGCCGGGTGCGCCGGATCACGTAGTACATCGCCAGGGCAACCACCAGGCATATCGCGGAGATAAAGAGGCGGTACACCGGATAGGTCATGTCGTTGCCGATCGCCAACGCGCCGTCCAGCAGCGCCGGCACCTGCACGCCGTGCACGTCATCGCCGACCAGGATGCTGCGCAACTCCTCGAACACCAGGATCAGCCCGTAGGTCATCAGCACCTGCTGCAGGTGGTCGCGCTCATACAGGTAGCTGAAGAAGGCCCACTCCAGCACATAGCCGAATGCCACCGCCAGCACGATGCCGAGCGGGATGGCGATAAACAGGTTGCCGGTCAGGCCGGCGAGCGTGAAGGCCAGGTAGGCGCCCAGCATGTAGAAGCTGCCGTGGGCGAGGTTGATCACGCCCATGATGCCGAAGATCAGCGTCAGGCCGCTGGCCACCAGGAACAGCAGCAGGCCGTACTGCACGCTGTTCAGGCACTGGATCAGGAAGGAGACGATATCCATGTTGCGTCAGCCGCCACCGCACCTGTCCCTGGAGGACGAAGGCGCGGTATCAGGCTGCTCCGGAAGAGCCGATCAGAGGCGGCAGCCGCGGGCCGGGTCGGCCAGTGCCTTGACGGCTACCGAGCTGACCTTGTTCTCGCGCCCGTCGACCTTGCGCAGATAGAAGTCCTGCACCGGGTTATGCGCCTTGGACAGCGTGAAGGCGCCGCGCGGGCTGTCGATCCTGGCCGCGCCCATGGCCTTGTACAGGTCAGCCTTGCGCGTCATGTCGCCCTTCACCGCCGTGGCGCCGGCTGCCAGCAGCTGGGCGGCATCGTAGCCCTGCACTGCGTACACGTCGGGCTGCAGCTTGTAGGTCTTGGCGTAGTCCAGGCGGAAGTTCTTGTCGCGCGGGTTGGTCAGGCCATCGGCGTAGTGCAGCGTGGTTTCCAGGCCCTGCGCGGCATTGCCCTGTGCTTCGAGCGTGCCATCGGTCAGGAAGCCCGAGCCGTACAGCGGGATCTTGTCCTTGAGCCCTGCCGCAGCCCAGTCCTTGACGAACTTGACCGCGCCGCCGCCGGCGAAGAACACGAACACGGCGTCAGGCTTGAGCGACGCCACTTCGGTAATCAGCGCCTGGAACTCGACATTGGGGAACGGCAGGTTCAGTTCCTTCACCACCTTGCCGCCCTTGGCCTCGAACGCTTCCTTGAAGCCCTTCACCGACTGTTCGCCAGCGGCGTACTTCCAGGTCAGCGTCACCACCTTCTTCAGGCCGCGCTCGCCCAGCACCTGGCCCATGGCGTAGCCCGGCTGCCAGTTCGAGAATGAGGTGCGGAAGATGTTGGGGCCGCACAGCGGACCCGTTGCCTCGTCCACGCCGGCATTGGGAATGATCAGCAGCGTGTTGTTCTCCTTGGCCACCTTGACGATGCCCATCTGCACGCCCGAATGCACCGTGCCGACCACCACGTCGACCTGGTCGCGCTTGACCAGCTTGGTGGCGTTCTCCGGCGCCTTGGCCGGATCGGATTCATCGTCGACCTTGAAGTACTCGATGTCGCGTCCGCCAAGCTTGCCGCCCTGCTGCTGCACATACATGCGGAAGCCGTTCTCGATGGCCGTACCCAGGGCCGCATAGGTGCCGGTGTACGGCAGCATGAAGCCGACCTTGATCTTTCCCCCTGGCGCAGCGGGTGCGGGGGCCGCAGGCTGCGCGGACGCGCCGGCCATGGCAAAGACGGTGGCGACGGCAAGGCAGGCAGGCGCAAGCCTGCGCGAGGTGAAGCGACGCATGGTGTCTCCTGGTGGTCAAGCCGGTGGCTCGCTGGACCGTTGCCGGTCACCCCTGCCCTTGCTGTGTCCCGCGCTGGCGCATGCACCGTGAGGACCCTTCGCAACAGGCGGGAAGCCGAATTATTTTAGGTTTGAAGTATGCAGATTTATATGCCGAACGGCAGCCAGCGTCAACGGTTCTTTTTGGTCCCGGTGTGGCGAATGCCCGCATCGCGCGAGTTTAAGCAAGGTGGTCTGGGGGGCATATCGATGGATACCCTCGATCTGCGCCATGGTGCCGTACTCGTCGTCCTCGCCCTGCACCGCCAGCACCGGACAGCGCAGCCCGGACAGGAGCGGACGCAGGTCCCACTGGCGGAATTCGGGGTCGAGCCAGATATCGTTCCAGCCCCAGAAGGCCGAATCGACGTCGTCATGATGGCGCGCCAGCCGCTGGCGCAGGTCGGTGTCCAGGTAGGCCTGGCGCGTGCCCGCGATGCTGCGCACCGACAGGTCTTCGACCATGATATGCGGCGCCAGCACGGTGATGCCGGCAACCGCCTGTGGAAAGCTGGCGGCGTGGATCAGCGCGATCGAGCCGCCGTCGCTGTGGCCCAGCAGCCAGGGCATGCCGTGCGCGCGGCCGGGACCGATGTCGAGTGCGTCGAACAATACGGGAAGCGCCTCGCGTGCCTGGCGATGCATGAAGTCGGGACGCCATTTTTCGTCGTGCGGCCGCGGCGTCGAACGTCCGTAGCCGTAGCGCGAGAAAACCAGGCCGCGAAAGTCGCCGGCCTCGCAAAATTCGCGCGGAAAATCGCGCCACATGCTGACCGAGCCCAGCCCCTCATGCAGGAACACCACCAGCGGGCGCTGCGCGCGTTCAGGCCGCAGCCACTGGTACTCGATCCGGATACGGCGGTTGTCGAAGGAAATTTCCACCAGGCTGCTTTGCATGGGCACGTTGTTGTCTTGCATCGGTTCAGAAGGAATGTCCAGAAGCTACGGGCGCTTCATTGCGCCGCCTCCCGCGCGGCTTGCTCGCGCTGGCGCAGGCGGAAGCGCTGGATCTTGCCGGTCGCGGTCTTGGGCAGTTCGGGCACGCATTCGATCTGGCGCGGGTACTTGTACGGCGCGAGGCGCGACTTGATAAAGGCCTGCAGTTCCGCCGCCATGCCGTCATGCCATTGCTGGCCGGGACGCAGCACGACAAAGGCCTTGGGCTTGACCAGTTCGTCGGCATCCGTGACGCCGATCACCGCCGCCTCCAGCACGGCCGGGTGCTGCGCCAGCGCGGCCTCGACCTCGAACGGCGACACGTAGATGCCGCCGACCTTGAGCATGTCGTCGCTGCGGCCGGCATAGGTGTAGTAGCCATCGGCATCGCACAGGTACTTGTCGCCGCTGCGCGTCCATTCGCCGACAAAGGTATCGCGACTCTTGTCGCGGTTGCACCAGTACATCAGCGCGGCACTGGGGCCCTTGATATAGAGATCGCCGATCTCGCCGGGCGCGCACGGCTCGCCGCGCTCGTCCAGCAGCTTAAGCGCGTAGCCTGGCACCGGCTTGCCGGTGGTGCCATAGCGCACCTCACCCGGCCGGTTCGACAGGAAGATATGCAGCATCTCGGTCGAGCCGATGCCATCCAGGATGTCGCAGCCGAAATGCGCCAGGAAGCGTTCGCCGATATCGCGCGGCAGGGCCTCGCCGGCGGAGGTGCATACACGCAACGCCACCTCGGCGCGCGGCGGCAACTCAGGCGCCGCCAACATGCCCGCAAACAGCGTGGGCACGCCGCAGAACACCGTGGGCCGCTGCTCGCGCAGCCGCCTGAACACGGCCGCCGGCGTGGGCCGCTCGGCCATCAGCACGGTGGTGGCGCCGACCGACATCGGAAAGGTCAGCGCATTGCCCAGCCCGTAGGCAAAGAACAGCTTGGCGGCCGAGAACACCACGTCGTCCTCGCGGATGCCCAGCACCTGGCGGGCATACAGGTCAGCCGTATGGAACAGGTTGCCATGCGTGTGAACGGTGCCCTTGGGCCGTCCGGTCGAGCCCGACGAATACAGCCAGAACGCCATGTCGTCCGGGCCGCTGCGCACGGTCTGCGCGGGAGAACGCGTGCGCGCCAGCATCGCGCCCACACTGCACGCCGGCGCGCCATCGGCATGCGGCGCCGCCTGGATCACCATCGGCGCCAGCCCGCTCTTCTCGATGGCGGCCTTCATTACCGGCAGCAGCGGCTCCGACACCACCACGGCGCGCGCGCCGCTGTGGCCAAGCATGTAGGCGTAATCGTCCGCGGTCAGCAGGGTATTGACCGCCACCGGCACCACGCCCGCCAGCAGGCAGCCGAGAAATACCGTGGGGAAATCAATGGTATCGAGCGCGCACAGCAGCAGCCGCTCTTCCTGGCGGAAGCCCGCGTCTCGCAGCGCACCGGCAAAGCGGCGGGCGCGGGCATCGAGCTCGGCATAAGTCAGCGAGGTGGTGTCGTCGATGTAGGCAGTCTTGCCCCCGCGCCCTGCCTCGAGATTGCGCGACAGCAGGTCCTCGGCGGCGTTGTAGCGGGTGGGCAGTGCCGCCACGCCATCGGTAGCGGGTGGAACAGCCGGCGGCACGGGCGATGCTGCCGCTAGCATGCCGGCGGCGGTATTGGGGGGCGTCATTGTCTCCACTCCTTGGTGTCGCGCCGCGGGCCACGGGCGCCGCGCCAGCGTCAGTCCAGTCGCTGTTCTGTTTGCCGATTTCCGCCAATGTGCATGCCGGCATCCGCTTGTTGATGCATTTTATTTCATATCAACTATTATGCAAGCGAGGGGATGCACTATAGGACAGGCTTTATCGAACCGACTGCCTGCCGCGCCACTTGGCGCACCAAGGCTGCTCGTATAATGCGCCCTTGCTTTTTCTGCCGGCCAACCCAAAACCACCACCATGCGCCGCGATCCCGCCCCGCTGCCCGCCAACGAGACCCATGCCGACACGCGCCCTGCCGGGGATGCGCCCGCCGCAGCCGCCAACGCCGAGCGCGACCCCTACCTGACGCTGCTGGGCGAGCGCATCCGCTCGCTGCGCGCCTCGCGCGGCATGTCGCGCAAGGACCTGGCGCGCGGCGCCGGCGTGTCCGAACGCTACCTGGCCAACCTGGAAACCGGCACCGGCAATGCGTCAGTGCTGCTGCTGCGCCAGGTGGCGCACGCGCTCGACGTGCCGCTGCCGGTGGTGCTGGCCGAAGTGGACGGCCTGAACGGCGAGCAGGCCACCGCGTTTGCGCAGATGGTGCAATGGCTGGCGCAGTTGCCCGCGGGCGACCTGGCGAGCGTGCGTGAAGCCTGCCGCCATGCACTGGCCCCCGCAGAGTCCGGCGATGCGCGCCACCGCCGCATCGCGCTGATCGGCCTGCGCGGCGCCGGCAAGTCGACCCTGGGCCGCGCGCTGGCTGCGGCCAGGGACGTGCCCTTTGTCGAACTGAACACCGTGATCGAGCAGGAAGCCGGCGCCAGCCTGTCGGAAATCCACTCGCTCTACGGCCAGGCGGCTTATCGCCGCTACGAGATGCGCGCACTGGAGCGCACCCTGCGCGAGCACGACCGCCTGGTGCTGGCCACGCCGGGCAGCCTGGTCTCTGAACCCGCCACCTTCAACCTGCTGCTGTCGCAGTGCTACACCATCTGGGTGCGCACCTCGCCGGAGGAGCACATGGCGCGCGTGGTGGCCCAGGGTGACATGCGGCCGATGGAAGGCAACCGCGAGGCCATGGCCGACCTGCGCCGCATCCTGCAGGCACGCGCGCCGCTCTATGACCGCGCCGATATCTCAATCGACACCAGCGGCAAGGACGCCGCCACCTCGCTGCAACAGTTGCGAGCGCAGCTCCAGGCCGCCGGCGCCTGACTACCCCTGGCCGCGCGCGGCCGACAAAGACATTGCGCCGGCCGTCTCCATGCACTATATTTCATCAAAAGCCGCAAGGCACTATAGTGCACTCAGGAGACAGCCATGTCCGCGCCGGCAACCGCCCCACTGCGCCCTGACCAGGCAGCCGCCTCGTCAGACGCGCCCGCACCCGTCACCTTCGAGCGCCATCCCGACCAGTACCGCCACTGGAAACTGAGTTTCGACGGCCCCGTCGCCACGCTGGCGATGGACGTCGACGAGGACGGCGGACTGCGCCCCGGCTACGCGCTGAAACTCAATTCCTACGACCTTGGCGTCGATATCGAACTGCACGACGCACTGCAGCGCATCCGCTTCGAACACCCCGAAGTGCGCACTGTGGTGCTGACCAGCGCGCGCGAGCGCATCTTCTGCTCGGGCGCCAATATCTTCATGCTGGGGCTGTCGTCGCATGCGTGGAAGGTCAACTTCTGCAAGTTCACCAACGAGACCCGCAATGCCATCGAGGATGCCAGCCGGCACTCGGGGCTGAAGTTCATCGCCGCCTGCAACGGCACCACTGCCGGCGGCGGCTATGAACTGGCGCTGGCGTGCGACGAGATCGTGCTGGTCGATGACCGCTCGTCCGCGGTAAGCCTGCCCGAGGTGCCGCTGCTCGGCGTGCTGCCCGGCACCGGCGGCCTGACGCGCGTGACCGACAAGCGCCACGTGCGCCGCGACCACGCGGACATCTTCTGCACTACCACGGAAGGCGTGCGCGGCCAGCGCGCCAAGGACTGGAAGCTGGTTGACGAAGTGGTCAAGCCGGCGCGCTTTGCCGGTTACATCGCCGAGCGCGCGGCGGCGCTGGCGGCGACCAGCGACCGGCCACAGGGCCACCACGGCATCACGCTGACAGCGCTGTCGCGCACCATCGAGCCCGATGGCTACCGCTACGAGACCGTGCGCGTGCATGTCGATCCCGCGGCACGCAAGGCCACGCTGACCGTATTCGGGCCCGACAAGCACCAGCCCGCGGATCTCGCCGGCGTGGTCGCGGCCGGCGCGCAATGGTGGCCGCTGAAGATGGCGCGCGAGCTTGACGACGCCATCCTGACGCTCCGTGCCAACCACCTGGATATCGGCATCTGGGTGCTCAAGACCGATGGCGACCCGGCCGCGGTGCTGGCCGCCGATGCGCTGCTGCAGGGGCATGCCGGCCACTGGTTCGTGCGCGAGACCATCGGCATGCTGCGCCGCACGCTGGCGCGGCTGGATGTGTCGTCGCGCAGCCTGATCGCGCTGATCGAAGCCGATTCCTGCTTTGCCGGCACGCTGCTGGAACTGGCGCTGGCCGCCGACCGCAGTTACATGCTGCACCTGCCCGACGCCCCGGACGACGCGCCGCGCGTGTTCGCCTCCGCGCTCAACTTCGGCCACTACCCCATGCCCAACGGGCAAACCCGGCTGGCGGCGCGCTTCTATGGCGACGAGGCCGCGCTTACGGCGGTGCGCGAGCATATCGGCGCGCCGCTGGATGCGCTCAGCGCCGACTCGCTCGGGCTGATTACGGCCGCGCCCGACGATATCGACTGGGAGGACGAGATCCGCATCGCCCTGGAAGAACGCGCCAGCCTGTCGCCGGATGCACTGACCGGGATGGAAGCCAACCTGCGCTTCGGCGGCGCCGAATCCATGGAAACGCGCATCTTCGGCCGCCTGACCGCGTGGCAGAACTGGATCTTCCAGCGCCCTAACGCTGTCGGCGAGAACGGCGCGCTGAAGGTCTTCGGCAGCGGCAACAAGGCACGCTTCGACTGGGACCGGGTGTAGCGCCCGGGCCCCGCCAGACAACAAGGAGACAGCACGTGAGCATCGACTACAGCCAGAAGATCCCCAACAACGTCAACCTGTCCGACGACCGCGCGCTGCAGCGCGCGCTGGAACACTGGCAACCGGCGTTCCTCGACTGGTGGCGCGACATGGGGCCGGACGGCTCGCACAACTTCGATGTCTACCTGCGCACCGCGGTGTCGGTCGATCCATCGGGCTGGGCGCATTTCGACCACGTCAAGATGCCGGACTACCGCTGGGGCATTTTCCTGCAGCCGGCCGACCCCGAGCGCAGGATCCACTTCGGCGAGCACAAGGGCGAAGCCGCCTGGCAGGACGTGCCGGGCGAGCACCGCGCCAACCTGCGCCGCATCATCGTCACGCAGGGCGACACCGAGCCCGCCTCGGTCGAGCAGCAGCGCCACCTGGGCCTGACCGCGCCGAGCCTGTACGACCTGCGCAACCTGTTCCAGGTCAATGTGGAGGAAGGCCGCCACCTGTGGGCAATGGTGTACCTGCTGCACCGCTATTTCGGCCGCGACGGCCGCGAGGAAGCCGAGGCGCTGCTGGAGCGCCGCTCGGGCGACCAGGACAATCCGCGCATCCTCGGTGCCTTCAACGAGCGCACGCCGGACTGGCTGGCGTTCTTCATGTTCACCTACTTCACCGACCGCGACGGCAAGTTCCAGCTGTGCGCGCTGGCCGAATCCGGCTTCGATCCGCTGGCACGCACCACGCGCTTCATGCTGACCGAGGAAGCGCACCATATGTTCGTGGGTGAATCGGGCGTGTCGCGCGTGATCCAGCGCACCTGCGAGGTGATGCGCGAACGCGGCATCGAAGACCCCGCCGAAGTGCGCGCCGCCGGAGTGATCGACCTGGAGACCATCCAGCGCTATCTGAACTTCCACTACAGCGTCACCATCGACCTGTTCGGGGCCGACCAGTCGTCCAACGCCGCCACCTTCTACAGCGCCGGCCTGAAGGGCCGCTTCGAGGAAGGCAAGCGCGCCGACGACCACGTGCTCAAGAGCGATGTCTACCGCGTGCTGGAAGTGCGCGACGGCCACCTGGGCGAGCGCGAGGTGCCGATGCTCAACGCGCTCAATGAAGTGCTGCGCGATGACTACATCAAGGACAGCATGGGCGGCGTCGCGCGCTGGAACAAGGTCATCGAGAAGGCCGGCATCGCGTTCCGCCTGACCGTGCCGCACAAGGCCTTCAACCGCAAGATCGGCACGCTGGCCAATGTGCACGTCTCGCCCGAGGGCCAGCTGATTTCCAAAGCCGAGTGGAAGGCCAACGAACGCAAGTGGCTGGCCACCGATGAAGACCGCGCCTTTGTGGCCTCGCTGATGGGCCGCGTGGTGGAGCCGGGCAAGTACGCCAACTGGATCGCGCCGCCGGCGGTGGGCATCAACCGACAGCCGATGGATTTCGAGTACGTGCGTTTCAACTGAACCAGAACCACAAGGACAGGCCAGGAGCCACCGGAGACACGCCATGGGCGCCCCCGACATCATCAAGCAGCACCTGATCGATCCGGAAATCTGCATCCGCTGCAATACCTGCGAGGACACTTGTCCGATCGATGCCATCACCCACGACGACCGCAACTACGTGGTCAGGGCGGACGTGTGCAACGGCTGCAACGCCTGCCTGTCGCCCTGCCCGACCGGCGCCATCGACAACTGGCGCACCATGCTGCGCGGCCAGGCCTACCCGATCGAGGCGCAACTGCTGTGGGACGAGTTGCCGGCCGAGGTGCCGCTGCCGGAACTGGCCGACCTGGGTGAGGCGCCGGAGGCAACCCCCGGCAGCGGCACGGCAACCGGCGCCGCACCCGACGCGGTCATCCAGTCCGTGGAAACCAGCCGCCACACCTCGCCGCGTGCGCCGTGGTCGGCGGCCCATCCCTATGTGAACCTGCATGGCGTGCGCGCGCCGGTCACTGCGACCGTGGCCGGCAACTACCGGCTGACCGCCGAGGACGCGTCCAGCGACATCCACCATATCGTGCTGGATTTCGGCACGCACTTCTTCCCGATCCTGGAAGGCCAGTCGATCGGCATCGTGCCGCCCGGCACGGATGCGTCGGGCAAGCCGCACTACATCCGCATGTACTCGGTGGCCAGCCCGCGCGACGGCGAGCGCCCCGGCTACAACAACCTGGCGCTGACCGTCAAACGGGTCGACCAGGACCACGACGGCAAGCCGGTGCGGGGCGTCGCGTCCAACTACCTGTGCGACCTGGCCAAGGGCGACAACGTACAGGTGGTGGGCCCGTTCGGATCGACCTTCCTGATGCCCAACCATGCCGAGGCCAGCATCATGATGATCTGCACCGGCACGGGCTCAGCACCGATGCGCGCCATGACCGAGCGCATGCGCCGCAACATGGCGCACTTCGGCGGGCGCCGGCAGCTGTTCTTCGGCGCCCGCAACGCCAACGAACTGCCCTACTTCGGCCCGCTGCTGAAGCTGCCCAAGGACTTCCTGGACATCCATTTCGCCTTCTCGCGCGACCCCGCCGCGCCGCGCCGCTACGTGCAGGACGCGATCCGCGAGGCCGCGGACAGCGCCGCCGCCCTGCTGGCCGATCCCAACGGCCATGTCTATATCTGCGGACTGAAGGGCATGGAAGCAGGCGTGCTGGAGGCATTCGAAGCGGTGTGCGCCGGCGCCGGGCACGCCTGGCCGGAGATCGAAACCGCCATGAAGGCCGAGGGCCGGCTCCATATCGAGACCTACTGACTCAGCCCCCGCAGTTTGCTGGTCTTTTCAGCAGCCGCTTCCCTTCTGAAATGCATCGCCTATAATCTTTCTGAAGAAACAGGAGTGATGGCGATGCAATCGAGGCGGATTCCGGAAACCGATCCCGCCGGCGGCCCCGACCCCGGCACCACACTGACCAAGGCGGTGATGCGCGCCGCTGGCTTCCTTGGCATCAGCCAGGCCATTGTGGCAAGCGTGCTGGGCATCAGCACGGCATCAGTGTCGCGCATGGCATCTGGCGGCTATGTGCTCGATGCGCACCGCAAGGAGTGGGAATTCGGCGTGCTGTTCGTGCGCCTGTTCCGATCGCTGGATGCCATCCTGGGCCACGGCGACCAGGCCCGGCTATGGCTGACCAATGAAAACCTGGCGCTGGGCGGCAAGCCCCTTGAAATGATCCGCACAACGGAAGGTCTGGTCCGTGTCGTTCACTACCTGGACGCCACCCGCGGTCGCATCTGAGCGCCGGCAGTTCGCGCTCACGCTGTGGCGGGCGGTGGAGGCCCAGCACGTCGTATCCACCATGCCGCTGGTCGACAGCCTGGAAGAACAGGCTGTGCTGGAAGCCGTGCTCGACGCCGGCAAACCCGCCGTGCCCGCCGAGGCACGCCACCTGCACTACCTGCTGTTCACCCCGTTCCGCTATCCGCCCTCGCCCTGGGGCTCGCGCTTTCGCGCCAGCCAGGATCCGGGCGTGTTCTACGGCGCCAACGAAATCCGCACCGCGTGCGCCGAACTCGGCTACTGGCGCTGGCGCTTCCTCAACGACAGCCCCGCGCTGCCGGGCATCGACGCCCGCGCGCAGACACTGTTCGAAGTGCGCGTCGAGACCTGGGGCGTGGCGCTGGACACACCGCCGCTCGACCAGGACCACGCAACCTGGACCGACCCCGACCACCATGAGCCCTGCCAGGCCTTCGGCCGCATCGCGCGCGAGGCCGGCCTTGGCCTGATCCGCTACACCTCCGTGCGCGATCCCCAGCATGGCCCCTGCGGCGCGGTGCTGACCCCGCGCGCGTTCTCCCACCCGGCGCCGCTGGCCACCACCACCTGGATGCTGACGGTACGCCGCGACCGCGTGATCTGGCAGCGCGACGACCTGCAGCAACGCGACAGCTTCGAGTTCGAAGCCGCGCTGTGGCAGCGCACAATCGATAACGCTGGCAAGGGCTGAACCTCTGCCCCGTGCCGGCGATCTAATCGTTATGGCATGCGGCAATGCTCACCGCTGGAAGGTATTTTTAATCAGGTGTTGCATTGCGCAACCAGATGCTATATAGTCTTCTCTTCGACGGACGCGGGGTGGAGCAGTTGGCAGCTCGTCGGGCTCATAACCCGAAGGTCGCAGGTTCAAGTCCTGCCCCCGCAACCAACCGCATGATGCGTATCATGCGGCGCCGTCAAAGCAGATAAACCCGCCACTGGCGGGTTTTTTGTTTTCCAGTGCTCTCCGGCGCTGGCAACCCGATGCTGCCCTCCGTGCAGCACCCGGCTGCCTTAACCAATGGTGCCCCACCGCCCCAATCATGCCTGCCGGCCCCCTCGGCGAGGGTGATACACTTTCGCCATTCCTCCCGGACGCCCCTCATGAAATTCTGCTCGAACTGTGGTCATGCGGTCGTGTTGCGCGTGCCTGACGGCGACAACCGCCCGCGCAGTGTTTGCGACAACTGCGGCACCATCCACTACGTCAATCCCCGCAACGTCGTCGGCACGATCCCGGTGTGGGAGGACAAGGTCCTGCTGTGCAAGCGCGCGATCGAGCCGCGCTACGGGTTCTGGACCCTGCCGGCGGGCTTCATGGAGATCGGCGAAACCACCGCGCAGGCTGCCTCGCGCGAGACGCTGGAAGAAGCCGGCGCGCGCGTGCGGGTCGGCGAGCTGTTCTCGATCCTGAACGTGCCGCATGTGCACCAGGTGCATCTTTTCTACCTTGCCACGCTGGACGACCTGGATATCGCCCCCGGCGAGGAAAGCCTGGAGGTCAAGCTGGTGGAAGAGGCCGATGTGCCCTGGGATGAACTGGCGTTCCCCACCGTGATCCACACCCTGCGCTGCTTCTTCGCCGACCGCGCCGCCGGCCGGCTGCAGGACGGCAGCTTCAGGCTGCACAGCCTGGATATCGACAAGCCCATGCGCCCGCTGACCAGCCGGGCCACGGTCACGCCCTGAGCGGCGCGGCTGCCGCGCATCGCCCTACGGCGCAGCCCGCATGATTGCCTGGCTGGACCCGCAAGACCCGTTTCCGCCAGTTGGCGAGGCGCTCGGACCCGATTCCGAGGCCCCCGGCCTGCTGGCGGCCAGCCGCGACCTGTCGCCCCAGCGGCTGCTGCTGGCGTACCGCCAGGGCATCTTCCCGTGGTATTCGAGCGGCCAGCCGGTGCTGTGGTGGAGCACCGATCCGCGCATGGTGCTGCCCCCGCCTGCGCTGCGCGTCTCGCTCAACCTGCGCAAGACCCTGCGCCGCGTGCTGCGCGATGCTGACTGGGAGATCCGCGTCGACGACGACTTCCTGGCGGTGATGCGCGCCTGCGCGACCACGCCGCGCGACGGCCAGGACGGCACCTGGATCACCGACGACATCATTGCCGCGTACGGTACGCTGCACCGCAACGGCATGGCCCATTCGGTCGAAAGCTGGTACCGCGGCGAACGTGTGGGCGGCCTGTATGGGGTGGCGCTGGGGCGGATGTTCTTCGGCGAATCGATGTTCGCGCACCGCACCGATGCCTCCAAGATTGCGCTGGCAGCGCTGTGCGCGTTCCTCGGCAATCACGGCGTGGCGATGATAGACTGCCAGCAGGAAACCGACCACCTGGCCTCGCTGGGTGCGCGCCCGATCCCCCGCGCAGAATTCGTGGCCCATGTACGGGCGGCGACGGCGCAACCGGCGATCAGCCCGTGGCGGTTCGACAAATCGGTGCTGGAGCGCTGGGCCGGGACGCCCGCCGCGCCGGCCGGCTGAAACCTGGCACGGGACGCCCCGCTGACTGCGCGTCCGGCCGCATCGTCCCGCCCGGAGCCCCCTGAGTCATGAGCAAGCTGAAGGAACTTCCGCTCTCCGCGCTGCAGTTCTATGCCACGGCGCCCTACGCTTGCAGCTATCTCGACGGCCGCATGGCACGCTCCCAGGTCGCCACCCCGGCGCACCTGATCAATGCCGACGTCTATTCACGCCTGGTGCGCGCCGGCTTTCGCCGCAGCGGCATCTTCACCTACCGGCCGTATTGCGACGAATGCCACGCCTGCACGCCATGCCGCGTGGTGGTCGACCAGTTCGCGCCGGACCGCTCGCAGCGCCGCGCCTGGAGCCGCCACCAGCACCTGCAGGCACTGGTGGCGCCGCTGACCTATGTCGAAGAGCATTATTCGCTGTACCTGCTGTACCAGTCGATGCGCCACGCCGGCGGCGGCATGGACCAGGACAGCCGCGACCAGTACGAACAGTTCCTGCTGCAGAGCCGCGTCAACTCGCGCCTGGTGGAGTTCCGCGAACCGCCGGGCTCGCCCGAGGCCGGGCGCCTGCGCATGGTCAGCATGATCGACGTGCTCGACGACGGGCTGTCGTCGGTCTACACCTTCTACGACCCGCTTGAACGCAACGCCAGCTACGGCACCTACAACATCCTGTGGCAGATCCGCCAGACGCTTGAACTGGGCCTGCCGCACCTCTACCTGGGCTACTGGATCGCCGACAGCCGCAAGATGGCCTACAAGGCACGCTTCCGGCCGCTGCAGGTGCTGACCGACAACCACTGGCATGCGTTCGAGGACGAAGCCGGGGATGCGGCCAGCCCCGAGCCTGCACCCCGCCAGGAATAGCCGGGTCGCGGCATCCGCCCGCGCGCTGCCCGGGCATGCGGCCCAGCCGCTACAATGCGGGCCTGGTATTCACTCTGCCCCTGCCCCACGTGCTCAACGCGCTCTACCCCCTGTTTCGCCCCGCCCTGTTCTCGATGGATGCCGAGGACGCCCACCATTTCACGCTGAACAACCTGCTGCGCGCCCACCGCATGGGCCTGGGCGGCTGCATCGGCAACAAGATTGCCGACGACCCGCGCACGGTCATGGGGGTGCGCTTCCCCAACCCGGTCGGGCTGGCCGCGGGGCTGGACAAGGACGGCGCCTATATCGACGGGCTGGCCGCGTTCGGCTTCGGCTTTATCGAGGTGGGCACGGTCACGCCGCGCGCGCAGCCGGGCAACCCGCGCCCGCGCATGTTCAGGCTGCCGCAGGCAGATGCGCTGATCAACCGCATGGGCTTCAACAACGGCGGCGTCGATGCCTTTGTCGCCAATGTGCGGGCATCGCGCTGGAAGGCCGAGGGCGGCGTGCTGGGGCTGAACATCGGCAAGAACGCCGATACGCCGATCGAGCGCGCCAACGATGACTACCTCTACTGCCTGGAACGCGTCTACCCGCATGCCAGCTACGTGACGGTCAATATCTCTTCGCCCAACACCAAGAACCTGCGCCAGCTGCAAGGCGCGAGCGAGCTGGACAGCCTGCTGTCGACGCTGAAGGACGCGCAGCAACGCCTGGCCGACCGGCACAAGCGCTACGTGCCGCTGGCGCTGAAGATCGCGCCGGACCTGGATGCCGACCAGGTCGGCAATATCGGCGACGCACTGGTGCGGCACAAGATCGACGGCGTGATCGCCACCAACACCACCATCTCGCGCGATGCGGTCAAGGGCCTGCCCCACGCCGAGGAAGCCGGCGGCCTGTCCGGCCGCCCGGTGTTCGAGGCCTCGACCCGGGTGGTGCGCGCGCTGCACGGCGTGGTCGGCGACGCGGTGCCGATCATCGGCGTGGGCGGCATCTTCGGCGGCGCCGATGCGCGCGCCAAGATCGACGCCGGCGCGAAGCTGGTGCAGGTCTACAGCGGCCTGATCTACCGCGGCCCGGCGCTGGTGCGCGAGTGCGCCGCGGCGCTGCGCGGCTGAGCCGACGCCTCAGGCAGGACTGGCGCGGCTCAACCCATCGCAGCCAGCCGCGTCAGTACGGAGCATTCACCACAACGTACTGGGTTCCCTGCGGCTGATACCAGGTGCTGCCGCACTGCTGGTACACCATGCCGCCATAGCTGACCGGGACGCAGCTTGGCGGGACCGAGCGCACGACCGAACCCACCACAGCAGCGGTCACGGCCACCGTTGCGGTTACGGCGGCAGCGGTGGCAACCGGGTGGTAGTCGTTGTCCCAGCCGCCGCAGCATCCGCCATGCGTGTCGACATTGACGTTGACGTTCCGGTTCGTATTGATGTTGACGTTCCGGTTGGCATTGACGCTGTTCACGCTGGAGCTGCGGACATTGTTCGTGCGTGCGTCGGCCCGCACGTTGCTGACCTGTGCGCCGCCACCACCGCCGCGCCCCGCGGCGTGACCGCCGCCACGCGCTTCAGCCTGCGGCACCCAGCCATAGGTGGCAAGCACGACGGCACCCAGGACCGCGAGGAGGGACTTTTCGACTCGTTTCATGTGCCTCTCCTTCACTGGGTCCTGAGCGGAACGAACTTGGCCTCACGGGCGCCCTGCGGCGGCGTGAAGTGGAAGACGGAATCCTTGAAAGCCGGCTTCAGCTTCCAGTCCAGCCAAGTCACCGACTGCGGGCGTGCCTCGTCAGCCCGGTTGGTCATCACCACCTTGCGCGGCACCGGACGGCTGCCGCCTGCAATCCAGATCTGCCAGTCGACCGCCCCCTGGCGCAAGGCATAGTGTTCGCAGAGCGTGCCATCGATGTAGTCGCTGCCCGCGTACATGGCCGAGGTGATGTCGTCCACGGGTGCCGCGGGCGTTCCCCACAGGAACAGGTCGCCGATCGGCACCTCGATCCCGAACCGCCGGCGCAGATGAACGATCAGATCGCCAAGGTTCTCCGTCACGCCGGCTGACGCGTAGTACTTTTGCTCCGGCTGGTAGAGCGTAACGGTCTTGCCGTCGTAGATCAGGTCACGTTGCGCGCGCGCGCTTCGCATCAGCGCCCGCATCTTGTTCGGCCGGTCGATGTCGATCTTGGCGGTCGCCGAATGCTGCAGCTTCTGACCATCGGCCAGGACGCGCTCGCCGTCCAGGTCGATATCGACGCTGAAACGCTTCAGCGTCGACAGGTAGGTGCCCATGTTGTTCAGGGCCTGGATCACCGCCGGGTCCACAGCATTGGCTGCCGGCTTGCTGGCAGCCGCCGGTTCAGTGGAAGCCGCGGGCTGGACGGACGCGGGCTGGGTGACCGGCGCCGAAGCCGTCGGCGCCGGGGTGCTGCACGCCGCAAGCGAGACCCCCAGCACGGCAATACTCAAGACACGATACATAGCGAACCTCACAGGTTTTGATGCCATCACGGAGGACAACCCATCCCATCGCTCGCGAATCCAGCGCTGTGTCGGAGATTTCGGGGCAACAGCCCTCTTCCAAGGCGTCCCGGCGCTGCCGCAGTGGATGAATGCTAGCTGATCTGAATTTCCGAATACCGGCTGGAAGACATGAATCTTTTCGAAACGTGAATTCAAGATCCCCGCTCTGGCCGCCGATACACGGCGCGTACCGCATCGTTTTCATCATGCCGGCGAAAGCCAGGGCTCGAGGAAAGCCTCGACACCCCGATCGCGCAATTGCATGAAGATGTCGCCGCCGCAATCAGGGTAATCCACAAGCAAAATATGAATCCCGCGCAATAAAATGCGCCTCGATGGCGGATTGCGGGCGTCTGACAGCATCCGATGCCCCACTTCGGCATGATGACTGTCCATATCGTGCGCGAGAAATGGTATCCTCGCAGCCTTATCGCTGTCGCATCCGACGCGCCCGCGCACGCTCCCTCCAGCCGCAGGAAGCCGCCGCGCCCGCCCGGACCGGCACCGTACGCCAGCATGCGCGCGGGCCAGGACGGCGGACCGAACCATCCGCGGCCGTATCCAATCCAGAACCGAGTTTCGGGGGAGAACAGACAATGAAGTCCATCAAGGGTTTCGCAGCAACCAAGTCCATCCTGGGCGGCGCCGTGGCGCTGGCACTGCTGTACGGCGGCGCCGTGCAGGCCCAGACCGTCAAGGTGCTGTCGATCGTTGACCATCCCGCGCTGGACGCCATCCGCGACGGCGTGCGCGCCGAACTGAAGGCCGCCGGCTACGACGCCGACAAGAGCCTGAAGTGGGAATACCAGAGCGCCCAGGGCAACACCGGCACCGCGGCGCAGATCGCCCGCAAGTTCGTCGGCGACAACCCGAACGCCATCGTTGCCATCGCCACGCCGTCGGCCCAGGCCGTGGTTGCCGCCACCAAGACCGTGCCGGTGGTGTACTCGGGCGTGACCGATCCGGTCGCCGCGCAACTGGTCAAGAGCTGGTCGGCCTCGGGCACCAACGTGACCGGCGTGTCGGACAAGCTGCCGCTGGACAAGCAGGTCGCCCTGATCAAGCGCGTGGTGCCCAAGGCCAAGACCGTGGGCATGGTCTACAACCCGGGCGAAGCCAACTCGGTGGTAGTGGTCAAGGAACTGAAGGAGCTGCTGGCCAAGGACGGCCTGACGCTCAAGGAAGCCGCCGCGCCGCGTACCGTTGACATTGGCCCGGCCGCCAAGAGCCTGATCGGCAAGGTCGATGTGATCTACACCAACACCGACAACAACGTGGTGTCGGCGTATGAGTCCCTGGTCAAGGTCGCCAACGAATCCAAGATCCCGCTGGTGGCCGCCGATACCGACAGCGTCAAGCGTGGCGCCGTGGCCGCGCTGGGCATCAACTACGGCGACCTCGGCCACCAGACCGGCAAGGTCGTGGTGCGCATCCTGAAGGGCGAGAAGCCGGGCGCGATCGCCTCGCAGACCAGCGACAACCTGGAACTCTTCGTCAACACGGGCGCCGCTGCCAAGCAAGGCGTCACGCTGTCGCCGGAGCTGGTCAAGGAAGCCAAGACGGTCATCAAGTAAGCACAGACCAGCACTGCCCCCTGCCGCCGCAAGGCGGCGGGTGCTCCGTCGGGCCTATCCGGCCCGACGGGACAGAACAGGGCGAGGCGGCCGGCAGCCCCACACGGGCGGCCGGCCCACCCGCCCCGAAGGCGGCGCCAAGGCAGCCGCCAGCCCCTGCAACAGGATTCCCCCATGTCCCTCTTTTCCCTTCTGGGCGCCCTGGAGATCGGCCTGATCTTCAGCCTGGTGGCGCTCGGGGTGCTGATCTCCTTCCGCATCCTCAACTTCCCCGACCTGACCGTTGATGGCAGCTTTCCGCTCGGCGGCGCCGTCGCCGCGACGCTGATCGCCGCCGGCCAGGACCCGTTCGTGGCCACTGCCGTGGCGATTGCAGCCGGCGCGCTGGCAGGCTTCATCACCGGCTGGCTCAATGTGCGCCTGAAGATCATGGACCTGCTCGCCAGTATCCTGATGATGATCGCGCTGTACTCGGTCAACCTGCGCATCATGGGCCGCCCCAATGTGCCGCTGATCACCGAGCCCACGCTGTTCACCATCCTGCAGCCCGAATGGCTGCCTGACTACGTGCTGCGGCCGCTGGTGCTGCTCGTGGTGGTGGTGGTGGCCAAGGTCGGCCTGGACTGGTTCTTCAGCTCGCAGCTGGGCCTGGCAATGCGCGCCACCGGCGCCAACCCGCGCATGGCCCGCTCGCAGGGAATCCCCACCGGCCGCGCCACGCTGGCCGGCATGGCGCTGTCCAATGCGCTGGTGGCACTGGCCGGCGCGCTGTTCGCGCAGACCCAGGGCGGCTCCGATATCTCCATGGGCATCGGCACCATCGTGATCGGCCTGGCCGCGGTGATCATCGGCGAAACCATCCTGCCGGCACGCCGCCTGATCTGGACCACGCTGGCCGTGGTGCTGGGCGCCATCCTGTACCGCTTCTTCATTGCGCTGGCGCTGAACAGCGACTTCATCGGCCTCAAGGCGCAGGACCTGAACCTGGTCACCGCCGCGCTGGTGACAATCGCGCTGGTGCTGCCGGCGACCCGCAAGAAGCTGTTCGCCCGCAAGAACGGAGGTGCCTGAGATGCTGCGCGCACAAGACCTGAAGCTCACCTTCAACCCGGGCACCCCGATCGAGACCCGCGCCCTGCGCGGACTCAGCCTGGAGATCCCCAGCGGCCAGTTCGTGGCCGTGATCGGCTCCAACGGCGCCGGCAAGTCGACCTTCCTGAACGCGATCAGCGGCGACCAGATGGTCGACTCGGGCCGCATTGCCATCGATGACACCGACGTCACGCGCCAGCCCGCATGGGACCGCGCCCAACTGGTGGCCCGCGTGTTCCAGGACCCGATGGCCGGCACCTGCGAGGCGCTGACCATCGAGGAAAACATGGCCCTGGCCATGGCCCGCGGCAGCCGCCGCGGCTTCCGCCCGGCACTGAACCGCGCCTCGCGCGAGCTGTTCCGCGAGAAGCTGCGCCTGCTCAACCTCGGCCTGGAAAACCGCCTGACCGACCGCATCGGCCTGCTCTCCGGCGGCCAGCGCCAGGCGGTAAGCCTGCTGATGGCCTCGCTGCAGCCGTCGCGCATCCTGCTGCTGGACGAGCACACCGCCGCGCTGGACCCGAAGACCGCCGCCTTCGTGCTGGAGCTGACCGCGCGCATCGTCGAGGAAAGCAAGCTGACCACGATGATGGTGACGCACAGCATGCGCCAGGCGCTGGACTATGGGCAGCGCACGGTGATGCTGCACCAGGGGCAGGTGGTGCTGGACGTGTCTGGCGACAAGCGCAAGGGCCTGGATGTGCCGGACCTGCTGAAGATGTTTGAGCAGACGCGGCACGAGCAGCTGGATGATGATGCGCTCTTGCTGGGTTGAAGACGGCGGGCGATGAAGACGGGGAGCCAGGCGGCTCCCCTTTTTCATGCCAGTGCGCGACGCTTCAGTCGATAGTGATATGCCGCTGCCGAATCACGCCGGCCCAGCGCGTGCTTTCCGTCTGGATGGTGGTGGCAAGCTGCTGCGGCGTGCCGCCGGCCGCTTCCATCCCCAGCGTGGCCAGCTTTTCCTTCAGCGTCGCATCAGCCAGCACTGCATCAACATGCTGACTGAGCTTGCGCACGATCTCCGCGGGCGTACCGGCCGGGGCCATCAGCGCATACCACGACAACGCCTCGAACTTCGGGAAGCCCTGTTCAGCGATGGTCGGTACATCGGGCAGCACCGCGGAGCGCTTGGCGCTGGCCACACCCAGCGGGCGCAGCTTGCCGGCCTTGATATAGGGCAGCGCCGCCGACATCTGCGCGAACATCATCGTCACCTGGCCGCCGACCACATCGGTCATGGCCGGGCTGATGCCCTTGTACGGCACGTGGTTCAGCTTGACATGGGCATCCAGCTGCAGCAGTTCGCCGGCCAGGTGCGCCTGGCTGCCGGCGCCGGGCGAAGCAAAGCTCAGCTCACCCGGCTTCTGCCCGGCCAGCTTGAGCAGTTCCGCCAGCGATTTGACTGGCGTGGCCGCATTGACCACCAGCACGTTCTCGGCGGTGGCCAGCATCGCCACCGGCGCCAGGTCGGCCGGCTTGTACGGCAGGTTCGGCATCAGCGTGGGGTTCACCGCGATATTGCCGACCGGCACCAGCGCCAGCGTATAGCCGTCGGGCGCGGCCTTGGCCACCATGTCGACGCCGATGGTGCCGGCAGCGCCGGCCTTGTTCTCCACCAGCACGCTCTGGCCGGTGGCCTTGGCGATGCCTTCGCCGACCGCGCGGCCGAGCACATCGGCGGGCCCGCCGGCGGCGAACGGCACCACGATGCGCACCGGCTTGGCGGGATACCCAGGCGGCTGGGCCAGCGCGGGTGCGGCAGCGAGCCACGGGGCGCAGGCCCCGATGCAGGCAAGCAAGTAGCGCATGGCCATGCGTCGAAGGACAGGATTTACGGCGGGCTTCACGGCAGCTTCCACATCAGGTTTCACAGCGGTCTTCATGACGGTTTCCCCTATTTGGCAGTGATCAGGCTTGGCTCCCCCACCGCGCCGGCAGTCTAGTCATCGTGCCTGGCCGTGCCCGGTCCGGCATCGGTCAGCGCAAACCCCGCCTGGTCCGCTTCGCGTGCGAGTTCAGGCAGAACGGCATAGTCGGCCGGTTGCACCGGCGCAAAGCGCGCCAGCCCCAGCATGGACAGCAGCGCGGTCCCCGTTGCACCCTCATGCAGCGTCAGCAGCGCGGCACGCACATACGCGCACTCGTGCGGGTCGGCCTGCGCGGAGGCGACCAGCGGCGGGATCGGCGCGGCCGGGGTCACCTCCAGCGTTTTCAGCTGGCCCGCGAGCCCGGGTTCGAAGCGGCGCAGCAGGTCCAGCACATAGCTGTCGACCACTCCCACCTCGGCGTCCCCGCCGATGACCGCGTCGATGACCTCACGCGGTGTCGGCGTAGGTGCGGCGGCAGGCCGGTACGGCGCACGGGTGCCGGCTGGCGCCAGCCGCATCAGGTGATGGCGCGGCGCGTTGTAGCCCGAGTTGGACTCAGGCAGCATGCATGCCAGCCGAGCGCCGAAGGTCTGCGCCAGCGCCTGCACCGGCGCGTCAGCACGCACGATGAATTCGCTGAAGTAGACCGGGCGCCCGCCGTAGCGCGCCAGCGCCGGCACCGGCGCGGCCAGCAATTGCGGCGTTACCGGCGCGCTGGCATAGGGATAGCCGCACATGAATACGCAGCCGCAGTCCGGCCGCGCCCACAACGCGTTGACCGGGGCCGGCGCGGGATGTTCGACATACGGCAGGTCCACGCCGGCGCGGTCGGCCACGTGCGCCAACAGCGCGCGCCACGCCTGCTCCACCGGGGCGCTGACCGAGTACATGCGGGCGTTGGCGATCATGCGTAGAGCAACCTCTGGCCCAGGCCGCGGCTCTCGGCCTTTTTCAGGATGGCGTGGCCCAGCGCGATATCGCTCAGCGACAGGCCGCGGTGCCAGAACAGGTTGGTCTCGTCGTCGCTCTGGCGGCCCGGCTTGCGCCCGGCGACGATCTCGCCCAGCTCGGCATAGAGCGTCTGTTCCGACAGCTTGCCGGCTTCCACATGCGCGCGCAGCGAGCCGAACATGCCGCCCTTGCACTGGCCCCAGTCATCCACCACCATCCTGGTCATGATGTCGGTCAGCGACAGCTCGACCGCGCTCATGGTGCCGTACGGCACGACAAAGGCGCCGGGCTTGATCCACTCGGTCTTCAGCATCGGCGTCGGCCGCTCCAGGCGCGAGGCCTCGATCACGATATCGGCGCCGCGCACGCACGACTCCCAGTCTTCGGTGACGACGATCTTCTTGCCGAGATCGCGCTCCAGCCTCGCGGCGAAGGCATTGCGGCTTTCGGGGCGGCGCGAGTGCACGCGGATCTCGTCGAAGTCGAACAGGCTGTCGAGCAGGCGCACATTCCAGTAGGAGGTGCCGCGCGCGCCGATATGGCCCAGCACCTTGCTATTGCGGCGCGCCAGATGCTTGGCGCCGAGCGCGGTCAGCGCGCCGGTGCGGGCATCGGTAATGAAGGTGGCATCGATCATCGCCACCGGCATGCCGGTGCGCGGATCGAACAGGTTGAGCATCGCCATTTCCGATGGCAGCCCGAGCTTGTAGTTGTCGACGAAGTCGCCGACGATCTTGACGCCTGCCAGCCCCAGCGGCGCCACATAGCCGCGCAACACGTTGAAGTGGCCGTTGAAGGCGGGGTCGGGAATCAGGTGCACGCGCGGCTCGATCACGGTCTGGCCGTTGCCCTGCGCCACCAGCGCCTGTTCGACCGCGTCGAGGATCTCGGCGTCGGTCATTTCCAGGCGCGCGATGTCCTTGCCGTTGATGTAGGTGAGATGGATGTCGCTCATACAGTCTCCTGCCTCCGGGAGGGAAAACCCTGCACATCGCTGGTGCGTGCCCTGCGGCGCGCGGCGTGTGTCGATGGAGTTCAGTGTAGGTATGGCGCCATTGACTGTCATATGCTTATATGTCCGCCAGCCTTAACATCAGGTTAATGTCATGAAAATGAACCTGCGCCAGATCGAGGTATTCCGCGCGGTGATGCTGACCGGCTCGATCAGCGGTGCGTCCAAGCTGCTGTACGTGTCGCAGCCGGCCATCAGCCGGCTGATGTCGCACACCGAGCAACGCCTCGGCCTGGAATTGTTCCGCCGCACCAAGGGGCGGCTCTACCCTACGCCGGAAGCGCGGCGCCTGCTGGGCGAAGTGAATGCGGTCTATGAAGGGATCGAGCGCGTCAACGAGATCGCCGAGGACCTCGCGGCCAACCGCACCGGCAGCCTGCGCCTCACATGCAGCCCCAACCTGGGCCAAACCGTGCTGCCGCGCGCCATCGCCAGCTTTCGCGCTGCGCACCCGGCGGTGCGCGTGGTGGTGCGAACGCAGATCCCCGGCAATATGCTGCGCGCGTTACTGTCAGGACAGGTGGACCTGGCCGTGTCGAACATGCCGCTGGTGCACCCCAATCTGGAGGCGCGCCTGCTGGTAAAGAACGCGATCGTGGCACTGGTGCCGGTGGATCACCGGCTGGCCACGCGGAGTTGGGTGCGCCCGGCCGAGCTGGTCGGGGAAGACCTGATCGGCTACGGACCGGACGTGCCGTTCGGATTGCTGGTCCATGAGATGTTCGGCAGCGAGGGCAACCAGCCCGATATGCGCGTGCAGGTGGAGCAGGCGCACGTGGCGCGCGCGCTGGCGCAGGCCGGCGCCGGCATCGCGCTGGTCGATGCCATGACCGTGTTCGGCCAGAGCTGGCCCAATATCGTCGCGGTACCGGTACGCACCAAGGTCAATGCCTCGGTGCAGATCTTCCACGTGCAGACTGAACCGCTGTCGCGGCTGTCGCTGGAATTCGTGGATACGCTGACGGGGATGATGAAGGGTTAGTGGTGCTGTACTGAAGCCTCAGACCGTTGCCGCCTTGTCCAGCCAGCGCGTCAGCTGGTCCGTCACGGCCGAGCTCGAGAACGAGCAGCTATCCTGCGCGAACACCGCCGACATCTCGAGCCGGCGCAGCAGTTCTTCCATCGCCTGCCCGTAGACCGGCGGCAGCGCCAGCCCCGCACCGGCTTCGCGCCATGCGCGCACCAGGTCGCCAGCGGGCATAGATCCGGCCAGGTGCTGGTCCAGTGCGGCACGCATGCGCGCCAGTGCTTCGTTGTTGGCGGCGCTCATGAACGTGCCCTCCTTTCCTTGTACAGTTCGCGGAACGTGCGGCCCGACGGGGCCGGCATGTCGCGGGTTTCGGTCCAGCCCTTGCCCGCCATCGGCAGGCTGGCAATCAGCTTGTTGCTGCCGCCCATGCGGCCCAGCAGCCAGGCGCCGATGCGGGTGGCAAAGGCATACAGCTCCGGGCGTTTGGCGACGTAGCCCCACGCCTGCACCGCGAAGCGCTCCTGCCACGGGCGCAGCCCGCGTTCCATCTGCTTCTCGCGCAGCTTGCGCAGCAGGTCCGACAGCGGGATCGATGCCGGGCACACGCGGTTGCACTCGCCGCACATGGTCGCCGCCTGCGGCAGGTCGATCGCATTGGCCAGGCCGACGTAGCTGGGTGTCAGCACGCTGCCCATCGGGCCCGGATAGACCCAGCCGTACGCGTGGCCGCCGATCTTCTGGTAGACCGGGCAGTGGTTCATGCAGGCGCCGCAGCGGATGCAGCGCAGCATCTCCTGGAAGTCGCCGCCGATCAGCCCGGTGCGGCCGCCATCGACCAGCACGAAGTACATATGCTCGGGGCCGTCGCGCTCGCCCTCGGCGCGCGGGCCGGTCAGCAGCGAGAAGTAGTTCGAGATGGCCTGGCCGGTGGCCGAGCGCGGCAGCAGGCGCATCACCGTGGCCAGGTCTTCCAGCGTCGGCAGCACCTTTTCGATGCCGGTCACGGCCACGTGCACGCGCGGCATCACCGTGCACATGCCTTCGTTGCCCTCGTTGGTGACCACCGCCACCGAGCCGGTCTCGGCAATGATGAAGTTGCCGCCGGTGACGCCCATGTCGGCGCTCAGGAACTCCGGGCGCAGCACTTCGCGCGCCTCGCGCGTCATCTCCGGGATCTCGGTCAGCCGCGGCTTGTGGTGGACCCTGGCGAACAGGTCGGCGATCTCGTCCTTGTCCTTGTGCACCACCGGCGCAATGATGTGCGATGGCGGTTCCGAGTCGTTGATCTGCAGGATGTATTCGCCCAGGTCGGTCTCGATGCTCTGCACGCCCATCTCGCCCAGCACCTGGTTCAGCCGCATTTCCTCGGTCACCATGGACTTGCTCTTGATGACCTTCTTCACGCCATGCTTCTGCGCGATCTCGGCCACCAGGCGCGCAGCATCGGCGGTGGTCTCGGCAAACAGCACCGTGGCGCCGCGCTTCGCCGCGTTCTCTTCGAAGGTGGCCAGCCAGACGTCGAGGTTTTCCAGCGCGCGGTTGCGGCGCTCTTTCAGGGCCTCGCGCGTGGCGTCGAAGTCTATATCGCGGATCGCGTCGGCGCGCGCCGTGACGAACTTGGTCGAAAGCTTCTTCAGGTTCTGCTGCAGGCGCTGGTCGGCCAGCTTCTGGCCGGCGCGCGCCTTGAATTCCATGCTGTGGACTTGCATCGTGGCGATTCCCCGGATTTCAGCGGATGTCAGGCGTCGCCCGCCAGCACCTGGGCGATATGCAGCACGCGCGTGCTGCTGTCGCCGGTGCGACGCAGGCGGCCTTCGATATTGAGGATGCAGCCCAGGTCGCCCAGCACCACGGTATCGGCGCCGCTGGCCTTGATGTTGGCGCACTTCTCGTCGACGATCGCCGTCGAGATATTGCCGTACTTGACCGAGAAGGTGCCGCCAAAACCGCAGCAGGCTTCGCAATCCTTCATTTCTGTCAGCAGCACGCCCGGCAGGCGCGACAGCAGCTCACGCGGCTGCTGCTTGACGCCCAGCTCGCGCAGGCCGGAACAGGAGTCGTGATAGGTGACATGGCCCGAGAACGACGACGGCAGCGTCTGCACCCTGGCCACGTTGACCAGGAAATCCGTCAGCTCGAACACGCGTTCGCGCAGGCGCTCATAGCGGCCGTTGAGTTCGGGATCGTTGTGCAGCAGGTCGCCGTAGTGCTGGCGGATCATGCCGCCGCAGCTGCCCGACGGCACCACGATGTAGTCGAACATCTCGAACTCGCGCAGGAATTTCTCCGCCAGGTCGCGCGACACCGCGCGCTCGCCCGAGTTGTAGGCCGGCTGGCCGCAGCAGGTCTGCGCCTCGGGCACCATGACCTCGTAGCCGGCGGCTTCCAGCAGCTTGAGCACCGAAAACCCGATTTCCGGACGCATCAGGTCCACCAGGCAGGTGGCGAACAGACCAACTCGCATTGTCGACTTCTCCAGACCCCGAAACCCCGCAATTATGCGCGTTTGCGTCGCGCGTGTGGCGCACAAACCGTTCAGCAAGGGCGTGAATCCGGTGCAATGCACATCACTTCCGGTAGCGACATCACCGGGCGTTTCTTACGGTAATGTCATTTCACCTATTGAAATTTTCACAATGCGAGATAGAATCAGGCAGACGCTTAAAAATGCCGCAAGGCAACATTTCTCCTTTTCCCTTCTATGTCCGACGCAGACAAGTCACCCGGCAAGACGTCCATCCAGGTCATCGAGCGCATGATGACCCTGCTGGACGCGCTCGCGCAGCACGCCGACCCGGTCAGCCTGAAAGAGCTGTCACTGGCCACGGGGCTGCATCCCTCAACTGCCCACCGCATCCTCAACGACATGGTGGCCTGCCGCTTTGTCGACCGCTCCGATCCCGGCAGCTACCGGCTCGGCATGCGGCTGCTGGAACTGGGCAACCTGGTCAAGGCACGCCTGTCGGTGCGCGACGCGGCGCTGGCGCCGATGCGCGCACTGCACCGCGTCACCGGCCAGACCGTGAACCTGTCGGTGCGCCAGGGCGACGAGATCGTCTACATCGAGCGCGCCTACAGCGAGCGCTCGGGCATGCAGGTGGTGCGCGCCATCGGCGGCCGCGCGCCGCTGCACCTGACCTCGGTCGGCAAGCTGTTCCTGGCTGCGGACGAAGCCGCGCGCGTGCGCAACTACGCCACCCGCACCGGACTGGCCGGACATACCCGCACTTCGATCACCGACCTGACCAAGCTGGAGCGGGAACTCAGCTGGGTGCGCTCCAACGGCTATGCGCGCGACAATGAAGAGCTGGAACTGGGCGTGCGCTGCATTGCCGCCGGCATCTATGACGACTCGCGCCGGCTGGTGGCCGGGCTGTCGCTGTCGGCGCCGGCCGACCGGCTGCAGGACAGCTGGCTGCAGAACCTGAAGGACACGGCGCTGCAGATCTCGCGCGGCATGGGCTACGTGACCGAAGCCGCCGCCTGAAGACCGAATCACCAGCCACCGCCAACGCGCGGACTGCCATCATGGCAGTCCGCGCGTTTTGCTTTGGGGCTACGGCCATCCCAATTCAATGGTTTACCCTTAGTTTTCAGATAACCAGCAAACCTTATAATCGGCACCCATGCGAACCCGCGCCGTCACCCTCACCGAGCAGGTCACCCGCCAGCTGCGCGCCGATATCGAAAGCGGCGCCTACCCCGTCGGCAGCCGGCTGCCGACCGGCAGGCAGCTGGCCGAGCAGTACGGCGTCAGCGCCGCGGTGATCCGCGAAGTCACCGAGCACCTGCGTTCGCAGGGGTTCGTCGAGTCACGCCAGGGCGTTGGCTGCACGGTGCGCTCGCGTACCGGCGCGGCGGGGTTCCAGTTGCCGCGCGAACCCGATATCGACGCCAGCGGGCTGGCCGACCTGTATGACCTGCGCATCGACCTGGAAGGCGCCGCCGCGGCGCTGGCCGCCGTGCGCCGCAGCGATGGGGACGTGGCCGCACTGAGCGCTTTGCTGCAGCGGCTGCACGCTCATCTCTATGACCCGCAGCCGGCCGCCGATATCGACGCCGCCTTCCATATCGGCATTGCCGCCGCCACGCACAACCCCTACTACCGCCAGCTGCTGCAGTACCTGAACCTGCAGCTGCACCAGGCCGTGGCCACCGCGCGCGCCAATACGCTGCGCCAGGCCGGCCTGGCCGAGACCGTGCATGCCGAGCATGAAGCGATCGTCGATGCCATCCGCCGTGGCGATGCCGCGGCGGCCCGCGCTGCCGCGGTGACGCACCTGCAATGCGCCGCACGCCGGCTTGGCCTTGTGTTGCGCACGCGCGCCGATGAAACGTCGACAGCGCGCCCAGCCAGCCCCCCTTCCCTTTCCTGAAACGACACCGCCACCATGCAAACCGGCCAATTCGCCCAGCGGCTCACCGAGGCCCTCGGCGCCGACACCGTCCTGACCAACCCCGACGACATCGCCCCGTGGCTGTCCGACTGGCGCGGCATCTACCGCGGCCAGGCCCAGGCCGTGCTGCGGCCGCGTACCGTGGACGAGGTGTCGCGCGCCCTGGCGCTGTGCCAGCAGGCCGCGGTGCCGGTGGTGCCGCGCGGCGGCAATACCGGCCTGTGCGGCGGCGCCACGCCCGATGCGCAGGCGCAGAACGTGGTGCTGAGCCTGGACCGCATGAACGCGGTGCGCTCGCTCGACACCATCGCCAACACCATGGTTGCCGAGGCCGGCTGCATCCTCGGCAACCTGCGCCGCGCGGCGCAAGACGCCAACCGGTTGCTGCCGCTGTCGCTGGCGGCCGAAGACTCGTGCCAGATCGGCGGCAACCTTGCGACCAATGCCGGCGGCGTGAACGTGGTGCGCTATGGCATGGCGCGCGAGCTGGTGCTGGGCGTGGAAGCCGTGCTCCCCAACGGCGAGGTCTTCCACGGCCTGCGCACGCTGCGTAAGGACAATACCGGCTATGACCTGAAGCAGTTGCTGATCGGCTCCGAAGGCACGCTCGGCGTGATCACCGCGGCCGCGCTGCGGCTGTTCCCGCGCACCGACACGCGCAGCGTGGTGCTGGCGGCGGTGGCCTCGCCGGCGCAGTCGCTGGCATTCTACGAGCTGCTGTTCGCGCAGTGCGGCGCACGCCTGCAGGCCTTCGAGTTCTTTACCGGCGACTGCCTGGACCTGGTGCTCACGCACGCGGAAGGGGTGCAGGAGCCGTTTGCGCAGCGCTATCCTGCCTATGTGCTGGTGGAGCTGGCCGACACCACCGATGAAGCGGCACTGAATGCGCTGCTCGAACGCGTCATCGGCGAGGCGCTGGAGCGCGATTTGTGCCTCGATGCAGCCGTGTCTGCCTCGCTCGCACAATTGCAGGCGCTGTGGAAACTGCGCGAGGAAATCTCCGAGGCACAGCGCGCCGACGGGCCGCACCTGAAGCACGACATCTCGCTGCCGATCGAGCAGATCCCGGCCTTCATGACCTCGATGGAAGCGCGGCTGCGTGGGCTCGACCCCGCCATCCGGCCCTTTATCTTCGGGCACTTCGGCGACGGCAACCTGCACTACAACCTGTCGCGCCCAGCCGGCGCGCCCAGGGACTGGGCGGCCACGCAAGGCGATGCGGTGACCGACGCGGTGCTGGACGAAGTGATGCGCTACGGCGGCAGCATCAGCGCCGAGCATGGCATCGGCCAGCTCAAGCGCCATGCCTTCCTGGCCATGAAGGACCCGCTGGAACTGCGGCTGATGCGCGAGATCAAGGCCGTGTTCGACCCGGCCAGGATCATGAACCCCGGCAAGCTCCTCTGATGGCTGCGGCCGCCAAAAAGAAAAACGCGCCGTAGCACGGCGCGTTTTTTCCGGTCAGGCGTTCCGTATCAGATGCCGCGCGACTGCTGCGAAGCCAGGATCGCTTGCGCGCCGCCCGGAGCCTGCGTCAGGTTCGGCGACGACGGGAAGCCACGCTGCGGCGCCGATGGCGCCGGCGCATGCTCCAGCCACTCCTTGACGCGGTTGGCATCGGCAAAGCGCGACAGCTTGCCGGCCGAGTCCAGGAACACCATCACCACGTTGCGGCCCTGGACCTTGGCCTGCATCACCAGGCACTGGCCAGCTTCGGAGATAAAGCCGGTCTTCTGCAGGCCGATCTCCCAGTTGCCGCCGCGCACCAGGCGGTTGGTGCTGACGTAGTGCTGGGTGCGGCCCATCACGTTGACCTCATGCTCGGTCTGCGTCGAGAACTCGCGGATGGTCGGGTTGCGGTACGCCGCGTTGACCATGCGCACCAGGTCCGTCGCGCTCGACACATTGCTGCTCGACAGCCCGCTGGAATCGACGAAGTGGCTGTCGTTCATGCCCAGCTCGCGGGCCTTGCGGTTCATCGCCTGCACAAAGGCCGGCAGGCCGCCCGGATAGTTGCGGCCCAGCGCCGACGCGGCGCGGTTCTCGGACGACATCAGCGCCAGCAGCAGCAGTTCCTGGCGCGTCAGCTGCGTACCGAAGCGCAGGCGCGAGCTGCTGTGCTTCTCGGTGTCGCGGTCGTCCTCGGAAATGGTCAGGACTTCGTCCATCGGCAGGCGGGCGTCCATCACCACCAGCGCGGTCATCAGCTTGGTGATCGAGGCAATCGGCAGCACCGCGCTGGCGTTCTTCTGGAACAGCACCTCGTTCGAGTTCTGGTCCATCACCAGCGCCACGCTGGAACGCAGTGCCAGCGCGTCATCGGTGTCGCGCAAGCCCATGGCTTCGCCCAACGACGGCTTGGCCGGGGTGAAGACGGCGCGCACGGGTGCCGCGCGCTGGGCCACGACGGTATGGCGCTTGCCGTTCTTCAGCACCACCACCTTGCGCGTGCTGCTTGCTTCGCTCTTGGCGACCTTGCCGCCACGCGAACTCTTGGCGACAGTTTTTGAAGTAGTCTTTTTCTCGGCGTTAGCCGATTTTGCCTGCTTCTTGGACGTTTTTTGGGTAGTTGTGGACGTGGTGGCCGCTTCGGCGACAGGCGCCGCGACCATCGACACCGACACCAGGACCGCGGCGGCAACAGCGGACAGGGGTGCGGAGCCGAAGAATCTGGAAAAAATGGAATCAGACCGGAACATGATTCGTTCAGCGCATAGGAATGGCGCTAGTGTAGGAAAGAAAGAAATTGTTAGCAAGATTAAAGACTTACAGACGCTCCTTAAAGTTCGATTTGCAAACATTTCCACATTGTGGAAAAAGAAACCAAAAGGTCACGTTTGCATGCGAACTGCCTCTGGCTTGCCCCAGGCGTACCCGGGTTCACCTTGCTGCCCCTTGGAAACGCTCCAGCCAATACAGGGAAGTCACCTTGTATATCGGCATTCATCGTTACACATTGATACAAGCTTTACTATGAGAGGAAACGCGCGAACCCGCTGACCGGTTCACGTTCCGTGGTCAGTTGGTTCTCGATCGCCTCCGGGTCGGCAAAACCCAGTGACATGCCGCACACCACCATTTCCTCCGGCGGCAGCCTCAGGTGACTGCCAATGATCTTGTGGAACTGCGTGAACGCCGCCTGCGGGCAGGTATCGAGCCCGCGCGCCCGGGCGGCGACCATGATGCTTTGCAGGAACATGCCGTAGTCCAGCCAGCTGCCCTGCTCCATGATGCGGTCGATGGTGAAGATCATCCCCACCGGCGCATCGAAGAAACGGAAGTTGCGCGCGTGCTGTTCATGCATGCGCGCCTTGTCTTCGCGGCTGATCTCAAGCAGCCCGTACAGGTCCCAGCCCACCTTGCGCCGCCGCGACAAGTAGGGATCGGCCCACTCGCGCGGGTAGTACGGATACTCCTCCAGGTACTTGCTGTCGCGCTCGGGGTCTTCATAGGCGCCCAGCACATCGGCACAAAGCTTGGCCTTGGCCTCGCCAGACAGCACATAGACGCGCCACGGCTGCGTATTGGTGCCCGACGGCGCACGGCTGGCCACGGCCAGGATTTCTTCGACGGTCCGGCGCGGCACCTGCGTATCGAGAAAGGCCCGCACCGAACGCCGCGTCAGGATCGCGCGATCCACGCAGTCCACGGCATCCTGCGAACCGAGTTGCACCTCGTGGGACATCTTGTTCATCTCCTGTTGCCCCGTTCTTACCCTTGCCCGCCCGTCACCGCGTCGGTCATCACCAACGGCAGCAGCGCCTCGCGCAGCGGCTCGGGCAACGGCACCGGCCGGCGCGTGGCGCGATCGACATAGACGTGGATGAAATGCCCCTGCGCGGCGGCGGTCTCGTTGTCGCCGCTGAACAGCCCGACCTCATAGCGCACGCTCGACGTGCCCAGCCTTGCCACGCGCAGGCCGGCCACCACGGTCTCGGGGAAGCTGAGCGATGAGAAGTAGTTGCACTGCGTCTCGGTCACCAGCCCGATCGTGTCGCCCGACGTGACATCGAGCACGCCCCGCCGGATCAGGTAGGTATTCACCACGGTATCAAAATAACTGTAGTAGACAACGTTGTTAACGTGGCCATAGACATCGTTATCCATCCAACGCGTGGTGATCGGCTGGAAGTACGGATAGGCACTGCGCGACTCGGCTTGCGGTTTCATGAGACGTGGACGGGACAGGATGGAATAGGAATACTCTGAAGTAACCGCATACGCGACACGAACGCGCCGCGGCTAGCGGCGGATGACAAGTGCGACACCCAGCGCCGCGAGCACCATGCCGGCGGCGGCCAGCGGCGGAAAGCGCTCGCCGAAAAGCAGCCAGGCCATCACCGCGGTAGTGGGCGGCGTCAGGTACATCAGGCTCGACACCTTGGTGGCCGCGCCCTGCCGGATCAGCAGGAACAGCAGCGAGATTGCGCCGATCGACAGCGCCACCACCGACCACGCCATGGCACCGAACATCGCCGCACTCCACTGCACCGCGCGGGTCTCGAACAGGAACATGAACGGCACGCACGCAAGTGCCGCCGCGGCGAACTGGATCACCGAGCCCATGCGCAGGTCGAACACCGGGCAGAAGTGCTTCTGGTAGACCGTGCCGACCGTGATGCTGAGCAAGGCGCCAGCCGCAAGTGCCAGGCTTGCCGGCGTGAGCCCGCTGGCACCCAGTTTGTTGGCCACTACCAGCGCCACGCCGGCAATGCCCAGCAGCAGCCCCAACCACTGGCGCGCGCCGATGCGCTCACCCATGCGCGTGGCGATCAGCGCGGTCAGGATCGGCTGCATGCCGACGATCAGCGCCGATACGCCGGCAGGCATGCCAAGCTTGATCGCCGCCCAGACGCCGCCCAGGTAGCCCGTCTGCAGCAGCAGCCCGGCGACGGCGATATGGCCGACCGCGCGCCAGTCCGTTTCCGCCTTGCCTGGCAGGCGCGGCAGCGGCACCCGCGCCAGCAGCACGAATGGCACCATCAGCACGATCACGCCGGCAAAGCGCAGAAACAGGAAGGTCATCGGCTCCGCATACGGCATGCCGTATTTGGCGACGATAAAGCCGGTGCTCCAGATCAGCACGAACAGCCACGGCATCGACGCCACCCACAGCGTGGCGCGGGCGCTTGCCGCCGCGCCGCCTTGCTCCATCACGCCGCTCATGAGGCCAGCGCCCCCTGTGCATGGCGCGCGTGATATTGCGCGGCCAGGCTCACAGTCTGCGTGTGGACCGCAACCGTGTCCTCGATCCGGTTGCCGTAGCCGCCCGCCATCGCCACCGCCACCGGCAACTGGCGTGCATGCGCGGCATCGAACACCAGCCGGTCGCGCCGTGCCAGGCCCGCCAGGGTCAGCCTGAGCCGCCCGAGGCGATCGCCCTCATGCGGATCGGCACCGGCCAGGTAGATGAGCAGTTCAGGATCGAAGCGGCTGAACAGCGTGTCCAGCGCCGCCCGCAGCGCCTGCGCATAGGTGTCGTCGTCGCAGCCGTCCGGCAGGCCGACGTCCAGGTCGCTGGCCTCTTTGCGGAACGGATAGTTCTTCTCGCCATGCAGCGACAGCGTGAACACGGAGGAATCGCCTTGCAGGATCGACGCGGTGCCGTTGCCCTGGTGCACGTCCAGGTCGACCACGGCCACGCGGCGCACGGCGCCATCGCGCTGCAGCACGCGCGCCGCAATGGCGGCATCGTTGAACACGCAGAAGCCGCCGCCCTTGTCGGCATACGCATGGTGGGTACCGCCCGCCAGGTTCACGGCAATGCCTTCGCGCAGTGCCGTCCTGCAGGCCTCGATGGTGGCGCCGGCAGAGCGCCGCGAACGTTCCACCATGGCCTCGGACCATGGGAAGCCGATTTCACGCTGGCGCGCCGCGTCGAGCGTGCCGGCTGACGCGGCCTGCACGTACCCGGGCGTGTGCGCCAGCAACAAGGCGTCGTCGCCCGCGCGCGGCGCCTCCACCAGGCGCAGCCCCGGCACCTGCGCCGCGACGGCATCGCGCAGCATGCTGTACTTGCGCATCGGGAAACGGTGCCCGGGTGGCAGTGGCAGCACAAAGTGGTCGGCGTAAAAGGCGAGCATGGAAGTGGCCTGGGCGGTTCGGTTCACGTCTTGTTGGATTCCCGGCGGCGGCCAGCCGTGCGGGCGCGGGCAATCCGGGATGGTAGCACCCCTGCCCGGCCATCGTCGGAGCGCGCCGGGATGGCGCAGCCGCCACATTCGCACATCGTCTGCAACACTGTCTTGTGCATCGCACAAAATCCACTTGACATTGAATCCGGCGTCCCTACAATAGGAATTGTTGCGGCGCACCAAACAAGAAATGCGTCTTGACCCACCCACACGCCTGGGCTGGCCGAATCGGGCACAACACCGTCACGGCCCTGACATCTAGGCGGCTTAATTTGCTAGACCTTGAAGTTCACCACTGGAGACCAGCAATGATCCTCACCCCGGAACAAGTTGCAGCAGCGCAAAAGGCCAACCTCGAAACGCTGTTCGGCCTGACCACCAAGGCGTTTGAAGGCGTCGAAAAGCTCGTCGAGCTGAACCTGCAGGTCGTCAAGACCTCGTTCGCAGAAGGCGTCGACAACGCCAAGAAGGCACTGTCGGCTAAGGACGCGCAGGAACTGCTGGCCATCCAGGCCGCAGCCGTGCAGCCGGTTGCCGAAAAGACCCTGGCCTACACCCGCCACCTGTATGAAATCGCTTCGGAAACCCAGAGCGAGTTCACCAAGGTAGCCGAGGCCCAACTGGCCGAAGGCTCGAAGAACGTGCAAGCCCTGGTCGAGAACCTCGCCAAGAACGCCCCGGCCGGTTCGGAATCGACCGTGGCCATCGTGAAGTCGGCGATCTCCGCTGCCAACAACGCCTACGAGTCGGTGCAGAAGGCGACCAAGCAAGCGGTCGAAATCGCTGAAACCAACTTCCAGGCTGCGGCAACGGCTGCCACCAAGGCTGCCCAGCAAGCCAGCGCCACGGCCCGTACGGCCACGGCGAAGAAGACCACGGCTGCCTGATAGCTGCCTGCGTTGAAGATGGACCGGCTGCGGCCGGTCCGTTGGCAAAGCATATCGACGCCTGGCGTTTGCGGTGTGCTTTGCCAACGATGAAGGTAGTGCCCTGACTGAGTTGCACCGGCGCTGCCTTGTCTGCCGATGTCTCCTCGGTACCGCGGTCTCCTTGTCCAAAGGTATCGTTAAACCCGACCTCTACAGGTCGGGCTTTTTTTTTGCTCTTCACCTTTCCACCAGGTTGGTCCCAGTGACCAGCGGCCGTGGGGTCCGGGCCTGCATGCAGTCCTATTCTCCGATGTGCACAGGAATCCGCCGCCGCCCGAACTGACGCTCAAAACTCCCGAAACGTCCTGCAATCTGCGTAAAGCAGTCCGGGCAAGTTCCCGTGGGAGTCAGGCGATAGCTTTCGATCGCATGCCAGTCGCGCACAATGAGCTGCGCGCGGCAAACAGGGCAATAGGTGGTGGCACCGGCGGTGTCGTGGACGTTGCCGGTGTAGACGTAATGCAGCCCCTCCGCCAGCGCATGCTTGCGAGCACGCGCAAGGGTGGAACACGGGGTCGGCGGCACGTCGCGCATCTTGTAGTCCGGATGGAATCCGGTGAAGTGCAGCGGGACGTCGGGGCCAAGCTCCCTGGCGATCCACTGGGCCTCGGCGCGAATCTCGTCATCGCTGTCGTTCTTGCCGGGAATGAGCAGCGTCGTGATCTCCAGCCAGACATCGGTTTCGTGTTTCAGGTACCGGAGCGTCTCCAGTACCGGCTGCAGGTGCGCCCCGGTGAAGGCAACATAGAACTCGTCGGTAAAGCCTTTCAGGTCGACGTTTGCCGCATCCATCCTGGCGTAGAAATCACGCCGCGCTTCGGCGCCGATATACCCGGCGGTCACCGCCACCGCCTTGATGTCCAGATCGTGGCAGGCATCGGCTACGTCCATGGCGTATTCGGCGAAGATCACCGGGTCGTTGTAGGTGAAAGCCACGCTCTTGCAACCATGCGCCGCCGCCGATGCGGCGATCGCTTCGGGCATGGCCGCATCGGCCAGGGTTTCCATCTCACGCGATTTACTGATGTCCCAGTTCTGACAGAACTTGCAGGCCAGGTTGCAGCCGGCCGTGCCGAACGACAGGACGGCGGAGCCCGGGTAAAAGTGGTTGAGCGGCTTCTTTTCGACAGGATCGATACAGAAGCCCGATGAGCGGCCGTAGGCAGTCAGCACCATCCGATCGCCGACCCGCTGGCGCACGAAGCAAGCGCCGCGCTGCTCGCCATGCAGGCGGCAGTGGCGCGGACACAGGTCGCATTGCATGCGGCCGTCATCCAGGAAGTGCCAGTAACGGCCGGGATAACTCCCTGAACCGGGCGCATCCTTCATGGATGGTCCTTGTGCGGTTTGCTGATCACTGTTACCGACAACACATCCAGGTCGAAGAACGGGCTGTCCGCCGGAGGCGGGGGCAATCCGGCACCCCAGCCGGCGATGGCATGCTTGATGTACTCTGCCATCTGCTCGTCGGCAACGTCCCTGGGCTGGTCGATCATCACGACATAGCGGCGATTACTCATGGTGGATCCTTTATGGCGCCCATGACGGGCAACCATGGTGGCATCACAAACGTGTCCGGCGGCATCGATGCCGGCGGCCCCAACGTTCAGCGATATACCAGCACCGGAATCTTGCTGTGGGTCAGTACCTTCAGGGTTTCGCTGCCGATCAGCAGCCCCTTCACACCCCTGCGTCCATGAGACGCCATGACAATCAGGTCACAATCCTTTTCTTCGGCAGCCTTGATGATGGCATCGTAGGGGTGATCGTCGACCACACTGCTGGTGTCACAAGGCACGCCTGCCGCGGCGGCCTCTCGCGCAATGCCGTCGAGGTATTTCGATGCGTCCTCGAGGACCGCCTCTTCGAACTGCTCTCGGGTGTCGGTGAGCATTTCGGTGTGGTAAGTCGTGATGTGGAAATCCGGGCAGGCGCGCACCGCCGTAATGCTGGCCTGTGTCTCCTGCGCGAACGCCAGTGCCTTGCGAAAGGCCGCTTCGGCCAGAGCGGAGCCGTCTACCGCAACAAGAAGATGCCTGAACACGTCGTGCCTCCTTGTCAGCTGAACGGTAGCCACCGGGGGGGGGGCCACCGGATCCCGCCAGCAGGCATCTGGCAAGCGAACGGCCGCGTGCGAATATGCAGTGCCGCCCTCGGTTGCATTGAGGTGCATGCCGGCTGAATTCAGTATAGGCAGCGAAGATCTTGCGCCGCTCCTGTTGCAATCTGCACCCTGGCCGCGACGCAAGCGGTCATGGCAACCAGACCTCGCGGATGCCGGCAAATTTTGGCGGTTAATTGCATAATTGCCCATGAAAAAGCCCGCCTGGACAGGCGGGCTTTTTCGCTTGCAGCGACCGGCGCTCAGCGCTTGCGCGGAGGCGGCACGTCAGTACACGTACCTTCATAGATCTCCGCCGCCATGCCGATCGACTCACCCAGCGTCGGGTGCGGATGGATGGTCTTGCCGATATCCACCGCGTCGGCGCCCATCTCGATCGCCAGGCAGACCTCGCTGATCAGGTCGCCTGCATGCGTGCCGACGATGCCGCCGCCGATCACGCGATGGGTTTCCTCGTCGAAGATCAGCTTGGTGAAGCCCTCGTCGCGGCCGTTGGCGATGGCGCGGCCCGAGGCCGCCCAGGGGAACACGCCCTTGCTGTACTTGATCCCCTTCGCCTTGCACTCGTCTTCGGTCAGGCCGGCCCAGGCCACTTCCGGATCGGTGAAGGCCACCGACGGGATCTGCTTGGCGTCGAAGTAAGCCTTCTCGCCATGGGCGGCTTCCGCCGCCACGTGGGCTTCGTGCACGGCCTTGTGCGCCAGCATCGGCTGGCCGACGATATCGCCGATCGCAAAGATATGCGGCACGTTGGTGCGCAACTGATTGTCGACGTCGATAAAGCCGCGGTCGGTCACGGCAACGCCGGCCTTCTCGGCGCTGATGCGCTTGCCGTTAGGCGAGCGGCCCACCGACACCAGCACCAGGTCGTAGCGCTGCGGCTCGGCCGGCGCGGCCTCGCCTTCGAACTTGACGTAGATGCCGTCCGGCCTGGCTTCCACGCCGACCGTCTTGGTCTTCAGCATGACCTTGCCGAAGCGGTCCTTGTTCTTCTTTTCCCAGACCTTGACCAGGTCGCGGTCGGCGCCGCCCATCAGGCCGTCGAGCATTTCCACGACGTCGATGTCGGCACCCAGCGTGCTGTACACCGTGGCCATTTCCAGGCCGATAATGCCGCCGCCGATGACCAGCATCTTGTTGGGCACTTCGGGCAGCTCCAGCGCGCCGGTCGAGTCGACGATGCGCGGGTCTTCCGGGATGAAGGGCAGCTTCACCGCCTGGCTGCCGGCGGCGATGATGGCCTTCTCGAAACGGATCACGGTCTTCTTGCCGGTGCTCCGCTTGCCCTCGCCCTCGGTCAGTTCGACTTCCATGTGGTGCGGGTCGAGGAAGTTGCCGATGCCGCGCACCACCTGCACCTTGCGCGCTTTGGCCATGCCGGCCAGGCCGCCGGTCAGCTTGCCCACCACCTGGTTCTTGTAGTGGCGCAGGCCGTCGAGGTCGATCTTGGCTTCGCCGAACAGGATGCCGTGGGCGGCCAGCGCCTTGGCTTCGTCGATCACGGCGGCGTTGTGCAGCAGCGCCTTGGACGGGATGCAGCCCACGTTCAGGCAGACGCCGCCCAGGGTGCCGTAGCGCTCCACCAGCACGGTGTTCATGCCCAGGTCCGCGGCACGGAAGGCGGCCGAATAGCCGCCGGGGCCGGCGCCCAGCACCAGCATCTCGCACTGGATATCGGCGCCGCCGCTGTGGCTGGCGGCGGCAGGAGCCGGGGCCGGAGCAGCCGCCGCGGGTGCGGGAGCCTGCGCCGGTGCCGGAGCTTGCGCGGGCGCCGGGGCGGCCGCGGCCTGCTGGGCCTCGATGGTGCAGATCACCGCGCCCTGGCCGACCTTGTCGCCGACCTTGACCTTGACCTCAATCACCTTGCCGGCGGCCGACGACGGCACGTCCATGCTGGCCTTGTCGGATTCCAGCACGATCAGGGACTGTTCCACCTCGACCGTGTCGCCGGCCTTGACCAGCACCTCGATCACTTCCACCGCGTCGAAATCGCCGATATCCGGCACCTTGACTTCGATCACACTCATGTTTGCTCCTCTATGCGCGCCCGCCTCTCGGCTTCAGGGCGCGCCGTCGTTGTTGGTTGCCGCGCTGTCGGGTGCTGTCTTGCCGGTCGACGGATTGCCGCCCGCGGTACCGCCAGCCGCCGGCGCCGGTGCGGCGTCACCCTCGTGCAGCCGCACGGTGTGCACCTCGATCGGCCCCGCCGAACTCTTGTCGAACTCCACGCCCGCATCGACGCCGATACGCGCGATCTCGCCCGCGTCCAGGTCCGGCCGGTCATAGACCGCATGCATCGCGCCCAGCGCGTAGTTGCGGCCCGAGCCGATGCCCCAGAAACGGTCGAACGAAAACACCTCGCGGTACGAGTAGACGCCGAAGATGCCCGCCGGATTGGCGATCAGGCATACGATCTGCGACGACTCGTAGGGATCGTCCTCGTCTTCCTTGGTGTTGACGAAATAGTCCGACTTCAGCTTCTCATGCACCTTCAGGAAGGTGCGGAACACGTCATCGCGCGAGCCCAGCCGGCACTCCTCGCCCAGCCCCGCCAGCAGCGTGCGCATGACCGGGAAGTGCGCGGTGGTCCCGGCCAGCGCGATAAAGCCATCGCCCACCGGGAACACCTTCTGGTTGCGCTCGTAGGCGCGCGACAGACGCGTGTCGCCAAAGGTGACCAGCGCGTCTGCCGCGATGGCCACCTCGGCGCCCTTCCTGACGACCACGCAGGTAGTCATGGCTCGCTCCCGGTTGCGCGTGGTGCGCCGGGCAGGCCAGGCCGTCGGCCTGCCCGCCCGGCGCAACCCCGCTTACAGCAGGATCCGGCGGAAATCCGCCAGCAGTTGCCCGAAGTACGTATTGAAGCGCGCGGCCTCGGCACCGTCGATGACGCGGTGGTCCCACGACAGCGACAGCGGCAGCGTCAGGCGCGGCACGAACTGCTTGCCGTCCCACACGGGCTTCTGGTACGACTTGCACACGCCCATGATGGCCACTTCCGGCGCATTGATGATCGGCGTGAAGTACGTGCCGCCAATGCCGCCCAGCGACGAGATCGAGAAGCAGCCGCCCTGCATCTGGTCCGGCTTGAGCTTGCCGTCGCGCGCCAGCTTGGCCAGTTCGTTCATCTCCTGGCTGATCTCCAGCACGCCCTTCTTGTCGGCGTCCTTGATCACCGGCACGACCAGGCCGTTCGGAGTGTCGGCGGCGAAACCGATATTGAAGTACTTCTTCAGCACCAGGTTGTCACCGTCCAGCGAGGCATTGAAGTTCGGGAACTTCTTCAGCGCCGCCACGGTGGCCTTGATCATGAACGCGAGCATCGTCACCTTGATGCCGGCCTTCTCGTTTTCTTTGTTCAGCTGGACGCGGAAGGCTTCCAGTTCGGTGATGTCCGCTTCGTCATGGTTGGTGACGTGCGGGATCATGACCCAGTTGCGATGCAGGTTGGCGCCCGAGATCTTCTTGATGCGCGACAGGGCCTTGCTTTCGACCTCGCCGAAGCGGGTGAAATCGACCTTCGGCCATGGCAGCAGGCCGAGCTCGCCACCACCGGCGCCAGCCGCGGCGGCCTGCGCGGGCGCGGCGGCCTGGCCGCTCATCACGCCCTTGACGTAGCCCTGCACGTCTTCCTGGGTGATACGGCCCTTGGGGCCGGTGCCCGGCACGCGCGACACGTCCACGCCCAGCTCGCGTGCGAACTTGCGCACCGAGGGGCTGGCGTGGGCGGCCTTGCCGGTTGCGCCAGCGGCGGCCGGCGCGGCAGCAGGCGCTGCGGCCGGAGCCGGGGCGGCGGCTGCTGCGGGGGCCGGTGCCGGTGCGGGCGCGCTGGCAGCCGGAGCCGGTGCCGCGGTGGCAGCGGCCGGGGCGGCCGCTGCGGCGGCGCCTTCCAGGATCAGCAGCAGCGTGCCTTCGGCCACGTTGTCACCGACCTTGACCTTGACTTCCTTGACCACGCCGCCTTGCGGCGACGGCACGTCCATGGTGGCCTTGTCGGACTCCAGCGTCACCACGGCGTCTTCAGCGTTGATGGTGTCGCCTGCCTTGACGTGGACTTCGATGACCGGCACGGCGTCGTAGTCGCCGATATCAGGCACCTTCACCTCGATGATGCCGCCACCGCCAGCCGGCGCTGCGGCCGGGGCCGGCGCGGGGGCTGTGGCGGGTGCCGGGGCCGGTGCAGCGGCGGCAGGCGCCGGTGCGGCTGCAGGCGCGGGCGCAGCAGCGGCCTGGCCGGCCGGCTCCAGCATCACCAGCACCGAGCCTTCAGCAACGTTGTCGCCAACCTTGATCCTGACTTCCTTGACCAAGCCGCCCTGCGGCGAGGGCACGTCCATGGTGGCCTTGTCCGACTCCAGCGTCACCAGCGCGTCTTCCGCGTTGATGCTGTCGCCGGGTTTCACATGCACTTCAATGACGGGAACGGCGTCATAGTCGCCGATATCCGGCACCTTGATTTCAATCGCTTGACTCATTCAGTGTCTCCTGGGCAGGCCGGCACGCGCGACGTCCGCAAGCGGCGAGATTACCTTCGCCGCCCGCTTCTGTCACGCCGCCGTGCCGCAAGGCGCCGTCCGGGCTCTGACCGGGGCGCCCGCGGCACGGCGTTGCCGTACTGCGGGGGTGGGTGCTGGCTGCCGGATCAGACCGACATCGGGTTGGGCTTGTTCGGGTCGAGGTTGTACTTCTTGATGGCCTCGGCGACCTTGTCGCGGCCGATCGCACCCTCGTCGGCCAGCGCTTTGAGCGCGGCCAGCGTGACCCAGTAGCGGTCCACTTCAAAGAAGTGGCGCAGCTTCTCGCGCGTATCCGAGCGGCCGAAGCCGTCGGTGCCCAGCACCACGTAGCGGCGCGGCACGAACGGACGGATCTGCTCGGCAAAGGCGCGCACGTAGTCGGTGGAGGCGATCACCGGGCCGCGGGCCGACTTCAGGCTCTTGGCCACGTGCGATTCGCGCGGGGTCTCGGTCGGGTGCAGCAGGTTGAAGCGCTCGACGTCGTGGCCTTCGCGGGCCAGCTCGGTGAAGCTCGGGCAGCCCCACAGGTCCGACTCCACGCCCCAGTCCTTCTTGAGGAGGTCAGCAGCGGCGATCACCTCGCGGAAGATCGTGCCCGAGCCCAGCAGCTGCACGCGCGGCGCGTTGCTGTTCTCGACGCCCTTGCGGAACTGGTACATGCCCTTGACGATGTCTTGCTCTACGCCAGCCGGCATTTCCGGATGCTCGTAGTTCTCGTTCATCACCGTCAGGTAGTAGTAGACGTCTTCCTGCTCGGCGTACATGCGGCGCAGGCCGTCCTGCATGACCACCGCCAGCTCGTACTGGAAGGTCGGGTCGTACGAGATGCAGTTCGGGATGGCGGCGTGGAACACGTGCGAGTGGCCGTCCTCATGCTGCAGGCCTTCGCCGTTCAGCGTGGTGCGGCCGGCGGTGCCGCCCAGCAGGAAGCCGCGCGAGCGCATGTCGGCAGCAGCCCAGCACAGGTCGCCGATACGCTGAATGCCGAACATCGAGTAGTAGATGTAGAACGGGATCATCTGCACGCCGTGCGTCGAGTACGACGTGGCGGCGGCGATCCAGTCGCACATGGCGCCGGCTTCGTTGATGCCTTCCTGCAGCACCTGGCCAGTCTGCGATTCCTTGTAGAACATCAGCTGGTCATGGTCTTCCGGCACGTACTTCTGGCCTTCCTGGTTCCAGATGCCGACCTGGCGGAACAGGCCTTCCATGCCGAAGGTGCGCGACTCGTCCGGGACGATGGGCACCACGTGCTTGCCGATCTGCTTGTCTTTCAGCAGCGTGTTCAGGATCCGCACGAAGGCCATGGTGGTGGACACTTCGCGGCCTTCGCCGGTGGCCTTGAGCAGCGCGTCGAACGCCGACAGTTGCGGCACCGGCAGCGCCTCGGCCTTCTGGCGGCGGGCCGGCAGGTAGCCGCCCAGGTTCATGCGCGCCTGGCGCATGTATTCCAGTTCCTTCGAGCCTTCCTCGAAGGTGATGTACGGCACTTCTTCCAGCTTGTCGTCGGCAACCGGAATGCTGAACTGGTCGCGGAACTTGCGGATCGCGTCCACCGGCATCTTCTTCTGCTGGTGGGCCACGTTCATGGCCTGGCCGGCGTCGCCCATGCCATAGCCCTTGATGGTCTTGGCCAGGATCAGCGTGGGTTGGCCCTTGTGCTCGCTGGCGGACTTGTAGGCGGCATAGATCTTGTGCGGATCGTGGCCGCCGCGGTTCAGGCGCCAGATATCGTCGTCGGACCAGTCGGCCACCATCGCCTTGAGTTCAGGCGTGTTGAAGAAGTGCTCGCGCACATAGGCGCCGTCCTTGGCCTTGAAGGTCTGGTACTCGCCGTCCACGCATTCCATCATGCGCTTCATCAGCAGGCCCTTGGTGTCGCGCGCCAGCAGGGAATCCCACTTGCTGCCCCACACCACCTTGATCACGTTCCAGCCGGCACCGCGGAATTCGGATTCCAGTTCCTGGATGATCTTGCCGTTGCCGCGCACCGGACCGTCCAGGCGCTGCAGGTTGCAGTTGATGACGAAGACCAGGTTGTCGAGCTTCTCGCGGCCGGCCATGCCGATCGCGCCCAGCGATTCCGGCTCGTCGGTCTCGCCGTCGCCCAGGAAGGCCCAGACCTTGCGGTCGCCGGCCTTGGCCAGGCCGCGGCTGTCCAGGTACTTCATGAAGCGGGCCTGGTAGATGGCCATGATCGGGCCCAGGCCCATCGACACCGTCGGGAACTGCCAGAAGTCCGGCATCAGCCACGGGTGCGGGTAGGACGAGATGCCCTTGCCGTCCACTTCCTGGCGGAAGTTGTCGAGCTGGTCCTGGGTCAGGCGGCCGAGCAGGAAGGCGCGCGAATACACGCCCGGAGCCGAGTGGCCCTGCACGAAGACCAGGTCGCCGCCGCTGGCTTCCGACGGGGCGCGCCAGAAGTGGTTGTAGCCGACGTCATACAGCGTGGCCGCCGAGGCAAACGACGAGATGTGGCCGCCGACGTTGGTGTGCTTGTTGGCGCGCAGCACCATCGCCATGGCGTTCCAGCGGGTGTACGAGCGGATGCGGTGCTCGATGTCCTGGTCGCCGGGGATGCGGGCCTGCTGCTCGACCGGAATCGTGTTGATGTACTGCGTCTCGGCGTGGAACGGCTGGGTGACGCCGTTCACGCGTGCGTATTCGATCTGCTTGTCGATCAGGAAAGCGGCGCGCGCCGGACCTTCGGCGGCCAGGACGCCCTGCAGGGCGTCGAGCCATTCATGGGTCTCCTGGGGATCGGCGTCGTTGGCGCTCGAGGCGCCGAGAATCTGCTCTGGTACGGCGGACATGACTGTCTCCTGGGTGAATTCTTTGCTTCCGCGCCCGCGCTGGCAGCGCCCGGACACGACTTTACTTACGTATGACTCGCACCGACTTGCGGATCCGGCGCCATGCCGCCTTGCATCGGGCCACCGCCGGGAAACCTGTTCCGGTTTCTCCGCGCGGCAGGCGCATGGCTTCCGCCCGCATTCTTGGGTCGAACCGATTCTATGGAAGCCCAAAGTCCAACACAAGTGAAATTTTCAAATTGCGGTATCGTTTTTTATAATGTGGAATTATGCGGCAGCGCACCAAGAATCACCATCGGGCCGGCCCGCCATGCGCCATAAGCCTGCCCGCACCGGCCGCAGCAGCAATGTTTTCATTGGCGCTTTCCCCAAGCGACGCACCGCAATAATCTCGGTACACTGGTCGGTCAGCCGTCAATCCCTCCCATGCCGTTTTTCGACCGACTTCTCTCCAGCCTGCGTGCAGCCATGCTTCCTCCCGACGCGTCGGGGTCAGCCAAGGCGGCCGGAGGCGATCCAGCGCACGCCCCTTCGCCGGCGGCCGGACTGGGGCCGATCGAGGCGCTGGGCCCCGACGACGGCGCCCCCGTGGCCGCACCGCGCGGGCTGTGGTGGCTGCGCTGGCGCAACCTGGTCGCCACCAGCTGGTTCATGTTCATCCCGCTGGTTGCCATCGTGCTGTTCACGGTGGCCATGGGCGTGATCCTGTGGTCCCTGCACGAAACCGAGCGCCAGCAGCAGCGCGACGCCCTGTACCGCGACGCCGCCTGGGCACAGCAGCGCGTGCGCCTGTCGCTGCTGAGCAACCAGGACCAGCTCGCCTCGCTGGCGCGCGACATTGCCGCCGCGCAGCTTGAGCAAGGCGCCTACCGCACCGCGGCGCAGGAAATCCTGCGCGAAAACCCCGAGATCGTCTTCATCAACTGGCTCGATGCCACCAAGCGCGGCCGCTGGTCGCTGCCATCGACCTCGGAATTCGCCAGCCGCCTGCGCGAGACCCAGGACCAGCCGCTCGAACCCGAAGTGCTCGACACCTTCGACGCCGCGCGCGAGACCCAGCGCGTGGTCTATTCGCGTCCGCTGGTCAACGAGCGCGGCGACAGCTTCATGCTGATGGAAGTGCCGATCGTGCGCGACAACGAGTTCCTCGGCACGCTCGGCGCGCTGTACTCGATCAACGGCATCCTCACGCACCTGCTGCCGCCCGAGCTGACCGAGCGCTACCGCTTCTCGCTGATCGACAAGAACAACCAGACCCGCGCCAGCACCTCATTGCGGCCGGTGCCGGGCAATGCGCTGTCGTATGAGGTGCTGCTGGATCCGCCGGGCCACTCGCTGTCGCTGCGCGCCGATGCCTACCCGCCGGCGTCGAACCTGCCCAACAACATGCTGCTGTGGCTGGTGGTGGGGCTGTCGTGCTTCCTGCTGTGGAGCCTGTGGAGCATGTGGCGCCACACCAGCCGCCGCTCCGAGGCACAGCGCGCGCTGCTGGCCGAGACCTCGTTCCGGCGCGCGATGGAAAACTCGATGCTGATCGGCCTGCGCGCGCTCGACCTGAACGGCCGCATCACCTATGTCAACCCGGCCTTCTGCCGCATGACCGGCTGGCAGGAGAACGACCTGGTCGGGCGCCTGCCGCCCTTCCCCTACTGGCCGCCCAACGACCAGCAGGAGATGCAGAAGCAGATCGACCTGACCCTGCAGGGCAAGTCGCCCGCCGGCGGCTATGAGATGCGCGTGATGCGCCGCGACGGCAGCAGCTTCTATGCGCGCATGTACGTGTCGCCGCTGGTGGACAGCCGCGGCCGCCATACCGGCTGGATGAGCTCGATGACGGACATCACCGAGCCCAAGCGCGCGCGCGAGGAACTGGCCGCGGCGCATGACCGCTTCACCACGGTGCTGGAAAGCCTGGACGCCGCGGTGTCGGTGCTGGCCACCGACAAGGCGGAGCTGCTCTTTGCCAACCGCTATTACCGCCAGCTGTTCGGCTGGGAGGCCGAGGGCCACCTGAAGCTGGCCGGCGACGACCTCGACAAGGACCAGGTCTCGAGCGACAACACCGACTATGTCGACGCCTATGCCGGCCTGCCGGCGTCCGAGCTGATGCCGTACGCATCGGATGCGCGCGAAGTGTTTGTGCCCGACATGCAGAAATGGTTCGAAGTGCGCCGCCGCTATATCCAGTGGGTCGACGGCCACCTGGCGCAGATGCAGATCGCCACCGACATCACCGCGCGCAAGGCCGCCGAGGAAATGGCGCGCCAGCATGAAGAGCGCCTGCAGTTCACCAGCCGCCTGACCACCATGGGCGAGATGGCGTCGTCGCTGGCGCACGAGCTGAACCAGCCGCTGGCGGCCATCAACAACTACTGCATGGGTGCGGTGGCGCGGCTGCACTCGGGCCGCAGCACGCCCGAGGACCTGATCCCGGTGCTGGAGAAGACCTCGGCCCAGGCGGTGCGCGCCGGCACCATCATCAGCCGCATCCGCGGCTTCGTGAAGCGCAGCCAGCCGCAGCGGCGCGAAGCCGCGCTGCACGACATCGTCGCCGACGCGGTAGGCCTGGCCGACCTGGAGGCCACGCGCCGCCGCGTCACCATCCTGACCCGCCTGCCGACCCCGCCGCTGACGGTCTATGTCGACCCGGTGCTGATCGAGCAGGTGCTGGTGAACCTGCTCAAGAACTCGGTCGAGGCCATGGCCGGCCTGCCCGCCCTGCATGCCGGCGGCGTGGTGCGCCTGCATGCGCGGGTGGAGCCGGGCGAGATCGGCGACAACGTCCATATCGACGTGATCGACCAGGGCCCGGGCGTGGACGAAGCCACCAAGGAGCGCCTGTTCGAGCCCTTCTTCAGCACCAAGTCCGACGGCATGGGCATGGGGCTGAACATCTGCCGCTCGATCATCGAGTCGCACCAGGGCCGCCTGTGGGTGGAGAACAATGCCGACGGCATCGGATGTACATTTAAAATCATGCTGCCGCTGCAATCGGCGCTGGCCGAACATTAAGCCGCTCCACAGGCCCTGTTGCCGGGGCCTTCGCGCCCGGGCGTACCCAAGGATTCCAGAAAAAGCCGGCCCGCCCCGTTTCCCCACGGATGTGGGGGGCCTGTCTCGCCACAGAGGGCCGCTGCCGGTTACACTTCGCAGCAATGAATTGTTGTCCCGAGGAGACTACATGACCGCAACGCCAAACCCCACGCCCCACCGCGGCGAGACCGTGTTCATCGTCGACGACGATGAAGCCATGCGCGACTCGCTGACCTGGCTGCTGGAGGGCAATGGCTATCAGGTGCGCAGCTTCACCAGCGCCGAGCAGTTCCTCGCCGCCTACGATGCCAGCCAGGTATCGTGCCTGATCCTCGACGTGCGCATGCCCGGCATGAGCGGCCCGGAGTTGCAGGAGCGCATGCTGGCCGAGCAGATCGACATTCCCATCGTCTTTATCACCGGCCACGGCGACGTGCCGATGGCGGTGTCGACGATGAAGCGCGGCGCCATCGACTTCATAGAAAAGCCCTTCGATGAGTCCGAGCTGCGCGCACTGGTCGAGCGCATGCTGACCAAAGCCCGCACCGACCATTCCGCCGCACGCGAGCAGCGCGCCGCCAAGGACCTGCTGGGCAAGCTGACCACGCGCGAACAGCAGGTGCTGGAGCGCATCGTGGCCGGCCGCCTGAACAAGCAGATCGCCGACGACCTGGGCATTTCCATCAAGACCGTGGAGGCGCACCGCGCCAACATCATGGAAAAGCTCAACGTCAACACCGTCGCCGACCTGCTGCGCCTGGCGCTATCGCGCAACAGCTGAGCGGCTGGCGCCTGCCTCCGCCTGACCCGGTGCGGCCCGCGGCCGCACCGGCTGCCCTCTCGGCGCGCCGTCCGGCGCCGCCTCTGCATCCCCTCAGCCCCGTCAGCGGTCCAGGTATTCCTCGTCCCGGAACGTGACGACCCATTGTGGCCGATAGACCACAAAAATCGCCACCAGCATGCCGGTCAGGAAGGCCTCGCCAAAGGCCAGGATGACGGCTGCCGTCAGGGTGTCGGCAACGCTCCATGGCAGGCCCGGCGCCGTCAGGTGGCGCCAGCCGGCCTCCGCAGCGCTGGCGCCCAGCGCGGCCAGCCCGGCCGTGAAATAGCCGTGCCCCAGGATAAAGACGAACGGATGGCGTGGCAGCAGGCGCCGCATCATTGCCTGCAGCGCCGCGGAGATCAGCGCCGGCAGCAGCGCCAGCCAGACGTAGCGCACCCACAGCGAGGGCCAGTCGAACTGGGCCCAGCCGTGCCCGGCCAGGTATTCGAGCCCGAACAGCGACACCACGTCCACCACGAACAGCGACAGCAGCGCCAGCGGCAGCCCGAACAGCGTCACCATCAGCGTGGCGCCGAGCAACTGGATCACCAGCCCGCCAACCAGCGTGGCGCGCAACGTCCACAGCAGCGCCACCAGCAACATCGCACCCAGCCAGGCGTTCTGCAGCGCATTGCGCCGCAACAGCCGCCAGGGCCGGCGCGTCAGCGCCCACAGCAGTGCCGCCAGGGACAGCAACAGCAGCAAGGGGTGGGACAACAGGGACGGCAGCGCGGTGTGCATGCGGCCGATGCTACCAGCGCTGCCCCCGCCCGGCCCTTGCACCCGGTCAAGCTCCGTGCGGCAAGCCCCACGCAACCTTTATAATTCCGCCTTTAGCCCAGCCCGCGCTCCGGCGCGCGGCGGCACCTCCACCTCCCGGCCACGAACCCGCCCAGCCTCCATGCCTGCCCACCTGATCGACGGCAACGCCCTTGCCAAACAAATCCGCTCCGAAGCCGCCCTGCGCGCCGCCCGCCTGACCGAGCGTGGTCACCGGCCCGGCCTGGCCGTGATCCTGGTCGGCGAGGACCCGGCCAGCCAGGTCTACGTCCGCAACAAGGTCAAGGCCTGCCAGGACAACGGCTTTCATTCCTCGCTCGACCGCTACCCGGCCGACCTGTCGGAGGCGGAACTGCTGGCCCGCATCGAGGCCCTGAACCAGGACCCCAACATCCACGGCATCCTGGTGCAGCTGCCCCTGCCCAAGCATATCGACAGCCACAAGGTGCTTGAAGCGATCGCGCCGGAAAAGGATGTCGACGGCTTCCACGTAGCCAATGCCGGCGCGCTGATGACCGGCGCCCCGCTGTTCCGCCCCTGCACGCCCTACGGCTGCATGAAGATGCTGGAATCGGTCCAGTTCCCGCTGCGCGGCGCGCGCGCCGTGGTGGTGGGCGCCTCCAATATTGTCGGCAAGCCGATGGCGATGCTGCTGCTGCAGGCCGGCGCCACCGTCACCATCTGCAACAGCAAGACGCGCGACATCGGCGCCCACACCCGCGACGCGGATGTGGTGGTGGCTGCGGTCGGCAAGCGCAACCTGATCACCGCCGACATGGTCAAACCGGGCGCGGTGGTGATCGACGTGGGCATGAACCGCGACGACAACGGCAAGCTCTGCGGCGACGTCGACTTTGCCGGCGTGCGTGAAGTCGCCGGCTACGTCACGCCGGTGCCGGGCGGCGTCGGCCCGATGACCATCACTATGCTGCTGGTCAATACGCTGGAAGCCGCCGAGCGCGCCGCCGGCTGAGGCCGCGCGTACGATACGCCACCCGGGGCTCTGGAAAATCCGGCGCCCCGGCCCCATCTGCGGGAATATTGCCCGATCGAGGCCAGCCAACCGAGAACACGCCATGGACCAAGCCGCCAACGCTACCAATCCTCTGCTGGACTTTTCCGACCTGCCCCGCTTTGCAGAAATCCGGCCCGAGCACATCAGCCCGGCGCTGGACGTGCTGCTGGAACTCGCACAGCAGGCAGTCGCCCGCGCCGAAGATCCGGCCACGCCCGCCGACTGGGCCAGCGCCGTGCAGGCGCTGGAAGCGGCCACCGAGCCACTGGGCCGCGCCTGGGGCGTAGTCAGCCACCTGAGCGCCGTGGCCGATACGCCCGAACTGCGCCGCGCGCACGCCGAGAACCTGCCGCGCATGACCGAGTTCTGGTCCTCGCTCGGCCAGAGCCTGGCGCTGTACGACAAGTACAAGGCGCTGGCCGCCAGCCCGGCGTTCGCCGGCATGAGCGCGGCGCGCCACCAGCTGATCGAAAACGAACTGCGCGGCTTCCGCCTGGGCGGTGCCGAGCTGCCTGAAGACAAGAAGCCGCGCTTCGCCGAGATCCAGGAGCAGCAGGCCCAGCTGTCCAAGGCCTTCTCCGACCACGTGCTGGATGCCACCAACGCCTACGCGCTGCATGTCGAGGACGAGGCCCGCCTGTCCGGCCTGCCCGACGACGCCAAGGAAGCCGCCCGCCATGCCGCAGAGAAGGATGGCAAGGCCGGCTGGAAGTTCACGCTGCACTTCCCGTCCTACTTCCCGGTGCTGCAGTACGCGGACGACCGCGCGCTGCGCCAGACCCTGTATGAAGCCAACGTCACGCGCGCCTCGGAACTGGGTCCGCAGCATGGCCAGGGCCAGGCCGACTGGGACAACACCGCCAATATGCGCGAGCAGCTGGCCCTGCGCCGCGAAGAGGCGCAGATGCTGGGCTACCAGTGCTACGGCGAAGTCTCGCTGGTGCCGAAGATGGCCGAATCGCCGGCCGAGGTGCTGAAGTTCCTCGACGAGCTCGCCGTCAAGGCGCGCCCCTACGCCGAGAAGGACTGGGCCGAGATGAAGGCCTTTGCCGCGGCGGAGCTGGGACTGCCTGAACTGGCGCCGTGGGATGTCGCCTATGCCTCGGAGAAGCTGCGCGAGCAGCGCTATGCGTTCTCCGAGCAAGAGGTCAAGCAGTACTTCCCGGAAGCGAAGGTGCTCGAGGGCCTGTTCGGCGTGGTGCAGAAGCTGTTCTCGGTGCGCATCGAGCCCGAGCAGGCGCAGACCTGGCATAAGGACGCGCGCTTCTTCCGCGTCACCACCGCCGACGGCACGCTGCTGGCCCAGTTCTACATCGACCTGTACGCGCGCGAAGGCAAGCGCGGCGGCGCCTGGATGGACGACGCGCGCGGCCGCAAGGTGCTGGAGCAAGGCGGCGTGCAGACGCCGGTGGCCTACCTGACCTGCAATTTCTCGGCGCCGGTGGGCGGCAAGCCCGCGCTGTTCACGCACGATGAAGTGATCACCCTGTTCCATGAGTTCGGCCACGGCCTGCACCACATGCTGACGCAGGTGGGCGAGTTGGGCGTGTCGGGCATCAACGGCGTGGAATGGGATGCGGTGGAGCTGCCGTCGCAGTTCATGGAGAACTTCTGCTGGGAGTACGAGGTGCTGACCGGCATGACGCAGCACGTCGACACCGGCGAGCCGCTGCCACGCGCGCTGTTTGACCGCATGCTGGCCGCCAAGAACTTCCAGAACGGCATGATGACGCTACGCCAGATCGTGTTCTCGTCGTTCGACATGCACCTGCATACCGATTTCGACCCGGCCGGCGCCACCTCGGTGCTGGACCTGTCGCGCCAGGTCAACGACCGCGTGCACGTGGTGCCGCAGCATCCGCTGTCACGCTGGCCGAACACCTTCAGCCATATCTTCGCCGGCGGCTATGCGGCGGGCTACTACAGCTACAAGTGGGCCGAGGTGCTGTCGGCTGATGTGTACGCGGCGTTCGAAGAAGCCGCGCAGCTGTCGGGCAGCGTGCTCGACAGCGAGACCGGCGCGCGCTACCAGCGCGAGATCCTGTCGGTCGGCGGCAGCCGTCCGGCGATGGACTCGTTTGTCGCATTCCGCGGCCGCGCGCCGCAGATCGACGCACTGCTGCGCCACGGCGGGATGGCAGCATGAGCGCGGCCGCCCTGCCCGCCAGCGGCCCGCTTCGCATTGCCAGCTGGAACGTCAACTCGCTCAAGGTGCGCCTGCCGCAGGTGCTGCAATGGCTGGCCGAGCAGGACCAGGCCGGCGCGCCGATCGACGCGCTGTGCCTGCAGGAACTGAAGCTGCCGGACGACAAGTACCCGCTGGCCGAGCTGGAGAACGCGGGCTTCCACAGCATCTACACCGGGCAGAAGACGTACAACGGCGTGGCCATCCTCGCCCGCGACGCCAGCATGCCCGGCCCCGCCGACGTGGTGCGCAACATCCCCGGCTTCGAGGACGCGCAGCAGCGCGTGATCGCGGCCACGTACGGCGACGTGCGCCTGGTCTGCGCCTACTTTCCCAACGGGCAGGCGCTGGACTCGGACAAGTTCGTCTACAAGCTCAAGTGGCTGGATGCGATGACGGCCTGGCTGCGCGAAGAGATGAAGCGCTACCCGAAGCTGGCGCTGCTGGGCGACTTCAATATCGCGCCGGAAGACCGCGACGTGCACGACCCCAAGAAATGGGAAGGCCAGAACCTGGTCTCGCCGCAGGAGCGCGCCGCATTCGCCGCGCTGGTGGAGCTCGGCCTGGCGGATGCATTCCGCCAGTTCGAGCAGCCCGACAAGGCCTTCTCGTGGTGGGACTACCGCATGATGGCATTCCGCCGCAATGCGGGCCTGCGCATCGACCACATCCTGCTGTCGCCGGCATTGACCAGCGGCTGCAGCGCCTGCGTGATCGACCGCGTGCCGCGCACGTGGGAGCAGCCGTCGGACCACACACCAGTGGTCGCCACACTCAACTGCGGCTGAACACGCCGCTGGCGCCGCGCGCAGGTTCAGGCAAGTCCGGACAAGCCCGGCTCGCCGCGCGGCGCCGCGCCCGCTACACTGCGGGCATGAGCCACACCAGCCAGGCCATGTTCCGCCACCGCAACCTTCCTCACCTGCTGCTGCAAGCGCGCGAGACATTGCTGGCCGGCTTTCGCCCGATCCTGCGGCAGTTCGGCATCACCGAGCAGCAATGGCGCGTGATGCGCACGCTCAACGAGCGCGAGCCGATGGAGCCGAACCAGCTGGCCGAAGCCTGCCTGATCCTGAGCCCCAGCCTGACCCGCATGCTGTGCGGCATGGAAGACGCCGGGCTGGTCGAACGGACCCGCTCTGCCACCGACCAGCGCCGCCAGCTGGTCAGCCTGACGCCGTCGGCACGCGCCATCATCGTCCAAATGGAGCCTCTGGTCGATGCACGCTACCAGGAGCTGGCGCAGCGGCTCGGCCCCGAGCGTCTGACCGAGGTCTACCGCGCGCTCGACGCCATGCTGGCCGGCCTGGCGCCGCCGGACCTGCCCGAATCCACCCCGCCCGAATCCGCTGTCTCGCCACCGCCCGGGCGCGGCGGCGAGGCCGGCTGAGCCTGCCCCTTCATTGCCGATGCCCGCGTCCCATCCCGGATCACTCCTGCCGCGCCTGTTCCCATGGAGCCAGCGCGTCGACAAGACCACGCTGCGCGCCGACCTGGTGGCCGGCCTGCTCGGCGCCGTGCTGGTGCTGCCGCAGGGCGTGGCTTTCGCCACGCTGGCCGGCCTGCCGCCGCAATACGGCATCTACAGCGCGGTGGTGCCGTGCATCGTGGCGGCGCTGTTCGGTTCGAGCTGGCACGTGATGTCGGGGCCGACCAACGCCAATTCGCTGGCATTGTTCGCGATGCTGAGCCCGCTTGCATATGCCGGCAGCCCGGCCTATATCGGGCTGGCGCTGGCGGTCACCATCGTGGTGGGCGTGATACAGCTCGCCGTGGGCACGTTGCGGCTTGGCACGCTGGCCAACTTTATCTCGCCGTCGGTGCTGCTCGGCTTCACCTGCGGCGCCGCGACGCTGATCGGCCTGTACGCGCTCAAGGACCTGTTCGGGCTGGCGGTGCCGACCGGCACCAGTGCGTTCGGCGTGCTGCGCCACCTGTTCGAGAACATCGACACCATCAACTGGGGCGCGGCCACCGTAGGCGCGGTCACGCTAGTGGTGACGCTGATGTGCAAGCGGCTGTGGCGGCGGCTGCCGTTCATGCTGCTGGGGCTGCTCGCCGGCTACGGCGTGGCGCTGCTGCTGAACCAGTCCGGCGCGGGCGGCGCCCACCATGTCAACGTGGTCGGGCCGATCCCGTCGGCGCTGCCGCGGTTCCACCTTCCCGATGTCGACTGGCGCAAGCTGCCCGACCTGCTCGGCATCGCCTCTGCGCTGACCATCGTCGCGCTGGGCCAGTCGATCTCGATCGCCAAGGCGGTGGCGCTGCGCTCGGGCCAGCATATCGACGCCAACCGCGAGTTCATCGGCCAGGGTCTGTCCAATATCGCGGGCGGCTTCTTCTCAGGCTATATCTCGTGCGGCTCGCTCAACCGCTCGGTGCCCAACTTCGAAGCCGGCGCGCGCACGCCGCTGGCCAGCGTGTTCTCGGCGCTGTGGCTGGTGGCACTGGTGGCCGTCAGCGCCCCGCTGCTGGCACAGATCCCGATGGCAGCGATCGCCGCGATGCTGCTGCTGGTGGCGTGGGGCCTGCTCGACACCGTGCGGCTGCGACGCATCTTCACGCTCAGCCGCACGGAGTTTGCCATTGCCATCGGCACCTTCGCCGCCACGCTGGTGATCCGGCTGGAGATGGCGGTGCTGCTCGGCACCGTGCTGTCACTGGTCGCCTACCTGTACCGCACGTCGCGGCCGGCCGCGCGCAGCCTGGTGCCCGACGCCGACGATCCCGGCCGGCGCTTCACGCCGCTGGACGAGCTGCGCCGCCCGCAGCCGGAATGCCCGCAACTGAAGCTGCTGCGCATGGAAGGCGCGATCTACTTCGGCGCCGTGCAATACGTGACGGATCGCCTGCACTGGCTGCGCACGGTCAACGCCGGCCAGACGCACCTGCTGGCGATGACCAAGAGCATGAACTTCATCGATCTGGCCGGTGCCGAGATGTGGGAAAACGAGCTCGCCGAACGGCGTGCGCTGGGTGGTGATCTGTACTTTCACCGCCCGCGCACACAGGTGCTGCAGACCTGGGCGCAGACCGGCTTTACCGACAAGCTCGGGGCAGACCATATTTTCCCGACCAAGCGGCAGGCGCTGCACACGATCGTCGACCAGCTCTCGCCGGACATCTGCGCGCAATGCACCGTGCGGATCTTTGAAGAGTGCGCGTCACGGCCTGGCGCCGCGGCCCCGGCAGCACAATGAACTGAAGCGCCGGCGCGTCGGCATGAGCGGCGGCTGCGCACCAGCGTTCAAGCAACAATACGGCTGCAGGAAAACCAGGAAACTGGAACGGGAAAACCGGGAGACTGCCTGTGCCGGTGTTGCCGGCTTGGCACGCAAGGCCGGACGGCCCTACGTCTGGGAACCTGATAACAGATGGGCGCCCGCGGCATGCCGGGGGCTGGCCGGGGCATCCATCCGCATCAGATCGGCGCCACGTGGGCGCGCTTGACGACGATTGGCTGGGGCGCGCCCTGCTCGATCAGCACCACGGCGGCGCGTTCGATGGTTTCGCGACCGGCACGGAATGCCTCTTCCAGCGACAGTACCTGGTCGGCACTGAAGCCTTCCCACAGTGCTTCGCGTGTCACCACGCAAGTCACCTTCTCGCCATTGACAAGTGCCTGGAACAGCAAGCCTTCATTATTGATGTCGTAGCGCTCTTGCTCTTGGAATTTGATTTCCATCGGTGCAGCCCTCCATATGCAAGTGGAGAAACATCCTAACATGGCTCCGGCAAAATCGTATGGATAGAGCCCATGCGAATGCGCTCATTGCGAAGACCATCACGGCCGTCTTTGAGTTCCATCCGCGCGCATGTGTGGCTCCCGGTCACAACGACGGGGGTTGTTCCGGCAAGTGCATCAAACATTTGACAGCGCCGGAAATCATGCTAGAATCTCGTTCTTCGTTGGGGCGTTAGCTCAGTTGGTAGAGCAGCGGACTCTTAATCCGTAGGTCGAGTGTTCGAGTCACTCACGCCCCACCACCGAATACAGAAAGGCCGGAAGCAGCAATGCTTCCGGCCTTTTGCTTTGTGCGCTTGCTTCATTGGCTTATCCGCTGCGGCGCAGGGCACATGCCCACACCGCAGCGGCCCGTGCATCAGGCGCCCTGGCTGGCCCGCTCGAACAGCGTACGCGCCAGCGCGCGATGGCGCAGCAGCACGTTGGGCAGGTCGGCCGTCAGCAGTGCACCGTCGCGCACCACTTCCCTGCCGTTGATCACGCTCGCCGCGACATTGGCCGGCGTGCAGAACACCAGCGCCGCCACCGGGTCATGGCCGGCGCCGGCAAAGCCTACCTGCGACATGTCGAAGGCGACAAAATCCGCCGACATGCCCGGCGCCAGCGCGCCGATATCGTCGCGGTTAAGCACGCGCGCACCACCCAGCGTGGCAATCTCCAGCGCCTCGCGCGCGCTCATGGCGGCCGGCCCGTAGCCAACGCGCTGCAGCAGCATGGCCTGGCGCGCCTCGCCCAGCATATGCGCGCCGTCGTTCGAGGCGCTACCGTCCACGCCCAGGCCCACTGGCACGCCGGCATCACGCATGGCTCGCACCGGCGCAATGCCGGACGCCAGCCGCATGTTCGAGCACGGGCAATGCGCCACGCCGGTCCCGGTGCGGGCAAACAGCGCGATGCCCTCGTCGTCCAGCTTGACGCAGTGCGCATGCCACACATCGTGGCCGACCCAGCCCAGGTCCTCGGCATACTGGGCCGGCGTCAGGCCGAATTTCTCACGCGAGTAGGCAATATCGTTGTCGTTCTCGGCCAGGTGCGTGTGCAGCGACACGCCATAGTGCCGCGCCATGTTGGCCGACTCGCGCATCAGGTCGCGCGACACCGAAAACGGCGAGCACGGCGCCAGCACCACGCGCAGCATCGCGTGGCGCGCACTGTCGTGGTACTGCTCCACCAGCCGCTGGCTGTCGCGCAGGATGGCGGCCTCCTCTTCCACCACCACATCCGGCGGCAGGCCGCCCTTGCTGCGGCCCACGCTCATCGAGCCGCGCGCGGCGTGGAAGCGCATGCCCATCTCCTGCGCCGCGGCAATCGAGTCATCCAGGCGCGAGCCGTTCGGGAACAGGTAGAGGTGGTCGCTGGTGGTGGTGCACCCCGACAGCATCAACTCAGCCATCGCGGTCTTGGTCGACACCGCGATCATTTCCGGCGTCAGGTGCGACCACAGCATGTACAGGTTGGTCAGCCATGAGAACAGCTCGGCATCCTGCGCCGCTGGCACCGCGCGCGTCAGGCTCTGGTACATGTGGTGGTGGGTGTTGACCAGGCCGGGCGTGACCACGCGGCCGCGCATGTCGAGCACCTGCGCGCCGCCGTCATCGACCATGCGCCGGTACTGCGGCGGCAGTTCCGAGGTGGGGCCGACCCACTGCACGGCGGGGCCTTCGGCAACCAGGGCGCCGTCGCGGATCTCGCGGCGCTGCGCGTCCATGGTGACCAGCACATCGGCGTTCAGGGCAATCAGGGTCATGGCGGAATTCCTTCTGCAAAACGAATTGGGGGACTGGATGGCCGCCAGTCTACGGCGGCGAGGTGCCATCCCCCAAGCGCAGAATTCCGATCATCCTGTCCACAAAAAGTGGACACCTGCGGCATCCAGTTGATCAACGCGCCTGCGCGAACAACACCGCCAGCGCGTCGCCGATGCGCTCGGCCATCAGTTCGGCCGCGGCGCTGAGCGGGCTGCGGGCGCGCGCCACCAGCGTCAGCGTCTGGCCCTGCAGGTGGCGGTCGCGCAGCGGCACATAGACCAGCGCCTGGCGGGCGCGCTCCTCCATCACATCGAGCGGGTTCAGCAGCGCGATACCGGTGCCCAGCATCACCAGTTGCCGGATCAGCGCGGTCGAGGTGGACTCCGCCACCGGCGAGACCTCGATCGCATTGCGGGCAAAGGCCGCGTCAAGGATGGCGCGGATCGACAGGGAAGGCGCCGGCAGGATCAGCGGATAGCCGACGCATTCGCTCAGCAGCGCCGATTGCCGGGCCGCCAGCGCATGGCCCGGCGGCACCACCGCGCCGATCTGCCAGTCGCTGGTGGCCAGCACCCGGAAGGCGGGCAACTCAGGCAGGTCATAGCCAAGGCCCAGGTCGGCGTCGCCCTGCTCCACCGCCGCGATGATGTCGGCCACCGGCAGGTCGGCGACGCGCACCACGATGCCCGGATAGCGCTGGCGGAAGTCATGCACCAGCGACGGCATCAACGAGCCCGCCAGGCCGGCCGTGACCGCCACGGTGACCTCGCCGCGGCGCGCGCCTTTGAAGTCCTCGATGCGCTCGCGCAGCGCGTCGTGCTCGCGCAGCGTCTGGCGCACGTGGGCCAGCACCATCTCACCCAGTGGCGTCAGCCGCAGCCGCTTGTTGATGCGCTCGAACAGCGGCGCGCCCAGTTCCGCCTCCAGGTCCAGGATCTGGCGGTTGACCGCGGTCGGCGCCACATGCAGGTGTTCGGCCGCCTTGCGGATCGAACCGCGGCGGACGACCTCGTCGAGATAGCGCAGGACTCTGGCGTGCATGGGCTGGGCAAGCTGGTGGATCGGAAGCACCGCGCGGGATGCGCGCGGTGGCCTGGCATTGTAGCGGCCAGTGCAGCTTGGCTCGCAAAAATTGCGCGAAGGCTATTGCGTCTTATCCGATACCTTGCTACAATCTTTTTCTTCGTTGGGGCGTTAGCTCAGTTGGTAGAGCAGCGGACTCTTAATCCGTAGGTCGAGTGTTCGAGTCACTCACGCCCCACCAGCGAATTCAGGAAAAGCCGGAAGCCTTGCTTCCGGCTTTTTTCATTTCCGCCGCCCGGCTCCTGAGCGCGCGGTCGGCACGGTTGCGGTTTTCTTGATACGCGGGTTCTCACCAATTCCCCTGCGCCCGCTTTCCCGGTTGAATCGCTCCCGCGCACATTGTGGAACATAGTTCCGTATCGCGGAACTGTCGCAAGGTGCCGGCCGTCGCCGCATCCCGGCACGGCCTGGTCATGCCAGCGCGGGGATCCGTGACAGCGCGGGGCGCAGACGAAGAGTCGCGCCCGAAGAAACGCCTGCAGCCCGCCTGGCGAATCAGTGAAAGAAGAACGGAGGCACTCCTTGAAAGCAGTTATCAACGCCGGCGCAGCCGCCTGCATCGCCGCCCTTGGCCTGGCCCACGCCGGCCTGGCCCAGGCCCAGTCCTACCCCAACAAGCCGATCCGCCTGATCGTTCCGTTCGCGGCCGGCGGCACCACCGACATCGTTGCGCGCGCGGTCTCCGACGGCCTCGGCCGCGAGCTGGGCCAGCCGGTGGTGGTGGAAAACCGCGGCGGCGGCGGCGGCGCGATCGGCGCCGACGCGCTCGCCAAGTCCGCCCCGGACGGCTACACGCTTGGCATCGCCACCGTCAGCACGATGGCGACCAACCCCGCCACCAACCCCAAGAACCCGTACGACCCGCTCAAGGATTTCGCGCCGATCACCAACCTGGTCAACGTGCCGAACGTGCTGACGGTCAACCCGAAGGTGCCGGCCAAGACCCTGAAGGAATTCGTCGCGATGCTGAAGGCCAACCCCGGCAAGTACAGCTACGCCTCGGCCGGCAAGGGCAGCATCTCGCACCTGGACGGCGAGCTGTTCAAGGACATCACCAAGACCGACATGGTCCATATCCCCTACCGCGGATCGGGCCCTGCGCTGAACGACACGCTGGCCGGCCAGGTCAACGCGCAGTTCGACAACCTGCCGTCGTCGATGCCCCATATCCAGGCCGGCAAGCTGCGCGCGCTGGCGGTGGCGGCACCCAAGCGGGTCGAGGGCCTGCCTGACGTGCCGACCTTTGCCGAAGCCGGCATGAAGGACATGAACAACATGGCCTGGTACGGCCTGGTGGCGCCGGCCGGCACGCCGGCGGCGATCATCACGCGCGTGCATGACGCCGCGGTCAAGGCGCTGCAGGACCCGAACGTCAAGCGCCGCCTGGCCGACAGCGGTGCCTACACCGACGGCAACACCCCGGCGCAGTACGCCGCCCAGATCAAGCGCGAGCTGGACCTGCGCAAGAAGATCGCACACGACCAGAACATCACACTGGAATAACCGGACGGCGAAAACCGTCCCGCGAGGGATCATGACCGGCTGCCACCTGGCAGCCGGTTTTTTTATGGCTGGCGGTTGAAAATGGGTCATGGGTCACCCACATCTATCCCAGGATCGTTGCATTTGATCCGGCGCAGTACGCAGGCAACGCCATGGGTGTTCAATACTTGTAGAAGAAACTTTCACTTTGCGGACAAGCGCTGACTCGGTACATTTACCGGGTGTTCCGCCACATGTGCCCGGCCTTCACCGGCCAAGCTCGGCCCCAAAACCGGATTCGCGCAGGCGCTGCGCGACCGTCAATCGCGAGGATAAGCAAGATGCTGAAGAAGACCGTTTCGACCCTGATCGTTGCAGCACTGGCCGCGCTGGGCGCGACGCAGGTCTATGCGCAGAAGAACTACACCGATGGCGGCGATCTCTACGGTGGCAGCCACACCAAGAAGGCCAGCCCGAACCAGAACCCCGCCAAGTCCGGCAAGTTCGACCCGTACACCGATGGCGCCAAGCAATCGACCAAGTCGGACCTGACCAACTCGGGCAAGAAGTTCGACCCGAACACGGATGGCGCCAAGTCCGGCAAGTTCGATCCGTACACCGATGGCGCCAAGGCCGGCAAGACTGATCCGTACACCGAGGGCGCCAAGGCGCCTGCCAGCCAGGGCGGCAAGGCGCAGTAAGCCTGCCCGCCGCCAACCGGCGGCACCAAGGCAAACAGCCCGCTTGCGCGGGCTGTTTTGCTTTCTGGCTGGGCCGCACTCAGGCTGCCATCGCCTGGGCCGGCTGCGCGGGCTGCATGGTGCCGCGATCGCGGAAGCCGACATGCCAGGACAGCGCCTCTTCCAGCAGGTGCGGGGTCTGGCCGCCGTGGGTGCTGGCGCGCCGGAAGTAGTCGCCCAGCAGCTCGCGGTATTGCGGGTCGGCACAGTTGGCGATGACCGTGCGCGCGCGTTCGCGCGGCGCCAGGCCGCGCAGGTCGGCCAGGCCGTGCTCGGTGACGATGATGTCGACGTCGTGCTCGGTATGGTCCACGTGCGCCACCATCGGCACGATGCTGGAGATATCGCCGCCCTTGGCCACCGACTTGGTCACGAATACCGACAGATGCGCATTGCGCGCAAAATCGCCGGAGCCGCCAATGCCGTTCATCATGTGCGTGCCCCCCACATGCGTGGAGTTGACGTTCCCGTAAATGTCGCACTCCAGCGCCGTATTGATGGTGATCAGCCCGAGCCGGCGCAGAATCTCCGGATGGTTGCTGATCTCCTGCGGACGCAGCACCAGGCGCGAGCGATAGCGCTCCAGGTTCGACAGGAAGCGCTGGTACACCTCGCGCGTCAGCGTCACCGAAGAGGCCGAGGCAAACGCCAGGCGCCCCGCATCCAGAAGTTCAATGGTGCTGTCCTGCAGCACCTCGGAATACATCTGCAGGTCGCGGAACGGTGAATCGACCATGCCGTGCAACACCGCGTTGGCGATGGTGCCAATGCCCGCCTGCAGCGGCTGCAGCGAGGGCGAGAGCCTGGCGGCGCGGACTTCGCGCAGCAGGAAATCGTTGAGATGGCCGGCGATATTGCGCGTTTCGGCATCCGGCGGCAGCGCGTTGGACGGGCTGTCGTCCTTGGCGGTGATGACGATGGCCGCGATCTTCTCGGGATCGATGGGGATATACGGCAGGCCAATCCGCTGCTCGGGCGCGATCAGCGGGATCGGCTGGCGGTACGGGCGCTGCACCGGGAAGTAGATGTCGTGCAGCCCTTCCAGCTCCAGCGGCATGTTCAGGTTGATCTCGACGATCACCTTGCGCGCCAGCATGGCGAAGCTGGCCGAGTTGCCGACCGAGGTGCTGGGGATGATGCCGCCCTGTTCGGTGATCGCCACCGCTTCCACCACCGCAACGTCCACCGGCGCGATCTGGCCGGAGCGCAGTTGCTCCACGGTCTCGGACAGGTGCTGGTCGATGAACATCACTTCGCCGGCGTTGATCTTGCGGCGCAGCGTGGCGTCAGACTGGAACGGCAGGCGGCGCGCAATCACGTCGGCCTCTGCCAGTACCCGGTCGATATCGTTGCCCAGCGAGGCGCCGGTCATCAGGGTGATGCGCAGCGGCTCGGTTGCCGCCCGGCGCGCCAGCGCAAACGGGACTTCCTTGCAGTCGCCCGCGCGCGTGAAGCCGCTCATGCCTACCGTCATGCCGTCGCGGATCAGCGCGGCGGCTTCGTCGGCCGAGACTACCTTGTCGTGCAGCCTGGCCAGGCGAATGCGTTCCTTGTACATCCTTATCTCCGGTCTGGCGGCCGGGCCCGTGCCCGCGCCGCGCGCCCCTGCTGGCCTGAAGGCTCGTTGGCGGGGTCTCCGGCAGGCAGTGTAGCCAGCGGCATACATTCTTGCTGTGATTTAAAGTCATGTCTTCCAGTCGCTTTATTCATAGTTGAAACCATGCTGGGAGACGTGCGGGCCACTATGTCCCTGTGATGCCACAGGGCATTCCCGCGCTGTCACAATGCCGGCAAAGGATTCTGGTAGTGTCTGCCCCATCGGTCGACCGTGCCCCGCCAGAGAGGCTGCGGCGTCCGTGCCGCCCGGGCCGGCCATGCTCCGGCCCCTGGCACCCATGCGACGGATGCCAGCGCATCGCAGTGGCGGCAAACCAAAACAGGAGACGCCATTCATGCAGCCAAGACCCCTCGAACCCAGCGAGCCGGTTGTCCTTGCCCTGGTTGATGCCGTAACCGCCTGGCAAAGTGCGTTGGAACAGACGCTGTGCGCTTCTGGCCTGAACTACGCCCAGTGGCTGCTGCTGCGGGCCATCCGCCAGGATGCCTTCGTGCGCGGCTCGCCATTGACCGGCCCGATGCCGATCGATGCCGCGCGTTCCGAGACGATGCTGGATGAACTGCGGCGCGACGGCTGGATCGAGTACGCCGGCACCCAGGCGCCCCGCATCGCAGCAAGCGCAGCCAGCCGGCTGCAGCGCACCGCGCAGGCCCTCAGCGCGCTGCACAGCGTGTCAGTGGCGGCGTTCAGTTCGCAAGAGCGTGCTGCGCTGGGCACCCTGCTGGAGCGGATGAAGACCACGCTGAGCGACCACACCATGCGCCAGGTTCGCGCGGGCACCGAAGCCGCCCGGCAGGAGACAGCCGCCGCGCCCTCGCATTGCCCCGGCCTGCCGCCGGTCGCGCATCGCCCTACCTCCTGCCCCACCCTCGCCGCTACGCGCCTCTGAGCGCCGCGCAAGCCGGTCCCGCGGGCAACCGCGGGATCCGTCCGCTTTTCTTCATGCGTCATCCTCATACCCGCCACTTTTCTTGCGCCGGGCATCCGGTTTTTTCCTAAAGTATGAGCATGCCCCGGCACATGCCGCGGGCCGCCCATCGACACCGCGAGGAGGGATCATGCCGCAGGAGAACGAAGACAAGGTCGCGCACCTGCTGGACGAACTGGCCAGCTTCGCGCGCGAGCGGCTGCCGGCGGCGATGTTCGCCGTGGTCGAGCCCTTCCTGCTGCACTACTACGACCAGGCCGACGCCGAAGACTTGCTCCAGCGCGACGTCGACGATCTCTACGGCGCCGTGATGGCGCACTGGCAGACCGCACAGAAATTCACCCCCGGCAATGCGCGCATCCGCGTCTACAACCCCAACCTGGAAGAGCACGGCTGGCACTCTGACCACACCGTGGTCGAGATCGTCAATGACGACATGCCCTTCCTGGTCGACTCGGTGACGATGGAGATCAACCGGCAGGGACTGGCGCTGCACTCGGCCATCCATCCCGTGTTCCGGGTCTGGCGCGACGCGCGCGGCGGCATCGAGCGGATCGCCCCGGGCGGCGCCGGCGAGGCCGGGGACAGCTCGCGCCTGGAATCCTTTATCCACTTCGAGATCGACCGCAGCGGCGAGGCCGCGCGGCTGGAGACGCTGCGCAGCGGCATCGCGCAGGTGCTGGTCGACGTGCGCGCGGCGGTGGAAGACTGGCCGAAGATGTGCGACATCACCCAGGCCACCATCGCCGCCATGGCGCAGGCGCCCGACGCGGCCGCGCCGGAAAGCGCCGAAGCGCGCGCCTTCCTGGACTGGATGATGGATGACCACTTCTCCTTCCTCGGCCAGCGTGACTACCAGCTGGTGTCGCAGGACGGCCGCTACTTCCTGCGCGGCGTGCCGGGCTCGGGCGCGGGCATCCTGCGCGAAAGCCTGCGCGAGCCTGATGCCGAAGACCTCACGCTGCTGCCCGCCGCGGCCACCGCGATCATCGAAGGGGCCTCGCCGATCTTCCTGACCAAGGCCAATTCGCGCGCCACCGTGCACCGGCCGGGCTATCTCGACTATGTCGGCGTCAAGCTGCTCGATGAAAAGGGGCAGCTGTTCGGTGAGCGGCGCTTTGTCGGCCTGTACACCTCAACTGCCTACATGGCGCCGATCGCGGAAATTCCGCTGGTGCGGCTCAAGTGCGCCAATATCCTGGCGCGCGCGGGCTTCCTGGCCAAGGGGCACCTGTACAAGTCGCTGGTGACCATCCTTGAGCAATATCCGCGCGATGAACTGTTCCAGGCCACCGAGGATGAACTGTTCGACATCACCACCGGCATCCTGCGGCTGCAGGAACACCAGCGCACCCGGCTCTTTGTACGGCGCGACCGCTTCGACCGCTTTGTCTCGTGCCTGGTGTTCGTGCCGCGCGACAAGTACAACACCGACCTGCGCCAGAAGATCCAGAAGCTGCTGACCGCGGCCTTCCACGGCACCAGCTGCGAGTTCACGCCGCTGCTGTCCGAGTCGCCGCTGGCGCGCATCCAGCTGACCGTGCGCGGCGAGCCCGGCACCATGCCGCACGTTGATACGCGTGAGCTGGAGGCGCGCATCGTGCACGCCAGCCGCCGCTGGCAGGACGATCTCGCCGAAGCCTTGCATGAAAGCCACGGCGAAGAACAAGGCAACCGGCTGCTGCAGCGCTACGGCGGCTCGTTCCCCGCCGGCTACCGTGAGGACTATCCGGCCCGCACCGCGGTGCGCGATATCGAGCTGATGGAGCACGCGCTGCACGGCAACGGCATGGCGATGAACCTGTACCGGCCGATCGAGGCCGCACCGGGGGTGTTCCGCTTCAAGGTGTACCGTGCCGGCGAGCCGATCGCGCTGTCGCACAGCCTGCCCATGCTGGAACACCTGGGCGTGCGCGTGGATGAAGAGCGCCCCTACCTGATCGAACCCGACAGCGGCACGCCGGTATGGGTGCACGACTTCGGGCTGGAGATTGCCGACAGCGGCGGCGCGGCGGAATTCGACATCGCGCGCGTCAAAGCATTGTTCGAGGATGCCTTCGCGCGCGCCTGGCACGGCGAGATCGAGAACGACGACTTCAACCGCCTGGTGCTGCGCGCCGAGCTGGCCGCGCGCGACGTCACCATCCTGCGCGCTTATGCCCGCTACCTGCGCCAGGTCGGCTCGACCTTCAGCGACGCCTATATCGAGCGCGCGCTGACCGGCAACGCGGCCATTGCCGCCATGCTGGTCGGCCTGTTCGTGGCGCGCTTCGACACCTTCAGCGAGGTCGCCACCGACACCGCCCGCCAGGCGCGCTGCGACAAGCTGCTGGCCGATATCGGCGCGGCGCTGGACAAGGTGCCCAACCTGGACGAGGACCGCATCCTGCGGCTCTTCCTGGGCGTGATCAACGCCACCGTGCGCACCAACTATTTCCACCGTGGCGAGGAAGTCCAGCCGCGCTCCTATGTGTCGTTCAAGTTCAATCCCGCGCTGGTCCCCGGCCTGCCCGAGCCGCGCCCGATGTTCGAGATCTGGGTCTACTCGCCGCGCGTTGAGGGCGTGCACCTGCGCGGCGGGCGTGTGGCCCGCGGCGGACTGCGCTGGTCAGACCGGCGCGAGGACTTCCGCACGGAAGTGCTGGGCCTGATGAAGGCGCAGATGGTCAAGAACACGGTGATCGTGCCGGTGGGCTCCAAGGGCGGCTTCGTGGTCAAGCGCCCGCCCCCGCCCACCGACCGCGATGCTTTCCTGCAAGAGGGCATTGCCTGCTACCAGACCTTCCTGCGCGGGCTGCTGGACCTGACCGACAACCTCGTCGGCGGCCAGCTGGTGCCGCCACCCGAGGTGGTGCGCCACGACGACAACGACCCCTACCTGGTGGTGGCAGCCGACAAGGGCACCGCGACGTTCTCCGACTTCGCCAACGCGATCTCGGCCGAATACGGCTTCTGGCTGGGCGATGCCTTTGCGTCCGGGGGCTCGGTCGGCTATGACCACAAGAAGATGGGCATTACCGCGCGCGGTGCGTGGGAATCGGTCAAGCGGCATTTCCGCGAGCTGGGTGTCGATATCCAGACCACGGACTTCACCGTGGCCGGCATCGGCGACATGTCGGGCGACGTGTTCGGCAACGGCATGCTGCTGTCGCCGCATATCAGGCTGGTGGCGGCTTTCGACCACCGGCATATCTTCCTCGATCCCGACCCGGACACGGCAAAGAGCCTGCAGGAACGCACGCGGCTGTTCGGCCTGCCCCGCTCCAGCTGGGCCGACTACGACGCCACGCTGATCTCCGCCGGCGGCGGCATCTATCCGCGCAGCGCCAAGACCATCCCGCTGTCGCCGCAGGTGCAGGCGGTGCTGGGGGTCACGGCAGCCACGCTGTCGCCGGCAGAGCTGATCCACGCCATCCTGATGGCGCCGGTCGACCTGCTCTACAACGGCGGCATCGGCACCTATGTCAAGTCCAGCCAGGAAACCCACCTGCAAGCCGGCGACCGCACCAACGACGCGGTGCGTGTCAACGGCAACGACCTGCGCTGCAAGGTGGTCGGCGAAGGCGGCAACCTCGGCTTCACCCAGCTGGGCCGCATCGAGTTCGCGCGCAACGGCGGTCGCATCAACACCGATGCCATCGACAACTCGGCCGGGGTGGACTGCTCGGACCACGAGGTCAATATCAAGATCCTGCTCGGGCTGGTGGTTGCCGACGGCGAAATGACAGAGAAGCAGCGCAACAAGCTGCTGGCCGAGATGACCGACGAGGTCGGCCTGCTGGTGCTGCAGGACAACTACTACCAGACCCAGGCACTGTCCGTGGCCGGGCGCAGCAGCCCCGCGCTGCTCGATGGCGAGGCGCGCCTGGTGCGCTGGCTGGAGCGCGCCGGACGGCTCAACCGCCCGCTGGAGTTCCTGCCTTCGGAGGAGGAAATCGCCGAGCGCAAGCTGGCCGATGAAGGCCTGGCATCGCCCGAACGTGCGGTGCTGCTTGCCTACAGCAAGATGTGGCTGTACGACGAACTGCTGGCCTCCGACGTGCCGGAAGACGCGCTGGTTGCCGGACTGCTGTCGGACTATTTCCCGGTGCCGCTGCGCCAGCGTTACGCCGACGCGATGCAGCGCCACCCGCTGCGGCGCGAGATCCTGTCGACGCACCTGACCAATATGCTCGTCAACCGCATCGGCGCCACCTTCGTGCACCGGATCATGGAAGAGACCGACGCACGCCCGGCCGATATCGTGCGCGCCTGCCTGATCGCACGCGATGTCTTCGGCCTGACCACCCTGTGGCAGGAGATCGATGCGCTGGACAACCGTGTGGCCGATGCCGAGCAGGCGCGCATGTTCGGGGCCGTGGCGCTGCTGCTGGAGCGCGCGTGCCTGTGGTTCATCCGCTATCTGCGCGGCGGCAGCAAGGCCGCCGAGGACCTGGCGCGCTTTGCCCAGGCCGCGCAATGGCTGGCACCGCAACTGCCGCGGCTGCTGCCGCCGGCCGATGCGACGGCGCTGTCAGAGCGCACCCGGGCCTTGACGGATGCGGGGGTCGACGAAGCTTTGGCCGTGCGCGTGGCCGGCAGCGAGATCTCCGCCGCCGCGCTCGATATCGCCGAAGTGGCCACGGCGTGCGAACGCAGCCTGGACCTGGTGGCGGGGGTTTATTTCGCGCTGGACAGCCACCTGAGCTTCAGCTGGCTGCGCGAGCGCGCGCTGGCGCTGCCATCGGACACGCACTGGGACCTGCTGGCACGCACCACCACGCTGGAAGACCTGGGGCGGCTCAAGCGCGCACTGACCGTCAGCGTGCTGTCGCAGGCAGGTGAACTGGATACGCCCGAAGCCATGATCGATGCCTGGCGGTCCAGCCGTCATGGCGCGCTGGAACGCTTTACGCGCATGCTGGCCGACCAGCGCGCCTCGGGGGCTGCGGGACTGTCGATGCTGTCGGTCGCGGTGCGCGAGATCGGCATGCTGGAACGCGCCTAGTGCCCGGTTCCGTAGATAACTTGCCAAAATGAAATCGCCCAGTTGGTCGTCAGGCTAGGCGCGATGAGGCGCCATAGCCGTAGCTATGGCAACGACGGGCAACGACGCATGGCGGCCAACTGGGCGATTTCATGGCAAGGCATTTGCGGAACAGGGCACCAGCACGGCGGCGTGGTCCAGTTGGGGCTTATTCGTCTGCTTCTGCGTCCATGTCGATGTCCGCGTCGTCGCCGATGCCGGCGTCGGCACCACGCGGGCGCAGTTCCAGCCCGAGCAGGACCAGCAGGTCGAAGGCATCGGAAAGCAGGTGCTTCTGCCTGGGCAGCAGGCTGGCGTACGGCATGTCGTAGATCGACTGGTGCGCGGCACGCTCGCCCTTGAAGCCGCGGTCGCGCGCGATATCCGACAGCAGCGCGGCAAACCCTGAGAGGTCCTGCGCTGCCAGTGCTGAATTCAATACCTTGGCGATCACTTCCGGCGAAGCGTTCGCCCAGCCCATGCGTTCAGCATTGGAAGCAGAGTATTGAGGAAGGTCGGCAAAGTCCATGATGTGTATAACGGTCCCGCCTGAGCAAGCTTAAGGCAGCAGCCATGTGGATTTGACCCCACATGCGTGGGGTGACATGGCGTGCCGCCCGCCGGTCCGGACTAGCGCGGCGCCGGCTTCGCCGCCACCTGGCGGTAGACCGTGCTGCCGTCGCGCGCGGTGCGTGCCTGGACGTGATTGCGTGCGCCGCATTGCGGGCAGCGGAACACGGGACCCTGCCCTTCATTGCGGATCTGCACCTCATTCGGCTCCCAGCGCGCACCGCAAGCCTGGTTCCCACAAACAAACATGAATTCTCCTTGAAACAGACGCCCGAGAGCCTGAGCCGGGCGCGATACGGGGCATGGCCGCACTGCCTGGTGGCGGCCATGCCTGCTCAGCCGTGATTATCAGGCCAGTCGGCCGGGCGCGGGCCCATCCGCCACATATTCGGCGGCTCACCCAATGCCGTGCTCTGGTACATCCAGGCGCCGCAGCCGGTGCAGCGCCAGCGGCTGTCGACCTTGCACCGGTTGCTCATCGCAGCCATGCCCGAGGCAGCCAGGTTCTCGTGCGGCGGCACGCTGGACGGTTCGCCCACCAGCTGATGACACAGGTCACAGGCGTGCATCGGCATCTCCTGTCATGGCGATGATTGCGCGGCGGCGCCTTCAGCCATTGTGCTGCACCCATTGCCGCGCCCACGAAATCGCCGCGGCCCGCGCCTCGTCCGGCGTCGCGTGCGTGGCCGGCGGCGCGCCGCCCTCCAGCACTACGGCGCCCGACTCCCAGATATCGCACAGGGCCCTGAACCGCCCCATGCCCAGCGCGTGGCAATACACGTGGATCACGAAGCCGCCGTACTCCACCACGTCGGTGGCGGTATCGGTCAGCGCCTGATCCGCCGCGGGATCGGACGGCACCAGCGGCGCATCGCGCTGGCGCAGCACCCGCTGCTCCGCGGCCGAGCGCACCAGCATGGCGCAGGCACCGCCCACCGCCGCGCCCAGCACCACACCCAAGCCAAACCAGCAAGCCTTGCTCCCGCACCTCGCCATGGCATCCCCCGTAGCGACCCTGCCGGCCTGGCACGACCACACTGTGCGACCGCCATCGTTTTCAGGTTATACCAATACGGGCCGACACCGCTTGCCACCAACTTCCACGCGGCAAATGCACAGCGCAGCAGGGTGTGCGGGCGCACGAAAATGAGAATCGTGGGGGATGACCGAACAGCCAGCCAGAGATATACTGTACATCCATACAGTATCCGGATACTGCCCCATGCCCTTGTACCAGTCCGATTCCATCCTGCTCGAGGCCTACTACTTCGGCGACGACAGCGAATCCCTGCGCCTGCCCTGCGGCAGTGTCTGCGTGGGCGCCGGCGCCATCCTCGTCGACGGCATCGAGCCACGCCAGCTGCAGGCCCTGCGCTGGACGCCGGATTTCCTGTCCTTCGACGCCCAGGGCACCCGTCACCGCTACCCGGTCAGCCGCCCCGCCCTCGTCGGCCCCGGCCAGGCACGCTTCGCGCTGCTTTAAGCTACGGCTTCCGCATCCCCGATGCGCCACACCGCTTGCCCACATGCCAGACATCAGCCCGACCGCCAGCCAACTGATCCGCTCACTAGACCTGCAGCCGCATCCGGAAGGCGGCTACTACCGCGAAACCTATCGCGGCGAAGAACAGGTCGTCTGCCAGGACGGTCGCACGCGCGAAGCCTGCACTGCAATCCACTACATGCTGTGCGGCAACGACTATTCCGCCTGGCATCGCATCCGGTCCGACGAACTCTGGCACTACCACGCAGGCTCCCCCGTGGACGTGCACCGGATCGTGGACGGGACCATCGTCACGCAGCGCCTGGGCGACCCGCTGCGGCATCCCGGCGCGGCCTTCCAGGCAATGGTGCCCGCCGGACTATGGTTTGCCGCCGAACGCGTGGATCTGGGTGATGGCGTGGACTTCGCACTGGTCGGCTGCACCGTGGCACCAGCCTTCCGGTTCAGCGATTTCGAACTGGCCGACGCAACGGCGCTTGCCGGCCTGGCAAGCGGACATGACGCGCTGTTGCGCAGGCTGGCGCGCTAGCCCCCCCAAAAAACAGCCCGCCAAGGCGGGGTGCGGGCGGGCTGGTGAGTACAGCGGCACGAGTCTAAGCCAGGGCCCCGGCGGGCCATGATGGGAGAACCCGGGTATCTCACCGCTTTTTCTGGCAACGGCCGAGCAGCGCGAACGACCCTGCGCATCAGGCAACGTATCGTCGGGTAACCCTCGAGCGCCTCGTTGGAAACAACGTCGAACGCCGCGAGTTCTTTGTGAGTGACAGCCTCACCGACAGCGAAGCCGATTTGCTCGCCCAGCGAGAAGACCTTTGGCCTATGTCAGAGCCACACCATGCCTGAGTATTGGATGCCTCCAATCAGACAGCCTGGAGGGCTAGCCCGGAGCACAAAATAAAAAACCCGCTTGGCTATTCACCAAGCGGGTTTCTGTCTGGTCGGGGCGAGAGGATTTGAACCTCCGACCACCTGCACCCCATGCAGGTACGCTACCAGGCTGCGCTACGCCCCGAAGAAGAAAATTATAACAGAAGCGTTTCCCGTATGACTAGCTCCTGACGTCGAAATTATCCGTGCTTCGCGATCTCCCGCAGTTGCGCGAGCAGGTGCTGTACTTCGACCAGTTCATTGCGCAAGCCGCTGATGTCGACCGACAATGCCGCCGCGTTTTCTTCGCCAACCTCTGCGGCCTCAGGCGCTGCCGCTGCCCCACTGTGATGACGGCCTTCATCGAGGCGGTTGCGCGCGCCATTGATGGTGAAGCCCTGTTCGTAGAGCAGTTCGCGGATGCGGCGGATCAGCAGGACTTCATGGTGCTGATAGTAGCGGCGGTTGCCGCGGCGCTTGACGGGCTTGAGTTGCGTGAACTCCTGCTCCCAATAGCGCAGGACGTGCGGCTTGACGGCGCAAAGCTCGCTCACCTCACCGATGGTGAAGTAGCGCTTGGCCGGAATCGGCGGCAACGCGATGCGATCGCTGGATTTGTCCGACATGTGGTGTGTAGACGAGCGTCAGGCCATGCCGGCCATGCGGTTGGCGCGCACCAGGTGCGCGCCCAGAAGCATACCGATGCCGGCTTCGGGAAGCAATCCGCCGTTAGGGTGACGCGTCAGCCGGCGATGCCTGCGCGTTCTTCCACCAGGCCCTTGAGCTTCTGGCTGGCGTGGAACGTGACCACGCGGCGCGCGGTGATTGGAATGACTTCGCCGGTCTTGGGATTGCGGCCGGGCCGCTGCGGCTTGTCGCGCAACTGGAAGTTGCCGAAGCCGGACAGCTTGACGCTGTCGCCCTGCTCCAGCGCTTCGCGGATAACGTCGAAGAAGGCTTCGACCATGTCCTTTGATTCGCGCTTGTTCAGGCCCACCTGGTCGAACAGCATCTCGGCGAGTTCGGCCTTGGTCAGCGTGGGAACTTCGGTCGCGCGGTTATCCGGCGTCGCGTCGTCAAGGGAGGAAGCCTGCCGGTCGCTCATCTCACCCAGTGCTGCAGCGGTCATGGAATTCGCGTCTCGATCATTCATGTCGATCGCTCAAGTGTGTGTCTGGCGATCCGCCCGGGGCAAGCCCGGGCGCCCTTGTTTATCGTGTGTCCGTCGCGTACTGGCGATGGCTTAGCCGCGCAGCCGGGCCTGGAAGGCCTCTGTCAGCGCGTCGACCATGCAGCGCACTGCGCTGTCGACGGTTTCGTCCTGGAGGGTCGACCCAGTATCTTGCAAGGTCACCCGGAACGCAAGGCTTTTCTCGTCCGCGCCAATGGCAGCGGAAGCGCCCTTGGGACGGAACTCGTCGAACACCACCAGGCTCTGGCAGTAGCGGCCATAGCCCTGCTTTTCCAGTGCCGCGCGCATGGCGTCCAGCAGGTCCTGCACGCGCACCGATTGCTTCACGACCACGGCCAGGTCGCGCACCGCGGCCGGGAACTTGGAGATCTCGGTGTACACCGGCAGGCCGGTGTCGCGCAGCGCGTCAAGCGCCAGTTCAAACACGACCGGAGCGTGCGTCAGCTCGTATTCCTGCAGCCAGCGCGGATGCAGCTCGCCGACCACGCCCACGGCCTTGCCGTCGAGCAGCACGCGCGCGGCGCGGCCTGGGTGCAGCGCGGGGTGCGACACCGGCTCGAAGCGCGGCACGCGCGGATGGAACAGCGCCTCGACATCGCCCTTGATGTCGAAGAAGTCGACGTTGCGCGTTGGGATGCCCCACTGCTCTTCGAACGCCGGGCCGTAGGCAATGCCCGCGGCCATCATTGGCTGATCGTAGCCGGCCACCGTCAGGCCGCCGTCCTTCACGCTGGCGTCACGATGGAACACGCGGCCCACCTCGAACAGGCGCACGCGCGCGGCCTTGCGGTTCAGGTTGTAGCGCACCTTGTCGACCAGGCCGCCGATCAGCGTCGAGCGCATCACCGCCAATTGGCTGGCGATCGGGTTCAGCAGGCGGATCGGGTTGTCGTTGGCGGCGAAGTCGCGCTCCCACTTCTCTTCGACGAAGGCGAAGTTGATGACTTCCTGGTAGTCGCGCGCGGCCACGGCATGGCGCACCACGTGGGTGGAGCGGCGGGCCTCGTTGGTCGGGCGCATCTCGCTCTCGGCGATCGGCGGACGGGCCGGGATGCGCTCGAAACCATAGATGCGGGCCACTTCCTCGATCAGGTCTTCCTCGATCTCGATATCGAAGCGGTAGCTCGGCGGCGTGACTTCAAACACCTCGCCCTCGGCGCCCTGCGTGCGCACGAACGGCAGCTGCAGGCGCTGGAACACATCGGCAATAGCCGCCGGCGACAGTTCGATGCCCAGCACGCGCTCGGCGCGCGCCACGCGCAGGCTGACCGGCTTGCGCTGCGGCAGGTTGACCACGTGGTCGTCCACCGGGCCCGCCTGGCCGCCGCAGATCTCGAGGATCAGCGCGGTGATGCGCTCGATATGCTCGACCGTGGTGGCATAGTCCACGCCGCGCTCGAAGCGGTGTCCGGCGTCGGTCGAGAAGTTGTAGCGGCGGCCACGTCCCTGGATCGCAGCGGGCCACCAGAATGCGGCCTCGAGATAGATGTCCGTGGTGTCCAGCGTCACGGCGGTGCTGTCGCCGCCCATGATGCCGGCCAGGCTTTCGATCTCCTTGTCATCGGCGATCACGCCGACCTGCTCGTCGACCTCGACGGTGTTGCCGTTGAGCAGCTTGATCTGCTCGCCCTTGCGGCCCCAGCGCACGTCCAGGCCGCCGTGGATCTTGTTCAGGTCGAACACGTGCGAGGGACGTCCCAGTTCCAGCATCACGTAGTTCGAGATATCGACCAGTGCGGAAACACTGCGCTGGCCCGAACGCTCCAGGCGCTGCACCATCCATGCCGGGGTGGCCGCGCGCGCGTTGACGCCGCGGATCACGCGGCCGGAGAAGCGGCCGCACAGGTCCGGCGCCGATACCTTGACCGGCAGCTTGTCCTGGATCGTCACCGCCACCGGCTTCATCTCGGGCAGCGTCAGCGCGGAGCCGGTCAGTGCCGACACCTCGCGCGCCACGCCGTGGATCGACAGGCAGTCGGCCTTGTTCGGCGTCAGCTTGATGACAAAGACCTGGTCATCCAGGTCGAGGTATTGGCGGATGTTCTGGCCGACCGGCGCGTCTTCCGGCAGCACCAGCAGGCCGCCGTGCTCTTCCGACAGCTTCAGTTCGCGTGCCGAGCACAGCATGCCGTAGCTGTCCACGCCGCGCAGCTTGCCGACCTTGATCTCGAACGGCTGGCCCCCGTCCTCGGATGGGGGCAGCACGGCGCCAACCAGTGCGCACGGCACCAGGATGCCGGGCTTGACGTTGGGCGCGCCGCAGACGATCTGCAGGGTCTCGCCGGTGCCGGCATCGACCTGGCACACGTTGAGGCGGTCGGCGTTGGGATGGCGCTCGGTCGACAGCACGCGCGCGACCACCACCTTGTCGAACGGCGGCGCAACTGGGCCCACCTCTTCCACTTCCAGGCCGGCCATGGTCAGCGTGTGCGACAGCGCGTCGGTGGAGATCTTTTCAGGGTTGGCGAAGGTGCGAAGCCAGGATTCCGAGAATTGCATGGCGCTTCTGATCCGGTAAGTATTCTGTGTGGTCGTTGACGAGGGGACGGCGGCGCGTCAGGCGAACTGGCGCAGGAAGCGCACGTCGCCCTCGAAGAACAGGCGCAGGTCGTTGATGCCATAGCGCAGCATGGTCAGGCGCTCCAGGCCGGAGCCGAACGCGAAACCGATGTAGCGCTCGGGATCGAGGCCCATATTGCGCAGCACGTTCGGATGCACCTGGCCCGAACCGGAAATCTCCAGCCACTTGCCATTGCCGAAGGCCATGTCGATCTCTGCCGACGGCTCGGTGAACGGGAAGTACGACGGGCGGAAGCGCACCTGGATGTCATCGCGCTCGAAGAACTTGCGCAGGAAGTCGGTGTACACGCCCTTCAGGTCGGCAAAGCTGACGTCCTCGCCGATCCAGAGGCCTTCGACCTGGTTGAACATCGGCGAGTGCGTGGCATCGCTGTCGACACGGTAGGTGCGGCCCGGGCAGATCACCTTGATCGGCGGCATCGCCTTGCCGGCGTACTTCTCGACATGCATCTTGGCGTAGCGGACCTGCATCGGGCTGGTGTGCGTGCGCAGGAGCAGCAGCTTGTCTTCGCTGTCGCGGCCGTCGACATAGAAGGTGTCCTGCATCGAACGCGCCGGGTGGTTGTCCGGGTTGTTCAACGCGGTGAAGTTCATCCAGTCGGTCTCGATCTCGGGGCCGTCGGCCACATCGAAACCGATCGAGCCGAAGATCTGCTCGACGCGCTCCCACGTGCGCATCACCGGGTGCAGGCTGCCGCGGCTGACCGCACGGCCAGGCAGCGTGACGTCGATGGCCTCCGCGGCCAGGCGCGCGTTCATCAGCGCATCGGCCAGCGCCTGGCGGCGTGCCTGCAGGGCGGCTTCAACTTGCTGCTTGATCTGGTTGATGCGGGCGCCTTCCGTCTTGCGGGTTTCCGGGTCGAGCTTGCCTAGGCCCTTGAGCAGTTCGGTCAGCGCGCCGGTCTTGCCCAGGAAGCGGGCTTTTTCGTTTTCCAGCGTGGCGTTGTCGTTGGCTGCAGCGAAGGCGGCCTGGGCATCGGCGACAATTTGATCCAGATCCTGAGACATGGCGGCGGTCGTGGGATTTTTGGCGTCGGGCCGGTACGCACCGGTCCGACGTGGGTTGGCACTACGTGCGGTGTTCGTTTCGAATGCGGTCTCGGCAGCCAGGTCCCGGCAACTGAAACGGCATTCGAAATAAAAACGGGGCTCGGTGAGGAGCCCCGTTTCAGCGGACCTTGCGGTCAGCGGTCGACCTTGCGGTCGGTGCTTGCCCGGCAGCGCTTACGCGCTACCGCAGCCGGCATCAGGCAACGGTGGCTTTCACCTGGTTGACGATGGCGGCAAAGGCAGGCTTGTCGTGAATAGCCATGTCCGACAGCACCTTGCGGTCGAGTTCAATCGAGGCCTTCTTCAGACCGTTCATGAACACGCTGTAGGTCATGCCATGCTCACGCGTCGCGGCATTGATACGCGCAATCCACAGAGCGCGGAACACGCGCTTCTTGTTGCGGCGATCGCGGTATGCGTACTGGCCAGCACGCATGACCGCCTGCTTGGCGATGCGATAGACATTATTGCGACGGCCGCGGTAACCCTTGGCAGCATCGATGACTTTCTTGTGACGGGCCCGTGCAGTGACCCCACGCTTTACTCGAGGCATGTAATTCTCCTTTCGTTTTCGTCAGGGGTTATGCGTAAGGCATCATCGCGCGCACCGACTTCAGGTTCGTCTCATGGACGTCCTGAGTACCGCGCAGTTGACGCTTGTTCTTGGTGGTCTTCTTGGTCAGGATGTGACGCTTGAAGGCCTGGCCACGCTTGAACGAACCGTTCGGACGGGCAGTAAAGCGCTTGGAGGCGCTTTTCTTCGTCTTCATCTTCGGCATGAAAAACTCCAGCTCATATGACATGCATGCAGGTGGACGGCTCACGCCGACGCTTGCAAGACCCGCATCCACTTGTTGTTGCACAGCGGCCCTTGCGGGCCGCGCGCGACTTCCGCACGAAGCAACGCCGGGATGCCTGGCATCCCGGCCGCTGCACCGCGCAGGAATTACTTCTTCTTCTTGGGAGCGAGCACCATCACCATCTGGCGCCCTTCCATCTTCGGCATCTGCTCGACCTGGCCGATTTCTTCCAGGTCCGCCTTCAGGCGTTCGAGCATGCGCGCGCCGATTTCCTGGTGCGCCATCTCGCGACCACGGAACCGCAGCGTGATCTTGGTCTTGTCGCCATCTTCCAGGAAGCGCTTCAGGTTGCGCAGCTTGACGTTGTAGTCGCCATCATCCGTACCCGGCCGGAACTTGACTTCCTTGACCTGGATGATTTTCTGCTTCAGCTTCGCCTCGTGGGCGCGCTTGGCTTCCTCGTACTTGAACTTCCCGTAATCCATGATCCGGGCGACGGGCGGAACCGCGTTCGGCGCGATCTCGACCAGGTCCAAGTCCTTATCTTCAGCCAGCCGGAGCGCGTCCATGAACTTGACGATGCCGAGCTGTTCGTTATCAACCCCTACCAGCCGCAGCTCAGGCGCGCTGATTTCCCGGTTGATGCGATGACCTTTGTCCGTAGCGATGTTGCGTTACCTCAAGAAGACAAAAAAACAAGCCGTGCTCACCACCCATCAGGCTTTGCTGGCGACGTCGTTTTGCAGACGCTCAACAAACGCGGAGACGGGCATCACACCCAGATCCACGTTGCCACGGGCACGCACGGCCACTTGACTGGCATCCCGCTCCTTATCGCCCACTACCAGCAGGTAGGGAACCTTTTGAAGCGAATGCTCGCGGATTTTATACGTAATTTTCTCATTACGCAAATCGGCCTTGGCCCTAAACCCTTGTTTTTGCAGCAATTGCACGACGCTTTCGGCGTATTCCGCCTGCGAATCCGCAATATTCATGACCACCACCTGCTCCGGGGCCAGCCAGGCCGGCAGCGCACCGGCGTGGTTTTCCAGCAGGATGCCCAGGAAACGCTCGAACGAACCCAGGATGGCACGGTGAAGCATCACCGGGCGCTTGCGCGAGTTGTCCTCGGAGACGTATTCGGCATCCAGGCGCTCCGGCAGCACCAGGTCAAGCTGCAGCGTGCCGCACTGCCACGAGCGGCCGATCGCGTCCTTGATGTGGTACTCGACCTTGGGGCCGTAGAAGGCGCCCTCACCGGGCAGCTCTTCCCAATCCACGCCACAGGCGCGCAGCGCCAGGCGCAGGCCCTCTTCGGCGTGGTCCCAGACCTCGTCGGAGCCGGCGCGCTGGTCCGGGCGCAGCGACAGCTTGACCTTCACATCCTTGAAGCCGAAGTCGTCGTAGACCGAGAACGCCAGTTCGTTGAAGGCCTTGGCCTCCGCCACGATCTGCTCTTCCGTGCAGAAGATGTGCGCATCATCCTGCACAAAGCCGCGCACGCGCATCAGCCCGTGGAGCGCGCCCGACGGCTCGTTGCGGTGGCAGGCGCCGAACTCAGCCAGGCGCAGCGGCAGGTCGCGGTACGAACGCAGGCCGTGGTTGAAGATCTGCACATGGCCCGGGCAGTTCATCGGCTTGATCGCGTAGTCGCGTTTCTCCGACTCCGTGACGAACATGTTCTCCTTGTAGTTCTGCCAGTGGCCGGACTTTTCCCAAAGCGAACGATCCATCACCTGCGGCGTACGGACTTCATCGTAGCCGGCGTCCGTCAGGCGGCCGCGCATGTATTGCTCGACGGCCTGCCACACCTGCCAGCCCTTCGGATGCCAGAACACCATGCCGGGCGCCTCTTCCTGCAGGTGGAACAGGTCGAGCGTCTTGCCCAGCTTGCGGTGGTCGCGCTTCTCGGCCTCTTCCAGCATGTGCAGGTAGGCTTCCTGGTCTTCCTTCTTCGCCCAGGCCGTGCCGTAGATGCGCTGAAGCATCTCGTTGTTGGCATCGCCGCGCCAGTAGGCGCCAGCCACCTTCATCAGCTTGAAGACTTTCAGCTTGCCCGTGGACGGCACGTGCGGGCCGCGGCACAGGTCGACGAAGCTGCCTTCGCGGTACAGGCCGATTTCCTGGTCGGCGGGGATCGAGCCGATGATCTCCGCCTTGTACTTCTCGCCCATCGACTCGAACAGCGCCACCGCTTCGTCGCGGTTCCACACTTCGCGCATGACCTTCTCGTCCTTGCGGGCGAGCTCCGTCATCTTCTTCTCGATGGCGGCCAGGTCTTCGGGCGTGAACGGACGCTTGTAGGCAAAGTCGTAGTAGAAGCCGTTTTCGATCACGGGCCCGATCGTCACCTGCGCTTCCGGATAGAGCTCCTTGACGGCATAGGCCAGCAAGTGCGCCGTGGAGTGGCGGATCACATCGACGCCATCGGCGTCCTTGTCCGTGACGATGGCCAGTTCGGCATCGCGGTCGATCTTGTAGCTCGTGTCGACCAGTTGGCCGTCCACCTTACCGGCCAGCGCGGCCTTGGCCAGGCCGGCACCGATGCTCTGCGCCACTTCGGCAACCGTCACCGGGCCGGGAAACTCGCGGCGGGACCCATCCGGCAGCGTGATTGCGATCATTTCGACTCTCCAGGTTCCGCCGGCTGCGCCTTGCGCATCGCCTGAGCGGATCAAACTGCATCTTGTGGCACCGGCCCCCGCATGCCTGCGGGACTGGCGATTTATTCTTTACCGCCCTGCTCCGCCGCACCGGAAAGGCGGCAGCTTATCAGGGCGCTGGCAGGCGACAGACGAAAAAAAACGCGGCCAAGGCCGCGTTTCTCTTTGTCAAACCCGATCCAACCGGGTCGAAGGCGCACCTCGACTACTGTCGCTTGCCAGCGGTAGTAGTTCGCGGTGTCATAACCATGATGCCCTTCCGTTCCGTATGGGGTTGAATCGGACCTGCCACACTTCTTTTACTGCTTTACTGCAATTCGTTGGTAGGCTCGATTGGACTCGAACCAACGACCCCCACCATGTCAAGGTGGTGCTCTAACCAGCTGAGCTACGAGCCTAGCGAAGCCGCAAGTATAGCATCACTTTCTTTTCGCCTGCAACACCCCCTGGACGTCTTCGATCAACTGCAGCGCGCGCTGCAGCTGCGTAGCCTCGGACACCTCGGCAGTGAACTGCATGCGCGCCACGCCCTTGCTGGAGAGCGTCTTGACGCCGGTGACGTTGATCTTCTCGCGCGACAGCACTTCGGAGATATCGCGCAGCAGCCCCTGGCGGTCAATCGCCTCGACGTAGATGTCGACCGGGTAGACCGCGGCGTGGCTCTTCTGGCCCCACTCGGTCTGGATCACCCGCTCCGGCGCGCGCCCGGCCAGTTGCTGGAAGGTGTGGCAGCTGCGCCGATGGATCGACACCCCGCGCCCCCGCGTGACAAAGCCGACGATGTCGTCCGGCGGCGCCGGCTTGCAGCAGCGCGACATCTGCGTCATGAGCGAATCCACCCCCACCACCAGCACGCCGCTCTTGGCGCCGCGCGCCACGCTGGTGGCGCGGCTCTTCTTGGTGACAGCGTCTTCCTCGCTCAGCGGCGCCTGGACCTCGCCCTCCGGGTGTCGCAGCGCGTGCTCCACGTGGCGCAGACTGAACTCATCCTTGGCCACTGCCGCAAACAGGTCCTCCGGCGTCTTGAAGCCCAGCCGCGTGGCCAGGTCTTCCAGCTTGACCGCGGTCTTGCCTTCGCGCTGCAGCGTCTTGTCGATCAGCACGCGGCCCTGGGCGATAGTCTCCTGCGAATCGAGCGCATTGAACCAGGCCCGCACCTTGGCCCGCGCGCGGCTGCTGGCCAGGTAGCCCAGGTCCGCGTTGAGCCAGTCGCGCGACGGTCCGCCCTGCTTGACCGCGATGATCTCCACCGTCTGGCCGTTCTTCAGTGGCGTGTTCAGCGGCACCATGGTGCCGTCCACGCGCGCGCCGCGGCAGCGGTGGCCGAGATCACTGTGCAGGTAGTAGGCAAAGTCAACCGCGGTGGCGCCCTGCGGCAGCGCCACCACGCGCGCCTGCGGCGTCAGCACGTAGATGTGGTCGTCGATCGCGGCGTGCTTGATCTGCTCCCACGACTCGTCGTGCGCCACGCTGTGGTCGGCATCGTCCTTCCACGCCAGCAGCTGGCGCAGCCAGGCAATCTTCTCGTCATAGCGCTCGCTGGCGGAAAACTGCCCGGCATAGCCGCGGCTGCCCGCTTCCTTGTAGCGCCAGTGCGCGGCCACGCCGTATTCGGCAAAGTGGTGCATCTCGTGGGTGCGGATCTGCACCTCGAAGGCACGCCCGTCATCGCCGATCACCACCGTATGCAGCGACTTGTAGCCATTGGCCTTGGGCCGCGAGATGTAGTCGTCGAACTCGCGCGGGATCGGCTGCCAGATATGGTGGACGATACCCAGCACCGTGTAGCAGTCCTTGATATCGTCGACGATCACGCGGAATGCGCGCACATCGTACAGGTCGGCAAAATCCAGCTCCTTACCGCGCATCTTCTTCCAGATGCTGTAGATATGCTTGGGCCGCCCGCTGACCTCGGCGGGGATGCCGGCGGTCGCCAGTTCGGACTGCAGCCGTTCGATGGCGCTGGCGATATAGCCTTCGCGCTCGATGCGCTTTTCATCCAGCAGTTTGGCGATGCGCTTGTAGGTATCGGGCTGCTCGAAGCGGAACGCAAGGTCCTCCAGCTCCCACTTCATCTGCCAGATGCCGAGGCGGTTCGCCAGCGGCGCGTAGATGTCCAGTGTTTCGCGCGCCACGCCGGGCAGCGGCGCCTGCTTGGTCTCGGCCAGCCAGCGCAGGGTCTGCAGCCGCGAGGCCAGGCGCACCAGCACCACGCGGATATCCTGCGCAAACGCCAGCAGCATCTTGCGCAGCGCCTCGACCTGTTCGTGGCGCGCCTGCGCTTCGTTCTTCGAGGGCTCGGCATCGGGGCGGCTGCCGGCGATGGCGCCGATGCGCAGCAACTGCCGCACACCGTCGACCAGCCGCGCCACTTCGTCACCAAAGCGCGGCGCGATCTCGGCCTCGGTGCCGGGCACGAAGGCCACCAGCCCGAACAGGCAGGCGGCGGCGCGCGCAGCGTCGTCGACGCGCAGGCCGTCGAGAATGCGCAGCATGCCCTGCGCGTGCGAAAGCACGGTCTCGCCGGTGGGCAGCGCGACCTCGGCACCGTGCTCACGCACGTAGGCCAGTGCGCGTTCGACCAGTTCGGCATCCGGAATGCCCGCGACCCGAGCGGTCAGGTCGGTGGACGTCACCATGTCACAACGCCTGCATCAGTTGAGCGCAGCGGTCACCACCACTTCGATCAGGTAATCGGGATTGGCCAGGCGGGCTTCGACGGTGGCGCGCGGGGGCGTGTTGCCTTGCGGCACCCAGGCGTCCCAGACCTCGTTCATCTCGCCGATCTGGTCGACATTGGTCAGGAAGATCTGGCACGACAGGATGCGGGTCTTGTCGCTGCCGGCCTCGGCCAGCAGGCGGTCGATATGGCCGAGGACCTCGCGCGTCTGGCCGCGGATATCGGCCTTGGGATCGACCTCGGGCACCTGACCGGCGAGATACACCACGCCGTTATAAACCGCGTATTCGGACAACCGCTTGCCCACGTGGGCGCGCTTCAGTTCAAGGTTACTCATGACAATGCGTTGACTGATAAAAACAAGGCCGGCATGCGATGCAATCAGGCCCCGGTAAAAAACTGCCGGGCGATCGCAATCTGCGCCGGATCGACAAAGGTCGGGGCATGGCCCACGTCGGGCACTTCCACCGAGCTCACATGCTTGCCGCGCGCGACCATTTCGGCCACGGTCTCGCGCAGCAGCAGGTCCGACTGCGCGCCGCGCACCACCAGCACCGGGCCTTCGATGGCCTCGAAGCTGCGCCACAGCGCGGCCTCGCCGGCAGCAATGGCCTCGGGCGTGGATTTGCGGAACGGCACCGCCAGCTGCGGATCGTAATGCAAGCCCCATTCCAGGCCGTCCGTGCCCTGCACCGGCTTCAGGATGGCGGCGTTGAGCTCGCGCCACTGTTCGGGCGTATGGCGCCCGAACGATGCGCTGATGGTCTGCAGGTAGGCCAGGCCTTCCTCGAAGGTCTTGAAGCGCACCGGCAGCCCCAGGTAGGCGCCGATCCGCTCCACCGCCGACGGCGCCAGCTTCGGGCCCACGTCGTTGAGCAGCAGCTTGCGCACCGGCGACTTCGGCAACCCGGCCAGGCCCATGCCGATCAGCCCGCCCATCGAGGTGCCGAACCAGTCCACCTTCTCCACATTGAGCCGCGCAATCAGCGTGACCATGTCCGCGACGTACTGCGGCACCACATAGCCGTTGGCATCGGCCAGCCATTCCGAGCGGCCGCGCCCGGCCACATCGGGGCAGACCACGCGGTAGTCGCCGCACAGCGCGCTGGCGACGGCGTCGAAGTCGCGGCCGGTGCGCGTCAGCCCATGCGCGCACACCAGCACGCGCGGATTGGCGGGGTCGCCCCACTCGTGGTACGCCATGCGGTGCAGGCCCGCCGGGCTGATGCACTGGACAAAACCGAGACGCGGACTGGCAGACATCTGGACTCCCTGACGAACCGGACCGCGGACCGCAAAGAAGACGGCGCTGCCGGAGGTTGAGCAAAGCTGGATTGTACGCCGCAGCGGGTACAATGCCACAGCACAGTGTCAGCGCCCCGCGTGCGCGGCCGCGCACCGCCACGGCGCGCGCCGCCAACCCTGTGGCACTCCTTCTGTGGCATCCCTTTCTCTCGACGGAGGCTTACATGCTCAACGGCAAGACCGCACTGGTGACTGGCTCGACCAGCGGCATCGGGCTCGGCATCGCGAAAGCGCTGGCGGCCCAGGGCGCCAACATCATCGTCAACGGCTTTGGTGACGCGGACGCCGCAAAGGCAGAGATCGCGCAGGCCGGCCAGGGAATCCGGGTCGGCTACCACGGCGCCGACATGAGCAAGGCGACCGAGATCGAAGACATGATGCGCTACGCGCAGTCCGACTTCGGCGGCACCGACATCCTGGTCAACAACGCCGGCATCCAGCACGTGGCCGCCATCGAGGATTTCCCGCCCGAGCGCTGGGACGCGATCATCGCCATCAACCTGACCTCGGCCTTCCACACCACGCGCCTGGCGCTGCCCGGCATGAAGCAGAAGGACTGGGGCCGCATCATCAATGTTGCCTCCACCCACGGGCTGGTGGCCTCGGCGCAGAAGTCCGCCTACGTGGCGGCCAAGCACGGCATCGTCGGCTTCACCAAGGTGACCGCGCTGGAAACCGCGCAGACCGGCGTCACCGCCAACGCGATCTGCCCGGGCTGGGTGCTGACGCCACTGGTGCAGAAGCAGGTCGAAGCCCGCGCGCAGAAGGAAGGCATTCCGGTGGAACAGGCCAAGCGCGAGCTGGTGCTGGAGAAGCAGCCCTCGGGCCAGTTTGTCACGCCCGATGAGCTGGGCGCGCTGGCCGTGTTCCTGTCATCCGAAGCGGCCCGCCAGGTCCGCGGCGCGATCTGGAACATGGACGGCGGCTGGGTGGCGCAGTAAGGAGCAAGCGATGCAACGACGCAGTTTCCTGCGCGCGCTGGCGCTGGGCGCGGTCACAGCCGGGGCGCTGGCACCGGTGGCGGGCGCGCTGGCGCAAGCCGCCAAGCCGCTTGCCATCGACGTCTACAAGAGCCCGCTGTGCGGCTGCTGCGAAGACTGGGTCAAGCACCTGCGCAGCAACGGTTTCACCGTGACGGTGCATGATGTCGAGGACACCGGCGTGTACCGCAAGCGCTTCGGCATGCCGGAACGCTTTGGCTCCTGCCACACCGGGTATATCGGCGGCTACGCCATCGAGGGCCATGTACCGGCGGCGAATATCCGCAAGCTGCTGGCCGCAAAGCCCAAGGCCGTCGGGCTGGCCGTGCCGGGCATGCCGGTCGGCTCGCCCGGCATGGAACAGGGCCCGCGCAAGGACCCGTTCGACGTGCTGATCGTAAAAACGGACGGCGCCGCTTCGGTGTTCGCCAGCTACAACAAGCAGGCCGGCTGACTGCCGTCCCCATGAAAAATGCCCCGCCGGTGCGAACCGGCGGGGCATTTTTCCTTTCCGGAGGCCGCTTACAGCAGCGGCGCGCCGGTCTTGGCCTGGATTTCCTCGCGGCTGACGCCCGGGGCGGTTTCCACCAGCTTCAGGCCGGCCTCGGTCACGTCGATCACGCCCAGGTCCGTAATGATGCGGTTGACCACGCCCACGCCGGTCAGCGGCAGGTTGCAGTCCTTCAGGATCTTGATGTCCTCGGTGCCGTCCTTCTTCTTGGCGGTGTGTTCCATCAGCACCACCACGCGGCCAACGCCGGCCACCAGGTCCATCGCGCCGCCCATGCCCTTGACCATCTTGCCCGGGATCATCCAGTTGGCCAGGTCGCCCTTCTCGCTGACCTGCATCGCACCCAGGATCGCCAGGTTGATGTGGCCGCCGCGGATCATCCCGAACGAGTCGGCCGAAGAAAAGATCGACGAGCCCGGCAGCGTCGTCACGGTCTGCTTGCCGGCGTTGATCATGTCGGCGTCGACTTCGTCCTCGGTCGGGAACGGGCCGATGCCCAGCAGGCCGTTCTCGGACTGCAGCCACACTTCCATGCCTTCCGGCACCCAGTTGGCCACCAGCGTCGGCAGGCCGATGCCCAGGTTGACGTAGAAACCGTCCTGCAGCTCGGTCGCGGCGCGCGCGGCCATTTCGTCACGTGTCCATGCCATGATGGGTCTCCTCAGCTGGCCGCGCGCACGGTGCGCTGCTCGATGCGTTTCTCGGGGGTGGTGTTCAGCACCAGGCGCTTCACGAAGATGCCGGCCAGGTGGATTTCATCCGGGTCCAGTTCGCCGGTCTCGACGATATGCTCGACCTCGGCGATGGTGACCTTGCCCGCCATCGCGCACATCGGGTTGAAGTTGCGCGCGGTACGGCGGAACACCAGGTTGCCGGCCTTGTCGGCCTTGTATGCCTTGACCAGCGCCACGTCAGCGGTCAGCGAACGCTCCATCACGTACTGCTCGCCGTCGAATTCGCGGATTTCCTTGCCTTCGGCGACGATGGTGCCGACACCGGTCTTGGTGAAGAAGGCCGGGATGCCCGAGCCGCCGGCGCGCAGCTTCTCGGCCAGCGTGCCTTGCGGCGTGAATTCCAGCTCCAGTTCGCCCGCCAGGTACTGGCGCTCGAACTCCTTGTTCTCGCCCACGTAGGACGAGATCATCTTCCTGATCTGGCGCGTGGCCAGCAGCAGGCCCAGGCCGAAGCCATCGACGCCGGCGTTGTTGGAGATGCAGGTCAGCTGCTTGGCGCCGCTGTCGCGCAGCGCGGCAATCAGCGCCTCGGGGATGCCGCACAGGCCGAAACCGCCAACGGCGATCGTCTGGCCGTCGCGGACGACGCCTGCAAGCGCTTCTGCGGCGCTGGCGTAGACCTTGTTCATGCTTCGCTCCTTCCTCGGTAGTTCCCTGTCGCTCTTCCCGCCACCGGGTTGTGCGGCGGGCGACGCAGGGAAATTGTAACGGTACAATCGGCAACAGGCGGGCGACAGTCGCCGCAACTCGTCCGACCGACAGCATACGCAAGCGCAGCCGGCTACGCCATTACGTAAAAATACATAAGCAGATGCCCGCAATCGACTACCAGACCGCCTTCCAGCTCGCCCCCGTGGGCCTGGTGCTGTCACGCGAACGCGTGATCGAGGACTGCAACGAGGAGGTCTGCCGCATTTTCGGCACCACGCGCGAGGCGCTGCTGGGCCAGTCCTTCCAGGTGCTTTACCCCACCGCCGACGAATTCGAGCGCACCGGCGCGCGCATCGCGCCGATCATGGGCAAGCGCGGCATGTACTCGGATGAGCGCATCATGAAACGCGCCGGCGGGGAACTGTTCTGGTGCCATGTCACCGGGCGCGCGCTGGACCGCACGCAACCGCTGGGCGCCGGGATCTGGACTTTCGAGGACCTGTCGCAGAAGCGCCAGGTCACGGCCGAGCTGACCGCGCGCGAACGCGAGATCGCGGCGCAGCTGGTGGAGGGGAAGACCAGCAAGCAGATCGGCAAGTCGCTGGCGATCAGCCCGCGCACGGTGGATATCTACCGGGCGCGGCTGATGAAGAAGTACGGGGCCAGTACCTCGGTGGATCTGGTGCAGCGGCTGGTCAACCACTGAGCCCCGTGGCGGGCGTCAGCCCTCGATGATCGCGCGGATCTCGGCCGGCACCGGCACCGACTTCTCCTGCGTGTAATCGCACCACACCACCTTGGCCCCGCCCTCGGCCCAGACCACATCGGGCAGGTCGGTGCGGCGGATTTCCATGCGGGTCTCGAAGCTGGTGCGGCCGAGCTGGCCGGCGTAGACGCGGCACTCGATGTCGCCCGGATAGCGCAGCTGCTTCAGGAAGGTCATATGCGCATTGATGATGACCGGGCCCTGCCCGTTCGAGTCCTTGCCGCCGCGGCCCAGCGACGCGAACCACTCGATGCGCGCCTGCTCCAGGTACTGGAAATAGACGGTGTTGTTGACATGGCCCATGGCATCCATGTCGCCCCAGCGGATCGGCATGACCACCGTATAGACGTGCTTCATCACAGTCTCCAAAGGAACAGGCCCGCCGATACTGACGGGCCCTCTGCGTGGCTTAGCGCTTGGCGATCGCGCCTTCGGCCTTGGTCACCAGGTCGGCGCCGATCTGCTTCTTCCACTTGTCGTAGACCTTGGCGGTGGCCTTGCGGAAGCTGTCGTGCTCGGCCGGCGTCAGGTGCGTGACCTTGACGCCGTGTGCCTCCATGTCCTTCCAGGCCGGCGCGCCGGCCTCCGCGAGGCCCTTGCGGGCCAGCACGATTTCCTGCTTGCCGGCGTCGATGGCGGCCTGCCTGACGATCTCGCGGTCGGCCGGGGTCCAGCTTTCCCAGATCTGCTTGTTGACCACGAAGATCAGGGGGTCAGCCACGTAGCCCCAGGTGGTGACGAACTTCTGGCCCACCGTGTACAGCTTGGCGGCGGCGAACACCGACTGCGGGTTCTCCTGCCCGTCGACCGCGCCCGAGGCCATCGCCGGCTGCGCGTCGGCCCAGCTCATCTGGGTCGGGTTGGCGCCCAGCGCGTTAAAGGTCTCGATGTACAGCGGCGAACCGACCACGCGCAGCTTCATGCCCTTGAGGTCTTCTGGCTTGCGGATTTCGCGCTTGGAGTTGGACACCTCGCGGAAGCCATTCTCGCCCCAGGCCAGCGGCACCACGCCGGCCTTTTCCAGCGTGGTGAAGAGCGACTTGCCGACTTCGCCCTGCGTGAGCGCGTCCAGCGCCTTGTAGTCGGGCATCAGGAACGGTAGCGAGAACAGGTTCAGTTCCCTGACCTGCGGCGACCAGTTGATGGTCGAGCCCACCGCCATGTCGATCACGCCCTGGCGGATCGCCGAGAATTCGCGGGTCTGGTCGCCGGCCACCAGCGAGGTGCCCGGGTACAGCTTGATATTGATGCGGCCGTTGGTGCGCTGCTTGACCAGGTCGGCCCAGATCTCGCCGCCCTTGCCCCACGGGAAGGCCGGGCCGAGCACCAGCGACATCTTGTACTCGGATTTGTAGGTCTGGGCCATTGCGCCAGCGGGGGCGAAGGCGGAAGCGGCAATGGCGGCAGCCGTTGCGAGCATCAGGGCACGACGTTTCATTTCATCTCCTCTCGGGAATGCGTCAATTCTTGTTTGTGAATGCGGAACATCAGTAGCCGAGGTACTCAGGCAGCCACGTCGCCAGCGGCGGATAGGCCAGCACCATCAGCATGGCGATAAACATCGCCAGCAGCATCCAAATCACCCAGGGCACGGTCTCTTCCATGCGCACGCGGGCAATCCGGCACGACACCATCAGGTTCACGGCCAGCGGCGGCGTGAACTGGCCCAGCGCCACCTTCAGCGTCAGCACCACGCCGAACCATACCGGGTTCCAGTGGAAGGCATTGGCGATCGGCAGCAGCAGCGGCACGAAGATCAGGAAGATCGAAATGCCGTCCAGGAACATGCCCACCGTCATGAGCAGCAGCACGATCAGCGCCAGCACGCCGTACTCGCCCAGCCCGGAGGTGGCGATGGCATGCGCCAGCGGGTCGATCACGCCCAGCGTCGACAGCGCATAGGCAAAGATGCCGGCCAGCGCCACCACCAGCAGGATCACCGCCGAGGTCTCGGCCGCCTCCTGGAAGATGGTGAACAGGTCGCGCATGCCGATGCTGCGGTACACCACCATGCCGACAAAGAGGCCGTAGACTACGGCCACCACGGCGGCCTCGGTCGGCGTGAACCAGCCGGCGCGCATGCCGCCCAGGATCAGGAACGGCGCCACCAGGCCCCACGCGGCCTCGCGCAGGCTCTTCCAGAACGGCGGGCGCGGCAACCCGGCTTCGATCGCGCCCATGTTGTGCTTGCGCGCGAGCCACACCGCCGGAACGATCAGCGCGACACCGGCCAGGATGCCCGGAATCATGCCGGCCGCAAACAGCGCCGGCACCGACGCGCCGGGCACCAGCACGCTGTAGATGATGAAGGCCACCGAGGGCGGGATCAGGATGTCGGTCGCGGCTGCAGCGCCAACCACCGCCGCGCTGTACGACCCGGGATAGCCCGCGCGCGACATTGCCGCGATCATCACGCCCCCCACCGCGGCCGCGTTGGCCGGGCCGGAGCCGGAGATGCCGCCGAGGAACATCGCCACCAGGATCGCCACCAGCGGCAGCATGCCCGGGCCGCGGCCGACGATGGCGATGGCAAAGGTCACCAGCCGCTGCGCCACGCCGGAGCGGTCGAAAATCGACCCCACCAGCACGAACATCGGGATCGCCAGCAGCGGATACTTGGCCAGCCCAGCGTAGAAGTTCTGCGGCACGGCCAGCAGGCCGAACATCTGGGTGTCGAGATTGGACAGGCCGATGGCAACCAGGCCGCCCAGGCCCAGCGACACGCCGATGGGCACGCCCAGCAGCATCAGGCCGATAAAGACCACGAACAGGATGATGGCAACGAGAGTCATGGCGCCTGCTCCAGCGTGCCTGTCCTGGCCGCATGCAGCGCCTTGAGCGCGCGCACGTTGCGCAGCACCAGCCCCAGCGCGCGCAGCGCGATGCCGGCCGACAGCACCGGCAGCCAGATCGAATACCACCAGCTCGGCACACCGATGCCCGGCGAGGTCTCGCCAAAGGTGTATTCGTCCCAGGTGATGCGCGCCCCCAGCACTGCCAGCGCGATGAACATCACCGCCACGGCCAGCGCCGACAGGATCGCCAGGCGCCGCTGCCGGGCCGCGCTGCCGCGCTCGAAGAAGAATTCGATGCGGATATTGCGGTCGCGAGCCACCGCGGCGCTGCCGGCGACCAGCGCCAGCACGATCATCAGGAAGACCGAGAACTCCTCGGTCCAGGCAAACGACTCGTCGGTGAAATAGCGGACCACCACGTTGGCGAAGGTGATGCCGACCAGCAGCACCATCACGATCACGCCAATCCAGTCCTCGAGGCGGGGCGATACCCGGAATTCAGCGTCCTGCGCTTCGTCGGCAGCCTGCGGGATCACCGCGGAATCGACGACGTGTTGCGGCACGGCGTTGCGCCGTGCCTCTTCTTGTTGCTCCATCTCCCCGGCCTCCGGTCCGGGCCGCTCGGGCCATGCGGCCACCGCGGCGTTTTTCTATTTGTATGTAAAGACTTAATCTGCAGACATGGCGGATTATGCCAAGACTGGCCCGCCACGCACGAATTTTCTGATGATTGATGTGTGCTGACGACGGCGCACCCAAGGGGACCGGATAAGCCCTGGGCGTGCAATCCGGGCATCCCGCGGCGCTTTTGGCGCGCGGCCGGGATGCAGGGGGCCTTGCGCCCCCGGTCAGCGATCAGGCGGTCAGACCATGCCGTCGTCGGCGGTGATGACAGCCCCGTTGATGAATTGCGACTGGTCGGATGCCAGCAGCAACAACAGGCCGTCGAGATCCTCTGGCTTACCCAGGCGCTTGCGGGGCAGCATCTGGATCAGCTTCTGGCCGGCGTCCGAGTCCCAGTGGTGGTGGTTGATATCGGTGTCGATATAGCCCGGGCAGATGGCATTGGTATTGATGCCGTGGCGGGCCCATTCCAGCGCCATGGCCTTGGTCATGTGCACCACGGCCGCCTTGCTCATGCAATAGACACCGATCTGCGACAGCACCTTGAGCCCGGCCACCGAGGCGATATTGACGATGCGCGCCTGCGGCAGCGGGCTGCCGTTGCGCTCGGCGCCCTTGGCGCGCGCGATCATGCGCTTGGCCACTTCCTGGGCGACGAAGAAGGCGCCGCGGGTGTTGGTGTCGAAGACGAAATCGAAGTCATCAGCGGTCACATCGGTCAGCTTCTGCGTGGTCGACACGCCGGAGTTGTTGACCAGGATATCGATGGAACCAGCCTCGGTCTCCGCGTGCGCCACCGCGGCGCGGATGCTGTCCGGATCGGTGACGTCCAGGCGCACCACGTGGGCGCTGCCGCCCTCGGCCTCGATCGCCGCGCGCAGTTCCTTGAGCCGCTCGGTGCGGCGCGAGGCCAGCACCACCTTGGCGCCGGCGGCGGCCAGCACCGTGGCGAAACGCGAGCCCAGCCCGCTTGAAGCGCCGGTGACCAGCGCGACCTTGCCTTCCAGATTGATCGACAAACCCATGATTACCTCTTGTGCGGGAGCTCCTCCGGCCTATGCGGGAGCAGAAGGCAGCATATCAAAAAAAGAACGACCGTTCCAAAAAAATCCTTGCCTGTGGGTGGCGAGTCCCGGACAATGCCGGAGATTCTAAGAACTTGGCCAGCAAAGGGAAAGAGGGAAAACGCGTGATCCGGGCGTCTTTGGACCCCAAATCGCTGCCAACTCACCCACCCGCGGTTCCCGTCCGCGCGCAGGCCCGGTTCTCGGCAAAACGATCACCGCATTTCCCACAATTGCAAGCAAGCAGCAAAGAAATAGAGGGTTAGAGACAATGGATCAGCAACAGCTCCTGGAGCAGTTCGGCCCGCGCGAAGCCATGGAATACGACGTGGTCATCGTTGGCGGCGGCCCCGCCGGCCTGGCCACGGCCATCCGCCTGAAGCAACTCGCGCAGGAGAAAGGCGCCGACGTCAACGTGTGCGTACTGGAAAAGGGCTCCGAGCCCGGCGCCCACATCCTGTCGGGCGCCATCATGGATCCGCGCGCCCTCAATGAACTGATCCCGAACTGGAAGGAACTGGGCGCGCCGCTGAACCAGGCGGTCACCGAAGACAAGTTCCTGTTCCTGAACGAGTCCGGCTCCAAGGGCACGCCGCCCGCGCTGCTGCCCGAGTGCTTCCACAACGAAGGCAATTACATCATCAGCCTGTCGAACTTCGTGCGCTGGCTGGGCCAGCAGGCCGAAGCGCTGGGCGTGGAAATCTTCCCGGGCTTCCCCGCCGCCGAGGTGCTCTACAACGAAGACGGCTCGGTCAAGGGCGTGGCCACCGGCAATATGGGCATCAACAAGGAAGGCGAGCCCACCGAGAACTTCCAGCTGGGCATGGAGCTGCATGCCAAGTACACCATCTTCGCGGAAGGTGCACGCGGCCACCTGGGCAAGCAGCTGATCGAGAAATTCGGCCTCGACACCGGCAAGGATCCGCAGAGCTACGGCATCGGCCTGAAGGAACTGTGGGAAATCGATCCGGCCAAGCACAAGCCCGGCCTGGTGGTGCACACCGCCGGCTGGCCGCTGGACCCGGCCACCTACGGCGGCTCGTTCCTGTACCACATGGAAGACAACAAGGTCGCGGTCGGCTTTGTGGTCGGCCTGGACTACACCAACCCGTGGCTGTCGCCGTTCGAGGAATTCCAGCGCTTCAAGACGCATCCGGAAATCCGCCAGTACTTTGAAGGCGGCAAGCGCCTGAGCTACGGCGCGCGCGCCATCACCGCCGGCGGCCTGCTGTCGCTGCCCAAGACCGTGTTCCCGGGCGGTGCCCTGGTCGGCTGCGACGCCGGCTACCTGAACGCCTCGCGCATCAAGGGCAGCCACGCCGCGATCAAGACCGGCATGCTGGCCGCCGAGGCCGCCTATGACGCGCTGCAGGGCGGCCGCCAGCACGACGAGCTGACCGCCTACCCGACCGCGTTCGAGCAGAGCTGGCTGCACAAGGAACTGCTGCAGGCCAAGAATTTCAAGCAGTGGTTCAAGAAGGGCCGCACCACCGCCACGCTGATGACCGGCATCGAGCAATGGCTGCTGCCCAAGCTGGGCATCCGCAACCCGCCGTGGACCATCCACCGCGTGAAGCCGGACCATGTGTACCTGAAGCCCGCGGCCGAGTGCCAGAAGATCGAGTACCCGAAGCCGGACGGCAAGCTGACCTTCGACCGCCTCAGTTCGGTGTTCATCAGCAACACCAACCACGAAGAGAACCAGCCGGCGCACCTGACGCTCAAGGACGCCAGCGTGCCGGTCAACATCAACTGGGACAAGTACGCCGGCCCCGAGTCGCGCTACTGCCCGGCCGGTGTGTACGAGTTCGTGCAGGACGAGACGTCGGGCAAGGAGCGTCTGCAGATCAACGCGCAGAACTGCGTGCACTGCAAGACCTGCGACATCAAGGATCCGACCCAGAACATCGTCTGGGTGACGCCGGAAGGCGGCGGCGGTCCGAACTACGTCGGGATGTAAGGCGGCCGCGCCAGCGGCTGGCATGTGAAGACGGCACCGGAAACCCGGTGCCGTTTTTCTTTGGCCGATGCAGCGCGGCTATCGTGCCTGCCGGCGCGCGGCCATCGCCTTGTCGACGACCTCGGCCCGCAGCGCTTCGCTGGGATTGCCGAAGGCCTGGCTGCGCAGCGCATCCAGCTGCTGCCGGCGGTCCTGCTCCGACAACCCCGGGAACGACTCGATCTGGGCGCGGCGCGCGGCGTAGTCGTCGTAGCGCTGCTGCCAGGCCTGCCCGGCTTGCGCCTGCTGCTGGTAGCGCTGCGCCACGTCGGGGCCGTAGGCCTGCGCCAACGCCGCGCCGATGTCCTGCGCACTGCGGCCGGCGGCCTGCATGCCGGCGATGGTGTCGCTGATCGTCTGCGGACGCGCGCTGGCCTCCCGTGCCGCGCGCAATGGCTCGGGCAGCGTGGCTTCGAGTTCGGCGAGCCGCTGCTGCCGCTGCGCGTCATCCAGGCCGGATTGCGCCGCGATGTCGAGCCGCGCCAGCATGGCATCGTCATACGCCTGCTCGTCGCCGAACCAGATTGCCGCCACCTCCGGCAGCAGGCGCTGCCGCGCACCGTTGCGCTCAGCCTGCAGCGCGCGCAGCTGCTGCACCTGCGCCGCATCCAGCGTGCCGTTCGAATCCGCCCGCGGCTTGCGGGTGGCCTGCAGTTGAATCTCGGCAAGATAGGCTACATAGCGCTGCCACAGCTGCCACGCCTGCCCTGCCGCGGGCTGCGGCACGCGGCGGCGGATATCGTCGTGCACCAGCTGGTCCAGCGCGTCGGCGCCGCCGGCGTCGTGGCGGGCGCTGAGGAAGTAGTCGAAGTAGGTGCGCAGCGCGCGCGTCAGTCGCAGGTTCCCCTGCGCGTCGAGTTCGGGGCCTGCGGGCACGTCGACGCCGGACAGCGATGGCAAGGCAGCCGCGCCGGCGGGTCCGGCGTCAGCCGATGTGGCCGCAGGACTCGCGGCAGTGGTGAGCGCTGCCGTGCGCTGCGGCACAACGACCGGGCCGGACGGCATCGTCAGCCAGTACACCGCGGCCGCCGCTGCGCCGGCCGGCAGCAAGGCCAGCCAGAGCCGCGGCGAGCGCTCAGAGCTGGTCATTGCGCAGCCGGTTGGCGTGGCTGAGGATGACTGTGCGCGGATCGACGTCCTGGTACAGGCCGGCCATCTGGTTCACCTCGTCGAGATGGTTCCAGTAGTAGCCAGTGGCCAGCACCCGGCCCCACTTGCTGCTGCAGACCGAGACCAGCCCGTCATTGGGGCCGGCGCCCTTCAGGTCCATCAGCCCGGCCGAGGTCGACATCATCACCGTGGTCGGGTCCAGCAGGTTGGAACGCAGCAGGCTGAACGGCCCGCCCTGCCCGGTCCAGGAATACGCAGCCTGGGTATGGGTGACAAGGTTGCCCGCGGCATCGCGCGCCTGCCGTTGCTCGGACACCGCGCCAGCGGTATTGCAATCCGGCCCCAGCGCCGATTTCGTGCCGGGCACCAGCGTGGCATTGAGGCGCGCATTCTGCTCGGCGGCGCCGCGCGTGGTCAGGATCCTGAGCGAGGCCAGCGCATCCTGGTCCAGCGCCTGCCCGTTGCCGATGCCGTTGAACCAGCCCACGGTATCGAGCACGCCCTGGATGATGCCGACGAGTACCGGCCCGGCGATCGGAATACTGTTGACGCCATTGATCAGGTCCAGCACGGTGTCGGCCACTTCGCTGCCGCGATGCGGGCTGCCGATGGTGGTGACCGAGGCCACGTCCTGCGGCGACATCGCCGCCAGCATGCGCGAGGTCGGCCCGCCCTGGCTGTGGCCGATCAGGTTGACCTTGTCGGCGCCGCTTTCCAGCTTGACCGCGCGCACATAGGCCTGAAGCGCCAGCGCGCGCTCCTCGTCGCTGTTGAACGACGGCACCGTGGCCACATAGACTTGCGCGCCGTTGGCCCGCAGCACTTCGGGGATGCCATACCAGTAGTCGAGCACACCACCCATCTTGGCCGCGCCGGTCAGTCCGTGGACCAGCACAATCGGGTAGCGCGTCTTCGCGTAGTCGCCGCTCGCGGCCAGGGCCGGTGCTGGCTGCGCCAGCATGGCCGCTGCGACCAGCGTGGCTGTGCCTGCGAGCCTGCGCAAGGCCTTGCCGGCCTTCTGCTCGCGTAGCGCGGGCGTGCGTTGTCCGCACGCGTGGTGTCCGCTGTGCTCCATCTTGTCTCCTCGGTGGTGGGTCTTTTTATGCTGGAAGCAGTAAAGACTGGCCGCCCCGACGAGACAATCAAAACATTAGCGGATTCCCTCTAAACGGCCGCTACAGCCGCGGGCTGCAAGGGCATGCGGGTGCTGGAAAGCAGCTGTTCGTAGATGTAGCACTGCAGCAGCGTCAGCTCGCGCTCGGCCAGCACGTCGAAGGCCACGCCGAAGGCCGGAAAGTCGGCATCGTCGCTGGCCGCGCCGGGGGGCGCGAGGCGGACCCAGCCATCGATGGTGACCTCGCTGTCCAGTGACGCCGTGCGCATCTTGAAGCGCAGCCGCACGCGGCTGCCCGGTGCCGGCGCCGGCGCGGTGGTCTGCACCAGCGCGCCACCGGTGCTGAGGTCGGACAGCAGCGCCAGGCGCGCCGTGCCGGTGTCGATGCCGTCGTCATCGCCGGGCTCGGTCAGGTAGGCGGCCAGCCGGGTAGGCACGCGCGCGGCCTTGCGTACCGGCGTTGCGTGCTTCTGCACCGGCGCCGACAGCACCAGGTAGCGAAACGGGCTGCGGCACACGGCGGTGATGGTCGAGGTGAAGCTGTGGATGGCCTGTCCGGAGAAGCCGCGCAGCAGCACGGCATCGCCCGCCTGCAGCGGCAGGTCGCGCCCGCCGAGCTGCGGCCAGGTGACAAACAGGCCCTGCTCGATAAAACCGATCAGGCGGCTGGCGGCCGGGCGCGCGGCCTCGCCCTCATGCTTGACATGCAGCAGCGTGCCGACCTGCAGGCCAAGCGGCCCGGTGGTCGGACGCAGTTCGTCATCGGCATCGTCGTGGCCATCTTCGCGGCAGACCACGCCATGGTGGAACACCAGCGCCAGGTCGCGTTCATCGGGAATGACACTGCCGCTGCCGAGCACCAGGTTGCCCTCGCCATCGAGCAATGACCAGGGCAGCGGGTATCCGACGGGAAGATCGTTAGGTGTGAGCTGGATCATGGCTGTTCGCAGTAGGCCCCGGCATTGGACGCCACGGGGCATGGCAAGCCTTGGGCGGAGCTGACGCGCAGGATCCGCCACCTGTATCAGGCTTCTATCGGCGCCGGCGCGGCGAAATTAAGCCCTCGGCGATCGACCAAGGCCGCATGTGTAGCATTCGCTCCCTATGGAAGCCTTGACGCACCGCAAAGTTAAGCCGAAAATCACCAAAAGCTGTCTGACAGCCTGACATATTAAACCATGACCATCCTGCCCCGCCCGGCCTCGCTCGCCAGCCGCATTGCCCAGACCCTGCACGACGACATCCTCGCCGGCCGCTACGGCGCGGGCGCGCGCCTGCCAGCGGAGACGAGCCTGGCCGATACCTTCGGCGTGAGCCGGCCAATCGTGCGCGAGGCCATCGCCCAGCTGAAGGCCGATGGCGTGCTGGTGACGCGCAAGGGCTCGGGCGCTTATGTGTCGGAGACGCCAGGCGGCCAGGCCTGGCGCGTGGCCAGCTCGCCCGATGGCGGCCCGACGCTGGCGCAGCTGTTCGAACTGCGCCGGGTGGTGGAAACGGCCTGCGCCGAGATGGCCGCGCAGCGGCGCTCCGATTCCGATATTGACGCCATCCGGGCCGCGCTGGCGGCGATGCAGGCACAGGCCGACGGCCAGGGCGACATGGCCAGCGCGGCCGCGGCCGACATGGCCTTCCACCATGCCATTGCCGAGGCCGCGCACAACCCCTGCTTTACCGGCCTGACCGATTTCGTCAGCCAGCAGATGCTGGCCGCGCGCCAGCGCGCCTGGGAGAACACCGCGCGGCTGAACATGACGACCGGCGCGCCGCGCGCGGCCGACCAGGAACATGCGGCGCTGGCCGAAGCCATTGCCGCCGGCGACGCCGCGGCCGCCCGCGACGCCGCGCAGCAGCACCTTGCGGCTGCCGCAGCCCGCCTCGGCCTGCCGGCCTGAGCCCCGAACACACAGGACATTGGAGCAAGGAACAACCATGGAAACAGTGGATTGCGTCGTCATCGGCGCCGGCGTGGTGGGACTGGCGGTGGCGCGCGCACTCGCGCTGCAGGGCCGCGAAGTGATCATCCTGGAAGCCGAGAACGCCTTCGGCACCATCACCAGCGCGCGCAACAGCGAGGTCATCCACGCCGGCATCTACTACCCGGCCGGCTCGCTCAAGGCGCAGCTGTGCGTGCGCGGCAAGGCCATGCTGTACAACTACTGCGCCAGCCATCACGTGGCGCACCAGCGCTGCGGCAAGCTGATCGTGGCCACCAGCGAGGCCCAGGTGGCCACGCTCGAGAGCATCCGCGCCAAGGCGGCGGCCAACGGCGTGGACGACCTGCGCCTCGTCAGCCGCGCCGAGGCGCAGGCGCTGGAGCCGCAACTGCAGTGCCATGCCGCGCTGCTGTCGCCGTCGACCGGCATTGTCGACAGCCATGGCCTGATGACCGCACTGCTGGGCGACGCGGAAAACGCCGGCGCGATGCTGGCGGTGCAGTCGCCGGTGCTGGGCGGCGCGGTGACGCCGGACGGCATCCGGCTGGAGATCGGCAACGAGGATGGCAGCGCCACCACGCTGCTGGCGCGCACCGTGGTGAACTCGGCCGGGCTGACCGCGCCGGAACTGGCGCGCCGCATCGACGGCATGCCCGAGGCCCATGTCCCGCCGCAGTACTACGCCAAGGGCTGCTATTTCACGCTGGCCGGGCGCGCGCCGTTCTCACGGCTGATCTACCCCGTGCCCGAGGCGGCTGGGCTGGGCGTGCACCTGACCATCGACCTGGGCGGGCAGGCGCGCTTCGGCCCCAATGTGCGCTGGATCGACGAGATCGAATACGGCGTGGACCCGGCCGACGCCGACGGCTTCTATGACGAGGTGCGCCGCTACTGGCCCGGACTGGCCGACGGCGCGCTGCAACCCGGCTATGCCGGCATCCGCCCCAAGATCAGCGGCCCGCATGAAGCGGCGGCGGACTTCCGCATCGACGGCCCCGCCGTGCATGGCGTGCCGGGGCTGGTTCACCTGTTCGGCATCGAGTCGCCGGGGCTGACCTCGTCGCTGGCCATCGCCGAGCGGGTCTGCGCGGCGCTGGCCTGAACCGCGCCGCCCCCTTCCGCGCGGAAGCTCATCACGGCACAGAACGCGCCGGCCGCCGCGGCAATGGCGGCCAGCCCGAAGGTATGCTCGGGCGCCAGCGCGTTCCAGGTCCAGCCCATCGCCAGCCCGCCCAGCGTGCCGCCGACGCCGTAGGAAATGCCCGTGTACAGCGCCTGCCCGCGCCCCTGCAGCGGCCCGGCAAACCAGGCCTGCAACCGCTTCAGGCTGGCGCTGTGGTGCGCGGCAAAGGTGGCCGCGTGCAGCACCTGCACCAGCGCCATGAGCCAGGCAAACTTTGCGAAGTAGCCGGTCAGGCCAAAGCGCAGCGCCGCCAGCACAAAGGTGCCGGCCAGGATCGTGCGCAGCGCATAGCGCGCGAACAGCAGGCCCTGGTAGTAGAAGAAAACGATCTCGGCGACCACGCCGATTGTCCACATCACGCCAATGGCCAACTTGCTGTAGCCCAGCTGTGCCAGCCACAGCGAATAGAACACATAGAGCGCGGCGTGCGCGAACATCATCAGGAAGGCTGACGCCAGGAACCAGGCCACGTCCGGGCGGCGCAGCAGCGGCAAGGCGCGCGGCGGCGCCGTGTGCGGACCGTCGGCGGCGGCGTCGCGCATGGTCAGCACCACCGCTGCCAGGATCGCCAGCAGCGTGCTGGCCACCCACGGGAAGGCGCGCATGCCGACCGCTTCGAACAGCGCCCCGCCGGCCAGCACCGCGCCGATAAAGCCGACCGAGCCGAACATGCGGATGCGGCCGTAGCTATGGTCGAAGGCGCCGTAGCGGCGCAGCGTGGAGATGGTCAGGGCATCGCCCAGCGGCGACATCGCACTGGTCAACAGGCTCAGCGTCAGCATCATCGCCATCATGCCGCCGTAGCTGCCCACACCCGGCAGCATCAGGAAGGCCAGCAACGAGGTGAACGCGCTCACGCGCAGGATGCGCACGCGCGTGTGCATCACGTCGGACAGCCAGCCCCACAGGTAGGGCCCGACGATGCGGCTGACCTGGAAGCTCGCCATCAGCACGCCGATCTGCACCGGGTTGAAGCCGCGGTCGGCGAAATACAGGCTGACGTACGGCGAAATCAGGCCGACGTAGCCGTAGTAGCCAAGATAGAAGAGCCCGAAACGGGCGTAGTCGGGGCGGCCGGCGCCGGTAGCGCCGCCGCCCGCGAAAGGCGTGGCCAACGCGAGGTCAGATCAAGGCGTCTGGCCGGCCTGCGCGGGAATGCGCGGCGTATCGACCTTGACGTCGCCGCACTGGGCGCGGTGGCGCAGGGCGTGGTCGATCAGCACCAGCGCCAGCATGGCCTCGGCGATCGGCGTGGCGCGGATGCCCACGCACGGGTCGTGGCGGCCGAAGGTCTCGACGGTGGCGGCATTGCCGGCCTTGTCGATCGATTCGCGCGGGGTGCGGATGGAAGACGTCGGCTTGATCGCCAGCGACACGGTGACGTCCTGACCGGTGGAAATGCCGCCCAGCACGCCGCCGGAATTGTTGGTGCGGAAGCCCTCGGCGGTCAGCTCGTCGCCATGGACGCTGCCGCGCTGGGCCACGCTGTCGAAGCCGGCGCCGATCTCCACGCCCTTGACCGCGTTGATGCCCATCATCGCGTGGGCGATGTCGGCGTCGAGCCTGTCGAACAGCGGTTCGCCCAGGCCCACCGGCACGTTGCTGGCCACCACCTCAATGCGCGCGCCGACGGAGTCGCCGTCGCGGCGCAGCGCGTCCATATAGGTTTCCAGTTCTGGGATGACGTCGGCATTGGCCGCGAAGAACGGGTTCTGCGGCACATGCGACCAGTCCGTGAAGGGCACGGCGATTTCGCCGAGCTGCGACATATAGCCCCGGATCTCGGTGCCGTACTTTTCGCGCAGCCATTTCTTGGCCACCGCCCCGGCCGCCACCACCGGCGCGGTCAGGCGCGCCGACGAGCGGCCGCCGCCGCGATGGTCGCGGATACCGTACTTCTGCCAGTAGGTGTAGTCGGCATGGCCCGGGCGGAAGGTCTCGACGATATTGCCGTAGTCCTTGCTGCGCTGGTCGGTATTGCGGATCAGCAGGCAGATCGGGGTGCCGGTGGTCTTGCCCTCGAACACGCCGGACAGGATCTCGACCTGGTCGGCTTCCTGGCGTTGCGTGACGTGACGCGAGGTGCCGGGCCGGCGGCGGTCCAGGTCGCCCTGGATGTCGGCCTCGGTCAGCGCCATGCCCGGCGGGCAGCCGTCCACCACCGCGCCGATGGCGGGCCCGTGCGATTCGCCGAAGGTGGTAACAGTGAAAAGCAGGCCAAGGGTGTTGCCGGACATGATGGAAACCGCACAGGAATTGGGGAAGGTTTCCATTGTAAGGCCAATGGCGGGCCTCGGGCGGCCGCAGCGCGGCCCGACAGGCTCAGGCGGCGGCGCTTTCCAGCGCCAGTTCGGGGTAGAACTCGGCGCGCATCCGCTCCATATAGGCCACCAGGTTGGCATGCCCCTCGGCCGCGGTGCGGATCGGAGTGTCGAATACGGGGCACAGCAGGCTGCCGGCAAAGGCAAACAGCGTGGCGTCGGCCCCGCATGGCGCGTTGCCCATCAGGTAGGGCTTGTCGCCCAGGATGTCGGCGATCGAGGTCACGCCCTTGCTGGCCAGCGCCACCAGGTCTTCTTCGCTATGCCGGCCCAGGCCTTGCCCCCACAGCGTCTTGCGCACCTTGTAGCGCACCAGCCGCTCGACCAGGCCGCGCACCGGCGCCGGCACGCCGCGGAAGAACTGGGCCGGCCCCTTGTCAAAGTTGGCCTGGTCCAGCCAGCGCACCCGCGCCACAGCCCAGTACAGGTGGTCTTCCATCAGCTTCTCGGCGGCCCAGGCGATGCCGCGCTCGGCCGCGCTCAGGCCGGCGTCGAAGTCGATGTGGTAGGTCTTCTCGATATGCCAGCGGATCATGGTGGAATCCGCCACGATCCGGCCCATATCGTCCAGGTAGGGCAGCTTGCCCTTGGGCGCGCGCCGCAGGCTGCCGCGGCGCGCCTGGTAAGGCAGGCCGGCCAGCTTGAGCAGCATCTCGGCCTTGGTGACGAAGGGGCTGGCGTCGGGTAGCCCGAAGGCGGGGCCAAAGGTATAGAGCGTGATCATCGTGGTCTCGGGTTCCGCACAACGGATTTAGCGCCAGTCGCCGCGCAGGGCCTGCACCATCTGCTGCAGCCCTTCCGGGGTGGCGGCCTCGGGCGGCACGGGCTCGCCCACCACCAGTTCCAGCCGGTTCAGGATGCCGCGGCGGAACGGCCGCGACATCGCCGGTGCCCCCTTGCGCGAGAAGAAGCTGCCCCACAGCCCGCGCAGCGCCATCGGCACCACCGGCACCGGCGTGCGCCGGATGATCTGCTGCACGCCCTGCTTGAACGGGTTGATCTCGCCGGTGGCGGTGATCTTGCCTTCCGGGAAGATGCAGACCAGATCCCCCTCGTCCAGCGCCTGCGCAACGCTGTCATAGGCGCGCCTGAGCATGTCCGGATTCTCGTGCGCCGGCGCGATCGGGATCGCGCGGGCCTGGCGGAAGAACCACGACAGCAGCGGCACCTTGAAGATGTTGTGGTCCATCAGGAAGCGCACCGGGCGTGGGCTGCAGGCCATCAGCACCACCGCGTCGGCAAAGCTGACGTGGTTGCAGACCAGCACGGCCGGGCCATCGGCGGGAATTCGCTCGGCGTTGACGCGGCGCAGCCGATAGAGGGTATGGACCAGGATCCACGCGATAAAGCGCAGCAGGAATTCGGGCACCAGCGAGTAGATGTAGACCGCCACCACCGCATTGAGCAGCCCCACCACCAGGAACAGCTGCGGGATGCTGTAGCCCGCCCGCGTCATCGCCACGCCCAGCAGCGAAGCGGCAATCATGAAGAAGCTGTTCAGGATGTTGTTGGCGGCGATGATGCGGGCGCGGTGCGTGGGTGCGCTGCGGCTCTGGATCAGCGCGTACAGCGGCACGCTGTAGAAGCCGCCGAACATGGCCAGCAGGAACAGGTCTGCCAGCACGCGCCAGTGGCGCGGCTCGGCCAGGAAGCCGCCGATGCCGCTGAGCGCCACGGGTGCCTGCCCCTGGCTGGCAAAGTACAGGTCGACCGCGAACACCGTCATGCCGATCGAGCCGAACGGCACCAGGCCGATCTCGACATGGCGCCCGGACAAGCGCTCGCACAGCAGTGAACCGGTGCCGATGCCCAGCGAAAACACCGCCAGCAGCAACGTCACCACGTTCTGGTCGCCGCCCAGCACATCCTTGGCATAGCTGAAGAACGAGGTCAGGAAGGTGGCGCCCAGGAACCACAGCCACGAAATGCCGAGCAGGCTCAGGAATACCGTGCGGTTGCCGCGCGCCAGCACCAGGTTGCGCCAGGTCTCGGAGAACGGGTTCCAGTTGATGCGCAGGTCCGGCTGCGGCGCCGGCGAGACCGGGATGCGGCCCGACACCAGCCGCCCCGCCACCGCGATCACCACGCACACCGCGCCCACGTACATCGGCCCCACGATCGTGCCGCCCTGCTGCAGCCCGGCCAGCTCGCCGCCGATCAGCGTCCCGATCAGGATCGCGACAAAGGTGCCCATCTCCACCATCCCGTTGCCGCCGACCAGCTCGCTTTCATCCAGGTGCTGCGGCAGGTAGGCAAACTTGACCGGCCCGAACAGCGTGGAATGCAGCCCCATCAGGAAGGTGCCGGCATACAGCAGCGGCGCGCTGTGCCAGGCAAAGCCGGCCAGGCCCAGCACCATGATGGCGATTTCCAGCGACTTGACCAGCCGGATCAGGCGCGACTTCTCCAGCTTGTCGGCAATCTGCCCGCTGGTGGCGGAAAACAACACGAACGGCGCGATAAAGATGGCCGAGATCAGGAAGGCCGCGCTGCGCGCGTCCACGCCCTCGAACAGCGCCGTGTGGTAGGTCACCAGCGAGGTGAAGGCGACCTTGAAGACGTTGTCGTTCATCGCCCCCAGGAACTGGGTCCAGAAAAACGGGGCGAAGCGGCGCAGGCCGAGCAGTCGGAACTGGCTGTGTTGGCTCATGGATGGGCCGGTCGGTCAGGGGACCGCCGCCGAAATGGGAACGCCGGCTAGTGTGCCGGAGCCGCGGTTCGGCCGCCACCCCGCCGCGGCCGCGTGGCGCCAACCGAGGGTATTTCCGAAGGAAGCTTCAGCCCGGGCGGCCCGGCGCCATCACTCGGCGCGCTCTTCCGGCCAGTCGCGGATATAGGCCTTGAGCATCTTGTTCTCGAAGCTCTGGTCCTCGACCACGGCCTTGGCGACGTCGTAGAAGGAAATCACGCCCATCAGCGTGCGGTTGTCGAGCACCGGCAGGTAGCGGGTGTGACGCTCCAGCATCATGCGGCGGACTTCGTTGACGTCGGTCTCCATGGTGCAGGTCAGCGGCGCATCGTCCATCACCTTGCGGATGCTGGTGCTGCCGACGTTTCCATTATTGCGGGCCAGTGTCTCGATGATCTCGCGGAAGGTCAGCATGCCGACCAGGTCGCCGTATTCCATCACCACCAGCGAGCCGATATCGTGCTCGGCCATGGTGTGGACGGCTACCAGCAAGGAGGTGTCAGGCGTCACGGTATAGAGCGTATTGCCCTTGATCTGGAGGATGTCGCTGACTTTCATGTTGGTCTCCGCTGCCTGCGCTCAAACTGAGGGCATCGCTCCGGCCGGGGGGCACAGGGGGCGATACCGGTCACATTGTTATCTGTCTATGGGTGTGCGGGCGCACTCTGCATCGTAGCGCCCCGTTGGCCGATCCTAGCCCAAACTCCCCGTCAAAGTAAAGCGGGAGGCCGGTTTGCGGGCGTCGGCGGGCGCACGGTGCTACGATGCTGGCCGGAGACAACTCAAGGCCGACCGACCATGTCCGGAACCCGATTCGACACGCTGGCGCTGCACGCCGGCGCCGCGCCAGACCCCGCCACCGGGGCCCGCGCCACCCCCATCCACCTGACCACGTCCTTCGTGTTCCGCGACAGCGAGCACGCCGCGTCGCTGTTCAACATGGAGCGCGCGGGGCACGTCTACTCCCGTATTTCCAACCCCACCGTGGCCGTGCTGGAGGAACGCATCGCCGCGCTGGAGAACGGTGCCGGCGCCATCGCCACGGCCTCGGGCCAGGCCGCGCTGCACCTGGCGGTGGCCACGCTGATGGGCGCGGGCTCGCACGTGGTGGCCTCGTCGGCGCTGTACGGCGGCTCGCACAACCTGCTGCACTACACGCTGCGCCGCTTCGGCATCGAGACCACCTTTGTCAAGGCGCGCGACCTCGACGCCTGGCGCGCGGCGATCCGGCCCAATACCCGGCTGCTGTTCGGCGAGACCCTGGGCAACCCGGGGCTGGACGTGCTGGATATCCCCACGCTCGCGCAACTGGGCCAGGACAACGGCATCCCGCTGCTGGTGGATTCCACCTTCACCACGCCCTACCTGCTGCGCCCGTTCGACCATGGCGCCGGCCTGCTCTACCATTCCGCCACCAAGTTCCTGGGCGGCCACGGCACCACCATCGGCGGCGTGCTGGTCGAAGGCGGCACCTTCGACTTCGAGGCCTCCGGGCGCTTCCCGGAGCTGTCCGAGCCGTACGAGGGCTTCCACAACATGGTGTTCACCGAGGAAAGCACGGTGGCGCCCTTCCTGCTGCGCGCGCGCCGCGAGGGCCTGCGCGACTTCGGCGCCTGCATGAACCCGATGGCCGCCTGGCAGCTGCTGCAGGGCGTGGAGACGCTGCCGCTGCGCATGAGCCGGCATGTCGACAACACTCGCAAGGTGGTGCAGTTCCTGGTCTCGCACCCGATGGTGGAGTCGGTGTCCTACCCGGAACTGGAATCGCACCCCGACTACGAACTGGCCAAGCGCCTGCTGCCGCGCGGCTGCGGCGCGGTGTTCAGCTTCAACCTGAAGGGCAACCGCGTGGCCGGCCAGCGCTTTATCGAGAGCATGTCGCTGTTCTCGCACCTGGCCAACGTCGGCGACGCGCGCTCGCTGGTGATCCACCCGGCCTCGACCACGCACTTCCGCATGGACGCGGCGGCGCTGCAGTCGGCCGGCATCACCGAGGGCACGATCCGGCTGTCGATCGGGCTGGAAGACCCGGATGACCTGATCGACGATCTCAAGCGCGGCCTGAAGGCGGCCGAGAAGGCGATGAGTGGCAAGGGAGGGCAAGCCTGATGGAACTGACCATTGCAGGCCAGCCGGCCTACGCCTATACCGGCGGCAAACCCTTCGATCCCGCCCTGCCCTGCGCCGTGTTCGTCCACGGCGCGCAGAACGACCACAGCGTGTGGGCCCTGCAGACGCGCTGGTTTGCCAACCACGGCTTCTCGGTGCTGGCGGTGGACCTGCCGGGCCACAACCGCAGCAAGGGCGCGCCGCTGGCCACCGTCGAGGCCATGGCCGACTGGGTCATGGCGCTGGTGGCGGCTGCCGGCGTGAAGGCGCCGGCCTTCGTGTTCGGCCACAGCATGGGCTCGCTGATAGCGCTGGAATGCGCGGCGCGGCATGCGCAGGCGGTGCGCGGCATCGGCCTGCTGGCGACGGCCTACCCGATGAAGGTCTCGGACGCGCTGCTGGACGCTTCGCTCAACCGCGAGGGCGAGGCCATCGCCATGGTCAACACCTGGTCGCATTCGAGCCTGGCCAACAAGCCGTCTTCGCCCGGGCCGGGCGCGTGGATGCACGGCGGCAGCCAGCGGCTGATGGAGCGCGTGTCGCGCAACAACCCGCAGGCCCATGTGTTCCACAATGACTTCTCGGCCTGCAATGCCTACGCCCATGGCGAAGAGGCCGCGGCCGCGGTCGCCTGCCCGGCACTGTTCATCACCGGCACCAAGGACATGATGACGTCGCCCAAGGCGGCCCAGGCGCTGGCCGGCAAGATGGCCAAGGCAAGCCTGGTCACGGTGCCGTGCGGCCACGCGCTGATGGGCGAACGCCCCGATGAAGTGCTGGACGCGCTGGCGGCGTTTGCGCGCAAGGTGGTCGCGGCCGGCTGAGTCAGGCCCCGGATGGCTGGCCGGCCACGCCGGCAGCCAGCCATCCGACACCTCGGCGCAGAAGGTCTACACTGCACAAAACAAGACCTGCCGGAGACAGCCATGGCCCACGCCCGCGCGCGCGAGTTCGAGAACTTCGCGGCCTTTTACCCCTACTACCTGAACGAACACCAGAACCGTACCTGCCGGCGGCTGCATTTTGCCGGGTCGACGGTCGCGCTGCTGTGCCTGGTGGCGCTGGTGGTTACCGGCAATGCGTGGTGGCTGCTGGCCGCTGTGCTGGCAGGTTACGCCTTTGCCTGGGTCGGGCACTTTGGTTTCGAGAAGAACCGGCCGGCGACGTTCCGGCATCCGCTTTACAGCCTGATGGGGGACTGGGTGATGTATGCCGATATCTGGCGGGGCAGGATTCCCTTCTGAGCAACTTCACTGTCGCAGGGCTGGTCCGGGGCCTTACACCTGCCCATGCCAGCCCGGCGGCACCACTTCCAGCGTGCGCCGCTGCGGGTGGCTCCCCCCATCCCCTTCAGTCGGCGGCAGATCGGCCGGCTGCTGCCGGAACACCGCCTCCAGCGTCTGATCCAGCTGCGGATTGTCCAGGATCGACTTGAGCGCATCGGCGCCGCGCAGCTGCTGCGCCAGCGCCGTGCGCGGCAGCCGCGGCAGGTTCAGCACCAACCGGTCATGCAACGTCCGCAGCGTCACCTGCGACGGATCGCACAGCAGCGCCCAGTGGGCCTGGCCACGCTCCTGCTGCAGGCGTCCGATCAGGTGCAAGGCCTTGAGCTTGCCCAGCAGGCCCGACAGGTAATCAGCCTCGACCCGCAGCTTGCGGCCCAGGTCCAGTTCCCCGACGCTGCGCGGCACCTCGTCGCGCGCGCGGTAGAGCAGCAGCAGCACGCCCAGCGCGTCGAAGAACTCGCTGCCGGCAAAGGTCCGGCGGCGCCAATAGCCCTGCCGGACCACCGGCAGGTTGGCGGCAATGGTCGCGCCCAGCAGCGTCACCAGCCAGCTCAGATAGATCCACAGCAGGAAGATGGGCAGCGCCGCGAAGGTGCCATAGACCGCAGTGTAAGTCGGGATATGCGTGATGAAGTAGCCGAAGCCGCGCTTGGCAAACTCAAACGCGATCGCCGCCACCAGGCCCGCCACGATGGCATCGCGCCATTCGACATAGGCATTGGGCACCGCCGTGTACAGGAAGGCGAAGGCCAGCGCCGACAGCAGCACCGGCGTCGCGCCCACCAGCAGCCCCAGCCCCACCGGCATGGTGCCGACATAGCCCGCCGAGACCGAGATCAGGTAAGAGCTGATCGACAGGCTCGCGCCGATCAGCACCGGCCCGAAGGTCAGCACCGCCCAGAACACCAGCACCCGCTGCGCCAGCGGGCGACGCTGCTTGACGCGCCAGATCGCGTTGAGCGCGTCTTCCACGGTCAGCATGGTCAGCACCGAGGTGACCATCAACCCGCCCAGGCCCATTGCGGTCAGCCCGCGCGCGCTCTTGGCGAACATGCCGAGGTAGCGCTGGATCGACTCACTGACGTTGCCGGGGATCAGGTTCTGGAACAGGAACGCCTCGATTGCGTTGCGGAAGTCGCGGAACACCGGGAACGCGGCCAGCAGCGCGAATGCCACCGTCAGCACCGGCACCACGGCCAGCACGGTGGTGAAGGTCAGGCTGGCCGAGACCTGCGGCAGCCGGTCTTCGCCGGCGCGGCGCAGCGCATAGCGCGCCAGGGCGCGTACCTTCTGCAGGTTCCATTCCCGGCGCAGGCGGGCAACGCGGGGTCCAATCATGCGCAAACAACCTCCTGGATCTGGTTCTGACGGATAAACAGGCGGCCCGCGGCACCGGGGGCGCGAAGCCGATGGGAGATGGCGCGGGGGGCGCATCTATAATACGCGCATTGCTTCCGGCACCCTTCGCGCAACACCACCCCGCCACCGCCGGCCATCCCGCTCCATGACCGACATCCTCGTCCTGTATTACAGCCGCCACGGCAGCACCCGCAAACTTGCCGAACTGATTGCCAACGGTATCGACAGCGTCCCCGGCGCCCAGGCCCGGCTGCGCACGGTGCCGCCGGTCTCCACCGTGTGCGAGGCCACCGCGTCCGATATCCCGGCCGACGGCCCGCCCTATGCCGAGCTGCGCGACCTGGAGGAATGCGCCGGCCTGGCCCTGGGCAGCCCCACCCGCTTCGGCAACATGGCCGCGCCGATGAAGTACTTCCTGGACGGCACCGTGGCGCAGTGGCTGTCGGGTGCGCTGACCGGCAAGCCGGCCTGCGTGTTCACCGCCACCGGCAGCCTGCACGGCGGGCAGGAAACCACGCTGCTGTCGATGATGCTGCCGCTGCTGCACCACGGCATGCTGATCCTGGGCCTGCCGTATTCCGAGAAGGGCCTGATGACCACGGCCTCCGGTGGCACGCCCTACGGCCCCAGCCACCATGCCCACGGCGACAACCGCGGCCCGGTCACGGAAGACGAGTCGGGACTGGCCATCGCCATGGGCCGGCGGCTGGCGCGGACCGCGCTGCGCCTGGCGGGAGACGCGGCATGAGCCCCATCCCCGAGAGCGACCAGGCGCTGCACAGCCCCTGGCTGTACCGGTTCAGCGTGGGCAGTTTGCTGGCGCTGATGGTGCTGTGCATCGCCTGGGAATGGTTCCTGGCGCCGCTGCGCCCCGGGGGGTCGTGGCTGATCATCAAGTTCCTGCCGCTGCTGCTGCCGCTGCGCGGCGTGCTGACGCGCAACCGCTACACCATGCAGTGGTCGTCGATGCTGATCCTGCTGTTCTTCACCGAGGGCATCGTGCGCGCCACCAGCGACCGCGCGCCCTCGTCCACGCTGGCGTGGGTGGAGGTGGCGCTGACGCTGGTGTACTTCACCAGCACCATCCTGTACCTGCGCCCCTACAAGCGCCGCGCCCGGGCGGCCGGCAAGCCAGCCGCGCCCAAGTCCTGACCCTCATTCCGCCATCGCCATGACCTCGCATCAAGACTCCTTCCTCGCACTGTGCCGCGCCGCGCTGGGTGCGCAGCACGTGCTGACCGATGCAGCCGACAAGGCGCCCTACCTGACCGACTGGCGCAAGCGCTATCGCGGCGAGGCGCTGGCGGTGCTGCGCCCCGGCACCACCGAGGAGGTCGCAGAGGTGGTCCATGCCTGCCATGCGCACCAGATCGCCGTGGTGCCGCAAGGCGGCAACACCGGACTGTGCGGCGGCGCCACGCCGGTGGCGGGGCAGGAGCAGGTGGTGATCTCGCTGCAGCGGCTGCACCGCATCCGCCAGGTGGATCCGCTCAACAACACCATCACGGTCGAGGCCGGCGTGGTGCTGCAGCACCTGCAGGACGTGGCGCGCGAGCACGGCCGGCTGTTTCCGCTGAGCCTGGCGGCCGAAGGCAGCTGCACCATCGGCGGCAACCTGTCGACCAATGCCGGCGGCACCGCGGTGCTGCGCTACGGCAACACGCGTGAGCTGTGCCTGGGCCTGGAAGTGGTGACGCCGTCGGGCGAGATCTGGCACGGTCTGCGCGGGCTGCGCAAGGACAACACCGGCTACGACCTGCGCGACCTCTTTATCGGCGCCGAAGGCACACTGGGCATCATCACCGCGGCGGTGATGAAGCTGTTCCCGCTGCCACGCGCCTCGGTCACCGCGCTGGCCGCGGTGCAGAGCCCGCGCGCCGCGCTGGCGCTGCTGGCCATCGCGCAATCGCATGCGGGCGCCATGCTGACCGGGTTTGAGCTGATGTCCGCGCTCAGCATGACGCTGGTGACGCGGCACTTCCCGCAGCTGCGCTATCCGTTCGCAGACATCCACCCGCAGCTGGTGCTGCTGGAACTGTCCGACAGCGAAAGCGAAGCCCATGCGCGCGGCATCTTCGAAACCATGATGTCGGCCGCCTTCGATGCCGGCGTGGTCGCCGACGCGGTGGTGGCGGAATCGGTGCAGCAGTCGCGCGATTTCTGGAACCTGCGCGAGCATATCCCGCTGGCGCAGGTGGAAGACGGCAAGAACATCAAGCACGATATCGCCGTGCCGGTGTCGCGCGTGGCTGACTTTATCGAGACCACCGACGCGCTGCTGCAGAACGCCTTCCCCGGCGCGCGCATGGTGACCTTCGGCCACCTCGGCGACGGCAACCTGCACTACAACGTGTCGCCGCCGGAAGGCGTCGACCATGATGCCTTCCTGGCCCACCAGGACCAGGTCAACCGCATCGTGCACGACAGCGTGCGCTCGCATAACGGCTCGATTTCCGCCGAGCACGGACTGGGCCAGCTCAAGCGCGAGGAAAACCGGCTCTACAAGAGCGAGGTCGAGCTGGCGATGATGCGCGCGATCAAGGGCGCACTCGATCCGCAGGGGCTGATGAATCCCGGCAAGGTGATCTGAGCGCGCCGCGCCATCATCGCGCCAGTGCCTCGCGGATATATGCCGCCACCTCCTCCAGCAACTGGTCGAGATGGCCGCGTAGCACGGCGAAGCCGCCGTGCTGCGAGAACCTTGCCTCGTCCATATAGAGCGCGCGGTTGATTTCGATCTGCAGGCTGTGGCGGCCGCGCGCCGGGTCGGCATAGGCGCGGATCAGCTCCGCGCCCTTGTACGGCCAGTTGATGCCCACCCGGTAGCCGCAGCCGCGCAGGCACTGCGCCACCAGCTCGATAAACGCCGGCGAGCAGGTGGCGCCGTCGCCGTTGCTGATCACAAAATCCGGCCGCTCCGCACCGTTATCCACGTTCATCGCATTGCCGCGCGATTTCATCGAATGGCAGTCGATATGCCACACCGCGCCCGAACGCGCATGGTGCTGCGCCAGCAGGCCGGACAGCGCGCCGTGGTAGGGATCGTAGTAGGTCTTCAGCAGATACTCCGCCATGTCCGGCGACAGCGGCGCGGCGTACACCGGCACGCCCGGCAGCGCCAGCCGGCGCAGCACGCCCATGCCGCGCCCGGACTTGTCGCTGGGCTGCACCGCATAGGGCATGGCGCCGTCGATCAGGGCTGGATCAATGTCGTCGCGGGCGCGGTTGACATCCACCATCCAGCGCGGAAAGCCCGCGCATAGCAGCGTGCCGCCCACCATCGGCGCATGCGCGAACAACTGGTCGACATAGGCGTCCCAGCCCGTCAGCAGGGCTTCCGGGGGTGCCGCCAGCGGCAGGTTCTCGGCATGCACCAGCCCGCTGTGCGGGGAGTCCACCACCAGCGGCAGCGCCGCGCCAGCCGGTTCAGTCAGCGAATAAGGAAGCGCCATTATCAGAATTTGTGCTGGATGCCGATGCCGACCGTGGTCACGGTACCACCGGGCTTGTGCGAGTTGGGATCCTCGCGATCGAAGAAGACGTAGGGCATGGTGCGTTTGCTCAGGCTGTAGCCATAGCCGGCCTGCACCTTCTTGAGCCTGCCTTGCGGGTCGCGCTGCACCGCGCGCTCCATGTAGTTCACGGTGAGCTTGTGCGGGCCATAGGGCACGGTGAAGCCAACCAGCCAGTAAGGCACGTCGGTGCGCGTGGCGGCAGTGCCCGCGTAGCGGTCGCGCCCGTAGATGCCGTAGATATTGACCACGGTAAAGTCGTACGACGCCGCGGCCTGCACCTTGTCGCGGAAATCATTGGCCACCAGCCCGCCGGTCTTGGCATCGCGCGAATAGCCCACGCCCGCGGCAAAGTTGCCGGCGGCGTAGTTAAGGCCAAGGTCGTACTGGCGGAAGTCGTCCTCGGCCTGCACCGGCGACCTGGCGTTGGGTGCGGCCGGATCGGGTCCCGCCAGGTTCACGCGCGCCCGCACTGAAAAGCCGCCGAACTCCGGCGTCACATAGCCCAGCGCGTTCGACACGCGGTTGCGCGAGTTCAGCACCTTGGTGCCGATGGCGGTAGCGCCCGCATCGTGGATGACGAAGTCGATGTTCTGCGTCACCTGCGAATAGATCGGCGAGCCGACGATGGTGGCAGAATCCAGCCGCCCCAGCGCGATCGCGCCGAAGCCGCCCTGCAGTCCGACAAAGGCATTGCGGAACAGCGGGTTGGTGGCCGTGCCGCTGTCGGCGGCAAAGCCCTGCTCCAGCCCGAACGCGGCGCGCAAGCCTCCGCCCAGGTCTTCGCTGCCGCGCATGCCCCAGCGCGAGGCGTTGTCGGTCATCTGCGTGGCGCGGCCGTCCGGCCCCTTCTGGTATTCGATATCGGTGTCGAGGCGGCCGTACAGCGTCACCGATGCGTCGGCCGCGGCCGACAGCAGCGCCAGCGCGCCGCCGATGCAGGCGCGTCCGAGCGCGCTCTTGGTCTGGATACACTTCATCCTTCTGCTCCCTCTCCTGTTGTGTGCCAACGCACAAGTCCCCCTCGGGTGGTCCCGGCTGCCGCGCTATCTGCCCGCGCAGCGCGCACCCTCCCCCGCGCCCCGCGCGGGGCGGGATGGCATCGATGCACGGGGGGAGCGTGGGCTGGCCGCGCCGGGCGGCGGCTATCTAGTCATTCAAGTGGCAGGCGGACAGCCTTGCGCCGATATCGCGCAGCACCGGCACTTCGGCCGCGCAACGCGCGCTCGCATGCGGGCAGCGCGGATGGAAGGCGCAGCCCGTGGGCGGCGCCAGCGGGCTGGGCAGCTCGCCGCGGATCGGCTGGTGCGCGGGCGGGCTGGCGCCCAGGCGCGGCGCGTCGGCCAGCAGGGCACGGGTATAGGGATGGTTGGGCGCGGCGAACACGTCGCGCGCAGCGCCGCTCTCGACAATGCGGCCCAGATACATGATCACCACGCGGTCCGACATATGCTCCACCACCGCCAGGTTGTGGCTGATGAAGACATAGGTCAGTTCGTGCTCGCGCCGCAGCTGCATGAACAGGTTGATGATCTGCGCCTGCACCGAGACGTCGAGCGCTGACACGGCCTCGTCGCAGATCAGCAGGCGCGGGCGCAGCGCCAGTGCGCGGGCAATGGCCACGCGCTGGCGCTGGCCGCCGGAGAACTCATGCGGGAAGCGCCCGGCGTAGCTGGGATCAAGCCCCACCTGCTGCAGCAGTTCGCCGGCGAACGACGCCGCGCGCGCACGCTTGACCATGCCGTGGTAGACCGCGCCTTCGGTAATGGCCTGGCCGATGCGCAGCCGCGGGTTGAGCGAGGCATAGGGGTTCTGGAACACCATCTGCACGGCGCGGTGATAGCCGGGCGACGCGATATCGGCGCGCCTGCCTTCCCACGCAATCTCGCCGCCCGTCTGCGGCAGCAGCCCCGCCAGCATGCGCCCCAGCGTGGACTTGCCGCAGCCGGACTCGCCCACCACGCCGAGCACCTCGCCCTTCCTCACCTGCAGCGAGACATCGTTGACGGCATGCACCGCCTGCATCGGCTTGCCAGCCATGCGCCCGAGCAGGCCGGGCTTCAGCGAGAAGCGTTTCTGCAGGTTGCGCGCTTCGAGCATGACTGTCATGCCGCCTCCGGGGGAAAAAAGCAGCGCAGCGTCCGGCCGCGCACGGTGGTTTCAGGGGGTGCCTGGCGGCAAGCGTCCTGCGCGCGCGGGCAGCGCGGCGCAAAGGCGCAGCCTGGCGGCAGCGCGGCCAGCGCCGGTGCCGCGCCCGGGATCGCGCGCAGCGTTTCGCCGCGCATGGCCGGCGTGGGCAGCGAATCCAGCAACCCGCGTGTATAGGGGTGCAGCGGCCGCTCGATCAGCTCCGCGACCGGGCCCTGCTCCACCACCCTGCCGGCGTACATGACGCAGACGCGGTCGACCAGGTCCTTGACCACGGCCAGGTCATGGCTGATCCAGATCGCGGCGGCACCGGTCTCGCGCACCAGCTGCTTCATCTCGTAGAGGATCTGCGCCTGGATGGTGACGTCCAGCGCGGTGGTAGGCTCGTCGGCAATGATCAGGTCCGGGCGGTTGATCAGCGCATTGGCGATCGCCACGCGCTGGCGCATGCCGCCCGACAGCTCGTGCGGATAGGCGCGCATGCGCTCCTCCGGCGCCGGGATGCCTACGCGCGTGAGCGCATCCACTGCCTGCGCATGCGCCTGCGCGCGGGTGCGGCGGTGATGCACCAGCACGGTCTCGGCCAGCTGGTCGCCCACGCGCATCACCGGGTTGAGCGACATCATCGGATCCTGGAACACCATCGCGATGCGGTCGCCGCGCAGCGCCTGCCACTGGCGCGGCGAACACGCCAGCAGCTCCTGTCCCTTGAAGCGGACCGAACCGCCAGTGACGCGCCCGGGTGGGTCCAGCAGGTTCATCAGCGAAAACGCCGTCACCGACTTGCCCGAGCCCGACTCGCCGACGATGCCGAGGATCTCGCCCGGCTCCAGCGCAAACGACACGCCATCCACCGCCTTTACCGCCCCGCGCGCGAACGCGAAGCTGGTGCTCAGGCCGGTAACTTCCAGTAGTGCCATGCCGGGCTCCTTACCCTTCCAGCCGCGGATTGAGCACGCGGCGCAGGCGGTCGCCCACCAGGTTGATCGAGCCGATCAGCAGCACCAGGGCCACGCCCGGGAAGATGCTGATCCAGTACTTGTTCGACAGCATGTATTCGAAGCCATTGGCAATCAGCATGCCCAGCGACGGCTGCGTGCGCGGCAGGCCGATGCCGAGAAAGCTCATGGTGGCCTCCAGCGTGATCGCATGCGCGATCTGAAGCGTGCCGGTCACCACCAGCGGCGCCATGCAATTGGGCAGGATATGGCGGAACATCACGCGCAGCGCCGGCAGCCCCTGGCCGAGCGCGGCCTCGACATATTCCTTGCGCCGCTCCACCTGCGCCGCGCCGCGCACGGTGCGGGCAAAGTAGGCCCACTGCACAATCACCAGCGCCAGCAGGGTCTTGTCCACGCCCTGCCCCAGCACCGCCAGCAGGATCAGCGCCACCAGCACCGCGGGCAGGCTCAGCTGCAGGTCGACCACGCGCATGATGGCGGCATCCGCTACGCCGCCGAAGTATGCGGCGGCCAGGCCCACCACGCTGCCGACCATCAGCGCCACCACCGCGCTGATCACGCCAACGCCCACGCTGATACGGATGCCGTAGAAGATGGCGCTGAGCAGGTCGCGCCCGGCGCCGTCGGTGCCCAGCCAGTAGTGCGACTGGCCTTCATAGCCGACGCTGCCCGGCGGCAATTCGGAATCGATCACCGACACCGTGGCGAGGTCATAGGGATTCTGCGGGCTGATCACATGGGCCAGCACGGCCACCAGCAGCAGCGCCACCAGCAATGCCAGCGCAGCGGCGCAGACGCGGTTGGCGCAAAAGCGCCGCAGCAGCGAAGGCCGTGCCGCAGGCGGCGCGGCGGCAGGTGCCGGTTCCGCCGCGGCCGGCGCAAGCGCAGGCACGGCAGTGTCGGCTTCAGATACAGGCAGGGACATCGGTTCAGTCTCGTTCTTTTGCAGGGAGAAAAGCGGCAGCGGACGCGCTGGCTAGGCCGGCTTGTGCCGTAGGCGTGGGTCCAGCACCACGTAGAGCAGGTCGACCACCAGGTTCAGCACCACGAACAGCACCAGCGTGACCAGCAGGTAGGCCACCACCACCGGACGGTCCAGCGCCAGCACCGAATCGATGATCAGCTTGCCCATGCCGGGCCAGGAGAACACCGACTCGGTCACCACCGAGAACGCGATCAGGTGGCCGAACTCCAGGCCGACCACGGTGACGATCGGGATCAGCACGTTGGGCACCACGTGGCGCAGCACCAGCCGCGCGCCGCCCACGCCCTTGGCGCGGGCAAACTTGATGTACTCCTGACCCGCCACTTCGCGCGTGCCGGCCTCAGTGAGGCGCGCGACCAGCGAGATCTTGAACAGCGACAGCGTCAGCGCCGGCAGCAGCAGGAAACGGATGCCTTCCCAGCTGGTCACCGACAGCGGCACGCCCAGCACCGTGCTGACCGGACCGCGCCCGCCCGATGGCAGCCAGCCCAGGTTCACCGAGAACACCAGGATGCCGATCATGCCGATCCAGAACGTCGGCATGATCACGCCGCCGAGCGAGCACGCCATCAGCGTCCGCGCCAGCCGGCTATGCGGCTTGAGGCCCGCAAACACGCCCATCGGGATGCCGATGCCCAGCGACAGCAGCAGCGCGGTCACGGCCAGTTCCAGCGTGGCCGGCACGCGGCTGACGATCAGTTCGATCGCCGGCCGGTTGTAGATGAAGGAATCGCCCAGGTCGCCGTGCAGGGCGCCCTGCAGGAAGCGCAGGTATTGCCGGGGCATGGGCAGGTCCAGGCCGAGCGCGTGGCGCGCCTCGGTGATTTCCTGCTCGGTGGCGGTGGGGCTGACCAGCAAGTGCACCGGGTCGCCGATCAGGTTGACCGCGCAGAAGGTCAGCACCGACATGATCCACAGCACCACAAGGCTCTGCAGCAGCCGTTTGAGAAGGGTTTCGAACATGATGGTCAAGGGCCGGATAGTCCGTGGCGCGGATCAGCGTTGCGGGGCGGCGGGCGGCGCCGGGCGGATATTGCTGGCATAGGTGAAGCCGTCGCTGCGCGGCTGCACGGCGAGCCCGTCGCGATAGGCCCACGCCGCGCGCAGGTGATGCAGCGGCACGATGCCCGCGTCGGCGGCCAACTGCTCGGCCGCGCGCTGCTGCACCTGGTCGCGCGGTGCCGGCGCCATGGTGTGCATCGATTCCTCGATCAGCGCATCCACTGCCGCGTTGGCATAGCCGCTGCGATTGTTGGCGCCCAGCCCGGCGGCCTTGTCCTGCGCATGCGCCACCGCCACCAGCGGCTCCAGCGAATCGCCGCTGACCGCGCCGATGCCGAGCAGGAAGGCGCTGAACTCAGGCTTGCCGCCCTCGCCACCCGAGGTGGCGCGGGTGATATAGACCGAATACGGCAGCGTGCGCACCTCAGTGCGGATGCCGGCGCGGGTCAGCATCTGCCCCACCGCCTCGCAGGTCTTGGCGTCGTTCAGGTAGCGGTCGTTGGGGCAATGCAGCGTCAGGCGAAAACCCTCGGGATAGCCCGCCTCGGCCAGCAGGCGGCGCACCCGGGCGGCATTGGCACGCGGCGCCGGCACGGCCGGGGCAAAGCCGAAGAAGCCCTGCGGCACCATCTGCCCGGCCGGCACGGAATCGCCCTTGGTCACGCGCGCCGCGATCAGGTCGCGGTCGATGGCCAGGCTGATGGCCTGGCGCACCCGGGCGTCCCGCAACGGATTGGCCGCCAGCGGTTGGCCCGCGTTGTCCTGCACATAAGGCGACACTGCGCGCGCCTGATCCAGCTGCAGGTAGTTCAGCATGTACGAGGTGGCCGATACGGTGCGGATGCGGCCATTGGTGCGCGCAAAGGCTTCGGCGATGCTGGCCGACGAGGCGTCGATCACATCCACCAGCCCCGACAGCAACGCCGAGGCCCGCGCCGGCTCTTTCGGGATGAACTGGAACACCACCCGCTGCCACGGCTGGGGTGCGCCCCAGTAGCCCGGATTGCGCGCCAGCGTCAGCTGCTGGCCGTGCTCCCAGGCCACCAGCTTGTATGGGCCGGTGCCGATGCTGGCACTGCCATGGGCAAAGTCGGCCTCGCGCACGGCCTTTCCGAGCGAGCGCGGCAGCATCGCCACCATGCCGACGTTCTGCGGCAGCAGCGGATTGGGCGAGCGCGTGCGCACGCGCAGCGTCAGCGGCCCCGTCACCTCTACCGCTGCAACCGACTTCAGGTAAGTGCGGAAGGTGCGCGCGCCGGGCAGCTTCACGGCGCGCTCGATCGAGTAGCGTGCGTCCTCGGCAGTGAATGACTCACCGTTGCTGAAACGCACGCCTGGGCGCAGCTGGAATTCCCAGTTGCGGTCGTCCAGCTGGCGCCATGCCGTTGCCAGCTGGGGCACCGGGCGTAGCGCATTGTCCAGGCCGACCAGGGTCTCGTACACGTGGCCCCACAGGTTGCGGCCAGCGGCGTCCAGGACGTGGGGATCGGCCGCGCTGATCTCGGCCTTGTAGCCGATGCGCAGGTCGGCGGCATGCGCGGCGTGGCCGGTCGCGAGCAGCGCGAACGCAGCCAAGGCAGCGGCGATACGTGACGCCAGGTGGACAGCAAGGTGAGACATGGGGATCTGGTTCGTTTCTCGAAACAATGTTTCATTCAGTGATACCGCGTATCGAAGGATAAGACATCGAAGCCGGTGTCGATAAGCAGGGTTTACCCCTGTGATTCACGCGGGCAAAGAAAAAGCGGCGCCGAAGCGCCGCTTTTGAGATGTCGGGAAATTGCGCGGTCCTGCCGCGCCCAGCCGGGTTCAGCTGCCGGTATGGCCGAGCGCGCGTGACAGCGCGGCGGCCTCCGCCACCACCATCGCCACATGTCGGTCCAGCGCCTCCCGCGTGGTCCGGCTGGCCGGGCTGGCGATGCTCAGCGACGCCACTGCCGCACCGCTGTGGTCGCGCAGCGGCGCGGCTGCAGAGACGGCATCGGCATCGCGCTCGCCGAGCGATACGGCATAGCCGGCGGCGCGGATCGCCGCAAGCTCGTCGCGCAGGGCTTGTGGTTCGATGATGGTCTTGGCGGTGAAGCGTTCAAGCTGCTGTGCCAGCACGGCGTCCAGCACCTCGGGCGCGGCAAAGGCGAGCAGCAGCTTGCCGGAGGCCCCCACATGCAGCGGCCGGCGGTTGCCGATCTCGGTATGCACGCGCACCGACTGCGTCGACTCATGCCGCGCCACGCACACCGACTCCAGCCCATCGCGCACGCGCACGATCACGTTCTCGCCGCAGGCCGCGCCGATCGCCGCCAGCCGCGGCGCCACCAGCTTGACCAGGTCGAACTGCTCGCGCGCGGCATTGCCCACCAGCAGCGCGTTGTAGCTGAGCTTGTAGACCGCCGCCGTCGACTCGCGCGCGATCAGGCCGCGGTGCTCCAGCGTGGTCAGCAGGCGGAAGGCGCGTGCCTTGGTCAGCCCGGCCCGCCGCGCCAGTTCGGTCACGCCCAGCGATGGGTGCTCGGCCACCAGCATCAGCAAGCCCAAGGCTTCATCCACCGCTTCAACGATGTAGGTCATCGATCCTTCTTCGCAATGTTCGTAAATGTCCCATCGCGGATTGTAGCGGTCGCCGCAAGCACTCGGTATGCACTGCGTCGCACGGACAGGCGATTCAGGAGCGCCCCGAAGGAAGATGAATCAGGCAGAGCCTCCGGCGATGGGAGCATCACCTGCGAATTCCACAATCTGGTAATTTCGAATGCAAACCTCGGCTTATGATCGGCAGTACTCGCCGCACCTCATGCAAAGATATCGGAGACAGCCTTGTACCTGACCAGAGCCCTGCACCGCTCCCTGCAGCAACAGCCCGACCAAGTCGTCACCATCTTCCGCGGCCGGCACCGCACTTACCGTGAATTCGGCGACCGCGTGGCGCGCCTGGCCGGCGCGCTGCAAGCGCTCGGCATGCAGCCGGGCGACCGCGTCGGCATCCTGGCGCTGAATTCGGATCGCTACCTCGAGTACGCCATGGCTGCCTGGTGGGGCGGCGGCGTGCTGAATCCGATCAATGTGCGCTGGAGCGTGACTGAAGTGGTCTATTCGCTGGATGACTGCGATACCGGCATCCTGGTGATCGACGACCAGTTCCTGCCGATGGCCGCGGGCATCCGCGACACGGCCAAACGCGCGCCAGTGCTGATCCACGCCGGCGACGGCAATGCGCCCGACGGCATGCTGTCGTTCGAGCAACTGGTCGCGCAAAGCGCCCCGGTGCCCGACGCCCAGCGCGGCGGCGGCGACCTTGCCGTCATCATGTACACCGGCGGCACCACGGGTTTCCCCAAGGGCGTGATGCAGACCCACAGCACGCTGTGGTGCGGCTGCCTGCAGCGCATGGCGGATACCCCGCCGCTGCGCGGCGGCCGGGCCCTGCATGCCAACCCGTTCTTCCATATTGCGTCGATGTCGCGCGTGCTGAACCAGTTCCTGGCGGGCGAGACGCACGTGATCATGCCGATGTTCGAGCCGCGCGAGATGCTGGAGACCATCGAGCGCGAGCGCATTTCCGAACTGGCGCTGGTGCCGACCATGATCCAGATGCTGATCAGCCATCCCGATTTCCCGAAGCGCGACCTCAGCAGTGTGCGCCGCCTGGGCTACGGTGCTTCCGCCATCAGCGCAGCCGTGCTGGAACAGACCATGGAGAAGCTGCCGGGCGTGGACTTCGCTCACTCCTACGGCATGACCGAGTCCATGATCGTCACCACCAACCCGCCCGAGAACCACAGCCCCGCGGCGCGGGCGCAGGGCCTGCACCTGTCCGCCGGATGCGCCGGCATCGGCATCGAAGTGAAGATCGTCGACCCCGAGGGCAATGAGGTGCCGCGCGGCACCGTGGGAGAGATCCGGGTGCGCAGCGCCGGCGTCACGCCCGGCTACTGGAACCGCCCGGAAGACACTGCAAAGGCCCTGCAGGACGGCTGGCTGCACACCGGCGACGGCGCCTACATGAATGACCGGGGCTATATCTTTATCGTCGACCGCCTCAAGGACATGATCGTCAGCGGCGGCGAAAACGTCTATTCCGCGGAAGTGGAGAACGTGCTCGGCCGCCACCCCGCCGTGGCGATGAGCGCCGTGATCGGCGTACCGCATGAGAAATGGGGCGAGGCCGTGCACGCGGTAGTGGTGCTCAAGCCGGGCATGCAGGCGACCGAAGCGGAAATCCAGGAACATTGCCGCGCGCATATTGCCGGCTACAAGTGCCCCAAGACGGTGGAGTTCCGCCAGGCAATGCCGCTGTCCGGCGCGGGCAAGATCCTCAAGCGCGACCTGCGCGCGCCGCACTGGGACGGCAAGACGCGCGCGGTGAACTGAGCGCCGCGTGATGCCTTGACACCTTCGGGCCGCGTCCCTGCCCTGCTGTCACATCAGACGCGCCCCGAAGGACAGGAACATGGATGCCCGACTCAGGCAAGCGGTTGCAGTTGGCCGGTTTGGATCGTTCTCGAAAGCCGCGGATGCCGTCGGCGTGACCCAGTCAGCCGTCACCAAGAGCGTGGCGGACCTGAAGCGCCGGCTGGGCGCAGCCGTTACAGCTGCACCCGGCTGCGCTTGAGCTGGAACGCCACGGTCACCCGGTCCGCCGGATAGATCGTGTCGGTGATCTCCAGGATCCTGCCCTGCGCGTCCTTGTAATGGCGGATCAGCCGCAGGCCGGCCGAACCCGGCTCGGCGCCCAACACCCTTGCCAGGCGCTCATCGATCAGCACGCCGTGGATGACCTGCCGGATTTCGGCAATGGCCACGCCGCAATCGCGCTCGATCAGCGCGCTGACCAGCAGCCTGGGGTTGTTGCGGATGGTATCCGCCAAGTGCGCCAGCGAGGCGTCGATGTAGATGTCGGCGCGCGCCACCGGTGTGCTGCCCTTGCGGGCATCGACCCGCGTGCCGGAAAAACGCAGCCATTCGCTGCCGATCGGCGCCTCCAGCACGCGGGCCTCGGCGCGGTCCAGCGTGACGCTGCGCACCGCCTCGATGCTGCGGATCTCGGTGGCTGCCACCCGCACCAGGTCTTCGGCGGTGCCGAACGACTGGGTGTACGACGCGTCCGGGTTGGCGCTCTCGACGATGGTCCCCACCGCCTTCTTGCGCGAGATATAGCCCCAGTCCTGCAGCAGCTTGAGCGCCGCGCGCACGGTATGGCGGCTGACCCCATGCTGTTCGGCCAGCTCATGCTCGGTCGGCAGCAGGCTGCCGACCACGCGGCGGCCCTCGACGATATCCCGGACCAGGGTGCTGGCCAGCTCGGCGTAGCGGGTCGAGGCCGTCCCGCCCGGCGTCGCCGGTGCTTCTGCCCGCTTGTCGTTCAGTTGGTTGCGCATGGCAATGAGATGGCTCCGGGCCGCTGCATGAAAATGGGTCCGCGCATTGTAAGACAAGCGGCGGCGGTGCCCCGGGACCGCGCGGCTCAGGCCGCGAAGAAGCGCTGGTCGGCTTCGGCCGGCACCGTCATGCCGGTGACCTTGGCCTTCTCCAGCACGCCCCAGAAATAGCGGTAGGTAGCGCGGTCATGCAACTCGCCCTTGTACTGGATCGGGCCCCAGTCCGCATCCTGCGCCGCGCACAGGATGCCGGCCGCGTCCTCCACCTCGGTGAAATCGGGGCGCATGGCATTGACGATGGGCAGGATCTGCGCGGGATAGATGCTCCACATGCGCAGAAAGCCGAACTGATTGCGCGCGCGCGTGGCATCGCCGCCGATCACCTCGGCGTCCTTCAGGTTCAGGCAGACGTTATGCGCCGGCACGATGCCGTTGGCCAGCGCCGCGGCCACCATGTCGGCCTTGGCGCGCGCCAGCAGCGCGTGCTCGAACTGGCCGGGGCTGCGCATCGCCGCCGCCGGGATGGCGCCGTGGTGGCCGCTGACGAAATCCATCAGGCCGAAGTCCAGCACCTCGATATTGGGCAGCGTCGCAATCTGGAACACATCGCGCAGCGCGCCATGCGTTTCCACCAGCACGTGGACCGGGATCTCGCGTCCAAGGCCCGCCTTGCGCGCGGCCTGGCCGATGTATTCGATCACCTCGGCGACCTGCTGGTGGCTGGTGGCCTTGGGCACGGTGATATAGGCCAGGCGGCTGGCGGCCTCACCCACGATGATGTCGACGTCCTGGCGCCAGGCCGGATGCGCGGGATCATGGATACGCGCGCCGGCGCGGCCGTGGCGGTTGCGCTCCGACGCGATCATGCGCGCCACCATGGCGGCGTGCTCGCGCTCCTGGCCGGCGGCGGCGCCGTCTTCGCAATCGCAGGTCACGTCAAAGACGGGGCCGTACTCGACCTGCAGGTCGAAGGCCTTGCCGATCAGCTTCTCGCTGCCGGCAAAGTGCTCGCACGCGGCCAGCACGGGGAAGGATTTCTCGCCGGCAAAGAGTGCGTCGCGCGGATGGGTGGTGGTCATGGATGACTCCTGGAAACGGATGTTGGAATGGGAGTGCAAGCCGGCTCAGCAGCCGCGGCGCGGCATGGCGATGGTGTAGTCGAGGTCCAGCACCACGTTGGCCGGATGCGCGGGCTTGCCGTCGGCGGCGGGCGGAAACACCACCGTGCCGGCTGCTGCGTTCTTGATGCCGATGGTGCGCAGGCGCAGCGCGCCGACATGCGCCAGCCCGAGGTCGAGCTTTTCCACCACCTGGGTGGCGCAGGCGATGGTGTCGCCGGCATAGGTGGGATTGACGTGGCTGCCGCCGTTGATCGCCAGCATCGACAGGCCGTTCTCCAGGCCATCGTAGGACAGGGCCTTGCACAGCGAGATGATGTGCCCGCCATACACCAGGCGCTGGCCGCCCTTTGCCGCCATCGCAAAGCCGTCGAAATGCGCCCGGGCCGTGTTCTGGTAGAGCCGGGTGGCGATGCTGTGGTCGCTGTCGTTGACCGTCATCGCGCCGGGATGGTCAAGGCGCTCGCCCGCTGCGTAGTCTTCCCACAGGTCGTCCACGCCGGTCATGGCGCAGATCTCGCGCACGCCGGGGCCATAGCCGCCATGCCAGAGCCGCGCCGCCGGCACCGCCGGCTCGGTCCCGGGCAACACCGCCTCGCCGCAGGCGGCGGCGTGGTCGCGCTTGTGCACCATGACCCAGCGGATCCAGGTCAGCACGACCTCGCCGTGCTGGTTGTGCGCGGTCGAGCGCACATAGACCACGCCGCTCTTGCGGTTCGAGTTCTCCTTCAGCCCGATCACCTCGCTCTCCACCGCGAGCGTGTCGCCCGGATAGACGTGGGCCAGGAAGCGCACATCGGCATAGCCCAGGTTGGCCACGGCATTGAGCGAGATATCCGGCACGGTCTTGCCGAACGCGGTGTTGAACACCAGCAGGTCTTCCAGCGGCCGGCGCGCCAGCCCGAACTGCGCCGCATTGGTGTCGGCCGTGCCCAGTGCCGCGCGGCTGCCGGTCAGGCCGATGTACAGGCTGCGGTCGCCTTCGGTCAGCGTGCGCGGCGTGGCGTGCCGCATGCGCGTGCCCACGCGGAAATCCTCAAAAAAGTTGCCGCTCCGGTTCTTCTGCATTCGCCCTTCTCTCCTCGGCTGGCGGAAGACCTCGTCCTCCGTCGTCTATATGTACGTACATAGTGAATGACACACCAGGCTATGTCAATCGTGGCGGAAGAACTGGAAGAGTCCGTAAAATTTGAGCCAAATCCTCCCACCCGAACCGGGTGGGCGCGCTGATTTGGCTTGCCTCCCAACCGTTCAAATCCCTTACTATGTACGTACATATCACCCGATTCAGGACATCGCAGGGACCGACCAAAGGAGCGCAACGTGCAAAAACTGACCGAAGAGCGGCGCATGATCCAGGAAGCCGCAAGGCAATTCACCATGGATCGCGTGCTGCCGATCGCCAACAAGCTGGACCCCGAGAAAGGCCAGATCCCGCGCGAGCTGATCGATGAAATGGCCGAGATGGGCTACTTCGGCATCCTGATTCCGGAGGAATACGGCGGCCTGGGCCTGGGCGCCTATGAGTACTGCCTGGTGGCCGAGCAGCTGTCGCGCGGCTGGATGAGCGTGGGCAGCATGATTGCGCGCGGCAACGGTCTGATCGGCGCGCTCAAGGAGCTGTCACCCGAGAAGAAGGCCGACTACCTGCCGCGCATGGCACGCGGTGAATTTCTCGGCGCGTTCTCGCTGTCGGAGCCCAACGCCGGCTCCGACGTGGCCAATATCTCGTGCCGCGCCGTGCGCGACGGCGACGACTGGGTCATCACCGGCAGCAAGTACTGGTGCACCTTCGCCGACGAGGCCGATTTCATCCTGGTGGTCTGCCGCACCGACCCCGTGATCGACCCCAAGGCCCGCCACCGCGGCCTGTCCGCCTTCATGCTCGAGAAGCCGCGCGGCCAGCTGCCCGAGGGCGTCCAGGGCAGCCCCATCCCCAAGATCGGCTACTACGGCTGGAGCACCTGGGAGCTGGCCTTCGACGGCTGCCGCGTGCCGGCCGACAAGATGGTCGGCGAGGAAGGCAAAGCCTTCTACCTGGCCACTGCCGGCCTGGAGACCGCCCGTGCCCACACCGCCGCCCGCTCGATCGGACTGGCGCAGGGCAGCCTGGAGGATGCGATCCAGTACGCACGCGAGCGCGCCCAGTTCGGCTCGCCCATCGGCAACTTCCAGGCGATCCGCTTCAAGCTGGCCGACATGGCCACGCAGATCGAAGCCTCGCGCGCGCTGCTCTACGCCGTGTGCGAGCAGATCGACGACGGCCAGCGCTGCTCCACCGAAGCGGCCATGGTCAAGCTGTTCGCCAGCGAGATGTCGGAGCGCGTCACCAGCGAAGGCCTGCAGGTCCACGGCGGCGCCGGCTACACCACGCACTTCGCGGCCGAGCGCTACTGGCGCGATGCACGCCTGACCAGGATCTTCGAGGGTACCTCCGAGATCCAGATGCGCATCATCTCCGATGCGATGCTGGGCAAGGTCGAAGCCTGAACGCCGGAGCCTGACCATGCACGCATCCACGCCAACGACGGGCCTCGCCGGCGCCGGCATCAGCCGGCAGGCGGCGCGCTTCGCCGTCGACCGCGCATTGCGCTTTCCCGAGCAGGCGCTCGGCATCGCCCGCCTGTCGGTCTATGACTTCTTCGCGGTGGCGCTGGCCGGCGCCGGCGAGCCCGTCAGCCAGGCGGTGCGCGGGATGGTCCGGGGCGAGGCCGGGACGCCGCAGGCCAGCGCCTTCGGCATGACCGAACGGGTGCCGGCGCGCGCTGCCGCGCTGCTCAATGGCGCTGCCTCGCATGCGTTGGACTACGACGACACCCACTTCGACTTTGTCGGGCACCCGACCGTCGCAGTACTGCCGGCCGCGCTCGCCGTTGCCGAGCGGCAGCAGGCGGACGGCAAGGCCCTGCTGGAAGCCTTCCTGACCGGCGTCGAGGTGACCTGCCGCGTGGGCGGCTGGCTGGGCCGGCCTCACTACAACGCCGGCTTCCACCAGACCGCCACTTCAGGCGCATTTGGTGCAACCGCGGCAAGCGCACGCCTGCTCGGGCTCGATGCGGTGCAGGCTGGCTACGCACTTGGCCTGGCCGCCACGCGGGCGAGCGGCCTCAAATGCCAGTTCGGCACCATGAGCAAGCCCTTCCATGCCGGCATGGCGGCGTCGAGCGGGGTCGAGGCGGCCATGCTGGCCGCCCTCGGCTTCATTTCGCGTCCCGACGCCATCGAGTGCGCCGGCGGCTTTGCCGCCACGCACGGCGTGGGCGAGGGCAGCCTGGCTGCCCCCTTCGACAGCTTGCCGGAAGTCTTCCGCTTTGCCGATGTGCAATACAAGTTCCACGCCTGCTGCCACGGCACCCACCCTGCCCTGGAGGCGCTGCTGGCGCTGCGCGCGGACCACGCCTTGCATGCACGCGACATCGAACGGGTCACGCTGCGCATCAGCCCGCAGTGGCTGCCGGTCTGCTGCATCGAACGGCCGCGCACCGGCCTGGAAGCCAAGTTCAGCCTGTCGCTGACCGCCGCGATGGTACTGGCCGGCATCGACACCGCTGCGCTCGATTCATATACCGCCGCGCGCTGCGAAGACCCCGTATTGCTCGACCTGGCACGCCGCGTAGTCATCGAAGCCGATCCGGCGATCGCCGACACGGCCTGCCGCGCGCGCGTCAACACGCGCGCCAGCGCCGTCCACACCACACACGTCGAACTGAGCGCCCCGATGCCATACGCACGCAAGGCCGCCAAGCTCAGGGCCAAGGCCGCGGCGCTGGTCGGCGCGGCAAAGGCCGAAGCGCTGTGGGCCCTGGTTGAAGAACTGGATGCCCTGCCGGCTACCGCGCTGTATCCCCGCATCCACGCATTCATGGCCGGCACTTCCGCCTGAGCCGCCCCACGGAGTCAAGCATGCAGCATTCCCAACCGACCGCCCCCGGGCCCGCCGGCGCCCTCGCCGGCCTGCGCGTGGTGGACCTCACCCAGATGCTGGCCGGCCCCTTCTGCACGCAGGTGCTGGCCGACCACGGTGCCGAAGTCATCAAGGTCGAAGCCATGACCGGCGACGGCACGCGCGTGACCGGCCCCTTCTGCGCCGACGACACGCTGCGCGACTTTGGCGGCTATTTCCAAAGCGTCAACCGCAACAAGCAATCGATCGCCGTCGACCTGAAGACCGACGCCGGCCGCGAGATCGCGCGCAGGCTGATCGACGGCGCCGACGTCGTGGTCGAGAACTTCCGCACCGGCGTGATGGAGCGCCTCGGGCTGGCCTATGAAACCCTGCGCGAGACCAATCCGCGCCTGGTCTACGGCACCGTGCGCGGCTTCGGCGATCCGCGCAGCGGCGCAAGCCCTTACGCGCAATGGCCGGCCTATGACGTGGTCTCGCAGGCGATGGGCGGCATGATGGGAATCACCGGCCCGGACCGCGACACGCCCACCAAGATCGGCCCCGGCGTGGGTGACACCGTGCCGGCGCTGATGCTGTGCATCGGCATCCTGGCCGCGGTGCATCGCGCGCGCGAAACCGGCCAAGGCCAGTTTGTCGACGTGGCCATGACCGACGCGGTGCTGGCCATGTGCGAGCGCATCGTCTATCAGACCTCCTACACCGGCACCGTGCCTGCGCCCGAAGGCAACCGCCACCCGCTGCTGTGCCCGTTCGGCCTGTTCCGCGCCCGCGATGGCCATGTCTCGATCGCCTGCGCCACCGACGCCTTCTGGGCCAAACTGGCCCACGCCATCGGCCGCCCCGACATGGCCACCGACGAGGACTTCGCCACCAATGCCGCGCGTGTGCGCAACGCGCAGCAAGTGATCGACGCCATCGAAGCGTTCAGCACGGCGCGAACCAAGGAGGAGATCGCACAGTGCCTGGGCGGCAAGGTGCCGTTCGGTCCGGTCTACACCTCGGCGGAGATCTTCGCGGACCCGCACTACCGTGTGCGCGAAATGCTGGTCGACGTCGAGCAACCGGGCTCGGCCACGCCGGCCAAGATCGCCGGCGTGCCGATCAAGCTCAGCGCCACCCCCGGCGCGGTGCGCCAGCGCGCGCCCATGCTTGGGGAGCACACCGACGCGATCCTGCTGGCCGCGGGCTATGCGCTGGAAGAGATCGGGGGCATGCGCGCGGCGGGGGCAATCCGCTGACGTCAACCACGCACCGGTCAACAGGAGACACGATGAAACTGAAAGCGCTCTTCACCGGGCTGATGCTCGCCGCGGCGGCGGCCAGCCACGCGCAAACCTACCCCTCACGCCCGATCCGCCTGGTGGTCGGCTTCGGCGCCGGCGGCCCCACCGACGTAGCCGCGCGTACCTACGCCGCGCGCCTGGGCGAGATCCTCAAGCAGCCGGTGATCGTCGATAACCGTGCCGGCGCCACCGGCGGCATCGCCGCCAACATGGTCACGCACGCGGATCCCGACGGCTATACGCTGATCTTTGTCACAAGTCCGATGATGACGATGGTGCCGGTGGTGCAAAAGGCAGTTGGCTACGACCCCGTGAAGAGCTTCACCCACCTACGAAGAAAGCATCCGCAAGGCCGGCTATGAGCCTATGCTGACCGGGCCGGCGGAGCTGACCGAGCACATCACGCGCGACCTGGCGCTGTGGCGCGGCGTAGCCGCCAAGGCCGGGATCCGGCCAGAATAGGCCCGCGGCGCGCGCAGCGCTTGAAACCATCAATTCTTACGTTCAGGAGCAGGACAATGAGTGGATCCATGCAAGGCAAGGTGGCGCTGGTAACGGGCGCAGGTGGCGGAATCGGCCAGGGCATCGCGCTGGCGCTGGCCGCCGCCGGCGCCAGGGTGGTGGTCAATGACCTCGGCGTGTCGATGACCGGCGAAGGCGGCGACACAGTCGCAGCGCGTGGCGGAGCAGATCCGCGCCGCCGGCGGCGAGGCCGTGGCCAATACCGACAGCGTGTCGACCTGGAACGGCGCCAATGCCATCGTGCAATGCGCGCTGGACAACTTCGGCCGCATCGACGCCGTGGTCAACAACGCCGGCAACCTGCGCGACCGCATGTTCTTCAAGATGAATGAAGAAGAATGGCGCTCGGTCATTGACGTGCACCTGCACGGCACCTTCTTCGTCAGCCGCGCCGCGGCCAACTACTTCAAGGACCAGGAGAGCGGCGCCTACGTGCACATGACCTCCACCTCGGGCCTGATCGGCAACCTGGGCCAGGCCAACTACTCGGCGGCCAAGCTGGGCATTGCCGCGCTGTCCAAGTCGATCGCGCTGGACATGCAGCGCTTCAACGTGCGCTCGAACTGCATCGCGCCGTTCGCCTGGAGCCGCATGACCAGCTCGATCCCGGCCGAAACCCCGGAACAGAAGGCACGCGTGGCCAAGCTGCAGAAGATGGAAGCCGGCAAGATCGCGCCGGTGGCGGCCTACCTTGCCAGCCCGGCCGCCAGCGAAGTCAACGGCCAGATCTTCGCGGTGCGCGCCAACGAGATCATCCTGATGAGCCAGCCGCGCCCGGTGCGCTCGGTGCATATGAGCGAGGGCTGGACGCCTGAAACGGTGGGCGAGATCGCCATGCCGGCCATGCGCAACAGCTTCTTCAAGCTGGAGCGCTCCCCCGACGTGATCGGCTGAGATCCGATCTGACCCCCACGCTATCCCGGAGAACACCATTATGAGCATCAACGGCAAGGCCTATATCGTCGGCGCCTATGAGCACCCGACCCGCAAGGCACCGGACAAGTCGGTGGCGCAGCTGCACGCCGAAAGCGCCAAGGGCGCGCTGCAAGACGCGGGCCTGACGCTGGCCGACGTGGACGGCTACTTCTGCGCCGGCGACGCGCCGGGGCTGGGCGCGGTCAACATGGTCGACTATCTCGGCCTCAAGGTGCGCCATGTCGATTCCACCGACACCGGCGGCTCGGCCTACCTGGTCCATGTCTCGCACGCGGCGCAGGCCATCGCGGCCGGCAAGTGCAACGTGGCCCTGATCACGCTGGCGGGCCGCCCGCGCTCGGAAGGCTCCAGCGGCACCCAGGCGCGCAACTGGGGCGCCAACCTGCCCGACGCGCCGTTCGAGAGCCCCTTCAGCCCGGTCACCGTCAACCTGTACGCGATGGCGGCCATGCGCCATATGCACGAGTACGGCACCACCGCCGCACAGCTCGCCTGGGTCAAGGTGGCCGCGTCGCACCACGCGCAGCACAACCCCCATGCCATGCTGCGCGACGTGGTCACGGTCGAGGACGTGCTGAACTCGCCCATGATTTCCGATCCGCTGCACAAGCTCGACTGCTGCGTGGTATCGGACGGCGGCGGCGCACTGATCGTGGCGCGCCCGGAAATCGCCGCCACGCTGAAGCGGCCCAAAGTGAAGATCCGCGGCGCCGGCGAGTACATCAAGGGCCAGCTCGGTGGCGAAGTCGACCTGAGCTGGTCCGGCGCGCGCTTCTCGGGCGCGACGGCGTTTGCCGAAGCGGGCGTTACGCCGGCCGACATCAAGTATGCGTCGATCTACGACAGCTTCACCATCACCGTGCTGATGCAGCTGGAAGACCTGGGCTTCTGCAAGAAGGGCGAAGGCGGCAGGTTCGTGGCCGACGGCAACCTGATCTCGGGCGTCGGCAAGCTGCCCTTCAACACCGACGGCGGCGGCCTGTGCAACAGCCACCCGGCCAACCGCGGCGGCATCACCAAGGTCATCGAAGCCGTGCGCCAGCTGCGCGGCGAAGCCCACCGGGCGGTGCAGGTCGCCAACTGCGACCTGGCGCTGGCACAAGGCACCGGCGGCTACCTGGGCTCGCGCCACGGCAGCGCCACCCTGATCCTTGAACGTGAATAATGCGCGGGAGCAATGACATGACGACCCCACATACCCCCATGGCCTACAAGGCGCCGGACGAGCAGCCCGACAACCTGCCCTTCTGGCAGGCCGCGCGCGAAGGGCAATTGCTGGTCAAGGTCTGCGACGACTGCGGCAAGCCCCACTGGTATCCGCGCGTGCTGTGCCCGTTCTGCATGGGCACCACCTCGTGGAAGCCGGCCAGCGGCCGCGGCACGATCTACAGCTTCAGCGTGACGCGCCGCGCAGGCCCCACTCCGTTCTGCATCGCCTACGTGACGCTGGACGAAGGCGTGACCATGATGACCCATATCGTCGACTGTGACCTCGACACGGTGCGGATCGGGCAGAAGGTACGGGTGAAGTTCTCGCCCAGCGATGGCGGCGCCCCGGTACCGACCTTCACGCTAGCCTGAGCCGCGTGGTGCCGCGGGCCTTGCCTGCGGCACCACGGCTTTTGCCTCAACCCGAAGTGACTTCCATGACTGCCTCCCCTTCCCTGGGCTTCCTGCTGCACCCCCGCTCGGTCGCCATCATCGGCGCCTGCGGCGATCCGGCGCGGATCGGCGGGCGCCCGATCGCGGCCATGCGCGCGCTTGGCTACGCCGGCCGCATCCTGCCGGTCAACCCGAAGCGCGCCGAGGTGCAGGGCCTGACCGCCTACGCCAGCGTCGCCGACCTGCCTGAAACGCCCGACGCTGCGGTGGTGGCGGTGCCGGCCGAGCACGTCGCGGATACCGTCGCTGCGCTGGGCGAGCGCGGCGTGCGCGCCGCCATCCTGTTCAGCGCCGGCTTCGCCGAAGTCGGCGGCGACGGCGTGGCGCGCCAGGCAGAGCTGCTGGCCATCGCGCGCCGCACCGGCATCCGCCCGCTCGGGCCCAATGCCCTTGGCCTGGTCAATGTCCATACCGGCTTTGTCGGCAGGTTCGCGTCGAGCATTGGCCTGGGCACGCTGCGCGCGGGCTCGGTCGGCATCGTCAGCCAGTCCGGCGCCTGCGGCGGCCACCTGGTGATGGCAGCCCGGAACGCCGACATCGTCCTGTCCAGCGTCATCATGACCGGCAACGAGGCCGATCTGACCCTGGGCGATGCGCTGCAGCTGCTGGTGGATGATCCCGCCACCCGGGTCATCGCCCTGTACTCGGAGGGCATCAACGACGGCGCCGGCCTGGTGTCGGCCCTGCAGGCGGCGCGCCGGGCACGCAAGCCGGTGGTGATGATGAAAGTCGGTCGCAGCGAGCCGGGCGGCGCCGCGGCGCGCTCGCACACGGCCTCTATCGCCGGCGACGACGCCGTGGTGGACGCGGTGCTGGCTGAACTGGGCGTGGTGCGCGCGCGCAGCACCGAGGACATGCTCGATATCGTGCGCGTGGGCCAGCGCGGCATCTTCCCCGCGGCCAACACGCTGGGTGTGATCACCGTCAGCGGCGGCGCCGGGGTGATCGTTTCCGATGCCGCGGAGGAGCCCGGCCTGGCGATGCCGGAGATGCCGGCCCCGGTGCAGTCGCGCCTGCTGGAGCTGCTGCCGATCTGCTCGCCGCGCAACCCGGTGGACACCACCGCGCGCGCGGCCGGCCGCCGGCAGACATCCGCGCGCTCGCGCGCACGCTGGCGCGGCTGTCGGTGTTTGCCGCCGGCGCCGGATCGCGCCTGCAGGCCGTGGACCTGAACCCGGTGATCGCGCTGCCTGATGGCGAGGGCGCCTATGCCGTCGACGCCGTGCTCGAACTCGGCAGCCCGGGCTGAACGCCCCCCTCAGAACAATGTGCGTCCCGCAAGCCGGGACGCGGACCAATCAAGGAGAGCAGCAACATGGATTTTGAGATCCCTAGCGAATGGGTCGAATTCGGCGATGCGCTGATCAAGTTCATCGACCGCGAAGTGGCCGCGCTGGAGCATGAGCACCGCGCCCTGCTGGGCAGCGAACGCACCATCTACGACGAGAACGGCCGCTACACGCCCGCCGTGCTGGCGCTGCGCCGCCAGGTGCGCATGCGCTCGGCGGAGCTGGGCTTCTATACCGCGCTCAGCGCCGAGTCTCTCGGCGGCGGCGGCCTCGGGCCGCAGGCATCGGTGTATATCCAGGAGCGGCTGAACGCGCACTGCGGGCCGGAGCGCCACCTGGTGCAGACCGTGGTGCTGCCGTCGCCCTTCACCAACGGGCTGTCGCCGGTGCTCAGGCATATGGACCCGGCCCTGCTCGACACCGTGCGCGATGGGCTCGCCAGCGGCGACAAGACCATGTGCTTCGGGCTGTCGGAGCCGGACGCCGGCTCCGACGTGCTGGGCATGCGCACACGTGCGGTGCGCGATGGCGACCACTGGGTGCTGAACGGCACCAAGCAATGGATCACCAATGCCCCCTACGCCGACTACGCGATGATCTTCGCGGTCACGGATGAAGAGAAGGCGCGGGCGCGCAAGGGCGGCATCACCGGCTTCTTCGTGCCGACCGATACGCCGGGATTCTCGGTGCCGAGCGTGATTCCGATCATGGGCCACCTGGGCGCGGACATCGGCATCGTCTCGCTGGACCACGTGCGCGTGCCCGACAGCCACCGCCTGGGCCCGGCAGACCGCGGCCTGAACGTGGCGCTGGACGGCGTCAACGCCGGCCGCCTGAGCATGGCCGCCACCTGCCTGGGCCTGGCGCAATGGGCGCTGGCGCAGGCGCTGGAATACGCCAGGGTGCGCAAGACCTTCGGCCAGCCCATCGCCGAACACCGGGCAGTGCAGATGATGCTGGCCGAATGCGCCATGGACATCTACGCCGCCAAGTCGATGATCCGGCATTGCGCCTGGCTGGTCGACCACAACCTGCCGGCCACCAAGGAGGTGTCGATGGTCAAGGCCGGCGCCACCGAGATGGTGGGCCGCGTCTACGACCGCGCCATCCAGATCCACGGCGGCATGGGCCTGACCAATGAACTCAGGCTCGAAGCCGGCTATCGCTGGGCGCGCACCATGCGCATCCCCGACGGCACCTCGGAGATCCAGCGCCGCACCATCGCGCGCCGGCTGCTGGATGGCGATACCGCGTTCTGACGGCAACTGCAACATGACAGAGGAGACAACCATGACCCACAACGATCTGCCCGATGCAGGCGTCGTCGCCGCCCCCACGGACCCGCTTGCGGTGGATGCCGCAGTGGTGCTCGGCGACGTGCCGCGTGTCTTCCACATGCCGCACACCACGCTGGCCGAGAACCTTGAGATCTCGGCCCGGCGCTTCCCCGACAAGGTCGCGGTCCAGTTCTACCACCGCGCCACCACCTATGCCGAGCTGCTGGCGCAGGTGGAGCGCATGGCCGGCTACCTGCAGCAGGCATGCGGCGTGCGCCGCGGCGACCGCGTGGTGTTGCTCAGCCAGAACAGCCCGCAGTTCATCGTGGCCTACCACGCGATCCTGCGCGCCGATGCCGTGGTGGTGCCGGCCAACGCCATGCTGCTGGAAGACGAGCTGCGCCATATCGTCACCGACAGCGGCGCCGTGGCCGCGTTTGCCGCAAGCGAGCTGGTCGGCCAGGTGGCGCCGCTGGTCGGCACCACGCCGCTGCGCCACGTGATCGTGCATCACTATGGCGATGCCCTGCCCGCGCAGCCCGACGACAGCCTCGCGATCCCGGACTGGGTGCAGCAGCGCTCGACCGGCGCGGCGTTGCCGGCCGGCGCAGTCCACTGGCAGCAGGCCATGGCCGCCGGCCTTACGCCATCGCCGCGCGCCGCAGGCGTGGACGACCTGTGCATGCTGCCCTACACCTCGGGCACCACCGGGGCGCCCAAGGCCTGCATGCACACGCACCGCACGGTGATGGTGTCGGTGGCGGGCTCGCAGCTGTGGCGGCGCTCGCACGCCGAGTCGACTTTCCTGGCGGTGGCGCCGATGTTCCACCTGCTCGGGCTGCAGAACGGCGTCAACGCGCCGGTCTACATGGGCGGCACCATCGTGCTGCTGCCGCGCTGGGACCGGCGCACCGCGGCGCAGCTGGTGGCGCGCCATCGCGTCACGTTCTGGGCGGCGCCGCCGCCGATGCTGGTGGAGTTCTTCGCGCAGCCGGATATCGAGTCGTTCGACCTGAGCAGCCTGGCCTGCGTGGTCGGCGGCGGCGCGGCGGTGCCCGACAGCACCGCGCGGGTGATGAAGGAGCGCTACGGGTTGCAGTTTGTCGAAGGCTACGGCCTGACTGAGACCGCCTCGTTCATCATCGCCAACCCGCTCGCCGCACCGCGCTCCGGGCACCTGGGCGTGCCGACCTACGGCGTCGACGCGCGCGTCATCGATCCCGCCACGCTGGCCGAAGTGCCGCGCGGCGAGGTCGGCGAGATCGTGGTGCACGGCGCGCAGGTGATGCTGGGCTACTGGAACCAGCCCGCCGCCAATGCCGAGAGCTTTATCGCCATCGACGGCAAGCGCTTCTTCCGTACCGGCGACCTTGCCAGCGTCGATGCCGACGGCTACTTCGTCATGCGCGACCGCCTCAAGCGCATGGTCAATGCCTCGGGCTACAAGGTGTGGCCGGCCGAGGTGGAAGCGATCCTGCATACCCACCCTGCCATCCTGGAAGCCTGCGTGATCGCCGCGCGCGATCCGCACCGGGGTGAGACCGTGAAGGCGGTGATCGTGCGGCGCGAGGGCGCCGGCGTTTCCGAGGCTGAATTGCTGGCCTGGTGCCGCACCAGCATGGCGACCTACAAGGCGCCGCGCATCGTGCAGTTTGTCGAGCGCCTGCCGCGCTCCGCCACCGGCAAGATCGCGTGGCGCGAACTGCAGGAGCAGGAGATGCAGGGCGCTCCGTTGCCGAACCACAAGGCCTAGCAACCCGCAAGCAAGACGGCGCGCCGGTCCGCAAGGTCCGGCGCGCCGTTTCTGTTCTTGCCGGCCAATGCAGCATGGCCGGTGCATCGCTTTCAGGCTGTCAATGCGTCCCTTGCCGGCATTGCATTGCCGCGCCGGCTGATGGTCCAGGCAGTAAAGGGGTCCGCCGCGCTGCGGTGCTGGGTCCAGTGTGTGTTGCAGGTATCGCACTGGTGCTCGCGCGTCTGGCATTGCACGCCCGCGGCCAGGCTGCGCCACTGCATGTCGCCCAGCGGGCGCAACGCACCGTGGCCGTTGGCGCAGCGCGCATCCAGGCGCAGCCGCTCGCAGCGGCGGCACAGCGGCCGCAACGATGCGGCCGGCAGCACCCGCAGCTGCGCGGCAGCCGGTGGCACGGGCGCCACCGCGGGCAGCACTGCGCCCTGCGCATCTTCCATCTGCGCGGTCATGCCGACGCGGCTGCGCGTGCGGTGCAGCGCCGCCCAGTACAAGGCGCGCACCGCATCGGAGCCGTCGCACATCGCCGCGGCGCGGCAGCGCCCGGCATGCCGGTGCAGCGGCAGGCCGAACTCGGCGGCAGAGGCAAAGCAGACCACCTGCGCGCGTGGCGAGCCGTCTTCGATCCAGCGCTCGAACAACTGCGCCAGCTGATGGCGGCAGGCATCGTCATCACCGTCAGCCTGCGCGAGCGCCAGGCGATGCGCACGCCGGCTCAGTGACCGCACCTCTTGCCTGAGTTCGCTCAGGACTGGCAACAAGCGTGCGGCCTGCCGTGTCCGCGTTGGCGATGCGATTGCGCGCTGGGTATTGCTCACTTCTGGCTCCGGCTCACTTCGTCTTCCGGCCTGCACTGCGGCCGCATGGTGAACCGATTATAGGAGCGCATTTGTGCACCGCAGGAAGGGTGGGCGGCCTACTACCTGATACGGGTGGGGCTCGGGGGCGCCCGCTTTTGGTCTACTTGCAGCCAGTGCAAGAAACGCAATCAAGGGCATGGGTGCGTCCCATGCAAACGGCACTGGGCAAGAGGAGAACCACCATGGGTGTACTGAGCGGAATCCGCGTACTGGAATTCGAAGCCATCGGGCCGGGCCCGTTCGGCGCCATGCTGCTGGCCGACATGGGCGCCGACGTGCTGCGCGTCGACCGCCCGGCGGCGCCGGCCGACCTGGGGCCCAAGTCGGCCACCGGCAAGCGCGTGGATATCACCGGACGCGGCCGCCGCTCGGTCACGCTGGACCTGAAGCAGCCGCAAGCGCAGCGCGCGGCGCTGGCGCTGGTCGAACGCGCCGACGTGGTGATCGAGGGCTTCCGCCCGGGCACCATGGAGCGCCTGGGCCTGGGGCCCGACGCCGCGCTGGCGCTCAACCCCAGGCTGGTCTATGCGCGCATGACCGGCTGGGGCCAGACCGGCCCGCTGGCCGACCGTGCCGGCCACGACCTGAACTATGTCGCGCTGTCCGGCGTGTTGTCGGGTATCGGCCGCGCCGGGCAGGCACCGGTGCCGCCGCTGAACCTGGTCGGCGACTATGGCGGCGGCGGCATGCTGCTGGCGCTCGGCGTGGTGGCGGCGCTGCTCAATGTGCAGCGCGGCGGCAAGGGCCAGGTGGTCGACGCGGCCATGACCGAAGGCGCCGCGCAACTGGGCGCGGTGTTCTGGGGCCTGCTGGCCTCCGGCAACTGGCGCGAAGAGCGCCAGGCCAACGTGCTCGACGGCGGCGCGCCCTGGTATGACAACTACCGCACGCGCGACGGCAAGTACATGTCGATCGGCCCGGTCGAGGGCCGCTTCTATGCCGAGCTGCTGGACAAGCTGGGCCTTGCCGGCAAGGACCTGCCGGCCCAGTACGACCGCAACGGCTGGCCGCTGCTGCGCGAGCAGTTCGAGGCCGTCTTCCTGACGCGCACGCGCGATGAATGGTGCGCCGTGTTCGAAGGCAGCGATGCCTGCATCGCACCGGTGCTGGAATTCAGCGAGGCGCCCAACCACCCGCATCACCGCGCACGTGGCAGCTTTGTCGAAGTCGCGGGCGTGGTGCAGCCGGCGCCGGCGCCGCGCTTCCTTGGCACGCCGTCCGAGATCTCCGGGCCCGCGCCGGCGCGCGGCGAGCATGGCGCCGCCGCGCTGCGCGACTGGGGCTTCGATGCCGATGGCGTGGCCCGGTTGCAGGCACAGGGCCTGGGGCTGATGGCAGAGCGCTAAGGGACCGCGCGGTACAACGCAATCTCCACCTGGCCGGCATCGTCCGGCTGCGTGTCTTGCTCCGGCCTCGTGCCGGAGCAGCCTTTATTTTCTGCCCGACTGGCCGGCACCTAGGGCAATCCCGCCCAGCCGATATGGGGGGCATGCAAGGTGCCGGGCATCCTATAACTTCCCACATGCAGCCCGTCTTGCTGCGCAGTCTCCTACTCCCTTTCCCGAGGTATCACATCATGCGCATGAAGTCCCTGATCGCGATGGCAGCGATGGCAGCGATGGCGTGGAGCGCCGCCTGCGGTGCCCAGAGCTACCCGTCGCGTCCCATCACCTTTGTTGTCCCGGGCCCACCCGGCGGCGCCACCGACACCGTGGCGCGCGCACTGGCCGAGGACTTGGGCAAGCGTCTCGGGCAAACCATCATCGTCGACAACAAGCCCGGCGGCGCGGGCGTGATCGCCGTGCAGGCCATCACGCGTGCCGCGCCGGACGGCTACACGATCCTGCTCAGCCACTCCTCGCCGCTGATCAACACGCCGCACCTGTACCGCAACGTGCCGTACGACGTGCGCCGGGACCTGGCGTTCATCACCGAGGTGTCGGTCGGCAAGATCGTGCTGGTGGTGAACCGGGACGTGCCGGCAAAGAACGTGCAGCAGTTTCTCGATTGGGCCGCGAAGAACAAGGGCAAGGTCAGCTACGGCTCCTACGGCGTCGGCACCTTCCCGCACCTGGTCGGCGCGCACCTGAACCAGGTGCGCGGCCTGGACATGGCGCACGTGGCCTACAAGGGTGAGGCACCGATGGCGCAGGACATGATCGCCGGCAACATCGCCTGGGCGATCGGCTCCATGAGCACGCTCGGCCCGCATATCAAGAGCGGCCGGCTGACGGCCCTGGCGGTGATGGGCGACAAGCGCATCAAGGAGCTGCCCGACGTGCCGACCATGGCCGAGGCCGGGCTGAAGCAGCAGGAACTGCGCTCGCCGGCCTGGCTTGGCCTGTTCGCGCGCTCCGGCACGCCGGCGGCGGTCCTGTCCAGGCTTGAGACGGAAGCGCGGGCGTCGATCCAGTCGCCGACCATGCGCGCGCGGCTCGATGCGCTGGCCATGGACCCGGTGGGCAACTCGGCGGCGGAGTTCCGGCGCGAATTCGACGCGACCGAGCCCATCATCGCCCAGATGATCAAGGCCAGCGGCGCCACCGCGGAATAAGGCGAGCGCGCGGCCAGGTGGCCAGTACGGTCAGCCCGGCCGCTGCGCCGCGCTGCGCGCCACCAGGATGGCATCGTTGCGGCGCGACACGTTGAGCTTGGCGTAGATCTGCCGCAGGTTCCACTTGACGGTGTCGACGCTCAGGTTGAGCACCAGCGCAATGCGCTTGTTCGACATCGACTGCTCCAGCAGCGCCAGGATCTCGCGCTCGCGCGGCGGCGGGCTCGGGACTGGGCTCGGCCGGCCCGGGCGGTGGCGCCGGCATCGCGGCGGCACGAGGCGGGTCGCGACGGCAGCATGTATGGTTTCCATGGGCGTCCAGCGGTGCGCAATCGAAGCGGGGCAAAGGGACGAAGCGGCAAGACGATGAAGGGGCGAAGGCGTGCAGGCATGAAAAGGCACGCGCTTCGCCAGCGGGCTTGCCGCCGCGCGAATATAAGGCGACGCCATGTGACCGGACACCCGGCAAACCCTTCCCCACCTGTTCCGGGTGGCCTGCGGGTGCTGTGCGCGTCCCACCCTGGCCACCCGGACAGCGGGCCGGGCGTGGCTTGGCCGCCGCGCCGCGTCTGCCAGTACAATCGCGACAACGTGCCGCCTTTGCCGCGCATCGCGCTGCCTCACCCGCATTTCCTCCGCACCTCACCTGCACCGTCCTGCCTCGCCCATGCCCCAGACGCCAGCCAATCCGCCAGCCGCACCCCGTAGCCAGCCCGCCGCGCCAGCCTCGCAGCCGTCCCGGCCGGCCTCGCTGCGCAGCGCGGCGCGCGTGGTCGCGCGCGAGCGCCTGCTGGCGCAGCTGACCGAGGCGCGGCGCCGGCGCTGCATCGTGTTGCAGGGCCCGGCCGGCTACGGCAAGACCGCGCTGCTGACCGCATGGCGGCTGGACCTGCTGGCGCTCGGCTTCGACATGGCCGCGCTGACGCTGGCGCCGGCCGACAACGAGCGCCAGCGCTGCCTGGACCGCCTGCTCGGCTGCCTGTCCGAGGTCAGCCCCGCGCTGACGCGCGAAGCCATGGTGCTGGCCGACCGCGGCACGGACGACGAAGCCGTCGAGCGCGCCATCATCGCGCTGGTGCGCGGCATTGCCGCCCACCCGCGCGACGTGACGCTGGTGCTCGACGACGTGCACCACCTGACGGCGCCGCGCGTGCTGGAACCGCTGCAGTGGCTGCTCGACTATGCCCCGGCCAATTTCCATGTGGTGCTGGCCTCGCGCGTGGCGCTGCCACTGTCGCTCGGGCGCCTGCGCGACCAGGGCATGCTGCTCGAGCTGGACCAGCGCGACCTGCGCTTCACGCTGGCTGAATCGCAGCATTTCCTGCGCGCCCAGCTGGGCGATATCAGCCCGCGCGATGCGCGCATGCTGCACGAGCTGACCGACGGCTGGGTGGCCGGCCTGCAGCTCTTTGCCGCGCACTGGAAACGCAAGAAGGCGAACGCCAGCGGCCTCACCTTTGCCACCGGCTTCGTGCAGGCCAGCGTGCAGGATGCCGGCGCCTTCGCCGAGTATTTCGAACGCGAAGTGCTGTCGCGCCTGGCGCCGGACGAAGCCGAGCTGCTGGTGCGCGCCGCCGCATGCGAACGCTTCACCGCGTCGCTGTGCGAGGCCCTGGGAGAGCAGGCGCTGGGCGAAGGCGAGATCCTGGCGCCGCTGGCGCGGCTGGAACAGGAGAACCTCTTCATCACCCCGGCACAGGGCCCCGAGCGCGAATCCTGGTACCGGCTGCATCCGCTGCTGCGCGAAACCCTGGCCCAGCGTTTCCGCTCGCGCAGCGAGGCCCAGCAGCGCGCCGTGCACGCGGCGGCCTGGCGCTGGTTCCGCGACCACCGCATGCTGGAAGAGGCCGTGCGGCATGCGGTGCTGGCCGGCGATGCCGACACCGCCGCCGACCTGGTGCAGCGCTATGCCGACACCCTGATCATGCGCGGCGAGGTGCGCAAGGCGCTCGGGCTGCTGCGCACCATCCCCGCCGACCAGGTGCAGGAGCGCCCCGAACTGCGCCTGCTGGCGCTGCGCACGCAGATGTTCTCGCGCGACCTGGACGCGTGCGCCGCGGCCGCGGACCGGCTGGAGGCCGACATCCCGCCGGGCGACGCCTCGCTGCGCTACCGGCTCGCACTGCTGCGCTTTTCCCTGGCGCTGCTGCGCGACGACAGCCAGGGCGCGCTGGCGCTGCTGCCGCAGATCGAGAGCGCGCCCGCCGACATGCCGGCGCTGTTTATCGGCTCGCGCAACAACCTGCTGTCGTGGCTCTACATGCACCTGGGCGACTACGAGCGCGCCCGCCGCATCCAGACCGAGGCGCCGCCGCTGGTGATCGACGGCGTGCCGCTGCTGGGCACCGCCAGCGGCATGCTCAACGGGCGCTGCATGATCGGCTTCAGCCATGCGCTGGAAGGCAACATGATCCAGGCCGAGCGCGTCGCCCGCGACGTACTGCGTGAAGTCGAGCAAGCGGGCCACGGCGGCGCCGGCGCCGAGCCGGAGTACTTTGCCGCGGCACTGCTGGGCGAGGCGCTGTATGAGCAGAACGACCTGGAGGCCGCGCGCCGGCTGCTGGAAGACCGGGTCGACGTGCTCGAACGGGTATCGATCCCCGACTCGGTGCTGCGGGTGCACACCGTGCTGGCAGCCGCGCACTGGATCTGCGGCCACCGGCTCGATGCCTTCGCGCAGCTGGAACGGCTGGAGGACTACGGCACGCAGCTGCGCCTGGACCGGCTGGTCGCGCAGAGCCTGGCCAACCAGATCCGGCTGCACCTGGCCAGCGGCGACATCGCCGCCGCCGAAGCCGCGCTGGCGCGCCTGGATGCCATTGCCGCGCGCCATCGCAACGCGCCGCGCGGCTCGCTGGACGCCATCCACATGGTGACCGAGCGCGCCCGCCTGCTGCTCAGCCTGGCGCATGACGACATGCGCTGGGCCGAGGCCCGCTCGGCAGCGCTGATCGCGTACTGCGAGGCGCGCGGCTGGCAACGCCACGTGGCGCAGATGCACATGCTGGCGGCCGTGGTGGCATCGCGCCGCGGCGACGCCGAGGCGGCACGCACGCATGTGCTGGAAAGCTTGCGCCGGGGCCACCGGCTCGGCCTGATGCGCAGCGTGATCGATGCCTGCCCCGGCGCACTCGGCCAGATCGTGCGCGTGGCCGCGGACACCACGCTGGACCCGGTGCTTGCGTTCTATGTCGAACGCCTGCAGGCAACCGTGCCGCCGCGCGCCGTGCAGGCCGGCGCAGCGGGCGGCACCGCCGCGGCTGCCGCGCCCGCAGGCAGCCCGGCCAGGGCCGACGCGCGCATTGAGGAACTGAGCGACCGCGAAGCCGATGTCGTGCGCCTGCTCGGCCAGGCCCTGCCCAACAAGAAGATCGCGCGTACCCTGGGACTGTCGCCGGAGACGGTCAAATGGCACTTGCGCAACATCTTCCGCAAGCTGGGCGTCAGCAGCCGCGACGAGGCCGTGGCCCGCGCCCGCGACCGCGAACTGGACCAGGCCGGCGGCGCCCAGCCGCCTGACGCGCCGCACTGACGGTGCGGCCGCCCCCCTCTCCCTCCCCCGCTCCCCCTCTCCAGCGCCGCGCAGCCCATGCGCGCCCCCCCTCCTTGCTGTCTCCGGCCACCTGACGCGGGTGGTGTTCGCGGCCCCCTCCTCCCCGGTACCTTAGCGCCATACCAGTGGCCGCATGCCTGGGCCGAGGCAACCTACCGCAGACCGATATCCGGAGTCACCCAATGGAAATCAACCGCAGCATCTATCGTGACGACCACGAGATGTTCCGCACCACCGTGCGCCGCTTCCTGGAACGCGAATGCCTGCCCAGGCAAGCTGAATGGGACAAGGCCGGCAAGGTCGACCGCGAAACCTGGCTCAAGGCCGGCCGCGAAGGCCTGCTGTGCGTGACGCTGCCGACCGAGTACGGTGGCGGCGGCGGTGACTTCGGCCACTCCGCCATCTATGCCGAAGAGTATGCCCGCGCCGGCCTGAGCGGGGTCGGCTTCGGCGTGCACTCCGACATCATCGCGCCGTATATCGCCCGCATCGGCAGCGAGGAACAGAAGCAGCGCTGGCTGCCCAAGGTCTGCTCCGGCGAATACATCCTGGCCATCGGCATGACCGAGCCGGGCACCGGCAGCGACCTCAAGGCGATCCGCACCACCGCCATCCGCGATGGCGACGAGTACGTGATCAACGGCAGCAAGACCTTCATCAGCAACGGCCTGAACGCCGACCTGATCATCATGGTCTGCAAGACCGACCCGACCGCCGGCGCGCGCGGCGTCAGCCTGATCGTGGTCGAAGCCGACCGCGAGGGCTTCCGCCGCGGCCGCAAGCTGGACAAGGTCGGCCAGCACGCGCAGGACACCGCCGAGCTGTTCTTCGACAACGTGCGCGTGCCGGTGGCCAACCTGCTCGGCGAGGAAGGCAAGGGCTTCGCCTACCTGATGACCGAGCTGCCGCAGGAGCGCCTGTCGATCGCGGTCAGCGCTGCCGCCAAGCTGGAGGTCTGCCTGGAACACACGCTGGCCTACGTCAAAGACCGCAAGGCCTTCAACCAGACCGTCTGGGACTTCCAGAACACCAAGTTCAAGCTGGCCGACATCAAGACGCAGGCGATCTCGGTGCGGCTGCTGGTCGACCACTACCTCGGCGAGCACATCCGCCGCCGCCTGACGCTGGAAGAAGCGGCCATCGCCAAGCTCCACGCGACTGAAGTGCTGGGCACCGCGCTCGACCAGATGGTGCAGCTGCACGGCGGCTACGGCTACATGATGGAGTACCCGGTGGCGCGTGCCTTTGCCGACATGCGCGTGACCCGCATCTACGGCGGCACCAGCGAAGTGATGCGCGATCTGATCGCGCGCAAGCTCTAAGCACCGACCCCAAAACAAAGACTCATCGGAGCACACACATGACTCGCAAGGTTTTCGTCGCCGGCGCCGGCATGATCCCGTTCAAGAAGCCGGGCAGCAGCGACACCTATGACGTGATGGGCGCCACGGCCGTGCGCCAGGCGCTGGAAGACGCCGGCCTCGGCTATGAGGACGTGCAGCAGGCCTACGCCGGCTACGTGTATGGCGACTCAACCTGCGGCCAGAAGGCGCTGTACCAGGTCGGCATGACCGGCATCCCCGTCATCAACGTGAACAACAACTGCGCCACCGGCTCGTCGGCGCTGTTCCTGGCGCGCCAGGCGGTGCAGAGCGGCGCGGTGGACTGCGCGCTGGCAGTCGGCTTCGAGTTCATGCAGCCGGGCGCGCTGAAGTCGCGCTGGGACGACCGCGCCCCGGCACTGGAGCGCGCCATCGGCCTGGTGGACGAACTGGTCGACCGCAAGGACCTGCCCAATGCCATCCGCCAGTTCTCCGGCGCCGGCAGGGCCCATATGGAAAAGTACGGCACCAGGCTGGAAACCTTCGCCAGGATCCGCGCCAAGGCCAGCCGCCACGCCGCCAACAACCCGCTGGCCGTGTTCCGCAATGTGCTGACCACCGAGGACGTGCTGGCCGCGCCCGCGCTGTGGGAAGGCGTGCTCACGCGCCTGATGGCATGCCCGCCCACCTGCGGCGCCGCAGCCGCCATCGTGGTGTCGGAGGAATTCGCCCGCAAGAAGGGCCTGAAGACCGACGTGCTGATCGCCGGCCAGTCGCTGACTACCGACCGCCCCAGCACCTACGACGCACGCGACATGATCCGTGTGGTCGGCTTCGACATGACGCGCGAAGGCTCGCAGCAGGTGTATGAGCAGGCCGGCGTCGGCCCGCAGGACATCGACGTGATCGAGCTGCACGACTGCTTCGCGCAGAACGAGCTGCTGACCTATGAAGGCCTCGGCCTGTGCCCGGAAGGCGGCGCCGAGAAGCTGGTCAACGACGGCGACAACACCTACGGTGGCAAGTGGGTGGTCAACCCGTCGGGCGGCCTGCTGTCGAAGGGCCATCCGCTGGGCGCCACCGGCCTGGCGCAATGCTACGAGATGGTCCAGCAGCTGCGCGGCACCGCCGACCAGCGCCAGGTCGAGGGCGCACGGCTGGCCCTGACGCACAACCTCGGCCTGGGCGGCGCCTGCGTGGTCACGCTGTACCAGAAGCACGCCTGAGCACACACAGGAGCCCATCCATGATCGACAAGAAACATATCGGCCGGGTGATTGCGGACTTCCGCACGTCCGCGCCGGCCAGCCAGCTGCGCTTTTTCGCCAAGGCCACCGGCCAGACCGATCCGGTCTATATCGATGAAGCCGCCGCGCGCGACGCCGGCCACCCGGGCCTGCCGCTGCCGCCGACCTTCCTGTTCTCGCTGGAGCTGACGCAGCCGCCCAGCACCTGGCGCCAGGAACTCGGCATCCGGCCGGACCGCATCCTGCACGGCGAGCAGTCCTTCGACTACCATCGCATGGCCTATGCGGGCGATACGCTGCACTTCAAGACCACCATCACCGACATCTACGACAAGAAGGGTGGCGCGCTGGAGTTCGTGGTGCGCGAGACGCGCGTCGCCAATCAGGACGGCGAGCACGTGGCGGACCTGCGCAGCGTGCTGGTGCATCGCAACGGCTGAACCGGAGAACCCCGATGAGCAAACTGAGCTTCGACCAGGTCAAGGTGGGCGACACCCTGCCGCCGCTGACGCTGGAACCGATCAATCGCACCACGCTGGCGCTGTTTGCCGGCGCCTCGAACGATCACAACCCCATCCATATCGACACCGACTACGCCCGCAAGGCCGGCATGCCCGACGTGTTTGCCCACGGCATGCTGTCGATGGCCTACCTGGGCCGCCTGCTGACGCAGTGGGTGGACCAGCGCCAGCTGCGCCAGTTCGGCGTGCGCTTTGTCGGCATCACGCACCTGGGCCATCGCATCACCTGCACCGGCCGCGTGGTGGAGAAGCTGGAAATCGAAGGCGAGAAGCGCGTCAAGCTGGAAATCCAGACCGCCAACCAGTATGGCGAAAGCAAGATCCTCGGCGACGCCGTCGTTGCCCTGTAAATCCAATCAAGCACAAGGAGTCAGAAATGGGAGCACTTGAAGGCAAGGTGGCACTGGTCACCGGTTCGGGCCGCGGCATCGGCAACGCCATCGCCATGCGGCTGGCACGCGAAGGCGCGCGCCTGGTCGTCAATGACCTGGACGCCGAGCCGGCGCAACAGACCGTCGAAGAACTGAAGGCAATGGGCGTCGAAGCCGTGGCCTGCGTGGGCAACGTGTCCGCACCGGACTTTGCCGACCGCTTCATCAACACGGCGATGAGCAATTTCAAGAGCATCGACGTCATCGTCAACAACGCCGGCTTCACCTGGGACGACGTGGTGCAGAAGATGAGCGACGAGCAGTGGTACGCCATCCTGGACTGCCACATGACCGCGCCCTTCCGCATCCTGCGCGCCGCCTACCCGCATATCAAGGCACTGGCCGCCGCCGACAAGGAAGCCGGCCGCGAGGTGTACCGCAAGATCGTCAATATCTCGTCGACCTCGGGCCTGAACGGCAATGCCGGCCAGATCAACTACTCCGGCGCCAAGGCGGGCGTGATCGGCATGACCCGCGCCATGGCGCGCGAGTGGGGCCGCTTCAACGTCAACGTGAATGCGGTGGCGTTCGGGCTGATCCACACCCGCATGACCTCGGCCGACGCCAAGGCCGGCGCCACGGTGAACATCGAAGGCCGCGAAATCCGCGTGGGCCTGAACCCGGAAGCGCTGAAGACGCACGCCCAGCGCAATCCGCTTGGCCGCGGGGGCACCCCGGAAGAAGCCGCGGGCGGCGTGTACCTGTTCTGCTCGCCGGATTCCAACTACATCACCGGCCAGGTGATCGCGGTCGCCGGCAACGTGCAGTAAGTCCAGCCGCACCGAAGCGGGGGCTCGCATTGGCGAGCCCCCGTTTTTTTGGGCTTCGCCATCCGGAGCGCTGGCGCCGGCACTGCCCCCCACCTCAAGCCAATAGGGACTCTCCTCCTGCCATCAACCGTGCGGCATGGCAACACCCAGACCCCGATTCACTCCTTTTAGGAGGGGGCCTGACACCACGCACAAAGGTCTAATGGAACAGAGCCGGGCGTAGCAACCGGCCAGCGCCTTCCATGAAAACCGACAGGAGACGACTTAGCATGAAGAAATCGCTTATCACGCCGGCTGTACTGGGCGCGGCCGCAGGCAGCGCCAATGCACAGTCCGGCGTGACGCTGTATGGTGTCATCGACGGATCGATCGAGTATGTCAATCGCGTGGCCGCATCCGCCACCACGCCCACGCAGGGCGGCAAGCGCATCGGCATGCCGCAGGTCGGCGGCCCGGGGCGAGCCGCAAGGCTCGCCCCGTTGCTGCAGCAGGCGCCTACCGGCCGCCCGCCGCGATGCTGCCGAAGTGGCCGCTGCTGAAGTCGCGGAAGGCATCGGCGATCTGCTCTTCAGTATTCATCACGAACGGGCCGTGGCCGACGATCGGCTCGTCGATCGGCTCGCCGCTGAGCAGCAGCACCACCGCGTCGGTGCTGGCTTCGATGTTCACATCCTCGCCGGCACCGTCCAGCACCACCATCTCGGCATCCCGCACCGTCGCTTCAGCGTTGACCGTGATCTTGCCGCGCAGCACCACCAGCGCGGTATGCCAGCCCTCCGGCAGCGCCAGCCGCGTGCTGGCACCCTGGTTCAGGCGCATATCCCACACATGCATCGGCGTGAAGGTGCGCGCCGGACCGGCCTTGCCCGCGTACTCACCGGCGATCACGCGCACCGTGCCGGCGCCATCGGGCATCGGCACCACCGGGATATCGTGGTCGACGATGGCCTGGTAGCCGGGCGTGGTCATCTTGTCGCGCGCCGGCAGGTTGACCCACAGCTGCACCATTTCCAGCGCGCCGCCGCTTTGCGCAAAGGCCGGCGAGTGGAATTCCTCATGCAGGATGCCGGCGCCCGCCGTCATCCACTGCACGTCGCCGGGGCCGATCACGCCGCCCTGCCCGGTCGAGTCGCGATGCGCGACCTCGCCCTTGTAGACGATGGTCACGGTCTCGAAACCGCGGTGCGGATGCTGGCCAACCCCGCGCGGGCGCTGCGTCGGCGTGAAGTCGGCCGGCCCGGCGTAATCCAAAAGCAGAAACGGGCTCAGCTGCTTGCCGTGGCTCATGTACGAAAACATCGAGCGCACCGGAAAGCCATCTCCGACCCAGTGCTGACGCGGTGCGCTGTAGACGCCCAGAATGCGCTTCATGTCTGTCCTCCGAGTATGCCGGCCGATAGTGGCAGGCAATAATGCATGGAGCAATGATAGGTGTCGCAACCCATGCGCGGTAGACCGTGGGATTGCGATGCAGTGTCCTGCGGCTGGAACGATGTCCGGCCGCCACCCCGTCAGAAGCGGTAGCGCACGTAGCCCATGCTGAAATTGGTGCCGGGATTGGGCTGCTCGATGCCGGCGTTGGACAGGTGCTGGAAACGGTAGCCGATGGCAAGCCGCTGCGCCTTGCCGAAGGCAAGGCCCACGCCGACCATGTCGGAGAACTGGAAAGCCGAGCCCATGCGATGGCCGTCGGCGATCTCGGTATGGCTGAGCACGCGCAAACCCACGGAGGCTTCAACAAACGGCGTAGCGTATTCGCCCGCATAGCTGAGGCGGAAGATCGGTGACACGCCGAACTCGGTCAACTGGCTCGACGGCCGGGACGACAGCGCCCGCCAGTTCGCGAGATTGACCTCGCCGTCCAGGGACAGTGCAAAGCGGTTGGACAGCTGCCATTGCACGATATCGTCCCAGCGCGCGGCCACTTCGTATTTTTCAAGGCCGTGACCGTTGTCGCGGCCATAGCCGCCCTGCATCGAGAAGGTGGCCGCGTCGGCGGCGGGCAGCGCGCACAGGCAGGCCGCGAACGGAACGGCGGCCGCAAGGTACGCCAGCCGGCTTGATCGGGTTGCTTTCTTCACTGACATCCGTGGGTTTCGGGCAGCGCCAAGGTGTATCGCGGCGCTGCCACTTTGTTCTGATCACGGCGCTCGAAGATAGCAGCCCTTCAAATTTGTGGAAGCCTGCCTGAAGCAAACACAGTGTTCCAAAGGCGGAACAATGCGGCGTCACGGCCAAAGCATTGGCAAATCAACAGATAATTGTCGAAACTTGGTAGTACGCGGATAACCGCGAAGCCCAGACAGAACATAGACAAATCTGCATGGAAATCACGGGGGACGCCCACGGGCCATGGTGGGGCTGCTGGCCCCGCCATCGTGCGCGGCCGAGTTCTTCGGGCTCCGGGGCTTGGCGGTCAAGCTGGCCCCGATTGGATCGCTCTCTCGGCTTCCGGACGCTGAAACTCTGGCGACAGCCCATGCCAGCAAACCTCACCCCAGAGTACAAGCAGGCCGAACAAGCCTATCGGCTGGCACGCCAGCCGCGCGAGCAGCTCGAATGCCTGAAGGAGATGCTCCGTGTCATCCCGAAACACAAGGGGACGGAGCGTCTGCAGGCCGATATCAAGTCGCGGATCAGGGAACTCACCCAGGCATCTGCGGGCCACGGGAAGGCCGCTCACAGAGGGTCGGCACATGCGGTGCATCCCGAAGGTGCGGCCCAGCTCTGTCTGATCGGCCCGCCCGGCGCCGGAAAATCCAGCCTGCACGCAAGGCTGACAGGATCGGGCAGCGAGGTCGGGCCCTACCCCCACCCTACGCAGTTTCCGGTTCCCGCCATGTTGCCGTTCGACGACATTGCTTTTCAGCTGGTGGATCTGCCACCTGTCTGCGTCGAATTCATGCAACCCGGGCTCACTGACATATTGCGGGCGACGGACGGCGTATTGCTCGTGGCCGATCTGAGCGCGCCAGACTGTACAGAACAGTTGGCGCTGATTCTGCGGCGGCTCGCCGAGGCAAAGATCATCCTGTCGGAGCACTGGCCGGGTCAGGCCGACAGCCCTGGGGCGACGGCGGAAGCGGCGGCTGACCCGTTCAGTGTCCACCTCCCTGCGCTGCTGCTGGCCAACAAGACCGATCTCGCCAACCCGGAAGACGCGGCCGTGCTCGAAGACCTGCTCGGTGTACGTTTTCCGGCGCTCTCAACCTCGGCAACCGACGGGCGCGGACTGGCCGAGGTCGGTCCATTCCTTTTCACGGCTCTGGGCATCGTGCGTGTCTACACCAAGGCACCCGGGAAACCCGTCGACCAGCGTCGGCCTTTTACGATGCGCCGCGGCGACACCGTGCTGGATGTCGCCTTGCAGGTGCACCCTGATCTCGCGCGTACGTTCAAGTTCGCCCGCATCTGGGGGAGTGGCAAGTTCAGCGGCCAGCAGGTGGGCGCCGATCATCCGGTAGCCGATCGAGACGTGGTGGAACTGCATTCGCAGGCGCATGGCTGATCAAAGCCATGGCCGCAGGGAGTTCGTTGATGGCCCGGCCCACGAGGCTTGGGGACACGTCGCAGCAGGCGAGCGACGATGACATAGACTGAAAGACCTGCGGCCGGTTGTTCCCGCGTGACTGCCGTGCCGGTTTGTGGAGCAATTTCTTGCACGGAGGTATCCCATGACTACATACGTCATCCTCAGCCGTCTCGCTCCTGACGCGTTCACGGACCCCAGGGACATGAAGAAGCTCGCCGCCACGGTGGCCGAGAAAATCAAGGCCGAATGCCCTGCCGTCACCTGGAAGGACAGCTATCTGACACTCGGGCGCTTTGACGTCGTGGACATTGTCGAGACGGACGACCTGAAGCAACTCGAGCGGGCGGCGTTGATCATCCGGGGCTATGGACACGCCGCGACCGAGACGCTGCAAGCGACGCCGTGGGACAAGTTCATCGCGGCCCTGTAACGCAGACCGATGGAACCAGGCTGCTGGCGCGGCGGCACCAGATTCAGGTTGACCTGACCGTCGGCTGCCCTATACTCGAAGTGCTGACTGAGACACGCTTGAGTAAAGCGAAGGTAGGTCAGCGAAACGATCATGTTTCCTGGATGATCTGCCAGATGAAGCGTGATCGTGCAGGCCACATATGCCTGCAGGTCCGGACCGGATCATAAGTTGCTGACCCGGTTCGGACGCACCCGATTGTTGGAAGCGCTGAGCACCTGTAGAAGGTGCTCTTTTTATTTGCGGCGTATCAGGGCGACGTTGACCACTCGCCTCGCGGGCGCCGCTGGCGGCATGCCGGCAGGCACTGTAACTTGCATTGCCGCGGGCAGATTTTTTTGCCACAGTCGCCTTAACCGATCGCAGTCCATGGTCGGCAAACCGTTCGCAATGCAAAAGTGGACGGATCGGATCAGAGCCATACCTGATCCGAACTGAAACAAGGAGTCGCATGCGCGCTCGCTCACGCCCTCCGAACGCCGGCTACCGGTGGCTGTGGCAGCTGTCTGCCGCCGGCTGGGGGCACTGCGGCCTGGCCTATGTCAGCGGCGCGCTGCTTGCACCGCGCTGGTGGCCCGCAAGGGAAGCCATGCCCCTGCGGGACCGGTATTCTTCGCGGCGCACGGCGCTGGTGCTGTACACCTTCGCCTATCGCGGCGGCGGGGCACCCCCCGGCACCATGCCACCGCGCGATGGCTTTACCTGGCGATACCAGTACTGGTCACAAGGGGTTGGGGTGGCCTGATGCCGGAAACCAGCCACGCGCTTGCCGGGCGCGCTGTTCTGCGCCACAGTTGTCTCACCGGCCCAGGCTGGAGACCAGGATGACAAATCGGCTCGCCACAGAATCCTCGCCTTACCTCCGGCAACATGCGGAGAATCCTGTCGACTGGTATCCCTGGTGCGAAGAGGCGTTTCGCCGTGCGCGCGACGACGACAAGCCGGTCCTGCTTTCGGTCGGCTACGCCACCTGCCATTGGTGCCACGTGATGGCGCACGAATCGTTCGAGAATCCCCGGATCGCCGCCCTGATGAACGAGCGGTTCATCAGCATCAAGGTCGACCGGCAGGAGCGTCCCGACCTCGACGACATTTACCAGAAAGTCCCCCAGTTGATGGGACAGGGCGGCGGCTGGCCGCTGACGGTGTTCCTGACGCCGCAAGGAGAGCCATTCTACGGTGGCACCTACTTTCCGCCGGATGACCGCTACGGCCGCCCTGGGCTCCCGCGCGTGCTGCTGAGCCTGAGCGAAGCCTGGACGCATCGCCGCCAGGAACTGCGCAACACCATCGAGCAGTTTCAGCAGGGGTTCCGGCAGCTGGACGATGCGGTCCTGAGCCGTGAAGACCTGGAACAAGCCGCGGAGGTCCAGGACCTCCCCGCGCAGACAGCCCTCGCCCTCGCGCGCAATACGGACCCGACCCATGGCGGCCTGGGCGGAGCGCCCAAGTTTCCCAACGCAAGCGCGTACGACCTCGTGCTGCGCATCTGTCAGCGAACGCATGAACCCGCGCTGCTTGATGCGCTGGAGCGCACGCTCGACGGCATGGCGGCCGGCGGCATCCATGATCAGCTCGGCGGTGGGTTTTCCCGCTACAGTGTCGACGAACGCTGGGCCGTGCCCCACTTCGAAAAGATGCTTTACGACAACGGCCAGCTCGTCGCCCTCTACGCCAACGCCTATCGCCTCACCGGAAAGCAAGCCTGGCGCCGCGTATTCGAGGGAACGATCGCGTACATTCTGCGAGACATGACGCACCCCGACGGCGGCTTCCATGCCGGCGAAGATGCCGACAGCGAAGGCGAGGAAGGCCGCTTTTATGTCTGGACAGCGGCCGAGGTGAAGGCAGTCCTGGGCGAATCCGAGGGGACCCTGGCGTGTCGCGCCTACGGCGTCACCGAGGGCGGGAACTTTGAAGCCGGCAGATCGGTGCTCCACCGTGCGGTCATGCTGGCACCCCAGGAGGAGGCGCGGCTCGAAGGCTGGCGCAAGCGGCTACTGGCAGCTCGCGCCCGGCGCGTGCGCCCCGGCCGCGACGACAACATTCTCGCCGGGTGGAACGGTCTCATGATCCAGGGACTCTGCGCGGCTTACCAGGCAACGGGCAACCCCGCACACCTCGCCGCCGCAAGGCGTGCCGCCAGCTTTATCCAGGACAAGCTCACCATGCCGGACGGCGGTGTGTATCGGTACTGGAAGAACGGCACAGTCAAGGTGCCAGGGTTCCTGGAAGACTATGCCTTCCTGGCCAACGCGCTGATCGACCTCTACGAATCCTGCTTCGACAGGCGATACCTCGATCGCGCAGCCGAACTCGTGGCGCTCATCATCGACAGGTTCCGGGACGACGGGCTGTATTTCACGCCCAATGATGGCGAGCCATTGATACACAGGCCTCGCGCTCCGTACGACGGCGCCTGGCCGTCTGGCATTTCAGCCAGCGTGTTCGCCTTCATGCGCTTGCATGAACTCACCGGCGAGGATCGCTATCGTGACCTCGCCGAGCACGAATTCCAGCGCTACCGGGCTGCCGCCGCAGCGGCCCCGGCCGGCTTCGTGCACCTCCTGGCCGCCGCGGACTTCGCGCAGCGCGGCGCGTTCGGGATCATTCTTGCCGGCGACAAGGCGGCGGCCGCCGCCTTGGTGGAAAGCGTTCACCGCACCTATCTTCCGGCACGCGTGCTGGCATTCGCCGAAGACGTTCCCGTCGGCCAGGGGCGGCTCCCGGTCGACGGCCGGCCGGCCGCCTACGTGTGCCGGCATCGCACCTGTACCGCACCCGTGACCAGCGGCCAGGCGCTCCTTGAACGCTGCGTGGGGTGACGGTGAGCCCTTTCGATCAGGGCGGGCCTGATGCGTCCTGCCCGATACGCGATGTCGCTGTCAGCCGCTCCAGTGCCGCATCGATGGCACCCAGGGACGCATTCAGACCGGCCGCATGTGCCTCGTCCCTGAGCAGCCGTAAGCGGGCGCAAAGCGGCGGCGTGCTCGCGCCGCCCTCTTCCCGTCCGGCGCAGATCAACGCGCGGCCCCTGCGGATCAGGAAGTCTCCCCACGGAAACGGCTCATGCTGCATGTAATCCTGCAGCGCTGCCAGGTAGCGTTCGGCTTCCTGCCACCGGCGCTCCGCCAGCGAAACGTCGATCGCAGCTTCGAGCAGGTCGACGTGGCAATGGCTCACGCAGCCCTGGGCCAGCATGGCCTCGCCCTGGCGCAGGGCGTCGAGCTGCTTGTCGGGATCGCGCGTGGTGCGCGCCAGGAACGCCAGCACGGTTGGCCCTGAATACCGCACGCCGCTGGCGTGGCTCAACTGCAGCGCCTCGTCGAGCAGGGACTCCGCCTCCTGCACCTGGCCGAGCGCGCCGATGGCCAGGCCAAGCCGGGCCAGCACTTCCGCCTCGAAGCGCCGGGCCTCCAACCGGCGCGTCAGCGCCAGTGCCAGCCGCGCGTGCGCTTCGGCACGCGGCCAGTCGCCTGCGAGTTGTGCGGTCGATGTCATCACGTCGCAGGCCAGCATCTCGCTGCGCGCATCACTGATGCGCCGCGCCAGGCGCAGCCCTTCCTCGCAGCTGGCCTGCGCGGCCGCAAGTTCGTTGCGGAACAGCTCCACCGCGCCCACCATCGGCAGGTTGGCACATTCGATGCGGATGAAGCCGTGCGCCCGCGCCAGCTCGACGCAGCGGACAAAATGCGCATGCGCGGTCAGCATGCGGCCTTGCTGGTAGTACGCATCACCGAGGCCGCCCAGCGCACGCGCCTCGCCCAGCACCGATCCGGCCGCCCTCGCATGGCTGAGGGCGCGCTGGTGGGCGGCGAGGCACTCTTCCATGTCGCCCTTCGGGAAATAGAGATTGCCGCGCAGCGATTCGATCTCGGCCAGCCGCTCTGGCTGGCCCGGCACAGCGGCGGCCTGCTCCGCCTCGCGCAGCGCCGCCAGGGCTTCGTCATAGCGGTCGAGCAGGCGCAAGGCGGCTGCCGTGCCAAGCCACACACGGGCACGCTGTGCCGCATCGCTCGCCAGCAATTGCGCTTGCCGGAACGCCTGCAGCGATTGCGTCGGCAGGCCAAGGTCTAGGAGTCCGTCGGACTTGAGCCCGGGCGAATCCGAATGATCGGTGCGACGAGATTTTTGGACGGCAATCGCGCTGATCGAACGCTCTTGATGGTTGACGAGGCACTGTGATGGCACATTGGAGCGCCTTAGGGGCTCGGCTTTGGGTAGTCGAGGCGCACTTTGCTATCCAACCGCTCGCAGAACGTGCATGCGCTTGATGTTCCAGGCCATGGTCACAAGACTCCATTCGCCTTGCGCCTTGTCCAGCCCGCGCATGCTCATCTGGCGCCAACCCATTACCCGTTTGATGATGCCGAACACCGGCTCCACCGTCTGCTTGCGCAAGCTGTAGAGGGCGCGCCCGGCTTGTGTGCCCAGTCGGTGCGCCATCTGCACAACCGGGTCCGTGGTCTGGGGCTGCGGCACATCGGGGGCAAAGCGCTCCAGCACAGGGGCATGATGCGGCTCCCGCCTTAGCGCCAGCAGCGGCTCGATCCCTGCATCGTGGCACGCGATCACGTTGGCCTGACTGAAGAAGCCGTTGTCCGTGATCAGCGTGCGCACCTCGCCCAGCACCGCAGGCAACGCCGCGATCTGCTCCAGCGTGGGCACGACTTCGCGCTTGTCGTTGCACGCCTGGCTCACGTGCTGGGTGACCACCATCATCGTCTCTGTGTCTACCCCGGCTTGCGCGTTGTAGCTTTGTTCGAAGCCACCCCCCGAGACGGGCATGATGCGTGACTCTTCATCCGTGAGGTTCACCTGATCGCCATCCTTGGGCCCCGCCTCTGGTGGCTCGGGATCCTTGCCGCGCGGCTTCTTGCCAGCGTCCCGCTGAGACTTGCGCTTAGCCGTCTTGGCCTCGTACTCCTGCTGTTCGAGTTGATGACGCTCGGCGGCGCGCTGCTCGATCTTTGCCTTGGCCAGCGCCATCGCGCTCAAGCGGTCTTCGCGTCGAGCGATCTCCGCCGGCACGTCCATGCCATCCGGGATGGCTGCGCGGTCGCTGTTCTCGGCCAGCGCAAGCAGGGCCTGCACTTCCTGTCGTAACTGCGCCTCGATCTTTTGGGCATGACCCCACGACAGGGCGCGGTGCTTGCTCGCGTTCGCGTCGATCTTGGTGCCGTCCAGCGCAATGTGCCCGAGCTTGAGCAGTTTCATCTCGCGCGCCAGCACCAGCACCTGCACAAACAGCGCCTCCACCTCCTTCAGGAATCGACGCCGGAACGTCGCCAGCGTGTCGTGATCCGGGTGGGTGTTGGCTGCCACATAGCGGAAGGCCACCGAGTCGTAGGTCGCGCGTTCGAGCTTGCGGCTCGAGTGCACGCCATTGGCATAGCCGTAGATCAGCAAGCCCAGCAACACGGCGGGATGGTGCGCCGCCGAACCCCGGCCCGCGTATTGGCGTGTCAGTTCGCTCAGATCGAGCTGCTCGATGACTTCGACTACGAAGCGCGCCAAGTGATCATCGGGCAGCCATTCGTCCACTGAGGGCGGCAACAGGTACGCGGTATCTCGGTCTACGGGAACGAAGCGGCTCATCGGGTAGGTCTTTGGTTGTGCGCCAGCGATTATCTCGGACAACGTCATCTTGCGGAAGACTGCAAAGCCCGACAAACTCCTAGTGCCAGCTCTCCGTGCAGGCAGGCAAGCGTGTGCCTGCAGGCGTCGCCGCTATCCAGGCGCTGCGCACGCTCAACCAGGCGCAATGCGCGCTCGCCGCGGAAGTGCGCCGCCTCATGGCGCGCCGCGGCGGCATAGGCCTCGGGCGCGCCGGGATCGCCTGCGGCATCCAGGTGCTCGGCCATCAGCGCCGGGTCCCGGCCTTCATACCAGGCGGCCGCGCGCCGGTGCAGATTCTGTCGCCGTGACTTGAGCAGCGAGGCGTACACCGCCTCATGGATCAGCGCGTGCATGAACAGATAGTCTTCGCCTTCCGGCCGGGCCATGGCCTCCTGCACCAGGCGCTCGCAAGCGTACGCGGGATCTTCGATCAAATGCCGCTGCGCGGCCGGGCCAAAGCGCTGGCCCAGTACGGCAGCGGCCTGCAGCGCCTGGCGGTCGGCGGTACAGAACCGGTCCATCCGCGCCAGCACAATGCTCTGCAGCGTGCCGGGCAACTCGTCCGCACCCGCCTCCGCGCCGCGCAGCAACTGGTCGAGAAACAGCGGATTGCCCTCAGCCCGGCGAATGCAGGTAGCGGCCACGGCAGGATCGACCTGCCGATGGCAGGCAGCCAGTTCGTGCGCATCGGCATCGTCGAGCGGTCCGAGGTCGATGGTGGTCAGCGATGCTCCCTGGCTGGTCGCCCGCCAGGCCGCATCGAGAGGGTCATGCTCGGCACGTACGGTCAGCACCAGGATCAGCGCATGGCTGCGGGCTGCCGCGGCCAGTTGCGCCAGGCAATCGAGCACCGTGCGCTCGGCCCAGTGGACGTCTTAGACCACGATCAACTGCGCGCGCACCGCACTGCGGCGGGTGGCCAGCGTCACCATCAATCGCTGTGCGCCGCGTTGCCGGCTGGCGGCGTCCATCGCGGCCAGTGCAGCGGCCTGCTCCTGGGACTGGGGCTGCTCGAACATGTCGCGGGCGAACACAAGCTCATCCTCGCCGAGTTGCCAGGCCGCGAGCGCTTGCCCGATGGCCGCGCCTGTCGCTTCTTCGGCGGCGGCGCCATTCGCGTCCGTGCGAGGCGCGACGCCCAGCAGACTGCGCGCGAGCATGCGCAAGGGATCGCCGCCGCTGCCGGCGCCGAAGTCGAGCACCAGCACCCGGTGTGCCTCCAGGCCATGCTCGCGCGCCAGCGCGACGAAGCGGTCGGCGAGCCGGCTCTTGCCGATGCCGGCCTCGCCGCGGATCAGCACGACCCGGCCATGGCCGGAACGCAGGCAGCTGTCGGCAACGCCGGCGAGCTGGGCCAGCTCCGCTTGCCGCCCGACGAAGGCGTGCTGCGCCGGCGCCTGTTCCACCCCGAGAAAGCGCCGCACGCGCCAGAGCGGAATCGGTTCGGCCACGCCGGGGAGCACGGCGTGCGCCACGCAGTCCGCTTCCAGGCGTCCGGGCAGCGCCTGGTAGACCCGATTCGACACCATGGTTGCGCCAGGCTCGGCGCGCTCCATCGCCTGCAAGGCCACGCCAACCGGCCCGCCGGTCAGCGTCATGCCGCTTTCGCCGCAGGCGGCCAGCACCTGGCCGCTGGCCAGGCCTACGCGCGCCAGCAGCCTGGCGTTGGCGGATTCCGCCAGCCGCGCCAGACCGGCATGCAGCGCCCCGGCGGTATGCAGGGCGCGCTCGGCGTCGTTCCCATGCGCCACCGGAACGCCAAACACGATGGTCAGCCGGGTTCCGATTTCATCGGTGATATGACCGTCGCAGGCGCTGGCCAATGCCCTGGCATGCCGGCGCCAGCGCGCAAGGGCATCGTGCAATGGCTCGGGCTCCAGGCCAGCGCTGCTATCGTCCAGGCTGGCTACCAGGACCACTGCGTGGCGCAGCTGCGGCTCGGCAGCGATTACGGCGGACGCAGGTGGCACCGCGGCACCGTCGTCACCAGCCGGCATGCCAGCCACCGGCTCGCGGCGGGCCCGCAGCATCGCCTGGTACAGCGCCTCGGTCTCGGGCTCGGGCGATACCCCGAGTTCGCGTTGCAGTGCCGCCCGGCACAAGCGGTATTGCTTGAGCGCCAGCGCCTGCCGGCCCTGGCGTTCATACAGCCGGATCAGCGCCCGGTGCACGTTTTCCTGCAGCGGATCGAGCGCAAGCAGGCGGGTGGCACTGGCGATGGCCTGCTCCGTCTCGCCGGCCTGTTCGTGGTGCGCCAGCAACCTGGCCATGACCGCCAACGCCACGCCGCGCAGACGTTCGCGTTCGATCGCCAGCCAGTGGTCGAACGCCGGCGCGGCGGCATGGAAGCCCTCCAGCAAGTCACCCCGGTACAGCGCCGCGGCGCGCGCCAGCGACGCGGGCGTGGCTTCACGGGCACACTGCTCGAACTCGCACACGTCGACCTCGATTTCGCCGAGCGTCACGCTGTCGCCTTCTGCCAGCACCACGTGCTGGCCAGCCTCTTCCAGCGCGCGCCGCGCCGCGCTGAGCGCCTGGCGCAGGCTGCTGCGCGCCTGCTCGGCATTGCTTTCGGCCCAGCACAGCGCGGCCAGCTTGTCGCGCGGCTGGGCGCGCCCTTGCGCCAGCGCGAGATAGGCCAGCACTGCGCGCGCCTTGCGGGCAGTCAGCGGAATCGGCGTTCCGGCTGCGGAACTCAGCTGGAAGCCGCCGAACAGGTCAAGACGGGCGCGGGCCATGATTTGGAATCCTGAAAGCCCATCCTTTATAGGCGACGGCACAGCATCACGCGCGCCCTCGCCGGCGCAAAGATATGAAGCCGGTACTTCCCGGTCCGCCGCAATTTTCACGCTTCTTTCACGCTGGATTGCCGGGCCCGTTCACGCCGGCTGCCTAGTATGACCACAGCCCCGGGCCGCGTGGCTCCGACATAGCAGACGAACAGGGGCTGCCATCGAGGCAAGGGCTGCCTCGGTCACACTGGAAGGATTGCGTCATGACACATACTGACTCGCGCGGTGTTTCGGTCTCGAGCACCAACACCAACTCGCTGGAGCGCTTCGAAGCCGCCCTGGAATTGCTGCATGGCTACTACGGCGACCCGCTCACGGTGATCGACAATGCTCTGGCCGACGATCCGGGCTTCGTGATGGGCCATGCCTTGCGCGCGGGGATGATGATCACGGCTGGCGACGGCGCCGTGGAGCCGATGCTCAGGCAGAGCGTCGAGGCAGGCGAAGCGCTGTCCGCCAGCGCCAACGAACGCGAGCGCCGGCATATCGCCGCGGCGCGCGCCTGGCTGGACGGCCACTTCGCGCGCTCGATCCAGCTGTACGGCGACATTGCGGTCGACTATCCGCGCGACAGCCTGGCGCTGCAGGTCGCCCATATCGGCGACTTCCTGCTCGGGCAGTCCACCCTGCTGCGAGACCGCATCGCCCAGGTGCTGCCGCACTGGAATACGCGCGTACCCGGCTTCGGCTACGTCCTTGGCATGCATGCGTTCGGTCTTGAGGAAACGAACTTGTACGAGCAAGCGGAGGAACGCGGCCGCTTCGCCCTGGAACTGAATCCGCGCGATCCCTGGGCTATTCATGCGGTCGCCCACGTGATGGAAATGCAGGGCCGCCAGGATGAAGGCATCGACTGGCTGAGCGGGCGCGCTGCCGACTGGTCGCAGGACAACATGATGGCCGTGCACAACTGGTGGCACCTGGCGCTGTTCCATCTCGAACTCGGCCATACCACGCAGGTGCTGGACATCTACGACGCGCATATCCGCGAGCACCACTCCGCGGTGGCGCTGGAGCTGATCGATGCCTGCGCCATGCTGTGGCGCCTGCACCTGCGCGGCATCGACGTGGGCGCGCGCTGGAACGAAGTCGCCGACACCTGGCAGGCGCGCGGTGCCGAAGGCTACTACGCCTTCAACGACACCCATGCCGCCATGGCCTATCTCTGCGCCGGGCGCGACAGCGCCCTGGCCGGCCTGCTTGCCAGCATGCGCGCCGCGGCAGGTGGCAGCGGCTCCAACGCGATGATGACCCGCGAGGTCGGCCTGCCGGTGACCGAAGCCCTGCTCTCCTTCGCGCGGCAAGACTACGACCACGCCATCGGGTTGCTGCTGCCGGTACGCCAGATCGCGCATCGCTTTGGCGGCAGCCACGCCCAGCGCGATCTCGTCAACCTGACGCTGATCGAGGCGGCGTTGCGAGGCCAACGCGCCAACCTGGCCTGCGCGCTGGCGGCCGAGCGCATGGAGCTCAAGCCGATGAACCCCAGCCTGAGCAAGCTGGTGCAGCGCGCTTCAGCGCTCCAGCGCGAAGCGGCGGACGGCCACGGGGAGGCGGTCGCGGCGAAGGTGGCGTGACGCGAGCCGGCTGGCCACGTGCCGAGCCCAGGCCTTTGTCGCCGGCACCTGGGCCGGCCGACAATGGCCCATGAGCGGATAAAAAACGAGGAGGCTTGCCCTGGCTCGTGCCGAGCCCAGGCAAGCCTCCCCAAAGCGCTCCCTCGATCGTCAGGGTGCCATCAGCGCAGGTTGCTGCGCTCGGTCGGCGTCAGCTGGCTCAACTGCGCCTCGCTCAACGCCATCTGCCCCAATACCTGCACCGGCCCCTTCGGATCGTAGCTGGCCGGCGTTGCGCTCGCGCCTTCGCGGGGGCGCGGCGTGCCTTCGGCCGGCTCGGTGCCGGTGCCCAGCACCCGCACCGTGAACACCGACGGCAGTGCCTGGCGCGCCGCGGCCCGGTCGCGCTGCACCGCGTCCTGCGCGGCGCTGGCTGCCTGCGACGCGGCGGCGCTGGCATTGGTCAGGGCGCCGACGTTGACCGCCGCCACCACCGGGATGCCGGTCGACTTGCCCTGCACCTGGATGTTCTCGGCATTGACCACCCGCAGCGCGGCCAGGTTGACGTTGCCCGATACCCGGATGCCGGCCTCGCCCGCGTCGATGGTGCCCAGCGGGGCGATCAGGTCGATGTCGCCGGGCGGGACCTCGGCGATCGGGTTGAGCGTGGCGATGCCCGCGCCGGTGTTCGGCGTGGTCGGCGACAGCGTGACCAGGCCCATCTCGTCGTACACGCGGCGCTGCGGCGTGTAGACCACGGTGGACTTGGAGCCGCGCCCGGCGTTGATGTCGCCCTGCGCAGACCAGCCCAGGATATTGCCGCCGAAGGTGGTGAAGATGCGGCTCTGGCCCAGCAGGATGCTGTCCTTCGCGTACATCTGCACCTCGCCCGCGCCCTGGGTCAGCATCCCCGAGCCCTCGCCCGGCACGAAGCCGCCATCCACGCCGACCAGGGTGCGCCCGCCCGGCGTCAGCACGCTGATGTCGCCGCCGAAGTTGGTGTGGATGCCGGCATCGAGCACATCGTAGAAGGGCACCTCATAGCTCGGTCTGCCCGCGGCCACCCACTCGGCCTTGGTCAGGTATTTAACGCCCGCCTTGGGACGGGTGGAGTAAATGCCATCGATGTTGTTGATGCCGCTCAGGTAGTACCGCGCGCTGCTGAACATGGTCAGGTCGCCCTGGTAGTCCAGCCTGGCGCCTTGCCGGTCCTGCTCCGGGAACAGCGTGGCGATGGCCTCGCGGCCGCGCAGGTAGCTGCCGGCGCGCGCACCGTCGGCGTCGTTGTACTCGCGGCCCGATGCCTTGAGCTCGGCGTAGTACACATTGCGCAGGTAGGCGCGCTGCTGCTCGGGCGGCAGCGCGGCGAAGAACTGCCGCGCATCCATGGTGGCCGCGTCGAAATGCAGTCCCAGGCCATTGCTGCCGCCGAAGCGGCCGGTGAGCCAGTTGACCAGGTGCAGCTGGCCGGCCAGGCCGTATTCGCGCTGCAGGTCGCGGTTGGCCGCACTGGTGCCGGCGGCCTGCGCCTGCTGGCGCGCCTGGTCCAGCTCGGCCTGCTTGCCGGCCAGGAAGGCGGGCGCGCCCGCTTCGTCGCCGCGGTAGCCGAATTCTGCGCGCAGCCAGTCGGCCAGTGTCAGCTTGCCGCCGTAGATGGTCACCGCCTTGCCCGGCTGCCCGGCCAGCGGGCGGCCGGCGTCGGCCTGGTTGGCCGGATCCAGGTAGCGCGCGGCGAAGGCCTGGAAGCCGAGACCGTCGAGCCCCCTGGCGCCCACCCCGGCAGCCACCGCGATGCCGGCGCCGCTGGAACGGTCGCCCGGCCTCACATTGGCCACCGCGCCGAGGCTCTTGAGCTCGCCCTTGTCAGCCAGGTAGAGATCGCGCCCGGCGCTCACTTCCAGCAGGCCGGGGCCGGCCACGTAGAAGCTGCCGCCGCGGATATCGCGGCCCGCCGAGACCATCGAGATATCGTCCCCGTTGTTGTGCACGATCAGGTTGCCGCGCGCGCTGCCGGCCGAGATCCGGGTGGGCCGCAGCGGCGCGTCGGGCTCGCCGCTGTAGAACATGCCGAACCAGCCCAGCGCCTCTTCCGGCGCCAGCTCGAAGCTGCCCAGGGGCGTGCCGGCATTGACGATATCGCGCCCGGCGCGGATCGCCACCGGGCCGCCCCCCTCGTACCAGGTCTCGTCGTTGCCCGGCGCGCCATTCAGGTTGCCGCGGTAGACGATGGTGCCGGTGCGCAGCCCGACGATATCGCCATCCTTCGCATAGAAGCGCGCGGGCGGCTGCCCGACGCGCGCATAGCCGGATGCCGTCGGCGGTGTGAGGCTGAACAGCGGGTAGAGTTGCCCGCTCTCCAGCGCCTTGTTGAACATCAGGCTGGGCGCCAGCGCCTGCGGGTCGAGGTTGCCGACATTGTGCGCCCCGAACCAGGCCTTGCCCACGACGCCGACAAAGGCCGGGTTGAACGGGCTGGGCAACGCGGTGGGGTCGGCGCCGGACTGCGTCACCGCATAGCCGGCGGCATAGATGGAATCGCCGGCCAGCAGTTCGAGCGCACCGGTGCCCTGCACGGCGAAGTGCGGGCTTACCGGCGACGGCGCCAGCACCAGCCCGACCGGAGACAGGTCCGGACTGCCGTTGTTCAACTGGCCCGAACTCGCGTTGCCGTAGTAGAGACTGCCGCTGGGCGCCGCCGCGCGCAGGATAGCCGGCATCACGAAGCGCCCGTCGGTGGCGCTGTGGTTGCTGCGCCGGCGCGGGTCCATCCAGGCCATCGATGGCGTCAGGTTGCCGCCCGCGCTGAACAGATCGATGGCGGTGGCCGGCGTCCACAGCGAGAACCAACTCCAGCCCTGGCCATCGTGGGCGGTGCCGTTGAGCGTGAAAGGCGTGCCGTTGTGGAACTGGGCCACGCGGCCGGGATCGCCCACGCCGCCGAGCGCCAGGTCGCCGCGCGCGTCGATGCGCACGCCGGCGTCGCCCGGCACCAGCACCGGCCCGCCGCCCGCGATCGCCGAGGTCGAGACATAGGGCTGGTAGGCGCGCGACTCCATCGGATCGGCACGGTCGTAGCGCAACTCGATGCCGCCCACCGCGCCGGCTTCGAGGCGCATCGCCCCGCGCAGGTTGACAAAGGTGCTGTTCAGGTCCAGCCGCGGGCTCTGGAAGCGGGTCTCGGGCGTGATTTCGCCACTGGAATTGGGCTGGGCACGGACTTCCGCCACCGGGTTCAGGCCGCCGCCGATGCGGATGTCCAGGTCGCCGCCGCCGGTCAGCGTCAGCTGGCTGCCATCGGCCGAAACGCGGCCGGTGCTGGCCACGGCCAGGTTCAGGCCCTGGCTGCGCGACAGGAAGCCGGCGCCATTGCCCATGCGCGACTCCAGCATGCCGGCATTGCCGCCGGCTTCCAGCACGAGATTGCCGCCGCCGAGCGTGCCGATGCCGGTGAAGCCCACCAGGAACGGCGCGGTGCCATGCAGCGCACTGGTGTCCGGAATCGCCTCCACATAGCTGCCGAAGTTGATCCACCACGCCGTGGGCACGCCCTCGCCCGCCGCCGCAGCGCTGCCAGTACCCTGGCGCCACAGCCATCCGCCCACGGCGGAGTTGTCGAAGTTGCCGCGCATCACGCCCAGCGCATCGTCCATGCGTTGCGAACCGGGCTTGGTGCCGATCACGTCGCCGCGCACGTCCCCCTGGGCGCGCACCAGCACGTTGCCGCCATGCTCGGGATACCAGGCCCGGTAGAGGCTCTGGCTGCCGCCGTTGATAAAGGGTTCGAGGAAGCCGCCCTTTTCGCCCAGCAGCGTGCCGCCGTAGCCGACCGCGCGGCGCTGGTTGTAGGCGGGACCGACGCCCGCGGCCTGGGTGCCGGCGGTATAGACGCCAAACGGCGAAGTCATGGTGAAGTCGCCGGCGGCGAGCAGGTCCAGGTCGCCGGTACCGGTGCGCAGCACGCTGAACAGCTGCTGGCGCGTGGGCGTCATCTTATCGTCGTATTCGGGCGGCGTGCCGTCGGCCACCTTGACCACCATCACCCCCAGCCCCGCGTTGTTGAAGTCGGCCACCGCCGCCTCGCCGCCCCAGTCGTCGAGGTTGATCGGCGTGCCCGCGGGCTCGCCAAAAAAGGGTTCGGCGTCCGGCCCCCAGACGTACTGGCCCGGCAAGCCGGTGCCCGGCCTGAGGACCCGTTCCGGCCCGGGGCCGTAGTGCGTATCGGCCAGCAGGATCTGCCCGCGCGTGCTGCGCGGCAGCAGCGCGCGCGTATCTGCCGCCCCCGTGTCGGCGCCGCCCACCAGCCGCATCGACCACGATTGCGAGCCCTCGGCCAGCATCGGCGCCAGCGCCCAGGTGCGGCCCTGGTTGCCGCTGGCATCGGCGGGGCGCAGCAGCACGCTCTGGGCATCGCCCGGCAGCTTCACCACGGTTTCGCTGGGGATCATCGCGCCCTTGCGCAGCGGCAGGTCGCCCGCCAGCACCACGCCGTTGACGGGATTCCAGCCGCCCATATCATTCACGGCGCCGTCGGGGAAGGGCAGCGGCACACCGGCCGGCCAGGTCATCGCGGCCACCCTGGCCGCGCCCGGCAGGCGGTTGCCCGCGTCGAGCTGCATGCCGTTCGTGAGCGTCAGCACCGCGGACAATACCGTGCCGGCGGCATGGATCACATTGCCCGCCGCGTCGCGGATGGCGCCGCCCAGCACCGTGCCGGCCGGCAGCAGAAGGTCCGCCGTGAGCGTGGCGCGCGTGGCCAGCTCGGTGCCGGCGCGCAGGCTCATGGCCTGCATCGGCAAGGCGTAGTTGAGCGCGCGGCCGGGGTTGAAGAAGGTGCCGTCGGCAAGCGTGACGGTGCCGTCGACCGGCACCACCAAGTCGCCACCCCAGGGCACGCGGCCCTTGAGCAGCATCCAGCCCTGGTCGTCCGGCGTGACCGGCAGCGCCGCGCCGTCGAAGCCGTCCGACACGCTGCCGAAGATCTTGAGGTCGCCGCCGGCGCGCAGCACCAGTGCGCCCGCCTCGCCCGAGCCGCGCACGGCGCTCTGCTGCGTATGCGGATTGACGCTGGCGTAGCGAAAGCCCGACAGGTCGATATCGCCGTCAAGGTGCAGGTCGCCGTCCGGCGTGGCGCTGACGATCTCGACCCCGGGGCGCAGATGGAAGGCGTCGGCGTAGCGGCGCAGGCCGGCCAGCCTGCGGCCCATCAGGTCGCCGTTGGCCAGCGCGTGGGCCATGAAACCGACGCTGTCGTCGTGCTTCTCGTTCAGGTAGGCCTGGGTGACGGACTGGTAGCCGCGTCCGTCGGCGGTGCCGCCGGTGACCAGCGGCGCATCGTTGTAGGTATGGAAAGCGTTGACCGTGACGGCGCGCGCGCCGTCGATCCGCACCGTGCCGGCCGCATCGATGTCGATATCGTTGCCGGTGGCGCCGCCGAGGCGGCGCGCGCTCAGCTCCACCGTGCCCAGCGACTGCGCCGCGCCGTCGGTGCCGGCACGCACATCCATGCGCGCGCCGTCTGCCAGCAGCAGCCGCCCGTTGCCGGCGTTGATGTCGATCACGGCGCGGTTGGGCGCCTCGATCAGCTTGCCGTAGCTGTCCACGCGCAGCACGCGGCCGTGCGCGTCGAGCAGCGCCGCGCCACCGATGGTGACGCCGTTGCGCGCGGCCAGGCGGATGCTGCCGGCCTGCTCGCCGCTGGCGTCGACCGTGCCGTTTACCACCAGGCGGCCGCCGTCCACCGAGACGCTGATCTCGCGCGCCTTCAGCTCGTCGCCCACCGTCAGGTCGCCCTGCTTGAGCTGGAAGCCGCGGCTGCCGTGCACCTTGCCCTCGTTCAGGCGCTGGTTGAGCCCGGCGAAGTCGGCGATATGCTGGCCGCGGATATCGGCGCCGCCGGCCGCGAACGGCACCAGCGTGCCGCCGGCATCGTAGTGGCCCGTGCTGGCGCCCGCGATGGCGCCTTGCAGGTCCACCGTGCCGGCGCCGCTGCCCACCGCCACGGCGGTGAGCTTGCCGGCGCGGTTCTCCTGGGCGGACAGGTCGATGCGCGAGCCCGCCGCCTGGCGGATATCGCCGGCCCGGCTTTCCAGCACCACGTCGCCGCCCCAGCTGTACTTGCTGACATCGAAGAAATCGATCCTGCGTCCGGCCAGGTCGAGCTGCGCGCGCTCGCCGAGCACCACGTCGCCCGTAGCCGACAGCGTGAGCTTGCCGCTGGGCAGCGCCACCGCGGTGTCCAGCGCCACGCTGCGCCCGTCGAGCGCCACTTCGGCGCCCAGCGCAGCCGCCAGCTCCTGGCTGGACAGCGGCGCCACGGCCGCGCCGGCCGGCGCGGCGACGCGGATATCCCCACCCGCGCGGATCTTGTTGACCGAGCCAGCCTGGCCGGTCAGGAGCGGCGTGTTGATGTGCAGGTTGCCGCCGCTGTACTGGTAGCCATTGGTTGCCGCATCCCATGCGCCGCGCGCCTGGTAGACCGAGAGCGAGCCCTTCTGGTTGGCCGTGATGCGGTCGCTGGCATTGAGCTCCACCTGGCCGAAGCCCAGCACCAGCCGGTCCATGTCATGGACGGTATCGGGCCGCGAGCCCGGACCGTAGCCGAATTCGATCCGGCGCGCGTCGATGGCAAGACGCCCGCTGCCCGTGCCGGCGCCGCCGGCTGCGACCTGGCCCGGCGCGGTATTGGTGCCGTTCCAGACCAGCACGTCGGTGCGGATGCGCGCCTGCGCATCCGCACCGCCCAGGCCATAGATGGCCGGCGAGGTCAGCACCAGCCGCTCCAGCGAGGACTTGCCGGTGGCCGGATCGATGGTGGACAGCTCGATCGAATCGTAGAAATTGACGGCATCGCGCGCGGTCAGCACCAGGTTTTCCAGCGCCGGCGCGCCCGTGCTGGCGTCGCCGCGCAGCAGCCGGTCCAGCACGCCCTGGTTGAGCGTGAGCCCGGGCGCGAGGGCATTGCGCGCCGCCACCGCGGCCAGCGATGCCTCGCTGCCGACATTGATGCCGCCAACCGCCAGCGATAGATTACGCGTGCCATAGCGCGCCGTGTCGCGCAAGTCGAAGGTCTGGTCGGTGACGGCGGCGATGGTGCCTTCGGAGTACAACTGCGTGGTACCGCTGCACACGGCCCCGGGCTTGCAGGCGCCGATGTCGATGCGGCCCGGGCCACGGTCCGGATCGTTGGAGGCCGCGGGCGCCAGCACGTCCAGCCAGCCGTTGGATACGGCCAGCACCGAAACCGGCCCGGGCTCGTACACGTAGCCATGGGTCGAATCCCAGGCCGCCTTGCCCCGGCCCAGCGTATTGATGCCCGCGCCCTGCTCGATGACGATGCCACCGTGCTTGTTGCTGGTGACCAGGAACACCTCGCCCGCCCTGAGCACCGCGCCTTCGCGCAGCATGATGTTCCTGCTGTTGCTGGAGAAAACCGCAACGTTGTCGCGCTGGGTGCTGCCGGTGGCGCTGACGGCCACTGCGGGCAGGCCGCCGATGCCCAGGCGGTTCGCGCCGATGGCGTTGAGGTCGTCCGCGCGCAGGGAAATCAGGCTCATCAGGCCGGTGCCGGCCACCGGAGTGGGCGCGGCGCCCGCGGCCAGGATCTCGTAGTTGCCGCTGTCGCTCAGGACCAGCGCGCTGCCGCCGTGGCCGCCCTGCGGCGTGCTGTAGTCGGTCGAGCCGGCGAAGCGCAGCGGCGGCGCATCGCCGAGCTTGCCCTTCGAGGTGTCGGGAGTGAAGTCCAGCGTGAGCGTCTTGGCGTCGCGCTCCAGCATGCTGCGCGGCACGCCGTCACGCTCGGCCCGGGCCAGGCCGAATTCGGCGTAGCTCATCTCGTTGTACTGCGAATACCGGCGCAGCACATCGGCGGACGTCACCAGCGCCTGTGTCGGCAGGGCGTCGCGGATGCCGGTATTGACCGTGCCGAGCTGCACGCCGGCGGCATACGAGCCATTGCGCATGGCCAGCGCCTGGCCTTGCGGCACGGCCTTGCTGCCGATGCCGTTGAGCTCGACGCGGAACGCGCCCGGCAACAGGGCGAAGGTCGAAGGCAGCAGGGTATAGGTGCCGGCGGGCAGGCCCGGCACGCCCGCGCCGATGGTGATCTGCCGGCCGATGGCCGGATCGCTGGCGCCCTTCTCCGCAACGATCGGCGCATAGCGTGCCTGTACGCCCGGCACGATGGCATAGACCGGGTTGGTGGCCAGCCCCGGCAGCGTGAAGCCGCCCTTCAGCGACACCTGCGCCAGCGGATGCAGGCGCGCGTCGGTGGAGCCGCCCCGGCCTGCCAGGAAGGCAGCACCCTTGAGCTCGCCGCCGCCGCGCAGGTCGAGCAGCGCATCCTTCTGTACGTCGATGGCGTGGCCCGACAGCACGATGGCTGGCCCCGCGCCCACGCGGTCGAACCCCGCATCCGTGCCGTTGTGCATATAGCTCAGGCCGTCGAGCGAGCCGCCGTATGGCATCACCAGCCCGTTGGCGCTGACCGAGGTCACGCTGCCCGGCAGCAGGTTGACCTGGCCGGTTTCCTCGCCATGCAGCTTGGATCCCACCGAGACGGTGCCCAGCGGGGCCCGCAGCACGCCGCCCTGGTTGACAGTGGGGCCGGCGAGGATCAGGCTGCCGAACACCGAATACGGCATGGCGGGCAGCGCCTCGCCCACGCGCTCGATGGTCAGGCTGCGGGCGGGGTCGAAGCCGCGCGCCGGATTGCCCCATTGATCGATGATGTTGCGCAGGCCGGCCACGACCTTGCCGCTGTCGTGCATGGCCGGGTAGATCTGCGAAGCGGCGAGCGTCAGGTTGCCGGGCTGGTACAGCACCGCGGCGTCGGACAGGCGGATATCCGAGGCGCTGCGCAGCGTCATCCGGTCGAACGCGCCGCGCTCCACCTTGAGCGGGTCGCCGGCGTTGCGGATGATCTCGCCGCGCGCGCCGATGCCGACCTCGCCCACCAGGTCGAGAAACTGCGCATCCGCGAGCAAGCTGGAGCCCTCGGCCACCAGCGGCACGCCCAGCGTGCCGGCGGCCGCGCCCGCATTCTTCGAGCCGCGCACCGGATTGGGCATGATGGTGTTGTCCGCCTGCTTGCGCGTATCGCCGGCCAGCCGCATATAGGGCGCCGCCAGGCTGACGCGCGTGGCGGGCGCGGCCTGGTCCGCCAGGCCGATCGCGCTGGCGGTCAGGCGCAGGCTCTGGCCCATCGCCAGGTTCACATCGCCCTCGAAGCTGATCAGGCCGTTGGCCAGCAGCGCAAGGTTGTCGAAGCCGCCGGCCTGGATGCGGTCCACGCCGATGCGGGCGCTGCCATAGCGCAGGGCACCGTCGCGCATGCCGGGCCGCAGCTCGGCGGCGAGTCTGCTGTCGCCCTGCACTTGCGCCAGCACCAGCTCGCGCGGCACGCGCACCTCGTCATCGGCCGCCGCGCCCTTCAGGGTGTTGCGGTCCACGTTCAGATAGACCGGCGTTTCCAGGTTCAGCGCCAGCGTGCCGCCGGCGGCGCCCTGCCCGCCCGCGGCCGCGCGCACATCGCCTTCCACGTACAGCCCGCGCATCGAGCTGGCCGCGATCACGCCGCCGTCGCCGGCAACCCGGGTCGCGCCCATGCCGGGCACGTCCAGCACCGCCATGGCGCCGGACGCGTCGAGCCGCGCGCCCGGGCGCACGATCACAAAGGCATCGGTGGCATCGACCTCGCGCGCGCCTTCGACGTGGCGCGCGCCGATTTCGATGATGCCGCCATCGGCAACCACGCCGTAAGTGCGGCCTTGCGTGTCGCGCGCGGTGACGGCGCGGCCCGCCACATCGAGCACGGCGCCGCTGCCGATCCAGATCGACTTGGTGTCGGGCTGGCCGCTCGGCGCCGCGGTGTCGGGGGTGGCACCAAGCGCGGTCTGCAGCACGGCGATCTTGCCGCCCCAGGCATTGAGCGTGCCGTCAATGGTGATCTGGCCATTGCCGCGCAGGGTCAGCGCGCGGCCCGGGTCCACCGTCACGGTGGCGCCCCGCCCAACCACCACGGGGGCCTGGCCGTACACGTTGCCGCCGGTCAGCACCAGGTCGGCGCCACGCCGCTGCGTCAGCACGGCGTTCCCGGCATCTTCCTCCCAGAGCGGCGGCAGCTCGCGCCACAGCGCCTGCTCCGGCGCGGCCCCGGTGGGCACCGCGTGGGCGCTGGCCTGGTCGTGGCGCAGCACCGGCATGTTCACGTCGATGGTGGCGCCGGCCGCGACCTGCGCGCCTTGCTGGCCGGTCACCTCGTAGCGGCCGAAGCCGGTCTGGAACAGGTTGCCGTCCAGCACCAGCAGCGGCTTGACCGCGACATCGGCGGACAGCACCACGCCGGCCGGCAGGCGGTCCCCCGCGGCCAGCTCGCGGTCCTTGCCGAACGGCGTGCCGGCCTTGATGGTGGTGCTGAATTCGGCCACCGGCATGCCGCCGGGGAACACGGCCGCGGGCACGACATAGCCCGGCGCCATATCGCTCTGCGTGCGCGTCAGCACCGTGCCCGCGGGCACCGTCATGCCCGATGAATACCAGCGTCCCGACTCGTCATAGACCACGAACGGGTTCCAGTTGACGCCCTGCGGCACCACCCAGTCCGCCCCCAGCTTGAGCGTGCGCTCGGCCGTGATCTGGATCGTCCCCGGCGCCATCTCGCCCGGCGCGGCAACATCGGACGCATAGGTATAGTCGACCGGCAGCACCGTGCCTGCCGCAATGGTGAAGGCTTGCTCCAGCGTCAGGTGCACCGGCACCGACTCGCCCGCCTTCAGCCGCCCGGCCTCGGCCAGCAGGCCGCCGCCGATGGCCACGCCCAGGCCCGAATCGATGGTCAGCGTGCCGCCGCCGCGCACGCCGTAGCCGCGCAGCTCGCCGTCCATGCGCAGGGTGCCTGAGCCGTTGCCGTCAATGTCATACTGGTTCGAGCGCAGCGCGATATTGCCGCCGCGCCCGCCTTGCAGCGAGCCGTTGGCCATCAGCGCCGCGCCCGAGGACACGTCCAGCACGCTGCCGCTGCCAAGCAGGACATCGCCCGAACTGCTGAGCTCGATGGTGCCGCCGTTGACGTAGGGCAGCCCGCCGATATCACCCGCGTCCTGCCTGAGGTTGGTCCACAGTCCGCGCGCATCCAGCATGACCCCCGGCGCCACCTTCACCACTGCCTGCCCGGCCGTCGTGGCGGCAATGGGCATGTCGAGCCAGTTGAGCGTGCTGCTCGGCCCCAGCCTGCTGACGATATCGCCCAGCGCAATGGTGCCGCCGCGCGCGGCCAGGCCGGCCTTCACCTCGACCTGGGGCGCGTGCAGTGCCAGCGTGCCGCCCGGCGCCACCGACAGCGGCACATCGACCGCAATGCCCTTGCCGGCGAAGACCCTGAACGCGCCCAGCCCCAGCCCGTTCAGCCAGCCGGCATCCAGGCGGACGTTGCCAACCAGGTCTTCAGGCAAGGCATCGTCAGCCGCCAGCCCCTGCGCGATGCGCTGCACCGCGCCGATATCGACCTGTCGCGCCACCGCCGACGGGCTCTCGCGCAGCATGCCGGTGCCAGTGTCGAACACCGGCACCAGCTTGCCCAGCACCAGCTCCCCGGCCAGCGGCGCGGCCACCTGCGCTTGCCGGTAGCCATCGAGGCCGGCGTCGCGCGCTTCGCCCTGGCGCGGTCCCTGGTACACCCTGGCCTGGATATCGCCCTCCAGCACCGCCGTGCCGGTGCCGACCAGCACGCGCCCGGCGTCCCGGCCCACCGTATAGCCGTTCTCCAGCCGCTCCTGCGGCGCGATCAGCGGGTTGTAGAACTGTTCGGTGGCGCTCTTGCCCCAGCGCTTGTGCTCGTTCTCGTAGCCGCGGTACAGGCCCAGGTAGCGGATGTCCGCCGGCGCCGTGGCCAGGTTGTAGAGTTGCCCGTCGGCGCCGCGCAGCCAGCTCTGGCGGAGCGTGCCGGTCTGCACGTTGAGCGAGCCGCCCGAGATATTGATGGCCGAACCAGCCTGCGTCACCAGTTCGCCGCCATCGAACCGCACGGTTCCGCCCAGCGCCGCCCATTCGCCGATGCCGTGGCCACTGGTGCTCAGGTAGCCGCTCACCTCCAGCAGGCCGCCGCCGGTGTACCAGCGGTCGGTGGTGTAGCCGTTGGTGCCCGCCGGCACGCGCACCAGATAGCGGCGATCCACCCACATGGTGTTGTTGTTGAGGGTCTTGGAATCGCGGTTGTCGGGCGCGTCGCGCTGCTCGTTACCCTGGACGTTGATCTCAACGTTGTTCGATTCCATCGCCACATTGACGCCCACCGCGCCAGCCACGTCGAGGATGGCGCGGTCGGCCAGGCGCGTGCGGCGCGCGGCCGCCACGCTGATCTGGCCGCCGGTGGCCAGCGCCAGCGAGTCGGCCTCGAACAGCACGTCGCCGGCCGAGGCAATCTGCACCAGCGACTGGTCGCGCCGGTTATAGCCGCCTTCGCTGAAGCTGGCGGACTCGCGCAGCAGCGCGTCGCGCTGCACGTCGAGCGCGGTGCCGTTGCTGTCATCGAGCAGGATGGCGCTGACACTGCCCGGCGCCAGCACCACCTGGCTCTTCGCATCGCCTTCGGCGCGCAGGTGCAGCGTGCCGCGCGTGTTGACCGAGGTGCTGGACAGCAGCACGCCCTTTTGCTCGACGACATGGCCCTTGAGCGTGATGTCGCCGGTGGCGGCCTGGATCAGGCCGCTGTTGCTGACGCGCCCGGCCTCGCTGCCGGGCAGCCGCAGCACGTCCACCTCGTTGCCGCGCGTGCTTGAATTCTGGTTGCTGTCTGTCCCCAGCCCGCGCCGGATGACGAAGCTGTCGCCCGCGGCCAGCACGGTCTGCCCGGCCGGGGTCACGATGGTGCCGCGGTTGTGCGCCTCGCGGCCGGCCAGCAGCACGTAGCCGCCGCCTTCGGTGACGGTCTGCGGCTTGCGCGTCTCGATGCGCGCGCCCGCCTCCACCACCACGTCGGCCGTGGCATTGCCATGGGTCACCGAGGTGGTCGACACCGCCAGGTCGTTGGCCAGCGTCGGCACATGGCCGTTGCCCTTGGCCTCGCTGTAGAGGCCCTTGTCGAACTGGGCGTTGGTCATGCCGGCGGCGGCCGCGACCAGGTTGCGGGTGTTGACCTGGCTGGTGCCGGTGAAGACGATGCCGTTGCGGTTGACGATCATCACCGTGCCGTCAGCCTTGATCTGCCCCTGGATCTTGCTGGGCCGCGCCTGCGGATCGTTGACGCGGTTGAGCACGGCCCAGTCGGGCCGCTGCTGGAACTCCACCGTGGTATTGCGGCCCACGTTGAAGGTCTCCCAGTTCAGGATGGCGCGCTCGCCGGTCTGCTCGATGGTGACGTGGGTCTTGCCGTCCACCACCGCCGGGCTTGGCTTGTTCGCGTTGATCCAGCCGGCGGTGAGGCTGTTGGTGTCGACCTTGAGGCCGCCTTCGGCCAGGCCATCGGGCACCGAAGGCTCCCGCGCCGCAGCCTGCCGCGCCGCTTCCTGCGCGGCCTGCATGGCGGCAATGCCCTGCGCGGCCTGGCCCAGGTTCTGGATCGAGCGCTGCAGCTGTTCATTGGCGCGCTGCTGCTGCGCCTGCGGGCTGGTCAGCGCCGCCGCGGGGGTGCCGTTGGGCAGGCGGCCGGTGGCGGCCGCGCTGTCCTGCATCATGTTCTTCTGCGCCATCCAGGCGCGGCTGAACGGTTGGGCGGCATGCGCATTGGCCAGCATGCCTCCCGCCGCCACCAGCAAGGCCACGGCCCGGGCCAGCGGCCTCGCCTCCGGTACAGCCAGCCTGAACCTGGCCTTGTGCCGCGAAAGCATGGTCCTGTCGTCAACGCGCATCTGCATGGTGCCCTCAATCCCGTCAAGCAAGTTGGCGGACCAGTGCACGCTTCGGAACGATGCGGCCCGGTCCTGTCGTCATTGCCACCGGCGGCGCCTGCCGCCGGTGCTCCTGGGATCTAGACTTTTTGGCGCGCCCGAATCGGCAAGCTTTTCCTTGAAGATTTCGTGACAGCGCCGCCGGGGCATCACCCGTTCAGGAAAGCAGCACCACGCCACCGGGCAGGTGGCGCGCGCTCAGGCCAAATGACTGCTGGATCTGCGCGATGGCCTTGTCGAGCGCGCGGATCTGGAAGCGGCCCGTCACCGGCCTGGCGGCCAGTTGCTCATTCATCAGCACCAGCTTGCCACTGCGGTAGCGGTTGAGTTCATCGACCACATCGCGCAGCGGGGTGTCGGCAAAGCGCAGGTAGCCCTCGCGCCAGGCTGGCATGCGCGCATCGTCGACGCTGACCACGCGCGCCAGCGCGCGCTCGTCGTAGGCCACCTGCTGCCGCGCCGACAGCGTGGCCATGCCGGCTGGATGTGCCACTCGCACCAGCCCCTGCAGGCAGGTCACGCAAACCCCCGCGGTGGTGTGGCGCACCTCGAAGCGCGCGCGCGTGGCGATGGTTCGCCCCGCGCCCGCCAGCACGGCAAACGGATGGCGCGCCTCGGCCATGTCGATGGCGGTCTCGCCCGCGATCAGGTCGATGCCGGGCACGCGGCCCTGCTGGCGCACGGCAATGCTGGTGCGCGTATTGAGTTCGACGGTGACATCGCCGGCCAGCGCCAGCCGGCGCTGCTCGCCGGCCACGGTACGGTAGTCGGCGCGCAGTTCGCGCGCCGACGGCCACAGCCCAAGCGGCGGGTGGATCAGCGCGGCGGTGGTCGCCGCCGCGGCGCCAAGCGCCCCGCCGAGAAAGGCGCGGCGCTGCCAGCGCACCGGCGTGGCCCTGCGTGCCGGTGCCGGTGCCGGCCTGGCATCGGCGCGTGCCGCGTCCGGGTCGCGCTCCAGCACCAGCCGGCCGGCCGCCGCAAGCTGCTCCCAGCGGCGCTGCGCAGAGGCAAAGGCCGCTGCATGCGCGGGATCGGCGCGGCACCAGCGCCGCAGCGCATCGCCATCGGCGTGCGTCATCTCTCCTGTCGCGATCTGGCGCGCCCAGCGCAATGCTTCGCGCTCGACCCGGCTCAGGCCGCGTGGCTGTTGTAGCGGAGGATTCATGGTGGATGTCATGGCGTTGCGCAAGCTCCCCGTCCTGTATCGCCTGCATACAAGACGGTTCTGGCGCCACGGATCGGCACGGTTTCTTCAGTCATGCTTTTCCATGTGGGCCACGCAGTATTCGTGGGCACGCTTGAGCTCCAGCCCGATCAGCCGCGCCGACACCCCGAAGCGCACCGCCGCCTCCTGGTTCGACAGCTCCTCGACGCGCACCGCCAGGAAGATCGCACGCCGCCGCGGCGGCATCCTTTCGATCAGGCTTGCCAGCGCCGCGACCTCGCCGCGTGCGGCCACGGTCTGCGCCGGCCCAGGCGCGGGATCGACGATCTCCGTCATCAGGGACTCGAGCTCGTCCGCACTCATGTAGCGGCGGTCGCGCTGCAGCCGGTCCAGGGCCAGGTTGGTGGCCATGCGCATCAGGTAGGCCGCGGGACTCGCGACCGGGCCGTTGGCGTCATTGCGGTCTTCCAGATGGACCCAGGTGTCGTGCAGCGCGTCGCTGGCCAGCTCCGCCGAGCCCAGGCGCCAGGTCAGGCGCCGCTTGAGGTCTTCGTAACGCTGGGTGAGCAGCTCGCGCAGGCTGGAACGGATGCTCTCGCTCATCGGCTGTCCCGCTGCGCTTCGCATGGCGAGGCGCAGCCCTGGCCCTGCTCGCATTGCACCGGCCGCACCAGCAGCACGAACGGTTTTTCCGGCTCGGCCGGCGCGCGGCCGATGTCGACCTGCCGCACGGCCTGCACGATCGCGGCATCGCGGCCGCGGTCGCCGGTGGTGTCGAGCAGGCGCGCGCGCCGCACGCGGCCCGCGCCATCGATGTGCACGGCAAGCGCCAGCCGGTAGGTGCCCAGCGCCAGCGAAGGGCGCGCGCATAGCGCCTGACGGACATGCGCCTGCACCAGGCCATGGTAAGGCTGACGCGCGGACGGCTCGCCCTGCGCATCGGACGACGCCGGTTCCTCGCCGGACGGCACCAGCACGAACGCGTCACCGGCGGCGGCCCGGGCGGCAAGCCCCGTGCCCTGCAGCAGGCGGTGCAGCGCCTGTTCCGGCGTCAGCGTGCCATGCACGGCATGCGAGGTGCGGCCTTCGGCCAGCTCGGAGGGATAGAAGACAGACATATTGGTCTGCGCGTCGTAACGCGAAAGCGCCGCCTTCAACGGTTGGGCTGGCAGGTCAAAGGCCATCTCCGCGGCGGCCCTGCCCACGCCTGGCCACGCCAGGCTCGTTGCCAGCGCGATGGCCGCGGCGCACCCTGTCAGTGCGCGCGCACCGGTGGAGGCAGCCAGACATGCCATGGAGATCGGATGACCTGTTCATAGGGGTGCGTGCCGGTCCGGCGCAGGCATTGTGTCCGCCCGGATCCTTCGATGCGGCCGGCGGCGTGGCCGGCGCGATCATCGACTGGGATCGTAAAGACCCCGTATGACGTTGGGATTACAAGGCAAAAAGGAGGACAGCGCGCCCCCGGAACACCTTTTCCTTCGCGCCGCCCTCGAAGCCGTGCGCCTGCCTGGCCGCTGCAGCGGTCAGGCCTCGGCGACGGCGGTGGCGGGGCGGCGGGCTGCAGCCCGTCGGCCCCTTCCGGCGCTTCCGGCCGGTAGTTGCGCAGGTGCAGGAAGAACTGGCCCATCATCTGCGTCCACAGCTGCAGCGATACCGACAGGTATTCCGCGCTGACGCCGCCGGTCACCATCACGTCCATCTCCAGCACGATGAAATCGCAGTGCGCGGCAACGCGGGCAAAGCGCCGGCTGCGATGCCATTCGGCCAGCAGCGCATCGGGCAAGGTGCCACCCTCGACCCGCAGCGGGCAGCTCAGCGTGAAGTCCAGGTACTGGCCGGTCGCCAGCCGGTTGCCCCACAGCACCTGGAAGCCGATGCCGTGGCTGGCGCTATGCAGGCGCGCAACGCCCTCCTCTTCGATGATGTTGACGGCGCAGCCGGCCGCACGGATGGCCTGGGCCACCTGCTCGGCATTGACGGCGGCAAGCAGCGCCGGCGCGGTGGCTTCGGCGGCAACGGAAACGGATTCGGTCATGGCAATTCCTTGAAAGCAAAACGTGGTACGGCAAGGCAAGGCGTCTTGCCGCGATTCATGTCACAGGCGCGGCACGGCGGTGCCGGCTTCGCCCTTGGGCTCGGCCGCGGCCTTCGCCGGCGCGGCATCCGCCTGCGGCGCTGCGGCCTCGCCGGTGCTGCGCGCGTCGAAACGGCCCTGGTAGAGCTTGTCGCCGTACTCCTGCGCGATCTGCTCGTAGCGCACGCGGCTCTGGGCCGCGAACGGCTGGCGCGCGGCCAGCACGGTGCCCAGGTCCACGGTTTCGTAGGCACGCAGGATGTCCTGGCCGGCCGCGTAGAGCTGGGCGTTGGCCGCCTCGCAACGCGACAGTACGGTCTGCCGCGCCGTGGCCTCGGCCGCCAGGCGCTGGCGTTCGGCTTCCAGCCCGCGCGCCATGCGCAGCAGCTCGTCGTAGGCGCCGCGGTACTGCGCGATCTGGCTGCCGGCCTTCTCCGCCACGGCCTGGCTGTGCTGCTGGGCCTGGCGGGCGCTGCCGGCCAGCTTGTCGCGCGCGTCGCGCTCGGCGGCAAGCTGGGCGCGCGCGGCGTCGAGCTCTTTCCTGAGCGTCCCGGCATCGCCGCCGCCCGCGCCGCCGCGGGGGGACTGGCCCGCCTTCAGCGCCGCCAGCTCGTTCTGCGCCTGCTGCAGCTGCGTGGTGGTGATGCGCAGCTGGTTGCGCAGGCGCTCTTCCATGCTCTGGCCCTGCTGGGCATGGGCGGCGCCCGCCGCCAGCGCCAGCAGCAGCGCCACGGCCTTCATGCGGCAAAGGAGCGTTGTGGACACGGCATCCTCCTTAGAAGCGCGCATTGACTTCGACCTGCAGGGTATCGATCGACAGCGGCGGGCCGAAGACTTCCTTGGTCGAGATCCAGCGGCCGGTCACCCAGGCATTCTTGTCGAAGGCATAGGAGCCGCCCAGGTAATAGCCACGGGCATTGGTGCCGCCCTGGTGGAAGGTCGGATCGTTGTAGCCGTCGGGCATCGCATCGGGCTCGATGCGCTTGTAGCCGGCCAGCACGTTCCAGTCGCCGCGTGCCGCCGGGCTGGGCTTGCCGAAGGTGGCCTGGAACATATAGGCGTTGCCGCCGCTGCGGAAGTCCGCGCGCGTGGTGCCGCCGCTGCCGCCGAAGTTGTTGACGATGCCGCCGTTGGCGCGCGTCCACATGTCGTCTTCGTTGTAGGCCAGGTTGCGGATGTAGTTGGCGTCCAGGCGCAGGCCGTAGCCGGCAACCTTGGTATCCCAGCGCAGGTTCAGGTCGATCAGCTGGAACTCCGAGGCCAGGCCCACGTACTGCGGCTGCGGGGTGTTGGCCGGATCGAGCGGGTTGAGCGCGATATTGCGCAACAGCATCAGGGTGTTGCCCTTCTGCATGAAGGCCGGCCGGGTCCAGTCGGTACTGCAGCCGTCGGCGCCGGCGTACAGCGCACAGGGCTCGGAAACCTTGCCGCTGACGTTGCGGAAATCGTAGTAGGCCAGCGCGCCGCGCAGGCGGTTGTCGGTGTTCACCTTCCAGCTGGCGCCGAACTGTGCGCCGAGCAGCCACTTGTTCTCGCTCTTCATCTTCTCCTGGCTGTGCTTGGGCGTGCTGTCGGCCGAGTACTCCAGCGGGATGAAGCCAAGCGTGCCGAACAGCGACACATCCTTGTCGGGAATCGCCTTGTCGAACTGCGCCGCGATCCCGTCGAAGTTCAGGTCGTTCGAGAACAGCGTGTCGCTGGAGACAAAGGGATTGCCGAAACGGCCGCCGGTCAGGTTCACCCACTCCGCGGGCCGGTACGACAGCCAGCCCTGGTCCAGCCACACATCCTTCTTGGCCAGCCCGCCGCCCAGCGTCTGGTTGGTCGAGACCGGGCTGTCATCGTTGCCGGTGGCGATGCGCACGCCGGCCTTGACGCTGTCCGAGATGTCGGCCAGCACGCCCAGGCGGGCGCGCGCGCGCCACTGGTTGGTGCGGTTCTGGCGGGTATTGAGCAGCGGCGGCAGCGTCAGGTTGGTGTTCGGGTTGACATCGAAGCCGCTGCCGTCGTTGATGGCGGCCCAGTCGATCTGGATGTCGCTGTTGTTGCCCGAGTAGAAGCGCGATTCGTTGCGCACGCGCACATCGCCTTCGATATGGATGCGCTTGGTCCACTCCGGCGTCTCGTTGGGCGCGGCCCAGCCTTCGGCCTTGGCCTGGGCCATGACCTCGCCCTTGACCTCGTCGCGGATCTGGTCGCGCACGGTCTCGGGGATATAGGGCACACGCACGTCGCCCGCAGCGGCGCGCGCGGCACCTGCAGTGGCGGCACCGGTGGCGGCACCAGCGGCAGCGCCCGCGGCGGGCGCCGCCGCCACGCGCTGCGCCTGCTGCGCAGCCATGGCTTCAGTCTGGGCCTGGGCCAGCAGGGCCTCGCCGGTGTTCTTGTCGAGCGCGCCGCTCTGGATCAGGCCGCGGATCAGCTTGACCATGGCGCTCTCGGCCGGCGCCGCGGCTTGCGCATGGCTGGCACCCGCGGCGCCGAGCAGCACGGCTGCCACGGCGGCGGCCAGCACGCTGGCGCGGCCCGCGTGGCGATGGGGATGGACAAAGTGGTTCATCGGTTCGTTCGGAAATCTGTTGGGATGAAGAGAAACGTCGGGCCGGCGCATGGCCAGGCCTTCAGGACATTCATGGCCGCCGGCCCTTGATCGACATGCGCATCGGGAACCGCAGCGATGCCGGTGGCCGCTCGTCGGCACGGAAATCCCGCACCATGGCAAGCACCGCCTGGTCGGTCGTGGCATTGCCCGAGCTGCCCGCCAGTTCGACCCGGGTGACGCGGCCCTCCGCGTCCAGCCAGAGCTCGATGCGGATGTCGTCGAAGGCCAGCTGGCGGGTGCGCTGGTCACGCACAAAGGCTTGCTGCAAGGCACTCGAGACATAGGCCGAATAAGAGCGGCTGCCCAGCCCGCCGCCACCGCCCGTCATGCCGCCACCACCACCGGCGCGGATGCCAAAGGCATCGGTGCCGGCCTCGGCGGCGCCGTCGATGGTGACCGGGTCGCCCAGGTCCTGCGAGGGGCTGGGCGGGCTGTCGTCCTGCGGCGCTTCAGCGGGCTCCGCGGGCTTGGGCTCGGGCTCGACCACTTCGGGCTTGACCGGCTCGGGCTCGGGCAGCTTCTCCGGCTCGGGCGGCGGCGGCGGAGGAGGCGGCAGCACCAGCGTGGGCGTGGCGGGTGCCTCGCGCCGGGTGGCTGCCGTATCCGACAGCAGGTACCAGATCAGCGAGGCCAGCGCGGCGAACACCAGCGCGCCGCTCAGGAGCCCGCCCCAGCGCCGCCACAGCGCGGCGGCGCGCTGCGCGGGCACGGGCATGGGTTCGCGATGGTTCACGGCTCCGCTCCTTATGCCGGCTTGCCGGTCACCAGACCGATCTGGTTCAGCTCGATCCGCCGCAGCAGGTCGAGCACCTCCACCACCTTGGCGTACTGCACCGAGGCATCGCCGCGCACGATCACCGGGAAATCGGGCGACAGCGCCTTCTCGGTGCGCAGGCGCTCCTCCAGCTCGGCCAGCGTGACCGGGTAAGCGTCCAGGAACACCTGCCCCGCGTTATCGATGGTGATGGCCTTGGTCTTGGGCTTTTCCAGCGCGACCGAGGCGCTGGCCTTGGGCAGGTCTACCTTGATGCCGGGGATGCTGGCGTTGCTGGTGAGGATGAAGATCACCAGCACCACCAGCAGCACGTCGACAAAGGGCGTGATATTGATGCCGCCCGTGCGCTTCCTGACGCCGAACCTGGTTGCGTTTGCCATGATTGCCGGCCCCGCTCAGGCGCGCTGCAGGACCGGGGCGCGCCGGCCCTCGCCCTGCTCTTCAGCCAGCCGCGTGGCGAACTCGTCCACGAACACGGCCATGTCGGCGCCGATGGCGTCCGAGCGCGAGGCCAGCCAGTTGTAGCCGAACAGCGCCGGAATCGCGACGCCCAGGCCCGCGGCGGTACACAGGAGCGCCGCCGCCATGCCCGGCGCGACTGAGTTGATGTCCACCGCGCCGGCCATGGCCGCCACCACGAACACCAGCATGATGCCAATCACGGTGCCGAACAGGCCCACATAGGGCGCGCCTTCGATGGTGGTGGACAGCCAGTTCATGCGGCTGGCCATGCGCTCGTTCTCGCGCACCATCACGCCGTCCATGGACGCGCGGATGGCGCTGATGGTGGCGTCGGTGACCGCGTTCAGGTCGTAGCCGAGCTGGTGCCGGCGGTGCAGCTCGTCCACGGCGACTTCATACAGGCGCCACAGCGACGAATGCTCGCGGACCTCGGCCGGCACCCGGTTGGTCTTGGCCAGGTGGTCCAGCGACACCCCGGAGGCCTCGCGGAAATGCTCCATGAAGGCCGCATTGGCGCGCGAGACCGCGCCGAAGTTGCGGCCCTTGCCGATCATGATGGCCCACGACAGCGCCATCATGATGCCCAGCACGCCCACTACGATCCAGGCGTCCAGCGGCATGGCGGCGAGGATATAGCCGAAGTGGCTCTTGCCCGCCTGCTGCTCGTCCGGACCGAATACCACCAGGCGCGAATCGGCGCCCTGCGAGACGGCGTCGGCCAGCAGCAGCGCGGCCGGGCGCGCCACCTTCGACACCCGCACTTCATCGATGGCGCCGGTGAAGGCACCCTGCCCCGCGCTGTCCGCGCCGATGAAGGCGGGGGTGTTCATGGCAGGCAGCGCCGCCTCCAGCGAGGACGCGGCGCGGCCGGCCACGAACAGGGTCACGGTCTTGCCGTCGGCGTTGACTGCCAGGTGCGACCACTGCCCGGCCTGCACCGGCTGGCCCGGATTGCTGCGCCGGCCATTGACCTGCACGAAGGGGACGCCCTGATCGATGCCGACCAGCAATTCACCGGCGCTGTCGCGGCGGGCATAGACCAGTTGCTGCGGACCCAGCTGGTCAGGCCGCACCCATGCGGAGAGCGCGAACGGCGCGCCCGCCTGCAGCGCCAGCGAAGGCGACGCCGGCAGCGCCAGCGCGGCGGCGCCAAGCTGCGCGCCCTTGCCGATCACGGTGCCGTCCAGCGACGTCACGGCGGTCTGGCTGTGGTTGCCATAGGCCGTGGTGTCGCGCGCCGGCGCATTGCCTTCGGCAAAGTGGTAGACCAGCGTGAAGTCCGGATCGAAGCTGCGCTGGCCGTTGCCGGATGCAGGCGCCTTGGGATTGCCGTAGTACATCCACAGCTGTTGCTTGGCGCCCGCCGAGACCGCGGGCACATCCACCCATACCAGCGCGATGCCCAGCAGCGGATCGAACTGCTCGATCTGGTGGTTCAGCACGGTCTTGTCGTCGCCGGCGACAAAGCGCAGGTCGGCGCCGGTCTCGCTCACGCCCTCGAAGCTGAAGTTGCCGGTATGCAGGCGCAGCAGCACCGGGGTGCGGCCGGCATCGCCGCCGATGGCGCCGCCCTGCGGGCCGGCATCGATGGTGACGGGCTTGCGGTAAGCCCAGTCGGGCTGCCACCAGGCCTGGGCCAGGCCCGGCAGGAGCAGGCTCGCCAGCGCGAGCAGCAGCAGAAGGGAACGTCGCATGACAATGGTTCTCCGTTGGCTTGTATCGGAATGCAAGGTGGTGAGGCGTGGCGCGCGGCGGTGGTCGTCAATAGCTCGCGGTCACGCTGAAATTCAGGCGCGGGTCGTGTCGTTCAGTGCGCTGTCCGTCCTTGAGCGGGTAGCCCAGGTCGAGCCGGCCGCTGACGCGCCGCGCCAGCCGGAAGCTCGTGCCCAGGCCCACCGAGGCCAGCGAGAAGCGGCTGTCCTGCTCGGGCAGCGGCTCGCGCAGGCGCACCTGGCCGGCGTCGACGAAGGCATAGACGCGCCAGTCCTCCACCGCGCCGCCGAAGAAGTCCAGCGGCGGCGTGCGCAGCTCCACCGAGCCCACCACGCCGTAGTCCCCGGTGCTTTCCGCCGACAGGTAGCCGCGCACGGAATTCATGCCGCCGGCCGCGATCTGCTCGCTGGACACCAGCGGCGAATCGGTGATCTGCGCGGCCAGGCGCCAGGCGAGCTGCGCATTGCCCTTGAAGTTGTAGGTGCCGCTGGTATCGCCCTTGAGCAGCAGGAAGCTGGGCGAGGCCTTGTAGCGCTTGTAGTCGAACTGTTCCCAGTTGCTGCCGTAGCCAAGGAAGCTGCGCGTGCCCGCGACCAGCGCTGCGTTGATGCCCAGCTGGCCGCGCTCAGTCTGGGTGAAGCCCGCATAGGCAAGCGTGATCGGCGCGTACTTGAGCGGCACGGTGTCGCCGGCATTGCCCAGGCGCGTGACCTCTTCGTTGTCCTTGAAGTCCACGCCCAGGCTCAGCGTATGCCACCATGCCCCGGTGTCCGGCACGGTATAGGTGCCGCGCAGACCGACGGCGTGGCCCTTGCCCAGCACGCTGGTGCCGTTCACCGTGGCCACGTTGCTGTCAGACAGATAGCCCGACGCCTCCACGCTCCAGTTGCTGCCGCGGATCGGCGCCACATAGGAGCCGGACCACACCTGGGTCTGGTTCAGGTCCTGCGGCGCGCCGAAGAAGCTCACGGACGCGCTGTGGCCCAGCTGCCAGAGGTTGTCGTGGCCCAGCGAGGCAAACGCGCGCAGCTCCTTCGTATCCGCGCTGTAGTCGTTGTTCAGGCCAACGCTGGCGCGCCACGGACTGCTGTCGTCGACCTTCAGGTCGACGTCCATGGTGCCCGGCATCGCGCCCTGCCGCACCAGCGGCACCACCTGGCGCTTGGCACTGCGGTTCAATGCGGTCAGCTCCGTCTGCGCCTGCGTGAAGTCGGGCACAACGCCTTCAGCCAGCGCCGGCACCTGCTCGCGCACCTCCAGCGGCGAGTTGTACTCGGCACCGACCACGCGCACGCGGCCCACGCGGGTCTCGCTGACCTGCAGGATCACGACGCCGTCGGTGACCTGCTGTTCCGGCAAGTCGACGTAGACCGATTGATAGCCCTTGGCCTGGTAGACCGCCAGCAAGGCGTCGCGGGCGCCCTCGATATCCTTCATGGTGCGGGCCGGGCCCAGGAACGGCGTGACCGCCCGCTCGATCGAACGGACATCCAGCACCGTATTGCCGCGCACGATGTACTCGTTCACATTGACGCGCCGCTCGGCCTCGGCGGCCTGCGCGCTTGCCGGCGCAGCCGCCGCGGCCTGCTCCGCTGCCGCCTGCTGCGCCGCCGCCGTTCCCAGGGTTCCCAGTCCAATCACTGCCAGCCACACCGCCCGCCAGCACGAAGGCGGGCCGCTCTTCTTCACGTCATGCATTGGATTGACTCAAGCTTCTTGTTCGAATCGATTGCCGCCGCGCCCCTGCCGCAACGCCCTGACCAAGGGCACGGCAGGCGCGCATCCGATCGCAGGACATGATGGCGAGCCCTCATGTCAGCATTGCGCACGGTGCCTAGACGGACGGCACTGGCGCCGCCTGTCGTTTGTCACAAAAGATTCATCGAAGAAGAAAGAGGGAGGCGCGGGGACAGCGCGTCAACGGCAAATCCCTGCGCGAGGATGGTGCCCGCGAGCGCAGCATGCTGGCTATACTGCAGCGGCTTCGCCAGCGCCCTGCCTGGCGGTCAACGAAGGGGGTATCGGATGCGGACCTGGCTGACGCTATGCGCCGTTGCGGCGCTTGGACTGGTCGACATGGCACCCGCCGCCGCTGCGGGACCCGCGCCCTGCGTCGAAGTCGAGGTCAACGGCGAGCGCGCGCCTTCGTTCCCGTGCCTGACGCGGAAGCTGCAACCTGCCAACGCAGACAGGCCGGCACGGCCTGACAGCGGACTGGCGGCCGAGGCGATCGCGCAGCGGCCCTCGAACCAGCTCGGCCTTTATAACGAGGCGGCCACCAGCCATCGCATGGGCAACACCTTTGGCACGTCGGTGTATCCGCAGCGCCCGGCCAGTCCCGCGCCGGGGGCGCCGGTCATTCCGCGTGCGCAGCCTTGAGTGGTTGGCGGCAAGGGTGGCGCAGCGCGGCTCAGCGGCCCATGCGCGCGTCGTAGCTGCGCGAGATGCGCTCCAGCAGGCGGGGATCCGACGGGTCGGTGCCGTCGAACTGCACCCGCACCGTGCCGTCGGCCTGGCGGCGCACGCTGGCCCTCACCGGCAGGTTGTTGCGGGTTCCCTCCACCGTGCCGGCAACGGCATCCTCCGTGCTGATCGCCACGCCCTGGTCGCGCATGGCGCCGGCGGCCGCGGCAAAGGCGCGGTCGTAGCGGCTGGGCTGCAGCCCCGGGTAGGTGGTCGGGACCACCTCGGCAGGGTAAGGGTAGGGATAGCATGCCGTCAGCACCGGCACTGCGGCGAACACGGCAACACCCGCCAGGAGCCCGAGCCCATGCTTCATGGTGTCACCTTGCTCCAGCCAGGGCCGGGATCGAAGGTCTTGGTCGCCGCGGCCTTGCCGGCGCTGTCCGGCCCCAGGTCGCGCTCATAGACCTGGCCATCGTGGCTGACCATGAAGCTCTTCACGCCGGTATCGCCATACCGCACCGGCCAGGCCAGCACGGCGAAGCCGCCGAACAGCTTGCCATTGACGACATAGTTGTACGCGCCGCCGGGTGCGTTGGGCCCCTGCGCGGTCAGCAGCTTGAAGTGATAGCCGTAGTAGCCGCCCTGCCCCGGGTTGTGCCGGCCGGCCGTGAGGAACGCAACCCCGAGCGGGCTGGGCGGCTTGCCCTCCGATGTCGGCCAGTACAGCCCGTCCTGCTTGCCCGGCGTACTCGCAAGCTTGCCTGCGTAGGCCAGCAGGCCGTCGCCGTCATGATCGGTCCGGGCGTATTCGCGCTGGGCGTCATAGACCGCGAGCATGGTCTGGATCACGGCGAGTTCATTGCGGCCGATGCGGCGTATGCGCGTCTCGTCGACCCCGGCACGCGTATCGAACTGCCAGCCCTTCGATGTCTTCACCAGCGGCACTGGCAGGGTCCAGCCGTCATTGCCTACGGCGATGCGGGCATGGCTGTCGCCCTCTGGCTGGACCGCATGCGAGATCCGCCAGGCCTCGAGAAAGCGGTATCGGATGTCGGCGCCGACTGGCGGGATCAGGTCGTGGATCCTGGCGCCCAGCAGCACCTTCATGGCATCGTCGTCGCTGGTGGCGACCGCCTCGCCAAAGGCGTTCATGGCAGCCTCGGGGGTTTTGAAGGACTTCTGCGCGTGCGCGGCATGCATGCCGGCAACGGTCAGCGCGAGCGCAAGCGCCAGCGCGCAGGCCAGGCGGCCAGGCAGGGATCGGGCAAGGCTTAGTGGTGACGTCATGATCGAGGCTCCCTGGTCCGCTAGCGCCTGCCACCGCGTCCGCCGCCGCCACGGCCCCCGCCGCCGCTGAAGCCGCCGCCGCCACGCCCCCGCCGCCGCCGCCGCTGACGCCGCTGCTGACGCCGCCGCTTGCGCGGCCTCCGGCCGACTGCATGCTGGAGCGTCCGCGATCAAAGTCGCGCTGCGACGCCGCGCCGCCGCCCACGCCCTGGAATGCGTTGTCCCGCCCGCCACCGCCGCCGCGGTCGGCTACGGTGGTGGCCCGTTCACCGCCGCCCCGTGACCGATCGGCGGCCCCTGCGCGGTCCGATACACCGGCCCGGTCAGAGACCCCGGCCCGATCACCGCCCCGTTCGCCAGCGCGATCACCGGCCCGGTCTCCGGCGCCTCCCGCCCGATTACCCGCCCGGTCTCCGGCCCGGTCTCCGGCACCCGCCCGGTCCTGCCCGCCGGCCCGGTCGCGCGCCGCGCGGTCGGACACGCCGGCACCGCCCTCGCGACCCCGGAACTCATTGCGCCGGTCCCCACCTGGCACATCCCGGGAGAATTTCTCGCGCGTGGCATTGTCGCGGTAGGCCACGCCCTGCCGGTGAGCGGCGTCGTGCTGCCAGCGCCCGCCGCTCTGCACCTTGGTGCGGTCAAAGTTGCGGTCGATATTGGTGGCCCGGTTGACATTGACGTTCACGTCGCCGCCGCCCCAGTTGCAGTTGCCGAAGATCGCCCCGGCGGCGGCCAGCCCGACGCCCCAGGCAAAGCCCGTGGCCAGCGCGGCGCCCGGGTAGTAGGCGGGATAAGGCGGCCAGTAGTACGGCGGGTAGGACGGATAACCCCAGGAACCGTAGACCACGGTGGGGTTGTAGGCCGGGACGTAGATGACCTGCGGGTCGGCCGGTTCGATGCGCACCACGGTCTGCACGCCTGGCGCCGCGGTGGTCGCGGGCTCGACAATGACGTTCTGCTGTTCAGTGGTCTTGAGGTTGCCGGATTGCTGGGCCTTGTTGCGCAGCCGCTGGACCGCGGCCAGCACGTCTTTCTCCTGGGCCAGGAAGGCATCGCCCAGCTTCTGGGTCCAGTCGAGCTTGTCGTTCATCGGCTCAAGCACCTGCGGGAAGGCCACCAGCGACTTCACGCTGACATCCCAGGGCTGGTCGGCCACGGCCTTGACCGCGGCGTCGCCCTTGACCTTGGGGTTGGCCTTGACCCAGCGCGCCGCGTGCACGATCTCAAGCGGATAGGTGGAGGCCATCAGCACCTGCGACAACACGGAATCGGGATAGAGCGCGATCGGCGCGACCAGCGCCTCAAGCTCCTCGGGCTTGAAGGTGGGTGGCGGCTTCGGTGCGTCCTGGGCAGCGGCGCCGCCCGCTGCCGCCGCCAGCGCGACAAACAGCCACGCACAGCCGGACTGAAGCAGCCGCCTGACCAGAAAGGCCATGTTCCCTCCTCGCAACTGGTGACGGAGCCATCCGAGGCGTACTGGGGCAGCGCACCGGGCCGGAGGAAGTTCTCCTGCCGCGTGCCATTGCCAGACGACATACGGAGCGGATATTGCTCCATACGCGCTACGAAGGTAGTACGGAACACATTGAAATTCAACCGAATTCCGGTCGCCGTCCGGCAGGCCAGCCGGCAAGGGTTGCGCCAGGATAATGGATCTGCATGAGGATTTCCCCCGATTTTGCTTCTATCGTAGAAACGAGCCGCCTGTGCGCATGCAAGCGGTACCCCCGGTTTGAAGGTGCATGACCGGACCCTCAAGGCACCGGTACGTCAGTGGAGGAAGATCATGGCCAAGCGGAAAGGGAAGCGCTACGACGACAACCGGAGCCAGACGGAGCCGCCGCGCGAACCAGTCCCGGCCGACAGCCTCGACGAAAAGCCGGACCGGCAGCCGCGCGAGCGCATGTCGGAGAAGGCATACCAGAAGGAGCTCTTCGCCCTTCATGTCGAGCTGGTCAAGCTGCAGCAATGGGTGCAGGCCAGCGGCAGCAAGGTCTGCGTGGTGTTCGAAGGGCGCGACGGTGCCGGCAAGGGCGGCACCATCAAGGCCATCACGGAACGCGTCAGCCCGCGCATTTTCCGCGTGATCGCCCTGCCCGCGCCGACCGACCGCGAAAAGAGCCAGATGTACGTGCAGCGCTACCTGCCGCACCTGCCCGCCGCGGGAGAGATCGTCATCTTCGACCGGAGCTGGTACAACCGCGCCGGCGTCGAACGCGTGATGGGATTCTGCACCGAAGCGCAGGCCGACGAGTTTCTGCGCGCCGTCCCACTGGTCGAACGCGCCATCGTGCATTCCGGCATCATCCTGATCAAGTACTGGCTCGAGGTCAGCCCGGAGGAGCAGACCCGCCGCCTGCTGGGGCGCATCAACGACGGCCGCAAGGTCTGGAAGCTCACTGACATGGACTTGCGCTCATACAGCCGCTGGCACGACTATTCACGCGCGCGCGACGCCATGTTTGCCGCATCCGACACCGACTATGCCCCGTGGCATGTGGCCAATTCCAATGACAAGCGCCGGGCGCGCCTGAACATCATCACGCACCTGCTGGCACAGATCCCGTACAAGGCGATCGAACGCAAGCCAGTCAAGCTGCCTGCCAGGCAGAAGGCGGGCGGATACCGGGAGCCCGACTATCCGTATCGGTATGTGGAGGAGCGGTACTAGGGTCTGTCCCCCCCATATGGAACAGACCCTCGGCCGCCCGGAGCCCCTACTTCGGCAGCTTGCGCGACCTCCAGTTGCCGTCCTTCTCCTTGCAGTACCACCCGGTCCAGGCTTCGGTTTCGCCGGCCCGGCGGAATTCGCTGCGCAGTTGCCGGCAGCGGTCGCCGTGGTCGCGCCGGGATTGCAATGGCGTGAAGGAACCTTCGACCTGCCGCTCCCGCGTATCGGGTGGCAGCCTGAACGGCATGCGGGCGCCGTCGGCGCCCTGCTCCAGGGTCCTGCGGAAGACATCCGTCAACGCCGTGAGCTGGTCCTGGGTAAGCGTGCCGACGATGGTGCCGCCAAGGTAGTGGTCAAAATAGGCAGCGGCCGGCCCCGCCGGCATTGCACCCGCAAGCATCGCGGCACTGCATGCCAGCGCGTGCAGGATCCTGTATCGCCTGTTCATCTTGCCTCCTCCGCCACGGCATGCCCCGAGGCGGGCAAGCGAGGAAGCACGGGTCCCACATGCCCGCCAGCCGCGGCAGCGGCCTATTCGAAGCGCTCGGTCAGAACCATCGCGTCCACCTTGCGCTGCTTCCAGAACAGGTGGTTGATGCGCGGCTGCAGCAGCCGCAGCGCGGCCCCATCGATCGAATTGAAATGCAGCGACACCGCCGGGCGGGTGCCGTCTCCCGGCACGCGTTCGATCTCATCGCAGGCCGGGAAGCCGTAGCGACCGATGAACTCCTGGATTTCCTCGTCGGTTGTCGCCGTATCGATATTCACAAGCATCAGCACACTCATTGACGTCTCCTGAAGGCTCGGGATGCCAGACAGCCCGGTTCCGATGCGGCCATGAATCCATGGGCCCATCTCCCCTTCCTATCTTTAAGCCAGGCCGGATCGGAAGGCAAACTTTGATTCCCGATAGGGAACCCAGGGCAGACTCCGTCACCTGCGGGAGCTTCGATCCGGCTGGCGCCGGGCCGTGCGCCGACGCTAGCGCCCTGCCGCGCGGTAGCGCATGGCGAATTGCCACCCCAGCTCGGCCAGCGGCGCAGCCTTCCTGCCGGTCTCCACGGCATCCGCCGCGGCGGCGTTGCCGCTCCTGGCACGCTGCCCGATGCCGTGCATGATCGCCGCCAGCCGGAAGAAGTTGTAGGCGAGATAGAAGTCCCAGTGCTCGAGCGCGTGCGTGCCGTTGGTTTCGCCGTACCAGCGCAGATAGGCCGCCTCATCCGGAATGCCCAGCACCTGCAGGTCGAGCCCGCCGATGCCGCGCCACAGGTCGGCCGGGATATGCCAGCTCATGCAGTGGTAGGCCAGGTCCGCCAGCGGGTGGCCGAGCGTGGACAGCTCCCAGTCGAGCACGCCGATGACGCGGGGCTCGGTGGGATGGAAGACGAGGTTGTCCATGCGGTAGTCGCCATGCACCACGCTGGTCTGCTCAGCGTCCGGGACGTGCTGCGGCAGCCACTCTGCCAGCGCCGCCAGCGCCTTGTTGTCGCCCATGCCGGTGTCGCGGCACTGGCCGGCCCAGCGCGCGACCTGGCGCGCCACGTAGCCGCCGCTCCTGCCATAGTCCGCCAGGCCGGCGGCGCGGTAGTCGACGCGGTGCAAGGCGCCGATCACGCGGTTCATCTCGCGGTAGATCGCGGCGCGCTGTTGCGGGGACTGGTCCGGCAGGGACTGGTCATAGATCACGCGGCCCTGCAGGAATCCCATCAGGTAGAAGGGCGTGCCAAGGATCGCGGTGTCTTCGCTGTACAGGTAGACCGGGGGCACCGGCACGTCGCTGTCGCGCAGCGCGTGCATCACGCGGTACTCGCGGTCGATGGCATGGGCGGACGACAGCAGCTGCCCCGGCGGCTTGGTGCGCAGCACGTACTGCTGTGCATCGCAGGCCAGCCGGTAGGTCGGATTGGACTGGCCGCCGGCCAGGCGCTCCAGGGTCAGTTCGGGCCGGTCGATCAGGCCTTCTGCGTGCAGCAGCGCTGCCAGCGCAGCGCTGTCGAAACCCGAACCGCCGGTGGCGGCGGAAACTGCAAGGGCTGGTTGCATCGGATCGCTCTCCTCGATTGCGGGTGGGCTCAGAGCGAGCTGACCGCGTGGCCGCCGTCCACGGGCAGCACCGTACCGGTCATGTAGTCGGACGCATCCGAGGCCAGCAGCAGCAGCGCGCCGTCGAGCTGGCTGGGCTGGCCCAGCCGGCGCTGCGGAATGCGCCCGATCATGGCCCGGCCGCTGTCGGTCTCGAAGAAGCCGCGGTTGATGTCGGTCTCGAAGTAGCCCGGCGCCAGCGCGTTGACGCGGATCCCATGCCGCGCCCATTCCAGCGCCAGCGAGCGCGTCAGGTGGATCAGGCCCGCCTTCGCGGCGGTGTAGGCGGGAACCTGCTGCGCCACGCGCAGGCCGAGGATCGACGCGATATTGACGATGCTGCCGCCGTTGCCGGCCTCGCGCATCATCCGCGCCGCGCACTGCGCCACGCGCCAGGCGCCGTTCAGGTTGGTGTCGATCACGCCTTGCCAGGCGTCCTCCTCCACCTCCATGGCCGGCCCGGTGGTGGCGATGCCGGCGCTGTTGACGACCACCTGGACCGGGCCGAGCTGTTGGCGCGCTGCCTCGAACGCCGCACCGACCGACGCAGGGTCCCTGACGTCGAGCGCAACGACGCAGCCTTGCCCGCCCCGCCTGGACAGGTCCGCCAGCACGGCCTCGCCTTCGGCCACGCGCCGCCCCGCAAGTGCCACCTTGCAGCCGGCGCGCGCCAGCGTCCGCGCAAAATGCAGGCCCAGGCCGCCAAAGGCCCCGGTCACCAGGGCCACCTTGCCCTCCAGATCGGCAAACAGGCCGAGGTTGCGTTCTTGCTGGTTCATTGCTTGTCTCCGCTGCATTGGGCTCAGGCGCCCTTGAGCATGTCCTCGACCACCTTCTTGGCGTCGCCGAACACCATCATGGTCTTGTCCATGTAGAACAGCTCGTTGTCCAGCCCGGCGTAGCCGGCGGCCATGGAGCGCTTGTTGATGATGATGGTCTTGGCCTTGTAGGCCTCCAGGATCGGCATGCCGGCAATCGGCGACTTGGGGTCGTTCTTGGCCGCCGGGTTGACCACGTCGTTGGCGCCCAGCACCAGCACCACGTCGGCCTGGCCGAACTCGCTGTTGATGTCTTCCATCTCGAAGACCTGGTCGTACGGCACCTCGGCCTCGGCCAGCAGCACGTTCATATGGCCCGGCATGCGGCCCGCGACGGGGTGGATCGCGTATTTCACGGTCACGCCTTTTTCCGTGAGCGCTTCGGTCAACTCCTTGAGCGCGTGTTGGGCGCGCGCGACCGCAAGGCCGTAGCCCGGCACGATGATGACCGTCTCCGCATTGCCCATCAGGAAGGCGGCGTCATCGGCCGAGCCCGCTTTCACGTTGCGCTGGGCCTGCCCTGCCGGGCCGCTCGCGGCCGCGGCGTCGCTGCCGAAGCCGCCCAGGATCACGTTGAAGAACGATCGGTTCATCGCCCGGCACATGATGTACGACAGGATCGCACCGGAGGAGCCCACCAGCGAGCCCGCGATGATCAGCATCGGGTTGTTCAGCGAGAAGCCGATGCCCGCCGCTGCCCAGCCCGAATACGAGTTCAGCATCGACACCACCACCGGCATGTCGGCGCCGCCGATCGGGATGATGATCAGCACGCCCAGCACGAAGGCGAGGGCCAGCATGACCAGGAACGGCATCCACGCCTGCGTCAGGAAGAACGCGATGCCAAAGCCCACCATCGCCACCGCCAGCAGCAGGTTCAGCCAGTGCTGGCCGGCAAACACCACCGGAGCGCCCTGGAACAGGCGGAACTTGTAGCGTCCGGCCAGCTTGCCGAAGGCGATCACCGAGCCCGAGAACGTAATCGCGCCGACGAAGCAGCCGATGAAGAGCTCGATGCGGTTGCCCAGCGGAATGTCATGCAAACCGGCAGCCGTGATGCCGAAGGCAGCGGGCTCGGCCACTGCCGCCACCGCGATGAACACCGCGGCCAGGCCGATCAGCGAGTGCATCGCCGCGACCAGCTCGGGCATCTTGGTCATCTGGACTCTCTTCGCCACATAGGCGCCGATGCCGCCGCCCACCACCAGCGCGGCCAGGATCAGCGCCAGGCCGGTGCCCGGCGCGGACGGGTCCGCCCCACCGGACAACAACTCGCTCTTCAGCTTGAAGATCAGCGCCACCGTGGTGAGTGCCGCAACCACCATGCCGGCCATGCCGAAGACATTGCCGCGCCGCGCCGTGGTCGGGTGTGACAGCCCCTTGAGCGCCTGGATAAAGCACACCGACGCGCTCAGGTAAGACAGCGTCACCATATTCATCGACAGGCCATTCATTGCGCTACCTCCGCCAGTTTGCCGCCAGGCTGCCCCTTGGCTTCGGGCTGTGCCTTGGGTGCCTTCTTCCTGAACATCTCCAGCATGCGCTGCGTGACCAGGAAGCCGCCGAACACATTCACCGCCGCCAGCGCCACCGCCAGCGTGCCCATTGCGCGGCCAACGTAGCCCTCGGTCAGGCCGGCGGCCAGCATGGCGCCGACGATGATGATGGCCGAGATCGCATTGGTCACCGCCATCAGCGGCGTGTGCAGCGCGGGCGTGACCGTCCAGACCACGTGGTAGCCCACGTAGATCGCCAGTACAAAGATGATCAGGTTGATCACCGTGTGGCCAACTATTTCCATCGAGATCTCCTTGATTGCCGGTTCAGCTGGCCAGCGCCAGTTCTTCGCGCCGCGTCATCAGGCAGGCGGCGACGATGTCGTCTTCCAGGTTCAGCGTGAACTGGCCGTCCTTGTCGATGACCAGCTTGAGGAAGTCCAGCACATTGCGCGCATACAGCGCCGAGGCGTCCGCCGCGACCATGCTGGCCAGGTTGGTGTGTCCGATCAGCACGACGCCGTGGCGTTCGACCACTTCGTCGGCCACCGTCAGCGGGCAGTTGCCGCCCTGCGCGGCGGCCAGGTCGACCACCACCGAGCCCGGCTTCATCTGCTGCACGGTCGCTTCCTGCAGCAGCACCGGCGCCTTGCGCCCGGGGATCAGCGCGGTGGTGATGACAATATCGGCCTGGATCGCGCGCTGGTGGACCAGTTCGGCCTGGCGCTTCATCCAGTCCGGCGGCATCGGGCGCGCATAGCCGCCCACGCCCTGCGCGATCTCGCGCTCGTCGTCGGTGAGGAAAGGCACGTCGAGGAACTTGCCGCCGAGCGATTCGATCTGCTCCTTGACCGCGGGGCGCACATCGGAGGCCTCGATCACCGCGCCCAGCCGCTTGGCCGTGGCGATGGCCTGCAGGCCGGCGACGCCCGCGCCAAGAATCAGCACGCGCGCCGCCTTGACGGTGCCGGCGGCGGTCATCAGCATCGGCATGAAGCGCTGGTAGTGGTGCGCTGCCACCAGCACGGCCTTGTAGCCGGCGATGTTGGCCTGCGACGACAGCACGTCCATGCTCTGCGCGCGCGTGGTGCGCGGCGCGGCTTCCAGGGCAAAGGCCGTGATGCTCGCGGCGGACATGCGCGCGTTGTTCTCGGCGTCGAAGGGATTGAGCATGCCGACCAGCACGGCGCCCGGCTTCATCTGCGCCAGCTCGGCTTCGTCCGGTGCGCGCACCTTCAGCACCAGCTGGGCGCCCAGCGCCTCGGCGGCGCTGCCGATGCGCGCGCCCGCGGCCTCATAGCCGCTGTCTGTCTGGCTGGCACGCACGCCGGCGCCAGCCTGCAATATGACCTGGTGGCCCTGTGCCACGTATTTCTTCACGGTCTCCGGCGTTGCAGCAACGCGCGCCTCCCCCGCCCGCGTCTCAGTCGGGATCCCTATCTGCATTTCAATCTCCTTTGTTCCCGTGCATTCCGTGCGTCGGGGGTGGACGGGCAACCTGTGTGCCGGGCGCCGCGTGCCGGATCAACGGGCAAGGCGCGGCGCCGGTTTTGGCGGTACAGCTCAGCGTGGCACTTCCCCTTCCAGCGTGACGCGGTTCAGCACGCGGTCGGCATTGCCATAGTCTTGCACGGCGTAGTGCATGGTGCAGCGGTTGTCCCACATCACCACATCGCCCTCCTGCCACATATGGCGGTAGACGTTGTCCGGCGACACCGAGTGCTCATACAGGAAGTCGAGCAGCGGGCGGCTCTCCGCTTCGGTCATGCCTTCGATGCACTGCGCGGTGTCGGGGTGGCCGACATAGAGCGCCTTGCGCCCGGTCTCCGGGTGCGTGCGCACGATCGGGTGCACCGCCATCGGCACCTTGTCCGAACCCGTCATCCTGGCCAGCCGCGCCCCCGAGAAGCGGGCCCGCAGCCCTTCGATCATGCGCTGCATCGCCGGCGACAGGCGGTCGTACGAGACGTACTGGTTGCACCACATGGTGTCGCCGCCGATGGGGATGGTGACCGCCGACAGGATCGAGATCTTCGGCGGCACCTCGGTGTAGATCGAGTCCGAATGCCAGGCCTCGGTCGAGGCGGTTTCCTTCGGGATCCTGGTGACCTGGGCCAGTTCCGGGAACTCGGTCAGGCCCTTGAGCAGCGGGTTGCCCTGCACCGGCTTGCCCCAGCGCCGGGCGAACGCGACCTGCGCGGCCGGTTGCAGCTGCTGGCCGCGGAATACCAGCACGCCATGCTCCAGGAACGCCCGGTGCAGGATCTCGAAGCTGGCGTCGTCGAGCGGCTGGTTCAGGTCGACACCGGTCACGGCTGCAGCCACGGAGCCGGTCAGCGGCTTGATCTGGATTGTCATCATGTCTCCTCTTATCTATCGCTTTCTGTCGAATCAGTCGACCAGCAACACGATCTTGCCGACGTGCTGGTCTTGCTTCATGTACGCATGCGCGGCGTCGATGTCGGTCATGGCAAAGGTCCGGTCGATCGGCAGGCGCACGCGGCCCGCGCGCAAGAACGGCAGCATGTCGCGCGCGCAGGCCTGGATGCACTCCAGCCGCTCCTGTTCGGTGCGGGTGCGGAAGGTCACGCCGATCAGTTGCAGGCGCTTGAGCCAGAGCTGCGCCAGGTCGATCTGGGCGGTCGCCGAGCCCAGCCGCGCGATGTTCACCAGGCGGCCCTTGACCGCCAGGCTTTTCATATTGGCCTCGAACACCGGACCGCCGACGGTATCGATGATGATGTCGACGCCCTTGTTGCCGGTGGCCTGCAAGACCACCTCGACCTGGTCGTCCTGCGAGGCGTCGATGCCGACATCCACGCCGAACTGGCTGATCTTGTCCAGCTTGGCCGCCGAGCGCGAGGACGCGATCACGGGCCGGGCGCCCATCAGCGAGGCGATCTGGATCGCCGCCATCGCCACGCCGCCCGAGGCGCCGTTGACCAGCACCGACTCGCCCGCCACCAGGCGGCCGTTGGTGACCAGTGCGTCATGCGCGGTGATAAAGACGTTGGGGAACGCCGCGGCATCGATCCACGACAAGCCGTCCGGCACCGGGATCAGTGCCAACGGGTCGGCCACCACGTACTCCGCCTGGCAGCCGCGGCCATGGCCCATCACGCGGTCGCCCTTGCGCCAACCGCTGACGCCTTCGCCGACTTCCGCGATCTCGCCGGCAAATTCGACGCCGGTGGTAATCGTGTTGCCCGAGCGCAGCTCCTTCGCCTGGTTGATTTCGCCACGGTTGAGGCCGGCAGCGCGCACCCTCACCAGTACCTGCCCCGCCGCCGCCACCGGCACGGGGATATCCTGCACTTCGACCTTGCCGCCCTCGGGGCCCGGTACTACACGGACTGCCTTCACTGTTGTCTCCTTTCCCTGTCTCTCGACGTGTCTCTTGCTGTGTCTTGACTTGCTATGCGCCGCCCAGCGCCGTCGCGCGGATCAGCGAAAGCAGTTCCAGCGCCCGTTCGGCGGCAGCTTCGCCACCCGGATGGTTGCCGCGTACAAATGGCGCCCGCGTATCCTCGATGGCGGCCAGGGCCTGCAGCGGCCTCTCCGCCGCCACCGCCAGCCGCCGGAATTCATTGACCGTCAGCAGGTAGGTGTGGAACACATCCGCCTGCGGCGATGTCGCGCCCAGCTTGTGCAGCAGCGCGTTCAGCCAGTGCGTTCCCGCCAGCATCGCGCCTTCGATGGTCATCTCATAGTCGGCGCTGGAGCACTTCTGCAGCGACGCCTCGAGACTGCGCGCCATCGCCATGTGCTGTTCAATGTTCATGGCGGCCTCCCTCCAGGCGCGCTTCCAGCAAGTCCAGGCAGCGGCGCAGCGCGGCGTCGCAACCCGCGGCAATCCCGGCAGTGGGCGCCAGCCCCTCGCGCAGGCAAGGATCGCGGTAGTGCTCGATGTGCTCCATCGCTTCCATCATCTCGGCGATATCGGCAGGCACCGGCCCCTCCACTTTCGGGCGGCCGACATGCAGCACGTCGCCCAGCGGCCGGAACGCCGGCTTCAGGCTGCCATCTGGCTGCGGCACCAGGTAGACGCCGGGTTGCGTCGGGAACCTGTCGTCGTCAAGCGTGATGCGCGCCTGATGCAGTGCTGCATTGACGGCATGGGTGCCGGCGGTCATGCCTGCCCAGAACCACAGGCCGAAATCCTCCAGCGGATCCAGGCGTGCGCGCAGGGCCTGCAGCTTCGCGATCTTCTCCTTGTGTGACATGACGTTCATGTCGGCCTTCTCCGTTGATTCACTGCGTCGATGCTCCGGCGCAGACAACATCGCCGTTGTCATGACGATAGACAGCGGCCGGATCGATGTCAATAAACTTCTATATAGGACTTTCACTGTTGGAGTAGTGGTTTTCTCTGAGTCCTTCTATTTTTTCTTGACCGTATGGCAGCCTGCTCCCTACATTTGATCTCAACACCTATACAGGAGTTTATCAATGCCACGAGCCATCGTACTGAACCCGGCCGACAATGTGGCCACCCTGCTGGACGCCGGCCAGGCCGGCGACGCCTGCGCGCTGGAAGGCGAGCAACACGGCAAGCTGGTGCTGCTGCAAGACGTGCCGTTCGGCCACAAGATCTGCATCGCCGACACGGTCGAGGGAGAGACCATCGTGAAGTACGGCCAGGTCATCGGCCGCGCCAGCCGCGCGGTGCGCGCCGGCGAACACATGCACGTTCACAACATCGAGTCGGCGCGTGCCCGCGGCGACCTGCAAAAGGGGTAATGCAGATGACAACAACCTTCCTCGGATACCCGCGCGAGAACGGCGCGGTCGGTGTGCGCAACTGGGTCGCGGTGGTTTCCGTGATGGACAACTGCAATCCGGTCACCCGCACCATTGCCCGCACGGTGGGCGGCTGCATCCCGGTCACGACGCTGTTCGTGCGCGGACAGTTCGGCGCCGACCTGGATTTCGCGTTCGAGTCGCTGGCCGGCCTTGGCCGCAATCCGAATATCGCCGCGGTGCTGCTGGTGGGCCTGGAAGACTCGTCGACGGAAGAGGTCGCACGCCGCATCCGCAGCACCGGCAAGCCGGTCGAATGCGTGCACCTGCAGCCCGACGGCACGGTCGCATGCATTGCCGAAGGCACGCGCAAGGCCAGCCGGCTCTCGCTGGCGGCGTCGAAGGCGCGCCGCGTGCCGTGCCCGGTGTCGTCGCTGGTGATCGGCGTCGAGTGCGGCGGTTCTGACACCACTTCCGGACTGAGCTGCAATCCGGTGATCGGCCGCATGGCGGACATGGTGATCGCCGGGGGCGGCACCGTGATCATTTCCGAGACCTCGGAGTTCATCGGCGCCGAGCACCTGTTCGCCGAGCGCGCGGCCGATGGCCGGGTGCGCGAGGCCTTTGTCACGGCGGTGCGCAATATGGAAAACCTGGCGATCTCGCGCGGCGTCGACATGCGCGAGGACCAGCCATCGCCTGACAACAAGCGCGGCGGCCTGACCACGGTCGAGGAAAAGGCGCTGGGCGCGATGGCCAAGGCCGGCACCAGCCCGCTGGTGGGCGTGCTGCGCTATGGCGAGGCACCGCAGAAGAAGGGGCTGCATTTCATGGACGCGCCGGCCGCGGCAGTGGAAAATCTCACTGCGCTGGCTGCCGGCGGATGCCAGCTCACCTTCTTCGGCACGGGGGTGGGCAACCCGATCGGCAGCATGGTGGCACCGACCGTCAAGGTGTGTGGCAACGTCAATACCCTGCACACCATGGCCGACAACATTGACTTCGATGTCAGCGGAGTCCTGCAGAACGGGGACAAGATCTCCGACCTCGGCGAGCAGCTGTTTGGCTATGCGATGGACATCGCATCCGGCACGCGGCTGACCAGCGAGGTGCTCGATATCCGGGAGACCGCGGTCAGTCGATTCGCACTGAGCCTCTGAACAACCATGACCAAACTTAGCAGCGTCTCCGACGCGATCATCCGCTCCATCGAATCCGGCGCGCTGCGCGAGGGCGACCGCCTGCCCTCCGAGGGCGAGCTCGCCAGCTTCCATGGGGTCAGCGTCGGCACGATCCAGAAGGCATTGGCGCGGCTCACGCACTCCGGACTGATCACGCGCGAACAGGGACGGGGCACCTTTGTCTCCGGGACGCGCGTTGCGCCGGCCGATGTCCGTTACCTGCGCTTTCGCGATGAACAGGGCAACGAGCTGCCGTCCTACGTCCACGCGCGCTCGGTAAAGCGGATCAAGCGCAAGGGACCGTGGTCGGAGTTCCTCGCCGGTGACGGCTACGTGCGCATCGAGCGCGTGATCAGTGTCGGCGGCCGCTTCGATCTCTACAGCGAGTTCTGGCTGCGCGAGGAAGACTTCGCGCAACTCGGCGGGCTGGACCGCGATGCCCTGGAGAAGAATCTGCGCGAGCTGATCGGCCAGCGCCTGTCGCTGCCGACGCTGCGCGTGGACCAGTGGATCCGCTTCGGCCCGGCCCCGGCCGCGGCCGCGCAGGAACTCGGGCTCGACCCGGAGGCGCCGGCATTCATCATGGAGTTGCGCGGCTACACGCTGCGCGACCAGCCGCTCTACTACCAGTCGGTCTATGCCGCCCCGTTCGCGGAGCGCCTGATGATCGTGCGGGAGAAATCGACATGAGTATCCGCTGGAACACCGACAGCCTTGCGCGCTGGACCGCCGCCGTGTTCGAGTCGTGCGGCGTCGCGCCCGACCACGCGACGGAAGCCGCCGCCGCGCTGGTGCGCAGCGAACTGCGCGGCTACAAGACGCATGGGCTGACGCGGGTGCCCTCCTACGTCGAACGCCTGCGTGCCGGCGATTTCAACCCGCGCCCCAGTATCTCGCACAAGGCCTTCCCGGGCGGCATCGTGCTCGACGCCGACGGCGCCATGGGCCAGATCGCGGGCCCGCGTGCCGTGCAACTGGGGCTGGAGGCGCTGCAATCGTGCGCGTCGGTGCTGGTTGCCGTGCAATCGTGCGGCCATCTCGGCGCGCTGGGCATCCCGGCGCTGCTGGCTGCCGAGGCGGGTGCCTTCTGCATGGTCGGACAGCGCACGCCGCCCGTGCTGGGCATGGAAGGCTTTGCCCGCGCCGCGATCGGGCACAACCCCATTGCCTTCGGCTGCCCGTTGCCGGGCGCGGCGCCGATCGTGTTCGACGTCGCCTGCAGCGTCGCCGCCCGCGGCCACATCCTGCTGGCCGCCCGTGAAGGCAAGCCGATTCCCGCGGGCTGGGCGCTCGACGCCGACGGCCATCCGACCACCGATGCGCAACGCGCGCTGGCAGGCTCGCTGCTGCCCACCGGCGGGCACAAGGGCATCGGTATCGCCATGATGGTGGAGTGCCTGGCCGGCGCCATGGCCGCCACCGCGGACTCGCTTTCTCCCGCGCGCAACACCGTCTCAGGCGCCGGCGCGGTCGGCCGCCAGGGCGGTTTTGTCTGGCTGGTCAAGCCGGACGCCTTTGCCGGCAAGGACCTGTTCGCGGACTACATGGCGCAGTGGACCGGCAACTATCTTGCCGCCGGCGGCACCGACGCACGGCTCCCCGGACACCGTGGCGAAGCGCTCGAACGCGAAGGCCGCGAGCAAGGCATCGCCCTGCCCGACGCGGTCGTGCGGGAACTGGATGCGCTAGGCCGGGAACTCGGCATCCCCCTCCCCGGCTAGCGCCGCTTCCATCACCTGTATTGCCTGGAATCCGGGTGCCAAGGCACGCCGGCAGGCCCCGTTCAACCCTGTTTGCCTGAAAACCGCCCTTATGAATGCTCCAATCCTCCCCGACGCGGCCCGGCAGGCGATGCAAGCCGTGTCGATCGACGACAAGTACGCGCTGGACTCCGGCCGTGCCTACATGAGCGGCGTGCAGGCGCTGGTACGCCTGCCGCTGTTGCAGCGCAAGCGCGATGCCGCGGCCGGCCACAACACTGCCGCCTTTATTTCCGGCTACCGCGGTTCGCCCCTCGGCACCTACGACCAGGCGCTGTGGCAGGCAAGGAAGCATCTTGCCGATAACCACGTGGTCTTCAAACCCGGCGTCAACGAGGAACTCGGCGTCACGGCGGTATGGGGCTCGCAGCAACTGGACTTCGATGCCGCCAGCAAGCGCTACGACGGCGTATTCGGCATCTGGTACGGCAAGGGCCCCGGCGTCGACCGCAGCGGCGATGCGCTCAAGCATGCCAACCTTGCCGGCACCTCGCCGCTGGGCGGCGTGATCGCACTCGCCGGCGATGACCACGTCTCCAAGAGCAGCACGCTGGCCCACCAGAGCGACCACACCTTCATGGCGTGCGGGCTGCCGGTGTTCTTCCCATCCAATGTGCAGGACATCCTCGACCTGGGCGTGCATGCCCTGGCCATGAGCCGCTTCAGCGGACTGTGGGCCGGCATGAAGACCGTGCAGGAGGTGGTGGAATCGGGCGCCTCGGTGACCACCGACTCGGATCGCGTGCGCATCGTGCTGCCGGAAGACTTCGCCCTGCCCGACGGCGGCCTGCATATCCGCTGGCCTGACGATCCGCTCGCGGCCGAGGCGCGCATGATGGAGTTCAAGTGGCCGGCCGCGCTCGCCTATGTGCGCGCCAACCGCCTGAACCGCAACGTGATCGAGGGATCCAACGACCGCCTTGGCATCATCGCCAGCGGCAAGGCCTACAGCGACACGCGCCAGGCCCTGCTTGATCTCGGCCTGGATGACGCCACCTGCCGCGCGCTCGGCATCCGGCTGCACAAGGTCAGCGTGGTATGGCCGCTGGAGCCCGACAGCGTGCGCGACTTTGCGCGCGGGCTGCGCGAAATCCTGGTGGTCGAGGAAAAGCGTCCCATCATCGAACAGCAGCTCAAGGACGAGCTGTACCACTACCCGCCCGCCGCCCGCCCGGCCGTCTTCGGCAAGTACCACCACACCGACGGCGCCGGCGGCGAATGGAGCCACCGCAAGCCCGCCGAGGACTGGCTGCTGCGCGCCAAGGCCGATCTCTCGCCCGCGCTGGTGGCCAAGGCCATCGCGCAGCGGCTCAAGGCGCTGGGCGTGCCGGCCGACGTGGCCGCGCGCATGGACGTGCGCCTGCAGGAAATCGAAGCGAAGGAACGCGCCACCGCCCAGGGCGATGCGCGCGCCACCGACCGCCTGCCATGGTTCTGCCCGGGCTGCCCGCACAACACCAGCACCAAAGTGCCGGAAGGCTCGGTCGCGACGGCCGGCATCGGCTGCCACGGCATGGTGGTGTGGATGGACCGCTCGACCACTTCCTGGTCGCAGATGGGCGGCGAAGGCGTGCACTGGATGGGCCAGGCACCGTTCAGCAAGCGCACCCACATGTTCGCCAACCTGGGCGACGGCACCTACAACCACTCCGGCCTGCTGGCGGTGCGCCAGTCGATCCATGCCGGCGTGAACCTGACCTACAAGATCCTGTTCAACAGCGCCGTGGCCATGACCGGCGGGCAGCCGGTGGACGGCCAGCTCGACGTGCCGGCGATGACGCGCGAACTGGCCGCCGAAGGCGCGCGACAGATCGTGGTGGTGACCGACGACCCTGACAAGTACAAGGGCGTCAGCAACCTTGCCGCCGGCGTCACCGTGCGCCACCGCGACGAGCTCGATACCGTGCAGCGCGAGCTGCGCGAGGTGTCCGGCGTGACCGCGATCATCTACGACCAGGCCTGCGCCACCAAGAAGCGCCGTGAGCGCAAGCGCGGCACCATGGCCGATCCGGCCAGGCGCGTGGTCATCAACGAGCTGGTGTGCGAAGGCTGCGGCGACTGCTCGGTGCAAAGCAACTGCCTGGCGGTGCAGCCGGTGGAAACCGACTTCGGGCGCAAGCGCAAGGTCAACCAGGACACCTGCAACAAGGACTTCTCCTGCACCAAGGGCTTCTGCCCGAGCTTTGTCACGGTCGAAGGCGGCCAACTGAAGAAGCCCGCCACCACCGCGAGCGGCCGCGCCACGCCTGCGGCCATCCCGATGCCCACGCTGCCGGATGCCGGCAAGCCGCAGCGCATCGTGGTGGCGGGGATCGGCGGCACCGGCATCGTCACCATCGGCGGCGTGCTGGGCATGGCCGCCCACGTCGAAGGCAAGGGTGTGATCACCCAGGACGCGACCGGCATGGCGCAGATGGGCGGGGCCACCTGGAGCCACATCCAGATCGCCGCCAGCCCGGACGCCCTGCATGCGAGCCGCGTCGACATGGCCATGGCCGACCTGGTGATCGCCTGCGATACCGTGGTCGCCGCCAGCAAGACCTCGCTGGCCGCGATGTCGCCGGCGCGGACTTATGTGGTGCTGAACAGCCATATCACCCCGACCGCGGCCTTCGTCCGCAACCCCGACTGGGATCCCCAGGTCGGCGAGGCCGTGGGCAGGATCGCGCAGTCCGTCGGCGAGGGCCAGCTCGCCAGCTTCGACGCCGAACAGGTAGCGAAGCAGTTGCTCGGCCAGTCGATCTACGCCAACCTGCTGCTGCTCGGCTATGCCTGGCAGAAAGGCAAGGTGCCGCTGTCGCACGCCGCGCTGATGCGCGCCATCGAGCTCAACGGCGTGCAGGTCGACAGCAACAAGGCGGCCTTCGAATGGGGCCGGCTGTGCGCCCACGATATGTCAAAGCTACCCGCGCAGCCGTCCGGCTCGCAGGTGATCCAGTTCGTGCGCAAGGTGCCGGTCGAGGAACTGATGAAGAAGCACGCCGATTTCCTGACCGGCTACCAGAACCGGGCCTATGCGGCGCAATACGAGTCGTTTGTCGGCCGCGTGAAGGCGGCGGAATCGGTCGTCGGCGGCACCCGCCTGACCGAGGCCGTGGCCCGCTCGCTGTTCAAGCTGATGGCCTATAAAGACGAATATGAGGTGGCTCGCCTGCATACCGGCGCCGCATTCCGCCAGCAGATCGCGTCGATGTTCGAAGGCAAGGTCCGGCTGGTCCATCACCTGGCCCCTCCCCTGTTTGCGCGGAAGAACCAGGCCGGCGAACTGGTGAAGGGCGCCTATGGCCCGTGGATGCGCACCGCGTTCGGCGTACTGGCCCGGTTCAAGGGACTGCGCGGCACGGCATTCGATCCCTTCGGCTACACCCTGGAGCGCAAGCACGAGCGGGCCCTGATCGGTGAATTCCGGCGCAGCGTGGAAGCATTGCTGCCGGCACTTTCCGCACGAAACCTTGACCTGGCGCTGGAGATTGCCCGGCTGCCGCAGGAGATCCGCGGCTACGGCCACGTCAAGGCGCGCAACCTGGCGGCCACCCGTGCCCGCTGGGAACGGCTGATGGCGCAATGGCAGCAAGGGAGCGCAAAGCCGGGACAGACCAGGGCTACTGAAGCGGCATAAACCAAAGACTGAAACAGCGTAGGCGCCGCCACCCGCACGGGGCCCGCCAGAGACAGCGAGGAGACAACAGATGAAATCCGTACTGAACCGTTTTGGCCGTACCCTGGGCGCGATCGCACTTGCCGCCTGCGCCACCGGCGCGCTGGCACAAGGCGGATACCCCAACCGCCCGATCCGCATCATCGTGCCCTGGCCGGCGGGCGGCGGCGTCGATGCCGTCACCCGCACGGTGGCCGAAAAGATGACAGCCAGCCTGGGCCAGCAAGTCGTGGTCGACAACCGGCCCGGGGCAACCGGCAATATCGGCGCCGGCATGGGCGCCAAGGCGGCACCGGATGGCTACACGCTGCTGGTCGCCAGCGCACCGATGGCGATCAACGCCAGCCTGCACAAGAACCTGCCCTTCGACATGGGCAAGGACTTCGCGCCGCTGGGGCTGATGGCAAGCTCGCCGTACATGCTGGTAATCCACCCGTCCGTGGGCGGCTCGGTCAAGGACCTGGTGGCACGCGCCAAGGCGGAGCCCGGCAAGCTCAGCTATGCATCGGTCGGCCCGGGCACCCAGCAGAACGTGATCACTGAGGTGTTCAAGGAGACCGCCCATATCAACGTCGTGCACGCGCCCTACAAGGGCGGACCGCAGGCGCTGACCGACATGGTCGGAGGCCACATCCAGATGATGTTCCACGGCGTGCCGGCGGTGATGCCGTTCGTCAAGGGCGGCCAGCTCAAGGGCATCGCCGTGGCCAGCAGGCAGCGGCTGCCGTTGTTCCCGGACGTGCCGACCATGGCCGAAGCCGGCTTCCCGGGTATCGAGGCGAGCGAATGGTATGGCCTGGTCGCGCCTGCCGGCACGCCCAAGGAGATCGTGGCGCTGCTGAGCAAGGAGATCGACAAGGCGCTCAATGCGCCGGGCGTACGCCAGCAGCTCCTCAGCAGGGGCTATGAGCCGGCCAGCCAGAGCTCTCCGGACCAGTTTGCGACGTTCATGGCGGCCGAGCAGAAAAAATGGGCGCTCGCCATCAAGCAGACCGGATTCCGGCTGGAATAAGGCAGCACGGCCTGGCGGCGCCAGGCCGCGACCCGCCTCAACCGACTCACTTCATCAGACTAACAACCGCGCGCGGCGGCGTCTTGCCCGCATCCGTACCAGCAATGGCCGCGCCAGGAGACAGCTTTGCCCTTCGATCCCACCACCACCATGGCGTCGCCAGTGTCCACGCCCGCGCCGGCCGAGGACAACCCCAAGCCCATGTCCAGGACTTCTGCGGTCACCGCCATCACCATCGGCGGTGCCCTGGAGTTATACGACTCGGGGGTGTACAACTTCTTCGCCACCCTGATCATTCCCCTCTATTTTCCTGTCGGCAATCCGCTCGGCCAGTTGCTACTTTCGTTCGGCACCTTTGGCGCGGGCTACCTGATGCGGCCCCTGGGCGGACTGGTGATCGGCGCGTACGCCGACCGCCACGGCCGCAAGCCCGCGGTGCTGCTGTCGATGTGGCTGATGGCGTTCAGCGCCCTGATCCTCGTGGTGACGCCGACCTATGCACAGATCGGCTACCTGGCCCCGATCCTGATGATCCTCGCACGCCTGCTGCAGGGCTTTGCGATCGGCGGTGAGATGGGCTCGGCCAGCGCCATGCTGCTGGAGTACGCGGACGAACGCTCGCGCGGCTTCTACACCAGCTGGCAGACGGCCAGCCAGGGTATTGCCGCCGTGTTCGCAGCGCTGGTGGCGCTCTCGCTCAGCCATACGCTCAGCGCCGATGCCCTCGAGCATTGGGGCTGGCGCGCTGCATTCCTGCTCGGCATCCTGGTAATCCCCATCGGCCAGCTGATCCGCCGGCGCCTGGAGGAAACGCTGGTGCCGCCGCCGCGCAAGAAGGCCGCTGCCGGCGGATGGCAGCTGATGCGTCAGCACTGGCGCGAGCTGGTGGCCAGCGTGCTCCTGATGACCGGCCTCGCCGCGGCGGTACACCTGATCGCCTACTATCTGCCGAACTACGCCACCTTCCAGCTGCATATCCCGCGCGGGGAGGCGGTCTGGGCCGGCTTCGTGGCCGCGGCCATGATGGTGGTGTTTGGCCCGATCGCCGGGTGGATGTGCGACCGCGTCGGGCGCCGCACCATGGTGTGGTGGTCGCGCGTGGTGTTGCTGCTGATGGCCTATCCAGCCTTTTTCGTGCTCAACACCTTTCCGTCATTGACTTGCCTGCTGGTGGTGGTCGGGTGCCTGGCCATCCCCATGGCCATGACTTCGCCCGCCACGCTGGTGCTGGTGAGCGAGGTATTGCCGCAGCGTCTGCGGGCCACCGGCATGTCCGTGACCTACTATGTGGCCATTGCGATATTCGGCGGCTTTGCCCAGTTGTTCTCGACCGTGCTGATCCACCTGACAGGCAGTCCCAATGCGCCGGCGTTCTACCTGATCGGCTGCGGCCTGGTGTCGCTGCTCGGGTTGGCCATGGTGCCGGAGACGCTCGGCCGGCGGCTCTCGTAAGCCCAGCACCGGCAACGAAGCATGCGGCGCAGGTCTTTTCACTGGCCGGCCTGCGCCGCAGGCGCACTTCCGCTGCCCGTGCCGGCCGGGCCGTCGTCAAGTCCAAGGTAGTCATCCACCGCACTGCCAACGGTCGGATGGAAATTCTTGTCGCCAATCGCTTCCATCAGCTCGAAGCGCTTGAGCTTGTCACGCACCGGATCCTTCATCTCGGCGAAATGCAGCGCGATGCCGCGCTCGCGCAGGATGTGGCTCAGTTCGCGCAGCATGTCGGCCGAGGTGACATCGACACTGGTCACCGGTTCTGCCGCCACCACGACCCTGCGCACGGGTGTCGGCGATGCATCGATCGCTTCCATCAGCCGCTCCTGGAACAGTTCGGCATTGGCGAAGAACAGCGGCGCATCCCAGCGGAACAGCACCAGGCCGTCGATGCGCTGCGCATGCGGGTAGCGTTGCATGTCGTGGTAGCCGCGCAGCCCTTCGACGCGGCCGAGCACGGCATAGTGCGGCCGCCAGCCGTCCCACAGGAACTCAATAACGGCGATGACCACGGCCAGCATGATCCCCGGGATGGCCCCGAACACCGCCACCGCGGCAAAGCACACCATGGATAGCCAGAACTCCCACTGCTGGATCCGGTAGATGCGCTTCAGGTCATTCACCTCGAACAGGCCGATGGCCGCCGCGATCACCACCGCGGCCAGCGCGCTGTTTGGCAGGTACTGCAGCAGGTTGGGCGCGAACATCAGCAGCGCCGCCACGGCCAGCGCACCCACCACGCCGGTAAGCTGGGTCTTCGCGCCCGCGGCTTCGGCCACCGGCGTACGGGACGAGCTGCTGCTGATCGGAAAGCCCTGGAAGAAGCCCGCGGCCAGGTTGGCGGCGCCCAGCCCGACCATCTCCTGGTTCGGGTCGACGCGGGTGTTGGTGCGTGCGGCAAAGGTGCGCGACAGCACGCTGGTATCCGCGAACGAGATCAGCGCAACGGCACACCCGCCCAGCAGGATCTTCAGCAGGTCCGCATCGCTCACCCAGGGCACGACAAAGGCCGGCAAGCCTTGCGGGATCTGGCCCAGCACCTTCACGCCGGACTGGTCCAGGTGGAGCACGCTGACGACCAGCGTGGCAATGATCACCGCGATCAGGATGCCGGGAATGCGCTCGAAGCGCTTCAGGAACAGGATCAGCACCAGGCTGCCCGCGCCGACCGCAAGGCTGTACCAGTTGGTCTCGCCGGCCAGGATGGCCCGGCCGAGGCTGATCATCTCCCGCAGCGGGCCGGCGTCTTCGATCGAGATGGCGAACAGCTTGGGCAACTGGCTGACCAGCACCGCGAGCGCGATCCCGTTCATATAGCCGTAGCGGATCGGCTTGGACAGCAACTCGGTAATGAACCCCAGCCGCAACAGCCCCATCACGATGCAGACCACGCCCGAGACGATTGCCATCATGCTGGCCACCATGATGGCGCGCGCAGGATCGCCGCCGGAGACCTGCAGCACCACAGCCAGGATCGGCGCGGCCAGGGCCGAATCCGGCCCCAGCACAAGGATCCGGCTCGGGCCGAACACGGCATACACCAGCAGCGGGATAATGGTGGCGTAGAGTCCGTAGACACCGGGCACGCCGGAGGCCTCCGCGTAGGCGATGCCTACCGGCACCAGCATGGTGGTCAGCACCAGCCCGCCGGCGAGGTCGCTCGGCAGCCAGCCCGGCTGGTATGACTTCAGCATCAGGATCCCGGGGAGCCAGCGCAACCACCCGGGTGCCTTGTCGGCTTCGCGCTCCGCGGCGGGGGTCAGGTTCTGAGGCTCCATGGGGGCATCTCCTTGGCATACATCGACTATAGAGGGTGCCGCCCCGCGGGATCAAAGAAAGAAGTGGCCCAGTCTGCCCTGGAACGCCCTGGTCGGGGTGCCGCGAAGCAGCTCGGATGCTGCAATGCAATGCTGCCTGCTTGGCGCACCGCGCTCCCGCCCTGGCTACCGGGGGAGAACCGCCCGGGTCATTCGCTTGTGACAATCCCACCAATGGGACATAAGATGGTCTGGCAAGCCAGCCTGTAGTCCGACAGGGTTCCCGCGCCCAGCGGAATGCCTTTGCACCGGGGAGAGACATGATGCCGATTTCGACAAGATGCCTGGCAACCGGCCTGCTGGCCCTGGCGTGGGCCTCGCCTGCCCTGGCGCAGCCCGCACCGGCAGACGGTGCCGCCGGCGCCATATCGGAAGCGGTGCAAGGCGGGGCCAGTCCCTATCGCCCCCCGTCAGCCGCCTCGCCCGATCCTGAAGAGGCCGCGCGCGCCAAGTGCGAAGCCCTGAAGGAGCAATACAACGCCACCTCCAAGAAGCGCTCCTACCAGTCATCCGGCCCTGCCACCCAGACCGCGCAGGGCCGCACCATCCCCAAGATCGAACGCGACAAGACGCGCAAGCAACTGCAGCAGGCGTACCGGGACAACTGCACGTAGCCGGGAATCCGTCTGCACGGCGTGGTGGAGGTGGCGGACGGTTCGCTGCGGGATGCGAATCGGAGCCTGCGCCTGCCAGCCAGCGTCAGCCCTTCAGTTCAATCAGCAAATCCTTCGCCGCCACGCGATCCCCCTGCTGAACATGGACTGCGGCGATCTCGCAGTCCCGCTCCGCCGCGATATGGGTCTCCATCTTCATCGCCTCCAGCGCCAGCAGCGTCGTGCCCGCGGCCACGCGCTGCCCCGGCTGCACCGCCACCGTCACGATCGAGCCAGGCATGGGCGCGGCGACATGCAGCGGGTTGTCGGGCTCGGCAACCGGACGGCTGTGGCGCTTCGCCGCCGCTTGCGTGGTGCTGCGCTGCTCGACCAGCGCGGTGCGCGACTGCCCGTTCAGCTCGAACTGGACCTTGATCAGACCCTCTTCGGCATCGGGGTGCGTGCCTTGCAGCGAGACCAGCAAGGTCTTGCCGGCGGCGATGTCGATGGCCACTTCCTCCTGCGGCTGCAGGCCGTACAGGTATGCCGGCGTGGGTACCACCGAGGTATCGCTGTAGTTGCGCACATGCGCGTGGTACTCGCCGGCCTGCTTCGGGTACATCAGGTACGAAGCCAGCTGGCGGTCATCGAGCGGCTGTTCGCACGCTGCTTCGCCCGCGGCGCGCGCCGCCTCGAGGTCGACCGGCGGGATCTGGTCGCCGGGCCGGTACGGCGCGGGCGGCTCGCCGCGCAGCACCTTGCGCGACAGTTCCGCGGGGAAGCCGTCGGGCGGAAAACCCAGTTCGCCCTTGAACAGCGACACCACCGATTCAGGGAAGGCGGTTTCCTTGGCCGGATCGCACACGTCGGCGGCGCTCAGGTCGTTGGCCACCATCATCAATGCCAGGTCGCCGACCACCTTGGACGTCGGCGTCACCTTGACGATGTCGCCGAACATCTGGTTGACCTCGGCATAGGCACGCGACACCTCGGTCCAGCGATGCTCGATGCCGAGCGAGCGCGCCTGCTCGCGCAGGTTGGTGTACTGGCCGCCGGGCATCTCGTGGCGGTACACGTCGGCGGTGCCGGCGCGGATTTCGGATTCGAACGGCGCGTAGTAGCGGCGCACCCCTTCCCAGTACATCGACGCTTCGTGCAGGCGCTCCAGGCTGAGGCCGGGATCGCGCTCGCTGCCGGCCAGGGCCGCGGCGATGCTCGACAGGTTGGGTTGCGAGGTCAGCCCGCTCATGGCGTCGAGCGCGCCGTCGACCGCATCGCAGCCGGCCTCGATCGCGGCCAGTGCCGAAGCGGCCGAGATGCCGCTGGTGTCGTGGGTATGGAAATGCACCGGCAGCCCGGTCTCTTCCTTGAGCGCCCTGACCAGTGCCGCCGCGGCCTGCGGACGGCAGATGCCTGCCATGTCCTTGATGCCCAGCACATGCACGCCGGCCTGCTTCAGCTCGCGCGCGATGCCGACGTAGTACTTCAGGTCGTACTTGGCGCGCGACTTGTCGAACAGGTCGCCGGTATAGCAGATCGCGCCTTCGCACAGCGCGCCGCTGTCGCCGACGGCATCGATCGCGACCCGCATGTTGCGCACCCAGTTCAGTGAATCGAACACGCGGAACACATCCACGCCGGCACTGGCCGCCTGGCGCACGAAGAAGCGCACCACGTTGTCCGCATAATTGGTGTAGCCGACCGCGTTGGAGCCGCGCAGCAGCATCTGGAACAGCACGTTGGGCACGCGCTCGCGCAGTTGCTCAAGGCGCTGCCACGGGTCTTCCTTGAGGAAGCGCAGCGCCACGTCGAAGGTGGCGCCGCCCCAGCACTCCAGCGAGAACAGCTGCGACAGTTCGCGCGCATAGAACGGCGCGATCGGCAGCATGTCGGCGGTACGCATGCGCGTGGCGAACAGCGACTGGTGCGCGTCGCGCATGGTGGTGTCGGTCAGCAGCACCTGCTTCTGCTCCAGCATCCAGCGCGAGAACTTCTCCGCGCCCAGCTCGCGCAGCCGGTCGCGCGTACCGTAGGGCAGCGCACCGCTGGTGTCGAAGGCAGGCAGGACCGGTGTGGGCAGCGGCAGCGATGGCAGCGTGCGGCCGCTCATCTCCGGATGCCCGTTGACGCTGACCTCGCCCAGGTAACGCAGCAGCTTGGTGGCGCGGTCCAGGCGCCTGGTGAACGCCAGCAGTTCCGGCGTCAGGTCAATAAAGCGCGTGGTGACATCGCCGGACCGGAACGCGGGATGGTTGATGACGTTCTCGAGGAACTGCAGGTTGGACGCGACGCCGCGGATGCGGAACTCGCGCAGCGCACGGTCCATGCGCCGGATCGATTCGGGCGCGGTCGGCGCCCAGGTGGTGACCTTGACCAGCAGCGAATCGTAGTACGGCGTGATCACCGCGCCGCCGTAGGCGGTGCCGGCGTCCAGGCGCACGCCGAAGCCGGCCGCGCTGCGGTAGGCGGTGAGGCGGCCATAATCCGGCAGGAACCCGTTCTCCGGGTCCTCGGTGGTGATCCGGCACTGCAGCGCGTGACCGTTGAGCGAAATCGCTTCCTGCACCGGCACGCCCGCTGCGCGCACGACGATCTCGCCGTTCTCATTGCGCGTGTTCTCGGTCATGCCGATATGGCCGCCTTCGGTCACGCGGATCTGCGCCTTGACGATATCGATCCCGGTGACCATCTCCGTGACCGTGTGCTCGACCTGGATGCGCGGATTGACTTCGATGAAGTAGAACTGGCCGGAGTCGGCATCCATCAGGAATTCGACCGTACCGGCATGCGTGTAGCCGACCGCGCGCATCAGCCGCAGGGCCGATTCGCACAGCGCGGCCCGGCCGGCATCGTCGAGGTACGGCGCGGGCGCGCGCTCCACCACCTTCTGGTTGCGCCGCTGCACGGTACAGTCGCGCTCATAGAGATGCACCAGGTTGCCGTGCGTGTCGCCGAGCACCTGCACTTCGACATGGCGCGCGTTGCGCACCAGCTTTTCGACATACACCTCGTCGTTGCCGAACGCGGCCAGCGCCTCGCGCCGCGCCGCGGCGAGCGCCCCCTCAAGGTCCTGCTCGCTTTCCAGGACCCGCATGCCGCGTCCGCCGCCGCCCCAGCTTGCCTTGAGCATCAGCGGATAGCCGACGCCGGCGGCCAGGCGCTTGCACGTTTCCAGGTCATGCGGCAGCGGATCGGTTGCCGGCATCACCGGCACGCCCGCCTCGATCGCCGCGTTGCGCGCCGCCACCTTGTTGCCAAGCTTGCGCATGACCTCGGGCGACGGGCCGATCCAGCGGATTCCCGCGTCGATCACGGCCTGCGCGAAGTCAGGGTTTTCCGAAAGGAAGCCATAGCCCGGATGAATGGCGTCGACCTTCGCCTGCCTGGCAATGCGCAGGATGTCGTCGATGTCGAGGTAAGCCGCCAGCGGCTTTTTGCCCTCGCCGACCAGGTAGCTCTCATCGGACTTGAAGCGATGCAGCGCGAGGCGGTCTTCCTTCGAATAAATCGCCACCGTGCGCACATTCATCTCGGCGGCGGCGCGCATCACGCGGATCGCGATCTCGGAACGGTTGGCAATCAGCAGGGAACGGATAGGGGCGTAGTCCATGGGGCGCAGGGAAATGAACCAGCCGTGCGCAACCGCCACGGCAGGCTCAGGTGATCAGGGATGCAGCACGGGCGCGAGGCTTGCCCGGGCCGCTAGTCGTAATGGGCAAATGGGGCGTGCGAGTCCATCCAGTCATAGTGCGCCGATGCAGCGGCCCATGCCCAGTTGGCTCGCTTTGGCGACGGCTGGTCCCGATCGCCATGCTCGCTTCGATTCTGGCCGGCAAGCGGCTGATCGCCATCTCCGGCAAGCTCGCGGCTGTGCGCGCGGGCTCCGTTTCTTCCGTAGTACATCGTGGTGCCTTCCTCTTCAAGACCAGGTTCGCCTGCCCACGAGCAGCGCGATGGCCTGGGCGACGGCAGATTTGCAGGCACGATGAAATACGCGCCCATCCCGGCCTGCAGCCGCAAGAAGCGGGCCACGGCCGATTCAGGCACCATCCCTTTGATTTAGTGGAGGATTTTCTTCCGAGGCCAGCCTATCGGATTTCAGAAATGAAATTTTTCATTTCATCGATGCCGCGGCCGATGCGCGATGCAGCACCTGTGCCGCGCGGCAACCGAGAGCGCCGGCGTGGGCAACGTGGCCAGGCTGACGACCCTCACCCGGCCACGAATGCCAGGCCTTCAGCAGGCCGCGGGCTGGGGCGAGGCCAGTGCGCAGTATGCGGGGGCGCCGGCCTTGGCCATGCGGGCGCAGTACGCGGGATCCTCCGCCTTGGCCATGCGTGCGCAGTACGCCGGTTCCTCCGTCCTGGCGATGCGGGCGCAGTACGCGGCCTCGTCGGCTGCTGCCCGGGCGCAATATGCGGCAGACGTCAGCGGGTTGCCGAATTCGCGCATGCTCAGCGCATCGCTCGCCGCGGCCATTTGCAGGAGGCGGGCCTCATCCTCCGGACCGTCGATGCCAACGTAGGGGTCGTGGTGAAGGACATAGCCGAAGATGCGCTCGCAATCGCTGCCATAGCGCCTGGTATCCAGGATGTGGGCATGCCAGAAGGCATCCACCTGCTCGCTGGGGACGGCGGGCGTGTCCGGATGCTTCGCCGCCAGCTTGAGGAATTGCCGGTAGCCGCTCTCCGCCTGCTCCAGCGATTCCGGGGTCCAATGCACATGCTTCTGGTGCAGCAGCTTGGCCTTCATCCTGGAAAAGTCGAGGGCGTCGATGGCCTGCCACATGGTTTCAACATTACGGACCTGCATGATTCATGCTCCCATTTTTATTTGACTGCCTTTTATTGGACTTGCATAAGCGCGCCGGATTGCCGGCAGTCAGGCGCGCAGCGGTTGCGGCCCGTGCTCGATAGCGGGGCCGTTCTCCATGCGGCTGGCGAGGAAGGCAGTGATCTTCGCCGGCGGCAGCGGATGGCTGAAGTAGTAGCCCTGCACCTCGTCGCAGCCTTCGCGGCGCAGGAATTCGAGTTGCGCCTCGTTCTCCACGCCTTCGGCTACCACTTCCAGGCCGAGCCGGTGGCCGAGCCCGATCACCGCGCTGGTAATCTGCGTGTCGCTGCGGCTTTCCGGTACGTAGCGGACGAAGCTACGATCGATCTTGACCGTATCGATCGGGAAGCGGCTCAGGTAGGCAAGCGAGGAATAGCCGGTGCCGAAGTCGTCGATCGCCAGTCGAACGCCGGTGCGCTTCAGGCGCGAGAGCCAGCTGGAAGCCTGTTCAGCATCGCGCATGATCATGCTTTCGGTGAGTTCCAGCTCCAGCAGGTTGCCGGGCAGCGCCGCTTGCCGCAGGGCATCGATAATGGTCAGCCTGAGCGACTTGTCGGCGAACTGCCGTGCCGAAAGATTGACTGAAACACGCACCGGCGGCAGCCCCTGCGCGCGCCATGCGGCATTCTGCCGGCACGCTTCGCGCAGCGCCCAGGCGCCGATCTCGACAATGGCGCCGCTCTGCTCCGCGAACGGAATGAAATCCCCGGGCATGACCAGGCCCAGTTCCGGGTGGCGCCAGCGGATCAGTGCCTCGACCGCCGTGCACGCTCCCGACGCGAGCGCAATGCGCGGCTGGTAGTAGAGGATGAATTCGTTCTGCTCGAGCGCGCGGTGCAGGTGCGATTCCATGTCGATGCGCCGCTGCAGGGACGCGCTCATGCCCCGGCAGTAGAACTGGTAGCCGTTCTTGCCGAGCTGCTTGGCACCGTACATGGCCAGGTCGGCATGCTTGAGCAGGGTCTGCCAGTCGCTGCCGTCCTCGGGGAAGGAGCTGATGCCGATGCTTGCCGTCATGCGCAGCTCCGACTCGTTGACGACGAAGCCTGGCGCGAGCGCAGCCTGGATCCTGGCGATGGTCCGCTCCAGGAGCGTCGAATCGCCCTTGGGGTACAGCAGCACGACGAACTCATCGCCGCCGAAGCGGGTGATCAGCTCCACCTCCTCCAGACTCCCGCGCAACCGGTCGGCCATCTCGCGCAGCACGATGTCGCCGGCATTGTGGCCGATCGTGTCGTTCACGACCTTGAACTCGTCCAGGTCCACGAAAATGACATGCAGGGCCTGGCCGCTGGCGCGAGCACGGGTCAGCGCCTGCTCGAACTCGGCCTTGAACATGAGGCGGTTGGGCAGGCCGGTGAGGGCATCGTGATTGGCGAGGAAGCGCAGGTTCTCCTCGGCCTGGCGCCGCAGCAGGAAGTGCCCGGTCTGATTGGCAATGCCGCCCGCCATCGCGAGCGCATGCGTATCGGGGCTGCGCTTGCTGCGGGAATAGAGTTCGACCACGCCGAGCTTCACGTGGCCCCTGCTCAGCGGGAAGGCGAATACCGTCCGGATCCCGCCCGCGTCGAGCCACCTGGCTTGCGGATGCCGGGCCATCGCGCTCCGGCTTGCATACCATTGCGGCGCCGGCAAGACCGCAGCGCCGGCCGGCCCTGCGGGACGCTCGGCGAGCCAGGGCTGCAGCGCCTTGACGCGGACCAGGTAGACCGGCGGCAGCTTCAGCCCCTGGCTGTCATCGCCCGGCCAGAAGGCACCGGCCTCCCAGTCCATGCCTTCGAGCAGCGTGTGGACAATCTCCTCCAGCACCTCGGTCTCGCTGGTGGCGGTGGCCAGGTGCAGGGCAATCTGGTGTTCCTGCATCCTGGCCTGCTCGGCGGACTTGCGCTGGCTGATGTCCTGCGCCGTGCCCCGCAGCACGGCGCTATCCGCGGCCCCATGCGCGTGGCCGATCAGGTGCAGCCAGCCCCGGCGTCCGCGCCGCGACCGGTAGGGGCACTCGAACTCGAACGGCTGGCGATCCTGCAGGGCTGCCCGCATCCTTTCCCGCAGCACGGCGCGATGGCCGACGTCGATCGCCTGGAACAGCGCTTCCGGAGTCGGCTTGTCGCCGCGCAAGCCCAGCAGGCGCGCCATTTCCCGGGAAAAATGCGCGATGTCCTTGTCCAGGTCGATGCGCCAGTCGCCCAGGCGGGCAATCTGCTGCGCCTCGGCCAGCGCGGCCTGGCTGTCGCGCAGGCTGTGCGTCACCTGGTCGGCCACGGCCACGGCGCGCGCCCGCGAACTCGACAGGGCATAGGCCAGCCACCCCAGCAGCACGCTGATGATCAGGCCGGAAATCACCACCAGCGCCGGCAGGTAGCGCTGGGGACCACTGATGGCCTTGGCATCGGCAGCAAACGCGATCACCCAGCGCCGTCCACCGAAATTCCGCACCACGCTCGTGACCAGGTCATGCTGGCCCGCGCCCGGGGCCGCCTGGCCGTCCGCCAGTGCCGTCGCGCCATGCGCGGCACTGGCGTGGACGGCGCTGCCGCCAGCGCCCCGGCTGTGCTTCCCGGCCGCCAGGCCGGTCAGGCTGTCATAGAGCAGGTTGGCGGCGGAGGAAGGGACCGGCGCCTCCGCGAAGTCTCCGGCGTCATGCACGCGGAACCGGATCCGGCGCAGGTTCTCATTGCTGACCAGGTCCTTCAGCAGGTCATCCACCCGGATCCCCGCGCCAACCGAGCCGACATAGGCACGTCGGCGCGCTTCCACGGAATCCAGGTCGGGCACCTTGCGGTACACCGGCAGGCGCAGGGCGATACCCACATGCGGGTTCTTTGCCTCGCTGAAGATCAGGCGCCCGCTGCTGACTGACTGCCCGGTATCGCGCGCGCGCTCAAGCGCGGCCAGGCGGCGTGGCTCGGCGCCCATGTCGATGCCGATCGACGCCAGGTTGATGTCGAGCGGTTCGACATAGGTCAGCACGAAATGCCCTGGCCGCCGGCCGGGGGGCCGGACGTTGAACGTCACGCCCGCCTCGCGCAGGATCGGATCGCTGCGCTGCCGGGCAACAAAGGCGTCAATCTCGGCCGCCGGCACGTACGGCGCGTAGTTCAGCGTCTGGAAACCGGGATAGCGCTGCGGCAGGTTCAAGCCGCTGACGAAATCGCGAAACTCGCCGCGCGAGACATGGTCGCTGGCGCCGAACAGCGCCTGCATGGTCACCAGTACATCGGTATAGAGGCGGATCCGTGTATCGATCTGCTGGATCACGTCGCCGGTATCGTTCTCAAAACGCAGGCGGACGTCCCTTTCGAGCAGGTCGGTGCAGAACGCATAGACGACAGCCGTCGTCATCACGCCAAGCAGCAAGGTGCCCGCGGTGATGGTGCGCGACCCAAGGCGTCCAAGCGGGCGCAGCACGCGCGCAAGCGTCTGGCGCAAGATTGTTTCCCCCCGGATGTCGATGGCAGCCATGCGGCTGAGCGGCCGTCACCAACGACTGATGCTAACAGTGCACTTATTGGCTGGGGTTCGATTCGAAACCCAGCCTCTTATATGTCTTAACAATTTATAACAAGCGGGGAAAAACGGGCCCTGATTATCGTGGCGTAAACACCCAACTTAAGTGGGGTGGCAGTTTAGGGGGGGACAGTGGCTTGGCAGAAGCTAGCCGCAAGCGAAAATACTGACTCCGTTCGCGAGGTATCCAGGCACGCGCTGGCCGTGGGCTCCGAATTCAGATCAATGGCTTTAACGGGAGCATCTGCAGAAACTGGCGCTCTTTCGTCGCCAGATCGCGATATGGACTTCGAGGGTTGGCGCCGCCCTACGCAACGGCACGGGCAGCAGAGATGTGGCGGGTGTCTGTTCGGACAACGAGACCCGCAAAAAACAAAACCCCGGAAGACCGCGATCTTCCGGGGTTCGCCGCCATTGCTGGCGGAGACGGAGGGATTCGAACCCTCGATCCAGGTTTTGGCCCGGATGCTCCCTTAGCAGGGGAGTGCCTTCGACCTCTCGGCCACGTCTCCCAAACTTGCGTTGTGCGAGGGAGCCACACAACGAAGCGCGTATTCTAGCGGCGCCGCACGTGTTGGTCAACGAAAAATCGATCACTCAACACAAAAATCGCGGTCCCGCCAGAAGTGTTCACGAACGGATCACGCCTGTTCCAGTTCGAAGGCCTTGTGCAGCGCGCGCACGGCCAGTTCCATGTACTTCTCGTCGATCAGCACCGAGATCTTGATTTCCGAGGTGGAGATCATCTGGATGTTGATGCCCTCTTCCGACAGGGTGCGGAACATCTTGCTGGCGATGCCCACGTGCGAGCGCATGCCCACGCCCACCACCGACACCTTCGACACCTTCGGGTCGCCCGACACGCTGGCGGCGCCGATATGCGACTTCACGCCGTCGTTCAGGATAGCCAGTGCGCGCTGGTACTCGCCGCGCGGCACGGTGAAGGTGAAGTCGGTCTTGCCGTCGACGGACTGGTTCTGGATGATCATGTCGACGTCGATGTTGGCGTCGGCGACCGGGCCCAGGATCTGGTAGGCGATGCCCGGCTTGTCCGGCACGCCCAGAACGGTGATCTTGGCTTCGTCACGGGCAAAGGCGATGCCGGAGATGACGGCTGCTTCCATGGTGGAGTCTTCCTCAAAAGTGATCAGCGTGCCCGAGTGCATTTCCTGCTCGAGCGGCATAAGCGGGTCGGTCAGCGACGACAGCACGCGGGTCTTCACGCGGTACTTGCCGGCGAACTCCACGGAGCGGATCTGCAGCACCTTGGAGCCGAGGCTGGCCATTTCCAGCATTTCTTCGAAGGTGATCTGGTCCAGGCGGCGGGCGTCTTCGACCACGCGCGGATCGGTGGTGTAGACGCCGTCCACGTCGGTGTAGATCAGGCACTCGTCGGCCTCGATGGCGGCGGCGATGGCCACGGCCGAGGTGTCCGAGCCGCCACGGCCCAGCGTGGTGATGTTGCCGTCGTCGTCGATGCCCTGGAAGCCGGTGATCACGACCACGCGGCCGGCGTCGAGGTCGGCCAGGATGCGCTCGTCGTCGATCGATTCGATACGGGCCTTGGTATAGGCCGAGTCGGTCTTCACCGGCACTTGCCAGCCGGTGTAGCTGACCGCATCGATGTCTTCGCCGTGCAGCGCGATGGCCAGCAGTGCCACGCTGGCCTGTTCGCCGGTCGAGGCGAGCATGTCCAGTTCACGCGGATTGGGCTGCGGCGAAATTTCCTTGGCGAGTCCCAGCAGGCGATTGGTCTCGCCCGACATGGCCGAAGGCACCACGACTACGCGGTGACCGGCGCGGTGCCACTTGGCCACGCGCTTGGCGACATTCTTGATGCGTTCCGAGGAACCCATCGAAGTGCCGCCGTATTTGTGAACGATGAGAGCCATCTTCTTGTCGACGCCAGCGATTGTGCAAAGCCTTTGAAAATACACGAACAAGCCCCGTCAGGCAAGGCGGGAGCGGAGTTCGGGCTGCAGTTTGGAAGTGATGCCGGCGGCGATCCAGGGGCTTCAGTGCGGCGGCATCGCCACTGCCGGCGGCCGCGGATGCCATTCGACGCGCCAGCGCGGCGCCGCCGCAGCGTCCGGCCAGCGGCGGTGCATGCCCAGGCCGGCGGCGAGCACCAGCGTATCGCCAGACCACAGCAGCGGCAGCCAGGCGCGGCGCCAGGCCGGGATGCCGGCTTCCTGGCAGGCTTGCTTCAGGGCCCGGGCCGGGCCGCCCGGGCGCAGCACGATACGCTCGCCGCCGCTGCGGGCGGCCAGGCACAAGGGCTGGCGCAGCACCGCTTCGGGCACGCCGAAGGTGTCATCGCGGAAGAAATGGAGTTCGCCGCGCCAGGCGGGCACGACGATGCGGGCCTCGCCGCGCCAGTCCAGCGTCACGGGTGCCGGCGCAGCGATCGGTGGCGGCGTGCAGGCCAGCACGCGGTCGCGGAAGCGGCGCAGGACCAGCCCCTCATGCGCGATTGCGGGTTCGCCGCCAGCGTGGGTGACCAGTTGCTCGCGCATCGCCGCCAGCCGGGCGGTGGACGGCGCGCGCACGCCGAGGTCGCGCAGCCAGAAGCGCAGCACGGCATCGGCATGTGCCATGGGCAAGGCGCGCAGCCCTGCCAGATCAAGTTCGGAAAGCGTGTCGGCATCGCGGCCGGGGCGTGCCAGCGCCGCCAGCGAGGCGGCAGCCAGTTCGTCGATCAGTGCGCCGGCCTGGGCGAAATGCGCGGCCGCCTGCACCACGTTGGCCGACAACGCCGGAAAGGCCGCCACCAGCGCCGGCAGGTGCGCGCGCAACGCATTGCGCGCATAGCGGTCATCGGCATTGGACGGGTCGTCGACCCATTGCAGCGCGTTGGCCGCGCAATAGGCCTCGATCTCGGCGCGGGCCACATCCAGCCAGGGGCGCAGCAGCGTCACGCCGCTGCGGTCGTCCAGCGGGCGCAGCGCTGGCATGCCAGCCATGCCGGCCACGCCGGTGCCGCGGAACAGCCGCAGCAACACGGTTTCGACCTGGTCGTCCTGGTGGTGGGCAAACAGCAGCAGGCGCGCGCCGCTGTCGACGCACATCGCCGCCAGCGCGGCATAGCGCGCGCGGCGCGCGGCCGCTTCCACGCCCTCGCCCGCTTCGGGCTGCACCGACACCCGCCGCACGAAATAGCCGACCTGCCACTGCGCGCACAGCGCGGCGCAGAAGCGGTCCCAGTCGTCGGCATCCGCCTGCAGGCCGTGGTGGACATGCAGCGCCACCACGCGCGCGCCAACGCCCCACTCCGCCGCGGCCGCGCGGGCGGCATGCAGCAGCGCGACCGAATCACGACCGCCCGACAGGGCCACCGCGATCGTCGCCGCGCCCGTGCCGCCGCCAGAAACAACAAAGGCCGCACCGGCCTGGAGGGCCTGTGCGACCTTGTCGGTCAGCCGGGCGGACGGGTCAGTCCTGGGTGCCGGTTTCCTTGAACTTGCCATAGGCGAGCAGGCGCTCATAGCGGCGAGCCTGCAGCTCCTTCACGCTCATGCCCTGGAACTGGCGCAGCGACTCGGCCAGCGAGCGCTTGAGCATCGCCGCCATGCCCTTGTAGTCACGGTGCGCGCCGCCCAGCGGCTCGCTCACGATCTTGTCGATCAGGCCCAGCGCCTTCAGGCGGTGCGCGGTCAGGCCCAGCGCCTCGGCGGCTTCCGGTGCCTTCTCGGCGGTCTTCCACAGGATCGAGGCGCAGCCTTCCGGCGAGATCACCGCGTAGGTGGCGAACTGCAGCATCTGTACCACGTCGCCCACGGCAATCGCCAGCGCGCCGCCCGAACCGCCTTCACCGATGATGGTGGCGATCAGGGGCACCTTCAGGCCGGCCATCACGTACAGGTTATGGCCGATGGCCTCGGACTGGCCGCGCTCTTCGGCGTCGATGCCGGGGAATGCGCCCGGGGTGTCGACGAAGGTGAAGATCGGCAGGCCGAACTTGTCGGCCAGCTCCATCAGGCGCTTGGCCTTGCGGTAGCCTTCGGGCTTGGGCATGCCGAAATTGCGCATGGCGCGCTCTTTCGTGTCACGGCCCTTCTGGTGGCCGATGACCATGCACGCCTGGCCGTTGAAGCGCGCCAGGCCGCCGATGATCGAAAGATCGTCAGCAAAGGTGCGGTCGCCGTGCAGCTCGTGGAAATCGGTAAAGATCTCGCGCACGTAGTCCAGCGTATAGGGACGCTGGGGGTGGCGGGCGATTTGCGCAACCTGCCATGGGGTCAGGTTGGCGTAGATGTCTTTGGTCAGCTGCTGGCTTTTGCCAGCCAGCCGCGAAATCTCTTCGGAAATATCAACAGCCGAATCGTCCTGCACAAAGCGCAGTTCTTCGATCTTTGCCTCGAGTTCGGCAATGGGCTGCTCAAAATCCAGGAAGGTGGTTTTCATAAAATCACACGTACCTGTCTGTGAAGGGGCGCATTCTACCGGAATTTGGTCGCTATCTTAGCGCCTGCCAGATAGCCCGGACTGCACCTGCCACAAAATTTTCTTGCTGCGATGACTAATACGTCACTGGCAACGGGTCAAGACTGCGCCACATATACCACGTGGCCACGGTTCGCCACGGCTCCCAGTTGGCCGCGACTTCGCGCGCCTCGCTGCGGGTGACGGGTTCGCCGCTGAAATAGTTGGCGGAGATCGCGTTGATCAGGCCGATATCGTCCAGCGGCAGCACGTTGGGCCGCATCAGGTTGAACATCAGGAACATCTCGGCGGTCCAGCGGCCGATGCCGCGGATCTGCGTCAGCTCCGCGATCACCGCTTCATCGTCCATCTGCGCCCATTCGGCGACATGCACCGTACCCGCCTTGAAGTGGTCGGCCAGGTCGATCAGGTATTCCCCCTTGCGCTTGGACAGGCCGCAGCCTGCCAGCTTCTCGGGACCGGCGCGCAGGAACTGTGCCGGCGTCAGCTTGGGGCAGAGCGCATGCAGCCGCTCCCACACCGACTGCGCCGCCTTGACCGAGATCTGCTGGCCCACCACCGCGCGTGCCAGCGTGACGAACGGATCGCCGCGCGACACCAGGTGCGCCGGGCCGTAGGTGGGGATCATCTTGCGCAGGATGCGATCGCGCTTCATCAGGTCGGCGCAGGCCTCGTCCCAGTAGGCGGGGCGCACCGCGTCGATGACGGTTTCGACCGGCAGCGGCACCGCATCCGCCTCGGGCAGCACGGCCCTGGCGTTGCGCGTGCCTCTGGCCGTGTCCTTGCCATCAGGCAGCGGCGCCTCGCTGGCGCCAGCCTTGCCCGGGCGCGGACCGGCCGCCTTCGCCCGGCCCCTCGTAGCGGGAGGCGTGGCCGGCGGCGTGGCGGTGGCGGGCTTGCGCGCGGCAGCGTTCAAGCACGCCTCCACTCGGTGGCACCGCCAGGCTTGTCTTCCAGCACGATGCCCGCTTCCAGCAGCTGGGCGCGGATGCGGTCGGCCTCGGCAAAGTTGCGCTCGGCCTTGGCGGTCTTGCGCGCCGCGATCAGCTTCTCGATCTCGTCCGGCGACGGGCCGTCGTCGGACTTGCCACCCTGCAGGAAGGTGTGCGGGTCGCGCTCGAGCAGGCCCAGCGTGCCGGCCAGCCCCTTGAGCTGGCGCGCGGCCGCCGTCGAGCCGGTGCGGTTGATCTCGCTGGCGAGGTCGAACAGCACGGACATCGCGATCGACGTGTTGAAGTCGTCGCCCATGGCCTCGGCAAACCGTTTGGCGTGCGGCTCGTCCCAATCCACCGCGCAGCCGCCCGGCTGGCTGTCCTTGAGCGCCGTGTACAGGCGCGTCAGCGCGTGGCGCGCATCGTCCAGGTGCGCATCGCTGTAATTCAGCGGGCTGCGGTAGTGCGCGCGCAGGATGAAGAAGCGCACGACCTCGGCGTCGTACGACTTCAGGACCTCGCGGATGGTGAAGAAATTGCCAAGCGACTTGGACATTTTTTCGTCGTTGATGCGCACGAATCCGTTGTGCATCCACATATTGACGAAGGGCTTGCCGCTGGCGCCTTCAGACTGCGCAATCTCGTTCTCGTGGTGCGGGAACTGCAGGTCAGCCCCGCCGCCATGGATATCGAAATGCTCGCCCAGCAGCGCGCAGCTCATGGCGGAGCATTCAATGTGCCAGCCCGGGCGGCCGGCGCCCCACTTCGATTCCCACTTGCTCTCGGCCGGCTCGCTGGCCTTGGCGGATTTCCACAGCACGAAGTCCAGCGGGTCCTGCTTGGCATCGTTGGCGCTGACGCGCTCTCCGGCGCGCAGGTCTTCCAGCGACTTGCCGGAAAGCCTGCCGTAGCCGTCGAACTTGCGCACCGAATAGTTCACGTCGCCGTCGCTGGCCTGGTAGGCCAGGCCCTTGGCCTCCAGCTTGCCGATCATGTCCAGCATCTGCGGCACATAGTCGGTGGCGCGCGGCTCGTGGTCGGGACGGATCACGCCCAGCGCGGCGGCATCCTCGTGCATGTACTGGATAAAGCGCGTGGTCAGCTCGCCGATGGTCTCGCCGTTCTCGGCCGCGCGGCGGATGATCTTGTCGTCGATGTCGGTGATGTTCTGCACATACGTCACCTCGTAGCCGGCGGCACGCAGCCAGCGGTGCACCATGTCGAACACCACCATCACGCGAGCGTGGCCAACGTGGCAGTAGTCGTACACCGTCATGCCGCACACATACATGCGGACCTTGCCGGGTTCGATTGGCACGAATGGCTGTTTCTCACGCGCGAGCGTGTTGTAGATGTTCAGAAGCTGCATGAAACGAAGTGAGTGGTGAGAGGAGACTGCCGGGGTTCGCACAGCAGGCAGCGCGGGCCGTGGCGCCGGTTGCCCGGCGCCTGGCAGGCCGCCGGCGGCAACGCGGCCACTGGCGCAATTCCGTCGCGCCCCATATCTTACCGGAAGGCGGTGCGCTGGTTGCCCCCGGCACGGCGCTGCCAGGCCGCGCGAGATGCCGCGCCCGCTGCCCCGATGGCATCGCCCTTCGTGCCGGACTTGCCGCTTTGCTAGAATGCCGCGGAGTATAACGGACCTGTCCTCAATGAGCCTGCCGCTGCCCTCCCCGTCTTCTGCCATGTTCGCCGCCCCCGCGCGCCGACGCGGCCATCGCGCCGTACTGCCCCTGCTGGCCCTGGCCGCCGCGCTGGCGGCCCCTGCCTACGCGCAGAACGGCCCGTTGTCGCTGGCCGCGCCGACAGCGCCGGCCGGTGGCATCCAGTCGACCGACCCTGGCATGAGCGAGGCCCAGCAGGCCGCCAACGCGCGCCGCTACGACGAAGCCATCAAGGGCTTCGACCGCGTGCTGGCCGCCAACCCGCGCAATGCGCAGGCACGCTTCCAGCGCGCCTGGGCCCTGGCCCAGTCCGGCCGCGAGGACGCCGCCATCCAGGCCTTTGCCGAAATGGCGCAGGACTTCCCGGAACTGCCCGAGCCCCACAACAACCTGGCGCTGCTCTACGCCAAGCGCGGCGACCTGAAGCGCGCCGAGACCGAGTTGCTGCTGGCCACCGAAGTCAAGCCGGGCTTTGCCATTGGCTACACCAACCTCGGCGACGTCTACCGCCGCCTGGCCGAGCAGGCCTACACCGAAGCGCTGCGCCGCAATCCGGGCGATGCCCGCGCCAGCACCGGCCTGCGCCAGCTGAACCCTGATGCCGCGTCGCCGGCGGCGCCCGCCGGCACTGGCCGCAAGGCGACGCCGGCGCAGCGCCAGGCACCTGCCAGCGCCCCTGCGGCCAACTGACGGCCACCCATTCCAAGGTCCGGGCGCGGCGCGCCCGAACCATGTGCATCCAGACTTACCGGAGTTCCTTCATGATCCGTTCCCGTCGCATCGTCCTGGCCGGCCTGACCGCAGGCGCCCTGGCACTGTCCTCGTTCAGCGCGCTGGCGCAGCAAAAGGCCGCCGAGCGCGTCCAGTTCGTCACCAGTGCCGGCAAGTTCACCATCGAGCTTTACCCCGAGGCCGCGCCCAAAACCGTCGCGAACTTCCTGGAATATGTGAAGAGCGGCTTCTACAGTGGCACCATCTTCCATCGCGTGATCAATGGCTTCATGGTGCAGGGCGGCGGCTTTGACCGCGACATGAAGGAAAAGCCCACCCGTGCGCCGATTCCGCTGGAAGCCCGCGGCGGCCTGAAGAACAAGGCCGGCACGGTAGCCATGGCACGCACCAGCGACCCCAACTCGGCCACCGCGCAGTTCTTCGTCAATGTGGTGGATAATTCGAATCTCGACTACCCGCAGCCGGACGGCAACGGCTACGCAGTCTTCGGCAAGGTGGTGGAAGGCATGGAGACGATCGACAAGATCAAGAGCGTGCCGACCACGGCCTATGGCCCCATGCGCAATGTGCCGGCCGCGCCGATCGTGATCGAGTCGGCCACCGTCGTCAAATAACATTACCGAACAGAGGAAATCCCATGTCCAAGGTCCAGCTCCACACCAACCAGGGTGTCATCACCATTGAACTCGACGCCGAAAAGGCCCCGAAGTCGGTCGAGAACTTCCTGTCGTACGTGCGCAAGGGCCACTACGACAACACCATCTTCCACCGCGTGATCAAGAACTTCATGGTCCAGGGCGGCGGCTTCGAGCCCGGCATGAAGCAAAAGGGCACCGACGCCCCGATCGAGAACGAAGCCGGCAACGGCCTGAAGAATGACCGCTACACCGTGGCCATGGCTCGCACCAACGCCCCGCACTCGGCCACCGCGCAGTTCTTCATCAACGTGGTCGACAACGACTTCCTGAACTTCTCGTCGCCCACGCCGCAGGGCTTCGGCTATGCCGTGTTCGGCAAGGTGGTGGAAGGCACCGACGTGGTTGACCAGATCAAGGGCGTGCGCACCGGCAGCTCGGGCTTCCACCAGGACGTGCCGCTGGAAGACGTGGTGATCGAGAAGGCCGTCATCGTCGAGTAAGCCGATGCCTGCCGATTGCGGTTCCGTGCGCATCCACGTGCCGGCATTCCCCCTCCGACACCGCGCATGACCGCAATCCCCCACACGCCGGTGGCCGGTCCCTTCGAGGCACAGGCGCCGGCGTGGTTCATTTCAGACCTGCACCTGACGCCCGGCATGCCCCGCACGCTGGCGGCCTTCGAGCGCACGCTCGAGCGCGCCGCGCAGCACGCGCGCACGCTGTTCATCCTGGGCGACTTCTTTGAATTCTGGATCGGCGACGAAGAAACCGACTCGCCCTTCGCGCAGCGCGTGACCGGCGCCCTGCGCGCACTGGCCGCGCGCGGCGTGGCCGTGTACCTGATGCACGGCAACCGGGACTTCCTGCTGGGCAAGCGCTTCGCCAGCGCGGCCGGTGCCAGCCTGCTGCCCGACCCCACCGTGATCCACTGTGCCGGCCAGCGCGTGGTGCTGAGCCACGGCGACATGCTGTGCATCGACGACGAACGCTATAACCGCTTCCGCCGCTGGACCCGCAAGGGCTGGGTGCAGCGCGTGTTCCTGGCACTGCCGCTGAGCGCGCGTCTGTCGATCGCCCGCAAGCTGCGGGCAGACAGTGAAGGCAACCGCGCCAGGCAGTTGAGCGCAGGGGCGTCCGTGCCGGTGATTTATGGTGACGTGGCGCCCGCCGCCGCGGCCGAGTTGCTCGGTGCCGCCGGTGCGTCGCTGCTGGTGCATGGACACACGCACCGCCCGGCACGGCATGAAGAAGCCGCCGGCGTGCGCTGGGTGCTCACTGACTGGGACCTGGACGGCGCCCATCCGCGCGCCGCAGTGCTGCAACTGGATCGCGACGGCTTCCGCCTGTTGCCGCAGACGGACTGAGCGGCAGCGCCGGCCCGGTTCCTTCCCCGCTCACTTCATCAGCCTGCGCAGTTCGCTCGCGTCGAAGGGATCGTTCGGCGTGTTCTCCAGGTGTTCGCCAAGCCGGTCGAGCGCGGCCAGCACCGCCTCGATGCGGTCGTGCTGGCGCCCCGCATTGTCGATCAGGCTCTTGAGCGCCAGCGACACCGGATCGTCCGCATTGGGCGTGATGCCGTAGGCCGAGAACTCCTGCTTGGCACCCTGCTGCGCCGATGGCGCATCCGGCAGGATGATGCGGGCCGGGATGCCCACGGCGGTCGCGCCCGGCGGCACCGGCTTGAGCACCACCGCGTTGGAGCCCACGCGCGCGCCGTCACCCACCACGAATCCGCCCAGCACCTTGGCGCCCGCGCTCACCACCACGTTGGCACCCAGCGTGGGGTGCCGCTTCTGGCCCTTGTACAGCGAGGTGCCGCCCAGCGTCACGCCCTGGTAGATGGTGCAGTCATCGCCGATCTCGGCGGTCTCGCCGATCACCACGCCCATGCCGTGGTCGATGAATACGCGCCGGCCCAGCTTGACCGCCGGATGGATTTCGATGCCGGTGAAAAACCGCGCCCAGTGCGAGATCCAGCGCCCCAGCCAGTGGAAGCCCGCGTTCCAGCATCCATGCGCAAAGCGGTGGAACACCACGGCATGCAGGCCGGGGTAGCAGGTCAGCACTTCCAGGCGGCTGCGCGCGGCGGGATCGCGCAGCATGATCGTGTCGATATCTTCCTTCAGGCGAGAGAACATCTTGGTCGTGTCGTGTTGCCGCGCCGTGCGCCGCGCCACGCGGGCAGTGCCCGGGGCAGGGTCGCCGGCGCGGTCAGTGGCCGGTGGGGATGGGATCAGGGAGTGTAAGTGATTTGCCGGACCCGCTTGGGGTACCGGTGTTTGGCCCCTGATCCGTCAGGGACATTGCGGCGATGCTGCGATCAACATCGCCCGGGCCTGCGCAAACCCGCAGCCGCAAGGCGACAGCGCGCGCGCTTGCCGCGCGTGCCTGCATCGCCCTGCATCGAATCGCTCCGGTTTGCTGCCACTGTCCTTGCTCCTGTCACCGGTCCTGGTCCGGGCCCGGCTGGTTCTGCGCGGCGATCAGCATATGCTTGGCGATGCCGCGAAGGATATTCACTTCCTCGCGCTCCAGGCCGCTGCGTGCCAGCAGCCGGCGCAGCCGGGTCATCAGCCTGCGCGGGTTGGACGGATCGAGAAAGCCGATTGCCTCCAGGCCCGTCTGCAGATGTCCAAACATGGCCTCGACCTGCTCGGCCGTGGCCGGCTCACCAGCATAGCCGATATTGGCGCCGGCGTCCGGGGCCGCCTCCAGCAGCGCCAGCCGCAACTCGTAGGCGATGAGCTGCACCGCCTGCGCCAGGTTCAGCGAGGTATAGGCGGGATTGGCGGGGATATGGGTGACGGCGTTGCAGCGCTCGACCACTTCATTGGGCAGGCCATAGCGCTCGTTGCCGAATACGAAGGCAACGCCGCCGCTGCCGGACAGCGTCTGGCGCGCGCGTTCCGCTGCCGCGCGCGGCAGCAGCCGCGGCGGGCCGAACTCGCGGTGGCGCGCGGTCATCGCCACGGTCAGCGCGGCGCCGGCCAGCGCCGCGTCGACCTGGTCGACGATGAGCGCGCCTGCCAGCACATCGTCGGCACCGCTGGCCATGGCGATGGCGTCGGGGTGCCGCAGCACATCCGGCTCACGTGGCGAGACCAGCACCAGGCTGCCGAAGCCCATGGTCTTGATCGCGCGTGCCACCGAGCCCACGTTGCCCGGGTGGCTGGTTTCGACCAGCACGAAGCGCACGCGGCCGAAAGCGTCACCGCCGGTGTCACCGCCGTTGCCATCGGCAGCGGGCTGGCTCGTATCAATTGCCGGGTTCATATACAATTCGGGGTTCTTCTTTGGCGCGGCGCCAGGTTTTTGCTTGCTCGCGAGACTCTCGCGGCACATTTGCAGCAGAACCGGCGACGCCCGACGTTCTTCTACAATCCGTTGTGTTGTCAGCTGCCCATGAGCGGGCGTGCGGCGCTTTTGCGCCCCGCCGCGTCGTCGTGGCCGGCCTGGAGAGATTCATGCATCCGATGCTCAATATCGCCATCAAGGCGGCCCGCAAGGCGGGATCCATCATCAACCGCGCGTCGCTCGACGTCGATCTGGTGCGCGTCTCGCGCAAGCAACACAACGATTTTGTCACCGAGGTGGACCGCGCCGCCGAAGCCGCGGTCATCGAGATCCTGCGCACGGCCTACCCGGAACACGGCATTCTAGCGGAAGAATCCGGCCAGTCCTGGGCCGAGGGCGAAGACGCCCACGAGTACACCTGGGTCATCGACCCGCTGGACGGCACCACCAACTTCATCCACGGCTTCCCGCAATACGCGGTCTCGATCGCCCAGCTGCACCGCGGCACGCCCGTGCAGGCCGTGGTCTACGACCCGACCCGCGACGAACTCTTCACCGCCAGCAAGGGCGCCGGCGCCTTCCTGAACAACCGCCGCATCCGCGTCACGCGCCGCGACAAGCTGGCCGACTGCCTGATCGGCACCGGCTTCCCGTTCCGCGACCTGGAAGGCATGGACGAATACCTGGAGATGTTCGCGCTGATGACCCGCAGCTGCGCCGGCCTGCGCCGCCCGGGCGCCGCCGCGCTGGACCTGGCCTATGTGGCCTGCGGCCGCCTGGACGGCTTCTTCGAGCGCGGCCTGCAGCCGTGGGACATGGCTGCAGGCATGCTGCTGATCACCGAATCGGGCGGCCTGGTCGGCAACTACGCCGGCGAGCCGCGCCAGATGGAACAGGGCGAAGTGCTGGCCGGCAACCCCAAGGCGTTCGCCCAGATGGTGCGCCTGCTGTCGCCGTTCTCGCTGGACAACGCCAAGCCCGCCGCCTGATACCGGCACCTGGTCTAACCGCCAGATCAGCCATACCCCGACGCCCGCCGCACCCCGGCGGGCGTTTTGCATGGTGCGCCCCGCCCGCCACCGCGCCTTGCACTGCAGATCCTTCTCATTCCCCAGACGGCCATGATCCTCGTCAAGGTCGCCCCACCCCGCCCTCCTCAAAATGAAACCATGCGCCACGCCCCGTGCGCGCGGATCCAGCAGGAGAGCCAGCATGTTTCCCGAATACCGCGACCAGATCACCGCCCTGAAGACGCAGGATGCCCGCTTCGCGCGCCTGTTCCACCGCCACAACGCGCTGGACCAGGAAATCCACAACATGGAATCGGGGCTGGTGCCGGCCTCCACCTTCGAGATCGAGCGGCTGAAGAAAGAAAAGCTCCTGCTCAAGGACCAGCTCTACGAGATCCTGCGCAAGACCGCAGCCTGACGGAGGACCGCAGATGACCGATCGCGACACCATCCCGTCCGCCCACGCCGCCACCCCGCCACGCGCCCGTGCCACGGCCAGGGGCGACGTACTGCCCACCAACTCGGCGCTTTCAGCCCAGCGCAATGAAGTCGACAGCGCCGTCGATGCCGCGGTGCAGCTGGCGGCCAGCAGCATGCAGGACATCCTGGCCAGCCGCGCCGGCCACGGCGCCGACATGCTCGACGCCATGCGCACGCTGCTTGACGGCCTGGCGCCCGACGAGGCCGCGCAGTTGCGCAGCTTGATCCTCGAAGGCGATCCCGCCACCTGGCAGGCCGGCCGCAAGCGCCATCCGGACGACGAGCTGTCCGCGGGCTGGCGCGAAGGCGCGTACCCGTACCAGAACCTGATGTCGCGGCGCAATTACGAGAAGCAGAAGTACCGCCTGCAGGTGGAGCTGCTCAAGTTCCAGGCCTGGGTGCGCGAGACCGGCCAGCGCGTGGTGATCGTGTTCGAAGGCCGCGACGCCGCCGGCAAGGGCGGCACCATCAAACGCTTCATGGAACACATGAACCCGCGCGGCGCGCGCGTGGTCGCGCTGGAAAAACCCACCGAGGCCGAGCGCGGGCAATGGTACTTCCAGCGCTATGTGCAGCACCTGCCGTCGGCCGGCGAGATCGTGCTATTCGACCGCTCCTGGTACAACCGCGCCGGCGTGGAACACGTGATGGGCTTCTGCTCGCAGCGCGAATACCAGGACTTCCTGCAGCAGGCGCCGGACTTCGAGCGGCATCTGGTGCGCAGCGGCATCCACCTGTTCAAGTTCTGGTTCTCGGTCAGCCAGAAGGAACAGCGCCGGCGCTTCCGCGAGCGCGAGATCCACCCGCTCAAGCAATGGAAGCTGAGCCCGGTCGACGTTGCCTCGCTGGACAAATGGGACGACTACACCGAGGCCAAGGAGGCAATGTTCGCCCACACCGACACCGCCGATGCGCCGTGGACGGTCATCCGCTCGGACTGCAAGAAGCGCGCGCGGCTCAACGCGCTGCGCTCCATCCTGTCGCGCTTCCCCTACGGCAACCGGGACACCACTGCCATCGGGCAGCCCGATCCGCTGATCGTGGGACGCGCGCTGGCCAACTGAACTCGCCCCCTACTCCCGCATTACTTCCGTTTCCCCTTTACCGAGGCCCCTATGTTCAAGCACATCCTGCTGCCTGTCGACGGTTCCGAGCTGTCCCACAAGGCCGTGTCCGCCGCCATCCAGTTTGCCCGCACCGCCGCGGCGCGCCTGACGCCCTACATGTGCGTGGAGACCTACCCCTACATGGTGGGCAGCGACAGCACCCATGAGAGGCGCGAGGTGTTCCAGCAACGCGTGGAAGCACTGGCGCGCCAGGAACTGGTCAAGATCGAGGCTGCGGCGGCAATGGCCGGCGTCCCCTGCGCGGGCCACATCTCGGCCGCCAGCGCCCCGTATCACGGCATCATCAACGCCGCCCGGGACCTGGGTTGCGACGTCATCTTCATGGCCTCGCACGGCCGCAAGGGCATCAGCGGGCTGCTGCTGGGCAGCGAGACGCAGAAGGTGCTGACCCACAGCGACGTGCCGGTGCTGGTGTTCCGCTGACGGCACGCCGCTGACCCCGCCGCCGGGCCAGATCCGGCCCACGCGGCGCGGCAACCGCTGCCCCGTGCTGTACCATATCGCCCATATTCGAAAACGCCCCTTCGCGCCACGGCCCCAGGCCGCCGGATGACCGCCCGGACGCCCCGCGCGGCCGCCATCCGGCTTGCGCAAGGCGGCGATCCGAGCGGAGCGGGCAGCATCAGGCAGGCCCACCGCCAGACAGGCTAAATGGCAATGGGATTGCAGAAGAAAACCGACCCGGAACAGGCGCAGGCAGATTCGTCCGCGAGCCGCCACACGCCGATGATGCAGCAGTATCTCCGCATCAAGGCAGACCACCCCGACACCCTGCTGTTCTACCGCATGGGTGACTTCTACGAACTCTTCCACGACGATGCCGAAAAGGCCGCGCGCCTGCTCGACATCACGCTGACCGCGCGCGGCGCCTCCAACGGGGTGCCGATCCGCATGGCCGGCATCCCCTTCCATTCGGCGGACCAGTACCTGGCGCGCCTGGTGAAGCTGGGAGAATCCGTGGCGATCTGCGAGCAGATCGGCGACCCGGCCACCAGCAAGGGGCCGGTGGAGCGCAAGGTGGTGCGCATCGTCACCCCGGGCACGCTGACCGATGCGGCGCTGCTGCCGGACAAGGCCGATACCTTCCTGATGGCGGTGCACCAGCAGACCACGCGCCGCGGCGTCAGCAAGACCGGGCTGGCGTGGCTGAACCTGGCCAGCGGCGAGCTGCGCCTGATGGAATGCGAGGCGGCGCAACTGGGCCGCGAGCTGGAGCGCATCCGCCCGGCCGAGCTGCTGTATGCCGATGGCATCGAGCTGCCCGCGCTGGCGTGCGCGCGTACCCGCCTGCCCGAATGGCACTTCGACCAGGACGCCGGCACGCGCCGGCTGCGCGAGCAGCTGGGCGTGGCTAGCCTGGACCCGTTCGGCTGTGCCGGGCTGGGTGCCGCGCTGGGCGCGGCCGGCGCGCTGCTGAACTACGCCGCCACCACGCAGGGCCAGTCGCTGCGCCATGTGCAGGGCGTGAAGGTGGAGCGCGAATCGGAGTACGTCGGCCTGGATTCCGCCACGCGGCGCAACCTGGAGCTGACCGAGACCCTGCGCGGCGGCGAGTCGCCGACGCTGTTCTCGCTGCTGGACACCTGCTGCACGGCCATGGGCAGCCGCGCGCTGCGCCACTGGCTGCACCACCCGCTGCGCGACCCGGCGCTGCCGCAGGCACGCCAGCAGGCCATCGGCGTGCTGATCGACCAGGGCACCGATGCCTTGCGCGCGGCGCTGCGCCGGCTGGCCGACGTCGAGCGCATCACCTCGCGGCTGGCGCTGCTCAATGCGCGGCCGCGCGACCTGTCCTCGCTGCGCGACACCTTGCGCGCGCTGCCGGACGTCCAGGCCTGCATCCGTGACGACCAGGGCAGCACCCTGCTGGCGCAGACCCTGCACGACCTGGCCGTGCCGCAAGACTGCCTGGACCTGCTGGTGCGCGCCGTGGCCGACGAGCCGGCCACCGTGGTGCGCGACGGCGGCGTGATCGCGCGCGGCTACGATGCCGGCCTGGATGAACTGCGCGACATCTCCGAGAACTGCGGCCAGTTCCTGATCGACCTGGAAACGCGCGAACGCGCCCGCACCGGCATTGCCAACCTGCGCGTCGAGTTCAACCGAGTGCATGGCTTCTATATCGAGGTCACCAACGGCCAGGCCGACAAGGTGCCCGACGACTACCGCCGCCGCCAGACGCTGAAGAATGCCGAGCGCTACATCACGCCTGAGCTGAAGGCCTTCGAAGACAAGGCGCTGTCGGCGCAGGACCGCGCGCTCGCGCGCGAGAAGCAGCTCTATGACGGCCTGCTGCAGGCGCTGCTGCCGCATATCGGCGAGCTGCAGCGGGTGGCGGGCGCACTGGCGCGCCTGGACGTGCTGACGGCACTGGCCGAGCGCGCGCAGACACTGGACTGGTCCGCGCCGGAGCGCGTTGCCGAGAACGTGGTCGACATCGTGCAGGGGCGTCATCCAGTGGTCGAAGACCAGCTCGCGGCGGAGTCGGTGGCGTTCATCGCCAACGACTGCCAGCTCAACGAAGCGCGCAAGCTCTTGCTGATCACCGGCCCGAACATGGGCGGCAAGTCGACCTTCATGCGCCAGACCGCACTGATCGTGCTGCTGGCCTGTGTCGGCGCCTACGTGCCGGCACGGCGCGCGGTGATCGGGCCGATCGACCGCATCTTTACCCGCATCGGCGCCGCCGATGACCTCGCGGGCGGCCGCTCCACCTTCATGGTGGAGATGACCGAGGCCGCCGGCATTCTGCACCACGCGACCCCGGCTTCGCTGGTGCTGATGGACGAGATCGGACGCGGCACGTCGACCTTCGACGGGCTGGCGCTGGCCTGGGCGATCGCGCGCCACCTGCTGTCGCACAATCGCAGCCATACCCTCTTCGCCACGCATTACTTCGAGCTGACACAACTGCCGCAAGAGTTCCCGCAGGCGGCCAACGTGCACCTGTCGGCGGTCGAGCATGGCGACGGCATTGTCTTCCTGCACGCGGTGCAGGACGGCCCCGCCAGCCAGAGCTATGGCCTGCAGGTGGCGCAGCTGGCCGGCGTGCCGCAGCCGGTGATCCGCGCCGCGCGCAAGCACCTGGCCTGGCTGGAGCAGCAATCGGCCGACGCCACGCCCACGCCGCAGCTGGACCTGTTCGCGGCACCGCCAACGCCCGAGGACGACGAGGACGACTTCGGCGCCGCCCCGGCGACCGTGTCCGCGCCGCTCGCGCCCGCGCTCGCACCCGAACAGGCCGCGCTGGTCGATGCGCTGGCCGGCCTGGACCCCGACACCCTGACGCCGCGCGCCGCGCTGGAGGCGCTGTACCGGCTCAAGGCACTGGCAGGCGAGGCGCTCGACGCCGCATGAACGGTGCGCGCCGTGCCCTGCTTGCCATGCTGCTGCCGCTGCTTTGCACGGCCGGCATGGCATCGGCCGCGCCCGCCGGCCGCGGCGCCAAGGCACCGGCCCGGCCACAGCTGACGCGCATCGCGCTGATCGCCGACCTGCCCCAGTGGCCGGCCGCCGAGGCCAACGCGGCAGCACTGCTCGACTATTTCGGCGAGCGCAAGCTGGACCTGGTCATTCATGCCGGCGGCATCAAGGGCGATACGGAATCGTGCAGCGATGCGGTGCTGGGCAACCGCCAGCAACTGCTGAACCAGTCGCCGCTGCCGCTGGTCTACGTGCCCGGCGAGACCGACTGGTCCGAATGCCGGCTGCCGGTCAACGGCGGCTTTGACGCGGTCGAGCGCCTGAACCGGCTGCGTGAGCTGTTCTTCCCCGAGGACGCCACGCTCGGCCGGCATCCGCGGCCGCTGTTGCGGCAGTCGGACCAGGCGCTGTTCCGCAGTTTCCGCGAGAACATGCGCATGGAGGTGGGCGATATCCTGCTCGTCGGCATGAACCTGCCGGGCGACAACAACCACTACCGCAACGAAGGCGGGCGCAACGGCGAGTTCGAGGACCGGCGCGAGGCCAACCGCCAGTGGCTGGCGCGCGCGTTCTCGGTGGCGCGGCAACGCGACATGAACGGCATCGTGGTGGTGGTCCACGCCGACCCGCATTTTGCCAACGGCTGGGAGAAGAAAGGCCGCCCGACGCTGCTGGACGGCTTCATGCGCCACCGCACCCGCGATGGCTACCTGGAATTCAAGCGCCAGCTGCGCAATCTGGCCGGTCGTTTCCGCGGCCAGGTGCTGCTGGTGCATGCGGGCGGAAACGGGGCCAACGGGGCCGACAACGGCTTCGGCATCGACAAGCCGCTACGCGACGCGGCCGACAAGGTCATGCAGAACTTCACGCGCGTGTCGCTGCCCGCCAACACGGTCTCGCAATGGGCCGAGCTGGTGATCACGCCAGGCGCGGCGTCACCGTTCGCGGTCATGCTCAAGGACGCACCGGCGTTGCACTGAGCCGGCTTGCGGTCCGGCCGAAAACGAAAAAGCCGGCTGCGGCCGGCTTTTTCTCAGGGTGCGGAATACGATCTGTGCAGCGCGATCAGTGCAGCGTGCGCGGCGTGTCGTCGTCCTCGTCCTCATCCACGACTTCAACGCCCGAGGCGCCATGGGCGTGGCCGTGCTCGATTTCCTCGGCGGTGGCCTCGCGGACTTCGGAGACCTTCAGCCAGAAGCGCAGCGCCATGCCGGCCAGCGGATGGTTGCCATCCAGCACGACCTTGTCCTCGGCCACGTCGGTCACGGTGTAGATGACGGAGTCCTCTTCGTCGCCATCTTCGGGCATGCCTTCGAACTGCATGCCGACTTCCAGCGGCTCGGGGAAGCGGTTGCGCGGCTCGACCTTCACCATATCGGCGTCGTAGTCGCCGAACGCGTCTTCCGGCTCCAGCTGCAGCTGGGTCTCGAAGCCCGCGTCGTGACCGTCGAGCGCTTCCTCGATCTTGGGGAACGTGCCATCATACCCGCCGTGCAAATAAACCATGGCTTCATCTGACTCCTCGATCAGATTGCCTTGCGCGTCCGATAGCTTGTACATCACGGACACCACAGTATTCTTAGCGATTTTCAATTCTTGACTCCATGAACGATTCCGCATTATACGCGCAGGCCCTGCCCCCTGGCCCCGTCGATCCAGACACTCCGCTCGACCTGCTTGGTGGCATGACGCCTGCTGCATTCATGCGGGATGTCTGGCATCGCAAGCCCCTGCTGATTCGACAGGCAGTACCCGGAATCGTGCCGCCTGTGTCGCGCGAAGCGCTTTTCGACCTGGCCGACAGCGACGACGTCGAATCGCGCCTGGTGACGCACTTCCGCAACCGCTGGAAACTCGCGCATGGCCCATTTGCGCGCGAAAACCTGCCCGGCGTCAAGACCCGCCAGTGGACCCTGCTGGTGCAAGGGGTAAATCTGCACGACGCCGCGGCGGCGGAGCTGATGGGCCGCTTCCGTTTCGTGCCCGATGCGCGCCTGGACGACCTGATGATCAGCTACGCCACCGACGGCGGCGGCGTGGGCCCGCACTTCGACTCCTACGACGTGTTCCTGCTGCAAGTCTCGGGCCGGCGCCGCTGGCGCATTTCGTCGCAGACCAGCCTTGAGCTGATCCCGGACATGCCGCTGAAGATCCTCGCCGACTTCAACGCGGAACAGGAATGGGTGCTCGAACCCGGCGACATGCTCTACCTGCCGCCGCAATATGCGCACGATGGCATTGCCGAGGGCGAATGCATGACCTGCTCGATCGGCTTCCGCGCGCCGGCCTACCGCGAACTGGCCGGGCATTTCCTGGCCTGGCTGTCTGAAACGGTGGAAGACAACGAAGACCTCGGCGGCCGTTATGCCGATGCCGGCGAGCGCGCCGCCACGCGGCCCGCGCAGTTGCCCGCCGGCATGGCCAAGGCAGTCGCCGAGCGGCTCAAGGCGCTGCAATGGAATAGCCAGATGGTGTCTGAATTCCTCGGCAGCCATCTGTCAGAACCCAAGCCTGGCGTTGAATTCGCAGAGATACCGGACATGCCGTTGCGTCGTTATGCGACACTGGCGGCCCGCCATGGTGTCGTCCTGCCATCGGCATCGATTGCGCTTTACGACCGCGCGAATTTCTTCCTCAATGGAGAAGCCTACGAGCCGCCGGCCGAACTGATGCAGTGGCTGAAAAAGTTGGCCGATTATCGGCAACTTAGTGGCGAAGATGTTGCGACTTGCGCGGATCTTCCCGATCTGATGGAAACTTTCCATCACTGGACGCTGGAAGGATGGCTGCAATTGGGCCCGCGGCTGTAATAATGCGTAACATTGCGAATCAGTAAATTTCGGCGCTACACAAGCCGGGAAAACGCGGATATAATCGTCGGCTGGCTAGTACTGTGGACCATTGCATTTATCGGGACCCGGGAGGGCCTCTATTTGCAGTTCAAGAGCGATAATTACCGGTAATTATTCATCGCCTGTTTTCCGTTATTACAAGTTAAAGGACGAACAATGAAGAAGTCTCTCCTGATCGCATCGCTGCTGGCCGCTGTTGCTCTCGCCGCTTGCGGCAAGAAGGAAGAAGCTGCCGCTCCGGCCGCTGAAACGGCTGCTCCGGCTGCTGCCGCTCCGGCTGCTGAAGCTTCGGCTCCCGCTGCTGCAGCCCCGGCTGCTGCCGCTGCTGACGCTTCGGCTCCGGCTGCTGAAGCCCCGGCTGCTGCCGCTGCTGACGCTTCGGCTCCGGCTGCCAAGCAGTAATCGGTTCCTGACCGATGAAAAAACCGGCCTTCGGGCCGGTTTTTTTTATCTGGGCGCCGCTACTGCACTGCGTGCCGCATCCAGGTATCCCTCAGGCGCGCACCGCCTGCCAGTCCAGGCCCTCGTCCTGGTCTGCCACCAGCACCTCGGACGGCAGCGCCCCCAATGCCACCGCCAGCGCCCCGGTCGCCAGCTCACGCGTATTGTTCTGCTTGCTGAGGTGGGCCGCGACCACGCGGTTCAGGCCGGCATGGGCAACTTGCGCCAGGATACTGGCCGCCACTTCATTGGCCAGGTGGCCGAAGTCCCCGCCGATGCGCCGCTTCAGCGAAGCCGGATAGACCGAATTGCGCAGCATCTCGCGGTCATGGTTGCATTCCAGCACCAGTGCATCCACACCTGCCAGGCGCGCCGTCACGTAGGGCGTCTCCATGCCCGCATCGGTCAGCACGCCCAGCCTCGCCTGCCCGTCCGACAAGACAAACTGCAGCGGCTCGCGCGCATCGTGCGGCACGGTGTACGGCAGCACCTGCAGTCCGCCGATGGCAAAGGCATGGTCGGCGCAGCAGACGCGCACGTCGGCCGCATCGGCGCCGCGCAGGTGCGAGGTCGCCAGCCAGGTACCGTGGCTGGTGTAGACCGCCAGGCGATGGCGGGCGGCAAAGGCATAAGCCGAGCCGACGTGGTCGCCATGCTCGTGCGTGACCAGCACGGCGTCGAGCTGGTCCGGCGCGACGCCCAGGCGCTCCAGGCGCCGGGCGGTCTCGCGGATGCCGAAGCCGCAGTCCAGCAGCACGCGCGTGGTGGTGGTGTCTTCGCGGGATTCGATCAGCAGCGAGTTGCCCTCGCTGCCGCTGCCGAGGAAGGCGAAGCGCATCATGGCAGCGCCCTCCCCGCCAGGCACCGGCCAGGAAGGCCGGCCGGCAAGCCAGCAGTCATGCGCCGGCTCAGTGCAGTTGCTCGTCGATCAGCGACAGGATGCGCTTGCCGATTTCGCCGTTCTCAGGCTGGCCGGCATCGTTGAGCACCGTCACCAGCGTGCCGCTGCCCGTGCCCTTGAGCGCCACGCGATACTTCTTGGCGGTCTTGGCATCGTCCGGCTTGGTGAACAGCTTGGAGAAGAAGCCACGGCTGTCGGCAACGGTGCGCGGGTCGACATAGCGCACGTAGTACAGGCCCTGGCCGCGGTCGCGGTCTTCCACGGTGAAGTTCACGCGGTCCAGCGACAGGCCGACCGAGCGCCAGGCGCGGTCGAACGGCTCGGGCAGCTGCAGCGCCGGGGCGCCGTTGACCTGGGACAGGTACGACTTGCCCGGCGCGGCGCCATCGGCACCAGCGGCGGCTGCGGCGCCGGCAGCGGCGGCGGCTGCGGTATTGCCCGCCGCCGCCGGGTTCTTGGCCATGCGGTCGGCCTGTTCCTTCTGCACGCCCAGGCGCTGGGCCAGACGCGACAGGAATTCGGCTTCCAGCTCAGGATCGGCCGGACGCGGGGTCCAGACCGTGCTCGACTTGTCGATGCCGGTCAGCTGCTCCTGCGCGCCGCGGTGGCTGATGAAGACCTCCAGCGTGCCGTTCTGCGAACGCTCGACGCGGGTGCGGAACTTGTCGCGCTCCGAGGTCGAGTACAAGCCGTCGAAGACCTTGCCGATGGTATTGCGGATGATGTCCTGCGGGATCTTCGCGCGGTTCTCGGCCCAGTCCGTTTCCATGATGCCGGTCTCGGGCGAGTCCTGCACCAGCAGGAAACCGCTTTCCTGCCAGAAGCCGCGCAGTTGCTGCCACAGTTGGTCGCCGCGCATGCCGTTGCTGATCACCAGCCAGCGCTGGTTGCCGTCGCGCTCCATGCGGATGCCCTGGGCGGAGGGCAGCACGTTCTCGCTCGGGGACTGCTCGCGCACCTTGGTGGCCTGGCTGTACGTCGACAGCGTCGAGGTACCGTTCGCATCGGGCACCGAATAGCGGCGATCGCCCTCCAGCTTGGTCAGGTCGGGCGGGATATCCAGCGTAGGCGTGCGCTTCGAGGCCGACGACTTGTAGTCGATCTTGTCCGGCTGCATCGCTTCGTTGATGCTGCTGCAGCCGGTGATCACGCCAGCGGCGAGCACGGGCACGACCAGGGCGGCGCGGCGGACTTGCGTCGCGCCGCGGCGGTTAAGCTTCAGTTTCATTGACACGCAATCCTAGTAGGTGAGGCGACAGCAGGACGCCGCGAAAGATCAGGCCAGCAGGCCGGCGGCGGCCAGTGCCTTGCGTACATAGTCGTGGTTGGCCTCGGACAGAGGGGTCAGCGGCAGGCGGATACCGCCTTCCATCCTGCCCATCTGCTGGAGCGCCCACTTGACCGGGATCGGGTTGGCCTCGATGAACATGGCCTTGTTCAGCCCGATCAGCTCCATGTGCAGGCGGCGCGCGGTGACGACGTCGCCCTTGAGCGCCGCGACGCACATCTCATGCATCTTGCGCGGTGCCACGTTGGCGGTGACCGAGATATTACCGTGGCCGCCCAGCAGGATCAGCGCAACCGCGGTGGGGTCGTCGCCGCTGTAGATGGCAAAGCCTTCCGGCGCATCCTTGATCAGCTGCGCGGCGCGGTCGATATTGCCCGTCGCTTCCTTGACGCCGACAATGCCCGGCACCTGCGCCAGGCGCAGGATGGTCTCGTTGTTCATGTCCGCGACCGTACGGCCCGGCACGTTGTACAGCAGCACCGGCAGCTCCACCGCTTCGGCGATGGTGCGGAAATGGCGGTACATGCCTTCCTGGGTCGGCTTGTTGTAGTACGGCACGACCTGCAGCGACGCATCGGCGCCCACCTTCTTGGCGAAGGCGGTCAGCTCGATGGCCTCCTTGGTGGAGTTGCCGCCGGTGCCCGCGATGATCGGGATGCGCTTGCCGGCCTGTTCCACGGCAACGCGGATCAGTTCGCAGTGCTCCTCGACGGAAACCGTCGGGGACTCGCCGGTGGTGCCCACGATCACGATGCCATCGGTGCCTTCGGCCACGTGCCAGTCGACCAATGCGCGCAGGGCCGGGAAGTCCAGGCTGCCGTCTTCATGCATCGGGGTAACGATGGCGACGATGCTGCCGGTAATCTGTGTCATAACGTTAAGGAATTCGGGATGCGAATAACGGGATTGTACCGGAACCGCTGGCCGCTTCGACCGCCGCCCGGACAGGGGTTGATACCAACTGTTTCAACGTGTGCAGCAGCATTCTCGCCGACAGCGCCATGCTTGGCTTAGGCGTCGAGCCGGTAGCGTGCCGGCGCGGGCGCATCGGCGCCTGCAGCCGCCTCGCGCACCGCACATATCCGCTGCACGAAGGCTGTTTTCGGCACTTCGACCAGGCCATCCTCATAGGCGACCACGCGCAGGCCATACTGGCGCGCCACTTCGAGCAATTCGCCCGGCCGCAGCAGGAAATCCGGCCGCGACGGCTTGCCGACGGTTTCATTGCCTGCAGCAAAGGTTTCATGGATCCACACGCCGCCGGGAGCCAGCGCCGCCGCCAGGTGCGGCCACAGCGGCCGGTGCAGGTAATTGGTGACGACGATGGCGTCGAACGGCGCCTCGCCGGCCAGCGGCCAGGCGCCCTGCTCCAGGTCGGCCACCCGGCCGCTCACGCCGCCCGGCAGGCCGGCGACGGCCTCGGCGTCGCGATCGACGGCCAGCACCGCATGGCCGCGCGCCGCCAGCCAGGCGGCATGGCGGCCGCTGCCGCAGGCCAGGTCCAGCACCCGCGCGCCGGGGTGCAGCAGGTGTGCCCAGCGGGCAACCCAGGGGGACGGGGCTGAGAGTCCGGCGTGTGCAAGCGTCATGGCGTTCCCCGGCACGTCAATGCAGCAGCATCACGATCGGGCGCAGCAGCAGCTCGATCAGCGCCATCAGCACATTGACCACCGGCGTCATCCAGACCGTGGTGATCACGCCCGCGGCCACCAGCGCCAGCACCACGAAGATGCCGTACGGCTCCATGCGGGACACCGCGCGGGCAATGCCTTGCGGCAGCAGCGCGGTCAGCACGCGGCCGCCGTCCAGCGGCGGCACCGGGAACAGGTTGAAGGCCGCCACCACCAGATTGACGCGCACGCCCGCCAGCGCCATCTCGCCGAAAAACGGCTCGCGCACGCCGCCCCAGGTCAGGCCGATGGCCAGCAGCACCCAGACGAAGGCCTGCACCACATTGCTGGCCGGTCCGGCCAGCGCCACCCACATGCCGTGCCAGCGCGGGTTGCGCAGGCGCTCGAACGCCACCGGCACCGGCTTGGCATAGCCGAACACGAACTGGCCGCTGGTCATGATGTAGAGCAGCAGCGGCACCGCGATGGTGCCGATCGGATCGATATGGCGGATCGGGTTCAGGCTGACGCGCCCGAGCGCATAGGCCGTGTCGTCGCCGAAAAGCTTGGCCACGTAGCCGTGCGACGCCTCATGCAGCGTGATGGCGAACAGCACCGGCAGGGCATAGACCGCGAAGGTCTGGATAAGGGAGGAATCCATGATCCCTATTGTAACGGCCCGGAGCCGCCCGGGCGCACGCTTGTGCACCCGCGAGGCGGGGTGGCAGCGCCTGGGGAACTCAGAGCCCGAAGCGCTCGACGTCGCCGCGGCCCGCGCGGATCAGCTCGGGCTCGCCGCTGGTCAGGTCGATCACCGTGGTCGGCTGCGCCGGCGCCGGGCCGCCGCACACCACCAGGTCAAGCTGCTTCTCCAGCCGCGCGCGGATTTCCGCCGGGTCGTTGAGCGGTTCTTCGTCGCCCGGCATCTGCAGCGTGGCCGAGATCAGCGGCTCGCCGGTCTCGCCCAGCAGCGCCAGCGGAATCGCGTGTTCAGGCACGCGCACGCCGATGGTCTTGCGCGCCGGGTGCGACAGCCGCCGCGGCACCTCCTTGGTCGCCTCCAGGATGAATACGTACGGGCCCGGCGTGGCGCCCTTGAGCCAGCGGTACTGCCGGTTGTCGACGCGGGCAAAGTTGCCGAGCTCGGACAGGTCGCGGCACATCAGCGTCAGGTGGTGGCGGTCATCGATGCCACGCAGCCGGCGCAGGCGCTCGACAGCGCCCTTGTCGTCGAGCCGGCAGGCCAGCGCATAGCTGGAATCGGTCGGCAGCGCAATCAGGCCGCCCTTCTGCAGGATCTGGGCGGCCTGCTTGACCAGGCGCGACTGCGGATTGAGCGGATGGATCTCGAAGTACTGTGACATGGACCAGGGTGGCGGATTCAGACAGATCGGAGCGGAATCTGGGGGGTACCCCGGCCAGGCCGGGCTTGCGCCTACCAGTCGTGCCAGACCGGCGTCACCGTCGGCGGCAGCGGCGGCAGCTTGCCCAGTTCAACGCGCCCTTCGCCGGGGCCGTGGAAGTCCGAGCCGCGCGAGGCCAGCAGCCCGTAGTGGCGGGCCACCGAGGCATAGCGGCGGTACTGGTCGGGGGTGTGGCTGCCGGTCACGACCTCGACGGCGCCACCGCCCAGCGCGGTGAATTCATCGAACAGCGCGTCGTGCTGGGTATCGGTGTAATTGTAGCGGCCCGGGTGCGCCATCACGGCGATGCCGCCGGCGGCGCGGATCCAGCCGACTGCGTCGGCCAGGCTGGCCCAGCGGTGGCCGACATAGCCGGGGCGGCCTTCCGACAGGTACTCGCTGAAGACCTCGCCCACGGTGGCGCAACGGCCCTGGTCGACCAGCCAGCGCGCAAAGTGCGTGCGCGAGATCAGGTCCGGGTTGCCCACGTGCTGCAGCGCCCCCTCATAGGCGCCGGTGATGCCCACTTTTGCCAGCGCGTCAGCGATATCGCGCGCGCGGCGCGCGCGCCCCGAGCGGGTATCGGTCAGGCCGTCGATCAGTTCCGGGCAGTGCGGGTCGATCTGCAGCCCGACGATATGCACGGTCTGCCCCGCCCAGGTCACCGAGATCTCCACGCCCGGCACATAGCGCATGCCGAATTCCTCGGCCGCGGCACGCGCCTCGGCCTGCCCGCCCAATTCGTCGTGGTCGGTCAGCGCCCAGAACGCGACCCCCGCGTCGCGGGCGATTTCGGCGATGGCGCGCGGCGCCAGCGTGCCGTCGGACACGGTGGAATGGCAATGCAGGTCGGCATTGATGGCGTGGGCGTTTTGCATGGGGCCATTCTACTCCCGTCGCCCCCTGCATGCGTGACGCCGGCGCACCCTGGAAAGCCCTGCCGGCAACGCTGGCGTCGGCGGAAACGGGCGATGTGCGGGGTATAGTCGGGCCTTGCACCGTCCTTTTTGCGGGCACCTGGCGTGCCCGCCATGCCCAATGCCCACCGCCACCCCCCTCGCACCAGCCCCCGTCACCACCACCGATGTCCTGATCGTGGGCGCCGGCCCGGTCGGGCTCTTTGCCGCGTTCCAGGCCGGCGTGCTCGGCCTCAGGTGCGAGCTGATCGATGTGCTCGACCGCGCCGGCGGCCAGTGCACTGAGCTCTACCCCGAAAAACCGATCTACGACATCCCCGCCGTGCCGGGCTGCCTGGCGCAGGACCTGGTCGACCGGCTGCTGGAGCAATGCGCGCCGTTCGGCTTCCCGATGCACTTCGGCCAGCGCGCGGAAAGCGTGTCCGAAATCCCGGCACAGCCCGTGCCGGAGAAACATCCCGCGCACGAACGCCTGCTGGTGACCACCGACGGCGGCAAGCGCTTCGATGTCGCCGCGGTGCTGGTCTGCGCCGGCGCGGGTGCGTTCGCGCCGCAGCGCGTATCGCTGCCGGAAGCACCCGCGCTGGAAGACCGCCACGTGCACTACGCCGTGCGCGATGTGTCGCGCTTTGCCGGCAAGCGCGTGGTGGTGGCCGGCGGCGGCGACTCGGCGCTGGACTGGGCGCTGGCGCTGCGCAAGGTGGCCGCGCGTGTGACGCTGCTGCACCGGCGCGAGGGCTTCCGCGCAGCCGACGGCACCGTCGCGGAAATGCGCGAGGCGGTGGCGGCCGGCGAGATGGATTTCGTGGTCGGCATGCTCGGCGCCCTGCGCACCGAAGGCCAGGACGGCCCGCTGACCGAGGTCGAGGTGCGCACCCGCGACGGCGGCACGGTGCTGCCCGCCGATGAACTGGTGGCGCTGTACGGCCTGGTGTCCGAGCCGGGCCCGATCGCGCAGTGGGACATGGACATGCGCGCCGGCCGCATCCTGGTCGACACCACCACCTACGAAAGCTCGCGCCGCGGCATCTTTGCCGCGGGCGATATCGCCTACTACACCAACAAGCAGAAGCTGATCCTGTCAGGCTTCCACGAGGCCGCGCTGGCGCTGCGCCGCGCCTACCACTACGCCTTCCCGGAAAAGGCACTGGTGCACGTGCACACCAGCAACAACGCCGCGCTGAAGGAAAAGCTGACGCACGCCTGAGCGGCGGCGCCAGCGCTCACACCGCGCTGCAGAACGATTCCACCAGCTCCGCCACCGCGGCGGGCTGGTCGTGATGCAGCATGTGGCCAGCGTCATCGACCACCGCTTCACGGAAGTCACGGAAGGCGCGGAAGCGCTCCTTGAATTCGTCGATGGCCTGCTTGTGGGCGATATTGCGCAGCGTCTCCGAATCGCGCGCTTCCACATGCAGCACTGGCGCGCTGACCTGCTCCCAGATCGCCATCACCTCATCGAGCCGGTACAGCATCGGGTTGACCAGCTTGTGCGCGGGGTCTCCCAGTATCTCCCAGCGGCCCTCCGCATTGCGGCGCGACCAGTGCTCGGCCAGGAAGGCGGCGCGGTCGTCGGGCAGGCGCGGGTTGGTCTTCTGCAGCCGGGCGGCGACGCCGTCCACGCTGTCATACGTCTTCAGCGCCGAGCCGGCGCGCAGTTCGTCGAGCCAGCGCGCATAGCGCTTCGGCGCATGCACCGGCCGCGTCGCCGTCATGCCGAAGCCCTCCAGGTCCACCACGCGGCGCACGCGCTGCGGGCGGATGCCGGCATACAGGCAGATCACGTTGGCGCCCATGCTGTGGCCGACCAGGTCGACCTGGCCGTCGGGCTCGTAATGGTCGAGCAAGGCCTCGAGGTCGGCGATATAGTCCGCGAACCAGTACGACTGCGTGCCAGGGTAGCGCGTGGGCCAGTCGGTCTCGCCAAACCCGCGCCAGTCGGGCGCAATCACATGCCAGTCACCGCGCAGGTGATCGACCAGGAACTGGAACGAGGCGGCCACATCCATCCAGCCATGCAGCATGAACAGCTTGCGCGCGCCGGGCTTGCCCCAGTGGCGCACGTGGTAGCGCAGCCCGCGCAACGTGATAAATTCAGACCGCGAGGTTTCCTTGATTGTCATTGTCTCCACCCTGGCGCGTGGGTCTTCCTGCCGCCGGGCGCGGCGCCACGGGGGCTGGCGAGGGAAGCCCACACAAAATAGAACGATCGTTCGCTTGAGCGCATTATAGCGGCCACCGCCATCTCGGGGGCCGCCATTGCCGCGATCCGAACCTACCGGAGACCCTGGATGGCCGCAGCTGCCTTGCCGGCAAGCCGGCGCGACGACTATCGCGCCCTGTATGAATCCTTCCGCTGGGAAATCCCCCCGCATTTCAATATCGCCGAGGCCTGTTGCGGGCGCTGGGCGCGCGACCAGGCCACGATGGACCGCATCGCGGTCTATACCGAGCACGAGGACGGCCGCCGCAACGCGCATACCTTTGCCCATATCCAGGCCGAGGCAAACCGCCTGTCGGCGGCGCTGCGCGCACTGGGCGTGGCGCGCGGCGACCGCGTGGCAATCGTGATGCCGCAGCGGATCGAGACCGTGATCGCGCATATGGCAATCTACCAGCTCGGCGCCATCGCCATGCCGCTGTCGATGCTGTTCGGGCCCGAGGCGCTGGCCTACCGCATCGCACACAGCGAAGCCAATGTGGCGATCGCCGACGAGACTTCCATTGACAATGTGCTGGCCGCGCGCCCGGAATGCCCGACGCTGGCCACCGTGATTGCCGCCGGCGGCGCCCATGGCCGCGGCGACTACGACTGGGACGTGCTGCTGGCCGCGCAGCTGCCCGCCTTTACCGCCGAGCAGACCAAGGCCGACGAAGCCGCCGTGCTGATCTACACCAGCGGCACAACCGGCCCGCCGAAGGGCGCACTGATCCCGCACCGCGCGCTGATCGGCAACCTGACCGGCTTTGTCTGCTCGCAGAACTGGTATCCGCAGGACGACGACGTGTTCTGGAGCCCCGCCGACTGGGCCTGGACCGGCGGCCTGTGGGATGCGCTGATGCCGGCGCTGTATTTCGGCAAGCCCATCGTCGGGTACCAGGGACGCTTCTCCGCCGAGCGCGCCTTCGAGCTGCTGGAGCGCTACGCCGTCACCAACACCTTCCTGTTCCCGACCGCGCTCAAGCAGATGATGAAGGCCTGCCCCGAGCCGCGGCAGCGCTACGACATCAGGCTGCGTGCGCTGATGAGCGCCGGCGAGGCCGTGGGCGAGACCGTGTTCGGCTGGTGCAGCGATGCGCTGGGCGTGATCGTCAACGAGATGTTCGGCCAGACCGAGATCAACTACATCGTCGGCAACTGCACCGCCCAGAACGACGACAGCCAGCTGGGCTGGCCGGCACGGCCGGGCTCGATGGGGCGCCCCTATCCGGGCCACCGCGTGCAGGTGATCGACGACGAAGGCCGCCCCTGCGCGTCCGGCGAAGACGGCGAGGTGGCGGTATGCGCCACTGACAGCGCCGGGCATCCGGACCCGGTGTTCTTCCTCGGCTACTGGAAGAACGAGGCCGCCACCGCGGGCAAGTACACCGAGCGCGACGGCCTGCGCTGGTGCCGCACCGGCGACCTGGCGCGCGTCGATGCCGATGGCTACCTGTGGTACCAGGGGCGTGCCGACGATGTGTTCAAGTCCTCGGGCTACCGCATCGGGCCCAGCGAGATCGAGAACTGCCTGCTCAAGCATCCGGCGGTGTCCAACTGCGCCGTGGTGCCCTCGCCCGACCCCGAGCGCGGCGCCGTGGTCAAGGCCTTCGTGGTGCTGACGCCGTCGGTGGCGCGCTCGTTCGACGGCGACGCGGCGCTGGTCACGGAGCTGCAGGCGCATGTGCGCGGCCAGCTGGCGCCGTATGAATACCCGAAGGCGATCGAGTTCATCGACCAGCTGCCGATGACCACTACCGGCAAGATCCAGCGGCGCGTGCTGCGCTTGCTGGAGGAAGAGCGCGCGGGCAAGCGCGCCTAGGCAGGAAAGACCCGCTCGCAGAGGAAATCGACCAGCGCCCTCACCTTGGGCGAGGGATGCCTGCTCGCCGGCCAGAGCACATGAAAGGCCTTGGCCGGCCCCACATGGCCAGCCAGTACCTGGCACAGGCTGCCATCGGCCAGCTGCTCGCGGATGGCGAAATCCGGCAGGCAGGCAATGCCCAGGCCGCGCAGCGCAAAACACAGGCGCGTTTCGATGTTGTTGCAGATCATCGATGTCGGCAGCGCCAGCTCGGGCTCGCCCGGCGCGCGCCGCAGCGGCCAGGCCTCTAGCTTGCCGGTATGGGGAAAGCGGTAGTGCAGGCAGGCATGGCCAGCCAGGTCGGCAGGCACCTTCGGCGTGCCACGCTGCGCCAGGTACTCGGGCGATGCCACCAGCATTGCCTGGAACGCACCCAGCCTGCGCGCCGACAGGCGCGAGTCGGCGGGCTCGCCGGTGCGGACCACCGCATCGAAGCCCTCCTCGATGACATCGACCAGTTGATCGGTGAAATCCAGGTCCAGCTCGATGTCCGGATACGCGCGCATGAAATCGCCCAGCACGGGCAAGACCAGTGAACTGACCAGCGGCAGGCTCACCCGCAGGCGGCCGCGCGGCGCCGCGGTGGCTTCGGCCAGTTCCAGCTCCGCCGCTTCGATCTCGGCGAGCACGCGGCGGCTGCGCTCCAGGAACAGCGTGCCTTCGGCGGTCAGCGTCACGCTGCGCGTGCTGCGGTGGAACAGCCGTACGCCGAGCCTTTCTTCCAGCCGCGCCACGCTCTTGCCGACGGCGGAGGCCGACACCCCCAGCAAGCGCCCCGCCGCGACAAAACTGCGGGTCTCCGCCACCTGCACAAACACTGCGAAGCCACTGAGGCTGTCCATGATGCCCTCCGATTGCGGACACAAAGTTCCGGAGAAAAAGGAACTGTAGCCCACTTTTTCTTTAATGGCCGGGTCCTTATCGTGAGCGGGTCGTTCATTGAACAAGGAATCCGCTGTGTCCCTCCCCGCGATTGCACCGCGCCCAGGTGTGTCCCATGTATCCCCCGCGCCCCTGAATGCGCACATCGACGCCGTGGTCCGGCAGGCGCTGGAGCAACGGCGACTGGTCGGCGCCGTCGTGCTGGTCAGCCGTGACGGCGAACTGGTCCACCAGCAGGCGGCAGGCCTGGCCGATCGGGAGAGCGGACAGCCGATACGCAGGGACGCCGTCTTCCGGCTGGCTTCGGTAAGCAAGCCGATCGTCTCCGTAGCTGCACTGGTGCTGGTGGCACAAGGCCGGCTCGACCTTGACCAGGGTATCGACCGTTGGCTGCCCGAATTCCGCCCGCGCCTGGCCGATGGCCGGCCGGCACGCATCACGGCGCGGCAGCTGCTCAGCCATACCGCGGGGCTGGGCTATCGCTTCTTCGAGTCCGGCGAAGACGGACCCTATGCCCGCGCCGGTGTTTCCGACGGCATGGACGACACGACCATCAGCCTGGCGGAGAACCTGCGGCGCATCGCCAGCGTGCCCTTGCTGTACGAGCCGGGTAACGCGTGGGGCTACTCGCTCGCGACCGACGTGCTGGGCGCGCTGATAGAGCGCGTCCATGGCACGCCGCTGGACACCGCAGTGCGCCAGCTGGTGACCGGCCCGCTGGGCATGGACGACACCGGCTTCGTGGCACGCGATGCGCACCGCGTGCCGACCCCATATGTGAATGACAACCCGCACCCGCACCGCCTGCGCGAAGGCGAAGCCGTGCCCGTGCTCGAAGGCACGGTTGGCATTCCCTACAGCCCCGCCCGCATCTTCAATGCGCGGGCCTTCCCGTCCGGCGGGGCGGGCATGGCGGGCACGGCGCAAGACTTCCTGCGCTTGCTGGAGACCTTGCGCCAGGGCGGCGGCGCGTTGCTGCCATCCGCCCTGGTCGAAGACATGGCGCGCGACCAGACCGGCGGCCTGGACCTGCCCGATGCGCCGGGAACCGGCTTCGGGCTGGGCTTCTCGGTGCTGCGCGATCCGCGCCGGGCGGGTTCCCCGGAAGCCGCCGGCACCTGGCGCTGGGGCGGGGCCTACGGCCACGCCTGGTTCGTCGACCGCAGCCAGGGGCTGAGCGTGGTGGCGTTCACCAACACGCTGTACGAGGGCATGTCCGGCCGCTTTGTCACCGATCTGCGCGACGCGGTCTACGGTGTCGCCCCCGCTGCCGCGTAACCATCCGCGCAACGCATCACCCCTTATCAAGGCGCCAACATGACCACAGCCACCAACACGCTTGCGAACGATGCACAGCAGGGTGCGCAGCCTGCGCGGCTACCGCTTCCGGCACTGCTTGCGCTTGCCGTCGCAGGCTTCATCACCGTCCTGACCGAGGCCTTGCCGGCGGGGCTGCTGCCGCAGATCGGCGCGGGCCTTGCCATCTCCGAGCCGCTTGCCGGTCAGCTCGTCACCGTCTACGCCTTCGGTTCACTGGTGGCCGCCATGCCGCTGACGGCAGCCACGCAAGGGCTGCGGCGACGGCCGCTGCTGCTGCTTGCCATCGCGGGCTTTGCCGTCGCCAACGCCGTGACGGCCTGGTCCGGCAACTATGTCCTGACGATGGCGGCGCGCTTCCTTGCGGGGGTCTCGGCCGGCCTGCTGTGGGCGCTGCTGGCTGGCTATGCCGCGCGCATGGTTCCCGATCACCTCAAGGGCCGGGCCATTGCTGTCGCGATGGTTGGCATCCCCCTGGCCTTGTCGCTGGGCGTGCCATCCGGGACCCTCCTCGGTGCCCTCATGGGCTGGCGCGCGTGCTTCGGCATCATCAGCGTGCTGACGCTGGGCCTGATTGCCTGGGTGCTGGCCAGCGTGCCGGATTTTGCCGGCCAGCCCGCCGGCCAGCGGCTGCCGATCGCGCGCGTGTTCACCGTGCCGGGCGTGCGTCCCGTGCTGTTCGTGACGCTCGCCTTCGTGCTGGCGCACAACATCCTCTACACCTATATCGCGCCGTTCCTGCGAGCCGGCAACGCCGGGGCACGGCTTGATCTGGTCCTGTTCGTGTTCGGCGTGGCCTCGCTCGCCGGCATCTGGATCACCGGCGTGCTGATCGACCGGTGGCTGCGGGCGCTGACGCTGGCCAGCACGCTGCTGTTCGGGCTTGCGGTGCTGGCGCTTGGGGCCGGAGGCGGGCACCTGGCCGTGGTCTATGCCGCGGCCGCGATCTGGGGCCTTGGCTTCGGCGGCGTCTCCACGCTGTTCCAGACGGCGCTGGCAAAGACCGCCGGCAAATCCGCAGACGTGGCCCAGTCGATGCTGGTCACGGCCTGGAATATTGCCATCGCCGGTGGCGGCGTCATCGGCGGGCTGCTGCTCGATGGCTTCGGGATCGGCGCGTTCCCGCCCGTGCTGGCTGCCCTGCTCGCCGCCACTTGGCTGGCGGTCTGGTCGGCGCGCAGGCATGGCTTTCCTCCGCGCGGCTAAGGTACAGGACGGCAGGCCTAACCGGCCGATGCCTCCAGCCAGGCCAGTTCCTCTTCATCGAAGCCCGCCGCGCGCCGCGCCTCGAGATTGAACGGCCCGCGCAGCTTCGGCGCGCGGTACCGCCCGGCCAGCTGCGCGTAGGTGGCAACGGGGTCCAGGCCGCGCTGCGCGCACAGCCAGCGGTACCAGTGGTTGCCGATGGCGACGTGGCCGACCTCGTCGCGCAGGATGATGTCGATGATGGCCGCGGCGGCGTGATCGCCGGCGCCGGCCAGTCTGGCGCGCACCGGCGGCGAGGCATCGAGCCCGCGCGCCTCCAGCGTGCGCGGCACCAGCGCCATGCGCGCGAGCACGTCGCCGGCGGTCTTGTCGGTCATCTCCCACAGGCTGTTGTGGGCAGGGAAATCGCCGTAGGCCGCGCCCAGCGTGCCAAGGTGGTCGGCCAGCAGCGTGAAGTGGTACGCCTCTTCATCGGCCACGCGCAGCCAGTCGCGGTAGTAGCCAGGCGGCATTCCGGCGAAGCGCCAGGCCGCGTCCAGCGCCAGGTTGATGGCATTGAACTCGATATGGCACAGCGCATGGATCATCGCCGCGCGCCCGGCCGGGGTATGCAGCGAGCGGCGCCGCTCGACGTCCTGCGGCGCCACCAGCGGCGGCCGCGCGGGGCGGCCGGGGATGGCCTGGCCGGCATCGGCCTGGATCGCCTCGCCGGCGGCAAGCGCCTCGTCCGGCAACGTCGTCACATGGCGGTAAAGTGCCCGCGCCGCCACGGACTTCTGCCGGGGATCCGTCATGCACAGCACTGCCAGCGCCTGGTGACGCGGCGAAAGTGACGGTTCAGGCAAGGCGGCGGCGGGTGTTTTTTCTGGCATGAGCGTAAAATCCGGGTCTGCCGCCATTGTAGGGCCTGGCCGGTGCCCGACTGCCGGGCAAGCCGCGCAGTCGCCTTGGCGCCGCGCGCCCGCACCCCACCCTGGCCCTTTAAAGTCCGGCGGCAACCCCCACTTCAACAAAAGCCCTTCGTGCAGGAGACCTCATGGCGCTTTACCAGCTCGGCGACGTCAAGCCCAATATCGACAGCGATGCCTACGTGGCCCCCGAGGCCACCGTCATCGGCAACGTGACCCTCAAGTCCCGCGCCAGTGCCTGGCCCGGTGTCGTGATCCGGGGCGACAACGAACCGATCGTGGTGGGAGAGGACACCAACATCCAGGAAGGCTCGGTGCTGCATACCGACCCGGGCTGCCCGCTGACCCTGGGCGACAAGGTCTCGATCGGCCACCAGGCCATGCTGCATGGCTGCACTGTGGGCGAAGGCTCGCTGATCGGGATCCAGGCCGTAGTGCTGAACCGCGCCGTGATCGGCAAGGAATGCCTGGTCGGCGCCGGTGCCGTGGTGACCGAAGGCAAGGTCTTCCCGGACCGCTCGCTGATCCTGGGCGCGCCGGCCAAGGTGGTGCGCCAGCTGACCGACGCCGACGTCGCCAACCTGTATCGCAACGCCGAGACCTACGCCACCCGGCAGGCCATGTACAAGCAACAGCTCAAGCGGATCGGCTGACGACCGCGGCGGCACTTACCGAATCATCGACAGATTATTGTGACCGATACCACCACCCCCGACACCCTGCAGAAGTTCCTGTTCGACGCGGCTCCCGTGCGCGGCGAGCTGGTGCGCATGGAAGCCACCTGGCAAGAAGTGCTGGGCCGCCACAGCTATCCCGCACCGGTGCGCCGGCTGCTGGGCGAGATGATGGCCGCCGCGGCGCTGCTGTCGGCCAACCTGAAGTTCAACGGGGCGCTGGTGATGCAGCTGCACGGCGACGGCCCGGTGCGCATGCTGGTGGTGGAATGCCTGTCCGACCTGTCGATGCGCGCCACCGCCAAGCTGGCCGAGGACGCGCACATCGCCGACGACGCCACGCTGGCGCAGATGGTCAACGCCCACGGCCACGGCCGCTTTGCCATCACGCTGGACCCGAAGGACAAGCTGCCGGGCCAGCAGGCGTACCAGGGCATCGTGCCGCTGGCCGACGCGCATGGCCCGCTGGCATCGATCAGCGCCGTGCTGGAGCACTACATGCAGGCGTCCGAGCAGCTCGACACGCGCCTGTGGCTGGCGGCGGACGACCACGTCGCCGCCGGCATGCTGCTGCAGAAGCTGCCGGCCTACGGCGGCACCGCGGAAGTCGGCGAGACCGGCGCGCCGCTGGCCAGCCATGCCCGCGCGCAGGACCTGGACACCTGGGACCGCGCCGTGCAGCTGGGCGCCACGCTCAAGGCCGACGAACTGCTGGCCGAAACCCCCGACACCCTGCTGCGCCGCCTGTTCTGGGAAGACCTGCAGGCCGCCGGCCTGCGCGTGTTTGAGCCGCTGACACCGCATTTCCATTGCTCGTGCTCGCGCCCCAAGGTGGCGGGCATGCTGCAGTCGCTGGGCCAGGAAGAGATCGAAGGCATCATCGCCGAGCGCGGCCAGGTCGAAATCCACTGCGACTTCTGCGGCCTGCGCTATGAGTTTGATCCGGTCGACTGCGCCCAGCTGTTCTCGGCCACCCATATCGCCACCGGCGCCGGTGCCGGCGCGCACCAGCACCACTGAGCGGCGGGCCGGGGCGGCACGGCGGAAACAACCGCCTTGCCGTCCGGTCCAACGGCTGTACGATGGCAGCATCGAGCTGCCGCAAGCGAGCCTGAGAACAGCCATGTCCGCCCGAGCCACCCCCTCCCTGCCTGAATCTCCCGCCATCGTGCCGGCCGTGCTGCGCGGCATTGCCGCCTGCGCCGCGACCGGCGCACTGCTGCTGGCCGCCGGCTGCGCAGAGCTGCCGCGCGACGTCAACGGCTCGCCGCCCACGGCGCGGCTGGCGCCCAACGCCATCCCGCCAGCGCCGCTGACGGCCGACGACAAGCAGAAGCTCGACACGCTGAACCAGCAGATACTGCGCGAGCAAGCCGCCGCGATCGCGCTCGACCAGCAGGCCGCGGCCGCGCGCGCGGCCTATGGCTATCCGAACACCAGCTGGAACCTGTATTACGGGGGATGGGGTGGCGGCCACTGGGGCGGCGGCGTCAGCGTCGGCATGCCCGGCTGGGGCTGGGGCGGTTATCCGTACGGCTGGTGGTGACGGGCAGCCAGCGGGCTGGATCCAAGCCCACCGACAGCGAGAAGCAAGACGCCTCTTAGTGGCCGCCTCTGCCGGCGGCCGAATTCGGCGGCGGCGGCAACGGCGGCGTGGCGCTGACCTTGGGCGCCGGCGCGACAAACTGCACGAAGACCTCGCCTTCCTTCACCATGCCCAGCTCATAGCGGGCACGTTCCTCGATCGCGCCGGTGCCGTCCTGCAGGTCGGCGACTTCGCCTTCCAGCTTGGCGTTGCGCAGCTTGAGCGTCTGGGTGCGGGTGCCCTGCTCGGTCAGCTGCCGGTTCAGGTCCCACACGCGCAGCCATCCGCCCTTGCCGAGCCAGAGTGGGTACTGGATGGCAAGCAGCAGCACAAACAACAGCAGCGAAATCAGGCGCATGAAAGATGGCGGACAGGAAATTCCGCACAATGATCTGCGAACTCAGCCTAGAAGGCAATTGCCAGGCAGATTTCGATACAAAAACGGCGGCGGCCAGGGAGTCCCGGCCGCCGCCATTCCATCCGCTTGCCGTCGCTCCCGCGCAAGCGGGAACGACGGGGCAAGGTGTCAGCGCAGGTTGTAGAACGCGCCCTTGCCCGGGTAGCTGGCGATATCGCCCAGGTCTTCCTCGATGCGCAGCAGCTGGTTGTACTTGGCCATGCGGTCCGAGCGCGACAGCGAGCCGGTCTTGATCTGGCCGGCGTTGGTGCCCACGGCGATGTCGGCGATGGTGCTGTCTTCGGTTTCGCCCGAGCGGTGCGAGATCACGGCGGTGTAGCCGGCGCGCTTGGCCATCTCGATGGCGGCAAAGGTTTCGGTCAGGGTGCCGATCTGGTTGATCTTGATCAGGATCGAGTTGCCGATGCCCTTCTCGATGCCTTCCTTCAGGATCTTGGTGTTGGTGACGAACAGGTCATCGCCCACCAGCTGCACGCGCGTGCCCAGCTTCTCAGTCAGCGTCTTCCAGCCGTCCCAGTCACCTTCGGCCATGCCGTCCTCGATCGACACGATCGGGAACTTGTCGCACAGGTTGGCCAGGTAGTCGGCGAACTGCGTCGAGGTCAGCTTCAGGCCTTCGCCCTCCAGCTGGTACACGCCCTCGCCTTCGTGGTAGAACTCGCTGGCGGCGCAGTCCAGTGCCAGCAGAACGTCTTCACCGGCGCGGTAGCCGGCCTTCTCGATGGCCTGCACCACGGTGTTCAGGCATTCCTCGTTGGACGAGAAGTTCGGGGCGAAGCCGCCCTCGTCGCCCACCGCGGTGGACATGCCCTTGTCGGCCAGGATCTTCTTCAGCGCGTGGAAGATCTCGGCGCCGCAGCGCAGGGCTTCGCGGAAGCTGGTCTGCGACACCGGCATGATCATGAATTCCTGGATATCCAGGCTGTTGTTGGCGTGCGCGCCGCCGTTGACGATGTTCATCATCGGCACCGGCAGTTGCATCGCGCCCGAACCGCCGAAGTAGCGGTACAGCGGCAGGCCGGCTTCTTCAGCGGCGGCCTTGGCCACGGCCATCGACACCGCCAGCATGGCGTTGGCGCCCAGGCGGCCCTTGTTCTCGGTGCCGTCGAGGTCGATCAGGGTGCGGTCCAGGAAGGCCTGCTCGGAGGCGTCCAGGCCCATGATGGCTTCGGAGATTTCGGTGTTGATGTGCTCGACGGCCTTCAGCACGCCCTTGCCCAGGTAGCGCGACTTGTCGCCGTCACGCAGTTCGATGGCTTCGCGCGAACCGGTGGAGGCGCCCGACGGCACGGCCGCACGGCCCATCACGCCGGATTCCAGCAGCACGTCGCATTCGACGGTGGGGTTGCCGCGCGAGTCGAGAACCTCGCGACCGATGATATCTACGATTGCACTCATGAATTCCTCTCTGACTGTTGATTCTTGCTGCTGCTGATTACTTCAACCTGTGCCCGTGTCAGGCGCATGTCAAACTGCCCGACAACCCTCAGGCAGCGCCTTCCACCACGATCATGTTCATCTTTGCCGCGTGCTCGCGCGCCTTGCGGGCGGCGCGATAGGCTTCGCCGTCGTGGAACGACTTGGCGGCTTCATAGCTGGGGAATTTCAGCACCACGACGCGGGTCGGCGCCCACTCGCCCTCCAGCGGCTCGGCCTTGCCGCCGCGCACCAGCACTTCGGCGCCATGGATCTGCATGGCCTTGCTCGAAAGCACTTTGTACTCTTCGTACTGCTGGGGGTCGGTCACGTCGACGTAGGCGATGATATAGCCCGCGGCCATGGAATATCTCCCGATTTTTTGTATTGTCTTTCGATATGGTTTGTCACCACCGGCATTGCGGTGGTGACAAAACCGGGCCTGCTCAGGCGCAGGCCGGCCAGCCGAAGTTGTCTTCCAGGAAGCCGGCGCGCTTGACCAGCGTGTCCAGGTCCTTGAGCACGGCCAGCAGTTCCTTCATGCGCGACAGCGGCACCGCGTTGGGGCCATCGGACATGGCCTTGCTCGGGTCCGGGTGCGTTTCCATGAACAGGCCCGCCACGCCGGTGGCGACGGCGGCGCGCGACAGCACCGGCACGAACTCGCGCTGGCCGCCCGAGCTGGTGCCCTGGCCGCCCGGCAGCTGCACCGAGTGGGTGGCGTCGAACACCACCGGAGCACCGGTCTCGCGCATGATCGCCAGCGAGCGCATGTCGGACACCAGGTTGTTGTAGCCGAACGAGACGCCGCGTTCGCAGGCCATGAAGACATCGTCAGGCAGACCGGCTTCGCGCGCGGCATCGCGCGCCTTGTCGATCACGTTCTTCATGTCGTGCGGCGCCAGGAACTGGCCCTTCTTGATGTTCACCGGCTTGCCGCTCTGGGCGCAGGCACGGATGAAATCAGTCTGGCGGCACAGGAAGGCCGGCGTCTGCAGCACGTCCACCACGGCGGCGACGGGCTTGATCTCGTCGATCTCATGGATGTCGGTCAGCACCGGCACGCCGATCTCGCGCTTGACCGTCGCCAGGATCTCCAGGCCCTTTTCCATCCCGAGGCCGCGGAACGACTTGCCCGAAGACCGGTTGGCCTTGTCGAACGACGACTTGTAGATGAACGGGATGCCCAGTTCAGCGGTGATGGCCTTGAGCTCGCCGGCCGTATCCAGCGCCATCTGCTCGGACTCGATCACGCAAGGACCTGCGATCAGGAAGAACGGCTTGTCGAGGCCGGCCTCGAATCCACAGAGTTTCATGACTGTCTCTCCTGCTTGCCGCCGGGGCTCAGGCGCCCTTGCGCTGCTGGCTGGCCAGCGCGGCTTCGACGTAGGCCTTGAACAGCGGGTGGCCGTCGCGCGGCGTCGAGGTGAATTCCGGGTGGAACTGCACGCCGACGAACCAGGGGTGCATCGACTCCGGCAGCTCCATCATTTCCGGCAGGTTCTCGGTCGGCGTGCGCGCCGAGATCACCATGCCGGCCTTTTCCAGCGTCGGCACGTAGTGGTTGTTGACCTCGTAGCGGTGACGGTGGCGTTCGTTGACCTCGGCGCCGTAGATCGTCGCTGCCTTGGTGCCTTCCTTGACCGGCACGCGCTGGGCGCCCAGGCGCATGGTGCCGCCCAGGTCGGAATCGGCCGAGCGCTGCTCGACCTTGCCTTCGCGGTCAACCCACTCGGTGATCAGCGCGACCACCGGGTGCTCGGTTTCAACGTTGAACTCGGTCGAGTTGGCATCGGTCATGCCGGCCAGGTGGCGGGCAAACTCGATCACGGCCAGCTGCATGCCCAGGCAGATGCCCAGGTAGGGGATGTTGTTCTCGCGGGCGTACTGGATCGCGCGGATCTTGCCTTCCGTGCCGCGCTTGCCGAAGCCGCCCGGGACCAGGATGGCGTCGAGCGGGGCCAGCACTTCGAGGTGGCCCGATTCCAGTTCCTCGGAATCGATGTACTCGATGTTGACGCGCGTGGCGGTGTGCATGCCGGCGTGGCGCAGGGCCTCGATCAGCGACTTGTACGACTCGGTCAGGTCGACGTACTTGCCGACCATGCCGATGGTGATCTCGTGCTCGGGATTTTCCTGGGCGTTCACCAGCTTCTGCCACATCGACAGGTCGGCCGGCTTGGGATCCAGGCGCAGTTCCTCGCAGATCAGGCGGTCCAGGCCCTGCTCGTTGAGCATCTGCGGGATCTTGTAGATGCTGTCCGCATCCCACACCGAAATCACGGCGTCTTGCGGGATGTTGGCGAACAGCGAAATCTTGGCGCGCTCGTCGTCCGGGATCGGGCGGTCGGCGCGGCACAGCAGCGCGGTCGGCGAGATGCCGATTTCACGCAGCTTCTGCACCGAGTGCTGGGTCGGCTTGGTCTTGAGCTCGCCGGCGCTGGCAATGAACGGCACCAGCGTCAGGTGCACGAAGGCGCAGTGGTTGCGGCCCATGCGCAGGCTCATCTGGCGCGCGGCTTCGAGGAACGGCAGCGATTCGATGTCACCCACGGTGCCGCCGATTTCCACCAGCGCCACGTCGGCCTTGCCGTCGTGCGACGCCGCGGCGCCCCTCTCGACGAAGGCCTGGATCTCGTTGGTGATATGCGGGATCACCTGCACGGTCTTGCCCAGGTATTCGCCGCGGCGCTCCTTGCGGATCACCGATTCGTAGATCTGGCCGGTGGTGAAGTTGTTCGACTTGCGCATCTTGGCCGAGACGAAACGCTCGTAGTGGCCGAGATCCAGGTCGGTTTCAGCACCGTCTTCCGTGACAAACACCTCGCCATGCTGGAAAGGGCTCATCGTGCCGGGATCGACGTTGATGTAGGGATCTAGCTTGAGGAGGGTGACTTTGAGGCCGCGCGACTCAAGAATGGCCGCGAGCGAGGCAGCAGCGATGCCCTTGCCGAGAGAAGAGACGACGCCACCGGTGACGAAGACGAATTTGGTCATAAACCGAGCTTGCCGGGGAAATCGGGATTATACATGAGAGCCCGATTCCCGCCGACCCGGAATTTGTGACAGCACCCCTCCTCGGCGGGGCTGCAACAGGGGTTCCCTGTGTGTTGCGGCGCATGCGCCGCACGCCTCCCGCATGCCCCCGCTACGCCCGCCTCAGCGCCCCTCGCGGCGCATCGCGCCGATCAGGTCGCGCACCAGCTGCGCCGTCTCCTGCGGCCGCTCCATCGGGTACAGATGGCCGCCTTCGATAAAGCGCAGGTTCGGGCCGACCAGCTTGCGGGTGGCACCCAGCCCGCACTGACGCACCTCACGCGAACGGGTGCCGGCGACAAAGCCGACCGGCACCGGCGCGCCGCGCGCCACCTTGCGCCCAAGGCTGGTCGGCAGCGTGCGGTAGATCCAGTATTCGACCTCGCGGTCAAAGCGCAGCCGCCGCTCGTTGTCCTTGCCGGTCGGCTCGGTGCCGTGGATGGCGTAGTCGCGCAGCACTTCCTGGTCCCACACCGCGAAGTTGGGCTTGGCGCGGAAGTGTTCCCAGACCGCCTCGGCATCCGGCCAGTGGGTGCGCCGGTTCTTGGTCACTGCTGCCGGGCCGGGCTTTTCGTCCATGCCGAACATCTGGGCGGTCTTCAGCAGCGAAGCACGCCAGCCGGCAATGATCGGCGAATCCAGCATCACCACGCCGCGCACGCGCTCCGGGCGCCGCAGCGCCGCCATCAGCGACAGGAAGCCGCCCAGCGAATGGCCCACCAGCCACACTGGCTCGCGGTACTGGCGGTCGACCTCGCCGAGCAGCTCCTCCACCAGGTGCGGCCAGCCGCGCGTCACCGGGAATTCAGGCTTGTGCCCGTAGCGGTCCACGGCGCGGAATTCGAAGTCGCCGTCCAGTTCGCCAAACAGCTTGCGGTAGGTGGTCACCGGAAAGCCGTTGGCATGGGAAAAATGAATGATCTCGCGCATCGCTTGTTTCTCGCTCGGCCCTCAGTCCTGGGTACGCGACGGATTGCGCTTGGCGCGCACCGGCTGGCCCCAGCGGTCGGCCTCGCCGGGACGCGCCAGCGAGAATTCGGCGGGCGCGGCCGGATCCCACTCCGGGTTGTGGATCTCGCCGAAGACCTGGCGCAGGCGCTGCCCCCAGGTATCGCGGATCATGCGGAAGTAGGCGTTGCGCTCGTCGATGTTGACGAAGCGCGTCACGCACAGCGTATCGGCCTCATAGACCAGCAGGTCCAGCGGCAAGCCGACCGAGATATTCGACTTGAGCGTCGAATCCATCGAGATCAGCGCGCATTTGACCCCCTCGGCCAGCGGCAGCGACGGGTGCACCACGCGGTCGACGATGGGCTTGCCGTACTTGGCCTCGCCGATCTGGAAGTAGCAGTTCTCGGGCGTGGCCTCGACAAAATTGCCCGCCGCGTAGATGTTGAACAGGCGGACACGCTCGCCGCGCACCTGGCCGCCGAAGATCAGGCTGACATTGAATTCGATGCCGGCATCGCGCAGCGCATGCGCGTCGCGCTTGTGCACCTGGCGCACCGCCTCGCCGACGATGGAAGCGGCCTCGAACATGTCGCGAGCGGTCCACAGCGAGCGCTTCTCGTCATGGTTCTCGGCCAGAATCTGGCGCACCGACTGGCTGATCGCCAGGTTGCCGGCGGTCATCAGCACCATCACGCGGTCGCCGGGTTCTTCGAACACCGTCATCTTGCGCGACGTGGAGATGGCATCTACCCCCGCATTGGTGCGGGAATCGGACAGGAATACCAGGCCGGCATCCAGCCGCATGGCTACACAGTAAGTCATGGTCTTGTTTTGGTGTGCTTCGCGGCGGCCGGAAGTGGCCAGCCGATGGCCTGCATACCCCGGATTCTAGCGCCGGTGCCGCGGCACCGCGCCCTGTCTGGAATCAGGCACCTAATCAGGTAAAAAGCGGCGTAATACTCACATCGACTTCGAGTGTCTCGCCGGAACCCCCTTCCAGGATGCCCCTGACTGGTGCAGCCGACGCGTAATCGCGCCCCACCGCGAGGCGTATATGGCGCTCGTCGGTCAGGCAGCCGTGGGTGATGTCAACGCTGCACCACACCTCGCGCGCCGGGTCCAGGCATACGTCGGCCCAGGCATGGCTGGCCATCTCGATCGCGGCCGGATCGTAGAAGTATCCGCTCACATAGCGTGCCGGGATACCCAGCGCGCGGCACGCCGCAACCATCACCTGCGCCTGGTCCTGGCACACGCCGCTGCCCAGGCTGAAGGCCTCGGCCGCCGAGGTGCCGACGTCAGTGGTGTTGGGCTTGTAGCGCACCCGCTCCGCAATCCCCTGGGCCAGCGCCAGCAGCGCCGGAATCTCGTGCCCGGCCGCCAGGAACGGCGCGGCAAACGCCTGTATCTCCGGCGGTGCCGAGGTCAGTGGAGTGCTGCCGAGGAAGTACAGCGGCGAGACCCGCGCTTCGCCGGGGGGCGGTGCGTCGCAGAACGCATGGTGGCCGTCCCGGTCGAGGTCGCCATGCGGCGGCAGCACTTCCACCTCCCCGCTGGCTTCGAGCGAGATGGTGCTGGTCGGTCCGGCCACCGTGAAGTTGTGCACGATGTTGCCGAAGCCGTCATGCGCCGCCGACGGATTGCCAGGCGCGACCAGTTGCCAGCGGCGCACGGTCTGCAGCGGGCCCGAACGCGGCTCGAGCCGCACTTCGTGCACGCTGCGGCGCACCGGCTCGGCGTAGCGGTAAACAGTATGGTGGTGGATCTTGTATTTCACGGTATCAGGGCGCGGCGGCGGCACATGGAGGCTGCCGGCGGCCCATCTCAGGCAGCCAGCAGCGGCACGAGGAAGTCCCGGCTGATGCCATTGCCGAGATCGCCGATGCGCTCCAGGAAGCTGGTCAGGTACGCATGCAGGCCGACAGCGAAAATGTCGTCGATGCGCGCGTACTTCAGGTCGGCGTGGAGTTTACCAGCCTGGCGCTCGGTTTCCGCCGATTGCTGGTTGCGCACCGTATGCAGGATGGCCACCACCTCGTCCATGCTCGACACCAGCGAGCGCGGCATGTCGGGCCGCAGAATCAGCAGCTCGGCCACGCGCTGCGGCGTAATGACCGCGCGATAGACCTTGCGGTAGACCTCGAAGCCCGATACCGAGCGCAGCACCGCGGCCCAGTGATAGAAATCATTCTGGTCGCGGTTGGCATCGCTCTCGTCGCTGCCCGATGCCTGGAACTTGACGTCGAGGATCCGCGCGGTGTTGTCGGCGCGCTCGAGGAACGTGCCCAGCCGCATGAAGTGGAAGGCATCGTCCTTGAGCATGGTGCCGAACTGGACCCCGCGCGCCAGGTGCGAGCGGAACTTGACCCACTCGAAGAAGCGCGACGGGTCTTCCTTCAGCACGCCGTCGGCGATCAGGCGCTGCACCTCGAGCCAGGTAGTGTTGACGGTTTCCCAGACCTCGGTGGTCAGCGAGCCGCGCACCGCGCGCGCGTTCTCGCGCGCCGCTCGCAGGCAGCTCATGATGGACGAGGCGTTGGTCATGTCGCGCACCATGAAGTCGATCACATCGTCGCGCGACAGCAGCCCGTACTTGTGGTCGAAGACGTCGGTCAGCTCGGAGATATCGAGCATGGCCCACCAGCCCTGCTCGGCCACCTCGGCCGATTGCGGCAGGAGCGAGGTCTGGTAGTTGACGTCGAGCATGCGCGCGGTGTTCTCCGCGCGCTCGGTGTAGCGGGCCATCCAGAACAGGTGGTCGGCGGTGCGGCTCAGCATGTGGGCTCTCCTGGCGTGGCGGCGGTCGCCATGGCGGTCATTGAGGCGGTCATCACGTGGTTCGCGTTCATCGTTCCAGCACCCAGGTGTCCTTGGTGCCGCCCCCTTGCGAGGAATTCACCACCAGCGAGCCTTCGCGCAGCGCCACGCGGGTCAGCCCGCCTGGCACCATGCGCACCTCCTTGCCCGACAGCACGAACGGGCGCAGGTCGATATGGCGCGGCGCGATGCCCGACTCCACATAGGTCGGGCAGGTCGACAGCGCCAGCGTCGGCTGCGCGATGTACTGCTCCGGGCGCGCCTTCACCACTTCACGGAAGGCATCGATCTCGGCCCGCGTGGCGGCCGGGCCGACCAGCATGCCGTAGCCGCCGGCGCCGTGGGTCTCCTTGACCACCAGTTCTTCCATATGGTCCAGCACGTACTGCAGGTCGTCCGGGCGCCGGCACATATAGGTCGGCACGTTGCTGAGGATCGCCTCTTCGCCCAGGTAGAAGCGGATCATGTCGGGCACGTACGGATAGATCGACTTGTCGTCGGCCACGCCCGTGCCAATGGCATTGCAGATGGTCACGTTGCCGGCGCGGTAGACCGACAGCAGGCCGGCCGCGCCCAGCGAGGAATCGTGGCGGAACACCAGCGGGTCGAGGAAGTCGTCGTCGACGCGGCGGTAGATCACGTCGATGCGCTGCGGGCCCTGCGTGGTGCGCATGAACAGGTGGTCGTCCTCGACGAAGAGATCGCTGCCTTCGACCAGCTCCACGCCCATCTGCTGCGCCAGGAAGGCATGCTCGAAGTACGCCGAGTTGTACATGCCCGGCGTCAGCACCACCACGGTGGGATCGGCAATGGCCTGCGGCGACACCCCGCGCAGCATGTCAAGCAACAGGTCAGGATAGTGGGCCACCGGCGCCACGCGGTTGCGCGCGAACAGGTCCGGGAACAACCGCATCATCATCTTGCGGTTTTCCAGCATGTACGACACGCCCGAGGGCACGCGCAGGTTGTCTTCCAGCACGTAGAACTCGCCCTCGCCGGCGCGCACCACGTCGATGCCGGCCACGTGCGCATAGATGTCGTGCGGCACGTTGACGCCTAGCATCTCGGGCCGGTACTGGGCGTTGTTGTAGATCTGGTCGGGCGGGATCACGCCGGCGCGGATGATGTCCTGGCCGTGGTAGATATCGTGAACAAAGCGGTTGAGCGCGGCCACGCGCTGGCGCAGACCCTTTTCCAGCAGCGCCCATTCGCTGGCCGGGAAGATGCGCGGGATCACGTCGAACGGAATGGTGCGTTCGGTGCCGCTGTTGGCTTCATCCTTGTCGCCGTAGACGGCAAAGGTAATGCCCACGCGCCGGAAGATCAGGTCGGCCTCGGCGCGCTTGTTGCCCATCGTGCTTTCAGACTGCCGCGCCAGCCAGTCAGCGAAATGCCGGTAATGGGGGCGTACCGCGCCTTCAGGCATTGCCTGCCCCGCCTGGATGACTAATTGCGCCCCGTCCGTGCGCCAGTCCAGCATCTCGTCGAAATACCGCCCCGCCATGATGGCCGTTCCTCCATGTCGCGGGCTTCCGGTGCTACCGCTTCACTGCGACTTCGTGGTCGCTACCGGCTGCCCTGGTTTTGCCCTGGCTTTCTGTCCCCAGCCCGCCGCGCCTGCCCGTTCGGGGCGCTCACGGCGATACTGTCGAGTCACTGGCCCTTTCAGCATACCCGTACCGGCGAAACCCGCAAGCTGGCGGGTGCCGGCCGGCACGGAAAGTGAACTAGCAAGATATCTGCCAGCGCACGCAAAAAACGGCCGCCAGCCAGGCTGGCGGCCGCTTGCGGGCTGCGCGGGAACGGGCCGGCCGGAACGGCCGGCGCGGTCAGCAGGTCAGCGCGCCGCGCCGGCGCCCTGCGGCACCGTGGCCTGCAGGATGGTGGCGACCAGCGCCTCAGGCGACTGGCGGATGTCAAGCACCAGCGCGTCGCTGGGCTCTTCCAGCGTATCGAACTGGCTTTGCAGCAGGTCGGGGTTGAAGAAGTGTTCCGTGCGCACGGACAGGCGCGCGCCGATCAGTGATGCATCGCCTTTCATGAAGACGAAGGTCACGCCGCCGTCGGGCGGGGTCAGCCGGTCGCGGTAGGCCTGGCGCAGTGCCGAGCAGGTAAACACATGGGTGCGGCCTTCGGCCCGGGCCGCGTCGATGGCGGCGCGCATGGCCGCCAGCCACGGCCAGCGGTCTTCGTCGGTCAGCGGGATGCCCGCATGCATCTTGGCCTTGTTGGCGTCGCTGTGGAATGCATCGGCGTCATGGAAGCCGCAGCCCAGGCGCTGCGCCAGCAACTGGCCGACCGTGGTCTTGCCGCTGCCGGAAACGCCCATCAGGATATAGATCATGTCTGCTCCGTCGGTCTTGGTATCGGATGGTGTCGCCATCCTTGTCTGTCCTTGTCGGTCCAGCTGGACGTCCTTGCGGCGGCGCAAAGACGCCCGGGGGCGCTGCCGCCCCGCAGGAGACTTCAGGGGAAAATCGGCCTCAGGCCTGGCTATTGTGCGACGGATTGCGCCGCTGCGGTACGTTGGCGCCCGCCTGCGCCAGCCTTGGCATCCGCCTCGGACAGGTCAAGTGCGCTGCCGCCCTCTTCCGCGATGCGCGCGTGGCGCCGGAACAGGCCGAACAGGCCGCGCCCCAGGCTGAATTGCGCGAAATCGTCGTCCGGCGCCGCGGCCAGCTCGCGCGCCGCGAATTCGCCTTCGTCGCCCAGCCACTGCAGCGTGCCGGCAACGGCATCGACACGGATGCGGTCGCCATCGCGCACGCGCGCCAGCGCGCCGCCGGCCAGCGCCTCGGGGCCGACGTGGATCACCGCCGGCACCTTGCCCGACGCGCCGGACATGCGGCCGTCGGTCACCAGCGCCACCTTGTGGCCGGCGTCCTGCAGCGCGCCCAGCACCGGGGTCAGGCGGTGCAGCTCGGGCATGCCGTTGGCGTTCGGCCCCTGGAAACGCACCACCGCGACCAGGTCGCCGGTCAGCTCGCCCGCATCGAAGGCCGCCTGCAGCGCCTCCTGCGCATCGAACACCCGCACCGGGGCTTCGACCACGCGGTGCTCCGGCGCCACCGCCGAGACCTTGATCACGCCGCGGCCCAGGTTGCCCTGCATCAGCCGCAACCCGCCCTCGGCCGAGAAAGGCTCCGCGGCCGTCGCCAGCACCTGCGCGTCGCCGCTGTGCGCCGCGCCGTCGCGCCAGCGCAGCACGCCGTCGGTCATCACCGGCTCCTGCGCATAGCGGGCCAGCCCGGGGCCGGCCACGGTCTGCACGTCCTCGTGCAGCAGACCGGCCTGCAGCAGTTCGCGGATGACGAAGCCAGCGCCGCCCGCGGCATGGAAGTGGTTCACATCGGCCGAGCCATTCGGGTAGACGCGCGCCAGCAGCGGCGTGATGCGCGACAGCAGGTCGAAATCATTCCAGTCGATGACGATGCCCGCGGCACGCGCCATCGCCACCAGGTGGATGGTGTGGTTGGTGGAGCCGCCGGTCGCCAGCAGGCCGACCATGGCGTTAGCGATAGCGCGCTCGTCAACGATGCGCGCCAGCGGCAGGTATTCGTCGCCGCGCGCGCGCAGGGCGATCGCGCGTTGCGCGGCCGCCGCGGTCAGCGCATCGCGCAGGCCGCTGTCCGGGTGCACGAAGGCCGCGCCCGGCAGGTGCAGGCCCATGATTTCCATCAGGAACTGGTTGCTGTTGGCGGTGCCGTAGAAGGTGCAGGTGCCGGCGCCGTGGTAGGCCTGGCATTCGGCTTCGAGCAGCGCATCGCGCCCGACCTGGCCGGTGGCGTAGAGCTGGCGCACGCGCGCCTTCTCCTTGTTGGGCAGCCCGCTGGCCATCGGCCCCGCCGGCACGAACACCATCGGCAGGTGGCCGAACTGCAGCGCGCCCATCAGCAGGCCCGGCACGATCTTGTCGCACACGCCCAGCATCAGCGCCGCATCAAAGGTGTTGTGCGACAGCGCCACCGCGGTGCCCATGGCAATCGCATCGCGCGAGAACAGCGACAGCTCCATGCCCGGGTTGCCCTGCGTGATGCCGTCGCACATCGCCGGCACGCCGCCCGCCACCTGCGCCACCGCGCCCACCGCGCGCGCGGCCTCGCGGATCACGGCGGGGTAGCGCTCGTACGGCTGGTGCGCCGACAGCATGTCGTTGTACGCGGTGACGATGCCCAGGTTGGGGGCATGGTCGACGCGCAGCTTCAGCTTGTCGTTGGCCGGCAGTGCGGCAAAGCCGTGCGCCAGGTTGGCGCAGGACATGCCGCGCAGCGGCCCCAGTTCAGCCTGCGCGCGCTCGCAGCGGGCAAGGTAGGCGGCGCGGCTGGCGCGGCTGCGCGCAACGATGCGCTCGGTGACGGCAAGAAGCTCGGCATGGACGGCAGAAGGCATGGCGGAGACGTTCCTTGTGGGCTGGGTGGCAGCGCGGCAACGCCGCGCCATCGCATGTAGATTTTCTACAGATCGCTGCCATTATACCGAGCGCAAGCGCGCCGTCGACCCGCCCATGCATCACAATCGCGCAGAAATTCCCGGAATCAGGGCAAACCCCGAGGGCGCTCGACGCACCATTTCGGGCAAGATGCGGCGCCATCCGATGTAGAATCTCTACATACCCGCAACCCCCGACACTGCCGCCCCGCCGCCATGCGCGACCGAATCCTAGCCGTCTACGACACGCTCCGCCCTTCTGAACGCCGCCTGGCCGACTATGTCGCCCGGCATGGCGCCGCCGTGATCCGGCTGTCGATGCCCGAGCTGGCCGAGCGCGCCGGCGTGTCGCAGCCCACCATCGCGCGCTTCTGCGCGGCGCTGGGCTACGACGGCTTCCGCGAATTCAAGCTGCAGTTCGCGCAGAACGTGGGCGGCGGCACGCCCTTCGTGCACCAGGACGTTGCGGCCGACGACCGCCCCGCGGACATCGCCGGCAAGGTCTTCGACCGCACCATTGCCACGCTGATGAGCGTGCGCAATGCGCTCTCCGCCGACCAGATCGAGCATGGCATCCAGCTGCTCGCCGGCGCGCGGCGCATCGAGTTCTACGGCTGCGGCAACTCCGGCATCGTCGCGCTGGACATCCAGCACAAGTTCTTCCGCCTGGGCATGCCGACGGTTGCGTATTCCGACCCCCATGTGTTCAGCATGTCGGCCGCGCTGCTCGCCCGTGGCGACGTGGCCGTGCTGGTCTCCAACAGCGGCCGCACCTGGGACATGCTGACCGCCGCCACGCTGGCGCGCAGCAGCGGCGCCAGCGTGCTGGCGATCACGCACAGCGGCTCGCCGCTGGCGCGGCTGGCCGACGTCTGCGTGTTCTCCGACGTCGAGGAAGACAGCGAGGTCTACACGCCGATGACCTCGCGCATCAGCCACCTGGTGCTGGGCGACGTCCTGGCCGCCGGCGTGGCGCTGGCGCGCGCCGACACCGTCGCCCCCGCCTGCAGCGCGCCAAGGCGCATCTGCGAGAACGGCGCATCGCCGGTGCGGAGCCGGCCCGGCCAGTACCGCCGGCACGAAGCCGCGCCAGGCCCGCTGCGGCCGAGCCAGCCACGCCCGCGCCGCCCGCCACCCGCACGCGCCGCCGCAAGGCCAGCTGACTCGATAGTGTCCTGTTCCGCAAATACCTTGCCATGAAATCGCCCAGTTGGCCGCCATGCGTCGTTGCTCGTCGTTGCCATAGCTACGGCTATGGCGCCTCCTCGCGCCTAGCCTGACGACCAACTGGGCGATTTCATTCTGGCAAGTTATCTACGGAACAGGACACTAACGCGGCGCCGGCGGTCGCGCCCGCCAGTAGCGCGGCTGCGCCTGCCGGAACATCGACAACGCAAAGCCCCCGGGCGCGGTGTCCATGGTCACCGCGCCGGTTTCATCGGTCCGGTAGCGCAGGACGCCCGCGCGGCCGTAGCGCTCCCACACCTCGCCGCTCGGGTGGCGATAGCGGTTGGCATAACCCAGCTGGAACACCGCCGCCGACGGGCGCACCGCCTCCAGCCAGGCTGCGCCGGACGAGGTGCCGCTGCCATGGTGGGCCACCACCAGCACGTCGGCACGCAGCGCCTCGGCCGGCAACCTGTCGATCAATGCACGCTCCTGCGCCACGCCGATATCCCCGGTCAGCAGCAGGCTGTGCGCCGCCGCATCCACGCGCAGCACGCAGCTGCGCGCATTGCTGGCAATGGCGGCCTGCTGCGCCTGCTCCGCGAGCGGATGCAGCACGGTAAAGCGCACGCCGTCCCACTCCCATTGCTGACCCGCCGCGCATGGCGACCAGTCATTGGCCGCCGACCCAAGCAGAACGTGACCGGCAGGCGCGCCGGTGCTGCGCGCGGCCACGGCCACCGCCGCCTCGACGTCCGCCACGCCGCCGGCATGGTCGGTGTCTTCATGGCTCACCATCAGGTGGTCGAGCCGGCCGATCCCCTCGCCCCGCAGCAACGGCACCACCGCCTGCGCACCGGCGCTGGATCCCGACCCATACGCCGGCCCGGCGTCATACAGCAGCGCATGCGCGCGCGTCTGCACCAGCACCGCCGTGCCCTGCCCCACGTCCAGCATCACGGCGCGGAACTCGCCATGCGCAACCGGCGGGCCGCGCGCCAGCACCAGCGCCAACGGCCCCACGCTGGCCGCTTCCCACATCGCCCATGGCAGCGCGGAAAGCCAGCCCAGCACCGCGGCCAGCGCCACCATGGCCAGGTGGGCCACCGCCAGCACCGGCCTGGCCAGCGCCATCGGCAAGGCCGCGCCGAGCAATGCCAGCGGCGTCACCAGCAGGCTGACGAGCGGGATCGCCACCGCATTGGCCAACGGCGACACCACCGATACCTGGCCGAACAGCAGCAACGTCAGCGGCACCAGCCCGATGGTCACGGCCCACTGCGTGCGCGCCCCGGCGGCGAGCGCGGACCGCAGGCGTTGCCAACGCCCTTGCGTCGAAGCATCCCGGCCGGGCCGGGCCGCAAAGAAGATCACCGCCACCGCGCCGAAGGACAGCCAGAAGCCGGGCAACATCACCGCCCACGGATCCAGCAGCAATGCCACCAGCGCCGCCCAGGCCAGCACCACCGAGGCGGGCGGCGCACGCGCACCCCATACCGCAATGGCCGCCACGCAGAGCATGGCCACGGTGCGCAGCGCCGGGATCTGCATGCCGGCCAGCAGGCCGTAAGCCAGCGCACTGGCCACGGCCGCCACCAGCGCGGCCTGCCGGGCCGGCAGCCACAGCGGCAACGGCCGGCGCAGCCAGCGGCCGAGTCCGAACGAATGCCGCCACAGCAGCCCGGCAAGCGACGCCGCCATGCCGGCGATCATGGTGATATGCAGCCCGGAGATCGCAACCAGGTGGCTGACGCCGGTGCGCCGGAACAGTTGCCAGTCGTCCGCGTCGATGCCACGCTGGTCGCCAATGACCAGCGCGATCAGCACCGGACCGAAGCGCGCATCGGCCGGCAGCGCCACGCGCAGGTGATCGCGCACGGCGGCGCGCCAGGCTTCTATTTGCCACGCCAGCCGCTCTCCTGACGCATCCCGGAGCGGGCCTTGTGCACTGCGCACATAGCCGGTGGCGCCGTAGCCTTGCGCCAGCAGCCAGTAGGCATAGTCGAAGCCGAAAGGATTGGCCAGCCCGCGCGGACGCCGCAGGCGTAGGGTCAGCGTGAGGCGCTGCCCGGGGCGCAGGTCGGGCGGCGCATCACGCCAGTTGAGGATCACGCGGCGCGGCAGAGGCTGGCCCGCTTCACCCTGCTCAACAGTGAAAGCAAAACGCGTCCCGGTGGCGGCATCCGCCGGCAGCCCCGACACCACGCCGCGCACGTCGAGGTCGCGCGCCTCCAGCGTGGCCGGCAGCCAGTCGCGCATGCGCAGTTCGGCCCGCCAGGCCGCCCAGCAGAAGGCGGCGCCGAACGCCAGCCCGGCAAGCGCCAGGCCCTGCGCCGCCACATGCAGCCGCCTGCCCCACACGACCATGCCGAGCGCGGCCAAGACCAGCACCACGGCGCCCAGGCGCAAGCCATCCTGCTGCGGCAGCGTTGACTGCTGCTGCAGCATCCAGCATCCCGCGACGAATGCCACCACGAACCGACGCACGGCACCTCCCCCGGCTGAGCTTGCATAGCCGGAGTTGTACCCGCGCCGGGGCGCGCCGAGCTTGTCAGCCCGTCAAGAAGATTTGGAAGTTGTGTGTCCGGCGGAAACCGGGGGCGCCATGGTGTCCGCAAACGCTGCCAGCCGCGGCATCGCATCCACGGCATTGCGCCATGTCGCCTGCGCCAGCGTCATCGCATCGATGCCGCGCAATTCAGCCATCACACGCGCCACGCCCGCCACCTCCGCGGGCATGTTGCGCGCCTTGTGCTGTTCGCCGAACTGATCGTCCGACAGCCACGCCGGCGCCATGTCGGGTGCGTCGGTTTCCAGCACCAGCGCCTCCAGCGGCAGCTCCGTCGCCAGCCGGCGGATCTGCCGCGCACGGCTGAAGGTGACGTTGCCGCCGAAGCCGAGCTTCAGGCCCTGCTCGACAAAGCGCCGCGCCTGTTCATTGCTGCCGTTGAAGGCGTGGGCAATGCCGCGCTTCACGCCCAGCTTGCGCAGCTGCGCGCCAACCTGGTCCTGCGACTTGCGCACATGCAGCAGCACCGGCAGGTCAAATTCGCGCGCGATCTTCAGCTGCTCCGCATAGAGCCAGGTCTGGTGCTCCGCATCCAGCCCCGCGACGAAGAAGTCGAGCCCGATCTCGCCGATGCCGACAAAGCGCGGGTCGCCCATGCTGGCCGCCACCTCGCGCCGCAGCGTGTCCAGGTCGGCCTGGCCGGCGCCGGGCGAGCACAGCGGATGGATGCCGAGCGCGTAGACGCAGCGCGCATCGTGGCGCGCCAGCGCGCGCACGGCATCGAAGTTCCACACTGCCACCGCGGGTACCACGATGCCGCGCACGCCGGCGGCCTCGGCCGCGTCGGCCACCTGCTGGCGGTCAGCGTCGAACTCGCTGGCGTCGAGGTGGCAGTGGGTGTCGATCCACATGGGCCGGCCCGGCTCAGCGTTCCTGGTGCAGGTGCCCGTCGCGCAGCCGCAGCACGCGGTCGCAGCGTCCGGCCAGGTCCAGGTCGTGGGTGACGATGATGAAGCTGGTGCCGAGCGTGCGCGACAGTTCCAGCATCAGGTCATAGACGCCGCCGGCGGTGTGGTCGTCGAGATTGCCGGTGGGTTCGTCGGCCAGCACGCAGGCCGGCTGCCCCACCAGCGCGCGCGCGATGGCCACGCGCTGGCGCTCGCCGCCGGACAGCTCGCCCGGGCGGTGCTTCGCGCGCCCGCCCAGGCCCACGCGCTCCAGCATGGCCTGCGCCACGCCGCGCGCGTCATGCTGGGTCAGGCCGCGGATGCGCATCGGCATCGCCACGTTGTCCAGCGCGGTGAATTCCGGCAGCAGGTGGTGGAACTGGTAGACGAAGCCCAACTGGCGGTTGCGCACCACGTTGCGCTCGCGCTCACGCAGCGCCGTGAAGGGCTTGCCGAGCAGCGCGACGCGGCCGGAGTCGGGCTCGTCCAGCCCGCCCAGCACATGCAGCAGCGTGCTCTTGCCCGAGCCCGAGGCGCCGACGATGGCAACTTTCTCGCCTGCATCAACGCGCACATCGACGCCGCGCAGCACGTCCACGTCGAGTTCGCCCTGGCGGAAACGCTTGGTCAGGCCCTCGGCCACCAGCACCGGCGAGCCGGTGCGCGGCTGGTCCGCGGCGGACGTGGGCGTATCGGCATGCAACACGGCTTCACTCATAGCGCAGCGCCTCCGCCGGGTTGACGCGGGCGGCACGCCAGCTGGGATAGAGCGTGGCCAGCGTGGCCAGCACAAAGGAAATGATGCCGATGGTGGCGATATCGTTCACGCGGGGATCCGAAGGCAGTTCGCTGATGAAATAGATGTCGCGCGGCAGGAACTGCACGTGCAGCAGCCGCTCGATGAAAGGCACGATCACGTCGATATTGGTGGCGATCAGCGTGCCGCCGGCCACGCCCAGGATGGTGCCGATAAAGCCGATGGCCACGCCCTGCACGATAAAGATCTTCATGATCGAGCCCGGCTGCGCGCCCATGGTGCGCAGGATGGCGATATCGGCCTGCTTGTCGGTGACGGTCATCACCAGCGTGGACACCAGGTTGAATGCCGCCACCGCGATGATCAGCGTCAGGATGATGAACATCATGCGCTTCTCGGTCTGCACCGCGGCAAACCAGTTGCGGTTCTGCTTGGACCAGTCGCGCAGGTAGAGCTCGCCCGACATGGTGCCGGCCAGCTCGTTGGCCACCTGCGGCGCGCGCTGCATGTCCTGCAGCTTCAGGCGCACGCCGGTGGGGCCGCTCAGGCGGAACAGGGTCTCGGCGTCGTGCATATTGACCAGCGCCAGCGCGCTGTCGAACTCGAAATGCCCGGACGAGAACACGCCCACCACGGTGAACTGCTTGAGCCGCGGCAGCACGCCCGCCGGCGTGATGGTGCCCTGCGGCGCCACCAGCGTGACCTTGTCGCCGACCTGCACGCCCATGGCGTTGGCCAGTTCGTTGCCCAGCGCAATGCCGAAGCCGCCCGGCGCCAGCGCCGTCATGCTGCCGGCCCGGAACTGGCTGCCGATGTCCGACACCTTGGGCTCCTGCGACGGCTCCACGCCGCGCAGCAGCACGCCGCGCACGGCGTCGTCGCGGGTCAGCATGGCCTGGGCCGCGACGTAGGGCGCGGCGCCGACCACTTCCTTGTTCTGCAAGGCCTCGGCCGCGGTCTTCTGCCAGTCCGGCAGCGCCGACGGGCCGATCACTTCGATATGCGCCAGCACCGACAGCATGCGGTCGCGCACTTCCTTCTGGAACCCGTTCATCACCGACAGCACCACGATCAGCGCGGCCACGCCAAGGGCGATCCCGAACATCGAGATCATCGAGATGAACGAAATGAAGGTGTTGCGGCTGGCGCGCTTGCTTGCGCGGGTATATCGCCAGCCGATCTGCCACTCGTAGGGAAAGTTCAAGAGGATTCCTGTTGTTTCGGGAAAGCGCCGGTACCCCGCCGGGGGCGCTGGCGGCACTCATGCAGCCTTGGCGGGCGCCGTCCCGGTCACGCCACGGCGTCACCCGGGACTGGCGCCGGCCAGCCGGGAGTTTACAATCTCGCCACCATGATGACGCACCTGACCCTGATTGTGCCCTTTTCCGTCCCGCCGGGCGCCGGCGACGACGGCCGGGACGATGTCGTTCCCGGCGCGCTGCTGCGGCAATTGGAGCTGCCGGCGCTCGGAAAGTTGCTGACCCGGGCCGAGCCCGGTCCGCGCGAGCGGCATGAAGACCCCTTCCTGCGCAGCCTGCCGCAGGAGCGCTGGCTGGCCGGCAAGGCGGGGCTGGACCCGGTCCGGGTGCCGCTGGCGCCCTATATGCGGCTGGCCGACAGCGGCGGCGCCGTCCCCGCCACCGCCGATGGCCAGTCCTGGACCTGCCTGCAGCCGGTGCACATCCATGCCGCGCGCGATCACCTGGTGCTGATGCCGCCCGCCCAGCTGCGCATCCGGCCGCAGGAAGCCACGGCCCTGCGCGCCGCCATCGACGCACTGCTGCTGGAATCGGGCATCGCGCTGGAATCGCCCTGCGCGCAGCGCTGGTACCTGCCCGAGGCCGCATTCGGCCCGCTGGAGGCGACCACGCCACTGCGCGCGGCGGGCCGCAATATCGATATCTGGATGCAGGCCGGCGAGCGCGCCCGCGACTGGCGCCGCCTGCAGAACGAGATCCAGATGACCTGGCATGACCACCGCGTCAACCAGGCCCGCGAGGCCGCCGGCGAGGCGCCGGTCAATTCGGTCTGGCTGTACGGCGGCGGCGCGCTGCAGCCGGTGCCGCGGCTGGCCGATACGGTGCTGAGCAACGATCCCTTCCTGAGCGGGCTGGCGCTGGCCGCCGGCAGCCGCGTGCTGCCGGTGCCGGCCGGCCTGGCCGGCACCGCCGGGACGGAGGGCACAGTGCTCGCCATGCTCGACAGCGCCACCGAAGCGCATATCGCCGAAGACTGGGGCCTGTGGCTGGACCGCATGCATGCGCTGGATGCCGACTGGTTCGCGCCGGCGCTGGAAGCGCTGGTGGCCGGCCAGGTCGGCGCCATCACGCTGGTGCTGGGCGGCGAGAACCACTTTGCCGAGTTCACCGTGCGCCGTGCCGACCTGCGCAAGTTCTGGCGCGGCATGGGCCAGCGCGGCGACTGGCGCGCGCTGCTGTCCGACCTAGCCTATGCCGCATAAAGCTGCCTGAAGCCGCCTGACAAGCGCCGCCCCTACCGAAACATCACCTGCCGCCCCGCCCATGACCCGGATCGCCATCCGCCAGTTTTCCCCCGAACACGCCAGCTCGCTGGCCGCCGCCGGCCTGCACCCCACGCTGGCCCGCATCCTGGCCGCGCGCGGCGTGGCCCGCGCCGCCGAGCTGGCCACCGACCTGCCCGAACTGGTGCCGCCCGCGGCCATGAAAGGCATCGGCCACGCCGCGGCCTACCTGGCTGACGCCATCGCCGCCGGCAAGCGCCTGCTGATCGTCGCCGACTATGACTGCGACGGCGCCACCGCCTGCGCGGTCGGCGTGCGCGGACTGCGCATGCTGGGCGCGCGGGTGGAGTACATCGTGCCGAACCGCTTCGAGTATGGCTACGGCCTGACGCCTGAGATCGTGGCGCTGGCGGCCAAGCAGCAGCCGGACGTGATCGTCACGGTCGACAACGGCATCGCCAGCGTCGACGGGGTGGCCGCGGCCAACGCGCTGGGCATGGACGTGGTGGTGACCGACCACCACCTGCCGGGGTCGGAGCTGCCGCAGGCCGCGGTGATCGTCAACCCGAACCAGCCGGGCTGCGAATTCCCCAGCAAGAACCTGGCGGGCGTGGGCGTGATGTTCTATGTGCTGCTCGCGTTACGCGCGGAACTGCGCCAGCGCGGCGTCTATACCCAGGCCACGCAACCGCCGCTGCAGACGCTGCTGGACCTGGTGGCGCTGGGCACGGTGGCCGACGTGGTCAGGCTGGACACCAACAACCGCATCCTGGTGGCGCAGGGCCTGCGCCGCATGCGCGCGGGACGGATGCAGCCGGGCGTGGCGGCGCTGTTCCGTGCCGCCGGGCGCGAGGCGGCGCGCGCCAATACCTTCGACCTGGGCTTCGGGCTGGGTCCGCGCCTGAACGCGGCCGGCCGGCTGGCGGACATGTCGCTGGGCATTGAATGCCTGCTGACCGAAGATGCCAACCGCGCCTGGGAGATCGCCCAGGAACTGGACAGCATGAACCGCGAGCGGCGCGACATCGAGGCCGGCATGCAGCAGGAGGCGCTGCAGATCCTGGAGCAGCCGCTGGCCGGCCCGGATCCGTCGGCGCGCTTTACCGTCAGCGTATTCAACGACACCTGGCACCAGGGCGTGATCGGCATCGTGGCGTCGCGGCTCAAGGACAAGTTCCATCGCCCCACCATCACCTTCGCCCCCGGTGACGAGACTACGGTCAAGGGCTCGGGCCGGTCGATCCCGGGCTTCCACCTGCGCGATGCGCTGGACCTGGTGTCCAAGCGCCATCCCGGCATGCTGCTCAAGTTCGGCGGCCACGCCATGGCGGCCGGGCTGACCGTGCGCGCCGAGCGCTTTGCCGAGTTCCAGGAAGCCTTCGAGGCGGTCGGCCGCGAATGGCTGACCGACGACCAGCTGGCGCGCGTGATCGAGACCGACGGCGATATCGAGGACCAGTGCTTCAGTCCGGAATTCGTCACCCTGCTGGAGCAGCAGGTATGGGGCCAGGGCTTCCCGGCGCCGACCTTCTGCGGCGAGTTCGACGTGCTGCGCCAGAGCGTGCTCAAGGGCAAGCACCTGAAGCTGCAGCTGGGGCGCGGCGGCCAGCGCTTTGACGCGATCTGGTTCAATCACGCCGACTCGCTCGGTGCCAGCGCGCAGGTGGCCTACCGGCTCGACAACAACACCTTCAACGGCGTCACCCGCGTGCAGCTGGTGATCGAGCACGCGCAGTAGCGTGCTCCGGGGGGCGTTACCCCCGTTCAGCCGCGCGACGGCAGGTAGGCCATCGGGTCGACCGGCTTGCCGTTGCCGCGCACCTCGAAATGCAGCTCGCTCGCGCTGGCGCCCATGCGGCCCACGTCCTGTCCGGCCGCGACCGAGGCGCCCTCGGTGACCAGCGGCTGGTCGAGGTTGCCGTAGACGGTCAGCCAGTCGTCGTTGTGCTTGACGATCACCAGCATGCCGTAGCCACGCAGGTTGCCCACGTGGATGGCGCGCCCCGCGGCGGCGGCGCGCACCGTGCCATTGGCCGGCACGGCAATGCGCAGGCCCTTGCTGGCCGGCGGCGCATAGCCTCCGGTGACGCGGCCATCGGCCGGCCACTGCAGGCGGATGCCGCTGGCGGGCGGCCTGGACGAGCCGCTGTCGACGCGCGGCGTATCGGTCACGGTCTGGTCGGTGCCGGTGGAGGCCGGGGCGCTGCCACCCGGCGGCCGCACGCGGACCAGCTGGCCCACCTCGATCTGGCTGGGGCTAGTGATGTCGCTGTTCCAGCGGGTCAGGTCGCGCACGCTGCGGCGGTGCTTGCGCGCGATCGAATATAGCGTGTCGCCGCGCTCAACGCGGTAGTAGCCGTCCGGCACGGGCCCGCCCGTGGTGCCGCAGCCGGCCGCGACCGCGGCCGCGGCGGCCAGCAGCAGGCCCAGCGCGCGGCGCCGGCCTGGCTCGATGTCATGTCTGGTTTGCGTCATTCGTCCCTGTTCTCTGTCTTGCCGGGGAGCGGCTTGCGACCCGTATTATCGCCGCGTGCGTCGCCCGGCACCGGCGGATAGACCGCGCGGCGGCCATTCCGTTCGGTCCGCGGCCCGCCCGAGGCGGCCCGGAAGCCCCGGGTTGCCGCGCCGATCCGCTATAATTCGAGGTTTTCTAAGCGCAGGAACATCATGGAAGCAGAACGCCTCAACGCCATCTCCGGTGCCATCTCCGATCTCCGTTCCCGGACGGAAGATCTACGGGGGTATCTTTGACTACGATGTCAAAGTAGGAAGGCTGGACGAAGTCAACGGTTTGCTGGAAGACCCCGACGTCTGGAACAACCCCAAGCGGGCCCAGGACCTCGGCAAGGAAAAGAAGGCAATCGAGGGCGTGGTAAGCGTGCTCAGCAAGCTCACCGACGACCTCAGCGGGGCCGATGAGCTGTTTGAGCTCGCCAGGGAAGAAGGCGACGACGACACGCTCGAAGCGATCGAGGCCGACGTCAAGGGCTTCGAGGAGATCGTCGCGGGCATGGAATTCCGCCGCATGTTCTCGGGCGAGATGGACCAGGCCAACGCCTTTATCGACATCCAGGCCGGCGCCGGCGGCACCGAAGCGTGCGACTGGGCCTCGATGCTGCTGCGCCAGTACCTGAAGTACTGCGAGCGCAAGGGCTTCAAGGCCGAGGTGCTGGAAGAGTCCGAAGGCGACGTGGCCGGCATCAAGAGCGCGACCATCAAGATCGAGGGCGAATACGCCTTCGGCTACCTGCGTACCGAAACGGGCGTGCACCGCCTGGTGCGCAAGTCGCCGTTCGATTCGTCGGGCGGGCGCCATACCTCGTTCTCGTCGGTGTTCGTCTACCCCGAGGTGGATGACTCGTTCGAGGTCGAGGTCAACCCGGCGGACCTGCGCGTGGACACCTACCGCGCTTCGGGCGCGGGCGGGCAGCACATCAACAAGACCGATTCGGCCGTGCGGATCACGCACATCCCGACCGGGATCGTGGTGCAGAGCCAGAACGACCGCTCGCAGCACCGCAACCGTGCCGAAGCCATGTCGATGCTGAAATCGCGCCTGTACGAGCACGAGATGCGCAAGCGCCAGGCCGAAGCCGACAAGCTCGAAGCCGGCAAGACCGACGTGGGCTGGGGCCACCAGATCCGCTCCTACGTGCTGGACCAGAGCCGCATCAAGGACCTGCGCACCAACGTGGAAATGTCCAACACCCAGAAGGTGCTGGACGGCGACCTGGACCCGTTCATCGAGGCCAGCCTCAAGCAGGGACTGTAAGGCAGCACCCGCCGTCCGCCCTGCCGGCGCGGCCGGCGGCGGCACAGCAATCCATCCACCGCTGTACCGCCGCCCATGCCACACCGGCACGGCGGCAGGGCGACATCTCCGACCGGGGCACCATGAGCGAAGCCAATCACCTCTACATCATCACCGGCGCCTCGCGCGGGCTGGGCGCGGCACTGACCAATGCCCTGCTCGTGCCGGGCAACCGCCTGATCTGCGTGGCGCGCAGCCGCAACAGCGAGCTGGAGCGCATTGCCACCATGAGCGGCGTGCCGGTGGCCTGGCACCTGCAGGACCTGTCGCAGGCCGGCCCCGCCGCCAGCTGGCTCGGCAGCGTGCTCGATACGCTCGACATCCCGCCGACCAGCGCCACGCTGATCCTGAACGCGGGCGTGGTCGAGCCGATTGGCCCGGTCGCGCGTCTGCAGGAAAAGACCCTGGTGCCGCACCTGCTGACCAACCTGGCGGCGCCGATGACGATGACCGCTGCGTTCCTGGAGCGCACCGAGAAGTTCGACTGCCCGCGCAAGGTGCTGGCGATCTCCTCTGGCGCGGCGCGCCGCCCGGTCGAAGGCTGGAGCGCATACTGCGCCGGCAAGGCCGGGCTGGACATGTTCATGCGCTCGGTCAACGCCGAGTACGCCCAGGCCGAAGCCCCGCGCACCGTGCGCGCCGTGGCGCTGGCCCCGGGCGTGATCGACACCGGCATGCAGGCCACCATCCGCAATGCCGACTTCGCCCAGGTGCAGCGCTTCCGCGAGCTGAAAGCCAATGAACAGCTGGCGTCGGCCGAGGAAACCGCCGGCCGCATCGTCGCCTACCTGCACCGCCCGGATTTCGGCAGCACCGAGCTGGACGATCTCCGCAACTACTAAGCCGCACCCATCAAGCCATCTGAATCCGCGCGCGGCACGCCGCGCGCGATCCGACAAGACATCATGACTGAACCGAACCGCGCCCAGGCCAAGCCAGCCGCCGCAGACACCCCCGCCGTCGACGAGAACAAGATCATCGCGGAGCGGCGCGAGAAACTGGCCGCGCTGCGCCAGCAAGGCGTGCCCTTCCCCAACGATTTCCGCCCCTCCCACCAGGCCGCCGCGCTGCAGGCGCAGTACGCCGAGACCGAGCAGGCCACGCTCGAGGCCGCGCCGGTCGAAGTCGCCATCGCCGGGCGCATGATGCTCAAGCGCGTGATGGGCAAGGCCAGCTTTGCCACGGTGCAGGACGGCAGCGGCCAGATCCAGTTCTACATCACCCGCGACAAGGTCGGCGAAGAGGTCTACGCGGCCTTCAAGCACTGGGACCTGGGCGACATCATCAGCGCCCGCGGCGAGCTGTTCCGCACCAACAAGGGCGAGCTGTCGGTGCAGGTGCGCGAGCTGCGCCTGCTGTCCAAGTCGCTGCGCCCGCTGCCGGACAAGTTCCACGGCCTGGCCGACCAGGAAATGAAGTACCGCCAGCGCTATGTCGACCTGATCGTGTCGCCGGAAACGCGCAACACCTTCCGCGCCCGCACCAACGCGATCTCGTCGCTGCGCCGCCATATGGCCAATGCCGGCTTCATGGAAGTGGAAACGCCGATGCTGCACCCGATCCCGGGCGGCGCCGCGGCCAAGCCCTTCATCACGCACCACAATGCGCTGGACATGCAGATGTTCCTGCGCATCGCGCCCGAGCTGTACCTGAAGCGCCTGATCGTGGGCGGCTTCGAGCGCGTGTTCGAGATCAACCGCAACTTCCGCAACGAAGGGGTGAGTCCGCGCCACAACCCCGAGTTCACCATGATGGAGTTCTACGCGGCCTACACGGACTACCGCTGGCTGATGGACTTCACCGAGGACCTGATCCGCAAGGCCGCGATCGATGCGCGCGGCAGCGCCGTGCTGACGTACCAGGACCGCGAGCTGGACCTGTCGAAGCCGTTCCATCGCCTGACCATCTGCCAGGCGATCCAGAAGTTCGCGCCGCAGTACACCGATGCGCAACTGGCCGATGCCGGGTTCCTGCGCACCGAGCTGAAGAAGTTCGGCGTCAACACCAACGCGCCACAGTTCCTCAACGCTGGCCTGGGCACGCTGCAACTGGTGCTGTTCGAGGAAACCGCGGAAAGCCAGTTGTGGGAGCCGACCTTTATCGTCGATTACCCGGTCGAGGTCTCGCCGCTGGCGCGCGCTTCGGACACGGTGCCGGGCATCACCGAGCGCTTCGAGCTGTTCATCACCGGCCGCGAGATCGCCAACGGCTTCTCGGAGCTGAACGATGCCGAAGACCAGGCCGACCGCTTCCGCAAGCAGGTCGAGCAGAAGGACGCCGGCGATGAAGAAGCCATGTACTTCGACGCCGACTACATCCGCGCGCTGGAATACGGCATGCCCCCGACCGGCGGCTGCGGCATCGGCATCGACCGCCTGGTGATGCTGCTGACGGACAGCCCCAATATCCGCGACGTCATCCTGTTCCCGCACCTGCGCCGGGAAGACTGATGCAGGCGGCGTCCGGCCGGACGCCCCACTGCAGAAGCCATGAACCCCACCGCCTGCGGTGGGGTTTTTCTTTGGGTAGCGAAAGGCACACCAGCGCCTCGATTGTTACAGCCCGGTCCGCAACCGCATCGGCGGAATAACCGCAACCCATTGAATCGAAAGGATTTTCCCAACTACATATATTTACAAAAACAAACGGAAAATGGCACCCGCTTCGGCCACACTGGTTCCATCCCATCGCGGCCTTCGCCGCACCGGAGCCACAATGCAGAGCCAAGCCACCTCGCCAGACCACACCCCTGCCCCGCTGCCGCCGCAACGCCGGCTGCATCCACTGATCGGCGCGGCGGCCGTGGCCGTGGTGATCGCCAGCCTGACCGCTGTCGCCGCCGTGACCGGCGTGCTGCCGATCAGCAAGGCCAACCCCGACCTGCAAACGCAACAAGGTCCGCAGGGTCCGCTGCCAGTCACCGCGGAAACCGCGCCCCCGCCGGGCAGCACCACGCGCCCACCGGTCTACGACGACGGCCAGCCGCGCCCGGCCAATCAGGACGCTGCCCGTTCGTCGCAAGCCGCACCGCGCACCGCCCCGGCACGCCAGGCCGCGCAGCGCGACAGCGAGCCGCGCGCCAGCCAGCGCGCCGACACCGAGCGCCAGGCAGCCAAGGGCAGCCCCTACGCCGGCCATATCGTCTCCGTGACGCCGATCCAGACCCAGAAGCCCAACACCAGCGGCCTGGGCGCGCTCGGCGGCGCCGTGGTGGGCGGGCTGCTGGGCAACCAGGTCGGCAAGGGCAACGGCCGCATCGTCGGCACCGTGGTAGGTGCCGTGGGCGGCGGCGTAGCCGGCAACCAGATCGAGAAGGCGGTCAGCAAGGATACGCATTACGAAGTCCGCGTACGCATGGACGATGGCAGCCATCGCAGCTTCACTTACGAGCAGAACCCTGGCGTGCAGGTGGGCCAGCGCGTGCACCTGGAGAATGGTGCGCTGGTGACCGGGTGACCTCCCACAGCACGCGCCGGCGCATTGATTGTGCCGTTGCAAACCAAGGCCGGCTTGTCGCCGGCCTTTTTCATGGCCGCTTTGCTATGATTCTTGGGCGCCACCTCCCGGTGAACCGGAGTCCATACCATGCAGCCAGCCCCCCACAACACCTGCAGGATCTGGCAACGGCTTCTCCCACTGGCCGGCGCGCTGCTGCTGGCGCTGTCACACCACGCGGCGCACGGGCAGGAATTGCTGCTGCTCGGCGGCCTCCAGTCGACGGAATCCCTCGGCGAGCGCAGCTACGGCTACGCCTACTCCTACCAGCACAACCTCGGCGAGAACTGGTACGCGACCTTCACCTACCTGAATGAAGGCCATGTCACCAACCATCACCGCGACGGCCACAGCGTCCAGCTGTGGTGGCGCTACCTGGCCCTGGACCGCAGGCTGACGCTGGCCCTCGGCGCCGGCCCTTACCGCTATTTCGATACCACCGACCCGCGGCCGGACGGCACCTATGACAACCAGCACGGCTGGGGGGCGCTGCTGAGCGCCGCGGCAACCTGGTACGTGAATGGCGGCCCCTGGATGCTGCAGGCGCGCTACAACCGGACGCAGACGCCGTCTAGCATCAAGACCAACACGCTGCTGGTGGGCGTCGGCTACCAGCTCGATCGCGGTGACCGCGGCGGGCCGGTGGTGCCGCCGCCGGGCCGGACCGACAATGTCACGCAGAATGAGCTGACGGTGTTCCTTGGCGGAACCATCGTCAACAGCTTCAGTTCACAGACTTCCTTCGCCAAAGCGGTGGAATACCGGCGCGGGCTGTGGCAATACGTGGACGGCACCATCAGCTACATCAACGAAGGAGAAAACGCGGCGCTGCGCCGCAACGGCGTGGCCGCGCAAGCCTGGCTCGCGCGCGCGTTCTTCCACGACAAACTGACACTCGGGGTCGGCGTGGGCCCGTACTACGCTATCGACCTGAGCCAGAAAGGGTTGAGCGCGGCCAGCCCGCCGTCGCGCTGGTCCGGCCTGATGTCGATGTCGGCCAGCTACCGGCTCGGCGACCACTGGCTGACGCGGCTGACATGGAACCGCACCGTGACCGGCTACGACCGCGATACCGACGTGATCCTGGCGGGCGTCGGCTACCGCTTCTAAGCAAACAGGCCGGCGGAGCCGGCCTGTTTCAGTGCGTTCTTGCTTATTGGGATTCTTCGATCCAGGCAGCCTGGATCGCTTCCAGGATCTTCTCGCCGGAACGCTCCGGCACATCGGCAAAGCCATCCAGCTCCAGCACCCAGCGGCGCAGGTCGGTGAATCGCACCGACATGGGATCCACATCGGGATACTTGTCGTACAGGGCTGCCGCGATGTCGTAGGTATCGGTCCACTTCATGGGGTTATTCTCCGCTGAGGTCTGCCGGGCCGCTCAGTGGCCTTCCTTGGCGTGGTTGATGGTGTACTTCGGGATCTCGATGGTCAGGTCTTCCTCATCGACGATGGCCTGGCACGACAGCCGCGAATTCGGCTCCAGCCCCCAGGCCTTGTCGAGCAGGTCTTCTTCCTTCTCTTCGGCCTCGTTGAGCGAGTTGAAACCCTCGCGCACGATCACGTGGCAGGTGGTGCAGGCGCACGATTTCTCGCACGCATGCTCGATCGCGATGCCGTGCGAGAGCAGCGCATCGCAGACGCTGACACCCGTCTCGGCTTCAATCACCGTCCCATCCGGGCAGTATTCGACGTGGGGCAAAACTATGATCTGTGGCATCTCGTGTCCTGGTATCTGTAATGCGGTGCAGGCGTGGTGATCAGCCCAGCTCCTGCACCTTGCGCCCCGCCAGCGCGCTCTTGATCGAGCGGTCCATGCGGCGGGCGGCGAATTCGTCGGTGCCGTGCGACAGCTTTTCCACTGCGGCGTGGATGGCGTGGTGGTCTTCACCGGTGGCGATCTCGCGCACCGTCGCCATCAGCGCTTCCACCGCAGTGCGCTCATCGGCCGACAACAGGTCGCCATCGGTTTCCAGCGCGCGCTGCGTGGCTTCGACCAGCCGGTCGGCTTCCACCCGCTCTTCGGCCAGCGCGCGGCTCTTCATGTCGTGCTCGGCCTCGCGGAAGCTGTCCTGCAGCATGCGCGCGATATCGTCGTCGGCCAGGCCGTACGACGGCTTGACCGTGACCGAAGCCTCCACGCCCGAGTGCGTCTCGCGCGCGGTCACCGATAGCAGCCCGTCGGCATCGACCTGGTAGGTCACGCGGATGCGCGCCGCGCCCGCCACCATAGGCGGGATGCCGCGCAGCTCGAAGCGCGCCAGCGAGCGGCAGTCGCTGGCCAGCTCGCGCTCGCCCTGCAGCACGTGGATCGCCATCGCGGTCTGGCCATCCTTGAAGGTGGTGAATTCCTGCGCGCGCGCCACCGGGATGGTGCTGTTGCGCGGGATGATCTTCTCGACCAGGCCGCCCATGGTCTCGACGCCCAGCGACAGCGGGATCACATCGAGCAGCAGCCAGTCTTCGCCCGGGGCATGGTTGCCGGCCAGCAGGTTGGCCTGCATCGCGGCGCCCAGCGCCACCACCCGGTCCGGGTCCAGGTTGGTCAGCGGGGTCTGGCCGAAGTAGTCGCCCACGGCCTTGCGGATCGACGGCATGCGCGTGGCGCCGCCGACCAGCACCACGCCCTTGACCTCGTCGGTGGCCACGCCGGCATCGCGCAGCGACTTGCGCACCGGCGCCAACGTTTTCTGCACGAGATGCGCGGTGATCTGTTCGAAGGTCTCGTCGGTCAGCGTCAGGTGGACGATCTCGCCGGAATCGAGTACGGCATCGATCACGGTGCTGTCCGCTTCCGACAGCGCTTCCTTGGCGGCACGCGCACGCACCATCAGCAGGCGCATGTCCTGCGCCGACAGCGGCTGCAGGCCGGCCTGCTCGACGATCCAGCACAGCACGCGCTGGTCGAAATCGTCGCCGCCGAGTGCCGAGTCACCGCCCGTGGCCATCACTTCGAACACGCCCTGGGTCAGCTTGAGCACCGAGATATCGAAGGTACCGCCGCCCAGGTCATAGACCGCGTAGATGCCTTCCGAGGCATTGTCCAGGCCGTAGGCAATGGCCGCGGCGGTGGGCTCATTGAGCAGGCGCAGCACTTCCAGGCCGGCCAGGCGCGCGGAGTCCTTGGTCGCCTGGCGCTGGGCCTCGTCGAAGTAAGCCGGCACCGTAATGACGGCGCCGACCAGGTCGTCGCCCAGCGTGTCTTCAGCGCGCTGGCGCAGCGTGGCCAGGATCTCGGCCGAGATCTCCACCGGGCTCTTCACGCCGGCGGCGGTCTTGATCTGCAGCATGCCCGGCGCATCGACAAAGTCATACGGGCTGTGCTCGATATTGGCCACGTCGCGCAGGCCGCGGCCCATGAAGCGCTTGACCGAGACGATGGTGTTCTTGGGGTCGCGCACCGCTTCTTCCTGGGCCCGGTAGCCGATATGGGCGGTACGGTCCGGCAGGTAGCGCACGACCGACGGCAGCAGCGCGCGGCCGCGTTCGTCGCCCAGCACTTCAGGAATGCTGCTGCGCACCGCGGCCACCAGCGAATTGGTGGTGCCAAGGTCGATGCCGACGGCCAGGCGGCGTTGGTGGGGCGCCGGCGACATGCCGGGTTCGGAAATCTGGAGCAGTGCCATGGTATTTCTTTGCTGTCTTGTGCGGCAGGGGAAACCGCCATGCGGGCGGCATGGGGGCGGTTTTCACGCCGGGCGCCATTGTGTCACGGCCCCGGCAAACGTGCCGGTCAGTCTTCCAGCCGGTCGATGGCCTCGCTGGTATCGTGTTCGATCTTCTCGATAAACATCAGTTGCCGCACCGCGCCGCCGGCCGCCTCGTTGTCGCCGGCATCCAGCAGCGCTCCCAGTGTTTCGTGGCGCTCGCGCTTTTCCTGGCGCAGCTCGCGCAGCAGCGCATCGAGCCGGTCCACTGCGCGCTCTTCCGCCGCTTCCTGCAGCGCCTCGCGCCATTCCATCTGCTGCATCAGGAAGGCCGGCGTCATGGCGGTGTTGTTCTCGGCCTGCACATCGACGCCGCGCAGCTTCAGCAAGTAGGTCGCGCGCCGCAACGGCTGCCGCAGCGTACGGTAGGCTTCATTGGCATGCGCGGCCCACTGCATGGCCACGCGACGCTCGGCGTCGCCCGCCTTGGCAAAGCGGTCCGGATGTGCCTGCGACTGCACGGTGCGGTACGCCGCATCCAGCGCGGCCTCGTCGACACCGTACTGCGCCGGCAAGCCGAACAGCGCAAAAAAATCGTCTTTCAACTGCTTCCCCAAGAAAAAGGAGCGGCCGCGCCGCCCCTTTGTCCATTGCCGCCACGGTGCCGCTCAGGCGGGCTTGCGTGCCCACTCGGCCGGCGGTTCGTTGCGGTCGCACTTCAGGCAGTTCACCCGCATGCCGATCATGCCGGCGCGGCCCTGCTCGCTTTGCGTCCATGGCCGCGACTGCCATGGTGGGTCGTGCCGCATATGCTGGCCGTGCCCGCATTTGAGTTCGGCCACCCAGTGGCCTTCCTCGTCCCGGCGGAACCCGACGATGCTGCGCTCCACCGGGGCTTGCTTGCGCTGGCGTGCTCAGACCGTGAAGGACTCGCCGCAGCCGCACTCGTCCTTGACATTGGGGTTGTTGAAGCGGAAACCTTCGTTCAACCCTTCACGTGCGTAGTCGAGTTCGGTGCCGTCGATATACGGCAGGCTCTTGGCGTCGACGATGACCTTGATGCCGTGCGATTCGAACACCGCGTCTTCCGGCAGCAGCTCGTCCACGTATTCCAGCTTGTAGGCCAGGCCCGAGCAGCCGGTGGTCTTCACGCCCAGGCGCAGGCCCACGCCCTTGCCGCGGCGTTCCAGGTAGCGGGCCACATGCTTGGCCGCCTTCTCGGTCATGGTGATCATCGTTGCGTCTTCCTTCGTCGATGCCGTGGTCAGTGCGACAGAATCAGGCAGCCTTCTGCTCGGCGCCGTGCTTCTTCTTGTAGTCTTCGACGGCAGCCTTGATCGCGTCTTCGGCCAGGATCGAGCAGTGGATCTTCACCGGCGGCAGCGCCAGTTCTTCGGCGATCTGGGTGTTCTTGATCTCCAGCGCCTGATCCACGGTCTTGCCCTTGACCCACTCGGTCACGAGCGAGGACGAGGCAATGGCCGAGCCGCAGCCGTAGGTCTTGAACTTGGCGTCTTCGATCACGCCAGCCTCATTGACCTTGATCTGCAGCTTCATCACGTCGCCGCAAGCCGGGGCGCCGACCATGCCGGTGCCGACCGCATCGTCGTTCTTGTCGAACGAACCGACGTTGCGGGGGTTTTCATAGTGGTCGAGAACCTTGGTGCTATATGACATTTTGCTTACCTCTTGCGTATCTTTTGCGGGGGTATTGCTGCTATTTCTACCGGTTTCGGCGGGCGCTCAGTGCGCGGCCCACTGGATCGAATTCAGGTCGACGCCGTCCTTGAACATCTCCCACAGCGGCGACAGGTCGCGCAGCTTGCCGATCTTGCTCTTGAGCAGTTCGATGGTGTAATCGATCTCCTGCTCGGTGGTGAAGCGGCCCACCGTGAAGCGGATCGAGCTGTGGGCCAGTTCGTCGTTGCGGCCCAGCGCGCGCAGCACATACGACGGTTCCAGCGAGGCCGAGGTGCAGGCCGAGCCCGACGACACCGCCACGTCCTTGATCGCCATGATCAGCGACTCGCCTTCGACGAAGTTGAAGCTGACATTCAGGTTGTGCGGCACGCGGTGTTCCAGGTCACCGTTCAGGTAGACCTCTTCCATGTCCGACAGGCCATTCCACAGGCGGTCACGCAGCATGCGGATGCGTTCGTTCTCGGTCGCCATCTCTTCACGGGCGATGCGGAAGGCTTCGCCCATGCCGACGATCTGGTGCGTGGCCAGCGTGCCCGAGCGCATGCCGCGCTCATGGCCGCCGCCGTGCATCTGCGCCTCGATGCGCACGCGCGGCTTGCGGCGCACGTACAGCGCGCCGATGCCCTTGGGGCCGTAGGTCTTGTGGGCCGAGAACGACATCAGGTCGCACTTCAGCTTGTTCAGGTCGATTGCCACCTTGCCGGTCGCCTGCGCGGCGTCGCAATGGAAGATGATGCCCTTCTCGCGGCAGATCTCGCCGATCTGCTCGACGTCCTGGATCACGCCGATCTCGTTGTTGACCAGCATCACCGAGACCAGAATCGTGTCCGGGCGCAGTGCCTGCTTGAACACTTCCATGTCGAGCAGACCGTTTTCCTTCACGTCCAGGTAGGTCACTTCAAAGCCCTGGCGCTCCAGCTCACGCGTGGTGTCGAGCACGGCCTTGTGCTCGGTCTTCAGGGTGATGAGATGCTTGCCCTTGCCCGAATAGAAGTTCGCGGCACCCTTGATCGCCAGGTTGTTCGATTCGGTCGCGCCCGACGTCCACACGATTTCGCGCGGGTCGGCGCCGACCAGTGCGGCCACCTGCTCACGCGCTTCTTCCACCGCGCGCTCTGCTTCCCAGCCGTACGCATGGCTGCGCGAGGCGGGGTTGCCGAACTGCTCGCGCAGGTACGGAATCATCTTGTCCGCCACGCGCGGGTCCACCGGCGTGGTGGCCGAGTAATCCATGTAGATGGGGAAATGTGGGGTGCTCATCGTTATGACTGCCTTGTTAGGGACCGCTGATCGCTGTTTTGCTGTCGTTGCCTGGGCGCGCTCAGGACTGCGCCAGGCTGAAAACTGAATTCACCATTCTGGCCCGGACCGGCTTTTCCTGCTTGTCGGCCTTGCCGCGCACCGCTGCCGCCGGCTGCGCGGCGTCTTCGCGCATGTCGTGCAGTACGGCCGCGGGCTGGCGCTCGCGCTGCTGGTCCACCAGGTTCTTGAGGGAAACGGAGTCGAGGTACTCGACCATCTTCTGGTTCAGCGTGGCCCACAGTTCGTGGGTCATGCAGCGCCCGGAGCCGTCATCTCCGTTACAATTGCCCTTGCCGCCGCATTGGGTGGCATCCAGGGGCTCATCCACGGCGATGATGATGTCCGCCACGGTGACGTCCTCGGCCTTGCGCGCCAGACTGTAGCCGCCGCCCGGGCCGCGCACGCTTTCAACGATCTCGTGCCGGCGCAGCTTGCCAAACAGCTGTTCCAGGTAGGACAACGAGATCTTTTGCCGCTGGCTGATGCCGGCGAGCGTGACCGGTCCCTGGTCCTGGCGCATGGCCAGGTCGATCATCGCAGTGACCGCGAAGCGGCCTTTGGTGGTCAGTCTCATGGTGCAGGGCTCTGGGGGTGATGCCAATACTTGATCGTTTCCGTCAAGTATAAAGGTACCCGACTAATTCAGTCAACTACCCCTGCCGCACCGCACCACGTCCCCATCACGCTTCGCGCCCGCCTGCGGCCGTCTCCGGGCCTGCCACGCGCGGCGGCATCACCAGCGACAGCGGCTGCGTCAGGATGCGCCGCCGCACGGCCGCGCTCAGCTCGGCGCGGTCCACGCGCCGCAGGTTGCGTGACCGCAGCGCCATATTGAACGCCAGCGCGAAGCTCACCGCCACGTTCAGCATCCCCATCAGCGCAATGCCCGCCACCGCCAGCCACAGCGACGGCATGCGCAGCGCATCCAGCCCCAGCACGCCGATGGCCGCGCCGACCGAGCCGGTCGACAGTGTCACATGGCGCACTTCCATATGCGGCCCGAAGAAGCTCAGGATTTCCGGCCCCAGCCCCAGCAGCAAGCCCAGCGACACATTGGCGACGATACCCGACAGGTTGCGCTTCCAGAAATCCGCCAGCCGGGTGGCGCCGCGCGCACCCAGCACGTAGCCCAGGCGCCGGTTGTAGGCCATCACGTCATGCACGCGGTGCAGCGCAAACCAGTTGTCGGCCCAGCCGGCAATCAGGCTGGACAACCACAGCAGCACGCCGGTGAAGGCGGCATAGAGCGGCGTCGGGCCCAGGATCGAGAACGATTCGATGGTGGCAATCGCCTTGGCCGGCGTGATCAGGTTGGCGCCCAGCAGCTTGTGCGCAAGCCACTGGATCCCCAGCGCCACCGGGAACACCACCGCCAGGTTGCCGACAATCGCCGCCGCATTGGAGCGGATCATGGCGATGGTGTCGTCGACGAATATCTCGCGCCCTTCCGGCCGCCCTGCCCCGTCCAGCCGGTGCGCCAGCGCCGGCCCGGTCATGGCCGGCTGCTTGGTCGCCAGCGTGAAGTGCGCAAAGTGGATGGCCAGGAAGCTGCCGGCGTAGTTGAGCGAGGCCAGCAACCCCTCACTGAACTTGTCCAGGTGCAGGCCGTAGATCAGGAACTTCAGGTACACCGTGGCGACCGAGACCAGGCCGCCGCCGGCCGCGGCGCGCACCAGTTCGGCGTATTCCTTGCGGTCGCGCGTGATGTAGTGCTCGCCGGTCTCGGCCGAGCGCTCCACCACCTTGCGCGCCAGCTGCGCGAACGAGGTACCGGCCAGATGCGAGAGGCTGCGCCGGGCCTGGGTGGATCGGATCAGTTCCGCCACCAGGTGCGCATGCATGCCGGGCCGGTGGGGTTCGACCCAGGCCGCCAGCAGCAGCTCGATGCGGCTGAGCTGCACCTTCATGCGCTCGATCTGGAACACCACCTCGATCGATACGCCGTTTTCCTCCAGGTCCTCATACACATGGCGGATCGCGGCATGGCAGCCGTCCAGCAGCGCGCGGAAATAGTTCAGGCCGTGCTTATCCGGTTGTCTCCCAAGCCCCCTACCGATAGTATGTTGGTCATCTGTGCCTACCCGGGGCAACCATGGTTATTGACGTGCTTGACCGAAGCGATCTGCCGTTTCCGGGCTCGCTGCCGGAGTTTCAGCAGATGTTTCCAGACGAAGCGGCATGCATGGCCTACCTTGAGCGCGCTCGATGGAGCGATGGGTTCATTTGTGGCCACTGTGGCTTGCTTGATGAGCCGTACCGCTTTGCCAATCGCCCCGGCGTTTTCCGTTGTCGCCATTGCACACGCGACACGAGCCTCACCGCTGGCACCGTCATGGAGCGCACGCACACACCGCTGTCGGTTTGGTTCTGGGCGGCGTATCTGGTCGCCAGTCAGACGCCTGGCATGTCGGCCGTTCAGTTCCAGCGCCAACTTGGCCTGTCGCGTTACGAGACCGCCTTCCAGATACTCCACAAGTTGCGCGCCGGCATGGTGCGCCCCGACCAGGATCGGATCGGCGGCAAGCCTGAGGAACACGTCGAGGCCGATGAGACCTACGTCGGTGGGCGTACTCGCGGCAAAGGCAGGGGCGTGCACGACATGGTTCTTGTGGCCGGCGCTGTCGAGGTTCGGCAACGCAAGCTTGCCGGCAGCCGCAACAAACGCAAGAGCGCACGGTATGCCGGACGAGTTCGGCTCGCTCTGGTTCCTGACCGAAGTGCCCGGTCGCTGGACGGATTCATCGAGCGTACCGTTGCATCCGGCGCAACCATCATCACCGACGACTGGAGCGGTTATGCCAAGCTGGGCGAGCGCGGCTATGGCCATATCGCCATCGCGCAGCGTGGTGACATGCAAGTGGCCGAAACCCTCCTGCCGATCATTCACCTTGTGTTCTCCAATCTCAAGACCTGGCTGCGCGGCAGTCATCACGGTGTCAGCCCGCAGCACCTACAAGCCTATCTCAACGAATTCACCTTCCGCTTCAACCGCCGTTTCTATCCCTTCAACGCGTTTCGCTCCCTGCTCGGCATCGCTGGTGACGTCACCGCGCCGACCTATGCCGAGCTCTATGCCAAAAAATCGCTACCCACTACATCTAGTAGGTCTGGGAGCTAACCGGATAAGCACGGTTCAGGCGATGGCCGAAGCTGTTGTCGTCATGGCGCAGGCCATCTTCACGCAAGGCCTGGATGGCCTCGTCCAGGCGGAAGAACGGCGTCTCTTCCACGCGCCCGGCCAGGCGCGAACGGATCGCCTGGCTCAGGCCGGTGGCGCGCACCTGGCTGACCAGCACCGCGATGCTGGTGGCCAGCGTCTGGCCCAGCGCATCGCGATAGTGCGCCATGCCCGCCGCTTCGCCCTCGGGGCCGCCGGCCTGCAGCACGCGCGCCAGCCGCGCCAGCATTTCATCGTCGACAGCCTCGACCCACTCCGCGTCCTCATCCCCGACGAACACCAGCGCAAACAGCCCCGCCATGTCGCTGCGGTTGGGCGGCGGCGGCAGGAAGCGGTCCTGCAGCCGTCCCACCATCTCGCTGACGAAGCCCGGGTGCAGGGCCACGCCGGTATCGCAGAACAGGCCGGTGGGGTCGTTCTCGCGCACCAGACTGCGTACCGTCAGGGCAAAACGTTCGGCCCAGTCGGGATGCCGCTCCAGCACCTGCAGCAGGTAGCGCAGCCGCACATGCTCGGGGTGGCGGCGGTCCGCGCCAGGATCCTGGCTGCCAGCATCTGCGCCCAGCCCGCCATCGCGGCGGATCCAGAAGCCCAGTTCGATCAGCCAGCCGTTGCGCTCGGCCAGCGGCGCCTCAGGATCGGCCGCGGCCAGGATGGCGTCGAGCTGCAGGCTGGCATTGCGCGATTCGCGCCATTTGCGGAACAGTTTGCGAAGCATGGATTCTCGTGGGATCGGGCCGCCGGCCGCGGCGCTCGTGGCGTCGCGGCGCGGGCCGCAGAAAAGACGACGGAACGGGCGCCCGGATCAGCCGGCGCTGCCTTGCAGGCGCTGGCGCAGCTCGGCCACCAGGCCGTCGCAGGCATCTTCGATGTAGTCGAGCACGCGCTCGAAGCCATCGCCTTCGCCGTAGTACGGGTCCGGCACTTCGTCGGCGTCGTGGCGGGTGGCGAAGCTCATCAGCAGGCGCAGCTTGTCGCCGGCATCGGGGCGCAGCCGCGCCAGGCCGGCCAGGTTCTCGCGGTCCATCGCCAGGATCAGGTCGAAGCGGTCGAAGTCAGGCAGGCCGACCTTGCGCGCGCGCAGCGCGGACAGGTCATAGCCGCGCTGCAGCGCATGGCGCTGGGTACGGGGATCGGGCGCGCGGCCGAGGTGGTATTCATGCGTGCCTGCCGAATCCAGCTCCACCAGCGCGGCCAGCCCGGCCGCAGCCAGCTTGGCGCGCAGCACGCCCTCCGCCGTCGGGGAACGGCAGATGTTTCCCATGCAACACATCAGGATGGCGTATGTCTTCATTGGATCACGGCTTGGCGGGAGTGGAACGGCAGGCGCACCGGCCCTCGGCAGGGCCGCCGGCCGGACAGCCCGCAATTCTACCCGCAGCCCTTCAGGCCAGTTGCTTGGCCAGCCGCTCGCCGTGCGCAAACCCGGCCACTTCCGCGGCTTCGCGCGATTTGTAGTGCTCGGTGATGCGCGAGGCCTCAGTCAGCGTGCCGGCGGCGCGGATATTGGTGCCGGGGCGGCAGACGCGCACGGTGTAGGACCATTCGCTCTGTGAGCGCTGCCTGACCTGGACCTGCACTTCGTGGGTTTCATAGACCTTCTTCTTCCATTCGCCGATTTCGGTCATTGTGGTTCTCCACGGAAAATGGGGGATGCCTGGCTAGTTGACCTCGCCGGCGTCGATCGCGCGCATGGCGCCGGCCTCCGCCAGGGCGATGGCCCCTTCGGGCGTGGGCGCGTCGCCCGCAATCGCCTCGAAGCTGGGGCCGGAAGGCTCGCCGAAGGCATCGGCGATGCGCATCTGCGCCGCAAACCCGCCTGCGGCATTCGGGACCGCGCTGACCACGACCGCGTAGCCGCCGTATTCAAACTGGCGTTCCATCGTAGCTCCTTGTCGTTCGCCATCAAGGCAGCTTGGCCGCCACCACCTCCAGCTTCTGGATCGGCGGCGTCGCCATGAACAGCTCCGGCGCCCTGGCCATCAGCGCCGCGGCAACCTTGCCGCCGAGGTGCGCCTCGCGCGCTGACTCATCGGGGAAAGCATCGAAGATGCCGAACATCGACGGGCCCAGCCGCAGCGCGAACCAGGCCGTGGTGCCGGCCTCCTGCTCCACCAGCGCGAGCCCGTCGCGCAGGAACTGCTCAACCTCCTGCTCCTTGCCCGGCCTGGCCTCCAGCGGTACCCACAGTCCAAGTTTTACCATGATGCGCCTCCTAGATCAGGTGTGACGCATTTCACTATAGGCCAGCCGGAGCCGGCACCACGCGTATCAGGCGGGGGGCAGCGCGCCATCTCCGCTGGCGCCGAACACCTGCGCCTTGAGCTTGGCCAGCTGGTCGCGCACCTGCGCCGCCTGCTCGAATTCCAGGTTGCGGGCATGGTCCAGCATAAGCTTCTCCAGGCGCTTGATTTCCTTGGAGACCTGCTTTTCGCTCATGTCCTCGTAGCGGGCCTGCTCCTGCGCCGCCAGCAGCTCGGCCTTGGCATCGCTGACGCTATAGACGCCGTCGATGATGTCCTTGATGCGCTTGACCACGCCGCGCGGCGTGATGCCGTTGGCCTCGTTGAAGGCGATCTGCTTGGCGCGGCGCCGCTCGGTCTCGCCAATGGCCTTCTTCATCGACTCGGTCATGCGGTCCGCGTACAGGATGGCGGTACCGTTGACGTTGCGCGCGGCGCGGCCGATGGTCTGGATCAGCGAGCGCTCGGCGCGCAGGAAGCCCTCCTTGTCCGCATCGAGGATCGCCACCAGCGACACCTCGGGAATATCCAGGCCTTCGCGCAGCAGGTTGATGCCCACCAGCACGTCGAAGGTGCCCAGGCGCAGGTCGCGGATGATCTCCACGCGCTCGACGGTGTCGATGTCCGAGTGCAGGTAGCGCACCTTGTTCCCGTTCTCGGAGAGGAACTCGGTCAGCTGCTCGGCCATGCGCTTGGTCAGCGTGGTCACCAGCACGCGTTCGCCGGCCTCGACGCGGGCGTGGATCTCGGACACCAGGTCGTCCACCTGCGTGGTCGCCGGGCGCACCAGGATGATGGGATCGACCAGCCCGGTCGGACGCACCACCTGCTCCACCACCTGCCCGGCATTCTCCTGCTCGAACTGCGCCGGCGTGGCCGAGACAAACATCACCTGGCGCATCTTGCGCTCGAATTCGTCGAACTTCAGCGGCCGGTTGTCCAGCGCCGAGGGCAGCCGGAAGCCGTACTCCACCAGCGTGGTCTTGCGCGCGCGGTCGCCGTTGTACATGCCGTTGAGCTGGCCGATCAGCACGTGCGACTCGTCCAGGAACATCAGCGCATCCGGCGGCAGGTAGTCGACCAGCGTCGGCGGCGGATCGCCGGGGCGTGCACCGGACAGGTGCCGCGAATAGTTCTCGATGCCCTTGCAGAAGCCCAGCTCGGACAGCATTTCCAGGTCGAAGCGGGTGCGCTGCTCCAGCCGCTGTGCCTCCACCAGCCGGTTTTCCTTGTGGAAAAACTCCAGCCGCTCGCGCAGCTCCGACTTGATCGCCTCGATCGCGCGCAGCACGGTCTCGCGCGGGGTCACATAGTGGCTCGACGGGTAGACCGTGAAGCGTGGGATCTTCTGGCGCACGCGGCCCGTGAGCGGATCGAAGAAATGCAGCGACTCGACTTCGTCGTCGAACATCTCCAGCCGCACCGCCATCTCGGCATGTTCGGCCGGGAAAATATCGATGGTGTCGCCGCGCACGCGGAAGGTGCCGCGCTGGAAATCGGTCTCGTTGCGGGTGTACTGCATCGCGATCAGCCGCGCGATCACGTCGCGCTGGCTGATCTTGTCGCCGGCCCGCAAGGTGAGAATCATCTGGTGGTATTCGGTCGGGTTGCCGATACCATAGATCGCCGAGACGGTTGCCACGATGATGGTGTCGCGGCGCTCCAGCAGGCTCTTGGTCGCCGACAGCCGCATCTGCTCGATATGCTCGTTGATCGATGAGTCCTTCTCGATAAACAGGTCGCGCTGCGGGACGTAGGCCTCGGGCTGGTAGTAGTCGTAGTAGCTGACGAAGTACTCGACGGCGTTGCGCGGGAAGAATTCACGGAATTCCGCGTAGAGCTGCGCCGCCAGCGTCTTGTTCGGGGCAAACACGATGGCCGGCCGCCCCATGCGGGCGATCACGTTCGCCATGGTGAAGGTCTTGCCCGAGCCCGTCACGCCCAGCAGCGTCTGGAACGACAGGCCGTCATCCACCCCCTCCACCAGTTGCCGGATGGCCTCCGGCTGGTCGCCGGCGGGCGGGAACGGCTGGTACAGCTGGAACGGGGAGCCGGGAAATGTGACGAATTTGTCTTCGTCCAGGGCCGGCGCGGCTTCGGCAAGGTTCGACATAAGGGGCGTAAGTGGCTGGAGAGGTAGCGGTACGAGTAAGGAAAGAAATAACGAAAGAAGGCGCGGCGAGATTAGGGAAAAACCTCAGGAAAACGGGCGGATACGCTAGAATCTTGGGGTTGACGGCCCCCGCTTCAAGCCACTTCCCGCCGGAAGGGAACGGGGCCTGCCAGCCGCCAGCGCAGTCCGAAGCATTCTACGCCTTCCCGTTTTCATTCATTGCCGACCACGAGATTCCAAATGAGTTTGTTTTCTGCCGTCGAGATGGCCCCGCGCGACCCGATCCTGGGCCTCAACGAAGCCTTCAATGCCGATACCCGCCCGACCAAGGTCAACCTGGGCGTTGGCGTGTACTTCACCGACGAAGGGAAAATCCCCCTGCTGCGCGCCGTCCAGGAGGCCGAAAAGGCCCGTCTGACTACCGCCACCCCGCGCGGCTACCTGCCGATCGAAGGTATCGCCGCCTATGATCAGGCCGTGCAGACGCTGCTGTTCGGCAAGGAATCGCCGCTGATCACCGAAGGCCGCGTAGTGACGGCACAGGCACTCGGCGGCACCGGTGCGCTGAAGATCGGCGCCGACTTCCTGAAGCGCCTGTACCCGGACGCCAAGGTCGCCATCAGCGACCCGAGCTGGGAAAACCACCGCGCACTGTTCGAATCCGCCGGCTTCCCGGTGGTCAACTATGCCTACTACGACGCCCCCAGCCACGGCCTGAACTTTGCCGGCATGGTGGAATCGCTGAAGTCGTTCCCGGCCAACACCATCGTCGTGCTGCACGCCTGCTGCCACAACCCGACCGGCGTGGACCTGTCGCCCGAGCAGTGGAAGCAGGTGGTGGAACTGGTCAAGGAACGCAACCTGATCCCGTTCCTGGACATGGCCTACCAGGGCTTTGCCGACGGCATCGACCCGGACGGCGCCGCCGTGCGCCTGTTCGCGGACTCCGGCCTGCCCTTCTTCGTGTCGAGCTCGTTCTCGAAGAGCTTCTCGCTGTACGGCGAGCGCGTGGGCGCGCTGTCGATCGTCACCACCAGCAAGGAAGAAGCGCAGCGCGTGATGTCGCAGGTCAAGCGCGTGATCCGCACCAACTATTCCAACCCGCCGACGCACGGCGGCACCGTGGTTGCCACCGTGCTGAACAGCCCGGAACTGCGCGCCATGTGGGAAGAAGAACTGGCCGAGATGCGCGACCGCATCAAGCTGATGCGCCATGCGCTGGTGGACAAGCTGGCCGCCAAGGGCGTGCCGGGGGACTTCTCCTTCGTCAAGGCGCAGCGCGGTATGTTCTCGTACTCGGGCCTGACCTCGGCCCAGGTGGATCGCCTGCGCAATGAGCACGGCATCTACGCCGTCGGCACCGGCCGCATCTGCGTGGCCGCGCTGAACAGCCGCAACATCGACGCCGTCGTCGATGCGATCGCAGCTGTGATGTAAAAGCCTTTTGAAGTCGCCACACCGCAACAGGTGGCGACTGGCGCAAGCGTCACAAAGCAATGCACAAAAAGCGGCTTCGGCCGCTTTTTGCATTTGTTTGCGATTTATCAGCCCAATGTCATCAAGAAATCAGCCTTTTACCTTATTGTTTTCCGCAGCAATGGATGTACCTTAAGGTATATGCTGCAGAGCAAGATCGTTAGCACGGTCGTTCGGTTAAGGGCATAATCGGCGCCACGATCCACGGTGTATTGTCAGTACATTAGTACCTGGTAGTACGTACCTCATAGCTAGACCCCAGGCAGAAAAGGCATGCTCTACCAATTGCATGAGTTCCAGCGTTCGATCCTGCACCCGCTGACCGCGTGGGCCCAGGCGACGGCCAAGACCTTCACCAACCCCCTCAGCCCGCTCTCGCTGGTTCCCGGCGCACCCCGCCTGGCTGCCGGCTATGAACTGCTGTACCGGCTCGGCAAGGAATACGAAAAACCGGCATTCGACATCAAGTCGGTGCGCTCCAACGGGCGCGACATCCCCATCGTCGAGCAGACCGTGCTCGAGAAGCCCTTCTGCAAGCTGGTGCGCTTCAAGCGCTATGCCGACGACCCGGACACCATCAAGCTGCTCAAGGATGAGCCCGTGGTGCTGGTGGCCGCGCCGCTGTCGGGCCACCATGCGACGCTGCTGCGCGACACGGTGCGCACGCTGCTGCAGGACCACAAGGTCTACGTGACCGACTGGATCGACGCACGCATGGTGCCGGTGGAGGATGGCACGTTCCACCTGTCCGACTACATCTATTACATCCAGGAATTCATCCGCCACATCGGCGCCGAGAACCTGCATGTGATCTCGGTGTGCCAGCCCACGGTACCGGTGCTGGCCGCGATCTCGCTGATGGCCTCGGCCGGCGAGAAGACGCCGCGCACCATGACGATGATGGGCGGCCCGATCGACGCCCGCAAGAGCCCCACCGCGGTCAACTCGCTGGCGACCAACAAGTCGTTCGAGTGGTTCGAGAACAACGTCATCTACACCGTGCCGGCCAACTACCCCGGCCACGGGCGCCGCGTCTACCCGGGCTTTTTGCAGCATGCCGGTTTCGTGGCGATGAACCCGGACCGGCACCTTTCCTCGCACTATGATTTCTACCTGAGCCTGGTCGAGGGCGATGCGGACGACGCCGACGCCCACGTGCGCTTCTACGACGAATACAACGCGGTGCTCGACATGGCCGCCGAGTACTACCTCGACACCATCCGCGAGGTGTTCCAGGAGTTCCGCCTGGCCAATGGCACCTGGGCCATCGACGGCAATCCGGTGCGGCCGCAGGACATCAAGAGCACCGCGCTGATGACCGTCGAAGGCGAGCTTGACGACATCTCCGGCGCGGGCCAGACCGCCGCGGCACACGACCTGTGCGCCGGCATCCCGAAAGCCCGCAAGCAGCACCTGAATGCGGAACACTGCGGCCACTACGGCATCTTCTCGGGCCGGCGCTGGCGCGAAGAGATCTACCCGCAGCTGCGCGACTTTATCCGCAAGTACCACCAGGCCTCGGCCACCAAGTAAAAAAACGCCCGCGATCGCGGGCGTTTCTTCTTGCGGGATCGGGCCGGGAGGTTCAGTGCTTCTTCAGGTAGCTGAGCAGCATTTCCGAATGCAGCTCGGCAAAGCGCTCATGCTCCTGCTGCGAGGCCACGTCGCGCCCGATCACGGCACTGATGGTGTACCGGTTGGACAGCACGTAGTAGCCCAGCGCGGAAATCGTCAGGTAGAACTGCGGCACGTCGATATTGTCGCGGAACACGCCTTGTTCCTGCCCGCGCCGGATCACGTCGGCCAGCACATCCACCACCGGGTTGATCAGCTGCTGCAGCTGCGCCGACTTCTTCAGGTGCCGGGCCTCATGCAGGTTCTCGCTGTTGACCAGGCGGATGAACTCCGGATGCTCGTAATACCAGTCCCAGACGAAGCGCGCCAGCGTGCGCACGCCCTGGACCGGGTCTTCGTCGACGAGGTGCAGCTGCTCCTCGTCGGCGCGGAAATTGGCGTATTGCTTCTCGAGCACCGCCAGGAAGAGGCCTTCCTTGCTGCCGTAGTAGTAATACAGCATGCGTTCGTTGGTTTCCGCGCGCCGGGCAATCTGGTCGACGCGGGCGCCGGCCAGACCCCCCTTGGCGAATTCCTCGGTGGCCGCAGCGAGGATGCGTCGGCGCGTCCCTTCCGGGTCGCGTTTGGTCTTGGGCTCAGTTGACATGGGGTGGCTGGTCGATCGTTGCGCGGATTATGGCATAGGCCGGAATGCGGCAATCCGGCGGTGCGCGCATCATCGCTGTTTCTGCCCGCCGGCGAAATCGGGGATAATCCTTGCGGTGCGATGGCTCGCAGGGGTCCACAGAGATCCCGGTGCCGCAGGGTCGCTGGCCTATTGTCCGCCGCAGGGTTCGGCTGTTATGTCGCCAAACCCTCACAGTGCCCCGCAAATTTCGTGTCTTGACCGTTCTGATCCGGCCTTGGTCCCTGTTTTGTCCCCTGATTTTTCCTGCCCTTAGTCGTGAATCCCGCCGTCAAGTCCCTTGCCGACCGCATCGAAGCGCTGCTGCCCCAGACCCAGTGCACCAAATGCGGCTTCAACGGCTGCCGCCCCTACGCTGAAGCCATGGCCAGCGGCGAAGCCGCCTGCAACCGCTGCCCGCCCGGCGGCGCGGAAGGAATCGTGCGCCTGGCCGCGGTGCTGGGCACCGTACCGCTGCCGCTGGACCCGGAACGCGGCAGCGAACAGCCGCGCGCGGTGGCCCGCATCGACGAGAGCCTTTGCATCGGCTGCACGCTTTGCATCCAGGCCTGCCCGGTCGATGCGATTGCCGGCGCCGCCAAGCAGATGCATACGGTGATCCCTGACTGGTGCACCGGCTGCGACCTGTGCGTGGCGCCCTGCCCGGTCGACTGCATCGACATGGTCCCGGTCACCGGCGAACGCACCGGCTGGGCCGCGTGGTCGCAGGCGCAGGCCGATGCCGCGCACGCGCGCTACCTGGCGCGCAATGCGCGGCTGGTGCGCGAGCGCGAGGAAAACGACGCGCGCCTGGCCGCCAAGGCCGCCGCCAAGCTGGCCGCGGTGCAGGCCGAAGCGCCGGAAAACGATGCCGAGCGCGCCGCGCAGGAACGCAAGCGCGCCATCATCCAGGCCGCGATCGAACGTGCCCGGCAGAAGCAGCAGGCCGCGCAGCCGCGCAATACGGAGAACGTCTCGGCTGCGGTGCAGGCCCAGATCGACGCCGCCGAAGCACGGCGCGCGCGTGCGGGGCTTGCCCAGCCTGGATCCGACCAGAACGCCAATACCGACCCAGAAGAAAAACAATGAACGCCGCCAAGTGCCGTGCCATCTTTGAGACGCTGCGCGAAACCAACCCTGCCCCGACCACCGAACTGGAATACAGCTCGCCGTTCGAACTGCTGATCGCCGTGCTGCTGTCGGCACAGGCGACCGACGTCGGCGTCAACAAGGCCACGCGGCGGCTGTTCCCGGTGGCGCATACCCCGCGGCAGATGCTGGACCTGGGCGAAGCCGGCCTCAGCGAGTACATCAAGACCATCGGGCTGTACAAGACCAAGGCGAAGCACGTGATCGAAACCTGCCGCATCCTGGTCGAGCGCCACGGCGGCAAGGTCCCGCCCGAGCGCGAAGCGCTGGAGGCCCTGCCGGGCGTGGGCCGCAAGACCGCCAACGTGGTGCTCAACACCGCGTTCGGCGAGCCCACCATCGCGGTGGACACGCATATCTTCCGGGTATCGAACCGCACCGGGCTGGCGCCGGGCAAGACCGTGCAGATCGTCGAGCAGAAGCTGCTCAAGTGCGTGCCGCATGAGTTCCTGCACGATGCCCACCACTGGCTGATCCTGCACGGCCGCTACGTCTGCAAGGCGCGCAAGCCCGAGTGCTGGCACTGCGTGATCGAGCCGCTATGCGAATTCAGGGAAAAGACGCCGGCGCCGCAGCTGTAACCAGGCCTAGTCCGGCTCGTGCGCCAGCACCAGGGCCAGCTGTAGCGCCGTGAGCGCGACCACCTCCACATCGGGCGCGTAGCCGTGCGTGATCCAGCGCAGGGCGATGTGGACCACCCCGCCCGCCACCCCCGCCGTCAGCAACGGATCCAGCTTGCGTCCCGGCGGCAGCAGCGCATGCGCCAGCAGCCCGCCGAATTCATCCAGCGAATCCGCCAGCGCCCCGTCGACCAGCTTGCTGACGCCGCGGATTTCCACCAGGAACACCCGCGCTGAACGCGGCTCACGCTGCAGCGCCCCGAAATAGGCGCGCAGCATGGCCAGCGCGCGTTGCTGGCCGTCGCCTCCGGCCCCCTCGCCCGCCAGGGCGAGGGTGTGCAGCAAGCGGTGGGTCACTGTTTGAAACGATGCCAGCAGCAAGGCCTCGCTGTTGGCGAACGATTCATAGAAATACCGTTCGGTCAGGCCCGCGGCCTCGCACACGGCCTTGACGGTGGCGTTCTGGTAGCCGCGCTCGCCGTAGACCTGCACGGCCGCGGCAATCAGCTGCACGCGGCGTTGGGCACGTCGTTCTTCGGCTTCGGCGCCGCGGTAGCGGCGCGCGGGGGTGAGCTCGGTCGTCATGCGCGCCATTATGACATTCCCTATTGTCAGATTACTTGCCGGATCGCTTCTGACAATCTATGTTGTCAGAAGTGCCACTCGTCCGGATCCGCCATGACCGCCCCAAGTTCCGATGACGCAGTCCTCGATGTCCTGATCGTAGGCGCCGGCCTGTCCGGCATCGGCGCCGCGCGCCAGCTGCAAATGCGCTGCCCCGGCAAGCGCTATGCCATCCTGGAGGCGCGCGAGGCCATGGGCGGCACCTGGGACCTGTTCCGCTACCCCGGCATCCGCTCGGATTCGGACATGTACACGCTGGGCTACCGCTTCAAGCCCTGGCGCGGCGCCAAGGCCATCGCCGACGGGCCGTCGATTCGCGCCTACATCCGCGAAACCGCCGAAGAGGCCGGCATCACGTCGCATATCCGCTTTGGCCATCGGGTCGTCAGCGCGGCATGGGACAGCGCCGAAGCCTGCTGGACGGTCGAAGCCGAACGCACGGCGGACCACAGCCGGCTGCGCCTGCGCGCACGCTTTCTCTATGTGTGCGCAGGCTATTACAGCTATGCCGAGGGCCACCGGCCCGAATTTGCAGGCGAAGAACAATTCCGCGGCAGCATGGTGCATCCGCAGTTCTGGGACGAATCGCTCGACTACGCCGGCAAGCGCGTGGTGGTGATCGGCAGCGGCGCCACGGCGGTCACGCTGGTGCCGGCCATGGCGAACAGCGCCGCGCACGTGACGATGCTGCAGCGCTCCCCCACCTATATCGTGACGCGCCCCGGCGAGGACGCCATCGCCCACAAGCTGCGCCGCGTGCTGCCGGAGCGGCTGGCCTACGCCGCCACGCGCTGGAAGAACGTGCTGCTGGGCATGATGTTCTTCCAGCTGGCGCGGCGCCGGCCGGACCGCGTCAGGCAGCGCCTGATCGGCATGGCGGCAGCGCAACTGGCACCAGGCTATGACGTCGGCACCCACTTCACGCCCCGCTACAGGCCGTGGGACCAGCGCCTGTGCCTGGTGCCCGACGGCGACCTGTTCCGCGCGATCCGCGACGGGCGCGCATCGGTGGTGACCGACACCATCGACCGGTTCACCGAAGACCGCATCGTGCTGGCCAGCGGCAAGACGCTGGCCGCGGATGTCGTGGTGGTGGCCACCGGCCTCAAGCTGAACATGCTGGGCGACATTGCGCTCACCGTGGACGGCCAGCCGCGCCGCCCCGCAGAATGCCTGGCCTACAAGGGGATGATGCTGAGCGATGTGCCCAACCTAGTGCTGGCCTTCGGGTACACCAATGCCTCGTGGACGCTCAAGGCCGACCTCACGGCCGAGTACGTCTGCCGCCTGCTGCGTCACATGGATCGCCACGCCCACCGCATTGCCGTGCCGCGCGCCCCCGCTGACGTAGAGCCGACCCCGTTCCTGGATTTCACCTCCGGCTACGTGCAGCGTGCCGCCACCGTGCTGCCCCGGCAAGGTCATCGCAAGCCATGGCGCGTGCATCAGAACTACCTGAAAGACCTGCTGACGATCCGGCACGGGCGCATCGCGGACGGCATGTTGCAGTTCGATGTCCCGCCGCCCTCTCCCCTGGCACACCGGGCGCACCGGGACAGCCAGGACACCACGGACAACAACACGGTGCCGGCGGTTGCCGCCAGCGAGGTGCAATCATGACCATCTTCCTGACCGTCTTCGCGGTGCTGATCGGGCTGATCCTGGTGCTGGGCGCGTCGCTGTCTCTGTTCACGTGGCGCACCGCCCGGCGCATCGAAGCCGCCATGCCGCCGCCCGGCCGCTTTGTCGACGTGCCCGGCGCGCGCCTGCATGTTGTGGAGCGCGGCCAGGGCCCGGCGGTGCTGCTGGTGCATGGCCTGTCCGGCCAGCTTGAGAATTTTGGCTACGGCATGATCGGGCCGCTTGCCGAGCACTTCCGCGTGATCGCCGTCGACCGCCCCGGCGCGGGCCACTCCACACGCACGCCGGGCAGCGCCGCGGACCTGCCGGCACAGGCCGCGGCGCTCGCCGCGCTGTGCGACAAGCTTGGCCTGGAGCGTCCGCTGGTGGTGGGCCATTCGCTGGGCGGTGCGATTGCGCTGGCGCTGGCCATCCACCACCCCGAGCGCGTGGGCGGGCTGGCACTGATCGCGCCGCTCACGCACCCGCCCAAGGCGATCTCGCCGGTCTTCCAGGCCATGACCGTGCCCAGCGCGTGGCTGCGCCGGCTGATGGCATGGACGCTGGTGGTGCCGATGTCGATACGGCGCCGCGAAGCCGTGATGGACATCGTATTCGGCCCGGACCCGGTGCCGGACGACTTCCCGACGCGCGGAGGCGGCCTGCTGGCGCTGCGGCCCTGCCACTTCCTGGCCGCGTCCGAAGACCTGATCGGTGCCGCGCATAGCCTGCCGGCGCTGCTGCACCGCTACGGCACGCTGCGCGTGCCGGTCAGTGTCCTCTACGGCCGCGAAGACCGCATCCTGGACTTTGCCGAGCATGGCGAAGCGTTTGTCGCCAAGGTCCCGGGCGCCACGCTGACATTGGTCAGCGGCGGGCATATGCTGCCGGTGACCGCCATCGATACCAGCGTCGATTTCGTCCGCGACGCCGCCGCCCGGCTGCATATACCCGCGCCTGCCCAGGCGCAGGTCGCCTGACCTACGGAGCCCCGCCCATGGCCACCACCACCGGTTCCAACCCCTACAAGCAGGATGTCTTCACCGCGTTCCAGGCCGTTCGCAAGCTGATGGCGAATGGCAACGACACGGAGCAGGTGTTCCGCATCATGCGCGCGCTCAACGGGCCGTCCATGCCCCGCAACTTCAACCGCCTGCTGAGCACGCCCGACGGGCGGCGCATGGTCTATCAGCGCATCGAGCTGGCGGAACGTCTGTCCGATCCCGCCTACGTGGCCAGGTTCGCACCGGGCACGGTGGGCGCGGCCTATCGCGCGTTCCTGGAACAGACCGGCTACAGCGCTGACGGGCTGGCCAAGGTCTCGAACCTGGACCAGGAACCGTTGGTCGAGGACGCCTACCTGTGGTTCGGCCGGCGTACCCGCGACATCCACGACATCTGGCATGTGCTCACCGGCTACCGGGCCGATGAAAGCCTTGGCGAAGCCGCACTGGTGGCATTCAGCTATGCGCAGACCAGCGGCAAGGGCTGGGCCTTCATCGCCATCGCCGCGTCGCTGAAGAGCCTGCGCGTGAGCGGCAGCCTGGCCTTTGCGCGGGCCGTGCTGGAGGGCTACCGGCTGGGCCGCCGCGCCCAATGGCTGTTGGGCGAGGACTACGAGAAGCTGCTGCACGAACCCATCGACGCGGCCCGCACGCGGCTTGGCATTGCCGAACCCCGGCGCTACCTGGCCTGCAATCCCGTGCAGGAATGGACGGCCTGAAGCCGCCGCGTGCCAGGCAAAAAAAAGCGACCACGGCGGGTCGCTTTTTTTGTTCTGGCACCGTTGGTGCGCAGCGCGTTCAGACGATGCGGCAGGCTTCGTCGAACGACAGGCGCGGTCCGCGCGGGAACAGCTTGTCGGCCTCACCGTAGCCCAGGTTGCACAGGAAGTTGACCTGCCACTTGCCATCGGGGAAGAAGGCCGCGTTGACCTTGTCGGCATCGAAGCCGCCCATCGGACCGCAGTCCAGGCCCAGCGCGCGCGCCGCCAGGATGAAGTAGCCGCCTTGCAGCGAGCTGTTCATCAGCGCGTCGCGGGCGATCTTCTCGGCGTTGCCGGCATACCAGGAACGGGCGTCGGCATGCGGGAACAGCTTGGGCAGCTGGTCGTGGAAGGCGGTGTCGAAGGCGATGATGGCGGTCACCGGCGCCGAACGGGTCTTGTCGGCGTTGCCGGCCGACACGCAGTCCACCAGGCGCGCCTTCTCGGCAGCGCTCTTGACGAACACGATGCGCGCCGGGCTGCTGTTGGCAGCGGTCGGGCCGAACTTCATCGCATCATAGATCTGGTGCAGCACGGCGTCGTCCACGTGGCGGTCCTGCCACACGTTGTGCGTGCGGGCTTCGGTGAACAGCTGCGCCAGCGCGGCGTTGTCGATCTGGGACATGCGCTTCTTTCCTGTACGAGATTTGAGAGAAGGCGCGATTGTACCCAACCCTTTGTGCGCCCCACGACAGCGCCTTTGAGCAACCCGTTCAATTCCCTTGCATATCGGCGCGGGCCGGCGCCGGCGCACCGCCCCGGCGGGTCAGCCACAGCACGCCGGCCAGGATCAGCACGCCGCCCACGGCCTGCGCCGTGCCGATATGCTCGCCCAGCAGCAGCGCCGCCAGCAGCACCGTGACCACCGGCTCCAGCGTCGACAGCATTGACGCCTGCGCCGCGCCCAGCCGCTGCAGGCCGGCGAAGAAGGTCAGGATCGCCAGCACCGTCGACAGCAGCGCGATGCCCGCCAGCGCCAGCCAGCCGCCGGCAGTGACCGGGAACTGCGGCGGCGCGCCCGCCCCCATCCGCAGCAGGCCGACGGCACCGTAGACCAGCGCCGCCGCGGTGCAGATCACCGTGGTGGTGGCGATCGGGTTGACGCCGGCGGTCACGCGCGCGCCGACGATGATATAGACCGAATAGATCACCGCCGCCGCCAGCCCCAGCGCGATCCCCAGCGGCGAGCCCTCGCCGCCGCCTACGGTCAGTCCTGCGCCCACCGAGCACAGCACCAGCGCGATCACCGCGGCGGTGGTCAGCCGCTCCTTCAGGAAGACCGCCGCCAGGATCGTCACGAACAGCGGATAGAGGTACAGCAGCAGCGCCACCAGGCTGGCCTGCGCATGGTTGAGCGCGCTGAAGAAACAGAACGACTGGCCGACATAGCCGATGCCGCCCATCGCCGCCAGCGCCAGCACGCGGCGCCAAGGCGGCAAGGCAATGCCGCGCGTGCGCATCACCCACGCCAGCGCCGCGGCCGCCAGCATGAAGCGCACCAGCAGCAGCCCGTAGACATCCGCGCCGGCCGCATAGGCAAAGCGCGCGAAGATCGCCATGGCGCCAAAGGCGCTGGCCGACAGCGCGATCAGCAGCACGCCGGCCAGCTTGTCGCGGGCGTGGTCCGGGGCGGTTTGGGCGGAAGCGGTCATCGGGCGGGCGGGAAGTCGGCGATCCCGCATTCTACTTGGCGCCGCTGGCAACAAGCGGGGCCGCCAGCGCGGGCCGCGGCCCTCGTTTACAATGTCGCCACCATGTTTAATCCCTCCCGAGAAGAAGTCCGCCGGTTCTTCTGCGATGCCTGGCAGAAGCAGCTCACAGGCGGCGTGCTGACCCCGTTGGAAGCCATCGCCGTCGACTGGATCGGCGAGCACCCCGAGTACCACGGCCTGCTGCGCGACACCGAAGGTGCGCTGTCGCAGGACTACACTCCCGAGCAAGGCCAGACCAACCCCTTCCTGCACCTGTCGATGCACCTGTCGATCTCCGAGCAGGTCTCGGTCGACCAGCCGCGCGGCATCCGCCACGCTTACGAGGCGCTGGCGCGCAGGCTGGACTCGCCGCATGAAGCGCAGCACCAGGTGATGGAATGCCTGGGCGAGATGCTGTGGCAGGCACAGCGCACCGGCCAACCGCCCGACGGCGACCACTACGTCGATTGCGTGAAGCGCCGCGCCAACCGCTGAAATTCCGCCATCGGCGGGCTTCCTTCCCGGCTGCGTACAATTCGTCACAACCCGCTTGCGGCCGCATGGTAGGCTTTGCGCGTTCAGAATTCCCAAACCCGCGCTGCCGCCCCGCGGCGGTGCGGTGCCTCAAGCCATGTCCCGAATTGCCCTGCCGCGCCGGCGCCCGATGGCGCCTGCCAGCCGTGTCGCCGCTCCGCTCTGCCTGTCGCTGATGCTGGCCTGGCCCCTGGCCGGCCACGCCGGGGTGGCGCTGCTGCAGCCGCCGCGCGTGATCGACGGCAACCAGCCGCTGACGCTGACGCTGGTGGTCAGCGCCGACGACGCCACGCGCCGCTACCGTATTCCCGACACGCTCGAAGTGACCGCCTCGGGCGACCTGCAGGCGCCGGTGCGGCTGGTGCTGTGGCGCGAAGTCTCAGGCCCGGCCGTGGTCAACCTGCGCCGCGGCGAGCACCGCGCGATCCGCTACACGGTGACGCTGCCCCCGGCCCTGCGCGGCCAGGTGCGGCTGGATGCGACCGGCATCGACGCCGCGCCGGTACTAGTGACGCTGAACCGCCTGCCGCGGCCCGGTGAACCCGCCGCCGCCGCGCCGCCGGTTGCCAGCAAGACGCCGGCAGCGAACGGCACCGAGCCGGCCACCGACGCCGCAGAGCCGGCGACCGCTACCGCAGCCGTGCCGGTCTCCCCGGTCACCAAGGCGGGCGCCGCCGCACCCGCGCCGGCCGACCTGCGCGACAGCGCCCGGCTGTCGTTCCATGACCCGATGTATTTCATGGTCGGCGCGCATGACGGCGCCAACGCCAAGTTCCAGCTGAGTTTCAAGTACCGCCTGTTCCAGGGCGAGGACCCGGCGTCGAAGCGCCTGTTCGACAACCTGTACGTGGGCTACACGCAGTTTTCGCTGTGGGACCTGTCCGAGCAGTCCAAGCCGTTCCGCGACACCAACTACCGGCCCAGCCTGTTCTATTACCTGTCGGATACCGGCGTGCGCAACAACGTCATCAGCCGGCTGTCGCTGGCGACCGGCCTGGAGCATGAATCCAATGGCCGCAGCGGCGACGAATCGCGCAGCATCAATACGGTCTTCGTCAAGCCGACCTTCTACTTCGGCGACCAGAACGACTGGCACTGGCGCGTCGCGCCCAAGCTCTACGCCTATGTGGAAAAGGGCGACAACCCCGACATCGCCCACTACCGCGGCTTCATGGACCTGGGCATTGCCTACGGGCGCCCGGACTCATGGGAGTTCTCCGCCACGCTGCGCAAGGGCACGCGCAAGTGGTACGGCAGCGTCGACGCCCAGCTGACCTACCCGATGGCGAGGCTGATCCCCGGCACCGCGGGCTACCTGATGGCCGGCTACTTCGTCGGCTATGGCGAGAGCCTGCTGGACTACAACCACAAGCTGCCGTGGCAGTTCCGCATCGGCTACGCGCTGTCCCGCTGAACCCGCTGAACGGCCAGACCGCTCAGCCGGCCAGCGGCTTGCCGCCGGCCTTGAGCCGCGCATTGGCCACCGCGGCGGCAAACTGGCCGTGGCCATGCCAGCCGGTGGCGCGGCCCAGCTTCTTGCCGTTCTGGAAGAACAAGAACACCGGGATGCCATGCAGGCCAAAGCGCCGGCCCAGCCCGGGATGCGCGTAGACGTTGGCATGCAGCCAGTGCAGTTCCAGCGCGCGGATCGGTTCGGGGTTGGCCAGCATGGCCTTCTTGGCCACCTCGCAGTTGAAGCAGTCCACCCCCCAGAAGAACACGCACACCAGCGCGTCGCCGGCCCCGGCCATGGCGGCGTCGATGCTGCCGTCATCGACCTCGCGCATGCCGAACGCCTCGAAGGCGCGGTGGTCGAGGTGGGGGGCCGGGGACGACTGCGCCGAGCCGGCGCCTGGTTCAGTGGTCATGCTCGCTCCAGAATGACAAACGCCCGGGCCAGCCGGCACCGGGCGTCAGGTCGCAATCCAGGATGGCACGCCGCCGTCCCGGGCCGCCTTACTTCGGTGCCGCCACCGTCACCAGCGCCGGCCGCAGCACGCGCTCGGCAATGGTGTAGCCGCGCTGGAGCACGGTCACCACGGTATTGGGTTCCTGGTCCGCCGGCACCATCGAGATGGCCTGGTGGCGGTGCGGGTCGAATTTCTCGCCCACCGGGTTGAGTTCAACGATCTTGCCGCGCTCAAAGGCGGCCGCCAGCTGGCGCGCGGTCAGCTCGACGCCTTCGCGCAGCTTGGCGATATCGCCCGAGCCGTCGGCCAGCGCGGCCTGCAGGCTGTCCATCACGGGCAGCAGGTTGTCGGCGAAGTTCTCGATGGCGAACTTGTGCGCCTTGGCGACATCGTCCTGCGCCCGGCGGCGGATGTTCTCGCCTTCGGCAACGGCGCGCATATACAGGTCGTAATGCTCGCGCGCCTTGGCTTCCAGGGCGGCCAGCTGGGCCGCCACATCATCCACGGCAGCGGTTTCCGGCGCACCGGTTTCCTGGCTGGCGTTGGCCGCCTCATCGCCCGCGGGCGTAGGCGTCTGGGTGGTTGGCGTCTGCTTCTGTTCTTCCATGTCGATCCGTATCAATGCATTGTCGCGGCCCGCCGTGGGCCTGGCCGCGGGTGGTATATCGGCGCGTGTTCCGTGCAGGTGGTGGCAAGGCGCAGGTTTTCAAGAGTGGCGCTGGCGTGACGCGGAAACACACGGTTACAAAGGCCACCCATATGCAATCGGCGCATTATTGCTTTGCTGCATCGCACTCACTAAGATTCTCAGTAAGAAAAATGACAAAAATGTCGGGGGTCCTGGAGATGGTTCAACTTTGTGCCTCTTCCGAAAGGTTGGCCATGCATAAGCTGCCAGTCGTGACGCTCTGCCTTGTGGCCGCCTTGGCGGTCATGACCGTCTTTATCTGCCTTTCCGGCGCATTCACCCCGCGCGATACGGAGTATGGCAGCGGCAAGGCGGTGTTCAAGCACTACATCGTCCCTATCGTCAGTCAGGAAGTCACGCAGGAATAAGCGCCACCTGACCCTGTGCCCACTGCGCGGCGGCACCGGAGCTTCCCGGTGCCGCCGCGTTGTCATTTCAGCTCTTCAGGTGGTCGATGCGGCGCCGGTCCCGCTTGGTCGGGCGCCCCTGGATCTGCGCGGACGGCTCCGGCTGCAGGCGCCGGCGTTCGGCATCGGCCAGCCGGCGGGACTGGCTTTCGGCACTTTCCTCATACAGCGTCTGGGCCACCGGCGCCGGCCCGCGCGCCAGGGCAATGCCTTTCACCACCAGTTCCCAGCGCTGCTGGTGCGCTTCCAGCACCACCATGTCGCCGGGCTTCACCTCGCGCGAGTTTTTGCATGGCTGGCCGTTGACGGTCACCTTGCCGCGCTCCACCGCTTCGGCCGCCAGCGAGCGCGTCTTGAAGAAGCGCGCGCACCACAGCCATTTGTCGATGCGCTGGCGCGCATCCGGCTCAAAGTCGACATTCATGCCGCCGCTCCCCGGGTCTGGGCGCGCGTGCGCCGTGCTTCCAGTTCGTGCGGATGCGGCGTGGCCAGCGGCCAGCCCTGCAGGTGCTGCAGCGCGATCTCGGCCATGGCCGCGACCCACGGATCGGCATCATTCAGGCACGGGATGAAGTGGAAATCCTTGCCGCCCGCGACCTTGAACTCGGTCTGCCCTTCCATGGCGATTTCCTCCAGGGTCTCGATGCAGTCGGCCGGAAAGCCCGGGCAGAAGACGTCGACCCGGCCCGCGCCGACCTTGCCCAGCTCGGCCAGCGTCGGCGCGGTGTACGGCTGCAGCCATTCCGCCTTGCCAAAACGGGACTGGAACGTCACCTGATACTGGCCCGGCTGCAGGCCCAGCGCCTCGCCCAGCAGCCGGCCGGTCTTCAGGCATTCGCAGTGATAGGGGTCGCCCAGCTCCAGCGTGCGCCGCGGCACGCCGTGGAACGACAGGATCAGCTTGTCGCCGCGGGCAAAGTCCGGCATGCCGTGCCGTGCCCAATAGGCGCCGACCTGCTGGTGCAGCGCCGAGATATAGGCCGGGTGGTCATGGAAATGCTTGACCAGCCGCAGCTCTGGCTGGTTGCGCCACTGGCCCAGCACCCGGAACACCTCGTCGAAGGCCGTGGCCGTGGTGGTGCCCGAGTACTGCGGATACATCGGCAGCACCAGCACCTGCTCGCAGCCCTGCCGGCGCAGCGCCTCCAGCACCGAGGCAATCGACGGATTGCCGTAGCGCATTGCGCACGCGACCGTCACTTCATGGCCGTGCTGGTTCAGCAGCCGCTGCAGCGCATGGGCCTGGCGCTCGCTGTAGACCAGCAGCGGCGAGCCTGTCATATGGGCCTCGCGCAGCCAGATCGATTCGTACTTCAGCGCCGAGGCGCGCGAACGCAGCGGCAGGATCACCCCATGCAGCAACGGCAGCCAGGCCGCGCGCGGGATCTCGACCACGCGCGGGTCGGACAGGAATTCCTTCAGGTAGCGCCCCACCGCCTTGGGCGTGGGTGCGTCCGGGGTGCCCAGGTTGACCAGCAGGATTGCCGTGCGCGGCGCGTGGCCGTGCTGGTAGGCCGGTTCGGGAGAAAACGTCATGTCGCTTCCGGGTTGGCACGGTGCCGGGATGGCGCCGGTGCGGCGCACCGGCGATTGCCGCGCTCGGTAGGAATGGAGCCGCTTGTCAGACCAGCCAGTCTTTGCACTAGTTCTGGCTCAGGGCGCTGGACAGCAAGCGCGCGGTGATGTCGACGATGGGAATCACGCGCTCATACGCCATGCGCGTGGGGCCGATCACGCCGAGCGTGCCGACGATCTGGCCGTCGACCTCGTACGGGGCGGTGATGACCGCCATGTCTTCGATCGGCACCAGCCGGCTTTCGCCGCCGATAAAGATCTGCACGCCCTGCGCATGGCTGGACACGTCCAGCAGCTGCAGCAGGCTGGTCTTGTGCTCGAACACGTCGAAGAGGCGCCGCAGCTTGTCCATGCTGGAGGCCAGGTCTTCCACTTCCAGCAGCTTGCGCTCGCCACTGATAAAGACGTGGTCGTCGTCCTCGTCCTCGGCGACGCTGCCGGCCTCGACCGCGGCCTGCATCAGCTGCGACATGTCGCGGCGCAGGTCCTGCAGCTCCACCCGCAGGTGGCCGCGCACCGTGTCGAAGCTCATGCCGGCATAGTGCGAATTGAAGAAGTTGGCCGCCTCGATCAGCTGGGCCGGCGTGTATGACAGCTCGGTCTGGATGATGCGGTTCTGCACGTCGCCCTCGGGGCTGACGATGATCAGCAGGATGCGCTTGTCCGACAGCCGCATGAATTCGATCTGCCGGAACGCCTGCGCGCGGCGCGGCGTCATCACCACGCCGGCGAAGTGCGACAGGTTGGACAGCGTGCGCGCCGCCGCCGTGATCATGCGCTGCGGCCCCAGTTGCTGGCCGCCGAGCTGGTCCTGGATCTGGCCGGTCAGCTCGGCCAGGTCGGCGTTGCGCTCCAGCGGCTTGGCCGTCAGCATCGAATCGACGAACAGCCGGTAGCCGCGCGGGGTCGGGATACGGCCGGCCGAGGTGTGCGGGCTGGCAATAAAGCCCATTTCCTCCAGATCGGACATCACATTGCGAATCGTCGCAGGCGACAGGTCCAGCCCCGAGTACTTCGACAGGGTGCGGGAACCGACCGGCTGCCCTTCGGCAATATAGCGCTCGATCAGGGTCTTGAGCAGCGTTTTGGAGCGTTCATCCATGATGCCCCGATTTTACGCAAGTTTTGGACCTTCTGGCGGCCGGTCTGGGCCGCCCGCCCGCGGCTGCTGACAACCGTCATGGCGGTATGGTCTAATCCACGCATGTCCGCCCCCCCGAAAGCCAGCGCCGTGCGCACTTCGTTCAAGACCGTCGCCCTGGTGGGCCGGTACTCCACTGCCGGCATCGAAGGGCCGCTGGAGGAGATTGCCTCTTATATCCTGCGCAACGGGCAGGACGTGGTGTTCGAGCGCGAAACCTCGCTCGCCACCGGGCTGACCGCCTACCCCGCCCTGTCCGCCGAGGAGATCGGCCGGCAGGCCGACGTGGCCGTGGTGCTGGGCGGCGACGGCACGCTGCTGGGCATCGCCCGCCAGCTCGCCGGCTATGACGTGCCATTGATCGGCGTCAACCACGGGCGGCTGGGCTTCATGACCGACATCGCGCTGGAAGACGCGCACACCGTGCTGCCCGACATGCTCGACGGCCGGTATGAGGCCGAGACCCGCCTGCTGCTGGAATCGCGCGTGGTGCGCGACGACATGAACATCTTTTCCGCGCTGGCCCTGAACGACGTGGTGGTGAACCGCTCGGGCATCTCCGGCATGGTCGAACTGGCGGTGTCGGTGGACGGCCACTTCATGTACAACCAGCGCTCGGACGGCCTGATCGTGTCGACCACCACCGGGTCCACCGCCTACGCGCTGTCCGCCGGCGGCCCGATCCTGCACCCGACGCTGTCGGGCGTGGTGCTGGTGCCGATCGCCCCGCACGCGCTGTCCAACCGCCCGATCGTGCTGCCGCACGACGCCGAGGTCACCATCGAGGTGGCAAGCGCGCGCGACGCCAGCGTCAACTTCGACATGCAGTCGCTGACCTCGCTGCTGCCGGGCGACCGCATCGTGGTGCGGCGCTCCGAAAAGACCATCAACCTGCTGCACCCGGTCGGCTACAACTACTACGCCACGCTGCGCAAGAAGCTGCACTGGCACGAGTATCCTTCCGAAGACAATCGCCTCTGAGCCAGTATCAAGCCGCCCCTTGAGCCTGATCCCGAACCCATCGGACCGACTACCTTCCACGCCACGATGCTGCGCAGCCTGTCCATCCGCGATTTCGTCATCGTCGATACGCTCGACCTGGACTTCACCACTGGCTTCACCGTCTTCACCGGCGAGACCGGCGCCGGCAAATCCATCCTGATCGATGCCCTGGCGCTGGTGCTGGGCGAACGCGCCGATGCCGGCGTGGTGCGCGAAGGCGCCCCGCGCGCCAGCGTCAGCGCCACCTTCTCGACCCACCCGGCACTGGATGCCTGGCTGGCCGAGCGCGAGCTCAACAGTGAAGCGGAAGACGGCGTGGCGACCGTGCTGCTGCGCCGCACGGTCGATGCCGGGGGCCGCAGCAAGGCCTTTATCAACGGCGCCGCCGCCACCCTGGCGCAACTGCGCGAAGTCGGCGACCAGCTGGTCGACATCCACGGCCAGCACGCGCACCAGCTGCTGCTGCGCCCCGATGCGCAGCGGCTGCTGTTCGACGCCCACGCCGGCCTCACCCAGCAGGCCGGCGCGGTGGCCGAGGCCTGGCGCGCCTGGCGTGCCTGCGTGCGCCAGCGCGAGGCGGTGGAACACCAGTCGCGCGAGATGCAGCTCGAACGCGAACGGCTGGAATGGCAGGTCGGCGAACTGGACAAGCTCAACCCGCAGCCGGGCGAATGGGAAGAGATCCAGTCCGAGTACAACCGGCTGTCGCATGCCGCCGGCCTGATCGACGGCAGCCGCGCCGCGCTCGACGCACTGTCCGAGGCCGACGGCTCGGTGCTGTCGGCGCTGAATACCATCGTGCACAAGCTGCAGCAACTGGCCGATGTCGATCCCGCGCTGCGCGACGTGCTGGCCGCGCTCGAGCCCGCGCAGATGCAGGCCGAGGAAGCCGCGCACTCGCTCACGCGCTATGTCGACCGGCTCGAACTCGATCCCGAGCGGCTGCAGGCCGTGGACGAACGCATGCAGGCGCTGCACGCCACCGCGCGCAAGTACCGCCTGCCGCCCGAGCAGCTGCCCGACGAGCTGGTGGCCCGCCGCCAGCAGCTGGACGACCTGCAGGCCGCGCAGGACCTGAACAAGGTGATGGCGCGCGAGGCTGCGGCCAAGGCCGCCTACCTGACCCTGGCGCAGCATCTCAGCCACGCCCGCAAGCAGGCCGCGCAGGCGCTGTCCGCCGCGGTCACCGACGCCATGCAGGGCCTGTCGATGGCCGGCGGCAGCTTTGTCGCCGCACTCAATGCGCTTGACGAAGGCCAGAGCCATGGACTGGAGCAGGTCGAATTCCTGGTTGCCGGCCATGCCGGCGTGAGCCCGCGGCCACTGGCCCGGGTGGCCTCCGGCGGCGAACTGGCGCGCATCAGCCTGGCGATCTCGGTGATCACCAGCGAAGCCTCGCCCACGCCCACGCTGATCTTCGACGAGGTCGATACCGGCATCGGCGGCGCCGTGGCCGAAGTGGTCGGCCGGCGCCTGCAGGAGCTCGGCGGCGCGCGCCAGGTGCTGTGCGTGACGCACCTGCCGCAAGTGGCGGCGCAGGCCGGCACCCACCTGCTGGTCAGCAAGGAAACCACCGATGCGGGCGACGGCTCGGTCACGCGCTCGCGCATCCGGGTGCTGGACCCCGCCGGGCGCGTGGTCGAGACCGCCCGCATGCTGGGCGGCGCCACCGTCACCGCCACCACGCTGCAACATGCGGAAGAAATGCTGGCGCAAGGCATGGCCGGCGGCCAGGGCAGCCAGCCCGCACGCGGCGCGGGCGGCAAGGATGGCCGGCGCAGCCGCCGCGCCGCCGGCTGAAGGCCGCCCCCGCACGTGCGCCAATCCATACACTGACAGGAGCTTCACCATGACCCGCCAAGCGCACGCCGGCCTCCGGCAACCCCCGCGCGCATCGCTGCGCGCCGTGCTGGCCATCGCCACCGCCGCATCGGCCGCACTGCTGGCGCTGTCCGCCTGCCAGGCCCAGCCCAAGTCCTCGGCCCCGCCGCCGGGCAGCATCAGCGATGACCGTTCCCTTGGCGACATCATGGTGCGCTTCAAGCCGCCCGCGGTGGACCTGTCGGAGGATGCCGGCAAGCTGCTGGCCGAGATCAAGGGCCCGATCCGCTACGTGGTCAAGCGCCCGATGTCCGGCGGCGTCTGGCTGGTGACCGCGATCTCGCCGTCGGCGGACGCCACCATCGACCAGGCGGTCGAAACCCTGCGCGCCACGCCCCGCATCGAGACCGCCGAGCCCGACCGCGTGCTCAAGCCCAACCGCAACATTCCCACCAGCCGCGACATGCCGCAGAGCTGAGCCCGGATGCAGGACCGGACTTAAGCCTTCGGTTGCCCTTGCGCAACCACGCTGGATCGTATTCGCTACATAACAAGCCCCTCGCGCGCTACGCCCCAGGAGGAATACATGCCGCAACCCGCGCAGTCCGACTTCCGTAGCAGCCCCGTGACCCGGCGCTGGCGGGCCAGCGTCTTCGCCGCCGCCGCTGTGTGCGGCGCGATGCCGGCCAGCGCGGCACTGGCTGCCGGCGCCCATGCCGCACCCGCCTACACCGGCCAGATCATCGTGCGCTGGCGTGACGGCGCCAATGGCACAGCCAGCGATGGCAGCAAGACGCCTGCAGCCGCGACGGATGCGCTCAAGCAGCTGAGCGAGCGCACCGGGATTGCCCTCACGGCGCGCCGCGCCATGGGCGGCAACCTGCACCTGCTGCAGGTGCCCGACGCACTGGCTGCCGACCCGGAAGCCGCTGCGGCCCGGCTGCGCCAGGACCCGCGCATCGCCGATGCCGTGCCCGACCGCTGGCTGAAGCTGCACGACACCCTGCCCAACGATCCCGAGTTCATCTCGCGCCAGCCTTACCTGATGGGTACCGGCACGGCGGTGGGCGGCGTCAACCTGCCGCGCGCGTGGGACCGCAGCCGCGGCAGCAGCGGCGTGGTGATCGCGGTGGTGGACACCGGCATCCTTCCGCACCCCGACCTGGCGGCGCGCGTGTTGCCTGGCTACGACTTCATCAGCAGCAGCACCATTTCCAATGACGGCGATGGCCGCGACGCCGATGCCACCGATGCCGGTGACAATGTCCCCGCCGACTTCACCTGCCCGGGCAGTTCAACGCCCACGCAGACAGCGACCAACAACAGCTGGCATGGCACGCGCGTGGCGAGCGTGCTGGGCGCGCAGACCAACAATGCGCAGGACATCGCGGGCGTCGACTGGAACGCGCGCATCCTGCCCGTGCGCGTCTCGGGCCGCTGCGGCGCGCTGCTGTCCGATACCGTCGACGCCATGCGCTGGGCCGGCGGCTTGTCCGTACCCAACGTGCCGGCCAATGCGACGCCGGCGCGCGTGGTCAATATCAGCCTCGGCGGCGGCACCTGCAGCAGCATTGAGCAACAGGCCGTCAACGACCTGAACGCGCGCGGCGTGGTGGTGGTGGCCGCCGCCGGCAACGAGCGCGGCGCGGTGGAAGCGCCGGGCGACTGCAGCGGCGTGGTCGCGGTCACGGCGCATGCCAACGACGGCGAGAATGCCAGCTATGCCAACGTCGGCCCGCAGGTCGCGATCAGCGCGCCGGGCGGCGGGTGCGGCAACTCGCAGGTAGTCAATGGGCAGTGCACGACCACGCCCTCGGTCATTCGCACCTTGAACAACGACGGCAAGACCAGCGTTGGCGCCTATGTCGTGACGTCATCCGCGGGCACCAGCTTCGCCGCGCCGATGGTTTCGGGCGTGGTGGCCATGATGTTCGCGGTCAATGGTTCGCTGACCCCGGCCCAGGTCACCGCGGCGCTGAAGGCTTCGGCACGCCCGCATCCGTCCGGCACCTATTGCACCACCAATCCGGGCGTCTGCGGCGCCGGCCTGCTCGATGCCGACGGTGCGCTGGCGGCCGCGGCCGGCACGCCACCGGCGCAGCCTGCGCCGGCACCGGCCTCGGGCAACGGTGGCGGCGGCGGCGCCGTTGCGCCCTGGACCGCGCTGCTGCTGGCGCTGTCCGGCCTGCTGGCCTTCGCGCTGCGGCGTCGCCTGTAACCCCGGCGCCCGGCCGGCTCAGGCGTCGTCGCCGCGGGCCGGGCGCCGCGCCAGCCACCACTCCTGCAAGACCCAGCACAGCAGGCCGGCCACGGCGCCGGCCGCGTGCGCGATGCGCACCACGCCAAATCCCCAGGCCGGTTCGAACACCACCGGCGCCAGCCACGATTGTTCCACCCAGACCTTGGCCAGCACGCCCAGGCACAGCAGCACGCCGGTGACGCGCGCCAGGCCCGATGCCCGCAACAGCGCGAGCGCGCCCCACAAGGCCAGCCCGTGCAAGGCGCCCGAGAGCCCGCCATACCATGCAATCGCCGGCACGCGCAGCAGCACCACCTGCACGGCGATGCCGCAGGCAACCAGCACCAGCAACAGGGTGCGCGCACGCGCCACGCGCGCGGCGATGGCCAGCACGCCGGTGGCGGCCAGCGCGTCGGCCAGCCAGTGGTGTCCGTCCAGGTGCACCCACATGGCCGTAGCCAGGCGCCACCACTGGCCGTCCAGCCGCACCGCATCGCGCAGGTAGAGGCCGTGCGCATGCCACCATGGCATGAAGGTGAACCAGGCCGACAGCGCCCATACCAGCGCGATCGCCGCCAGCAGCCCCGGCCAAGATGCCCCGGCGGGTGCCGGCGGAACTGCCGCGTCAGGCCTCACCGAACACGGCCTGCCACAGCGCGCGCACCTGTCCGGTCTGCTGCGCCACCGACGCGGGCGCGACGCGCGCGTGCGCCTGCCCGTCGAGCCGCAGCTGGTGCTGGCGCGCGCGGAACAGCCGGTAGGCATCGCCCACCGCCAGTGCCAGCGTAGCGTCGATCAGGCCCAGCTCGCCCGCTTCGCGCAGCAGCGCGATATTGCCCGCGTTGCGCGTCAGCTGCGGGTGCGCCCGGCTGTGCAGCAGCACCAGGTACTGCACCGTGAATTCGATATCGACCATGCCGCCGCGATCGTGCTTCAGGTCGAACAGGTCGGTCGGGTTGGGATGGCCTTCGGCGACCTTGCGGCGCATCTGCACGATCTCATCGCGCAGCGCTGCGGCATCGCGGTCCTGGCACAGCACCTCGCCGCGCAGCGCCTCGAAGCGGTCGCCGATGGCGGCGTCGCCGGCGCAGAAGCGCGCGCGCGTCAGCGCCTGGTGTTCCCACACCCAGGCGGTGTTGTCGCCTTCGCGCAGCTGGTAGCGGCGGAACGCCTCGAAACTGGTCACCAGCAGGCCGGCCGCGCCGTTGGGGCGCAGCCGGGTGTCGACATCGAACAGCGCACCGGCCGCGGTATGGCTGGTCAGCCAGGTGATCAGCCGGCGCGCATAGGCGGCGTAGACGTCGGGCGCGCGCTCTTGGTCATCGTCGTACAGGAAGATGATGTCCAGGTCCGAGGCATAGCCCAGTTCCTTGCCGCCCAGCCGGCCGTAGGCGATCACTGCGAAGCGCGGCGTGTCGCGGTGGCGCGTGGCCAGCTGGCGCCAGACCGTTGCCAGCGTGGCCTCGAGCATGGCATCGGCCAGGTCGGACAGGCGGTCGGCCACCTGCTCCACCGTCAGCATGCCCTGCAGGTCCTGCAGCAGCACGCGGAAGGTCTCGACATGATGCTCGCGCCGCAGGATGTCCATCTGCTGCTCGACCTGGCCTTCGGCGGCCAGCAGCCGCTCATGCAGGCGCTTGCGGAAGGCGGCCCAGTCGGGCGCGCCGGCCAGCGCATCGCTGTCGAGCAGTTCGTCAAGCAGCTGCGGGTGCCGCGTCAGGTAGGCCGCGGCCCAGCGCGAGGCATGCAGCGTCTGCGCGACGCGGTCCATCGCCTGCGGATACTCGGACAGCAACGACAGGTAGGAGGCGCGGCGGCTGATCGCCTCGAGGAAGTCGATAAAGCGCGTGATGGTGCTGTCGGCATCGTCCTGGCGCGCGGCCAGGTCAAGCGCGCGGTTCACCAACTGGTCGAAGCGCGCGCGGCTGGACTCGGACAGCGCGCGGTAGCGCAGCGACGAAGCGATCGCGCGCAGCCGGTCCAGCAGCCCGGTGCAATCGGTAAAGCCGGCGGCCTGCAGGCGCTGGCAGGGCGCGGCGTCATCGTCGCAGGCCGCGTCGTCCTGCTTCTGTTCCGGGTTGTCCTGCGCTTGCGCGGCGTTATCGTCGAACACGATGCCCGGCCACAACGCTTCGCACGGGGCGGCATCGGGATCCGAGAAGGTGGCTTCGAACTGCTGCGCCACCGGCTCCTGCAGCGCCGCCAGGCGCGCCAGCAGTTCCTGCCAGTCGGCGCAGCCCATCATCCGCGCCACCGCCAGTTGTTCTTCGGGCGAAGTAGGAAGGTGGTGGGTCTGGGCGTCGTCGCGGTACTGCAGCCGGTGTTCGAGCTGGCGCAGGAAGCGGTAGGCATCGCCAAGCTGCTCGGCCTGGCCGGCGGGCAACAGCCCGCGCTCGACCGCCACCGCCAGCACTTCCAGCGTCGGCCGCACGCGCAGCACCGGGTCCTGGCCGCCGCGGATCAGCTGGAACACCTGCGCCATGAATTCGATCTCGCGGATGCCGCCGCGGCCCAGCTTGATATTGAACGAACGCTGGTTGACGCCGTGCCCCGCCAGCCCGCCGCTGCGCTTGGCGGCCTCGCTGCGGATCTGCGCGTGCAGCGAGCGGATGGCGGCGATCACGCCATAGTCCAGGTAGCGGCGGAACACGAAGGGCGTGGTCAGCCGCGACAGCAGGCTGGCGGTGCGCTGCGCGTGCTGCGTGTCGAGCGCCGACACCACGCGGCCCTTGATCCAGGCATAGCGCTCCCACTCGCGCCCCTGCACCACCAGGTATTCCTCCAGCATGCCCAGGCTGCACGCGAGCGGGCCGGCATCGCCGTTGGGGCGCAGCCGCATGTCGACGCGGAACACATAGCCATCGGCGGTCACCTCGGCCAGCAGGTTGATCAGCCGGCGTCCCAGCCTGATGAAGTACTCGTGGTTGGACAGGCTGCGCGAGCCGCCCTGGGTCTCGCCGTCCTCGTCATAGAGGAAGATCAGGTCGATGTCGGACGAGACATTGAGCTCGCGCCCGCCCAGCTTGCCCATGCCCACCACCACCAGCTCCTGCACCTCGCCGCTGTGGGCGCCGACCGGGCGGCCGAAGGTGGCGGCCATGTCGTCGCCCAGCATCGCCAGGCCATGCTGGATCGCCAGCTCGGCCAGGTCGGTCATGGCGCCGGTGACCTCGCCCAGCGTGGCCAGGCCGCGCAAATCGCGCTCGATCACCGCGCACATCACTTCGGCGCGCAGACGGCGCAGGGTGCGCTTGGCGGATTCCTCGGCATCGGCCGAGGGCTCGTGCAGCGCCTGCAGCCGCGCCTGCATCCAGGCGCGCGTCAGCGGCTGGGCGGCCGCGGCGGCCAGGACGGCCGGCAAATCCGGCCGGGCCTGCAGCACGCGGCGCGCGTAGTGCGAATACGCAGCCGAGTACAATACGTGGCCGCCTGCTTGGCCAACCCCGTCAGCCGGCTGCAGCGCCTGCGCCGCGGTGATGGCAAAGGCGCCGGCAGCCATGGTGCCGGGGCCCGGCCCTGGTTGCGCATTCGCTGGATTGGCCGGATCCGGTGTGGCGCGCGCGCCATGTCGGTCAGCAGCGTCGCCAGCGGCGGAACTCGTCGGTTCAGAGGCAGTCATTCCAGTATTTGAAATGCGAGAAAAGGTGCGGCCCGTGGTTCGCCCCGCGGCTCACCCGATGCTCGCGTCTTGTTGTCCGCGCAGCGGGCGTGCCATCGTCGCTATTGTCGCTTTGGGTGCGCGCAGCTTGCGCGTTCTTGTTTCAGCCGGCCGGGCACCAGATTGGAGAGCGGCTAGTATTGTCGGATAATCTGCGCATGTCCAGCCGCGCCCCACAACCCGCTGATGGTTCCCCCCCCGATGGCGGCGCGGGCGGGCAGGAGGCCGCCTCCACCCTGGCCCCGCCACACCCCGTGAATCCCCCGGCCAACGATGCCGCCAGCGCCCGGCGCAGCGGTTCCGCCCGCGCGCGCGCGGGCGCGTTCCTGCGCGCCTGCACGCGCGGCGTGGCGGCAGCCGTGCGCCACCCGTTCTGGCGCGGGCTGGGCCGCGCGCTGGTGCGCCTGGCGCTGGTGCTGGCCGGGCTGGCGCTGGTGGCGGGCCTGCTGATCCGCTTCGTGCTGTGGCCACAGGCCTCCACCGCGCGCCAGTGGCTGGAAGAGCGCGGCTCGGTGGCACTCTCGGCCAAGGTCAGCATCGGCGCGCTCGATACCTACTGGGACGGCTGGCACCCGGCCTTCCGCGCCCGCGGCCTGCGCGCCGTGGACCCCGAGCAGCGCGTGCTGCTTGCGGCCGCCACGCTCGACGGCAAGCTGGCGTGGCGCTCGCTGTTCAGCATGAACCTGCAGTTCGTCAGCCTGGGCGCGACCGGCACCGACATCCTGGTGCGGCGCACGCCCGAGGGCCGGCTGCTGGTGGGCGGCATGGTGGTGGACGCGACCGGTGGCCAGCAGGACGACGACCGCTTCCTGGGCTGGCTGATGTCGCAGGGGCGCGTGGCGCTGTCCGACGGCAAGCTGCGCTGGCTGGACGAAAAGGCAGGCCTGCCGCAGCTCGATATCGGCGAGATCCGCCTCGATACCCGCCGCGATGGCGTGCGCCACACGCTGGAACTGGAAGCGCGCTCGCCGGCGCTGGGGCCGAGTCCGCTGGTGGTGCAGTCCACCTTCCGCAACGACTACCTGCACAGCGCCGGCAACTGGCGCTACTGGACCGGGCAGGCCAGCTGGGATCTCGGCCAGCTGCAGCTGCCGGTGCTGCAGCGCTACCTGGTGATGTTCGAGCGCGTCGCCAGCGGCACCTTCAGCACCGACGGCAGCATTGAATTCCGCCAGGGCCGCATCGTGCGCAGCCAGACCCGGCTGCGCGCCAGCGGCGTCGACCTGCAGCTGGCCGGCGCCTCCGCCCCGCTGCGCCTGGCCAATGCGCAGGCCTTCCTGCTGCACCGGACCGAGCGTGACGGCAGCAACCTGCTGACCGTCGACACCCTGCTCTGGCAACCCCAGCCCGCCAGCGACGACGAGGGCACCCCCGCCGACAGCACCTGGCGCGAAGGCATGCGCAAGGTCACCCTCGGCTGGGCCACCGCCAATGACGGCACCCTGCGCAAGTTCTCGCTAAAGGCGCCCACGCTGGACCTGAACACGGTACGCGCGGTGTCCAGCTCGATGCCGCTGGACACCGCGGTGCTGCGCCGGCTGCGCGCGCTGCAGCCGGCGGGCCACATCGACAACCTCAACGTGACCTGGAGCCGCGAGCGCGCCGGCATGCTCGAGCGCGGCGGCGGCAAGCCGCTCTACAGCGTGCAGGGCACGCTGCGCGACGTCTCGGTCAACGGCCAGCCGGCCGTGCCCGCGGTGGACGCCAGCGGTCACCCGCGGCTGGGCACGCCCGGCTTCTCGCACCTGTCCGGCACCTTCTCCTTCGATGACCAGCAGGGCAATGCCCGCTTCGACGGCAATGGCGCGGCACTGGTGCTGCCTGGCCTGTTCGAGGAGCCGCGGCTGCCGTTCGACCAGATCGGCGGCGAAGTGCGCTGGACCCACACCGGCGGCAAGCTCGCGGTCACGCTGGACGGCGTGCGCTTTGCCAATGCCGATGCGGCCGGCACAGTGCGCGGCACCTGGCGCGCAGGCGGCGACGGTGTGTCCGGCATCGCCGACCTGACCGGTGACATGACCCGCGCCCAGGTGGCGCGCGTGCCGCGTTACCTGCCGCTGAGCATTCCGGCCGGCACCCGGCACTACCTGGCCGGTGCGCTGGCGGGCGGCGAAGCGGCCGGCGTGAGCTTCGTGCTGCGCGGCGACCTGGCGCATTTCCCGTTCCATGCCCCGCACGAGAAGGCCGGCGAGTTCCGCGTCGAGGTGCCGATCGAACACGTCAGCTACCAGATCGCACCGCACGAGACCGCAAGCGGCACCACCGCCGGCGTACAGGCGTGGCCCACGTTCACCGACATTGCCGGGCGGGTCGTGTTCGACCGCGGCGGCATGACGTTCCTGGCGAGCCGGGCCACCGTCCACGAGATCCCCGGCGTCACGCTGCAGGACGTCAAGGGGCGCATCGACGACCTTGGCCCGCACGGCAAGCTGGTGATCGACGGCGGCGCCAGCGGACCGGTGCAGGGCTTCCTGCGCTACATCAACGCTTCGCCGGTGCGCGAATGGACCGCGCACGTGGCCGATGCGGCGCAGGCCAACGGCAACGGCGAGCTCAGGCTCAAGCTCGACATGCCGCTGGAACACGCCAATGCCGCCAAGGTGGACGGCCGCTTCCGCTTCCCCGGCAACGATGTCGTGCTCAGCCCGCAGTTGCCGCAACTGGGCCATGCCAACGGCACCATCACGTTCAATGAACACGGTTTCGGGCTGGAGAACATGCGCGCCCGCTTCCTCGGTGGCGAGATCCGGCTCGGCGGCGGCACCCAGCCGGACGGCGCCACGCACGTCACCGCCAGCGGCAGCGTCTCGGCCGCCGGGCTGCGCGAGGCCGCCGCGGGCTCGGCGCTGGCGCCGGTGGCCGCGCGGCTCGACGGCAGCACCAGCTACAGCGCCGTGATCGCCACGCGCGAGCGCCAGCTGCAGGTGCAGCTGAGTTCCGAACTGAATGGCATGGCGATCGGCCTGCCCGCGCCCCTGGCCAAGGCCGCGGCGCAAGACCTGGCGCTGCGCGTGGACCTGCGCCCGGCCAGCGCCCCGGGCCGCGCCGGCACCAGCGAGCTGGTGCTGCAGCTGGGCCATGGGCTGAACGCGCGCTACCTGCTGCGCCGCGACCAGGGCGGCGGCATCGACGTGCTCGCCGGCGGCATCGGCGTGCAGCAGGCGGCGCCGCTGCCCGCGGCCGGCGTCAGCGCCGCGGCCACCTTCGACCAGCTCGATATCGATGCGTGGCGCGCGGCCTTCGGCGGCGGTGCCGGCACCGCGGGCCCCGCCGAGGCTCCCTCGCCCTTCCTGCCTGGCCGCATTGCGCTGCGCGCGCGCGCGCTGCACGCCATGGGCCGCACGCTGGATGAAGTGGTGCTCGACGCCAACCGCGAGGCCGCCGGCTGGAACGCGAAGATCGACTCGCGCCAGGTGGCCGGCGCGGTGCAGTGGCGTCCGGCCGGGCCCTCGACCACCGGGTCGCTGCAACTGCGCCTGGCGCGCCTGAACGTGCCCGATGCCAGCGACGAGAACAACGTGGTGGACGCGCTCGCCAGCAGCATCGACGAGCTGCCCGCGATCGACCTGGTGGCCGACCAGTTCATGCTGCGCGGGCATGACTTCGGCAAGCTTGAAGTCAAGGCCCATACCAGCACCAGCGCTGCCGACCCGGTCTGGACCCTGGACAAGCTGCAGATCGAGCAGCCCGGTGCCACCCTGACCGGCAGCGGCAGCTGGCGCGTGCCGCGCCGGCTGCGCGCCGACGCCAATGCCGAGCGCCGCACCCTGTTGTCCTTCACCATCGACCTGCGCGATGCCGGCGCCACGCTGGACCGCCTGGGGCTGGCACACACGCTGAGCGACGGCAAGGGCAAGCTCGAAGGCCGCGTGGCCTGGCGCGGCTCGCCGCTGTCGATCGACTACCCGACGCTGTCGGGCAAGCTGTCACTGGACCTGGAGAATGGACAGATCCTGAGCGTGGACCCCGGCGCGGCGCGGCTGCTGGGCGTGCTCAGCCTGCAGGGCCTGCTGCGCTTTGCCACGCTGGACTTCCGCACCCTGTCGGGCCGCGGGCTGGTGTTCGACCGCATTGCCGGCGCCGGCACGATCGAGAGCGGCGTCGGCACGATCCAGGACTTCGAGCTCAGGGGCCCGCAGATCATCGCCAGCATGAGCGGCACCGCCAACCTGCTGCGCGAGACCCAGGACCTGCGCGTGGAGGTGGTGCCGCGCATCAACGCCACCTCGACCTCGATCGCGGCCGCCTTTATCAACCCGGTGCTGGGCATCGGCACGCTGGCCGCGCAACTGCTGTTTGCCGACGAGTTCTCCAAGGTGTTCACCCAGCACTACCGCATCAGCGGCAGCTGGGCCAACCCGCAGATCGGCAAACTGGAGGACAATAAGGCGCAAGCCCCGACCTTCCAGAACCGCGCGGACCCCGCCTTCTCGCGCTGAGGAAAACAACGCCCGCCCCGCCTATGACTGCACCCGCCGCCCCCGTCCCGTTCCGCGTTGCCGCCATCCAGACCGTGACCGGCACCTCGCTCGATGCCAACCTGGCGCGCGCCAGCGCGCTGATCGCCGAGGCCGCCGCCGGCGGCGCCGCGCTGGTGCTGCTGCCCGAATACTTCTGCATGATGGGCCGCTCCGAATCGGACAAGGTGGCGGTGCGCGAGCATGACGGCGACGGCCCGGTGCAGCAATTCCTGGCCGATGCGGCACGCCGCCACGGCATCTGGCTGGTCGGCGGCACGCTGCCGATGTGGTGCGACGACCCGGCGCGCGTGTACAACACCTCGCTCGCCTTCAACCCGCGCGGCGAGCGCGTGGCGCGCTATGACAAGATCCACCTGTTCGGCTTTACCCGCGGCACTGAAAGCTACGACGAGTCGCGCACCATCCTGGCCGGGCGCACGCCGGTCAGCTTCGACGCACCCTGCGGCCGGGTGGCGATGTCGGTGTGCTACGACCTGCGCTTCCCCGAGCTTTACCGCGGACTGGCCGCCGGCGACGGCACCAGCTTGATTCTGATGCCGGCCGCCTTCACCTACACCACGGGGCAGGCGCACTGGGAGATCCTGCTGCGCGCCCGCGCCATTGAAAACCAATGCTATGTGCTGGCCGCGGCACAGGGCGGCAAGCATGAGAACGGCCGGCGCACCTGGGGCCATTCGATGCTGGTCGATCCGTGGGGCGAGGTCCTGGCAACGCTGCCTGAAGGCGAAGGCGTCGTCGGCGGCGTGATCGACCCCGCGCGCCTTGCAGAGGTCCGGCAGAACCTGCCGGCACTGCGACACCGGGTGCTGTAGCATGTACGCAACCGCGGGGGCCGCCACCGGCGCCCGCCCAGAGAATTTTTTGCCGCGCCGGCCGCAAGCCGGCGCGTCCCCAGGAAGAAAGGACATCTCATGAACGCCGGCGATCTCGGAATCCGCAACCTGGCCACCGCGCAGCAACTGCTGCTGGCACCGTACGGCCTGGACGAGGCCAAGCTCCAGCGCGTGCTGGCCGATATCTTCACGCACAAGGTCGACTATGCCGACCTGTACTTCCAGTACACCCGCAACGAGGCCTGGAGCCTTGAAGAAGGCATCGTCAAGTCGGGCAGCTTCAGCATCGACCAGGGCGTGGGCGTGCGCGCGGTCTCGGGCGACCGCACCGCCTTTGCCTATTCGGACGACATCAGCCTGGCGGCGCTGTCGCAGGCCGCGGCGGCCACGCGCACCATCGGCCGTGCCGGCAACGGCCGCGTCAAGGTGGCCGGCGAGCTGGCCACGCACGCCGGGCGCAACCTGTACGCGCCCAACGACCCGCTCGATTCGATGAGCGCGGCCGAGAAGGTGGCCCTGCTGGAGCGCGTCGAGCGCATGGCGCGCGCCAAGGATCCGCGCGTGGTGCAAGTGATGGCAGGCCTGGCTGGCGAATACGACGTGGTGCTGGTGGCGCGCAGCGACGGCGTGATCGCCGCCGACGTGCGTCCGCTGGTGCGGGTCTCGGTCACGGTGATCGCCGAACACGGCGGGCGCCGCGAGGTCGGCTCTTCCGGCGGCGGCGGCCGCTATGCCTATGGCTACTTCACCGACGAGCTGCTGCAGAAGTATGTGGACGAGGCCGTCTCTTCGGCCCTGGTCAACCTGGACGCGCGCCCGGCCCCGGCCGGCGCGATGACCGTGGTGCTGGGCCCGGGCTGGCCCGGCGTGCTGCTGCATGAAGCCGTCGGCCACGGCCTGGAGGGCGACTTCAACCGCAAGGGCTCGTCGGCGTTTGCCGGCCGCATGGGCGAACGCGTCGCGGCCAAGGGCGTGACCGTGGTCGACGACGGCACGCTGGCCAACCGCCGCGGCTCGCTCAACCTGGACGACGAGGGCAACCCGACGCAGTGCACCACGCTGATCGAGGACGGCATCCTGCGCGGCTATATCCAGGACACGCTCAACGCGCGCCTGATGAAGATGCCGGTCACCGGCAACGCGCGCCGCGAAAGCTATGCCGCGCTGCCGATGCCGCGCATGACCAACACCTACATGCTCAACGGCGACAGGGATCCGCAGGAGATCCTCGCCAGCGTCAAGCGCGGCCTGTATGCGGTCAACTTCGGCGGCGGCCAGGTGGACATCACCAACGGCAAGTTCGTGTTCTCGGCCAGCGAGGCCTACATGATCGAGGATGGCAAGATCACCTACCCGGTCAAGGGCGCGACGCTGGTCGGCAACGGCCCGGAATCGCTGAAGGACGTCACCATGATCGGCAACGACATGCGCCTGGACTCGGGCGTCGGCGTCTGCGGCAAGGAAGGCCAGAGCGTGCCGGTGGGCGTGGGCCAGCCGACGCTGCGCATCGAGAACATGACGGTGGGCGGCACCGCCTGACCGGTCCGGCTACAACGAAGACGGGACCCCGCGGGGTCCCGTTTTTCATGGGATCGTCCCAGCCTTACGGCCGCACTTCATACACCAGATTGAACGGCGTCTGCGCCGCGCGGCGGAAACTGCGGAAGCCGGCCTGCTCAACCACTGCGCGCATGCGCGCCTCGCCCGCCTGCGCGCCCAGGCACAGGCCGACTTCCTGCGCGCGCGAGGCCGGCGTGCAGATGAAGGTGGACGCGGAATAGAACACCCGGCCGACCGGGTTGAGGTTCTGCTCCAGCGTGTCGTTGGCAAACGGCTCCACGATCATCCAGGCGCCATCGGCGCGCAAGGTCTCGCGCACGTGGCGCGCCGCGCCCACCGGATCGCCCATGTCGTGCAGGCAGTCGAACACCGCCACCAGGTCATAGTCCTTGCCGCCGTAGTCCTTGGCGGTGGCCACTTCGAAGCGCACGCGCTCGGCCACGCCGGCGCGGCGCGCGGCTTCGGCGGCATGGCGCACCGAAGGCTCGTGGTAGTCGAAACCGACAAAGCGCGAGGCCGGATACGCCTGCGCCATGATGATGGTCGACGCGCCGTGGCCGCAGCCCACGTCCGCCACCGACGCGCCCGCCTTGAGCCGCGCCTCCATGCCGTCCAGCGCGGGAATCCATTCGGAGACCAGGTGCGCCGCGTAGCCGGGCCGGAAGAAGCGCTCAGTGCCGTGGAACAGCGCGGGATCGTGCTCGTGCCAGCCCAGCCCGCGGCCGTTGCGGAAGATATCGATCATCTTCGGGATGGCGCGGAACTGCGCCACCGCGATCTGGAACGCGCCCGGGATGAATGCGAGGCTGCCCTCCTGCGCCAGCGCATAGGCCTGCTCTTCGTTCAGGCTGAACTGCCCGGTTGCCGGGTCATAGTCGACGTAGCCGCTGGCCGCCTGGGCCGACAGCCATTCGCGCAGGTAGCGCACGTCGGTATGGGTTTTTGCCGCCAGCACTTCGGCGGTCATGGCTTTTTCCGCCATCGCCTTGTACAGGCCGAGTTCATCGCCCACGACCACGGTCGCGGCATGCATCACCGCGCCGATATCGTTGATGAATTTTTCCATGAAGGCATTCAGCCTCGCTTCATCGACGCTCATGATGCACCTCCCCGTGCTCACCGCTCCCCGGTTCCAATATAGCCCCCGGTTATGTTGGGAAAAGCCGCAAAGCAGCGGCGGGACAAGGCTTGCGCGGCAAGGCTGCAAGCCGCCGGAGATCGGTGCGCCAGCGCACCGCATGGCCTCGTCGACACTTGCCAACCCTGGCAAAAGGCGCTATAAAGATGCTTCGCCGCGCGATAAGCAACGGACGCACGCCGAAAATTGACCGACCGGCGCGCAATTTCCTGCCTTTCTGCTACGCAGTGCAGCATAAATTCGGCGCCCACGACGATAATCGATTCAAGCTGACCCAAGCCAACGCCTTTTTCCGCCATGTCCGCCAAGTTTTACTTTTACTTTTTTAGCGATCTCACACCGCTGGCGGATAGGGAGGGACGGCTGTAAGCAGCGCCCCGAATACAAAAAAGACCGCCAGCAACCCTGGCGGTTTTTTTATACCCGTTTGTTACCCCACACACTCACGACCTCACAAGAATCCTGGAGCCATCATGCTGAAGAACACCGACGACCTGCGCATTCGCGAACTCAAGGAACTGCTGCCGCCCGCGCACCTGATCCGCGAGTTCGGCTGCTCCGAACAGGCTTCGGACGTGATCTACGGCGCGCGCCAGGCCATGCACCGCATCCTGCACGGCATGGATGACCGCCTGATCGTCATCATCGGCCCGTGCTCGATCCACGATACCCGCGCCGCGCTGGACTACGCCAAGCTGCTCAAGGTCCAGCGCGACCGCTTCGCCGGAGAGCTGGAGGTGGTGATGCGCGTGTACTTCGAGAAGCCGCGCACCACGGTGGGCTGGAAGGGGCTGATCAACGATCCGCACATGGATGGCAGCTTCAAGATCAACGATGGCCTGCGCACCGCGCGCGAACTGCTGCTGAACATCAGCGAGATGGGCGTGCCCACCGGCACCGAGTACCTCGACATGATCAGCCCGCAATACATCGCCGACCTGGTCAGCTGGGGCGCGATCGGCGCGCGCACCACCGAGTCGCAGGTGCACCGCGAGCTGGCTTCCGGCCTCTCGTGCCCGGTGGGCTTCAAGAACGGCACCGACGGCAACGTCAAGATCGCGGTCGATGCGATCAAGGCCGCGTCGCAGCCGCACCATTTCCTGTCGGTGACCAAGGGCGGCCACTCGGCGATCGTGTCAACCTCGGGCAACGAGGACTGCCACGTGATTTTGCGCGGCGGCAAGGCGCCCAACTACGACGCGGCCAGCGTGGAGGAAGCGTGCGACGCCATCGCCAAGGCCGGCCTGGCCTCGCGCCTGATGGTCGATGCCTCGCACGCCAATAGCAGCAAGCGACATGAGAACCAGATCCCGGTGTGCGAGGACATCGGCCGCCAGATCGCCGGCGGCGACCAGCGCATCATCGGCGTGATGGTGGAATCGCACCTGGTGGCGGGCCGCCAGGACCACGTGCAGGGCCAGCCGATCGAGGAACTGACCTACGGCCAGTCCGTGACCGATGCCTGCATCGGCTGGGACGACTCGGTCAAGGTGCTCGAGGGCCTGGCCGAGTCGGTGCGCCAGCGCCGGCTGGTGCCGGGCAGCGGCAACTGATGCCGCCGCGGGGCCCTGGCCCCGCACTCCCGCACACAACAAAAAGCCGCTTCCAGGGAAGCGGCTTTTTGGCATCGGCGCGGCAGCGCCACGCGTTCTTACTTCTTCAGCACCAGGTCGCCAGGCAGCGACTCGATGTAGGCGGCGATGTCCTTCAGCTCCTTGCGGGTGAACGGGCGCGGCTTGCCGTCCTTGTCGGTCACGGCCGGATTGGCGTTGACCTGGCCGGCCATGATGGCGTTGGAGCGGCCCACCAGCGCGTTGCCCGACACCTGGTACGACGCCAGCGCGTGGTACAGGTAGTCGGCGTGCTGGCCCGCCAGCTTGGGGTAGTCCGGCGAGATCGGGGCGTTCAGGCCCGCGCCATGGCAGGCCACGCAGGCGCCCTTTTCCACCAGCGCCTTGCCGGCGGCAAGGTCGGCGGCCGAGGCCGGCATCGCGGCAGCACCCAGCACGAGTGCGCCGAGCGCGAACGAAAGCGTCTTGAGCGTATTCATGAGGGTCTCTTACTTGAGGGAATTGTTCTGCGTACCGGCCTTCTGCTGCGAGTAGTAGGCCGCCACGTTGGCGATGTCCTGCTCGGTCAGCGTCGCGGCGATGCTGCGCATGGTCGGGTGCTTGCGCTCGCCCTTCTGGTAGGCCTTGAGCGCGTTCTCGATGTACTTGGCGCTCTGGCCGCCCAGCAGCGGCACTTCATAGACTTCAGGGAATGACGCACGGTAGCCCGGAATGCCGTGGCATCCGATGCACATTGCAACCTTGTCCTTGGCAGCGTCTCCATTGCCCTTGACTTCCTGCGCCTGCGCGGCCGTTGCAGCCGCGCCCAGCACCACCATCGTGAGGAGCTTTTTCATTGTCTTTGCGGATTGGAAGTTAAACCGTGTGACCTGCCCTGCCGGGCGGAGACGGTTTCAGAATGCTTCTGCGGGGAAAACCAGGGCAGCCGGACGGATTGCCGAGGTGCAACCCGCCAGACATGTCGCATCCGGTTAGTTGCCGGGATGTGGAACACCATTCTGGAACCACCTCTCGCAATCGCCGCGACCCGGAGGGGCCGCTGGGACTTCTGAACGCGGACTGCCGGATGCTGGAGAACTGGACGTGGGGGCGCGTCAAACCGCCGCATTGTACCGCAGCCGGCACCTGCCAGTCCAGCAACCGGCCCCGGCCGCCGGCGGGCTGTCAGCGCGCCCCAACACGAACCGCAAAGGTCTTTTATACTGGCTGATCCCGGGAATCCGCACGACCGTTCGCGAATGCTGCCGCCAGCAGCGCGCGGGCGCCCTGCACCGGACCCTGTTTCCATAATGAAAGCGCGCATGACAGCGCGAAGAGACCGCGCCAAGCACGCCAACCCGGCCCTCGATCCGAGGCCGTCACCTCAGGTTGCCTCATGTCAAACACCGCCAACGCTTCCGCCCAAGCCTCCATCGCCCAGCAGGTCCGTTTCGAGGGCAGCGACCAGTACGTTGCCACCGACGACCTCAAGCTGGCCGTCAATGCCGCGCGCACGCTGCAGCGCCCGCTGCTGATCAAGGGCGAGCCCGGCACCGGCAAGACCATGCTGGCCGAGGAAGTCGCCGCCGCGCTGGGCATGCCGCTGCTGCAGTGGCATATCAAGTCGACCACCAAGGCGCAGCAGGGCCTGTACGAATACGACGCCGTGTCGCGCCTGCGCGACTCGCAGCTGGGCGATGACCGCGTCCACGACATCCGCAACTACATCGTCAAGGGCGTGCTGTGGCAGGCCTTTGACGCCGACGAGCAGGTCGTGCTGCTGATCGACGAGATCGACAAGGCCGACATCGAATTCCCCAACGACCTGCTGCGCGAACTCGACCGCATGGAGTTCTACGTCTACGAGACGCGCGAACTGGTCAAGGCGAAGCATCGCCCGCTGGTGATCATCACCTCGAACAACGAGAAGGAGCTGCCCGACGCCCTCCTGCGCCGCTGCTTCTTCCACTACATCAAGTTCCCCGATGCCGAGACGATGCAGCAGATCGTCGACGTGCACTACCCCGGCATCAAGCGCGAGCTGGTGGCGGCCGCGCTGGAATCGTTCTACGAGATGCGCAACCTGCCCGGCCTGAAGAAGAAGCCGTCGACCTCCGAACTGATCGACTGGCTCAAGCTGCTGATGGCCGAGGACATCCCGCCCGAGGCGCTGAAGAGTCCGGACAAGAAGGCCGCGATCCCGCCGCTGCATGGCGCGCTGCTGAAGAACGAACAGGACGTGCACCTGTTCGAGCGCCTGGTATTCATGAACCGCGCCAACCGCTGAGGTGCTGCCCGTCATGACCGCGTTCGCCAAACCCGTCACGCTGGCCGGCCGCCACGCCACGCTGGAGCCGCTGCGCCCCGAACACGCCGAGGGCCTGCGCGCAGCCAGTGCCGACGGCGAGCTGTGGAAGCTCTGGTACACCAGCGTGCCCGCGCCCGAGTGCATGGAAGCCGAGATCGCGCGGCGCCTGGGCCTGCAGGAGCAAGGCTCGATGCTGCCGTTCGCGGTGCGCGATGCCGCGGGCGAGCTGGCGGGCATGACCACCTTCATGAATATCGACGCCGCCAACCGGCGCGTCGAGATCGGTTCGACCTGGTATGCCCGTCGGGTCCAGCGCACGCCGCTGAACACCGAATGCAAGCTGATGCTGCTGGGCCACGCCTTCGACCATCTCGAATGCATCGCCGTCGAGTTCCGCACGCACTGGATGAACCAGCAGAGCCGCGCCGCGATCGCGCGCCTGGGCGCCAAGCAGGACGGCGTGCTGCGCAACCACCAGCGCATGCCTGACGGCTCGTTGCGCGACACCGTGGTGTTCTCGATCATCGCCAGTGAATGGCCGGCGGTGCGTCAACACCTGCAATTCCAGCTCGACCGTCCGCGCTGAAGCGGCCGCCGACTGAAAGCGAGGCATCATGCTGATCGATTTCTTCTTCTCGCTGCGCCACGCCAAGCTGCCGGTCTCGGTCAAGGAATACCTGACCATGCTGGAAGCGCTCAAGGCGCAGGTCATCTCTCCGTCGATCGACGAGTTCTACTACCTATCGCGCATGACGCTGGTCAAGGACGAGAAGCACTTCGACAAGTTCGACCAGACCTTCGCCGCCTACTTCAAGGGGGTCGAGAGCCTGGTCGACTGGAAGTCCGACATCCCGCTCGACTGGCTGCAGAAGACGCTGGAGCGCGAGCTGTCGCCCGAGGAAAAGGCCAAGATCGAGGCCATGGGCGGCCTCGACAAGCTGATGGAGCGCCTCAAGCAGCTGCTGGAAGAGCAGAAGGAAAAGCACGAGGGCGGCAACAAGTGGATCGGCACCGGCGGCACCTCGCCCTTCGGCCACGGCGGCTACAACCCCGAGGGCATCCGCATCGGCGGCCCGTCCAAGGGCAACCGCACCGCCATCAAGGTGTGGGAGGCGCGCGCCTACAAGGACTATGACGACCAGGTCGAACTGGGCACGCGCAATATCAAGGTGGCGCTGCGCCGGCTGCGCCGCTTTGCCCGCGAAGGTGCCGACACCGAGCTGGACCTGGATGACACCATCCACTCCACCGCGGCCAACGCCGGCCTGCTCGACATCAAGCTGCGGCCCGAGCGCCACAACAAGGTCAAGGTGCTGATGCTGATGGACGTGGGCGGCTCAATGGACGACCACATCAAGCGCGTGGAGGAGCTGTTCTCGGCCACCAAGACCGAGTTCAAGCACCTGGAGTACTACTACTTCCACAACTGCCTGTACGACTACGTGTGGAAAAACAACCGCCGCCGCCACGCCGAGAAGCTGGCCACGTGGGACCTGCTGCACAAGTACACGCCCGACTACAAGATCATCTTCGTCGGCGACGCCACCATGAGCCCGTATGAGATCCTGCAGCCGGGAGGATCGGTGGAGTACAACAACGCCGAGGCCGGCGCGGTGTGGCTGAACCGGATGACCGAGCAGTTCCCGCACTTCGTCTGGCTCAACCCGGAGCCGGAAGGGCTGTGGCAGTACCGGCAGTCGATCACGGTCATCAACCAGCTGATGAAGGGACGGATGTATCCGGTGACGCTGGCCGGGCTGGAACAGGCGATGAAGGTGCTGTCGAAGTAAGGCGGCGCTCGCTGCTGAAGCGTGCAAAGGGCGGCATCGACATGCCGCCCATTTTTTTGGGTCAGTCCACGGTGATGCCCGCCTGCCGGATGAACCTGCCATAGCGCGCGCGATCCACGTTCTGCCGCTCGGCAAACGCCTGGATGCTCAGCGGCGCCACCGCACCGCCCAGCTTGTTGACGTTGTCCTGCAGCTGCGCGCCGGCGAGCGTGCGGTTGATCTCGCGGTTCATGCGCTCGACGATGGCCGGCGGCGTGCCTGCGGGCGCATAGACGCCGAAGGTCGAGTCGCCGTCCACGTCCTGCAGGCCGGCCTCGGCCAGCGTCGGCACGTCCGGGTATTGCGCCGCGCGCTTGGCGCTGGCCACCGCCAGCAGCCTGAGCTTGCCGCTGGCCACGTGTTGCAGGCCGGGGCCGGGATCGAACATGAACTGCACCTGCCCTGCCAGCAGGTCGCTCAGGGCCGGGGCCGCGCCCTTGTACGGCACGTGCACGGCGTCCAGCTTGCCGGCGCGCTTGAACATCTCGGCAGCGATATGCGGCGTGCTGCCGTTGCCGGCCGAGCCGTAGCTGAGCTTACCCGGATGCTCGCGCACATAGGCGATGAACGCGTCCAGCGTCTTCGCCGGCACCGACGGATGCACCAGCAGGTAGACCCGCACCAGCGCCACCGACGCGACCGGGGTCAGATCCTTGAGCGGGTCGTACGGCATCTTCTTGTAGAGGAAGGGATCGATGGCCACCGCGCCGCCCGAGGTCAACAGGAAGGTATAGCCATCAGCCGGCGCCTTGGCCACGGCATCGCCGCCAACGATGCCGTTGGCGCCCGGGCGGTTGTCGATCACCACCGGACGCTTCAGCGCCTCGGACAGACCGGGCGAGATGCCGCGCGCCAGCGTATCCGCGGCCCCGCCGGCCGGGAAGTTGACGACCAGCCGGATCGGCTTGTCCGGCCACGGCTGCGCGGCGGCCGGCGCGCTCACGCCAGCCAGCAGGCCCGGCGCGCACAGTGCGGCGCAAAAGGCGCGCGCGATACGGTGGGGGAATCGCATGATGGTTGTCTCCTGTCTTATGTGCTGGTACTGCCTGCCGGAGCGCTCTGGGGCGCCACTCAGAACGGATATTGCCGTGGCGTGGTCTGCACCGTGATCCAGCGCAGCTCGGTGAAGGCATCGATCCCGGCCTTGCCGCCGAAGCGGCCATAACCACTCGCCTTGACGCCGCCGAACGGCATCTGCGCCTCGTCGTGCACGGTCGGGCCATTGACGTGGCAGATGCCCGATTCGATGCGGCCGGCCACCCGCATCGCGCGCGCCACATCGCCGCCGAACACCGCCGCCGACAGCCCATAGGCGGAATCATTGGCGCAGGCAATGGCCGCTTCCACGCCATCCACGCGCACCACGGCCTTGACCGGCCCGAACGATTCCTCGCGATAGATCTCCATGTCCGCGGTCACGTGATCCAGCACCGTGGCCCGCATCAGCGTGTCGGTCGCCTTGCCGCCGCAGACCAGCCGCGCGCCCTTGGCCAGCGCGTCGTCGATCATCGCGTTGCAGCGCTCGACGGTGCTCATGTCGACCACCGAGCCCAGCACCGCCGGGCCGGTGCGCGGATCCGCCAGCGGCAAGGCGCCGGCGCGCGCGGCAAAGCGTGCCACGAAGGCGTCCGCGATGCTGGCATCCACCACGATGCGCTCGGTGGACATGCAGATCTGGCCCGAGTTGGCAAAGGCGCCGAAGATGGCACCGTCCACCGCGGCGTCCAGGTCCGCATCGTCGAGCACCACCAGCGGCGCCTTGCCGCCCAGCTCCAGCACCGCGGGCTTCAGGTGGCGCGCGCAGGTCTGTGCGATCAGCCGCCCCACGCGCGTGGAGCCGGTGAAGTTGATGCGGCGCACGGCCGGGTGGGCGATGATGGTCTCGACCACCGCGGCGGCATCGGCCGGGGCGTTGGTGACAAAGTTGACCACTCCCGCCGGAAAGCCCGCCTCCGCCAGCGCATCGACAATCAGGCCATGCGTGGCCGGACAGATCTCCGAACCCTTCAGGATGACCGTATTGCCGCACGCCAGCGCCGTGGCCACGGCGCGCACGCCCAGGATCACCGGTGCGTTCCACGGCGCGATGCCCAGCACCACGCCCGCGCCCTGCCGCACCGCCATGGCCAGGCTGCCCGGCACGTCGGAGGGGATCACCTCGCCATTGATCTGCGTGGTCAGCGCGGCGGCCTCCTGCAGCATGCCAACGGCAAGATGCACATTGAAGCCGGCCCACATCGCCGACGCACCGGTCTCTGCCGCCATCGCGGCGGTGAGTGCCCCGGCCTTGCCTTCGAGTGCCTGCGCCGCGCGCATGAGCAAGGCGCGCCGTTCGCCCGGACCGGTGTCGCGCCAGGCCGGGAAGGCGCGCGCGGCAGCGTCGGCAGCGGCCAGCGCGTCGGCGCTCGTGGCTGCCGGCGCCCGCGTGGCCACGCTGTGATCAAGCGGGTTGCGGCGCTCGAAGGTGGCACCGTTGGCGGCCTGCGTGCGCTCGCCGTTGATCAGCATGGTGATGTTTTGCATCCTGGAGTCTCCTGGAAGGGGTACTTCGTCTGTCGTCTGGCAATGCGGCTCAGGCCACCTCGATCTCCACCACGGTCGGCACACGCATCCGCAGGGCTGTCGCCAGCGCTTCGCGCAATGCAGCAGGATGAGTCACCCGCGCTGCCTCGCAACCATGCCCGAGCGCTATCGACACGAAATCCAGGTCGGGCAAGGCCGTGCCGACCAGCGGATCATCGCCGCCAAAGCCGAAGGTCGGCGCAAACTCCTGCAGGGCGGCGTAGCGCCGGTTGTTGAGCACGATGAACGTGATCGGCAGGCCCAGTTGCGCGGCGCTCCACAGCGCCTGGATCGAATACATGCTGGAGCCGTCGCCGACCAGGCCGATCACCTTGCGCCCCGGCTTGCCCAGCGCGACGCCTACTGCCGCGGGCAGGCCGTAGCCAAGCCCGCCGCTGCACATCGTATAGAAGGTCTCGCTGCGCAGGATGGGCAGGTGGCGATGCATCACCGGGCGCGCGCTGGGCGCTTCCTCGACCACGATGGAATCGGGGTCGCGCAGCTCCGCCAGCGTCTGCAGGACATAGGCAACGCTCATCGGCATGCCGGCTCGGCGCGCGGTGCCGGCACGCGCGGGCGCGGGGCTTCGCGCCGCGGCGGCGCCGGGCGCGCCAGCAGGTCGGCCACGCCCTGGCGGATGCTGCCGACTGCGGCAGTGCCCACCGGCGCCCATGCGGCGATATTCGGATCGTCGATCAGCTGCACCACCTGCGCCCCGGGCGGCGCATGGGGGCCAACGCCCTCGACGTGATAGGTGAAGGCCGCGGCGCCCAGCGCGAACACAAGGTCGTGGCCCGTGAGCAGCCCGACGATCTTCTCGCGCATCGCCGGCAGAAAGCCGGCAAACAGCGGATGGTCTTCCGGAAAGCCGCAGCGCCCCGACATCGGCGCCACCCACACCGCCGCCTGGTGCCGTTCGGCCAGGCGCACCACATCGTCCCAGGCGCCATCGCGGTCCACGGCCGCGCCCACCACGAACGCCGGCCGGTGGCTGGCATCGAGAGCGTCGCCGATCTGCGCCAGCAGTGCCGGCTGCACGCGGCTTTCAGTGCTGACCGTGCGCGGCAGCAGCGGCTCGCACGGCCGGGCCCAGTCATCGGCGGGAATCGAGATCAGCACCGGCCCGCGCGGCGGCTGCATGGCGATGTAGTAGCCGCGCGCAATCGCCAGCGGCACGTCTTCGGCCCGCGCCGGCTCGCAACTCCACTTCACGTAGGGCTTGGGCAGCTCGGTGGCCTGGGCCGAGAACAGGAAGGGCTCGAACGGCAGGATCGAGCGCGCCTGCTGTCCGGCCGTGATCACCATCGGGGTGCGGTTCTTGTGGGCGGTGAAGATGCTGCCCATGGCATGGCCGACCCCGGCCGCCGAGTGCAGGTTGACGAAGGCCGCATTGCGGGTGGCCTGGGCATAGCCATCGGCCATGCCCACCACCACGGATTCCTGCAGGCCGAGGATGTAGCGGAAGTCGTCGGGGAAATCGAGGAACAGCGGCAGCTCGGTCGAGCCGGGATTGCCGAAGATGGTGGTCATGCCGAACGCGCGCAGCAGGTCCAGCACCGCGGTGCGCACGGTGGTGGGAGTGGCGGAGGCGGCAGGCGAGGCAGAACTGGCCATGGTCGAGGAAGCTCCAGTGCGGAATCAGAGACAAAGCTTGCCGGCCAGTATGGACAATCAGGCCTTGCCCGGAAATTGCCGTTTCGGGGCAAAGTCATTGCGATTCGGCATGACCCTCGATCTGCGCCAGCTTCTTGCCTTCCTCGCGGTGTGCGAACACGGCAGCCTGGGCCGCGCGGCCGCACAGCTGAACGTGACCCAGCCGGCACTGAGCCGCACCATCCAGCGGCTGGAAGCCCAGCTGGACGCGCCGCTGTTCGAACGCTATGCCACCGGCATGGTGCTGACCGCCTGCGGCGAGGCCCTGCTGCCGCACGCCAACCTTTTGCGCCACGAGGCCGAGCACGCCACCGAGGCGGTGCGCGCGCTGCGCGGGCTGGCCGCCGGCACCATCCGCGTGGGCACCGTCGCCAGCGTGGCCAGCGTGGTGCTGCCGGAGGCGATCGAGGCGGTGCTGGCACGCTGGCCCGGGCTGCGCGTGCGCATCGTCGAAGGGGTGGGAGATTTCCTGGCCGATGCGCTGCTGCGCCGCGAGATCGACCTGGCCATCGGCATCGCTCTGCCGGAGAACGAGGAAATCTGCGCCGTGGCGGATGTGGGCTGGAGCGACAGCAGCTTCGTGGTCGCCGCCGCCGGGCATCCGCTGACGAGCCGGCCGGCGCTGCGGCTGGCGGATACGGTCGGCTGCCGCTGGGTCATGCCGCCGCGCGGCACGGCGCCGTTCGACGAACTGCAGCGGCTGTTTGCACGGGCCGGGCTGCCGCCGCCGGACATCGTCGCCGAAACCCGCTCGATCATTGCGCTCAAGGCGCTGGTGGCACGCGCGGGCTTCCTCAGCTGGATGGCTGCGCCGATGTACGAGGCCGAGCAAAAGGCCGGCATGATCCAGCCGCTGCCCATTGAAGGCGCCCAGGCGCCGCGCCGGCTGGCGGTGTACCGGCGCCGCCAGGGCATCCTGCCGGCGCCGGCAGCGAAGCTGCTGGAGCAGTTGCGCCAGTTGACATCGGACGTGGGCTGAACGTCAGGCGGGCCGCGCCAGGTCGGCCCCTTCCATCACCCACGCGCGGAACGTGCGCAGCGCCGGCAGGTGCTGCTTCTGCTCCGGATAGCACAGGTAATAGCCCTTCTTGGCCAGCACCTGGGCCGGATGCGCCACCACCAGCGCCCCGGTGGCCAGTTCTTCCTCGATCAGGCAGCGCGGGATCAGCGCAATGCCCAGACCCGACAGCGCGGCCTGCGTGAGCAGCGAAAACTGGTCGAAGCGTGCGCCGCTCCAGGCCTCGCGGGTCGGCACGCCCAGCGTGGCGAACCAGTCGGGCCAGGCTTCGGGCACGGTGGTGTGGTGCAGCAGCGGATAGCGCAGCAAGGCAGCGGGCGTGGGCGCCACGCCGCCGGGCTCGGACGCAAGCAGGCCCGGGCGGCACACCGGCAGCACCTCGCGCCCGGTCATGTAGTCGGCCAGGCTGCCGGGCCAGACGCCATCGCCGAAGCGGATCGCGGCGTCCAGGTCCGGCTCGGAAAAATCGTAGCCCTGCGCGTGCGGCATGAATTCCAGCGTCACCTCCGGATGGCGCGCGAAAAACTGCGGCAGGCGCGGGATCAGCCACTTGGCGCCCAGCGTCGGCATGCTGGCGATATGCAGCACGCCGCCCCGCCCCTGGCGCGCCATCAGCTCGACGGTGGCGGCCTCCAGCTCGTTCAGGCTGGGGCCGATGCGCTCCAGGTAGCGCTCGCCCGCCGTGGTCAGCATCAGGCGCTGGCGCACGCGCTGGAACAGCTCCACGCCCAGGTAAGCCTCCAGGCTGCGCACCTGCTTGCTGACCGCGCCTTGCGTGACATGCAGTTCACGCGCGGCTACGGTAAAACTGTTATGGCGCGCGGCAGCCTCGAAGGCCTGCAACTCGGTCAGCGACGGACATAGGCGCCGCATAAATCACCTCTACTTTACGACCAAATGGAATGAGCTAAGGATTTTATTTCGTTTGCGGCACGCTTGCCCGGGCGCGCAGAATCGTGAAATCCACTTTATTCCTCCCCTTCCCCTGGCCCCCGTCATGCAACGTCGCCATCTTCTCCGACTCCTGGCCGCCGCTTCGGCCGCAGCCGCTGCCGGCATCTCCTTCAGCGCCTTGGCCCAGGCCGGCTACCCGACCAAGCCGATCACGCTGGTGGTGCCCTTTCCCGCCGGCGGCACCACCGACATCGTCGCGCGCATCGTCGCCGACAAGCTCGGGCAGCAACTGGGCCAGGCCGTGGTAGTGGACAACCGCGGCGGCGCCGGCGGCAGCATCGGCACCACTTTCCTGTCCAAGGCGGCTCCGGACGGGTACACGCTGGGCATTGCCACGGCCTCGACCCATGGCATCAATCCGGCGGTCTACCCGCGCCTGTCCTACGATGCAACCAAGGACTTCACCACCATCACCAACCTGGCCTCGGTGCCCAACGTGATGAGCATCAACCCGGCGGTCAAGGCCACCGACATGAAGTCCTTCATCGCGCTGGCGCAGTCGCAGCCCAACAAGCTGGCCTATGGCTCGGCGGGCAACGGCAGCGTCTCGCACATGATGGGGGAACTGTTCAAGATGAGCAGCAAGACCGAACTGCTGCACGTGCCCTACAAGGGCGTGGGCCCGGCGCTGAACGACGCGCTGGCCGGCCAGGTGCAGGTGCTGTTCGACAACCTGCCGTCGTCGCTGCCGTTCATCGAAGGCGGCAAGCTGCGTGCGCTCGCCGTGGCAGCGCCCAAGCGCGTGGCCGCGCTGCCCAACGTGCCGACCTTTGCCGAGCTGGGCCTGGGCGAAGTCAACGACGCCGCCTGGTTCGGCCTGATCGCGCCGGCCAACCTGCCGGCGGATATCCAGACCAGGCTCCACACCGCCGCGGTCAAGGTGCTGGCACTGCCGGAAGTGAAGGCCAAGCTCGAGAAGCTGGGCGCGACCCCGGTGGGCGATACGCCGGCGCACTTTGCCGCCCAGATCAAGAGCGAAGTGGCCAAGAACAAGCGCGTGGCCGCCGCCGCCAAGATCTCGCTCGACTGATTCCACAGCAACACCATGACCGACACCGACCGAACCACCGCGGACAGTCCGTTCTACCTGTACCAGCCCGAGGGCGAGCCCGCGGCGCTGTTCCTGGACTCGCCGCACAGCGCGACGATCTACCCGACGGACTTCCGCCCCGACCCCGCGCTGCCGCTGCCGCTGCTGCGCCAGGCCGAAGACACCTTTGTCGACGAGCTCTACGCCGGCGCCCCGGCGCGCGGCATCCCGCTGCTGTGCGCGGGCTTCCCGCGCAGCTACCTGGACGCCAACCGCGCGCTGGAGGAAATCGACGAAGCCCTGCTCGAAACACCCTGGCCCGGCGCCAGGCAGGAGACCTCCAAGACCCGGCTGGGCAAGGGCCTGGTCTGGCGCGTGCTGGACACCGGCGAGGCCATCTACGACCGCAAGCTGAGCGTGGAAGAAGTGCAGGCGCGCATCAACCGCTGCTACCTGCCCTATTACGCGCAGTTGCAGAAGCTGGCCGACCGCGCCGTCGCCAGCCACGGCAGCGCCTGGCATATCAACTGCCACTCGATGCCGAGCCACGCCGCGCCATTCGCCACCGAGTTCCCGGGGCTGGAGCATCCAGACTTCGTGGTGGGCGACCGCGACGGCACCACCTGCGACAAGCGCTTCACCGACCGGGTCGAGGGCGTGCTCAAGGAGATGGGCTACGACGTCTGGCGCAACCACCCGTACAAGGGCGTGGAGATCGTGCGCGTGGTGGGGCAGCCCCAGGCCGGCTGCCACAGCCTGCAGCTGGAGGTCAACCGCAAGCTCTATATGGACGAGGTGGGCCTGACGCATACCGCGGGCTTTGCCAGGCTGCGCCATGACCTGAACCTGCTGCTCGACGAGTTGCTGCGCTTTACGCGCTCGATGCCGTCGCGCGTGGCCTGACGCCGGGCCGGGGCTGCGCCACGCAGCCCCGCATACGCCGCGGGTTCACCGCAGTTGTGCGAGATAGGGGATTCCTGCTAGCGCACCAGTCACTTGCGGCGCGACAGCAAGCGTTGGAAGAATGGGTAACAAGATTTAGGAACTTTGTCAGATAGGTTTCCTCTATCATGGCATTCCTTTGCGAACCCATCTTGCCTGCCGGCCCCTGCGGCCCTGCGGGCAAAACCCAAGAACGCACACACCGCTCACACCGTGATCCGACGAATCTCCGAACTGCTCGGCAGCCGGCTCCGCATGGTGGCTGCCGCAGTGGCCGGTGCGATCGCGCTGGCAGGCTGCGCCAATATGCCGGCCGATGATGCCAGCGCCGGCCCTGCCCCGGCACCCGCCCGACCTGCCGCCGCCCCGGCACCCGCCACTTCTACTCCGCCCACCAAGACCGTCACCCTGCCCGACCGTGGCCGCGTCAGCCTGTCCGAGTACCGGACCCGCATGCGCGAACAACTGATAAAGACCGAGAACGCCACCAGCGACGCGGCGGACTGCGCCGCCCACGCCAGCTGGGTGGTGCCGCGCTCGGCCAGCTACGATGCATTGAAGATCCCCACCGGCGCGCTCGCCGCGGGACAGGCCACGACCGAGCCATGGAGCGGACGCTTCTCGCCCGGCAAGCAGGCCGTGCCGGTCAGCTCGGTGGTCACCTTCGCCGCCACCGCGCACAAGCGCCGCGGCAGTGACGACTGGCAGCCGGTGAAAGTGCGTTGCGGTTATGACGACGGCATGATGCTGGCGTATGAGCTGCTGGACAGCGGCGGCGCCACCATCAGCGAACCGGCTGCCGAGCCGGCCGTGCCGGCTGCTACGCAAACTTCGGCAAGCAAGAGCCGCAAGGGGGCCAAGGGCAAGAGCACGGCTTCGAAGTCGGGCAAGGCGTCGGCGTCCAAGTCATCGAAGTCAACGACCGCCAAGTCCACCTCCGGCCCGGCCAAGACGACCAGCAAGACCAAGAAGAAGCAATAGGCGCAAAGCGGGCGCACCGCGTCCGCGCCAAGGCCGTTCCGGCCCACCCGGTTTCGTCCGGTTGGGCCGTTTGCGCTGGCTCAGCCCAGGTAGTCCAGAATTGCCTGCAGCATCGCCGTCCCCAGCAGCGCACTGCGCGCGCCGTTCCAGCCGACCGCCGGATCCGGCAGATCGGCATTGTCCTTGAACGGCATCTCCAGCGTCAGCGCCAGGCAACCGAAGGTATGCCCGATGTACTTGGACGCCAGCTTGAGCGCATCCGCGTTGTACTTGCTGGCCGCGTAGCCGTGCGCATCCTGGAAATCCGGCGAGACCCGCTTGAAGGCCTCGATAAAGCGCTGCTGCTCGCGCCGGCGCGCCTCGGTAAAGCCCGGCAGCATCTCGCTGCCGGCGACGAAGTTGTACGGCAGTCCCTCGTCGCCATGGATGTCGAAGAACATGTCGCAGCCGGTGGCCTCGATGGCGCGGCGCACATGGTAGACCTCGGGGCTGGTATCCGGGCTCGGCGCCATCCACTCGCGGTTCAGGTTGGCGCCGGCGGCGTTGGTGCGCAGGTTGCCGCGCGCCGAGCCGTCCGGGTTCATGTTCGGCACGATATGGAAGACCGCGCGCTCCAGCAGCTTGCGCGCAACCGGGTCGCCCGCCCACATGCCGGTGCCGGTCAGGCGCTGCAGCACGCCTTCGACAAACCATTCGGCCATGCTCTCGCCCGGGTGCTGGCGCGCGATCATCCAGACGGTCTTCTTGCCGGGGCCGGGCTGGCCCAGCGTGACGCGGGTCATGTCGCGCCCGTCCACGGTGCTGCCCAGGTGCGACAGCCGCGCCAGCGGCGAGCGTTGGCAGCTGGCCAGCAGCGACAGGTGGCGCTCATCCGGATACGGCTCGAAATACGCAAACCAGATGCTGTCGTGCTCGGGCGTGAACTCCACCGTCATCACCTGGCCGTCGAAGCGCGTCGGCACGCGGAACCAGTTGGCGCGGTCGTACGAGGCCACCGCGCGGTAGTCGCGCCATCCGTCCGGATAGGTGCAGTCGCCGGCGTTCAGGAAGTGCATCCGGCACGCCTGCCCCGCCGCGCCCTGCAGGCGGAAATGGAACCACTGGCGGAAGTCGGCGTGCGAGTCGGCGCGGATGCGCAGGCGGATATCGTCGGCGCGGTCGAGCGCCTCGACCTCGATGGCGCCGGAGTCGAATTGCGAAGAGATATGCATGGCGGCAGGCATGGCTGGCAGTCTCGTGGCGAAGGGTTTCAGTCTTCCAGGCGGCGGCGGAAGACCCAGCGGGTGGCATCCGAGGCCGCGGCGTCGAAGGCGTAGCCGTCTTCGGCAAAGCGCTTGAGCTTTTCCGGCTCGGTCACGCGCTGCGTCACCGCGTAGCGCGCCATGGTGCCTCGCGCGCGCTTGGCGTGGAACGAAATGATCTTGTAGCGGCCGCCCTTCCAGTCCTCGAACACCGGCGTGACGATGCGCGCCTGCAGCACCTTGGGCCGCACCACCTTGAAATACTCTTCCGAGGCCAGGTTGACCAGCACCGGCGCGCCTTCCTGCTTGAGCGCGGCCATGTCAGCGTTGATCATCTGCGTGACATCGTCGCCCCAGAACGCGTACAGGTCCTTGCCGGCAACGTTGTCGAGGCGCGTCCCCATCTCCAGCCGGTAGGGCTGCATCCAGTCCAGCGGGCGCAGCACGCCGTACAGGCCGGACAGGATGCGGATGTGCTTCTGCGCAAAGCCGAGTTCGTCGGCCGACAGCGTCTTCGCATCCAGGCCGTCGTAGACGTCGCCATTGAAGGCCAGCACCGCCTGCTTGCTGTTGGCCGCGGTGAACTCCGGCGACCAGTCGCCGTAGCGCGTCACATTGAGCAACGCGAGCTTGTCGGAAATGTCCATCAGCGCGCCCACATCCTGCGGCGCCAGCTTGCGCAGGCGCTCGATCAGCGTGGCGGAACGGTCGATAAAGCGCGGCAGCGTATGGGTCTTGAGGCGCGGGGGAGTCTCGTAGTCCAGCGACTTGGCGGGAGACAAAACGATGAGCATGGCAAAATCGCGGCAGTAGCCAAGGACAAACAAGCCAAGATTGTAGCGAATGCGCCTCGACACCACCGGAAACACCCTCTTCGCCAGCCCCGCCGGCGTCACATCTGCGCCCCGCGTGGTGCTCGACTCCAATATCTGGGTGGATCTGCTGGTCTTCCGCGACCCGCATGTGGAGCCGATCCGCACGGCGCTGGAGGCCGGCACCATCGCCCCGGTGATCCGCGCCGACTGCCGCGAGGAACTGCGCCGGGTGCTGGCCTATCCGCAATTTGCCCGCTTTGACGTCGATATCGATGCCGCGCTGGCCACCGTCGACCGCCTCGCCAGCCTGGAAGCCGCGCCGCCGCAGGCCGACTACGACGCCATCAGCCTGCCGCGCTGCAAGGACACCGACGACCAGAAGTTCGTTGAGCTGGCCCACTTTGCCGGCGCCGCCTGCCTGGTATCGAAGGACAAGGCCGTGCTCAAGCTGCGCACCCGCCTGCGCCGCAGCAGCGGCGTGGAAGTGATGACGCCACCGGCCTTCGGCGCCTGGCTGGCCGCGCTTGGCGCCGCCAGCGCCGCCGATCCGCTTTAGAATGTCGGCTCCCGGCGCCGCCTCCCCGGTGGCGCCGCACGCCTGATCGCATCCCGTCCCCACCGCACCGACACGTTCGCATCATGTCCGCAGACACCACCCACACCCAGTTGACGCCGCTGACCCCGCCGCCCTCGCGCCTGCCCGCCGTCGGCACCACCATCTTCACCGTGATGTCGGCGCTGGCCACCGAGAAGAACGCCGTCAACCTGGGCCAGGGCTTCCCGGACTTCGACTGCGACCCCAGGATCGTCGATGCCGTGACCGCCGCCATGCGCGCCGGCCATAACCAGTACCCGCCGATGGCGGGCGTGCCGCGCCTGCGCCAGGCCATCGCCGGCAAGATCGCCAGCCTCTATGGCCACCAGTACAGCTGGGACACCGAGATCACCGTCACCGCCGGCGCCACCCAGGGCATCCTGACCGCGATCCTGTGCGCGGTGCATCCGGGCGACGAGGTGATCGTGCTGGAGCCGTGCTACGACAGCTACCTGCCCGCGATCGAGCTGGCCGGCGCCACCGCCGTGCCGGTCACGCTGGAAGCGCCGGAATTCCGCGTGCCCTTCGACAAGCTGGCCGCCGCGATCACGCCGCGCACGCGCATGATCCTGATCAACACGCCGCACAACCCCACCGGCACGATCTTGCGCGCGGCCGACATGGACCAGCTGGCGCAGATCCTGGCCGGCACCGACATCCTGCTGCTCTCGGACGAGGTCTACGAGCACATGGTCTACGACGGCCAGCAGCACGCCTCGGTCTCGCGCCATCCTGAGCTTGCGCGCCGCAGCTTCGTGATCTCGAGCTTCGGCAAGACCTATCACGTGACCGGCTGGAAGGTCGGCTACGTGGCCGCGCCGGCCGCGCTGATGGCCGAGTTCCGCAAGGTGCACCAGTTCAACGTGTTCACCGTGAACACGCCGGTGCAGCACGGCCTGGCCGACTACATGGCCGATCCCGCGCCCTACCTGCAGCTGTCGGCGTTCTACCAGGCCAAGCGCGACTTTTTCCGCGCCGGCCTGGCCAACAGCCGCTTCAAGCTGCTGCCGTCGGACGGCACCTACTTCCAGTGCGTCGACTACTCGGCCATTTCCGACCTGAGCGAGGCCGACTTCGCCATGTGGCTGACGCGCGAGATCGGCGTGGCCGCGATCCCGGTCTCGGCCTTCTACACGCAGCCGCGAGAATCGGGCGTGGTGCGTTTCTGCTTTGCCAAGAAGGAAGAGACGCTGGCGCTGGCGCTGGAGCGGCTGGGCAAGCTGTAGGCGCAGGCCTGGCCACCGCGCCAACGAAAAACGCCCGCGAAACCAATCGCGGGCGTTTTACCTTGTGCGGCCGGTTTGTGGCCGGTTACTTGTTGCTGCGGCTCGCCATCAGCTCAAGATTGGCCTTGCGGTCGGCATTGACCTTCTGCACCGATTCACGCGCCGACAGCGTCTTCAGGTAGTCCTTGACCGGCAGGTCGGCCAGCAGGTCGGTGCCGTAGATGATCTTGGTGCACGACGACACCAGCGGCAGGTGCGCCGCGGCGGCGCAGTCGGCCAGCGTGAAGGTGTCGCCGGCGATATACGGCGAGAACTTCGCCAGCCTGGCGAAGGCGGGGACATAGCGTGTCAGCAGCTTGTGCTGGCGGTCCTTGACGCCGTCGCTGACCTTGCCGCCGAAGAATGCCTCGGGGTACAGCTCGCGCGCGGTCAGCTCCAGGTACAGTTCCATGAAGACGACGATCTCGCGCACCTTGGCGGCCTGGAACGGGTCGCCCGGCAGCAGCGGCGTCTGCGGATAGGCCGCCTCTACGTAGTCGACGATGGCTTCGGACTCGCACAGCGGGCCGGATTCGGTGATGATGTAGGGCACCTTGCCCGCGGGCGTGGCCGCCGGATCGGTCTGGCCGATCCAGGCCAGCACCTCTTCGAACGGCACGTTCTTTTCCAGCAGCGCCAGCTTCACTTTGTTGTAGTAGTTGCTGGCGGCAAAACCGCAGAGCTTCAGCATGTCGTCTCTCTCCGTTATTGGAATGATCCCCGCATCGCACGGTGCGGATGTCGGGTGATTGTGGACCATCCGGGGTCTGCAGTGTACCGGCTGGCCGATCAGCGCACGCCGCCTGCCCCGCCGGACTGTTGCGGAAGGTGCAAAAAACGTACGATCGTGCTAATTTAACCACAACTTTTGGGACGAATGATGAGCACTTTCACCATCGATACGCTGGGTATCGTCGGCACCGGCGCCATGGGCCGGGGCATCGCGCAGATCGCCGCGCAGGCGGGCCTGACCGTCAACCTGTACGACGCCAACCCGCAAGCGGTGGCCGCCGCGCGCCAGTACCTGCAGGACACGCTGGCCAAGCTCGCCGACAAGGGCAAGATCAGCGCCGCCGACGCCGAGGCCACGCTGGCCCGCGTCAAGCCCTGCGGCACGCTGGAAGACCTCGCCGGCTGCGACATGGTGCTGGAAGCCATCGTCGAGAAGCTGGAAGTCAAGCGCGACCTGATCGCCAAGCTCGAAGCGGTCTTGCGTGAAGACGCCGTCATTGCCTCCAACACGTCGTCGCTGTCGATCACCGCGATCGCCGTGGGTGCGAAGCACCCGGGCCGCATCGCCGGCTACCACTTCTTCAACCCGGTGCCGCTGATGAAGGTGGTCGAGGTCATCGACGGCCTGTCGGGCAACCCCGCGGTGGGCGACGCGCTGATGGCGCTGTCGCGCCGCATGGGCCATACGCCGGTGCGCTGCAAGGACATGCCGGGCTTTATCGTCAACCATGCCGGCCGCGGCATGAATATCGAAGGCCTGAAGGTTGCGCAGGAAGGCGTGGCCGGGTTCGCCGACATCGACAACATCATGCGCGAGCAGGCCGGCTTCCGCATGGGCCCGTTCGAGCTGATGGACCTGACCGGGCTGGACGTGTCGCACCCGGTGATGGAATCGATCTACAACCAGTTCTACCAGGAACCGCGCTACCGCCCCTCGCCGATCACCGCGATCCGCGCGGTCGGCGGGCTGATCGGCCGCAAGGCCGGCGCCGGGTTCTATTCCTACGCCGATGGGCAGAAGCAGGTGCCGGCGGCTGCCGTGGTACCGTCCGCGCGCCCGTCGAGCGTTTGGGTCAGCCATGAAAGCGAGCGCGGCCACGCCATGGTGAGCAAGCTGCTGGGCGCGCTGGGCGTGACCCCGGAAGGCGGCAACAAGCCGTCGGCCGATGCGCTGATCATCGTCACCCCGCTGGGCCTGGATGCCACCACCAGCGCGCTGCAACAGGGCCTGGACCCGGCCCGCACCGTCGCCATCGACACGCTGCTGCCGTTCGAGGCCACCAAACGCCGCACGCTGATGACCACGCCGGCCACCAGCGCCGCCGCCCGTGACGCCGCGCACGGCCTGTTTGGCAGCGACGGCGTGCCGGTCACGGTGATCCGTGATTCGGCCGGCTTTGTCGCGCAGCGCGTGCTCTGCTGCATCATCAATATCGCCAGCGATATCGCGCAGCAACGCATCGCCACGCCGTCGGACATCGACCTCGCCGTCAACCTGGGCCTGGGCTATCCCAAGGGCCCGCTGGCGCTGGGCGATGCGGTCGGCCCGCAACTGGTGCTGGAGACGCTGCGCAACATGGAAGCGCTCACCGGCGACATGCGCTACCGCCCGAGCCCGTGGCTGTGGCGCCGTGCCGGCCTGGGCCTGTCGCTGCTGGCCGAAGAGCAGTAAACCCGCCACCGCCCCACCGACCGAGCCACGCCCATGCCCGCACAGTTGCTTTCCCACCGCGTCGATTCGACGCTGGTGCTAACCATCTCGAACCCCGAGGCACGCAATGCGCTGCACCCGGACATCTACGCGGCCTCGCAGCAGGCGCTGGATCAGGCCGCGGCCGATGACTCGGTGCGCGCGGTCATCATCACCGGCGCCGACGGCATTTTCTGCGCCGGCGGCAACCTGAACCGGCTGCTCGGCAACCGCAGCCAGCCGCGGGAGGTGCAGGCCGCCAGCATTGCCCTGCTGAATGGCTGGGTCGAGTCGCTGCACGCCTTTCCCAAGCCGATCATCGCGGCAGTGGAAGGCGCTGCCGCGGGCGCGGGCTTCTCGGTGGTGCTGGCGTGCGACTTCGTGGTGGCGGCCAGCAATGCCAAGTTCGTGATGGCCTATGTTTCCGTGGGGCTCACGCCCGACGGCGGCGGCTCGTATGAGATCGCACGCGCGCTGCCGCGCCCGCTGGCCAGCGAGCTGATGATGGAAGGCAAGCCGGTGGACGCGGCGCGGCTGGCGCAGTTCGGGCTGGTCAACCGCGTCACCGAGCCGGGCCAGGCCCTGGACGAGGCCCTGCGCCTGGCCGCTGGCCTTGCCCGCCAGTCTCCACACGCCGTGGGCCGCATCAAGGACCTGATCAACCACGCGGCCACCGCATCGCGCGCCGAACACCTGCTGGCCGAGCGCGACAGCTTCGTCGCCGCGCTGCATCACCCCGACGGCGGCGAAGGCATCAGCGCCTTCCTGGAAAAACGCAAGCCGCAGTACCGCTGAAGCCGGGCGCCGGACGCCTGGCTTTACCCGAACGGCGAGCCCGCGGCAGACGGGCATGCCGGCACAATGCAAGGAGACAACGCATGGAATTGCCGCCGTCCTCGCGTCGCCGCATCTACCTGATGCGGCATGGTGCCGTTTCGTACTTCGATGAAGCCGGGCGCCCCGCCCTGCCCGAGATGGTGCCCCTCAACGAGACCGGCCGCATGCAGGCCACCGCCGCCGGGCGCGCCTTTTCCGCCGAACAGATCCGCTTCGACCGCGTCATCGTCAGCGGGCTGCCGCGCACCGTCGAGACGGCTGAGCGTGTGCTGGCCGAACTGCCCGGGATGGACGACGTGGTGCCGGAAGTCTGGCCCGCGCTGCAGGAAATCCGCGGCGGCGACCTGTCCGCCATCGCCGACCAGGACCTGCGCGACGCCTTCGTCGGCGCCTTCGAAGGCGAAGTCCCGGAAGACAAGCGCTTCCTCAACGGCGAGACCATCGGCCAGTTCCTCGACCGCGTGCTGCCCGCGCTGGAGCGCCTGCGCGCCGATCCTGACTGGGACACCGCGCTGATGGTGCTGCACGGCGGCACCAACCGCGCCATCCTGTCGCAGGCCATCACCTGCGGGCGGCGCGTGTTCTTCGGCTCGCTGCTGCAGACCGCGGGCTGCATCAATGTGCTCGACATGGGCGACGGCCCGCTCGACTGGGTGGTGCGCATGACCAACTACTCGCCGCCCACGCCCGTTCACAGCGGCACGCGCCACACCACCATGGAAGTGCTGCTGCACCAGTATTTGCGCGGACGCCAGCTGCAGGGCTGAGTGCGCCGCGGACTTGATCGAATCCCAACCGATACCGAACAGAAAACCAACGGAGACAGCATGACGAGCAACGTATCGCACTTCGAGGGCACGCGCCCGGTGGCGGACCAGCAGCGCTTCGACACTGACGCGCTGGAAGCCTGGATGCGCCAGCACGTGGAGGGCTTTGCCGGCCCGCTGACCGTGGAGCAGTTCAAGGGCGGCCAGTCCAACCCAACCTTCAAGCTGGTCACGCCGGGCCAGACCTACGTGATGCGCGCCAAGCCCGGCCCCAAGAGCAAGCTGCTGCCGTCGGCGCACGCGATCGAGCGCGAATACCGCGTGATGGCCGCGCTGGCCGGCAGCGACGTGCCGGTGGCGCGCATGTACGCGCTGTGCGAGGACGAGTCCGTGATCGGCCGCGCCTTCTACATCATGGAGTTCGTCGCCGGCCGCGTGCTGTGGGACCAGTCGCTGCCGGGCATGAGCACCGCCGAGCGCAGTGCCATCTACGACGAGATGAACCGCGTCATCGCCGCGCTGCACACGGTCGACTACAACGCCATCGGCCTGGGCGACTACGGCAAGCCCGGCAACTACTTCCAGCGCCAGATCGAGCGCTGGACCAAGCAGTACAAGCTGTCCGAGACCGAATCGATCCCGTCGATGGACGCGCTGATGGACTGGCTGCCGCAGCATATCCCGCTGGAAGACGCCGACCTGACCTCGATCGTGCATGGCGACTACCGGCTGGACAACCTGATGTTCCACCCGACCGAGCCGCGCGTGCTGGCGGTGCTGGACTGGGAACTGTCCACGCTGGGCCACCCGATGGCCGACTTCAGCTACCACTGCATGAGCTGGCATATCGCCCCAGGCCAGTTCCGCGGCATTGCAGGCGTGGACTTCGCCGCGCTGGGCATCCCGGACGAAGCCAGCTACCGCCGCCTCTACGAGCAGCGCACCGGCCGCCCGATCACCGGCGACTGGAACTTCTACCTGGCCTTCAGCATGTTCCGCATCGCCGGCATCCTGCAGGGGATCATGAAGCGCGTGGTGGATGGCACCGCATCGTCGGCGCAGGCGCTGGACGCGGGCAAGCGCGCGCGGCCGATGGCGGAGATGGGGTGGCAGTACGCGCAGAAGGCCAAGGGCTGAGCGGCAACGGCTGCAGCCAAAGAAAACGGGCGCCGTGGCGCCCGTTTTTCATCCGCGTCGCGCGGCGCTCAATCCCCCAGCGCCACCCCTTCCCGCCGCGGGTCCGCACCACCCGCCCACACCGCCTTGCCGTCAGGCCCCTGCTTGCGCATGATGGCCTGCGTGCCGCTGGTCATCTCGATCTCGGCCACCTGGTGGCCGCGCTGCTGCAGTGCCTGCACCAGGCCCGGCGACACCAGCCCCTTCTCCACCTCGGTCGGGCCGTTGCGGCTGCCGAAGTTGCCCATGCCGATGGCGGCCTGCACGTCCATGTTCCAGTCCAGCATGCCGACCAGGGTCTTGGACACGTACTCGATGATCTGCGAGCCGCCCGGCGAACCGACCGTGGCGACCAGTTGGCCGCTCTCGCGGTCGAACACCAGCGTCGGCGCCATCGACGAACGCGGGCGCTTGCCCGGCTCTACGCGGTTGGCCACCGGCTTGCCATTCTCGCTCGGCACGAAGGAGAAGTCGGTCAGCTGGTTGTTCAGCATGAAGCCGCGCACCATCAGATGCGAGCCGAAGTACGACTCGATCGTGGTGGTCATCGAAATCGCCCCGCCGCGGTCATCGACGGCAACGATCTGCGAGGTGGAAACGCGCGGCGGCGAACGGTCGGGCGCGTAAGCCATCGCCGTGCCCGGCGGCACCCCCGGCTGGGCCTTGCCCATGCTCTTGTCGCCGATCAGCTCCGCGCGCGTGGAAAGGTAGGATGGGTTGACCAGGCCGGCCACGTTGACCGGCACGAAGTCGGCATCGGCCACGTACAGGCCACGGTCGGCGTAGGCCAGGCGGTCGGCTTCGGAGATCGCGTGGACCGCGTCGGGATTGGCCTCCATCACCGCCGGCGTGTTCACGCCCTGCGGCTTGAGCGCGGCCAGCGCGTACTTGGGATTCTTGGTTTCGAGCGCCTGCAGCGTGCCCAGGATCTGCGCGATGGCGATGCCGCCCGACGACGGCGGCGGCATGCCGCAGATCTTCCAGCGCTTGTAGTCGGTGCAGACCGGCACGCGCTGCTTGGCCCGGTAGCTGCCCAGGTCAGCCAGCGACAACGAGCCGGCATTGCTGCCACCGTTGACCTTGGCGACGATATCGCGCGCGATCGGCCCGCTGTAGAGCACGCCGGCACCGCGCCGGGCGACATCGCGCAGGGTCTGCGCCAGCTTCGGGTTCTTCAGCACCGTGCCGGCCGGCTTGGGCTTGCCCTGTGCATCCAGGAAGTACGCGGCCATCTCCGGCGAATTGCCCAGGAATTTGTCGGCCGCCACCTGCGTGTACAGCCGCTCCGAGATCGGGAAGCCCTTCTCCGCCAGGTCGATGGCGGGCTGGAACAGCTTGGCCCATGGCAGGCGGCCGTGCTTCTGGTGCGCCATTTCCAGCGCGCGCATCACGCCGGGCGTGCCGACGGAGCGGCCGCCGATCTGGGCCTCGCTGAACTCCATGGGCTTGCCGTCGGAGCGCAGGAACAGGTTTTCGGTGGCGCCGGCAGGGGCGGTCTCGCGGCCGTCGAAGGCCTGAACATTCTTGCCGTCCCAGTACATGATGAAGGCGCCGCCGCCGATGCCGGTGGCCTGCGGCTCGACCAGCGTCAGCACGGCCTGCATCGCGATGGCGGCATCGATGGCGGAGCCGCCCTGGCGCAGGATGGCGCGCCCGGCCTCGCTCGCGAGCGGGTTGGCCGCGGCCGCCATATGGCGCTGCGCGTAGGCCGTGGACATGCCGGGGCGATAGCCGGACGACACTTCCGGTGCCGGCGGCATGGCGGCCGGTGGCGTGGTCGCGGTCGGCGCGGCAGGCGCGGCCGGCGTGGCGGTCCCTCCGCCCTGGGTACCACAGGCACCGAGCAGCGCCGTCAGGGCAAGGGCCAGCGCGCCGCGCCACGCCATCGAAGAGAGGTCAGGGTGAGCCATGCGATATCTCCTGGGGGAAGGATCAGACGATTGTAGTGGCGATCGGCGCATCCGGGAAACGCGAAAGTCGAATTGTCTACACATCGGGGCCAGCCAGCCCGGTCCCGAAAAATATTTCACTTGCTTTGACCCCGCCATCACGCCTGGCCCGTTTCATCCACAGGCCCCCATGCCGGCGCTCCGCCCTCGGCCTCCCAGGAGAACAACATGCAACGTCACGCACCGGTCCTTTTTTCCGGCATTGCCGCCGCCCTGGCGCTGGCACTGACGGCCTGCGGCGGCCATACGCCGTCCCTTCCCCAGCAGACATCCGAGCCGGTGCCACCGGCAGTTGCCCCGGCCCCGGCGCCCGCTTACGACCAGGCCGCCAAGGCAGGCCAGGCGGCGCCCGCCATGGAAATGCACGCGCTCGCCCCGCGCGCCACGCTGGCCATGCCACACCCCTACCACCTGCCGCCGCCGGCGCCAGCCGAGCGCGAACGCTACGGCGCCATCGAGGAAACCGGCGTCAGGCTGGTGGCGCAGGCGCCGGTATCCACCTTCAGCATCGATGTCGATACCGGCAGCTACAGCAATATGCGCCGCATGCTCAATGCCGGGCGCGTGCCGCCGGCCGATGCGGTGCGCGTGGAAGAGCTGCTGAACTACTTCCCCTATGACTATGCCCAGCCCGCCGACGGCCGCCCGTTCGCCGTGCATGCCGCGCTGGCACCCGCGCCCTGGCACCCGGCCAATGTGCTGCTGCGCATCGGCATCAAGGGCAAGGACATGGCCAGCGGCGCGCTGCCGCCCGCCAACCTGGTATTCCTGGTGGATGTATCGGGTTCGATGAACTCGCCGGACAAGCTGCCGCTGCTGAAGTCTTCGCTGAAGCTGCTGGTGAACAAGCTGCGCCCGCAGGACCGCATCACGCTGGTCACCTATGCCAGCGGCACGCGCGTGGCGCTGCCGCCCACGCCGGGCAGCGACAAGACCGCCATCAGCGCCGCCATCGACCAGCTCGTGGCCGGGGGCAGCACCGCCGGCGCCAGTGGCATCGCGCTGGCCTACCAGGCCGCGCAGCAGAGCTATATCGCCGGCGGCATCAACCGCGTGCTGCTGGCCACCGACGGCGACTTCAACGTGGGCGTGACCGACTTCCGGCAGCTCAGGAGCATGGTGGAAGAGAAGCGCAAGTCCGGTGTGTCGCTGTCCACGCTCGGCTTCGGCACCGGCAACTACAACGAGCAGTTGATGGAGCAGCTGGCCGATGCCGGCGACGGCGCCTATTCGTATATCGACAACCTGATGGAAGGCAACAAGGTGCTGGTCAGCGAGATCAGCTCGACGCTGGCCACCATCGCGCGCGACGTGAAGATCCAGGTGGAATTCAATCCGGCCACGGTGAAGGAGTATCGCCTGATCGGCTACGAGAACCGCATGCTGGCGCGCGAGGACTTCAACAACGACAAGGTCGATGCCGGCGATATCGGCGCGGGCCACACCGTGACGGCGCTGTATGAACTGACGCTGGCCGGCCAGGCCGGGCTGGTCGATCCGCTGCGCTACCAGCCGGCCGCACCCGCTCTGGGGCGCGACGGCGAGCTCGCGCACGTCAAGCTGCGCTACAAGCTGCCCGCCGCCAGCACCAGCCAGTTGATGGACATCACCGTCGCGCGCCAGGCCATCCGCCCGCTGGCGCAAGGCGATGACGACTTCCGCTTTGCCGCGGCGGTGGCCGGTTTCGGCCAGGTGCTGCGCGGCGGCAAGTTCACCGGCGACTGGCGCTACGCCGATGCCCGCGCGCTGGCCCAGGGCGCCCGCGGCACCGACCGCTTTGGCTATCGGGGCGAGTTCCTCAAGCTGGTGGACCTGGCACAGAGCCTGGCCACGGCCAGTCCGGCCGGTGCCACCAGCGGCGGGCCGGCCGAGCGTGCGGCACGCTGACACCAGCCCGGGCCGCGAGCCGGCGCAAGGCGGTGCGACAGACTGTCGCGCCGCCTTGCGCTCTCCTATACTCGGGCGCATGCAGGCACCCGCCCCCGCCCCTTCCGCTGCGCCCACAGCCGCTACGCCCGGCGCCGCGCTGTCCGCGCTGCCCGACCATGACCTGATGCTGCTGGTGGCGGGCGGCATCATCGAGCAGCCCGTCACCGAGCTGTTCCGCCGCCATAACGCCGGCCTCTACAACTACGTGGCCTGGCTGTGCCAGGGCAACCGCGGCGAAGCGGAAGACATCGCGCAGAAGACCTGGGTCAAGCTGATGACCCGCTGCGGCGACTACCAGCCTGACGCGGCGTTCCGCACCTTCCTGTTCCAGATCGCGCGCAATACCTGGCTCGACCGGGTGCGCAGCGCCGATGCGCGCCAGCGCGAAGCCCTGGACGACCAGCCAGCGGAGATGCCGGCCGACGACCTGTCGCCGGAAGCAGAGCTGCAGTTGCGCCAGCACGCGCACCACGTGCATCGCGCGCTGCTGCAGCTGCCCGTCTCCCAGCGCGAGGTGGTGGTGCTGCGCTTCTTCAGCGACATGAGCGTCGAAGAGATTGCGCAGATGCTCGGCGAGAAGTTCGAGACCGTGAAGAGCCGGATGCGCTATGCGTTCGCGCGCCTGCGCGCAGAGCTGGCCGGCAGTGTGCCGGGCTCGCAGGAGACGCCGTCGTGAACGCGGCCGACCGCTTTATCGACGGCAAGGACCGGCTTTCGGCACTGCTGCGGGAGCTGCCCGCTTACGCGCCGTCCGCTGCGCTGGCGGAGTCGGTGCACGCGGCCGCACGCGCGGCACAACAGGAAGCGGATCGCCAGCGGGCCGGCGCGGCGGCGCTGCCCTTCGCCGCGCCGCCAACGCTGGCCACGGCGGTGCTGGAAGAAGCCGCGCGCCTGCAGGCGGCGCAGGCCGCGCGACGCGATGCGCTGCTTGCGCGCGTGGCGTCAGGCGAGCCCGCGGCGGAGATTCTGGGTGCCCCGGTCGGTGCCGCTGCCAGCGCGTGGCTGCAGACACAGGCGGCTGAGGCGGCAACACCGCCACAGGCAACACGGACCGCAGCGCAATCCATGGCAGCGCGCGCCGCGCGCGCGCGGCGGTGGTGGCGCTCGCTGGGACTCGTGGCCAGCGTCGCGGCGGTGGCCGGGCTGACCACCAGCATCGTGCTGCGGCAGATCGATGATGGCGCACTGCTGCCGGTATCGGCGCCTGAACAGGTGTCCGCCCCGGCCGCGGCACCCGCCGCAGAGATGGCAGCAGCGCCCGCACCGCAAGCTGCGGCGGAACCCGGAACGGCCACGCCGGCAAACCCGCCGCCAGCCGCGAAGGCTGCCCCGGCCCCGCGGCGGGAAGAGCGGCCTGCCCCGGCGCACGCCGGGCAGCGCAGCCGCGCGCCGGCAACGGCCGGGGGCACGGCGCCACGCGAGGCCGCCACGCCACCACGGCCGCAGGCGACTGAAAGCTTGTCCGCCCAGGCGCCGGCCGTGGCCGCCGCACCAGCCGCTCCCGCTTATCCGGCCATGGCAGAGGCAGTCCCGCAGCCGGCAATGCCGGCACCCACGGCACCGCCGGCGACCGCGCCGCGTGCAGACTTCGCCCGCAAGGCCGCGCCACCGATGACGGCCGCACGCGCCCCCGCCGCGCACACCGCATCCAGCATGGTCGTGTCGATCCAGGACGACCCCGCCGCCACGGCTGCGCGCGTGCCGGCGGCGGCATCGGTCACGCTGCTGGCGGCCGAACCGGACAGTGAGGCAATCAGGGAATGGGCAGGACGGCTCTGGCAGTCGATGCCGGCGGCGCAACGCCCGCCGGTGCCATTTGCCGTGCAGGCCGACCGCACGCTGGCCCCGGGCCAGGTGCGCATCGAACTGCGGCACGGCGCGCCGCAATGAGCGCGCCGGTGCGTTGGCGAGTGCTGGTCAGCGCGTGGTGAACGACCAGCTCAGGTCCACCGGCTGCGAACCCAGCCGGCCGGTGACCCGCACGCTGTAGCGCTGCTGGCTGGCCAGCGGCGCCACCGGCGTGCAGATCGCCAGGCCGCGTGCCGCGCTGGAGAGGCCCGACGAACGGCTGTCGACCTTGAGGCAGCTGACATTGTTGCCTTGCGCGTCGGTGATGACGAAGTTGTCGGCGTCGAACTGCAGCGAGGTGTTGATGGCCTGCAGCGATACCGGATAGCCCACGGTCTTGCCCTCGTAGCCCGGCGCCGGGTTGGGGCTTTCCGAGTTGACCCAGCTGGCCGGCACGTCGGCCTGGTCGTTGTACGGGTAGGCCACCATCTGGTTGTCGCTGCCGCCCTTCGATGCATCGGCCAGGTCAATGGTCTGGTAGTAGCTGGCCGAGGTGCCGCTGCCGTCCGGGCCCACGCGCTCGGCAAAGCCGCTGCCGGCCGAGCCGTAGCTGCCCAGCAGCGCGGCGCGGTGGAACGGCGCGTTGACCAGGTCCGACACCAGCGCGTCCTTGGGCGACATCGACAGCTGCGCATTGGCAACCGAGGTCCAGCGGTTGGCCCCGGCCACGACTTCCGCGGTGGCATTGGTCGGATAGGCGGCCTGGATGCGCTCGTTGGGCGTGGCGCCGGTATAGCCCGGCTTGCCGCTGGTCTCGTCGTGCGTCAGCGTGGCGTTGGCCAGCATGTAGGCAGTGTGGTTCTGCGCCACGGTATTGAGCGGATCGCGTGCCGCCAGCGGCGGCAGGCCCACCTGCTCGCGCCGATAGTTGGCGTAGCACAGGCCGGCGGTGCGCGGCTCGTCCAGCACGCGGTAATTGCTGACCGCACTGCCGCGCGCCGGCAGCAGCGAGATGCCGCCGCCCGCCGCGGGTGCCGGCGCCGTGCCGCTGACGGTATAGCAGGCACCTGCGGTGGATGGCATGGTCGAGCCCGAGCCGGACGGCGCGCTGGCCTGCCCGTTCGCTTGCGATGCGCCCGACGAAGTACCGCCGCCGCCGCCATCGCCACCACCGCCGCCACATGCGGACAGTGCCAGCGCCGCAGCGGCGCAAAGCGTGGTCAGGGCGAGCGTGGTGCGCCGCGTGCGTCGCGGCAGCATGGGTTGGTGATCAGCAAGCAAGCGTTTCCCGGTCATCGTTCTGAATCGTCGTGGTCATCGGAGGAAGGAACCTGCCCCGGGGGATCCGCAGGCGCGGACAGCCGGCGCGGCAACCATCGCCAGCACCGTGTGGACACGGGCTCGCGGCAGCGGCGCCGGGGGCAGAAAGACCGGACGATGGTATGGGCGCGGACCGGCAGGGTCTAGCCCATGAACAATTCCTTACGTGTGACCCGCGCGCGCCGCACCGGGGCGCCGCGCGGGGCCCTTGCGGTGCCAGCCATGCGGGCGCGGGCGCACTTAGCCGGCGGCGGCCACGTCGGCCATGCCGGTGCCGAGCGCGGCCATCACCGCCATCAGCTGCTCGCGCAGCCAGCGGTTGGCACCGTCGTTTTCGCCACCCGCATGCCAGTACAGGTGCAGTTCCAGCGACGGCACCTTGAACGGCAGCGAGAGCACGCGGTTGGCATAGGGCTCATTGGCGATGCGCGCATAGCGCAGCGGCAGCGTAGCCAGCAGGTCGGTGCAGCTGACCACGCGGCACGCGGCCGCGTAGTGCTGGCAACGCAGGCGCACGCGCCGCGTCAGGCCCATGCGGTGCAGCGCCTGGTCTTCCAGCCCGGCGCCGCGACGGCGCGACGACACATGCACATGCTCGGCCGCCAGGTAGCGCTCAAGCGTCAGTTCCTTCTTCACCAGCGGATGGTCGCGCCGCGCCAGCACCACCATCGGATCGGCCATGAACGGCGCGTGGTGGATGGCGGGCGAGACCGGCAGCAGGATGTCCAGCGCGGCGTCCAGCGTGCCGGCGAGCAGCTCGGACTCCATCTCGCGGCGGTCGAAGCGGATCGCGGCGATCTCCACCTGCGGCGCCATTGCCGTGACACGCGCCATCAGCGGCGGCAGCAGCGTGGATTCCAGCGCGTCGCGCATGCCGATGGTGAAACGCCGCACGGTATTGGTGGGATCGAAGTGCGGCGTATCCTGCAGCGTGCGCGCGAACGATTGCAGCGCGCTGCGCACCTCGGCGGCCAGCGAGCGCGCCAGCGGCGTGGGCGCCATGCCCTGCCCGCGCCGCTCGAACAGCGGGTCGTCGAACAGCGTGCGCATCCGGCCCAGCGCATGGCTGACCGCGGGCTGCGTCAGGTTGAGCTGGCGCGCGGCCGCGGTGATGCTGCCTTCGCTGTAGATGGCGTCGAACACCACGAAGAGATTCAGGTCGATGCGGGAGAGCTGCATGCCGAGGATTCTGGCACGGAATGCAGGGAATTGATACTGGCAAATCCAGAAAATTCATTTTTCTTATTACCAGCTTTCAGATAGAGTGCATTCCATCGGCCCATGCCGCACTGATGCCGAGGCCTGCCGAGGCCAACGAGGCGCCGCCGCCCACCCCGGCGTCCACTGATTCCGTAGCGAGGAGACCACATGGATTTCGAATACAGCCCGAAGGTCAAGGAAATGCAGGCCAAGCTGCTGGCCTTCTTCGACCAGCACATCTACCCGAACGAAAAGCGCTTCGCCGCAGAGATCGACGCCAACCGCCGCGCCGGCAACGCCTGGGTGCCGACCAAGGTGATCGAGGAACTGAAGCCGCTGGCACGCGCGGCCGGCCTGTGGAACCTGTTCCTGCCGCGCTCGCCGCGCGCCCCTCAGGGCCTGTCGAACCTGGAATACGCCACGCTGTGCGAGATCATGGGCCGGGTGCCCTGGTCGGCCGAGGTCTTCAACTGCGCGGCTCCCGACACCGGCAACATGGAGACGCTGGAGCGCTATGCCTCCGAGGAGCTGAAGGACAAGTGGCTCGAGCCGCTGCTGGCCGGCGAGATCCGCTCGGCCTTCCTGATGACCGAGCCGGCCGTGGCCTCGTCGGACGCGACCAATATCGAATGCCGCATCGAGCGCGACGGTGACCACTACGTGATCAACGGCACCAAGTGGTGGTCGTCGGGCGCGGGCGACCCCCGCTGCAAGGTCTACATCGTGATGGGCAAGACCAATCCCGACGCCGGCCGCCATGAGCAGCAGTCGATGATCGTGGTGCCAGCCGATACCCCGGGCATCACCATCAAGCGCTTCCTGCCGGTGTTCGGCTACGACGACGCGCCGCACGGCCATATGGAGATCGAGCTGAAGAACGTGCGCGTGCCGGCTTCGAACATCCTGCTGGGCGAAGGCCGCGGCTTCGAGATCGCGCAGGGCCGCCTAGGCCCGGGCCGCATCCACCACTGCATGCGCAGCATCGGCGTGGCCGAGCGCGCGCTGGAACTGATGTGCAAGCGCGCGCTGTCGCGCGTGGCCTTCGGCAAGCCGGTGTCCAGCCAGGGCGTGACGCAGGAACGCATCGCCGAAGCCCGCTGCGAGATCGAGATGGCGCGCCTGTTGACGCTCAAGGCCGCGTACATGATGGACACGGTGGGCAACAAGGTGGCCAAGGCCGAGATCGCCATGATCAAGGTGATCGCCCCGAACGTGGCGCTGAAGGTGATCGACTGGGCCATCCAGGTCCATGGCGCCGCCGGCGTCTCCAGCGACTTCCCGCTGGCCAACTGGTGGGCGCACCAGCGCACGCTGCGCCTGGCCGATGGTCCGGACGAGGTGCACCGCAACGCCATCGCCAAGCTGGAGCTGGCCAAGCACATGAACCTGAACCCGGACGACATCAGGATGCCGGTGGCACGCGGGTTCTGACCGCCTGGCAACGCCGCGGGGCTTCGGCCCTGCCGGCAGTATGGAAAACGCGCAGCCAGTCTGCGCGTTTTTTTCTTCTGTGCTTAAATCGCCCGGTTCGCCACGTCAGTGGTTGATGTGGCCATCCCCAACGATCGCAGCCAGGAGATCTTTTGCGATGATCGACGTCTACACCTGGGCCACGCCCAACGGCCACAAAGTCCACATCATGCTGGAAGAATGCGGCCTGGAGTACAAGGTCCATCCGATCAACATCGGCGCCGGCGACCAGTTCGGCGAGGACTTCCTGAAGATCAGCCCCAACAACAAGATCCCCGCCATCGTCGACCCCGACGGCCCGGACGGCAAGCCGATCTCGCTGTTCGAATCGGGCGCCATCCTGCTCTACCTGGCCGGCAAGACCGGCAAGTTCCTGCCCGAGGACGTGCGCGGCAAGTACGAGACGCTGCAGTGGCTGATGTTCCAGATGGGCGGCGTGGGCCCGATGCTGGGCCAGGCGCACCACTTCCGCATGTACGCGCCCGAGAAGATCGAGTACGCGGTCAACCGCTACACCAACGAGGCCAAGCGCCTGTATGGCGTGATCGACACGCAGTTGTCCAAGCACGCCTACCTGGCCGGCGAGCAGTACACCATCGCCGACATTGCCACCTTCCCGTGGCTGCGCAGCTGGCAGAACCAGGGCGTGGACCTGGACGACTACCCGAACCTGAAGCGCTGGTTCAACGAGATCGCCGAGCGCCCCGCGGTCAAGCGCGGCGTGGAGGTGCTGGCCAGCGCGCGCAAGGCGCTGCAGGACGACAAGGCACGCGAGGTCCTGTTCGGCGCCACGCAATACAAGCGGCACTGAGCCTGGGACTGCAGCAGCCGGGACCCTGGCCCCGGCTGCCCCGGCTGGCATCAGGACGGCGCCAGCGCGTGGCACGCAACGGCATACCCGTCCGCGCGCCGGCCGCCGCGGGCCGCAACGCCAAGGTCCGCGTCATCGCCCGGCCCGAAGCAGCACAGCAGGCCGGTGCCCGGCAACAGCACATCGAGCCGGCATGATTCGTGCGGGTCCGGCGCGTAGAGCGTGCCTGGCTGCAGGAAGGCCATGTCCCCGCCGGCCCGCACCAGCGCGCCATGCCAGTGCAGGCCGATGGCGCCGCGATAGCACAGCGCCCAGCGCAGCCCGCGCGCCTGCAGCCGCTGCGCCCAGTCTTCGCCGGACTGGTCGAGCTGGATAAACTCCGGCCGCATGCCCTGCTCCGGCTGCGGGCCCTCTGCCCGCACCACCTCGGCCGGCAATACGTGCATGCCCGCCATCCCGTCTGCGCCATTGGCCTCGACCGCGGCAATGCCACCCAGCGCGCAACGCCATCCGCCTGCAGGCAGCACCACCGGCCGCGAGGCATCGGCCGGCCCTCGCGGCACGGTGCGCACCAGGATGGTGTCGACCATCGCCTGCACCTGCATCGGCACGCCTGGCGCCGGTGCAAACAGCTCGCCGCCGCCCATCAGCAGGCAGCCGCGCCCGGGCGACCACAGCCGCAGGCCCCCGCGCAGGCAGCCCCACCATTCATGGCGTTCCGCGGCAAATTCAGCCTGGGTCTCGCCGGCGCAGAGAAAGACGTAGTCGCAGGTGCTGCCGAGGCCGGCAGCAGCGGCAAGCAAGCGTGACTGGAACCCGGGAATGAAGTCCGACGGCACGTGGCGGTCGGCATGGAGGGCGCGCATCCGCGCCTCGAACAGCGTGAAGATCTGCATGGCAATCCCCCTGCAGGGCGACAGGCCGCAAGGCGGCTGTCCGCGCAGCGCGGCGCACGCATGACAGCGATGCGCGCGGCATTGCGCAGTGGCCCGTTTGGCTCGGCCATGCAGGCCGTCCGGTTGATGCCATCGTGTCGCGCCATTTTGCCTGGCGCACCCCTCAATTTGCGGATCGGACACCGATAGTGAGGAGGAGGATAAGTTGTCGTGGCCTCAAGGTCAAACCCTTAGCCTCAGACCACTCCGAACCTTTCATGACCCCATGACTTCTCGAAATCTCAGACTATTCGGATTGCATCTTGCCTGGCTACGCAAGCAGCGGGGCTGGTCCCAGGAGACCCTGTCGCTTGAAAGCGGACTGTCGCGCTCATACCTGAGCGGCATCGAAAGCGGCAAGCGCAACCTGGCGCTCGCCAACATCTGCAGGCTGGCCGAGACGCTCGCCGTGCCGACCCCGGAGATGCTCGACTTCAGCCGCCATGACGCCAGCCAGCTGCAGGTGGAGCAATCCCGTGCGCCCTTCGGCAACCGCCAGCGCGCGGCGATCGAGGCCACCGTACGCCATATGGCGGAGCTGACCGAGCCCGAGCTGAACCTGGTGGCCGCGGTGGCACGGGCGCTGGCGGGCAAGGGCAGCTTCCGCCCGTCGCTGACTCACGCCCCTAACACCGCCAAGGGCGACAACGGAGACTAGACGCCCAGCATGCCCTGCCGTTCGATAAAGCGGATCACCTCGTCCAGGCCCTGCCCGGACTTGACGCTGCCCATCACGAACGGCCGGGCGCCGCGCATCTTGCGCGCATCGCTCTCCATCACTTCCAGCGATGCCCCGACGTATGGCGCCAGGTCCGTCTTGTTGATCACCAGCAAGTCGGACTTGGTGATGCCCGGCCCACCCTTTCTCGGAATCTTCTCACCGCCGGCTACGTCGATAACGTAGATCGTCAAATCAGAAAGTTCTGGGCTGAAGGTGGCGGCGAGGTTGTCGCCGCCGGACTCGATGAAGACCACGTCCGCATCCGGGAAGCGCGCCAGCATGCGGTCCACCGCCTCCAGGTTGATCGAGGCGTCTTCGCGGATCGCGGTGTGCGGACAGCCGCCCGTTTCCACGCCCATGATGCGTTCCGCCGGCAGCGCGCCAGAGATCGTCAAGAGGCGCTGGTCTTCCTTGGTGTAGATGTCGTTGGTGATGGCGACCAGGTCGTAGCGGTCGCGCATCGCCTTGCACAGCATTTCCAGCAGCGTGGTCTTGCCGGAGCCAACCGGGCCGCCGACGCCGACGCGCAGCGGAGGGTTCTTCTTGGTACGGGCCTGGGTCATGGTGCGGTATGGATTCAGGATCGGAACAGCCGGGAGTACTGCGTTTCGTGGCGCGCGGAAAGCAGGCCCAGCATCGGGGAAAAGGTGGAGAGTTGCGGCGGCGTGGCTTCAGCGCGGCGCGCGGCTTCATCGACCGTGTCGAGCACCGCGCCGTGCAGGCGCCGCAGCATGTGCTGCCCCGCCACCTGGCCCAGCGGCACCGCCTTGATCGCCGCGGCGACCTGGTTCTCGGCCCAGTTGAAGCAATAGGCGGCGAGGCCATCGCGCGCCTCGACCTGAAGCGCCACGCATGCCGCAGTGAACGCCGTCGGCAGGCAGACCGGCGACAGCGACGCCAGCGTCTCGCGCAGCACGGGCGTGCCCCACTCCATCTGCGCAATCAGCCTGGACAGCGACCAGCCCATTTGCTCTGTCTCAAGCCGCAATTCGGAAGTTTCGCGCGTGGCGTGGAACCAGTCGTTCCACGTCCGTACTTGCCCAGCGTCGCCTGCCAGCCAGTGGCGATGCAGCAGCAGCCACAGCGGCGCTTCGCATTGCGCCTGCACATGCAGCAGGTTGTCGCGGATCCATCGTTCGGCGCTGGGCGCATCGTGCACGCTGCCACAATCGATCGCAGCTTCCAGGCCTTGCGAATAGCTGAAGCCGCCGATCGGCAGGGATGGCGATGCGAGGTGCAGCAGTGAGATGAGCTGATTGATTTGCGTCATGGCAGCCCATCCGATCGAGCGGTGGTTTGCTCCCCTCTCCCGCTTGCGGGAGAGGGGTTGGGGGAGAGGGCCGGCGCTTCCAAGTACCCAAGATCCATCGTAACTATTCAGCGGGTGTTGTAAACATTGGCTGAACCCGGCATAGTGTCGGGATGTCGAATAAGACCCCCGAGTTGCCGGTTCCCGATTTGAAGTCGATGACGCACGAGCAGAAAGATGCGTTCATCATCGAACTGGTCGCAATGGTCAATACGCTTCTGAAGCGGGTGGATGAGTTGGAGGCAAGGCTCGGGAAGGACAGTCACAACTCGAGCAAGCCGCCATCGTCGGATGGCTTGCGCCGCAAGCCGAAGTCTCTGCGCGAGCGTGGCAAAGCAAAGGCCGGTGGTCAGCCCGGCCACAAGGGCAACACGCTCAAGCGCGTTGAGCAGCCTGATCACGTTGAAATCCATTCGGTTGCGCCGTTGTGCGACGCTTGTGGTCAGCCGATTGCCCGCGAGGACGTGTCGGTATTGGCCGAATCGCGGCAGGTCATTGACCTGCCGCCAATCCGCTTTGAAGTGACCGAGCATCGCGTCGAGCGGGCACAGTGCGGATGCGGGAAGGTGCATCGCGCAGCGTTCCCCGCAGGCGTGAGTCAGGCGGCGCAGTACGGATCGCAGATCAAGGCGGCAGTCGTGTACCTGACGCAATATCAGCAGCTGCCGGTGGACCGTACGACCCAGGCGCTGGCCGATCTGTTCGGTGTGCGGCTGAGCACAGGTACAGTCCAGAACTGCATCAACGAAGCCGCCTTTGCGCTCAAGCCTGCCGTTGCACAGATCAGGCAGGCGTTGCAGGAGGCGACCGTGGCACACTTCGACGAATCGGGGGTGCACGTGGCAGGCAAGCTTCACTGGCTGCATAGCGTATCGACGGCGATGCTCAGCTGGCTGGGCGCGCATCAGAAGCGGGGCAAAGAGGCCATGGACAGTCACGGCATTCTCCCGGCGTTCACGGGCGTTGCCGTGCATGACGGCTGGGCCCCCTATGCGCACTATGAATGCGAGCACGCGTTGTGCAACGCCCATCACCTGCGCGAGCTGATTTTCATCTCGGAAACCACACAGCAGCCCTGGGCCGCAAAGCTGATTGAGCTGCTGCGCCAAGCGTGCGGCGAGGTCGGCCGCAGTATCGACCAGGGTGCGCAGAGCCTGCCCAAACAGCGTCAAAGTTACTACCGGCAGCGTTCGAGCAAGTTGATTGCCGAAGGCCGTAGACTCAATCCGCAGCAGCAGCGTGCCCCCTCGCAGGCAAAGCAGCGAGGCAAGATCAAGCAAAGCCCTGCGTTCAATCTGCTGGCGCGTCTGGAACGTCATGCCGACCAGGTCTGGCGCTTTATTGCCGATCATCGGGTGCCATTTACGAATAATCTGGCCGAGCGCGACATCCGCATGCCCAAGCTCAAGCAGAAAGTCTCTGGCTGCTTCCGCAGCCAAAACGGTCTCGACGCGTTCTGCACCATCCGCTCCTACCTCGCCACCCTGCGCAAGCAGTCCCGACCTCTCTTTGAAGCCTTGGCTCACGCGTTCACCGGCAACGTGCTTTCGCCCATGCCCGCTGAATAGTTACGATCCATCACAACCTGACGAACCCGCTCCAGCACCGACTCAGTTTGATGCAATACCTCGTGATTCCAGAACCGGAGTACACGAAATCCCTCTCGTCCAAGCCGAGCGTCACGTTTGGCGTCTAATGGACCGTTATGCTGGCCACCATCCGCTTCAATCATTAGCTTTAGCTCCATGCAAACGAAATCCACAACGTAGGGACCGAGCTGAAATTGGCGCTTGAACTTCAGACCTAGAAATCGGTGAGCTCGGAAGTGATACCAAAGGCGCCATTCAGCTTCCGTCTGATTGGACCGCAGCATACGGACGAACGTTGGCGCTGGCAGGCGCCTGCCCTCTCCCCCTGCCCCTCTCCCGCAAGCGGGAGAGGGGAGTATCGGCGAGTTCAGTTCTTCATCGGTTGGCATGGTCCGGCACCCATCCCTTTGCAGCGCAAAATTCAGTGCTTATGCCCACACTGCTCGTCATGCATGTGATCGTGGTCGTGCGCATGCGAGTGCCCATGATGCTCATGAAACACCGCCTGCGCGGCCGCATAGTCCTCCGCAAACGTCGCATCGTGCCCATGCTTGTGCCCGCCGCCATATGCCCCCGCCTCCGGCTCGAACGGCAGCTCGGCACGCTCGGCGCGCACGCCCAGACGCTGCAGCATGTCGGCCAGCACCGGGTCGTATTCCAGCCGCAGGTAGTCGCAACCGATCTCCACCGGCGTATGGCGGTTGCCGAGGTGATAGGCCGCACGCATCAGCGCATGCGGGTCTTCCGCGCGCACTTCCAGCACCGCCTCGGTAGCGGCCTGCACTTGCACGAAGCTGCCGTCTTCGGCCACCAGCAAGTCGCCGCCGCGCAGCACGGTGCCGCGCGGCAGGAACAGCGCGGCTTCGTCACCGTTGTCGAGCACCGCGCGCAGGCGACTCTTGCTGCGTTCGGCGAAGGGCAGGACCAGCTTGGGCGCGCGGCGCACCAGCACGGGCGCGATGCCGTGCGGGGCGCTCAGGAGTTTGTCGATCTTCAGCATGGGCGATGCGGGGCGCGGGCCCCGGCCAGTCAGAACAGGAAATAGCGCTGCGCCATGGGCAGCTCGGTGGCGGGCTCGCAGGTCAGCAACTGGCCGTCGGCAACGACCTGGTAGGTCTCCGGATCGACCGTGACATGCGGCTGCCAGTCATTGTGCACCATGTCGCGCTTGCTTACCGTGCGCGTGCCGCGCACCGCCGACAGCGTCTTGGCCAGCCCGTAGCGCTCGCCGATGCCGGCCGCCAGCGCCGCCTGCGACACAAAGGTCAGCGACGAACGGTGCAGCGCCCCGCCGGCCGAGGCGAACATCGGCCGGTAGTGCACCGGCTGCGGCGTCGGGATCGACGCATTGGGATCGCCCATCGCGGCCGCGGCAATCATGCCGCCCTTCAGGATCAGGCTGGGCTTGACGCCGAAGAACGCCGGACGCCACAACACCAGGTCGGCCCACTTGCCTACTTCGACCGAGCCCACTTCATGGGCAATGCCGTGCGTCAGCGCCGGGTTGATGGTGTACTTGGCGATATAGCGCCTGACGCGGAAGTTGTCGTGCCCGCCGCGCGCATCGTTGGGGTCGCCCGGCAGCTTGCCGCGCTGCAGCGCCATCTTGTGCGCGGTCTGCCAGGTGCGGATGATGACCTCGCCGACGCGCCCCATGGCCTGCGAGTCGCTGGAGATCATCGAGAACGCGCCCAGGTCGTGCAAGATGTCTTCGGCGGCGATGGTCTCGCGGCGGATGCGGCTTTCAGCAAAGGCGATGTCCTCGGCAATCGACGGGTCCAGGTGGTGGCACACCATCAGCATGTCGAGGTGCTCGTCCAGCGTATTGACTGTGTACGGGCGCGTCGGGTTGGTCGACGACGGCAGCACGTTGGCCTCGCCGCACACCTTGATGATGTCGGGCGCATGGCCGCCGCCCGCGCCTTCGGTGTGGTACGTATGGATGGTTCGGCCCTTGAACGCGGCGATGGTCGCCTCGACAAAGCCGGCTTCGTTGAGCGTGTCGGTGTGGATCGCCACCTGGGTGTCGGTCGCGTCCGCCACCGACAGGCAGGTGTCGATTGCCGCCGGCGTGGTGCCCCAGTCCTCGTGCAGCTTCAGGCCGATGGCGCCCGCGTCCACCTGCTCCAGGAGCGGCCCCTGCTGGCTGGCGTTGCCCTTGCCCAGCAGGCCGATATTCATCGGGTAGGCATCGGCCGCCTGCAGCATGCGTTCCATGTACCACGGCCCCGGCGTCACGGTGGTGGCGAAGGTGCCAGTGGCCGGCCCGGTGCCGCCGCCGATCATGGTGGTGACGCCGCTCATCAGCGCCTCTTCGATCTGCTGCGGGCAGATAAAGTGGATATGGCTGTCGATGCCGCCGGCGGTGACGATCATGCCCTCGCCCGCGATCACTTCGGTGCCCGGCCCGACCACGATGGTCACGCCCGGCTGGATATCCGGGTTGCCGGCCTTGCCGATCGCCGCGATGCGCCCGCCCTTCAGGCCGATATCGGCCTTGACGATGCCCCAGTGGTCAACGATCAGCGCATTGGTGATGACGGTGTCGACGCAATCCCTGGCCATGCGCTGGCTCTGCCCCATGCCGTCGCGGATCACCTTGCCGCCGCCGAACTTCACTTCCTCGCCATAGATGGTGAAGTCTTTCTCGACTTCGATGATGAGCCCGGTATCGGCCAGCCGCAGGCGGTCGCCGGTGGTCGGGCCGAACATCTCGGCATAGGCTTGCCTGGAGATCTTTGCCATCACAGCGCTCCCATGATCTTGCCGTTGAAGCCGTAGACGATGCGGTCGCCGTCCAGCGCCACCAGTTCAACGGTGCGCGTCTGGCCGGGCTCGAAGCGCACCGCGGTGCCGGCGGCAATATTCAGCCGGAAGCCGCGCGCGGCTTCGCGGTCGAACGCGAGCGCGGTGTTGGTCTCGTAGAAATGGAAGTGCGAGCCGACCTGGATCGGCCGGTCGCCAGTATTGGCCACCGTCACGCTGACCGTGGCGCGGCCGGCATTCAGTTCAATCTCGCCGTCGGCCGGCATCAGTTCACCGGGGATCATGGCCATTCTCCTCAGGCCACCAGCAGGCTGGCGCCGTACAGCGCCACGCCGGCACCGGCCGCGCGGGCCAGCCAGCCGGCATGGCGGCGCAGCAGCGTGCCGGCGCCAATGCCCAGCAGGTGCAGCGCCATGGTGGCGGCGGCAAATCCGCCTACGTATGCGAGTACCGCAGGCAGCGCGCCCGCGGTGGTGGGCAGTTCGGTCCCGTGGGCATATCCGTGGAAGATGGCAAAGCCGCCGACCAGCAGCGTACCGGCCCACGCCGGCAGCTTCGCGCGCAGCGCCAGCAGCAGCCCGATCACCAGCAATGAGGCCGCGATCATCGGTTCGACTGCGGGCAGCGCCACACCGGACAGGCCGATTGCAGCCCCCACCAGCATCAGCGCCACGAAGGCCAGCGGCAGGCGCAGCGTATCGGCGGCCGAGCGGGCAATCAAGGCGCTCCACACGCCTACCGCCGCCATCGCCAGCAAATGGTCAGCACCGGTGAAAGGGTGCGCCAGGCCGGCCCACAGGCTGGCGCTGACGGTAGCGGCATCGTGGCCGGGATGTGCCAGGGCGGCGCCGGCGACAACGGTCAGGGAAGTGCCCAGGGCAAGACGCAGGCAGGCGGTACGGTTCATGTCGGCTCTCGGGTTGGTCTTGTTATCGTGGTCAAAATCGGGGATAGGTCATGTTCAGACAATGGGATGGTGGACGGTCACCAGCTTGGTGCCGTCCGGAAAGGTGGCCTCCACCTGGATCTCGGGGATCATCTCGGCCACGCCGTCCATCACGTCCTCGCGGCTCAGCACGGTGGTGCCCTCATGCATCAGCTCGGCCACGGTGCGGCCATCGCGCGCGCCTTCCATGATGGCGGCGGTGATCAGCGCCACCGCTTCCGGGTAGTTCAGCTTCAGCCCGCGTGCCTTGCGCCGCTCGGCCAGCAGCGCGGCGGTGAAGATCAGCAGCTTGTCTTTCTCTCGCGGCGTCAGTTCCATCTCTTGTTCCTGGTTTCTTGGGTTCGGTTGTCTCTGTAGGCCGCCTACGTGGCCCACAGCCGCAGCGGCCGCGCCGCGACACCGTGGATCGGCATGCGCAGCGCCTGCCAGCTGTCGACCATGACGTGGCGCACGGCTTCCATCTGCCGGCCCAGCACGCGCAGCAGCAGCATCGACTGGCCGTTGGCGGCCAGGCAGGTCACGCCGGCGCGCAGCTCCGGCCCATAGGGCAGCTGTTCGGCCAGCGCTTCGGCCAGTTCCTGCGTCGCGCCCTCGCCTACCGCCCACAGCGTGCCCAGCACATTGAGTCCGTCGAGCCCGGCCACCGCGGTGCGCAGCGGCGACGCGGCCTCAAGATGCGATTGTTCGATCCACAGCGCGCGTTCGCCGGCACCGATGCGGGTATCCAGCCACAGCGCGCCGCTGCCCCACTGCTCGCCAGATGCCTGCCGGCCCAGCACCACCGCATCCCAGCCGATTGCGCTGCCGCCGGGCGCGACGTCGAGCGCGGTCGAAATCCGCGCACGGGCGTCGTCGAAGACGATGTTCTCCTGCGGCAGCCAGTCCAGCCGCGCGCCTGCGCCCACCGTCAGGCGCACATGCTGCGCCGCCTCGCGGCCGAGCGACTTGTACCACTTGGTGGCGCCCGGCGTGGCCAGCACGGCGTGCGCGCCAGCCTCGAGCGTCACGTCGATGTCCAGGCTGTCGCCGCCTGCGACGCCCGCTGGCGGATGCAGGATCACCGCATGGCAGATGCCTCCTTCCGGGTACAGCGGCTTCTGCACCAGCAGCGGCCCCTGGTGGCGCCGCTCGGTCAGCGCAGTGCGTTCGCCGCGCTGCGCAAAGCGCAGCCGCAGGGTAGCCTGCCATGCGGCGGGCACGGCGAGGGCGGAAGGAAAATCGGGATGGCGCATGGCAAGGACAGCCGGCGGTGGGGACGCGCGCTATGGCGGGAGTTGCAAGCAATCATAGCGCGCCGCCCGCCTTGGCGGAAGCAGCGTATGGCCCACAAATCCCGGCGCTGCCGCGCATCCGCCCTACACGGCGATCAGCTCCCGCACGCCGTCCTGCTCCATGCTGGCGCCGGCACCCCGCGCCACCACTTCGCCGCGGCTCATCACGACATAGTGGTCGGCAATATGCCGCGCGAACTCGTAGTACTGCTCGACCAGCAGCACCGTCATGCCGAACTCGTCGACCAGCAGCCGCAGCGCCCGGCCGATGTCCTGGATGATGGAAGGCTGGATGCCCTCGGTGGGCTCGTCCAGGATCAGCAGGCCCGGCTCGCTCATCAGCGCGCGCCCGATCGCCAGTTGCTGCTGCTGGCCGCCGGACAGGTCGCCGCCGCGGCGCAGCCGCATGGTGCGCAGCACCGGGAACAACTGGTAGATCCGGTCCGGTACGCCGGACGGCCGCGCCCGGCTGGCGGCGCCGATCAGCAGGTTTTCTTCCACCGTCAGCCGCGGGAAGATCTCCCGGCCCTGCGGCACATAGGCCAGCCCGGCAGACACGCGTTCATACGGCGCTTTCTTCTCCAGCGCCTGCCCTTCCCATTGGATGCTGCCGCTGCGCGTGGGCACCACGCCCATCAGGCACTTGAGCAGCGTGCTCTTGCCCACGCCGTTGCGGCCCAGCAGCGTGGTCAGCTTGCCGGCGGGCACGTCGAAGCTGACATTGCGCAGGATGTGGCTGCCGCCGTAGAACTGGTTCAGTGCATTGACCTGCAGCATGCTTATCTTCCCAGGTAGGATTCGATCACGCGCTCGTCGCGCTTGACGCTGTCGAGCGTGCCTTCGGCCAGCACGCTGCCCTCGGCCAGCACCGTGACCTGGCCGGCATCGCCCGCGAGCGCGGCGACGAATTCCATGTCGTGCTCGACCACCATCATCGAGCAGCTGCCGCGCAGGCCGTTGAGCAGCGCCGCCAGCTGCATGGTCTCTTCATCGGTCATGCCGGCCACCGGCTCGTCCAGCAACAGCAGCTGCGGCTGCTGCATCAGCAGCATGCCGATCTCCAGGCGCTGCTTCTGCCCGTGCGACAGCAGCCCGGCGGGCCGGTAGGCCTCGGCCTCCAGTCCGGTCAGCGCCAGCGTTTCCTCGATGCGGCGATGCCCCTCTGCCGTCAGCCGCGCGCGCAGCGACGACCACCAGCGCTTGTCGGCCTTCATCGCCAGTTCCAGGTTCTCCCACACCGCGTGCTGCTCGAACACCGTCGGCTTCTGGAACTTGCGGCCGATGCCCACCTGCGCGATGCGCGGCTCGGTCATCCGCATCAGGTCGATGGTCTGGCCCAGGAACACGCGCCCGCTGACATTGGCATTGCGCGGGCCGGTCTTGCCGGTGATTACATCCATCATCGTGGTCTTGCCGGCGCCGTTGGGGCCGATCACGCAGCGCAGCTCGCCATGGTCGATCGACAGCGTCAGCTTGTTCAGCGCGCGGAAGCCGTCGAACTGCACCGTCAGGTCTTCCAGGTACAGGATCGGCCCGTGCGAGACATCGATGGTGCCGGGCTCGACGATGCGGCCCAGGCCGGTGGCATCGCCGCTTTCGGCCTGGCCGTGCTGGAGTGCGGCATTCATGCTTCACCTCCCGTGCGGCCTGCCACGGCAGGCGCGGAGACAGGGTCTGCAGCGGCTGGCGGTGCGGCCGCGCGCCGCTCGCGCAGCCGGTTCCACAACCCGGTCACGCCATCGGGCAGGTACAAGGTCACCAGCACGAACATCGCGCCCAGCAGGAACAGCCAGTACTCGGCAAAGTGGGCGGTGAACAGGGTCTTGGCACCATTGACCAGGAACGCGCCGATCACCGGCCCGATCAGCGTGCCGCGCCCGCCCACGGCAACCCACACCGCCATCTCGATCGAGTTGCCGGGCGACATCTCGCCGGGGTTGATGATGCCCACCTGAGGAACATACAGCGCGCCCGCTATGCCGCACAGCACCGCCGAAAAAGTCCACACGAACAGCTTGTAGCCCAGCGGGTTGTAGCCGGAGAACATCACGCGCATCTCGGCATCGCGCACCGCGGTGACCACGTGCCCGAGCTTGGACGTGACGATATAGCGGCAGGCGATGAAGCCCGCCAGCAGCGCCAGGAAGGTCAGCACGAACAGCGCCGTGCGCGTCTGCGGCGCCGCGATCGCAAAGCCGGCAATGCGCTTGAAGTCCGTAAAGCCGTTGTTGCCGCCGAAGCCGGTCTCGTTGCGGAAGAACAGCAGCATCGCCGCATACGTCATCGCCTGCGTGATGATCGACAGGTACACGCCCTTGATGCGCGAGCGGAAGGCAAAGAAGCCGAACAGCCACGCCAGCACACCGGGTACCAGCACCACCAGCAGCAGCGCATAGCCGAGGTGCTCGGTGCCCTGCCAGAACCATGGCAGCTCCTTCCAGTCGAGAAACACCATGAAGTCCGGCAGGTCGCTCTTGTACACGCCCTCGCGCCCGATCGCCCGCATCAGGTACATGCCCATGGCGTAGCCGCCCAGCGCGAAGAACAGCCCGTGGCCCAGGCTCAGGATGCCGCAGTAGCCCCACACCAGGTCCAGCGCGATCGCCGCCAGCGCAAAGCACATGATCTTGCCGACCAGCGTCAGCGCATAGGCCGACAGGTGCAGCGGATGCCCCTCCGGCAACACCAGCGCGCACACTGGCACGCCGATGCCGACGATCACCGCCAGCGCCGCCAGCGCCATCCAGCCGCGCCGCGAGAACAGCGCCTGGCGCTCAGGCACGGCAAGCCGGAACGGGGTGGCGGAAGAATTCGATTGGACTCGCTGCATCATGCCTCCGCGCTGCGCCCCTTGAGCGCGAAAAGTCCCTGCGGCCGCTTCTGGATAAACAGCACGATCAGCACCAGGACAAAGATCTTGGCCAGCACCGCGCCATAGAACGGCTCGATGAACTTGTTGATGATGCCCAGCCCGAAGGCGCCGACGATGGTGCCCGCCAGCTGCCCCACCCCGCCCAGCACCACCACCATGAAGGAATCGATGATGTAGGCCTGGCCCAGGTCGGGACCGACATTGCCGATCTGCGACAGCGCGCAGCCGCCCAGTCCGGCAATGCCGGCGCCAAAGGCAAAGGCGTAGCTGTCGACCTTCCAGGTGCGCACCCCGACGCAGGCCGCCATGGTGCGGTTCTGCGTGGTGGCGCGCACGAACAGCCCCAGCCGCGTGCGGTTCAGCACCGCCCACGCCACCGCCACTACCGCCAGCGCGAACAGGATGATGACGATACGGTTGTAGGGAATCACCAGGCCCGGCATCCACTCGATGCCGCCGCTCATCCAGGCCGGGTTGGCCACTTCCACGTTCTGCGCGCCGAACAGCGTGCGCACTGCCTGCATCAGCAGCAGGCTCACGCCGAAGGTGGCCAGCAGCGTTTCCAGCGGGCGGCCGTACAGGTGGCGCAGCACCAGCCGCTCCAGCACGAAGCCCACCACCGCGGCGGCCAGGAACGAGGCCGGCAGCGCCGCCGGAAGGTACCAGTCGAACGCACCCGGCGCGTAGGCGCGGAACAGCGACTGCACCACGTAGGTGGCATAGGCGCCGATCATCAGGAATTCACCGTGCGCCATGTTGATGACGCCGATCAGTCCATAGGTAATCGCCAGCCCCAGCGCGGCCAGCAACAGCACGCTGCCCAGGCTCAGCCCGGCGAACAGGTTGCCGATAAGCTCGGCGCGGCGCTGATCGCTGCGCAGCGTGTCCAGCGCCTGCTGCGCGGCCAGGCGCACGTCGGCATCGGGCTCGCGGTAGTTGCCGGCGCTGTCGCGCTCCACCAGCGGCGCCAGCTTTTGGCGGCTCTGCGGGTTGCTGTCGCTGCCGAGGATGCGGATGGCTTCAAGCCGCGCGTCATGCGCTGCGGGGTCAGCCGGCTCGGCCAGCACCAGGTTGGCCCAGATCACGTCCAGGCTGGTGCGCAGGCCGGCATCGGCCTCGTTCTTGCGCGCGGCTTCGACCGCGGCGCGCGAGGCGCTTTCCGGCTGGGCGCGCAGCGTGGCGACCGCCTGCGCACGCACCGCGATGTCGGGTGACTGCAGCAGCAGGCTGCTGGCGGCGCTGTCGACCAGCGCACGCAGGCTGTTGTTCAGGGTCAGGGACTCCAGTTCGTCGGCTTTCACCGCGACCGGCTTGCCGGTAATGGCATCGACGGTCTTGTCGCCGTCCTGGCGCACCATGCCGACCGACGCTGCGTATTGGAGCGCGTCATCCTGCAGGGCCTTCAGGATCGGGCCGGCTTCCGCCGGGGGCGCCTTGGCCAGTGCGGCCAGCGCGGCGGTCTTGGCATCGAAATCGTCTTCGGCCAGCGGCTTCAGGTCGGCCTGCGTCAGCGCCGCGGCCCACGGCGCAGCCGCCAGCAGCAACGCCGCCAGCAGGGCGCGCAGCCATGGCATGGCCATTGTCGGAAGTAGTTTGGGCATAGTGGCTGGCGCAGTGGCGGCGCTTCAGCGCCTTGTTGTTCTGGTGTGCGAAAGGGGGCGATGCGCCCCCCTCCCCCGCCTTGCGGGAGAGGGAAGCCATCGTCACGGAGCCGGACTGGCGTCCGCTTACATCACCTTGTCCGGCTTGCCTTCGTTACCCGCGATGAACGGGCTCCACGGCTGCGCACGCACCGCCTTCGGCGTCTTCCATACCACCGAGAACTGGCCATCGCCCTTGACTTCGCCGATCATCACCGGCTTGTACAGGTGGTGGTTCTCGCCCATGGTCAGCGTGAAGCCGTCCGGTGCCTTGAAGGTCTGGCCGTACATGGCGGCGCGCACCTTGTTGGTATCGGTGGTGCCGGCCTTCTTCACGGCCTGCGCCCACATGTGGATGCCCACGTAGGTGGCTTCCATCGGGTCGTTGGTCACGCGCTTGTCGCCGCCGGGCAGGTTGTTGGCCTTGACCCATGCCGCCCACTGCTTGCGGAAGGCGTCGTTCTCGGGGTTCTTGACCGACATGAAGTAGTTCCACGCGGCCAGGTGGCCCACCAGCGGCTTGGTATCGATGCCGCGCAGCTCTTCCTCACCCACCGAGAACGCCACCACCGGCACGTCCTTGGCCTTCAGCCCGGCGTTGCCCAGCTCCTTGTAGAACGGCACGTTGGAGTCGCCGTTGATGGTCGAGATCACCGCGGTCTTGCCGCCCTGCGAGAACTTCTTGATATTGGCGACGATGGTCTGGTAGTCGCTGTGGCCAAACGGGGTGTAGACCTCTTCGATGTCCTTGTCGGCCACGCCCTTGCTCTTCAGGAAAGCGCGCAGGATCTTGTTGGTGGTGCGCGGGTAGACGTAGTCCGTGCCCAGCAGGAAGAAACGCTTGGCGCCGCCGCCTTCCTTGCTCATCAGGTATTCCACCGCCGGGATCGCCTGCTGGTTGGGCGCCGCGCCGGTGTAGAAGACGTTCTTGGACATCTCTTCGCCTTCGTACTGCACCGGATAGAACAGCAGCGAGTTCAGTTCCTCATAGACCGGGAGCACCGACTTGCGCGACACCGAGGTCCAGCAGCCGAAGGTCACCGCCACCTTGTCCTTGGTGACCAGTTGGCGCGCCTTTTCGGCAAACAGCGGCCAGTTCGACGCCGGGTCCACCACCACCGGCTCCAGCTTGCGTCCCAGCACGCCGCCGCTCTTGTTGATCTCGTCGATGGTCATCAGGGCCACGTCCTTCAGCGACGTCTCCGAAATGGCCATGGTGCCGGACAGCGAATGCAGGATGCCGACCTTGATCGGCTCCTTGGACTGCGCCAGCGCCAGCGGGCTGGTACCGATCATCGCCGCGGCTACCGCCGACAGCTTCAGCATGTCACGTCGTTGCATTTTGCAGCTCCCGTTTGTCGTGTTGGTCAGGGACTACGCTCCCCGGGTGATGCTTTTGCAACTAGCGTGCCATAGGGTCGGACCAGCCACCGCCCGGCCACAAGCGGCCTGCATGGGCAAACCGGGCCAGTGGTCCGCATGAGCACCATGGCCGTGCATGCCTGCCGGGCACCGAGACAGTGCGCTGACTCCAACCAGCGCAGTGGTGGTGCATCGCGCCCGCTATCAGACGTCAGGGATGCGGGCGTGCGCCAGAATCGATCCTTTTGGTAAGCAAACGCTTAACGGCGATTCGGATGTCTGTAAATCCGTACATTGAATGCAGGGCAACAACGACCCGCTGATCAAGGGCCTGCGCAAGCTGGGCCACACGGTGAACCCCGTGGCGCAGTCAAGCGGCCTGGCCGCGATCATCCGCACTACCGTCGGGGGCTCGACGGCGTTGGTGGGCGGCGCGGATCCGCGTCGCGAAGGGGTGGTGCTGGGGGGAGACGTTCAGGCCCTGACCCGATAGTCCAACGCACCAATGAAAACGGGGCCCCTCGCGGGGCCCCGTTTTCGATACCAGGACGCTGGGTCCTTACATCACCATCATGTTGGCATTCAGGTTGTGCATGATCCACAGCGAACCCGCCACCACGATCACCAGGATCAGCGCCGTGAACAGCAGCGCGATCACGTTGCTGCGCTGCCCGGAGGACGTGTCCAGGTGCAGGAAGTACTTCAGGTGGACCAGCATCTGGACCACGGCCATGCCGAGGATGATCCAGAGGATGGCGCCCTTGTCCATGCTGCCGTCCATCACGAGCTTGAACGGGATCACGGTCAGGATCACGGCCAGGATGAAGCCGATCGCGTACGACTTGAAGCTGGCGTGGGTGTCGTGGCCCGCGTGTGAATCGTGCGAGTCGTGGGCGCCGTGCGCCGCCGGTGCGTTGTGTTGTGCCATCACAGATGTCCCATCAGGTAGACCACGGTAAACACGCCGATCCAGACCACGTCCAGGAAGTGCCAGAACAGCGACAGGCAGGTCAGGCGCTTGGTCAGGGTCGGGGTGATGCCCTTCTTCGACAGTTGCCACATCAGCACGATCATCCACAGCATGCCGCTGGCAACGTGCAGGCCGTGGGTGCCGACCAGGGTGAAGAACGACGACAGGAACGCGCTGCGGCCCGGGCCGGCGCCTTCGGCGATCAGGTGATGGAACTCGTTGATTTCCATCGCCATGAAGGCCAGGCCCAGCAGGAACGTGACGCCGAGCCACACCTGCACGCGGCTCAGGCTGCGGTTCTGCAGCGAGATCATCGCCATGCCGTACGTGATCGAGGAGAACAGCAGGATGAAGGTCTCCACCAGCACGTAATTGAGCTCGAACAGCTCCTTCGCCGACGGGCCGCCTGCCAGTTCGCCGCGCAGCACGGCGAAAGCCGCGAACAGTCCGGCGAAGATGATGCAGTCGCTCATCAGGTAGATCCAGAAGCCATACACCGTATTGGCACTGGTATCGTGGTGCGCATGGTCATGGCCGTGCGCGTCGGCGTGAGCCGAGGCGCCTGCCTGCGCGGGGATGCGGTCTAGGACTTGAGTCGACATGGTTCTCAGGCTTGCGAAGCAATGCGCTGCAGTTGGCGCGTTTCGATCTGCTCGACCTCGGTGGCCGGCACGTAGTAGTCGATGTGGTCGTCGTTGCTGCGGTGGATGAACGCCCAGATCATGCCCACCAGGCCAACCGCGGCCATCCACCAGATATGCCAGGTCAGGGCAAAGCCGAACACCAGGCTGAAGGCGCCGATGATGAAGCCCGCGCCCGTGTTCTTGGGCATGTGGATCTTCTCGTAGCCTTCGGTCGGCAGGGTCTCGCCGCGGGCCTTCATGTCGGCGAACGCGTCCAGGTCACGCACCACCGGGGTGTGCGCGAAGTTGTAGAACGGCGGCGGCGACGAGGTGGCCCACTCCAGGGTGCGGCCGCCCCACGGGTCGCCGGTCACGTCGGCCAGCTTCTTGCGGTCGCGGATCGACACCACGATCTGCAGCACCTGGAAGAAGATGCCCAGCGCCACGAACACCACGCCGACCACGGCCAGGTACAGCCACGGCGTCCAGGCCGGGTTGTCGGTGTGGTTCAGGCGGCGGGTCATGCCCATCAGGCCCAGCACGTACAGCGGCATGAAGGCGAAGTAGAAGCCCACCAGCCAGCACCAGAAGGCGTACTTGCCCAGGCGCTCGTTCAGCTTGAAGCCGAACGCCTTCGGCCACCAGTAGGTGATGCCGGCCAGGTAGCCGAACAGCACGCCGCCGATGATCACGTTGTGGAAGTGGGCGATCAGGAACAGGCTGTTGTGCAGCACGAAGTCAGCAGCCGGCACAGCCATCAGCACGCCGGTCATGCCGCCGATCACGAAGGTGATCATGAAGCCCAGCGTCCACAGCACCGGCGTAGTCATCTGAACCCGGCCGCGGTACATGGTGAACAGCCAGTTGAAGATCTTCACCCCGGTCGGGATGGAGATGATCATGGTGGTGATGCCGAAGAACGCGTTGACGTTGGCGCCCGAACCCATCGTGAAGAAGTGGTGCAGCCACACGATGAACGACAGCACCATGATGGCGGCGGTCGCGTACACCATGCCCTTGTAGCCGAACAGCTTCTTGCCCGAGAACGTGGCGATCACTTCAGAGAAGATGCCGAACGCCGGCAGGATCAGGATGTACACCTCGGGGTGACCCCAGATCCAGATCAGGTTCACATACATCATGGCGTTGCCGCCACCGTCGTTGGTGAAGAAGTGCGTACCGACGTAGCGGTCCAGGCCCAGCAGCGCCAGGGTCACGGTCAGCACCGGGAAGGCGGCCACGATCAGCACGTTGGTGCACAGCGCGGTCCAGGTGAACACCGGCATGCGCATCAGCGTCATGCCCGGCGCGCGCATGCGCAGGATCGTCACCAGGAAGTTCACGCCGGTGAGCAAGGTGCCCAGGCCCGAGATCTGCAAGCTCCAGAGGTAATAGTCCACCCCTACCCCCGGGCTGTAGTCCAGCCCCGACAGCGGCGGGTAGGCCAGCCAGCCGGTCTTGGCGAATTCACCGACGCCCAGCGAGATATTGACCAGCATGGCGCCCGCCACGAACAGCCAGAACGAGAGCGTGTTCAGGAACGGGAAGGCCACGTCGCGCGCGCCGATCTGCAGCGGCACGACCAGGTTCATCAGGCCGGTCATGAGCGGCATGGCCACGAAGAAGATCATGATCACGCCGTGGGCGGTGAAGATCTGGTCGTAGTGCTCAGGCGGCAGCACGCCGGTCGCGCCATTGGTGGCGAGCGCCAGCTGGGCGCGCATCATGATCGCGTCGGAAAAGCCGCGCAGCAGCATGATCAGGGCGACCAGGCAGTACATCACGCCGATCTTCTTGTGGTCTACCGAGGTGAACCACTCGTTCCAGAGGTAGCCCCACTTCTTGAAATAGGTGATCGCGCCTAGCAGCGCGGCCCCGCCCACGGCGACGCCGGCCAGAACGACCATGATGATCGGCTCATGAAACGGAATCGCCGACAAACTCAACTTGCCAAACATCATTGCTCCTAGGATTGCGCGCCCAGCGCCAGCTTGGCCGGCGTGGTCATCGACAGCTGCTCTTCACCGAGGGTGTTGCGCGACGTGCAGATCGGGCCGCCCTTGAACCCGTCGGCGGCGACAGCCGTGCCGCTGTGGTCCATGTACTTGTGCAGGATGTTGCGGAAGAGCTGGTCTTCCACCTTGCCGTAGTACGTGACCGGCTCCTTCTCGCTGGGTTGTGCCAGCGTCTTGTAGCCTTCAACGCCCAGTTCGGTGGACGAGGCGCGAACCTTGGCGACCCACTGGTCGAACTCGTAGTTCGACATGGCCATCGCCTTGAACTTCATGCCCGAAAAGCCGCCGCCGCTGTAGTTGGCGGACACGCCGTCATAGGAGCCGGCTTCGTTGGCAATCAGGTGGAGCTTGGTTTCCATCCCTGCCATGGCGTACACCTGGCTGCCCAGTTGCGGGATGAAGAACGAATTCATGATCGAATCCGAGGTGATCTTGAAGTTCACCGGGGTGTCGACCGGGAAGGCGATCTGGTTGACCGTGGCGATCTTCAGTTCCGGATAGATGAACAGCCACTTCCAGTTCAGCGCCACCACCTCGACGGTGACCGGCTTCTTGCTGGATTCAAGCGGCTTGTACGGGTCCAGGTCGTGCGAGGACTTCCAGGTGATGATGCCCAGCGCAATGATGATCAGGCAGGGGATCAGCCATACCACCACTTCGATCGCGGTGGAGTGCGACCAGTCCGGCTCATAGCGCGCCGAGGTATTGGACGCGCGGTACTTCCAGGCGAACACCAGCGTGAGCACGATCACCGGCAGCACCACCAGCAGCATGAGCCACGTAGCGATCAGGATGATGTTCTTGATGTCGACGCCGACCTGCCCTTTCGGGTCGAGCAGCGTCATGTTGCAGCCGGCGAGCAGGAGCAGGCCAAGGCAAGGCAGGAACCGCGTCCAACGCGGCAGTATGGGTTTCTTCATGTCACGACTGGTTTGGTTACACCGCGCTTCGGGCAAAAGCGTGGCTAAACCGCCTGATGCTCGCGCAAGAGGCGTGGGGCTGAGGGAAAACCGGAAGGACGTGTCCTTAGCTGGCGTTGCGGTCTGGCGGCGGATCTAACGCCGGAGGACCATGCGGCCTTGCAACGCCGTGAACACGGAAGGACAACTGACTGCGCGCGCTGCAGGCCCTGTGGGACCTTGCCGGCGCTGCGGCACCTGGTGGCCGAAACCGCGAACGGTCCCGGCTCAGTACAGCGGCCGGGTAGCGTTGGAATACGAGGTTTTTGCACTTCCCGACGGACTGGCCCTGAGGGCAAGCGCGGTTTTCGGCCGGGGAGCGCAACACGTAAAACATCGTGGGCGCGACTGTACCGCAATGCAACATTAGGGGTAAACCCAACGCCACAAAACACAGTGTCCGTTTTATCGGACAATCGACCTCGAAAATGGCTTTCCGTGCATTGACCGGCGTCAAGCGCACAAATTCGGCCATGAATATGCAGAAAGCCGCGCATGCGCGGCTTTTCGGGGTGCGACAACACTATGTGGCATATTGTCGCACTGCGTCAGAACCCTTGGCGCGGACCAAGCCGCAGTTCATCCATATCGGCGCGAAATCGACTCCGCCACGCACACCGGACGGTCGCTGCCCTCGCGCTCGATCGTCACTTCCCAGGTGGATTGAGCGCCCACCAGTTCAGGAGACTTCGGCAGCGGATCGAGCCGATCGACCTTGAGCAGCTTGATTCGTGCCCGCAGTTTGCTGCCTACCGGCACAGGCGCCGTGAAGCGCACGCGGTTCAGACCGTAGTTGACGCCGATCTTCGACGGCATGTGCAGCGCGTTGTGCATGAACTTGGGCAGCAGCGACAGCGTCAGGAAGCCGTGGGCGATCGGGCCGCCATAGGGCGACTCCTTCTTCGCGCGCTCCACGTCGATGTGGATCCACTGGTGGTCGCCGGTGGCATCGGCAAACTGGTTGACCTGCTGCTGGGTCACCTCGATCCAGTCGCTGACCGCGACCTCCTGGCCCTGCAGGCTTTCCAGTTCTTCAAGCGATGCGATGGTGCGCATGTCGGTTGTCTCCTCGATGGTGGGTTGAGTGTTCTCAGGCGGGCCGGCGGCCGTACATGCCCATGCCCTTGACGGTGCAGACCAGTTCGCCGCGCTGGTTGGTGGCTTCCCACTGGGTGTGGATCACGCCGCGGTCCGGCTTGGACTGCGACGGGCGGCTATCGAGCACATTCAGCACGACGCTGAGCGTGTCGCCGGCATAGACGGGCTTGAGCCAGCGGATCTCATCCACGCCAGGCGAGCCCATGCTGGCTGACTTGCCGGTGCTGCTCAGCACCAGCAGCCGCATCATGATCGAGCACGTCATCCAGCCGCTCGAGATCACGCCGCCATAGATGCTCTTGGCAGCGGCCTCCTTGTCGATATGGAACGGCTGCGGATCGTACTGGCGCGCAAAAGCCAGGATCTCTTCCTCGGTGACGAGGTACGAACCCAGTTCGCGGCGGCTGCCGACTTCAAAGTCCTCGAAATACAGCATCGGTTGTCTCTCTGTAGTGATTGGCGCCAGGGCACCAGGTCTGTCCAGGCAATGATCGCATGGCCGCCGGGGGCTGGCGTCCGTATTTGCCGAACCCGCCCCTAACGGTCTCCAAAGAAAAAAACCGCGCCTGGACTACAGCGCGGTTTTGACTGGACGGGCAGGATCAGGCAGCTTCCTGGAACCCGGGCTGGGCAGCAAACCTGCCCAGGTGGTGATCCACGTCACCGAAGGTGGTGTTGATCAGCGTCAGCCGCTTGAACATGTGCGCGGCCGGCAGTTCGTTGGTCACGCCCATGCCGCCGTGGATCTGCACTGCCTCCTGGCCGACCGTGCGCGCTGCCTGCCCCACGCGCGCCTTGGCGGCGGAGACATAGCGGCGGCGCTCTTCCGGCGACGCTTCCTCGAAGCGGGCAGCGGCCAGCAGCGTGATCGAGCGCGACTGCTCGGCATGGATGAACATCTCGACCATTCGGTGCTGCAGCGCCTGGAAGCGCGCGATCGGCTGGCCGAACTGCTGGCGCGTCTTGGCGTATTCCAGCGTGGCGGCGTTGAGCGTATCCATCACGCCCACGGCCTCGGCGCACAGCAGCACGGCAGCGTAGTCGGCCACTTGCTCGATCACCGGGAAGGCCTTGCCGGCTTCGCCCAGCAGTTGCGCGGGGGCATCCTGGAAGGTGATGTCGGCCGCGCGCAGGTTGTCGATGGTGCGGTAGTCCTTGATGCTGACGCCGGCGCCCCTGGCATCCACCAGGAACAGCGAGATGCCGTCCCGCTCGGCTTCGGCACCGCTGCTGCGGGCCGACACGATCAGCTTGTCGGCCTGGCCGCCATGCACCACCACGACCTTGCGGCCGCTGAGCTTGCCGTCGCGGGCGGTGACGCGCACGTTGTTCAGCTCATAGCGCGCCTGCGGCTCGTTGAAGGCCACGGCCAGCTTCAGCTCGCCGCCGGCGACCTGTTCCAGCAGTGCGTCCTGGCCACCGGCCAGGCCTAGGGCGTAGGCGCCGACCACCGTGGCCAGGTACGGCTCCACGATCAGGCCGCGCCCCAGTTCCTGCTGCACCACCATCATGTCCAGGGCCTTGCCCGCGAACCCGCCCTGCGCTTCCGGCACCGGCAGCGCGGTCAGGCCGAGCTCGGCCAGCGAGCCCCAGGCGGCGTCGCTGTAGCCGGCAGCGCTTTCGTAGTTCTTCTTGCGGGACTCGAAGCCGTAGTCCTTGTCGATGAAACGGCGGACGGCGTCGGCCAGCTGCTTCTGTTCGTCGCTGAGATTGAAGTTCATGATGCGTGTCTCCTCACAGCCCCAGAATCATCTGGCTGATGATGTTCTTCTGAATTTCGTTGGACCCGCCATAGATGGAGGTCTTGCGATAGTTGAAGTAGTACGCGGCCAGCGGCGCGGCGTCGTCGTAGCCGGTGACGGCGTGCTCGGTCTCGCACTCCAGGTAGGCGGTGTCGAACGGCTGGGCGTACGGGCCGACGGCCTCGACCATCAGCTCGGTCAGCAGCTGCTGGATCTCGGTGCCCTTGATCTTGAGCATCGACGCCTCGGGGCCGGGGCCCTTGCCGGCGGCTTCGCTCGAGACCACGCGCAGCACGGTGATCTCCAGCGCCATCAGTTCGATTTCCAGCGCGGCCACCTTGGCGCCGAACACCGGGTCTTCCAGCAGCGGTTTGCCGTTCTTCTGCTGCTGGCGCGCCACGCGCTTGAGGAAGCCCAGCTCGCGCTTGGAGTTGCCCACGCGGGCAATGCCGGTGCGCTCGTGGCCCAGCAGGTACTTGGCGTAGGTCCAGCCGCGGTTCTCGTCGCCGACGCGGTTCTCGACCGGCACCTTGACGTTGTCGAAGAAGACTTCGTTCACTTCATGTTCTTCGTCGAGCATGATGATCGGGCGCACGGTGATGCCCGGGGTCTTCATGTCGATCAGCAGGAACGAAATGCCCTCTTGCTTCTTGGCTTCGGGATCGGTGCGCACCAGGCAGAAGATCATGTCGGCGTGCTGGCCGAGCGTGGTCCAGGTCTTCTGGCCGTTGACGATGTAGTGCTTGCCGTCCGAAGTCAGCTCGGCACGGGTCTTCACCGAGGCCAGGTCCGAACCCGAGCCCGGCTCCGAATAGCCCTGGCACCACCAGTCGGTGCAGTCCAGGATGCGCGGCAGGTAGTACGACTTTTGCGCCTCGCTGCCGTACTTCATGATCACCGGCGCGACCATCGCCACGCCGAACGGCAGCACGCCGGGCGCGCCGACGCGGGCATTCTCTTCATCCCAGATATGGCGCTGGGTGGCGTTCCAGCCGGTGCCGCCATACTGGACGGGCCAGTGCGGTGCCGACCAGCCCTTGCCGGCCAGGGTCTTGTGCCAGCGCACCAGGTCGTCGCGGCTCGGACGGCGGTGGTTGAGAATCTTGCTGCGGATGTCCGCCGGCAAGTTGGCTTCGAGCCAGCTACGCACTTCCTCGCGGAAGGCGTTGTCGGACGCCGAGTAGTTGAGATCCATGCCCGTCTCCAGTGGTGCCGGTTTGGCGTGGGGCCGCCGGCGGTTGTTCTGCCTGCACGTCAAGCGCCGACAGCAACGGGCACAAGACGCAATTCAGTGAGCCGTCTGCTTCAGCGCATCCGGCACCACGAGCGGGAAAGTCTCGATGCCCTCTTCGGCCAGCGCCTGCACCTCCTCCGCCGAGGCCGAACCGCGAATGCCGCGTTCCGGCGCCTCGTCATAGTGCATGCGCCTTGCCTCTTCGGCAAAGCGCTCGCCAACGTCCTCGGTCTGTGCCAGCACCTGCTTCACTGCCTTCATATAGAGCGCTTGCAGTGTCACCGGTGCGGCAGCCGGCTGCGCCGGCCTGGCGCTGCCTTCGCGCGCGGTCGCGCCCGACAGGTTCAGGCGCGGCGCGCTGGGCAGCCGCGTCACGGCATGGTCGCCACAGACCGGGCATTGGACGAGGTCACGCGAGATTTGCGACTGCGCATCTTCCTCCGAGGCAAACCAGCCCTCGAAACCATGGTCATGCGCGCAGCGCAGGTCGAGCACCTTCATGATCTTTCCAGCCCGTCAAAAGCTATATTATCCGCGAATCGAAATTTTGTGAACGGTCGTGCTAAATTTTTTAGAACGACCGTTCGGGAGCAACCGCATGGCGCAGAATCCACGCGGCTCACTACCCACTATACGGCGTAATGCGGCAGTGGCTGTTCGCCCGGTTGCCAGGCACCCGAGATCACTTTTTCCAGCCAGAACGCGCCGATGATGGTTTTTACGTCGGTGATGCGGCCGCTGCGGACCCAGTCGATCACCTGCCCCACCGGCGTGATGAAGGTTTCCAGGAACTCGCCGTCATCGAGCTTCGCCTCGCCGTGCGTCAGGTCGCGCGCCAGGAAGACGTCGATGAACTCGGTGGAATACGAGATGACCGGGTGGATGCGCGTCAGGTAGTCCCAGCGCGCCGCGCTGTAGCCGGTCTCCTCCAGCAGCTCGCGCTCGCCGCAGCGCTGCGCGCCCTCTTCCGGATCGAGCTTGCCGGCGGGGAATTCAAGCATCACTTCGCCGATCGGATAGCGGAACTGGCGCTCCATCAGCACGGTGCCGTCATTGAACAGCGGGATCATCATCACCGCGCCCGGATGGACCACGTACTCGCGCCCGGTCTGCTTGCCGTCCGGCAGCCTGACGATATCTTGCTTGAGGGTAAGGAACTTGCCGCGATGGACCGTGGCCGAGGCGACGCATACTTCCTTCAGTGCGTCGTCGTTCCCGGTGGGTTTATCGGTAGGCGGGGTGCCGCGTTGGATCTTGTCGGTCATGGACGCTCCGGATCAGGCAGGGCCCGGCGCCGACAAGACCGGCTTCAGGCCGTGCGGTGTTTGACGAGGTATTGCCAGGTGAAGCCCGGGAAGGCAAACACCAGCATCATGCAGGCGGTGATGGCGTAGAACTGCCAGCCCTGCGGGAAGGCATTGCCAAGGCTGGCCTCTACCGCAAATCCGGCGGCGCCCGCCACCGCGAACCATACGATCAGTTCCAGCAGGCGCAGCCACAGCGGCTTGCGCGCCTGCCGCAGCGGGATCACCGCGAACAGGCGCTGGTTCACAAACGGCAGGTTCGCACTGATCAGTGCCAGCAGGATGACAAACCAGCCGCTTGCGGATGCGCTCATGGCGTGTGGCGGATCAGGAACCCAGGGTCGAGCGGATGGCCTGGTAGCACAGGTTCATCAGCGCGGCCGGGAAAATACCCAGCAGGATCACTGCGGCACCGTTCACGCTCAGCATCGAGCGCAGGCCGAAAGTCGCTTCCAGTTGCTCTTCGCCGGCAGGCTGGTCGAAGTACATCAGCTTGACGATGCGCAGGTAGTAGAACGCGCCGATCAGCGAGAACAGCACAGCCACCACCGCCAGCCAGGTCATGCCGGCCTTGATCACCGCATCCAGCACGGCCAGCTTGGCGTAGAAGCCCACTGTCGGCGGAATCCCGGCCAGCGAGAACATCATCACCAGCATCAGGAAGGCAAACCACGGGTTGCGGCGCGACATGCCCTTCAGGTCTTCCAGGGTTTCGGCCTCGAAGCCCTTGCTGGTGCGCAGCAGGATGATGCCGAAGGTGCCCAGCGTGGTCAGCAGGTAGGTCACCGAGTAGAACATCGCCGCGCTGTAGGCATCGGCGGCGCCGTCAGCCTTGTTGGCCACCACGCCCGACAGCAGGCCCAGCAGCACGAAGCCCATGTGCGAGATGGTCGAGTACGCCAGCATCCGCTTCAGGTTGCTCTGCACGATGGCGGTCAGATTGCCGATGGCCAGCGAGATGATCGACAGCACCACCAGCATCATCTGCCAGTCGCTTGCCAACGGCAGCAGGCCTTCCACCAGTACGCGGATGAACAGCGCGAAGGCGGCAACCTTCGGGCCGCCTGCGATCAGCAGCGTCACCGCGGTCGGCGAACCCTGGTAGATGTCCGGAATCCACATATGGAACGGCGCAGCGCCCAGCTTGAACGACAGGCCGGCAACGATAAAGACCACGCCAAAGGCCAGCATGGTGGTGTTGACGCGGCCCGACTCGACCACGCGGAACACTTCGCCCAGGTTCAGCGAACCGGTGGCGCCGTACATCATCGAGATGCCGTACAGCAGGAAGCCCGAAGCCAGAGCGCCCAGCACGAAGTACTTCATCGCCGATTCCGAGGTCACGCGCGATTCGCGGCGCAGTGCCACCAGTGCGTACGACGACAGCGACAGCAGTTCCAGGCCCAGGTACAGGGTCAGGAAGTTGTTGCCGGTGATCATCACGATCTGGCCGCCCAGCGTGAACAGCGCGAGCTGGTAGAACTCGCCGGCAAACATGTCACGATCCGCCAGATAGCGGCGCGTGTAGACCAGCGTCACGAACAGGCCGGCAGAGCAGAACGCGGACAGCACGTTTGCCATCGGATCGATCACGACCAGGTTGGCGAACGCGTAGTGCGTCTCGCCGGCGGCCGCATTCAGGCCAAACCAGACGGTCAGCACCAGCGTGGCCAGCAGCGACAGCGGATAGGCCACGCTTTGCTTGCCCTTGCCACGCGCAAGGTCGATCCAGTTGACCGCGCCGATGGCGATCGCCAGGAAAATAATCGGCGCCACGGGGCCGAGTGTCGAGGACGTTTGCATATTGATTTCTCTCCCCGATTACAGCTTGGACTGTGCCGCGTGGGACAGCAGGTTCACCACGGACGCGTGCATCACGTCGGTAAAGGGCTTCGGGTGCAGGCCCATGTACAGCGTCATGATGGCCAGCAAGCCGAGCATGACGAACTCACGCTTGTTCAGGTCGACCAGCTCGCGCACGTGCTGGTGGACGATGTCGCCGAAGATCACGCGCTTGACCATCCACAGCGAGTAGGCGGCGCCGAAGATCAGCGCGGTGGCGGCCAGCAGGCCGATCCAGAAGTCGAACTTGACCGCGCCCAGGATCACCATGAATTCGCCGACGAAGCCCGAGGTGGCCGGCAGGCCGCAGTTGGCCATGGCAAAGAACACTGCCAGCGCGGCGAACTTGGGCATGGTGTTGACCACGCCGCCGTAGTCGGCGATCTGACGCGAATGCACGCGGTCGTACAGCACGCCGATGCACAGGAACATCGCGCCGGAGATAAAGCCGTGCGAGATCATCTGCACGATGCCGCCTTCCACGCCGATGTCGCTGAAGATGAAGAAACCCAGCGTGACGAAGCCCATGTGGGCGATCGACGAGTACGCCACCAGCTTCTTCATGTCGGCCTGCACCAGCGCCACCAGGCCGATGTAGATCACGGCGATCAGCGAGATCGTGATGATGAACGGGGCCAGGTAGTGGCTCGCGTCAGGCGCGATCGGCAGCGAGAACCGCAGGAAGCCGTAGGCGCCCAGCTTCAGCATGATGGCGGCCAGCACCACCGAACCGCCGGTCGGCGCTTCCACGTGGGCATCGGGCAGCCAGGTGTGCACCGGCCACATCGGCACCTTGACCGCGAAGGCGACGAAGAAGGCGATAAACAGCGCGATCTGCTCGTTCAGCGACAGCTTGGCCTGGTGCCATTGCAGGATGTCGAAGGTACCGGTCTTGTTGTACAGGTACAGCAGCGCGATCAGCGTCAGCAGCGAGCCCGCCAGCGTGTACAGGAAGAACTTGAACGCGGCATAGACGCGGTTCGGGCCGCCCCAGACACCGATGATGATGTACATCGGGATCAGCGTGGCTTCGAAGAACACGTAGAACAGCATGCCGTCCAACGTGCAGAACACGCCGACCATCAGGCCCGACAGGATCAGGAACGAGGCCATGTATTCGGCCACACGCTCGGTGATCACTTCCCAGGCCGAGATCACCACGATCACCGTGATGAAGGCGGTCAGCACCACGAACCACATCGAGATGCCGTCAACCCCAAGCAGGTAGTTGATATTGAAGCGCTCGATCCAGTTCGCCTTCTCGACGAACTGCATCGACGCGGTGGTGCGGTCGAAGTGGAAGACCAGCGGCAGCGTGACGACGAAGCTTGCGATCGAGCCGAACAGCGACATCCACCGCACGAAGCCCGGACTCCGGTCCGAGCCGAAGGCGAGGATCAGCAGGCCGAAAAGGATAGGCAGCCAGATTGAGAAAGACAGAACCATTTCTATGTTTTCCTTACTTGGTGCCTATCACTTGGTGCCGATCACGCCCGTGACCGTCAGCGTCAGCAGCACCAGCATGCCGACGATCATCGCGAATGCGTAGTGGTAGATATAGCCCGACTGCAGGTAGCGGCTTGCCGAAGCGAACGAAGCCACCACGCGCGCCGCGCCGTTGACGAACAGGCCGTCGATCAGGCTCTGGTCGCCGCCCTTCCACAGGCCGGTACCGAGCAGGCGTGCGCCGCGGGCGAACACGGCCTGGTTGATGGCGTCCATGTAGTACTTGTTGTCGAGCAGCGTGTACAGGCCCGAGAAGCGGTTCTTGATGGCCTCGGGGATGTCCGGGCGCTTCATGTAGAAGAACCACGACAGCACGACACCGGCGATGGCCAGCCACAGCACGGGCGTGGTCAGCGAGTGCAGCGCCATCGGCACCCAGCCGTGGAAGGCTTCCGTCAGCTCGGCCATGGCGTGGTGGTTCTCGCCGACGAAGATCACGTCCTTGAAGGCGATGCCTTGCTTGAAGAAGTCGCCGAACAGCATCGGCTCGATCGCGAGCGCGCCAATGATCACCGACGGGATCGCCAGCAGCACCAGCGGCAGGGTCACCACCCACGGCGACTCATGCGGCTTCTCGCCCGCGGCCAGGCCATGGTGGTGGTCGAGCGTGACTTCCTCGTCCTCATGGTCGCCCTCATGGTGCTGGTGGGCATGGTTCTGGCCCCAGCGCTCCTTGCCGTGGAAGACCAGGAAGTACATCCGGAACGAGTAGAACGCGGTGACGAACACGCCGGCCAGCACGGCGTAGTAGGCAAAGCTCGAACCGGCGATATGCGATTCGGCCACAGCCTCGATGATCGAGTCCTTGGAGTAGAAGCCCGCGAAGAACGGCGTGCCGATCAGCGCCAGTGAACCCACCAGCGAAGTGATCCAGGTGATCGGCATGTACTTGCGGAGGCCGCCCATGTTGCGGATGTCCTGGTCGTGGTGCATGCCGATGATGACCGAACCGGCGCCCAGGAACAGCAGTGCCTTGAAGAATGCGTGCGTCATCAGGTGGAACACGGCCACCGAGTAGGCCGAAGCGCCCAGCGCCACGGTCATGTAGCCCAGCTGCGACAGGGTCGAGTAAGCGACCACGCGCTTGATGTCGTTCTGGATGATGCCCAGGAAGCCCATGAACAGCGCCGTGATGGCACCGATCACCAGCACGAAGGACAGTGCCGTATCCGACAGCTCGAACAGCGGCGACATGCGCGCGACCATGAAGATGCCGGCGGTCACCATGGTTGCCGCGTGGATCAGTGCCGAGATCGGGGTCGGGCCTTCCATCGAGTCAGGCAGCCAGACGTGCAGCGGGAACTGCGCCGACTTGCCCATCGCGCCGATGAACAGGCAGATGCAGGCCACGGTGATCATCAGCCAGTCGGTGCCCGGGAAGATCACGGTCGCCAGCTGGTCGCGCGCGGCGAACACTTCGGTGTAGTTCATGCTGCCGGCGTAGGCCAGCAGCAGGCCGATGCCCAGGATAAAGCCGAAGTCGCCGACGCGGTTGACCAGGAACGCCTTCAGGTTGGCGAAGATGGCCGTCGGGCGGGTGTACCAGAAGCCGATCAGCAGGTACGACACCAGGCCCACCGCTTCCCAGCCGAAGAACAGCTGCAGGAAGTTGTTGCTCATCACCAGCATCAGCATCGAGAAGGTGAACAGCGAGATGTAGGCGAAGAAGCGGTTGTAGCCGGGGTCCCCGTCCATGTAGCCGACGGTGTAGATGTGCACCATCAGCGAGACGAAGGTCACCACGACCATCATCATCGCGGTCAGCGAGTCGACCAGGAAGCCGACCTCCATCTTCAGGCTGCCGATGGCCATCCACTCGTAGACGGTGCCGTTGTAGCCAGCGCCGTTCATCACGTCGAGCAGCACCATCACCGACAGCACGAAGGAAATGGCAACGCCCAGGATCGTGGCGGTATGCGCCACCATCCGGCCGCCGCGCGACTCCGAGGAAAACAGGTCGAAGAACTTGGTACCGAACAGGCCGGCGATCGCGGAGCCGACTAGCGGCGCCAGCGCAATCGCAAGCAGCAGGTTGGGGTTGAGCGTGGTTGCCATAGGACGCTTAGTGGTGTGCGGTCGGTGAGTCTTGGGTATCTACGTAGTGCGCCACGGATCAGCCCTTGAGGGTATCCATGTCGTCCACGTTGATCGTATCCAGGTTGCGGAACAGCACAACCAGGATGGCGAGACCGATTGCCGACTCGGCGGCGGCCACCGTGAGGATGAAGAAAACGAAAACCTGACCAGCCAGGTCGCCCAGGTAATGCGAGAAGGCGACGAAGTTGATGTTCACCGCAAGCAGCATCAGTTCGATCGCCATCAGCAGCACGATCACGTTCTTGCGGTTCAGGAAGATGCCGACGATGCTGATCGCGAACAGGATCGCAGCGAGGACGAGGTAGTGAGCGAGAGAGAGCACAGCGTTTCTCCGGGCTTTAGTTCTTATTGGCGGCAGCCGCGGCTTCCGTCTGCTGGGTCTGGCCTTCGGACTGCATCGGCACCAGGCGCACGCGGTCGTCGCGGCGGGTGCGCAGCTGCGCCGACACGTTCTGGGCCTTGACGTCCTTGCGGCGGCGCATGGTCAGCGCCACGGCGGCGATGATCGCCACCAGCAGGATGATGCCGGCCACTTCAAAGGCGTAGATGTAATCGGTGTAGATCACCTTGCCGAGCGCGGCGGAGTTCGAGTAGCCCGGATCCTGCGAACCGCTGGCAACCACCGGCGTGGTGGTGCCGATGAAGTTGCGCACCAGCACGATTGCCATCTCGGCGATGATCAGCGCGCCCACCACCGAGGCCATCGGCACATAGGTCCAGAAGTCCCGCCGCAGGTGCTCGATGTCGATATCGATCATCATCACCACGAACAGGAATAGCACCATCACCGCGCCGACATAGACCAGCACCAGCAGGATGGCGAGGAATTCCGCCTTGAGCAGCATCCAGATCGCCGCGGCCGTGAAGAACGACAGCACGAGGAACAGTGCGGAATGCACCGGGTTCTTCGCAGTGATGACTTTCAGTGCGGAGAGCACCAGCACCAGCGCAAAGACGTAGAAGATGGTGGTCGTGAGTTCCATGGTCCCTATCGGATCCTCTCTGGGCCGTCCGGCACAAGCCATCCCCTCGGGTGGCCCGCTCCTGCGGCATCCTTGCATTGGCCCCTTGCATTGCAGGGACCGCATTCAAATTCGGTGGCGGCGGCTGCCAGGTCTGCTGCTTGCGGCAGCCGCCAACCGGCGGTACTTCTGGCCGAGACTTCCGGCCGGTGATTCGGCTTAGCGATACTTCGCGTCGGCGGCCTTGGCTGCGGCGATCTGCGGCTCGTAGCGGTCACCCACTGCCAGCAGCATGTCCTTGGTGAAGTACAGGTCGCCGCGCTTCTCGCCGTGGTACTCCAGGATCTGCGTTTCCACGATGGCGTCGACCGGGCAGGCCTCTTCGCAGAAACCGCAGAAGATGCACTTGGTCAGGTCGATGTCATAGCGGGTCGTGCGGCGCGTGCCGTCGGCGCGCGCGTCGGACTCGATCGTGATGGCCAGCGCCGGGCACACCGCCTCGCACAGCTTGCAGGCGATGCAGCGCTCTTCCCCGTTCGGGTAGCGGCGCAGCGCGTGCAGGCCACGGAAGCGCGGCGAGATCGGCGTTTTCTCTTCCGGGAACTGGACGGTGATCTTGCGCGCGAAGAGATAGCGGCCGGTCAGGGCCATGCCCTTGAAGAGTTCCTTCAGGAGCAGGCTGTTGAAGAAGTCCTTGATGGCGAGCAGCATGATGCTTCCTAGTATTTCCACACGGTGCGCGCCACGGCGCGCACCGTCGTTTGGCCGTTCAGTGCCAGATGTTCCAGGGCGACTTGATCCAGATCGCCACGATGATCAGCCACGCCACCGTCAGGGGGATGAACACCTTCCAGCCCAGGCGCATGATCTGGTCATAGCGGTAGCGCGGGAACGAGGCACGGATCCAGATGAAGACGGACAGCAGCAGGAATACCTTGATCACCAGCCAGAAGAAGCCCGGGATCGCGTTGGTCAGCACGCTATCGACCGGGGGCGCCCAGCCCCCCAGGAACATCAGCGCGGTCATCGTCGAGATGATGATCATGTTGATGTACTCGGCCAGGAAGAACAGCGCGAAGCCCATGCCCGAATACTCGATCATGTGGCCGGCCACGATCTCCGACTCGCCTTCCACCACGTCGAACGGGTGGCGGTTGGTTTCGGCCACGCCCGAGATGAAGTAGACGGCAAACATCGGCAGCAGCGGCAGCCAGTTCCACGACAGGATGTTGATGCCCATGTCGGCAAAGTAGCCGGTGTTCTGGCCGTTGACGATGGCCGACAGGTTCAGGCTGCCGGCAACCATCAGCACCGTCACCAGCGCAAAACCCATGGCGATTTCATACGACACCATCTGGGCCGCGGCACGCATGGCGCCGATGAAGGCGTACTTGGAGTTCGAGGCCCAGCCGGCCAGGATCACGCCGTACACGCCAACCGAGCTGATCGCCATCACGTACAGCAGGCCGGCGTTCACATCCGCCAGCACCACTTCGGCCTGGAACGGAATCACGGCCCAGACCGCCACGGCGGGCATCAGCACCATCAGCGGGGCAATCAGGTACATGCCCCGGCTGACCTGCGTGGGCATCATGACTTCCTTGAGCAGCAGCTTCAGCACGTCGGCGATCGGCTGCAGCAGGCCCAGCGGGCCCACGCGGTTCGGGCCGATACGGACGTGCATCCAGCCGATCAGCTTGCGCTCCCACAGGATCAGGTAAGCCACGCACAGCAGCAGCGGCACCACGATGATCACGGCGCGAATCAGGATCCACAGCGGTGTCCAGTAGGCACCCAGCAGGCCCTGTCCTTGCGAGGTAATCCAGTCAATCATGTCTTGTTCTCGCTGTTGTTCTTACGCCGTGGCCACGGTGCCGGTGGCCGGCGCCAAGTCAATGGCCTTCTCTACGGTGACCGTGCCGAACATCGCGCCCAGGCTCATGGCCGCCGGCGTTGCCGCCGGCACGCGCACGGTGTTGGCCGGGAGCGTGGCTTCGAGCACGGCCGGCAGCACCACGCTGCCCTGCCCTTGCGTGACACGCACCGGATCGCCGGACTGGATGCCAAGGCTGGCGAACAGGTCGGCCGGCAGCGCGATCTGCATGGCGCGGCGCGCGGCAGCGCTCAGCTGCAGCGACTCGGCGCGGCGCACGATCGGGTCGGCGTGGTAGATCGGCACATCGGCAATGCGTTCGATGCCGTTGGCGGCAGCGGCGGCCACGCGGATCGGCGCATCGGTGGCGTTGTCCAGCTGCGCGTCGACCGGGGCCGACAGCACTTCGACACGCACCGACTCGGCGGTCTCGTAGTCGAAGCCGGCCACCTCCAGCAGGTTGCCCAGCACGCGCAGCACCTTCCAGCCCGGACGCGATTCGCCCAGCGCGCGCACCACGCCATTGAAGGTCTGCGGCTTGCCTTCGCAGTTGACGAAGGTGCCAGAGGTTTCCGTGAACGGCGTCACCGGCAGGATCACGTCGGCGTACTGCATGGCCGCTTCCGAACGGAACGGCGACAGCACCACCACCGTGCCGGCCTGGGCCAGCGCGGCCAGCGCCTTGCGCGGGTCGGCGGCGTCGAACTCGGGTTCGGTGTTCAGCAGGATGTAGGCCTTGCGCGGCGTGTCCAGCATCGCCTGCGCATTGGCGCCGCCCTGCTTGGGCAGCGCGCCGGCGACATAACCGCCGACGGTGTTGGCGGCTTCGGTCAGGAAGCCCAGCGTCGCACCGGTTTCGGTGGCGATCCACTGTGCCAGCGCGTGCAGCGCCGAGAACTGCGGATGGCGCACCGCCTCGTTGCCGAGGAACACCGCACGGCGCTCGCCCGACAGCAGCGCTTCGGCCACCTTGCCAGCGGCTTCGCCGCCATCGAATCCTTCAGTGCCGGCCGGGGCAGCAACGCCCTTGGCGGCAGCCACGGCACGAGCCACGCCGGCGAGCGCCGCGGTCCAGCCGGACGGCGCCACGTCGATGCGGGCGGCCAGCGGCATCAGCAGGTCTTCACCGCCGGCACCCAGCACGGCCACGCGGGCCCCCTTCTTGGTGGCCTGGCGCAGGCGCGAGGCCAGCAGCGGATGATCCTTGCGCAGCGACGAGCCGATCACCAGCACGCGTTGCAGCGTGGTCACGTCGGCCACCGGCATGCCCAGCCACGGCGCGCCCTTCAGTGCGGCCGAGAAATCGGTCTGGCGCAGGCGGAAGTCGACGTTGTCGCTGCCCAGGCCGCGCATCAGCTTGCCCAGCAGGAACAGCTCTTCCAGCGTGCTGTGCGGGCTGGCCAGCGCGGCGATCTGGTCGGCGCCATGATCGCGCTTGATGCTGGCGAGGCCGTTGGCCACGTATTCCAGCGCGGTCTGCCAGTCGGTTTCCATCCATTCGCCGCCCTGCTTCAGCAGCGGGCGGGTCAGGCGGTCGGCGCTGTTCAGGCCTTCATACGAGAAGCGGTCCTTGTCGGAGATCCAGCACTCGTTGATGTCTTCGTTTTCCAGCGGCAGCACGCGCATCACGCGCTGGTTCTTGGTCTGCACCACCAGGTTCGCGCCCAGGCCGTCGTGCGGCGACACCGACTTGCGGCGGGCTAGTTCCCAGGTACGGGCCGAGTAGCGGAACGGCTTGCTGGTCAGCGCGCCGACCGGGCACAGGTCGATCATGTTGCCCGACAGTTCCGAATCGACGGTCTTGCCGACGAAGGTGGTGATTTCCGAATGCTCGCCGCGGCCCAGCATGCCCAGCTCCATCACGCCGGCCACTTCCTGGCCGAAGCGCACGCAGCGGGTGCAATGGATGCAGCGGGTCATCTCCTCCATGGAGATCAGCGGGCCCACGTTCTTGTGGAACACCACGCGCTTCTCTTCCTTGTAGCGCGACTCCGAGGCACCGTAGCCCACGGCCAGATCCTGCAGCTGGCATTCGCCGCCCTGATCGCAGATCGGGCAGTCGAGCGGGTGGTTGATCAGCAGGAATTCCATCACGGACTTCTGCGCCTTGACCGCCTTCTCCGAATTGGTGAAGACCTTCATGCCAGGGGTCACCGGCGTGGCGCAGGCGGGCAGCGCCTTGGGCGCCTTCTCGACCTCGACCAGGCACATGCGGCAGTTGGCCGCGATGGACAGTTTGCGGTGGTAGCAGAAGTGCGGGATGTAGGTGCCCAGCTTGCGGGCTGCTTCCATCACCAGGCTGCCTTCAGCAACCTCAACCTTCTTGCCGTCGATCTCTAGTTCAACCATGTTCTGCCACGCTTAGATGTAGGCCGGAACCATGCACTGCTTGTGTTCGACGTGATATTCGAACTCTTTCCAGTAGTGCTTGAGCATGCCGCGGACCGGCATCGCCGCGGCATCGCCGAGCGCGCAGATGGTGCGGCCCATGATGTTTTCCGCGACGTTGTTGAGCAGGTCCAGGTCTTCCTGGCGCCCCTCTCCGTGTTCGATGCGATTGACCATGCGGTAGAGCCAGCCGGTGCCTTCGCGGCACGGCGTGCACTGGCCGCACGATTCCTCAAAATAGAAGTACGACAGGCGCAGCAGCGAGCGGACCATGCAGCGCGTCTCGTCCATCACGATCACCGCGCCCGAGCCCAGCATCGAGCCGGCCTTGGCGATCGAGTCGTAGTCCATGTCGGACGCCATCATCAGGTCGCCCGGCACCACCGGCGCGGACGAGCCGCCCGGGATCACCGCCTTGATGCGCTTGCCGCCGCGCATGCCGCCGGCGAGCTCCAGCAGCTTGGCGAACGGCGTGCCCAGCGGGATCTCGTAGTTGCCGGGACGCTCGACGTCGCCCGAGATCGAGAAGATCTTGGTGCCGCCGTTGTTCGGCTTGCCCAGCTTCAGGTAGTTCTCGGGGCCGACGGCCAGCAGGAACGGCACCGCGGCGAAGGTCTCGGTGTTGTTGATGGTGGTCGGCTTGCCGTACAGGCCGAAGCTGGCCGGGAACGGCGGCTTGAAGCGCGGCTGGCCTTTCTTGCCTTCCAGCGATTCGAGCAGCGCGGTTTCCTCGCCGCAGATGTAGGCGCCGTAGCCGTGGTGGGCGTGCAGCTGGAAATCAAAGCCCGAACCCAGGATGTTGTCACCCAGGAAGCCGGCAGCACGTGCCTCTTCGAGGGCTTCCTCGAAGATCTTGTATTCGTTCCAGATCTCGCCGTGGATGTAGTTGTAGCCCACGGTGATGCCCATCGCATACGCACCGATGGCCATGCCCTCGATCAGCGAATGCGGGTTGTAGCGGATGATGTCGCGGTCCTTGAACGTGCCGGGCTCGCCTTCATCGGTGTTGCAGACCAGGTATTTCTGACCCGGGAACGTGCGCGGCATGAAGCTCCACTTCAGGCCGGTCGGGAAGCCCGCACCGCCACGGCCGCGCAGGCCGGAGGCCTTGACGTCGGCGATCACCTGCTCGGGCGGGATCTTCTCGGTCAGGATGCGCTTGAGTTGCTGGTAGCCGCCACGCTTGACGTAGTCTTCCAGGTGCCAATTCTTGCCGTCCAGGCCGGCCAGGATCAGCGGCTGGATATGGCGGTCGTGCAGACTGGTCATGTTACTTGCCCCCCTTGGCAGCTTCGGCTTTCAGCTCGTCCACGAGCGCGTCGAGCTTGTCGTCGCTCATGAAGCTGCACATGCGGGTGTTGTTGACGATCATCACCGGCGCGTCGCCGCAGGCGCCCATGCACTCGCCCTCTTTCAGGGTGAAGCAGCCGTCAGCGGTGGTCTCGTTGTAGTCGATCCCGAGCTTGCGCTTCAGGTAGTCGCCGGCCCGCTCGCCGCCCGACAGGGCGCACGGCAGGTTGGTGCAGACGGCGAGCTTGAATTTGCCCACCGGCTTGGTGTCATACATGTTGTAGAAGGTCGCCACCTCTTCCACCCACACGGGCGGCATCTCGAGGTAATTGGCGACGAACTGCATGACTTCGGGTGAAACCCAGCCCACCTCGCCCTGCGCCACGGCAAGCGCCGCCATCACGGCCGACTGCTTCTGGTCGGCCGGATACTTCGCGATCGCGCGATCGATTTCCTTGAGAGCTTCTGCTGATAGCATGGTCATTGCAGTAAAACGGCGTCAGGCAGCGCCACTTGGCGTTCCCTTCCGCAGGTTTGCAGCCGTCGCTGCCCGTTCCGCCGGCAGGCCTGAGGCCCTACCGGTCCGCCGCGGGTCTTCCGCCCGCTCCCCTGGGGAGCACCGCGGAAAGCGCCCGGATCGTCGTCCGGGCCGGCGGTCCGTGATTAACGGTCGATCTCGCCGAAGACGATGTCTTGCGTGCCGATGATCGTTACCGCGTCAGCAATCATGTGTCCCTTGGCCATTTCGTCGAGCGCGGCCAGGTGGGGGAAGCCAGGTGCACGGATCTTCAGGCGGTACGGCTTGTTCGCGCCGTCCGAGATCGCGTAGATGCCGAACTCGCCCTTCGGGTGTTCCACCGCTGCATACGCTTCGCCTTCGGGCACGTGGATGCCTTCGGTGAAGAGCTTGAAGTGGTGGATCAGTTCTTCCATGTTGGACTTCATGTCCACGCGCGAGGGCGGCGCCACCTTGTGGTTCTCGGTGATCACCGGGCCCGGGTTGCGGCGCAGCCATTCCACGCACTGCCTGATGATGCGGTTGGACTGGCGCATCTCTTCCACGCGCACCAGGTAGCGCGCGTAGCAGTCGCCGCCCACGCCCACCGGGATGTCGAAGTCCAGCTTGTCGTACACCTCGTACGGCTGCTTTTTGCGCAGGTCCCACTCGATGCCGGAGCCGCGCAGCATCGGGCCGGTAAAGCCCATCTGCAGCGCACGTTCCGGGCTGACCACGCCGATGTCCACCAGCCGCTGCTTCCAGATCCGGTTGTCGGTCAGCAGCGTCTCGTATTCGTCGACGTGCTTCGGGAAGCGGTTGGTAAAGTCCTCGATGAAGTCCAGCAGCGAGCCCGAACGCGCCTCGTTCATGGCCTTGATGGCGCGCTCGTTGTGTACCTTGGACGCACGATATTGCGGCATCGTGTCAGGCAGGTCGCGATACACGCCGCCCGGACGATAGTAGGCTGCGTGCATGCGCGCGCCCGACACCGCCTCGTACATGTCGAACATGTCCTCGCGCTCGCGGAAGGCGTACAGGAACACCGCCATCGCGCCAACGTCCAGCGCGTGCGAGCCGATCCACATCAGGTGGTTCAGCAGGCGGGTGATCTCGTCGAACATCACGCGGATGTACTGCGCGCGCACCGGCACTTCCAGGCCCAGCAGGCGCTCGATTGCCATCACGTAGGCGTGCTCGTTGACCATCATCGACACATAGTCGAGGCGGTCCATGTACGGCACGTTCTGGATCCAGGTCTTCTGCTCGGCCAGCTTTTCAGTGGCACGGTGCAGCAGGCCGATATGGGGGTCGGCGCGCTGGATGACTTCGCCGTCCAGCTCCAGCACCAGACGCAGCACGCCGTGCGCTGCCGGGTGTTGCGGGCCGAAGTTCAGGGTGTAGTTCTTGATGTCTGCCATGGCGCGTTATCAGTGCAAGCCGCCGTAGTTGTCCTCGCGGATCACGCGCGGGGTGATTTCGCGCGGCTCGATCGTGACCGGCTGGTAGATGACCCGCTTCTGTTCCGGGTCATAGCGCATCTCGACGAAGCCCGAAACCGGGAAATCCTTGCGGAACGGATGGCCGACGAAACCGTAGTCGGTCAGGATGCGGCGCAGGTCCGGATGGCCGTCGAAGACGATGCCGTAGAAGTCGAAGGCTTCGCGCTCGAACCAGTTGACGCCGTTCCACACGTCGATCACCGACGGCAGCACCGGGAAATCATCGTCCGGGGCGAACACGCGCACGCGCAGGCGCCAGTTGTGGGTAATCGACAGCAGTTGCGAAACCGCGGCAAAGCGCAGGCCGTCCCAGGCACCGTCGCCGTACTCGGAATAGTCCACGCCGCACAGGTCGATCAGCTGCTCGAAGCGCAGCGACGGATCGTCGCGCAGGATGCGGGCAACTTCGAGGTAGTCGTCGGCCTTGACGATCAGCGTCAGTTCGCCGGTCGCCTCGATCAGGTTCTGCACGCGCTTGCCGAGAGCTTTCTCGAGCGCGGCCTTGAGGATGTCGAGCTTCGCCATTTCAGCCCTTGCGCGCGATGGTGTTGGTACGCTTGATCTTGTTCTGCAGCTGGATCACGCCGTAGATCAGCGCTTCGGCCGTCGGCGGGCAGCCCGGCACGTAGATATCCACCGGCACGATGCGGTCGCAGCCACGCACCACCGAATACGAGTAGTGGTAGTAGCCGCCGCCATTGGCGCACGAGCCCATCGAGATCACCCAGCGCGGTTCCGCCATCTGGTCGTAGACCTTGCGCAGCGCGGGGGCCATCTTGTTGCACAGCGTGCCGGCCACGATCATCACGTCCGACTGGCGCGGCGACGGGCGGAAAATCACGCCGAAGCGGTCCATGTCGTAGCGCGCGGCGCCGGCATGCATCATTTCCACGGCACAGCAGGCCAGGCCGAAAGTCATCGGCCACAGCGACCCGGTGCGGGTCCAGTTGATCAGCTTGTCAGCGGTAGTCGTGACGAAGCCTTCATTGAGAACGCCTTCGATTGCCATTTCACATCACTCCCAATCGAGCGCGCCCTTTTTCCAGATGTAGACGAAGCCCACGATGAATTCCAGCAGAAACACGCCCATGGCGATGAACCCCGGCCAGCCGATATCCCGCAGGGCGACACCCCACGGAAACAGGAAGGCGGTTTCGAGATCGAACAGGATAAACAGGATGGCGATGAGGTAGTAGCGCACATCGAACTTCATGCGCGCGTCCTCGAACGCTTCGAAGCCGCACTCGTACGGCGACAGCTTCGCGGGATCGGGCTTGTTCGGACCGAGGATCCGACCGATCGACATCAGCGCCACGCCAAGCACGACACCGAAGATGATGAAGATGAGAACGGGGAAGTAGGCTTCGAGATTCAAGGTACGGCCAGCCTTATCTGGAATGTTGTCAACAGCACCAGCTGAAGCGGCGTCCTGTTGCCCACCCCAGGCGCTAAGCCATAAGCCTCATGGCGCGCCGCCTTGCGGACTGCCGGAGCCCCACGCTCGGGTGCATTGCCCGGCCAGGGACTCCGATCAAGTTGTTTGGTGCCGACGGCGAGACTCGAACTCGCACAGCTTTCGCCACTACCCCCTCAAGATAGCGTGTCTACCAATTTCACCACGTCGGCTGGGGGAGAAACAATATTGCCTGGCGCCGGGTTTTCAGGCCCTTCAGGTCCGTTGCAGAGGCTTTCGTCTTTGCTCGGAACCCATCGCTGGGGAATCGTTTCAAGCCTTGCATTCTAACCTAGATTTCTTGCTTTGTTCAACGCACAACTGCAAAAAAACTCAGGAATCCGCCGCAAGGCTTACGGATTATTTCGGAACAGCGGGGGCTGCCGGCGCCGACGCGTCAGCGGCCGCGGCTGCAGCGGGAGCCGAAGCACCTGCCACTGCGGGCGCCGAAGCCGGCGCCGCGCCCATCACGCCCAGCGACGCAGCCGGCTTGTAGTTGCCCAGCAGCGTCAGTGCCAGCGTGCAGACGAAGAACAGCGTGGCCAGCACGGCGGTGGTGCGCGACAGGAAGTTTGCCGAGCCAGTGGCACCGAACAGGCTGCCCGAGGCGCCCGAACCGAATGCCGCGCCGACATCGGCGCCCTTGCCATGCTGGATCAGCACCAGGCCAATCACGCCCAGCGCCGACAACACCTGCAGCACCACCAACAAAGTCTTGAAGATTGCCATTTGATTTAAATAAGCCTTACTGGCTGGTTACTTGCCTGATCGGTCGATCGGAACGGCCGGCATTCAGGCGTTGCCGATCGCGAGAAAATCTTCCGACTTCAGCGAGGCGCCGCCAATCAGGCCCCCGTCGATATCGGTCATGGAAAACAGTTCGGCCGCATTGTCCGGCTTGACGCTGCCGCCGTACAGGATGGCCATGCGCTCGGCCACGCCCGCATCGCGCGCAACAACCTGGCCGCGCAGGAACGCGTGCACCGCCTGCGCCTGTTCGCTGGTGGCGGTCTTGCCGGTGCCGATCGCCCAGACCGGCTCATAGGCCAGCACCACGCGGCTCAGCTGCTCCACCGTCAGCGCGTCCAGCACGGCCTGCAGTTGCCTGCCGACCACCGCCTCGGTTTCGCCCGCCTCGCGCTGGGCCAGTGTTTCACCCACGCAGACCACCGGGACGATGCCGAATTCCAGCGCGCGCAGCGCCTTGGCCGCGACAGTCTGGTCGGTTTCGCCATGATAGGTGCGGCGCTCCGAGTGGCCGACCAGCACGTAAGTGCAGCAAAACTCACCCACCATCGATGCCGCGACTTCACCGGTGAAGGCGCCGCGCGCCTCCGCCGACACATCTTGTGCACCCCAGGCCACCTGCGAGCCATCCAGCAACGCCTGGCATTGTGCAAGATAGGGGAACGGCGCGCAGACCGCCAGCGTCGCCTTGGCCGCGCCAGCCTTGATGCCCTCCAGCAGCGCCGCGTTTGCGGCCAGGCTGCCGTGCATCTTCCAATTGCCGATGACGAGCTTTTGTCTCACGAAGTGCCCCTCCCAAATCAAACCCGCTATTGTAGCTTGTGGCGGGGGCACGGCGCTACCGCCGCCCGATGGCGGGGGGCGGCAGCATTGGCCACATGCAACGGTCGATGTGCCTTACCAGGTCAGCACGATCTTGCCGATATGCTCGCTCGACTCCATCAGGCGATGCGCATCGGCCGCCTGCGCGGCCGGGAACACCTCATGGATTACCGGCTTGATCTTGCCGGCGGCCAGCAGCGGCCACACCTGCTCATGCAGTGCCGCGGCGATCTTGCCCTTGAACGATGCCGGGCGCGGACGCAGCGTGGAACCGGTCACGGTGATGCGCCGGCGCAGGATATCGCCCAGCGGGATCTCGGCCTTGGCGCCGCCCAGCAGCGCAATGATGACGATCCGGCCATCGTCGGCGATGCACTTCAGCTCGCGCGCCAGGTACGGGCCGGCAACCATGTCGAGAATCACGTCGACACCCTTGCCGCCGGTCAGCGCGGCCACCTCGGCGACGAAGTCCTGCGTCTTGTAGTTGATCGCGCGATCGGCGCCCAGGTCTTCGCAGGCCTTGCATTTCTCATCGGTGCCGGCGGTGACGAACACCTTGTAGCCGAGCGCCTTGGCGATCTGGATCGCGGTCGTGCCGATGCCGCTGGAGCCGCCCTGGATCAGCAGGGTCTCATCCTTGCCGCGCGGGCCCTGGCCCAGGTAGCCGCGGTCGAACACATTGCTCCAGACGGTGAAGAAGGTCTCCGGCAGCGCGGCGGCCTCGATATCGCTCAGGCCATGCGGCGCGGGCAGGACCTGCGCCAGCGGCGCCGTGCACAGCTGTGCGTAGCCGCCACCCTGCACCAGCGCGCAGACGCGGTCGCCCACCTTCAGGCCGAAGCGGTTGTCGGCATGCGACAGGTCGCCGCCCACCACCACGCCCGCCACTTCCAGGCCGGGCAGGTCCGAAGCGCCCGGCGGCACCGGGTAGTTGCCGGTGCGCTGGAAGACGTCCGGACGGTTGACGCCGGCGGCAGCCACGCGGATCAGGACCTCGCCCGCACCCGCCACCGGGTCGGGGCGCTCGGTCAGTTGGAGGACTTCGGGGGCACCATATTCGCGGATCTCGATGGCTTGCATGCTGCTCTGCTCCTTGTACTTGTCTTGGCGCGGCTCGACGATGCGTCGCGCCAGGGTCGGTGTGAGCCGTGGCTCGATAGGGTTGCCGGCAGTGTAAACAAAAAAACGGCTGGACATCGTCCAGCCGTTTTTTCGGCGGCGCCACCTTGCGGCGGCACCTGCGGGCAACCCTGCCCCGCTGACTTTACTGCTGTTCCGAGCCTTCGGCCGGAGCTGCCGGCGCGGCGGCTTCGCCAGCGTTGATCGGGCTGATGCTGCCGCCCTCTTCGGCCAGCGCGGCCTTCAGCGACAGGCGCAGGCGGCCCTTCTCGTCAGCCTGGATCAGCTTGACGCGGACATGCTGGCCTTCCTTCAGCCAGTCCTTGATGTCCTTGACACGCTCGTTGACGATTTCCGAGATGTGCAGCAGGCCATCCTTGCCCGGCAGGATGTTGACGATGGCGCCGAAGTCCAGCAGCTTCAGCACGGTACCGGCGTAGATCTTGCCCACTTCGGCTTCCGCGGTGATGCCCTCGATGCGGCGCTTGGCTTCGGCCATGCCGTCGGTCGAGGTCGACGCGATCGTGATCGTGCCGTCTTCCTGGATGTCGATGGTGGTGCCGGTTTCCTTGGTCAGCGCCTGAATGGTCGAGCCGCCCTTGCCGATCACTTCGCGGATCTTGTCCGGATGGATCTTCATGGTGATCATGCGCGGTGCGTGCGCCGACAGCTCGGTGCGGGCGTGGCCCATCGCTTCCTGCATCTTGTGCAGGATGTGCAGGCGGCCTTCACGGGCCTGCGCCAGCGCGACCTGCATGATCTCCTTGGTGATGCCCTGGACCTTGATGTCCATCTGCAGCGCGGTGATGCCGTTGTCGGTACCCGCCACCTTGAAGTCCATGTCGCCCAGGTGATCTTCATCGCCCAGGATGTCGGTCAGCACGGCGAACTTGTTGCCTTCCAGGATCAGGCCCATGGCCACGCCGGCCACGTGCGCCTTGACCGGAACGCCGGCGTCCATCAGTGCCAGGCAGCCGCCGCAGACCGAAGCCATCGACGACGAGCCGTTGGACTCGGTGATTTCCGAAACCAGGCGGATGGTGTAGGCGAATTCATCGTCCTTCGGCAGCACCGGGATCAGTGCGCGCTTGGCCAGGCGGCCGTGGCCGATTTCGCGGCGCTTCGGGCTGCCCACGCGGCCGGTTTCACCGGTGGCGAACGGGGGCATGTTGTAGTGGAGCATGAAGCGGTCGCGGTATTCGCCGGCCAGCGCGTCGATGATCTGCTCGTCGCTCTTGGTGCCGAGCGTAGCCACCACCAGCGCCTGCGTTTCACCACGGGTGAACAGCGCCGAGCCGTGCGCGCGCGGCAGCACCGACGAACGGATCTCGATCGGGCGCACCGTGCGGGTGTCGCGGCCGTCGATACGCGGCTCGCCAGCCAGCACCTGGCCGCGCACGATCTTGGCTTCCAGGTCGAACATGATGTTGCCGACTTCCACCTTGTCGGCTTCCACGCCGGCGGCTGCCAGTGCGGCCGCCACGTTGGCGTTCACTTCCTTCAGCTTCTGGCTGCGGGCCGACTTCTGGCGCAGCTGGTACGCTTCCTGCAGCAGCGGCAGTGCCACTTCGGTGACCTTGGCGATCAGCGGCTCGTTCTTGGCGGCCGGAGCCCAGTCCCACTCGGGCTTGCCGCCTTCGCGCACCAGTTCATGGATGGCGTTGATCGCGATCTGCATTTGCTCGTGGCCATAGACCACGGCGCCCAGCATCACGTCTTCGGACAGCTGGTTGGCTTCCGATTCCACCATCAGCACGGCGCGTTCGGTGCCGGCGACCACCAGGTCCAGATCCGAGGTGGCGAGCTGCGAGCGGGTCGGGTTCAGCAGGTACTGGCCGTCCTTGTAGCCCACGCGCGCGGCGCCAACCGGACCGTTGAACGGGATGCCCGACACGGCCAGCGCGGCCGACGCGCCGATCAGCGCGGGAATGTCAGCGGGCACTTCCGGGTTCAGCGACACCACGTGGATCACCACCTGGACGTCGTTGTAGAAGCCTTCCGGGAACAGCGGGCGCAGCGGACGGTCGATCAGGCGCGAGGTCAGGGTCTCGTTTTCCGACGGACGGCCTTCACGCTTGAAGAAGCCGCCGGGGATCTTGCCGGCCGCGTAGGTCTTCTCGATGTAGTCGACGGTCAGCGGGAAGAAATCCTGGCCCGGCTTCGGGCTCTTGGCGGCGACCACGGTCGCCAGCACCACGGTGTCTTCCACATCGACCAGCACGGCACCGCCGGCCTGGCGGGCGATTTCGCCGGTTTCCATGCGGACCGTGTGCTGGCCCCACTGGAATTCCTTGACGATCTTGTTGAACATGGACATGTGCATTCCTTGGCTTGCGTGCAGGCCGCGCAATCACGCAATAACACGCGCACGGCCTGCGACGCCTGCGTTCTCAGCCGCAGGCAAACTGCCGGGTTGCCGGTCGCAGTCGCAGGGAAGTGCTATGCCATTCCAGCGCGGCACTGGCGTTGCCGATGCCGCGCTGGAATGACACAAAGCCCTGTTTCCTTGGCCGGTCCGGGGTATTGAAAACAGAAAAAAGAACAACTTACTCCGTTGCGCAGCTTGCTGCAACGGGCGCCCGGGGAATCAGAATGCCCGCCGGGCGGCGTGAAGCGAAAATCACTCCATCAACTGCCTGCATCCCTGGGCAAGGCGGATTCACCCCGCCAGAAATGCAAAATGCCTGCCCCAGCATTGCTGAAGCAGGCATCGAGGCCTCACGCGAAACCGTGCAAACCCTGGAATCGCGCTGCCATCGGGCGCAATCTTACTTGCGCAGGCCCAGCTTTTCGATCAGGGCGCGGTAACGGTCGGCGTCGTTGGACTTGAGGTAGTCCAGCAGGCGACGACGGCGGCTCACCATGCGCAGCAGACCGCGGCGGCTGTGGTGATCCTTCATGTTGGCCTTGAAGTGCGGGGTCAGTTCGTTGATGCGGGTGGTCAGCAGGGCCACTTGCACTTCGGGGCTGCCAGTATCGTTGGCGCCACGTGCGAACTGCTTGATGACTTCGGACTTGTTGATATCGGCAACTGCCATGATGATTTCCTTTCACTTGCGAACGCTACAGCGCGGGATGCGCCGCATGCGTCGTGCCATGTTTTGACTGGCTACTGCCGCCGCCCGGCCAACGGCCAGGCAACGACAGCCGCGGATTATAGCCGAAAAGCTGCAGCAGGAGTACCGCGGGGCCTGAGCGAGCGCGCTGGCGCTCAGGGGCGCTCCATCCGGCACGTGGTCGGCAGCGCGGTCTGCGCGGCCTTGAGCCTGCGCACGGTGCGGAAGCCATAACCCGAGCCCTCGTTGTCGAAGCGCACTGCCCCGCCCTGGCGCTCCATCACCGACACGTACAGCGGCTGCAGCACCTGGTGGTCGTCGGCACGTACGGTGGCCTCATGGAACTGGTTGACGTAGCGCATGTTCTCCAGCGCGCGCGCCACCTTGACCGCATCGGTGGAACCGGCCTGCTCGATCGCGCGCGCCAGCATTTCCACCATCATCTGCATGCGCAGGTGCACGTAGTCGTCCTTCGGCTCCGGATAGCGCGCGCGGAACTGCTGGTAGAAGGCGTCCGATGCCGCCCCGCCCACGTTCGGGTGCCACTCGGCCACCGCCAGCACGCGGCCCACGCCGGCATCGCCCATCGCCGCGGGCGCGCCCAGGCCATTGCCGTAGAAGGTGTAGAACTTGGCCTGCAGCCCGCCTTCGCGCGCGGCCTTGACCATCAGCGTCAGGTCGTTGCCCCAATTGCCGGTGATGACCGCGTCCGCCCCGCTCGCCTTGATCTTGGCGATATAGGGCGCAAAGTCCTTGATCTTGCCGATCGGGTGGAACTCGTCGCCCACGATCTGGATATCCGGCCGGCGCGCCGCCAGCATCTCGCGCGCCGAGCGCGACACCTGGTGGCCGAAGCTGTAGTCCTGGTCGATCAGGTAGACGCGGCGCACGGCCTGGTCCTGACGGATCACCTCGGTCAGCGCCTGCATGCGCATGTCGGCGCTGGCGTCGAAGCGGAAATGCCAGAAGCTGCAGTTCTCGTTGGTCAGGCTGGGATCGACCGCCGAGTAGTTCAGGAACAGCACGCGCGCGCCGGGCTGGCGCGCGTTGTGGCGGTTGATGGCCGACACCAGCGCGCCGGCCACGGCCGAACTGTTGCCCTGCAGGACAAAGGGAATGTGCTTGTCGGTCAGGGCCCGCAACTGGATCAGGCTCTCGTCGACATTGCCCTTGCTGTCGAAGGTCACCAGCTCCATGGGCCGTGCGCCCTCTGCGGTCTTCACGCCGCCGCGCGCGTTGATGCGCTCGATCGCCAGGCGCAGGTTGCGCGTCACGGCTTCGCCCGCGTTGGCAAACGGGCCGGACAGCCCGTCGATCATGCCCAGCCGGATCGGCTCTTGTGCCGACGCGCCCGCCGCTGCCGCCAGCAACAACCCGCCCAGCCATCCACGCCACCGTGCCGCAACCTTCATGTTCTCTCCCCGGAAAGCGCTGGATAGTACGGCAGCGACCGGTTGCGGGCAAATGCCACCGGGGCACGATCATTGGCCGCCAGTTCCGCGAGGAAACCGCCAGGTTGCGGGAAGACCCGTCAATAAGCAGCGCCCGGCGCACACAAGACAGGAGGCCGCACTAAACTTGCGGTATCCACTATCCACGCATCGACCGAGGTTTGCCATGAATTCCGTCATCGCCAACGGCGCGCGCCGGCTCATGCTGGCGCTGGGCGTCGCCATGCTGTCTGCCTGCACCACGCTGAGGCCGGTACAGGAAGGCACCAAGCTGGTGGGGCAGCCGCAGGCCGCGGTGCAGGCCGCGTTCGGTCCGCCCACCGATGTGTTCCAGCTGCGCGACGGGACCTCGCGCTGGATCTACACCCAGCAGCCGCTGGGCCAGTATGCCTATGGCGCCGACTTCGACCGCAACGGCAACCTGACCCGCTTCAGCAATGTGCTGTCTACGCCGGAACTGTACAAGGCGCAGGTCGGCACCTGGACCAGGCAGGATGTGGCCGAGCATTTCGGCAGGACGCGCCTGCCGGTCGAGTACTACCCGCGGATGCGGCGCGAGGTCTGGTCCTACCGCTTCCGCCATGAAGACGTGTGGCCATCGCTGTACAACTTCTATTTCGACGACGCCGGCATCCTGCGCCAGACCCAGATCACGCCCGACCCGATGTACGATCCCGACGATCGCCGCCGCTGAGCCATGAAAAAGCCCGCCATCCCCGGGTCGGGAGTGGCGGGCTTGGTCCGTACGCTCAGGCCGGGTAAGCCTTCCGCCGTCTACGCAGAGGCCTGGGTCAGATCTGCGGATTGATCTTTTGCACGGCCTTGTCGTGCAGCTTGTTCAGCGCGGCCAGGTAGGCCTTGGCCGACGCGGCGACGATATCCGGGTCGGTGCCCACGCCGTTGACGATGCGGCCGGCCTTGGACAGGCGCACGGTGACTTCGCCCTGGGCCTCGGTGCCGCCGGTGATGGCGTTCACCGAATAGAGCACCATCTCGGCGCCGCTGGACACGCGCGATTCAATCGCATGCAGGGTGGCGTCGACCGGGCCGTTGCCCTCGCCCTCGCCGCTCTGCTCCTGGCCGTCCATGCTGAACACCACGCGCGCGTGCGGGCGCTCGCCGGTCTCGGAGCGCTGCGACAGCGAGATAAAGCGGAAGTGCTCGTTGGCATCGTGCTGGGCTTCGTTCGAGACGATGGCGACGATGTCCTCGTCAAAGATCTCGGCCTTCTGGTCCGCCAGCTCCTTGAAGCGGGTGAAGGCGGCATTGACTTCGGTCTCGCTCTCGAGCTCGATGCCCAGTTCCTGCAGGCGCTGCTTGAAGGCATTGCGGCCCGACAGCTTGCCCAGCACGATCTTGTTGGCGCTCCAGCCCACATCTTCCGCACGCATGATCTCGTAGGTGTCGCGCGCCTTGAGCACGCCATCCTGGTGGATGCCCGAGGCATGTGCGAAGGCGTTGGCGCCCACCACGGCCTTGTTCGGCTGCACCACGAAACCGGTGATCTGCGACACCAGCTTCGAGGCCGGCACGATCTGGGTGGTATCCACGCCGACATCCAGGTCGAAATAGTCGCGGCGGGTCTTCACCGCCATCACCACTTCTTCCAGGCTGGTGTTGCCGGCGCGCTCGCCCAGGCCATTGATGGTGCATTCGATCTGGCGCGCGCCGGCCATCTTGACGGCGGCGAGCGAGTTGGCCACGGCCATGCCCAGGTCGTTGTGGCAGTGCACCGACCAGATCGCCTTGTCCGAGTTGGGAATGCGCTCGCGCACCGAGCGGATCAGCGCGGCGTAGCCTTCCGGCACCGCATAGCCCACGGTATCCGGCAGGTTGATGGTGGTCGCACCCTCGGCAATCACGCCTTCCAGCACGCGGCACAGGAAGTCCATGTCCGAGCGGCTGCCGTCTTCCGGCGAGAACTCGATATCGTCGGTGAACTGGCGCGCAAAGCGCACCGCCAGGCGGGCCTGCTGATACACCTCGTCCGGCGTCATGCGCAGCTTCTTCTCCATGTGCAGCGCGGACGTGGCGATGAAGGTGTGGATGCGGAACGAATTGGCGGGCTTGAGCGCCTCGGCGGCGCGGGCAATGTCCTTGTCATTGGCACGAGCCAGCGAGCAGATGGTCGAGTCCTTGACCACCTGCGCGATCGAGCGGATCGCCTCGAAGTCGCCGTTGGAGCTCGCCGCGAAACCGGCCTCGATCACATCGACCTTCAGGCGTTCCAGCTGGCGCGCGATGCGGATCTTTTCCTCGCGGGTCATCGAGGCGCCGGGCGACTGCTCGCCGTCACGCAAGGTGGTGTCGAAAATGATGAGTTTGTCAGACATTTTGTGGAGCTCCTGATTGCTTATCGTGTGCTGTCCCCGGCATGCTGCGTTCGGGGCCTACCGCCTGTTCCGCGCTCCACGGCTGTGGAATGCAAAACGCCCCGGCGTGCATGGAGCAGGCCGGGGCGTTGGAAAAATTCCTTGCGGATTTCGCGCTAAGGGGTGAGTCCGTCCTTAGCGCGCGCGCGTCCCGACCTGATGGCCTAGTAGGCCACCTAGGGTGGTGCTGGCGATTAGGACTTGGCGCGAAATCATGGCACCGACTATAGCCGAGTTGGCGCGCCCATGCAATACAGGGTTTAGCCCATTTTGCCCGGACGCGCCAGCGGCAATTCAGCCCTTGGGCGGAATGCGCAGCTTCTGGCCCGGGTAGATCTTGTCCGGGTGGCTCAGCATCGGCTTGTTGGCCTCGAAGATCTTGTTGTATTCGGCGCCGTTGCCATAAGCAGCCTGGGAGATCGCCCACAGCGTGTCGCCCTTGACCACGGTATGCCAGCTCGATTCCGCGGACTCGACGTTGACGGACATCTTGTCCTCGACCTTGTCCACGCCCTCGACGTTGCCGGCGCACAGGATGATCTTCTCGCGCGTGGCCTGGTCCGGCGCCACGCCGAACACCGTGACCAGCCCCTGCGAGCCGTCCACCTGCACCATCAGGCCGGTGGCATCCAGGCCCATCTTCCTGATGTAGCCCTCGATCGCATCGCCCGCGGCGCGATTGGCGGCATCGACCTTCTCCGCCGACGCATCCGCCGCGGCGGCCTCTTGCGCGGCCTTGGCCTCGCCAGTGCCGAACAGCTTTTCTCCCGCTTCCTTGATGAAGTCGAACATGCCCATGACATCCTCCTGACGGTGAGTGGAAAACACTGCAGAGTGCCACGGCTTGATGGCCGCGGCATGAAAACAATTGTGAATCCGGAAAAGCATGAAGGGCGCCTGAGCGCCCTTCTGCCTGAAACGTCTACGAAGCCTTGCCGCCGTTCTCGCGCTGCTTCTTCTCGATGGCCGGCTTGCCGTGCATCGCCCGCCAGGCCCATAGCACATAGCCCGAGATCGCATAGGCCACGAACAGCCCGAACAGCGCCACCGGCGGATCGGTGGACACCACCACGAACAGCACCAGGACCAGCACCATCATGCCGAACGGCACGCGGTAGCGCACGTCCAGCGCCTTGCCGCTGTAGAACGGCGCGTTGGACACCATCGACAGGCCGGCGTACAGCGTAATCCCGAACGCCACCCATGGCATCCACAACTCCTTGACCGGCAGCTTGTTGTCGATCACCAGCCAGACGAAGCCTGCGACCAACGCGGCGGCGGCCGGGCTGGGCAGGCCCTGGAAGAAGCGTTTGTCTACCACGCCGATATTGGCGTTGAAGCGCGCCAGGCGCAGCGCCGCGCAGGTGCAGTAGACAAAGGCTGCTATCCAGCCCCACTTGCCCAGGTCATGCAGGATCCACTCATACATCACCAGCGCCGGCGCAACGCCAAACGAGGTCATGTCAGAGAGCGAGTCATACTGCTCGCCAAACGCACTCTGCGTATTGGTAATACGCGCCACGCGCCCGTCCATGCCGTCCAGCACCATCGCCGCGAAGATGGCGATGGCCGCCGCATCGAAGCGCATGTTCATGGCCTGGACGATGGCGAAGAAACCCGCGAACAGCGCCGCGGTGGTGAACGCGTTGGGCAGCAGGTAGATGCCGCGCCGGCGCGGACGCTGGTAGACGATGTCGTGGTCGTCGGCGGCTTCGTCGTCGAAGTCGTCGTCGGCGCCGCGCAGCTGGTTATGGCGGAACGGCCGCAGGTTGGTCACGTTGCCGTTGCTGCTGCGCTTGTTACGTCGATGGAAGGCAACCATCACAGTCCTCCGGTCAGGCTGTCGCTCACTTCACGTCGAGTTCGGCGAGGATGGTCGACGAGGCCGATACCTTCTCGCCGATGGTCACGCGCGGGCGCGCATCGAGCGGCAGGTAGACGTCCACGCGCGAGCCGAAGCGGATAAAGCCGTAGCGCTGGCCGCGCGAGAGGTTGTCGCCCACCTTGGTGTAGCACAGGATGCGGCGGGCCACCAGGCCGGCCACCTGCACCAGCGTCACCAGCTGGCCGTCCGCAGCGCGCCGGATCAGCACGGCGTTGCGCTCGTTCTCGACCGAGGCCTTGTCCAGGTCGGCGTTGACGAACTTGCCGGGAAAGTATTCGACCTTCTCGACCGCGCCATCGACCGAGACACGGTTCGAGTGCACGTTGAAGACGTTCATGAAGACGCTGATCTTCAGCGCCTCGCGGCCGGCGTACGGATCCTGGGTCTTCTCGACCACGACGATGCGGCCGTCTGCGGGGGCCAGCACCGCGTTGGGCTGCGACGGGATCGGGCGCGGCGGATCGCGGAAGAACTGGAGCACGAATACCGTGATGATCCACAACGGCAACGCCCACCAGAAGCCCGCGCTGGCGTGCACCAGCAGCGAGATGACAAAGGCGCCGGCCAGGAACGGCCAGCCTTCACGGGCGATCAGCGGATGAGGATAGTTCATGCAGTACAGGTGTCGGTGGATACAAGACCATGGCAAGGCGGCGCACGGCGGCGATAGCCACCATCGGGCGGCGCCCCGTGGTCGCGGAGCAGGATAATGCACGCCTTGCCCAAAGGCTGACAAGCATAACAAAAAGCCGTTCAGGTCCCGCGACTCCCCTCTGATGATAGAAGGGCGTGGCACGGAACGCTGAACGGCTTCGGCCCGCCGCCGTGCGGCGCGGGCCATCAGACAGCGATGCAGCTTAGTTCTTCGACTGGTCGACCATCTTGTTCTTGGCGATCCACGGCATCATCGCGCGCAGCTTGGCACCCACTTCCTCGATCTGGTGCTCGGCCGTCAGGCGGCGGCGCGAGATCAGCGTCGGGGCGCCGGCCTTGTTCTCCAGCAGGAAGCTCTTGGCGTACTCGCCGGTCTGAATGTCGGTCAGGCACTGCTTCATCGCCTTCTTGGTCTCTTCGGTCACCACGCGCGGGCCGGTGACGTATTCACCATATTCCGCGTTGTTGGAGATCGAGTAGTTCATGTTGGCGATGCCGCCTTCGTAGATCAGGTCGACGATCAGCTTCAGTTCGTGCAGGCACTCGAAGTAGGCCATTTCCGGCGCGTAGCCGGCTTCCACCAGGGTCTCGAAGCCAGCCTTGATCAGCTCGACGGTACCGCCGCACAGCACGGCCTGCTCGCCGAACAGGTCGGTTTCGGTTTCTTCGCGGAAGTTGGTCTCGATGATGCCGGCACGGCCGCCGCCGTTGGCGGTGGCGTACGACAGGGCGATGTCACGGGCGGCGCCGGACTTGTTCTGGTGCACGGCGATCAGGTGCGGCACGCCGCCACCTTGCGTGTACGTGGCGCGCACGGTGTGGCCCGGGGCCTTCGGCGCGATCATGATCACGTCCAGGTCGGCGCGCGGGATCACGGCACCGTAGTGCACGTTGAAGCCGTGGGCGAAGGCCAGCGCGGCGCCTTCCTTGATGTTGGCGTGCACTTCGTTCTTGTACACGTCTGCGATCTGCTCGTCCGGCAGCAGGATCATGACCACGTCGGCGCCCTTGACGGCTTCGGCCACTTCCTTGACTTGCAGGCCGGCGTTGGCGGCCTTGTTCCACGACGCGCCGCTCTTGCGCAGGCCGACCGTCACATTGACGCCCGAATCCTTCAGGTTCAGCGCGTGGGCATGGCCCTGCGAGCCATAGCCGATGATGGTGACGTTCTTGCCCTTGATCAGGGAGAGGTCGGCGTCCTTGTCGTAAAACACTTTCATGATGATTCCTTCAATCTCTGTCTTTTGTATGAGGGGGGCGGCATCCTCGGACGCATCGTGTGCGCCCGGATCGCGCCGCCCCGGGGATACTGCGTGAAGCCGTGTGGGTGAGCCGGGGCCCGGTCAGACCTTCAGGATGCGCTCGCCGCGGCCAATGCCCGAGCCGCCGGTACGGACGGTCTCCAGGATGGCGGTACGGTCGATCGCGTCCAGGAACGCATCGAGCTTCACGCCGTTGCCGGTCAGCTCGATGGTGTAGGTCTTCTCGGTGACATCGATGATGCGGCCGCGAAAGATGTCGGCGGTGCGCTTCATTTCCTCGCGCTCCTTGCCGACCGCGCGCACCTTGACGAGCATCAGCTCGCGCTCGATGTGCGCGCCTTCGGTCAGGTCGACCACCTTGACCACTTCCACCAGGCGGTTCAGGTGCTTGGTGATCTGTTCGATGATGTCATCCGAACCGGTCGTGACAATCGTCATGCGCGACAGCGAGGAATCCTCCGTCGGCGCGACGGTCAGCGTCTCGATGTTATAGCCGCGGGCCGAGAACAGGCCCACCACGCGCGACAGCGCGCCCGGTTCGTTTTCCAGCAGGACCGAAATGATGTGTCGCATTACAGGTCCTCCGCGCCAAGCAGCATTTCAGAAATGCCCTTGCCCGCCTGGACCATCGGCCAGACGTTTTCGGTGGGATCGGTCTGGAAGTCCAGGAACACGGTACGGTCCTTCAGGCGGAACGCCTCGCGCAGCGCCGGCTCGACGTCCGACGTCTTCTCGACGCGCATGCCGATGTGCCCGTAGGCCTCGGCCAGCTTGACGAAATCGGGCAGCGCGTCCATGTAGGAGTGCGAGTAGCGGTTGTCGTACTCGATCTCCTGCCACTGGCGCACCATGCCCAGGTAGCCATTGTTCAGCGAGCAGATCTTCACCGGGGTGTCGTACTGCAGGCAGGTCGACAGTTCCTGGATGCACATCTGGATCGAGCCTTCACCGGTGATGGTGACGACTTCCTTCTCCGGGAACGCCTTCTTGATGCCCATTGCGTACGGCAGGCCCACGCCCATCGTGCCCAGGCCACCGGAGTTGATCCAGCGGCGCGGCTCGTCGAACTTGTAGAACTGCGCGGCCCACATCTGGTGCTGGCCGACGTCGGAGCAGATGAAGGCATCGCCGTGGGTCAGTTCCCAGATCTTTTCCACCACGTACTGCGGCTTGATGATCTCGGAGCTGCGGTCGTACTTCAGGCAGTCCACCGAACGCCATTGCTCGATCTGTTCCCACCACTTGGCGAGCGCCTCGCGCTTGGGCTTGATGTCGCTGGCCTTGATCTGGGCGATCAGTTCCTGCAGCACGTCCTTGACGTTGCCGACGATGGGGATGTCGACCTTGACGCGCTTGGAAATCGACGACGGATCGATGTCGATATGGATGATCTTGCGCGCCTGCGAGGTGAAGTGCGCCGGGTTGCCGATCACGCGGTCGTCGAAGCGGGCACCGATGGCGATCAGCACATCGCAGTTCTGCATGGCCATGTTGGCTTCATACGTGCCGTGCATGCCGAGCATGCCGACGAACTGCTTGCTGGTGCCGGGGAACGCGCCCAGGCCCATCAGCGTGTTGGTCACCGGGTGGCCGGTCAGCGCCGCCAGCTGGCGCAGCTCGTCGCTGGCATTGGCCAGCACCACGCCGCCGCCGCTGTAGATGTACGGACGCTCGGCGCCCTGCAGCAGCGCCACGGCCTTGCGGATCTGGCCCGAGTGACCCTTGTTCACCGGGTTGTACGAGCGCATGTCGATCGACTTGGGGTACTCGTACTTGCAAGCATTGCGCGAGACATCCTTGGGGATGTCCACCACCACCGGGCCCGGTCGGCCGGTCGAGGCAATGAAGAACGCCTTCTTGATGGTCGCTGCGAGATCGCGCACGTCCTTCACCAGGAAGTTGTGCTTGACGATCGGGCGGGTAATGCCGACGGTGTCGCACTCCTGGAAGGCGTCCTGGCCAATGGCGTGGGTCGGCACGTTGCCGGTGATCACCACCATCGGGATCGAGTCAAGGTACGCGGTGGCAATGCCGGTGACGGCATTGGTCACGCCGGGACCGGAGGTCACCAGCGCCACGCCCACCTTGCCGGTTGCCCGTGCATAGCCGTCTGCGGCATGGACCGCGGCCTGCTCGTGGCGCACCAGGATGTGCTCGAACTTGGTTTGCTTGTGGAGCTCGTCGTAGATATACAGCACTGCGCCGCCGGGGTAGCCCCAGACGTACTCGACGCCTTCTTCGGCAAGTGCGTGAACGAGAATCTCCGCCCCGATCATTTCGGGTGCGGCAGATGAATTGCTGTCTGCGTGGGAGAATTCCGCGCTGGGCATGTTCATTTCAGTCCTTTGCAATTTTCGGCAAAAAATTGTTTGGATGCTCTCTGCCGGGCTTGTGGCACGGGTTCAAGCGTTGCGCGTCTGCATGGAAGACCGCCTCATAAGCGGCCGGATGAGACAACCACTGATGTCGTGTGAACCGGCGATGATACTGCAATGCACCAGCGCGGTCTACGGTTGTTTTTGACCTGAGCGTAAGGGATTTTCCGGAGTTGCGGCGGGTCTTTTGTGCGCCTCAATGTATTTGCAGCAATACAAAGTGGTACAGGGGATCGTTTTTTTGCTAGCATCGCAGCACCTTGAATGTGCCACGGGCCGTACGCAGCACATTCACCAGACCGGGCATTTGTCCCGCAGCAACGAGCCGCAACCGCCTGCATGGCCACCGACCAGGAACTGTCCGATTTTCTTACCAGCGTCGAGCGCCGCGCCTTCAAGCAGGCCGTATTTGCGGTCCGCGACGACGAGGCCGCGCTGGATATTGTCCAGGACGCCATGATCAAGCTGGCCGAGAAGTACGGCGACAAAGGCGCCGCCGAGCTGGCGCCGCTGTTCCAGCGCATCCTGCAGAACACCATCCACGACTGGTTCCGCCGCCAGAAGGTGCGCAACACCTGGGTCTCGCTGTTTTCCAGCCTGCGCACCGACCGCGACGGCGACGACAATGACCTGCTGGAGACGCTGGAGGCACAGGCCGGCTCTGAATCGGCCGAAAGCAGCGCCGACAAGGTCGAGCGCGCCCAGGTCATGCACATCATCGAGCAGGAAATCCAGCGCCTGCCGACGCGTCAACGCGAGGCGTTCCTGATGCGTTACTGGGAAGATATGGACGTCGCCGAAACCGCCGCCGTAATGGGCTGCTCCGAAGGCAGCGTCAAGACGCACTGTTCCCGTGCCACGCATACCCTTGCGCAGGCCCTGCGCGCACGGGGGGTCCGACTATGAGCAGAAACGACAAAGAAATCCACGAACGCCGGTTTGCCCATGCGATTCGGGCGGCACTTGATGCCGGCACCGATGACCTGCCTGCCGACATCACCGAACGGCTCGCCGCTGCGCGCCGGATGGCGGTCGCCCGCAAGAAGGCCGAGGCACCCGTGCTGGTCCCGCAGCTGGCCATGCCTGGCATGCATGCCCCGCTGTTTGATGAAGACAGCTCGCCGCTGCACCGTGCCGGCGCCTGGCTGCGCCGCCTTGGCCTGATCTGGACGCTGGTGGCGCTGGCCGCCGGCCTGATGGGCATCTATCACTGGCAGGAGCAGAAGCGCATCGAGGAACTGGCCGATATAGACGCCGCCATGCTGCTCGACGACCTGCCGCCCACGGCCTACGCCGACGAGGGCTTCCACGTATTCCTGAAGCGCGGGCAATAGCATGGCGCGCGCAATGTTCCACCCCGACGCCTTGCGCCGCCGGTTGGCCGCGCTGCTGGCCGGCGCCGGCGCAGCCGCCTGCTGGGGCCTGCTGCCGCCCGCGGCGCATGCGCAAGGGGCTTCCGCGGTGACAGCGCCTGCTGCCGCGCAGGCAACCAATGCCCGGCCGGCCTGGGCCGACCTGAGTCCGGTCAACCAGCGCATCCTGGCCCCGCTGCAGCCGCTGTGGGACAGCCTGCCGGAACTGAACCGCCACAAATGGCTGCGCATCGCCGAGCGCTACCCGAAGTTCTCCCCGGCCGAGCAGGCCCGGCTGCAAGCGCGCATGGCGGAATGGGTCAAGATGACCCCGCAGCAACGCCGGCTGGCGCGCGAGAACTACCAGATCACCCGCTCGCTGCCGGCCGAGAAAAAGGCCGAGGCCTGGGACAAGTATCAGCAGCTGCCTGAAGAGCAGAAAAAGAAGCTGGCCGCCACCGACCACGTGCCGCGCCGACCCGGCGCTGTCAGCGCGCTGCCCAGCGGCAAGCGCCTGCCCGGCGACACCAGCCGCCAGCTCCACCGCGAGCCGAAAACGGCCAGCGCCGCAGCGGGCCACAGTGGCCACACTGCCGGCAAGCCTGCCAGCGAAGCCCAGGCTCAACCTGCCTCTGCGCCCGCTGCCGTGACCGCCACCCCAGCGCCGGCCGCCTCGGCGCCTGCAGCGCTCGGCGTGCCGGCCTCCGCGGCCGAGGTCGCCACCGAAGCCGCGGCCGCGGCTTCTGACCCCACCGTGCGCCAGTAATCCCCAAGTCATTTGGCATAATGGCCGTCTCACGCCGGCCACCGAAGCAAGGCCGGCCCCGACTGACCCGCGCCGGCACCAACATGCCCCCCGCGCGCCGGCATAGCTTTCTTCGCCTTCCATGCCCGTTGCCACCCTCGATCCCAAGCCCGCCGCAGCCACCCGCCCCGCCGCCCCGCCCTTGCGCCGCCGCATCGCCTGCATGCTCTATGAAGGCGTGCTGCTGTTCGGCGTGCTGAGCGCCTCGACCGCGGCCTACCTGCTGGTGCGGCCGCTGCTGCAGAAGCTTGGCGTGGACGGGCCGTTCGTGATCCAGGTGTGGAGCTTCCTGGTGATGGGCCTGTATTTCACCTGGTTCTGGCAACGCAACGGCCAGACCCTGGCCATGCAGACCTGGCGCATGCGCGTCGAGAACGCCGCCGGCGTGCCGCCGCGCTGGCCGCAGGCGGCGCTGCGCTACGTGCTGGCATGGCTGTGGTTGCCGCCATCGGCGGCGGTCGGCCATATGCTGGGGCTGGTCAAGGGGCCGTTCGTAGGGGTGCTGTGCGCCGGCCTGCTGATCTGGGTCCTGCTAGCGTGGCTGGATCCGCGCCGCCAGTTCCTGCACGACCGCCTGGCCGGCACGCGGCTGACCGACCTGCGCCCGCCCAAGCCATGAGCCTGTCGGCTGCCGGCATCCGCCGCCTTGCGGTGACCTTGCAGGCGGCCGCGGCGCTCGGCATCGCCGCCGGGCTGGTGCGGCTGGGCGGCTGGCCATGGCCCGGCGCGGTCGCCGCGGGCGTGGCGACCATCCTCGGCAGCTTCGCCAGCGGCATTGCCTTCGCTTTCGCCCTGAGCGGGCGCGGCCTGTGGGTCGGGCGCGGCAATCACCCGCCCGCACCACCCGTTGAACTCGCCGCCACGCGCCGGCCGCTGCGCCCGCCTGAGGCGTTGCGCTGCTTTGCGGCCGAGTGCGTGGCCGTGCTGCGCATGTTCGACTGGCTGCAGCCATTCCGCGCGCACGCGCCTTTCGCCGCACCGCTTGACGCCCTGCCCGGCCGCGACGCCCCGCCGGTGCTGCTAGTGCATGGCTACGCCTGCGGGCAGGCCATCTGGCTCGACATGCAGCCGGCGCTGGCCGCCGCCGGCTACCACTGCGAAGGGATCGAACTCAAGCCGGTGTTCGGCGACATCGACGACTACGCGCACGCACTGCTGGCCGCCATGCGGCGCATCACAGCCGAAGCCGGGCGCCCGCCGCTGCTGGTCTGCCACAGCATGGGCGGCCTGGCCGCGCGCGCCGCGCTGCAGCTGGCAGGCGACGAAGACGCCTGCGCCGGCGTGGTGACGCTGGGCAGCCCCCACCACGGCAGCGCGCTGGCGCGCTTTGGCGGCGGCCCCAATGCGCGCCAGATGCGTTGCGGCAGCCCCTGGCTGCGCGCGCTGGCCGCCGCGGAAACCCCGCGCCGCCGCGCGCGCATGATCTCGATCTTCAGCTGGCATGACTCGATCGCCGGGCCGCCCTGCACCGGCTGGCTCGACGGCGCCGGGCATATCCCGCTGGCCGGCATCGGCCACGTCACGCTGCTGCGCCATCCCGCCGCCGTGCGTGCGGTACTAGACGCCCTCGCAGAGCTGTCCGCCCGCGGGCACTGACACCTGCGCCAGCCCGGGCTGTTCCACTTCCGCCACGATTCATATGTCAGTCATGTTTCCGTCACGGCACCGTCATCGCGGGCTGGCTGAATGCAGCCATCGCCGCAACCGGGACTGCCATGGTGCAAGCAATCCGATCTGCCCGCGGGTATCTGTCGAAGGCCGCGCAACTGACGCAATGGCTGCGCCGCAGCCCTGAGAGCAACTGGGCCAGCGGCCCCGGCAGCGCCGCGCCGCTGACCGCCTTCATGGCGCCGGCCCTGGATGCCGCAGCGCTGGCGCCCCAGCGCGAACAGCAGGAGACCCACCCGCCCGAGCCGCACCCGATCCAGCGCTACCGCGCCATCTGGCTGTCGGACATCCACCTGGGCACGCCCGGCTGCCAGGCCAACTACCTGCTGGACTTCCTCAAGCACAACGAGTCCGAGCAGCTCTACCTGGTCGGCGACATCATCGACGGCTGGCAGCTGCGCCGCGGCTGGTACTGGCCGCAAAGCCACAATGACGTGGTGCAGAAGCTGCTGCGCAAGGCGCGCAAGGGCACTGAAGTGATCTACGTGCCCGGCAACCACGACGAGGCCGCGCGCCAGTTCGACGGTATGGCCTTCGGCGACATCACCGTGCGCGAAGAGGCCGTGCACGTCACCGCCACCGGACGCCGGCTGTGGGTGGTGCACGGCGACCTGTTCGACGGCGTGGTGCAGCACGCGCGCTGGCTGGCCTACCTGGGCGATTCGCTGTACACGGTGATCCTGGCGCTGAACCGCCACTTCAACCGGCTGCGCGCGCGCCTGGGCTTCCCGTACTGGTCGCTGTCGCAGTTCCTCAAGCACCAGGTCAAGAACGCGGTCAACTACATCGGCGCCTTCGAGAGCGCGATGGTCGATGAGGCGCGCCGCCGCGGCTGCGACGGCGTGGTCTGCGGCCATATCCACAAGGCCGAGATCCGCGAGGTCAACGGCCAGCTCTACTGCAACGACGGCGACTGGGTCGAAAGCCTGTCAGCGCTGGTCGAGACCATCGAAGGCGAACTGAAGATCGTCTACTGGACCACGCTGCTGGACGCGCCGGCCCCGGCCACGCGCCGCCGTCGCCGCGCCGCCGTGGCGGGCTGATCCCGGCCTGCCACCCTTTGCCCCATCCGCATTGCCCTTCCACCGCGCCCGAGGAGGCTGCATGAAGATCCTGATCGTCACCGATGCCTGGGAACCGCAGGTCAACGGCGTGGTGCGCACGCTCAAGTCCACCCGCCGCGAACTGGAGGCCATGGGCCACACGGTCGACATGATCACGCCGCTGGAATTCCGCACCGTGCCGTGCCCGACCTACCCCGAGATCCGCCTGTCGCTGTTCCCGGCGGCGCGCGTGCAGCGCCGCATCGAGGCCTTCGCTCCGGACGCCCTGCATATCGCCACCGAAGGGCCGCTGGGCCTGGCCGCGCGGCGCCACGCGATCCGCCGCCGGCTGCCCTTCACCACGGCCTACCACACGCGCTTTCCGGAATACGTGCAGGCACGCTTCGGCATCCCGCTGGCATGGACGTACCGCTTCCTGCGCTGGTTCCACGGCCCGGCCCGGGCGGTGATGGCGCCCACCCCGGTGGTGCTGGACGACCTGCGGCACTATGGCATCACCAACGCCGTGCTGTGGACGCGCGGCGTGGACCTGGACGTGTTCACGCTGCAGCGTCCCAATGTGCTCAACACCGCCCACCCGATCTTCCTTTACGTGGGCCGCGTGGCGGTGGAAAAGAACGTCGAGGCCTTCCTGGCGCTGGACCTGCCCGGCTCCAAGTGGGTGGTCGGCGACGGCCCGGCGCTGTCGGGGCTGCGCGCGCGCTATCCGGGCGCCAACTACCTGGGCGTGCTGAGCCAGCCCGAGCTGGCCCGGGTGTATGCTTCGGCTGATGTGTTCGTGTTCCCGAGCCGCACCGACACCTTCGGGCTGGTGCTGCTGGAAGCGCTGGCCAGCGGGCTGCCCGTGGCAGCCTATCCGGTCACCGGCCCGATCGATGTGCTGGGCGACAGCCCCGCCGGCGTGATGCACGAAGACCTGCGCGAAGCCTGCCTGGAAGCGCTGCGCATCGACCGCGCCACGGCCCGTGCCCACGCCGAGCGGTTCTCCTGGCGCGCCGCCTCCGAGCAGTTCCTGGCCCATCTTCGGCCGTTCGCTCCCGGCAATCCAGGCCGGGACAGCGCAGCGGCCCAACCCGCCCCGCAAAACCATGTCCAAACCCCATCCGGAACAGCCGTCCGACCCGCCTCTGCAGAGGCCGCCGCAGGCAGTCCAGAGCGCTGAATATTCGATCGAACAGAATCCCCACAAGGGAAATCGCGGCCTGACGCGCGCCTGGCATGCGGCCATCAACTCGCTGTCGGGCCTGCGCTATGCGGTGCTCGAGGAAAGCGCATTCCGCCAGGAGCTGACGCTGGTGGCAATCCTGGCGCCGTGGGCGTTCCTGCTGCCGGTGGGAGTGGTCGAGCGCATCCTGTTGCTGGCCACGCTGCTGGTGGTGCTGATCGTGGAGCTGCTCAACTCCAGCGTCGAGGCGGCGATCGACCGCATTTCGCTGGAGCGGCACAGCCTGTCCAAGCGTGCCAAGGATTTCGGCAGCGCCGCGGTGATGCTGGCGCTGGTGCTGTGCGGCGGCACCTGGGTCGCCATCGCCGGGCCGCACGTGGTGCGCTGGGTGCGGACGCTGGCGGGCTGATCCGTCAGTCGCCGGGGATGCCGGATGGGGTGGCCGGGCCGATTGCTTATAATCGCAACCCTGCCCCCCGACTCACTGATCGCACCGATCGCCCGGACGCCCATGGAACCGAAACCGCAAACCGGCCCCCGCCGCACCAGGGACCGCATCCTCGACGTCTCGCTGCGCCTGTTCAACGAAGTCGGCGAACCGAACGTCACCACCACGACGATCGCGGAAGCGATGGAGATCAGCCCCGGCAATCTCTACTACCACTTCCGCAACAAGGACGACATCATCAACTCCATCTTCGTGCGCTTCGAGCAGGAGATGGAGCGCCGCCTGAAGATGCCGGACGATCACAAGGCGACCCTGGACGAAAGCTGGGGCTACCTGCAGTACATGTCCGAGTTCCTGTGGAACTACCGCTTCCTGTATCGCGACATCAACGACCTGCTGGCGCGCAACCGGATGCTGGAAACCAACTTCAAGCGCATCGTCGAGCAGAAGCAGCGCTTCGCGCACGAGATCTGCCGGCAGTTCCTGGAAGACGGCGAGATGGAAGCCACGCCCGAGCAGGTCGAAGCCATCTGCACCAACATGGTGGTGATCGCCACCTACTGGCTGTCGTTCCAGTTCGTGCAGCATCCGCGCCAGTACAACGACCCCGAGCAGATCCGCGGCTACCTGCACGGATCGAGCTACCACATCTTCTCGATCCTGGCGCCCTACCTGCGCGGCCGGGCCCGGGATGCATTCGACCAGCTGGCGCGCGACTACGCGGCAGCCAAGGCCGCAGCCGACGCGGCAAAGGAAGCAAAGTGAAATCCGTCTGCGTGTATTGCGGGTCCAGCCCCGGCAACCGTCCTGAATACGCCGAAGGCGCGCGCCTGCTCGGCCGCACCCTGGCCGAAAGCGGCCTGGCGCTGGTGTACGGCGGTGGCAAGGTGGGCCTGATGGGCATCGTCGCCGACGCCGTGATGGAACATGGCGGCAGCGCCATCGGCATCATCCCCGACGCGCTGATGCAGAAGGAAGTCGGCCACCGCGGCCTGACCGAGCTGCACGTGGTGCGCAACATGCACGAGCGCAAGCAGATGATGGCCGACCGCGCCGATGCCTTTATCGCCATGCCGGGCGGCGTGGGCACCTTCGAAGAGCTGTTCGAGACCTTCACCTGGCTGCAGCTGGGCTACCACGACAAGCCGGTGGGCCTGCTGAATGTCGCCGGGTTCTACGACGGCCTGCTGGGTTTCCTCAGGCACGCGGTGCAGGAAGGCTTCATGAAGCAGGTGCATGCCGACCTGCTGCATGTGGCAGACACGCCCGCCGGCCTGCTGGGCCAGCTGGCGGCCGCGCCGCGCGTGCGCGTCGACAAGTGGCAAGAGGCGCGCGACAAGACCTGAGCGCGCCCCTGCTGCCGGCTTGGTTCAGAACGACGAGCCCGGCTGCCGCAGGAACGCCAGTTCCTGCTCAGTGCTCTGCCTGCCCAGCACCGCATTGCGGTGCGGGAAGCGGCCAAAGCGCGTGATGATCGCGCGGTGCTTCTCGGCCCACTCCACCACATCCACCACCCCGCCGCTGGACTCGCGCAGCTGCGTCATCAGGCGCACCGCCTCGTCCTGGTCCTCCAGCGCCTCCGAATGCTCGAACGGCATGTAGCAGAACATGCGGTGGTAGTCCGTCGGCAGCTTGCGGTCCATGCCGGTGGCGACGATGCGCCTGGCCAGTGGCAGCGCCTGCGCATCGCTGCCAAAGCTGCGCGGGTCGTTGCGGAACATGTTGCGCGGGAACTGGTCCAGAAGCACCACGCGCGCGCAGGCGCCCTCGGGCGTGACCGACCAGTCGTCAGGGGCCCCGTCGCAGGCGACCTGCCAGTCGGACAGGAAGTTCGTGCGGATCTGCGCATCGAAGGCGTCCGACTTGGTGAACCATTGCGGGCGCTCGGTATTCCAGGCGGCCGAACCGGGCTGGCCGAACCAGAAATCGACCAGACGCAGGGCGCCTTCAGGCAGTTGGTCTGTCATGGGCTGGGAAACCTTTCGGTGGAAGGAAGGGAGCGGTGGCACCTCAGCGCGCCACGTTGCGCATCCAGTCGGCGGTCTGGAAGAAGGCCTGCATCAGGCGCAGCTGCAGGTCTTCGGACAGGCCGATATCCTGCATCGCCAGCGCCATGCAGCGCATCCACTGGTCGCGCTCGCTCACGCCGATCTCGAACGGCATATGGCGCGCGCGCAGGCGCGGATGGCCGAAGCGCTCGATAAAGTGGTTGGGGCCGCCCAGCCAGCCGCACAGGAACCAGAACAGCTTGTCGCGCGAGCCCTCCAGCGAGGGCGGGTGCAGCGCGCGCAGCCCGGCGAACTGGGTCTCAAGGTCCATCAGGTCGTAGAAGCGGTCGACCAGCTCGCGCACGCGCGCTTCGCCGCCCACCAGTTCAAATGCAGTCACCTCGGCCGTGCCGGGCTTGTCGTTGGATTCAGTACTCATCACACACTCGGTCCGCGCCGCCAGGGACAGGTACCTGCCTCAGGCATCACGCAAGGTCGCCAGCGCGGGCTGGCGCAGCACTTCGCGCAGGCCCAGCCAGCCGCCGGCAAAAGCGCACAGCATGCCAGAAACCACGCCCACCGGCACGATCCAGCCATTGAAGCTGTACGGGAAATCGAAGACGAACTGCGACAGGCCCCAGCCCACCGCGATCGCGCCCAGGCTGGCCAGGAATCCGGCCAGGCCGCCCACCACCAGGAACTCGGCGTACTGGGTCTGGCGCACCAGCGCGGCCGAGGCACCCAGCGCCTTGAGCAGGCCCGCGTCGCGCATGCGCTCGTCGCGCGCGCCGGACAGCGCCGCGTACAGCACGGTCACGCCGGCGGCCAGCGTGAACACAAAGAGGAACTCCACCGCCGCGATCACCTGGTCCAGGATGTCCTGGATCTGGCGCAGGATCAGGTCGGTATTGACCACGGTGATGTTGGGGAAGGCCGCGATCAGCCGGTTGCCCAGCGCCGCGCTGGCGGGCGGCAGGTGGAACGACGTGATATAGGTCTCGGGCAGCCCCTGCATCGCCTGCGGCGGCAGGATCACGAAGAAATTGACGCGCATCGAACCCCAGTCCAGCTTGCGCAGCGAGGTCACGCGGGCCTGCACCGCCTGGCCGGCCACGTCAAAGCGCAGCGTGTCGCCAAGCCGGATGCCCAGCGTCTTGGCGATGCCCTCTTCCACCGAGGCGCCGGCGTCCGAGCCGTTGGACCAGCGTCCGGCAATCACGCGGTTGCCCTCGGGCAGCGCATCGGTATATGACAGGTTGAATTCGCGCTCGACCAGGTTGCGCGCGCGCCCGTCCTCGAAGCTGTCGCCGCGGATGGCGCGCTCGCCGATATGGGTCAGGCGCCCGCGCACCATCGGGTAGAGCAAGTCGTTGATGCCGGCGCCGGCCAGCATCTGGCGCAGCGGTTCGCGCTGGTCCGGCTGGATGTTGATGATGAAGCGGTTGGGCGCGTCGGCCGGCGTGGCTTTGCGCCACGAATCGACCAGGTCGTTACGGGTCATGCCGAGCAGCAGCAGCGCCATCAGCCCCACCGCCAGCGCCACGGTCTGCAGCACCGTGACCGCGCGGCGGCGTTCCAGCACCGCCAGCGCAAAGCGCCAGCCCATCGCCGCGCGCCCGCGCAGGCGCCCCCGCAGCAGGCGCGACAGCAGCGTCAGCAGCCCCAGCGCCAGCACCGCGAAGACCACGCCCGCTGCGACAAAGCCGCCCGCCGTGGTCAGCCCCAGCCGCAGGTCGCGCGCCGCCACCAGCAGCAGCGCGACAAAAGCGCCCAGGCCGAGCGCATAGGCCACCCAGGCCGACACCGGCGGTGGCCCGATATCGCGGCGCAGCACCCGCAGCGGCGCCACCCGTGTCAGCGCCAGCAGCGGCGGCAGCGCAAACCCGGCCAGCAGCACCAGCCCGGCCAGCACGCCCACCAGTGCCGGCAGCAGTGACGGCTGCGGCAGCGACACCCGTAGCAGCCCGCCCAGCGACAGCAGCAGGCCATAGTGCGCCAGGTACCCGAGCAGCACCCCGGCGAGCGCGCCCGCCGCCCCCACCACCAGGAACTCCAGGCCGAAGGTGCGCAGGATCTGCCCGCGCGACAGCCCCAGGCACTTGTAGACCGCGCAGGCATCGGTGTGGCGCTGCATATAGCGGCGCGCCGACATGGCAATGGCCACTGCGGCGATCATCGAAGACAGCACCGCCACCAGCGACAGGAAGCGCTCGGCGCGGTCCAGCGTGGCGCGCATCTGCGGCTGGCCCGATTCCAGCGACTCGACCCGGGTATTGCGCAGCTTGCGGCGTCCGATCTCGTCCTGCGCCCATTTCTGGAAGGCAGCGCCGGCGGCGTCGGGGCCGGCCACCAGCAGCCGGTAGGTCACGCGGCTGCCCCAGCCGATCAGCCCGGTGCTGTCCAGGTCCGACAGCGGCATCAGCACGCGCGGCGCGAAGTTCATGAAGCCGGTGCCGCGATCAAGCTCCTGCGTGATGATGCGGTCGATGCGGAAGCTGCGGCTGCCCAGTTGCAGGGTGTCGCCCACGGCAACGCCCAGGGCGCCCAGCAGCGCCTCGTCGACCCATACGGTGCCCGGCGCGGGAATGCCCTCGGCGGGCGCATCCGGCGCTCCCGCCGCACTGGCCACCTTGAGCTTGCCCCGCAGCGGGTAGCCGTCGGTCACGGCCTTGAGCGCGGCCAGCTGGCTGGGGGCATCACCGCGGGCCGGCGCCTTGCCATTGGCGGTAGCCATGCTCGGGAAGGTGACGGTCTGCGCCACGGCCAGCCCGGCCGCTTGCGCACGCTGCGCGAAGGCGGTATCGAAGGGCTGGTCAGCCACCAGCAGCACGTCGGACGCGATCATCTGGCGCGCGTCGCGCTCCAGGCCCAGCCGCATGCGGTCGGCCATGAAGCCCACGCTGGTCAGCGCGGCCACGGCCAGCACCAGCGCAAACAGCAGCAGGTAGAGCTCGCCGGCCAGCCAGTCGCGCCGCGCCATGCGCAACGCCTGGCGCCAGGCGGAGAAGCGGCCGCCATGCGCGGGGCGCGTGCCGGCGGGGCTGGCGGCCGTGGCCGGGGCTTCGATGGCGGACTCGGGAGGCATCGGTTGGTTTGGTTCTTGGTTTCTGGCGACAGCGCGCCTCGGGTCAGTCGAAGAAATAGCGGGAATGGCCGGGAAGCTAGCGGGGTGTGCCAGGCCGCTCAGTCCTGCCGCGCAGGCTTTCATGCAGCCGGCGCACGCCGCGCCACAATTTCGGCAGCAGCCACACCGACACCAGCAGGAAGACCACTAGCAGCACCAGGAACACCACCGGCAGGAAAAACGCCAGCAGCAGGCTGCCGGTCGCGGTCACGTCTTCCGTGAATGAGGCCGTCCAGTTGGAGAACGGTTCCGGCGAGATATTGATCAGCGCGCGCGTGCCAGCCTTGACCGCATGCGCGGTGCCGGCCAGCGTGCCGCCGATCAGCCCTGCCGCCACCATCCACTGCGGATCCAGCTGGCCGAAGGCGGCGGCGGCCAGGATTGCGCCGGCGGGGATGCGGATGAAGGTATGGATGCCGTCCCAGACGGTATCGAACGCGGGCACCTTGTCGGCGACGAATTCGGCCACGGCCAGCACGGCGGCCACGCCGATGACCCACCAGGATTCCAGCGGCTGCAGCCCGGGCGGCAGGTCCAGCCAGCCCAGGCGCGCCAGTACGCCGGCGGCCAGCACCGCAAGGTAGAGGCGAAATCCACTGGCCCAGGACATGCCCGCGGCCAGCGCGGCGGTTTCCAGCATGGCGCTCCTTGCAAGGGTCCGGCGCAGGCCGATGCAAACCACGGCGCGCCTGGCAGGGAGTGTAATACGGACCGGGCCGCGCAGCCGCGCGCCCGTCGGCGTCATGCCGCCCGGCTCGCCCTCAGTTGTCTTCCTTGCCGTCCGGCCCGAACCACGGCAACGCCTCCTGCGGCGTCAGGATGCCGGCCGGCTCGGCCATGGTGTAGCCGGGCAGCGCCTCGATCCGCCGGGCAAAGGCCGGGTCGGCCAGCAGGGCCAGCAGGGCTGCCATCCAGCCGGCGGTCTGGTCGTTCTTGCGCAGCGCCAGGTAATAGGCCTCGCGCGTCAGCGGCACAAAGGCCAGCCCGTGCGCTTCGGCATTCATGCGCAGCCCGAAGCCCACCTGCGCGCGGCCGCCGTGCACGGCCTCGGCCACCTTCTCGTTGCTGAACTCGGTCTCGTCGTAGCCGGCGATCTGGTCCGGGTACAGGCCCTGCGCGGCCAGCAGTTGGTCGAACAGCATGCGCGTGCCCGAACTGCGCTGCCGGTTGACGAAGCGTGCCTGGGTGCGCGCCAAGTCGCGCAGGTCATGCACCTCGCGCGCCACCTCCGGCGCCAGGATCAGCCCCTGCTCGCGCCAGGCCAGCCGCAGCAGCCGCACCGCGGCCGGCCGCAGCCACTTGCGCAGCGTCACATGCGCGACCGAGCCCGCGGTCTGCACCGGCGAGACATAGAAGCCGGCCAGTTCCGACTGCCGCTCCTGCAGGCAGATCAGCCCCTCCACGCTGCCGCAGAACACCGTATCGAGCTGCAGCGGGGTTCTTGCCACGCCCAGCACGGCGGCCAGCACCTCCACCGCGGGGTCATGGCTGCCGGTGAAATGCACTTGCGACTGCGGCTGCTGGGCATCGTCCAGCTCGGCAATGAAGTCGGCCATGGCCTTCTGCACCACCGGGTCGACCGATTCGCGCAGGCGCAGTTCGGCGCGCAGCAGGCGTTCGCCAAAGCGCGTCAGCGAGGCACCGCGGCCGCGCTCCATATCGAGCATGCTGCGCCCGAGCATTTCCTCCCAGGTCCGCATCACGCCCCAGGCATGGCGGTACGACAAGCCGATCTCGCGCGCGGCGCGGTGCAGCGACCCGGTTTCGCGCACGGCCTTGAGCAGCTGGAACACCTTGCCATTCGCGCGCGGATTGTCGTCTGGCGCAATCACCGGAAACACGTCAAAGCGGAAGGTCATATGTCCTCCGCAGCATATTTACTTGTCGATCTCGGCTGGACCACAATGAATACCCCATTCTTATGTTCTTTTGCCGCATTCTCCATGAGATCCAAAGGCAAAAGCAATTATGTCCGCCAGAACATAATACAAAGGAGCCCACCGCATGTCGCCTCGCCTTGCCCAACGCCTGCGCCGCCCTGTGCGCCATCTCGTCGCGATTGCCTGCGTAGGCCTGCTGTCGGCGGCCCATGCCGGGGAACTGAAGCTGGCCACCACCACCAGCACCGAGAACTCCGGCCTGCTGAAGTACCTGCTGCCGCGCTTCGAGCAAAAGGCGGGCGTCACCGTGAAGGTGATCGCTGTCGGCTCGGGCAAGGCCATGAAGATGGGCGAGATGGGCGACGTCGACGTGCTGCTGGTGCACGCGCGCAAGATGGAAGACGCCTTTGTCGCGGCCGGCTACGGCGTGAACCGCCGCGACGTGATGTACAACGACTTCATCGTGGTCGGCCCGGCCAGCGACCCGGCAGGTGTCAAAGGCGGCAAGGACGTGCTGGCGGGGTTCCGCAAGCTTGCCGGCAGCGGCAGCAAGTTCATTTCGCGCGGCGACAACTCCGGCACCGATGTGATGGAGAAGGACTACTGGAAGCAGCTGGGCATCGAGCCCAAGGGCCAGCCGTGGTACGTCAACGCCGGCCTGGGCATGGGCGAGGTGCTGACCATGGCCGCGCAGATGCCGGCCTATACACTGTCGGACCGCGCCACTTACGGCGCCTATCGCGCCAAGACCGGCCTGACCATCGCCATCGAAGGCGATCCGAAGATGTTCAACCCGTATGGGATCATCGCGGTCAATCCCGCCAGGCATCCGGGCATCAACCATACGGATGCGATGAAGCTGGTGGAGTGGATCACGTCCAAGGAAGGACAGGATGCGATTGCGGGATACAAGGTGGAAGGGGAACAGCTGTTCTTCCCGGACTACAAGGCCAGGTAAGCCCCTCCCCCTCTGCAGCGCCTGCTCAGCCCCCCTCGGCCTCCAGCCGCGGCAGCTGCGGCAGATCCGCCGCCACCTCGGCGATCATCCGCCGGATCCACATCACATCCGGCGCCGCGTGGCAGCGCTCGTGCCACAGCTGGTAGAAGCGCATGCGCGGAAAGGACACCGGCGAGGGCACCATGCGGATCGGCAGGTACTGCGCGTAGTGCGCGGCAAACTGGCGGCCGGTGGTAAAGACCATATCGGTCTTCATCAGCACATATGGCACCAGGCCGAAATACGGCAGCGTGACCTGGATATTGCGCTTGTAGCCCTGCTCGGCCAGCGCCTGGTCGATCATGCTGCGCTGCATCGACGCATAGGGCGCCGGGGCCAGGTGCGGCATCTCCAGGTAGTGCTTGAGCGTCAGCCCCTTGCGCGCCAGCGGATGCTGGGCACCCAGCATGCACACCACCTCGTCGTCGAACAGCGGCGAGATATGCAGGTGCTCCGGCGGCGACAGCCAGTTGCCGACCACGATATCCAGCTGCCCCTGTTCCAGGTCGTCCAGGAAGTCCGACGACGACGTCATCGGATGCACGAACAGCTTGGCGCCCGGCGCCAGCCGGCGCACGCGCTCGACGATATTGGGCAGGAAGAAGGCATCCAGGTAGTCCGGCGCGCCCAGGTGGAAGGTGCGCGTGGTGGTGGCCGGATCGAACTGCTGCGGCGGGCGCGCGATGCGGTCCATCGCCGCCAGGCTCTGCTCGGCCAGCGCCAGCAGTTCGCGGCCGCGCTCGGTCGGCACCATGCCGTTTTTGCCCCGCACCAAAATGGCATCGCCGGTGATCTCCCGCAGGCGCTTCAGGGTATTGCTGATGGCGGGCTGGGACTGGCCCAGGCGCACGGCCGTGCGGGTCACGCTCTGCTCGGTCAGCAGGGTGTGAAGCACCCGCAGCAAATATGTATCGAGATGGTCGCGTCCGTGCATGGCGATGGCGGCCCTCCGGCGGGGGCCGGATGGGTGGCGTGGGGGATGGGAACGGCGCATAGTGTATGACAGGCGCCCCACAAACGGTCAAATCACCTCCTCCAGGGGGCGCCCGCCGGTGCGGCGGGGCACCAATCGGGGCCGCGCGCTGATGGGGCATATCACCTGGGCCGAATATTGCATGAAAGCCCAGGGTGCTATGTTTCCGCCATCACCAAAAGAGAGAAGACCATGGAGACGCAAACCATCCGCTTTTTCCACCGCGGCCAGGTCAAGGAAGTATCCGACGCCCCCATTACCCGCACCGTGCTGCAGTACCTGCGTGAAGACGCGCGCTGCACCGGCACCAAGGAAGGCTGCGCCGAAGGCGACTGTGGCGCCTGCACCGTCGTGGTCGGCGAGCTGCAGGACGGCGGCGATGTCGAATTCAAGGCGGTCAACGCCTGCATCCAGTTCCTGCCCACGCTCGACGGCAAGGCCCTGATCACGGTCGAGGATCTGCGCCAGGCCGACGGCAACCTGCACCCGGTGCAGGAAGCCATGGTCGAGTGCCACGGCTCGCAGTGCGGCTTCTGCACCCCCGGCTTCGTGATGTCACTGTGGGCGCTGTACCAGCAGCACACCCCGGGCGGCGAAGCCCCCTCGCGCCAGACCATCTGCGACACGCTGACCGGCAACCTGTGCCGCTGCACCGGCTACCGCCCGATTATCGACGCCGGCGAGCGCATGATGGCCCTGCCCGCCCCCACCGCGGACAAGCTCAACCCGAAGCAGATCGCCGACACCCTGCGCAACCTCAAGCGCGGCGAGACCTTCCGCTACCGCGCCCAAGGCCAGGAGTTCTTCGCCCCACGCACCGCGGCCGAGTTCGGCGCGATCAAGGCGGCACAGCCCGATATCCGCATCCTGGCCGGCAGCACCGACGTGGGCCTGTGGGTCACCAAGCAGTTCCGCGAGTTGGGCAACCTGCTCTACGTGGGCCAGGTGGAAGACCTGAACCACATTGAGGAGCGCGACGGCATGGTCGAGATCGGCGCCGCCGTGACGCTGGAAAAGGCCTACGCCGCACTCAACACCGCTCACCCCGAGCTGGAAGAGATGTGGAAGCGCTTTGCCTCGCTGCCAATCCGCAATGCCGGCACGCTGGGCGGCAATATCGCCAACGGTTCGCCGATCGGCGACTCGATGCCGGCGCTGATCGCGCTGGGTACGGAAGTGGTGCTGCAGCACGGCGAGACGCGCCGCACGCTGCCGCTGGAAGACCTGTACCTGGCCTACCAGAAGACCGCGATGCAGTCGGGCGAATTCGTCGCCGCGCTGCGCGTGCCGGTGGCCGGCCCGCAGCACTTCCGCACCTACAAGCTGTCCAAACGCTTTGATGAGGACATTTCCGCCGTGTGTGCTGCATTCGGCATCACCGTGCAGGACGGCATCGTGACGCAGGCCCGCATCGCCTTCGGCGGGATGGCCGCCACGCCCAAGCGCGCGGCCGCCACCGAGGCGGCCCTGACTGGCCAGCCGTGGAATGAAGCCACCGCCCGCGCCGGCATGGCCGCGCTGGGGCAGGACTACACGCCGCTGTCCGACATGCGCGCGACCGCGTCGTACCGCAGCCGCGGTGCCGCCAACCTGCTGTACCGCTTCTGGCTGGAGACCCGCGCCGAAGCGCTGCCCGCGGCAGCCGTCAACGTCCGCGCCATCGGCGCCGGCGCCACTGAAACCGCCACGGCCTGAGCCAGAGAAAAAGGAAAGCATCGGCATGAACAAGCAAACCGAACCCTTCCTGCTCGACGCCACCGCCGAACAGGTCCCGCAGGTCGGCATCTCGCGTCCGCATGAATCCGCCCACCTGCACGTGGCCGGCACCGCCACCTACACGGATGACATCCCCGAGCTGGCCGGCACGCTGCACGCCGCGCTCGGCATGAGCACCCGCGCACACGCCCGCATCAAGTCGGTCTCGCTCGACAAGGTGCGCGCCGCGCCCGGCGTGGTCGACGTGCTGACGGTGGACGACATCCCCGGCACCAACGACTGCGGCCCGATCATCCACGACGACCCGATCCTGGCGCGCGACGTGGTCCAGTTCATCGGCCAGCCGATCTTTATCGTGGTGGCGACCTCGCATGACGCCGCCCGCCGCGCCGCCCGCCTGGGCACGATTGACTACGAAGACCTGCCCCCGGTGCTGTCGCCGCAGGCCGCGCATGAGGCCGGCAGCTATGTGCTGCCGCCGATGCACCTGACGCGCGGCGAGCCCGCCGCGCGCATTGCCGGCGCGGCCCACCAGGACAGCGGCAAGATCCACCTGGGCGGCCAGGAGCAGTTCTACCTGGAAGGCCAGATCTCGTACGCCGCACCGCGCGAGAACGACGGCATGCAAGTGTGGTGCTCGACCCAGCATCCGACCGAGATGCAGCACGCGGTGTGCCATATGCTCGGCTGGCAAGCGCACCAAGTGCTGGTCGAATGCCGCCGCATGGGCGGCGGCTTCGGCGGCAAGGAATCGCAGTCGGCGCTGTTCGCCTGCTGCGCCGCGCTGGCTGCCTGGAAGCTGATGTGCCCGGTCAAGCTGCGCCCGGACCGCGACGACGACATGATGATCACCGGCAAGCGCCATGACTTCGTGTTCGACTACACCGTGGGCCACGACGACGAAGGCCACATCGAGGGCGTGAAGGTCGAGATGGTGTCGCGCGCCGGCTTCTCGGCCGACCTGTCGGGCCCGGTGATGACCCGCGCCATCTGCCACTTCGACAATGCCTACTGGCTGCCGAACGTGCAGATCGACGGCTACTGCGGCAAGACCAACACGCAGAGCAATACCGCCTTCCGCGGCTTCGGCGGCCCGCAGGGCGCGTTCGCGGTCGAATACATCCTGGACAACGTTGCCCGCGCGGTCGGCAAGGATTCGCTGGACGTGCGCCGCGCCAACTTCTACGGCAAGACCGAGAACAACGTCACGCCCTACGGCCAGACCGTGGAAGACAATGTCATCCACGAGCTGATCGACGAACTGGTGGCCAGCAGCGAATACCGCGCCCGCCGCGAGGCCACGCGCGCCTTCAACGCCGCCAGCCCGGTGCTGAAGAAGGGCATCGCCATCACCCCGGTGAAGTTCGGCATCTCGTTCAACGTGGCCCACTTCAACCAGGCCGGCGCGCTGGTGCACGTCTACAACGACGGCTCGGTGCTGGTGAACCACGGTGGCACCGAGATGGGCCAGGGCCTGAACACCAAGGTGGCGATGGTGGTGGCGCATGAGCTGGGCATCCGCATGGAACGCGTGCGCGTGACCGCGACCGATACCAGCAAGGTGGCCAATACCTCGGCCACCGCCGCTTCCACCGGTGCCGACCTGAACGGCAAGGCCGCGCAGGACGCCGCGCGCCAGATCCGCGAGCGCCTGGCCGTGTTTGCCGCGCGCAAGGCCGGCGTGGAGCCGTCCGAGGTGCGCTTCAACGATGACCTGGTCAGCGCCGGCGAACTGCGCCTGTCGTTCGGCGAGCTGGCGCGCGAAGCCTACGTGGCGCGCGTGCAGCTGTGGTCCGACGGCTTCTACACCACGCCCAAGCTGCACTGGGACCAGAGCAAGCTGCAGGGTCGCCCGTTCTACTACTTCGCCTACGGTGCCGCGTGCTCCGAGGTGCTGGTCGACACGCTTACCGGCGAATGGAAACTGCTGCGCGCCGACGCGCTGCACGACGCCGGCCGCTCGCTGAACCCGGCGATCGACATCGGCCAGGTCGAAGGCGCCTTTATCCAGGGCATGGGCTGGCTGACCACCGAGGAACTGTGGTGGAACAAGGACGGCAAGCTGATGACGCATGCCCCGTCCACGTACAAGATCCCGACGGTCAACGACTGCCCCGAGGAATTCAACGTGCGCCTGTTCCAGAACCGCAACGTCGAGGACAGCATCCACCGTTCCAAGGCCGTGGGCGAGCCGCCGCTGCTGCTGCCGTTCTCGGTGTTCTTCGCGATCCGCGACGCCGTGGCTGCCGTTGGCGACTACCGCATCAACCCGCCGCTGAAGGCCCCGGCCACCAGCGAGGCGATCCTGGACGCCGTCGACGCCGTGCGCGAAGCCGCAGCACAGCCAGCCTGAACTGGCTGAACGATCGCAGGAAGCGCGCGCCTGCGGGCGCCCCCGGACTTTCCCCCCTTGGCCGCGTTGACGGGCAAGGGGCCGGTGGAAGAAGCAGGCGCGCGCCACCCTTGCGGTGACATGGCGCAGGCAGCACCACAGCATCAAGCAACAACCAGGCAACACCGACAAGGCCCCCGACATGCAGGACGCACCGCTCAAACCCTTCCGCTTCGCCGACGCCGCCCGCATGGTGCGCGCCGGCGTGCCGGTGGCGATGGTCACCATCGTCGAGGTCAAGGGCTCGGCCCCGCGCGAGGCCGGCATCCGCATGCTGGTCAGCGCCGACGACCTGGTCGGCACCATCGGCGGCGGCCACCTGGAGTGGCGCGGCATGGATATCGCGCGCGCGATGCTGGCGTGTGGTGAACAACGCCGGATCGAGCGCATTCCGCTCGGGCCGGCGCTGGGCCAGTGCTGCGGCGGCGTGGTGCAGCTGGCGTTCGAGGTCCTTGGCAAAACCGACCTGCACTGGCTTGACGCGGTCGAACGCAATTTCACCGCCGGCAAGGCACTGCAGCGGCAAGTGCCGGCCAGCGGCCCCATCACCCATGGCGACAGCCATGCCGTGATCCCCGGCGTAACGCTGCACGCCGACGGCAGCTGGACCGACACGCTGGTGCCCGACACCATGCACGTAGTGCTGTTCGGCGCCGGCCATGTCGGCCATGCGCTGGTCAAGGTGCTGGCCACGCTGCCGTGCCGCGTGCACTGGGTCGACGAGCGCGACACGCTCTTTCCCGGCGGGCTGCCGGACAATGTCGAGGCCGAGGCCAGCGACACGCCCGAGGCGGTAGTGGCGCAGGCGCCCGCGGGCAGCTACTTTCTGGTCATGACGCACAGCCATGCGCTGGACCAGACCCTGTGCGAGGAAATCCTCAAGCGCACCGACTTCGCCTACTTCGGGCTGATCGGTTCCAAGACCAAGCGCGCGCGCTTTGAACACCGCATGGCCGAGCACGGCATCGACCCGGCCCGGTTTGCGGAAATGACATGCCCCATGGGGGTTCCCGGGATTACCGACAAGGCTCCGGCTATGATTGCGGTAGCCATCGTCGCCCAGCTGCTCCAGGTCCGCGAACAGCGCCTTGCCGCGCTGCGTCTGGGCCGCCCGGAGGCGGTGCATCCCTGAACCCGTGCCGCCCCGGCCCCGCCGGCAGGCACAGAAATGCCCAGAAACGAGGCCCCCATGACCATCGATGCCGCGCTCGCGGAACAGATCCGCCGCACTCCCAAGGCCGAACTGCATGTGCATATTGAAGGCACGCTTGAGCCGGAACTGATCTTCCGGCTGGCGCAGCGCAACCAGGTTGCGCTGCCCTACCCCAGCGTCGAGGCGCTGCGCGCCGCCTACGCCTTCACCGACCTGCAGTCGTTCCTGGACATCTACTACGCCGGCGCCAGCGTGCTGCTGACCGAGGAAGATTTCTTCGACATGACCATGGACTATGTCAAGCGCGCAGTCGCCGACAACGTCCGCCACGCCGAGATCTTTTTCGATCCACAGACCCATACCGCGCGCGGCGTGCCCATCGGCGTGGTGATCGACGGCATCGCCGATGCCCTGGCCCAGGCGCGCACCGAATATGACTTCTCCAGCAGCCTGATCCTGTGCTTCCTGCGCCATCTGCCGGAGGAAGACGCCTTCGCCACGCTGGAAGCGGCGCTGCCCTACCGCGACCGCTTTGTCGGCGTGGGCCTGGATTCGTCCGAGCAAGGCAACCCGCCCGAGAAGTTCGCGCGCGTATTCGCCAAGGCGCGCGAGCTGGGCCTGCACCTGGTGGCCCACGCGGGCGAGGAAGGTCCGGCGCAATACGTCACCGACGCCCTCGACATCCTCAAGGCGCAGCGCATCGACCACGGCGTGCGCGCCATCGACGATCCGGCGCTGGTGGCACGCCTGGCGCGCGAGCGCGTGGCGCTGACCGTGTGCCCGCTGTCGAACGTCAAGCTCAAGGTATACCCGGACCTGCGCGACCACCCGCTCAAGCGCATGCTCGATGCCGGCGTGGTGATCACGCTGCATTCGGACGATCCGGCCTACTTCGGCGGCTATATGAACGCCAACTGGGAAGCCACCTTCGACGCGCTGCCGCTGGACGCGGCCGATGCCCACAAGCTTGCCCGCAACAGTTTTGAAGCGGCCTTCCTGCCTGCCATGCAGAAGGCCGAATTCCTGGCGGAAGTCGACCACTTCTGGTCGAGCCCGCCCAAGTCCCCGCCCGCAACGGCCCCAGCGGCCTGAGCGCGGCGCATGCCAATAGCCCGGCCCGCTGCTTGAACCATGCGCTTCCGCGCGGGCCGGCCACAAGAGACAAACCATGACGACCAACCCCAAGACTGACTCCCTCACCCGTGCCATTCGCGGCCGCGTGCTGCATTTCCTGCGCGATCCGCAATTCCATGAGGACGCGTATCAGTATTGGGACGACGGGGTGCTGATCGTCACCAACGGGCGCATCGCCGCCGCCGGCGACTACACGCAGCTGGCCGCGCGCATTCCGGCCGACGCCGAGATCGTCGACCACCGCGGCAAGCTGATCGTGCCCGGCTTTATCGACACCCACGTGCACTACCCGCAGACCGACATGATCGCGTCGCCGTCGCCGGGCCTGCTGCACTGGCTCGAGACCTACACCTTCCCCGAAGAGCGCCGCTTTGCCGACCCCGACTACGCGCGCAGCGTGGCCGGCTTCTTCACCGAGGAACTGCTGCGCAACGGCACCACCAGCGCGGTGGTCTGGAGCACGGTGCACAAGGCCTCGGCCGAAGCCCTCTTTGCCGAAAGCGAGGCGCGCAACCTGCGCATGGTCACGGGCAAGGTGATGATGGACCGCAACTGCCCGGAATTCCTGCGCGATACGGCCGAGACCGGCGCGCAGGACTCCGCCGACCTGCTGTCGCGCTGGCATAACAAGGGACGCCTGGCCTACGCCATCACGCCGCGCTTTGCCCCGACCTCGACCGAGGCGCAGCTGGCCGCCTGCGGCGAACTGGCGCGCGCCTACCCGGACGCCTTTATCCAGACCCACGTGGCCGAGAACCGCGACGAGGTCAAATGGGTGGCCGAGCTGTTCCCGGACGCGCGCAGCTACCTGGACGTGTACGACCGCTACGGCCTGCTGCGCCCGGGCGCGATGTACGGCCACGCCATCTACCTGGACCAGGACGACCGCCGGCGCCTGGCCGACAGCGGCGCCGCGGTGGCGCATTGCCCCACCTCCAACCTGTTCCTGGGCAGCGGCTTCTATGACTTCCACCAGTCCGACGCCAACCGCCTGAATGTGACGCTGGCCACCGACGTCGGCGGCGGCACCTCGTTCTCGATGTTCCGCACCATGAACGCCGCACACAAGGTGGCACGCATGGGCGGCTACTACCTGACCGCGCTGCGCATGTTCTACCTGGCCACCCGCGCCGCAGCCGAGGCACTGGGCTGGACCGACCGCGTCGGCAGCTTCAGCGAAGGCTGCGAGGCCGACTTCATCGTGCTGGACCCCAAGGCCACGCCGCTGATCGCCCGCCGCAGCAACCGCTCGGAAACGCTGGAAGAAGAACTGTTCGCCTTTGCCATGCTGGGCGACGACCGCGTCATCGACAGCGTCTATGTGATGGGCGAGGCCGCCCACGTGCCGACCGCCTGATCCGTCACCTGGCCAGCAGCCGCCCGCCGCCATGCGGCGGGCGCGCTTTTACCGCTTCGCCCCTGCCTCCGGCTTGACGACCGTCAAGACCGTCTTCGACAAAGCCTTCTAACCTTGCGGTTCCGCCGCGGCGTTCTGCGTGCCGTGCGCCCATACCCATCCGACCGCAATCAGAAGGTTCTGCATGACCGCTTCCCAATCCGCCGCTCACGCCCCTGAGCGCGCCCATGGCCCGCATGACGTGCCCCATGCCGCGCGCAAGGGCGCGCCCAGCCATGCCCCGCTGCCGGAGCCAATCGCACCGGACGCCCCGCTGCCCTCGCGCAAGATCATCCGCGGCTGGCTGATCCCGCTGGGCCAGCGCAGCACCCCGCGCGCACTGCTGCTGTTCGGCTTCGACTACCTGCTGTTCGGCGCCGTGCTGGCCGGCGTGGTGCTGGCGCAGCACTGGGCCGCCAAGCTGGCGCTGGGCGTGCTGGCCGGCCTGATCATCGCGCGCCTGTTTATCATCGGCCACGATGCCTGCCACCAGAGCCTGACCCCGCGCCGCGGCCTGAACAAGTGGCTGGGCCGGCTCACCTTCCTGCCCTCACTGACGCCGTACAGCCTGTGGGAAGTCGGCCACAACGTGGTGCACCACGGCTACACCAACCTGAAGGGCTTCGACTTCGTCTGGGCGCCCTTCTCGCTGGAAGAATTCAACGCGCTGCCGCGCTGGCGCCGCGTGATGGAGCGCATCTACCGCACCGGCTTCGGCCCGGGCCTGTACTACCTGGTGGAAATCTGGTGGTGCAAGATGTTCTTCCCCAGCAAGCGCCAGATGGCCACGCGCCGCCCGATCTTCACCGGCGACTGTGTGCTGGTAGCCGCCTTCGGGCTGGCCTGGATCGGCGCGCTGGCTGGCCTGGCACTGGCCACGGACCAGACCGTCTGGATGCTCATCGGTGCCGGCTTCGTGCTGCCCTTCCTGGTTTGGAACGTCACCGTCGGCTTCGTGCTGTATGTGCACCACACCCACACCAGCGTCGCCTGGTACGACACCAAGGCCATGTGGGCCAAGGCGCAGCCCTTTGTCTCGACCACCGTGCACCTGCGCTTCCGCCACGGCATCGGCGCGGCGCTGCACCACATCATGGAACACACCGCGCACCACGTCGACATGAGCGTGCCGCTGTACCGCCTCAAGCGCGCCCAGGCACTGCTTGAGCACGCGCTGCCGGGCCGCATCATTGTCGAGAACTTCTCCTGGCGCTGGTATTTCGACACCGCGCGCCGCTGCAAGCTCTATGACTTCAAGGCCCTGTGCTGGACTGATTTCCGCGGCCGCCAGACCAGCGACAACGCGCCTGTACCCGCCTGAGAGTGCAGGCCACGTGGCGGGGGCAGGTGGACGCCTGCCCCCGCTGCCGTTATAATTATTGCTTCCATTGGGGAGTAGCCGCCCTGCTCTCACCGCGCCGCGCAATGCGGATTCCAGGAGACAGGGGCGTACGTCAACAGACTTGACCGCTTGCGGTTATGGCGTGCGCAGCTCCGGACCCGCCCGGCCGTGTACTGATACGGACCGGCAGCGTCCAGCCTGGCGAGACCGATGACCATACCTTTCTGGCCGGGCCGGGAAAGGTGTGCGTCATTGGCATCTCGCGATGCATTGCGGCCCGGTTACCCCACAAGACCAATATGGAAGCCTTCCTCGTCTCCACAGGCATCGTCGCCCTCGCTGAAATGGGCGACAAGACGCAATTGCTGTCGCTGGTGCTGGCCGCGCGCTACCGCAAGCCCGTTCCCATCATCCTTGGCATCCTGATCGCCACGCTGTTCAACCATGGCTTCGCCGGCGCGCTCGGCGGCTGGATCACGCATGTGCTGGGCGAAAGCCTGCTGCGCTGGATCCTGGGCCTGGGCTTTATCGCGATGGCGGGATGGATGCTGATCCCCGACAAACTCGACGACGCCGAACAGGCCAAGCCAGTCAAGGGCGCCCTCGGCATCCTCGGCACCACCATCGTGGCCTTTTTTTTTGCCGAGATGGGCGACAAGACCCAGATCGCCACCGTGGCGCTGGCCGCGCGCTTCAGCGATGCGGTGATTCCCGTGGTGGCCGGCACCACCTTCGGCATGATGGTCGCCAATGCACCGGCGGTCCTGCTTGGCGACAAGTTTGCCAACAAGATGCCGATCGGGCTGGTGCACAAGATCGCGGCGGGGATCTTCCTGGTGCTGGGGGTGCTCGCGTTGCTGAATATCGGCGGATAAGTCGCCCAAAAAAAACGGGGCACAAGGCCCCGTTCAAACCCTCGCCGGTCCGGTACTGACGGTTGCCAACCGCACAACCCTCCGGACCGTCGATCACCGATGCTCGGATTTCGCGGGCCATCTGCACGCGCCGGCCCTGATGCTTTTCAGATCAAGCCACCCCTGGTCCACTGAATCACTGAAATTGGTCGGTGCCTGCCATGTCAATGATTCAGCGGACTAGTTGGTAGTCTTGGCACCGCCTTCGAACCACTGCCCCAGCAGGGCGCGTTCGTCGTCGGTGATCTGCGTCACGTTGCCCAGCGGCATCGCCTTCTGCTGCACGGCCTGCTGGTAGATCAGCTGGGCGTGGGCCTTGATGTCTTCCGCGGTGTCGAGCTTGATGCCCTTGGCTGCGGTCGGCATCATCTTCGGCTGCGCGGCGTGGCACTGCACGCAGCGGGCGTTCATCACTTCCTGCACCTTGGCAAAGCTGACGGCGGCGGCGGCGTCACCGCCTTCTGCCTTGGCCACGGCCGTGCGCGGTTGCGGCGCGATCAGCACGGCGACCACGGCCAGCACGGCAACGCCGGCTGCGGGCCAGGCCACGTTGATCTTGCCCTTGTGCTTCAGGATGAAGAACTGGCGGATCAGCACACCGGCCAGCATGATCAGGATCAGCGCGGCCCAGTTGTACTTGTAGCTGTAGGTCATGCTGTAGTGGTTCGACAGCATCGCGAACAGCACCGGCAGCGTGAAGTACGTGTTGTGCACGCTGCGCTGCTTGGCGTTCTTGCCATGGACCGGATCGACCGGCTGGCCTGCCCGCAGCGCGGCAACCACCTTGCGCTGGCCCGGGATGATCCACACCAGCACGTTCGCGCTCATGATGGTGGCGATCATCGCACCGGTCAGCAGGAACGCCGCACGGCCCGAGAACAGGTGGCACGCCACGTAGGCAGCCACGGCCACGTAGATCGCCACCAGCACGCCCACGGTCTTGTCGCTCTTGCCGAACACGCGGCAGATCACGTCATAGACCACCCAGCCCGCGGCCAGGTAGGACAGCGCTAGGCCGACCGCCGCGCCGGGCGACATGTCGTAGACGTTCTTGTCGATCAGGAACGTGCTGGCGTTGAACAGGTACAGCACCACCAGCAGGCCGAAGCCGGTCATCCACGTGGAATACGACTCCCAGTAGAACCAGTGCAGGTTCTCAGGCAGCGTCTTGGGCGCGGTCAGGTATTTCTGCGGGTTGTAGAAACCGCCGCCGTGCACGGCCCACAGCTCGCCGCCGACACCCTTCTCCTGCAGATCAGGATCGGTGGGACGGGTCAGGCTGTTATCGAGCCAGACGAAATAGAACGAGGAGCCGATCCACGCGATCGCCGTGATGACGTGCACCCAGCGCAGCAGCAGATTGGCCCAGTCGAGAATGTAGCCTTCCATGTCTTGTCTCCTGTTTCCCTATGCCACCGCTTCAGCTGCCGCGGTAGGTCGAGTACGACCAGGGCGAAACCAGGAGGGGCACGTGGTAGTGCGCGTTGACATCGGCAATACCGAAGCGCAGGGGCACCACGTCCAGGAAAGCCGGCTCGGGCAGCTGCGTGCCTTGCGCGCGGAAGTAGTCGCCCGCAGCGAATTCCAGCTCATACACGCCAACGGCGAAGTCCGCGCCTTCCAGCAGCGGCTGGTCGCAACGGCCGTCGTGGTTCGTCACGACTGTCTTCAGGGTTTCGCGACGATTGTCGACAATCTTATGAAGAGTAACCGACATGCCCTTGCCGGGCGTGCCGGCAGCGGTGTCGAGTACGTGTGTGGTCAAGCGTCCCATCGTGTTTTTCCTTAGGCGATTGGGTTGTGAGGGGCGCCGCTGCCTTCACTAGCACCATTTGTGGGAATGGTGCCCGCTCGGTACGTCTGGTAACGCATCCCGGCGCTGGGTGGTGCGTGGCGACATTGCGCCTGCACTACCCGGTTGGCAATTCAGGGATTTCCCTGAGTTGTCGAAAACCTGAGTCGGTTTTGTTGACAATATTGAAGCAGTAAACGAATAATTGTCAACAATTTTTGGATCACCGCTGCCTGATGTCCAGGATTTGCGGTGCCCCGTCTGACTGCTGGTGCCACGATGTCCAAGAGCCTGAAGCTGATTGCCGCCAACGCCGAAACCAAGGCCGACGCCGAGTTGACCGAAATCCAGGCGGGCAAGCCCGCCAAGCCCGCACGCAAGGGCTCGGTCGAAGAGCGCATGTATCACGAGATCTACGACGCGATCATGGAGCACCGGCTGCCGCCGCGCACCAAGCTGACCGAGCATTCCCTTTGCGAGATCTATGCCACCGCGCGGCACACGGTGCGCAAGGTGCTGTCGCACCTGGCCGCCGACGGCATGGTCGATCTCGAACCCAACCGCGGCGCCTTTATCGCCAGCCCCTCCACCGACGAAGCGCACGACATGTTCGAGCTGCGCCAGATGCTGGAACGCGCGGTGCTGGAAAAGCTTGCCGGCATGCCCGACGTCAAGACCGTGATCGCGCCGCTGCGCCAGATGGTGGCCAGCGAGCGCCAGGCCTTCCTCACGCATGACCGGCCCAAATGGATCCGCCTGTCCGCCGAGTTCCATACGGCGCTGGCGGAACTGTCGGGCAACGCGCTGCTGGTCAACATGATGCGCCGGCTGGTGTCGCGCACCACGCTGATGATCGCCAGCGTGGAAGCCCCGGGCAACAACGCCTGCTCGTTCGATGAACACGAAGAGATCCTCGACGCACTCGAACAGGGCAATGCCGCGCTGGCCCAGTCGCGCATGGCGCACCACCTTGGCGCCTGCGCCGACCGCGTGCAGCCGGACGAGCCAGGCAACTTTGATCTTCGCAGCGTGCTAGGCCGCTCCACCTAGCACGGTGTTCCCGCCCCTGCCCCCCAAATACAAGGCCAGACCCGGTCGGCAAACAGCACCCAGCTCACCGACGAGAGTGCTGAGACGACCGGCAGATAACGGTCCGGAGACCTTCCTGCATCCAGGACCAGGGCCATGGCAGTGGTGTTCCCATCAAACCAAAGGAGAGGAGACGCACCAATGAATTCCGCAAGCACCACGGTCCCGACGGACCTCACCAACGAGCGTTTGCCTTCCGGGCGCCTGCTCGCGCTCGGGTTGCAGCACGTTCTGGTGATGTACGCCGGCACGGTTGCCGTGCCCCTGATCGTAGGTGGCGCGCTCAAGCTGCCCAAGGACCAGCTGGCGTTCCTGATCAACGCCGACCTGTTCGCCGCGGGCCTGGCCACGCTGATCCAGGCCTTTGGTTTCTGGAAGTTCGGCATCCGCCTGCCGGTGATGATGGGCGTGACCTTCGCCTCGGTGGCGCCGATGATCGCCATCGGCACCGATCCCAATGTCGGCCTGCTCGGCATCTATGGCGCGGTGATCGCGTCGGGGATATTCGGCATCCTGATCGCGCCGATGATGGGGCGCATGCTGGGGCTGTTCCCGCCGGTGGTGACCGGCACGGTGATCACGCTGATCGGCGTGTCGCTGATGCGTGTGGGCATCAACTGGGCGGCCGGCGGCCAGCCCACCACCCGCGCCGTGATCGACGGCGTGGTCAAGGAGGTGCCCAACCTCGCCTACGGCGACCTGGCCAACCTCGGCATTGCCGGCCTGACGCTGCTGATCATCCTGCTGCTGACCAAGTACGGCCGCGGCCTGGTGGCCAACTGCGCAGTGCTGCTGGGCATCATCGCCGGCACGCTGGTGGCGATGGCCATGGGCAAGGTGTCGTTCGAAGGCCTGGATGAAGCCAGCTTCGTCGCTGTCATCACGCCGCTGCACTTCGGCATCCCGACCTTCGAAGTGACCGCCATCCTGTCGATGTGCATCGTCATGCTGATCACGCTGGTGGAATCCACCGGCATGTTCCTGGCGCTGTCGGACATCACCGGCAAGAAGCTGAGCAACGAGGACCTGACCCGCGGCCTGCGCGCCGACGGCCTGGGCACCGTGATCGGCGGCGTCTTCAACACCTTCCCGTACACCTCGTTCTCGCAGAACGTGGGCCTGGTGACCGTGACCGGCGTGCGCTCGCGCTATGTGGCGGCGGCCGGCGGCATCATCCTGGTCGCCTTCGGCCTGTTCCCCAAGATGGCCCACGTGGTGGCCTCGGTGCCGCAGTTCGTGCTGGGCGGCGCCGGCATCGTGATGTTCGGCATGGTGGCCGCCACCGGCATCCGCATCCTGGGCTCGTGCGATTTCAACCGCAACCGCCACAACCTGTTCATCGTCGCCATCTCGATCGGCGCCGGCATGATCCCGACGCTGGCACCGACCTTCTTCCAGTACCTGCCGAAGTGGACCGGTCCGTTCACCCACAGCGGCATCGTGCTGGGCACGATCGTGGCCGTGGCGCTGAATCTGTTCTACAACGGCATCCAGTCGCGCGAAGAGGCCATGCGCAACGCCGCCGCCAACTCGCACGGCACCGAGTAACCGAAGCAACGGTATCGAAGTATCCGGCACCGCCGCCGGCACGACTGGCACGTTCGTTGCGTGATGGTCGGCGCTTGCGGGCGGCGCGGCGGTGCCGGAAGTTTTCCTGAAGCAAGCAAAGACACATGACAAACGATAACTATCCACGCGATCTCATCGGTTACGGTGCCCGGCCGCCGCACGCCCGCTGGCCGGGCGGCGCGCGCGTTGCGCTGCAGTTCGTCCTCAACTACGAAGAAGGCGGCGAAAACTGCGTGCTGCACGGCGACGCCGCCTCCGAGCAGTTCCTCTCCGAGATCGTCGGCGCCGCGGCCTACCCCGACCGCCACATGAGCATGGAGGGCATCTACGAATACGGCTCGCGTGCCGGGGTCTGGCGCCTGCTGCGCGAGTTCGAGAAGCGCGGCCTGCCGCTGACCATCTTCGGCGTATCGATGGCGCTGCAGCGCCACCCGGAACTAACGCGCGCCTTTGTCGAGCTGGGCCATGAGATCGCCTGCCACGGCTGGCGCTGGATCCACTACCAGGGCATCGACGAAGCCACCGAGCGCGAGCACATGCGCATCGGCATGCAGATCATCAAGGACCTGACCGGCGAGTTGCCGCTGGGCTGGTACACCGGCCGCGACAGCCCCAACACGCGCCGCCTGGTGGTGGAGCACGGCGGCTTGCTGTACGACTCGGACTACTACGGCGACGACCTGCCCTTCTGGACCGAAGTCGAAGTCACCGGCGGCGAGAAGAAGCCGCACCTGGTGGTGCCGTACACGCTCGACTCCAACGACATGCGCTTTGCCACGCCGCAGGGCTTCAATACCGGCGAACAGTTCTTCCAGTACCTGAAGGACGCGTTCGACGTGCTGTACGAGGAAGGCGACCCGAGCGGACAGGACAGCCCCAAGATGCTGTCGATCGGCATGCACTGCCGCCTGCTCGGCCGCCCGGGCCGCTTCCGCGCGCTGCAGCGCTTCCTCGACTATGTGCAGGGACACGACAAGGTGTGGATCTGCCGCCGTGTCGACATCGCCCGGCATTGGGCCGATACCCACCCCTACACCCCCCGGAACCAAGCATGAGCCAGACCTACACCATCGCCCAACTCAACACCATGCCTGTCGCGGAGTTCGTGCAGGTGCTGGGCGGCATCTACGAACATTCGCCGTGGTTTGCCGAGACCGCTGCCGCGCAACGGCCCTTCGCCGACGGCGCCGCGCTGGCGCAGGCACTGCGCAAGGCCGTCGATGAAGCCGGCGAGGCGGCCCAGCTCAAGCTGGTGCGCGCCCACCCGGAACTGGCCGGCAAAGCCTCCGTGCGCGGCGAGCTGACCGCCGAATCCACGCGCGAGCAAAGCGGCGCCGGCCTGAACCTGTGCACACCCGATGAGTTCGACCGCCTGCAGTCGCTCAACGCGGCCTACAACCAGAAATTCGGCTTCCCGTTCATCCTGGCCGTGCGCGGCTACGACCGCCACGGGATCATCGCGGAGTTCGCGCGCCGCCTGGAAAACACGCCGCAGCAAGAGTTGCAAACTTGCATCAACCAGATCCATCGCATTGCGCAGTTTCGGCTTGACGACTTAGTATCCGCCTGAGCAAAAAAGCGTCACCTGTATAACAAAAAACGCTGTACCCGATGCCGCCGGCACCCCATGCACCACCCATCACCGAGCCAGGCCAGGCGGCACGAATAAAAGCACCAAGACATTAGAAGAACCCGACAGGGACCCAGTACACAACGTTCCAAGCAGGATCGATCAAACCACGGAGGTCTAACAATGCAGAAGCAGTACAAGCCGGCACTAAAGCTGGCGGCGGTAGCGGCTACCCTTTTTTCCGGCGCGGCCATGGCCCAGTCCAGCGTCACGCTGTACGGTCAGGCTGACATGTTCGTCGGCGGCGTCAAGAGCCCGGGTTCGGGCGAGCGCGCATGGGTGGCCAACTCGGGCGGTATGCAGACGTCCTACTGGGGCATCAAGGGCACCGAAGACCTGGGCGGCGGCACCAAGGCCATCTTCGACCTGAACGGGTTCTTCCGCACGGACAGCGGCAACAGCGGCCGCTTCAACGGCGACTCGATGTTCAGCCGCAATGCGTACGTCGGCCTGCAGAATGACAAGCTGGGTACGTTGAAGCTGGGCCGCAACACGACCCCGTACTTCATCTCGACCATCCTGTTCAACCCGCTGGTCGACTCGTACGTGTTCTCGCCGACCATCTTCCACACCTACTTCGGTGCCGCCAGCAATGGCGTGGTGGATCCGGGCATCATCGGCGACTCGGGCTGGAACAACTCGGTGCTGTACTCCACCCCGAACTTCGGCGGCCTGAGCGCGAACCTGATCTACTCGGCAGGCGAGAAGGCAGGTGCCGCGGGCCAGAACAAGTGGGGCGGCAACCTGATGTACTTCAACGGGCCGTTCGCCGCGACCGTCGCGTACCAGCAGGTCCGCTTCAACGCGGTTCCCGACGACCTGTCGAGCGCGGGCTTCAGCCGCCAGGACGCCGTCCTGGGCGGCATCACGTACGACTTCAAGGTGGTCAAGCTGTTCGCCCAGGGCCAGTACATCAAGACCAAGGCCAGCACGGCCGCCAGCGGCGACATCAAGCACACCAACGGTCAGGTCGGCGCCTCGGTGCCGATCGGTGCCGGCAACGTGCTGGCGTCCTACGCCTATGGCAAGACCGAGAACGCGATCGGTGACTTCAAGCGCAACACGTTTGCCGTCGCCTACGACTACAACCTGTCCAAGCGCACCGACGTCTACGCTGCCTACTACTACGACAAGATCACCGGCATCGAGCACGGCGATACCTTCGGCGTGGGCGTGCGTCACAAGTTCTGATGACGTAACCGCCTCACCGGCAGTCCTTGAGCCCGCCCTTCCGGCGGGCTTTTTCATTGCCGCGTTCGCATCACATCGCGCGGAAATCTGCCGCCGCAATGCTGCGCCGCGCCATCGCATGCCGTCAGGCAATACGGATCGAAAGCCGCTATTTCATAGGTGGATTCAATTGGAAGCCCTCCTTCACGCTTCCTAGATTGGTGATCCGGACCTCAAAAACGACTGAGAGAGGTGATTCATGCGGCGATACCCCAAGACCCGTTCCGAACTGATGGCCATCCTGAACCAGTGCCTCGACAACAACCCCGAGTGCGGCGAATGCGAACTGCACGCGGTGCGAATGCACCAGCCTGACCATACCGGATGCAACTGGAGCGCCGAGGTCGATTTCCCCCAAGAATCCGTCGACAACCTGGGCACGCATCTCGCCGCGGCCAAGTCGATCATTGTCGTGATGCGCGAGCAGTACAACGTGCTGCAATAGCCACCGAACCCACAGCGTGCCCTGCGCGCTTGCCGCGGGGCAGCATCAAAGAAAAAGCCGGATCATCAGACCCGGCTTTTTACATTGGCGCACACCTGTCAGCGCATCAGCGCACCGCGTTGCTCTCCGCCACCGCCACGGCCGTCATGTTGACGATCCGGCGCGTAGTGGCCTGCGGGTTCAGGATATGCACCGGCTTGGCCGCTCCCAGCAGGATCGGGCCCACCGTGACGCCCTGCCCGCCCGTGATCTTGAGCAGGTTGAAGGCGATATTGGCGGCGTCCAGCGTCGGCATCACCAGCAGGTTGGCGCTGCCGGCCAGCTTGGTCGACGGCAGGAAGTGGCGGCGCACGTCTTCGTCCAGGGCAGCGTCGCCCTGCATCTCGCCTTCCACTTCCAGGTGCGGTGCCAGCTTGGCCAGGATCCCCGCTGCCTCGCGCATCTTGCGCGCCGACGGACGGGTAGAGGAGCCGAACATCGAGTGCGACATCAGCGCGACCTTGGGAACGAGGCCGAAACGCGCGATTTCCTCAGCGGCCAGCTGCGTGATCGCGGCCAGTTCGTCGGCGGTGGGATCATCATTGACGAAGGTGTCGGTGATGAACAGCGTATGCTTTTCCAGCATCAGCGCATTCATCGCGGCGAATACCTTGGCGCCCGGCGCCAGGCCGATCACGTCGCGCACGTGCTCGAGGTGTGCCTCGAAGCGGCCCACCGTGCCGCACAGCAGCGCATCGGCATCGCCCATGTGCATCAGCATCGTGCCGATCAGCGTGTTGGAGCGGCGCAGTGCCACCTTGGCCATGTCCGGCGTCACGCCGTCGCGGCCGCGCAGGGCCTGGTAGGCCTCGTGGTAGGCGCGATAGCGCGGGTCTTCTTCCGGATTGACCAGATCGAAGTCCACCCCGGCCTTGAGGCGCAGGCCGGCCTTCTCGATGCGCATCTGGATCACGTGCGGGCGGCCGATCAAGGTGGGACGGGCCAGACCTTCGTCCACCACGGTCTGGACGGCACGCAGCACGCGCTCTTCCTCGCCCTCGGCGTAGGCCACGCGCTTGGGCGCGGCCTTGGCGGCCGAGAACACCGGCTTCATGATCAGGCCGGTGTGATAGACATAGGTGGACAGCTGCTGGCGATACGCTTCGAGGTCCTTGATCGGGCGCGTGGCCACGCCGGATTCCTCCGCGGCCTTGGCCACCGCCGGCGCGATCTTCTCGATCAGGCGCTGGTCGAACGGTGTCGGGATGATGTAGTCCGGGCCGAACTTCAGCTCACGGCCGCCGTAGGCGGCGGCAACGGCGTCGTTCAGCTCGGCCTCGGCCAGCTCGGCGATGGCCTTGACGCAGGCCAGCTTCATCGCTTCCGTGATCTTGGTCGCGCCGCAATCCAGTGCGCCGCGGAAGATGTACGGGAAGCACAGCACGTTGTTGACCTGGTTCGGGTAGTCCGAACGGCCGGTGGCGATGATGCAGTCCGGGCGCGCGGCCTTGGCCACTTCCGGGCGGATTTCCGGCTCGGGGTTGGCCAGCGCCAGGATGATGGGCTTGTCGGCCATGGTCTTGACCATCTCGGCGGTCAGCACGCCGGCGGTCGAGCAACCCAGGAAGACGTCGGCGTCCTTGACGATGTCAGCCAGCGTGCGCGCCGAGGTGTCCTGTGCGTAGCGCGCCTTGTTGGCTTCCATGTTGGCGTCGCGGCCAACGTAGATCACGCCCTTGGAGTCCACCACCGAGATGTTCTCGCGCTTCACGCCGAGGCTGACCATGGTGTCCAGGCAGGCAATGGCAGCCGCGCCGGCGCCGGACACGGCCAGCTTCACCTTGCCGACGTCCTTGCCGACCACCTTCAGGCCATTGAGCAGCGCCGCGGTCGAAATAATGGCGGTGCCGTGCTGGTCGTCGTGGAAGACGGGGATGTTCATGCGCTCGCGCAGCTTCTGCTCGATGTAGAAGCATTCCGGCGCCTTGATGTCTTCCAGGTTCACGCCGCCCAGCGTGGGCTCGAGCGCGGCAACGATCTCTACGATCTTGTCCGGGTCGCGCGCGTCGAGCTCGATGTCGAACACGTCGATGCCGGCGAACTTCTTGAACAGGCAGCCCTTGCCCTCCATCACCGGCTTGCCGGCCAGCGGGCCGATATCGCCCAGGCCCAGCACGGCAGTGCCGTTGGTGACGACAGCCACCAGGTTGGCGCGCGAGGTGTACTCGGCGGCGGTGGCGGGATCCTTGGCGATTTCCTCGCAGGCATAGGCCACGCCCGGCGAGTAGGCCAGCGACAGGTCGCGCTGGTTGGACAGCGCCTTGGTCGCGGTTACCTGGATCTTTCCCTTGGTGGGGCTGCGGTGGTATTCCAGCGCAGCGAGGCGCAGTTGCGCTTCAGGACTGTTCGGGGCATGTTGCGGTGCATCACCGCTGTTCTTGCTGCTCATTGGCTCGTCCGGAAAATGGCCCGGACCGGAAGCGCCCCTCTCCCGCCAAGATCCGGCTCGGCCCCGATCGAGAAATCTCAGGATACGGGCCGGCAGCGAAGGACAACGCCTGGCAGCGAAACTGGCGATTCCGGCAGACAGGCCGGAAAAATCGAGCAACCATTCTAGCCCACGTGTCCGCGCAAAGTACCACCAGAGCCCGCCTGCAGGCCATTTTTTGAGTGGATTATTCCAGTTAAACAGCTTTTACCATTGCGTATGCAATGCAGGTGCAGACGCATGCCCCTGCATGCATTCGCACGCATCGCCTGGCCGGGACGGCGCGGCCAGGCCCCGGCCGCCCTATTTTGCGTTTTTCTCGACCTCCAGCGTCACCCGGCGCGGACGGCCGCTCTCGGCCGGGAAGTCGGTAAAGGCGCTGCGGATCAGGTAGGGCATGACCGCCGGCAGGCTGCCGTTCTCGGTCTGGTTCTGCGCGGTGACCTGGTAAATCCGCTTGCCGCTGGCCGCATCCCTGAAATACACCCGCAGGCTGGAGAACGTCACCGGCACGTCACGCACCACGGTCTGCGGCGGCCAGTAGCCCGGCCCCCATGGGCCCCACGGACCCCAGGGCCCGTACGGGCGGTAGTAGCCAGGCCCCCAGTACGGGCCCCACGGGCCGTACCACGGGTCCGGGTAGACGGTCTCGGCCACGCGCACGATGCCGGGCGCGGCATCGAAGTCCATGCTGACGCGATAGCGCGCCTGTTTCGCCGGCACCTGCTCGAAGCCGATCCCCGCCAGCGCCGCGGCCAGCCACTGCTCATAGGTCTGGCGGTCCAGCTGCGCCGCCTGCTCGGCGCTGCGCTCGAAGCTGTAGGTGCGCGGCGCATCGTTCTGCCAGCCGGGCTGGCGGAACGCCGTGACATCGGTCACCACCGTGCTGGCGCACCCTGACAGCAACAGCGCCGCCAGCGCAGCCAGCAACGCCATCGCCCCCCACCACCTGCGCGGCCCCGCCGCTCCTGCATTGCCGACACCGCCAGCGCGCTGCCACATAGTGCTACCTCGCTTTCCTCTGAATATCCACGTGTCTCTGAGACCACGCCGCCGGCGCGGAATTCCCCGCAGCATGCCGATGCCGTGCAGTGCCGGGCCGCGCCCCGACCCCTTGGCTACAATGAGGACTTCAGCGCCATGCTTCGCTGCCGCGCGCATGGCCCGCCCCCTTTCCTAACGGTCTTCCGAAGACAGGATCTTTCCATGCTGCGCACCGACACGCCCGTTACCGTCTATCGCAAGGACTATACTCCGCCGCCGTTCGCCATCGACCACGCCGAGCTGGTGCTGGACCTCGATCCCCAGCGCACCGTGGTCACCAGCACGCTGCGCTTCGCGCGCCAGGCCGGCACGCCCGATGCAGCGCTGGTGCTGGCCGGCGAGGAACTCGAACTGATCGGCGTCAGCCTGGACGGCAAGCCGGTCGCCAACGCGACCCAGGATTCCGGCACGCTGACCATCCCCGGCCTGCCGGCGCAGGGCACGCTGGAGATCACCACCGCGTGCCAGCCCGCGGCCAATACCACGCTGTCGGGCCTGTACGTGTCCAACGGCAACTTCTTCACCCAGTGCGAAGCCGAGGGCTTTCGCCGCATCACCTACTTCCTGGATCGCCCCGACGTGATGGCGACCTACCGCGTCACGCTGCGCGCCGACCGAGCCGCCTACCCGGTGCTGCTGTCCAACGGCAACCTGGTGGGCCAGCGCGAACTGCCCGACGGCCGCCACGAAGCCGTGTGGGAAGACCCGTTCCGCAAGCCGGCCTACCTGTTCGCTCTGGTCGCGGGCAAGCTCGAATGCATCGAGGAACGGATCCAGTCCGCCTCCGGCAAGGACAAGCTGCTGCAGGTCTGGGTCGAGGCGCGCGACCTCGACAAGACCCGCCACGCCATCGATTCGCTGATCCATTCGATCCGCTGGGACGAGCGCCGCTTCGGGCTGGAACTGGACCTGGACCGCTTCATGATCGTTGCCGTGGGCGACTTCAACATGGGCGCGATGGAGAACAAGGGCCTGAACATCTTCAACACCAAGTACGTGCTGGCCAATGCGCAGACCGCCACCGACACGGACTTCGCCAATATCGAGGCGGTGGTCGGCCATGAGTACTTCCACAACTGGACCGGCAACCGCGTGACCTGCCGCGACTGGTTCCAGCTTTCGCTCAAGGAAGGCCTGACGGTGTTCCGCGACCAGGAGTTCTCGGCCGACATGATGGGCTCGGAATCCGGCCGCGCGGTCAAGCGTATCGAGGACGTGCGCGTGCTGCGCCAGGTGCAGTTCCCCGAGGACGCCGGCCCGATGGCGCACCCGGTGCGCCCCGACAGCTACGAAGAGATCAACAACTTCTACACGGTCACCGTGTACGAGAAAGGCGCCGAAGTCGTGCGCATGTACCAGACCCTGCTCGGCCGCGACGGCTTCCGCAAGGGCATGGACCTGTACTTCCAGCGCCATGACGGCCAGGCCGTCACCTGCGACGACTTCCGCACGGCGATGGCCGATGCCAACGGCCGCGACCTGAGCCAGTTCGGCCTGTGGTACAGCCAGGCCGGCACCCCGGTGGTGACGGCGCGCACGGACTGGAACGGCGACGACGGCAGCCTGACGCTGACGCTGTCGCAGCGCTGCCCCAAGGTCGGCATCGAGACCCGCGCCGGCACGCCCGAGAAACAGCCCTTCCATATCCCGTTCGCGCTCGGCCTGCTTGGCGCCGACGGCAAGGACCTGCCGCTGCAGCTCGAAGGTGAAAGCACTCCGGGAGCGACCACCCGCGTGCTCGACTTCACGCAGGCCGAGCAGCGCTTCCGCTTCATCAACCTGCCGCGCGGCGCCAGTGCCCCGCTGCCCTCGCTGCTGCGCAACTTCTCAGCGCCGGTGATCGTCGATGCCGAGTACACCGACGCGCAGCTGACCTTCCAGCTGTCGCACGACAGCGATGCCTTCAACCGCTGGGAAGCCGGCCAGCGCCTGGCCACGCGCGCGCTGCTGCAGATGGTGGCCGACGTCCAGGCCGGGCGCGAGCTCAAGCTCGAGCCCGCGCTGGTGCAGGCCATGCGCGCCGTGCTGACCGACGACACGCTCAACCCCGCCTTCCGCGAACAGGCGCTGGTGCTGCCCGCCGAGGCCTATCTGGCCGAGCGCATGGGCGTGGCCGATCCCGCCGCCATCCACCGCGCCCGCCAGTTCATGCGCGAAGGCCTGGCCCGCGCACTGCAGGCTGACTGGCTCGCCGCCTACGAGGGCAACGCCACGCCGGGCAACTACTCGCCCGATGCCACATCCGCCGCCAGGCGCGCACTGCGCAACCTGGCGCTCAGCTACCTGGCCGACAGCGGCGATGCCGCGATGCAGGCGCTGGCCGAGCAGCAGTACCAGAACGCCGACAACATGACCGACCGCTTCGCCGCGCTGTCGGCGCTGGTCAACAGCTTCGCCCCCGGGCGCGAGCATGCGCTGGCGGACTTCTACGAGCGCTTCGAGGACGACCCGCTGGTGATCGACAAATGGTTCTCGCTGCAAGGCATGCAGCGCGGTGAAGTCGGCCCGCACGCCGGCAAGCGCACCATCGACACCGTGCGCGCGCTGATGGAGCACCCCGCCTTCAACCTGCGCAACCCCAACCGCGCGCGTTCGCTGATCTTCAGCTTCTGCTCCGGCAACCCGGCGCAGTTCCACGCCCAGGACGGCTCGGGCTACCGCTTCTGGGCCGACCAGGTGCTGGCGCTCGACGCCATCAACCCGCAGGTGGCGGCGCGCCTGGCGCGGGTGATGGACCGCTGGCAGAAGTACGAACTGGCGCTGCGCGACCGCATGCGCGCCGAACTGGAACGCGTCGCCGCCAGCAGCACGCTGTCGCGCGACGTGCGCGAGATCGTCGGCAAGGCGCTGGCCGCCTGAGCGGCTGGAACGACACAAGGAGGCCCGCCAACGCCCCCTTTGCCCGGCCAAGCGCGGCCGGGCATGTAGAATTGCGGCCATCCAAGGAGAACCAACCATGACTCGCATCAGCCTCACCCGCTACCTGGTCGAGGAGCAGCGCAAGCACAACACGATCCAGCCCGAACTGCGGCTGCTGATCGAAGTGGTCGCGCGCGCCTGCAAGGCCATTTCCAACGCCGTCAGCAAGGGCGCGCTCGCCGGCGTGCTGGGCTCGGCCGGCACCGGCAACGTCCAGGGCGAAACCCAGCAGAAGCTGGACGTGATCGCCAATGAAGTGCTGCTCGACGCCAACGAATGGGGCGGCCACCTCGCCGCCATGGCGTCGGAAGAAATGGAATCGTTCTACGAGATTCCCAACCGCTACCCGAAGGGCGAATACCTGCTGATGTTCGACCCGCTGGACGGCTCGTCGAACATTGACGTCAACGTCTCGATCGGCACCATCTTCTCGGTGCTGCACATGCCCAAGCCGGGCCAGACCGTGACCGAGGCCGACTTCATGCAGCCTGGCACCCACCAGGTCGCCGCCGGCTACGCCGTCTACGGCCCGCAGACCACCCTGGTGCTGACCGTCGGCAACGGCGTGCACATGTTCACGCTGGACCGCGAGGCCGGCAGCTTCGTGCTGACGCACTCCAACGTGACGATCCCGGACGACACCAAGGAATTCGCCATCAACATGTCGAACATGCGCCACTGGGCCCCGCCCGTGCGCCGCTATATCGACGAATGCCTGGCCGGCGAAGAAGGCCCGCGCGGCAAGAACTTCAACATGCGCTGGGTCGCCTCGATGGTCGCCGACGTGCACCGCATCCTGACCCGCGGCGGCGTCTTCATGTACCCGTGGGACAAGCGCGAGCCGGAAAAACCCGGCAAGCTGCGCCTGATGTACGAAGCCAACCCGATGGCCATGCTGGTCGAACAGGCCGGCGGCTCCGCCACCAACGGCCACCAGCGCATCATGGACGTGCAGCCCGAAAAACTGCACCAGCGCGTCTCCGTGATCCTGGGCTCCAAGAACGAAGTGGAACGCGTCACCCGCTACCACCTGGAAGCCGAAGGCAAGGCCTGATTCCGGCCGTGCGGCAATAAGACGGGGCGCCCAGGTGGCGCCCCGTTTCCTTTTGGCCCCGGCCGGATGGCACGGGCGACACAAAAGGGGTTCACAAGGCGGAAAAACGCTGCTACTATTGCGGGCTGTTCCAGTTCACCGGAACATGTTGCCGAAGTAGCTCAGTCGGTAGAGCAGCTCATTCGTAATGAGAAGGTCGGGGGTTCGATTCCTCTCTTCGGCACCAAAAGAATCAAGCACTTAGCCCAGTCAACGTACTGGGCTTTTTGCTTTCTGGCTTCCATGTAACCGCCTTGTAAGCGGATTGCGTCAACAGCAGGCCAGTGCCACAGCACGTCCATACTCGGCGTGCGAGCGCAATGGTTACCAATCATTACAGAATTAGCTTCAAGGTGCCCGCTGTGAACCAGTACAGTTACTGCCGTTCAGAGTTGAGGAAGAAATGAAGCATTTCGCATTCATTGCAGGGCTCAGCGGCGCACTGCTCGCAATGGCCCCCGCCGCCCAGGCGCACGTAAATGTTGACATTGGCATCGGAATTCCCGGCGTCGTCTACGCCGAACCTGCGCCCGTCTACGTTGCGCCCCAGCCGGTCTATGTAGCGCCGCAACCAGTGTATGTCCCTCGCCCGGTTGTCGTGGCTCCCGCGCCCGTTTATGCGCCTCGTTGGCGTGGGCGGGACTATGACGATGACGACGACCAAGGCGAGCGGCGATGGCGCAGGCACGACCACCGCGAGCACAGGCGGCACGGGCGGCACGGGCACGAGGACTGATTTCGCTCAGCCTTTGGGACAGGCGTACTTGAATCACGGCGAAGGGTGGGCTTGGCGATTGCTGCGACGGCCTTACTTACTGTTCGACTTTCTTGAGTTGTTTCTTGCTGCTCGCAATTCGAGCACTATTCGCATCGCCACCTCACGAGTGACTTTCTGCTTGTCCTCGTACCCACTGCCTGCTATTCGGGACATCGCAGCCTGCTCCGCTTGGCAAGAAAACTGAAATGCAGTAGCAATGTCGGATGCGGGGGACACGCCATCATCTATCGCGGAAATGTCACGAATGAGGCAACGCACCCATGCATTAGCCAGTTCGTCGCTGCGAACTTCCTTTTCACAGGCGGAGACCGCCCCATCAAATGCCGATGTGTTGGGCGCAACGCCTTTCCCCGCTAGGCATCGTGCAACCCTATCGCCAAAATTCTCGGCTGCTTGAGTTGGGAGCGAACATACGCAAAGTATCAACGCTGCACACGCAAGAGCCCGCATTTCAACCTCCATTGTTATTCAGAATTGGGGCACCGCGAAGGGCGGGCTGGTGACATGGTGCGGTGGTCAGTCTTCGTACCTAACAATGAGGTATCGGGCTGTTATTCGTCCAATCAAGACTGCCGTGCTCGTTGCATATCCGCCACCAGCGCCGAAGGATTGGCCGATAGCTGCGCCACCACCGGAGTCGATGTTGTCAACGTTGATAGCCGCATTGCCGCCGGCTTCCTTGACCTTGTTGGCAATGCTGGACCTAATCATGCTGGGGCCGGCTGGGCCGTTGGCAATCGTCGCGGTAGCCATCCCGAGGATGCGGTACGGGCGGGGCGGTGCGCCGTAGTTCCATATATCGACGCCCTCGACAACCGTCTTGGTTCCGCCGCTCCCTACCTGCGCCTGGTTGGCCCCCTCGAACTTCTCATAGTCAACAATCGCGCAGCCGCTCAATACGGCAGCGGCTACCGCCAGCAAGATAGCGCGCATCATTTCTTTTCCGTTGGTTGCGCCGGCGGGTTGGTCGTCAGCATATATTTGATGCCGTTGTCCCGGATGCACTCTCCGAGCGCAGCCCCCGCCTGATAGTTGAACTGACATTGGATGCTTTGCCCGCCAGGGCCAAACATCGCGCGAGCGGACGAGCATTCCGGAGCGGATGGCATCGAGCAGAGTTCCGGTAGTGAATGGACGATCGCAAGCGGCATGGCAGCGGAGGCGCCACAGTTCAATCTGATCGGCTATAGCTACGGCTCGCTGCTGGCAGCGCAAACCGCCTGGTCATATGCGCGCGCTGGCCATGTAATCGACCACCTGGTAATGGTGGGCTCGCCCATTGAGGCGGCATTCCTCACCGACCTGCGCGGGCACAAGAACATCCGAAATACCATTGTCATCAACCTGACGCAGTTCGGAGAACCGATTTACGCGGGAATGCCCTGGCGTGAGCTGGTGGAGTCGGCGCCGTTACTGGGACGGCAAATGCTTGCAGGAAAGGGGGAGGGGCATTTCTACTATGCCCACGTGGCGCGAGACAGCCCGAAGCGATGGGTCACCCTCGCCGAGCATGTCGCGGGGGAAGGGCTTCGATGACGGCGCGCACAAGCACACTGGTGCGGATCGTTGACGGCCTAACCGTGCTTCTCGCTCTGGATGGGCTCGCCTTTGCCGTCGCTACCATGCTGACACCGATAACCCGCCAGCAGGTGACCACGGGGGCCATCGTTGTCTATGCCGCCGTGGCGCTTCTTTTGGCCGCCTTACTGCTGCTGACTGGGCTGGTCCTGGTGATCGTGGCGATTGTTCGGCGATCCGCTGCCCGCTGGCGCATCTTCGCCTCCTACGGCATTGGCTTCGCGCTGTTCGGTGGATGCGTGTTCTTTGTGGCGCGCTGGATTGCAGGGCACTTGCCGTAGGGATCGCGATGGGGGGCGGGCCGCCCGCCCTCCGATAGCAGGGATGTGCGCCGCTGGACCGTGGCCAATACTGCGACTGGGTGGAACCGCGAGCCAGCCTCTACAACTTCAGGCTCAGGCCTCTGACCACCCCGGCCAGGGGCTTTTCTTCGCCGGCCTGCGGCTGGTGCGACGACACCCTGCCTGTGGAAAAATGGGGCACGTGAGAATTTTGGGGTATGAGTGGGCGTATGAATCGGCGTCAGCCAGCCGAAAATTGCCACATCATGCGCTTCTACAGCTTGTTTCCAATTCCCCTCTTAGAATTCCAGGGCATCGCCCACACAAACAAACCCGGACAGCGTCACGCTCTCCGGGTTTTTTGTTGTCTGTGATCCGGCAAAGCCGGCGGTGGCAGCGGGCGCCCCAACCGTTGCGCCCACCAGTAGCGGAAGGGATGATCGAAGTCGGGATAAAGCACCGGCTGGCTGAAGCAGCCGGCACGCTTCATCAGGAGGTAGGCAGCAAGCATGGCCGCCCAAAAAACTAACAGTTCCACGATAACGGCCACCCTTGGATTTACAGGTGGCTGTTTTCATTATAGGTAGCCGTCTACCGCAGGGGGACGATGGCGCACCCCGTGCAAACCCTAGGGTCTGTTCCCTCAATACACATCCGGCACGATCATCTCCTTCGGCACCGGTTGCCGCACATAGTCCTCATGCCGTTCGCGCCCCGGCAGCACCACGCTGGGCACCTCCACCTCCGCATACGGGACCTGGCTCAGCAGGTGATGGATGCAGTTCAGCCGCGCACGCTTCTTATCGTCGGCCTGCACCACCCACCATGGCGCCTCGGCAATATGCGTGCGCTCGAGCATGATTTCCTTGGCCTTGGTGTAGTCCTCCCAGCGGCGCTGCGATTCCAGGTCCATCGGGCTCAGCTTCCACTGCTTGAGCGGATCGTGGATGCGGCTCAGGAAGCGCAGACGCTGTTCGTCGTGCGTGATCGAGAACCAGTACTTGATCACCTGGATGCCGGAGCGCACCAGCATCTTTTCGAACTCGGGCACGGAGCGGAAGAACTCTTCGTACTGGTCGTCGGAGCAGAAGCCCATCACGCGCTCGACGCCGGCGCGGTTGTACCAGCTGCGGTCGAACAGCACGATCTCGCCGGCGGCGGGCAAGTGCGCCACGTAGCGCTGGAAGTACCACTGGGTGCGTTCGCGGTCGTTGGGCGCGGGCAGCGCCGCCACGCGGCAGACGCGCGGGTTCAGGCGCTGCGTGATGCGCTTGATCACGCCGCCCTTGCCAGCGGCGTCGCGTCCTTCGAAGATGATGACGATCTTGTGCCCGGTGGCGGCCACCCAGCTCTGCAGCCGCACCAGTTCGCCCTGCAGGCGGAACAGCTCGCGGAAATAGTGCCGGCGGCTGTCCTGCCCGGCCTCGTCGTCCAGGTGCACCGGATCGCCGAAGGCCTCGCTGGCTTCGCGGTCGTCCAGTTCCAGTTCGATCTCTTCGTCGTAGTAGTCGGCCACCTCGTTGTGGATGCGCCGCACCAATTCTGCTTCGCCCGGTCTCATCTGATCTGCTCTCCCTGTGGATACAACGCGGTCGCGGCGATACTCGCATGCCAGCATTGCAGCCGCGTGAAAACGGGGCAGGCCACCCGCCCTGCCCCGTTTTCCTGACTGTCCCTGCAGGTTACGCCAGTTACGCCGCTGGATTGATGTTGTGGTTGTGGCGGAACAGGTTGCCCGGATCGTAGCGCCGCTTCACCTCGACCAGCCGGTCGTAGTTGGGCCCGTAGGCCGCGCCAATGCGGTCGGTTTCTTCCTGCGTCAGGAAGTTCACATAGACGCTGCCCAGCGCGAAGGGCGCTGCCGCGCGGAACACTTCACGGGCCCAGCTGATGCACTTGTCGTCGTCAGCGGGCGCGTCCCAGCGCCCGTGCAGGTTCATGATGAAGTTGGCATCGCGGCTGGCGTAGGCGGTGGCATCGGGCGCGACGCGGTTGGTCTGCCCGCCCATGGCGCCGATAAAGACCTCGCATTGGGGCGAGGGCAGCTTGCCGATCTGCTCGATCAGCATCGTGATCAGGCCATCGTCCAGGCCGGCGAAGTTGTGCGATTTCCAGTAGTTGCGAGCGCCCGGCGTCAGCAATGGATCGAACGCCTGCTGCCATGCCGTAAGCGGCATGGGACCGACATGCTCGCCATAGGGCGTGCCGAGCTTGCGCAACGGCTCGACCAGTTCGGGGCCTTTGTCAGGCGGGCCGATATAGCAGATCGCCAGTGCCGCGATCGGCTTGCCGTGCGCCTCGGGCGGCAGGAACGGCAGCGGCGGCGCCTGGCGCAGCACCACCCAGACGGTCAGCTCGTCCGGCATCGACTTGAACAGTTCACGGTAGGCCGGCAGCACCGCGGCGGCCTGCTCCAGCGGATAGACGATCAGCCCGCCATAGACCTCGGGGCCGACCGGGTGCAGCCGGAACTCGAACATCGTCACCACGCCGAAGTTGCCGCCGCCGCCGCGCAGCGCCCAGAACAGGTCGGCGTTCTCGTCGGCGCTGGCGCGCACCAGCTTGCCGTCGGCAGTCACTACCTGTGCCGACACCAGGTTGTCAACGGTGGTGCCGAACTTGCGGCTGAGCCAGCCGAAGCCGCCGCCGAGCGTCAGCCCGGCCACGCCGGTGGTGGAGTTGATGCCCAGCGGCGTGGCGAGGCCAAAGGCCTGCGCCTCATGGTCGAAATCGCGCAGCGTGGCGCCAGGCTCCACGAAGCCACGTTGCGCGCGGGGATCGATCCGCACGGATTTCATCTGCGACAGGTCCAGCACCATGCCGTCCTCGCAGATCGCCAGCCCGCCGATATTGTGGCCGCCGCCGCGTATCGACAGCAGCACGCCATGGTCGCGCGCGAAGTTGACCGCGGCGATCACGTCGGCAGCGCCCGCGGCCTGCACGATCAGTGGCGGACGGCGGTCGATCATCGCGTTCCAGATGCGGCGCGCTTCGTCGTAGTCGCTGTCGTCCGGCTGCAGCAGGCGCCCGCGCAACTGCGCCTTGAGTGCCTCAATGTGTTCCTGCGATGGCTGGGCCATAGTGTGCCTCCCGATGGGTTGGAAACATCGGACGGCGCGCGGCGTCTGGGTGCAGGGAAATGGCCACGAGGACCGATGACTACATCATTTAAGGCAGGCACCACCCGAATGTAAATGGGGCTCTGGCCCCACGCGCACAATCTCCCTGGCAAGTGCCGCGACGCGATCATGCCGCCCCGCCACCCTGCCGGCCTATCATGAATGAACAGCGCACGGCGCCCTCGCGCCGTCCGTCTGCGCCATGAACACAGCCAGCCACCCTCCCCTGTTCCTGTGCGGCGACGTGATGACCGGGCGCGGCATCGACCAGATCCTCGCGCATCCCAGCCAGCCGCTGCTGCATGAATCGTATGTGCATTCCGCGCTCGACTACGTGCGCCTGGCCGAGCACAAGGCCGGCCCGATCGCGCGCCCCGCCGCGCCGGAATATCCCTGGGGCGATGCCCTGGCGGAACTGGAAAGCCGCGCTGCGCGGCCGCGCATCGTCAACCTGGAAACCGCCGTCACCACCAGCGACGACGCCTGGCCCGGCAAGGCGGTGCACTATCGCATGCATCCGGGCAATGTCGCCTGCCTGCAGGCCGCCGGCATCGACTGCGCGGTGCTGGCCAACAACCATGTGATGGACTGGGGCCGCGCGGGCCTGACGGATACGCTGGCAGCGCTCGACGGCGCGCATATCGCGCATGCCGGCGCCGGCCCCGACGAGGCGAGCGCAGCGCACGCCGCACTGCTGCCGCTGCCCGGCGGCGGCCGCGTGGTGGTGCTGGCCCTCGCCATGGAAAATGCCGGCACCCCGGCGGCCTGGCGTGCCAGCGCCGGGCATTCCGGCGTGAACCTGCTGGAAGACTGGTCCGTTGCCTCGCGCGAACGCATTGCCGCACAGGTGCGCAAATTCAGGCGTGCCGGCGACGTCGTGGTGGTATCGATCCACTGGGGCCCGAACTGGGGCTACCACATCGACCCCGCGCAACGCGCCTTCGCCCGCGCGTTGGTGGAAAGCGGCGAAATCGACATCGTGCACGGGCATTCCTCGCATCATCCGCTGGGAATTGAGCTGCATGCCGGCAAGCCGATCCTGTATGGCTGCGGCGATTTCATCAACGACTACGAAGGCATCGGTGGCTACGACGCTTACCGGCCGGACCTGGCGCTGATGGCCTTCGTCAGCTTCGATGCCGGCGGCAGTGCCGACCTGCGGCTGGTGCCGTTGCGGCGCAGCCATTTCCGGCTGGCCTATGCGCGCGAAGTGGATATGGCGTGGCTGCAGGCCATGTTTGAAGACGAGGGACGGGCACTCGGCACCCGGGTGGAGCGCAGCGGCTTGCATGAACTGCGTTTGTGGGCGGCATGAGCCCCAGTCCACAAAAAAACGCCCGCCGTTGCGGCGGGCTGCATGAAAGCGATTCGCCAGGCGTCAGTGGCGATGGATCATGTGGTCAAACCATGTACGCACCGACTGCTCCTGCTGCTGCAGCAGCGTCGGATTCTTTTCCCGCAACATCCAGATGACAAATGCGGCGCACGCAACAAGGGCGATCAGGACCAGCGCGGTAATCAAGGTGGCAGCCATAGCAACCTCCTTTGGGTAATGGTTGCACCTTCAGTGTAGTTCGCCTGGCAGCCGTCACAGAAAGCAGAAAGGCCAGCCTTGATGGCTGGCCTTCCGGTTATTCCAGTGCCACGTGAGTTGGTTCCGTGTAACGCTTCCGCAGAGTGCTGATCCGCTTCTTCATTCACTGCCCGACTCTAGCTCTCTCGCCCATCCTGCGGCACCCCAGGACATAACTGCAGCATAGTACAAATCCCCGCGGATAACAGCGCGCGCTCAGCTGACGACAATGCGGTCGTCGACCAGGCGGATCTGGCCGCCAGGCTTGTCTTCCATCACTTTGAGCACGCGGCTGCCTACCTGCAGCGTGACGCCGCCATGGATGCGGCGCGCGGCGTCGATCACGGCATCGGCGGCCGGCTGCATCTGCTGCCCCAGCTCGGTCAGGCGTGCCTCCAGCTCGAACAGATCGCGCGACAGCTTGAACAGTGTCGCGCGCGCCTTCTCGCGCAGGTCGCCCACGGCTTTCTCGGGATGCTTGGCAAAGAAGTCCACCAGCTGCTTGACCTTGTTCTGCTCTGCCAGCATGCGGCGGCGCTCGGCTTCCAGCGCGGCGCGCTGTGCGTCGGCAAAAGGATTCAGGCCGACCTGGATGCTGGTGGCGGTGCCGGCCGGTGCGCCCAGCACCGCGGCGCGCACCGCCAGCAAGGCACGGCTGCGGCCGCCGCTGATGCTGCCCTGCGCGCCCGTGCCGCCCACCACGATGCGCTCGCCGGCAGCAACGTCGCTCTGCCGGATGCCGCTTTCGACGTTGACGTCGGTGCCGGCCTCGACCACGGCGTTCTCGATAAAGCGCGCCTTCACCGCGCCCTTGCAGCGCACGCTGGCGCGGCTGATGCCGCCTTCGGCACGGCCGGTGTCGGCCTTGCCGATGATGCCGCCCTTGACGATGACATTGCCGCCGGCCTCGACACTGGCGGCTTCGATGGTGCCCTCGACCACCACGTCGCCGCTGACGTTGACCGACATGCCGGTGCGGATATCGCCCGACACGCGCAGCGTGCCGTCGAACGCCACGTTGCCTGAGTGCAGGTCGACCGATTCCACCTGCACCACGGGGCTGACCGAGATGCCGTGCACGCCAACCACCGGCGATCCTGCAATCACCGCGCGCAGCAGCTCCGGATCGTCGGCATCGGCGGCAGCGCCGGTCAGGCCTTCGGCAAAGAGCGGATCATCGACCGGATCGGCGGCGACGGGCTTGCCGAATACGTCGATGCCATCATTGCCATGCACCGCCGGGACGCGCCGCATCAGCGGCGTGCCGGGGCTGACCAGGAGCAGGTTGCCCAGGTCGCGCAGGTCGACCTTGCCGGCCTCGTCATCAGGCTGCGCCGGCTTGCGCGGTTCGAGCAGGTTGATGAAGCGCGCCGGCTCACCCTGGCGCGGCGCGGCGCCGGCGGCAATGGTGCGCAGCTCGCAACTGCCTTCGGCCAGCGCGGCGTCCAGTGCCAGGGTCTGGATCGGCGCCACCACGCCGCGTTCGGCCACGGCGCGGCGGATGTCCTCCGCGCTGACCGGGCGGCCGCCTTCGGCTGGCAGCAGCGTCAGCCGCACGGCCAGGCCGTCGGCGGTGATGTCGAGCTCGAAGGCGCCGTCGATCAGCGCACCGATGGTGGCATCGATCTCATGCTCGGCCCGCTGGCATTGCGCCAGGAACTGCGCCACCGCGCGCGCATCCAGCCGCGCCCCGGCCCAGCCCAGGCTGTCCAGGCATTGGCGCAGGCTGGCCTGGTCCGGCGGCAGCCTGCCTGGCTGCGGCGTGTAGCGCGCATGCACCTGCTCGCCTGGCTCGGCCAGTTCCAGGCGCAAACCCGACTCATGCGTCATGCGTCCCCTGAATCGTCTTGTGGAGCCGCGCGGCGGGTGCCGGCGCTCCGCTTGTTATCGATCCATAACCAACGGCAGCCGCGCGGAGAACTTTAGCGCACAGCACCCCGCGTCGGTGGGGCTGCCATCGCCTTCGCGGACAAGCCTGGGGGACGATCCGGACGATGCCCGGGTTATCTGACCGAAACCACCTCGATGGTGCCGGTCTGGCCGTTCTGCACAACCTCCTGCTTCATGACCAGGCCCATGTCGGGGCAGTACCAGTCCGTGACGCTGGCGGTCGCCGGCGGCACCGACACGGTGTGGCCCGCCACCGTGACCGGCGCCATGGCCGTGCTGCGCTCGTAGCGGACCGGCCAGCAGGATTTCTGGCCAAGGCGGGTGGGGATGGTCGCGCGCTTGCCGACGACCTTGCCGCCGATGGTGACCTTGGCGGACGGGATCTTGGCCTGGCCGGCGCTCTGGCCGGCGGCGGTCATCTGCAGGTCCATGCGCACGGTCTGCGACTCGCCCGGCAGCCGCTGCCCTTCCGCTTCAATGACGCCGCCGTAGGCCAGAGTGCCGACCGCGCTGCTGTCGAGCATGCCCGATACCGTGCCGGCGGCGCTCTTGCCCTCGACCTTGCCCGGCGCGCCGCCGCGCGAGATGCTCAGGCGGTCTTCGATCACCGCCATGGTGTAGTCCAGCCGCGTCTCGTTGGCCGAGCCGGCCGCGGCCACATTCGACACCACGCTGATATTGGCATTGCACTGGCCCTTGCCCGACTTGCGCACGCCGGACACGGACATGGTCGCCGTGCCCGGCGCACCGCCCTGCATGGTCATGCGGATCTCGCCGCCGTCATGCATCCACGGCGCATCGCAGACGCCGGCCGCAGCGGCTGCCGGCAGCAGCAGGGCAGCCAGGGCCAGGCTTGCGCCAAGCGCCGTGCGGCGGTCCAGGGATTGACGCGCGGTGGCGCGGTCGGAATTCTTCGGCATCTGTCGCCTCTCCATTAGTCAGTTCAGCAAAGCACCGTCACGCTGTCGTTGCGGCGGGCCGGCGTCAGTCCTTGCATTGCGGCATGTCGCGGAAGCTGTCGCGCACCGTCGCACAGGACTGCGCCAGGCCATCCTTGTCGGAAACGCCGGCCCAGCGCGTGCGGATAGATTCCAGCTCGCCGGGCAGCCCGTCGCGCAGGGTCTGGGCGGCCGCGGCCTGCCCCGACTTCTCGAGCTTGGCCGCCATGTTCTCGGTGCAGGCGCGTTGCGCGGCTTCGGCTTCCTGGCAGGCTTTCGGCAAGGCATCGCTGGCGGCGGCGGAGCGCCCGTCTTCCTTGCCACAGCCGGCAACGGCCAGCGCCAGCATGACCGGCAGGCAGGCACGCGGAATGCAGTACGACTTCATGACTTCTCCTTTTTCTTCACCACGGAGGCGGGGGTTTTCTGGAACGAGACAATGACCAGGCCGCCTCGCTGCACCGGCACCGCCGGCTGGCGCAAGGGCGCCGCGGCGCTGTCGTCCTGGCCGCCGCGCAAGCGCGCGTAGCGGCCCAGCACCTGTGGCACGTAGGCCTGGGTCTCGGCAAACGGAGGGATGCGCGACCCGTGGCGCAGCACCGCGGCTTCGCCCGCGTTGTAGGCCGCCAGGGCCAGGCTGGTGTCGCCGTTGAAGCGCGACAGCAGGCCGCCAAGGTAGGACGCACCGGCCTGCAGGTTCTGGGCCGGATCATAGGCATCGGTCACGCCCAGCATGCGTGCCGTGGCCGGCATCAGCTGCGTCAGGCCGATGGCACCCTTGACGGAGGTGGCTTGCGGGTTCCAGCCTGACTCCACCTCCACCATGGCCATCAGCAGATGTGGGTCCACTGCCGCGGCCTGCGCAGCGCTGTGCGCGAGGGCAACCAGCTCAGAGGGTGGGGACTTGGCCGTGACGACCGCAGCCTTTGCCACCGGCTGCGTTGGCAGCCCGATAAACGCCCGGGCCGGCAACGCGGCGAGCGCCGCAGCAGGCGCCACTTCTGCCGTCCCGGCGCTGCGCGACGTAAGGAAGGTCACGCCGCTGCCGCGGTCGGCATGCATGACGATCTCGGCGCCGGCCGGCACCGCGCCCGCCAGCAGCATTGCCGCCACCACACCGCGCGCCGGCGCGGCCACAAGCGCTGGCATCACTGCTTGGCCAGCTCCACGCGGCGGTTCTGCGCGCGGCCGAACGGCGTGTCGTTGGGCATCAGCGGATGGGTGGCGCCATAGCCCTTGGCATCGAGCCGGTCGGCGGGAACGCCGGCGCTTTCCAGGTAGCGCCTGACGGCGGTGGCGCGGCGTTCGGACAGCGGATGGTTGCGCGCGTCGCCACCGGTGCTGTCGGTATGCCCCTCGACGCGCAGGCGCCAGTCCGGATGCGCCAGCACCGCCTTGGCGGCACGGTCCAGCAGGGGCCGGGCCGCCGCGCTCAGCACGTCGGAATCGGTTTCGAAGTTGACGCCGTAGAGTTGCACGCGGCCCGCGCCTTCCAGCGCCTGGCCGATGGGATCAGGGGTGGCCTCGGCCTTCGGGAAGCACGGCGGCGCCTGGTCCGCCAGGCGCCAGCCGCCGGCTTCGCGCACGCTGTCGAAGGTGCGGGCATCGCCCTTCACCAGCGCGGCGTAGGCATGGCTGCCGTCCGGGCTGAATGCCATGGCGCCCTTCTCCGGCGCGCCCTCGGTGGTGCGCCGGAAGGCCAGCAGGGCTCCGTTTTCCAGCCCGCCGGAAATCGTTCCCAGCACCTGCGTGATCTTCATCTGCTTGTTGCTGTAGTCGCCTTCCACATAGCAACCTTCCACCGCCGCGCCGTCCTGGTGAAGCAGCACGTAGCCGGACGAACCGAACTCCACCGGGAACTGGTAGATGCCGCCCACCTGGCGCACCTTGTCGGCCGCGGCCTCGGGCTTGCCGTAGGCCATGAACTGCTGCAGGCCGATCTGGCCCTCGTCCTGGTCGCCCGACCAGCGGTTGCCGGTAAGCGTCAGGCGCAGGGCCCCGGCCTTGACGGGCTGGGCCAGCGGCACGCGGGTATCGTAGCCGTCCTGCCCCGGCAGGTCCGCATCGTAGATCACGGTCCAGGGGCCTTGCGTGCCGCCGGTGGAGGCTTCGACGCGGGCATGGCGCGCATTGCTGCGCGCCCCGGCATCGGACAGGCCGCGGAAGCGCAGCACGTCGACGGAGGAGGCCTGCGCCAGCGCAATCACCAGCTCCTGCCGGCTGCCGTTGCGCATAAAGCCGGCATGGTCCGGAATCTCATTGAGCAGCGGATACCACGAGCGGTCTTCCTTGTCGCGGTTGACCACGAACGCGCCGGACCACAGGCCGGCAACATTGGTTTGCGCAGGCGTTGCCGGCGCCGATGCCGCGGGCTGGGCCGATGCCGCCGCAGGCGCGGACTGCGCGTCGCCTTGCGCAGCGGCGCTGTCCTCGGGCTTCTTCTTGCAGCCGGCCATGGCCAGCAAGGCCACGACGCCCAGGCCGATGGCGGCCTTGCGGGTCGTCAGTCCAAACGTCATTCCCTTCAAGGTACTTCCCCTTCTTCTTTTTGTAATGCCGGCCTGTACGGTGCGCGCCTCAATGCGGGGCGCGCATCAGCATGTCGATCTTCTGCAGCCGCGCGCGGACTTCGCGCTCCAGCGGCGCCAGCGTTTCCGGGCTGGCGCCGGCCTTGCTGGCGCGCGCGTAGTTTGCGATCGCCTCGTTCATGCCGCGCTGCTCTTCGGCCAGCGCACGCTTGACCAGCTCGCGCTCATCGCTGGCCGCCACGCTCGGAATCGCCGCTTGCGCGGCGCCCGCAACGGCGGCCTGCGCCAGGTCCGGCGCGTTACCGCGTCCGGACGGCGCCGACGCCTGCGGCGCGGACGCCGGCACGGCGCTGCCTGCGGCCGGCTGCGCTCGCCGCGTGGTGATGATCTGCACGCCTTCGGAGCGCGACACCTCCATCGCCGCCAGCGCCTGCTGCGGCACGAACCCGAGGTTACACAACAACAGCAACGCCAAACAACCCCGCTTCGGCAATTTTGTCGACCTTGTCGATTCTGGCATCGGTGTCTTCGGGCTTATCCCGGCAAATTTTCACAAATACTTACAAAAATGGCGGCTGCGGATCCGTCAGTTGCCGCGATACGGCGATTGCATCCGCACGATCGCCTCGGACTCGAGCGGGATGCGCCATTCCGACGCCAGCGTGGCCCGTCCGGTGCAGAAATTGGGCGTGGTCGGGACCTCCATGCCACCGTACGAACCGGTTGCAACGAAATTGCGGATACCGTTGACCAGCGAGTAGATGGTGCGGTCGGCAAATGGCACGAACATTTCATAGCAGTACGTGACCCGGATCTTCAGCAGGTTGGCGTCCTGGATATTGAGGCCCGAGGACGGCCCCGCGCTGGTGGCGCGGTACATCAGGCTGTCGTTGGGGATCTCCCGCGTGGTCTTGCCGGCGTAATAGCCGCTTCGTCCGAAATCCTGCAGCGCCGCCGGCGTCGGGTTCAGCACGTCGATCTTGGCCTGGGTGCGGGCTTCGAACTGGGCCTTGGCATAGCCGGTGGCATGCGCGGTACGGTCGGCGGAGCGCACGAACAGCGGCGTCAGCCCCAGTGCCAGCCCCTTGCGCATGCTCGCCAGCCGCCCGTGGTCGACGGCGCCTTCCCGCGCGGCTTGCAAGGCGGCGTGGTCGAGCGTGGCCTTGGCCTGGTACAGCAGCCCGAACTGGATCACGCCCAGGCACAGCAACAGCAGCGCCGGCGCGATGATCAGGAATTCCACCGCGGACTGTCCCCGTGCCCCGCGCCGCGCCGCATGCATCGGCTTGTGGATCATGGTCCCTCCTCCCGCATCTCCAGGGTCTGGCCCGGCGCAATCCCCAGCGCCGCCGCGCGCCCCGCGCCAAGCTCGAGCGTGTGGCGCGCGCGCCAGTGGGCGCGCACACGCTGGCGCCCGACCCATGGGTGCACCGCCAGCACGCGCTGCCGCTTGTCGAGAAAGACCACGTCGATCGACATGCGCATGCCAAAGGTGTGTACCGCGCCACACGGGGACAGCAACAGGGCCTCATCCGGCGCCACGGATTCGCGGCCGAGCAGTCCCGCCATGCGCTCGCGCGCGGTGGCGGCCACCGAGACGCGCACGCCGGTGTCGAGCGTTCCGTGGCTGGCCCGCAGGTAGAGGCGCGCCTGCCTCACAGCAGCCCTTCCTGCATGAACTTCATCACGATCGGGAAGCCGAGCACGATGAAGGTGACCGGGAAGATGAACACCACCAGCGGAAAGATCAGCTTGACCGGCGCTTCCATGGCCTGCTTCTCGGCGCGCTGGAAGCGCTCGGTGCGCCGCTGCTCCGACTGGAAGCGCAGCGTGGCGGCCAGCCCCGAGCCCATGCGTTCCGCCTGGATCACGGCACCGACGAAATTGGTGACCTCCTTCACGCGCAGGCGGTCATCCATGCGGCGCAGCGCATCGGCGCGGCTCAGGCCGGACTTCAGGTCGCGCAGCACGTGCTCGAACTCGCGCCGCAGCGGGCCCTCCGGCCCCTTCTCAACCGCCTGCAGCAGGGCGCCGTTGATGTTCAGGCCCGCCTCCACGCTCAGTGTCAGGAAATCCAGAAACACCGGCAGGTGGCGCGTGATCTGCAGCAGGTTGCGCTTGCGCACGTCGCGCAGCCAGATGCGTGGATAGAAGAAGCCCAGCGCACCGGCGGCAAGCAGCAGCAGCGGCGAGAACGCGCCCAGCCCCAGCATGGCAATGCCCGCCAGCAGGCAGAACGCCAGCGCCGAAACGATCGACAGTGACAGAAACTGGCGCGCCGTCATCAGGAACGACATGCCCGTCAGGCGCAGCTGCTCGTCCACCGCGGCGCGCAGCGACTTCGGCGTGATCCAGACGAAATGGTGGTCGAAGAAGCGCACCACCGGCCAGACCGCGCGCAGCGACGGCGGCAGCGGGTCGAGATAGTCGCGCGCCTCGTCGGGCACGGCCACGGTGAGGCGGCGCATGGCCATGGTGGTGGCGGCCAGCACGCCGACCAGGCCGGCGGCAAGGGCGAAGGCAACAACGAGCATCATGGTCGGCCCCGGTCAGACATCGATATGGGTGATCTTGCTGATCGCCTTGTAGCCAAGCAGCTCCATCACCGCGATCACGGACAGCGTGCCCCAGCCGATCGGCGAATTGAACAGCGGCGCCATCGCCACCGGCTCCATGTGGTTCAGCACCACGATCAGGAACAGCGGCAAGCCCGTCATCACCAGGCCCTGCATCTTGCCCTGCGCGGTCAGCGCGCGGATCTTGCCTTCCATCTGGTGCTTCTCGCGCAGCGTGCGCGCCACCGACTCCAGCGTCTCGGCCAGGTTGCCGCCCACCTCGCGCGAGATCGTGATGGCTGCGGTCACCATCAGGAAGTCGGGCACCGGGATGCGCTTTTCCATATTGCGCAGCGCGTCCATCAGGTCCACGCCAAGCCGGACTTCGCGCATCAGCAGGTCGAACTCCTGCGAGATCGGCGGCCGCGACTCGGCCACCACGCTTTCCAGCGCCATCGGGAAGCTGGCGCCGGCGCGCAGCGCGCTCGACATCATCAGCAGCGCATCGGGCATCTGGTCTTCGACGGCCATCAGGCGCTTGCGCTGCATCTTCTTCACCAGCGCGCGCGGCAGCAGCAGGCTCACCGGAATGCTGAGCACCGCGAAGAACACGTTCTGCGAAACCAGCCAGGTCAGCAGCGGCAGCGCGAAAACCGCCACCACCGAGATGCCGGCCACCTGCCGCATATTGATGAAGATAAAGAGATCGGCCAGCGAGGCCTCGACCTCGGTCGCCAGCGTCTGCGTGTGCCGCACGAACCAGCGCTTGCCCTGCGACAGCACGGCCCACGCAATCAGCACGGTCATCAGGAAGGCGCCGCACAGCACCAGGGCAAGGTTCATATCGCCTCCTTACTCGTCGCGGGCGGTGAAGATGCCCGTATTGACCTGGATGCCGCGGCGGATCAGGTCCTGGTAGAAATCCGGGATGTACGAGGTGGCGACATAGCGCCCCTTGACCTTGCCGTCGGCACCGTAGCCTTCCTCGCGGAACATGAACACGTCCTGCAGCTGCACCACGCCCGTTTCCATGCCGCTGACCTCGGTGATATGCGTCACGCGCCGCGAGCCGCAGGAAAAGCGGGTCTGCTGCACGATCACGTCGACCGCCGAGCAGACCTGCTCGCGAATGGCCTGCACCGGCAGGTCCAGGCCCGCCATCAGCGTCATCACTTCAAGACGCGACAGGCAGTCCCGCGGCGAGTTGGCGTGGGCCGTGGTCAGCGAGCCGTCATGGCCGGTGTTCATGGCCTGCAGCATGTCCAGCGCTTCCCCGCCCCGGCATTCGCCGACGACGATGCGGTCCGGGCGCATGCGCAGGCAGTTCTTGACCAGGTCGCGGATTGTCACCGCGCCCTTGCCTTCCATATTGGGGGGCCGCGCCTCCAGCGACACCAGGTTGGGCTGCGACAGCTGCAGCTCGGCCGCATCCTCGACCGTGACGATGCGTTCGTCGTCCGGGATAAAGCTCGACAGCACGTTCAGCAGCGTGGTCTTGCCCGAGCCCGTGCCGCCGGAGATCACGATATTCGCGCGCCGCTCCACGGCGGTGCGCAGGAACTCCAGCATCTCGGGCGACAGCGAGCCGAAGGCGACCAGGTCTTCGCCCCTGAGCTTCTTGCGCGAGAACTTCCGGATGGTGATGTTCGGTCCCTTGAGGGCGAGCGGCGGGATCACCGCGTTCACGCGCGAGCCATCGGGCAGGCGCGCATCGACCATCGGCGAGCTTTCATCGATGCGCCGGCCCAGCGGCGCGACGATGCGCTCGATGGCGCCCAGCACGGCGCGGTCGTCGGTAAAGATCACTGGTGAACGCGTCAGCCTGCCGGCGCGCTCGACAAAGATCTCGTCATGGCAGTTGACCATGATTTCCGAGACTGCGTCATCGTCCAGCAGCTCTTCGAGCGGACCCAGCCCGATCACTTCGTCGAAGACGCTCTGCTTGAGCGCGTCCAGCGGGATCTCCTGGCTGCGGAACACGCTCTCCTTCAGGATGTCATCCAGCAGCGAGCCCACCAGTTCGCGCAGTTCGTCCTCGTCCATGCGCGCGACATTCACGCGGCGCAGGTCGAGTGCCGCGATCAGGCGCTGGTGCGCCTGCTTGCGCAGTTCCACGCCGCGCAGCGAGTTGATGGGCGCGCGCAATGCCTCGTCGGCCGGCGGCACCAGCGCAGGTCTGGCGGCCACCGGCGCTGGTATCGGCGCAGGCGCCGGCGGCCTGGGTGCGGGCACGGCGTCGCGCAGCACCGGCACGCTTGCCTGGGGCGATGGCGCCAGGGTCACCGCCTCCCGTGGCGGCGACGGAGGCGGCACAGGCATGGGCACCGACACCGCCGCCTGAGGCGCCGGAGCATCCTGCTGCGGTTGAGTGTGGTTCTGCTGCGGCGGCGATGGCTGCGCCGCCGCGCCCGTTCCCGCACGCCCCGGCTCGGCTACGACCGACAGCACGAACCCGCCGATCTCGATCTGGTCGGCCGCCGCCAGCGGGCCATAGCGCGTGATCGGGTTGCCGTTGATCAGCGTCGAGGCAATGCCGCCCTGATCCTCGATATACCAGCCGCCGTTGTGTCCTTCGATGCGGGCGTGGACCTTGCCGATCAGCAGGCCCTTGAGGACGATGTCGCAGCCGGGATCCTTGCCGATGGTGCAGCCAGGCCCCTTGACATGGATCACCTCGGCGCTGCCATTGCGCTGCTGCAGGCGGATATTGAGCATGGCTGGGTCAGCCCCCGTTCATCGGGTCGACGCCGGGCGGCGGCAGCGGCGGCCGCTTCTGCTCCATCACTTCCTGCTCGCGCACGGCATTCGCCGCAGGCAGCGGGCTCGGCTCGCCGAAGCGGTGGCGGTAGTTGGCATCGACATCCGCACCACGCTGCAGCAGCGCGGCGTTTTCCGGGCTGGCCGGGTCATAGACCACGGGGGTGACAAAGATGACCAGGTCGCTCTTGTTGTTGCGGAATTCGTCGGAACGGAACAATCGCCCGAGGATGGGGATGCTGCCCAGCAGCGGCACCTTGTCGACGGCCTTGGATGCATCGGCATTGACCAGCCCCGAGATCGCCAGCGTTTCGCCCGCGCGGATCGAAGTCTCGGAGGTGGTGCGGCGCGTCAGGAAGGCCGGGAAGCCGCCGAACGACACCGACGGATCGATCTGGCTGATCTCGGTTTCCAGCGTGGTGGAGATGACGTTGTCGACGTTCACCGCCGGGCGGATGTTGAGCTTGATGCCGTACGGCTTGTAGTCCACGTCGGTGGTGCCGAACGCGCCGGCCTTGGGAATCGGCACTTCGCCGCCGGCCAGGAAGGTGGCCAGCCCGCCGCTCTTGCTGTTGAGCTCCGGCGCGGCGAGCACGTAGGCATCGCCGTCGGAGATGGCCAGGTTGATGCGCGAGAAGATGGTCGTGGCAATGCCGAGATAGAAACCGCTGGCGGCGCCGGCCACCTGGCTCGGGGTATCGGTGAAGGTGGCCGCATCGGTGGACGGCAGCGTCCGATAGCGCCCGGTGTGCACAGGATTGCCCGCGAACGCAATCTGCGGCCCGTTGAAGCTCTGCTGCCAGGCGATGCCCAGCTTCTCCATGCCGCGCCGGGTGATCTCCATGATGTGCACCTTGAAGTGCACGGTCTTCTTCAGGGCATCGCCCTCGTCGGCGCGCACCAGGTTGACCACGCTGTCCAGGCCCGAGGTGGCGGTCTTGATCAGCGGCACCATCTGCGGATCGACGATGCCCGACAGCACCACGCTGGGACCCACCACCTCGACCTTCAGGCCGCGCACGCTGCCCAGCGACGCCCGCAGGCGCTGGGCCACGTCGGCGGTATCGGCCGGCGCCACGCGCAGCTTGCCCTGCAGCGCCACGCCGCGCTCGTTCCAGACAATCAGGCCGGTGGTGCCGATTTCCTCGGCCAGCAGCAGCAGGCGGCCGTCGACCACCGTGCTGCTGACCAGCGCGCCGTTGCCGATGGCCACGCGCTTGATGGTGCCCGGCACCTCGAGCGCGCGCACCTCGCCCTTGAACAGCTCGATCGCGCCAAAGCGCGCCGGCACCTCGTACGACGGCGGCTGCGCGCCAGTGCGGGCCGCGGTGGTCACGAGCTCGGCGGCCCAGGCCCCCGAGGCCAACGCGGCTGCCACCAGTGCAGCCATCCCCTCGCGCGCCGCGCGGCACGCCCCCTTACCCGTTTTCCCGTCCGGTGCTCTGTGTACCGTGACCGCCTGCAGGCACGCGGCGTTGCCGCCGGGCTGCGCGAAAGACCCATCCATTGCGTGTTCCGTCAGTTGGTGTTCTGGATAATTTGATGTCGTGCTGCGGCCACGCTCAACGCGAGGCCGGCCGGCCCGCCATGGCGTTGGCGGCGTTGGCAACCGCGCCCTGCTGGGCCTGGGCGATGCCGCCCGCGGAGCCGCCCATGGAGCCCCCATTGGCCAGCGCCGAAGAAATGGCGTTGCCGATGTCCTGCGCGGTGGGCAGCTTGGAGATCATGTTGGCGCCCGCGGAACGGCCACCGACGATGTATTCGATGGCCGCTTCGTCGCCACCGGCAAAGAGCGCGTGCTCGCTGACCGCGATCTGCGGGGTCGCGGTCTTGTCGGCCGCATTGCGCAGCACCGCGCGCAGGCTGCCGACCTTCTGCGCCAGCGCCAGCCGCGCCGCCTGTTCGGGCGACACCATCAGCGTGAGGCTGTCGTAGTCAGGGTTGGTCTCCATGCCTTCCCCGCCCTCCGCGGCCTGCGCCGCCATGGCTTCGCCATAGTCGCGCGGGCGCACGTCCTGGCCGGTGGCCAGCACCAGCATGTCCGACATCAGCAGGCGCGCGGTCTGCTTGTCGGTGCCAGCCGCGGTGGGCGAGGTAGAGCTGATCAGGAACAGGTCGACATGGTTGCCCGGCTTGAGCATCTTGGCCGTCGAGTTGACCATGTCGACCTCGATGGTGAAGGCGCGCTTGCCGGGCTTGAGCAGGTCGGAGAAATCGCGCGACTGCAGCGCTTCCACGTCCGCGCGCCGCACCGGCTGGCCCTGCCGCACCTGGCGCACCAGGCGCAGGTTCGCCACCTTGTCGAAGCTGCTCGCCAGGATCATGTCTTCGTAGACCAGGTCGGCCGGAATCTCCCGCGCCGCGAAGCCATTGCCGTCGATCATCGTGCCCGGCGCGGCGTTGCGCACCGGCACCATGACGGCCACGCGGCGGCCCTCGTTCAGCTGCGCGGCCAACTGCTCTTTCAGCACCGCTTCGCGCCCGCTCAGGAAGCGGTAGATCCACAGTGTCAGCAGGCCGGCGACCAGCACGGCGATGACAAGGACGACCCAGGGATTCCCGATGATTGAACGAATCTTGATTTTCTTCAGCATGAATGTGCTTGCAGTGGCCAGACGCCGCCCGGTGGCAATGCGTCAGGGAAGTGACAGGGAAAAGCTGTACGCCTGAAAGAAGGACCTGAACGCCGCGGCCAGCATGCTAAGAACTATTCTCGGAACCGGCACATTGCCAGCAATGGGGTGCTATTGAGTGTTGATTTACGGATGACAAGCCGCGCCACGGGCGGCAGGCCGCATGCGGCCTGCCTGCTGGACTTCAAGGCGAACCGGGGCAGTCATACCGCCCCTGCCAGCTGCCCGCGGCATAAAATAAAGAAGCAAAAAAATGGCAGAACTGGATATAAAGAACGCAGTGGAAATACTCGGGGCGTTAGCGCAGGAAAATCGGCTCAGGATATTTTTGCTGCTCGCCGATTCGGGACCGGCAGGAATACCGGCGGGTATTATCTCCGCGTCCTCCGATTTAACCCCATCCTCCGTAACATTCCATTTGAAGGAACTGGTCAGGACGGGATTGGTTAAAAGCCGGCAGCAAGGCCGGTTTATGATTTACTCCGCCACCTCCGAAGGCATTTCCTCAGTCCTCGCATTTCTCGGCGGGAAATGCGCTTCCTTGCAGTAAGGGCAACGTCCCGGCGGCGCGGCGCCGGGCGTACCGCTCCACCGCGTCACCGCATCCAACCCGGCACGTCAGCCCGCCATCCGCCTCTGCCAAATTTGCGCGTTACGAGCTCATGACACAAATCGTGTCAATTATGTTGTTTCGGGATCATTGCAGAGTTCGGAAATCAGCCTTGGCCCATGTGCAACACACGGCCGCTGACGGGAAATGCAATCGATTACTGCTTTTTGCCACCTTTTTGGCCGAAGCCCAGCGGCCGGAGGGCTGGTGGAACGCAATCATTCCGGAATGGGCAGCAATCAAGCATTTTTAATATTTTTACCATTTAATCCGGCGCCGGCTCCCAATCTCGCTCAAGCCCGCCTGTGCTGGCGGCGCCGACGACCCCGCCGCACCACGCCCGAGCCGGTGAGGTCCACGTCACTCAGGGGCCCTTCAGAACTTTTCGGTAAACTGTCGCCATTCCGGGACGCGCCGCGTCCCGCAGCCTGTGCAGTCCCCCTCATGTCAAATACCCACGAAATTCGCCCCGGCCAGTCCATCGAACTGCTCAAGGAACTCCATATCCTGACGCGCGACGGCAAGATGAACCAGGACAGCCGGCGCAAGCTCAAGCAGGTCTACCACCTGTTTCAGTTCATCGAACCGCTGCTGCAAGAGGTCAAGGCCGAGCACGGCCGCGTCACGCTGGTGGACCACGGTGCCGGCAAGTCGTACCTGGGCTTTATCCTGTACGACCTGTTCTTCAAGGCGCTGCAGGACGATTCGCACATCTTCGGCATCGAAACCCGTGAAGAACTGGTGAAGACCTCGCAGGCGCTGGCCGCGCGGCTGGGTTTTCCGGGGATGTCGTTCCTGAACCTGTCGGTGGCGGATTCGATCACGTCGCCGCAGCTGCCGCCCACCGTCGACGTCGTCACCGCGCTGCATGCGTGCAATACCGCGACCGACGACGCGATCCGCTTTGCGCTGGCCAAGCAGGCCCGCCATATCGTGCTGGTGCCCTGCTGCCAGGCCGAGGTGGCCAGCGTGCTGCGCAAGCACAAGGGCAAGCTGCTGGCGGGCAATCCGCTGACGGAGATCTGGCGCCATCCGCTGCACACGCGCGAGTTCGGCAGCCAGGTGACCAATGTGCTGCGTTGCCTGCAGCTGGAGGCGCACGGCTACCAGGTCAGCGTGACCGAACTGGTGGGCTGGGAACACTCGATGAAGAACGAGCTGATCATCGCGCAGTACAAGGACCTGCCGCGCCGCCGCCCGGCCGAGCGGCTGGAAGAGGTGCTGGAAAGGCTGGGGCTGGAAGAGATGCGCGAACGCTTCTTTACCGCGCCGGTGCCGGCTGCGTAATCAGCCTTTCTCGGGCTCGTCCTCGCCCGCCATCCAGCGCCGCCAGCCCTCGTGGCCCAGACGGCGCATGGTGGCCTGGTTGCGCTCGTAGATGTCGGCCGCATCCGGAAACGCCGCCGCCGCGCGGGCGATGGAATCCTCGCGCAGCAGGTGCAGGATCGGATACGGCGCGCGGTTGGTGTAGTTCTCGATATCGTCCGGCTCGGTCCCGGCAAACTGGTACTGCGGATGGAAGCTGGCGATCTGCAGCGTGCCTTCCAGCCCGAGGCTGCCGAGCAGGCGCTCGGCGAAGTACAGCAGGTCGTTGAAGTCGAGGAAGTCCGCCACCGTATCGGGCAGGATCAGCAGCGTGGTGTCGATCTGATCGGGGTCGGCGTCTGCCAGCAGGCGCAGTTCGCGCTCCAGCTCGTCCATCACGTCCGGCGCCTCGGTGACGGTGCTGACCACGTAGCGCACCTGCTCCTTCACATACACGCTCTTGGCGAACGGGCACAGGTTGAGCCCGATCACGGCGCGCTCCAGCCAGTGGCGGGTGGCGGCGATGACGGAGTCTGCGGAGTGAGTGGCGGAGGTCATGATGGCAAGGCGCGGCAAACCGTCATTCTAGCGCTGCCGCAGGCTCTATAATCCGCGGCGGAAACACCCCGCCCCCTGCCGAGCCTCCTGATGCCCTCTTCCGCCACTTCCTCCCCTTCTCAAGCCAGCCTAGACGTTGCCGTCATCGGCGGCGGTCCGGCCGGGCTGATGGCGGCCGAAGTGCTGGCGGCGCAGGGGGCCAGCGTGGCCGTCTACGACGCCATGCCGTCGGTCGGGCGCAAGTTCCTGATGGCCGGCAAGGGCGGCATGAACCTGACCCATGCGGAGCCGGAGCCGGCCTTCCTGGGTCGCTATGGCGCCCGCACGGCGCAGATTGCACCAATGCTGGCGGGCTTCGGCCCGCAGGCCCTGCGCGACTGGGTGCACGGGCTTGGCATCGAAACCTTCATCGGCAGTTCCGGCCGCGTCTTCCCGACCGACATGAAGGCCGCGCCGATGCTGCGCGCGTGGCTGCACCGCCTGCGCGAGTCCGGCGTGCAGTTCCATATGCGTCACCGCTGGCTGGGTTGGGACGAGGGCGTGCCGCATGCGCTGCGCTTTGCCACGCCGCACGGTGAAACGGTCGTGCAGGCACGCGCAGTGGTGCTGGCGCTGGGCGGCGCCAGCTGGGCAAGACTGGGATCGGATGGCACATGGGTGCCGCGGCTGGCCGAGCGCGGCGTCGAGATTGCGCCGCTGCGGCCCGCCAACTGCGGCTTCGATGTAGCGTGGAGCGAGGCATTTGCCGAGCGCTTTGCCGGTGAGCCGGTCAAGCCCGTCGCCATCGCCCTGGCCGACCGCGATGAACACGCGCACTATCGCCAGGGCGAGTTCGTCATCAGCGCAACCGGCATCGAAGGCAGCCTGGTCTACGCGCTGTCCGCACCAATCCGCGACCGCATCGAAGCCGATGGCGACGCCACCATCCACCTGGACCTGCTGCCGGCGCACAGCGCCGAGCACGTCAGCGCGCAGGTAAGACATCCGCGCGGCGCGCGCTCGCTGTCGAGCCACCTGCAAAGCCGGCTCGGCCTCACCGGCGTCAAGGCCGGGCTGCTGCGTGAATGCCTGTCGAAGGAAGCGATGCACGACGCCGACACGCTGGCCGCATCGATCAAGGCGCTGCCGCTGCGCCTGCTGCGCCCGCGGCCCATCGACGAAGTGATCAGCAGCGCTGGCGGCGTGCGCTTCGAAGCGATGGATGAAGGGTTGATGCTGCGCGCGCTGCCGGGCGTGTTCTGCGCGGGCGAGATGCTGGACTGGGAAGCGCCCACCGGCGGCTACCTGCTGACGGCGTGCTTTGCCAGCGGGCGCACCGCGGCGCTTGGGGCCGCGGCTTACCTGCAGCAGGCTTAGGCGGCCTTGCCGCCGACGATGCTGAGCGCCACGGCCTCGGCCACTTCAATGCCGTCGATCGCCGCGGAGTAGATGCCGCCGGCATAGCCCGCGCCTTCGCCCGCCGGGTACAGGCCCTTCACATTGATGCTCTGGTAGTCATCGTTGTTGCGGCGGATGCGCAGCGGCGACGAGGTGCGCGTCTCCACCCCGGTCAGCACGGCATCATGCAGGGCAAAGCCAGGCAGCTTCTTGTCGATCTCGGGAATGCCCTCGCGGATCGCCGCGATCACGTAGTCAGGCAGCGACGTGCTCAGGTCGGTCGGTGTCACGCCGGGCTTGTACGAGGGCTCGACCGAACCCAGCGCGGTCGATGCCCGGCCCGCGATGAAATCGCCCACCAGCTGGCCCGGCGCGCAGTAGTTGCTGCCGCCCAGCTCGAACGCGCGCGCTTCCCACTTGCGCTGGAATTCGATGCCGGCGAGCGGGCCGCCGGGGTAGTCCTCGGGCGTGATGCCGACCACGATGCCGGCATTGGCGTTGCGCTCGGCACGCTTGTACTGGCTCATGCCATTGGTCACCACGCGGCCCGGCTCGGAAGCAGCCGCCACCACCGTGCCGCCCGGGCACATGCAGAAGCTGTACACCGAACGCCCGTTGCTGCAGTGATGCACGACCTTGTAGTCGGCCGCGCCCAGCAGCTTGTTGCCGGCGAACTTGCCGAAGCGGCTGCGGTTGATCAGCCCCTGCGGATGCTCGATGCGGAAACCCAGCGAGAACGGCTTGGCCTCCATGAACACGCCACGCTCATGCAGCATCTCGAAGGTGTCGCGCGCGCTGTGGCCCACCGCCATGATGACGTGGTCGGCTTCCAGGTATTCGCCGGTGGACAGCTTCAGGCCGCGCACCTTGCCGCCGTCGATGTCGATATCGTCCACGCGCGTCTCGAAGCGGATCTCGCCACCCAGCTCGGTGATCTCGGCGCGCATCTTCTCGACCATGCTCACGAGCCGGAAGGTGCCGATATGCGGGCGTGCCTTGTACAGGATGTCTTCCGGCGCGCCGGCGCGCACGAACTCGTTGAGCACCTTGCGGCCATAGTGCTTCGGGTCCTTGATCTGGCTGTACAACTTGCCGTCCGAGAACGTGCCCGCACCGCCTTCGCCAAACTGCACGTTCGACTCCGGATTGAGCACGCTCTTGCGCCACAGGCCGAAGGTGTCCCTGGTGCGCTCGCGCACTGCCTTGCCGCGCTCCAGGATAATGGGGCGGAAGCCCGACTGCGCCAGGATCAGCCCGGCCAGCAGGCCGCACGGGCCCATGCCGATCACCACCGGGCGCGGATGCGCGCTGCCCGCCTCGGCGCGCGCTACGAAGTGGTACGCCATGTCGGGCGTCACGCTCCAGTGCGGCTTGCCGGCCATGCGCTGGATGGCGGCGGCCTCATCCCGCACCTCGATATCGATGATGTAGGTCAGCTTGATATCCGAGCGCTTGCGCGCATCGTGGGCACGGCGGAACACGGTATAGCCGATCAGGCCGTCTCCCTTGACGCCGATCTGCGCGGCGCTGGTGCGCACGGCGGCGTCCAGGTCGCTTTCGGTATGGTCGAGCGGGAGTTTGACTTCACTTAGACGTAGCATGGGGAACCCGAGAACTGCGGCCGGGGGGTTGGGCACACCAATGTGCCAGGCCGGCCGGAGCGCAATTTTATAGTCTTTCGGGCGCGGAGTCGGGAATCGGGCGGGATACGGGCTGGCGAGCCGGGCCGGTGCGGCGCCAGGACAACGCCAGCCAGGCTTGCAGCCGGGGCAGCCACCCCGGCGGGGCCGTGACCGAGAGCGCGCCGGCACGGCTTGCCGACACCGCCAGCCAGCCGCGCGCGGGCACGATCCACGTGTCGCCCGCGCGCAGGCGCCGCCGCGGTACGTAGCAGGAATCGGCCAGCCATTGCGGCGGCCCGGCCACCTCCAGTTCCCCCACGCCGGCATGCAGCACGGTGCCCGCCGCCACGCGCATGCGCAGGCTCTGGCCGGCCGCCAGCGGCATCACGGTTGAAGTGTCGTTGAGATCGCTTTGCATGACAGGACTCCGGTAACAGGCACAGGACTCCAGCCTATCGACCGGCCAGCGCGTGCGGCAGGCACACCGGTGTACTGCCTGGACCGGAACAGCAACCAGGATTTCGGGCTGTTACGATACAGGGGCCCCGCTTCTGTATCTGTACCGATGCGGCCGACCACGCCACGATCCCCCCATGGACACCACCCCGCTCTACCGCCAGGTTGCCAGCCACTACCGCCGCGCCATTGAATCCGGCACGCTCGCCGCCGGCGACCGCATGCCGTCGGTGCGCGCGCTGATGGCGTTGCACAGCGTGAGCCTGTCCACCGCGCTGCAGGCATGCAGGCAGCTCGAGAGCGACGGCTTGCTGGAAGCGCGGCCGCGCTCGGGCTATTTCGTCGCGGCACCGCTGCGTTCGCCGCTGGTGGCGCTGGCCGAGCCGGCCGCGGCCTTGCCTGATCCGGCGCAGTATGTCGGCATCCACCAGCGCATTTCCGGCTTGCTGGCGCGTGGCCAGCACCAGCATGTGCATACCAACCTTGGCGGCGCCTATTGCGCGCCGTCACTGTATCCGACCGAGGCGCTGCGCAGCGCCGCGACCCGTGCGCTGCGCCGGCATCCGATGCTGTTCGGCGAAGCGGTCGAGCCCGAAGGCTACCAGCCGCTGCGCGCCGCGCTGGCGCGCCAGGCGTTGCGGGCGCGCGTGCAGCTCGCGCCGGAAGAAATCGTTATCACCAACGGCTGCACCGAGGCGCTCAACCTCGCGCTGCGCGCGGTGGCAGGCCCGGGCGACGTGATCGCGGTGGAGTCCCCGACCTACTACGGCCTGCTGCAGATTCTGGAAAGCCTGGGCATGCGCGCGCTGGAGATCCCGTGCAGCCCCCAGACCGGCATCTCGCTGGAGGCGCTGGAGCTGGCCGCGCAGCACTACGACAATATCCGCGCGGTGGCGGTGGTGCCCAACCTGCAGAACCCGCTCGGCTGCATCATGCCGGACGCACACAAGGCGCGGCTGGTGCAGTGGTGCGAAGCGCGCGGCATCGCGCTGATCGAGGACGACTGCTTCTCGGCCACCGCCGACAGCGATGCGCCGCCGGCCGCGGCCAAGGCCTGGGATGGCAGCGGCAACGTGATCCACTGCGCCTCGCTGCACAAGGTGCTGGCGCCCGGCATGCGCCTGGGCTGGATCGCCGCCGGCAAATGGCAGGCGCGGGTGGAGATGCTCAAGTTCGGCCTGTCGCGGCCCAACGAGATGCTGTCGCAGATGGCGGCCGCTGACTTCCTGGCTTCCGGCGCGCATGACCGCCACCTGCGCCGGCTGCGCACCCGGCTGCGCGCGCAGCGCGAATGGTTCGCGCAGGCCATCGCCGCCAGCTTTCCCGCCGGCACGCGGCTGGGCTCGCCGCGCGGCGGCATGCACCTGTGGGTAGAGCTGCCCGCTCAGGTATCGTCCGAAGCGGTATTCGACCAGGCGCTGCAGGCCGGCATCCGCGTGATGCCGGGCGTGATGTTCTCCAACGCCGGACGCTTCGACCACTGCCTGCGCGTCAACTGCGGCACGCCGCGCTCGGCGCAGATCGAGCGGGCGCTGGGCACGCTGGCCGCCATCGTGCAGCGGCTGGCAGGCTAGCCCTGGCGCCTGCCAGCAATATCCCTCCCCTTTTGCCGGCACCTCGCCTATCCTAAGAACCCATTTCATAATGAAGAAGGGGACGCGTTCAAGCCAGGCGCGGCGCAGGCTAGGCGCGGGCCGCCGGCCTTGGTCATTCCAAGGTCAAGGCCCGTAACGACGCATGCGCCGCGCCTGGCTTGAACGCGAAGGGAAGGCTGCTGCCGGGCCGCATGGCGTTGTTGCGGCCCGGCAGCAGCCTTCGCGCCCCTTCTTCATTATGAAATGGGTTCTAATGCGCTGGTGCGCAGGGGCTGCCCGGCTGGTCTCGGGGGGCGAAGACCGACCACGGGCGCCGTGCACCACGGGAAAAAGAAAAAGGAGAAAAGCCTTGAGCAGTGCATCCGCGGCACCGTCCGTCGGCAAGGGTGCCGGCACCTCTGCCGGCAACAACCTGGACGATTATCAAACCCTGTTCCAACTGGCACCCGTCTCGCTGTGGCTGGAAGACTTCAGCGCCGTGCGCGAGTATTTTGCGCAACTGCGCAAGGAAGGTGTCACCGACCTGCGCGCCCACCTGCGCGCGAACCCGCAGCAGGCGGCGCAGTGCTCGGCGCTGATCCGCGTGATCGACGTTAACCGGCGCACGCTGGAGCTGTTCCGCGCGGCCGATCTCGACGACCTGGTGGCCAACCTCGACACCGTCTTCCGCGACGACATGCTCGACCAGCACGTCGAGGAACTCGGCCAGCTGTGGGACGGCGGCAATCGCTTCGCCAGCCAGACCGTCAACTACACGCTGGATGGCGAGCGGCTCGATATCCAGCTGGAGGCCATGGTGATGCCGGGCCACGAAGGCAGCTGGGAGCGCGTGCTGCTGTCGATCAAGGACATCACCGCGCGCATGCGCACCGAGCGCGAACTGCGCCGCAGCGAGCAGTATGCGCTGGGACTGTTCGAGCATTCGCCGGTGTCGCTGTGGGTGGAGGACTTCAGCGCGGTCAAGGTGCTGCTCGATGAGGTCCGCGGTGCCGGCATTACCGACTTCCGCACCTTCCTCAACGTGCATCCGGACTTTGTCTCGCGCTGCATGCAGGAGATCCGCGTGCTCGATGTCAACCAGCAGACGCTGCAGATGTTCGGCGCGGACAGCAAGCAAGTCCTGCTGTCGCGGCTGGGCGATGTGTTCCGCGACGACATGCGCATCCATTTCTCCGAGCAGCTGATCGACCTCTGGCACGAGAAGCTGTGGCAGCAGCGCGAAGTCATCAACTACGCGCTCGATGGCCGCGCCGTGGACGTCTTCATGCAGTGGTCCGTGTTCCCCGGGCGGGAAGCGGACTGGGACCAGGTGCTGGTGTCGCTGACCGATATCACGGCACGCAAGAAGGCCGAGGCCTATGTCGAGTTCCTGGGCAAGCACGACGTGCTGACCAAGCTCTACAACCGTGCCTACTATGAAGACGAGCTGGCGCGGCTGGGCCGCAAGGGCCCGTGGCCGGTCAGCGTGGTGGCGGTGGACCTGAACGGCCTCAAGGTGGTCAACGACCAGTTCGGCCATGCCGACGGCGACGGGCTGCTGCGCCGCACCGGCGAGGTGTTGAAGAAGGCGGTGGGCGAGCAGGCCTGCGTGGCGCGCATCGGCGGCGACGAGTTCATGATCCTGCTGCCCGGGCGCGACGAGCGCGGCGCCGCCACGGTGGTCGAGCAGATCGGCAAGGTGGTGGAGCTGAACAACCAGTTCTACCCGGGAGCACGCCTGAGCCTTTCCATCGGCCAGGCTACCTGCCTGCAAAACGACCGGCTGAATGAGATCGTCAAGCTGGCCGACAGCCGCATGTATCAGGCCAAGCGCGACTACTACACCACGCTGGCCAGCGAACGCCGCCGCGATTGAAGCCTAGCGGCTCAGCCCGGCGTGCATTGGCCGCGCATCAGCGCCCACTCCTCGCATTGCTTGCCGGACGGGAAGGTGCAGATGCCGGACTGGCCGGCGGGTGTCGACACGATCTCCAGCTTGCCGCCGCGCTGCGTGCAGTTGACGGAGGCGGGGTTGGGCTTGCCGACGGCAGCGGCGCTGCTGGCGGCACGTTCTGCTGGTGTCGCGGTGCATGCGGCGGCGCCAAGGGCGGCGGCCAGCCACAGTGCGGAGCGGACGCGCATCGGGATCTCCGGAATCGGGTCGCTAAGCGGGATGTGAATGGCGGTCGCTGCCCGCCCAAGGCAAAGAGCCGGCTTGCGCCGGCTCTCTTGCTGCTTACAGGAAGACGATCAGCCCCACGCCCAGCACGATCAGGCCAAACTTGGTGACATAGTAAAGCTGGCGGTTCCAGGCCTTGAAGCGGCGGCGGTACTGGCCGCCCAGCCAGACAAAACGAAACAGCCGGTTGATCATGCCGGTCTGGTCATGCTCGTCATTGGGCGAACTGGCCGCGGTCATGACCTTGCGGCCCATCCAATGGTTGAACTTGGCCGCCCAGCCATAGCGCATCGGACGCTCGATATCGCAGAACAGGATCAGCCGGTTGGCGTCGCTGCGGTTCTCGGCCCAATGCAGGTAGGTTTCGTCGAACACCACGCCCTCGCCATCGCGCCAGCTGTGGCGCTCGCCGTCGACTTCGATAAAGCAGCGGTCGTCGTTCGGCGTGGCCAGGCCCAGGTGATAGCGCAACGAGCCGGCAAACGGGTCGCGGTGCGGATTGAGCTTGCCGCCCGGCGGCAGCTCGGCAAACATCGCCGCCTTGACCGTGGGCAGTTCGCGCAGCAGCGCCACGGTCTTGGGGCAGAACTGCTCGGCCGACGGGTGCTGGGCCTCGTACCACTTCAGGTAAAAGCGCTTCCAGCCGTATTTAAAGAAGGAGTTGAAGCCGGCGTCGTCGTTCTTGTCCGCAGCCTTGATCTTGCGCATCGCGGCCAGAGCCAGACCTTCGTCGCGGATCTCGGGCCACGCGGCGCGCAGCTTTTCCAGGTCGGGGAAATTGCCGACCGGGATGTAGGGCGTGCGGGGCACGCCGGAAAACGCGTACATGAAGCAGTTGATCGGCGCCACCAGGGCCGAATGGTCCAGCAGCTGGCGCCAGATGCGCAGGCGCACCTTGCCGCGGAAGTGCACATACAGGATGGCACCGAGGTAGCCCGCGACGATTATCCACTTGATCACCGAAATCCTCCCTGGTCAGCCGCCTCCGCCGCGTGTCAGTCACAGCGCGGACCGGCTGGGTGAAAACGCGTATTTTAGCGAAATGGCAGAGCCGCCGCAGCTTGAGACGATTGCGGCACATGGCCCGGGGTGCGGGCCGCGCAGTCAGGCTGGCGCGTTCAGGCCCCGCCGCGCGACAGGCGCGCGATGCGCTCGATCAGTGCCTGGGCGTCGTCGGGCAGGCCCTGCAGCGTCAGCAGGCGCGCGTTGAGCACCAGGTTTTCCAGCACCAGCTTGGCGGTCGAAGCCCACATCGTGGCCAGCAGCGCTTCCACCGGCAGGCCGGACGCCTCCATCTCGCTGGAGCGCTCGGCGATCAGCCGGCACGCCAGCCGGCGCAGCGCGGCGTCGTCGAACGGCAGGTCGGCGTAGTCGATGGGGTCTTCCTTCTCGACTTCCGTCATCAGTTGCAGCAGGGTGTCTTCTGTCATGGGCAGACTCCTGGCCAGGCAAGATGCGTGGACTACACGCGGAAATCAGCAGCCATGTCGGCATCGGTGCGCGCCTCGAGGCGCCCCGAGCGGCACGCGGCGACAAACTGATCGTAGTCGCGCTCGACCTGGTCGGCATAGCCATTGGCATAGCCTACCATCACGTCGGCCATGCGGTCGCTGCGGCCCAGGTAGCCGCTGACCTCGGCGGCCAGGCCGCTGGCCTTGGCGTGCGCCCGCGCCAGCACCCAGCCGCACAGCGAGGCATAGCGGCCGAGCAGGTCGCCATCCATCAGTTCGATCTGTGCCGACAGCTTCATGTCGCGCAGCTGCCGCATATAGAAGTGCCGCCCGAACGGCCCCTTGGTCCAGCCGAGGAACAAGTCGCTCGCGGCCTGCATCAGGCGCTGGCCCTCGACCACGCGGCGGCCCTCGTGCGCGCTCGGCGCGCTCTTGAAGTAACGCGCCACCACCGACCTGGTGGCCTCCTTGACCTGCAGGAACAGCGGCTTGTCATGCTGGTCCACCATCAGCTGCACCAGGCAGCGCGTGCCCACGCTGCCCACGCCGACCACCTTGAAGGCCACGTCATGGCGCGTGAAATGGCCGAGCAGCCGGCGCCGGTCGGGGGCCAGCGTGGACAGGTAGTCCTTGTAGGCCTGGTCCAGCGCCAGGTCCGCGTCGCTGGCGGCCAGCCAGTCGTCGCCCGGCCCGAACAGCGTCCGCTCTCCGCGCACGTGGAAGATGGCCGGCGGCGCATCGAGGATTGACCAGCGGTCGCCGATGCGCTCGGCCAGCTTGGGCAGCAGCGACTCGTGGGTGCGGTCGGCGGCGCGCTCCATGCCGCGCCGGATGCGTTTCTGGACTTCGGGCAAGGTTTCTTCTTCGAGCAGCCGCTCGAAGGTGATGCGGTCGTACCAGGTGTCGAGCATGCCCATGTCGGCATAGGCAAGCATGCGGCGCTGGTAGCTGCCCACCGCCTCGCGCACCACGGCTTCGGCCACACCGGCCTTGTGCCGCAGGTGGCGTGCCGCCACGACGAAGCTTGCGCACAGGCGCTTGAGGTCCCATTCCCACGGACCGGGGCTGGATTCGTCGAAATCGTTGAGGTCGAACAGCAGCGCGCGCTCGGGCGTGGCAAAGCCGCCGAAGTTGGCCAGGTGGCAGTCGCCGCAGATCTGCATATGCAGCCCGGAATCCGCGGTGCCGGCCAGGTCGTGCGCCTGGATGATGGCGCTGCCGCGGTAGAAGGCGAACGGCGACAGGATCATGCGGCCATAGCGCAGCGGCACCAGCCGCTCCACCCGGCCGTGGCTGCTGATTTCCAGCAGGTCGACGGGGTCGCGGTCGACGTTGCCGATGGCTTCATGCGCACCGCGCGGCACCCTCTGGCGTGCGGCTCTGCCGCGCTCGCGCCGGGCCTCGACCGTACCCTCGGCCCCGGCTTCCCCGCCCTGCTGACGTATCGCCACCATGCCCCCAATGCCGGCGCCGCCGGCGGTTGCCATTTGTGCAGCATCTGCAACAGAAGCTAATGCACTGCGCCGCGGCTTGTCAATCGGCAGGCCGCGGCAGGGTCAGGCTGGGGTCAGGCGAATGTGCGCCGTGGCTCAGAGCGCCGGCGGCTGGCGCCGGAAACCGACGCCAAAGCGGTTCCATGCATTGATGGCCGAGATCAGCAGCGTCAGGTCGGCCATTTCCTTTTCCGAGAATTGCTCGCGCAAGTCCTGGTAGTCCGCATCCGGCGCCTGGCTTTGCGGCAGCAGCGTCAGCGCCTCGGTCCATGCCAGCGCGGCGCGCTCGCGCGGGGTGAACCAGCTCACTTCACGCCAGGCCGGCAGCAGGTTCAGGCGGCGCTCGCTTTCGCCATGCTTGCGCGCATCGGTGACGTGCATGTCCAGGCAGAACGCGCAGCCGTTGATCTGCGAGGCGCGGATCTTCACCAGTTCCTTCAGCGTGGTCTCCAGTGAGCAGCGCGCCAGGTAGACCTCCAGGCCGATCATTGCCTTGTATGCGTCAGGGGCCGCGTCTTGCCAGTTCATCCGTTCTTCCATGATCGATCTCCGATTTGACAGGTTGGATTCGGCGGGCACTGGTGTCGCGCCCGTTGGGATGAAAGATAGACGCATCGATTGGCCCCGTACACTGCCAATTTCCTGCAGAATCAGTAGACCAATTTTTTGGATCGACGCGTACCCTCATGGAACTGCATCTCGCGCTGGACCAAGCCAGCGACCTGACCGCGCAGATCGTCCACCAGATCCGCGACGCGATCCAGGGCGGACGGCTCGAGGCCGGCGCGCGCATGCCGCCTACGCGCCTGCTTGGCACGCAGCTGGGCGTGGCGCGCAAGACGGTGACCACGGCGTATGAACGGCTGGTGGCCGAAGGCTGGCTGCACGCGCGCGTCGGCGACGGCACCTATGTGGCCGAGGGGCTGGCCCGCCCGGCCGTGCGCATGGCGGCGGCGGCGGTGCTGCCGCCCGCGGTGCAGCGCTGGATGGCGGTGCCGACGCCCTTCCTGGACTCCGCCGGCGGCGCGCGCTATGCGTTCCAGCCGGGGCAGGCCGATACCACGCGCTTTCCGCATGAAGCCTGGTCGCGCTGCGTGCGCGCGGCGCTGGCCGCCGAGCGCCAGCGTCCGCCCGGCGCCGCCGATCCGGCCGGCGAGATGGTGCTGCGCCAGGCCATTGCCCGCCATATCGCATTCACGCGCGGCGTGCAGAGCATGCCGACTGACATCCTGGTCACGGGCGGCGCGCAACAGGGCATCGACCTGCTGGCCCGGCTGGTGCTCGGGCCCGGCGCCGTGGTGGCGATGGAGGATCCCGGCTACCCGATGGCGCGTTCCTTGTTCCAGGGGCTGGGCGCACGGGTGGTGCCAGTGCCGGTCGATGGCGAAGGGATGGTGGTGGCGGCGCTGCCGAACGATGCCACGCTGGTTTATGTCACCCCGTCGCACCAGTCGCCGCTGGGCGTGCCGATGAGCCTGGCGCGGCGCCAGGCGCTGCTGGACTGGGCAGCACGCCGCCATGCGGTGATCCTGGAAGACGACTACGACAGCGAATTCCGCTACGGCGGCCAGGCGCTGGATGCGCTGCAGACGCTGGACCGGCATGGCCGCGTGGTCTACCTCGGCACATTCTCGAAGACGCTGGTGGCAAACCTGCGCGGCGGCTACCTGGTGGTGCCGCCCTGGCTGATGCCGGCCGCGCGCAAGGTCAAGCACCTGATGGACTGGTACACACCGACGCTGATCCAGCAGGCGCTGGCGCGCTTCCTGTCCGAGGGGCACCTGCTGCGCCATATCCGGCGCTCGCACGCGCGCCACGCCCAGCGCCGCGCCCGCCTGCTGGCGCGGCTGCAGGGCGACCTGTCGCCGTGGCTGGAGCCGCTGCCGGCGATGGCGGGCTTCCACCTGGCGGCGCGGCTGCGCGTGCCGGTGGCGTCCGAGGCGCTGGTCTCGATGGCGCGCCTGGCCGACCTGGAACTTGCCACGCTCGATCCCTGCTATGCCACGCCTCCCGCTACCTGCGCGGGGCTGCTGCTGGGCTTCGGCGCCATCGACCTGCTGGATATCGATCCTGCCCTGGACCGGCTGGCAATGGTACTCTCTGCACTGGTACCTGAGCCGCCGCATGCCACGTGATGCGGGCGGCACAGGAGCGATACCAGGTGACCATGCCGCGCGCATGCCATCCCAGCGAGATGGCGCCGCAGTCATGCTGGTATTTCGCAAACTGCCGTGAACAAATCGGAAGCGTGCGGGTCTCATTCGCACTTTCCACACAACCAGAGTCGCGTTCATGACCAAGCGTTTGTTGTCCGCCATGCGTCAGTACGCATGGTTTGCCGGGGTGAAGCACCATGTCGTGCAGGGCGTCGAAGCCCTGGCAGAACTGCTCAAGTCCCCTTCCGCCGCGGCGCGCGCCGTCGCGGCCATCATTGCCGAAACCGAGCAAGGCGTACAGGTCTGGGTCTCGTACTTCGGCAAGCCGCTGGATCCGCACACCAACTACGTGCTGTGGCCCAACCGCGCGCTGCGTCCGGCGCGGCGGCGTATCCAGCCCTCTCCGATCGAACTGTTGCAGATGCAGCGACGGCGCGACGAATAGCCGCGCCTGCTTGCTGGCTGACGTGATGCAGCGCCCTCAAGAGGGCGCCGCCGGCGTTCAGGCGTCCGCCCAGCGCCGCAGCAGGTTGTGATAGGCCCCGGTCAGGCCGATCGCCGATTCATGCGCCTGGCCGAGCTCCTGCGCCACCTGGCGGATACGCGCGTCCAGCTCGAACAGCAGCGCGCGCTGGCCATCGTCGCGCACCATGCTCTGGATCCAGAAGAACGATGACACCCGCGCCCCGCGCGTGACCGGCGTCACGTGGTGGATGCAGGTGGCCGGGCACAGCACCATATGCCCGGCCGGCAGCTTCACGCGCTGCTGGCCGTAGGTGTCCTCGATCACCAGTTCGCCGCCGTTGTATTCCTCCGGCTCGGTCAGGAACAGTGTCGCCGACAGGTCGCTGCGGATGCGAAAGCTGGTGCCGCGCAGGTAGCGGATCGCGTTGTCGACGTGATTGGCAAAGGGTGCACATTGTATGGGAAACGCCGAAAGGACCAGAACAAGAATCATTACCGTTTGATCCTGTGCAGGCGGCCGGCTTCACTACAATGGGTCTTGTATCCCCCGTCACCGACAAGGAGCCGACATGTCCGAACCGCTACACGATGAAGCGCTGGTCAATCTCTACCTGGAACGCATCTCGGCTCTCTCGGTGAGTGCCTTCGATGGTGCCGATGTCAGCGGCGAGCTCGATGCGGTGATGCGCGAAGCGGTAACCAAATGCCAGGCCGCGGGCGGGCCGCAGGCGCAAGGCACACTGACGGTGCTGGCCACGCGGCTGCGTGAGCATGCCGACGCTGCGGAGCGTGAAGACCAGCCGCTGGTGCGCGATACGTTCAGGCGTGCGGCGGAACTGGTGCGCACATAGCAAGCAGGCGTACGAACGCTGCAAGGTCATGCCTTTGCGTTTCGCGGAATCACATCGGAGCAGTGAATGAGTCAGGCCGGACGGCCTTGAGAACAACGCCTTGAAGGACTGCGGAGAATGCCGCTGGATACTGAGATAAGGCGTTGGTTGCGGGGGCAGGACTTGAACCTGCGACCTTCGGGTTATGAGCCCGACGAGCTGCCAACTGCTCCACCCCGCGTCTGAAGGAGACGAATTATGGGTGATTCACCCGCGCATGGCAAGCGCTATTTTGCCGTGCGCGTGAAATCGTTCGTTGGTGCCGCGCGCCGTCATGCAATGCGCCTGGCCTTGCCGTCCGGTTCATGCCTTGCAAGCACGGCTTCGACATAGCGGTTGACGTGTTCAAGCGCCTCGAGCTTGGTGTCGAACGGCTGGCTGGGAAACGGATTGCGCCGCCCAGCGAGAATCTCGCCGTCGGCGCGGCGCATGATCTCGATCAGGATGGCCCACTTGCTCTTGGGCAGCGCAATCACTTCATAGACAATCTTGTAGCCTGAATATTCCGGCATGGCGGGGGCACTCCTTACTGCTGCAATGGCGAGCGAGACTTCGCTCGCTTCATTTCCAGCGTAGGAGTGCCGGGCCGGATCAAAAATGATCCGCGTCAATAGCAATAGATCACGGCATGATATAAGCCGTTGCGCCAACCACAATGACGCGCAGCCCTTATTCGGCTGGCCCCAGCAGTCGGTCCACCAGGGCATAGCCCGCGCCGAAGGCAGCCACCTCTGCCGCATGGCGCGTGGCGAACTGCTGCGGGCCGCTGGCAAGCAACTCGGTATCGCCCGCGTCGGCCGGGTCGGCGCCTTCCTGCGACACGCGGACTTCATAGCCCCAACGGCCGATGCTGTCCTGCCCTTGCGGCGATACCAGGACATAGACATCCATGCCGCGGTACTCTTCAACGCGCCACTCTGCGTTTTCCATGCGCTCAGCTCCCAGGGTCGAGGTTGTGCCTGATTCGAGACTAGGAGGCCGCAGGCGCGACCGCAAGGCGTGACGCAGCCATCGCAGGCGATGCGTGGGTGCAGGTGGAAAGCGGGAACGGCAGCCTCAGCGCACAGGTCGAACGGCACGACGGCGAGAGGATGGAAACGAAAAAGGGCTTCCGTTTCCGGAAGCCCTTTTTCTTTCTGCATAGGTGGCGCGGCTGGCAGGATTCGAACCCACGACCCCTTGGTTCGTAGCCAAGTACTCTATCCAACTGAGCTACAGCCGCACGCGAGAAAAAGATTATAACCCAGTTTTTATTTTTGGGAAGCCCCTTCGCAACTTTTTTGTGATCTTTCTTTGGAAGGGGCGCAGCAGATGCCCGCCGGCGAGGTTCGCCTGTGGCGTTTTCCTATAATGACAGACCCAAGAAGTGATCCGGAACATGAACAAGGCATTTGTCAAAGAATCGTCCGGCGACGAGGACGACGACCTCCCCGAAGGCGCAACGCCGCTACCTCCCGGCACCAAGAACTACATCACCGCCGAAGGCTACAACCGCCTGCGCAATGAGCTTATGCAGCTGATCGACGTCGACCGGCCGGATGTGGTGCAGATCGTGTCGTGGGCGGCCTCCAATGGCGACCGCTCGGAGAATGGCGACTATCTCTATGGCAAGAAGCGGCTGCGCGAGATCGACCGCCGCATCCGCTTCCTGACGCGCCGCCTCGACAAGGCGGAAGTGGTCGACGCGTCCCTGCAGGGCGACAACGACCAGATCTTCTTCGGCGCCACCGTCACCTACGCCAATCGCGCCGGCGAAGAAACCACCATCACCATCGTCGGCATGGATGAAGTCGACCTGGACAGCAACCACGTGAGCTGGATCTCGCCGATCGCCAAGGCGTTGATCAAGGCGCGCGAGGGCGACACCGTGGCATTGCGCACGCCGGCCGGGGTCGAGCAGATCGATATCCTGGAAGTCCGCTACCCGTTGCGGAAACAATAGCCGGGAGACCGTTTCAGGGCGGCCCTGGCTAGGCGCGCGGCCGCAGACAGTACAAGTAGTACGGCAAGGCCGCACAACGACGCCAGGGCCGTCCTGAAACGGCCTCCTAACCGTCGTTGCGGTCGCGGAAGATACGGATGACGTCGGGGTTGCGGCGCAGCCCGCGCATCACGTTGGCCAGGTGCAGGCGGTTCTGCACCTGGATGATGAACTGCATATAGGTGGCTTCCTGGTGGCCGGCGTCCTGCTGCTCCATGGCCACGTGCGCGACGTTGGCGTCGGCGGCGGTCAGGTCGGCCGCCACGCGCGCGACGATGCCCTTGACGTTGCGCACCATCACCTTGATCGATACATCGAAGGCGCGCGTGGTCTTCTTGGCCCACATCACGTCGATCCAGTGCTCAGGATCCTTGCTGTGCAGGCGCTTGGCGATCTTGCAATCCTGCACGTGGATCTGCAGCCCTTCGCCCTTGCCCAGGTAGCCAACGATCGAATCGCCGGGGATCGGGCGGCAGCATGCCGAGAAGATCATCGACATGCCTTCGTCGCCGGTGATCGGCACCGCGGGCGCTTCTTCGCCAGCAAAGGTCTGCACCGCCGCCAGCAGCGCGCTGTCGACATCGCCGGACAGCTCCTGCAGCAGGATCTCCATGCGCTTGGCCACCACCGCCGGCACGCGCCGGCCCAGTGCCAGGTCGGCAAAGATGTCTTCGCGCTGCTTGTTGCCGGTCCACTGGACCATGCGGTCCCACACCGACTGCGGCACCGCCTTGAGCTCGAAGCCGAGCTGGCGCGCCGACTGTTCCAGCAGGCGCTCGCCGAGCTGGATGGCTTCGTCGAGCTTGGTGGTCTTCAGGTAGTGGCGGATCGCTGCGCGCGCCTTGCCGGTGCGCACGAACGACAGCCACGCCGGATTGGGCTTGGAGTACGGCGCCGTCACCACCTCGACGATATCGCCGCTCTTGAGCTCGGTGCGCAGCGGCAGCAGCTCGTTGTTGATCTTGACCGCCACGCACTGGTTGCCCAGGTCGCTGTGCACCGCGTAGGCAAAGTCCAGCGCGGTGGCGCCGCGCGGCAGCGCGCGGATATGGCCCTTGGGCGTGAACACGTAGACCGCATCCGGGAACAGGTCGATCTTGACGTGCTCGAGGAATTCCTGTGAATCGCCGGTCTGGCTCTGGATATCCAGCAGCGACTGCAGCCACTGGTGCGCCTGCTGCTGGATATCGTTGGCGTGGTCGGCCTGGTGCTTATACATCCAGTGCGCGGCCACGCCCGCCTCGGCGATCTGGTGCATGTCGCGCGTGCGGATCTGGAACTCCACCGGCGTGCCGAACGGGCCCACCAGCGTGGTGTGCAGCGACTGGTAGCCGTTGATCTTGGGAATGGCGATATAGTCCTTGAACTTGCCGGGCATGGGCTTGTACAGCCCGTGCAGCGCGCCCATCGCCATGTAGCAGTGCATCTGTGTTTCCACCACCACGCGGAAGCCATATACGTCCAGCACCTGCGAGAACGACAGCTGCTTGTCGTGCATCTTGCGGTAGATGCTGTAGAGCGTTTTCTCGCGCCCGGACAGTTCGGCCACGATGCCGGCGTCGGCCAGCCCCTTCTGCGCGGCTTCCAGGATACGCTTGACCACCTCGCGGCGGTTGCCGCGCGCGGCCTTGACCGCTTTCTCCAGCGTGGCGTAGCGGAACGGCGAGCCGACCTTGAAGGACAACTCCTGCAGCTCGCGGTAGATCGTGTTCAGACCGAGACGGTGCGCGATCGGCGCATAGATCTCCATGGTCTCCAGCGCGATGCGGCGGCGCTTCTCCGGCGGCACGAAGTCGAGCGTGCGCATGTTGTGCGTACGGTCGGCCAGCTTCACCAGGATCACGCGCACGTCGCGCGCCATCGCCAGCAGCATCTTGCGGAAGCTCTCCGCCTGCGCCTGCTCGCGGCTCTGGAATTCGAGCTTGTCCAGCTTGGTCAGGCCATCGACCAGTTCAGCGACCTTGGGGCCGAATTTCTCGGCCAGCTCGCTCTTGGTGATGCCCTGGTCTTCCATCACGTCGTGCAGCAGCGCCGCCATGATGGACTGCACATCGAGCTTCCAGTCCGCGCACAACTCGGCCACCGCCACCGGATGGGTGATGTAGGGCTCACCGCTCTGGCGGTACTGGCCCAGGTGGGCTTCGTCGGAAAACTGGAAGGCCTCACGCACGCGCGCCAGGTCGGGCACCTTCAGATACGCGAGTTTCTCCATCAGCCGGGTGATGGAGATGACCTGCTGGCGCGGCGGTACCGCCGGCTGCGAGGTCGGGCCGAAGAAGTGCCGGTATGACTGCGCCAGCACTGCGTCGATAAACAGGCTGTCAGCCGCCGGCGCCACATCCTGCATCGCGGCCAGCTCGTCCTGCAGCGCCGCGCCCCTGGCCTTGCCCGGCGCCAGCGCGGGCGCGACGGCACGCTCGCCGACGACATCGCCGCCGAGCGGATCGGGAAGATTGGGAGCGCCAGTGCGCGCGTTCACGGAGGGCTGGCCCGGAATGGTGCGCTTACGCGCCGTAGGCGGGGCCGCATCGCCAAGCGCCGGCGCCACGGCAGTCGGCGACGGCTGGGAGGGAGGCTTGGAGGGCGAATGCGGCGAAGGCATGGCGGCGGCCCCTGGAATCCGGCTGGATACGTGCTGGCACGATGCGAGGATAAGCCATGGGCCGCCTGACCAATCAGGTCGGGACCTTCTTCAGCATCTCGATGCCGACCTGGCCCGACGCGATCTCGCGCAGTGCCACCACGGTCGGCTTGTCCTTTGCTTCGACTTTGGGCGTGTGGCCCTGCACCAGCTGACGGGCACGATACGTGGCCGCCAGCGCGAGCTCGAAGCGATTCGGAATGTGTTTCAGACAATCTTCGACGGTAATACGCGCCATATCAAATCCACCTTGGGACAAAACCTTACGTTGGGTTGCTATTTTACAGCACGCGGCGGAAAACGCCGGCGGCGCCCCGCGCGGCTGTCATCGGCAGGCATCGGCTCAGTGGATGCCCAGCTCGATAAACAGCTCCGTATGCCGCGCTTTCTGCGAGGAAAACCGCAGCCGCGTGGCGCTGATCACGTTGCGCAACTGCTCCAAAGCATCGTCGAAGACCTCGTTGATGATGACGTAGTCCGACTCCGAGGCGTGGGCCATTTCACTGCCCGCCGCCAGCAGCCGGCGCACGATCACATTGGGCTCGTCCTGGCCGCGCTTCTTCAGGCGCTCTTCCAGCGCGGTCAGCGAGGGCGGCAGGATGAAGATCTCGACCGCGTTGGAAAAGCGCTGGTGCACCTGCTGCGCGCCCTGCCAGTCGATCTCGAGCAGCACGTCGTTGCCCTGCGCCATCTGCTGCTCGATCCACACGCGCGAGGTCGCGTAGTAGTTGCCGTGGACCTCGGCCCATTCCAGGAAGTCGCCGCGGTCGCGCGCAGTGCGGAATGCGTCGACCGTGACGAAGTGGTATTCGCGCCCGTCCTGCTCGCCCGGGCGCGGCGCGCGCGTGGTGTGCGAGATCGACAGGCGGATGGCCGGGTCCTGCGACAGCAGCTTGTTGACCAGCGTCGACTTGCCGGCTCCGGACGGCGCCACCACCATGAAGAGGTTGCCGGGGTAGACGGTATCGATGGCAGTGTGAGGCGCGGATTGAGGCGTTGGGCTCATGATGATTCTTTGGTGATTCCTGGGGCTGTCTTTATTCGAGATTCTGGACCTGTTCGCGCATCTGCTCGATCAGCAGCTTGAGCTCCATCGAGGCGTCGGCAAGCTCCTTGGCGGCGGCCTTGGAGCCAAGCGTGTTGGCCTCGCGGTTGAGCTCCTGCATCATGAAGTCCAGGCGCTTGCCGGCCTGGCCGCCCTTCTTCAGGATATGCCGGGTCTCGTTCAGGTGCGCCTGCAGCCGCGACAGCTCTTCGGCGATGTCGATGCGGATGCCGTAGACGGTGGCTTCCTGGCGGATGCGCTCGGCGATCTCGTCGCGGCTCATCGACGGCATGCCGGTGGGCGCGGCCAGATTGAAGGCCTCCTGGAGGCGCTCGGTCAGCTTGTCCTGGTGATGGGCGATCAGCTGCGGGATGGTCGGCGTCAGGCGCTCGACGATCGCCAGCATGGCGTCGATGCGCTCCACCAGCGTCGCCTTGAGCGCGTCGCCTTCGCGGCGGCGGGCTTCCAGCAGCTGGTCCAGCGCCTCGCGCGCGGCGCCCAGCACCGCCTCGCGCAGTGCCTCCTGCGACAGTTCCGGCTCGACCAGCACGCCCGGCCAGCGCAGGATCTCGCCCATGCGCAGGGTGCCGGCGCTGGCGAAGGTGGCGGCGACAGTGGTTTCCAGCGCGCGGATCTGCGCCAGCAGCCCTTCATTGAGGGCCAGGGTGGCGCCGCCGGCGTCGGTGCGCTGCAGGTTGATGCGGCATTCCAGCTTGCCGCGCGACAGCTCCGCCATCAGCATCTCGCGCAGGGCCGGCTCGAAGGCGCGGCACTCTTCCGGAGCCCGGAACAACAGGTCGAGGAAACGCGAATTGACAGTGCGGAATTCCACCGAAACGGACGCGGAGCGCCCGCTGGGCTCGCCTTGCGCGTTGGTCAATGGCGCCTGGCGCGTCGCCAGGCCATAGCCTGTCATGCTGTGGATCATTGGATGTTCTCGTGAATGGCGGCGGCCCCGGGCTGCTGGCGGCCCGGGGCCGCCGCCTCGAGCGCCCTGCATGGGATCCCGGGGACGCTCTCAATACGTTGAAAGGAGGGCAACAATGCCCTTATTTGTGTTCTTTACAAGTGACCGATTAGCCCGGACAATCCGGAGGCAAATCAGGTCCCTATTCCCATGACAGAGCCAAAGGGCACGACACAACCGAAGAGTGCACCGCTGCCCGTCGGCACGCTGTTGTCCAACTATCGTATTGTAAAGAAGTTGGCCAGCGGGGGGTTCAGTTTCGTCTACCTGGCCACCGACGATACCGGCGCACCGGTTGCCATCAAGGAATACCTGCCGGCGTCGCTGGCGCGGCGCAACCCGGGCGAACTCATCCCCGTGGTGCCCGAGGAAAACGCCGCCGCGTTCCGGCTGGGCCTGAAATACTTCTTTGAAGAGGGCCGCTCGCTGGCCCGCATCTCCCATCCCAGCGTGGTGCGCGTGGTGAATTTCTTCCGCGAGAATTCCACCGTCTACATGGTGATGAACTACGAGCTGGGCAAGACGCTGCAGGAGCACGTGCTGGCCGCCCGGCAGCAAGGCGGCCCCAAGGTGCTGCGCGAGCATTTCATGCGCAAGGTCTTCCACGACCTGATGAGCGGCCTGCGCGAGGTCCATATCCACAAGCTGCTGCACCTGGACATCAAGCCCGGCAACATCTACCTGCGCGAGGACGAATCCCCGATCCTGCTGGATTTCGGCGCCGCGCGGCAGACCCTGACGATGGAAGCGGCCCGCTTCCAGCCGATGTACACCCCCGGCTTTGCCGCGCCCGAGCTCTATGGCAAGCATTCCGACCTGGGCCCGTGGACCGATGTCTACAGCCTGGGCGCCACGCTCTATGCTTGCATGGCCGGCATGCCGCCGCAGGAAGCCAACCTGCGCGAAAAGGAAGACCGCATGGGCGAAGCCCTGGCGCGGCTGCGCAGCAGCTACACCAACGGGCTGGTGGACCTCGTCGAATGGTGCCTGCGGCTGACGCCGGCCGAGCGCCCGCAGAGCGTGTTCCGGCTGCAGAAGGAGTTGCGCGAGCAGACCAACGCCCTGGGCGAGCAGACGCTGGCGCCGCAGACGCAAGCCCCGGCCCTGGCGCCGGCGGAGCGGCCCGCGGCGACATCGCGCTTCCTGACCCTGCTGCGCCGGCGCGACGAACCCGTCCCTGGCGCGAGCGTCGACTGAATCACAAATCTGGCGCCCCGGTTGCGGCCAGTCCACTGAATTCCCTGAAAGCCAACATGCGATTCTCTGTCTACCAGGAAAGCAGGAAAGGCGGCCGCCGCGTCAACCAGGACCGCATGGGCTATTGCTTCACGCGCGACGCGCTGCTGATGGTGCTGGCCGACGGCCTGGGCGGCCATGCGCACGGCGAAGTCGCCGCGCAGCAGGCGCTGCAGACGCTGGCGCGCCAGTTCCAGGTGCAGGCGCGGCCCACGGTGCGCAACCCGGCCGAGTTCCTGCAGGACACCATCATGCTGGCCCACCGCGAGATCCACCGCTATGCCGAAGCCAACCAGATGGCGGACGTGCCGCGCACCACGGTGGTCTGCTGCCTGGTGCAGCAGGGCCAGATCTACTGGGCCCATGCCGGCGACTCGCGCTATTACCTGCTGCGCAAGGGCCGGCTGCTGACGCGCACGCGCGACCACTCCAAGATCGAGAACCTGCTGCAGCAGGAGCGCGTGCTGCCGATGCACGTGGCCAACCACCCGGAGCGCAACAAGCTCTACAACTGCCTGGGCTCGCCCAACCTGCCGCTGATCGACCTGGGCGGACCGGTGCGGCTGGAGCCGGGCGACGTGGCCCTGCTCTGCTCCGATGGCCTGTGGGGCGCGCTGGAAGAGCCTGCGCTGGTGGACAAGCTGTCGCGCCTGTCGGTGGTGCAGGCGGTGCCGGCGCTGATCGAGCAGGCGCTGCAGAACGCCGGCGAAGGTGCCGACAACACCACCGGCATCGCCATGATGTGGGAACTGGACAGCAATGCGGCGGGACAGGATTCGGTCATGACCGACACCCTGCCGCTGAACGCCTTCACCACCTCGATCCTGGAGCGCACCGGCGCTGAAAGCGACCTGCTGTCCGAAGAGGAGATCGAGCGTTCGATCGCCGAGATCCGCGCCGCGATCGACAAGACCAGCAACCTGATGCGGTAATGCACTCCTCGGGCGCTATGCAGCGTTCAAGGGCCGGCGGCGTTAGAATCGCGGTCTCTCCCCGATTCGGACAAACCATCCCATGCGACCCAGCGGCCGCGCAGCCGATGCGCTGCGTTCCATCAGCCTTACCCGCCACTACACCCGCCACGCCGAAGGCTCCGTCCTGTGTGCCTTTGGCGACACCAAGGTGCTTTGCACCGCCAGCGTGCTGGCCAAGGTGCCGCCGCACAAGAAAGGCAGCGGCGAGGGCTGGGTCACGGCCGAATACGGCATGCTGCCGCGCGCCACGCACACCCGCTCGGACCGCGAGGCCGCGCGCGGCAAGCAGACCGGCCGCACCCAGGAAATCCAGCGCCTGATCGGCCGCGCCATGCGCTCGGTGTTCGACCTGGCGGCGCTGGGCGAATACACCATCCACCTGGACTGCGACGTGCTGCAGGCCGACGGCGGCACCCGCACCGCGGCCATTACCGGCGCCTTCGTCGCCGCCCATGACGCGGTTTCGACCATGCTGCGCGACGGCCTGATCGCCGCCAGCCCGATCCGCGACCATGTTGCCGCGGTCTCGGTCGGCATGGTCGACGGCGTGCCGGTACTGGACCTGGACTACGCCGAGGACAGCAACTGCGACACCGACATGAACGTGGTCATGACCGGCAGCGGCGGCTTTGTCGAGGTGCAGGGCACCGCCGAAGGCGTGCCCTTCAGCCGCGCCGACCTGGACGCCATGACGCGCCTGGCCGAAGCCGGCATCGCCCGCCTGGTGCAGCACCAGCGCGAAGCGCTCGGCCTGGCCTGAGCAGCGGAACCCGCGATGCAACGCCTGGTACTGGCTTCCAACAACGCCGGCAAGCTGCGCGAATTCGGCGCGCTGCTGGCTCCGCTTGGCTTTGACGTGGTGCCCCAGGGCGAACTGGGCATTCCCGAGGCCGAAGAACCGTTTGCCACCTTCGTCGAGAACGCGCTGGCCAAGGCCCGCCACGCCAGCCGACTGGCGGGGCTGCCCGCGCTGGCGGACGATTCCGGCATCTGCGTGCAGGCACTGGAGGGCGCGCCCGGTGTCTATTCCGCGCGCTATGCGCAGATGGCCGGGCAGGCCAGGTCGGATGCGGCCAACAATGCGCACCTGGTCTCGCAACTGGCCGGCAAGCTGAACCGCCACGCGCACTACTACTGCGTGCTGGTGTTCGTGCGCCACGCCGAAGACCCCTGCCCGATCATCGCCGAAGGCCTCTGGCACGGCGAGGTCGTCGACGCGCCGCGCGGCGCGGGCGGCTTTGGCTACGACCCGCACTTCCTGCTGCCGCGCCTGTGCAAGACCGCCGCCGAGCTGTCGCCCGAAGAGAAGAACACGGTCAGCCACCGGGCCCAGGCGCTGCGCGCGCTGGTGGCACGGCTGCAGGCCGATGCCGCGGAAAGCGCCACCCGATGATCCCGATCGTACCGGTCTCCGCGTCCATGCCCGTGGACAGCAAGCAGCTCTGGCTCAAGCCCGGGCAGATCAGCCTGCCCGGCTCGCCCCCGCTGTCGCTGTACGTGCATATCCCGTGGTGCGTGCGCAAGTGCCCGTATTGCGATTTCAACTCGCACGCCGCACCCGGCGCCGACAACCACGAGATCCCGGAAGACATCTACCTGGACGCGCTGCGCGCGGACCTGGAGCAATCGCTGCCGCTGGTGTGGGGCCGGCCGGTGCATACGGTCTTTATCGGCGGCGGCACGCCCAGCCTGCTGTCGGCGGCAGGCATGGACCGGCTGCTGTCGGATATCCGCGCGCTGCTGCCGCTGGATGCCGACGCCGAAATCACGATGGAGGCCAACCCCGGCACCTTCGAGGCCGACAAGTTCGCGAGCTACCGCGCCAGCGGCATCAACCGGTTGTCGATCGGCATCCAGAGCTTCAACGACCGGCACCTGCAGGCGCTCGGCCGCATCCACGGCAGTGCCGAGGCGCGCAAGGCGATCGACATCGCCCAGGCCAGCTTCGACAACATCAACCTGGACCTGATGTACGCCCTGCCCGGCCAGACCCTCGACGAATGCCGGCAGGATGTGGAAACCGCGCTGTCGTACGGCACCACGCACCTGTCGCTGTACCACCTGACGCTGGAGCCCAACACGCTGTTCGCCAGGTTCCCGCCCGCGCTGCCGGACGACGACAGCGCGTACGAGATGCAGGACTGGATTGAAGCGCGCACGGCCGAGGCCGGCTACCGGCACTACGAAACCTCGGCGTACGCAAAGCCGCATCGCGAGGCGCGCCACAACCTGAACTACTGGCGCTTCGGCGACTACCTCGGCATCGGCGCCGGCGCGCACGGCAAGCTGTCGTTCCCGCATCGGATACTGCGCCAGATGCGGCACAAGCATCCGGCCACCTACATGGAGCGGGCGCTGGCCGGCAATGCCGTGCAGGAAGCACGCGATGTCGGCGCCGACGAATTGCCGTTCGAGTTCATGCTCAACGCGCTGCGCCTGACCGATGGCGTGCCGGCATCGAGCTTCCACGACTACACCGGGCTGCCGCTGCATACCATCAGCAAGCAGCTGGCCGAGGCGGAAAAGAAAGGGCTGCTGGAAGCGGACCTGACCACCATCCGCCCCACCGAGCTGGGCCGGCGCTTCCTCAACGACCTGCAGGAGATGTTCCTGAAGGACTGAGCGCCGCCGTGCACCGGCAACAAAAAAAGGCCACGCAATGCGTGGCCTTTTACATGCTGGCAAACGTCAGGCTGGCATATCAGTACGGCGTTGCCATGTCGTTGGCCACGCGCGCCCGCATACCCACCTGCAGGTTGCCCAGGTTCGACTGGGTCACCGTGGCCATGCGGCCATCATCCAGGCGCACGTTGACGCGGTACGCGGTCTGCGTGTTGCTGCCCGCGCGCTTCTCGATCTGGTTGCCGGCCACGGCGCCGACCACGGCACCGCCGATGGTCGCCGCGGTCTGCCCGCGCCCGCCGCCGATCTGGTGGCCCAGCAGGCCGCCGGCCGCACCGCCGATCACGGTGCCTAGCAGGCCCGAGCTGTTTTGCGTGTTGGTGATCGGTTCAATCGATTCCACACGGCCGTAGTACACCGCGCCAGCCGTGGCCTGCGAGGTGTTGGGAGTCTGGTACCCCGGAGGCGGGGCGTTGTAGCCGGTGTTGTAGCCGCTGTCATACGGCGCTGCACAACCGGCCAGCACAGCCGCTGCAGCCACCGGAACGATCAGCCATTTCTTGCTATGGATTCGCATTTTGAGTTCTCCTCTGTTGCCAGGCGAAAGCCGGGGATGCGGCACACACCGCGCCACCCGGCACGACAATATGAGCGATGCCGGCGTGTGAAGGTTCCGTATTGTCAGACAGACGCCGACATCCGCGGCAGTGGATGTGGCAGGAAGTTTACGCGCGCTTGCGTGCCGCAGCACAAGACCACCATCGATCCACGCGGGCCTTGTATAATGCGCGGCCTGACCGTCATGTCTGCAGGCGGCAGCGCGCGGGGCCCATGCCCTTTCGCGCTACAATGCCCGCACTTTCCAGGAAGCGTGGCCGAGTGGTTTAAGGCAGCAGTCTTGAAAACTGCCGATGGGGTGACCCATCCGTGAGTTCGAATCTCACCGCTTCCGCCAGACAAGGGAAACGGCCCGCGCCAGTGACTGGTGCGGGCCGTTTTCATTCGGCATCGCCGTGCAGGTCTTGCGTCAGCAGCCGGTACGCCTCGGCTTCTGAAATCCTGAGCCGGTACTTGCACGCCAGCACGCGCGCCAGGCCATGCGCCGCGCCCGGCGGGCTGTGGCGCAGCTGCGCGCGGTAGGCCTCCACTTCATAGCGCAGGCGCCAGCGCCGGCTGGCCAGGTAGAGCACGCCCATCAGGCCCCAGCTGCGCCAGAACTGGCGCACATGCACCTTCTCATGCTCGATCAGCGCCTGGCTGGCGCCGGGGCGCAGCAGGATCAGCGGACCGGGCGTGAAGCCGTCAAACCCGCGCGGGACCAGCCAGCGGGTTTCGACGAGCAGGCACAGGGGCGAGCGGCAATAGCGGAGCATGCACCTAGCATAGCGCGGAAGCCGCCGCCCTGCTGCTGGCTCAGGCCGCCGCTCGCAGCGGCGCGGGAGCGGAGGCGGCCAGCGCCCCGGTCTGCCCGCGCGAACGTCCCGAACTCAGGTACCCCGCGATCGATTCCTGCGTGACCTCGCCCAGGTAGGCACCGTCAGCGCCCATCACCGGCAGCCAGCTGGTGTTGTGCTGGTACATGCGCGACAGCACGATGCGCAGGTGCTCGTCGAAGGCCGCGGTAACGGCGAACGGGCGCATCACGTCGCTGCACTGGCCCTGGCCCGAGCGCGCATCGCGGCGCGTGACGTAGCCCAGCGCGACCTGCGCGTCGTCCACCACCGGCAGGTGGCGCACGTCGGCATCGTCCATCACGGCCAGCGCCTCGGCCAGCGGCATGTCGGGGCGGCAACTCGGCGGCATGGTGGCGGCGTCGCCGGCGCGCACCAGCAGCAGGCGCTTGAGGGTGTTGTCATGGCCGACGAAGGCCTGCACGAACTCATCGGCCGGATGTGCCAGCAGTGCGTCGGGGTGGTCGAACTGCACCAGCTTGCCGCGGCGGAACACCGCCACCTTGTCGGCCAGCTTGATGGCCTCGTCGATGTCGTGCGAAACCATGATCACGGTCTTGCCGAGCTGGCGCTGCATCTGCAGGAATTCGTTCTGGATGCTCTCGCGGTTGATCGGGTCGACCGCGCCGAAGGGCTCGTCCATCAGCAGCAGCGGCGCGTCGGCCGCCAGCGCGCGGATCACGCCGATGCGCTGCTGCTGGCCGCCGGAGAGCTCGCGCGGATAGCGCGTCAGCAGCCGGTTGGGGTCGAGCTGCACCATCGCCATCAGCTCGCGCGCGCGCTCGCGGCATTGCTTCTTGTCCCAGCCCAGCAGGCGCGGCACCACCATGATGTTCTCTTCGATGGTCATGTTGGGGAACAGGCCGATCTGCTGGATCACGTAGCCGATCTTGCGGCGCAGGGTCACGCCGTCAAGGCCGCGCGTATCCTCGCCCTCGATGCGCACCGTGCCCGAGGTCGGCTCGATCAGCCGGTTGATCATCTTCAGCGTAGTGGTCTTGCCGCAGCCCGAGGGGCCAAGGAAGACGCAGATCTCGCCGCGCGGCACCGTCAGCGACACGGCGTCGACGGCGCTCGTTTCAGTGCCGTCTTTCTGCGGGAAGGACTTGGTGAGTTGGTCGAGTTCGATCATAGCCGGATTCCTTTCGGCGTCAGCGCGCGCTGCAGCCACTGCAGGAAGGCGTCCGCCACGATGGCGAGCAGGCTGACCAGGACCGCGCCCACGGCCAGCTTGCTCATGTTGCTCTGGCTGATCGCCTGCAGGATCAGCACCCCAAGGCCACCCGCGCCGATGATGGCGGCAATGGTGGCAACCCCGATATTCATCACCACGGCGGTACGCACCCCGCCAAGGATCACCGGCACCGCCAGCGGCAGGTCCACCAGCCGCATGCGCTGCCAGGTGGTCATGCCGATGCCGCGCCCCGCTTCCTGGATGCCGGGATCGACATTGGCCAGCGCGGTGTAGGTGTTGCGCATGATCGGCAGCAGCGAGTACAGGAACACCGCCGTCACCGCGGGCACGTAGCCCAGCGCATGGCCAAAGCGCGCGAAAATCGGGATCATCAGCCCGAACAGCGCGATCGACGGCAGCGTCAGCACGATCGTCGCCAGCGCCAGCAGCGGCGTGGCCAGCGCTCGGAAGCGCGTGATCACGATGCCCAGCGGCACCCCGATCAGGATCGCCAGCCCCACCGCCGAGCCCACCAGCGCCAGGTGCTCGCCGGTCATTTTCAGCAGCGTGGGCCAGCTGTGCTGCAGGTAAGAGAACAAGTCCATGCGGCCCTCCTCAGATCAGTCCGCGGCTGCGCAGGAAGTCCTCCGCGACCTTGTCCACCGGCTGCTGGCCGATGTCCACCTTGTAGTTCATGTCGGTCATGCTCTCGTTGTCGAGCTTGGCCGCCAGCGCGTTGAGCAGGCCCGCGAGCTCCGGGTGCTGGTCCAGCACCGGCTTGCGCACCACTGGCACGGCGTTGTAAGGCGGGAAGAAGTGCAGGTCGTCTTCCAGCAGCACCAGGTCGAAACCCTTGACGCGGCCGTCGGTGGCATAGACCAGGCCCAGTTCCACCTGGTTGTTCTTCAGCGCCGTATAGACCAGGCCCGGGTCGAGCTGGATCACGTCGCGGCGCGAGAACGGCAGCTTGTACAGCGCCTTGAGCGGCTCCAGGCCGTCCGGGCGCGCAGCGAATTCCATGTCGACCGCGAACGGATGGCTGGTGTCAGGGCCGGCCTTGCGCATCTGCTCGGCAAAGCCTGACAGCGTGGTCACGCCGCTGGCCGCGCGTTCCTTCGGCATCGCCAGCGCATAGGTGTTGTTGATGTTTGAGGCATCGAGCCACACCAGCCCGCGCGCGCCGTCCATCTGCTTGACGCGCTCGTAGCTTTCCCTGGCGCCCAGTTTTTCCTGGACCTTGTTGAACACGATCAGCGCGGTGCCGGTGTAGTCCCACACCACGTCGAGCTGGTTGCTCTCCATCGCTTGGCGCATCAGCGTGCTGCCCAGGCCGGCGGTCAGTTCGGTGGTGAGGCCCTTGGCGCGCAAGTACTTCGAAGTCATCGACGACAGCAGCAGCTGCTCGGTGAAGTTCTTGCCGCCCACGCGGATCGGCGTGGCCTCGGCATGCGCCTCAGGCGCCGTGGCCAGCGCCAGGCCCGCCGCAAAAGCGGTGACGGCAGCCACCACCAGGGCGACACGCCGGGCACGGCGGCGGATGAATTGCATCTGGTTTTCCATTTCGGTCCCCATGTTCAGCGTGCCAGGCCGCGGCGGCGCAGGTACAGCTGGCCGGCGGCGGCAAAGAGCGCGTCCAGGGCCAGCGCCAGCAGCGCCGTGGCGGCCGCGCCCAGCAGCAGCAGCGGCTGGTTGTTCAGGTAGATGCCCGGGAAGATCAGCTCGCCCAGGCTGTTGGCGCCGATCAGGAACGACAGCGGCACCGTGCCCACGTTGATGACCAGGGCGATGCGGATGCCCGCCAGCATTACCGGCAAGGCGTTGGGCAGTTCCACGCGCACCAGGCGCTGCACCGGCGTCATGCCGATGCCACGCGCCGCTTCCAGCAGCGTGGGCGAGACATTGCGCAGGCCCTCGTAGGTGTTGCGCACGATCGGCAGCAGCGAGGCCAGCCACAGCGCCAGGATGGCGGGCCGCTCGCCGATGCCGAGCACGGCCAGGGCCAGCGCCAGCACCGCCAGCGACGGCACGGTATTGCCCACGTTGAAGACCTGCATCAGGCGGTCGGCCCAGCGGCGCATGCACGGGCGGCTCAGCGCGATGCCGGCCGGGACGCCGGTGGCCAGCGCCAGCGTCATGGACAGCACCACCAGGCGCAGGTGGTCGGCCACGTCGTAGAGCAGGCGCTCCTGGTACTGGCGGATCACATCGACGCCGATCCATGCCACCAATGCGGCCAGCGCGGCAAGCGTCAGTCCTGCCCAGGCGAATGCCCGTGCCGGTTGCTTTGACATATTCTCCCCTTTTCCGAAACCGAAAAGCGCGCAGCACGCCACTTCCCGGCGATGGAAAACAATATGGGCTGGTGCGTGCGGAGATGGGGCGCCACCAGTCCCGGTTCAGATTGCATTGCCGCCATGACCGGCACGATTGCCGGCGGACGGTCTGTGGATTCCTCCGCCGTGGGCGGGAAGTCCGATTGATGGGATGCCGGGTTGGATGGCAGTCCCTGAAGCGGCGCAACCGGCGACGCAAGCATGTTGCGATCGGTTGGCCAGTGGCAGCGCAAGTATTGAAGTTTTCCGACGCGCCGCCGGTCCATCGGCCGTTGACTGGCAAGGGCTGGCGAGGTTTTCCTCACCCCGCATCTCGCCTCAACGGATGATAAAGAGAGCGCTATTATAGCGATCTTCATCGATCCCGTCATCTTCCCGCATTCTTTCGGCCTTCCTGCGCCGATCGGGCGCGAATTGTCAGCACTGGGACGTCAGTTTCGGTCGTGCATTAGTCGGCACATCGCGATCACTCGGATCGTTCTGAATTCGCAGAGATCGGCAGCCAATTGGTACGCCAGCAGAACAATCTGTTGCCCGGCGACCCTCTACTCTTTCCGCGCCAAACCACTAAATTGACGAGGTAGCTGAAACGACGGGAACCCGGCCTGGCCATCGCCGCGCGGGACCCGCCCACAGGAGAAAGACATGGACACCCTTACCACGACCCTCACCACCGTTCCCGCCGCCGCCGTCGAGACCGTGCAACGCTCGCGCGCCGTGGACCGCGTCGTGCGGGGCATCGCCACCTCGGACGGCGCCGGCGTCAAGCTGACCCGCGTGCTGACGCAGAACCTGCAGCGCCGGCTGGACCCGTTCCTGATGCTCGATGCCTTCGGCACCGACAGCAAGGACGACTACATCGGCGGCTTCCCCGATCACCCGCACCGCGGCTTCGAGACCATCACCTACATGCTGGCCGGGCGCATGCGGCATCGCGACAGCGCCGGCAACGAGGGCCTGCTGCAGAACGGCGGCGCGCAGTGGATGGTGGCGGGCGCCGGCGTGGTCCACTCGGAAATGCCCGAGCAGGAAGACGGCCGCATGGAAGGCTTCCAGCTGTGGCTGAACCTGCCGGCCGCGGACAAGATGACCGCGCCGTGGTACCGCGACCTGCCCGCCGCCGAGATCCCGACGGTGGCATTGGACAACGGCGGCACGGTGCGCGTGCTGGCGGGCGCCACGCACGGCGTGGCCGGCGCGATCACGCGCCCGGTGACCGAGCCGGTCTACCTGGACGTGCACCTGCCGGCCGGCCAGACCTTTGCGCAGGCGCTGCCGGCCGGGCACAACGCGTTCGTCTACGTGTACCGGGGCGAGGTCTCGATCGGCAGCGGCGACGACCGCGCCGTGATCGAGGCCCAGCGCATGGGCGTGCTGGACAACGCCGGCCAGTCTGACGGCGTCATCGTCAGGGCCGAGGCTGACGCGCGCTTCCTGCTGATCGCGGGCCAGCCGCTGAACGAGCCGATCGCGCAGTACGGGCCGTTCGTGATGAACACGCAGGAGCAGATCTACCAGACGCTGGCGGACTTCCGCGACGGGCGCTTCGCCACCAGCGCCGCCGCCATCGACGCCTGAGCCCTGCCTGCAAGCGGCCGTCCTGGCCGCCCGCTGCTGCCGCCCCAGTCCAGCCGCCGGCTCCGCAAGGAGCCGGCGGCTTTTTTTCGTGCTGTGGCCGGCACGCGACTTGCAACCGCCCCTAAACCGTTGCAGGGACTGGAATGACGCCGGAATCGGCCCGCCCGGTCCCCGCTCACTTATATAATCCATCACCAATATCGGGCATCACCAGACCATGATGAATGCTGCAATGCGTCGCGGCGATGCTGCGCCACGCACTGCCGCGCCGTTGACTCATCCCACGTTGCTGCCACCACAACAACCCGAGCCGCCTCAGTGACATCACAACTCCCTCCCAGGCTGGCGCTGGCCCATATCAGCAAGCGCTACCCGGGCGTCGTCGCCAATGACGACGTCAGCCTCAGCGTCGCTCCCGGCGAGATCCATGCCGTGCTGGGTGAAAACGGCGCAGGCAAGTCCACCCTGATGAAGATTATCTTTGGCGCGGTCCGTCCGGATGCCGGCGAGATGCACTTCAACGGCGCGCCGGTCACGATCAACAGCCCGCACGACGCCCGCAACCTGGGCATCGCCATGGTGTTCCAGCATTTCTCGCTGTTCGACACGCTGACCGTGACCGAGAACATCGCGCTCGGCCTGCCCGCCGGGCAGCAAGGCAACATGAAGCAGCTGGCCGAGCGCATCCGCGCTACCGCCGAGCGCTACGGCCTGCCGCTGGAGCCGAACCGCCATGTGCATACGCTGTCGGTCGGCGAGCGCCAGCGCGTGGAGATCGTGCGCGCGCTGCTGGCCAATCCGCAGCTGCTGATCCTGGACGAACCCACCTCGGTGCTGACGCCGCAGGCAGTGGAAACACTCTTCGTCACGCTGCGCCAGCTGGCCGCCGAAGGCACCAGCATCCTCTACATCAGCCACAAGCTCGACGAGATCCGCGCGCTGTGCCATCAGGCCACCGTGATGCGCATGGGCAAGGTCACCGGCGTGTGCGATCCGCGCCAGGAAACCGCGGCCTCGCTGTCGCGCCTGATGATCGGCGGCGAGCCCCCGCGCGAAACGCGCGTGGCTGCCTTTCGCGGCCCGGTGCGGCTGAGCGTGCAGGAGCTGTCGCTGCCGCGCGCGCATGCCTTCGCCACCGAGCTGAGCCGGATTTCGCTGGACGTGCATGCGGGCGAAATCGTCGGCATTGCCGGCGTGTCCGGTAACGGCCAGCAGGAACTGCTGGCAGCGCTGTCGGGCGAAGACACGCGCGCGGCCAACGTATCGGTGCAGCTCGGCGGCAGGCTGGTGGGCAAGCGCGATGCACGCCAGCGCCGCCGCGCCGGCCTGGCCTTCGTGCCGGAAGAGCGCCTGGGCCGTGGCGCCGTGCCGGGCATGAGCCTGGCCACCAATATCCTGTTGTCGCACCAGACGCGGCCCTACGTGCGGCGGGGCATGATCTCGCCCAAGGCCGCCACCGGGCTGGCCGCGGCGGTGATCAACCGCTTCCGCGTCAAGGCCAGCGGCCCCGAGGCGCTGGCGCGCAGCCTGTCGGGCGGCAACCTGCAGAAATTCATTGTCGGCCGCGAGATCGAAAGCGGCCCTAAGGTACTGATCGTGGCACAACCGACCTGGGGCGTGGACGTGGGCGCCGCGGCGCAGATCCACAACGAGATCCTGGCGCTGAAGGCCACCGGCTGCGCCATCCTGGTGGTGTCGGAAGAGCTCGATGAGCTGTTCGCGATCTGCGACCGGCTGCACGTGATCGCCAAGGGCCGCTTGTCGCCGTCGGTGCCGACCGAGACCGCCACGCGCGAGCAGGTCGGCCTGTGGATGAGCGGACTGTGGGAAGGTGGGCCCGCCCAGGCGACATCCGACGCGGAGGTGGCAAGCCATGACTGATGTGCGACAACTGCTGCCCCGCTCCCCCCTCTCACTGGCGCCGCGTGGCCTGCCCTCGCGCACCATGGCCTATGCCTCGCCGGTGATCGCACTGGCGCTGACGCTCCTGTTCGGCGCGCTGCTGTTCCTGGTGCTCGGCAAGGACCCCGTGGCCGCGCTCAAGGTCTTCCTGGCCGATCCGCTGCGCGACCAGCGCGCCATCGGCGAGGTGCTGCTCAAGACCGTGCCGCTGGTGCTGTGCGCACTCGGCCTGTCGGTGTGCTACCGCGCCAACGTGTGGAATATCGGCGCCGACGGGCAGTTGATTGCCGGCGGCATCTGCGCCGGCGCCACCGTGCTTTACTTCGATGTGCCGGGCCAGGCCATGAACGGCACCGTGGTGCTGGTGCTGGCCTCACTGGCCGGCATGATCGGCGGCATGCTGTGGGCCTCGCTCACGGCGGTGCTCAAGGACAGGTTCAACGCCAACGAGATCCTGGTCTCGCTGATGCTCACCTATATCGCGCAGCAGTTGCTGCTGTGGGTGGTCAACGGGCCGCTGAAGGATCCCAACGGCATGAACTTCCCGCAGTCGAAGGTGTTCTCGTCCGCGTACCTGCAGCCCAACCTGATGTCGGGCTCGCGCCTGCATGTCGGCTTTGTGGTGATGCTGGTGCTGGTGGCGGTGATGACCGTGTTCGTGTTCCGCAGCTTTGCCGGCTACCGCCTGCAGGTGGGCGGCACCGCGCCGGCGGCGGCGCGCTACGCGGGCTTCTCGGCGCGCAGCGCGCTGTGGAGCGCGCTGCTGATCTCGGGCGCCACCGCGGGCCTGGCGGGCGCGTTCGAAGTAACCGGCCCGATCGGCCAGCTGCTGCCGTCGATCTCGCCGGGCTACGGCTTCACCGCCATCATCGTCGCCTTTATCGGCCGGCTGCATCCGGTCGGCACGGTCTTCGGCGGCATCATGATGTCGCTGTTCTATATCGGCGGCGAGATGGCGCAGTCGCGCCTGGGCCTGCCGTCGGCCATTGGCTGGGTGTTCCAGGGCATGCTGCTGTTCTTCCTGCTGGCCTGCGACACGCTGATCGAAAACCGCCTGCGCTGGCGCGCCACCACGGCCTGAGCGGAGCTACCGAACAATATGGAACAACTCGCTCCCCTCATCGCCACCGCCATCAACGCCGGCACGCCGCTGCTGCTGGCCGCGCTGGGCCTGCTGATCAACGAACGATCGGGCGTGCTCAACCTGGGCGCCGAAGGCATGATGCTGGTCGCCGCGGTTGCCGGCTTCATGGTCGGCTACCAGACCCAGTCGCCGCTGCTCGGCTTTGCCGCCGGCGCGCTCGCCGGCATGCTGATGGCCACGCTGTTCTCATGGCTGGCGCTGGTGCTGGCCACCAACCAGGTCGCCACCGGCCTGGCGCTGTCGATCTTCGGCACCGGCCTGTCGGCCTTCATGGGCCAGCGCTTTGTCGGCCACGCCATGCCGGCGCAGGCCAAGGCCGTGCCCGGCCTGGCCGACCTGCCCTTCTTCGGGCCGGCCTTCTTCCAGCATCACTGGATGGTGTATTTCAGCCTGCTGCTGTGCTTCGCCATCATGTGGTTCCTGTTCCGCACGCGCGCGGGGCTGACGCTGCGCGCGATCGGCGAAGCGCCGGAATCGGCGCACGCGCTGGGCTACCCGGTGCGCACCATCCGCTTTGGCGCGCTGCTGTTCGGCGGCGCCTGCTGCGGGCTGGCCGGCGCCTACCTGTCGCTGGTGTACACGCCGATGTGGGTCGAGAACCTGGTCGCCGGCCGCGGCTGGATCGCGCTGGCGCTAACCACCTTCGCCACCTGGCGCCCGGGCCGGGTGCTGGTGGGGGCGTGGCTGTTCGGCGGCGTGACCATCCTGCAGTTCTACCTGCAAGGGATCGGCGTGTCGGTGCCGTCGCAGTTCCTGTCGATGCTGCCGTACGCGGCCACCATCGTGGTGCTGGCGCTGATCTCGCGCAATCCGGCCTGGATCCGGCTGAACATGCCGGCCTCGCTGGGCAAGCCCTTCCGGCCCGGCAATGCCTGAGCCTTGGGTTTTTTGACGGAAATCCCTGAGCTACCAACAATTCATCACAAGGAGAAATCATGATCGTCACGCGCAGGAAGACCCTGGCGGCCCTGGCCGCCACCGCCGTGCTGGCCCTCGCGGGCTGCGGCAAGAAAGAGGCCGACAAGCCTGCCGAGACGGCAGGCCCGGCCTCCGCGCCCGCGGCCGAGCAGAAGGCCGAGCCGCTCAAGGTCGCCTTCGTCTATATCGGGCCGGTCGGCGATGCCGGCTGGACCTTCGCGCATGACACCGGCCGCAAGGCCGTGGAAGAGAAGTTCGGCGACAAGGTCAAGACCACCTTCGTCGAGAACGTGCCCGAATCCGCCGCCGACGCCGAACGCGTGTTCCGCGACCTGGCCAGCCAGGGCAACAAGCTGATCTTCGGCACCACCTTCGGCTACATGGAGTCGATGCTCAAGGTCGCCAAGGAATTCCCGGACGTGAAGTTTGAGCACGCCACCGGCTTCAAGACCGCCGAGAACCTGGCCCAGTACGACGTGCGCACCTATGAGGGCGCCTACCTGGCGGGCGTGGTCGCCGGCAAGATGAGCAAGACCGGCAAGATGGGCGTGGTGGCATCGGTGCCCATCCCCGAGGTGATCCGCAATATCGACTCGTTCACGCTGGGCGCGCGCAGCGTCAACCCCAAGGCCACGGTCAAGGTGGTATGGGTCAACAAGTGGTTCGATCCGGGCAAGGAGCGCGAAGCCGCCACCACGCTGATCGGCCAGGGTGTCGACATGCTGATGCAGAACACCGACTCCGCCGCCGTGGTGCAGACCGCGCAGGAAAAGGGCGTGCACGCCTTTGGCTGGGACAGCGACATGAGCAAGTTCGGCGACAAGGCCCACCTGGCCGCGTCGGTGATCTCGTGGGGTGTCTACTACAACAAGGTGGTGGAAGACGTGCTCAGCAAGCAGTGGAAGAACAGCACCACGTGGTGGGGCCTGAAGGAAGGCATGATCGACCTGAAGGGCTTCAACGCGGACGTGCCGGCTGACGTCAAGGCGCTGGTCGAAGAGCGCAAGAAGGGCATCGCCGACGGCAGCGCGCCGATCTGGAAGGGTCCGATCAAGGACAACACCGGCAAGGAACAGCTGGCCAAGGACCAGGTGGCCGACGACGGCTTCCTGCACGGCGTGAAGTTCTACGTCGAAGGCGTGGAAGGCAAGATCCCGGGCTGATCGCCACGCAGCCCAGCCGTGCGCCGGTGACGGTGCGCGGCGCCCGCCTCCGCCGCGCGGGGGCGGAATCGCCACAATTCCCAGCCCTGCCGCCCGTTCCGGGCACCCTCCCCGCACCGCCCCTACCTTGCGGAACTTGAAGCCGCCGATAACGGCCCAAGCTATCTGTGCATGCGCCAGTGACCGGCGCCCGCAATGTGAAGGAGGCCTCTCATGTGGAAGCGATTTTCGGCCCTGTGGACGCTGGTTCGTAGCGACGGCCGCCTGTTCTGGTACGCGCTGCGCCATCCGGACGCGCCGGCGTGGCTCAAGCCCGCCGCCATCGGGCTGCTGCTCTATGCGATCTCGCCGATCGACCTGATCCCCGATGTGGTAGCGGGCCTGGGCATCGTCGACGACGTGGTGCTGATTCCGCTAGCCGTGCACCTGATCCTGAAGCGCCTGCCGCCGCATATCCTGCGCCAGGCGCAGACGCGCGCCACCGCCACCACGGTCCGGCCGCACTGACGGCATCGCTGAATGACAAAGCCCCGGGGCGGCCCTGCCGCCCCGGGGCTTTTGCTTGCCTGCCTGGCAGTTGCTCAGTTCGGCAGCAGGATGGTCGAGCCGGTGGTCTTGCGCGATTCCAGGTCGCGATGCGCCTGCGCCACCTCCGACAGCGCGTAGCGCTGGCGGATATCGATCTTCACCTTGCCGGTGGCCACGGCGTCGAACAGGTCGGCCACCATCGGCTCCAGCAGTTCGCGATGCACCACGTAGGTCATCAGCGTCGGCCGCGTCAGGCGCAGCGAGCCCTTGTTGCCCAGCACCGACAGATCGAACGGCGGCACCGGGCCCGAGGCGTTGCCGAAGCTGACCATGGTGCCGCGCGGCGCCAGGCAGTCGAGCGAACCGCGGAAGGTATCCGCGCCGATCGAGTCATAGACCGCCGGCACGCCCTTGCCGTTGGTAATTTCCTTGACCCGGTCCACGAACGACTCGCGCGTATAGACGATGGTATGGGCACAGCCGTTGGCGCGCGCCAGCTCGGCCTTCTCGTCGCTGCCGACGGTGCCGATCACGGTCACGCCCAGTGCCTTCAGCCACTGGCACGCGATCAGGCCAACGCCGCCCGCTGCCGCGTGCAGCAGCACGGTGTCGCCCGGCTGCACCTTGTAGCTGTCGCGGATCAGGTACTGCGCCGTCAGGCCCTGCAGCATCATTGCCGCCGCGGTGTCGAACGGGATCGCGTCGGGCAGCCGCACGACGATATCGGCCGGCATCACCCGCACCTGCGCGTAGGCGCCGGTGGGGCGGCCGGCGTAGGCCACGCGGTCGCCCACGGCAACGTGGCGCACGCCCTCGCCCACCGCTTCGACCACGCCGGCGCCTTCCATGCCGAGCCCGCCCGGCAGCGGCTGCTTGTAAAGCCCGGTGCGGAAATAGACATCGATATAGTTCAGGCCCACCGCCTCATGGCGCACGCGGACTTCGCCGGGGCCGGGTTCGCCCACTTCGACATCGACCCACTGCATGACTTCGGGACCGCCGGTCTGCTCGATCCGGATGGCTTTGCTCATCTGCGTCGCTCCTCGTTATGGTGATGCATTGATGGGAATTCAGTTGCCGGCTTCAGCCTCGCGCGCCAGCCCGGCGATCAACAGCTCGGCAGTGGCCACGTTGGTGGCGCACGGCACGTTGTGCACGTCGCAGGCGCGCACCAGCGCGTTGATATCGGGTTCATGCGGCTGCGGCGTCATCGGGTCGCGCAGGAACACCACGGCGCGCACCTGGCCTACCGCCAGCTGCGCGCCGATCTGCAGGTCGCCGCCCCACGGCCCCGACAGCATGCGCGTCACCTCCAGCCCGACCTCGTCGATCAGGCGCCCGCCGGTGGTGCCGGTGGCCAGCAGCTCGCACTGCGAAAGGAAGGCGCGGTGGCGCGTGGCGAAGGCGACGATATCGTCCTTCTTGTGGTCGTGGGCGATCAGCGCGATGCGGGGGCGAGTCATCAGGGGTTCCTTGTTGCGGGGTCGGTGAACGTCAGGAAACAGGAGAAAGCAGCGGGATCAGAAGGTGCCCGGGTAGGCGCCGCCATCGAGCAGGATGTTCTGCCCGGTGATGTAGCCGGCATGGCGGCTGCACAGGAAGGCGCAGGTGGCACCGAACTCGGCCGGCTCGCCGAAGCGGCGCGACGGGTTCGCCGCGGCGCGGCGCTGCGCCACCTCATCGACGGTCAGGCCAGCCTTCTTGGCCCCGCCTTCCATGGTCTTGAGCAGGCGGTCGGTGTTGAACGGACCCGGCAGCAGGTTGTTGATGGTCACGCCATGCTGCGCCACTTCGCGCGCCACGCCCGCGACAAAGCCGGTCAGGCCCGAGCGCGCGCCATTGGACAGGCCCAGCACATCGATCGGCGCCTTGACCGCGCCGCTGGTGATATTGATGATGCGGCCCCACTTGCGCGCGATCATGCCGTCGACGGTGGCCTTGATCAGCTCGATCGGGGTCAGCATGTTGGCGTCCAGCGCGGCCAGCCAGTCGCTGCGCTCCCAGTCGCGGAAGTTGCCCGGCGGCGGGCCGCCGGCGTTGTTCACCAGGATGTCGAGGTCGCCCAGCTTGGCCACGGCGTCCAGCGCCGCCTTGCGGCCTTCCGGCGTGGTGATGTCGGTCGCCACCGCGATCACGCGGCGGCCATGGCGCGCGCGCAGGCCGGCAGCGGCCTTCTCCAGCGCCTCGGCGCCGCGCGCCACGATCACCACGTCAACGCCCTCGGCCGCCAGCGCGTCGGCGCAGGCAAAGCCCAGGCCCTTGCTGGCGCCGCATACCAGCGCATGCTTGCCGCGCAGTCCCAGATCCATGTCTTTCTCCTTTGTCTGTTGTCTTTGACGGGCCAGCTCCGGGGCCGGCCCAGAATTATGTTTTTCTTGCCGACAGCAAATACATGCCGCCCATCACCAGCGCACTGCCGGCCAGCTGCACGCCGCTGACGGGCTCGCCCAGCAGCCAGAAGGCCAGGAACAGCGTCGACACCGGCCCGATCATGCCCGCCTGCGACGCCATCGGCGCACCGATGCGCGCCACCGCCACCATGGTCAGCGACACCGGCAGCACGGTGCAGAACACCGCATTGATGAGTGACAGCCACATCACCGGCGCCGGCTGCGCCAGTTCCGCCACCGGCCGGCCCAGCACCAGGTACTGGATCACGCAGCAGGCGGTCGAGACGCACATCGCATACGCCACCAGCCGCAGCGAGCCGATGCGCCGCACCAGCTCGCCGCTCAGGATCAGGTAGATACCATAGGTCATGGCGCTGCCCAGCACCAGCGCGCCGCCCAGCCACACCTGGCTGCCGCTGACGTCCAGGTCATGCGCGAATACCAGCACGATGCCGGCGTAGGCCAGCAGCAGCGACAGCCACTGGCGCATGGCGATCGGCCGGCGGAACACCAGCGCGGTGGCCAGCAGCACGAACGACGGCGTCAGGAACAGGATCAGCCGCTCCAGCCCGGCGGTGATGTATTGCAGGCCGATGAAATCGAGGAAGCTCGACAGGTAGTAGCCGATAAAGCCAAGAAACACCACGCGGCCGCGATCCGCCCACGACAGCGGCGCCAGCCGGCGCGACTGCCACCAGCCGATCGCCATAAACAGCGGCACCGCGAACAACATGCGCAGCGTGATCACCATCACCGCATCGACGTTGTAGCGGTACATCAGCTTGGCGACGATCGCCTTGGCGGAGAACAGCACCGCGCCGACGGCGGCGATGACAAGCCCCGAGCGCTGCGGCGACGGCAGCGCAGCAGGTGCGGCGAGAGACTTCTGGAAGGCGGGCACGGGGAATACAGGGGGAAAGCGGGCGGGCACGTCGGCCCCGCGAAACGACCCGACGATTGTATTCGAAAAGACGCAATGGCATCGGGCATCGCCGCAGCGGTCCCGGCCACCTTCCCGGCCCCTTCCTCGGTATACTCTGAGTCACCTTACCCACTGCACCAGGTTCGTGCCCCAGCCCTCCGACACGCCTTCCGGCAAGACCGCAGCCGACTACGATTTCACCGAGCAGGTGGGCCACCTGCTGCGGCGCGCCTACCAGCGCCATGTGGCGATCTTCCAGCAGACCATCCCGGATTCGCAACTGACCGCGGCGCAGTTCGTGGTGCTGTGCGCGGTCAGGGACCGCCAGCCGTGTTCGATGAACGAGGTGGTGCGCGCCACCGCCATCGATCAGGCCACGGTGCGGGGCATCATCGACCGGCTGAAGTCGCGTGAGCTGATTGCGGTGTCGCACGATCCCAATGACCGGCGCAAGGTGGTGGTAACGGTCACGCCCGCCGGGCTGGCACTGATCGATGAGACCGTGCCGTTTGCGAAGGAGATCTCGGAGCAGACCTTCGGCGGCCTGAACCCGGCCGAGCGCGTGGCGGTGACTTACCTGCTGCGCAAGATGAGTGAGATCGACGAGGGGAATGGCGGCGCCTGAGCAGGCGCCGCTTCAGGTTTGGGGGCCTCAGCGGGCCTGCAACCCCGCCAGCACCGTCTCGGGCACGAAAGGCGGCCGGCACAGCCGCACCCCCAGGGCGTCGAACAAGGCATTGGCAAGCGCCGGCGCGCCGGGCAGCGAGGCCGATTCGCCCGCGCCCAGCGGCGGCTCCGACTGCCGCGACATCAGCACCACTTCAATCGGCGGGATTTCCGGGAAGGTCAGCAGCGGATAGCTGCCCCATTCGCGGCTGGCGACCCCATCCGCATCGAAGCGCACCTGCTCCTTCAGCACCCGGCTGAGCGTCTGCACCACGTTGCCGTGGATCTGGTGGCGCACGCCGTCGGGGTTGACCATCATGCCGGTGTCCTGCCCGACCACCACCTTTTCGATGGTGATGCGGCCGCTGCCGGCATCCACCGCCAAGTCCACCACCCAGGCCGACCAGGCCGCGCCGAAGCCCGGGAAACGGCTGTGGATATAGCGGGCATAGGCCACGCCCCGGCCGCGCAGCCGGCCTTCGGCATCCGCGATGCCCCGCGACCCGGCCACGCCCCGCTGCCAGCCGGCCGCTTCGGCCACGGCACGCAGCAAGGCCGCGGCACGTTCATCCGGCAGGTGCCGCAGCCGGAAATCCACGGGATCGGCACCCGCCTCTGCTGCCAGCTCATCGATCACGCACTCATGCGCAAACGCATTGGGCAGCGCCGACACGCCACGCAGCCAGGACGCGCGCACGATCGCGGGCGTGTCGTCGCAACCGATGCGGCGCGCGCCATACGCGTATGGCGGCACGGCGGTGCGATCGCCCATCTCCAGCGTGCGCGGCGCGTTGGGCACGGCACCGGCCAGCACCAGCGCCAGCGTGGGCGCATCGTTGGACGGATAGCGGCTGGTGAAGTCATAGCCAAGCAGCGCGCCGTCCGCCCCCAGCGTGGCGCTGACGTCCATCAACTGGGCCGCGCCCTTGGGCTCCCACAGGTGTTCCTGTTCACGCGATAGCTGCACGCGCACGGGCCGGCCGACGGCGCGCGACAGCAGTGCCGCGTCGGCGCATACATCGTCGGCGCAGTTGCGCCCGTAGCAGCCGGCAGCCTCCATGCGCACGATCTCGATGCGGTCTTCGCCGAGCCCGCACAACTTTGCCAGGTCGATGCGCAGCACATGCGGGTTCTGCGTGCCGGACCACACCGTCAGGCCATCGTCATGCCAGTCGGCCACGGCGCATGACGGGCCGATCGAGCCATGCATCTGGTACGGCCAGACGAAGCGCCGCTGCAATACCGTGCCGGCGCCGCTTGCCGGCGGCTCACCGTCGGACAGCAACTCGCGCCGCGTGGCCGGGTTGGCGCGCAGCGCGGGCTCCGGATCGTCCAGCGCTGGCAAAGGCGGCACCGGCTTCCAGCGCACGCGCAGCCGGCGCGCGGCCTGCACCGCGTATTCTTCGCGCTCGGCCACCACGCCGACAAAGTCGCCCTGCACCACCACATCGACCAGGCCGGGTATATCACGCACGGAGTCGCGGTCGACTTCCAGCAGGCTGTTGCCGACAAAGTCGCCGCTGTCGCGCCCCGCATACGGCGGCCTCACCACACGGCCATGCAGCATGCCGGGCACGCGCACGTCGTGGACAAAGGTCAGCGCGCCACGCGCCTTGTCGGGAATATCGACGCGGCCCGCGGCGCGGCCGACGATGCGGTAGGACTCGACCGGCTTGGTCGGTATGTCGTCGGCCAGCGGCAGTTCCAGGTGCTCGCCGGCAAGCAGCGCGCCATAGCCGATGCTGGCCTGCGTGCCGGGAACGCGGAACACGCCGTCCTCTGCCTCCAGCCCGCCGGCTTCCACGCCGAGGTGCTGCGCGGCACGCGCCTGCAGCCACGCACGCGCCTGGGCGGCGGCTCGGCGCAACGGCAGCGCCGAGATCTGGATCGATGCGCTGGCAATGGTGGGGCCCTGGTTGGGCGTGGCTTCGGTATGGCCAAGCACCATGCGTACGCGTTCGAGCGGCACGTCGAGTTCTTCCGCCACGATCTGCGCCAGCGCCGTGCGGATGCCGGTGCCCAGGTCGACATGGCCGTTGAAGGCCAGCACCTCGCCGCTGTCGCGCACGGCAATGAAGATGTCCGGCAGCGCCGGCACGTAGTCCGACGCCGCGCCGGGCTGGCCGGGCGCGGGCCGTGCCGCGGCTTGCGGGGCGCGCGTCACCAGCAGCACGCCGGTGGCCTGCAGCAAGCCCAGCCGCAGCGTGCGCGGCGTGTCGGCGTCGGCCTGTGCCGCGGGTTGCAGATTGGTTGCCGTCATCGTTCTGCCATCTCCTTCACCGGCTGCGCCCCGGGGCGCCGTTATACTGCAAGCCAACAGTGGAATAGCCCAAGCATCGACCATGACGATCACGACCAGACCTGCGCCCAAGCCAACCGCGAAGCGGGCGGCAGCCGGCACGCGGGCCCGGCAGGCGCAGGACAGCCGCGACCGCATCCTGAAGGCGGCCATCAAGGTCTTCGCCCAGCGCGGCTACGACGGGGGCCGCATCGAACGCATCTCGTCGCTGGCCAAGACCTACGACCGGATGATCTATTACTACTTCGGCAGCAAGGAAAAGCTGTTTGTCGAAGTGCTCGAGACCATCTACCTGCAGCTCAATGAAGCCGAGCAGCAGCTGGAACATGAGCTCGACGCCGCCGACCCCGTGCGCGCGCTGTCGCAACTGATCGATTTCATCTGGCAGTACTACCTCGATCATCCGGAGTTCGTCGCCATCCTGACCAGCGAGAACATGAGCCAGGGCAAGCACGCGAAGAAGTCGGTGCGGCTGCGCGAGATCTCCAGCTACGCGCTGTCGGTGCTCGACGGCATCCTCGCGCGCGGCAAGGCCGCGGGGCTGTTCCGGGCCGACGCGGGCGCGCGCGATGTTTATATGGTGATCGCTTCGCTTGGCTACTTCTACAACTCCAACCATCATACGCTCAGCGCCTTCCTGGGCGAACCCATGATGAGCCCGCCCGCGCTGGCGCACTGGCGCGATGTGATCCAGCAGACGGTGCTGCGCGCCGTGGCCGTGCCCGGCGCGGTGCCGGATGCGGAGGTAGTGCCGCCGCTCGCGCCGCGCAAGGCGGCCCGCGGCCGGCGCGCGGCGGCAGGCTGACACCAGGCCCGGCCGCATCGCCACGCCTCAGGCGGCGGCGCGCACGCCGGCAACCTGCGCCAGCGCCTCGTCGCGCGTCAGCACGGTGGCGTACTTCTGCGCCATGTCGAACAGGTTGGCGTCATGCGGGCCCAGCGCGCGGTCGCCCACGCAATCCGACACCACCAGCGGGCGGAAGCCCAGCGACATCGCGTCGACCACGCTGGCGCGCACGCAGCCGCTGGTGACGCAACCCGCCACCAGCAGCGTCTGCACGCCACGCTGCGTCAGCCACGCTGCCAGCGAGGTGCCGAAGAACGCCGACGGCACCGTCTTGCGCACCACCAGTTCGCCCGGCGCGGGCGCCAGCTCCGGCACAATCTTGCTGTTGTGGCCATCCTCCTTCAGCGTCAGCATGCCCGGCACCTTCAGCGTGAAGATATTGTGGTCGCTGTCGTCGTCGGCAAACACGATGCGGCTGTGCGCCACCGGCCAGCCCTGCTCGCGCGCGGTGCGCAGCAGCGGCTGCGTGTTGCGGATCGCCTCGGGGATATTGCCGCCGCCAAACACCGCCGGATCGGCGAAGCCGTTGACAAAGTCGATGATCAGCAGGCCGTATGGGGCCTTCAGTGGAATCGACGCGCCAAAGCCCTGGCGTTGGTAAGTCTGCACGGCGTCATCCATGGCGCGCGTCCTTGTAGAGAGAAGCGGCCGGCGCGTGGTGGCCGTCCATCACCTTGCCGCGCACCACCACGGGCTCGCCATCCAGGCTGACGGTGCAGTGACGGACCGGGATGTCGATATGGCAGGCGGTGGTGCGGCTGCCGCCGGCTTCGTTGTTGGGGCCGAACGAGCACAGGAAGTTGCCCTCGTAGGCGCGTGCATCCATGCCGATGGTGGCCTCGCGGTCGTACATCGCCAGCGCCGACCAGCTGGCGCGCGGCTGCAGCCCCCAGCCGATATGCGACATGGCATAGGCTTCGGGGTCGTTGAACGAGGCCATGTAGTCGGCCAGCAGCTCGGCGTCCACGCCGCCTTCGATGCGGCGCACGTAGCCGGCTTCGACGGTGATGCGGATCGGTGCCTGAATGTAAGACTTCATCGGCAGCAGGATGTCGCCGCGGTCCAGCACGATGGTGCCATTGGTGCCGCCCTCGTCCGGCCAGGTCAGCACGAAGCCGCTCGGCCAGTGGTCCCAGCGGCCGGGCTCGTCGACAAAGCCGTACTCGCTGATCGCCGGGAACTCGCCCAGGCGGCAGCGCAGGTCCATGCCGGCGTCGGACACGATATGCATCTCGCGCGCCTTGCCCAGCCGCGCGGTCGCCGCCTTGACGCGGGCACGGTCGGCCTCGGTCGGCACCAGCCGCGCCAGCACTTCAGGCGGCTCCACCGCCAGCAGGATCCTGGTGCCTTGCGCCAGGATCTCGTGCTGCTCCGGCGAGAACAGCAGCGTCATCAGGTCCAGCACCAGGTCGCTCGCCTTGAGTGCGGCAATGGCGGCCGGGTTGCCGGTCAGCGGCGTGGTCCCCAGATAGGCCAGCGCGTCGCGGCTGAGGGCCTTTTCGCCATTGACGGGCGGCAGGTCTAGCCGGTTGACGATGGCGCCAATCGATGCCGCCGCCACCATCGCGGTGCGCAACGTCTGCGGATGCGTGGCGGCGCCAGTCAGCACGGTGACGGTCTGCCCCGGCTCAAGCTTCGACAGCGTCAGCACCTGCTTCCACGCCGCGGTCAGGTCGTAATCGCTTACGGGCATGTTCGCTCCTCGTTTAGTTCAGCGCCGCACCCAGGAAGTCGCCAAAGGCGCGATAGAAGCCGGCCTCGTCGTCCCACGGGATCATGTGGCCGGCGTTGGCGACATGCGCAAGCAGCAGTGCGGGCAGCAGCTTGCGCATCTCTTGCACGTCTTCCTCGCGGATCACGTCCCCACGCCCCGCGGTCATCAGCAGGGCCGGCACGGCGACGTGCGGCAGGTCGGCGTGGATATCGTCCTCATGGAAGCCATTGAAGCTGGCCAGGATCGCGCGCTCGTCGCAGGTATGCAGCCATTGCGCGCGCAGGCGCAACTGGTCCTCGGTCCAGGTCGGGCAGAAGTGGCGCATGCCTTCCACGTCGATGCCCTGCCGCGCCAGCCGGATCGAATCGGTATACCACGGCAGCTGCGACGGATACGGGCGGCGGCCCGGCCCCGACACCGGCGGATCGACCAGCACCAGGCGCGTCAGGCCTGCCGGCTTGCCGCGCGCGGCGCGGACGCCGATGCGCGCGCCCATCGAATGGCCGACGATGGCGTAGCGCTGCAAGCCAAGCGCTTGCGCAAACGCGATCACATCGGCCGCCTGCGCATCGAGGCTGTAGTCCAGCTCAGCGCCGGCCTGCGACAGGCCGCGGCCGCGCACGTCGAGCACATAGGTATCGAACTGCTGCCCGAACTGCTCGCCGACAAAGCCCCAGGTCACCGCCGGGCTGGTGATGCCCGGCACGATGATGACGGCATCGCGCTGCGCACGCGCACCGCCCTGCCCGCCATAGCGCAGGTAGTGCTGGCGGATGCCGTTGGCGTTCACGTTGGCGCCGTAGAGAAAGGTGCTGTCTGCCATGGCCGCCCCCTTTAGTACGCGCCCGACAGCAGCGCTCCGGCGCCCGGCACCACCGGCTCCAGCCCCAGCCGCTTCAGCAGCGCATAGGTGGTGGCGACGGCGGCGGTGACCACCGGCTTGCCGGTCATTGCCTCGACCTTGGCGACGGCCGGCAGCGACGGCATCTGCACGCACGCCGACAGCACGATGACATCGGCGTCGGCCGTATTCATCTGCGCGACGATTTCCGGCAGCCGTGCCGGGTCATGGCGCCCCACCTCAAGGTTGTCAGGGATTTCCAGCGCGCGGTAGTCGACCACCTCATAGCCTTCATTGCGGATGTAGTCGACCACCAGCTCGGTCAGCGGCTTCATATAGGGCGCCACCACGGCGATGCGCTTCGCGCCCATCACCTTGAGCGCGTCGACCAGCGCGCCGGCGCTGGTGATCACCGGCGCGTCGCCGCCGTTCTCGGCGGTATGCGCCTGCAGGCGCTGCTCTGACACCCGGTGGTAGCCGTGGCCCATCGCCATGATGGCCACCAGGCAGGCATAGCCGAGCACGTCGACGCGGGCGTCGCTCAGCTCCACCGCGCAGCGGTCGGATTCGGCGTCCATGGCCGCCAGTTCCTCCTTGACCACCTTCTTCATCCGCATCCGGCTTGAGTGGAAGGTGAAGCGTTCCGGGCGCACCAACTGGCGCGCGGCCAGCATCGCCGGGATCTCGGTTTCCATGGTGGTGTTGGAGCTCGGCACGATCTGGCCGATTCGGAAAACTTTCTGCACTGTCGACTCCGTCATCTGTTGGTCTGTCTACCCTGCCTGCTTCGGCCTGGCGGCCTGCATGCTGCGATTGATTGTAGTGTACACACTTTATCTAGGCAAACAGAATCTGCGCCGCCGCGAATTCACTCGTTCAGTGCATACTTAACTAATCAATCCCTGCATTTGTGCATTAATTCGCCGATATAGCGCGATGCGCGAGCGCCATCACATTCCCATAAGGGTTTTCCATAGGTTCTCAATTTTCTTCTTTTACTTTGATGTTTTGAGTGTGTACACTCGTTTTCAACGGTCGGCCGAGTGGCCGCCCCAGCCCCCATCGACCTTGTGTCATTGCCAGGAGAAATAACGTGCAAGGCAAACCGCGAATCGCAGTTGTCGGCGCCGGACTCGGAGGGACGGCCGCGGCCGCCCTGCTGCAGCGAGCCGGCTTCCAAGTCAGGCTGTATGAACAGGCACCGGCGTTCTCGCGCCTGGGCGCGGGCATCCATGTGGGGCCCAATGTGATGAAGATCATGCGGCGCATCGGCATCGAGGACGCGCTCAACGACATGGGCTGCCACCCCGACTACTGGTACAGCCGCGACGGGCTGACCGGCGAGGTGATCGCGCAGATCCCGCTGGGCGACTACGCGGAGCGCCACTACGGCGCCAGCTACCTGACCGTGCACCGCGGCGACTTCCACAAGCTGCTGACCGACGCCGTGGCGCCCGACACGCTGTTCTTCAACAAGAAGCTGGAAAGCGTCACCGACCAGGGCGACGTGGTGCAGCTGCGCTTCACCGACGGCACGGTCGAAGAGGCCGACATCGTGATCGGCGCGGACGGCGTCAACTCGCGCATCCGCGAGACGCTGCTGGGCGCCGAGCCGCCCAAGTACACTGGCTACGTGGCGCACCGCGCGGTGTTCCCGATCTCGCGCGTCAAGGGCTTCACGCATGAGCGCTGCACCAAGTGGTGGACCGACGACCGCCACATGATGGTCTACTTCGATACCAGCAAGCTCGACGAGATCTACTACGTCACCGGCGTGCCCGAGCCCGAGTGGGACATGAGCAAGAGCTGGGTGCCGAGCAGCATCGAGGAAATGCGCGCGGCGTTCGACGGCTGGCATGAAGGTGTGCAATCGCTGATCGAAGGCACTGTCGAAGTGACCAAGTGGCCGCTGCTGGAGCGCGACCCGCTGCCGCTGTGGAGCCGGGGCCGCCTGGTGCTGCTCGGCGATGCCTGCCACCCGATGAAACCGCACATGGCACAAGGCGCCGCGATGGCGATCGAGGATGCGGCGATGCTCACGCGCTGCTTCACCGAGACCGGCGTGGACGACTTCGCCTCGGCATTCGCGCTGTATGAAGCGAACCGCAACGAGCGCGCAAGCAAGGTCCAGCTGGTCTCGCACAACAACACCTGGCTGCGCGGCAACGAGAACCCCGACTGGTGTTTCGGCTACGATGTCTTCAACGTGCCGCTGGTGTCGGCCGGGACCGGGACGCTGTCCGCAGCAGCCTGACGCCTGACCGACCCTGCCCGCCGCAGCCCCTCATCGAAGGGGCGCGGCGCAGCGATGCGTGATGTTCAAACCGCCCCCAGCCCCCCATGAACACGCCCCGCCCCCTGACATTGCAAGTCAACCACGCCGAGCACACGCTGAGCGTGGCCCCTGACACGCCGCTGCTCTACATCCTGCGCAACGACCTGTGCTGCAACGGGCCCAAGTATGGCTGCGGCCTGGGGCAATGCGGCGCCTGCACGGTGCTGGTGGACGGCATGCCCGCGCGCGCCTGCGTGCTGCCGGTCAGGGCCGTGATCGGGCACGCCGTCACCACGCTGGAGGGACTGGGCACCGACGCGCAGCCCGACCCTGTGCAACGAGCATTTATCGATGAGCAGGCCGCGCAATGCGGCTATTGCCTGAATGGCATGATCATGACCACCAAGGCGCTGCTCGCGCAGAACCCCGATCCCGACGAGGCCCAGATCCGCGAGGCGCTGCGCTTCAACCTGTGCCGCTGCGGCACCCACGTGGAAATCGTGCGCGCGGTGCAACGTGCCGCGGTGCTGCAACGGCAGGTGGCCGAGGGGCCGGCATCGTGAACGAAGGGCTCGTGCCACAGGCAACCCCTGCGACCGCGGTCGCGGGCAGCATGCCGCCGCCCGCCGCCGACTGCCTGGTTGCCCGGGTGCTGACACCGCCTGGCCTGCGCTGGATCGACGGCAAGCCGCTGGCGGCACGCCTGCTGGGCGCGGAGCGCGAAGCAGCGCTGGCGCTGCCGGGCGTGCGCGCGGTCGTCATCCGCAACAATTTCGCCGGCGTGGCAACGGCGTCCGGCGCACAGGCCACCAACGCAACCCATGCGCTGCGGGCACGATGGTCCGCCCCGCCCCGCGCAGACGACGCGCCGGTAGCGCGCCTCACGCTGGCCCGGCGCGGCAACGCCGATGCGGTACTGGCCAGCGCCGATGCGCGCCGCACGCAGCACTACCAGTGGCCGCTGGCCGGCACCCGCGCTGAGGCGTATTGCACGGCCGTCGCCGACTGGCGCGACGGCAAGCTGACCGTGTGGCTGCCGAGCACGCGCCCTGGCGCGCTGCGCGCCGAGCTTGCCGCGCTGCTGGGCATCGCGCCGCAACAGGTGGTGCTGGCCTGCTGGCAGTCGCCCGACGACCGCGCGGACCCCGCGCTGCTCGCGCCGCACGCCGCCGCCGACGCGGCCCTGCTGGCCCACGCCGCCGGACTGCCCGTGATGCGTCGGCTGTGTGCCGCCGATGTAGGCCTTGCCGATGCCGCGCTCGATGTGCGCGTCGACACCGCGCTGGCCGGCACTGCCGTCGAAGCCTACGCCGCAACACTGGCGGGCACCGCCGCCCCGGCCGTGCCGCTGGCGCTGTGGCTGACGCATACGGCATCGCCCGTGGCGGACAGCATCGATGCCGGCCACGCAGGCGACACCGCCATGCCGCCCTATCGCATCCCGCATGTCGACCTGGTTGCGACAGGCAACGCCGCCGCGTCCGATGCCGCGCCACTGGCGGCAGCCCGGGCCCAGGTGTTCGCCCGGGAATCCCATCTCGACGAGCTTGCCGCCGCCTCCGGCACCGACCCGGTCGCGCTGCGGCTGGCGCATCTCGGCGATGCGCGCGGCACGGCACTGGTACGGCAAGTGGCCGAGCGCGCCGGCTGGACACCGGCCGCGCCCCGCGCCAGCACAGCGGCCGGCAACGTGCAGCGCGGCCGCGGCTTTGCCTATGCCCACACCGTCGATCACGACGCCGGGCAGACCTGGTCGGCATGGGTGGCCGAGGTCGAGGTCGACGACACCACCGGCGAGCTGGCGGTCACGCGCGTGACGGTGGGGCATGACAGTGAATCGCTGCCACGCGCACAAGCCGCGCCGTCCGCGCGCTCGCTCGAGCAGGCCGTGGCCGATGCTGCCCTGCAGCTGACGTCGGCCACGCCCGCCTTCGACACCTGGCCGGCCGAGGCGCCACCTGCCAGCCAGACGCTGCCAGCCGTGCCGGGCAGCACCCTGCCGGAAGTCCGCCTGGCCGGCACGCTCGCCACGCATGACGCGCTGGCTGCTAGCCCGACCGACACCATGCCCGCCGCCGCGGCCGTGGCCAATGCCATCTACGATGCCACCGGCGTGCGCCTGCGCGCGCCGCCCTTCAGCGCCGATCGCATCCGCCTGGCGCTGGCCGAAGCCAGGCCCGGCAACCAGCGCAGCAAACGCGGCTGGATCGCCGCTGCCGCCACTGCCGCTGCCGGCGTGTGCGCCACGCTGCTGCCCTGGCGCGCGCCGATCGCACCGGTGGCGCTGCCCGAGGCCGGCTTCTATTCCGCGGCCACGCTCGAACGCGGCCGGCTGGTGGCCGCCGCGGGAGACTGTGCGGTCTGCCATACCGCGCCGGGCGGCGTGAAGAACGCAGGGGGCCTGCCACTGGAAACTCCCTTCGGCACGGTCTACAGCACCAACATTACGCCGGACGTGCAGACCGGCATCGGCAACTGGTCCTTCGCCGCGTTCGAGCGCGCCATGCGCGAGGGCATCCACCGCGACGGGCGGCGCTTGTATCCCGCGTTCCCATACACCGCATTCGCGAAGATCAGCGATGGCGACATGCAGGCACTGTATGGGCACCTGATGTCGGCAGAGCCGGTGAAATCCGAAGCCCCGCAGACGCAGCTTGCGTTCCCCTTCAACGTGCGCCCGCTGCTGGCTGGCTGGAACCTGCTGTTCCATCGCAACGAGCGCTTCACGCCGGACCCGTCGCGCTCCGCGCAATGGAATCGCGGCGCGTACCTGGCCGAAGGGCTCGGCCACTGCAGCGCCTGCCATTCGCCGCGCAACGCGCTCGGTGCCGAGCAAGGCGGCCGCCAGTACCTGACCGGCGGCAGCGCCGAAGGCTGGGAAGCGCCGCCGCTGAGCGCACTGTCGCACGCACCGCTGCCCTGGACCGAGGCGGCACTGTTCACCTACCTGCGCGGCGGCTATGCGCCGCACCATGGCGCCGCGGCCGGACCGATGGCACCGGTGGTCGAGGAACTGGCGCAACTGCCTGAGTCCGACGTGCGCGCGATCGCGCACTACGTGGCCTCGTTCGGCATGCCACCGCCCTCGCCCACCGTACTGGCCGCACAGGCCGCGCAGATCGAGCAGCGCAGCGCGCAGGCCGCGCGCACCCTGGGCGGTCCCGGCGAACGCCTCTACCAGAGCGCATGCGCGGTCTGCCACCAGTCGGACCAGGGCATCGCCCAGTTCGGCGTCAAGCCTTCGCTCGCGCTCAATACGAACCTGCACAGCAAGCTGCCGGACAACGTGATCCAGGTGCTGCTGCAAGGCATGCCGGCACCGCCCAACAGTGAACTGGGTGCGATGCCGGCCTATGCCGACACGCTCGACGACCAGCAGATCGCGCAGCTGGCGCAGTACCTGCGCGCGCGCTTTGCGCCCGACAAACCCGCATGGCAGGACCTGGAGAACACCGTCGCGCGCCTGCGCGCGATGCCTGCCCACCAGGACTAACGCAGACCCCGCGGGGCCGGCTCGCCACTCCGCATCCACGCTGACCGCACCTACGCCGTGCCTGGCAAGGCGCTTCGCCACCGGGCAGGGGGACGTGCATTCCCGCGCCGGCGCCATGCGCGCCACGCGCGGGAAAACCCCGAGGAGGGAAAACGCAATTCGGCCTTGCCCGCCAGTTTCATGTAGCTTACGCTGAACGATCATGTAGTGCGCACTACATGAGTGCCGCGTGGCCCGCAGCGGTGCCTCCCCGCACAAGGACGGCGCGCCGCAAGCGGCAGACGAGACAACAAAACTAAAAGATTGGCCCTTTACATCACCGGAAGCGCTGGCCCGGGGCTTGCATAGTCCCCTGCAGCGCCGACCGGGAGGCCGGGCCTGGACCAACCAAGGGTAGACAACAAGGAGTGACTATGTCGTATCAGAACCAAGCAGGTGTTGCGAGCGTGCTACCGGGTCAGTTCTAGCCTCGCCAATTGGAGTACTCACCACGTTTCGTTGCAATTCGGTGCGATTGCCCCGGTGTGATCATCACGCATTAGTCAGTACCGCCTGGCCCTGCCTCGATAAACGTGTGCGTCCGAGTTCAAGAACCAGCCTATAAAGACAGGTAGACAACATGTCGTCATCAATTTCATCCATGGCAACAACGACCATCCCGGAAGTCACGCTAGGCTCGGCCCCACAGCCCAGCGCGCGGGGAGCGTCGGCTCAAACCATCACGATCGAGCAAGGCATCCGCGCGGCCGGAGTCGGCCGGTTCCAGTATCGGCTCTTTGTCATCTTCGGCCTGGTCTGGCTCGCTGACGCGATGCAGGTGCTGTCGATCGGCTTCACCGCGCCGTCGATTGCGTCGACCTTTGGCATTCCCATACCGACCGCTCTGCAGACCGGGACGATGTTCTTTGTCGGCATGCTGATCGGCGCATTCGTGTTCGGCCGGCTGGCTGACAGGATCGGCCGCCGGCCCGTGCTGATGATGGCGGTGGTCATCGACGCCATCTGCGGTGTCGCTTCCGCCTTCGCACCGGACTTCCAGTGGCTGCTGCTGCTGCGCTTCCTGACCGGCATCGGCGTCGGCGGCACGCTGCCCGTCGACTACACCATGATGGCCGAGTTCCTGCCCTCGGACCGGCGCGGCCGCTGGCTGGTCCTGCTGGAGTCGTTCTGGGCCGTCGGCACGATCCTGCTCGCCATTCTTGCGCTGATCGCCGTGTCGCGAGGCGATGGTGCCTGGCGGCTGATCTTCCTCGTCACGGGCATCCCCGCCCTGGTCGGCGTGGTCTTCCGGTTCTTTGTTCCCGAGTCTCCGCTCTACCTGAACAAATCGGGGCGCTCAGCCGAGGCGCGCGCGGTGCTGCAGCGTGTCGCCACCGCCAATCGCGTGTCCGTGGAAATCGGCAACCTGGAGCCGCAGCCGATGGAGCGCAAGTCGGTCTTTGCGCTGTTCGCGCGCGGCTGCCGGCGCCGCACCATCTGCCTGCTTGCCGCCTGGGCGCTGATCTCGATCGCCTACTACGGCGTCTTCGTTTATCTGCCGGTCAAGCTGGCTGGCCAGGGCTTTGGCTTCATGCGTGGACAGGTCTTCCTGATCGTGCTCGCGCTGGTGCAGCTTCCCGGGTTCGCGCTGGCCGCGCACGGCGTCGAGCGCTGGGGCCGCAAGCCGACCCTGATCGGCTTCCTGCTGCTCAGCGCGGCAGGTTGCATGCTCTACAGCCTGGGCCAGTCCCCGGCGTTGGTGGTCGGCTCGACCCTGCTGATGAGCTTCTCGCTGCTCGGTACCTGGGGCGCTCTCTACGCCTTCACGCCCGAGGTGTACCCGACCGACCTGCGCGCCAGCGGGATGGGCACTGCCGGCGCGATGGCGCGCTTTGGCGGCCTGTTCGCGCCTTCGATCATTGCACCGATCATGGCCAGCCAGTTCACCCTCGCCCTGGCGCTGCTTTCGTCATTTCTTGCCGTGGCGGCGATCGCCATCTACATGGTGGATATCGAGTCGAAGAACCGCGCGCTTGACTAGCGCAGGGCACCGCCGGCCGCTCCCGGCCGCTCCCGGCCGTTCAGGGAGCCCGCCGGCGGCGCTGGCGTGGGCGGGTCTCGAAAGCGAAGCCACGGGCGTGGCGGCCCGCTTCCATTACAATCCGGCTGCAACGGCGCGGCGCGCTGGTCGACCCGATCTCGCCGCCCGCTTCACCTGCTTGCCCCTATCCCGCCGAGCCCTCGCCGCCAGCCATGAAACAAGATCCGCGCTTTCCCAACCTGTTCATCCTCGACCACCCGCTGATCCAGCACAAGCTCTCGCACATGCGCGACAAGGAAACGTCGACGCGCACCTTCCGCGAGCTGCTGCGCGAGATCACGCTGCTGATGGGCTACGAGATCACCCGCAACCTGCCGTTGACCACGCGCCGCATCGAAACGCCGCTGGTGGAACTGGAAGCGCCGGTGATCGCTGGCAAGAAGCTGACCATCGTGCCGGTGCTGCGCGCGGGCGTGGGCATGAGCGACGGCCTGGTCGAGCTGATCCCGTCGGCGCGCATCGGCCACATCGGCGTGTACCGCGACGAGCAGCACCGCCCGGTGGAATACCTGGTGCGCCTGCCCGACCTGGAAGACCGCAGCTTCATCCTGTGCGACCCGATGGTGGCCACGGGGTACTCCGCCGCGCACGCGGTGGAGGTGCTCAAGCGCCGTGGGGTCAAGGACGAGGCCATCACCTTCGTTGCGCTGGTGGCGGCCCCCGAGGGCGTGGAAGTGTTCCAGAAGGCGCATCCGGGGGTGAAGCTGTTCGTCGCCTCGCTGGACAGCCACCTGGACGGCGATGCCTATATCGTGCCGGGCCTGGGCGATGCGGGCGACCGCCTGTTCGGCACCAAGAACTGAGTGGTGCGGCGGCGGGCTGGCTTTCGCTTGACCGGCCTCAATAGTCCGCGCCACAGGGCTCCCTACACTGGCGGCAAGTGCCGGCGAGACCTCGCCGGCCGCCATCGCCAACGCAAAGGGAGCCAAGCATGGAAGCCTTCAAGATCCTGTTCAGTACCAGCACCGGCCTGATGAGCCTGGGCGTGATCGTCTTCATCATCGGCATGGGGTGGTTCTTTGCGCGGATGTTCGCGCGCAAGATGCGCGAGGACGCGGCAGCGGCCAAGGCGCAGCAACAGGCGCAGCGCCACTAAGGAAAAGGGCCGCATCGCGCGGCCCTTTCCGTCATTCCGTCAGTCCGTCTTTACTTCTTCTTACCCAGCAGGCTGCCCAGCACGCCGCGGATCAGTTCGCGGCCGACCTGCGACCCCACCGTGCGCGCGGCCGACTTGGCCATCGACTCCAGGATCGAATCGCCGCGGCCGGTCTTGCCGGTGCCCTTGGTCAGCGTGCCGAAGATCTCGCCGGCCGTACCGAGCCAGCCGCTGTCCTGCTCACCCGCGGGCTGCCCAGCCGGCGCGCCGCCAGCGCCCTTGCCATTGCCATTGCCGGCCGTCGCCACGCTGCCGCGCAGCTTTTCATAGGCGGATTCGCGGTCCACGGTCTTCTCGTAGGTGCCCGCCACCAGCGAGCTGGCGATCAGCTGCTTGCGCTCTTCCTCCGTCGCCGGGCCGATGCGGCTGCCCGGTGCCAGCACCCAGGCGCGCTCGGTCACGCAGGGCGTGCCCTTGGCGTCCAGGAACGACACCAGCGCCTCGCCCACGCCCAGTTCACTGATCGAGGTTTCCAGGTCCAGCCCGGGGTTGGCGCGCATGGTGGTGGCCGCCACCTTGACCGCCTTCTGGTCGCGCGGGGTAAAGGCGCGCAGCGCATGCTGCACGCGGTTGCCCAGCTGGCCCAGCACGGTGTCGGGGATGTCGATCGGGTTCTGTGTGACGAAGTACACGCCCACGCCCTTGGAGCGCACCAGCCGCACCACCTGCTCGATCTTGTCGAGCAGCGCCTTGGGCGCATCGTTGAACAGCAGGTGGGCCTCGTCGAAGAAGAACACCAGCTTGGGCTTGTCCAGGTCGCCGGCCTCGGGCAGCTTCTCGAACAGCTCGGACAGCATCCACAGCAGGAAGGTGGCGTACAGCCGCGGCGCGTTCATCAGCTTGTCGGCGGCAAGGATATTGACCACGCCCTGGCCCTTCTCGGTCTGGATGAAGTCTTCCAGGTTCAGCATCGGCTCGCCGAAGAAGACATCCCCGCCCTGCGATTCCAGCGCGATCAGCCCGCGCTGGATGGCGCCGATCGAGGCGGCCGAGATATTGCCGTATTCGGTGGTGAACTGGCCGGCGTTGTCGCCGACGTACTGCAGCATGGCGCGCAGGTCCTTGGCGTCGAGCAGCAACAGGCCATTGGCGTCGGCAATGCGGAACACCAGGTTCAGCACGCCCTGCTGGGTGTCGTTCAGCTCCAGCATGCGCGACAGCAGCAGCGGGCCCATGTGCGAGACCGTGGCGCGCACCGGATGGCCCTTCTCGCCGAACACGTCCCACAGCGTGGTCGGGCACGCGCCCCATGCCGGCTCCGGCAGGTTCAGGTCGGCCAGGCGCTGCTTGAGCTTGTCGGATGGCTGGCCGGCCTGCGAAATGCCGGTCAGATCACCTTTGACGTCCGCCATGAAGACCGGCACGCCCAGGCGCGAGAAGCCCTGCGCCAGCGTCTGCAGCGTGACGGTCTTGCCGGTGCCGGTGGCGCCGGTGATCAGCCCGTGCCGGTTGCCCATCTGCGGCAGCAGCACCAGTTCATGTTCGGCGTTCTTGGCGATGAGGATGGGGTCGGCCATGATGTTCCTGGGTTCCGTAAGCGTCTGATAGCGTCTGATGGGATCTGGTGGATCCGGGCGGCGCGGGCAGGCCCGCGTGATAAAATCCTGGGCTGATTATAGCCAGCCGCCAGGCATATCCGTCACCTGGCTCGCGCTGTCCGAGGGCTTTGCCGCCCCGGCCACGGCGTGCATGGCGACCCCGCACAACATCACCGCAGATCACCGCATTCCGCTTCGGAGAGAATCATGGCCGGTCACTCGAAATGGGCCAATATCAAACACAAGAAGGCCGCCGCTGACGCCAAGCGCGGCAAGATCTGGACCCGCCTGATCAAGGAAATCACCGTTGCCGCCAAGCTCGGCGGCGGCGATGTCGACTCCAATCCGCGCCTGCGCCTGTCGATCGACAAGGCCATGGACGCGAACATGCCCAAGGACAACATCCAGCGCGCCATCCAGCGCGGCGTGGGCGGCATGGAAGGCGCCAACTACGAAGAAATCCGCTACGAGGGCTACGGCCTGGCCGGCGCGGCGATCATCGTCGACTGCCTGACCGACAACCGCACCCGCACCGTGGCCGAAGTGCGCCATGCGTTCTCAAAGCACGGCGGCAACATGGGCAACGAGGGTTCGGTGGCGTTCATGTTCACCCACTGCGGCCAGTTCCTGTATGCCCCCGGCACGCCGGAAGACAAGCTGATGGAAGCCGCGCTGGAAGCCGGCGCCGACGATGTCGTCACCAACGACGACGGCTCGATCGAAGTCACCTGCCCGCCCAACGATTTTTCGGCGGTCAAGGCCGCGCTGGAAGTCGCCGGCTTCAAGGCGGAAGTGGCCGACGTGCTGATGAAGCCGCAGAACGAAGTCAGCTTCAGCGGCGACGACGCGGTCAAGATGCAGAAACTGCTCGACGCCCTGGAAAACCTGGACGACGTGCAGGAAGTCTTCACCAACGCGGTGATCGAAGACTAAAACAGAGTAACAAGCCCCCTCGGCGGCAGCCCGGCTCCACAGATCCAAGCTGCCGCCTTTTTGCATGCGTATCTTTTCTGGCAGTGGATCATGAAAGTATTGGTTGTCGGCTCGGGTGGACGTGAACACGCGCTGGCCTGGAAATTGGCCCAGTCCCCCAAGGTGCAGGTGGTGTACGTCGCGCCGGGCAACGGCGGGACCGCGCTCGACAAGCGCCTGCAGAATGTTCCGCTGACCGATCCCGAGGTCATCGCCGCCTTTGCCGAGCGCGAGGGCGTGGCCTTCACCGTGGTCGGCCCCGAGGCCCCGCTGGCCGCCGGCATCGTCAATATCTTCCGCGCCAAGGGCCTGCGCATCTTCGGGCCCACCCAGGCCGCCGCGCAGCTGGAATCGTCCAAGGACTTCGCCAAGGCGTTCATGGAGCGCCACGGCATCCCGACCGCCGCCTACCAGACCTTCTCCGACGCCACCCAGGCGCACGCCTACATCGACGCGCAGGGCGCTCCGATCGTGATCAAGGCCGACGGCCTGGCCGCGGGCAAGGGCGTGGTGGTGGCGATGTCGCTGGAAGAAGCGCACACCGCGGTCGACATGATGCTGGCCGACAACAAGCTCGGCGACGCCGGCGCGCGCGTGGTGATCGAAGAGTTCCTGGACGGCGAGGAAGCCAGCTTTATCGTGCTGGTCGACGGCAAGAACGTGCTGGCGCTGGCCACCAGCCAGGACCACAAGCGCCTGCTGGACGCGGACGCCGGCCCCAATACCGGCGGCATGGGCGCGTATTCCCCCGCCCCGGTGGTCACGCCCGCGCTGCATGCGCGCGCGCTGCGCGAGATCATCCTGCCGACCGTGCGCGGCATGGAAAAGGACGGCATCCCGTACACGGGCTTCCTGTACGCCGGCCTGATGATCGACAAGGACGGCAACCTGAAGACGCTGGAGTTCAACTGCCGCATGGGCGACCCAGAAACCCAGCCGATCCTGGCGCGCCTGAAGACCGACCTGGTCGATGTGATGGAGCACGCCGTCAACGGCAAGCTCGACAGCATCGAGCTGGACTGGGACCGCCGCACCGCGCTGGGCGTGGTGATGGCCGCCTACGGCTATCCTGACAGCCCGCGCAAGGGCGATGCCATCACCGGCATCCCGGCCGAGACCGACGACAGCGTGACCTTCCACGCCGGCACCACCCTCAAGGACGGCACCCTGCTGACCTCGGGCGGGCGCGTGCTGTGCGTGGTGGGCCTGGCCGACACCGTCAAGGCAGCGCAGCGCGCCGCCTATGCCGCGGTCGAGCAGATCCGCTTCGACGGCATGCAGTACCGGACCGACATCGGCTACCGCGCCATCAAGCGCTGATCCTTCCCGGCAAACGCCGTTCCGGCCGGCATGGCTGATCCGCCTTGCCGGCCAGCTTTGGACCTGCGCGACCCGCCAGCCGCCCCAGCCGGTACAATCGTGACAACGCTGTGACGCACCCGGCAGCCAGCAAAGCTGCCGGGCGCTTTCAGCCCGGTCCATCCGCTTTCCGCCAACCATGATCGATTCCCAGGCAGTCCGTGCCTATCTGCTCGGTCTGCAAGACCGCATCACCGATGCCATCGGTGCCATCGACGGCCAGCCGTTCTTGACCGACGCCTGGGAGAAACCGCCCACCGAACGCCTGCGCGGCAGCGGCCGCACCCGCATCCTGGAAGGCGGTGCGGTGATGGAGCGCGCCGGCGTGGGCTTCTCGCACGTGAGCGGCGACACCCTGCCACCGTCGGCCACCGCCAACCGGCCGGAGCTGGCCGGGCGCAGCTTCGAGGCCATGGGCGTGTCGCTGGTATTCCACCCGCGCAATCCCTATGTGCCCACGGTCCATATGAACGTGCGCTGCTTCCTGGCGGTCAAGCCGGGGGCCGAGCCGGTATGGTGGTTCGGCGGCGGCATGGACCTGACACCCTACTACGGCGACGCCGGCGACTGCACGCACTTCCACCGCACCTGCCAGCAGGCGCTGGCCCCCTACGGCGACGACCTGTACCCGCGCTTCAAGCAGTGGTGCGACGAGTATTTCTTCCTGCGCCACCGCAACGAGGCGCGCGGCGTGGGCGGGATCTTCTTCGACGACTTCTCCGCGCTGGGCTTCGAGCGCAGCTTCGCCATGATGCAAGCCGTCGGCGACGCCTTCCTGGACGCCTACCTGCCGATCCTGCAGGCGCGCAAGGACGCGCCCTACGGCGAGCGCGAGCGCGGCTTCCAGGCCTACCGGCGCGGGCGCTACGTCGAATTCAACCTCGTGTTCGACCGCGGCACGCTGTTCGGCCTGCAGTCGGGCGGACGCGCCGAATCCATCCTGATGTCGATGCCGCCGCTGGTGACCTGGCGCTATGACTGGCAACCGGAACCGGGCAGCCCCGAAGCGGCGCTGTACACCGATTTCCTGCCGGCGCGCGACTGGGCCTGACGCCTGACCTATGGCCAATCCAGCGCAACACCGCAAACCCGCCCCCGACGCGGGAGAACCGCCGCAACCGTCCGCCCGCCCCTATCGCCTGGGTATCCTTGGCGGCACTTTTGATCCCCCCCATGTCGGCCACCTGGCACTGGCGCGGCTGTGCATCGAACACCTTGGGCTGGATGAGCTGGTGTGGATTCCCACCGGCCAGTCGTGGCAAAAAGGCGACGACGTGACCCCTGCCGCCGACCGCCTGGCCATGACCGAACTGGCCGCCGCAGCACTTGGCGACAGCGGCGCCAAGGTCCGCGTGAGCCGCATGGAAGTGGACCGCGCCGGCCCCAGCTACACCATCGACACCGTACGCCAGCTGCGCGCCGAATACGGCCCCGAAGCCTCGCTGTGCTGGCTGATGGGCGCCGACCAGCTGCTGCGCCTGCACACCTGGCACGGCTGGCAGGCCCTGTTCGAACATGTGCACCTGTGCACCGCCACGCGGCCGCGTTTTGAGCTGGCGGCACTGGAGGGTCCGGTGCTGGCGGCACTGGCCGAACGCCAGGCTGACACGCACCTGATACAATGCACGCCCTCCGGCCGGATGTGGATCGACCAGACGCTCGCCGTCGACCTGTCTTCCACCCACCTGCGCCAGCGGCTGGCAGCCGGCCAGCCGGCAGATGACCAACTGCCGCCCGGCGTGGCACACTACATTGCCAACCACGGGCTGTACCGCAACGCCCCGGCCAGGGCATGACCGGGGTTGCACCAATCCCGGCGCCCACCCCCAACCGATCTCAGCTGAACAAGAAGACACCATGGATATTCGTAAACTGCAACGCGCCATCGTCGACGGCCTCGAGGATGTCAAAGCGCAGGACATCAAGGTGTACGACACCAGCCACCTGACCGAACTGTTCGACCGGGTGGTGATTGCCAGCGGGACATCCAACCGCCAGACCAAGGCGCTGGCAGCGTCGGTGCGGGATACGGTGAAGGGAGCCGGCGGCCATATCGTGGCGGTCGAGGGCCTGGAAACCGGCGAATGGGTGCTGGTCGACTGCGGCGACGCCGTGGTCCACATCCTGCAGCCGCAGTTGCGCCTGTACTACAACCTGGAAGAGATCTGGGGCGACAAGCCGGTGCGCATGAAGCTGGCCACCGCCGGCCGCAGCCTGGCCAAGGCCAGCGAGCCGATGGACGAGGACGAGGACGAAGCTCCGGTGCGCACCGTGCGCCGTGCCAGCAACCTGCGCCCCGCGCTGGCCCGCCTGCCCGAAGGCATGAAGGAGCCGTCGCCGCCGATGGGCCATGAGGACACCGACGCCGACGCCATCGCCACCATCCGCAAGCCGGCCCGCAAGACCGCCACCAAGACGGCAGCCACCAAGACTGCTGGCACCCGCGCCGCCGCGCCGCGCAAGACCGCTGCCGGCACCACCGCGCGCAAGACCGCGACCAAGACCGCGGTCAAGAAGGCCCCGAGCAAGACCGCTGCCAGCAAGACCGCAGCCAGCAAGACCGCAGCAGCCAAGCCGGCCGCGCGCAAGCGCACCACCCGCTCGGCCTGAGCCCCGGCGCGCGGCCGCCCGGCGGCCGCGCAGCATGACCCATCCTCTGCCCCATGCAACTGGTGATCGTGGCCGTCGGCCACAAGATGCCCGGCTGGATCGAAACCGGCTTCAGCGAGTACGCCAAGCGCATGCCGCCCGAGCTGCGCATAGAACTGCGCGAGGTCAAGCCTGAAACCCGCTCGTCCAGCAACAACGCCGCCACCGTGATGCAGCGCGAAGCCGCGCGCATCGAGGCGGTGCTGGGCTCGCTGTCGAAGCAGTGCCGCATCGTCGCGCTGGATGAGCGCGGGCGCGACTTCACCACCGTGCAACTGGCCGCGCAGCTGACCGACTGGCAGCGCGAGGGCGGCGACGTGGCCTTCCTGATCGGCGGCGCCGACGGGCTCGACCCGGCCCTGAAAGCCCGCGCCAGCACCCTGATCCGGCTGTCCAGCCTGACCCTGCCGCACGGCATGGTGCGCGTGCTGCTGGCCGAGCAGCTGTATCGCGCCTGGTCCGTCACGCAGAACCACCCCTATCATCGGGCCTGATCCCGGCTGTCGCCGGAAGGCCCCTCCGCCGCGATGCCCGACACCCTGCACGACTATCTTTACCTCGCCTCGCAGAGCCCGCGCCGCCGCGAGCTGCTGACCCAGCTCGGCGTGCGCTACGAACTGCTGCTGGCCGATGACGACGAGGATGCCGAAGCGCTCGAGGCCGTCCAGCCCGGCGAGACCCCCGACGACTACGTCCAGCGCGTCTGCGCGCTGAAGGCCGAAGCCGCGCTGCGCCGCCGCGAACGCCGCGCGCTGCCCGATGCGCCGGTGCTGACCTCCGACACCACGGTCTGCCTGGGCGGCCACATCCTGGGCAAACCCGCCGACGGCGCCGATGCCGCGGCCATGCTGGGCGCGCTCTCGGGCAGCACCCACCGCGTCCTGACCGCCGTGACGATCGTGTCGACCACGGGCATGCGGCATGCGCTGTCGATCTCCGAAGTCACCTTCCGCCCGATGCAGCCCGCCGAGATCGAGCGCTATGTCGCCAGCGGCGAGCCGCTCGGCAAGGCCGGTGCCTACGGCATCCAGGGCCGGGCGGCGGAGTTCGTGGAGCGGATCGCGGGCAGCTATTCAGGTATCATGGGCTTGCCCTTGTTTGAGACGGCGGCGTTACTTCGCCAGGCCCATCTGCAGTTCTGAGCCGCGGTCTCCGTACCCAGACAAGACCCGGCCCCGCGCCGGGCCACCCTATACAGCCGGACCACCGGCGACGCGTTTCACCCGCTATGACTGAAGACATCCTCGTCAACATCACGCCCCAAGAGACCCGCGTCGCCATCGTGCAGCAGGCCGCCGTGCAGGAACTGCATGTCGAACGCACGCTGACGCGCGGGCTGGTCGGCAATATCTACCTGGGCAAGGTGGTGCGCGTGCTGCCCGGCATGCAATCGGCCTTTATCGACATCGGCCTGGAGCGCGCCGCCTTCCTGCACGTGGCCGACATCTGGCATCCACGCGACGCCGACCGCAACAATTCCACGCCGCAACTGGCCATCGAGAAGACCCTGTTCGAAGGCCAGGCGCTGATGGTGCAGGTAATCAAGGACCCGATCGGCACCAAGGGCGCGCGGCTGTCCACCCAGGTGAGCATCGCCGGGCGCACCCTGGTGTACCTGCCGCAGGATCCGCATATCGGCATCTCGCAGCGCATCGAGGGCGAAGTGGACCGCGAGGCGCTGCGCAGCCGCGTGCAGGGCCTGGTGCCCGCCGACGAGCGCGGCGGCTTTATCGTGCGCACCATCGCCGAGGAAGCGACCGACGAGGAACTCGGCAACGATATTGCCTACCTGCGCAAGATCTGGGGCACGATCCGCCAGAACGCCACCACCCTGCCCGCGCCCAGCCTGCTCTACCAGGACCTGAACCTGGCCCAGCGCGTGCTGCGCGACTTTATCAACGACGCCACCGGCGTGATCCAGATCGACTCGCGCGAGAACTACCAGATGCTGCTGGAGTTCGCCAAGGAATACACCCCGGCGGTGCTGCCGCGGCTGTCGCACTACACCGGCGAGCGTCCGATCTTCGACCTGTTCAATATCGACGCCGAGATCGAGAAGGCGCTGTCGCGCCGGGTGGACCTGAAGTCGGGCGGCTACCTGATGATCGACCAGACCGAGGCGATGACGACCATCGACGTCAATACCGGCGGCTACGTGGGCGCGCGCAACTTCGACGACACCATCTTCAAGACCAACCTGGAGGCGGCCCACACCATCGCGCGGCAGCTGCGCCTGCGCAACCTCGGCGGCATCATCATCATCGACTTCATCGATATGGAGAACGCCGAGCACCGCGACGCGGTGCTGTCCGAGCTGAAGCGAGCGCTCGCACGCGACCGCACCCGCATCACGGTCAACAGCTTCTCGCAACTGGGCCTGGTCGAGATGACGCGCAAGCGCACGCGCGAGTCGCTGGCGCATGTGCTGTGCGAACAATGCCCGGTCTGCCAGGGCAAGGGCCAGGTCAAGACACCGCGTACGGCCTGCTACGACATCCTGCGCGAGATCATGCGTGAATCGCGCCAGTTCAACCCGCGCGAATTCCGCATCCTGGCCTCGCAGGAAGTGATCGACCTGTTCCTGGAAGAAGAAAGCCAGCATCTGGCGATGCTTGGCGACTTTATCGGCAAGCCGATTTCGCTGCAGGTGGAATCGACGTTCCACCAGGAGCAATACGACATCATCCTGATGTGAAGATGCCGGCGCAGGCATGGAAAGGCCCGCTCACTGGCGGGCCTTTCTGCATTCTGGCCTAGGGCCGGATCACGACTTGCGGACTCACCACGAAGGCGGGTTCGGGCTGGTAGTACACAGCCGGCGGCGGCTGGTACACGACCGGCCGGTCCTTGCACTTGCGCTCTTCCTTGTACTCGCCGTTGTCTTTCCACTTGCGCTTGATCTTGCAGTTGCCGACCCAGAATTCTTCCTTGTAGTCGCCGCCCTTGTACCGGCGCGCGTAGTGGTGATCGTCATCGTCATCCCGGTCGTCGGCATGGGCGGCGGCGGAGATGGTGCCAAGGAGCACGGGCAATACAACGAGGGCAACAAGGGCGCGGGGCTTCATTTGGGGGGCGGCGAGCGATGGTTGCGGAAGGCTAGCACGCCGAACCCCGCATCTGTGTATCAAGCTGTTTACGAACGTAACCACGTTGCAGCGCCTGCGCCTGTCCGCTTGCGTCCGCCTCCTTACGGACTCGGGGATGGTCCTACTCCAATTCCGATTGCCATCCGCTATAACTAAGCCAACGTAGTCAGCGGCATCCGCACGGATGCGGCACCCGGCTTGCCGCCCCGACCCGAGGCGCGGCCCGGTCGGCAAGCAAGGAGTCTGGCATGAACGCCACGAACCATGGGGCCTGTCTGCTGGCCCTCCTGTTGTCGGTGGCGTGCGCGCCATTGCCGATCGCCAAGCGCGCCCCCCTACCGCCGCCCGAGGCGAAGGGCGAAGGGGTCGCCGCCGCGCCCAAGGAACGCGCCACCCCGATCGCGAACAAGACGATCAACATTGCCGCCGCCTGCAAGCGCACCGAGGAAGACGGCTTCCGCGAAGACGCGCTGATGGACGTCAAGGCCAACGAGGTGCGTGCGCTCAAGTGGAAGCTATGGGTATCGCGGCGCGGCAGTTGCGAATTCAACTTGGCAGAGTTCCGCCAGGTCCGCGAGACCCCGCACATCGAACTTCAGGCCATCGACGGCAGCCAGTGCAAGCTGCTGGTGTGGCAGGACCCGCGCCGCGTGACGCTGGCCCATAACCGCTGCGAGAAGCACTGCACGCCCGGCATCTACGAGCAGGCGTGGCCGGTGCTGTTCGACCCCAAGAGCGGTGCCTGTGCCGAGATACGCTGAGCCCCTGCGGCGTTACTTCGCTTTCGGCACCCGGCCCATCAGGTAGAACTCGTCGTTCGGGCGCATGCTGATCGTGTTCGCCATCCGGTTCGACAGACCGAAGAACGCCGTGATGGCGGCAATATCCCAGGCATCCTCCTCGGAAAAACCGTGCTCGCGCAGCGCAGCAAAGTCGGCATCGCCCACTTCATGCGACGCGTCGCACACCTTCATCGCAAAGTCGAGCATCGCGCGCTGGCGCGGCGGAATATCCGCCTTCAGGTAGTTCACCGCGACCTGGTCCGCCACCAGCGGCTTCTTCTCATAGATGCGCAGGATCGCGCCATGCGCCACCACGCAGTACAGGCACTGGTTGGCACCGGAAGTCGCCACCACGATCATCTCGCGCTCGCCCTTGGTCAGGCCGCCCTCCTTGAGCATCAGCGCGTCGTGGTAGGCGAAGAACGCGCGGAACTCGTCGGGACGGTGCGCCAGCGCCAGGAAGACGTTGGGGACGAAGCCGGCTTTTTCCTGGACTTCCAGGATGCGGGCGCGGATGTCGTCGGGAAGGTCGGTCAGCGCGGGAATGGGGTAGCGGCTGATGGGGAATGCCGTGTCGGACATGGTGGTCTCCGGTTGGATAGGCGTCATCGATCGTGAGGCTTCTGATGCAGATACTAACGGATCGGCGCGGTCGTGGCGGGGGCCATGTCGCCCATGCATCGCACGGACACATGTCCGCTGGATAAGGCATACTACGCACCTTCCGAACCAGGTGAGCGCCCATTGCCCGCCCTACTGTTCCCGATGAAACGTATTCTCATCGTCAAGCTGACCTCCCTCGGCGACATGGTGTTCACCCAGCCGCTGGTCGCAGACCTGCAGCGGGCCTTTCCCGGCGTCAAGATCGACTGGATTGCCGACTCATATTGCGCCGACGTGCCGCGCTGGAATCCGAATATCGAGCGCGTGATTTCCGCGCCGCTGCGCGGCTTCAAGAAATCGCGCAATTGGGCTGGCCTGCGTGCGATCTTCAGTGCGCTGCGTGAACTGCGCCGCGAAAAGTACGATGCGGTGCTGGACGTCCACGGCGTCTACAAGAGCGCCATCGTGACATTCCTGGCACGCACGCGCAATCGTTATGGCTACCCCGTGGAAGAGTTGGGCGAGAGCGGCGCTCGCTTCGCCTACAACCATGTGTTCCAGCCATTTGTCGAGGAAGATTGCGCGCGGCAGCGGATGCGCCGCGCCGTCAGCCGCGCCTTGGGCTATGCGCTGACCAGGGAAATGGACTACGGCCTGGAGATGCCCGCAGACACGCCGGCGGCGGCCGCCAAGGGCCCGTACGCGATGCTGTTCCATGCCACCTCGAGCGAAGAAAAGAAGTGGCCGGCCGCCGACTGGATCAGCGTGGGCAGCGCGATCTCGGCGCGCGGGCTGCGCGTGCTGGTGCCCTGGGGCAACGACGCGGAGCGCAAGGAAGCCGAGACCATCGCCGCCAGCGTGCCCAACGCCGAAGTGATGCCGCGCCTGAGCATCACCGGCGTGGCGCAGATGGTAGGTAAGGCATCGCTGGTGGTTGGCATGGACACCGGCTTCGTGCATATCGCCGATGCGCTGCGCCGCCCGACCGTGATCCTGTTCACGACCACGTCGCGCCACCTGTACGGCGTCGATGCGCCGGGCCGCGCGGTCTCGCTGGGCGGTGGCGGCGTGGTGCCGCGGCGGGATCAGGTGCTGGCTGCCATCGATGAAGTACTGGGCGTGCAGCCGCCCGTCACCTCGCCAAACTGAGCACGCAGGAAACGACAAAGGCCGGCGCAAGCGCCGGCCTTTGTCATTGGTACGTCCGTTAACCTTGCTGCGTCGCGAACTGGATCCGGTGCAGCCCGGCGTACAGGCCGTTGGCCGCCAGCAGCTGCGCGTGCGTGCCCTGCTCCGCCACGCGGCCGTGGTCCAGCACGGCGATGCGGTCGGCGTTCTCGATGGTGGACAAGCGGTGCGCAATCACCAGCGTGGTCCGGCCCCTCATCAGTTCCTCCAGCGCCGCCTGCACTTGGCGCTCCGACTCCGAATCCAGTGCCGAAGTGGCTTCGTCCAGGATCAGGATCGGTGCGTCCTTGTACAGCGCCCGGGCAATCGCCAGCCGCTGGCGCTGGCCACCGGACAGCTTCATGCCGTTGTCGCCGATATTGGTGTTCAGGCCCTCCGGCAGCCCCTTGACGGTTTCCGTCAGGTAGGCGGCCGCCAGCGCGCGCTCAACGCGGGCCATGTCGATCTCGCTGTCGGATTGCGCGCCATATGCCACATTGGCGGCGACGGTGTCGTTGAACAGCACCACGTCCTGGCTGACGAAGGCAATCTGGTTGCGCAGGTCCTTCAGCGACAACTCGGTCAGCGGCGTGCTATCCAGCAGAATGCGCCCGGCAGTGGGGTCGAAGAAGCGCGGCACCAGGTTGACCAGCGTGGTCTTGCCGCTGCCCGACGGGCCCACCAGCGCCACCACCTCGCCCGGACTGACGCGCAGGTCAATGCCCTCCAGCGCGGCGCGCGATGCCTCACCGTAGCGGAAGCCGACTTGCTCGAAGGCCAGCTCGCCACGGGCACGACCCAGCATCTTGCCGCCGTCCTGCGGCTCGATCGGTTCATCGATCAGCCGGAAGATCATCTCGGCTGCGGTGATGCCGCGCGTCAGCGGCTGGTTGATGTCGGTCAGGTGCTTGAGCGGCGAGATCAGCAGCAGCATCGCCATCACAAAGCCGGTAAAACCGCCCACCGTGGTCTGGTTGGCCTGCGCCTGCACCATCGCAATGGTGATGATCACCGACAGCGCCAGCGCGGCCAGGAAGGCCGTGACCGGCTGGTTCAGCCCGCCGGCGACCGCCATGCGCATCGAGTAGTTCTTGAGCCGCTCGGCCACGGTGCGGAAGCGGCCCATCTCGTAGGCTTCGCCGCCGTGCAGCTTGACCACCTTGTAGCCGCCCACGGCCTCTTCCACGACATAGGCAGCGTTGTTGGTAAAGGCCTGGTGATCGCGGTTGAGCTTGCGCAGCCGGCGGTTGATCTTCGACATCAGGTAGCCAATCACCGGCAGGATCACCGCCACGATCAGCGTCAGGCGCCAGTTGGTATAGAACAGGTAGATCAGCAGCGCGACAACCGTCAGTGAGTCCCGCACCAGCGTGATAAAGACGCTGGTCAGGATCTGCAGCACCTGGTTGACCTCGAAGATCACGGCATTGATCAGCGAAGCCGCCGTGTTGCGGTGGAAGAACGACGCCGGCGCCTGCAGCAGGCGCTCGAACATCTGCAGGCGCATCTTCAGCAGCACGCGGTTCGAGATCAGGTTCAGCAGGTAGCCCGAGGCAAACTGCGCCACGCCGCGGATCAGGGCCACGCCGGTCAGGATCGCGGGGACATGCCACAGCGTGCCGGCGTAGTCGCCGCCGAAGCCCTTGTCGAGCAGGTCATTGACAACCTTGGGGATCACCCCTTCGCTGCCCGCGACCACGGCCATGGCAAGGATGGCGCCGATGAAGATGCGTAGCTCGGGGCGCAGGTAAGACCAGAGCCGGCTGGCCATGCTGGACGGCACGGCGGCACCTGGCGAAATGGGCGGTTTGGATGTGGTCACTGATATTTCTTGTGTGTGGAGGCGGCGTGCCGGCCCGGCGCTAGCCCGGCCGCTTCTGCCGGGCTACCCGAAGGAAGGGCCTGACGATGAGCTGGAACAGGAAGCGCTGATAGACGTAGCGGCGCAGATAATAGCCGATGCTGCGGCGAGCCTTGTCGGCGGCGTCCAGGTCGGCGCGATGCGTTTCAAGCGACGAGGTCGCGGCCAGCTCGGTCAGGCCGATGCAATACGGCACCACGGCACTGAGCGACACCAGGCCCTGTTTCTCAAAGGCCGACCAGTAGTCGGCCGCGCACCACAGCGGCTGCAGGCCGGCCAGCAGCCGCTGCGCTGCGGCGCGCGTCACCACGTAGCCGTGCGCGAGCCACCATTCGCCATAGCGCCTGACCAGGCGTCGCTCGCCGCCAAGCCTGCGGGCCCCCCAGCGGGTGTACTTGTCGACATGGGACAGCAGCACCACCTCGGCCCGGTCCGGATCCAGGCGTGACTCGAGGTCGGCCAGCACGCTTGCGAGGTCGGGGCCGAGCGATGCATCGTCTTCCAGCACCAGCGCGAAGGCGGCGCCGTCGTCCAGCATCTTGCGGTACACGCCGAGGTGGCTCAACCCGCACCCCACCTCGCCCCGGCTCATGGGGCGGTAACACGCGGCGGCGGCGGCGGCATCGTACTTGCTGGCCACTTCCTCCTCCGCCAGCACGCGGCCATCCACGGCCCGGAACACCTGGAACGGGATACCAAGGCCCGCCAGCTGGCCGGAAATGCGCTCCCGGCGCTCCCGCGCGGTGTCGAGATTGATGACGTAGGCGCCGATCATGCGGCCAGCGCCTGTGCGTCCGGTCTTGCCCGGATTGCAGCCGGCAAGAGAGAGACCAATGCTGCACGCGCAGGCAGAAGGAAGACTTCTTCCATCCCGGCAGAACGGGACAATTGTGCTCGTATCATCAATTTGAGAATCAGGAAACGGCCCGCGAGCCGACTCGATGGCATCAGGGTGCGCGAAGGGCGCCATGCGCCAGTGCGGTAGAATACGCGGTCTCGATCCAGCGCCTGGCGCCGTGGGCGACTCCGGCGGCCCGTCGGTCTTGTCCGACCTGCGTGCCTCCCCTATGTTCCATGAGAGTCTCGGCCGTCATCATTACCAGGAATGAAGCTCACAATATCGGGCCATGCCTCGAAAGCGTGTCCTGGTGCAAAGAGGCGATTATAGTGGATTGGGCCAGCACGGATGACACGGTGGCGATTGCGCGTGCCGCCGGCGCCACTGTCATCCAGACCGACGACTGGCCTGGGTTCGGCCCGCAGAAGAACCGCGCGGTAGACGCCGCCACGGGCGACTGGATCCTGAGTCTCGATGCCGATGAACGTGTCACGCCCGCCCTGCGCGACGAGATCCTGGGCCACCTGAAGCGGGCCGACGCCCACGCGCTTGCGCTGCCGCGCCTGTCAGCGTTCTGCGGCACCTTCGTGCGCCACGCAGGCTGGTATCCGGACTATGTGACCCGCGTCTTCCGCAAGGGCCGCGGCCGCTTCACGGATGACCTGGTCCACGAACACCTGAAGGTGGACGACCCGGTCACCCATCTGCGCGAGCCGCTGATCCATTACAGCTACCGCACACTGTCAGACGTGCTGCGCAAGATCGACAGCTACTCCAGCGCAGGCGCGCAGCAGGCCTACGCGCGGGGCAAGCGTAGTTCGGTGGCGTCCGCCGCGGGCCACGGCCTGTGGGCCTTCATCCGGACCTACCTGCTCAAGCGCGGCTTCCTGGACGGCAGCGCAGGCTTCGGCGTGGCGCTGATGAATGCGCAGGCAAGCTACTACAAGTACGCCAAGCTGGCGCAGTTGCAGGCCGGCGCCGATCTCAAGGCAGCCGCACCTGAGGTCACCCGTTGAGGCGGCCGGCCGCCCCTCCCCTTTATTCCATGCATCGATGAAAGTTGGCATCTCCTGCAATCGCTTCGGCGCTGGCGGCGGCCTGGAACGCTATGCGCTCGACATCAGCCGGGCAATGGCAGGCCGCGCCGGCACCGAGGTGTCGGTCTACGCGCGCCGCTTCGACGCCGGCGTGGCGCAGGCGGCCGGCGTCACGCCGCATCGCATCCTGGTCTCGTGGCTGCCCGGCAAGCTGCGCGACCGCTATTTCTCGTGGCGCCTGCAAGCGCGCCTGCCAGCGGATGAAGTCCTGATCGGCTGCAACCGCGTGCGCGGCTCGGACATCGCCATTTGCGGTGGCACCCACCGCGGCTATCTCGGCGCGCGCGGCACGGCAGCGCGCCGCTCCGACCAGTGGCAGATCGACCTGGAGAGTGCGCAGTATGCTGGCGCGCATCGCGTGGTGGCACATTCGGCGCTGATGCGCCGCGAGGTGATCGAGCTGTACGGGATGCCGCCGGACCGCGTGGAACTGATCTACCCGCCGGTCGACACGCAGCGCTTCACGCCGGTCGACGCCGACGCGCGCGCCGCGTTGCGCCGTGAGTTCGGTTTCGGTGACGATGAGGTCGTGTTCCTGTTCCCGTCTTCGGGCCATGCCCGCAAGGGTTTCGACGTGCTTGCCGACTATTTCTCTAAATCGGACCTGCCGATCAAGCTTGCCGTGGCCGGCCGTCCAGTCGGGCGCACCATCCCGCGGGTACGGGAACTGGGCTACAGCAGCCGCATCGACGCGCTCTACCGCGCCGCGGACTTCACCATCCTGGCTTCGGGCTATGAACCGTTCGGACTGGTCGGCGTGGAATCGGTGCTGTGCGGCACGCCGCTGGTCTTTGCCGACAATATTGCCTGCCTGGAGGTAATCCGGCCGCAGGCGGTGCATGCCTTCGCACGCGATCACGCCGAGACGCTCGACCGCGCGATTCGCGCCGCGGTCGACGCGGCACACAGCGGCCAGGGCCGGCTGGCGGATCCGATGGCGATGCTCAACTACGATCCGGGCATCGAGGCCCACGTCGACGCGCTGCTAACGCTGGCGGCCAGCGCGCGTGCCGCCCGGCAGGCGGCCTAAGACCGCCGCTGCCGTCGGCTTATTCGTAGAGGGTGCTGACGCTGTCCGGCGACAGTGCCAGCCGCAACGCGGTCAACGCCTCGTCGGAGGGCACCACCTTCCAGTCCGCTCCGAGCATGGTCTCGCACGAAGCCGCCGCAGACTGGTAGTGGATGCGCACCGGCAAACCCTGCCCACCGCTGGCGCGGGCCAGGTGCGGCATCAGCAGTTCGCGCAGCATCCCGGTCGAGGAATTGCCATTCATCGCCAGCCGCACGGCGCTTGCGAACTTGAGGCGCGCGGCCACCAGGTCCATCACCGACTCGGCCGTAAACCTCACCCCACCGGTAAACGTATCGTGCCGCGCATTCCCCGTGGCGATCAGCAGCTCGTCCTCGCGGAACATGTGCCGGTTGGCGTCGAACAGCTCGTTGAACACCGTCATCTCGACCAGCCCGGTGCCGTCGTCGAGCGTCACGATCAGCATCTTGCCGCGCTGGGTCATCTGCGTGCGGACGCCGGAGATCACGCCGGCGATGGTCTTGCCGCGCACGTCGCGGCCGAAGCCGCCGCCGTTGCCCTGCACTTCCTTTTCCAGCGCAGCCAGCGTGCCCTTGTTGAAGCGGCGCACCTCGTCGCGATAGGCATCGAACAGATGGCCTGAGAAGTAGTAGCCAAGCGCCTGCTTCTCTTCCTGCAGCGTGCGCTTGGCGCTCCAGCGCGGCTCATCGAGCAGCTCGGGGCGGTGCGCTTCGCCGGCATCGCCCATCAGGTCGAACAGCGACACCTGGTTGGCGGACTCGGCCTTCTGCTCGGCGGCCTCCATCGCGATCGGCACCGATGCCAGCAACTGGGCGCGGTTGTCGTTCAGGCTGTCGAAGGCGCCGGCACGGATCAGGGCCTCCATGGTGCGGCGGTTGACCTGGCGGCGGTCGACGCGCTCGCAGAAATCGAACAGATCGGTGAACGGGCGCTCTTCGCGCGCGCGCAGGATGTCTTCAATGGCGCCCTGGCCGCTGCCCTTGATGCCGCCCAGGCCATAGCGAATGGTCTTGGAGTCGGTCGGCGCGAAGCGGTATTCGCTGGCGTTGACGTCGGGCGGCAGCACCGCGAGCTTGTTGAGCTTGCAGTCCTCGTAGAGGATCTTGACCTTGTCGGTATCATCCATGGCCAGCGACATGTTGGCTGCCATGAATTCGGCCGGATGGTGGGCCTTGAGCCAGGCGGTGTAGTACGCCAGCAGCGCGTACGCGGCCGCGTGCGACTTGTTGAAGCCGTAGCCCGCGAACTTCTCCATCAGGTCGAAGATGTCGTCGGCCTGCTGCGCGGAGAGACCATTCTTGTCGGCGCCCTCGCGGAACATCACGCGATGCTGGGCCATTTCCTCGGGCTTCTTCTTGCCCATGGCGCGGCGCAGCAGGTCGGCGCCGCCAAGCGAGTAGCCGCCGATGATCTGCGCCATCTGCATCACCTGCTCCTGGTAGACCATGATGCCGTAGGTCTCTTTCAGGACGGGCTCGACGCGCGGATCGGGATACTCCACCTTCTCGCGGCCGTGCTTGCGCGCGCAGAAGCTGGGAATCAGGTCCATCGGGCCCGGGCGGTACAGTGCCACCAGCGCGATGATGTCCTCGAAGCGGTCAGGCTTGGCGTCCTTCAGCATGCCCTGCATGCCGCGGCTTTCCAGCTGGAACACGGCGACCGTGTTGGCCGTCTTGAGGATATCGAAGGCGGGACTGTCGTCGAGCGGGATATGGCTGCAGTTCCAGTCGGCCTTGCTCGGGTCCAGGCGGCGGATATAGCGCTCGGCCCAGTCCAGGATGGTCAGCGTGGTCAGGCCCAGAAAGTCGAACTTGACCAGGCCGGCGGCCTCGACGTCGTCCTTGTCGTACTGGCTGACCACACCGCTCATGCCGTCGTTCTGCGCGCCCTGCGTGTACAGCGGACAGAAGTCGGTCAGCCTGCCGGGCGCGATCAGCACGCCGCCGGCGTGCATGCCGACGTTGCGGGTCATGCCTTCGACGCGCTGTGCCAGCTCCAGCAGCTGGCGCACTTCTTCCTCGTTGTTCTCGCGCTCGGTCAGCAGCGGCTCTTCCTTCTTGGCCTCCTCGATGGTGACCAGCTTGCCCGGCTTGAACGGGATCAGCTTGGCGATGCCATCGACAAAGCCGTAGCCGAGGTCAAGCACGCGACCCACGTCGCGCACCGCGGCCTTGGCCGCCATGGTGCCGAAGGTGGCGATCTGCGATACCGCGTCCTTGCCGTACTTCTCCTTCACGTACGTGATCACGCGATCGCGGCCGTGCTGGCAGAAGTCGATGTCGAAGTCGGGCATCGAGACCCGTTCCGGGTTCAGGAACCGCTCGAACAGCAGTGCGTACTTGAGCGGATCCAGGTCGGTAATGCCGAGCGCATACGCCACCAGCGAACCGGCGCCCGAACCGCGGCCCGGCCCCACCGGCACGCCATTGTTCTTGGCCCAGTTGATAAAGTCCGCCACGATCAGGAAGTAGCCGGGGAAGCCCATCTTGATGATGGTGCCGGTCTCGAACTCCAGCCGTGCGTAGTATTCCGGGCGCTTCGATTCGCGCACCGCCTCGTCGGGGAACAGCACCGCCAGGCGCTTCTCCAGGCCGTCCTTGGCCATGTAGACGAGGTAATCGTCCAGCGACATGCCGTCGGGGGTCGGGAACAGCGGCAGGCGCGGCTTGCCCAGCTCCAGCGTCAGGTTGCAGCGGCGCGCGATCTCGACCGCGTTCTCCAGCGCCGAGGGGATGTCCGCGAACAACGCGCACATCTCGTCCTGGGTCTTGAAGTACTGGTCAGTGGTAAAGCGCCGGGTGCGGCGCGGATTGGCCAGCAGCTCGCCCTCGGCGATGCACACGCGCGCCTCGTGCGCGGTGTAGTCGTCCGGCGTCATGAACTGCACCGGATGCGTGGCCACCACCGGCAGTTGCAGTTCCGCCGCCAGCTGCACGGCCTGCTGCACGTAGGCATCGGTGCCGGCATTGCCGGCGCGCTGCAGTTCAATGTAGAAGCGCTGCGCGAATACCGTGGACCAATGCTGTGCCGCGCGGCGCGCACCGTCGGCATTGCCGTTGGCCAGCGCCATGCCGATATCGCCACCCATTGCGCCCGACAGGGCGATCAGGCCGGTCGCCAGCGGCAGGTCGTCTTCGCCGGGTTCCAGGAACCAGGCCGGATCGATCTCAGCGCGGCCGCGGTGCTGGTTGCCCAGCCACGCGCGCGACAGCAGCATGCACAGGTTCAGGTAGCCGCGGCGATCCTGCACCAGCAGCAGCAGGCGCGACGGCTTGTCGCGGTCCTCGGCGTTGGTGAGCCAGACGTCGGCACCGACCACCGGCTTCACACCGCCGCCGCGCGCCTCCTTGTAGTAACGGATCAGCCCGAAGGCGTTGGCAAGATCTGTCAGGGCGAGCGCGCCCATGCCATCGGCGGCGGCGGCCTTGACGGCGTCTTCCAGGCGGACGATGCCGTCCACGACGGAATATTCGGAATGCAGGCGGAGGTGTACGAAGCGGGGTGCGGACATGGGCGACATTGTACCGGCTCAGCCCGCTGGCATGCCTCCGATATTGCGTGCAGGCGGCCTGGCGCGATGGCCTGGCATAGCTGATCGGAGTGCTGGGGAATGCGCGGCGCCGGCGCCTGCACGCGCTATAATTTCGCCTTTCCAATCAGGCAGTTATCGCAAGCCGTCGGCGCCCTCCCGGACGCGGCCGTGCAGGCGCAGTCTCTCATGCAGATCGTCAATATTTCCGCTTACAAATTCGTCTCGCTGGACGACATCGAGACCCTGCGCCCGGCCATGCGCGAGCGCTGCGAAGCGGCCGGCCTGAAAGGCACGATCCTGCTCGCGCCCGAGGGCATCAACATGTTCCTGGCGGGCCCGCACGCAGCCATCGACGGCTTCATGGCCTGGCTGCATGCCGATGCGCGCTTTGCCGATATCGCACCCAAGGAAAGCCTGTCGGAGCACCAGCCTTTCAAGCGCATGCTGGTGCGTGCCAAGAAGGAAATCATCACCATGAAGATGCCGCTGATCCGCCCCGAGGCGGGCCGTGCACCTTCGGTGCGGCCAGTCGACCTGAAGCGTTGGCTGGACCAGGGGCACGACGACGAGGGCCGTCCGGTGGTGATGCTTGATACGCGCAATGATTTCGAGGTCGCGGTCGGCACTTTCGAGGCGGCGGTCGAATACGACATCGCCAAGTTCAGCGAATTTCCCGAGGCAGTGGCGGCCCACAAGGCGGAGCTGGAAGGCAAGACCGTGGTGTCGTTCTGCACTGGCGGCATCCGCTGCGAGAAGGCGGCGATCCATATGCAGGAAGTCGGCGTCGAGCGCGTGTACCAGCTCGAGGGCGGCATCCTGAAGTATTTCGAGGAGGTCGGCGGCAGCCACTATCGCGGCGACTGCTTCGTCTTTGACTACCGCACCGCGCTGAACCCCAACCTGGAGCCGGCCGGCCCCAAGCAGTGCTTTGCCTGCCGCGCGGTGGTCACGCCGGAGGAGCAGCAAAGCCCGCACTACGTGGTCGGCAAGAGCTGCCCCCACTGCATCTGCAGCAAGGACCAGGCCGCAGCGTAGGAACCCGGCGGCTCAGGCCGCCAGCAGGTGGTAAAGATTGCGCAGCATGCCCGCGGTGGCGCCCCAGATAAAGCGGTGGCCGCCAGTCTCGCGCGGATAGGGCATGGCGTAGAACACCCGTTCGCCGTCGACCCAGCGGAACAGGCGCCGTTCATGGTGGGACGGGTCCATCAGGAACGCGAGCGGCACTTCGAAGACATCGGCAACTTCCGAGGCATCGGGGCGCAGCGTGAAACCGTCACGCACCAGCCCTACCACGGGGCTCACATGGAAACCGGTGCCGGTGATGTAGTCCGGCAGCGCACCCAGCACTTCCACATAGTCGCGCGCCAGCCCCACCTCTTCTTCAGTCTCGCGCAGCGCCGTGTCGATTCGGTTGACATCCCATGACTCCTGCCGCCCGCCCGGGAAGCTGATCTGCCCGGCATGCGCGCTCAGGTTGGCATTGCGCTGCGTCAGCAGCACCGTCAGGCCATCACGGCGCTCCACCAGCGGCACCAGCACGGCGGCGTCGCGCAGCCCGCGGCTGCGGTCATAGACGCGCGATTCATCGGTCAGCTCCGGCGCCCAGGCCGGCGGCACCTGGAAGCGGTGCCGGATAAAGTCCACCTCCAGCCGCGGCGCGCTCAGTGCGCCGTTGCGCAGGTCGGTGTCGATGACGGGGAGGGATTCGGGATCGAAGGCAGGACGCATAACATCGCAAGTATGACAGAAGCGCGCATTCTGGCGCCGCAGCAAAAATGACCGCCGCTTTCAACGTTTGCGCCGCGCCAATGCAAAAAGGGCACCCCGGGGGTGCCCTTCCTGAGGAAACGCTGGCCGGGCTGCCCCGGCCGGCATGCCCAGCTTACTGCGCAGCCTTGGCAGCGACAGCAGCCTTCGACACCAGCTTTTCCTTGATACGTGCGGACTTGCCCGAACGCTGGCGCAGGTAGTACAGCTTCGCGCGACGCACGTCGCCACGACGCTTCACTTCGATGCCGGCGATCAGCGGCGAGTACAGCTGGAACGTACGTTCCACGCCTTCACCCGACGAGATCTTGCGCACGATGAAGGACGAATTCAGGCCGCGGTTGCGCTTGGCAATCACGACGCCTTCGTAGGCCTGCACGCGCTTGCGGGTACCTTCCACCACGTTCACGTTGACGATCACGGTGTCGCCAGGTGCGAATGCGGGGATGGTCTTGTTCGCGGTCAGACGCGCGATCTCTTCCTTCTCGATCTGCTCGATGATGTTCATCGTTTTTTCTCCATTACCATCGTGCCGGCGTTGTATGCCCCAGGCATTGCCCGGGCCCCGGCAGAGGATGGGGTTTTACCTGGCGGGGGTCTCCCCCCGCCCTTCCTTCGCCGCCCATTCCGACAAGAATTTCTCGTCGGCCCGGGTCAGCAAACCTTGTTCGCGAGCGGCCTCGATCAGGTCGGGGCGCTTGCTCGCGGTATTGGCCAGCGCCTGCTGGCGCCGCCATTTCTCGATCTCGGCGTGATGGCCCCCGAGCAGGATGTCGGGGACCCGCACGCCTTCATATTCTTCCGGCCGCGTGTAGTGCGGACAATCCAGCAGGCCGTTGACGAAGCTGTCCTGCACGGCGGACTGCGCATCGCCCAGCACGCCGGGCAAGTGCCGCACCACGGCGTCGATCAGCGCCATCGCCGGCAGCTCGCCGCCCGACAGCACAAAGTCGCCGAGGCTGATTTCCTCGTCCACGCGGCGGTCGATCAGCCGCTGATCGATGGCCTCATACCTGCCGCACAGCAGGACCAGGCCCGGCCGTTCGGCCAGCTCCATCACCCTGGCATGCGACAGCGTCTTGCCCTGCGGCGACATCAGCACCACATGCGGCTTTGGCACGCCGGCCTGCGCCTGCGCCGCCACCGCGGCATCGATCGCGTCATCCAGCGGCTTGGCCAGCATCACCATGCCGGGGCCGCCGCCGTAAGGACGATCATCGATGGTGCGGTAGTTGTCGACCGTGAAATCACGCGGATTCCAGGTGCGCAAGCCATAGCGCTGCTGCTTGGCTGCCCGGCTGGTGATACCCCAGTCGGTCAGCGCGCGAAACATGTCGGGAAACAGCGTGATCACATCGAACTGCATCCGCTCTCTCCCAATCCCAATCCTGCGCCTATCCCGCACCATCGCGGGCACAGGCTCAGTAGTCGAGCCCCCAGTCCACCACGATGCGCCTGCCCGCGGTATCCACCGAGCGCAGGAACGCATCGACAAACGGGATCAGCCGTTCGCCGGCCTTGCCGTCAGGGAGCACGCAGGCCACCTGCAGGATCTGGTGGGCACCGTTGTCGATCAGCCCGGACACCTCGCCCAGCAACTCGCCTTGCTCGTTGCTGACGGTGCAGCCGATCAGGTCGACCCAGTAGAACTCATCTTCTTCCGGCGCGGGAAAATCCGCACGCCGGATCCACACGCGACGGCCCTTGAGCGCTTCCGCAAGATTGCGGTCGGCCACGCCGGACGCTTGCGCCACGACGGTGCCGCTGTGCTCGCGCGACTGCGCGATCTTTACGCACACGGGCTGGGCACGCGACGCGTCGGCCGCCACCAGCCCCGCCTGCGGCGGTGCCAGCAGCCACCAGCGGCGGGCATGCAGCAGGGCCGAAGCATCATCAGCATGCGGCAAGACCTTGATCCAGCCGCGGATGCCGTAGGCAGCGCCGACATAGCCGACCTCAACCAGGTCTTCCGGCAGGGGGTCGGCATACAGGAGCGCCGCGGGCAGTTTGCAAGCCTTTTGCGGCTCGCCCTGGGGCTGAACCAGCGGTCGGTTCAGCGGCCGGGCGGCGCCCTGCTTTCGTTCAGTCACGTGTGCAATAAGAACGCGCCCGGCCGGCCGTAAAAACGGTTCGACGGGGCGCGCTGCAGGCGACTATCAGGCAGCAGCCTTGGCGGCGCCTTGCTTGACCAGGCGGGCAACGGTCGGCGACAGCTGGGCGCCAACGCCTTGCCAGTAGGCCAGGCGGTCTTGCGCCAGGCGCAGGCCTTCTTCACCTTCCGTAGCCAGCGGGTTGTAGAAACCAACGCGCTCAATGAAACGACCATCGCGACGGTTGCGCGAGTCGGTGGCGACGATGTTGAAGAACGGGCGCTTCTTGCTGCCGCCGCGAGCCAGACGGATAACGACCATGGAATGATTCCTCAGAAAACGGGGTGTTCGAGGACGTTCGAACACGAAACGCAAGAGTATAGCCCAATTACCGAGGCCAAACAAACACTTAGGTGAACTTAGGTGATTGACGCGCGCCTGCCGTGCAGGCATCGTGGCAAAAACCGCGACAGGAGGCCCGACATGCGCCCGGCTCTGCACTTCATGGCACGCACCGTGCGGCCTGCGGCGCTGCTCGCCATTGTACTGCTGGCAGGCACCGGGTCCGCGCCGGCTGCCCTGCCGCTGGACCAGGTCCGGCTGCCGCCTGGTTTCCGCATCGAGGTGCTGACACAGGACGTGCCAGGCGCGCGCGCCATGGCGATGTCGCCGTCGGGCACGCTCTTCGTCGGCTCGCGCAGCGAAGGCAAGGTCTACGCGGTGACCGACGCGCTGGGGGCCCGGCCGCGCGTGCGCACGGTCGCCACCGGGCTGCGCATGCCGGCCGGCGTGGCCTTGCACGACGGCAGCCTGTACGCGTCCTCGGTGTCGAAGATCGTGCGGATCGACCATATCGAGGCCAGCCTCGACAAGCCGCCGGCACCAACGGTGGTGAGCGACCGCTTCCCGACGGACGGGCACCACGGCTGGAAATTCATCGCCTTCGGTCCCGACGGCTACCTCTACGTGCCGGTCGGCGCGCCATGCAACATCTGCGCGCCCGACGAGAACCGCTACGCCAACATCATGAAGATGAAGCCCGACGGCAGCGACCTGCAGGTGGTGGCACGCGGCGTGCGCAACACCGTCGGCTTCGACTGGCACCCGACCACGCGCGAACTGTGGTTCACCGACAACGGCCGCGACCGCATGGGCGACGACCTGCCCGACGACGAACTCAACCGCGCCACCGCTGCCGGCCAGCATTTCGGCTACCCGTACTGCCATGCCGGCACGGTTGCCGATCCCGAATACGGCAGCCAGCGCCCCTGCGCCGAGTTCGTGCCGCCGGTGGCCCTGCTGGGCGCGCACGTGGCGGCCCTGGGCATGCGCTTCTACACCGGCACGCAATTCCCGGCGGCCTACCGCAACAACGTCTTCATTGCCGAGCACGGCAGCTGGGACCGTAGCGAGCCGTCCGGCTACCGCGTGGTCCGGGTGGTGCTCGACGATGCCGGCAAGGCGGTGCACCAGGAGGTGTTCGCGCAGGGCTGGCTGCGCGGCGGCAGGCCGTGGGGCCGCCCGGTCGACGTCCTGGTTGCGCCGGACGGTTCGCTGCTGGTCAGCGACGACCTTGCGGGGGCCATTTACCGCATCCGCTACCGGCCCTGAACCCCGCTGAAAACCCCACGGAAAGGGGGGCCGGGTGGCCGAAACAATCCGTTACACCGGTAACGGGATTGGCATAGGCGCCCCGATGGCCCATGCGTACCATGAACCCATCTTCCAACAGCAACACAGCGCGTCAGGAACCTGGGAATCCGCATGCTCACCCGCTCTCTCCTGCGCGACCTGGTGGCTGGCATCCTGGTGGCCTCGGGCCTGGTCGGCGCGGTTGCCGCCAGCCATGCCCAGGTCGCGTTCTGGCAACAAGTACGACCCGATGGCCGGTCCGCACGGATGCAGCCGCAGCCCCGCGACGGCTGGCAGATGGCCAGCGTGCGCGCCGAGAGCCGCGAGCACGTGCAAGCCCAGATCGACCGCATGGAGGCACGTGCCCGTGCCGATGACCGCCTGAGCGGGCGCCGCGCCGCGCTGGCTGGTGCCCGCGACGACAACCGCGGCCGGGGCCAGGAACGCGACAACCCCAATGAAGCCCGCAACGACTCCCGGCCAGGCAACGTCGTCGGCCCCGGCTGGCAGGCACGTGGCCGCGACAATGGCCGATAAAGGTCGCTGCTGACTGCTTTCGGCGCAACCCCGCCCATTGCCGCACGGTCCAACGGTCTTTCGGCTGTTCGCGGAACTCCTCCCCCGCTCCCCCTGTCTCTATTTAAGTGCGTGCCCCGCTTTCAGCGGTGCCACGCACAGGCTGCCGCCCGGCGCTGTCCGGGGCTCACAGCGTGCCGTCCAGTGCAGACGGCAATCGAACTGACCTGCCTCTGCCCGACACCTCCTGCCGGACCCGATCAAGACGGCCCGGGCGCAGCCTCCAGAAAGACAATAACAATAATTCTGTGAGGTTTATCATGTCATCCCTTCTTAGCGACCTGGCCGAACACGCTGGCCAGTTATCGCTGTCAATCCTGTTCATGGGCATCCTGACCCTGGTCCTCTACGGCGAAACCCATATCAGCGAGCACGCGGTGGCCTTCCTGGACGGCCTGCAGTCCGGCTGGCATTAGCGCCATCCTGCGCGTCTTCTGACGCACTTCCCTTTCTTGCGCTGACTGCCGGCGTACAATGTGGGCCGGCCGGTACCCGTGTGCCGCCGCTCCTGTGCCGGTGCATTGCCGGCCCGCAACCGCCGGATATCCGACCATGCCTGCAGCCACGCCAGCCCGCCATGCCTCCACGCTCGCCTCGCCGCCCGCCCGCGGCAAATCGAAGCTGCTGACCGTGGCGCTGGCGTTCCTGTTCGGCAGCCTGGGCGCGCATCGCTTCTACCTGGGTGGCCTGCGCGATCCGTATGGCTGGGTGCACCTGCTGGCGCTGCTGGCGGGCGCGATCGGCGTGGCCTCGATGTCGACCGGCGCGGGCACCCCGGCGCTGAACTGGACCTTCGCCATCGCCGGCGGAGCCTCCGTCATCAGCGCCTTCCTGGCGGCCATCGTCTATGGGCTGCGCCCGGACGACAAGTGGGATGCTCGCTTCAACCAGCACGGCAAACCTACGCGCTCCGGCTGGCCGGTGGTGATCCTGGTGATCCTGTCGCTGCTGATCGGCACCGGCCTGCTGATGGCCGGGCTGGCGATCAGTTTCCAGACCTTCTTCGAATCGCAGGTCGAGGCCGCCCGCGCATTGTCGCAGTAGCGGCAGCGGCGGCATTGGCGCCGTGCATTTCGACCTGCTCGACATTGCCGTCTTCGTCCGCGCCGCGGCGCTGGGCAACCTGTCGGCCGCCGCGCGCGACCTGGGCTTGTCCACCTCCACTGCCAGCGCCCGCCTGGGCCGGCTGGAACAGTCGCTGGGCAGCCGCCTGCTGCATCGCACCACACGGCGGCTGGCACTCACCGCCGACGGCGAACGCTTCCTGCCGCATGCGGAGCAGTTGCTTGCCACCGCGGATCTGGCCAGCGAATCGGTCGGCACCAGCGCCGAGCACCCGCGCGGGCAGTTGCGCGTGACCGCGCCGGCGTCCTTCGGGCGCCAGCATGTCTCGCCGGCGCTGCCCGAATTCCTTGCCGCCTATCCCGACATCGCGCTTGACCTGCGCCTGACCGACCAGGTGATAGGACTGGTCGATGCCGGCATCGACGTGGCGCTGCGCATGGGCGTGCTGCCCGATTCCACGCTGGTGGCACGCGCGCTCGCCCCCAGCCACCGCGTGATCTGCGCTTCACCCGCCTACCTGCAGCGCCATGGCGTGCCGCGCCACCCGGACGACCTGCGCCAGCACAACTGCGTGGTGCTGGCCGACCAGTCGGCGTGGCGCTTCAATACGCCGCTGGGCGAGACCGTGGTGAACGTGCGCGGCAACCTGCGCGTGGATAACGGCGAAGTGCTGCGCGACGCGGTGGTGGCCGGCGTCGGCATCTCGCTCAAATCGACCTGGGATGTGGGTCCGCTGTTGCGCAGCGGTGCGCTGGTGACAGTGCTGGATGAATACCCGGTGGTGCCGGCAGTGTCGATCTGGGCAGTGTTTCCCAGCCGGCACCTGGTACCGCCCAAGACACGCGCCTTCGTGGACTTCTTCGCCGAGCGCTTCAGCAACCCGCCCTATTGGGACCGGCCCGATACCTAGAGCGCACTGCACGCTTGCGCACGATCAAGGCCGGCGTAAACGGCAGCACCCCTTTCCGCCAATTCGCCCATACTGGTAAAGCCGTCCGATTCCGGCGGCGTCACGCGCGGCGGGGCCACGCCCTGGCGCAAAGGAGCAAGCATCGACATGCCAACCTATGAGGAAGGACGCCTGGCGGCGATCGCTGTCAGGCTGGCGCTGTCCTCGGGACTGCCGCCATCGAGCGCGAAGGCCGCGCTGGAACTCGCCAGCAGCATGATCGGCGACCAGCTCGCAACCGAGCGCGCTCAGAAGACTCAGAACAGCGAACCCTGCGGATCGTCCTTGCCGCGGCCCCTCCTGACTGGCGGGCGGAAACGCGACGTATCCAGCTCGAAACGGTTGTAACGGAACCCTAGCCGTTCGGCGGCCTTGTAGAAACGCTGGCGCAGCAAGTCCGCCCACACGCCCGTACCGCGCATGCGCGAGGCAAAGCTGGCATCGTAAGCTTTGCCCTCGCGCATGTCGCGCACGCGGTTCATCACCCGTTCCGCGCGGTCGGGAAAATGCGCCAGCAGCCATTCCTCGAACAGCGGCCGCACTTCCCAGGGCAGCCGCAGCACGATGTAGTTTGCATAGACGGCGCCCGCTTCGTGCGCCGCTTCCAATACACGCTCCAGGTCGGGCTCGGTGATGAACGGAATCACCGGGGCGATGCTCACACCCACCGGGATGCCCGCGTCGGTCAGCGTGCGGATGGTGCGCAGCCGGCGCGACGGCGTGGCCGCGCGCGGTTCCAGCGTGCGCGCGATGCCGGCGTCCAGCGTGGTGATGGTGACCGCCGCCACCGCCAGCCGCTGCGCCGCCATCGGCGCGAGCAGGTCGATATCGCGCTCGATCAGCGACGACTTGGTAATCAGCGCCACCGGGTGGTCGCACTCGCTCAGGACCTCCAGCACGCCGCGCGTGATGCGCTGCTCGCGCTCGATCGGCTGGTAGGCGTCGGTGTTGACGCCCAGCGCGATGGTCTCGCAGCGGTACGACGGCCGTGCCAGCGCCTCGCGCAGCCGCTCGGCGGCGTTGGTCTTGGCATAAAGCTGCGTTTCAAAGTCCAGCCCCGGCGACAGGTCCAGGTAGGCGTGCGTCGGCCGGGCGAAGCAGTAGATGCAGCCGTGCTCGCAACCGCGGTAGGGGTTGAGCGAGATATCGAACGGGATGTCCGGCGATGCATTGCGCGTCAGGACCGAACGGGCGCGCTCGATATGGACTTCCGTGCGCAGTGGCGGCAGCGGGGCGGCTTCCGGCGACGGGGCGGCCTCGATGGTACGCGGTGCCTCTTCCGGTGCACTGCCCCAGCCATCGTCGAACGCTTCGCGCAGATCGCGCTCGAAACGCCCCTGCAGGTTGCTCACGGCGCCCCGCCCCTTGCGCGCCAGGGGCGGCCGCGAGCCTGCCTGCGGCGCGAGCGCGTCCGGGTCGGCATCGGGCCGCATCGGGCGGCTGCTGGCGGGCTTGGGTTTCTGCGGGGAGCGCTCCATGCTGGCCTTGGTCACACTGCCTGGCCCTTCTCCTCGACGGAAATCGCCAGTGTCTCCTTGATCTCTTCCATCACCACATAGCTCTTCGACTGCGCCGCGCCGGGCAGCTGCAGCAGGATATCGCCCAGCAGCCGGCGGTATTCGCCGATCTCGCGGATGCGCGCCTTGATCAGGTAGTCGAAATCGCCCGAGACCAGGTGGCATTCCAGCACTTCCGGGATGCGCAGCACCTCGCGCCGGAACTGCTCGAACATATTGCCCGACTTGTTGCCCAGCGAGATCTCGACGAACACCAGCAGCGCGCTGCCTAGCAGCGCCGGGTTCAGCCGTGCGTAGTAGCCCATGATGACACCATCGCGCTCCAGGCGCTTGACGCGCTCGATGCAGGGCGTAATGGTCAGCCCGACCGCTTCGGCCAGGTCTTTCATCGACATCCTGCCGTCGCTTTGCAGCGCCATCAGGATCTTGCGGTCGAGCCGGTCGAGGGTGCGCATGGGCTGGCGACTCGTTCTCATGAGTTTTTCCTGTTTTCCTGAGAAATTCGATAACAATGACTGGATTGGATTCAATAGTATAGAGATAAATCCTCTATCAACTTGTCATCGCAGTTGGAGCCCCCGGACATGCGCGTTCTCGTACTTGGCAGTGGCGTTATTGGCGTCACCAGTGCGTGGTACCTGGCCAAGGCCGGTCACGAAGTGACCGTCGTCGACCGCGAGGCTGGTCCCGCGCTCGGCACCAGCTTTGCCAACGCGGGGCAGATCTCGCCCGGCTATGCGTCGCCGTGGGCCGCGCCCGGCGTGCCGCTCAAGGCGATCAAGTGGATGTTCCAGGAACACGCGCCGCTCAGCATCCGTCCGGACGGCACCCTCTTCCAGCTGCAATGGATGTGGCAGATGCTGCTGAACTGCAGCGCAGGGCGCTACGCCGTCAACAAGGAGCGCATGGTGCGGCTGGCCGAATACAGCCGCGACTGCATCCGCGCACTGCGCGCGGAAACCGGCATCGCTTACGAAGGCCGCCAGCAAGGCACGCTGCAGGTGTTCCGCACCGAAGAGCAGCTGCAAGGCGCGGCCAAGGACATCGCCGTGCTGGAAGAAGCCGGGGTGCCCTACCAGTTGCTTTCGCGCGAGGAACTCGCCGCGAGCGAACCGGCGCTGGCCGCCGTCCGCCACAAGCTGGCCGGCGGCCTGCGCCTCCCCAACGATGAAACCGGTGACTGCCAGCTGTTTACCCAGCACCTGGCAGACATGGCCGAGGCGATTGGGGTCAAGTTCCTGTACAACCGCTCGATCGACAGCCTGATGACCCAGGGCGACGCCGTCACCGGCGCCGTGGTCAACGGCGAGCCGATGGCCGCGGACCTGGTGGTGGTGGCGCTGGGCAGCTGGTCGACCCAGCTGGTCAAGCCGTTCCTGTCGGGCATGTCCAATCTGCCGGTCTACCCGCTCAAGGGCTTCTCGATCACGGTGCCGATGACCGATGCCTCGCGCAGCCCGGTTTCCACGGTGCTGGACGAGACCTACAAGGTCGCCATCACCCGCTTCGAAGACCGCATCCGCGTGGGCGGCATGGCGCAGATCGTCGGCTATGACCGCAGCCTCGATCCGGCCAAGCGCCGCACGCTCGAACACGTGGTGACCGACCTGTTCCCGGGCGCCGGTGATGTCAGCCAGGCCACCTTCTGGACCGGCCTGCGCCCGATGACCCCGGACGGCACGCCCATCGTCGGCCCGACCCAGGTGCGCGGCCTGTGGCTGAACACCGGCCACGGCACGCTGGGCTGGACCATGGCCTGCGGCTCGGGCAAGCTGCTGTCGGACCTGGTCTCGGGCAAGTCGCCCGCGATCCGCGCCGACGACCTGTCGGTTGGCCGCTACCTGAAGCCGGCGCGCCAGCATCTGGCGCCGCGCCCGGCTGCCGCCTGACCCAGGCATAGCAAAAAGGGCGACCCCGAAAGGGTCGCCCTTTTTACGTCTGCGCTCAGCGCTTGCCGATCAGAACTGCTCGGCGGTCAGCGCATTGACCGGCGCCCCGCCGCTGACGACGGCATCACGCAATGCCGACGCCTGCGACAGAATGTGCTCGGCGAAGAAATGCGCGGTCGCGATCTTGGCATCGTGGAAGGCAGGATCCTCGGCGCGCTTGGCATCGGCAGCCAGCATCGCACGGCCGAACTGCCAGCCGGAGAACACGATACCGCACAGCTTCAGGTAAGGCACGCTGCCGGCAAAGACGGCGTTCGGGTCCGACTTGGCTTTGGCCACGACAAATGCCACTACGTCTTCCAGCGCCGCGCGGCCCTTGGCCAGTTGCGCCTGCACCGCGGTGAACGCGGCGCAGCCATGCTTGCCCAGCGCGGCCTCGGTCTCGGCGATCTGCGCGCAGATCGCGCGCGCGACGGCGCCGCCGTCGCGCATGGTCTTGCGGCCGATCAGGTCGTTGGCCTGGATCGCGGTAGTGCCTTCGTAGATCGGCAGGATGCGCGCATCGCGGTAGTGCTGCGCCGCACCGGTCTCCTCAATAAAGCCCATGCCGCCGTGCACCTGCACGCCCAGGCTGGTAGCATCGATCGACAGCTCGGTGCTCCAGCCCTTCACCACCGGCACCAGGAACTCATAGAAGGCCTGGTTCTGCCTGCGCACGGCCTCGTCGGGATGCTGGTGCGCCGCGTCGCTGGCGGCCGCGGCCACGTAGGCCACGGCGCGTGCGCCTTCGGTCAGCGCGCGCATGGTCATCAGCATGCGCTTGACGTCCGGGTGGTGGATGATGGTCACCGCCTCGCGCGCCGAACCATCGACCGGGCGACTCTGCACGCGCTCGCGCGCAAAGGCCACCGCCTGCTGGTAGGCGCGTTCGGACACTGCGATGCCCTGCATGCCGACCGAGAAGCGTGCCGAGTTCATCATGATGAACATGTACTCGAGGCCACGGTTCTCCTCGCCGACCAGCGTGCCGATGGCGCCGCCATGGTCGCCAAACTGCAGCACGGCCGTGGGGCTCGCCTTGATGCCCAGCTTGTGCTCGATCGACACGCAATGCACGTCGTTGCGCTCACCGGTGCTGCCGTCGGCGTTGACCATGAACTTCGGCACGATGAACAGCGAGATGCCCTTGACGCCCTCGGGCGCGGTGGGCGTGCGGGCCAGCACGAGATGGACGATGTTCTTCGCCATGTCGTGCTCGCCGTAGGTGATGAAGATCTTGGTGCCGAACACCTTGTAGGTGCCGTCGCCCTGCGGCTCGGCGCGGGTGCGCACCGCGGCCAGGTCCGAGCCGGCCTGCGGCTCGGTCAGGTTCATGGTGCCGGTCCACTCGCCCGAGATCAGCTTCGGCAGGAAGGCGGCCTTCTGGTCATCCGTGCCGGCCGTCAGCAGCGCCTCGATGGCACCATCGGTCAGCAGCGGGCACAGCGCGAACGACAGGTTCGCGCTGTTCAGCATCTCGTTGCAGGCGGTGGCGATCAGCTTGGGCAGGCCCTGGCCGCCAAACTCCTGCGGATGCAGCACGCCCTGCCAGCCGCCCTCGCCAAACTGGCGGAATACTTCCTTGAAGCCGGGCGTGGTGGTGACCACGCCGTCCTTCCAGCTGCTCGGGTCCAGGTCGCCGGCGCGGTTCAGCGGCGCGACCACCTGCTCGTTGAACTTGGCAGCCTCGTCCAGCACGGCCTCGGCCGTTTCCGGCGTGGCTTCTTCGAAGCCCGGCAGTTTGCTGACGGCCTCAAGCCCGGCCAGCTCGTTCATGACGAACAGCATGTCCTTGATCGGCGCACGGTAAGTCATCGATGTCTCCCAACATGTATGAAAAAGCCGTTCGCGGGTTACCCCCGGAACGGCTCGTACTTGCTACCCGTGCCGGCCGCCGGGCGGCCGGCGAGGCATCAGCCCAGTGCTGCCACCAGCTCCGGCACCACGGTGTTCAGGTCGCCGACCAGGCCGTAGTCGGCCACGGAGAAGATCGGGGCTTCGGCATCCTTGTTGATCGCGACGATCACCTTGGAGTCCTTCATGCCGGCCAGATGCTGGATCGCGCCGGAGATACCGACGGCGATGTACAGCTGCGGCGCGACGATCTTGCCGGTCTGGCCGACCTGGTAGTCGTTCGGCACGAAGCCGGCGTCCACGGCGGCGCGCGAGGCACCCAGCGCGGCGCCCAGCTTGTCGGCCAGCGGCGTCAGCACCTTGGTGTAGTTCTCACCCGAACCCACGCCACGGCCACCCGAGACGATGATCTTGGCGGCGGTCAGTTCCGGACGGTCGCTCTTGGCCACTTCGCGCGAAACAAACTGCGAAACACCCGCGTCGGCCACGGCCGGCAGGGTCTCGACGGCAGCCGAGCCACCTTCGGCGGCAGCGGCGTCAAAGGCGGTGCCGCGCACGGTGATGACCTTGATCTTGTCTTCCGACTTGACCGTGGCGATGGCGTTGCCGGCGTAGATCGGGCGCTCGAACGTGTCCGGGGCGTCGACCTTGGAGATTTCCGAGATCTGGGCCACGTCCAGCTTGGCAGCCACGCGCGGCAGGATGTTCTTGCCGTACGGGGTGGCCGGAGCCAGGATGTGCGAGTAGTCGTTGGCAATGGCCAGAGCCTGCTCGGCCACGTTCTCGGCCAGGCCGTCACCGAAGTACGGTGCGTCGGCCAGCAGGACCTTGGTCACGCCGGCGATCTTGGCGGCGGCGTCGGCCGCGGCCTTGGCGTTGGAACCAGCCACCAGCACGTGCACGTCGCCGCCGCACTGGGCAGCGGCGGTCACGGTGTTCAGCGTGGCGGCCTTGATCGATTGATTGTCGTGTTCAGCAATGACGAGTGCAGTCATGTTATTTCTCCCCCGCGCTCAGATAACCTTGGCTTCGTTCTTCAGCTTCTGCACCAGCGTCGCGACGTCCGGCACCATCACACCCGCGCTGCGCTTGGCAGGCTCGACCACCTTCAGGGTCGACAGGCGCGGCTTGACGTCGACGCCGAGCTCTTCCGGCTTGACGGTATCGAGCTGCTTCTTCTTGGCCTTCATGATGTTGGGCAGCGTGACATAGCGCGGCTCGTTCAGGCGCAGGTCGGTCGTGACCACGGCCGGCAGCTTGAGCGACAGCGTTTCCAGGCCGCCATCGACTTCACGCGTCACCGAGGCCTTGCCGTCGGCAACCACCACCTTGGAGGCGAACGTGGCTTGCGGCAGGCCAGCCAGCGCGGCCACCATCTGGCCGGTCTGGTTGGAGTCATCGTCGATGGCCTGCTTGCCCAGGATCACCAGTTGCGGCTGTTCCTTGTCGATCAGCGCCTTCAGCAGCTTGGCCACGGCCAGCGGTTGCAGGTCTTCGTTCGATTCCACCAGGATGCCGCGGTCGGCACCGATGGCCATCGCGGTGCGCAGGGTTTCCTGGCACTGCGTGACACCGCACGAGACGGCGATCACTTCGGTGGCAACGCCGGCTTCCTTCAGGCGCACGGCCTCTTCCACGGCGATTTCGTCGAAGGGGTTCATGCTCATCTTCACGTTGGCCAGATCGACGCCACTGCCGTCCGCCTTGACGCGGACCTTGACGTTGTAATCCACCACCCGCTTGACTGCGACGAGTACTTTCATGCGCTCACTCCACTGATAGCTGATAGTCAGAAATTTTGTTCGCTCGTCATTATAACCACCGGGTTGGCGGCTCTCCTGTTTTTCGAACGATCGTACTATTTTATCGGCAAAATGATGCCGGGCATAGCCCGGCAGATCCCAGCCGTCCAGCGATTGTGCCGCAAACCGGGGCTTGCGGGCATCGTCTGATTGGATGAAAACCTCAAAGTGACGTCGGGCTTACCAAGCGGTAATGACCGAGTCCTTGAAGGTCGATGTGACGTATTGCTTGATTTCCGGCGAGTGGTAGGCCTTCACCAGCTTGGCCACCCAGGGCTTGCTCTTGTCGGCCTCGCGGATCGCGATCAGGTTGGCGTACGGACCCTTCGGGCCTTCGATGGCGATGGCGTCCTTGACGGGCGACAGGCCGGCCGATTCCGCGTAGTTGCCGTTGATGGCGGCGGCATCCAGGTCATCCAGCGAGCGCGGCAGCTGCGCGGCGTCCAGCTCGACGATGCGGATCTTCTTCGGGTTCTCGACGATGTCCAGCGGCGTGGCCTTCAGGCCGGCATCGGGCTTGAGCTTGATCACGCCCTTGCTCTGCAGCAGCAACAGGCCGCGCCCGCCGTTGGTGGGATCGTTGGGCACACCCACGCGCGCGCCCTGCTTGAGCTGGTCGAGCGACTTGATCTTCTTGGAGTACACGCCCATCGGGAAGGTCACCGTATAGGCGATATGCGTGAACTTGTAGCCGCGGTCCTTGATCTGGGCTTCCAGGTACGGCAGGTGCTGGTAGCTGTTGGCGTCCAGGTCGCCCGCGGCCAGCGCGGCGTTGGGCTGGATGTAGTCGCTGAACTCGACCACCTGGATGTTCAGGCCGTCCTTGGCGGCGACCTTCTTCACCTGTTCCATGATCTGGGCGTGCGGGCCGCCGGTCACGCCGATCTTGATCGGCTTTTCCTGGGCGACGGCGCCCGTTGCCAGCGTTGCGCCGAGCGCGGCGCCGAGAATCCATTGCAGCAGGTTGCGACGTTGCATGATATGCGTTCCTGTTTCAGAAAATAATTGGCTTGGCGTTGGCTGATTAGCGGTGGCTGATGCGGCGGACAAGCCAGTCGCCGAAGCTCTGCACGGCCTGCACGAACACGATCAGGATCACCACCACCGCCACCATGACCTCGGTGATATAGCGCTGGTAGCCGTAGCGGATGCCCAGGTCGCCCAGGCCGCCGCCGCCGATCGCGCCGGCCATGGCCGAATAGCCGACCAGGCTCACAAAGGTGATGGTCAGGCCGGCGACGATGCCGGGCATGGCCTCGGGCAGCAGCACCTTCCACACGATTTGGCGGGTGGTGGCACCCATTGACTGTGCCGCCTCGACCAGGCCCTTGTCGACCTCGCGCAGCGCGCTTTCCACCAGGCGCGCGATAAACGGGATCGCCGCGATGGTCAGCGGCACGATCGCCGCGGTGGTGCCGATCGACGACCCGACGATAAAGCGCGTGAACGGGATCACCACCACCAGCAGGATGATGAACGGGATCGAGCGCACCGCGTTGACCACCACGCCGATGCTGCGGTTGAACAGCGGGTGCGACAGCACGCCGCCGCGGTTGGTCAGGTGCAGCAGCACGCCCAGCGGCACGCCCAGCAGCGAGCCGACCACGCCCGAGATCGCCACCATCAGCAGGGTCTCGTTGAACGAGGTCAGGAACAGGTCAAACATTTCAGACCACATGCTCGAACTCCTCCACCACGACGCCTTGCGCCTGCAGGTATTCCATCGCCGCCTTCACGTCGGCCAGTTCGCCCGTGGCCATGATCGCCAGCGAGCCGAAGGCCTGGCCCTGGATCTCGTCGATATGGCCGTGCAGGATGTTGAAGTCCAGCCCGTAGCGGCGGATCGCCTGGGCCAGTACCGGCTGGTCCACGCCCTCGCCGGTGAAGGCCAGGCGGTAGACGTGGTCGCGCCCGTTGCCCAGCCGGCTTTCCACGCGCTTGAGCACGCTGGCCGGCAGTTCCTGCGAGATGACGTCGCCGATCATGGCGCGGGTGACGTCGTGCTGCGGGCGCAGGAATACGTCGATCACGCGCCCGGTCTCCACCACCTGGCCGGCTTCAAGCACGGCCACGCGGTCGCAGACCTGCTTGATGACTTCCATCTGGTGCGTGATCATCACGACGGTCAGGCCCAGGTCGCGGTTGATCTGCTTGAGCAGTTCCAGGATGGACCGGGTGGTTTCCGGGTCCAGCGCGGAAGTGGCCTCGTCCGACAGCAGCACCTTGGGCTTGCTGGCCAGTGCGCGCGCAATGCCCACGCGCTGCTTCTGCCCGCCGCTGATCTGCGCCGGATAGCGGTCCTTCAGCGCCGACAGGCCCACCAGGTCCAGCAGCGGCAGCACCGTCGCGGCGATCTCAGCCTTGGGCTTGCCGGCCAGTTCCAGCGGCAGCGCCACGTTCTCATACACCGTACGCGACGACAGCAAGTTGAAGTGCTGGAAGATCATGCCGATCTCGCGGCGTGCCAGGCGCAGCGCGCCCGTGTCCAGGGCTGTCAGTTCCTGGCCCGCGACGATCACGCGGCCGCTCGAAGGCCGGTTCAGCAGGTTGATGGCGCGTACCAGCGTGCTCTTGCCGGCGCCGCTGCGGCCAATAATGCCGAAGACTTCGCCCGCCGCTATCGACAGGCTGACGTCACGCAATGCATGCACGTCGCCAGACGCGCCCGGGAAGCGCTGCGACAGTCCTTGCAGTTCGATCATGGAAAGGTGACCAAAAGAAAACGGCAACAGGCGAGGGATCTCCAGCGCTGTTGCCGCTCGTTATTTTTCTGAAGCGCGTATTTTATGCGATTCGCTTCATACCATAAACGACTTTTTACCGATGTCTTTATACGTTCCCGGCATATAAGACGCAGAAAAGTCGGCTATGAGCCACGCCATGACGGCGAGCGCTTGTCAATGAAGGCCTGCACCCCCTCCAGCGCCGACTCGTCCATCATGTTGCAGGCCATGGTCTGGCCGGCCAACTGGTAGGCGGCCTCGATGCCCATTTCCAGCTGGCGGTAGAACAGACCCTTGCCGGCGGCCACCGCGGCAGCCGGCTTGGCGCAGATGCTGGCGGCCAGGCGGGCCATCTCTTCGTCCAGCTGCCCAGCGGGCACCACCCGGTTCACCAGCCCGCGCTCACGGGCGGTTGCGGCGTCGATCATGTCGCCGGTCAGCAGCATCTCCATTGCCTGCTTGCGGTGCAGGTTGCGCGACAGCGCCACCCCGGGCGTCGAGCAGAACAGCCCCAGGTTGACGCCGGACACCGCAAAGCGCGCATCGTCGGCGGCCACCGCCAGGTCGCACATGGCCACCAGCTGGCAGCCCGCCGCCGTGGCGATGCCCTGCACACGCGCAAGCACCGGCTGCGGCATCTTCTGGATCGCCATCATCATGCGCGTGCAGCGGTCGAACAAGCGCCGGTAGTAGTCGTGCGACGGCGAGGCCCGCATCTCGCGCAGGTCGTGCCCAGCGCAGAAGGCCTTGCCGGCGCCGGCCAGCACCACCACGCGCACGGTGTGGTCCGACGCCAGCCGGCCAAGGGCTTCGGTCAGCGCGTCGAGCAGCCCTTCTGACAGTGCATTGAACGCCTGCGGCCGATTCATGGTCAGTCGCACCACGCCCGCGGCGTCGCGCGATTCGGTCAGCAGCGGAGCGTCCACGCGCGCATCGTTCTCGGCCATGGCCATGCTCTCCTATCGCTCCAGCAGCACCTTCAGGTGCGCCAGCACGCTGCGGCCCAGCGCGCTCAGGTTGTAGCCCCCCTCCAGGCAGCTGACGATGCGGCCCTGCGCATGGGCGCGCGCAAGGTCCACCAGCTGGCCGGTGATCCAGGCGTAGTCCTGCTCCACCAGGCCCATCTGGCCCAGGTCATCCTCGCGGTGCGCGTCAAAGCCGGCGGAGATAAACAGCATCTGCGGGCGGAATTCATTGAGCCGCGGCAGCCAGATGGTCTCGACCACTTCGCGCACGGCCATGCCGTTGGTATAGGCCGGCAGCGGGATGTTGACCATATTGGGCGCGAGATGCTCGGTGCCGCTGTACGGATAGAACGGGTGCTGGAAGATGCTGCACATCATCACCTGCTCGTCGCCGCGGAACGCCGCTTCGGTGCCGTTGCCGTGGTGCACGTCGAAATCGATGATCGCCACGCGCTCCAGACCGTGCGCCCGCAGCGCGTGGCGCGCGGCGATGGCGACGTTGTTGTAGAAGCAGAAGCCCATGGCGCGGTCGGGCTCGGCGTGGTGACCGGGCGGGCGCACGCAGCAGAATGCGTTCTCGAACTCGCCGGCGATCACCGCATCGGTGGCCGCCACCGCCGCGCCCGCGGCCAGCGTGGCGGCGGCAAGCGTGTGCGAGTTCATCGAGGTATCCGGATCGATCGCGTGATAGCCGCTGGCCGGGCTGGCGCGTTCGAGCGAATCGACATAGTCGGGACGGTGCACGCGCTCAAGCTGCTCGCGCGTGGCGGGCGGGGCTTCGCGGCGCTCCAGCAGCCCGTCCAGGCCGTGCGAAATCAGGTGATCCTCGATCGCCTGCAGGCGCTCCGGGCACTCCGGATGGAAATGCCCCATCTCGTGCCGCTGGAACTCGGGGTGCGTGTAATAGCCTGTCGGCATCTCTTATCGTCGCAATGTTGTCTCCAATCGCTACGTTAGCACACGCCAGCCCAAGCCACCCAGCGGCGCCGGCGCGCCATGTCGTGACGGCTTGCCCGTAGTTGCCGCAGTGGCATCCGCTATACTCGGTGCGACTTGCAAAGGACATCATGACCGACACCCAGCGCTCACTGCGACGCCCCCTGCTGGGCGCCGCGCTTTCCGCTGCCGCACTCGGACTCTGCGGCCTCTCCCCCAGCCTGCTCGCCGCGGGCAAGCGCCGCGTCAGCATGCGCGAGGAAGAGATCGAACCCGGCCGCTACCGCGACAATCCGCAGACCCGCGCGTTTATCGACGAGATGGTGGCCCGCCACCGCCTTGACCGCGGCATGCTGCAGGAGTGGTTTAGCCAGGCGGTCTATTCCGCCACCGTGGTGCGCCTGATCATGCCGCCCGCCACCACCGGCCGCAAAAGCTGGCGCACCTACCGCTCGCGCTTTATCGAGCCGATCCGCATCAATGCGGGCGTGCGCTTCTGGCAGGACAACCGCGACACGCTGCGCCGCGCCGAAGCCGAGTTCGGCGTGCCGGCCTCGGTCATCGTCGGCATCATCGGCGTGGAAACCATCTATGGCCGCGACATGGGCACCTTCCGCGTGCTCGATTCGCTGTCCACGCTCGCCTTCGACTACCCGGACACGCCCAACCGCGAAGCCCGCAGCACGCTGTTCCGCAATCAGCTGGCCGACTACCTGCTGTGGTGCCGCGACACCGGCACCGACGTGTACTCGGTGCTGGGCTCCTTCGCTGGCGCGATCGGCATCCCGCAGTTCATGCCGACCAGCCTGCGCGAATACGCCATCGACTACGACAACAACGGCCGCATCGACCTGCGCAACAGCCCTACCGATGCCATCGGCAGTGTCGCGCGCTTCCTGCAGCTGCACGGCTGGGAGCCGGGCCGCCCGGTGGTGTGGCGCATTGCTGGCGACGCCGGCAGCCTGGGTGTCGCCACGGCGGCGGCCGACGGCGAGCCGTGGCCGACGCGCACGCTTAACCAGCTGACCCGCGCCGGCCTGCGCGTGGACGAGCCGATCGACCCCGTGCGCGAAGGCGAGACCGGCGTGCTGGTGGTGGACCTGCCCACCCCCGACCAGCCGACCGAGTACCTGCTCGGCCTGCGCAACTTCTACGTGCTGACGCGCTACAACCGCAGCTTCTTCTATGCGCTGGCGGTGTACCAGCTGGGCGAGGCGGTCAAGGCGGCGATGGGCTGACGCCAGCTGCCCGCCAAAGCAAAAAGGCCTCGCAATTTGCGAGGCCTTTCTTGTTGGCACCGGTTCAGGTCACGCCGGGAACACGCCGGTCGACAGGTAGCGGTCGCCGCGGTCGCACACCACGAAGACGATGGTGGCGTTCTCCACTTCCTCGGCAATGCGCAGCGCCACGCAGAGCGCGCCCGCCGCCGAAATGCCGCAGAAGATGCCCTCTTCGGACGCCATGCGCCGCGCCATGTGCTCGGCATCACCCTGGCTCACCGGCTCGGTGCGGTCGATGTAGCTGGCATCGTAGATCTTGGGCAGATACGCCTCAGGCCACTTGCGGATGCCCGGGATGCGCGAGCCTTCGGCCGGCTGCGCGCCGATGACCTGGATCTCCGGGTTCTGTTCCTTCAGGTAGCGCGACACCCCGGTAATGGTGCCGGTGGTGCCCATCGCCGAAACGAAGTGGGTGATGCGGCCGTCGGTATCGCGCCAGATCTCCGGCCCGGTGCCCTCGTAGTGGGCCTGCGGGTTGTCCGGGTTGGCGAACTGGTCGAGGATCACGCCTTTGCCGTCGCGCTCCATCGAATCCGCCAGGTCGCGGGCGTACTCCATGCCGCCCTTGACCGGGGTCAGGATGATCTCGGCACCGTAGGCCGCCATGCTCTGGCGGCGCTCGAGGCTCAGGTCCTCGGGCATGATCAGCACCATCTTGTAGCCGCGGATGGCGGCTGCCATGGCCAGCGCGATGCCGGTATTGCCGGAAGTCGCCTCGATCAGGGTGTCACCCGGCTTGATGCGCCCGCGCGCCTCGGCCCGGGCGATCATCGACACCGCGGGGCGGTCCTTGACCGAGCCGGCCGGGTTGTTGCCTTCGAGCTTGCCGAGGATCACATTGCCGCGCGCGTCGTTGGCGGCACCGGGGATGCGCTGCAGTCTGACCAGCGGCGTATTGCCGATGGTGTCTTCAATTGTCTTGTAGGCCATGGGGCGAGGGGTCGCGAAAGGGGGTCGCAAACGGGGGATTCCAATTCGCCGGCCATTGTAATCCAGACACCTATCCCCCGCCGGCAGGCGGGATTTACGCTGCCACCCGCCCACCTGCGCCCATCCTGCCGTGGCTCAGCCTTCTTCGTGGTTGCCTTCGCCCAGCAGGTGGTACAGCAGGATGCAGCCGAAGGTGGCGGTACCGATGCCACCCAGCGTCATGCCGCCCAGCTTCAGCGTCAGGTCGCCGGCGGCCACCGTCAGCGTGGCGCCAACCGTGATCAGGTTGCGCGAGCTGGAGAAGTCCACCTTGTTCTGCACCCAGATCCGGCCCGCCGTCGCCGCGATCAGGCCGAACACGACGATGGTCAGCCCGCCGATCACCGGGCCCGGGATGGTCAGGATCAGCGCACCGAACTTGGGCGAGAAGCCCAGCAGGATGGCCACCGCGGCCGCCACCACGAAGATCAGCGTCGAGTAGATCTTGGTGACCGCCATCACGCCCATGTTCTCGGCATAAGTGGTCACGCCGGTGCCGCCGCCGCTGGCCGACAGCATGGTCGCGATGCCGTCGCCGATAAAGGCACGGCCGATATACGGGTCCAGGTTGCGCCCGGTCATCACGCCGATGGCCTTGATATGACCCAGGTTCTCCGCCACCAGCACAATCGCCACCGGGGCGATCAGCAGCATGGCGCTGAACTCGAAGGTCGGCGCGGTGAACGCCGGCAGCCCGAACCAGCTGGCCGCTGCCACGGCCGAGAAGTCGATCGGCTTGCCCAGCCCCATCACGTTGGTGCCCAGGTAGTAGGCGAGGTAGCCGGCCAGGCCGCCGATCAGCACCGGCAGGCGCCCGATCATGCCGGGCGCGCGCACCGCCACCAGCCCCACGGCCACCACCGTCAGCAGGCCCACCCAGGTATCTAGGGCCGCGCCGCTGACCGCCTTGACCGCCACCGGGGCCAGGTTCAGCCCGATGGCCGCGACGATGGCCCCGGTCACCACCGGCGGCATCAGCTTTTCGACCCAGGCGTAGCCCACCGCCTGCACGATCAGGCCGATCACCGTGTACAACGCGCCGGCCGCGATGATGCCGCCCAGCGCCACCGGGATATTGAGGTTGGGGCCGCTGCCCGCGTAGCCGGTGGCAGCGATCACCACGGCGATGAAGGCGAAGCTGGAGCCAAGATAGCTCGGCACCCGCCCGCGCACGCACAGGAAGAAGATCAGCGTGCCGATGCCGGAAAACAGGATGGCGATATTCGGGTTGAAACCCATCAGGATCGGTGCAATGGCAGTCGAGCCGAACATCGCCACCACGTGCTGGATGCCGGCCAGCAGCGTCTGCCCGGCGGGCAGCCGCTCATCCGGCCCGATCACACCTTCGGTCTTGAGCCGCCATTGCGGCAGGAATCCCGCGTCCTCGCCATTCGCCATATTGTTCTGCTCCCTGTGGTCCGGGGCTGGCCGCCTGGTCGGCAGCCGCCGCGTTTGCGCCTGGTTGTTTGGTAGATGCGTGCCTGTCGGCAGCCGCGCGCGGCAGATCCTGCCAGCGCGGCGTCCGCATGATACTCCGCCGCCACGGGGCGTGCGAAGCGGCAAGGGTCTAGCACAACCCATACCAGCAAGGAGAGCGCCCGGCCACGCGACAGCCGGGCGCCAGTCTCTGAGCCTGCTAGCGCGCCGGCCTGGCCGCCGCCGCGGGCGCTGCCTTACCCGCCTTGGCCGGTGCCGGGGCCGGGGCCGGCGCCGCTGCTGCGGCTCCCTTCGTGCCGATGGCAAGGCCAGCGTCCTGCAGCTTCGCCACGGACTTCGGCCCGATGCCGCTGACGCGCTCGGCCAGGTCCGCGGCGTCCTTGTAGGGCCCACGCTTGTTGCGTTCGTCGATGATGTTGCGGGCGGTGGCCGGTCCAACGCCCTTGACCGAGGTCAGCGCCGCCTCGTCCGCCGTATTGACATCGATGGCGGCAAGCGCGGCACCGCCCGCGAACAGGCAGATGGTTGCAGCGAGGGAAACCAGGGAAAAACGCCGGGCAAGTTGCCGGACCCAATGCTTGAACATAAAGGCTCTCCTTTCCTGTGGATCGTCTGAGGTACCACCCCCGCCGGGGCGGCGAGGTCAGGTCAGGATAGGGGCGGGCCGCAGCGGCGGCCCAGGCGGCAACAAAAGTTGACACCGGCCGCACGAAAGCGTGTCGGCCGGTTGCGCGCCGGTATCAGCCGGCGCGTTCGATCAGCCAGCGGCAGTAGCGCGCCACGCCTTCCTCGACGGACAGGAAGGGCTCGCTGTAGCCGGCGCTGCGCAGCTTCGACACATCCGACTGCGTAAAGCACTGGTACTTGCCGCGCAGCGCATCGGGGAACTTGACGTACTCGAGCAGGCCTTCCTGCACCAGTTCTTCCAGCGACAGGCGCGGCTTGCCTTCGGCCTCGCGCAGGGTGTTGACCACGGTCGCGGCGATGTCGTTGAACGGCTGCGCGCGGCCGGTGCCGAGGTTGAAGATGCCGGACTTGTCCGGATAGTCAAAGAAGTGCAGGTTGACCTTGACCACGTCCTCGACCGAGACGAAGTCACGGCTCTGCATGCCCGGGGCATAGCCGCCGTACTCGCCGAACAGCTTCACCGTGCCGTCGGCGCGGAACTGGTTGAAGTTGTGGAAGGCGACCGAGGCCATGCGGCCCTTGTGCGTTTCACGCGGGCCGTACACGTTGAAGTAGCGGAAGCCCACGATCTGCGACAGCGCCGACGGCAGCCGGCGCCGCACGATCTGGTCGAACAGGAACTTGGAGTAGCCGTACACGTTCAGCGGGCGCTCGAACTCGCGGTCTTCGCGGAACACCTGCGAGGCGCCGTAGGTGGCCGCCGACGACGCGTACAGGAACTGCGTGCCCTGTTCCAGGCAGCTCTCCATCAGCGACAGCGTGTAACGGTAGTTGTTCTCCATCATGTAGCGGCCGTCGGTCTCCATGGTGTCGGAGCACGCGCCTTCATGGAATACCGCCCGCACCTTGCCGAACTCGCCGCGGGCAAAGCGCGCGAGGAAGTCCTGCTTGTCCAGGTAGTCGGAGATCTCGCAGTCGACCAGGTTGTGGAACTTGTCGGCACGGGTCAGGTTATCGACGGCGATGACGTTGGTCTCGCCGCGGTCGTTCAGGCCCTTGACGAGGTTGCTGCCGATAAAGCCAGCGGCGCCGGTGACGATGATGGTCATGGTCGGATCAGGATGGGGGCGCCACGCCTCACGGGGCAGCGCCGAACAATTCAGAATAGGAGACGACGGCGGTACCAAGCTTGCCCACCACGATGGCGCCGGCACGATTGGCATGCTGCACGGCTTCCTTGAGCGGCACGCCGGCACCCAGCATGGTGGCGAGCGTGGCGATCACGGTATCGCCCGCACCCGATACATCATAGACCTCGCGCGCCTGGGCGGAGACGTGCAGCACCTCGGCCTCGGTGTAGAGCGTCATGCCCTCTTCCGAGCGCGTCAGCAGCAGTGCCTCCAACTGCAGCCCGCGGCGCAGGTTCTGCGCACGGATGGTCAGGTCGGCCTCGGTCTTCCAGGCGCCGACCACGGCACGCATCTCGGCCCGGTTGGGGGTGATCAGGGTGGCGCCGCGGTAGCGCGAGTAGTCGTCGCCCTTGGGGTCGATCAGCACCTTGCGCCCGGCCGCGCGGCTGGCGTCGATCATGCGCGTGACGTGGGTCAGGCCGCCTTTGCCGTAATCGGACAGCACCAGCACCTGGTAGTCGTTGATCAGGGCCAGGAAGCGGTCCTGTACCGCGGCCAGCACTTCATGCGCCGGCGCGCTCTCGAAATCCACGCGCAGCAACTGCTGCTGGTGCGCCACCACGCGCAGCTTGATGGTGGTGTTGAGCTTGGGATCGCGGTGCAGGTAGGGCTGCACGTGGCTCTCGCCCAGCAGCGTTTCGAGCGTGCGGGCCGGCTCGTCGTCGCCGACCACGCCCAGCATGCCCACGCGTGCGCCCAGCGCCGCGGCATTGCGGGCCACATTGGCGGCGCCGCCCAGGCGCTCGTCGCTGCGCTTGACCTGCACCACCGGCACCGGCGCTTCCGGCGAGATGCGTTCCACATCGCCGAACCAGTAGCGGTCCAGCATCATGTCGCCAACCACCAGGATATGGGACTGCCGGATCTGCTCCTGCGGAATGACGGTCTTGTTCATGAAGATCCTTGGCAATATCGCGAAGGCCGCAGCCGTCGCGATAGCTTATCGGTTGATGAGTCCGTTGACCCGCCGGCGCCTCATTCGTTCACGGCCGGCCGGGTCGGGCGGCCGATGGCGTGGTACTCCACGCCGTTCTCGACCATGGCCTCGGGCTCATACAGGTTGCGCCCGTCGAAGATCACCGGGGTCTTCAGGCGCCGCTTGATCTGGCCGAAATCGGGGCTGCGGAACACCTTCCATTCCGTCACGATCACCAGCGCGTCGGCGCCGTCCAGCGCATCCATCTGGTTCTCGTGGAAACTCACGCGCGCGGCGCCGCCCGGCAGGTCGGCCAGGTCGGCATCCAGCACGCGCCGGGCTTCGGCCATCGACACCGGGTCGTGCATGCGCAGCGACGCGCCGCGCGACACCAGTTCGCGCGCCAGCACCCGCGACGGCGCCTCGCGCATGTCGTCGGTGTTGGGCTTGAAGGCCAGGCCCCACACGGCAAAGGTGCGGCCGGTCAGGTCATCGCCGAAGCGGCGCACAACCTTGTCGCCCAGCACGCGCTTCTGCGCGCCGTTGACCGTTTCCACCGCCTCCAGTACGCGCATCGGCTTGCCATGATCGGCGGCAGTGCGCATCAGCGCCTGCACGTCCTTGGGAAAGCATGAACCGCCATAGCCGGCGCCGGCATACAGGAAGCTGTAGCCGATGCGCGGGTCCGAACCGATGCCCATGCGCACGAGTTCGATATCGGCGCCAACCTCGTCGGCCAGGTTGGCCAGCTCGTTCATGAACGAGATGCGCGTGGCCAGCATCGAATTGGCCGCGTACTTGGTGAACTCGGCCGAGCGCACGTCCATGTAGAAGGTGCGCTCGTGGTGCCGGTTGAACGGCGCGTAAAGCTGGCGCATGGTGGCCTGCGCGTGGCGGCCGGCGACGTCGGCGTTGCAGCCCAGCACGATGCGGTCCGGGCGCATGAAGTCCTCGACCGCGGCGCCCTCTTTCAGGAACTCGGGGTTCGACACGACCGAGAACTGCAGGTCTTCCAGGCTGCGCGCAACCAGCTCCTCGCGGATCGCGGCGGCCACGCGGTCGCCGGTGCCCACCGGTACCGTGGACTTGTCGACCACGACCTTGAAGCCGGTCATATGGCGGCCGATATTGCGCGCCGCCGCCAACACGTACTTCAGGTCGGCAGAGCCGTCTTCGTCCGGGGGCGTGCCCACGGCGATGAACTGCACGTCGGCGTGCTCGACACTGGCCGCCACGTCGGTGGAAAAGGTCAGCCGCCCGGCGGCACGGTTGCGCTGGATCAGTTCCTGCAGGCCCGGCTCGTAGATCGGCACGCCGCCCGCGTTAAGCAGCGCGATCTTCTGCTCGTCCAGGTCCAGGCAGAACACGTCATTGCCAAGTTCCGCCAGGCAGGCGCCGGTGACAAGGCCGACATAGCCGCTGCCGATGATGGTGACTTTCATAGCGTTAATTCAATTCTGTTTGCACAGGACCGCCCGGGATCAGCCGAGCGTCTCGGAGCGTCGCGGGGCGTAGGTTTCCCAGCGGTTGCATCCCGGGCATTGCCAATAGAAAAGCCGGGCGCGGAAGCCGCACTCGCGGCAGGTATAGCGCGCGAGGTTGCGCGTGCGCAGCTGCAGCAGGTCACGGATGGCCGTGGTTTCCTGCGCTTGCTCGTTGTTGCCGTCGGCGCCCTCGGCACCCTCTGCCGGGGCATCGGCACCCGCCGGCTGCGCGGACGGGGCGCCGGCCGCGGCCACCGCCGCCTGCGCCTCGAAATACTTGGTCAGCGCCAGCAGCGTGGGCTGGCGGCGCAGCTGCTCGCGCATCAGGCGCGCGGCGGCTTCCGGGCCGTTCACGTCCAGTTCTGCCTTGTAGGCGGTATCGAGCACCTCCGGCGCCAGCTTGCCCTTGAGCAGGCCGCGCAGCCATTCCAGCGCGGCGCCCCCCTCTTGCAGGCTGGCGTAGGCCTTGACCACGCGGTCCGCCACCAGCGGCAGGAAGGATGCATCCTGCCGTTCGATGCCAAGCCAGTGGCCAAGCGCCGCGCGGGCGTCGCCCGCGGCCGCTGCCACGTCGCCCAGCAGGATCGGGGCGCGCACGTTGGCAGGATTCTCGGCAACGGCCTGGTTCAGCCACTTCACCGCATCTTCGGGGCGCTTGCGCTGCAGCGCGTCCTGCGCCAACTCGCAGCAGAACTGGGCAATCTGCAGGCTGTAGCTCGTCTGCTCCAGCGTCTGCAGTTCGCGCGCGGCCTCGATCGCCTTCTGCCACTCCTTTTCCACTTCATAGAGCTCAAGCAGCACGCGCTTGGCCGACGCCGCGTACGGGCCCGACATCAGCCGGCGCAGCGATTCCTCGGCACGGTCCAACAGCCCGGCGCGCAGGAAGTCCTCGCCCAGTTCAAACAAGGCATGCTCGCGCTCGGGCTCGGGCAGGTCGGGGCGGGTCGCCAGGTTCTGATGCACGCGGATGGCGCGCTCGGTTTCGCCGCGGCGGCGGAACAGCGCGCCCAGCGCAAAATGCAGCTCGGTGGTTTCCGGGTCCAGCCGGGCCACCTCGATAAAGGCATCGATGGCCTGGTCGGGTTGCTCGTTGAGCAGGAAATTGAGGCCCTTGAAGTACGAGCGCGGCAAGGCACCCTGTTCGCTGATGAGCTGGCGCACGTCGAAACGCGCCGCCATCCAGCCAAGGCCAAAGACAAGTGGCAGCGCCAGCAGCCACCAGGTTTCAAACATCATGGATCAGACTTTCGGGCCGACTACGTTATAGGGAACAGGCTTGCCGTCACGCGGCGCGGATGCGGCCGCCGACGACGCTGCGGCTGCGGCGGACGCCGGTGCCTGCGCCTCCGCGGCCGCGCGGCGCAGCTTCGCCACCTCCATGCGCTGGCGCATCAACCCGGGCGCGACCGATGCCAGTGCCGCCACCGCGCCCAGCACGAAGGCGGCGAACAGGATCAGGATCAGCGGCGCATGCCAGACGGCATTGAAGAACAGCTGCAGCGAGGCTTCGGCGGTATTGCGCAGCGCCAGCACGAACAGCAGCACGAATACGACGATACGGACGATCCAGGCGAACAGTTTCATGCGGTTGGCAGAGTGTCAGCGTGACGTGGAAGCGGCACCGGCGCACTCGCGCGAGGTCCGGCTAAGACCCCGGCATTGTAACGGATACACTTCACCTAATCGGTAACCGGGCGCTAACGCGGCCCTGACTGCGGCCCTGACGGGGTCTGATGCGGCGCCGCCGTCAGACGCTGGCAAAGCGCTTGGGCACGATGCGGCACCTGCATCGGCACGCTCGCGAGGCCGGCAGAAATAGAAAAAGCGCCCCAACAGGGCGCTTTTCTCAGACAACACAAGCAGCAGGCAAAGCCCGGACAATCAAGAGCGGACAAAATTCAGCCCGCTCTCATGCAATCCCGCCGGTGTGGCGGGAGCCGCACCCTGGCCAGCCTTGCCCGGCGCGGCTTGCACCGCGCCGCCGGAATGGCCGTTGCCATTGACGCCCGCAGGCACCGGCTGGCTACGGTCAACCCGTTCGCGCAATTCCTTGCCCGCCTTGAAGTGCGGCACCCGTTTCTCGGGCACCAGCACACGCTCGCCGGACTTGGGATTGCGCCCCACGCGAGGCGGACGCTTGTTCAGACCAAAACTGCCGAATCCGCGGATCTCGATGCGATGGCCGTCGGCCAGCGCCTCGGACATCGCGTCGAGTATCGTTTTGACCGAGATGTCCGCGTCCCGCAGCAGCAGCTGGGGGAAGCGGGCAGCCAGTTTTTCGACGAGCTCCGACTTGGTCATGGGCATACGCGCAAGCGCGGGGGCCTGCGATTACTGGTTGTCCTGGCCGAGCTTGGCCTTCAGCAGGGCGCCGAGGTTGGTCGTGCCAGCCGTGCCGGTGTCAGCCTGGAACTTTTGCATCGCTTCTTGCTGCTCTGCGCTGTCCTTGGCCTTGATCGACAGGTTGATGTTGCGCGACTTGCGGTCGACGTTCACCACCAGGGCGGTGATCTGCTCGCCTTCCTTCAGCACGTTGCGGGCGTCTTCCACGCGGTCAGCGGAGATTTCCGATGCACGCAGGTAGCCTTCCACATCGTCAGCCAGCTGGACCACGGCGCCCTTGGCGTCAACGGCCTTGATGGTGCCCTGAACCAGCGAACCCTTGTCGTTGGCCGAGATGAAGTTGTTGAACGGATCGCCCGACAGCTGCTTGATGCCCAGCGAGATGCGCTCCTTGTCGACGTCGATGCCAAGGACCACGGCTTCGACTTCGTCGCCCTTCTTGTACTTGCGCACCGCTTCTTCGCCAGTCTCTTGCCACGACAGGTCGGACAGGTGCACCAGGCCGTCGATGCCGCCCGGCAGGCCAATGAACACGCCGAAGTCGGTGATCGACTTGATCTGGCCGGCCAGCTTGTCGCCCTTCTTGTGGTTACGCGAGAAATCGTCCCACGGGTTGGCCTTGCACTGCTTCATGCCCAGGCTGATACGACGCTTGTCTTCGTCGATATCCAGCACCATGACCTCGACTTCGTCGCCCAGCTGGACAACCTTGGACGGAGCAACGTTCTTGTTGGTCCAGTCCATTTCCGACACGTGCACCAGGCCTTCGATGCCGGCTTCGATCTCGACGAACGCGCCGTAGTCGGTCAGGTTGGTCACCTTACCGAACAGGCGGGTGCCTTGCGGGTAGCGGCGCGAGATGCCGACCCACGGATCTTCGCCCAGCTGCTTCACGCCCAGCGAGACGCGGTTCTTTTCCTGGTCGAACTTGAGGATCTTGGCGGTGATTTCCTGGCCAACCGACAGCACTTCGCTCGGGTGGCGGACACGGCGCCAGGCCAGGTCGGTGATGTGCAGCAGGCCGTCAATGCCACCCAGGTCCACGAACGCGCCGTAGTCGGTGATGTTCTTGACGATACCGTTGACGATGGCACCTTCCTTCAGGGTTTCCATCAGCTTCTGGCGCTCTTCGCCCAGGGTCGCTTCGACCACGGCGCGGCGCGACAGCACCACGTTGTTGCGCTTGCGATCCAGCTTGATGACCTTGAATTCCAGGGTCTTGCCTTCGTACGGGGTGGTGTCCTTGATCGGGCGCACGTCAACCAGCGAACCCGGCAGGAACGCGCGGATGCCGTTGACCATCACCGTCAGGCCGCCCTTGACCTTGCCGGTCACGGTACCCGAGATAATTTCGCCGTCTTCCAGCGCCTTCTCGAGGTTCAGCCACGATGCCAGGCGCTTGGCCTTGTCGCGGGAGAGGATGGTGTCGCCATAGCCGTTCTCGAGCGCATCGATGGCCACGGAGACGTAGTCGCCGGCCTGCACTTCGAGTTCGCCCTGGTCGTTCAGGAACTCCTCCACCGGCACGAATGCCTCGGACTTGAGGCCGGCATTGACGACCACGAAATTGTGGTCGATGCGCACGACTTCAGCGGAGATCACTTCGCCAGCCTTCATATTGGAGCGGGCGACGGATTCCTCGAACAGTGCGGCAAAGGATTCGTTAGTTTGCAGGTCGGACATAAACGTAAGGTGAAATCCGCAGTACGCTGGCCGGCGCGACTATCGCGCTCAGTCTGCCAGTGCAGCGGGGTCAGGTTTGACACAAGCCAGCCACAAGTCTTGCCCGGGCTGGCGCTATCTGGTGCCGTCGGGGTACGCCGCTTCTACTGATGCGCCCGCATGCATCTCATGCATCGGGCCGCACAGCGGCAAACCACTCCAGCACCTGCGCCACTGCCTGGTCCACCGTCATATCGGAGGTATCCAGCAGCTTTGCATCCTCGGCGGGACGAAGCGGCGCGGCAGTGCGGGTGCGATCCCGTACATCGCGCGCTTCAAGGTCACGCAAAAGGTCTTCAATATTAGCAGAAATTCCCTTATCAATCAATTGTTTATAGCGCCTGCGAGCGCGCGCCTCAACACTTGCGGTCAGGAACACCTTGAGCGGCGCATCCGGGAAGATCACGGTGCCCATGTCGCGGCCGTCGGCCACCAGCCCCGGCAGCTTGCGGAAGCTGCGCTGCAGCTGGGTCAGCGCATCGCGCACCGGCTGGTGCACGGCGATGGCCGAGGCCCGGTTGCCGATCGCCTCGGCGCGGATTGCCAGGCTGACTTCCTCGCCTTGCAGCCAGACGCGGTCAGGGCCGAACTTCACATCGAGGCGGGAAGCGATTCTTGCAAGGGCGTCCACGTCCGCCAGGTCAATCCCGGCGCGGTCGCTGGCCAGCGCCACGAGCCGGTACAGGGCGCCGCTGTCGAGCAAGTGAAAGCCCACGGCATCCGCGACCTTGTGCGCGACAGTGCCCTTGCCCGAGGCAGTCGGCCCGTCAATGGCGATGACGTTGACGATAGTCATTGTTTATAAAACCAAGAGAAACGATTGATTGTGAATTCAACTGAGAATCATTATCATTTGATTCATGGCACTTCACCGAAGCCGCAGCACGGTGCCCTTTCCGTCCAGTCGCGAGGCAATCTACCATGGCAAAAACCCTGACGTTCGGCATCATGCACCTCAGCATCGCGTTCAGCGTGACGTATGCGCTGACCGGCAGCCTCGCCATCAGCGGTGCCATCACCTTCATCGAACCGGCCGTCAATACCGTGGCCCATTACTTCTTCGATCGCTACTGGGAGAAGCGCGAGCGCCGCCAGGCCGGGGCTGCCCGCGACCACGCCCCGGCGCAGCCCGACAACGCCAACCTGGCCAGCGCTTAGCCGGTCACGCCCGCAAACACGCTGAAGTAATCCGGGAACGTCTTCGCCACACAGCCCGGATCATTGATCCGCACCGGCAGCGGCCCGAAGGCCGCCAGCGAGAAGCACATCGCCATGCGATGGTCATCATAGGTGCCAATGCCTTCGGCCGGAGTCTGCCAAGGCTGCGGCGGCGTCACCCGCAGGTAGTCTGCCCCTTCTTCCACGACTGCGCCGAGCTTGCGCAGTTCCGTCGCCATCGCCGCGATACGGTCCGTTTCCTTGACGCGCCAGCTGGCGATATTGGTCAGCGTGGTCGTGCCTTCGGCAAACAGCGCCGCCACCGCCAGCGTCATCGCCGCATCGGGGATATGGTTGCAGTCCAGTTCGATGCCGTGCAGGCGCCCGTCGTCGCGTTCCGTGCCGCGCACTTCGATCCAGTTGTCGCCGGCCATCACATTGGCGCCCATGCGGTTGAGCGCCTCGGCGAAGCGCACATCGCCCTGGATGCTGGCCATGCCCACGCCTTCCACCCGGACCGGGCCGCCGCCGATCGCACCGGCCGCCAGGAAATAAGAAGCAGACGACGCATCGCCCTCGACAAAGATCTCGCCCGGCGAGCGGTAAGTGGCACCGGCCGGCAGCACGAAGCGTTCCCAGCCCTGGCGTTCCGCCTGGATGCCGAAGCGCGCCAGCAGGTTCAGCGTGATCTCGATATACGGCTTGGAGATCAGCTCGCCCACCACCTCGATCTCGATGCGGCCGCTGTCGGATTGCGCCATCGGCAGGCTCATCAGCAGCGCGGTCAGGAACTGGCTCGACACATCGCCGCGCACGCGGATCGGCGCATCGATGCGGATACCGGCCGGCTGGATATGCAGCGGCGGAAAGCCTTCATTGCCCAGGTAGTCGATCACGGCGCCCACCTGGCGCAAGCCGTCGACCAGGTCGCCGATTGGCCGCTCATGCATGCGCGGCACGCCCGACAGCTTGTAGCTGCCGCCCTGCAGCGCCAGCGCAGCGGTGAGCGGGCGGATCGCCGTGCCGGCATTGCCCATGAACAGCTCGGCCGACTTGTTCGGGAAGTTGCCGCCGGCGCCGGTGACGATATAGTCGGCGCCCTCCTGCCGCCAGGCCACGCCCAGCGTGCGCAGCGCCTGCAGCATCACGCGGGTATCGTCCGAATCGAGCAGGTCGCGCACGCGGGTCTCGCCATTGGCCAGTGCGGCCAGCAGCAGCACGCGGTTGGAGATGCTCTTCGAGCCCGGCAGCCGGACGGTGCCGGTGGCGCGGGTCAGGGGGCCTAGCGTCAGGTGTTCCATGGTTTTCGTGGGCGCCGGGGCGCCGCGGTCAGGCGATTGGTTCAGGGTTCGGTATGGTTGCCCGCGGCACGCTCTGCGCCCCAGGCCAGCCGGGTCTTGCTGGCGCGCGCGAAGATGCGTTCGAGCGCGTCGCCGTCGCCCTTCTCGATCTGCGCCTTCAGGTGCGCCAGCACCGACTGGTAGGTATTCAGCTCACGCAGCAGCGCGTCGCGGTTGGCCACGCAGATATCGCGCCACATCTCCGGCGACGAGGCCGCGATGCGCGTGAAATCGCGGAAGCCGCCACCGGCGAAGCCCAGCTTCAGCGCCGCATCTTCCGCATTGGCGACCTGCGCCACCAGCGCGTACGACAGCACGTGCGGCAGGTGGCTGACCGCGGCGAACACCGCGTCGTGCTGCACCGCCGACATCACGTGGCATTCTGCGCCGGCGCTTTCCCACATGGCGCGCACCGCGGCGACATCGGCGCGCGAGTTTTCCTGCAGCGGGCACAGCACGGTCTTCTTGCCAGCGTACAGGTCCGGCAGCGCCGCCTCCACGCCATTGAGCTCGCGTCCGGCGATCGGGTGTGCCGGCACGAACTGCGCGACCTTGTCGCCCAGCGCCGTCTTGGCCGCCATGATCACGTCTGACTTGGTGCTGCCGGCATCGGTGACGATAGTGCCCGGCTGCAGGTGCGGCTCCAGCGCGTGCAGCAGCGCAAAGTTCTGCGCCACCGGCGCGCACAGCACGATCACGCTGGCGCCGCGCGCGGCATCCGCCAGCGTCGCGGCCTCGTCGATCACCCCAAGATCCAGCGCCTTCTGCAGCGACGCCGGCGAGCGCCCCACCCCGACCACCGTGCCCACCACGCCGGCGCGCTTGAGCGCCAGCGCGAGCGAGCCGCCGATCAGGCCGACACCGACAATGACAACACGGGAAAAATGCAATGCACTCACAATCTCAGGCCGCTAGGGGCAGTGGCTCGGACCAGGCCGAGGTAAATCGATGATTGGCAAAGCGGCAGGCAAGCAGCCCGCCGCTACACGCTGCGGAACGCCGCGATTGTAGCCGCGCTCACGCCAGCGCCCGCTCCAGCGCCGCGATGAAGGCCGCGTTCTCCTCGGCCAGGCCGATGGTGACGCGCAGCCAGCGCGGCAGGTTGTAGTTGCCCACCGGCCGCACGATCACGCCCTGCTTCAGCAACGCCAGGTTGACGCGCGCGCCGGCGCCGTCGTCATCGCCCACGCGCACCATCACGAAGTTGCCGGACGACGGCACGTATTCCAGCCCAAGCCGGTCGAAGGCATCGGTCAGCTGGCGCTTGCCGGCACGGTTCAGCTCGGCGCTGCGGCGCAGGAAATCGGCATCGCCCAGCGCGGCGATGGCCGCCGCCTGCGCCACGCTGTTGACGTTGAACGGCTGGCGGATGCGGTTCAGCAAGTCCGACAACTCCGGTTGCGCCACCGCGTAGCCGATGCGCAGGCCCGCCAGGCCATAGGCCTTGGAGAACGTGCGCGACACCATCAGGTTCGGATAGCGGCGCACCCAGGCGAGCGAATCGTATTGCTGGTCCGCATCCAGGTATTCGTTGTACGCCTCGTCCAGCACCACCACCACGCTGGCCGGCACCCGCTGTATGAAGGCTTCGATCTGCGCCGCCGGCACGAACGTGCCGGTCGGGTTGTTCGGGTTGGCGATAAAGACCAGGCGGGTATCCGGCGCGATCGCCGCGGCCATCGCCTCCAGGTCATGGCCGTAGTCGCGCGCGGGCACTTCGATGGCGCGTGCACCGATCTCCTGCGTGGCCAGCGCGTAGACCGCGAACGAGTACTCGGCATAGACGATCGACTGGCCCGGCTCCACCAGCGCATGCGCGGCCAGCTCCAGGATGTCGTTGCTGCCATTGCCCAGCGTCAGCCAGTCGGCGGGCACGCCGAAGCGCGCCGACAGCGCGCCCTTCAGCGCAAAGCCGTTGGAATCCGGGTAGCGGCCGAGTTCAGCCACCGCATCGGCCACCGCGCGGCGGGCCGACTCGGGCATGCCAAGCGGATTCTCATTGGAGGCGAGCTTGACGATGCCGGCCTCGTCCAGGCCGAACTCGCGCGCGACTTCCGAAATCGGCTTGCCGGCCACGTACGGCGAAATCGCCCGCACATAGCCGGGTCCGAACACCGTGCCGCCTTGCTTACCCTGCTCTGCCATCTCGTCTCCTTGTTCTTGCCTGGCTGCCTTACTTGCTCGACGGATACGAGCCCAGCACCTTCAGGTAGGCCGCGTTGCGGCGCAGTTCTTCGATGGCTCGCGCCACTGCCGGCTCATGCTGGTGCCCTTCCACATCGACGTAGAAGTAGTACTCCCACGCGCCGCTGCGCGCCGGGCGCGACTCGAAGCGGCACATCGACACGCCGTTCTCCGCCAGCGGCGCCAGCAACTGGTACACCGCGCCCGCCTTGTTGGGCACCGACAGGATCATCGAGGTCTGGTCGCTGCCCGACGGCTCGGTCTCATAGCGGCCGATCACGGCAAAGCGCGTGCGGTTGTGCGGATCGTCCTGGATATGCGTGCGCACGATATGCAGGTGATAGCGGTTGGCGGCGGACTCGCCGGCAATCGCAGCCACGGTCGGGTCTTCGCTTGCCATGCGCGCGGCCTCGGCATTGCTCGACACCGCCTGGCGCTCCAGGTGTGGATAGTTGGCGGTCAGCCAGTGCTGGCACTGCGCCAGTGCCTGCGCATGCGCGCGCACCACCGTGACGCCCTGCATGTCGGGCGTGGATGCCATCAGGTTGTGGTGCACCTTGAGCGCGATCTCGCCGCTGATCTTCAGCGAGGTCTGCAGGAACAGGTCGAGCGTGCGCGACACCGCGCCCTCAGTGGAATTCTCGACCGGCACCACGCCGTACTCGACCGTGCCCGCCTCGACGGCACGAAACACCTCGTCGATGCTCGGGCAAGGCACGCCCGACACCTCATGGCCGAAGTGCGCATACAGCGCCTGCTCGGAGAACGTGCCGGCCGGGCCGAGGAAAGCCACTTCCAACGGCTTTTCCAGCCCGCGGCAGGCGGACATCACCTCGCGCCAGATCGCCGCCACGCTTTCGCCCAGCAGCGGGCCGGGGTTGGCACCCTGCACCTTGCGGATCACCTGCAGCTCGCGCTCCGGGCGGAACACCGGCGCGCCGTACTTCTTCTTGACCTCGCCGACCTCGAGCGCCAGCTTGGCGCGGCGGTTCAGCATCGCCAGCAGCTCGCGGTCAACGGTGTCGATCTGCTCGCGCAGCGGGCTGAGCTCGACCGACAGCTTGCGCTCGGCTTCGCTCAGGTGGTTGTCGTTGGGCGGCGTCTCCTCGCGCGCTGGGGTGCGGTCTTGGCTTGTCATTTTGTATGAATCCGGTGGGCCGCCGGGGCGCGGCGGCCGGAGAAAAACTGACCGCTGCCTGCCGGCGCACTGTGCCTGACGTGCGCGGGCAGCTAGCGGGAATGCGCGTCAGGCGGACGTACGCTCGAACTCGCGCATGAAATCGACCAGCGCCATCACGCCTTCCAGCGACATCGCGTTATAGATGCTGGCGCGCATGCCGCCCACGGTCTTGTGTCCCTTGAGCTGCACCAGGCCGTTGGCCCGCGCCTGCTGCAGGAACGCCTCATTGCGCGATTCGTCGCCCAGGAAGAACGGCACGTTCATGCGCGAGCGGCAGCTCGGATGGATCTCGTTGCGATAGAAATCGCTCTGGTCCAGGTAGTTGTACAGCGCCGACGCCTTGGCGATATTGCGCTGCTCGATCGCGGGCACGCCGCCCTGGCGCTTGAGCCATTTGAAGACCAGGCCGGCGATATAGATCGCATAGGTCGGCGGCGTGTTGTACATCGAGTTGTGCTCGGCCACCAGGCGCCAGTTGAATGCCGACGGGCACAGCGGGTGGGCATGGCCGATCAGGTCGTCGCGCACGATCACGATGGTGACGCCGGCCGGGCCGATATTCTTCTGCGCGCCGCCGTAGACCACCTGCACGCGCGACCAGTCGATCGGGCGCGACAGGATATGGCTGGATGCGTCCGCAACCACGATGCGGTCGCCCTTGACCTGGCCGATATCGGGAATGTCCTGGAACTCCACGCCGACGATGGTTTCGTTGGTGCACAGGTGCACGTAGCCGGCATCGTCCGACAGCTTCCAGTCCGCGACTTCGGGGATGCGGTGGAATTTCTGCGCCTCGCTGGTGGCCGCGATATTGACCGCGCCATAGCGGCGGGCTTCCTGCTCGGTCTTGACCGACCAGGTGCCGGTGACGACAAAGTCAGCCTTGGGCGCGTCGGCGCTGCGCAGGCGCATCAGGTTCAGCGGCACGATGCCGTTCTCGCCGATGGCGCCGCCCTGCAGGAACAGCACATGGAAGTTGGACGGAATATGCAGCAGTTCGCGCAGGTCCGCGATCGCTTCAGCCTGGATGCCTTCGAACTCGCGGCTACGGTGGCTCATCTCCATCACCGAAACCCCGGTCCCGCGCCAGGACAGCATCTCCTCGGCAGCCTGTTGCAGCACTTCGGCAGGCAGCACAGCCGGACCGGGCGAGAAGTTGTAGACGCGTTCGGCCAATGCACGCTGCATCATGCCGGCAAGAGCGGGATTCTGGGGATCGTTCATGAGACGGAGAATGGAAAAATGGCTGCCGGTGTTACCCAAGCAGCCATTATCCCTCAAAACCCGCGCCCCGTTGGGCACCCGGGGCCTGGCCCCGGTGCCGCACCGGCCTGCAAGGCTGCAGGCGGGCGGCGGTCTGATTCAGTCGCGGATCACGCCAGCATCACTTCGAAGCTGCGGTGATTTCCTTCTCGGCGGCGTCGCGCATCGACTTGCCGACCTGCGGGCCGTACTTCTGCATCATCGAGCCCCAGATCTCCTGGGTCGCCTTGCCCTGGTTGGCCATGAACTTCTGGCCGGTCGGCGACTTCAGAAAGGTGGTCAGGTCCTTGAGTTCCGCCGTCGAGTAGTACTTGCCAAAGGCATCGTAGTGCGCCTGAATCGCGTCCTTGCGGAAGCCATCAGTGCTGAACGCCGAACCGGCACCATCAACCATGCGCTGGACCGCGCCGTTCTTCTTCAGCTTTTCGACAGCGGCCTGCTTCTGCTTGTCGTTCAGGGTCTTATTCTCGACCAGCACTTGTTCCAGCACCAGCGGAGCTTCCTGCTTGGCGCCTTGCTGCCAGTTTTCGGCCTGGCCCTTGACGGCCTGGTCTGCCTGCATGACGGAAAGCAGTTCCTTGATGGCTGCTGTCTTTTCCGCATCCTGCGCGTGGGCATGCTGCGCCATCATGAAGGTCGGAACGAAAGCAGCCAGAATTGCGATACGTCGATAGGTTTTGAGCATTGTGACTCCCTGGTAAATACGTCCGTTTTAGTCCGGACAGCCGCGAGGCGAGTTCCGGCTGGCGTCCTATTGTTGCAACAATTTACGATTTGTCTTACGGATTGGCGTCCGCGTCGGCCCCGGCAGCACCTTCTGCGCCGTCGGCATCTTCAGCCTCTTCGCCACCGGCGCCGTTGTCGGCATCACTTTCGACGATGCGCTGCAGCCCGGACAACTTGGTGCCTTCGTCAACGTTGATCAGCGTGACACCCTGCGTGGCGCGGCCCATTTCGCGGATTTCGGCCACGCGGGTACGGATCAGTACGCCACCGGTGGTGATCAGCATGATCTCGTCCTCGGGCGAAACCAGTGCTGCCGCCACCACACGGCCATTGCGCTCGCTCGTCTGGATCGCAATCATGCCCTTGGTGCCGCGGCCGTGTCGAGTGTACTCAGCAATGGGGGTACGCTTGCCGTAGCCGTTCTCGGTCGCGGTCAGCACGCTGCCGCGCATGCCCGCCTCAGCCTCTTCGGCGGTCTCGGCCGGCGCCACCAGCATGGCGATCACGGTCTGGCCGTCTTCAAGGTTCATGCCGCGCACGCCGCGCGCCTGGCGGCCCATCGGACGCACGTCGTTCTCGTCGAAGCGCACCGCCTTGCCGGCGTCGGAGAACAGCATCACATCGTGCTGGCCATCGGTCACGGCCGCGCCGATCAGGTAGTCGCCCTCGTCCAGGTCGACCGCGATGATGCCAGCCTTGCGCGGATTGGAGAACTCGGTCAGCGCGGTCTTCTTGACCGTGCCGCGGGCGGTGGCCATGAAGATGAAGTGCTCGGCGTCAAACTGCTTGACCGGCAGGATCACATTGATCTTCTCGCCTTCGGACAGCGGGAACATGTTGACGATCGGGCGCCCGCGCGAGTTGCGCGAACCCTGCGGCACCTCGTAGACCTTCAGCCAGTAGAGCCGGCCGCGGTTGGAGAAGCACAGGATGTAGTCGTGGGTATTGGCCACGAACAGCGTGTCGATCCAGTCGTCTTCCTTCGTCGCTGCCGCCTGCTTGCCGCGTCCGCCGCGCTTTTGCGCGCGGTACTCGGAGATCGGCTGGCTCTTCATATAGCCGCTGTGCGACAGCGTAACCACCATATCCTGCGGGGTGATCAGGTCTTCGGTGTCCAGCTCGGTCGCGTTCATCTCGATCTGCGAACGGCGTTCATCGCCAAATTCGGCGCGGATCGCAGTAAGTTCGTCGATGATGATGGTAGTAATACGCTCCGGCCGGGCCAGGATATCCAGCAGGTCGGCAATTACCGCCATGATGTCGCGATATTCCTGGACGATCTTGTCCTGTTCGAGCCCGGTGAGGCGTTGCAGGCGCATCTGCAGGATTTCCTGCGCCTGGCCATCGGACAGCCGGTACAGGCCGTCCGCCTGCATGCCGAATACCGGCGGCAGCCCGTCGGGACGATAGGAGGCGCGGCCGCCCGGCGTCTCGCCTTCGGCGCGTGCAAGCATGTCGCGGACCAGGGCCGAATCCCATGCCTTCGCCATCAGTTCCTGCTTGGCGATCGGCGGAGTCGGTGCGGCCTTGATGATGGCGATGAATTCGTCGATGTTCGCCAGCGCCACGGCCAGGCCTTCCAGCACATGGCCGCGCTCGCGCGCCTTGCGCAGCTCGAACACGGTGCGGCGGGTGACGACTTCGCGGCGGTGCGCCAGGAAGTACTCCAGCATCTGGCGCAGGTTCAGCAGGCGCGGCTGGCGATCGACCAGCGCCACCATGTTCATGCCGAAGGTGTCCTGCAGCTGGGTGTTCTTATACAGGTTGTTGAGAACAACCTCAGGCACCTCGTTGCGCTTGAGCTCGATCACCACGCGCATGCCGGACTTGTCCGACTCGTCGCGGATGTCGGAAATGCCCTCGACCTTCTTTTCAGTGACCAGTTCGGCGATGCGCTCAAGCAGGGTGCGCTTGTTGACCTGGTAGGGCAGCTCGTCGACGATGATGGCCTGGCGCTGGCCGCGGTCGATGTCCTCGAAGTGCGTCTTGGCCCGCATCACCACGCGGCCGCGGCCGGTGCGATAGCCTTCGCGAACGCCCTGGATGCCATAGATAATCCCGGCGGTCGGAAAATCCGGCGCCGGAATCAATTCAATCAGTTCATCCACCGTGGCCTGCGGGTTGCGCAGCAGGTGCAGGCAGCCGTCAACGATTTCATTCAGGTTATGCGGCGGGATATTGGTGGCCATGCCCACCGCAATACCGGACGAACCGTTGATTAGCAGATTGGGAATACGCGCCGGCAGAATCGAAGGCTCTTTTTCAGAGCCGTCGTAGTTGCTGTCGAAATCGACGGTTTCCTTGTCGATGTCGAACAGCATCTCGTGGGCGATTTTCGCCAGGCGGATTTCGGTATAACGCATGGCCGCGGCGTTATCGCCGTCGACCGAACCGAAATTGCCCTGGCCGTCGACCAGCATGTAGCGCAGCGAGAAATTCTGCGCCATGCGGACGATGGTGTCGTAGACTGCGGTATCGCCGTGCGGGTGATACTTACCGATCACATCACCGACGATACGGGCCGACTTCTTGTAGGCCCGGTTCCAGTCGTTGTTGAGCTCGTGCATCGCAAACAGCACGCGCCGGTGCACCGGTTTCAGGCCGTCCCGCACATCAGGAAGCGCCCGGCCCACGATCACGCTCATGGCGTAATCAAGATAGGAGCGGCGCATTTCCTCTTCGAGGGAGACCGGAAGGGTTTCTTTTGCGAATGGATCCATTGCGGCGTGGTTTATGCGGCAGGTTTAAGCGAATGACAGGCCCTTTAGCGCGCGGCACAGAGGGCGCCTGACGGCTGGGCAACGTGCCATTCTAACATGCCGCCACCCCCCGCCTCCCGCTCTCCGGACAGCCCTTGCGCACACCTCCCGAGGCCCTGACTGAAACCCGGAATCCCTGATGCCACAAGGCTTTGCGGGCGACACAAGACCCATGTTGCACAAACACCACAGGCCCAAAACCCATGCGGCGAATCGAATATATTTACTTCTTAGGAAACGACCCTTGTGGCACAATTCCCCAGCGAAGAGCCAGACATTGTTCGAAGTGGAGCATCCACCACATCGAGAATGTTATACTCCGAAGAATGTATGACTTGTTTTCGTCCATTTGCTCGCAGTAACCCTGCGGTGATCTCATCCTGAGAGGAGAAATATGAAAAAATTTGCCAAGCTCGCGCTCGTTGCAGCTACCGCAGTAATGGCTGCATCCGCTCAAGCTCAGTCCGTCCCTTATGAAAAGAAGGCAGTGAACGACAACTGGGGCAACGGTACGAGCGAGTACGTGTGGAAGAATGGCACGAACGAGCTCTGCTGGCGCGACAGCTCCTGGACCCCGGCCACGGCCAACGCGCTGTGCGACGGCGCCCTGGCCCCGGCCGTAGCGGCACCGGCACCGGCTCCGGTGGCCCCGCCGGTCGTCTCGAGCGAGAAGGTCACTTTCGCTGCTGACACCCTGTTCGACTTCGACAAGGCTGTCCTGAAGCCGGAAGGCAAGGCCAAGCTGGACGACCTGGTCTCGAAGCTGCAAGGCATCACCCTGGAAGTCATCATCGCCGTTGGCCACACCGACTCGTTCGGTTCGGACAAGTACAACGATCGCCTGTCGATCCGCCGTGCTGAATCGGTCAAGGCCTACCTGGTGAGCAAGGGCGTTGAAGCCAACCGTGTCTACACCGAAGGCAAGGGCAAGCGCCAGCTGAAGGTCGACCCGAAGTCGTGCAAGGGCAACCGCAAGTCCCAGATCGCCTGCCAGCAGCCGAACCGCCGCGTGGAAGTCGAAGTGGTCGGCACCCGCAGCGCACGTTAATCGGATTCCTTCCGATGAAAAAAGCCCAGCGCAAGCTGGGCTTTTTTTTTGGTACAGTTGCCCGGACTGTCCCTCTCTTCCCTTCACACCGCCGGTGCGGCTAGCTCCGCCGGCCCCGCATACGATGACGTTGCAATCGCAAACCCTTTCCGCATCCGACGCCGCCAATCAGGACCTGCCGCGCCGCAATGCCGATCCGAAGGAAATCGACAAGTTCAGCGAACTGGCCCACCGCTGGTGGGACCCGGAAAGCGAGTTCAAGCCGCTGCATGAGCTGAACCCGCTGCGCCTGGGCTGGATCGACGGCATCGCCGACCTGGCTGGCAAGCGCGTGGTCGACGTGGGTTGCGGCGGCGGCATCCTGTCCGAAAGCATGGCGCGCCTGGGCGCCACGGTGCGCGGTATCGATCTCTCGACCAAGGCACTGAAGGTGGCGGACCTGCACAGCCTGGAGTCCGGCGTTGCCGTGACCTATGAGGAGATCGCCGCAGAAGCGCTGGCCGCGCGTGAACCGGCCAGCGTGGATGTGGTGACTTGCATGGAGATGCTGGAACACGTGCCCGATCCGGCGTCGATCGTGCAAGCCTGTGCCACGCTGGTGAAGCCAGGCGGCTATGTGTTCTTCTCGACCATCAACCGCAACCTGAAGGCCTACCTGCTGGCCATCGTCGGCGCGGAATATGTGCTCAACATGCTGCCGCGCGGCACGCACGACTACGACAAGTTCATCACGCCCTCCGAGCTGGCGCGTTTTGCCCGCCAGGCCAGGCTGGACCTGGTGGAAATGCGCGGCATGACCTACAACCCGCTGTCGCAGGTATATGCGCTGGGCCGCGACACCGATGTGAACTACATGATGGCGTTCCGCCGGGTGGCAGCATGACGGGCGGCATCGCAGGGGTCTTCTTCGACCTGGACGGCACGCTGGCAGACACCGCGCCGGACTTGGCGGCTGCCGCCAACCGGCTGGTCGTCGAACGCGGCCAGGCGCCGGTAGCCTATGAAAAACTGCGTCCCGTCGCCTCGCACGGCGCACGCGGACTGCTGGGTGCAGCCTTCGGCCTGCGCCCCGAGGATGCTGAGTTCCCGGCCCTGCGCGACGTCTTCCTCGACTACTACGAGGCCGACATCGCGGTCCGCACGCGCCTGTTCGACGGCATGCCGCAAGTGCTGGCCGCGCTCGAGGCTGCGGGCATCCCGTGGGGCATCGTCACCAACAAGATCGCACGCTTCACCGTGCCGCTGGTCGCCGCGATCGGCCTGGCCCCGCGCGCCAGCGCCGTGGTCAGCGGCGACACCACGCCCCACGCCAAACCGCACCCCGCCCCGCTGCTGCACGCCGCGGCAAGCGCCGGCGTCGACCCGCGCCAGTGCGTCTACGTGGGCGATGACCTGCGCGACATCCAGGCCGGCAAGGCCGCCGGCATGATCACCGTCACCGCCGCCTACGGCTATTGCGGCGACGGCGAACCGCCCGAGACCTGGGGCGCCGACCACCTGATCCGCCACCCGGCCGAGCTGATCCCGCTGCTGGTGCCCGCCGCGGTCGCCTGATTGTGTGGCAGGGGTATCCTGACGTGCCAGGAACTCCCCGGGACAGCTTGCGTCCAACCGGGTACAATCCAGCTTCCTCACTGGGGCCGACCTGGTTTCGACGTGGGTTACAAAGCAGTGGAGGGCATACCGAGGACCCGTCACCTCGTTAATCAATGGGAATGCAATAACTGCTAACGACGAACGTTACGCACTGGCCGCTTAATTGCGGCCGTCCTCGCACTGGCTCGCTGACGGGCTAGGGTCGCAAGACCACGCGAGGTCATTTACGTCAGATAAGCTCCGGAAGGGTCACGAAGCCGGGGACGAAAACTTAGTGACTCGCCGTCGTAGAGCGTGTTCGTCCGCGATGCGCCGGTTAAATCAAATGACAGAACTAAGTATGTAGAACTCTCTGTGGAGGGCTTACGGACGCGGGTTCGATTCCCGCCGGCTCCACCAGTATTCAGTCCGATACAGTACCTGCAGGCCTAGAAACCCGCGAAAGCCCCAAGGCTTCGCGGGTTTTTCTTTGGCAGCCGGATCCACCGCTATCTGTTTTCCAGGACGCCGCCTTTGCAGTTGTTTGCAGTCATGTCCCCAGCCCTGGCCTACGCTGGAATTGCTGCAGGCCAGGCCACGCACGGCGTCAGCATCACAGTGCTCCACAGGCGGACTGGCCTGGCACCGGCTGCCCGTTGCCAGGCCCTTTCTCCACGCCCGCGCGACCGCACATCGTCCACAAGAAACGGAGTTGGCGATGCCAATCAAGTCCATCGAGATCATCCTAACGCGAGACGCGCAGTGGGCCCTCGAATACGACCCCGATAACCCGGGACCGGTCTACCCGTCCCGCGATGCCGCGATTGCCGCAGGCCTGCAGCTGGCGATGACCCACGATGCCGTCCTGACGATTCACGGCATCAATGACAAATCGGACGCGTTCGATTTCAGGGAATTGCACGCCCCTTTGCTCCATTGATGGCTGGTGCTAGCAGCGCGCAGTGGAAAACGACATCCCCAGAATTGGGGATGCCCGGATCGCGTGGCGGCACCATCATGGCATGCGGGCGTACTGCGACTCGCCCGCTACCACTTGTGGCCCTCGTCCTCCCTGGCCGAGGGCTTTTTCTTGGATGACGCTCCGGTCCAGCGCAGCGTCACCGGGAAGCGCCGCTGGCTCTGGGCGCCGCGCGCTATACCCCCAGCGCCCGGCCATCGCTGCGCGGGTCGTGCGCGCCGCTAAGCTGCCCGCCGGCATCGATCCGGATCGCGCCCGGATGCCCGGCCAGCTGGCTTTGCGCAGGGATCGGGCTCAGTTGATGGCCGCGCGCGGCAAGCTCGCTGAACACCGGCAGGCCGGCATCCTGTTCCAGCTTGAGGCTGTCGCGGCTGTCCGAGAAGGTCTTGCCCAGCAGGAAGCGCGGGCGGCGCAGTGCCGTCAGCGGATCCATGCCGTAGTCGATCATCCGTGTCAGCACCGCGGCCAGTGTCTGCGGCTGGCCGTCGGCGCCTTGCGTGCCGTACAGCAGGTGCGGCCGGCCCTGCTTCAGGTAGATGCCGGGGTTGAGGGTATGGAATGGCCGCTTGCCGCCGCGCAGCACGTTGGGGCTGGCGGGATCGAGGCTGAACGATGCGCCGCGGTTATGCCAGAGCACCCCCGTGTCGCCGACGACCAGGCCGCTGCCCCAGTCGAAATAGACGGTCTGCAGCATGCTCACGCAGCGGCCCTCGCGGTCGGCGGCGCCGATGTAGACCGTGTCGCCGGGCTTGAACACATGCGGCCACGCCATGGCGCGGTCCATGCGGATGCGGCGCGCGTGGGCGTCGAGATTAGACCTGGACAACAGCCGGTCCAGCGGCACGTCGACGAAATCGGGATCGGCGACGTAGCGGTTGCGGTCCAGGAACGCCAGCTTCACCGCCTCGACCAGCAGGTGGTAATAGTCCGGGCTGCCTTCCGGGATGCCGGACAGATCGAACCGATCGAGGATGCCCATGATCTCCAGCGTGGTCACGCCTTGCGTGGGCGGACGCAGGCCGAGCAGTTCGCCGTCGCGGTAGGCGACGCGCAGCGGCACTTCTTCGCGCGCCTGGCATCGCGCCAGGTCCTGTTCGCGCAACGGCGAGCCGGCCCTGGCCAGCCCGGCGGCAAGGCGACCTGCGAGGTCGCCTTCATAGAATTCGCGCCCGCCCTGGGTCGCCACCCGGTCCAGGGTGCGGGCCAGTTCGGGCTGGCGGAATATTTCACCGGGCCTGGGTATGCGGCCGTCTGGCATGAAGACCTGTCCGAAGCCATCCCAGCCTGACAGGTCCGCCGAGCGGAACTCCTGCCAGAAGCACTGTGACGGCGTGACGGGGAATCCGTTGGCGGCGTACTCGGTGGCCCGCGCCAGCAACGCCGACCACGACTGCGTGCCGCCCCACTGGTCCCGGCTGAAGGCGAAGGCGCGGTCCCAGATCGCAACGGTGGCGGCGGCAGTGAGGGCCGCTGCCGGGCCCCGCAGCGGAATGGTGCCGGCATAGCCCGAGGTCTCGGACGCAGCCTGGCCGATGCCGGAGAACGTGCGCACATTGCCGCCGCGGTCGCTGACCACCAGGAAGGCGTCGCCTCCCAGGCCGGTAAAGTGGGGGTATGTCACGCTCAGCACCGCGCCGATGGCAATCGCCGCCTCGATGGCGTTGCCCCCGGCCTTCAATACCTCCAGCCCCGCCTGGCTGGCCAGTCCATGCGGGCTCGTGACCATGCCCGTGGACGAATTCGCCAGCCCCGCGCGCCCGGACTGCGCCGGCTCCTGCGCCAGTTCCTGCCCGACGGCAGGCAATACCGTGCTGCCCGCCAGCGCGGCCGACCCGGCCAGGAATGCCCGGCGCGACGTGCCGGTGCAGCAAGGATCCACTTCACTCAGAAATTCCATACCCACTTCCCCCGGATACGCGGCGGCCGGCCGACGCTGGCAGCCGCGATAACGATTCGATGATGGCGCCGGGTCACGCTGCGCCTGGCACGCAAACCCGGCAGGACGCGTCGGCTCAGGCCTCGGTCTTCCAGCCCTGCCATGGGCGTTTGGCAACGGATTCCGGCGCGGCGTAGTGATGCTTGATCCAGGCATAGGCCGGTCCGAGCGCATTCATGGCGATCACCGCGCCGAGCGCGGCAACGGGATCGCCCGGCACCGGGCCGAAGCCGCCGAACAGCGTTGCAAAATACGAGGCAAAGCCAAAGAACATGCCGGGGATGAAGCGCAGCATGACGAACACGCGCGCGAGGTACATCATCGAAGCGTTGAGCGTGAACAGGATCACCATCTCCGCCACGATCAGCGCAGGGCCGGAGAACTGCTCGGCTGCCTGGCGGAAGCAAAGCACGATGACAAAGGCAAAGAGCGAGCCCACCGGCAGCGTCGGCCAGATCTTCTTCAGGTTCTCCGGCGTGGGACCGCCCATGGCAAAGGTCGCGGCCCAGCTGATGAAGATGGCCCATGGCGGCAGGTGCGAGGCATGCGCGGCGATGGGAACAGTGGTGATGGCAAGCAGTGAGGCCACGACTTCGGCAGGCAGCTTTCTCATGATCAACTCCTTGATGGACGGGGAACGGGCATTGCTGTCAGTGCGGGCAGCACCGGTGCCGATGGATCTCGCAGCGATGCTGCGTGACCACGGTGATCTTGCCGCGCTTCACCACCCAGAGCCGCGGCGGGATGTCGATCAGCGCATCGGCCACCTGGAAGGTATCGAGCACGACCAGGTCCGCCTGGCGCCCTACCTTGAGGCCATAGGTGTCGTGCAGGCCGATCGCGCGCGCGGCGTTGTGCGTGCCCATGTCGAGCACCGCGAGCTGGTGTTCGGGCACGCCGAACTGGGCCACGTGCGCCAGCATGTTGCCGATCTGCAGCATGTCGGCCTTGCCAAACGGCGTGAAGGCATTGCGGATATTGTTCGAGGAATACGCCACGTTGACCCCGCCGCTGTGCAGGGCCTTCACCGGCGCCAGTCCACGGCGCTGGTTCTGGACGTCCTTGCGGCCGCCGAGATAGAGATCGGTCGCGGGCAGCGTGACGATGCTGATGCCGGCCTCGCGGATCTGCTCGATCAGCGGCTGCAACTGCGCCGCGTCAAGCGCGCCCAGGCTCGTGACATGGCCCAGCGACACGCGCCCCTGGTAGCCGGCTTCGATGGTCTTCTGCGCGATATATGACACTGCGGCAAAGCGCTGGTCGCCGGTGTCGTCGGCAAAATCGGCATGCATGTCGACCGGCGCGTCATAGCGTTGCGCCAGTTCGAAGACCATGTCGATATGGCTCATGGTGTCGGCCCAGCTCAGCTCGTTGTAGGGGCAGCCGCCGACCACATCGGCGCCCATGTCCATGGCCTCAGTCATCAGCTCGCGGGTGCCCTGCGATTTCAGGATGCCCTCCTGCGGGAAGGCCACGATCTGCAGGTCGAGCAGGTCGTGGTACTCCGATTTCAGTTCAAGCAGCGTCTCCACCCCGATCAGCCCCTGGATCAGGTCGACATCGGGATGGGCGCGGATCGCCACCGTGCCGTTCCTGACCGCCATGTCCAGCACCTGGCGCGAACGGTCCAGCACATCCTGGCGCTGCTGCTTGCTTTTCAGGATGCCGGTGACGCGGATGGCTTCGTCCAGCGTGCCGAAGCGCGCCGGCAGGCGGCCGTGCAGCAGCGCCTTGTCCAGGTGCAGATGGGCTTCCACTAGCCCCGGGATGACCGCGCGGCCGCCGGCCTCGATCACTTCATGCGCCGGCACGTCGATGCCGGGCTCGATGGCGGCGATGCGGCCGTCGCGGATGGCGATATCGGTCAGGGGCGCGTCGTCGCGAACGCAGGCGTCCCGGATCAGCAGATCCAGCTGCATGGCTTGTCTCCTCAGGTCTTGTTATGCCGGCGAAGTCAGGGCTTCGCTACCTGAAGCGTAGGTGCCGGGGCGGCATCACTGCATCAGGATTGGCTGAATTCGACCTAAGGATTTTCCTAGACGCACCGCAGCAGACTAGGCGGCGTCCCCGGCTTCGGCGAGCAGGCCGTGGCGAATGGCGTAGTGCACCAGCCCGGCAGTCGAAGCGATATCCATCTTGCCGAGGATATTGGCCTTGTGGGTGCTCACCGTCTTGGCGCTGAGCGACAGCGCCGCGGCGATCTCGTTGATGCCCTGCCCCTCGGCCAGCATCTGGAACACCTGCAGTTCACGCGCCGTCAGGCGTGCATGCGGCAACATGGCATCCGGCTGCCGCGCCTGGCTGACGAGCTTGTCGGCAATCGCCGGCGAGACCGCGGTACCGCCGCGCGCCACCTTGCGGATGGCACCAAGCAGCTGGTCGGACTCGACATTCTTGGTCAGGTAGCCCGCCGCGCCCGCGCGGATAGCCTGCACCGCATACTGCGACTCGCGGTACATGCTCAGCACCAGGATCGGCAGCGCCGGATGGCTGGCCCGTATCTGCTGGATCAGCAGAATGCCGCTGCGCCCCGGCATCGACATGTCCAGCAGCAGCACGTCCGGCGCCTGCGCGCGCAGCAGCGCCAACACTTCGCTGCCGTCGGCGGCTTCGGCCACCACCTGCATGTCGGGCACGGTGGAGAAGATCTTCTTGAGCCCGTCGCGGATGATGGTGTGGTCGTCTGCAAGCATCAGGCGGATCATCTTGCCCCTTCGTTGCCGGCAGCGCCGGCATTGGGGATCTGCGCCTCGACCCGGGTGCCGCCGCCCTTCTCGCTGGTTACCGTCAGCTTGCCGCCCAGCATCAGCGCACGCTCGCGCATCCCCAGCAAACCCAGACTGCGGCGATGCCCGGCCCTGGACGCATCGATGCCGCGGCCGTTGTCGGCAACCACCAGCCGCAAGGTTCCGCCGGCCTCGCTCAGTTCCACCCGCACGCGATCGGCGCGGCCATGACGGCAGGCATTGGTCAGCGCTTCCTGCGCGATGCGAAAGACCGCGGTGCTGAGCTCGGCGCCGAGCTCGCCGACGGGCTGCAGCGCCAGCTCGCAGGCGATGCCGCCACGCTCGGAAAAAGACTCGGCCAGCCACTCGATCGCCGCGGTCAGCCCCAGCTCATCCAGCAGCGGCGGGCGCAGGTCTGCCGCGATGCGCTGCACCGCGTCCACCGTCGAATCCGCGATCTGCTTGAGCATCTGCAAATGCTTGCGGCACGCGTCGTCGGCATCGGGGCCCTGCTGCGCTTCGATAAAGCTCAGACCCAGGCGCAATGCCGTCAGGGACTGGCCAAGCTCATCGTGCAGCTCGCGTGAGATCCGGGTGCGCTCGGCCTCGCGCACGGACTGCAGGTAGGCGGACAACTCACGCAGCTGCGCGCGCGAGTCCAGCAGTTCCTGCTCGGAGCGCTTGCGGTCGGTAATGTCGCGCGAGATGCCGACCGTGCCGACGACCGCGCCGTCCTGGCCTCGAATCGGCATCTTGATCGTATCGAACCAGCGCAGGCTGCCGTCCTGGCCGTGACGGCATTCCTCATAGCGCCGGCGGATGCCGCTGGCCACCACGGCGTTGTCGGTGTCCAGGTAGACCTGCCCCCATTCCTCCGACCACACCTGGTCCGGCGTGCTGCCCACGATCTCGGCCTCGGACCGCCCGCATGCGGCCATGAAGGCGTCATTGACCAGGACGTAGCGGGAGCCGGCGTCCTTCAGCCAGGCCTGGTCGGGTATGTTGTTCAGGATGGCCCGCTGCAGGTCGACATACGTATCCATGACTTCTCCTCGTCGGGCCTGTGCCTTGTCGGCAGGCGCCCGATTCATGACAGACAAGAATCGATTCATGCCTTGCACGCATCAGACGGCATGGCCTGCCTGCAGCCCCTCGCAGACTATAGCCAGCAATCGGCGGCAATGCGCTTGTCGTTTTCCTCAATGGCTGCACGAAAGCGGGAAGTCCGGATCACAGAGCCTTGCGGCACGGTGTGGATCATGGGGTTGTTGGGCAGTTCTTCCGTTCCGGTGGAATGAAATCTTTGACCCAGGATTAAGGCAAGCCTTATGGCTGCCGGAATACGCCACACCTATCGTAGTAGCGTAACTTCAACCGGCATGCCGGAAAGCCGGAGGGCCGGCCCACAACCTGGCCGTTTGTGCACGCCGCGCATGCCATCACGGCGACCCCCGCTATGAACGGAAAACAACTAATCAGCACCCTGCGCCACTGGCTGGTGGTACTTGCTCTTCTTGCGGTCCCGCATTTCGCTCAAGCGGCCTGCACTTCCACGCCGGCAATGCCATATCTGCAGGCACTCAGCAACATGGCAGTCGCCGCCAACCTTGCCGTTGGCAGCACCATTCCCGGAACGGTGCATTACTACTCATTCAGCGGCACCTGTGCCAACGTGCCGCCGTACGTGGTGGCCGGCGCTCCGATCATCTCCTGCTACTACGGCAGCGGCACTGAAGTCATGCCCGGCGTCTATTCCACCGGCGTCGCCGGCATCGGCATCCGGCTGCGCAATGCCTCTGGCCAGCCCATGACGAATGCCGCTGGTGTCTGGTGCGATACCCGCAGCGCGAACCTGGGAAACCTGGACGCAAACCTGAACTATGCCGTGTCGGTATCGGTGGAATTTGTCAAGACCGGCCCGATCACCTCAGGCAATCTCAATCCAAGCCAGACCGAGTTCGGCTTCGGTGTCTACAAGGGCAGCGTGGCCGGCGCGCTAGGCGGCTCTCCCAACAACTACATCGGCTTCTCCGGCAATGTGACCCCCCGGGAAATTGCCTGCAATCTCAACTACCCAACGGTGGTCAACTTGCCGACGATCAGCGCCAGCACGCTCGCGAGCGGGCGCGCGGGTGGCAACACACCATTCGCCATCCAGTTGACCTGCAGCGGCGCGGCCATAGTCGGCATGACACTCGACGGCGCCGCAGGCACACCCGTGGCCTCGGCCGCAACCGGCATACTCGGCATCAGCGGTGGCGGGACGGGCGGCACGGCCAGTGGCGCAGGCGTGCAGATCGTCAATGCGAGCGGCACCGCGCCCGTTCCGCTGCAGGTGCGCAACGCAATGGGCAGCATCGCGCCCAACGTCCCCGCCACGTACCGCTTCGGCGCGCGCTACGTCGGCCTGGGCGGCACGCCCTCTCCGGGGATGGTGTCGAGCGCGATGGTCTTTACCATGGATTATCAGTAGCCCGCATGGAAGCGGCGCGCCGAAGGACTACAATAGCCGGCTGCAGTCCTTGAAGGCTTTCGCCATGTCTGACCATCCCCGCTTCACCATCAACCGTTCCATGGTCGCCCTGGTCCCGGAACAGCCGTTCCTGGACTGGATCCAGGCGGTCGATCCCCAGCCGGTGGCCGGCCTCACGTTAGAGCAGGTGCGCGAGGACCAGAGCGTGTTCCTGCTGCCCGAAGAACTGGCCGATACGCACGACAACGCCGTGCGCTGGGTCGAGAAGCGCTGGCAGGCGTTCTTTGAATTCATGCTGGGCGAGTGGTTCGACGACTCGATGTGGCCCGAAGAACTGTCGCTGCAGATGTTCCGCGAGTGGTTCAGCGTGCGCTACCACTCGATGGTGTTCGACATGGCGCCTGACGCGCCGGTCATGCACGATGACTGGGACGACGAAGACGACGCGTCCGAGATGTTGCACTAGGATCAGGAACCGGGCCGGCAGAGCTCCGGCCCGGGTTTCAGCGTCGCCAGCGACGCCTCAGAGGAAGCGGTCGAGGATCTTGCGGCTGTGCTTGTCCAGCGCCATCAAGTCGCGGATCAGGTAGTGGATGCCGTGCGTATCCGAAATCAGCAGCGTGCTGCCGGCCAGGCGCCGGATCGCCTCTTCACCGCGCAGCACCAGTTCGGTCTGGCCGCGATCGGTCTGCACCGTCCACACGCTAGGAGTGGCGTAGGTCGACACGCCGACGATACGCTCGATCTCCGGCATGAACTCGCGCGAGGCGAGTTCCGCTTCGATCATGTCGCGCTCTGCCTGCGGCAGATCCTCCAGCCGCGGAATCCACACCACCTCATGCCCGTCGGTGCTCATCAGGCCGATGCCGCCCTGCGGCGCGGAAATCGGGAAGGCGCGCACCGGCACCACGCCTTCGTGGATGGTGCCGTCCCCGGCGATCAGGACCAGGCGGCCAAAACGATTGCGATCTAGCGTAAACATGGGCGTCGGCGTGGTGGCGGAGATGTCATTGGGCATTGGCGGCCTCCGGCGTTTCAACGGCTTCGTCCTCGCCATCACCGTCCTCGGTGTCGACATTGCGCGCCTGCGCCTGGTACAGCTTGTAGTACGCGCCTTCGCGCAACAGCAGCTCATCGTGGCTGCCGACTTCGACGATCTGGCCACGGTCCATCACCACCAGCCGGTCGGCCTTGCGCAGTGTCGAGAGGCGGTGCGCGATGGCGATGGTGGTACGGCCCTGCACCAGGTTGTCGAGCGCCTTCTGGATTTCCTTCTCGGTGGAGGTGTCGACCGACGAGGTGGCCTCGTCCATGATCAGGATGCGCGGGTTGATCAGCAGCGCGCGCGCGATCGAGATGCGCTGGCGCTCGCCGCCCGACAGCGCCTGGCCACGTTCACCGACCAGCGAGTCATAGCCGTGCGGCAGGCGCAGGATGAACTCGTGCGCATGCGCGGCGCGCGCGGCGGCGATGATCTCATCGCGCGTGGCGTCGGGCTTGCCGTAGGCAATGTTGTCGGCAATCGTGCCGAAGAACAGGAACGGCTCCTGCAGCACCAGGCCGATATGGCGGCGGTACTCCGACACCGGCAGCGAGCGGATATCGACGCCGTCGACGCGGATCGCGCCCTCGGAAACATCGTAGAAACGGCAGATCAGGTTGACCAGCGTGCTCTTGCCCGAGCCACTGTGTCCCACCAGGCCAATCATCTCGCCCGGCTCGATCGAGAGGTTCAGCCCGCGGATCACCGCGCGGTTGCCGTAGCGGAAGCCCAGGTCGCTCATGTCGATGGCGCCTTCGACCTTGTCCAGCTTCGCCGGGCGCACCGGCTCCGGCACGCTCGACACATGGTCGAGGATGTCGAAGATGCGCTTGGCGCCGGCCGCGGCCTTCTGCGTCACCGAGACGATCCGGCTCATCGAATCCAGCCGGGTATAGAAGCGGCTGATATAGGTCAGGAACGCCACCAGCACGCCCACCGTGATGGCACTCTGCGACACCTGCCAGATGCCGAACACCCACACGATCAGCAGGCCGATCTCGGTCAGCAGGGTGACCGTCGGCGTGAACAGCGACCATACCGCGTTGACGCGGTCGTTGATCGCCAGGTTGTGCTTGTTGGCCTCGCGAAAGCGCGACACCTCGCGCTTTTCCTGGGCAAAGGCCTTGACCACGCGGATGCCGGGGATGGTATCGGCCAGCACATTGGTGATCTCGGACCAGATCCGGTCGATCTTCTCAAAGCCGTGGCGCAGGCGGTCGCGCACCAGGTGGATCATCCAGGCGATGAAGGGCAGCGGCACCAGTGTGACCAATGCCAGCCACGGATTGATCGACACCAGGATCACCGCCGTCATGACAATCATCAGCACGTCGGTGGCAAAGTCCAGCAGGTGCAGTGACAGGAAGACGCAGATGCGGTCACTTTCCGAGCCGATGCGCGCCATCAGGTCGCCGGTGCGCTTGCCGCCAAAGTATTCCAGCGACAGCTTTAGCAGGTGTTCGTAAGTCGTTGTACGCAGATCGGCGCCAATGCGCTCCGATACGCGCGCCAGCAGGTAGGTGCGCGCCCACCCCAGCGACCAGGCCACCAGCGCCGCACCCAGCAGTCCCGCCAGGTACAGGCGCACCAGGCCGTAGTCAATCGGCACCCCGTTCTGGAACGGGATCAGCACCTTGTCCATCAGCGGCATGGTCAGGTACGGCGGCACCAGCGTGGCCGCGGTGGACAGCAGCGTCAGCACGAAGCCCGCCAGCAGCTGCCACTGGTATGGCCGGGCAAAGCGCCACAGGCGCAGCAGCGCCCAGGTCGACGGCGGGGTTTCCAGCTCCCGGCTGCATTGGGGGCACTGCTCCTCGTCCGGCGGCAGCGGCGCCTTGCAGGTCGGGCACAGCACCTCGCCCGCCTCGCCGGCCGGGCGCGCGCCGGCGGCATCGCGCTGCGCTTCGAACTGGTCGGCCAGCCGCAGCGCGGCCGGATTGTAACCAAGCGTATATCGCCAGCTGGCCAGCCGGCCCTCCGGGCCGCTCAGTTCCAGCGCGCCCACGCCCGCGTGGTCGGTGTGCGACAGGCGCAGGGTGGGCCCGATGTTCCATTCCCGCACATTTTTTTCACCGGGAGCCCGGGCAACGATGCGCTGGTCGGTCACAACCAGCCACCCTTGGGTAAAATGCAGCTTCGCGTCGAGGTCCAGAGCCAGTCCGGTCAGGACGGTCTCGCCGGGTCGGAGCCACGATCCGGATTCAGCCCGCCAGGGTTCGTCGGCAGCAGGGGCGGTAGGGACAGGCAGGGAGGACTGGGTCATGGATGGCGCGGCGTGCGTCCAGGGGGTACGGACATAACTTGAAACAAATTTAGGCCGGGCACGCTCTGGCGGCCCGCGAATTCGCCCGCAGTATACATAACGACGAACGCGCGGGTACTCCTGATGCACTGCACAATCACTTTTACACGAAGAAAGTCAACCCGCTCTGTGCTGTAACGTTACTGAAAGGTTAGGCTTCCATTTCTCGGGCGGTTCCGCCCACTGCCTCAAGCTAATTCAATGAAAAAGAAGGACATTGAGATTTTCGATGTCATGTCGCTGCGCGGCCCGAATATGTGGACATATCGGCCCGTCCTGGAGGCATGGGTCGATATCGGGGAACTGGAGGACTTTCCCTCCAACACGATTCCGGGGTTCTACGAGCGCCTGTCGGCCTGGCTGCCATCGCTGATCGAGCATCGCTGCAGTATCGGCGAGCGCGGCGGCTTCCTGCAGCGCCTGAAGGAAGGCACCTGGCCCGGCCATATCCTGGAACACGTGACGCTTGAGTTGCAGAACCTGGCAGGCATGCCCGGCGGCTTCGGCAAGGCGCGCGAGACCCCGGTGCGCGGCGTCTACAAGGTGATCGTGCGTGCCTGGCACGAGGAAGTCACCCGCGTCGCCCTGTTCACCGCCCGCGATCTGGTCATGGCCGCGATCGAGGACCGTCCCTTCGACGTCCCCGCCGCCGTGGACAACCTGCGCCGCCTGGTGGACGAGCATTGCCTGGGCCCCAGCACCGCCTGCATCGTCGATGCCGCGGACGACCGCGACATCCCGGCAATCCGCCTGTCGGACGGCAACCTGGTGCAACTGGGCTACGGCGCGCGCCAGCGCCGCATCTGGACCGCCGAGACTGACCGCACCAGCGCCATCGGCGAAAGCATTTCGCGCGACAAGGACCTGACCAAGAGCCTGCTGGAGTCCTGCGGCGTGCCGGTCCCTGAGGGCCGCATGGTCGATTCCCCGGCGGACGCCTGGGATGCCGCCGAGGACATCGGCGTGCCGGTGGTGGTCAAGCCCTATGACGGCAACCACGGCCGCGGCGTGTTCACCAACCTGATGACCCGCGAGGAAGTCGAGACCGCCTACGGCGTGGCCATCGACGAAGGCAACGGCGTCATCGTCGAGCGCTTCATCCCCGGCAACGAGCACCGCCTGCTGGTGGTGGGCGGCCGCCTGGTGGCCGCCGCCATGGGCGAAACCGCCAGCGTGGTCGGCGACGGCAAGTCGACCATCGACGAGCTGATCGAACTGCAGATCAATTCCGATCCGCGCCGCGGCACCACCGAGGACCATCCGCTGAACCGTGTGCGGCTGGACTCGGCCGCGCGCCTGGAACTGAAGCGCCAGGGCATGGACGCCAGCACGGTCCCGCCCGAAGGCCGCTCGGTGCTGATCCAGCGCAACGGCAACGTCGCCTTCGACGTCACCGACCGCGTGCACCCGAGCGTCGCCGCGCATGCGGCGCTGGCCGCGCGCGTGGTCGGGCTGGACATCGCCGGCGTGGACCTGGTGGCCGAGGACATCTCGCGCCCGCTGGCCGAGCAACGCGGCGCCATCGTCGAAGTCAACGCCGGCCCCGGCCTGCTGATGCATATCAAGCCGGCCGAAGGCACGCCGCGCCCGGTGGGCCGCGCCATCGTCAACCACCTGTTCCCTGAGTCCGATGACGACCAGGGCCGCATCCCGGTGGTGGGCGTGACCGGCACCAACGGCAAGACCGTGGTGGCGCGCCTGGTGGCGCGCCTGCTGCAGCTGTCGGGCAAGCATACCGGCCTGGCCTGCAGCGACGGGCTGTTCCTGGACCGCCGCCAGGTGGAAAGCGGCGACCGCGCCAACTGGGAATCTGGCCATCGCATCCTGATGAACCGCGCGGTCGAGGCCGCCGTGTTCGAGAACGACAGCGGCAGCATCCTCTCCGAAGGCCTGGTCTATGACCGCTGCCAGGTCGGCGTGGTCACCAATTTCGACCAGCCCGACCACCTCGGCGACTACTACGTCGAGGACGAGGACCGCATGTACAACGTGCTGCGCACGCAGGTCGACGTGGTGCTGGAGACCGGCGCGGCCGTGCTCAACGCGCGCGACGAACGCCTGGTGGAGATGGCCGGGCTGTGCGACGGCGACGTGATCTTCTTCGGCCTGACGCCGGAGCTGCCCGCGATCGTGTCGCACCGCGCCGCCGGCAAGCGCGCGGTGTACCTGCGCGAAGGCAAGATCGTGCTGGCCACCGGCAGCAGCGAAACCGCGCTGGTGGACGTGGCCGCGGTGCCGCTGACCTATGCCGGACGCGTCGCGTTCCAGGTCGAGAACGTGCTGGCGGCCGTGGCCGCGGGCTGGGCGCTGGGCATTTCCAACGACCTGATCCGCGCCGGCGTGGTGACCTTCGATGTCGGCCAGGTCGACGTGCCGGGCCGCTTCACGCTGTTCGAGCGCAACGGCGCTACCGTGGTGGTCGACGACGCCCACAACGCGCCCGCGCTGGAAGCACTGGCGACCGCGCTGGAGCGCTTCCCGGCCGAGCGCCGCATGGTGGTCTACGGCGCCGGCGTGCAACGCCGCGACGAAGACCTGGTGCGCCAGGGCAAGGTCCTGGGCCAGCATTTCGACCGCGTGTTCCTGTGCGAGGACCGCAGCGTCAAGCGCGCCCTGCCCGATGCCGAGGCGCGCGCGCTGCTCAAGCAGGGCCTGTACGAAGGCCGGCGCGTGACCAAGATCATCGACGAGGGCACGCGTGCCAGCGCCATTGAAACCGCCCTGAGCCAGCTGGTGCCGGGCGACCTGCTGGTACTGCAGTGCGACGAGGCCGCCACCGGCGCCACCGTCGACCTGGTGCACCACTGGATGGGCCAGCCTGCGCGCCGCGCCTGACGCGGCCCCAAGCTCAACCGCGCATAGAAGACACGGAAACCGTTCTATGGAAGTCTCACGTATCCGGGCCCTGCGGGGCCCGAACCTGTGGTGCCGCCACACCGCCATCGAGGCGATCGTGGCTTGCCAGGATGCCACCAACATGCTGTCGGCGCTGCCCGGTTTTGAAGACCGGCTGCGCGCCCGTTTTCCTGAGATCGGGCCGCTGCGCCCGGACGAGGAATCGGGCGAGCTGTCGCTGGCCCACGTGCTGGAAGTGACGGCGCTGCGCCTGCAGGCCGCCGCCGGCTGCCCGGTCACCTTCAGCCGCACCGCGCAGACGGTCGAGCCCGGCACCTACCAGGTGATCGTGCAATACAGCGAGGAAGAAGTCGGCCGGCTTGCATTCGAGCTGGCCGAGGCCCTGTGCCGCGCCGCACGCAACGACACCCCGTTCGACCTGGCCGACGCGCTGCACCGCCTGCGCGAGCTGGACGAGGACGTGCGCCTGGGGCCGAGCACCGGCTCCATCGTCTACGCCGCCATGGCGCGCGGCATCCCCTACCGGCGCCTGACGCAGGGCTCGATGGTGCAGTTCGGCTGGGGCAGCAAGCAGCGCCGCATCCAGGCCGCCGAGACCGACCGCACCAGCGCCGTGGCCGAATCGATCGCGCAGGACAAGGACCTGACCAAGACCCTGCTGCACGCCGCCGGCGTGCCGGTGCCGCTGGGCCGCTCGGTGCGCAGCGCCGAAGAGGCCTGGGCCGCCGCGCAGGAAATCGACGCCCCGGTGGTGGTCAAGCCGCGCGACGGCAACCAGGGCAAGGGCGTGGCGGTACGCATCCGCACCCGCAAGGAAGTGATGACGGCCTATGAGGTCGCCTCGGACATCAGCTCGGATGTGATCGTCGAACGCTATATCCCGGGCCATGACTTCCGCCTGCTGGTGGTCGGCAAGCAACTGGTGGCGGCGGCGCGCCGCGACCCGCCGCAGGTCATCGGCGACGGCGTGCATACCGTGCGCCAGCTGGTCGAGGAAGTGAACCGCGACCCGCGCCGCGGCGAAGGCCATGCGACCTCGCTGACCAAGATCCGCTTTGACGATATCGCGCTGGCCACGCTGGCCAAGCAGAACCTGACCGCCGATTCCGTGCCGGCCAACGGCACGCGCGTGGTGTTGCGCAACAATGCCAACCTGTCCACCGGCGGCAGCGCCACCGACGTGACCGACGACGTCCACCCGGACATCGCCGCGCGCGCCGTGGCGGCGGCGCAGATGGTGGGCCTGGACATCGCCGGCGTCGACGCCGTGTGCGAGACCATGCTCAAGCCGTTCGAGGAACAGGCCGGCGGCATCGTCGAAGTCAACGCCGCGCCGGGCCTGCGCATGCACCTGCAGCCGTCGTACGGCAAGGGCCGCGCGGTCGGCGAAGCCATTGTCTCGACCATGTTCTCCGATGGCGACGATGGCCGCATCCCGGTGGTGGCCGTGTCCGGCACCAACGGCAAGACCACCACGGTCCGGCTGATCACCCACATCATGGCCACCAGCGGCCTGCGCATGGGCATGACCGGCACCGACGGCGTATATGTCCACGGCGAGCGCATCGACACCGGCGACTGCAGCGGCCCGCGCAGCGCGCGCAACGTGCTGCTGCACCCGGACGTGGACGCCGCCGTGTTTGAAACCGCGCGCGGCGGCCTGCTGCGCGAAGGCCTGGCATTCGACCGCTGCGACGTGGCGGTGGTGACCAACGTGGGCGAGGGCGACCACCTGGGCCTGTCCTTCATCAACTCGGTGGAAGACCTGGCGGTGCTCAAGAGCGTGATCGTGCAGAACGTCGCGCCGCACGGCATGGCGGTCCTGAACGCGGCCGACCCGATGGTGGTGCGCATGGCCGACGCCTGCCCCGGCAGCGTCACCTTCTTCGCGCACGATCCCAACCAGCCGGCCATGGCCACGCACCGCGCGCAGGGCAAGCGCGTGGTGTTCGTGGACGGCGCCGACATCGTCGTATCCGAAGGCGATACCGTAGTGCGCATCGCACTGGCCGAGATCCCGCTGACGCGCAACGGCACCATCGGCTTCCAGGTCGATAACGCGATGTCGTCGATCGCGGCCGCGTGGGCGCTGGGCATCGACTGGTCGATCATCCGCCGCGGCCTGGCCACCTTCGTCAACGACGCGCAAACCGCCCCGGGACGCTTCAACGTGTTCGACTACCGCGGCGCCACGCTGATCGCCGACTACGGCCACAACCCGGATGCCATCCTGGCGCTGTGCAACGCTGTCGAGACCATCCCCGCCAAGCGGCGCGTGGTGGTGATCAGCGGCGCGGGCGACCGCCGCGACGACGACATCCGCCGCCAGACCCAGATCCTGGGCGGCGTGTTCGATGAAGTCATCCTGTACCAGGACCAGTGCCAGCGCGGCCGCGCCGACGGCGAGGTGCTGGCGCTGCTGCGCGAGGGCCTGCAAGGCGCGCAACGCGCCGGCCAGGTCGAGGAGATCCGTGGCGAGTTCCTCGCCATCGATACCGCGCTGTCGCACCTGCAGCCGGGCGACCTGTGCCTGGTCCTGGTGGACCAGGTGGAAGAGGCGCTGGGGCATATCGCCAGCCGCATCGCGCAGGGCTGACCGGCCCGGCGATAAAAAAGGCCAGCTCCGCGGAGCTGGCCTTTTACTTTGTGGCACCGATCAGTGGCGCCCGGGCAGCGACAAGCGCCGCTCCAGCATATGCTGCACGCCCGACAGCCCCGTGCTCAGCACCCAGTAGATCGCCGCCACTGCCAGGTACAGCGGCAACGGCTGGTAGGTGGCCGCGATCACCTCCTGCGCCGTGCGCAGCAGCTCGGTCACGGTGATGACCGATACCAGCGAGGTGTCCTTGATCAGGCTGATCAGGCTGTTGGACAGGCTCGGCACCGCCAGCCGCAGCGCCTGCGGGCCGATCACGTAGCGCAGTGCCTGCACCGGCGTCAGGCCCAGGCTGTACGCCGCCAGCCATTGCCCGCGCGACACGCCCAGGATGGCCCCGCGCATGCTCTCGGACAGGTAGGCGCCGACGTTCAGGCTCAGCGTCAGCACGCCCGCGGGCGTGGGCTCCAGCGCGATGCCGACGCCCGGCAGCCCGTAGTAGACGACAAAGATCTGCACCAGCAGCGGCGTGCCGCGCATGATGCTGACGTAGGTGCGCGCCACCGCCTTGAGCACGCGGCTATGGCTGATGCCCATCAGCGCCACCACCGTGCCCAGCATCAGCCCGAACACCATCGACCATAACGCGAACTTGATGGTCAGCAGCGTGCCCTGCAGCAGCACGGGCAGGGAATCGGTGACAAGCTGGAGAGCGGACATGGGCGTGGCGGCGGCAGAAGAATGAAAAAGAAAGCGGCGCGGCGGCCATGCAGGCCGCGGCGCCGCGACATGATACCGCCCGGCTTGCTGGCCGGCTTACCTGACTGGCTTACTTGATTGGCTTACCGGCGGGCCTGGTCACGTCGGTGCCGAACCACTTCACCGAGAGCTTGCCAAGCGTGCCGTCCTTGCCCAGGTCGTCCAGCGCGTGGTTGATGGCCTGCGCGAACTTGGGGTTGTCCTTGCGGAACGGGATGGCCACCTGCGTGGTGGCACCCGCCACGATTGCGCCCTGCCGCAGCGGCAGGTTGGCGGTCTTGACCAGGTAGGCGACCATCAGCCGGTCGTTCAGCGCGGCGTCGACACGCTGTGCCGCCAGGTCGCGCAGGTACTCAGGCGCGCCGGGATAGGTCTTGACCTCGATGCCCGGCACCGACTTGGCCAGGTCGTTGAAATTGCTGCCCAGGCTGACGCCGAGCTTGTGGCCCTTCAGGTCTTCCAGCGACTTGAACTGGCGGTTGTCGTCCTTGCGCTGGATCAGCTGCGCATCCGAGTAGACGTAGGGCGTGGAGAAGTCCAGCACTTGCTGGCGCTGAGGCGTGACGTTGACCTGGTTGACGATCACGTCGAACTTGCCCGCCTGCAGGCCGGCAATGATGCCGCTCCATTCGGTGGTGACGAACTCCGGCTTCACGCCCAGTTTGCCCGCCACCGCACGCGCCACGTCCACGTCAAACCCTTCCAGCTCGTTCTTCGCGCCGCGGAAGCCGAACGGCGGATACGTGCCCTCCAGGCCGATCTTGAGCACGCCGGCCTGCTTGACGGTATCGAGCAGGTCGGCGGCCTGCGCCGCGGTGGACGCCAGCCCGGCGCCGGCAAGCAGCGAGGCAGCCAGCAGGGATTTGAGCCAGCCAGTACGAATCGATCGCATATGTTCTCCAGTGGATGCGGATAAGCAGTGTGGGGGGGCAGACAGCGCCGGAGGCCGCTTGTGAGGGCCGCCGGCCAGTTGTGCTGCTATGAGCCTATATCGGGCTCAACACTACCGCAAACACTATCGAACGCTAAATATTGATTCATTATGGCTAAATAACCGCCGGGCCTGACGCCGACCCGGCGGTGGCGCCCTGCCCTTACTGGTAGGCCTTGTCGTTGGGCGCCGCGAACAGCGCCTTCATGTCGGCCGACAGCGGGTAGTTCATGTTGATGCCGCGCGGCGGGATCGGCGACATGAACCACTTGTTGTACAGCTTCTCGGCACGGCCGCTGGTCTGCAGGTCTGCGATCACGCCGTCGGCCAGCTTCTTGAACGAGGGATCGTCCTTGCGGAACATGCAGGCGTAGTTCTCGGTCTGCAGCGGCGCGCCGACCACCACCCAGTCGCCCGCGCTCTTGGCCTTGGTGCGCTCGCCATACAGCAGCGGCTCATCCATGACGAAGGCAGCGGCGCGGCCGGTCTCCAGGATCAGGAAGGACTGGCCGTGGTCCTTGGTGCTGATCAGGTTCATGTTCATGGCCTTCTCGCCGTTCATCTTGACCAGCAGGCGCTCGCCGGTGGTGCCGGCGGTGGTGACCACGTTGCGCTCCTTCAGGTCGGTGAACTCCTTCACGCCCGAATCCTTTTTGGTCAGCATCTTGATGCCGTAGACGAACAGGCTGTTGGAGAACGCCACCTGCTTCTGCCGCTCCAGGTTGTTGGTGGTGCTGCCGCATTCGATGTCGATGGTGCCGTTCTGCACCAGCGGGATGCGGTTCTGCGAGGTGATCGGAGTCAGGCGCACCTGCAGGCTGGGCATCTTCAGTTCGCTCTTCACCTTGTCGACGATCTGCAGCAGGATCTCGTGCGAATAGCCCATGACCTCCTTGCCGTCGGTGTATGAGAACGGGATCGACGATTCGCGATAGCCAAGCGAGATCACGCCGCTGTCCTTGATCTTCTTCAGCGTGTCGCCATCGGCGGCATGGGCGGCGCCGGCGGCCAGCAGCAGCGTGGCGGCCGCAAGCGCGTGGCGGGTGGCGGATCGGTGGGGGTGCAGTGATTTCATGTGGCGCTCCTTGTAGTGGGGCTTGGTCATTGAGGCATGTTTCGTGAACGGCGTCGTGGATTGCGGACGCACGGGTACGGCATGAACCAACACTTGCCTGCGGCGCTATGCGCGCGCAGCATCAAAATCCTCTGCTTCGATGGCCGGACGGCGCCCTGCCAGCCGGTCGGCCAGCAGGCCGGCGCTGCCCATCGCCAGCGTAAAACCGAGCGCGCCGTGACCCAGGTTCAGCCACAGGCCGGACACCCGCGACGGCCCCACCAGCGGCAGGCCGTCCGGTGTGGCCGGGCGCAGCCCGGCCCACGGCTGCAGTTGCGCCAGCGGCAGCTCGGGCATGATGCCCTCGAACAGCGCGCGTGTCTGTGCCACCAGCGTGCCGACCCGCTCCGGGTCGATGCGGGTGCCGCCGCGCACCAGGTCGGCCATGCCCGCCACCCGCAGGGTATTGCCGATGCGCGCGTAGACGATCTTGTTGGCAAAGTCCGTCACGCTGATATGCGGCGCGTGCGCGCTGCTGGCCAGCGGCACCGTGATGCTGTAGCCCTTGAGCGGCCACAGCATCGGCCGCACGCCCAGCGGCCGCAGCAGCGGCACGCTGCCGATGCCGCCAGCCACGATCACCACGTCGGCCGGCACCACGCCGCTGGCGGTACGCACGCCGGTCACGCGCCCGCCCTGCTGCACCAGCTCTTGCACGACGGTGCCGAAGCGCATCGACACGCCGGCGTGCGCCCCGTCTTGCAGCAACCGTGCCAGCGACAGGCAGAAGCGGTGGCAGTCGCCCACTTCCTCGCTCGGCGTGTAGATGGCGCCGGCAATCTCGTTGCGGATGCCGGCCAGCGCGGGCTCCAGCGCCACGCAGGCATCGCGGTCCAGCGCCTGCTGCTCGCAACCCAGGCTGGCCTGGTAGTCCAGCAGCCGGCAGGCCGCTCCGAACGCCGCCGCATCGCGGTGCACAACCAGTTTGCCGCGCCGCGCAAAATCGAAGCCGGCGCCCACATCATCATGCTGGTGCCGGGCCACGAAGGCCTGCATCAGGTCGCGTGAATAGAACCCCAGCCGCAGCAGCTTGCGCGTGGTGGCTTCGCTGGTGGCGGCATTGCAGGCGCCCATGAAGGCTGCCAGCCAGCGCCACTGCGCCGGGTCGGCAGCGGGCCGGAAGCGCATCGGCGAATCGCGCCGCAGCAGCCAGCCCGGCACCTTGGACATCACGCCCGGCCCGGCCAGCGGCGCCACATAGCTGTAGCTGAGCTGCCCGCCATTGGCAAAGCTGGTCTCTTCGGCCGGCCCGTCGTGGCGCTCCAGCACCGTCACCTGGTGGCCGTCCTCGGCCAGGCGCCATGCCGTCGTCATGCCGACCACGCCGGCGCCCACGATCACTACCTGCATTGCCATCCCTTGATTGCTTCATCCCGATCCGGCAAAGCGTAGCGCAGGCGGCGCGGATTGCCCAATGCGAATACGTGCCAGAATATGTCATCAGGCTATGGATGCCTGCCCGCTTCCCGGATTGCCATGCGCTTGCGCCAGATTGAAGTCTTCCGCGCCGTGATGCTGACCGGCACCGTCAGCGAGGCCGCGCGCCTGCTGCACGTGTCCCAGCCGGTGGTCACGCGCGTGCTGCAGCATGCCGAGGCCTCGCTCGGCTTCCGCCTGTTCGAACGGGTGCGCGGCCGGCTGCAGGCCACGCCCGAGGCCAATGCGCTCTATGGCGATGTCGAAAGGCTATATGGCGAGATCGAGCGCGTGCGCCGGGTCTCGGAAAGCCTGCGCCACAAGGGCGCCGGGCGGCTGCGCGTGGCCGCCACCCCCAGCCTGGCCAACCCGCTGCTGGTGCCGGCGGTGCGGCGCTTCTGCGCGCGCCACCCGGACACGCAGGTGCAGGTGCTGACCCACCATACCGACGAGATCGTCGGGGCGCTGCTCGCCAACCAGATCGACCTGGGCTTTGCCTTTGCGCCGCCGGGCCACGAGGCCATCTCCAGCGAGCCCGTGGCCAGCGGCCGCATGCTGCTGGCAGTGCCGCGCGGCCAGCCGCTGCCTGCCGGCGGGCGCCGCCAGGTGGTGCCGATGCAGCGGCTGATGGAGCGCGCTTTCATCGGCTATGACGACAACAGCTCGCTCGGGCTGCTGGTGCGCCAGACCCTGGCCCGGCACGCGCTGGAGCCGCGCTCGACGCTGGAAGTGCAGACCTATTCGCTGGCGCTGGCCCTGGTCGATGCCGGGCTGGGCGTGACCCTGCTGGACCAGTACACCGCGCTCAGCGCCAGCCCGGAGCGGGTCGCGCTGCATGACGTGGCGCCGGTGCTGCCGTTCGAGATCCAGATGCTGCGCGCCAGCCACCGCGCCGGCTCCAGCCTGGCCGACGACCTGCGCGCGCAGTTTGCGCTGGCCGCCGGGGAACTGGCCGCGACGCTGCCGCAGCGGCTGGAAGCCCCGGCCGCCAGCTTTGACGCCGCGCCCCGGAGCCGCGATCGAGGTCTGCCTGATGCCTGATTGACAGCCGCGCGCGCCGTGCACCATCATCAAGCCGCCTGCAGGCACAAGCTGCATGCGCCAAACCGCCTATGTTCGTCCTGATCCTGATCGCCCTTGTCCTTGTCAGCGCCTTTTTCTCGGTCTCCGAGATCGCGCTGACCGCCGCCCGCCGCACCAAGCTGCAAGTCCTGTCGGAGCGCGGCGACGGCCGCGCCACGCGCGTGCTGCGGCTCAAGGAAGAGCCCGGGAATTTCTTCACGATCGTGCAGATCGGGGTCAACAGCGTGGCCATCCTGGCCGGTATCCTCGGCGAGAAGCATGTGTCGGACCTGCTGCTGGAGACGCTGTCGCCCTATATGCAGGTGGTCCACGCCCAGCGCGCGGCCAATATCGGCTCGTTCCTGATCGTGACGCTGCTGTTCATCCAGTTTGCCGACCTGATCCCCAAGCGCATCGCCATGACCTTCCCCGAGCGGTGCGCGGTGGCGGTGATCGACCCGATGCTGACGCTGCTGCGCGTGCTCAAGCCGCTGGTGTGGATCTTCAACGCCGCCGCCGATGCCACGCTGCGGCTGCTGCGCCTGCCGACCAAGCCGGTCGACCAGATCACCACCGAGGACATCGCCGCGATGGTCGATGCCGGTGCCGAGGCGGGCGTGCTGCACAAGCACGAGCTCCACCTGATCGAGAACGTGTTCGAGCTCGAGTTCAAAAGCATTACCGCGATCATGACGCCGCGCGACGACGTGGTCTACCTGAGTCTCGACGAAGCCGCCGACAGCGTGCGCCGCAAGCTGGTCAGCCAGCCGCACGCGCAATACCCCGTGTGCGGGCACGACCTCGACGACGTGCAGGGCTATATCGATTCCAAGGACATCCTGCAACTGCTGCTGGCCGATGAAAGCGCCGCCGCAATCGGCAATATCGGCCGCCACCACGACAAGAACGTGCTGGTGATCCCCGACACCCTGACCCTGTCCGAGGCACTCACGCGCTTCCGTGAGATGCACCAGAACTTTGCCGTGGTGATGAACGAGTACGGGCTGGTGGTAGGCATCGTCACGCTGGACGATATCGTCGGCGCGCTGATGGGAAACATCCTGTATTCCAGCGAGGACGAGCAGATCGTGCGGCGCGACGACAGCTCCTGGCTGGTCGACGGCCTCACGCCGCTGGTGGACCTGAAGAAGGCGCTCGATCTCGACACCCTGCCCGGAGAAGACTATGTCGACACCGCGGCCGGGCTGGTGATCTACGCGCTCAAGCGCATCCCGAAGAAGTCCGAGTCGATCACCGTGGCTGGCTATCGCTTCGAAGTGCTGGACATCGACCATCACAAGATCGACCAGCTGCTGGTGTCGCGCCTGCCGCAAGCGCCGGAGACTGAAGCGCCAGCGCCGCTGGCTTAGGATCGCCGGCCTGCCGGTAGCGCTCCAGCGTCTCCGGCAGCCGGAACCATGCCACATAGCTGAACGCCACCACCACCGCTGCCGCGGCCACCACGCCCAGCCGCCATGGCGCCACCGACTCCCTCGGCGCCGGCACATGCAGCGTGCGGTAAGCCGTACCGAGCAGCGCGATCCATGCCAGCCCCAGCGCATAGCCTGCGGCGACATCCGACAGCCAGTGCATGCCCAGGTACAGCCGCGACACCCCGATCGCCGCCACCGCCACCACGGTCAGCGCCAGCACCGGGACGCGCACGCGCCACGGCTGGCGCAGGCACATCAGGAAGGCCAGGAAGCCATAGGTGACCATGCTGCTGGTGGCGTGGCCGCTCGGGAAGGAATACGATTCCAGGCCGCTGTAGATGCTGGCCGGGCGCACGCGCGCCATGCCCAGCTTGAGCGCCATCACGCAGGCGCGCGCACCCAGCAGCGCGGCGGCCCAGTACAGCGCCACCGTCCAGGCGCGCCGCCAGCACAGCCACGCGAACACCGCCACGCCCACCGCCACGGAAATGCGCGCGCCGCCCAGTTCGGTCACGGCCACCATCGCGATATCGAGCCAGTCGGTGCGCAAGGCGCGCAGCCACGCAAACACGATCTGGTCGATGCGCACCACGCCCCCGCTTTCGGCGACCTCACCGGCCAGCCAGAACAGGGCGCTGCCGCAGGCCAGCAGCACGGCGCCGGCCAGCAGCACCACCAGCAGCTCGGCCATGTCGCGCTCGAGCACGCGCAGCGTGAGCGTGGTCAGCCGGCGCGGCTGTGCGGCCACGCGCGCGGACAGTGCGCCGCCCCCCCTCACGCGCCACCGGTCCAGCCAGCGCACCACCGGCCGCAACAGCACGACCAGCAGCGGCACCAGGCTCAGCAGCAGCACCGTCACCAGCGTGAACAGCGCCAGCAGCCCCAGCGCCGTGCCCGGCGTGAGCCAGGCCTCGGCGAAGGCGCCCGCGCGTGCCGGCACGTCAATCACGGGACGCGCCCGCCGCGCCGACGATGCGGGCGATATTGGCGCGAGCCGGCGCCTCGCAGTCGGCAAAAGCTTCGCTCAGGAAAAGTTGCGGGCGCTGCGCCAGCTTGCCCAGGAACGCCGCGCGGCGGCGCATGAATTCCGTCTCCAGCGCCTCCCCCTGCAGACCGGTGCGCGCGGCCAGTAAGGCGCGGTTCTCGGCGAACACCTCCAGGCTATGGGCATCGAATCTTTCCGGCGTCGCGGCCAGCCTGAGCAGGTCGAGATCGAGCACGGTCTCGGCGCCGGCAATGCTCGGGCCATGGCCGCGCGTATCGAGCACGATCTGCGCGGCACGGTCCAGCACCGCGCGGTCCTCGCCGGGCGCCACTGTTTCGATCAGCGCCGCCGACGCCGCCTCGTTGTGCTCGCACCCCGCCACATAGACCGCGTCGTGGCACAGCACCGCCAGCGCCTGCGCGCGGTCCAGCGCAATGCCGCGCGCGTGGGCGGTCTCGAACATCTCCAGGATATGGCGGCGGTCGTGGTAGTACCGGTACGGCGTGTCGTGCAGCGCCAGCACATCGAGCACCGCCTGGCGCGGCAGGAAGTCCAGGCAAGCCAGCGCCGCGGGCCAGGCGGGCGCAAAGCGCGGCACCTCGCCCTGCGGCGTGGCCACCGGTTCGCTGAACACATCGGCACGGCGCACCCACAGCAATGAGGGATCGCGCATCGCGCGATAGACCACCACCGGCGCGAGATCGGCCTCGAGGCGGCCGATGCCGACCGCCGTGTAGGCGCCGCCCTTGTAATGCAGGTACGGCATGCCGGCGACCAGGTTGGGGTCGGCCGGCAGTTCGGCTGGATCGCCGTGGAAGACCGGTGCTGGGGGTTGGCTGGCGGGTGGCTGTGTCATGGTGCGGCATCCTGCGTTGCGGATCGCCATGATAGTGCACCCGGCAGCGCGTCCGGTACGCAGGTCAGTGCGGCGGCCCATGCCCGCCGCATGAAAAACCGGCCGCGGAAAAAACAAAACCGACGCGCACTTTCGTGGGCGTCGGCCTGAGTTTTACTACACTGTTTTTGCCTGTCCGGTGGTCGAGCCGGGCAGCTTCTTGTTTTGGCGGAGAGGGTGGGATTCGAACCCACGGTACCGTCGCCGGTACGCCTGATTTCGAGTCAGGTACATTCGACCACTCTGCCACCTCTCCGGTAACTTGTTGCCGTGTGGCGAAACCGAGATTATAGCCATGTCCAGCCAGCCGATGCAAGAGGCTGGCAGCGGATTTTTTCAGCTCGCTTTACAGCTCCGGCTTCAGGAGGGTGATGCCGCCCATGTACGGCTGCAGCGCGGCCGGCACCGTGACCGAGCCGTCTGCGTTCTGGTAGTTCTCAAGGATCGCCACCAGCGTGCGGCCCACGGCCAGGCCGGAGCCATTGAGGGTGTGCACCAGCTCCGGCTTGCCCTGCCCCGTGCGCATGCGCGCCTGCATGCGGCGCGCCTGGAAGTCGCCCATGTTCGAGCACGAGCTGATCTCGCGGTAGGTGTTCTGCGCGGGGATCCACACTTCCAGGTCATAGGTCTTGGTGCTGCCGAAGCCCATGTCGCCGGTGCACAGCACGATGGTGCGGAACGGCAGATCCAGCTTCTTCAGGATCGCCTCGGCGTGGCCGGTCAGTTGCTCCAGCGCATCGAACGACTGCCCGGCCGGCACCACCTGCACCAGCTCGACCTTGTCGAACTGGTGCTGGCGGATCATGCCGCGCGTGTCCTTGCCGTACGAGCCGGCTTCCGAGCGGAAGCACGGCGTATGCGCGACAAAGCGCAGCGGCAGCTTCTCGCCGGCGACGATGGCGTCGCGCACGATATTGGTCAGCGGCACCTCGGCGGTCGGGATCAGGTAGAAGTTCTCGATGCGCTCGCCTTCCTCGCTGCCGACCTTGCGCGGCACCTTGAACAGGTCTTCCTCGAACTTGGGCAACTGGCCGGTGCCCCGCATCGACGCGGCATTGACCATGTACGGCACGTACATCTCGGTGTAGCCGTGTTCCTGCGTATGGGTGTCGAGCATCAGCTGCACCAGCGCGCGGTTCATGCGCGCCAGGCCGCCGCGCAGCATCGAGAAGCGCGAACCGGTGACCTTGACCGCGGTGTCGAAATCCAGGCCGAGCTTCTCGCCCACGTCGACGTGGTCGCGCACGGCGAAATCGAACTGGCGCGGCTCGCCCACGCGGCGCACTTCGACGTTCTGGGTTTCGTCATTGCCCACCGGCACGCTTTCATGCGGCAGGTTGGGGATAGCCAGCATCAGTTCAGCCAGGTGCGCCTGGATCTCGTCCAGCCGCGCGGCCGAGGCCTTGAGCGTGTCGCCGATGCCGCCCACTTCCGCCATCACGGCCGAGGCGTCCTCGCCCTTGCCCTTGAGCATGCCGATCTGCTTGGACAGGCTGTTGCGGCGGGCCTGCAGTTCCTCGGTCTGGGTCTGCAGTTGCTTGCGTTCGGCCTCAAGTGCCTGGAACGCCGCAACGTCGAGTTGGTAGCCGCGCGTGGCAAGGCGTTGCGCCACGGCGTCGATGTCTTTGCGGAACAGCTGGATGTCGAGCATGTTGCTAAGGTGAAGTGCTGGGCCAGCGACATGCCGGCGGACCCGCCATTTTACTGCACCGGCCCCGTCCGGCGCGAACCGGGCGAGGCCAGGCCGCCGCCGTGTTGCCGGCTCACGCCACCGCTCACTCCCCGCCCTTGCCGCCGTCCTTTGCCTTGGCCACGCGCTGCTCGCGATGCCAGGCGGCATCCAGCTCGCGCAGGTGGCGCAGCTTCTCGGCGATCTTGCCCTCCAGCCCGCGCGGCACCGGCTGGTACCAGCCCTGGGCCTTCAGGTCGTCCGGGAAGTAGTGCTCGCCGGCGGCGTAGGCCTCGGGCTCGTCGTGCGCGTAGCGGTAGGCGTGGCCGTGGCCAAGCTCCTTCATCAACTTGGTCGGCGCGTTGCGCAGGTGCACCGGCACCGCGCGCGACTTGTCCTTGCCGACGAAGGCGCGCGCCGCGTTGTAGGCGTTGTAGCCAGCGTTGGACTTGGGCGCCACGGCCAGGTAGATCAGGGCCTGGCCCAGCGCCAGTTCGCCCTCGGGCGACCCCAGGCGCTCATAGGTCTCGGCCGCGTCCAGCGTGATGCGGGCGGCACGGGGATCGGCCAGGCCGATATCCTCCCACGCCATGCGCACGATGCGCCGCGCCAGGTAGCGCGGGTCGGCGCCGCCGTCGATCATGCGGCAGAACCAGTACAGCGCCGCGTCGGGGTCCGAGCCGCGCACAGACTTGTGCAGCGCGCTGATCTGGTCGTAGAAGGCGTCGCCGCCCTTGTCGAAGCGGCGCAGGTTTTCTGACAGCGCGCTGCCCAGAAGCGCGGTATCGATCTGCGCGGCGCCGGCGGTGCGCGCGGCGCGCGCCACGATCTCGATATTGTTCAGCAGCTTGCGCCCGTCGCCATCGGCCGAGGCCACGATCAGTTGCAGCGCTTCGTCCTGCCAGCTCAGGCCGCCCGCCTGTCCGCCGAGTTCTTCGCTGGCGCGCAGCGCCAACTGCGTCAGCTCGGCATCGTCCAGGCTCTTGAGCACATAGACCGCCGCGCGCGACAGCAAGGCGCCGTTGACCTCGAACGAGGGGTTCTCGGTGGTGGCGCCGATAAAGGTGAAGAGCCCGCTTTCCACATGCGGCAGGAAGGCATCCTGCTGGCTCTTGTTGAAGCGGTGGACTTCGTCGACGAACACCAGCGTGCGCCGCCCGTGCGCGCGGAACTGCTCGGCGCGCTCGACCGCCTCGCGGATGTCCTTGACCCCCGACAGCACCGCCGACAGCGCGATGAACTCGGCGTCGAAGGCACTGGCCATGAGCCGCGCCAGCGTGGTCTTGCCTACGCCCGGCGGGCCCCACAGGATCATCGAATGCGGCTCGCCGGACTCGAACGCCACGCGCAGCGGCTTGCCCGCACCCAGCAGGTGCTGTTGCCCGATCACCTCGTCGATGGTGCGCGGGCGCAGGCGCTCGGCCAGCGGTTGCCGGGAACGGTCGGGAGTATCGGAAAACAGCGTGTCCGCCACGGTATTCAAGCCTTGTGAATGCAGAACGCCACAGTGTAGACCATCGGCGCCCTGCCCCTGCGTGGCAGGCTAGGCGGCAAATGCCACCACATCCTCGATCTCGACACGGATGCCGATGCGCTCGCCCACGGCATGGTTGTGGTGGGACGGCACCAGCGCCAGCACGCGGCCGCCGCTGGCCAGGCGCAGCGTGTACAGGATCTCGGCGCCGCGGAAGGCCTTGTGGACCACCTCGGCGCGCATCGGGCTGGCGTCGTCGTGGATGATGTCGTCGGGGCGCACCAGCACGTCGACGGCGGCGCCCGCGGGCAACGCCAGCGGCGCCGCGGGGCGCAGCAGGCCCAGTTCCAGTTCAATCTCCGCAGGCCCGCGCAGCCGCCCCGCCATCAGCACGCCCTGCCCGATAAAGCCCGCGACAAAGCGCGATGTCGGCCGGTGGTACAGGTTGTGCGCGCTGCCCCACTGCTCGATCACCCCGTCGTGCATGACGCCGATCTCGTCGGCCATGGCAAAGGCCTCGTGCTGGTCGTGCGTGACCAGGATCGCGGTGGCGCCCTGCGCCTTCAGGATTGCGCGCACCTCCAGGCTCAGGCGTTCGCGCAGGTCGACGTCGAGGTTGGAGAACGGCTCGTCGAGCAGCAGCAGTTCCGGGCGCGGTGCCAGCGCGCGGGCCAGCGCCACGCGCTGCTGCTGGCCGCCGGACAGCTCATGCGGATACTTGTGGCCCGCACCGGCCAGGCCGACCAGCTGCAGCACCTCGTCCACGCGCGCCGCGCGTCCGGCGCGGCTGGCCCGCACTAGGCCGAAACCCACATTGGTCGCCACGTCCAGGTGCGGGAACAGCGCATAGTCCTGGAACACCATGCCGATGCGGCGCTGCTCCGGCGCCAGCATCGCCCCGGACGACGACACGACCTGCCCGTCCAGCACGATGCGGCCATCCTGCAGCGGCTCGAAACCGGCGATGGCGCGCAGCACCGTGGTCTTGCCGCAGCCGCTGGGACCCAGCAGGCAGGCGATATTGCCGCGCGCCACCGAGAACGACAGTCCCTTGACCACCGCATGGCGGCCGAAGGCGTGACGGATATGGTCGACCTCGATGACAGCGGCGCCAGCGCCAGTGACGTCAGCAGCGCCTGCGCGGGTCACCGGCCGGCTGCGGGCCTGGGCGCCGGGCAAGCGTGAATAGGAATCGGTTCGCATGTGCGCATTATAGGGACGCAGCCGGGGCCGGGACCGCCTTTCGGGGTGAAAGGGTGCCCCACATTGCTAAAATGCGGCAGCCCGCACGCTGTGCGCGGCGCTTCCGCCCACTTTCCGACGCATGCTCCTGTCCAGCCGCCGCCGCTTCCATCCCCTGACCCTGGCCACCCTGGCAATGGCGCTGCTGATCGCCGTGCCGGTGCTGGTAATCGCCTCGGCCGTGCTGCTGCCCGCCGGCGACACCTGGCGCCACCTGATCGACACGGTGCTGGCGGAATACGTGCTCAATACCGTCTGGCTGCTGTGCGGCGTCGCCGTGGGGGTATTGCTGCTGGGGGTGACCACCGCCTGGCTGGTATCGACCTACCGTTTCCCGGGCCACTCCGTGATGGAATGGGCGCTGGTCCTGCCGATGGCGATGCCCGCCTACGTCATCGCCTATGCCTACACCGATGCGCTGCAGTTTGCCGGGCCGGTGCAGGGCTGGCTGCGCGAGCTGACCGGCTGGAAGGCGCGCGAGTACTGGTTCCCCGATATCCGCTCGCTGGGCGGAGCCATCGCGCTGTTCTCGCTGGTGCTGTACCCCTACGTCTACCTGACCGCGCGCGCCGCCTTCCTGCAGCAGACCCAGAACACGCTGGAGGCCGCGCGCCTGCTCGGCCACGGCACCTGGAGCCGGCTCTGGCGCGTGGTGCTGCCGCTGGCGCGCCCCGGCATCGTTGCCGGCACCGCGCTGGCGATGATGGAAACGCTGGCCGACTTCGGCACCGTCGCCTACTTTGCCATCCCGACTTTCTCCACCGGCATCTTCCGCGCCTGGTTTTCGCTTGGCGACAAGAACGCCGCGGCGCAGCTGTCGGCATGCATGCTGCTGTTCGTCGCCGCCATCCTGCTGATGGAGCGCGCCAGCCGCGGCCGCGCCCAGGTCTACGGCAACCAGCGCCGCGCCGCGGCCTGGGCGCTGGACGGCGCGCGCGGCTGGCTGGCGCTGGCCGTTTGCATGGTGCCGGTGCTGCTGGGCTTCCTGGTTCCCGCGCTGATGCTGTGCCGCATGGCCTTCACCGACGGCGATGCGCAGTTCGGCCCGCGCTTTGTCGGGCTGGTGCGCAACAGCTTCCTGCTGGCCAGTGCCACCGCGCTGGCCGCGGTGGCGGTCGCGCTGGCGGTGGGCTACGCCGCGCGCGCGGCCAACGGCAAGCGCAGCTGGCTGATGCGCGGCCTGACGCGGCTGTGCGGCATGGGTTATGCGCTGCCGGGCTCGGTCATTGCCGTGGGCGTGCTGGTGCCGGTGGCGCGACTCGACAACGCGCTGTCGGCCTGGCTGCAGCAGCAGTTCGGGCTCTCGGCCGGGCTGCTGCTGACCGGCGGCATCGCCGCGCTGGTCTATGCGTTGCTGGTGCGCTTCCTGGGCGTGGCGCTGCAGACCGTCAATGCCGGGCTGGGCAAGATCACGCCCAGCATGGACGCCGCCGCGCGCAGCCTGGGCCACGGCCCCGGCGCCACGCTGCGGCGCGTGCATTTCCCGATGCTGCGCGGCAGCCTGCTGACCGCGGCACTGATCGTCTTTGTCGACGTGATGAAGGAGCTGCCGGCCACCTTCGTGATGCGCCCGTTCAACTTCGATACGCTGGCCGTGCAGGCCTACAACCTCGCCGCCGACGAGCGCCTGGCCGAGGCCGCCACCGCCTCGCTGGTGATCGTCGCCGTGGGCCTGCTGCCGGTGATCGTGCTGTCGCGCACGATCCGGCGCGAAGCACAGTGCTGAGCCCGCCACGCTTCTTGCCCTAAAGTCGCGCTGCCGCGCGCCGATAGCCTTTTATGGCCCGGCGTTCGCCCGGGAGCGAACAGCGGCATGCCTGCCGCGCAAGAACCTATGCTGCGATATCACATCCTGCTGTTCAAGTTGAACCGGCTCAGCCGCAACAAGCTGAGCGGCGTGGAAGAAGTCTCGCTGGCCGGGCAACTGGCGGAGATGGTCGATTCGGCCGACACGGCCGCACGCGTCATCGCTGACCTGTTCGATCATGCCAACCCGCAGGTGCGCCGCATCGCGCTCAACGCGATCCGCCGCGCGCGGCAGTTCTCGTCGCCCGAACTGCAGCCCGCGCTGGTGCGCCGCATGGCCGATGCTGAAGCGGTGCTGCGCCATGACGCCGTCTGGATCGTGCAGGAAACCCGGATGGATGGCGCCGAACTGCGCGCCGCGCTGCGCCGCCTTGCCGGCAAGGTGCAGCTGCCGTGGGACGCCGAGCGCGCCCGCGCCAATCCCGGCGACACAGCGCTGGCGGCGCAGGTGCGCGCACGCATGGCATTGGACAAGCTGCTGGAAAAGAGTGCGGCGCAGCGCAACCAGGCACTGGCCGCGATGACGCTGGGCGGGACGCCGGACCAGACCTATGCCGAAGGCACGGTCGGCCACAAGGGCCTGCTGCACCGGGCACTGGTGCGGCGCCAGGCGGGGCGGCGGCTCAACAGCAGCGTGAAGCTGACGTTCCGCAAGCTGGAGCCCACGCAGGTGACGGGGAACAAGCGGTTCCTGCTGTAGCAGGAACCGCCCTGCTGCAAAGGCCGTGGCGGCTTACTTGAAGCCGGCGCGGTCCACCAGCTTCTGTGCCTGCGGCTGGTACTTGCCCAGTTCGGCCACGTTGATGGTGTCGGACTTGAACGTGCCCAGCGCTTCCAGCGCCGGGTTGCTGACCTTCACGCCCTGCACCACCGGCCATTCGTTATTGCCGTCGGCAAAGTAGCGCTGCGCTTCGTCGCTGGCCAGGTACTCCAGGAACTTGACCGCCGCTTCCTTGTTGGGCGCATGCTTGAGCATGCCGCCGCCCGAGACATTCATGTGCACGCCCTGGCTCGACTGGTTCGGCCACAGCACGCCCAGCTTGTCGGCCACGGCCTTGTCTTCCGGCTTGGTCGACTTCAGCAGGCGCGCGATGTAGTAGGTGTTGGCGATGGCCACATCGCACTCGCCAGCGGCAACCGCCTTGAGCTGGTCGGTGTCGCCGCCCTTGGGCACGCGCGCCAGGTTGGCGGCCACGCCGCGCGCCCATTGCTCGGTGCGTGCCTCGCCATCATGGGCGATCAGGCTGGAAACCAGCGACAGGTTGTAGACATGGCCGCTGGAACGCGTGCAGACCTTGCCCTTCCACTTGGGATCGGCCAGGTCTTCATAGCTGGCGATATCGCCGGCCTTGACTGCGGTCTTGTTGTAGGCGATCACGCGGCCGCGCGCCGAGAAGCCGAACCATTCGCCATTGGCGTCCCGGTAGTTGGCCGGGATGCGCGATTCCAGCACCTTCGACTTTACCGGCGCAAACACGCCAGCCTGCTGGGCGCGCCACAGGCGGCCGATATCCACCGTGATGAACACGTCCGCCGGGCTGTTGGCGCCTTCATTGCGGATGCGCTCCAGCAGCGGGTCTTCCTGGCCTTCGATGCGGTTGATCTTGATGCCGGTCTGCTTGGTGAAGTTGGCGTACAGCGCTTCGTCCGTCTGGTAGTGCCGCGCGGTGTAGAGGTTGAGCACCTTTTCTTGCGCCGCCGCGGCGAGCGGCAGGGTCAGCAGGGCCAGCGCCGCAGCGCGCGGCAGTAAGGTTCGGATAGTGGTCTTCACGCGGATGGCTCCCCAGCATGGTTTGGGCAGCCGCCGGGGACCCCGGGGCCGCCCGGTTATTGGATTCCGGTCAACGGGAAACAATATTGATTCTTGTTCAGGCCGTCAAATTACAATTCCGTCATGTTGACGGCCGTTGACAGGACAATGCCAGCAGGATGCGCGCCCGGCCTCACCCTCGGCGCACCCAGACTACCTTGCCGGCCTTGACGCCCAGGGTGCGGCGCTGCGGGTTGTAGTCCATGGTGCCGGGGAACTGCTGGCCGTCGCGCTCGCCCAGGCGCCACGCGCAGCCCTGCAGCAGGCCGATGACCTCGGCCTCGGTCTTGCCGACGAGGGCATCGTCGGCCAGCTTGTCGGCGGCACAGCCCTCGGGCGTGCCACGCGCGCCTTGCGGGCCGGTCGGCGCGGGCGCCGGCGGCTGCGCCGCGCAAGCCGCCAGCAGGGCCCCGCCCGCCGCCAGTGTGGCGGCCTGGCGCGTCCAACGGCGGATGGTTCGCATCGCAATCATGTCGTTCTCCTGATGGGTATGGCGAGTATGAGGATGCTGGGACACGCGGCGCCCCGCGGCGTTCAGCTTCCTTGCACGCCGACACGAAACTTTTGTCGCATTGCCATCTATTGTGCACATTTTCCGTGTGGCGTCGGCTTGATCTGGATAAACCGGGCGATAACCCATGCGTGCTATCAGTGAGTAAGCGGGCCGGCAACGTCCCGCACCACTCCACCCACCGCGCATCCCCCTGCGCCTTCCCTGGGAGCAACGCATGACCGCAATGATGAAAGCCGCCGTTTTTGTCGAGCCTGGCCGGATCGAACTGGCAGACAAGCCCATCCCGGATATCGGCCCCAACGATGCCCTGGTGCGTATCACCACCACCACCATCTGCGGCACCGACGTGCACATCCTCAAGGGTGAGTACCCGGTGGCAAAGGGCCTGACCGTGGGCCATGAGCCCGTCGGCATCATCGAAAAGCTCGGCAGCGCGGTGAGTGGATACCGCGAAGGCCAGCGCGTGATCGCCGGCGCAATCTGCCCCAACTTCAACTCCTACACGGCGCAGGACGGCGTGGCCTCGCAGGATGGCAGCTACCTGATGGCCAGCGGGCAGTGTGGCTGCCACGGCTACAAGGCGACCGCGGGCTGGCGCTTCGGCAACATGATCGACGGTACCCAGGCGGAATACGTGCTGGTGCCCGACGCCCAGGCCAACCTGGCGCCGATCCCGGATGGCCTCACCGACGAGCAGGTGCTGATGTGCCCTGACATCATGTCCACCGGCTTCAAGGGCGCGGAAAACGCCAATATCCGCATCGGCGACACCGTGGCCGTGTTCGCGCAGGGCCCGATCGGGCTATGCGCGACCGCCGGTGCGCGGCTGTGCGGCGCCACCACCATCATCGCCATCGACGGCAACGACCACCGGCTGGAGATCGCGCGCAAGATGGGCGCGGACGTGGCCCTGAACTTCCGCAACTGCGACGTGGTGGACGAGGTCATGAAGCTGACCGGCGGGCGCGGCGTCGACGCCTCGATCGAGGCGCTGGGCACGCAGGCAACCTTCGAGCAGTCGCTGCGCGTGCTCAAGCCCGGCGGCACGCTGTCCAGCCTGGGGGTCTATTCAAGCGACCTGACCATTCCGCTGTCGGCCTTCGCCGCGGGGCTGGGCGACCACAAGATCAACACCGCGCTGTGCCCCGGCGGCAAGGAACGCATGCGGCGGCTGATCAATGTGATCGAGTCGGGCCGCGTCGACCTGGGAGCGCTGGTGACGCACCAGTACAAGCTGGACGACATCGTCGCGGCCTACGACCTGTTCGCCAACCAGCGCGACGGCGTGCTGAAGATCGCCATCAAACCGCACTGACGGCGGCGCCTCAGGTTCAGCCCTTGGCCCGGGCGGTCAGCGCCTGCATGGCGTCGGCCGGCAACGGGCCGTGGCAGGTGCGCTCGCCGCCGGACTCGCTGACCACCAGCCACACCTCGCCGGGCTTGTCCTTCGGGTGCAACAGCCAGGCCGGGCCGCGCGCGCTGCTGCTCGGCGGCAGGTCTTCCAGTACGCCGGTGCTGGCCGATTGCAGCATCACCGCGCAGTCGGTGGCAGGCACGCGCGTGGCCTTGAGGAAGGCCCCATTGCCCAGCACTTCGGGCAACGCCGAGTCCGATGCGCGCAAGAAGGAATCGACATCGAACTTGCTGGCGCCGCCGCCGCTGCTGGCGCATGCCGCCAACAGCAGCGCGCCGGCACTGGCCAGCAGCACGGCGCGCTCGCGGCGCCGGGAACGGATGGTGACTGCGGGACCTTCCTGCGGATCGTTCATGGCGGGCCTCACTGCTTCATCACATCGGCGCCCTTGGGCACCGTGAACCGGAATGCATCGGCCGCCAGCGGCGGGTTTTTCTGCATGCCCGTGAAGGTCAGCAGGGTGGTGTTGCCGAATGCGTCGCGCAGCTCCATGGCTTCAAGATTGCCGGCCTTGAAGCCGATGCCGATGCGCTCGAACTGCGTGTCCTTGGCCTTGGGCGTCAGCTCCAGCCACTCTACGCCATCGCGCGTCGGGCCGTTCTTGACCACGAAGTTCTTTTCCAGGTCATTGCTGCCGAACAGGATCGCCGCCGGGCTAGAGCCGAGCGCACCGTCGAGCTTGCGCTCGGTGACCTGGTTCAGGTCCTTGTCGTAGATGTACAGGGTCTGGCCGTCGGCCTGCAGCAGCTGGTCGTAGGGCTTGGTATAGCGCCAGGTGAACTTGCCCGGGCGCGAGAACACAAAGGTGCCGCTGGAGGTGCCGGTCACCTTGCCATTGGGGCCCTGCCCCTTGACCTGGCGCTGCGTGAACTCGCCGCGCGCGCTCTTCACGCCGGTGACAAAACTCTGCAACTGGTCGGTGGCGGCGGCATGGGCCGGCGCCTGGAGGGCAAACATCGCCAGCGCGGCGCAAGCCGACACGAGGATGCGGTTTCGCATGGTTCGGGTCCTGGTAGTTGTAAGGTGCGTTGCCTGCGCCGTCGGGCACGGGCAACCTGTCCTTTTAGAGCCGCCGGCGGCCCGGGGATTCCGCGCGCCGCACGCCGGCGGGTAACCGGATATTACGAGGGCTGCGCGAGCGGCGCTCAGTCATCTTCGCGGGCGGCACCCGCGCCCTGCACCAGGATGTCGCGGTTGCCGTTACCCGACATGGCCGAGACCATCCCGGCCTTTTCCATGTCTTCGAGCAGCCGCGCGGCACGGTTGTAGCCGATGCGCAGGTGGCGCTGCACCAGCGAGATCGACGCGCGCCGGTTCTTCAGCACCACCTCGACTGCCTGGTCGTACAGTGGATCGGCCTCGCCGCCGCCACCGCCAATGCCGGCACCGCCGCCAAACCCGTCGCCACCGCCGGCGTCATCGGTCAGGCCGCCTTCGAGGATGCCCTCGATGTAGTTGGCTTCACCGGATTCCTTGAGCTTTTCCACCACGCGGTGGACTTCCTCGTCCGAGACAAAGGCGCCGTGCACGCGCACCGGCAGGCCGGTACCCGGCGCCAGGTAGAGCATGTCGCCCATGCCCAGCAGCGCTTCGGCGCCCTGCTGGTCGAGGATGGTGCGCGAGTCGATCTTGCTGCTGACCTGGAACGCGATCCGGGTCGGCACGTTGGCCTTGATCAGGCCCGTGATCACATCCACCGACGGGCGCTGGGTGGCCAGCACCAGGTGCAGGCCGGCCGCGCGCGCTTTCTGCGCAATGCGGGCGATCAGCTCTTCCACCTTCTTGCCGACCACCATCATCAGGTCGGCCAGCTCGTCGATGACGATGACGATGGTGGGCAGCCGGTCCAGCGGCTCCGGGGCGTCCGGGGTCAGGCTGAACGGGTTGGGGATCTTCTCTTCGCGGGCCGCGGCCTCGTCGATCTTCTTGTTGTAGCCGGCCAGGTTGCGCACCCCCAGCTTGCTCATCAGCTTGTAGCGGCGCTCCATCTCGCCGACCGCCCAGTTCAGGGCATTGCCGGCCTGGCGCATGTCGGTCACCACCGGGCACAGCAGGTGCGGGATGCCCTCGTAGACGCTCATTTCGAGCATCTTCGGGTCGATCAGGATCAGGCGTACGCTTTCCGCCTTGGCCTTGTACAGCAGCGACAGGATCATCGCGTTGATACCGACCGACTTGCCCGAGCCGGTGGTGCCGGCCACCATGCAGTGCGGCATGCGGGCCAGGTCGGCCACCATCGGCTTGCCGGCGATGTCCTTGCCCAGCGCCATGGTCAGGCTGGACGAGCTCTCGTTGTAGACCTGTGAGCCAAGGATTTCCGACAGGCGCACGGTCTGGCGCTTCGGGTTGGGCAGTTCCAGCCCCATGTAGTTCTTGCCCGGGATGGTCTCGACCACGCGGATCGACACCAGCGACAGCGAGCGCGCCAGGTCGCGCGCCAGGTTCACCACCTGGCTGCCCTTGACGCCGGTGGCCGGCTCGATCTCATACCGCGTAATGACCGGGCCCGGGTAGGCCGCCACCACCTTGACCTCGACGCCGAAGTCCTTGAGCTTCTTCTCGATCAGGCGCGAGGTGAATTCCAGGGTCTCGGCGCTGACGGTTTCCTGGTGCGGGGGGATCGGGTCCAGCAGCGACAGCGGCGGCAGGTCCGAGTCCTGGATATCGGCAAACAGCGGCTGCTGCTTCTCGCGCTCGACGCGCTCATGCTTGGGCACCGCCTGCGGGCGCACGATCTGCACCGGCGCCGCCTCTTCGATGCGCACGCGCTGCACCTCGACGGTTTCCTTGCGCTCGGTCTTGGCGGCCTCGCCGATGATGCGGTCCTGCTTGCTCTCGCGGCGGGCCTTGAGGCCCAGGAACAGGGTCTCGACAAAGCCGCCGACATGCTCGGCCACGGTCAGCCAGGAGAAATGGAAAAACAGTGACAGCCCGATCGCCAGCAGCAGCAACAGCAGCAGGGTCGCGCCGGTGAAACCCAGCGCCACCTGCAGCCAGCCGCCCAGCAGGTCGCCCAGCACCCCGCCCGGCGCGCGCGGCAGCGCGGCGCGCAGCGGGTACATGCGGATCGCCTCCAGGCCCATGCTGGAGAACAGGGTCAGCCCAAAGCCGATCCAGCTGACGGTCACGCCCTGGCGGTGCAGGCCGTGGTCAGCGCGCTCGGGCAGCTCGGCGGTCAGCGTGCGCCAGCCGCGCCAGCAGCGGCGCACCAGCAGCACCGCCAGCCAGTAGGCGGAAAAGCCGAAGATAAAGAACAGCACGTCGGCCACCCAGGCGCCGACGCGGCCACCCAGGTTGTGGATATCGGCCACCTGGTTGGCATGCGACCAGCCGGGATCGGTCTTGCTGTAGCTGGCCAGCACGCACAGGAAGCCCAGCGTGACGGCCAGCAGCAGGAACCAGCGGACCTCGCCCAGCAGTTTGCCGATGCGGGATGGCAAGGCTGAGGGATCGGTGCGGGTGGTCGTGGTAGCTCGGGCCATGCCTGGTTAAGACTCGCGTGTAAGGTGATTCCGGATGCTGATCGGGTGCATTCAGGGCCGATGCCGGCATCGGTCAGTGGTCACTCACCGGGTGACTGACGGTCATCGTGGCGGCCATTTTAACGTGGCCCGAGACTATCGCACTCATTGGAATTTGCAACAGTGAGCAAATGCGGCTCCTCTTATAATGTCGCTTTCGAGCAATGCCGGTGGGCAGCATGCCGCACCGGCCACAGGAACGCATCATGGCAAAACACGCAAAAGTGCTGATTCTCGGTTCTGGTCCCGCCGGCTATTCCGCCGCGGTCTACGCGGCCCGCGCCAACCTGGAACCGGTGCTGATCACCGGCCTGGCACAGGGCGGCCAGCTGATGACCACCACGGACGTCGAGAACTGGCCGGGCGATGCCAAGGGCGTCCAGGGTCCTGAACTGATGCAGCGCATGCTGGCGCATGCCGAGGAATTCAAGACCGAAATCATCTTCGATCACATCCACACCGCCAAGCTGGTGGACGACAACGGCCAGCCGGCCCGCCCGTTCCGCCTGATCGGCGACGCCGGTGAATATACGTGCGACGCGCTGATCATCGCAACCGGCGCCTCGGCGCAGTACCTGGGCCTGCCGTCCGAAGAGTCCTTCATGGGCCGCGGCGTGTCGGCCTGCGCCACCTGCGACGGCTTCTTCTACAAGAACCAGGAAGTGGCCGTGGTCGGCGGCGGCAACACCGCCGTGGAAGAGGCGCTGTACCTGTCGCACATCGCCAGCAAGGTCACCGTGATCCACCGCCGCGACAGCTTCCGCGCCGAGCCGATCCTGGTCGACCGCCTGCTGCAGCGTGAAAAGGAAGGCCGCGTGGTGATCCGCTACGACAGCGTGCTGGACGAGGTGCTGGGCGATGAATCCGGCGTGACCGGCATCCGCATCCGCGGCACCAAGACCGGCCAGGCCGAGGACCTGAAGCTGGCGGGCGTGTTCATCGCCATCGGCCACAAGCCCAACACCGACCTGTTCGAAGGCCAGCTGGCCATGGAAAACGGCTACCTGGTGACCAAGTCGGGCCTGCAGGGCGACGCCACCGCCACCAGCGTGCCGGGCGTGTTTGCCGCCGGCGACGTGCAGGACCATGTCTACCGCCAGGCCATCACCAGCGCCGGCACGGGCTGCATGGCTGCGCTGGACGCCCAGCGCTTTGTCGAAGCCCTGAAGTAAGCACAGCCCCCTCCGCCGGCCGGGCCGCCACGGCCCGCCGGCGCGTCCCCTCGGCATCTCGTGCCACCCTCCTGCCGCCCCGCCAGTCGATATAATCGGCGCCGAGCCCCCGGAGATTCTCAATGACGCACGGCGCCCGCAAACCCGACCGACCGCCCCAACGATTCGGCCTGAACGACCTTGCCAGGCTGCGCGACACCCTCAAGGCCGATACCGAGCGCCGCGAAGCCGAGCGCGTGGCCGCCGAGCAGGCCGCCCAGCGCGCCCGCGAGGAGGCCGACGTCTTCCGCACCAGCGTGGGCCAGGTCAGCCAGCTGCGCGACCGCAACCGCGCCCCCGTGCCCGCCAGCAAGCCCGCCCCGGTGCCCGTGCAGTCGCGCCGCAACGACGAAGCCGTGCTGGCGGCCTCGCTGTCCGATGATTTCGACGTGGAAAGCCTGCTGGAAACCGACGAGACCCTGTCGTTCCGCCGGCCCGGCATCGGTATGGACGTGATCCGCAAGCTGCGCCGCGGCGAATGGGTGCCGCAGGACAAGGTCGACCTGCACGGCCTGCGCAGCGACGAGGCGCGCGAGGCGCTGGCCGAGTTCCTGCGCCGCTCGGTGCGCAACGGCGTGCGCTGCGTGCGCGTGATCCACGGCAAGGGCCTGGGCTCGCCCGACAAGCTGCCGGTGCTCAAGGGCAAGGTGCGCAGCTGGCTGGCGCAGAAGGAGGAAGTGCTCGCCTTCGCGCAGGCGCGCGAGGCCGAAGGCGGCGCCGGCGCACTGATGGTGCTGCTGCGCCAGCCGCGCACCTGACGCCTCGCCACGGATGCACGTTCCGCTTGATTTGCTGATGGGGCGGCTGCCCCTGATCCTCCACATCATGGAGGTGATCGGCGTGCTCGCCTTTGCGGTTTCGGGCGTGGTCGACGCGCGCAAGCAGCGCCTGGACGTGGTCGGCACCTTCGTGGTGGCGTTTGCCACCGCCTTTGGCGGCGGCACCGTGCGCGACGTGCTGCTGGACCGGCGCCCGTTCTACTGGGTCGACCACGAAGGCTACGTGCTGCTGATCTTCGTGATGTCATTCGGCGCCTCGTTCGTGCTGCGCGTGGTCAGCCGCGTGGCCTCGGACCGGGCCATGATCGTGGCCGATGCGATCGGGCTGGGGCTGTTCTCGGTGACCGGCGCCTCGCTGGCGCTGGTGGCGCAGATGACGCCCACCGTGGCGGTGATGATGGGCATCATCTCGGCCGTGTTCGGCGGCGTGGTGCGCGACGTGTTGTGCAATGAGGTGCCGATGATCCTGCGCGACCGCTCGCCCTATGCCACCTGCTCCTTTATCGGCTGCTGGATCTATGTCGGCATGAGCTGGCTGGCGGTGCAGCAGGAAGCGGCGCTGCTGACCGGGGCAGTGGCGATCATCGCCATGCGGCTGGTGTCGGTGCGCTACGGGTGGAAGCTGCCCAGCTGAACGCCGCCCCGCCAACAAAAACGCCGCCTTGCAAGGCGGCGTTTTTCTGTCCAGGCCCGTGGCTCAGACCGCGGCTTCGTCCTGCTCGCCGGTGCGGATGCGGATCACGCGCTCGATCTCGGTGACGAAGATCTTGCCGTCGCCGATCTTGCCGGTGTGGGCGGCCTTGACGATGGCGTCCAGCACGGTGTCCAGCTGGTTCTCGGCCACCACCACTTCGATCTTGATCTTGGGCAGGAAGTCGACCACGTACTCGGCGCCACGGTAGAGCTCGGTATGCCCTTTCTGGCGGCCAAATCCCTTCACTTCGGTCACCGTCAGCCCGGTCACGCCGACGTCGGCCAGGGCTTCACGCACCTCGTCGAGCTTGAACGGTTTGATGATGGCGGTAATCTGCTTCATGACTGGCCCCTGTTTATCGTTTGTTCACACGCCTGGCGGCGCATCGCCGCGGTCGCGGCGCTCTCCGGCTGGCATTTTACCAGCCCTTGGCCGCTTGCATTTCCGCCTACCCCACAGCCAGCGCGGCCGCAGCGTTGGCTAGCGCGCATCCGGGCACGCCCCGGCCCTGTGGATAAACCTGTGGACAGTCACTGGAGAAACTGTGCACAAGCCGCCACCCAAGCGCCGGGGCACGACCGGCGCCGCGCTCAATCCGGCACCTTCTCCAGGTCCGCCAGCCACACCACCGACTCTGAATCGCTCGGCGCACGCCAGTCACCCCGCGGCGACAGCGATCCGCCCGAGCCCACCTTGGGCGCGTTCGGGATGCATGAGCGCTTGAACTGGCTGGTGCGGAAGAAGCGGTCCAGGAAGATCGCCAGGTTGCGCTTGATCTCCGGCAGCCCGTACTGGTTGCGCACCACATGCGGGCCATTGGGCCAGGCGCCGCGCTCGCGGTCGCCCCAGGCGTGCAGCGCCAGGAAGGCGATCTTGGACGGCGTGAAGCCGAAGCGCAGCGTGTAGTAGAGGTTGAAGTCCTGCAGTTCATACGGGCCGATGGTGCTCTCGGTCTTCTGCTCGGGGCCGTGATTGCTGTCGCCCGGAACCAGCTCGGGGCTGATGTCGGTGTCGAGCACGGCCAGCAGCACGTCGGAACCGCCCTCGCCCACCTGCCCGGTCTCGGCCACCCAGCGCACCAGGTGCGAGATCAGCGTCTTGGGCACGCTGGCGTTGACGTTGTAGTGCGACATGTGGTCGCCCACGCCATAGGTGCACCAGCCCAGCGCCAGTTCGCTCAGATCGCCGGTGCCGATCACGATGGCATGGTGGAAGTTGGCCAACCGGAACAGGTGGTTGGTGCGCTCGCCGGCCTGCACGTTCTCGAAGGTCACGTCATAGACCTTTTCGCCGGCGGCGTACGGGTGGCCCAGGTCCTTCAGCATGGCCAGGCACGACGGGCGGATATCGATCTCGGTCGCGGTGCAGCCCACCACCTGCATCAGCTGGCGCGCCTGCAGCAGCGTGCGGTCGCTGGTGGCAAAGCCCGGCATGGTGTAGGCCAGGATATTGGCGCGCGGCAGCCCCAGGCGGTCCATCGCCTTGGCGCAGACCAGCAGCGCGTGGGTGGAATCCAGCCCGCCCGACACGCCGATCACCACCTTGCTGATCTTGCTCGCCGACAGGCGCTGCACCAGCGCCTGCACCTGGATGTTGTAGACCTCCATGCAGCGTTCGTCGCGCTGGCGCGGATCGGCCGGCACGTACGGGAAGCGCGCCACGTTGCGCGCCAGCGGCAGCGACTTTTCCGGCGTCAGGTCGAGCGGGAAGCGCACCACGCGGAACTTGTCCACTTCTGCCTTGTGCCGCCGCACCGAGTGGCCGAAGGTCACCTGGTGCATGCGCTCGCGCGACAGCCGCTCGACGTCGATATCGGCGCAGAGCAGGTGCGAGGTATCGGCAAAGCGCTCGGATTCGGCCAGCAGCTCGCCGTTCTCGCAAATCAGCGCCTGGCCGTCCCAGGCCAGGTCGGTGGAGGACTCGCCCTTGCCGGCCGAGGTGTACAGGTAGGCCGCCAGGCATCGCGCCGACTGCTGCGAGACCAGCTGGTGCCGGTAGCCGGCCTTGCCGACCACGATATTCGAGGCCGACAGGTTGACCAGCACCGTGGCCCCGGCCAGCGCCGCGAACGACGACGGCGGGATCGGCACCCAGACGTCTTCGCAGATTTCCGCGTGGAAGCGGAAGTCGGGGATGTCCTCGACATCGAACAGCAGCCCGGCGCCAAACGGCACGTCCTGGCCCAGCAGCCGGATCGACTCGACCGCGGCGTTGTCGGCGGCGCTGAACTGGCGCGCCTCGTAGAACTCCGAGTAGTTCGGCAGGTAGGACTTGGGCACCACGCCCTGGATACGCCCGCGCGCTACCACCACGGCGCAGTTGAACAACTGGTGCTCGACCCGCAGCGGCATGCCGACGATCAGCGCCGCCGGCAGCTTGCGCGAGGCCTCGACGATGGTGGCCAGCGCCGCCTCGCAGGCGTCCAGCAGCGCGCGCTGGTGGAACAGGTCGTCGCAGGTATAGGCAGAGATGCCCAGCTCCGGGAACGCCACCAGCACGGCGCCCTGCTGTGCCGCCTGCGCCGCCAGGGCAATGGTTTCGGCCGCGTTGAAGGCCGGGTCGGCCACCCGGCAGACGGGCACGCCCACCGCGACACGCGCAAAGCCGTGGGAATACAGGTTGAAAAACGGGTTCTTCATATCGGGCCTTGGTTATCGGACGGACCATGCCGCGCGCAGGCGGGCCGCCTGAAGCATCCGGGGATGCCTCGGCAGCACTGGTGACGAGGATGCTCCATTTTACGACGGCCGCCCCGCGCCTGCCGCGCGGCACCGCCGCATCGTTTCCGGTAGACTCGATCGATCCACAGACGGGAACTGGTGCAATGCAGTCTGAATCATGCGTGCCCGGCGAGGGCAAGGACCAGCGCCAGCCGGCACAGCACAAGCGCAAGGCGGCAGGCGACCCTGCGCACGAATACCGTACCGAGATCATCTCCGACCTGGGCGAGATCGATGCCGCCGCCTGGGACGCCCTGGTGGCGCACCACGCCGACGCCACGCCGTTCCTGAAGCATGCCTTCCTGCACGCCCTGCACGCCAGCGGCAGCGCCTGCGCCGAAACCGGGTGGAACCCGCGCTACCTGACGTTGTGGGCGCCGGCCAAGGACGGCCACCCGGAACGGCTGGCCGCGGCCATGCCGCTCTACGCCAAGGCACATTCCTATGGCGAGTATGTCTTCGACTGGGCCTGGGCCGACGCCTATGCTCGCAACGGGCTCGAGTACTACCCCAAATGGCTGGCGGCAATTCCCTTCACGCCGGTGCGCGGCGCGCGGCTGCTGGCCGAAGACGTCCATGCGCGCCGCCTGCTGCTGCAGATGGCGCTGGCGCTCGCCGCTGAAAGCCAGATGTCGTCGCTGCACATCCTGTTTCCCGACGAGGCCGAGGCCGCCCTGATGCAGCAGGCCGGCATGCTGATGCGGCACGGCGTGCAATTCCACTGGACCAATGACGGCTACGGCAGCTTCGACGACTTCCTCGCCACGCTGTCGCAGAAAAAGCGCAAGAACATCCGCGCCGAGCGCCGCCAGGTCGCGCAGGCCGGCATCACCTTCCGGCGCCTGCGTGGCGCGCAGATCGACGGCGACGCGTGGAAGTTCTTCAACCGGTGCTATCGCCAGACCTACCGCGAGCATCATTCCACGCCCTACCTGAACCTGGACTTCTTCCGGCGCATCGGCGCCGCCATGCCGCAGCACCTGCTGCTGGTGATCGCCGAGCGCGAGGGCCAGCCCATCGCCAGCTCGCTGCTGGTCTATGACGATACGCCTGAAGTCAGCACGCTCTACGGGCGCTACTGGGGCGCGCTGGAGCACCACGCCTGCCTGCACTTCGAGACTGCGTACTACCAGCCGCTGGAATTCTGCATCGAGCAGGGCATAGGAACCTTCGAAGGCGGCGCCCAGGGCGAGCACAAGATGGCGCGCGGCTTCCTGCCGGTGGCCACGCGCTCGGCCCACTGGCTGGCGCATCCCGCCTTTGCCGATGCCGTCGAGCGCTTCCTGGAACGCGAGCGCCAGGGCATCGACGCCTACCTGGACGAGCTGGGCGAACGCAACCCGTTCGCCCGCGCCTGAAGACTCCGCGCAGCGATCAACGCCACATCCGCCGCAGTGTGTTGTCGCCCAGCATGTAGTGGTGGAACAGCGACGCCATCGCATGCAGCCCGATCACCAGGTAGAAGGCGGTGCCCAGGGTCTCGTGGATTGCCTTGACGGTGTCCTTCAGCGCCGGGTCGGCTGCCACCAGCGCTGGCACTTCCATCCCCAGCGAAGGCAGCGCCAGCAGGTGGCCGCCGGCGTTCATCGCCAGCAGCCCCAGCAGCGGCTGGGCCAGGATATACAGGTAAAGCACCCAGTGCATGGCCTCGCCGGCCAGCTGCATCCAGCGCGCGCCCGGCTCCGGCGCGGGCGCCCCGCGCACCAGGCGCCACAGCAGGCGCGGCACCGCCAGCACCAGCACCAGCGCGCCTGCCCATTCATGGACCGTCATCGCCAGCGCGCGTGGCGGCGTGCCCTTGGCGAAGTTGCCCTTCAGTTCGATCGCGGCATAGGCCAGCGCCACCAGCAGGAACACCGCCCAGTGGAAGCACACGGCCAGCCGGTCATAGCGGCGCGACGGCGACAAGGCCCGCGGCAATGCCTGGATTTCGGTGATGGAATGCATGGGGACTCCTCTTGTCAGCACCCGCACAGCGTAGCGCAAGGCACTTGCGCGGGTACTGCCGTGCGTCAAGCGCGCGGCAACAAAAAACCCCGCCGCAGCGGGGCTTCTTCAGCGGCGGTTCAGCTTACTTCTTGTAGTTGGCCACGCCGTCGGTGATTTCCTTGTGGGCTTCCTCGATGCCGGCCCAGCCTTCGACCTTGACCCACTTGCCGGCTTCCAGTGCCTTGTAGTGCTCAAAGAAGTGCTTGATCTGGTCCAGCTGGTTCTGCGGCACGTCCGACAGGCCCTTCATGTAGGCGGTGGCCGGCGACAGCTTGTCCAGCGGCACGGCGACCAGCTTGGCGTCCACGCCCGACTCGTCGGTCATCTTCAGCATGCCGAGTGCACGGCAGCGCACCACGGCGCCCGCCAGGATCGGGAACGGCGACAGCACCAGCACGTCCACCGGGTCGCCGTCGCCCGACAGCGTCTGCGGGATATAGCCGTAGTTGGCCGGATAGCGCATGCCGGTGCCGATAAAGCGGTCGACGAACAGCAGGCCGGTTTCCTTGTCGGCCTCGTACTTCACCGGATCGCTCTGGGCCGAGATCTCGATGATGACGTTGAAATCGTTGGGGATGTCCTTGCCCGGGGTTACGAGGTTGAAGCTCATGCGGTTCTCCAGATGCCTGCGCGGTGTTGTTGGATGGCGGGCATTATAGCGGCTCATGCCTGACCGCAGGCTGACAGCTGGGCCAGGCACGGCGCATTGCACGCTGGCCGGTGTCGGCGATAATGGCGCATTCTTCAGCCGTCACTGAATAGCGCAGCCGCCACGCTGCCCCCCTGTTGCACCCGCTGCCCCGGAGCCACCCATGCACGCCCAGCACTTCGTCGCCAACCGCCTGATCGCGCCCGACAACGGCCTGCGCATCAAGGTCTTCGATCCGTCCAACGGCGAGCCGTTCGCCGAGATCGCACGCGGCAACGCCACCGATATCAACGTCGCCGTCCATGCGGCCCGCCAGGCCGCCGAAGGCGCCTGGGGCCAGATGGCGCCAGCCGAGCGGGTGCGCCTGCTCAACCGCGTCGCCGTGGCGCTGATCGCCCACGAGGACGAGCTGGCCGCGCTCGAGGCCCGCGACACCGGCAAGCCGCTGCGCCAGGCGCGCGCCGATGCCCGCGCCGTGGCCCGCTATTTCGAGTTCTACGCCGGCGCGGTCGACAAGCTGCACGGCCAGACCATCCCCTACAACCCCGGCTACACCGTGCTGACGGTGCGCGAGCCGCACGGCGTGACCGGCCACATCATCCCGTGGAACTACCCGCTGCAGATCTTCGGGCGCAGCGTGGGCGCGGCGCTGGCCACCGGCAACGCCTGCGTGGTCAAGCCGGCCGAGGACGCCTGCCTGTCGCTGCTGCGCGTGGCCGAGATCGCCGCCGAGGCCGGCCTGCCCGAAGGCGCGCTCAATATCATCACCGGCTACGGCCATGAAGCCGGCGCCGCGCTGGCGCGCCACCCGGGCATCAACCATATCTCGTTCACCGGCTCGCCCCAGACCGGCAAGCAGGTGGCCCAGCTGGCCGCCGAGAACCACGTGCCGGTCACGCTGGAGCTGGGCGGCAAGTCGCCGCAGATCGTCTTTGCCGATGCCGACCTGGATACGCTGGTGCCGGTGGTGGTCAACGGCATCGTGCAAAATGCTGGCCAGACCTGCTCGGCGGGCAGCCGCCTGCTGGTGGAACGGCCAGTCTATGACGCGCTGCTCGACCGGCTGGCGTCGGTGTTCGAGTCGCTGCGCGTGGGCCCGTCCGAGCTCGACCTGGAATGCGGGCCGCTGATCAGCCGCAAGCAGCAGCAGCGCGTGTGGGATTTCGTTTCCGATGCGCAGCACGCGGGCGTGTCGGTGATGGCGCAGGGCCAGATCGTGGCCGAGGCACCGGAGGCCGGCTACTACCAGGTGCCGATGCTGTTCCGCGACGTGCCGCCGGCGCACCGGCTGGCGCAGGAAGAAGTGTTCGGCCCGCTGCTGGCGGCGATGCCGTTCGACACCGAGGCCGAGGCCATCGCACTGGCCAACGGCACGCCCTACGGGCTGGTCGCCGGGGTCTGGACGCGCGACGGCGGGCGCCAGCTGCGCCTGGCGCACAAGCTGCGCGCGGGCCAGGTCTTTATCAACAACTACGGTGCCGGCGGCGGCGTGGAGCTGCCCTTCGGCGGCACCGGCCAGTCCGGCTACGGCCGCGAGAAGGGCTTCGAGGCCCTGTACGGATTTACCACCCTGAAAACCATCGCCATCCAACATGGGTAACATCAATTTCCTGTCCGTCGCCTTTGCCATCTTCTTTTTCTGGATGGCATGGCATGTGCGGAACAAGCGCGCCACCAATCCTTCCGGCATGCCGCGGCTGCAGGTCTTCAAGCGCAAGTGGGGCGACGTCGTCGGCGACCGCGTGCACTGGTGCCTGTATGTGGCACTGCCCTTCCTGCTGGCACTGATGATGGTTGCCAATGCGCTGCGCGGCCAGGGGCCGTTTTCGCATTAGTCCACTGAATCATTGAAATGGGAGGTGAAGGACATGTCATGCGGGATGCAGCGCTAGGGCGAAGCAGGGGTTTCGGATTGCATTGCAATCCGCCTGCGTAGCGACATGCGCTTGCAAGCGCATGTGCGCCCTGCAAGGGCAAAGCGCAGCAATAGCACGGCTATTGCGAGCATTTGCAACGACGCGATGCGCCCGCATGACATGGCAGGCACCGACCAATTTCAGTGATTCAGTGGACTTGGCATTGAGCCCCTCGCAGCACGGATCACCAGAACATAAGCACAACACCAGGAGACAAGCCATGAGACTGGACAACAAGGTAGCGATCGTCACCGGCGGCGGTTCCGGGTTCGGCGAAGGCATTGCCCACACCTTTGCGCGCGAAGGCGCCAACGTGGTGGTCGCCGACCTGCGCGAGGAAGCCGCCGAACGCGTCGCCGCAGCGATCCGCGACGCCGGCGGCCGGGCCCGCGCGGTGCGCGCCGACGTCTCGCGCGAAGCCGACACCGAGGCCATGCGCGAAGCCGCGCTGGCCACCTTCGGCGACGTGCATATCGTGGTCAATAACGCTGGCACGACCCATCGCAACAAGCCCATCCTCGAAGTTACCGAGGAGGAGTTCGACCGCGTCTACGTCGTCAACGTCAAGAGCATCTACTGGTCGGCGCGCGCCTTTATCCCGCACTTCCGCCAGCACGGCGGCGGCGTGTTCGTCAATATCGCCTCCACCGCCGGCATCCGGCCGCGCCCGGGCCTGGTCTGGTACAACGGCAGCAAGGGCGCGGTGATCACCGCCAGCAAGGCCATGGCCGCGGAACTCGGCAAGGACAATATCCGCGTCAACTGCGTCAACCCGGTGATCGGCGCCACCGCACTGCTCGAAGAATTCATGGGCATGCCCGATACGCCCGAGAACCGCGCCAGGTTCCTTGCCACCATCCCGATGGGCCGCATGTCGACCCCGCAGGACGTGGCCAACGCCTGCCTGTACCTGGCCTCGGACGAAGCCGCCTTTATCACCGGCACCTGCATCGAAGTGGACGGCGGCCGCTGCGTCTGAGCCGGCGCCGGCCTTCCCCCTTAGTCGTACCGCAGCTGTAAAACGCGTCACACAGAAACGCCAGATCCTCAGGAGACAGCATGACAACGACCGCAGTGAACCCCGGCGTCAGCGACGCCGCCTTTGAAGACGCCACCTACCGCAAGGTCAGCTGGCGCCTGGTGCCCTTCCTCCTGCTGTGCTACGTGGTGGCCTACCTGGACCGCGTCAACGTAGGCTTTGCCAAGCTGCAAATGCTCAACGACCTGCAGTTCAGCGAGACCATCTATGGCTTGGGCGCCGGCATTTTCTTTATCGGCTACTTCCTGTTCGAAGTGCCCAGCAACGTGATCCTGCACAAGGTGGGCGCGCGCATCTGGATCGCGCGCATCATGATCACCTGGGGCGCGATCTCGGCGGCGATGATGTTCGTCACCACGCCGACCATGTTCTACGTGCTGCGCTTCCTGCTGGGCATTGCCGAGGCGGGCTTCTTCCCCGGCATCATCCTGTACCTGACCTACTGGTACCCGGCCAACCGGCGCGGGCGCACCACCACCTACTTCATGACCGCGGTCGCGCTGGCAGGCGTGATCGGCGGGCCGCTGTCGGGCTGGATCATGCAGTCCTTCCACGGCCACAACGGCTGGTCCGGCTGGCAGTGGATGTTCCTGCTTGAGGGCATTCCGTCGATCCTGGTGGGCCTGTGGGTGCTGGCCTACCTGGACGACCGCATCGCCCACGCCAAGTGGCTGTCGCCGGAAGAGAAAGCGCTGCTGGAGCGCAATATCGCCAGCGAGGATGCGCACAAGGAAGACCCGCCGATCCGCACCGTGATGTCCAGCCCGCGCGTCTGGCTGATGAGCGCGATCTACTTCTGCTTCGTGATGGGCCTGTACGGCGTCAGCTTCTGGCTGCCGACCATCATCAAGCAGACCGGCGTCAAGGGCGCGCTCGATATCGGCCTGCTGACCGCCATCCCCTATGGCTGCGCGGTGGTCGGCATGGTGCTGGTGGCCTACAGCGCAGACCGCAGCGGCGAGCGCCGCTGGCATATCGCGCTGCCCGCGCTGGCCGGTTCGCTGGGCCTGCTGCTGTCTGTGCAATGGCATAGCGACACCACGCTGGCAATGGTGGCGCTGACGCTGGCCACCATCGGCATCCTGACCACGCTGCCGCTGTTCTGGAGCCTGCCGACTTCCTTTCTGGCCGGCACTGGCGCGGCCGCGGGGATCGCGCTGATCAACTCGCTGGGCAACCTTGCTGGCTTCCTCAGCCCCTATGCGGTGGGCTGGCTCAAGGACCTGACCCACAGTACCGATTCGGGCATGTACCTGCTGGCCGCATGCCTGGTGGTGGGCGCGGCGCTGACGCTGTCGGTGCCCAAGCGGCTGGTGAGCCAGAAATAACCCGTCCGCCAGGATCACACGCCGTCAACGGCCCTTCCCCTGCGGGAAGGGCCGTTTTTCTTCCGGCACCTGCGAAGTCGCTCGCACGCCGCCTGCGGGCCACAATGCGCCGTCGGCTGACGCGGATGTAGGACCAAGCCCGGCACTGTCGCTCGCCCTTGGGCCCTAGGATGGAAAGGAGAGACCCGAAGTGATCCCACGGGGTCCTCCGGGGCATCTGATTCCGAAGCTCGCCCAAGGAGGCCACGATGCCGCAACTGCTCCCGTTTGCCCCTACCCGTTCGCTGGAAATTGTCGATGCGCGCCTGGCACGCCGCTCGCGCGTCAAGCGCCTGGTGATCGCGCTCAGCGCCGGCGTGGTCGCGCTGCTGGCCCTGGTGCCGGCTGCCAGCCATGCGCAGGCGCCGGTGGTGGACGCCAGCCCTGCGCCTGCCGCCCTGGCGCCCGCTGCCCCGGGCAGCACCATGGCCCCGACCCCGGGTGCCACGATGCCGCCCGCGCCGCCGGCCGACACCATACCCCCTGCCACACAGCCCGCACCTGGCATAGCGGCGCCTGCCACGGCAGCACCGCCGCCGATGGCATCCCCGGCACCTGCGCCCACCGGCACGCCACCAGCCGCGCCGGCGCCACCGCCGATGGCAGCGCCCGCGCAGCCACGCCCGCCGCTGACCACGCCGCCCCCGCCGCCGCCGCGTGATGCCATGGTCCAGCGTACAGCCGGCTCGGTCGCCTATATCTGCGGCGGTGTCGCCGAAGACGAGCAGGTCGCGCTGCAATCGGAGGCGCGCAAGTACAACATGAGCCTGCTGTTCACGCAGGGTGCGCGCGGCGAGTACCTGTCCGACGTGGACGTCAAGCTGATGCGCGGCGGCAAGGAAGTCGCCAGCTTTATCGCCGACGGTCCGCGCTGCCTGCTGAAGGCGCCGTCGGGCACGTACAACGTGCGGGCGACTTACCAGGGCAGGACCAAGACCGCGACGGTCAGCACCGGCGGCAAGAACGCGCAGATGCGCTGGTAATCAGCCGGGACGGCGCGCCGTGCGGCGCGCCCGTGGAGGAGGAAAAAAGGCTCGGCATCTTGCGATGTCGAGCCTTTTTGCATGGCAGGCCCTTGAGAGAGCCGCTGCCCTTTGCATGCCGACTGCGTGCTCCCTCAGCCTGTGGGCCCATCCCCCAGCATCTGCCCCACCGACCCCGCCGTACCGGCCGCCCGCTCACCCAGCAACCGATGCAGCGTGCCCAGCAGCTCATCCTCGTTGTAAGGCTTGCCCAGGTACACGTTGACGCCGATCTCCTCGGCATAGCGGCGGTGCTTGTCGGCCGTGCGCGAGGTGATCATCACCAGCGGCATATGCGCGGTGCGCGCGTCGGAGCGCACGTTGCGCGTCAGGTCGAAGCCGTCCATGTGCGGCATCTCGATGTCGACCAGCATCGCGTCCGGCATGACATCCTGCAGCTGCTTGAGCGCATCCACGCCGTCGCGCGCCAGCACCACCTGGTAGCCGGCGCGGCCCAGCAGGCGCTGGGTGGCCTTGCGCACGGTCAGCGAGTCATCCACCACCATCACGGTCGGCTGCACGGCCAGGCCGCGCACCGGCTCGGTGGTGCCGTCGCTCGCCAGTTCCGCGACCGCGCCCATCTGCGCCTGCACGGCAGGTAGCGCCGGCGTCTGCGGCAAGGCCTGCGGCACCGGCTGGCCGCGTTCGCGCACAAAGCGCTGCGCCAGCACCACCGGGTTGTAGATCAGCACGATCTCGCCATCGCCCAGCGTGGTCGCGCCGGCAATGCCTTCCAGCCGTGCCAGGTGCGGGCCGATATGCTTGACCACCACTTCGCGGTTGCCGACCACATCGTCCACATGCACCGCCACGCGCTCGGCGCCGCTGCGCACCAGCACCACCGGCGAATACTTGCGCCCGGCCGCGACCGCGTTGCCTTCTTCCAGCAGCGCGCCGAAGTAGAAGAACGGCACCTCGGCGCCAGCCACCGTGAGGCGACCCTGGTTGTAGGCATCCAGCAGCGCCGGGGCGCGCAGTTGCTGGACCTGGTCGATCATGCCGCTGGGCACGGCATAGCGCCGCGCGCCCAGCGAGATCACCAGCACCTGCGTGATTGCCGTGGTCAGCGGCAGGTGCACGGTGAAGGTGGTGCCCTGCCCGGGCTTCGATTCCAGCGTGATGCGTCCGCCCAGTGCCACGGTCTCGGCGCGCACCACGTCCATGCCCACGCCGCGGCCGGCCAGTTCCGACACCGCGTCGGCCGTGGAAAAGCCCGGCGCGAAGATCAGCTCGGTCAGGCGCGCCTCGCTGGCGTCGTCGTCCGGCGCCATCAGGCCGCGCTCGACCGCGCGCGCGCGGATGCGCGTCAGGTCCAGCCCGCCGCCGTCATCGACGAAATGCAGCACCACCTCGTTGCCTTCCTGCTGCACCTCCAGCGTCAGCGCGCCGGTGGCGGCCTTGCCCGCGGCGCGGCGCGGCGCAGCGGCTTCGATGCCGTGCACCACCGCGTTGCGGATCAGGTGCTCGATCGGGCCGGCCATGCGGTCCAGCACCGAGCGGTCGATTTCCACCGTGCCGCCCTTGATCAGAAGGCGCACTTCCTTGCCGGTCTCGGCCGCGGCCTGGCGTGCCACGCGATAGAGGCGCTCGGCCAGCGCGTCGAACTGCACCATGCGCGCCTGCATCAGCCCGCGCTGCATGCCGCGCGTCAGGCGCGCCTGCGCGGCCAGGTCGCCGGCGGCGCGGTCAAAGCCGCGCTGCAGGTTCTGCTCGACGGTGGCCACGTCGTTGACCGATTCGGCCATCATCCGCGTCAGCTCCTGGAAGCGCGTGAAGCGGTCGAACTCAAGCGGGTCGAATTCCTGCTTGTGCTGCGCGTCGGCAATGCGCGACGCCATCTGCGACTCAGCCTGGATCTCGATTTCGCGCAACTGCCCGCGCAGGCGCGCGACGTTGTCGTTCAGTTCGCCCAGGTAGGCGCGCATCGCCTCCAGTTCGCTGTCCAGGCGTGCGCGCGTGGCGCCGACTTCGCCGGCTTCGTTGATCAGCGTGTCGAGCGCGCGCGCCTGCACGCGCACCAGCGCGCGTTGCGGCTCGGCGGGCACGGCCGGCGGCATCGCCACCATCACGTCTGCCGGCCCCGGCATGGCGGGCAGGTTGGCTGCGGGCACCGCGTCAACGACGGCATCAGCCTGCGGCAGCGGCTCATCGGCCTGCACTTCCTCCGGCGCGTCGGCCAGGCCGTTGACCACGTCCGGATCGTCCGCGGGCAGCAGGCGGCCGGACGGCAGCGCCTCGACATGCGCCAGGATGCGGTCGTACCAGGCATAGAGCCGCTCGAACAGCTTCGGCGCGACGGCCTGCTGGCCCTGCCCGCGCAGGCTGGCGTCGAGCAGCGTCTCCATTTCATGCGCGGCCTGGCCCAGTGCCATGGCACCCGCCATGCGCGCACTGCCCTTGAGCGTATGCAGCGCGCGCAGCACCAGGCCGCCGTGGCGCGAGTCTTCCGGCGCTGCTTCCCAGCCACGCAGCAGCTTGCCCAGCTCGGGCAGCGTGCCTTGCGCCTCTTCCAGGAAGATCTGGACCAGCGCGGGATCCGGGGCGCCGCCCTCGTCCGATACCGGCGCAACGGGTGCCCGGTGCGAGGTCGGCAGCGCGATCACGACCGCGTCATGCGGCGTGGCCGGCGGCTGTGCGGCCTCCGGCCCGGGCAATGCCGGCGGCTCCGGCTGGTCTTCCTGCGCGGGCGGCAACTGGCCCAGCAGCTGCGCCACCGAGCCATCCGGCTCGGCCGGCGCCTGCGGCGCGGGCACCGCCACGCGCGGACGCAGCAGCGCGCGCTCGCCGAACTCAACCAGGCTGCGGTGCAGGCCGGCATCGGCATCCGGCCAGACGCCCGCGGCAAACTGGTGCAGCATGCCGCGCAGGCGCTCGACCGCCTGCTCCAGCAGGCGGAAATCGCCCGGGTGCATCGACACCGGGTGCGAGCCCAGCTGCAGCAGCAGGGCCTCCAGCGCCTCGGCGATCTCACGCACGGGTTCCAGGCCGACGGTGGACGCACTGCCCTGCAGCGTGTGGGCGACGCGCAGCCCCAGCTCGCTCGGGCACGGATGGCCTTCATGCCGCCACTCCGAGATGTCGGTGGCGAACTGGCGCAGCAGGTCGTCGGCCTCCTGCAGGTAGACGTTGTAGAGCGCCAGGCCGATGCGCACCGGCCCGATGACCTTGTAGTGGTCGTCCTCGTCCGACAGGCCACCGGACAGGCGGAACGGGATCACATTGTCGTCGCCGTGCCCGACGGCATCGGCGCCGGTGTGATCGGCGGCCTCGGCGGCCGGCTCGGGCGGCGCTTCTGCAGGCGCTCCGAACAACACTGGCAGTTCGTCCGCGGCCTGCGCGCCGCCCGGGTCGCGCACCGCCTCGGCGGCTGCCACCAGCGGCGCGATGTCGTGCCAGGTCGCCGCATCGCGATGCAGCTGTGCCACCCACGCCGACAGCTCGGCATGCGCGCGGCGCAGCAGCGACAGCAGCGCGGGCACCGGCTCGCGCGCTTCGGCAATCCACAGGTTCATGACCTGCTCGACCGCCCAGGCCGCTTCGCCATAGCGATGCAGGCCGACCATGCGGCTGGAGCCCTTGAGCGTATGGAAGGCGCGCCGCACGCGGCTGAGCGTATCGGCCTCGTGCAGCGCCTCAACGCCCGAGCCGAGGTCGCCGGCGATGCCGCCCAGCACCTCGTCGGCTTCGTTCAGGAAGATGTCGAGCAGTTCGGCGTCCAGCGCCGCCTTGTCGCCGGCAGCCGGCAGGCCTTGCGCCGCAGGCTGCGCGGCTGCGGGTGCCGCAGCCCCCGCCGGCTCGGCCAGTGCCAGTGCCAGCCTGCCGGCCGCATCATCGCTGCCGGCCAGCCAGGCATTGCATTGCATGGTGGCGTCGGCGGCCTGGCGGCGCAGCGCGGCATCGTCGTCGATGGTGGCCTGGTCGGCCAGCGCCTGCAGCGCGGCACGCAGGCGCTGCACTGGCGGCGCATCGGGTACGGGGCCGGCCTGGATCGCCTCGGCCGCGGCGGCGCGCGCGGCGGCGAGCGGATGCTGCGCGGCGCGCGGCGCATCGGGCTCGCCGGCCTCGGCAAGCGTATCGGCCCGCCGCACGCGGCCGAATTCCAGCCCATCGGCGAAGGCATGGACCGCGCCCAGCTCTGCCGCGACTTCGCCCAGCAGCGCGGCGCGCGCACTGGCATCGGCGAGTTCGCCCGGATCGGCCAGCCGCGCATTGACGGAATGCACCGCGGCGGCGGCCTGCGCGGCATCGTCCACCAGCGCTGCAGGCAGCGCGGCGGACGACTGCAAGTGCGCCAGCGTGGCGCCAAGCGCGGCAAAGGCCTGGCACGCATCGCGCAGATGGCCGGCGCCTTCGGCGCGGGCCGCGTTGCGGTCGAAGCTGTCCAGCCACGATTCGCCGCTGTCCAGCTGCGCCCGCAGCTGCGTCACGGCCTCGCTGCGCAGCGCCTGGGCGCGCGCCTCGTCGACCATGCCCGCAAGCCACGCGGGCGCGCTCGCGGCGGGATCGGCCAGGCACGTCGCCAGCGCCTCGCACTGCGCGGCAAAACGCGCCGCCGCCGGATGGGCGGATTGCCCGTGCACGCGCCACGGCAGCGCCAGCGCGCGCGCCAGGAACATCGCGATGCCGGAGGCGCCGAGTGCCTCGCCACGGTGATGCTGCCCGCCGTGCATGGCCGCCTGTGCCAGGCAGCGCTGCAGCGCCGGCTGCCCAAGCGGCTGCGCGGCTTCGGCCAGCGCGGCCAGCGCGGTTTCCCAGCCGGTGGGTTCGCCGGCGGCGGCGTGCTCAATCCCGGCGGCGGCCTGCTGCAGGTTGCGCGTGTCGATCGGGTCGAGCCAGCCGTAATAGCGCTGGCGGAAGTCCGCATTGGCGAGCGCGTGCGCGGGATCGAGGCGGAATGCCGCGAGCGTGCGCGCAATATCGGCACGCAGCGCAGCCACGCCGTCGCCGTCACCGGCCCCGTCGCGGGCCAGGCCGGTGCAAACCAGCAGGAACACCGCGTCGTTGAGCAGCGCCTGCGGCACGCGCACATGGCCCTGCAGGTACTGGCGCAGCAACAGGTTGGCGCGGCCGGCAAAGCGCTTGGCCAGCAGATCGGAAGGCAACAGGCCAAGGCCCAGCGCGCGGAACACCAGCCCCAGCACATGCCAGACCCCGCGATCCGGATGATCCGCCGCGCGGCGCGCCTCCTGCTCATTAGCGCGCACCTCGTCCAGCGCCGCGCACAGCGGCAGCCAGGCTTCGCGCAGCAGCGCCGCGTCGGTGCACGGCGCAGGCAGGCGCAATGCCTTGAGCAAGGCCGATTCAAACTGCTGGCGCGCACGCATGACCGCCGCCGGACCTCGCGCCGGCAGCAGCATGCCGGGCAGCATCTGCAGCTCATCGAGCCACAGGTCGGCCGGATGCACGCGCTCTTCGCCCAGGTGCGCCAGCACGCCCGCATAGGGCTGGAACAGGCGCAGCGGCGCTTCATCGTCGCCGGCCATCAGGTCGTCGACATACTCGGCCAGCGCCTGCACGCCGGCGCGGAATACCGCCAGCGCCTCGGGGCCGGCGGCAACGGTGCCGGCGTCGATGGCTTCGAGCAGGCGGCGCAGGGCCTGGCAATACGGATCGGTGCCGCGCAGCCCGACGATATGCACCGCGCCGGCGGCCTGGTGCAGGTGCTGGCCGGCCAGCCGCAGCGAGGTGGTGTCGCGCGCGCCCAGCGCTTCGGGCGCCTGGCGGACCTCGTCGACATAGTGGCCAAGCTCGGCGGCGGCGTCTTCCAGCGCGCTGCGCAGGCTGGGCGCAAGCCACGCCAGGCCGGACAGGTCGCGCGCGGGAGCGCCTGGATCGGAAACAGCAGGCATGCTCGCGGACGGCGGCGCCGGAGCCGGCTCGGGCACGGCGCCGGCGTCAGCCGGTGCGCCGGCTGTGGCGCCATCGCGCGGGACAGGGAAATTCAGGGACATGACGGCTTCCAGTGCGGCGCCCGGATGGCGGCCGCGGGCAACCTGCCGCAACAGGCGGCAGGCGCGGAGTTGGCATGAAGCGCGTGGCCGCTAAGCCCGGTAAGGCCGCGGTGCGCGGAAGCGGTCGCAGGCGTCATCCGGCCACTCAGGCGATCTTGAATCGCGACACGGAGTTGCGCAGCTCTTCGGTCAGCAGCGTCAGCTGGCGCACCGACTGCGCGGTCTGGCGCGTGCCGGTGGTGGTCTGCTCGGTAACCTGCAGGATGCGCGCGATATGGCGGGCCACGGTGGTGGCCAGGTCGGCCTCGTGCGAGGTGGACTGCGAGATCTGCTCGATCAGCTCGGCCAGCTGGCGCGACACGCGCCCGATCTCGACCAGTGCGGCACCGGCGTTGTCCGACAGCCGCGCCCCCTCCACCACGCCCTGCGTGCTGCGCTCCATGGCGTGCACCGCGTCCTGGGTATCGGTCTGGATGGTGCGGATCAGCGCGCCGATCTGCTTGGTGGCCTCGCCGGAGCGCTCGGCCAGCCGCTGCACTTCTTCGGCCACCACCGAGAAGCCGCGCCCGGCTTCGCCCGCGGACGCGGCCTGGATGGCGGCGTTCAGTGCCAGCACGTTGGTCTGCTCGGTAATGTCCGAGATCAGCTCGACGATTTCACCGATCTCCTGCGACGACTCGCCCAGGCGCTTGATGCGCTTGGAGGTTTCCTGGATCTGCTCGCGGATGTCGTTCATGCCGGCGATGGCGTTCTGCACCGCCTGCTGGCCCTGCTCCGCGGCAGACAGCGAGGCGCGCGCCACGTTGGCGGACTCGGCCGCGCCGCGCGACACCTGCGTGATGCGGTCGGCCATGTCCACCACCGATTCGCCGGTCTGGCGGATCTGGCGCGACTGCTCTTCGGTGGTCGACACCAGCTGGGTCGAGGTGGACTGCACCTGCCCCGACGCCTGCGTCACCTCGCCGGCGGTCTGCTGCACCCGGCCGACCAGCTCGCGCAGTTCTTCCACGGTGTAGTTGACCGAGTCGGCAATGGCGCCGGTGATGTCCTCGGTCACCGTGGCCTGGCGCGTCAGGTCGCCGTCGGCGATGTCCTGCAGCTCGTTCATCAGCTGCAGAATCGCCTTCTGGGTGTTGTCGTTGTTGCGCTTTTCGTCCAGGCGGCGGGACTCAGCCTCGCGCTCGCGCGCCTCTGCTTCCAGCGCGCGCATACGTGAATCGCGCAGATACAGTGCCGCCAGGCCCACCAGGCACAGCAGCGTCATGGCCGCCGACACCACGGTCGCGCCCAGCGTCAGCGGGCGGACGCGCGCCGACTGCGCGTAGGCGCGCTGCAGCGCCGAGAGCTCGCCGCGCAGCGCCTCGTTGTCGTTGAAGATCTGCTGCTGCGCGCGCTTGGCGGCAATCAGGCCCGGCAGGTTCTGCAGGATGGTCTGCGTGGTCTTCTGCACCGCTTCAAAGCGCTGCGACAGCTGCTTCAGGTAGCCGCGCGTCTCTTCGTCGGCGGCCGCCGACAGGCGCAGCGCCTCGCTGCCGTTGAGCAGGCCGTCCAGCGTTTCGCGGAAGGTGTTGGTGTCCTTGCCCAGCAGGAATGCGGTTTCGGGGTTGACGCCTTCGCCGGCCAGGAACTCGTTCAGGTTCTTGCCCAGGCGCTGCGTCAGCATCACCAGCTGCGCCGAGGCCGCCACCTCGCGCGCGTTGGCGCCGGACTGCAGCTTGATTGCCGCGACCTGTTCGGCGGATTCCAGCAGCTCAGGGTTGGAGGCGTTGAAGATCTGCAGCGTCTGGCCAATGGTGTTCAGCACCGGCTGCTGCGCCAGCACGTCGGCGGCGCTTTTCTCGGAGCGCTTCCACGATTGCATCGCGGACTCGAGCAGCGGTTCGGCCGCGCCGGAGGTGGCGCGCACGCGCTTCTCGTCGCTGCCTTCCTGCAGCGCCTTCAGGTCGCCTGCCAGCGCGTCTTTCGACTGACGCAGCTGCGTGAAGGCCTGCGCATTGCCCAGCAGTGCCACCGGCACGGCCTTGCCCAGGCGCTGCGAGTGCATCAGCATGTCGCCGGCGATCTCGATCTGCGCGGCGGCGTTGTTGGCGATGCGGTTGTCCAGGTACACCGAGCCAAGCAGTGCCACCAGCGACACCACCACGCCCACCGTCAGCAGCCGCTGCTGGGACGAGAACGGCATGCGCCCAAGCCAGCGCGTGACATGCTCCATTGGCGTGGCGCCCAGGCCGTCGGCGGATGGGGGTGCCGGTGCGGGTTCCGGGCCGCCGGCATAGGCCATGCCGGGCCCGCCCGCCAGGCCGGTGGCTGCTTCGGCTGCCGGCGTGCGCCGGCCCAGGCTGAATTTCTTGAAACCCATGGCACCCTCTTCCATTTTTTTCGTTGTCATGCCCGGCGGCTCGTGCCGGGTGCCGCAGGCCGTGGCCTGCGCGTCATTCTTGTATCTTGTAATTGGCGGCGGGCCTCAGGCCGCAACCCGTCCCACCTGCAGGAAGGCCGGCGCGTCCAGCAGCGCGCGCACGTCCAGCACCTGCCAGTCACGCCCGTCGCGGTCGGCAAAGCGTTGCCCTTCCCATGCCGGCGTGCCGGCCGGTGGTGGCGCATCGCCGTGCGGCAGGCTCAGGTCGGCGGCATGGCGCAAGCCCGTCACGCGCGTGGCCAGGATCGCGCAGGCGCGCTCCACCTGGCGCGACAGCACCACGATCTTGCTGCCGGGCTGCAGCGGCGTCGGCGCGCCGCCGCGGAACAGGCTGAAATCGATCACGCCCAGCAGGCTGCCGCGCGCATTGACCAGGCCGCTGTACCACGGCTGCGTCAGCGGCACCGGGCTGGGCGGGCGCATGTCGAGCACCTCGCCGGTATCGGCCAGCGGCAGCAGCCAGTTGCACGCGCCCACCTGCAGCGCCAGGTAGCTGTCGGCCGCGGGCAGGCTGCGCGCCTCGCGCAGGCGCCGGGCCAGCATGGCCTGGTAGTCCTGCAGGCGAGTCTGGCGGGCGCGAAGGTCTTGGCGTGGCGCGTTCATCTGGCGGTCCCCGGAACAGGTGGCGGTGGCTTCCCGTACGGCCTGCGCTGGCAGCTCAGTGCGCCAGCGCGGCGATCTTGCCCAGCAGCTCTTCGCCGTCGACGGGCTTGACGATGTAGTCAGACGCGCCCTGGCGCATGCCCCAGATGCGGTCGGTGTCCAGGCCCTTGCTGGTGCACATGATCACGGGGATGTCCTTGAAGCGGTCGTCGCGCTTGATCGCGCGGGTGGCCTGGTAGCCGTTCTGGCCGGGCATCACCACGTCCATCAGGATCAGGTCGAAGCTCTCGGCCTGCAGGCGCGCGAAGGCCTGGTCGCTGTTGCTGGCAACCGAGACCTTGAAGCCGCGCTTGCCGAGCAGGTCGGACATGAACAGGGCTTCGGTGGGGGAGTCGTCGACGATCAGGATCTTGTTGATGGCAGTCATGAGGTTTTCCTTCGATTCGTACATGGCGTCGCGTGCATGCGCTTCAGGCAGGCAGCACGTGGCCCGCGGCCTGGCATGGCAGGCAGGCCTGCACGGCGTGCAGCAGCGCTTCGCGGGTAAAAGGCTTGGCTAGATGGTCGTGCGCCCCGACCAGGCGGCCGCGCGAGCGGTCGAACACGCCGTCGCGCGAGGACAGCATGATCACGGGGATGGCGTGAAAGCGCGGACTCTTCTTGATCAGGGAGCAGGTCTGGTATCCGTCCAGGCGGGGCATCAGGATGTCGCAGAAGACCAGGTCCGGGTGCAGCTCGCCCACCTTGGCCAGCGCCTCGAAGCCGTCTTCGGCCAGCACCACCTGGTATCCCGCCTGCGACAGGAAGATCTCCGCGGTGCGGCGGATGGTGCTGGAATCATCGATGACCAGCACCTTGCGGCGCGGCGGTGCCGTGATGTCCGGAATGGAAATGCCAGGCGCCACACCCTGGGCGCCGGCGGTATTGACCCGCTGGTTTTCTTCTGTTTGAGCGACCCGCATTGTTGTTCCCGCGACCAGCTGCCCCTTGCGGAGCGCCGGCAAGCACTAGAGAACACCCGTGCGGAGCAGCGCGACCCCATGCGCGCCCCGACGGACCCCCGACAATTCTTGTTTCCCTTCCAAGGCCGGGCTGTGCCCGGCAGCGGCGGTGCGTGGAACCCGCACCTGCCTACCGTCCTCCCCGCCAGTGGCAGAGGGACGGGCAGTCATTTTGCAACAGAGTGTGACAAGACGCCGGGGGGCCGTCAATCCGGTCCGGCCGCGGTCGGCCGGCGTTCTGTCGCATTGGCGCGACGCGCGCCCGGTAATTGTTCTTCTGGGGACGCCGCCTCAGATGGCGACCATCTCGAAATCTTCCTTGCGCGCACCGCATTCCGGGCAGGTCCAGTTGATGGGCACGTCTTCCCACCGGGTTCCGGGGGCGATGCCGTCTTCCGGCGCGCCTGCGGCTTCATCGTAGATCCAGCCGCAGATCAGGCACATCCAAGTCTTGTATTCCATAACAGGCTCTGGCCACTCTCCATTAAAATCCAGCGCAGATGGTACCGAAACCGTGCCGCCGGCGCCAGCCGGCGGCCGCCAGAATCGTGCCAGATCCGCCGTGTTCGCGCATGTTAGCGCCCTGTTAGCGCCTGATTGGCGGGCAATTGCAGCGAATTTCCGCTGTTTTTGCCGCATGTCAACGATAAGTCCCGGGCCCGCCGCACACGATCCCTGCAGTCCTTGTCCTCACCTCAACGCCATGTCCCGTAATCAGCAGCTCTTCGACCGCGCCCAGCAGACCATTCCCGGGGGCGTCAACTCGCCCGTGCGCGCCTTCCGCTCGGTGGGCGGCACGCCGCGCTTCATCACGCGCGCCGAAGGCGCCTATATGTGGGACGCCGACGGGCAACGCTATATCGACTACATCGGCTCCTGGGGCCCGATGATCCTGGGCCACGCCCACCCCGAAGTGGTGCGTGCGGTACAGGAAACCGCCGCGCACAGCTTCTCGTTCGGCGCCCCGACCGAGGCCGAGATCACCATGGCCGAGGAAATCTGCAAGCTGGTGCCGTCGATCGAGCAGGTGCGGCTGGTCTCCTCCGGCACCGAAGCCACCATGAGCGCACTGCGGCTGGCGCGCGGCTTCACCGGCCGCGACCTGATCATCAAGTTCGAAGGCTGCTACCACGGCCACGCCGACAGCCTGCTGGTCAAGGCCGGCTCCGGCCTGCTGACCTTTGCCGACACCACCCAGAACGCGCCGTCGTCGGCCGGCGTGCCGGCCGACGTGACGCGCCACACCATGGTGCTGGAGTACAACAACGTCGAGCAGCTGGAACAGGCCTTCGCCAGGCATGCCGGCGAGATCGCCGCGGTGATCGTCGAGCCGGTGGCCGGCAACATGAACCTGGTGCGCGCCACCGATGCCTTCCTGAAGGCCATGCGCGAACTGTGCACCCGCGACGGCGCGGTGCTGATCCTGGACGAGGTCATGACCGGCTTCCGCGTGGCGCTGGGCGGCGCGCAGGCGCACTACGGCATCCGGCCCGACCTGACCTGCCTGGGCAAGGTGATCGGCGGCGGCATGCCGGCGGCGGCCTTCGGCGGGCGCCGCGACATCATGGCCAAGCTGGCGCCGCTGGGCGGCGTCTACCAGGCCGGCACGCTCTCGGGCAACCCGCTGGCGGTGGCCGCGGGCCTGGCCACGCTCAAGCTGATCCAGGCACCCGGTTTCTATGAGCGCCTGGCCACCCAGACCCGCAAGCTGGCCGACGGCCTGGCCGAGGCCGCCAAGGCCGCGGGCGTGCCGTTCGCGGCGGATGCCATCGGCGGCATGTTCGGGATCTACTTCCGCGACGGCGTGCCGGGCAGCTTCGCCGAAGTGACCAGGAGCGACACCGCGCGCTTCAACCGCTTCTTCCACGCCATGCTGGATCACGGCGTCTACCTGGCGCCATCGGCCTTCGAGGCCGGCTTTGTCTCGGCGCAGCACGACGACGCCATCCTGGCGGCCACGCTCGACGCCGCGCGCAAGGCGTTCGCGGCGGGCTGAGGCCATGCCAGGCAGGCGGCGCCCCCGTGCGCCGCCTGCCCCTCTGGCGACAAGGGCGGTGCGCTACACTTGGGTTTTCGTCCAACCTGCGGAGTCTCCGATGCGCGCTTCTTCGTCCCCCTCCTTGTCCAGCAGCTCGCCGGTGCCTGTCTTGCGCTGGCTGCTGCTGGCGGTCATGGCCAGCCTGCTGTCCGCCTGCGGCTACAACGACTTCCAGGCCAAGGACGAGGCGGTCAAGGCAGCCTGGGGCGAAGTCATCAACCAGTACCAGCGCCGCGCCGACCTGATCCCCAACCTGGTCAACACGGTCAAGGGCTACGCCACGCACGAGCGTGAGACCCTTGAGGCCGTAACCAAGGCGCGCGCCGCCGCCACCAGCATCCAGGTCTCGCCCGAAACCCTGAACGACCCCGAAGCCTTCAAGCGCTTCCAGCAGGCCCAGGGCGAGCTGTCCGGCGCGCTGTCGCGCCTGCTGGCGGTGTCCGAGAACTACCCGCAACTGAAGGCCGACGCCTCGTTCCGCGACCTGCAATCGCAGCTTGAGGGCACCGAGAACCGCATCACCGTGGCCCGCCAGCGCTACATCGCCGCCGTGCAGCAGTACAACGTGCTGGCGCGCAGCTTCCCGACCAACCTGACGGCGATGGTCTTCAAATACCCGGTCAAGCCGTCGTTCACGGTGGACAACGAGAAAGCCATCTCCACGCCGCCCGCAGTCAAGTTCTGAGGCGGGCCACACCATGGGCCACACCCTGCGCACGCCCTGGCGGCACGCCTGGCTGGCGGCCGCCCTGCTATGGCTGGCGGCATTGCTGGCCGGCCCGGCGCTGGCGGCAGACGGCTTCGTCGCGGTGCCGCCGCTGACCCAGCGGGTCACCGACCTGACCGGCACGCTGACGCCGCAGCAGCGCGTCGCGCTCGAGAACGTGCTGGCGGAATACGAGCAGCAGCGCGGCAGCCAGATCTTCGTGCTGATGGTGCCCACCACCGATCCCGAGCCGATCGATGCCTACAGCATCCGCGTGGCCGACGCCTGGCGCGCCGGGCGCAAGGGCATCGACGACGGCGTGATCGTGCTGATCGCCAAGGACAACCCGCCCGGGCTGCGCAAGATGCGGCTGGAGGTCGGGCGCGGCGTGCAGGGGTCGCTGACCGATGCCATGTCCAAGCGCATCCTGCAGGACGTGATGGCCCCCCACTTCCGCCAGAACGACTTCTACGGCGGGCTGGCAGCGGGGATCTCGGCCATCCAGGCCACCATCGACAAGGAAGGCCTGGCGGCACCGCAGCGCAAGGCGCAGCAATCGTCCGGGCTGGCCGAGTGGCTGCCGGCACTGCTGCCGCTGGCGATCATCGTGTTCTTCTTCCTGAGTGCCATCCTGCGCCGGCGCGGCCCGCAGATCGTCACCACCCGGCGCGGGCGCGACGTGGTCGCCGGCGGGTTGGGCGGCCTGGGTGGCTACACCGTGGGGCAGGACTGGGGCCGGCGCAGCGGCGGCTTTGGCGGAGGCGGCGGTGACAGCGGCGGCGGCTTTGGTGGTGGCGGCGGCGGCGGCTTCGACGGCGGCGGCGCCTCGGGCAACTGGTGACAGCGCAAGGAACGACGACAATGCCGAATCTCCGACGTGCCCTGCACCATATCGCCACCACGGCCGGCGCAGCCCGCAAGCACTTTCCGGCCGAAGCCCAGCAACAGCTGCATGAAGCCGTGCATGCCGGCGAAGCCAGCCACCGCGGCGAGATCCGCGTGGTGATCGAAGCCAGCCTGCCGGTGGGCCATGCCTGGGCCGGCGTCACGCCGCGCGAGCGCGCCCGCTTCCTGTTTGGCGCGCTCGAGGTCTGGAACACCGCGGACCATACCGGCGTGCTGCTCTATATCAACCTGGCCGACCATGCGGTCGAGCTGCTGGCCGACCGCGGCATCGACGCCTGCGTAGGGCCCGCCACCTGGCGCGAGCTGTGCGACGAACTGGCGCGGGGACTCAGGCAGGACCTGTCGGTACGGCCGGTGCTGGCCACGGTGGCGCGCATCCATGCACTGCTGGCCACGCACTTCCCGTCCGACGGCGGGCCCAACCCGAACGAGCTGGACGACCGTCCGGTCATGCTCTAGCCGGAACGCTCCAACTCAGCGGACAGCAGCCGCCTCGCGGCGCGCGCGCCGCCCGCCCATTGCATACCACACTGCCGCCAGCGCCTGCAGCGCCACCAGCCCGGCCCATGCCGTCAGGTGCGCCGCCTTTGGGTAATGGCCGCCGGTGGCAGGCCACAGGTCCAGCACGAAACCAACACCTACCTGGCAGGCAAAGGTGGACAGGAACACCGTCAGCGTCAGCGCAGTGGTAGCCCTTCCGATCAGCGCATCCGGGAAGCTGCGCGCCAGCACCGCATAGGTCAGGATGCCGCTGGAGCCAAACACGCCATAAGCCACCCACAGCAGCACTGGCGGCAGCGGGACCTGCGCCATCAGCAGCAGCTGGACCACGATAAAGGCGGTCATGCCAGTGCCGGCAAAGGCATACAGGCTCACGCCGATACGCTCCAGGTGGCGCGCGGCCCAGCCCGCGCCGACGCAGCCGGCCATCATCGCAAAGCCGATCACCGAGACCAGTTGTGCGCTGCTGGCCGAATTGAAGCCGGACACGTCGCGCAGGAAGGCACCCACCCATAGCGTCTGCACCGCCATGAACACGCCTTGGTTGAGCAGTGTCAGCGGCACCACGCGCCAGAATCGTTCGCTGGCCAGGATCTGGCGCGTGCCGCGCAGTTGTTCGCGCAGGCTTTCCTTGCCGGCGCGCGGCTTGTCGGGCACGCCGAACCACAGCAGCACCGCCATCGCCAGCGATATGCAGGTCAGCCCCATGCTGACCGTGCGCCAGTCAGTCACTGACAGCAGCCACGACAGCGGCGCGCCCACCAGCACCGCGCCCAGGCCGCCGATGGCCATCACCACGCCGTTGAGCAATGGCATGCGCGACAGCGGGAACCATATCGACAGCGCCTGGATGGTGGCGCCCAGGCACACCGACACGCCCACCCCGATCAGCAGCCGGCCGGCGGCCAGCCCGGCCATGCCGGGCGCCAGCGCGAACACCATCGAACCGGCCACGGCCACCAGCAGCATCACCGCCTCGGTGCGGCGCGGGCCGTAGCGGTCCAGCAGGATGCCCGCCGGCAGCTGGGCGCAGGCAAAGCCAAGGAAGTAGAAGCTGGTGAGCAGGCCCAGGTCGCCGGCATTGAGCCCGAGTTCGCGCGTCAGGTGCGGCGCAAAGCCCAGGTTGACGCCGCGGAACAGATAGGACACCAGGAAGCCCAGCGAGAATACCGCCAGCACGCGCCAGCGGGCGCCGGCAGCAGCGCCAGAGGCAAGTCGCGCTTGCGAGGGCGCAGAAGACAAGTTTGAAGTCGTAGTCGTCATGATGGCCCGAATTGTCGTTCCCCTGGCAATTCAAAGCCAACGAAAGATACCCGCGGCAATTGTGAGTAGAATTTGACGGCCATGGCCAATTCCCCCGCCAAACCCGCCCAACGCCCCGTCCACCTGCCGCCGCTGCAAGCGCTGCGTGCGCTCGAGGCCGCCACGCGCCACCGCAGTTTCTCGCGCGCGGCCGAGGAACTGGCCCTGACGCACAGCGCCATCAGCCACCATATCCGTGCGCTGGAGACCAGCCTGGGCACCAAGCTGTTCCAGCGCACCGGCAGCCAGATGACTCCCACCAGCGTGGGCGCGCGGCTGGCCGAACAGGTGCGCGCCGCGCTCGACAGCATCGAGAGCGCGCTGCGCGAGGCCGGCAACAGCGCCGGGCCGCCGGTAGTCCGGCTGCAGGTCAGCGTGATGGCCGACCTGGCCAATGCCTGGCTGATCCGGCGCCTGCCCAGCCTGCACGCCCAGGTGCCGTCGCTGGACCTGCACCTGCGCCTGCATGCGGAAATCACGCCGCCCGACCCGTACAGCGTCGATGTCGGCATCTGGCACCAGCGCATCGACCTGCCCGGCTTTGAATGCCACAACCTGATCGAGGACCATGTGATCGCGGTGGCCAGCCCGGCGCTGCTGGCGCGCTACCCCGGCTTCACACTGGCCGACGTGCCGCGCATGCCGATGCTGCGCTTTGCGCTGCGCCCCTGGCGCGACTGGCTCGAAGCCGCCGGCCTGCCAGGCGACGAGCCCGAACGCGGCCCGATCTTCCAGGACGCCGGCCTGATGCTGCAATCCGCCGTCGCCGGGCTGGGCGTAGCCACTGCGCGCGCCCAGCTGGCGCACGATTACCTGGCCAGCGGCGAACTGGTGCAGATCGGGCCCGCCCGCATCCCGTCCAGCCTCCACTACTGGGTCACCTGGCGCGAAGGCAATCCGCGCGAGAAGGCCATCCAGCAGTTCCATGCATGGCTGCAGGAGCAGGTCCGGCAGGAAGCCGGCCACGTCCACCCTGCCGCCGACGGCGGCACGCCCGCCGAGCGGTTTCATGCATGAAATCGTTTGAAGCGCGGATGTTGGCAATACGAATCATTTTCGTCTAGGCCAGTGAAATCAAGGGCTTGGCGAATGGCGCAAGCCGTCCGATGACCCGCCATACGCGTGCGCCGCGGCCTTGCCGGAACTGCCCGAGTTTCACCAATGCAACCAATCGGCACACCGTGCCAGCAGCCGTGAAAAATCTACCCGGCCCATCCAAAGAGATGAGAAACGGCCGGGCCGGCCCTGGCCGGCATCGTGCAAACGCTTGTCAACGTGTCGATTCCCTCCACCCAAGCGCGCCCGCACGGCGCGCGCAGCGCCAAAAGGCTGAGGCCAACCGCGGCGCACCGGGGTGGCTACCGATGTACAGAGTTCAAATCGTTGTAACGGAAATGAAACTACCTGGCAGCTTCACTCGCGTGCTGCATCCGAGCCCTGACGCCTGTCCGTTTGAATTTTCGCCTTCCCTCCTTCGGATGGGCATTGCCGGCAAAAAGTATGCTTTCCGGCACTTCTCCGTCGTGCACTGTGATTCATGCATCTCATCATCAATTCGTCTAATGCTGCATCGCAGCATAAAAATCCGGCCACATGTATCAGGCGCGGAACATTATTGATCGCCAAGAGCTGGCAAATGCCAGCTGAAAATTCCCCTTTCCTTTTGTTATCAAAGAGTTAGCCATATCTGGCACGTTCGTCGCACATATGTCCGCGCGAACAGAAGCCCGGAACAGGGGGACGTCTGAAACCGAAGCGGCAACACACTGGCACGCGTTCGCCGAAGATCAGTTTCAGGACGACCCCGCATCCCAGGGCGGGATTCGCACTGGCGCTGTAAGCGTGGGCCACGCGGCAGGAACTGGCCTGCATCGGCTGGCCAGGTTGCAGGGGTCGTCGACAAGATTAGCGGAGGTCGTTCAGGAACACGGGCCGCAAGCGGACGAAAAGCGGCCCGTGGTACCTGGACTATGCGGCACGCCACGGCTAAACGGGGCGGCACGCAGACAACAACGGACGCATCGGCCGAGCCGGCGCATCCGGACAAGAAACGGGGTGAAGCAACTGTCTGCCTTGCAGGCGAAGCGAAGCGGCAGCCGCCGTGACCGATACCAGGGGGGTAAGGTCACGGCGGCGGCGAAAACGGGTTCACCGGCCCGCGCAACGCAGCGCCGCAGGCAGCAATTTTGGGAGAGCGCCAGGCCGCGGCATTGACATGTTGCGGCAGGCGCAAGCCTTAGCGCCAACGAAACCAGTGACCCGCGACAGCAGGCCGCCGGCTTTGTAAAAACAAAAGATCCGGGGAAATTTTATGAGCGCGTACACCAACCGCCCGCTGCTGTACCTGTCGCAGCACCACGACGCCATGCTCTGCAGGATGCTCGCACAGCGTGGCTGGAAGATCAGCTTCGCCTCCAACCTGCAAGACCTCCACGCGCTGCCCCCGGGCAACCAGCCGCTTGCGGCGATGCTCGACCTGCAAGGCGGCTTCAGCGACGCCGACCTGGAATCGTTCGAGCCCTGGCTCTCGCTGCCGCATATCGGCTGGATCGGCATCATCACCGGCCAGGAGTCCCTGACCGAATCCGCGCGCCGGCTGCTGGGCCTGTACTTCGTCGACTATTACACCGCACCGATCGAGCACTCTCGCCTGGCGGAATCGCTCGGCCACGCGCTCGGCATGGCGCAACTGCGCCCGGGCGCGCAGCATGCCCGCCCCGGCACCGCACGCCCGGACGGCATGATCGGCAGCTGCCCGGCCATGCAATCGCTCTTCCGCGGTATCGAAAAGGTGTCGCGGTGGGACACGCCCGTGCTGATCTCCGGCGAGTCCGGCACCGGCAAGGAACTGGCCGCTCATGCCATCCACCGCGCCTCGGAGCGGGCCTCGCGCCCCTTCGTTGCGGTCAACTGCGCGGCGATCCCGCCCACGCTGCTGATGTCAGAGCTGTTCGGCTATGAGCGCGGCGCCTTCACCGGCGCGACCAAGCGCAAGCCTGGCCGTATCGAGATGGCGCAGGGCGGTACCCTGTTCCTCGATGAAATCGGCGACATGCCGATCGAAAGCCAGACCAGCCTGCTGCGCTTCCTGGAAACCGGCCGCATCGAGCGGCTGGGCGGCACCGAATCGGTGGAGGTGGATGTGCGCCTCATCTCCGCCACCCACGTCGACCTGGAGGCCGCGATCGCCGCCGAACGCTTCCGCGGCGACCTCTACCACCGGCTGTGCGTGCTGCGCGTGCGCCAGCCACCGCTGCGCGAACGCGGCAGCGACATCCTGCTGATCGCCGAACACGTGCTGGACAACGTGCGCAAGCAGTCGCCGGCACGCATCCGCGGCTTCTCGCCGATGGCGCTGCGCGCGATCCAGCACCACAACTGGCCCGGCAACGTGCGCGAACTTATCAACCGCATCCGCCACGCCGCCGCCATGTGCGAAGACGGCGTGATCCAGCCCGACGACCTGGAGCTGGCCATCCCCGCCGACGACCGCCCGCTCACGCTCGCGGCCATCCGCGAAGCGGCCGAGCAGACCGCGATCGTCGAGGCGCTGCAGCGGCATCATGAGCGGTTGATTGATGTGGCGGCAGAGCTGGGGATTTCGCGGGTGACGTTGTTCAGGTTGATGCGGGATTACAAGCTGCAGGTGAAGAAGGGGGATCTGGGGTTGATCTGCGTGCAGGGCTAGCCGATCCATCGCGGAGGAACCGACCGATGTCACCTGATGCCTACCTTGAAATGGCCGAAACCGAAGCCTGCCACTGGTGGTTCCGGGGGCGGCGCGAAATCGTCGGCACGATCCTGTCCGGCCTGGCGCTGCCGCGCGACGCGTCCATCCTGGAGATCGGCGCGGGCACCGGCGGAAACCTTGAGATGCTCTCGCGGTTCGGCAACGTCAGCGCCGTGGAGATGGATGGCACCGCCCTGCGGCTGGCGCGGGAGAAGACCCTGGGGGCCTACGACATCCGCAGTGGCAGGTGCCCTGACGACATGCCGTTCGCGGAGCGCAGCTTCGACCTGATTTGCCTGCTCGATTGCCTTGAACATATCGCCGACGATGCCGGGTCACTGGACTGTACGGCCAAGATGCTGAAGGCCGGCGGCGCCGTACTGATCACCGTGCCTGCCTATCAATGGCTATGGAGCTCCCACGATGTCTTCCTGCATCACCAGCGCCGCTATAGCAAGCGGTCTCTGCATGCGCTGGCCACCCGGTGCGGCATGCGCGTGGAACGGATGTCCTATTTCAATACGCTGCTGTTTCCGCTCGCGGTCGCTGCCCGCATCAGCGACCGGCTGAGCGGCAACCAGAAGGCAATTGGAGCTGGTCTCCCGCCCCCACCCGTCAACCTGGCGTTGCACCGGCTGTTCAGCACGGAGCGCCACTGGCTGGCACGCGGCTCGCTGCCGTTCGGCATTTCATTGATGACCATCTTGCGCGCATCGTGAACGCCGGCAGCACCGCACCCGAGCTTCGTCGATTCACGCGATTCCTGGTATCGGGCGCCACCTCGACGGGCGTGCATGTCGCCATCACCGCGACGCTGGTCACCACGCTGGCGACCTCACCGGTCACGGCAAACTGCGTGGCCTTTGTGTGCGCGACAGCCTGCTCCTATCTGCTCAACACCCTGTGGAGCTTCTCTTCGCGCCCACACCGCGGCAACTTCGTGCGCTTTCTCTCCATATCGCTTTTCGGGCTGATGCTAACGATCTCGATTTCCTGGACGTTGCAAAGACTCGGAGCCAGCTACTGGATCGGACTTGCCTGGATCCTGCTATTGGTTCCACCTACCACCTTTGTTCTGCACCGCTGGTGGACGTATCGTTAAAACCACCTGGCAAAACCGCTCAACGAATCGAGAGAAGATAACGGCGCGTGCGAAAGTGAGCAGTGCAACGTGAGTGTCGATTCGACGCTCGAAACGGATGCGAAGCTTCCCGAAGGCAGTGAGACAGGCGGAGGTACGTTCAACGACCCTGCGGTATCTGCCACACTTCCCCTTTCAATCATGCCAACGGCAACGCCATGGCACGGCTGTAGGGTGTACCTTTCGCTCGCTTCCCACAATAATTGCAGCCTTCCCCGCGCCGACCGCCAGGTCGGCCCGTGCATTCCGCCTTTCGAGGCTCGAATAGCATTCACTCATATTGCGGCCAGCGTGCTGGCCGGCACACCGTGTATAACACCACACCAGATACTTCAGCCACTACGTTACCTCCATGATTGCTCCAGTTGCTTCCAGTTCGTGCAGAAATCGCCGGGTGCTATTTAAATTCACAGCAAGAATGCTGCCTTATCACGGCGCAGGCTGAGCTCCGGTGACCCAAACTCACAATTCCTGGACAAAGCCTTGTTTTGAACAGTGAGATGATTTTGGGTGCCAATAAATAAACGCGCCCCAGATAATTTCAATTTGCCATTATAACGTAAAGACCAATCAAAATAATGGCCACGCCGAATAGTTGCAGTGGCGATGTTGGCTCGCCAAGTGCAAAAACCCCCACAAGATAAACAAGAACGAAGGTAAGCGCCGTAAACGGGTAAACGACCGTCAAGTTGGCCCTACCGAGAGCAAAAATCCAGAGTGCCGTACCGGCACCATAAAAAAGTAGGCCAAGCAAGATCCAACCATTCAAGTAGTCCGATAAATAATGCTTGCCTGTGGCACCGAATTTAAATGCCACTTGACCCATTGCCGCAAGAATCGAGCCGACTAGTGGCGGGAAGTAAAGAAATGCTTTCATGATTCATCCGTATGGAATCTTAATTTCCTTACCACATGCCGACTCTTTAACACTGCCAACCTAGTTTTAATGCCCACCGGTAGCCGCCTCAGAATGAATTTTCGAATCCGATAAGACAAAGGAGATATATCTGGCACGGAACAGTTGCCCTCCACTCGATAATCCCTCACCGAAGAAGGGAGACCCTCGATCTCACTGACATGAACAAAGAACAGCATGTTATATCGATACCATGGTTCCACCTCACTGTTCCCAGCAACACGAGGTCTGATAAAGTCGAATAGAAAATATTCCCGCCTCGCGAAAAGATCACGCCAATAATCGTACCGCTGCTCATTTATGTGATTCTCCCCACCTTGTCCAGGTGCCGCCGCAGAAAATAGGATCTTCTTCCCATGGCGCACTAAATTCCCAACCAGAACTTCACTACACTCCAAAGGCAAATGCTCTGCAACTTCAAGGCATTGAACTAGGTCGAAATTTCTACCGATATCAAACGGTTGAGAAATATCCATTGGAATAAAATTACAATGATCAAACAGCAAAACAGATCGATCAACATAGTCGCCATCTATCCCGATAACTTCTGAGACACCCAATTTACTATGTATATTCAGCCACGCACCTGCACCACACCCAATATCGACAACGCTTGCTGGAGACAGCTCCGCGTTAATCACAGGCAGCACGTTGCGAGCCGATAAAATAGCCCCTTCGCGTTGGTAGCGATAAAAGACTTCGTCGTATTTGCGCAAGGCATTTATCTTATTCATAACAATGAAATATCCCGCTCGCTTAAATTATGGATAACTAGACTTAATCTATTGTCGACACCACAGACCTTCTGTTGCGAATGCATGACTTATGACACCGGAGCGCGGCTCAGATGGAATTATCCGAAACGATAAAGTTCAGACTCGCCAGGCAAAACAAAAAAGCCGACATCTATTGACATCCGGTGTTCTCATACAGGGACCACACGCCCATCGATTTGAGCAGCGACACCTGGCAGCGGTCATTCTCAAACAACGTCGTCGGCAGTGGCTCCGTGTGGCGAACGAAGTAGTAGCGATATTCCTGCCCCCGATTTCTTGTCCAAGTAAATTCGCGAGGGTTGGATGGACTTACAGCAGGAAGCCGGCTGGGCCGATACCGGACAACTTGCGGTGGAAACCATGCAAAGCTGAAATCGACTAGGCCCCTTCTTTCTGCCTGATACCAGGCTGGGAAGTGCAGGTAGGCACCACGATTACCAGCCGCGGTGCTGTTCGCATCGAACATCAGCGTAAGCGCCTTCTTCCCGGGCGCTGCGGCGGCCAGCAGCACATCAAAATCTTTACTCTCCGTTGCAAAACCCACGATGCGTGCCGTATGCGCGCCTAGATACGCCACACAGGCCAGGGCAAGCAAAGCTTGCCACATCGTCGACCGGCGCAGCACGGACGGCGTGTGCCTTGCTGCGGCCTGTGAGTGATGGAACATCAGCGCGTAGAACGGCAGAATGAACAATGCAAAACGCTCATAGAGGAAAGTAGTTCTACCCGCGTGGTGTGGCACAAATACCCATACCGCCAGTGCAACAAGCATCGGAATGCAGGCAGCTGGTTCCTGAGCATTGACGCGCCCCCCCAAGAACCAGGGCACGCTGAGCATCAGCAGACCGCCTATCAGGAAGAATCTGTCCTCCCACCACCCGCCCCAGGGCGCAAGGAAGAACAGCAGCAAACGCCTCATGTCCCATCCCCATATCACCTCCGGCGACGAGTAGACATATTCCGCCTCAATGCTCCGGATATGCCACACGTAAAGCAGGCAAACCACCCCCACCAGGCCATAAGGCAAAGAGGCCATGAACACGCGTCCCACCCGCTTCAACTTGCAGACGAGAAATGCCACGCCAATGGCGCTGGCAAACAGGAATGTCAGGCCATGTGAGAAGAACAGGACAACGCTGACCATGAACAATCGCGTGCCAGTCTTGCACGTGGGCTCACCGGCGTACCGGTATGCCAGCAGTATTGCCAGGAGCCCGACTGGTGCCGCCACCAGGAAGGTGACGAAACCCCAGGTATAAGCAAACCCGAAAAAGCCCGGCACGTAGAGCCAGTCAAGTCGCTCGTCGGCCCCGACCTGCCTGCGCAAACACACACACAGGTATACGAAGGCGTAGAAAGCGACCGTAATCAGCAATTTCAGCGCTGCAGCGACCGGCATGACAAATGACAACAGCAATGCCAGGCCGTAGCCCGCAAGGTAGGGGGTGAACAGGTTGATGCTGAAGACATCCGCCCAAGGCGATTCGCCCGTCAGCAGATCATGCAGCGCCGCGACCTGCCCCGCATGCTGCGGCAGATCGATCATCGGCGGATGAGGTGCGAGCCAATTCATCAAGCCCGCATACATGACCACTCCAACGAACAGCGCACGGAATGCAGTCAGTTTCCAGTCCACGTCGGAGGATCTGATGGAGTTTGAACTGGCCGAGATCTCGCTCATGGCATCCTCGTGGACTCATTTCTTACGACTACAGGGTCTTCTCGATGATGAATCTCGGCCGTTGCTTAGTTTCCGAGTAGATCTTTGATACGTATCCGCCAATGACCCCCAGGAAGAGCATCTGCAGCCCACCGAGGAAATACATGGGAACCACCGTCGATGTCCAACCCGGCACCGCCGTGTTTGTGAATAGCCGGACAAACAGCGCCCACATTCCTACTGCCAGAGAGAATCCCGCGAGAGCGGCGCCGACGTGGGTGCTCCATAGCAAGGGCTTCGATGAGAACGATGCGATGCCATCGCATGCCAGACATACCATCTTGTTCAGTGGATACTTGCTGGTTCCGGCAAAGCGGGCATGCCGCGCATACTCGACGATGGCTGTGCGAAAGCCCAGCAGTGGAATGATGCCTCGAAGAAACAGGTTGACCTCTCGAAAATCCCGCAGCGCCTCTAGTGCGCGCCGGCTCATCAACCGAAAGTCAGCATGGTCTGGGAGCACGTCCACACCGAAGTGGCGCAGCAATCGATAGTAGCCCTGCGCTGTGACGCGCTTAAAAAACGAGTCGGCATCACGTCGCGACCGCACGCCGAACACAATCTCTGCTCCTTCGCAATGCGCCTTCAGCATTGCCGGAATGGCGTCGAGATCATCTTGCAGATCGGCGTCAAGGCTCAACAGCACGTCCCCGGGAGCAGTGAGCAAACCGGCAAGCAACGCGTTCTGGTGTCCCCGGTTGCGTGACAGTTTGATGCCGCGCACCCGCACGTCCTGCGCGTTCAACGCCTCGATGATGGCCCAAGTTCGGTCGTGGGAGCCATCGTCAATGAAAGTGATGCTACTGTCCGCTTGCACCATCTGTTCCTCTGCCAGCCGGTCCATCAGCATCAGCAACCGCCTTCCCGTCTCTGGCAGTACGGCCTCTTCATTGAAGCAAGGCACAATCAGATTCAGCGTGACCATGACACTTCCCGCTTTCGAGCCATTGTCTGGCGCCGTTTGACTTGGAATCCGCTCCGGAGCGTGTTGAACAGCAAGCCGACTCGGGCAAGATAGTTGCGTACCTTGGCGGATACTCTCGCGAAGATACGAGCCGGTCAGCAGACTGGTGATATGAGCACGCTGAGTATGCCGTCGCTCGACCAATTGCAGGGCGTCAGCGATCTGGTAACTTGCGAAGAACGACGGCGACTCCTCTGACGCAGCGATATCCGCAGCGTGCAAGGCCGTGTACTCGTCTGAGTACCTGTCGAATTCAGCTTTGTCCATGGTCGACATCCCGTGTCATTCAGCTTATCCACGCTTCGCACTGGCAAGCCGGACTACCTTCCTGCCGCCCGATACGCCGCCCTGCGGGCGCGTCTCCTGGTACCGGCGCTTAACCAAGTAGATCGGACGTCCCTTCGCTTCGTCATAGATACGTCCGATGTACTCACCCACCACGCCCAGGCCGATCAGTTGCACCCCGCCAAAGAACAGCAGCAGAGATAGCACGGAGGCATAGCCTGGGACATCCACCCCGAATACCATCGTACGCAGCACGATGAATGTTCCGTACAGGAAGGCCAGGAGCGCAATCGCAGAGCCGAGATAGGTCCAACTCCTGAGGGGTAATGTGCTGAAGCTGGTAATCCCCTCCAGCGCGAGGTTCCAGAGGCGCCACCCGGAGAACTTCGACTCGCCCGCGATGCGCGGCTCGCGTTCGTATGGAACAATCACCGTATTGAAGCCCACCCAGGCAAATAAGCCTTTCATGAAGCGGCGCCGTTCCGGCATCTGCTTGAGCGCGTTGATCACCACCCGGTCCATCAGGCGGAAATCCCCTACGTTCACCGGCAGTTTCTGGTCGGACAGTTTGTTATGGATGCGGTAGTAGGCGTCCGCGGTCACACGCTTTAGCCATGAATCGCACGCTCGGCTGCTGCGTTGCGCGAGTACCACCTCCGCCCCTTCACGCCATCGCATGACCAGTTCGGGGATCAGCGAGGGCGGGTCCTGCAAGTCGGCGTCGATGGGAATCACGGCATCGCCCAAGGCCTCATCGAGACCGGCCGTCAGGGCCGCTTCCTTGCCGAAGTTCCGCGTCAGGTCCACAACCCGCACACGTGCGTCCCGGTGCGAAAAGGTAATGAGCTTGTCTAGCGTATCGTCCGAGCTGCCGTCATTGACCAGCACAATCTCGAAGCGGAGCGCATCAATGGACTCGAGCACTGGAATGACACAGTCGAAGAAGTTCCCGATGCTCTGTGACTCGTTGTAGCAGGGCACAACCAGAGAAAGCAGCCTGACTTCGAATGGACCCGACATGATCCCCTCCCGAGACGGCGTGGCCTGTGCACACACCGCGATAGTTGCGCCTCTGCAGCCTTATTTCTTTCAGCAAGGCCACTCAACCGCATACGCCTAACCACTAGCCATTCGCCCGCAGGAGCACAGTCCATGACCCGGCCCCTGAAGAGCCCTTATCGCACGCTATTCGAACCCGCTCCACTCCGAGCCCTGCGAAGAATTGCCGCCATCAACAGCAGCGTCACGACCGCCCCGGCCTGCGGTAGCTCTGCCACGCGATTGACGCCTAACAAGAAGGGCAAAAGCCAGGCCGCAAGCAGCAATTCTCGCTCGCCCTTCTTCCAACCACGCCGCATACCATCGATTGCCATGCCGGCAATAGCAATGCCCAGCCAGGTCAGTTCGTAGTACCACAGGTATGGACTTACCAGCAGAGTGGCAGTTGCCACTGCAGCAATGCGCAATTCCATCGAAGTCTGGCCGCTCCAGACTTTGAGCAACGCAATAATCGCGAAAATTGCGCACGCGGCCTGCGCGCCGTACGCTAACGCCACCGGTGCCCCGGCCAGGCGCATCATGGCAAATGCTGTCGGGCTGGAGTACCACCCGTTCCGTCCCTGCTCCAGCAATTGCTCCCTGAAAAGGCTGCTGTTCTCAAGAAAACCTGACATGGCCTCCCAACCGAATAGGCCGACACTGCTGGCAGCCATCACAATGGCGGTTGCAGCGGCAATGAAGAATGTTTTCCATGCACGGTCTGCCAGCATTGCCACAGGAAACACCACGGCCAGCTGTGGCTTTACACTCAGCAATCCAATCAGTATCCCGGCAAGCACTGGACGGCCTCTCAGATGGATAAGTGACCATGCTGCAACCCCGGCAGTCAGGAACGAGTTCTGCCCGATCATGGCGGCCTCAATGGCGCCAGGAAATGCCACCACAGGCAGCAGCACCACGTGCCGTGGCACGACACGAATGTCCAGAATCCTGAAAATCGCGGCCATATACATAACTGCCGTTCCACAGATGAAGAGCAGATAACTCAACACGAACGGCAGTAACGACAACGGCATGACTAACAGCAGAAAAGTTGGTGGATAAAGCCATGGCAGAAAGAAATTCGCGCCCCCCTTCATCGAGCCGAAGGCCATGATCACCGGCTTAAGCGACGCATAGTCATAAACCTTGGCTGCGTCACCTTTCAGCGCCAGGTACGACGCACTCCAAAAGACGGAATAATCTCCCCCGGGGCGTACTATCCGGTCGGAGGTGAAACCCTTCGATTCCCAGGCCCACAGCACCATCAGCACACCATAGATAAGCAGCATGGCTATGCTGTAGACCCGCACGCGCTCCAGGTCCAGCCAATGTCTCGAGATCGCTGATTTCGGCGCTACCGCCGAGCTATGGTCCAGGCCCATTTCTCCCCGCCCTTGATTCCGTTCTACCGCACCGCGGATGTCTGATTCCCTTCTTACAGACCAAGGCAATGCCTCGATATTCCGTTTCATTCTTATCGCTCGGCTGCGATTAAACAAGCAGAACGACGGCACGGAATAGGCCCGTTAGAGTCGCCTCCAATGACGTTTCGACATTGAACGTGCACCGGCTTGCCGTCCATTCCTGTGTTACGTCCCGCGGTTCGCCAGCATGATCGAGTAGCCGACTCTCTTCTGAAAAGTCCCGCCGTTTCTTGGCTGAAACGTTGACAGCTGCAGCGCCCTCCCTCAAGCGATACATCCCTTTGGACCGTCCAGCTGCGATGTAGCGGCGCAGCATCCTCCAGAAGCACTGTGGACCACGTGTCCTCGCTCATCCTTTTGGCTCAGGCAAACCCCTATGTAGCCGCCGCCCTTCACCCGGCGATTGATCTCATAGAAATAAGCATGATTCTCCTTAGAAACGCCGGTAGCACTCCAACGAATGGGTAGCAGCAAGCCGCGAGCCTCACCGAACGAGAATCCTTATGAAACAAGCACTTTCGCGGTGGTGGCCCGCCTTTTGCGTTGGCTTGGCAACCCCACGTGACACTGATCGCCTGGGGCAAGTATCACGAACCGCGCGTTGGCCGATAACAGGCAGCGACGGCCAACCAACAACAGCGAACGGAAGCCCTCGAGAGACATGCAAGCAGATCGAAAACTTGCCCAGCACATTCGCCCTCGCGAAGCCGCCGCATCGCGCACGCGGATGGTCCTCGTGGCACGCCCCGGAGAATCGGGGCGAAAGAGAATCACGGAAAAACAGCTGGGTTCACTTTCCGCCCGAGCATTTCGGTCTGCCCGCCAAATGCGGAAGCCGATTCGTGGTGGCCAATGGCCGTTTCATGAGTGCGCCACCTGCGGTCCGCCCCTGCATCCTTCATTCAATCAGCCTTCCCACCCATAGCAGCAATGCCCTTACCTGAAGGAGATCATCATGCGAAAACTCTTCGACAACACCAAGCGCTTCATCCTTGAAGAAGATGGCGTTACCGCGATCGAGTACGGCCTGATTGCCGCACTCATCGCACTCATGATCATTGCCGGTGCCACGCTTGTCGGCACCAAGCTCAGCACCGTCTTCGACAAAATCCAAAGCGCGCTGTAATCGGTGTGCGTGCATGCGCGAGCGGCACTCAAGCTACGAGAGCCGTTCGCGCGTACCGCACCAGGACGTGTACACATTGGAATACCCGATTTGGCTGCAACGCTCCCGACAGGCAGTACCGGCCCGACTCCCCGCGGACTGCATATGCGAAAGAGTGTCCACCCCACCGGAGAATCGTCATGCTCAAGCAGTGTGAAGGCGTAGAGGCATTCTTTCGATCCGAGCGTGGCGTGACATCCATCGAGTACGCGCTCATCGCCATGCTCATTGCACTGGTGATCATCGCATCGATTACGACACTCGGGGAGAAGGTTCGCAGCTTGTATGACGCCGTTGCCGCGGCAATGCCCTAAGCACCTGACCAGCCGGAACGAATCATGTCTGCCGAACTCTCCCCCCTGGCGCCGCTGGTTGGACCATGCGTCATTGCGCTAGTGCTGACAGCCGCAGCGACCGATATTCAGTGGCGGCGCATTCCCAACTGGCTCACGTTCGGTGCCTGGCTGCTTGCTTGCCCGGTCCAAATCTACCTGCATGGATTCCACACGGGTATGTGGATGTGGACACTGGGCTGGCTCACGGGTTTTTCGCTCTTCCTGCCGTTCTACTTGCTACGTGGCATGGCTGCCGGTGACGTGAAGCTGATCTCAGCCGTCGGCGCATGGCTAGGCGCAGGAATGGCGTTACGCGTTGCCTTGGCAACGTTTTTACTGGGCGGTCTGTGGGGCATCGCGGTCGCATTACGGTCAGGGCAGGGTCGACAGCTCTTCGAAAGCATGGTCGGCTTTGTCACGACAGGCCGCAGCATGCCTTCGGTAGGCACGCTGCCCTACGGCGTCGCCATCGCCGCCGGCACCGTAGGCACGCTGTTCATGAGTGCCTGACAACCACCAGCCAATTAACGAGAACGCCAACAAGCCTTCCAGGGGGACGCAATGAACGAGCATCACGACACAGGTCACGCACCACGGCTCCTCGAGCCGGTCGCGACCGGCAGGAATGTCCATGCCGAGCATGGCACGCTGCCGCTGCCGCCCTGGCACGTGCTGCCGCGCACGATTGCCGATACCGGCCTGGAGATCGCGCAGTTGCTCGGGCTGCTGATGAAGGCCGCCTACCAACACCGCACCGTCACGCTGGCGGTGCTGACCGACACGCTCAAGCTGCCGGCACTGGTGGTCAATGAAATTGCCGCCGTCGCCGTGCGCGAGCGCCTGCTGGAAATCGCGCACCGCGGCGCCAGCGACCTGGATGTGCGCTTCCGGCTCACTGACGCCGGCTATGCCCGCGCGGCGGAAGCCTCGGCGCGCTGCAGCTATGTCGGCACTGCGCCGGTCACGCTGGATGCATACCTCGAAGCCGTCAAGCGCCACTCGGTGAACCACGCTTCCGTGACCAAGGCGGACGTTACTGCCGCCTTCCATGACCTGGTGATCCCGCTCCACCTGCTCGACGCAATCGGCATGGCGCTGAACACCTGCCGCGCGTTGATGATCTACGGCCCGCCCGGCAGTGGCAAGACCTACCTGGCGCAGCGCCTGGGCACGCTGCTGCCCGGCGCGGTGCCGGTGCCCCATGCGATCACCGTGGCCGGCGAAATCATCCAGGTGTTCGACCCGCTGGTCCATGTGCCGTTCGACGACAGCGAAGCATCGCTGGCGCGCCGCTCGCTGGACCGCCGCTGGGTTCTGTGCCATCGCCCAGTGGTGCTGTCTGGCGGCGAGCTGACGCTGTCCATGCTGGACCTGCGCTATGACCGCGCCTCCGGCTTCTACCAGGCGCCCCCGCATATGAAGGCCAACAACGGCATCTACATTGTCGATGACCTGGGCCGCCAGCTGGTCGGCGTCACCGACCTGCTGAACCGCTGGATCGTGCCGCTGGACCGCGGCATTGACATGTTCACGCTGCAGACCGGCGTGCGCTTCTCGGTGCCGTTCGATGTGTGGCCGGTGTTCTCGACCAACCTCGAGCCGTCGGAACTGGGCGACGACGCCTTCCTGCGCCGGCTCGGCAGCAAGCTCTATGTGGGCCCGCTGTCGGTGGACGACTACCGCGAAGTCTACCAGCGCACCGCCGCTGACTTCGGGCTGGCCAGCACGGATGCGATGTTCGACTTCCTGGTTGACAGCCTGCACTACGCAAGCGATACGCCGCTGCTGGCCTGCATCCCGCGCGACCTGCTGCGCCTGGTGGACTCGGGCGTGCGCTACCACGGCCATGCCGCACAGGTTACCGAGGCAGGCCTGCTGTCTGCATGGCAAGGCTACTACGGGCTGCGCGCCTCGGCCGACGCCATGCCATCGTTAGGCGCTGCCCATCGATGGACGGATGACCATCGCGCCGCAAGCTGAACCGCACCACCGAATCATCGTACAACTGTAGGGGGAGAATCATCATGAAGAACACACGCGCAATCCTGATGCTGCTGATTGCCCTCGTCGCCGGCGTGGCGGCAGTGGTATCGGCGTCGCGATGGCTGGTCCAGCAATCCTCCAGCTCGGTCAAGCAGGTGGTCGTCGCCGCCAACGACCTGAATCTCGGGCAGCCGCTCAACGGCAGCCAGCTACGACTGGTCAGCTGGCCGGCGGGCAGCGTACCGCCGGGTGCATTCGAAGATCTCAAAGTGCTGGAGGGCCGCGTGGTCCGCACCAGCCTGCAGCGTGGCGAGCCCGTCATCGACGCCAAGCTGGCGCCGGTCGGCACCAAGGGCGGCCTGTCCGCGGTGATCAATGACGGCAAGCGTGCCATCACGGTCCGCGTCAACGACGTGGTCGGCGTAGCCGGCTTCGCGCTGCCGGGCAACTACGTCGACGTGATCGTCAATACCAACGAAGAAGCCAAGAGCACGCAGAACGGCAGCATCTCGAAGATCGTGCTCGAGAAGATCCTGGTGCTGGCGGTGGCGCAACAGGTCAGCCGCGACGACACCCAGCCCAAGGTGGTCAATGCGGTGACGCTGGAAGTCACGCCCGAACAGGCGGAGAAGCTTGACGTCGCGCGCAGCGTGGGCACCCTGTCGCTAGTGCTGCGCAATCAGATGGACGTAGCCGACATCAACACCGGCGGCGCCACCAAGGGCACGCTGCTCGGCAAGGCGCCGGAAGCGCCCGTCAAGGTTGTCACCCAGACCGCGACGCGCACTGTGGTGAAGACCCGCACGGTTGCAGCGCCAGCCCGCTCCGGTAATTGCATCGGTGTGTTGGCAGGCATGCAGGGCGGCGTCGAGTGCTTCTGACCACGTTCCGCAAGACATCCAACGAATCCTTCGCTGCAACACAGCCTCTCCGGGGGGAGATTCAAAATGAACCAGAAACGATCCGAAGCTGCAGGCGGCACCCGCATCCTGGTGCTGGCCGCCATCCTCTGCACCCCGCTGGCCGCCGCGGCACAGGCCGCCATCGAGGCCGGCAACCTGACCAAGGCGACCGCGCCCGCCGCCGCCAAGGCACCCCAGGGCCCGATGCAAATGACCATCAGCATGACGCCTGGAGCGGCCGCGCCGACCACCTCGGCCCCGCCCGTGCCGTCCGCGGAAGCGCGCGGCCCCAATTGCGCCGGCGCGATCCGTAGCGAGTCAAGCGTGATGGTGCCAGTTGGTAAGTCGCAGCTGATTACGCTGCAGGAGCCGGTGCGTAACCGCACCCTCGGGAACCCCAACGTGGTCCAGGCCACGATGGTGTCGCCGCAGACGCTCTATGTGCTGGGCCGCAGCGTGGGCACCACCAACATGATCGTCCAAGGCCGCAGCGGCAGCTGCAGCATCATCAACGTGGTGGTCAACGCCGATGCCGGCGGGCTGCAGACTTCGCTCGGCCAACTGTTGCCGGGCGAGTCCGGGATCCGGGTGATGACCGCTGCCGACAACCTGGTGCTGACCGGCAGCGTCACCAACGCGCAGGCCGCGCAGCAAGCCATGGACATCGCCCAGGCGTATGCTAACGCTGCGCAGGGCGACGGCAAGAACGGGGACGGCAACAAGAAAGGCGGCGTGCTCAACATGCTCTCGGTTGACAGCCCGCAGCAAGTGATGCTGGAAGTCAAGGTCGCCGAGGTTTCGAAGACCCTGCTGAACCAGCTCGGCTCAGCGGTGAACCTGCAGGGCGGCTTCGGCTCCTGGACCGGCGGGCTGGTGACATCGCTGCTGACCGGCGCCTCGGCGGCGTTCTTCGGCAGCAAGGCCAACAACCGGCCGTTCGACATCACCATCGATGCCCAGAAGAACGACAGCCTGGTCAAGATCCTGGCCGAGCCGAACCTGGTCACCATCAGCGGCCAGGAAGCCAGCTTCCTCGCCGGCGGCAAGATCTATATTCCGGTGGCGCAGGCCAATGTGCTGAACGGTGCCGGCACCGTCACGCTGCAGGAAGAAGAGTTCGGAGTGGGACTGAAATTCACGCCCACGGTGCTGGCCAACGGCCGCATTCACCTGAAAGTGGCACCCGAAGTGTCAGAGCTGTCGCCGACCGGCGCCACCGTCCGCGGCGGCACCCTGTCCGGCCAGACTGTGCTGCCGGTGATCACCACCCGCCGCGCTTCCACGACCGTGCAGATGCGCGACGGCGAGAGCTTTGCCATCGGCGGCCTGCTGACGGACAGCGCGCGCGGCTCGCTCAAGGCGGTGCCAGGTGCGGGCGAAGTGCCGGTGCTGGGCACGCTGTTCCGCAGCACGCAGTACCAGCAGGACCTGACCGAACTGGTGTTCATCATCACGCCGCGCCTGGTCAAGCCGATGCAGACCAACAACTACCCGCTGCCGACCGACAGCTTCTCCACGCCCAACCCGCTGTCGCTGTACTTCATGGGCAATATGGAAGGCGACGGCAAGCGTGCGCCGCAACCCGCGCCGGCACCGTCGCAGCCCGCCGCACCGGCCGCGGCGCCCGCCACGCCGCCCACGGCACCGCGCAGCGAAGGCACGCCCAACACCTCGGTCTCGGCCGTGCCGAATGGCAAGCCGCTGGATGAGCCCGCGCAGGCCGCGCTGGAACCAGCCGCTGCCACCAGCACGCGCCCTGCCCTGCCATCCCCGGCGCCCGCCCGCACCACGGCGGCCGCGCCGCCGGCCGAGGACACCGCCGCCCGCATCGCCCGCATCGAAGCCACCGCCGCCCGCCTGGCCCAGGCCAGGGCCGCGGCTACGGCCGGCCGCACCGCATCGGGCGGCAACTGATCCGCCGCGCCACCAGCAGAACCGGAGAACGACCATGAACAAGACATTGAAGCTTTCGCGCGGCGCATCCGTCCTGGTGCTGGGCAGCCTGGCCTGCCTGGGCCTGTCGGCCTGCATGACCTCGACGCCGGTGTGGGACGGCCAGCGCGGCGTGGCGCTGGCCACCGTCACGCAGATGCAGATCATCAACCCGGACGCGCCTGCGGGGCTGCCCACCGTCACCGGTACGGATGGCAAGACGGCGGTGGCGGCAATGAGGAATCTTGATCGTTCGCTGATCCGGGCCCAGCCGGGCGCCGGTGCACCGAGCGGCTTCAGCGTCGACTTCGGCGCCAGTGGCTACGGTGGTGTGGGCATGGGCGGCGGCGGCGCGCGCTGAGACAGCCGAGGGTGACGCCAGCACGTCCAACCCAGGCAAGCGGAAGAGAATTTGTGAGGACACCATGCTGAAGATCCTGATCGCATCCGAAGATGCCGAGCGGCTGGCCGAGATCAACCGGCTCAGCGCCGTGGTTGGCAACTTCCAGGCCATGACACTGCAGGAGGGCCTGGCGCGTCTCCCGTTCCATGCCAGCCGGCTGCGCATGGCCGACCTGCTCATCCTGGAACTGCCTGCCATCAATGCCCCGCAGATGCAGGCCATCGAGAGCCTGCGCCAGCAGCACCCTGAACTGCCCTGCATCCTGATCACGCAGGCGCCCAGTTCCGAGGTGCTGATCAAGGCCATGCGTGCCGGCATCCGCGATGTGCTGTCCTGGCCGCTGGACAAGGGGCAACTGGCCGAGGCGCTCAAGCGCGTGGAATCCGGCCACGTGCCGCGTGCGCAAGAGACCGGACAGGTGATTTCGGTGATCTCGTGCAAGGGCGGCGCGGGCACCAGCTTCGTGGCGGCCAACCTGGGCGATGCGCTGGCCCGGCACCTTGACAAGCGCGTGCTGGTGGTGGACCTGAACCGGCACTTCGGCGACCTGACCTATATCGTCAGCGACAAGACCCCGCCCTCTACGCTGCCCGATATCTGCAGCCAGATCGACCGTATGGATGCGGCCTTTTTGGAAGCCTGCCTGGTGCATGTGGACAACGGCTTCGACGTGCTGGCGGGTGCGGCCGATCCCATCAAGGCCAGCCAGATCCAGAAGGACAAGCTGGAGTGGATCCTGTCGGTGGTGCAGCCGGCCTATGACTTCGTGATCTTCGACCTGGGCCAGAGCATCGACCCCTTGTCGATCGGCATGCTGGACCACAGCGACCGCATCTGCGTGGTGGCCGAACCAGCCATCTCTTTCGGGCGGCCGGGCCGTCGGCTGCTCGATATCCTGCGTGCGCTGCACTACCCCACCGACAAAATCCGCCTGGTGCTGAACCGCACCGGCCGCAAGAACGAGATGCCGCGCGCAACGATGGAGGAGATCTTCGGCATGAAGGTCGCCTTTACCCTGCCCGACGACCCCGCCGCCGTGGATGAGGCCGTCAGCCACGGCGAGCCAGTCGCCAAGCTGAGTCGGCGCAGCGCCATGGCGCGCGCGCTGCAGGCCATGGCCACGCAGTTGTGCACCACGCCGGAATCCGAGCGGCGCAATCGCGCCGAAGCAGTATCACCGCTACGCAGGCTGATGCTGCGCGCGCGGAGCACCTGAATACCCTGACGACGGCCAGCCAGGGCGGCGGCCAACCGAAGCCGATAACGAGGAGTTCATCATGTCCATTCGCGAACAGCTGGCCAATACCGGGCCCGCCTTCACTGCTAACGGCCACGCCGCAATCCAGTTTGCGAGCTCGGCAGCCTCCGTGTCGGGCGGCTACCACCAGCTTAAGCGCGACGTGCACGAGACCGTGCTGGACCGCGTGGAGCTGGAGCGGCTGGCGCGCTATCCGCAGGAGCAGGTGCGGCAGGAGATCGCCGCGCTGGTCAACCTGATCGTCGACGAACAGAAGGTGCTGCTCAACGACAACGAGCGGCGCCAGCTGACGGTGGAAATCTATGACGAGATGTTCGGCTTCGGCCCGCTCGAGCCCCTGCTGCAGGACCCCACCGTGTCGGACATCCTGGTCAACACCGCACGCCAGACCTATGTGGAGCGGCGCGGCAAGCTGGAACTGACCGACGTGGTGTTCTACGACGACGCACACCTGATGAAGGTGATCGAGAAGATCGTGTCGCGCGTGGGGCGCCGCATCGACGAGACCAGCCCGATGGTCGACGCACGCCTGCCGGACGGCTCGCGCGTCAATGCCATCATCCCGCCCTCTGCCATCGACGGGCCGCTGCTGTCGATCCGCCGCTTTTCCGTGAATCCGCTGCAGGTGTCCGACCTGGTGAACCTGCGCAGCCTGACGCCGCCGATGGCGCAGCTGTTGCAGGCGCTCTCGCAGGCCAAGGTCAACGTGCTGGTGTCGGGCGGCACCGGCAGCGGCAAGACCACGCTGCTGAACATCTTGTCGGGCTTTATTCCGGAAGACGAGCGCGTGGTCACCATCGAGGATGCGGCCGAACTGCAGCTGCGCCAGCCCCATGTGCTGCGGCTGGAAACGCGCCCGCCCAATATCGAAGGCAAGGGCGAGATCACCCAGCGCGCCCTGGTGCGCAACGCGCTGCGCATGCGCCCCGACCGCATCATCCTGGGCGAAGTGCGCGGCGGCGAGGCGCTGGACATGCTCAACGCGATGAACACCGGCCACGAGGGCTCGCTCACCACCATCCACGCCAACACCCCGCGCGATGCGCTAACGCGCCTGGAGAACATGGTCAGCATGGCCGGCCTGACCATGCCGGCCAAGGCCATGCGCCAGCAGATCGCCTCGGCCATCACGGTGATCGTGCAGGCGGCGCGCATGACCGACGGCCGGCGCAAGATCGTCAGCATCCAGGAGATCACCGGCATGGAGGGCGACATCATCAACATGCAGGAGATCTTCACCTTCCAGCGCACGGGCGTGGACAAGGATGGCACGGTCCGCGGCAATTTCCGGGCGACCGGTGTGTATCCCAAGTTTGCCGAGCGGCTGCGCGTGTTCGGCGTGGGGCTGCCGGACGAGACCTATAACCCGGCCAAACGCTTCGAAGTCTGATCCGCCGACCGATACAACGACAAACAATCCGGGGAGCTACACATGAGCACAATCTTCTACACCTTCGGCATCCTGCTGTTCGTTGCCGTGGTGCTCTGTGTCGAGGGCATCTACCTGTGGTGGAATAACGCCCACGGGCCTGCGGCCAAGCGTATCGAAGCACGGCTGCGGGCCCTGTCGGCAGGAGGGCACGTCAGTGCCGAGCAGTTGTCGATCCTGAAGAAGCGCTTGCTTGCCGGCTCTCCGCGCATGCAGCAATGGCTGATGAGCGTACCCCGCATCGGCGCACTGGACCGCTGGCTGGAGCAATCCGGCAGCACCTGGTCGGTAGCGCAGTTGCTCGGCTACTGTGCAATGGTGGCGCTGTGCGCGGTGGCACTGATCCCGCTGTTGCCAGTGCCTGTGCCGCTGGTACTGGCCTGCGCGGCGTTGGCAGCTTTGCTGCCAGTGCTTCATGTGATGCGCCTGCGCGGAAAGCGGCTCAAGCTGATGGAAGCGCAGCTCCCCGATGCCGTCGACATGATCAGCCGCGCATTGCGCGCCGGGCACTCGTTCAGCGGGGCGCTCGGCATGGTCGGGCAGGAAATGAAGGCCCCGATCGGGCCGGAGTTCCGCACAACCTTCGAAGAGATCAACTACGGTGTGGCGCTGGACGAAGCCATGACCAACCTGGCCATCCGCGTGCCGGTCGGCGACCTGCGCTACTTCGTCATCGCGGTGCTGATCCAGCGTGAAAGCGGCGGCAATCTGGCGGAGATCCTCGACACGATCGGCAGAATGGTGCGTGAACGCCTGAAGCTGTTCGACAAGATCCGCGTGCTGTCGGCGGAAGGCAAGATGTCTGCATGGGTGCTGGGCCTGCTGCCCTTCTGCACTGCCGGAATGATCATGGTAGTCAATCCAGGGTTCATGAAGGTGTTGTGGGAAGACCCGATCGGGTTGCAGCTGGTCGGTAGCGCGCTTGTGTCGATGACTTTCGGCGTACTTTGGATGCGCAAGATCATCCGAATCCGAGTATGAGCCGCCAAGGCGCTGGCCAGATCACGCAGTGCTCTAAGAAGCAGGGCTTGGACAGCCATCCTGACGGGAGTCCATCATGCAAGGCATCATCCAGGGGTTTCAGGCAGACCAGTTTGTCGTGCTCGCGCTGATCTTTGTGGCGGCGTTCGGCACGGTGTTCGGTGTGCTCTATGTGTTCTCGCCCAACCGCATGCGCGGGCGGGCCGAACAGATTGCCGGCCAGGGCGGCCAAGCTGGGGGGGAGCCGGACCGGCAGCACGCCTGGCTCGATAAGCTGGTGCAATGGGCACAGCCTGTCTCGCGCCTGTCGCTGCCCAAGCAAGGCTGGGAGCATTCACAGCTGCGCGTGCGTTTCATGAACGCCGGCTGGCGTAACGCCAGCGCCGCATCGTTGTACTTTGCGGCCAAGACCGTCCTGGCCGTCGCTCTGCCGATGATCGGACTGCTGGCAGCAAGCGGTCAGCCGGAGCTGCAGGACCAGCAGGTCATGCTCTTGTTGCTGGCGGTGCTGGGCGCAATCGGCTACTACCTGCCGAGCATCGTGCTGGCGCGAAAGGTGGCGCAACGCCAACGCACGGTGTTTGAAGAGTTTCCCGATATGATCGACCTGCTGACGGTCTGCGTAGAGGCCGGCCTCGGGCTGGATGCCGCGCTGATGCGCGTGGCCGACGAACTCGCGCTTCGCTGCCCGGTTCTGGCCGATGAAGTCCAGCTGATGCTGCTGGAGTTGCGCTCGGGCTTCTCGAAGGAAAAAGCGCTGTCGAATCTGTCTCTGCGCACCGGTGTGGAAGACGTGGACAAGTTTGCCTCCATGCTGATCCAGGCGGATCGCTTCGGCACGAGTCTGGGTGAGTCCCTGCGCGTGCTGTCCGACATGCTGCGCACCAAGCGCCGCATGCGCGCCGAGGAACAGGCTGCCAAGATTGCGCTGAAGCTGCTGTTCCCGCTGATCTTCACCATCTTCCCGTCGCTGCTCCTGGTACTCCTGGGGCCCGCATTTATCCAGATCTATCGCGTCCTGCTGCCGACGATGACCGGACAGGGCGGCTAATACTCCCGGGAAACCGCGAACGTTTCCCCCGGCTGTCTCCCGGTGCAATGCCGGCAAGACAGTCACTTGCCCGGACCGGTTCCGGGCTTTTTTGCTTCCGGATCTCCTCCCGGATATCCTGGGACTTGACCAGACCGGCGGTCTTCTTAAGAATGCAGGCAGTCCCCCATGCCGCCGCCGCAGCCGATGCAGCGAGCGCCAATCGCCTCCGGAGTCCCCATGAAGCTACGCATCCTGAGCGACCTCCACATCGAACACAACATGCCGCAGGCCGTGTCGGCCTGCGATGCCGACATCGTGGTGCTGGCTGGCGATATCGCCAATGGACGCGATGGCATCGACTGGGCCGCGCGCATCTTCAGCCAGCCGGTGGTCTACGTGCCGGGCAATCACGAATACTACGAGAGTAATTTCGACGCCGTGGACCGGTTGATGACCAATGCCGCCGCGGCGTATCCGGGGATGCATCTGCTCAACGGCTCGGTGGCTGAATTCGCCGGCGTGCGCGGGCGCGTGCGCATCATCGGCACCACCTGGTGGACGGACTACGCGCTCTTCGGCACCGACCGGCGCGAGGATGCGATGCAGGCTTGCGCGGCAGTGATGCTGGATCACCGGCTGATCGAAATGGGGGTCGACGATGGCCGGCTGCGCCATTTCACGCCGCAGGATGCGCTGGCGCGCCACCTGGCTGCGTCGGACTGGCTGGGGGCGCAACTGGCACAGCCTTACGATGGCAAGACCGTGGTGGTCACGCACCACGGCCCTGACCTCGGCAGCCTCGACCCGCGCTACTCGCACGACCTAGTCTCCGGAGGCTTCCTGTCACGCCGGCCGGACCTGGTGGCGCAGACCGACCTGTGGATCCACGGGCACACCCACACCAGCTTCGACTACTGCATCGACGATTCGCGCGTGGTCTGCAACCCGCGCGGCTATGTCAGCCGCCGCACTGGCGAGCCGGAGAATCCGCGCTTTGACTGGGGCTGCGTCATCGACATCTGATGCCTGCGCAGGCATCTGGAGACCAGAACGCAAGAAGTTCCAGCCGACCTGCGCCGGCAGGGGCCTCCCCTCCTTGGCCCGAGGTCTAGCTGTCGCAGACTGCGCTACTCCCTGCATCCTGCCCCATGATTTCTCGCGGAAGGTAAGTCAGGAATCCGGGCACTGCCAGGCTGGAAAAACCGACCCAGGATGCCGGAGATGCCGGGGAAACGGTCAATCCCGTCACGCTGACAGCGACTCCCGTGCAGGACGCGCTGTCGCAACTGGCACTGAGTCCGTTTGCGTCGTACCAGCTGACGGAGACATTGGCAGATTTAAGGCTTGGCAGAATTTCCTGCATGCGGTTGAGCACTGACGGCGATCCCCGGCCGCAAACCACGGCTTGTCGTGCTCCCCACCGGGTTGCTTCTGCGACAGCATTCCAGGTGTATAGCACCCGGCCGAACTCCAGTATGCCAAGCAGCACCGAAAAGAAGAGCACTGCCACGATGGCGAATTCAACCGCTGTCGTACCTCTCTGATGCCTATTCATAAGCTTGCCTCATCGTAGCGGAGATATCGCTGAAAGGAATGGAGGTAAGGGAAGTGCTGCCACCGGTATAGAACCGCGTAAATCCGAGCAGATCCAGGATAGGCGTGAAGGTATAGCCGGTCACCCGGACCGTTACCGTGTTGATTGCCGGGTTGCTGCCCTGGCCCATGTTGGCGATGCATGCCGGATCCGCCGCATCGCAGATGACCACCATGCTGGTATTGAGGCCAGGCACCAGGGCCGGCTGGGTGTCGATGGCAACTGGCGTGCCGTAGACGACCAGCTGCTTGGCCATGTCGTGCGCGGTCGCGCTGCCCGCCGCCTGCGTACTCAGGTAGCGTGCCGCATCACGAACCGATTTTGCCAGCGTGTTGTATGTGTAGATGGCCCGGCCGAACTCAGTGAGTCCGAAGCAGATCGCCAGCAGCAAGGCGAACGTGATGGCGAACTCGACGAGCGCTACACCTTTTTGTCGCTTCTTCATCGATTTCCCCTACTCAACAAGGGCCGGGATCATGGGACCAAAGTTCCCGCCGGCGAGTCCATTCGTCGTGCAGGGACTACTGATCGTTGCGGCATTGCCCAGATATTCGAACTGAACCGAAGCGGTAGGTCCGCTGATCGGTTGAAGCATGAGCATGCAGGCAAAGTCGATGACTTTCGAGGCGGTCGAGACGACCGGCACGATCACAAGGCGGCGGCTCATCCCCAGTTTTGCGTGATCGCCAGTGCCGCCCGGTACGGCCAGATTTTGGTAGCCGCCCTTCATGTTCAGACTGGTGATCGTGTCGCCAACCCCGACATCTGTACTCGTGTCCGCGTAGCTCGCGTATGTGAGCCGCTTGGCCTTGAAATTGGTCGCCGTAGGGTCGGTACCACCCGACGAACCGGAATATGCCTGCTTGCCGTTCGGCCAGTTCGTGCTCGTATAGGCGTAACCCGTAAGGTCCGGCCGCATGACTGTCTTGTCGCTGTTGTTCTTGTAGATGCCAAAGCGGCTGTTCCACTGGTCGTCAACGGCGACCTTGGCCCCAGGGGTTCCAACCGTATCGTTGACCTTGGAGTTGCAGTACCCGACGGCCATTTCTTGTTTTGTTTCGTTGGCGTTTTTTGATCCATCAAGGTTGTACCAGCCCATTTCCCCAGGGGATGCTGTCTTCGTACCGTCGTAAAGCACAGTCACCCATTCGCCAGTTGCGAACCCATAGTCAGGCGCACTGCCCCCCGTCTTGGGAAGCAAGCCAACCGGAATCGGGCAAGTGCTCTGAGCATGAGTGCGCGTCGCAACACCGACTGCAGAAACAGCCGTGCTGGTTGGGCCTCCGACCATCTGAATCAGGTAGGCCGCAATCCCCGAGGTAGCATGCTGGCATCTTGCGTAGCGCGCATTTGCCACAGGCGCGAAGGTCGCACTGTAGGCACCGGTTAGCGTATCGCTGAAGGTTACGTCTGTATCGACGATGCCCGCAGAGCTATTCTGGTATTTGACCTTGTTGGCGTTCCCGGCGGTCATTCCAGCGCTCGTAGCCCTTGTCAGGGCATCCGCCGTCCCATCGAGTTCCTGCGCTGCCGCCAGCGCGCAGCTATCGACAGCGGACTGTAGCTCCGTCTTCGCGACAAACATCGCGCCCAGGTCGATGACCAGTCCGGCCATGCCTAACAACACGGCCAGGGTCAGGCCCACAATCGGAAGAATGACCCCTTTTGCCTTCTTTTTGCCATACGTGGACATATGCATCGCCTTGGATGGGAGACATGAGCACCCAGCTTGGATCCGCTGTCATAGCCGGACTCCACGGCTGCCAGCGACACATGGGCGACCAGCTGACTACGCCGGGAACATCCCGATAGCTCGCTTCGTACAAGCATTCTTGGTCATGCCAACGGCAATTGGTATCGGCCCTATGGCGGAATCAGTAGGTAGGGTCACAGCCTGGAGAGAGTTCGCTGGACGACTCACCGGGATACTGGAACCCCGATCAATAGGGTCCCGCTTCCAGCTCACAGCTCACCCAAATCGGCATACTTCGCTCCAATGGTGCGATCAAGATCACTTACCGGGCTCAGAAATTACTTGCTGTGGCTACTCAGCTCTGCAAGCAAGTGAAAAGAGGCCTCCTGTAGCAACGACGTGTGTTACAGAATTGACTCATACCTCGGCTCACGAGTTGAGCATCACGCGGGGTGGGCTTGCCGATCCACGGCCACACCCACACCAGCTTCGACTACTGCATCGACGATTCGCGCGTGGTCTGCAACCCGCGCGGCTATGTCAGCCGCCGCACCGGCGAGTTGGAGAACCAGCGCTTCGACTGGTGCTGCGTGGTTGAGGTCTGACGCGCTGCGCGGCCAGCCACAGGTTCGGCAAGCACGATGTCGTTACAATTTTATTGCGCGGTGGCCGTCTCCTGCGACGAGAGCGCGACCATGCCGATGGTCGGCCTGGCGCTGCGTCAGTTGTAGTCGAAATTGACCGTTGCCACGCTGCTTACCGTGCCGGGCCCTACCGTGTCGAGCCGGTAGTACCGCACGCCCAATGGAATGCCCATGGCCGTTGCCGTGCCGACATTTCCCATGGCGACGTTGGCATTCAGTGGCAGCGGCGTGCCATTGGCGCCGCCATTCAGCAGTTGCAGGCCGACGCCCTGCGCCGATCCGTTGTTTTGCAGCACGCTGCTCACCGTCTCGGTGGTACCGCCGACAGTCAGCGTGACGACCGACTGGGTGACGCAATTCTCGAGATTGAGCATGAAGCCCGTTGCACCGGCTGTCGCGCCGACCGAAGGCAGGGCCGAGTTTCCGATCTTGGGCAGCGTGATGACCTGATTCGCCGTGCCCGCGCTCAGGGTGCAGCTTGGGGCGATGAACTGGAAGGTCACGGGCGAAGTGATTTCGTCACCAAACTGGGCCGTAGCCGGCCCAGGCCCCGAAGCTCCGGTCCCGCTGTCCTGGTAGCCGAAGCGCATCAGGCTATTGCTGAACGTGCCGCTCGTCAGCGCGTTGCTGGTTCGCACCAGGTCCAACCGGAACAGGAATGTATGCGACGAGGTTCCCAACGGCATCGTGCAAGCGAGCCCGCCGAGGCCGCTCCCATGCAATTCACGCCAAAGTTGTCGCCACCGTTGGTGCCATAGCTGGTTGGGGCAATCACATTGCCATTGGGCAGATACATGCGACAGCCCAACCCCGGCATGGCGGTGGCAAAGGTCTGCTGCGAGATTGAGGTGGTCACCAGCGGCGACTGTGGCGTGTAGTTCAAGGCCCAGCCACTGGTAGCAGGACTCACGAGTCCGGTGTTGTCGCAAGTCACCGTCAGGGTGATGGTAGCGCTGGAAATCACCTGGCCGATACCGGTGGTCTTGCTGATGCTTACCGTGGACGGCGAGAAAGGCGATGTCGAGGTGGTTCCGGAACAGGCAGCATATGCCCGCGTGTGTGCCAGGCACATGAACACCATGCAGACAAGGATCAAGGGGGCGCGCCAGGCTTGCCTTGTGCGCGATCCGGCATGAAAAAGGCGGCGTCGTAACGATGTGATGGTTCGAGGTTCCATGGCAGCCATGCGGGGAATGTGAATTGAAGCGGGGCTTGCCGACGACCTCTTGCCACCGTCAACACAGAATGTAGCCAGCGCTGCCAGCGCCTCGAATAGGCCAAGCCTTAGATCAGGCTGAGAATCTTCTTGCCACACGTGCGTTGCATGAAGCTCCGGCAATTGGGATTGGCGTCGGATTGGCGTGGATGGCACGCAGCGGTATGGTCCGGCCGTGGCCGGCCGGGTCGCATGGCAGACGGATGAGGAGCAGGCATCCCTCTCTCGAAACGCAAAAACCCCCGCGGGCGCGAGCCCGCGGGGGTTTTTCAAGACAGCCTGCCCGTAAGGGCAGTCAGTCGGCAATGATTTACATCATGCCTTCCATGCCGCCCATGCCGCCCATGCCGCCCGGCATTGCCGGAGCCGACTCTTCCTTCGGCGATTCGGCAACTGCGCAGTCCGTGGTCAGCATCAGCGAAGCCACCGAAGCGGCGTTCTGCAGTGCGGTGCGGGTGACCTTGGTCGGGTCCAGCACGCCCATTTCCACCAGGTCGCCGTACTCGCCCGAAGCCGCGTTGTAGCCGTAGTTGCCCTTGCCTTCGATAACCTTGGCAACGACCACCGAAGCTTCTTCACCGGCGTTCAGCACGATCTGGCGCAGCGGCTCTTCCATGGCACGCAGCACGATCTTGATACCGGCGTTCTGGTCGGCGTTTTCGCCGGTCAGTGCCGAGATCGCAGCGCGGGCACGCAGCAGGGCCACACCGCCGCCGGGGACGATGCCTTCTTCCACCGCAGCGCGGGTGGCGTGCAAGGCGTCTTCAACGCGGGCCTTCTTTTCCTTCATTTCAACTTCGGTGGCAGCGCCAACCTTGATCACGGCAACACCGCCGGCCAGCTTGGCCACGCGCTCTTGCAGCTTCTCACGGTCGTAGTCCGAGGTCGCTTCTTCGATCTGGGCGCGGATCTGCTTCACGCGGCCTTCGATCGCACCTGCGTCGCCGGCGCCATCGATGATGATGGTGTTTTCCTTGCCGATCTCGATGCGCTTGGCCTGGCCCAGGTCGTTCAGGCCAGCCTTTTCCAGCGTCAGGCCGATTTCTTCAGCGATGACGGTGCCGCCGGTCAGGATGGCGATGTCTTCCAGCATGGCCTTGCGGCGGTCGCCGAAGCCCGGGGCCTTGACGGCGGCGGTCTTCAGGATGCCACGGATGTTGTTCACCACCAGGGTCGCCAGGGCTTCGCCCTCGACGTCTTCAGCGATGATCAGCAGCGGGCGGCCAGCCTTGGCCACTTGCTCCAGCACCGGCAGCAGGTCGCGGATGTTCGAGACCTTCTTGTCGAACAGCAGCACGAACGGGTTGTCCAGCTGGACAACCTGCTTTTCCGGGTTGTTGATGAAGTACGGCGACAGGTAGCCGCGGTCGAACTGCATGCCTTCCACGACTTCCAGCTCGTCGGCCAGCGACTTGCCGTCTTCAACCGTGATCACGCCTTCCTTGCCGACCTTGTCCATGGCTTCGGCAATGCGCTCACCGATCGAGGTGTCGCTGTTGGCCGAGATCGCGCCAACCTGGGCGATTTCCTTGCTGGTGGTGGTGGGCTTGCTGACCTTCTTCAGCTCTTCCACGGCGGCGGCGACAGCCTTGTCGATGCCGCGCTTCAGGTCCATCGGGTTCATGCCGGCGGCGACGAACTTCATGCCTTCGCGCACGATCGACTGGGCCAGCACGGTAGCGGTGGTGGTACCGTCACCGGCGTTGTCGCTGGTTTTGGAAGCCACTTCCTTGACCATCTGGGCACCCATGTTCTGCAGCTTGTCCTTCAGCTCGATTTCCTTGGCCACGGACACGCCGTCCTTGGTCACGGTCGGGCCGCCGAAGCTGCGCTCCAGCACCACATTGCGGCCCTTCGGGCCCAGGGTCACCTTGACTGCGTTGGCGAGGATGTTCACGCCTTCGACCATCTTGGCACGTGCGGCGTCGCCGAACACTACGTCTTTAGCTGCCATTCTTGAATCTCCTGAAATCTGTACGGGTGGCGGTCAGTCGGTGAATTACTTGTTCACCACGGCCATGATGTCTTCTTCGCGCATGACCAGCAGTTCCTGGCCTTCCACCTTCACTGCCTGGCCGGCGTACTTGCCGAACAGCACGCGGTCGCCGACCTTGACGTCGAGGGCGATGTTGTTGCCCTTGTCATCCTTCTTGCCAGGACCGATTGCCAGTACTTCGCCTTGATCGGGCTTCTCGGCAGCGTTGTCGGGAATCACGATACCGGACGCGGTCTTGGTTTCGTTGTCCAGACGCTTCACGATCACGCGGTCGTGCAAAGGACGCAGATTCATACGGACTCCTAGATGCAAAGTGAGTTTTTAATCACAAATCGGCCGGCTACCGAGGCGACGGCCGTCTGAAATGTTCAGGTGCCGCAAGGGGCGCTTTCATGCTGTTAGCACTCACCCCCGGCGAGTGCTAATTATAGGGACGGGGTATGGCCATTTCAAGACAGGGACTTGATACGGGTTTTCCCTTGGACGTGAAATTCTCGAGGGATATCGCCTTGGAGAGCCATTGAAAGGGGAGCTTTAGCCACTTAACGTGCATTTGCCGCTCCGTGTAATTTCGACCAAACTGTACATGGGTCGCCGCACGACAACGACAAACATCAAGCCCGCCGCCCGGATCACCCTCCATGAACGTGGAATCCCACTCCCGTCGCCGCAACCGCGCCGGTCGCGATCCCTGCCGCACCTTGCGCAACTCGGCCGGCGTGCTTGCATTGCCGTGGCCCGAGTGGCTGCGTCACTACCACCGCGACTGGCTGAAGCCCGATGTCATGGCCGGGCTGACCGTTGCGGCAGTCGTCATCCCGAAGGCCCTCGCCTACGCCACCATCGCGGGCCTGCCGGTCGAGGTCGGACTCTATACGGTCTTCGCGCCGATGCTGATCTACGCCATGCTGGGAACCTCGCGCCCGCTCAGCGTCAGCACCACGACCACCCTGGCGATCCTGGCAGCAGCCGCGCTTAGCGATACCACGAAGGCAGGCGGTACCGCGAGCTTGCTGACGGCTTCGGCCACGCTCACCTGCCTGGTGGGCATCATCCTGGTCGCCGCCCGCTTGCTGCGCCTGGGCTTTGTTGCCGATTTCATCTCCGAGCCCGTCCTGATCGGCTTCAAGGCCGGGATCGGGCTGGTGATCGTGGTGGACCAGCTTCCGAAGCTGCTCGGCATCCATTTCCAGAAGGGCGCGTTTTTCCACAACCTCGCAGCCATGGTCCAGGGCGTTCCCCACGCTTCGCTGGCAACCATGGCCGTTGGGGTCACGGTCCTGGCGCTGCTGATCGGCATGGAGCGCCTGGTGCCGCGCGCGCCGGCACCGCTGATCGCGGTGGGGATCGGGATTGCGGCAGTCAGCCTGCTCGGGTTGCAGTCTCATGGCGTCGAAACCGTTGGCCATGTCCCGACTGGCCTGCCGCCCCTCACGCTGCCGGATCCCGATCTGGTCATGCAGCTCCTGGTACCGGCCATGGGCATCGCCCTGATGAGCTTTACGGAAACCATCGCAGCCGGACGCGCCTTCGCGCAGAGCGGCGAACCCGCGCCGGACCCGAACCGCGAGCTGCTGGCCACGGGGTTCGCCTGCCTGGGTGGCGCATTCCTCGGCGCGATGGCTGCCGGCGGCGGGACCACGCAGACCGCGGTGAACCGCCGCTGCGGCGCCAGATCGCAGCTGGCGGGACTGGTCACTGCGGCCGTCGCGCTGGGCGCGATGCTGGTGCTGGCACCGCTGATCGGCCTGATGCCGGAGGCCGCGCTGGCGGCAGTGGTCATCGCCTATTCGGTGGGACTGATCCAGCCGGCGGAGTTTCGCGCCATCCTCGGCATCCGGCGCACGGAGTTCATCTGGGCAGTGGTAGCCTTTGCCGGCGTCGTGCTGCTAGGGACATTGAACGGCATTGCCGCCGCCATCATTGTTTCGCTGCTGGCGCTGGCCTACCAGACTTCCGATCCGCCAGTCTATGTCCTGGCACGCAAGCCCGGCACCAATGTATTCCGGCCGCAGTCCGCCGAGCATCCCGCCGACGTGACCTATCCCGGCATGGTGATGCTGAGGCCGGAGGGCCGCGTCTACTTCGCCAATGCGAGACACATCGGGCACAAGATGCGGCCCATCATTGCTGCAGCGAATCCCCGGGTGGTGGTGCTCGACCTTGCCGGCGTCTTTGACCTCGAGTACACGGCGCTGCGGATGCTGACGGAAGCCGAAAAGAAGATGCGCGAAGGCGGCGTGATGCTCTGGCTGGTGGAACTGAATCCCAATGTGCTGGAGATGGTTCGGCGGTCATCCCTTGGGGACACACTCGGGCGCGAGCGCTTGTTCCAAAGCATGGATCTTGCGGTCAACCACTACCTTGCGAACAAGACCGCTACGCCCGCCTGAAGCGCGAATGCATTGCGCAGCAACCGCCGCGAGCCTGGCGCCTGGGCCGGCCATCGTACTGGCGCAAGGCGACATCGCCGAGCGCGTACCGTGGCGACGGATGGCGTGCGGCGTTGGCGCCGCTGTCGCAAGCGCGCAACATCTTCGCCACGGCGCGCTTGTAGGAGTATTCCGGCCCCGCTTCGGCGCTTGCCCGACAGCGCAACACCGCCTCGCTGCCTAGACTGAGGGCACCGTTGCATTCCCGCTTCGGCAGGGATGTGCGGCCTACGCCGCGCCGGCGCATCCGTCGCCGGCGTCTCGGACAACGACTCCGGAGGTTCTCCATGGATCTGAAACAGCCCGCTCGCCTTCCCAAGATCGTCGGCGCGATTGCCGCAGGACTGGCAGGCCTCACTTGCGCCACGGCGATTGCCCAGACGCCGGCCAGCCCGGCCACGCCGGCAACTCCGGCCGCCCAGGGCATGCCGGCCACCCCGGCAACCCCAGCCGCCCCTGCCGCCGCGGCAGGCTCCCAAAGTGCATCGCCCGGCATGACCCAGGTCCAACCACCCAAGGATCCACTGGTCGAGCGCCGTGAGGCACGCCAGAAGGCCTCGGCCGAGTACAAGGCCAAGAAGAAGGCGGCCAAGGGCGAGTACAAGCAGGACGTCGGCGCTGCCAAGCAGGAGCGCAAGGTCGAGAACAAGGCCGCGGACGCAGTGGCCAAGGACCAGATGGCCGCGCCTAAGCAATAGCGCCAGCCGGCGCAGAACGAGGTGGCCGGGATCAGCAGGCCACCTTCTTTTTTTTGCCTGTCGTCTTCCCTCCTTTTGCCCGCGGGAGCATCGGGGATTGGCGGCTTGTAACAAGCCGGATCGCGCCTAGACTCGATAAGAACAAGTCGCGCGCTTTTTCGCCCGGCTCGCCATCTGCGCCATGCCCGCTCTCCGCCCGCACCACTGGTTTACAGGCCTGCTCCTGTCAGGCCTGATGGCCGCGTTCAGCCTGGGCAGCACGTTTGCCGTAGCACAGCAGAAGCCGGCGCCGGCGTCGGCACCCGCGGCGGCGCCGGCTGCGAAAGCCGCGGCCGGCACGGCAGCGCCCGCGAAGCCGCGCGGGCTAAACCTGGCCAACAAGCCGCGCACAGGCGACTTCGACGTGATGGTCAACAGCCGCGTCATCCGCGTGCTGGTGCCATACAGCCGCACCCTCTACTTCAGCGACAAAGGTCACGAGCGCGGACTGACCGCAGAGCTGGTGCGGGAATTCGAGCGCTACCTGAACAAGACCTACGCCGATCGTCTTGGCAAGCGTCCGCTCACCGTGATCATCATCCCCACCACGCGCGACCACCTGCTGCCCGACCTGGCGGCGGGCCTGGGCGATATCGCCGCCGGCAACCTGACCGAGACCGAGACCCGGCTGAAGCAGGTTGATTTTTTCGCGCCGCGTGACCGCAAGCCGGTGCGCGAGCTGATCGTGACCGGCCCCAAGTCACCGGCGCTGAAGAGCCTGGACGACCTGGCAGGCAAGACCGTCCACGTGCGCCGCGCAAGCAGCTACTACGAAAGCCTGACCGCGCTGAACGAGCGCCTGCGCCAGTCCGGCAAGGCGCCGATGCACCTGGTGCTGCTGCCCGATGCCCTCGAAGATGAAGACGTGCTCGAGATGGTCAATGCGGGCCTGCTGGCAATCGTGGTGGTCGATGACTGGAAGGCGGCGATGTGGGCGCAGATCCTGCCTGAGATCAAGGTGCGGCAGGACCTGGCGGTGCGCGAAGGCGGCTATACCGGCTGGGCCTTCCGCAAGAACAGCCCGCAGTTGCGGCAGGCAATCGACGATTTCTATATCAACCACGTCAAGAAGCAGGGCGTGGCGGAATACCTGCTCAAGCAATACATGCGCCGGATCAAGCAGATCAAGAACAACACTGAAGATGCCGAATACAAGCGCTTCCAGCAGACCGTTGCCTTCTTCGAGAAGTACGGCAAGGACTATCACTTCGACCCGCTGATGCTCGCCGCACAGGGCTTCCAGGAATCACAGCTCAACCAGCAGGCGCGCAGTCGCGTGGGCGCCGTCGGCATCATGCAGATCATGCCCGCCACCGGCAAGGAACTGAATGTGGGCAATATCAAGATGGTCGAGTCCAACATCCACGCCGGCGCCAAGTACATGGACCGGCTGATGACCAAGTACTTCCCCGACGCGCACTTCTCGGAATCGAACCGGCCGCTGTTCGCCTTCGCCAGCTACAACGCCGGGCCGGGCAATATCGCCAAGATGCGCAAGGAGGCTGCGGCGCGCGGGCTGGACCCCGACAAGTGGTTCAACAATGTCGAGATCGTGGTGGCGGAGAAGATCGGCATCGAAACCACCACCTATGTGCGCAACATCTTCAAGTACTACGCGGCCTACCGGCTCATGGAGGACAGGGAAGCCGCGCGTGAGCGGGCACTGAAGGAAGTCCGGAAGTAGCCTGCCACCGGCGCCCGCGCTGGCAGGACGGCGGTGGAACCGGGCCGCGCCAACCTGCGCCCGGCCACGCGGCAAGGATCAGTCGGCCAGGCCGCTGCTGTCGATATAGCCCAACGCATCGCGCACCGCGCGCCGGGCCTTGAGCACATAGCAGACCTGGCGCTCGCGGATGGACAGCGCCACCACTTCAGCCTGCATCAGTTCCTGGAACATGTGTGCGGCACGCGGCAGGCTCAGCCCGGCCAGTTGCGCCAGAGCGGCGGCGGGCAGCCCGCCCTCGCCGGCTTCCAGCAGCGCGCGGCAGATCCTGGCGCGCGCGGGTTCGGTCATCAGGGCAAGCGTCAGCGCGCTCTCTTGGGTCTCCATGGCCACACCTCGATCCTCTGGCGTTGTGCTCCGCCGCCCACCAAGAGCGGCTGCCGGCCCTCTCCAGGCGCCGTTTTCCAACGTTCTACGCGGCTCGCAGGGCAAAGGCAATAGGGCCGCCCACGGGCTGCGCGATTACAACACCAGCCGTCACGCCCGCGGGCTCCAGGGATCCGGCGGGCGGCGCCTACATGACCTCGATCACGCCGTTCATGGTCTCGTGCCCCGATCCGCAGAAGATGTCGCACAGGAAGCCATAGTTGCCGCTGCCGCGCGCCGTTGCCGGCAAACGCACGGTCGCGCCTGGCGGCACGTCGGCACGCACGCCGAAATCCGGCACGCTGAAGCCCATGATCACGTCCTGTGCCGTCAGTTCGAATACGACCGACTCGCCGGCACGCAGCGGGATGTGATTCGGGGTGAAGACGAACTTGCGCGCGTGGACACGAATGACGCGCGGCGCCGCCGCATCGCCCCGGCCGGTGCCGGCCAGCACGGCCGCCCCGAGGCCAAGCATCCAGGCCAGCGCCGTGCGCCGCCCGACCATCGATGACATTCTCATGGCCGGCTCCGGTCAGGCCGCGATCGGCTGCTCGGCCAGCGCGAACGCGCCGGGCGCCGGTTTCGCTTCGATCTCGCGCCAGCCCAGTCCGCGATAGGGCTGCGCGGCATCCCATGGCACCGGCAGGCGCTGCGGCTGCGAGCCCGGCGGCGGCAGCGGGAACATCAGCGAGCGTGCGGCGTGATGCGCAATGTGGCCCGTCGTGTGGTGATGTTCCTGATGGATGTGACCGTAGAACACGGTCACGTTCGGATAGGGCATCAGTGTGTCGATCACCTGCGCGCCGTCGCGCGTGGCCCAGTCCCATTGCGGATACAGGTCGAACAGCGGGCGGTGCGTGAACACCACGATGCGCGCGCCCTTCGGTTGCCGCGCGAGGTCCGCCGCCAGCCATGCGCGCTGCGCATCCCCGACCCGACCGGCCGGATCGGAAACGTTGTCCAGCACAATGAAATGCACGCCCTTGTGATCGAAGGTGTAGTGCGTCGGCCCGAACAGCTCCTGGTAGGCCGCGCCCGCATCGAGGCTGGCGTCGTGCTCGCCCGGCATCAGGTGGATCGTCCTGACGCCCAGGCCGGCAATCACGGACTGGAACTCGCGCAGGCGCCGGCGGCGCTCCTGCGGATCGTCGGTGGTGTGCGTGAGATCGCCGGTGAACATGATGAAGTCGGGCGGCTGGCGCAGCGCATTGACGGCGGCGACGGCCTTGGGCAGCGTGCCGCGCGCATCGGGATTGGCCGGCCCCTGGAAGCCCCAGTGTGCGTCCGACAGCTGCACAAAATAGAAGTCCTCATCGCGCCCGAAGGCCCAGCCCGGGAGCCCGGAGGCAAATACCGCGCCGCCTGCGGCGCCTGCCAGCCTAAGGAAATCGCGGCGCTTCAGTGTGTCCATGGTGCCTCCGTCTGGTTGCAGGGATGTGCCTGTCATACCGGCTTGCGGGGAGCTTTATTCCCCGCAATGCGGAACCGCAGAAAATCCGCGCGCAGTGGGAATAAACTGCATGGAACGCCGGTATACAGAGGACGTGCGCCACCGGCGCCGGCGCACAAACCGACCAAGGCACGCATGGATCACGCATCCGACGAACGCCGCCGCTTCGATGAGCTGGTGCTGCCGCACCTGGATGCCGCCTACAACCTCGCGCGCTGGTTGTCGGGCAGCGCCAGCGAGGCCGACGACGTGGTCCAGGAAGCCTTCCTGCGCGCTTACCGGCTCTTTGGCAGTTTCCGCGGCGAGCAGCCGCGGCCGTGGCTGCTCGCCATCGTGCGCAATACGTGGTTCACCACCTGCCAGAAGCGCAAAGCGGCCGGCGAGGTGTGCGGCTATGACGACCTGCGCGAGAACCAGCCCCTGCCGGCCTGGCACGATGGCCGGGACGACCCTGAGCAGTGGCTGCTGCGGCAGGAAGACGTGCGGCTGGTGCACCGGGCGCTGGAGCAGCTGCCGGTGGCGTTTCGCGAAGTGCTGGTGCTGCGCGAACTGGAGGAGTTGCCCTACCGCGACATCGCGCGCGTCGCGGATATCGCCATCGGCACGGTCATGTCGCGGCTCGCGCGCGGGCGGCGCATGCTGGCGGCTGCCGTGACGGCGCTGCAGCAGCAGAGTACGGCGCAAGGGCCGGCACACGTTCGCCCGCCATCCGGTGCGCTGGCGCCGCCACCGCACCCCGCCGGGGAGACAGGTCATGGACTGCAATGAGGTTTGCGAACTGCTGCCCGCCTGCGCCGACGACGAACTCGGCGCGGCGGAAAGCCTGCGCCTGGAGCAGCACCTGGCGCAATGTGCCGCGTGCACGACCGAACTGGGACGCCTGCGCGCGCTGCGCACGGCGGTACGGGAGGGCGCGGCTTACCATCGCGCAGGTCCCGCCCTGCGCGCCCGGATCGCTGCCGCGCTGCCCGCGGCCCGCGTGCCGGCAGGTGGAGAGGCATCGCGCTCGCGCTGGCTCGACTGGTTTGCCTGGCGCCCCGCCGTCAACGCCGGGCTGGCGGCGCTGACCGTGGCATCGATGGCGTTCGGGCTGACGCTGTTCCTGCTGCAGGATTCCCCGCAAGACGCCATGGCGCGTGAAGTTGTCAGCGGCCACGTGCGCGCGCTGATCGCCGACCACGCCGTCGACGTGGCATCCACCGATCGCCACACGGTCAAGCCATGGTTCAACGGGCGGCTGGATTTCGCGCCGCCGGTCCAGGACATGGCGGCCGAAGGCTTTCCGCTCGTTGGCGGACGGCTCGACTACCTCCACGGGCAGCGCGTGGCGGTGCTGGTCTATCGACGCAACCAGCATCCGATCGATGTGTTCGTGCTGCGCGGCGCGGGTGCGCGCAAGGCGGCGCCGGGCTTTGACAGCACCCTGACCCGGCAGGGCTACCAGATCACGCACTGGCAGGCAGGCGGCATGGACTACTGGGCCGTGACCGATGCCTCGGCGGCCGACCTGCAGCGCTTCAGCAAGGCATGGCGCGTGGCCGGCGGTGGCACGCCATAGCGCTCGCGCCGCCGCCGGTCATCGTGCCAGGCCCGTCTACGCCATCACGAACGGCAACTGCCGCTGGCGCTTGCCGGTCAGCGTGAACAGCGCATTGGCCACCGCCGGCGCGATCGGCGGCACGCCCGGCTCGCCCAGGCCGGTGGGGTTCTCCTGCGAGGGCACGAAGAACACGTCCACCACCGGCGCATCGGTGATGCGCGGCGGCGGATAGTCCGGGAAGTTGCTGTTCTTCACGGCGCCGTTCTCGATCTCGATGGCAAACCCCGGCCTGGTCATCGCCAGCCCGAAGATGCACGCGCCCTGGATCTGGGCCTCGGCCGACATCGGGTTGACCACGCGGTTGGCATGCACGCCGGCGGTGACGCGATGCACGCGCGGCTCGCCCTTCACCACCGAGACGTCGACCACATACGCCACCACGGTGTTGAACGACTCGTGCACGGCCACGCCCCAGGCATGGCCCTTGGGCAGCTTGCGCTTGCCATAGCCGGACTTGTCCACCGCCAGCTGCAGCGCGGCGCGGTGGCGCGCGTGCTTCTTCTCGTCAAGCCGGGCCAGGCGGAATGCCACCGGGTCCTGCTTCGCGGCGGCGGCCATTTCGTCGGCCAGCGTTTCCTTGACGAAGGCGGTGTGCGTGTTGCCCACGGAGCGCCACCAGAGCACCGGCACGTCCACCTGCGGATGGTGCACAGACATCTGCAGCGGCAGGTCATAGTCGTTCTCGACGATGCCCTCGGTCATGGTGGCATCGACGCCGTTCTTGACCATGAAGGCCTCGAACGGCGTGCCCTTCAGGATCGACTGGCCGACGATGGTGTGCTGCCAGCCCACCACCTTGCCCTGCGCATCCAGCCCGATGCGGGCGCGGTGCAGGTGCAGCGGGCGGTAGTAGCCGCCGCGGATATCGTCCTCGCGGCTCCAGACCACCTTGAGCGGCTCGGTGTGGCCGGCGGCCACCCAGGCCTTGAGCACGTTGGCCGCCTCCACGATGTAGTCCGAGGTCGGCACCGCGCGCCGGCCGAAGCCGCCGCCGGCCATCATGGTGTTGAGCACCACCTTGTCCGGCGCCAGCCCCAGCGTGCGCGCCACCGCGGCCTGGTCGACGGTCTGGAACTGCGAGCCCACCCAGACCTTGACCGACTGCACCTTGCCGCCGGCCACTTCCGGCTGCAGCGTGCAGTTCAGCGGCTCCATCGGCGCGTGCGCCAGGTACGGGAAGCGGAAATCGGCCTCGATCTTGCGCGCGGCACCGTTGATGGCCGAGCCGATATCCCCGCTCCCCGCGCGCGCCACCGTGCCGGGCTGGCCGGCCAGCTTTGCGTACTCGTCGAAGAGCGCCTGCGATGACACCTTCGAGCCCGCGTCTTCCCACTGGATGTCGAGCGCATCGCGGCCCATCTTGGCCGGCCAGTAGCCGCTGGCAATCACGGCCACGCCGCTACCGCCGCGGTCGACCGGCACCTGCAGCACGCCGCGTACGCCCTGCACCGCGCGGGCCTTGTCGGCACTGAAGCTCTTGACCTTGCCGCCAAAGCGCGGCGGGCGCGCCACCACGGCCACCACCATGCCCTTCAGGTGCGTGTCGATGCCGAACGGCGTGGTCGCGTCCATCTTGCCGCGCGAGTCCAGCCGCGGCGTGGGCTTGCCGACGATGCGGAACTGCGACGGGTCTTTCAGCGTGACCCGCTGCGGCACGGGCAGCTCCATCGCCGCGGGCGCCAGTTCGCCGAAGGTGGCGCGATGGCTGCCGGACGTGATGGCGCCCTGCTCCACCTTGCAGCTGGCCGGATCAACCTTCCACTGCTGCGCGGCCGCTGCCACCAGCATGGCGCGGGCGCGCGCGCCCAGTTCACGATATTGCTCGAACGAGTGGTTCAGTGCCGTGGAGCCGCCGGTCATCTGCATGCCGAAGGCGGGGTCCTTGTACGGGTCGCCAGCCGGCGCCAGCGTGGCGCGCACGTTGCGCCAGTCGGCGTCCAGCTCTTCGGCCAGCGCCATCGGCAGCGCGGTGTGCACGCCCTGGCCGAACTCGAGCCGGTTCACGGCCACGGTGACGGTGTTGTCCGGCGCGATGATCAGGAACGCCTGCGGCGGCGGCGCTGTGGTCCTGGGCCTGGCCGCGTCCTGCGCCTGCGCCAGCGGCGCCACGCCCAGTGCCAGCCCGCCGCCGGCCAGGCCGGTCAGCTTCAGGAAACTGCGGCGGTCCAGCGTGGCGATACCGCCGTGCTGGACCGCTTCGCCATCATTGCCGCCCTGGCCGCCGGCCAGTGCCTCGATGCCTCGGATTCGCATAATCACTCCTCCCGCTTAGGCCAGCGCACGGGCGGCGTCTTTGATCGCCGCGCGGATGCGCTGGTACGTGCCGCAGCGGCACAGGTTGCCGGCCATGGCCTGGTCGATGTCGGCGTCGGTGGGCCGCGGCTTGGTGCGCAGCAGGCCGATGGCGCTCATCACCTGCCCGTTCTGGCAGTAGCCGCATTGCGCCACGTCATGCTTGAGCCAGGCGTCCATCACGGCGCGCCCGACCTTGTCAGTGCCGATGCCTTCGATGGTGGTGATGCGCGCGCCAGCAGCGGCGGATACCGGCGTCACGCAGCTGCGCGTGGCCTGGCCGTTGACGTGCACGGTGCAGGCACCGCATGCGGCCATGCCGCAGCCGAACTTGGTGCCGGTCATTTCAAGGTTGTCACGCAGCGCCCACAGCAGCGGCGTGGACGGGTCCACGTCGACTTCACGGGTCTTGCCGTTGACGTTGATATTGAGGGTGGTCATGGGGGGACACTCCTTGGGTACGTTGCCCGCTGGTTCTTTCCAGTGCCCCCGCCGGGCGCAATCATACGGCGCGCGGGCACTGCCCATGCGCCGCAGCCTGGCGCAAGGGACAAGTGAGGATAGTGGAATTTCGGTCACCTTGCCGAACACCATGCGCACTACCCTGCCCCCGGATCCGTTTTGCACGAACTTTGGGCATGCGGCGGCTGTCCCTCATGAATCCCTTCGCCTTCCGATTCCTGTCGCCGCAACAGTGCCATCGACTATTCCAGAACACACTTATCCCGGCGCCTCCACGGCACCGGCCCCGCACGCCACCGCTGCCACGCGCGTGCCCGCTGCCCAGTCCCCGTCGGTGGCGCGGCTCGACAGCATCCAGGCCCTGCGCGGGCTGGCCGCCGCGTTCGTGGTGGTCTACCACTCCGGCCTGGCGCTGGGCGGCGCCGATGCGCCGGCGCTCAGCTGGCTGACCGACAACGTGATCAAGCGCGGCCATGTCGGCGTGGACGTGTTCTTTGTCATCAGCGGCTTCATCATCGCCTGGGTCGCGGTGCTGGCCCGGCCCCAGCCTGAGCGCCCGCTCAGCTTCATGATCCGGCGCTGCTGCCGGCTGGCGCCGCCGTACTGGACCATGTCGGCCATCCATGCGCTGCTGCTCAATCCGGTCACGCCGGCGGTGTTCGCGGCGTCACTGGCATTCCTGCCGACTGCCACCGGCCACGCGCCGTACTACGGCTATCCGGCGCTGTACGTGGGCTGGTCGCTCAACTATGAGCTGGCGTTCTACGCCGCCTTCGCGCTGGGCCTGCTGCTGGCCGGGCGGCGCGCGCTGCTGGTGGTGCTGGGGGTCTTTGCGTTGACCACGCTGGTGCTGCCGTGGTGGCGCTTCGGCGCGCTGGCGGCCGATCCCGCGCAGGGCTACCCGTTCGCCACGCCGTGGCTGGCCATGGCCAGCAATCCGCTGGTGCTGGAGTTCCTGCTGGGCTGCGGGCTGGCGTGGGCCTACGCGCGCTGGCGCCACCTGCTGACGCCGGCCATCGCGGCGGGCATGCTGGCAACCGGTTGCGCCGCGTTCGCGCTGTCGCTGCCGCTGGTCGGGCCCGACTTCAGCCTGGCCGGACGCGGGCTGCCCGCGGCGCTGCTGCTGGCCGGCGCCGTGGCGGCCGAGCACGCCGGCGTGCTGCGCGTGCCGCGCGCGCTGGTCTGGCTGGGCGAGCTGTCGTATGCGCTCTACCTGACGCACCCCACCGTGATCGAGGGCGTCAAGCGCCTAATGCCCGAACTGGCGCCCGACCAGACCGCGCTGCAGCTGCTGCGCTTTGCCATCGATGCCGGCCTGGCGCTGGCGCTGGCCTTGCTGCTGCACCGTTGGGTAGAGCTGCCCGGCATCGCCGCCGGCCGGCGGCTGGCACGGCGCTGACGCGCGCGCTCAGCGCTGCGGCATGCCGGCCAGGAACAGATAAAGCGCGGTCAGGTCGGTATCGTTCATGCGTCCGAACGAATCGAACGGCATCACACGGCTCACTTCGGTGCCATCGGGCCGCTTGCCGCTGCGCATCATCGCGATAAAGGCCGAAGCCTGGCCGTAGCGCGACATGGCGCCGCCCGGCACGGGGCGCAAGTCCGCCGCGGGCGGCCAGTCGGGCGGCCCGCCCGGGATCTTGCCGCCGCGGAAGTCCGGCCTGTGACACCCCAGGCAGGCATTGGCGACGTAGCCGCCATACCTGGCCGTGGGCGCCGGCACCATTGCAGGCTGCACCGGCAGGCGGTGGTCGATCTTGGCGGCCGCGTCCTGCACGATGCCCACACCGTACAACGCCCGCACCAGCCATGGCATGCGGATCTCCGCGGGCGCCCCCATCGCCGGCGGCAGGCTGCGCAGGTATCCCACCAGCGCGCCCAGGTCCTCATCGCTCAGGCGGTTGTAATCCTCGCTGGGCATGATCAGCAGCGGCCGGTGCGAGGGTGCCACGCCATGGCGGATGCTCCGTACCCAGTCAACCGGCTGGTAGGCGGCGATGGCCGGATTGGCGCGCGTCAGGTCCGGCGCGCGCACGCGCAGGCCGCCGGGATCGTCGATCACCTGCTTGCCGCCGGCGCCGGCACCGTGGCACTCCATGCAGCCGCGCGATTCAAACAGGTACTTGCCGTGGGCAATGCCGGCGGCGTCTTCACGGATTGCGATGGGTGAAACCTTGACCTCGACAATGCGCGCCGCCTTGCGCTCGCCGACCCATACCGCGACATAGGCCGCCACGGCCACGACGACAGCCGTGCCGGCCAGCCCCCATGCCGCCACCCGCAGAAATCGCGCCATTTGCTCTCCCCTGTCCGCCGCACTGGATGCAGCAGCTTGCGGCCAGTGGGCGGGGGGCTGTCGGTGGGGAAGGCCACATAGCGGCGGCGCGCGCCTCGGTCATGCCAGCCCGGCCGGGGCCCGGTCGATGAAGCCGGTCATGCGCGCGAGCCGGCCATCGGCGGAAATCGTGGCGAAGTCGGTGCCGACCACCAGCGCCGGCTCTCCCGCCGGGCCCAGCTCCCAGGTAAAGCGCAGGTGTTCGCCGTGCGCATCAACCGGGCTCACGCGGGTAAAGCGGAACCCGGGGAATTTCCCCTGCACCGCGGCGATCATCGCGTCAATGCCAGCATGGCCGTCGCCGCGCATCAGCGGATCGACATAGCTTGCCGATTCCGTCCACGCCAGCGCGACCAGCTCGCGCCGGCGCGCGGCGTCGGTCTCGTTCCAGGCGGCGAGGTAGCGGTCGGCAAGGGCGGCGGGATCGGCAGTGACTTGGGCTTGGATGGCGGCAGACATGGCGTACTCCTGGTCTTGGTTGGGAATCCGTAAAGGGCCTGGGGTCAGGCCATGTCTGCATGATGGGCGCGGCGGGGCCGCGGCGCGATTACCCGTGAGGTTATGAACTGGGTTACCCGCGCATGCCTGATGGCTCCTACCAAAAAATTGCCCCCAGCACCAGTGGCAAGAAAGCCCCCAACCTGCCCCCTGTCCTGCCGATGGCCGCCTCCTTATCCTCGCTACATTGCCCCTACGCTGGGCGGCAGTCCGTCCGCGCATCCGGGGCCGTGCCGCCCAGGGCGCGCCGGCCAATCCGCCTCCTTCCCACCCAGACGCACCGCCTTTGCATCGTTCTCGTCCATGACGCCAGACACGGCCCCGCCGAGCCACCAGGCCGCCAACGACCATCCTGCCCCGCCGCGCCGCTGGCTGCCCTTGCTGCTGGCCGGCGCCGGCTATTTCGTGCTGGCGGCGGCGGCGCTGTGGCTGGCGCGGCTGCCCGGTACGGTGGCGGCGGTGTGGCTGCCCAACGCCTTCGGCCTGGGCCTGCTGCTGCACCGGCCGCGCACGGAAGGGCCATGGCTGCTGGCCGGTATGCTGGGCGCCAGCGTGCTGGCCAACTACGCGGCCGGCGACAGCGTCGCCACCGCGCTGATGCTGACCGGCGCCAACCTGGCCGAGATGCTGTTCGCGCTCGGGCTGCTGCGTCTGCTGGACCGGCATGCCGTCCTGGGACGCCACGGTCCGCTGGCCGCGTTTGCGGTGATGCTGGCGGTGGGCGGCATCCTGGCGCCGGCACTGGGGGCCACTGCCGGCGCCATGGCCATCGCCACGACACATGGCACCAGTTTCGCCTCGGTCTGGTGGACCTGGTGGCAGGCGGACGCGCTCGGCATGGCGCTGTTGCTGCCGATGATGTTGTCGATGACGGCGGTGCGTGTGCGCGCCGCCATCGCGCGGCTGCTGCTGGCGCCGCAGGCGGGCGCTCTGGCGCTGTGCCTGGCCATCGGCGTCGTCGCGCAGTGGCAGGGCCATGACCCGTTTGCCGCGATGTCGCTACCGCTGGTGCTGGTGGCGCTGGCCGGCAATCCGTTTGCCACCGCGCTGCTGACGCTGGTTGCCACGCTCTGCCTGCAGGCGCTGATGCTGCTCGCGCACCGCCATGAAGCGGTGCCGCTGTCGGCGGCGGTGATCATGGTGTTCCCGGTCTGCATCGCCTACCTGACCGAGCAGAACCGGCATGGCCGCGCCAGCCTGCGCAGCAGCGACAAGCGCTTTCGCCAGGCCATGGAGCATTCGGCCATCGGCATGGCGCTGGTCGGCATGGACGGCCGCTGGCAGACCGTCAACCGCGCCATGACCGAGCTGCTGGGCTACAGCGCGGCCGAGCTGCGCGAGCTGAGCTACCAGCAGCTGACCCACCCCGACGACCTGACCGGCGACCTGCGCCAGGTCGACAACCTGCTGTCCGGGCAGATCGAGTCTTACCGCCTGGAAAAGCGCTACCGCCACAAGGACGGCCACTACCGCTGGGTCCTGCTGGCGGTATCGCTGGTGCGCGACGAACAGACCGGCGAGCCGCAGCAATTCATCACCCAGGCGGAAGACGTCCACGCGCGCAAGCTGGCGCAGCAAGAGCTGGAACGGCTGTCGCGCCGCATCCAGCTGGCGACTGAAGCCGGCGGCGTGGGCATCTGGGAGTGGGACTTCACCAGCGCCGGCATCAGCTGGGACGCGCGCATGCACGCGCTGCACGGCACCGACCCCGCGGGCGGCACGCCAGTGGTGGAGCAATGGATCGCGATGCTGCATCCGGACGACGTCAGCCGCGTCAGCGGCGAGATGCGCCAGGCCATCCGCGGCGAGGCGCCGTTCGATACCGAATACCGCATCGCGCGTCCCGGCGGCAATGTGCGCCACGTGCGCGCGATGGCCATGGTCACGCGCACCGGCGATGGCACCGCGCAGGCCCTGGTAGGCACCAACTGGGACATCACCGAGCAGCGGCGCCTGACCGAGGCGCTGTTCGAAGAGAAGGAACGCCTGCACATCACGCTGCGCTCGATCGGCGATGCGGTGATCTGCACCGATGCGACCATGCACGTGACCTTCATGAACCCGATTGCCGAACAGCTGACCGGCTGGACCATGGCCAGCGCCATCGGCCTGCCGCTGGAGCAGGTCTTCCGCATCGTCGACGAAGCCACCGGCGACCCCATCCCCAGCCCGGTCGAAGCCTGCCTGCGCACGCTCGCACCCGCCTACCTGCAGGACGGTGCGGTACTGCAGAGCCTGACCGGCGAGCGCCACGACGTGCAGGACTCGGCCGCGCCCGTGCTGACCGCGCGCGGCGAGGTGCTGGGCGCGGTGCTGGTGTTCCAGGACATCACCACCGCGCGCGCGCTGCAGCGCGAGCTGGCGCGGTCGGCCATGCACGATGCGCTGACCGGGCTGCCCAACCGCACCTGGTTCGAGAAGCGCCTGCGCGAAGCCTGCGACGCGGCGCGGCTGCACGGCCACCGCGCCGCGCTGTGCTTCATCGACCTGGACCGCTTCAAGATCGTCAACGACACCGCCGGCCACGGCGCCGGCGACGTGCTGCTGCGCGAACTGGGCTACATGATCCGCAACCATGTGCGTCCCGACGACGTGCTGGCGCGCCTGGGCGGCGACGAGTTCGCGCTGCTGCTCAAGGACTGCACCGTCGACCAGGCCGAGCAGGTCTGCCAGGGCGTGATCGACGCCATCCGCGGCCGCCGCTTCCCGTGGGAAGGGCGCGTGTACGATGTGGGCGCCAGCATCGGCATCGCCGCCATCGACCTGGACGTGCCCCCGGTCAGCGAACTGATGAGCCGCGCCGACGTGGCCTGCTACGCCGCCAAGGCCGCCGGCCGCAGCCGCGTCTCGGTCTACCGCCGCGACGAGAGCGACGCCCGCCGCCACCACCGCGAGCTGGAAGTCGCCGCCGGCATTCATTCGGCGCTCGAAGCCAACCGCTTCCGCCTGTTTGCGCAGGAAATCCGCGCACTGCAGCCCGAGGAGAGCGAAGACGGCGCCGAACACCGCCATATCGAAATCCTGGTGCGCATGGTCGACGAGCATGGCGAGCTGATCATGCCCGGCGCCTTCATTCCCGCCGCCGAGCGCTACGACCTGATGGGCCATGTCGACCGCTGGGTCATCCGCAACGTGCTGCGCGGCTACGGCGAACGCCTGGGCGCCGTGCCCGGGCTGTCGGTATCGATCAACCTGTCGGCCAATTCGCTCGGCGAGCCCTTCCTGCTGCCCTTCCTGCATGGCGAGCTGGAGGCCAGCGCACTGCCCGCCAGCCGCATCCGGCTGGAGATCACGGAAACCGCGCTGATCAACAACATGGCCGCGGCCAACCGGCTGGTGGCGGAGATGAGGCGCGCCGGCTGCACCGTGTCGCTGGACGACTTTGGCTCGGGCCTGTCGTCGTTCGCCTACCTGAAGCAGTTCCCGGTGGACTTCCTGAAGATCGACGGCAGCTTTATCCGGCAACTGGCCGACAACGCGGTCGACCGCGAGATCGTCAGTTCGATCAACGACATCGGGCACCGGCTGGGGGTGCGCACGGTGGCGGAGTGGGTGGAGGATGAACGCACCCTCGATGCGCTGCGCGCGATCGGGGTGGACTATGCGCAGGGGTATGTGATCGGGCGGCCGGTGGCGCTGGACGTGTTCCTGGCCGGATGCCAGCAGCGCGACACGCAGGCATCGTAGCCAGGGCGCCGGGCCATGATAAATTCGGCGCCTGTCACATGGCCGCATGGCCAAACCCAAGGGGAACCCGTTGTCGCTCGTGTCCGACTCTATGCCGGCGCCGCTCTATGCGCGCGTCAAGCAGCACATCAGCAGCAGGATCGCTGACGGCAGCTGGCCGCCGCATCACCGCGTGCCGTCCGAGACCGAACTGGTTGAGTCCCTGGGCGTGAGCCGCATGACCGTGCATCGCGCGCTGCGCGAGCTGACCGCGGAAGGCATGCTGGTGCGGCTGCAGGGCGTGGGCACCTTCGTCGCCGAACCCAAGCGGCGGACCGCGCTGTATGCGGTGAACAATATTGCCGAAGACATTGCTTCACGCGGGCACCGGCATCACGCGCAGGTCATCAGCCTGGAGGCGGAACGCGCCGGCCCGGCACAGGCCGCGGCACTGGAGGTGGCGCTGGAGGAGCGGGTCTTCCATTCCGTGATCGTGCATTACGAGGACGACGTGGCGATTCAGCTGGAGGACCGCTATGTCAATGCCGCGGTGGCGCCGGACTACCTGGCGCAGGACTTCACCAGCGAAACGCCCTACCAATACCTGTCCCGCATCGCGCCGCTGACCGAAGGCGAGCACGTGGTCGAGGCCGTGCTGGCGCTGCCGGAAGAGTGCGGGTTGCTTGCCATCCAGCGGGGCGAGCCCTGCCTGCTGATCCGGCGCCGCACCTGGTCCGCGGGCCGCGTGGTGACGTCGGTGCGGCTGGTGCATCCCGGCTCCCTGCATCGCCTGGAAGGCCGGTTCACGTCCTAGGCCCGTAGCTGCCCGCGCGCCAGGGCGCAAGGGACTCCAACATCATTTGTGATTAAAACGCCGCGGCGGCGCTGGCCGATCTACGGGATAACCCCGATTCATACGTACTTGTATATACAGGAATATACATGCCTATGCATCGCCCAAGAAGGCGAGCGTTCCAGACCAGCACGACCGAAGGAGTTCCCGTGACCAAGACCACCACCACCACGCGTTTCCGCGACACCGAAATCCGCGCCCCCCGCGGCACCACGCTGACGGCCAGGAGCTGGCTCACGGAAGCCCCGCTGCGCATGCTGATGAACAACCTCGACCCCGAGGTGGCGGAGAACCCGAAGGAGCTGGTGGTCTATGGCGGCATCGGCCGCGCCGCCCGCAACTGGGAATGCTATGACCGCATCGTCGAGGCCCTGACCCGCCTGGAAGACGACCAGACCCTGCTGGTGCAGTCGGGCAAGCCCGTGGGCGTGTTCCGCACCCATCGCGACGCGCCGCGCGTGCTGATCGCCAACTCCAACCTGGTGCCGCACTGGGCTAACTGGGAACACTTCAACGAACTCGATGCCAAGGGCCTGGCCATGTATGGCCAGATGACCGCCGGCAGCTGGATCTACATCGGCAGCCAGGGCATCGTGCAGGGCACCTATGAGACCTTCGTCGAGGCCGGCCGCCAGCACTTCGGCGGCAACCTGAAGGGCCGCTGGGTGCTGACCGCCGGCCTGGGCGGCATGGGCGGCGCGCAGCCGCTGGCCGCGACGCTGGCCGGCGCCTGTTCGCTGAACATCGAATGCCAGCAGAGCCGCATCGACTTCCGCCTGAAGACCCGCTATGTCGATGAGCAGGCCACCGACCTTGACGACGCGCTGGCCCGCATCGACCGCTATACCTCGCAAGGCAAGGCGATCTCGATCGCGCTGTGCGCCAATGCCGCCGAGGTGCTGCCCGAGCTGGTGCGCCGCGGCGTGCGCCCGGACATGGTCACCGACCAGACCAGCGCGCATGACCCGCTCAACGGCTACCTGCCGGCAGGCTGGAGCTGGGATGAATACCGCGAGCGCGCGCAGCGCGAGCCGGCGGCGGTGGTCAAGGCCGCCAAGGCCTCGATGGCCGCGCATGTGCGCGCCATGCTGGCGTTCCAGCAGATGGGCGTGCCGACCTTCGACTACGGCAACAATATCCGCCAGATGGCCAAGGAAGAAGGCGTGGCCAACGCCTTCGACTTCCCCGGCTTCGTACCCGCCTATATCCGTCCGCTGTTCTGCCGCGGCATCGGGCCGTTCCGCTGGGCCGCGCTGTCGGGCGACCCGCAGGACATCTACAAGACCGACGCCAAGGTCAAGGAACTGATCCCCGATGACGAGCACCTGCACCGCTGGCTCGACATGGCGCGCGAGCGCATCAGCTTCCAGGGCCTGCCGGCGCGGATCTGCTGGGTGGGCCTGGGCCTGCGCGCCAAGCTGGGCCTGGCCTTCAACGAGATGGTGCGCAGCGGCGAGCTGTCGGCGCCGGTGGTGATCGGCCGCGACCACCTGGACTCGGGCTCGGTCGCCAGCCCCAACCGCGAGACCGAGGCCATGCAGGACGGCTCGGATGCGGTGTCCGACTGGCCGCTGCTGAACGCGCTGCTCAACACCGCCAGCGGCGCCACCTGGGTCAGCCTGCACCATGGCGGCGGCGTGGGCATGGGCTTCTCGCAGCATTCGGGCGTGGTGATCGTCTGCGACGGCACCGACGAGGCCGCCGCGCGCATCGCCCGCGTGCTGCACAACGACCCGGCCACCGGCGTGATGCGCCATGCCGACGCCGGCTACCAGATCGCCGTCGACTGCGCGCGCGAGCAGGGCCTGGACCTGCCGATGCTGAACCACGCATCGCGCGACTGACCCGCGGCCAGCAAGAGCCGTTCTGCCGCCGGGCCGCCACGTGCGCCCCGGCCGGCGCCTTATCGTTTTACGGAGACACCCATGTCCATCGACACCACCGCCGGCGTGGCGGTCGCTGCGCCCCAGGCGCAGCTGTCACGCACGCGCGCCATTGCCGCCATCACCATCGGCAATGGCCTGGAGTTCTACGATTTCGTCGTCTACAGCTTCTTTGCCACGCTGATCGGCCGGCTCTACTTCCCGGTCGACAACCCCACCGGGCAGCTGCTGATGTCGTTCGCCACCTTTGGCGTCGGCTTCCTGATGCGCCCGCTGGGCGGCCTGCTGATCGGCATGTACGCCGACCGCGCCGGGCGCAAGCCGGCGGTGGCGCTGACGCTGTGGCTGATGGGGCTGAGCTCGCTGATCTTCGTGGTGACGCCGCCTTACGCGCAGATCGGCATCCTGGCGCCGGTGCTGGTGGTGGTGGCGCGGCTGGTGCAGGGCTTTGCCATCGGCGGCGAGATGGGCGCATCGACCGCGCTGCTGCTGGAATACGCCGATGACCGCACGCGCGGCTTCTATACCGCATGGCAGCCGTTCAGCCAGGGCCTGGCGGCGCTGCTGGGCGCGATCACCGGCCTGGTGCTGAGCAACGTGCTGGCGCCGGCCGAGCTGGAAGCCTGGGGCTGGCGCCTCGCCTTCATGATCGGCATCCTGGTGATCCCGGTCGGGCTGGTGATCCGCCGCCGGCTCGAAGAAACCGCCACGCCCGTGCGCCATGGCGAGCACGCCGCGCAATGGCCGCTGCTGCGCCGCCATGGCCGCGAGGTGATCGCCAGCATCCTGCTGATGATCGGCCTGGCTTCGTCGACCTATATCGTCGTGTACTACCTCAGCAACTACGCGGTCAGCGTGCTGAAGATGCCGCTGTCGCTGGGCATCTGGGCGGCGTGCGTGGCGGCGCTGGTGCAGGTGGTGCTGTCGCCGTTCGCGGGCTGGCTGGCTGACCGCATCGGCCGCAAGACCGTGGTGCTGTGGTCGCGCGTGGCACTGCTGGCGATGGTCTACCCGGCCTTCGTGCTGATCAACGCCGAACCGTCGCTCATGCGCCTGCTGGTGGTGGTGGGCTGCCTGTCGGTGCCGATGTCGATGACCGCGCCGGCCTCGATGGTGCTGGTCAGCGAAGTGCTGCCGCAGCGGCTGCGCGCCACCGGGCTGTCGATCGCCTATTGCGTGGCGATCGCGATCTTCGGCGGCTTTGCGCAGTATTTTTCGACCCGGCTGATCCAGGTCACCGCTGACGTCAATGCGCCCGCGCTGTACGTGATCGGCTGCGGCCTGGTGTCGCTGATCGGTCTGGCGATGGTGCCCGAAACGCTGGGACGGCGACTGAAATGAGTTTCCTGGCGCCGGCGCAGACCGCTCACGCAGGGTGCGCCGACGCCACCCAAGCTTGTCTGGGCCTTGCTCTCCCTGTCCCGCGTGCGGGAGCGGGGAGCCTGCCGCCAGCCCCTTAAAACCGCGGGTTAACACCTACAACGCCGTTCGGATTCCCGAACGGCGTTGTCGCATTCCGGTCCGGATTCCCGAACCGTGCGCCGGAATCACATCCTTTTCTCCTTTGTATTCAACAAGTTGCACAACGCCTGCCGCCCTTTCGGCCTGGCACGGCGCGTGCAATATAGGCCGCCGCTCACAGCGCCAGACAGGTATGCCGGCATGCCGCCCGGCGTCCCGGCCGATGCCAAAAACAAAGGAGGACACACATGACCGACCCCGCCTTGCCCACCCCCTTCGCCACCCCGGCGAACCCCCGGCACCTGTTGCCGCGCTGAACCACGACAAGGCCGGCCCGGCGCCCCGACATCGCCGCCCAGCCTTCCTGCAATACACAGACGCCCGTCCCTGCCACAGGAGACGGACGCAGAGGCCTGATCCACGATGAAACTGAATCGACTGCCCACCCTGATCTTCATTGCGATGCTGCTAGGCGTGCTGGTCGGCACCGCCGCGCACAACATGGCGCCGGACGCCGCCACCGCCAAATCGATTGCGGACCACCTGTCCATCCTGACCGACGTATTCCTGCGGATGATCAAGATGATCATCGGCCCGCTGGTATTCGCCACGCTGGTGGCCGGCATCGCCAGCATGGGCGATGGCCGCGCCGTGGGCCGCATCGGCCTGAAGGCGATGATGTGGTTCGTTGGCGCCTCGATCACCTCGCTGCTGCTGGGCCTGGTGATGGCCAACCTGCTGGAGCCCGGCCACGGCATGAACCTGCCGCTGCCGCCGGCTGACGCTGCCTCGAACCTGAAGACCGGCGCGCTGAACCTGCGCGACTTCATCGCCCACATGTTCCCCAAGAGCTTTGTCGAGGCCATGGCGAACAACGAGATCCTGCAGATCGTGGTGTTCTCGCTGTTCTTCGGCTTTGCGCTGGGCACGGTCAAGGACGGCGTGGGCAAGCCCGTGCTGCAAGGCATCGAGGGCCTCGCCACGGTGATGCTGAAGGTCACCAACTACGTGATGGCGTTTGCCCCGGTGGGCGTGTTCGGCGCGATCGCCGCGGTGATCACCGCGCAGGGCCTGGGCGTGCTGGTGGTGTACGCCAAGCTGCTGGGCAGCCTGTACCTGGCGCTGGCGCTGCTGTGGATGGCGCTGATCGCCGGCGGCTACTTCTTCCTGGGCCGCGACGTGTTCCGCCTGCTCAAGCTGATGCGCGCGCCGCTGATGATCGGCTTCGCCACCGCCAGCAGCGAATCGGCCTACCCGAAGGTGATCGACCAGCTGACCCACTTCGGCGTCAAGGAGCGCATCACCAACTTCGTGCTGCCGCTGGGCTACTCGTTCAACCTGGATGGCTCGATCATGTACACCTCGTTTGCCGCGCTGTTCGTGGCCCAGGTGTATGGCATCCAGCTGTCGCTGACCCAGCAGATCACCATGCTGCTGGTCCTGCTTGTCACCAGCAAGGGCATCGCGGGCGTGCCGCGCGCCTCGCTGGTGGTGGTCGCCGCCGTGCTGCCGATGTTCGGCCTGCCGGAAGCCGGCATCCTGCTGGTGCTGGGCATCGACCACGTACTCGACATGGGTCGCACCGTGACCAATGTGCTTGGCAATGCGATTGCCACTGCCGTCGTCGCCAAAAGCGAAGGCGCCATCGGCGCGCCGGTACCGTCCGAGGAGGATGAACCCGCCGCGGATACCACCACCGGCCTGGCACCTGCCCAGGTCCTCGCGGGCAAGTAATACCGTCCGCCAGGCGTGCCAGGGCCTGTTCAGGCCCTCGGGCCCGGTTGCTGATACGGCAACCGGGCCTTTTTGCATTCTGGCGTGGCACTGCCCCCCTGGTGTGGTAAAAGTAGGCACCCGCCGGCCCCCGCCCGTCCTGCCCGCGCGGCGGCTTTGCCACCTGCCTCACCCACCACCTGATGACCGGTCCGCTACACCCTCCCGGCGATACCACCCGCGCCACCGCACCTGCGTTCGCCGCACCCGCCGGCTCGCGCCTGCCTCACGGCCTGCGCGGCCTCGCCCCGCTGCTCGCACTGCTGGCGCTGGCCGTGCTGGTGGGCCTGGCGGGCTCGCTCGGCTACCGCTACAGCTACGACACCGCGCTGGCGCGCCAGGCCGAACGCGGCCAGGTGCAGCTGCGGCTGTACACGCAGGCACTGGAAAGCGAGCTGGCCCACTACGACTACGTGCCCGGCCTGCTGTCGCTGGACGAGCGCATCGCCGCGCTGCTGCTGCGCCCGGACGACGCCGCCCGCGCGGCACGCGCCAATGACTACCTGAGCGCCCTAAATACCCGCGCCGGCACGCGCGTGATCTATGTGCTGGATGCGCACGGCAAGGTGCTGGCCAGCAGCAACTGGCAGCGCCCGGACAGCTACCTGGGCGAAGCGCTGAGTTTCCGCCCGTACTTCCAGTCGGCCATGGACGGCCAGCTGGGCCGCTTCTACGGCGTGGGCACCACCCGCAGCGAATCGGGCTACTACCTGTCGGCGCCACTGGGCGAGCGCGACAACCCGGTCGGCGTGGCGGTGGTCAAGATCGGCCTGGAGCCGCTGGAGAACCGCTGGCAGGGCGCCGACAGCCAGATGCTGCTGACCGACGAGAACGGCGTGGTGATACTGGCCTCGGACCCGTCGTGGAAGCTCGCCGCGCTGCGCCCCCTGTCACCCGAGGCGCGCGAGCGGCTCACGCGCAGCCTGCAGTACAACCGCGCCCCGCTGCCGCAGTTGCCGCTGGCCCTGGTGCGCAAGCTGAACAACGGCAGCGGCAGCAGCAGCGACGAACTGGTGCGCCTGCACCGCGGCCCGCCGATGCTGGCGCAGCATGCCGCGCTGCCCGGCACCGACTGGCAGCTGACGCTGCTGACCAATACCTCGCAGGCGCGCGTGGCCGCGCTCAACACGGCGGCGCTGGCCGGCGTGCTGACCGCCTTCGTGCTGCTGCTGGGGGCGGCGTGGAACGTGCGCCGGCGCATCGTCAACGAGCGCCTGGCGGCGCGCGCGGCGCTGGAGGCGGCCAACAGCGAACTGGAGCGCAAGGTGGCCGACCGCACCGCCGACCTGTCCACCTCCAACCAGCGCCTGCAGGCCGAGGTAGCCGAACGCATCCGTGCCGAGACCGTGCTGCGCCAGGCCCAGGATGGGCTGCTGCAGGCCGGCAAGCTGGCCGCCGTGGGCCAGATGTCGACCGGCATCGCGCATGAGCTGAACCAGCCGCTGGCGGCGCTGCGCACCATCTCCGGCAATACCGGCAAGTTCCTCGAGCGCGGCGACTACGCCACCGTGCGCGCCAACCTCGACACCATCATCGGGCTGGTCGAGCGCATGGGCCGCATCACCGGCGCGCTCAAGTCCTTTGCACGCAAGTCCGGCAACGGCCGCCGCCTGGCCAGGCTGGCCGAAGCGGTGGACAACGCGCTGTTCCTGCTGCAGACGCGCGTGGACGCGGTCCAGCCCGCGCTGCAGCGCGATATCGATCCGACGCTGGCGGTGGTGTGCGATCCCAACCGCCTGGAACAGGTGCTGGTGAACCTGCTCGGCAACGCGCTCGATGCCGTCGCCGGCCAGTCCGCGCCGCGCATTGCGCTGCACGCGCACGTGGCGGGCGCCATGGTCCACCTGACCGTGCGCGACAACGGCGCCGGCTTGTCCGAGGAAGCCTTCGCACGGCTGTTCGAGCCCTTCTTCACCACCAAGCCCGCCGGGCAAGGCCTGGGGCTCGGCCTCACGCTGTCGGCCGGCATCCTCAATGAAAGCGGCGGCAGCCTGTCCGCCGCCAACCACCCGGACGGCGGCGCCTGCTTCACGCTGGTGCTGCCGCTGGCGCCGCAGGACGCCAACCCACAGGACGCAAAGCATGCCGGCTGACCTGACCGTACTGATCGTCGAGGACGATGCCGACGTGCGCCTGGGCTGCGAGCAGGCGCTGCGCCTGGAAGGCATTGCCACGCGCGGCGTGGGCAGCGCCGAGGCCGCGCTGCGCGAGGCCGGACCGGGCTATGCCGGCGTGGTCGTCAGCGACATTCGCCTGCCGGGCCAGGACGGCATGGCGCTGCTCGCGCAACTGCGCGAGCGCGACCCGGCCCTGCCGGTGATCATGATCACCGGCCACGGCGACGTGGGGCTGGCGGTGCAGGCGATGAAGCAAGGCGCCTACGACTTCCTGGAAAAGCCGTTCTCGCCCGAGCAGTTGGTGGACGCCACGCGCCGCGCGCTGGAGCAGCGCCGGCTGGCGTTGGAAGTGTCAGAACTGCGAGAACGGCTGGCGGGCCGTCAGAAGCTGGAAGCCCACCTGATCGGCCATTCGCCCACGGTCGAGCGGCTGCGCCGCCTGATCGCCGACCTGGCCGGCACCGACGCCAATGTGCTGATCCACGGCGAGACCGGCACCGGCAAGGAGCTGGTGGCGCGCTGCCTGCATGAGGCCAGCCAGCGCCACGCGCGCAACTTTGTTGCCATCAACTGCGGCGGCCTGCCAGAGCAGTTGTTCGAGAGCGAGATCTTCGGCCATGAAGCCGGCTCGTTCACCGGTGCCGCGCGCCGCCGCATCGGCAAGATCGAGCACGCCGAAGGCGGCACGCTGTTTCTCGACGAGATCGAGAGCATGCCGATGCCGCTGCAGATCAAGCTGCTGCGGGTGCTGCAGGAACGCGTGGTGGAACGGCTTGGCTCCAACCAGCCGGTGCCGGTCAACACGCGCGTGGTGGCTGCCACCAAGGCCGACCTGCGCGCGCTCTCCGATGCCGGCCAGTTCCGCGCTGACCTGTACTACCGCCTGAACGTGATCACGCTGGAGTTGCCGCCGCTGCGCGAGCGGCGCGAAGACGTGCCGGCATTGTTCGAACATTTTGTCGCGCAGGCCGCGCTGCGCTTCAGCCGCGAGGCTGTTCCTGCCACCCCGGCCGAGCTGGCCGCGCTGGTAGCCTACCCATGGCCCGGCAATGTGCGCGAGCTGCGCAACCTGGCCGAGCGCCATGTGCTGGGGCTGGGCTGCAACCCCGGCCATGGCACCACCGCTCCCGAAGCCCTGCCGCTGGCGCAGGCGGTCGAGCAATTCGAGCGCGCACTGATTGCCGATGCCATGCGCCGCCACGACGGCAACCTGAGCCGCGCCAGCGAAGCCCTGGGCGTGGCCAAGACCACGCTGTTCGATAAGGTGCGCAAGCACGGGCTGTGAAGTGCCGCGGTGAAGCGCGGACCGTGAACCGCGGACAGCAGCCATGCCGCTCAGATCTGTCACGTCACGACAGAACTCTGAAGCGGCCGCTGTATTCAGCGGATGCTTCAGACGCTGTGCCCAATCATGGGGAACCACCCCTGCAGATCAATGTCTGCGTTACTGTCGTGTCTGCCTGCAAGCACCAATGTGCGTTAAACAACCAATACGCGATGGATTTATGTTTTTTCTTACAGATCGATTGGCGTTTGCGGCATATTATTGGCTTCCAGCAGATCAGGGTCCCAGACATTCAATATGTCCAGAAAGTCGCTGATCGGCTGGAAATGAAAGAAATAACAAATTTATAAAGAAAGCCGTCCGGCCGGCGGGGGAGCGGGCCAGGACTCAGGGTCAGTCAACCATTGGCAGTGACAACCGCGCGGCGCTTGTGCCTGGCGCCGCGGGCGCCATCCCGGCGCGGCTGCCTTCAGGACTACGGGTGATGGGATGAAACTGGATCCGGCACTGGCTGAAAAGCCTTATTACAGCACGCGTACAGCGGCAAAACTGCTTAACGTCTCTCTGGGCACCGTCCAGAAGATGGTCGAGCGCGGCGAACTTGGTGCCTGGAAGACCAACGGCGGCCATCGGCGCATCCACAAGGAAACCGTGCACCGCCTGCTGGCGACGCGCATCGGGCCGGAATCGGCGTCGCCGCACGGCCTGGACCTGGTGGTGTTCCACCCCAACCACCAGGAAGCGCAGCGCATCCACGCCCAGCTTGCCAAGTGGGGGCTGCCGCTCAAGAGCGTGGTGGTCGACGATGTGCTGGATACCGTCATCACCTCGGTCAGCGAGCATCCGCGCGTGGTGCTGTACTACGTCGACGAACTGAACGACGCCGAATCGGCCACCATCGAGAAGCTGCAGAATTTCTTTGCCAGCCAGCACGTGATCTTCGCCGTGATCACCAACCGCCAGGCCTATGAAGGCGTGGCCGATGCCCTGCAGCACTGGGGCATCATGGTGTTCCTGAAGACGCCGTCGCTGGAAGAGGTCAAGGGCTTCCTGCGCGCCCAGCTGATGATGGGCCGCACCGCCTGAGCACGGCTGCACCGGGGCCATGCCGGCCCCGGTATCGCCTGCGGCCTCAGGCCACTGCCGCCTGCCTGGGCGTCGCCAGCCCCGTTTCGTTGCCGTCGGCCTGCGCCATCATCCACCCGTACAGGTTGCGCGGATCCGGCGGCATCGCCACCAGTTCAACCGCCCTGCCCGCCCGGTGCGCCTGCGCTGCGGCGTAGAGCCAGCGCAGCGCGGCGTAGTCTTCCAGCGCAAAGCCAACCGAATCGAACACGGTCACCTCGTCCGCCGCCGCGCGGCCGGGCGCGTGGCCAGCCAGCACCTGCCACAGCTCGGTCACCGGAGCGTCGGCCGGCAACTGCTGGATCTCGCCTTCGATGCGTGTCTGGGCTTCGTACTCCACCACGATGCGCGCGCGGCGCAGGATATCGGGATGCAGTTCAGTCTTGCCGGGGCAGTCGCCGCCTACCGCATTAAGGTGCATGCCAGGCCGCACCATTTCCGGCGTGAGGATGGTGGCGCGAGTCTTGTCGGCGGTGACCGTGGAGACAATGTCCGCCCCGGCCAGCGCGGCCTCGATCGATTCGGCACGGCGGATCGAAAGACCGGGTACGCCAGCAAGGTTGCGCATCAGCCGGGTGGTGGCGGCCGGATCGATGTCATAAGCGGCGATCTCGCGCACGCCCAGCATCGCCTGGAAGGCCAGCACCTGGAACTCGGCCTGCGCGCCGTTGCCGATCAGCGCCATCGTCGCCGCACCGGGCCGCGCCATGGCGCGTGCCGCCAGCGCCGAGGTGGCCGCGGTGCGCAGCGCGGTGGCCAGCGTCAGGTCGGCCAGCATCAGCGGGAAGCCGGTTTCCACTTCGGCCAGCAAGCCGCAGGCCATCACCGTCGGCATGCCGTGCTGCGCATTGCGCGGATGGCCGTTCACATACTTGAATGCATACTGGATGCCGTCGCTGACCGGCATCAACTCGATCACGCCACGCGCGGAATGGCTCGCCAGCCGCGCGGACTTGTCGAAGTCGTGCCAGCGCAGGAAGGCCTGCCGGACCTGCCCGGCCAGGTCCACGATGGCGGCCTGCGGGCCGATGGCGGCCACCAGCCGGGCCACGTCACTGGCGTCCAGGAACAGGGATCGGGCGGTGCTTTTCATGACCGTCTCCTTGGCTGTTGGTGCGGTGCCTGCGCTCAGGCCGCGACCGCGGCAATGCCCGGCCCGCTGCGGCGATCCAGGCGCAGCGTCATGCAATAGGCGCCGCCGCCGGACAGCATGAAGGGCGACAGGTCGACCTCATGCAGCTGGTAGCCGCGCCGGCCCAGCTCGGTGCGCAGGTGCGGCGTGGTGCGGGTCATCACCACCTGGTCATCGAGGTTGACGGCATTGACGCTGAAGTGGCGCAGGTCGTCGGCGCTGGCCTCGATACGCAGCCGCGCCGGCACGCGCGCGCGCAGCTCGCGCAGCGCCGCTTCGCTGAAGGCCGGCGGGTAGTACAGCACCTCGCCGCCGGAAAGCGGGCAGAAGCAGACGTCGAGGTGGTAGCTCTGCTCGGTGGCCAGCTCCAGCGCCACCACGTCCTTGCCGAAGTAGTCCGACACCGCCACGGCCGCCTCATGCGACGAGCGCGGACCGAACCCGGCCCAGAAGTGGCCGCGGCCCGCATCCCAGATGCAGTCGCCCGCGCCTTCCTGGAAGCAGCCCTCGGGCAGCAGCGCGACTTCGTCGAGCAGGCCGCGCTCGCGCAGCGTGCCGAAGATGTCGGCGAACGGCGCCTCTTCACCACGACGTTGCGGGTAGCGGAAGCGCGCCAGCAGCGCGCGGCCATCGAGCACCACCGCGGCGTTGGCCGGGAACACCATGTCGGGCAGCCCCGGCGCGCCGGGGGCCACCTCCACCGCAAAGCCGGCCCGGCCCAGCGCCTCGCGCAGCGCGTCGAACGACTGCATGGCGCTGCGGTGCATGCCGTGCGGGTCGCGCGCCCAGGCAGCCGGATCCATCCACGGATTGATGCTGTACGACACGTCGTAGAAGGTCGGCTCGACAAGCAGGATCGTTGGGGTGTGGGTCACGGCGGCTCCTTTTTAATGGCAGGCATTGGGAAATCAATCGGTTGATTGAATTCTCGGGCAAGCTGGTGTTAACTAATAGCCAGCAACTTGCGCAATTTGCGCGAGCCATTTATCAAAATGCCAGCCCATGCTGGCGCTTTGCAAAGGCCGTTTTCCCACCCCATGGATGCCACCGATCACCAGCTGATTTCCCTCCTGCGCGACGACGCGCGCATGCCGGTCACGGCGCTGGCGCAGGCGCTGCGCGTGTCGCGCGCGACCGTGCAGAACCGCATCGACAAGCTGGAACAGGAAGGCGTGATCGTTGGCTACACGGTGCGCCTGCGGCCCGAGGCCGAAGCGCACCGCATTCGCGCCTGGATGACGATCGCCGTGGAAGGCAACAAGGCCCGCACCGTGCTGCAGGCGTTGCGCGGCGAACCCAATGTGCAGGCCCTGCACACCACCAACGGCCGCTGGGACATCATTGCCGAGCTGCGCGCCGATACGCTGGAAGCGTTCGACCGCACGCTGGACCGGATCCGGCTGATCGACGGCATCAGCGCCACCGAGACCAGCATCCTGCTGTCGACCTACAAATAGGAACCCGTTCAGGCCGCAGCGCGGCCGCGCAGGCGCTCGCGCCGCGATTCCTCGTGGAACACGCTGCCGCTGGGACGCAGCAGGTCGCGCAGCGACAGGATGCCGGCCAGGCGCATGGTCTCGGCGCTTTCCACCACCGGCAGGCGCGCCACGCTCAGCGCGGCCATGCGGCCCGCGGCGGCGCGTGCCGTCTGGCCAGGCAGCAGCACATGCGCCGGCGCACTCAGCAGATCGCGGCAACGCATGCCGGACGGGATCTCACCAGCGGCCAGGCCACGGATCGCAGCGCGCTCCAGCATGCCCAGCACGCGCCCTTCGGCTACCACCGGGTAGGCACGATGGGCCGCATGCTCGCCAAAGTAGCGCACCATCGCCTCGGCCGCCGGCAGCTCGGCGTCGATGGCAACCACCTCGCGTGTCATCAGCTCGTCGACATGGGCGCGCTCGAGCGGATCCACACCGTATTCGCGATAGATATGCAGGCCGCGCCGGGCGATCTTCTCGGTCATGATCGAACGCTTCATGGTCAGCACCGAAAAGCCGTAGGCCACCGCCGTGGTCAGCAGCAACGGCAGCAGCGCCTGCGTGTCGTGCGTGAGCCCGAAGGCGAATACGATCGCCGTCAGCGGCGCGCCCAGCACGCTGCCCAGCACGCCGGCCATGCACACCAGCGCCCACAGCTGCGGCGAGCCGCCCGGCAGCCACGGCGCCAGCACCACGCCCAGGCCCGCGCCCAGCATCAGCAGTGGCGCCAGCACGCCGCCCGAGGTGCCCGAACCCAGCGCCGCAATCCAGATCACGGCCTTGACCGCCAGCAGTGCCAGCGCAATCTCGATGGCGATGCGGTTGTTCAGCAGGTCGCCGATCACGTCATAGCCCACCCCCAGCGCGCGCGGCTCAAAGTAGCCGCCGATGCCGACCACCAGCCCGCCCAGCGCCGGCCACCACATCCAGTGCAGCGGCAGGCGCGAGAACGCGTCTTCGGTGCGGTACAGCGCCAGCGTCAGCCCTGCCCCCAGCACGCCGCAGAGCAGGCCAGCCAGCACACAGGACAGCAGCGCCGGCGTGCCCGCTGCGGCCGTCTGCAGCGGAAACAACGGACCGGCCTCGAAGAACAGCGGCCGCAGGAACCCCGCCACCGCGCAGGCCAGCGCCACCGGCAGCAGGCTGCGCGGGCGCAGCTCGAACAGCAGCAGCTCGACCGCCAGCAGCACCGCCGCCACCGGCGTGCCGAAGATCGCGGTCATGCCCGCGCACGCGCCCGCCACCAGCAGCGCCTTGCGCTCGCCCGCGGTCAGGTGCAGGTACTGCGCCAGCAGCGACGCCAGCGAGCCGCCGGTCATGATGATCGGCCCCTCGGCGCCAAACGGCCCGCCGCTGCCGATCACGATGCCGGACGACAGCGGCTTGAGCACCGCCACTCGCGGCGACATCTTGCTCTTGCCGAACAGCACCGCCTCGATCGCCTCGGGAATGCCATGGCCACGGATCTTGTCGCTGCCGTAGCGCGCCATCAGTCCGACGATCAGCCCCCCGATGACCGGCATCGCGATCACCCACGCACCCAATGCATGTTTGGCGGGCGAGCGCTCGGCCAGCGACAGTGTCTGGTAGAAAAACAGGTTGGTGAAGAAACGGATCAGGTTCACCAGCACATCCGCCGCCACGGTGCTGAGCGCACCGATGCCCAGCGCGATCACGGACAGCATCAGCAGGCGGCGATTGACGGCATAGTCGCGTTTCTCGACCGGCATAACAGACGACATTGGGGGCCTCCTTGCTCTTATGCGCTCTTGTGCGGTGCGCCATGCCCCACGATTGGGATGCACTGCACCAAAGGCGGCCAAATATATCACCTCGTGATATATTACGCGCACCATTCCAAAGCGCCCCCGTCACAAGAATGCCAACCGCCCCCGCCGTCTCCGCCCTGGCGCAGAATGCCCGTGCATGGCTGCGCACATTCGTTCCGCTGCCCGTCCCCGCCAGCCGCAAGGAGCGCTTCAAGAGCTGCCTGGGCGCCCTGCTGGGCCTGATCTGCACTGAATGGATTAGCCACCAGACCCTGGGCGGCTTCAATCCCTGGTTTGTCGCGCCGATGGGGGCCTCCGCAGTGCTGCTGTTCGCCGTGCCGTCATCGCCGCTGGCACAGCCCTGGTCGATCATTGGCGGCAACCTGATTGCCGCGGTGATCGGCGTGGCGTGCGCGCGCTGGATCCCGGACCCTGGCCTGGCCGCAGCTGTCGCCGTGGCAATCGCCATCGCCCTGATGTTCCAGTTCCACTGCGTGCACCCGCCCAGCGGCGCCGTGGCCATCACCGCCGTATTCGGCGGACCGGCGGTCAGTGCGCTGGGCTTCGGCTTTGTTGCGGTGCCGGTACTGTTCAATTCGATGCTGCTGCTGATGATGGCGCTTGCCTTCAACAACCTGTCGCGGCGGCGCTACCCGCACCGCCCGCCCGAGCCTGCCATGCAGCACGGGACCAAGGACGTGCCGCCATCCCAGCGCGTGGGCGTCACCCGCGCCGACCTCGATGCTGCGCTGAAGGTGCGCGGCGAATTCCTGGATATCGAAGAAGACGACCTCGAACAGATCCTCGTGGCCGCGCAGTTGCGCGCCTACCGGCGCCACTTCGGCAACGTGCTGTGCGGCGAGATCATGTCGCGCGACGTGATCATGGTGACCCCGGACCAGCCAGCGCATGAGGCCGGGCACCTGCTGTCGCGGCACCGCATCAAGGCGCTGCCGGTGGTGGACGCCACCCGGCGGCTGGTGGGGATCGTTACCCAGAGCGACTTTTTTGCAGCGCAGCGTGATACCGGTGCGCGGCGGCTGGCTGGTACCGTGCGCAACCTGATGACGCGCGCGGTGGTGACTGCCCGTGCCGACCAGCCGATGGTGGAACTGGCACAGGCCTTCTCTGACGGCGGGTTGCACCACGCGCCGGTGATCGATGATCAGCGCCGCGTGGTTGGCATGGTGACGCAGTCTGATCTGGTTGCCGCGTTGCTCAAGAGTGGGATCATGGCGGTGCCGGATTGAGGGCTATCCACGGACATCGCATCAACACGCCTTCGGCTGCGCTCCGCGCAAGCGCCCAATGACCATCAGCGCACCTTGAGCCTGCGCAGCAGCCCTAGGCGTCCCCGCGATACGGTTGGCAGCAGGCGGCCTACACCCTGCATGGGGATCGTTCAATAGTGGGTTAACGCAGGCACTATCTCTGACTCACATGGCGTAGCAGGGCCGAACGGGCAACCACGCCCAAACGGCAAGCACCACCGTGCGAACCACCAACGCCGTGAAATTGATTGCCAGCCGCATAGGCGACGCGTTTTTTGGTTACTTTTTGTCGCTCGGACAAAAAGTGACTCACCGGCTACGCCGGCGAAACAGCCACGCCCACCAAGCGCCACATACCGACCGCTGGCAAGAAGCCAAACACCCACCCGCTATCCACCTTCACAAACCTATGGCACTGTGCCCCCAACCAGGGGAACACGCCGCATGCAGCGGCCCACCGCCATAGTGACGACTAACCCACCATCCCCCTTCCGCATCGCCCCACCCAACGTAGGCTATATTTACGCCGTTCCCGTCACACCGGCGGGGCCCAGGGAGAGCCAACCATGAGTTCCGGCCAGTTAATTGAGAAAATCGCAGCCGTCTTCGCGCTGATCGTGCTGATCGGCGGCTCGCTGCTGGTGCTCGCGCCGTTTACCACCGCGCTGCTGTGGGGCGCGATCCTGGCCTTCAGCTCGTGGTACCCCTACACGGTACTGTCGCGCTGGCTGGGCAACCGGCGCAGCCTGGCGGCGCTGATCTGCGTGCTGCTCGCCACCGTGGTGGTGCTGGGTCCGTTCGTCTACGCCGGCGCCAGCTTCTCGGCGCACCTGGACGAACTGTCCGCGCTGGTCGACCGCTATATGGAACATGGCATCCCGCAGCTGCCCGCCTGGCTGAGCAGCCTGCCCTATGTCGGCTCCTACCTGCAGAACTCCTGGAACAGCGTCATCAATGCCGATTCCGAGATGGTCGCCAACCTGCGCAAGCTGATCGCCCCGGTTGGCCACGTGGTGCTGGGCGCCGGGCTGTCGATCGGCGCCGGGCTGGGCCAGCTGGCGCTGTCCATCATCCTGGCATTCTTCTTCTACACCGGCGGCGAGTTTGCCATTGCCTGGCTGCGCGCGGGCATGCACCGCATCGCCGGCGAGCGCGCCGACCACCTGCTGGAGCTGGCCGGCAGCACCGTCAAGGGCGTGGTCTACGGCGTGCTGGGCACGGCCTTCATCCAGGCGGTGTTGGCCGGCATCGGCCTGTGGATCGCGGGCGTGCCGGGCGCGGCCATCCTGGGCTTCGTGACCTTCTTCCTGTCGGTGATCCCGGTCGGCCCGCCGCTGGTGTGGCTGCCGGCCGCGCTGTGGCTGTACCACACCGGCGCCACCGGCTGGGCCGTCTTCCTGGTGATATGGGGCGTGGGCGTGGTCAGCATGGCTGACAACATCGTCAAGCCGCTGCTGATCAGCAAGGGCACCGGCATGCCGCTGATCTGGATCATGCTGGGCGTACTCGGCGGCGCGCTGGCGTTCGGCTTCCTGGGCGTGTTCATCGGCCCGACGCTGCTGGCCGTGGCCTATGCGCTGCTGCGCGACTGGACCATCGGCTCGCAGGCAGAAGTAAATCATGACCTGAAGCAGGGCGAGGCACTGGCGGCCGCACCGCCGGCGCCGGCCGTGGTCGACAACCCCGACGTCCCGCCGGCCACGACCGGCAAGCACCCCGGCTGATGGCAGGACACGACGCGGCCAGCGCGCCCGCCACCCCCGACCTCTCGCCGGCCGCGCTGCACCGGCTGGTGGCGTGCGAATACTGCGACGCGGTCTACGAACGCACGCCGATCTCGCCCGGCGAGCGCGCGCTGTGCATTCGCTGCGGCGGCCAGCTCTACCGCGAAAGCCGCCGCCAGTATCAACGGCTGCTGCCGCTGGTGATCACCGCGCTGATCCTGTTCCTGGTTTCCAACGCCTACCCGATCGTCGAGATGGACCTGCAGGGGGTCCGCACCCAGACCACGCTGCTCGGCGCCGTGCAGGCCCTGTACACCGACAAGATGGGGCTGGTGGCGGCACTGGTGTTCGCCACCACCATCCTGTTCCCGCTGGCCGAAATGCTGATGATGGCCTACCTGCTGGTGCCGATGGCGCAGCACCGCATGCCCGCCGGCTTCGACCGCATCGTGCGCGGCATCCGCCAGACCCGGCCCTGGGGCATGATCGAAGTCTTCATGATCGGCGTGCTGGTGACGCTGGTGAAGCTGTCCAGCATGGCGCGCGTGCTGCCCGGCGTCGCGCTGTGGTCGTTCGCGGCGCTGGTGATCGTGCTGGCGGCGATGCTGTCGTTCGATCCGCGCGACCTGTGGCGCCATCTGGAAACGCCCGATGACAACGCCGCGGCCGCGGGCGAGGAAGGCCGATGACGGACCAGCCGCAACGGCCGACACAGCATCCCCGCCAGCCAGGCGGCCGCCTGGCCCGCCCGCGCCAGCTGGCGCGCGAGGTGGTGGCCGAACTCACCGACGACGATGAGCGCAGCCCGCTGCCGCAAGTCCCGACCGCCAGCCGGCTGGGCCTGCTGTCGTGCCACGCCTGCGACCTGGTCAGCCCGCGCACACTGGAGGGCGAGCCCTGCCCGCGCTGCGGCGCCACCCTGCACCTTCGCAAGCCCGACAGCCTGGCGCGCACCTGGGCCTTCCTGCTCGCCGCCTTTATCCTCTATATTCCGGCCAATGTGCTGCCGGTGATGGTGACGCAGTCCATCCTCGGCACGCAGCAGGACACCATCCTGTCCGGCGTGATCTACCTGTGGCTGTCCGGCTCGCACATGCTGGCCGGGCTGGTGCTGATCGCCAGCATCATCGTGCCGCTGCTGAAGATGGTGATCCTCACCTTCCTGCTGCTGTCCGTGCATTTCCGCTCGACCTGGCGGATCCGGCAGCAAACCCGGCTGTACGGGCTGGTAGAGGTGATCGGCCGCTGGTCGATGCTCGATATTTTCGTGGTGGCGCTGCTGGCCTCGCTGGTGCGGGCCGGGGCGCTTGCCACCATCATCCCCGGCGGCGGCGCCATGGCCTTTGGCGCGGTCGTGGTCATGACCATGCTGGCCTCGCTCAGCTTCGATCCGCGCCTGCTGTGGGATTCGCTGGAAGACGACAATGCCCGACACTGACAACCAAGCCACCACGCCCGCGGGTTCGCCCCCGCCGGCACCGCCGGCACCGCCGGGCCTGCCGCGGCCTGAACGCCGGCGCCGCGCGCGCTGGCTGCCCTCGCTGGTCTGGCTGATCCCGATCGTGGCCGCGGTGGTCGGCATCTCGCTGCTGGTGCATACGCTGACCTCGCGCGGGCCGGAGATCACCGTCACCTTCCGCACCGCCGAAGGCCTGACGCCCGGCAAGACGGCGGTGCGCTACAAGGACGTCGACATCGGGCTGGTCAAGTCAGTGCGGCTGGCGCGCGACCGCTCGCACGTGGTGGCGTCGATCGACCTGACCAAGGACGCTGAGAACTTCGCCGTGGCCGACACCCGCTTCTGGGTGGTGCGCCCGCGCTTTGCGGCCAGCGGCGTGTCCGGGCTGGAGACGCTGCTGTCGGGCGCCTATATCGGCGTGGACGCGGGCAAGTCGCAGGAATCCGCACGCGACTTCAAGGGGCTGGAGGTGCCGCCGGCGGTCACCACCGATGCCTCCGGCAAGCAGTTCGTACTGCGCGCCTCCGAGCTGGGCTCGCTCGATATCGGCTCGCCGGTCTACTACCGGCGCGTGCTGGTGGGCCAGGTGGTGGCCTACCAGCTTGACCCCAACGGGCGCGACCTCACGCTGCGCGTGTTCGTCAACAAACCCTATGACAAGCTGGTCACCGCCGACACGCGCTTCTGGCATGCCAGCGGCGTCGACCTGAAGCTCGATGCCGGCGGGCTCAAGCTGTCGACGCAGTCGCTGGTGACGGTGCTGCTGGGCGGCGTCGCCTTCCAGGCGCCGGACCACACCACCGCCACCGACGCCGCGGCCGAGAACACGCAGTTCCTGCTGGCCAACGACCAGGCCGAGGCGATGAAGGAGCCGGAAGAACTGGCGCCCACGCTGGCGGTGCTCAATTTCGACCAGTCCGTGCGCGGGCTGTCGCCGGGTGCACCGGTGGACTTCCGCGGCGTGATCGTGGGCCAGGTGCGTTCGATCGGCATCGAGTACCAGCGCGACAAGAAGGCGTTCCGCATGCCCGTGGTGGTGGAGCTGTACCCGTCGCGCATGGGCTTCCGCGAACGCGATGTCGAAGACCGCGAGCGCGCGCGCAAGATCATCCAGGGCCTGCTGCAGCGTGGCATGCGCGCACAGTTGCGCACCGGCAACCTGCTCACCGGCCAGCTGTACGTGGCGCTCGACTTCTTCCCGAAGGCGCCGCCGGCCAAGGTCGACCTGGACGCGCCGATTCCTGAGTTCGCCACTACCCCAGGCACCTTCGACCAGATCCAGGCGCAGGTAGGCGACATCGTCAACCGCATCGACAAGGTGCCGTTCGACCAGATCGGCCAGGACCTGCGCGCCACGGTGGCCAGCCTGAACAAGACGCTGGCAACCGCCGACAAGCTGGTGCAGCAGCTCAACGGCGACGTTGCGCCGCAGGTGCTGGCCGCGCTGCAGGACGCGCGCAAGACCCTGACCACGGCCAACGGCACGCTGGCCTCGGACGCACCGCTGCAGCAGGACACGCGCCGCATGCTGCAGGAGCTGACGCGCACCGCCACATCGCTGCGCACGCTGACCGATTACCTGGAACGCCACCCTGAAGCGCTGCTGCGCGGCAAGCCGGAGCAAGAATGATGAAGCGCCTTACTATCACCAGCCTCGTCGCCGGCGCGCTGGTCGCGGCCGCGCTGGCCGGATGCGCCTCGCCCGAGCCGCGCTACTACACGCTGGCGCAGGGCGCGGCCGCGCCGCTGCCGGCCACGACGACGCCGGCATCGACCAACACGCTATGGCTGGAAGTCGCGCCGGTGCGCGTGCCGGAGCGGCTCAACCGCCCGCAACTGGTGGTTCGCGATGGCGGCGACGCCGGCCTGCGCCTGCTGGATCTGGCGCGCTGGTCCGCGCCGCTGCCCGACGAGCTGCGCGACGCGCTGTCGCAACGCCTGCAGGCCACGCTGGGCGCGGTCGACACCTACCAGCAGGGGATGTCGGACGTGCAGCCGCTGTACCGGATCACCACGGAAGTGCTGCGCCTGGATGCCGACGTGGGCCAGCGTGCCGGCGCCACCATCAACTGGACCGTGCGGCGGCTGCCGGACGGCAAGGTGGTCAGCGGCCGCACCCAGGCAGAGCTGCCGGCGCCCGGCGCGGTCGATGGCGTCGTGGCGGCGTACCGCGAGATCGTCGCCAGCACGGCGGCCGATATCGCGGCCGGGGTACAGTCGCTGCGGCCCTAGGGCCTGTTCACAGGCCCTAGTCGTCGCCCCACACCGCGGTGTCGCGCTCGCGGCGCGCGGCGGCTTCAGCGGCCCGCCGGTGAATCGCCTCGGCCATCGCCGCCAGGCACTCGGCCGCCCCACCGTGCACCAGCTTCGCCGCACACGCCAGCATCAGGTTCTGGCCCAGCCCGAAATCCTCCACCACGAAGCCGCGCGCATCCAGCGGCGAGCCGTCCTCGTCGGTGGCTACGGTGACGCGCTGGCGCAGCGTGCCGGCATCCGCGCTGTAGGCCCAGACCGGCTTCTGCAGCGCCACCGCAAAGCCCACCTCGAACGCCGTGCCGGAATCGGGCTCGCCCGGCCCGCGGAAATCGTCGAGGTTGGCCATCACCATGTCGGCGCGCCGCAGCAGCGCAAGATTGGCGTCATAGATCCAGCGCGCGGTGTCGGCGCCCGACAGGCCTTCGGGCGCGGATTTGTCGAGTGGATACAGGCCGCTGAAGCCGTGCGCTGCGCACAGCGCCTTGAGGTGCTCGCCCCAGGCGCGCGCATCCTTGCGAAAGACGTCGAAGCCAGCCAGGTAGATGGTTTTCATGGCACGTGGAGTGTGGCAACAGGGATCAGGATCGCAGCATAACCCGCCGCCCGCGGGCGCGATACCATCCCATGGCGACCGCTTCATGCGCGCCGGGCGCTGGCCGCAGGGCGGCTTCCCGATGACCACGCGCGTGTAGACGGCTACCTGCGTGCCTATACTGGATGCACCGGCTCCAGCCCACTCTGCGGGCCGGCGTCAGGAGGCAACATGGCACGCAAGTTTATCGATTGCCGCGAGTTCCCGAGCGACACCCACTGCACGGTGGCAATGAGCGCCGACAGCGAAGACGAACTGCTCGAAGCCGCGGTCCAGCACGCGGTAGCGGTGCACCAGCATCAGGACACGCCTGAGCTGCGCACCCAGTTGAAGTCATTGTTCAAGGAAGGCATGCCGCCGGCCTGAAACCGGCGTGGCTGGCGCCGGGCAGGTGCCAGCCCATCCTCCCCCAGGGCACATTCGCGGTCACTGATACAGCACTTAAGCCACTTCGAATACCCATGATGGCGGTCATGGCGCATCATTGACGCAACGCTATATACAGACGTATATTGCGCCTGACAGTCCACCCGCACAGGCCTTGCCGCACACGCCGGCCGGCCGATTCCCGAGGATTCCGATGTCTGCCTTCCGTTCCTGCCGCCGCGGGTTCCTGCTGGCCGCCTCCGTCGCCACGCTGGCGCTGGCCGCGCCGCCCGCCTTTGCCGCCGACCTGGTGGTGTCCGCCGCGTCCAGCCTGACCAACGCCTTCAAGTCGCTGGCCGAGTCGTTCGAGCGCGCCCATCCCGGCACGCACGTGGTGCTGAACTTCGGCGCGTCCGACGTGCTGATGCAGCAGATCATCAAGGGCGCGCCGGCCGACGTGTTCGCCTCGGCCGACCAGGAGGCGATGAACAAGGCCGAGGCCGAGAAGGTGATCGCGCCGGCCTCGCGCCGCAACTTCGCCGCCAACCAGGTGGTGCTGATCGTGCCCGCGGACAGCAAGCTGGCCATCGCCTCGCTGCAGGACCTGACGCGCCCGGAAGTGAAGCGCGTCGCCTACGGCAACCCGGCCTCGGTGCCGGTGGGCCGCTACACCCGCGGCGCGCTGGAAGCGGCCGGGCTGTGGGACGCCGTGGCCGCCAAGGGCGTGCCGGCGCAGAACGTGCGCCAGAGCCTGGACTACGTCGCGCGCGGCGAGGTCGAGGCCGGCTTCGTCTTTGCCACCGACGCCGCGGTGATGCCGAACAAGGTCAAGGTGGCCGTGCGCGTGCCAAGCCGCACGCCGGTGACCTACCCCATTGCCATCACCAGCCAGACACGCCAGCAGAAGGAAGCGGCGCAGTTCGTGGACTACGTCGCCTCGCCGGAAGGCCAGGCTATCCTGTCGCGTTTCGGCTTCCAGAAGCCCTGACGGAGCGTTGCGCGCGCCATGGACGCCGTCTGGGTACCGCTGCTGCTGTCGCTGAAGGTGGCCGGCTGGGCCACCGCGCTGAATGCCGTGCTCGGCGTCGGCGCGGCCTGGGCGCTGGCGCGCTGGCGCTCGCCGCTGCGCGACGTGGTCGATGCGGTGCTGACGCTGCCGCTGGTGCTGCCGCCCACGGTGCTGGGCTACTACCTGCTGGTGCTGGTCGGGCGCCGTGGCGTCTTCGGCGAGTGGCTGGCGCGCCTGGGCATCGAACTGGTCTTTACCTGGCAGGGCGCGGTGCTGGCCTCCACCATCGTCGCCTTCCCGCTGGTGCTCAAGTCCGCGCGCGCCGCCTTTGAAGGCGTGGACCATCAGCTGGAAAACGCCGCCCGCGTGCTGGGCGTGCCCGAAGCCGGCATCTTCTTCCGCGTCACGCTGCCGCTGGCCGCGCGCGGCATCATCGCCGGCGTGCTGCTGGCCTTTGCCCGCGCGCTGGGCGAGTTCGGCGCCACACTGATGATCGCGGGCAACCTGCCCGGACGCACGCAGACGCTGTCAGTCGCCATCTATGAGGCGGTACAGGCCGGCGACGACAACACCGCCAACCTGCTGGTGCTGGTGACCTCCGTCACCTGCGTGCTGCTGCTGGTGGTCGCCGGGCGCCTGGTGCCCGCCGCCACGCGCAATCCCGCTGAACTCTATGAACGCCGGCGCCTGCGCCCGCGCATCCGCTAAGCCGAGTCGCCATGAGCATGCACGTCAGCATCCGCAAGCAGATGGTTTCGGCCGACCGCCACTTTGCACTGGATATCGATTTCGATTCGGCCAGCCGGCGCATTGCGCTGTTCGGGCCCTCGGGCGCCGGCAAGAGCCTGACGCTGCGCGCCATCGCCGGCCTGCTGGCGCCAGACAGCGGCCGCATCGTGCTGAACGGCCGCACGCTGTTCGATGCCGACGCCGGTATCGACGTGCGCCCGCAAGAGCGCCGCGTGGCCTACCTGTTCCAGGAATACGCGCTGTTCCCGCACCTGAACGTGGGCCAGAACATCGGCTTCGGCCTGTCGCGCGGCTGGCGCAACCCGCGCCGCGGCGCCGTGCATCCGGAAGCGCAGCGCTGGATCGACGCCTTCGGCCTGGCCGACATCGTCGGCAACTACCCGGCGGAGATCTCCGGTGGCCAGAAGCAGCGCGTGGCACTGGCGCGCGCGCTGGTGGCGCAGCCCGACATCGTCCTGCTGGATGAACCCTTCTCCGCGCTGGACCCCGCGCTGCGCGCGCGCATGCGCGCGGAGTTGCGCACGCTGCAGGCCAGCCTGGATGTGCCGATGCTGGTGATCTCGCACGATCCCGCCGATGTCGAGGCGCTGGGCGACCACGTGCTGGAAATCCGCGAGGGCCGCATCTTCGGCAGCGGCACCAGCCGTCACCATCCGCCGGTCTACGCGCCGGTGTCGGCGCGCGTGGCCTGAGCCGAGCGCAGCAGGTCGACGTAGGCGCCTTCAATCAGGTTCGACGCGGGAATGCCCAGCTGCGCCAGCAATGCGTGGGCTTCGGCCACGCCGTGCTCCAGGCGCTCGTCTTCGGCCAGCACCACCTCCAGTTCCAGGAAGTCGCCCAGCGCCTCGACCCGGTCCAGGTGCACGCGCGTGCGGCCAGCCAGGTACAGCGTGCGCAGCTTGCGCACCCGCCCGCCCTCGCCATGCGCCGCGGCCAGCGCCGCGCGCAAGGTATCCGGCGATTGCGTCGGCGACAGGATGTAGAAGCTCTCCTTCGGCCCCGCCTCGTCGGCACGCGCATAGAAGATCAGCTCGCCGCGGTCGGGGGCGAACTCGCGCAGCTTGAGCCGGCCGTTGGCGCAGGGGAAGAAGGTATCGTCCTGGCGAATGTACTCGGGACCGCTGTCGGCCAGCGCCGCCGCATGCGGCAGCACGGCTTCGATACTGTCAATGCGGGCCTTGATCTCGACGTTTCTTGGCATGTGTCTCTCTCCTTGCGGTCAGTCCAGCAGCAGCCGCGCGGCAATCACCCACATGGTGATGCCGATCACCACTTCCAGCACCTGCCACGCGCGCGGCCGCGCAAACACCGGCCGCAGCAGCGCCGCGCCATAGCCCAGCGAAAAGAAGAACAGGAACGACCCGGTCATGGCTCCCGCGGCGAACTCACGCGCGTTCCCTGCGAACTGCGTCGACACCGAGCCGATCAGCATCACCGTATCGAGATACACATGCGGATTGAGCCAGGTGAACGCCAGGCACACCGCCAGCGTGGCCCCAAGCGGCCGCGGCGCGGCGTCGCTGGGATCCAGCACCGCGTTCGAGCGCCACGCGGCCAGGAAGCTGCGCGCGCCATACCAGATCAGGAAAGCCGCGCCGCCATAGCGCATCGCCGCACCCAGCCAGGGCAGCTCGCGGATCATCACGGCAAAGCCGGAAACGCCCAGCAGGATCAGCAGCGCATCAGAGAGAGCGCAGACCAGGCAGACCCAGAATACATGCTCGCGCCGCAACCCTTGACGCAGCACGAAAGCATTCTGGGAACCGATGGCAAGAATCAAAGAAAGGCCGAGGGAGAAGCCGGCCAGGGCGGCGTGCATTTGATGTGGAACGGCTGTTTTTTTGGGTGGCTATTATTGCACGCCGGGGGCAGCCGCCATGTCCGCCCACCTTCCCATTCCTGCCACAGGACTACCTCACGCCACTACGCCCAGGATCACGCTCGACGCCTTGAACACCGCCACCGCTGCCACCCCCACCTCCAGCCCCAACGCCTCCACACTGCCATTGGTCACGATCGCCGCAACCGTACCGCCGCCGTCGAGTTCGATCACCACCTCGGCGTTCACCGCGCCAGGCATCACGCGCGACACCACCCCCGGCAGCTGGTTGCGCGCCGACAGCCGCATCCCCGGATCGGGCAGCCCCACCAGCACGGACGATGCCTTGATCAGCGCAAACGCCTCCGCGCCCTCGGCCAGCGCCAGCGTTTCGACGCTTTCATGCGTGATGGTGGCCACGACCTGCTGCCCGCCGGGCAGCGCCAGCACGACCTCGTCATTGACCGCGCCGCCGCGCACGCTGACCACGCGCCCGAACAGCTTGTTGCGTGCACTGGTCTTGATCATCATTCGCCTCATCAGGTGGATATCGTCGGCCGCCCCCTCGCCCAGGCGCGACAGCTGCGCGACAAAGCGCTGGTGTTCATCTTCCAGCGCGCGATAGGTGCGGATCAGTTGCTCGCCGCGAGCGGTCAGGTTCGTGCCGCCGCCGCCCTTGCCACCGGCGGCGCGCACCACCAGCGGCTCGCCCGCGCTGTTGTTCATGGCATCGATGGCGTCCCACGCGGCCTTGTAGCTGATGCCGACCGCGCGCGCGGCCGCGGTGATCGAGCCGTGTTCGCCGATGGCGGCGAGCAGCGCGATGCGGTCCTTGCCGCCCCAGTCTTGCGAGCCGGAGCGGAACCAGATGGCTCCCTGGAGTTCAAGCATGGATGTCGGGTGCCGGTGGCCGGCACCGCAATGGAGTCCGAGACACGGCTATGGTAATCCGAATTGCGGATCGGTCCAGCACAGGACACTAGGCCATGATGTGCACGCCGCCATCCACATAGACGGTATTGCCCGAGATGCGCCGCGCATACGGCGTGGCCAGGTAGGCAGTGGCAAAGCCCACGTCCATGATGTCGACCACCTCGCCCAGCGGCGCGCGCCCGGCGGCGTCGGCCAGCAGCAGGTCGAAGTCCTTCAGGCCCGAGGCCGCGCGCGTCTTCAGAGGCCCGGGCGAGATCGCGTGGACGCGGATACCCAGCGGCCCCAGCTCGTGCGCCAGGTAGCGGCAGCTGGCTTCCAGCGCCGCCTTGACCGGGCCCATCAGGTCATAGTTGGGCACGACGCGGTTGGCGCCTTCATAGCTCATCGCGAACAGCGTGCCGCCCTGCGGCATCAGCGGCACGGCCAGGCGCGCCATGCGCACGAAGGAGTGGCATGAGATGTCCATGGCGCGCCCAAATCCCTGTGCCGACGAATTGAGCAGGCCGCCCTGCAGGTCGGCCTTGGGCGCGAACGCAAGCGAATGGACCATCGAATCCAGACCGCCCCACACGCTCTCGATACGCGCAAAGAGCGCCGTCATCTGCTGCGCGTCTTCCACGTCCAGCGGCATCAGGATGGGCGCCTGAATGGCTTCGGCCAGCGGCGCCACGTGCGGGTAGGCCTTGTCGTTCAGGTAGGTCATGGCGACCTGTGCGCCCAGTTCATGGAACGCCCTGGCACAGCCCCACGCAATCGAATCGGCATTGGCCACGCCGGCCACCAGCACACGGGCGCCGGCAAGCGGCGGATTGGATACGTTGACCATGGCGGCTCCTGTTGGACCGAACCGGATGCGGCGCGCAACCCTCAGCTGCGCGGCCGCGTGGCGCGCGGCGCGGCCTTGCGCTTGCCGGCGGCGCGCGCGGCCTGCGGCTTGCCGTTCCCGGCATGGCTGAGGGCAGACGCGGTATCGGCCGCGTCCACGGGCGCAACTGCGTCGGCAGCCTCGGGCGGATGACCCGTGCCCATCACTTCGGCGACTTCGCGATAACGCCCCAGCCGCTCGCCTGACAGCGGGCCGCCGACCGTCATCACGCGATGCGCCGCCACCATCAGCTTGCGGCGGGTCTCGCGGTCCGGCACCAGTGCCGGCAGCGCCCGGATCGCGCGCTGCGGATCCAGCCTGACGATAAAGCTCTGCTGGCGCACCGCGGTCTTGAACGCGGCCAGGTCGGCCTGGCCGCCGGATTGCTCGGTGGCTTGCTGCTGTTCGCGCGCAATGCGGCGCAGCAGGTTGAACGGCCGCTCCTCGATGGCGCTGGGGCGATCGGCCACGTAGGCCAGCACGCGCACAAAGGCCTCCAGCGTGCCACCCTGCCCGATCGCCGCCTCGGCATCGTGCAGCCGGCGCTGCGCCAGCTCCTTGCGCAACGCCACGGTGACGGGCGACTCCACGTTGGCCGGCACCTGCCCGCTCATGCCCACCAGCGCCGCCATTGCCGGCGAGCCGTAGATTGCCTCGAAGGTCCGCTCGTACCACGCGTCGCGTACATCGCGATACTGGTCGAGCGCGCTGACGATCTGCGCCGACGCGGCCTTCTCCATGGTCAGGAACGGGTTGTCCGGCGCCACCGGCGCGCGATGCGCGCGCACCATCGGCGCCATCGCGCCGATCCACGCCATCCACGGATTCATGTCGGTCGCCAGCGAGCGCTCCAGCCGCGCCGGGTGCAGCGCGCGCATCCACTGCGCGCCCAGTTCATTGGACATCGCGCGCACCCATGGCGAGACGAAGGTGTCGTACATGTGCTGGTTGATCTCGGCCACGCGCCGCACCACCTCGAACGGGCGTTCGTCCTCGCGGCCGTCGTCCAGCGCCAGGATGTCGTTGACGCTGCGGCGCTCGAAGCGCACCAGGTAGCGCCCTTCGATCAGGTCCTGGTGCGGCAGGTCAGGCGCCACGTCCTCGATCTTGGCCTCGTACAGGCCTGGCGGCAGCACATCGATCAGGTCCAGCGCGCAGAACAGTTCGCTGTGTTCGCGATTGGCGACGCCGGCGGAAACAAAGATGCCCAGGTGCCCCACGGTCTCGTGCAGGCAGTAGACGATCACCTGGTCGTTGGCGACCAGTTCCTCATCGGTGGGGTACAGGTCCGGGATCCAGTTCAGCGCCTGCTGCGGCGGCGTGATGTTGTCCCCCCAGGACGCGAAGACGACCACCGGCGAACGGATGTTGCGCAGGTCCACCACGGTCTTGCCGTCGCTGCTGCGCACCTCGCCCGCGGTCAGCCGGTTGCCGACGAACAGGTTCTGCACGATCCAGTCGATCTCGGCGCGGTTCATCAGGAAGTGGCCGCCCCACCAGCGCTCGAACTCAAGGAAGCGCGGGCCTTCCGTGTCCGCCCTGGCGTAGACGTCGTAGAGCTTCTTCCACAGCGTATTGGCCGGATTGAGCTGCTCGAAGTTCTGCACCAGCCAGGCTCCGTCGAAGCGGCCATTGCCCATGTCGGCGGTCAGCGAGGCCAGAAACGAGCCGCCCAGCAGCCCGCCGCTGTAGCGCATCGGGTTGCGCCCGCGCACGCCCGACCAGTACGCCAGCGGTGCGCCGGCCACCAGCAGCGGCCCGGTGCGCTCGGGCGCGACCGCGGCCAGGATCATCAGTGCCCAGCCGGCCTGGCAATTGCCGATGACGAAGGGCTTGCCGGGTGCGTCCGGGTGCCGCTCGCCGACGATCTTGAGGAAGTCGGCCTCGGCGCGCGCCACCGATTCGATCGTCTGCCCCGGGCAGGGCTCCGGGAAGAAGGTCACGAAATAGCACGGATGCCCGGTGCGCAGCGCGATGCCGATCTCGCTGTCGGCCTTGAAGCCACCGATGCCGGGGCCGTGGCCCGCGCGCGGGTCGATCACCACGAAGGGGCGCTTGGCAGGGTCGGTCGGGCTGTTGGCCGGCGGCACGATGCGCAGCAGCGCGTAGTTGACGGGCTCGGGCAGTTCGCGGCCGTCGGCCAGCAGTTCATGCTCGAACACGAGCACAGGCGGCATGCCCTCGCGCTCATGCTCGGCGGTCTCGTTGCCGCGCTCGCGCAGGATGTCGAACAGCAGCACGGTGCGCTGCCAGGCGTCGGTGAAGTATTCCAGCGCCGGCTGGCCGAGCGCCGCGAACGGATTGGCGGCTGCAGCGGCCTGCGTGGTGGAGGGTGATGGGCCGGAGCTGCCTTGCGGCGGCTTGGCGGGTAGGCGTGCGGTCATTCCACTTTCCCCTGATTGGCGCCGCTGCCGGGCGCTGGCGCGCTGGCCGGCCACCGGAGTGACGCATGTTGCATTGCAACTCAAACAAGCCTAGCAGCCGCGGCGATGCCATGCAACCCGCTGACCGGCGCCCCGAAAGCCTCGCGGCACGCAGCATCCATCCGTCATCAGCCCGACAAATTCGTCGCCTATACTGGCGCAGTGCGCTTGCGCAATGCAGCAAGGCGGTGCTCGGAGCACCCGGCGCGAGACCGACGGCCATCCCTCGACGCCACCGCGCCAGACCAGTATCCTTGCCCAGCATCCGCTCTCGGAACATCGCCATGACCGCTGCCTCGACTGCCATGTCTGCCATGTCCGGACTTGCCGCGCCCGCCGCCGAGGCGCCGGACAAGTACGCCGCGCTACTCGCGCGCTGCGCCGGGCTGCCGCCCATCCCCACCGCAGTGGCGCACCCCTGCGATGTCTCATCGCTGAGCGGCGCGCTCGAGGCCGCGGAGCTTGGCCTGATCGTGCCGATCCTGGTCGGGCCCGCCGCGCGCATCCGGCAGGTCGCCGCCGAGCATGGACTTGCGCTGGGCGACACCCGGATCATCGACACCGCGCACAGCCATGCCTCGGCCGAGCGCGCGGTCGAAGCCGTGCGGGCCGGTGACGCCGAGCTGCTGATGAAGGGCAGCCTGCACACCGACGAGCTGCTGCACGCGGTCACCGCCTCGGCCAGTGGCTTGCGCACCGGGCGGCGCCTGTCGCATGTATTCGCCATGAGCGTGCCGCGCTACCACAAGCCGCTGTTCATCACTGACGCGGCGGTCAACATCTTCCCAACGCTCAACGAGAAGGCCGATATCTGCCGCAATGCCATCGACCTGGTGCGCATGCTGGGCATCGGGCAGCCCAAGGTGGCGATCCTGTCGGCAGTGGAAACCGTCACCGACAAGATCCCCTCCACCATCGACGCCGCGGCACTATGCACCATGGCACGGCGCGGCCAGATCACCGGCGGCATGCTGGACGGCCCGCTCGCCTTCGACAACGCCATCAGCCGCGAGGCCGCCATCACCAAGGGCATCGACTCGGACGTGGCCGGCGACCCCGACATCCTGCTGGTGCCGGACCTGGAAGCGGGCAATATGCTGGCCAAGCAGCTGACCTTCCTGGCCGGCGCCGAAGCCGCCGGCATCGTGCTGGGCGCGCGCGTGCCCATCATCCTCACCAGCCGGGCCGACAGCGTGCGCGCGCGCATCGGCAGCTGCGCCATTGCCGTGCTGCTGGCGCACGCACGCCGCAACGCCGCAGCCGCGGCGCAGGTCTGAGCCGTGCCCGTGCGGCCCTTGCGCAACCACTTGGGAGTCCATCCAGCGTGACCGCCATCCATCCTGCCGTGCATCCCGTCATCCTCGTTGTCAACGCCGGCTCGTCCAGCGTCAAGGTCTCGGTCTACGCCGTGCCCGACGCCGCGCATGGCAATGCCGACATCAACCCGGTGCTGAGCGCGCACGGCCAGATCGAGGGCATCGGCGTGGCGCCGCGCCTGACCGCGCGCATGGCCGACGGGCGCGTGGTCGCTGACGAGACCTTCCCGCAGGCCCAGGTGGCTGACCACGACGCCGCCTTCCGCCTGGTGCGCCTGGTGCTGAGCGTGGGCCTGCGCGACAACCCGCCGGTGGCGATCGGCCATCGCGTGGTGCACGGCGGCGCCGACTATGCGCAGGCCGTGCGCATCGACGACGAGGTGATCGCAAAGCTGGAAGCGCTGGTGCCGCTGGCGCCGCTGCACCAGCCACACAACCTGACTGCCATCCGCGCGGTGCGCGAGGCCGTGCCGGACCTGCTGCAGGTCGCCTGCTTCGACACCGCCTTCCATGCCGGCCACGACGTGCTGGCGCAGCTGATGGCGCTGCCCTACGCGTACTACGAGCGCGGTATCCGGCGCTATGGCTTCCACGGGCTGTCGTACGAGTACATCGCGCGCCGGCTGCGCCAGGTCGCACCCGACCTGGCCGAGGGCCGCGTGATCGTGGCGCACCTGGGCAACGGCGCCAGCCTGTGCGCCATGCGCAACGGCCGCAGCGTGGAAAGCACCATGGGCCTGACCGCGCTCGACGGCCTGCCCATGGGCACGCGCTGCGGCTCGGTCGATCCCGGCGCGCTGCTGTGGCTGGCGCAGCAGGGCATGAAGCCGGCCGAGATCCAGGCGATGCTGTACCAGGAATCCGGGCTGAAGGGACTGTCAGGCGTGAGCAGCGACATGCGCGCGCTGCTGGCCAGCGATGCGCCGCGCGCGCGGCTGGCGGTGGACTTCTACACCTACCGCGCCGCGCAGGAGATCGGCAAACTCGCCACCACGCTGGGCGGCCTTGACGCGCTGGTGTTCACCGCGGGCATCGGCGCCAACTCGCCGCCGGTGCGCGCACGCATCTGCGAACGCCTGGCGGGCCTGTTCGGCATCGCTCTCGACGGCGGCGCCAACGGCGAGAACAGCCAGCGCATCAGCCGCGACGACAGCCGCGTGCCGGTGCTGGTGCTGCCGACCGATGAAGAAGGGATGATTGCGCTGAACACCGCCCGCATCCTGCGCGAATGCGGGCAGCTCTGAGTCAGCCTGCCAGGTAGTGCCCGCGCAGCTGCGCGACGTCCACTTCGAGCGCGTCGCGCAGGTAGTTGTCGACGCTGCCCCAGCCTGCGTCGATGGCCTGCATCGAAGCATCGAGATAGCTGGCGCGGACTTCCAGCAGCGGCGTCATCACCGCGGGGGCCACGCCAAGCCCGGCCATGCGCGCCAGCGCAGTCTGGTTGAACTGCGCATTGCGCTGGTTCGACTCCAGGTAGTTGGCCAGGATATCGTCCTGCGCCACGCCCAGCGCCGCCAGCAACAGCAGTGCGGCAAAGCCGGTGCGGTCCTTGCCGGCGGTGCAGTGGAACAGCAGCGTCTTGCCGCCCTGCGCGGCACGCATGAAGCCGGCGAAGGCCTCGCGGTAGCGCACCGGGAAGTCGCCATAGACCTCCAGCATGAAAGCATCCATCTGTGCCGGCGTGCTGGCGCGCAGGCGCGGCATCAGCACGTCCATCGCCATGCTGCCCTCCAGCACCGGCGCCGCCACCCAGTGGAAGCGCTGGCCGAAGGCGGCCTCTTCGGGCGACTTCTCGCCGGGCGAACGGAAATCCACCACCATGTCGAGCCCGAGCATCTGAAGCCGCTCCAGGTCCGCCGCGCTGGCCAGCGCGGGGTTGCCGCTGCGGTACAGGCGCCCCTGGCGCACGCGGCGTCCGCCCGCGCCGGCCAGGCCGCCCAGGTCGCGCGCATTGCTGATGGTGTCGAAGGCCAGGTCATGCCGGCCCTGCACGCTGGCCGCGGCCGGAGCCTGCGGCACGACGGCATGGGCGGGCAAGCATCCTGCGCGTTGAAGCCACTTGATCATTGTTCTTTCCTGATTGTCCTTGCGATGCGGGCCGATGCCGTGCCGGCGCTTCAGCGCGCGCGGTACGCCGGCACATGCCAGCGCAGGTGGCAGCCGGCGATATAGCGCCGGTCCAGCCGCGCCACCAGCTTCCACACCGTCAGCGCACTGGCATCGATATCGACCCACGCCCACGGGTGCTTCGGGTCGCCCGCTTCCACCAGCTCCACCGAACGGATCTTCGCATACCGCGCCAGCGCCTCGCGCAGCGCCGCCGCGTCCAGCCCAGCTTTCAGTCCTCGCACTAAAACCTTCATGGTCGGCTCCAATTATTTCAGATCATTCCCGCTCATGCATCACCCGGCCGGGGCCATGGTGGCGTGCTTGCGCACACACACCGCCGCCAGACCTTATGTAGCGAGCTTCTCACCGGTATGACGCCTGCGGCGGCCCGGATATCCATTGATCACGCGTGGATTTGATCTGGCTCATGGCGGGCGGAAATAGCGTGGAGTTGCCGTCGACAGGGCCGGCTGCCAGTCGGAAAATTCCTATCATGTCGAACGCGTGCAGTATCCCGGCGAGCATGAAGCCGCGGCGGGGCTCGCGCCCTGCCGCGGGCGGCTGGCACAATACGTGCCATGAAAAGCCTCTGGTCCGCCTTCATCAAGCTGCTGGTGCTCGCCGTGATCGGCGGCGCGCTGCTGGCCGCCATCGCCATCCTGGCCGCCAACCGGCAACTGCCGTCGCTCGACGCCCTCACCGCCTTCCGCCATACGCCCGACTATGTGCCCATCGGCAAGATCCCGCGCGAGCTGACCGACGCCGTGGTGGCGATCGAGGACGAACGCTTCTATGTGCATGACGGCATCGACTACATCGGCGTCGTCCGTGCCGGCGTTGCCAACCTGTCGGACGAGCTGTCGCAGGGGGCATCGACCATCACCATGCAGGTGGCACGCAATTTCTACCTGTCGCGGGATAAAACCTACACGCGCAAGCTGTATGAGGTGTTGCTGTCGTATCGGATCGAGAAGGCCCTGACCAAGGACGAGATCCTGGAGCTGTACATGAACAAGATCTACCTGGGCCAGGGGGCGTATGGCTTTGCCGATGCGGCGCGGACTTACTTTGGCAAGCGGCTGGACCAGTTGACACTGGCTGAGTGTGCGATGCTGGCGGGGTTGCCAAAGGCGCCTTCGGCTAACAATCCGGTGGCGAATCCCAGGCGGGCGCGGCAGCGGCAGGTTTATATCCTGCAGCGGATGCTGGAGCTTGGGCGGATCTCGCGGGGGGAGTATGACGGGGCGTTGCTGGAGCCGTTGAGGTTGAGGTAAGCGTGGGTGATGGCGCTGGCGGAAAATGTCTCGCCCTGGGGGAAGGATCAGAGTCCGGCCACGATCCGGCGAATGGAAGCAACGCCATCAATTTCGATAGCGCAGTGGGCAGCGGACTGCCAAACGCTGCCAAGGCTGCCATCGCGCAACAGGCCGGGGGGCCAGTCGGCTCGCGTTGACGTTGGCCCGATAACGCCGTCGCTTGACGCGCCAGGCCGGGATGCATCGGCCAGCCGCTTGAGCGAAAGCTGGATACGATCCCGCCAACCAGGCCGGTGGCGGGCCCAGAGGTCATCTACCGCGGCAGCCAGGCCGGTTCGGCCCGCCATGCGCGTGTGGTCGTGCACGATGTGCACCAAGTCGGTAAGCCACTGCGCGGGCGCGGCAAGGATATGACCGGCCCATTGGGCGCTCGCGGCCTGCCAGACCACCAGCGGATAGCGGCGCCCAACCCGGTCATGCGATGCAGCCAAGACACCGAACAGGTAGCTGCTCTCGCTGGGAAACTGCAGGCCGCGCGGCCGCAGGATGAAGAGGCATGGTTCAGACCGCCGCAAGCGGGACTGAACCGAGAGACTGGGCGGGGTCAGGTGCAGCCAATGCCGGACGTTGCCGCCCGCGGAATGCGACGCCGCCCTCGCCGGGAATTCGTCGTCCCGATGATCGAACCAGCTCCGCCACGCCTGCACCTGGTCCAGCGGCGCATTGTGGCGAACAAAGTCTCCCAGCGCAGGCAGCTTGCCGAAAATCGACGGCGCCGTGATCACCCGGACCTCCCGGGACACTGGAAGCCCTGCAGCAGCCCGGTGGTCCAGGGGTTGGCGAGGCTGCCGGTATTGATATCGAGCTTCGCCTTGCGGCCGTCGAAGTCATATTCGGCCATGAAGTGGCTGGCGCTAGCGGAGCCGGCGAGCCTGCCCTTGGCGATCACCCGCATCAGGGCCCACGGGCCGTTGGCGGCCAGCGTCGAGGTATCTGGACGAATCCGGGGGCTGGCAGTGATCTCAGCCCCTTGCCCGTTCCGCGGTCCCGGCCAGGTCACCTTGAGCGGGATGACCGGACCGTGCACGTAACGCTGGCTCTGTCCGTCGAAGTCCATGTTCAGCTCGACGATCTCGGGATCGAGTTCCACCACCTTCAGGTCGACCTTCCAGGCCATCTTCTTCGCTCCCGGATCCCGGAAGAACACTTCCCGGATCTCCCTGGCGCGCTGGAACGGCACCAGACTCGGGCCAGCCACGGGCGGCACGTCGGGGGCGGTCAACTTGTAGCGCCAAGGCGAGATGGTGGTATCCACGTGCGGCGCCAACACCTTCTGGAAAAAGTCGTCCAGCACTCCGCCCGCGGCGAAGACGCGTGCAAAGTCTTCCGGGTCCACGTCCTGCATTGACGTCGGCGTGAACGGATACTTGCCGTCGATGGCGCCGCGGCAGCTCTCGCCGATGACGGCGTCCATCTGCGCAATCAGGATATCGCCCACGCCCTTGTTGACGTCCCTGGCGCCCTGCACGACCAGATCAGCCAGCACCGCCTTGAAGGGCGCCGGCAGCTTCGCCGCCTCCATGCGCAACTGCTCGCCTGCATCCGCGGGCGGCGGCAGGTTCCGGGTGCTCAGCGCGTTATTGGCCACTACCAGACTGGTGTAGTAAGCATTGACGATGCCGGCAATCGCATCCAGTTGCGGCTTGCCGGCGGTGTCCCGCGCGCCTGGCGCCGCCGGGTCGGCCTGGCCGGTAACCACTTCGCGCAGCGCGGCGAAGCGGTTATCGACCAGTTCACGTTCCTGACGGGCCTCGGCACGCACGCTCAGAGCACTGGCTTTTTCGGCCTTCTTGTCCAGCGCTGACAACGCCTTCTCCGCAAGGGACTTTTCCTCGGGCTCGAGCGGGCGGCTGAGCGTCGTTTCTTGCACCGCTGCCCGGCCCAGCCGGGCAAGCGGTGAATCCGGCGCGGCAAAGTTGCGCAGAATCTCCAGGTCAAAGGCCAGGTTGCCTCCCGTCACGGTCCGGATGTCACCCAGAAACTTCTCCCAGTTCCGGGCATATTCGCTCAGGTAAAGGCGCCGGATCTCGCGCATGAGCGGATCATTGCCCGTGAGCTGGCCGATGGCATTATCAGGCGTTTTTTTTTGAGCGCCAGGCCCTGTTCCACGCCCCATCACCCAAATGTCGACCGCCTGCGCCCTGGCGACAAACTCCGGCAAGCGGACATTGAACAGGTCGTGGTAGCCCGCATAGGTAAAAAGCCCCGGAATACCGCGCTCCAGCGGCTCACCGCTGGCCCGGGTAAAGACCGTGCCTGCCTGGGGACCGACAGCGCGCACCAGCGTGAAATCCTGCGGTGCCTCTTCCATCATGGCCGCCTTGGCGCGGTCATACAGGCGTTCGACCGAGGTATCGCTGTCCAGGAAATCGCGCGCTGAACGGATCAGTGCCTCGTTCTTTGCATAGGGCGACAATACAGGCCGGCTGCCATCGAGCAGGCTGTCCAGATGCTCCAGCACGGCCACGCGGCCACCAAAAGCATCCGCCCCGTTGCCCGTCGCCCAGTCGCTGCGCACCCAGCTACGCACGTCTGATGCGTTGAACTTGTCCTTGTCATGCAGCATCAGGTAGACCCGCAGGGTGTCGTAGGCCTGCTTGGCGTCGCGCTGGCTGAGCGCCGTTGACAACACCGCTTCGACCCTGCGCACCAGGTACGGCACCAGCAGGTTGTCCTGCAGCCTGGTATGGGTCAAGGTCGCGGCGCCCAGCACCGGCGGCACGCTGTACAGGCCATAGCGCCAGTCAGCAGAAGGATTGACCAGATCCAGGCCGGCGTAGGCAGGCAGGTCGCGGGCCGCTCCCAACACCTCCGGCATCGAATCAGGCTGCGGCTTCTTGTAAAACGCCGTAACCGTGGCGGCCAGCGCCTTGGCTTTCTCCTGCACCACCGCCAGATAGTTGCGATTGTCGCCAAAGCTCGTATAGAGCGCTCCGGCCAGCCACAGGGAAATGACCAGCACCAGCGCATGGCCAAGCAGGCGCAGCAGGCGGAAGCGGAACTCCCAGCGCAGGTTCGGCTTCACCAGGTGCGCCTCGGGCACGATGATGCGCTTGAAGACGTCCTGCAGGAAGTAGCTGCGGTTGCCGCTTGACTTTTCCGCGGCGGCGTCCTGGGCGCCAGACTTCCCGTTGCCACGCACCCGTCGGACTACGGTGCTCGCATCCGCGACGATCGCTTCCCCAGTTTGCGCCGCGCTGGTGAAATACACGCCGCGCAAGGTGGAATTCCGCTCGGTGTTGTCATAGCGCGAGTCAAGGAATATTTGCTCCAGCATCGCGACAAGCGGCTCCGTCACGCTCGCGAACTCGTCGCTCAGCGCGTAAAGCGCCCGGCGTCGGGCCAGATCGAACTCCTCATACAGCCGCCCGACCTGCCCGGCTTCCAGGCGCTCCACCAGTGCCCACATCTCCTCACGGCACTGCGCAACAACATCGATTGCTGGCTGTCCCCGCCGCCGCTTTCCCGCGACCGGAAAGGTGAACCCCAAAGGCTGGGCACGGCCTTCGCTGGTCAGGTACTGGCAATAATCCGTGAAGCCGGCAAGCTGATCGACCTTGGTCACCAGCACGTAGACAGGAAACTGGATGCCCAGTTCCTCGCGCAGTTCGGCCAGGCGCGACCGAATCCTGGCCGCTTCGATCACCCGCTCCTCTTTGGAGTGCCGAAGCAGGTCCTCCACGCTGATCGTCACCAGCGCGCCGTTGATCGGGGCGCGGGCGCGATACTTTCGCAGCAGGCCGAGGAATCCCTTCCATTCTGCCGGGTCGATCGCCGAACCCGCTTCCTGCGCCGTATAGCGGCCTGCCGTGTCGATCAGCACCGCCTCATTGGTGAACCACCAATCTGCCTGCTCGGTGCCATCCCGTGCGCGAGCCGCCGCACTCATCTGATCCGCGATGGGGAATTGCAGTCCGGCGTTCAGCAACGCCGTCGTCTTGCCGGCCCCCGGCACGCCAACCATCATGTACCAGGGCAGTTCATAGAGGTAGCGGCGGCCTTCGAACAGGCGACCGACCCGGCTGCCGCTACGCATGCCCTTGAGTTGCCGCAGGGCAGTCTGGACCGCCGTGTTCAGCCTGGCGATTTCATCCTTGGCCACAACCTCCTCGCGCTTCCCGCCAAAGTTCAGCAGGCTCTCAACAAAAGTCTTGTCCATGCGTGCGCGCTGCCAAAGCAGGTACAACACATAGACGACGAACACGAACACAATCGCTGCGATCAGCAGAATGCGGACTGAACTCGGCTCCAGCGGATGGCTGGCGCCAATCGCAAGCAACGGCCCCGCATGCCAGATCAGCAAACACAGCGCTGCGAGGCCGATCGTGGAGACCGGCCAGCCAAGCAGCCAGAACAGCGTCATTGCCAGCAACAGCACCATGAGCGTGACGCGCGCGCCGATGCCCGCCAGCGGATGCATACCACTGAACCCGAGCAGCGGTCCGATGAACCAGATAGCTGCCGCGACCATGAGCACGGCAATGAGCGCGAGCGTCTGCCGGGAGAACAGCACAGCGCCGATACGTTTCAGAAATTCCATGCCTGACCCCGATTACTGCGTTACAACGATTTCGACCCGGCGATTCCTTGCCCGGGCGGCGGGCGTCTTGTTGTCGGTAAGCGGCTCCGAATCGCCCTTGCCAATCGCTTCGAGCCGATTCTTTGCGACACCCTTGCTGGCCAGATACTCTGTCACGGTCGCAGCACGCTCTTCCGACAGCGCCTGGTTTGACGGGTACTTCGCCGTCTTGATGGGAACGTTGTCGCTGTGGCCGATCACGGTCACCTTGCCGGATACCTTGTTGATTTCCCCGGCAACCTTGTCCAGCAACGGCAGGACCTTGTCGCTGACCTCGGCGCTGCCGCCGCCGAACATGTCATCCCCGCGGAACGTGACGGCGCTGCGCGTCGCATCCTCCTGTACGCTGACAACCCCACGCGCAATCTCTTCCTTGAGCAACTCGGCGAGGCGCAGCGCCTTGGGCGGCTCCGGCGGCGTCGCCTTGCCGATGGCGAGGATCTGCTGTTCGAGATCGTGGGTGCGGAACAAGAGTTGGTACTTGTACCAGGCGAACTGGCCAAAGACCGCCAGTGCCAGCACCGACACCGTGACCCACACCGGCACAGTGCGAAGCAGGCTGAGGCGCCCGGCGTCCGCGCCGCGCCAGTGTGGCGACAGGTCGCGCGGCACGCTTTCGCGTGCCCCGCTGATCAGGTGCAACAACCGCTGCCGAATGGCGTCGAGCTGGCGATCGCCATCGGCGTGGCCGGCATAGCGGCCAAGGAAGCCAAGTGACAAGATGTGATAGATCACCTCGATCACGTCCATGTGCTCTGCGGGGGAGCTCGCCAGCCGCCCCAGCAACTGGAACACTTTCTCGCCGCCATCGTTCTCGCCATGCAGCTGGATCAGCAAGCTGTTGTTCGCCCAGGTATGGCGCCCCCATGGCATGCCATTGGCAGCCTCATCCAGCGCCGTGCACAGACAATACTGTGCAGCCAGAACGTGCTCGCGCCGAATATTGGCGCGCTCGCAGACTGCCTGAAAATCTTTCGCTTCCCCCACCAGAATTCTCTTCAGTGCAACCGCCTGATCCTGTCGCAGCGATGTCTGCATGTCGGCCAGTGCGCGCAACAGCGGCCGCGCTGCCGCAAGCAACGGATTGGCCTTGCGGCTGATCTCTTCCACCCGCTGCTCAACGGACTTGCGCACGTCGTTCTGGCTGCTCGCCTCTGCTGCGGCGCGTGAGCTCGCGTGGTCTCCTGCCCTGGCAGGCTGCGCTGCTTGCGAGTCCAATTGGGGATCACTCGACACAAGTGGCTTGCTCATTGCCGCACTCCCCACAGTTCCATACGCAACTCAGGAAAGGTCCCCGCTACGTGCAGCGCCAGCCCACCGTACTGCGCTACCTGGTCCCAGAGCGGGTGCTGCTGGGACAGTTCAAAGTAGACATGGCCAGCATTGAACGGGATCTGCCGTGGGGGCACCGGCAATGACTGCAGCGGAATGCCAGGAAGATGGGACCGAACCAGTTCCGCCAGCCGCGCGGACGGCCCCACCTTGGTCTGGGCCGGAAACTGCTGCTGCAACAGATCCGCCGGAACCTGCGCGGTCACCGCCAGCACAAAGGTCGCAAAACGGCCGATCTCGCCCGGATCGAGCACCGCCATCCGGATCCCATGCGACTGCTCCGTGATTTCAATCCGCTGCGCAGCGCGTTCCAGCACCACATTGAGCAGGAAGCGCAGATCGTCAACCAATGGCTTCAGGCAAAGATGCGGGGCATCGTGCCGATAGGCCGCATGCTCAGCCGGACGACGGGTCTGGGTGCGCACGAACGTCGACAGTTCCCCGGACAATGCCGCCAGGTGCAGGTACAACACCTCTGGCGACGCGGCCTTGGCCTTCAGCAGGTGGGTCAGAATCGGCTCGTACCGGTTCAGCAATTGGAGGATCAGGTATTCCGATACTTCGGCAGCATCCCCGCCCCGCATAGTGGCGGCAGACAGCCGCTCCGCCATCGCATCGGCCCTGAGATGCAGGAGACCGTGGATTTCGGTAAGCCATGTTTGAAGCAATGCACTGGCCGTGTAGACATTGACCGGCGGAATCAGTGCTGCATCCAGTCTGGCACTGCCATCGGCGCGGATTTCTGTCACTCTTGTCAACGGCAGGCCAAGCCAGGACTCGGAGAGTTCCTTCTCCGGCAAAAGCCGAAGACGCAAGTCTGCCAACTGCACCAGTTTTGGTCCCTGTGCGATCGAATTCGCATCCAGCAATTCCTGCTCAAAGGCACGGTATCGCGCCAGCGAATCCGTGGCATCCTCGAAGTTCGTCTCTTCCGCATTTGGCGTGCGGATCGGCACCGCCAGACAGATGATCTGATTCAGGTGCTCGGCCTGAAGCGCAAGCGGCGCCGGCACCGCCGTGTGCGCCGGAGCATCAAAGGGCGTGCCGTCCTGGAAGATTCCAGCGGCACTGGAGACCACCAGCTTACCCAGCGAGAGCGCTTCAGCGTCGATCGAGAAGTGGTGAAAGCCCCAGAAGAACGGGCTGAGCGCGGCGCTACGCTTGTGCGCGTAGTGCTCCAGATAGCGCTCCTGCTGCTGAAAGAGTTGCGGGCGCAGGAACAATCCCTCGCTCCAGACGATCTTGTTGTACCAGCTCATGGATTCAATCAGGTTTGGAAATTGTGATGGTCTGCTGTTCCAACGAGACTTGCAGCTTGACCTTGCGTGCCGGAATTGCCATGCGGTACCACGCGGCGTCCGGCGCTGGCGGCAGTTTGTAGACGGATCTCCAGGTGGCTTTGCCAAGCTCCCTGTACCCGACCAGAATGCCGATGGCTTGCGTGTCCGGATTGAGCTTGCGCTCGATGCCCCGCGACTCGCCGGGCCGGAGGATGAACTCGTCCCGTGCCAGCAGATCCTGCGTCAGCAGCGTCTTGTCTGACTTCTCCAGCGAGTAGTAGTCCGCATTCTCAAACGCGCTGTCGGTCTTGAGTTCGTAGACGCGAACCAGGACCGGAGAGGGCCTGCCCTTGTCGTCAGGGTTGACGGTGTCTTTGGCGGTTACAGCCAGATCCAGCTTCATCTGCTCGCGCTGGGCCGGCGCTGTGGAGCATGCCGAGCCAAGGACCGATACTGCGATCAGGCCAAGCAGCGACACGGTCCTCCCCATCCTGTGCCGTATCAGGAAAACCTTGCGAGTCATGAGCCCACCCGCGCCGACACCGAGCCAATCAGTACCGCACCGCATTCCGTCATATCACCGCTGGCCGCACCCGGCACGCCATCGACCTTGTACAGGCCTCTTACCTGCGAAATGCGGCTTATCCCATGCAAGGGACAACTGACGGCATCCCCCTGACGTGCGATAGGGCGACCGTTGATCCTGCGGTTGGGCGAGCCTGTCAGCACGAAGCCACCATGCGTGTGACCATCGCCAACGACAACAAGGGAATCTGCCATTGATATCTTTGCTCCGGGGTAAAAGACGTACTGACTGCAATGGGCCGGTACAACCTTCGCCAGCAGCGGACCTATTTGCATGACGCAATCATCTTCGCAGCCGCGGTAGGACTTGCCGACTCAAAGAAGGCTTCCAGGTCGCGACTGTTCTGCGGCGGCTTGGCCAGCCGAACCAGGCCTCGGCATTCACTCTCCTTCGGTGCGCTGCGCTTATCCATGCAAGCGCCTACCGCCTTGGAAAAGCTAACCTCTCCCTCACTATCCACTCCGAACGCAACATATACGTTGTGGGCGGCTGCACGCAGCGCTGGATAGGTCTGGGCGCACCCTTCGACCATGGCAATCATGGCGCCCGTCGCCGCCACTTGTTGCATCGCTGCCTGGCCTTGCAGTTCAGTCAATTGCCCGGGTGTGATATCTGCCCTGGCAAGACCAGAAAGCAGGCAGGTCGTTGCAGCAAGAACAACCGTAGTACATCGGTTGGGATTCATCATGAGGAGCTACTCCGTGTTAATGGCCTGTGCGGCCCTTGTGTGCGCAAAGCACTGCCACCCCGTCGGGCGTCCCGTCTGCCTAGCGCGCGTCCGTCTGCTTGCCGAACCACGGGTAGTAGGCAGTTGTCCTGCCCCGCGCCCGCGGCCATTCCTTGGGCGGCTCGCGCTTGGTCCAGCCTGGCGGGGGCGCCACCAGCACCGTCCACGCATCGTTGGGATTCGCCACACTGGTCACGACGGCGCTATGCCCAGTCTGGTCCGCATACGCGACCGCATAGGCAATGTTCAGTCCCGCGCTGGCCGCGCGAGCCGGGCCCACCATATGTTCCGAGACGCTGCGGAAGTCTTTCAACTGGTCCAGGTCCGGCCACTGCTGATGCACCGCCGCGCGCAGCGGGGCGAGCGCCGTATTCACATTGGGCGCGCGCCGGTCCATGTCGTGGTAGACGCGGTCGACCGGAAAGGCCTGTGGCGCCTGCACTTGCACCGCTTGCAGCAGACCCTGCCAAGCGCCGCCGGGCGAGGCTGCCCTTGCTCCGATGCCGCCCTCATGCTGTTGCGGGGTGTACAACGCGGCCAGCGGCGCATAGCCCCAGTCCGCGCTGGGATGGCCCAGGATCAGCAGCACCGAGTTTTCGTTGGTCTGCTCGCCTTTCGGATAGTTGGGCGCGTCCACGGTGTACACCCACACCGTCTTCTTCGGATTGGCCTTCAGGTACGCAATCGCCGCCTGCAGATCGTAGAAACCCACCGTTTCTATGCCAGCCATCACCGTGACGTTGGCTAGCTTTGGTTCGGGGAAGAGCTTCAGGCTCATCGCCTCGGCCGCGCTATAGATCTCCATGAAGAACAACCGGCGCGCGGCATTTAGCGTGAAGGTGGGCAGGCCAATCACCATGTCCGAGTCATAAGGGAGTCCCCTTCTGGGCTGACCGTCATAACCGGCATAGTTCTTCACAAAGTAGTCCGCCATACGCTCATCGGCATGCTCTTCGTTCTCGGCCAGAATCGACGGTGCCGGCATTCCCCAATCGACCTGCTCTGCCAATCGGTCCCGGCCATTCATGTACCGATTCGACTCCTTGATATAGGTCGGTGTATTGATCCACGGCTGCGGCATCCCAGCAAAGATGCGGATGTCGGCAAATTCCGGCCGTCGCGTGCCGTTCCGGATCGAATAGAAGTAATTCGCGTTGACCGCGGTGTGGTAGCCCAGTGGATAGAGCGGCTCACGGATCAGGGCATTAAGCGCTTTCCAGTAGACCGGGTTGGGATTGTCGTCCTTCCAGACTGGGTTGACGCCGCGGACGAGCAGCCCCGGCGCGTCGCCGAGCTTCAGATGCGGGCTGTCCGTATCGGACGGATTGCGGTCCGCCAGCCCCTGCGCCCACAGCAGATTCCAGTGGGTCGGGTAGTCCTTCCACATCAGCGGATTCATCCATTGCACGCCAAGCACATATGCGGCTGGGGCGTTGGGGCCGCTCGCGGGTGTGCGCGCAGCAAGTGGATACGGCGACGGATCTCGGTGATAGTTGGACATGGGTTTTCCCGATGAACAGGCCGACAGCAGCGCCGCGACGGCGGCGCCCACCAAGACGGCAATCGCGCGCCGTACGACCACCTTGTTCATCCAATTGACCATTGTTCTCATCCCCTCAACGCCGGTCCGTCTGCTTGCCGAACCACGGGTAGTAGGCAGTTGTCCTGCCCCGCGCCCGCGGCCATTCCCTGGGCGGTTCGCGCTTGGTCCAGCCTGGCGGTGGCGCCACCAGCACCGTCCACGCATCGTTGGGATTCGCCACACTGGTCACCACTGCGCTATGCCCGGTCTGGTCCGCATACGCGACCGCATAGGCAATGTTCAGTCCCGCACTGACCGCGCGGGCCGGTCCCACCATATGTTCCGAGACGCTGCGGAAGTCTTTCAGCTGGTCCAGGTCCGGCCACCGCTGATGCACCGCCGCGCGCAGCGGGGCGAGCGCCGTATTCACAATGGGCGCGCGCCGGTCAATGTCGTGGTAGATGCGGTCGACCGGAAAGGCCTGTGGCGCCTGCACTTGCACCGCTTGCAGCAGACCCTGCCAAGCGCCGCCGGGCGTGGCTGCCCTTGCTCCGATGCCGCCCTCATGCTGCTGCGGGGTGTACAACGCGGCCAGCGGCGCATAGCCCCAGTCCGCGCTGGGATGGCCCAGGATCAGCAGCACCGAATTTTCGTTGGTCTGCTCGCCTTTCGGATAGTTGGGCGCGTCCATGGTGTACACCCACACCGTCTTCTTCGGATTGGCGTTCAGGTAGGCAATCGCCGCCTGCAGGTCATAGAAGCCCACGGTTTCCGCGCCCGCCATCACCGTGACATTGGCTAGTTTTGGTTCGGGGAAAGCCTCCAGATCCATCGCCTCAGCTGCGCTATAAATCCCCATGAAGAACAACCGGCGCGCGGCATTGAGCGTGAAGGTGGGCAGGCCGATTGTCATATCGCTGTCATGAGACAGCCCCCGTATCAGGCTACCCCTGTTGTCGTATGTTTTTATGAAGAGGTCAACCATGCGCGCCTCGGCGTGCTCCTCGTTCTCCGCCAATATTGAGGGTGCCGGCATGCCAAGCCGGATATGTTGAGCAAGTTCGTCTCGGCCATTCAAATACCGATTCGACTCCTTGATATAGGTCGGTGTATTGATCCACGCCTGCGGCATGCCGGCGAACACCCGGATGTCGGCAAAGTCCGGCCGTCGCGTGCCGTTCCGGATCGAATAGAAGTAATTAGCGTTGACCGCGGTGTGGTATCCCAGTGGATAGAGCGGTTCACGAATCAGGGCATTAAGCGCTTTCCAGTACACCGGGTTGGGATTGTCGTCCTTCCAGACTGGGTTGACGCCGCCGACGAGCAGCCCCGGCGCATCACCGAGCTTCAGATGCGGGCTGTCCGTATCGGACGGATTGCGATCCGCCATTCCCTGCGCCCACAGCAGATTCCAGTGGGTCGGGTAGTCCTTCCACATCAGGGGATTCATCCATTGCACGCCAAGGACATATGCGGCTGGGGCGTCAGGGCCGCTCACGGGTGCGCGCGCAGTAATTGGATACGGCGACGGGTCTCGGTGATAGGTAGACATGGGTTTTCCCGATGAACAGGCCGACAGCAGCGCCGCAGTGGCGGCTCCCGCGATGGCGATGGCTAGACGATTGGTGTGCTGTTTGAATCGATCAGTGGTGTTCACCGAGCCCTCCCTGCGGAATTTGCCCACCGAAGACTGGGTCACGCTCGGTGGGTCGTTGATGCTTGCTTGCGGAAGGTGTCTGGGAGATACGGCTGTCCGAGCGCTCGTCATCCATGCCAAGAGTGCGCGGCGCTTCTGGCGCATACTCTTCACGCTCTTCCAATTTTTGGTCGCTAATACGACCGGAACCGTAGTACCAACTCCATTCCTTCATTTGATCGTCTTTCGGATCACAGCGCCGCCAGTCTGCGAACTGCCGCAGCCACTTCAACTCCTTCTGCGGCATCAAGCAGATGCCCACATCCACGTCATAAGCCAGTACCTTTTCGCAATGCTCGGGATTTGTCAGGATGGTCGAGTGGTTCGTGGCATTCAGGTCCACCGCATACTTCAGGAAGTACTCGCGCTTTTCGGTATCGAACTCGCGGAATTCCGCGAACTCGTCTCCCGTAAGATCCCCGCCATCCTTCATCTGCTCGATGGCCGCTTCATAGGGGTCGCCAGCCTTGCGCCGGGCAAGCTGACGCACGCTGGCATTGTGTTCATAGCGCAGCGCCGCTTCGTCGCTGTAGTCTGCCGCGCCCTGCCCCGCGCTCCGGTACTGGTCGTAGATGTCGTCGCTCCGGCCTTTCCGATTGAGCGCATCCGTGTGCGACTCCGGTCCCTGGTTGAAGACCCCTTCCACCGTCCCGGCTTTCGCGCTTTGCCCGCCATCGTCAGGCGCCCGCTTGTCGGTGTGATACAGGTGGATCGCCCGCGGTGCGATGGGCTCCTTCACGGCCGGGGCATTGATCGGCACGGACCAGCCGTTCGGCGGATCGGCGTTTACGGGTACATAACTGACATGTCCGAAGGTCGTTGCCCGCAGCAGGGCGAAAGTCATTTCGTAGATACCACCGAGCACGGTTGCGCCGAGCTTCTCTCCGAAGCCGCGCTGGTCGTCCTGCCATACCCGCGTCAGGTGAAAGCGCAGCGGCAATGGCTTGCGGTACCAGAATGCCCTCCCATTGCCCTGGATCGGATCGACCTTCGACGGGTTACCCTTGTCGTAATAGATGAAGTTGCTTGGCTTGGCACCCACTTCGAATGGCATCTGGCCATACTTGCCCGGATTGCCTTGGGCCCACACACGCTGAAACAAGACGTCGGCATGATGCGCGAAAGCATAGGGGCGATCGCCGCGCGCCTTGGCCGACTCCAGCATGTCGTGATCGGTACCGGCCAGCACCTCCTTCGACAAGCCCAGCCAGCCCATGCCCTGGACGGTGCTCACTGAAATCACTTGATCGTGGGGATTGCTGTAGAGGAAGACGTGCTTGCGCGTCTGACGCTCCTTGCTGTCTTGGCCGGCCGTCCATGGGACTTCGCCCTCCTTGGGACGCCGCGTTGGCGTCAGGGCGTTGACACAGTCGTCGCTGGCATGATCAAAGCTAGAGCTACCAACAATCTCAAAGAAGCGATCCAGCGTCTTGCGCCGCGCAAAAACGGTGACGCGGCCCAGGTCAGTGTCAGCGTTGTACTGCGCGAAGTTATCGAAGAAGTTAGGCAGGACGCTGTATGGCGGATTGGCGAGTACATAGGTATCCGCCACGCCGTCGCCGGCAAAGTCATGCTTGCCGATAAATGCCGAGGCCAGGCCGACCATATTGCCCTGGCTGTGACAGACCACCGTGACCGGACACACCTTGCCATAGGCTTCCTTGTGCTTGACCCGGACTTGCGCCACCAGTGCGGCCAGGCGCCGGGCAGCATGCGCGCCGTAGTGGCGTGGGGGGCAGCCGTAGATCAGCCGGCTGGTCTCCGTATTCAGGTCCTGCGCCTGCAACCCGGCAAACAGGTCGGTGACCGTGCCAGTGGTCCACAGATCCGGCAAGGCAGAGCATCCGTTGGCGAAGGGCCCCCCGCCCCAGGCATTGTCCTCGTCGAGTAGGATATTCTTGCCAACCCTTTTCAGATCGGCTTTGTTCGCCGCGTAGCCCCAACGGAATCGGATGACAGGGCTCTGGTCGCCATCGGCAACGAAGTTCGTCGCCTTGACTTCTCGGGACAGGTAGCCTTTGGTCGTCAGTTCCGGCAGATACTGCGCTGGCCGTAGCGCCCCCATATCGTACGTATCGCCCGTTTCCCCGCGCTGCTGGCGCTGATTCAAGCCTTTGCACAAGCCTTCTTCGGCGCTAGCGAACCATTCGCCGTTCGAGTTCACGCCGTGCACGAAGATGATGATGCCGGGCAGTGTCTTCAGGTCGAGTTTGCGGGGCGCCTTACTTGGGACGTGAATATCGTCGGCGCTGGCAATCGGGTTGACCCCTTGCTTGGATACTGTGGATTCACTCATCTCTCGTTCCGTGGTGATCAATGCAAAGCGGGCTCAGTACAGCTTGGGCGCAAATATTTTTACGCTTACCGCCTCGATCAGATCCGAAGCCGACTGCGCGGTTTCGCCAGCGGCATTGGTTACACCTTCCACCACACTGCCGTCCGCCTTGACAATCTGGTAGGGTGCATTGGCGACCGGTCGCTCAAGCTCGCCTGCCTTCAGCAGGAACTTCCGGCCCGCGTCACCCTGGCTAAACTGCGGCAACGGTCCGCTCAGGCTGGACGGCCCGACGATGTCGAAATCCGAGGTATGCAGCAGAATCCCGCCAGGACCATAGATGTCCACCTTGCCTCCGCCAATGCGGATGCCGGCGCCGTCCGCTGTCATCAAGCTCAGGCTCTTGCCCGCATTCAGAACGATGTTGCCGTCGGTTGCGGTCACCACTACGTTCTGTCTGGCATTCGCTTCGATGTTGGATTTCTGCGCCTGCAGAATCAGATTGCCCTGATGCGCGATGCCGCGCAGTTCACCGCTGTGCGCGAAGAACCCGATTCCCTGCCCCGCATTGACAACAAACTGCTGCCCTGCGGTCATTTGCTGGTTCAACCGTGAGACGGTGTCGATATGCGCGCCGGCATAGGTAGTCAATACCTTGGGCGTGGCCAGCGCCATGCCCGCCGGCGCATAGGCACCGATCAACGGCTGACCTCCCTTACCAGGCGCGTCCTTGTGGTTGTTGGCGCCAGCGTCCCACTCCCTCACGGCCCGCGTGAGTTCGGCCTGCGGATCCGTATCGGCAGCCAGCCCTTCATGGGCATGGCCATAGTCCCCCAACGACTTCGCCGCCTCCAGCGCCGCCTCCATGCAGCGGATAAACTCGTCGCGCGACAGGTGCCCGCCCATGGCGCCTACCTGCCCTTCGGCCGTGACGAACAACCCCTTCGCGCCGCGTATCGCACCCTGCCCATCGGTGCGCAGATCAAAGCCTTCGCCACGCCGGTCCTTGCGACCGGCGTGGTCCGGCACCCCGGTCAGATAGCCCAGGTTCAGTTGCGATGCCTGGTGGTCCGAGGACAGCTGCGCCTGGATCTGGTCCTGCGTGTCGTCCATCAACAGGTGGTTGTGGCGCCCGCCAAACAGCTCCTTGCTGCGGATCCCCGACAAGGCATGCTGCCCCGGCAGCGCCCAGGGCGGCAGATTGAGCTGGTTCGGCGCCCGCCCGACGATCACCGGACGGTTTGGATCGCCGTTGATGAACGCCACAATGACCTCCTGCCTGATCCGCGGAATGTGCATCGCGCCGAACTGGTCGCCCGACCAGCCATTGACCACCCGAATCCATGGCGACGAGTTCTCGTCGTACTTCCCGTAGCGGTCCCATTCGAATTGAATGATCACGTTGCCGTGATCGTTGCACCAGATCTCCTGGTTCTTCGGGCCGGTCACCACCGCCCGCTGCACGCCGGCCACGCGTGGTTTGCCGACCGTGCGCGGCGGGCGGAAGACTTCATCAGTGGGATGCGCTTCAAACGCAACGCGGCACGAAAACTGTTGCCCGCTGCCGGATTCGCCGCCGACATCCTCCAGATCCAGCGTGGCGCCGGTCACGAGGTACTCGCGGTTCATCGTCGGGTTGCTGTGATTGCTCACCAGATAGGTGCAGCCCGCCGCAACCCCGCGCAGCGCACCCACGCCACGCGCACGCCGGCCACGCGAGCGGCGCTCCTCCATGCGGATCCTCGCCCGCATCTCGCCCACCGCCGGGTCGACATAGTCGCCCGGGTGCTCATAGCGCTCGAAGTCGGCGAAGCTGGTATCGCGCGGCTGGCTGTTGCCGGTGGTCAGATTCGCGCGCGGCTTGCGCGGATCGTAGTCGTTCAGCGTCACCTTGCCCGTGCGCAGCCGGTTGACAGGATCGAAGCGAACCAGATGTTCCTGGTCGATCTTGAAGCCACGCGGATAGATCGGCAGCGTGTGATAGGCCTCGCTGGGAAACTCGCGGTACGCCCCCGACTCGGCGGCCAGGATCAGCCGGTGGTGCCCGCCGTCATGCTCGAAGAAATATGTAATGCCATACTCTTCGGTCAGGCGTTGAATGAAATGGGCATCGGTCTCGCCATGCTGCACCTCCCAGACCAGCTTCGGATAGACCGATGTATCGAGGCGCTTCTCCACCGCGAAAGGATAGTCTGCGAGGACCTCATCCAGAATTTCGATGACCGTCTTCTTCTGGAAAGGCTTGAAGTCGGACGTCTGCGTCGCCAGCCACAGCCAGGGGCGCAGCGTGAACCGGTACAGGCGATTCTCCGCAACGCCACCGACATGTTCGATATCGGAGATGACACCGGTGATCTCGCGATGCCCAACCCCCACCCCACCCAGCAGGCCGGTGCCCATGCCATCGAGCTCGATGGTGACGGTCATCTCGCGGCCGATCATCGCATCGGGATCTGCCTCGGCAAGATACTGTTCCGCGGCAGGCGAGACCGCACGCAGGTCTACCTTGTAGGTGAAGAGTTCGCTCAATCCCTCATGACCTGAGAGCCGCACGAACTCCAACTGGGGCTGTCCCAGCAAATCAGGAATGGCTGCGCTCGAAACGCTGACGGTGCGAGAACGCGAAGCAAGAGCAGCTAGCCTATTCATGGGATCGACTCTGGTTTCCCCGCTCATCTCTTCTCTCCCCCCACCGCACCTGGCCGGGGCCGGATCGAACTTACCACCTTGTCCCACAACAACAGCGCGTTGTCATTCGAAAGCGATGAGTCAACATAGTCGGATGCTCCCGGAATCTGGCCACCTGCCGTTAGCTCAAGCTTCATTTGTGGTCGCATGTGTCCCGGGTTGTCACGCCGAGTTTCCACAGTGAATCCCTGCATCCGATAGCCATTCTCCTTGAAGGTATCGAGAAGCTCCTCCGCCTCCATACCAGCCACACGAGGCCGGTCTTTTCGCAATGAGTGAATCGCCATTCTCAATTCCAGCGTGGCACCTTCCCTGTGCCGATCCACTCTTGCGAACAGTCCTTCATCCTGCTCGGCCAGTGCGCGCGAATAGATTTCGAAGAACATATCCTTATGAATATCGCTCCTGAAGTAGAACCTTCCAACCTCTTCGTCATGCTGGTCGTTGAGCGCCAATCCGTTGACACAGAATCCCGGCCCGGCCGCTTCTGCATCGGTGTAGGCATACGTTTTGCCGGCAAGATTCTTCAGTCTCGCTTCCTCCGAACGCAGGTCATCGGCCTCCAGCACGTCCGTCTTCAGCACGACATACCTGACACTGTCCACCTGGAGGTGAAGCTCACTTACAAAATAGCCATCGATCTGCTGATTGCTATAGCGTCGAAACATCACCGCGCTTTGCCCTATACGCTCCATTGCCCGTAGCATGGGAAGCCCGCTCTTGTCATTCTTCTTGGTATGCAGTTCTTGTTCTCGATCACCGACGACGCGGTTGAAATCCTCTCGTAACAAGACCGGTTCAATCTCTGGTGAACGCTGTTTCGGCACTTGGATATAGATACGTTGAAAATTCGCATCCCTGCCGTAGAAAAGCTCCGCGTTACCCAAGCCGTCGATCGAATCGGGTATTGGATGAAACTCCTCCGGCAAATCAATCAGGAAGCGGCCAATACAGTGCGTCTTGAAGGGCTGATGGATATCCATAGGAGGAAATGGGTTGGAGGCTGCACGCTGGCAACCGGTGCTAAGGAGCGCTGCCAACAGCAGGCCGGCGAGGGATCTTATGGTGCTCATAGCCCTGCTCGCTGAGGTTCCCTTGCCAGCGCCGTCAGCTTGACGATGGCGTATAGCGTCACCGCACGCGCGGTATCGTCCTTGTATGCAGGCTCATGTGCAAAGCCCTTGAGCGCAAACCATTGCCGGACGTTGGCGGCTGCAGCTGGTGCCCGGCCTGAGCTGATCGGAACCGTTCCGTCTCCACCGCCATCCTGCGGGGAGGCATGCAACTCGTAGTGGCTGGTGTCGTATTGCACAACTGAAGCGCCCAAGGTCGAAGGCACAATCTGCATAATGCGTTGGCCACCTACAAACTCCGGACTCACGCCATCCATTCGCACTTGCTCTCGCGGCGGCATGCGCATAACCTCCGCTAGCGCTGCCTTCCCAGTGCCATCTCCCGGTTCGATCCCCACTTTCATACGCCAGACCATATGTTCGAAGCTTTTCTGCCTCGAGTCGGCGCCATAGAACCCATAGGTTTGGGAATGGTAGCGGTCACATATGCTCGTATGGAATTGCTTTGCCGTGTCTATGTTTGCCTTCACGATCTTCCACCGGATAGGCACCCCCTCCTGTGGTGCAAGCCACTCTTCCTTGATGAGTGCCCACCAGCGATCCTTCACGGCATAGATGCCCTCGTAAGGATCTGGCTGTGGCGGCAGCAGGTCGATACCACTGGGGTCCTTCACTAGCAGCCAGCTGCTGTTGTACTGTTGCGTGGGTAGCAACTCCAGCGCGCCTGGCGCCTGCGCGAACACCGCGGTCACTTCCTGCCCCGTCTGGCCGATGACCAGGCTCGCGCCATAGTCCTCGTCTCGCATACCTACCTTGCATCGACGATACGCAACGGGAGCGCCTGTGGCCGGCATCACGCCATGCATAATCCCCACGATCTTTTCGGCCATTCCATCCATTTGCGCGCAAGCGCGTGCAACCAGACCACCCATTGAATGGGTAACGAGCATCACCTGTTCGCATCGGCCAAGGCCCTGGCGATGGATCTCGATAACCTGATCGATGCGGGCCTTTAGGCGCTGCGCCGACAGGGCATTGTCCCCAAGCCAGTTGTAGCCGCAGGCATAGACCGGATAGAACCAGTTCCGCGCTCTGTCCACTTCGCCTGGCAAGCATTGCGCGAACGGCCGGTGTGCCCCCCAAGGCCCCGAAGGGTCGGAGAAGGCTGGCCTCAGCGCATCCGGCCAGCCCTTGTCGTGGCGCTTTCCGGGATCGTTCAGGGTGCGCTCCAGCCAGAGCAGGAAGGCTCCGTAGCTAGTCTCTCCGACTTCGCCCCAGCCACGCGCCTTGTAGCCGGACTTGCCCGCAATACTGCCCGCAGCGGAGATGGGCACTGCGCCGTCATCGTCGACCAGTGTTTCGTCCGGGTGAAGCAAGGACTGGCGCTCTCCGGCCCCCTTCGTCCCCAGTTTCCTAAGCAAGCCTAGTGGCTGTCCCAGCGTCGCATCCAAGCGCCACACCGGCGTGCCGCGCTCCCGGCTCTTTAAGTTGCTGCCCATAATCCCCGGCACAAAGATCACCGGAAGCACATTGACAGGCTTAATCACCAGCTTGACCAGATCAGTCAACGGGCTCGGAGTCATGGTCCAGCCATATCGCATCGAGCCGTCCCCGTCAGGGAAGCCCGTAGCCATACGTTCGCTGCTTGCCGCTTTGCCAAGTTCCTCTGACATGTTCGTACCCAATGTTCTCGCCTATGCCACCGGACCGAGAATTCGCAGTTCAAGCATCTCGGCAATCTCACTCTTCTGATGCGCAAGATGCCCTTGCGCATCGGTGACACCTCGGAGCATCGTTCCATCCTGTCGGACCAATTCATAGGCATAGTTAACGAGGGGCTTGTCCGCGGTATCAACCAGACGAAAGCCCTCGTTGAACTGGGTGTGCTCCCAATCGTTCATCGCTTGTGAAATGCTCTGCGCCCCCGGCATATCGAAGTCCCCGGTATTGAGATGCACACGCGACGGCCCGAACACCTCCACACCGCCATCGGCGATGCGGATGCCCGCGTTGCCGCTCATGAGAGTGATGCTGGCCTTGGCATTGAGCAGGATCGCGCCGTCGGTTGCGGTCACCACTACGTTCTGTCTGGCATTCGCTTCGATGTTGGATTTCTGCGCCTGCAGAACCAGATTGCCCTGGTGCGCGATGCCGCGCAGCTCACCGCTGTGCGCGAAGAACCCGATTCCCTGCCCCGCATTGACAACGAACTGCTGCCCTGCGGTCATTTGCTGGTTCAACCGTGAGACGGTGTCGATATGCGCGCCGGCATAGGTAGTCAATACCTTGGGCGTGGCCAGCGCCATGCCCGCCGGCGCATAGGCACCGATCAACGGCTGACCTCCCTTACCAGGCGCGTCCTTGTGGTTGTTGGCGCCAGCGTCCCACTCCCTCACGGCCCGCGTGAGTTCGGCCTGCGGATCCGTATCGGCAGCCAGCCCTTCATGGGCATGGCCATAGTCCCCCAACGACTTCGCCGCCTCCAGCGCCGCCTCCATGCAGCGGATAAACTCGTCGCGCGACAGGTGCCCGCCCATGGCGCCTACCTGCCCTTCGGCCGTGACGAACAACCCCTTCGCGCCGCGTATCGCACCCTGCCCATCGGTGCGCAGATCAAAGCCTTCGCCACGCCGGTCCTTGCGACCGGCGTGGTCCGGCACCCCGGTCAGATAGCCCAGGTTCAGTTGCGATGCCTGGTGGTCCGAGGACAGCTGCGCCTGGATCTGGTCCTGCGTGTCGTCCATCAACAGGTGGTTGTGGCGCCCGCCAAACAGCTCCTTGCTGCGGATCCCCGACAAGGCATGCTGCCCCGGCAGCGCCCAGGGCGGCAGATTGAGCTGGTTCGGCGCCCGCCCGACGATCACCGGACGGTTTGGATCGCCGTTGATGAACGCCACAATGACCTCCTGCCTGATCCGCGGAATGTGCATCGCGCCGAACTGGTCGCCCGACCAGCCATTGACCACCCGAATCCATGGCGACGAGTTCTCGTCGTACTTCCCGTAGCGGTCCCATTCGAATTGAATGATCACGTTGCCGTGATCGTTGCACCAGATCTCCTGGTTCTTCGGGCCGGTCACCACCGCCCGCTGCACGCCGGCCACGCGTGGTTTGCCGACCGTGCGCGGCGGGCGGAAGACTTCATCAGTGGGATGCGCTTCAAACGCAACGCGGCACGAAAACTGTTGCCCGCTGCCGGATTCGCCGCCGACATCCTCCAGATCCAGCGTGGCGCCGGTCACGAGGTACTCGCGGTTCATCGTCGGGTTGCTGTGATTGCTCACCAGATAGGTGCAGCCCGCCGCAACCCCGCGCAGCGCACCCACGCCACGCGCACGCCGGCCACGCGAGCGGCGCTCCTCCATGCGGATCCTCGCCCGCATCTCGCCCACCGCCGGGTCGACATAGTCGCCCGGGTGCTCATAGCGCTCGAAGTCGGCGAAGCTGGTATCGCGCGGCTGGCTGTTGCCGGTGGTCAGATTCGCGCGCGGCTTGCGCGGATCGTAGTCGTTCAGCGTCACCTTGCCCGTGCGCAGCCGGTTGACAGGATCGAAGCGAACCAGATGTTCCTGGTCGATCTTGAAGCCACGCGGATAGATCGGCAGCGTGTGATAGGCCTCGCTGGGAAACTCGCGGTACGCCCCCGACTCGGCGGCCAGGATCAGCCGGTGGTGCCCGCCGTCATGCTCGAAGAAATATGTAATGCCATACTCTTCGGTCAGGCGTTGAATGAAATGGGCATCGGTCTCGCCATGCTGCACCTCCCAGACCAGCTTCGGATAGACCGATGTATCGAGGCGCTTCTCCACCGCGAAAGGATAGTCTGCGAGGACCTCATCCAGAATTTCGATGACCGTCTTCTTCTGGAAAGGCTTGAAGTCGGACGTCTGCGTCGCCAGCCACAGCCAGGGGCGCAGCGTGAACCGGTACATGCGATTCTCCGCAACGCCACCGACATGCTCGATATCGGAGACGACACCGGTGATCTCACGGTGCCCAGCCCCCACCCTGCCCAGCAGGCCCGTGCCCATGCCATCGAGCTGGATGGTGACGGTCATCTCGCGGCCGATCATCGCATCGGGATCTGCCTCGGCAAGATACTGTTCCGCGGCAGGCGAGACCGCACGCAGGTCTACCTTGTAGGTGAAGAGTTCGCTCAATCCCTCATGACCTGAGAGCCGCACGAACTCCAACTGGGACTGTCCCAGCAGGTCGGGTATCGCCGCGCTGGAGACGCTGACGGTGCGATTCCGCCCAACGGCCAGGTTTTTCAGATTATCTAGCGCACTCATGAGGTCATCTCTTTAACGGCCGCTCAGAGTCGGGCCGTTGTCATCCACGCGGATTCCACACTCGGTCAGTGCCAGACTCCTTGGCCTCGCCAGCTTCAACACTGGTAGCCGGCGAGGCCAGCCATGACAATCAGGCTTCCTTGTTGCCCTTGATGTCGTAGCCCGCGGTCACGGCCCCGCCGCTGCCGCCCTGGGCGTTCTGCACCACATACTCCTGCTTCACCTTGGAGAACGACAGCGCCACCTTCTCGCGCATGCGTACTTCGTCATCCACCGAACCCTTGGGGCTCACCTTGGTGACGATCACGTCGGTCATGGTGAGCTTCAGGTATTCGAGCGGATTGCCGCCGGCCTTTCGCACCACCAGCACGGCTTCGTTGATGTGCTTGCCGGTCAGGCAGTACTTCATCAGGTTGGGCGAGGCGCGGTCGATGAAGTGCTCGAAGGACAAGTCCGACACGGTCGCCTTGCCGGCGCCGCCGCCACTGCCCGCGTGCATGGTGGACTGCTGCTCGATGTTCCAGTCCCAGGCCAGTACTTCGACTTCGTTCTTGTGCGACGAATCCTGCGACTCGCCGTCGATGCCGTTGATCTTCAGGAAAATGTCCTGTGCCATTGCAAAACTCCTTGACGTAAAGACAGGTACTACAGACAAGAGCCACAACCAGGGCTGCGTCCCCAATTAGCTCAGGGGGCGCGATACCTCGGCGTGGAACTACCGGTACGTTTCAATGCCTGAGCGACGCTCAGGCGGCGTCCTTGACCGATGGCAGGCGCGCGACCAGCCGCAGCGAGACGGTCAGGCCCTCGAGCTGGAAGTGCGGACGCAGGAAGAACTTGGCGCTGTAGTAGCCGGGGTTGCCTTCCAATTCCTCGACGACCACCTCGGCTGCCGCCAGCGGTCGGCGCGCCTTGGTCTCCTGCGACGAGTTGGCCGGGTCGGCATCAACGTAGTTCATGATCCATTCGTTGAGCCAGCGCTGCATGTCCTCGCGCTCCTTGAAAGCACCGATCTTGTCGCGCACGATGCACTTCAGGTAATGGGCAAAGCGCGAGCAGGCGAACAGGTACGGCAGGCGTGCCGAGAGGTTGGCGTTGGCGGTCGCATCAGCGTCGTAGTACTCGGCTGGCTTCTGCATCGACTGGGCGCCGATAAATGCTGCGTAGTCGGTGTTCTTGCGGTGCACCAGCGAGATGAAGCCGTTCTTCGACAGTTCGGCTTCACGGCGGTCCGAGATGGCGATCTCGGTCGGGCACTTCATGTCGATACCGCCATCATCGGTCGGGAAGGTGTGGCACGGCAGGTTCTCGACCACGCCGCCGCTTTCGACGCCTCGGATCAGCGTGCACCAGCCATAGAGCTTGAACGAGCGGTTGATGTTGACCGCCATGGCGTAGGCGGCATTGCTCCACACGTACTTGCGGTGATCCGCACCGTCGGTGTCTTCCTCGAAGTCAAACTCATCGACCGGATTGGTGTTGATGCCGTAGGGAAGGCGCGACAGGAAACGCGGCATGGCGAGGCCGACATAGCGGGCATCTTCCGAGTTGCGCAGGCTGTTCCACGGCGCGTATTCCAGGTTCTGAAATATCTTGGACAGATCGCGCGGATTGGCCAGTTCCTGCCACGAATCCATCTGCAGCACAGACGGCGAGGCACCGGCAATGAACGGGGCGTGAGCCGCTGCCGAGATCTTGGCGAGCGAGCCAAGGAGTTCGACGTCGGGCGGAGTGTGGTCGAAGTAGTAGTCGGCCACCAGGCAGCCGTATGGCTCGCCACCAAGCTGGCCGTACTCTTCCTCATAGATGCGCTTGAAGAACGGGCTTTGGTCCCAGCCGATGCCCTTGTAGCGGCGCAGGGTCCGGCGCAGCTCTTCCTTGGACACATCCATCACGCGGATGCGCAGCTTGTCGTCGGTTTCGGTGTTTGAGACCAGGTGGTGCAGGCCGCGCCAGGCTGACTCCAGCTTCTGGAAGTCCTCATGGTGCAGGATCAGGTTGATCTGCTCGGAAAGCTTCTTGTCGATGGCGCCGATGATGGCTTCGATGCTCTTGTAGGCATCATCGCTCATGGTGAACGAGCTGGCGAGCGCCTGCTCGGCCAGGGTCTTGACGGCGAGATCGACGGCCTCGCGGGCCTGGTCGGTCTTGGGCGAAAATTCGCGGCTGATCAGCGTGGCGAAGTCGGAATGGTCAGCGCTCGCGAGCGCTTGCTGTTGTGCTTGTTGGGCGGAGGCCATGGATTCCTTGCTTGATGAGGTGGTTCAGGTAGGCAAGTAGCCGATCCATTCAGGACTGCGGCGACTGAAGTTCGTCGTCGCCGGCCCTGGGCTTGGGCGCCTTGGCAAGCGACTGCAGCAGCGCGGGATCCTGCAGCAACTGGTTGATCAGCGATTCGGCGCCGGACTTGCCATCCATGTAGGTCTGCAGGTTGGCGAGCTGGGTGCGGGCTTCGAGCAATTGCCTGAGCGCATCGACCTTTCCGGCTACCGCCGCGGGCGAAAAATCTTCGATGCTCTCGAATGTCATGTCGACCATGAGCTGGCCGTCGCCGGACAGCGTGCTGGGCACCGCAAACGCCACGCGCGGCTTCATGGCCTTCATGCGCTCGTCGAAGTTGTCGATATCGATCTCAAGAAACTTGCGATCGGCAACCGCCGGCAGCGGCTCGGCTGGCTTGCCCGACAGATCGGCCAGGACGCCCATCACGAAGGGCAGCTCGATACGCTTCTCCGAGCCATAGACTTCGACGTCGTACTCGATCTGCACGCGCGGCGCGCGGTTGCGCGCGATGAATTTCTGCGAACTGTTCACAACAGACATGGATCTCCCCAGCGGGTTACATGGACATGCCGGCCGGCGTCAAGCCGAGCCGGCCTCGGGACACTCCGGCACAACGGCATCGTGGCCAGCGCGGTATTCGGTGTGGTAGGCGAGCCCGGCAGGCGCGTTGTCGGCGACGCGCATCCCGATCACCGCGAGCTGGCGCTTCTCAGACAGGGCCAACAGCCACAGGCGTGCCAGTTGAGGCTGGACCACCTGTTCAATAAAGCCGATCAGCTGCCGGGCTCCGGTCTCGCCGACCGGACAGCGCGCCACGATGAACTCGACCACCGGGTCGTCGTACGTCAGCACAATGCCGTGCTGATGCTGCATGCGCGCCACCACGCGATCGAGGTGCAGCCGCACGATGCGGCCAAGGTTGTCGGCCGCCAGCGGCAGATAGGGCACGACTACCAGCCGCCCAAGGAACGCCGCCGTGAACACCTTGCGCAGCTCGGGCATCAGCGCATCGCGCAGCGCAGCGGGCTCCGGCATCAGCGCCGCGTCTTCACAGAGATTCGCCAGCAGATCGGATCCGGCATTGCTGGTGAGCAGCAGGATGGTGTTCCTGAAGTCGATATGGCGCCCCTCGCCATCCTCCATGTAGCCCTTGTCGAAGACCTGGTAGAAGACTTCGTGGACATCCGCATGGGCCTTCTCGACCTCGTCGAGCAACACCACGCTGTAGGGCCGGCGGCGCACCGCTTCGGTCAGTACGCCCCCTTCGCCGTAGCCGACATAACCCGGCGGCGCGCCCTTGAGGGTCGAGACGGTGTGCGGCTCCTGGAACTCCGAGAGGTTGATGGTGATGAGGTTTTGCTCGCCACCGTACAGGGCGTCGGCCAACGCCAGCGCAGTCTCGGTCTTGCCAACACCCGACGGACCTGCCAGCAGGAAGACCCCGACCGGTTTGTTGGGGTCAGTCAGTTGTGCGCGGGCGGTCGTGACGCGCTCCCCGAGCTGGATCAGCGCATGGCCTTGCCCGATCACGCGTTCGCCAAGTGTCTGCGGCAACTGCATCACGGTTGCCACCTCGTCCGCGACCATGCGCCCAACCGGGATACCGGTCCAGTCGGCGACGGTTGCAGCGACCACGGCTTCATCCACTTCCGTGTACACAAGCGGCGCATCCACTTGCGCGGCATGAAGACGGCCCTCGAGCTCAGCCAGGGATCGCCGCGCCGGGGCGGTGACCGTCGATTCATCCGACGCGGACTGCACCAGCGCGTGTCGGCGGGCGACGAGGTCGGTCGCCAGAACGCGCACCCGGTCCCAGCGCGCTTCGGCCAAAACCAGGTCGGCTTCGACCTGCTCGCGCCGAACCCGTGCGAGCTCAATCCGCGCAGCGTCCGGCCGGCCAAAGCCGGCTTCCCGGGCCAATAGCGTGCACTCGGCGTCGGCCGCGGCGAGTTCGTGGCGCAGATGTTCGACTTCTGCCGGGGGTGCATGCAATGACAGGGCTACGCGTGCACAAGCGGTGTCGAGCAGGCTGATCGCCTTGTCGGGCAACTGCCGCGACGGTATAAAGCGATGCGATAGCCTGACGGCGGCGCGCACCGCCTCGTCGCGGATCAGCACCTGGTGATGCGCCTCGAACGTCCGGACCAGACCCCGCACCATGGCGACCGCCCTGGCTTCATCCGGTTCCATGACCTGCAGGACCTGGAAGCGGCGCGCAAGCGCCGGATCCTTCTCGATGTGGCGCTTGTATTCGCTCCAGGTGGTGGCGCCGATCGTGCGCAGTGCCCCACGCGCCAGCGCCGGTTTGAGCAGGTTCGCGGCATCGCCAGTGCCGGCCTGGCCACCGGCGCCAACCAGCGTGTGGACTTCATCGACGAACAGGATCACGGGCGTCGGGGATTTGGCAGCTTCCTCAAGCACGCCCTTCAACCGCGCCTCGAACTCGCCCTTCATGCTGGCGCCCGCCAGCAGCGCACCCACGTCGAGGCTCAGCAGCCTGACGTCCTTCAGGCTAGGCGGCACCTCACCCGCGGCAATGGCCTGTGCCAGCCCCTCGACGACGGCGGTCTTGCCGACACCCGCCTCTCCGGTCAGAAGCGGATTGTTCTGACGGCGGCGCAGCAGAATGTCCGTCATGGTGCGGATCTCATGCTCGCGGCCGATCACCGGATCCAGCCGGCCCGCGCGTGCCTCCTCGGTCAGGTCGCGGCAATACCTGCCCAGGGCGGGCTTGCCGGCACTGGCAGGAGCCATCGCGCCACTGGCTTCACCCGGTGTGGCGGGTGCCAGGCCACTGCCGTCATAGGCCGCTTCACGGCTCTCAGGCGATTGCGCGATCAGCGCCGGTGCCATTTCCACCACGTCGTCGGGCCGCAGCTTCGCGAACTGGCTTGAGATGCCCAGCACCGTACGGCGCAACTCCGGCGTCTTGAGCAGCGCAGCGAGCAGGTAGGCGCCGCGCACGCGGTCATCGGAAAAAGCAAGCGTCGCATAGACCCAGGCCCGCTCGATCGCCGACTCAAGCTGGAACGAAAAGTCACTAATCGAGGTGGCCCCGGCAGGCAACGCGGCCAGCGCGCGGGTCAGGTCGGCTTCCAGCACGGACAGGTCGGCGCCGGCATGGCGCAGCATCCGCTGCAGGTCGCCATCCGGGGCTTGCAGCAGTTGGTGGAGCCAATGCACAAGCTCCACGTACGGGTTGCCGCGGAGCTTGCAAAAGGCCGTCGCACTTTCGATTGCCTTGAATAGCGTGAGATTGAGTCGGCCAAATAATGCCTGACGCGAAATATCCATTCGATGCCTTTGCCGTTCGCCCCCCTTGGATGAGAGGAATGCCGTTACACAGAGATTTTGTCATTGGCTTTTTAGGATATGACCAAAACAATACGCTAGCAAACGTCTCATCCGCGACAAGGCCTCTTGCGCACCGGCACCTCAAATTCATCTAACTCATTGATTTTACGTACTTTATTCACTCAATCGCGCGATTATCACGATTTCTTCGCGCCGACAATGACCCAACACCACGCTTCCATGGAATATTACAATTTTTGACAATTCACTCGAGACACATATCCTTTTCATCCAATGTCCATAGGATCATCCTTAAATTTTTATGATCAATTTTTAATTCTGATTTTCTCGATATTTAATAGGAAAATTCCATTCGATTTAGAATTTCGTTGCGCCGGGATTTGCGATTATCATCAGACGCTTTCGAAAACCAATAACCTCAGGGGGCTGGGCTATGAGCGACTGGCAGAACCGCACCGCAGAAATCCACGCCGTCCACGCCGGACTCGGTGGCCACAGCAATGCGCCCTGGCCTTGGGATGCGCTCGGCGGGACGCAGCCAGACGCTGCCGATCCGTTCTCGCTGGTGAAGCCAGCCCGTGGCGCGGGGACAACGGAGGCGGCCGCCCCTGAGCCGGCCGACGTGCTCGATTGGCTCAAACGCGAGGCCGAGGCGGCGCTACGGGATCCGAACTACGTCAGTGCACATGCCAGCTTCAATGCAGCGTCGACGGCTCCGATTCCGGCGGAGGGCGGCCCAAAGCCGCTGCAAACTCTCGCGCGCGAAGCGAACCATGCCGATAGCTTGATGGACATGCTGGACACGGCTGGCCATATTGATTCCCTGATCGGCTCCCAAGAATCCCTGGAAGGGCACGAACTCTTTTCAACCCCGGCTGCGCCGGACGTGCTGTGGCTGTTCGCTGGCGACATTGCGCCCACGCGGCGCCGCGATGTCACGGCCCCGCTTACCCGTCGCGAACACCACCTGGTCTCGATGGACAGCGCCTACCGTCCCGCGCCGGCGCTGACGCCTGATCCTGATCATGACGCTTAAATCGCGCACCCCTCGTCAGGCACCCGACACGGGGCTGTCATCAATCCTTCGCCGAAGCGGCTCGGTCAAAGGCGTGCTGGCCGAGACGGAGGCGCAGGTCCGCGAGCATCCTGGCTCTTTCGCTTTCCGTTGGCAGCTATTCCAGTGGCTCTGCGTGGTTGGTGACTGGCCCAGGGCCCTCAAGCAAGTGCAGGTCGCCACGCAGCTTGCGCCCGACTTCGCGCAAACCGCGCATGTGTACCGCGATCTGATCCGTGCGGAGGTGTTCCGTGGCGAGGTATTCGCTGGCCAGCGCACCCCCGGCTCCCTGCTGCCGGCCCCGGCGTGGGTGGCAAAGCTCCACACGGCTCTGGCGGAGAACAAGGCCGGCGATTGCTCAGCCGCGGACATCAGCCGGCACCTGGCCCTGTCCCAGGTGCCAGCCTCAGCCGGCGCGCATGACGGCGTGCGCTTTGCCTGGATCACCGACACTGACACACGGCTGGGACCGACCTGCGAGATCGTGACCGCGGGGCGCTACGCCTGGCTGCCCTTTGCGCAGATGCAAAAGGTCGAGTTGGGCAAGGCGTCCGGGTTGCTGGATCTGTTATGGCGCCCGGCCACGGTGACACTCGCCGACGGGGTGGTCAGCCGTGGCTTCCTGCCGGTGCGCTACCCAGGCTCCGAGCAAGGCAGCGACGGCATTCGGCTGGCTCGCGAAACCAGCTGGGCTGAAGCGGGCGAGACAGGTGTCATCGGTATCGGCCAGAAGACCTGGATGACAGACGCGGGTGATGTCGCCATGCTGGATGTGACAACGCTCACCTTGGACGCGGAGCATGGCTGAACACCGCCCGCCGCGCCGTCCGAATTCGCAACTGCTGCCGACGTTGCTGGACCGGCTGCGCGACGACGCGCCCCAGCGCCAGACGGAAAGCGCGGACGAATACACCGTCACGCGGGCCCAGATGCGCGAGATCATCCAGCGCGATCTCACCTATCTGCTCAACACCACCAATCGCGAGGATGAAATCGATCGCAAGCGCTATCCCGCTGCTGCCGCATCGACCATCAACTACGGCGTGTCTCCGGTCGCCGGCAGTTATCTGGCCGAACACAAGTGGAACGATATCGTCACCATCGTCAGGCGTGCGATCCTGGACTTCGAACCCCGGCTCATCCCCGGCTCGCTGGAAGTGAAGCCGCTTCTGAAAGAAGACGCGCCACAACGCTACAACACCCTGGTGTTCGAGATCAAAGGCCTGATCCATATGAATCCGTATCCGATGGCGTTCACTGCCCAAAGCTCGCTCGACCTGGAAACCAGTCGGATGAGTGTCCAATCGATTCACGCCAGCTGACATCATGGATCCGCAACTGCTCGACTACTACAATCGCGAGCTCGTCTATATGCGCGAACTGGCCAGGGAATTCGCCAAACAGCACCCGAAGGTCGCGAAACGGCTGGGCATGCAGGGCATCGAGGTGGCCGACCCCTACGTGGAGCGCCTGATCGAGGCGTTCTGCTTCCTGTCAGCGCGTACCGAGATCAAGCTGGATGCAGAGTTCCCACGCTTCACGCAGCGGCTGCTGGAGGTGATCTACCCCAACTATGTGGCGCCGACGCCATCGATTGCGGTCGCGCAGTTCCGTCCTAGCCAGAGCGAGGGCGATTTTGCGCATGGAGTGGAGGTTCCGCGCGGCACGGAGGTCAACGCGGCGACGGCACCCGGAGAGAAGACGGCCTGCCAGTTCAGGACCACGCAGCCATTGATACTGTGGCCGGTTGAGATCACCGAAGCGCGGCTCACCGGCATTCCGCCCGATGTCAGGGGACCGGAGCGCTATGTGCCCGCCCATGTGACAGTCCAGGGTGCCCTGCGGTTGCGCCTGCGCTGTACGCGAGACGCCACCTTCGACCAACTGCCCGGCCTGGACCACCTGCCGGTCTATCTGCGCGGCGATGACCTGATCGCCTCACAACTATTCGAGCTGTTGCACAGCGCCGGTGTGGCGACGCTGATCGGACAGCCCGGGGCCATGAGCGAGCGCCCCTGCGCAGTGGCGCAGGATGCTGTCAGTTACCTAGGAATGGGACCGGGCGAAGGCGCGCTGCCTTTGCAGTGGAACAGCTTCCACGGGCACAACCTGTTGCATGAGTACTTCGCTTGCCCGCAACGCTTCTATTTCTTCGGCCTCAACAAGCTCGCTCAGGGCCTGAGCCGGATCCGCGGCAAGGAAGCCGAGATCGTTGTGCTGCTGTCAAAGCCGCCCCGGGATCTGACCAGCAAGGTCGACCGCGAACAGTTCGCGTTGTTTTGCACACCGGTGGTCAATCTGTTTCCAAAGCGCACCGATCGCATCGAGGTCACGCCGGGCCGCGCCGAGTTTCATCTTGTCGCCGACCGGCAGCATCCGCTTGACTACGAAATCCACACCGTCAAGCAGCTCTCCGCACAGAGGTCCCAGCACAGCGCAGGCATCGACTTCCAGCCGCTCTTTACCACCCTGAATGGTGATGAAGGCAACCACGGCCGCTACTTTTCCCTGCGGCGCGAGCGTCGGCTGATCTCTGAGCAGGCTCGCAAGTACGGCACGCGCACGGCATATATCGGCACCGAGCTGTTCGTGTCGCTGGTGGATCAGAACGAAGCTCCCTACCCGGACGCCTTGCGCTACCTGTCAGTGGAATCGTTGGTCACAAATCGCGATTTGCCCAATCTGGTACCGCGCAATGGCCGGCACGACCTGACCCCGGCAGCTTCCATCCCCGTGGACGGGATCGGCCTGATCCGCGCGCCGTCGGCACCTCGGCCGCCCTATGCGGACGGTGAAATGGCGTGGCGCCTGATACGGCTGCTGGGCTTCAACTACTTGTCGCTGACTGACCTGGAGCATCGCTCAGGCGGCCAGGGCCTGCGTGACATGCTGCGGCTTTTCGTAGCGAACGACGACCTCGCGCACCAGGGGCAGATTCAGAGCCTGATCGGCGCTAACGTGAAGCCAGTCATGCGCCGGCTGCCAGGCAACGGGCCCTTGATCTACGGCCGCGGCATCCAGTGCCAGCTCACGGTGGACGAAGGCGGCTTCTCCGGCATCAGCCCATACCTGTTCGGCGTAGTGCTGGAGCATTTCCTGGCGCGCCACGTCTCGGTCAATGTCTTTACGCAAACCGAACTGCACTCCATGCAACGCGGCCTGGTGCATCGTTGGCCCGTGCGCATGGGCGGCCGCAGCGCCGTGTAGCCATGTTCAAAGGCAATGACGACAATGTGCCGCCCTCGCCGGCGGCAACGCCCGCGCTGGGAAACTATGCCGGCCAGGCGTCGTGGAAGCTGAGCTTTCTGGGGCTCCTGCGGCATCTGTCCGCCCGGCATCCTGATTTGCCCCCGATCGGGCAGGCGAGCCGGCCACGCGACGAGCCTTTCCGGGCTGGCCAGCAGGCCGCGCTCACCTTCGCGCCCCGCGAGATCGCGCAGGTGCAGCCGCTGTCCGGCCGGCTCAAGGTGCAATTGTTCGGTTTGGGCATGCTGGGGCCAAACGGGGCGCTGCCAATTCACCTGACGGAAGTTGTACGCGAGCGTAGCGAGGCACACCGGGACAACACCACCGCCGACTTCCTGGATCTTTTCCACCATCGCGCCTTCACGCAGTTCTACCGCGCGTGGGCAAGCGCGCAAGCCACCGCGGGCCTCGATCGGCGCGACGAAGAGGTGTTCTCCCGCTATGTCGGCTGGCTGGCGGGCAATGAAGCCGACGAAATCGCGCACAGCACGCTGCCGCCGCACGCCCGGCTCGCTGCGAGCGCACACCAGGTGCGCGAAGCACGCAATCCCGACGGCATCGCGGCCACGCTTTCACACTTCTTTGGTGTGCCCGTCAGGCTTGAAGAATACGTATTGCACTGGATCGCCGTCAATCCGGCCGAGCACAGCCGGCTGGGACACCCGGGTGCCCCAGGCATCATCGGGCAAGGCGCCATGCTTGGCGAAATGGTGCCGGACCGCCAACACAAGTTCCGCCTGGTGATTGGTCCGCTCGGGTTGCAGCAATACTTGAACTTCACGCCGAACGGCAGGGATCTTCCGACGCTCATTGAATGGGTGCGCGCGTTCGTCGGTTTCGAGTTCGTCTGGGAAGCCGAGCTGCAGGTGATCCCTGACTCGGCGCCACCTGCCATTTTGGGCTCGCAAGAACGCCTGGGCTGGTCTACATGGCTGGGCGAACCGGATCACAGCCGCGCAATCACCGGCATGGTGTTCGAGCCCGAACACTATGCAACACACTGACCTTGACATCCTCCCCTCCCTAAAGAGAGGGGATTCCCTCTGCAGGCGATCGATGTCCCGATCGGGCAAGGATATTTAGCGCAGCGTTCACATCGCGATCATGTACAGCACCGCATTCACTGCATACCCACTGCCTTATTCCAAGATCTGCGATACCTTTCGGCCTCTCCGGCGGCATCGCGTCGCACGAAGAGCAAACCTGGGTGGTGAAACGTTCGTCGACTTCCTCGTACCACACGCCATGCGCAATCGCCTTGTACGCGAGCATTGTGCGGAAGGACGACCAGCCCGCATCGATGACGGACTTCGCCATGCTGGTCCTGGCGAGGCCGGCGGCATTCACATTACCCACCGCGATGTAGTCGAAGTCCCGCACGATGCGATGCGAGAGCTTGTGCAGGAAGTCACGCCGTGCATTTTTGACGCGGGCGTGGAGGTTCGTGGCCCGTCGCTTCTTGCGCGCCCGCTGCGCCTTGGCAAGGGCTTGCTCGAGTTGGCCAAGGTGACGCGGATTCCCGATCTTCTCGCCGTTGGAGAGCGTGGCCAGATCCTTCAAGCCAAGATCAATGCCGACGCCGCGTGCCGGGAACCGGGCCTGGGTGTCGGCAACTTCAATCACGATGTTCAGGAACCAGTTGCCTCGCGCGTCGCGGGAGAAATTCGTGCCGTCCTTGATCTTGCCCTCGGGAAGGGGCCTGCAGTTGAACACGCGAAACGTGCTGCCAGCAAAGCGGAGTGCGTCGCCAGAGCGCTTGAGATCCCGGCCCTTGAGTGGCACCCAGCCGAGGAACTTGCGGCCGCGATAGCGCAGGTACGGCCGGCGGTGCTGGCTGCGCGACTTGGCGTACCGCTCGCAAACCGCGTTGATGGTGCCGGAATGGATACGGAGTTCCTTGCTGCTGCCGGTGGTCAACACGTTCAGATCAAAGCCCGTGGGCCACTTCTTGCCCCATTTGAGCGCGTGCTTCTGCGTGTCATTGCAGAAGTTCCAGACGTAGTTCGCCGCGCGGCTCTGCTGATTGAGCAGGCCGTTCAGCGACTTCACCCGGTAGCGATAGACCAGAAGCATGCCGGTCATTCTAAATTGGGATTGCTTGCTGCCGGCAGCACTCCTTTCACTCCCCGCCCTGAAGGGCGAGGTTTCGCGGAGCAAGTCTGATGAATGCCAAAGCCAAGGCCGTACCGGCGCCAAGACCTGACTTTCCCTTCCCAGAGCTGCTGGAACCTGTCGCACCCGACAGGCCATGCGGTGACGACCTGGAGTACGACCCTGAGTTCGTCGTGCTGCTGGCCAAGGCGGCGCCGAAACCCGACGCGCAGTATGGCAACTTCGTCAGCGAGCCCGAGGCCATCAACTGGGCGGATCTGGAGCGCGACTGCCGGCACCTGCTGCTGCGCACGCGCGACATCCGCATCCTGGCGCTGTTGCTGCGCTGCCGTACCCGGCTGGGCCAGGCAAGCGGCCTGCGCGACGGACTCGCGGCCATGGCGCACCTGCTGGCAAAATGGCCGGATGCCATCCATCCGCAGTTATGCGTCGATGGCGAGGCCGATCCCGCGATGCGCGCCAATGCGCTGGCCGCGCTGACCGACCCGGAGGGGCTGATGCGGGACGTGCGGGAATTGACGATCACTGGCAACGCGACGCTCCGGCTGCAGATCCGGGATGTCGAGCGGTCGCTCGGCGTGCCGCGGCCCGCGGAGGCCCTGGCGCCGGAATCGGTGCGGCAGCAAATGCAGGATCTGCGCCAGCGGAACAGCCCCACCCTCACGGCACTCGAAGAGGCCGCAGCCCAAGCAGCGGCCATTGACGGTTGGGCCAAAACCAACCTCCGGCAGGACAGCCCCGACTTGATCCCTCTGCTCAAGCTGCTTGGCATGATGACGAGCACTGTCGCGACCGCCCCGGCACCGCCGGTCGCTGCATCAACGGCCGCGCCAGTCGCTGCTCCTTCATGCGGCGATGCTGCCGGCGGTCTTTCCCCTGCCGCAACCGCCGTGCACTCAGGCGCCTGCAAACCGCGGGATCGCGATGCCGCCCTGGCCGGCATCCGCACCGCGCGTCAATGGTTCGAGTTCCACGAACCCAGCAGCCCCGTGGCACTGCTGCTCAGGCAAGCCGAGCGGCTGACCGGCAAGCGCTTCGATGAAGTGTTCCAGGCGATCCCTGCGGATCTGGTGGAGCGTTGGGCGCAGGACACTTAGCGGGGACCGGCCTGCAGGCTACTCCAGCATCGCCCGATGCCGCCCCAGCGCTTCGCGCACGATGTCCAGCAGCCCGCTCCCTGCCTCGGCATCCACATGCCCCAGCAGCGCCTTGCGCATCCGCGGCTCCCAAAACCGCTTGATGTGCCCCGCAATATCCGAGACGGCCTCTTCCCGATCCGGCATGGCCTCGAAGAAGCTGCCGATCTGGTTGGCCATGGTGATGAGGTTGTCGATCTTCATGCCAGGCTCACTTCGTGCTGCAGACGTTGGGGATGGGCATAGACCACGTGCGCGCCGGCGCGCACGAAGCCGGCCAGGGTGATGTTGGCTTGTTCGGCAAGCCGCACGGCCAGCGCCGTCGGTGCGGATACTGCGGCGAGCACGCCGGCGCCGATGGCGGCGGTCTTCAGCACCATTTCATAGCTGGCGCGGCTGGTCACCAGCACCGCGCCGCTGGAGATGTCCTCGCCGCTGCCGGCAAGCGCGCCCGCCAGCTTGTCCAGCGCGTTATGGCGGCCCACGTCTTCGCGCACCAGTGATACATGGCCATCGGCACGCAGCCATGCGGCAGCGTGCGTCGCACCCGTGTGTTGCTGCAGCGCCTGTCGCAGTTGCAGTTGCACGAAGGCGGCCTGGATCACGTCGGTGTGGAAGCTGGCATCGCTGCGCACCGGTGCCGGCAGGCGCATCACCTGTTCCAGCGATTCGGTGCCGCACAGCCCGCAGCCGGTGCGCCCGGCCAGCGAGCGGCGGCGGTCCTTGAGCCGCATGAAGGCTTCGGAGGCGATCTCCAGCTGCACGGCGATGCCGTGCTCGCGCGTATCGATCTCGATGTCATAGACATCGCTGGCGCGGGTAACGATACCTTCGCTCAGGCTGAACCCGAGCGCAAAGTCTTCCAGGTCAGCCGGCGTTGCCAGCATCACCGCGTGCGAGATGCCGTTGTACACCAGCGCGACCGGCACTTCCTCGGCCACTTCATCGGGGCTCAGCATCAGCTCACCGCGGCGCCAGCGGCTGACGGCGAAGGTGCTGTGGGTGGCCGGCTCGGCGTCTCCGGCCGCGGCCGGATGCATCTCCGGCGACTGCATGCAGCGCATCATGGTGCGGCCCTCCGCTCAGCCCGCGGCCTGCGCCGGGTCGGCGCTGGCGGCTTCCAGCAGTTGCAGCTGCTGGGTGTTGAACTCCTGGTACTCCCGCTGCCACGCCGACGGCTGCGCCACCGGCAGCACCTGCACCGCGGTCACCTTGTACTCGGGGCAGTTGGTGGCCCAGTCGGAGTTGTCGGTGGTGATCACGTTGGCGCCGGATTCCGGGAAGTGGAAGGTGGTGTAGACCACGCCCGGCTGCATGCGCTCGCTGACAATCGCGCGCAGCACGGTATCCCCTGCCCGGCTCTGCACGCCGACCCAGTCGCCGTCCTTGATACCCCGCTCCTCGGCATCGTGCGGATGGATCTCCAGCCGGTCCTCGGCATGCCAGTAGACGTTGTCAGTGCGGCGCGTCTGCGCGCCGACGTTGTACTGCGACAGGATGCGGCCGGTGGTCAGGATCAGCGGGAAGGCGCGCGTGATCTTCTCGGTAGTGGGCACGTACTTGGTGATGATGAACTTGCCCTTGCCGCGCACGAAGGCGTCGATATGCATGGTCGGCGTGCCTTCCGGCGCGTCGGCGTTGCAAGGCCACTGGATGCTGCCCAGCTGGTCCAGGCGCTTGTAGCTGACGCCCGCGAAGGTCGGCGTCAGGCGCGCGATCTCATCCATGATCTCCGACGGATGCTTGTACTCCATCGGATAGCCGAGCGCATTGGCCAGCAGGATGGTCGCCTCCCAGTCGGCATAACGCGCCTTGGGCGGCATCACCTTGCGCACGCGCGAGATGCGGCGCTCGGCATTGGTGAAGGTGCCATCCTTTTCCAGGAAGGACGAGCCCGGCAGGAACACGTGCGCGTACTTGGCGGTCTCGTTGAGAAAGATGTCCTGCACCACGATGCATTCCATCGACGACAGCGCTTCGGACACGTGCTGCGTGTTCGGGTCGGACTGGACGATGTCCTCGCCCTGGCAGTACAGGCCCTTGAAGCTGCCGGCCAGCGCGGCTTCAAACATATTGGGGATGCGCAGGCCCGGCTCGGGGCTGATCTCGACATTCCACGCGGCTTCGAACAGGCCGCGCGTGGTCGAGTCCGACACGTGGCGGTAGCCCGGCAGCTCATGCGGGAACGAACCGATGTCGCACGAGCCCTGCACATTGTTCTGCCCGCGCAGCGGGTTCACGCCCACGCCTTCACGGCCGATATTGCCGGTGGCCATGGCCAGGTTGGCAATGCCCATCACAGTGGTGGAGCCTTGCGCATGCTCGGTCACGCCCAGGCCGTAGTAGATCGCGGCGTTGCCGCCGGTAGCGTACAGGCGTGCGGCGCCGCGCAGTTGTTCCGCCGGAATGCCGGTGACGCTTTCCATGGCCTCGGGCGAGTTCTCCGTCAACGAGACGAAATCGCGCCATTGCTGGAAGGCGCGGTCCTCGCAGCGCTCGGCGATGAAGGCTTCATTGAGCAGGCCTTCGGTGACGATGACGTGGGCCAGCGAGGTCACCAGCGCCACGTTGGTGCCCGGGCGCAGTTGCAGGTGATAGTCGGCACGGATATGCGGCGAATCCACCAGGTCGATGCGGCGCGGATCGACCACGATCAGCCTGGCGCCGGCGCGCAGGCGCTTCTTCATGCGCGAGGCAAACACCGGGTGGCCGTCGGTCGGATTGGCGCCGATCACCATGATCACGTCGGCCTTCTCCACCGACTTGAAGGTCTGCGTGCCAGCCGATTCGCCCAGGGTCTGCTTCAGGCCATAGCCGGTCGGCGAATGGCACACGCGCGCGCAGGTGTCGACGTTGTTGTTGCCGAAGGCGGCGCGCACCAGCTTCTGCACCAGGTAGCCCTCTTCGTTGGTGCAGCGCGACGACACGATGCCGCCGATGGAGTCCTTGCCATGCCTTGACTGGATGCGCTTGAACTCCGATGCGGCGTAGTCGATTGCCTCTTCCCACGACACCTCGCGCCACGGATCGGTGATCTTGGCGCGGATCATCGGCTTGAGGATGCGGTCCTTGTGCGTGGCGTAGCCCCAGGCAAAGCGTCCCTTGACGCAGGCGTGGCCTTCGTTGGCCTTGCCGTCCTTGTACGGCACCATGCGCACCACTTCATTGCCCTTCATCTCGGCCTTGAACGAACAGCCCACGCCGCAATAGGCACAGGTGGTCACGGTGCTGTGCGAGGGCTGGCCGAACTTGATCACCGAGGTCTCGGTCAGCGTCGCGGTCGGGCACGCCTGCACGCAGGCGCCGCACGAGACGCAGTCCGATTCCATGAACGACTGGCTGGTGCCGGGCGACACGCGCGAATCGAACCCGCGGCCGCTGATGGTCAGGGCGAAGGTGCCCTGCGTTTCCTCGCAGGCGCGCACGCAGCGGTTGCAGACGATGCACTTGGAGGGGTCGTAGGTGAAGTAAGGATTGGATTCGTCCTTCTTCATCTGCGTGTGCGTTGCGATCGGCGCGGCTTCCGGGCCGCCGTCGTTGTAGCGCACTTCGCGCAGGCCGACCACGCCGGCCATGTCCTGCAGTTCGCAATTGCCGTTGGTCGGGCAGGTCAGGCAATCGAGCGGGTGGTCGGAGATATACAGCTCCATCACGCCGCGGCGCAGGTCGGCCAGCTTGTCGCTCTGGGTCTTGACCTTCATGCCGGCTTCGACCGGCGTGGTGCACGATGCCGGATAGCCGCGGCGCCCTTCGATCTCGACCAGGCACAGCCGGCACGAGCCAAAGGCTTCGAGGCTGTCGGTGGCGCACAGCTTGGGGACGGCGATCTGCGCTTCCATCGCGGCGCGCATCACTGAGGTGCCGGCAGGCACGGTGACACTGACGCCATCGACCTCCAGGGTGACCAGTTCGGTGGATGGGCTGGCGGGCGTGCCGAAATCGATCTCGTTGCGGGCGTTCATGGCGGTTTGTCTCCCGTGTCTCTGCTGGACCTGGCTCAGGCGGCCTTGGCTGGGTTGGAGGCGAGGCCGAAGTCCTCGGGGAATTCATTCAGCGCGGACAGCACCGGGTACGGCGTCATGCCGCCCATTGCGCACAGCGAGCCGTTGAGCATGGTGTCGCACAGGTCTCGCACCAGTGCGACATGCTTGACGGGTTGCTCGCCGGCGATGATGCGGTCCATCACTTCGACCCCGCGGGTCGAGCCGATCCGGCACGGGGTGCACTTGCCACACGATTCGATCGCGCAGAACTCCATCGCGTAGCGGGCCTGCTTCGCCATGTCGACGGTTTCATCGAACACCACGATGCCGCCGTGGCCGACCACGCCGCCGAACGCGGCATAGGCTTCATAGTCCAGCGGGATGTCGAAGCGCGACTCGGGCAGGTAGGCGCCCAGCGGCCCGCCCACCTGCACCGCGCGGATGGCGCGGCCGCTGCGCGTGCCGCCGCCGTAGTCGACCAGCAGCTCGCGCAGCGTGACGCCGAATGCTTTCTCCACCAGTCCACCGCGCTTGATGTTGCCGGCCAGCTGGAACGGCAGCGTGCCGCGCGAGCGGCCCATGCCGTAGTCGCGGTAGTACTGCGCGCCGCGCGCCAGGATCACCGGCACGGTGGCCAGCGAGATCACGTTGTTGATCACCGTGGGCTTGCCGAACAGCCCCTGCAGCGCCGGCAGCGGCGGCTTGGCGCGCACCACGCCGCGCCGTCCTTCCAGGCTTTCCAGCAGCGCGGTTTCCTCGCCGCAGACATAGGCGCCGGCGCCCTTGCGCACTTCCAGGTGAAAGCGCTTGCCGCTGCCGCGGATGTCGTCGCCGAGCCAGCCGGCGGCGTTGGCGATGCCGATCGCGCTTTCCAGCACGGCAATCGCGTGCGGATATTCGGAACGGCAGTAGATGTAGCCCTGCTCAGCACCCACCGCCAGGGCGGCAATGGTCATGCCTTCGATCAGCATGAACGGGTCGTCTTCCATCACCATGCGGTCGGAGAACGTGCCCGAGTCGCCTTCGTCGGCATTGCAGACGATGTACTTGACCGCGGACTGCGCGCCCAGCACGGTCTTCCACTTGATGCCGGTCGGGAATGCCGCGCCGCCGCGGCCGCGCAGGCCGGAGTCGGTGACCTCCTGCACGATCTCGGCGGGCTGCATCGCCAGCGCGCGCTCCAGGCCGGCGAAGCCCTCATGCGCGCGGTAGTCGTCCAGCGATAGCGGATCGGTGATGCCGACGCGGGCGAAGGTCAGGCGCTCCTGCTGCTTCAGGAAAGGGATCGCTTCGGTCGGGCCGTGCGACAGCGCGTGCTCGCCGCCTTGCAGCAGGCCAGCGTCGAACAATTCCGGCACGTCCGCGGCGCTGACCGGGCCATAGGCCACGCGGCCGGCTCCGGTCTGCACCTCGACCAGCGGCTCCAGCCAGAACATGCCGCGCGAGCCGTTGCGGACAATGCGCACGTGCTCATTGCGCGCGGCGGCTTCGCGCGCAATGGCGCGCGCCACGTCGTCGGCGCCCAGCGCCAGCGCGGTGGAGTCGCGCGGCACGAAGATGGTGGTGACCGTGATCATGCCTGTGCCTCCGCCGCTTCCGGGGTTTCTTTCGAAGACTCGCGCAGCGCGCGCACCAGCGCGTCGAAGCGCTTCGCGTCGACATAGCCGTGCAGTTGCTCGCCTACCATCACCGCCGGGCCGCAGGCGCACTGGCCCAGGCAATAGACCGGCTCCAGCGTCACCTGCCCGTCCGCAGTGGTTTCATGGAAGCCACAGCCAAGTGCGCGCTGCGCATGCTCGGCCAGCGCCTCGGCACCGACCGACTGGCAGGCTTCGGCGCGGCAGACCTGCACCACATGGCGGCCGGCCGGCTGCTGGCGGAAGTGGTGGTAGAAGGTGATCACGCCATGCACCTCGGCGCGCGACAAGTTCAGCGCGCGGGCAATCACGGGCACGGCGGCGTCGGGAATATAGCCCTGTGCGTCCTGGATCTCATGCAGGATCGGCAGCAAGGCGCCCGGGATGTCCTGGCGTGCCGCCACGATGGCAGCGATGCGCGTGGCATCGGCGGATGCCGCTGCGTGGGGGGCAATTTCTGGCATAGCGTCTCCTGTGAGGCGTCGCACGGAGCGTGCAGCGCGGCCTCTTATATGCTATTTTTTTCCTATTTACGGGCTGTGGCGTCGCCGTTTTTCCCGTTGGAAGGACTATATGAGAGTGACAGCGCCCCTTCAATAAGCTATTTTCTACATATGATCCGCATCTCGATCCACCCGCACCTGCAGATCCGGGACGACGCCAGCCCCGGCGGCGAGGCCCTGGACGTGTCCCGGCTGGTGGCGCTGCTCGGTCATATCGAGGAATCCGGCAGCATCAGCCACTCGGCACAGGCGGTATCGCTGTCCTACCGCTACGCCTGGGGCATCCTGCGCGATGCCGAAGCGCTGTTCGGCGGCCCGCTGATCGACAAGACCCGCGGGCGCGGCAGCGCGCTGACGCCGCTGGCGCAGCAGCTGGTGTGGGCCAGCAAGCGGATCGGCGCGCGGCTGTCGCCGACGCTGGACAGCCTGGCGTCCGAGCTGGAGATCGAGTTGAAGAAGCTGATGGACCAGCCCGAAGCCACGGCGCGGCTGCATGCCAGCCACGGCTTCGCGGTGGCGGCGCTGCGCGACTTCCTCGACGAGCAGCAGGTGCGGCACGACCTGAAGTACTGCGGCAGCGTCGAGGCCGTGGCGGCCCTGGCCGAAGGCGCCTGCGATATCGCCGGCTTCCATGTGCCGGTGGGCGAGTTCGAGCACGGCATGTGGCGGCATTTCACCACCTGGCTCAAACCGGACACCCACTGCCTGGTGCACCTGGCGGTGCGCAGCCAGGGGCTGTTCGTGCGGCCGGGCAACCCGCTTGGCATCCACACGCTGGAAGACCTGACCCGGCGCGAGGTGCGCTTCGTCAACCGCCAGGTGGGCTCGGGCACGCGCCTGCTGCTGGACCTGATGCTGGCCGCGCGCGGCATCGACACGGCCCGCATCGAGGGCTACAGCAATGGTGAATTCACCCACGCCGCGGTGGCCGCGTATATCGGCAGCGGCATGGCGGACGTGGGCTTTGGCGTGGAAACCGCGGCGCGGCGCTTCGGGCTGGCGTTCGTGCCAGTGATCAAGGAGCGCTACTTCTTTGCGATCGAGCGTGCCAAGCTGCGCAGCACGGCACTGGCCGGCGCGGTGGACGCGCTCACCAGCGAAGCCTTCCGCCAGCGCGTCAATGCACTGCCAGGCTACGACGGCACGCTGACCGGCACCGTGCTCACCCTGAAGGAAGCCTTCCCGGACTACGGCGCCACGCCCCAGCGCTAGCGCTTGAGCAACGACAAGCGGTCAGGATGGCCGGCCCACTGCTCGTGGCCGGGGATTGGCCCCTTGGCCTTGAGCAACGGCAGCCAGTTCGCGCGCTGCGACAGTTCGGCATTGAGGGCAATGAAGTGGCGCTGGTCCTCGGGCAGGTCATGCTCCGAGTAGATCGCGCCAACCGGGCACAGCGGCACGCACATCGAGCAATCGATGCACTGGTCGGGGTCGATGGCGAGGAAGTTGGGCCCTTCGTGGAAGCACGACATCGGGCAGACTTCGACGCAATCGGTATGGCGGCACTGGATGCAGGCATCCGTCACGACAAAGGTCATGGGGCAGTTGCGGTACGGCGGGTGATGACCGCGTCATCGTAGCGTCCCGCCCGTGGGCGCGGGGCGCCCCCCATTGTGCGACTCCTTCAAATCCGCTGAAGGCACGCTAAAGCCTACCCCCACGACCAACAATGAGGGCACGCACCATCGACGTCAGCCATCCAGCGACGACCAGCGCGGCGCCCGCAAGGGCCACCCAGAGTCCCTGGCGGAAGATCATCGGCATTTCGCCACCGGAATCGCCCGCCTCGCCGAGGACATCGGCCAGCCGGATACCCTCACGACAAAGTACCGAAGTCTCGCAAGTTCTCGATACCGAATTGTTATCGGGTCGCGAGAAAAATGGTAATGGATTAATCGCTGAGCGCTTCTTAAAGTGGCACGGACAGAAGGCAATCGCCCTTCCGTTCCCCCAACTTCATTGCACCAAGGAATCAGCATGGATCCCACTCCTCAGGAAATGGAAGCCACCCGCATCGCGCGCTGGGGCAAGGTCAAACCTTACGGAGAGACCTTCATCGAAAGCCGCCTGCCCGGCATGAAGAAGAACATCTACAAGATCATGAACCGCGGCGTGCTCGAGAACAAAGGCGTCGAGCCGGCGATTCCGGGCAACCACCGCTTCGGCGTGACCTTCATCGAAATCCCGGTCGGGCAAGGCGCCAGCCTGCACGCGCACAAGACCGAGGAAGTGTTCTGCCCGTTGAATGGCCAGATGGAAGTCATCTGGGGCGAGAAGGGCCAGTACTCGCTGATGCTGAACCAGTGGGATGTGATCTCCTGCCCGATCGGCGTGATGAGAGGCTTCCGCAACCCTAACGACCACGCCCTGGTCGTGTACTCGGTGGTCGGCGGCACCGACGAGGAGTGCGGCCGCATCGCCTGGCACCCGGACGTAGTGAAGGCAGCCGAGGCCACCGGTCTCGTCTACGGCGAGGACGGCTACATCAAGGAAACGGAAGCGGACAAGGCAGAGCACCGCGCCGCAGACTGAAGACGGCCGCCGGGGCGCTCAGGGTGCTTGCGGTCGGTAGCCTTCGGCGCCGGCCCGGGCTGCCGCAGATTCCGACCGTGGCCGAATCCGGCTTTCCGGGCTATCGTTCCGACACCATACAGGCGTTGTTTACTCCGGCAGGCGCGCCCGAAGCTGTCGTCCGGCGCCTGCACGCCGAGTTCCGTCGCATCCTGCAGGGCAGCGAAGTGCGGCAGCAGGCGGGCAGTCTCGGATTCTAGGTCGTGGCGAGCCAGCCCACGGAACTCGCGTATCCAGAGCGACTGAGACCGGGCGCCAATGCCCCTCTCCTCATCACGCAACATCGACCCTTTCAATCATCAGGAGCCGACCATCATGACATCTGCTTCCGCAGAAAGTGCGCTCGCGCGTCGACACCGCGGATCGCCGCCAGTTTCTTGCCGAGCTGCCGAAGGAGGATGCGCGCTGGAAGCGGATCTCGCAGCTGGCGAAGGAATCCTGACTTCGCTCCCGATCGGAGCGAAGCCAATTTCACGCCATCGACCTTCCATCGTGGATGACGTGCGAGGATGGTTTTCCGACGGATACTGCTCCACCCGGCTGACTCCAGCGCAACCCAGTGCAAGCTTCAGGGCAAGACCGATGCGTGTTCCTCAAGCAGGCGTCGGAGGTGCATTTCTTCGGGTGTGAACGTCGAGGATCGTATCGCCCCGAATGCCTCGGCTGCGGCTCGCGTCCGCACTGGTGCATCGTCCAGATGGTCGGTGCCTTGCAACCGGAATGAGACGGGCGACAGCGGGCCGAACAGTAGCGCGCGCTCCAGGTGAGGCCAGCGCTCCAGGTCCGGTTCCACCCCCGCATGACGAGCAAGGGAGACCGCGAGTTCGTGCAACACCGGCTGCTGGCCACGTTCGCGCATTGCGCGACTGGCTTCGAGACCTTGCTCCATCCGGGCCCGCGATGGCATGGCGACATTGCCAGCCAGTACGTAGGCGATCCAGCGGGCCTGCAGTTCCATCACCGGCAGGTATGGGCCCACGAGATTGCAGAGTCCGACAAATGCCAGGCCCTTGAGGTCCGGATGGAAAGTGTGCGCGTATAAATCGAGACTCGTGCCGTCGAAGTTCAGGGTCCTCGCGATGGCCGGATCCAGCCATGGCAATGACAGGCCGTAGCCGGTACCAAAGAGGATGGCATCGGGTCTCGCGTGGCTACCGTCGCTGAACAGCACAGTACTGCCGTCGATACGCTCGATCCAGGGACGGACGATGATGCGGCCTTCGGCCACTGCCGGGAGAAAACCCTGTGACTGCGACACCCCGGCCGCGAAGATATTTCCGGCCGGCACGGGCGCACCAAACTGGTCCGGACTGCCGCCCGCCTTCAGCACCGCTGCCTTGAGCCCCTCAGCAAGCGCCTCGGGCGGTAATGCTTCCAGTGCCAGCGCCGCGGCGCGGTTGAACAAGACGTGTTCGGCGGGCACACCCGCTATCAGCTTGGGAACGATATAGCGCTGACGACGGTAGGCCGACGTGACACGGGCTCCGCCATAGGCCAGATCGGAGGCAATTTCCAACGCACTGATCGAGCAGCCGGCCACCACCACGGCATGATTCCGGTAGCGCTCAGGCCCTTCATATTGCGACGTATGCGCGATGCCAAGCGCACCGGTAAAGCTTTCCACCCCGGGTATCTCCGGTACAAGCGGACGGGCCTGGGCTCCCGTGGCCACGATGATGTGGCTGAACGTCTCCTCCACCATGCCTTGCGCGCTCCGGGAACGGATACGCCAGCGGCCATCCGGCGCGGCCTCAAGAAGCTCGATACGTTTTCCAAACCGGATGCGTCGCACCAGACCGAACCTGTCGGCATAGCGCTCCAGGTAGGCCAGCATCTGATCCTGTCGGGGATAAGTCGCCACGTCCGATTCGTGATCGAGATCGGAAAAGGCCGACATGACGCGGCTGGTGTTGGTGCGCATCCCGGCCCAGGTCGCGCTCGCCTCGGCAGCCGGGTTCCATTGACCGCCCAGTCTCTCGCTTGCCTCAAACACCATCGGATCAAAACCATGTTGCGCGAGCCAGCGGGCCGAGACCAGGCCCGCTGGCCCGGCGCCGATGATGGCGACAGTCTTCTCATTCGGATGGTGCATGCCGGAGCTCCCCTTTTGTGGCAAGTCCGGAAGTTATAATCCGCGCCTGGAAGCGATGTCGCTAAATGGTTCCTAAGCAGGGGCTCGGGTTTCCTAAAAAATAACGAAAAAGGCACACCATGCGGCTGTCAGAGGAGATCAGGCGCTTTATCGCGAGCCCGGTGATGATCATCGTCGGCACGCGAGACACGGTGAATCGGCCGTCGATCGGCCGGGCCGTGGGTGCGCGTGTCGTCGATGAGGAAAACGTCGAACTGGTCTTGTCCGCCTGGCAATGGCCCGGAACGACTTCCAACCTGTCCGCCAATGGTCAGGCCGCGGTCACTTTTTCGCGGCCCACGGATTATGTGTCCTTCCAATTGAAAGGCACTGCCCAGCTCCGCGCCGCGACACAGCCAGACCTGGAACTCTCGCGCCGCTATCAGGCCGAGATGATTGGACTGTTCGGCGGTCTCGGCCTCCCGGCCGAACTGGTTATGCCATGGATGTCCGAACGGGAACTGACGGTTGCGCGTGTCTTCGTCAGGGAGGCCTATGTCCAGACGCCCGGCCCTAGGGCCGGCACTGCTGCCGGGACGGACGTCGCATGATCCAGCTCTGCGATCTCGATGACTGCCTCGAGGGCGTGATCCCCTCGATCATCGCCACGACCGCGGCCGACGGCACGCCCAATATCTCCTACCTCTCGCATGTCGTACTGGTGGACGATACGCACGTGGCGATCTCCAACCAGTTCTTTGCCAAGACGGCCGCCAATATCCGCGCCAATCCCCAGGCTTCCCTGCTCCTGGTCAGTGCGCGCCACGGCGGACAGTTCACGCTCGACCTCACCTGGGTCTCGTCGCGAGATGAGGGCCCGCTGTTCGAGCGCGTGTCGAACCAGTTGCGAGCCAGCAGCGCACAGGTAGGCATGACCGGGATCATGCGCCTCAAGGCGATCGATATCTTCCGGGTCAACGCGATTGCCGCCGTGACATCCACGGTCGAGCCTGCCCGTACAGGCCCTCCGTCGCCGGCGCCTGACCTCGCCGCCCTCGGTCGCGCAATGAAGGCGATCAGCGCGCAGCACGATACCGAAGGGGTGCTATGCGCAGCGCTCGACGCGTGCGAGGCCCTGGGCTTCAGCCAGGCGATCGTCTTGCTTGGCGACAATACGCGCCGCCTGCTGACCACGGTGGTCAGCAGGGGCTACGAGCGCTCCGGCGCTGGTGCGGAAATTGCCTTTGACGACGGCCTGATCGGCATTGCTGCCGTCAGCGAGCACCCCGTCAGGATCAATGACATGAGCCGGGTCCGCCGGCTGGGCGCTGCCATAGAAGGCACCAGCCCTGCCGATGAAAACCGCACCAGGTCCATCGCGCTGCCCACCCTGCCGGATGCGATGAGTCAGATGGCGGTTCCGCTGATGGCGCAAGGGACCTTGCGTGGCGTACTGTTCATGGAAAGCCGCCAGCGGCTTGCATTCAGTGCGGCGCACGAAACGCCAATGGAAATGATCGCGCACCAGTGCGCCACCGCGCTGGCGCTTTGCGAAGCGCTTGCGCCCGATGGCCAGCCGGCGATGCCCTGCCGGGCGCCGGAACTGCCGCGTGGCCGGGTCATCCAGGTGAGCCATCACCGCTTCGACGACAGCGTGTTCATCGACAATGCCTATGCCATCAAGGGTGTCGCGGGACGCCTTCTCTCCTTCATGCTGCGCGCCTATATCGAAGAAGGCAGGAGCGAGTTCACCAATCGGGAGATCCGCCTGGCGGACTCGCTGAGGCTGCCGGAAATCAAGGACAATCTCGAAACGCGCCTTCTGCTGCTGCGGCGGCGCCTGGATGAACGAAATCTGCCGGTCAGGCTGATCCATGCGGGCCGCGGCCAGGTCAGGCTGGTCATCGCTGGCGTACCGGTGCTTTCGACCAGCGGGTAACGACGCAAATCACTGCGCTGCATTGGGCCAAGTCAGTCGAACTCCCGAAAAGGAAAATGATGCAAGCGATCGATCCAGCCGCTGAACCGGTGGAGGTCCGTGCCGTCGAGCCGGACGACTTCCCTGCGTGGAAAGTCCTCTGGGACGGCTATAACGCATTCTACGGTCGGCACGGCGCCACTGCCTTGCCGGCGGAAATCACGCTCGCGACCTGGTCACGCTTTTTCGACGCCTACGAGCCGATGTACGCGTTAGTTGCAGAGCAAGCGGGCGAATTGATCGGGCTGGCGCATTTTCTGCTGCATCGAAGCACCATTCAACTCAATCCGAACTGCTATTTGCAGGACCTCTTCACTGCCGAGGAAGCAAGGGGAAAAGGCGTCGCGCGTCGACTCATAGATCAGGTCTATGCACGTGCCAAAGCACTGGGCGTGGCAAGGGTGTACTGGCAGACCCACGAAACGAACACCACCGCCATGCGCCTTTACGACACCGTCGCTGAGAAGTCCGGATTCGTGGTGTACCGCAAGCAGCTTTGAACCGCGGCTGATGGAGATCAGGGATTGCGGTGCAAGCATTCATGCGCCGCATGGTGCCCGCCGCATCAGAACGTATAGCCGAGCGCCAGGTAGAGAAAGCGCGTGTTGTGTCCGCCGACGGCCTTCAGCGTCCCGCTCTCGTCCACATACACGGCACCGCCATTGACCAGCACATGCCGGCTCGCCTGCCATGCAACATCCACGGAGAGCTGGCTGCTGCTGTACTGGCCGGAGCGGCCAGCGGTGCCGGGAACCGGGATGCCCGCCGAGGTGTAGACCGCGTCGTGCGTGGTTGCCCGCCAGATGAAGTCACAGGCGAAGGTCAGCTTGATGCCGGCCGCGGGAACCAGCGTCAGCGACGGTTGGATATCCAGCACGTTGGAGGCGCCGATCAGGCCGGCCTGGTTGAAGTAGGCCAGCTTGGGAAACAAGCCGTTGTACGTGCCGATGGTGCCGTCGTGCGGATTGCGGTCACCGCTGCCCATGGTCGCCTTGATGCCTGCGCGCGGGTGCCAGGCCGACGCTGCGAAGGTGTACCCGGTATCGGTCGAGAAGCCCCATGCGCGGATCTGTTGCGAGGCCAGGCTGCCGAACTGGAACAGCGCCTCCCAGTCCCAGTCCCAGCGGCCGTGGCGGCCGAACAGGCGGCCCCCGAGCGAATGCCGCCGCTCCGCGCCGCTGCCATCGCTGAACAGCGCGCGGTCATTCTCGAAGCCTAGGTAGTAGAGATCGGCGGAGGTTGCCGGCAGGAAAGCCGCCGGCATCGTTGCATAGACGCCCCAGAAGCCCTGCGCCTGATTGGGCCGGTCGTCGAAGCTGCCGTCCTTGAGCAGCACCGGACGCGTGGCGAAGGCATCCACCCGCGCGCTGCCCAGGCTTGAGCCAAGCCTCAGTCCGTCGAAGGCGCGCCGCACATTGGGGGCATCGCGGATCGAAACCAGGCGCTGCGCGCCGAACGCCATTTCCTGCCGGCCCACGCGCACCAGCAGCGGGTCCTGCGCGGGCGCCGGGAGCGGCACGCGCAGGTCGACGAATGCCTGCTGCACATCGAGCTGGTCGACATAGGGCGGCGTGGTGACGTCCTTGCCCATGGCCAGCTGGTTGCCCAGCTGCACGAACGCGCGCAGGGATTCGCCGGCATGCAGGTCGGCATGCAGCAGCGCCCGGTGCATCAGGTAGCCATCGCCACGCGGACCCGGCACGCCGAAATTGCTGGCCGAGTAGTCCTCAAAGCGCTCGCGGATCTCTCCGCCGAGGCTCAGGAACCAGCCAGGACTGCCGAGCGGGACATACTTGACCGGATCCCAGAAATCCGCGCGCATGGCCGGATCGCGCAGGTAGCGATAGTCCTCGTCATAGCGCAACAGTTTGAACGGGGGCGGCACGCCCGGCAGGGACGGCAGCGGCTGCGCGCTGGCGCCGACGACGACGGTGAGCAGCAAGAGTGCGACAGGCAGAGCGGCCCATGGACGGCGGACGCGCCAGGCACCGGCGTGGCTGCAAGGGGAACATGCCTTCCATCGGGCCATCGTGCACCTGGCTGTGGGGAACGGTCGGCCTGCGAAGTGCACGATGGCACGGAGCGCGCGCGGACGCACCGAAAGCTGGCGACCGGATACGGACAAATATGGACGATCCCGCGGACAGATTCAAACCCAATCCCGCCCCGTGCGCGCCCAAAAACAAAAAAGGGCCAGATGGCCCTTTCTTGCTGCAAGGATGATCCGCGGATCAGCCGGCGAAGTTCTTGCCAGCGAAGTCCCAGTTCACGACGTTCCAGAATGCCTCGACGTACTTCGGGCGGGCATTGCGGTAGTCGATGTAGTAGGCGTGTTCCCACACGTCGCAGGTCAGCAGCGCCTTGGCGTCGGTGGTCAGCGGGGTGGCGGCGTTGGAGGTCGAGACCAGGTCCAGCGAGCCGTCGGTCTTCTTGACCAGCCAGGCCCAGCCCGAACCGAAGGTGCCCACGGCGGTCTTGGTGAACTCTTCCTTGAACTTGTCGAACGAGCCCCACTTGGCGTTGATGGCATCAGCCAGCGCGCCGGTCGGCTGGCCGCCGCCGTTGGGCTTCATCGAATCCCAGTAGAAGGTGTGGTTCCACACCTGGGCAGCGTTGTTGAAGATGCCGCCCGACGACTTCTTGACGATCTCTTCCAGGGTCGAGTTCTCGAACTCGGTGCCCTTGATGAGGTTGTTCAGGTTGGTGACGTAGGTCTGGTGGTGCTTGTCATGATGGAACTCCAGCGTCTCCTTGGAGATGTGCGGAGCCAGGGCATCATGCGCGTACGGGAGCGGGGGGAGCTTGTGTTCCATTGTTCTGTCTCTGTGGGTTGGGGTTGTGGGTCCGGAATTGCCGATTGTAGGGGACTTGCAAGACCCGCGCAAACCGCGGGACAAAGCCCCCTGCTCCGATGTTAGTTTGTCCGGGCAGGGGTTTCCGGGGGGATTTCCGCCCGGCTTGCCGGAACGCTTCGGGCCCGCCGCGGCATCGCGAATGGGAGGCGTTCCCGGGCCGCGCAGGCGCTCAGAAATCCGGCAGCTTGGCCTGCACGCCGGCAATCGCCAGGTCGGCCACGCCCTCGGCCAGGTGCGCTTCGAGCACGCTGCCGGCGCGGATCTCGGCGGGAGAGCGCAGCGCGCGTCCGCCCTGGTCCAGCAGCACCGCATAGCCGCGTTCCAGCGTGCGCTGCGGCGCCAGCAGCTCCAGCGCGCCGGCGCTGCGCGCCAGGCGCTGGCCGGCGCGCTCGTGCTGGCGTGCGGCGGCGGCCTGCAGGCGTTGCCACAGGCGGGCCACGTCGGCATGGGCGGCGCTGGCATCGGGGCGGCACGCGCTCCAGCGCATCGCCAGCAATTGCTGGCGGTGGCGCTGCGACACCACCGTGTCACGCAATGCTGACCGCAAGTGTCGCGCCAGATTGTCGACGCGCGCGCGCCGCTCCTGCAGTTGCGCCTGCGGGCTGCGCACGCGCCGCGCCAGCCAGTCCAGGTGCTGCGCGCGCAGGTCCAGCCCGCGCCGCATGCACTGCGTGAGCGCGTCGCGCGCACGCATCGCCTGCGCCAGCAGGTGCGCGCGATCCGGGCTGACCAGCTCGGCCGCTCCGGTCGGCGTGGGCGCACGCACATCGGCGACAAAGTCGGCGATGGTGAAGTCGGTTTCGTGGCCCACGCCGGAGATGACGGGCAGCGCGCAGCGCGCAATTGCCTGCGCCACCACCTCTTCGTTGAACGACCACAGGTCTTCGATGCTGCCCCCGCCGCGGCACAGGATCAACACGTCGCACTCGCGCCGCGCACTGGCCGCATCGAGCATGTCGGCGATCTTCTGCGCCGCGCCCGCGCCCTGCACCGGTACCGGATAGACCACCACCGGCACATGCGGCGCGCGCCGGCGCAAGGTGGTCAGCACATCGCGCAGCGCCGCCGCCTGCAGCGAGGTGACCACGCCGATGGTGCGCGGATGCGCCGGCACCGGGCGCTTGCGCTCCGGCGCGAACAGCCCCGCCTGCGCCAGCTTTTCCTTCAGGCGCAGGAAGGCTTCGTACAGGTTGCCCAGCCCCGCCCGGCGCATTGCCTCCACGCCAAGTTGCACCTCGCCACGCGCCTCATACATGGTGACCACGGCGCGCACCTCCACCGCCTCGCCCTCGCGCGGCTGGAAGTCGACATGCTGGTTGCGCCCGCGGAACATCACGCAGCGGATCTGCGCGCGTGCATCCTTGAGCGAGAAATACCAGTGCCCGCTGGCGGCGCGCGTGAAATTGGAAATCTCGCCGCGCACCCAGGCCAGCGGAAAACTGCGTTCCAGCAGCCTGGCGATGGTGTGGTTCAGCTCACCGACAGGAATGACGTCGCGGCCGCTGCGCGGCGCGGTGGAGGAAGGGTCACGCGAAAAATTCGGCAAGTCTGGCATAGCGCACTGGCGGCAAGAGGCGTGAATGGGACATGTCCACAGCATAACCGCTATGTCAAGGGGGTAGCGTTGATGCCAGTGCCCTGCCCCGAAAGGCGCATGGGCTCGTCCAACCCTTTGATTCTTATGAGTTTTACGAGCAAAACAAAAATTAGGCAATATAACCAATTCTCTTTTGCATCAATCACTTACATAGCGCCTGGCAGGCTTGTTCACAAAGTTATCCACAGCTTCTCTGGATAAGAGGCGCCGTAAACCACACTTTTCCGACGCAAGTGGCCCCAAACCCGCTTGCTGCCCGATGGAAAGCGACCGACCCGGCGCGTGGCGTATCGCAGCGCTGCTGGCCATCCGGGGCGCTGCGTCCATGCTGCGTTTGCACAATTTCTGGGCAGGACGATGGCAGTCCTTAAAAATCAATTGGTTAACCTGCTTCTCCCGGATTTGTCCACAGGCCGTCCACAATGCTCTCCCTGCGGAATGTGGAAAAACCCGGATTCCGCCCTGCCTGGCGCCATATCGACCGCGGACCGCCCGGATACACCCGTTTGCCTGTTTTTTGAGCAACCCATGGTGCTACCTTATAAATCAAAGACTTAGGTGACCTCTCAGGCAGCTTTCCACAAGCGCTCCACAATCCTGTCCCGGCGCTGTGTGGAAAGCCGCACAGGAATGCGTGCCAGCACACCGACGCGCCCCGCCAGGTTGTGGAAAGCGGTGCCTGGCGGCGTGCACCATGCGCCTCAGGGTCTGCGGCAGGCTTTTGCACAAAATTTAAGCAGCAATGTTTTTGCTCTTACGGATCAATGTGTTAGCACGCTTGTCAGGTAGCTTTCCACAATCGATCCACAACACTGTCCCGCTTTGCTGTGGACTTTGCTGTGGAAACGGGCGATGCGTGGCCGAGACAGCGTCGGGTGCCGTCTTGCCGTGCGACAGGGCGCAGGTTAGAGTGGCGCCTGATTTTTCAGAGCAATGCCGGAGCGCGCGCCGCCAGCGGCCAGACGTGCATCAAGGCATGCCGTCCAGGTGGTTTGGGGTTTTGTTATTCGGTTGTCGATCCCGGGGGTCCAATTGTTTTCCATCATTCAAGCGGCCGGCTGGCCGATCTGGCCGCTGTTGCTCGCCTCGGTCATCGCGCTGGCGCTGATCGTCGAACGTTTTCTCACCCTCAAGCGCAGCAAGATCCTGCCCGCCAGGCTCTATGAAGAGGCGCTGGCGGCCGCGCAGCAACGCCGCGCCACGCCGGAAGTGGTCAACACGCTTGAGCAGAACTCGCCGCTGGGCCGGGTGCTGGCCGCCGGGCTGCGCCACGTGGTGCTGCAGCCGCATACCTCGCGCGATGCCGCCAAGGACGTGGTGGAGGAAGCCGGCCGCGTGGTCGCGCATGAGCTGGAGCGCTACCTGAACGCGCTCGGCACGATCGCCTCGGTGGCGCCGCTGATGGGCCTGCTGGGCACGGTGATCGGCATGATCGAGATCTTCGGCAGCCAGGGTGGCACCGGCGCCAGCCCTGAACAACTGGCGCACGGCATCTCGGTGGCGCTGTACAACACCGCCTTCGGACTGATCGTGGCAATCCCGGCGCTGATCTTCTGGCGCTACTTCCGCCGCCGCGTGGATGACTACGTGGCCGAGCTGGAATTCCGCGCCACGTCGTTCCTCGACGCGATCCTGCCGCAACGCCGCGCCTGATCGCCGAACGGAACGAACGCCATGCAATTCCGTTCCCGCCAGCGGCGCGAAGAGCCGGAGATCAACCTGATCCCGCTGATCGACGTGCTGCTCGTGATCCTGATCTTCCTGATGATCACGACCACCTACTCGCGCTTTACCGAGCTGCAGATCCAGCTGCCCACCGCCGACGCCGAGCGCGCCCAGCAGCGGCCGCGGGAGATCGTGGTGTCGGTGTCATCGCGCGGGGTCTACTCCGTCAACAAGCAGGTGATGGAGCAGAAGGACGTCACCAGCCTGGCCGACCAGCTGCGCGCCGCCTCGGGCACCAGTGCCAGCGGCCAGCCGCCGGTAGTGATCGTCAATGCCGACGCGCAGGCCAGCCACCAGGCCGTGATCAACGTGATGGAGGCCGCGCGGCTGGCCGGGCTGTCGCGCCTGACCTTCGCCACGCAGAGCGCGCAGCCGCGCTGACTCCGGGCACCCTGGCGCATGCGGCCGGCGGGCTTGCCGCGTGCGCTGAGCAATGCCCATAATGGTTGAGCCACCCGCGCCCCCAGGGGGGCGAAGCCGCGGGCGCACTACAATCCCATCCCAACCACCGACTCCACCGCCCGCCGCGCCCATGCCCGTTCCCCGACATGCCCTTGCCGACTTCGTCACCGCCCAGTGGCAACGCCGTGGCTGGTTCGCGTGGGTGATGCTGCCGTTCTCGCTGCTGTTCGGGCTGATCGCGCGGGTGCGCCGCCATGGCTACCAGCGTGGCTGGTTCAAGTCGACGCGCCTGCCGATGCCGGTGGTGGTGGTCGGCAACGTGACCGTGGGCGGCACCGGCAAGACGCCGGCGGTGATCGCGCTGGCACAAGCGCTGACCGAGGCAGGGCTGCGCCCCGGCGTGGTGTCGCGCGGCTACGGCGTGGAACTCAAGCACCCGCGCCGCGTGAAGCCGACCTCGAAGGCGTCCGACGTAGGCGATGAACCGCTCCTGATCGCGCGCGCCACCGATGTGCCGGTCTGGGTCTTCCCCGACCGCGCGCTGTGCGCGCAGACGATGCTGGTATCGCACCCGGGCGTCAATGTGCTGCTGCTCGACGACGGCCTGCAGCACTACAAGCTGCAGCGCGACTTCGAGATCGTGATGTTCGACTCGCGCATGGGCGGCAACGGCCTGCTGCTGCCGGCCGGCCCGCTGCGCGAGCCGCTTTCGCGCCCGCGCGACGCCACGCTGATCAACGACCCCACCTTCCGCGCCACGCCCGACCGCCCCGGCGTGTACGGCATGCGGCTGGAGCTGGACGACGCCTGGCAACTGAACGATCCCGCCATGGCGCGGCCGGTCGGCGCCTTTGCCGGCCGGCGCGTGCTGGCCGCCGCCGGCATCGGCAACCCCGAACGCTTCTTCGCCAGCCTGCGCGGCGCGGGCCTGACGCCGAAGACACTGCCGCTGCCGGACCACTATGACTTCGTCGTCGATCCGTTCGTCGACAATGCCGATGCGCTCGACGCCGACGTGATCCTGATCACCGAGAAGGATGCCGTAAAATGCGAGCGCTTCGACGACCCGCGCATCTGGGTCGTCCCCACCAGGCCCGTGATCGATGCCGGCCTGATCGAAAAAATCCGCCGCGCCGTGCTGGCGCAAGTCAAACCCGCGCCGACCGCGCCGGCAACCACGCCCGGTGCCGCAGGGCGCAACGAGGAACACCGAGATGGACAACCGGCTGCTTGAAATCCTGGTCTGCCCGCTGTGCAAGGGCAAGCTGGAATATGACCGCGCCGCGCAGGAGCTGATCTGCCACGCCGACAAGCTGGCATACCCGATCCGCGACGGCATCCCCGTGATGCTGGCCGACGAGGCCCGCCAGTCGGTGCCGGGCCGTGTGGTCAACCCGGACGCCCCTGCCGCCGGCAACTGAGCGCGCGCCATGACCGTCCCCGCGTTCACCGTCGTCATTCCCGCGCGGCTCGCCTCGACGCGCCTGCCTGACAAGCCCCTGGCCGATATCGGCGGGCGCCCGATGATCGTGCGCGTGGCCGAACGCGCGCATGCGTCGTCGGCGCGGCGCACCGTGGTCGCCACCGATGCGCCCGCGGTGGCGCAGGCCTGCGCCGCGCACGGCATCGAAGCCGTGCTGACCCGCGCCGACCACCCTTCCGGCACCGACCGGCTGTCCGAAGTGGCCGCCCAGCTGGGCCTGGCCGACGACGCCATCGTGGTCAATGTGCAGGGCGACGAGCCGCTGATCGAACCATCGCTGATCGACGAGGTGGCACTGCACCTCGCGCACCACGCCGACTGCGCCATCGCCACCGCGGCGCATCCGCTGCAGGACATCGCCGAAGTCTTCAATCCCAATGTGGTCAAGGTGGTGTGTGACGCCGCCGGCCGCGCACTGTATTTCTCGCGCGCGCCGATCCCGTGGGCGCGCGATGCCTGGTCGGGCGTGCCGGCCGTGCCCGCGGCGCTGGCACAGGTGCCGCTGCCCGGCATGCCGGTGCTGCGCCATATCGGGCTGTACGCCTATCGGGCGGGCTTCCTGCGCCGCTTCCCGACGCTGGCGGCGGCGCCGCTGGAGCAGACCGAGGCGCTGGAGCAACTGCGCGCCATGTGGCATGGCGAGCGCATTGCGGTGCTGCAAACCAGTGCCGCGCCGGCCCCCGGCGTCGACACCCCGGCCGACCTGGAACGGGTGCGCGCACTGTGGGCGCAGGCGATGGCCCAGGAAGGGCCCTGACAAAACCGGCGGATAGTGACCCGCGCGGGCGCCTGCCCGCTCAGGTTCATACTGCTGCAACCTGAACCGGGGGGCGGATTTCGGGCCGATTTGGCGCCGCCTCATGGCATAATGCTTACCGATACAGAGCCGCCCGGCCGGCATGCGCAAGCGTGCCGCCGGCCAAGGCTCGGTGGGGAGATAAAGATAGAGCCCGTCCGGTATGCCGCGCCGCCATCCCCCTGGCAGCCGCCGCCGGCCGCACGCGTGGGTACGCCTGAGCAGTGCCCGCGCTGAACGCAGTCAGAACGCATCAGGACCGCAGTAAGTCCTGCGTCAAGTTACGGCGTTACCCTCCTTCTGATCTCCCGCCATACCAGATTAAAAACTCTGAGGACCCGTAAATGCGTTTGATCCTGTTGGGCGCGCCTGGCGCCGGCAAAGGCACGCAAGCCAAGTTCATCTGCGAGAAGTTCGGCATTCCGCAAATCTCCACGGGCGACATGCTGCGCGCCGCGGTGAAGGCCGGCACCCCCTTGGGCGTGGAAGCCAAGAAGGTCATGGACGCGGGCGGACTGGTGTCGGACGACATCATCATCGGCCTGGTGAAGGACCGCCTGAAGGAAGACGACTGCAAGAACGGCTACCTGTTCGACGGCTTCCCGCGCACCATTCCGCAGGCCGAGGCGATGAAGGAAGCGGGCGTGGCGATCGACTACGTTCTGGAAATCGACGTGCCGTTCGACGCCATCATCGAGCGCATGAGCGGCCGCCGCGTGCACGTGGCCTCGGGCCGCACCTACCACGTCAAGTACAACCCGCCCAAGACCGAGGGCGTGGACGACGAGACCGGCGAGGCACTGATCCAACGTGACGATGACAAGGAAGAGACGGTCAAGAAGCGTCTCGATGTCTATTCGCAGCAGACGCGTCCGCTGGTGGATTACTATTCGGACTGGGCTGCCAAGGGGGATGCTTCCGCCAAGGTGGCGCCGCCGAAGTATCGGAAGATTCTGGGCGTGGGTAATGTTGATGAGATTACTGGCCGGGTGTTTGAGGCGTTGAAGTAATTGTTTCGACTGCTCGGTTTTATGCGTCATGAAAGCGGCCTTCGGGCCGCTTTTGTTTTGGGCGATGGATTCCGGGTCGCTCTTGGCGGGCGTGGCAACAAACCCACCCCTTGCACATCGCCCACCACCCCGTAAAATACCGCCAACGAATTGACGTTTACGTAAACGGCAACAAAAACCCAATCCCAAGGAGACAACCTAATGCAAATCCAGGGCAACGTATTCATCGTCACCGGCGGCGCCTCAGGACTGGGCGCAGGCACCGCCCGCATGCTGGCCGAGGCCGGCGCCAAGGTCGTGATCGCCGACCTGAACGAGGCCACCGGCCAGGCACTGGCAACTGAACTGGGCGGCCAGTTCATCCGCTGCGACGTCACCTCCGAGGCCGACGGCCAGGCCGTGGTGGCCGCCGCCCAGGCACTGGGCCGGCTCTCGGGCATCGTCAACTGCGCCGGCATCGCCACCGCCAACAAGACCGTCGGCAAGAACGGCCCGCATCCGCTCGACGCCTTCGACAAGACCATCCGCATCAACCTGGTCGGCACCTTCAACATGATCCGCCTGGCCGCCGCGGCCATGGTGCAAAACACCCCCGACAGCGAAGGCGAGCGCGGCGTGATCATCAATACGGCGTCGGTGGCGGCCTTTGACGGCCAGATCGGGCAGGCCGCATATGCCGCGTCCAAGGGCGGCGTGGTGGCGATGACGCTGGCGATCGCGCGCGACCTGTCGCGCGACGGCGTGCGCTGCATGACCATCGCCCCGGGCATCTTCGAAACGCCGATGCTGCTGGGCATGCCGCAGGAGGTGCAGGACGCGCTCGGCAGAATGGTGCCGTTCCCGCCGCGCCTTGGCCGCCCTGCGGAGTACGCCAAGCTGGCCCGCTCGATCATCGAAAACACCATGCTCAACGGCGAAGTGATCCGCCTGGACGGCGCGATCCGGATGCAGCCCAAGTAAAGCCCCGGCGCTGCCCGCTCAGCCGGGCAGCAGCATCACCAGCATCAAACCCGGCGCCGCCGCAGGCGCCAGCGTCAGCTGCTCGAACTGTAGCGCGCCCTGCTGCGGATGGCGAAAGCTGCGGCGGCCGCCCTCGCGGTCTTCCACGTCCTGCGACAGCCAGGCATCGCGGAAGGCCGCGCTCTCTGCCATCAGACCCTCGATCAACGCACGCGTCGGCGCCTCGTCCGCATGGCGGATGATGTGCGCGCGGAATTCCGCCACCAGCCGCGCCGCGCGGTGCGGCCAGTCTTCCACCAGCGCCATCAGCCCCGGCGACAGGAACATCGCGCGCAGCAGGTTGCGCTCGGCGCTGGCGCCATCGAGCCAGCCGATAAACAGGTCCGCGGCGGCGTCATTCCAGGCCAGCGCGGTCCATTGCCGGTCGAGCAGGTAGGCCGGCCCGCCGATGGCATGCACACTGGCCAGCACCACCGGCGGCACGGTTTCGTCCGGGGCCTGCTGCGGGTCGCGGCGCCCCGCCAGTTCGAACAGGTAGGCGCGCTCGGCGCGCGACAGCCGCAGCGCGGCGGCCAGGCTGGCCAGCGCGCGTGCCGACAGCGATACCGGCCGCCCCTGCTCCAGCCACGTCACCCAGGTCGCGCTCAAGCCTGCCAGTTGCGCAACCTCCTCGCGGCGCAGGCCGGGGGTGCGGCGGCGCCGGCCCGGTGCGAGCCCGACATCGGCCGGCGCCAGCCGTTCGCGGTGCGCGCGCAGGAAAGCGCCCAGCACGGATTCGCGCGACGATGGCGATGCAGACGGGGCAACAGGGGAATCGGCAGACAGGGGCATGGCAGGCTGGTGTCGCTTATACCAGGATAAATCGGTAACTTGTACCGGGAAAACCGCCCGCCTACAGTATGCCGAACCCGCCCCGCGGGCAAGTCCCCTCCCCCAACAAGAAGGCCGCCCGCCCACCTGGGCGTGGCCCAAGGAGCCCAGCACCATGCAACAGCAGGAACTCGTCGCCGCCCAGTTCGGCGCCACCGCCAGTGCCTACCTCACCAGCACCGTCCACGCCAGCGGCGCAGACCTGCAGCAACTGCAAGACGAACTGGCCGCGCTGATCCCCGCAGCCAACCGCCCGCGCAGCCGCGTGCTGGACCTGGGCTGCGGCGCCGGCCATGCCAGCTTTGCCGCGGCAACGGTTGCGGGCGAAGTGACGGCTTACGACCTGTCGGCGGACATGCTGGCCGTGGTCGAGGCCGCGGCGCGCGAGCGCGGGCTGGCCAATATCCGCGCGCGCCAGGGCGCGGCCGAGCAGCTGCCGTTCGACGATGCCAGCTTCTGCGCGGTGGTCTCGCGCATGAGCGCGCACCACTGGCGCGACGTCCCGGCGGCATTGGCCGAGATCCGCCGGGTGCTCAGGCCCGGCGGCAGAGTGGTGCTGATTGATATTGCCGGTGCGCCGGACCCGCTGCGCGATACCTGGCTGCAATCGGTGGAACTGCTGCGCGACCCCTCGCATGTGCGCGATTACACGCCGGCGGGCTGGCGGGCAATGTTCGAGGCGGCGGGCTTTGGCGCCGATGGCATCGCCGTATCGGACATCTGGCGCATCGGCATCGAGTTCGACAGCTGGGTCAGGCGCATGCGCACCGCGCCGGTGGCCGTGGAGGCCATCCGCCACCTGTGGCAGATGGCGCCCGCGGAAGTGCGCGAGCACTATCGCGTGCAGGCCGACGGCAGCTTCGAACTGGAAGCGGTGATGGTCACCGCGCGTTGACAGAGTGGGACCAGGTCAGGCCGCGGCGCTCATTGCGGGCGCCTCGGCGCGCACGGTCAGGCGGCGCACCAGGTCCCACACCGCCGCCGCGGCCGGCGACAGTGAACGGTCCTCGCGCCGGACCATGACGATGCTGCGCTCCTCGCGCGGCACCAGCGGCCGCCACACCAGCGGCGACGCCGCCGGCAGCGGCAGCGAGAACGACGGCAGCACCGAGGCGCCTATGCCGGCCTCGACCATGCCGAACACGCTGGCCGAGTGGCCCAGTTCCTGCACCACCAGGGGCACCACGCCATGCCGGCCGAACACACGGTCGATCAGCGGCCGGCTGCCCGAGGCAAAGTCCAGCAGCACCAGCTGCATCCCATGCAGCGCCGACCACGGCACCGAGGCCGACTGCGCCAGCGGATGGTCGCGCCGGCAGACAAAGCAGAACGGGTCGGTCGCCACCGGCTCCACCACCAGCCCGTCGCGCACCAGCGGATCGATCAGCACGCCAAAGTCCACGGCGCCGGCGCGCACCTGCTCCAGGCCGTCGGCCTGCACGTTGTCACGCACGGTCAGGCGGATCTCGGGGTATTGGGCGGCGCAGGCGGCCACGTACAGCGGCATCAGCCGGGCCGAGATCGTCGGCGCACCGGCTATCACTACACGTCCGCGATAGCGTTCGCCTAGCTGGCGCGTCTCTTCCAGCGTGTCGTCGAGCTGTCCGAGCAGCCGCTCCAGCGCCGGCGCCAGCGCGTGGCCGGCCTCGGTCAGCACCACCTCGCGCGTGGTGCGGTCCAGCAGGCGCACGCCAAGTGCCTCTTCCAGCTCAGCCACGCCGCGGCTCACCGCAGGCTGGGTCAGACCGACCACATCGGCGGCCCGGCTGAAGCCACCGGTATTGGCCACGGCCAGGAAGACGCGCAACTGGCGCAGTGTGTAATTCATGCAACGGCCGGATAAATAGATTCTATAAATGAATTTGCATTCTAGACTTGGCTGGCGTCCAATACTAGGCAAAACCCTAACATTGCAGGATCCACCCGCAGTCATGTCTCGCATTGTCCGCAAGCTCAAGAAACTTTATGACCTGATCGACGGCTTCGTTCTCGTCATGTTGACGGCCATCGCCATTGCACTGGCCGCCCCTGAAATCGGCAGCGGCAACGGCCCGCTGCACCTGGGCGTGGTGACCAGCCTGGGCGTGGCGCTGGTGTTCTTCCTGCACGGCGCGGCACTCTCGCGCGACAAGCTGGTGTCGGGCGCCAAGCACTGGCGCCTGCATGTCTTCGTGCAGGCCTTCACCTACGTGGTGTTCCCGCTGGTGGGCGCGCTGCTGATGCTGTCGCTGCGCAATACGCTGCCGCCGGACCTGCTGCTGGGCGTGTTCTTCCTGTGCGCGCTGCCGTCGACGGTATCGTCGTCGGTGGCCATGACCTCGATGGCGCGCGGCAATGTATCCGGCGCGATCTTCAACGCCACCATCTCGGGCCTGATCGGCATGCTGGTCACGCCGCTGCTGATGGGGCTGGTGATCAGCGCCAGCGGCGCCTCGATGCCGCTGGGCAAGGCGCTCACCGGCGTGGCGCTGCAACTGCTGCTGCCGTTCGCGCTGGGCCAGTTGCTGCGCCCGCTGATCGGCAACTGGCTGGCAAAGAAGAAGAACATCACCAACAAGATCGACCGTGGCGTGATCGTGCTGATCGTCTATTCCTCATTCTGCGACGCCACCGCCAAGGGCCTGTGGCACCAGTACCAGTGGCAGACCATCGGCGCAGTGATGCTGATCGCCGCGGTGCTGCTGTTCGTGGTGCTGGGCTTTACCACGCTGACCGCGCGCCGCCTTGGCTTTTCTGTCGAGGACGAGATCACGGCGGTGTTCTGCGGCTCCAAGAAGAGCCTGGCCAACGGCATCCCGATGGCCAAGATCCTGTTTGCCGGCCATCCGGCGCTGGGCCTGCTGGTGCTGCCGCTGATGGTCTATCACCAGCTGCAGCTGATCGTGTGCTCGGTGATTGCATCGCGCTATGCGGACCGCGATGCCTTGCTGGAAGACCGGGCCGCGGCGCGGGCCTGAGGCACGCCGCCATGAAAAAACCGGGGCATGCCCCGGTTTTTTTGTGCCCGCCAGATTTACACGGACGGATTTTTCGACAGCGGCGGATTGCGCGCAAAGTACGACCGGATCCCCTTCAGGATCGCATTGGCCAGCTGCTCCTGGTGCGCGTTGTCGTTGAGCTTGCGCTCTTCTTCCGGATTGCTGATGAAGGCCGTCTCGATCAGGATCGACGGAATATCCGGGGCCTTCAGCACCGCAAACCCGGCCTGCTCGACGCTGCCCTTGTGCAGCTTGTTGATGCCGCCGATCTCGCCCAGCACGGCCTTGCCGACCTGGAGGCTGTCGTTGATCTGCGCGGTGGTGGACAGGTCCAGCAGCACGCGCGCCACCTGCGCATCCTTGTTGCCCATATTGGCGCCACCGATCAGGTCGGCTGCGTTTTCCTTGTTGGCCAGCCAGCGTGCCGCGGTACTGGAGGCACCGCGCTCGGACAGCGCGAACACTGACGCGCCGCGCGCCTCGGGCGACAGGAAGGCATCGGCGTGAATCGACACGAACAGGTCGGCCTGCACCCGGCGCGCCTTCTGCACGCGCACGTTCAGCGGCACGAAGAAGTCGGCGTCGCGCGTCATCATCGCGCGCATATTGGGCTGGGCATCGATCTTGGCGCGCAGGCGGTGCGCGATCTGCAGCACCACGTCTTTCTCGCGCGAGCCGGCGGCGCCGATCGCGCCGGGGTCTTCGCCGCCGTGGCCGGGATCGATCGCCACGGTCAGCAGGCGGCGCATCTTGAAGGGCCGTTCGGCAGTGGGATTGTCGCGTGCGACCGGCGGCACCACCGGAGCATTGGGGGTCGGCACCGGCGGCGCGGACGGCCTGGGCCGGGCCGAGGCCACCGGCGGCGGCAGCGGCGCGGTGGTGGGCGGCACCTCGCCCTTCTCGTCGAAGCGGCGCACCAGCGCGCCGATCGCGTCTTCCTCGGCGCCAGCCGGCGCGCCGGCGATGCCATCGTTGCCCGGCGCCGGGTCCGAGGTGGCGAAGCGGCGCTGCTTTTCCTCGGTGTCACGCACCAGCTTCCACAGCGGATCGGGCGGATTGACCGGGTACAGGTCGAACACCAGGCGGTTGCGGTAGCTGCCGATCGGCGCCAGCGTGAACACCTGCGGCGCCACGTTTTCCTTCAGGTCGAACACCATGCGGACCACGCGCGGGCGGTTCTGGCCGACGCGCACGGTCTGGATATAGGGGTCGTTCGGGGTGATCTTGGCCACCAGCTCGCGCAGCGTGGGCGACAGGTCCAGGCCGTCGATGTCCACCACCAGCCGGTCGGGGTCGCGGATCATCTGGTGCACGGCGGCCAGCGGGGAATCGGATTCGATGGTGACGCGGGTGTAGTCCTCGGCCGGCCACACGCGCACCGCGACGATGCCGGCGCCAAACGCGATCTGCGGGCCGGCCAGTGTCAGCACGGCCGTGCCCGCGCCCAGCTTCAGTGCCTGCGCCATCCATTTGCGGCGCGCCTGCAGCAGGCCGTCGGGTCCATCGGGGCGGTCGGTGGCAAGTCGCTTGATCAGCATGCGTTCAGCAGGGTAAGTCCAGTGTGAGTATAGGCGCGCATCGTCGCGATCCGCCGCTCGCCGGCGTCATCCGCCCCGGCCATGTCCGATTGGAGCAACATATGGAGATCCGGTTCCCCGAGCAGGCGGCCGGCCTTCTCCGGCCACTCGACCAGGTTGAAGGCCGGTTCGGCGAAGCAGTCGCGAAAACCCGCGTCGATCCACTCTTCGGGATCGGCAAAGCGGTACAGGTCGAAGTGGTAGACGGTCAGCGGCGAGCCGTCGGCGCGGGCCACCTCGTAGGGCTCGCACAGCGTATAGGTGGGGCTGCGGACCTTGCCCGCATGGCCGAGTGCGCGCAGGATCGCGCGCGTCAGCGTGGTCTTGCCGGCGCCCAGGTCGCCGGACAGCTGCACATGCACCGTGTGCGGCGGCATGGCCTGCACGGTGGCGGCCAGCGCGGCGCCCAGGCGCGCGGTGGCGGCTTCGTCGGGCAGCGTCAGGGTGCGTTCTTCGAGCAAGGGCATTGCGTACAATTCAGGGATGATCGACCGAGTCGCCCCAGGGCAGGCAGATGCGCCACCTACCCCCGTTCCCGGCACCGCCGGCCACCTGGCCGCGGGCCCCGGGGAACTTGCGGCACTGGCCGCGTCGATCCGCGCATGGGGCGCGGAACTGGGCTTTGCCTCCGTGCGCATTGCCGATGTCGACCTCAGTCATGCCGAGCCGGGGCTGATGGCGTGGCTGGCGCAGGGCTACCACGGCGACATGGATTATATGGCGAACCACGGCCTGCGGCGCGCCCGGCCGGCCGAACTGGTGCCCGGCACCGTGCGTGCGATCGTGGCGCGGATGCCGTACATTCCGGCCGCCGGCGCCCAGGCCGGCGCCACCGACTGGCGCCGCCACGAGCTGGCGCGGCTGGATGATCCGGCCACCGCGGTGGTGTCGCTGTATGCGCGCGGCCGCGATTATCACAAGGTGCTGCGCAGCCGCCTGCAGCAACTGGCCAGCCGGATCGAGGCCGAAATCGGAAAATTCGGCTACCGCGTCTTTACCGATTCCGCACCCGTCATGGAAGTGGCGCTGGCCAGCCAGGGCGGACTCGGCTGGCGCGGCAAGCATACGCTGCTGCTGGACCGCGACGGCGGCTCGATGTTCTTCCTCGGCGAGATCCTGGTCGACATCCCGCTGCCGGCCGACGCGCCCGAATCGGGCCACTGCGGCAACTGCCACCGCTGCCTGGACATCTGCCCGACGCGTGCCATCGTGGCGCCGTACCGGCTGGATGCGCGCCGCTGCATCTCGTACCTGACCATCGAGCACAAGGGCCCGATCCCGGTGGAGTTCCGCGCGCCCATGGGCAACCGCGTCTACGGCTGCGACGACTGCCAGCTGGCCTGCCCGTGGAACAAGTTCGCGCATGTGGCCATGGTGCCGGACTTCGACGTGCGCAACGGGCTGGACGCGCCCGACATGGTGGCGCTGTTCCAGTGGACCGAAGCGGAATTCAACCAGCGGCTCGAAGGCAGCCCGATCCGCCGCATCGGCCATGAGCGCTGGCTGCGCAACCTGGCGGTGGGGCTGGGCAACAGCCTGCGCGCGGCGCTGTCGGGCACGAGCGCCGAAGACGCGGCCCTGGCCGCGCGCATCCGCGCAGCGCTGCAGGAGCGGCGCGAGGCCGCCACGCCGCTGGTGCGCGAGCATATCGACTGGGCCCTGGCCCAGGGCGGCCCGCCGCCGGACTAGCTGACCAGCGCCAGCCACAGCGGCGTGGTCACGATCGCCGCCACCGTCATCAGCGAAATCGTCGCCGCCACCATCGGCCCGTTGCCGCCCATGCGCACCGCCAGGATATAGGCGCTGGAGGCCGTGGGCAGCGAGGCATACAGCACCACGATCTGGTACTGCAGCGCGGTCAGCGGCAGGTGCCGCCCCACCAGCCAGGCCACGCACGGCATCGCCAGCAGCTTGACCCCGGTCCACCAGGCCACCGGGCCGGCGGTACCGGTGGCGCCACTCATCTGCAGCCCGGCACCCACCGTCATCAGCCCCAGCGCGGTCGAGGCCGAGCCCAGCCGGTTCAGTGTCATCCCCAGCACCTCGGGCGCATGCAGCCCCATCAGGTTGGTGAGCAGGCCGCCGGCAGTGGCCAGGATCAGCGGGTTGCGCGCCAGCTCTTTCCACAGCGCGGTCTGGCCGTGCCGCGCCAGCGCCCACACCGCCGCCACGTTGCACAGCGGCACCGTGCAGCCGACGATCACCGCCATCAGCGCCAGCCCCTCGGAGCCGCCCAGGCGCGAGGCCAGCGCCAGCCCGATATAGGAATTGAAGCGGAACGCGGTCTGCAGGCCCGAGGCAAAGCTCAGCGCGTTCGGGCGCAACACCCATTTGACGGCGTAGCCGCCGGCCATGCCGGTGGCCATCACCAGCAGCGCCAGCCCCAGCATGGCCGAGGTCGAGGAGAAATCCAGCACCGCGGTATTGGTCGACTGCAGCAGCAGCGCCGGGAACAGCACGAAGTAGACCAGGCGTTCCACGCCGCCCCAGAAGGCGCGGTCGAACGGGGTATAGCGCACCAGCAGCCAACCGATGAGGATCAGGCTGAAGTCCGGGACCAGCAGGAGGGCAGAAGACATTTATCGTTGTTTTGGTGGCGGTGGCATGACGCGGCAGCTGCCCTGCGGGCCGTCGCACGGGATTGCAGCGGCGGCGGCGGGGGTGGATAACGGCAAAAAACCGGAATGTGCAGACTAGGGCAGATACGGATAGGTATTTTTCCAGATTTAGGCCAGCATGGCATGCCAAGTTGTACGCCTGCCGCCATGTTGTCCCGCACCCGGTCCGCGCCGCCGCGCCCGGACACCCACCTCCGAGCCCCCTTCCGCCCTGGTCTGCACCCGGGCCGCTGCCTGCGCCTGGCCGCCGTGCTGGCGGCGCTGTGCGCCGCCATGGCCGCGGGCGCCGTACCCGTGCCGGCGCGCTCGGTGGAGATCGAAGGGATACGTTTTGACGATGCGGCACGCGTGGGCGGCAAGGAACTGCGGCTCAACGGCACCGCCCTGCGCGCGGGCTTCCTGGCCAAGGGCTACGTGGCCGCCCTGTACCTGCAGGAGAGGGCCCGCAACGCGGCCCTGGTGCTGGGCACGCCCGGCACCAAGCGGCTGCAGTTGCGCATGCTGCGCGAGGCCGAACCGCCGGCCCTCATGCGCGCCATCCGCCAGGGCCTCCGCAACAACCACAGCGAGCAGCAGATGCAGGAACTGGCCACGCGGCTGGTACAGTTCGAGCGCACCCTGGGCGAGGTCGGCACCGCGCACAAGGGCGACGTGATCAACCTGGATTTTTCCCCGCAGACGGGGACCGTCGTCGCCATCAACGGCACGCCTCGCGGCCGGCCGATCCCCGGCGAAGACTTCTACCAGGCCGTGCTGCGGGTCTTCCTGGGCGAGCGCCCGGTCGACGCCGAGGTCAAGCGCGGGCTGCTGGGCGGCTGACACAATTACGCTGCCGGCGCACGGCCCCACCTGTGGCACTGCGACGGTTTTTTTGCTTCCGGGCGGCACCCTGCCCGGATTTCCTGACGGGAGACATGATCTCATGCAAGCTGGCAAACTCGCACTGACCCTGGCCCTGGCCGCCGCCGCCACCGCGGCGCAGGCCCAGAGCTACCCCACCAAGCCGATCCGACTGATCATTCCGTTCGCACCCGGCGGCACCACCGACATCGTCGGCCGCGGCGCCGCGGACCAGATGAGCCGCATCCTGGGCCAGCCCGTAGTGGTGGAGAACCGCGCCGGCGGGGGTGGTTCGATCGGTGCAGACGCGATCGCCAAGGCCGCGCCGGACGGGTACACCATCGGCATCTCCACGGTCTCGACCATGGCCGTGAACCCGGCCTGCAACCCCAAGCTGTCGTACGACCCGATCAAGGACTTCAAGCCCATCACCAACCTGGCCAACGTGGCCAACGTGATCGCCGTGAACCCGAACTTCCCGGCCAAGGACTACAAGGAGTTCCTGGCCGTGCTGAAGGCCAACCCGGGCAAGTATTCGTACGCCTCGTCGGGCACCTGCGGCTTCGGCCACATGCTGGGCGAGCAGTTCAAGGTCTCGACCAAGACCTTCATGGTCCATATCCCGTACCGCGGCGCGGGCCCGGCGCTGAACGACGTGCTGGCCGGCCAGGTGCCGATCATGGTGGACAACCTGCCCTCTTCGATTCCCTACATCAAGGCCGGCAAGCTGCGCCCGATCGTGGTGGCCTGGAACAAGCGCCTGGAATCCATGCCCAACGTGCCGACCTTCGGCGAAATGGGCCTGAAGGAGCCGAACGACCCGGCCTGGTACGGCCTGGTGGCACCGGCCGGCACGCCTGACGACGTCATCAAGAAGCTCAACGAAGCCGCCGTCAAGGCCCTGCAGGACAAGGACTTCCAGCAGCGCCTGCGCACCGCCGGCGCCGAGCCGTCGGGCAACACGCCGGCGCAGCATGCGGCCGAGATCAAGAAGGAATTCGACAAGATGAAGAATCTTGTGAAGGTGCAGAACATCAAGCTGGAGCAATGATCCGGCCGGTGTGACGCCACCCGCAAAGGGCCGCCGCGAGGCGGCCCTTTTTTCTTGCCCGCGCCAAAAAGCACTAAAATCCAGCATTCGCCCCAGCCTGACCGCCATGCCCGCCACCTATGACGCCATCCTCACCGCCCCGTTCGGCAAGATCGGGGTGCGCACGGACGGCGTGCGCATCCGGGCCATCGTGTATCTTCCCGAGCACGTCGAGGCACGCGCCCCGGCGGACGCGCTGACGCAACAGCTCGCGGCGCAACTGGAGGCCTACTACGCCAATCCCGACGCCGCCTTCGACCTGCCGCTGGCCCCGGCCGGCAGCGACTTCCAGCAGCGCGTGTGGCAGGCCATCAGCGCGGTGCCGCGCGGCGCGGTGACCACCTATGGCACCATCGCCGAGGCCATCGGCGCGATGCCGCGCGCGGTGGGCCAGGCCTGCGGGCAGAACCCGTTCCCGATCGTGATCCCCTGCCATCGCGTGGTCTCGGCACGCGGCATCGGCGGCTTCTCGCACCATGCCGAAGACGGCTTCTACCTCGACGTCAAACGCTGGCTGCTGCGCCATGAGGGCGCCATGCTGATATGAGCGGCGCCGCCCAGGCACCCGCGCAGGCGGCCGCGCCCAGCGACGCCGACGTGGCGCTGGTCAGCCGCTTCTGCGACGCGCTGTGGCTGGAAGACGGCCTCTCGCGCAACACCATCGATGCCTACCGGCGCGACCTGACGCTGCTGGCGCGCTGGCTGCAGCATGAACACCGCAGTGAACTGCTGGGCGTGGACGACAGCGCGCTGTCGGCCTACTTCAACGCGCGCCACACGCAGACCCGCGCCTCGTCGGCCAACCGTCGCCTGGCGGTGTTCCGCCGCTTCTACCAGTGGGCGCTGCGCGAACACCTGGTCGAAGCCGACCCCTGCCTGCTGCTGCGCCCCGCCAAGCAGCCGCCGCGCTACCCCAAGACCCTGACCGAGTCCCAGGTCGACGCGCTGCTCGAAGCGCCCGACACCGACACGCCGCTGGGGCTGCGCGACCGCACCATGCTGGAGCTGATGTACGCCAGCGGGCTGCGTGTGTCGGAGCTCACGCAGATGAAGACCATCGAGATCGGCCTGAACGAAGGCGTGGCGCGCGTGGTCGGCGGCAAGGGCGACAAGGAGCGGCTGGTGCCGTTCGGCCAGCAGGCCGGCGACTGGCTGCGCCGCTACCTGGCCAGTGCGCGCCCCGCGCTGCTGGCCGGGCGCGCCTGCGACGCGCTCTTTGTCACGCAGCGCGGCGAAGGCATGACGCGGCAGGCGTTCTGGCACCTGATCAAGCGCCATGCGCGCGATGCCGGCGTGCACGCGCCGCTGTCGCCGCACACGCTGCGGCACGCCTTTGCCACGCACCTGCTCAACCACGGCGCCGACCTGCGCGTGGTGCAGCTGCTGCTGGGCCACGCCGATATTTCCACCACCCAGATCTATACGCACGTCGCCCGCGAACGCCTGCGCGAGCTGCACCAGCAGCACCATCCGCGCGGTTGAGCAAGCGGGCAGCGACCACTGTCATGAGCAAGACCAGGCACGTATCAGAAACCCCCGCCACGCAGTACCTGCGCAAGCATGGCGTCGCCTTCGGCGAGCATCCGTATGACTATGTCGAGCACGGCGGCACCGGCGAATCGGCGCGCCAGCTGGGCGTTCCCGAGCACGACGTGATCAAGACGCTGATCATGGAAGACGAGCGCGCGCAGCCGATGGTGGTGCTGATGCACGGCGACTGCTCGGTCTCGACCAAGAACCTGGCACGCCAAGCCAGCCGCAAGAGCGTGCAGCCGTGCAAGCCCGAGGTGGCGCAGCGCCACAGCGGCTACATGGTGGGCGGCACCTCGCCCTTCGGCACGCGCAAGCGCATGCCGGTCTACGTGGAGTCGACCGTGCTGGAACTGGCGCGCATCTATATCAACGGCGGGCGCCGCGGCTACCTGGTCAGCGTGGACCCGAAGCTGCTGCCCACGCTGGTGGACGCCCAGCCGGTGCAATGCGCACTGCCTGACTGAGCACATGACCGGGCGCCCCCGCGCAAACCGAGGGAAGCCTCGATGCCAATCCGGGAAGTCACGGACGTAGCGAGGCCCCTGCCGCGCTACAATCGCGCCAGCCTGAAAACACCCCACTACACATGGCCAATCTGCTTTTCGCCCTTGCCGCCTACCTGATCGGCTCCGTTTCCTTCGCTGTGGTCGTCAGCAAGCTGATGGGGCTGCCGGACCCGCACTCCTATGGCTCCGGCAATCCCGGCGCCACCAACGTGCTGCGCACCGGCAACAAGAAGGCCGCCATCCTGACGCTGATCGGCGATGCCCTGAAGGGCTGGCTGGCGGTATGGCTGGCGGCGCGCTTCGGGCCGGCCTACGGGCTGAACGAAACCGGACTGGCCATGGTGGCACTGGCGGTCTTCCTGGGGCACCTGTTCCCGGTGTACCACCGCTTCGCCGGCGGCAAGGGCGTAGCCACCGCGGCCGGGATCCTGCTGGCCATCGACCCGATCCTGGGCCTGGGCACGCTGGCCACGTGGCTGATCATCGCGTTCTTTTTCCGCTACTCGTCGCTGGCAGCGCTGGTGGCGGCGATCTTCGCACCGTTCTTCCATGTGCTGATGAACGGCGTGGATGTGATGACGGGGGCGATCTTCGTGATCAGCGTGCTGCTGATTGCGCGGCACCGGCAGAATATTGCCAAGCTGCTGGCCGGCAAGGAAAGCCGGATCGGCGAGAAGAAGAAGGTCTGAAAACGGCCTGAGGCAGCCCTGACCCCGGCTCAGGCCTCGGCTGCCCCAAACAGCATCTCCACCCGGAAGCCGCCGCCGTCGGCATTCACCAGGTTCAGCTTCCCGCCCGCCTGCCGCACCAGCCGGTCCACGATCGCCAGCCCCAGCCCGGAATGCGCATTGCCGCCCCGAGCCGGGTCCAGCCGCACAAAGGGCAGCGTGGCGCGGTCCTTGTCATCCTCGGGAATGCCGGCGCCCTGGTCCTCCACCACCAGCAGGTAACCCTCCGGCGTGCGCGCGGTCGCAATGCACACCGGCGGCTTGCCATAGGCGTAGGCGTTGTCGACCAGGTTGCCGACGATGCGGTCCAGCTGCGTGGCGATCATGCGGAAGCCCTCGCCCGCGCCCAGCGACAGCACCACCTGGCGCTCCTGCTCGGCCAGCGACGCGGCCAGCTCATTGACGCGCCGGTCCACCGGCACCGGCCGCGCGGTCGACTCGCTGGTCTGCGCGAAGCTCAGGAACTGTTCGACGATGGCCGACATGGACTCCACGTCGCGCGTCACCCCCGCGGCGGCCTTGGGATCGGCCAGCATCTCGGCGCGCAGGCGCAGCCGCGCCAGCGGCGTCTTCAGGTCATGCGCGATGCCTGCCAGCATGGTGTTGCGCTCCTGGTCGATGCGCGCCAGGTCGGCCACCATGCGGTTGAAACGCTCGATCAGCTGGCGCAGCTCATGCGGGCCGCGCTCGCGCAGCGGCGGCACGGCGTGCTGGCGCGACAGCAGCTCCGCCGCATTGGCCATGTCGCGCACCGGCCGCTGGATCTGCCAGGCGATCAGCACCGCGAAGATGATTGCCACGCCCACCACCAGCATCACGCCCGGCACCAGCCGGTTGTCAGGCGGCGGATTGTGGACCCACAGGATCGGCATGGCGATCCAGCGGGCGCGGCTGGGCAGCTTGATCCAGATGCGCGGCGTGGTCTCGTCCTCCAGCCGGATCTCGGTGCCCTGCGGCAGCCTGCCGATGAACTGCTCGACCAGCCGGCGCGAGCGCCCGCCCTTGGGCACGGTGGCATGCTCTTCCGCGTCGGCCGTGTTGGCCGTCTCCACCAGGCTGGGCAGCTTCGCCGGCGGACGCGCGTCGAGCGCGCGCTCGATGCTGTCGAGTTGGAACAGCATCTGCTCGACGGAATAGTCCACCTGCTGCTGGCGGCGGTCCATGCGCAGGATGGCGAGCCATGAGAAATGGCTGATCACGAGCACGGCGGCAATCAGCAGCGCAATGCGGCCGAACAGGGTGTCGATACGTCGCAACTTCATCGCAAACAAGGATCTGGTGGCAAGCGGCGCCAGGGTGCGGGCGCCGCGGCCATTATTCGGGGAGCCCCGCGGACATCTCTTCCGCTTCGTCGGGAACGAAGGTATAGCCGCGCCCGCGCACGGTCTGGATATAGCGCGGGCGCTGCGCGTCTTCATCGAGCAGCCGGCGCAGGCGCCAGATCTGCACGTCGATGCCGCGGTCGCTGATGCCGCTGGCGCTGCCGTACATCAGCTCGACGATGCGCTCGCGCGACAGCACTTCCAGCGGATGCATCAGCAGCAGCTTGAGCAGCGCAAACTCGGTATCGCTGATCGACAGCGTCTGGCCGGCACGGCTCAGTGTGCGCTGGCGGAAATTGACGCGGAACGGGCCGAAGGCGACCGATTCGCGGTCTTCGGGCGCCGCCGCCGGGCGCGCCAGCTTGCGGCGCAGCACGGCATTGATGCGCGCCAGCAGTTCGCGCGGCGAAAACGGCTTGCCAAGGTAGTCGTCGGCGCCGATCTCAAGCCCGACGATGCGGTCGATCTCGTCGCTGCGGGCCGTGAGCAGGATCACCGGGATATCGTCGTTCTTGGCGCGCAGGTTGCGCAGCGCGGTCAGGCCGTCGACCTTGGGCATCATCAGGTCCAGCACGATCAGCGCCGGCCGCTCGCGCTCCAGGCGCGCCTGCAGGCCGTCGCCGTCATGCATCACCGAGACGGCAAAACCCTGCTGGGTCAGGTACTCGCGCAGCAGGTCGCGAAGTTCGGGATCGTCGTCGACGACGAGGATCTGGGTAGGCTGGTTCGTTCGCATAGGCACATGATAGTCAGCCCCGGCGCCACACATGCCGGTTTGGCCGGGCGGTTTTGTTTCCGGAGGTTACACCCGGGGCGCTGGTAATCCGCTGTAATAAAAGCGCCGGGCGCCGAAATACGGGCGTCCGGGCCCGCACATTATCCTTGCGGCATGACGTGCCACCGGGGCCGCCGCATTGCGCGCCACACGGCACTTGCCGGCCTGCCGGCCACCCCGCGGCGTGCCCTCCCACGCGGCAGGCCGGCGCCCGTGGCGTTGCGGCATACTGCTGCATCGTCACTTGCCAGACCGAACATTGCCGGCGCGCCGCGCGTGCGCCGCCCCCAGGATTTGCGGACATGTCCAACCCCGAACAAGGCCAACCTACCCCCAACCCGACCCCGTCTTCGCGTCCGCCCGAGGGCACTCCGCCGCGGCGCGCCGGCCGGCGCAGGCTGACTGCCGGCGTGCTGGTGCTGCTGCTCGCGGGGGGCGCCTGGTACTGGCATGCCCATCGCGGCCAGGCGCCGCAGGAGGCAACCGGGGCGGCAGGCGCGCAGCGGGGCGCCAGCGGCCCGGGCGCGCGTGGTGGCGCCGGTGGCCCCGGCATGCCGCGCTCGCCCGTGGTGGTCGCCACCGTGGCCAAGCGCGATATGGACGTGGTGCTCAACGGCCTGGGCAATGTGACCCCGGTGTCCAACGTCACAGTGCGCGCGCAGGTGTCCGGCCCGCTGCTCAAGGTGCTGTTCAAGGAAGGCCAGATGGTCAAGGCCGGCGACGTGCTGGCCGAGATCGACCCGCGCCCGTTCCAGGCCGCGCTGGACCAGGCCGTGGGCCAGCTGGCGCGCGACCAGGCGCTGCTGCAGAACGCCAGGCTGGACCAGCAGCGCTACCGCACCCTGCTGGGCCAGGACTCGATCTCCAAGCAGCAGGTCGATACCCAGGACGCGCTGGTGCGCCAGTACGAGGGCGTGGTCAAGACCGACCAGGGCAATGTCGCCAACGCGCGCCTGCAGCTGGGCTACACCAGGATCGTGGCGCCGGTGTCGGGCCGCATCGGCCTACGCCAGGTGGACCCGGGCAATATCGTCAATACCGGCGACACCAACGGCATCGCGCTGATCACGCAGATCCAGCCGATTGCCGTGATGTACACCATCCCCGAGGACAACCTGCCCTCGGTGCTGAAGAAGCTCAACGCCGGCGAAAAGCTGCCGGTGCAGGCCTGGGACCGCCAGGTGCGCAACCAGCTGGGCGAAGGCACGCTGCTGACCACCGACAACCAGATCGACACCACCACCGGCACGGTCAAGCTCAAGGCGGTCTTCCCCAATGAAGACGGCATGCTGTTCCCCAACCAGTTCGTCAACGTGCGCACGCGCGTCGATACCCTCAGGGACGCCACCGTGATCCCGGTCGCGGCAATCCAGCGCGGCCAGCAGGGCACCTTTGTCTACACCGTGGACGAGGCCAGCAAGGTCAAGGTGCAGGTGGTCACGCTCGGCCCGGGCGACGGCAGCCGCAACGCCGTGCTCAAGGGCCTGGAGCCCGGCCAGCGCGTGGTGGTGGACGGCGCCGACCGCCTCAAGGAAGGCATGACGGTGGAGGCCGTCGATCCGGCCGCACGCGCCGCCGCGGTGGTGCCGGCCAGCCAGCCGCGCGGGCGCGGCCGCCGCAACCGGGACGGGGGCGGCGCCAGCGGCGCGCACGCCGACGCCAGCGGGGCCGCGGCCTCCGGCGCGGCCGGCGAACATCGCCGCCACCGCGAGGCCGGCGCCAGCGGCGCGCAGCAGTAAGGACACCGCATGAACCCCTCACGCCTCTTCATCGAGCGCCCGGTCGCCACGCGCTGCTGATGCTGGCCATCCTGCTGTCCGGGCTGGTGGCGTACCGGCTGCTGCCGCTGTCGGCGCTGCCCGAGGTCGACTACCCGACCATCCAGGTCACCACGCTCTACCCCGGCGCCAGCCCGGACGTGATGACCTCGTCGGTGACCGCGCCACTGGAGCGCCAGTTCGGCCAGATGCCGGGCCTGAAACAGATGTCGTCGTCCTCGTCGGGCGGCGCCTCGGTGATCACGCTGCAGTTCGAACTGACGCTGCCACTGGACGTGGCCGAGCAGGAGGTGCAGGCCGCCATCAACGCCGGCAGCAACCTGCTGCCGTCAGACCTGCCGATGCCGCCGGTCTACAGCAAGGTCAACCCGGCCGACGCGCCGGTCATGACCATTGCCATGACCTCGGACACCATGCCGCTGCCCAAGCTGCAGGACATGGTCGACACGCGCGTGGCGCAGAAGATCTCGCAGATCCAGGGCGTGGGCCTGGTCACCATCAGCGGCGGCCAGCGCCCCGCGGTGCGTATCCAGGCCAACCCGACCGCGCTGGCGTCGCTGGGCATGTCGATCGACGACCTGCGCACCGCCATCGGCGCCTCCAACGTGAACGGCGCCAAGGGCAGCTTCGACGGGCCCGCGCGCGCCTCCACCATCGACGCCAACGACCAGCTGCGCTCGGCCGACGAGTACCGCCAGATCATCCTGGGCTACAAGAACGGCGCGCCGATCCGCATCACCGACGTGGCCGAGATCGTCGACGGCCCCGAGAACAGCCGCCTGGCCGCCTGGGCCAATGAGAAGCCCGCGATCGTGCTGAACATCCAGCGCCAGCCGGGCGCCAACGTGATCGAAGTGGTGGACCGCATCAAGACGCTGCTACCGCAGCTGCAGAACGCGCTGCCGGCCTCGGTCCACGTGCAGCTGCTGACCGACCGCACCACCACCATCCGCGCCTCGGTCGAGGACGTGCAGTTCGAACTGCTGCTGGCGATCGCGCTGGTGGTCCTGGTAATCTTCCTGTTCCTGCGCAATATACCGGCCACCATCATCCCGGGCGTGGCGGTGCCGCTCTCGCTGGTGGGCACCTTCGGCGTGATGTACCTGGCCGGGTTCTCGATCAACAACCTGACGCTGATGGCGCTGACCATCGCCACCGGCTTCGTGGTCGACGATGCGATCGTGATGATCGAGAACATCATGCGCTACATCGAGAAAGGCGATTCGCCCATGGCGGCAGCGCTGAAGGGTTCCAAGCAGATTGGCTTCACCATCATCTCGCTGACCTTCTCGCTGGTGGCGGTGCTGATCCCGCTGCTGTTCATGGGCGACGTGGTCGGGCGCCTGTTCCGCGAGTTCGCGATCACGCTGGCGGTGTCGATCCTGATCTCGGCGGTGGTGTCGCTGACGCTTACGCCGATGATGTGCGCGCGCCTACTGCACCATGTGCCGGAAGAGAAGCTGTCGCGCTTTCACCGCGCCAGCGGCCGCTTCTTCGACAACGTGATCGACCGCTACGGCCGCGCGCTGGACTGGGTGCTCGATCGCCAGAAGGCGACGCTGGTGGTGGCAGTGGCCACGCTGGTGCTGACCGTGCTGCTTTACCTGCTGGTGCCCAAGGGCTTCTTCCCGGTGCAGGACACCGGCGTGATCCAGGGCATTACGGAAGCCGCGCAGACCACCTCGTTCGACGCCATGGCGCGCCGGCAGCAGGCCGTGGCCAAGGTGGTGATGCAGGACCCGGCCGTGGCAAGCCTGTCGTCGTTCATCGGCGTGGACGGCACCAACACCACGCTCAACGCCGGGCGCATGTTGATCAACCTCAAGCCCAAAGGCGATCGCGATCCGATCGAGGTGGTGACACAGCGGCTGCAGCAGGCGGTGCATGACCTCGGCGGCGTGTCGCTGTACACGCAGCCGGTGCAGGACCTGACCATCGAGGACAAGGTCTCGCGTACGCAGTACCAGTTCACCGTCGAGGACCCCGATCCCGCAACCCTGGCCGCGTGGGTGCCCAAGCTGGTGGAACGCCTGCGCCAGGAACCGGAGCTGCGCGACGTCACCAGCGACCAGCAGAACAACGGCCTGCGCGCCTATGTCGATATCGACCGCGACGCCGCGGCGCGCTTCGGCATCACCACCGCGGTGATCGACAGCGCGCTGTACAGCGCTTTCGGCCAGCGGCTGGTGTCGACCATCTTCACGCAGTCCAGCCAGTACCGCGTGGTGCTGGAGACCATGCCGGAGTTCCGCAAGAACCCGCAGTCGCTGGCCGACCTGCGCCTGCCCTCTTCTTCCGGCGGGCAAGTGCCGCTGGGCTCGTTCGCGCGAATCACCGAGCGCACCGGCCCGCTGGTGGTCAACCACCAGGGCCAGTTCCCGGCAGCGACGATCTCGTTCAACCTCGCGCACGGCGAATCGCTGGGCGCCGCGGTCGACAAGATCACCAAGGTGGAACACGAACTGGGCCTGCCGATCTCGATGCAGACCAGCTTCCAGGGCGCCGCGCTGGCCTTCCGCGCGTCGCTGTCGAACACGCTGTGGCTGATCCTGGCCGCGGTGGTGACGATGTATATCGTGCTGGGCGTGCTGTATGAAAGCACCATCCACCCGGTCACCATCCTGTCGACGCTGCCGTCTGCCGGCGTGGGCGCGCTGCTGGCGCTGCTGGTGGCAGGCCAGGACCTGGGCATCATCGCGATCATCGGCATCATCCTGCTGATCGGCATCGTCAAGAAGAACGCGATCATGATGATCGACTTCGCGCTCGAGGCTGAGCGCGAGGGCGGCATGCGCCCGCGCGACGCGATCTTCCAGGCCTGCCTGCTGCGCTTCCGCCCGATCATGATGACCACCATGGCGGCCCTGCTGGCGGCGCTACCGCTGATGCTGGGTTCCGGCATCGGCAGCGAGCTGCGCCGGCCGCTGGGCGTGACCATGGTGGGCGGCCTGCTGGTCAGCCAGGTGCTGACGCTGTTCACCACGCCGGTGATCTACCTGGCCTTCGACCGCATCGCCACGCGCGTGAAGGGCTGGCGCAAGCGGCGCTTCGGCGATCCGGAGGAAGGCGGTACGGGCGAGGAGCCGGTGTAACGATGAATCTCTCGGCTGCCTTCATCCACCGCCCCGTCGCGACCGCGCTGCTGACGCTCGGCATCCTGCTGGCGGGGCTGGCCGCGCTGCGGCTGCTGCCGGTGTCGCCGCTGCCGCAGGTGGATTTCCCGACCATCTCAGTATCGGCGTCGCTGCCGGGTGCGAGCCCGGAAACGATGGCCGCCACCGTGGCCACGCCCCTGGAACGCGCGCTCGGCACCATCGCCGGCGTGACCGAGATCACGTCGAGCAGCTCGCTCGGCTCCACCCGGGTGACGCTGCAGTTCGACCTGTCGCGCAATATCGACGGCGCCGCGCGCGACGTGCAGGCGGCGATCAATGCCTCGCGCGCGACGCTGCCGACCAGCCTGCCCAACAACCCGACCTACCGCAAGGTCAACCCGGCCGACGCGCCGATCATGATCATCGCGCTGACCTCGCCGACCATGACGCGCGGGCAGCTCTACGACGCGGCCTCGACCATCCTGGCGCAGAAGCTGTCGCAGGTCGATGGCGTGGGCCAGGTCACCATCGGCGGGGCCTCGCTGCCGGCGGTGCGGGTGGAGCTGAACCCGACCGCGCTGAACCACTACGGCATCTCGCTGGAAGACGTGCGCAACACCATCAGCGCGACCAATGCCAACCGGCCGCTGGGCACGCTGGAGAACGCCGCCAGCAACTGGCAGGTCTATGCCAACGACCAGGCGATGAAGGCGGAAGACTACATGCCGCTGATCATCCGCTACGCCACGCCGGGGACCTTCTCGTCCACGTCCGCGGGCGCGCTGATTGCCAGCACCGCCAACGCCGCCGCCAGCGGCGGCATCAGCACCAAGGTGGTCAACGGCGTCACCGTGACCACGCTGACCACCAGCAGCGGCACCACCACCATCACCAGCGGCGCTACCGGCGGCACCAGCGCCACCAGCGGGCCCAAATCGTTCGCGGTGCCGGTGCGGCTGCACGACGTGGCCAATGTGGTCGACTCGGTGCAGGACATCCGCAACGCGGGCTCGGCCAACGGCAAGCCATCGGTGCTGCTGGTGCTGAACCGCTCGCCCGGCGCCAACATCATCGAGACCGTCGACCGCGTCAACGAGATGCTGCCGCAGCTCCAGAAGATGATCCCGGCTGCGATCTCGATGGACGTGATGATGGACCGCACGCCCACCATCCGCGCCTCACTGCGCGAGGTCGAGCACACGCTGATGATCTCGGTGGCGCTGGTGATCATGGTGGTGTTCGTGTTCCTGCGCAATGTGCGCGCCACCTTGATCCCCAGCGTGGCGGTGCCGGTGTCGCTGATCGGCACCTTCTCGGTGATGTACCTGGCCGGGTTCTCGCTGAACAACCTGTCGCTGATGGCGCTGACCATCGCCACCGGCTTCGTGGTCGACGATGCCATCGTGGTGCTGGAGAACATCTCGCGCCATATCGAGGAAGGCATGAAGCCGCTCGCCGCCGCGCTGCGCGGCGCGCGCGAGGTCGGCTTCACGGTGCTGTCGATGAGCCTGTCGCTGATCGCGGTATTCATTCCGCTGTTGATGATGGGCGGCATCGTCGGCCGGTTGTTCCAGGAGTTCGCGATCACGCTGTCGGTGGCGATCCTGGTGTCGCTGGTGGTGTCGCTGACCACCACGCCGATGATGTGCGCTCGGCTGCTGCGTCCGCCCGAGCCGGAAAAGCAGGGCCACTTCTTCCGCGCCACCGAGCGCATGTTCCAGTGGCTGCACGACGGCTATGCGCGCTCGCTGTCCACGGCGCTGCGCTTCAGCCCGCTGGTATGGCTGGTGCTGATCGCCACCATCGCGCTGAACGTGTACCTGTACGTGATCGTACCCAAGGGCTTCTTCCCGCAGCAGGACACGGGCCGGCTGATCGGCTTTATCCGCGCCGACCAGGCCACCTCGTTCCAGGCCATGCGCGGCAAGCTCGACAACTTCATCACCATCGTGCGGTCGGATCCGGCGGTGGAGAACGTGACCGGCTTTACCGGCGGCTCGCAGCGCAATTCCGGGCAGATGTTCGTCACGCTCAAGCCGCTGTCGGAGCGCAAGGAATCGGCCGACGCGATCATCGCGCGGCTGCGCGGCAAGCTGGCCAAGGAACCGGGCGCGAGCCTGTTCCTGCAGTCGGTGCAGGATATCCGCATCGGCGGGCGGCAGAGCAGTTCGCAATACCAGTTCACGCTGCAGTCCGACGACCTGGAAGTGCTGCGTGCGTGGGAGCCCAAGGTGCGTGCGGCGTTGTCGAACCTGAAGGGGCTGGAGGATATCGACACCGATACCAACGACAAGGGCCTGCAGACCTCGGTGATCATCGACCGCGATGCGGCCTCGCGCCTGGGCGTGACCGCGCAGCAGATCGATGCGGTGCTCAACGATGCCTTCGGCCAGCGGCTGGTGTCCACCATCTACCATCCGCTCAACCAGTACCGCGTGGTGATGGAGCTGAGCCAGGAGTACCTGCAGGGGCCCGATGCGCTCAAGGACATCTACGTGGTCACCGGCAACGGCAACCGCGTGCCGCTGGCGGCGTTCGCGCGCGTGACCCCGACCAGCACGCCGCTGGGCGTGAACCACCAGGGCCAGTTCGCGGCCTCGACGATCTCGTTCAACCTGGCCGAGGGCACTTCGCTGTCGCAGGCGACCGACGCGATCACGCGCGAGATGGCGCGCATCGGCGTGCCGGAGGCGCTGCGCGCCAACTTCCAGGGCGGCGCCAAGGCGTTCCAGGATTCCCTCAAGAGCCAGCCGATCCTGATCCTGGCGGCGCTGATCACGATCTATATCGTGCTGGGCGTGCTGTATGAAAGCTACGTGCACCCGCTGACGATCCTGTCGACGCTGCCCTCGGCGGGCGTGGGCGCGCTGCTGGCGTTGCTGGCATCGAAGACCGACTTCAGCATCATCGCGCTGATCGGCGTGATCCTGCTGATCGGCATCGTCAAGAAGAACGCGATCATGATGATCGACTTCGCCATCGATGCCGAACGGCGCGAGGGGCTGTCGCCGCGCGACGCGATTTACCGCGCCTGCCTGCTGCGCTTCCGCCCGATCCTGATGACCACCATGGCCGCCCTGCTGGGCGCGGTGCCGCTGGCGATCGGCCGCGGCGACGGCGCCGAGCTGCGCGCGCCGCTGGGCATCTCCATTGTCGGCGGGCTGGTGGTAAGCCAGCTGCTGACGCTGTACACCACGCCGGTGGTCTACCTGACGCTGGACCGATGGCGCCTGAAGGTCAAGGCCTGGCGCCAGCGCCGCCGTGGTGCCGGCACGCCGGACCAGCCGGCCGCCGTCTAGATTTGCGAAGACTCGACATGACAGTTCTTTCCCGCTTCCTGACCCATGCCCTGCCGGTGCCGCTCGCCTGCGCCCTGCTGTTGGCCGGCTGCGCCGTCGGCCCCGACTACCAGCGCCCCGACGCGCCGGTTTCCGCATCCTTCAAGGAAGCCGATGCCGCCACCCCCGCCTGGAGCGGCGACTGGAAGCCCGCCGAGCCGCAGGATGCGCTGGCACGCGCCGACTGGTGGACCGTGTTCGGCGATGCGCAGCTCGACGCGCTGATGTCCGAGGTGCAGATCTCGAACCAGAACATCAAGGCCGCCGAGGCGCAGTACCGCCAGGCGGTGGCTTCGCTGCAGGCCGCACGCGCCGGTTTCTTCCCGACCGTGGACGCACAGGCTGGCGCCTCGCGCGCGCGCGGCGCCAGCGGCAGCACGCTCAACGGGCAGAGCGCGACCCTGGGCGCAACCTGGGAAATCGACGTCTGGGGCCGCGTGCGGCGCCAGGTGGAAAGCAGCGAGGCCAGCGCGCAGGCCAGCCAGGCCGACCTGGCCTCGACGCTGCTATCGACGCAGGCGACGCTGGCGCAGAGCTACTTCCTGCTGCGCGTGGCCGATGCGCAGAAGGCCCTGCTGGACCGCACCGTGGCCGACTACCAGAAGTCGCTGCAACTGGTGCAGAATCAGTATGCGGCGGGCACCGCGCAGCGCTCGGACGTGCTGCAGTCCGAGACCCAGCTCAAGAGCGCGCAGGCGCAGCAGATCGACATCCAGATCACGCGCGCGCAGCTGGAGCACGCCATCGCCGTGCTGGTGGGCAAGCCCCCCGCGGCGCTGACGCTGGCCGCCGACGACTTCCGCACCGCGCCGCCGCGCGTGCCGGCCGCGGTGCCGTCGCAGTTGCTGGAGCGCCGCCCCGACATCGGCGCGGCCGAGCGCCGCATGGCCTCGGCCAATGCGCAGATCGGCGTGGCGCAGGCCGCCTACTACCCGACCCTGTCGCTGTCGGCCAGCGGCGGCCTGACCGCCAGCACGCTGGCGCGCTGGATGTCGCTGCCGGACCGGATCTGGTCGATCGGCGGCGGGCTGGCCGGCACGCTGTTCGACGGCGGCCTGCGCAGCGCGGCCAAGGCGCAGGCGGTGGCGGCCTACGACCAGACCGTGGCCAACTACCGCCAGACCGTGCTGGGCGCGTTCCAGGAAGTCGAGGACAACCTCGCCGCGCAACGGCTGCTGGAACAGGAAGCGGTGGTGCAGAACGACGCGCTGCGCTCGGCGCGCGAGGCGCTGGTGCTGGTGAACAACCGCTACCGCGCCGGCACCGCTGGCCTGCTCGACGTGCTGACGGCGCAGACCAGCGCCTATACCGCCGAGCGCACCGCACTGTCGATCGCCGGCCGCCAGTACACGGCGGCGGTGGTGCTGATCAAGGCCCTGGGCGGCGGCTGGCATGCGCCCGGCACAGAGGCCGCCCAGGCCGGCGCGGACCAGTCGGTCAGCCAGCGCTAGCCGACGGGGCGCGCGGCAGCGGCTGTTGGCAGATGCGCTCGCGCAGCCAGGTGGCGGCCTTGCCCAGCGGCCGCTGCTTGTGCCAGACCAGTTCCATCGCCACCGGCCAGTCCTGCTGCTGGAACGCCAGCGGCGGCGTCACCAGCCGCGCCGCGGCCGGCGAATTCGCCACCACGTGCCACGGCACGAAGGCCCAGCCCAGCCCGCGCTTGACCAGCTCCACGATCACCCACTGGCTTTCCACCCACCACACGTCCGCGGCCACGCGCAGACGCATCTTCTCTTCGCTGTCAGAGCGGGTGGCGACCATCAGCTGGCGGTAGCGCTTCAGCTCCTCCCAGTCGACGCGCTGGCCGGCCAGCGGATGCTCGGGCGCGCACAGGATCTGCATCGGCACCCAGCCCAGCGCATGGAAGCCCAGCGCCGGCGGCAGCACCTCCTGCCGCCACATGATGCCCAGGTCGGCGCCGCCCTCCAGCACCAGCCGGCTGACGTCCTCCATCAGCGGAAACAGCAGCTCAAGCTCCACCGCCGGGAAGCGGCTGGAGAACTCTTCCAGAAGCATGCCCAGCGTCTCTTCCGGATAAAGCTCGTCCACCGCCAGCACCAGCCGCGTCTCCACGCCCTCGCCCAGGCTCTTGGCCACGCCGCGGAAGTGTTCGCAGCGCTCCAGGATCACGCGCGCCTCGGCCAGCAGCCGCTCGCCCGCGGGGGTCAGTACCGGGTAACGGCCGGAGCGGTCGAACAGCGCGTTGCCGGCGTCGATTTCCAGGTTGGACACCGCCGCGCTGACCACCGACTGCGCCTTGCCCAGCCGGCGCGCGGCGGCCGAGAACGAACCGGTGTCAGCCGCCGCGACGAATGCCTGCAATTGCTCGATGGAGAGGCTCATAAATTACTTTCAACGTTTATCTATCTGTTTTGCAGATAGTATCCAACTTGGCAATCCCTACCTACCAGATAGACTAGCTCCCATCGCGTTTGACACGCAAGGAGAACAACGATGCGCAAGACCTGGGACCGGATTCGCCACGCCATCGGCTTCGAGGTGGTCGGCCTGCTGATTTTCGCGCCGCTGGCCAGCTGGGCCTTCGGCTATGAACTGCACGAGATGGGCGTGATCGGCGCGGTCGCCTCGCTGATCGCCACCGGCTGGAACTACCTGTACAACGTGCTGTTCGACAAGGGCATGCTGCGGTTCACCGGCCAGCTGCGCAAGTCGGTGCGGGTGCGCGTGCTGCACGCCGTGCTGTTCGAGCTGGGCCTGCTGGTGGTGTTCCTGCCGTCGGTGGCCCTGTACCTGAACATCAGCCTGGTCGACGCGCTCATCATGGACCTCGCCGTGGCCGGCTTCTACATGGTCTACGCGCTGGTGTACAACTGGCTGTACGACACTGTCTTCCCGGTGCCTTCACTGAAGGCACAAGCCAAGCCGGAAGGCGCCGCGCTCGGCTGAGCGCGGGTTTTTCCCGACCCCGGAGGCGTCACTCCGGGCTCTTCCCCGTCTTGTCGCATCCGGTCGAATTGTTATACTCAATAACAAATTCAATTCGACCGGATGCAACGCGCCCGCGCTTGCGTACCGGCGCATCCTGCACGCGGGGGAGACACCATGAAGATCGCAATTGCCGGTGGCGGCATCGGCGGACTGACGCTGGCGCTGCTATGCCACCGCCACGGCATCGAGGCCGAGGTCTGGGAGGCCAGCGAAACGCTGCGCCCGCTGGGCGTGGGCATCAACCTGCTGCCGCATGCCGTGCGCATCCTGTCCGAGCTGGGACTGCGCGACGCGCTGGCGGATATCGCCATCGAGACCTCGTCTCTCTCCTACTACAACAAGCGCGGCCAGGGCATCTGGCATGAGCCGCGCGGGCTGGCGGCCGGCTATGACTGGCCGCAGTTCTCGATCCATCGCGGCGAGTTCCAGATGCTGCTGCACCGTACAGTGGTGGAGCGCCTCGGCGCCGGCGCCGTGCATACCGGCCATAGCTTCGAGACCGTGCTGGACGCCGGCGCGGGCGGACAGGCGCGCTTTGGCCTGCGCCGCCGCAGCGACAATGCCGAGGTCGAGGCCAGCGCCGATGTGCTGGTCGGCGCCGACGGCATCCACTCGGCGACGCGCCGCCACTTCTACCCCATTGGTGACCTGCCGCGTTTTTCGCGCCGCCTGCTGTGGCGCGCGGTCACCGAGGCGCCGCCCTACCTGGACGGCCGCTCGATGTTCATGGCCGGGCACCAGGACCAGAAGTTCGTGGCGTATCCGATCTCGGAACCGCTGCGCCGCAAGGGCCGCTCGCTGGTCAACTGGATTGCCGAGCTGCGCGTGCCCGACAACGTGCCCGACACCCCGCCGCGCAGCGACTGGAACAAGCGGGTCGACAAATCCGTGTTCTGCGCCGCGTTTGCCGACTGGCGGTGGGACTGGATCGACATCCCGGCGCTGATCGACGGTGCCGGGGCGATCTACGAATTCCCGATGGTCGACAAGGACCCGCTGCCGCGCTGGACCTTCGACCGCGTCACGCTGCTGGGCGACGCCGCGCACCCGATGTACCCGATCGGCTCGAACGGCAGCGCCCAGGCCATCCTGGACGCGCGCTACCTGGTCGACAGCCTGCTCGGCACGCCCGACACCGGCTACGCGCTGCGCGAATACGAGGCCGAGCGCCTGCCGCGCACCGCCGGCATCGTGCTGCGCAACCGCATGAACGGGCCCGAGCAGGTGATGCAGCTGGCCGAGGAGCGCGCGCCGCGGGGCTTTGCCGACATCGAGCAGGTGATCCCGCGCGCGGAACTGGAGGCAATTTCGCTGCGGTACAAGCAGCTGGCGGGATTCGACCGGCAGTCGATGCAAGGCAACCGGTAGGATCCGGCAGGTTTGACAATGCAGAACAAGACCATCGAGAGAGCAGACACCATGGCGCCCCTGACCACCACCAAGCTGGCCCGCCTCGCACTGGCCGCGGCCCTCGCCTTCAGCGCAGGCAGCGCGCTGGCCGACATCACCGTCGGCGTCAGCCTGTCCACCACCGGCCCGTCGGCGTCGCTGGGCATCCCGCAGAAGAACTCGCTGGCCTACCTGCCGCAGAAGATCGGCGGCGAGGCGGTGCGCTACATCGTGCTGGACGATGCCTCGGACCCCACGCAGGGCGCCAAGGTAGCGCGCCGCTTTGTCTCCGAGGACAAGGTCGACATCATCCTGGGCTCGTCCGCCGTGGCACCGTCGATCGCCATTGCCGAGGTGGCCGATGAAGCCCAGACCGTGCAGCTGGCGTTCTCGCCGATCGAACTCAAGCCCGGGCGCGGCGCCTGGACCTTCCGGCTGGCGCAGCCGGTGCGGCTGATGGCCAATGCCGTGGCCGCCACCGCCAAGACCAACGGCGTCAAGACCATCGGCTTTATCGGCTTTGCCGATGCCTACGGCGAGACCTGGCTGAAGGACTTCACCGCCGCTGCCAGTGCCAACGGCATCCGCCTGATCGCCACCGAGCGCTACGGTCGCGCCGATACCAGCGTGACCGCGCAGGCCATCAAGCTGATTGCCGCCAGGCCCGATGCCATCCTGATCGCCGGCGCCGGCACCGGCGCCGCGCTGCCGCACACCACGCTGCGCGAGCGCGGCTACGGCGGCACCATCTACCATACCCACGGCGCGGCCACCAAGGACCTGATCCGCATCGGCGGGCGCATGGTCAATGGCGCAATCCTGCCGGCCGGGCCGGTGATCGTGCCGGAGCAATTGCCCGCGGGCGACCCGGTGCGCAAGCCGGGGCTGGACTACGTCACCCGCTATGAGAAGCAATACGGGGCCGACAGCCGCACGCAGTTCGGCGCCCATGCCTACGACGCCGGGCTGGTGCTGGAGCGCATCGTGCCGGTGGCGCTCAAGCACGCCAGGCCGGGGACGCCTGCGTTCCGCCAGGCGCTGCGGCAGGCGCTGGAGACCGAGCGCGACATCGTGGTCTCGCACGGCGTGCTGAATTACAGTGGGCAAGACCACTATGGCTTCGACCAGCGCGGGCGGGTTATGCTGACCATCGACAACGGCAACTGGAAGCTGCTGAAATGAATCCCGACGCATCCAGCACACCGCCCGCCGCGCCCCCGCGCCCGGGCAGCACCACCACCGCGTCCGCGCGGCGCAAGGCGCGGGACCCGCTCGCGCCGGATCCGGCCGCAAGCGGCGGTGCCGATGCCGGTTTCGACCCGCATGTGCCGAATATCGACTATGGCGTGCTCGACAACCTGATCGGCTACGCCATCCGCCGCGCACAGATCCGCATCTATGAAGACTTTGTGCTGTCGCTGGCGCAATGGCAGATCACGCCGCCGCGCTTTTCGGCGCTGATCATCATCTCGCGCAACCCGCACCTGAAGCTGACCGAGCTGGCGCAGATCCTCGGCATCGCTCGCTCGGGGGCGGTGCTGCTGGTCGACGCGCTGGAAGAGATGAACCTGGTGGCGCGCCGCCCGGCAGCCGCGGATCGCCGCGCCTACAGCCTGGTGCTGACGGCAGCCGGCCGCCGCACGCTGGAAGCCGCCACGCAGGCGGTGGTGGCGCACGACGCGCATGTCGGCTCGGCGCTGACCGGGGCCGAGCAGGCTACGCTGAAGTCGCTGCTGGCACGGCTGGCGCCGCCGCGCGCCGGCTGAGGGCAGTCGGCAAGACTGTCACCCGCCTGCCAGCGGCCATGCGTTAACATGGCCGCCATGCCAAGAACAATCGCCGCGCCTACTGCATCGCGACCCGGCGCCCTGCTGCGCCGCCTGTCGCCACTGCTCTCGCCCATCCTTGCCGCCGTGCTGCTGGCCGGCGGACCCGCACTCACCCCGGCGCAAGCCAAAGCGCCCGCCAAGGCGGCCAAAGCAGCCAAGGCAGCTACCGCCGCAAAAACCGCCGCCGATCCCGCACTGGTGCGCGCCGGCGTGCCGGCCCCGGTGGCCGCGGCGCTGCGCCGCGCCGGCGTGCCGGCCTCGGCCGCCAGCTTCTACGTGGTCAGGCTGGGCGCGGGCACCGCCCGCGCCAGCTGGAATGCGCAGCAGCCGATGAACCCGGCCTCGACCATGAAACTGGTCACCACCTTTGCCGGGCTGCAGCTGCTGGGGCCCGACTACCGCTGGCAGACCTCGCTCTACGCCGATGCCCAGCCCGACTTCGACGGCACCGTCAACGGCAATGTCTACCTGCGCGGCCACGGCGACCCCAAGCTGGTGCCCGAGGAAATGGCCAAGCTGGTGGCGAAGGCGCGCGCCGCGGGCGCCACCGGCATCAACGGCGACCTGGTGCTGGACCGCAGCTACTTTGCCGATGGCCTGGACGGCAACGGCACCATCGACGGCGAGGTGCAGCGCGCCTACAACGTCGGCCCGGATGCGCTGCTCTATGCGTTCAAGACGCTGTCATTCACGCTAACGCCGGACCCGGCCAGCCAGACCGTGGCAGTCAGCGTCACGCCCGAGCTGGCGCAGCTCAAGCTGGACAACCGGCTGACGCTGACCAACGGCCGCTGCGGCGACTGGCAGTCCAGCGCCAGCCCGAGCGTGCTGCCGCAGGCGGACGGCACCGTGCTGGCGTCGTTCTCGGGCAACTATGCCAGCGACTGCGGCGAGCACGTGCTCAATATCGCCACGCTGTCGCACGCGGAATTCACCTGGGGTGGCTTCGTCGCCGAGTGGCAGCGTGCCGGCGGGCGCTTTGCCCATCTGCCCGGGCTGCGCAGCGGCAAGGTGCCGCGCGGCGCGGTGCTGCTGGCGCGCCACTACGGCCTGCCGCTGGCAGACATCGTGCGCGACATCAACAAGTTCTCGAACAACGTGATGGCACGCCAGCTGTTCCTGACCATCGGCGCTGAAATAGACCGCGGCGGCCCGGCCAGCACGGCACGCTCGACCCGCGTGGTGCAGCGCTGGCTGGCGCGCCAGGGGCTGGACATGCCCGGCCTGGTGCTGGACAACGGCTCGGGCCTGTCGCGCGAAGAACGCATCAGCGCCTATGACATGGCGCGCCTGCTGCAGCAGGCCGCCGCCAGCAACGTGGGGCCGGTGCTGATCGATTCGCTGCCGGTGCTGGGCGTCGACGGCACGCTGCGCAACCGCCTGACGCGCGCCAACGCGGCCGGGAACGGCTACCTGAAGACCGGCACGCTGGCCGACGTGCGCGCGCTGGCCGGCTATGTGGATGCTGCCGACGGCGGCCGCTACGTGGTGGTCAGCATGATCAACCACCCCAACGCCGCGCAGGTGCAGGGAGCGCACGACGCCCTGCTGCAATGGGTGTACCGCGGCGCACCCTGAGTCCGCGCCGGGCAGGCCGCGGCGCGGCACCGTGGCCTGGCGCCAACGCCGTGGCCGCATTTTGTTAAGCGGACACTTACCAGCGCCCGATCCGCCCCTATAATGCCAGGGTGCCGGCCGCGTCCTGCGGCGGCAGCCTTCCGGGCCGGCCCTCGGCCCCGGGCCTGCATTGCCCCCTCGCCCTCTGACATGACTTCCCGACAACCCCCGGTGTGGTTGCGCCTCTGGCATCGCTTCGCACCCGCCGAACGCGCCGGCTTTATCGACGGCGCGCGCTACTTTGCCCCGTCCCTGCCCGCGGTCTTCTCCTGGGGCCTGGTGACCGGCGTGGCGATGAGCAAATCCGTGATGACCGTGCCCGAAGCCATCGGCATGTCGCTGCTGGTCTATGCCGGCTCGGCGCAGCTGGCGGTGCTGCCGCTGTTCGCCGCGGGCTTGCCGCTGTGGACCATCTGGCTGACCGCGGCTGTGGTCAACCTGCGCTTCGTGATCTTCAGCGCCGGCATGCAGCCGCACTTCAGCTACATGCCGCTATGGCGGCGCACCATCCTGGGTTCTTTCAACGGCGACCTGCACTTCGTCTACTTCCTGCAGAAGTACAGCACGCCCGGCTACGAGCCCGGCAAGGAAGGCTATTTCTGGGGCATGGCGCTGACCAACTTCTGCATGTGGCAGCTGTCGTCGATCATCGGCATCGTGCTGGCCAGCCTGTTCCCCGACAGCTGGGGCCTGGGACTGGCGGGCACCATGGCACTGATCCCGGTGATGATCGCCACCATCAACTCGCGCTCCACGCTGCTGGCGGTGGTGGTATCGGCGGTGCTGGCACTGCTGTGCTTCGACTTGCCGTACCGCCTCAGCCTGGTGGTGGCGGTGGTGGGCGCGATCGCTGCCGGCATGGCCAGCGACGACCTGGCCGCGCGCGCGGCGCTGCGCGGCATCCGCCGGCGCAAGCCCAAGATCCCCGAGGTCACCAACGCCGCCGCGCCGGAAACGCCGCCGGGAGACCGCGCATGAGCCATCTTGAAATCTGGATTGCCATCCTTGGCATGGCGGTCGTCACCATTGTCACGCGGGCGCTGTTCCTGATGGCCGGCGAGCATGTCACCGTGCCAGACCGCATTGCGCGGGCGCTGCGCTATGCGCCGGCCGCGGCGCTGGCGGCGATCATCCTGCCGGACCTGATGACCTGGCAGGGGCATTTCACGGTGGCGTTTTCCAACGACAAGCTGATGGCCGGGATTGCTGCCACGTTGTTCTACCTGCTGACCCGGAAGATGGTGGGGATGATCATGGTGGGGATGGCAGTGTATACGGCGTTGCGGTTGCTGGGGGGCTAAGGGACCCTCACCCCTCAAACGCCGCCGCCGCCCGCTCCAGCCGGTCCCGCACCCCGGCCCAATCCTGCCCTTCAGGCAGCACCTCGAACATCAGCTGCGTATAGCCCTGCTTGTCGAGCTTGCGCAGCAAGCGGTAAAGCTCACGCGCATAGGCCGCCGCGTCCGCAGGCGCCTGCACCCAGGTACAACGCTGGTCCACCAGCGGCGCCCGGCCAACCCACGCCACGCGCGCATCGTCCGGCAGCGCGGCCAGCAGCGCCGAAGCCGCTTGCGCATCGGCCAGCAGCAGCGGTGTGTGCGGCGCGTAATGTGCCTTGAGCGTGCCTGAAGCCCGCGGCGCGGCCGCATCGGACGGCAGCGGGGCCGCGCCCAATACCTGCGCCATCATCGCCGCGGTGATCGCCCCCGGCCGCAACAGCACCGGGCCGATGCCCTGGTCCAGCCGCGACAGGTCGACGATGGTCGATTCGATACCGACCTCCACGCCATCGCCTTCCAGCACATAGACCGCATCGCCGAATTCATCGCGCACATGCTGCGCGGTGGTCGGGCTGACCTGGCCGAACTTGTTGGCCGACGGCGCGGCAATGCCGCCGCGGCCGCGCTTGAAGCGCGCCAGCAGCGCCTGCGCTACGGGGTGAGAGGGGCAACGCACGCCGATGCTGTCCTGGCCGCCGGCGACGGCCGGATGGATATGCGCGGCGCGCTTCAGGATCAGCGTCAGCGGGCCGGGCCAGAAGGCGTCGATCAGCAGCTGCGCGGCCTCGGGGACCTCGTCGGTCCAGTAGCCGATATCGGCGCCGTCCACCACGTGGACGATCACCGGATGGTTCGACGGCCGGCCCTTCAGCGCGAAGATGCGGGCGACCGCCTCGGGGTTCTCGGCATCCGCACCGAGCCCGTAGACGGTTTCGGTGGGAAAGGCGACCAGTTGCCCGGCCTCGAGCAGGCGGACGGCTTCGTCCAGTTCAGCGGCCGTGGGCATGCGCGGCGACATCGTGTTCCTTGAGCTATGGCTTCAGAGCGGGATATGCAGCGCCTGCGCGGCGGCGGCAAAGGCGGCGGCGGCCGCTTCGGCATGCTCGCCCACGCAGTTGACGTGGCCCATCTTGCGCGACGGGCGTGCATCGCCCTTGCCGTACAGGTGCAGCTTGGCGCCGGGTTGCGCCACCACCTCGTCCCAGGACGGCGTGCGTTCCAGGCCGAACTCGAACCACACGTCGCCCAGCAGGTTCAGCATCTTGCCGGCCGAGTGCTGGCGCGTGCTGCCCAGCGGCAGCCGCGCCATGGCGCGCACCTGCTGCTCGAACTGGCTGGTCTCGCACGCATCCATGGTGATATGGCCGGAGTTGTGCGGGCGCGGCGCCATCTCGTTGGCGACCAGCGAGCCGTCGGTCAGCACGAAGAACTCGATGCACAGTACGCCCACGTAGCCCAACTCCGTAGCGATGGCAGCGGCTGCGGCACGGGCGCGGTCGGCAATGTCAGGCGACACGCTGGTCGACGGCATTTCCGTCGAGAACAGGATGCCGTCGCGATGCACGTTCTCGGCCAGCGGCCAGGTGGCGGTGGCGCCGTTCGCGGCACGCGCGGCCAGCACCGAGACCTCATAGGCCAGCGGCAGCATCTGCTCCAGCACACACGGCACGTGCTGCATGGCGTTCCAGGCGGCGCGCACGTCATCGCGCGTCTTCACGCGCGCCTGGCCCTTGCCGTCGTAGCCCATGCGCGCGGTCTTCAGGATGCCGGGCAGCACGTGGTCGGGCAACTGGTCGACATCGGCATCGTGCTGGATCACCCAGTGCGGGGCCGGCGACACGCCGGTGCGCTCGGCGCACGCCGCAAAGAACTTCTTCTCGCCGATGCGGTTCTGCGCAATCGACACGCAGTAGCCGCGCGGCGCGACAAAGGCGCCCAGCTGCTCGAGCCGGTCCAGCGACAGCGACGGCACGTTCTCGAACTCGGTGCTTACCGCCTGGCACAGCTTGCCCATCTCGGCGAGCGCGGCCTCGTCGGTGTATTGCGCACAAATATGCTTGTCCGCCACCGAGCCGGCCGGGCTGTCCTGGTCCGGATCGAGCACGCATACGCGATAGCCCATCGCCTGTGCCGCATGCGTGAACATGCGGCCGAGCTGGCCGCCGCCCAGCATGCCGAGCCACGCACCGGGCAGGATGGGCGCGTCGGGACGGTCGACGCCGAACTCGGCGCGCGATTCCGGCGTGTGGGCTTCGGAGAGGTAGGGATGGATATCGGTAGGCATTGCTAGGTTCCGTGGGATGTCCGGATGATTACAGCGGCAGCGTCATCGCGCGCGCGGCTTCGGTCTGCTTCGCGCGGAACGCTTCCAGCGCGCCGGCCAGCGCCTCGTCGGTGGTGGCCAGCGTGGCGATCGCGTGCAGCGCGGCATTGGCGGCACCGGCCTCGCCGATGGCGAAGGTGGCCACCGGCACGCCCTTGGGCATCTGCACGATCGACAGCAGCGAATCCTCGCCGCGCAGGTACTTGGACGGCACCGGCACGCCGAACACCGGCACGATGGTCTTGGCGGCGATCATGCCGGGCAGGTGCGCGGCCCCGCCGGCACCGGCGATGATGGCGCGGATGCCGCGGCTGCGCGCGGTCTCGGCATAGCGGAACATGTCGTCCGCCATGCGGTGCGCGGACACCACCTGGGCTTCGAACGGCACGCCGAAATCCTTCAGCATGGCCACTGCGTGCTGCATCACGTCCCAGTCGGAACTGCTACCCATCACCACGCCGACCAGCGGCTTGTCTTGCTTGCTCACGTTTGATCCTTCCTTGTTTGCTCCCCTCTCCCGCTTGCGGGAGAGGGGCGGGGATGAGGGCCGGCGCTTCCCGATGCATGGCGCCTTGCCGAACCACCCCTCACCCTGCCCTCTCCCCATGAGGGGAGAGGGGAACACCATTTTGGTTACTGCAGTTCTTCGCCCGTCAGGCGCGTCAGCGCTTCACGGTACTTGGCGGCGGTCTTTTCGATCACGTCGTCCGGCAGTTGCGGCGCCGGCGCGGTCTTGGGCCAGGGCTTGCCGTCGATGCGCACGGCTTCCAGCCAGTCGCGCACAAACTGCTTGTCGAACGACGGCGGGTTGGTGCCCACCTGGTACGAATCGGCCGGCCAGAAGCGCGACGAATCGGCGGTCAGCACTTCGTCCATCAGCGTCAGCACGCCATTGTCGTCCAGGCCGAACTCGAACTTGGTATCGGCGATAATGATGCCGCGCGTGGCGGCAAACTCGGCCGCTTCCTTGTACAGGCGGATCGAGATCTCGCGCATCTGGCGCGCCAGCGCGATGCCGATGCGGGCCTCGACTTCGGCGAACGAGATGTTCTCGTCGTGCTCGCCCATCTCGGCCTTGGCGGCCGGGGTGAAGATCGGCTCGGGCAGCTTCTGCGCGTTCTGCAGGCCGGCGGGCAGCTCGATCCCGCACACCTTGCCGGTGGCCTGGTAGTCCTTCCAGCCGCTGCCGGCGAGGTAGCCGCGCACCACGGCTTCGACCAGGATCGGCCTCAGGCGCTTGACCACCACCGCGCGGCCCTTGACCTGCTCCACCTCCTCTGGCGCGACCACGGTCTCGGGCGCGATGCCGGTCTCGTGGTTCGGCACGATGTGCGCGAGCTTGCGGAACCAGAAATTCGCCATCTGGTTCAGCACGCGGCCCTTGTCAGGGATCGGCTCGCCCATGATGACGTCGAACGCCGACAGGCGGTCGGTGGTGACGATCAGCAGCTTGTCATTGCCGACGGCATAGTTGTCGCGCACTTTGCCGTGGCCCAGCAGCGGCAGCGAGTTGATGGAGGACTGGTAGAGAGCGTTGGACATGATGGTTCCGATAAAACGGCGAAGCCGCCGGGCGCTGGATGCGTGCCGCGGCGGCCGGAACTGCAATCCGCCTTCCCCTTGCGCGGAAGGCGGACTAGGGACATTTACTGCACGACCTGCGACAGCTTGCCCGCCTTGTACTGCTGCGCGATGTCGGTCAGGCCGATCGGCTTGATCTTGCCGGCCTGGCCTTCGCAGCCGAAGGCGATGTAGCGCGCCTTGCACACCTGCTTGGCGGCTTCGCGGGCCGGCTTCAGGTATTCACGCGGATCGAACTTGCTCGGGTTCTCGGCGAAGAAGCGGCGGATCGCGCCGGTCATGGCCAGGCGGATGTCGGTGTCGATGTTGATCTTGCGCACGCCGTACTTGATCGCTTCCTGGATTTCCTCGACCGGCACGCCGTAGGTTTCCTTCATGTCGCCGCCGAACTTGCGGATCTCTTCGAGCAGTTCCTGCGGCACCGACGACGAGCCGTGCATCACCAGGTGGGTGTTGGGGATGCGGGCGTGGATTTCCTTGATGCGGCTGATCGCCAGGATGTCGCCGGTGGGCTTGCGCGTGAACTTGTAGGCGCCGTGCGAAGTGCCGATGGCGATGGCCAGGGCATCCAGCTGGGTGGCCTTGACGAAGTCGGCGGCCTGCTCCGGATCGGTCAGCAACTGGGAGTGGTCCAGCACGCCGACGGCGCCGATGCCGTCTTCTTCGCCGGCTTCACCGGTTTCCAGCGAGCCCAGGCAGCCCAGTTCGCCTTCCACGGTCACGCCGACGGCGTGGGCCAGCTGCACCACCTTGCGGGTGACGTCGATGTTGTAGTCGTACTCGGCCGGGGTCTTGCCGTCTTCGCGCAGCGAGCCGTCCATCATCACCGACGAGAAGCCCAGGTCGATCGCGCCCTGGCAGATTGCCGGCGACTGGCCGTGATCCTGGTGCATCACCACCGGGATATGCGGATAGGCTTCGACCGCGGCTTCGATCAGGTGGCGCAGGAAATGCTCACCGGCGTATTTGCGCGCGCCGGCCGAGGCTTGCATGATCACCGGGGCATTGACCTCGTCGGCGGCCTGCATGATGGCCTGCACTTGCTCGAGGTTGTTGACGTTGAAGGCCGGCAGGCCGTAGCTGTTCTCGGCCGCGTGGTCCAGCAGCTGGCGCATCGATACGAGTGGCATGTCTAACTCCTAATAAAAAATGGGGTGTCTTCCGCGTATTCTTCTAGTCGGCGCTTACGCAGTGCATTAACTTACGTAGCGCATCGCCCGTGCCTGCCGGCGCCGTCAGCCTTGCGCATTCCGCGCGGGCGCTCCGTCCGGCATGGCACGCATTGCCTCATCTCACTTTCAGCTGCCCACCCTGACGATCTTCAGGGTGTTGGTGCCGCCCGGCTGGCCCATCGGCTCGCCAATGGTCAGCACGATGAAATCGCCGCGCTGCACCACGCCCTGCGCCAGCAGCAGTTCTTCTGCCTGCTCCAGCGCGGTGTCGCGGTCAGCGCTGGACTGCAGCGGCAGCGGCACCACGTTGCGGTACAGCTGCATCTTGCGCTGCGAGGCCAGGTTGGGCGTCATCGCATAGATCGGCACATGGATGCGGTGACGGCTCATCCACAAGGCGGTGGCGCCGGAATCGGTCAGCGCGGCAATCGCCTTCACCTGCAAATGATAGGCCGTGAACAGCGCACCCATCGCCACCGACTGGTCGATGCGCGAAAAGGTCTGGTTCAGGAAATCGGTGTCGAGCTGCACCACCTCGGACTTCTCGGCTTCGACGCAGACCGCGGCCATGGCCTCGACTGTCTCCACGGGGTAGCGGCCGGCGGCGGTTTCGGCCGACAGCATCACTGCATCGGTGCCGTCCAGCACGGCGTTGGCCACGTCCGAGACCTCGGCGCGCGTGGGCACCGGGTTGACGATCATGCTCTCCATCATCTGGGTGGCGGTGATGGTCAGCTTGTTGGCCTCACGCGCCAGCTTGATCATGCGCTTCTGCAGCGCCGGTACGGCGGCATTGCCCACTTCCACGGCCAGGTCGCCGCGCGCCACCATGATGCCGTCGGACGCCTGCAGGATCTCTTCCAGCACGCCCGGGCGGATCGCTTCGGCACGCTCGATCTTGGCGATCATGCGGGCCTTGTGGCCGTGCGGCTGGCCGGCCACGGCGGTCAGCTGGCGCGCCATTTCCATGTCGGTGGCGTTCTTGGGGAAGCTGACGGCGACGTAGTCGGCGCCCAGGGCCATGGCGGTCTTGATATCGTCCATGTCCTTGGCGGTCAGCGCCGGCGCCGACAGCCCGCCGCCCTGGCGGTTGATGCCCTTGTTGTTGGACAGCTCGCCGCCCACGCGCACGGTGGTGAAGATCTCGCTGCCGAACACGCGGTCCACCACCAGCACAATCAGGCCGTCGTTGAGCAGCAGCAGGTCGCCCGGGCCGACGTCGCGCGGCAGGTCCTGGTAGTCCAGGCCGGCGCGCTGCTCATTGCCGAGCTGGCAGTTCGAATCCAGGATGAACGGATCGCCCGGCTTGAGGGTGATCTTGCCGTGCTCGAACTTGCCGACGCGGATCTTGGGGCCCTGCAGGTCGGCCATGATGGCGACCTCGCGCCCGCATGCCTGCGCGGCTTCGCGCACCAGGCGGGCGCGGTCGAGATGGTCCTGGGCCGTGCCGTGCGAAAAATTCAGCCGCACCACGTCGACCCCCGCCGCGATCATGCGGGTCAGGATTTCCAGCGAACTGGAGGCGGGGCCGATGGTGGCGACGATCTTGGTGGAACGAGTCATGCGCGGATTTCCTGGTTCAGGGCCCCGGCAACACCGCCGGGCCCGGCGGATGCGTCAGCCTGCGGCGCGCTGCTCCAGCACTTCGAATGCGGGCAGCTTCTTGCCTTCCAGGAATTCCAGGAACGCGCCGCCGCCCGTGGAGATATAGCCCACGCGGTCGGCGATGCCGTACTTGGCAATGGCCGCCAGCGTGTCGCCGCCGCCGGCGATCGAGAACGCCTTCGATTCAGCGATGGCCTGGGCCAGCACCTTGGTGCCGTTGCCGAACTGGTCGAATTCGAACACGCCCACCGGGCCGTTCCAGACGATGGTGCCGGCGGCCTTGAGTTGCTCGGCCAGCATCGCGGCGGTCTTGGGGCCGATGTCCAGGATCATGTCGTCGTCGGCCACATCCTTGACGTCCTTGACCGTGGCCGCGGCGGTGGCGCTGAATTCCTTGGCGCACACCACGTCGACCGGGATCGGCACCGAGGCGCCGCGGGCGGCCATGATGTCGATGATGGTCTTGGCGTCGCCGACCAGGTCGGCTTCGGCCAGCGACTTGCCGATCTTCAGGCCGGCGGCCAGCATGAAGGTATTGGCAATGCCGCCGCCGACGACCAGGTTGTCGACCTTGTCGGCCAGCGACTTCAGGATGGTCAGCTTGGTCGAAACTTTGGAGCCGGCCACGATTGCCACCAGCGGACGCGCCGGCTGGCCCAGCGCCTTGCCCAGCGCGTCGATCTCGGCGGCCAGCAGCGGGCCGGCGCAGGCGATCGGGGCGTACTTGGCGATGCCATGCGTGGTGGCTTCGGCACGGTGGGCGGTGCCGAAGGCATCGTTCACGTAGACGTCACACAGCTTGGCCATCTTCTGGGCCAGTTCGTCGCTGTTCTTCTTTTCGCCCTTGTTCACGCGGCAGTTTTCCAGCAGCACTACCTGGCCCGGCGCCACCTCGACGCCGTCGACCCAGTTCTGCACCAGCCTGACCGGCTTGCCCAGCAGCTCGGACAAGCGCGTGGCGATCGGCGCCAGCGAGTCTTCGGGCTTGAACTCGCCCTCGGTCGGGCGGCCCAGGTGGGAGGTGACCATCACCGCGGCGCCGCCAGCCAGGCAGGCCTCGATGGCCGGCACCGAGGCGCGGATGCGGGTGTCCTCGGTGATGTTGCCGGCGTCGTCCTGCGGCACGTTCAGGTCGGCGCGGATAAACACCCGCTTGCCGGAGATTTTGCCTTGGGAAATCAGGTCGGAAAGACGCAGGACAGAGGTCATGGCGATGAATGGCGCGAGATTTCGCTGGAATTCGGGGAAACGGGCATTTTACCTGATCGTGGTCAACGCTTTGCCGATTCCGGACCGCTACGCACTTGTGATATGACCCATGCGGCACATTCATGGCAACCCCACAGGGTGCTGGTGACATACCTCCCCACGAAAGAAGGGTCTGCTCCATGCACCTCTTGACCCCCGAGTGCGGTAATGTATGCAACGTCTGCTACAACAGACACGCAAAAAGCGCCAGAGCCGGTCTTGAAACGGCCATGACAACAGGCGGCCAAAATAACAAGCAGCCAAAAAGAATGTAGCCGGTGTGCGATCAGACGCACCGCCGGCGCCGCGCATTTCCTTGTCGCGAATGCAGGGGGTGAGTCAGATGAAAGAAGCCGACATGCACGGAGCGATCCGTGGCTTGTACGAGGGCATTCTCGATCCCGGTGCCTGGCAGCAGAGCCTGCGCATCCTGACGGAACTGGCGGGCACGGCACACGCCTCGATGATGGTCTGGGACACCGTCCGCGACCAGGTCACCGTCAATGAGATCGTCAATCCGGTGGTGGAACTGTTTTCCGAGTACGAATCGGACTACCAGGCCATCGATCCGGCCAAGCAGTTCGCGCCGCGCCTGCGGCCGGGCGACTGGTATATCGACGCGCGCGAACTGGGCGAAGGCACCATGGCCCGCCATCCGTTCTACCGCGACTTCTTCCACCGCTACGACCTGCGCTCCTACGTGGCTTGCCTGGTCGAGCGCCAGCCCCACTACGAAGTCTATTTCTCGATGCAGCGCGCGCGCACGCAGGAGCTGTTCTCGACCGACGACACCCGCGGCATGGACTGGATCATCCCGCATATGCGCAGCGCCATGGCCATGCGCGACCGCACGCTGGGGCTGACGGTGCTGGCGCGGCTGTCGACGCAACTGGTGGAGCGGCTCAATTTTGCGCTGCTGGTGTTCTCGCCGCAGCGCCAGGTGCTGCTGAGCAACCGCGCCGGCGAGCGCTGGGCGCGGCGCCTGGACCCGGCCGGCAAGGTGTCGGACTGGACCCTGTCGCGCCCGTTCGCCGACATGGTGCAGGCCGCCTGCGACCCGCAGCGCGCGGTCGCGGCGCAGGCCGCCCGCGCCACCGACGGCAGCGGCGCCGGCGCGCAGGTGATCGTGCTGCCGCTGCCGCCCTCGCACGCCTTTGCCGCGCAATGGCAGGAACCGGCGGCGCTGGTAATCGTGCATGAGCAGGACAGCGCGCCGCTGTTGCTGGCGCCGGTGCTGCGCGACCTGTACGGACTGACCCCGGCGGAGACCCGGCTGACCAACCAACTGGCCACCGGCCAGGGCCTGCCCGAAGCCAGCCAGCAACTGAACATCCGCCACGAAACCGCGCGCACCCAGCTCAAGTCCGTGTTCCACAAGACCGGCTGCAACAGCCAGGCCCAGCTGACGCATCTGCTCTCGCGCCTCGGCGCGGCGCTGGACGAGGCCTGAACACAACCGCGCCCGGCATCGGGCCGGCGCCGCGCCTGCGGCCCGCCCGTTGCCCCGCGAAGAAAGTGCTAAAAATACAAGAAGTAAAAAGAAAAAAGAAGGGAAGCCATGAGCGACACACAGATGCACGACACCATTCGCGCGCTGTACGAAGGGATCTTCGATGCCGACGCCTGGCAGCGCAGCCTGGGCGCGCTGTGCCAGGCCAGCGGCAGCACGCATGCCCATCTGCTGGTGCTCGACACGGTCAACGAGCGCGTGCTGGTGAACCAGGAGGTCAACCCCATGCCGGAGGCGGTGGCCGCCTACAGCGAACAGTACGTGGCCATCGACCCGGCCCTGCCGTTCGCCAGGCGCATGTCGGTGGGCAACTGGTATATCGATTCACGCGAGCTGGGCGTGCCGGCGATGCGCAGGTCGCCCTTCTACGGCGAGTTCCTGCGGCAATTCGAGCAGTCGTCGGTGATGGCCTGCCTGATCGAGCGCCAGCCGCACTACGACGTGTTCCTGTCGCTGCAGCGCCCGCACGGCCACGACCACTATTCGCCCGAAGACGCGCGCGCGCTCGACTGGGCCATCCCGCACGTGCGCAATGCGATGGCGCTGCGCGACCGCACCCACCAGGTGTCGGCACTGGCGCATGCGTCGGCGCAGCTGATGGAGCGGCTGCCGTTCGGCGTGATCGTGTTCCGCGATGACGGCAAGCCGCTGCTGGCCAACAGCATTGGCGAGGCCTGGGTGCGCCGGCTGCTGCCGGCGGCGTCGATCGAAACCAGCGCCGTGGCGCCGCCTGCCGCGGCCGTGCGCGAGGAAGCCGACTGGCAGCTGTCGCGCCCGTTTGCCGAAGCGCTGCGGGCGGCGTGCAACCCCGCCAACCCGCAGCCGGCGCAGGCGCTGCGCGCCGCCGACAGCGCTGGCCGCCAGGCCCAGGTCGTCCTGCTGCCGCTGCCGCCCGCGCACCATCTGGCGATGGACTGGCAGCGCCCCAGCGTGCTGGTGGCGATCCACGAGCCCGGCACCGCGCCGATGACGCTGCCGGCCGTTCTGCGCGACCTCTACGGCCTCACGCCGGCCGAGACCCGGCTGGCATTGCAGCTGTCATCGGGCATCGGCCTGCCCGAGGCGTGCGAGCTGATCGGCATCCGGCGCGAGACCGGGCGCACGCAGTTGAAGGCCATTTTTACCAAGACGGCTACGGGGACGCAGGCGCAGTTGGCGCATTTGTTGACTCGGTTGGCGGTAAGAGCTTAGGGGCGGGGCTTGGGGGCGCTTGCCGCTCCTCGGGGATGCAGGCCGCTTTTGCTCATAGCAAACCATCCCCCAACCACCTTCAATCCACCGAAGCCCCCACAGTCTTAACCACCCCCGCCCACTTCTGCCGATCCCCCTTCACCGTAGCCTTGAACTGATCCACGGTCTCGACCCGCGGCGTGTTGCCCGCATCGATCAGCTTCTGCCGGATCGCCGGCGTTTCCAGCGCCACCTTCACCGCATCGTTGACCTTGCGCGCGATCTTGGGATCCAGCCCCTTCGGCCCGAAGAAGCCGAACCAGATGGTGCTGTTGAAGCCGGGCAGGCCGCTCTCGGCAATGGTCGGCACGTCGGGAATCACTTGCACCCGCTGCCTGGTGGTCACGCCCAGCAGGCGCACCTTGCCGGCGCGGTACTGCGGCAGCACGCTCTGCACCTGGTTGAAGATGCAGCAGACCTCGCCCTTCACCACCGCCTGCAGCGCGTCCGGGCCGCCCTTATAGGGCACGTGGACCATGTCCAGGCCGGCGCGCGCGTTGAACTCGGCAAAGGCCAGGTGCGTGCCGGTGCCGTTGCCGGTGGAGGCAAAGTTGTACTTGCCCGGGTTGGCCTTGACCTTCTCGATAAACTCCTTGACCGACTTCACGTCGATCACCGCCGGGTTGACGGTCAGCACGTTGGAGACCTCGACCAGCGGCGCGATCGGGGTGAAATCGGCCTCGGCGTCGAATGGCAGGCTCTTGTAAAGCGCCGGGTTGATGCCGTGCGTGGCGGCGGTGCCCAGCAGCAGCGTGTAGCCATCCGGCCTGGCATGCGCGACCGCCTCGGAGGCGACGTTGCCGCCGGCGCCCGGCCGGTAGTCGTAGATGATGGTGGTCTTCAGCGACTTCTGCAGCGACTCCTGCAGCGTGCGGCCGACGATGTCGACGCCGGAGCCGGCGGTGAAGCCCATCAGGATCGTCACCGGCTGCGTCGGCCACTCCCCTTGCGCGCGGGCGGGCATGCTGACCGTGCTGATGGCAGCGGCGGCGCACAGCACGGCCAGGCCGGTAGCGGAACGGAAGGACAAGCGCGGAAGCAGGCGGGACGAAGTAGGCATGGGGGCACCGTCGGAAAAAGTCAGGGACTGAACATGGGGCCGGCCGGGATCTGAGCCCCGCGCCAGCCCCACAAGATAGCAAGGATCCTGCCAAAACCAAACGACCGAGTTCGCTTGAGGGTATGCCATGCTGGCATATGGTCGCTCAGCGCCGCAGCAGGCCCACCAGTTCGTCCACGTCCGGCAGCGGCGCACCGGTTCCCGCGGTGCTGTCGTCGTCGGCCTCCAGCAGCCCGTCGGCCAGCGCGCGCTTGTCGCGGTGCAGGTCGACGATGCGCTCTTCGATGGTGCCCGCATTGATCAGCCGGTACACCGTCACCGGGCGCTGCTGGCCGATGCGGTGCGCGCGGCCCATGGCCTGGTCTTCGGCGGCGGGGTTCCACCAGGGGTCGGCAATGATCACGTAGTCGGCCGCGGTCAGGTTCAGGCCGAAGCCGCCGGCCTTCAGGCTGATCAGGAAGACATCGCCCTCGCCCGCCTGGAAGGCGGCCACGCGGCGGGTGCGCTCGGCCGCGGGGGTGGCGCCGTCCAGGTACTGCAGCGCCAGCCCGGCCCGCTCCAGCCCCTGGCGCAGCAGCTGCAGGAAGTCGACAAACTGGCTGAACACCAGGGTCTTGTGCCCGCTCGCGGCAAGCTCGCTGGCCAGCTCGACAAAGGCGCGCACCTTGGCGCCTTCGGACAGCTGGCCGCTGAGTTCCGGCGTGACCAGGCGCGGATCGCACGCGGCGCGCCGCAGCCGCATCAGCTGCGCCAGCACGTGGATGCGCGCCTGCGCGTGGTGCTGGGCCTGCGCCAGGGCGCGCGCACGGCCCCCGGCAGGCGCGCCTCTGGTGGCCTTGCGTGCCGCTTCCACGCGCGCCAGCGCGGCCTCGGCCTCGGTCTGGGCCTGGCGGCGCAGGGCCTCGTAGTGCGCGGCTTCGACCGGCTCGGGCTCGACCCGGATCACCAGCTCCGTGCGCGGCGGCAGTTCGTCCAGCACCTGCGCCTTGGTCCGGCGCAGCACGAACGGCGCGATCATGCGGCGCAGCCGCTGGCGCGCCTCGCGCACGCCGCCGCGCTCGATCGGGTTGGCAAAGTGTTCGTTGAAGCGGGCCAGCGAGCCCAGCAGGCCCGGATTGCAGAACCGCATCACCGACCACAGCTCGGCCAGCCGGTTCTCCACCGGCGTGCCTGTCAGCGCCATGCGGAAGCCCGACGGCAGCGCGATCATCGCCTGCGCCCGCCGCGTGACCGCGTTCTTGAAGGCCTGTGCCTCGTCCGCGACCACGGTATGCCATTCGCGCGCGCAGAACGCCTTGCTGGCCTGCTGCAGCAGCGTGTACGAGACGATCACCAGGTCATGCGGCCCGGCCTGCGCCAGCAGCGTCTCACGATCGCCCTCGGCATAGACATGGACGTTGAGCGTGGGCGCAAAGCGCCGCGCCTCGGCCGCCCAGTTGCCGCACACCGAGGTCGGCGCGATCACCAGCGCGGCGCCGCCGCCGGCGCGCGCCACCAGCACCGCCAGCGCCTGCAGGGTCTTGCCCAGGCCCATGTCGTCGGCCAGGCAGGCGCCCAGGCCCGAGGCCGCGAGCGACATGGCCCAGCGGTAGCCGGCCTCCTGGTAGGGCCGCAGCTCAGCCGCCAGCGTGGCTGGCAGCGCGAGGTCCGCCTCGCGCGCGGCGCGCAGCCGGGCGATGCGCTGGCGGAAATGCGCGTCGGGATCGACGCCCGCGCCGGCCAGCACGTCATCCAGCCACGGCGTGGCCATCTGCGGGACGCGAATGCCGTCGGGCACATGCTCACCGACGCCGGCCAGGTCGCGCAGCCGGCCGCGCAGCGTGCGCGTCAGCGCCACGTAGACGCCCTGCCCCATCGGCACGAAGCGCCCGGCGTGACTACCGGTCCAGTCGATCAGCTTGCCCAGCTCCAGCACCAGCCCCTCGGCCACGCGCAGCTCGCCGGCCAGCCGGTACCACGCGCCGCGGCTCTCGATCTGTACGCCCAACTGCGGCAGGTCGGCCGGCAGCACGCGGATCTCCTTGCCGCGCGGCCATTCCACGGCCTGCACGGCGGGCAGTCCGGGCAGTGCTTCCAGCACGGCCAGCGCGTCTTCGGGATCGTCCAGGGCCCAGCTGTACTCCCCGCCGGGCGGCGACTGGGTCACCAGCAGGGGCAGCGCGGCGAAGACCTCGGCCACGCTCGCCAGCTCGGCCTCGAGGTCGCGTTGCGTGGCCAGGGTCTCGCCGCGCACCGCGGCCATCAGGCGCTCGCGCCCGGCACCGGGCGCCAGCCGCGGCCCGAGCGGGCCCAGCGGCGTCACCACCAGCCGCAGCGAGATGCCGCGGGCCACCGGCGCCACCTCGGCGCGCAGCCGTGTCTCGGCCTCCACCGCGCGTGTGCCGACGGCCTGGTCGGCATGGACCTGGAAGTGGCCGGCCAGCGCGCGCAGGGTCTTGTCGAGCTGCGCCTGGCCGTCCTCCGGGATCGCCAGACCGTCGCCGACCAGCCGCGCGGCATCGAACTGCGCCGGGGTGTAGCGGATCACCCGCAGCCGGTGCGGGCCGTCGCGCACCACCGTGACCTGGCGCAGCGCCTCGGCCTCCTGGCGCGCGGCAGCGGGCAGCAAGGCTTCCATCGCCGGCGCCTCGCGCACCGGCGGGAAGATGCGCAGCACATAACGGCCGGCGCTGTGGACCGATTCCAGCGCGGGGGCGTCCTCGACCACCTCCAGCGTCTGCGATGGCGCATGCGCCAGCACCACGCCCGGGTGGCCCACCAACGCCATCACCGCGGCGGCGCGGTCCAGCACGCAGCGCCGGTTATGCGACTGGTCGCGGCGGATGGCGCGCGCCACGCGGGCATCCCATGGCTCGAGCCGGTCGTCCTCGGCGACCCGGGCCAGTGGCACCGGCTTCGGCTTGCCCCAGCCGCGCGCGCCGCGCACCTGCTCGAGTGGCTCGATCGTGCCCGGCACGCCGTCGGCGTCCAGCGTCAGCGCCCACAGCAGGCGCCGGGCCTCGGCGCCGGCGGCGGGTTCGGCGCCGGCCAGCGCACGCAGTGCTGCCAGCGCCTGCTGCCAGTCCGGGCCCGGCGCGGGGCTGGCGCCGTCCTGGCCGGGTTCAGGCAGGTCGTCATGGCCGGGATGTGTGGTCAAAGGCACGGCGGTTCTGGGATAGGGAAACGTGCGACAACGGTGGCAACAACAGGAAATGGCGTCCGAAATGCGGCAAACGCCCGGAAAAGAGGATTCTAGACCGCCGCAACGCCTGCATCGCGTTGTGACCCATGCCCCCGCGGCTTACAATGTCGTTTTTGCTAATTTGACGGCAAGGAGAACAGACATGTCGATGGCTGATCGCGACGGCAAGATTTGGATGGACGGCAAGCTGATCGAATGGCGCGACGCCAAGATCCATGTGCTGACGCATACGCTGCACTACGGCATGGGCGTGTTCGAGGGCGTGCGCGCCTACAAGACCCCCGAAGGCACCGCCATCTTCCGCCTGAAGGAGCACACCCGCCGCCTGTTCAACTCGGCCAAGATCTTCCAGATGGTCATGCCCTTCGACGAGGCCACGCTGGAAGCGGCGCAGCGCGAAGTGGTGCGCGCCAACAAGCTGGAATCCTGCTACATCCGCCCGATCGTGTGGGTCGGCGACGAGAAACTGGGCGTCTCGGCCAAGGGCAACACCATCCACGTGGCGATCGCGGCCTGGCCGTGGGGCGCCTACCTGGGCGAGGAGGGCATGGAGCGCGGCATCCGCGTGAAGACCTCGTCGTTCACGCGCCACCACGTCAACGTGTCGCTGGTGCGCGCCAAGGCCAGCGGCTACTACATCAACTCGATCCTGGCCAACCAGGAAGCCACCGGCCTGGGCTACGACGAAGCGCTGCTGCTGGACACCGACGGCTACGTCAGCGAAGGCTCGGGCGAGAACGTCTTCATCGTGCGCAACGGCGTGATCTACACGCCGGACCTGGCCTCGTGCCTGGACGGCATCACCCGCGACGCCACCCTGACCATCGCGCGCGACCTGGGCATCGAGGTGCGTGAAAAGCGCATCACCCGCGACGAGATGTACTGCGCCGACGAAGCCTTCTTCACCGGCACCGCCGCCGAAGTCACGCCGATCCGCGAACTGGACGACCGCGTCATCGGCGAAGGCCGCCGCGGCTCGGTGACCAAGCAGATCCAGGACACGTTCTTTGCCGCCGTGGGCGGCACCAACGAAAAGTACAAGAAGTGGCTGACGCTGGTCTGAGCACCGGCTGCCAGCCCCTTCTGCGCGCGCCCGGTACTGCCGGGCGCGGCACTCCCGCTGTTTTCATCGAACAATAAGCATCACTCCCTGCAACACCATGACGCAAACCGCCACCATCATCGAAATCGGCGCTGAAGACATTCCGCTGCACTGCCCGACCGCCAACACCCCGGCATGGAACTACCATCCGCGCGTGTTCCTCGACGTGGCAGACACCGGCGAAGCCAAGTGCCCTTACTGCGGCACCGTCTACAAGCTCAAGCCGGGCACCGTGCTGAAGGGCCACCACTGACCCGAGCCGCCCGCATTCGCACGATCCTGACGCTCCGGGCCGCTTGCAGGCGCCCCGGAGCGTCGGCGTTCCCGGCGTCCGCGCCGGCGTGCCGGCTCCACGCGCCCCGCCCATGAAGAAAGCCCTCGTCATCGCCCCCAACTGGATCGGCGACGCCCTGATGGCGCAGCCGCTCTTTGCGCTGCTCAAGGCGCGCCATCCGCGCCTGGTCATCGACGCACTCGCGCCCAAGTGGGTCGCGCCCGTGCTCGCGCGCATGCCGGAGATCGGCCGCGTGTTCCCGTCCGACCTCGCGCACGGCAAGCTGCAGCTATCGGCACGGCTGATGTTCGCGCAGCAGCTCAAGAACGAAGGCTACGACCTCGCCTACGTGCTGCCGAACTCGCTCAAGTCGGCACTGGTCCCCTGGCTGGCCGGCATCCCGCTGCGCATCGGCTACCGCGGCGAAGCCCGCTTCGGCCTGCTCAACGTGCGCCACGCCAACCCGCCGCGCGACAAGCGCCCGCCGATGGTGGAGCACTACGCCCGCCTGGCGCTCAGGCCCGGCGCGCGCCTGCCCGAAGACCTGCCCGAGCCGCGCCTGCGCGTCGACCCGACGCGCATGGCGGCCACCGCCGAGCGCTTTGGCATCGCGCCGCACACGCGCGTGATCGCGTTCTGCCCGGGTGCCGAGTTCGGCCCGGCCAAGCGCTGGCCGGCCGGGCATTTCGCCAGGCTTGCGCAGATGCTGCGGCGTTCCTACCCGTATGCGCAGATGATCACGCTGGGCTCGGCCAAGGACGCCGAGATCGCCGCCGAGATCGTCAGCGAGGCCCCATTCGTGCGCAACCTGTGCGGCCAGACCTCGCTGGATGACGCCGTGGACCTGCTGGCGCTGTCCGAGGCCGCGGTCTGCAACGACTCCGGCCTGATGCATGTCACGGCGGCGCTGAACCGGCCCCAGGTGGCGGTGTTCGGCTCGAGCGACCCGCGCCACACGCCGCCGCTGTCACAGGCAGCGAGTATCATGTGGCTGCAACTGGAGTGCAGTCCCTGCTTCAAGCGCGAGTGTCCGCTGGGCCACCTGCGCTGCCTGAAAGAGATCGAACCTGAAATGGTGTTCGTCGAGCTGCGCAAGCTGCTTCACCGGCCCTGACTTCACTGCCCCCGCCACTTCTACTGCCACCATGCCTCGCTTTGCCCGCCTGTTCGATTCCGCCGAAGACATCGTCGAAGCCTTTCGCGAAGCACTGAAGCTGCGCGACGCCGACGGCGCGCTGCGCCTGTGGCTGGACGAAGACTCGATCACCTGCGTGCTGCCCGACGGGCAGCGCCTGATCGGCCACGAACAGCTGCGCCAGGCCTTCCTGCAACTGCTGGAAGAACAGCCGGTGCTGGTCGATGCGATCGAGACCAGCAGCCATGCGTCGATGGCCGTGTCGATCTTCGACGTGACCGAGGCGCTGCGCTTTGGCAGCGACCGCGTCGAGGCCGACCTGTACGTGCACACCACCTATGTGCTGATGCAGAACCACGAAGGCTGGCGCCTGGCACATATCCACTGCAGCCCGGCCAACGCGGTGCAGGTTGCCGCAGTGGCCGCCGCGCCGGGGCAGGCGCTGCATTAAGAACCCGTCTGGTTCTAAACCCGCACGGCCGCGCCGCGGCCTGCTGCAACACCACGCCGGCATGACGCAGCTTCCGCACCACCGCCTTCCCCAGGCCGTCCACGCCGCCGAGGCCGACCCCGCCACGGCACCCGGCCATGGCTACGGCGAAGGCGTGCCAATGCCCTGGTGGCTGCGCGGCGGCCATGCCCAGACCATCCTCCCCGCGCGCTTCACGCGCCGCCCGCCGCGCGTGAGCTTCCGCCGCGAGCGCTGGGACACCCCCGACCAGGACTTCATCGACCTCGACTGGACCACCCACCCGGTGCGCCCGGACACGCCGCTGGTGGTGATGTTCCACGGCCTGGAGGGCGATTCCGGCAGCCATTACGCGCAGGCGCTGATGCATGCGCTGTCCCTGCGCGGCTGGCAGGGTGTGGTTCCGCATTTCCGCGGCTGCTCGGGCGAGCTCAACCTCGCGCCGCGCTTCTACCACTCGGGCGATTCGGCCGAAATCCGCTGGGTGCTGGAGCGCATGCGCCAGCGCCACTGCGCCAGCGGGCGCAAGCTGCTGGTGGTGGGGATCTCGCTGGGCGGCAACGCGCTGCTGCGCTTCCTGGGCGAAGACGGCACCAGCGCCGGCCACGTGCGTGCGGCCGCGGCGATCTCCGCGCCGCTGGACCTGGCTGCCGGCGGCGCGGCGCTGTCGGCAGGCTTCAACCTGGTCTACACGCGCATGTTCCTGCAGACGCTCAAGCGCAAGTCACTGGCCAAGCTGGGGCAGTTCCCGGGGCTGTTCGACCGCGACACGATGCTGGCCAGCCGCGACCTGTACGCCTTCGACAACGTCGTCACCGCGCCGCTGCACGGCTTTGTCGATACCGACGACTACTGGCGCCGCGCCGCCAGCAAACCCGTGCTGCGCGACATCGCCGTGCCCACGCTGGTGCTCAATGCGCGCAACGATCCCTTCCTGCCGGCCCGGCACCTGCCCGGCCCGGCCGACGCCAGCCCCCAGGTATGGCTGGAACAGCCCGAGCACGGCGGTCATGTCGGCTTCATGACCCCGCCCGAGGGCTGGCGCCGGCACCTGCCGCTGCTGCCCGACGGGCGCTTCAGCGGCGATATTGAATGGCTGCCGGCACGGATCCTGAGATTTTTTGACAGCATGATGTAAGGCGGGCGCGGCCCCCCACGGCCCGCCTAGGAGACAGACATGGACGAGATCGTCAGGCAAGCCATGGCACGCTGGCCCAACGTGCCCAATGCCTACGGCTGGCTCGCGCTGGACCGCCGCGGCCAGTGGCGCCTGCGCAATGAATACGCCCAGCAGCACGGGCTGTCGGGCGACCCCATCCGCCATGAAGCGCTGATCGGCTTTATCGAACGCAACTACCTGTGCGACGGGCGCGGCGCCTGGTTCTTCCAGAACGGTCCGCAGCGGGTGTTCGTATCGCTGGGCTATGCACCGTGGGTCGTGCGGCTGCATGAAGGCGCGTTGCGCACGACCACGCAGCAGCCCTTCACGCTGCAGGCCTGCTACGCCGACGAACACGGCAACGTGGTGCTGGCCGGCACGGTCGAAGGCATGGCGCAAGGCAGCCTGCCGGCACAGCAGGCCGCCCTGCTGCACGACCACGACCTGGAACTGTTCAGTGGCGCCAGCACCTGGCATGGCGAAGCCTGCGGCACGGACCTGGGCGTATTCCATCACGATGGCCGCGACATCCCGATCGAGCCGATTGCCGAGAGCGAAGTGCCCAAGCGCTTTGGCTTCTTGCGCCAGCCGGCGGCCTGACGCAACTGCCCCCGTCAGAAGTACCTGGCCACCCTGAGCATGCCGCTCTGGTCCACGTAGTCCCTGGCGCCGCGCAAGCGGTACTCGGCGCGCACGGCCCATCCCCCCTGGGTCAGCAGCTCGAAGCCGGCCGTGGCGTCGCCGTACCATTTCGGCATGCGCGTCGTGATCTGGAACGGTGCCGCCGAGAACTCCGCCAGGCTGACACTGGCAGTGGCGTCGCCGCTCAGCAAGGCGCTGGCGCCCACGGCCAGGTAAGGACGCAGGGTCGCCCCGGCGAGCTCAACCCGGCCGCCCACCTCGAGACCCGGCGTCACCATCCAGGCGGTGCGCCCGCGCGCGCCGTAGGCCAGGTTGAAGACACCGGCCCCGGACTCGCGATAGGCGGGCGTGTGGTCGTAGGTGACATCGAGGTCGGCGAACGGCTTGAGGTACCACGCCTGGAACGGCACCTGGTATGACGCGCGGGCGCGGGCCCCGAAGAAGTACGTGTCGGGCTTGCTGTCCGCGGTGGCGAACATGCGTGGCAGCGCGATGTCCCGCCGCTGCGCCGACGCTTCATAGCCGCCGAACAGCGCCCCGGCGAACAGCCAGTTGCCAAGCTGCCGCTTGAGCGTCAGGCCGGCCTGGCCGCCGTCGCTCGAGGCCCGCATGGTGCCATCGGCAGAGCGGATGCTGGTATGCGCATAGCTGAACGAGCCGCCCAGGTACCAATCGGGCGCGATCGCCTTCTGCACGCCAAACTGGACGCCGCCCTGCGTGCTGCGATAGCCCGCATCCTCACTGGTGGCGGTGCGCTCGACACTGCCGCCAATCGCACGGCCCCACGCACACTCGCCCTCCGCCTGGCGGGCATCGCCCTCGCTGAAGTAGGGGCAGCTCATCAGGCGGTTCAGGAAGGCGTAGCTTTCGTGGCGGCGGCTGCTCGCGCGGGCCAGCGCCACGTCGGAAGCGATGGTGTTGAGGGCGCGCGCATAAGCGGACGGGTCGGCGATGGCCGCGAGCGGGTCGAATACGGCCGCGGCCTTGGCATCGGCCGTGTTCCACAAGGCCTGCAGATGGTTCGCCACACCCGCCTGGTCGCGGTTGAGCGCGACACCCGGGGACTGGAAGTGGGCATCGACCGAGACCAGCACATCGCGCTTGTCGTCGCTCTGGTGCAGGGCATAGGCAAAGACGGGCGACGCGCTGGCGATGCCTAGCTGCACCGCATCGCCAGCCAGCGGCTGGTCCGAATGGATGATCGCAAGCGCCGTGCCGCGCACGGGATATCTGGTAAGAGGCGTGACGGTGCCCGCGAAGCGGGACCCGCCGGCATTCGAGAGCTGGTCGCTGGCCTTGCCCGCGAAATCGAGATCGGCGGCGAAGGTGCCCGAGGCAAGCTGGTTGAAACTGCCGAAGTTCAACCGCGTGGTCGTCATGACACCCGGGCCGCCGGGGTTGAGGGTGCCGGCATTGTTCAGCGTGCCATTGTTGATGTACAGCGTGTTGCCGCTGTAGAAGGTGGCGCCGGCACGGTTGTTGAACGTGCTGGCCAGGCCGGAATCGCGGCCGATGTCGACATTGCCGCGGATGGTGCCGGTGTTCTCGACCACGGCCTGACGCTTTGCGCTGATCGCCGTGTCGGCATCAATCAGGCCGGCGTTGCGGATCGTGGTCATGGACTGGGCGTACGCCAGCACGCCGGTGCCGGAGCGGCCGTTCGCGCTCACGCTGGCGCCCTTGTCGACGGCGATGTCGACCGTGGCGGCGCTGTCGCCCGTGGCCGCGCCCCAGCTGAGCGCGGCGATGGCGGGGGAATTCGCCCCCTGCGTGCTGACCGCTCCGTTCGCGGCAAGATGGACCGACACCGGGCCGCCGGCCGCACTGGACGACGTCTGGCCGTCCTTCATGTAGATGCCACCGTCCTTGAACACGGCGCCGCCGCCAAGGCTCATCGCCAGGATGCCCGGGGCGTTGTCCCCGGACGTGTAGACCATGCCTTGCCCGCCCACCTCGACCGTGACCGCACCGCCCCTGCCCAAGCCGCCTGCGATGCCGGCGCTCCGGACCAGGCCCAGGCCGTAGCTGACCGCCGACAGGTCGCCGGCCAGCCCGCCGCCCCCGCCAACGCTTTGCGCGAGCACGCCCACCCCGCCGCTGCCGGTGGTCTGGAGGCCGCCGTCGACCACCGCGCGCACCGGGCCGCCATCGCCGCTGCCGTTCGAGGCCGAGGCCGAGGCCGCCAGCGTGACCAGGCCCGGCCGGGTGCCGAGCGCGGCAATGCCGCCGCCGCCGCCGATGCTCTGGCCGAGCATGCCGACGGCATTCTGCCCGCCGGTCGTGATGCTGGCGCCGGCACCGAGCGAGAGGCTGACTGCCCCGCCGCCGCCGGCAAGGCCATCGCTCGCGTTCAGTGACAGGGTGACCGGCAGCGCCGCCGTCTCCCCGCTGGTGAGCGCAACATAACCGCCGCCGGCCCCCACGCTTTGCGCCATCATGCCGAACGCCAGTGCACCGGTAGTGACGATGGTGCTTGCGCCATCGCTGGTGCCCGCACTGTCGATGCTGACCGAGCCGCCATCAGTGCGCATGCTGCCCCCCGCCATGCCGCTCGCGCCCAGCGTGATGCGGGCGGGGCCCGTCAGCGCAAGCGCGGTCGGACTGATCGCCAGGCTGGCGGCGCCGCCACCGCCACTGATGCTCTGCGCCAGCACCCCATGGGACAGCAGGCCGGCAGTCCGGACCGTGCCGTTCTGCGTGATCGCCGCACCGCCGGCACTGATCCCGCTGAAGCCGAAAAGCCCGGTCATGGTCGCGCCGAGGGCGATCTCCGGGACCTGCGGGGCCTGGCCCCCGCCCAACCGCGCCGCGTCCGTGCCAGCCATGCTGACCGAGGCGGCACCGCCGCCGCCGTTGATGCTTTGCGCGAAGATGCCAACCGCGTTCCGGCCCAGGGTGCCCACATTGGCGCCGCTTGTCGCCGTCACCTGGCCGCTGCCGGCCGCAAAGGTGTCGCCGGTGAAGACGCTGGTCGCACCCAGCCGGATCGCCAGCGGGCGCGCGGCGGTGCCGGCCAGCGCGGCAAGGCCGCCGGCGCCGAGCAGGCTGCTCTGGACGTCGGCCGTGCCGCCGCCACCCCCGATGCTTTGCGCCAGGATCGCGGGAGAGCCGTCGCCCGCCGTTTCGATGCGGCCAGCGCGAACGCCCCGCTGACGCCCCTGCTCACGGTGGCGATCATGCTGTCCAGGCTGGACAACAGGCTCGACGCGCCAGTGGCATGCACCGCCCCGCCCCGGCCGCCGCCGCCGCCGATGCTCTGCGCGACCAGCGCCGGCGCACTGCCGCCGCCGGTGGTGATGGAACCCTCGTTGGAAACCGTGACCGCGCCGCCGTTGCCACCGCTGCCGCCCTGGCCGCCGATGCGCATGTCGAACGCGTTCGAGAAGCCGCCAAGCCTCATCTCCGGCGCCTTCTCCAGCCATTCCACCACCTTGCCCAGCACACCAGTGAGCGCAGCCGGCGAGCCCAGCGTCGAGAACGAGCGATTGGTCTCCTGCTGGACGCTGCCGCCGCTGCCCCCGCCTCCGCCGATGCTCTGCGCCAGGATGCCGATCGCATGATCGCCGTCGGTGCGGATGCTCCCCGGGTAAAGGTTGTCGACCGTGACGGTCGAGCCGTTGCCGGCCCCGCCGCCATTGCCGCCCACCGTGGTGCCGTAGCTGATGGTGATATCCGATGCCCCGAGCGTGGTCGGCCGCAACGGCGCCGCGGCGGTGCCGCCGTTGCCGCCGCCGCCGCCGATGCTCTGCGCCAGGATGCCGTCGGCGCGCGCACCGGCCGTCGCCAGTTGCGCGCGGCTGGCGATGCCGATCGTGCCGCCACTGCCGCCGGCGCCGCCCGTGCCGCCCACCGTGTGCCCGATGCTGGCAGCCCCGCTGGGCAGGTCGGGGCCGAGTACCGGCGCGATGGTGACCTGGGTCGAATCCGCGAAGGCGCCATTGCCGCCACCGCCGCCAATCGTCTGCGCGACTACCGCGTTCGCCAGGGCGCCGCTGGTCGCCACGCGCGCACCCTGCGCCAGGTTCACCGCAACCGCGCCGGCCGAGCCGCCTGCCCCGCCATCGCCGCCAACGCTCATGGACACCCCCAGCAGCACGCCGGCGGACGTCGCGCGCGCCGACCCGCCCAGCCCGCCGCCACCGCCAATGCTCTGCAACGTCAGGCCCGACGCCGCCGCCCCCGCCGTAGCGATATCGCCGGACGTGCCCACGGTGATGTTGCCGCCGTCACCGGCCGCGCCGCCGCGCCCGCCCACGGCCATGGCCGTGATAAGGCCAACGCTGTCGGCATCGCCACCCGCGCCGCCGCCACCGCCGATGCTCTGCAGCAAGACGGCCTGGCTGTGGTCGCCGGCGGTCCGGATCGTGCCCTGGTTGCTGGCGGCCAGCACGCCGCCGTTGCCTCCATTGCCACCGTTGCCGCCTCCGACCCGGAACACGCCATGGCTGCTCGTGCCGGCCCCGCCGCCGCCGCCGACGGCATGTGCAAAGATGCCGGCGGCATCCTGTCCCTCAGTGGCAATGGTGCCGCTGTTGTCAATCTGGACGGCGATCGCACCGGTACCTGCCCCGGCGCCGCCGTTGCCGCCGCGCCCGAAAGTCCCCGCGGGACCGCCAGCACCACCGCTACCGCCAATCACCATGGCGGAAATGCCATGCGCATTGGCGCCATGCGTGGTGATCGAGCCCGTGTTGGTAATGGCAACCCCGCCGGCCGCTCCCCCTTTGCCGCCATCGTGCCCGTCGAGCCAGCTGCCCTGCCCGCCATTCGAGCCGTTCCCGCCGATGCTCGCGGCAAGAATGCCGGGCGAGCGCGCCCCATCGGTCGTGAGCGCCGCGCCGTTGACCACCGTCACATGGCCGGCATTGCCTCCGTCGGCCGCTTTGACGTTTACCAGGGGAATGGGCAGGCCGTCGGCGTCCACAGCATGCCAGGTCCGCGCGGTGCCGCCGATCGAGCGCGCCAGGATGCCCGCCACCCCGGCACCCTGGGTCGTGATGATGCCGTCCGCCGCAGTCACCGTGACGTCGCTCGCGGAACCTCCCTGGCCTGAATTAGCGTGGCCGCCGAACTCACTGTCGTTGCGTCCCCCGCCGCCCTGGCCGCCCAGCGCCTGGGCGCGTATGCCCGCACCCATTTCCCCGGGGAAGGCGCCAACGCCGCCCGCCTGCACGGTGACGGTGGACTTGCCGTCCAGGGTGACACTGACCGGCCCGACGGCATTGCCGCCGGCCCCGGCATCCCGCTCCGCGGCGCCAAACTGCGGGATCGCGCTGTCCTGCCCGTTGCCGCCGATCGATTGCGCCGAGATACCGTAGCCGACCGCGTCGATGGTCGACCCCGTGACCGCCAGCACCACGGCGTGGCCATCGCCGCCGCTGCCAAAGGATGGGTGGCGCCCGGCGTCTGCCCACTTGCCGCCGTCGCCGCCCCGGGAGATGGCGGAAATGCCGGTGCCCCCGGAACTGACAATGGCGCTGCGCTGGGCCGTGTACTCGATGATCCGGCCCATGCCGCCCTTGCCGCCCCAGTGATTCTGGCTGTCGACATCGTCGCCGTCGCCACCGTTGCCGCCGCTCACATCGAGCGTCACGGCGGTGCCTGCCGCCCTGATGTTCAGGCCCGACTGGGTCAGCACCAGGTCGCTTCTGCCGTCTGCGCCGGCGCAGCCATTGCTGCCAGCGCAGTGGCCGCCGTCGGTCCCGCGCAAGTCCTGCACCACCGGTCCCGACTGGGCAAGCACCGGCGTGCCGAGCGTCAGGTGGTGGATGCCGAGCGCCAACGCGAGCGGCAGGGGGGAAATCCGTGGCTTCACGACGCGCAGGCCGGTGCGTCAGGCCTTGGCGGCCTTTGCCGCTTCGCCCAGCACGTCGGCCGCCGCGCGGATGAACTCGCCGGTGCGTTCGGTGCTTGGCGGGCCGCCGTTCCAGTTCAGCGTCAGGCAGAAGGTCACCGGCACCGCGCCCACCAGCATCTGGCCGGCGAAGCACAGGCAATGGAAGCTCTCCCAGTCGATGCTGCCGCCCTTGCCGAAGCCCTGCGCACCGGCCGGCACGGCCATCCACACCGCATCGGCCATGGCCTGGATGCGCCTGAACTCCGTCAGCGTTGCCGGCTGCGCGAAGAACTTGCCCGCCAGCGCTTGCCGGTACCAGTTCACCATCTCGGTCGCGGTGCTCAGCATGGCCTGCTTGTCGTTGATGACATTGGTGCGCGACGTGAGGCCAAGATCCTCGCCGTTGTCCATCCTGACCATGCCGTCCCAGCCGAGGTCGACGCCGGATTCCGCCCCGGCCAGGTAGGAGAACAGCTTGCGGGTCGAGTCCGGGATGCGGGTCTGGGCCAGGCCCGCTTCGGCGATCAGCGCGCGCACGCGGTCGGGGCCGACGGCGGCGAGCGCGATATCGGTACCGGTGTTGTCGCTGTGCGTGATCATGGCCTCCAGCGCATTGCGGTACGGCGTCTTGCCGGTCAGCCCCAGGAACACCGGACTGCCGGGGGAACGGAAGGTATCGCTGACATCGCAGGCCAGGTTCTCGCTCAGCCCGCCGCGGCCGGTCTCGGCGTCGCGCAGGAACTGCGCCAGGATGAAGGTCTTGACCGCACTGCCGACGAACAGTTGGCGGTCCGGATTGTAGCCAGCCGACCATGCATTGGCGCCGCCGCCAGCCGGCTCGGCGCGCACCAGGCAGTTGGCGGTATCCGGCGCCAGCGCGGCAAAGCGCGCGATCGCGCCTTCCACGTTCGGCGGCGCGGCAGCTTCGGCGCTGCCGCCGCAGGCGGCGATGGCGGGCAATACCAGGGACGTGGCGGCGAGCTTGAGCGTGCGCCGCTTGGCGGGCTGGAAGGCAGACATGCGAAGGTTCCCGTACTGAAAGGACTGGCCGGCGGCGCCGGCACGTTGATATGGCCTGTGTCGGCACGGTGTTGCCGCGCTGCACAAGCTGGCTGATTTTGCGGCGAGTTTATGCCAGAATCAGCCATCAAAAGTAGTCAACGGGTCTCGAAGTCTGGTCAAAGCGTCGCAAGGGCATGCAAGGCAACCGCCACCGCTGCATGGGTTGCCACGCCATGGTGGTTTCTTGTTTCGGGGGCAGGGTCATGACAACAACAAGCCGCGGCGCGCATGCCGTCATGCCGAAGCCACGCGCAGGCACGGAAGCCACGTTCCGCAGTTTCTCCACCAGCGACCTGGCCGAGTCCGACCGTCTCGACTTCTGGATGGCCAATGCCTATCGCTCGGTCGAGGCGCGCCCCGACCCGGACGTTGCGCTGTACGGCAGCGTCGCGAGCTGCGAAGGCGCCGGCGCCCAGTTTATCCACTGCACCAGCTCGGCCGTTCGCACCTGGCTGACGCCGCAGCGCGTGCGCAGCACCGACGAGCACATCGCCATCTGCCTGCTTGACCGCGGCGAGTACCGGGTGGAGCGGCAGGACGGCATGCGCACCGTCGTGCGCACCGGCGAACTCTTCATGTTCGATTGCGGCCAGCCGATGTCATCGGACTGGACCGAGTCCTCCACCTGCTACCTGCGCCTGCCGCGCGAGACCGTGCGCCAGGCGCTTGGCCACGATCCCGCGAATCCGGGCCGTATCGCCACGCTGCTGACGGCGTCCTCGCTTGCCCCGTTTGTTTCCATGCAGCTGCGCATGCTTGCCGCCCACGGCCCCCGGCTTGACCGCGCCGCCCTTGGCGTGGTCATGGAGAGCACGGTCGGCATGGCGTTGCAGCTTATCGCCACGCATCCGGACATCGCCAGAGCGGATGCCGGGAATGCCCGGTGGCGCTCCGGCAAGCTGCAACTGCAGGCCGCGTATCGCTTCATGGAGCAGCATGCGCACGAGCACGACCTCACGCCCGACCGGATTGCCGCGTTCCTGCACTGCTCGCGCGCGCAGTTGTACCGGCTGTTCGAGGGAGAGCCCCTACGCGTCATGGCGGCCCTGCGCGAGATTCGCCTGCGCCGCAGCCGCGAATACCTGGAGCGGGCCGGCCAGTCCGCGCACATCGGCGCGATCGCGCATGCCTGCGGCTTTGCCGATCCGTCGGCGTTCGGCAAATTGTTCCGGGAGCGTTTCGGCATGACGCCGCGGCAGGCCCTGGCCGGCGCCATCGAGCCGGCCCGGCTTGCAGGGTGAATGGAAGGGGGCGTCCCCGGCTGCATGCGGGGACGACGCTGGTGCCCGCGATGACTTCGTGACAACAAGTGCAGCGTGCCTCAGTTAGGCATGCCCTTGCTGTCCTGCTTGTCTTCGCGGTACTGGCGCTCCAGCTGGTGCAGGCGCGCATCGACCTCGGACAGCGTGTAGAAGTCGCCGTCACCGGCCTTGCGCGCGATCTGCAGCTGCTCGATCGCGGCCTGGTAGGCGCCGTCCATCGCATACTTCTCGGCCAGCGCCTGGTGCTGCTGCAAGCGCTTGCCCTGGCCCGCGTAGGCGCGTGCCAGCAGCTCCCACCAATCGCTGCGGCTGGTCTCCTGGCGCGTGCGATCGCGCAGGAAGCGCACGGCCTCTTCATAGCGGCCTGAGCCGACCAGGGTATCGGCATAGGCAATCGCCACCGCATGCGACAGCGGGAACGCCTTCATCGAGGCAGTGGCCTGGGACAGCGCCTCGGGCACGCGGCCCTGGGCGCGCGCCAGTTCCACCGCCATCACGTCCAGCATGGGGCTGCCCGAGGTGGCGCCGGGAATATTGCCGTAGAGGCGGCGCGCCTCGGCCAGTTCCTGCTCGGCGGCCGGGTAGCGGCCCAGCCGCTGCTCGGTAAAGGCAAGGCCGTAGTGCAGCGCCGGAGCGCGCAGCACCGTTGCTCCCGGCAGTTGCGCGCGCAGCGCCGCGCGCAGGTTCTGCAGGTCGCTGGGCGACGATTCCTGGATCACGCGGGCCCGCATCCGCGCGAACTCGTATTCCGGCGTATTGGCGACCTTGCGCTTGCTGGCATGGCTGACGCGATCCTGCATGTCGGCAATCCGCTCGGAGGTCAGCGGGTGGGTCCGCACATAGGACGGCACCGAGTTTTCCGCAGTCCCGGATGCGCGCTGCAGCCGCATGAAGAAATCGGGCATGCCCTGCGGGTCAAACCCCGCCGCGGTCAGGATCTGGAAGCCGACCCGGTCGGCCTCGCGCTCGGCCCCGCGCGAGAACGACAGCTGGTTGGCAATGGCCGCGCCCTGCCCGCCCATCGCCAGCGCCGCCGCCGCATCCGGGCTGCGCGTGGCGGCCAGGCCCGCCAGCACCATCGAGGCCAGCGCGATCCACATCGACTGGTCCTGCGAGGTGATGCCGCGCGCGATATGCCGCTGCATCACGTGGCCGATTTCATGGCCCAGCACCGAGGCCAGTTCCGATTCCGTATCGGACTGCACCAGCAGCCCGGTATGCACGCCGATATATCCGCCCGGCAGCGCAAACGCGTTGATGCTGCGGTCACGCACCGCGAACAGGTCGAAGCCGGTGGCAAAGGTGCCCGCGCCGGTCGAACCGGAGATACTCTGGCGCCGCGCCGCCTGCACCAGCCGGTAGCCCAGCGCGTTCAGGTAATCGGACAGCAGCGGATCCGGCACGTACTGCGGGTCGCGGCGGATATCGCGCATGATGCGGTCGCCCAGGCGCTTTTCCATGTCGGGCGACAGCGACGCCGTGGACGGATCGCCCAGGTCTGGCAGCTGCACGCCGCCGGCCTCCACCACCGCGTTGTTGGTGCGCAGGCCGAACTCGGACTTCTGGCCCGCCTTCACGCTGCGGTTCAGGTTGTCATAGACCTGGTCGCTGGCCTCGCCCGAGATGGCGGGCACCGGCTGCGGCGGCCTGGCCACGGGCGCAGCCGCCACCGGCGTGGCTGGCGCCGTGGTCGTGCGCGGCGTACCCTGGGGCCAGGCCGGCGCCGCCAACGTCAGCGCCAGCAGCGCCGCCAGCGGCCGCCGCCATGGCGTCCATGCGCCGCCGGCGCGGCAATGGCTGTCGTCGCCGCGATGTGACGCGGAACCGGCAGGAACAGCGTCCGCCACGGCGCCAGGGCCGCGTGCGGCAGACCTGCGAAGCGATGGGTGTTTTGGCATGTTGCTATGATAGCGGCCTCCCGTGGCCGTTCCCATCGGATGCTTCCCAGGGACGCTGGCGGCCACCTGCACGCAGTTCGCACTGAAGCTCACGATCATGACCCAGCTCACCCATTTCGATACCGCCGGACAGGCCCACATGGTCGACGTCGGCGACAAGGCCAGCACCCACCGCATCGCCGTGGCCACCGGCACCATCACCATGGAGCCCGCCACCTTCGCGCTGGTGCGCGACGGCAGCGCAAAAAAAGGCGACGTGATCGGCATCGCCCGCGTGGCGGCGATCATGGCCACCAAGCGCACCGCCGACCTGATCCCGCTATGCCACCCGATCGGCCTGACCAAGGTGGCGGTCGAGTTCGCGCTGGACGAGGCCACCGCCACCGTCGCCTGCACCGTGCGCACCGAAACCCGCGGCCAGACCGGCGTGGAGATGGAAGCGCTGACCGGCGTGCAGGTGGCGCTGCTGACGATCTACGACATGTGCAAGGCCGTGGACCGTGGCATGGTCATCGGCAATGTGCGTCTGCTGGAAAAGCACGGCGGCAAGTCGGGAGACTGGATGGCGGACGACGTTAAGTGATTGTTTTATAAGCCTTAGTTTGACGCTACCACTTGTCCGCCCTACTCACTGACCTTACTGCCTGCCTGCCTGACCGCAACGGCTGCCACGGAGTGACGAAAAATCGATCTTGTCCAAATTCTGTCCAAGTGGAGACAGGGGATGGCATCGATAAGGCAACGAGGGAACCGGTGGCAGGCGCGGGCAACGCGCAATGGATTTCCACCTGAAGTAAAGACTTTTGGATTGCGGCAGGACGCCGAACGATGGGCAAGGTCCATCGAAACAGGGATGGACCGGGGCACCTACGTCAGCCGCAATGAGGCTGAATCGACCATCCTCGGGGATGTTCTCGAACGCTACATAACCGACATTTGCCCGTCGATGCGTGGCGGCACTGAAGACAGCATCAGACTGCGTGCAATGTGTCGCACGAGACTTGCCAAACTGAGCATGGCTGCGCTGACGCCAATGGCAATCGCCGCCTATCGCGATGAACGACTGAAGCAAGTACAGGCGGGCACCGTGATCCGCGAACTGGCTTACCTATCCTCAATCATCAACCACGCACGGCGCGAATGGGGCATCAACATCACAAACCCCGTCGCATCGGTTCGAAAACCGGCGATGCCACAGGGACGAGACAGGATACTGTCGGCAGAGGAAGAATCTCGATTGCTGACTGCACTGGCACCGACCGGACGCCGGAATCCGTGGCTTCGACCAATGGCAATTTTGAGCTTAGAAACTGCCATGCGTCGTGGTGAACTACTAGCCCTTCGCTGGTCGAACATCAACTTTGAAGACCAGACCGCCTTCTTGCCGATGACCAAGAACGGAACGGCACGGACTGTGCCCCTGTCCCGGAAAGCCGTGGAACTGTTACGCGACCTGCCTCGTTGCATTGATGGAACCGTATTCCCGATCAATGCCCCAGCGCACCATAAGGCGTTCAAACGAGCATGCAAACGGGCCGGACTGGTTGACCTGCACTGGCACGATCTTCGTCACACGGCAATCACCCGGCTGGCGGCAAAACTACCGAACCTGATCGAGCTTGCAGCGGTGTCCGGTCATCGAAGCTTGTCAATGCTGAAGCGGTATTACCACCCGTCCGCCGCCGATCTGGCGAAGAAGATCGGCTGACCGGGCTGGTGTTCGTAACGGAAGGACATCGGTTTTACGGTGGCCTTCCTGCTACACACCAAGGAGTAGTTGCCTGTCGCGCCCGGCGATGCTATCAGTCTCCATTGATCCCTCTACGCGTTGACAGGCTTTCAATGGAATCAATCCAGCGAATCTTTTATACAAGTGATCAGGTAAAGCTAATCACTGACGCATACCGGCATGTTTTTGGGCCTATCGGTGGTGAACTGCGGGAATACTGGGACTTGGACCGGAAGCGTGAATGGGGTTGCCTGACAAGCGACTTCCAAGTCGCCACTTTCGATCAGTATGAGCAAGCCAGCAAGCTTGCGATGCAGGTTGAGGCAACCATTTTCGATCCGGTTCAACGCGGGCATGCCCTACGTGAAGTGACACGGCAGACAAAGGTTGGCTTGAGTCTCGGGCCCTGCCCTTGGACGGATCACGGACTGTTTCAAACTTATGAGCAGAACAAGGGAAAGGGACGATTGACCATCATCCTCGGTCACGACTGGTATCCCATTGTCCCGGCGCGTGCGAAGACGCCACACCCTGTTGATGTGCCGTTGTCGCGCTATGCCGGGTTGCGTGGCCTCATTAAGTACATCAATGTCGGCGCTGTACCTGCGTCCATCATGGACAAATCGGAGATGCTGATCTTTTTGAACTTCAAGCCTGACTTTCGCCCGCCCAACTCACCAACAGTGGGCCCCTTTGAACCGTATGCCCGCTGTTCAGAGGGCTTCAATGCGCTCGTCGATGCAGTCAGTAGAAACTTCAAGGTTCAGGTCATTAGTTGGGGAGCAAACGTTTGGGAACTGCTAAGGAAGCAGGTTGCTGATCTACAGAAGCCCCTTGGGATTTGCGTTCACGCACGTTCGCCGGAAGGTTTTGGTCGCCCCTTGGAACTGATCTGCGGTAAACGTACCATTCCTTACCTCCCTCTTGCTCATCCTTGCGACAGGCGCAACTTCAACGAGCAACACGCCGCCCATGCCAAGGAAGGGTTTCTCAAAATGGGACTTGGCGGCACAGGCAAGGTATCACCGCTGTAACTAGAGAACGCCATAAAGCAGAAGGCCCACTACATGGTGGGCCTTCGCGTTCATGAACCGCCAAACCTGCGCCGCCCCTGAAATCGCCGTCTTTTCTTTCGTTCCCGGTTCAATCTGCAAGTACAGATCGATCAGTTCCTTCCGTGTCATGCCAACCTTGGCATGGGGAGCAAGCTGTGTCCAGTCGATAGCTGCAATGCCCCTCTCTCGCAGTTGGGACTGGTTCACCGGGTCAAGCCGCGTCAAACAAGGTTAGCCGCACGGGCAATCTTGACGCGACATTTGGGATAGTTTCGGCAACCCCAGAATGAACTGTCCTTACCTTGCCGCTCCACCATCTTCACGCCGCAGGCCGCACATGTCGGTGTCCAGTAGTCGCCTTTGAACGCCTGCGCCAGCAACGTCGCCTGCTTATACTGATCGAGTGCGCGAATACGTTCGACGATGCCCGCACCGTCCAGTAGCTGGATGCCCGCCTCGGCGGCATAGGTCTGCACTGGCTGGCCGATGTACCCCGCCAACGACCAGAAGACGCCCCGCTTCACCTGCTTCGAGTGCATGACCCCACCAAGTGCCCGAACCGGTTCGACCTTGACCCGTGAACGCCATGCCTTGCACTGGACGACCGCAATAGGGGCCGACAGTCCATCCTTGTACAGCGTGGCATCGATACCGCCGTCTGCCCCATGCGACACCGTCTTGACGGTGAAATCCAGGGCCTCGTAGTACCAAACGCATAGCATCTCAAACCGCTTCCATTCCAGTTGTTTGAGTGCATCCAGGGACCATTCTGTGGGTTTTGCAGGCGCAGTCTTCTGGCGCAGGACTGAGAGCGCCTCATCAATCCGGTCTTTCGCCTCTGGATTCCTGTTCACCACGGGGCTAGGACTAGGAACTACACGGATGGTATGTTCCCGGCGTAAGGGCCGTGCATTGCCAGATGCCGCAACTACGTCGGATTGGCGCTTTCGTGCGCGCAGGTAGGCAAGCAGCCCAAGAAAGCCGAACATCGTCGCCGGGACCCATGCGAGGGACCGGCTGACCATAGCAAGGCCGATCAAGAAGGGATTTGACGCGAACAAGGCAGGCAGAATTGCATAGAACCCGATGTAGCTGCCCAAGGCCAATGCAGCCGATACCCACCACGGCGCATCCAGCAGGATGTCACTCAGAGACGGTTCCCTTCTCCTTCGACCCATTAAGCCACCTCATTTCTTGTTCAAATCGTATTGGCGTCCAATCTAGCAGAAGTACCGTGGCATGCCGGTTGTGCGGGACCAACACCCCACGTATTGGCTATTTTCAGGCTGGCTCAACGACGGACCACGGTAGCAATTTGCGCTGTCACCACAGCAACCGTTCTGTCGCAAGCTATGACGTTTCCGCTCCCTTCGACGATGGCGCAGAGGCCCGATCCTCGGCTTGGGAGGCAAGGTAGTCGGCAGTGAGCCACATACCGGTATCAGGCGGGGCTTCGGGAAAGTTCGGCGACCGTAGTGGTGACAGGTCTACCGGCAAACGGGAAGTTGCAGCGATGAACTGTGACGAGTCATCAAGCCTTCTCAGGCCAAACTGGCGACTACGGTCGCCTTGTTCATCCCAGACGATCCAGAAGCCGAAGGGGAAGAACTTGAATACGTGTCCATAGATCGACGCCCCGTTCCCGCCGAAGAAGCCCATCACCGAATGCTTCATGACGACCCGCCGCCGATGTGGGTAGAACCAGTAGTAGATGCACACCTCGTTGGGCAAACGTCTTGTCGGGTCAAGCACATACGCCCTCAGTGCATCGTCCAGCGGAATTGCGAGGTCATTCGCCACAACGTCTCTGACAGCGTTGGCGGCCAACAAATGTCCGAGTACAGAACGAAGAAACCGGTTCGGCTGATAGTCGAATAGCCGTGTCCGAGGCAACGCCAACCGGCTGCCTGACGCCTGTCGGAAATACTGTTCGATGTCGAGAACAACCTTGCTCAGTGCGGGATCGTATTGGGTGCCAAGCAGGGTGCTGTTGCAATGCCCGCAAATCGTTCGGAAATGCGATCCACCTTGTGACAGAACGGGCTTTAGCCGTCCTTGCGATCTGCTCTCGTAGACGTGGCTAATGACTGAGTCATTTATGTTCCCGCAACCCTTCGGCGGGACATGGTCCTTCGTAAGGGAGCCATGAGCGCGGCAGATCGCACAGTACCCGATGCTCGGTCCACGGTTAGTCAGCCTTTCATGCAAGTTCCTTGTGTAGCTAGTCACGGCTTGATGTCTGCAAAGTTTGTCGGTCTCGGCTTACGTGTCCAACTGATCCCATTCATCGCCAAGCATCCAGCGAAGAGCGGACAGTTTGCCATTGATCATGCCCCACTCGAAATCGGTCCACGGGCCAAAGTTGCCAGCGCCAAGCTGCCGTTCCGCCTTTTTTGCTGCCCTTAAGGCTCCCTTCCAGATGTCGTCTGCGATGTGGGTCTGCGTCGTCAACTTCTTCTTGTTCCACCCGTCTTCCCAATCCGCCCGGCTAATAATCTTCAGTTTGCCTTGCTCGACCCACCACTCGCGGTTCTTGTGCCTGTTGTACCAGACCTGCGTCGTCAAGCGGTCCATTGCTTCCAGAATCTCTGTGAGACTTCTTGGTTCTTGATGCCATTCCTGTTCCCACATAGCGTGGGTGACATGCATTGGGTCGATACGTCGCAGGCATTCAGCCAAGTTGATGAAGTACATGGACTTGATCTTCGAGAACGAGCCCGCTAGATCGGGGTGCGGCAGTTTCTGATTGCCGTTGACAACGCTGAAATCGTGCTTGTTGTGTGTCACGAAAGCGAACCGCTGTCCCGCGCCGCCCATTGTCCGCACGTAGTCGAAGTAAGTCTCGATCAGGACCGCGTCTGCCATCGAGTTCTTGTTTTCATGGTGACAGGGAGCCTTCCGGTGCAGTGCGCGGTCTGCTGCCCGAATCTTTACCTCGTCGCTGGCCTCAATGGCGGTCGTCGAAGTGAGAATTGTACTGATCCGGTTTAGCACGCCCTCCGCTGCGCCGCCCATGATGGGAATCCGGTGGTCTACGTCTGACAGGTAGGCCAGCACCCTGTCCTTCTGCCGTCTGTCGCCGTCAGCTTTTCGGATGGCGTCCTTGACCAGATTGAAATGGGTGGAAAGGCTCTTGGCGCTGGACTTGGCAACCCGCGTTCGATTCTTCTGAAATTCATTGACAACGATGTGCGGCACCAGAAGGTTCACACGTCCGGCAGCAACAAGGTCTTCGAGTAGTTCCAGCAGAGGCGTCTGTTTGGCGTTCTCAGCAAGGTCAAGCCAGACACTGGTGTCGATGAGCAGGTTGAACATTGGTTTGGATAGTTGTTCTTGCCAACGCTGTAGGAAGTCGTGCCCGACGAACTGTTCCCGTTGTTCCATTAATTCTGCCGCAATGTCGTCGCTTCCCTGACCGGCATCACGGTGCTGCAAGCGTAGCACCGTTGGCCCTTGCAGAAATAGCCGCTTCGTGCAGAAGCACGTCATTAGTGATACCGACCCAAGTTTGGTTGCGCAAGAACGAAAAAAAGGATGCCGAGGCATCCTTCGTGATATGAGTGTGGTCGATTATGACGCCGCCAGCTTCTGGATTCTGTCGTTCACCGCCTTCAACAGACAGGCCGAATCGGTACAGGCGTTTCGCTCTTGTTTCATCCATTCGACTTGTTGTGCCTTCAGGGCATTGATGTCGGTGGACTTCGCCTTGGCTTCACCGTATGCCTTTGCAAGGCGTCTGTCCGCAGCCGCAGTCTCGGGGGTCGAACAAATGAGCTTCTCGATCTTGGAAGCCGCCCTGCCACAGTCAAAGCTTGCCTCGATCACGGATTTCTCAGGGCGGGCAAGCACCGTCGCAGCAGTCGCAGGTTCTTCCTTGGCTTCAGGCGCGGGCATTACCTGTGCCGGTGCTGCTGATTCTTGAACAGCCGGTGGCTGTACCGGGTTCGGAACGGTTACAGCCTGCTGCTGCGCTACAACTCGGTCAGACGACTTGTCCGCCTCAACCGGCACTACAGGGCTGGTCGGTTCGTTCTGGACTTCGGCAACCTGCGCAGTCTTGGCCGGGGCCGATCCGAACGCCTCATTCACGATGTCTTCCATCGGAACTACCTTGGTCAGCAGCACTGCCATGCCAATGAAGGCTGCAACGGCGCCGATGGTTTGCGGCCCAAAACTCCAAAACAACTGTTGTCCGGCAAGTTCCGACGCACTACGTGCGAACACAACGTCCGGCATCACGGCCTGCCTGAATGCATCGCCCAACCGGGACGCCACGGGTCCGACGACCAAGAAGGCTGCCGCGAACCCGCCAATGACCATAGCAACCTTCTGTTCACTGCCCACGAAAGCCCGGTAGGCGAAGAATCCGAAGATGGCCGCACCCACGATGCCGAAGAAGATGCCAAGGGCCCAGTTCAGTCCCTTTTCCGCTTCGACCTCTGCGGCGGCAGCTTCGGCTGCGGCTATATCACCGCCACAGTGCTTGCAACGGATCGCTGCATCCTGAATGTCTTCACTACAGAAAACGCATTTTTTCATCGAATCTCCCCTTGAACCCTTTCCCAAGCCCGCTTCGACGCAGTCCGGCGCCTCAATGGGGACCATGGTCCGTCGTCAGGGCGCGATGATACCGCACACGATGCGGGGATGCCAATTCGGACCCACAAACGCAAAGACCCCTCTTTAGTTGCTCTTGGAGAAGCGATTCGCCGCCTCCGCGAAGCCAAAGACCTGTCGCAGGAATCATTGGCCTTGCATGCCGACGTAGACCGAAGCTATGTGGGACGGGTGGAACGCGGCACCAACAACGCCGCAACACTGACATTGAAAAGACTGGCAAATGCCCTTGGCATTTCTTTGGCCGAACTGATGGCCGAAGCCGGGTTATGAGACAGCCTCAACGGCAGCTTCTTCCTTGACCTGCTGTGCCAGCCGCGACAGCGTGGACCGGGAACAGCCGGTGGCCGCGATGATGGTGTTCCAGCTATCGCCCCGGCGCAGCATGTTCATGATGGCAGCGTTCCGCTGGACATCAGGCTTGCGCCCCTTGTAGCCACCTTCCGCCTTCAGTTTGGCGATTCCTTGCGCCTGCCGCCGCCTGCGGTCGGTGTAATCCTTCCGAGCAATCGCGGCCAGCATGTCCAGCATCATGGCATTGAGGGCATCCATCATTCGACCGGTAATGTCGTCAGTGCTGGTGGTCAACATCCATGAGGTCGGCAGGTCAAGTGCAACGACCCGAACGCGACGGGCTTGAAGTTCAGACTTCAGCCGTTGCCAGTCTTCATTGTTCAGTCTCGACAACCGATCCACTTGCTCGCACAGCAAAATGTCGCCTTCATGGCAGTCAGACAACAGACGGAACAACTCAGGTCTTTGAAGCGAAGCCCCGGATTCGTTCTCGATGTAGAAGGACACGATCTGTAATCCCCGGTCCTTCGCGAACTCGACCAGGTCCGACTTGGCACGACCAGCATCCTGTTCCTTGGTTGATGCACGAAGGTACGCTCTGACGTACATAACCACCCTATCGGTTCCTTTAGGATAGTTCGAATAATACAAGTTCGATTAGGGTTGTGTCAATCCACATACCGAACCAATTCCAGACCGGTTCGCGAAAGGCATACCCGTCTGGAACTGGTTGCAGCATGGAATCGGCTAATCCCCTGAACCGGGTTTTCGCATTCGCGCCGTAGCAGCGTTGATGTGTGCTGAAAGACCATCAAGGTCGGGAAACAGATGCGTCCGATCAATGCCGTAGTCCGCGAGAAGCTTCACGATATCGGGCTTCAGGTTCGCCGGGATGTGAAGGCATATCAGATTGGGGTCTCCATTTCCCAGACGCGACTCCTTCACGCCAATCGCATGCGCTGCATCGCAGTGAACGGTGAACAGACCTTTCTGATTGATGATTCGCGGGAACGCAGCTTTGGGAATGTAGCCAAATACTCCGTGGCACCCTTTCAATGTGTCTTGGGTGATTTGGTCAGTCATCAATGTGTCACCCATCTCGTACATCCATATCGCACCATCCCTGTCGGCATGATCGGAACACGCAAAGTAACACGCGACCAAAGGGTTCATCGACCAGTCAAGCAACCGCGTCGCAAGGCCGTGATGTTGCGCCAATGCAAGTTGTTCAAGATAGCTTGATGACAGCGAAGTGTATGCAACGGCGCTTTTGGTCCAGTTATGGAATCGACCAAGGTCCCTGTTATCCGGTAAATAAAACTCGGGCCGTCCCGCCTTCGGCAGCAGTTCCCAACTCGCCTGAGCATGACCTCTGAATAGCCACCCTACCCCGTCGTGGCTTCTGAATCCGCGAAAGACCTTGTGAAGCATATCCACGTCGGTCAGCTTGATCGTCCCGTATTCCATGTTCTTCGATTGGTTGTTGGTCGAATTCCCCGATGCCTGAAATTCTCGCAGATACAGCACTGCGCAGCCGATGTGAATCAGGAACCGGTCGATCACTGGTGTAGCGACCTGCGGTCGCCCGCTTCGCGAACACAGCGGTCGCATACCCCCTTCCTCGCAACGGAACCCCGAAACCCCCGCCGGAAGAAAAAGACCAGTGACGAAGTGACGAACAGCGGTCGATTTCGTAAACTTTTTCTTATCTGATTGATATAGAAGAAGTTTCCAAAAACAGACGTAGTTCATCACTTCGTCACTGATCGACCAGCGGATCAGTTGAGCACCGGTCTCGGTACAGGTTGAACCTGCTTTCTTTCCGGCGAGACACCGCCCCGGAGGGAGTGGCGGAAATCGGTCAAGGCGAGACCGGAGATCAGCATCTTGCTGTTCGATTTTCTGATGTCACGGCCGCGATCACGCAATCCGCTATTGAATTTGCGCGAGCTGATGGGGCGGATGCCGTTGTCTTGTGCCCACAACGTGTAGTTGTCGTAGGCTTCCGGACAAGGCAGATCGCTGGACGAAGATTCAGTGCATTCTTTCAACCACTGCCCGATGATGTCTTGGTCTTCCTTGTAAGACGCCGTTGCTTCGAGAACCGCACGAGGCGTATCGGACAAGCCACGACGACGCCATTCCAAACAACCTTTCGCCATCCACGCAAGGATGTGCGCCGCCTCTTCCCGCAGCTTCGCCGGAAGTTGCTGGTCCCTTTCTTCCGGCGCAAACGTCTTCTTGAACGGGATGATCTTCAACCGGCGTTCCAAGCCGCCATCGTTACCCGAGTAGTCCGGCATGTGATTACCGGTGATGATGAGTTTCATCACCGGCGTGAAGGTAATCGGTTCACCGTAGTTCGCCCGCACAGTCATCGAATCACCAGCCACAAGGCTCTTGATCCGCGATTGCGCGAATTTCGAGTTTTCCTCTGCCTCGGAGGACATCACCATGCGTGCGCCGACAAGCGGAACAAGGTCAGGCGTAGCTGCGCCGCCCTGCCGGTTGGTCGCACACAGCGTCTCGGGAGCCACCACGCGGGCGTAGTCACCCATGAGATGTTTCAGCGTCTCAGCAAGCACGGATTTGCCGTTGGCCCCGCGTCCATGCAGGAACAGGAAAAACTGTTCTTCCGTCGAAGCCGTCAGCAAGTAGCCACAGAACCGCTGGAACCAATCAAGCAGTTCCAGATCGCCTCTGAAGACCTCACAAAGAAACTGCGTCCAACGTTCGGCGCGGTCCGGGTCCCCAAGTTCGGTCACATTGAGCGACTTGGTGACGTAATCCACGGGTGTCGCAGACCGTGCCCGACCGGTGCGCAGATCAAGGACTTGCCGAGCGTTGTCAAAGCCGACCAGCGTGTCATCGGCATCGAGACTTGCTAGGGAGACGCGGACCTGCTGAAAGTTCTTCAACGCAGAAATCGCATTGGTTAGCACCTTCTGCTGCTGGCACTGCCGGGACCACTTCGCAAATTCAATCGAATGCGATAGGTATTGCCCGGCCTCGGCGTGAAGCATTACCGGCAACTGCTTGGCGGCAAGCGTGTAGACCCAAGACCCATCGTCCCATTGCCACGCGGTGCCGTCCCAGACAAGCCACTTGTTGATGTCGAACACGTACTTCAAGCGATTGCCAACGAGATCGAACAACCTTTGCGCATTGCCATAGTCAGTCAGGGGATGCGTTGTCGCAGTACCGTTGCGGACATCGAACCCCGGCAAGTTGGGCACGGTGGACGGGCCGATTACATCCGTCACAGGCACCACCACCGCTGTCTGAGGGATTCCCCGAATCAGTCCTTCCACTGCCTCGATTCCTTCAGCCTTGTGCAGGTCATTAAAGTCGCCCGCATCACGACCATCAGCAAAGACCGGGTAGACCGCAACCGCGTTAGCCGCGACAGCAATGGCGTCTTCGGCATACCGCTTACCTGCACCGGACTTGTCCAGATCACCAGCGACAACAATGCGAGTATTCGGATACTGCGGTCCAAGGTCCTGGACCACCGCAGCAAGGTTGCTGCCATTGAAGCAAATCACCGTCGGTTGGCCGGTCGCTTCATGCAACGAACAACCAGTCGCCCAGCCTTCGCACACGATCAACGGAAGCCCTTCAACCGGATCACCCAAGATCAGACGCCCGGATTTCATCTTTCCATTGGTGAGAAACCGCTTTCCCCCGTCGTCTTCGATAAACTGCAAACTCTGCAACTCGTCGTCAGGGCCAAACACCGGCAGAACCAGCACACCATCCGAACACTGCCGTGCGCCGAAGGGAGTGATGCCCTTTTGCATTACATACGGGTGTGCCGCTTCAAGTTCCGTGCTGTCGGCAAAAATGCGAACCGCTGTCTCGCGACCCTGAGCGTGTTTGGCTGCAAGGTCTGCCTCAGCCTGTTCGCGCTGTTCCTTTGCGCGGCGGCGGGCTTCCTTCAGTTCGTCCGCAGACGGCGGCGGTGCATGGAGATCACGCTGCTGCCACACGTACTTTTCGCCAGTACGGTAGTCGCCGAACACCGCGCCTATGCCATCAGGGAAAAGCTTGCACCAACCGGCGTCGTCGGCTTGGGTTCCATCAGTCGGGAACCGGACAAACTGACCACGTTCCAGCTTGCACTTCGGGAACGGGATGCCCACTTGGGCGAAGGCACCATATAGGTCTTGGGTGAAAACTACATTGTTTTTGGTTTGATTCATTAGTTGTTGCGCACAATTGCGCATAGCAATAGGCCTTCCCCGCCAGCCTTGGAAAGGGCGCGAACGGACGCACCGCATGGCGCAGAAACGCGACCAGACAGCAAGGAAGGAAGCCTCCGGTATTGAATTGAGTTCTCGGAGACGGATGGCCGCAGCAGACGCAGAAACGCCATGCGGAATGCGAACGCAACAAGCCCGAGAACGGCTTAGGTACTGCTAAGGGAATTCATGTAGACGCTTGACCAGAACAGTCGAAGCGTTGTGGCAGAAGCCACGTAGCGTTCAGCCGAAAGCATGAACGACATAGTGCGCATTATGCCATGGCAGGACCGTTTTTGTCAACAAAATTCTTGACATGCAGACGGATTTGTTGTCACGCATTACCACACGACACCGCGCCTTCCAGTCAGGCCCCTCGACCAAACGGCAGCGCGACCGTTGGTCAGGTCCATTGCAAATTGCCACCGTCCCTGCCGCGACTGCAATCGGCAATGCGAGATGTCATCCCACGCTTGCTCATGTAGTGCCAGATGCTGTGATCGAAGTGGGCGCGGTCGATGCCAAGGATGTCTGCCGCAGCGTTGATTATGGCTTGGTCTTCGCCGTAGCCCTTTGGCACCAGTCCTGCCAGCCAGAGAAAATTGCGGAGATGCCGGTCAATCGCACTGGTCGATACCCCGACCAAGATGCGGAAATAGTCCACCGTCTTCGGGCCGATGCCTTTGATGGACCGAAGCTTTGAAGGGCTGTCATTGCCGGTAAGCCAGTTCCGAAGATCGGCTTCGTCGTCTATGCCTTGCGATGCGAACAGGCTAAGAACATGGCAGAACCGGTCCGCCCGGTCTTGGCCCCGCCAGTTAAGGAAGTCCGTGGCACTGATTGTTCGCAGTAGGGCAAGGACGGCAGTGGTCGTTCGTGCCACCGGGTATTCGGCCAAGATGCGGTTCACGCGTGGTTTCACATGTGTTGAATATCGCAAGTTGGCTTGGAGAACCGCATCGGCAACCGTCGCACCCATGTGGTTGTAGTTGCAATCCATGTTCTCCGAGACCACGAAGTCAGGAAGAGACCGGACGAACTGAGCAAGCCTTTCGGCATCAGCGATGGACATCGGCTCTCCTGCAAGATTGATCGTGTATCGAGGCTGACCACTCAATCTGTAATGCCTGCACGACCCACGATCAATCCACCATCGGGCTATCAACCCGCCGTAGCTTCCCGAACCCGCATGATCGTCTGGCGGCTTGTCTTCATGTCGCGGGCGATCTGGGCGACTGAGACACCAGTATTCAGCCGGTCCACGACCACGGCACGCTGATCGGGTGTCAGGGCGGAGGGCCTGCCAAAGGTCTTCCCTTCGGATTTCGCACGTCGGATGCCAGCCTGCGTCCGTTCGATGAGAAGGTCCCGTTCGAATTCGGCTACCGCGTTGATGACCTGCATGGTCATCTTGCCTGCCGGACTGGTCAGGTCTACACCGCCAAGCGCCAGACAGTGAACGCGAACGCCAGCGGCATCCAGCCGTTCCACCGTCGCCCGCACGTCAATGGCGTTGCGGCCAAGTCGGTCCAGCTTGGTCACGATCAGCACATCGCCTTCTTCCAGCTTGTCCATCAACTTGGAGAAGCCCTTGCGTTCGCAAGCGGCCACCGAACCGGAGACGGTTTCAGCGATGATCCGCTGCTTGGCGACGGTGAATCCCGCAGCCTCAATCTCCTTCACTTGGTTCTCGGTCGTTTGGTCCGCAGTCGATACCCGGCAATACGCAAATAGTCGTGACATCCGCACCTCGCATGTCCGAAATAGGAGTACGGAATATACATCATGTCCGCAAGGTTTACAAGCCTACTTTCGGACATGGGTTCACATGGGAGTCCGACAGTGCTCGGTTTCGGACGCTTCGAGATTCCCAACGCTCGTCGCGGGGACAAAACGAAGTCCGGCTGAACAAAGGCTGTTGGTATGCCTTTGAACACGATGGTCGTGCCTAACGCAGGGACAGTCCGGGAAATCACGTTCGATTCGTGGCAGACTACAAGGCGGGTCTACGCCTGCCGTCTCAGTTCTTGCAGGTAACGAGCACGGGAGCCTTGCTGGTAGATTGCCAAAGTGCCATATGGGACGTGGGTTCGGCACAGATCGATCACAAGCCGCCAACCGGTAACAAAAAGAAAGGGCAAAGTGAGTACTGCTGACATTTTTCGGGATTTTATATCGAATCTCGCGGTCGATAATGACGATCAGATTTCGCTACGATATGGAGAAATTACCGGCGCGCTAAACAATGAGTTCCGTGATACGGATTCAAAGTCTGCGAATAATTTGCAGGTTGGGTCTTATGGGCGCTGGACTGCCATTCGGGGCATCTCAGACCTCGATATGCTCTATATTGTCCCAGCCTCCGTTTGGTCCGACTATAATTGCGCGGGCGGTCAATCCCGACTGCTTACCCGCACAAAGGACGCAATTAAGGCAAGATACCCTCGTACAGAAGTATTCGTTGATCGCCTTGTCGTTCGGGTACTGTACAAAGACTTTCACGTTGAAGTTCAGCCCGTTTTCGAACAAAATGACGGCAGTTTCAAATATCCCGACACATATAATGGTGGAAGCTGGAAAATCACCAAGCCGCGTGACGAGATAAGCGCCATCAAGGAATTCGACGACCAAAAAAACAAGAATTTGCGTCGCCTTTGCAAAATGGCAAGAGCCTGGAAGAATAAACATGGAGTCGGCATAGGCGGCCTCTTGATTGATACCCTTGCTCATAATTTCCTCAAGGGCACTTCCGATTTTGATAGCAAAAGCTACCTTTATTATGATTGGATGTCACGCGACTTCTTCAAGTATCTCGCAGACTTACCCAATCAGGATTACTTTGCGGCACTTGGTAGCGGCCAACGTGTCCGAGTCAAAGACAAATTTCAGAAGAAAGCGAAAATCGCTCACGATCTCGCAGTGAAGGCCATCGAAGAGTCAGACGAAGCTAAACAATGTGATAAGTGGCGAAAAGTTTTCGGCACTCCATTTCCGCAGGCGAAAGAGAAGGCTGAAGCGAGAAAGATTGCATTGGAAGCTGCGCGAGACACTGAGCAATTCATCGAAAATCAACATTCCATTGATATTCGTGCCGTTCTTAAAATCGAATGCGACGTCTCACAGAACGGCTTTCGCGAATCTCCATTAAGAGAAATGCTTCGCCGACGACTGCCTCTCAGGGTCAGGAAGAATCTTCGCTTCTTTGTAACTGAACACAACATTGGCGGCAACTTCGACCTGTATTGGAAAGTTCTGAATCGTGGCCCCGAAGCAGTAAGAAGGGATTGCATACGAGGTCAAATCCGAAAAGATGATGGTGCCATGTCGATCTCAGAATCCACCGATTTTGCAGGCGACCACATTGTGGAATGTTATGCCATAAAAAATGGTGTGGTAATAGCAAAAGACAGGATCGAAGTGCCAATCTCGAATTGAGCCGACAATATGCAAAAGGATAATCTCCTAAAAAATATCGCCACGACTGGATATAATGTCGGTTTTGGTGCCAAGAAACATTTCGCAACATACGACATCGTTGAGAAAACACCTGGCTGGATTGGGTTTATTTCTACCGCGTTCGGCGTTTACGCTCTTGTCTTCGACAGCTTATCGACCAAGTTTCTCTCTGCGACATTCGTAGTCTTTGGAATCGTGGCGCTTTATATCACATTTTACGACTCCAAGAAGACTGCGTATGAAAATGCGGGAATCGAACTGACGAAGCAATTTAACGGCCTCCGCGATTTGTATCGAACGGTACAAACAACAACCAATCCCGACTTAAGTGCTTATGTTCAGCAGCTTTCCGCGATAGAGCAAACCTATTATGGAATAAGTTTAAGCAAGCAAATCACCTTCAGTGATTGGTATGCGCATTACAAATTCTTCTGGCAGCATCAAATCGACTGGATCGATGAACAAAAGAACTTTAGATTTTGGCGAGATAAAGTTCCTCTCAGTTTTACGGCCACGCTCATAGTTGCGTTAGTTGCCATGGGCGTCGCTGCTGCGTACCACGTCAAGTGGTGCACCTTGCCGTCCTGACATAACCAGAATTAGGTCTCGTTGGAGTGCGACCTTTCGGGGTCGAATGACATTTTCTAGCCATTTCAATATAGCAGTAATTTACAATGAGTCTTCCGCTTGTTATTGAACTGCAACGCATGGCCGTGGATGAACGCACGTCGGTCGTACAGTTAGTGCGAACCGCAAAATTAATTGCGGGCAAGCTGGCACTGGCGGATGTCGCCGATTGGATCGACGCAGAATTGAACGGATATCGCAATCAACCGCTCCCCAAATATAGGGTTTTGTTTGGCGAATGTAGGGCGTTCAATCCTTATCGAGGATGGATACCCGCACAGTTTCCGAACTCAGAACTTCATGACCTCTGCTCCGAGGCTAATGTAGCTCAGTCTCTTGGGTCCATGGAGCCTTTGGTATTTGGAGATAGCGACCATGCCATCTTTCCATTCACATTTGAGCAAGAAAAGATTCTCCAAACATTATTCAGAGAGGACATGAAGTTTGGGATTTATTTAACCAAAGGACATCTAGCTGGAATATTTGACGCAGTTCGAAATTTGACTTTAGATTGGTGCCTTAAACTGGAACAAGCAGGCGTTCTTGGCGCGAATATGTCATTCTCAGTTTCGGAAAAAAAGGAGGCAGCACCCGTGACGCAACAATTTTTCATTCAAAATGCCGGGGTAGTTGGAAGTGTTTCTGACAATGCTGCGGTAACTAATAATCAGCAGATTACAGGTTCGCTATCTATTGGTAATGTACGCGACCTAGTGCATCAAGCAAACTCGCTCGTCAGTCAGTTACCTAAAAACATGGCAGACCAAGTGTCGAGCATATTAGCCGAACTGGATGGTGAGTCTCGGAAGGCTCGGCCAAATGAAAGCAAGTTAAGGGCGACCTTGGCCTCTCTTCGACAAGTCTGCGAGGGAGCGGCCGGTAACCTCGTTGCATCGGGCCTAACATCAGCCGTCTCAAGCCTGCTCGCGGGCTAATGCACTAAGGCACCATGGCGCATCCCTTTCGCGTCGTCTTCGATACGAATGCCTTTACCCGCGAGAACTTCGATGCTCTCGCGGACAGCCCTATGCGTGCACTGTGTGCCATTGGACGCCTTGTCCCTATCTATGGGCATGTATTTCTCGAAGAAACGCTCCGGGCCTATGAATCAGAGAACAAGCGGCAAGACTTAATTGAACGCTGGTTGCCGTTCATTTCAGGTACAGCCGACCGGCTTTGTAACGATTTCGTCGGCATCTGGCGCAAGGAGTTGGTACAGGGACGTGGGGTGAAATGCAACATCTTCATGGCCCCAAAGGATCAAGAAACGCTGCTGCGTAGGTTGCCGAATATCCCGTTGGATGGCAGTTGGCGGGCTTGGCAGGAATCAACGGCGGAACGGCTTGCGGACAATGTCAAGCGAGAAGCCCAGTTCGCTACATCGAAGGCCATCCGAAAGGAAGTGGCTGACGTGCGAAAGATGATGAACTACCGGCCCAAACGGGGCGATACAAGTCGGCTGGATGAGTTCTTCGAGAGCGAAGTTGAGGGAATGGGCCGACAGCTTCTGACCACGTTGGTTAGCTGTTGGAATCCTGCTGCCGTCGCAGACCGATGGGCTAGGGCGAAGATGCAGTACCCCTACTTTACGATGTTTGCTATCAATATGTGCTATGCCGGGCATCATGCGATGACCCGGCACAACGATAAGATCGACCTCAACGCCCAAGCCGACTTGGACTTGATGACGCATCTCTTGCATGCCGATGCGCTTGTTTCAAACGAACAAGGGTTCCTGCGTCAAGCGTTCGAGGACCTGTGGAAACCAAAAGGAAAGGTCATCTTTACGTCCCACCAGTTTGCAGACTTCATCAGAAAACTCTGACGCGTTGCGTTGCTACCAGCGTGGCGATTAGCGGCTCCACCAGTTCGAACCCTCGCAACTTTCCCAGCCAACGCACGGGGATGGACCGAAGTCGATGGCGGATGCCTGCCAGTCCGCCCGCAACCGCTGCGCTCGTATCCGTATCGTGGCCGAACTGGATAGCGGTCTTGATCACGTCTTCGAACGAATCCCCATCTTCCATACTTCGCTTGACTGTAGCCAGGCAATCCAACACGTAGCCGGTCCCGCGTGCCTGTTCAGTCTTCAGGAACCATCTCAGCACATCCAGTTCACGCAGCAATGCCTGCCGTTCCTGTCCGTTGGGCCAGTCATCGTAGATGTCGGCCAGCCTTTGATCAGCCCAGTCCCACGGGTCGGCAAGCTGATGCAGATAGCCTCGGGCCACCATGCACAGGTACGCGCAACATACCAGTGACCGGGGGTGTGCATGGGTCGGAATAGATTGTAGGGCCGCGTCTCGGACCAGTTCTTCGTCGCTACCGGTGTGCCACAGGGCCAACGGCAAACAGCGCATGACGGAACCATTGCCGTTGCTGCGTTCGTCCATTCCGCCCGTAAGATATGGCGACACGCCATCCCTTAGCTTCTCGATGGAATCCGCTGTTTGTAAGCCGCAGTCGAATACGTGGCCGTCAACTGCCATATAGCCATCGTCGTACCACCGCAGCAGCCGGTCGGCGAAATCTGGCAAGCTGAAGGTCCCACATTCGAGAAGGCTTGCTGCCAAACAGAGGGCTTGTGCACCATCATCCGACCACACCCCCGGCCCTACGCCAGCATGGGACCGTCTGAAATCAATGGGTGGCACCATGTCGATCTGGTGGCGGTCTGGTAGGTGTTCTGGTGCATTGAATTCATATGGGACACCAACAGCGTCGCCAACCAAAAGGCCGATAAGTCCTCCAACCGCCTGATTGGTGCCATAGCCCGGCAGCAGTGCGGCGAACCCATTCTTCTTGCTGTTTTTGTCCGTCAAATGCGACCCCCTAATGGTGATGGTTGTCCCCCAATGGAAGCGACTGTCGCGACCAAGGGTGACATTCGTTCCACTGGACCAGTGTCCACCAATGGTTGCCGGAACAATGGTCGTGCCACCGGCACTGCGACTGTGACAATCATTGGGGACATACACAACGGTTGATGCGGCGATCCGTTTACAGCCCTCGCTGCGAATGTCGGACGGTGGCAACTGCCCCGGCATTGGCAGGCCAACAGTGATCGACTGTCAAGCGGCGATCCATCAAGCAGACAGCTATCGCAAATCCCAACGCCATCTCGTAAACTTATGGGCGGCGCGTTTGGCCCGGTGCGATTGTTGTCCAAGCCTTGTCCAAACGCTGTCCAATTTGACCAACGAATCTGGTCAAGATCGAAGACATCGATCTCCGTAACACCTTGATTTTCAAGGCGTTTATATCAACGCCCGCAACCATGCTCGGAATGTGCAAGGCGGTGGACCGCGGCATGGTGATCGGCAATGTGAAGTTGCTGGAAAAGCATGGGGGCAAGTCGGGGGATTGGGTGGCGGCAGGCTGACCTCCGCACGTGACGCCTGCAACACGCGCCGCGATGGGCCCTGTCACGGCGTCTTACGCCAACGTCGTTCCCCGGTAATAAAGGTAACGCCGCATTTCCAGCCGCGCCGCCGTGGCGCCGGCGCGGGACAATTTGGTATTCAATACGATTGCAGGCCCGCGTTGGTTGCGGCCTGCTGACCCTGTCCGTGGCGTGCCATGCGGTGCGCGCGGGGAAGAGGTGAATACCATGAACGGGCGCATGCTCTGCCAGATCGCCCTGGCACTGGCGGCCACGGCCGCAAGCGGCGCCGCCCTCGCCGGGCGGGCCAATCTCCACGATGCCGCTTTACACGATAGCGACGCACGCGGCGGCTTTATCAAGACGCGCACAAGCGTCGGCGTGGGCCTCTATTTCGGGCCTGGCGTGTTCTACGGCGGCTACCCGTATGGCTACCCCGCCCCGTACTACTACCCGCCCGCCGTGGTCACCGCACCCGCGGCGCCGCCGCAGTACATCGAACAGGGACCGAACGGCCCCGTGCCGGTCCCCGGCCCGGACGGCGTAGCGCCGCAGCAGGGCTGGTGGTACCAATGCGACCAGCCCGAAGGCTACTACCCCTATGTGCAGTCCTGCCCCGGCGGCTGGCAGCGCATACTGGCACAGCCGCCGGCAAACTCCTGATGCGGGGTGACACCATGCATGCCCTGACCCGCGCCACGCTGGCCGTGGCCACCCTGACCCTCGGCGCGTGCGCCGTGATGCCTGCCGGCCCCAGCGTGATGGTGCTGCCGGGCACCGGCAAGAGCTTCGACCAGTTCCGCGCCGACGACTACAACTGCCGCCAGTTCGCCTTCGGGCGGGTGGGCGGTGTCTCATCCTCGCAGGCCGCCAACAATGCCGCCGTCGGCAGCGCCGTGGTCGGCACCGCGCTGGGCGCAGCGGCGGGCGCGGCCTTTAATGGCGGATCGGGTGCGGCGGTGGGTGCTGGCGTCGGCCTGCTGACTGGCGCGGCGGTCGGCGCGGGCAATGCCCAGTACGCCGGTTACGGCACACAGCAGCAATACGATGCGGCCTATGTCCAGTGCATGTACGCCAGCGGCAACCGCGTGCCGGCCCCCGGACGCGTCGCCGCTGCGCCGCCGCCGGCACCGCGGTACTACTATCCGCCGCCCCCGCCACCGGTCTATTACAGCCCGTATCCGTACTATTAGGTCAGTCCCGGGGCCATTCGGAGTACCGACGCGAACGGTCGCCAACCCATGCGCAGAATGCCTGCGGACGTTGGTCTGGTGCCAGATCGCGGCATGCCTTCGCAATCGCAGCGTATTGCGCAACTTCATCGCCAAGGTAGTACCAGCGCAGCCGCTCCATCCACTGGCGGCCTTGCGCAGGATCGCCGGTCAGCGCCAGCAGCCATGCCGTGCGCGCAATCATGGTCGGCGTGGGCAGCAGGTGGACGGCGGCGATGTGGGCGGGCAACAACTCTGCCGCATTGGCCGGTGTGATGGTGGCCTGGCCGGCAGCGTCGGCCTGCGCGTGCTGGCGGAACCAGAAGCGCGGCATCGGCAAGGCATTGCGGCGGTCTTCGCTGCTGGCGTATTCGCGGGCTTCGGCGCGGCGGTAGTCTTGCCACATGGTGGCCAGCACTGCCACAGCCACCACGACAAACGCGATCGCCAGCCCCCGTGCCACTGGCACCGGCACGCGCCAACGCCCGAAGCCCGACGGCTCCAGCCAACCGAGCATGAAGCAGAACGGCAGGAAGAAATAGAGGTAATGCAGCGGGTATTCGAGCATCGAATGCGCGCACAGCATCGCCAGCCAGGTAAGAACCAGCACGGTCTGCTTGCGCTCTTCGGTATCGCCGTGCCACAGGCGAACGCGAACCACGCGCCATAGCCACGCCAGCAGGATCAGGCCCACGCCGGCGGTGCCGACGATGCCCGTCTTCGCCAGCAAGTCGAGGATGGCGTTGTGGGCGTGCAGGGACATCTCCACCTTCACGCCGACTTGCTGCATTTGCTGGAATTGGGCCCAGCCGAACTCGCCCCAGCCGACGCCGAACCAGGGGTGGGAGCGGAACATTGCCAGCGCGTGGGTCCACAGCGCGCCGCGCGCGGACATCTGGTCTTCGGCTTCGAGTTGCGCGATGGTGTCGAACAGGCGCCAGTCGAACGCTTGCCCTGCTGCGCGGATTGCTGGCTGCAGGATCAGCAGCATCGCCACGATTGCTACTGCTGCGACGAGCAGACCGACTGGCCGCTGCATTGGATCCGAGTCACGTCGAGCGCCTCGTGCCAGCCACGCCGCGACCAGTGCATAGACCGCAGCCAGGCCAACATGCAGCACGCCGGTTCGCGAACCGGACAGCACAATGCCGCCCTCCAGCAAGGCCACCGCGGCGAGCCACATCGGGAAACGCAAGCGGCCCCGCGAGGCCAGCCACACTGATGCCACCAGCGCCAGGCCTTCAACGGTGGCCTGGTGGTTGGGCTGGTTCAGGTTGCCCCAGAGGCGGCGGTTGGTGTCGTAGAAGTAGGTGGAGACGAGGCCGAAGGCGCGGGGTTCGAGGTGGAAGAGCTGCACCCATTGTGTGAGGGTACCGAGCAGACCGGCGGTTAGGAAGGCGGTGGCGAGGGTATCGCCGATGTTCTGAGTGGATGCCGCAGGCGTGCCTTGGTACGACCATACGGCGCATGTCACCGTTGCGCCTAGGAACAGCGTGAGGATGGTGGTAACGCGGCTACCGGTGATGTCGTGGTGGCCAGTGGCGCCCAATACAAGGCCGACGGCGACCAGCCAGAGAAACAGCAGTGACACCCAAGGCAGCGACACGCCAGGCGATGCAGCGGGGCGGCGACCCGCTTGGATCGCTAGGACGGCGATCGCACACAGTGCGGCTATCCATTCACCGTAGAACGTGGCCAACGGCAGGGTGTGCCGGGAGACTAGCAGCGGGATAACGATGGCCGCGATGAGGCAAGCCGATGAGTGGTTGGTCCTGGACGGCGGCATTGAGGCGCCTGGATAGGGGAAAGGCGCATGATAGCTTGGCGCACGGGCAAAGAAAAAGCGCCCGAAGGCGCTTTTTCTTTGGCTATGAAATGGTATTAGCTGCGGCAGCTTGCAGGGGCGACGTTACCCGGAAGCGTGGCGGCCGCGGCAGGTGCCGGGCCCGGAGTCGGCAGAGTCGACGCAGCCTTGGCCGCCGAGAAGCACTCCCAATCCACCGAACCACCGGCCGGCGGAGTGCCGACTACCAGAGCGGCGGCGGCAGACGAGGGCACCAGGACCAGCGTACCGCCACCGGCGCGAGCAGAATACGTGATCGTGATTTGCCCAGTAGCGCCGACTGCCATAGCCGTTATGTTTTGCGTCGGCGACGGAGCCGTCCAACCGTTAGCAAGCGCAATGCCGTTTGCTGCATTTTCCGTAACTGACGTCTTGGCTGAAGCGGCCAAGCTCAGGCCTTCGGTAACCCGAGAACGAATCAGATAGTCCTGATACGCCGGAATAGCAATCGCCGCCAAAATACCAATGATCGCCACCACGATCATCAGCTCGATCAGCGTAAAGCCCTTCTGGACACGACGGCCCAGTTTCTTCAGTTGTACCCGTTGCATGATTTGACCCCTCGAAGAGATTTTGGTTAAGCGTTGCACGTCTTCGGTTTCGTGACGCGGGGACCATGGAGCAGTAAGCGTGCCAGCGGCATCCCCCATCCGTAGGGGGCAAAAAGCGACAAATTTCGTCACCCGTCAGGGGGATGCTTGCCGGATGCGCCAAAATTTGTCACTTGCGCCCGCTACCACCGCGCGAAGCGACAAAATGTGCGATCACTCACATGAGTTAGTTGGCCAAGGCACCGACGGCCGCCTTGCCGGCGCACCAATGAAAAAGGGCGGCCAGATGGCCGCCCTTCTCGCCTGGGCGGAACCTCGTCAGGCGGTCTGTGCCGACCGGCGGCTCAGCAGCTTGCCCATAAGCACCACCAGGATCGCGCCGGCGGCGCCGAATACCAGGTGGGCGTGCGGCACGTGGACTTCGAACCAGGCGGCGTCGACCGGGTCGCTGACCAGCATTTCGCCAGCCAGGTAGCCCAGCAGCGCGGCGCCCAGCACGATGATGACCGGGAAGCGCTCCATGACCTTGAGCAGCAGCGTGCTGCCGAACACGATCAGCGGGATCGACAGGCCCAGACCGATGATCAGCAGCATCAGCTGGCTGCCCTCGGGGCCCTTCTGCGCGGCGGCGGCCACGGCCACCACGTTGTCCAGCGACATCACCAGGTCGGCGATCAGGATGGTACGGATGGCGGCCCAGATATTGTCCTTGCCGTCGTGGCCTTCCTCGTCGTCATCGCCGGTCAGCAGCTGCACGCCAATGTAGACCAGCAGCACGGCGCCGACGATCTTCAGGTACGGCAGGCTCAGCAGCTTGACCGCGGCCACGGTCAGCACCACGCGCATGATGATGGCGGCGGCGCTGCCCCAGAAGATGGCCTTCTTCTGCTGGGCGGGCGGCAGGTTGCGCGAGGCGAGCGCGATCACCACCGCGTTGTCGCCGGACAGGACGATATTGGTCAGGATGATCGATCCCAACGCAATCCAGAATGTGGTGGAAGACAGCAGTTCCACGGCAGGGCTCCTCGATTTTTTTAGGTGGCACACCCGTCATCTGACGGGTTTCGGATGTCTCAAAATACGAACATGACTATTTACCGCATGAACCTTTCGATTACATTTCAATCCTGTCATGTTTCGCCTAGGGGGTATCCCTGACCCCCGCTGCGCCAGAATGACAATGCCCCCGCGCGGGCGGGGGCATTGCCTGGTGCGCCATCCCCGCGCTGGCGGGAATGGCAAGGTACGTCTTACAGCATTGCCTTCAGCAGGCGGCCCATCTCCGACGGGTTCTTGGTCACCTTGATACCGCAGGCTTCCATGATTTCCAGCTTGGCCTGGGCGGTATCGGCACCGCCCGAGATCAGCGCGCCGGCGTGGCCCATGCGCTTGCCCGGAGGCGCGGTCACGCCAGCGATGAAGCCAACCACCGGCTTCTTCATGTTTTCCTTGATCCAGTAAGCCGCGTTGGCTTCGTCCGGACCGCCGATCTCGCCGATCATGACCACGGCGTCCGTTTCCGGATCGTCGTTGAACATCTTCATCACGTCGATGTGCTTCAGGCCGTTGATGGGGTCGCCACCAATGCCGACAGCCGACGACTGGCCCAGGCCCAGCGCGGTCAGCTGGCCCACGGCTTCATACGTCAGCGTGCCCGAGCGCGACACCACGCCGATGCGGCCCTTCTTGTGGATATGGCCCGGCATGATGCCGATCTTGATTTCGTCCGGCGTGATCAGGCCCGGGCAGTTCGGTCCCAGCAGCAGGGTCTTCTTCTTCTCGCGGCGCATGCGGTCCTTGACTTCCATCATGTCGCGCACGGGGATGCCTTCGGTAATGCAGACCACCAGGTCCAGGTCGGCGTCAACGGCTTCCCAGATCGCGGCAGCGGCGCCTGCGGGCGGCACGTAGATGACCGACACGGTGGCGCCGGTCTGGGCCTTGGCGTCCTTGACGCTGGCGTAGATGGGAATGCCTTCGAAGTCTTCACCGGCCTTCTTCGGGTTCACGCCCGCGACGAAGCAGTTCTTGCCGTTGGCGTAGTCGCGGCAGCCACGGGTGTGGAACTGGCCGGTCTTGCCGGTGATGCCCTGGGTGATGACCTTGGTGTCTTTGTTGATCAGAATCGACATGCTGTAATCCTTTGCTTGGCTACGAGCGGCGCGCGCGAGGGCGCATCAAAGCGCCTGCGCACCGCCCGCGTTCGCGTATGGTTGCGTTCGTGCGACGGCTTACTTGCCAGCGGCAGCGGCCACCACCTTCTGGGCGGCTTCTTCCATCGTGTCGGCCGAGATGATGGGCAGGCCCGAGTCGGCCAGCATCTTCTTGCCGAGGTCTTCGTTGGTGCCCTTCATGCGCACGACCAGCGGCACCGTCAGGTGCACCGCCTTGGACGCGGAGATCACGCCTTCGGCGATCACGTCGCAACGCATGATGCCGCCGAAGATGTTGACCAGGATGGCCTCCACGTTCGGGTTGCTCAGCATCAGCTTGAAGGCTTCGGTCACCTTCTCGGTGGTGGCACCGCCGCCCACGTCGAGGAAGTTGGCCGGCTCGCCGCCGAACAGCTTGATGGTGTCCATGGTGGCCATGGCCAGGCCGGCGCCGTTCACCAGGCAGCCGATGTTGCCGTCCAGCGAGATGTAGGCCAGGTCGAACTTCGAGGCTTCGATTTCGTTGGCGTCTTCTTCATCCAGGTCGCGGTAGGCGACGATTTCCGGGTGACGGAACAGCGCGTTCGAGTCGAAGTTGAACTTGGCGTCCAGCGCGATGACCTTGCCGTCGCCGGTCAGGATCAGCGGGTTGATTTCAGCCAGCGAAGCGTCGGTTTCATAGAACGCCTTGTACAGGCCTTGCAGGGCCTGGCGGGCTTGCGCCACGCTCGCGTCGGGCACGCCGATCTTGCGGGCGATGTCGTCGGCTTCAGCGTCGGTCAGGCCGACCGACGGCTCGATGATCAGGGTGTGGATCTTTTCCGGGCTGTGGGCAGCGACTTCCTCGATGTCCATGCCGCCTTCGCTCGAGGCCATCAGCGCGACCTTCTGCGAAACACGGTCCACCACCAGCGAAACGTACAGTTCCTTCTTGATGTCGGCGCCTTCTTCGATCAGCAGGCGGTTGACCTTCTTGCCTTCCGGGCCGGTCTGGTGCGTGACCAGTTGCATGCCCAGGATGTTCGAGGCGTAGGTCTTGACGTCGTCGATGCTCTTGGCAACCTTCACGCCGCCGCCCTTGCCGCGGCCACCCGCATGAATCTGGGCCTTGACGACCCACACCGGGCCGCCGAGCGTTTCTGCGGCCTTCAGGGCCTCGTCAACCGAGAACGCGGGGATGCCGCGCGGAACCGGCACATTGTATTTGCGCAGGATTTCCTTGCCTTGATACTCATGGATATTCATGCGTGTTTCCTTTCGGGTAGGCGTAAAAGGTAGAAGGGAAGAATCTGAAAGAAGACGAACTCTCTCGTCAGGCTGGCCAATCCTGAGAATCAGCCGGAGGTGCCGGTCGGCCGCTCGGCCGGGACAGCGTCGTTGCCGTGTTCGCCGCGGTCGCCATTGGCCGCGGCTGGCGCCTGAGGCGCAGATGCGACGGCAGGTGCTGCCTCGGCCCGTACCTTGGGCGTCGGCTGGTGACCATACCAGCGCGGGTAAAACTGACGAACCACCTCGCCATCGAAACGCAGGGCGTGGCAGCCGTTCAACTGATAGGGCGGCTCCGGATTCGGGTCGTCCTCGCCGTTGTCGCGGATATTGATGACTTCACCGGCAAAGGCCTGGATCGCCGTGCTGGGCAGCACGCCGGCGGCCTCGGTCAGGTGCGAGCAACCGTGCATGCCGCCCAGGCGCTCGCGCACGGCCTTGCGAAAGCCCTTGCGCAGGTTCAGGCCGATCAGCTTGCGGTAAGCCGGGCCAATCGTGTCGCAATGAGCCGGATACGGCACCCAGTCCGAGCAGGCCTCGGCATCCAGCACCGTCATTTCCTCATTGATCGTGACGCGCAGCCACAGGTCGTGCAGGGGCTGGCCCACCGGGCGGACGCGGTCGCCGGCCAGTTCGATGTCGCGAGGTTTGGTGTCGGTCAGGCGCACCTCGATGTCCCACAAGCCGTCCTCTCTCTGGTACGCCTCGGCCGTAATGGCGCGACGGTGACGCTGGGAGCGGTTGACGGGCTGGGACAGAGGCATGGCCAGGCTGGAAATACGGGGGGCTGGGGAACGGCGGTGCCGGAGCACCGAATAACCCGGGGAGTTTAACATGCCGCGCTGCGTTGGCCGGGAACATCCTTGCGCAGCAACTGTCGCGGCAGGATTGTCGGCCGACCATGGCACCCCGCCATGGCATCGCGCCTTGCCGCAACGCACCAGTGACACGGGCTCAGCGGTGGCAACAAGATCGTCCCCAGTCCAGCCCCGAGATGACGCAATGCAGCGAATACACCCTGATAACAGTGCAGGTACTCCGGGTGAAAAATGGCGCATGCGCCATACGCCGGTACTTAACCCTCGTCGCCGTAGTCTTCGTCCGCACCCTGGATGATCTTGCTGACGACCGAACGCGAAAACCCGCGCGCCACCATGAAGCGGATCTGCTTGGCCCGCGCCTCGGGCGTGTCGGGTGGTGTGCCAAAGCGCTTGCGCCAGACCTCACGGGCGCGCTCTACTTCCGTGGCGCGCAGCCGCTCCTGCAGATCACCCAGCTGCTCGCTGCCGAGCTTGTGGGTCTTGGCTTCCTGCATCACGCGCGCGGTGCCGTAGCGGGCGCCGCGGCGGTGCACAAGGCTGTCGGCAAAGCGCTGGTTCGACAGCCAGTTCTCGCGCTCCAGCGCGTCCAGCAACTGCTCCAGCTGCTCGGCCGACTCGGCATGCGGCGCCAGCTTGCGCGCCAGCTCGGCACGGCTGTGCTCGCGGCGCGACAGGTAGCCGACGGCGCGGGCCTTCAGCGAAAGCGGGGGACGGGTTGCCATGGGTTACCGGATTCTGTGGATGGGGGGGCCGCGCCAAGCAAAAAGGCCGGGGCATCGGCGATGCCCCGGCCTTCCGGATGGCGCAATGGCCGCTGGCGCGGTCAGTCTTCGACCGCTACCGCCGTGGCAGCCGCCGTGGGGTTCATGGCCACCACGCCCAGCGCCGCGCGCACCTTGTTTTCAATCTCGTCGGCAATGTCCGGGTTCTCGCGCAGGTATTCGCGCGCGTTGTCCTTGCCCTGGCCGATCTTGTCGCCGTTGTAGCTGTACCAGGCGCCGGATTTTTCAACGATCTTGGCGTCCACGCCCAGGTCGATGATCTCGCCCTGGCGCGAGATGCCCTGGCCGTACAGGATATCGAAGAAGGCTTCGCGGAACGGCGGCGACACCTTGTTCTTGACCACCTTGACCTTGGTCTCGTTGCCGATCACGTCGTCGCCCTTCTTGATCGAGCCGATGCGGCGGATATCCAGGCGCACCGAGGCGTAGAACTTCAGCGCGTTGCCGCCGGTGGTGGTTTCCGGCGAGCCGAACATCACGCCGATCTTCATGCGGATCTGGTTGATGAAGATCACCAGGCAGTTGGTGCGCTTGATAGTGCCGGTCAGCTTGCGCAGCGCCTGGCTCATCAGGCGGGCCTGCAGGCCCGGCAGCGAGTCGCCCATTTCGCCTTCGATTTCGGCCTTGGGCACCAGCGCCGCCACCGAGTCGATCACGATCAGGTCGATCGAGCCCGAGCGCACCAGCGCGTCGGTGATTTCCAGCGCCTGTTCGCCGGTGTCCGGCTGCGAGATCAGCAGGTCGCCGACATTGACGCCCAGCTTGTTGGCGTAGCTGACGTCCAGCGCGTGCTCGGCGTCGATAAAGGCGCAGGTGCCGCCCAGCTTCTGCATCTCGGCCACGACCTGCAGCGTCAGCGTGGTCTTGCCCGACGATTCCGGACCATAGATCTCGACCACGCGGCCACGCGGCAGGCCGCCGACGCCAAGCGCGATGTCCAGGCCGAGCGAACCGGTGGATACCACCTGGATGTCCTTTTCGACCTCGCCGTCGCCCAGGCGCATGATCGAGCCCTTGCCGAACTGCTTCTCGATCTGGGAGAGCGCGGCGGCAAGCGCCTTCTGCTTCTCGGCGCTCACGCCGGCACCTGCCTTCTTGTCGTCCATGGTCGTCCTTGAATCAATGGTGTATAAATAGGCCGCATGTGGCGCGGCACCGGCATTTTCCGGCGCCAGTGCCGGCCCGGCTGTCTGCGCGGCCGCTCTCCAGGGGGTCTCCCCGGGCGGCCCCAGCGGAACGTGCGGGTACTGTATAAAAAAACAGTATGCTTGGCAAGCCCCATCGCGCCCCATTCCGCCGGCGCCGGCTATGCCGGCCAGGGTGGAGACAACCATGCGCATTCTGATCGCCGAAGATGACGACGTGCTGGCCGACGGCCTGACGCGCTCGCTACGCCACTCGGGCTATGCCGTCGACCACGTCACCAACGGCCTGGAAGCCGATTCCGCGCTGTCGACCCAGACCTTCGACCTGCTGATCCTGGATCTGGGCCTGCCGCGCATGTCCGGGCTGGAAGTGCTCAAGCGCCTGCGCGCGCGCGGCGCCATGCTGCCGGTGCTGATCCTGACCGCCGCCGACAGCGTCGACGAGCGCGTCAAGGGCCTGGACCTGGGCGCCGACGACTATATGGCCAAGCCCTTTGCCCTGTCCGAGCTTGAAGCGCGCGTGCGCGCGCTGGTGCGGCGCGGCGCCGGCGGGGGCGCCACGCTGATGCGGCACGGGCCGCTGGCCTACGACCAGGTCGGGCGCATCGCCTATCTCAACGACCAGATGCTGGACCTGTCCGCGCGCGAGATCGGATTGCTGGAGATCCTGCTGACACGCAGCGGCCGCCTGGTATCGAAAGAGCAGCTGGTGGACCACCTGTGCGAGTGGGGCGAGGAAGTCAGCAACAACGCCATCGAGGTCTACGTGCATCGGCTGCGCAAGAAGATCGAAGTCGGCGGCATCCGCATCGCCACCGTGCGCGGGCTGGGCTACTGCCTGGAGAAATTCCAGCCGGCGGTGGCCACGCACCACTGATCCCCGCCCGACGCCACCGCAGGCCAAGCGACCGACCTGAGCGCAAACCGCCGAGATGAGCCTGCTGCGACTGCCCTGGCGGCGCGCGCCCCGCGCCGCGCCACCCCCTCCTTCCGCCGCCCCGGCCCCGGACGCCGCCGACCAGGACCTGGCCGACGCGCTGCCGCACCTGGAGGAAAGCACCGCGCATCCGTCGCCGCGCTCATTGTTCGGCGAGATCCTCGACTGGATGCTGGCGCCGCTGCTGCTGCTCTGGCCGATGAGCATCGCGGTGACCTACCTGGTGGCCAAGTCGATCGCCAACGGGCCCTTCGACCGCGCGCTGGAAGCCAGCGCCATCGTGCTGTCGCAGCAGGTGCGCGAGGTCAACGGGCGCATCACGCTGCAGCTGCCGCTGTCGGCGCGCGAGATCCTGCGCGCGGACGAGACCGACAACATCTATTACCAGGTGGTCGGCAAGCGCGGCGAGTACATCGCCGGCGACCACGACCTGCCGCTGCCGTCCGAGGAAGACCAGGGCCATGCGGGCCTGGTGTCCCTGCGCGATGACCACGTGGCCGGCAACGACGTGCGCGTGGCCTACACCTATATCGACCTGAAGCAGGTCAGCGGCACTCAGCCGGTGCTGGTGCAGGTGGCCGAGACCCTGGACAAGCGCGCGCGCCTGGCCAACGAGATCATCAAGGGCGTGATCCTGCCGCAGTTCGTGATCCTGCCGCTGGCGGTGGTGCTGGTGTGGTTCGGGCTGTCGCGCGGGCTGGCGCCGCTGACCGCGATCCAGCAGCGCATCCGCGCGCGCAACCCCGGCGACACCAGCCCGATCGACGAACGCGCTGCGCCGCAGGAAATCACGCCGCTGGTGGGTTCGTTCAACGACCTGCTGGCGCGCCTGGACCAGTCGGTGCAGACGCAGAAGCGCTTTATCGCCGATGCCGCGCACCAGATGAAGACACCGCTGGCGGGCCTGCGCATGCAGGCCGAACTGGCGCAGCGCGAGCAGTCGCCGGAAGAGCTGCGGCGCTCGCTGGCGCAGATCGCCGGCAGCTCTGAGCGCACCGCGCACCTGGTCACGCAGCTGCTGTCGCTGGCGCGCATGGAAAACCTGGCGGGCACCGGCGGCATGGCGGCGCTGGACCTGGCGGCGCTCGCGCGCGAGGTGATCAAGGACTGGCTGCCGCAGGCCTGGGCGCGCGACATCGACCTGGGACTGGATGCGGACGACCATCCTGTGATGGTGCAGGGCAACCGCCTGATGCTGACCGAGATGCTGAACAACCTGCTCGACAACGCCATCCGCTACACGCCGCGCGGCGGGCATGCCACCGTGCGCGTCAGCGCCGATGCCTTCGAGCCGTTCGCCTACCTGGATGTGGAAGACACTGGCCCGGGCATTGCGCCGGCCGAGCGCGAGCGCGTGATGGAGCGCTTCTACCGCGTGCTCGGCACCAATACCGAAGGCAGCGGCCTGGGCCTGGCCATCGTGCGCGAGATCGTGCAGCAGCACGGCGGCGACGTCCAGATCTCCGACCATGTCTACCAGCAATCGCCACGGCTGGCCGGCGCGCATTTCCGCGTGACGCTGCGCCGGCCCGACTACCTCCCGCCCGCATGAACGACAGCCCCGCCCCCGATAGTGCCGAAGCCCGCCAGCGCCAGGCCTGGCGGCGCAACCTGCGCTGGATCTGCGGCCTGCTCGCGATCTGGTTCACCGTCACCTTCGTGGTGGCATGGTTTGCGCGCGAGCTGCGCTTCGACTTCTTTGGCTGGCCGTTCTCGTTCTGGGTCGGCGCGCAAGGCGCGCTGGTGGTCTACGTGCTGATGGCCGCGCTCTACGCCTGGCGCATGAACCGCGCCGACGGCGAAGCCGGCACCGACAGCCTGGCCGCGCCCGCCCCGGCGCCTTCGCAGGGCGCGTCGCGCGGCACGGGCGCCGATGCTGCATAGCCGCACCCCTGCAAAGCGCGCCATTCAGCCGCACAAGCACATCGCTCCCCGCAGCGCAGCATCCAGCCGCCCGCCGGCGGCTAGCGTATACCCCGACATTCTTTGACGATTCCGCGCCCGGGTCTGTCAGAACGCAGTAAGTTTCGCCACCCACAATCCTCTGCAACTCAGGCATAGCGGCCAGCCGCGCGGTCTTTCCCGCGCCACGCCCACCCGAGATCCATTCCAGACGGAGGAGACAATATGGCAAACGTGCAAAACGTTGCGGTGCCCGGAGGGGGCGCGCAGAACGCACCGATGACAGCTGAAGAGCGCAAGGTGATCTTTGCCTCATCGCTGGGCACGGTGTTCGAGTGGTACGACTTTTATCTCTACGGCTCGCTGGCGGCGATCATTGCAAAGCAGTTCTTCGCCGGACTGGATCCCACCTCGGCCTTCATCTTCGCGCTGCTCGCATTCGCCGCCGGCTTTATCGTGCGGCCGTTCGGCGCGCTGGTGTTCGGCCGCCTGGGCGACATGATCGGACGCAAGTACACCTTCCTGGTGACGATCCTGCTCATGGGCCTGTCGACCTTCATCGTCGGCCTGCTGCCGGGCTATGCCACCATCGGCTGGGCCGCGCCGATCATCCTGATCGCACTGCGCATGCTGCAGGGCCTGGCGCTCGGCGGCGAGTACGGCGGTGCCGCCACCTACGTGGCCGAGCACGCACCGCACGGCAAGCGCGGCGCCTATACCTCGTGGATCCAGACCACGGCCACGCTGGGCCTGTTCCTGTCGCTGATCGTGATCCTGCTGTGCCGCGAAATGACCGGGCCCGACTTCGAGACCTGGGGCTGGCGCATCCCGTTCCTGGTGTCGATCCTGCTGCTGGGCGTGTCGGTGTATATCCGCCTGTCGATGAGCGAATCCCCGGCGTTCCAGCGCATGAAGGCAGAGGGCAAGACCTCCAAGGCCCCGCTGACCGAGTCCTTCGGCCAGTGGCGCAACCTGAAGATCGTGATCCTGGCGCTGGTCGGCCTGACCGCCGGGCAGGCGGTGGTGTGGTACACCGGCCAGTTCTACACGCTGTTCTTCCTCACCCAGGTGCTGAAGGTCGACGCCAAGACCGCCAACCTGCTGATCGCCGGCGCGCTGGTGCTGGGCACCCCCTTCTTCGTCTTCTTCGGTTCGCTGTCCGACAAGATCGGCCGCAAGTGGATCATCATGGCCGGTTGCGCGCTGGCAGTGCTGACCTACTTCCCCATCTTCAAGGGCCTGACCCACTACGCCAACCCCTCGCTCGAGCGCGCCCAGCAAAGCGCACAGATCGTCGTCACCGCCGATCCGAAGCAGTGCTCCTTCCAGGGCAGCCCGATCGCCCGCGAGATCGACTTCCGCAGCTCGTGCGACATCGTCAAGCGCACCCTGGCCCAGGCATCGGCCAGCTATGAAGTCGTCGACGCGCCCGCCGGCACCACCGCCACGGTAAAGATCGGCGACACGGAGATCCCCTCCTTCAACGCCAGCCTGGTCCCCGCCGGCCACAGCTTCGACGACGCCAGCAAGAAGCAGATTGCCAGCTTCAAGAAGCAAGTGGCGGACTCCATGGCCGCCGCCGGCTACCCGACCAAGGCGGACCCGGCACAGATGAACACCATCATGGTGCTGGTGCTGCTGACCATCCTGGTGATCTACGTCACCATGGTCTACGGCCCGATCGCCGCCATGCTGGTGGAACTGTTCCCGACCCGCATCCGCTACACCTCGATGTCGCTGCCCTACCATATCGGCAACGGCTGGTTCGGCGGCCTGCTGCCCACCATCTCGTTCGCGCTGGTCGCCCAGAACGGCAACATCTACTACGGCCTCTGGTACCCGATCATCATCGCAGCCATCACCTTCGTGATCGGCGCGCTGTTCATCCGCGAGACCAAGGACGTGAACATCTACGCCAACGACTGAGCGGTCGTCCGGCACTAACGGAAACGGCAGGCCATCCGGCCTGCCGTTTTTTTATGCACCGGCCCTTCATGCAAAATCTTCGCAGGAAGGTGTTGACAGCCTCGAAAGCCCAGGTATAATCTCAGTCTTCGTTGGCGAATTAGCTCAGTCGGTTAGAGCGACGGAATCATAATCCGCAGGTCCGGGGTTCGAGTCCCTGATTCGCCACCATCTATTTAAAAAGCCGCGATCCCGTATGGGTTCGCGGCTTTTTTCTTTGGGGAATTGCTGAGGATGCGGTCATGCACGGAGGTCTTGTGGCAGGCGATTTCCTGTGGCAACCGCGACATGGGACTGCGTTCTTCCCTGGAGAGCTAATCAGCCTCTCAGGGGCAAGCCGCGAGACACTTGCCCTCAGCGGACTCCGGTTCTTGTCCGAAATAACGCCTTCTGCCCGCAACAGCCTGCCAAGCCTTTCACGCCACGCCGGGGTGCCTAATATGCCTCTTGGTGGCCTGAAGCGGCGTGCGCCCCCACCAAGAGCTTGCAAGTCGTAGCCAACACGCCTCCCCGCTAACGACAGACATTCTTCTGCGGCACCCACGACTATCCGCGCTGGCCATTCTTCCCTGGTCATGACAACGTCGAACTCTCCGGTAAAGAAGCAACCGCCCCACATCCACCCGCTTCATCAGCGCGAAGCGATCCCATTGCACCGCCTGAATATCACTGAACCGGAAGTGCAGCAGAGTTAGAGATGGGCGGCCGCAACGCAGCGAGAGCCGGAATACCTCGGCTGGCCTCGGGCCCGGCGCAACCAGGATCGCGACCCCCTTGGGTCATTCTTCCCTCCCCCACATAGACAGCCGCAGCAACTGCAGCATCGATTCTGAGCGACCGTAAATATTGCCCTTCACGAAGTCCATCCGGGGCTCCGAAGAGCAGAAATTTCACACTTAGTTTTCAGATCTTTCCACGTAGATTTGTTCGATTCGCTTCCTACTATCCCTTGAACGGATCGATAACCGCTTGTTCCGGGATCAGCCTTAGAGCACGCCTCTATTCCGTGGAAATGTTTATGCGCGGGCTTGACCGCGGAGTTTGACTGCATGGCCGGCAAGCGCGGGGCAGAAGAAACAATTCTCGTTGACTCGGCCAACGACGCCGACGTGCTCAGACCGAGAATTCCTCGAGGAAGAAGCGATGCAGTTCATTGCTCAATTGTTCAAGGATTGGCTCATTGCCTACCGGATCACGGCCAGTAGATACCAGGCATTGCCAATGCATTTCATCGGTGCCACGCTTTTTGTGGCATTCGTGGCCGGACTTTCGACACTCGTTCCCTACCTGCTGCGACAAGCCACCAACGCGCTGTCGATGAATGCCGCGCATCGGGCTACCGGTTCCGCGGTTATGCTAGCCGGCGCGTACGGGCTTGCCTGGACCGCGGCTCGCGCATTCGAATGGCTGAAGAGCATGCTGTCCGCTGCGGTGCTCGCAAGATGCGATGCGGCGTTTCACCATGTCATCTTTGCCAGGCTTATCAGGATGGATTACGCATGCCTGACTAAAGAAGATCCCGGCACGCTCGTTTCTGTCATCGCGCGCAGCAGAGCAGCCTTTAGTGCCATCACGTTTGTGGTGTTCTGGGTGATCGCTCCCACCGTGCTCCAGTTGATTCTCTCCAGCACCGTCTTGTGGCAATTGATTGACGGCGGGTTCGCGCTGGGATTTGCCGTTTCAATGCTGATGCTCTTTGCTGCGACTTGGTTCTTCGCGAGCAAGAGCAAGAGCGCCCACGAGGAGATCTTTGGTGCCACGGACATGCTGTCGAGCCATCTTGTAGAGAAGCTCGGCTTCACGCTCGACATCAAGCTCAACAATGCATACGCGAGAGAAGACGCGGCGCTGCACCGGATTCTCGACAGCTATATTAGAAAGTTGTCCCGCGGAAACGCGCGTCTCGCACTATTGCTCGCGGCGCAGGCGGTTTGCACGGGCCTATTGCTCACCCTCTTTACGGTGACGACGGCACATGGCGTGACGCAATCGATATTCCAGGTGGGAGATTTCGTCATGATCGTAAGCTATGTCGTCGCATTGGCGATACCGTTTGCCACGCTAGCGGGAACGCTGTCTGACTTGCGTCGAAACCATCTCGCGCTGCGCGAGGGCTTCCGCATCCTGGAATTGCCGCTCGAGTTGCATGAGTCGAAAGCGCACATCGACCGATCGGCGGCAGAGATCTATCGCCTGGACCAGGTAACAGCCAAGCACGGTGCAAGAGTGATTTTGCGCGATGTGAATATGGCGATCAATCGCGGAGAGCTGGTCGTGCTCACCGGGCCGTCTGGCGCGGGAAAATCGACCTTGCTGAATCTGTTGTTGGGACTTGCGCGCTCCCACTCGGGAACCGTTTCTCTCTATGGGGCCGACGTCAGCGATATGTCCGTCAGCGACATCGCCCGCGAGATCGCAGTCGCGCCACAATCGCCGATGGTTCTCACCGGAACACTTAGGGCCAATCTGACCTATGGGTGCGACAACCCGCCATCAGATGAGTATTTGCTCGAGCTCGTTGCGTTGCTCGAATTGCATGAACTCGCCCATGAGGGACAAGGAAGCGTCCTGGACCGTCAGTTGGGCATTCAGGGACGGATCTTGTCAGGTGGGGAACGTCAACGTGTTGCACTGGGTCGCGCGCTCGCGCAGTCCATCCGTCATCATTCTGGATGAGCCCACTTCGTCACTCGACCAAGCACGTGAGGCTCGGCTCTTTGCGCGCGTTCGGCAGCGTGTGCCAACACTTATCGTGGTTACCCACCGTCATGCATTGCTCGACTCGGCAGATCGCGCGTATCGCGTCGAGAATGGCCGCGTTCGGGAGGTGAACCACGGCCTTGAACGGCCCGCTTACCAGTAACGCACGCGCCCGGTATCGATGTGCACGAACTGGTCAGACTCATAGAAGCCGACGCCCCCGCCCTGCAATGACTTGGCCGCGTCGCGCACGTCCGCCAGCGGCACGCCGGCCAGGCGGATGTCGATGGCCTTGCCGTCCATGTGCAGGCTGTGCCTGGCCACGCCACCGCCGCGCGTGTTGCGCAGGCGCGAGTTGGTGGCCGGGCTGCGGTAGCCGGAAATGACCTGGAACGGCTGGTCGGTGCCAAGCTCGCGGCGGACCTGGAACAGCAGGTCGAACAGCTGCGGGTCGATCATGCCGACCTTGCCGGAGTAGTGGTCGCGCAGGAAGCCGTTGAGCGTGGTCAGCGCGTCGGGCACGAAGCGGTCGCCAACGGCATAGACCAACGACACGCGTTCGCCAGTGTGGGTGTGGTCGAATGCCAGGGTGCGGGCGTCCGGCAGGCCTGCCAGGGCCTGGTTTGCAAGCAGGCTGGCCAGCGCCTGACGCGGCGCCAGCGGCATCAGGCCCGCGGCAAGGGCCAGGCCTCCGGCGGTATGAAGAAAGCGGCGGCGTGCCTTGCGCGTCGCATCAGTCATGGTACTTCCTCTGAATGTGCCGGTGGCGCCTCAGTGGGTGGTGCCGGAGGCGCTTGCAATAGCTGGTTGCTGGGACCGTCCGTTGCGTTGCCGCAGTGCCTTGTCCAGCAATTTGTCGTGACCGTAGATGTCAGGCAAGAAGGATACACGACCATCGCCGCGCGCAATGGCCGTGCCATAGGCCAGCACCACCGGCAAGGGCTGCTGCAGGCGCACCGTATTGGACTTGCCACGCGTCATCGCTTCGCGGATCCGGGTCTCGTTCCAGTCCGGCATATCCTGCAACACGAACTGGGCCAATGCTACTGGGGCTTCCACGCGGATGCAGCCGTGGCTGAAGTCGCGCCGGTCGCGCTTGAACAGCTGCGGCGAGGGCGTGTGGTGCAGGTAGATGTTCTCGTTGTTGGGAAACATGAACTTGATATCGCCCAGCGCGTTCAGCGGGCCCGGCCGCTGGCGGATGCGCATGCGGCCGTTCAGCACGGCGTCGAGATTCTCGTCGGACAGCGTGGTCACGGCCTTGCCGTCGCCGCTGACGAACTCCAGGCCCTGCCGGTTGAAGTAGGCCGGATCGCTGCGCAGGCGCGGCACGGTCTCGCGGCGCGCGATCGAGGGCGGGATGTTCCAGTACGGACTGAACTCGATGTAGCGCATATCCTCCTCGAACAGCGGCGTGCGCGTATCCAGTGCCTTGCCGACGATCACCTTCATCTCGAGCTTGATGTCGAGCTTGCCGTCGCGGATCTCATAGGCGCGCAGCATGAACTCCGGCACATTCACCACGATCATGCGCGGACCGTCCAGCGGCGTCCAGCGCAGCCGCTCCATGGTCAGTTCGATTTGCCGCACACGGCTGGCGATGGGCAGGTTGAGTTGTGCCAGCGTGCCCGCGCCGATCACGCCGTCGGCCTCCAGGCCGTGGCGCGCCTGGAACGCCTTGACGCCGCCGACCAGGGCGCCTTCGTAGCGGGCCGGCGCCTGGGTGCCGGCGGGCAGGTCGCCCAGCGCAACCAGGCGTGCAGTCAGCGCCGCGGCCCCGGCCCAGGGCTGGCCCGGGGTCAGCTTGCTCGCCGGCAAGGGTGGCAGCGGCTGCCCCCAGGCCGGCTGCTTCGCGATCTCGCGATACCGCGCCAGGGCCTCCCGCAGCGTGCCGTAGAGCGGGAAGGTAGGCGCTGCCTGGCGGATGGCGTCGGGCAGCCGCTGCTGCGTGACGGCATCGCGCAGCCAGACGGTGGCATCAAAGGGCCGTTCCGCCTGCGGGGCAAAGTTGGCATGGACCGCGCGCGGGTTGACGCGTCCGCCGTGCAGGTCTGCCAGCATCCGCTCCATCGCGGCGCTCAGCGCGGCATCCACGCGTGCGGCCGCGTCCGGCGGCAGGGCTGGCCCGCTGGCGGCCTGGACCACGGCCTGGCGCAAGGCGTCGGCATCGTAGTCGCGCGGATCGAGGCCGTCGGCCGCGGCCGCAGCCAGCGCATCGACGGCCTGGCGGGCCGCCGGCACCGGACGGCCCTGCGCAAACCACATCGGTTCATTGGCGAAGGCAGGCGCGGCCAGGCACGCGGCGGCACAGGCAAGCACTACAGCGCCCAGGCGGCGCGCGGCGGCATTCAGGGGCGGAGGCATCGGGCGGAAAGCTCGGATTCGTCACACACGCCCACAGTCTACCCGCGATGGCGGCATGGTGCGGCAAGCCGCCCGGGGTGCGCGTCACCATACCAGCTGATGCCGGCGCGCGTAGTCCACCATTTCGACCAGGGAGCCGACATTGAGCTTGGCCATGATGTTGGCCTTGTGGGTGCTGACCGTCTTGCTGCTGATCAGCAGTTGCTCCGCGATCGACTTGTTGGAATGGCCGCGCGCCAGGTATTGCAGGACGGTGATTTCGCGGTTGCTCAGCCGCGCAAAGCCCGATTCCCGCTGCTCGCCGATCTGGCGCACGGTCTCCAGCGTATGCATGGGAAATACCATGTAGCCGCTCAGCACGCCGCGCACCGCGTGCATCACCTCGGCCAGCCCACGCTGCTTGACCACAAAGCCATGGGCGCCGGCGCGCAGCGCCCGCACCGACGCCAGCGTGGCGTCACTGTCAGACAGTACCAGCAAGGGCACGGCGGGCAGCGTCGCCGAGACGCGCCGGACAAAGTCGATGCCGGGACTGCCGAAGCGCTCGACATCGACCAGCACCAGCCCCGGCCGGTGCTCGCGGACCAGCCGGAACGCTTCCCGCATGCCATCCGTTTCCAGTACTTCACTGGCGCCCAGCTCAGCGCAGAGTTCAGCGGACAGCGTGGCGCGGAACTGGGAAGGTACGTCGACGATCAGCGCGAGATGCAATTTGAGGCTCCTTAACGACTGGCATGGCTTGGCCTGGTGCCAAGGTTAAGGGGCCGGAGAGGTCCTGACGCGCCGAATCCTCGCTGCGCAGATGCAGCAGAATCTGCATCAGAGTCAGTCTTTTCTGCGTCGCGCTGTTTTCGTATCGATGCCGCGGTCGGCGTTACCCGTTGGCAGCGTCGAGGACTTCAGTCAGCTTGCGGCTGGCATCCAGCGCCGCGGGGAACCCGCAGTAGACCGCGCTGTGCACCATCAGCTCGCGCAGTTCCTGCGGCGTAACGCCGTTGGCGAGCGCGCCGCGCAGGTGCCCGGCCAGCTCCTGCGGCCGGTTCAGCGCAATCAGCATCGACACCGTGGCCAGGCTGCGCTGCTTGCGGTCCAGGCCGTCGCGGGTCCAGACCGTGCCCCAGGCGAACTCCGTCACCAGTTGCTGCAGGCTGGTGTCGCCCTGCTGCGCGGCGGCGTCCAGCGCGCGCCGGACGTGCTCGGAGCCGAGCACTTCGGTGCGCACGTCAAGACCGGCCTCGAAGGCCGGCGTGGGGGTATAGGCTGGAGGTTGGCTCGGTTCGGCCATGGCTTGGGTCTCCGGTTTGGGTGGATGCCGCATGGTAGCCGAACCGATCAGGCAGATTCGAGTGGCCGCAGCACCAGTGCCGCGGCCCCAGGTCATTCCGTGCCGGCGGGCAGGAAGCGCGGCGCCGGCGCCGAACGCGGCACCTCGCGCTCGCCCTGCTGGTACAGCCGATACGTGCCGCGTGCCTGGTTGTGCGGATGGCGCGCGGCCTCGTCCAGGGTCAGCACGCGCGCAAAGCACACGTCGGTGCCGCCCAGCACCGACTCCCAGTGGGTGCTGGGCTTGCCTGCGATGCAGGCGGCAATGCGCGCCTTCACCGCGGGCCACTGGGCGCGGTCATACTGCGCGGCGGGGTCGATGTCGGTCAGTTCGAGCCGCTCGAGCAGCTCGCGGTAGAACTGCGGCTCAAGCGCGCCCAGCGTGATGGCGCGGCCGTCGGCACAAGGGAAGACGTCATAGAACGGCGAATCGTGGAAGGGGCTGGGTTGCGGGCCGCCCAATGTGCCGGCTGCGCGCGACACCTGCACCAGCGAGCCCAGCATGGCAACGATATCGGTGATGGCCGCGTCCACCACGCAGCCCTCGCCGCTGGCGCGCGCGCTCAGGATGGCGCTGGTGATGCCGAATGCCAGGCCAAGCGCGCCGGTGGCATCGCCCACCACGGTCGGCGGCACCATCGGCAGTGAGCCTTCGCGCGCGGCCATCGACAAGAGGCCGGTCAGCGCGATGTAGTTGAGGTCGTGGCCGGCGCTCTGCGACAGCGGGCCGGTCTGGCCCCAGCCGGTCATGCGGCCGTAGACCAGGCGCGGATTGCGTGCATGGCACACCTTCGGGCCCAGGCCGAGGCGCTCCATCGCGCCCGGGCGCAGCCCTTCGATCAGCGCGTCGGCGCCGGCCACCAGGTCCAGCGCGGCGGCCACGTCTTGCGGCGACTTCAGGTTCAGTTGCACCACGCGCTTGCCGTGCTCCAGCTCCATCTCGGGCGGCACGGGCTGGCCGCGCAGGATGCGGCGGGCATCCGGCGCGACCGGGCGGGTCACCAGCGTGACTTCGGCGCCCAGGCCGGCCAGCATCGCGCCGCACAACGGGCCGGGGCCGATGCCTTCGAATTCCACTACTTTGATTCCGCGCAGGGGCAGCAGGTTGCCACGCTCACTCATGATCGTTCGTCTCCGCAATCGCCGCCCGCCCGCGCCATGGCCGGGGGCAGCTTGTATTGAATAGGTATGGGATGGGCCGTGCCTGCGGCAGCACGGGCGTGCCAATGCCTGCCGCGGGGCTCGGGAGCATGCTACGCGCCGCCGCGTTGACGGGGCAATGGCCAAATGCTTCAGCCGGATTGACGGAATCCGTCAACCGGCCGGCTATCGCACGGCGGGATAGGATAAATCCGATCCGACTTGATCTAAATCGGGTCCTGGCAGGACACTAGGTGCCATGATGGTTCCAGTGGCGGTGCCGCCTCATGGCGCACCGCCTGCCGACAGCCCCCATCCAGGAGATTCCCAACATGACCAATATCGTGCTCGCCACCGACGGCTCGGCCTTCAGCGACGCCGCAGCCCGTTTTATCGCCGAAGGCAAGCTGCTGCAGAGCGGCTTCACCGTGCATGTCGTGCATGTGGCGCCGGAAGTGAGCGGCCAGGTGCGCGCCTTTGTCAGCAAGGAGACCATCGACGACTGGCACAAGGAGGCCAGCGACAAGGCCATGGCGGCGGTCTGCGACATCCTGTCCGCAGCCAAGGTGCCGTTCGAGCGGCACCCGCTGCACGGCTTCGCGCCGGAGCGCATCGTCGCCTGTGCGCGCTCGGTCGACGCCGCGGCCATCGTGATGGGCACGCATGGCCGGGGTTCGTTCTTCGATGCGGTGATCGGTTCGGTCGCGGGCCGCGTGCTGGCGCAGGCCGAGTGCCCGGTGCTGCTGGTCAAGGCGCCGGAAAAGAAGAGCTGAGCAAAGCAGCCGAATACCGGCGCCCTGGCGGCGCCGTCCGGTAGACCTCAGGCGCCCCACAGGGGCGCTTCGTCCATCAGCGCCACCTGTTCGCGCAGCTCCAGGATGCGGTCCTGCCAGTAGCGCGCCGTGCCGAACCACGGGAACGCGGCCGGAAAGGCCGGGTCGGCCCAGCGGCTGGCCAGCCAGGCGCTGTAGTGCAACAGCCGCAGCGTGCGCAGCGCTTCCACCAGCCACAGTTCGCGCGGCTGGAATTCCGCGAAGTCTTCATAGCCGGCAACGATGTCGGCCAGCTGGTCCTGCATGGCCGCGCGGTCGCCCTCGAGCAGCATCCAGATGTCCTGGATCGCCGGCGCCATGCGGCTGTCGTCGAAATCCACGAAGTGCGGGCCCGGCGCGCCATGGGTGCCGCCGCGCGCGTCGTCCTCGTCGATCCACAGCACGTTGCCGCGATGGCAGTCGCCGTGGGTGCGCAGCAGGCGCACCTCGCCGGCGCGCTCATAGCAGCGGCGCACGCCGTCCAGCGCCAGGTCCGTCACCGATTGCCACGCGGGCAGCAGCTCGGCGGGAATACAGCCGCTGGCAAGCAGCCAGTCGCGCGGAGCAACGCCGAAGGTTTCCAGATCCAGCGCCGGGCGCGCCTGGTAGGGCTGCGTCGCCCCCAGCGCGTGGATGCGGCCGATAAAGCGGCCGAGCCAGGTCAGCGTATCGGAACGGTCCAGCGCGGGCTCGCGGCCGCCGCAGCGGGGGAATACCGCGAAGCGAAAGCCGGCGTGATGCAGCAGCGTGCCGGCCTCGCCCGGTGCCAGCACCATGGCCGGCACGGCCGGGATCTCGGCATCGGCCAGCTGCTGCACGAAGGCGTGTTCTTCCAGGATGGCCGCGTCGGTCCAGCGGCCCGGACGGTAGAACTTGGCGATGACGGGCGGGGCATCCTCGATGCCCAGCTGCCAGACGCGGTTCTCATAGCTGTTGAGCGCCAGCAGGCGCCCGTCGGGGCGCAGGCCGGCGCCTTCCAGCGCGTCCAGCATCAGCTCCGGCGTCAGGCCGGCGTAGGGAACGCCGGGGTCGGCCGGAGCGTCGGACGCGTGCATGGTGTCAGCCCTGATCCGCTCAGCGCGCCGGCTTGCGGTTGCCGCCGAGCAGCGCGGCCTGCGGCGCCGGACGGCGATTGCGCGCAGGTGCCGGGGCCGCGTCGTGCGGCTGGCGCGCGGGTTGCGCCGCGGTCCGTTGCTGGCGCGCCGGCTCCTGGCCGTCGCGGCGCGGTGCGGGATTGCGCGCGCCGCCGGCGGGCTGGCCGCCACGGTTGCCGTTGGCGGCACCATTGCCGCGCTGGCCGCCTTCGGCAGCGCGCGTGCGCGGCTGGCCGCCCTGGGCTTGCCGCGGCGCAGCCTGCGCTTCGCGCGCCGGGCGCTGGCGCTGGGCGCCCTCGCCTTCGTTGCCGGCCGGACGCGCCTGGGCGCGTCCGCGGCCCTGGCCTTGTCCTTGCCCCTGGCCACCACCGCCACGCTGTTGGCGGCCCTTCTGGATCGGCTCGGGCGCGATGCTCGGGTCGACCTCGAAGCCCGGCAACACGGTCTGTTCGAGCTTGCGCTTGATCAGGCGTTCGATATCGCGCAGCAGCGCAATCTCATCCACGCAGACCAGCGAGATCGCTTCGCCCTCGGCGCCGGCGCGGCCGGTGCGGCCGATACGGTGCACATAGTCCTCGGGCACGTTGGGCAAGTCGAAGTTGACCACGTGCGGCAGCTGGTCGATGTCGATGCCGCGCGCGGCGATATCGGTTGCCACCAGCAGCCGCAGCGTGCCGGACTTGAATTCCGACAGCGCGCGCGTGCGCGCCGACTGGCTCTTGTTGCCATGGATCGCCAGTGCCGACAGGCCGTCCTTGGTCAGTTGCTCGGCCAGGCGGTTGGCGCCGTGCTTGGTGCGCGTAAACACCAGCACCTGGTGCCAGTCATGCTGGCGCACCAGGTGGGCCAGCAGTTCACGCTTGCGCTCGCGGTCCACCGGGTAGACGCGCTGGTCCACGGTCTCGGCCGTGGTATTGCGCCGCGCCACCTCGATCGAGGCGGGGTTGTTCAGCAGGCGGTCTGCCAGCGCGCGGATATCGTCCGAGAACGTCGCCGAGAACAGCAGGTTCTGGCGCTTGGCCGGCAGCACGTTGAGGATCTTGCGGATATCGTGGATGAAGCCCATGTCGAGCATGCGGTCGGCTTCATCGAGCACCAGCAGTTCCACCTGCGACAGGTCGATGGTGCGCTGGGACACGTGGTCCAGCAGGCGGCCGGGAGTGGCCACGACGATCTCGACGCCGCGCTTGAGCTGTTCGATCTGCGGATTGATGCCGACACCGCCGAACATCACCATGGAGCGCAGGCGCAGGTACTTGCCATAGTTGCGCACGCTCTCTTCGACCTGGGCGGCCAGTTCGCGCGTGGGCGTCAGCACCAGTGCGCGCACCGGCAGGCGGGCCGGACGCTGCGCGCCATTGGCGCCGCGCGCCGCGGAGTCGGACAACATCTGCAGCATCGGCAGCGTAAAGCCGGCGGTCTTGCCGGTGCCGGTCTGCGCGCCGGCGAGCAGGTCGCCGCCCTTGAGGATGGCGGGGATTGCCTGGGCCTGGATGGGAGTCGGCGTGGTGTAGCCCTGTTCGGCCACGGCACGCACAATCTTGTCGGACAAGCCGAGTTCAGAAAAAGACATGTATTGCTGCTTGGGCCATCGCTGCGCACGCGGTGCGCCAAACGCCGGATGGCTCCTGGTAATCGGATCGGAATCGGAACGCGAACGCCGGGAAGCCGGCATGGCAGGGCACCGGCCCGCCCGCGAAGGAAAGAGCGGTAGTGTACCAGTCCGGGACCAGCGGGTTCTGCACCGGGCGCGGCCCCGCATGCGCGCCGGCGCACATCGGCTCTGCGCGGGTGGCGCTGCGCTATCATGACAGCCTCTGCCCGCCCCCTCTCCGGCTCCGCACCCGCGCCACATGTGCCCCGGAAAGCCGCCATGCGCTTGCGTTTCCTCGAAGACCAGGAAGTCACCCTGTTCGCGGCCATCCCGGTCGGGATCGTCGCGGCCATTGCCACCACACTGTTCAAGGAAGCGCTGGAGGGCGCGGGCGTCGTGCTGTTTTCCAGCCATGCCGACGTGGTGGCCGTATTCGCCACGCTGGCGCTGGCGTGGCGCTTGGTAATTCCGGCGGCGGGCGGCGCGCTGGCGGGCGGCCTGCTGGTGCTGGCCAATCGCCTGGCCGGCAGCCACGGCGGCGCCACCGACTACATGGAAGCGGTGGCCAACGGCAGCGGCCGCCTGCCGGTGCGGATCACCTTGCTGCGCGCGCTCTCATCGTTTTTCTCGATCGTCAGTGGCAGTTCGGTCGGCAAGGAAGGCGCGATGATCCAGCTGGCGGCGCTGTGCGGCTCGCTGTTCCCCTCGACCCGGCTGGAACGCGGCGGCGGCTCGAACATGCGCCGCATGCTGACCGCCTGCGGGGCCGCGGCCGGCCTTGCCACCGTCTATCACACCCCCTTCTCCGCCGCCGTCTTCGTTGCCGAAGTGGTGTTCGGGGCGCTCGCGGTGCAGCGCCTGATGCCGCTCTTCCTGGCTTCGGTGGCCGGCGCCATGGTCAGCCAGTGGCACGGCGGCCTGCAGCCGCTCTACCCGGGACTGGATATCGCCCCCGACCTGCGCCCGCACATCCTGCTGGCCGCGGCGGCGCTGGGCGTGGCCGCCGGCATCGCGGGCGCGCTGTTCATGCGCGCCGCCAGCTTTGCGCGCAGCCGCTTTGCCGCCGTCCCGGGCGGGCCAGTGGCAAGGCTGACGCTGGGCGGCGCGCTGGTCGGCGTGCTGGCGATGGCAGTGCCCGAGGTGGTTGGCAACGGCTATTCCACCATCCAGACCATCCTGCAGGAACAGCCGCTGAGCGTGCCGGTGGCCGGCGTGCTGCTGGCCAAGCTGGTGGCTACGGTGATCAGCATGGGCTCGGGGGCGGTCGGCGGCGTGTTCACGCCGTCGCTGTTCGTGGGGGCGGCGCTCGGGCAGCTGCTGGCCATCGGCATGCAGGGCACGGCGGCCGGTGCGGCGCCGCTGCTGCCGCTGGTGGGCATGAGCGCGTTCCTGGCGGCCACCAGCCAGGCGCCGCTGATGTCGGTGCTGATGGTGTTCGAGATGACGCTGGCACCCGCACTGCTGCTGCCGTCGATGATCGGCGCGGTGGCGGCGTACTACACCGCGTCACGCTGCCAGACGCTGTCGCTGTATAGCGTGATCTCCGAGCGCGCGCAGGCCTCGGCCGCGGCCGAACATGCCCGCACGCTGACGCTGGCGGGCCTGTGCGACCCGACCGACACCGTGCTCGACCCGAACGCTACGCTGGCGGCGGCAGCCGACAAGTTTGCCGAGACCGGCACGCGCTACCTCTATCTGGTCGAAGCGGATGGCCGCCTGCTGGGCGCGCTGTCGATCCACGCGCTGCAGCGCGCCCAGCGCGAGGGGGCCCCGGATGACGTGCTGGAGCTGGCCGAACGCGACTTCCCCGCACTGACCCCGGATTCGCGCCTGCGCGACGCCCTGGCGGTGTTTGCCAGGCACGGCATCAACCGCATCCCGCTGGTGCGCGACAGCGCCAGCCGCGAACTGATGGGCACGGTGTCCAAGCAGCGTGTGCTGCAAGAGGCATCCTGCCTGTTCTGAGCCCGGACGCATCGCCGACCCAGCCAGGCCGCCAGCGGGGTAAAATGCGAGGTTGCGCCCGCCTTCGGGCCATTCCCGCCAACGCGTCGTCCCATTTGTCGGAGTTCTCCCCCATGCCAGCAGGTCGTGATGCGCGCCGCGAGGCGCCGGAGTCTGTCCAACCCAGGCGCGCCCGCAAGCTGTTGCCAACGCTGGCCTGCGCCGCCGCCCTGCTGCTCGGTGCGGCAAGCGCGGTGGCCCAGCCGGTGCGGGTGATCCCGGACGATGCGCAGGCGGCCAGGCTCGTTATCGCCACGCCGTCTGCCGGCGCGCCGCAAACGGCCACGCTCGATGGCAAGACCGTCGGCGTGGCGCCGGGCCTGCGCCTGTTCGGCACCGACAACCAGTTGCTGGCCAGTGCCGCGGTGGCGGGCCAGAAGCTGCCGGTGCGGTACAAGCTGGACCTGTACGGCCAGTTGCTGACCGCCTGGGTGCTGAGCGAGCCGGAACAGAAGGCGCTGAAGAAGAAATCGTAGTCCCCGGAAGTGCGACCGGCGTGCCCAACGCGCCGGCCGTGTTGTTGCAACACCCTGATGCCCCCAGGTCAACCACTGAGATCGGCATATGAAGAAAGTTTTCGTCAAGACGTACGGCTGCCAGATGAACGAGTATGACTCGGGCAAGATGGTCGACGTCCTCAACGCCAGCCAGGGGCTGGAACCCACCGACAACGTCGAAGACGCCGACGTGATCCTGTTCAACACCTGCTCGGTGCGCGAGAAGGCACAGGAGAAGGTGTTCTCGGAACTGGGCCGGATGAAGGCGCTCAAGGCCGTCAAACCCGACCTGGTGATCGGTGTGGGCGGTTGCGTGGCCAGCCAGGAAGGCGCCAGCATCGTCTCGCGCGCGCCCTATGTCGACGTGGTGTTCGGCCCGCAGACGCTGCACCGCCTGCCCGACCTGATCGCGCGCCGCCAGCGCACCGGCCAGTCGCAGGTGGACATTTCCTTCCCCGAGATCGAGAAATTCGACCACCTGCCGCCGGCACGCGTGGAAGGCCCGAGCGCCTTCGTCTCGATCATGGAAGGCTGCTCCAAGTACTGCAGCTATTGCGTGGTGCCCTACACCCGCGGCGAGGAAGTGTCGCGCCCGTTCGAGGACGTGCTGGCCGAAGTTGCCGGCCTGGCCGAACAGGGCGTGCGTGAAGTCACGCTGCTGGGCCAGAACGTCAACGCCTACCGCGGCAAGATGGGCGACACCACCGAGATCGCCGACTTTGCACTGCTGATCGAATACGTGGCCGAGATCCCCGGCATCGAGCGCATCCGCTACACCACCAGCCACCCGAAGGAATTCACCTCGCGCCTGGTCGAGCTGTACAGCCGCTGCGACAAGCTGGTGAACCACCTGCACCTGCCGGTGCAGCATGCGTCCGACCGCATCCTGATGGCGATGAAGCGCGGCTACAGCGTGCTGGAGTACAAGAGCATCATCCGCAAGCTGCGCGCGCTGCGCCCGGATATGTCGATGTCGTCGGACTTTATCGTGGGCTTCCCCGGTGAGACCGATGCCGACTTCGAGAAGCTGATGGCGATGATCGAGGAGATTGGCTACGACACCTCGTTCTCGTTCATCTTCAGCCCGCGCCCGGGCACGCCCGCTGCCAACCTGCACGACGACACCCCCCACGAGGTCAAGCTGCGCCGGCTGCAGCGCCTGCAGGCCACCATCGAGGAAAACGTGCAGCGCATCAGCCGGAACATGGTCGGCACGGTGCAGCGCATCCTGGTGGAAGGCCCTGCGCGCAAGGACCCGACCGAGCTGCACGGCCGCACCGAGAACAACCGCGTGGTCAACTTTGCGCTGCCGGGCGTGCCCCAGGCCGGCCGCGACCGGCTGGTCGGCCAACTGGTCGACGTCAGCATCACGCAGGCGTTCCCGCACTCGCTGCGCGGCGAGATCGTGGTTCGGCAGTAACCAGGCACTATCCAGCGAGGCCATCGCCAACTGATGAAAGTCCCTTCCGCAGAATTCGTCGCCCCCAAGGACGACAACACCCGGCTGCAGAACCTGTGCGGGCCGCTCGACGAAAACCTGCGCCAGATCGAGCAGGCGCTCGACGTGACCATCCAGCGGCGCGGCCACCGCATGACGGTGCGCGGCAACAATGCGCAGGACACCGCGACGGCGCTGGAGCGCTTCTACAACCAGGCGCGCACGCCGCTGTCGATCGACGACGTGCAGCTGGGCCTGGTGGAAACGCGCCAGCTGTCCGCGCATGGCAGCTACCTGCCTGGCAACGGCGGCGATGTCGAGGATCGCGAGATCGGCGACGAATCGCCGGTGCTGCACACGCGCCGCACCGGCCTGCAGGGCCGCACCGTGGCGCAGCGCGACTACCTGCGCAATATCCTGTCGCACGACCTGACCATGGGCATCGGCCCGGCCGGCACCGGCAAGACCTACCTGGCGGTGGCGTGCGCGGTCGATGCGCTGGAGCGCGATGCGGTCAAGCGCATCGTGCTGACGCGCCCGGCGGTCGAGGCCGGCGAGCGCCTGGGCTTTCTGCCCGGCGACCTGGCGCAGAAGGTCGACCCTTACCTGCGCCCGCTGTACGACGCCCTGTATGACCTGCTCGGCTTCGACCGCACGCAGAAGATGTTCGATCGGCAGATGATCGAGATCGCGCCGCTCGCCTACATGCGCGGGCGCACGCTGAACCATGCCTTCATCATCCTGGACGAGGCGCAGAACACCACCCCCGAGCAGATGAAGATGTTCCTCACGCGCATCGGCTTCGGCTCGAAGGCGGTGATCACCGGCGACATCACCCAGATCGACCTGCCCCGCGGGCAAAAGAGCGGCCTGGTGGAAGCGCAGCTCGTGCTGCGCGACGTGCGCGGCATTGCCTGCACCCGCTTTACCAGCATCGACGTGGTGCGCCATCCGCTGGTGGCCCGCATCGTCGATGCCTATGACGAATACCACGCCCAGCACAAGGACGCTTAATTGAAATCCCAGAAATCCAAGTCTTCCGCCGTGAGCCTGACCCTGTTCGACGGCGACGGCCGCGCGCGCAAGAGCGCCGCGCACGCGCTGCGCGTACAACTGCCCGACGGCCGCAGCCTGACGCTGGACCTGTCGCAGGCCGCCGACGGCGTGGTAGCGCTGCTGGCCGAGCACACCGACACCAACCAGCAGGCCGGCTTGCTGGTGCGCCCGGACAACCATGACTCGCTGTCGGTGGCCGTGACCGCCACGCCGGTGGTCACCACCACCGGCACGCCGGCCACCCCGCCCGGACTCGAACTCGAGATCCAGAACGGCGACGGCGTCGGCAAGCGCGCCGGCCTGCCGCCGCGCCGCAAGATCGAGACCTGGGTCAAGTCGGCGCTGTATGCCGATGCCGCGCTGACTATCCGCTTTGTCGGCGAGGAAGAAGGCCGCACGCTGAACCGCACCTACCGCGGCAAGGACTACGCCACCAACGTGCTGACCTTTGCCTATGCGGAAAACGAAGAAGACCCGGTCACGGGCGATGTCGTGCTGTGCTGCCCGGTGGTGGAAGCCGAGGCGCGCGAGCAGCGCAAGCCGCTGGAGGCGCACTATGCGCATCTGATCGTGCACGGCGTGCTGCACGCGCAAGGCTACGAGCACGAGGAAGACGCCGAGGCCGAGGAAATGGAAGCGATCGAGACCGAGACGCTGCAGGCGCTGGGCTACGCCGACCCCTACCAGGGCGACCGCACCGCGTGATTCCCTTGTCATAGGCGGCGCTCACCGAGCGCCGCCTGCCTCACATCCGGTCTCAGGCCACCGCCCGCCGTCACGGGACGGTCAGGCTTTTAGTGTATCCTTCAGACGATCTCCACCACGCGCTCGCCGCGAAATGAACGACCCTTATCCCAGTTCGAAGCCCGCTTACCTGAAGCAGGCCGATCGGCCCAGATCGCTTCTCGAACGCCTGTCAGACCTGATTTCCCCTGAGCCGGACACCCGCGCGGAATTGCTCGAAGTGCTCCAGGAAGCGCATGAGCGCAACCTGATCGACGCCGACTCGCTGTCGATGATCGAGGGTGTGTTCCAGGTCTCCGAACTGACCGCGAGCGACATCATGGTGCCGCGCGCGCAGATGGATATGGTCAATATCGCGGACGCCCCGGAGGCGTTCATCCCCTTCATGCAGCAGACCGCGCACTCGCGCTTCCCGGTCTACGAAGGCAGCCGCGACAACATCATCGGCATCCTGCTGGCCAAGGACCTGCTGCGCTACTACACCGACCCCGCCTTCGACCTGCGCGAGACCCTGCGCCCGGCGGTGTTCATCCCCGAGTCCAAGCGCCTGAACATCCTGCTGCGCGATTTCCGCATCAACCGCAACCATATCGCCATGGTCGTCGACGAGTACGGCGGCGTGGCCGGCCTGGTGACGATCGAGGACGTGCTGGAGCAGATCGTGGGCGATATCGAGGATGAGTTCGACCTGGACGAAGACCAGGACAATATCCTGCCAATGCCCGACGGCAGCTGGCGCGTGCACGGCCTGACCGAGATCGCCCAGTTCAACGAGGCCTTCGGCACCGCGTTCTCCGACCACGACGTCGATACCGTGGGCGGGCTGCTGTCCAACCACGTGGGCCACGTGCCCCACCGCGGCGAGGTCATCACCCTGCCGCCGATCCGCTTCGAGGTGCTGCGCGCCGACGCGCGGCAGGTGCACCTGCTGCAGGTGCACCGCGAATCCAACGGCGACAACGCGGGCACGGCCGGCGCATGAAGCGTTCCGCCCCGGTCCTCAACGGCGCCGCCGCTGCCGACGCCGCCCCGACGGGCGTGCCTGGCACGCGCGCGCATTCGCGCGCAGCGACCATGGCGCGGCTGCTGCTGGCCGGCGTGCTCGGCATCGCCCATACGCAAGCCTTCGCCCCCCATGACTGGTGGTGGCTGCAGATCCTGTCGCTGGCCGGCCTGGCCGCGCTGATGGCCGACGCGCCGCGCGCGCGCCTGGCCGCCGCCACTGGCTATGCCTTCGGGCTGGGCTGGTTCCTGTCCGGCATCTGGTGGCTCTATATCAGCATGCACGTCTACGGCGAGATGCCGGCGTGGATGGCCGCGCTGGCGGTGGTGCTGTTCTCGGGCTTCCTGTCGCTCTACCCGGCGCTGGCCGGCGCGCTGTGGCATCGGCTGACGGCGCGCCTGCCGGGGACCACGCTGCTGGCGCCGCTGGCCTTCGGCGCTGCCTGGGGTCTCGCCGAATGGCTGCGCGGCGTGGTGTTTACCGGCTTCCCGTGGCTGTCGGGCGGGTATGCCCATGCCGATGGCCCGCTGGCCGGCTTCGCGCCGCTGCTTGGCGTGTACGGCATCGGCGCCCTGGCAGCCGCGGTGGCGGCATTGCTGGCCGCTGCCGTACGCGGACTGGGCCGCGGCGAACGCGGCCGGGCGCTGGGCGCACTGGCACTGGCACTGGCCCTGCCCGCTGCGGGCGCCGCGCTGGCGCCGCTGGCCTGGACCACGCCCGCCGGCAAGCCGCTGTCGGTGCGGCTGCTGCAAGGCAACGTGGCCCAGGACATCAAGTTCGAGCCCGCCGGCATCCAGCGCTCGATCGAGCTGTACCGCGACATGATCACCGCCGCGCCGGCCGACCTGGTGGTCACGCCGGAAACCGCGTTCCCGGTCATCCTGCAGGAGCTGCCGGTCGACGTGGCCGTGGCGGTGCGCGACCACGCGCTGGCCAGCGGCACCACGGTGCTGTTCGGCGCCGCCGGCGCCGACTCCCCGGTGGACTTCACCAACAGCGTCTTCGGCCTGGGCCCCGAGACCGAACGCCTGTACCGCTATAACAAGCACCACCTGGTGCCGTTCGGCGAATTCATCCCGCTGGGGTTCCGCTGGTTCGTCGACATGATGAAGATGCCGCTGGGCGACTTCCGCCGCGGCGGGCTCGACCAGGCCTCGCTGCCGGTGCGCGGCGTGCGCGTGGCGCCCAATATCTGCTACGAGGATCTGTTCGGCGAGGAAATCGCGCAGACGCTGCGCCAGCAGCCGGCGCCGGCCAATGTCCTGGCCAACCTGACCAACCTGGCGTGGTTCGGCGACACCATCGCGCTGGACCAGCACCTGCAGATCTCGCGCATGCGCGCGCTGGAAACGCGCCGGCCGATGCTGCGCTCGACCAATACCGGCATGACCGCGGTGGTGCGCCCGGATGGCTCGGTGCAGCAACGCCTGCCGACCTTCACAGTCGGCACGCTGGCGGCCGAGGTGCAGGGCATGCAGGGGCTGACGCCCTATATCCGCTGGGGGAACGCGCCGGTGCTGGCGCTGTTTGCGCTGGTGCTGGGGATGGCTGCCTGGCGTGCGCGCAAGATGCGCGGCACAAGCTGAAGGCACAGGTAGAAGCAGGCACCGGACGCGGCGGGATCGCCGCCGCCGTCCGGTGCTGGATTACGGTGCCGGTTGTGGCGCCTCAGGTGAGCGCCAGCCGGTTCAGCCCAGCAGCCCGGTCGCCACGGACACGGTGGCCGCGGCGATCATGACCGCGATTGCGACCAGGTAAGGCTTGCGAGAAAGAAGTGCCATGATGCCAAGTCCCCATCAATAATCAGTTACCGACAAACGGCTACTGCGGTGCCAGCCAGCAGCCGCCGTGCCCGCCATGCCGGCACGGACTGTCAATCGCAACGCTCTGAAACGGGTTGCTTACTCATACTGTATACAAAAACGTTATCGGCTAGCAGCGGCCAAACCTGAAATCCGCCTCAGTATTTTCCCGATGCGTTGCGTAGGGCCGACATTGGCAAGCATCCTCAGCCATCGGTGCGTGCCCTAGCCGGCCCCGCCAAACGGGGCGCCTTGCCAAAAAGCCGATAGAATTCAGGGTTTGGCAAAATCCGCATGCGCCGGCTCCGGCACGCGCTGCGGGGCCTGCATGCCGGGCGGCGCGACCGCGCCCGGGTGCCTCTACCTAGTCTTCATATGCTGACCTTCCAACAAATGATTCTGACCCTGCAGGCCTATTGGGACCGGCAGGGCTGCGCGCTGTTGCAACCCATCGATCTGGAGGTCGGCGCCGGCACATCCCACGTACACACCTTCCTGCGCGCGCTCGGCCCCGAGCCGTGGCGCGCCGCCTACGTGCAGCCGTCGCGCCGCCCCAAGGACGGCCGCTATGGCGAGAACCCCAACCGCCTGCAGCACTACTACCAGTACCAGGTGGTGCTCAAGCCCGCGCCCGAGAACATCCTGGAGCTGTACCTGGGCTCGCTCGAGGCGCTCGGCCTGGACCTCAAGCAGAACGACATCCGCTTCGTCGAGGACGACTGGGAGAATCCCACGCTGGGCGCCTGGGGCCTGGGCTGGGAAGTCTGGCTCAACGGCATGGAAGTGACACAGTTCACCTACTTCCAGCAGGTGGGCGGGATCGACTGCAAGCCCATCACCGGCGAGATCACCTACGGCATCGAACGCCTGGCGATGTACCTGCAGAAGGTCGAGAACGTCTATGACCTGATCTGGACCGAGTGGGTCGAGAACGGCGAGACGCGCCGCCTGACCTATGGCGACGTGTACCACCAGAATGAAGTCGAGCAGTCGACCTACAACTTCGAGCACAGCAACACCGAGATCCTGTTCCGCCATTTCGCCGAGCACGAAGGCGAGGCCAAGCGGCTAATGGGCAATGGCGACGGCGCCGAGGAAGGCCAGGCCGCGGGCACGCGCCTGGCGCTGCCCGCCTACGAGCAGGTGCTCAAGGCCGCCCACACTTTCAACCTGCTGGACGCGCGCGGCGCGATCTCGGTGACCGAGCGCGCGGCGTATATCGGCCGCATCCGCAACCTGTCGCGCCAAGTGGCACAGGCCTACTACGACTCGCGCGAGGCCCTCGGCTTCCCGATGTGCGGCAACGGCGGAGCCCGGGCATGACGCAACTGGCGCGCAGCGCGTTGTGCTGCGCCATGGCGATCGCCGCGCTCGCCGCCGCCGGCAATGCCATCGGCGCGCGCGCGCAGGCGGCACCCAGCGCGCAGGCGCTGATGCTGCCGGCGGAGCTGAGCAATGTGTGCGAGGCCGACCCGCAGGCGCTGCAGCTTGCCATGGCGCGCCAATGGCGCCCGTCGCTGAACGCGCTCGACCAGTGGACGCAGCTGGTGCGCTCGTTCTCATGCGACCTGTCCGGCCAGCGCGACCTGGGGTGGCACCGCGTGCCGCTGCGCGCCTATGAAAGCGCGATCCGCTACCCGCTGACGTGGGTGGAGATGGAGACCCACAACGGCCGCACCCGCCGCACGGTCAAGACCTACCACTCGGCGGCGCAGCTGCCGCCGAAGATCGATTTCTGGGTGGGCGGGCGCATCGACGAGATCCGCTACGACAAGCGCCTGCGCCGCATCGACGCGCGCTTCCCGGCTGCAGGCAGCCGCGGCGGCAGCAACGGCGCGGCCAGCGCCGCGGCGGCCGCGCAATGCGCCTACACCACGCTGCAATTCCGGCAACAGAACGGCCTGTGGCTGCTGTCCGGAGTGGAACCTAATCTTTCGCCGCGCTGCTGATAAGCGGCGCGCGCTACAACTTGCTGGATACGATTCATGTCGCAACCCATGACCGACTCGCTGCTGATCGAACTGTTCACCGAAGAACTGCCACCCAAGGCGCTGGGACGCCTGGGCGACGCCTTCGCGCAGGGCCTGTTCGCCGGCCTGGGCGAGCGCGACCTGCTTGAGCCGGGCGCCACCGTGACGCCGTTCGCCACCCCGCGCCGCCTGGCCGCGCTGGTGGCGGGCGTGCGCCGCAGCGCGCCGGACCGCGAGCAGCGCGAGAAGGTCCTGCCGCTGTCGGTGGCGCTGGACGCCAACGGCGAGCCCACCGCGCCGCTGGCCAAGAAGCTGGCCGCGCTGGCCAAGTCGGTCGGCGTCGCCGAGATCGACTGGCAGTCGCTGGAGCGCGCCTCCGACGGCAAGGCCGAGGCCTTCTTCTACCGCTATACCGCACGCGGCGCCGAACTCGCTGCCGCGGTGCAGGCAGCGCTGGAAGACACCATTGCGAAGCTGCCGATCCCCAAGGTCATGAGCTACCAGCGTCCGGACGGCAGCACGGTGCATTTCGTGCGCCCGGCGCACAGCCTGATCGCACTGTTCGGCGCCGAGATCCTGCCGGTGACGCTGCTGGGGCTTCAGGCCAGCAACCTGACCCAAGGCCACCGTTTCCTGTCGCACGGCAGGATCGAGATCGCGCATGCCAATGACTATGCGCAGCAGCTGGAGTCCGCCGGCCACGTGGTGGCCAGCTACGCCGAGCGCCGCGAGCGCATGCGCACCGCGCTGCTCAAGGAAGCCGGCGCCGACCAGGTGATCATGCCCGATTCGCTGCTCGATGAAGTCAACTCGCTGGTGGAATGGCCGGTGGTCTATGCCTGCCATTTCGAGGAAGCCTTCCTGGCGGTGCCGCAGGAATGCCTGATCCTGACCATGCAGACCAACCAGAAGTACTTTGCGCTGACCGATGCCGACGGCCACCTGCGCAACCGCTTCCTGATCGTGTCGAACCTGGCCACCGAGACACCACAGTCGATCATCACCGGCAACGAGCGCGTGGTGCGCCCGCGCCTGGCCGATGCCAAGTTCTTTTTCGACCAGGACCGCAAGAAGACGCTGGCATCGCGCGTGCCGCAGCTGGCCAGCGTGGTCTACCACAACAAGATCGGCACCCAGCTGGACCGCGTGCAGCGCCTGCAGCAGATCGCCGGCCATATCGCCGATGCGCTCAACGACAGCGGCGTGCCCACCGACAAGGCCGCCGCGATGCGCGGCGCCGAGCTGGCCAAGGCCGACCTGCTGACCGACATGGTCGGCGAGTTCCCCGAGCTGCAGGGCACCATGGGCACGTACTACGCCCGCCACGACGACGAGGCCGAAGACGTGGCACTGGCCTGCTCCGAACACTACCGTCCGCGCTTTGCCGGCGATGCGCTGCCCGCGGGCGCGGTCAGCACCGCCGTGGCGCTGGCCGACAAGCTCGAGACCCTGGTCGGGATCTGGGGCATCGGCCTGCAGCCCACCGGCGAGAAGGACCCGTTCGCGCTGCGCCGCCATGCGCTGGGCATCCTGCGCATGCTGATCGAAAAGCCGCTGGCGCTGTCGCTGTCGTCGCTGCTGGCGCTGACGCAGCAGGCCTTTGCCGGCATCGCTGCAGTCAAGCCGGCACCCGAGGCCATTGCCGACTTCCTGTACGACCGCGTGCGCGGCTACCTGAAGGACAAGGGCTACACCACCAACGAAGTCGAGGCCGTGGTCAGCCTGCGCCCGGACCAGCTGCACGACATCCTGGGCCGCATGGAGGCAGTGCGCACCTTTGCCGCGCTGCCCGAGGCCGAGGCCCTGGCCGCCGCCAACAAGCGCATCACCAACATCCTGCGCAAGAACACGGAGCCGGTCGGCGCCGTCGATCCGGCGCTGTTCCAGGAAGAGGCCGAAGGCGCGCTGCACGCCGCCATCGAGCGCGTGCGCCCGGCCGTGGAAGCAGCCTTCGCCAGCGGCGATTTCACCGCCGCGCTGCGCGACCTGGCCCAGCTGCGCGATGCCGTCGACCGCTTCTTCAATGATGTGATGGTGATGGCCGAGGATGCGCAGCTGCGCGCCAACCGCCTGGCGCTGCTGGCTTCGCTGCATGCGATGGCCAACCGCGTGGCCGACATCTCCAAGCTGGCCGCCTGATCCCAGCCACCGGAGCCGCACATGCCGCAGACGCCGCCCAAGTTTGTCATCCTGGACCGCGACGGGGTGGTCAACCTCGACAGCGACCAGTTCATCAAGACGCCCGATGAATGGGTGCCGATCGACGGAAGCCTGGAGGCCATCGCCGCGCTGAACCAGGCCGGCTACCGCGTGGTCCTCGCCAGCAACCAGTCCGGCATCGGCCGCGGGCTGTTCGAGATGAGCGCGCTCAACGCCATGCACGAGAAGATGCACACGTTGCTCGCGCGCCTGGGCGGGCGCGTCGACGCGGTGTTCTTCTGCCCGCATACCGCCGCGGACGGTTGCGACTGCCGCAAGCCCAAGCCGGGCATGCTGGAGCAGATCAGCGAGCGCTTCGGCATCGAGCTCCGCGGCGTGCCCATCGTTGGCGATTCGTTGCGCGACCTGGAAGCCGGCGTGGCAGTTGGCTGCGCGCCGCACCTGGTGCGCAGCGGCAAAGGCCAGAAGACCTTCGACCAGGGTGGCCTGCCGCCGGGCACGCAGGTACACGACGACCTGCGCGCGTTTGCACGCTGGCTGACCGGCAACGGCGGCGCACAGCGCCCGCCCACTCATAGCGCCGGCTGACCACCCGCATCCATTCCCTATTCGCGCCCCCCGCATGACGTTTCTTCGTTCCCTGTTGTTTGCGCTGTACCTGCTGGTGCTGACGCCGCCGTACGCCTGCGCCTGCTTCCTGGTGTTCCCGTTCATGAATGCCGACCAGCGCTTCCGCTTCGTGCGCGGCTGGCCCTTGCTGGTGATCTGGGCCGCGCGCGGCATCTGCGGCATCCAGTACCGCATCGAAGGCCATGAGCATATGGACGTGATGCTCGACAAGCCGGTGGTGCTGCTGTCCAAGCACCAGTCGGCCTGGGAAACCGTGGCCTACGTGGCGCTGATGCCCAAGCCGCTGTGCTTCGTGTTCAAGCGCGAGCTGCTGCTGGTGCCGTTCTTCGGCTGGGCGCTGGGCATGCTGAAGATGGTCCATATCAACCGCAAGGAAGGCACCCGCGCCTTCGCCTCGGCCGCGCGCCAGGGCCGCGAGCGGCTGGCCGAAGGCGCCTGGATCATCATGTTCCCGGAAGGCACGCGTACGCCTTCGGGCCTGGAGAAGGCGCGCTACAAGAGCGGCGGCGCGCGCCTGGCGGTGGAAACCGGCGCCTGGGTGCTGCCGATGGCGGTCAACTCGGGCCGGGTGTGGCCGCGCAATTCGTTCCTGAAGCACCCGGGCATGGTGACGATCTCGGTCGGCCCGGCGATCGCCTCGGCCAACAAGACCGCGGACCAGCTCAACCAGGAGGTGGCGGAATGGATCGAGCGCGACATGCGCCGCATCGATCCGCAGAGCTACCGGGGCGCGGCTCCGGGCGGGCCCGCCGCATGAAGCTGCTGCGACCTGACGCCGACGGCGCGCAGCTGGACCTGCCGCTGGCGGAGTCCGCCCAGGCGACGCAGCCAGCGGCCCCGCTTGTGCAAGAGCCCCCGCAGCAGCCCGCATGGCCGGTGCCGCAACCCAACGCACGCCTGCTGCGTATCGGCGAACGGCCGCTGCACTACACGCTCAAGCGCTCGGCGCGCCGCACCATCGGCTTCACCATCGACGACCGCGGCCTGTCGATCACGGCGCCGCGCTGGGTCACGCTGGCGGACATCGAGTCGGCCATCCTGGAAAAACAGCGCTGGATCTTCAACAAGCTGGGCGAGTGGCGCCACCGCGAGTCGCGCCGCATCCTGCCCACGGTGCAATGGCGCGACGGCGCCAGCCTGCCCTTCCTGGGGCAGCCGCTGACGCTGTCGCTGGAGTCGCCGCTCGGCGCGCTGCTGTTCGATGCCGACCGCCGCGTGCTGCACCTGGCGCTGCCGGGCCATGCCGACGAGCAGCAGATCAAGGACCGCGTGCAGGGCTGGCTGCAGCAGCAGGCGCGCCGGCTGCTGGCCGAGCGGCTCGATATCTATGCCGACAAGCTGGGCGTGCGCCACACCGGCTTTGCGCTGACCTCGGCCGCCACACGCTGGGGCAGTTGCACCGCCGACGGCAAGATCCGGCTGAACTGGCGCTTGATGCATTTCCCGCTGTCGATGATCGACTATGTCGCCGCGCACGAGCTGGCGCACCTGAAGGAAATGAACCATGGCCCGCGCTTCTGGCAGACCGTGGAATCGATCTTCCCCGAGTTCCGCGATGCGCGCGCGCAACTGCGGGCACACCCGCCCGAGCTGTTGCCAACCTTCTGAGCGGGCGGGAGCGGGCCGGTACGTTTCGGCCAAACGCACTAAAATGGCGCCTTCCTATACCTAAAACAGTTGAAGGCCCTCAAATGCGACTCCTCCACACCATGCTGCGCGTCGGCGACATGCAGCGCTCTATCGATTTCTACACCCGCGTGCTCGGCATGCAGCTGCTGCGCCAGAGCGACAACCCTGAGTACAAGTACCGCCTCGCCTTCGTCGGCTACGGGCCCGAGAGCGAGACCGCGGTGCTGGAGCTGACCTACAACTACGGCGTCGACCAATATGACCTGGGCACGGCCTACGGCCATATCGCGCTGGAAACCGACAATGCCGCGGCCGCCTGCGAGCGCATCCGCGCCGCCGGCGGCAAGGTCGCGCGCGAAGCCGGCCCGGTCAAGGGCGGCACCACCGTGATCGCCTTTGTCGAAGACCCGGACGGCTACAAGATCGAGCTGATCGAGCGCCATACCACCCGCGACGCCAGCCGTCCCTGACGGACGCTGGCCATGAGCACGCAAACCCTGGCCCGGCAGCCGCTCGACGGCATCGCCGTGGGCCTGATGGTGGTGCTGTGCGCCGCCTGGGGCCTGCAGCAGGTGGTGATCAAGGTCACCGCGCCGCTGATGGGCGCGGTGCTGCAGGCCGGCGTGCGCTCGGCAGTGGCGGCGTTGCTGGTGTTCGGCTTTGCCGCCTGGCGCGGCACGCCGCTGTGGCGGCGCGACGGCACGCTGAACGCCGGCTTGCTGGCCGGGCTGCTGTTCGGCGCGGAGTTCTTCTGCATCTTCGTCGGGCTGGGCCACACGACCGCCTCGCGCATGGCGGTGTTCCTGTACACCGCGCCGATCTTCACCGCGCTGGGACTGCATTTCGTGGTGCCGGGCGAGCGGTTGCACACCGGGCAATGGCTGGGCGTGGCGCTCGCGTTCGCGGGCATGGCGCTGGCCTTTGCCGATGGCATTGCCGCGCCGTCGGCGCAGGCCAGCACGCTGCTGGGCGATGCGCTTGGCATCCTCGCCGGCGCACTGTGGGCCGCCACCACCGTGGTGGTGCGCGCCAGCCCGCTGGCCAGCGCCCCGGCCAGCAAGACCCTGCTGTACCAGCTGGCGGTGTCCGCGGTGATGCTGCTGGCGATGGCGGTGGCCGCCGGCCAGACCGCAACCGTGCAGATCGACGGAGTGGTGCTGGCGAGCCTGTTCTACCAGTCAGTGCTGATCGCGTTTGCCAGCTACCTGACCTGGTTCTGGCTGCTGCGGCGTTACCTGGCGTCGCGGCTGTCGGTGTTTTCCTTCCTGACGCCGCTGTTCGGGGTCGCCTTCGGCGTGGTGCTGATGCGCGATGCGGTGGGCCCGCGCTTTGCCGTGGCGGCACTCCTGGTGCTGGCCGGCATCGCGCTGGTCAATCGCCGCGCCTGAGCGGCGCGGCTACCGTAATACGGCGGCGGCCGAAGCCGCCGCTGCCTGACGCTCAGCGGCGTGCCTCGAACGAGAACATGCCGAGCGCGTCGCGCACTTCGTCCAGCGTCTGCTGGGTCAGTGCGCGCGCCTTCGCGGTGCCCTGGCGCAGGATGTCGAACACGTAGTCCGGATCCTTGGCCAGTTCTTCGCGGCGCGCGCGGATCGGGGCCAGCATGTCCTGCAGGACGCCCTCGACGCGGCGCTTGAGCACCATGTCGCCCAGGCCGCCCTTCTGGTAATGCTCCTTCAGCGCCTTGACTTCCTCGGTGTTGGGGTCGAACGCATCCAGGTAGGTGAACACCACGTTGCCCTCGACCTGGCCCGGGTCCGACACGCGCAGGTGGTTGGGGTCGGTGTACATGCTGTGCACCGCGGCCTTGATCTGCTCGGGCGAGGCCCCCAGCGCGATCGCGTTGCCGAGCGACTTGCTCATCTTGGCTTTGCCGTCCACACCAGGCAGGCGGCCGAACTCGGGGATCAGGGCCTTGCATTCGGGCAGCACTTCGCGGCCAACCTGGTGGTTGATGCGGCGCACGATCTCGTTGGTCTGCTCGATCAGCGGCGCCTGGTCTTCGCCCACCGGCACTACGTGGGCCTTGAAGGCGGTGATGTCCGCGGCCTGCGATGCCGGGTAGCACAGGAAGCCGGCTGGGATGTCGCGGCCAAAGCCACGCGCCTGGATCTCTTCCTTGATGGTCGGGTTGCGCTCAAGCCGCGCCACCGTGACAAAGTTCAGGTACATCAGCGTCAGCTCGGCCAGCGCCGGCAGGTGCGACTGCACGGTGATGGTGGTCTTGGCCGGGTCGATGCCCACGGCCAGGTAGTCCAGCGCCACTTCCAGCACGTTGCGGCGCACCTTGTCGGGATCGTGCGCGTTGTCGGTCATGGCCTGGGTGTCAGCCAGCAGCACGTATTGCTCATGCGAATCCTGCAGCACCACGCGGCTCTTCAGCGAGCCGACATAGTGGCCAAGGTGCAGCGGGCCGGTGGGACGGTCGCCGGTCAGGATCACGGGACGCCGGTTGGTTTGGGTCTGGGCTGTCATGGGACGGTCTTGCACGAAATAGTCGCGGGAAATTCGGGATTCGGGAATCGGGTTGCACGGGCCTCAGGCGGCCTGTCCGGCCTGGCCGGATGGCGGCGTACCACCCAGGCGCCGGGCCAGTTCGACATACTCGCCAACGGGCACTTCCTCGGCGCGGCGGCCAAGGTCGAAGCCCATCGCATCGAAGTCGACCTGGTCGCGCAGGAACGAGAGCGTGTTGCGCAGCACCTTGCGCCGCTGCGAGAACGCCGCGGTGACCACGTCGCCCAGCACGGTGATGTCGCAATCGGCATGCGGCGAACGCAGCCGGCCGTCGAGGTGGCGCGGCCAGGGGATCATGCGCACCACGGCGGAATCGACCTTGGGCGGCGGGTTGAAGCTGCCCGGCGGCACGTCGAGCACATGCTCCATGTAGTAGCGGACCTGCAGCATGATCGACAGCCGGCCGAAGGCCTTGCTGCCGGGCTCGGCCACCATGCGCTCCACCACTTCCTTCTGCAGCATGAAGTGCTGGTCGCGCACCTGGTCGGCGAAGTCCATCAGGTGGAACAGCAGCGGGCTGGAAATGTTGTACGGCAGGTTGCCGACGATGCGCAGCGGCCGCCCCGGCACCTCCAGCTTGCCGAAGTCGAAGTCCAGCGCGTCGCCGGCGTGGACCTGCAGACGCTCGCCGTAGCGGCGGCGCAGGCGCTCGACCAGGTCGCGGTCGAGTTCCACCACCTGCATCTGCGGGATCCGTTCGAGCAGCGGGGTGGTCAGGGCACCCAGGCCGGGACCGATCTCGACCAGCACGTCGTCGGCCTGCGGGCTGATGGCATTGACGATGCCGTGGATGACGGTGTCGTCGACCAGGAAGTTCTGCCCGAATCGTTTGCGGGCCACATGGCCCTGGTGCACGTTTGAACGCATGGGTTATTCGTCCAGCTTCAGCATGGCGGCTGCGGGCCGGAATGGGTGTGGCCAGGATGGCTGCCCGTGGCACCGTTGCTGCCAGGGCGCCGGCCATTGGCGTGGCCGGCCATGATGACCGCACTGCGGATGGCCTCGATCATGCTGCCGTGTTCGGCCTGGCCGGTGCCGGCAAGGTCGAGCGCGGTGCCATGGTCCACCGAGGTGCGGATAAAGGGCAGCCCCAGCGTGATATTCACGCCGTGGCCGAAGGTGCCGTATTTCAGTGGCGCCAGCCCCTGGTCATGGTACATCGCCAGCACGCAGTCGGCATCGCGCAGGTGGCGCGGCTGGAACAGCGTGTCGGCCGGAAAGGGTCCGCGCGCGTCGATGCCGGCATCTTTTGCCTGCGCCAGCGCGGGCATGATGATGTCGATCTCTTCGCGGCCCATATGGCCGCTTTCGCCGGCGTGCGGGTTCAGGCCCGTGACCAGGATGCACGGCCGCGCGATGCCGAAGTAGCGGCGCAGGTCGGCATCGATGATCGACAGCGTCTGCACCAGCATTGGCACGGACAGCGCATCGGGCACCGCGCGCAGCGGCAGGTGGGTGGTGGCCAGCGCCACGCGCAGCATGGCCCCGTCGTGCGCGGGCTGCGGGCCGGCCAGCATCATCACCACGCGCGGCACGCGGGCGCTGTCGGCCAGGTATTCGGTATGGCCGGTGAAGGGCACGCCGGCGTCGTTGATGGTGCTCTTCTGCACCGGCGCCGTGATCATTGCGGCATACCGGGGCGCTGCCTTGCCGCGCGCGCGGCAGCCGCGGATGGCGGCATCGAGCAGCTTCAGCACATAGGGGCCGTTGCGCGCGTCGAGCCGCCCGGCCTCGCACGCGACTGCCAGCGGGATGTCCTCGACGACCACGTCGCCGTCGGCAATGCGCCGCTCCCAGGCGTGCGTGGCGCCCAGCGCCGCGGCGCGATCGGCCAGCAGGCGGGCATCGCCCAGCACATGGAAGCGGTATTGCCCGCCACCGACGCCATTGTTGGCGCCCGCCAGCTGCAGCAACGCCCCGATGGTGATATCGGGACCGATGCCGGCGGGTTCTCCGGTCGAGATGGCTAGGGCTAGCGGGTCGGGCATGTCAGGTCAGCCGATCGGGGGCCGGCGCTTCAGCGCTGCCGGTTGATCCGGTACTCCACATACGCCTGCGAACGCAGCTGGCGCACCCAGTCATCATAGGCTGCGCGCAGCTTCTGTTCGCGGACTTCGGCACGGGCGAAGTCGCGCTGCTTCTCGGGCGACATCTCGGTCTCGCGCCGGTTGAGCACCTGGATCAGGTGCACGCCGAACTGCGTGACCACCGGCTCCGAGATCTCGTTCGGGCGCAGGCGGCTCATGGCCTGCTCGAACTCGGGCACCAGCTCGCCCGGCGACACCCAGCCGAGGTCGCCGCCGTTCTGCGCCGAGCCGTCCTGCGAGAAGCGCTTGGCGGCGTCGGCAAAGTCGCCGCCGTGGGTGATGCGGTCGCGCAGCGTGCCGAGCTGGCGGCGCGCCTCGGCCTCGGGCATGTTGGGGCCGGTGCGGATCAGGATGTGGCGCACCTGGGTCTGGGTGATCTTCGAGGCCGCGGCCGGGCTGGATGCCGGCGCCGCGCGCTTGGCCACCAGCTTGACCACATGGAAGCCCGCGGCGCTTTCCACCACCTGCGGCGCCACTGCGCCAGCCTGCAGGTCGACCACGGCGTTGGCGAACTGTACCGGCAGGCGGCCGATCTCGCGGAAGCCCATGGCTCCGCCCTGGGCCGCCTCGGCGCCCTCGGAATTGGCCTGTGCCAGCTGCGCGAAGTCGGCACCGCCCTGGGCCTGCCTGAGCAGCCCTTCGGCCTTGGCGCGCTGCGCCTGCTTCTGTGCGTCCGAGGCATTCTCGGGCACGCGCACGAGGATCTGCGCCACGTTGTATTCGGTCGGGCCGCTGGCGGCGCCCTGGCCGCCGCGGGCCGCCAGGTAGTTGTCGATCTCGCCGTCGTAGACCTGCACCTTGGAGTCGACCTCGCGCTCGCGCAGGCGGATCACCTGCACCTGCTTGCGCAGCTCTTCGCGGTACTTGGTCCAGGTCATGCCGCTGGCCTCGACGCGGCGACGCAGCTCGGTCGCGTTCAGCCGGTTCTGCTGCGCCACCGATTCAATGGCGCGGTCGATTTCCTGGTCGGTCACGCGGATGCCGGCATCCTGTGCGGCCTGGGTCTGCACGCGCTCCATCACCAGGCGCTCGAGCACCTCGCCCAGCAGGTCGGCGCGCGCGGGCACCGGGCGGCCGGCGGTACGCAGCTGGCCTTCGATTTCGTCGGCACGGTCGAGCAGCTCGCGCCGCGTGATCACGCTGTTGTTGACGACCGCAACCACTTCGTCGACCAGTTGCGAACGCTTCTGGCCGCCGGCCGGCGGCACGCCCAGCTTGGGCTGGCTCGACGGCGCCGCGACGTCAGACGCCTGCGGCACGAAGATGCCGGTGGAGCGCGGCGCCGTCCCGGGCGCCTTGAGCTGCGCGGCAGCCGGCACCGCCATGGCGGCCAGCACGGCCGGCAGCAGCAAGCGGTGCCAGGACGTCAGGAGAAAGGAAAACACGGCAAATTCTTGACGTTTCATCGTAATCCGTCATTCATAGTGATCGAACTGGGTCGTCGGCACCGGCTTGGCCGATACGGGCTCATAGCCCGGCACGTTCAGGCGCAGGATGTTCAACGGGTTGGAACCGATCTTGGAAAGGCCACGGAACTCCACCTGCAGGAAGACCCGCCCGGTGTAGCCATTCGTGGTGTTGCGGAAGCGCTGGTAGACCACGCGGCCAACCCAGCAGTCGGCGGCATACTCGACGCCCGCCAGCGCGTCGACCATCTGGCTTGCAGTCAGGTCGAAGGCAAAGCGTGCGATGCCGAAGGCACGGCGCGTGATCGGCCACTGGCTCGACACCTCGAACTGGTCGATCGCGGTGTTGTCGGTCACCGAGGTCGGGCGGCGGTAGCGGTAGCCAGCGTTAATCACCTTGCGCGACTCGGGCCGGTAAGAGAGCGCCACGTTGCCGTAGTTGATCCGGTCGCTGTCCGGGTTGTACTGCACGCCAGCGTCCAGGTAATAGCCGCGGAACATCTGGATAGTGGTAGCCGCCAGCAGGTCCGAGAAACCCGCCTTGGGATCCGCCAGCGTGCCGTTGATCTGCACGCGCTGGCCGGTGAAGTCGTAGCGCTGCGCGATGGTGCCGCGGAAGCGCTCGATGCCGGTGTCGGCTTCGATCAGGCGCGTGGTCAGGCCGCCGGTCAGCTTGTTGTTGTCGGCAATGCGGTCGTAGCCGGTGAAGGGGTTCTCGCTGAAGATCTGCCCGTAGCCGAAGTCCGACTGCACCGTGTCGAACAGCGGGAACTGGCTCTGGTCGCGGAACGGGGTGTACACATAGAACAGGCGCGGCTCGAGCGTCTGCACATAATTCACGCCAAACAGGCGGCTGACCGTCGGTGCCTCGCGCTCGAACGTCATGCCTGAGTCCAGGCTCATGGTCGGCAGCACGCGCGAGAAGTTATTCTGCGCCGTAGGCGTGTTGGAGGCCGCCTCCATCTGGTACTGGGTCGCATTGAAGGTGACCTTCGGCGTCACGTACCAGCCCGCCCGCACGATCGGGTAGCTGATGCTCGGCTGGATATACATGCGCTCGCCCTGCGGCTGCTGGAAGCCGGTGGACGTCAGCGGAATGCGGAAGCGCGTGTAGTCCGCTTCCACCTGCACGTCGAAGCCGCCCAGGTCGTAGCGGATGTACTTGCCGTTGAGCTGCGGCACGCGCTCGTACGACGGCTCGCTGGGGCGCAGCGTCTGGAACTTCTGCACCCGCGCCAGCACCGTGAAATCCTGCCAGCTGTAGGTAACGCCGCCTTCCTGCAGGTACTGGCGTTGCGCGGACTGCGCAACGCTGCGGTTGAAGTCGTCCGGGTATTGGTCGTCCGATACCCGGTTCACGTTCAGGTAGGCATTAAGACCCTTGGCCAGGTTCTGGTTATGCTGGACCGAGTAGGCCCAGCGGTTCGAGTTGGTCTTCTTGTCGTCCGGCAGAAACTCGGCGCGCAGGCGCCCGTTGTAGCCCTGGCCAAGGTAACGGTACTCACCGCCGAGCTGCAGGCCGCGCTCCGTCATCAGACGCGGATAGATGGTCAGGTCGCGGTTCGGCGCAATGTTGACGTAGTACGGCGTGGTCAGGTCGAAGCCCGAACGCGAGCTGTAGCCCATCAGCGGCGCCAGGAACCCGCTGCGGCGCTCGTCGTTCAGCGGAAAGCTGAACGCCGGCGCCGCCGCGATCGGCACGCCGAAGAAGTTCAGCACGCCGCCGTAGGCCACGCCCACCTGGCGGTCGTTGTCCAGGTCGATCCGGTTCGCGCTGAAGTACCAGTCGGCGTTGTCGGGCGAGCAGGTGGTGTACGACGCGTGCCTGGCGGTGCTGCGGTCCTTGTCCAGGAAGTCGATGCGCTCGGCCTTGCCCGTGCCTCCGGTCTGCTGGAAATAATAGTCCGGCGACAGCATGTAGCCTTCGTTGGCCTCGACTTTCATCCGCGCCTCGGGGCCGACCGCCAGCGTGCCGCTGCGCGACATCCGTACATTGCCCTGCGCGAAGGCTTCGTCGGTGTCCTGGTCGTAGGTCAGCTTGTCGCCCTTGATCGCACCGCCGTCACGGCGCAGCTCGGCATGGCCTTCCAGCTCGACGCCACGCTCGCTGTAGCCGGTCATGCGGTCGGCCTCGATAAAGGTCGGGCCGCCGGGGCCGGCGTCTGACTGTTTGCCGGGTTCGGCAAGCCGCGGCACCAGTTCGCCGGACTCCACCGGAAGCGGCGGCGCTTTCGGCGCGGCTTCGAACACCGGCTCGACCTGGTCGAGATCGGGGATCGCCGAACCGGACATCTGGGCGTGTGCGCCGGCCGACAGGCTGGCCATGGCCAGCACCAGCGGCCGCAGCGCGCCCGCGTGCAGGCCGCCGGCGCGCCTGGCTCGGGCAGGAACGCTGGTTGGGGCAGGCGAAGGCAAGGCCCTGTTGTTCGGTGATCGTCGTTGTTCGGTCATTCGCACGGGTTGTCAGTCTCGGCGTCGGCTGCGGCCCGCCTGCAAGCCGCCAGCCCCTGCCGGAGCAGGCTGCGGGGCACCGAATGGCCCCTCCCGGGGGCCACCCGGCGCCCGGGTCTGGTCGGGTATTATACGGGGCAACCTAGGGTCCCCTTCCCGCTTACTTTCGGTTTCATTTCCACTCTGCGCCCGTTCCCCACACGTATCTGTATGGCAGCTCTCCCCCACGACCCGCGCCTGGACCAGCTCAAGGCCTGGGTATCCGGACTCGGCCCGGCATGGTCCGCCGATCCCGATTCCTGCGCCCCCGCCTCGGCCGACGCCAGCTTCCGGCGCTATTTCCGCGTCAGCACCGGCCATCCGGCGCATCCCACGGCCATCGTGATGGACGCCCCGCCGGCGCACGAGGACTGCCGCCCGTTCATCCATGTGTGCGGGCTGTTCGGCGCGGCCGGCGTGACCGTGCCGACCGTGCTGGCGCAGGACCTGGAGCAGGGTTTCCTGCTGCTGGCCGACCTTGGCGACCAGACCTACCTGTCGCGGCTCGATGATTCCACCGCCCACGGCATGTACGCCGACGCAGCCGCCGCGCTGGTCCGCATCCAGGCCGCCACCCGCCCCGGCGAACTGCCGGCCTACGACCGCGCGCTGCTGCAGCGCGAACTCGACCTGTTCCCGCAGTGGTACGTGGCCAGGCACCTGGGCGCCACTCTGACCGAGGCCCAGCAGGCTGACCTGCATGAAGTGACGGAAACGCTACTCGCGAATATTCTCGCGCAGCCGCAGGTCTACGTGCACCGCGATTTCCACTCGCGCAACCTGATGGTGCTCGACGGCGGCGCCAACCCCGGTGTGCTCGACTTCCAGGACGCGGTGACCGGCCCGATCACCTACGACGCGGTCTCGCTGTGGCGCGACGCCTATATCGAATGGGACGAGGAGCAGCAACTGGACTGGCTGATCCGCTACTGGGAGCGCGCGCGCAAGGCCGGCCTGCCGGTCAACGCCGACTTTGGCGAGTTCTATCGCGACTTTGAATGGATGGGCCTGCAGCGCCACCTCAAGGTGCTGGGCATCTTCGCACGGCTGTACCACCGCGACGGCAAGGACGGCTACCTGGCCAACCTGCCGCTGGTGATGAAGTACACCCGCCAGGTGGCCGGCCGCTACACCGAACTGCGCAAGCTGATCCGGCTGCTGGACGCGCTCGAAGGCGTGGCCAGCCCGGCAGGCTACACGTTCTGACGCCGTGCCCGACAACGAGCCAGTTCTGCCCGACCACCACGCGCCCGCCATCACTGCCGCCGGCGAATGGCTGGCCGGCGCGCGCGCGCTCGCGCCGATGCTGCTGGGCGTGGTGCCGTTCGGCCTGATCTACGGCGTGCTGGCCGTCGGCGCCGGCATGCCGGCGTGGCTGGCCTGCGCGATGAGCGTGGTCGTGTTCGGCGGCGCCTCGCAGATGATCCTGACCCAGTTGTGGACCGCCGGCACCCCGGCAGTGGTGATCACGCTGACGGTGGCCATGGTCAACCTGCGCCACGCGCTGTATTCCGCCACCATCGCGCCCACGCTCGCGCACCTGCCGCGGCGCTGGAAGGCGCTGATCGCCTACCTGCTGACCGACGAAGCCTTTGCCGCGATGACGCACCGGCTTGGCGACAGCGGCCCGCGCGCCCGCTACCGCCACTGGTACTACTTCGGCGGCGGCTTCGCGCTGTGGGCCAGCTGGCAGCTGTCGACGCTGGCCGGCGTGCTGGTCGGCGCCCAGGTGCCGCGCCACTGGCCGCTCGATTTCTTCCTGCCGCTGACCTTCATCGGCATCATCGTGCCGGGACTGAAGCACCGCTCGCAAGTGGCCGCGGCGCTGGCCGCCAGCGTGCTGGCGGTGGCCTGTTACAGCCTGCCGCACAAGCTCGGGCTGATGGTGGCGGCGCTCGGCGGCATTGCCGTGGGCATGCTGGTGCTGGGCCGCGGCAACCGCCCCGGGCAACGCCCGGCCAGCCGTGGCGCCGATGCCACGCCAGGCGGGTCCGCCGGCAAGGGGGCCGCATGAGTGCGATGACCCTGCTGTGGGTCTTCCTTGCCGCGGGCCTGGCGACCTTCCTGATCCGCCTGTCGTTCATCGCCGTGGAAGGCCGCGTGCGGCTGCCGTCGTGGTTCCGCACCGCGCTGCAGTTCGTGCCGGCAGCGATGCTGTCGGCGCTGATCGCCCCTGACCTGCTGATGCAGCATGGCGAGCTTGCCCTCACCCCGGCCAACGCGCGGCTGGTGGCCGGCGTGGTGGCCATCCTGATCGCCGCTCGAACCCGCAGCGTGGGCTGGACCATCGCCGGTGGCATGGCCGCGCTGCTTGCCCTGGAGGCTCTCTTCTGATGAAGGCCATGATCTTCGCCGCCGGCCGCGGCGACCGCATGCGTCCGTTGACCGATACCTGCCCCAAGCCGCTGCTGGCGGTGGGCGGCAAGCCACTGATCGTCTGGAAGATCGAGGCGCTGGCGCGTGCCGGCCTGCGCGACATCGTCATCAACCATGCCTGGCTGGGCGGACAGATAGAAGCCGCGCTGGGAGACGGCAGCCGTTTCGGCGTGCGGCTGGCCTATTCTGCCGAGGGCACTGCGCTGGAAACCGCCGGCGGCATAGCACAGGCCCTGCCGCTGCTGTCCGCGCACCCGGAGCGCGGCGAGATCTTCGTGGCCGTGTCGGGCGACATTTTCTGCGACTACGACTTCCGCAGGCTGTTACTTCGCGCGCACGACATGGCCGGCGCGCCCGCCCCACGCATGCACCTGGTGATGGTGCCCAACCCGGATTTTCACCCGAACGGCGACTTCACCTTGGAACCGAACGGCCTGCTGACGCTCGACGGGACCCTGGCCAACGGTGGCGAACGGCTGACATTCGGCAATATCGGCCTGTACGACACGCGCCTCTTCACCGCAATCGAGCCTGGCACCAAAATGCCGATGACACCCTACTACTGGGAGGCCATCGAGGCCGGCGCCGCTACCGGCGAACGCTTCGACGGACGCTGGGAGAACGTGGGCACGCCGGCGCAGCTGGCCGAGCTGGATGCGGCGCTTGCGGCATCAGCGCCTGTGGCGGCGCACGGGCGCTAAGCCGACTGACTGGGCAGGCTGACAAGGCGCCCGGAAGATCCCGCGGCCAGCAAGGCGCCAGCGGCGGTAGAATCGGCCTGATCCTCCTCATCCCAGGCCCTACCATGTCCTCACCCGACAACGCCCTCCTCGCCGCCTGCCGCGACCGCCGCGCCCGTGTGCTGCAGCACCTGCGCGCCGGTGGCGGCGGCGTGGCGATCCTGCCCACGGCGCCGGAAGCCATGCGCAACCGCGACAGCGACTACCCATACCGGCACGACAGCTATTTCTATTACCTGAGCGGCTTTACCGAGCCCGAGGCCGTGCTGGTGCTGGTGGCCGGCGCGCCGGGCGACCCCGCTGACGCCGACCGCAGCATCCTGTTCTGCCGCCCCAAGCATGAAGAGCGCGAGATCTGGGACGGTTTCCGTTTCGGCCCGGAAGGCGCGCGCGCCGCGTTCGGCTTCGATGAAGCGCATTCGGTCGAAGAGATCGATGCCGCGCTGCCCCCGCTGCTGGCCAACCGCGCGCAGATCGCCTACCCGCTGGCCGACTCGACCCGCACCGACGTGCAGATGCGACGCTGGCTGGACGCCGTGCGCATGCAGGGCCGCGCCGGGGTGGCCGCGCCGTCGGTTGCGCTCGACATCCGCACCCTGCTCGATGAAATGCGCCTGTTCAAGGATGCGGGCGAACTGGCCACCATGCGCCGCGCGGCGCAGATCTCCGCCGGGGCCCATGTGCGGGCCATGCAGGCCACCCGCGCCGGGCTGCGTGAATACCACCTGGAAGCAGAGCTGCTCTATGAATTCCGCCGCCATGGCGCGCAGAGCGTGGCCTATAACTCGATCGTCGCGGCCGGCCCCAACGCCTGCGTGCTGCACTACCGCGCCGGCCCCGCCGAACTGCGGGACGGCGACCTCTGCCTGATCGATGCCGGCTGCGAATTCGACGGCTACGCCTCGGACATCACCCGCACCTTCCCGGTCTCGGGCCGCTTCTCGCCGGCGCAGCGAGAGCTGTATGACCTGGTGGTGGCCGCGCAGGACGCCGCCATCGCCGAGACCCGCGCCGGCGTGCCCTACAACGTGCCGCATGACGCCGCCGTGCGCGTGCTGGCGCAGGGCATGCTCGATACCGGCCTGCTCGACCGCAACAAGGAAGGCACGCTCGACGACGTGCTCGCCAGCGGCAGCTACCGCCGCTTCTACATGCACCGTACCGGCCACTGGCTTGGCATGGATGTCCATGACGTGGGCGAGTACCGCGTGGCCAGCCACGGCGGCGAGGGCGAGCGCCCGTGGCGGCCGCTGCAGCCGGGCATGGTGCTGACCATCGAGCCCGGCATCTATGTGCGTCCGGCCGAGGACGTGCCCGAGCGCTACTGGCATATCGGCATCCGCATCGAGGACGACGCCGTGGTCACCGACGGCGGCTGCGAGCTGATCACGCGCGGCGTGCCGGTGCTGGCCGACGAGATCGAGGCGCTGATGCGCGATAACGCAAATGCTGCCGGAGGTCTGCGATGATCGGCTGGCTGCGCAGGATCTTTCCGGGCCAGGCCCGCAGCGGCAGCAATGCTGGCAGCACCCGCCGGCCCGATCCGTCCGAACCCTTCATCATCAACCTGTACGAGGACCGCGTGGTGGTGCACCGCCCCGACGGCCAGCGCGAGGAAGTCGCCTGGGACGCGCTCGAGCGCGTGGTGGTGCGGGTGTCCGACCGCGCGCCCTGGGCCGGCACGGCCTGGCTGATCCTGATCGGCACGCCCGATTCGGGCCAGGGCTGCGTGGCGCCGCTCAATGCCGCCAACCATGTGGCACTGCTGGAGCAGCTGCGCGCACTGCCGGGCTTCAACCACCAGAAGCTCGAGAACGCGCTGCGCGACGCCGCGGCGGGCAAGTCGCGCTCGGATGCGATCTGCTGGAAGCGCGATGCGGCAGCACAACCGCAGGCGGATGCGGGTCATGCGGGAGGCAGCGACGATGCCGGCGGCGCAGCGTGATTTCCACGGCCTTTGCGATATCGCCATCGTCGGCGGCGGCCCGGTCGGGCTGGCGCTGGCCTGCCAGCTGCTGCGCACTACCGACTGGCGCCTGACGCTGGTCGATGCCGCCACCCCGGCGCGCGCCGCGCGCGATCCGCGCGCGATCGCGCTGTCGCATGGCAGCCGCCAGCTGCTGGAGCAGATCGGCGCCTGGCCGGTGCCCGGCAGCCCGATCGAGCACATCCATGTCTCGCAGCGCGGCCGCTTCGGCCATGTCCGGCTGCACCATGACGACTACGGCGTGCCGGCGCTCGGCTACGTGGTGCGCTACGGCGACTTGTGCGAGGCACTGGAGCGCGCGCTCGCCCATGCCGCGCAGGCGGCGGGCGAAGGCCGGCTGCAGCGCGTGTTCGAGACCCGCATCGACCAGATCGCACAGGATCCCGCGCCGCGCGCCGCGGACGACCCCGATGCCGGCACCGTGCAGCTGGCCGGCACCGGCCACGACGGCCAGGTGGCGCACCTGGCCGCGCGCCTGGTGGTGCAGGCCGAGGGCGGGTTGTTCCACCAGCAGGCCGCCCACCAGGGCCGCGGCGCACGCACGCGCGACTACCGCCAGACCGCGGTGATCGCCCATGTGGCCTGCTCGCGCCCGCAGCCGGGCTGGGCCTGGGAGCGCTTTACCGAGGAAGGCCCGCTGGCGCTGCTGCCGCACGAGGAGCACGGCGTGCCGGGCTATGCGCTGGTGTGGTGCTGCCCGCCGGACCAGGCCGCGCGGCGCATCGCGCTCCCGGAAGCCGAGTTCGCGGCGGAACTGGGCCGGGCCTTCGGCGACCGCATGGGCCATTTCACGCTGGCCGGCAAGCGCCATGCCTTCCCGCTCGGCCTGAATGCCGCACCGGTGACCGTCAACGGCCGCGTGGCGGCGGTCGGCAATGCCGCGCAAACGCTGCACCCGGTGGCCGGACAGGGGCTCAACCTGGGCCTGCGCGACGCCTTCGCGCTGGCCGATTCGCTGCGCAGCGCCTGCACGCCGCAGGCGCTGCAAGCCTTTGCCAGCCGCCACCGGCTCGACCGCGCCGTCACCATCGGCGTGACCGACCTGCTGCCGCGCGTGTTCGGCATCGCCTACCCGCTGGCCGCGCACGCGCGGGGCGCGTCGCTGGCCGCGCTGGCCTGCCTGCCGCCGCTGCGGCATGCGCTGGCGCGCCACATGATGTTCGGAATGCGCCACTGACCTCAGGCAGTGGCGCAAGCGCCACGCGCGTGGCGGCGTTTGCGCCACGGCCCCTGCCCGGATGCGCTGCGGATGCTCAAATCTTGGGCAATGGCGACGGTTTGGCGGTAGAATCCTGCCCTCGCACATGTCCCGATCCAACGCCGGCAGCAGTATCGGCAGGGGCATGTTTTTCCGTTTCGTCTTCCGTCTCAGAGCGGGCTGTCCCGATCCCTTCCCTGGCGCCATCCGCGCCGCGAGGGCGCTACGGTCACCGGGACAGCCTCTCAGAACCGCCGCCCAATCGTGCAGATCGGACCTCACCAACTCCGCAACAACCTGTTTGTCGCCCCGATGGCGGGCGTGACGGACCGCCCCTTCCGCCAGCTGTGCAAGCAGCTCGGCGCGGGCTATGCGGTGTCGGAAATGGTGGCGTCCAACGCACAGCTGTGGAAGAGCGAGAAGACCATGCGCCGCGCCAACCATGCCGGCGAGGTCGAGCCCATCGCCGTGCAGATCGCCGGCGCCGAGCCGTCGATGATGGCCGAGGCCGCGCGCTACAACGTGGACCGCGGCGCGCAGATCATCGACATCAACATGGGCTGCCCGGCCAAGAAGGTGTGCAACGTCGCCGCCGGCTCGGCCCTGCTGCAGAACGAGCCGCTGGTGGTGCGCATCGTCCAGGCCGTGGTCGGCGCGGTGGGCGACCGGGTGCCGGTCACGCTGAAGATCCGCACCGGCTGGAACCGCGAGAACCGCAATGCGCTGCGCGTCGCGCGCATGGTCGAGGACGCGGGCATCAGCATGCTGACCATCCACGGCCGCACCCGCGCCGACCTGTACCACGGCGACGCCGAGTACGAGACCATTGCCGCGGTCAAGGCAGCGGTCTCGATCCCGGTGGTCGCCAACGGCGACATCACCACGCCGCAGAAGGCAAAGCAAGTGCTGGCGCTGACCGGCGCGGACGCGATCATGATCGGCCGCGCGGCACAGGGCCGGCCCTGGCTGTTCCGTGAGATCGAGCATTTCCTGAAGACCGGCGAGATGCTGCCGTCGCCGGAAGTGGCCGAGATCCGCGCCATCATGAATGCGCACCTGGAAGACCACTACGCCTTCTATGGCGAATTCACCGGTGTGCGCACCGCGCGCAAGCATATTGCCTGGTACACGCGCGGGCTGCGCGGCGCCAACCTGTTCCGCCACCGCATGAACACGCTGGAGAGCACCGGCGGGCAACTGGCGGCGGTCAATGCCTTCTTCGACGAGCAGGCGCAGATCTCTGACCGGCTGGTGTACGTGGACGACGCAGCACAAGACCAAGACGAAGCGAACAACAACAAAAACGGGGAGTTGCTTGCCGCATGAGCCGCAACGCTATCGACCAGTGCATCCGGGAAAGCCTGGATACGTACTTTCGCGACCTGGACGGCGAAGAGCCGTCCAATATGTACAACATGGTGCTCGAGGCGGTCGAACGGCCGCTGCTGGAAGCCGTGATGGTGCGCGCCGAGCGCAACCAGTCGCTGGCGGCCGCCTACCTGGGCATCAATCGCAATACGCTGCGCAAGAAGCTGCAGCAGCACGGTTTACTTTGAATTTGAAGCGTCTCCCACAGCCATGATCAAGCAAGCCCTACTCTCCGTTTCCGACAAGACCGGCATCGTCGATTTCGCGCGCGAACTGAACGCGCTCGGCGTCACGCTGCTTTCCACCGGCGGCACCGCCAAGCTGCTGGCCGACAGCGGCCTGCCCGTGACGGAGGTGGCCGACTACACCGGCTTCCCTGAAATGCTTGACGGCCGCGTCAAGACTCTGCACCCGAAGGTGCACGGCGGCATCCTGGCGCGCCGCGACCTGCCCGAGCATATGGCCGCGCTGGCCGAGCACGACATCCCGACGATCGACCTGCTGGTGGTGAACCTGTACCCGTTCCAGCAGACCGTGGCCAAGGATGACTGCACCCTGCCTGACGCGATCGAGAACATCGACATCGGCGGCCCGACCATGCTGCGTTCGGCGGCCAAGAACCATCGCGACGTGACCGTGATCGTCGACCCGGCCGACTACGCCGTGGTGCTCGATGAAATGCGCGCCAACGCCAACAGCGTCGGCTACGACACCAATTTCCGCCTGGCCACCAAGGTGTTCGCGCACACCGCGCAGTACGACGGCGCCATCACCAACTACCTGACCAGCCTGGGTGCCGACAAGTCGCACCAGGCGCGCAGCGCCTACCCGCAGACGCTGAACCTGGCCTTCGACAAGGTGCAGGAAATGCGCTACGGCGAGAACCCGCACCAGTCGGCCGCGTTCTACCGCGACCTGAAGGCCGTGGACGGCGCGCTGGCCAACTACGTGCAGCTGCAGGGCAAGGAGCTGTCGTACAACAACATCGCCGATGCGGACGCGGCCTGGGAATGCGTCAAGTCGTTCGACGCCGCCAACGGTGCCGCCTGCGTCATCATCAAGCACGCCAACCCATGCGGCGTGGCGCTGGGCGCGAATGCGCTCGAAGCCTATGACAAGGCCTTCAAGACCGATTCGACCTCGGCCTTCGGCGGCATCATCGCCTTCAACGTCGAACTGGACGAGACCGCCGCGCAGGCGGTGGCCAAGCAGTTCGTTGAAGTGCTGATCGCCCCGTCGTTCAGCGCCGGCGCGCGTGCCGTGTTCGCGGCCAAGCAGAACGTGCGCCTGCTGGAGATCCCGCTGGGCAAGGGCATCAACCAGTATGACTTCAAGCGTGTCGGCGGCGGCCTGCTGGTGCAGAGCCCGGACGCCAGGAACGTGCAGCCGTCCGAGCTGCGCGTGGTGACGCGCCGCCACCCGACGCCGAAGGAAATGGACGACCTGATGTTCGCCTGGCGCGTGGCCAAGTTCGTCAAGTCCAACGCCATCGTGTTCTGCGGCGGCGGCATGACGCTGGGCGTGGGCGCGGGCCAGATGAGCCGCGTGGATTCGGCCCGCATCGCCAGCATCAAGGCGCAGAACGCCGGCCTGACGCTGGCCGGCTCGGCAGTGGCCTCGGACGCGTTCTTCCCGTTCCGTGACGGCCTGGACGTGGTGGTCGACGCGGGCGCGACCTGCGTGATCCAGCCGGGCGGCTCGATGCGCGACGACGAAGTGATCGCCGCCGCCGACGAGCGCGGCATTGCCATGGTGGTGACCGGCACGCGCCACTTCCGCCACTAAGCACTGGCTGGCTTGTGGTCTTGCCTGGCAAGACCGCCGGCTCCCGAAGCGGTTTTGTTCTCCTGCAAGGGAAAGCGAAACCGCTTTTTGCATTAGGTGCCGGCGCAAAAAGCAATACACTAGGGCCTGTTCACCCTACCCACCCAATGCGAATCCTAGGCATCGACCCCGGCCTGCGCACCACCGGCTTCGGCGTGATCGAGAAGCACGGCAACAAGCTTGCCTACGTAGCCTCGGGCACGATCAAGAGCGACGGCAATTCAACCCTGCCGGAACGGCTGAAGACGCTCTACGACGGCATCAGCGAAGTGTCGCGCACCTATGCACCCGACTGCGCGGCAATCGAGAAGGTCTTCGTTAACGTCAACCCGCAGTCCACGCTGCTGCTCGGCCAGGCCCGCGGCGCGGCAATCTGCGGGCTGGTGGGCTACGGCTTGCCGGTGTTCGAGTACACCGCGCTGCAGCTGAAGGTGGCGGTGGTCGGCTATGGCCGCGCCAACAAGGCGCAGGTGCAGGAAATGGTGACGCGGCTCCTGATGCTGCCCGGCCAGCCCGGCAGCGATGCGGCCGATGCGCTCGGCGTGGCGATCTGCCATGCCAACGGCGGCGATACCCTGGGCACGCTGGCGGGCCTGGCGCCCGACCTGGTGCGCAAGGGCATGCGCGTGCGGCGCGGGCGGCTGGTCGGCTGAGCGCACTGGCAGGATACGGCTTGCGCCGCGCTGGCTTTCCCGTCTTTTACAATCGGGGATTCGTCTCACCATAGGAAAGCTGCATGCCTAGCCAGTCCCGACTGAGCGCGCCGCGCTCGCGCGCCGCCGGCCTCTTCCCTGTTCTTGCCGCCTCCCGACGATGGCTGTTCCCGGCCGCCGCGGCCTGCGCCGTGCTGGTCGCCGGCTGCGCCACCGCGCCGCGCCCGAAGCCCGCCTCGCCGGCGCCAGCGCCCGCGCCGAGCGCCGCGCCTCCGGCCGGCTCCGCCGCCCAGCCCCGGCCGCTGGTGATCGCCCACCGCGGCGCCAGCGCGCTGCGCCCCGAACATACGCTTGCCGCCTACGCCAAGGCCATCGAGGACGGCGCCGACGCCATCGAGCCCGACCTGGTCATGACACGCGACGGCGTGCTGGTGGCGCGCCACGAGAACGACATCACCGGCACCACCAACGTGGCCGAACTGCCGCAGTTCGCCGAGCGCAAGCGCACCAAGGTGATCGACGGCGAGCGCCTGAGCGGCTGGTTCACCGAAGACTTCACGCTGGCCGAGCTCAAGACGCTGCGCGCGCGTGAGCGCATCCCGCGCCTGCGCCCGGACAATGCGCGCCTGAACGACCAGTTCGAGGTGCCGACCTTCGACGAGATCGTGCGCCTGGCCGAGCAGGCCGCGCTGCGCACCGGCAAGCCCATCGGCATCTACGCGGAACTGAAGCACCCGAGCTACTTCCGCGGCATCGGGCTGCCGCTCGAGGACAAGCTGGTGGCCGCGCTGCGGGCACAACCCTACCTGCGCAACGCACCCGTGTTTATCCAGTGTTTCGAGACCGGCAGCCTGCGCGCGCTGCGGCGCACGCTTGGCAGCGGGCTGCCCAACGTGAAGCTGGTGCAGCTCATCGGCAACCCGCGCAAGGGCCCGGCCGACTGGAAGCTGGCCGGCGACGGCCGCACCTTCGGCGACATGCTGGGCGCGACCGGCCTGCGCGAGGTGGCGGCCTATGCCGACGGCATCGGCCCCGAGAAGAGCAGCGTGGTGCCGCGCGACGCGCAGGGCGCGCTGGCTGCGCCGACGCCGGTGGTGCGCCAAGCGCATGCTGCCGGGCTGTTCGTCCATCCCTACACCTTCCGCCCGGAAAACAGCTTCCTGCCCAAGGCGCTGCAGACCGGCGGCGACGACACCACGCGCAGCCCGTCCGGCATGGAGCGGGAGGTGCAGGCCTTTATCGCGGCCGGCATCGACGGCTTCTTCACCGACGACCCGGCGCTGGGCCGGCGCGCGGTGGATACGCCGGCGCGCTGACCCGGCCGGGCGGCCGCTGGGCTACACTTGCGGCCGCCTCCTCCCTGACACCCCACCTTCCATTCCCTCCTCCGCACCATGATCGGACGCATCGCCGGCACCCTTATCGAGAAGAATCCCCCTCACCTGCTGGTCGATTGCCACGGCGTCGGCTACGAGGTGGACGTGCCGATGAGCACCTTCTACAACCTGCCCGCGATGGGCCAGCCGGTGACGCTGCTGACGCAGCTGATCGTGCGCGAGGACGCGCACCTGCTGTACGGCTTCGGCACCGCATCGGAGCGCAACACCTTTCGCGAGCTGATCAAGATCACCGGCATCGGCGCGCGCATGGCGCTGGCAGTGCTGTCGGGCATGTCGGTCCCCGAGCTGGCGCAGGCCATCACGCTGCAGGAAGCCGGCCGCCTCACGCGCATTCCCGGCATCGGCAAAAAGACCGCGGAGCGGCTGCTGCTGGAGCTCAAGGGCAAGCTGGGCGCGGAGCTGGGCCATGCGCCGGGCACGCCGGCGGTGCCGGACAGCGCCGTCGACGTGCTCAATGCGCTGCTGGCGCTGGGCTACTCGGAGAAGGAAGCCGCCTCCGCGATCAAGCAGGTGCCGGCGGGGACCGGCGTGTCGGAAGGCATCAAGCTGGCGCTCAAGGCATTGTCCAAGGCTTGAGACCTGCATAGGCGCGTAGAATGGCGGATTGTTGCCGCTGTCCGGGCCCCTGACCACCATGATCGAAACTGACAAGCTTGCCGCCCCCGCCCGCGTGATCGCCGCCACCCCCGCCTCGTCGCAGGAGGAGGCGTTCGAGCGCGCGCTGCGGCCCAAGCTGCTGGACGAGTATGTCGGCCAGGAAAAGGTGCGCGGGCAGCTCGATATCTTCATGCACGCCGCGCGCAACCGGCGCGAGGCGCTGGACCATGTGCTGCTGTTCGGCCCGCCGGGCCTGGGCAAGACCACGCTGGCCCACATCATCGCGCGCGAGATGGGGGTCAACCTGCGCCAGACCTCGGGCCCCGTGCTGGAACGCCCGGGCGACCTGGCCGCGCTGCTGACCAACCTGGAAGCCAACGACGTGCTGTTCATCGACGAGATCCACCGGCTCTCGCCGGTCGTCGAGGAAATCCTCTACCCGGCGCTCGAGGACTACCAGATCGACATCATGATCGGCGAAGGCCCGGCGGCACGCTCGGTCAAGCTCGACCTGCAGCCGTTCACGCTGGTGGGCGCCACCACGCGTGCCGGCATGCTGACCAACCCGCTGCGCGACCGCTTCGGCATCGTGGCGCGGCTGGAGTTCTATACCGCCGATGAGCTGGCCCGCATCGTCACGCGCTCGGCGCAGCTGCTGCATGCCCGCATCGACCCGCAGGGCGCGCTGGAGATCGCCCGGCGCGCGCGCGGCACGCCCCGTATCGCCAACCGGCTGCTGCGCCGCGTGCGCGACTACGCCGAGGTCAAAGGTGACGGCAACATCACCCGCGCCATGGCCGACGCGGCGCTGGCCATGCTGGACGTGGACAGCGTCGGCTTCGACCTGATGGACCGCAAGCTGCTCGAAGCCGTGCTGCTCAAGTTCGGCGGCGGCCCGGTGGGCGTGGACAACCTGGCCGCGGCCATCGGTGAGGAGCGCGACACCATCGAGGACGTGCTTGAGCCCTATCTGATCCAGCAAGGTTACCTGCAGCGCACGCCGCGCGGGCGCGTGGCCACGGCGGCCGCCTACCGGCATTTCGGCCTGGCCAACCCGCAAGGCAGCGGCGCGACCGAGCTGTTCGGCGACGCCTGACAGCTCGCTGCAGCGCAGCCATAACGCCCTGGCAGCGCCCCGGCGCAGCACCAATTAAATGTTTTAATTTCGCGCTCCAAATTTTTTCGAAGTGGATTGCTGGCCCGTGGCCGATTGTCCACAATGGCTTTATCGGCACCGGCCCGGTGCTGCGATGGCCGTGCCCCGCCAGGCACGGCACCTTCACAATTACGTCAAGGAAAGCCAATGATTCGCCATTCGTCCAGCCTGCTCGCCGCAGCCCTCGCCGCCACCGCGTTCGCCGCCGGCAGTGCCAACGCCCAGCGCCCGCCGGCGCCCGTCGGCGTGGCCGAAGAAGCGGTCATCAGCGGCAAGATCGTCGATATCGATCCCGAATCCAAGGCCGTGCTGGTCCAGGGCCCGCGCGGCAACGTGGTCGAACTGGTGGCTGGCGACGAAGCCCGCAACTTTGGCCAGATCCGCAAGGGCGACATCCTCACCGTGGCGCGTGGCGCCGCGCTGGTCGCCGCGCTTGAGCCGGTCGACAGCAAGGCCACCGCACTGGCCGAATCGGTCGACCGCACCACGCGCGCCGCCGAGGGCGGCAAGCCCGGCATCATGCGCGAGATCACCACCACGGTGACCGCACAGATCACCAAGGTCGACCCGGCCAAGCGCCTGATCACCTTCCGCGGTCCGCGCGAGACGCTGCGCACCGTGAAAGTGCAGGACCCGGCCATCGACCTGAACGGCATCAAGCAGGGCCAGATGGCCAAGATCGTCTACCGTGAAGTCGTGGCCATTACGGTCAAGGCACCCGCGGCAGCCGCAGCCAACTGAGCCACCGAGCCAGACGCGGTACTTTTCCCATCAGGAGGTTACCTATGAATCGTCGCCACTTTGTTACCCGGGTTGCAGGATCCGGCCTTCTCGTTGCGACCGCGATGGCCGCGGGCTGCACCACCACCGGCACCAGCGCGTCGAAAGACCCGGTCGCCAAGAAGCAGGAAATCGATGCGGGTGTCGACGGCGCGCTGAACCGGCTGTTCTCCTCGGCTAACGGCTCGCGCGAGCTGGCGCAGCGTGCGCAGGGCGTCCTGGTATTCCCACGCGTACTTGCCGGCGGCTTCATTGTAGGCGCCGAATACGGCGAGGGCGCGCTGCGCTCGAAGGGCGCGACGGTCGGCTACTACAGCACGACGCAGGCCTCGGTCGGGCTGACCGCCGGTGGGCAATCCAAGGCTGTCATCATCATGTTCATGACCCCCGAGGCCTACAACAAGTTTGTGGCCAGCAAGGGCTGGACGGCGGGCGCGGATGCCAACGTGGCGGTGGCGAAGATCGGCGCGGACGGCCGGCTCGACACGCTGACCAGCCAGCAGCCGGTGGTTGCATTCGTGCAGACCAACGCCGGGCTGATGTTCGACGTCTCGGTGAACGGCTCCAAGATCAGCAAGCTGGAGCTCTGACACCGCTGGCCCCGCCCCCCGCAGGGCCGCCTCTCCCGAACAGATTCCCGGCTCCGGCCGGGAATTTCTTTTGGGGAGCGCTCTCTCGCCGCGCCGCCCTGCGGCGCGCAGCCAGCGCCCGGCGCGCGCGAACTTGCCCACCCGCTGGCATAATCGCGCCCAACCCACTGCGCCCGCGCGCGCACGCGACCGGAGCCTTCATGTCAGCCATACCCGCCAGCCCGGCCCGTGCCGCGCGCGTCTACCGCTACTACGACTTCGTCATGGTGGCCTTTGTCACCGTGCTGCTGTGCTCGAACCTGATCGGCGCGGCCAAGGCGGCGCAGGTGACGCTGCCGGTGATCGGCACGGTGACCTTCGGCGCCGGGGTGCTGTTCTTCCCGATCTCCTACATCTTCGGCGACGTGTTGACCGAGGTCTACGGCTACGGCCGCGACCGGCGCGTGGTCTGGGCCGGCTTCGCCGCGCTGGCGTTCGCCACCTTCATGAGCCTGGTGGTGCTGAACATGCCGGTCGCGCCCTTCATGGCGGAGTACCAGAAAAGCCTGCAGGAGGTGTTCGGCAATACCTGGCGGATTGCGCTCGGCTCGCTGATCGCCTTCTGTTGCGGCAGCTTCACCAACAGCTACGTGCTGGCCAAGATGAAGCTGTGGACGTCGGGGCGGTGGCTGTGGACGCGCACGATCGGCTCCACGCTGGCCGGGGAGCTGGTCGACTCGTCGCTGTTCTACGTGATCGCCTTCTACGGCATCTGGCCGCTGGAGAAGGTGATCCAGGTGGCGGTGGCGCAGTACGTGCTGAAGACCGGCTGGGAAGTGGTGATGACACCGGTGACGTACAAGGTGGTGGGGTTCCTGAAGCGGGCCGAGAACGAGGATTACTTCGACCGCAATACCGACTTCACCCCGTTCCGCGTCCGCGTGTAGCGCTACGGCACGCGGCGGTCCACCTCGTCCAGCGCCAGGTTTTCCAGGTGGCTGACATCGCCCCACTGCGCCAGCGTCAGGTGGGTGCTGTCGCTGCGTAGCCGGTTGACGCTGGCATTGAGCAGTTCATGCTGGCGCGGCGCTTCCAGCGTCATGCCGGTGGCCTCGCGGTACAGGCAGTCGAGCACGCCGCCGTGCGCCACCAGCGCGATGCGCTCGCCGGGATGCCGGCGCGACAGCGCCAGCACCACCTCGACCGCCCGCTCATGGAAGCCCAGCAGCGACTCGCCTTCAGGCGGTGCGTAGTCCGGCACGCGCGCCTGCCAGCGGGCAAAATCCTCGGGCAGGTGCTCGGCCACCTCGGCGTAAGTCTTGCCCTGCAACGTGCCATAGCTGCGCTCGCGCAGGCGCGCATCGGGGCGCACCTGCAGCCCCAGCACCTCGGCCAGCGGCGCAGCGGTTTCCATCGCACGCGACAGGTCGCTGGCATAGACAGCATCGATCGGCTCGCCCGCCAGCGCAGTGGCCAGCGCGCGCGCCTGGGCGCGGCCAGTCTCGTTCAGGGGAATGTCGAGCTGGCCCTGCAGCCGGCGCTCCCGGTTCCAGGCCGTTTCGCCGTGGCGGATCACGATCAGGTGGGTATAGGCCAGCGAATGCGGCCCGGGGCTTTGCGACATGCCGTTTCCTTCGGGATTTCCTTGAGGCCGGCGCCGCGCGGCTGGCGCGGCGCCGGCCAGGCGTTATTTCGCCAGCTTCGGGTTCAGCGTATAGGTGCCGGTGAGGCTGGCCTGCGCCAGCACATGGCCCTGGATCGCCTCGCGCACCTGCGCGCCGGTGAAGGTGCCATCCAGCGGCAGCCGGTCGACGTCCAGCGCATACAGCGTGAACACGTAGTGGTGCAGCAGCGTGTCGTTCCACGGGGGGCACGGGCCGTCATAGCCGTAGTAGTCGCCCTTCATGTCGGCATCGCCGGCGAACCAGCCGGTGTAGTCGTTGATGCCGTGGCGCAGACCGCCCGCGGTGGCGGTGCCGCCGGTGGCTTCGGGACCCGGCTTGCCGCGCGCGATCACGCCGTCGCTGTGCGAGCCCGCCGCGATCGAGGTCAGGCCCGGCGGGATGTCGACCAGCACCCAGTGGAAGAAGTCCACTCGCGGCAGCGAGGCCGGCACTTCGCGGCCTTCCTGGTTGACGTCGTCGCCCTTGCTGGGGACGTCGCGGTCGTGGCAGATCAGCACGAACGAGCGCGTCTCGGCCGGGGCGTCTTCCCAGTGCAGGTCGGGATTGCGGTTGTTCGACAGGGCCACGTGGGCGGCTGCGTCGGGCACGCAGAAGGCGAACTCGCCGGGAATCGGCGCGTTGTCGTTGAAGGACTTGCTCCAGAGTTTCATTTGTCTCTCCTGTCTTGGTGCCGCGCCGGGGCGCGACAGCTTGGAATCTGTTCAGGCCGGCGGCACCCGCAGCCAGAAGGTGACCGGGCCATCGTTGACCAGGCTGACCTGCATCATCGCGCCGAACTCGCCGGTCTGCACCTGCGGATGGGCGGCGCGCGCCTGCGCCACGAAATGCTCGTACAGGCGCCGGCCGTCCTCGGGCGAGGCAGCGGGCGTGAAACTCGGCCGCGTGCCGCTGTTGGTATCGGCCGCCAGCGTGAACTGCGACACCACCAGCAGCCCGCCGGCGTTGCCGTTGCCGTCCATGTTCTGCACCGGCAGGTTCATCTTGCCGGCCGCATCGGAAAACACCCGGTACGACAGCATCTTGGCCAGCAGCCGCTCTGCCTGCGCCTCGGTGTCGCCGCGCTCGGCGCAGACCAGCGCCAGCAGGCCGGCGCCGATTTCACCGGTGGTGCGGCCTTCTACCGTGACGCGGGCCTGGGCCACCCGCTGGATCAGCGCGATCATCCCGGCCGCCTCAGGCCAGCGTCACGCGCGCGAAGCGGCGCTTGCCGACCTGCACGACATAGGTGCCGGCGGCCACCTTGGTGGCCTTGTCGCTGACCGTGGCGCCGTCGATCTTGACGCCGCCCTGCTCGATATTGCGGTTGGCTTCCGAGGTGGACGGCACCAGGTTGGCCTGCTTGAGCAACTGCGCGATGCCCAGCGGCGCGCCGCTCAGGCTCACTGCCGGGATGTCGTCCGGCACGCCGCCGCGGGCGCGGTGGTTGAAGTCGTCCAGCGCCTTCTCGGCATCGGCCTGGCTGTGGAAGCGCGCCACGATCTCCTGCGCCAGCAGCACCTTGCAGTCGCGCGGATTGCGGCCCCCCGCGATTTCCTGCTTCATCAGGTCGATCTCGGCCAGCGGGCGGAACGACAGCAGCGTGTAGTACTGCCACATCAGGTCGTCCGAGATGCTCATCAGCTTGCCGAACATCTCGTTGGGCGCCTCGGTCACACCGACGTAGTTGCCCTTGGACTTGGACATCTTCTCGACGCCGTCCAGGCCCACCAGCAGCGGCATGGTCAGGATGCACTGCGGCTCCTGGCCGTATTCCTTCTGCAGCTCGCGCCCGACCAGCAGGTTGAACTTCTGGTCGGTGCCGCCCAGTTCCAGGTCCGACTTCAGCGCGACCGAGTCATAGCCCTGCATCAGCGGGTAGAGGAACTCATGCACGGAGATCGGAATCCCGGAGCGGAAGCGCTTGGTGAAATCGTCGCGCTCCATCATGCGCGCCACGGTGTACTTGGCCGCCAGCTGGATCATGCCGCGCGCGCCCAGCGGATCACACCATTCGCTGTTGTAGCGGATCTCGGTGCGGGCCGGGTCGAGCACCAGGCTGGCCTGGCGGTAGTAGGTCTGCGCGTTGGCCTCGATCTGCTCGCGCGTCAGCGGCGGACGTGTGCTGTTCCGCCCAGACGGATCGCCGATGGTCGAGGTGAAATCGCCGATCAGGAAGATCACCTGGTGGCCGAGGTCCTGCAGCTGGCGCAGCTTGTTCAGCACCACGGTATGGCCGATATGGATGTCGGGCGCGGTCGGGTCCAGGCCCAGCTTGATGCGCAGCGGCACGCCGGTGGCCTCGCTGCGCGCCAGCTTCTGCGTCCACTCGGATTCGATCAGCAGTTCGTCGCAGCCTCGCTTGGAGACTTCCAGGGCCTGCATCACCGACGGCGTCAGGGGGTATTTGGCCGTGGGGCCCGAGGCAACTTCAGTCATGACGTAAGTCTTTGAAATACTTGAAATTTTAGGAAATTTCCTGACAGCCGACAGGGCTGGACTTTGGTATAATCCGCGATTCCCGGCGCCTACGGAAGCCTTTCCAGTGCGCTACCCGCCACTTTGTGCAGCAATGCAGGCGGCCAAATAACAGTGAAGAGCCCGCGCCGCACCTCGGGGGAGGAAGGCAGACGAGACACATCGTCCCCGGCAGTGGTGCTCAGACCAAGGTTGAATTTTACGTGATGTGGTCCAGACTCCGCGAAGTTTTCGCGCGTGAGCTGGTGGTTCTTGTCGATCCGACCAACCCCCAGCACGCGCGGCGGCGCAAACAACTGACGGCCTCGGTGGGCGCAATCTTCACGCTCGGCATGGCCGCGGCGATGGGCGTTGCGCCGCGCAGCGCCTTTGACGATCCGCTCGCACCGCGCACGCAGCAGGCGCTGCGCATGCCCGACGTGCGCGAGCAACTTGAACAGCTTACCGACAACGAGGCCGTCTACGTACGCGAAGAGCGCATGCAGCGCGGCGACACCATCGCCAGCCTGCTCAAGCGGCTGGGCGTGGACGATGCCGACGCGCAGGCGTTCATCGTCAAGAACCCGACCGCGCGCGGCCTGTTCAACCTGAACCCCGGCCAGGCGGTGCAGGCGGAGATCGACGAAAGCAACACGCTGGTGTCGCTGCAGGCCAACCTGGGCGGCGACGCAGCCGCCTCGCGCGAGCTGGTGATCGAGCGCGTGCGCGCGGCCAGCGACGACACCGCCGCCACCTACAAGGCCAGGGTGCAGCGCGTCGACAACGACGTGCACTACGAGATGGCCTCGGGCGCGATTTCCGCGGGCGGCTTCTTCAAGGCCATGGACGCGGCCAACGTGCCCGACGAAGTCGTGCAGCAGATGCTGTCGATCTTCTCCGGCGTGATCGACTTCCACCACGACATCGCCAGCGGCGACCGCTTCCGCATCATCTACGAAGCGGGCTTCCGCGACGGCACCTTCGTGCGCAACGGCCGCGTGGTCGCATTGGAGCTGATCAACCGCAACCAGCTGCACCAGGCACTGTGGTTCGCGCCCGAGGACAGCAAGGACGGCGGCGCCTACTACACCTTCGACGGGCGCAGCATGAAGCGGCCGTTCCTGCGTTCGCCGGTGGAATTCTCGCGCGTGTCGTCGGGCTTCGGCGGCCGCGAGCATCCGCTGCATCATGACTGGGCGCAGCACAAGGGCGTGGACTTCGCCGCCCCGACCGGCACCAAGGTGCTGGCCACCGGCGACGGCGTGGTCGAGTTCGTGGGCCAGCAGAACGGCTACGGCAATATCGTCATCCTGAACCACGCCAACGGCTACTCAACCTACTACGCGCACCTGTCCGGCTTTGCCGGCATGCGCCAGGGCCAGCCGGTGCGCCAGGGCCAGCTGATCGGCTATGTCGGCTCGACCGGCTGGGCCACCGGCCCGCACCTGCACTATGAGTTCCGCTTCAACGACGTGCCGCAGAACCCGCTGACCATCACGCTGATGGAATCGCCGACGCTGACCGGCAAGTCGCGCCAGGAATTCCTGACCTACACCAGCGGGCTGCTCAGCCGCATCAATGCGCTGCGCACCTACAACGTGCTGACCGCCTCCAACTGACCGCGCCCATCGTGACTCAGCCCGTGCCTGGCAGCGAACGCTATATCGGCATCATGTCCGGCACCAGCATGGACGGGGCCGACGCGGTGCTGGTGGATTTCAGCGGCGTGCGGCCCGCCGTGCTGGCGGCCGCCAGCCAGCCCTTCCCCGACACGCTGCGCGCGGCATTCTCTGCCCTGCAGCAGCCGGGCGAGGACGAGATCCATCGCGAGGCGCTGGCAGCCAATGCGCTGGCGCAGGTCTACGCCGGTTGCGTGGCCGCCCTGCTGAGCGAGGCGCAGGTCGACGCGGCCGCGGTGGCCGCGATCGGCGCCCACGGCCAGACGATCCGCCACCGGCCGGGCCTTTATGACGGCATCGGCTACACCCGCCAGAGCCAGCATCCGGCGCGTCTGGCCGAGCTGGCCGGCATCGACGTGGTGGCGGACTTCCGCAGCCGCGACCTCGCCGCCGGCGGCCAGGGCGCGCCGCTGGTGCCGGCGCTGCACCATGCGCTGTTCGGCAGCGACGCCGAAACCCGCGTTGCCTGCAATATCGGCGGCATCTCCAACATCAGCATCCTGCCCGCGGCGGGCGGCGCCGTCAGCGGCTTCGACTGCGGTCCGGGCAATGCGCTGCTCGACTACTGGATCGGCCGCCACCGCGGGCTTCCTTTTGACAGCAATGGCGACTGGGCCGCGAGCGGGCGCGTCGACGCCGCACTGCTGGCGCAGTGCCTGGCCGAGCCCTACTTCAGCGTGGCGCCGCCCAAGAGCACCGGGCGCGACCTGTTCCATCCGGGCTGGCTCGAAGCCCGTCTCGCCTCGTTCCAGCACCTCGCGCCTGCCGATGTGCAGGCGACGCTGGCCGCGCTGACGGCCGAGGCCATCGCGCGCGACGTGCGCACCCATGCGCCCGATGCGCGCCGCCTGGTCGTCTGCGGCGGCGGCGCCCGCAATGCGTTCGTGATGGCGCGGCTGGCGCAGGCGTTGCCCGGCGTGGCCATCGAGACCTCGGAAGACTACGGCGTGCCGGTGTCGCAGGTCGAAGCCATCGCCTTTGCCTGGCTCGCACGCCAGTGCCTGCTGCGCCTGCCCGGCAACGTGCCCACCGTGACCGGCGCCGCCGGGCCGCGCGTGCTGGGCGCAATCTATCCGCGCTAAGCGCTAGGACAGGCGCATCGCGCCGCCCGCCTCCACCCAATCCATGAACGCTTGTGCCAGCGGCGAGGCCCGCATGGCCGGCGAGCGCGCCAGCACGACGCGCTGCGGCGTCACCGGCTCGCGCAGCGGCAGGCAGGCGATCGGCACGCCGTCGTAGCTGTGGTCGCCGGCCGGGCGCGTGCACGACAGCGCCACGCCATAGCCGTGCGCCACCAGTCCGCGCTGCATCTCGAAGGTCTGCGTGTACTGGTGCAGCACCGGGTGCAGGCCATGCGCCCAGAACAGCGACAGGAAGTACTCGCGCGTCTGTGGGATGTCCTCGAGGATCAGCCGTTCGCCGGCCAGGTCGGCCAGGCTCACATCGGTGCCGCTTGCCAGCGGATGGCCGGCGGGCAGCAGCGCATAGGGTGCCAGTTCCGCCAGCGTGCGGCGCTCGGTGCGGGCATCAAGCCCCAGTTCATAGGTCAGCGCCAGTTCGGCCTTGCCCGCCTGCAGCGTGCGGTGGACGGTCGCCAGGTCGGCCTCGAACAAGGTCACCGAGATGCCCGGATGGTGCCGGCGCAGCCCCGCCAGCAAACCTGGCACAAAGTACGGCCCGAGATCCTGGAAGCAGGTCAGCGAGAGCTGGCCGGTCAGGCCCCGGCCGGTGGCGTCGTCCACGGTGAGGCCGGCCGCCAGCGCGAGAATGTCTCGTGCCCGCCCCAGCAGGCGCTGCCCGGCGGGCGTCAGGGACAGCCCGCGGCTGACCTGGCGCCTGAAGAGCGGCTCGCCCAGGGTGTCTTCCAGCTGCGCGATCGCGGTGGAGACAGAAGGCTGCGACACATGGCGCGCCCGAGCCGCCGCGCTGATGCTGCCATGCTCGGCTGCGGCGACAAAGTATTCGAGCTGGCGGAAGGAGAAGGGGATCATGATTTCCTATATCGCAACATAGGAAATATATGCTTTTCCTATCCACCATGCATGGCGATACTGGGCACACCGCCCCACACTACATCGCCATGAACATCACCCAGGAACAGATCGACACCTACCAGCGCGACGGCGTGCTGGTGCTGCGCGGCGCCTTCACCGACTGGGTCGAACGGCTGCGCGACGGCTTTGCGCGGAACCTGGCCGAGCCGGGCCCCTTCGCCATTGAGAACGTACGGCCCGGCGAGAGCGGGCGCTTCTTCGAGGACTACTGCAACTGGCAGCGCATTACGCCGTTCGATGACTTTATCCGCCAGTCCCCGGCCGCGGCCATTGCCGGGCGCATCATGCAGTCGCAGGCGGTGCAGGTGTTCCATGAACACATCCTGGTCAAGGAGCCCGGCACGGCCAAGCCCACGCCGTGGCACCAGGACCTGCCCTACTACTGCGTCGACGGCACCCAGACCGCGAGCTACTGGATCCCGCTGGATCCGGTGACGCAGGCCAATACCCTGCGCGTGGTGGCCGGCTCGCACCGCTGGCCGCGGCTGGTGCGGCCCAAGCGCTGGGCCAGCAACGAGAACTTCTATGGAGGTGACGACGCCTTCATGGAGATGCCGGACGTGGAAGACCGCAGCTACACCCTGCTCGCACCGGAACTGGAGCCGGGCGATGCCGTGGTGTTCGACTTCCGTACCGTGCATGGCGCTGCCGGCAATACCGGCACCGGGCGCCGGCGCGCGTTCTCGGCGCGCTTCCTGGGCGACGACGTGCGCTTCATGCAGCGGCCCGGGCGCACCTCACCGCCCTTCCCCGGCATCGATCAGCAGACCGGCGAGCGCATGCGCGAAGACTGGTTTCCCGTGGTCTGGCGCGCCGCGCAGTAAGCCATCGCGGAAAAGAAAAAACGCACCCGAAGGTGCGTTTTTTTGGGGACCGGTGTCGGTCAGACCGAGAACGACGAGCCGCAACCGCAGGTGGTCGATGCATTCGGGTTCTTGATCACGAACTGCGCGCCGTTGATGTCTTCCTTGTAGTCGATCTCGGCGCCGACCAGGTACTGGTAGCTCATCGAGTCGATCAGCAGGGTGACGCCGTTCTTGACCATGGTGGTGTCGTCTTCGTTGACTTCCTCATCGAAGGTGAAGCCATACTGGAAGCCGGAGCAGCCGCCGCCCTGCACGAACACGCGCAGTTTCAGCTCGGCATTGCCCTCTTCCTCGATCAACTGCTTGACCTTGTCGGCGGCGCTGTCGGTAAAGACGAACGGTGCCGGCACGTCCTCGGTAACGGGTGCCTCTGCGACTGCGTTCATGGGGTGTTCTCCTGTTTAGATACGCCTGTATTCTAAGCGCTACTGAAAGATCGTGCCGAAACCCTGTGTTTTCAAGGGGCTCCCGGCATGGCGGGTGCCGCTCAGGCGGCCTTTTCAGTTGGATGGGTGTCGGCAGCCGGCGTTGCGCGGTCCGTGGCGGCAGCCTCGTGCGCCGCTTCCGTCACTTCAACCGCGGGCGCCGCCTCGACCAGGTTCGGCAGCGCCTTGATCTCGCCTTGCACCAGCGGCATCAGGCGGCCTTCGACCAGCGCGCCCTGGTGCATTTCCAGCGCCGCATAGCGCACGTCGCCCAGCACGCGGGCATGCGGCTGCAGTTCGAGCAGGTCGGTGGCCTGCACCGGGCCCTTGACGGTGCCGTTGAGCACCAGGTGGCCGACGCCGATCTCGCCCTCGACCATGCCTTTTTCGCTGACTACCAGCATGCTCGGCTTGCCCGGCGCCGCGGTGACATTGCCGCGCACGCGGCCGTCCAGGCGCAGGCCGCCCGCAAACACCAGGTCGCCGTCGATAGCGGTGTCTTCGCCGATCAGCGTATCGATCGAAAGGCCCTTCTTTTTCGAAAACAGCATCACTCTCACTCCTCTCTCGTTCGTGCCGAACCCTCCGGCCGTGGCGCATTCGCGCCGGCAAGCAGCACTTGCCGATGGCGACAGGGCGTGATTGTAGCCGCGCGCAGCCCATACCCCACAAAAGTATGGCTGCCCAATCGCTTTTTCGGCAGGCCGGCGCATTTCCGTGCCCGCGGGCGAAAAAAAACCGCACGGCCAGCGTGCGGTTTTTTGGTCTCGCAAGATCCGGCAGTACCGGACCCGCGAAAACGCATCAGCGCTTCGAGAACTGCTTGCGACGACGCGCCTTGTGGAAGCCGACCTTCTTACGCTCGACTTCACGTGCATCGCGCGTGACGTAGCCAGCCTTCGACAGGGCCGACTTCAGGGTCGCATCGTAGTCGATCAGGGCACGGGTGATGCCGTGGCGCACTGCGCCGGCCTGGCCGGTTTCGCCACCGCCGGTCACGTTGACCTTGATGTCGAACGTTTCAGCGTGAGCGGTCAGTTCCAGAGGCTGGCGCACGATCATCAGCGAGGTTTCGCGAGCGAAATACTCTTTGATAGGCTTGCCGTTGACGATGATGTCGCCCTTGCCCGACTTGATGAAGACACGAGCCACAGCGCTCTTGCGGCGGCCAGTACCGTAATTCCAGTTACCGATCATGGATTGGCCTCCTTAGATTTCCAGCGCCTTGGGCTGCTGCGCTTCATGCGGATGCTCGGCTTCGGCGTAAACCTTCAGCTTCTTGATCATCGCATAGCCCAGCGGACCCTTCGGCAGCATGCCCTTGACAGCCTTCTCCAGGGCACGGCCCGGGAAACGCTGCTGCATCTTGCCGAACGTCGTTTCGTAGATACCGCCCGGGTAGCCCGAATGGCGATAGTACTTCTTGTCCGTTTCCTTGGTACCCGTGACACGCAGCTTGGCTGCATTGACGATGATGATGTAATCACCCGTGTCGACGTGCGGAGTGAATTCCGGCTTGTGCTTGCCGCGCAGACGGCGTGCCACTTCGCTGGCGACACGGCCGAGGACTTTGTCCGTCGCGTCAATCACGTACCAGTCGCGCTTTACCTCATGAGGCTTGGCGGAAAAGGTCTTCATGATTTTTCCTGACTATTAGTTCGTACCCGAAATCCGACTCGCGAAGGCTTGTACTCGCCCCTGCAAGTCTTGTGGCTGGCCCGTGAAGGCTGGCCTGGTCCTGCTCTTTCTTCCGCGGGTATGACGGAAAGCCTTCCATTATACTGGTGCGTGCCGGAACCGCACAAGCAAAGACTGATCTTTTCGTCAAGGTCGCAGCCACGGCGGGACCAAGCCAGGGCAGCCTCGCGCACTTTGCCGTGCACGGTGCCCCAGGACGCAGGGGCGAAAAAAAACCCAAGCTGTTGAGCTTGGGTTTGAATCCACCAAAGGAGGAGGGTGGAGGAGACACTGGGAGATCGACGGAGGGGCTGGCGGGCGGTGCGGAGGGCTTGCCCCGGGGCTTCGCTTTCGCACTCTGGCGCGCTGTCAGCGCCGTCGTTCAATGATTCAAATTATACATGGGGTTTTCCCCAGTGCAAGGGAAATTTGCAGTGCGAAATGCAATTTCGTATTGCGGAACGAAAGGCGTGACGCATAAAACGGGGAATTTCAAATTAAAATCAATGACTTACGCAACATACAAGTATGTCATTGAACTGTCACACTAGAGGAAACCCTCAGATTTCATAGGGATATGGACGTCGGCAGCCCAAGCTGGGCGATGCCATATACTGAGAATTGCAAGATTCGAGATCATGCGTTTGTGATCGGAAACACACAATATAAACGACAGGAACGAACAAAATGGAATGTAAAGTGACATGGATGGGCGCGGATGGCATGAGCTTCGTGGCCCAGACCGGCAGCGGCCATATCGTGGCGATGGACGGTGCGCCCGAGGGCGGCGGCCACAACCTGGCACCGCGGCCGATGGAGATGGTGCTGCTCGGCACGGGCGGCTGCACCGCCTATGACGTGGTACTTATCCTCAAGCGCGGCCGCCAGGACGTTTCCGGCTGCAGCGTGCAGCTGCAGGCCGAGCGCGCCGGCGAGGACCCCAAGGTCTTCACCCGCATCAACTTCCATTTTGTGGTGACCGGCAAGAATCTCAACCCCGCCACGGTCGAGCGCGCCATCAAGCTGTCGCACGAAAAGTACTGCTCGGCGTCGATCATGCTGGCCAAGACGGCCGAGATCACGCACACGCTGGAAATCGTCGAAGCCTGAAGGGAAGATGCAGACCCGGTACTCCGTGGTGGCGCCGGGTCATGCCATAAGAAGAAGCAAAGCAGGCCGATAAGCCGGATTCTGTGCGCCCCGCCCGCCTTGCGGCAAACGGTGCGTGACAACCATTCCTCTAGGCCGGCTGTTACCAGCCGGCTCCAGCTCCCTACCCGCAGACTCAGCGGGCCGCTTCATCGCCTGCCTATTTGGGATTGCTCCAGGTGGAGGTTACCGCGTTTCACCCTTCCCACCGGGCGAACCCGGCGGCAAGACTCGTCTCTGTGGCCCTATTCCGCACGTTGCCGTGGATGGCTGTTAGCCAACACCCTGCCCTGTGGAGTCCGGACTTTCCTCCCCCTGCACCTTGCGGTGCAGGCAGCGGTTGCCTGGCCTGCTTTGCGGCCCGCAGTCTAACACCGATTGGCGGCGCTTTCAGCCGGCGCGCCGTCCCGGCCGGAATATCGCGGTATCGGCATAGAAGCCAGGTTCGGCGTTATCGTCGCACCAGCCCGGGATGCCCATCACCGGCAGCGGCGCAAAACTGCGCCCGCCGCGCAGCGCGCCAGCCTGGGCCGCAGCGGCAAGGGATTGCGCCAGCATGGCGTCCAGCGATGGGCCTGCCGCCTGCTGCGGCGCCAGCGGCAGCACCCACGCATGCGCAGTGACCGACTTGTACGGCTGCACCAGTTTTTCGAGCAGCGCATGGCCGAACGGCACCACCGTGCAGGCCCTGCCCCACGCCGGCCTGGATTCGACCAACAGGCGCTGCCACGCAAACCCCTTGAGCGCATCCACCAGGTCCTGATCGGCGCTGACAAACAGCACCGCATTCTCGTCGAACAGCGTCGCCGCATCGCGCACGCCGCCGCGCGTGGTCTGCACCCCTGCGCGCGCGATGACCTCGGCCTGGATCTGGTTGAGCACGCGCTTGGCCTGTGGGAAATGCAGCCAGGTCAGCGCGTTGAAGAAATCGTGGAGATTGTCGCGGGTCGGGATCTCGCCCGTGGCATGGATATGCGCTTCATAGGCGCTGCCTTCGGGCAAGGCATGCTGGGAGATGAAGCGCAGCGGCAGGCCGCGCGCATTGCGCAGGCCAAGCTGGCCGGCGCGCGCGTCGAGCAGCGCGCGCAGATCGGCGCCACCCTGCACCGCCGCAGCGAGCGCGGCACCCTGCGCCGCAAACGGCTGGAACCACGGCCGGGACCAGTCGATCCCGGCCAGCGCGGCGACGAAAGACTCGTCGGCCGCGGGCACCTGCATGGGCAAGGGCTCGACAGGGTTTAGCGGGCCTTCCAGCGCAGTGTCTCGCCACCGCGCAGCGGCACCAGCGTGGTGTCGCCATAGGGCAGCTCGGCCGGCAGTTCCCAGTCCTCTCGCTCCAGCGTCAGCGTGCCGGTATTGCGCGGCAGGCCGTAGAAGGCCGGGCCGTAGAAGCTGGCAAAGGCTTCCAGCTTGTCCAGCGCGCCGGCGGCGTCGAAGGCCTCGGCATACAGCTCCATCGCATGCAGCGCGGTATAGCAGCCGGCGCAGCCGCAGGCGTGTTCCTTCAGCCCGCGCGCGTGCGGCGCGCTGTCAGTGCCCAGGAAGAAGCGCGGGCTGCCCGAGACCGCCGCAGCCACCAGGGCCTCGCGATGGGTCTCGCGCTTGAGCACCGGCAGGCAGTAGTAGTGCGGGCGGATGCCGCCGGTGAAGATGGCGTTGCGGTTGTAGAGCAGGTGGTGCGCGGTGATGGTGGCGCCGACCGGGCCGCTGGCGTCGCGCACGTACTCGGCCGCGTCCTTGGTGGTGATGTGCTCGAACACCACCTTCAGCTCGGGCATGTCGCGGCGCAGCGGCGTCATCACGCGGTCGATAAAGACGGCTTCGCGATCGAAGATGTCGATGCTGGGATCGGTCACCTCGCCGTGCACCAGCAGCGGCAGGCCCGCGCGCTGCATCGCTTCCAGCGCCGGGTAGCAGCGGCGGATATCGGTCACGCCGGCATCGCTGTTCGTGGTGGCGCCGGCCGGGTACAGCTTGACGCCGTGCACAAAGCCGCTGGCCTTGGCCGCGGCGATCTCTTCGGCCGTGGTGTTGTCGGTCAGGTACAGCGTCATCAGCGGCTCGAACTGCAGGCCGGCCGGCAGCGCCGCCAGGATGCGGGCGCGGTAGGCCTGCGCCTGCGCCACCGTGGTCACGGGCGGCTTCAGGTTGGGCATGATGATGGCGCGTGCGAACTGGCGCGCGGTGTCGGGCAGCACGGCGGCCAGGGCCGCGCCGTCGCGCAGGTGCAGGTGCCAGTCGTCCGGGCGGGTGATGGTGAGCTTCTGGGTCATGGCTAGCTTGGGCCTGCCGCGGCGGCGGCGGGCGTTCGTCGAAATCAGAGAATCAGGATGGCGCGGTAGTCGTTCACATTGGTGCGCGTCGGGCCGGTGACCACCAGGTCGCCGATGGCATCGAACAGGCCCCAGGCGTCGTGCGCGTCCAGCTGGCGCAGTCCCGGCAGGCCGGCGGCCGCGGCGCGCGCCAGCGTGGTCGGATCAGCCAGCGCACCGGCATTGTCTTCCGAACCGTCGATGCCGTCGGTGTCGGCCGCGATCGCATGCACGCCGGGCATGCCGTCCAGCTCGACCGCCAGCGACAGCAGGAATTCGGAGCAACGCCCGCCCCGTGCCTTCGCGGCGCCACCGCCGGCAGGCAAAGTGACCGTGCACTCACCTCCGGAAATCAGCGCCACGGGCGCGGCAAACGGCGCATTGTACGCGCGAATCTCGCGCACCAGCGCAGCGTAGACGCGGGCCACTTCGCGCGCTTCGCCGGTCACGGTATCGCCCAGCACCACCGGCGTGATGCCGCGTTCGCGGAACAGCGCCGCGGCAGCCTGCAGGCTGCCATGGGCGGTAGCGATCATGCGGTTGTCGACCTGGGCGAACAGCGCGTCGCCCGGCTTGGGCGTCTCCGGCACCTCCCCGCGGGCGCCGCGCTCCAGGTGGGCCTGCACGCTGGCTGGCACCTGCGCACCCCAGCGGCGCAGGATCTCCAGCGCATCGGCAAAGGTGCTCGGGTCGGCCACGGTCGGGCCGGAGGCGATCGCGCTGGGATCGTCGCCGGCCACGTCCGAGACGATCAGCGTGGTCACCGGCGCACTGCTTGCCTGCGCCAGCCGCCCGCCCTGGATGCGCGAGACATGCTTGCGCACGATATTCATCTCGGTGATCGGCGCGCCACACCGCAGCAGTTCCCGGGTGGTGGCCTTCAGGTCAGCCATCGGGATGCCTTCGGCCGGCAGCGACAGCAGGCTGGAGCCGCCGCCCGACACCAGCACCAGCAGCCGGTCCTGCGGCGTCAGCGACTGCACGCTGGCCAGGATATCGGCGGCGGCCTGCTCGCCGGCCTCGTCGGGCACCGGGTGGCCGGCTTCGATCACGCGGATATGGTCGGTCGGCAGTCCGTGGGCATAGCGCGTGACCACCAGCCCTTCCAGCGTGGCCTTGCCGGCATAGGCACGCTCGACCGCCGCGGCCATCGACGCCGCGGCCTTGCCCGCGCCCACCACCAGCGTGCGGCCGCCCGCGTGCGGGGGCGGCAGTTGCTGCGCCACGATCTGCAGCGGATCGGCCGCCGCCACCGCGGCGTGGAAGCTGTCCAGCAGCAAGGCGCGGGGATCGCCCGCGACCGCCGCGCTCACAGCGCCTCCGAGATAGCCAGGCCCAGGTCGGCCGTGCCGGCCTTGCCGCCGATGTCGCGCGTCAGCGGCGCGTGCTCGGGGCCCGCGGCCAGCACCTTCTCGATCGCACCCAGCACTGCGGCGCCGGCTGCTTCATGGCCCAGGTGCTCCAGCATCATGGCGCCGCACCAGATCTGGCCGATCGGGTTGGCCACGCCGCGCCCGGCAATGTCCGGGGCCGAGCCGTGCACCGGCTCGAACAGGCTGGGGAAGGTGCGGTCCGGGTTGATATTGCCCGACGGCGCGATGCCGATGGTGCCGGTGCAGGCCGGGCCCAGGTCGGACAGGATGTCGCCGAACAGGTTGCTGGCCACCACCACGTCGAACCAGTCCGGATGCTGGACGAAATGCGCGGTCAGGATGTCGATGTGGTACTTGTCGACCTTGATGCCGGGGTAGCTGGCCGCCATCGCCTCGACGCGCTCGTCCCAGTACGGCATGGTGATCGAGATGCCATTGGACTTGGTCGCCGACGTCAGGTGCTTCCTGGGCCGCTTCTGTGCCAACTCGAAGGCAAACTTCAGGATGCGGTCGACGCCGGTGCGGCTCATCACGGTTTCCTGCACCACGATCTCGCGCTCGGTGCCCGGGAACATGCGCCCGCCGATGCTGGAGTACTCGCCCTCGGTGTTCTCGCGCACCACATAAAAGTCGATATCGCCAGGCTGGCGGCCGGCCAGCGGGCTCCTGATGCCGGGCATCAGCCGCACCGGGCGCAGGTTCACGTACTGGTCGAACGAGCGCCGGAACTGCAGCAGCGAGCCCCATAGTGAAACGTGGTCAGGCACCGCATCTGGCCAGCCCACCGCCCCGAAGTAAATGGCGTCGTACTTGACCAGCGTGTCGAACCAGTCGTCCGGCAACATCTTGCCGTGGCGGGCGTAGTAGTCGCAGCTGGAAAAGTCGAAGTGGTCCCACTGGAAGTCGATGCCGAAGCGCCGCGCCGCGGCGTCCATCACGCGGATGCCCTCGGGCATGACTTCCGTGCCGATTCCGTCTCCGGGAATCACGGCGATCTTGTATTGGCGCATGGTTATTGGCGAGATACGTGCAGGATGGCCGGTCGCCGCGCGCGGCCCGGCCAATGCTGCTTGGCAGCGGCCCGGGTGCGCGGGATAATGTCTGCATTCTATTGCAAAGCGGCAGCCCGCTGCCGACCGGTGCCCCGATATGTGCCAGCTGCTAGGCATGAACTGCGCCACGCCGACCGACGTGACGTTCTCCTTCACCGGCTTTGCCGCGCGCGGTGGCCTGACCGACCATCACGCCGACGGCTTCGGTGTCGCCTTCTTCGAGGACAAGGCCTGCCGCCTGTTTATCGACAACCAGTCCGCCGGCACCTCGCCGGTGGCAGACCTGATCAAGCGCTACCCGATCAAGTCCAAGAACGTCATCTCGCATATCCGCAAGGCGACGCAGGGCACCGTGCTGCTGGAGAACTGCCACCCCTTCATGCGCGAACTGTGGGGCCGCCACTGGATCTTTGCCCATAACGGCGACCTGAAGGGCTTCACCCCGTTCCTGTCCGGCGTCTACCAGCCGGTGGGCGACACCGACAGCGAACTGGCCTTCTGCACACTGATGCAGGGCCTGCGCAAGCGCTTTCCGGGCTCGCAGCCGCCGCTGAACGAGTTGTGCCATGCGCTGGCTGACATCACCCGCGAGATCACTCTGCACGGGGTCTTCAACTTCCTGCTGTGCAACGGCCAGGCGCTGTTCGCGCATTGCTCGACGCACCTGTACTACCTGGTGCGGCAGTGGCCATTCTCGACCGCGCACCTGATCGACGCCGACCTGTCGATCGACTTCGCCCAGGTCACCACGCCAGACGACCGCGTGGCGGTGATCGCCACCCAGCCGCTGACCGACAACGAGACCTGGAACCGCTTCGCCCCGGGCGAACTGATCATGTTCGAGGACGGGCGCCCAACCATGACGCTGACGGTGCCGATCCCGCCGGAAGTGCAGGCGAAGAACGCGGCCAACACCGCCTGCACCTGAGCCATCGGGAACGAAAAAAAGGGACGCCGAGGCGTCCCTTCTTGCTTGCCCTGCCCGTCCGGTCAGTGTTGCAGGATCTTCGACAGGAACTGCCTGGCGCGCTCGGAGCGGTGTTCGATATTACCGAAGAACTCCTCCTTCTCGCAGTCCTCGACGATCTTGCCCTGGTCCATGAAGATCACGCGGTTGGCCACCTTGCGCGCGAAGCCCATTTCGTGGGTCACGCACATCATGGTCATGCCTTCCTGGGCCAGTTGCACCATCACGTCCAGCACTTCGTTGACCATCTCCGGGTCCAGCGCCGAGGTCGGTTCGTCGAACAGCATGCAGATCGGGTCCATCGACAGCGCGCGCGCGATCGCCACGCGCTGCTGCTGGCCGCCCGACAGCTGGCCGGGGTACTTCTCCGCCTGGCTCTTCAGGCCCACGCGGTCCAGGTACTTCAGGCCCTTGGCCAGCGCCTCTTCCTTGGAGCGGCCAAGCACCTTCATCTGCGCGATGGTCAGGTTCTCAGTGATCGACAGGTGCGGGAACAGCTCGAAGTTCTGGAACACCATGCCCACGCGCGAGCGCAGCTTGGGCAGGTTGGTCTTGGGATTGCCCACCGAGGTGCCGTCGACCAGGATATCGCCCTTCTGGAACGGCTCGAGCGCGTTGACGGTCTTGATCAGCGTGGACTTGCCCGACCCGGACGGGCCGCACACCACCACCACTTCACCCTTGGCAACCTTGGTGGTGCAGTCGGTCAGCACCTGGAAGGCGCCGTACCACTTGGAGACATTGTTGATTTCGATCATACAGCCACCTTTTTCTGGTAACGCTTGACCAGCAGCGAAGCGGAGAAACAAATGATGAAGTACACCAGGCCGGCGAACAGCAGCAACTCGACGATGCGGCCGTCACGTTCGCCGATGCCGTAGGCCTGGCCGAAGAAGTCGGCCAGCGCGCTGACGTAGACCAGCGACGTATCCTGGAACAGGATGATCCCTTGCGTCAGCAGCAGCGGCACCATGTTGCGGAACGCCTGCGGCAGGATCACCAGCCGCATCGACTGGCCATAGGTCATGCCCATCGCCTGCGCCGCGAACATCTGCCCGCGCGACACGCTCTGGATGCCCGCGCGGATGATTTCCGAGTAGTACGCGGCCTCGAACAGCGCAAAGGCCACCAGCGCGGACGTCATGCGCAGGTCGGTCGCCGGCGACAGGTTGAACAGGTTCTGCAGCACCTGCGGGATGATCAGGAAGAACCATAGCAGCACCATCACCAGCGGGATGGAACGGAAGATGGTCACGTACCCCTGCGCAAACCAGTTCAGCAGCCTGAACGACGACAGCCGCATCATCGCCAGGATGGTGCCCCAGACGATGCCCACTACCACCGCGGTGACGGTGATCTTGAGCGAGACCATCATGCCCTCGCCCAGGACATGAAGCGTGGCAGGGGTGATGGAGGTGAAATCGAAGGAATAAGCCATGGCTCCCCCTTACTTGCCGCCGATGAAGCCGGGCACGCGCGTGCGGGCTTCCACCCAGCGCATGATCAGCATCACCGTCACGTTGATCAGCGCGTACATCAGCGTGACCGCGATGAACGATTCATACGGGCGCGCGGTGTAGTCCACCAGTTGCCGGCCCTGCGCCGCCAGTTCCAGCAGGCCGATGGTCGACGCCACCGCCGAGTTCTTGAAGATATTCAGGAATTCGGAAGTCAGCGGCGGCACGATCACGCGGAACGCCATCGGCAGCAGCACGTGCCGGTACGTCTGCGGCAGCGTGAAGCCCATCGCCAGGCCGGCATTCTTCTGCCCGCGCGCCAGCGAGTTGATGCCCGAACGTACCTGCTCGCAGACCCGCGCCGCGGTAAAGGTGCCCAGGCACAGCATGGCGGCCAGGAACTGCTGCGCGAACGGGTTCATCTGCTTGATCGCCTCGCCGCCGGGCAGCAGCTCGGGCATGACGAAATACCAGATGAACAGCTGCACCAGCAGCGGGATGTTGCGGAAAACTTCCACATAGGTGGCGGCGATGCCCGCCAGCCACTTGCTGGGCACGGTGCGCAGCACGCCGAGCACCGACCCGATGGCCAGGGCAATGGCCCAGGACGAGAGCCCCAGCGCGAGCGTCACCTTCAGGCCGGAAATCATCCAGTCCAGGTAGGTCTCGTTCTGGGCGGCCTGTTCGAGGAAAACTCCCCAATGCCAGTTGTAGTTCATGTTGCGTCCTCAAAAAGAAACGGAAGGACATGCCTTCCGTTTCGCACTGCTGTCCCGGTCAGGTCAGTCCAGCGCCTTGTCGTTCGGCGCCTTGATCAGGGCCTTCATGTCGTCGGACAGCGGGAAGTCCAGGTTCAGGCCCTTGGGCGGAACCGGTTGCATGAACCACTTGGTGTACAGCGTGTTGACCGAACCGTCCTTCATCATGCCGGAGATCACGGTGTCGGACAGCTTCTTGAACTGCGGGTCGTCCTTGCGGATCATGCAGCCATACGACTCGCGCGACTGGGCCTTGCCCACCACGATCCAGTCGGCCGGGCTCTTGGCCTTGGCGCGCTCGCCATACAGCAGCGCATCGTCCATCATGAACGCGACCGCGCGGCCCGATTCCAGCGTCAGGAACGACTGGCCGTGGTCCTTGGTGCTGATGATGTTCAGGCCCAGCTTCTGGTCGTCGTTCATCTTGCGCAGCAGGCGCTCCGACGTGGTGCCGGCAGTGGTGACGACGTTCTTGCCCTTCAGGTCGGCCCAGTCCTTGATGCCGGCATCCTTCTTCACCATGATGCGCGTGCCGATGATGAAGATGGAGTTGGTGAAGGCAACCTGCTTCTGGCGTTCCAGATTATTGGTGGTCGAGCCGCACTCCATGTCGATGGTGCCGTTCTGCAGCAGCGGGATGCGGTTCTGCGAGGTGATCGGGATTTCCTTGACCTGCAGGTTCGGCAGCTTCAGCTGGTCCTTGATGGCTTCCACGATCTTCATGTTGATATCGTAGGAATAGCCGACTTGCCGCACGCCGCCCAGGTTGTAGTTGAACGGAATCGACGACTCGCGCACGCCCAGCGTAATCACGCCGGTGTCTTTGATCTTCTTCAGCGTGCCCGTCAGTTGTTCGGCTGCCTGTGCCGTTCCGCACATCACGCCGGCGGCAATCATCAGGGAAGCCAACTTGGCAAAATTCATAACATCTCCTTGACCATAGAAGAGAAAGCGGGATTCTAGAGACAAAACCCCCTCTGGTGAAACAGTATTGCGCAGCATCCGCCGCAATACAACTGGGTTTTCTCCTAGAACCCTTATTCAGGGCAATCGATGCGCACGTCGTCCGGATACGACAGCGCGGTCTCCGGCGCTTGCCGGAGACCGCGTCTGGCGGTCATGAACCTTGGGCACCGGATCCGTTGCTGCATCGCACCATGCCAGTGCTTCGCGCCTCGTTCCGGTTCACCCGTACCCTGCGATCAGGGATACAGGCCGCGCATTTCGCGCGCCTGCAGGATCCGCGAGCAGGCTACGATAAAAGCGGCGGTGCGCAGCGTCACCTTGTTGTCCTGCGCCACCTGCCAGATTGCGCGGAACGCCTCTTGCATGATCCGTACCAGGCGCTGGTTGATTTCCTCTTCGGTCCAGAAGAACGACGAGAAATCCTGCACCCATTCGAAGTAGGAAACGGTTACACCGCCGGCGTTGGCGATCACGTCCGGCGCCACCAGGATATTGCGCTCGCGCAGGATATCGTCGGCTTCCGGGGTGGTCGGGCCGTTGGCGCCCTCGATCACCAGGCGGGCCTTGATCAGCGGCGCGTTCTTGGCGGTTATCTGGCCTTCCAGCGCGGCCGGGATCAGGATGTCGCAGTCGACTTCCCAGAACTGCTCGGTGCGCAGGACTTCGCCGCGGAAGCCTTCGATGGTGCCGCTGTGGGCGGCGTATTCCATCATCGCCGGCACGTCCAGGCCAGCCGGGTCAAACAGCGTGGTGCGGTGGTCCTGCACCGCCACCACCTTGGCGCCGGCCTCATGGAACAGCTTGGCCGCCACGGCGCCCACATTGCCGAAGCCCTGCACGGCGACGCTCGCGCCCTTGATTTCCAGGCCGATATTGCGTGCAGCCTCCGAACCCACCACGAACACACCGCGGCCGGTAGCCTCGTGGCGGCCCAGCGAGCCGCCCAGCGAGATCGGCTTGCCAGTCACCACGCCAGTGGAGGTGCTGCCCGAATTCATCGAGTAGGTGTCCATCATCCATGCCATCACCTGGGCGTTGGTGTTGACGTCGGGCGCCGGGATGTCCTTGCTCGGTCCGATGATGATGTTGATTTCGCTGGTGTAGCGGCGCGTCAGGCGCTCCAGCTCGGCGTGCGAGAGCGTGCGCGGGTCGACGCGGATGCCGCCCTTGGCGCCGCCGTAGGGCACGTTCACCGCTGCGTTCTTCACCGACATCCATGCCGACAGCGCCATCACTTCCGACAGCGTCACGTCCTGGTGAAAACGCACACCGCCCTTGCCCGGGCCGCGCGACAGGTTGTGCTGCACGCGGTAGCCCTCGAAGTGGGCGATGGTGCCGTTGTCCAGCTCGATGGGAACGTCGACGACGAGTGCGCGCTTGGGGCGCTTCAGGGTTTCAACCCAGCGTGCCAGCGAGCCCAGGTAAGGCGTGACACGGTCGACCTGCTGCAGGTAGATGCCCCAGGGGCCGAGATTGTCGGCGTTGAGGTAAGACGGGAGTGCGTGCTTTTGGCCAGCAATATTGGTCGGTGCTGCGGAAGACATCGGTTGGTTCCGGTGTGAAGAATGCCCGCAAGCTTAGGGGTGGCGCCCCGCCCGAATCCAATGCCGTTTGCTCATCCCGTCATGCAAAACATGCATAACCTTGTCATCTGGCGGAAACCGGGGCACCGGCCGGCTGGGCGGACTGGGCCGCTGACAAGGTCGACCACACCTGATCGACCAGCTGGCGCTTGCGTCGTGCCCCGGCACGGCGTTCGCTGCCGTTCTCGCCCGGGCGCTCGCGGTACAGGCGGATTTCCATGTCGATCGACAACGGCAGCCCGCGCGCCGACTCGGCCCGCACCAGCCGGCCCGCCGCCACGTCCTCGCGTACCGCGCTTTCGGGCAGGAAGGCCATGCCGTGGCCGGCCAGCGCCATCACCTTGAGCGCCTCGGCCATGTCGGTCTCGTAGCATTTGTCGAGCTTGAGCGCCTCGGAGGTATCGGCCAGCAGCAGGTCGACCATGCGGCCGAGGAAGGCGTTGGGCGTGTAGCTGAGGAAAGGCACCGGCTTCTTGTCCGAGCCGGGCAGCCGGAACTGCGGCTTGCCGGCGGCGTCCGGCACGCTGTAGGGCGACAGCCGCTCGGTACCAAGCACCAGCATGTCGTACCGTGCCGGATCCAGCTGGATCGCCTGGCGCGCGTGGTGGTAGACCATCACCAGGTCGCAGCCGCCCTCTACCAGCATCAGCACCGCGTCATGGACGTTGAGGGCGCGCAGCCGGCACGGCAGCGTGCCGATCCTGCGCTCCAGCGCCTTGAGCCATTCCGGGAAGAAGGTCAGCGACAGCGTATGCGGCACCGCGAACTCCAGCACCTGGGCGTTGGCCGAGCGCTGGCCGCGCATCAGCGCGCGGGTTTCGCTGACCTGTGCCAGCATGGCCAGCGCCTGCTCGTAGAACACCTTGCCGGCCGGGGTCAGGCTGGTGGGGTAGCTCGAGCGGTCGATCAGCTCGGTGCCGACCCACGCCTCCAGCGACTGGATGCGGCGCGAGAACGCGGGCTGCGTGACGTGGCGCAGCTCGGCCGAGCGCGAGAAGCTGTGCGTCTCGGCCAGGCTGACGAAGTCTTCAAGCCATTTGATTTCCATGACGCGGATTATCCACCCGCGCCGGGGCCTCCGTCACCTGCCCGGCAGCAAGCCGTCAGCCGCGATGCGCACAGCCGGTCATGCGCTTCTCCACCACCGCAAACAGCTCGTACATCGCCATCGCCATCACCGCGATCACCACCAGCCCGGCAAAGGCCAGCGGCATCTTCATGGCCGACCCGGCCGACACCAGCAGGTAGCCGATGCCTTCGTTGGCGGCGTTCATCTCCGACACCGTGGTGCCGACGAAGGCCAGCGTGATCGCCACCTTCAGCGAGGCGAAGAAATACGGCATCGCGCGCGGCAGACCGACCTTGAACAACACGTCGCGCCGCTTGGCGCCGAGCACGCGCAGCACGTCTTCCAGCTCCGGCTCCAGCGTGGCCAGCCCGGTGGCGATATTGACCATGATCGGAAAGAACGAGATCAGGAACGCGGTCAGGATGGCCGGGCCGGCGCCCAGGCCGAACCACACCACCAGGATCGGCACGAAGGCCGCCTTGGGCAGCGCGTTGAAGGCCGTCATCAGCGGATAGCTGGCGGCATAGAGCAGCCGCGACGAGCCCATTGCCAGCCCCAGCAGCACGCCCACGGCGATGGCGACGCCAAAGCCCACCATGGTGGTCCAGAAGGTGCGCCATGCATGGCCGGCGATCACGCCGGCGTATTCCACCAGCGAGGCCACGATCGCCGACGGCGTCGGCAGGATAAAGTCGGACACGCCGAAGGCCATGCACGCGCCCTGCCACAGCAGCAGCACCGCGGCCAGCAGCAGCCAGGGCGCCACGCGCTGCACGCGGCGCTCCTGCGCGGAAGTAAGAGTCATCATCGTAGCGTTGCCTTAGTGTTGCCGCACATGGCCGATCTTCTCGCGCAGCACGTGCACCAGGTCGGCAAAGGGCTCGGTATAGGTCAGTTCCAGGTCGCGCGGGCGCGGCAGGTCGATCTCCTTGCGCATCAGGATGCGGCCCGGGCGCTGGCTCATCACGTAGACGGTGTCGGCCAGGAACACGGCCTCGCGCAGGTCGTGCGTGACCAGGATCACGTTGAAGCGCTGCACCTGCCACAAGTCGCGCAGCACGCACCAGAGCTCCTCGCGGGTAAAGGCGTCGAGCGCGCCGAAGGGCTCGTCCAGCAGCAGCATGCGCGGCTCGTGGATCAGCGCGCGGCAGATCGAGGCGCGCTGCTGCATGCCGCCGGACAGCTGCCAGGGGTATTTGCCCTCGTAGCCGGCCAGGCCTACCGTGTGCAGCAGCTTGCGGGCGCGCTCGATGTACTCGTCGCGACGTGCGCGCAGGGTGGAGCGATACGGCTCGACGATCTCCAGCGGCAGCATCACGTTGTCCAGCGTGGTGCGCCACGGCAGCAGCGTCGGCGCCTGGAAGGCCATGCCGACCTGCTTGAGCGGGCCGGTCACCTTCTGGCCGGCGATTTTCACGATGCCGCGCGTGGCCGGCTTGAGCCCCGTCGCCAGCTTCATGAAGGTGGACTTGCCGCAGCCGGACGGGCCGACGATGGCAATGAACTCACCCGGCGCCACCTGCAGCGAGATGTCCTCGACCGCGAACTCGCCCTTGTGCGCGAGCTCATCGTCATAGGCCAGCCAGACCCGGTTGAAATCGACAAAGGGTTCCGCGGCCGCGGGCGCGGCGCTGCCGCCGGAGGCGGGCATGAAGGCAGCCTGGCGCGTCATCATCGGAGCACATCCAGTTCGGCCGCGCTGGGCAGGAACGCGTCGGTCCACAGCGCATCCGGGTTGATGCGGCCCTTGGTGCCGAAGGCATCGGCCACCTGCGAGGCCATCAGTGACAGGCGCGGCTTGCTGATGCGCCCGAAGCCCTCGGCCTTCGCGTCCGGCGACTTGACCACGCTGTCCAGCGCCAGCTTGAGCCGGCGCACTTCCAGCTTCTCATCGATGATGCCGTCGCGCGCCTTGACCGCCTTGATGCCCTCTTCCGGCCGCGCGATCACGTCGCGCGCCGACTTGCTGAAGGCGCGCAGGAAGGCCTTCACCGCCTCGGGGTTCTTCTTCATGAATTCCTCGGAGGCGATCACCGCGTTGCCGTACAGCTTCACGCCGAACTGCGGGTACGGCAGCACCACGATGTCTTCATCCTTCACGCCGCGCGCGTTCAGGTGCAGGATCGAGGTGAACGAGAACCCGGTGATGGCATCGAGGTCGCCGCGCGTGAGCATGGTCTCGCGCAGCGTCGGGTCCATCGCCTGCCAGTTGAACGAGGACGCCTGCAGGCCGTTGGCCTTGGCGAAAATCGGGAAAGCGCGGCGGCCGGCGTCGAACACCGGCGCGCCCATGCGCTTGCCGGCCAGGTCCTTCGGCGCGCGGATGCCGGATTTCTTCAGCGCGAGGACGGCCGCGGGCGTGTTGCTGTAGACCATCATCACGGCCACCGGCTTGTTCTTCGCGTCCGGGTGGTTGCCGTAGAACTCCATCACCGACGACATATCGGCGAAGCCCATGTCGTACGTGCCCGAGGCCACGCGGTTGACCACGTTGCCCGAGCCGTTGCCGGCGTCGATCGAGACGTCGAGCTTCTCGGCCTTGTAGTAGCCCTTCTGCTCGCCCAGCAGGAACAGTGCCGCCGGCCCTTCGAAGCGCCAGTCGAGCTGGAAGCGGACCTTGGTTGGTACAGCCTGCGCGTGGGCCGCGCCGGCGAACTGTGTCGACAGAACCAGGCTAGTGCCGATCATCACGCTGAGCTTCAGCAGGCGGCGCCGTGCCGTGTTGCGGGCCGCGCGCGTGCCGGTATGTTCATTGTTCTCGGCGGCAGCGGCGCAAACGCCGGGCGACACTGGCGCAGCGTGGAAATGAGGCATGGAATCTCTCCGTTGATCGTGATCTCGGAGGGATTCGTCCGCAAGGGACGTGCCAGGTTTTGGAGCTCCGTTTCAGGGCGTGCCCGCAAGCGATTGCCGAACCAAAAACGTGCGAGGCGATTGCCGCAGGCGCATCGTCGGCAATGATTGTCGACAATGCCCGCCGCGCCTTGGTGCATGTGGATGCAGGAGAATGCAGTCCCGCTCAGGCGTCCTGCGTGGCGTCGCCCACGTCGAGTGCCAGCGCATCCGCGCCAACGGCTTCGCCGCCCTTGGCGGCGGCGCGCGCCTGGATGTCCCACATCTCGGCGTAGCGGCCACGCGCGCGCATCAGCTCGGCATGGGTGCCGCGCTCGACGATGCGGCCGTGGTCCATCACCAGGATCTGGTCGGCATGCACGACGGTGGAAAGCCGGTGCGCGATCAGCAGCGTGGTGCGGTTCTGCGCCAGCCGCATCAGCTCGGCCTGGATCGCCTGCTCGGTGCGCGAATCCAGCGCCGAGGTGGCTTCGTCGAAGACCAGCACCGGCGGGTTCTTCAGCAACGTGCGAGCGATCGCCACGCGCTGCTTCTCGCCGCCGGACAGCTTCAGGCCGCGCTCGCCCACCGGGGTGTCGTAGCCCTGCGGCAGCTCGCGGATAAAGGTGTCGATCTGCGCGGCACGCGCGGCGGCGATGACCTCGTCGCGGCTGGCGTCGGGCCGGCCGTAGGCAATGTTGTAGAAGATGCTGTCATTGAACAGCACCGTGTCCTGCGGCACGATGCCGATGGCGCGGCGCAGGCTGTCCTGCGTGATCGCGCGGATGTCCTGGCCGTCGATCTCGATGGCGCCGCCGTTGACGTCGTAGAAGCGGAACAACAGCCGCGCCAGCGTCGACTTGCCCGAGCCGCTGTGCCCCACCACCGCGGTGGTGGTGCCCGCCGCGATGGTGAAGTCCACGCCGTCCAGGATCAGCCGGTCCGGCTCATAGCTGAAGCGCACGTCGCGGAAGCGCACCTGCGCGCCGTCCACCTGCAGCGGCTGCGCGCCGGGTGCGTCGGCCACCTCCTGGTTGGTGCCCAGCAGCACGAACATGCGGTCCATGTCGGTGGTGGCCTGCTTGATCTCGCGGTAGATCACGCCGAGGAAGTTCAGCGGGATATAGAGCTGGATCATCAGCGTATTGACCAGCACCAGGTCGCCCAGCGTGAGCTTGCCGTCGACCACGCCCACGGTGGCGCGCCACAGGATCAGGATCAGCCCCAATGCGATGATGGTCTGCTGGCCGAAGTTCAGGAACGACAGCGAGTTCTGCGAGCGGATCGCCGCGGTGCGGTACTTGCGCAGGTTCTCGTCGTAGCGCTGCGCCTCATACTCTTCATTGCCGAAGTACTTGACGGTCTCGAAGTTGAGCAGGGAATCGATCGCCTTCTGGTTGGCGCGCGAATCCAGCTCGTTCATGCGGCGGCGGAAATGCGTTCGCCATTCTGTCACCACGATGGTGAAGACGATATAGCCCACCAGCGCGCAGCCGGTAATGGCCGCGAACCAGATGTCGTAGTGCAGGATAAAGAAGCCAATCACCAGCCCCATCTCCACCAGCGTGGGCAGGATGCTGTACAGCGAATACGAGATCAGCGACTGGATGCCGCGCGTGCCGCGCTCGATGTCGCGGCTCATGCCGCCGGTCTGCCGGTCCAGGTGGAAGCGCAGCGACAGCGCGTGCAGGTGCCGGAACACCTGCAGAGCGATCTCGCGCACCGCGCTCTGCGTGACCTTGGAAAAGAGCATCTCCCGCAACTCGGTGAACAGCGTCGCCGACAGCCGCAGCAGCCCGTAGGCGACGATCAGCCCGACCGGCACCGCTAGCAGCGCGCGCGGGTCGCCCGGCTGCAGGTTCATGCTGTCGATCAGCTGCTTCATCAGCACCGGCACGCCCAGGTTGGCCACCTTGGCAGACACCAGGCACGCCAGCGCCAGCATCACGCGCCACTTGTAGTGCCAGACATAGGGCAGCAGGTTGCGCACCGTCTGCCAGTCGCTGCGCGGCGCGCGCTGACCGGGAAAGAGCGTGTTTGAAGCAGGAGCGGGGGCCGGCTCAGCGGTCGTGGAATAGCGGCGCATACGTTAGAATTCGGGCCAATGCGCGATTGTCGCAGAGTTCGCATTACGTGGCAGGCGAAGGGTCTTTCGCCCGCCCCACCTCCTTCCGCAGTCCACCACACACCGTCATGAACGCTCCCCACACCGTCCCCGCCCTGCCCGCTGGCAAGAATCCCGCACTGCGCGTGGTGCCCATGCCCGCCGACGCCAATGTGCACGGCGACGTGTTCGGCGGCTGGATCATGGCGCAGGTGGATATCGCCGGCTCGATCCCGGCGGTGGAACGCGCCCAGGGCCGCGTGGCCACCGTCGCGGTCAACTCCTTCCTGTTCAAGCATCCGGTGTTCGTTGGCGACCTGGTCAGCTTTTATGCGGACATCGTCAAGACCGGCCGTACCTCGATCACGGTGTCGGTCGAGGTCTATGCGCAACGGATGCGCCACAGCAATGAGATCGTCAAGGTGACGGAGGCCACGCTGACGTATGTGGCAACGGATGAATCGCGGCAGCCGCGGGTGTTGCCGTCGGCTTGAGGGGCGGCAGGTCAGTACATTGTTTCCAATGTCCTGTCCATTTGCGCCGCCTCCTTGGCACTACAGCGCAATGATTCTGGTTACAGTGAACACAACCGCCCAATGTGCGAGAACCGCCCCCGCCAGCGCGGCAGCCAGCACGGTGACTCTGTCGACACGCGCGCAAAGCAGGAACCCCAGGACACCAAACAAGACTGGTGGCACAGGTATCAGCAAGATCAAACCCAGCAGCATCCGGATATCAGAAGGGCATATATCGATTCCAACGCAAGTCCCAGGCCGCGGCATGCACAGGCTCGGGACCATGTCACAGAGGTATACATCGACACGGGACCATGTGAGGACACTGGCCAGACCAATGCCGGCGAATGCCGCTGTGATGGCAATGCGCCGCTTGTTCACTTGATTTCCCAGAAAAGTATCTCCGTTGACCGCGCGAGATCCGACCACCCGTAGTGGGTGCCGGGAAACAATGCGTCCCAGCCCAAGCTGCGACCAATTGTTGCAATAGCACCGGGCGCACTGCTAATGGTCAGCCTCGATCCGTTCCACAGGTCAATGTGACCGCCTGTCGCATTGCCAGCCGATTCACCGTCCCGCCTCCAGTAGTTCTTGAAGGCAACGATTCCTGTGCGCCCCTTGATCTTCCTCTGCCAATCGGCCCCCGTGACGTTTTCCGGCGCACCGATGCCCGCTAGCGGCTTCAGCCGCAGCCAATCCGCCATCTCGGACGCCAGGACTGCCGTGCGCTTGCCGTCCAAGCGAATCTGGCCCTTGCCGCGAAACGACTTCATCTCGATGCCGACCCGGTGCAGGGTCACGCTCATGCGAATCGCGCACTGGTTCTCGAAACCTGGCGGTATGTCGCCTGTCTTTGGATCGACGTACGGTGCGCCTTGCGGATAGGCCGTCCACAGCTCAGCGAATGTAACAGCCTTTAGTGATACCTCCTTGATGGAATCCGGGGTCGAATTTGTCCTAACGATTGTTCTCTTGTTAGGCATGCTCGGACCCCTCGCACTGCTTTGCCAGGGCTTCATCGCCCCAATAGACCGAGTACTCGTCGGCGCTCTCCGTATACACGCGAGGCAGCTTTCCGCTTTCGTCCAGGCGCCCGGCGAACGTCCGGCCATCGGAGATCTCAACGAAGTACGGATAGCCTGCGACGAGGGCCGCTCCTGATTGCGCTCGAATTTGTTCGTCGTACCTGACAGTCACCGGCGAGGTGGGAAAACCGGCGCTGTTCCGCGCATGCGCCTTATGCCACTGCGCAGCATCCTCTGCCGTCATGGTCATCGTGTACGGTCGCGACGCAAAGAAGACAGGCGGCGGATTGCAACCGCACGCGCAGATGTCACCGCTCAAGGCTTCTTCCTTGCCCTCATCCGTGCTGGGCCAGCGTGGGCCGACGCAGACGATGATTCCCGTTCGCTTGCAGACTGGGCAGTACACCGGATCGCCTTCACGCGCTGTCGGGTTGCCTTCGTAGCTGGATCCGGGGCTGCCACCAATGATCGTGGCCCCATTGTTAGCTTTGTCGCCCTTGATGAGATAGGTTCTGGTAACCATGGCCGCACCTTGCTTGGAGATAGGTTTTCACCGCACGCCATTGCGCCAGAGCTTCCATAAGGAATCAATCAGCGAAATGGTGACTAGTCCCACCGGTTCAGCCATCCAGAGATACAGGAGCGTGGAGTCGCCAGGAAAGAGGCCCCCCGGCATTGCATTACCGAGGGGCACATCGGACAGGCTCACTCAAACTTCGTAAAATCCGGCTTGCGCTTCTGGAAGAAGGCAGCAAACGCCTCTTTCGCCTCCGGCGCCACCAGCATCTTCCGGAACACCGCGCCCTCGTCGGCCATCTGCTTTTCCACCGCCGCCATATCGCCCGCCTTCATCAGCCGCTTGCTCTCGCGCAGCGATGACGCCGGCAGCGCCGCCAGCTTGCGCGCCTGCTGCAGCGCATAGTCGTGCAGCTCGGCCACCGGCAGCACGCGCGTCACCAGCCCGATCTCCAGCGCCTCCTGCGCGCTGAAGGCTTCGCCCAGCAGCAGCTTCTCGGCCGCGCGCTGGTAGCCGACCAGCCGCGGCAGCAGCAGGCTCGAGGCGGCCTCGGGGCACAGGCCCAGCTGCACGAACGGCAGCGACAACTTGGCCGTATCGGACGCATAGACCAGGTCGCAATGCAGCAGCATGGTGGTGCCCACCCCGACCGCGGCACCGCTGACGGCCGCCACGATCGGCTTGGTGGCGTGGCTGATCTGGTAGAGGAACTGGAACACCGGCGCTTGCTCGGCGCCTTCGCCCGCGGCAGGCGGGCGCTGCATGAAGTCTTCCAGGTCGTTGCCGGCGGTAAAGATCTCTGGCTTGCCGCGCAGCAGGATGGCGCGCACGTTGCGGTCGGTCTCGGCCGCGCGCAGCGCGTCGGCCATGACCTGGTACATCGCCGCGGTGATGGCGTTCTTCTTGTCGATGCGGTCGAACTCGATGGTCAGGATGCCCTGCTCGATGCCGGTGCGGATGCTCATGGTGTCCTCGTCTGTGGATGCATTGCTTGGAGGGTTATTCAAAAGGCGGCGGCGATTCGGAAAGATAGCTCAGCCCGAACGCGCGCGCGCCGACATTCAGCGCCACCGTCAGGCTCATCGGTGCCAGCATCAGTTCCACGCCCTGCGCGCGCGCGGTGCGCTCCAGCGACTGAAAGGCCGGCATCGCGCGCACGGCGTCGAGCGGCCCGGCATAGCAGACGGAGATCGCCGGCACCATCAGGTCGCCGCCGCGGATGCACTGCTCGGCATGCTGCAGCACGCGGCGCGCACCCTCCTCGGAGCCGCGCGCCCTGGCGATGGCGTCGGTGTGCCCGCGGTGCATGCGCACCACCGGGCGGATATTGAAGGCGCTGCCCATCACATAGCGGCCCCAGGTGATGCTGCCCTCGCCCTTCTGGCGCGCGCGCGTGTACATGTAGACCAGCTCGTCGGGCACCAGGAACATATGGGCGGCATCGCGCAGGCGCGTCTCGACCGCTTCCCGCACCGCTTGCGGGCTAACGCCGGCGGCAGCCATGCGCGCGGCTTCGCGCACGATCAGCGCCTGGCCCGGCCCGATCGCGCCGGTATCGACCACGGTCAGGTCGAACAGGCCAATGCGCCCGGCCTCCTTGCGCAGGCGCACGCTGCGCGCCACGGTGCCGATCACCGCGCCGCTCGCATGCGCATACAGCTTGCTGCGCGAACTGGCGATGGTGAACAGGATGGCGCGGTCGCAGTGGGCCACCACATTGCGCAGCAGGTGTTCTTCCAGCTCGCGCTCGAGCAGCGGGATCGATTCGGCGTAGTGGTCCTGGCGGCCGACCAGGTATTGCTGGTAGAGCGTGGGCAGCGCGTCTTCATCACGCGTATCGGCAACGAAATGCTCGCCCGCGCGGATGCGGAACGGAATCGTGTGGACCTTCAGCTGGGCCATGACGTCGCGCGGCAGATCGCACGCGGCATCGGCCAGGATGGCTGTCTCCTGCATATTATTGTCTCCCCTACCTGGTGACCCGCATGGCGGGCGGCAGCCCCGGTACTGCTTTCTTCACCTGACAGAAGGGCGGGACAGTCGCGAAGGACCGTCCCGCAGGCGCGTTCAGACGCGCTCGAAAATACCTGCGGCGCCCATGCCCGTGCCAACGCACATGGTCACCATGCCGTACTTCAGGTTGTGGCGGCGCAGCGCGTGCACCACCGTGGCCGAACGGATCGCACCGGTGGCACCCAGCGGGTGGCCCAGCGCAATCGCGCCGCCCATGCGGTTGACCTTGGCCGGATCCAGTTGCAGATCGCGCATCACCGCCAGCGACTGCGCGGCAAAGGCCTCGTTCAGTTCGATCCAGTCGAGCTGGTCCTGGGTCAGGCCCGCGGCCTTCAGCGCCGCCGGAATCGCTTCCTTGGGGCCGATGCCCATGATCTCGGGCGGCACGCCGCGCACCGCGAACGAGACGAAGCGAGCCAGCGGCACCAGGTTGAACTGCTTGAGGACATTTTCCGAGACCAGGATCAGCGCGCCGGCGCCGTCAGAGGTCTGCGAGCTGTTGCCGGCGGTGACGCTGCCCTTGTTGGCAAACACCGGGCGCAGCTTGCCCAGGCCTTCCAGCGAGGTCTCCGGGCGCGGGCCTTCGTCCAGCGAGATCGTGCGCGTCTTCACGTTCACCTGGCCGCTGGCGAGGTCGGGGAAGCGCTCGACGATCTCGATCGGCGTGATCTCGTCCTTGAACTCGCCGGCCTGCTGCGCGGCGATGGCCTTCTGGTGCGAGGCCAGCGAGAACGCATCCTGGTCCTCGCGGCTGACCTGCCATTGCTGCGCCACCTTCTCGGCGGTCAGGCCCATGCCGTAGGCGATGCCCACGTTCTCGTCGCGGGTGAAGATCTCCGGCGACATCGACGGCGAGTTGCCCATCATCGGCACCATGCTCATCGATTCCACGCCGGCGGCGATCATCACGTCGGACTCGCCCACGCGGATGCGATCAGCCGCCATCGCCACCGCGCTCACGCCCGAGGCGCAGAAGCGGTTGACAGTGATGCCGCCCACGGTATTGGGCAGGCCCGACAGCAGCGCGCCGATGCGGGCGACGTTCAGACCCTGCTGCGCCTCAGGAATCGCGCAGCCGACGATGGCGTCTTCGATCAGCTTCGGGTCCAGGTTTGGCACCTGTGCCACTGCAGCCTTCAGGATGGTGGCCAGCAGGTCATCCGGGCGCGTGTTCTTGAACGCGCCCTTCGGGGCCTTGCCGATCGGCGAGCGGGTGGCCGCAACGATATATGCGTCTTGCAGTTGTTTCATGATGTCGGTTCCTCGCTTGCCCTGTTAGTTACGCACCGGCTTGCCGGTCTGCAGCATGCCCATGATGCGCTCCTGCGTCTTGCCGGTGCCGAGCAGGTCGACAAAGGCCTTGCGCTCCAGCGCCAGCAGCCAGTCCTCGCTCACCATCGAGCCGGCCTCGACGTCGCCGCCGCACACCGCTTCGGCAATGCGGCTGGCGATCAGGAAGTCGTGCGCCGAGATAAAGCCGCCGTCGCGCATATTGACCAGCGATGCCTTGATGGTGGCAACGCCCGAGCGGCCGGCCACCGGGATCAGCGTCGGCAGCGGCGCGCGGTAGCCGGCGTTGGCCAGCGCGCGCACTTCGTTCTGCGCCACGTAGAGCAGCTCATGCACGTTGAACACGATCTTGTCGGACGGCTGCAGATAGCCCATCTGGCGCGCTTCCAGCGCCGAGGCCGAGACCTTGGCCATGGCCGCGCTCTGGAAGCGGCTGGTCAGGAACTGCAGGTAGTTGGTGCTGCCTGCGGCCTGCGCGGCGCGCGCGGCTGCCAGCGCGGCTTCCTTCAGGCCACCGCCGGCGGGCACCAGGCCCACGCCCACTTCGACCAGGCCGATATACGTCTCCAGCGCGGCCACGCGCGAAGCCGAATGCAGCATCAGCTCGCAGCCGCCGCCCAGCGCAATGCCGGACGCCGCGGAGACCACCGGCACCGAAGCGTACTTCACGCGCATCATGCCGTCCTGGAACTTCTTCACGAACGGTTCGATGCCCTTGGCGCCACCCATCATGAAGGCGGGCATGGCCGCTTCCAGGTTGGCGCCGGCGGAGAACGGGCCACCCGGCGCGCCCAGCTGCAGCGAAGTCGGCTGCCACACCACCAGGCCCTTGTAGCCGGCTTCGGCCAGGTCGATGGCGCGGGTCAGGCCGTCGATCACGTCCGGCCCGATGGTGTTCATCTTGCTTTTGAACGAGACCACCAGCACGTCGTCCTGGCCTTCGCTCACCCAGATGCGCACGGCGTCGTTCTCTTCGACGGTGCGGCCGGCCTTGCGCGGGTCGGCCGCGGCAGTGCCCTTGATCGCGGCACGGAATGCCTGGCGCTGGTACACCGGCAGCGTGCTGCGCGCGACGAACGACTGCGTTGCCGGCGACCACGAACCGGCGGCGGCGTGCACGCCCTGGTTCTCTGCCACCGGGCCCTCGAATACCCATGCCGGCAGCGGCGCGGCCGACAGCGCCTTGCCGGCTTCCACGTCTTCCTTGACCCACTCGGCCACCTGCTTCCAGCCGGCCGACTGCCAGTCTTCGAACGGACCCGAGTTCCAGCCGAAGCCCCAGCGGATCGCCAGGTCGATGTCGGCGGCGGAACCGGCGATCTGCTCCAGGTACACGGCGATGTAGTGGAACACGTCGCGGAACACCGCCCACAGGAACTGCGCCTGCGGGTTGGTCGACTCGCGCAGCAGCTTGATGCGCTCGGCCGCATCCTTCTTCAGCATGCGCACCACAATCTCATCGGCCTTCTTGCCGGCATCGGCATACTGGCCGGTCTTGGCGTCGAGCACCTTGATGGCCTTGCCTTCCTTCTTGTAGAAACCGGCGCCGGTCTTCTGGCCCAGCGCACCCGCGTCGACCAGGCCCTTGAGCACAGCCGGGGTCTTGTACACCGGTGCGAACGGGTCGTCGTGCAGGGTGTCCTGCATGGTCTTGATCACGTGCGCCATGGTGTCCAGGCCGACCACGTCCGCGGTGCGGAAGGTGGCGGACTTGGCGCGGCCCAGCTTGGAGCCGGTCAGGTCATCGACCACGTCGAACGGGATGCCAAACTTCTCGGCTTCGGCAAACACGGCCAGGATCGAGAAAATGCCGACGCGGTTGGCGATGAAGTTGGGCGTGTCCTTGGCACGCACCACGCCCTTGCCGAGCGTGGTGGTCAGGAATGCTTCAAGCTGGTCGAGGATCTGCGGCTGCGTGGTCGCGGTCGGGATCAGCTCGACCAGGTGCATGTAGCGCGGCGGGTTGAAGAAGTGCACGCCGCAGAAGCGCGACTTCAGGTCCGCATCAAACCCGTCGGACAGCGCGGTGATCGACAGGCCCGAGGTGTTGGTCGCGAAGATCGCGTGCGCGGCCAGGTGCGGCGCGACCTTCTTGTACAGGTCGTGCTTCCAGTCCATGCGCTCGGCGATCGCCTCGATTACCAGGTCGCATTCCTTGAGCAGCGCGATGTCGTCCTCGTAGTTGGCCGCCTGGATCAGGCCGGCCTCTTCCTTGATGCCCAGCGGCGCGGGCGAGAGCTTCTTCAGGTTCTCGATGGCGCGCAGCGCGATGCCGTTCTTGGGGCCTTCCTTGGCGGGAAGGTCGAACAGCACCACGGGCACGCGCGCATTGATCAGGTGGGCGGCGATCTGCGCCCCCATGACGCCGGCACCCAGCACGGCGACTTTCTTGACGATGAAATTGGACATGCTCGCTCCTGGATTAGTGAGCGTTGGACAGATGCGAAGCCGTCGTTCCCGGCCGGGAACGACGGGTAGAGTCGACTCAGAACAGGTCTGCGTCCAGCGCCATCAGCGTGGCCGAACCGGCGCGCGCCTTGCGGATCTCAGCGGCGGTTTCCGGCAGCAGCTTGGCAAAGTAGAAGCGTGCCGTGGCCAGCTTGGCGGTGTAGAATTTGTCGCCGCTCGCTTCCTTCTCCAGCGCGATCTTGGCCATGCGGGCCCAGAAGTATGAGAACACCAGGTGGCCCACCACGCGCAGGTACGGCACCGCGGCGGCGCCCACCTCGTCGGCATTGCCCATCGCCTTCATGCCGATTTCCATGGTTAGCTTCTGCACCTTGTCGCCAATGTCGGCGAGCGGGTTGATGAACTCCTGCATGGCTTCGTTGGTGCCTTCGGCTTCAACGAATTCCTGCACGATCTTGCCGAAGGCCTTCATCCTGGCGCCCATGTCGCCCAGGATCTTGCGGCCCAGCAGGTCCAGCGCCTGGATGGTGTTGGTGCCTTCGTAGATCATGTTGATGCGCGCATCGCGCACATACTGCTCCATGCCCCACTCGGCGATATAGCCGTGGCCGCCGAACACCTGCATGCCCTCGTTGGTGGACGTGAAAGCGTTGTCGGTCAGGAAGGCCTTGATCACCGGCGTCAGCAGCGCGACCAGGTCGCCGGCCTGCTTGCGCACGGCTTCGTCAGGGTGCGACAGCTCGCGGTCGATCTGCAGCGCGGTCCAGTAGCTGAAGGCGCGGCCGCCTTCGGCGTAGGCCTTCTGCGTCAGCAGCATGCGGCGCACGTCCGGATGCACGATGATCGGGTCGGCGGGCTTGTCCGGCGCCTTCGGGCCGGTCAGCGCGCGCATCTGCAGGCGGTCCTTGGCGTAGGCCAGCGAGTTCTGGTACGCCACTTCGGTCAGGCCCAGGCCCTGCGCGCCAACGCCCAGGCGCGCGGCGTTCATCATGACGAACATGGCGTTCAGGCCCTTGTTGGGCTCGCCCACCATCCAGCCGCGCGCGCCGTCCAGGTTCATCACGCAGGTGGCGTTGCCATGGATGCCCATCTTGTGCTCGATCGAGCCGCACTTGATGCCGTTGCGCTCGCCCGGGTTGCCGTTGGCATCGGGGATGAACTTGGGCACCACGAACAGCGAGATGCCCTTGGTGCCGCCCGGCGCGTCCGGCAGGCGTGCCAGCACCAGGTGGATGATGTTCTCGGCCATGTCGTGCTCGCCGGCCGAGATGAAGATCTTGGTGCCCGAGATCAGGTACGAACCGTCGGCCTGCGGCTCTGCCTTGGAACGCAGGATGCCGAGGTCGGTGCCGCAATGCGGCTCGGTCAGGCACATGGTGCCGGTCCATACACCGGAGACCAGCTTGGGCAGGTAGGTCTGCTGCAGTTCGGGCGTGCCGTGCGCGTGCAGCGCCTCGTACGCGCCGTGCGACAGGCCCGGGTACATGGTCCAGGCCTGGCCGGCCGAGTTCAGCATCTCGTAGACCACATTGTTGATCACGATCGGCAGGCCCTGGCCGCCGAATTCGGGATCGCACGCCAGCGCCGGCCAGCCGGCTTCGACGTACTGCTGGTAGGCTTCCTTGAAGCCGGTGGGGGCCTTGACCACGCCGTCGCCGACGTAGGTGCAGCCTTCGCGATCGCCCACCTGGTTGAGCGGGAACACCACATCCGAGCAGAACTTGCCGGCTTCCTCGATGACCTGGTTGATGGTGTCCGCGTCGATGTCCGCGTGCGGCGGCATCGCCTTGAGTTCGGCTTCGGCGCCGAGCAGTTCATGGAGCACGAACTGCATGTCGCGCAACGGTGCGGTGTACTGGCCCATCTGAGACTCCTTGGAGTTGTGCGATGCCGCCACGCCGCCCGTCCCGCTTGCGCGATACGGTCCGACCGGGGCGACCTCAGGTACGGTAAGACTGAATCAGTTTGTTGAGCGCGACCATGGCAAGCTCGGCACTGTCAGGCAGGCGCAGGAAACGGGCGTCATGATGCAAGCCTAGTTCAAGGCTGTACATCTCGAACAGCATCAGGCGCGGATCGCAGTCCGCGCGCAGGTGCCCTTCCTCCCGCGCCTGGTTGATGGCGCGCGTGAGCGCTGCCCGCCAGATGGTGACGCTCTTGACCAGCTCGTCACGCACCAGGCTGCCGGCACGGTCGTCGTACTCCACGGCGCCGCTGATGTAGATGCATCCAGTCGTCACTTCCTGGATGCGCTTCTCCATCCAGCGCCGCACCATCGACCACAGCCGGGGCAGTCCGCGCGGCTCCTGCAGCGAGGGATAGAACACCTCCTGCTCGAACCGGCGGTGATACTCCCGCACCACCTCCACCTGCAGGTCTTCGCGCGAACCGAAATGCGCGAAGACACCGCTCTTGCTCATCTGCATGCGTTCCGCGAGCAGCCCGATGGTCAGACCTTCGAGCCCGTCGCGGGACGACAATTCCAGTGCGGCATCCAGAATTGCCACGCGCGTCATTTCACCCTTGCGCATTGGCGCGGGGGAGGCGGCGGCGGATTCGAGACGGGCTGACTGGTGTCGCATGTTTTTTCTCCGTTCTGCGATGCCCTGCTGCGGCATCGCGTATGACCCTGACGTTGCATTTCTGCTTGCGGCCGAACCGGCGGATTTGCCGGTGCATACCGCGAATGCACGCAGTCTAAGCCAAAAAAGAACGGTCGTTCAGATTATTCTGGCGCAGCAGCCGACCATCAAGCTTTTAATTAGACCGCTGTTTCTAAACGGACTGCAATGCAGCATGTCCGTCATGTCGGGCATGGCTTGCACGGCAACCGGTTGCAGCCAGCGCCCTGCCGCATGGCAGCAAACACACACCGCGCTCGAGGCTGCCGTTCAGTAGCGCCCTGTGACACCGGCAATGACGACACCCAGGCGCAGCACCATATAGGCCGCCCAGTTGGCCAGCCGGTGCAGCGGCGAGCGGCGCGCATGCACCTCCGGCATCACGCGCACGCTGCGGTGCGCAATGGCGAATTCCAGTGCGGTGCGCAGTTCAGCGGCGAAGGCCGCATCATAAACGGCGACGTTGGCTTCGCGCGCAAGCAGCAGGCTGAACGGGTCCATATTGCTCGACCCGACCGTGGCCCAGGCCTCGTCCACCACGCCCACCTTGGCGTGCAGGAAGCTCTCGGCATACTCGTAGATCTCGACGCCGGCCTCCAGTAGCGAGGCGTACAGCGCATGGGTGGCGTAGTGCTGCAGCCGGTATTCGACCCGGCCCTGCAGCAGCAGCCGCACGCGCACGCCTCGTGCGCGGCAGGCCAGCAGCGCGCGCCGCATCTTGTGGCCAGGCAGGAAGTAGGCGTTGGCTAGGATCACGTCGTGGCGCGCGGCGCCCAGCGCGCGCAGGTATTCGCGCTCGATGGTGCGGCGGTTGCGCAGGTTGTCGCGCAGCAGCAGCGCAGCGCGTACGCCGCCCGCGGCTTCCGGGCGCGGCGGCAGGTCGGTGACCAGCGGGTAGTCGGCCACCGCGGCGGCGCGTTCGGCGCCGTGCATATCGCGCAGCGACAAGCGCCACCAGAGCCGCTCGGCGGACAGCGCAATGCCGTCCACCAGCGGGCCGCTGAGCTGCACCGCGAAGTCATAGCGCGGCCCCAGGTTGGCACCCTCGAACGGGCCGTGGTTGTGGTCGTCGATGATATTGATGCCGCCGACAAAGGCCACGCGCCGGTCGATCACCGCCAGCTTGCGGTGCAGCCGGCGCAGGTGGCGCCGCGCCAGCCGGAAGCCGCGCAGCATGCGGAACACGCGCAGTTGCACGCCCCCGGCGCGCAGCCGCGCGGCCAGCGCGGCGGGCATGTCGCCGGCGCCGAATCCGTCCACCGTCACGCGCACGGTCACGCCGCGCGCGGCGGCGCGGATCAGCGCGTCACTGACCGCGCGGCCGACCTCGTCATCGGCATAGATGTAGGTTTCCAGCATCACCTGGAACGCGGCCTGATCGATGGCGGCGATCAGCGCGGGGAAGAAGTCCTGGCCGCCGTGCAGCAGCCGCACCACATTGCCGGTGGTGGGCTTGCCGCGGCGCCAGGTCCAGCGCAGCATGTGGCGGCGCGGCGCGTGGTCGCCGGCCGCGGCCGGGTCGTGCGCGCGGGCGTCGGCATGAGCGGAGTGGGATATCCGTGACATGCCGTGATTATCGGACAGATTTCCGGGCGCAAGGCGCCGCGCGCACATTGGCAGGCGCATCTCTGCTATCGTCGATACTGATGCTTGCCCGCGCAGCCAGAGACGGGCAATCGACGACTGACGCCCCCCACGGAACCCATTGTGAAGGTATTCGGCATTACCGGATCGTCCGGCAGCGGCAAGACCACGCTGCTGGACCAGCTCATCCCCTGTTTCGTCGCCGCCGGCCTGCGCGTGGCCGGCGTCAAGCACACTCACCACGGCTTTGACCCCGACACGCCCGGCAAGGACTCCTGGCGCATGCGCGAGGCCGGCTGCGGCAATGTCGTGCTGGTCGGCGCGCGCCACCTGACGCTGATGCGCCACTACCCGGAAGCGGTGCCCTCGCCCGAACTGGACGATGCGCTCGCTGTGCTGCCGGCCGACACCGAACTGGTGCTGGTTGAAGGCTACAAGCGCAGTGATTTTCCCAAGCTGGAGGTTTATCGCCCGGCACTGGGGCGCGCGCCGCTGTGGGACGAGGTGCCGGGCGTGGTGGCAGTGGCAAGCGACGACCCTGCCGCGGTGGCCGCCATGACCGCGCTGCCGGTGCTCGACCTGAACGACCCGCAGGCGGTGTTCGCCTTCATCCGCGACTATCCGGACCGCGCGCGCTGAATTCTCAGGCGGCCTTGCCGGCGGGCTCCGCGGGCATGGCCAACTCGCCCTGCGGATGGCCCAGTTCCGCCACCAGCGGCACGTGATCCGAGCGCTGCGCCCAGTCGCGGCCGGTCAGCGCATGCGCGCGCTCGATCTCATAGCCGCGCACATAGATGCGGTCGAGCTGCCACCACGGCATATGGCTGGGGAAGGTATGCAGCCGCGCGCCACGCGCGTGCGAGGCCTCGACCGCGCCCAGCGTATTGCAGATCTGCGCATCGAGCCGGTGGTTCCAGTCGTTGAAGTCGCCGGCGATCACCAGCGGCATGCCGGCCGGCACCACCGTGCGCACACGCTCCACCAGCGCCTCGGCCTGGCGCGCGCGGCTGCGCGCGAACAGGCCGAAATGCACGCAGATCAGGTGGGTTTCCACCCCGTGCACATCCGCCACCGCATGCAGCAGCCCGCGCTGCTCGAAGCGATGGTCGGAAATATCCAGGTTTTCGGACATCAGGATCGGGTGGCGCGACAGGATTGCGTTGCCGTGATGGCCGTAGTCATAGACCGCGTTGCGTCCGTAGACCGAGTGCGGATAGGCGTCAGTGGCCAGGTAGTTGAGCTGCGTATGCTCCGGATCGAACAGCGCCGCGGCCACCAGCCGGTCGTTGCGGTCCTGCACTTCCTGCAGGAAGACAATGTCCGCATCCATCGCATGCAGGCCGGCGCGCACGTTCTGGATGCGCGGGCGCCGCGAGATGCCGGTCACTCCCTTGTGGATGTTGTAGGTGACCACGCGCAGCTTCATGGCTGCGCTCCGTACAACGCCTGCGGCTCGCCAGCGCCAGCCCCGGCCGAGCGCCACGCCAGCTGGCGGATGGCCTCGGCATTGCTGCTGGAAAAGCACTGCTGCGCTGCCTGCTCCCACGGCAGCCACTGGTATTGCAGGTGTTCGCGTGGCGCCAGCGTCACCGGCAGCGCCTCCTGCACACGCAGCCCGAACCAGTGCTCGGTATTGCGCGTGACGCCTTCGGCGTAGCGGTGGCGCCACTGCGGGTAGATTTCGTACTGGATGGTGTGGGCCCAGTCGGCCAACTGGTGCTCGCCGGCGATGATGCCGGTTTCCTCGGCCACTTCACGCGCGGCGGTCAGGGCCAGGGGTTCGTCCAGGGTGTCGAGGCTGCCGGTCACGGACTGCCAGAACCCCGGGCGATCGGCGCGTTCCAGCAGCAAGACTTGAAGATCTGGCGTGTAAATCACCACCAGCACGGATTCCGGGATCTTGTAGGACATGGGTCGGGGCGAAAGGACAAACCCAAGGATAGCGCAGCCGCGCCACGTTGCCACGCGAAAGCGTGGCGGCGCCCGCCCGAGGCGACCGCCGGCGGTCTTCAGGCGGCGCTGCGCGCGCCATGCGTGGCATGGGGTGCCAGGTATGGCTCGTCGGCGGCGGTGCGCTGCCAGGTGTCGAACACCTGGGGTGAGTCGCCGTGGCCCCAGGCGGCACGCAGCTGGTCCATCAGCGGCGCCAGCGCCTGGCGGTAGCGCTTGGACGCGCCATGCGCGTGCGTGGCCAGGGCGTCGGCGCGGTGCCGGACCTCGCCCTGCAGCCGTGTGCGCTCCAGCGCGATATCCTTCTCGCGCTGTCCCAGCGCGTTGTACTTCTGGATCAGGAAGCGCTGGTAGTCGCCGCCATCCATGCCCTGCGCGGCCTGCGCGTTGACCTGCTCGAAACGCAGCACGATGCTGCCGGTTTCCTGCTCGATATGGGCAACCTCGGCGTCCAGGGCCTGCAGCGCCTCCTGCACGCGCTGGGCATCGCGGCGCAGCGCCTGCACCTGCGCGGCCTCGTCCTCGAACACGCGCTGCGCATCCAGGTAGGCCTGCACCACCGGCTGCGGCGCCACCACCAGCAGCGGGTCGGCGCCGTCGGCGCGCTGGCCGGCCAGCAAGGCGTCGTCGGCCAGGCGCAGGTTGCCGAGCTCGTCCAGCCAGCGCCCGCGCGTCATGACCACGCCGACGGTATCCAGCGCCAGCCGGCGCAACGCTTCGGCGCGCTGCATTTCCACCGGCTCGGCCGCCGCGGCGGGCGCGGCCGACTGCACCGCATGGGCGATGTCGGGCACGCAGGCCGCCACGGTGGTGGCCACCGATTCAGACATGGCCTGCGCCGAGCGGCGCACGGCGCGGCGCAGCTCGAAGCGCGCCAGCAGCATCATCAGCAGCCCGGCCACCAGCCAGGTCAGGATGGTTTGGTCATGGGCCAGCAGGAACTGGCGGATCAGGTCGATATCCAGGGTCACGAATTTCCTCCCGAGTGCCGGAAGCCTTCATTGCGAGGCCCCTCGGCAAATTACGTGTCAAAAAGAGCAGACCCCGCCGCGGCGCCCTTCGTTCCGACCGGTAACAAATCGAAACCAATGCGCCGCGCGCCTCACAGCGCAGGCGACCCGACGTTGCACAGAAAGCAAAAAAGCCGCGCAATTGCGCGGCTTCCTTGCGGGCTTCTGGCAACTCAGGCCGTCGGCTTGGGCTCGGCGGCGCGCAGGCGGATATGCAGCTCGCGCAGTTGCTTCTCGTCGACCGAGCTCGGGGCCTGGGTCAGCAGGTCCTGGGCGCGCTGGGTCTTCGGGAAGGCGATCACGTCGCGGATCGAGTCGGCGCCGGCCATCATCGTGACGATGCGGTCCAGGCCGAAGGCCAGGCCGCCGTGCGGGGGCGCGCCATACTGCAGCGCGTCCAGCAGGTAGCCGAACTTGGCACGGGCTTCCTCGTCGTTGATGTTGAGCGCGCGGAACACCTTGCTCTGGATGTCCGAACGGAAGATCCGCACCGAGCCGCCGCCCATTTCCCAGCCGTTCAGCACCATGTCGTAGGCCTTGGCCAGGCACTTGCCCGGGTCGGTCTCCAGGTATTCCAGGTGCTCGTCCTTGGGGCTGGTGAACGGGTGGTGCATGGCCACCCAGCGCGCGTCTTCCTCGTCGTACTCGAACATCGGGAAGTCGACCACCCACAGCGGCTTCCAGGTGTCCTCGAACAGGCCGTTGGCCTTGCCGAAGTCAGAGTGGCCGACCTTCAGGCGCAGCGCGCCGATCGAGTCGTTGACCACCTTGGCGCGGTCGGCGCCGAAGAAGATGATGTCGCCGTCCTGGGCGCCGGTACGCTTGAGGATTTCGGCAATGGCGGCGTCGTGCAGGTTCTTGACCACCGGCGACTGCAGGCCGTCGCGGCCCTTGGCCACTTCGTTGACCTTGATCCAGGCCAGGCCCTTGGCGCCGTAGATGCCGACGAACTGGGTGTAGGCGTCGATCTCGCCGCGCGAGATCGCACCGCCGCCCGGCACGCGCAGGCCGACCACGCGGCCGTTGTCGCTGTTGGCGGGACCCGAGAACACCTTGAAGTCGACGTCCTTCATCACCTCGGTCAGCTCGGTGAATTCCAGCTTGACGCGCAGGTCAGGCTTGTCCGAGCCGAAGCGGGCCATGGCCTCGCGGAACTCCATCACCGGGAACCGGGCGTCCAGGTCGACGTCGATGGCGTTCTTGAACACCGTGCGCATCATGTCCTCGAACAGGTCGCGGATCTCCTGCTCGGTCAGGAACGAGGTTTCGCAGTCGATCTGCGTGAATTCCGGCTGGCGGTCGGCGCGCAGGTCTTCGTCGCGGAAGCACTTGGTGATCTGGTAGTAGCGGTCGAAGCCCGACACCATCAGCATCTGCTTGAAGATCTGCGGCGATTGCGGCAGCGCGAAGAAGTGGCCCGGGTTCACCCGCGACGGCACCAGGTAGTCGCGCGCGCCTTCGGGCGTGCTCTTGCCCAGCATCGGGGTCTCGATGTCGATAAAGCCCTGCGCATCGAGGAACTTGCGCACTTCCATCGCCACCTTGTAGCGCAGGCGCAGGTTGTACTGCATCTGCGGGCGGCGCAGGTCCAGCACGCGGTGCGTCAGGCGCGTGGTTTCCGACAGGTTGTCGTCGTCGAGCTGGAACGGGGGCGTGACCGACGGGTTCAGCACGGTCAGCTCATGGCACAGCACCTCGATCTTGCCCGAGGTCAGGTTGGCGTTCTCGGTGCCGGCCGGGCGCGGACGCACCTTGCCGGTGACGCGGATGCAGAACTCATTGCGGATCTCTTCGGCGGCCTTGAACATCTCGGGGCGGTCCGGGTCGCACACCACCTGCACCAGGCCTTCGCGGTCGCGCAGGTCGATGAAGATCACGCCGCCATGGTCGCGGCGGCGCTGGACCCAGCCGGTCAGGGCCACTTCCTGGCCCGAGAATTGTTCGGTCACCAGACCGCAGTAGTGAGTTCGCATGGAGGACATAAGGAGATTCCCGGTAAAACGCGGCCGCCCGAAGCGCATCGGGCGGCCCGTGATCAGATTGGATGCTTAAGGATCGGTCGTCTCGACCGTTTCCTCGTTGCTGGCCCTGCCGGCCGGACTGGCCGGGGCTGCCGGCCGGGGGACGCTGCCGTTCTTGCGCGGCAATTCCGCCGGTGCCACCACGCCCATCGAGACGATGTACTTGAGCGCGGCGTCGACGGTCATGTCGAGTTCGATGGTGTCGGCCTTGGGCATCATCAGGAAGAAGCCCGAGGTCGGATTCGGCGTGGTCGGCACGTAGACGCTGACATATTCGCCCTGCAGGTGGTTCTGCACGTCGCCGCCGGGGCGCCCGGTCAGGAAGGCGATGGTCCACGAGCCCTCGCGCGGGTACTGCACCAGCAGCGCCTTGCGGAAGGCATTGCCCGAGGACGACAGCAGCGTGTCCGAGACCTGCTTGACGCTGGTGTAGATCGGGCCCACCACCGGGATATGGCCCAGCAGCGCTTCCCACCATCGCACCAGGCGCTGGCCGATGAAGTTATGCGCCAGCAGGCCGACCAGCAGGATGACCAGCAGCGTGAGGATGGCGCCCAGGCCGGTCACGCGCTTGCCGAACATCAGCCGGTCCGGGCGCCAGGCCTCGGGCAGCAGCGCCAGGCTCTGGTCCATCGTGCCGATGATCAGGCTGAGCACCCACAGCGTGATGCCCAGCGGCACCAGCACCAGCAGCCCGGTCAGGAACCAGGTTTTCAGGGCGGAAGTCTTCTTGGCAACCACGGGGCGGGTCCGGCTCAATGGCAGGCGCAGGCACTGCCGCAGCCGCCAGCGGCCGCGGGGGTGGCCGAAGCGGACGAGGCAGGACTGGCCGACGATTCAGCCGCCGCCGGGGCGCTGGCCGCCGCTGCAGCGGCGCCACCCGCGGCGCCGGTGGCAGCAGGCGCGCTGGCGCCGGCGCTGCCGCCGCGGAAGTCGGTCACGTACCAGCCCGAGCCCTTGAGCTGGAAACCAGCAGCGGTCAGCTGTTTCTTGAACGCGCCGGCGGTGCCGCACGACGGGCAGTCCGTCAGCGGGGCATCGCTCATTTTCTGCAGCACATCGCGCCCGTGGCCGCAGGCGTCGCAACGGTAGGCATAGATCGGCATGGTGTTATTTCGCGAGAAAACTTCGGAATCGGTACAAAGGCGGACATCGCCGCGGGCCATGGCGGCTGCGGGAGATTCCCGCGCGACGATGCAAAGCCTTGAATTATAAACCGTTCCGGGGCTGCCTGATCGCCGGAAATGAGGGGGTTGCGGACCCCCGGGCGTCAGGCGATATGGACTTCCTTGACCGGCGCGTGATCTGCAATCCACTGCGGCACCAGCGAACCGACCACCATGCCGCTGATGGAGAACAGCAGGCCCACCATCTGCGGTGGCACCACCGCGCCGGCGAACGCGACCTCGCAGGTCAGCCACGACGACAGGCCCAGCAGGATCGCCGCCAGCCCGCCCTGGCGGGTGGCGTGCTTCCAGAACATGCCGAAGGCCAGCGGCACGAACGACGACACCAGGGTGACCTTGTAGGCATTTTCGACCATATGGAAGATCGACAGGTGCGAGTTCAGCGCGAACAGCGTCACGGTGGCGGTGAACACCAGCACCACCGCCTGCATCACACGCAGGAACTGCTTGTCATCCAGGTGGCGGAAATAGGGTCGCAGGATGTTCTCGGCAAACGTCACCGATGGCGCCAGCAGCGTGGCCGAGGCGCAGCTCTTGATCGCCGACAGCAGCGCGCCGAAGAACATGACCTGGGCAAACATCGGCGCGTGCTTCAGGATCAGTTTCGGCAGGATCAGCTGCGAATCGGCGTTGATGTACTTGGCTACCATGTCCGGGTCGATCAGCGTGGCCGAATACGCCAGGAACATAGGGATAAAGGCAAAGCAGAAATACAGCACCCCGCCCAGCACCGAGGCGCGCCCGGCGATCTGCTCGGTGCGCGACGAGGTTACCCGCTGGAATACGTCCTGCTGCGGGATCGAGCCCAGCATCATGGTGAACAGCGCCGCCGCGAAGCCGATGATCTGGATGAGGTCCAGCGACGGCAGGAACTCGAACTTGCCCGCCGCGGCCGCATGCGACACCACGGCGGCGACGCCGCCGGCCTGGCCACTGACCTCGTAGCCGATATAGAGCATGCCGATGACGATGATGATCATCTGGATAAAGTCGGTGATCGCCACCGACCACATCCCGCCGAACAGCGTATAGACCAGCACGCTGGCCGCGCCGATCATCATGCCGGCCTCCTGCGACACCGCGCCGTCCGACACGGTAAAGAACACCAGCCCCAGCGCCTTGATCTGCGCCGCGACCCAGCCCAGGTAGGACACCACGATGCACAGCGTGGTCAGCACCTCGGCCAGCCGGCCATAACGGTTGTGGTAGTAGTCGCCGATGGTCAGCAGGTTCATCCGGTACAGCGGCCGGGCGAAGAACAGGCCTACCAGGATCAAGCACAGCGAGGAGCCGAAGGGATCGGAAACGACGCCCGACAGGCCTTCCTTCAGGAATACCGCGGGGATGCCCAGCACAGTCTCGGAGCCGAACCAGGTGGCAAAGACGGTGGCGGTGACGATGTAGAACGGCAGACTGCGCCCGGCGACGGCGAAATCGGTGGTGTTGCGTACGCGCAGCGCCGCCCACAGGCCGATGCCGACCGAGATTACCCAGTAGATGATGACGAACCAGATCAGCATGCCGCTGCCCTATGCAGAAAGTGCCCTTGTGGCGAGAAACCGAATGCCGGGCGGCGCGTGGGTGCTCACTGCTTGCGCGCATCTGCCCGGAGTCCAATTCATCGGTCGGGGCCGCATATCGAGCTGCCTGGAGTTCTCGCGCTGGGCGGAAAACGCGGCCGGGGCTGCGGTCGTAGCCGAATCAAAACGCGGATTATAGCGACGCAGACCAGCGTGGGCGAAAAAAATTCCCCGCTGGCGCAAATGCGCCACGCGGAGCATCGCCTGCGCCACAAGCGCTGGCCGGGGCTGGTTCAGCCGGACCGGCGGCGCCAGACCTGCCAGCGCTCCTGTCCCTGGAACACCGGCAGCGGCGCGGCCGAGGGCCGGTCCTCCAGTCGCTCGAAGGCCGGTGCCAGCAGCGCGTCCAGCTCCTCGGCCGGCATCGCGAACGGCGGCCCGCCGCGGTTTTCGCCCAGGTAGAAGTAGCCGGCCAGCAGGCCGCCCGGCGGCAGCAGTTGCGCGACCCGGGCGGCATAGTCAGCCCGCATCGCCGGCGGCAGCGCGCACAGGAAGGCCCGTTCGTAGATCAGCTCGCATGCCGGCTGCGGCGTGAAGGCGAAGAAATCGCCCTGCTGCACCACCGCCCCCGCCGGCCCCAGCGTCCGCCGCGCCGACGCGACCGCCTGTGGCGAGAAGTCGATTGCCGTCACCGGCCAGCCGCGCTCGAACAGCCACGCTGCCTCCCAGCCGTTGCCACAGCCTGGCACCAGGGTCGGGCATGGCGCACGGCCTTCAATGAACTGCCGGAATTCCTCGGGCACGCCGCCCTGGTCCCAGGGCGTGAAGCCCTGTTCGAAACGCTCGTCCCAGAACGCCGGGTCGGCGGCGTTGCGGGTGGAGAAGGTCGGCGCAGGCTTGGCAGGGTCGCTCATGGTCACCTCTAATATGGCTCGGCCAGGGGTGCGCTACCAGTAGCCCGCCCAGCCCAGCACATGCGTCAGCACGATGCCGGCGACGAAGCCTCCCAGCAGCAGCAGCAGCCCGGTGCCGAGCAGCCGGTTGGTGCGGCGCTGCTCCACCACCAGCATCGCCAGCAGCTTGTCCTGCTCGCCGTTGCTGGTCAGCGCGCGCCGCTCCAGGAACTGGTGCGCCAGGCGCGGGAAGTCGGGCAGCATCTTGGCCCACAGCGGCGCCTCCACCTTGACCCGCTCCCAGGCGCCCTTCCAGCCCACCTGCTCGTGCATCCAGCGTTCCAGGAAAGGCTTGGCGGTCTTCCACAGGTCCAGGTCGGGGTCGAGCTGGCGGCCCAGGCCTTCGATATTGAGCAGCGTCTTCTGCAGCAGCACCAGCTGCGGCTGGATCTCGACATTGAAGCGGCGCGAGGTCTGGAACAGCCGCATCAGCACCATGCCCAGCGAGATTTCCTTGAGCGGCTTGTCGAAGTACGGCTCGCAGCAGGCGCGCACCGCGCTTTCCAGCTCTTCGACGCGGGTATCGGGCGGCACCCAGCCGGACTCCACGTGCAGCAGCGCAACGCGGTGGTAGTCGCGCCGGAAGAAGGCGATGAAATTCTGCGCCAGGTAGTTCTTGTCGAACTCGGACAGCGCGCCGACGATGCCGAAGTCCAGCGCGATATAGCGGCCGAAGGTCTCTGGCTGCACTGACACAAGGATGTTGCCCGGGTGCATGTCGGCATGGAAGAAGCCGTCTCGGAACACCTGAGTGAAAAAGATCTCGACGCCCTCCTCCGCCAGCTGGTGCATGTCGACGCCGGCGGCCTTGAGCGATTCAGTGCGCGAGATCGGGATGCCGTGCATGCGCTCCATCACGAACACGGTGCTGCTGCACCAGTCCCAGAACACCTCGGGCACCAGCAGCAGGCTGGTGTCGGCAAAGTTGCGGCGCAGCTGGCTGGCGTTGGCCGCCTCGATCATCAGGTCGAGCTCGTCGTGCAGGTATTTGTCGAACTCGGCCACCACCTCGCGCGGCTTCAGGCGCTTGCCGTCGGCCCAGAAGCGTTCCAGCCAGGTGGCCATGTCGCGCATCAGCGCCAGGTCGCTGTCGATCACCGGCAGCATGCCCGGGCGCAGGACCTTCACCGCGACCTCGCGGCCGTGGCAGGGGCCGCCCTTGAGCGTGGCGAAGTGCACCTGCGCGATCGAGGCGCTGGCCACAGGCTGGTGCTCGAAGGTCTCGAACAGCTGGTCCAGTGGCCGCCCCAGCGCGCGCTCGATGATCTTCACCGCCACCACCGAATCGAACGGCGGCACCTGGTCCTGCAGCTTGGCCAGTTCGTCGGCAATGTCCGCCGGCATCAGGTCGCGCCGGGTCGACAGCACCTGGCCGAACTTGACGAAGATCGGGCCCAGCCGCGTCAGCGCCAGCCGCAGGCGCTCGCCGCGCGGCATCTCGAGCTTGCGCCCGATGGTGATGACGCGCACCAGGAAGCGGATCCTGCGGCTGCTGAAGCCCGAGAGCACCAGCTCGTCCAGGCCGTAATAGAGGATGACGAAGAGAATCTTGCCAAGGCGCAGGAGGCGGGTCATTCGGGAGTCTTCACAGGGCCGGGCAGGCAGTCACGTTGGTGGTGGATGGGATCGGGGCGCGGCCGGCTCAGCGGTGCGGCGACGGCAGCTTGCCGGACTGGCCCGACTGGCCGGATGCCCCCGGCGGGCCAGCGCGCTCCAGCCGCTCCAGCCGTTTTTCAAGCCGGGCCAGGCTGTCGCGCAGCCGGCCCACGTCGGCGCCGAAGGCATCGAGCGCGGCGTGGCGCACCAGGGTCGGATGCTCGTCCAGCAGGTAGTCGGTGACGTTGTCGACCAGGGCGCGGCCAACGCGCGTGGCCTGCTCATGCACCTGGCGCGCGCCATCGACCACGCGCTGCGCCACGCTGTCGCTCACCGGCCCGCCCAGGATGCCGCGCAGCGCGCGCGACAGGTCTTCGGCGGCGTCCCAGCGCAGGTTGCGCGCCAGCGTCGAGACGGTGTTGGCCAGCTCGGCGTCGCCCTCGATGCGGACATGGCGCATGGCGGCGGCCTGGCCGCCTTCGGCGACGTCGGCGGCCACCAGCGGCCACTGCTGCACCGGCACGCGCAGCGTCACCGCGGGCGCCTCGGCCTCGGGGGCCGGTTCGGTGCAGCCGTGCTCCGTCACCTTCAGCGACAGCACGAAGGCGGCGGCATCGAAGCGGATCACGCGCCCGGCAAACGGCGTGAGCTGGTTGCGGGCCCACGGCTCCTGCTCAAGCAGGTGGTTCAGCGCCGAGATGGCGGGCATGGCCAGGGCGGAAGGCAGAGTATTCATGACAGCGCGGTTGGCGGGCAGGCAGCGACGCCGCAGGTCGGGCGTCCCAAACAAAAAAGGCCCACGCTTTCACGTGGGCCTCCATTCTAAGCTACTCCCTCCGGCGCATCACCGCCGCGGGGTGCGGCATCAGGACTCTTGCTGGATGCCGGCCAGCAGCCAGCCGCCGGTGCCGCTGGCAGGCTTGGCCAGGTTCCAGACCTCGCCGAACGGCTGGGCCGCCTCGCCGGACTTCTCGCGGATCATGCCCGAGAAGCGCACGCTGGCGATATGCTGGGCCGCGGCCGACTCGATGCCGAGCAGCTGGGCTTCCAGCGTGACCACGTCGGTCTTGTTGACCTCTGCACCGCGGTCGGCCAGGTCCATCTTGATCTCGGCGAACATCTCCGGCGTGGTGAACTCGCGGATGTCGTCCAGGTTGCCGGCATCCCACGCGGCCTGCAGGCGCACGAAGTGGACCTTGGCGTTGCGCAGGAAGGCTTCGGTATCGAAGTCGGCCGGCACGCCCCACGGCTGCTGGGCCACGGCATCGGCCGCGACCGGGGCTGCCGATGCTGCCGGCAGTACCGAGCTGGCGGCCGGGCCTGCCGGGCTACCCGAAGACACAGGCGTCGGCTCACCGCGGAACATGGGTTCGGCGGTGCGGTCCAGGTTCGGCGCGTTGCCGGCGCCGGCGTAGGCCGGCTGCTGGGTGCGCTTGCTGCCGCCACGGAACTTGCGGATCAGCCAGATCGCGGCGAACGCCACCAGCGCGATCAGGATCAGGTTGGACAGGAAGCCCAACGCCGCGCCCCCCAGGCCGAAGTGCGACAGCAGCCAGCCGATACCCAGGCCGGCGGCGATGCCGCCCAGGATGCCGCCCCAGTTGCGCTTGGGGGCTGCCGCGGCAGCCGCGCCGGCGGCGCCAGCCGTGGCCGGGGCTGCCTGATTAGGCTGCTGGGCCGGTTGCTGGGTCGGCGAAGTGGGCTGCGGCGCCTGCTGGCGCTGCTGCGTGACCGTCGACGACTGCTTGCCGATGCTGCGCGAACCGCCCATGCGCTTGGCATTGGCGTCGAACACCATTCCGAAGGCAATCGCGGTAATCAGCGACCCAACCAGGAATTTTCCACGAAATGACGACATATTCTGCTATCCCCTGTCAGTTTCACCCTATATGCGGGCGAGGCATGGCGATTTCAAGTCTTCTTAATACTTGCGCCCGACGTGGAGCGCCACCACTCCGGCCGTCAGATTGAAGTATTCGACATTTTCCAGGCCAGCATGTTCCATCAAGCGTACAAGCGAAACCTGGTCTGGATGCATTCTGATCGATTCCGCGAGATAGCGATAGCTGGGGGCATCCCCTGCCACCCGCTCACCCAGCCACGGCAGCACCTTGAAAGAATAGACGTCGTAGGCCTTCTCCAGGGGTTTCCATACCTTGGAGAATTCCAGCACCATGACCTTGCCGCCCGGCTTGACCACCCGGCGCATCTCGGCCAGCGCGGCATCCTTGTGCGTCATGTTGCGCAGGCCGAAGGCCACCGTGACCAGGTCGAAGTAATTGTCCGGGAACGGGATGTGCTCGGCGTCGCACAGGCAGACCGGCGTGACGATGCCCTTGTTCAGTAGCCGGTCGCGGCCCACGCGCAGCATCGACTCGTTGATATCGGTCAGCCAGACCTGCCCGGTCGGGCCGGCCTGCTTGGCGAACGCCTTGGCCAGGTCGCCGGTGCCGCCGGCGATATCCAGCACCTTGTGGCCGGGGCGCACGCCGGCCTGGGCGATGGTGAACATCTTCCAGAGCCGGTGCATGCCGCCCGACATCAGGTCGTTCATCACGTCGTACTTGCTTGCCACCGAATGGAATACGCCGGCAACCTTGTCGGCCTTTTCCGCTTCGTCGACCTTTTCAAACCCGAAGTGGGTTTCACTCATCTTTCAGACTCCAGGGTAATCGGTTCGGCGCGGCTCAGTGATGGCCGCAGCCGTGGCCGCCGGCAGCGCCGGCGGCTGGCATCGGGGTGTCGCGGTCGGCGCCGGCGGCTTCCAGGCGCTGCAGGTAGTCGTGCCAGAGCGCATCCTGGTTGTCGCCGAGGCGGTACAGCAGGTCCCAGGAATAGATGCCGGTGTCGTGGCCGTCGGTAAAGCGGATCAGGATCGCGTAGTTGCCGACCGGCTCGACCGCGTTGACGCCCACCTCGCGCTTGCCGGTCTGCAGCACTTCCTGCCCCGGGCCGTGGCCCTGGACTTCAGCGGACGGCGAATACACGCGCAGCAGCTCGAACGGCAGCCGGAAGCTGCGGCCGTTGTCGAAGCCGATCTCCAGCACGCGGGATTGCGTATGGACGGTCAGCGCGGTGGGGTGAGGGGTATCTTTTTCGAGGCCTGCCATGATGATCGCGGCCCGGTTAGGGTCGCTCCTGAGGGGGTGATTGCCGCGCGATGCTGCCCGTACGGCACGGCATCACGCTTCGCTTACGACCCGATAGCTTACCCCAGGCTCACCGGCTTGCGCAGCCCGGGCCGCTTCCCCGTCCTGCGGCACGTAGCGCAGGCGCCGGCCGTGGAAGGCCGCCACGGTGCTGCGGTGGGCGATGCTGACGATGGCCGCGCCGGGCAGCGAGTCCACCATGAGCTTGTACATGACGCCTTCGGTTTCCTCGTCCAGCGCGCTGGTGGCCTCGTCCAGGAACAGGTAGTCGGGCTTCTGCAAGAGTGCGCGTGCAAACGCCAGCCGCTGCTGTTCGCCCGGCGACAGCCTCAGCGACCAGTTGTCGAACACGTCGAGCTGGTCCACCAGCGCCGCCAGCCGCGCCTGGCGCAGCGCCACCTGCAGCGCTTCCGCGCTGTGCACGGTGCCAGCGTCGGGGTATGCCAGCGCATCAGCCAGCGTGCCGATCGGCAGGTAGCTGCGCTGCGGCAGGAACAGCATGCGCGCGCCGTCGGGCATCGTTACGGTGCCGCTGCCGTACGGCCAGATCCCCGCCAGCGCGCGGAACAGCACGCTCTTGCCGCAACCAGACGGGCCGCTGACCAGCCAGCGCTCGCCCGGCGCGACCGACAGCGAGAACGGCGCCACCAGCGGCCGCTGCCCCACGGCCGCGCTGCGCGCGGCGCGTACCGGCAGTGCCAGCGCCAGGCCATCGATGGTGATGCCATTCTGCGGCTTGCCGGTATGTTCCACCTCGATATCGCGCACGCCGCCCGGCGCCATGTCCTGGCGCTCGGCCACGCGGATCGCTTCCTGGAAATCGATCAGGCGGTTGGCGGCGGCCTTCCAGCCCACCAGCGTGGCGTAGCTGTCGACAAACCACGACAGCGCGCCCTGCACCTGGCCGAAGGCGGAGCTGGTCTGCATCAGCCCGCCCAGCGTCATCTTGCCGGCGAAGTAGCGCGGCGCCGCCACCAGGATCGGGAAGATGATGGCGAACTGGGCATAGCCGGAGCTGACGAAGGTCAGGCGCCGCGTATAGCGCATCAGCTGGTTCCAGTTGGCGCGGATGCGGTCGAAGCGCGCGCGCAGCCCGGCCTGCTCGGTCGGCTCGCCGCGGTACAGCGCCACCGGCTCGCTGTTCTCGCGCAGGCGCACCAGCGTGAAACGAAAATCCGCCTCGTACTGTTCCTGCTGGAAGTTCAGGCCGATCAGCGGGCGGCCGACCACGTGCGCCACCAGCGAGCCGATCACTGCATAGCCCGCCGCGAACCACACCATATAACCGGGGATGGTCCATTCGGTGCCGCCCATTGCAAAGCTGATCGGCCCCGATACCGTCCACAGGATGCCGACGAAGGACAGCAGCGTCACCACCGAGTTGAGCAGCCCGAGCGACAACGACAGCGCGCCGTCCGTGAACTGGCGCAGATCGTCCGCGATACGCTGGTCAGGGTTGTCGGTGGTGTGGGTCTGCTCGATGCGGTAATAGGCCTGGTGCCCGAGCCAATGGCCCATGAAGCGGCCGGTCATCCAGGTACGCCAGCGCATCTGCAGCATCATGGTGTAGTACTGGCGCGAGATCGCCGCCACGATGAAGAACGCCGCGATCCACGAGAAGCGCAGCAGCAGCACCTTGAACGAGGCGTAGTCGCGCTGCTCCAGCGCGTTGTAGAACACGCGGTTCCACTCGTTGAGCAGCACGTTTATATAGACGATGCCGAGGTTGAGCACGACCACCAGGGCCAGCAGGCCAAGCCCGGCGACGCGGTCGTCGGATTTCCAGTAAGGCTTGATCAGCGCCCAGGTCGCGGCCATGCGCAGCCGGCTCTGGATCTTGAGGGCCCTGGCAGGGACGGCTGGGCCCGGTACGGTGACGGAAGTCGGAGTGGAGGACATAGCGGCAGCGCTTGGCCCGTCAGCGGATGCCGGCCGGGCTTGTTGTTCTGGATACCGTGGCGGCAGGCCACGGCGGCAACAGCATTCAGACGGTCACGGCCAGGCGTGGGTTCCGCGCGCCCCTCAGGTGTCGCTGGCTTCGAGCAGCGAAAGCGCCGTACGCAGCGCCGGCAGCCGGCTGGCCAGCTCCTGCACGCGCACGGCATCCGCCGCGCGCTGCGGCGCGGCCCAGATCGCCTCGGGGAAGTGGGAGTCCCAGCGGTAGCGCGGGATGATGTGCCAGTGCAGGTGCGGCACCATATTGCCAAAGGCCGCCAGGTTGACCTTGTCCGGCGCCATGACCTCGCGAACCACCCGTTCGACACGTGCGACCAGCCGCATCAGCCAGGCCTGGTCGGCATCCTCCAGGTCGCTCAGCTCGGCCACGTGGTCGTTCCAGACGATGCGGCAGAAGCCCGGGAAACGGTCATGCTCGACCAGGATCAGCCGGGCGCGGTCGCCCATCCAGACCAGTTCGCCGCCGTCGGTCTCGCAGAGCGGGCAGTTGGGAGCGCGCGTCATGGCGTTGGCTTACACCAGCACGCGTTCAATGCCGCCGGCATTGGCCTTGGCCACGTACTCGGGCATCCAGTTCTCGCCCAGCAAATGCTTGGCCATCTCGATGACGATGTAGTCCGCCTGCACCGAAGCATCTTCCTTGTAGCGCGACAGCCCCTGCAGGCATGACGGGCAGCTGGTCAGGATCTTGACGTCGCCGGTGAAACCGTCGGCGCGCAGCTTGTCGGCGCCCTTGGTCATTTCCTCTTCCTTGCGGAAGCGGACCTGGGTCGAGATATCCGGACGCGTCACCGCCAGCGTGCCCGATTCACCGCAGCAGCGTTCGTTCTTCTCGATCTTGCCCAGACCGGTGTTCCCGCCCATCAGGTCGTTGACCAGCTTGGTCGGATCCATGGTCTTGATCGGGGTATGACAGGGATCGTGGTACATGTAGCGCGTACCGGTCACGCCTTCCAGCTTCACGCCCTTCTCAAGCAGGTATTCGTGGATGTCGATGATGCGACAGCCCGGGAAGATCTTGTCGAATTCATACCCGGCAAGCTGGTCGTAGCAGGTGCCGCAGCTGACCACCACGGTCTTGATGTCGAGGTAGTTCAGCGTGTTGGCCACGCGGTGGAACAGCACGCGGTTGTCGGTGACGATCTTCTCGGCCTTGTCGTACTGGCCGTTGCCGCGCTGCGGATAGCCACAGCACAGGTAGCCCGGCGGCAGCACGGTCTGCACGCCGACGTGCCACAGCATCGCCTGCGTGGCCAGCCCCACCTGCGAGAACAGCCGCTCCGAGCCGCAGCCCGGGAAGTAGAACACCGCTTCCGATTCCGGCGTGGTCGCCTTCGGGTCGCGGATGATCGGCACGATCTCGTTGTCTTCGATGTCGAGCAGCGCGCGCGCGGTCTTCTTGGGCAGGTTGCCCGGCATCTTCTTGTTGATGAAGTGGATCACCTGCTCGCGCACCGGCGCCTTGCCCACGGTCGCGGGCGGATGCGCGGTCTGCTTCTTCGCGAACTTCTTCAGCACCTCGTTGCCCAGGCGCTGCGCCTTGTAGCCCCAGTCGATCATGACCTTGCGGGTCAGGTTGATGGTCTCGGGGTTGGTGGCGTTGAGGAAGAACATCGACGCCGCGGTGCCGGGGTTGAACTTCTTCTGCCCCATCTTGCGCAGCAGGTTGCGCATGTTCATCGACACGTCGCCGAAGTCGATCTTGACCGGGCACGGCGTCACGCACTTGTGGCAGACGGTGCAGTGGTCGGCCACGTCGGAGAACTCGTCCCAGTGCTTGACCGAGATGCCGCGGCGGGTCTGCTCTTCGTACAGGAAGGCCTCGATCAGCAGGGAGGTCGCCAGGATCTTGTTGCGCGGGCTGTACAGCAGATTAGCGCGCGGCACGTGGGTGGCGCACACCGGCTTGCACTTGCCGCAGCGCAGGCAGTCCTTGACGCTCTCGGCAATGGCGCCGATATCGCTCTGCTGCATGATGATCGACTCATGCCCCATCAGGCCGAACGACGGCGTGTAGGCATTGCGCAGGTCGGCGCCAGGCAAGAGCTTGCCCTTGTTGAAGCGGCCCTGCGGGTCGACCTTGGCCTTGTAGGCGCGGAAGTCGCCGATCTCTTCCTCGGTGAGGAATTCCAGCTTGGTGATACCGATGCCGTGCTCGCCCGAGATCACGCCGTCGAGCGAACGCGCCAGCGCCATGATGCGGGCCACCGCGCGGTGCGCGTCCTGCAGCATGTCGTAGTCGTCGGAATTCACCGGGATGTTGGTGTGCACGTTGCCGTCGCCGGCGTGCATGTGCAGCGCCACGAAGACGCGGCCGCGCAGCACCTGCTTGTGGATCTTCTGGGCCTCGTCCAGGATCGGCTTGAACTCGCCGCCGTTGAAGATCTTGCGCAGCTCGGCGCGGATCTCGGCCTTCCAGGACACGCGGATGGTGCGGTCCTGCAGCAGGTGGAACACGGTGGCGTCAGGCTGATGCTGCAGGCGCGCATCGAACTCCTGCCCCAGCAGTCCCAGCCCGTGCCCGATCAGCGAAGCCTTGGCCTGCGTCAGCGGCACGTCCATGTGGTCCTGCAGGTAGCGCCAGCGCGCGCGGATCTCGCGCAGCAGCGTCAGCGCGTGCTGCACGCGGTCTTCCAGCAGTTCGGCGCTGGGGATCTCGTTGGCGTCGTCGCTGCGGCCCAGCGGCAGGTTGCCGCGCGCGAAGAATGCTTCCAGCGTGTCGACCAGCTTGAGCTTGCTCTTGATCGACAGCTCGATATTGATGCGCTCGATGCCGTCCGTGTACTCGCCCATGCGGTTCAGCGGGATCACCACGTCTTCGTTGATCTTGAAGGCGTTGGTGTGCTTGGCGATGGCGGCGGTACGCGAACGGTCCAGCCAGAACTTCTTGCGCGCCTCAGGGCTGACGGCGATAAAGCCTTCGCCGCTCTTGCCGTTGGCCATGCGGATCACTTCCGAGGTGGCGCGCGCCACGGCGTCTTCATCGTTGCCGACGATATCGCCGATCAGCACCATCTTCGGGAAGGCGTTGCGCTTGCTCTTGGTGGCGTAGCCGACCGCGCGCAGATAGCGCTCGTCCAGGTGCTCCAGGCCGGCCAGGATGGCGCCGCCTGGCTTCTTGGTCTCGGCGTCGAGGAAGTCCTTGATCTCGACGATGCTGGGGATGGCGTCGCGCGCCTGGCCGAAGAACTCCAGGCAGACCGTGCGGATGAACTTCGGCATGCGATGCAGGATCCAGCGCGCGCTGGTGATGATGCCGTCGCAGCCTTCCTTCTGCACGCCGGGCAGGCCGGCCAGGAACTTGTCGGTGACGTCCTTGCCCAGGCCTTCCTTGCGGAATTTGCGGCCCTCGATGGCCAGCGTCTCGGTGCGCAGCACCTTCTCGCCCGGCGCACGGTTGCCGTCCGACCACTTCAGCTCGAAGGTGGCCACCGGCACATCGTGGATCTTGCCCAGGTTGTGGTCCAGCCGGGTGATTTCCAGCCAGTTGCCCTCCGGGTCCACCATGCGCCACCAGGCCAGGTTGTCCAGCGCGGTGCCCCACAGCACGGCTTTCTTGCCGCCGGCGTTCATGGCCACGTTGCCGCCGATGCACGAGGCATCGATCGAGGTCGGGTCGACCGCGAACACCAGGCCGGCCTTGTCGGCCGCATCGGCCACGCGGCGCGTCACCACGCCGGCGCCGGAGAAGATGGTCGCAACCTTGTGCGACACGCCCGGCATGTCGGTCTGCTCGACCGGGCCGAGTTGCTCCAGCTTCTCGGTATTGATCACCGCGCTCATCGGCGTCAGCGGCACGGCGCCGCCGGTGTAGCCGGTGCCGCCCCCGCGCGGGATGATGGTCAGGCCGAGTTCGAAGCAGCCCTTGACCAGGCCGGCGATCTCTTCCTCGGTATCCGGGGTCAGTACGACGAACGGATATTCCACGCGCCAGTCGGTGGCGTCGGTCACGTGCGAGACGCGCGACAGGCCGTCGAACTTGATGTTGTCCTTCTGCGTGACCTTGCCCAGCACGCGCTGCGCGCGTTTGCGCAGGTCATAGGCCGCGGCGAATTCGTTCTTGAAGTCCTCGATCGCCTGCTTGGCGAAGGCGACCAGCTGCTCCACGCGGTGCGAGCGGTCCTCGGCGGCGGGCTCGGCGTGCTCGGCACGGTCGGCGGCGCGGCGCTTCTCGATCTCGTTCAGGCGGTGGTGCAGCGCGCTCACCAGCATCTGGCGGCGCTTGGGATTTTCCAGCAGGTCGTCCTGCAGGTAGGGATTGCGGCGGACCACCCAGATATCGCCCAGCACCTCGTACAGCATGCGGGCCGAGCGGCCGGTGCGGCGCTCGCTGCGCAGCTCGTCCAGGATGCGCCAGGCTTCCTCGCCGAGCAGGCGGATGACAATCTCGCGGTCCGAGAAGGACGTGTAGTTATAGGGAATTTCACGCAGGCGCGGCGGGGCGTCCTGCGCGGCGAGCTTGGCGTCGAGCACGAGTGGGGCGTTCATTGGGGGACCGCTTCCTGCTGCGCACGATGACTGTGCGCGAATCGTTCATTAAAGCGCGATTGTACTGCAAGGCCCGGTTTCGCCGCACCGCAACATCAAGGAATCCTTGTTGGAACAAGGGATTAGGCGACATTTTGGCGGTGGCACTGGCGCCCTGCGGTGGTGCCGGCGGCGCACCGGATCAGAACCAGGCCTTCCACATTTGCGCAATGTTGTGCCAAAAGCTGTCCGGGATCCACAGCAGGCTGGCGGTCATGAACAGGTAGCGGATGAACTTGCCGACCGCCATCCAGGCCAGGCTGGGCCAGAACGAGAGGCGCAGCCAGCCGGCTAAAGTGCACAATGGATCACCTATGCCGGGCAGCCAGGAGAACAGCAGCGTGGGCGGCCCAAGCCGGCGCATCCAGCGGAAGTAGCGCGCATCGAGCTTGGGCTTGGGCGGCTTGCGCATATGTTTGCGGTGCTCCAGGTGCTCAAGGTCATGCTCGCGCGCCCGGCGCCGCTTGTGGTAGCGCACCAGCGCCAGCTTGGCGGCGTAGCCCAGCCACCAGTCGATGGCACCGCCCACCGTGTTGCCGAGCGTGGCCACCAGGATCGCTGGCCAGAACATATGCGGGTTGAGCTTGACGTAGCCGAACACCGCCGGCTCCGAGCCCAGCGGCAGCAGCGTGGCCGAGATCAGGCTGACCACAAAGATCGCGGGCAGGCCCACCTTGGGCAGGGCAATGGTTTCGAACAGCCAGTCGAAGAAGGCTTCCATGTCAGGGTGAGCAAGGGGGCCGGACCATTCTAGCAGCGGCCCTGCCAGGGCCCCGCCCCCCGAATGGGGAGCGGGCAAACCACATGGCACCTGTGCTGGATTTGTGATTAACTGTTAGAGCCTGTTGCGGCCGATCGTTCGCCGGCCGCGGCAATTGCGCCGAATCTGCGTGCGCTGGCGCACCCTGAGCAGTTGCAGCGGCAGCACCAATATCACGAAATAGCCGTCCTATAGCCGTCTTAAGCGGCAGTACCGCGTCGTGGCCAGTCCCGCGCAGTTGCTTTCGGGATTCTGGGAATTTGGTCATGCGCATCCACCCCACATGGAGACAAGCATGGCGATTCCGATCCGCCTGACGGTCAACGGCAAGCCCGTTGACGCGCAGGTAGAACCCAACACCCTCCTGGTCCAGTTCCTGCGCGAACAGCTGCGCCTGACCGGCACCCACGTCGGCTGCGACACCGCGCAGTGCGGCGCCTGCACGGTCCACCTGGATGGCCGGGCGGTCAAGTCGTGCAATATCCTCGCGGTCCAGGCCGACGGCGCCGCCGTGACCACCATCGAGGGCCTCGCCGGCGACAAGGCCGGCAACGGCCTGCACCCGATGCAGGAAGCCTTCCGCGAATGCCACGGCCTGCAATGCGGCTTCTGCACGCCCGGCATGGTGATGAGCGCCACCGCGCTGGTGCAGGAACACCCGGGCGCCGACGCCGCCACCATCCGCGCGCACCTGGAAGGCAACCTGTGCCGCTGCACGGGCTACCACAACATCGTGCGCGCAGTGCAGCAGGGCCAGGCGGCCATGCAGGGCACCACCGCCAGCGCGGAATAAGGGGGACCGGCCATGAACGCACCCGAGAACCAACGCCTGGTAGGCGCGCCGGTCAAGCGCAAGGAAGACTATCGCTTCCTGACCGGCAACGGCCAGTACACCGACGACATCGTGCTGCCGCAGCAAAGCTACGCGTACTTCCTGCGCTCGCCGCACGCGCATGCGCGCATCCGCTCGATCGACAAGACCGAGGCCCTGGCCGCGCCCGGCGTGATCGCCGTGCTGACCGGCGACGAGCTGGCGGCCGACAAGGTCGGCGGCCTGCCCTGCGGCTGGCTGATCCACAGCATCGACGGCTCGCCGATGAAGGAGCCGCCGCACCCGGTGATTGCCCACGACAAGGTCCGCCACGTCGGTGACCAGGTCGCGCTGGTCATCGCCGAAACCCTGCAGCAGGCGCGCGACGCCGCCGAGAAGATCGACGTCGACTATGAAGAGCTGCCCGCCGTGGTCAGCGCCGCCGATGCCGCCAAGGCGTCCACCCTGGTCCATGACGACGTGCCCGCCAACACCTGCTACACCTGGGGCCACGGCGACAAGACCGCCACCGACGCCGCCTTTGCCACGGCCGCCCACGTGACCACGCTGGACATCGTCAACAACCGGCTGATCCCCAACGCGATCGAGCCGCGCGCGGTCAACGCCAGCTACACGCGCCAGGACGACAGCTACACCGTCTACGTGGCCAACCAGAACCCGCACGTCGAACGCCTGCTGATGGGCGCGTTCGTGCTGGGGCTGCCCGAATCGCGCCTGCGCATCATCGCGCCGGACGTGGGCGGCGGCTTCGGCTCCAAGATCTTCCTGTACCCGGAAGACGTGGCGCTGACCTGGGCCTCGAAGAAGATCGGCCGCCCGGTCAAGTGGACCGCGGACCGCTCCGAGTCCTTCCTGACCGATGCGCACGGCCGCGACCATGTGACCAGGGCCGAGCTGGCGCTCGACGCCGACGGCAAGTTCCTGGCGATGCGGGTCCATACCACCGCCAATATGGGCGCCTACCTGTCGACCTTCGCCAGCAGCGTGCCCACCATCCTGTATGCAACGCTGCTGGCGGGCCAGTACGCCACGCCCGCGATCTACGCCGAGGTGCAGTCGGTCTTCACCAACACCGCGCCGGTGGATGCCTACCGCGGCGCCGGACGGCCCGAGGCCACTTATGTGGTCGAGCGGCTGGTCGAAACCGCCGCGCACGAGATGAAGATCGACCCGGCTGAGCTGCGCCGCAAGAATTTCATCCGCCAGTTCCCGTACGCCACGCCGGTGGGCCTGACCTACGATACCGGCGACTACGAGCCATGCCTGGCGCGCGCGCAGGAACTGGCCGACGTCAAGGGCTTCCCGGCCCGGCGCGACGAAGCGAAGCAGCGCGGCAAGCTGCGCGGCCTGGGCTATTCCTGCTATATCGAGGCCTGCGGGCTGGCGCCGTCGAATATCGCCGGCGCGCTGGGCGCGCGCGCGGGGCTGTTCGAGGTGGGCGAGATCCGCGTGCACCCGACCGGCACCGTGACCGTGTTCACCGGCTCGCACAGCCATGGCCAGGGGCACGAGACCACCTTCGCGCAGGTGGTCGCCGACCGGCTCGGGCTGCAGCTGGACCAGGTCGAGATCGTGCACGGCGACACCGGCCGGGTGCCGTTCGGCATGGGCACCTACGGCTCGCGCTCGCTGGCGGTGGGCGGCTCGGCCATCGTCAAGGCGCTCGACAAGATCGAGGCCAAGGCCAAGAAGATCGCCGCGCACCTGCTGGAAGCCGCCGACACCGACATCGAGTTCAGCAACGGCGTGTTCCGCGTGGCCGGCACCGACCGCACCAAGACCTTCGGCGAGGTCGCGCTCTCCGCCTACGTGCCGCACAACTATCCGCTCGACAAGCTGGAGCCGGGCCTGAACGAAAACGCGTTCTACGACCCGACCAACTTCACCTACCCGTCCGGCGCCTATGTGTGCGAGGTCGAGGTCGATCCCGATACCGGCGAGTCGCAGGTGGTCAAGTTCACCGCGGTGGACGACTTCGGCAACATCATCAACCCGATGATCGTCGAAGGCCAGGTCCATGGCGGCATCGGCCAGGGGCTGGGCCAGGCCATGCTGGAGCAGTGCATCTACGACAACGACAGCGGCCAGTTGCTGACCGGCTCGTACATGGACTACGCCATGGCGCGCGCCGGCGACCTGCCCGACTTCACCGTCGAGACCGCCACCGGCACGCCCTGCACCCACAACCCGCTGGGCGTGAAGGGCTGCGGCGAGGCCGGCGCGATCGGCTCGCCGCCGGCGTTCATCAATGCGCTGGTGGATGCGCTCAGCCCGCTGGGCGTGAAGGACATCCAGATGCCCGCCACGCCGCACCGGGTCTGGCAGGCCATCCAGGCCGCCCGGCCGTGACCCACGCACACCGCAAAGGAAACCGACATGTACGCATTCAATTTTGAACGCGCCGCGGATGCCAAGGCGGCCGTGGCCACGCTCAAGGCCGATCCCGACGCCAAGTTCCTCGGCGGCGGCCAGAGCCTGCTGGCCGCGATGAAGCTGCGACTGGCCGCGCCCTCCGTGCTGGTGGACGTGGCGCGCATTCCCGGCATGGCCGATATCCGCGTCGAAGGCAATGAGATCGTGGTCGGCGGCGCCGCGCGCCATGCCGATGTGGCCGAGCATGCCGAGGTGCGCCAGCGCATCCCGGCGCTGGCGGCACTGGCCGGCGGCATCGGCGACCGCCAGGTGCGCGCCATGGGCACCATCGGCGGCGCGCTCGCCAATGACGATCCCGCTGCCGACTATCCCGCTGCTGTGCTGGGGCTGGGAGCGACCGTGGTCACCGACCGCCGCACCATCGCCGCCGACGACTTCTTCAAAGGTCTCTATGAAACCGCGCTGGAACCGGACGAGCTGATCACCGCGGTGCGCTTCCCGATCCCGGAGCAGGCGGCCTACGCCAAGTTCCGCAACCCGGCCTCGCGCTTTGCGCTGGTGGGCGTGATGGTGGCGCGGACCGGCAACACGGTGCGCGTGGCGGTGACAGGTGCCGCCGACAGCGTGTTCCGCTGCCAGCCGCTGGAGCAGGCGCTGTCGGCCAGCTTCACCGCGCAGGCGGCGCGTGGGGTGAAGGTCGATGCGGCGCAGCTGAACGCCGACCTGCATGCGTCGGCGGAGTACCGGGCGCATCTGATCCCGGTGCTGGCGGCGCGGGCGGTGGAGGCGGCGGCGAAGGGGTAGCGCGAGCTTTACCTCTCCCCATTGTGGTCTCCCCTCTCCCGCACCGCGGGAGAGGGGTCGGGGGAGAGGGCAGGCGCTTGAATCAAGCGGTATCGCGCGCGAACCTCCTGCCCTCTCCCCCTGCCCCTCTCCCGCAAGCGGGAGAGGGGAGCAAACCGTCGGCGTGCGAGGCATGCCGGCACAGAAAGAATCTCATGCTTCCCACCTCCATCGACGACACCATCGCCCAGCTGGAACGCCAGCAATACTTCGCCGACCGCGAGACCGCCACGGTGCTCTATCTCGCCATGCGCATGCAGCGGCCGCTGTTCCTGGAAGGCGAGCCCGGCGTCGGCAAGACCGCCATGGCGCATGCGATGGCGGGCGTGCTCGGCACGCGGCTGCTGCGGCTGCAATGCTATGAAGGGCTGGACGCCGCCAGCGCGCTGTACGAATGGGACTACCCGCGCCAGATCATGGCGCTGCGCCTGGCCGAGGCACGCGGCGAGCGGCCCGAGGCGCAGTCGCTGTACCACGACGACTACCTGCTCAAGCGTCCGCTGCTGGAATCACTGCTGCCCGACCCTGCCGCACCGGAAGTCCCGCGCGTGCTGCTGATCGACGAGATCGACCGCGCCGACGAGCCCTTCGAAGCCTTCCTGCTGGAGGTGCTGTCCGAATTCCAGGTGTCTATCCCCGAGATCGGCGTGATCCGCGCCGAGCGTCCGCCGCTGATCGTGATCACCTCCAACCGCACCCGCGAAGTCCACGACGCCCTCAAGCGCCGCTGCCTGTACCAGTGGATGGGCTACCCGGAGCGCGACCGCGAACTGCAGATCGTGGCCGCGCGTGCCCCCGAGGCCGCTGCAGCGCTGCAGGCCCAGGCGATCGACTTTATCCACCGGCTGCGCGGCATCGACCTGTTCAAGGCGCCGGGCATCGCCGAGGCCATCGACTGGTGCCGCGCGCTGTCCGCGCTGGGCGCGACCGAACTCGATCCGCAGTCCGTGCGCGACACGCTGGGCGTGCTGCTCAAGTACCAGGACGACCTGGCGCGCGTGGATGGCCCCACCGTGGCCGAGCTGCTGGCGGGTGCTACGCCGGGAGGCTGAAGATGGCCACGCTGCACGCCTCTGTACAGCCTGCCACACCGGCCCTGCCGGTGCTGGCGCGCAACGTCACGCACTTCATGCGGCTGTTGCGCGACGGCGGCTTCGCGCTGTCGCCGGCCCATGCGGTCGATGCCTTGCAGGCGCTGCGCCATGTCGATATCGGCCAGCGCGACGAGGTGCGTGCCGCGCTGGCGGCACTGGTGCTGTCCGGCCCCGACCAGCGCCCGCTGTTCGATGCCGCCTTCGACCTGTTCTGGCGCGATCCCGATTGGGAAGGCAAGCTGCGCGCGCTGCTGCTGCCGCGCGTCGATGCTGGAGCGCCGCCGCCGAAGCGCAGCAACCGGCTGGCCGATGCCCTGGCCGCGCGCCAGCCCGAAACGCCATCGCGGCCCGCGCAGACCGAAGCCGAGCGCATCCACGTGCCGCTGACCTTCTCCGACCAGGAACGCCTGGCGCAGCGCGACTTTGAAACCCTGACCGCGCAGGAATGGCGCGCGCTGCAGCACCTGGTGCGCACGCGCCGCGCCCATCTTGCACTGCAGCGCACCCGCCGCCTGCGCGCCGCCACCTGCGGCACCCATGCCGACCTGCGCGCCAGCGCGCGCCTGGCGGTGCGCCAGCATGGCGAGTGGCTGCGCTGGAAGTTCCGCAAGCACGCCGAGCGCAAGCCGCCGGTGGTGCTGCTGCTCGACATCTCCGGCTCGATGAGCCAGTACTCGCGCGCGGTGCTGTACTTCTGCCATGCGTTGATGCAGTCGCGCGAGCGGCTGTCGGTGTTCCTGTTCGGCACGCGGCTGACCAACATCACCCGCTCGCTGCGCGAACGCGACCCGGACGAGGCCGTCGCGGTGATCACCGGCCAGGTGCGCGACTGGGCCGGCGGCACCCGCATCGGCGCCGCGCTGGCCAGCTTCAACCGCCACTGGGCGCGGCGCACGCTGTCCGGGCGCGCCACCGTGCTGCTGGTCACCGACGGCCTGGACCACGAACACATCGACGTGCTCGGCGACGAAATGGCACGGCTGCGCCGCTTTGCGCACCGCATCGTCTGGCTCAACCCGCTGCTGCGCTACCCCGGCTTCACCCCGCAGGCGCGTGGCGTGCAAGCCATCCTGCCGCACGTGGACGCACTGCGCCCGGCCCATAACCTGGACAGCCTGCTGGCGCTCGAAACGCTGCTGTCCGACCATGGCGGCCCGCCGCGGGCCGCCACCCCTGCCCTCGCCAGGCACAACAAGGAAGCCCCGCCATGGAAATGAACCAGAGCCAGCGCTTGCCGGTCCCGCAGCAGGTGGCATGGGAAGCGCTCAACGACACCGAGCTGCTCAAGCAATGCATCCCGGGATGTGAGAGTATCGAGCCCGACGGCGACAACGCCTACCAGCTGGCCCTGACGGCCGCGGTGGGTCCGGTCAAGGCGCGCTTCAAGGGCCGCATGGCGCTGGAAGACATCCAGGCCCCCGACAGCTACACCATCCGTTTCGATGGCCAGGGTGGCGCGGCGGGCTTCGGCAAGGGCAGCGCCCAGGTCCGGCTGGAACCAGACGGTGACCAGACCGTGCTGACCTACACCGTCAACGCCCACGTGGGGGGCAAGATCGCACAGATCGGCTCGCGGCTGGTGGACGCCGCGGCACGCAAGATGGCAGATACCTTCTTTGCGCGCTTCACCGAGGCCGTCACCCCTGACGCCACAGACGACACGCCAGCGGCCGAGGGCGCCCCCGCCGCAGCCGCCGGCGACAATGAACCAACAGAGGAACCGAAGCGGAAACGATCATGGACAGCGTGGATCTCGAAGTCCTGAAGAACAGCGTGCAGTGGCAGCAGCAAGGCCATCGCGTGCTGCTGGTCACGGTAGTGCGGACCTGGGGCTCGTCGCCCCGGCCCGAAGGCGCGATGCTGGCCGTGCGCGACGACGGCCTGGTGGTGGGCTCGGTCTCGGGCGGCTGCATCGAGGATGACATCATCGACCGCGTGCGCCGGCAGGGCATCACCGCCGACCACCCGGAAGCGATCAAGTACGGCATCAGCGCCGAGGAAGCCCACCGCTTCGGGCTGCCCTGCGGCGGCACCATTGAGCTGGTCACCGAACCGCTGACCCCGGCCAGCGGCATCGCCGAGCTGCTCGACGCCGTGGAAAACGGCCGCCTGGTCGCGCGCACGCTGGACATGGCCACCGGCACCGCCACGCTGGGCCCGGCCAACGCCACCGACGGCCTGGTGTTCGACGGCAAGACCCTGCTGACCATCCACGGCCCGCGCTACCGCATGCTGGTGATCGGCGCCGGGCAGCTGTCCAAGTACCTGTGCCAGATCGCCGTGGGCCTGGGCTTCCAGGTCACCGTGTGCGACCCGCGCGAGGAATACACCGAGACCTGGGACATCCCCGGCGTGACCATGGTGCGCACCATGCCGGACGACACCGTCACCGACATGAAGCTGGACGAGCGCTGCGCCGTGATCGCGCTCACGCACGACCCCAAGCTGGACGACCTGGCGCTGATGGAAGCACTGCGCACCAAGGCCTTCTATGTGGGCGCGCTGGGTTCGCGCCGCAACAACCAGGCGCGCCGCGAACGCCTCAAGGAATTCGACCTGACCGAGCTGCAACTGGCGCGGCTGCATGGCCCCGTGGGCATCTACATCGGCAGCCGCACGCCGCCGGAGATCGCCATCTCGATCCTGGCCGAGGTGATCGCGGCCAGGAACCACGTATCGCTGCCCGACATCCTGCAGGTGGAAGGCGCCAAGGCCGCGCGCGAGATGGCTGCCAGCACCGGCAGCAGCTGCGACGTCGCGCCTGACCCCACCTGACGACTTCGCGAGTGCCCGCCATGACTGCCGCCCCCAACGCTCCCCTGCTCCGCACCGACCTGCCCACCGGCATCCTGCTGGCCGCAGGCTTCGGCCGCCGCTTCGACGCCGCCGGCAAACGCAACAAGCTGCTGGAGGTGCTGCCCGGCGGCCGCTCCGTGGCCTGGCGCAGCGCCCGCACGCTGGCCGCGGCGCTGCCGGAATCGATCGCAGTCATTCGTCCGGGCAACCCGGCACTGGCGGAGGAGCTGCGCCGCGGCGGCTGCCGCGTGGTGGAGTCGCCCGACGCCGAAGCCGGCATGGGCGCAGCTCTGCGTGCTGCCGTGGCAGCCACGCCCGAAGCGCGCGGCTGGGTGGTAGCGCTGGCGGATATGCCCTGGCTCTCGATGGAACTGATCCGGGCCGTGGCGTTGACGATCACCACGCCGGACACCATCGCCGCGCCGTGGCGCAACGGGCAGCGCGGGCATCCCGTGGGTTTCGGCGCGGCCTGGCGTGAGGAATTGCTGAAGCTGGATGGGGATGAGGGCGCGCGGGCGTTGCTGAAAGACAAACCTGTGACGCGGATCCTGACCGAGGATGAAGGAGCGTTTCGGGATATTGATACGCCCGGGGATTTGAAGTGACGCCCCACCAACCTCAGCCGATCCCCTCCGCCAACTCGCTCGTCTTCACCGCCATGATGAAATCATTCCGGTGCAACCCCTTGATCTTCTTGGTCCGCCACGACACCGTGGCATGCCCCCAGCCAAAGCTGATCTCCGGATGATGCCCCTGCGCCTCGGCCAGCTGCCCGACGCCGTTTACGAACGCAAGCGCCTGCGCAAAATTGCCGAAGGTGAAACGCCGTTCGAGCCGCGTCGCGCTATCGACCAGCTCCCACGCCGGCGCCTGCTGCAATAAGTCCTCAGCTTCAGCCGGCGTCAACGGCGGCACGCCACCGCGGCAAGGCGTGCACGATTGCGCTGCCAGGTCTTCGCTCATGGTCTTGCTCCCCGACCGGAAGAACAGCCCGCGCCTCAGGCCCCTTCGGTCTCAGTCAGTGCGCGCAGGAACTCGCTGCTCCACCAGTGCACATCCTGCGCGCGGATTCGCTCCAGCAGTTTCTGGTGCCGCTGCTGGCGCTCGGCCAGCGGCATATGCAGCGCCTGCTGGATCGCCTGCGCGGTGGCGCGCGTGTCGTACGGATTGACCAGCAGCGCCTCGCGCAGCTGCTCGGCGGCGCCGGCAAAGCGCGACAGCACCAGCACCCCTGGGTCCTCCGGGTCCTGCGCGGCGATAAACTCCTTGGCCACCAGGTTCATGCCGTCGCGCAGCGGCGTCACCAGCGCCACGCGGCTGGCGCGGCACAGGCCGGGCAGCCGCTTGCGCGCGGTGGTGCGGTGGATATAGCGCACCGGCATCCAGTCCAGCTCACCGAACTCGCCGTTGATGGAGCCGCTCAGCTGCTCCATCTCGCGGCGCAGGTCGACGTAGGCATCCACCGACTCGCGCGAGGGCGCGGCGATCTGCACCAGCGTCGCGCTCGAGCGGTTCTCGGGGTACTCTGCCAGCAGCCGGTAGAACGCCTTGAGCCGCTGCGGCAGGCCCTTGGAATAGTCAAGCCGGTCGATGCCCAGCAGCAGCCGGCGGCGCGCGTACTGCGCGCACATCATCTCGTAGGTTTCCTGCGCATCCGCGCCGCGGCCCAGCTCCATGAACTCGTCGACATCGATGCCGATCGGGAAGGCCTGCGCCCGCACCGTGCGGTGGAAGGCGCGGTAGCGGTGCTCGCCCATGGGCTCGGCCTGCGCTTCGGCCTGCACGTAGCGCGAGAAGTGCTCGACATCCGCATGGCTCTGGAAGCCGAGCAGGTCGTAGGCAAACAGCGCGCGCATCAGCCACTCGTGCTGCGGGATGGCGGCCAGGATCAGCGGCGGCGGCAGCGGCACATGCAGGAAGAAGCCGATCTTCTGCCCGCAGCCGATGGCGCGCAGCTCTGACGCCAGCGGGATCAGGTGGTAGTCATGGATCCAGATGATGTCGTCGGGCTGCAGCAGTGGCGCCAGCTTGCGCGCGAACAGCTGGTTCACGCGCCGGTATCCGTTCAGGAAGTTGGAGTCGAAATCCGCCAGGTCCAGCCGGTAGTGGAACACCGGCCACAGCACGCCATTGCTGTAGCCCAGGTAGTAGGCGTCGTGGTCCTCGCGGCTCAGGTCGACGGTGGCCAGCGTGACGTTGCCGGCCTGCTGCAGGTGCAGATCGCCTTCACCCGGCGTGCCACCCTGGGCGGTTTCCAGCGCCTTGCCGCTCCAGCCGAACCACATGCCGCCGGTCTGACGCAGGGCTTCGGATAGCGCCACGGCGAGGCCGCCCGCCGCCACGTTGCGGGGATCGGCGACCCGGTTGGATACCGCTACAAGTCTTGACATATGTTGTTCTTGGAGCCCTCTGTTCTGGTTGCCGTGGATGCCGTGGATGCCATGGGCGGCTCAGATCACCGTGTCCCACGGCGCCGACAGCCGCATCGCGCCATTGATCAGCCCGACCATCGAATACGTCTGCGGGAAATTGCCCCACATCTCGCCGCTCACCGGATGGGTATCCTCGGACAGCAGCCCCAGCGGATTGCGCGCGGCCAGCATCGATTCGAAGATCTCGCGCGCTTCTTCGCGCCGGCCGATGCGCGCGAGGGCATCGATGCGCCAGAACGTGCAGATGTTGAACGCGGTCTCGGGCTTGCCGAAATCGTCGGGAGCCTCGTAGCGGCGCATATAGGGGCCGTTGCACAGCGAAGCCTCCAGCGCCTTGACCGTGGCGATGAAGCGCGGATCGCGCGGCTCGATGAAATTGACTTCGGCCATCAGCAGCACGCTGGCATCCAGCTCGCGCCCGCCGAAGCTTTCGGCGAAGGCCTGGCGCTCTTCGCTCCAGGATTCGGCCAGGATGCGCGCCTTCATGCGCTCGGCATGGTCGTGCCAGTAGGCGGCGCGCGCCTGCAGCTGCAGCTTGTCGGCAACCTTGGCCAGGCGGTCGCAGGCGGCCCAGCTCATCAGCGCCGACGACGTATGCACTCGCGCCCGCGTGCGCAGCTCCCACATGCCGGCGTCGGGGGTGCCGAACACTTTCACCGCCTGTTCGCCCACCTCTTCCAGCCGGCGGAATTCAGCTGGGCCGCCGCGGTGCAGCAGCCGGTGGTCATGGAAGGCCTGCGCCGCGCCCAGCACCACATTGCCGTAGACGTCGTGCTGGAAGTGCTCCTGCGCCTGGTTGCCCACGCGCACCGGGCCCATGCCGCGGTAGCCGGGCAGATGGTCGAGCATGCTTTCAGGCAGCTCGCGCTCCAGGCCGATGCCGTACAGCGGCTGGATATGCCCGTCCTGCGACTGCATCACCACGTTGGACAGCCAGCGCAGGTAGTCCTCCATGGTGCCGACCTCGGACAGGCTGTTGAGCGCGCGCACCACGAAGAAGGCGTCGCGCAGCCAGCAGAAGCGGTAATCCCAGTTGCGGCCGCTGCCCGGGGCCTCGGGGATGCTGGTGGTCATCGCCGCGACGATGGCGCCGGTCTCTTCGAACAGCGACATCTTCAGCGTGATGGCCGCGCGGATCACCGCGTCCTGCCATTCGCACGGCACCGCCAGGCGGCGGCTCCACAGGCGCCAGTAGGCGGTGGTCTCCTGCTCGAAATCGCGCGCGGTCTCTTCCACGCCGTGCGCCAGGGTCTCGTCGGGGCCCAGGATGAAGTTGTACCCGCGCGTGACCAGGAACGGCGTATGCGACAGCACATAGGCCATCGGCGCGTCGGTGGTCATGCGCAGGGTCATGTCGTCGCCGATATAGCGCACATGGCTGCTGCCGCGCGTCATCTGCGGCGCCTTGCGGCCCCATTCGAAGCGCGGCGCCGCCACCACGCGCACGCGCGGCGCGCCGCGCACCGGGCGCATGCGCCGGACCAGCGTGGTCGGGCGGAAATAGCGCCCCAGCCGGAAGAAGCGCGGCGCAAAGTCGGTGATTTCCAGGCAGTTGCCGTGGATGTCCGTCAGCCGCGTGCGCAGCACCGCGGTATTGGGCTCGTACCATTGCCGCGACGACTGGAAGTCCTCGATCTCGATCGAGAAATGGCCGGCGTTCTCGCTCGGGTCAAGCAGGGCGTTGAACACCGGGTCGCCGTCAAAGCGCGGCAGGCACGACCAGACAATGCGCCCGCGGCAGTCCACCAGCGCAGAGATGGCGCAGTTGCCGATCATGCCAAGCGACAACGACGGATTGGCAAAGCGGCTGCCGCCGTCCACGGTCTTGTGCACGCCTTCGGTCGGCGGCTGGCCCGGTTCGCTCGGGCTGCTCGGATTGGTCACAGCGATACCTCCCTCAGGATGTCGTGGTGCGCCGGGCCAGGCCTGGCTCGGCCTCATGCGGCACGGCGCGCGGCTGGCCGCCGGCGCCTTCCAGCGCGCGGGCCGAGCGGTGCAGCCAGCTGCGCAGCGCGGCCGGCCCAGGCACGCTGACACTGGCCACGGTCTCGCGCTGGCCCACCAGCACGCCCAGCCCGCCGAGCTTGCGCACTGCGGCAAAGCCCGGCTCGTCGGTCAGGTCGTCGCCGGCAAAGAGCGGCACGCGCTCGGCGAAGGGCGCGGATTTCATGAATGCGGCAATGGCGTCGCCCTTGTCGACGCCCGCCGGCTTGATCTCGACCACCATCTTGCCGGGCAGCGCCTCCAGTCCGACGGCATGGCGCAACACTTCGGTGACCGCGGCATCGACCACGCCGGCCAGTTCAGGCGCCTGGCGGTAGTGGATGGCGACGGCAACGGACTTGCGCTCCAGCCGCAGGGCGGGATAGGTGCGCACCAGCGCTTCCAGGTGGGGGATCAGCGGTTCCAGGCCGGGGGCGGAAGTCTTGGACACCATACCGCCGTCGGTGCGGAATTCGGCACCGTGCACGCCGGCGGCCGGCAGGCGCAGGGGCTGCAGGAAGTGGTCGAGTTCAGAGATCGGGCGCCCGGAGATGACGGCCAGCGCGCCGTTCAGACGCTCGAATAGCGCGTGCAGCGTGCCGACCAGTTCGGGTTCGACCTGCACCAGTTCCGGACGCGGGGCCAGGTCGGCCAGGGTGCCGTCGAAGTCGAGAAACAGGGCGGTATTGGGTTCGATTAGCGGTAGCTGTGGCATCGCGTTACACCGTAACACGTCGTTTTGACCGGCGTCCACCGGGCGCCGTCCTACATGGCGCCCACGCAACCCGGCCTCGATGCGAGTCCGGGGCCAGACCTCCGCGGCCCCGCTGCGCCCTGGCTCGCCGCGCCCTCGCGAGTGCATCGTCATCCACACGAGAAGCGCCCTCCGCGCGGCCCGGGCCGCCCTCCGCGGGCGGCGGGAGCGTCGCCCGGGCCGGGTGGAAGTCGCCGCCATCCTTTATCATTGGCGGTTTCCGCCAGAATTTCCGCCTTTTTTTGCGCCGCCCCACGGCCCGCCCTGAGACCATGACCCGCATGTCCGCCGCCCGACCCGACTACCTGAAGAAGATCCTGACCGCCAAGGTCTACGACGTGGCGCAGGAGACCGAACTGACCTACGCGCATCAATTGTCGGCGCGCACCGGCAATGCGGTCTGGTTCAAGCGCGAGGACACCCAGCCAGTCTTCTCCTTCAAGCTGCGCGGCGCATACAACAAGATGGCCTCGCTGACGCCGGAAGAACTCAAGCGCGGCGTGATCGCCGCCTCGGCCGGCAACCACGCGCAGGGCGTGGCGCTGTCCGCGGCGCGCCTGCAGTGCAAGGCCATCATCGCCATGCCGGTCACCACGCCGCAGGTGAAGATCGACGCCGTGCGCGAACGCGGCGGCCAGTGGGTGGAAATCGTGCTGCACGGCGAGTCCTACAGCGACGCCTACAACCACGCCGCGGAGCTGGAGAAGAAGCACAAGCTGACCTTCATCCACCCGTTCGACGATCCCGAGGTCATCGCCGGCCAGGGCACCATCGCCATGGAGATCCTGCGCCAGCACCCGGGCCCGATCCATGCCGTGTTCGTTGCCATCGGCGGCGGCGGGCTGATCTCTGGCATCGCCTCGTACATCAAGGCGGTGCGCCCCGAGATCAAGGTGATCGGCGTGCAGACGGTGGACTCTGACGCGATGAAGCGCTCGGTCGACGCCGGCAAGCGCGTCGAGCTGAAGGAAGTTGGGCTGTTCTCGGACGGCACCGCGGTCAAGCTGGTCGGCAAGGAGACTTTCCGCATCACGCGCGAGCTGGTCGACGACATCATCCTGGTGGATACCGACGCCATCTGCGCCGGCCTGAAGGACGTGTTCCAGGACACCCGCAGCATCCTGGAGCCGGCCGGCGCGCTGGCCGTGGCGGGCCTGAAGGCCTATGCCGAGCGCGAGAAGCTCAAGGGCCAGCACCTGGTGGCAATCGCCTGCGGCGCCAACATGAACTTCGACCGCCTGCGCTTTGTCGCCGAGCGCGCCGAGGTGGGCGAGGCGCGCGAAGCCGTGTTCGCCGTGACCATCCCGGAAGAGCGCGGCAGCTTCAAGCGCTTCTGCGAGCTGGTGGGCACGCGCAGCGTGACCGAGTTCAACTACCGCATCGCCGATACCAGCATGGCGCATATCTTCGTCGGCGTGCAGATCGCCAGCCGCGCCGAGAACGACAAGATCGCCGCCAGCTTCCGCAAGCACGGCTTCGACACGCTGGACCTATCCAACGACGAGCTGGCCAAGCAGCATATCCGCTACATGGTGGGCGGCCGCTCGGCGCTGGCGCATGACGAACTGCTGTTCCGCTTCGAGTTCCCGGAGCGGCCAGGCGCGCTGATGCGGTTCCTGTCCAGCATGAGCCCGAACTGGAATATCAGCCTGTTCCACTACCGCAACCAGGGTGCGGATACCTCCAACATCCTGGTCGGCATCCAGGTGCCGAAGAACGAGAAGCGCGCCTTCCGCGCCTTCCTTTCAACGCTGGGTTACGTACACTGGGACGAGACCGACAACCCGGTGTACAAGCTGTTCCTGTCCTGACACCTGCTGAGCGCCCCATGAGCCTCCCTGAACACTCGCCGCTGGGCAAGCCCTCGGCCTACAAGACCGAATACGACGCCTCGCTGCTGTTCCCGATCCCGCGCCAGCCCAAGCGCACCGAGATCGGCCTGCCCGAAGGCAAGCCGGTGCCGTTCTTCGGCGTCGATATCTGGAACGCGTACGAGCTGTCGTGGCTGAACCTGAAGGGCAAGCCGCAGGTGGCGCTGGCCAGCTTCATCATCCCGTCGGACACGCCCAATATCATCGAGTCCAAGTCGTTCAAGCTGTACCTGAACTCGTTCAACCAGACCAGGATTGCTTCCCCCGAGGCGCTGCAGCAGCTGCTGCACCACGACCTGTCCGAAGCCACCGGCGGCACCGTGCAGGTGCGGCTGGTAACTGAAGCAGACCTGGGCAAGCAGAAGATGGGTGAGCTCGACGGCCTGCTGCTGGACCGGCTCGATATCGAGGTGGACCGCTATGAGCCCGCGCCGGAGCTGCTCAGCGCGGACCAGGAAGAAACCCCGGTGGAAGAAACGCTGGTGTCGCACCTGCTCAAGTCCAACTGCCTGGTCACCGGCCAGCCGGACTGGGGCAGCGTGCAGATCCGCTACGTGGGTGCGCCGATCAACCAGGAAGGGCTGCTAAAGTACCTGATCTCGTTCCGCAACCACAACGAGTTCCACGAACAGTGCGTGGAGCGGATCTTCATGGACGTGATGCGCGAGTGCAAGCCGGTCAAGCTGGCGGTGTATGCGCGCTACACGCGCCGCGGCGGGCTCGATATCAATCCGTTCCGCACCAACTTCAATACGGCTTGGCCGGATAACAAGCGCAACGCGCGGCAGTGAGGCAGGCGGGGAGGATCAGAACTCCCCGTGAAACCGCACCCCGTAGAATTTCACCGGCCCGCGGTCGCGGTTGTACCCAGGGTTGCGCACGTATTGGAAGTCCGGGCTGATGCTCAGGTACTTCACCGGCTGGAAGCTGTAGTAGATCTCCAGGATCTGCTCGGGCCCGTAGCGCAGCGCGCCGTCGCCCAGGAACGCGCCCTGCCCGCCCGCGGCCAGGTAGTTGCGGTGGTTCGGGCCCAGCATGTTGATCGCCACCGCCACGCCCAGCGCATCGCGAGCCCGTCCCCACGCATCGCCCTTCAGCACGCCGCCCGCCGACACCTGGCGGCCGATCTCCGTGAAGGCGTAGGTCTCGGTCTTGTCGTCGGACAGGCTGGCGCGCGCGAACATCCCCAGTGAATCGGTGACCTGCTGCACCAGTGTCACGCCCACGCCGCTCTTGGCGTGCTCGCGCCGCACGTCGGCGACGTCCGGCGTGGTGTTGTTGGCCATGCCAAAGCCGATGGCGTCGCTGAACGCGCCCATGCGCGCCTTGTTGCGGAACCACAGCAGCCGGGCGGTGCCGGGCCGGCCGGCCAGCTGGTAGCGCTTCTCCACTTCGATGATGTCGCCGTAGTGCTCGAACATGCGGGTGTCGAGCTGCAGCCCGTTGGATTCCAGCGGCTGCAGGAAGCGCCCGATGCGCGCCGACCAGCCGTCGCCGATGTACTCCAGCGACAGGCCCCAGGTGTAGCCGCGCGAATCCGCCGCATAGTCGAAGGCACCATGCGTGAGGAAAGACCAGTTCATGAACTGCGTGCGCGGGTCGGAGCCGAACTCGTTCTGGTCGAAGACGTCGAGCACGCCGAAGTTGCCCGCCGTCAGCACCACGCGGCGCTGGTCCACCGTGCGGGCCAACTGGTTGAAATCGCCCTCGAGCGTTTCGGTGCCGCCGCCCAGCCCCCAGGTCTGGCGGATAAAGGCGCGCGCGCGGTAGAACACTGGGTTGGTGCTCGCGCCCTTGGCCAGTTCGCCGTTCGACAAGCCACCGACGCCGTGCAGGCCTGAGAACGGCACGCCTTGCGCGACCTCTGGGTTGAAATGGAACTCGGCGCCCTGCCACAGCCGCAAGCCGAGGTCGAGCGTCGCGGTGAACGAGTAGCTCTTCGCCTTTTCCGTGCTGAGGCTGTTCGGGCCCGAGTATGCGGCGCCGAAGGCGGGCTTGCGCTGCCACACATAGGTCGACTGGCCGTGAAAGCCAAACGGGCTTTCAGCCGCGGCGGCCGCCTGTTCCGGCTCCGCCTGCTGCGCCAGCGCGGGCAGGCATGCGCAGCAGGCCAGCGCGGCCAGCGCTCGGCGGAAACGGAACGGGCCGCGCCGTGGCGCGGCGGAAAGTGGCGAAAACAGCATCGGAAATAGGTGGAGTAAGGATGTGCCGGCAACGGCGCGCTTCGGCGCCCGCAGCATAGCCAAGCCCACATGACATGTCCACCGCGCGTGTCGCGCCGGCTCGTGTGCCCTGGCGCCGACGTTGTAACCGGGCTTGAATTAATTAACTCAAAAATTAATATTGAAGCAACCCGTTCCGCATCGCGTCGTCACATGCCGCGCCAACCCGCCCAGCCCAAACCTTCACCGCGCCGCAGCCCCGGGCGCCCTGGTCGGCCTGAGGCCGGCCAGCCCGGCCAGCGCGAACGCATCCTCGATGCGGCCACCGACATGTTCTCGCGCCAGGGCGTGGCTGGCACCCCGGTCAAGGCGATTGCCACCCAGGCCGGCGTGACGCCGGCGCTGGTCCATTACTACTTCAGCGACCGCGAATTGCTGCTGGACGCCGTGGTCGAGGAAAAGCTGCAGCCGCTGGTGGCCAGCGTCTTTGCCGCCGCCGCGGATGCCGAGCCGATGGCCATGCTGATCGGCATTGCCGGCCGGCTGATCCGCACCGCGGCCGCCACGCCCTGGTTTCCCGGGCTGTGGATCCGCGAGGTCGCCAGCGCCGACGGCGCCCTGCGCGAGCGCGTGCTGGACCGCTTCGCGCTGCAGCGCGCCGGCGCACTGAGCGGGCCGCTGGCGGCCGCGATCGCGCGCGGGCAGCTCAATAGCGGCCTGGAGCCGGCATTGGTGATGCCGTCGCTGGTCGGCCTGGCGCTGCTGCCGCTGGCCACCACCCATATCTGGCGCCGGCTGCCCGGCGGCGAAGCGGTCGATACCGACACCCTGGTGCGCCACGTATCCGCGCTGCTGATGCACGGGCTGGCACCGGCGCCCGACGCTGGCAAGTCCAGGCTTTCTCCGGAGTCATCATGAACCACGCCCACCCCACCCGCCCGCAACTGCCGGCAGCGGTGCTTGCCACGCTCGCGGCGGTGCTGCTGGTCGCCGCTTGCAGCCGTGAACGCGCCGACACCTGGCAAGGCTATGTCGAAGGCGAATTCGTCAGCGTGGCCTCGCCCTTCGCCGGACGTCTCGACACGCTGTCGGTGCAGCGCGGCCAGCAGGTCGGCCAGGGCGCCGCGCTGTTTGCACTCGAATCCGACGACGAGCGCGCCGCGCGCCAGCAGGCCGAAGACCAGCTGCGCGCAGCCGAGGCACAGCTGCAAGACATGAAGACCGGCAAGCGCCCGGTCGAAGTCGAGGTCAGCCGCGCCCAGCTGGCGCAGGCACAGGCCCAGGCGCAGCGCAGTGCCGCGGCCTTGCGGCGCGACCAGCGCCAGTATGAGATCGGCGGCATCGCGCAGGCGCAGCTGGACGAATCGCGCGCGCAAGCCAGCAGCGACGCCGCGCGCGTGCGCGAACTGCAGCGCGATATCGACGTGGCCCGGCTGCCGGGCCGCGATGCGCAGCAAGCCGCGCAGGCCGCGCAAGTGGCCGCCGCGCGCGCGGCGCTGGCGCAGGCCGAGTGGAAGCTGTCGCGCAAGACCGTGGCCACGACCCAGGCGGGGCTGGTCTACGACACGCCCTACCGCCTCGGCGAGTGGGTGCCGGCGGGCAGCCCCGTGGTGCGCATGCTGCCGCCGGGCAACGTCAAGGTGCGCTTCTATGTGCCGGAGACGGTGGTGGGCGCGCTGCGCAACGGCCAGGCGTTGCAGGTGCGCTGCGACGGCTGCGCCGCGCCGGTGGCGGCCACCATCAGCTACGTCGCCAACGAGGCCGAATACACGCCGCCGGTGATCTACAGCAACGAGACGCGGCGCAAGCTGGTGTTCCTGGTCGAAGCGCGCCCGGCGGCGGCCGATGCGCCCAAGCTGCGGCCGGGCCAGCCCGTCGAAGTGGTGCGGCCATGAACAGCCGAGCGAACGGCGGCGCGGCCGGACTCGCCATCGACGTGCGCGGCCTGAACAAGCACTTCGGCGACAAGCACGTGGTCAACGATCTGAGCATGCAGGTCGCGCGCGGCGAGATCTTCGGCTTCCTCGGCCCCAACGGCAGCGGCAAGACCACCTCGATCCGCATGATGTGCGGGCTGCTGACGCCCGATTCCGGCGCGGGCACCTGCCTGGGCTACGACATCCGGAGCGAGTCCGACGAGATCAAGCGCCGCGTCGGCTATATGACGCAGAAGTTCTCTTACTGGGACGACCTGTCGATCCGCGAGAACCTGGACTTTGTCGCGCGCGTCTACGGCATGCCGAACCGGCGCGAGGCGGTCGACCGCGCGCTGGAAGACCTGGGCCTGGCCACGCGCTCGGCGCAGCTGGCCGGCGCGCTGTCGGGCGGCTGGAAGCAGCGGCTGGCGCTCGCGGCATGCCTGCTGCACGAGCCCGAGCTGCTGCTGCTCGACGAACCCACCGCGGGCGTGGACCCCAAGGCCCGGCGCGACTTCTGGGAGCAGCTGCACCAGCTGGCCGCGCGCGGCATCTCGGTGCTGGTCAGCACGCACTACATGGACGAGGCCGAGCGCTGCCACAAGCTGGCCTATATCGCCTACGGCAAGCTGCTGGCGCAGGGCACCGCCGAGGAAGTGGTGGCCAGCCAGAATCTGTCGACCTGGAGCGTGGAAGGCGACGATCTCGCCGCGCTGTCGGAGCAACTGCAGGGTGCGCCGGGCGTGGAGCAGACCGTGGCCTTCGGCACCGCGCTGCATGTGACCGGGCGCGATGCGCGGGCGCTGGCCGATACGCTCGCGCGGCTGGCCGGACCGGGCCGGCGCGCCGAGCAGACCCAGACCAGCCTGGAAGACGTGTTCATCCACATGATGAGCGGGGCCGAGGACAATATGGGGGCCCGCAAGGCCAGGGAGGCGTCATGACAGCCGCCGCCCGCACGCCGGCCGCGCAACAGCGCTTCTCGCTGCAGCGCTGGTGGAGCATCGTGCTCAAGGAGTTCCTGCAGCTGCGGCGCGACCGCGTCACCTTCGCCATGATCATCGGGCTGCCGATCATGCAACTGCTGCTGTTCGGCTTTGCCATCAACACCGATCCGCGCCACCTGCCGACTGCCGTGATTGCCGCCGACCAGAGCGAATTCACGCGCTCCTTTATCGCCAGCATGGAGCAATCGACCTACTTCAAGCTGGTCGGCACGCTGCCCGACGAGCAGGCCGGGCGCGAGGCGCTGATGAAAGGCGAGGTGCAGTTCGTGCTGACCATCCCGCCCGACTTCACGCGCCGGCTGCTGCGCGGCGAACGGCCCGCCCTGCTGGTCGAGGCCGATGCCACCGATCCTTCGGCCACCGGCCAGGCCATCGCCGCGCTGCCGCAGCTGCCCTACAGCGTGGCCACGCATGACCTGAAGGGACCACTGGCGCCGCTTGCCGGCGGCAAGCCGCCCTTCGACGTGCAGGTGCAGCGGCTCTACAACCCGGAAGGCATCACGCAATACAACATCGTTCCCGGCCTGATGGGCGTGATCCTGACGATGACCATGGTGATGATGACCGGCCTGGCCATGACGCGCGAACGCGAGCGCGGCACCATGGAGAACCTGCTGGCCACGCCGGTGCGGCCGCTCGAGGTGATGACCGGCAAGATCGTGCCCTATATCTTCATCGGCCTGATCCAGTCGACCATCGTGCTGCTGGCCGCGCGCTGGATCTTCAGCGTGCCGTTCGTCGGCTCGGTGTCAGCGGTGTACCTGGCGGCGCTGCTGTTTATCGCGGCCAACCTGACGGTGGGCATCACGCTGTCGTCGCTGGCGCAGAATCAGTTGCAGGCGATGCAGCTGACGTTCTTCTATTTCCTGCCCAACATCCTGCTGTCCGGCTTCATGTTCCCGTTCGCCGGCATGCCGGGCTGGGCGCAGGCCATCGGCAACATCCTGCCGATGACGTATTTCCACCGCATGGTGCGCGGCATCCTGCTCAAGGGCAACGGCTGGGTCGAGCTATGGCCCAATGTGTGGCCGATGGCGCTGTTCATCGTGGTGGTGATGGCGATCGCGGTGCGCTTCTACCGCCGCACGCTGGATTGAAGGGGTTCGCCATGTCTCGACTCACGCCTGTCTTTGTCGCCGCGGCACTGTTGTGCGGCTGCGCCGTCGGTCCCGACTTCCGCGCGCCTGCGCCGCCGGACGACGCCGGCTACGTGCCGGGCCCGCAGCCGGTGGCAACCGTCGCGGCCGACGCCGCGGACGCAGGCGGGCAAGCCCACGCGCAAACCCTGGCCGCCGGCGCCGATGTGCCCGCGCAGTGGTGGGCGCTGTTCCGCAGCCCGGCGCTTGACGCCACCATCCGCAGCGCGCTGGATGCCAGCCCCACGCTCGCGCAGGCGCGCGCCCGGCTGCGCGAGGCGCAGGAGAACCTGGCCGCGCGCACCGGCGCCACGCGCTGGCCCGCCGTTGACGCAAAGCTGAACACCACGCGCCAGCAGGTCGATTTCCAGTCCCTGGGCATCACCGCGATCCCCAGCCCGGGCCCATTCACGCTGTACGGCGCCACTGTGCAGGTGTCGTACGTGCTGGACCTGTTCGGCGGACAGCGGCGCGAACTGGAGGGACTGCAGGCAGCGGTGGATTACCAGCGCTATGAACTGGAAGCCGCGCGCCTGGCGCTGGCCGCCAACGTGGCCACCGCGGCCATCCGCGAAGCCGGCCTGCGCGCGCAACTGGCCGATACAGCCGCTGTCGCCGCGGCCCAGCAGCGCCAGCTTGGCATCACCGAGGAGCGCCTGCGCGCGGGCGGTGTCGCCCGTGTCGACGTGCAGCGCCAGCGGGCCGAACTCGCGCAAACCCAGGCCCTGGTGCCGGCCCTGCAACGCCAGCTCGATGCCACGCGGCACCAGCTCGCGGTGTACACGGGGCAGACCCCGGCTTCGGCCACGCTGCCCGAATTCCGCCTCGACGAACTGCAGCTGCCCGACACGCTGCCGGTCAGCCTGCCCGCCACGCTGGCACGCCGCCGTCCCGATATCCGCGCGGCCGAGGCCCTGCTGCACCAGGCCTCGGCCAATATCGGCGTGGCCACCGCCAATCTCTATCCGCAGATCACGCTGAGCGCCAGCGGCGGCACGCAGGCCACCGCGGCGCGCGACCTGTTCAGCAGCCTGAACGTATGGAGCCTGGCCGCGGGGCTGGTGCAGCCTGTATTCCGCGGCGGCGAGCTGCAGGCGCGCAAGCGTGCCGCGGAGGCGGCTTATGAGCAGTCGCTGGCCGCGTATCGGCAAGCCGTGCTGCAGGGCCTGCAGAACGTGGCCGATTCACTGCGCGCACTCGAAGCCGATGCCGCCGCGCTGCGCGAACGCGCCGACAGCGCGCGGCAGGCGCGCGATACGCTGGCGGTAGTGTCGGAGCAGTACCGGCTCGGCGGCGTCAGCCAGCTGTCGGTGCTGGATGCCGAACGGCAATCACGGCAGGCGTCGCTGGAACTGGCGCAGGCACGCGCCGACCGGCTGGCGGATTCGGCGGCGCTGCTGCAGGCGCTTGGGGGTGGGTGGTGGGGAGAGGAAGGCCAGGCGGCCAAGGCTCCCACCGGTCAATCCATGCCCCTGCGCCAATAGATGCGGTAACGGCGGCCGAGTTTGGGTCCGGGGGGACTGATCACCTGCGTGCCGCTGATGGCAACGTTGTAGTCATCGTTGCCGATCCTCACCGACACCGGCACCGGCGTGGGCGGATACCCGCCGCCGGCGCGCTCCTGGAAGCGGTCATCGCTGGTCAGGCCGATGGTCTTGCTGTTGAGATTGGCTGTGGCCGCGCCATTGAGGTAGTTCAGCTGGTAAATGCGTGCGATGCCAAGATCCCCCGTGCAGGAATTGGAAGATGCCGCCTTGGGCGTATTGGTGCCGAACATCACGGTGCCAGACAGCGTCGTAGATCCGCTGACGGCCTTCTCGCCGGGCTGCAGCATGATGTACCACCCGCTTGCAGCGGTCAGCGCGGCGTTGGCTTGCGTGATCTGCTCGGGCGTGCCCTGCTGAACCAGGTTGGCAGTGGCGTCATAGAGCTTGCCATCGGTCCCCGTGTCCGAGCCGGGCGCGCCCTCGACGATCGGCGTCGACCGCATGGCATTGAGCTCGTGGTAGTCCTTGATCATGTAGTAGCGGTTCTGGATGCTGGTATCGAACGGATGCTCACGATCGCCAGAACCGATCAACAGCGTGTCATAGGCCGGGTTCGTCCCGACAGGGGGCGGCACGACATCGGGCGCGAAGAGGAATTTGCGCGCGTCGGAGCCGGTCCCGCCCAGCGCAGCCAGCAAGCCTGCTTTCCATTTCGTGGGGTCGGCGTCGCTGATGTTGATGCGCCAGATGTTGGCACCGGTATCGGCCGCATAGATGCGGTCGATATACCCGTCACGGTTGGAATCGATAATGGCCATGTTGGCGGGCATGGCGTAGGCCATGCCTGGCACATTCAGGCCCTTGTCACCGGTTACCGCCGACGGCCCGGCCTGCCACCTGACGATGCCCCTCGCAGCGTCCAGGACCATCACGCCGCGCCCCATGGTCGCTTGCTTCTGGACCACCGGGTCGTTGGCATCGGGATCATAGCCCAGGCCAAAGATCAGCACCGGGTCGTCAGGGAACGCGCGCACCTTCCCCACCCGCAGGTCCGACCAGGTCTGGCCCAGTTCCTCAAAGCCGCTGTCCGCATTGCTGTGTTTCCAGAGCAGCTTTGGCGTATTGGGATCGCTGACGTCAAGCGCGTAGATGAAGCGCCCGCCGCGCCGCATGGTCAGGAACAGATAGGCCTTGTCGCCACGTGATGCATCGATGATGCCATCGTTCTTGCTGGAATAGGTATAGACCGTTGCCGAGCCGTCGACAAAATAAGGCTTGGGCGAGGTCGAGGAAATGGCCGGATCATGGTTGTACATCCGGGCAAACTTCGGAAAATGCTCGGAGGGGATGAAGCTCCAGAGTTCGTTGCTGCCGGCTGGGCCGCCCTTGACGGCGTGCAGCATGCCGTCGTTGGACCCGTAGAACACCACCACATCGTCGGCAGTCCGGCTGTAGTTGATCACCGCCGGGCGTGAATGCAGCACATCGCCGTGGACGAAGCCGCGGATGTTGTAGGTCGGCGCCGACGAAGGGTTGGCGACGGCCGGGTCATCGACCAGGGTATTGCCGCCACGCACCCAGTTGATCACGGGCTCCTTGTTCGCGGTGCTCTGCAATCCCAAGGTTGTCGCCACGATATCGCTGTTCGCCGTACTGAACGGCGTGTTCTTCAGCTGGGACCCAGCGACGCAGGTGGTGCCGGTACAGGTATAAACCTGCCGGCTTGCCTGGCTTGATTTGAACGTTGTGCGCAGGAACTGCGCCGCCCCCCCTTTCTCGACCAGATCGCCGTCCGGCGCGTCCGACACTCCGCCCCTCCCTTGCGAGCCCGGGTAGTTCGTGGCGTCCCAGAAACTGGAGGCGGTGGTCCAGATACTGGTCACATCGGGGTTGACGAAGCCGGTCTTTGCGTTCTCGACTGCGGCATTCTGCGCATCGGCAAGGAACACGGTAGGAGGCGTAGTCGACTTATCCACGCCCAGCTGGTACTGCTTCAGGTTGCCGACCCAGTTCGGCTTGGACAGGGCATCGGGACGAAACATGCCCAGATAGACCTGGTTCAGGTAGGTGCCCCGCACGCTGACCGACACCGGCAGCGATACGGACGCGAACACGGAGTTGGTGTCCAGGATCCGGTCACGGATCTTGTTCAGCGCCGTCTCCAGCTCCACGTCGCTGCCTGCCTGGAAGTAGCCGCTGTTGGTTTCCGTGCCTTGCCTCGCCATGTTTTTCATCATGGTGGTGAAGTCCGGATTGCTCTGAGCGTTGTAGGCGTCGATCGTGAACGTCATGATCGATCCGTTCTTGGCTGCCGTCGTGTTGGTGCCAAGATCCGGGCGTGTCTTGAGAAAATGCGCCCAGGCCGACTGGATATCCGGCGAGGTCGAGACGTTGTACTTGCGCAGCGTGGTCACGGCAGGATCCGTGATCGCCGGCACCGGCGGCATCACACCTTGCCGGTTGTTGCCGATAAAGATGATATAGGTCTGTGCGCAGCCGCCTCCCAGGGGGCTGTTGTAGCCGGAGCCATTGGCCGATCCCTTATAGGCAAACCCGCTGGAAAGCTTGCCGATCGCTGACGTTGTCAGGTTGTCCTTATTGGTACCGGCGTTGCCCGCGAAATCGGCTAGCGGATCCATCCCCGCCCAACTGTTGTCCGCCCCGGTCAGATACAACCAAGCCTCATACAGGGCATTGGCGTAGCTTCCCGAGCTTTGGTCGATCTTCTCGTCAGGCGAGTTGACGTTGTAGTCGTTATTGTTGCTCGCAACGCCCGCAAGCATATTCTGGAAGGCCTGGTTGTTTGCGGTGTTCATCATGTCGCGGATGCCGAACCGTACGTAGCCCCCATCTCGCTTGGAGCCATTGACCGTCAGCATCATGAGGCCAACGTTAGTCGGCTTCTTCAGACTCCCGACGAAATTCTTGATGGCCAGCAGCTCGGCTTGCCCCTGGGTCGGCGAACCGACCCACTTCTGAGAGGCCTTGGACCAGTTCGCCGTGTTGTCCAGGACAAACAGGATGTTGGGGGCCCCCTGGGAAGTGCTCGTCGACGGGGCAAAGATGTCCGTGTCGTCGGAATGGCCGACAACCGGCGTGATAACCAGCGCGGCCAGCACTAAGCCCCGCAAGACTCGGAACATTGACATCACGTAACCCCCGGCGATTCTGATAAGTTCGTTTTTGTTCTGGTCAACGCTCTGCCGCCATTATGTGCAGGTGGCTGTCGAATCCATCCGTACCCTGACGCCCTGGTGCACGGTGACCGAGACACCGCTGCCCCGCTTGTCCGTGGCAACGGCGGTCACGTCCCAATAGGTGTCCTGCGGGGCGGAGCCCGCAAAGTCATAGCTGTAGCCGTCGGCCGGCGCCATCTGCTGGCATGCGGGTGCTGCCGCCTGGACCGTGTAATCGGCCACGCCGTCGTTGTTGACGTCGATATCGAAGGTCTGCGCAGCGGGTGCGTAGAAGCTGGCTGCCGAGCTGACGACTTTCTCGATGGCCTGTTGGGCCGCGGCGGTCGCCTCGGCCTTGGCTTGCTGGTTGCCCACGATGCGCAGGCTGGAGTTGCCCAGGCGCACCGCGGAAACCACCAGCAGGGTCAGCACGATCAGCATAACCAGACCCATTACCAGGCTGAGGCCGGCGTGCTTCTTGCGCCAGTTGGAATTGGGGGGACGCCTCATCTTCATTCTCTCCGGCTGCTGGGATTGATGACGCGCACGGTCCCGGTATAGACGTGGCGTTTGTAGCCATCCGAAAACGGCCCCACGGTGCCAGCCATGCCCATGCTGTAGGTTTTCTTGTCGGACTGGCCCATAGACGGCTCGGTATTGCGCGCCAGCAGACTGACCTGCATCGCCATGACATTGGGCCAGTCGGCCAGTCCCGGCGCGGTGACGAACGGCACGGCCGGCGATCCGGTGTTGAGCCCGTCGATCCCATAATCGAGTTGCAGATCCTGGATGCCATTGACCAGCGGCGTCATGACAAAGACCGGCACGCCACCCGCGGCACTCAGGTCCAGCCGCTTGAGCGTCGGCACCGGCTTGCCGCCGTCGGCCGCGGCCGTGCAGGTGGTGGCGCCTGCCGCGTATTTGTTGCACGGGCTGACGAAGTAGATGGACTGCACATAGCGCCACAATCCTGCCGGCGTGGTGCCATTTTTTTGCAGCAGCGTGTAGGTGCCTGGCGTGGCGGGCGTCGCGTCCGGACCGATGCCAGTGACCTTGCTGCTCGGCGTGGTCTGTACGTATGCCTGGCCGGGGACGGCATTGGCGGGCGTAGCCAGGATATCGCCGGTATCCAGTCGACGGGTTACCAGGATATCGGTTCCGGGCACATGGTCCGCATCGGCCAGGCAGCCAGACAGCGGCGCCGGCACGGTCGCGGGGGCATCATAGCCTTGCAGAGGCAATCCCAGCGCCTTATCGAGACTGTCCTTGTCCGTGGCGCACGGATTCGGCAAGGCGGTCGGCGCTGTCATGGCGCTGCCGTACTGGCCGTAGTATCCGGCATGCTCGATCTCGTCCTGCAACAAGGTGAAGGCGTATCGGCCACTCTCGATCTGGCGGGCCGACTTGTCCAGTTCCGCGCGCGCGCTGCTTTGCTGGCTGATCAGCACCGTGATCCCCGCCAGCAGGAACAGGCCGATGGCGATGGCAACCATCAACTCCACCAGCGACATGCCCGCCTGGCGGCGGCGCATCGATGACAATGGGCGCAGGGAAGCAGAAGTCGTCACGGGGCAATCAGTTGAGGTTGGCGATCTGCAGCGTGGCGCTCACCACGCGCCGCTGGGCTTCATCTCCGTACAGCCCCTTGCCGCACGCGAGGCCTGCAACCGGTGCTGCGGTCTTGTTTTTGCCCTGCCAGGCCACAGACACGACATAGACGTTCGATACCGGGTTAAAGCTGACACACCCCCGTGCGCCGACCATAGCGCCAACATTGGCGGTGCCGCTGATTTCGCTGGCACCGGCAAGCAGGCTGCTCCATGCGGCAAGATCGCTGTTCGCCAGGGTATAGGCCTGCACCGTGCCGAGCGAGCAGAGCGGCAGCGCGCCAGCGCCGATGCCGAGGTAAGGCACGCCGCCGACGCTATCGGTCGTGATGGCATAGCAGCCGGCTGCAGAGCGGTTGGCATTGATGCGTTCGACCATGTCCTGCAGCAGGATAAGCGCCTGCGCGCGCTGGTAGGACTCGGCCTCGGCCCGCTGGCTGGCCAGCATCAGGCTCACCAGCCCCAACAAGCCAATCAGCAGGATGATCAGCGTGACGAGCGCCTCCATCAAGCCGAAGCCGCGCGCGCGGCGCAGGAATCGCGGATTGTTGCGCATCAGCAGGCTCCTGTCTGGCTGGCCGGCATGCCGCTCAGGTCAACGCTGACACAGCGGGGCGTTACGGTGCTGCCAGACGCAGAAATGCCGAATGTCGAAGCCAAGGCGGCCAGGCGCCCGTTGCTGTTGTAGGCCAGGCCACCGGCGGGGCCGCTCACGGTCAGCCCGGTTACCGCCTCATGCCGACTCAGCACGGCCACGCCCGCCATCACGGTCCAGCCGTTCTGCCAGCCGCCGGCCGCCGGCGCGATACTGACGCTGGTATTGCGCTTCACCGCCTCGCTGCGCGCGTAGGAGAGGGTTGAGGCCAGGTCATAGGCAGCGGCCCGTATCCGTTGTCCGAGGACGAACTCACGGAAATACGGTGTGCCGGCCGACAGCAGGATGGCTGCGATCATCACCGTCGCCATCAGTTCGATCAGCGTGAAGCCAGGAATCCGGCGCGCCGGCAATCCCTGCACGCTAGTTGTGGAGAACCGCTTAGAAGCGCCCATGATCGCGTTCACCAGCAGTTGGTTACCGGGCCGGGGCCACTGATGCCTTTGGCTCCCGTCTGGTCGACGGTCAGGTTGAGGCATTGCGCATCATTGACCAACTGTCCGCCGGTGGGTGTTGCCGTGACCAGGTAGGACGGCGGTGCCGTGGTGTTGTCGGCGGTAAGCGTAACGTTGTAGTTGCGCGAGACTTCGGCGGGCACGGAGGCCCCGAGCCCGGCCATCGATGTGGCGTACTGCCGCGCATCGAGGCTGTACTGCTCCTGCTGGTTGGCCACGCCGAGAATGAAACTCTGCGCAGCGGAGCGGTTGCTGCGGACCACGTATTGCGTGTAGGACGGGTAGGCGATCGTAGCCAGAATGGCAATGATCGCCACGGTGATCATCACCTCGATCAGCGTGAAGCCATGCGCTGCCCTGGCGCCGCGCAGGCGCCAGCCCCGGCATGGATTGCCGGTTACCCCAACTTTCCCAATGACCCGAAACGACGGGCTGACCCTCCCGCCGTGTCGCACTGCCGGGCTTCTATGTCCCATGCTCGCGCTCCGATACCAATTATGTTCCGGTTGACCGAATTCCGGAGGTTATGGCGCGGAGTGTAAGTCACGATCCGCCAAGTGGGTAAGGAAAATATGATGCCGGCTGGCCGGCGTTGTAGCGAACAGACAGTGGCGTTACGGGATCTGCACAGGGCATACAGCCAAGGCATGCGGCAGACGTTATCCGTCAGTGAGGGGGAACCCTGGCCCGCCCTGTTCGATTGTCCCGATGCGCGCCCGGGCCCACACTTATGCAACAATCGTTACAAACACCGAATCCGGAATGCCCATGCCGCCCGACAGCCCCACCCCATCGCCGCAAGCGCCGCCGCAGGACCTGGACGCCCTGCTGGCGCTGCTGCGCAGCAACTTCCCAACGCTCAGCACGCAGTTCCAGGGCGGCGCGCGCTACCTGCTCGACCATCCACAGGACGTGGCGGTGCTGTCGATGCGCAAGATCGCGGCCAGTGCCGGGGTGCAGCCTGCCACCCTGGTGCGGCTGTCGCAGCATCTCGGCTTCGAGGGCTGGCAGGGGCTGCGTGAGTTGTTCGTCGATGCCCTGCGCGGCGGCAGCCAGCCGTACGCGCGCCGCGCGCGCAAGGTGGTGCGTGAAAGCAGCGCCAGCCGCATGCTGGGCGAGATGCTGGATGCGCAGCACAACAACCTGGACATGATCGCCGCCAACAATGAGAAGACCCTGCAGCAAGCGGCGGAACTGCTGTCGCATGCGGCGTGCGTGCATGTGGCGGGTTTCCGCTCGTGCTTCCCGATCGCGTTCACCTTCCACTATGTCTACCGGCTGTTCCGCAGCTCCGTGCACCTGATCCGCGCCGACGCCGGCACGCTGGAGATGGAGCTGCGCGGCCTGGCGCCCAAGGATGCGGTGCTGGTGGTCAGCTTTGCCCCCTACTCGCAGGAAAGCATCCGCGTCGCCACGGCCGCGCGCGAGTGCGGCTGCAAGGTGATCGCGCTGACCGACAGCACGGTCGCGCCGATCGCGCTGGCGGCAGACTGCACGCTGCTGTTCTCGGTGGAAAGCCCGTCGTTCTTCCCGTCCGTCACCGCCGGCGTGGCCGTGGTCGAGGCCCTGGTCGAGCAGCTGCTTGCGCGCAAAGGCAAGGGCGCGATCCGCGCGCTGGAGCAGGCCGAGGGCGAGCTGCACCGCACCGGCGCCTACGTGGCGGCCGGACGCGGCTGAGCCGGCCCGCCGCGCTTAGTCGAAGGCCTCGTCGTTGGGGTTGGCGTAGGCTTTCTTCAGCGGTTCGCTCATCGGCAGCTCGAAGTTCACGTGCTTGGGCGGCACCGGTGCGGCAAACCATCTGGCGTAGAGCTTGTTGATCTCGCCGCTGCGTATCAGCCCCGTGATGGCGCCGTCGACCACCTGCTTGAAGCCAGGGTCGTCCTTGCGCATCATGAACGCGTAGGCCTCGAATGACTGCGGCGTGCCCACCACCGCCCACTCCGCGGGATTGGGCGCCAGCGTGCGCGCGCCGGACAACAGCACGTCGTCCATCATGAATGCTGCCACCCGCCCGGACTGCAGGATCAGGAATGACTCGCCATAGTCCTTGGCGCTCTGGACGGTGATATTGGCCTGCTTCTCGTCGTTGAGCCGGCGCAGGATGCGCTCGGAGGTGGTGCCGGCATTGGTCACCACCGCCTTGCCCGACAGGTCGCCGAAGTCGCGCACCGGGCTGCCCTTCTTCACCAGCAAGCGCGTGCCCGCAACAAAGAAGGTGGTCGAGAACGCCACCTGCTGCTGGCGCGACTTCAGGTTGGTGGTGACGCCGCATTCCAGGTCCACGGTGCCGTTCTGCACCAGCGAGATCCGGTTCTGCGAGGTCACCGGCACCATGCGCACCTGCAGGCCGGCGACGCCGGTCTCGCGCTTCACCGCATCGACGACGCGGTCGCAGATGTCCTGCGAGAAGCCGATCACCTTCTGGTTGGCGTCGTAGTACGAAAACGGGATCGACGAGGTGCGGTGGCCGATGGCGATCGTGCCCGACGACTTGACCTTGCCGAGCGTCGGGCTGGCCGCCACGTCGGCAGCGCCCGCCGTGCCCGCGAATAACGCCAGTACGGCGGCGGCAAGCGGCTCCGCCAGGGGACGCCGCGAACTGCGCGGACAGGTGACTTGTGCTGCTTTCATACCAGGCTCTCCTTGGGTAGCGTTCACGCGATGCGCCCTTGCATCGGAATGCTAGGCAAAGAGCAACAAGTGTTCCATCATGGATAACCATGAAACATATGTATTTTTCCCCGGCGTGGTGAAACAGACGCGTCCGGCGCCAGGCGGTTGCGCAGCCATGGGGCAGCCATGCGCCGCGCAGGTGCATGGCGAACGATCCGTGTTGGGAACGGCCGGGGGAAGGGAAAGGCGGAAAAAGCAGCTGGCGGCCGTGGTGCCGCCCGCGGTGTATTGCCGGCTGCGGCGACCGCGTGCGGCTTACTGCGTGCACTTCTCCCGGTACGCCTGCTGCAGCGACTTCTTCGGCCGGTCACGTTCCAGTTCCGGGATCATGCGGCCCTGGGCGGTCTCGATGGCCGGCTGGGTGGCGCGGTATTCGCGCTTGGGCGCCTCGGCGATCTGCGCGGCCAGGGCGCGGCATTCGTCCGACTGGATGCTGCCCGGCGTTGCGGCCGGGTCGGGACGGTAGGGCGTGGTGCCCTGCTGCACCGCTTCGTTAATGGCCGCGGCGGCGGCACTGTCCCCGCCCGGCCTCTGCGCATGCGCGCTGCAGGCCATCGCCAGGGCGGCGATGGCGGCAATGCGGATCAGGGTTCGCTGGCTCGGCATGATGACTTCTCTCCTGTGGCTCGATGAATTTATGCAAAGGCTGCCAGCTTAATCGTTCGCGGCCTGCCTGACACTACCGGCGCTTCCAGCATTTGCGGCGTCGATGCCAGCTGCGACGGCTCCGGTGCCCGCCTTGCCTGCCCGGGTGCGCGCCGCCTCGCGCCAGTCCTGGCGCTGGCGCCGCATTTGCCCCAGCGCCAGCCGGGTCATGCTGGCCCAGCCGGACGGCCGCGGATCGGCCAGCATGCTGAGCGCGCGTGCGTAGTCCAGCGTCAGGCCGGGCGTCCAGGCCATGGTCTTGGCGCGCTTGCGGATCTGCGCCGCCACCCACAACTCCGGCGTGGTCAGTAGTCGCCAGAGCGGCCGCCAGCCCCTGGCCTGGCGCCAGACCCGGGCCGACGCGCCTTCCAGCGCCGCTTCCAGCGCGTGCGAGACGGTGCTGGAACAGTTGCGGTCGGTCAGGTTGTAGGTGGTGTTCTGGCGATAGGCGCTCCAGAAGCGGCCCAGGCGCTCCGGGTCATAGTTGCGGATGCGCACCTGCACGGTCGACGGGCACCAGGCGCGCGCTTCGGTCTGGTAATCCGGCTGGAACTTGCCGCCCACGTCGTTTTCGCGGGTGGCGCGCAGGATGCGGGTGAATTCGTCTGGCGAGCGGTCGATTTCCTCGGCCGGGTACAGGCTGATATAGATGCCCCGGGGCGATTCCAGCGCGGCATGGCCGGTGGAGATCACGCCGTCGCGGTCCACCGCGGCGATATAGCGGTCGACCAGCGGCTGGCGGCGCGCTTCGCCGCGGGCGGACCCGACCGGGGTCCAGACATGCACGGTCAGCGCGTGCTCGCCGGGTTCGGGCGGGCCGTCCCAGAGGGTCATGTCGGGCGCGTCGGCAGCAGCAGCAGCAGCCGTATCGGTTGCCGGGCCGGCGGCGGCGGCGGCCGGCGTGGCATCGGCTTCGTCCATGCCGGGGTTGTGGTCCAGCCGGCGCAAGCGCGAGGCCAGCAGCAGCATGTTCCAGCCGCCGAAGATTAACCCCAGGGCCAGGCAATAGGGCACGGTGCCCACATAGTGGGTCGGGTACGGCTGGTAAAAGAAGATGGCCAGCGCGATCTCGAACAAGCCGACGGCTACCGCCAGGCGCCAGGTGCGGAACCGTATCACCCGGGCCGATACGATCTGCAGCAGCCCGTCCGCCAGGAACAGCGTGCCAAAGATCATCGACAGCACGAAGTTGCCGTGATGATGGCCGGCCAGGATCAGCACCGCGGCAAAGCAGAACGACACGCCCTTGACCTGCCGCAGCGTACGCTGCCCGCCGATGCCGGTGCGCGCCACCACCAGCGTTGCCAGCCCTTCGAGCAGCAGCACCACCGCGAACGGCGTCATCGGGAAATAGATGGCGTTGTCCAGCGCATCGACAAACATGGCCACCCCCAGCAGCACGCTCAGGCAGCCCAGCCGCAGCAGGCCGCGCCAGCGCGTGCGCAGGTAGTCCACGCCCAGCAGGATCATCACCAGTCTTGCCATGTCCGGTCTTCCTCCTTCCGTTGCGGGCCACCGCCGAGGGCGGCCCGTGGTTGGGCCACATGAGCGGTGATTCCGCTAGGGCGCGCGGTGCCCGCCTCCCTCATCGCGCTCAAGCTCCCAGTCGCGGCGCATCATCACATAGGTGAACGAGGTGGACCAGCCGATCAGGATCAGGCCGACCAGCGGCTCGATGCTGGCGATCAGGCGGCTGGCACCCACCGGGACGATGTCGCCCAGGCTCTGCGTGGTGAAGGTCTCCAACGCAAAGTAGGCGTAGACCAGCGCGCTTGGCTGCGTGTGGACGCCGGACACGCCGGCACTGCCCATCGCGGTCAGTCCGCCCAGGCCCAGCACCTGGTCGGCGAACCAGAAGCCCAGCGCAAACACCAGTGCTTCCAGGCAGTGGACCACGATGATGCAGACGATCAGCACGCCGATGTTCATGCGCCCGCTCCAGCGCCGGGGATGTATCGCCGACAGCAGCCGCAGCGCCTCGTAGTGGATGCCGACCACGGTCACGGTCAGCACGGCGGCGCACAGCAGGGCCAGCGAATAGTGTTCGGCGGAGGTTTCCATGCGCAGTGGCAGAGCCTGGTCGGTGTCCGGGAGGATCGGGAACAGCGCGGGAAAAAAAAGCGCCCTCCAAAATAACACTGGAAGGCGTGCAGGAAAACCAGGGAGCCGGGTGCGGCTGGCGCGCGGCCGTGCTCGTAGCCCTGGCAGAGGGTTGTTGGCGGCCGGGTGGCCGCCGCATGGATCAGCTGCTGCTCTTGCAGGAAAGATTGACGTACAGCGCGCCGCCCCATTTGAAGTTGCGGTTGCCATTGACCTGCACCTGGACAATGTCGTTAGCCGCCACCGTCGTCGTGGCCGGCGCCGAGCAGGTCCGCACGGTGGCGCCGAGCGAGCAGGCGGACGCGTCGGTGATGGCAAGCGGGGCGATCGTTTCCAGCGCCGCGCCGCTGGCGACACGGTATGCCGTCAGGGTGTACCTGACTTCGTCATCGGGCACCGTGCCCGCCAGGCTCGCGTTCAGGGTCATGCCGCCGCTGCAGCCTGCCGGCATCACCGCGCCGAAATTCGGATCGGTACTTTGCCGGTCCAGCCCGGTGCCGGTCATGACATAGGTGCCATTGCCATCCGGCGAGTTGTACACAGCGAAGTTGGCCGTATAGATCGTCGCTCCGGCGCCGCCATTCGCGCCTGCCTCTCCTTGCTGGCCCTGGGGGCCGGTGGCGCCAGTCTCGCCGGTATCGCCCTTTTCACCCTTTTCGCCCTGCGGACCTTGCGCCCCGGCTGCGCCGTCGGACCCGGCCGGACCCGCCGGCCCCACCGGACCGGTCAGGCCAACCACAGAGACCCCGGCCGGCCAGCCCTGCGCCGTCTTCGGGCCGAACAGCGTATTGGTGGTCGTATTGAGGTAGAAGCTGCCTTCGCCGCCATCGGCAGCGGTGGGATCTGCCGCGCCGTGCAGCAGCACGGCCCCGGGCGCGCCGGCAAGTTTCAGTTCGATGTGTTGCATGATGGAAGCCCCCCCGGGTTCTCATGAATGGCGTGCCCGGGTCCGTGCCGGGTGAGCTCAATCTAGAGATCGCGGCAATTCCCATAAATCGTGCATTCGCACGGGCTGTTTCATTAATGAAGCGCGTTCCCGGATCATCGGAAAACTGCTCCTGCTTCAATAGCGCCAACGCCCGTTTAAAATTCAGGTGACTCGGGATAATGATTATGAAAATACCCGGATTGCCGCGCCTGGCGGTAACGCGGAGGGTGCCCGGCCCAATTCAGAGCGGGCGGATTCAAGCATCATGCGACCGCGTCCGTGCGTATCCGCACCGCCAGAAAATACCGGCAATATCTCGCCCAACTGGTTGAGTTCCGGATGAGATGGCGTGGCTGCGGGCTGTTCAAAAGAGAAACGAATAATCGCCATTTACCCCTTCGTGGGGGGATATGCGCAGCACAGGCAAAACCAGCCCATTCATGCCGCACCCGGCCAGGCGCAGGACGGGGCGGCAATGGACTATGCTGGAAATCCCAACAGCGTCTTCGCGGAGGCCATCGTGCGCAAATCTGTCCTTGTCCTTACGGCACTGCTGCTGGCCGGCGCCCCCGGCCTGGTGCTGGCCCATAACTGCCCCAATGAGATGAAGGCCATCGACGCCAAACTGTCGACCAAGCCGGCGCTGTCGCCGGATGATTCCGCCAAGGTTGCCAGGCTGCGCGCCGACGGCGAGGCCTACCACAAGGCCGGCAAGCATGACGAAGCGATGAAATCGCTGCTCGAAGCGAAGAAGATCCTGGGGATCTGAGACCGTCGCAAAAAAAAGAGCCGCCACGCGCCCCGCGTGGCGGCTTTGTTTCTTTTCCCGCGGTCGTCGCCGCAGCAGGCTGGGTCAGGAACCCGATCCGACCTGCTGGACCACGCCGTTTGGCGCCACCAAGTAATATTCCGCGCCAATCCCGACCCAGCGCGTGCCCTTGCGCGGCGCGGGCAGGTTGTATTGTTTGTAGTCGTCGATCACATACTGGCGGTCCCTGAACTCGGTGGGAAGCCGGTCACCCTTCTTCCACTGCTGCACCTGCATATAGGGCGAGTTCTGCGCCGCCGGCTCGGAGGCGGCCATGGGATCCGTCATCGGCTTGGGCTTGGACTTGGCACCGCCCTGCGCCATCGCAAACGGCGCCGCCAGCACGCTTGCCGCCAGCAACAGCGCCGGCATCGCTTTCTTGGTCTTCATCGTGATCTCCTTGCGTACGGGAAAACCGAACTGCCGGAGGATCCGGACAGCATCTACCAGATTAGTCACAAATACGGACAACGGCGGCATCCGCCATCCATGGCGATGAGGCTCGATGTGACCTTGGATGCACTCACCCTGACGAATTGTTCACAATTGTTTGCGGGTTGGCACCCATTGGGGGGGAGCCGCTGACGTCACCCATGACTAGAATCGGTCCCGACAGAAACAATTGGTTACGGGTGGCCGCTACTCAGTCTGTCAGCGGGCCGCGGCGCCACGGCATGCCGCTGCGGGCGCGCCGCCCTCGATGTTCCCTGGCTCACGCCCAGTTCACGGCGCTTCGCACGCGGGCACCCGTCCCTGCCAGAGAACCATAAAAACAGGGGACTCTCCGTGTTGCACGATGCTGGTCAATTCCTGGCCCTGGTCAATCCCGCCATTGCCATCCTGCTTTCGCTCTGCTTCCTGCTGGCCTGGAACCATGAGCGCACGCGGCACTACCTGCTGCAGCTCGGTGCCTGCTATTTGCTGTACGCGGTTGCCATCGGCCTGCAGATCGTCTGGCTGCCGCGCAACGGCGGCGGCAACGCCACGGTCACCGGTGCGCTCTACCTGGGCAGTGCCGTGCTGATGCTGCGTGGCATGCTGGCGCGCATCGGCGCGCGCGTCGATACCTGCGCGCTGGTGTCGCTGCCGCTGGCCCTGTTTGCTGCGCTTGCCTGGTTTGATTTCGTGCAGCCCCGGCTGGTCGCCCGCATCTACATCCTGAATATCGGCATCGCGCTGATCCTGCTGCTGGGGATTGCGCCGCTGGCCCGCCTGCGCACAGGCAGCACCGCGGACCGAGTGCTGTTCTGGGTCTTCCTGCTGTTTGCCCTTCATTTCCTGCCGCGCACGGTGCTGACCATTGCTCCGGCCACCGGACAGGACGCCGCCGTCCTCACCCGCTCGGCCTACTGGCTGTGGCTGCAGGCCGCCATGGCATTGCTGCTGCTCACGCTGGCGCTGGCGCTGCTGGCGGCGACCACGCTGGACGTGATCGACGGCCTGCGGCATGAACGCGACACTGATCCGCTGACGCAGCTGCACACGCGCCGCAGCCTGGAGGCGCTGGCCGCGCGGGAAATCCCGCCACCTCAGGGCAAGCCGCTGAGCGTGCTGCTGTGCGACCTCGACTTCTTCAAGTTCATCAACGACAACTACGGCCACAGCGCCGGCGACGCGGTGCTGGCGCAAGTCGGCCGGATCATCGCCGCTGGCGTACGCCGGCGCGATATCGCCGCGCGCCTGGGCGGCGAGGAGTTCGTCGTGCTGTTGCCCGATACCCCGCCCGAAGCAGCTTTGCACCTGGCCGAACGGTTGCGCCAGGCGCTGGGGAGCTCGGAAATGGACGTGCTGCCGGGCATGCATACGGTTACCGCCAGCTTTGGCGTGGCCACGCTGCGGCCCGGCGAAGACCTGGAAGCACTGCTGATGCGCGTGGACAACGTGCTGTATGCGGCCAAGAACAAGGGCAGGAATTGCGTGGAGTGGGAACGGGAAGCCGGCTTGCCGGTGCTGGCATGATGCTGCCGTGCCTCCGTCCGGCGGCGGCTATGCAACCGCAGGCGCATCGCCCACAGCAAACTCGGGCCCGTCATAGCCCTCCGCCACGGCCACGCCGCCATCGAGCAAGCGCTGGCTCCAGTGGTCGATTGCCGAGCGCGCGGCCGTGCTGACATCGCGGCCCAGGGCGAGCCGGACGGCCGCCGGCGCTTCCAGCCCGAAGCTTTGGGTGGTTCCCCATGCGATCCGGTCCCGCTTGAAATCCCCGATCGCCAGCTCGACGCACAAGCCGCTGTCGGCCACCGCGGAAGCCAGGAAGACTTCGGGATGCCTGCCGGTCCAGTCGAGCACGTTGCCGATCTGGCGGATGCCCGCGGCACGGCAGGCGGCAATGGCACCGTCGCGGCCACCGTCGATCATCGCAAAGACGATATCGGCGCCGGCGCGGGCCTGCGCGGCAACAGCGCCGCCGGCCAACGCCGGATCGTGCTGGTTGCCGCAGAAGGTCGTGAGTGCCGGCAGGCCAGGCACCACGCTGCGCACGCCATGGAGAAACGCCGCGCGCCCCTTCAGCCCGGGACGCACCTTCTCGCCCGACAAATGGGCAACCACGCCGGTGCGCGAATCAGTCGCCGCCAGCACGCCTGCAAGGAAGGCTGACTGTTCCTGCAGCACCTCATAGCTCGCGGTATTGGCGCACAGCACGCTGCCCTGCGTGACCACGAAGCGCCGGGCGGGATGGCGAGCCGCGGCAACCGAAACGGGATAGTCCCCCTGTCCGCCATGCGCAACGATCAGGTCCGGGCCGGTCTTGCACAGCGCCAGCAGCGCTGCGGCGCGCACCTGCGGATCCGGATCGGCAATCCACGTCACCGCCACGTCATGGCCGGCATTGCGTGCGCGCATGGCGCCGGCATGCCCGGCTTGGTTGAAGCTGCCGCGTCCTTCGGGCCCGAACAGGACTACCTGGATGCGCGCGCTCATGACAGCGTCGCCCCGGTTGCCGCGACCACAGGACCCCAGGCCTGCGCCTGCTGTCGCACGTAGGCGGCAAACTCATCGGGCCGGCGCTCGGCCAGCACAAAGCCCTGGGCTTCCAGGCGGCCGCGCAGGGCCGGTTGTTGCAGGATGACCTGCAGTTGTTGATGCAAGCGTTGCACGATGTCCTCGGGCAGGTTGGCCGGCGCGGAGACGCCGACGAAGTTTTCGGCCACCAGGCCGGGATAGCCGGATTGCGCCACGGTGGGCAGCTGGGGCGCCTGCGGCACGCGTTGTGCCGAGGTCACCGCCAGCAGGCGCAAGGCGCCGGACTGCAGCAACGGCAGGTTCTGCGGCAGGGCATCCACCGCAAACGGGATCTGTCCGCCGAGCAGGTCGGCGCGCATCGGGCCCGCGCCCTTGTATGGCACGTGCGTCAGCCGCAACCCCGCCTGCTGGCCAAACAGTTCGCCGACGATATGCGCCACCGACGCTGCCCCGCCACTGCCGAACGGCACCGGGTCGCGCTGCGCGCGGATCCACGCCGCCAGCTCCGCCAGGTTGCGCGCCGCCACCGACGGATGCACGGCAAAGACCGTCGGCACCGCGCCGATGTAATGCACGTGCGTGAAGCTGCGTACCGGGTCGTAGGCGGGCCGCTTGAGCAGGAACGGCGAGATGCTCAGCGCCGCCGAGTTCGACATCAGCAGCGTGTAGCCGTCATTGGGTGCCGCGGCGACCCCTGCCGCGCCAATTGTCGATCCCGCCCCCGGGCGGTTGTCGGTCACGAATGGCTGCCCCAGCTTTTCCTGCAGCACCGGTGCCAGCAGCCGCGCCACGATGTCGCTGGACCCGCCCGGCGGGAAGGTCACCACCAGCCGCACCGGATGGCGCGGCCATGCCGCGGCGCCGCTGTCCGCGCGCGCCGGCATCCCCGGCAATGCCGGCACGGCCAGCGCCGCGGCAAGGAACTGTCTTCTCGAAATCACGATGGCCCTCCGGCTTTACAAGCGATGGCGCAGGCCGACGCCGCCGCCGAACTTGTTGCCACGCACGCCCATGAAGGCGGGCAGCGCATAGCTGCCGCTGATGCGGTTGAAATCGGCTTCCGCATAGACGCTGGTGCGTTTGGACAAGCTGTACTCAGCCACGCTCGTCAGCATCAGCCGGTGGCCGCTGGCGGCGGTCTGCCGGTCATAGCCGGCCGCCAGCGACACCGCCAGCGCGGGCGTTGCCTGCACCGTGGCGCCGCCGCTCAGCACATGGTTGCGGGTCGGGCTCAGGTGGTAGCGGTTGTCCAGGTAGCCGAGCACCAGCTTGACGCGCCCCAGCTGGCTGCTGCCGCCGATGCCCCAGATCGTGCGCTTCTCTTCGGCCGCCAGGGCATTGGTGCTCTGGAACAGGGCACCCACGTCGATCCGCGCCGTGGTCCAGGCCAGCGCCAGTCCCCGGCTGCTGCTGGCCGCCGCATCGCCCGGCACTTCGCCGAAGGTGTAGTGCGCCGCCGCCGAGAACGCGCCCCACTTGCCCGCGTACTTCGCCATGTTGTCTTGCCGCGGACCGGTATAGCCGTTGAGGATGGCCACCGCATCGAGATTGGGATGGCCATAGGGCTGGAAGCGGAAGGTCGCGTCATAGGCCGTGGTGAACTGGCGTCCGAACGTCAGCTTCCCCCACGCCTGGTGCTCGATCCCCAGGTAAGACTGCCGGCCGAACAGCCGGCCTGTACCCTGCGTGCCAACCTGTCCGTAGTTCGACGCCGCAGTGCCTTGCAGCGAAGTGCCCGTGGCCAGGTCGAAACCGCTTTCCAGGTTGAACAGCGCCGACCATCCCGCACCCAGCGCCTCATTGCCGCGCACGCCCCAGCGCGAACCGCTGAAGTAGCCCTCGCTCAGTTCAGCCAGGCGCTGGTCCCCGCGGTTGTTGTCCGAGTATCGGACCATGGTGTCGATCAGGCCGTAGACCGAAATCGAAGTCGATACTAATTGCGCCTGCGCCTGCTGCGCAACGCCGCAGCTCGCCCCCGCCAGCATGCCCGCAAGCGCCATGGCGTGACTGCGCCTTGTGTTCCCCACCTTCACGCATCACCCTCCATTTTGCATACAAATTAAGAATGCAAAATATAGGGTGTGGCCGCACATCCGCATACGAATGTGTGCGCATGAAGAAATGCGGTTTGCGCGGAGAATGCAGGCGCAAAAAAGCCCGCGTAGCGGGCTTTCGGGGTGATGCTTGAAGCGAGGCCGTGCTCAGAACGGAATATCGTCGTCCATGTCCTCGAAACCATTCGAGGCCGGCTGCTGCGGACGGCGTGCCGCACCACCGCTCTGGCCGCCACCCTGGGCACCGCCCTGGCCGCCGCGGGCGCCACCGCCGTAGCCGCCGCCGCCGCCCGACGCTTCGCGGCTGTAGCCACCGCCGCCGCCTGCGCCGCCACCGTAGCCGCCTTCGTCACCGCCACCGCCGCCGCCACCCTGGCGCGAACCCAGCATCTGCATCTGGTCGGCAACGATTTCAGTGGAGTACTTGTCCTGGCCCGACTGGTCCTGCCACTTGCGGGTACGGATGCGGCCTTCGATATAGACCGACGATCCCTTGCGCAGGTACTGGCCGGCGATTTCGGCGATCTTGCCGAAGAACGAGACGCGGTGCCATTCGGTGGCCTCCTTCATCTCGCCGCTCTGCTTGTCCTTGTAGCGATCGGTGGTCGCCAGGCGGATATTGGTCACGGCGTCGCCGCTGGGCAGGTAGCGGGTTTCCGGGTCTGCGCCGAGGTTGCCGACGAGAATGACTTTGTTGACCGATGCCATGTGAATGTTCTCCAAAAGCCACGCGCTGTGTTGAAAAGCGTGGCAATACGATGACGGTAAAGCGGATGTAGTGTGACGCGATACTGCGGTGACGTAAACGAACATCGCGCCCCCGGCCAGACGTCGGGTGGCGCGATCATGCTAGGCCTTTTCCAGGCCGGATTCTTTACGATGTGATGCGGATCAGGCCGGCGTTGCCGGTGCAGCTTCCTGCCCGCGCGCCGGCGGCGCCTTCATGCTCCAAGCGATTATAAGCCAGAGCAACAGCACCGCCGCGCAACCGACAAACACGGCGCTGCGCCCCTCGTGCTTGAGCAGCCAGCCACCGACCGCGCCGCCCAGGAACAGGCCCAGCGCCTGCGTGGTGTTGTAGACGCCCAGCGCCGCGCCGCGCGCGGCCGCGGCGTAGCGCGACACCAGCGAAGGCTGCATCGCCTCCAGCACGTTGAACGCGACGAAGAAGAGCAGCAGGACGCCTACGATGGCCCACAGCCCGTGCACGGCGGCAAACAGCAGCTGCACCGCGGTCATCAGCGCGACCGCGCCCAGCAGCACCGGGCGCACGCGGCCGTAGCGCTCGGCCGCCATCATCGGGCCCAGCATCAGCACGAAGGACACCAGCACCACCGGCAGGTAGACCTTCCAGTGCTGGTCCAGCGGCATGCCGGCATCGGCCAGCATGGCGGGCACCACCATGAACATGGCCACCTGGGACGCGTGCAGCGCCAGCACGCCGACGTTCAGGCGCGCCAGATCGGGGTTGAGCAGCACCTTGCGGAACGGCAGGCGCACCGGATGCGGCGGCGGCGGGGTCGGCACCAGGAACAGCGTCACGCCGATGGCCACCAGCCCCAGCACCGACATCAGCCCGAAGATGCCGGACATGCCGATGCTGTGCAGCAGCGGCGAGGCGATCACCAGCGACAGCGCGAAGGTCAGGCCGATGCTGCCGCCCACCATTGCCATCGCCTTGGTGCGATGGCGCTCGCGCGTCAGGTCGGCGATGCAGGCGGTGATGGCCGCGGAGATCGCGCCCATGCCCTGCAGCGCGCGGCCGGCGATGATGCCGCTGAGCGTGTCGGAGAAGGCGGCCACCATTCCGCCGGCGATGAACAGCAGCAGCCCGGCCACCATCACCGGCTTGCGCCCGATGCGGTCGGACAGCCAGCCCAGCGGGATGTGCAGGAATGCCTGCATCAGGCCATAGATGCCCATGGCCAGGCCCACGCGCTGGGCGTCGTGCCCATCAGGCAGGCTGTGCGCGTATTCGGCAAAGACGGGCAGGATCAGGAACAGGCCCAGCATGCGCAGGGCGAAGATGCTGGCCAGCGATACGGCGGCGCGCAGCTCGGCGCGGGTCATGCGTTCGCGGGCGGGGGCCAGGGATGCGTCAGCGGCACCCGCACCCGGGGAAGAAGACTGGATCGACGGCATTGCGATCGTGGGATCGTGGAATCTGTCAGGCTGGCTGCCGGTGCATCGCAACGGCAGTTTCGATCGGGATCGCGGGGGGAAGTTGCCGCCCGGAACCCGGGGCCGGCGGCGGCTTCGCCGGGCGCCTGCATGGCGCGGACCACCCCGGAAACCGAAGTTGGGTATATTAACAGGTTTGCTCCTTCGCGCTTCCCGGGTCACCTGGCCATGCCAGAGGGCCCCCGGGCGTGTGCCCGGGCGCGCATTCCGGCCGTCGCCAGCGGTCGGAAGTGCCGATTATGGTACTTGTTTCGGGTTCTGCGATTCCTTCAGACAGCCCTGCCAGCCTGGCAGGGAGGCCTGTCTGGCGACGACTTTTCGGCATATGGAAGAAATCAAGATCCGTGGGGCGCGTACCCACAACCTGAAGAACATCAATCTCGACCTGCCGCGCAACCGGCTGATCGTGATCACCGGCCTGTCGGGGTCGGGCAAGTCCTCGCTCGCCTTCGACACGCTCTATGCCGAGGGCCAGCGCCGCTACGTGGAGTCGCTGTCCGCCTATGCCCGCCAGTTCCTGCAACTGATGGAAAAGCCGGACGTGGACCTGATCGAGGGCCTCTCGCCCGCGATCTCGATCGAGCAGAAAGCCACCAGCCACAACCCGCGCTCCACGGTCGGCACCGTCACCGAGATCCACGACTACCTGCGCCTGCTGTATGCCCGCGCCGGCACGCCCTACTGCCCCGACCACAACCTGCCGCTGCAGGCGCAGAGCGTGTCGCAGATGGTGGACGCCGCGCTGGCGCTGCCCGAGGACACCAAGCTGATGATCCTGGCGCCGGTGGTGGCCGACCGCAAGGGCGAGCACTCGGACCTGTTCGACAGCATGCAGGCGCAGGGCTTCGTGCGCTTTCGCATCCGCTCGGGCGGTGGCGCCGCGCATGAGGCCGAGGCCAAGGTCTATGAGGTCGATGCGCTGCCGAAACTGAAGAAGACCGAGAAGCACACCATTGAAGTGGTGGTGGACCGCGTCAAGGTGCGCGCCGACATCAAGCAGCGCCTGGCCGAGTCGTTCGAGACCGCATTGCGCCTGGCCGATGGCCGCGCGCTTGCGCTGGAACTCGACAGCGGCAAGGAGCATATGTTCAGCTCCAAGTTTGCCTGCCCGATCTGCTCGTATTCGCTGCAGGAGCTGGAGCCGCGGCTGTTCTCGTTCAACAACCCGATGGGCGCCTGCCCGAGCTGCGACGGGCTGGGCCAGATCACCTTCTTCGACCCCAAGCGCGTGGTGGCCTTCCCCAACCTGTCGCTGGCCTCGGGCGCGATCAAGGGCTGGGACCGCCGCAACCAGTTCTACTTCCAGATGCTGCAAGGCCTGGCGGCGTACTACGACTTCGACACCGAGACGCCGTTCGAGGAGCTGCCGGAAAACGTGCAGCAGTCGGTGCTGCACGGCTCGGGCGAGCAGGAGATCCCGTTCACCTATATCAACGAACGCGGCCGCACCACCGTGCGCGAACATGTGTTCGAAGGGATCATCCCCAACCTGGAGCGCCGCTACCGCGAAACCGATTCGGTCGCCGTGCGCGAAGAACTGGCCAAGTACCAGAACAACCAGCCCTGCCCCGCCTGCCACGGCACCCGCCTGCGCACCGAGGCGCGCCACGTCAAGCTGGGCGAGGGCGAGCAGGCGCGCGCGATCTTCGAGATCAACGGCTGGCCGCTGCGCGACGCGCTGACGTACTTCCTGACGCTGGACATGCACGGCGCCAAGCGCGAGATCGGCGACAAGATCATCAAGGAGATTTCGGCGCGGCTGAACTTCCTGAACAACGTCGGGCTGGACTACCTGTCATTGGAGCGCAGCGCCGATACGCTGTCGGGCGGCGAGGCGCAGCGCATCCGGCTGGCTTCGCAGATCGGCTCGGGCCTGACCGGCGTGATGTATGTGCTGGACGAGCCCTCGATCGGCCTGCACCAGCGCGACAACGACCGCCTGATCGGCACGCTCAAGCACCTGCGCGACATCGGCAACTCGGTGCTGGTGGTCGAGCATGACGAGGACATGATCCGCGCCTGCGACTATGTGGTCGACATCGGCCCGGGCGCCGGCGTGCACGGCGGCATGATCGTGGCCGAGGGCACGCCGCGGCAGATCGAGGAGTCGCCGGCATCGCTGACCGGGCAATACCTGTCCGGCCAGCGCCGCATCGAGGTGCCGCAGGAACGCGCCGCGCCAGACGATGAGCGCCTGCTGCGCATCGTCAACGCCAGCGGCAACAACCTGCGCAACGTCACCGCCGAGGTGCCGGTGGGCCTGCTGACCTGCATCACCGGCGTGTCCGGCTCAGGCAAGTCGACGCTGATCAACGACACGCTCTACCATGCGGTGGCGCGCCACCTGTACGGCTCAACGCCGGAGCCGGCGCCGCACGACCGCATCGAGGGGCTGGAGCATTTCGACAAGGTCATCAACGTCGACCAGAGCCCGATCGGGCGCACGCCGCGCTCCAACCCGGCCACCTACACGGGCCTGTTCACGCCGATCCGCGAACTGTTCGCCGGCGTGCCGTCGGCCAAGGAGCGCGGCTACGATCCGGGCCGCTTCTCGTTCAACGTCAAGGGCGGGCGCTGCGAGTCCTGCCAGGGCGACGGCGTGCTCAAGGTCGAGATGCACTTCCTGCCCGACGTCTACGTGCCCTGCGACGTCTGCCACGGCAAGCGCTACAACCGCGAGACGCTGGAAGTCCTGTACAAGGGCAAGAACATCTCCGAGGTGCTGGACCTGACCGTCGAGCAGGCGCATGAGTTCTTCAGCGCCGTGCCGGTGGTGCGGCGCAAGCTGCAGACCCTACTGGACGTGGGCCTGGGCTATATCCGGCTGGGCCAGTCGGCGACCACGCTGTCGGGCGGCGAGGCACAGCGCGTCAAGCTGTCGCTGGAACTGTCCAAGCGCGATACCGGGCGCACGCTCTATATCCTGGACGAGCCCACCACCGGGCTGCACTTCCACGACATCGAACTGCTGCTCAAGGTCATCCACAAGCTGCGCGACCAGGGCAATACCGTGGTCATCATCGAACACAATCTCGATGTCATCAAGACCGCGGACTGGCTGATCGACATGGGGCCGGAAGGCGGCGCCGGTGGCGGCCAGGTGATCGCGCGCGGCACGCCGGAGGATGTGGCCAGGAGCAAGGCCAGCTTTACGGGCAAGTATCTGAAGCCGTTGCTGGAGCGGTAGGGCCTTAGGAATTTTCAGTTACAGGCCCGACAGAAATCGTCGGGCTTACGTAGCGATAGCACTAGTTGCGGTGTATCAAGCAGAGGTGACATTGCTGTCTTCGTAGCCGTTTCCGTCTCCTAACGTGAAAGTATGGACGTGACGAATCACGCCTTCTCTTTCCACAACGACGAGGAGACACCGATGCCGTTTCGAATGCGGGATGTGGTCAGAGTCGCTGCCCTCGGGGCTGCTGTAAGCATGAGCACCACCCATGCACAGAATGCGCCGGACAATGCGATACGCAATGCAGATGGCTCACGGACCATTTTGCGGTCGCAACAACTACCTGAGGCCAATGAGCGCCACGCGCGCTGGTGTCAAATGCATGGCGGAGTGGACATTACAAACGAAGGGATCTGACGCTCGATCCGCAGACGCTAGACGCGGTCGTCTGTCGGCGCCTGGATCCTTCCGCGCCGGGATTTCCCGGCGCCTATGTCCCAAAGAATCCCAAACAGAATGCCATCTCTCCCGACACCGAGATGGAAAAGGCCCCCTTCATCATTCCGGAGCGCCCGAGGATGTCGCCGGGGCAGGAAGGCTCGCTGGCCCCACATTCGTCCGCGGTCATTCCTGCCATCAGCGTTTATCCCAACAATGGCTATACCACGAAGAGAGATACCCTGTTTTATCCCGCTTCCTACGCGATCTTTCACGATTTCACAGGCAGTCCTAAAGGACGCGTCGTATCGAAAATTCCTTTACGGGGATGCGGATGGAATTGGGAGGGCTTGATCCAGTGGAATCCACACCAGGTTGACGGCTTTACCGCGTGCATGGCGCCATCGTTTCAAGCGCTAGTTGGAACCAATATCGAAGCGTGTGTGGGATTCTTGTGTGCTCGCGGCGAAGGTTCGTTCGTTGTTGAATAGTTCCGTCATTCCGCAGCCTGACGGACTTCGTTCCCTTTGCGGCACCCGGCTTGCATTCGGTGCTGCAGCGCCTACCATGAACGGCGACGGCCATGACGGCCGTCGCCACCAGCGCGTGGAGGCCCGCCATGGAATTCCTGTCGGTACCGGTCACCAAGCCGGAAGCCACCAACTTCATCTTCGGCCAGTCGCATTTCATCAAGACCGTTGAAGACCTGCACGAGGCGCTGGCCGGCACCGTGCCGGGCATCCTCTTCGGGCTGGCGTTCTGCGAGGCCTCGGGCAAGCGCCTGGTGCGCTGGTCGGGCACAGATGAAGACCTGATCGACCTGGCCTGCGAGAACGCCCGCGCCATCGGCGCCGGGCATACCTTCCTGATCTTCCTCGGCGACGGGTTCTTTCCTGTCAACGTGCTGGCCGCGGTGCGGGCAGTGCCGGAGGTCTGCCGCATCTTCTGCGCGACGGCCAACCCGACCCAGGTGATCATCGCCCAGACCGATGCCGGGCGTGGCGTGGTGGGCGTGATCGATGGCGCCTCGCCGCTGGGGATCGAGACCGATGCCGATGTGGCCGAGCGCAAAGCGCTGTTGCGGAAGTTCGGCTACAAGCTCTAGCGTCGCCGCTCAGTGCTGCGCTGCCTGCACGGTCGACACCGTCGGCAGGCCGTCTTCCTTCATCCGGCTGCGGTTGAGTACGCCGGCCTGCTCCAGCACCGGGTAGGCGGTGGCGCAGAACAGGGAGTTCAGGCGCTTGAGCTCGCTGATCACATCGAGGTGCAATGAGCTGGTTTCAATGCTCTCGGCGGTCTGCACCGCCACGCGCTGCAGATGGGTGCGCGCGTACTTGCGCTCCAGCTCGCGGAAGTTCGCTTTCTCGGCCATCAGCGCCTGGGCGCTCTTGAGGTCGCCGTTGAGAAACACCGACAAGCCCAGCCGCAGGTTGGCGACCAGGCGCGCGTGCATCTCGGCGATTTCCTGCATGCCCGCCTCGGAGAACATCAGGTTGTGGGCGATCTTCTTGTCCTTGGTATCGAGCAGGATGCGCTCGATGATGTCGCCCGCGTGTTCCAGATTGATGGTGAGCGAGATGATCTCGGTCCAGCGCTGGCCGTCACGCTCGTCCAGCGCTTCCAGGCTGATGCGGGTCAGGTAGAGCTTGATCGCGGTGTAGAGGTCGTCCACCTCGTTGTCGATGCGGCAGGTGGCGTCGGCCAGCTTGGCATCGTTGGTGCGCAGCACGCGCAGCATGTTGTCCAGCATCTGCTCGACGCGGTCGCCGATGCGCAGCACTTCGCGCGCGGCGTTGGCCAGCGCCAGCGTAGGCGTGGACAGCGCGGCCGTATCGAGGTGGCGCGGCGTGACCTGGCTGTCGCCGGTGTTGCGCCCGGGCAGCACCTTCTCGCACAGGCGCGCCAGCGGCGCGGTGGCGCCCAGCAGCAGCACCGCCAGCGCGACGTTGAACAGCAGGTGGAAATTAACGATCAGCCGTTGCGGGTCATGGTCCAGCAGCGCCAGCAGCTCCTCGGCCTGGCCCAGCAGCGGCAGCGCCACCAGGCAGCCCAGCAGGCGCGACAACAGGTTGCCCAGCGTCACGCGCTTGCCCGGCTGGTTGTTGCCCGAGGTGGTCAGCAGCGCCGAGATGCCCGAGCCCAGGTTGGCGCCCAGCACCAGCGCCAGCGCCACGTGGATCGACACCACGCCAGCCGAGGCCAGCGCGCCGCAGAACAGCACCACGGCCAGGCTGGAATAGCACAGGATGGTCAGGAAGGCGCCGACCAGCATGTCCAGCCCCGAGTCGCCGGTCAGCGAGGCGAACAGCACCTTGACGCCGGCGGCCTCCACCACGGGACGGGTGGCGATGGAGATCAGTTCCAGCGCCAGCGTGATCAGCCCCAGGCCGATCAGCACGCGGCCGACGTGGCCGGGCCTGCTGCCCTTCCAGGTCAGGTGGCAGATCACGCCGATAAAGATCAGCAGCGGCGACAGCCAGGACAGGTCCAGCGAGAACACCTGCACCATCAGCGCGGTGCCGACGTTGGCGCCGAGCATGATCGCCAGCGCCGGCGCCACGGCGATCAGGCCCTGCCCGACGAAGGAGCTGACGATGACCGCGGTGGCGTTGCTGCTCTGGACCAGGCCGGTGACGCCGAGCCCGGCGAGGAAGGCGGTGAAGCGGTTGGAGACGCTGGTCGACAGGACATGGCGCAGGTTCGCGCCGTAGACGCGCAGGATGCCGACCTTGACGATGTTGGTGCCCCAGACGAGCAGGGCAACGCCTGATAGCAGGTGAAGGAGTACGCCCATTGTGCGCCTTTGTGTGACCAGTGCCGACAAAACCCTGGAGGCTCGGCCCGGTCATCGTGTAGTTGTCAATGGGGCATTATGCGCCCGTCACCCGACAGCGGCAACGGCATGGGTGCGGCGTGCGGGGGCAATGGGCAATGGGCAATGGGCAATGGGCAATGGGCAATGGGCAATGGGCAACGGGCAACGGGCAACGGGCAACGGGCAACGGGCAACGGGCAACACCGGCAAAGCATGCCGCAACGAGCGCCCGGGTGCGCGCCAGCCGACGGGCGCTCAGGGCAGCGCGACCTTGATCCCCAGACCGACGAAGATCGCCCCGGCGGCGCGGTCCAGCCAGCGGCCGGTGGCCGGGCGGCGGCGCAGCCAGGCGCCCAGCCAGCCCGCGCACAGCCCGAACAGCGAGAACACCACCGCCGTCTGCAGCATGAAGACCACGCCCAGCAGCAGGAACTGCAGCCCCGGGTGCGCGGCATCGGCGCGCACGAACTGCGGCAGGAACACCAGGAAGAACAGCGTCACCTTGGGATTCATGATGTTGCCAAGCACGCTCTGGCGGAACACGCGCCCCAGCGGCACCGCATCGACATCACCGCCCTGCGCCAGCCCGCCCTTTGCGCGCAGCGCCTGGATGCCGATCCAGATCAGGTAGGCCGCGCCGGCGTACTTGATCAGCTGGAACGCCAGCGGCGAGGAGCGCAGCACCGCGGCCAGCCCCACCGCCGCGATCACGGTGTGGAACAGGCACCCGACCGAAAAGCCCAGTGCCGCCACCAGCCCCGCGCGCCGGCCCTGCGCCATGCCGCGCGCCAGCACCTGCAGGTTGTCGGGGCCCGGGGCCACAGTCACGGCAATCGAAGTCAGCAGGAACAGCAGCAGGTCAGGCATGGGGTCTCCTTGCGTGGAAATCTTGCAGGCCGGTCAGCGTGGCTCAGTGACCGTCAAACTTGCACACGGTGAACAGCGGCAGCCCGCCGTCCTGCAGCAGCTTCGAGCCGCCCAGTTCGGGCAGGTCGACGATGGCGGCGCCCTCCACCACCGTCGCGCCGAGGCGCTCCAGCAGCTTGCGCCCGGCCATCATGGTGCCGCCGGTGGCGATCAGGTCGTCGACCAGCAGCACGCGGTCGCCGGCCTTGCAGGCGTCGGCATGGATCTCGACGGTGGCGCTGCCGTATTCCAGTTCATACTCCTCGGCCACGGTCTGGAACGGCAGCTTGCCCTTCTTGCGGATCGGCACGAAGCCCAGGTTCAGCTCATACGCGACGATCGCGCCCAAGATAAAGCCGCGCGCGTCGATGCCCGCCACCAGGTCGAGCTGCGCATCCATGTAGCGGTGCACAAAGACATCGATCAGCACGCGCAGCGTCTTGGGGTTCTGCAGCAGCGGGGTGATGTCGCGGAACATCACGCCCGGCATGGGCCAGTCCGGCACGGTGCGGATGCGCTCGCGCAGGTAGCCGGTGACGTCGCCGAGCTCAGGGGACTGGATGATGGAATCTGCCATAGGGGTCTGGAAACGGTAGGCGCGCAGCGTGGCGCGCCAGTCAGAAATGGGTCGCAGTGGGTCGCGGCAGGGGTGGCCGCCAGCGCGGTAACCAGTTACCACCCGCGCCATCGGGGCGGCTAGCACAATGGCCCTGCCGGCCCGGTTGGCTAGCCAAGGGGCCGGGCTGCCGCGTCCGGCACCCGCCGGACACCCGTAACCATACAGGAGACCGCGATGGCAAAGAAGATTCTGATGCTGGTGGGCGACTACGCCGAAGACTACGAAACCATGGTGCCGTTCCAGGCACTGCAGATGGTCGGCCACACCGTCCACGCGGCCTGCCCGGACAAGCGGGCGGGCGACGCCTGCGCCACCGCCATCCATGACTTCGAGGGCGACCAGACCTACACCGAGAAACGCGGCCACAACTTCACCCTCAATGCGACCTTTGCCGAGATCGACCCCGCCGGTTACGACGCACTGGTCATCCCCGGCGGCCGCGCCCCGGAATACCTGCGCCTGAACGCGCGCGCGCTGGAGATCGTGCGCCACTTCGCCCAGGCGGACAAGCCGATCGCCGCGGTCTGCCACGGTGCCCAGCTGCTGGCCGCGGCAGGCGTGCTCGAAGGCAAGACCTGCTCCGCCTACCCCGCCTGCGCGCCCGAGGTGAAGCTGGCCGGCGGCACCTATGCCGATATTCCCGTGGACCAGGCCCATACCGACGGCAACCTCGTCACCGCCCCGGCCTGGCCCGCGCATCCGGCCTGGCTGGCGCAGTTCCTTGCCGTGCTGGGCACGCGGATCGTACATTAGAGCTTTCCGCACGCGGCGCCCCAACGCGTGAAGGCACGGCCCGCCCCATACGGCGAGCCGTGCACATGCCCGCCGGCCGCGCCGCCCGCACGGGAGCATCCATGTGTGAAATCTTTATCCGCGCCAATCCGGCGTCTTACCAAAGCCAGTCGCGCTCGCTGCGCCTGCATGGCGTGGCCACCAGCATCCGGCTGGAGAGCCTGTTCTGGGAAGTGCTGGAAGAACTGGCGCGGCGCGACGACATGACCGTCAACCAGCTGATCACGCGCCTGCACGATGAACTGACCGAACATCGCGGCAGCGAGGCGGTGGCGGGGAATTTCTCGTCCTTCCTGCGCGTGTGCTGCCTGCGCTACCTGATGCTGCAGGGCGAGGGCCGCATCCCGGCCGATGCCAGCGTGCCGATCCGTTCGCTGGACGCACGCGCCGTGCTCGACAACCTGCCGGAATCCTGGGTCGAGGCGCGTCCGCACTGACGCATCCGGCGGCCCCGCTCAGCCGTTCAGGATGCGCGTCTCTGCCGCTTCCAGCGCCTCGGGCGGGCCGCGCAGCACCACGATATCGCCCGGTTCCAGCACGGTCTCGGGCTCCGGGTCGAAGGCGCGGATGCCGCGCCGGCGCACCGCGGTCACTTCCACGCCGATCCGCTCCAGCCCCAGCACGCCAAGGCGCCGCCCCACCGCAGTGGATTGCGGCCCGAGCGACACGGAGTGCAGCCGCACCGAATCGCGCTCGACCATGTCCTCATCATCGTCACGGCCGTGGAAATAGCCGCGCAGCAGGCTGTAGCGCGCGTCGCGCGCCTGCTGCACGCCGCGCACCACCCGGCGCATCGGCACGCCCAGCAGCACCAGCGCGTGCGAGGCCAGCATCAGGCTGCCCTCGATGATCTCAGGCACCACTTCGGTGGCGCCGGCCTTCTGCAGCGTGTCGAGCTCTGAATCGTCCACCGTGCGCACGATCACCGGCAGCGCCGGCGCCAACTCCTGCACGTGGTGCAGCACCTTGAGCGCCGATGGGGTGTTGGCATAGGTGACGATCAGGGCGGCCGCCCGGTGGATGCCGGCGGCGATCAGCGCCTCGCGCCGGCCGGCGTCGCCGTAGACCACGGTATCGCCGGCCGCGGCAGCCTCGCGCACGCGGTCGGGATCCAGATCCAGCGCCACGTAGTTGATGCCCTCGCGCTCGAGCATGTGCGCCAGGTTCTGCCCGCTGCGGCCAAAGCCGCAGATGATGGCGTGCTTCTCGGTCTGCAGGCTCTGCGCGGCGATGCGGGTCATGTTCAGCGACTGCATCAGCCATTCGTTGGCGGTAAAGCGCAGCACGATGGCGTCGCTGTACTGGATCAGGAATGGCGCGGCCAGCATCGACAGCAGCATCGACGCCAGGATCACCTGGATCAGCACCGGGTCGACCAGGTTCAGGCCGTCGATCTGGTTCAGCAGCACGAAACCGAATTCGCCGGCCTGCGCCAGCCCCAGCCCGGTGCGGATGGCCACCCCCTGGCGCGAGCCGAAGACCCGCGCCAGCACCGCGATCAGCACCAGCTTGAACAGCACCGGCACCACCAGCAGCGCCAGCACCAGCCACACGTGGTCCAGCACCACGCGGATATTGAGCAGCATGCCGATGGTGACGAAGAATAGCCCCAGCAGCACGTCGCGGAACGGCTTGATGTCCTCTTCCACCTGGTGGCGGTAGGGCGTCTCGGAGATCAGCATGCCCGCCATGAAGGCGCCCAGCGCCATCGACAGGCCCAGCCGCTCGGTCAGCGCCGCCATGCCCAGCGTCACCAGCAGCAGGTTCAGCATGAACAGTTCCTGCGAACGGCGCGCCGCCACCACGTGAAACCAGCGGCTCATCAGGCGCTGGCCCAGGAAGAAGATGGCGCCCAGGGCCACCACGATCTTGACCGTGGCCAGGCCCAGCGCCACCATCAGGTCGCCCGGATCGCGCGACAGTGCCGGGATCACGATCAGCAGCGGCACCACCGCCAGATCCTGGAACAGCAGGATGCTGATGATATTGCGGCCCTGCTCGCTTTCCAGCTCCATGCGCTCGGACAGCATCTTGGAGACGATCGCGGTGGAAGACATCGCCAGGGCCCCGCCCAGCGCCACCGATGCCTGCCAGGACAGCGGGAACAGCCAGTTGAAAGCCCAGCTGGCCGGCACCACCGCCAGCATCGACAGCACCACCTGCGAGCCGCCCAGGCCGAACACCAGCCGCTTCATCGAGCGCAGCTTGGTCAGGTTGAACTCCAGCCCGATCGAGAACATCAGGAAGACCACGCCGAATTCGGCCAGGTACTTGGTCTGCGCGGTGTCGCTGGCCAGCCCCAGCGCATGCGGGCCGATCAGGATGCCGACGGCCAGGTAGCCCAGCATCGGCGGCAGCTGCAGCATGCGGAATGCGACCACGCCGAAGACGGCAGCGGCCAGCAGCACCAGGGTCAGTTCCAGCGGAGAATGCATCAGGCGGTCTGGGTGACCGGCCAGGCGCGCGTCCGACCCGGCACGGGCACCCTGCCGGCAAAATACGGCGAGCACGGCAAGCACGACGTGCGCCATGGGTCGGGCCAGGCGCCATCGCATTCGTTGGTATACTTCGTCGCCATGATAGCCAATTTCGATGCGGATCGAGCACTCAGGCTCGCCCGCGACACTCTCCAGACCGAAGCCGATGCGGTTTCCGCACTTTCCGGACGCCTGAACGGCGACTTTGCCCGTGCCGTGCTGCTGATCCTGCAATGCACCGGGCGCGTGGTCGTCTCGGGCATCGGCAAGTCCGGCCATATCGGACGCAAGGTCGCGGCCACGCTGGCCTCTACCGGCACGCCGGCGTTCTTTGTGCACCCGGCCGAAGCCAGCCACGGCGACCTGGGCATGGTCACGCGCGACGACGTGCTGATCGCCTTCTCCAATTCTGGCGAGACCGGCGAGCTGCTGTCGATCATCCCGATCGTCAAGCGCATCGGCGCGCGGCTGATCTCGGTCACCGGCAACCCCGACTCCAACCTGGCCAAGCTGGCCGACGTCCACCTGGACGCGGCGGTCGAGAAAGAAGCCTGCCCGCTGAACCTGGCGCCAACGGCCAGCACCACCGCGGCGCTGGCGCTGGGCGATGCGCTGGCGGTGGCGGTGCTGGATGCGCGCGGCTTTGGCGAGGAAGACTTCGCCCGCTCGCACCCCGGCGGCGCGCTCGGACGCAAGCTGCTGACCCATGTGCGCGACGTGATGCGCACCGGCAACGCCGTGCCCGAGGTGCGTGAAAACACGCCGCTGGCCCAGGCGCTGATGGAAATCACCCGCAAGGGCATGGCCATGACCGCCGTGGTGGACCCGGACGGACACGCCATTGGCGTCTTCACCGACGGCGACCTGCGCCGCCTGCTGGAAACCCCGCGCGACTGGAAGACCGTGCCCATCGGCGAGGTCATGCACCGCAACCCGCACGTGGTCAACGAGAACCAGCTCGCCGTCGAAGCGGTGCAGGTGATGGAAGCCAACCGCATCAACCAGCTGCTGGTGGTGGATGACGACGGCCGCCTGACCGGCGCGCTGCATATCCACGACCTGACCCGCGCCAAGGTCATCTGAGCGGGCGCGGGCCCGGCACAACCGGCACAACGCCAAGGACACCATGCAGGCACTCCTCGCCTCCCTCAGCGGCATCGTCATGCGGCTGCTGCCGCTGCTGCTGATGGCCTTCGTGGCGGGCAGCACGTTCTGGCTGGTCCAGATCAACTCCCCCAAGGAAGACCTGGCCGCGCAAAACACCAAGAAGCATGAGCCTGATTACTTCATGGACCGCTTCTCGGCCACCGAGCTGGCGCCGGACGGCAGCACCAAGATCCGCTTCACCGGCGATCGCATGGTCCATTTCGAGGACGACCAGACCTACGAGGTGACCCGGCCCGCCATGCGCGCGTACGAGCCGGACCGCCCGCCGGTCACCGCCCGCGCCGATATGGGCCGCATGAACGCCGAGGGCTCGGTGATCGACCTGTACGGCAACGGCTTCGTCATGCGCCAGCAGGGCGCGGACGTGTCCAAGGACCCGCAGCTGACCGCCGCATCCAGTTATTTCCAGCTGCGGGTCAATGACGACATCGTCAAGACCGACAAGCCGGTCAAGCTGACGCGCGGCCCGTCGGTGATGACCGCCAACGGCCTGATCTTCAACAACGTCACGCGCGAAGTACAATTGCTCGGCAATGTACGCGGCACCATCATCACCGGGCCGACCCCGGGCCGCGCGCCGGGGTCCTGAGCCCCGGCCCGGGGGCCGCGCACGCAGTGCCGGCATGCGCAGCCGGTCCGCACCAACCCGCACCAACGTACCCAGACGCCCTCAAGCAACCCCTGCCAACATGACTGCTTCCCTGACGACATCGTCCCGTCGACGCACCGCCCCGGCCCTGCTCGCCCTGGCCATGGCCATCGGCCTGCTGGCCCAGCCCGCCCTGGCCGAGCGCGCGGACCGCGACAAGCCGATGGTGCTGGAGGCGGACAACGCCAGCTACGACGACGTCAAGCAGATCTATACGCTGACCGGCAACGTGGTGCTGACCAAGGGCACCATGATCCTGAAGTCCGACGCCGCCGAACTGCGCACCGACCCCGAGGGCTACCAGTTCGCGGTGGCCACCGCCAAGCCGGGCAAGCAGGCCTACATCCGGCAGAAGCGTGAAGGCGTCGACGAATACATCGACGGCTGGGGCGACCGCATCGAGTACGACGGCAAGCAGGAGTACTCCAAGCTGATCGGCAATGCCCGCATGGCGCGCCTGCAGGGCGCCAAGCAGGTCGACGAAATCCGCGGCGCGGTGCTGACCTACGACAGCCGCAAGGAGTTCTACACGGCCGCCGGCGGCGGCAGTGGCGACGCCGCGGCCGCCAATTCGTCCGGCCGCGTGCGCGCGGTGCTGTCGCCGCGCCAGGACCAGAAGGCCGGTGCCACGGGCAACGGCGGCTCGCCGCTGGACCTGAAGCCGGCGCCTGCGCCTGCCAACAAACCCTGACGCCTGGCGCCGGCTTGCCTGCCCGCGCCAGAGACGCCTGAACGCCAGACTGTGCCAATGACCGATACCGCAACCATCGCCGACAAGCCTTCCGTCGAAGCCTCCTCCATCCTTCCCGGGGGCAGCACGCTGGTCGTGCGCCACCTGAAGAAGCGCTATGGCTCGCGCACGGTGGTCAAGGACGTCTCGCTCGACGTGAAGAGCGGCGAGGTGGTCGGCCTGCTCGGGCCCAACGGCGCGGGCAAGACCACGTCCTTCTACATGATCGTGGGCCTGGTGGCGCTGGACGAAGGCGATATCGTGCTCGACGGCGACCACATCAGCGGCCTGCCGATCCACGAGCGCGCGCGCATGGGGCTGTCGTACCTGCCGCAGGAAGCCTCGGTGTTCCGCAAGCTCAACGTCGAAGAGAACATCCGCGCGGTGCTGGAGCTTCAGGTGAACAACGGCAAGCCGCTGCCCAAGGCCGAGATCGAGCGCCGTTTGGATTCGCTGCTCGACGACCTGCAGATCGCGCACCTGCGCAACAACCCGGCGCTGTCGCTGTCGGGCGGCGAGCGCCGCCGCGTGGAAATCGCGCGCGCGCTGGCGTCGTCGCCGCGCTTCATCCTGCTGGACGAACCCTTCGCCGGTGTGGACCCGATCGCCGTGGGCGAGATCCAGCGCATCGTCAGCTTCCTCAAGGCACGCAATATCGGCGTGCTGATCACCGACCACAACGTGCGCGAGACGCTCGGCATCTGCGACCATGCCTACATCATCAGCGAAGGCACGGTGCTGGCCGCGGGCCAGCCCGAGGAAATCATCGCCAATGACGCAGTGCGGCGCGTCTACCTGGGCGAGAACTTCCGCATGTGATTTAGCGGCCTGCCCGCGAGCGGCAGGCCTCTTCGCGGGCGCGCGTGGGCCCTCCCACAGCCAGCGGCGATCGGACCGCAAAAGCGATAGCAATTTCCGTTCCAACAACGGAAAGATGCGCATAGAATAGGTCGCATGAAACCGTCGCTACAGCTCCGTCTTTCCCAGCATCTGGCCCTGACCCCGCAACTGCAGCAGTCGATCCGGCTGCTGCAGCTCTCCACGCTGGAACTGCAGCAAGAGGTCGAACAGGCGCTGACGGAAAACCCGCTGCTCGAGCGCGAGAACGACTGGATCGAAAGCCCGCTGCGCGTGGCGGCGGACGGCTCGGTCAACCTGCAGAGCGCACCGGCGCCCGCCCCGGCAGAGCCCCAGGGCAATGGCGAGGCCCGCGCCGACGGCGCGGGTGACGACGACAGCTATGGCGACAGCGGCAACGGCGACGACTATGGCAGCGGCGACTGGAGCCTGGACGACTTTGCCCGCCGCCCCCAGGGCGACGAGGACGAAAAAACGCCGATGCAGCTGCGCGAAGCCGAGCCCACGCTGCGCGAGTACCTGATGGAGCAGCTCACGCCGCTGAAGATCTCGGCGCGCGACAAGGGCCTGGCCATCTTCCTGATCGAATCGCTCGACGACGATGGCTACCTGAGCGCGTCGCTTGAGGAGATCTGCACGGAGTTGCCGGAAGAACTCGAATTCGAGATCGACGAAGTCCACGCCATCCTCACGCTGCTGCAGAGCTTCGACCCGCCCGGCGTGGGTGCGCGCAACGCCGCCGAGTGCCTGGCCCTGCAGTTGCGGCGCCTGACGCACCCGCAGCGCGAATTGGCGCTGGACATCGTCACCAACCACCTGGAGTTGCTCGCAGTACGCGACTACACACGGCTGAAGAAGGCGCTGCAGGTCGATGAAGGGGCACTGAAGTCCGCTCACGAACTGATCCGCTCGCTGGCGCCCTACCCCGGCCATGCGTACAGCCGCCCGGAGGCCGACTTTGTGGTGCCGGACGTGTTCGTGCGCAAGAGCGGCGGCGGCTGGATCGCGCAGCTCAATCCGGATGTGATGCCGAGGCTGCGCATCAACGATATGTATGCGCAAATCCTGCGTGGCGCGAAGGGTGAGTCCGGCACGGCCGGGCTGCAGCAGAAGCTGCAGGAGGCGCGCTGGCTGATCAAGAACATCCAGCAAAGGTTCGACACAATCCTGCGTGTCTCGCAGGCCATTGTCGAGCGTCAAAAGAACTTTTTCAGTCACGGCGAAATCGCCATGCGCCCCTTGGTTTTGCGGGAGATTGCCGATACACTGGGTTTACACGAGTCAACCATCTCCCGGGTGACGACCAATAAATACATGGCAACGCCGATGGGTACTTTCGAACTGAAGTACTTCTTCGGCAGCCACGTGTCCACCGAAACCGGTGGCGCGGCTTCATCAACGGCCATCCGCGCCTTGATCAAGCAACTGATAGGAGCCGAAGACCCGAGGAATCCCCTTTCCGACAGTCGCATTGCCGAACTGCTGGGTGAGCAAGGCTTTGTTGTTGCGCGCCGCACTGTTGCCAAGTATCGCGAAGCCCTGAAGATCCCCGCAGTCAATCTCCGCAAGTCTTTGTAGCCGAGCCCACCGCCTGCCTGGTGAGGCTCTTTCAGAAGGAGAAGCGCTATGAACTTCAAGATCAGTGGACACCACCTGGACATCACGCCCCCTCTGCGTGAGTACGTGGAAACGAAGCTGGAGCGAATCGTCAGGCATTTCGATCAGGTCATTGGCGTTAGCGTGCTGCTCTCTGTCGACAACCACAAGGAAAAGGACCGGCGTCAGTACGCGGAAATCAATCTACATCTCAAGGGCAAGGACATCTTTGTCGAGGCGCATCACGAAGACCTATATGCAGCGATCGACGCACTCGTCGACAAGCTGGACCGTCAGGTGATCCGCTACAAGGATCGCGTGCAAGGCCACGACCGCGAAGCGGTCAAGTACCAGATGGCCGCAGCGCAAATGCAGCAATGACCGTGCCCGGCAGCCCCGCAGCGGGCTGCTGAATCAGGATTGAACAGGCAAGCCGCGCAACGAAGCGCGGCTTTTTTGCGCCCTTGCGTTCCGGGCTGGCGCCGGGATGCCGCGCCAGCACTGGCGGTGCGGCCCGGCTGTGGCGCCGGAGCCAACGCTTTTCACCCGAATGGGCAAGAGTGTTCGCAAGCGCTGCGCCAAGGTGTATGCTGCGCCATACAAAGAGAGGGAATCCAGGCCGCGCCCCGCATCGGTGCGCCGGCTCCCGGCCCGGAGGCATGATTGCATCACCATGTATCGTTCTGCACCGGCTTGCCCCGCTGCGCTGCACAATACGGGGGTAGTCGCTGCTCTATAATGGGCCGGACGCCTCCGGCCAGGCCAACGGCAGCCCGGAGCCAGCCCACTGCCCGGCGGAACGATCTGCCCGCTAACTGAAATCCTGCGCATCGCCCATGAATCGTTTGGCCAAATTGCTGCCACCCGGCAACATCACCCTCGACGTCAGCGTCACCAGCAAGAAGCGTGTGTTCGAGCAGGCCGGGCTCCTCTTCGAGAACAACCATGGTGTGGCGCGCGCCATCGTGACGGACAACCTGTTCGCGCGCGAGTCGCTGGGATCCACCGGCCTGGGCGCCGGCGTAGCGATCCCGCACGGCCGCATCAAAGGCCTGAAGCAGCCGCTGGCCGCCTTCATGCGCCTGGCCGAGCCGATTCCGTTCGAATCGCCGGATGGCAAGCCGGTATCGCTGCTGATCTTCCTGCTGGTGCCCGAACAGGCTACGCAGCAGCACCTGGAAATCCTGTCAGAAATCGCGCAACTGCTTTCCGACCGCGACATGCGCGAAGGACTGGCCACGCTGCCCACGCCCGATGCCGTCCATCAGCTGCTGATTGCATGGCATCCCTGATCCCCTGATCCCCCAAGCGGGCCGGCACCAGACCGGGCAGGCGCCAGGCGCTTCGCAAACCGCCCCACCAGTCATACCGCATGGAACTCACCGGCGTCACTTCCCAGTCCATCTTCGACGACAACGCAGCCGACATCAAACTCTCGTGGGTGGCCGGCCTGGAAGGCGCGGACCGCGCCTTCGACGTGGAGTTCGCCCGCGAAGCCACCTCCGCCGCCGACCTGGTGGGCCACCTGAACCTGATCCACCCCAACCGCATCCAGGTGCTCGGCAAGCCCGAGATCACTTATTACCAGCGACTGGACGACGAGACCCGCAAGCGCCAGATGGGCGAGCTGATCCTGCTCGAGCCGCCCTTCCTGGTGATCGCCGACGGCATGGAGCCGCCGCCCGACCTGGAACTGCGCTGCACGCGCTCGTCCACGCCGCTGTTCACCACGCCGGTGTCGTCGGCCGCGGTGATCGACCACCTGCGCCTGTACCTGTCGCGCATCTCCGCTCCGCGCGTGACCATGCACGGGGTATTCCTCGACATCCTGGGCATGGGCGTGCTGATCATGGGCGAATCGGGCCTGGGCAAGAGCGAACTGGGCCTGGAACTGATCTCGCGCGGCCACGGGCTGGTGGCCGATGATGCCGTGGACTTCGTGCGCCTGGGGCCGGATTTCATCGAAGGCCGCTGCCCGCCGCTGCTGCAGAACCTGCTTGAAGTCCGCGGCCTGGGCCTGCTCGACATCAAGACCATCTTCGGTGAGACCGCGGTGCGCCGGAAGATGAAGATCAAGCTGGTGGTGCAGTTGGTGCGCCGCAACGACGGCGAGTTCGAGCGCCTGCCGCTCGATTCACAATATCTGGACGTGCTGGGCCTGCCGATCCACATGGTCAAGATTCAGGTGGCGGCCGGGCGCAACCTGGCCGTGCTGGTCGAGGCCGCGGTGCGCAACACCATCCTGCGCCTGCGCGGCATCGATACGCTGCGCGACTTCATGGACCGGCAGCGCGCCGCGATGCAGGCCGATGCGGTTTCGCGCGGCCAGGGCCGCCTGCTCTGAGCTGAGCGCCAGCGTTTTCATTTGCTTACAACGGCGTTGACGCAGAACGTCAACGTTCTTCAGGCATGCTCCGTTTTGTGCTGTAATGGGCATCGCGCCCGTTACGGAAGCTGCAACGCCGGCAATGGCGCGCGGCCATGAAGTTTTCCACAGCCAGGAGAGCAAGCATGAAGAAACTGATCGCGATGTGCGCGCTGGTCACCCCGATGATCGCCGCCAGCGCTTTTGCACAGACCACCGCCACGCCGGCAACCCCCGCCACGCCAGCCAAGCCAGCGGCCACGGCTCCGGCAACGCCGGCCATGCCTGCCACGCCCGCCACCCCGGCTACCCCGGACAAGCCCGCAGCCAACGCCCAGCAGGACAAGATGAAGGCCTGCAATACGGAAGCCGCCGGCAAGAAGGGCGACGAACGCAAGGCGTTCATGAAGGAATGCCTGTCCAAGGGCGCGTCCAAGACCCAGCAAGAGAAAATGGCCTCCTGCAGCAAGTCGGGCAAGGGCAAGAAGGGCGACGAATACAAGGCCTACATGAAGGAATGCCTGTCCAAGGCAGCCTGAGCCGCAGCCAGCGCCGCAACCTGACGACAAAAGCATGGCGAACCGCGAGGTTCGCCATGCTTGCTTTGCGCGTGGTGTCATGACGCCTTCATCACGTGATGCTATGCTTCAGTTGCTATGCGCATCATCCTCATCACCGGCATATCCGGTTCCGGCAAGTCCGTCGCGCTGAACGTGCTCGAAGACGCAGGCTACTACTGCGTGGACAACCTGCCGGCTCAGTTCATCCCGGAACTGACCCGCTACCTCGACAGCCAGGGCTATACGCACCTGGGCGTCGCCACTGACATCCGCAGCCGCGAGTCGCTCGACCAGCTGCCCGACACCGTGCGCGCGCTGGCCGCGGAGCACCAGGTCGAAGTGGTGTTCCTGACCGCCAGCACCGACGCACTGGTGCAGCGCTACTCCGAGACGCGCCGGCGCCACCCGCTGTCGGTGCGTACCGACGGCATGCCGGGCCAGGGCGGTGAACCGGCCTTCAACGACACCGCGCTGATGGAAGCGATCGAGATGGAGCGCGCGCTGCTGAGCCCGCTGGCCGAGGCCGCGCACCGCATCGACACCAGCAATGTGCGCACCAATACGCTGCGCAGCTGGATCAAGGAGCTGATCCGCGACGACAGCCAGCGGCTGACGCTGCTGTTCGAGTCGTTCGGCTTCAAGCACGGCGTGCCCAGCGATGCGGACATGGTGTTCGACGTGCGCTCGCTGCCCAACCCCTATTACGACCTGGCCTTGCGCCCGCTGACGGGGCGCGACACGCCGGTGATCGACTTCCTGCAGGCCCAGCCAATGGTGCTGGCAATGGCCGAGGATATCCGCGCCTATGTGGAAAAGTGGCTGCCAAGTTTCATTGCCGACAACCGCAGCTACCTGACCGTGGCGATCGGCTGCACCGGCGGCCAGCATCGCTCGGTCTATATTGCGGAAAGGCTTGCCAACTACTTCCGGGCGCATGGTAATGTGCTGGTGAGACACCGAGAGCTCGCACCGGCGGGCTGACGCAGGCGGGACTGCCCACTGGCATCACTGGCATCTGCGCGCCGCGTTGGCCGGCTGGCCCATTGCTGCGCGATACCCAAGCTGGCACTGCATGTCCTCGACCGACCTCTACCGTCCCACGGGATCAGAAGATCCGCCACGGACGCTCGACAACCTGCCGCTGTTCCCGTTGCACACCGTGCTCTTTCCCGGTGGACGGCTGCCATTGCGCGTGTTCGAGGCGCGCTATGTCGACATGGTGCGCAACTGCCTGCGCGACAGCACACCCTTTGGCGTTTGCCTGATCGAAAGCGGCGAGGAAGTGGCCCGGCCGGACCAGCCCACCGTGCCCGAGCTGGTCGGCTGCCTGGCAGAGATTGTCGACTGCAACATGGAACAACTGGGCGTGCTGCTGATCCGCGCGCGCGGCCGCGAGCGCTTCCATATCGTCAGCCATGACACCCGCGACGACGGCCTGCTGGTCGCCCGCGCCGAGGTGCTACCCCCCGACATCATCGACTGCAAGCTGGAGCTGCTGGGCGAATGCCTGGATGCGCTGCGGCGCATTGTCACGCGGCTGCATGCCGAGCACCCCGACCGGCTGCCGTTCGACGAGCCCTACCTGTGGGACGACCCGAGCTGGGTCGCCAACCGGCTGTGCGAGTTGCTGCCGGTGCCGCTCAAGGCCAAGCAGATGCTGATGGCGCTGCCCGATGCCGGCATGCGCATCGAGATCGTGCACCGCTACATGCGCCAGAACCACATGCTCTAGGCACGGATCCCCGAGACCCCGCCAGGCTTCAGAACAGCCCGCCGCGCGCCTGGTCCTCCAGCAGCCTGCGCACCGGCGCGGGCGTACCCACCGCATCGAGATCATCAAGCGAGATCCAGCGCTGCGCGGCTTCCGCGGCGCTGTCCTGCGCCATCAGGCTTGCGCCGTCCGCACTCACATCGACCCGGATGGCGCGGATCAGCAGGCGGAAGTGCGTGAACACATGGGTCAGCTCGCCGGTCAGCGCGGCGCGCGCGGGCTTGCCAAAGGCGCTGGCATAGTCGAGCGCCGCCGCCTCGGCGGCTTCCGCGTCGAAGGGCACGGTCTCGACCGGCATCTCCGGCAGGCTCCACAAGCCGCCCCAGATGCCGCTGCCGGGGCGCAGGCGCAGCAGCACTTCGCGCCGGCGCCGCACCAGCAGCATTACCGTGCTGCGCTCGGGGATGGCCGCGCGCGGCTTGGGCGTGGGCAGCACGCCGGTGAGCCCATCGCGGCGCGCCACGCAGCCGGCCGACAGCGGGCACGCGCCGGCATCGGCCAGGCACGCCGGCTTGCCGCGCGAGCACACCGTGGCGCCCAGGTCCATCAGCCCTTGCGTATAGGCGATCATGTCCTCGGCCTGGCGCGGGCCTGCCGCCGGCAAGGCCAGCTCGGCCAGCTGCCACATGCGCGTTTCCACCACGCGCTCGCCCGGATGGCCGTGGATGCCGAAGCAGCGCGCGAACACGCGCTTGACGTTGCCGTCCAGGATCGGCGAGCGCACGCCGGCGCTGAACGCGGCGATCGCCGCAGCGGTGGAGCGGCCGATGCCGGGCAACGTGGCCAGCACCGCGGGATCGGTCGGGAAATGGCCACCGTGCTCGCTCACCACCTGCATGGCGCAACGGTGCAGGTTGCGCGCGCGCGAGTAATAGCCCAGCCCGGCCCATAGCGCCATGACCTGGTCGGCAGGCGCCGCCGCCAGCGCCTGCACCGTGGGCAGCTGCGAGACAAAGCGCTGGAAGTAGTCGATCACCGCGCTCACCTGGGTCTGCTGCAGCATGATCTCCGACAGCCAGATGCGGTACGGGTCGCGCGTGTTCTGCCACGGCAGGTCGTGCCGGCCATGCTGGCACTGCCAGTCGACCACGCGGGCGCCGAAGTCGGGCGGCACGCGGATATCGTCGGGGATGGCGGGAACGGCGCGGGGGGCTGGTTTGCGGGGCATCTGGTGAAACGTTCTGAAGCGCGGGGGCGCGCGGCGCACCAAAGAAAAAGGCGCCGCTAAGTGCGGCGCCACATGATATACCGGCTTCAGGATCTGGCTAGTGTCCTGTTCCGTAGATAGCTTGCCAAAATGAAATCGTCCAGTTGGTCGTCAGGCTAGGCGCGAGGAGGCGCCATAGCCGTAGCTATGGCAACGACGAGCAACGACGCATGGCGGCCAACTGGGCGATTTCATGGCAAGGTATTTGCGGAACAGGACACTAGGCCACCGCAAGGCTCGCGCGGTCGGCGGCGGCCGTCGGCCGCAGCAGCCGCTGCGCGTAGCCCTCGATACGGCCGCTGCGCTCGTCCAGGCCGTTGAGCACTTCCTCGAGCTCGGCAATGCGGCTTTCCAGCGTGTCGGTGGCCTCGTGGATGCGCTCGATCGAATCGACGCGCCGGCGCAGCTGCTTCTGGTGCTCGCGCACCTGCGCTTCCAGCGGCGTCATCACCGACTTGAGCCAGACCTCGATATCGCGGTTCAGGTCGCGGAAATTCTCCAGCACGCGGCTGGCCATGGTGCTGAAGGCGCTCTGCACCAGCTGCGGGCGCGAGCGCGTCAGCATGCTGACCGTGCCGAAATGCGCATGCACCAGGCGCAGCGTTTCCTCAAGCTCGGCCACGTAGCGCTCGGCAGTGAACTGCATCGGCGCGGGCAGCGTGAAGCCGTGCTCGGCGTTGAAGCGCCGGTACATGCTTTCGATCAGCTGGTGCAGCTGGCCGATCTTGTTATCGGCATCGGTCACCAGCCTGGTCAGCTGCGCGAACAGTGCGTCCATGTCTTCGCGCAGGCCGCGCGAGAAGAAGCGCTCTTTCATCTGCTCGCGCGCGCTGCGCATGGTGAGGCGCACGTCGCGCAGCTGCAGGCTCTTAATGATGTCGGCGCTGTGGCGGCCGAAGACCAGGCGCAGCGCCTGGAACTTGCTGATGCTCTGCTCGAACTCTTCCTTCTCGCCCTGCACGCGCATCAGCATGTGCTTGACCATCGCGTGGTTCTTGCCGCGCAGGCCGCGCAGCTCGAACAGCTGCTCGACGATATCGCGGCGGCGGCTCTGCAGCAGTTGCTGCGCGGCGCGCGCCATGTCCTGCACCAGCCGGTGCGCCTGGTCCGAAACGATCTCGCGCCGGCTCGGGATCAGCTGGTCGGACAGCACGTGCTCGAACTCGGGCAGGCCGCTGCGCGCCAGCAGCTCGTCGTCGTGCGTGACCTTGGCCACCAGACCCTTCTGCGCCGACACCGGATAGACGCGCGACTGCTCGATGCCCAGCACCTGCCCGGTGGTGGACACCTGCCGCGCAATCTCCTGCGCGATCTCGCCCGGCTCGCGCAGCGGATCCCACAGCCCGTCGATCTTGTTGAGCACCGCCAGGCAGCCGCGCCGGTGGCCGGCGCCGACATGGCTGCGCCACAGCTCCAGGTCGCTCTTGGTGACACCCGCATCGGCGGCCAGCACGAACACCACCACATGGGCGTCGGGGATCAGCCGCAGCGTCAGCTCGGGCTCGGTGCCGATCGCGTTCAGGCCCGGTGTGTCCAGGATCACCAGGCCCTGGCGCAGCAGCGGGTGCGGGAAATTGATGACGGCGTGGCGCCAGCGCGAGATCTCGACCATGCCCTCGGCATCGACCGCGTAGGCGGCATCGGGATCGTTCTCGTGGTACAGGCCCAGTGCCTCGGCCTGCGCGGGCGGCACGCGCACGGTCTGCACCACGTGCTGGAACGCAGCCAGCATGCCCTCGGGCGAAGACGGGTCCAGCGGCACCGAATGCCAGTGCGAAGCCGAGGTGCCGGCCTCCAGGAAGTCAGCGGTAGAGGCCTCCTGCAGGCGTGTCTCGATCGGCAGCAGCCGGATGCACGGCGGCTCGGCCTCGTCATAGCGCAGCTCGGTCGGGCACATCGTGGTGCGCCCCGCCGACGACGGCAGGATGCGGCGCCCGTAGTCGGCAAAGAAGATGGCGTTGATCAGCTCGCTCTTGCCGCGCGAGAACTCGGCAATAAAGGCGACCTTGAGGCGGTCGCTGCGCAGCACGTTCTGGATGCGCTGCACGCGGTCATCGGCCTGGGCGTCGTACAGGTCGTGCTGCTGCAGCCAGGACTGGAATTCGGCCAGTGACTGGAGGACCCCGGTTCTCCAGGCGCCGTATTGTTCGAATTGGTGGGCGAGCGTTGTCATGGAGCTGTTCGGCTGACTTGGTTTTACCTCGGGGCACGCCGCTTTCGCGCTGCGCCCGTGTTCGCGCAATGCCGGCCCGACCACTGTCTACCCTGCAAGCGGCTGGGCCATTTTGTAACTTTTTATGACTGCGCACACGATACAGGTTTCCACAGCGGTTTTGTGGAATTCACGTCCCTCGCTCATGCCTTGCACAAGGAGTGTTGCGCCGACCCATCGACAATCGCCTATGGCGCGCATTGTGCGCCACACGGCGCCTGCCCGGGCGGCCGCCGCCAGGGCTCAGTGCTGGCAGTTCGGGCAGTAGAAGGTGGAGCGCTGGCCCTGCACGATCTGGCGCACCGGGGTGGCGCAGACCCGGCACGGCTGGCCGGCGCGGTCGTAGACCAGGCAATCAAGCTGGAAATAGCCGCTGGCGCCGTCGCTGCCGACAAAGTCGCGCAGCGTGCTGCCCCCGCGCTCGATCGCCTGCGCCAGGGTCTCGCGCACCGCCTGCGCCAGGCGGTCGCAGCGCGCGCGGCTCAGGCGCCCGGCCGGGGTGGTCGGGCGGATGCCGGCGCGGAACAGGCTTTCGGACGCATAGATATTGCCCACGCCCACCACGATGCCGCCGGCCAGCAGCACGGTCTTGATGGCGGCGCTGCGCCCGCGCGTGTGGCGGTGCAGCCAGGCGCCGTCGAAGGCAGGATCGAAGGGCTCGATGCCGAGCGTGCGCAGCAGCGGGTGCGACGGCAGTTCGGCCTCGGGCAGCGTGCTCCACAGGATGGCGCCGAAGCGGCGCGGATCGCGGAAGCGCAGCACGATGGTGCCCGGTTGGGTGCCCAGCGCGGCGCCGGGCCCGGGGCCCAGCACCAGGTCCAGGTGGTCGTGCGCGCCGGGCGGCGGCGCGTCGGGCAGCACCCGCAGCGTGCCGGTCATGCCCAGGTGGACCAGCAGCCAGCCGGCCGGCTCGCCCGCCGCCTCGCTCACGCATTCCAGCAGCAGGTATTTGCCGCGGCGCTCGATCCGGCGCACCACGCGCTGGGCCAGCCGCATTTCCAGCTCCGGATCGACCGGCCAGCGCAGGCCGCGGTGGCGCACCGTGACCGCGGCGATGCGCCGCCCCACCACATGCGGCAGCAAGCCGCGCCGGGTCACCTCGACCTCGGGCAATTCTGGCATCGAACCTCTCCGTTGGTTACCGCTCAAAACTCCTGCGGCGCCTGCGGGCACCGGCCTGCGGCGCCAAGCAGCGCATTGTAGCGGCAGGCTACAATGGCCTTATCAATGCGTTTTCTCCCATCCCTCGCCAGCGCGCGCCGGAGCAATCACTACATGTCGGACCTCATGCCGGACCTGATGCCGGACTCCACGTTGCAAGCCACCGCGGGCGGCCTCCCGATCGCTTTTCCAGGCGCCGTTTCGCGCACAGCGCTCGCGGCTGGCGCCCTGGCCCGGTTTTTCCAGGCGCCGCGCCGCCATGCGCGTGCGCTGGCCGCCTCGGCATTGCTGGCCCTGGCTGCCGGCACCAGCCACGCCGCGCCGCCTGCGAGCGCCATGCCATTGCCATCGGCACTGCAGCTGGCCGCGGCAGAAGGCGAGCGCCCCGCCGCCAGCAAGCCGGCACGCAGCGCGCTGCCGTCGCTGGAGCTGACCGACGACATCGTCTATATGGTGCTGGCCGCGGAGATTTCCATGCAGCGCGGCCTGGTCGGCCCGGCCTACCGGGCCTACATGGAACTGGCCCGGCAGACCCGCGACCCGCGCTTCGCGCAGCGCGCTACCGAGATCGCCTTCAATGCGCGCATCCCGCAGCAGGCGCTGGACTCCGCGCGCCTGTGGAAGGAGATTTCGCCGACTTCGCCCGCGGCAACGCAGGTGCTGTCGACGCTGCTGGTGCTCAACGGCCGCTGGGACGATGCCCGACCCCTGCTGCAGCAACAGCTGGCGGCGGTGCCGGCTACCCATCGCGGCGAGGCCATCCTGCAGCTGCAGCAGCAGCTGTCGCGCACCAGCGATCCGGCCGGCGCGGCCACACTGCTGCAGGACCTGACCAGGAATGACACCAAGCTGCCTGAAACGCAGCTGGCCCTGGCCCGCGCCAGGGAAGTCGCCGGCGACGAGCCGGGCGCGCTCGCCGCGCTCGACCAGGCGCTGCGGCTGCGCCCGGACTATGAAGCGGCCGCGCTGATGGCTGCCGAGCTGCGCGCCGAGAAGCAGCCCGACGAAGCCGTCGCGATCCTGAAGCGCTTCCTGGACAAGTCGCCCGATTCGGTCAACGGCCATATCACGCTGGCGCGGCTGTACCTGCTGCGCAATGACATGCAGTCGGCCCGGCAGGAGTTCGAGACCCTGCGCAAGGTAGCCCCGGGCGACCCGCGCGTGCCGCTGGCATTAGGCCTGACCAGCCTGCAGGCCAAGAACTACGGCGAGGCCGAGCAGTACCTGAAGGAATACCTGCAGCTGGTCGAGAAGCAGCCCACCGCCAACCCCGACATTGCCTACCAGTACCTGGCGCAGATCGCCGAGGAGCGCAAGGACTACGCCGGCGCCATCCAGTGGCTGGACCGCATCGAGGACATCCGGCTGGCGCCCGCGGCCACCGCCAAGCGCGCGCAGCTGCTGGCGCGCATGGGCAAGCTCGACGACGCCCAGGCGCTCTTCGGCGAGATGCTCACCGACGCCGAGGACATCCCCGATCCCGGCCAGCGCACGCAGCGCGTGACCGCCATCCGCCAGGCCGAGGTGGCTACGCTGATGGAAAGCAAGGCCTATGACCGCGCCCGCAAGCTGCTCAACGACCGGGTCACGGCCGAGCCCGACAACGCCGACTGGATCTACGAGCTGGCCATGCTCGACGAGCGCCAGAAGCGCTACGACAGCATGGAAAAGGGCCTGCGCAAGGTGATCGCGCTGCAGCCGCAGCAGAAGCAGGGCTACAACGCGCTGGGCTACTCGCTGGCCGACCGCAACGAGCGCCTGCCCGAGGCGCTCAAGCTGCTCGAGCGTGCCTCCGAGCTGGGGCCGGATGATCCGTACATCATGGACAGCCTGGCCTGGGTCAAATTCCGCATGGGCGACCTGCGCCCGGCGGCCGACCTGCTGCGCAACGCCTATTCCAAGGCGCCCGAGGCCGAGATCGGCGCGCACCTGGGCGAGGTGCTGTGGCAGCTCGGCGAGCACGACGAAGCGCGCAAGACCTGGACCGAGGCCGTCCGGGTCGATCCCGAGAACGAGACCCTGGTCGACACGCTGCGCCGCTACAAGGTCAACGTGCAACTGTCCAAGTAACCCCGCCCGCCGCGGCCCGCAGCCCGGGTCCGCAGCGCCGGATTCCCGTCAGCCGGCGGCCGCCGCCGCGCCGCCGTTCTTACGACCAAGCCCATGAACCGATCCCGACGCCTGGCGCTCCTCTGCCTTGGCGCCCCGCTGCTGCTGCAGGCATGTGCCAGCGTGGCACCGTCGCGCAGCTTTGATGGCGACCAGGCCGCCGCCAGCCAGCAATACACCGGCCGCTTCTCCGCCAACTACGTGCGCTACGGGCGCGACGAAGGCGTGCAGGGAAGCTTCCGCTGGGAAGAGCAGGGCCGCAATGTGCGGCTGGACCTGGTGTCCCCGCTTGGCCAGACCCTGGCCGTGGTGACCGCCACGCCGTCCGGCGCCACGCTCGACCTGCCCAACCAGCCGCCGCGCAACGCGCCTGAGGTCGACACCCTGATGGAAGAAGCGCTTGGCTTTGCGCTGCCGGTGTCCGGCATGCGCGACTGGCTGCACGGCCGCGCCACCAAGGGCGCGCCCGCGCGCACCACGCGCGACGAACAGGGCCGGCTGGCCACGCTGGCGCAGAACGGCTGGACCGTGCGCTATGTCGCCTGGCAGGAAGCGGCCGCCCAGGTGCCGCGCCGCATCGACCTGGCGCGCGACGCCGGCAGCAATCCGCTGTCGGTGCGCCTCGTGATCGATCCCCAGACGCCGTGAACCACGCCATGCACCGCAGCCAACCCCTGCCCCCGCCCGAACTGCGCGACTGCCCCGCGCCGGCCAAGCTCAACCTGTTCCTGCACGTGACCGGCCGCCGCGCCGACGGCTACCACACGCTGCAGACCGTGTTCCAGCTGGTCGACTGGTGCGACACGCTGCATTTCCGCCGGCGCGACGACGGCGTGGTCGCGCGCGTCACAGACGTGCCCGGGGTGCCGGCCGAAACCGACCTGGTGGTGCGCGCCGCGCGCGCGTTACAGGCGGCCACCGGTACCACGTTCGGGGCCGACATAGCCATCGACAAGGTGCTGCCGATGGGCGGCGGCATCGGTGGCGGCTCGTCCGATGCGGCCACCACGCTGCTGGCGCTGAATCACCTGTGGGGACTGGGCCTCGCGCGTGCCGAACTGATGCGCATCGGCCTGGCGCTGGGCGCCGACGTGCCGGTGTTCGTGTTCGGCCAGAACGCCTTTGCACAGGGCATCGGCGAGGACCTGACGCCAGTCGAGTTGCCCGACAGCTGGTTCGTGGTCATCCACCCGAAACAGCATGTCCCCACCGCTGAAATTTTTTCGGACGAGTGCTTGACAAGGGATACGCCGCTCTCCATAATTGCGGTCTTCGCTGCTCGCACAAACAAATTCGATTTCGGTCGCAACGACCTGGAACCGATAGCAACAGCGAAGTTCGGCGAAGTCGCCCGAGCCCTAGCATGGCTGAAGCAACACAATCAGCATGCCAGGATGACCGGTTCCGGAGCCTGCGTGTTTGCGCGTTTTCCCGACGCGGCAACAGCGCGGCAGGTTTTGGAAAGGTTGCCACCCGAATGGGATGGCAGGTGTGTGCGCAGTCTGGCACGTCATCCGCTCGCAGCGCTCGCGTAGCAAGTTTTCGTTCGGCGCGGTACGGCAGTCTGGTACCACGAAGAACGGCCCGGTTGTGTAGGGGAGTCGCCAAGTTGGTCAAGGCACCGGATTTTGATTCCGGCATTCGAAGGTTCGAATCCTTCTTCCCCTGCCATTACATTCCTATAGTGTCCTTACGGACCCTCTGTATCAGTCACCGGCTTTGCCGGTGACGCCAAGCTCCCCCAGCAGCAAGACAGGTGCCCCGAATGAGCAGCGAAGGCTTGATGGTATTTACCGGCAACGCCAACCCCAAACTCGCGGAGGCTGTCGTACAGCACCTCGGCATTCCTCTGGGCAAGGCGTTGGTTGGCCGTTTCTCCGACGGCGAAGTTCAAGTTGATATCCAGGAAAACGTTCGCGGCAAGCACGTCATCGTGCTGCAGTCCACCTGCGCGCCGACCAACGACAACCTGATGGAGCTGATGGTGATGGTCGACGCGCTCAAGCGCGCCTCGGCACGCAGCATCACCGCCGCCATGCCCTACTTCGGCTATGCCCGCCAGGACCGCCGCCCGCGTTCGGCGCGCGTCGCGATCTCGGCCAAGGTCGTGGCCAACATGCTGGAAGTCGCCGGTGTCGAGCGCGTGCTGACGATGGACCTGCACGCTGACCAGATCCAGGGCTTCTTCGATATTCCCGTCGACAACATCTACGCTTCGCCGGTACTGCTGGGCGACCTGCGCGAGAAGAACTACGGTGACCTGCTGGTGGTGTCGCCGGACGTCGGCGGCGTGGTCCGTGCCCGCGCACTGGCCAAGGAACTGAACTGCGACCTGGCGATCATCGACAAGCGTCGTCCCAAGGCCAACGTGGCCGAGGTGATGAACATCATCGGTGAAGTCGACGGCCGCAACTGCGTCATCATGGATGACATGATCGACACCGGCGGCACGCTGTGCAAGGCCGCCCAGGTGCTGAAGGAGCGCGGCGCGCTGAAAGTCTTCGCCTACTGCACGCACCCGGTGCTGTCGGGTGGCGCGGCTGCCCGCATCGCGGACTCGGCGCTGGACGAAGTGGTGGTGTGCGACACCATCCCGCTGTCCGAAGAAGCCGCCAAATGCACCAAGATCCGCCAGCTCTCGACCGCCCCGCTGCTGGCCGAGACCTTCACCCGCATCGTCAAGGGCGACTCGATCATGTCGCTGTTTGCGGGTTCCTGATAGAATTTAGGGCTTTACTGCGTTGATCGCCGTTTTTCAGCGATCAACGTGCCCTGATCGGCGCATCATTTTCTGTTTGCGCCGCAACGAGGCTGTCTGGTCGCGGACAGCCTTCTTACATTTGGAGTCATCATGAAAGTTGTCGCTTTCGAGCGTAGCGTACAGGGAACGGGTGCGAGCCGCCGCCTGCGCAATTCGGGCAAGACCCCCGGCATCATCTACGGCGGCGCCGCCGAACCGAAGATGATCGAACTGGATCACAACGCGCTGTGGCACGCCCTGAAGAAGGAAGCGTTCCACTCGTCGATCCTGGAACTGGAAGTCGCTGGCAAGTCGGAACAGGCCCTGCTGCGCGCATTCCAGATGCACCCGTTCAAGCCGCTGGTGCTGCACGTCGATTTCCAGCGCGTGTCGGCCAACGACAAGATCCACGTCAAGGTGCCCCTGCACTTCATGAACCAGGAAACCGCTCCTGGCGTGAAGCTGGGCCACGGCATCGTCAACCATATCGTGAATGACCTGGAAGTGTCGTGCCTGCCGGCCGACCTGCCCGAGTTCATCGAAGTGGACCTGGCCGCCGTCGAGCTGAACCAGACCGTCCACCTGTCGGACATCAAGCTGCCGAAGGGCGTGACCGTGATCACCCACGGTGACGACAACCCGGCCATCGCCAGCATCTCGCAACCGGCTGGTGCGGTGTCGGAAGCTGCCGAAGGTGGCGAAGCCGCTGGCGAAACGCCGGCTGCCTAAGCTGCAGCAGCGGTTGCGGCCTGCCGGCCGCGCCACGAAGAAACCGCCGCTTCTTGCGGCGGTTTTTTTTCGCCCGGCAGCCGTCTGCCGGTTTTTCGGTATCCTTGGCGCTTGTGGCGCAGCCTTGCGCGCCAACGACCCAGTCAAACGCATGATCAAGCTCATCGTCGGCCTCGGCAATCCCGGTGCGGAGTACGAGGCCACCCGACACAACGCCGGCTTCTGGCTGGTGGACCAGCTGGCCCGCATGGGCGGCGCCACGATGCGCGTGGAGGGCCGCTTCCACGGCCTGGCCGCGCGTGCGCGGCTGTGGGACCAGGACATCTGGCTACTCAAGCCATCGACCTTCATGAACCGCTCCGGCCTGGCCGTGGTGTCGCTGGCGCGCTTCTACAAGGTCCTCCCCGACGAGATCGTGGTCGCGCACGACGAGATGGACCTGCCGGCAGGCGCGGCCAAGCTCAAGCGCGGCGGCGGCGCGGGCGGCCACAACGGGCTCAAGGACATCTCGGCCCACCTGTCCACGCAGGACTACTGGCGCCTGCGCCTGGGCGTGGGCCATCCGCGCAACGCGCCAGGCGGCGCCGGCGCGGGCCGCGAGGACGTGGTCAACTTCGTGCTCAAGCCGCCTCGGCGCGAGGAGCAGGAAGCCATCGATGCCGCCATCGACCGCTGCATCGACCCGCTCGGCCTGCTGGCGCGTGGCGATGCCGAACGCGCCATGGCGCAACTGCATACCACGCGCTGACAAATACGCACATCCCTGCGACAACAGCATGAAAACGGGCCGCATCTGCGGCCCGTTTTCGTTTGGCGGCTCAAGGCTGCTGTTGCAGACAATATGTCATCAAAGTGCCATGGGCGGCACATACATTCCGTGGTTTCCAATCGCGTCGGTATCGCATGGTGGCCGATGCGCGTGACAACCCACAGGAGGAAGCCCATGTCGTACCTGACCGATGAAGCACGAGCCGCCAGCCGCGCCGCCAAGCCCGACGTTGACGTGCCAGGCCAGATGCTTGAAGACATCGTAGCCGCCAACCCGGCCCGCCGCCGGGTGCTGCGCGGCGGCCTTGGCCTGTCGCTGGCCTCGGCGTTCGGCAGCGGCCTGCTGGCCGCCTGTGGCGGCGATGACGATCCCGCACCGGCACCGGCACCAGCCCCCACGCCCGCACCCGCTCCGGCCCCCGCGCCCGCCGCGGTTGCCCCTAGCTACGACGTCACCTTCGAGCCGATCGCCAAGTCGACCGCCGATACCGTGGTCGTGCCCAACGGCTACAGCGTCGACGTGCTGTTCTCCGCCGGCGACCCGGTCGAAGCCGGCGCCACCGGCTATGCCGGCGCCTTCCAGTCCTCGGCCGAAACCGAGCGCCAGGCCGGCGGCAACCACGACGGCATGCACTACTTCGCACTGCCGGGCGTCGATCCGCAGAAGGGCGGCCTGCTCGCGATCAACCACGAGCTGCCGGACTACAACATCCTGTTCCCGACCGCCTACAACGCCGCCACCGCAAGCGCGGAGCAAAAGCGCATCGCCCTGTCGGCGGTGGGCATCTCGGTGATCGAAGTCGAACTGGCCGCAAGCGGCAAGTGGCAGGTCAAGCGCGACTCGATCCACAACAAGCGCTACACCGGCAACACGCTGTACCGCGTGGGCGGCCCGGCCGCCTCGGTGGTGGGCTCGACCGTGGTCGGCATGCTCAACAACTGCTCGAGCGGCTACACGCCGTGGGGCACCTACCTGACCTGCGAAGAAAGCACGGACAACTACATCGACCCGACCCAGGCCGACAACGGCTACGGCTGGGTGGTCGAGATCGACCCGTACGGCACGCTGGGCGCGCCGGCCAAGCGCACGGCGATGGGCCGCTTCGACCATGAGAACGTCGCCTTCCTGAGCGACGCCAGCAACAACGTCGCCTTCTATATGGGCGATGACGGCACGCCGGGCTGCATCTACAAATTCATCCCGAGCAAGGCCTTCGATCCGAACAACCGCGCCGCCAATGCCAACCTGCTGGACAGCGGCACGCTCTATGTGGCCAGGTTCAATGCCGACGGCAGCGGCCAGTGGATCGAGCTGACGCAGGGCAAGAACGGCCTGACCGTCGGCGCATCGGACCCGGGCAACTGGACCCAGTCGGCCGTCTCGCCGGCGCCGAGCACGGTCGACTTCACCAGCCAGGCCGACGTGCTGATCAACACCAAGTCGGCCGCGCGCGTGGCCGGCGGCACGCTGATGGACCGCCCCGAGTGGATCACGGCCGCACCGGACAAGACGCTCTACTGCACGCTGACCAACAACAGCGGCCGCCAGCAGACCGACACCGCCAACCCGCGCAAGAACAACCTGCACGGCCATATCGTCAAGTGGAACGAAGCCGGCAATTCGCCGCTGGCCACGACCTTCACGTGGAGCATCCTGCTGCAGGCTGGCGACCCGTCGCTGGCCACCGACAACCTGAAGGGCAATATCAACGGCGACACCTTCTCCAGCCCGGACGGCCTGCGCGTCGACCCCAAGGGCCGCCTGTGGGTGCAGACCGATTCCAGCACCAGCGCCACCTATAGCGGCACGTTCGGCAACAACAGCATGTACTACATCTCGCCGACGGGTCAGTCCCGGCGCTTCCTGGCGGGCCCGACCGGCTGCGAGATCACCGGCATTGCCTACACGCCGGACCTGACCACCTGCTTCATCAATATCCAGCACCCCACCGGCAAGTGGCCGGACGCGGCCAAGCCGCCGCGCTCGTCCACCATCGTGGTGCGCCGTAGCGACGGCAAGCCGATGGGTGCGTGACCGCGCAGTGTTGTAGGTAGTACCAGCAGTAACTGGGGAAAAGTTAAACCCCCGTCACCTTGCGGTGCCGGGGGCCTTTTTTGCCTGGCTGAAGCTGCGGGTCAGGCCGCGTGCTTGGCGGCCGTCAGCAGCCGGTAGCGCTGCATCAGGACCTCAAGCGTTTCGACGCGGTTCGGATCCTTGGGGATACAGGCGACCGGGCAGACCTGCTGGCATTGCGGCTCGTCGAAGTGCCCGACACACTCGGTGCACTTGTTGGGGTCGATTTCATAGATCTCGGGCCCCATCGAAATGGCTTCGTTCGGGCACTCGGGTTCACAAACGTCGCAGTTGATGCAGTCGTCAGTGATCATCAGCGCCATGGTGTTTCCTTCCTGCGGACACGCCCGCGCCCGACTGGCCGCGACTCGACGTATCTGAGTCTGCTATTTTATTCCGGTTTGCCGATTTTCTCTTGCAGCCAGCGTTCCACCGACGGGAACACGAACTTGCTGACGTCGCCGCCCAGCACCGCGATCTCGCGCACGAAGGTGCCGGAGATGAACTGGTACTGGTCCGACGGCGTCAGGAACATGGTTTCCACGTCGGGCAGCAGGTAGCGGTTCATGCCTGCCATCTGGAATTCGTACTCGAAGTCGGACACCGCGCGCAGACCGCGCACGATCACGCGCGCATTGTTGTTGCGCACAAAGTCCTTGAGCAGGCCGGAAAAGCCTTCGACGCGCACATTGGGATAATGCCCGAGCACTTCACGGGCAATGCCGATGCGCTCTTCGAGCGAAAAGAACGGGCGCTTGTTGGGGCTGTGCGCCACCCCGACCACCAGTTCGTCGAAGATGTTCGACGCACGGCGGACCAGATCCTCGTGTCCCCGGGTCATTGGATCGAACGTGCCGGGATAGACCGCGATGACCATACTTCCTCCTTGATCTGCCCGCTGCCGGCCATGGGCCGCCTCTTGCGCCGGCCGGACCGGCGTGGGTGCTGCGTCGCGAGCGTTGTGACAGCGGCGTAGTGTAACCCCAAATGCGCCACTTGGAAGTCGCCCGGTGCACCGTTTTGCCGCAGCGCAACCAGGAACCCGTTTCCCATTGAGGAAGGGGCCCTTCCTCAATGTGGAACAGGCGTACCCGGACAATCGCCCCAGGCTGGTGCATCAGCCAGCGCCGTTGCCCGGCACGCGATGCTGCAGCAGGTGGAAATGCACCGCGCCGGCGCGCGCGTGGCGGACGATTTCAAGCGATGCCGGCACCGGTGCGTCGGCGCCGGTCAGCGCATGGTCGGTCTCGACATAGACTGCGCCGCCGGGCCGTGACAGCCGCGCCGCATGCTCCAGTGCCGGCCCGATCCAGTCCTCGGCGAAGGGCGGATCCAGGAAGACCACGTCGAAGCTGGCATCGGGCAGCTGCGCGGCAATGGCAAAGGCATCGCCCTGCATCACGCGCACCTGGGCCGCGTCGAGCCGGTACTGGTTGTCGCGCAGCTGCTTGGCCACGCGCGCATTGGACTCGACCAGCGTGACCGCGGCGGCGCCGCGCGAGGCGGCCTCGAAGCCGAGCGCGCCGGAGCCGGCGAACAGGTCCAGGCATTCCAGCCCGGACAGGTCCTGGCCGAGCCAGTTGAAGAGCGTCTCGCGCACGCGGTCGGGCGTGGGGCGCAGGCCCTGGGCGTCGGGAACGGGCAGCAAGGTGCGCTTCCAGCGGCCGCCGATGATGCGGACCTGGGACGGTTCGTGGCGTGGTGCCTGGCGCGGTGCCTGGCGTGGCGACGCGGAAACGGGGGAACGCCCGCCGCTGGCAGCGGCAGGAGAGGCGAGTCGCCCGCCGGTGGCGGGCGTCGGCAATCGGGAACGCGAATTCATCCCGTGATTGTAGAGCCTGCGGGCCGGTTCGCCGCACGCGCCGGAGCCCCGGCGCGCATGACGGGCCCAAGCGGTGCCGGCATCACTGCCTGGCGGCGGTCGCAGGCGCTGCCACCGGGCCGCCGACGATCACCGTCGCCATGTTGTCAGGGCGCACATGGCGCTGGAAAGCGGCCCTGACCTGCTCGCGCGTGACCTTGCCGATCTGGGCGGTCCAGGTGTCCAGGTAATCCAGCGGCAGCCCGTACCAGCCGATATTGGCGACGTTGGTCAGCAGCTTGCGGTTGTTGTCGATGCGCAGCGGGAAACCGTTGATGAGGTTGTCCTTGGCCGCGCGCAGCTCTTTCTCGGTCGGACCCTCGGCGACAAAGCGCGCCAGCACCTGGCGCACCAGCGCCAGCGCTTCGTCGGTCTGCGCCTTCTTGGTCTGCAGGCTGATGCCGAACGGACCCGGCTGCTTGGACGGCGCAAAGTAGCTGTCCACGCCGTAGGTCAGGCCGCGCTTCTCGCGCACCTCGTCAGTCAGGCGCGAGCTGAAGCCGCCGCCGCCCAGCACGTAGTTGCCCACCAGCAGCGCGAAGTAATCGGGGTCGCCGCGGGCAATGGCCGGCTGGCCGATGGCCACGCTGGACTGCTGTGCCGGGTGCGGCATGCGCTGCTCGCTCGGGGCGATGTTCAGGCGCACCTGCGGCATGGCCGGCGCCGCGCTGCCGGGCGGCAGCCCGCGCGTGAGCTGCTCGGCAATGGCTTCGGCCTGCTTGCGGTCGACCGCGCCGATCAGCGTCACCACCGCGCGCTGCGCGCCGTAGTTGTCGCGCCAGAACCTGACGATGTCGTCGCGCGTGATCGACGCCACGCTGTCCGGGGTCGCGGCCACGCCGTAGGGGTGGTCGGGATACATGGCCTTGGCCAGCGCCTTGTCGGCGATCACGCCGGGCTTGGCGTCGGCTTCGCGGATGGCGGTGATCAGGCGCTGCTTCTCGCGCCCGACCACGGCGTCCGGGTAGGTCGGCGCCTTGATCAGCTGCTCGGCCAGCGCGACCGACTGGTCCAGCTCCGGCTGCGCGGTCAGCGTGCGCAGCCCGATGCCGCCGCGGTCGCCGCCGGCGGCGCCGCCAAAGGCGGCACCGGTATCGGCAAAGCCATCGGCGATCTTCGCTTCATCGCGCGCCGGCTGGCCCTCCAGCGCCGCGGCGCCCTTGTCCAGCAGCGCGGCGGTCAGCGTGGCCAGCCCGGCCTTGCCCGGCGGGTCATAGCGGCTGCCGGCGTCGAAGTCGATATTGACGTCGAGCATCGGGATCGACGGGCTGTGCACGAAGAACACCTTGGCGCCGGTGGACGCGGTCCAGTGCTCGATCGGGATCGCGGCCTGCGCCAGTTGCGTGGCCAGCAGGACGACGGCGCCCAATGCGGCGCCTGCCAGTTTGCGCAGCGCACGCTGCGGGGTGGTGACGTACTGAGTCATCGCCTTTCCTCAGTGGCGCAGGCCCGACGGGGCCTGGGGCTTGGGCTTGTTCGGATCGATCGGCTGCGGCACCAGCGTGGCCACGGTCAGGTTGTCGTCGTTGAAATACTTCGCGGCGACTGCCTGCACCTGCGCCGGCGAGACAGCCTTGATCTTGTCGAGCATGCGGTCGATCTGGCGCCAGGAGATATCCGAGATCTCGGACACGCCGATTTCCATGCCCTGCCCGAACACCGAATCACGCTTGTAGATCTGGCCGGCCACCACCTGCGCCTTGACGCGCTTGAGCTCTTCCGGCGACACGCCTTCCTTGGCGATGCGCTGGACCTCGGCGCGCAGCGCGCGCTCGATCTCGTCGGTGTTGTGGCCCGCCGCCGGCGTGCCGTCGAGCACGAACAGCGACTCGCCGCGGTTGATGCTGTCGTAGCCGACGTTGACGTCGTCGGCCAGGCGCTGCTCGCGCACCAGTTCGCGCGTCAGGCGCGCGTTGTCGTAGCCGTTGAGCACGGCCGACAGCACCTCAAGTGCGTAGGGGTCGACGTCCTTCTCGATATCACGCAGGCGCGGCACCTTGTAGGCCATCACCATGTACTGGTTCTCTGCCGGCGCCTTGACCCAGATGCGCTTGATGCCCTTTTGCGCCGGCTCTTCCTGGTCCTTCCGCAGCGGCAGCGTGCGCGGCTTGACCTTGCCGTAGTAGCGCTCGGCCAGGGCGCGCACTTCCTCGGCCTTGACGTCGCCGGTGACAATCACCATGGCGTTGTTGGGCACGTACCAGTGGCGGTACCACTCCTTGACGTCGTCCACGCGCATATTGACCAGGTCGTCCATCCAGCCGATCACCGGGTGGCGGTACGCGGCGGCGGTGTAGACCGTGGCCAGCAGTTGCTCATAGACGGTGCCGCGCGCGGAGTCGTCGGTGCGCAGGCGGCGTTCTTCCATCACCACCTTCATCTCGCGTTCGAACTCGTCCTTGGTGATGATGAGGTTGGCCATGCGGTCGGCCTCCAGCTCCATCATCCTCGGCAGGTACTGCTTGCCGATCTGCTGGTAGTACATGGTGAAGTCGCGGTTGGTCATGGCGTTCTCACGCCCGCCCAGCGCGGCCACCTGCTTGGAGAACTCGCCCACGCCGACCCTGGGCGTGCCCTTGAACATCATGTGCTCGAGCATGTGCGCCACGCCAGTGGTGCCGCTGACCTCGTCGATGCCGCCCACGCGGTACCAGATCTGGTGCGCCACCGTGGGGGCGCGGTGATCTTCCTTGACGATCAGCCGCAGCCCGTTGGACAGGCGGTATTCAGTCGTGCCCTGCGCGGTCGCGCCGGCCAGGGCGGTCTGCGTGCCGGGCCTCGGCGAGGGCACGGCTTCCTGCGCCCCCGCCGGCATCGACCAGGGCAGCAAGGCCAGCAGCAGCGTGGGAATGACACGCCGCGCAAGACGCGCGGCGCGGGCAGGAAGCTGATTGGAAGGTTGTGAGAGGCGTTGGATGCGCGTTTGGACGCAGGCTTTAGTGCCTTGTGCGCCCGCAGCGGTCAGGACAGCGCAATGGTTCATGCGACCCCGTCTGCTAGAATTTTGCCGATCGACTCACGTGCGCAAGACTGCGCGCATGAATCTGCCATGTAGCGAACTATACGCAATCGCCGGCCGGGACCACAACGGTTTCTCCCCAGCCATCGCGACGCCTGCGTAACCCATTGATTTATAACCGGTTGCCTGCTGGCATTGGCTGCCGCCAGGGTATCGGCCCCGGTATTGACTCCATTCCCCAATGTTTAGTTTCTGGAAGAAGCGCAAGGCCGAGCCCGCGCCCGTCGAGGCGCCAGCCCCGGCCCCCGCTCCGGTCGAGGTCCCCGCCCCCGTACCGGCACCGGTCCCCGCGCAAGTGCCACCCCCTGCCCCAGCGCCCGTGGCAGTCCCGATTCCCTTGCCGGCGCCCGCACCGGCCGAAGCGCTCGAGCTGGTCCCGCCGCCCGCCCAGACCGCTGAAGCGAAGCAGGGCTGGATGCAGCGGCTGCGCACCGGCCTGTCCAAGACCAGCCGCAACATCGGCACGCTGTTCGTCGGCGTCAGGGTCGACGAGGCCCTGTTCGAGGAACTGGAAACCGCTTTGCTGATGGCCGATGCCGGCGTCGAAGCCACCGAATATCTGCTGGGCGAGCTGCGCAAGCGCGTCAAGGCCGAGCGCATCGAGACCGCCGAAGGCGTCAAGGCGGCACTGCGCGAGCTGCTGACCCAGCTGCTGCGCCCGCTGGAAAAGACCATGACGCTGGGCCGAGAGCAGCCAATGGTGATGATGATCGCGGGCGTCAACGGCGCCGGCAAGACCACCAGCATCGGCAAGCTGTGCAAGCACTTCCAGCGCTATGACCAAAAGGTGCTGCTGGCCGCCGGCGACACCTTCCGCGCCGCCGCGCGCGAGCAGCTGACGATCTGGGGCGAGCGCAACAACGTCACCGTGGTGGCGCAGGAAAGCGGCGACCCGGCGGCGGTGATCTTCGACGCCGTCAATGCGGCCAAGGCGCGCGGCATCGACATCGTCATGGCCGACACCGCCGGCCGCCTGCCGACGCAGCTGCACCTGATGGAAGAGCTCAAGAAGGTCAAGCGCGTGATCAGCAAGGCCATGCCGAGCGCGCCGCACGAGGTGCTGCTGGTGATCGACGCCAACACCGGGCAGAACGCCCTGCAGCAAACCCGCGCCTTCGACGACGCGCTGGGCCTGACTGGCCTGATCGTGACCAAGCTCGACGGCACCGCCAAGGGCGGCATCCTGGCGGCGATCGCGCGCCAGCGCCCGGTGCCGGTCTACTTCATCGGCGTGGGCGAGAAGGTGGAAGACCTGCAACCGTTCAAGGCGGACGAATTCGCCGACGCGCTGCTGGGGTAAGGCCCGGCAACCCGCGCCAAGCAAAACGCCCCGGTAGTGCCGGGGCGTTTTGCCTTGCAGGCCTGCGAACGCTTATTCCGCGTCGGGCTGCGACTTCGGCTGCGCCTTCTGGAAGGCAGGCAGCTCCATGCAGGTTTCATAGATCCTGGCGATCGCCGGGTAGCGGGCCAGGTCGATATTGAAGCGCTGCGCGTTGAACACCTGCGGCACCAGGCAGATATCGGCCAGCGTGGGGGTGTCGCCAAAGCAGAAGCGCCCGGCCTTGCCGCCGCGCTCCAGGTTGGCCTGCAGCGATGCAAAGCCCAGCTCGATCCAGTGGTGGTACCACGCGTCCTTGACCTCGTCGGTCACGCCCACTGTGTGCTTCAGGTACTTCAGCACGCGCAGGTTGTTCAGCGGGTGGATCTCGCACGCGATCTCCTGGGCCAGTCCGCGCACGTAGGCGCGGTCCAGCGCCGTGCCGGGCAGCAGCTTCGGCTCGGGGTGGATCTCGTCCAGGTACTCGACGATGGCCAGCGATTGCTGCAGCACGTGCTCGCCGTCGACGAACGCCGGCACCAGGCCGTCAGGGTTCACGGCGCGGAATTCCGGCTTGAGCTGCTGGCCGCCTTCCTTGAGCAGGTGCACCGGCACATAGTCATAGGACAGCCCCTTGAGCTCCAGCGCAATGCGCACGCGGAACGAGGCCGAGCTGCGGAAATAGCTGTAAAGCTTGAGCATCGGATCAGACTACCTTGATGGTGAGATCGCCCACGCCGCCGACGTGGCACTGCATGACATCGCCCTTGACCACCGGGCCCACGCCTTCAGGCGTGCCGCTGAAAATCAGGTCGCCCGGCTGCAGCTCGAACAGCTTCGACAGGTACGACACCATCTCCGGCACCGACCAGATCAGGTCGGACAGGTCGCCGCGCTGCTTCTCCACGCCGTTGACCGCCAGCGTCACCGCGCCCTTCTCCGGATGGCCGATGGCCGACACCGGCACGATCGGGCCGATCGGCGCGGACTGGTCGAAGGCCTTGCCGGTCTCCCAGGGGCGGCCGGTTTTCTTCGATTCGTTCTGCAGGTCGCGGCGGGTCATGTCCAGGCCCACGGCGTAGCCGAACACGTGGCCGGCTGCCTGGTCGACCGGGATGTCGCGGCCGCCGTTGCCGATCGCCACCACCAGCTCCACTTCATAGTGGCAGTTGCTGGTGCCCGGCGGATACGGGAAGGCGCCTTCGGTGCCGTCGGCGACATAGCTGACAGCATCGGACGGCTTGCAGAAAAAGAACGGCGGCTCGCGGTCGGGGTCCGAGCCCATTTCACGGGCGTGGGCAGCATAGTTGCGGCCGACGCAGTACACGCGCCGGACCGGGAAGCTAGCGTTGCTGCCGCGCACCGGCACGCCAACGGGCGCGGGCGGGGCGAACACGAATTCGGTCATGCTTCTCTCCAGATTTGTTCTGATCGGTGCTGCGGCGCAGGGATGCGGGGTTGCGGGATGCAGCCACTCGCGGCGTCGCCAGCAGACGCGCCCGGCGCAGCAGGGCAACAGGATACACCGCGAGAGTTGCCTCTGCGTACGACCGCATACAATGAATCCAGGCATCCTCGCAGCGCCACCGCACCAGACTGGCGCAGGTGACCGGATACTTACCCGGCGCGAATCTTGCATGGCGCACTGCAACAGAGCCTAGCCATGACACGACGCCACCCGCCCCCATCGTCTACCCCCGCCGCACCTGGCCCTTCCACTGCCGGTGGCCGGGTGTTGCGGATCCTGCTCGTGCGAGACCCGCATGATGCCGACCCGCTGAACGTCGAGACCATCCGCGGCGGGCTGGTGAGCGCGGGCTTTACCGAGATCCAGATCGTCGATGCCGACCTGCGCCTGCCGGATGTGATCACGGCCACCCAGCCCGACATGCTGATCATCGCGTCTGAATCCGCCGCGCGCGACACCATCGAACATGTCTGCGTCTCGACCCAGCATGCGCCGCGCCCGATCGTGCTGTTCACCGACAACGACGACAGCCAGCGCATCAAGGCAGCGCTGACGGCGGGGATCACCGCCTATATCGTCGACGGGCTGCGCGCCGAGCGCGTCAAGACCGTGCTCGACGTGGCCTACGCGCGCTTTGAACTGGACCAGCAGCTGCGCGCCGAGCTCGATGCCACCCGGCTCAAGCTGGCCGAGCGCAAGGTGGTCGAGCGCGCCAAGGGGCTGCTGATGCAGGCACGCGGCCTCAGCGAGGACGAGGCCTACAAGCGCCTGCGCAGCATGGCGATGGAGCGCGGCCTGAAGCTGGTGGACGCGGCCCAGCGCGTGATCGACGTGATGGGCTGAGCCGCTCGCGCCTGCCAGCCGTGGTGCGCTGCCGCACACGACTGGTGCAATGCCCGCTCCTGGCGCTGCCGCGCGGCGTCACCTCTCTCCCCTGCTTCCCCGAATGCGGCGGCGGCGACCGCGCGCGCACCGCATCCGGCCATTTCCTCCCGATCCGTCAAAAATCCGCCCTCGAATGCTGCGCTGCACAGGCTGGCACACGCCTTGCGTTATGCAGGTATCGGCCAACGGCGGCCGACCAACAATTTCGGCGGGCACGGCCAACGCGGGCTGCGCCACGCCACGGACAACGGCGTCCCTGCGCCGCACCGGTCTTCTGGCGAAGCCGGTCGCGGCAGGGACGCCTTTTTTCTTGGAGCCATGCAATGCCCTCTCGCCTCAGGATTGCCAAGCCGCTGCACGCAGCCGTCCACGTTTCCGACGCGGCTGCCGACGCCGTCCCGGCCAGCAGCGGCCGCCGCCGCGTGCTGGCCACCATCGCCGGCGCCAGCGTGATGACGCTGGTCGATCCGCTGGTGCGCGCCGGTGCATGGGCTGCGGGCTCGGACGCGCCGGAGAAGACCGACGTGCGCATCGGCTTTATCCCGCTGACCGACTGCGCCTCGGTGGTGATGGCCGCCACCCTCGGGCTGGACAAGAAGTACGGCATCAAGATCACGCCGACCAAGGAAGCCTCATGGGCCGGCGTGCGCGACAAGCTGGTCAATGGCGAGCTGGACGCGGCGCACGTGCTGTACGGCCTGATCTACGGCGTGCAGCTGGGCATCGGCGGCCCGAAGAAGGACATGGCCGTGCTGATGAACCTGAACCACAACGGCCAGGCCATCACGCTGTCGTCCAAGCTCGCCGAGAAAGGCGTCAAGGACGGCGCCAGCCTGAAGGCGCTGATGATGAAGGAGAAGCGTGACTACACCTTCGCCCAGACCTTCCCCACCGGCACGCATGCGATGTGGCTGTACTACTGGCTGGCGGCCAACGGCATCAACCCGATGCAGGACGCCAAGGCGATCACGGTGCCGCCGCCGCAGATGGTGGCCAATATGCGCGTGGGCAATATGGACGGCTTCTGCGTGGGCGAGCCCTGGGGCGCGCGCGCCATCGCCGACAAGATCGGCTTCACCGCCGAGACCACGCAGGCCATCTGGAAGAGCCACCCCGAGAAGACCCTGGGCACCACCGCGGAGTTCGTGCAGAAATACCCCAACACCGCGCGCGCGATGGTGGCCGCGGTGCTGGAGGCATCGAAGTTCATCGATGCGTCGGCCTCCAACCGCCGCAAGACCGCCGAGACCATCGCCGCCAAGTCCTACGTCAACACCGACATGGATATCATCCTGGACCGCATGCTGGGCCGCTACACCAACGGCCTGGGCAAGACCTGGGACGACCCCGACGCGATGAAGTTCTACCAGGACGGCAGCGCCAACTACCCGTACCTGTCCGACGGTATGTGGTTCCTGACCCAGCACAAGCGCTGGGGCCTGCTGAAGGAACATCCGGACTATCTCGCCGTGGCCAGGCAGGTCAACCGCATCGACGTCTACAAGCAGGCCGCCGCCGCCGCCCAGGTGCCGCTGCCCAAGAGCGACATGCGCAGCGCCAAGCTGATCGACGGCGTGGTCTGGGACGGCAAGGACCCCAAGGCCTACGCCGACGGTTTCAAGATCAAGGCCTGACGCAAGCCTTTCCCCACTGATCCGCAGTGCCCCTGACAAAAGGAGCCAGACGTGAATGCCATAGCCCACACCACGCCCGATGGTGCCACCGTAGCCGCCAGCGCCGACCCCGACACCAAGGAGCGGGTGCGCCGGCGCGAGCAGGAAATCGCCGCGCAGGCCCGGCGCGCGCAACGCCGCGAAGCGCTGGCCGCGCTGGTGCTCAAGGCCGTGCCGCCGGTGCTGGGCTTTGCCCTGTTCGTGCTGGCCTGGCACGGCATCGCCACGATGATCCCGGCCATCCCCACGCCGCAGGCCACATGGAACGCCGCGGTGCCGCTGTTTGCCGACCCGTTCTACCGCAACGGGCCCAATGACCAGGGCATCGGCTGGAACGTACTGGCATCGCTGGCGCGCGTCGCGGCGGGCTTCGGCCTGGCCGCGCTGGTCGGCATCCCGGCCGGCTTCCTGATCGGGCGCTTTGCCTTCCTGAACGCGATGACCGCGCCGGTAATCAGCCTGCTGCGCCCGGTCTCGCCGCTGGCGTGGCTGCCGATCGGCCTGCTGCTGTTCAAGGCGGCCAACCCGGCCGCGATCTGGGCGATCTTTATCTGCTCGATCTGGCCGATGGTGATCAACACCGCGGTGGGCGTCACGCGCGTGCCGCAGGACTACCTGAACGTGGCGCGCGTGCTGGACCTGTCGGAATGGAAGGTGTTCACGCGGGTGCTGTTCCCCGCGGTGCTGCCCTACATGCTGACCGGCGTGCGGCTGTCGATCGGCACCGCGTGGCTGGTGATCGTCGCGGCCGAGATGCTGACCGGCGGCACCGGCATCGGCTTCTGGCTGTGGGACGAATGGAACAATCTGAAGGTCGAGCACATCGTGATCGCGATCTTCGTGATCGGCATCATCGGGCTGCTGCTGGAGCACGCGCTGCTGGCGCTGGCCCGGCGCTTCAGCTACGGCACCAACTGATACGTGGGGAGAATCGCCATGGACAAGTTCGTCAGCATCGAAAAAGTCGGCCAGACCTTCAAGACCCGCAAGGGACCGTTCGTCGCCCTGCGCGATATCAACCTGCATATCGCCGAGGGCGAATTCATCACGCTGATCGGCCATTCCGGCTGCGGCAAGTCCACGCTGCTGAACCTGGTCGCGGGACTGGCCACGCCCACCACCGGCGCGCTGATCTGCGCCGGGCGCGAGATCGCCGGGCCGGGGCCGGAGCGCGCGGTGGTGTTCCAGAACCATTCGCTGCTGCCGTGGCTGACGTGCTTCGAGAACGTCTACCTGGGCGTGGAGCGCGTCTTTGCCGCCAGCGAGAGCAAGCCGCAGCTCAAGGCGCGCACGCAAGACACGCTGGCGCTGGTGGGCCTGACGCACGCCGAGAACAAGTACCCGCATGAAATCTCCGGCGGCATGAAGCAGCGCGTGGGCATAGCCCGCGCGCTGGCGATGGCGCCCAAGGTGCTGCTGATGGACGAGCCCTTCGGCGCGCTCGATGCGCTCACGCGCGCGCACCTGCAGGACGAGCTGATCAAGATCGTGGCGCGCACCCGCAGCACGGTGGTGATGGTGACCCACGATGTCGACGAGGCCGTGCTGCTGGCCGACCGCATCGTGATGATGACCAACGGCCCGGCCGCGACCATCGGCGAGATCCTGAAGGTGGGCCTGCCGCGCCCGCGCGACCGCGTCGCGCTGGCCGACGACAAGGCCTACCACGCCTGCCGCACCGCGGTGCTGGACTTCCTCTACCGCAAGCAGCGCAACCCGGCGCTGCAGGAAGCCGCGTAGTGTCCTCAGGAGGCGATGCGCGGTGACCGGCGGCGGTGGGCGCGGCGGCCTGGCTCCGCTATCATGAACCCAGAACAGACTACCCCCACGCCGCCATGACCACGCCAGCCACGTCCTTCCCTGCTGCCCGCTATATCAAGGAGATCGGCCGCGGCGTCAACGGCGCGCGGGCGCTGCCCCGCGAAGACGCGCAGGCCCTGTTCGACGCCATGCTGGCCGGGCGCGTCTCGGACCTGGAGCTTGGCGCCATCCTGATGGCCTACCGCATCAAGGGCGAGGCCCCGCACGAGCTGGCCGGCATGCTGGAAGCCGCCCATGCGCACTGCCAGCCGCTGCCGGCGCCGCCTGACCGGCAGGTGGTGGTGATCCCCAGCTACAACGGCGCGCGCAAGCAACCCAACCTGGTGCCACTGCTGGCGCTGCTGCTGGCGCGCGAAGATGTCCCCGTGCTGGTGCACGGCACGCGCCTGTTCAATGGCCGCGTGACCAGCATGACGCTGTTCGAGGCGCTGGGCGTGCCCTTGTGCGTGACTACCGACGAGGCCTCGGCACGGCTGCGCGAGGGCAGCGACCTCGGGCCGCTGGCGGTGCTGCCGGTGGATGTACTGTCGCCCGGGCTGTCGAAGCTGCTGGAGCGGCGCACCGTGATCGGCCTGCGCAATTCGTCGCATACGGTGGCCAAGATGCTGCAGCCAGTGGGCGAGCATTCGCCCGCCGAAGGGTTGCGCCTGTATAGCTACACTCACCCCGAATACCGCGAGACGCTGACCGACTACTTCTCGCATGAGCCCGCCAACGTGCTGCTGGCACGCGGCACCGAGGGCGAAGTGGTGGCCGATGCGCGCCGCACCAGCCGCATCGACTGGCTGCATGAGGGGCACCAGCAGACGCTGGTCGATCCGGCCGTGGGTTCACTGGCCGAAGTGCCTGAACTGCCGCCTGGCAGCGACGCCGGCCAGACCGTGGCCTGGATCCGGCGCGTACTGGAAGGAGCGGCGCCGGTGCCGGCACCGATCGCGATCCAGGTCGAGGCCATCCGCGAATGCCTGCGGCAAGGCACCCACGTGACCTGGGCCAGCCCGGTCTGAGCCAGCCCCGGGACCGCTGTCAGGCCCTGCGCGGGGGCAGCGGGATGCGCTCGGTCTCGCCCGGCACGTGCGGGAACTGATCGTCCTCCCAGCGCTGGGCGGCGGCGTCGATCGCCACCTTGCTGCTGGCAACGAAATTCCAGTAGATAAAGCGGTGCCCGTCGGTCGGGTCGCCGCCCAGCAGCATCACGCGCGACGGCGCCGTGGCCGTCAGCGTCGCGGGCTGGCCCGGCGTGAGCACCACCATGTGCTCGGCCGGCAGCGGCTCGCCGTCGAGCGCCACCGCGCCATCCACCGGATAGATGCCCCGCTCGGCATGTTCGGCAGGGATCTCCACGCTCGCGCCCGCATCCAGCTCGATCGCCACATACAGGGTGCGGCTGAAGACCTTGACCGGAGAGACCTGGCCAAAGGCATCGCCCGCAATCACCACCATGCGCACGCCCGGCCGCTCGATCCGCGGCAGCGTGGCGGCGGGATGGTGGAAGAACGACGGCTCGGCACCCTCATGCTCCTGCGGCAGTGCCACCCAGGTCTGGATGCCGTGCAGGCGGGCACCGGCGGGGCGCACATGCTCGGGCGAGCGTTCCGAGTGCACGATGCCACGCCCGGCGGTCATCCAGTTGACGTCGCCCGGGCGGATCGCCTGGTCGCTGCCCAGGCTGTCGCGGTGGATGATCTCGCCCTCGAACAGGTAGGTGACCGTGGCCAGCCCGATATGTGGATGCGGGCGCACATCAGCGCCGGCGCCCGGCGGCAGCTGCACCGGCCCCATATGGTCGAAGAAAATAAACGGCCCGACGGTCTGGGTAGCGGCGGCCGGCAACAGCCGGCGCACGGTAAAATCGCCCAGGTCGCGCACATGCGGCTTGAGCAAGTGTTCGATAGCAGACATAACTCCTCCAGTGGAATAAGAGAGGCTCGCAAGGATGCCAGCGCGCTGCAGTTGGGTCGAGTGTAGCCGCTGCTGCAACAAATCATTGCAGCAGCGGGCAGAACCCCTGTGCCCCGCACCGCTCTAACATCCAGTGCGCCGAACCGTGGGTATCGTTTCCGCCGCTCGAAGTGGTAAGTAGCTATGCCATCCGTAAGAGCAATCGAGTGGAACTATCACGGCCATCGGGGCTCCAATTAGCACTCACCCGGCCTGAGTGCTAATATGTGTTGCAATGCCGCCGGCCCAAGAGGCGCGGCACCCCGGCAACCGAACCGCCGGATGCGAAAGGAGCCATTGAGTGAACGCAGTCTTGTCTGCCGACCAAACCCTGAATAACCGTCTGCCGACGGCACCCCGGAGCACGGGCAGCTTTGCGCTGACCTTCCCGGCCACCGTTGGCAACCTCGACAGCTATATCCAGGCTGTCCACCGGATTCCGCTGTTGACCGCGGAGGAAGAGCAGCGCCTGGCGCGCGAGCTCCGCGACCACGATTCCGTTGATGCTGCCCGCCAGATGGTGATGTCCCACCTGCGCCTGGTGGTGTCGATCGCCCGCCAGTACCTGGGCTACGGCCTGCCGCACGCCGACCTGATCCAGGAAGGCAATATCGGCCTGATGAAGGCCGTGAAGCGCTTCGACCCCGAACAAGGCGTGCGCCTGGTGTCGTATGCGATGCACTGGATCAAGGCCGAGATCCACGAATACGTGCTGAAGAACTGGCGCATGGTCAAGGTGGCCACCACCAAGGCCCAGCGCAAGCTGTTCTTCAACCTGCGCAGCCACAAGCAGGGCGCGCACACGTTCACGCCGGAGCAGGTCGAGGCCGTGGCGCGCGAGCTGAACGTCAAGCCCGAAGAAGTGATGGAGATGGAAACCCGCCTGTCGGGCGGCGACCTGGCGCTGGAAGGCCAGATCGACGACGGCGAAGAGGAATTCGCCCCCATCGCCTACCTGGCGGACAACCACAACGAGCCCACCCGCGTGCTGGAAGCCAAGCGCCACGACCGCATGCAGGTCGAGGGCCTGGAAGAGGCGCTGGGCAAGCTGGACGAACGCAGCCGCCGCATCATCGAGGCGCGCTGGCTGCACGTCGAGGACGACGGCTCGGGCGGCGCCACGCTGCATGAGCTGGCTGACGAGTTCGGCGTCTCGGCCGAGCGCATCCGCCAGATCGAGGCCGCGGCCATGAAGAAGATGAAGGGTGCGCTGCAGGCATTCGCCTGATCCGCTCCCCCAGCCATGCAAAAGGCCGGTCCACTGGACCGGCCTTTTTGTTGCCCGCGAGAGGGAGAGTGCGACGTTATGCCGCACCCCTTCCCTCCCTTTCACGTCACGACAGCAGCTGTTTCAGGTCGTGCGCGATCGGATCCGGACCCTGGCCGTGGCGGATGAACAGCCGCAGCTTGCCCTCCGGGTCGAACACATAGCTGCCCGCGGAGTGGTCCACCGTGTAGTTGCTCGGGGAGCTGCCCGGCACCTTGGCGTAGAACACCTTGAAGTCCTTGGTCACCTTCTGCAGTGCGGCTTCGTCGGCCGGGCGCAGCCCCAGGAAGCGCGCATCGAAGGCTGGCACGTACTGGGCCAGCAACGCCTGCGTGTCGCGTTCCGGGTCGACCGTGACGAACAGCACCTGCACGCGGTCGGCGTCCGGGCCCAGTTTCTCCATCACCGCCTTCAGTTCGGCCATCGTTGTCGGGCACACGTCCGGGCAGTGGGTGTAGCCGAAGAACATCACCACCGCCTTGCCCTTGAAGTCGGCGATGGTGCGCACCTTGCCGTGATGGTCGGTCAGCGAGAAGTCCTTGCCGAAGTCCGCCGCGCCGGTGATATCGACATTGCGGAACGAGGCCTTCTGCTGCCCGCAGGCAGCCACGGCCAGCGCAAGCGCGGCCAGCAGGGAAAAGCGGCGGAAGGCGGCGAACAGGCCGGAGGCGGGGCTTAGGCGGGGCATGCGGCGGAAACCGGTCAGGGGTGGGGGGAACAGCGGCACCAGAGGGCGGCGACATCACGCAGTATCGCCGATCGGGCCGCCACGCTGCGCCGGCCGCGACAAGATGCCGCAGCCGGTGGGCCACAGGTCAGACCTGCGGCACGAACTTGAAGTAGTGGTCGACCAGCAGCGCGGCGAACAGCAGCGACAGGTACAGGATCGAGAAGCGGAAGGTGCGCTGCGCCAGTTCGTCTGAATAGTTGCGGTACATCTTCCAGGCGTAGGCCAGGAAGCCCGCGCCCAGCGCCAGCGCGGCCGCCAGGTAGATATAGCCGCTCATGCCGTAGACAAAGGGCAGCAGCGTCGCGGCGATCATGATCAGCGTGTACAGCAGGATATGCAGCAGCGTGTAGCGCTCACCGTGCGTGACCGGCAGCATCGGCAGGCCGGACTTGGCGTAGTCGGCGCGGCGGTACAGCGCCAGGGCCCAGAAGTGCGGCGGGGTCCAGGTGAAGATGATCAGCACCAGGAACCAGGCTTCGGCCGGCACCTCGCCCGCCACCGCGGCCCAGCCCAGCGCCGGCGGCATTGCCCCGGACAGCCCGCCGATGACGATGTTCTGCGGCGTGGCCGGCTTGAGCAGGATGGTGTAGACCACCGCGTAGCCAAGGAAGGTGGCAAAGGTCAGCCACATCGTCAGGTCGTTGGCGTAGACGTGTAGCAGCCACATGCCGGCGCCGCCCAGGACAGCGGAGAACACCAGGGTCTGCGGCGTGGTGATCTCGCCGGTGGCCGACGGGCGCCACGCGGTGCGGCGCATCAGCGCGTCAATCTTCTGTTCGACCAGGCAATTGATGGCAAAGGCCGCACCGGCCAGCAGCCAGATGCCGGCGGCGCCGCCGATCAGCACGCGCCACGGCACCATGCCGGGCGTGGCCAGGAACATGCCGATGATGGCGCAGAACACGGCCAGCTGCGTCACGCGCGGCTTGGTCAGGGCGGCATATTGTCGGGCAAGGTGCCGTATCCGGCTCAACTTGCCCAGGGAATGGGGGTGGGTAGCGGTAACCACGGAAGGGGTCTTGTCTTTCATGTGGCGCGGGCGGCGTTCGGCACGGCAGCGGGGACGCCGGCGGCCCGCATGGTGAGCCCTGCGAGCCCTGTATTGTAGTGGAGGCGGACCAGCAGCAGCAGGAGCAGCGCCGCGCCGCCGTTGTGCGCAACCGCGGCCACCAGCGGCCAGTCGAACACGATATTGGACATCCCGGTGGCCAGCTGCAGCACCAGCGTGCCCAGCAGCCAGCCGGCCGCGCGCGCGAGCCCTTCAAGCCGGCGCGCGCGCAGGCCGAGCCACGCCAGGTAGCCCAGCACGACAAAGGCAAAGCCGCGGTGCACCCAGTGGATCGCCACCAGCGCCGCGTGCGGGATGTAGTCGCCGTCGGCGGTCATGCCCAGCTGGCGCCACAGCGTGAAGCCGTGGCGGAAATCCATCGCGGGCACCAGCTGGCCGTTGCACAGCGGGAAGTCGGTACAGGCCAGCACCGCGTAATTGGTGCTGACCCAGCCCCCCAGGAAGATCTGGATCACCAGCAGCAGCAGGCCGATGCGCACCGGCCAGCGCAGCCGCGCCGCCTGCGCCGCGACCGGGTGCGGCGGATCGTTGCGCGATCCCAGCTGGATCAGCACGGCCAGCAGGGCCATGCCCAGCATCAGGTGCGTGACCACGATGACGGGCTGCAGCTTCAGGGTCACGGTGAAGGCGCCGAACGCGCCCTGCACGCACACCAGCAGCAGCACTCCGGTGGCGAACCACGGCGACTGCTTCAGCTCGCGCCGCTTGACCCACGCCAGCACCATCAGCGTGATGATCAGCACCCCGACCGCCATGGCGAAGTAACGGTGGATCATCTCGATCCACGCCTTGGCCAGCGTCACCGGGCCGCTGGGCAGTGCGGTCTCGGCCGCGCGGATCGGCTCCATCGCGGCGTGCGGGTTGGAGTGCCCGTAGCAGCCGGGCCAGTCCGGACAGCCCAGGCCGGAGTCGGTCAGGCGGGTGAAGCTGCCGAACATGATCAGGTCCAGCGTCAGGAACGCCGTGATCCAGGCGAGCTTGCGGTACTTGTTGCGGTCCCCTTTCACCAGCACGTAGGACAGCGGGAACAGCGCAATCAGGATGCCGATGATGGCCAGTTGCAGCAGCATGCCGTCCCCTTTAGCCGATGCGCGAGACCTTGAGCAGCTTCTTCAGGTCGCCGCTCATCTTTTTGGGGTCCGGGTCCTGCGGGAAACGCATCATCAGGTTGCCCAGCGGGTCGACCAGGAACAGGGTGTCCTCGGCGCGCTTGCCGGGTTCGGCCGGCAGCCACTGCTGCGCGGCCTGGCGGTCGATGCGCAGGAAGCGCACACCGGCGTAGGGCTCGTTGTAGGCGGCGGTCAGGCGCTCGTCGATCTTGCCGTCGTCGGTCACCAGCCACACCGGCACGATGCGTTCGCGGTCCTGGCCCTGCCCGGCGCGGATCTGGCGGATGGTGAAGAGCTTCTTCGCGCAGGCCTCGTCGCAGGCGGACGGATCGGCGGTCACCAGCAGCCATTTGCCGCGGAACTGCTCCAGCGGCACGGCCCGGCCCTGCTCGTCGGTGACGCGCACCGGCGGCATCGGCCGCTGCGGGTCGACCAGCGCGCCGTAGTTGGTGGCGCCGCCGCGCGGCTTGATCACGTAGTAGGTGAAGTAAGAGGCAATCACCGGCGACGCGCACACCAGCAACAGCATCAGCATCTGCAGGCGGCCGCGGCGCGTGCGCGCATCGATGCGGGTATCCGGCGGCGAGGCCGCGGCGGCCGGGGCGGAGTCTTGCTGTGCCATGGAGTACGTCTGTCCTTTGTCTTCGGCGAGCGCATGCGCCCGGTTCATTCGAGTTACGGTGCGGCCACCCGGCGCGCGCGGCGCCAGCCCAGCACGGTCACCAGCACCACCGTCAGCGCGGCCAGCCCGAACCACTGGAAGGCATAGCCGTAGTGCCGGTCCGCGCCCAGGTCGGCCGGGGCCCAGTCGCGCGCCAGACCGTCGCCGGTGTCGCTGCGCTGCTCCAGCACCAGCGGGTGCAGCGCCAGGCCGGTTTCGGCCGCATAGGCAGCGATGTCCAGGTTCTGGCGGATCTTGCTGCCGGCGGCGTCCTGGCCCAGGCTATAGACCCGCGGCACGGCCGCCAGTGCCGTGCCTTCGATCGTTACCTCGCCCTCGGGCGTGGGGAACGGCGCAATCCGGGTGCGGTCCTGGGCATCGCGCGGCAGCCAGCCGCGCAGCACCAGCACCGACTGCATGGCGCCGGCGGCACCTGCGGGCGCCAGCGAGCCGGCTGAAATCCGCAGCGGCGTCAGCACCAGGAAGCCGGCGCGGCTATCCCCGGGGCTGCTGCCATTGCCGTGGGGGCGATTATCCAGCAATACGGTGCGGGCCGTGTCAAAGCGCCCGGTCACGCGGACCGTGCGGTCGGTCACAACTTGCGGCAGCGGCGCCGTGCCCAGCACCACCGGCGGCTGCGTCGACAGCGCCTGCAGCCGCGCCGCGCGCGCCTCTTTGTCGTGCGCGCGGTTGAGCTGCCAGTTGCCCAGCGCGCAGGTCACGGCGATCACCACCAGCGCGGCGGCTAGCGGCAGCGGGCTGAACAAGCGGCGCACTGTCATCGCCAGGCGGGACCACAACGCGGGCCGGTGCGATAATGGGTTTCTCCGTCGCTCTTTGCCCCGACCTGCCCCGCCATGCGCATTGTCATCATTGTTGCCTTCATCCTGATCATCGCCAGCCTGGCCTCCGCCCTGTTCTTCATGATGCGCGACCGCGGCACGACGCCCAACATGATGCGCTCGCTGATGCTGCGCGTCGGGTTCTCGGTGGCGCTGTTCCTGTTCATCCTGTTCTCGAACTGGATGGGCTGGATCCACAGCACGGGCATCCGCATGGCGCCCTGAACGCCAGGACGCGGGCAGCAGGCCCGCAAAAGACAAACGCCGCAGGCTGGACAACCTCCTGCGGCGTTTCTCTTTTGCGTTGGCGCCGGCGGGCCCCCGAGGGGCGCGCCGGCGGGTACGGCAGCCGGATTTACAGCCAGTACACCACGACGTAGAGGAACAGCCACACCACGTCAACAAAGTGCCAGTACCAGGCAGCGCCTTCGAATGCAAAGTGGTGGTCAGGCGTGAAGTGGCCCTTCAGCACGCGGATCAGCACCACGGTCAGCATGATTGCGCCCATGGTGACGTGGAAGCCGTGGAAGCCGGTCAGCAGGAAGAAGGTGGAGCCGTAGATGCCCGAGGACAGCTTCAGGTTCAGTTCCGAGTAGGCGTGCATGTACTCGTACACCTGGAAGCACATGAAGACCGCGCCCAGCAGGATGGTCAGCACCAGGCCCTGGATCAGCTGGCTGCGCTTGCCGGCCAGCAGCGCGTGGTGCGCCCAGGTCAGCGTCAGGCCGGACATCAGCAGCAGCGCGGTGTTGATGGTCGGAATCGGCCACGGACCCATGGTCTGGAAGCTTTCCACCACGCCGGCCGGGCCGGTGTTGGGCCACACCGCGGCAAAGTCGGGCCACAGGATCTTGTTGTTCAGGTCGCCCAGCCAGGGCATGGCGATGGTGCGGGCATAGAACAGCGCGCCGAAGAAGGCCGCGAAGAACATCACCTCCGAGAAGATGAACCAGCCCATCGACCAGCGGAACGACAGGTCGATGTTCTTGCCGTACATGCCGCCTTCGGACTCGCTGATGGCGTCGCCAAACCAGCTCTTGAGCACGAACAGGAACCACAGCAGGCCGAAGCCGCACAGGTACGGCGCCCAGGGCTGCCCGTTTACCCAACCGGCGGCTCCCGCGCCCGTCATCAGCAGGCCGAAGCTTGCCGTGATCGGGTGGCGCGACGGGCCCGGTACGAAGTAGTACGGAGCGTTTGCGCGATTCGCACTCATTCTTTTATCTCCAGCTCAGAGTCTTTGATTCAGTATTCGTGATCCGCGCTTTGGCACTGCGGGCCGCCCCCTCCTCTGGGCCGGCCCCGCCGCCGCGGTTGCTTTGTTCTGCGACTGCTTTTGTTGTCTACCCGTCCTGCCCTGCTATCCCGCTGCCTGCCCCACCACGATGCGCACGATGACCACCAGCACCGCGATGAAGATGGCCGCCGCGATCACGCCGGCGATCACCACATGCACCGGGTTCAGCCGGGCCATGTCGCGCTCGTGCTCGGCGCCTTTGCGCAGGCCGATGAAAGACCACAGCACCGCGCGCATGGTCTGCCCGAACGACATCTTGCGCTTGACCGCGTCCTTCATCTCATCCATCGCCCGTCCTCCTCTGCCCCGGCATGCACCGCGGCCGCCTCAGATGCCCTTGCCGGCCGGTGCCGGCTGCGGCGCCAGCTGGCCCTCGGGCGCCTGCGCCACCGGCGCGCCCACCTCGAAGAAGGTGTACGACAGCGTAATATTCTTCACATCCTTGGGCAGCGCGGGATCGATCACGAACACCACCGGCATCTCGCGCGCCTCTTTCGCCTTGAGCGTCTGCTGCTTGAAGCAGAAGCACTCCAGCTTCATGAAATACTGGGTCGCCTGCTTGGGCGCGTAGCTCGGGATGGCCTGCGCCGAGATGTCGCGCGGCTGCCCGTTGGCCACCTCGTAGACGATCGTCGCCATCTCGCCCGGGTGCACTTCCATGCTGTTCTTCACCGGCCGGAAGGCGAAGGGCCCGCGCGCGTTGGAGTCGAACTCCACCGTGATGGTGCGGCTCTTGTCGACCTGCGTGTTCTTCACCGCGCCGTGCAGCTCGCGCGTGGTGATCACGTTGATGCCGGTGATCTCGCAGATCTTCTTGTACAGCGGCACCAGCGCATAGCCGAAGCCGAACATCACGGCCACGATCACGACCAGGCGCAGCATCATGCCGCGGTTGAACCGCTTGTCCGCTTCCCTGCCAGTCTGCTGGTCGATGCTCATCTCGCTACCCTGCCGCCTCAGCCAAGAAACATCATCTTGGCGAAGAACCCCAGAAAGAAAACCACCACGATCGACAGCAGGATCAGGCCAAGGCGGCGGTTGGCGGCCTTCTGGTCCGGGCGTGATGGGCTTTTGTCTGGAGACTGCATAGCTGCTTCTGTTGCCTGCCGGCGCGGGAGGCGGACGCTGCCGCCTCCCGCTGCCTGATTACACTGGCCGCGCCTTAGCGGACCTGCGGGGGAACTTCAAAGGTGTGGAACGGCGCCGGCGACGGCACGGTCCACTCCAGGCCCTCGGCGCCATCCCAGGGCTTGTCGGCGGCCTTCTCGCCACCGCGGTACGACGGCAGCACCACGAAGAAGAAGAAGTACACCTGCATCAGGCCGAAGCCCAGTGCACCGATCGACGCGATCGCGTTGAAATCCGCGAACTGGGTCGGGTAGTCGGCATAGCGTCGGGGCATGCCGGCCAGACCCAGGAAGTGCATCGGGAAGAAGGTAACGTTGAAGAAGATGATCGAGCCCCAGAAGTGGATCTGGCCGCGGGTTTCGTTGTACATGAAACCGCTCCACTTCGGACCCCAGTAGTAGAAGCCCGCGAACAGCGCAAATAGCGAGCCGGCCACCAGCACATAGTGGAAGTGCGCCACGATGAAGTAGGTGTCCTGCAGCTGGATGTCGATCGGGGCCACGGCCGGCATCAGGCCGGTGAAGCCGCCGATGGTGAACACGAAGATGAAGCCGATCGAGAACAGCATCGGGGTCTCGAAGGTCATCGAGCCGCGCCACATGGTGGCGATCCAGTTGAAGATCTTCACGGCGGTGGGCACCGCGATCAACATGGTCGCGTACATGAAGAACAGCTGGCCGGTCACCGGCATGCCGGTCGTGAACATGTGGTGGGCCCACACGATGAACGACAGGATGGCGATCGAGGCGGTGGCGTACACCATCGAGCTGTAGCCGAACAGGCGCTTGCGGGCAAACGCCGGCACCACTTGCGAGACGATCCCGAACGCCGGCAGGATCATGATGTACACCTCGGGGTGGCCGAAGAACCAGAAGATGTGCTGGTACATCACCGGGTCACCACCACCGGCGGCCGAGAAGAAGCTCGTGCCGAAATGGCGGTCGGTCAGCACCATGGTGATGGCGCCGGCCAGCACGGGCATCACGGCGATCAGCAGGTAGGCGGTGATCAGCCAGGTCCAGCAGAACATCGGCATCTTCATCAGCGTCATGCCCGGGGCGCGCATGTTGAGGATGGTCACGATGATGTTGATCGAGCCCATGATCGACGACGCACCCATGATGTGCATCGCGAAGATGGCCATGTCCATGCCGGGGCCCATCTGCACCGACAGCGGCGCATACAGGGTCCAGCCGGCGGCAGTGGCGCCGCCCGGGACCAGGAACGAGCCGGCCAGCAGCAGCGCGGCCGGCGGCATCAGCCAGAAGCTGAAGTTGTTCATGCGCGCGAACGCCATGTCGGACGCGCCGATCTGCAGCGGGATCATCCAGTTGGCGAAGCCGACGAAGGCCGGCATGATCGCGCCGAACACCATCACCAGGCCGTGCATGGTGGTGAACTGGTTGAACAGCTCGGGGCGGAAGAACTGCAGGCCCGGCTCGAACAGCTCCAGGCGGATCAGCAGTGCCAGCAAGCCGCCCGACAGCAGCATGATGAACGAGAACAGCAGGTACAGCGTACCGATGTCCTTGTGGTTGGTGGCGAACAGCCAGCGGCGCCAGCCATGCGGGTGGTCGTGCGCGTGGTCGTCATGCGCATGATCGTGCGGATGGGCGAGCGCGTCCGGGGTAGCAGTACTCATCGCAAATGCTCCTCTAATCCTGTTCTGTCTTCAGCGGGTCAGCCCGCGACGCGGTTGCCCGCGAGGCTGGCCTGCTTGTCAGCCTTGTCGGCCGGCTTGGCTTCGGCCTTCGGCGCTTCGCCGCCTGCCGCGCCGCCGCCCTCGGGGAACTTGCCCGCGCGGGCGCCCACGAAGTCGCTCGGCTGGATCACTTCACCCGTCTTGTTGCTCCAGGCGTTGCGCGTATAGGTCATGACCATGGCCAGCTCGGTATCCGAGAGCTGCTTCCACGACGGCATGCCGCCCTTGCCTTCGAGCAGGATGTGCATCTGGCCGGCCTTGGGGCCGTTCACCACCTTGGAGCCGTCCAGAGCCGGGAAGGCCCCGCCGCCCTTGCCGTTGGGCTGGTGGCACACTGCGCAGTTGGCTGCGTAGATCTTCTCGCCGCGCACCTTGGCCTCGTCCAGCGTCCAGGTCTTGTTGGGATCGTCAGCCTTGGCCGCCAGCTCCTTCTTCTTGCCGTCGACCCACTTGGTGTAGTCGGCGTCCGAGACCACGCGCACCACGATCGGCATGAAGGCGTGTTCCTTGCCGCACAGCTCGGCGCACTGGCCGCGGTACACGCCGATCTTTTCGGCCTTGAACCAGGTGTCGCGCACGAAGCCCGGGATCGCATCCTGCTTGACGCCGAAGGCCGGGATCATCCAGGCGTGGATCACGTCGTTGGCGGTGGTGACGATGCGGATCTTCTTGTTGACCGGCACGACCAGCTCGTTGTCCACCTCCATCAGGTAGGTGTTCGACTTGGGCTGCTCGTTGTTGATCTGCTCGCGCGGGGTGGTCAGGGTCGACACGAAGGAGATGCCTTCGCCTTCGCCCTTCAGGTAGTCATAGCCCCACTTCCACTGGTAGCCGGTGGCCTTGATGGTGATGTCGGAGTTGGTGGTGTCCTTCATCGCCACCACGGTCTTGGTCGCCGGCAGGGCCATCGCAATCACGATGATGAACGGGACGATGGTCCAGATCACTTCGACCGTGATGCTCTCGTGGAAGGCAGCAGGCTTGGCACCCTTGGACTTGCGGTGCTTGAAGACGGAATAGAACATCACGCTGAATACCGCGATGAAGATCACCGTGCACATGATCAGCATCATCCAGTTCAGCCAGTGAATCTGTTCGGCGATCTTGGTAACCGGCTCGGTCAGGTTGAGCTGGCGCACGGCGGGGCCGCCCGGCATGTCGCTGACCGCGGACGCCGCCTGGCTGGCAAGCAGGGACGCGCCGGCCAGACAAACTGCGGATGCCTTCTTCCACATTTTCATTTGTTATCTACCCAATTTACAGATTCAAATCTGTCCCCGCCGCCGCCACCGCCGCCTCTCAGAGGCGGCGCAAGGCCGCTGCGAGCTCCTGCGCGAACTTGCGTCGCCGGTACGGGTCCACGTAACACCCCACCTGTACCTCACGCCTGCCCGAGCGCAGCGTCACCAGCGCGCGGAACGATTCACCCAGTTCGACCCGCACCCAGCGCGGGTTGAATTCCTGGCGCGTCACCTTTGTGCCGCTGGCTGTCTCCACGACCAGCATGCCGTCGGTAATGCTGACGCGCTCATAGTCTGTCGCATGGCGCGCATACACCAGCAGCGCGATCCCCAGCCCGATCAGCTCGATGCTGGCAAACGGCAGCACGAGCCAGGACCCTTGCCACGCGAAAAACAACGCGATGGCAAGCGAAACCGTGAGGATCGAGAGGTAAAACCAGCCGACCTGGCGTGGAGACAGCGAGCAATTCCGCTTCATCAGCCAGTCGTGGGGCGCGGGGAGAGGTCCGTCGAGATTTCCGCCGGAGTCACCACCTGCCGTCTGGAGTGCGATACCCAAGTCTTGCATCGCCAACCACTCTGCATCGGATGCACACCCGGGACGATGGCGTCCGGGCCGCACAGTGCAAGTGCAAAACCAGGACGTTCTTGTGCCAGGGGACCACTGCGACAAACTGGCGCATTATAGGGCGCTTCCTATACACGGACAAGGGCGCGCCTTGACCGGACGGCTTGCGCGCCGCTTGATTCTGTGCATAGGGAGGAGCCCCGCCATCGCCCTGCCCGCCGCGCCGGCGCTATGTTTGCGGCAATCCCGCACCGGCGCAAGTTAACTCTGTTTTAACTTGTCCGACGCGGCCTTGCACGGCCGATCTGGTCCAGCGGCACCACCGCGCGGCCCTGGTCGTCGACCGCCTGGCCGCCACGCTTGGCCAGCTTCCAGGCGTGGCCGTAGACGATCTCGAAGCTCAGCGGGATCACGCCGTCGGCGTTGCGCCGCCGCTCCAGCGCCTGCGCCAGCGCCTGGTACCAGCCGCGGCCGCGCAGGCCCTGCGGCAGCGCCCCAGCCGGCCCGCGCAGGCCGCCGAAGGCCTGCACCTCGCGCAGCAGCGTGGCGGGGGACTCGTAGGTCACGGTCAGCGTTTCCATGTCCATCACCGGGGTGGACCAGCCGCTGTGCACCAGCATGTCGCCGATATCGTGCATGTCGACAAAGCGCAACGTATGGGGAGCTTCGTCGACTTCGGCAAAGGCCGCGCGCAGCTCCTTCAGGGTGTCCGGGCCGAACAGCGAGAACAGCACCAGCCCTTCGTCGCGCGCCACGCGGTGCCACTCCGGGAACACACGGTGCGGCTCCGGATGCCAGTGCAGCGCCAGGTTGGACCACAGCAGGTCGAAGCTCGCGGGCGCAAAAGGCAGTGTGGCAAGATCGCCCTGGACCAGGTCAAAGAGCGGCCGCTTGCCCAGCATGCGGCCGATCCAGCCGGGCCGGCGCTGCGGGTCGCGCTGGCCGGCCTCGGCCAGCATCGCGCCGGAGATGTCCAGCCCGGCAATCTGCGCATCCGGGAAGCGCGCGCGCAGCCCGGCCAGGCCCTGGCCGTGGCCGCAGCCGATATCCAGCGCGCGCTGCGGCGCCAGGCGGATCACTTCCATGCGCTCCTGCATGCGGCGGCCGATCTCGCCGAGCAGGAAGTCCAGCTGGCCGAAGCCGCGGCTGCGCCGGTCGAAGGCGAGCCGGGTCAGGCGCGCGGGCGGCAGGAAGGCATCGGGGGAATCAGCGGCATGCAGGGACACGGGCAGACAGGGCAGCAAGAAAACCAGGAACCGGCGCGCGGACAGATACAGGATCAGGCCGGGGCGCCGGATGAACGCGGCCGCCGCGCCCGATGGGCCGCGGCCGGACGGCAAGTATACGCGCGCGCCGCGCTGGCTGCCGGCGCCGCCGGCAGGGTGCTGGCCGGCGCCGGCGAACTGCTGCTGCCAAGTGCCTGCGCGCTGTGCGGGGCGGTGCAGCGGCAGGTGGTCTGCGCAACCTGCGCCGCCGACCTCCTGCGCCCGGTGCGGCGCTGCCCCGCCTGCGCGCTGGCGCTGGGGCGCCACTTCCACTGCCCGGCCTGCGCCGCATCGCCCCCGGCATTCGATCACGCCCACACGCTGGGCGACTACGCGTCGCCCCAGGACCAGCTGGTGCTGGCGCTCAAGTTCGGCCACGCGCTGCCACTGGCGGGCTGGCTCGCGGCCCGGCTGGCCGCGGGGCTGCCGGGGGCCTGGGCCGGCGCCCGGCGGGCGCCGCCCGACCTGATCGCCCCCGTCCCCCTGTCACCGCAGCGGCTGGCCGCGCGCGGCTTCAACCAGGCCTGGGAAATCGCGCGGCCGCTGGCGCGCCACCTGGGCCTGCGCGCCGACCCGGTGCTGCTGCAGCGCCAGCGCGACACCGGCAGCCAGCGCGCTGGACCTGGCCGCCCGGCAGGTGAACCTGCGCGGCGCCTTCAGGCTGACGCGCGCCGTGCGGCTGGACGGCCTGCACGTGGCGCTAGTGGACGATGTGATGACCTCCGGCGCCACCCTGCACGAGGCCGCCAGCGTGCTCAAGGCGCATGGCGCGGCCCGCGTCAGCGTGATCGTCGCGCTGCGCACGCCCTAGACCACTGAATCACTGAAATTGGTCGGTGCCTGCCACGTCATGCGGGCGCATCGCGTCGTTGCAAATGCTCGCAATAGCCGTGCTATTGCTGCGCTTTGCGCCTAGCGCTGCATCCCGCATGACATGTCCTTCACCTCCCATTTCAATGATTCAGTGGTCTAGCGTCTGGATGACAGTGGCCGGTGCGCGCGGTAAGCTGCGCACCGTTCTGACGAAGGGCGCAGCGCGCCCGCCATCCCCCCGCATCATGTTCAACGTCGTCCTGGTCGAACCGGAAATCCCGCCCAATACCGGCAATGTGATCCGCCTGTGTGCCAACACCGGCGCGCGGCTGCACCTGGTCAAACCCCTGGGTTTTCCGCTGGAAGACGCGCGCATGCGCCGCGCGGGACTGGATTACCACGAGTACGCCACCATGCGCGTGCATGAAAGCTGGGACGCGCTGATGGCCAGCGAACAGCCCGACCCGGCGCGCATGTTCGCGCTGACCACGCGCGGCTCGACGCCGTTCGGCCAGGTAGCGTTCCGGCCCGGGGACTGGTTCGTGTTCGGTTCCGAGACGCGCGGGCTATCACCGGAGCGGCGCGACTGGTTCCCGCCCGCGCAGCGCATCCGGCTGCCGATGCGACCCGACAACCGGAGCCTGAACCTTTCGAACACGGTCGCCGTGGTGGTGTTCGAGGCGTGGCGCCAGAACGGGTTCGAAGGCGGCAGCTGAGCCGCCCGGCCAGCGCCTACTCCGGCTGCACGCCGGCGGCGCGGATCACCTTGTCCCAGCGTGCCTTCTCGCTCACCATGGTCTGGCGCAGCGAGGCTGGCGCGGTGCCGGCCGGCACGAAATACTGCGCGCGCATCTTGTCGCGCACGTCGGCGCTGCCGATGATCGCCACCAGCTCGCGGTAGAGCCGGTCGATCACGGCCTGCGGCGTGCCCGCCGGCGCCAGCACCGCCTGCCAGGAGATCGCCTCGAAGCCCGGGTAGCCGGATTCCGCCACCGTCGGCACCGACGGCAACACCGCCGTGCGCCCCGTGGTGGTCACGGCCAGCACGCGCAGCTTGCCCGCGTTGACCTGCGGCATCGCGATCGCCGGCACCATGAAGCCCGCCTGCACCTGCCCGCCCACCATCGCCGTGGTGATCTGCGGGAAGCCGGGGTACGGCACGTGCTGCAGGTCGATGCCCGCCATCGCCTTGAGTTGCTCCATCGCCAGGTGCGAGGCGCTGCCGTTGCCGGGCGAGCCATAGTTCAGCTCAGCCGGCTTCGACCGTGCCAGCGCGACGAACTCGCGCAGGTTGTGCACCGGCAGGCGCGCATCCACCACCAGCACGTTGGGCGAGGTCGCCACCAGCGTGACCGGCGCCAGCTGGCGGAACGGGTCGTAGTTCAGGTTGCGCGACAGCGTCGGCGCGGTCACCAGCGGGCCGTTGATGGTGAACAGCAGCGTATAGCCGTCGGGGGCGGCGCGCGCCACCATGCCGGTGCCGATATTGCCGCCGGCGCCGGGACGGTTTTCCACCACCACCGGCTGGCCCAGCGCTGCGGCCAGCTTTTCGGTCACGATGCGCGCGATCAGGTCGGGCGACGAGCCCGGCGGGAACGGCACCACCATGCGGATCGGCCGCGCGGGCCAGGGCTGGGCGAAGACGCTGCCGGAAGTCCCGGCGGCGCAGGCAGCCGCCAGCGCGATCAGCGCTTGTCGTCGTGTGGGCATGCGGTGCAGAGGATCAGAAGGTGGATACACGGGTAGTCATTCGTCGCGCGCGTCGCGCTGCAGCAGCTGCGCCACCGCATCGGCGGCGCTCAGCCCGTCGAACAGCACCGCGCAGACCGCGCGGGCGATCGGCATTTCGACGCCGTGCGTGGCGGCCAGCTCGGCCACCGCCTGGGCGCAGCGCACGCCTTCGGCGACATGGCCCAGCCCGGCCAGGATCTGCTCCAGGCTCTGCCCCGCCGCCAGCTGCTGGCCGACCTTGCGGTTGCGCGACAGGTCGCCGGTGGCGGTCAGGATCAGATCGCCCACGCCGGCCAGGCCCATGAAGGTCTCGACCCGGCCGCCCAGCGCCAGCCCCAGGCGCGTCATCTCGGCCAGCCCGCGCGTCACCAGCGCGGCGCGCGCGTTCAGGCCCAAGCCGAGCCCGTCGCTGGCACCGGTGGCGATGGCCAGTACGTTCTTGACCGCACCGCCGACTTCCACGCCGGTCAGGTCGTCGCAGCCGTAGATGCGCATCGCATGATGGTGGAAGGCCGCCTGCGCGCGGTCGGCCAGCGACGGCTCGTTGCCCGCCACGGTCAGCGCGCACGGCAGCCCCAGCGCCACCTCGCGCGCGAAGCTGGGGCCGGTCAGCACGCCGTAGGCAAAGCCCTCGGTGCGCCCGGCGGCGTCGAGCTCGGCCCGCACCATCTGGTGCGGCAGCAGGTGGGTGCCGGACTCGAAGCCCTTGCACAGCCACAGCATCGACACCGGCCTGGCGCTGCGCGCGGCCAGCCGGCGCGTCATCTCGCGCAAGCCCGCCACCGGCGTTGCCACCACCACGATGCCGTCGGCATCGTCGGCGGCATGCGCCACGGCCTGCTCGAAATCCGCCTGCACCGTCAGCCGCCCGGACAGCGTCACGCCAGGCAGGTAGGCGGCGTTCTCACGCGTGGCCGCAATCGCCGCGAGCTGCGCGGGATCGCGTCCCCACAGCACCACGTCGTTGGTGGACGCGGCATGGCTGGCGAGTGCGGTGCCCCAGGCACCGGCACCGAGGAAGGTCAGTTTCATGGCAGCTCGAACAGAAGATGGCGCGGAGGTTCACGCCACCGATGGTAGTCCAAAGTCAAAACGGGGCCGCAGCCCCGTTTCGATGATGGCTCAGGCCGCCGGAATCAGTGGCGGGCCTGGCTGCCGTCGGGCATCACGATGCCGCTGTTGCCGCCTTCGGCGCCCTGAGCTTCTTCCATGGCAGCCTGCAGGCGTTGCTCATACAGCGCCTGGAAGTTGATTTCCGACAGGTGGATGGCCTGGAAGCCGGCGCGGGTGATCACGTCAGCGATATTGCCGCGCAGGTACGGGTACAGGATGGTCGGGCAGGCGATGCCCAGCAGCGGGTCCAGCTGCTCCACCGGCACGTTGCGGATGTCGAAGATGCCGGCCTGGTGCGCTTCCACCAGGAAGGCAACCTTGTCCTGCACCTTGGTCGTCACGGTGCCCGTCACCACCACCTCGAAGATCCCTTCCTGCAGCTGCGAAGCGCCGACGTTGACCTGCACTTCCACCGACGGGGCTTCCGATTCCAGGAAGATGCCGGGCGAATTGGGCTGCTCCAGCGACATGTCTTTCAGGTAGACGCGCTGGATGTTGAAGAAGGGTTGATCGTCCTGCTGGGTGTTTTGCTGGTCGCTCATGAAAGGCTTCCGGGAGGATGGGCTGGATGTGCATCGGGCGCGGCGGCCGCAGCCCTTGCGTCGTGCAAGGCTGGCCGGTGCCCGGTTGGAAAACGCATATGGTACATGACGCGGGTGGCGAATTCACCCGCGCCGGGGGTGTGCCGGAACCAGCCCGGCCCGGAATCAGACGATTCCGAGCCAGCGCCGGCGCAACGGGCTCAGGCGGCCAGCAGCGGCACCAGGCCGCCCTGGCGGTCCAGCGCCGAGAGGTCGTCGAAGCCGCCCACGTGGGTCTCGTCGATGTAGATCTGCGGCACGGTGCGGCGACCGGTACGGGCCATCATCTCTTCACGCTTGCCGGGTTCGCGGTCGATCAGGATCTTCTCGATCATTTCCACGCCCTTGGACTTGAGCAGGCGTTCAGCCATCAGGCAATACGGGCACACCACGGTGCTGTACATGACGACACGGGCCATGCGGGTTCTCCTTGAATGCAATGCGCGCGCGGCCCGGCTTGGCCGGGGGCGCGCTGTGACGGATACGGCGGTGCTGCCCGGGATTACTTCACCAGCGGCAGGCCTGCCTGCTGCCAGGCGGCGATGCCGCCCTCGAGCGCGTAGATCTCACTGTAACCGGCTTCCTTCAACGCTGCCTGGGCCTTGCCCGAGCGCTGGCCGGTCTGGCACACGACGATGATGGGGGCAGCCTTGTCCTTTGCAAGGCCGGCCGCGCGCGAGGGCAGGTCGGCCAGCGGCGCGCTCTTGGCTTGCGGCAGGTGACCCTTGGCATACTCGGCGGGCTCGCGGATGTCGACCACGACCGCGCCGCGCTTGTTGATCAGCTGGGTCGCGGCGGCCGTATTGACGGTCTTGCCGCGGGTGCTGCGCGAGATCGCGGGCCAGGCCAGCAAGCCGCCCGAGACCACGGCAAGGGCGATCAGAGCGAGGTTGTTGTAGTCGGCAAAGAAATTCACGTTGGCATTCCGGTAGGTTGGGTCGGCGGCATTATAAAATACGCGGTTTGGCGTCCAGGCCCTGCCGTCGCATGGCCATCCGCCATTGTCGCCTGTCTGAGACATGGGATGTCCACAAGGAACCCATCAGCCCACTCCAGGTGACGGCGCGGACGCATGCAGGTTACCTACTCTCTGGAAGCAGCAGCATGTACAAGCTCGTCCTCATCCGCCACGGCGAATCCACGTGGAACCTTGAAAACCGCTTTACCGGCTGGGTCGACGTCGACCTGACCGAAACCGGCGCCGACCAGGCGCGCCAGGCCGGCAAGCTGCTCAAGGATGCCGGCCTGGGCTTTGACGTGGCCTATACCTCGGTGCTCAAGCGCGCTATCCGCACGCTGTGGCATGTGCAGGATGAAATGGACCTGATGTGGATCCCGGTGCGCAACGAATGGCGCCTGAACGAGCGCCACTACGGCGCGCTGGCCGGCCTGAACAAGGCAGAAACCGCCGCCAAGTTCGGCGACGAGCAGGTGCTGGTGTGGCGCCGCAGCTATGACACGCCGCCGCCCGCGCTGGAGCCCGCCGACCCGCGTGCCTCGTACGACGATCCGCGCTACGCCAATGTGCCGCGCAACGAGATCCCGCTGACCGAGTGCCTGAAGGACACGGTGGCCCGCGTGATGCCGCTGTGGAACGAATCCATCGCCCCCGACATCCAATCCGGCAAGCGCGTGGTCATTGCCGCCCATGGCAACAGCATCCGCGCGCTGGTGAAATACCTGGACCAGATCTCGGATGACGATATCGTCGGACTCAATATCCCCAACGGCACCCCGCTCGTCTATGAGCTGGACGCCGACCTGCGCCCCCTGCGCCACTACTACCTGGGTGACCAGGACGCCATCGCCGCCTCGCTGGCGGCCGTGGCCAGCCAGGGCAAGGCACGCTGAAGCCGGCCCGGGCGGCCGCGCGCGGATGTGCGGCCGCCCACCCTGAGCCGGGACGGGACAGGCCCTTTTCACCACACGCACTTATACTGTCGGACAAACCGCCCGGCGCCGGGCGGCCGCAGCCGGCATAATCTCCCTACCGTACACCAGTACTTCGAGTACACGTTCAGGCAGCCCTCATGCGCAAGACGCTCAAGAACATCAGCCTAGTTTCTGTCGGCCTCGTCGCCGGCGTGCTCGCCACGCTGCAGATTTCGGCGACCGCCCAGAATTCATCGGGGCCCTTGCCGCTTGACCAGTTGCGGCTGATGGCCGATATCTTCGGGCAAATCAAGCGCGAGTACGTGGAGCCGGTCGATGACAAGAAACTGCTGACCGAAGCCATCAAGGGCATGGTCGCCAGCCTCGACCCGCATTCGTCCTACCTCGACGAGAAAGACTTCAAGGAACTGCAGGAAGGCACGCGCGGGCGCTTTGCCGGCCTGGGCATCGAGATCTCGCAGGAAGAAGGCCTGGTCAAGGTGATCAACCCGATCGAGGACACCCCTGCCTTCCGCGCCGGCATCCAGCCGGGCGACCTGATCACCCGCATCGACGACAAGCCCGTGCGCGGCCTGCCGCTGGAGCAGGCGGTCAAGCGCATGCGCGGCGAGCCCGGCACCAAGGTCACTCTGACCATCTACCGCAAGAGCGAGGAACGCACCTTCCCGGTCTCGATCACGCGCGCCGAGATCCGCGTGCAGTCGGTCAAGGCCAAGATGCTGGACAACAATATCGGCTGGATCCGCCTGACCAGCTTCCAGGAACGCACCATCGCCGACCTGTCCCGCAAGCTGACCGAGCTGGCGCAAAAGAACCCCAACATGAAGGGCCTGGTGCTGGACCTGCGCAACAACGGCGGCGGCGTGCTGCAGGGCGCGGTCGGCGTGGCCGCGGCCTTCCTGCCGGAAGACGCCACGGTGGTGTCCACCAACGGCCAGGTGCCCGATGCCAAGCGCGTGTACAAGGCGTCGTACAACAACTACCGCCTGTCGTCGCTGGAAGACGATCCGCTCAAGGACCTGCCCGCGATCTACAAGAAGATCCCGATGGTGGTGCTGACCAACGCCTACTCGGCCTCGGCCTCCGAGATCGTGGCCGGCGCGCTGCAGGATCATCACCGCGCGCAGATCATGGGCAAGACCACTTTCGGCAAGGGCTCGGTGCAGACCGTGCGCCCGCTGACCAACGACACCGGCATCAAGCTGACCATCGCGTACTACTACACGCCGAGCGGCAAGTCGATCCAGGCCAAGGGCATCCGTCCGGACATCCCGGTCGACCAGAACCCCGAAGGCGATCCGGACGACGCGCTGATCACGCGCGAGATCGACACCGAGCGCCACCTGCACAACAAGCAGGAATCGGAAGAGCCGGAAATGACCGAGCGCGAGCAGCGCCGCGTGGAAGAGCTGCGCCGCCTGGAAGAAGAGAACGCGAAGAAATCACCGGAAGAGCGCGAGAAGGACCGCCGCAAGAAGCCGGTGGAATTTGGCTCGGCCGAAGACTTCATGCTGCAGCAGGCCATCGCCCAGCTCAACGGCCAGCCGGTCAAGCGCTCCAAGTCGAAGCTCGAAACCAATCCGCCGGCCGACAACGGCAAGGCGGCAAAGCCCTCGGGCAAGAGCGGCGCCAAGGGCGCGAGCGCACCGGCAGCCAAGCCAGCGGCACCGGCCCCCGCCAAGCAGCCGCCGGCCAGCGCCCCGATCGGCGAGCCGCTGGGCACGCCGACGGGCAAGGCTCCCTGAAGCCGGGGCCGGCGCCACACCAGAAGCGGCCCTGCGGGGCCGCTTTTTTTCATTCCCGCCCGCCCGGCATGGGAAAGCAAGTTGGAGCACAATGCCAGGCGTGACCTGCCCGGCCCTGCCCTGCCGCCCTCACCGCAACACGAAGCGCCGCACCAGCCCTGCGCCAGCCATCATGAACGACGACCAGAACGACGGCCTCAACGACGAACAACTGCTGCGCTACTCGCGCCACATCCTGCTGGATGAGCTTGGCATCGAGGGCCAGCGGCGCCTGCTTGACGGCCATGCGCTGGTGATCGGCGCCGGCGGCCTGGGCGCGGCCGCGTTGCCATTCCTGGCCTCGGCCGGGGTGGGCCGCATCACGGTGGTCGACAACGATGAAGTCGACCTGACCAACCTGCAGCGCCAGATCATCCACACCACCGCCAACGTGGGCCGGCCCAAGGTGGATTCGGCGCGCGAAGGCATGCTGCGCATCAACCCGGGGCTGGAGATCGTGACGGTGCCCGCGCGCGTGGGCGATGCAGAGCTTGACCAACTCGTCTCCACGGCCGACGTGGTGCTCGACTGCTGCGACAACTTCGCTACGCGCCAGGCGGTCAACCGCGCCTGCGTGCGCCACAAGGTGCCGCTGGTGTCGGGCGCGGCGCTGCGCTTCGATGGCCAGATCAGCGTGTTCGACCGGCGCCAGCCCGACGCGCCCTGCTATGCCTGCCTGTTCCCGCCGGCCGAACCCGCGCCGGAAGTGGCCTGCGCCACCATGGGCGTGTTCGCGCCGCTGGTCGGCATGGTCGGCACGGTGCAGGCGGCCGAGGCGCTCAAGCTGCTCGCCGGTGTCGGCGAGAGCCTGGCGGGCCGGCTGCTGATGGTCAATGCGCTGTCGATGGAATGGACCACGATGCGGCTGGCACGCACGCCGGATTGCCCGGTCTGCGGCGGGCACTGAAGCCGCAGGCTAGTCCCGCTGCGCCGTGTGCGCCCGCAGCCAGTCGGTGACGGCGGCGCGATCGCCGCGAAAGACGATGCGCGCCTCGCGCTGTTCGCGCTGGAAGGCGTACATCGGATCGTAGTACTCGCGCAGCAGCACGGCGATCCAGTCGCGGTGCAGATCCACCTCGCCGCGCTCCGCCTGCTGCGCCAGCGCCTGGTCCAGCAACGCCGACAGCTTGCCGTAGCGGGCGCCACCCAGCCGCGGCGAGATGCCGGCCATGGCCTCGCGCAGGCGCGTGGCGTAGGCTTCGAAACCTTCCGTGCTGCCCTTCTCGGCGATGAACTCCGCCGCCAGCCCCTGCACATAGTCGCGCAGCACGCGCTCCACGCGTTCGTCGAACGACGCTTCCAGCCACACCAGCGGGCTGGCCTGCATGCGCTGCGTCAGCGCCTGCGGCACGTCGCGGCTGCCGATAAAGCGGCCCTCGTCCTCCACCACCAGCGCGCGCCAGCCTGCGTCAATATGCCGCAGCACGTCGATGGCCAGCGCGTTCTCGAAATCGATCTGCGGCGGCTGGGCCAGCGCGCGCCGCCCGAAGGCCGAACCGCGGTGCCGCGCATGGCCTTCGAGGTCGATCGCGGCGGGCACGTCGGCCAGCACATCGGTCTTGCCGCTGCCGGTCAGGCCGCCCAGCACGAACCACTGCTGCTGTGCCGCCGCGGCATCGGTGGTCTCGATCAGGAAGCCGCGCATGGCCTTGTAGCCGCCGGTCACGCGGGGGTAATCGACACCGGCCGCGTGCAGCCACTGCTGCACCAGCTGCGAGCGCAGTCCGCCGCGGAAGCAATACAGGTAGCCGTCCGGATGCGCGCGCGCAAACTCCGCCCAGGCTGCGATCCGCGCCGCCTTGCGCAGCCCCGACACCAGCTGGTGGCCAAGTTCGATTGCCGCCTGCTGGCCCTGCTGCGCATAGCGCAGCCCCACCTCATGGCGCTCGGCATCGTCCATCAGCGGCAGGTTGACCGCGCCGGGGAAGGCCCCGCGCGCGAATTCCAGCGGCGCGCGCACGTCCAGCATGGCCACGCCGCTGAGGAACAGGGTGCGGAAGTCGGCGGTGTCAGGGCGCATCACCGGATCTCTACGGCAAGCGCGGCGCGCGCCACCATCTCGCCGATTGGGGCCAGTGCCAGTCCGAGCCGCTGGCATTCGGCCAGGAACGCGGCTTCGCCAGCAGGCTCAACCGCCACCAGCAGGCCACCGCTGGTTTGCGGGTCGCACAGCAGCGCGCGCTGCCCGTCGGTGAGCGGCGCAATGCGATGCCCATAGCTGTCAAAGTTGCGCTGGGTGCCGCCCGGCACGCAGCCCTGGCCGATATAGTCGACCACATCGTCCAGCACCGGCACCGCCACGTAGTCCAGGCGCGCGGTCAGGCTGCTGCCGTCGGCCATCTCCACCAGGTGACCAAGCAGGCCGAAGCCGGTGACATCGGTCATCGCACGCACGCCGGGCAGCCGCCCGAAGGCGCTGCCCGGACGGTTCAGCACGCACATCCAGTCGCGTGCCAGGTAGCGGTTGTCGGCGCGCAGCAGTCCCTTCTTTTCCGCCGTGGTCAGCACGCCGATGCCCAGCGGCTTGGTCAGGTACAGCCGGCAGCCAGGCGTGGCGGTATCGTTGCGCTTCATGTGCGCGCGCTCGACCAGGCCGGTCACCGCCAGGCCGAAGATCGGCTCGGGCGCGTCGATCGAATGCCCGCCCGCCAGCGGAATGCCGGCGTCGTCACAGGCGCGGCGCCCGCCCGCCACCACCTCGCGCGCCACCTCGGGCGGCAGCACATTGACTGGCCAGCCCAGGATGGCGATGGCCATCAGCGGGTCGCCGCCCATCGCATAGATATCGCTGATCGCATTGGTGGCGGCGATGCGCCCGAAGTCGAACGGATCGTCGACGATGGGCATGAAGAAGTCGGTGGTGGAGACCACCCCGCGCTCACCGTCCGCGCCATCCAGCGCATACACCGCGGCATCGTCACGCGAGGCATTGCCGACCCACAGGCGCGGGTCCAAATGCTGCGCGCCGCTGCCGGCCAGGATCACGTCAAGCACTTTCGGGGAAATCTTGCAGCCACAGCCCGCGCCGTGGCTGTACTGCGTCAGACGGATGGGACTGGTCATGTGGTGGGCTCCGCACGGCGCGCTGGCGGGTCAGGAGCCTTTGCCCCGCCAGCGACGCCTGGATGAAGACAGAAATTGGAATGAGAAGGGTTACTGCCAACAGGCGAGCAACAAGGCGGTGCCGAATGGCGCCGCGCGCTGGGGCGGGCCGCTCATGAAGAGCGGCCACGCCGGAGACCGGCTTATTGCTCGCCCGGCTCCAACTGCGACTGCAGGTAGTTCTGCAGCCCGACCTTGTCGATCAGGTCCAGCTGCGTTTCCAGGTATTCGATATGTTCCTCGGTATCGGTGAGGATATCGACCAGGATTTCGCGGCTGACGTAATCGCCCACGGATTCGCAGTAGGCGATGCCTTCCTTGACGGTCGCGTGCGCGGTCTGCTCGAGCTTCAGGTCGCACTTGAGCATCTCGGGCGTGTCTTCGCCGAGCAGCAGCTTGTGCAGGTCCTGCAGGTTGGGCAGGCCGTCCAGCATCAGGATGCGCTCGATCAGGCGGTCGGCGTGCTTCATCTCGCCGATCGATTCCTTGTACTCCACGTCGCCGAGCTTCTTCAGGCCCCAGTGGCGATACATGCGGGCGTGCAGGAAATACTGGTTGATCGCGGTCAGCTCGTTCTTGAGCTGGGCGTTCAGATGCTGGATGACCTTCTTGTCACCTTTCATTGGTGGCTCCTGTTGCATCGGGCCCGCGCAAAAACACGAAACGGCGCCAATGGCGCCGTGCAGTCAGTGAAAAAGGAAAAAGCGCAAAAGCGCGCCGTGAACCGGATCTTCAGTTCATGGGCGCGTTCAGGCCACCAGCGCCTTGCGCTGGTCGTTCGCGACTGCCGGGTCCCGAGTGTCCATTATGGTACATGGGCCCGATGCGGAACAGGAAGAAATCTCCACAACCTGGATGTTGGCGAGGGCCGCCACGGTGACGTTGCGCACCGCTGCCACGCCTTCCTGCAACACCTGGCGCGCGCACTCGCGGCAGCGCCCGCAGCACGTGCCAACGCCAAGCGTTTCGGCCAGTTCGTCGAGGGTTTCGATGCCCAGGTGCGCGGCACCGTGAATCTCACGATCGGTGATCTGGTTGCAGATACAGACGTACACAACTCCCTCCTGTGGGGCGCGTGGCACCGGCATGCCACTGCGAATGAACGTCAGAATATCAGAGATCAATAATGATAACAATTCCCATTAAGCCACATTGGGAGAGGTCGGGTAGACGCCACAGGATGCAAAAAAAAGGCGGCCTGGGCGGCACTTTCCGGCTTACGGAAGTGCTGCACCAGCCGCCTTGCTGCATCAGAAAACCCTGATGAGATCAGGGTCGTGCCAGCTGCCGCAGGGCGGTCGCCTGCTCCTCAGGATCGAAGGCCTGCAGGACCTGGTCGACCAGCGGCTCGAGCCGTTCGCAGTGGGCATGCAGGATCTCCTGCTTGACCCGCAGCAGCTGTGCCGGGTGCATCGAGAACTCGCGCAGCCCCATGCCCAGCAGCAGCCGGGTCATGGACGGGTCGCCCGCCATTTCGCCGCACACGGCCACCGGCACGCCGGCGCGGTTGGCCTCGCGGATGGTGCGCGCCACCAGTTGCAGCACCGCCGGGTGCAGCGGGTCGAACAGGTGCGCCACCGCGTTGTCGGCGCGGTCGATGGCAAGCGTGTACTGGATCAGGTCGTTGGTGCCGATGGACAGGAAGTCCATCTTGCGCAGGAACAGCGGCAGCAGCAGCACCGCCGCCGGGATCTCGATCATGGCGCCGACCTTCATGCCCGGATCGTAGGCCTCGCCGCGCTCGTCGAGCTGGCGCTTGGCCTTGGCGATCAGCGCCAGGGTCTGGTCGATCTCGCTGGCATGCGCCAGCATCGGCACCAGCAGCCGCACCGGGCCGAAGGCCGAAGCCCGCAGCAGCGCGCGCAGCTGGGTCAGGAACATGCCCGGTTCGGACAGCGACCAGCGGATCGCGCGCAGGCCCAGCGCCGGGTTCAGCGCGGTCTCGAATTCATCGCCGCGGCCGTCGCCCCGGGCATCGAGCGGCTTGTCGGCGCCGATGTCGATGGTGCGGATGGTCACCGGCAGCCCGTGCATTGCATCGACCGCGCCGCGATAGGCCTGGAACTGCTCGTCTTCGCCCGGCAGCTCGTCGCGCCGGTTCATGAACAGGAATTCAGAGCGGAACAGGCCCACGCCAACCGCTCCGGCCGACAGCGCCGCGCCGGCGTCCTCGGCCATCTCGATATTGGCCAGCAGGTCGATCTCCAGCCCGTCCAGCGTCACCGCCGGGGTATGCCGCAGCCGCTGCAGGCGCTTCTTTTCCAGCGCGCGCTCGCTCTGCCGGTGGCGGTACTCTTCCAGGATGATGGCGGTCGGGTCGACGATCACCAGCCCGGCATCGCCATCGATGATGATCCAGTCGTCCTGGCGGATCAGCTCGCTCGCGCTCTGCACGCCGACCGCTGCCGGGATGTCCAGGCTGCGCGCGACGATGGCGGTATGCGAGGTGCGCCCGCCCATGTCGGTGACGAAGCCGTGGAAGATGGTATGGCGGAACTGCAGCATGTCGGCCGGGGCGATATCGTGGGCCACCACGATCACCCCGGTCGCGGCCTCGCCGTCGGCGGCCAGCGCCGGCACCGGCGCGGGCACCAGCACCGGGGCCCCGGCCAGCGCCTTCAGGATGCGCTCGACCACCTGCCGGATATCGGTCTTGCGCTCGCGCAGGTATTCATCCTCGATCTCGTCGAAGTGGCGCATCAGCTCTTCGAGGCGCGTGGTAAGTGCCCACTCTGCGTTGTAGCGGCGGCCCCTGATCAGGGCCTCGGGCTCGCGCGCCAGTGCCTCGTCGTCGAGGATCATCGCGTGCACGTCCAGGAACGCGCCCAGCTCCTCGGGCGCATCGCGCGGCAGGTCGCGCTTGAGCGCGGCCAGTTCGGCACGTACCGCGGCGCGCGCGGCGCGCAGCCGTTCGACCTCGGCGTCGAGCTGGTCTTCATCGACCAGGTAGTGCGACACATCTAGCGCCGCGGGCGCAAGCAGGTGCGCGCGCCCGATGGCGACGCCGCGCGAGACCGGGATGCCGTGCAGGGCGAAAGGCATGTACCGCTCCGTCAGGAACGTTTAAGAACTCGGGTCGAGGCCGCCGGCCTCACTCTCCCTCACCAAAGCGGTTGGCGATCAGCGCCAGCAGCGCGTCCATCGCCTCCTGCTCGTCGGGTCCGTCGGTTTCCAGGGTCACCGTCGAGCCGATCCCGGCGGCCAGCATCATTACGCCCATGATGCTCTTGGCGTCGACCTGGCGACCATTGCGGGACATCTTGACCTGGCTGACAAAGTTGCCGGCGAGCTGGGTCAGCTTGGCGGACGCGCGTGCATGCAGTCCGAGCTTATTGATGATGGTGGTGTCCCTCTGCAGCATATTTGTCGGGATGGTTTGCGGTTTGGTTCTGGACAGTCGTGGTGCCGACCTGCAGCACACCCTGCGAGCCGCCGGCCAGGGCCTTGGTGGCCAGCTGGTCGAGCTTTTCGCCCCGGTAGCAGATCGCGCGCACGAGCATGGGAAGGTTGACGCCGGCCAGCACGCGCACGCGGCCCGGCTCGGCCAGGCGTGCGGCGATATTGGCGGGGGTGGCGCCGAAGATATCGGTGAGGACCAGCGCGCCGTTGTCTTCGCAGATGGCCGCCAGCCGGCGCCTGGCCTCGGCCAGCACGACGGCGGGGTCGGCATCGGGAAGGACGTCGATGGCTTCCAGCCGCTGCGGCTGGCCACAGTAGACGTGGGCGGCGCAATCGCGCAGGGCTGAAGCCAGCGGCGTGTGCGCGATGATCAGGATGCCTGCCATGATGGTGAATCCGTTGGATTGCCCCGATTGTAGCAGGCAGCCCCCGCGCCCCCGCTGCCGGCCAGGCTCAGCGGCCGGCAGCGTCGACGGCGTGCTCCAGCGCGTCGATGAACATCGCCGCGACATGGAAGCCGGTTTGCTGGGTGATCTCCTGGAAACAGGTCGGACTCGTCACATTGACTTCTGTCAGGTAGTCGCCGATGACGTCCAGGCCCACCAGCAGGAGGCCCTGCCCCCACAGCCCCGGCGCCAGTGCCTCGGCGATCTCGCGGTCGCGCTGGCTCAGTTCCTGCGCGCGGCCGGTGCCGCCGGCAGCCAGGTTGCCACGCACTTCGCCCGCCATCGGAACGCGCGCCAGCGAATACGGCACCGGCACGCCGCCGATCAGCAGGATGCGCTTGTCGCCGTCCTTGATCGCCGGGATATAGCGCTGCACCATCAGCGTGCGGGCGCCGTCGTGGCCCAGCGTCTCGACGATCGCGGCCAGGTTCATGCCGTCCGCGCCGACGCGGAACACACCCATGCCGCCCATGCCGTCCAGCGGCTTGACGATGATGTCGCGATGCTCGGCGTGGAAGTCGCGGATGCGCGCCAGGTCGCGCGTGACCAGCGTCGGCGTGATGTATTCCGGGTACTGGGCAATGGCCAGCTTCTCGGAATGGTCGCGGATCGCGCGCGGCTTGTTGAACACGCGCGCGCCCTGCGACTCGGCCAGCTCCAGCAGCCAGGTGCTGGTGACGTACTCCATGTCGAAGGGCGGATCCTTGCGCATCAGCACCGCGTCGAAGGCCGACAGCGGCTCCAGCGCGCTGTTACCCTCCCGGTACCAGGCGCTGTGATCGGCGTCGCTGGTCTCGCCGGTCAGGTGCAGGCGCGTGGCCACGGTCTCGACCGTGCGGCCGGACAGCGCCAGCTGTGGCTGCAGGCACCAGTACAGCTCGTGGCCGCGCGCGGCGGCCTCGGTCATCATGGCGTAGGTGGAGTCCTTGTACGTCTTGAAGGTCTCCAGCGGATCGGTGATGAAGAGGATGCGCATGGCGGCGGCTCAGATAATCGGGTTCGGGTCGGTCTTCTCGAGCTCCAGCGACGCCGCCAGCAGTGCCAGCCGGGCCACCACGCCATACATGTAGAAGCGGTTCGGCACGGCGGCGCCAGGCTTGGCGTGGCTGTCCGGGATGCCGTTGGGCGCGAACGCCAGCGGCACGAAATGCATGCCCGGCGCGTTCAGGTTCTCGTCGTTGCCGCGGCCCGTGTGCACGCGGTAGAAGCCGCCGACCACGTAGCGGTCGATCATGTACACCACCGGCTCGGCCACCGCTTCATTGACCTTCTCGAAGGTGTGCACGCCTTCCTGGATGATGACGTCGCTGACCTCCAGGCCTTCCTTGACAACGCTCATCTTGTTGCGCTCCTTCCGGTTCAGGCCCTTGACCTCGGACGGATCGCGCACGGTCATGATGCCCATGCCGTAAGTGCCGGCATCGGCCTTGACTACTACGTACGGCGTTTCCTTGATGCCGTACTCGCGGTACTTCTTGGCGATCTTCTTGAGCACGCCCTCGACCGCGTCGGCCAGCTCCTCCTCACCCACGCGCTCGTGGAAATTCACGCCGGTGGTGCGCGCAAAGTACGGGTTGACCATCCACGGGTCGATGTCGATCAGCTTGGCGAACTTCTTGGCCACCTCGTCATAGGCGGCGAAGTGGCTGGTCTTGCGGCGGGTGGACCAGCCGGCGTGCAGCGGCGGCAGCAGGTACTGCTCGTTGATGTTCTCCAGGATCGGCGGGATGCCGGCCGACAGGTCGTTGTTCAGCAGGATCGAACAGGGGTCGAAGTCCTTCAGCCCCAGCCGGCGGCCCTTGGTGCCCAGGCGCGCCAGCGGCTCGACCACCAGGGTCTGGCCGTCGGGCAGCTCGATCGGGGTCGGTTCGGTAATTTCCTCGGAGAGCGAGCCCAGGCGCACGTTCAGGCCCGCCTGGCGCATGATCAGCGACAGCCGCGCCACGTTCTGCAGGTAGAACATGTTGCGGGTGTGACGCTCAGGGATCAGCAGCAGGTTCTTGGCGTCCGGGCAGATCTTCTCGATCGCCGCCATCGCCGCCTGGACCGCCAGCGGCAGCATTTCCGGGGCGAGGTTGTTGAAGCCGCCCGGGAACAAGTTGGTATCGACCGGCGCCAGCTTGAAGCCGGCATTGCGCAGGTCCACCGAGCAATAGAACGGAGGGGTATGCTCCTGCCATTCCAGTCTGAACCAGCGCTCGATGGACGGCGTGGCGTCCAGGATCTTCTTTTCCAGTTCGAGCAGCGGACCGTTCAGCGCGGTGATGAGATGCGGGACCATATCCATCCTATAGATCGTCTTTATCGTTCGCCCCGATTGTAGAGGAACGGCCAACCAGGCGCTGGCACCCCACTTATAAGGATATGCACGGCCGGGCCTGAGGGATAAAGATATGGGGATGGGCGGCGCGAAATAAAGAGCCGGCCGCACAGGCAAAAAAAAGCGCGGCGATGCCGCGCTCTTGAATGGCCTGACAGATACGGGGAGCGTTCTGCAGGTGGAGGAAACTGCCTCACTGGCAATGTATGTGCCCCGCACATTAAAGACAATTGAAGCTTTTTAAGATCGGAGTTAAGCACTTTGCGAAAAGCCCGCGCGGCGCGCGGGGGGATCGCCAGCCAGCCCTTGCCGGCACTCGGCTGGCGGGTTTTGCGAGGAGCTACGGGAGTCCTCGCCGAGGCGCAGCACGCGTGGCTCGGCCACGGCTGACCGGCAAATGTCTGCAATCGCAAGCAATGCCGGAGAGAAAAAAGCCCGGCACGCGGCCGGGCTAAAGCTCCTGAGAGAAGATTCCCAATCAGCTCTCCAGCACAACACTTTTTCGATCAGACTTCATACGCGGTCTCGCCGTGCGAGGTGATATCCAGGCCCTCGCGCTCTTCGTCTTCCGGCACCCGCAGGCCGATCAGCATGTCAACCAGTTTGTAGGCCACGAAGGCGACCACGCCGGACCACACCACGGTGGTCAGCACGCCTTCGAACTGGATCCACAGCTGGCCGGCGATCGAATAGTCGTCCGCCACCTTGTTGGTCACGTAGTCGTAGATGCCCGTGCCGCCCAGGCTGGGCGAAGCGAACACGCCGGTCAGCAGCGCCCCCAGGATGCCGCCCACGCCGTGCACGCCGAACACGTCCAGCGAGTCGTCCATGCCCAGCATGCGCTTCAGGCCGGTCACGCCCCACAGGCACAGCAGGCCAGCCAGCAGGCCGATCACGATCGAGCCCATCGGGCCGACGAAGCCGGCAGCCGGGGTGATCGCCACCAGGCCGGCCACCGCACCCGAGGCACCGCCCAGCATCGACGGCTTGCCCTTGCCGATCCACTCGCCGAAGGTCCACGCCAGCACCGCGGCGGAGGTGGCCAGCAGCGTGTTGACGAAGGCCAGTGCGGCCGAGCCGTTGGCTTCCAGCGCCGAGCCGGCGTTGAAGCCGAACCAGCCGAACCACAGCAGCGAAGCGCCGACCATGGTGAACGTCAGGCTGTGCGGACGGATCGCCTCGCGGCCGAAGCCGATGCGCTTGCCGAACATATAGGCACCCACCAGGCCAGCCACGGCGGCGTTGATATGCACCACGGTGCCGCCGGCGAAGTCGAGCGCGCCCTTCTGGAACAGCCAGCCCGACTTGGCGGTCGCGGCGGCGCCGGCAGCGGCGTCGGTGTAGGCGTCCGGACCCGGCCAGAACCAGACCATGTGGGCCATCGGGATGTAGGAGAACGTGAACCACAGCACCACGAACACCAGCACGGCCGAGAACTTGGCGCGTTCGGCGAAGGCGCCGATGATCAGGCCGCAGGTGATGCAGGCGAAGGCGCACTGGAAGGCGAAGTAGCCCAGTTCCGGCACCACCACGCCCTTGCTGAAGGTGGCAGCCACGGCCTCGACCGTCAGCCCCTTCATGAAGAGCCGGTCGGTGCCGCCGAAGAAGGCGTTACCCTCGGTGAAGGCAAAGCTGTAGCCATAGATCGCCCACAGCAGCGCCACCAGCGAGAAGATCACCAGGCACTGCATCAGCACCGACAGCATGTTCTTGGAGCGCACCAGGCCGCCGTAGAACAGCGCCAGGCCGGGCAGCGTCATCAGGATCACGAAGGCGGTCGAGACCAGCAGCCAGGCGGTGTCGCCCTTGTTGGGCGCCGGTGCGGCCGGCGCGGCGGCGGCTTCCGCGGGGGCGGCGGCGGCTTCCGCGGGGGCGGCGGCCGGTGCGGCCGCGGCAGGCGCAGCGGCAGCGGAGCAGCCGGCGCCGACGCTTCGGCAGCGGCTGCGGCGGGGGCGGCGGAGGCGGCCGGGGCGGATGCCTCGGCGGCCGGCTTGTTTGTGCGGCGGCCGGCGTGGAGATGCCCACGCCCGCCGTGCCGATGGCCAGCGCCATCGCGCCAGCCGTCAGGAATCGCTTGAACCAGGTTTTCATGTGCTTAACCTCTTGTGTTGTGCTGTCTCGGGGTCACAGGGCATCGCCGCCGGTCTCGCCGGTGCGGATGCGGATGACCTGCTCGATCGGGGCCACGAAGATCTTGCCGTCGCCGATCTTGCCGGTGCGGGCCGATTTCTCGACCGCCTCGATGGCGCGCTCGACCACGTCGTCCGGCACCGCCACCTCGATCTTCACCTTGGGCAGGAAGTCGACGATGTACTCCGCGCCGCGGTACAGCTCGGTGTGGCCTTTCTGGCGGCCGAAGCCTTTCACTTCGGTCACGGTGATGCCGGACACGCCCACGTCCGACAGCGCTTCGCGCACCTCGTCGAGCTTGAACGGCTTGATCACTGCAATGATGAGTTTCATCAGGATTCTCCTGGGGGCGGGCCGGCAGCTCGCCCGGGCTGCGTCAGAGTTAGAAAGTCTTGGTGATCGAGGCCCACGCCGCCGCCTTGCCCAGGTAGCGGCCACGGTTGGCGCTGGTGTACGCCGCTTGCTTGGCGTTGGTATCGACATAGGCCACGGCCAGCGCGAAACCCTTGCCCAGGTCCTTGGTCAGGCCGATCTTCCAGTCGGTGTACGAGGCATCGCTGTTGTGCTTGACGTCCTGGTAGCCGACGTGCGCGTTCAGGGTCAGATCCCAGAAGTTCAGCGGCACGTTGGCGCTCAGGTCGATGTAGCCGCTGTTCTTGCTGTCGGCCCAGCCAAACAGGTTGGTGACCGCGTGCGAGTACTTCAGGAACACCGGGCCCCAGCCGATGCCGGCGTACAGTTCCGTGGTGTAAGGGCGCGGGTTGTTGTAGCCGCCCGGGTAGTAGTACTGGAGCACGCCCACGTCATAGTTGAATTCGGTGCCGGCAACCTTGAAGGTGTTCTTGAAGCCGCCGTAGAAATCCATCTCGACCGGCGCCGAGACCGCCGGGTTGGCATCCTCGAGCCAGCTGATGCTGGAGTTCCAGTTGCCCACGTAGAAGCCGCTTTCGTGGGCGTAGTCAAAGCCACCCTGGATGGCCGGGCGCAGGTTGGTCTGGCTGATGCCGCGATAGCGGTAGTCCGAGACCAGCGACACGTTGGCCGTGAACGTATGCGGCGATGCCGGCTCGGCCGCGGCGGCGGCCGGTGCCGGGGCCGCCGCGTCCGTGCTTTGCGCGTAGGCAGTGGCAGCAGCACTGGTCAGAACAACCGCGCTGACTGCAAGGGCCAACTTCTTCATGGATTTCTTCTCCCTTTTCCTGATGGCTCGGATTTCGTTTATTGGATTTCAGTGATTCAATGAAGCAGGCGTACCCACTACTGCAACTGCCATGCCAGCTCCTCGGAAATCGGCGATCCATGTCGGCCGTGATCGCGTGCCGTGACCAAAGCCAGACTTGAATCTGCCCTGCAGCGAAGCCAGATCGGGTTAAAAGGTGTGAACGCGGATACGCCGGAGCTTTCGCCCACGTGCCTCACGGGCGATAATTGAGTCCTGACGGTGGCTGCGTGCCGCGACACACAAGGCCGCGCGCCCGCAATCGGGGCGCCCAAATCCTGTGCGAAAGCGCGCTATACGCCAGATGCCCACCCGGATTGGCACCAGTTAGGTGCGCAAAGGAGAAACCATGAAACCGACCGATCTCTTCAACGACCTGCAGAACAAGGTCAGCGAGGCGCTGCGCAACTCGCCGGCAAGGGACATCGAAAAAAACGTGCGCGGCATGATGACCCAGGGCTTTGCCAAGCTGGACCTGGTCACGCGCGAGGAATTCGACGTCCAGTCGCAGGTGCTGGCCCGCACCCGCGCCCGCCTGGAAGAACTGGAGGGCCGCGTGGCGGAGCTTGAGCGCCGCGCCGGCATCCCGCCCGGCGCCGGCTCGGTGGACTCGACCGGGGGCGCGTGAGCACGCCGGCCCTGCCCGATCCCGCCAGCCTGTCTGAAGGCCGCCACTCCTGGCGGCCTTTTTCGTTAACAGTTCAATGACATGAGCCTTGCCGTCCTACGCTGCCGGGCACTGACCGGCATCGCCGCGCCGCCGGTGCGGGTCGAGACCCACCTTGCCAACGGCCTGCCGGCCTTCACCATCGTCGGCCTGGCCGACACCGGCGTGCGCGAAAGCCGCGAGCGCGTGCGCGCCGCCATCCTCAACAGCGGCTATGAGTTTCCCAACCGCCGCATCACCGTCAACCTGGCCCCGGCCGACCTGCCCAAGGAATCCGGCCGCTTCGACCTGGCCATCGCGCTGGGCATCCTGGCCGCCAGCGGCCAGATCCCGTCCGAGGCACTGGATGCGCATGAGTTCGCCGCCGAGCTGTCCCTGTCCGGCGAACTGCGCCCGGTGCGCGGCGCGCTGGCCATGGCCATGGGCCTGGCGCGCGACAACGCCGCCCGCGCCGCCTCCGGCGAGGCGCCGCGCGCCTTCCTGGTGGCCGCAGGCAATGGCGCCGAGGCCGCGCTGATCGAGGACCTGGCGGTGCATGCCGCCGCCACGCTGCGCCAGGCATGCGACCACCTCTGCCCCCTGCCGGAGGCGCGGCTGCCCCGCGCCATGCCGGCGTTGCTGCCCGCCACCACGGACCGCGGTCCCGACATGCGCGACGTGCGCGGCCAGGCGCAGGCACGGCGGGCCATGGAAGTGGCGGCCGCCGGCCAGCACTCCGCCCTGCTGGTGGGCCCGCCGGGCACCGGCAAGTCGATGCTGGCGCAGCGCCTGCCCGGGCTGCTGCCGCCGATGACGCTGCAGGAAGCACTGGAGTCCGCCGCGGTCATGAGCCTGACGCCGGGCGGCTTCCGCACCGCGCTATGGGGCCAGCGCCCGTGCCGGTCGCCGCACCACACGGCATCCGGGCCGGCCATGGTCGGCGGCGGCAACAACCCGCGCCCGGGCGAGATCTCGCTGGCGCACCACGGCGTGCTGTTCCTGGACGAGCTGCCCGAATTCGACCGCAGGGTGCTGGAAGTCCTGCGCGAGCCGCTGGAATCCGGCCGCATCACCATCGCCCGCGCCGCCGGCCACGCCGACTTCCCCGCCTGCTTCCAGTTCGTCGCCGCAATGAACCCCTGCCCGTGCGGCTACCTCGGCCATCCCGACCGCCCCTGCCGCTGCACGCCCGACCAGGTGCGGCGCTACCAGTCCCGCATCTCCGGCCCGATGCTCGACCGCATCGACCTGCAGGTGGAAGTCCCCGCGCAGGACCAGGGCGAGATGCTCGACGGCCCGCCCGGCGAACCCAGCGCCGTGGTGCGCACCCGCGTGCTGGCCGCGCGCGAGCGCCAGCTGGCCCGGCAGGGCAAGCCCAACAATGAACTGGGCGGACGTGAGATCGAACAGCACTGCGCGATGGAACCGCAGGCGCAGGCATTGCTGCGCGGCGCGATGACGCGGCTGGCGTGGTCGGCGCGGTCGTACTACCGCGTGCTGAAGGTGGCCCGCACCATCGCGGACCTGGAAGGTGCCGAGGTGCTGACCGCCGCGCACGTGGGGGAGGCGATCCAGTATCGGCGGGCGTTGCGGATGGCGGGCGGTTGAATGCCTCGGCCTAACCAACAAGTGAAGCGAGCGTCGCAGCCCCCACCGGATCCATCTCCTTGGGCACCTCGCGCCGCGCCAGGCACCCCTGCATGTCCGACGCGATTGCCTTGCCCAGCTCCACGCCCCACTGGTCATAGGCGTGGATGCCCCGGATCGCGGCCTGCACGAAGACCTTGTGCTCGTACAGCGCGATCAGCGCGCCCAGGGGCGCGGCGTCGAGCGTGTCCAGCCAGAGCAGGCTGACCGGCACGTTGCCGGGGAAGGTGCGATGCGGTGCCAGCCGTGCGGCCTCCTGCGGACACGGCGTATAACTGCGCCGGGTCCGGGTTGGAGACGAAATGCAGCTGCACGGCGTCGCTGGCGTGCGCGGCCAACGCCTCGCAGGCCATGCGTGGGCCCAGGTCGGAACCGCCGATGCCGAGGCTGACCACATGCCGGACCGGCGCGCCGCCGAAGCCGCGCACGCGGCCATCGCGCACGGCATCGGCGAAGTCGCAGGCGCGCGTCAGTTCCGCATCGATTTCCGCCGCCAGCCCGTTTCCCCAGGGTGGATGGGCGTCGGCGCCACCACGTAGCGCGACGTGCAGCACGGCGCGGCCTTCGGTGGCGTTGACGGCTTCGCCGGCGAGCATGGCGTCGCGCTGCGCCTCGATGCCCGCATCTTGCGCCAGGGCCAGCAGCGCTTCATGGACAGCGCGGTTGATGCGTTGCCGCGTGAGTCCAGTCCGATGCCGGCAGCCGACAAGCGCGCGTAGTCGCCGCGGCCCGGCTCGTGCACCAGTTCACGCAGGTGCGGCAGCGGCTGCGCCGCCAGCGCGGCGAGAGCCCGCCATGCAGGGCGTTCGGTCAGCCGCATCACGCCTCCTCCGACCACTGCACGCCTTCGCGCGCCATGAACGCCGACGATGCCGCCGGGCCCCAGGTGCCGGCGGTATAGGGGCGCGGGCCTTCGTCCTGCTGGCGCCACGCTTCCAGGATCGGGTCGACCCAGGTCCAGGCGGCCTGCAGTTCGTCGCGCCGCACGAACAGCGCCAGCCGGCCGCGGATCACGTCGAGCAGCAGGCGCTCGTAGGCTTCGGCGCGCCGCGTGGTGAAGGCCGAGTCCAGGTTCAGCGCCAGGCTCAGCGGTTTCAGCTTCATGCCCTCGCCCGGCTGCTTGACCATCAGCGTGAGCCGCACCGACTCTTCCGGCTGCAGCCGGATCACCATGCGGTTGGGCTGCAGCGTGCTGCCGGCATCGAAGATCGAATGCGGCACCTCGGCGAAGTTGATCACCACCTCGGTCACGCGCTCCTGCATGCGCTTGCCGGTGCGCAGGTAGAACGGCACCTTGTTCCAGCGCCACGTGCCCAGCTCGGCGCGCATCGCGACGAAGGTCTCGGTGCGGCTGTCGGGCGGAATGCCTTCTTCCTGCAGGTAGCCGCGCACCAGCTCGCCGGCGATGGCGCCCGCGGTGTACTGGCCGCGCACGGTATTGCGGCGCACGTCCTCGGGCGACATCGGCCGCAGCGAGCGCAGCACCTTGAGCTTTTCATCGCGCACCGCATCGGAGGTGAGCGATGCCGGCGGCTCCATCGCCAGGATGCTGACCAGCTGCAGCAGGTGGTTCTGCACCATGTCGCGCATGGCGCCGGCCTCGTCGTAGAAGCCGCCGCGCGTGCCCACGCCCACGGTCTCGGCCACGGTGATCTGCACGCTGCGCACGAACGGCGTGCGCCACAGCGGCTCGAAGATCGAATTGCCGAAGCGCAGCGCCATCAGGTTCTGCACCGTTTCCTTGCCCAGATAGTGGTCGATCCGGTAGGTGCGGTCCTCGCTGAAGTAGCGGCTGACCACCTCGCCGATGCCGATGGCCGAGGCCAGGTCCACGCCCAGCGGTTTTTCCAGCACCAGCCGTGTGTCGTTGGCGATCAGGCCATGGCTGGCAAGGTTGTCGCAGGTGGCCGCGAACAAGCCGGGCGGCATCGCCATGTAGTAGATGCGCGGCGCGTCCTGGCGCAGTTGCGCGGCCAGCGCCGGATAGTCCCCGGACTGCGAGGCGTCAACGTGCACGAAATCCAGCCGCTGCAGGAAGGTCTGCCATTTGGCCGGCTCAAGATAGCGCGCGTCGACAAACGGTTGCGCTCTTTCATCGGCAAAATTGACAAAGGCCTCGCGGTCCCAGCGGTGCCGGCCCACGCCGATGATGCGGGTGCCATCGGGCAGGTTGCCGTCGCGGTGGCACATGTAGAGCGATGGCAGCAGCTTGCGCGCCGACAGGTCGCCGGCGCCGCCGAAGATGACGAGGTCCAGCGGCCGCGCGTCGGCAGTGCCGGAGGAAGTGGCGGTTCGGGTGGTTTGCATGACTGACTCCTTGCTTGCCGGGGCGGCGTGGGGCGGTATTGGGGCAGTATGGGCCGGCTCAGCGCGTCTCGGTCACCTTGCGCAGGTACTGCGGCTGGTCGGGATTGCGGCCGCGCGCCAGAGCCAGCGCCTGCGCAGCGACATAGAAGCTCTGGATGGCGCAGATCGGATCGAGCAGCGGATGGCCGGCCGGCGCCAGTGGCAACTCCAGGGGCAGCTCCGCATCAACCGTGCCAGGAGGCGCGGCCAGCAGCACGCGCGCACCACGCTTGCGCATCTCGGCGGCCAGCGCCAGCAGCCCGGCCTGTTCCGGTCCGCGCGGCGCGAACACCAGCAGCGGGTAGCCGTCACCGATGATTTCCATCGGGCCGTGCCGCACTTCGGCGCCGGAGAAGGCCTCGGCCTGGATGCCGGAGGTCTCCTTGAGCTTGAGCGCCGCTTCCTGCGCAATCGCCAGGCCCGCGCCGCGGCCCAGCACGATCATGCGCTCCACGTCGCGCAGCGCGGGCACCAGCGCCGACCAGTCCTGCGCGGCCGCTTGCGCCAGCGCGGCCGGCAAGCCCGCGCAGGCATCGACCAGTTCGCGCTCGCCGCTGCGCGCGGCCTCGAGATGCCCCACCAGCAGCGCCGACATCGACAGCATGGCGATATAGCTCTTGGTCGCGGCCACGCTCTGCTCGGGGCCGGCAAGCAAGGGCAGTTCATGCGCGCACGCCTGCGCCAGCGGCGAATCGGGCGCGTTGACCAGCGCCACGGTGGCGGCGCCACCATCGCGCAGCGCTTGCATGGTCTCGACCAGGTCCGGGCTGCGGCCCGACTGCGAGAACGCCACCGCCAGCAGCCCGGCCACGCGCAGCGCGCTGTCGTGCAGCGTCACCGTCGACATCGGCAGCGAGGCCACCGGCACGCCCAGCCGGCGCGTGACCAGCGTGGCGAAGTAGCTGGCGGCATGGTCCGAGCTGCCGCGCGCCACGGTCAGCGCCGCGGGCCAGGCGTGCGCGGCGAGTTGCGCGGCCAGCGCCGCCACGCGCGGCGCCTGCGCCAACTGCGCGGCCACCACGGCCGGCGCGCTCAGCGCCTCTTCAAGCATTCTCGACACAGCATTCTCCTTCGACATAAACGGTGCGCACCGAGAGCGCGCGGTCCAGCACGACCACGTCGGCCCAGCAGCCCTGTGCCAGCATGCCGCGGTCGGACATGCCCAGGTACTGGGCCGGATACAGCGACACGCGCCGCGACGCATCGGCCAGGTCCAGCCCGATCGACACAAAGTTGCGCAGCGCCTGGTCCATGGTCAGCACGCTGCCAGCCAGCGTGCCGTCGGCCAGGCGCACGCTGCCGTGGACCTTGTAGACGGTCTGGCTGCCCAGGTGGTACACGCCGTCCGGCATGCCCGCGGCGGCGGTGGCGTCAGTGACCGCATACAGCCGCGGAATCGCGCGCAGCGCGGCTCGGATGGCGCCGGGGTGGACGTGCAGCAGGTCAGGGATCAGCTCGGCAAACTCGGCATGCGCCAGCGCTGCCGCCACCACGCCCGGCGCGCGGTGCTGCAGCGGGGTCATCGCGTTGAACAGGTGGGTGAAGCCGCTGGCGCCGGCCTCCAGCGCGGCCACGGCGTCTTCATAGGTGCCCAGCGTGTGGCCCAGCTGCACGCGCACGCCGCGCGCGGCCAGCAGGCGGATGATGTCCAGATGCCCCGGCAGTTCGGGCGCCAGCGTCACGACCTTCAGCGGCGCGGCGCCCAGGTACTGCTCCAGTTCTTCGGGCGTGGCGGTGGCCGAGGTATCCGGCTGCGCGCCCAGCTTGCCGGGGTTGATATACGGCCCTTCCAGGTGCACGCCCAGCATGCGCGCCGCGCCGGGCGGGCGCTGCGCGCAGGCCCGGCCCAGCGCCTGCAGTGCGGACAGCAGCACGTCGTGCGGCGAGGTCATGGTGCTGCCCAGCAGGCTGGTGGTGCCAAAGCGCACATGCGCGCGCAGGATCACCGGCACCGCGGCCTCGCCATCCATGAAGTCCTTGCCGCCGCCGCCGTGGTTGAGCAGGTCGACAAACCCCGGCAGCACGTACGGGGCATCGTTGTGCTCAGGCGTGGCGGGCACGCCCTCGATGCGCGCGATGCGTCCGTCCGGGCCGGCATGGATCTCTCCGAAGATCCAGCCGGCCGGCGTCAGGATGTTTCCTTTCATGGCAATGCTCTCCAATACATTTGAATCACCGGCCAGCCACCGTCAGAACAGGTGGATGATGCCGGCATAGGCGCCCTGCTGGTCCGCCCCGGCGCGCGGCATGGTGTCCGGCGACGCCTCCACCGAGAAGGTGGCATTGCGCGAGTTGAACACCGACGCCACCGTGCCATACAGCGAGGTGCGCTTCGACAAGTCATACTTTGCGCCCAGTGTGACAAGCGTGCCATGCCCGCCGCTTTTGTTCAGGGTGGCGTAGTAGACGCCGGACAGCAGCGTCAGCGCCGGCAGCACGCGGTAGTTGGCGCCGACCCATGCCATCTGGCTGCGCGTGGCGGCGTAGGTGTTCTCCGGCGTGGCCACGGTATCGCCCGAGGACACGGTCAGGTTGTAGCCGGCGAACAGGCGCAGGTTGTTCAGCGCATAGCTGCCACCGAGCGTGTACTGGCGCGAGCTTGCGTACAGGTTGTCCATGCGGCCCTGCGCATCGCGCAGTTCCTCGTAGATGCCGGTCAGGTTCAAGTTTCCCTGCGCGTACTTGATGGCCGCGCTCAGTTGCTTGCCGCTGTTGAAGCTGCCCGCCACGCCGTCGCTGCCGGCCTGCGCGCGCACGCTCAGCCCGCCCCACACCGGCGAGTTGTAGGTCACGGCATTGGGGCGCGAGCCCCAGTTGCGGCCATAGGCCAGCGTGGCGACCGAGCTGGCCTGCAGGCCCATCGGGTCGATCGCGCCGCTCTCGTCGTCGGTCAGGCTCATGGCCCGGCCCAGCAGCAGCGCGCCCCAGTCGTTGCTGGCCAGGCCCACCTGCGCGCGGCGATTGAACAGCGGATCGGAGCGCCCGGTGCCGGAGGTGATCATGCCCTCCAGGTTGAAGACCCCGCGCAGGCCGCCGCCAAGGTCCTCGGTGCCGCGCATGCCCCAGAAGCTGACGCCGTACTGGTTGCTGCCGAAGCGGAAGGTGTCCACGTCGCCGCCCGGGCGGGCGATGCCGTTGACATAGTCGAGGCCGGCCACGGCGCGGCCGTACAAGGTGATGCCGGTGCCGGCGGACTGGGCGCAGGCGCCCCCGGCCGACGCTGCGAGCAGCGCCGTCAGTGCAATGCGTTTCACGATCAATGACTCCTGGATAGGCAGACGGTATCCACCGGCGCGGCTGTCGTCGCGGCCGTCGTTGTTGTGGCCGATGGGGAAGGTCGACCGCAGCCGCGCACGGCTGCGGCGGCGGGGGTCAGGTGGGCATGGCTTGCAGGGCGCGCTCGAAGGCGGCCGCGTGGCCGTCTGCCGCATGGCCGAAGGCGATATGGGCGGTGTCTTCGCCGATCCACATCAGCTGGCTGCCGGCAAGGTGGCCGGCACGCACCCGGGCGCGCTCGCGCACCACCACGCGCAGCCGCGTCAGTGCCACCACGCCGACCGAGGCGATATTGGCGGCGCCGCCCAGCGCATCGATCCACCAGGCGGGATCGAAGGCGCCAGCAGCCGGCACGGGCGCCTGGGTTGCAGCGGCGGGCGCAGCAGCCACGACGGCCGTGGCCTGCGGCGCCTGCTGCAGCACCGCGCGGATGTCGCCGGCAACCTGCTCGGCCTGCGGCCCGATCACAACCTGCACCACGTTGGGCGGGCGCTTGAGCACGCCGCGCACGCCCAGCGCCTTGAGTTGCGGCTCTGACACCGCGCCGATGTCGGCCACGTTCAGCCGCAGCCGCGTGGTGCAGGCATCGACCACGACCAGGTTGGCGGGGCCGCCCAGCGCTTCGACATAGCGTTGCGCCACGCTGCCCGTGGCCGGCTGCGCGGCACCGCCGGCGGGCACCACGGGCACCACTTCATCGCGGCCCGGCGTCAGCAGGTTGAAGCGGCGGATGAAGAAGCGGAACAGCCCGTAATAGGCCAGCGCATAGGCCAGCCCCAGCGGAATCGCCAGCCAGCCGCGGCTGGACAGCCCGTAGCCCAGCACATAGTCGATCGCGCCCGCCGAGAAGGTGAAGCCCAGCCGGATATCGAGCGCATGGCACAGCGCCATCGACAGGCCAGTCATCAGCGCATGCAGGCCGTACAGCACCGGCGCCAGGAACATGAAGCTGAACTCGATTGGCTCGGTGATGCCGGTCAGGAACGAGGTCAGCGCCATCGAGAACAGCATGCCGCCCACCAGCGCGCGCCGCGCCGGCGGCGTCTCGTGGTACATCGCCAGGCAGGCGGCGGGCAGGCCGAACATCATTACCGGGAAGAAGCCGGTCATGAACAGGCCTGCGCCGGGGTCGCCGGCAAAGTAGCGGTGCAGGTCGCCCGATACCGCCGCCCCCGTGGCCGGATCGGCGTAGCTGCCGAACACGAACCACGCCAGGGTATTGATCAGGTGGTGCAGCCCGGTCACCAGCAGCAGCCGGTTCAGCAGCCCGAACACAAAGGCGCCGGCCGAGCCCGCCGTGGTCAGCCATGCGCCGGCCGCGTTGATGCCCGCCTGCACCGGCGCCCATGCGTAGGCCAGCACGATGCCCAGCAGCAGGCAGCACAGCGCCGTGACGATGGGCACGAAGCGCTTGCCGGCGAAGAAGCCCAGATAGGGTGGCAGCGCGACGTTGCGATAGCGGTTGTAGAGCCCGCCAGCGACCGCGCCGGCGACGATGCCGGCCAGCACGCCCATGTCGAGCGACTTGTCGATGGTCTTCATCACCGTGGTCAGCACCAGGTAGCCGATGGTGCCGGCCAGCGCCGCCGCGCCGTTGTTGTCGCGCGCAAAGCCCACCGCCACGCCGATCGCGAACAGCAGGGCCAGGTTGGCAAAGACCGCGTTGCCGGCCTCGGCCATCAGCTTGATGTCGAACACGTCGGGCTGGCCCAGGCGCAGCAGCAGGCCGGCCACGGGCAGCACGGCAATCGGCAGCATCAGCGTGGCGCCCAGGCGTTGCACCCTGGGCAGCAGGTCCATCTTCATTGGCGTTCTCCGAATCTGTGCGCGCGTGGCGCGTATTGGGTTCTGGTCGGCCGGCGTTTATGCGGGCCAGTAGCGGCGGCACGCGTCGCGCACCGCGGCGGCTGACGGCAGCCGCAGCAATTCGCCTGCGCGCTGCCGGCAATCGGCATGCGAGAGCGCGCGCACGCGCGCCTTGACGCCCGGCACCAGCCCGGCGTCGACTGACAACTCGGTCACGCCCAGGCCGACCAGCACCGGCACGGCCAGCGGGTCGCCCGCCAGCGCGCCGCACACGCCCACCCAGCGCCCGTGGCGCGCGGCGCCCTCGGTGGTGGCGGCGATCATGCGCAGCACCGCGGGATGCAGGCCGTCCATGCGCGCCGCCAGTTCGGGCTGGCAGCGGTCCATGGCCAGGGTGTACTGGGTCAGGTCATTGGTGCCGATCGAAAAGAAATCGGCGTGCTCGGCGAGCTGGTCGGCCAGCAGCGCGGCGGAAGGGACTTCGATCATCACGCCGACCTCGATATCGGGATCGGCGCCCGCTTTGGCCGCCAGCGCACGGATGCGTTCGCGCCAGGCCAGCAGTTCGCCGACCTCGCTGACCATGGGCAGCAGGATGCGCAGCGGCGCACTCGCGCGCACGGCCAGCAGGCCGCTCAGCTGATCGTCCAGCAGTTGCGGGCGCACCTGCGCCAGGCGCACGCCGCGCAGGCCCAGGGCGGGGTTGTCTTCGGCAGGCAGGTGCAGCCAGGCGGCGTCCTTGTCGGCGCCGATATCAAGCGTGCGCACGATCGCGCTGCGCCCCTGCAGGGCATCGGCAATGGCCTGGCAGCGGGCGGTATGGTCCGCCGCCGCGGGGGCTGCGTCGCCGTGCAGGAACAGCAGTTCGGTGCGCAGCAAGCCGACCGCATCGGCACCATGCGCCACGGCATTGCGGGCGTCGTCGAGGCTGCCGATATTCGCGGCCACCTCGACAGGCACGCCATCGCGGGTGCTGGCCGCGGCGTGCGCGGCGCGCAGGTCGGCCTCGCGCTGCTGCGTGCGCAGCCTGACGGCGCTGGCAGCGGCGCCCAGCAAATGCGCATCGGGGCAGGCGTGCAGGCGGGCGCTGTCGCCGTCGGCGATGACCGGCGTGCCGTCCTGCAGGCGCTCCAGCGCGCTGCCTAGCGCCACCAGGCAAGGGATGCCGAGCTGGCGCGCGATGATGGCCGCGTGCGAGGTCGGGCCACCGCGCGCCATCACCAGTGCGGCAACCCGGGTGCGGTCCAGTCCCGTCAGGTCGGAGGGCGTGAATTCCCCAGCGGCCAGCACGATGACATCGCCGTCGGCAGCCGGTGCGGGCAGCTGGACCGGGACACTGCCCGCCGGGGCCAGCGCACGCAGCACGCGCTTGCCCAGATCCAGCAGGTCGGCGGCACGTTCGGCCATGCGGCGGTCGGCCATCGCGGACAGCATGGCGGCTTCGGCCCGGGTGGCCTCGCGCCATGCAAAGCCCGCGCTCTTGCCGGCGGCGATCATGGTCTCGGCCGCGCCCTGCAGGGCCGGGTCTTCCAGCAGCGCGCGATGCATGGCGAAGATGCCGGCCTCGGCGCCGGCGCGGCGCGCGGTGGCGGCTTCGCTCTCATACGCCAGCTGGGCGTCGATGGCCGCCAGCGCGGCGCGCAGGGCCTCGCGCTCGGCAGCAATGCCCTGGCCGACCTCGGCCGGCTCCAGCGTGGTCTCGCGCCACCAGTGCAGCGTGCCGATCGCGATGCCGGGGGCGGCAGCCACGCCGGGGATGCCAACCGCCGGCAGGTCGGCGCCAGGGCCGGGCTGCGCCACCGGTGCGGCTACCTTGGGTACGGGTTCTTCTTCGCCCACGCCGGCGCGTTGCAGTTCGTACGCGACCGCATCGAGCGCGGCGCCGGCATCGCGGCCGGTTGCCACCAGCTCGACCGTGGCGCCGTCGCCGGCGGCCAGGCCCAGCAGCGCCACCAGGCTGGCCAGGCTCGCCTGCCGGCTGCCGTAGTGCAATGCGACGGTGGCGTCCAGGCCGCGCGCGGCTTCGCGCGCCCGTGCCGCGGGCCGGGCATGCAGGCCGCCAGGGCAGGCCAGCGTGACCGAGCGCCGCTGTTCGGCCGCGGTCGCGTGGTCTTCCCGCGCAGGCGCCGCAGCATCCGCGGCACGCACCTGCAGCAGCACCGTGCGGCCTGCCTCGGCCTGCGCCGCGTCGGTCCTGGCGGCGACGGTGAAGGCATCGCCATTGGCGATCGCCATCACCGTCACCAGGCTCGGCGCCTGCTGCGCGACGCGGTCGACATCGAAACGGATCAGCGCATCGCCCTGGCGCACGGCAGCACCCTGCGCCACGCAAGGCGCAAAGCCTTCGCCGCGCAGCGACACCGTATCGATGCCGACATGCAGCAGCACCTGCGCCCCGCACGGAGCCTGCAGCGTCAGGGCGTGGCCGGTGGCGGCCAGGTGGACGATGGTGCCGTCGCAAGGCGCCACCAGCGTGTCGCTCAGGGGGTCGATGGCCAGGCCGTCGCCGAACATGCCGTCGGCAAAGACCGGGTCCGGCACCGCCGCGAGGGGAAGCAGCACTCCGCTTACCGGAGCCCGCAGCAACAGGGTTTCGCTCGTCTCAGCCATCTTGCTTCCAGAAATCGCGGCAGCCGGTGCGGGAATGCGGCGGCGCCAGGGTCAGGGGAAAGATAGACGGCCACCGACAATAAAAATACCAGTGAAAACCACTACAATGTTATTGTATCTAAGTGGCATCTTTATTGAGATGGCGCAAAGCAGCACTCGCACGGCCCTCACATTTGGCGGATTCATCACACACCCCTTGACGACGCCTAGGATTTCCCCCAATCCCAGCAGCGCTTTCCGCCAGCATAATCAGTGAAACCTTTCTAATACCAATGACGAAAAGCGAGGCTGTGGTGCCTTCATCACCGAGGCCGCGCAAGTCCAGCCACATCGACTCGAAATGTCCTAAAGTGGTATCATCGCTCCCACATTCTGGTACCTACGAGGATTCGCAATGGATCAACGGTTGCAGGCCCTCAAGCCGGACGAAGCGGAGGCGACGCCGATCTACCTGCAAGTGGCGCGCAGGCTGGCTGCGGCCATCCAGGCCGGCCAATGGCGGGTGGGCGACGCGCTGCCGTCCGAGCGCACGCTGGTGGATTCACTGGGGATTTCACGCGTCACGGCCCGGCGCGCGCTGCAGATGCTGGCAGAGGAAGGCGCGATCACGCGCAGCCGCGGCGCGGGCACCTTTATCGCGCCGCGCCCTGAGCCGAAGGCGGCGCGGCTGGACAACTTCAGCGAGCTGGCGCGCCGGCGCGGCATGACGCCGGCCAGCGAGCTGGTGGCGTTCGAACGCCGCCGCGCCACGACGCAGGAGGCCGCGGCGCTGGCACTGCCGGAAGGCGAAGAGATTGTCAGGCTGACCCGGCTGCGCAAGGCCGACGGCAAGACCTTCTGGATGGACGTGACCACGCTGGCGCTGGCGGTACTGCCGGACGCCAGCGCCATCGGCGAATCACTCTATGCCTACCTGGAGCGGATCGGCCAGCCAGTGCTGCGCGTGACCGAGAAGCTGCGCGCGATCGTCGCCAGCGAGGAACTGGCCACGCGCCTGAATATCGCGCCGGGGGAGCCGCTGCTGCATATCCTGCGCACCGGCTATACCCATGGCGACAAGCCGGTCGAACTGACCGACGCCTACTGCCTGAACGACTTCTACGAGCTCAAGCAGTAGCGGCCGGCCACAGGCGGCTCGACCGGGGGCGGGGTCGGGTCTTCCTCTGGCGGCAACGGCAAGTTCGGAGGCACGCCCGGCGGCGCGGGCTCTTCGTCCGGGGGCACGGTATGGCGCGGCTGCAAGCGCGCACCGGCGTAGGGGTTCAGCGAGGCGGGCATGCGGGGTCTCCGTGGCCGGGTTTCCTCCTCATTGAAGCAAACCCGGCCGGTGCGCGCCAGTATTGATGCCGACCCTGCTCAGGCGTGTTGCCGGCGCACGAAGAACAGCGCAGCGCCCACCGCCATCAGCACGCTGCCAAAGAAGCGGTTCTGCCAGCGCACCGCGCGCGCATTGCGGAACAGCCCCTGCATGCGCGAAGCCAGCAGCGCATAGCCATGCATCACCACCAGGTCCACGCAGCACATGGTGGCGGCCAGGATCGCCAGCTGCAGCGCCAGCGGCCGGTTGGGATCGATGAACTGCGGCAGCACCGCGACCATGAAGATGATGCCCTTGGGGTTGGTCACGTTGGTCAGCAGGCCGGTGGCAAAGCGCCGGCGCCGGCTCATCACCGCCACGCGCACGGGGGCGGCGCTGCCACCCTGGTCCGCCCCGCTCTCCATCTTCGCGCGCCATTGCTGCACGCCGAGGTAGATCAGGTACAGCGCGCCAATCGTCTTGACCACCATGAAGGCCTGCTCCGAGGCCAGCAGCAGCGCGCCCAGGCCGCCGCCCGCCACCAGCAGCACGATCACCAGCCCGGCCTGCAGGCCGAAGATGGTGGTGGTGGTCCTGCGCAGCCCGTACGAGAGCCCATGGCTCATCGACAGCACCGCGCCCGACCCCGGCGACACGGCGATCACCCAGCACGCGGCGAAATAAGCCAACCACACTTCCCAACGCATCCCAACTCTCCTTTGACGACAACCATGCCGGGGCCACGCTCCCGCAGCCACGGCACAAACAATCTTTCCTGCGGCGCGGCGCGTCAGAACGGGTGGAAGCCGCCCAGGAACTGCTCCACCTGCTCGGCCTGGCGCGCGTCGCGCGCGGCATCGCCCGATTCCAGCACCACCGCCTGATACGCGCGCGTACCCACGGCCACCAGGCGCGCCGTCAGCCGGCGCGGCGACTGGTCCTGCGGCGACACGCCGCTGGCCTGCACTTCCACGCCGGCAAGCGGGCGGCCCGGACGGTCAGCACTCATCACCGTGACGGGCCGCGCGCGCGGCTCGCCCGACGGCGTGCCAAGGTTGGCCAGCAGGCCGGCCTGCATCGCCGCCAGCGCCTCGCGCCGCAGCGCTTCGTCATCGGCGGGCAGCGTCACCACGCCCACGGCAAAGAGCGTATCGTCGACGCGCGCGGCTTCCATGGTCATCGGCAGCTTGCGCCCGGCAATGGTCACGTCGCGCGCGGCGCTGGTGGGCTTGCCCGGATAGAGCGCGGCATAGGCGCCCTCGCCGGACTGGATGGTGCGCCAGTCATAGCGCGGCGAACAGGCGCACAGGGCGAATGCCAGCACGGCGGCACAGCACAGCAGCGGCCGGCGGACAGCGGCAGGAAAGCTCGGCGGGGGCGGCACAAGACGCATCGGGAATCCATGGGGGGACGGCGCGCGCAGGCTGCGGGCGGAAACCGGTATTATCCCGAAAGCGGCGCGCCAGTGCTTGCCGCGCCGCTCCCACTCCCCCTGCCCCCACGTTCCTGCCATGCCTGCCGCCCGCATCGCCCGTCACGCCTTTGCCATCACCAGCCTGCGCTGGGTGGCCGCGAGCGCGTTGCTGGCAGCCGCGGCCGGCATGCCCGCAGCCGCCGCCAGCCCCGCCCACCTGCCGCCGGCCACCGACCTGGGCGCCCACGGCACCGAGGCCGCGCGCCGCGGCGAGCCGCTGGTGGTGCTGGTGTCGATGCCGGGCTGCAGCTATTGCGATGCCGTGCGCCGCAACTACCTGGGCCCGCAGGCCGCCGCCGGCGAGATTGCCGTGCGCGAGCTCGACATGACCGCCGACACCCCGCTGCGCGATGCCGACGGCAGCCTGACCACCGCGCGCGCGTGGGCGCGGGCGCACCAGGTGCGGGTGGCGCCCACGGTGCTGTTCCTGGACCGCCAGGGCCGCGCCGCCGCCGGCCCGCTGCGCGGCATGCAGCCGGATTTCTACGGGGCCTACCTGGAACAGGCGCTGGACCAGGCACGCGCCGCCATCGCCACCCGGCGCTGAATGGATGGGGGCGCTTGCGGCAGATTGCCGCAGCCCGGCCCCGCGCAGCGCGCGAACGCCCGCGGCATTAGAATGTCCCATTGCTCACCGAACCTGCCTGACCCGGATTCCATGACCACTGCTGCCCCTGCCACCAAATCCTCCCGCAAGCCCTGGCCCATCGTCGTTGCCGTGGTCGTGCTCGCGCTGCTGGGCTGGTTCGGCTATCGCGCACTGTCGCCGGCCAATACGGCGCCGGCGGCCACCTTCACGCTGCTGTCGGGCGAGAAGGTCAGCACCGCCGACCTCAAGGGCAAGGTCTACATGATCAACTTCTGGGCCACCAGCTGCGCCACCTGCGTCAAGGAAATGCCGGACATGGTCCGCACCTATGAGCAGTTCAAGGGCAAGGGGCTGGAATTCGTCGCCGTGGCGATGAACTACGACCCGCCCATGTATGTGATGAACTACGCCAAGACGCGCGGCCTGCCGTTCAAGGTGGCGATGGATTCCGACGGCGCCGCGGCCAAGGCCTTCGGCAATGTGCAGCTGACGCCGACCACCTTCGTGGTCGACAAGGACGGCCGCATCCTGAAGCGCTATGTGGGCGAGCCCGAGTGGGATGCCCTGCACAAGCTGCTGGATGGCGCGCTGGCAAAGTCCGCGTAACGCTGTCGCTGCCAACCACCGGGAAAAGGTGCTCATCGAGCACCTTTTTTGTTTTCATGTCCCGATCGCCCGTCGGCTGGTTGCGCTGAAACCCTGTATGGATATACAGTTGGCGCCAGCCTTTTTTGAGATTTCCGAGCCTTCCCCGAGCCCTCCCTGTGACTTTGGACCTAGCCCCCGCCGCCGACCTCGCTGCCCCTGAAGCCGATGACGTCCCCGCCTACCTGTCCCGGCTCAACCCGGAGCAGCGTGCCGCGGTGGAACACGGCAGCGACGCGCCGCTGCTGATCATCGCCGGCGCCGGCTCGGGCAAGACCAATACGCTGGCGCACCGCGTCGCGCACCTGGTGCTGGCCGGCGCCGATCCGCGCCGCATCCTGCTGCTGACGTTCTCGCGCCGCGCCGCGGCCGAGATGGGACGGCGCGTCGAGCGCATCGTCGACCAGGCGCTGGGCACCCAGACCGGCGCGGGGCGCGCGGCGCTGCAGTGGTCCGGCACCTACCACGCCATCGGCGCGCGCCTGCTGCGCGAATACGCCGAGACCCTGGGCCTGTCGCCCGCCTTCACCATCAGCGACCGCGGCGATGCCGCCGACCTGATGCACGTGGTGCGCCACGACCTGGGCCTGTCGGAGACCGCCAGCCGCTTCCCGAAGAAGGAAACCTGCCTGGCGATCTACTCGCGCGTGGTCAACACCCAGGCGCCACTGGAAGACGTGCTCAGGCAGCAGTTCCCGCGCTACGCGATGTGGGCCGATGCGCTGCGCACCCTGTTCGCCGGCTATGTCGAGGCCAAGCAGAAGCAGCATGTGCTGGACTATGACGACCTGCTGCTGTACTGGGCGCAGGCCATGGCCGAGCCCACCATCGCACAGGACATGGGCGCGCGCTTCGACCATGTGCTGGTCGACGAATACCAGGACACCAATGCGCTGCAGGCGTCGATCCTGCTGGCCATGCGACCGGACGGCCGCGGCCTGACCGTGGTGGGCGACGACGCGCAGTCGATCTATGCCTTCCGCGGCGCCACCGTGCGCAATATCCTGGACTTCCCTGCGCAGTTCACGCCGGCCGCGCAGCAGGTCACGCTGTCGCAGAACTACCGCTCGACGCAGCCGATCCTGCAGGCCGCCAACGCCGTGATCGGGCTGGCGGCCGAGCGCTATACCAAGGACCTGTGGTCCGAGCGCGCCTCGGCCGAAAAGCCCGGCGTGATCGTGGTCAACGATGAGGCCGACCAGGCCCGCTACGTGGTCGAGCAGGTGCTGGCGCGGCGCGAGGCCGGCCTGACGCTGATGGCACAGGCGGTGCTGTTCCGCGCCGCCGACCACAGCGCGCAGGTAGAGATCGAGCTGGCCCGGCGCAATATCCCGTTCGTGAAGTTCGGCGGGCTGAAATTCCTGGAGTCGACCCACGTCAAGGACGTGCTGGCGGTGGTGCGCTGGCTGGAAAACCCGCGCGACCGCATGGCGGGCTTCCGCACGCTGCAGCTGCTGCCCGGCATCGGCCCCAAGACCGCGGCGCGCGTGCTCGATGCGATGGCGCTGGCCACCGAGCCCTTGTTCTCGCTGGAGGAATTCGAGCCGCCGCCGGCCGCGGCGCCCGCCTGGGCCGATCTGCTGGCGCTGGCGCGAGCGCTGATGGCGCCCACCTCGCCATGGCCTTCGGAGTTCGAGCAAGTGCTGGCCTGGTATGCGCCGCACCTGGAGCGCCTGCACGACGATGCCGCCGCGCGCCAGGCCGACCTGCAGCAGCTGGAGCGCATCGCCGCCACCTACGGCGCGCGCGAGCGCTTCCTGACCGAGCTCACGCTGGACCCGCCCAGCGCCTCCAGCGACGAATCCGGCGTGCCCTCGCGCGACGAGGACTACCTGATCCTGTCGACCATCCATTCGGCCAAGGGGCAGGAGTGGAAGGCAGTGTATGTGTTGAACGCAGTGGACGGGTGCATGCCGAGCGATCTGGCGACGGGCACGACCGAGGAGATCGAGGAAGAGCGGCGGCTGCTGTATGTGGCGATGACGCGGGCCAAGGACCATCTGGATATCGTGGTGCCGCAACGCTTCTACGTGCACCAGCAGGTGGGCTTCGGCGACCGGCATGTGTATGCGTCACGCACGCGGTTCCTGCCGAATCGCGTGATGCCGAACTTCCATAGCCGGGCCTGGCCGCCGCCGCCGATGCCGGGGGAAGGGAAGGCAAAGCCGGCGCTGGCGCCGGTGGATCTGGCTGGTCGGATGCGGAATATGTGGCGGTGAGATGCGGGACTTGCCCAGGCGTCCACTATGCCGCCGGTTCGCTCTCCCGCGAAGCGGGAAAGGGGAGAAAACAAGCGGCGGCCTGAGGCCATCGCCGCTCGCAAGCCTCTGTGTCAGGCCATCTTTTCCAGCAACAACCCCTTCAGGTACTCACCTTCCGGGAACGCCGCCAGCATCGGATGATCCGTGCCCGCCGACAGCCGGCGCAGGATGCGCGCATCCGCACGCGCATCGGTCACCGCGCCCGCCACGATCTTCTGGAACAGCTCCATGCTGATCGCGCCCGAGCACGAGTAGGTGAACAGCAGCCCGCCCGGGCGCAGCAGCTGCATGCCGACCAGGTTGATTTCCTTGTAGGCGCGCGCGGCGCGGTCGATATGCTGCGCCGACGGGGCAAACTTGGGCGGGTCCAGCACGATCAGGTCGAACTGGCGGCCCTCGGCGCGGAATTCACGCAGGGTCTTGAACACGTCGGCATCGAGCCAGGTGGCGCGCTCGGGTTCGAAGCCGTTGAGCGTGACATTGCCCGCCGCGATCTTCAGCGCCTCGCCAGACGAATCGATCGAGGTCACCGAGGTGGCGCCGCCGCGCAGCGCCGCCAGCGAGAAGCCGCCGGTATAGCAGAAGCAGTTCAGCACCTCGCGCCCGGCGGCCAGGTCGCCCACCAGCTTGCGGTTGTCGCGCTGGTCGACATAGAAGCCGGTCTTGTGGCCGTTGCGCACGTCGACGTAGTAGCGCACGCCGTGCTCGGTGACCGACAGCGCCGGATCCGGCTCGGCGCCGGCCAGCACGCCCGTCACCAGCTCCAGGCCTTCGCGCTGGCGCACGGCGGCGTCGGAACGCTCATAGACGTTGGGGCAGCCGGTCTCCTTGACCAGCGCTTGCACGATCGCGGTCTTCCAGTGCTCCACGCCGGCCGAATTGAACTGGCACACCAGCTGACCCTTTTCACCATTGCCGTAGTAGTCGACGATCAGGCCAGGCAGCCGGTCGGATTCACCGAAGATCAGCCGCACCGCGTCGCTGTCCTTCACCCACTGGCGCCGGTAGGCAATGGCCGCGGCTACGCGGCGCTTGAACAGGGCGTGGTCGACCGGCTCGTTTTCATCGAAGGTCCACGCGCGCGCGCGGATCTGCGACTCGGGGCTGTAGGCGGCCTTGGCCAGGAAGCGGCCATCGGCGGCGCGCACGATCACGGTCGCGCCCGGCTCGCAGCGCCCTTCGGTCGTGGCAATGCCGGTGGCGTAGATCCACGGGTGGCGGCGCAGCAGGGATTTTTCCTTGCCGGGTTTCAGGGTGATGGTGTTCATGTTGGTATGGGGAAACTGCAGGCCACCAGCAATTGAAACTGGCGCGAACGCATCAAGGCGGCTCCCCTCTCCCGCGCGCGGGAGAGGGGAGAAAACAATGCGGGAAAGATGCCTTAGAGGACGACCTTCACCATCGGATGCGAAGTCAGCGCCCGATACAAATCATCGAGCTGCTCGCGGCTGGTAACCCATACCGTCACGGTCAGGCCCAGGTAGTTGCCGCCGCTCGAGGGACGCATTTCCATCTTGCCGGCGTGGAAGTCGGGATCGAATCCCTGCACCAGCTCTACGATGGCCTCGGCAAAGCCGTCCTGCATCGCGCCCATCACCTTGATGGGGAAGTGGCTGGGATACTCGATCAGCGATTGCTCCGGCGGGATATCGCCCGGCTTGTTGCCGCTGCCTTGGTTGTCGGTTGTCATGTCGGATTCTCCGGCACGAAACCGGCGCGCCGCATGGCGCGCCGGCTTGCGCGCATTCCATTCAGGTCACTTGCGCTTGAACCACAGGCGGATGGTGTCCCACAGGCGGCCGAAGAAGCCGGCCTCGGGCACTTCTTCCAGCGCCACCACCGGGAACTCCGCCACTTTGTTGGTGCCGTCCATCAGCTTGACCATGCCCACCTGCTGGCCCGCCGAGATCGGCGCGATCAGCAGTTCCTGGCGCTCCAGCACCGGCTTGAGGCGCCCGCCGGTGCCCTTGGGCACGGTGACGAAGGTCTCGTTCTGCACGCCGATCTTGACCGTGCCGCTCTTGCCCTTGTAGATGTCCGGCGTGGCCAGCACCTGGCCCTTGTCGTACAGGCGCAGCGTGTCGAAGAACTGGAAGCCGTAGTTGAGGATCTTCAGGCTTTCCTGGGTGCGCACCTGTTCGGTGGTGGTGCCGATCACGATCGAGATCAGGCGGCGCGAGCCGTCCGGCACGTTGGCCAGCGGCCGCTTGGCCGACGAGATCAGGCAGTAGCCGGCGGACTTGGTGTGGCCGGTCTTGACGCCGTCAACGGTCGGGTCGATGTACAGCAGGCGGTTGCGGTTGGGCTGCCTGATCTTGTTATAGGTGAACTCCTTCTGCGAGTACATGGCGTAGTACTCGGGGAAGTCCTTGATCAGGCGCGTGGTCAGCGTCGCCAGGTCCACCGCGGTGGTGTAGTGGTTCGGGTCGGGAATGCCGTCGGTGTTGGTGAAGTGGGTGTTCTTCATGCCCATGCGCTGGGCTTCGCGGTTCATCATCGCGACAAAGCCCTCTTCCGAGCCGCCCACGGCTTCGGCCAGCGCCAGCGCGGCGTCGTTGCCCGACTGCACGATCAGGCCCAGCAGCAGGTCCTGCACGGTGACCGGCTTGTTGGGCTCGATGAACATGCGCGACTCATCGCTTTTGACCTTGAGCACCAGGCTGGTCGGCACCACGGACTGGTCCAGCGTCAGGCGCTTTTCCTTGAGTGCCTCGAACGCCAGGTAAGCGGTCATCAGCTTGGTCAGCGAGGCCGGTTCGATGCGCGCGTCGGCGTTCTGCGACGCCAGGGCCTGGCCGCTGGTCACGTCATACAGCATCCACGACTTGGCCGCGACCTGCGGCATCGGCACGCCCTGCGCCAGGACGGCGGCAGGCGCGGCGGCCAGCACGACGGCGGCGGCGATGGCGGCGGGGGCAAAAGCGGACGAAAGGCGTGTCGTGGCTCTATTCAGCATGTTTCAGTTTCCGACAGTAAAAAGGTTGCGCGGGAATGGTTCGGGGGTGGCGGCGCGCCGGCCTCACCGGTCCCACGCATTGACGACAAGCTGCTTGATCAGGTGCAGCTTGCGGTGAAAGAAATGGTCGGCGCCGGGGATCACGATCACCGGCAGCTCCTGCGGGCGGGCCCAGTCGAACACGCTGGCCAGCGGCACGGTGTCGTCCTGTTCGCCATGGATCACGATGGTATCGGCCGGGACCTCGGCCACCTGCCAGCGGCTGGCGGCGGTGCCCACCAGCACCAGGCGCTGCGCGGGCGTGCCGGCCTCGGCCAGACGGCGTGCCACGTGGGTGGTGACGAAGCTGCCGAACGAGAACCCGCCCATGGCCAGCGGCAGCGTTGCGGCCTGTGCCGACCACGCGGTCTGCTGGCGCATCCAGGCCACCACGGCCAGCAAGTCGTCCTGCTCGGCGATGCCGTTGTCATGCTCGCCGGCGCTGCCGCCCACGCCGCGGAAGTTGGGGCGCACCGTGGCGTAGCCCAGCTGCACGAAGCTGCGCGCCAGCGTCTGCGCGACCTTGTTGTCCTTGGTGCCGCCGAACAGCGGATGCGGATGCGCCACCAGCGCCAGGCCGCGCGGCTCACCTTGCGGCAGGTCTACCGAGAGATCGATCGCACCGGCGGGACCGGCAATGGAAAGTACCTGGGTATGCGCGTTCATGATGGCGGTCAGGATGGCGGTGAAGCAAGCGCCCGGCGGCAAGCCCGGGCAAAAATGAAAAAACCGTCCGGCTGGCGGGCGGCGGGGCAATACAGCAAAGCGGCAAAACAGGTAAACAACAAGCCGGCATGCGCCGGCCTCGGTTCGTTCAGCGGTCCACCATCAGCCGTTCGACAGGCTTGCCCTTCATCAGGTGGCTGTCGATGATTTCGTCGATGTCGTGCTCATCGACAAAGGTGTACCAGATGGCCTCGGGGTAGACCACCAGCACCGGGCCGAGTTCACAACGGTTCAGGCAGCCTGCCTTGTTGATGCGCACCCGGCCTTCGCCGCCGGCGATGCCCAGTTCCTTGCAACGCTTCTTGGCGTATTCCTGCATCGCCTGGGCGTTGTGGTTGGCGCAGCAGTTCTCACCGGCCTCGCGCTGGTTCAGGCAGAAGAAGACGTGATGCTGATAGTAGCTGCTCATGCGTACGGTGTGAGAAGGCGGCCCCGGACGGCGGCACGGCCCGGACGGCATTGAACGGAAGCTCGGAATTATACGGTGTCGCGGCGGCATGGCCGCGATGGCGGCGCCCTGGCACGGCCGTGAAAGTTGCCGCCGGCCCCCAGCGGGTGGCGCCTCGCGCACCTGCGATGCCTCCGGCATTCCGAAACCCCGGAGCCGCACCGTCCGGATTTCCGGAATCCCGGAGGCCGCGCGCCCCTGCCAGGCCGGCGTTTCCTTGTGAATCAACCAGTTAGCAATGCCGGTTTGACTGGCACGGCGGTTGCAAATTCCTGCCCCTGAACGCGCCGCAACCGTGACGGCGCGCGGCCCGCGCAGCCCCGCCCGGGTACGGTCAACACCGAGGACGACATCATGAGAAAACCCTTCTACAAGATCCTGTACGTGCAGGTCCTGTTCGCCATCTTCGTCGGCATCCTGCTCGGCCACTACTGGCCCGACACCGGCGTGGCCATGAAGCCGCTGGGCGATGGCTTTATCAAGCTGATCAAGATGATCATCGGGCCGATCATCTTCTGCACCGTGGTGACCGGCATTGCCGGCATGAGCGACATGAAGAAGGTCGGCCGCGTCGGCGGCAAGGCGCTGCTGTACTTCGAGGTGGTGTCGACCTTCGCATTGCTGATCGGGCTGGGCGCCGCGCACCTGCTCAAGCCGGGCGTGGGCTTCAACATCGACCCGGCCACGCTGGACACCAAGGCCATTGCCCAGTACGTGTCCAAGGCGCACGGCCAGAGCACGGTCGAGTTCCTGATGCACATCATCCCGGACACGGTCTTCAGCGCCTTCGCCAACGGCGACATCCTGCAGATCCTGCTGGTGTCGCTGTTCTTCGGCGCCGCGCTGGCCGTGCTCGGCGAGCGCGCGCGCATCGTGGTGCAGCTGATCGAGCAGGTCTCCAAGGTGTTCTTCCACATCGTCCACGTGATCACCAAGGTGGCCCCCATCGGCGCCTTCGGCGCGATGGCGTTCACCATCGGCAAGTACGGCCTGGGCTCGCTGGTGCCGCTGCTCAAGCTGATCGGCACCTTCTACTTCACGGCCATCGTCTTCGTGGTGTTCGTGCTGGGCACGGTGGCGCGCCTGACCGGCTTCAGCATCCTGCGCTTCATCTCGTACATCAAGGAAGAGCTGCTGATCGTGCTGGGCACCAGCTCGTCGGAAGCGGCGCTGCCGCACATGATGGAGAAGCTGGAAAAGCTCGGCTGCTCGCGCTCGGTGGTGGGCCTGGTGGTGCCCACCGGCTACTCGTTCAACCTGGACGGCACCAACATCTACATGACGATGGCGGTGATCTTCATTGCACAGGCAACCGGCATCGAGCTGACGCTGATGCAGCAGCTGACCATCCTGACGGTGGCAATGATCACCTCCAAGGGCGCCAGCGGCGTGACCGGCTCGGGCTTCATCACGCTGGCCGCAACGCTGGCCGTGGTGCCGACCATCCCGGTGGCGGGCATGGTGCTGATCCTGGGCATCGACCGCTTCATGAGCGAGTGCCGCGCGCTGACCAACATCATCGGCAACGGCGTGGCCACGGTGGTGGTCTCGGCATGGGAGCGCGAGCTTGACCGCAAGAAGCTCAACAGTGTGCTGCAGCACGGCGGCCGCGATGCTGAAGTACTGGCCGACGCCGGCCAGAACGTCTGACGCCATGCGGGTGGCTGCCCCGGCCGCCCGCCAGCGGGTATCATCGGCGCGACAGCCTTCGCGCGCGCCGATGCCACACTCCGACGACTTTCTCGCCGTGCATGACCCCGCCGCCCCGTCTGCCGCGCATCCGACCCATGCGCCGGACAGCGGCAACGGCCGCTGGTGGGGCTTTGCGGTCGCCCTGGCCGCGGGCCTGCTGCTGTTGTGCGCGCTGACCTGGCTGGTCTCGGTCCAGCGCGGCCTGGCCACCCTGCAGCAAAGCACGGCCACGCGCGCCGACCGCTACGCCGCCTCGCTGGAAAGCACCCTCGACCGCTACGAATTCCTGCCCGCGCTGGTCTCGCTGCACCCCTTCGTGCGCGGGCTGCTGGACTCCCCCAACGACCCGCAACGCGTGGCCGCCGCCAACCAGTACCTGGCGGAGGTCAATCGCCGCGCGCATGCCTCGGCCACCTATGTGATCGCCGCCAACGGCATTGCGCTGGCGGCCAGCAACCACGGCCAGCCCGGCAGCTTTGTCGGCACCGACTACCGCTTCCGCCCCTACTTCCAGGCCGCCGCGGGCGGCAAGATGGGGCGCTTCTATGCCATCGGCATCACCAGCGACGAGCCCGGTTACTACCTCGCGCAGCCGGTCGAGTCCGGCGGCAAGGTCATCGGCGTGACCGTGGTCAAGCTCAACCTGGAGTGGTTCCAGCGTGCCGGCAGCGGCGCCGAGCCGCTGATGGTCAGCGACGACCATGGCGTGATCTTCCTGTCGTCGGTGTCGGCGTGGCAGTACCGCACCCTGCGCCCGCTGCCGCCGGCGCTGCAGGCCGAGATGGAAAAGACCCGCCAGTACCACGGCCGCGCGGTGACGCCGCTGCCGCTGGAGCCGCTGACCTCGCCGGTCACGCGCTGGCTGGCGGACACCACGCTGACCGACGGCGCGCGGCTGGTGCGCGTGCGCGACGAATCGCCCGCCGCCAGGACCACCTTTGCCCCGGACGGCGCCGAGCGCGCCGACCGCTACCTGGAACTGGGCCGCACGGTCGGCCCCGCTGGCTGGACCATGCAGGTGATGGCGCCGCTGGAGCCGGTGCTGGCCAATGCGCGCAACGCCACCGTGGCGGCGGCGCTGGCCTATGCCTGCATCTGCCTGCTGCTGGTCAACTGGCGCCAGCGCCGCCAGCGCGCGCGCGACATGCAGTACAGCCGCCGCCTGCTGGAGGCCGCCTACGACCAGCTGGAGCGCCGCGTCGAGGCCCGCACCGCCGACCTGATGGCAATCAATGAAAAGCTGGAAGATGAAGTGGCCGAGCGCACCCGTGCTGAAAGCGAGCTGCGCGCGGCCCAGGACGAACTGGTGCAGGCCAGCAAGCTGGCCGCGCTGGGGCAGATGGCGGCCGGCATCACGCATGAGCTGAACCAGCCGCTGGCGGCGCTGCGCACGTTCTCGGACAACACCCGCGTGCTGCTGGAGCGCGGCCAGCTGGCCGCGGCCGAAGGCAACCTGACCGCCATTGCTGACCTGACCGAGCGCATGGGCAAGATCACCAGCCAGCTCAAGCTGTTCGCCGGCAAGGCGCGCCCGGTGCGCCGGCCGGTGGCGCTGCGCGCGGCGGTCGATCACGTGCTGGCGCTGCTGGCGCCGCGGCTGGGCGCGGTCACGGTCAGCGTCGCCGGCCTGGACGCCCTGCCCGGGCTGGCCGTGCGCGCCGATGAGCTGAAGCTGGAGCAAGTGCTGCTGAACCTGCTCGGCAACGCGCTGGATGCGATTGCGGCGGCCGCGCCGGCGCAGGGACAGATCGATCTCGACGTGCAGGCAGAAGACCACGCCGTCACCATCGTCGTGCGCGACAACGGCACCGGCATCGCGCCGGAAGCGCTGCCGCGCCTGTTCGAACCCTTCTTCACCACCAAGGAAACCGGGCAGGGCCTGGGCCTCGGGCTGGCGATCTCGTCGTCGATCGTGCGCGAGTTCGGCGGGCAGCTGAGCGTGGCCAACGTGCCCGGCGGCGGCGCGCAGTTCACGCTGGTGCTGGCGCGCGCCCCCGCCATCGATCCGGCGCCGTCGGTTTCCGCCTCTCAATGAGTATTGCCATGCAAGACGGTCTGCGTGTCCTGTTTGTCGAAGACGAGCCGCTGGTGCGCCAGGCCACCGCGCAGAGCCTGGAGCTGGCCGGCTTCGCGGTGCTGGCGCTGCCCTCCGCCGAGGCCGCGATCCCGCACCTGCACGGCGCCTTTGCCGGCGTGGTGGTGACCGACGTGCGCCTGCCCGGCGCCAGCGGCCTGGACCTGCTGCAGCACTGCCGCAACGCCGCGCCGGGCGTGCCGGTGATCCTGGTGACCGGCCACGGCGACATCACCATGGCCGTGCAGGCCATGCGCGAAGGCGCCTACGACTTTATCGAAAAGCCCTTCGGCGCCGACCGCCTCACCGACACCGTGCGCCGCGCGCTGGAACGCCGCGCGCTGGAACTGGAAAACCAGGCGCTGCGCCGCGAGCTGGCCGGCCCTGCGGCGGGCACGCGCATCATCGGCCGCTCGCCCGCGATCGGGCAGGTGCGCGCGCTGGTGGCCAATGTCGCGCCCACCGACGTGCCGGTGATGATCAACGGCGAGACCGGCACCGGCAAGGAACTGGTGGCACGCAGCCTGCATGCGCTGTCCGGCCGCGCCGAAGGCCCGTTTATCGCGCTGAACTGCGGCGCGGTGCCCGAGGCCATCTTCGAGAGCGAGATGTTCGGCCATGAGGCCGGCGCCTTCACCGGTGCCGGCAAGCGCCGCATCGGCAAGCTCGAACATGCCTCGGGCGGCACGCTCTTCCTCGACGAGATCGAGAGCATGCCGCTGGCGCTGCAGGTCAAGCTGCTGCGGGTGCTGCAGGAAGGCTCGCTGGAGCGGCTGGGGTCCAATGCCTCGGTGAAGATCGATGTGCGCATCGTGGCCGCGGCCAAGGGCGACATGGATGCACTGGTGGCGCAGGGCAGCTTCCGTGAGGACCTGTACTACCGGCTGAACGTGGTCACCATCGCGCTGCCGCCGCTGCGCGAACGGCGCGAGGACATCGTGCCGCTGTTCGAGCACTTCTCGCTGGTGTCTGCAGTGCGCTACCAGCGGCCGGCACCGATCCTGTCCGAAGCGCAACGCCAGGCACTGGCCCAGCGGCCGTGGCCCGGCAATGTGCGCGAACTGCGCAATGCCGCGGATCGGATGGTGCTGGGCGTGCCGGAGGGCGGGCAGGCAGGTGCGCAGGCCGCGGGCCCCGATGAAGCCGCGCCGTTGCGCGAGCGGATGGAGCACTTCGAGCGCGCCGTGATTGCGGATGCACTGGCGCGCACCGGTGGTGCGGTCAGCCAGGCGGCGGACTTGCTGCAAGTCGGCAAGGCCACGCTCTATGACAAGATCAAGCGCTACGGGCTGTGATGTCACGCTGCCTTCATTGCGCTGCCACGGGGCCGTCACATTGGCGGACTATCCTTCGGTGGCGGTTGTGGCATTGGCAGGTGCCCGCCGTGTGTATCAATCTTCGTGGTAATTGACGGCCCCGCGTATGCGGGGCGTTTTTTTTGGGCGATTCAGTCGAAGAGCTTGGGCTCGTCGCTCTGCGGTTGGTTTGTGGGTTCTGACTAGCGTGGGCTGTTTCGCCGGCTACGCCGGCGAAACAGCCCACGCTAGTCAAGAACGACAACCAGCCGCACGGCGCTTGCCCCCTCCCCCACTTCACACTCCCCACACACTCCCCTCACCCCCGCTGGCAACACTGGGTCCCTTCCATCTCCAAGGAACCCGCCATGCCCTCCTTCGACTACGACATCGTCATCGCCGGCGCCAGCTTTGCCGGCGCCGCCTGCGCCCTGGCCGCGGCACGCGCCGGCCTGCGCGTGCTGGTACTGGAACGCAAGACCGATCCGGGCGACAAGCTCCACACCACCGGCATCCTGGTCAAGGAAGCCATCGAGCAAACCTGGCTGGGCCGCGCACCGGCCGATTGCGTGCACCGCGTGGAGCAGGTGCGGCTGTACTCGCCCAAGCTGCGCAGCATCGACCTGAGCGCGCCTGGCTATTACTTCCACACCACCGATACGCCGCGGCTGATGCGCTGGCTGGCTGCCGAGCTGGTGCGCCACCGGGTCGAGCTGCGCCTGGGCCAGGCGTTTGTGGGCGCGGTGCCGCGCCACGGCGGCTGGCATGTGACCGGCGTGGGCAATACGCGCTATCTGGTGGGAGCGGATGGTGCGAAGTCGCGCGTGGCGCAATGTGCCGGGCTGGGGCGCGTGCACAGCTTCCTGTATGGCGTGGAGTATGAGTTCCCGGGACTGGCGCTGCCCGAGCCAGGCGCGCTGCACTGCTTTATCACCCGGCGCTTCGCGCCCGGCTATATCGGCTGGATCGCGCAGAACCCCACCGGCGTGCAGGCCGGCCTGGCGCTGCGCTACCTGCCGCGTCACGGCCGCGCGCCGGACCTGGACGGGCTGCTGGCGCATGTGCGCGAGCGCGCCGGCCTGCCGCAGCTGGCGCAGCCCGCGGCAACGCGCGCGGGCCTGATCCCGTGCGGCGGCCCGGTCTTCCCGCTGGCGCGCGACGGCGTGATCCTGACGGGGGATGCCGCCGGCATCGTCTCGCCGGTCACCGCCGGCGGCATCCACCATGCCTTTGCCCATGGCGAGTCGGTCGGCCAGGCCGTGGCCGCGCATCTGCTGCGCGGCGGCCCGGCCCCGGAAGCCGCCGCCACCGCCAGCGCGCCCCGTTTCCGCGCCAAGCGTGCGCTGCGCTGGATGTTCGACCGCTTCCAGTGCGACTGGCCCTTTGACCTGATGCTGTACTCGCCGCCGCTGCGCTGGGCCGCGGAGCAGATCTATTTCCACAAGCGCCGGGGCGACGAACCCGCGCCGCCGGCCCGCACGGCGGCCAGCGCCTGACCGGCTAGAATGCCGGGCATGGAACAACCGCGGATCCTGGTGGTGGAAGACGAGCAGGCCATCGCCGACACCATCCTCTATGCCTTGCGCACCGACGGCATGCTGGCCGAGCACTGCACGCTCGGCGGCGCCGCGCTCGAGCGCATGCGCGCCGGCGCGGCCGACCTGGTGATCCTGGACGTGGGCCTGCCGGATCTCAGCGGCTTCGAGGTCTGCCGCACGCTGCGCACCTTCAGCAATGCGCCGGTGGTCTTCCTGACCGCGCGCCATGAAGAGATCGACCGCATCGTCGGGCTGGAGATCGGCGCCGACGACTACGTGGTCAAGCCCTTCTCGCCACGCGAGCTGGCCGCGCGCGTGCGCGCCATCCTGCGCCGGGCGCGCGGCGGCAGCACAGCGAAGGGCGACGAGGTCGCCGGCTTCACGCACGACAAGGACGGCGCGCGCCTGGCCTACCGCGGCCGCTGGCTGGAGCTGACCCGCTACGAGTACCTGCTGCTGGCCTGGCTGGTGGCGCATCCGGGCCGCATCTATTCGCGCGCGCAGCTGATGGAATGCGTCTGGGAAAACGCGCTCGACACCAGCGACCGCACCGTCGACACCCATATCAAGACCCTGCGCGCCAAGCTGCGGGAGGCATCCCCCGACGGCGCCGAGCGCATCCGCACCCATCGCGGCATGGGCTATTCGCTGGAACCCTGAGCGCACGCCATGCATATCGGCCTGCGCATCTTCTTCGGCTTCTTCCTGATCGTGGGCCTGGCCACCGTGCTGACGCTGCGCGTGTTCGTGCAGGAGGTCAAGCCCGGCGTGCGCCAGGCCATGGAAGACACCCTGATCGACACCGCGCACGTGCTGGCGGCGCTTGCCGCCGACGACATGAAGGCCGGCCGCATTGCCGACGGCGATTTCGCGCGGCACATGGCGGCACTGCGCGACCTGCCGGTGGACGCCGATGTGTCGGGCCTGCACAAGGACAGCATCGGCTACCGCGTCTACGTGACCGATGCCAGGGGCATCGTGCGCTTTGACTCCACCGGCACTGACGTGGGCCGCGACTATTCGCGCTGGAACGATGTCTACCTGACGCTGCGCGGCAAGTACGGCGCGCGCAGCACGCGCACCGACCCCGACGACGAGGCCAGCACCGTGATGCACGTGGCCGCGCCAATACGCGACGGGGACGGCGAGCGCATCATCGGCGTGCTGACCGTGGCCAAGCCCAATGCGGCGATGGCGCCCTTTATCGAGCGCAGCCAGCGCAAGATCCTGCTCTACGGCGGCCTGCTGATCGGCGCGGCTTGCGTGATCGGGCTGGCCTGCACGCTGTGGCTGGCGCATGGACTGAGCCGGCTGCGCGGGTATGCACGCGCGGTGGCGGCCGGCGAGCGCGCCGAGATGCCGCTGCGCGGCGGCAGCGAGCTGGCCGAGCTGGGCCGCGCGGTGCAGGGCATGCGCGAGCGGCTGGAAGACAAGCAGTATGTCGAGCACTACATCCACACGCTGACCCATGAGATGAAAAGCCCGCTGGCCGCGATCGGCGGTGCCGCCGAGCTGCTGCAGGAAGAGATGCCGGCGGCGGATCGCCAGCGCTTCGTCGCCAATATCCGCGCCCAGTCGGGCCGGCTTGAAACCATGATCCGCAAGCTGCTGGCGCTGGCCGACGTGGAGCAGCGCCAGCGCCTGGAAGTGCGCGAGCCGGTGCGGCTGGCCCCGCTGCTGGCGCAACTGGGCAACGAGCTGGAACCGCGCGCGCGCCAGCGCGGCGTGACGCTGCGGCTGGCCGCCGACGCCAGCCCGGACCTGGTCGCCGGCGATCCGTTCCTGCTGCGCCAGGCCATCGCCAACCTGCTGGAGAACGCCATCGACTTCGCCCCGCCAGACAGCGAAGTCACGGTGCGGCTGGAGCGCCGCGGCGGCGCGCTGGCCATCGCCGTCGCCGACCAGGGCCCGGGCATCCCCGACTACGCGCTGCCGCGCGTGTTCGAGCGCTTCTACTCGCTGCCGCGCCCGCACGGTGCGGACAAGAGCACCGGCCTGGGCCTGTGCTTTGCACGCGAGGTGGCAACGTTGCATCATGGCGATGTGACGCTGGCCAACCGCCCCGGCGGCGGCGCGCTGGCGGAACTGTCCCTTCCGGCCGGGTAGTTCGACGAGGTGACCGCACCGGCATAGACTGGGGCTTCTAACGTGACCGCGCTGAAACTCCCTATAATCGAACGACCGTTCATTTAGGGCACCTGCAACGTGCCCGCCCAGTAGTTCAGGAGACACCATGCCCGCCGCCAAGCAACTGCCCCAGGCCCTGCAGAACCTGGCCCTGCCCGTCATCGCCTCGCCGATGTTCATCGTCAGCTACCCGGAGCTGGTGCTGGCGCAATGCAAGGCCGGCATCGTTGGCTCGTTCCCGGCGCTCAATGCGCGTCCGGCGGAGCTGCTCGACGAGTGGCTTACCCAGATCGAAGGCGAGCTGGCCACCTTCAAGGCCGCCAACCCGGGCGCGCAGGTGGGCCCGGTCGCGGTCAACCAGATCGTGCATACCTCGAACGCGCGGCTCGAACACGACGTGAAGGTGTGCGTGGACCACAAGGTGCCGATCTTCATCACCTCGCTGCGCGCCCCGGTCAAGGAAATGATCGACGCGGTGCACAGCTACGGCGGCATCGTGCTGCACGACGTGATCAGCCTGCGCCATGCCGAGAAGGCGATCGAGGCCGGCGTCGACGGCCTGATCCTGGTGGCGGCCGGCGCCGGCGGCCATGCCGGCATGCTGTCGCCGTTCGCGCTGGTGGGCGAGGTGCGCAAGATCTTCGACGGCCCGATCGCGCTGTCGGGCTCGATCGCCACCGGCGAGGCGGTGCTGGCCGCGCAGGCCATGGGCGCGGACTTTGCCTACGTGGGCACGCGCTTTATCGCCTCGCAGGAGGCCCACGCGGCAGAAACGTACAAGCAGTCGATCACCAGCTCGGCCGCCGCCGATATCATCTACACCAACCTGTTCACCGGCGTGCACGGCAACTACATCCGCGAAAGCATCAGCAACGCGGGGCTGGATCCGGACAACCTGCCGGTGGCCGACAAGAGCAAGATGGACTTCTCCAGCGGCGCCTCCAAGGCCAAGGCGTGGAAGGACGTCTGGGGCGCCGGCCAGGGCGTGGGCCAGATCCACGACATCCCCACCGCCGGCGAAATCGTCGTGCGCATGAAAGCGGAGTACGATGCCGCCAAGGCGCGCCTGGGTATCGCGCGCTAAACCCCAGTCACCACCGGGCCGCTGCTGCGGCCCTTCCCCCATCCATTGCCTGGTCCTAGCCCCGCCACCCCGCCCGATTCCGCTCCGGACCCCGTCGCCACGCTGAGCCGCCGGCAGCAGGCGCTGCGCGCCATGTGGGTGGTGCTGGGCGCGGCCTTCCTGCTGCTGGGGGTGATCGGCATCTTCCTGCCGGTGCTGCCGACCACGCCATTCGTGCTGCTGGCCGCGGCATGCTTCGCGCGGGGGTCCCAGCGCTTCCATGAATGGCTGCTGGGACATCCGCGCTTCGGGCCGCTCGTCAGCGACTGGCAGCGCTATCGCAGCATTCCCTTCCGGGCCAAGTGCCTGGCGTTGTCGATGATGTGGGTGTCGATGGGGACGACCGCGTGGCTGCTGCGGGCGCGGCCGATTGCTTCGGCGGCGCTGCTGGCTTGTGCGGTGGGGGTGAGTGTGTGGATGGTCAGGCTGCCGACGCGGCCGGTGGAGGGGGGGAAGTCCTGACCTGCCCTGCATCAAAGGCCCCGCCCATGCGGGGCCTTTGCCTTGTCTTCAGTCGTATCGCCGCGCATCCTCGATCAGCCTCCCATCCTGCGGCAACGACCCCGCCGCCACGAAGGCCACCTCTCCGCGCAGCCGCATCACTTCGCGCAGCGATTCCGCCACCGCACGCTGCAAGTCACCATCCTCGCGCGTAGCCTCGCAGCGCAGCGTCATTACGTCCGCGCCAGGGTCACCAGTCACCACCAGCCGCGCCGCGCGAATCTCCGGATGGCGCCGCAGCACATCCGCCACCTGCCCCGGATGCACGAACATGCCCTTGACCTTGGTGGCCTGGTCGGCACGGCCCAGCCAGCCCTTGAGCCGGATGTTGGTGCGCCCGCACGGGCTGGGCCGTTGCGACGACTCCGCCACGATGGCCGACAGGTCGCCGGTGCCGAAGCGGATCAGCGGGTAGTCGCCGTTGCCCAGCACCGTCACCACCACCTCGCCGGTCTCGCCTTCGGGCATCGGCCGGGAACCGCCGGGCTCGACGATCTCTACCAGCACGCCCTCGTCCACCACCCAGCCGTCGCCGCCCTCGGTCTCATAGGCAATCAGGCCGACATCCGCGGTGCCATACATCTGCTGCACGCGCACGCCGCGCGCCTGGAACCAGGCCCGCAGCGACGGCGGCAGCGCCTCGCCCGAGACCAGCGCCTTGGCCAGGCTGGTGCAGGGCGTGCCCAGCTCGTCGCCGCGCTCCAGCAGCAGCTTCAGGAACGACGGCGTGCCGGCGTAGGCGGTGGGCTGCAGGCTGGCCAGCGCCTGCACCTGCGAATCGGTCTGGCCGACACCGGCCGGGAACACGCAGCAGCCCAGCCGGTGCGCGCCGGTCTCCATCATCATGCCGGCCGGGGTGAAGTGGTAGGAGAAGGTGTTGTAGACCAGCTCGCCGGCGCGGAAGCCCGCCGCATGCATGGCGCGGGCCACGCGCCACCAGTCGGCGTCATGGCCGTCGGGTTCGTGGATCGGGCCGGGCGACTGGAACACGTGGCGCAGCTTGCCCAGCGGCGTCGCGTTGAGCCCGCCCAGCGGCGGCAGCGCGCGCTGGCGCGCGGTCAGGTCCGACTTGCGCGTGACCGGCAGCGCCGCCAGCGCCCCGCGCGAGGTCAGCAGCCGCGGATCGACCCCGCTCAGCATCTCGGCAAAGTAGGGCGCGTTGTCGCGCGCGTGGGCGACCTGGCGTGCCAGGGCGGCAAGGAGCGCCTGCTCGCGGACTTCCGGCGCGCGGGTTTCGAGCGAATCGAAGTTTTCTGGCATGGTGCTGTGCGTCAGGGAATGGGATGCGGCATGCCGCCGCGCCACAGGCGCGTGGTGGCAATGCCGGATAAATTGGGTCGGCTTACGTCGGCTCAGGCCAGCCAGCGCTTCCTGCGCCGGTAGCTCTTCACATCGCGGAACGACTTGCGCCCGGCACCGTCGTCCGCATCGTTGGCCGCCACGCCCAGGTAGAACTCCTTGACATCCTCGTTGGTGCGCAGCGACTCGGCGTCCCCGTCCATCACCACGCGGCCGTTTTCCAGGATGTAGCCGTAGTCGGCATAGCGCAGCGCCACCATGGTGTTCTGCTCGGCCAGCAGGAAGCTGACGTTCTCGCGCGAATTCAGGCCGCGCACGATCTCGAAGATCTCCTCGACGATCTGCGGCGCCAGCCCCATCGAAGGCTCGTCCAGCAGGATCATCGCGGGCTTGGCCATCATGGCCCGGCCGATCGCGCACATCTGCTGCTCGCCGCCGGAGGTGTAGCCGGCCTGCGACTTGCGGCGCGTCTTCAGGCGCGGGAAGTACTCGTAGATCTTTTCCAGCTCGTCACGTGTCTGGCCGCGCGACAGGCCGCGCGTGTAGGCACCGGTGAGCAGGTTCTCTTCGATGGTCAGGTGCGCGAAGCAGTGGCGCCCTTCCATCACCTGGATCACGCCGCGGCGCACCAGGTCGTTGGGCGTGAGCTGGTCGACGCGGTCGCCGCGATACTCGATCGAGCCCTTGGTGACATCGCCGCGCTCGGCCTGCAGCAGGTTGGAGATGGCCTTGAGCGTGGTGGTCTTGCCCGCGCCGTTGGCGCCGAGCAGCGCCACGATCTTGCCTTCCGGCACTTCGAGCGAGACGCCCTTGAGCACCAGGATCACGTGATCGTAGATGACTTCGATATTGTTGACGGACAGAAGGCTCATGGTGCGGCTCGTGTTGGTAAGACGGTTCGGCTCAGGCGGGCACGCGGCGCCAGGCACCGCATGCCCGCCAGGTTGCTATCAGGACTTCGAACAAGCCGGCGTAATCCCCTTCTCCTTCGCATACTGCGCCGCCGTGGCCTTGAACAGCGGGTGGATCAGGCTCTTGTTGCCCTCGATCCAGTCCGACACCACCACCCACTTGGTGCCGTCCCACTGCTGGATCTTCACCTTGCCCGAGCCTTCGTGGTTGTCGCAGCTGGTCTTGATCTCGGGCAGCAGGCCAGTGGCGCCCAGTTGCTGCAGGCGCGCGTTGGTCAGGTTCAGGTTCTCGAAGGCCCAGCGCATCTGCTCGCCGGTCATGGGCTTGCCCTTGCCGAACTTGGCCTGCGCCACGCGCACCGCTTCCACCGTCACCACCGCCGCCGAGACGCCGCGGTTGTACAGCACCGAACCCACCTTGTTCTTGTCCTGCATATTGCCCTTGCCGGCACCGTAGACCACCTTGTCGATATCGGCGATCAGCGGCACGTTGCGGCCGGCAACGTTCCAGGTGGCGCTCATGTAGCCCTTGGAGGCATCACCTGCAGGCACCGTGTCTTCTTCCGAGCCGGCCCACCACGAACCGATTATCTTGTCGCGTGCAAAACCCACCTTCTGCGCGGCCTTCAACGCGGTCTGGTTCATCACGCCCCAGCCCCAGAAGATCACGTAGTCGGGGTTCTCCTGGCGGATCTTCAGCCACTGCGCGCCCTGCTCGTTGCCCGGGTGCGCCACCGGAATCTCCACCAGGTTGAACTTGCCCAGCTTGGCCTCGGCCTGAAGCGCCACGATCGGCTCCTTGCCATAGGCCGAGTCGTGGTACAGGTAGACGATCTTCTTGCCGGCCAGCGAGCCGCCGTTCTTCGAGGCCAGGTACTTGACGATGGCCGAGACCTGCATCTGGTACGTGGTCACCAGCGGGAACGCGTACGGGAACACCGAGCCATCCACCGCGTCGGTACGGCCGTAGCCCATCATCACCAGTGGCACCTTGTCGGCGGCGGTCTTGTCGACCAGCGCGTATGAGATGCCGGTGGACATGGCGTGGTAGGCCGTGCCCTTGGTGGTGGCGTTCTTGGACTTCAGGCGTTCATAGCACTCCACGCCCTTGGCGTTGTTGTACTCGGTCTCGCACTCTTCCCACGACAGCTTGACGCCGTTGACGCCGCCTTCCTTCAGGTTGACGTAGTTGAGGTAGTCGATGAAGCCGCCATACCAGGACTGCCCGTTGGCGCCATATGGCCCCACGCGATAACTTGGCAGCGCCACGAACTGCTCGTTGCTCTGCGCCATGGCCGGCGCCGCCGGCGCCAGCAGTGCCGCCGCGGCGCTGACCACCAGGGCGGCGCGTTGCACATTGCGAATCAGGTTGGTCATGACAGTCTCCATCGCCCTCAAGGGAGCGTTTCGTTATGCGTAAGCTTCAGAACTTCACACAGGAACTGCGGTAACACAGGCACCCCTTCCGTCAATGAGGGAACGGCCACAGTCTCAGCTTCTCCTTGGCGATCTGCCACAGCCGGGCCAGCCCGTGCGGCTCCACGATCAGGAAGAAGATGATCAGCCCGCCGAACACCATCAGCTGGATGTGCGACACGGTGGCATTGGTGAACGGCAGGTGCAGCAGCGCGGCCAGCGGCGGCAGCACGTTGTCCAGGAAGATCGGCAGCAGCAGGATGAAGGCCGCGCCCAGGAACGAGCCCAGGATGCTGCCCACGCCGCCGATGATGATCATGAACAGCACGCGGAACGACAGGTCCAGGGAGAAGCCGTCGGGCTCGACCGAGCCCAGGTAGCAGAACGCGTACAGCGCGCCGGCCACGCCGCAGTAGAACGAGCTGACTGCGAACGCCAGCAGCTTGGTGCGCATCAGCGGGATGCCGATCACCTCGGCTGCCACATCCATGTCGCGCACCGACATCCACGCGCGCCCGGTGGCCGAGCGCACCAGGTTCTTGGCCGCCAGCGCCAGCACCGTGACGATGGCCAGCACGAACAGGTACTTCTTCAGCGGGGTGTCGATGGCGACGCCGAACAGGTCCAGCCGCTGCGCCGTGATCACGCCCGACGAGCTGTTGTTGGAGAACCAGGGGAACTTGGTCAGCGCCCACACCACGAAGAACTGCGCCGCCAGCGTCGCCACCGCGAGGTAGAAGCCCTTGATGCGCAGCGACGGCAGGCCGAAGGCCACCCCCACCAGCGCCGCCGACAGCCCGGCCAGCAGGAATGACAGCAACACCGGGATGCCTTCGATGCGCAACTGGAAGTTGTAGGCCGCGTAGGCACCCACCGCCATGAAGGCCGCGGTGCCGAGCGACAGCTGGCCGGCATAGCCGGTCAGGATATTCAGCCCCAGCGCCGCCAGCGAAAAAATCAGGAATGGGATCAGGATGGCCGAGAACCAGTATTCCGACCCGACGAACGGGATCGCCACGAAGGCCACGGCCATCAGCACGGCAAAGCCGATGCGGTCCTGGCGGATGGGGAAGATCTGGCTGTCGGCGACGTAGCTGGTCTTGAACTGGCCGGCTTCACGATAAAACATGGCAAGTCTCCTGTGCGAAGTCGGTCAGACGCGATCAATATGTTTCTCGCCGAACAGCCCTTCGGGCCGAACCAGCAGGAACAATAGGGCAAACACATACGGGAACCACCCTTCTATGCCGCCGAAGTTGCCGCCGAACATCGACTGGAACACCGGCGGGATATAGATCTCGGCCAGCTTCTCCGAGGCGCCGATGATCAGCCCGCCGACGATGGCGCCGGGCACCGAGGTGAAGCCGCCCAGGATCAGCACCGGCAGCGCCTTGAGCGCGGTCAGCGTGAGCGCGAACTGCACGCCATTGCGCGAGCCCCACAGCATGCCGGCCACCAGCGCAACGAAGCCCGCCACGCCCCATACGATGGCCCATATGTTCTGCAGCGGGATGCCCAGCGACAGCGCAGCCTGGTGGTCGTCCGCCACCGCGCGCAGCGCGCGGCCGACCTTGGTGTACTGGAAGAACAGCGCCAGCGAGCCCACCAGGACGCCGGCGATGGCCGCCGCCGCGATGTCGAACTTGGACAACACGATATTGAAGTTGGTCAGGATCGACTCGATCGGCTCGTCGACGATGCCCAGGTTGATCGGACGCACCTCATTGCCGAACAGCAGCGGCCCCAGGCCTTCGAGAAAGAACGACAGCCCGATGGTCGCCATGAACAGCGTGATCGGCGGCTGGTTGACCAGCTTGCGCAGCACGAAGCGCTCGGTGCTCATGCCGACCAGGATCATCACCACGAAGGCGCCGATCACCGCGGCCCACATCGGCAGGCCCTTGTCCATCAGCCCCACCACCGCCAGCGCGGCAAAGTACACCATCGCGCCCTGCGCGAAGTTGAACACGCCCGAGGCCTTGTAGATCAGCACGAAGCCCAGCGCCACCAGCGAGTACATCAGGCCCGAGAGCAAGCCGCCGATCAGGATTTCAAAGAAGAACGTCATGATTCAGAGCCTCAGTGCGAAGTGCCCAGGTATGCCTTGATCACGTCAGGGTTGCCCTTGACCTCGTCCGGTGTGCCGTCGCCGATCTTCTTGCCGTAGTCGAGCACCACCACGCGGTCGGAGATATCCATCACCACGCCCATGTCGTGCTCGATCAGCACGATGGTGGTGCCGAACTGCCGGTTCACGTCCAGGATGAAGCGGCACATGTCCTGCTTCTCTTCCACGTTCATGCCGGCCATGGGCTCGTCCAGCAGCAGCATCGAGGGCTCGGCCGCGAGCGCGCGCGCCAGCTCCACGCGCTTCTGCAAGCCATACGGCAGGCGACCCACCGGGGTCTTGCGGATCGACTGGATCTCGAGGAAGTCGATTACTTCCTCGACCTTCTGGCGATGGCGCATCTCTTCGTTGCGCGCCGGGCCCCACCACAGCGCGTGGGCGAAGAGCCCGGTGCGAAACTGCGTGTTGCGCCCGGTCATGATGTTGTCCAGCACCGTCATGCCCTTGAACAGCGCGATGTTCTGGAAGGTGCGCGCAATGCCCTGGCGTGCCGCGGCGGTCGGGTGCATCTGCTTGCGCTCCTCGCCGCGGAACACGATGCGTCCCTGCTGCGGGTGGTAGACGCCATTGATCACATTGAGCATCGAACTCTTGCCGGCGCCGTTGGGGCCGATGATGGCGCGCACCTCGTGCTCGCACACATCGAACGAAATATCGGTCAGCGCCTTGACCCCGCCGAACGACAGCGAGATATGCTGCAGGTCCAGGATCACCTCGCCGCCGGTGCGCGCCTGCTCGCCGGTGCGCTGTGCGCGCTGCGTGCCGGGATGCGCGCCGCTGTCATCCGCCAGACCCGCGGGAGACATCGGGCCTGCCGGTGCGATCGCACCGCCGCTGCCCGTGCCGCTGGCATCCGTGCGTGCCGTCCCCGCCCATTCGCGCTGCCCCGCGCCTTGCCAGGCTACTTGCGTCATCTTGCTGCCCTCGCTCATGCCGCGCGCGCCGCCACAGGCAGGCGCTTCGCATTGACCAGCTTCAGCGTGGCCGACACGCTGCCCTCGCGTCCGTCTTCAAACTTGACGCGTGTCTCGATGAACCGCTCGGACTTGCCCGCATAGAGCGCCTCCACCAGCACGCCGTATTTGTCGGCGATAAAGCCGCGGCGCACCTTGCGCGTGCGCGTGAGCTCGTCGTCGTCCGGATCCAGTTCCTTGTGCAGGACCAGGAAGCGTGCCACCTGCGATCCGGCCAGCATCGGGTCGTTGGCCAGGTCGGCATTCACCTGGTTCACGCACTCGCCGATCATCTCCAGCACGTCGGGCTGCGCGGCCAGGTCGACATAGCCGGCATACGGCAGATGGCGGCGCTCGGCCCAGTTGCCCACGGCCTCGAAGTCGATATTGATAAAGGCGCAGACCTGGTCGCGGTCACTGCCGAAGGCCACCGCCTCCTTGATGTACGGGAAGAACTTGAGCTTGTTCTCGATGTACTTGGGGGCGAACATCGAGCCATCGGCCAGCTTGCCCACGTCCTTGGCGCGGTCGATGATCTTCAGGTGGCCGTCGGCGTCGATCACGCCGGCGTCGCCGGTCATGAAGTAGCCCTCGTCGTTGATCGCCTCGCGCGTGGCGTCGTCGCGCTTGTAGTAGGACTTGAGCAGGCCCACGCCGCGCACCAGCACCTCGCCGTTGTCGGCGATGCGGATTTCCATGCCCGGCGCCGCCGGGCCGACTGAATCGAACTTGACCTTGCCGTCCGGCTGCAGGCACACATAGGCGCAGGTCTCGGTCTGGCCGTAGAACTGCTTCAGGTTCACGCCGATCGAGCGGTAGAAGCGGAACAGGTCCGGTCCGATCGCCTCGCCCGCGGTATAGCCCACGCGGATGCGGCTCATGCCCAGCACATTGCGCAGCGGACCGTAGACCAGCGCTTCGCCCACGGCGTAGCGCGCGCGGTCCGCGAGCGATACCGGCTCGCCGTCAAGGATATCGGTGCCGCAGCGCTTCGCCACATCCATGGCCCAGTGGAACAGCTTGCGCTTGATCCAGCCGGCATCCTCCATGCGGATCATCACCTGCGTCAGCAGCCCCTCATAGATGCGCGGCGGCGCAAAGTAGTAGGTGGGGCCGATCTCGCGCAGGTCGGTCATCACCGTTTCGCGCGATTCAGGGCAGTTCACCGTGAAGCCCGCCACCATCGCCTGCGCGTACGAGAACAGGTTGTCGCCCACCCATGCCATCGGCAGGTAGGACAGCACGTCATCGTCAGCGCTCAGCTTGTCGAAGGCGCAGCCGTTGCGCGCCGCGCCGATCAGGCCGTAGTGCGAATGGCATACGCCCTTGGGCTTGCCGGTGGTGCCAGAGGTATAGAGGATGATCGCGGTGTCGTCGGGCTGGCCGGCGGCGATGGCCTCGTCATAGAAGCCCGGGTGCGCCTGGTCGAACTCGCGGCCCAGCTCCTGCAGCCGTTCATAAGACATCAGCGACGGATGGTCGTAGTCCATCAGGCCGCGCGGGTCTTCAAAGATGACGTGGCGCACGGCGCGGCCGGACTCGGCCAGCTGCGCCTCCACTTCCAGCAGCTTGTCGACCTGCTCCTGGTCCTCGACGATGGCGAACTCGATTTCCGCATCGTTGAGCACGTAGACCATCTCGTTGGCGATGGCGTCCTGGTACAGCGGAACCGGCACGCCGCCAAGCGCCTGCGCCGCGGTCATGGCCCAGTACAGCCGCGGGCGGTTGTCGCCCACCACCGCCAGGTTCATGCCGCGCCTGAAACCGAGCGCGGCCAGCCCGCAAGCCAGTGCCCTCACCTGCTGCGCCGCCTGGGCCCAGCTGTATGTCTGCCAGATGCCGAGATCCTTCTCGCGGTGAGCCGGATGATCCGGCCGCTGCTGGGCGTGCGCCAGCAGCCATCGCGGGAAGGTCGTCGCCGACGATTCCTGCATCGCTGTCTCCTGTCCCTCCGGCGTGGGGGTCCACGCCCGGTGTCAAGCGGCGGTCCGGTCGTTATACTTGGCCTGTTTTGCCTGGCGGTCATCATGCCGCAGCGCATCAAGCCCGTAGTGCCTTGTTTTTCTGGCACTTGCCGGCTCCGTGGTGATCGTAAGATAGCCGATGCAAAAACCCCGGGTTGTCACGCCGGTGACAATTCCGGGTTTATCCCTACCGGAGCTTCTGCAGGCCATGCTGAACGATTTTGTCGACCGCTGCGTGTGGGCAGCAGACCTGAGCCCCGAGCAGCGCGAGCGCGTGCGCCGCGCCATGTTCGTGCACGAGTACACCCAGGGCGACTACGTCTGCCACAAGGGTGACATGGCCGAGCACTGGATGGGCGTGCTCGAAGGGATCGTCAAGATCACCACGGTGTCGCCCTCGGGCAAGTCGGTCACCTTCACCGGCGTGCCCACCGGCGGCTGGTTCGGCGAAGGCGCCGTACTCAAGTCGGAAATCCGCAAGTACGACGTGATGGCGCTGCGCCGCTCAACCATCGCCTTCCTGCCGCGCGACACTTTTCAGTGGCTGCTGGATACCAGCCTGCCGTTCACGCGTTTCCTGCTGATGCAGTTCAACGAGCGCCTGGGACAGTTCATCGCCGCGGTGGAGTATGAGCGTCTGCTCGACATCGATTCGCGCGTGGCGCGCGCGGTGTCGTCGCTGTTCAATGAGCACCTGTATCCGGGGATCGGCAAGACGCTGGAAATCTCGCAGGAAGAAATCGGCCTGCTCGCGGGCATTTCGCGCCAGCGCGCCAACCAGGCGCTCAAGGTGCTGGAACAGCAGGGGCTGGTGCGGGTGGACTACGGCGTGATCGAGGTGCTGGACCTGGAGGGGTTGCGGCAGTACGGCGAATAACATGGCCAGCGCCATCGATGCCGCCACGCTGCAGGCCTATCGCGAGACGCATTACCGCGTGCTGGGCGACCTGCCGATGATATTGCGGGTAGACCAACCCAGCGCCCCGCTGGCGGCGCTGCACCGCGCGCTGGGTGTGGCATCGAGCGCCTTCATTACCGCCGCCAACCCGTTCAGCCTGCGCTGCGACGACGACGCCAACGCACGGCGCCAGCAGGCGCTGGCGCAGGACGTGGCAAGGATGGGGTTGCGCGCGATCGAAGCCGCCGGCGAGCATCCTGCCAACGGCTGGCCGGCCGAGCCGAGCTTCCTGGTGCCGGGACTGTCGCTGGAGGATGCGCGCGCGCTCGGCGAACGATACGGACAGAACGCGGTGGTCTGGAGCGGCGCGGACGCGGTGCCGCGGCTGGTGCTGCTGCGCTGAGGGTCAGTGGCCGTGGCCGCGGTGCCCGTGGCCGTGGCCGTGGCCGTGCCCGTAATGGCGATCGTAGTACCGATAGTGATGCGGGTGGTGATGCCGCCCGCGCCACTCACCGCGGCCATACCAGCGGCGTCCGTCCCAATAGCGGTCGCCATGCCAGCCGTGGTAGCGCGGCGCATAGACCACGGGCGGCGGGGGCGCCACATAAACAGGGGCCGGGGCCACATAGACCGGCGCGCCGACCTGCACGCCCACATCCACATGAGCCATCGCCGAACGGGCCGCCAGCAGGGACATTGCGCCCGCGAGCAGCGCAGCAAAGAGAATCGGGTGAGCCATGGAGCTTGTCTTGTCGTAAACGGAAGGGTGCACTCTACCGCGCATTCCTGTTACCGGATGCGGCGGAGTGTTTCGGCATATAACGCCGTGTAAGCGGGATTTGGCGGCGACCGGAACCGGCACCGGAAAAAGCGGCGGCCGCCCGCAGGCGGCCGCCGTACCACGCAGCAAGTGCCGGGCAGCTTACTTGCTATAGACGTACACCCCGCGGCCGGTCTTGCGGCCCAGGTAGCCCGCGGCCACCATCTCGCGCATCAGCATCGCCGGGCGGTACTTCGGATCGGCAAACTCCGTGTACAGCACTTCCATCACCGCCAGCATGGTGTCCAGGCCGATCATGTCAGCCAGCGCCAGCGGCCCGATCGGGTGGTTGCAGCCCAGCTTCATGCCTTCGTCGATCTCTTCCGGCGAGGCCAGGCCTTCGCCCAGCACGCAGAAGGCCTCGTTGATCATCGGGCACAGGATGCGGTTGACGACGAAGCCCGGGCTGTTCTTGACCGTGATCGGGTACTTGCCGAGCTGCTTCGACAGGGCCTCGACGGCAGCATGGGTGGTGTCGCTGGTCTGCAGGCCGCGGATCAGTTCCACCAGCGCCATCACCGGCACCGGGTTGAAGAAGTGCATGCCGATAAAGCGGTCGGCGCGCGAGGTCACGGCGGCCAGCTTGGTGATCGAGATTGACGAGGTGTTGGACGCGATGATCACGTTCTCGCCAACGATGCTGTCGATCTGCTTGAGGATCTTGACCTTCAGGTCGTAGTTCTCGGTGGCGGCCTCGATCACGATATCGGTGGCCTTGAGATCGTCATACGAGGTGCTGCCCTTGATGCGCGCCAGCGCGCTGGCCTTGTCGGCCTCGGTCAGCTTTTCCTTCTTGATCAGCCGGTCCAGGCTGCCCGCCACGGTGGCAACACCCTTCTGCACGGCGGCATCGCTGATGTCGACCATCACCACGTTCAGACCTACCACTGCGCAGGCCTGGGCGATGCCATTGCCCATGGTGCCGGCACCGACGATGCCTACAGTCTTGATTGCCATCTTGTCTTCCTCTGCTTGCTTGGTTGAATGCTTGGATGCTTTGATGCTTTGATCAGGCCGCCTGCTCGCGCAGCGCGGCAATGATGCGCTCGGCATGGCCCTTGAGCTGTTCCGGGTCCTGCATCTCGCGCGCGTGGCCGCGCAGCGCGGCGTCGGCATAGCGCGGCACGATATGGAAATGCACGTGCGGCACGGTCTGGCCCGCGGCCGCGCCGTTGAACTGGCCGATGGAGATGCCGTCGGGCGCAAACGCCGCGCGCACCGCGCGCGCCACCCGCTGCGTGGCAACGATGGCGGCCTGCGCGCCCTGCTCGGACAGGTCGAACAGGTTGACCGCGGCTTCCTTGGGCACCACCAGCGTATGGCCGTCGGCCTGCGGCATGATGTCCATGAAGGCGATGGTGTCGTCGTCCTCGTAGACCTTGATGCACGGCAGCTCGCCGCGCAGGATCTTCGCGAAGATATTGGTCGGGTTGTACTGGGTGTTCATGGTCTTTGGCTTGCTGTTGTCTCGAATACGTTTGCCGTGGCGCGGCCCGCCGGCGCAGCCTTCGAGTGTAACGCAGGGCGGCCCTTCACTGCGGCCGCCCTGCGCGGTAATCGGGCACTGCTTGCTGCGCGGTGCCGCCGGGTCTACATATTGCGCCGGTACTGCCCGCCTACCTCGAACAGCGCGTGGGTGATCTGCCCCAGCGAGCAAACCCGCACCGCGTCCATCAGCACCGCGAATACGTTCTGGTTGTCGATGACCGCCTGGCGCAACTGCGCCAGCATGGCCGGGGCCTCGGCCGCATGGGCCTGCTGGAACGCCTGCAGGCGGTCGAGCTGGCTCTGCTTCTCGGCCTCGCTGGAGCGCGCCAGTTCCAGCTTCTGCGGGGTCGGATCGCCGTCCGGGTTGCGGAACGTGTTCACGCCGATGATGGGCAGCGTGCCGTCGTGCTTGAGCTGCTCGTAGTAGAGCGACTCTTCCTGGATCTTGCCGCGCTGGTAGCCGGTCTCCATCGCACCGAGCACGCCGCCGCGTTCGGCAATGCGCTCGAACTCCTGCAGCACTGCCTCTTCCACCAGGTCAGTCAGCTCCTCTATCAGGAAGCTGCCCTGGTTGGGGTTCTCGCATTTGGCGACACCCCACTCGCGGTTGATGATCAGCTGGATCGCCAGCGCGCGGCGCACCGATTCGCCGGTGGGCGTGGTGATGGCCTCGTCGTAGGCATTGGTATGCAGCGAATTGCAGTTGTCGTAGATCGCGATCAGCGCCTGCAGCGTGGTGCGGATATCGTTGAAGTCGATCTCCTGCGCATGCAGCGAGCGGCCTGAGGTCTGGATGTGGTACTTCAGCTTCTGGCTGCGCTCGTTGGCGCCGTATTTGTCGCGCATGGTCACGGCCCAGATGCGGCGCGCCACGCGGCCCAGCACGCTGTACTCGGGGTCCATGCCGTTGGAGAAGAAGAACGACAGGTTGGGCGCGAAATCATCGATATGCATGCCGCGCGCCAGGTACGCCTCCACATAGGTGAAGCCGTTGGACAGCGTGAACGCCAGCTGCGAGATCGGGTTCGCGCCGGCCTCGGCAATGTGGTAGCCGGAGATCGACACCGAGTAGAAGTTGCGCACCTGGTGGTGGACAAAGTACTCCTGGATATCGCCCATCACCTTGAGCGAGAACTCGGTGGAGAAGATGCAGGTGTTCTGGCCCTGGTCTTCCTTGAGGATGTCCGCCTGCACCGTGCCGCGCACGTTCTGCAGCACCCAGGCGCGGATCTTGGCTTCCTCGTCGGCGGTGGGCTCGCGCTGGTTGTCGGCGCGGAACTTGTCGAGCTGCTGGTCGATGGCGGTGTTCATGAACATCGCCAGGATGGTCGGGGCCGGGCCGTTGATGGTCATCGACACCGAGGTGCTCGGGCTGGTCAGGTCGAAGCCGTCGTACAGCACCTTCAGGTCGTCGAGCGTGGCGATCGACACGCCCGAGTTGCCGACCTTGCCGTAGATGTCGGGGCGCACGTGCGGGTCTTCGCCGTATAGCGTGACCGAGTCGAACGCGGTCGACAGGCGCTTGGCATCCATGCCTTCGGACACCAGCTTGAAGCGCCGGTTGGTGCGGAAGGCATCGCCCTCGCCGGCGAACATGCGCGTGGGGTCCTCGTTCTCGCGCTTGAAGGCGAACACGCCGGCGGTGTAGGGGAAGCTGCCGGGCACGTTTTCGCGCATCAGCCACTTCAGCACCTCGCCGTCATCCTCGAAGCGCGGCAGCACCACCTTGCGCACCTTGGTGCCGGACAGCGTGGTGGTGACCAGCCCGGTGCGGATCTCCTTGTCGCGGATCCTGACCACGTACTCGTCGCCGCTGTAGGCTTCGCGCATCTGCGGCCACATCGCCAGCAGCTTGCGCTCGACCTGGCCGAGGGCGGCGTCGCGTTCCACAGCCAATGCGTCCAGTGCGGTGCCATCGCCCTGCGCCGCCTGCAGCATGCGGCTGGACTCGCGCAGTTGCTGGCGCTCGCGCGCGATGCGGCTCTGCTCCCGCACGCGGCGGTGGTAGCCGCGCACCGTATCGGCCAGTTCCGCCAGGTAGCGGCTGCGTGCCGGCGGCACGATCACGTTCTGGCCGGTGGAGATACGCCCCCACAGCACGGGCAGCGCGCCCGCCTGCACCTTCAGGCCGCGTTCGGCCAGCGCCGCGCGCAGCCCCTGGTACAGCATGGTCACGCCATCGTCATTGAAGCGCGAGGCCTGCGTGCCGTACACCGGCATGTCTTCCGCCTTGCCGTGCCATTGCTCGCGATTGCGCTGCACCTGCTTGGCGACATCGCGCCACGCGTCCTGCGCGCCCTTGCGGTCGAACTTGTTGATGGCGACGAAGTCGGCAAAGTCCAGCATGTCGATCTTCTCGAGCTGGCTGGCCGCGCCGAACTCGGGCGTCATCACATAGAGCGACAGGTCCACGTGCGGCACGATGGCTGCATCGCCCTGACCGATGCCCGAGGTCTCGACGATCACCAGGTCGAAGCCCGCCACCTTGCACGCGGCGATCACGTCCGGCAGCGCCTGCGAGATCTCCGAGCCCGCCTCTCGCGTCGCCATCGAGCGCATGAAGATGTTCGGGTGGTTGATCGCATTCATGCGGATGCGGTCGCCCAGCAGCGCGCCGCCCGACTTGCGCCGCGACGGGTCGATCGAGATCACGGCGATGGAGAGCGCATCCTGCTGGTCCAGCCGGAAGCGGCGGATCAGTTCGTCGGTCAGTGACGACTTGCCGGCGCCGCCGGTGCCGGTGATGCCGAGCACGGGAATCGATGCCTGCTTTGCCTGCGCATGCATCGCGTCCACCAGCGCGGGATCGGCCTTGCCGTTCTCCAGCGCGGTGATCAGCTGGGCCAGCGCGCGGCGGTCGCCACCGGCAACGGGCTCCAACGTGGCCGGCGCATAGCGCGACAGGTCGATGTCGCAGCGCTGCACCATGTCGGCAATCATGCCGGCCAGGCCCATGCGCTGGCCGTCCTCGGGGCTGAAGATGCGCGCCACGCCGTAGGCCTGCAGCTCGCGGATCTCGTCCGGCACGATCACGCCGCCGCCGCCGCCGAACACCTGCACGTGCTCGCCGCCCTTCTCGCGCAGCAGATCGACCATGTACTTGAAGAACTCGACATGACCCCCCTGGTAGCTGGAAATCGCGATGCCCTGCGCGTCTTCCTGCAGCGCCGCCGTCACCACTTCCTCGACCGAGCGGTTGTGGCCGAGGTGGACCACCTCGCAGCCATGCGACTGCAGGATGCGGCGCATGATGTTGATCGAGGCGTCATGGCCATCGAACAGCGAGGCCGCCGTGACAAAGCGCACCTTGTTGACCGGACCGCGGCCCTGCGCAGTGGGCTTGGGCTGGGGCGCACCGCGGCGCACATCATGCACATCGGAAAGGTCGGTCATTGTCTCCACCGTTTCTGGTGTTGGCTGCCACCGCGGCGTGCGCCGGAAGTGCCGTTCTGTGCCGGCTTGGCTGCAAATGCGCGGGCTGCGCCCCGGGTCGGGGCCGATCGATTATATGAAGTTGACGTTAACGTAAAGCAATGGGGCGGAACCCCGATACCGGCGAGAGTGGGACGGGGCTGCCCCTATAGAGTAGGCGCCTGCGGCAGGCGCCGCGCAAGCGCCCGGGCAAACAAAAGGCCACCCGCGGGTGGCCGTTCCGGCAAAGCGTGAGTGGCCGCTCAGGCCCAGATCCTCGGGCACTCCCCGAACGCATCCGTGCTGTGCTCCTCCACCCGGTGCCGCATCACCCGCAGCCACGCCGCCAGCCGCCGCAGCGACCACGGCGCCGGCACCTGTGCCAGCGTGAAGCGCGCGCCCGCGCCATCGCCCGACAGCCACACCCGGTAGCCCTCCGGCAACGGCAGTTCGGCGCCTGGCTCCAGCCAGATGTCGTTGGGATTGCCTTCCACCGTCACCCACAGCTTGCCCGCCGCCGCGCAGACGGTCTGCCCGTAACCGGCGCGCCAGCTCACTGGCTGTCCGGGCTCGTCCAGTTCGAAAGTCCGTAGTTCGCGCATGTCGCACTCCTCATCAGCCCGGCGGTCTGGTCCGGTGCCGACTCCTGGATGCCGAATGACCACAGGAGCCGGCGCCTTTCTCCGCCACGCTTCCATTATTCGCATCCTTCACTACAATCCCATGTACAGTTGTGAACAGTTTTCGATGAACTGTTCAGTAGTTTTCCCTGACAGTTGCGTCCTCCGGTTTCCCCCGGCTGCCCTGCCTTATGAAACTAATCTTAGATGCTTCCACCGGAATTCCACTGACCGATCAGATCGTCAACGGCGTGAAGTCGTGGATCGGCAACCGCGAGGCCCGGCCCGGCGCAAAGCTGCCGTCGATCCGTCAGCTGGCAGCCGCGAACGGCATCAGCCGCTTCCCGGTGATCGAAGCCTATGACCGGCTGGTATCGCAGGGGCTGCTGGATTCGCGCCAGGGTTCGGGCTTCTATGTGGCGGACAGTCCGCTGGCGGGGCGCTCAGCGTGCGGCTGGTCGGATCCGAGCCTGGCCGAGGATCTTTCCGACCACATCCTCGAGCAGTTCAACCACCCCAGCGGCACGCTCAAGCTGGCCGGCGGCTTCGTGCCGGAGACCTGGCGCGACGTTGAGGGGCTGACGCAGGCGATCCGCGCGATCTCGCGCAACGAGATCGACAGCGTGATCCACTACGCCACGCCGATGGGGCATCCGGAACTGCGCCGCCAGGTGTTGCTGCGCGTGCGCCAGCTGGGCATCGCCGCCGAACTGCCGCAAGTGCTGATCACCAGCGGTGCCAGCCAGGCGCTGGACCTGGTGGTGCGCCACCTGCTCAAGCCCGGCGATACCGTATTCGTGGAAGATCCCGGCTACTACAACCTGTTCGGCCTGCTGCGGCTGCACGGGGTGCAGCTGGTGGGCGTGCCGCACACGGCCAACGGCCCCGACCCGGACGCCACCGAGGCGCTGCTGCGACAGCACAAGCCCAAGCTGTTCTTCACCAACAGCGTGCTGCAGAACCCGACCGGGTCGACGCTGGCGCCGCCGGTGGCATTCCGGCTGCTGGAGCTGGCGCGCCGGCATGGCTTCCGCTTTGTCGAGGACGATATCTTCTCGGACTTCCAGACCCACTTCACCGACCGGCTGGCCACGCTGGACCAGCTTGAGCACGTGATCTACATCGGCGGCTTTTCCAAGACGGTGTCAGCCTCGCTGCGGGTCGGCTACCTGGTGGCCGACAAGGCGCTGGTCAAGGACCTGGTCGACGTGAAGGTGCTGACCAGCGTGGCCGGCTCGCACTTTGCCGAAGCGGTGACGGCGGCGCTGCTGGAACGCGGCGGCTACCGCAAGTATGTGGAGCGGCTGCGCCTGCGCGTGCGCGAGGCCTCGGCCAATGCCGTGCGGCAACTGACCGGCAACGGCTGGGAGGTGTTCTGCCAGCCGTCCGGCGGCAACTTCCTGTGGGCGCGCCCGCCCGGCATCGAGGATTCGCGCGAACTGGTGACGCTGGGCGAGGCATACGGCGTGACGCTGGCACCGGGCAACTACTTCCGCCCGGGCGGCGAGACCTCGGCATGGATCCGGATCAACGCCGCCTATGCCAACGAGCCGCGCGCGGTGGCCTTCATGAAGGCCGCGGCCGAGCGCGGCAACTGAGGGGGTTCAGCCGCCGTGGTTATGCAGCACGGCATTGCGCCGCGCGTAGGCGAAGTAGATCACCAGCCCCACTGCCAGCCAGATCAGGAAGGCGGCCCAGGTCAGCGCCTGCAGGTGCGCCATCAGGAACAGGCAGAAGCCGATCGACAGCAGCGGCACCACCGGCACGCCCGGGCAGCGGAACGCGCGCGGCAGCTCGGGCCGGGTCTTGCGCAGCACCAGCACCGCCACCGAGATCAGCGTGAAGGCCGCCAGCGTGCCGATATTGATCAGCTCGGCCAGCACGTTCAGCGGCACCAGCGCGGCAATCGCGGCAAACACGATGCCCACGGTCCAGGTGGCGAAATACGGCGTGGCATGCACCGGGTGCACTGAAGACAACCGCTCGGGCAACAGGCCGTCGCGCGACATCGCGAAGATCACGCGGGTCTGGCCATAGGTCATCACCAGGATCACTGTGGTCATGCCCAGGATTGCGCCCAGGTCGACAAAGCCCGCCACCCAGTTCTGGCCCGCGAACTGCAGCGCCAGCGAGACCGGGTGGTCCACGCCGGCAAACTTCGCGAACGGCACGATGCCGGTCATGATCGCCGCCACCACCACATACAGCACCGTGCACACCACCAGCGAACCGATGATGCCGATCGGCAGGTCGCGGCGCGGGTTGCGCACCTCTTCCGCGGCCGAGGTCACCGCGTCGAAGCCGATAAAGGCAAAGAACACCAGCGCCGCCGCATTGAAGATGCCGGCAAAGCCGAATGGCGCAAATGGCTGCCAGTTGGCCGGCTGCACATGCCACACGCCCACCGCGATAAACAGCAGCACCACGCCGATCTTGATCGCAACCATCAGGTTGTTGATGCGCGTGGATTCGCGCACGCCATATGACACCACCCAGGTGATGGCCAGCATGATCAGGCACGCCGGCAGGTTCAGCATGGTCTTCACCCCCGGCACGGACCCTGGCGCCGCGCTCAGCGCCGCCGGCAGCTTCAGCCCGAAGCCCGCCATCAGCGACTGGAAGTAGCCCGACCACCCCACCGACACGGCGGACGTGGCCAGCCCGTATTCCAGCAGCAGGTCCCAGCCGATCATCCACGCGACGATCTCGCCCAGCGTGGCGTAGCTGTACGTATAGATCGATCCCGACACCGGGATCGCCGAGGCAAACTCCGCGTAGCACAGCGCGGCAAAGCCGCAGGCCAGCGCCGCGATCACGAACGACACCGTCAGCGCCGGCCCCGCGGTCAGCGCGCCGGTGCCGGTCAGCACGAAAATGCCGGTGCCGATGATGGCGCCGATGCCCATCATCACCAGGTCGATCGGACCCAGCACCTTCTTCAGGCCGTCATCGCGCGCGACGGCCAGCATCGCGTCGATGTCCTTGGTGCGGAACAAGCTCATTCAAACTCCCTGCAACTGTGGCCGGGCACGCAGCGGCAAGGCGGCGGCCCGGAAAAAGGGCGGTAGTTTACGCCCGCCCCGGCACGAAGGCATCACATTGCGCGCCCCGCGCGCGGCAGGCACGTCATCGAATGATAGGAAAGGCCAGGCTGGCCGGCACTGACCGCAGGCAAACTGCAGATGGAGGATGTCAGCCGCCGCAGCCGGGCGCCGACAGGATGCCGTCCACGCGCGCCAGTGCGGCGGCAAGCGGATCGAGCGCCAGCAGTGCGGCGCCGGCAAGGGCCAGTGCCGCCAGCGCGGCAATCCTTGCGCGCAGCGCCCACGGCATCGCCCAGGCCGCCAGTCCCAGCGGAGCAAGGGCCGCGCAGGCAAGAAGGAGCCGCGGCAGCATCAGCACTTCAGCGGCGGGCAGCCTCGGGCACCGCGGCGTGCGCCGCGCCTTTGGCCAGTGCCGGCAACGGCCCCGCGCGGCGCAGGCCAAACCACGAGCACGCGGCGGAGCACAGCGTCACCGCCACCAGCGCCGTGATGCTGTGCTGGTAGCTGCGCGTGGCATCGAACGACCACGCCCCCAGCTGCACCGTCAGGAAGGCACCCAGCTGGTGCCCCAGGAACAGCAGGCCAAACACCTTGCCCTTGATCCGGCTGCCGTAGCGCTCGAAGCAGAACATCGAGGTCAGGATCACCGTGCCCAGGTAGCTGGCGCCAAAGCCGACCGCAAACGGCAGCACGCCCAGGCCCGGCACCAGCAGCAACAGCATCGATGCCGAGCGCAGCGCGTAGAACGCGGCCAGCAGCCGGTGCTTGTCCCAGCGCAGTGCCAGCGCGCCGGAGACCAGGCCGCTGGCCAGCTCCAGCGCACCGAGCGTGCTCATCGCATAGCCCATCGCCAGCCGCGGCACGCCCTGCCCCTGCCAGTACGCGATCAGGTGCACGTCGATAAAGGCCATGGTGGCGCCGCAGCCGAAGAAGCCGGCTGCCAGCGCATAGAACACCGGGTCACGCCGCACCACCGACCATGCCGGCACCTCGGCCTCGGCCGTGCGTGGCGCCGGTGCGGACGCCGGCTCCCAGCGCGAAGCCAGCCACAAGGCACCGGCCACCGGCAACGCAAACACCGCACCCGCCACGCCGAACGCCGTGATCCAGCCCGCCTGCGGCTGCAGCCAGATCCACAGCGGCGACAGCACGACAAAGCCGATCGCGGTGCCGTTGGTAACCACCGCATAGGCCAGCCCCTTCTTGCGCTCCTCGAACAGCCGGTCCACCAGGATGCCCATCGGCACAAAGGTCATGGCCGCCAGCCCGAACGCGCCGGCGAGGCCGAACATCAGCACGAAGAACGTCAGCGATCCCGGCCACAGCGCCGCGCTACCCAGCGCAATGCCTGCCGCCAGCGCACCTGCGGCCGCGGTGCGCAGCGGGCCGGCGCGATCGCTGAGCGCGCCGACCACCGGCGACATCAGCCCGGTGGCCAGCATAAAGACACTGCCGGACCAGGCAAACTGCGCACGGCCCTGCCCGAAGTGCGTGGCGAGGTCGACGAAGTACACCTGGTAGAGGCCCTTCACCGCGGTCGACACGAACATCACGGCAAAGCCGATGGCGACCAGGGCCACGGTGACGGCGGGCAGGCGGGTGCGGTGCATGGCGATCTCTCTTTGGCAGGGGTTCGTTGACCATGCTAAGGAAAGCCGACCGCCTGCCGGGGCAACGCCATGGACCAGAAAAGCAAATTTTCGGACATCGCCGATACAAAGCCTGCGATTCGCGCGAGAATGCCGGCATCGGCCTTGCGATCTCCACACTGGTGATGACTACCGCCTATTTCCTGGTGCTGCCCAATGTCCACATGCTCGACCTCGGCGGGCCGCTACAGATCCTGTCGAGCGTGGGAGAACTTGGGCTTGCGCCACTCACTGTGCGTTGCGTCGGCCCGCATTCCAGCGTCACGTCCTTCCAGGGTCCGGCGCTTGGCCGGGTTGAACGCATGCCCGCCCGGCTCGAAGCCGGCGATCTGGTCATTGCCGTTGGCAGCAAACTTCTGGACACATTGACGACATCGCCTGCGTGGCACGATAGCGCGGCATGGTTGAGGGCAAGCTTTGGTGAGGGCAGGAATGGCGGCGTGCAGGTGGCCGCCGTCTGCACCGGCGCCTTCCTGCTTGGCGCAGCGGGTCTGCTCGACGGGCGCCTGTGCACGACACACCACGCACATATCAAGCGCCTGCGCGCGCGCCATCCGGATGCCTCGGTGATCGACAACCGGGTGTTCGTCCGCGACGGCAATGTCTGGACCTCGGCCGGCGTGGCCTCCGGCATCGACCTGGCGCTGCGGCTGGTGGCCAACGCCTGCGGCGACGAAGCCGCGATTGCGGTGGCGCGCGATAACGTCGTGCCGTTCCGGCGCTTCGGCGCCGATCCGCAGCTTGATCCGCAGTTCAGCGCACGCTCGCACGGCAACCCGCTGGTGCATGCAGTGCAGGACGCGATCTCGCGCGACCTGGAAGCCAACGTCGCCGACCCGCGCTTTGCACAGCGTTTCGCGGTCAGCGTCAGGCACCTGTCGCGCCTGTTCCATGAGGAAACCGGCCTCACGCCGAAGCAATACCAGCTGACCCTGCGCATGGCACGCGCGCGCAAGCTGCTGGCCGCATCGACGCTGCCGGTGGAAGCGATCGCGTTGAAGAGCGGCTTCGCCAGCGTGCAGGCCTTCCGCGCCTGCTGGAACAAGGGAGAAGCCGGCACGCCGAGCGCCTACCGGCAAGCCAGCACGCGCAGCGCGGAATAGCCGCGCTCAGGCGTGCATGAGGATATTCACCAGTCGCCCGAACGGATCACGCACATAGAAACGGCGCACGCCCCACGGCTCGTCGACCGGTCCGTATTCGATGGCAAAGCCCGCGACCACCATGCGGCGATGCGCTTCATTGACGTCGTCAACCTCTATCGATAGGTCCGGCACGGATGTACCGCTGCCACCCTCCGACGCCACGCTGACCTGAACGGACATGGCAGTGTCGCGGCCATAAGTCTGGATCCACCCGTGATCCATCAGCAGATCAAGACCAAGGACGTCCTGGTAGAAGGCGCGCGCAAGCGAAGGCTCCGCGGCCGGGATATTGGCGACGATACGTCTGACGTTCATCCCTTGCCTCCTTGAACAAGCGGCCGCTGGCGCCTGAACGGAGCGGGGACCGTCAAGCGATCCCCGCCCGATAGGCACAACAACCTACTTCACCACCGGCATGGTGAACTCAGCGCCCTTGGCGATCGAATCCGGCCAGCGCTGCATCACGCTCTTGTAGCGCGTGTAGAAGCGCACGCCCTCTTCGCCATAGGCATGGTGGTCGCCGAACAGCGAGCGCTTCCAGCCACCGAACGAATGCCATGCCATCGGCACCGGGATTGGCACATTGATGCCCACCATGCCCACCTGGATCTGCCGCGCAAACGCGCGCGCAATGCCGCCGTCGCTGGTGTAGCACGACACGCCGTTACCGTATTCATGCGCATTGATCAGCGCCACGGCTTCGGCAAAGTCATGCACGCGCACCACCGACAGCACCGGGCCGAAGATCTCTTCCTTGTAGATCGTCATGTCGGGCTTGACGTGGTCGAACAGCGTGCCGCCGACATAGAAGCCGTTCTCATGGCCATCGACCTTGTGGCCGCGGCCATCGGTGACCAGCGTCGCGCCCTCTTGCACGCCCTTGGCGATATAGCCTTCGACCTTGGCCTTGTGCGCACCGGACACCAGCGGACCCATCTCGGCATCGGACTCCATGCCGTTGCGGATCTTCAGCGTGCGCGCGCGTTCGGCGAGACGCGGCACCAGCTTGTCAGCGACATCGCCCACCGCTACGGCTACCGAGATCGCCATGCAGCGCTCGCCGGCGGAGCCATAGGCCGCGCCAATCAGCGCATCGACCGCCTGATCGAGATCGGCATCGGGCATCACCACCAGGTGGTTCTTGGCACCACCCAGCGCCTGCACGCGCTTGCCGTGCTTGGTCCCTTCCGTGTAGATGTATTGGGCGATCGGCGTCGAACCGACGAACGACAGCGCCTGCACATCCGGATGCGCCAGCAGTGCATCGACGGCTTCCTTGTCGCCCTGCACCACGTTGAACACGCCATCGGGCAAACCAGCCTGGCGCAGCAGGTCGGCAATCAGCAGGCTCGGCGACGGATCACGTTCCGACGGCTTCAGCACGAAGGTATTGCCGCAGGCGATCGCCACCGGGAACATCCACATCGGCACCATCACCGGGAAGTTGAACGGCGTGATGCCGGCCACCACGCCCAGCGGCTGGCGCAGGTTCCAGTTGTCGATGCCGCCGCCGATGTTGTCGGTGAAATCGGTCTTGAGCAGGTTGGGGATGCCGCAGGCGAATTCCACCACCTCGATGCCGCGCGTGACTTCGCCCTTGGCATCCGAGAACACCTTGCCATGCTCGCGCGTGATCAGCGCCGCCAGGTCGTCATGGTGCTGGTCGAGCAGTTCCTTGAACTTGAACAGGATGCGCGCGCGGCGCAGCGGCGGGGTGTCGGCCCAGGCCGGGAATGCGGCCTGGGCGGCGGCGACGGCATCGGCCACGTCCTGCGCGGTGCCGAGCGCCACGCGTGCTGCAACTTCGCCGGTGGCGGGGTTGAATACGTCCGCCAGGCGCTGGCCGCCGGCGCGGCGCACGGCGCCGCCGATGAAATGGTGGATCTCGGCCAGTTGCCGGTTTTCTGCGATGCTCACTTGGGATTTCCTTCGATTGCCGCGGCACGCAAGTCAGCGCGCGCCCCGGCGTGCAATCAGGGAGGCCGGACCCGCAGGTCCGGCGGCAATGCGATGCGGCGCGCGCCGCTTACTTGATGTCCTGCAGCGCCTTCTTCACCGTATCGAACAACTCACCGATCTGCGCTTCGGAGATGATCAGCGGCGGCGAGAACGCCAGGATGTCGCCGGTGTAGCGCACCAGCACGCCGAGCTCCAGGCACTTCAGGAAGGCCTCATACGCGCGCGCGCCGGGCTGGCCGGGACGCGGCTCCAGCTCGATGCCGGCGACCAGGCCGTAGTTGCGAATGTCCTTCACGTGCGGCGCGCTGCGTACGCCGTGCACCGCGGCTTCGAACACCGGCGCCAGTTCGGCGGCGCGGCCGAACAGGTTTTCGCGCTGGTACAGGTCGAGGGTGGCAATGGCGGCAGCCGCGGCCAGCGGGTGGCCGGAGTAGGTGTAGCCATGCAGCAGCTCGATCGCGCCCGGCGCGGCCGAATTGACCACGGTGTCATGCACCTCGCGGCGCACGGCGACGGCGCCCATCGGCACCGCGGCGTTGTTGATCGCCTTGGCCATGGTGATCAGGTCCGGCGTGACCTTGAAGCGCTCGGCCGCGGTGGCGGCGCCCAGGCGGCCGAAGGCGGTGATCACCTCGTCGAAGATCAGCAGGATGCCGTGGCGGCTGGTGATCTCGCGCAGCTTTTCCAGGTAGCCGACCGGCGGCACCAGCACGCCGGCGGAGCCGGCCAGCGGCTCGACGATCACGGCGGCGACATTGGACGGGTCGTGCAGCGCCAGGATGCGCTCCAGCTCATCCGCCAGGTGCGCGCCCCATTGCGGCTGGCCCTTGGAGAAGGCTGCCTCGGCGATATTCAGCGTGGCCGGCAGGTGGTCGGTGCCCGGCATCAGGTTGGCCGAGAACGCCTTGCGGTTGGGGCCGATGCCGCCCACCGCCATGCCGCCGAAGCCCACGCCGTGGTAGCCGCGCTCGCGGCCGATAAAGCGCGTGCGCTGGCCTTCGCCGCGTGCACGGTGGTAGGCCAGCGCGATCTTCAGCGCGGTGTCGACCGACTCCGAGCCCGAGTTGGTGAAGAAGATGCGGTCCAGCCCCTGCGGCATGATCGCGGCCACCTTGGTGGCGGCCTCGAACGACAGCGGATGGCCCATCTGGAATGGCGGCGCATAGTCCAGCGTGGCGGCCTGGCGCGCTACGGCCTCAGAGATTTCCTTGCGGCAGTGGCCGGCGGCCACGCACCACAGGCCGGCGCAACCGTCCAGGATCTGGCGGCCGTCGTGGGTGGTGTAGTACATGCCGCTGGCCGACGCCAGCAGGCGCGGCGCCGCCTTGTACTGGCGGTTGGCGGTGAAGGGCATCCACAGGGCATCGAGATCGGGAATCACGGTCTTGGCGGCGTCCATACGTCCTCCTAGGGGGAATCGGGTCGGATTGGCGGGTAGCACGCTGGCGGGCAGCGCGGCGGCAACGAGGGCCACTCTACCGGCGGCGTCTGGCCGACAAAATATACAGTCCGGACAAGGCTGCCTTACCGTGCAGTTTGAACACGCCAAACCGTACAGGCAAGCGCCATCGGGGTGCCGCCAGCCCGCCGCCGTGCCACGCTCCGCTCTGGGCCGCGGCGCGTCATCCCACGCTGCACTGCGGCAAATTTCGCTTGGTGGAAAGCCACCGCAGCCTGGCCTGCGTCCAGCCGCTAAACTGTACAGGTTCACGCCTGTCCGAGTGCCTGATGCTGACCCTGAACCTGACCCGCAGCCGCCGCGACGGCGACACCCTGACCGAGCAGATCGTCGCCGGCATCGCCGCGCTGGTTGAGCAGCGCGCGCTGCGTGCCGGCACCGCCCTGCCCTCGGTGCGCCGCTTTGCGCAGCACCACCACGTCAGCACCTTCACCGTGGCCGAGGCCTACGGCCGGCTGACCGCGCTGGGCTACCTGGCGGCGCGCCCGGGCTCGGGCTATACCGTGGCGCACCGCCATGCCCCGGCCGGGCGCGCGCGCGCGCCGCACTGGGAGGCGCCGGGACTGAACGCGGCGTGGCTGCTGTCGGATGTGTTCGCCGACCACTCGGTGCCGATCAAGGCTGGCGCCGGCTGGCTGCCCGGCGACTGGCTCAATGAGGAAGGGCTGCACCAGGCCATGCGCGCCTCGGCGCGCGTGCCGGCGGCGCAGTTGTCTGGCTACGGCCATCCGTACGGCTTTGCGCCGCTGCGCGAGCATATCGCCGCCGGCCTGGGCCAGTACGGCATCCCGCTGCAGGCGCAGCAGGTGGTACTGACGCAGGGCGCCACGCAGGCGCTGGACCTGGTGGTGCGCACGTTGCTGCGTGCCGGCGATACGGTGCTGGTGGAATCGCCCTGCTACTGCAACCTCCTGCAGATCCTGCGGCTGGCGGGGCTGCGCGTGGTGGGCGTGCCGCGTTCGGCGGCGGGGCTGGATACTGACGCGCTGGACGATGCCATTCGCGCCCATGCCCCGCGCGCGCTCTTTATCAATACCGTGCTGCAGAACCCGACCGGCGCCAGCCTGAGCAGCATGAACGCCTTCCGTGTGCTGCAGCTGGCCGAGCAGCACCGGCTGCTGGTGGTGGAGGACGATATCTACCGCGAGCTGGCGCCGGCCGGCTCGCCGATGCTGGCAGCCATGGACGGGCTGTCGCAGGTGGTCTACATCAACGGCTTTTCCAAGACCATCACGCCATCGCTGCGCGTCGGCTATCTTGCCGCCAGCCCCGACCTGGCAAAGGCCTTCGCGCGCACCAAGATGGCGGTCGGCCTGACCTCATCGGAAGTGACTGAGCGGCTGGTCTACTCGGTGCTGACCAGCGGCCACTACGGCCGCCACGTGGCGGCGCTGGCCGAGCGGCTGCGCGCGCAGCAGGATCGCGTGACGGAAAAGATGGAAGCCCACGGGCTGGAGGTGCTGCTGCGCCCGGAGGGCGGGATGTTCGCCTGGGCGCGCCTGAACGAGGCGGCACAGGCGCGGCTGCAGGCCAGCCGCCGTGGCGAGCGGCTGCACGGCAACCGCCTGGCCACGCTGGCGCTGGAGCATGGCATCTGGCTGGCGCCAGGGTCGTATTTCGAGCCGGACGAAACCGATTCGCCGTGGATCCGCTTCAACGTGGCCACCGGCGATGCGCCACAGCTGTGGCAGTTCTTTGACCGGTTGGCGCAGGCGCCGCGCGCGGCCTAGCATCCGCGCAGGACGGAGGGGTCAGCTCCAGAGGCGCTCGACGAACCAGCCCGCGGTGGCGCAGAGGCCCAGCCAGGCGGTCAGGCAGATAGCGATAAATCGATAACTCATCTCGGAATGGACAACAAAGTCGTGAAGGCAGTGTGAATTCTTCGTTGAATCATACATCCATTCATGAATGTATGTAACGACCGCGTGGATTTCCCGCGGACAATCAGGGGCTATTTGTATCGCGGGGAGCTCGCAAAGTACGCGCCAGCTGTCCCTGCAGCCGTCAGGGACGCGGCCGCCGAAGCGCCGGGGCTCTGCTACCCTTGTGACTGCATTGCCCCACGCGGGGTGACGATTTCAGCTCTCAAGCGCTCAGCAGAACCCGACCATGCATAGCCACGACCTGTCCGCCTGGACCCACAGCCACGCCTTCGATGCCGGCAACCGCGCCGCCGAACGCGGCACGCGCCTGGTGATGGCAATCACCGCCGCCACCATGGTGGTGGAGATCGCCGCCGGCCTCTGGTTCAACTCGATGGCGCTGCTGGCCGATGGCTGGCACATGAGCTCGCACGCCCTGGCCATCGGCCTGTCGGCCTTCGCTTACGCCGCCGCGCGCCGCTATGCCGGCGACCGGCGCTTTGCCTTCGGCACGTGGAAGATCGAAGTGCTGGCCGGCTTTGCCAGCGCGGTGTTCCTGCTTGGCATCGCGGCGCTGATGGCGGCCGGCTCGGTCGAGCGGCTGTTCAGCCCGCAGGACATCCACTACCGCGAGGCCATGGCCGTGACCGCGCTCGGCCTGCTGGTCAACCTGGGCTGCGCGCTGATCCTGGGCGGCCATGCGCACGGGCACGACCATGGCCACCATCACCACGGCCATGACCATGATCACGGCCACGGCCACCACCACGACATCAACCTGCGCGCCGCCTACATGCACGTGCTGGCCGACGCCGCAACCTCGGTGCTGGCGCTTGTCGCGCTGGCCGGCGGCTGGTGGCTGGGCTGGGCGTGGCTGGATCCGGTGATGGGCCTGGTGGGCGCCGCGCTGGTCGGCAGGTGGGCCGTCGGCCTGCTGCGCCAGAGCGGCGCCGTGCTGCTGGACCGCGAGATGGACCACCCGGTGGTGGAAGCATTGCGCGAGGTGCTGGCGGGCCTGGACCCTGCCGAGGCCAGCGGCGAGGAATGCACCCGTGTGACCGACCTGCATGTCTGGCGCGTGGGCCGGCAGCAGTTTGCCTGCATCGCCTGCCTGGTCACGCACGATCTGGCGCTGACCCCGCAGCGCGTGCGCGAAGCACTATCCGTGCATGAGGAACTGGTGCACGTGACGGTGGAGATCAGCCGCTGCGACGGCGCGCACTGAGGCGTGCCATCGGTGCGTGCGGGTTCAGTCCAGCTCGCACCACATGCATAGCGGCGGCGTATCGGTATGGCGGTGGAATTCGCTCGATGACATGACCTCGGCCGGCAGCTTCGCGGCCGGCACCAGCGTAAAACCGTAGCGCGCGAAATAGCTCGGGCAGCTTGAGGCCAGCAGCACCGCGCGCCTCGCGCCATTGGCGCGAGCGCGCATCAGCGCGGCGCGCACCACATGCGTGGCCACGCCCTGGTCGCGGTGTTCAGGCAATACGGCAACACTGCGGATCACCACGGTCTCGCCGAAGCGCTCGCCGGCAGCGCAGGCAATGATCTGCGCGCCAAGGATGGCAACGTGGAAGTGCTCGAGCAAGCGGACCACATCGTCCACGGGCAGACCGCAGCGTTCCAGCACGCTGCCCACGGCTGGCGCGTCCGAGGGCATGGCCGCCCGGATCCGCAAGTCTTTGATCATCTGGAGCCTCTCTTTTTCACATCACCTCGCGACGGGAACACCATGGAAGCCCGGACATGGCTGTGCCGCCACCGGCGGCACGGGTTGCACGCAGGCCATGTGGCCTGTCAGGCAACATTACCCGATTCGGTGGCGTTGTTCTATTGGGGAAGTAACGGAAAAAAGGGGGTCCGGAATGGCCCGCGCCATCGCGGCAATTACGCGCATCACGGCATGGCAGCCGTGCATGACCGGTCACTGTGACAGGCGCATGAAAACCGGGGACATTGCGCGGGCGCGCGCAGGACAGCCCGGCAACTTGTGCCAGGCAAAGAAGCACTGGAGGCGGGGATACGGAATCGAACCGTCGTATACGGCTTTGCAGGCCGTTGCATCACCACTCTGCCACCCCGCCGCTGACGCTGCGTCTGTGCGACGCTACGTGCTGCGGGCCGCAGTGTAGCGGGAAATGGAAATCTTTGCAGGAGACGGGGCCGGACCCTAACCCATCGCGGACTGGATGTAGTTCTGCAACCCGACCTTGTTCACCAGTTCCAGCTGTGCCTCGAGCCAGTCGATATGTTCCTCGGTGTCGGCCAGGATATCGACCACGATCTCGCGCGAGACATAATCGCCGACCGACTCGAAAAACTTGATCGCTTCCTTGCAGCTGGCCTGCGACACCTGTTCGAGCTTCAGGTCGCAGCCGAGCATCTCCTCGGTGTTCTCGCCGACCAGCAGCTTGTCCAGGTCCTGCAGGTTGGGCAGGCCATCGAGCAACAGGATGCGCTCGATCAGCTTGTCCGCGTGCTTCATTTCCTCGATCGATTCCTCGTACTCGTGCTTGCCCAGCGCACCGAGCCCCCAATGCCGGTACATGCGGGCATGCAGGAAATACTGGTTGATCGCAGTCAACTCATGACGTAGCTGGCCATTGAGCAACTGGATCACCTTCTTGTCGCTTTTCATGACTGCCCCCAACGCCCCCTCAAAACCGATGGACCCACTCTCATTTTCGTAATCACGAAAACCCCGCAGTGATAATCCCGCCGCGAATTTCATGGTAGTCCGGCAAGAGCGGACATCAAGCAAATTCAGCCTTGCTGCCGCATTTTCGCCGGGTTTTCACGCGCCATTGCAGATGCGAATACCAATGGTTTCCATTCGGTTTCCAAAAGCGCATCGCGCGGCATTGTGCAAATAGAAAAGCGGGCGCACACGGCAATTGCCGCGCCGCCCGCCATCGGGAACCAGTCTTGAAAATCAGTCGAGCTTTGCGCCCGAATCCGCCACCAGCGTCTTCAGCACCGGCCAGTCGCGCGCATACAGCGCCTGCGCCTCGGCCGGCGAGCTGCCCACCGTGCGCAGCCCCAGCGCGACCAGTCGCTCCTGCATGTCGGGCGCCTGCAGGATGGCGCGGACTTCGCCTTCAAGCCTGGCGAGAATCGGCGCGGGCACGCCCACCGGAGCCACCAAACCGATCCAGCCGACGGTCTTGAAGGCGCTGTCCTGCATGCCGGACTCAGCGAAGGTGGGCATGTCAGGCAGCGCGCTGCTGCGCTGCGTGCCGGTCACCGCCAGCGCCTTGAGCTTGCCGCTCTGGATATAGGGCTTGGCGGTCAGGATGCTGGCAAAGCCGAACTGCACCTGCCCGCCCAGCAGGTCCTGCATCATCGGCGCCTCGCCCTTGTAGGGCACGTGCGTGGCCTGGCCGTGCACCAGCTTGCTGTAGTAGGCGCCGCTCAGGTGCGACAGCGAACCCACTCCCCACGAGGCATAGCTGAGCTTGCCTGGCCGGCTGCGCGCGTATTCGCCCAGTTCACGCACGGTGCGCGCCGGCACCGACGGATGGGCCACCAGCACCAACTGCGCATCGGCCAGCACGCTGATCATGGTCAGGTCCTTGCGCGGATCGTAGGGCAGCTTCTGGTACAGGAACTGGTTGGTCAGCACCGACTGCGTCAGGGTCATCAACAGCGTGTAGCCATCCGGCGCGGCCTTGGCCACGGCGTCGGTGCCGATGATGCCCGAGGCGCCCGCCTTGTTGTCCACCACCACGGGCTGGCCCAGGCGCTTGCTGAGCTTTTCGCCCATGGCACGGGCGATAGTGTCAGTGCCGCCGCCGGCCACATAAGGCACCACGATGCGGATCGGTTTGGCGGGATAGGTCTGTGCCGCAGCGGGCAGGGCCAGGCTGAGCGAAAGCCCGCCAGTCAGCCCGCCAGCGGCCAGCGCGAGCCATGCGCGTCGGTTCATGTCGTCTCCAGGTCGTCTTTATGGTTTTGGAGGACAACGTTAGCGGGCTTGAGAAATTACGTCCAATGCAATATTTTTCAGTTTTTGATGCAAAAATAGTTAATTCATGGGGCTGACGTGGGGCTAAGGCAGCTGCATCACTTCGTCACGCTGGTCGAGCAAGGCAGCTTTGCCCGTGCCGCCGGCGCCCTGCACCTGTCGCAGCCGGCGCTGACGCGCAGCATCCAGGCGCTGGAAGCAGACCTGGGGCCGCTGATCGACCGCAGCTACGGCAAGGTGCGGCCAACCGCGGCCGGCATGCTGGCGCTCGAGCGCGCGCGCCGCATGCTGCGCGAACAGCGCGAGTTGCGGCGCGACCTGCAACTGCTGGAGGAAGTAGAGATCGGCACGATCCGCGCGGGCTTCGGGCCGTTTGCGGCATCGTTCCTGCTCGATCCCGTGCTCGAGGCGCTGGTGCGACGCTACCCGCATCTGCGCATCGACCTGGAGACCGCCGACACGCCGGCCATGCGGCGTTCGCTCGAAGCGGAACGCCTCGATGTCTTTGTCGGCGAAAGCCGCAGCCTGGCGGAACTGGGACACCTGCAGATTGACCGGCTGCCGGCGCTGGAAACGGCATTCTTCGTCCGCAGCGGGCATCCGCTGGCGCGGCAGCGCGAAGTCACCCTGGCTGAACTGCGCGCCTATCCGGTGGCCGGGACCCGGCTGCCGGCGCATATCCTTCGCTTCTTCCGGCAGGCACTGCATGAAGCCCGCGGTGGCAGCGGCCCGGTCTCCGAGGACGCGCCCGGGCTGATGACCGTCACCTGCAACGACATGCACGCGCTGCGCTCGCTGCTGCTGGCCGTCGATGCCGTGGCGCTGGTGCCCGTGGCGATGATGGCCGACGCCTGCGCGCAAGGCATGGCCGTGGCCCTGCCGATGCACCCGCCAACCGAGCTGAGGGCGCAGTATGGGATCGTGTCGCTGGCCGGGCGCTCACCGTCGCCGGCCATGCGCGCATTCGCGGCGCTGGTGCACGAAGCGGTGGCGCAAGCCAGCGGCGGTGCCGGGCCGTAAGCCCGGGTCATAGCCCGGGCGTTCGGGATTCAGCCAGCAGCCACCGCGGGCTGCCCCGCATCGACACGCGCCGGCAGGTGCGCGGCCAGCCGGCGGCGCGAGCGCTCAGGGTTGACCACGTACAGCCCGGCCAGCGCCGCCACCACCATGATCGCGCCGCAGACGGCCAGGCCAAGTTCAAAACCGCGTGCCCCCGGAACGTTCTGCACCAGCACACCCGTGACCAGCGGCGCCAGCACGCCGGCCAGCGACGACACCGACGCATCGATGGCGAGGATCGCACCGCGCTGCCCCGCCGGCACGACCTCGGCCAGCATCGCCGGGCCCAGCGAATAGATCGCCGGCGCGCACACGCAGGCCACTACCAGCAGGCCCACCCGCATGGCCGGCGTGGTGTCCGGCCACAGCAGCAACAGGAAGAAGCCGCCGGCCATCAGCAGCATGCCGGCCGAGACCCGCCCGCGCGCCAGCCGCGACGACACGCCGCGCGCCAGCAGCCGTTCAGAGAACCATGCAATGGCCAGCGTCAACGGCAGGTTGGTGCCGATGATCAGCGCGAACAGCTTGCCGCTGACGGCGTGGCCGAAGCCCAGCCCGCTCTGCAGGTAGGCCGGGATCCAGGTCAGGCACAGCGCCAGGCCCCAGTACGCCGCCAGCCGCAGCGCGAAGCAGCCGAGCACCGTGGGATCGCTCAGCAAGACGCGGTACGGCAGGCGCAGCGGCGCGCTGGCGGCCGCGGAGGCGTGGGGGGCATCGTGCCCCGCCGGGCGTTCGTCGAGCGTCCCTTCGCGCCCGAGCGCCAGCCAGACCACGGCCCACAGCACGCCCAGCGCCGCCAGCACGTAGAAATTGGCGCGCCAGCCCCAATGCACGGCAACCGCCGGGATCAGGAAGCCCGCCAGCACGATGCCGATCCCGGCCCCCTGCGTCAGCACCGCGACCGGCAGGTTGCGCCGGCTGTTTGGAAACCACTTGTAGCAGGCGTGGATCGCCACCGGCGCAGCCGGCCCTTCCATGAAGCCCAGCAGGATGCGCGAGACGATCAGCACCGCCAGGCTGGACGACAGCGCCAGCGGGATCTGGCACAGCGACCATGCCAGCGCCATGCAGACCAGCAGCCGCGAGGTCGGCGTGCGGTTGGCAAGAAAGCCGCCCAGCACGCCGGACACCGCGAACAGCCAGAAGAAGCTGCTGCCGACCAGGCCGAACTGCGCCGGCGTCAGCCCCAGTTCATCCATCATCGGCGCGGCGAGCAGGCCCACCACCATCTTGTCCATGGCGTTGACCACCAGGAAGAAGAACAACAGCGCTGCGGTCAGCCACGCGCGGCGCGGCTGGTAGGACATGGTCATGCGAGGTCTCCCGAAGGGCGGACATCGGTCTCCGGGCGGCACCTGATAGGCACGCCGCCGCTCAATTCGTAATATGGATTACGTTTTCGGGCCAGTATGTTGGCCGGATACGGTTCACGACATCCGTAAAAACACGGACATGACGGGGCGGGCCCGGGCCACGCCCCGCGGGGAGAATGGGCGTCATGGAAAACAAGCTGACCGGGCTGGAAGGCCACGCCGGCTATGCCGCACCGCGCTATTCGCGTGGCCTGCGCACCACGCTGCTGCTGCTGGAAGCCGGCCGCCGGCTGCTGCGCGAGCGCACGCTGGAACAGGTCTCGATCCAGGAAATCTGCGCGCACGCCGGCGTCACGACCGGCGCGTTCTACAGCCGCTTCGAAGGCAAGGAGAGCTATTTCAAGGCGCTGCAGGCCCTGGCGCTGGCCACGCTGCGCAAGGGCATGGCCGAGCGTCTTGCGCAACTCGACACATGCCCGCCGACGCTGGAAGACGCCGTGTGCGCGCTGGCGCGCGACAGCCGCATCTGGGCCTACCGCAATGCCGGGGTGCTGCGTGCCTCGCTGGTTGCCCGCGTCACCATCGGCGAGGATCCGATCCGGCAGCTCAACCGGCAGTACATGGACGACCTGGTTTCACGCCTGGCGCGGCTGCACCCGGCGGGCGCCTCGCCGGAACTGGAACTGCGCATCCGCTTTGCGCACCAGGCGCTGGCCGGCACCCTGCTGTATGCGCTGATCAACCGCGACAGCACCTTTGCGCTGTCGGATCGGCGGCTGGACCGGGAGATGGCACGGGCGTTCCTGCTGTACGTGGCATAGCCACGCTCCGCCAATGCAAAGAGGCCCCGCGGGGCCTCTTGGTTCTTCCAGCAAGGGGGCTGCCCTCGCCTTACTCCACCGTCACCGACTTCGCCAGGTTACGCGGCTTGTCCACGTCGGTACCGCGGGCGCAGGCCGTGTGGTAGGCCAGCAGCTGCAGCGGCACCACGTGCAGGATCGGCGAAAGGTCGCCGTAGTGCTCGGGCAGGCGGATCACCTGGATGCCATCGGACGACTGGATCTGCGTGTCGCTGTCGGCAAACACGTACAGGCGGCCACCGCGGGCGCGCACTTCCTGGATGTTGGACTTGAGCTTTTCCAGCAGTGCGTCGTTGGGGGCGACGGTGACCACCGGCATGGCTTCGGTGACCAGTGCCAGCGGGCCGTGCTTGAGCTCGCCCGCCGGGTAGGCCTCGGCGTGGATATAGGAGATTTCCTTGAGCTTGAGCGCGCCTTCCAGCGCGATCGGGTAGTGCAGGCCGCGGCCGAGGAACAGTGCGTTCTCGCGGCGCGCGAAGTCTTCCGACCAGGCGATGATCTGCGGCTCCAGCGCCAGCACGCCATGCAGCGCGGCGGGCAGGTGGCGCAGGTTGGCCAGGTCCTTGGCCTCGGTCTCTTCGGTGAGCAGGCCGCGCGTTTTGGCCAGCGCCAGCGTCAGCATGTAGAGCGCGGCCAGCTGCGTGGTGAAGGCCTTGGTCGAGGCCACGCCGATCTCGGTGCCGGCGCGCGTCAGGAAGCGCAGCTCGGTCTCGCGCACCATGGCGCTGGTGGCCACATTGCAGACCGCCAGCGTGTGCACGTGGCCAAGCGCGCGCGCATGGCGCAGCGCGGCCATGGTGTCAGCGGTCTCGCCGGACTGCGAGATCACCACCACCAGCGCGCGCGGGTTGGGCACGGTTTCGCGGTAGCGGTATTCGCTGGCGACCTCGACCTGGGTCGGGATCCTGGCAATGCTCTCCAGCCAGTATTTGGCGGTGCAGCCGGAGTAGTAGCTGGTGCCGCAGGCCAGGATCAGCACGCTGTCGATGCCGGCAAAGACCTCGGCGGCGCCGCTGCCGAACAGTTCCGGCGATATGGCCTCGATGCCTTCGAGCGTGTCGCCCAGCGCGCGCGGCTGCTCGAAGATCTCCTTCTGCATGAAGTGGCGGTACGGGCCCAGTTCCACCGATGCGGCGTGCGCTTCGACCACGCGCGCCTCGCGCTCGACCGGGTGGTCGTCGACGTCGTGGATGGTCACGCCGTCCAGCGTGATCTCGACCACATCGCCCTCTTCCAGGTAGATGATGCGGTTGGCGGTGCCGGCCACGGCCAGCGCGTCGGAGGCCAGGAAGGCCTCGTTCTCGCCCAGCGCCACCACCAGCGGCGAACCGGCGCGCGCGCCGACCACGCGGCCCGGCTGGTCCTTGGCGAACACGGCGATGGCGTAGGCGCCGTGCAGGCGCTTGGTCACCGCGCGCACCGAGGCGAACAGGTCGCCGCGCGTGGCACTGCTGGGGTAGGTGTAGGCCTGGTGGATCAGGTGGGCAACCACCTCGGTATCGGTCTGCGATTCAAAGCCGTAGCCGACCGCGCGCAGTTCTTCGCGCAACGGCTCGTAGTTCTCGATGATGCCGTTGTGCACCAGCGCGATGGTCTCGCCCGACAGGTGCGGGTGGGCGTTGACGGTATCGGGCTTGCCATGCGTGGCCCAGCGCGTATGCGCCACGCCGGTGAGGCCGGACAGGCCGGAAGCCTGCGTCTGCGCGTCCAGGTCGGCCACGCGTGACACGGTGCGCGCGCGCTCGACCGCATCGTCGCGCACGACGGCGACGCCGCACGAGTCATAGCCGCGATACTCCAGGCGGCGCAGCCCTTCGATCAGGACCGGAACGATATTGCGCGTGGAAACCGCGCCGACGATGCCACACATGCTGAACCCCCGTTTGCTGGCGCCTGCCCGAAGACCTCCGGCGCCGGTATGAATCCTGTGGCGCCGCCTCGCCGAGGCGGCGCGTGCCCTGGCCGCCCGCTGGCGGCCCTCTGACGCTTACTTCTTCGGCTGCTTGACCGGGCGCTGCCAGGCGTCGATGGTCAGCTGCTTGGCCCGCGACAGCGTCAGCTTGTCGGCGGGCGCCTCCTTGGTCAGCGTGGTGCCGGCGCCCAGCGTGGCGCCGCGGCGCACCGTCACCGGGGCCACCAGCTGGGTGTCGGAGCCGATAAAGACATCGTCCTCGATCACCGTGCGGTGCTTGTTCACCCCGTCATAGTTGCAGGTGATGGTACCCGCGCCAATATTGACGCGCGACCCCACCGTGGCATCGCCCACATAAGCCAGGTGGTTGGCCTTGCTGTGCGCGGCCACCTGGGCGTTCTTGACCTCGACAAAGTTGCCGATATGCACGTCCTCGCCCAGCTCGGTGCCGGGGCGCAGCCGCGCGTACGGCCCGATGCGCCCGGCGGGGCCAACCTTCGCCTCGTCGATATGGCAGAACGGGTGCACCTGGGCGCCGGCGCCGACGGTGCTGTTGCGGATCACGCAATGGGCACCGATGCGCACACCGTCTTCCAGGTGCACGCGCCCTTCGAATACGCAGCCGACGTCGATGGTAACGTCGCGCCCGCAGTTCAGTTCGCCGCGCACGTCGATGCGGGCCGGATCCAGCAGCGTCACGCCGGCTTCCAGCAGGCGCCGGGCCTGGTTGCCCTGGTGGATGCGCTCGACCTCGGCCAGCTGCAGCTTGCTGTTGACGCCGAGCGTCTCCCAGATCGCCGCCGGCTGGGCCGAGACGGTCTCCACGCCATCGGCCACGGCGCGCTCGACCGTGTCGGTCAGGTAGTACTCGCCCTGGGCATTGTCGTTGCGCAGCGTCGACAGCCACTTGCGCAGGTGGCCGGTGGGGCACACGATAATGCCGGTGTTGATCTCGCGGATCGCCTTCTCGGCGTCGCTGGCGTCCTTCTGCTCGACAATGCGGACGATGCTGCCCGCGGCATCGCGCACGATGCGGCCATAGCCGGTCGGGTCTGGCATTTCCACGGTCAGCACGCCAAAGCGCTGGGTGCCGGCTTCGGCCACGAGTGCCTGGAGCGTGGCAGCGCTGGTAAGCGGCACGTCACCGTACAGAACCAACGTGGGCTGGCTGTCGTCCAACAAGGGAAGTGCCTGCATCACCGCATGGCCCGTGCCAAGCTGCTGGGGCTGTTCGGCAAAGGCGACATCGGCGGCGGCAACGGCCTCGCGCACGCGCTCGGCACCGTGGCCGACCACGACCGCCAGCCGCGACGGCGACAGCGCACGGGCCGTGTCCAGGACATGCGCGAGCATGGGCCGGCCGGCTACCGGGTGCAGTACCTTGGGCAAATCGGAATACATCCGCTTGCCCATGCCCGCGGCGAGAATGACGATATTCACAAGGAGACCCCTAAGTGAGTGTGTCCGAAAATATTCTTGAAAACGCCAGCCGGGTGTTTGGCGGACTGCGCCGCCAGGCTTGGCGAAAACGTGCGGCCAGGCCTGCGCATAATCCCGCAAACCCTTGCCAGGACTTGGCTGGCGGCCACCTGGGCAGCCCGGTTGCGATGCGCGCCGATTTTAACATGGCGGTTTCTGCGCATCGGACCGCCGTTTCTGAATTTCACAATTGCTGGGCCCGGCGGATTTTCGCGATTCTGGGCGCGGCGGCCTTGTGCGCCTGCAGCGCCATGAAGCTGGGATACCAGCAGGGTGACCACCTGGCGTACTGGTGGATCGACAACTACGTCGATGTCACCACGGCCCAGGAACCGCTCACGCGCGAGGCCATCGCGCGCTTTTTTGCCTGGCATCGCAAGGCGCAATTGCCGGAAATCGCCACCTTGCTGCAGCGGGCCAAGGCCGACGTGCGCCAACCGGTGACACCGGCCACGGTCGAGCACTTCCAGGACGCCTCGCAGCAACTGGCGCGCAAGTCCTTCGAACAGACGATGCCCGACCTCGCCGACCTGTTGCTGACGCTGACGCCTGAGCAGATCGGCCGCATGGAGAAGAAATTTGCCGAGGGCAATACCAAGTACCGCAAGAAATTCCTGAATCCAGACCCTGCCGAGCGCGAGGAAGCGCGCTATGACAAGGTGATGGAGTACGCGCGGCTGGTCTACGGCAACTTCTCCAGCGTTCAGGAAAAGGCCATCCGCGCCAGGATAGGCCCGGTGGTGCAGAATGCCGAGGCGCGCTACGCCGAGCGCGTCGCCCGGCAGCAGGAATGGCTCAAGATGGTGCGCTACGTGCAGGCCACGCAGCCACCCAAGGCGCAGGTGATAGACATGCTGCACCGCTTCCGCGAATACTGGCAGAACCCGCCAGCCAGGCTTGCCGCCAGCCATGAAGCCAGTGACAACGCAGGCATCGCGCTGACCGTGGCCATCGCCAACATGACCACGCCGCAGCAGAAGGCGCATGCGCAAGACCGGTTCCAGAAATGGATCGACGACACGCATGCGTTGATGCGCGAGAAGGCAAACGCCCCGGTGCGCGCGGCGGCTGCGAATTAGGGCAATTGAAAGGGCAATTGAAAAAACCGATTGCTCGCCCCCTCTCGCGCTTGCGGGAGAGGGGAGAAAACGGGCGGCAAGCTTAGGCTGCCGGCGGTCTTACTGCGTGCCGGCCTGCTCCGCCGCCGGTGCCGGTGCCGCGGCAACCGCGGGCGGGCGCTCGAAGCGCACGAACTCCATCCGGTTCTCTTCCACGTTGCCGGCAAACATCAGCGGCTGCTGCTGGAAAGTGGTTTCGCCGAACAGTGAGGCCTCATCCACCTTGGCCAGCCCAGTGGCCAGCCCGGTGAACGGGAACAGGTCGGTATCGGCCAGGTGCGACGGCACCACGTTGCGCAGCGCCGAGAAGATATTGTCGATACGGCCCGGGTTCTGGCGCTCCCAGTCCTGCAGCATCTCGCTGACCTTCTTGCGCTGCAGGTTTTCCTGCGAGCCGCACAGGTTGCACGGGATGATCGGGAATTCCATGGCGCGCGCGTACGACGCGATGTCCTTCTCCGAGCAGTACGCCAGCGGGCGGATCACGATGTGTTGGCCGTCGTCGGTCGACAGCTTGGGTGGCATCGCCTTCATCTTGCCGCCGAAGAACATGTTCAGGAAGAAGGTCTGGACGATGTCGTCGCGGTGGTGGCCCAGCGCGATCTTGTTGGCGCCCAGCTCCTTGGCGGTGCGGTAGATCACGCCGCGGCGCAGGCGCGAGCACAGCGAGCAGGTGGTCTTGCCCTCGGGCACCTTCTCCTTGACGATCGAGTAGGTATCCGCCTCGACGATCACATATTCCACGCCGACCGACTTCAGGTACTCGGGCAGGATGTGTTCCGGGAAGCCAGGCTGCTTCTGGTCCAGGTTCATCGCGATCAGCTTGAACCGGATCGGCGCGCGTTTTTGCAGCGCCATCAGGACCGACAGCATGGTGTACGAGTCCTTGCCGCCACTCATGCAGACCAGCACGGTATCGCCGTCCTCGATCATGCCGAAGTCGCCGATGGCCTTGCCGGTTTGCGATTGCAGCCTCGTCTCGAGGCGGTAGAAGTTGTTCGAGTGGCTCATGGGGCATCCTGTTGCGTGGCGCCCGCCGGATGGAATGGCCGGCGCGGCGCGAAGGGGCAACATTTTACTTTAGGCGCCCGCACGGTGCTGGCGCCAGTGGACCCGCGGCTCAGGCCTGCTTGATATGGAAGACCTCGACGCCGACCGAATCGCAGTCCGGGTACACGTCGGGTTTTTCGGTCGAGACACGCACCGCGCGCACCTTGGGATGCTTGAGCATCGCGCGCGCCACGTCATCGCATAGCGTTTCCTGCAGGTGCACGTGGCCCTGTGCCATGCGCTCGGCCACGGTGTTGCGCATGAAGTCGTAGTCGACCACTTCATCGAGCTTGTCGGCCTGCGGGGTGCTCTGCGCCAGCGGCACGAACAGGTCGATATTGATCAGCACCCGCTGTTCGCCCTTCTTCTCGAATTCGTGCACGCCGATATTGATCTGCACTTCGTAGTTGCGCAGGAACATGCGTCGGCAGTCTTGCAGGCTGGGGTGGGAAAGGGCGGCGAGCATGGTCATGAGCGGGCTGCTGAGGGGAAAAAGGAAGCCGCTCCCGGCGGGCGCGGCACATCAGGGCACTACGGTATTCGGTTGCTGGCTTCCAGCTTACTCGGTCAGGAACATCACGTCGCGCGCCAGCGGCATCAGGTGCTGGCCGCCGTCCACATACAGCGTGGTGCCGGTCACGGCACGCGCCTGTGCCAGGTAGGCCACCGCCTGGGCGATGTCCTCGGGCGTGGACGACTGGCCCAGCGGCGTCACCCGGTGCGCGCGGCGGAAGCTCTGCTCCGACTGCTCGCCCGAAACCAGCGTGATTCCTGGGGCCACGCCCACCACGCGCAGGCGCGGCGCCAGCGCCTGGGCCAGCTGCACCGTGGCGGTCTGCAGCGCGGCCTTGGACAGCGTGTACGACAGGAAGTCCGGGTTCAGGTTATCCAGCTTCTGGTCGAGCAGGTTGACCACCACGCCGCGCGGCTCGGTGGCCTTGTCGTTGCCGGCAGCGGCCGCCAGGGCCTTGTGCAGTTCCCGCGCCAGCAGCAGCGGCGCCGCCACGTTGGTGCGCATATGCGTATCCAGCGACGCATATGAGAAACTGGTCGCCACGTCGTACTGGAACAGCGAAGCGTTGTTGACCAGGCAAGTGGGCACGCCCAGCGCGGCGGTGCAGTCGGCCACCAGGCGGCCGGTGGCGGCCTCGTCGGCCAGGTCGGCGCGCAGCACCGCGGCACGGCGGCCCAGCGCGCGGATCTGCGCGGCCAGGGCCTCGGCCTCGTCCACCGAGCGATGGCAGTGCACGGCCACGTCCCAGCCCTGCGCGGCCAGTTCAAGCGCGATGGCGCGGCCCAGGCGGCGCGCGCCGCCGGTCACCAGCGCCACGCCGCGGGCGGTGGCGCGCTGGCTGCCAGTCTGGCTATGGGTCTGGTCACCGGTCTGGCTGGCAGGAGTCTTGGATGCGGGCATTGCTACAATCGCAGGATGCAGAAAGCCGCTAGTTTACCCCTTCCCCCCGCCGACGCGCAGGCCGCGTCCGATACCCTTACGGCCCGCATTGGCGAATCCATCGACGCAGCCGGCGGCTGGATCGGCTTTGACCGCTATATGGCGCTGGCACTGTACGCGCCCGGCCTGGGCTATTACAGCGGCGGTTCGGCCAAGTTCGGGCGCGATGCCCGCGATGGCAGCGACTTCATCACCGCCCCGGAGCTGAGCCCCTTTTTCGCGCGCACGCTGGCGCGCCAGTTCGCGCCGCTGCTGGCGCTGGGATTGCCGCGCATGCTGGAATTCGGCGCCGGCACCGGCCGGCTGGCGGCGGACCTGCTGCTGGGGCTGGAGCAGGAAGGCCAGTTGCCTGACACCTACGCCATCGTCGAGCTGTCGGGCGAACTGCGCGCGCGCCAGCAGGCCACGCTGGCGCAGCGCGCGCCGCACCTGGCGGACCGCGTCACCTGGCTCGATACGCTGCCTGCCAGCTTTGAAGGCGTGATCGTCGGCAATGAAGTGCTGGATGCGATGCCGGTACAGCTCTACGCACGCAACGGCGGCCGCTGGCATGAGCGCGGCGTAGTGCGCGGCGGCGATTCCACACCCGCCTTCCGCTTCGAGGACCGCCCGCTTGCCGATGCCGACGTGCCCGAGGCCCTGCGCGCCATCCCCGGCGACCACGACCTCGTCACCGAGACCCATGCCGAAGCCGAGGGCTTTACCCGCGCGGTCGGCGCCATGCTGGCGCGCGGCGCGGCCTTCCTTATCGACTACGGCTTCCCGGCGGGCGAGTACTACCACCCGCAGCGCGCCGGCGGCACGCTGATGTGCCACTATCGCCATCATGCGCACCCGGACCCGTTCCTGTACCCGGGCCTGCAGGACATCACCGCCCACGTGAATTTCAGCGGCATTGCGCTCGCCGCGGTGGATGCGGGATTGACCGTGGCGGGCTTTGCCTCGCAGGCGCGCTTCCTGATGAACGCTGGCATCACCGAGCTGCTGATGGCGCTGGACCCATCCGACGCCCGCGCCTTCCTGCCGCAGGCCAATGCGGTGCAGAAGCTGTTGTCAGAAGCCGAGATGGGCGAGCTGTTCAAGGTGATCGCGCTCACGCGCGGCCTGGACGACAGCGAACCGATGGACGGCTTTACCCGCGGCGACCGCTGCCATACCTTGTAACGGCACCGGAGCCGCCATGCTGCGCTGGACCCTGACGATTTTCCTGAGCGTGATCATCCTGTCCGCGGCGCTGCCCTGGCTGCAGAAGGTCGGGCTGGGACGGCTGCCGGGGGATGTGCGCTTCCGGCTGTTCGGGCGCGAGTTTGTATTGCCGTTTGCTTCGACGATCCTGCTGTCGATGGTGGCGCTGGTGATCGGCAAGCTGCTTTAGTTTTCTGAATCACTTGATCGCGCCGACGGTAAACCCCGCGACGAAGCGATCAAGGAAAATGTTGTAGAGCGCAGCCACCGGCACGCTGACGATCAGGCAGGCGCCCATCAGCGAGCCCCAGAAATAGACATCGCCCCGCACCAGGAAGGTCGGCACGCCGACGCTCACCGTGTACTGCGACGAACTGGTGATGAAGGTCAGCGCATAGACGAACTCCTGCATCGCCAGCGTGGCGCTGAAGATCACCACGGTCAGTATCCCGCTCGACGACAGCGGCACCACCACCTTCAGGAACGCGCCGAAGCGGCTCAGGCCGTCCATCATCGCGGCTTCCTCGATGTCGCGCGGCACCGCCTTGAAGAACCCCATCATCAGCCAACTGCAGAACGGCACCGTGAAGCTGGGGTACACCAGCACCAGCGACCACAGCGAATCCTGCAGGCCCAGCGCGCCGATGATGCGCGAGAACGGGATGAACAGGATCGTAGGCGGAATCAGGTAGGTCAGGAAGATGCCGATGGCCCACTGCCGGCCCCATCGCCCCGACAGCCGGGCCAGGCTGTAGCCGGCGGGCACGGCCAGCAGCAGCGTGATCAGCACCACGCCTGCGGACACGACCAGGGTGTTGAGCACCCAGCGCAGATAGCGGGTCTCGCCGAACAGGATCCGCAGGTTCTCCATCGTCGGCGACAGGTTGAACAGGAACGGGTTGTTGGCGGTGTTGATCAGGTCGTGCACATCCTTGAAGGTCGTGATCAGCATCCAGTAGAAGGGAAACGCGCAGAACGCCACGAAGGCGGCAAGCAGGCCGAAGTGGGCACCGCGCGCAGCCCAGCGCCGGTAAGTGATGGCGGCGGCGCGCATCTCAGGTCACCTCCGCGCGGCGCGCCACGGTCAGCAGCACGATCACGACCGCTACCAGCACCGGGAACAGGAACAGCGAGATGGCGGCCCCTTCGGCCAGGTCACCGCCCTGTATGCCGGTGAAGAAGGCCAGGCTGGCCAGCACCTGGGTGGTGTCGTACGGCCCTCCGCGGGTCAGCACGTAGATGATGATCATGTCGGTGAAGGTGAAGACGATGCCGAACAGCAGCGCCACCAGCATGATGGGCATCACCAGCGGAATATTGATGAGGAACAGGTGCCGCCAGAAGCCGGCGCCATCCATGGCGGCGGCATCGTGGATGTCCTGCGGGATGCCGCTCAGGCCAGCGAGGATGATCACCGTGGCCAGCGGCAGCAGGCGCCAGACATCCACCACGATGACCGAGGCCATCGCCAGCTCCGGCTGGCCGAGCCACACCGGCCAGTTGCGCGGCCCCAGCACGCCGACCGCGGCCAGGGTCCAGTTGATGATGCTGTAGACCGGATCGAAGATCCACAGCCAGCCGATGGTGCCGAGCGAGATCGGCGCCACCCACGGCAGCAGGATCAGCAGACGCACCAGCCATTTGCCGCGGAAGTCCTGGTACAGCGCCAGCGCCAGCATCTTGGCCAGCACCACCACCAGCACCTGCGACACCAGCGTGAAGACCAGCGCGTTGCGCAGCGAACGCCAGAACGTATGGCTTTCCAGCACGCGCCGGAAGTTCTCCAGGCCGACGAAGTGCTGCACCTGGCTGCCCACGGTGGCATCCGAAAGGCTGTAGTAGATCGACAGCATGAACGGGAAGCCGACCAGCAGCGCGATGTAGATCACCGCCGGGGCGAGCATGGCGCGGCCAAGCCAGCGGTCGTCGTCGGCCAGGCGCTGCGCGGGCTGTCGCGCCTGGTCCTGCGCGGGCTGCCCGGTGGCGATATGCAGCGGTTTCACGGCGCGGCCCCCAGACTGGCCCCGGATTTTGCGTCGAAGCGGCGCAGATCGCGTTCACGCACCACGAAGCGGTGGCCGGCACCGGGCTCGATCGGGACCGTCACCGTGCAGGGAATGCGCGAGACCACGCTGGCCGGCGGCAGCGGCGCTTCCAGCTTGCCGTACACCAGGCGGTCCGAGCCCAGGTTCTCGATGCGCGTCACGTCCATGGCAAAGGCGCGCAGCGCATCCGCCGCGGGATAGGCTTCGCGCGGCAGGAAATGCTCGGGACGGAATCCGGTCACGACGCCGTCGGCCTCGATCAGGTTCATCGGCGGCGAGCCGATAAAGGTGGCGACGAAGAGATCGGCTGGACGTTCATAGACCTCCTGCGGCGTGCCGATCTGGTGAATCCTGCCGTGATCGAGGATGGCAATGCGGTCGCCCAGGCCCAGCGCCTCGATCTGGTCATGCGTGACGTAGATGGTGGTGATGGCGAGCCGGCGCTGGAAGCGCTGCAGCTCGTCACGCGCCGAGGTCCGCAGCTTGGCGTCGAGATTGGACAAGGGCTCGTCGAGCAGGAACGCCACCGGCTCGCGCACCACCGCGCGCGCCAGCGCCACCCGCTGGCGCTCGCCGCCGGACAGCTGGCGCGGCTTGCGCTGCAGCAGATGGCCGATGCCGAACAATTGCGCGGCCCAGTCCACCTTGCTGCCGGTCTCCTCGCGCGACATGTGCCTGGCCCGCAGCGGAAAGGCGATGTTGTCGAACACATTCAGGTGCGGGTACAAGGCGTAGCTCTGGAACACCATCGCCATGTTGCGCAGCCTGGGCGGCAGCGCCGTGACGACGCGGCCGTCCACCAGGATATCGCCGTGGCTGGGCGCCTCGAGCCCGGCAATCAGGCGCAGCAGCGTGGTCTTGCCGGAGCCGGACGGCCCCAGCAGCACCAGGAACTCGGCATCGCGGGCGCCAAGGTCGACGTTATCGACCGCGTTGGCGCCGTCGAAATGCTTGGTGAGCGAACGAACTTCTACCGAAGCCATATCCCCATATCCAGCCGCGCGCTACACCATGCCCTTGTCGCGCCACTTGGCGAAAATGCGCTTGCACGCGGCATCGGCGATCCGGACCGCGTTCTCCGGCGTCTCGTCGCCCGTGGCTGCCTTGGCGAACATGGTGTTGAGGACCCAGGTATTGAAGATCTCGTCGACAGCCGCGTTGGCGTAGCCGGGGTAGCCGACATTGGTCGCCTGGTTCATCAGCGCGCCGAGCACCTTGTACTTGTCGCGCGGCGTGGCCTTCTGGTCGTCGGCGATCAGCTTCTGCAGGTCGGGCACGGTGCTGGGGAAGCAGGGGAAGTTGTAGAACTCGCTGCCCAGGAAGCCCTGCCGGAAGTTGTCGATATAGTCGACCAGGAATTTCTTCGCGCCGGCGATGTTCTCGGCGAATTTCCAGATCACGTAGCAGTCCATCACGTGCTCCAGCGCGATGCGCCGCACTGGCCCCTGCAGGGCCTGCGTCAACCAGATGTCGCGCGCGATCGGCAGGTTCTTGTTCTCGGCCTCGCGGGTGATGGAGATGGCGTTCAGGCAAAGCGAGATCTTGCCGGCCAGCATGGCGCGGTTGTTGGACGACGGGTCCCATGCCAGCACTTCCGGCGTCATGGCCTCCTGGTACAGCGCCTTGACGAACTTCACCGCTTCGACGGTGTTCTTCGAGTTCAGCACCACGGTGTGCCGGTCATCCTGGACCGAACCGCCGAAGGCATACAGGATGGCGCGCATCGCCATCGCGGTGTCGAGTTCCGCGGACAGCCCCACGCCGACCGGGATGCCGCTCTTGGCCTTGATCTTGCGGCCGGCGGCAAGTACGTCAAGCCAGGTGTCCGGCGGCTTCATGCCGACGTCGTCCCAGAGGTCCTTGCGGTAGTTGATCGGGTCCGGCACGAAGCTGTCAGAGAAGCCGTAGTACTTCTTCGTCTTCGGGTTGTACGTGCTCTTGATGGCCAGCTCCATCGGCTTGCCATGCTTGCGCTGGCATTCCTCATAAAGCTCTCGATGGTCGATCACCTGCTCCTCGTAGACCGGCGGCGGCGACAGGAACATGAACAGGTCATGCCCCTTCTGCGCCGACACTTCGGCGGCGCAGAAGGGGCCAGCGCGGGAATGCCGACGTGGTCGACCACCACCTCGGTGTCGTTCTTCTGGCCCCACTCCTTCACATAGGTGTCGTCGAACCACTTGTCGTAGCCAGGCACGAAGTGGTTCCACTGCAGGATCTTGAGCGTGTGCTTTGCCGCATGGGCGTAGCGCGGGATCACGAAAGGTCCGAGGCCGGCGGCAAGCCCGATGGCGCCAGTGGCCCGGATGAATCCGCGCCTGCCGGTATTGGTATTCGTATCGGGGCTGGTGGCGACTGCCACGTGGGTACCACCTGGATGCGCTGTCTTGGCCATGGCTATCTCCTCGTGCGAGAAAGCGGTCGGCTCCCATCCCGGTCGAGCAACGATCTGCCTGATCAACTCAAGCGTAGGCCTCATTTCATGAATAGGGAATCCCGGGAACACCTCATGGAGTGATGGACCCGTGACATACGGGCACTTCCGCTTTCAGAAATGAGTCCTACGTTGGAGAGAGTGAGGAGGTGCCATGAAAAACGCATCTACACGAAGCTCGCCAGGCAATCCCAGGTCCGCTATCCATTTGCGCCATGCCGCCGCCTGCGCCCTGGCCGGTCTGGGCCTGGCCGTGTCGGTCCCCGCCGCCGCCAAGGTGGAGGGCGACACCATCGTCCTCGGTGCCGCGGTCTCGCTGACCGGCAAGTACTCCACCAATGGCAAGAACACCCAGGACGGCTACACGCTTGCCGCGAAGCGCATCAACGAGATGGGCGGCGTCAAGGTCGGCGGCAAGGCCTACCAGCTGAAGATCATCTTCTACGACGACGAATCCACTTCGGCCCGCGGCGCGCAGCTGGCCGAGCGGCTGATCAGCCAGGACGGCGTCAAGTTCGTGCTGGGGCCATACAGCTCCGGGCTCACCAAGGCGATCGCCCCGGTCACGGAGAAGTACCGGATCCCGATGGTCGAGGGCAACGGCGCGGACCGCAACCTGTTCACACAGGGCTATCGCTACATGTTCGCGGTGCTCAACACCTCCGACTACTATCTGCGCTCGGCCATCCAGCTCGCCGCCGAGGAAGCGCAGCGGGCAGGCAAGTCGCCGAAGAACCTCAAGGTGGCCATCGCCATCGAGAACGACAACTTCTCGCAGGACGTGCGCGACGGCGTGGAAGAGGATGCGAAACGCCTGGGCATGCAGGTGGTGATCGACGACAAGCTGCCGCCCGAGCTGAACGACATGTCGGTCACGCTGGCCAAGGTGAAGGCGCTCAAGCCGGACATCCTGGTGGTATCCGGCCATGAAAAAGGCGCGGCGCTGGCGGTGCGGCAGTTGGCGGAGATGCGCATCGACGTGCCGATGCTGGCGCTGACGCACTGCGACTCCGCGCAGATCATCGAGAAATTCGGCAAGAGCGCCGAATTCGCGGTGTGCGGCTCGCAATGGGACCGCACGCTCAGCTACAAGGACCGCTGGTTCGGCACGGCTGACCAGTACGCGCAGCGCTTCGAGAAGGAGTACCACTACGAGGCGCCATACCAGGCGGCCGAGTCCACCGCCGCGGTGCTGGCGTTCGCCGACGCCTTCGAGCGTGCCGGCTCTTTCGAAACGGAGAAGGTCCGCGATGCCCTGGCAAAAACCGACCTGATGACGTTCTACGGCCCGCTCAGGTTTGACCAGAGCGGCAAGAACATCGCCAAGTCGATGGTGCTGTACCAGGTGCAGGACGGCAAGTTCAAGGTGGTCGCACCGGGCAAGTGGGCGTCGTCGAAGGTCATCTATCCGGCCCCTGCCTGGGCGCTGCGCAAATAGGGGGCTGCTGCGCGGCCTGACGCAGATGAGCAATCTCGCGGTCCTCGTCCAGAGTCCCGAGCTGAACCTGCAGCTCGTGGTGGATGGCCTGCTGGCCGGCGCGATCTTTGCGCTGGCCGCCTATGGCATGGCGCTGGTATGGGGCGTGATGAATCTCATCAACATAGCCCAGGGCGAGCTGGTGATGCTGGGCGGCTATACCGTGATCTGGCTGGTTGGCAAGGGCGTGCCCGCAATGCTGGCCGTGCCGGTTGCAGCGGCGGTGATGTACTGCGTGGGCTGGGGACTCTATCGCATCGTCATCTTCCGCCTGGTCGAGCGCGATCTCTTTGTCTCGGTGCTGGCCACCTTCGGCCTGAGCATCGTGCTGCAGCAGTTCGCCAACCTGGCCTTCGGCGCCAACGTGCGCACGCTAGATGCGGGGCTGGGCAGCCTGTTGCTGCCGGGCGGACTGGTGGTGCCGAAGATCAAGCTGGCGGCGTTCGCCGCAGCGCTGGCGCTGGGCGCCGGCCTGATGCTGTTCCTCAGGCATTCGCGCCGCGGCCAGGCGATCCGGGCGACAGCCCAGAACGCGCGCGCTGCCCGTGTGCTGGGGGTGAACGCCGATCGCATCTACGCTTCGACCTTCGCGCTCAATGCCGCCATCTGCGGCGCGGCGGGCGGGCTGGTGGCGATGACCTGGATCATCCACCCCTACCTGGGTCTGCCCTATACCGTGCGCGCCTTCATGATCGTGGTGGTGGCCGGGCTGGGCAGCATGCTGCCGGTGCTCGGCGCCGGCGGCGGGCTGGGCATTGCCGAGAACTATGCCGGCTTCCTGCTCGGCACCGAATACCAGACCGCCTTCCTCTACGCGCTGCTGGTGGTGATCCTGGTAAGCCGCAACCTGATGCTGCGCCGGCGGCGCGGCTACCTGCGATGAACCTACACCTGCGCGGCGCGCGCCGGCCCGCATCGGATCTCCTGGCCACCTCCCCGGTGGCCTGGCTGGCGCTGCTTGCGGGCAGCCTGGGCGCGCTGATCGCGCCGTGGCTGTCCGCCGGCATCACCACGCAACTGACCTTTCTCTGGCTGATGGTGCTGTTCGCGCTGACGTGGGACGTGATGGGCGGGCAGATGGGCTACAACTCCTTCGGCAACATCGTGTTCTTCGGCGTGGGCGCCTATGTCTGCGCGGTGGCGCAGCGCGATTTCGGACTGGGTTACTTCGCCGGCCTGGCGGCGGGTACCGGCCTGGCCGCGCTGGCGGCTGTGGCGGCGGCGCTGGCACTGGGTCCGGCCATGCTCGGCCTGCGCGGGCACTACTTCGCCATCGGCACGCTGGGCCTGGGCATCGCCTGCGCCGATGCCGCCGCCGGCTGGGACTTCATCGGCGCGGGCTCGGGCATGACGCTGCCGCTGTTCCCGGGTGCTGCCGGCAGCCGCGAGCAGTTCTTCTACTACGCGATGCTGGTGCTGGCGGTGGTGACCCTGCTGTCGCTGCGCTGGCTCTATGCGCGGCCATTCGGCCTTGCGCTCAATGCCATCCGAGATGACGAGGACAAGGCCGAGGCGCTCGGCCTGCATACCACGCGCTGCAAGATCCTGGCCTGGTGCGTGTGCGCCCTCTTCCTCGGCATGGCGGGCGCCCTGACGGGCAACCTGGTGGGCTTCATCGATCCGCGCGAGCTGGCCTTTGCCGGCGCCACCTTCGGCGTGTGGATGGTGGTGATGGCAATCCTGGGCGGCAAGGGCACGCTGTGGGGCCCGGTGATCGGCGCCGCGCTGTTCCACCTGACCCAGGAGCTGTTCTGGACTTACCTGCTGAACTGGCAGCGCGTTGCGCTGGGCGTGCTGATCGTGCTGATCGTGGTGCTGTTCCCGACCGGCATCATGGGCTGGCTGCGCGACTACAGTGCCAACCGCCGCCGCATCACGGGGAGTGCCGCGCCATGACCGACCTGCTTGCGGTGCGCGGCGTCACCAAGCGCTTCGGCGGCGTCGTCGCCAACCATGACATTTCCCTGCAGGTGCCGCACGGCAGCATCGTCGGCCTGATCGGGCCGAACGGTTCGGGCAAGACGACCCTGTTCAATTCCATCGTCGGCTACCACCCGATCGACGGCGGATCGATCGCGTTCGACGGGCGCGAGATCTCGCGGCTGCGCGTTCCCGAGATCGCCCGCCTGGGCCTGGTGCGCACCTTCCAGCAGACGCGGGTGTTCGGCAAGATGAGCTGCCTGCAGAACCTGCTGGTCAGCGTGCCCCATGTGCATGAAGGCCTTGCCGCCATGTGCACGCGGCAGGCGCCGGCGGTGGCAGAACAGGCCCGCCAGATCCTGCGCATGGCAGGACTGCTGGACCACGCGGACCAGCGCGGCGCCGACCTGTCGTTCGGGCAGCAGAAGCTGCTCGAGATCTGCATGGCCCTGATGAACGAGCCCAAGCTGCTGCTGCTCGATGAGCCGACCGCCGGCGTGAACCCGGTGATGGCCGACAGCCTGATCGCGCTGCTCAGGGACATCAACGCACGGCTCGGCATCACCCTGCTGGTGATCGAACACAATATGCGGGTGATGATGCAGCTGGCCGGCCACATCTATTGCCTGGCGCATGGCGAGGTGTTGGCGCAGGGATCGCCAGCGCAGATCACCGCCAACCGCGCCGTGATCGAGGCCTACCTGGGAGGACAGCCATGAGCACCGCGCACACCATGGCCCAGCCGCTTGCCCACGCGCCTGCCGCCACACTCGCCGCCGCGCTCTCGCGCCCCCGGCCAACCGTCGCACAACTTGAGCAACTGGCCGGCGGCACGCCAATGGTCGCGGTCGACAACCTGGTCGCCGGCTATGGCGGCATGGAGATCCTGCACGGCTTCAGCCTGCGCGTGGCGCGCGGCGGGTCGCTGTGCCTGATCGGCCCGAACGGCGCGGGCAAGTCCACGGTGCTGCGTGCCATCTGCGGCCTGGCCCGGGTCATGTCGGGGACCATCACCGTGGCCGGCGCGCCGGTCACCCACCTGCGTGCCGAGCAGATGCTGCGGCAGGCAGGCGTGGCCTATGTACTGCAGGAGGGTTCGATCTTCCCCGACATGACGGTCGAAGAAAACCTGCTGATGGGCGGGTACCTGATGCCGCACCCGCGAGCTGCCAGGGCTGCGGCCGAGCGCATCTTCCAGCGCCATGGCGCGCTCGCGCAACGGCGCGGCCAGCGCGCCAGCGTGCTCTCCGGCGGGGAGCGCAGGCTGCTCGAAATCTCGCGCGCACTGATGATGGATCCCGCCGTGCTGCTGGTGGACGAGCCCTCGATCGGGCTGGAGCCGCGCTATGTCGATCTGGTGTTCGAACGCCTGCGCCAGCTGCGGCAGGACGAGGGCAAGACCATCATCCTGGTCGAGCAGAACGCCCGCAAAGGGCTCGCCTTCGCCGACCTCGGCTATGTCCTGGTGGCCGGGCAGCTGGCCATGGCCGGCACCGGTGACGAACTGAGCCGGGACCCGGAGGTCGGCCGGCTATTTCTTGGCGCCTGAGCCACCGCTGCGGTGCGGCGCCGGCTTACAAGGAGACCAAAATGTTCAAGCATCTGCTCGTGGCGGTCGACGGCTCGGACCTGTCCGATACGGCCTACCGCAAAGCCATCGAGCTGGCCAGCTCGATACAGGCCCGCCTCACCGCGGTCCAGGTCGTCGCGCACTATGACGTGATGCGCCTGCAGACCGCCCTGCTCCAGGAAACCCGGCAACGCTTCATGCAGGAAGCCTACCGGCAAGCCGAGGCCTACCTGGCAACGATCGCGCAGGAGGCCGCCGCGGCGGGCGTGCCGTGCGAAACCGCCTGCCCCACCGGCGACCACATCTTCCAGGCCATCATCGACGAGGCCGAGGCGAGGAAGTGCGACCTGATCGTGATGGCCTCGCACGGGCGGCGTGGGGTGCAGGCACTGGTGATCGGCAGCGAGACGCAGAGGGTCCTCACGCGCACGCAGATCCCAGTGCTGGTCTACCGCTAGTGTCTTGCGCGCCGACGAGTCCAGTACGTCCGGTGCGCTACGCTCAACCGCCGATGCGCGCCGCCACCGCCGCCACGCGCGCGGCATGGACGCGATCGCGGATCTGGCCCACGTCATCGCCGCAGGCACGCGCGATGGCGCCGGCATCGACGCCCGCCGCAGCCTCCAGCGCCGCCAGCAGGCGCGCCGCCTGCGGGTAGGGGCTCGCTTCGAAGCCCTTGCGCCCGCGCAGGTCGGCCTCGCAGGCCTGCAGCGCCTCGGCGAAGCGTGCCGCCTTGCGCAGCGCATCGCAGCGCTCGAGCAGGCGCATCACCGCCGCGGCGCTGAACTCGAGCGAACGGTGGATATTGCCGTGCTCGCGCGCCACCACCAGCGCCAAGTCGCGGCACTCATTGGGCACGCGCAGGCGCGCGCAGACGTCTTCGAGCAGCTGCGCGCTGCGCGTTTCGTGGCCGATATGGCGCGGCAGCACGTCCGCGGGCGTGGTGCCCTTGCCCAGGTCATGCACCAGCGCGGCAAAGCGCACCGTGAGCGGCGCGCCCATGGCGGCGGCCTGATCGATCACCATCATCACGTGCACGCCGGTATCGATTTCGGGATGGTAGTCGGCGCGCTGGGGCACGCCCCACAGGCGCTCCAACTCGGGCAGCAGCCGCGCCAGCGCGCCGCATTCGCGCAGCACTTCGAACATGCGCGACGGCTTCGCTTCCATCAGCCCGCGCGCCAGCTCTTGCCAGACGCGCTCGGGCACCAGCGCGTCGACCTCGCCGGCGGCGACCATCTCGCGCATCAGCCGCATGGTCTCGGCGGCGACGTCGAATTCATGGAAGCGCGCGGCAAAGCGGGCCACGCGCAGGATGCGCACCGGGTCTTCGGCAAAAGCGTCGGAGACATGCCGGAACAGGCGCGCGGCCAGATCGCGCTGGCCGCCGTGCGGATCGATGACCGGGCCGGTCAGGTTACCGTCGGCACCGACCGCGCGCGCCATCGCGTTGATGGTGAGGTCGCGCCGCACCAGGTCGTCTTCCAGCGTGACATCGGGCTCGCAATAAAAGGCAAAGCCCTTGTAGCCCATCGCCGTCTTGCGTTCGGTGCGGGCCAGCGCGTATTCCTCTTTGGTGCGCGGATGCAGGAAGACCGGGAAATCCTTGCCCACCGGGCGAAAGCCCGCGGCCTCCATCTGCGCCGGGGTCGCGCCAACGACCACGTAGTCGCGGTCCTGGCTGGGCTTGCCCAGCAGTTCGTCGCGGATCGCGCCGCCGACGGCATACACCTGCATCGTTGTGGCCTCGTCATGGGCCGGTGCCGGGCAGGTGCCCGGCGCCGGCGGTATCGCTAGTGGTTGATGATTATCGCATCGGGACGATCCGGGGCCAGCCGGTAGGGTTCGTCGTCGGCCAGGAAGTCGCGTTCCTCGCGTGCGCCGGCAATCCATTCCTGCATTGCCGGCAGCGCCAGCATGAAGTCGGCGTAGGCCTTGGCCGCTTCGGCGTCATCGGGCAGGTGGATGCCGTAGGTGGCAAAGCGGCTCACCACCGGCGCGAAGAACGCGTCGGCCACGGTGAACTCGCCGAACAGGAACGGCCCGTTCGCGCCGTGCTGCTGGCGCAGCCCTTCCCAGATCGCGGCGATGCGCTCCACGTCGCGCTGCACGGCCACGTTCCAGCCGCGCCCTGGCAGCACCGCGGTCACGTTCATCGGCAACTGGTTGCGCAGGTTGCCGAAGCCCGAATGCATCTCGGCGCAGACTGCGCGCGCTACTGCACGCTGGGCGCGGTCGGCCGGCCACAGGTGCTTTTCCGGGAAGCGCTCGGCCAGATACTCGGAGATCGCCAGCGAATCCCACACCGTGACCTCGCCATCGACCAGCGCCGGCACCTTGCCCGCGGGCGAGTAGCGCGCGATCTCGGCGGCGAAGCTGCCGGTGAACAGGCGCACCTGCACTTCTTCGAAATCAATGCCGGCCTGGCGCAGCAACAGCCACGGGCGCAGCGACCAGGAGGAATAGTTCTTGTTGCCGATGACGAGCTTCATCGTGGGTCCTTGGGGGAGGAAACGGAGGGAGACGGCGCAGGCGCGGCGCCTGCCGCCTGCAGGACGGCATGGCGGCCGCGCGCCGGACTGGTCATTCTGCCAGCGCGGCCGTCCGCATCAAAGTGAATTGCGCTAGCAACCGATATGAAATCCGGTCACATAGGGCGCATCGATGCGCGCACCGGGCCGCCGGGCCCGTCAGCGGTGCACGCTCGCGCGCATATGGGTCAGCGTGGTATCGCGGTTGCGCCCGGCCAGCGCGTCGGTCATGATCGACTCCAGGCTGGCCGGATGCAGGTTCAGTTCGGGTGCGACCGGGTGTTCCAGCACATTGTCGAGCTGCATCGAGTCGAGGTTGTCGCGCGACAGCAGCGGTTCGCCCGGCATATGCTCCATGATGCTGGCCTGCACCCGTGCCAGTGCATCGGGCAGCGCGATCACCGGGCGCGGATGCCCGGAAGCGCGGCCGGCAAAGCGCACCAGCTCTTCCAGCGTATAGACCTGCGGGCCGCCCAGCTCATAGCCGTGGCCGATCGTGGCCGGGTTCACCATGGCATTCAGGTAGGCCTGCACCACATCCTGCACGAATACCGGCTGGAAGCGCGCATGCGCGCACGCCAGCGGCACCACCGGGGCCATCTGTTGCATGTGGGCGAACAGGTTCAGGAAATGGTCGTCGGGGCCGAACACCACCGAGGGCCGGAAGATGGTCCAGTCCAGCCCGCTGGCACGCACCACGCGCTCGCCGTCGCCCTTGCTGCGCAGGTACATCGACGGCCCGTTGCTGTCCGCGCCCAGCGCGCTCATATGCAACAGCCGGCGCACGCCGGTGGACAGGCACGACGCTGCGATCTGCCGCACCATCTCCACATGCGCGCTGGCAAAGGCTTCGCCGTAGGGGTCGGCGCGCTCGCCGTGCAGCACGCCCACCAGGTTGACGACGATGCCATCCACGCCCAGCGAGCCGATGGCGTCGTCCAGCGCGGCATTGTCGGCCAGGCCCAGCTCCACCACCTCCACGCGCGGCAGCAGCAGCAGGTGCTGCGCGTGCTCGATATTGCGCGTGCCGACTACGATGCGGTCTGGGGCGATGGGGGAATCGGGGTTGGCGCCGGGCTCCAGCGGCGCGCCCGAGGCCGAGGCAGCCCCGGCCAGGCGCGAGACGAGGTGGCTGCCGATAAAGCCGGCACCACCGATGACGAGGACGTTGCTGGTCTGCATGATGCCTCCGTGCCAAGAAAACTGCACGCCGCCGCACCCTGCGCCAGCCCGGGCCCGCCGGATCGTCCCGGCAGGGCCCGTCCTGCCCGCCCCCACAGGGGCAACTTCAGGGCAGGCTGGTAGTGGTCACCGCCGACGGCGCGACCATGCCCAGGCGCGATTTCAGCGACTGCGGCCGGCCACTCATCAATGCAGCATAGTACGTGGCGTTGGAAAGCACATTCTTCACATAGCCGCGCGTTTCATTGAACGGAATGGTCTCTGCAAAGATCGCGCCTTCCACCGGCTGCGCCAGCGTGCTGCGCCAGGCCTTGGGCCGGCCCGGGCCTGCGTTGTACGCAGCCGAAGCCAGCGTCCACGAGCTGTCCAGGTCGGTCAGCACCATGTTCAGGTAGTTGGTGCCAAGCAGGATGTTGATATTGGGATCGGCCATCATCGACGGCGAAAAGTCGGCCATACCGATCTTGCGCGCGACGTACTTGGCTGTGGCCGGCATCACCTGCATCAGGCCATGTGCGCCCGCCGACGAGCGCGCGTTCATGAGGAAGCGCGATTCCTGGCGGATCAGGCCGTAGACCCACGCCATGTCCAGGCCGACATCGTCGGTGGCGCGCTGCATGATGTCGCGGTACGGCATCAGGAAACGCAGCGTGAAGTCATGTTCGTTGCGGGTGCGGTCGGCGGAGTTGACGGTGCGGTCCAGCAGTTCCAGCCGGCGCGCATACTCGGCCGCGGCCAGCAGCTCGCGGTCGCTCATATTGCGCAGCTCCCAGTTCCACTCGCGGTTGCCTTCGAAGCGCAGGTTCATCGCATAGAATTTCTGCGCCCGCTGAAAACCGGCGCGCGTGCGCATGGCCATGGCCTCGGCGTCGCTGACGGTGGTGCGCGCCGGCAGCGTGATGCGGTTGCCCAGCTCTTCGCTGGCCAACTGGCCGTAGAAATTGAACTGGCCGGCGATCTGCTGGAAGTTCTGCTGGGCCTCGGTGTCGCGGCCGTCGGCCTTGAGCGCGCGGCCATACCAGTAGATCCAGGCCGGGTCCTTGGCGCGCAGTTCGGGGCGCATCAGCTCCACCGCCTGGCGCACCTGCTTCCAGTCGCCCTGGCGCAGCGCGGCGCGCACGCGCCATTCCTGCGTGTCGTCGGAGAGCCACTGGTTGCCGCCCAGGTCCATCTGGCGGCGGTAGTAGCCGGCTGCGTCGGGCAGCAGCTTCTTGGCGGCAAACTGGCCGATCACGCCCCAGGCCGCGCCCTGCTCGTCGCGCGACAGCGCGCCCTGGGCCGTGCCGAGGTAGGCTGCAGCCTGCGACGGGTCGTTGCGCGCCATCTTGACGACGGTGGCGAGCGTATCGCCATCCGCGCGCGCGTCGGGCACCAGCGCGGCGATCTTGCCGGCCAGCGTGACATAGTTCTGTTCCAGCGCCAGACGCGCCTGGTAGGCGACATCGCTGCGCTGGATCTGCTGGCTTTGCGCCAGGTAGCCGATCAGGTCGACACAGCCTTCGCCGTAGTACTTGGGGTCGCTCAGCACATTGCGCGCATCGGCGGCCACGTTCTGGCCCTTGAGCGCGCGCGACAGCAGCGCATAGCACTCGACCTGGGTATCGTCCTTGAGCGCGAACTGCGGATACTCGACATCGAAATTGGCCCAGTCGCGCTTCTTGCCCAGCACCAGCAGCCAGTCATTGCGCATGCGGTCGGCAATGGCATCGCCCTTGTAGCGCTGCAGGAATGCGCGCACCTGGTCGTCGGGCGCATCGATGCGCGCCAGGCCGCTGGCGTCGAACAGTTGCGGCTTGATGCGGAAGTACTCAACATAGGACGGGACCGGGTAGTCCACCAGCGTGGCCGAGATCGCGTAGGCGCGTTCCACGTCGTTCTTGCGCGCGGCTTCGCGCAGCGCGGTGAAGGCCTCGTCGGGATCGCTCGGGATCACCGCCGCCTGCGGGCGCGACACCGCCTGCGGGCGCTTCTGCGCATGGACGGGCGTGACAAGCAGTGCACATGCCAGCGCGATCCAGGCGGCCCGGCCGGCACGCTGCAGATATACTCCCTTCAGCATTCTTTGCTTCCTTGTCGATGACGGCGGCGCCGGCGCGTGCAACCTTGTGCCCAGCCGCGGCTCCGCCGTCCGTGTTTGGTTCGGACGAGGGGCATTATCCCACGCCATGTCATCCACTCCTGTCACGACCGCACCCAACCCCGCCGCCGACGACCGTCGTGCACTGCGCACGCAGTTGCTGGCGCAGCGCGCCGCCCTGCCCGCACGCGCCGAAGCCGACGCACGCATCGCCGCCGCGCTGTCCGGATTGCTGGCCGGCCTGGCCGTGCGCTGCCTGGGTTTCTACTGGCCGATCCAGCAGGAGTTCGATGCGCGCGAGGCGGTCGGCCGCTGGCTCGCCGCCATGCCTGGCCGCAGCGCCGCGCTGCCGTCGGTCAGCCGCCCGGGCGCGCCGCTGGATTTCCACCTGTGGACACCGGACACGCCCATGGCCACCGGCCACTACGGCATCCCGGTGCCGGACGGCACCGAGGCCGTGACGCCCGAGGCGCTGCTCATACCCTGTGTCGGTTTCAGCCCGGACAAGTTCCGCCTGGGCTACGGCGGCGGCTTCTACGACCGCACGCTGGCGGCCATGGCGCAGCGGCCAGTGGCGATCGGCATTGGCTACGAAAGCTGCCGGCTACCGTTGCAGGCGCAGCCGCATGACATTGCCATGGACTGGATCGTCACGGAGTCCGGCGCGTTCTAGTGTCCTGTTCCGTAGATAGCTTGCCAAAATGGCAAGGTATGTGCGGGACAGGACACTAACCCGGCTCGGCCTCGGCGCCCCGCACCAGCTCATCCACCAGCGCACGCATGCAGCGCCAGTGCGAGCCCTCCCAGAACACGCGCCGGCACTGGTCGCAGGTGACAAAGCTGCGATGGCGCTCCAGCACCCCCTGCGGCACGCGCCCGGCCGCGCCGGCCGCATCCAGCGCACGCAGCGGCGCATTGCAGTCCAGACATAGCGAAAACGGCCGTGCGCTGCGCGCCAGGTCCAGCCGCGCAAAGATCTCCCGCACCTGCAGCTGCGACTTGATCGCGCGCACATAACAGCCGTGGGTGATGGCGCGGCGCTTGAGCAGCTCGCGGTCGCGCGTCAGCACAACGCGGCCCTGGTCGACGGCGATGCGCTCGATCTCGCTGTCTTCGAAATGGTTGTCGTAGAGGGTGTCGAAGCCGGTCATGCGCAACAGGTGCGCCAGGCCGCCCAGGTGCGCGTCGGCGACAAAGCGCATCACCCGCAGCGGCTGCTCGCGTACCCGCAGCAGCGGGGACACATCGAGCCGTTCGAACTTGGGATAGACGGAGACCCGGTCGCCATCGCACAGCTGCCGCTCGAACCCGGACGATTCGCCATTGACCAGGATCAGCTCGACTTCGGTATGCGGAACGCCCAGCGCCTCGATCATGTGCTTGACCGTGGCGGCGCGCGCGCAGGCGCAGGACAGGTCACGCCGGCGCTGGTCCGGCGCGAGGAAGTCGTTCAGTTCCTCGTAGAAGCGGAAGGTGGCGGTGACCATGGTGCCGAGTATGGCACTGTCGGCAGTTCGGCGCGATAGCGGGACCTTGCCTCAGCCCGCATTCCCCAGCCGCAGCGCCGCCTCCACCGCCAGCTTCGCCCACGGCGTCATCGCGCCGGGCGATTCCAGCGCCGCCGGCGGCAGGCTCAGGTAGTGGCGCATGGTGACCTCGCGCTTCGCCGACTGATAGCGGAAGGGTTCGCTGCCCTCGGCCTCGAACTTGCCGCGCGTGGCGTCATCCGCCTTCAGGTAGCAGGTTCCGCCCGACACCAGCGCAAACATCAGCCCGTCATAGAACAGGCCATGGCCGCCAAACATGCGCCTGGCGCTGACAGGACCGATGCGCGCCGCCAGCGGCCCCATCAGCTCGAGCAGATGTTCGATGAAGGGATCGGGGCGGCGCGTGGCCATGGCGGGCGTTACAGCTTCAGGCGCTGCCAGATCGCCTTGGTGGCGCCGGCGGCATTGAGCGTGTAGAAGTGCAGGCCCGGCACGCCCGCGGCGAGCAGACGCTCGCACAGCGCGGTGACCACGTCCAGGCCGAAGGCTCGGATCGATTCGCGGTCGTCGCCGAAGCTCTCCAGCCGCTTGGCCACCCAGCGCGGCACTTCGGCGCCGCACGTCTCGGAGAAGCGCATCAGCTGCGTGTAGTTGGTGATCGGCATGATGCCCGGCACGATCGGCACCTCGAGGCCCGTCGCGCGCACGTCATCGACAAAGCGGAAGTAGGCGTCAGCGTTGTAGAAATACTGCGTGATCGCCGAGTTGGCGCCGGCCTTGACCTTGCGCACGAAGTTCTCGAGATCGTGGCGCGGCGACTTGGCCTGCGGGTGGTACTCGGGGTAGGCCGCGACTTCGATGTTGAACCAGTCGCCGGTCTCGGCGCGGATAAACTCGACCAGTTCGTTGGCGTAGCGGAACTCGCCGATCTCGCCCATGCCCGAGGGCATGTCGCCGCGCAGCGCGACGATATGGCGGATGCCGCCGTCGCGGTACTGCTGCAGGACGGCGCGGATGCTCTCGCGCGACGAGCCCACGCACGACAGGTGCGGCGCGGCCTCGATGCCTTCGCGCTGGATTTCCAGCACCGCGTCCAGCGTGCCCTGCTGCGTGGTGCCGCCGGCGCCGAACGTCACCGAGATGTACTTGGGCTTGAGCGGGGCCAGCTGCGCACGCGTGTTGCGCAGTTTCTCCGTGCCCTCCGCCGTCTTGGGCGGGAAGAATTCAAAGCTGAAGTAGCGGTCTTGCATGATGGTGGCGCGCCGCGTTGGCGCGGCGCGCGAAATGGGATTCGTGACAGTGCAGGCGCCGCGTCAGGCGTTGCGTTCGCCCAGCAGCAGGCTGGCCAGCAGCCACGAGATCACACTGTACAGGATGGAGCCCAGCAGGGCCGCCCAGAAGCCGCCGACGGTAAAGCCCGACAGCAGGTTGCCGACAAACAGGAACAGCAGCGCGTTGATGACGAAGATAAACAACCCCAGCGTCAGCAGCGTGACCGGCAGCGTCAGGATCACCAGGATCGGACGGATCAGCGTATTGACCAGGCCCAGCACCAGCGCCGCCAGCATCGCCGAGCCGAAGCTCTTGATGTGGATCGACGAGATGAGGTACGGCAGCACGAACAGCGCAACGGCGTTGATGACCCAGACGACCAGTAGTCTCATGACGGCTCCTTGAATGTGGTTTCTCCCCTCTCCCGCAAGCGGGAGGGGGAGCCCTGCCTTCCTGCGCGGATCAGTAGCGGTAGTGGTCGGCCTTGTACGGGCCTTCCTTCTTCACGCCGATGTACGCGGCCTGCTGTTCGGTCAGCTCGGTCAACTGCGCGTTCAGCTTGCGCAGCTGCAGGCGCGCCACCTTCTCGTCCAGGTGCTTGGGCAGCGTGTAGACGCCGACCGGATACTTGCCGCTGTCGCGTTCCTGCCAGAGTTCAATCTGGGCGATGGTCTGGTTGGCGAACGAGCTGCTCATCACGTACGACGGGTGGCCGGTGGCGCAGCCCAGGTTCACCAGGCGGCCCTTGGCCAGGATGATCAGCTTCTTGCCGTCGGGGAACCTGACGTGATCGACCTGCGGCTTGATCTCATCCCATTCGTACTTCTCGATCGAGGCGATGTCGATCTCGTTGTCGAAGTGGCCGATATTGCAGACGATGGCCTGGTCCTTCATCTTTGCCATGTGGTCATGGGTGATGACATGGTAGTTGCCGGTGCAGGTGACGAAGATATCGCCATGCTCCGCGGCGTAGTCCATGGTCACCACGCGGTAGCCTTCCATCGCGGCCTGCAGCGCGCAGATCGGGTCGATCTCGGTCACCCACACCTGCGCCGACAGCGCGCGCAGCGCCTGTGCGCTGCCCTTGCCCACGTCGCCGTAGCCGGCCACGATGGCAACCTTGCCGGCGATCATCACGTCGGTGGCGCGCTTGATGCCGTCCACCAGCGACTCACGGCAGCCATACAGGTTGTCGAACTTGCTCTTGGTCACCGAGTCGTTGACGTTGATGGCCGGGAAGCGCAGTTCGCCCTTCTGGGCCATCTGGTACAAGCGGTGCACGCCGGTGGTGGTTTCCTCGGTCACGCCGCGGATGGCCTCCAGGTTGCGGCTGTACCAGCTCGGATCCTTGGCCAGCTTTTCCTTGATGGCGGCGAACAGGTAGGTCTCTTCCTCGCTGCCCGGCTTGGCGATGAGCGACGCGTCCTTCTCGGCGCGCGCACCCAGGTGCAGCAGCAGCGTGGCGTCGCCGCCGTCGTCCAGGATCATGTTGGGGGTGCCGCCGTCCGACCAGTCGAAGATGCGGTGCGTGAAGTCCCAGTATTCCTTCAGCGATTCGCCCTTGAAGGCGAACACCGGCGTGCCGCCGGCGGCGATCGCGGCAGCGGCGTGGTCCTGGGTCGAGTAGATGTTGCACGAGGCCCAGCGCACGTCGGCGCCCAGTGCCTTGAGCGTCTCGATCAGCACGGCGGTCTGGATGGTCATGTGCAGCGAGCCGGCGATGCGCGCGCCCTTGAGCGGCTGCGCGGCGGCGAATTCGTCGCGGATCGCCATCAGGCCGGGCATTTCGGTCTCGGCAATGGCGATTTCCTTGCGGCCCCAGCCGGCCAGGTTGATGTCGGCGACGAGGTAGTCTTGCTTCAGGTCGGTCACAGCGTTCATGTTTCACTCCCGGTGAAGAGTGGCGCGCAGGTGACGAGTACGGGGAATCTGGCAGCTGTGGCATGGCGCAAGGGCACATGCGAAGCACGCGGATAGGTCGACTCGCCTCCGTGCGGACCACGGATCAGCGAGCGCCGTTGAAGACAGTCCGAGCCTGGCGGATGGCATGGGGCGGCTGTGCCGCCGGCCGCGCGATGTGCTTCGCGGGCCTCCATCCGTTGCAACGCTCCTCGGAGTGGCGGTATTGTAGCGTGCCCGGGCGCCTTGCGCACCGGCTCCCTCCGATTCCTGCACAGATGATCCCAACGCCACCCCGTACCCTGACCATCGCCGGTTCCGACTCCGGCGGCGGCGCCGGCATCCAGGCCGACCTGAAGACCTTTTCCGCGCTGGGCTGCTTCGGCATGAGCGCCATCACCGCGATCACCGCGCAGAACACGCTGGGCGTGACCGGCGTGCACGCCATTCCCGCCGACATGGTGGCCGCGCAGATCGATGCCGTGGCCAGCGATATCGGCGTGGACGCGGCCAAGACCGGCATGCTGGGCACCGCCGCCATCGTCGAGGCCGTGGCCACGGCGGCGGACCGGCACGGCATCCGCAAGCTGGTGGTGGACCCGGTGATGATCTCGACCTCGGGCGCGACGCTGTCCGATGACGCCACCACGCAGGCCATGGTGCGACTGCTGTTCCCGCGCGCGCTGCTGGTCACACCCAACCTGCCCGAAGCCTCGTACCTGCTGGGGCGCAGGATCGCGCGCCGCGCCGAGATGGAACAGGCCGCCGCCGAGCTGATCGCGATGGGCTGCCCCGCGGTGCTGCTCAAGGGCGGCCACCTCGAAGACGGCGCCGCCGCCGGCGGCCTGGATGACCTGCTGATGCTGGCCGACGGAAGCGTGCGCGTGTTCACGCATCCGCGTGTCGATACCCGCAACCTGCACGGCACCGGCTGCACGCTGGCCGCCGCGATTGCCGCGCAGCTGGCGCGCGGCGATGCGCTGGAGGCTGCAGTGGGCACGGCGCTGGACTATGTGGCACAGGCCATCGCGGCGGGCGCGGGGCTGCGGCTGGGCGCCGGCAACGGGCCGCTGAACCACTTGTTCGCGCCGCGCGCGCTGGGTTGACAGACATGACGATGCTGGCCGATATCGACCTGCGCAGCGATCTGGATGCCGCGTTCTACCTCAAGCATGAAGTCGTCGACGTGGTGTTCGCCACCGGGCCCGGCGAGCTGATCAGCCGCGAGGGACCCAACCGCTACCAGCCCGGCGATGCGCTCATCACCAGCCGCGGCGGCGACCGCTGGTGCGTCTCACGCGACCGCTTCGACCCCAAGTACGAGGCCGTGCCGCCGCTCGCGCACGGCCAGGACGGCGCCTACCGCAACAAGCCGATCCCGGTACTGGCGCGCGAGATGCACGAGGCCTTCAGCATCGCGCGCAGCGCCGGCGGCGACGTGCTGCACGGCAAGCCGGGCGACTGGCTGATGCAATACGCGCCCGGCGACTATGGCATCACAGAGCGCGCACGCTTCGAACAGGTGTACCGGCCGCTGCAGGACTGAGCGGCCAGGCCGACGCCGGGGTCAGTTGCCGCCGGCGGACAGCGGCACCAGCTTGAATGCGGCGCGCGCCACGCACACCACGGTGCCGGCAGCATCCTTGACCTCGCCCTCGCAGAATGCAATGCGCGCGCCGCGCCGCAGGCAGCGCGCCTCCAGCGTCAGCTCGCCGCGCGCGGCCGCCAGGAAATGCGTGGACATATCGATCGTGATCACGCCGGTTTCCAGCGGCGCATGCGAGCGCGCGGCGCCGCTCAGCGTAAAGTCCAGCGTCGCCATCAGCGTGCCGCCATGCACATCGCCGCGGCTGTTGACCAGCGACGGGTGCGCCGGCAGCCGCGTGCGGCAATAGCCCTCCTCGATAAGCTCCGGCTGCAGGCCGAAATAGCGCATCAGCGGCACGTCGATGCCGAAGTAGGGCTTCTCGGGCGTGCCGGGGGCGACGGGGGTGATTTCGGGGGCGGGCTGGGAGGACATGATGGGGGGATGCTGGGTGGTTGGCGGGGAGTGCTGCCCAACATCATAACGGCGGGGTCCCGTTCGGTTCCCGCGGCTGGGCGAATGTCGCACAAATCCTGGCGCCGCGCGCGCCCTTCAGAGCACCTGCCGCATCGCCACCCGCTGCCGCAGCCCCGCAGCACGCTGCGCCGCCAGCGCATCGGCCAGCAGCGGACACAGCTCGTCGTCTCGCAGCTGGCGAAACCCGAGCGACGCATAGAACGGAGCATTCCAGGGCAGGTGGGCAAAGGTGGTCAGGTTGAGCGAGTGCGATCCCCCCGCCCGCGCCCAGCCCTGCACCGCCCCTACCAGCGCCCGCCCAATGCCGCGGCGCCCGTGGTCGGGGTGCACATCCATTTCATCGAGATAGGCGTACTCGCCGTTGCGGCTGGCCAGCGCAAAGCCGGCGAGTTCCCCATCGCGCTCGGCCACCCACAGGCGCGCTTCGCGCTGCGCGGCGGCCAGCACCGGCTCGGGCGTGCTGACCAGGCGCAGCAGAGCCGGCAGGTCCGCGTCAGGGAAGAGCGCTGCGGCGGCCAGTTCGATATCGGCCAGGCGCGGCACCTCGTCGGCCGCTGCCAGGCGGATGTGCGCAGCAGCAGCCATGGCTGACTCCGCGCTCAGGCAGCGGGGAACAGGCTGGCCAGGCGGGCCACCGCGGCCGGCACGTCATCAGCCTCGGTCACCGCGCGCACCACGGCGGCACTGCCGACACCGACGGCCAGCACCTCGCGCATATTGGCCGCGTTGACGCCGCCGATACCCACCAGCGACGGGATCACCGGCTGCATCAGCTTCACATAGGCGCGGAAGCGGCCCATGCCCTGCGGCTGGGTCGGCATCACCTTGGTGGTGGTCGGGAAGATCGCGCCCAGCGCTAGGTAGCTGGGGCGGATCGCGGCCACGCGCAGCATCTCGGCATAGCCATGGGTGGAGACACCCAGGCGCAGGCCCGAAGCGCTGATCGCGTCGAGGTCGGCATCATCCAGGTCTTCCTGGCCGAGGTGGATGCCGTAGATGCCGCTCTGCTCACCACCGTTGGCGGCGCGGTAGTCGATCGCGGCCTGCCAGTGGTCGTTGACGAACAGGCGCGAAGACGAGCCCTGCATGGCCTTCGCCGCGCGTGCGATCTCGGCGCGCACCGCGGCCGGGTCGTCGGACTTGAAGCGCAACTGCACCGTCGGCACGTTCAGCGGCGCCAGGCGCTCGATCCATTCGGCGCTTGGCACCACCACGTACAGGCCCAGCGCGGGGCACGGCGCGAACGGCGCCGCGGCCTGCTCTGGCGCCACCAGGGCGGCGTGCCGCACGTGCGGGAAGCGGGCAAAGTCGGACGGCCAGTCGGCCGAGCCCGGCTCCCAGGCACGTGCCAGGCACAGCGCGTCGTGCGCGGGGAAATGCAGCGACAGGCTGGCCAGCAGCACCGCGACAAAGGCGGGCGAATGCGGCTGGTCGGTGTCTGCGGCGACGGAGAAGACCCACGTGCCCATCGGCGAGCGCACGGTGTCGACCCACTGGCCGCCCTCGCGGTCGGTCTCGATCAGCGTGGCGCCCGCGGCGGCGACGCGCGCGATCGTGCCTGCGTCGGCTTCGCCGTCGAACAGCAGCACGTCGTGGGCGCCAGGTTGCGCGGGCGCGTCGGCCAGGCGCCAGGCCTGCCACGGCTTGTCATCGACGCCGAAGGTCTCGCCATAGTGTTCCAGCACCGCCTGGCGCAGCGGGCCGTCGCTGGCGGCATGCACGGCGCGGCGGGTCATGCGCGCTGCTCCGTGCTGTCGGCGTGCCAGAACGGCATGCCGACCACCGGGGTGCTGGCCTGCGCCACCTCGCGCTCGGGTATCGGCCCGGCCAGGTAGGCGGTGCGGCCGGCCTCAACGGCCTGCGCAAAGGCGCGCGCCATATTGACCGGGTAAGCGGCCTGCGCCACTGCGGTATTGAGCAGCACGCCGTCGTAGCCCCACTCCAGCACCTGCGCCGCATGCGACGGCAGGCCGAGGCCTGCATCGACAATCAGCGGCGTGTCGGGCAGGCGCTCGCGCAGCACGCGCATCGCGTGCGGGTTGACCGCGCCGCGGCCGGTGCCGATCGGGGCGGCCCATGGCATCAGCGCCTGGCAGCCAACGTCGAGCAGGCGGCGGCACAGCACCAGGTCCTCGGTGCAGTACGGCAGCACCTTGAAGCCTTCCTTGATCAGGGTCTCGGCCACGGCCGGCAGGTTCAGCGTATCGGGCTGCAGCGTGTAGTCGTCGCCGATCAGTTCCAGCTTGATCCACGGGGTCTCGAAGACCTCGCGCGCCATCATCGCGGTGGTGATCACTTCCTGCGCGGTGAAGCAGCCAGCGGTATTGGGCAGCACCGGCACGTCCAGCGCCTTGAGCATCTGCCAGAAGGCCTGGCCGCCCTCGCCTGCACCCACCGCGCCCTGGCGGCGCAGCGCAACGGTGATCATGGCGGGCTTCGAAGCCTGCACGGCGGCCTCCAGCGTGGCCGGCGACGGGTAGCGCGCGGTGCCCAGCAGCAGGCGCGAGCCGAACGACTCGCCATACAGCACGAACGGGTCGCGCAGGGTTTCGGAAGGTTCGAATGTCATGGGTCAGCCTCCCGTCACGGGTTGCACGAGGTCGATGCGGTCGCCGGCCGCAAGCAGGGTGTTGGCGTGGGCGCCGCGCGGCACGAACTGGCCGTTGACCGCCGCGGCAAAGGGGGGCGCGATCTGCGCCGCGCTCACCGCGTCCGCCAGCGTGGCGGAATCGGCAAGGGCGAGCGGTCGGCCGTTGAGCAGGATATCCATGTCTGTCATGCGTTAGTGCAGCAGTCCGCCGGGTGCGGCCATGGTGGTGGTGGCGGGCGCTTCGGTCACGGCCTCGATCATGCCAGGCCAGCGCAGCGCCGCCGGCACCGCATGGGCCGCGGGATCGCCCTTGAGCAGCGCGCCCACCACCGCGCACGCGGCCTCGGTCACCGCCGGCGCAATCAGAAAGCCATGCCGGTACAAGCCGTTGACGCGCACCACGCGCGCGCGCTGGTCCACGCGGATCGCGGGCAGGTGGTCGGGCCGCGTCGGGCGCCGCTGCACGTTCAGCTCCAGCACGCGCGCTTCGCCGAAGGCGGGATGCAGCGAATGCGCCGCCGACAGCAGCTCCAGCGCGGAACGCACGCTCATGGGCGAATCATCCTCGCTTTCTAGCTCGGTGGCACCGATCACGTACAGGTCGTTGGGCTTGGGCGCGATATAGATCGGGTAGCGCGGATGCAGCAGCCGTACCGGCCGGTGCAGCCTGACGTCGGGCGCATGCACGCGCACCACTTCGCCGCGCAGGCCGCGCAGCCCCGGCTGGGTGCCGCCGGCAGTGCCGCCCACCTGTGCCGGCCAGGACGCGCGCGCGCCCAGGCCGCGGCAGTCCAGCACCACGTCGGCACGGATGCCGAGCCTGGGCAGCGATTCGGCATCGACCTCGCCGGCCTCCCAGACGCAATGCACGCCTTCGCTGACCGCGCACGACAGCAGCGCGCGCAGCGCGCCACGGTTGTCGAGCTGGCCTTCGCCGGCCAGCAGCAGGCCCTGCGGGAAGCGGCCCGCCAGCGCGGGCTCGACTTCGCCCACGCCCTTGCCGTCCAGCGCGCGCAGCCGCTGCGACACCAGTTCGGGCGGCGCCACCGCGCGCACACGGCTGGTGAACAGCGACATCTCGGCGCGGTCGCGCGCATGCCAGACCACCAGCGTGCCGTCCTCCTGGAAGAAGACCGGCTCAGGCAATTCGGCCAGCCACGCGCGCCACAGGTCGATGCTGGCGATGCCCAGGTCGACGATGCGGCGCTCGGCAATGGCCGATTCCGCCAGCGGCGCCAGCATGGCCGCGGCCACATAGGCGGCCGAGCCCGCGCCGTCCGGACCGGCCCGCTCCACCAGCGCCACGCGGGCGCCGCTGCGTACCAGTTGCCAGGCGGCCAGGCGGCCGGCAAGACCGGCCCCGAGGATGGCGACGTCAAACGACTGCACTGCTGTCATGAGGGGTGTAGTGCCGGACGCGCCATGCGGCCGCGTCCGGCCTCCTTGTTGTCGGTGCCGCCGCGCGGGGCGCTGCGCGGCGGCGGATCATGCGCGGGCATGGGTTGCGACGCCATGCCCGTACTGCCTGTCACGGCATCACGAGTAGATCTTGCTGCCCTTCTTCAGGAACTCGATCGACTTTTCTTCCATGCCCTGCTTCGCTTCCTTGGGCAGCGACGCCGCGTAGTCGCGCACTTCCTGCGTGATCTTCATCGAGCAGAACTTCGGCCCGCACATCGAGCAGAAGTGGGCGATCTTGGCGCCTTCGGCCGGCAGCGTGGCGTCGTGGTACGAACGCGCGCGTTCCGGATCCAGGCCCAGGTTGAACTGGTCTTCCCAGCGGAATTCGAAGCGTGCCTTGGACAGCGCGTTGTCGCGCAGCTGCGCGCCGGGCCAGCCCTTGGCAAGGTCAGCAGCGTGGGCCGCGATCTTGTAGGTGATGATGCCTTCGCGCACGTCTTCCTTGTCCGGCAGGCCCAGGTGTTCCTTGGGCGTGACGTAGCACAGCATGGCGGTGCCCATCCAGCCGATATTGGCCGCGCCGATGCCGCTGGTGATGTGGTCGTAGCCGGGGGCGATGTCCGTCACCAGTGGTCCGAGCGTGTAGAACGGCGCTTCATAGCAGTGCTTCAGCTCTTCATCCATATTGGCCTGGATGCGCTGCAGCGGCACGTGGCCCGGGCCTTCGATCATCACCTGCACATCGTGCTCCCACGCCTTGGCGGTGAGCTCGCCCAGCGTGCGCAGCTCGCCGAACTGGGCGTCGTCGTTGGAGTCCGCGATGCAGCCCGGACGCAGGCCGTCGCCGAGGCTGAACGACACGTCATAGGCCTTCATGATTTCGCAGATCTCATCGAAGTGCGTGTACAGGAAGTTCTCCTTGTGGTGCGCCAGGCACCACTTGGCCATGATCGAACCGCCGCGCGAGACGATGCCCGTGACGCGGTCGGCGGTCAGCGGCACATAGCGCAGCAGCACGCCGGCGTGGATGGTGAAATAGTCCACGCCCTGCTCGGCCTGCTCGATCAGCGTGTCGCGGAACATCTCCCAGGTCAGGTCCTCGGCAATGCCGCCGGTCTTGTCCAGCGCCTGGTAGATCGGCACCGTGCCGATCGGCACCGGCGAGTTGCGCAGGATCCATTCGCGCGTCTCGTGGATGTGCTTGCCGGTGGACAGGTCCATGATGGTGTCGGCGCCCCAGCGGATCGACCACACCATCTTTTCCACTTCCTCGGCCAGCGACGAGGTCACAGCCGAGTTGCCCAGGTTGCCGTTGATCTTGACGCGGAAATTGCGCCCGATCGCCATCGGCTCCAGCTCGGTGTGGTTGATGTTGGCGGGAATGATGGCGCGGCCCGAGGCGATTTCCTGGCGCACGAATTCCGGCGTGATGTCTTCCGGACGCAGCGGCAGGCCGGCGCCCAGCGCGTTGCCGGGGTGCTGGCGCAGCAGCGCCTTGTATTCGGGCTTGTCGTACAGCGCCTGCAGGTTCAGCGATTCGCGCAGCGCCACGTATTCCATTTCCGGCGTGATGATGCCGCGGCGCGCATAGTGCATCTGCGACACGTTGGCGCCGGCCTTGGCGCGGCGCGGGTTGGTCAGCTGAGCAAAGCGCAGGTGCGCGGTGGCGGGGTCGTTGGCACGGTCACGGCCGTATTCCGACGACAGGCCCTTGAGCACTTCGGTATCGCCGCGCTCATCGATCCACTTGGCGCGCAGCGCCGGCAGGCCGGCCTTCAGGTCGATATGCACGTCTGGGTCGCTGTACGGGCCCGAGGTGTCGTACACCGGGATCGGCGGATTGGACATCTCGCCCTTGTCGGTGCGCGTCGAGGTTTGCAGGATGGTGCGCAGCGGTACGCGGATATCCGGGCGGCTGCCGGTCAGGTAGGTCTTGCTGGAAGCCGGATAGGCGAATTTCTGGTCGAGGTCGCTTTCGAGCGATTCGAAGGATGCAGCGGGGGCAGTACGGGCCATGGGTGTCGTCCTCTCTCTTGCGGGGGTGGACGAAACCAGGAGCCTTGTGAGCGCTGCCTGGGGCCTGGGGCCTGGGGCGGCGAGTCCCGGAGGGACTGGAGACTTGGTCTTGTGAAACTTCCCACGCCGGTACTAGCCGGATCGGGTTCGAAGGGACTCTCTCAGCCGCACGGCCCATCCGTACGGCACCCCTGTTTCATCCAACGGGGTGAATTTAAGCACAAGCCCCCCGCTGGCGCTAGTGCCAATTGACCTCCATTTGTGGTGCCACAGCTGTGCGCACAGGTATCAAATAACGCATGCTGCAGCGCATGAATCCCACGCAAGGGCATGACAATGCACTCAAACGCGCGTCACGTGCTCTACCATGCAAGCAGGACGCGTCCACCTTCCATGCCGCCATGACTGAAGCTGCCACCCACCGCGTATTCAACCAGGTGCCCGATCTCGCGCACTACAACCTGTTTGCCACCGACCCGTCGCTGCGCGGCGCGCTGGATCGGCTAGGAGGCGGCTGGCATGCCGCGGCGCTGGGCCAGTTCGGCGCGCGCCTGGGCGAGCCGGAAGTCCAGCAATGGGCAGCCGATGCCAATCGTCACACGCCCGAGCTGCACACGCACAGCCGCACCGGCGAGCGCATCGATGCCGTGGATTTCCACCCGAGCTGGCACGCGCTGCTGGGCTTGCTGCGCAGCCAGCAGCTGCAGGCCCTGCCCTTCGCCCAGCCGCGCGCAGGCGCATGGGTGGCGCGCACCGCCGGCTACTTCCTGCAGGCGCAGGTGGAATCCGGCTCGCTGTGCCCGCCCACGATGACCTTCGCCAGCATCCCGGTGCTGCGCAAGGAAACCGCACTGTTTGCCGAACTGGAGCCGCGGCTCTATGCGACCGAACACGATGCGCGCGACCTGCCGTGGCGCAGCAAGAGCGCGATCTTGATCGGCATGGGCATGACCGAGAAGCAGGGCGGCTCGGACGTGCGCGCCAACACTACCGTGGCGCGCGCGGTGCGCGGCGAAGGCCGCGGCGCGGAATACGCGCTGACCGGGCACAAGTGGTTCTTCTCCGCGCCGATGTGCGATGCGCACCTGGTGGTCGCGCGCATGGGCGCCGAAGACGGCCCGCTGTCGTGCTTCTTCGTGCCGCGCTTTCGCGACGACGGCAGCAAGAACGCGGTGCTGATCCAGCGGCTCAAGGACAAGCTCGGCAACCGCTCCAATTCCAGCAGCGAGGTGGAGTTCCGCGACGCCACCGGCATCCTGATCGGCGAGGAAGGCCGCGGCATCCCGACCATCATCGAGATGGCAACCAGCACGCGGCTCGACTGCGTGATCGGCAGCGCCGCGATCCTGCGCGCGGCCTATGTGCAGGCGCTGCACCATGCGCGCCACCGCAGCGCCTTCGGGCGCCTGCTCGCCGACCAGCCGCTGATGCGCAATGTGCTGGCCGACCTGGCGCTGGAATCCGAAGCGGCCACGCTGCTGATGATGGAACTGGGCCACGCCTTCGAGCACGCTGGCGATGATCCGCTCGCGGCGGCATGGAAGCGCGTGGTCACCCCCGCGGCCAAGTTCTGGGTCTGCAAGCGCACGCTGGAAGCCACCGGCGAAGCCATGGAAGTCTGGGGCGGCAACGGCTACGTGGAAGAAGGCCCGATGGCGCGGCTGTACCGCGAGGCGCCGGTCAACTCGATCTGGGAAGGCTCGGGCAACATCATGTGCCTGGACGTGCTGCGCGCCATCCAGCGCAATCCCGACGATGCCACGCGCTTGCTGCAAGACCTGTCGCGCCGCGCCGGAGGCCATCCGGCGGTACGCGCGGAACTGGCATCGCTGCAGGCCATGCTGCACGAGAACCCCGAACTGCTGGAAGCCAATGCACGCCGCTTTGCGCAGGGGCTGGTGCTGACCGCACAGGCCGCGCTGATGCTGGCGCATGCCGATACCGAGAATGCGGAGCTGTTCGTCGCCAGCCGGCTGGGACGGCAGCACGGGCGCGTGTTCGGCACGCTGGATACGGATGCCGATGTGCTCAAGCGGGTGTTCTCGCGCGGCTTCGAAGGCTGACGATTCAGGCCTCCATCGATTCCAGCACCCGCAGCATCACCCGCGGCGCAAAGCGGATCAGGTCATGCGCGCGCTCGCCGATCATGATGGCGGGCGCATTGATGTTGCCGCCGACCAGGGTCGGCATCACCGACGCATCGACCACGCGCAAGCCCTCGACGCCGCGCACGCGCAATTGCGGGTCCACCACCGCCATCGCATCCATGCCCATGCGGCAGGTGCCCACCGGGTGATAGATGGTGTCGGCATGCTCGCGGATCATCTCGCGCACGGCAGCGTCGTCGCTGCCATCGGCACGCAGGCCGGCGGAATATAGTTCGCGCCCGCCGAAGCCGGCCAGCTGCGGCTGCGCAAAGATGCTGCGCACGATGCGCACGCCAGCCACCATGTCGTCCAGGTCGCGCGCATCGCTCAGGTATTGCGGGTCGATCAGCGGCGCGCGCCGGATATCGTGCGAGGCCAGCCGCACCTCGCCGCGGCTGCGCGGGCGCAGCACGCAGACATGGCAGGAATAGCCGTGGCCGAAGTTCAGCCGGCGCATGTGGTCATCCGCCATGCCGACCACGAAATGCAGCTGCAGGTCGGGCTCGGGCAGATCCGGGCGGCTGCGCAGGAAGCCGCCTGCCTCGGCGAAGTTGCTTGACATCATGCCGGTGCGCTCGCGCCGGTAGCGCAGCATTTCAGACACCAGCCGCGCCACGCCGCCGAACGACACGCCGAACAATTCAGGCACGGCCACGCGCTTGTGCAGCACGATGTCGAGATGGTCCTGCAGGTTGGCGCCCACGCCAGGCAGGTCATGCACGACGGCGATGCCGTGTTCGCGCAAGTGCGCGGCGGGGCCGACGCCCGACACCATCAGCAGCTGCGGCGAGCCGAATGTGCCCGCGCACACGATCACGTCGCGGCGCGCGCGCAGCAGTTGCCGGCGGCCCTCGCGCACCACCTGCACCCCGGCCGCATGGCGGCCTTCAAAAACGATGCGCAGCGCCTGCGTATCGGTCAGCACCTGCAGGTGCGCGCGGCCGCCGTTGCAGGCCCGGTCGCGCTTGTTGCCACCGTGCAGGTAGGCACGCGCCGCGTTCCAGCGTTCGCCCGCGTGCTGCGTGACCTGGTACCAGCCCACGCCCTCCTGTTCTTCGCCGTTGAAATCGTCGTTGCGCGGGAAGCCCGTCTGCTGCGCGGCCTCAATGAAGCGTTCGGCAAAGGGGTTGGGGGTGCGCAGGTCGCTCACGTGCAACGGGCCGTTGCCGCCGTGCAGCGGGTCGTCGTCGCTGCCGGCCAGGCGCTCGTTGCACTCGGCGCGCCGGAAGTACGGCAGCACGTCGTCCCACGACCAGCCGTCGCAGCCGGCGGCGGCCCACGCGTCATAGTCGGCGGCACGGCCGCGCGTGTAGATCATGGCGTTGATCGAGGAACTACCGCCCAGCCCGCGCCCGCGCGGCTGGTAGCCGCGGCGGCCGTTCAGGCCCGGCTGCGGCACGGTTTCATAGCCGTAGTTGCGTGCCCCCGCGCGCGGCAGCAGCGCGGCAAGCGCCGCGGGTGTGCGTACCAGCACATGGTGATCGTGGTGCCCGGCCTCGACCAGGGCAATGGTGTCGTCGCCGCTGTCGGCAAGCCGCCCCGCCAGCGCACAGCCCGCCGAGCCCGCGCCGACGATGACGTAGTCAAAGGTGGTTTCCATCTGTCTCCCCGCGAGTCCGCAGGCGGCGCGCGTGCGTGAGCCGGGCCGCGCCAGTGCGTGCGCGCCCTGTCCGTCCAGCGGATGGCAAGCTGTGAGATTCAGTGTAGGCGCTAGCCCGGACGGTGGAGAAGCCCGGTGGCGCGGGCCGCCGGCGCTGCGCAGACGGGCGTTTGAATTGCCCTTCTGGTAGGAAACTTCCATTGCCATGGCTGGCACGCTGCCTTATCGTGCGCGGGAACACGCGGACCGCTGCACCGCCACCCGCCGCGATCCGCTTCCCCTTTCCCCGCACGTCCCTTGCCCAGGAGCGCAGCAATGCGAGAAGTCCCCGACCTGTCGGCCGTCTTTGGCGCCATGCACGTCGCGTCCAGGCGCGACCAGCTGCCCGCCTGGACCGTGCGCGCCGACCGCCTGCGGCGCCTGCGCCGGCTGGTGACAGGGAACGAGGCTGCCATTGCCGCCGCCATCCACGCGGACTTCACCAACCGGCCGCGGCAGGAAACCGCGCTGCTGGAGGTATTCCCGAGCCTGGGCGGCATCGACGACGCGCTGCGCCACGGCAAGCGCTGGATGCGCGTGCGCCGCGCCGCCACCGGCTTCTGGTTCCGCCCGGGCCGCTCGCGGCTGGTGCCGCAGCCGCTGGGGGTGGTGGGCATCGTGGTGCCCTGGAACTATCCGCTGTACTTGACGGTGGGGCCGCTGGCCGGCGCACTGGCGGCGGGCAACCGCGCCATGGTGAAGCTGTCGGAATACACGCCGCGCTTTGCGGCCTTGTTCGCGCAACTGGTGCCGCAGCACTTTGCGCCGGACGAGATCGTGGTGGTCAACGGCGATGCCGAGGTGGCGAGCGCCTTTACCGCGCTGCCCTTCGACCACCTGCTGTTCACCGGTTCGACCGCGGTCGGCCACCATGTGATGCGCGCGGCGGCCGCCAACCTGACGCCGGTGACGCTGGAACTCGGCGGCAAATCGCCGGCGATTATCGGCGCCGGCGCCGACCTGCCACGTGCGGTGGAGCGCATCCTGGTGGGCAAGCTGATGAACGCGGGCCAGACCTGCATCGCGCCAGACTACGTGCTGGTGCCGGAAGACCTGCGCGGGCAGCTGGTGGAGGCGGCACGCCAGTGCGTGGGCCGGCTCTATCCGGACCTGGCGCGCAACGGGGACTACACCAGCATCATCAGCCCGCGCCACTTCGCGCGCCTGGCGGCGCTGATGGAGGAAGCCGCGGCGCAAGGGGCGACCGTGGTGCCGCTGTCCGATGCGCAGCCGGACGCGCAGGCGCGGCGCCTGCCGCCGGTGCTGCTGCTGGATGTACCCGAAGGCGTCACGGCGATGCGCGAGGAGATCTTCGGGCCGGTGCTGCCCGTGGTGACGTACCGCACCCTGGACGAGGCGGTGGACTACATCAATGCGCGCCCGCGCCCGCTGGCGCTGTACCTGTTCGAGCGCGACCGCGGCGCCATCGGCCATGTGATGAAGCAGACCGTTGCCGGCGGCGTCACCGTCAACGACACGCTGTTCCATATCGCCCAGGACGGCCTGCCCTTCGGCGGGGTCGGCGCCAGCGGCATGGGCGCCTATCACGGCCAGGCGGGCTTCGACACCTTCTCCAAGGTGAAGCCGGTGTTCCACCAGGCCGGCCTGAACGGCGCCGGCCTGCTCAAGCCGCCTTACGGCAAGACCTTCGAAACCATGTTGCGCCTGCTTTTGCGTTGATCAGGACACCAGCATCGGCCGCCCGAGCATGCGCGACAGCACCGCCTCGGGCGAGTGGGTGTGGTCGGAAATCGCCTGCGGCGCCAGGTAGATGGTCTGCTCCATCATCGCCCGTCCGCGCATGGCGGCGTGCAGCAGCTGGTCGCTGAAGACGATCCAGGTGGAACCCGGCGGGAAGTGGAATTCCTGCTGCGGCACCTTGGCCTGGTAATCCAGGTCGGCCTTGGCCAGGTCATGCAGCTGCAGCATGCGGTGGTCGTATTCAGAGCGCTTGCGCTTGGTGATATGCAGCAGCTTCATCAGCGCCGCCTGCCCCGGCCACATGCCATGGGTCTTGGGCACGAACTTCTGCGCAAAATCGCCGAACGGCTCGCCCACGCGCCACACGCGCGCCGCGGCCGGGTCGATATTGTGGAACACGCGCAACAGACGCTTGCCCAGCATCGGGTTGGACGGGAACGAGTCCACGTGCAGGCGGGTGTCGTCCTTGCGCCAGCTGACCGGGCGCCCGGCGATCTCGCTGGGCCGCAGCGACGTGCCGGCGCGCGTCATGTGCGGGATGTATTCCGGGAACAGCGTGCGCACCAGCAATTCGCTGTTGTCGGCGTAGCGGCGGATCAGCGTGTACAGGTCCGCCAGGTCCTGCGGGCTGCCCTGGGCGCCGCGCACCGCGGTGTCGTCGGCGCGCAGGTTGATGTTCTTGGACTTGCCGTCGGAATAGCGGCTGTCCAGGAAGCGTTCTTCGCCCGGCTGGAAACGGAAATTCAGGTTCGGGAAGTACAGCACGGCGCCCTGCTCCAGCTCGCGGCGCAGCGTGGCGCGTTCCTCGGCCGTGACCTGCGGCGCCCAGTCGGTATACGGCCGCGGGCGGATCAGGTTGAGCTGGCCGGCGGCGGCGGGCGGCTGGGTTGAAGTCGAGGGGGCAAGGACAGGCGCTTCGGACATGGCATCCTCTGGAGACGGTCACCAGTGTTTGGGGTCGGCCGCCGGCGTGGCGGCTGGGGATGGCGGGATTTTACTCCCTGCCGCTTGCGGTGGCGCCGGCGTCACGCGGCGACTGGACCAGGATCAAGTCCGCGTAAAAAAACCCCGCGGGCCCTTGCGGGCCGGCGGGGCTTGCCGTCAGTGCTGCTGGCGCGGGTGGCGCTTACAGGCCGGCCGCGGCGCGCAGGGCAGCCGCCTTGTCGGTGGCTTCCCACGAGAATTCCGGCTCTTCGCGGCCGAAGTGGCCGTAGGCGGCGGTCTTCTCGTAGATCGGACGCAGCAGGTCCAGCATCTGCACGATGCCCTTCGGGCGCAGGTCGAAGTGTTCCTGCACCAGCTCGGCGATCTTGGCGTCGGGGATCTTGCCGGTGCCTTCGGTGTAGACCGTGACGTTGATCGGGCGGGCCACGCCGATGGCATAGCTGACCTGCACCTGGCACTGGCGCGCCAGGCCCGAGGCCACCACGTTCTTGGCCACGTAGCGCGCGGCGTAGGCGGCCGAGCGGTCGACCTTGGACGGGTCCTTGCCCGAGAACGCGCCGCCACCGTGGGGCGAGGCGCCGCCGTAGGTATCGACGATGATCTTGCGCCCGGTCAGGCCGCAGTCGCCCTGCGGGCCGCCGATGACGAAGCGCCCGGTCGGGTTCACCAGGTACTTGGTTTCCTTGAGCATCTCAGCCGGCAGCACCGCCTTGATGATGTCCTCGATCACGGCTTCGCGGATCTGGGCCTGGGCGATGTCGGGCGAATGCTGGGTCGACAGCACCACGGTATCCACGCTGTGCGGCTTGCCGTCGACATAGCGCACCGTGACCTGCGACTTGGCGTCCGGGCGCAGCCAGGGCAGGCGGCCGTCGCGGCGCAGCAGCGACTGGCGCTCGACCAGGCGGTGGGCGTAGTAGATCGGGAACGGCATCAGTTCCGGGGTCTCGTCGCAGGCGTAGCCGAACATCAGGCCCTGGTCGCCGGCACCCTGGTTGAGGTAGTCGTCGGAAGCGCGGTCAACGCCCTGGGCGATGTCGGGCGATTGCTTGTCATAGGCGACCAGCACCGCGCAGCCCTTGTAGTCGATCCCGTACTCGGTATTGTCGTAGCCGATGCGCTTGATGGTGTCGCGCGCGATCTGGATATAGTCGACGTTGGCGGTCGTGGTGATTTCCCCAGCCAGCACCACCAGACCGGTGTTGCAAAGCGTCTCAGCTGCCACACGCGCGTACTTGTCCTGGGCCAGGATGGCGTCCAGGACGGCGTCGGAAATCTGGTCGGCGACCTTGTCGGGATGGCCTTCGGAGACGGATTCCGAAGTAAAAAGGAAGTCGTTTGCCACGAACTTATTCTCCAGGTTGGCTATTGCGTGCCAGCCCGTGCGGTTCGTGGCGGCGACGCTTTAGCGGTATTTCAGGCAGCCCGGTCAGAGCCGCATCGCCCCGCAAGTTGTCAGTTAACTCGGCGATACACGCTATTATACGCGCCTGCCGGGCTCGTTGCAGCGCGCCAACGGTACAGCACGGCACCCGGCCAACCAGCCGGACACCGTGCCCATATGAATCCCGATGACGGCACGCTGCGCGCGGAACTGAATACCGCCATAGAAAAAACGCTGCCTGCCCGTCTGTTCCCCGGCACGGACCCGCAGCAGACCTGCTTTTCGCGCCTGATGACCTTTTTATTCTGGCTGATCTCCCGTTTTCCCCTGCGGCTGCTGCAAGCCACGGGCGGCGCGCTCGGACTGCTGAGCGCACGCCTGCCCGGCCGCTACGGCCAGCGCCTGCGGGAGAACTTCCGCCAGGCGTTTCCCGACGCCACCGAGGCGATGATCGACGAAGCGGCCCGTTCGGCCGGACGCATGATCATCGAGATGCCCTACTTCTGGAGCCGCAGCAAGATCGGCGCGAAGCTGTATGGCTTTGACGACTACCTGTGGCCCGAGCTGGGCAAGCTGCAGGCGCGCGGCAAGGGCATCATCATCCTGACCCCGCACCTGGGCTGCTTTGAAGTGCTGCCGCAGTCCCACGCACTGCAGCGCCCGGTCACCGCGCTGTTCAAGCCGCCGCACCAGCCCTGGCTGCGCGACTGGATCGAAAAAATGCGCACCCGCCCCGACATGCACATGGCGCCGGCCACGCCGCGCGGGGTGCGCATGCTGGTCAAGGCACTCAAGCGCGGCCAGGCGGTGGGCATCCTGCCCGACCAGGTGCCCAGCGGCGGCGAGGGCAACTGGGCGCCGTTCTTCGGCAAGCCCGCCTATACGATGGCGCTGGTGCACCGGCTGCAGCAGCTGACCGGCGCGCCGGTGGTGGCGGTCTTTGCCGAGCGCCTGCCGCGCGGCGCCGGCTATCGCGGCCACCTGCGCGTGATCAACGACGGCGGCATGCTGCCGGACGATCCTGCCGCCGCTGCCACGGTCATCAACCGGACCATCGAGGAACTGGTAGGCCTGTGCCCCACGCAGTACCTGTGGGCTTACAACCGCTACAAGCAACCCGCCGGAGCGGGCACCCCGGACGCGTCGGGCACCCCGGGCAACGACACCGAGCCGGCCGCTGATCAATCGATTTCATGAGCCGTGTGTTCACGTGGCTTGGCATCGGCTTGTTGACGGTGCTGGGCAAGCTGCCATATCCGTTCGTCGCGCGCTTCGGCGAGGCGCTGGGAAGCCTGCTCTACCTGGTGCCGAGCGAGCGGCGCCGCGTGGTGCAGGCCAACCTGCGGCTGTGCTTCCCTGACCAGACCGAGGCCGGGATCGACGAGCTTGCGCGCCAGAGCTTCCGCATCCTGTTCCGCAGCTTTGCCGAGCGCGGCATCTTCTGGACCGGCAGTGAAGCGCAGATGCGCCGCTGGGTGCGGATCGACGACCAGGCCGACCTGGTGGCGCTGGATGGCACCCCGCATATCCTGGTCACGCTGCACCTGTCGGGCGTGGAAGCCGGCGCGATCCGGCTCACCATCCACCTGCGCGAGCATCTCGGCCGCTCCGGCGCATCGCTCTATACCAGGCAGAAGAACGACCTGTTCGACCACTTCCTGAAGCACGCGCGCGGGCGCTTCGGCGCCAACATGATCTCGCGCAACGACAGCGCGCGCGACATCCTGCGCTGCCTGAAGAAGGGCGAGGCGCTGCAGCTGATCGCCGACATGGATTTTGGCGAGCGCGACTCGGAGTTCGTGCCGTTCTTCGGCGTGCAGGCGCTGACACTGACCTCGGTGTCGCGGCTGGCACGCCTGACCGGGGCCAAGGTGGTGCCGATCTACACCGAGATGCTGCCCGATTACCAGGGCTATGTGCTGCGCATCCTGCCGCCCTGGGAAGACTACCCCGGCGCAAGCGTCACCGACGACACGCGCCGCATGAATGCCTTCTTCGAGGACTGCATCCGCCCGCGCGTGCCCGAGTACTACTGGGTGCACAAGCGCTTCAAGCACCGCCTGCCGGGCGAGCCCGAGATCTACTGAGCGCGCCGGCACGTCCGGCGCCGCGCAGCTACAATCCCCACCATGAAACTCCAGTTCACCAAGATGCACGGCGCGGGCAATGACTTTGTCGTGCTCGACGGCATCCACCAGCAGATCGACCTGACCCCGGCGCAATGGCGTGCGCTGGCCAGCCGGCATTTCGGCGTGGGCGCGGACCAGATCCTGATCGTTGAAAAGCCGTCCCGCCCCGATGTCGACTTCCGCTACCGCATCGTCAATGCCGATGGCAGCGAGGTGGAGCACTGCGGCAACGGCGCGCGCTGCTTTGTGCGCTTTGTCACCGACAAGGGCATGACCGACAAGCGCTCGGTGCGCGTGGAGGTGATGAACGGCGTCATTACCCTGACGCTGCAGGACGACGGCCAGGTCACGGTGGACATGGGTGCGCCCGAACTGGAACCGGCGCGCGTGCCGTTCCGTGCCGAAGACCTGCCCACCCGCGCGGAAGGCGCGGACACGCTGTACGGCCTGGAGGTCAACGGCCGCACCGGATGGATCTCGGCGGTATCGATGGGCAATCCGCACGCGGTGCAGGTGGTGGACGACGTGGAGAACTTCCCGGTGCTGCAGGACGGCCCGGTGGTGGAGCACCATGCCGCCTTCCCCAACCGTGTCAATGCCGGTTTCATGCAGGTGCAGGACCGCCACAGCATCCGCCTGCGTGTCTATGAGCGCGGTGCCGGCGAAACCCTGGCCTGCGGCACCGGCGCCTGCGCGGCCGTGGTGGCCGGAATCCGGCGCGGCCTGCTGGACTCGCCGGTGCGGGTGCATACCCATGGCGGCGAACTGACCATTGCCTGGGACGGCGGTGCGGAACCGGTACGCATGACTGGCCCGGCCACCACCGTGTTTGAAGGCAGCATTGACCTGGCAGCCCTGCCGGCCTGACCATAGGGGCTGTGCGCCCCTTTCCACACGCCCCGCATTCCTTGCCGCGGAGCCCCGGCCGGGGCGCCCATTCCCTTGATCTTGCTGGTCAGACCGATGGAGCGCCCATGCCGCTGGACGATTTCCGCATCACCTCTGGCAAGCGTTTTCGCCTTGCCGACTTCGACCCGGGCAGCAAGCCGCTGTCGTGCGGCAAGAAAGACGAAGACCTTGCCCGCATCATCGAGCTGAGCAACGCCCTCGACGCACAGCAGGACATCTTCTACGCCGAGCACCGGCGCAAGCTGCTGGTGGTACTGCAGGGCATGGATACCAGCGGCAAGGACGGCACCGTGCGCGGCGTGTTCCGCAGCTTCGATCCGCTGGGCATCCGCGTGGTGAGCTTCAAGGCCCCGTCGCCGGAGGAACTGGCGCGCGACTATCTGTGGCGTATCCACCTGCAGGTGCCGAAGACTGGCGAGATCGTGGTCTTCAATCGCAGCCACTATGAAGACGTGCTGATCACGCGCGTGCACGACTGGATCGACGCCGCCGAGTGCGAGCGGCGCTTCCGCCAGATCCGGGACTTCGAGTCGATGCTGACCGAGACCGGCACTACCATCGTCAAGTGCTTCCTGCATATATCCTGCGACGAGCAGAAGGCACGGCTCGAAGCGCGCCTGGCGGACCCGGAGAAACACTGGAAGTTCGACACCAACGACCTCGCCGAGCGCAAGCACTGGAAGGCCTACATGGACGCCTACGAGGCCGCCATCATGGCGACCAGCACGCCCGAATGCCCGTGGTACGTGGTGCCGGCCGACTCCAAGACACACCGCAACCTGATGGTGGCGGAGATCCTGACCAAGGTCTTCGAGGACCTCAAGCCGGCCTACCCGCCGGCCCGGCCGGAACTGGCCAAGATCAAGGTCGACTGAGCCGCCCGGCCGCCTCAGCCACCGTTGCCGCGGTGCACGTCGTGCGTGACGAAGGGGTGCTCGCGGCTGGGCATTGCCAGCCATTGCGGGTGGCGCAGGGTCTGGCGGATATCGTCCAGCCCGCTGGTCCAGTGCTCATGCATGGTGAGCGCGCCGAACTGGTAATCCTTGGCCAGGTTCTCGAACGACTTGTCGCGGTAGATCAGCTGGATCACGTTGCGGCGCGCGTCGCAGGCCTGCTCCGCCGCGCGGCGGTACCAGGCGTTGTCGCGCTTTGACGGCGGCACCAGCGCCATCACCTCGTTGAGCATGCGGCGCAGGTTCTGCTGCTCGCGCATGTAGTCGGTAATGGCCCGCGTGCGGCTGGAATACTGGATGTCCTTCTGGCGCTCGGCCACGTCGACCAGGTCGTGCGGCAGCTTGCCGCGCGCGCTCCAGAGGTCGACCTGGAAGATCAGCGCGTCGCGCCGCGGCTGCGCGGTCAGCACCTCGGCCAGCGGTGTGTTCGATACCAGCCCGCCATCCCAGTAGTACTCGCCCCCGATCTCCACCGCCGGAAAGCCCGGCGGCAGCGCGCCCGAGGCCATGAAATGCTCGGGGCAGAGCTTGTCGCGGGTATTGTCGAAGTAGGCGAAATTGCCGGTGCGCACATTGACCGCCCCCACCGAGACGCGCATCAGGTCGGGGCGGTGGTTGATCAGGTCGAAGTCGGCAAAGCGCTCGAGCGTCGCCTTCAGCGGCGTGGTGTCGTAGAAGCTGGCATGGCTCGGGTCCGAGTAGCGCGACACCAGCTCCGGCCAGCTGCGCGGCTGGAAGAAGCCACGCTGGCCTTCCAGCATGGCACGCGCCGCATGCAGGCCATCGAACCAGATCCGCATCGGCTCGGGCCAGCCTTCGGCATGGTCGGCGAACCAGGTGTGCGACAGGCTGGGCAGCCACGGCTGCGCGCAGATGTACTCCCAGAAGGCGCGCAGCTGTTCCACGCGGCGCTGGGGCGGATTGCCGGCGATGATGGCGGCGTTGAGCGCACCGATGGAAATGCCGGCAACCCAGTTCGGATAGATCCCGCCCTCGGCAAGGCCCTGGTACACGCCGGCCTGGTAGGCGCCTAGCGCGCCGCCGCCCTGCAGCACCAGCGCGCGCACCGCATAGGCCTCGTGCGCCGGCCGGTGCGGGGCCTTGGCAGCCTGGCGCACCGGCTTGCGCGGCTGCACTTGCGCGCCGCGCTCGGCCAGCGACTCGCCATTGCCGGCTGATTCCGCTGTTGTGGATGGCGTTGCCGCCTGCCGCCCTGCCCGTTCCTGCCGCTCTTTTGCCGCCACGCCGCGCTCCCTCCCAGTCTGAAAGTCAGCCGTCCGTCCGCTGTGCGCCGAACGTGCGGAATGAGGGCGCTGGCTGGCAGCGCCCCGTTGTCATCAACGGTTTCAGACGCCGTAGCGCTGACGATAGGCCGCCACGGCCTCGCGCGAAGCCCCCAGCGCCGGGTCCTGCGACGCATCCAGGTACGCCAGCAGATCCTTCAGGCTGGCGATCGCGATCACCGGGATGCCGAATTCGCGCTGCACGTCCTGCACGGCGGAATGGGTGCCGACCTGCTCGGCGGTACCGCTCTTTTCCATGCGGTCCAGTGCGATCAGCACCGCTGCCGGCTCGGCGCCGGCAGCGCGGATCATGTTCACCGATTCGCGCACCGAGGTGCCGGCGGAAATCACGTCGTCGATGATGACCACCTTGCCCTGCAGCTTGGCCCCGACCAGCGTGCCGCCTTCGCCGTGGTCCTTGGCTTCCTTGCGGTTGTAGGCGAAGCCGACGTCACGTCCCATGCCCGCCAGCGCCACCGCCGTGGCCGACGCCAACGTGATGCCCTTGTAGGCCGGCCCGAACAGCACGTCGAACTGCACGCCCGAGGCCAGCAGCGTTTTGGCATAGAATTGCGCCACCTGGCCCAGCATCGCGCCCTGGTTGAACAGGCCGGCGTTGAAGAAGTAAGGCGATTTGCGGCCGGCCTTGGTGACGAACTCGCCAAACGACAGCACGCCCGCATCGAGCGCAAAGCGGATAAAGGTCTGGCTGAGATCGGCACCCGCGGGCGGTTTCTGCTGCGTCATCATTTCTCTCTGAATTCAAAATTTCCCCGAATGTTACGGATTATCAGCGCCAACCTCAACGGCATCCGCTCCGCGTCGAAGAAGGGCTTTTTCGACTGGATGGGCAAGCAGGAGGCAGACATGGTCTGCGTGCAGGAACTGAAAGCGCAGGCCGCCGACATGACGGAAGCGTTCCTTGCGCCACATGGCTACCATGGCTATTTCCATTACGCCGAGAAAAAGGGCTACAGCGGCGTGGGCCTCTACACGCGCCATCAGCCTGAGCGCGTGATCACCGGCTTCGGCATTCCCGAGTTCGACAACGAAGGCCGCTATGTGGAAGTGCAGTATCCGCACCTGGCGGTGATTTCGGTGTACGTGCCGTCCGGCTCAAGCGGCGAGGAGCGCCAGCAGGCCAAGTTCCGCTTCATGGAGGCCTTCCTGCCGCACCTGCTGCAACTGAAGGCAAGCGGGCGCGAGATCGTGCTGTGCGGTGACGTCAACATTGCGCACAAGGAAATCGACATCAAGAACTGGAAGGGCAACCTGAAGAACTCAGGCTTTTTGCCAGAAGAGCGGGCCTGGATCGGCGAGTTGTTCGACACCCACGGCTATGTCGACGTGTTCCGCAAGCTGGACCCGCGCCCCGACCAGTACACCTGGTGGAGCAACCGCGGCCAGGCGTACGCCAAGAACGTGGGGTGGCGCATCGACTACCACCTGGCCACGCCGAAGATCGCCGATACCGCGCACCTGTGCTCGATCTACAAGGACGAGAAGTTCAGCGATCACGCGCCGCTGTCGATCGACTACAACTTCCCGCTCTGAGCATGGCGCTTACGCCGCCCGGATCTCTTCAAGCAGTTCCGGGTGGCGGTCAAACAGCTTCAGCAGCTTGACCAACGCCAGCGGCGGCTTGGTCCGGCCGGTCTCGTAGCGCGAGAACGCGTTGACACACAGCGACCAGCCCCCATCCCCGCTACAATGCAGGTTCCCTATCGCATGCGGCAGGGGACGTTTCGCATTTCCCGCACCTCATTGAGTGAGTCAGCCATGGTTTTCAAAGTGTTCGTCGATGGTCAGGAAGGCACCACCGGTCTCCGGCTGCTTGACTATCTTTCCGGCCGTTCCGACGTGGAACTGCTGCGCATTGCCGATGACAAGCGCAAGGATCCGGCCGAACGAGCACGATTCCTGAACGCCGCCGACGTCGCCTTCCTGTGCCTGCCCGATGTGGCCTCGCGCGAGGCGGTATCGCTGGTGACCAACCCGAACACCTGCGTGATCGACGCCAGCACGGCGTTCCGCACCACCGACAGCTGGGCCTATGGCCTGCCCGAGCTGGCGCGCGGCCAGCGCGAGAAGATCCGCGACAGCAAGCGCATTGCGGTGCCGGGCTGCCACGCCAGCGCCTTCGTGCTGGCAGTGCGTCCGCTGGTGGACGCCGGTGTGCTGCCGGCCGACTACCCGGTTTCGGCGTTCTCGCTGACCGGCTACAGCGGCGGCGGCAAGTCGATGATTGCCGAGTTTGAAGCCGGCGGTAATCCGAAGCTGGACAGCCCGCGCCCGTACGCGCTGGGCCTGGAACACAAGCACCTGCCCGAGATGCGCGTGCAGGCCGGCCTGGCGCAGGCGCCGGTCTTCAACCCGATCGTCGGCAACTTCCTGAAGGGCCTGGCGGTGACGGTGCCGGTGTTCACGGACCGGCTGGCGCGCAAGGTCAGCCCCGAGCAGATCGTCGAGATCTACCGCAAGCACTATGAAGGCGAGCAGTTCGTGCGCGTGATGCCGTACAACAGCGCCGACAACCTCGACGGCGGCTTCTTCGACGTGCAGGCCAACAACGACACCAACCGGGTCGACCTGTTCGTGTTCGGCAACGCCGAGCGCCTGAACCTGGTGGCCCGCCTGGACAACCTGGGCAAGGGTGCGGCCGGCGCGGCGGTGCAATGCATGAACGTGCATGTGGGCGCCGACGAGGCCACGGGGCTGCGCGCCTGACGCGGCAGCAAGCCCTGAATGAGGAAAAAGCCGGCATTGCCGGCTTTTTTCATTGGCGGCGGCAGACCGCTCAGCGCTGCAGCGGCTTCTGCCGGTCGTCGTCGCCGCTGTCCACCGGCGCGCCGCCCAGGCCCGCCATATTGGCGCGGTATGGCGGCAGCCTGTCCACCGTGGTATTGCTCGCGCGCGCATAGAGCGGCAGCACCTCCGGCAGGTGCTTCTCCAGCTCGGCGATGCGGTTGCGCCCGGACGGATGCGTGGACAGGAACTCTGTGCCGGACTGGCTCACCTTGCCCATCTTCTGCCACAGCGACACCGCGGCGCGCGGGTCGTAGCCGGCGCGCGCGGCGATATCCATGCCGATCAGGTCCGCCTCGGACTCATCCGCGCGCGAGAAACGCAGCGTCAGCAGGTGGGCGCCGGTGCCCAGCGCCATATTGCCAAGGTTGCCGAAGCCGAACAGCTGCGAGATCACGTTGGCGCCGAGGTTGGTGATCTCGGACTTGGCGGCGCGCTCGCGCGCATGCTCCTGCAGCGCGTGGGCGATCTCGTGGCCCATCGCCATGGCGATCTCGTCGTCGGTCAGCTTGAGCTGGTCGAGCAACCCGGTATAGAAGGCGATCTTGCCGCCCGGCATGCAGAAGGCATTGACCTGCCTGGAGCCGATCAGGTTGATCTCCCACTGCCACTGCCGCGCGCGCTCGTTCCAGCGTGCGGTCTGCGGCAGCAGCCGCTTGCCGATCGTGCGCAGGCGCACCAGTTGCGGGTTGTCGGCGGCGGCCAGTGCATGCTTGGCGATGGCTTCCTGCTTGAGCTGCTCGTATTCCTGCGCGGCCTGCTGCTCGATGGCCTCGACCGGCACGATCTTGCGCACGGCCGAGCCGCTGCGGTCCAGCCGGATGCCGCCAGGCTCGCTGTCCTGCGCCTGGGCGGGCAGGCACCAGGCCATGGGCGCCGCCACCGCGGCCAGCGCCAGCGCGCGGACCAGCCTGTCACGGGTGGGACGCTGAACACCTTGCAGGCGGCGGAGCATTTGCGGTTCCTCGGACGCAGTGGAAGACCAGGCAGGCGGATCGGTGCGCGGCAACGATGCCGTGCCGCATGTGGCGGGCAGGCAAACAGGTGATGCAATAATACACGGCGCCCGCACAGCCGCGCGGCGCTTCACGCCGGCCCGTTCATGACCTTCCAGACCTATCTCGATATCTTCCGCAACCGCCGCATCGGCGCCATGCTGGCGCTGGGCTTCGCCTCCGGGCTGCCGCTGGCGCTGACCTCCGGCACCTTGCAGGCATGGATGACGGTCGAGGGGCTGGATATCAAGACCATCGGCTTCTTCTCGCTGGTGGGCCAGGCCTATATCTTCAAGTTCCTGTGGGCGCCGCTGATGGACCGCTACACGCCGCCGCTGCTGGGGCGCCGGCGCGGCTGGCTGCTGGTGACGCAGCTGGGGCTGGTGCTGGGCATCACCGGCATGGCCTTCTGCCCGCCGCGCGAGGCGCTGTGGATGCTGGCGGCGCTGGCCACGCTGGTGGCCTTCCTGTCGGCGTCGCAGGACATCGTCTTCGACGCCTACAGCACCGACGTGCTGCGCCCGCCCGAGCGCGGCGCCGGCGCCGCGGTGAAAGTGCTGGGCTACCGGCTGGCGATGCTGGTCTCGGGCGGCCTGGCGTTGTGGCTGGCCGACCGCGTGCTGGGCTGGCAGCAGACCTACGTGCTGATGGCGGCACTGATGGGCGTGGGCATCGTCACGCTGCTGTGGGCACCGGAACCGGACGTGCCCGCGCGCGCGCCGCGCTCGCTGGAAGAGGCGGTGGTAGGGCCGCTGCGCGACTTCTTTGGCCGCCAGGGCGCGTGGTGGCTGCTGCTGATCGTGTTGTACAAGCTCGGCGACGCCTTTGCCGGCAGCCTGTCGACCACCTTCCTGATCCGCGGCGTCGGCTTCTCGGCGGGCGAGGTGGGCATCGTCAACAAGACCCTGGGGCTGGCCGCCACCATCATCGGCGCGCTGTTCGGCGGCACCCTGATGGTGCGCCTGGGCCTGTACCGCTCGCTGATGCTGTTCGGCGTGCTGCAGGCGGTGTCGAACCTGGGCTACTGGATCCTGGCGGTGACGCCGCCGCACCTGTGGACCATGGGGACGGCCATTGCGGTCGAGAACCTGTGCGGCGGCATGGGCACGGCGGCCTTCGTGGCGCTGCTGATGACGCTGTGCAACCGCTCGTTCTCGGCCACCCAGTACGCGCTGCTGTCGGCGCTGGCGTCGGTGGGCCGGGTCTATGTGGGGCCCTCCTCGGGCTATATGGTCGAGGCCTGGGGCTGGGCGCCGTTCTACCTGGGCACCGTGGTGGTGGCGCTGCCCGGCGTGATGCTGCTCTGGGCCATGCGCCACACCGTGCACCGCTACGAGGCCCAGGCGCGCGAAGCGATCGCCTGAGCCTGCCTTACTCCTTGTAGTAGACGATCTGGTGCGAGCTGGCGATCAGCTCGCCGCCCGCGCTCCATAGCTGCGCGCGCTGGTCGAAGAAGCCCTGCCTGAACACCTGCGCCTGCGCGCTGGCCAGCACGTGGCTGTCGCCCAGCGCGGCCAGCGTGTCGGCATCGGCATGGAAATAGGTGGTCATCGACACCGTGCCGGCCGGCACGAAGCCCGCCCGCTTGAGGAAGATGCGCGGGTAGAAGCTGTCGGCCCAGGCCGCCACCGCGGCAAAGTCCGGCGTACGAGCCGGCGCGTCGCGCAGCCAGAACTGCGTCAGGCTGTCCGGGTGCTCGGTGCCGGCCTCGGTGGCCGGCTTGGCGCCGCGCACCGGACGCATGTCGTAGGACTTGAGCCAGCGCACCGGCGCAAACCCGCTCATGGCCGGGAGGGTGTCGGCCGCTGGCACCTCCGGCATCAACGCCTCGCCGCAGGCCCAGGTCTCGCGGCGCACCGCAAACATGGCGGTGGCGGTGGTGGCCACGGCATCACCCTGGCGCAGCTCCAGCGTCCAGTGCTGGGTCGAGCGGTTGGTGCGCACCGGGCGCGCCTCGATCTCGAACGGGCCCTCGGCGATCGGCCCGGCAAAGTTGACCGTCAGCGAGACCGGGTCGCCCAGGCGCTGCGGATGGTCCAGCGCCGCCTGCAGCAGCGTGGCGGCAGTGATGCCGCCGAACGGGCCGATCATGTTCCAGTACTCGGGCGTGGTGCGGCCCAGGAAGCGGTGCTCGTCGGCCGGCTCCAGCGCCAGCGCGTCGTCAAAGGGATGGAGCGGGCTGGCGGCAGTGGCCGCCTGGGTCTGGGGCGCAGTGGACATGGCTGGTGTGGGTTGGTGACTCGCAGGGAATAGCACGATCGTTCGATCATCTGCCTACACTAACCGTAGTCAGCGTTCGGGTCAAGACGGCATTCCTCCAGCCGCTGGCACCGTGGCGCCCGCATCAGCCTTGCGCCCGCCGCCGCAGCGGCAGGCTCCAGCCCAGCTGGTTGGCGACCACGCCCAGCAGCACCAGCGCCATGCCGGCGATCTGCAGCGGCCCCAGCACCACGCCGAACACCATCACGTCGATCACGATCGCCACCAGCGGATAGATGAAGGACAGCGTGGCGATCGACACCACGGTAAGGCGCTGGAAGGCGCCATACAGTAGCGTGTACATCACGCCCGTATGCACCAGCCCCAGCGCCAGCAGCGCGGCCCAGGTGCCGGTGCCATAGCTGCCCGCCGCAGGATGCGCCAGCGGTGCCAGCATCAGCACTCCCAGCACCATCTGCAAGCCGGCAATCTGGCCTGGCGGGATGGCCTGCAGCCGGCGCGTGGCCAGGGTCGTCACCGCATACAGCAGTGCGGCCAGCAGGCCCAGGCCAATGCCGGCCAGCATCGCAGTGCCAGTGGCGCCATGCTCCAGCCCGGTGATCAGCATCACCCCGGCAAAGGCCAGCACCAGCCATGGCAGCCGCGCGAACGGGAACGGCTCGCGCTGGATCACCGAGATCAGCATCAGCAGGAAGAACGGCTGAGTGTGGTAGACCACCGTGGCAATGGCGATGCCGCTGTACGCATACGCTGAGAACAGCGCCAGCCAGTTGAGCACCAGCGTGACGCCGCCCAGCACCAGCCAGCCAAGCTGCGCACGGGTCATCCGCACCCAACCGCGCTGCAGCGTCAGCGCGCCCAGCAGCGCAGCGCCGCCGAACAGGCAGCGGAAAAAGACCACATCGAGCGGCGGTTGGCCGCTGGTGACCACGAACCAGCCAATGGTGCCAGACAGCAGCATGGCCGCGACCATGCGCCAGGCGCCGCCTGGCAAGGGTTGTTGGGAGGGCATGACGGACTCCGGTCAGACAATGTCCGCATTGTTCCACCATGCAATCTGCTCAACAATCACGTCGTCGCTCAATTAGTATTTGATCTGAAGTCAAAGGATGGGGACGCATAATGCCGGATATGCCACTTAATGCGATGGCCGTGTTTGCACGCGTGGTCGAGTGCGGCAGCTTCTCGGCCGCCGCGCTTGACCTGGGCATGACCCCATCGGCGGTCAGCCGGCATGTCTCCCGCCTGGAAGCCACGCTCGGTGCCAGCCTGCTGCAGCGGACCACGCGTGCCTTTGCGCTGACTGAGCTGGGCCAGTCGGTCTACGCCGCCTGCGCCCGCATGACCGCCGCCGCGCGCGAGGTCACCGCGCTCGCCGGCGAGCACGGCGGCACGCCCCACGGCGTGCTGCGCGTGAGCGCGCCGGTCTCGTTCGGGCAGGCCTGGCTGGCGCCGCGGCTGCCGGCGCTGCTGGCCAGATACCCGGGGCTGGACCTGCAGCTGACGCTGGCCGACCGCATGGTCGACCTGGTCGAAGAAGGGATGGACGTGGCCGTACGCATCGCGCGCGAACTGGCGCCCGGGCTGGCCGCGCGCCCGCTGCGCGAGGTGCGCTACCGGCTGGTGGCCTCGCCCGGCTACCTGGCCCGTCACGGCACGCCGGCCACGCCCGCCGACCTGCTCGCCGCACGCTGCCTGTACCTGGGCTACGGCAACTTCGGCGAGCGCTGGACCATGCGCCACCAGGCCGGCGGCGAGAAAGTGGAGGTGCGCATCCCGCCGCGCCTGACGCTGAACAACAGCCTGGCGATCTTGAGCATGGTGGAGCGCGATGCCGGCATCGGGCTGGTGCCGGACTTCTCATTGGGCGATGCGCTGGACCAGGGCCGGGTCGTCACCGTGCTGGCCGACTGGGACATCCTCGAGCCCTATATCGGGACGGCCTACGCGGTCTACACGCCCACGCGGCATGTACCGCCCAAGGTGCGCGCCTTTGTCGATCACCTGGCCGGCACCGCCGGCGACGCGCCGCGCTGATCACCGCGCCGACCGGCCCAGGACCCGGCGCAGCAGCCACAGCATCGCGCCGCGCACGCGCGCGGCATCGGCCCCGGCCTCGATCTCCAGCGCGGCACGGTCGAACGCCGCCGACAGCAGCGGCGCCACGTCACCCTGCGGATCCACGCCCGCGGCCTTCAGCCCCTCGCGCAGCGTGCGGGCGGCGTTGGCGTCGTCCAGCGCCAGCGTTTCGCGCAGCCCCTGCACCGCCGGCCCTTCCACCAGCAGCAGGCGCGTGCGGCCCGGCACCGTCATCGCATCCAGGTAGGCCTGCGCCCCGGCGATCAGGGCGTCCGCGGCATCCAGCCCTACGGGCGCCGCGGCTTCAATATCGGCCGCCACGGCAGCAGCCTCCTCCGCCAGCACGTGTCGGAACAGGTCACGCTTGTCGGCGAAATGGTGATACAGCGCGCCTCGCGTGATGCCGGCGGCGGCGCAGACGTCAGGGGTGGAGGTGTCCCCATAGCCGCGGCTGACAAACAGCGCGCGCGCGGCATCGAGCAGCGCCTGTCGGGTTGCTTCGGTACGTTCGCGGTTGGATCGGGCCACGCATTGCCTCCTTGCATACATGCAGCCTGTATCTTAATATCAATTTAAATACAGGCTGCATGTATCTGAACGACAGAGGAGGAATTCATGAAAGTCACCAGCTACTACCCCGTCATCATGACCGGCGAGGTTGCCGGCACGGCCGCGTTCTACCAGCGTCATTTCGGCTTTGTGGCATTGTTCACCAGCGACTGGTACGTGCACCTGCAACTGGCTGATGATCCGTCGGTCAACCTCGCGGTGCTGGACGGCAGCCACGAGACCATCCCCGCCCCGGCCCGCGGCCAGTGCGCCAGGGGATTGCTGCTGAACTTCGAGGTGGAAGACCCGGATGCGGTCCATGACCGCCTGCAGGCGGCCGGGCTGCCGATCCTACTGCCGCTGCGCGACGAGGCCTTCGGGCAGCGGCATTTCATTACCGCCGACCCGAACGGCGTGCTGATCGATGTCATCAAGCCGATTCCGCCGTCGGGGGAGTATGCCGCGCAGTACGAAGCGGGCGCGCCGCCCGGCTGATGTGCCTGGCTCAGGCCGCGCAGACCCGGTACACCGCCAGGCTGCCGCGCCAGTTGCCGCCCCAGTTGACGGTCACGCCCTCGTGCATCACCACGCGGTCGATCACGCGCAGGCCTACCTTGGGCGCCAGCGCTTCGAAGTCGCTGATGGTCAGCACGCGCACGTTGGGCGTGTTGTACCACTGGTAGGGCAGCGATTCCGACACCGGCATGCGGCCGCGGAACACCGACAGCCTGTGCGGCCAGTAGCCGAAGTTCGGGAACGACACGATGCACTCGCGCCCCACCCGCAGCGTGTCGCGCAGCACCTGCGCGGTGTTGTGGATGGTCTGCAGCGTCTGCGACAGGATCACGGTGTCGAAGCTCTTGTCCTCGAACAGCGCCAGGCCCCCTTCCAGATTCTGCTGGATGACATGCACGCCCTTCTGCGCGCACGCCAGCACGCCTTCATCGCGGATCTCGATGCCGTAGGCCTGCACGTCGAGCTCGTCCTGCAGCACGCGCAGCAGGCTGCCGTCGCCGCAGCCCAGGTCAAGCACGGTGGAATGTGGTTCGATCCAGCGCGCGATCGCGCGGAAGTCAGGGCGCAGCGCCAGGATATTGGGATTGGCCAGGGCGTTCATGCGCCGATCTCCTCTGCGATGCGGTCGTAATAGGCGCGCATCAGGTCGTGATAGCGCGGGTCGTCGAGCAGGAAGGCATCGTGGCCGTGCGGCGCGTCGATCTCGGCGTACGAGACCGGGCGCTTGTTGTCCAGCAGCGCCTTGACCAGCTCGCGGCTGCGGCTGGGCGCAAAGCGCCAGTCGGTGCCGAAGCTCGCCACCAGAAAGCTCGCCTGGGTCTGCGCCATCGCGCGCGTCAGGTCGCCGCCGAAGGCCAGCGCCGGGTCGAAGTAGTCGAGCGCACGCGTGATCAACAGGTAGGTGTTGGCGTCGAAGTACTCGGCGAACTTGTCGCCCTGGTAGCGCAGGTAGCTCTCCACCTGGAATTCGACATCGAAGGAGAAGCGGATGTCGTCGGTCTTCAGCTCACGGCCGAATTTCTCGGCCATGTCCTCGTCCGACAGGTAGGTGATATGGCCGATCATGCGCGCCACGCGCAGGCCGCGCTTGGGCTTGACGCCATGCGCGTAGTAGTTGCCGCCGTGAAAATCGGGATCGGACAGGATCGCGCTGCGCGCGACCTCGTTAAAGGCGATGTTCTGCGCCGACAGCTTGGGCGTGGACGCGACCACGATGCAGTGGCGCAGCCGGTCCGGGTACATCAGGCTCCAGGCCACCGCCTGCATGCCGCCCAGGCTGCCGCCCATCACCGCGGCGAACTGCGTGATGCCGAACGCGTCGGCCACGCGCGCCTGCGCATTGACCCAGTCTTCCACCGTCACCACCGGGAACGCCGCGCCGTAGGGCGCGCCGGTGGCCGGGTTGAGGCTCATCGGCCCGGTCGAGCCGAAGCACGAACCCAGGTTGTTGACGCCGATGACGAAGAAGCGATTGGTATCGAGCGGCTTGCCGGGCCCGACCATGTTGTCCCACCAGCCCACGTCGCGCGGGTCTTCGGCATAGACGCCGGCCACATGGTGCGAGGCATTGAGCGCGTGGCAGACCAGCACCGCGTTGGAGCGGGCCGCATTGAGCGTGCCATAGGTTTCGACCATCAGGTCGTAGCCGGCAATGGACGAGCCGTTGCGCAGCTTCAGCGGCTCGGCAAAGTGCATGCGCTGCGGCGCAACCACGCCGACCGAATCGGGCGGCGGGTCGAACGCGGCAGGCGCGGCGGTCGGCAGGGCGACATCAGTCATGGAATCCGGCCCGTGGCGAACGGGCATAAAAAAACCCGACCGGCATTTGCGTATGAAGCGTCGCAGCCAAGTCGGGATTCACTGGATTCCTTGCGGGATTCCGCGTGCCGGCGCCATCCACTACCGTGGTGGCATGGGGCGCCGACCCAACCTCTTTAGCCGCATTTATAGTGGCAACCCGGAACTTGGTCCCTTGGCTGCCGCGCGCCCGCAAGCCAGTCATCAAATCGGCGCGACCGCGCAATTATAGAGCAATCGGCCCGGCATGTAGTTTTCAGCTCAGCAAGACCCGCAGGTGCGCCTCGGCATGGTCCGACGGCGACTTGCGGAAGCCGCTCTTGGCATAGCGGTGCCACTGGCCCTGCACCGCCGCCATGATCAACGCAGCGCGTGCCGGGATATCGGCATCCGCGGGGAACGCGGCCTGCGTCACCGCCATCTTCAGGCACTGGCGCAGCGAGGCCTCGATGCGGTCCACCACCTGGTTGATGCGCTCCTGCAGGCGTTCGTGCTCACCCACCAGTGCCTCGCCGGTCAGCACGCGCGTCATGCCCGGGTTCTTCTCGGCAAACGACAGCAGCATGCGCACGATGGCATGGGCCTGGCGCAGGCCGTGCTCTTCCTTGTCGGTGATCTGGTTGATCAGGCCAAACACGGTCTGCTCGATAAAGCCGATCAGGCCCTCGTACATCTGCGCCTTGCTGGCGAAATGGCGGTACAGCGCCGCCTCGGACACGCTCAGCCGCGCAGCCAGCGCGGCCGTTGTGATCTTCTCCCCGCGCGGGTGCTCCAGCATGGTGGCCAGCGTCTGCAGGATCTGCACGCGGCGCTCGCCCGGACGCGGGCGCTTGCGCGCCGGCGTGACTGGCGGCTGGCCCCCGTCCTGCGCATCCTGCGCACTGCCTGAAATGACCGCCTCCGGCTCGCGCCCGTTGCTTTGCGTCATGACCCGATTCTCCGCATTCGTCGTTGGAGTTGATGCATCGATTGTACTTTTATGTCCACATAGGCCGGCCGGTTCGGCACGCGGGCGCGCACGCGCCGCATGTTGTCGGGCTGCGCCTGCGGCGCCTGGGTCTCCGCGGCCACCAGCGTCACCGACTGCTCCTGCGCGGCGTGGCCGACATGGCGCCGGTCCTCTGCCTCCAGCGTCGAGCGTACCGCGGCATCGCGCCGGCTGCCGTCGTCGCGCACCGCGGGCACCTCATGCGGGCGCGATGGCGCGATCGTGCGCAGGTAGCCCGTCACCCAGGCGGTGCGGATGCCGGTGCCGGCATAGCGCTTGAGGTGCGACACGGTGTCTTCCACCAGCACCGCGCGATGCGGCGCGATGCGCGCCTGCACCAGCAGCCGGCGCAGCATGCGCCGGTCCGGCTTGGGCCGCAGGTGGCCATGCACCCACATCTGCTCGATTGCCACCACGCGCTCGAAGCAATGCCGTATGCCCGCTATCTCCAGCACCGCCCGCGCGTAGTCCTGCGGCGCATTGGTAACCAGGATCTTGCGCCCCGGCAGGCGCCGCAGGTGCGCGGCCAGCCCGCGCCGCACCCGCACCATGTCGGCCAGCTCCGGGAATTCATGCGCGGCGCGCAGGAAGTCAGCCGGATCCACGCCGTGGTGCCGGATCATGCCCAGCAGCGTGGCGCCGTAGCGCTGCCAGTAGTCCACGCGCACGCGGCTGGCGGTGGCCTCGTCGCAGCCGAGCACGCGCGCCACGTAGTCGGTCATCAGCCGGTTGATGGCCGGGAAGATCGCGTGCGAGGCGTCGTGCAGGGTGTTGTCGAGATCGAACAGCCAGACCGTATCGCCCGAGGTATTGCCCGCGGGGCGGCGGCAGAGGCGAGCGCGGACACGGCGCGGGGAAGGAAGACTGGAAGGCACGCCGGGCAACTCGGAGGGTGGTGGGATGTTCGGGGCGGCCGGCCGCTGCCGGCACCGCCCCGAGGCTCCGCTCAGTGCGAGCGGATCATGGTGCCGAAGGCCTGCTCGGTCAGGATTTCCAGCAGCAGCGAATGCTCGATGCGGCCGTCGATGATGTGCACCGAATGCACGCCGCTCTTGGCCGCATCCAGCGCCGACGAGATCTTCGGCAGCATGCCGCCCGAGATGGTGCCGTCGGCGAACAGCTCTTCGATCTCGCGCGCGGACAGGTCGGTCAGCAGGTTGCCCTTCTTGTCCATCACGCCCGGGATGTTGGTCATCATCACCAGCTTCTCGGCCTTCAGGATCTCGGCCATCTTGCCGGCAACCACGTCGGCGTTGATGTTGTAGGCCTGGCCGTCGTCGGAGAAGCCGATCGGCGAGATCACCGGGATAAAGGCGTCGTCCTGCAGCGCCTTGACCACCGCGGGGTTGATCGCCTCGATGTCGCCCACATAACCGATATCGATGAAGGCGCCCGGGTTCTCGCGGTCCGGCATCTGCAGGCGCTTGGCGCGGATCAGGCCGCCGTCCTTGCCGGTCAGGCCCACGGCCTGACCGCCGTACTGGTTGATCAGCATCACGATGTCCTGCTGGACTTCACCGCCCAGCACCCACTCGACCACTTCCATGGTCTCTTCGTCGGTGACGCGCATGCCCTGCACGAAGGTGCCTACCTTGCCGACCTTCTTCAGTGCCTCATCGATCTGCGGGCCGCCGCCGTGCACCACCACCGGATTCATGCCGACCAGCTTCAGCAGGATCACGTCGCGCGCGAAGCCGTGCTTGAGCTTCTCTTCGGTCATGGCATTGCCGCCGTACTTGACCACGATGGTCTTGCCGTGGAACTTGCGGATATACGGCAGGGCCTCGGCGAGGATCTCGGCTTTCAGCGCGGGAGCAATGGCGGCCACCGTGGTTGCGGCAGGCCCGGGGTTGTCGGCGTTCATGGGGGACATCCGTGAGAATCAACAGGTATGATGGCTAATCGGCCACGTAGCCAGGGATAACCAACGGGGATCGCCCGAAAGTGCGCCATCCGGCCATGGCAGGCGCCGATTTTACAAGAAACCGCGCGGGGCGCGAGTCAACCGGCCGAACGTGGTCCCGCGAACTGCCTGCAGGCGGCCTGCAAGCGCCCCACGGGGCACCAACGCGTTCCGTCCGCGCAACAACGTGCCGCCACCTCAGCCGTTTGGCTTGCGCCGCGGCACAGCGTTCCCCACCTTGACCATCATGCCCGCCGCCAGCCGCCTCTTGCCAGCCCGGATCCCCGACTTCCCGCCAGCGCCGGGAGGCCAGCCATGAGCGACGCTTCGGCCGTGCTGACCGGCCAGCTGCGCCCGGTCGAACATTGCAGCCACTGCGGCGCGGGCTTTGTCTGCGGCTATGTGGCGGGGCTGCCCGAGTGCTGGTGCGCCAGCCAGCCGCTGCTGCCGGCGCAGCGCATCGTGCCGGGCCAGCACTGCCTGTGTCCGGCCTGCCTGGCGGAGCGTCGGCAAGCCGTTCATGAGTCCACTCAGGAACCCGAGTCGGCCGCCGGCTGAGGCGCCGCCCCGGATGCCGTCGCGCCGCCGCACTGCATCACCAGCATCCCCGCCACGATCAGCGCCGCGCCCGCCAGCCGCGCCGGCGTCAGGGCGCGCACCGCAAAGCCGGCCAGCCCGAACTGGTCCACCAGCAGCGCCGCCAGCACCTGGCCCGCCACCACCGCGGCGATAAAGCCGGCGGCGCCCAGCCTGGGCGCCATCATCAGCGCGGCCGAGATATAGAACACCCCCAGCACCCCGCCGATCCAGAGCCAGCCCGGCGCGCGCGCCAGTGCCGACGGCGCCGGCAGCGGCACGCGCATCAGCCACAGCACGGGCAGCAGCGCCGCCAGGCTGACCAGCAGCGACACCAGCGTGGCCGACAGCGGATGCCCCAGCGTGCGCCCGAGGGTGGCATTGGCGCCCGCCTGGAAGGGGATCGCCGCGCCGGCCAGCACGGCCGTAGTAAGCGGCAGCCAGAGTGAAACCGGGAGGGAAAACGGCAACTGGGTGCCTGACATGACGCGCTCCATAGGGCAAGATGCGATGCCAGCAGTTTGAAATATCGCAATGCGAATTTCCAATTCTGCTTTCGTACGTTTATTATTCGCCGAATGAATAGCCTACGCGGAATCGACCTCAACCTGCTGGTGGTGCTCGAAGCACTGCTGGCCGAGCGCCATATCTCCCGCGCCGCGCTGCGGCTGCACCTGAGCCAGCCGGCGGTCAGCCACGCGCTCGGGCGGCTGCGGCAGCTGCTCGACGATCCCATCCTGGTGCGCGGCAAGGGCGGCCTGGTGCTGAGCGCGCGCGCCCATGAACTGTCCGGCCCGCTCGCCGAGGCGCTGGCGCAGGTGCGCATCCTGCTGGGGCCCAGCGGCTTCCAGCCGGCCACCGCGCGGCGCAGCTTCCGGCTGGCCATGTCCGACTACGGCGCGCTGGTGGTGCTGCCGCGGCTGCTGCGCGCGGTGCGCAAGGCCGCGCCCAATATCGACCTGGTGGTGTCGCAGGCCAGCCGCGAAGGCATGACCGCCCAGGTGGCCGATGGCGAAATCGACATGGCGCTGGGCGTGTTCACCCACCAGCCGGAAGGCGTGAAATCCGCGGAGCTGTTCTGCGAGAGCTATGCCTGCGCGGTGGATGCCGCCACCGTGCGCGATACCGGCCGGCTCGACCAGGTGGCCTACCTGGCGCGCTCGCACGTGCTGGTGGCCACGCACAGCGAACGCATGGACGCGATCGACACCGCGGTAGCCAAGCTGGGAGGACGGCGCAAGATCGCCTGCGTGGTGCCGCACTGGAGCGTGGCGCCGGCGCTGATCGCCGGGACCAACCTGGTGCTGACCACGGCGCGGCGCAGCCTGGCCGCGCTGGAGGAAGACCCGCGCTACGCCGTGTTCGCGCCACCGTTTGCGCTGGAAGACTTCACCTTCAGCATGATCTGGCACGAGCGCACCGAAGCCGATCCCGCCCACGCCTGGCTGCGCGAGCGCGTGCTGGCCGCGGCGGCCAGTCAGGAATCGGAAGAGCCGATCAGCTTGCGCGGCTGACGGCGCACCCCCGGCTTGGCTGGCGCCGGGGGCTGGGCATCACGGCGCCGCGCGGGAACCGCAGGTAGCCTGGCGGGCCGCGTGTCCCCGCGAAAGACCAGCTTCTGCCGGGTGCCGTGCTGCTTGTTGGCCATGATGTCGGATGGGAGCGGCCCGGCGCTGGTGGCCGGACCCGTCAGGCGCTCAGTGCTTGTGGTCGCCGTGGCCGCCGCTCTCGCCGGCGGCAGCGGGCACCATGTCACGCACTTCGGCCGTGACCTTCTGCTCGATCACCTTGCCGCCCTGCTCGATCTTCAGGGTGATGGGCACGGTGTCGCCCTTCTTGAGCTGCGACTTCAGGTCCATCAGCATCACATGGTAGCCGCCCGGCTTCAGCTCGACGTCCTTCATCTTGGGCAGGTCCAGCGACTTGACCTGCCGCATGCGCATCACGTTGCCTTCCATCTTCATCTCGTGCAACTCCGCCGCGGCCACGGGCGACGATACGCCGACCAGCTTCGCGTTGTCGTGCGCGTGCAGCACCATGAAGGCGCCGGAGGCAGTCTGGGTCGGCACCGTGCCGCGCACCCAGGCGTTGCTGACATCGACCTGGGCCTGCGCGGCGCCGGACGCCAGCGCGGCGGCGAGGGCGACCGATGCGGCCAGCGTGGCCGAGCGGAATTTGGCTTGCATGAAAGGCTCTCCTGAAAGCAGTCATTAGACCATGGCGATGCCCGCCCGTGCATGCCCCAGGCAACCCCGCCATGCGGCGCAAAGCCGGTTAGTCTGGCATCCCGCCCGGCGCGGCGCCAATGCGGCAAGGTGTCGCACGCATCGGTGCCCCGCGGCCGCATTGATACACTCGCGCCATGACCACCGCCGCAGCCGTGACCCGCTTGCCCGACCTTCCCTTCCTGTCGCCACTGCCGGCGGGCACCTCCGCCCGCCATGGCCAGGTGACGCTGCGCCGGCTGTTCTGGCTGCGCTGGGCACTGCTGGCGGGACAGGCGCTGACCGTGCTGAGCTGCGAGCCCATCGCCGGCATCCGCCTGCCCTACGGGCCGCTGCTGGTGGTGTTCGGCCTGCAGGCGCTGTTCAACCTGCTGACTGGCCTGCGCCTGCGCCAGCACACGCGGCGCAACAGCGCCCCCGGCGAGGCCGAGCTGATGGGCCAGCTGCTGGTGGACCTGACCGCGCTGTCGGCCATCCTGTTCTACACCGGCGGCGCGACCAACCCCTTTGTCTCCTTCTACCTGCCGGGGCTGGCCATTGCCGCCGCCATCCTGCCGTGGCGCCAGGTGATCGCGCTGGCGCTGTACGCGCTCGCCTGCTACACGCTGCTGCTGTTCGAATATGTGCCGCTGGACCTGCACAACCCGGACAACGCGGTGAACTACCACCTGGCCGGCATGTGGCTGAACTTCGTCGCCAGCGCGGTGATGATCGCGCTGTTCGTGGCGCGCCTGTCCGGCGTGCTGCGCCAGCGCGAGGCGCAGTTGAACCTGGCGCGCGAGCAGCTGCTGCGCGAGGCGCGCGTGGAAGACCTGAACGGCCAGGCCGCCGCGGTCGCGCATGAGATCGGCACGCCGCTGGCCACGCTGGCGGTCATCGCCGGCGAGCTGCGTGCCGATGCCTCCGACGCGGGCCGCGGCACCTCCGCAATCAACGGTTACCTGCCCGACCTGCAGACCATGGAACAGCAGCTGGCGCTGTGCCGCACAACGCTCGCGCGCCTGCGCGAAGACCCGGCCACGCTGGCGCCGCAGCGCATCGACGGCTGGCTGCCGGCCTTTGCCGAGCGCTGGCAGCTGCGCCACCCCAACGCCAGCCTGCAGGCCAGTGCCACGCCGGGCGCCGGCGCGCAGGCAGTGGAAACCGCGCGCGTGGGCCAGATCCTGACCATCCTGCTGGACAACGCCGCGCGCAGCCAGCAAGCCGCCGGCCGCGGCCAGGAGCCGCTGCAGCTGCAGATCGCCATGGCGCCCGGCATTACCGCGCCGTGGCTGTCGTTCCGCATCGCCGACCACGGCGACGGCATTCCCGAGATGCTGCGCGGCGAACTGGGCGAAACCCCGGTGGCCAGCCAGCACGGCGGCCAGGGCATCGGCCTGTACCTGGCGCAAAGCGCCGCCCGGCAGATGGGCGGCGAGCTGGCCTGGCACGACCGCGCCGGCGGCGGCACGGTTGCCGAGCTGCGCCTGCCCGCGCTCTCCACCCTTTCCGCATCCGCTGCCACCGCCGCCACGGCACCACGAATCCCATGACCGACACCCTCACCCCGGTACCCGAAGCCACCGCACCGGCTGGCACGCCCTTCCTGGTCATCGACGACGACGAAGTCTTTGCCGGCACCCTGGCACGCGCGCTCACGCGGCGCGGCTATGCCGTGCAGGTGGCGCACGACAGCCGCACCGCACTGGCGCTGGCATCACGCATCGAGTTTGCCTATGTCACGCTGGACCTGCACCTGGAGCCGCCGCCGGATGCCGGCAGCACCGTGCCCGCCGAATCGGGGCTGCAACTTGTGTCGCCGCTGCGCCAGGCGTTGCCGGACGCACGCATCCTGATCCTGACCGGCTACGCCAGCATCGCCACCGCGGTGGCCGCGGTCAAGCAAGGCGCGGACGAGTACCTGGCCAAGCCGGCCAATGTCGATTCGATCCTGACCGCGCTGATGGCGGGCGTGTCCGAAGATGCGGCGCAGGCCGCGCTGGAAGAACCGGTGCCGCTGTCCGTGGCGCGGCTGGAATGGGAGCATATCCAGCGCGTGCTGGCCGAGCATGACGGCAATATCTCCGCCACGGCACGGGCGCTGAACATGCACCGACGCACTTTGCAGCGCAAGCTGGGCAAGCGGCCGGTGTCGCGGTAATTGTTACGGCAACAAGCGAAAAGGCCGCGCCTGTGCGCGGCCTTTCACATGCCCGATGGCAAGCGCCATCCGGATTACAGGCGCAGCTGGACATAGTCCCAGTCCAGGCCCTCGGCACGGTCCTGTGGCGTGCTGCCTTGTGCGATACGCATGGCATCGCCGGCATGGCGGTCCGCCAGCGTGAACAGCGCGCCCGAGTCCAGCGCCAGCGTCGCCGCCGCGGCAGCGGCCGCACCGACCGTGCCCGATTGCGCGGCTTCGGCTGCCGGAATGGCCGGACGCACACACAGGAACGCGGTCGCCGCCGCCAGTGCGGCCAGCAGGCCGCCCGTGGCGAGCACCACCCGGCGGGTCTTGTAGTTGACCATCTGATTTCTCCTGCCAGTGAGTTGATGGGGATGCGGTGGCTCCCGCACCGGTCAATCGACCGTCAAGGTACGCAAGGGTCGCATCGGCCGGCAGGGGTGCGCCAGCGGGCTTACCAATGCTTACGATGGTTACCCGGGTGTGGCAGGTGGAAACGCATGGACATGAAAAAGGCGCACCGTAGTGCGCCCTACTTTCTCGCATGCTGCTGCTTGGCTCCCCTCTCCCGCGTGCGAGAGAGGGGCGAGGGCGGGCGCTTGCCGGGGCTGCTGAGCTGGAAAAAAACCGTCGGCCCTGCTCGATGTGGCTCCTAGCTAGACCACCCCTCACCCCGGCCCTCTCCCCATGAGGGGAGAGGGAGAACACCTTGCTTAGGCTAGTTGGGGCGGCTTTGGTGCACCCAAATCCGCTCTGCTCTTTCGGGCAGGCTTTACAGCACGTAGCGCGACAGGTCCTCATTGCCGGCGAGGTCGCCGAGGCGCTCGTCAACATACGCCGCATCGATCGTCACAGTCTCGCCCGACGACCTGGTGGCGTGGAAAGACAGGTCCTCAAGCAGCCGCTCCATCACCGTGTACAGGCGCCGCGCGCCGATGTTCTCGACCTTCTCGTTGACCGAGAAGGCGATCTCGGCCAGCCGGCGGATGCCGTCCGGCGCGAACACCAGGCTGACCTCTTCGGTGTTCAGCAGCGCCTGGTATTGCTTGGTCAGGCTGGCGTCGGTCTGCGTCAGGATGGCCTCGAAGTCCTGCACGGAAAGAGAATCCAGCTCGACCCGGATCGGGAAGCGGCCCTGCAGCTCGGGAATCAGGTCGCTCGGCTTGGACAGGTGGAACGCACCCGAGGCAATGAACAGGATGTGGTCCGTCTTGATCATGCCGTACTTGGTGTTCACCGTGGTGCCTTCCACCAGCGGCAGCAGGTCGCGCTGCACGCCCTGGCGCGACACCTCGCCGCCGCCGACATCGCTGCGGCTGGCGATCTTGTCGATCTCGTCCAGGAACACGATGCCGTTCTGCTCGACGTTGGCGATGGCCTTGTGCTTGAGCTCCTCGTCATTGACCAGCTTGGCGGCCTCTTCGTCGATCAGCAGCTTGAAGGCTTCCTTGACCTTCATCTTGCGGCGCGCCTTCTTGCCCTGGCCCAGCCCTGCAAACATGGTGCGGATCTGCTCGGTCATGTCTTCCATGCCCGGCGGGCCCATGATGTCCATACTCGGCATGCCGGCGGAGAGTTCCAGCTCGATTTCCTTGTCGTCGAGCGAGCCTTCGCGCAGCTTCTTGCGGAACACCTGGCGCGTGTTGGAATCCTTCTCTTCCGGCTGCGCGAAGCCGATATCGCGCGCCGGCGGCAGCAGCACGTCGAGCAGGCGGTCCTCGGCCGCATCCTCGGCCTTGGTGCGCACCTTCTTCATCTCGGACTCGCGCGTCTGCTTGATCGCCATCTCGGCCAGGTCGCGCACGATGGTGTCGACATCGCGGCCGACGTAGCCCACCTCGGTGAACTTGGTGGCCTCGATCTTGATGAATGGTGCGTCGGCCAGCTTGGCCAGGCGGCGCGCGATCTCGGTCTTGCCGACGCCGGTCGGGCCGATCATCAGGATGTTCTTGGGGGTGATTTCCTGGCGCAGCGGCTCGGCCACCTGCTGGCGGCGCCAGCGGTTGCGCAGCGCCACCGCCACGGCCTTCTTGGCCTTGGTCTGGCCGATGATGTGCTTGTCGAGTTCGGAAACGATTTCCGACGGGGTCATGGTGTGCGACATGGTATCCGTTCAGTAGGGCGCGGCAGGCTGGCAGGCCGGAGGGCCGGCTGGGGCCGGCCTTCGCTTATTCCAGCGTCTCGATGACGAAGTTGGTGTTGGTGTAGATGCAGAGCTCGCCGGCGATGGTCAGCGCCTTCTCGACCACGTCCTTGGGCGCCATTTCGGTGTTCTCGACCAGCGCCTTGGCGGCCGACTGCGCGTACGCGCCGCCCGAGCCGATCGCGGCGATGCCGCCCTCGGGGTCCAGCACGTCGCCGTTGCCGGTGATGACCAGCGTGGTGTCGCGGTCGGCGGTGATCAGCATGGCTTCCAGCCGGCGCAGGGCGCGGTCCGAGCGCCAGTCCTTGGCCAGGTCGACCGCGGCGCGGGTCAGGTTGCCCTGGTACTTTTCCAGCTTGGCCTCGAAGCGGTCCAGCAGCGAGAAGGCGTCGGCGGTGCTGCCGGCAAACCCGACCAGGACCTTGCCGTTGTAGATGCGGCGCACCTTGCGCGCGGTGCCCTTCATCACGATATTGCCGAGCGTGACCTGACCATCACCGCCAAGTGCGACCTGATTGCCGCGGCGGACGCTGACGATGGTAGTGCCGTGATACTGTTCCATGGTGGCTTCCGTGAATATGTCAGGACCGTAGTTGGCGACGCCCCTGGCCGGTTTCAAGGCCTGTCGCGTGCTCCGGGAAGCGCCGCCCGGTCTGACCCAATATAGGATGCCTGCCGGCGGGCTGCCGGACCTCACACCAGAAAACAAGAAGGGCCATGCGCTGCCGCATGGCCCTTGTCCGCCAACGCGCGGGCCAGGACCCGCGCGCCTTATGCATCACGCCACCTGATCAGTCGGCGTATACGCCGGCCTTCTTGATCACCGGCGTCCACTTGTTGATTTCGGCGCTCAGGTAGCTGCGCAGCGATTCCGGCGTGGCGCGCTGCGCCGGCACCGCTTCGGCACCCAGCTCGGCCATCTTGGCGCGGAAGGCCGGGTCGGCCACCGCCTTCTGCAGCGCCGCCGACAGCTTGTCGATCACCGGCTTGGGCGTGCCCTTGGGCGCGTACATGGCGTGCCAGACCTTCACTTCCACGCCCGGCATGCCCTGCTCGGCCGCGGTCGGGACATCCTTGAATGCTTCCACGCGGCGTGCCTGCATGGCCGCATACGGCTTGACCGAGTGGGCCTTGAGATGGCCGGCGAGATTGGTGGTCTGGTCGCACAGCAGGTTGACCTGGCCGCCCAGGATATCGGTCAGTGCCGGCGCAGCGCCCTTGTACGGCACGGTGGTCAGCTCGGTCTGGATCGCGCTCTGGAACAGCAGGCCGCACAGGTGCGAGGCCGAGCCGATGCCGGCATTGGCCAGCGACAGCTTGCCGGCGTTGGCCTTGATGTACGGCAGCAGGTCCTTGAAGCTGTTCGGCGGCAGTTGCTTGTTGCCGACCAGGATCATCGGCACGTCGGCGATTTCGCCGACCGTCTCGAAGTCCTTGAGCGGATCGAAGCCCAGGTTGCGGTACAGCGCCGGGGCCGTGGCCATGCCGATATGGTGGATCAGCACGGTGTAGCCGTCGTTCTTGGCCTGCGCCACCTTCTTGGCGCCGATTGTGCCGCCGGCGCCGCCCAGGTTTTCGATCACGATGGTCGAGCCCAGGTGCTTGGACATGATTGCGGTCAGCTCGCGCGCGACCTTGTCGGTCGGGCCGCCGGCGGAGAACGGCACCACGGCCGATATCGGCTTGCCGCCCGGGAATTCCTGCGCATACGCGCCCGCCGCCACACCCATCACACTGACTGCCAGAGCACCCGCGACCATCTTTACCACTCGTTTCATGCTTTCTTCTCCTGGTTCCCTTCAATACCCGTCTTGCAATGCGTTGCCGCCGGCCCGGCCCCTGCTTGTGCGGGGGACGCATCTGGCGCGGTTTCTGTGACCGCGCTCTTGGACCATGCCGGCTGGCTCCGCTGCCCTGCCGTAAACGGCAAGGGCGGGCCTTGATGTTAGCAACACCAGACAATACGCAGGTATAGGGGCTAACCCGCCTGCAATCAGCCGCATATGGCGGGAAACGGGGAAGATATGGCAGAGATCGGCTGCAAAGGCGTGCGTTTGTGACACCCGGTGCGGCCTAACGGAAGAAACCGAGCATTTCCTCAAGCAGCGGTTCGGCCGCCTCTTCCGGGATGTAGTGCCCGCACGGCAGCGCCTGGCCGCTGATGTCCGTGGCCACCTCCTGCCACAGCGCCAGCGGCTCGAAGCAGCGCGCCACCACGCCGTGCTCGCCCCACAGCACGCGCAGCGGCAACGCCAGCCGGCGCCCGGCCTCGTGGTCGGCGCGGTCGTGCTCCAGGTCGATGGTGGCGGCGGCACGGTAGTCCTCGCACATGGCATGCACGCGCGCCGGGTCGCGCATCGCCGCGGTGTAGGCAGCCATGGCGTCGGGGGCGAAGGGCGTCAGGCCCGCGTGGCGCAGGCCCATCAGCTTCTCGATGTAGAAATCGGGCTCGGCGTTGATCAGCGTCTCGGGGAACGGCGCCGGCTGGATCAGGAAAAACCAGTGCCAGTAGGCGGCGGCAAAGGCCATGCTGGTGCGCTCGTACATCGCCAGCGTGGGCGCGATGTCCAGCAGCATGGCGCGGCTGACCGCCTCCGGATAGTCCATGCACAGCCGGTGCGCGACGCGGGCACCGCGGTCGTGGCCGCACAGCACAAAGTGCTCGAAACCAAATGCCGCCATCAGCGACACCTGGTCCTGCGCCATGGTGCGCTTGCTGTAGTGCTCGTGGCCGGCATTGCCGGGCGGGGCCGAACTGCTGCCGTAGCCGCGCAGGTCGGTGGCGATCACCGTGAAGTGATCGGCCAGCGCCGGCGCCACCCGGTGCCAGATCAGGTGGCTCTGCGGGTGCCCGTGCAACAGCAGCAGCGGCGGCCCCGAACCGCCGCGCACGCCGGCGATCTCGACCTCGCCGACACGCTGCCGGAAAGTTTCGAAGTTCGGGAACAGCAGCGCGCTGGCATCATTCAGCATGGGTCGTCTCCGCTCTGGGGCTAAAAAACCTAGGGTTCCAAGGGTCGTCCTGTGCCGATCATAGGCGCAAACCGCCCCTTCGGCGTGACTGCACGGGCCTCGCCATTCGGCCCGCTGACGCAACTGAATTGCATCAACCGGGGGCCTATGGTTAAATCTGCCCATGACCCGTCCCAGTCCGGACCGGCCGGCCGCTGTGCCGGAACCGGCGATCCCCACCCCTGCGTCCCTGGAAGCCGCCCACGAGCGCCTGCGCCAGCTGGGCGCGCGCGTGACCCAGCCGCGGCTGTGCATCCTGGCCTGCCTGATCGGCAGCGATGAGGCGCTGACGCACCAGGCCGTGATCGACCGCCTGCCCGAACCGGGCGAGACCATCGACCGCGTCACCGTCTACCGCGTGCTGGACTGGCTGGTGGAACAGGGCGTGGCGCAGAAGCGTGCCGGCAACGACCGGGTGTTCCGCTTCAGCCTGGTCGAGCACGAGGCCGCGCGCGCGCAGGAGCACCGCCAGCACAGCCATTTCCACTGCACCCGCTGCGACCGCACCTTCTGCCTGGACGATGCCAGCGCACCGGTGCAACCGGCCGCGCCACGCGTGCCCAGCGGCTTTGCCATCGAACATGTCGAACTGACCGTGAACGGCGTCTGCGCCGAGTGCGGCAAGCGTGCGCCCGCCCCGCCTGGCAGCGCTTCGCACTGAACGGCAATCTCTAATACCCGGAGAACAACAATGTCCAAACTGACCCCGGTCACGATCCTGACCGGCTTTCTCGGCAGCGGCAAGACCACCCTGCTCAAGCGCATCCTGAACGAGCAGCACGGCATGAAGATTGCCGTCATCGAGAACGAGTTCGGCGAAGAGAACATCGACAACGAGATCCTGGTGCAGGACGGCCGCGAGCAGATCGTGCAGATGAGCAACGGCTGCATCTGCTGCACTATCCGCGGTGATCTGGTGCAGGCGCTGTCGACGCTGCTGACGCGCCGCGACGCCGGCGAGATCGGCTTCGACCGCGTGGTGATCGAGACCACCGGCGTGGCCAACCCGGGCCCGGTGGCGCAGACCTTCTTCATGGACGAGGAAATTGCCTCGCGCTACCTGCTCGACGCGGTGATCACGCTGGTCGACGCCAAGCACGCCCACCTGCAGCTGGACAAGCAGGAAGAGGCGCAGCGCCAGGTTGGCTTTGCCGATGCCATCTTCATCACCAAGTCCGACCTGGTGACCGAAGCCGACGTGGCAGAGCTGCGCCACCGCCTGCTGCACATGAACCCGCGCGCGCCGATCCGCCTGGTCAACTTCGGCGAGGCGCCGATCGACACCATCTTCGACCTGCGCGGTTTCAACCTGAACGCCAAGCTGGAGATCGACCCGGAATTCCTGGGCGCCGACGATCATGACCATGAGCACGGCGAGCATTGCGGCGACGACTGCGGCCATGATCACGGGCACGACCATGCGCACGGCCATGGCCACGCGCACGACCACCACCATCACCACCACCATACCGACCGCATTGCCTCGTTTGTCTTCCGCAGCGACAAGCCCTTCCACTACGGCAAGCTGGAGGAATTCCTGTCCGGCATCCTGGCCGTGTACGGGGAAAAACTGCTGCGCTACAAGGGCGTACTATATATGGACGGTGTGGACCGCAAAGTGGTGTTCCAGGGGGTCCACCAGCTGATGGGCAGCGACATCGGCGCCAAGTGGGATGAAGAGACCCCGGGCACGCGCATGGTGTTCATCGGCGTGGACCTGCCCCGCGACGCCATCCTCAAGGGCCTGGAGAACTGCCTGGCCTGAGTGCCCTAGTCGCCCCATCGGCGACGCCCCCTCCGGACACCGCTGCGCGGCCGCCCCCCGTTCGGGGTACCGGGGAAATACCGAAGCGCCAGCCGGTTTTCCCCATATCTCGGAGAAATTTGTTCAAGTACAATAGGCCGGATTTGATACCGGTGGCGCACCTTTTTCCCGCTGCCGGCATTTGGTCCATCGGATCTGGTGGACTTGCAGGGCGGCGGTTGTCGTCAGCATGAGGCAGGCCGCCGGCAGGTGCGGTCGCAGTGCTTCGTGCGGAGACCGCCTTTTTTCCGCCTGGGGTGCCCCGACGCGCGCCGTCACTGACTGACGCGAGAGAGAGGTGTCCCCATGACAGCCGCAACGAAGACGAAAGAAAGCCGCAGCAAGACAGGTAGTGTCGCGGCAGAGACGCTCAAGGCGCAGCCTGTGAAGGCCGCGCCCGCTCCCCGCGGCAGTACGGCGAACGCCGAAGCGGGCGCAACGAAGGGAGGCCCGCGAAGCAGCAAGACTGCAGCCAGCCAGAGTGAAACAGCCGTGGCGCGCAAGCGCGCGGACAGCGCACCCGAGCGGACCCAGACGCCGCCGGCCGCATCAACAAGAGAATCAGCAGCAACCATGAGCAGCAACAAACTTCTGACTGAAGCTGAAATCCTGAAGATGAGCGACAAGGATTACATGAACGAAGCGCAGCTCGCCTTCTTCAAGCACCGTCTTGAGCAGCTGCGCGACGAAATCCTGAAGAACGCTGACCAGACCACGGAACACCTGCGCGAAACGGTCATCGTGCCGGATCCGGCCGACCGTGCCACCATCGAGGAAGAGCATGCGCTGGAACTGCGCACGCGCGACCGCGAGCGCAAGCTGCTGAAGAAGGTGGAGCAGTCGCTGCAGCGCATCGAGTCCGGCGACTACGGCTGGTGCGAGGAAACCGGCGAGCCGATCGGCGTGCCGCGCCTGCTGGCCCGTCCCACGGCCACGCTGTCGCTGGAAGCGCAGCAACGCCGCGAACTGCGCCAGAAGCTGTTCGGCGACTGATGCGCCGCGCGCCGGCACGGCCGGTGCGGCAGGCGTAACGTGACGGCCCGGTTACCCGGGCCGTTTGCTTTGGCGGGACCGCGTCCGCTTTGTCGTGCCGTCGCCACGGCCTACCATTGAGAATCGTCCGGCTGTTGCCGCCCCGCCCTTTCTGGTAAATTCGCAACCTTGTTGCAACAGCGCAGCCAGCGCCAGGGCTGCGTACCCCGTCGTCACTTCCACCTCTCCTGCCATGGCTGATCGCCTGCCCGTCACCGTGCTGTCCGGCTTCCCCGGCGCCGGCAAGACCACGCTGCTGAACCACCTGCTCGCGCACAGCGCGGGCCGGCGCATGGCCGTGCTGGTCTGCGGGCCGCAGGACGGGCAGGCGCTGGCGCCGCTGCCGCCAGGCTGCGAGGCCGCGGTGCTGCCCGCGGGCGACGCACTGCTTGGCGAAGCCGCCCGGCTTGCCGCCGAGGGCCGCTTTGACGCGCTGCTGATGGAAGCCGACGGCCTCGACGAGCCGCTCGCGATTGCCGAAGGCTTCCTGTTCGAGGCCGAGCATGGCGCCGGGCCCGGCGCGGCGGTGCAACCCGACACGCTGGTGACGGTGATCGATGCCGCCACCTTCCTGCGCGACCTCAACGAGGCCGAGTTCCTGGCCGGCCGCGGGCTGGCGCCGGCCACGGACGATGACCGGACCGTGGCCGAAGTGCTGGTGGCGCAGGTCGAATGCTGCGACGTGATCGTGCTGAACAAGGCCGACCTTGCCAGCGCTGCGGAACTGGCGCGGCTGCACGCCGTGCTGCAGGCGCTGAACCCGCGTGCCGACATCGTCGAAGCCAGCTTCGGCAAGGTTCCGCCCGAGCGCGTGCAAGGCACCGGCCGCTTCGACTTTGAAGCCGCCGCGGACGCCCCGGGCTGGCTTGCCGCGCTGCGCGGCGAGGTGCCGGCTGCCGACGCCAGCGGCGTCTCCACGCTGGTCTACCGCCGCCGCCGCCCGTTTCATCCGCAACGCTTCGCCGACCTGATCCATACCGAATGGCTGCGCGAGCACGGCAGCGTGCTGCGTTCCAGGGGCCTGTTCTGGCTGGCCAGCCGCATGGACACCGCGGGCGACTGGAATCAGTCCGGCGGCGTCTGCCGCCATGGCGGCGCCGGCGCCTGGTGGGCTGCGCTGGATCCGGCCGAATGGCCGGCCGACACCGCCGAACGCGCCGAAGTCGAAGCCGACATGCAGGTCGACGGCACCCCGGCAGCCTTCGGCGACCGCCGCCAGGAACTGGTGCTGACCGGCCTGGACCTGGACCATGCGGCGCTGCAGGCCCGGCTCGACGCCTGCCTGCTGACCGATGCCGAGATGGCCGCGGGCGCGCAAGCCTGGGCGGCCTACGCGGATCCCTTCCCCGGCTGGGTCGACGACTTCGACGACGACCACGATCATGCCCATGGCCACGACCATGGCGACAACGATTGCGGCTGCGGCGATCCCGACCACCACCACGGCAACCACGCCGGTCATCCGCATGCGCACTGACTGGTTCGCCCGCCTGCGCGCGCACGGCCCGGGCCTCTGGTCCGCGCTGTGGCTGGCGCTATGCCTGCTGCTGGCGCAGCACGCCGGGCTGACCCACCGCATCGTGCACGGCGGCCTGCTCGCGCCGTCGGCCTCCGTGACAACGGCCGACGCCGCCTCGGCCAACGACCCCGAGCCGCACCCGTTGGCGCAGAAATTCAGCGGCCACTCGTGCGTGCTGTTCGATGGCGCCACGGTTGCCGACACCCTGTGCGTCAAGCTGCCGCTGCCGCAGCTTGCCTTTGGCAAACCGGTCAAGCCGGCCAACCTGGCCTGGCGCTGGCCCGACCTGCCTGCCACCCACCCCTTCCAATCGCGCGCGCCGCCGGCGCCGGCCATCGCCCTCGCCTGATCCGGGACGCGGCCCTCGCCGCGCACCCGGCCTGACCAATTCCGAGCTGAACGCCTGCCCATTCCGGCTGCGCGGCCACGCCCATCGCGGGTGGCCGGCGCCGTGCCGGGCAGCTGCCGTGCCAGCTGGGCCGATTGCCATTGCCTCGCTCCGCGCGCCATGTCGAAAAACCGTTACACCGCACCAACCAGCGCACCGCGCCTGACCCCGCTGGCGGCCCTTGCCGCTTCCCTCACCGCCACCTTGGCCAGCGCCTTCGTCGCGCCCGCCGCGCTGGCACAGACCGCCGCGGCACCTGCCGCCGACAGCGCACCCGCCACGGCCACTGCCACCGCGCCGGCCGGCGCCACGCTGCGCGAAGTCGTCGTCACCGCCAACCCGCTCGGCAGCGACCTCAACGACATGGTGGCGCCGGTATCGACGCTCGGCGGCGACGCCCTGGCCGTGCGCCAGGGCAGCACGCTGGGCGATACGCTCGACAAGCTGCCCGGGGTTTCATCCAGCTATTTCGGCCCCAATGCCAACCGGCCGGTGATCCGCGGCCTGGACGGCGACCGCATCAAGGTGCTGCAGAACGGCGGCACCACGGTCGACGCCTCTACGCTGTCCTACGACCACGCAGTGCCGGTGGACCCGCTCGTGGCCGAGCGCATCGAGGTCGTGCGCGGCCCGGCGGCGCTGATGTACGGCGGCAACGCCATCGGCGGCGTGGTCAACGTGATCGACAACCGGATTCCGAAGGAGCCGATCGAAGGCATCGGCGGCGCGGTCGATGCCAGCGCCACCGCGGGCGGCGACCAGGCGCGCAACGCCAGCGCGCTGATCGAGGCCGGCAACGGCAAGTTCGCGGTCCACGCCGACGCCTTCGCGCGCAAGACCAGCGACCTGCGCATCCCCGGGTACGCCCGCAGCGACCGTCTGCGCGCCACCGATCCGCTGCCCGCAGGCGAGACCGAAGCCTATGGCCGCCTGCCCAACACCAGCGCGCAGCAGGAAGGCGGCGCGATGGGCGGCTCCTACACCTGGGCCGACGGCTTCGTCGGCGCCAACTACAGCGCCTACCGCAATGAGTACGGCACGCCCGCCGAGGACGACGTGCGGCTGAAGATGCGGCAGGACCGCTTTGCGCTGGAAGGCGAGGCGCGCAACCTGGCCGGCAACACCGCCGGCTGGCTCGAATCGGTCAAAGGCAAGTTCAGCTATACCGACTACGAGCACAAGGAAATCGAGGGCGGCGAGACCGGCACGATCTTCAAGAACCGCGGCTGGGATGCGCGCTTGGAGGCCAGGCACGCGAAGATCGGCAACATGACGGGCGTGATCGGCACGCAGTTCGGCCATACCGACTTCTCGGCGCTGGGCGAAGAGGCATTCGTGCCGAGCACCAATACGGATAGCGCGGCGTTGTTCGTGTTCGAGGAACTGCCACTGACCGCTTCCGGCGACCTCAAGCTGAACCTGGGCGGGCGCCTGGACCACAGCAGCATCAAGGCCAGCGCCAACGGCAACGACCGCTTTACCGATGCCAACCGCAGCTTCAACGCCACCAGCGCCTCGGCCGGCCTGCTCTACAAGGTCAACCCGCTGTGGTCGCTGACCAGCAACCTGTCGTACACCGAACGCGCGCCGACCTTCTACGAGCTGTATGCCAACGGCCCCCACGTGGCCACCGGCGCCTGGGAGCTGGGCGACCCCAATGCCAACAAGGAACGGGCCACGTCGATCGACCTGGGCGTGCGCTTCAAGTCCGGCGCGCACAGTGCCGGCGTGTCGGGCTACTACAGCCGCTTTGCCAACTACCTCGCGCTGAACGCCACCGGCCGCACGCGTGACGAGGCGGGCGACGTGGTCGCCGCCGGCAGCCCGGGTGCGCTGCCGGAGTTCCAGTACCTGGGTGTGCCGGCCACGCTGTACGGCTTCGAGGCGGAAGGCAAGACGCGGCTGCTGCAGAAGATGCTGACCACCAGCGACACGCTGGACTTCGAGGCGCGCGCCGACTACGTGCGCGGCGAGAACCGCGATACCGGCGAACCGCTGCCGCGCCTGGCACCGCTGCGCCTGGGTGGCGCGCTGGTGTATGGCGCGGGCCCGTGGGGCGCGCGCGTGGACGTGACCTACGCCGCAAGGCAGACCCGCGTGCCAACCAACGACACGCCGACCGATGCCTATACGCTGCTGAGCCTGGCGCTCACCTACAAGTTCAAGGTGTCGGGCACGCAGACGCTGGTGTACCTGCGCGGCGACAACCTGACCAACCAGGATGCGCGCAACTCGGCGTCGATCCTGCGTGATATCGCGCCGCTGGCCGGGCGCAGTGTCAAGGTGGGGTTCAGGACGTCGTTCTGAGGATGCAGGCAGGCGTGGTGAATCAATCCCGGTTCACCACCCACTCCCCCTCCACCGCCAGCGCCTTCACCCCTGCCAGCGCGCGCACCGTCTGCGCGCAGATCTCGGCCATCTCCAGCCCCGGCATGAAGCGCTGGCGGATGCGCACCATCAGCGGCGCGGCTTCCATCCATGCCACCAGCGCGTCCCGGGCCATGCGCTGCTGCTCCAGCAGCTTGAACTTCACCAGCACCTTGACCGCATGGCTGGCATTGCGCGCCGGGTCGGCACCCAGGTAGGCCAGGCGCCCCTGGGCGCGTTCGACCGCCGCCGCCACATCGGTGAACATCCGGCCGTGGCCCGGGATCACCAGCCGCGCGTCCAGTTGCGCGATGCGTTCCAGCACCGCCGCCTGCTCGGCAAAACCGCTCTCGCCATCCAGTTCGGGGAAGATCACGCCGAAGCCGTTCTCCCACAGCGCATCGCCGGAAACCAGGATGCGCTCGGCCGGCGCGAACAGCATCACCGCGTGCGGGTCATGGCCGGGGGCGGCCACGACTTGCCAGTCGACGCCGCCCAGGCGCAGCCTGTCGCCGTCGCTCAACACGCTGTCGAAGGTGAAGCGGTCGCACTGCTGGCCGGTGGCGTTGTAGCTGAGCGCTTCCGTGTCCCACGCGGCAACGGCTGCGGCCTCTGCAGCTGGGATCGCGGTGCGCGGCTGCCAGCGCGCCTGCAGCGCGGCATTGCCGCCGCAGTGGTCGGAGTGGAGATGGGTATTGATCACGCGTGCGAGCGGCCGGCCCTGCAAGGCCGCCGCCACCAGCGCCACCGTCTGCGGCGCGTGGGTGACGTAGCCGGTATCGACCAGCACTGTATCGTCGCCCTCCACGAACAGGATATTGTTGGCCGACAGCCAGCCGCGCTCGAACACGCGCATGGTGGCCGGCAACTGCGGGACCGGGCGTTCGCTCAAGGGGATGTCTCCTCGCCTGCCAGCCATGCGGCGCGCTGCGGCAGTTGCGCCCAGATGCGGCGCTTGTCTTCGTCGCCGGCGGACGACCAGCCGGCAATCTCTTCGATGGTGCGCAGGCAGCCCTCGCAGTAGCCGCTGGCGGGGTCCATGCGGCAGACGTTGCGGCATGGCGACGGCACCGGCGAGGCTTGCCGCGCGGCGTCGGCCTGCGCGGCCAGTTCCGCGGCCAGCAAGGCAGGCGTGATGGGTGTGGGGGGCGTGGAGGCCATGGCGTTGCGCTCGCTCGCCACTCAGCCCGCCGCGCGCGCGGCCTTGGCCGCCACTTTCTGGTTGAAGCGGCCGGCGTCGATCAGGTGGCGCTCATGCACGCCCTCGGAGATCTTGTCCTCGCCGTCCCAGGCGCTCAGCTGGAAGCGCAGATGGCGCCCGTCCACCGCCACCAGTTCGCCCTTGACCGTCACCGTCATGCCCGGCGGCGTCGGCGCCAGGTGCGAGAAGCTGACCAGCGTGCCGAGCGACTGCTCGCGCGGCCAGTCCAGGTGCTCGCGCAGCATCTGCAGGCAGGCACATTCCATGATGCCGACCATATAGCCGGTGGCCAGCACGTCGGGCATCTCGGGGCAGCCCGGGATATCGTCGTACAGGCGCGGCACGGTGGCCTTGGGCGGCACCGTGTATTGCCAGCTGAAGGTCAGGCCGGGGCGCAGGTCGGGACTCATGCCACGGAGCCTGCCGCGACGTCGGCCACTTCGGCGCCCGTCATCTGCTGCAACTGGTGCGGCGTCAGGTTGAAGACCGCATGGGGATGCCCCGCCGCGGCCCACAGGCTGTCATAGCGGAACAGGTCCTGGTCCAGCAGCATCACTGGCGCCACCGCATGGCCGATCGGGCAGACGCCGCCGATGGCATAGCCGGTCTTCTCGCGCACGAAGCGGGCGTCGGCCTTACCCAGCGCGCCCACGCGCGCGGCCACCTTGGCCTCGTCGACGCGGTTGCTGCCGCTGGCAATCACCAGCACCGGCGCATCGTCGGCCACGCGCCGGAAGATGATGGACTTGGCGATCTCCGCCACGCTGCAGCCCAGGCCCGCCGCGGCCTCGGCCGAGGTCTTGCCGGTGGCCGGCAGCATCACCACGGGCCGGTCATGGCCAAGCCCGGCCAGCAGGTCCGCAACGCGCTGCGCGGACTCGGGCAGCGCTTCGTCATTCACCGTCATGCGTTCTTCTCCTTGTTCTGTGGCCCGCGCCTGATCCGCACTTACGCGCAGGCGGGCGCCGCATCGCTGGCGGCGGCCCACTTGGTCAGCAAGGCACGGCCCACGCGCGAGCTGTTGGCGCGGCCGATTGCCTGCGAGATATAGTCGCCGGTGCGCACCACCGCTTCCAGGTCGATGCCGGTGTGGATGCCCATGCCGTGCAGCATGTACAGCACGTCCTCGGTCGCCACGTTGCCGGTCGCGCCCTTGGCGTACGGGCAGCCGCCCAGCCCCGCCACCGACGCATGGAAGATCGAGATGCCCACTTCCAGGCTGGCCAGGATATTGGACAGCGCCTGCCCGTAGGTATCGTGGAAATGGCCCGACAGGCGGTCCAGCGCAAACTCCGCCGCCGCGGCGCGCATCACTTCCTGCACGCGCACGGGGGTGCCCACGCCGATGGTGTCGGCGATATCGATCTCGTCGCAGCCCAGTTCGCGCATGCGCCGCACCACGTCAACCACCGCGTGCACCGGCACCTCGCCCTGGTACGGGCAGCCCAGCGCGCACGAGATGCTGCCGCGCAGGCGCACGCCCTTCTCCTTGGCTGCGGCGGCCACCGGCGCAAAGCGCGCGATCGACTCGGCGATCGAGCAGTTGATGTTCTTCTGCGAGAACGCCTCGCTGGCGGCACCGAAGATCACCACCTCGTCGGCACCGGCCTCGATCGCGCCTTCAAACCCCTTCATGTTCGGCGTCAGCGCCGAATACAGCGTGCCGGGCCGGCGCTGGATGCGCGCCATCACGTCGGCACCGTCGGCCATCTGCGGCACCCACTTGGGCGACACGAACGACGCGGCCTCGATATTGACGAAGCCGGCATCGGTCAGCTGGTTGATCAGCGCGACCTTGACCTCGGTCGGCACCATCGCCTTTTCGTTCTGCAGGCCGTCGCGCGGGCCGACTTCAACGATCTTCACGTAGTTCGGCATGGTCATGGCTGTCTCCTGTCTCTAGTTCGTCTTGGTCGGGGCGCTCAGTAGCCCCGCTGCACGTCGACCACGCCCGCGATCGGCTGGCCCGCGCGCAGCGCGCGGATCTTGCCGGCGATCTGCGCGATGCTGTCTTCGCGCAGCGTCAGCGCAGAGATATGCGGCGTGAGGGTGATGCGCGGCTCCTGCCAGAACGGGTGTTCGGCAGGCAGCGGCTCGGTGCGGAACACGTCGAGCGTGGCACCGGCAATCTGCCCCGACTGCACCGCGGCAAGCAGGTCTTCCTCAGCCAGATGCTGCCCGCGCGCGACGTTGATCACATACGCGCCCTGTGCCAGCCGCGCGAACAGCCCGGCGTTAAGGATGTTCTCGGTCTGCGGCGTCAGCGGCAGCACATTGACCAGCACGCGCAGGCCATCGAGGAACGGCGCCTGCCCGGCATCGCCATAGAAGCCGCTCACGCCTTCGATGGCGCGCGCGGTGCGGCTCCAGCCACGCACCGGGAAGCCGAAGCCCGCCAGCGTGCGGGCGATATGCGTGCCGAGCGTGCCCACCCCCATCACGCCGATGGTGAAGTCCGCGCGGCGATGCGGTTTCAGGAACTTCCAGTTGCCGGCGCGCTGCTGGGCCTCGTAGGCGTCCATCTTGCGGAAATAGCGCAGCACCGCGTGGGTGACGTACTCGGCCATCTGCGCGGCCATGCCGGCATCGTCGAGCCGCACGATCGGCACGCCCGCGGGCAAGGCGTCAGGGGCTTCATCGCGCAGGCGCAGGATGCCGTCGACGCCGGCGCCCAGGTTGAACACCGCCTTCAGGTCGGTACGGCCACGCAGCATCTCCACCGGCGGACGCCAGACCACGGCGTAGTCGGCCGGTTCGCCACGGCTGTCCTCCCACGTCACACATTGCGCTTCGGGCAGTGCCTCGGCGAAGCCTGCGATCCAGGGGTCGTAGCGGCCGTCGGGGACGTACAACTGCAACTTCATTTTGTCTCCAGGGGGATTCTGGTGGGGTTAAAGGCGTATTTTGGCAGAGTAATGGGCGTGGGGTTGGTTGGGGCAACGGAGATCGGACCCCGTGCCCCTGCCACCCCTAGCGCGCATCAAGCCCCTGACTTCCCCTCGAACGCCAGAAGCTGCGCCCCCTCCACAACCTGCTCCCCCACCCCGTAAAGCACCTCACTCACCACCCCATCCACCGGTGCGCTGATGGTGTGCTCCATCTTCATGGCCTCCATCACCAGCAACGGCGTGCCGCGCGTGACGGTGCTGCCCGCCTCGACCATCACGGCAATGACCTTCCCGGGCATCGGCGCAGTGAGCTTGCCGCCTTCGCTTTCGGTCTCGCCGGCATGGGCCAACGGATCGAGCCAGGCCAGGCTCACATGCCGCCCGGCATAGAAGACGTGGAAGGTCTCGCCATCGGCATGCACCTGCCCGTGCGCGCGCCGGGTGCCAAGGTTGATGCGGATATCATCGGCCTGGCAGGTGCAGGCAAAGGGCGCAGCCTGGTCCGCATAGATCAGCGTGCTGCCGCGCTCATTGGTGCTCAGCGTCGCCTCCAGCACCTGCTCGCCATAGCCGAAGCGCAGCGTGCGCGACACGCCGCCGTTCAGCCGCCACGCGCCGCCATGGGTCCACGGCGAATGCTGGTCGGCGGCGTCGATGCGGCGCTCGCGGGCCTCGCGGTCGAACAGCGCCGCCACCGCCAGCGCGATGACTTCCAGGCCGACCGGCGCCGGCGGCGGGAACAACACCTTCTCGTTGCGCTCGATCAGGCCGGTGTCGAGATCGGCGGTGCGGAACGCCTGGGACGACACCAGCCGCTGCAGGAAAGCCACGTTGGTCGACAGCCCCACCACGTGGTAGGCCGCCAGCGCCTGGCGCATGCGCGCCAGCGCCTCGTCGCGGTCCTTGCCCCAGACGATCAGCTTGGCGATCATCGGGTCGTAGAAGGGGCTGATGGTGTCGCCCTCGCGCACGCCGGCATCGATGCGGATACCCGCCGGGCCGTGTGCATCCTCACCGCGCATGAACTGCACCGCCGGCGGCGTGCGCAGGAAGCGCAGCGTGCCGGTGGACGGCAGGAACTGCTTGTCGGGGTTCTCGGCGTAGATACGCGCTTCCAGCGCATGGCCGTCGATGCGCAGCTGGTCCTGCGTCAGCGGCAGGGCTTCACCAGCGGCGACGCGCAGCTGCCATTCGACCAGGTCCTGCCCGGTGATCATTTCGGTGACGGGGTGCTCCACCTGCAGGCGCGTGTTCATCTCCATGAAGTAGAACGAACCGTCCTGGTTGGCGATGAACTCGACCGTGCCGGCGCCGACATAGCCGACCGCCTTGGCCGCGGCCACCGCCGCTTCGCCCATGGCGCGGCGGCGCTCATCGGTCATGCCCGGCGCGGGGGCTTCTTCCAGCACCTTCTGGTGGCGGCGCTGCACCGAGCAGTCGCGCTCGAACAGGTAGACGCAGTTGCCGTGGGTATCGGCAAACACTTGGATCTCGATATGGCGCGGGCGCGTCAGGTACTTCTCCACCAGCACCTTGTCATCGCCAAAGCTGGCGCTGGCCTCGCGCTTGACCGAGGCCAGCGCGGCCTCGAAGCCGTCGCCCGACTCGACCACGCGCATGCCCTTGCCGCCGCCGCCGGCGCTGGCCTTGAGCAGCACCGGGTAGCCGATGCGGTCGGCCTCGCGGCGCAGCAGCGCCGGACCCTGGTCCTCGCCGTGATAGCCCGGCACCAGCGGCACCGCGGCCTTCTCCATCAATTGCTTGGCCGCGCTCTTGCTGCCCATCGCGTGGATGGCAGACGCCGGCGGGCCGATGAAGACCAGCCCCGCCGCGGCGCAGGCCTCGGCAAAGGCTTCATTCTCGGACAGGAAGCCATAGCCCGGGTGGATGGCCTGGGCGCCGGTCTCCTTCGCCATCTCGATGATGTGGTCCGGGCGCAGGTAGCTGTCGCGCGCGGCCGAGCCGCCGATATGCACGGCCTCGTCGCAGAAGGCGACGTGGCGCGCGTCGGCGTCGGCATCCGAGTACACCGCAACGGTGCGGATGCCGAGCCGGCGGCAGGTGGCGGCCACGCGGCAGGCGATTTCACCGCGGTTGGCGATCAGGATCTTGTTGAACATGGCTCCTCCTGGTTTTTCGACAGGACGGCGAGCGAGCTGATTACCGGTGGGCTTCCTTACCTCGTCATCCCGCGTAGCCCTCTGCGCGGATGTCGAGGCGGGCCAGCAGGGCGCGATCGCGGTCGGCCTGCGGGTTGCCGGTGGTCAGCAGCTTTTCGCCGTAAAAAATGGAATTGGCGCCGGCCATGAAGCACAGCGCCTGCAACGCTTCGTCCATGGCCTCGCGGCCGGCGGACAGGCGCACCATGGCGCGCGGCATGGTGATGCGTGCCACGGCAATGGTGCGGACGAACTCGAACGGGTCCAGCGCCTCGGTGCCCGCCAGCGGCGTTCCCTCGACCTGGACCAGGTTGTTGATGGGCACCGACTCCGGATATGGGTCCATATTGGCCAGCTGCGCGATCAGTCCGGCGCGCGCTTCGCGCGCCTCGCCCATGCCGACGATGCCGCCGCAGCAGACATTGATGCCGGCGTCGCGCACATGGCCGATGGTGTCGAGCCGGTCCTGGTAGGTGCGCGTGGTGATGATCTTGCCGTAGAACTCCGGCGAGGTATCCAGGTTGTGGTTGTAGTAGTCCAGCCCCGCGTCCTTGAGCTGCTGCGCCTGCTCGGCCTTGAGCATGCCGAGCGTGACGCAGGTCTCCAGGCCCATCGCCTTCACTTCGCGCACCATGTCCATCACCGGCTCCAGGTGGCGGTCCTTGGGGCTGCGCCAGGCGGCGCCCATGCAGAAGCGGGTGGCACCGTTGGCCTTGGCCGCGCGCGCGGCGTCCAGCACCTCGTCCAGCGCCATCAGCTTCTCGGCCTTCACGCCTGCATCGTGGTGCGCGCTCTGCGGGCAGTAGCCGCAATCCTCTTCGCAACCGCCGGTCTTGATCGACAGCAGCGTGGACAGCTGCACGGTATTGGCGTCGAAGTGCTCGCGGTGCACTTGCTGGGCGCGGAACAACAGGTCGTTGAACGGCAGCGCGAACAGCGCGGCAACGTCATCGACGCGCCACGCGGCGTCATCGGGCAGTGCGTGCGAGCGCGCGCTCTGGCGCAGGGAATCGACGGAAACGGTAGTAACGGTGGTAGCGGTATGAGCTTGAGTCATGATCGATGCGAATTCTGGTTCAGGCAGCAAGGCCGGCGGCCTCGGCTTGGTATTGGGTGGCGGCGGCGAACAGCGGCGCAAGGTCGAGCCGGCCAGCGGCAGCGGCGGGCGCCAGTTGCCAGGGCAGTTCACCCAGGCAAGGCGCGTCCAGCGACGCGTGCAGCGTGGCGATGTTCTCGTCGGCCAGCAGCATGTCCGGGTCGACCCGGTTGGCGATCCAGCCCGCCAGCGGCAGGCCGCGCGCGCGGATGGCTTCGGCGGTCAGCACGGCGTGGTTCAGGCAGCCGAGCCGGATGCCGACCACCATCACCACCGGCACCGCCAGCATCACCGCCAGGTCGGCGGTGTTCCAGCGCACGGCGCCTGCGTCGAGCGGCACGTTGAAACCGCCCACGCCCTCCACCACCACCGCATCCGCCTGGCGGCGCAGCGCGTCGAAGGCGGTGCGGACCGGCGCGCGCGTGATGCGCACGCCCTCGTGCGCGGCGGCCAGGTGCGGCGAGCACGGCGTGCGCAGCAGGAACGGGCAGGTCTGGCCCAGCGGCACCGCCACCGAGCTGGCGGCGCGCAGCTGCGCCACGTCGTCGTTGTGCCAATGGCCGTCGCGCCACTCACTGCCGCTGGCCACGGGCTTCATGCCCGCGGTGCGGTAGCCGGCGGCATGGAGCGCATGCAGCAGCGTGGCGCTGGCGTGGGTCTTGCCGATGCCGGTATCGGTGCCGGTGACAAAGCAGGCAAAAGGCGCGCGCGTGCTCATGCGACCTCCCGCTGCGCCACGGCGGCGCTCAGGGCATCCAGCAGGCGCCGCACATCGTCTCCGGTGTGCGCAGCCGACAGCGTGATGCGCAGCCGCGCGGTGCCTTCCGGCACCGTCGGCGGCCGGATCGCGCCGACGCGGATGCCATCCGCCTCCAGCGTGGCTGACAGCGCCAGCGCGGCGCCGTTGTCGCCGACGATCAGCGGCTGGATCGCGGTCTCGCTGTCGCCCAGCGTCCAGCCCGCGATGGCAGCCAGCTGGGCCAGCCCCTCGCGCAGCATGCCGATGCAGCGCGTCAGTTGCGCCCGGCGTTGCCTGCCCTCTTCTCCTTCGATGATCGCCAGGCTGGCCAGCAGCGCATGCGCGACCGCCGGCGGCGCGGCCGTGGTGTAGATATAGGGCCGCGCGGTGTTGACCAGGTGTTCGATGATGGTCTCGTGCGCGGCGACAAAGGCACCCGCCACGCCGGCGGCCTTGCCGAGCGTGCCGATATAGATCAGCCGCTCGGACGACAGTCCCAGCGCTTCCAGCACGCCGTGGCCCTGCTCGCCCAGCACGCCGAAGCCGTGGGCGTCATCGACGATGATCCAGGCATCATGGCGCTCGGCCAGTTCCAGCAGCTTGCGCAGCGGCGCGACATTGCCGTCCATGCTGAACACGCTGTCGGTCACGATCAGCTTGCGCTCGCTGGTGCTGGCCGCCAGCAGCGCTGCCAGCGCGGCGGTGTCGCAATGCGGGTAGCGCTGCACGTCGGCGCGCGCGAGCCGCGCCCCATCGATCAGCGAGGCATGGTTGAGCGACTCACAGAACAGCGTGGCGCCCGCCGTGCCCAGCGCGGTCAGCACCGCCATGTTGGCCATGTAGCCGGTGCAGAAATACAGCGTGCGCGCATGCGGGATATGCGGGGCGAGCCAGCGCGCCAGTTCCGTTTCCAGCTGGGTGTGCGCCAGCGAATGCCCGCTGACCAGGTGCGAGGCCCCGCTGCCGGCGCCATAGCGCTGCGCGCCTTCCACCAGCGCGGCGATCACGTCCGGGTGGTTGGCCAGCCCCATGTAGTCGTTGCTGCAGAAGGTCAGCAGCGATTCCGGCTCGGACCCGTCCTCGCCCACGGCCTGGTGCGGCGCGCAGGCAGTGTGGGCAACGCGGCGGCGGCGCGTCAGGGCCAGCGCGTGGCGCTGTTCGGCGGCCTGCTTCAGTTGTTCAAGCAGCATGGCGCACCTCCCGGGCCGTGGTCACATCGGTGGTCACATCGTCAAGCGTGGCCAGCAGTTGCTCGCCCAGCCAGCGTGCCTGCGCGGCATCGAGGACGTAGGGCGGCATCACGTACAGCGTATTGCCGATCGGGCGCACCAGCAGCTCGCGCTCGCGCGCGGCGTGGTGGAAACGCGCGGCAAAGTCAGCGCCGGCGACGTCATCGCGCACATCGGCGGCCCAGATCAGCCCGCGCTGGCGCACGTGCCGCAGGCGCGCGTCGGCGGCCAGCGCGGCCATGCCGTCGGCGAGCCAGTGCGCGCGCTCGCGGTTGCGCGCGAGCACGTCGTCCTGCGCGAACAGGTCCAGCGTGGCCAGCGCGGCGCGGCAGGCCAGCGGGTTGCCGGTGTAGGAGTGTGAATGCAGGAAGCTGCGCGCCAGCTCGTCGGCGACGAAGGCGCGCTGGATCTCCGGGCGCGACAGCACCAGCGACAGCGGCAGGTAGCCGCCGCTGATGCCCTTGGACAGGCACAGGAAGTCGGGCCACAGGTGCGCGGGCAGCGGCACCTCCCCGGCGCGCGACTGTTCCCACGCGAAGAAGGTGCCGGTGCGCCCGCAGCCCACCGCGATCTCGTCGGCGATGAGGTGGATCCGGTAGCGGTCGCACAGTGCGCGCGCGCCATCCAGATACGACGGGTCGTACATCGCCATGCCGGCGGCGCCCTGCACCAGCGGCTCGACGATCAGCGCGGCGATCTGGCCGGCGCGCTCGCGCAGCAGGGTTTCCAGCTCCGTCAGGGCGTGGGCAGCCACGTCCGCAGCGCTCTCGCCTGGTGCGGCCTGGCGTGCGTCGGGCGACATCACCACGTGTGCGCGGCGGATCAGCGGATCATAGGCATCGCGGAAGACTTCCACGTCGGTCACCGCCAGCGCACCCACGGTCTCGCCGTGGTAGCCGTGGCGCAGGCAGACGAACTCGCGCTTGGCCGGCAGGCCGGTATTGCGCCAGTAGTGGAAGCTCATCTTCAGCGCGATCTCGACCGCCGAGGCGCCGTCCGAGGCGTAGAAGACATTGCCGAGCGCGCCGCCGGTCAGCGCTGACAGGCGCTCGGCCAGTTCCACCGCCGGGGCATGGGTGCAGCCGGCGAGCATCACGTGCTCCAGCGTTTCCAGCTGGCTGGCCAGTGCGGCGTTGATGCGCGGGTTGGCGTGGCCGAACAGGTTGACCCACCACGAACTGGTGGCGTCGAAATAACGGCGGCCGTCGGCATCATGCAGCCACGGGCCGTCGCCGCGCACGATCGCCAGCGGCACGGCGTCGTCGTCGGGGCGCAGCCGCGTGCATGGATGCCAGACGGCGCTGCGGCTGCGCTGGCCGAGTGCCTGCGCGTCGCTGCCTGGGGAAAGGGACAGGTGATCCAAGGTAGCCCTCCTTTGTTGACCGTCCGCGCGCGCGCCGCTGCCGGCAAGGCCGGGCCGTGCAACGGTGGCGGACAGGTTGGGGAGGGTCATGTTAGGAATGTCTTCCCGGGCTTGGCAATGAAGGCGATATTTTTGCGTTAGCTGCGCTTTAGCCGGATTTACCGAATGTTATCTGGGTGAAGCGTTGCTCTTGTCGCTAGCGTGCCGCGATCTCCACGCAACCTGCCGGCAGTCTTTTTTCACTGCGGCAGGCCGGACGTGTGACTCAAGCGGGGCGCCACGACGGCGAGCGCTTCTCCAGGAAGGACTTCACGCCTTCACGCCCCTCTTCCGACGCGCGGATCCTTGCAATCCGGTCCGCGGTATCGGCCAGCAAATCGTTGTCGATCGCGCGCCCGGCGATGTCCTGCACCAGCCGCTTGCTTTCGCGCACGGCGTTCGGGCTGTTGGCCACCAGCGCGGTCGCCAGTTCGGCGACCTTGGCGTCCAGGGCCTCGGCCGGCACCACCGTATGGACAAAGCCCAGGCGCAGCGCCTCGGCGGCATCGAAACGCTCGGCGGTGATGAAGTAGCGGCGTGCGGCCTGCTCGCCCAGCGCGCGGATCACATACGGGCTGATGGTGGCGGGCAGCAGGCCCAGGCGCGCCTCGGACAGGCAGAAGTGCGCGTGCTCGGCGGCCACCGCGATATCGCACGCGGCTACCAGGCCCATGCCGCCGGCGTAGGTGTCGCCCTGGATGCGCGCGATCACCGGGCGCGGGCACGACCAGATGGTGTGCAGCATCTGCGCCAGGGTCAGCGCATCGGCGCGGTTCTGGTCGTCCGAATAGCCCGCCATCTTCTTCATCCAGTTCAGGTCGGCGCCGGCGCAGAAGGCCGGGCCGTTGCCGGCCAGCACGATGGCGCGCACCTCGTCCATGTCGCCCAGCGCGCGGAAGGCGCCGGTCAGCTCGGCGATCACGGTCTCGTTGAAGGCGTTGCGCACATCGGGCCGGTTCAGCGTGACGGTGGCGACGTGGCTGGCGATATTGACGGTCAGTGCAGTGAATTCCATGGTTCGCTCCGTTGGCGTATAAGTTGTCTGGTGCGGTTCAGGTGCCGGCGTCGAAGGGCAGGCCCAGCGAGCGGAAGAAGTTGCCGACTTCAGGCAGCCACACCGAAATGCCTTCGCGCGCGCTGAAGACGCGATGCGAGTCGTTGCCGAACTCGCCGACGTCCACCAGCCGTGATTGAGCCGCGGGACCGGTGGCGCGCGCCTTGAAGGCGTTGAACATGCGGCCGGGCAAGGGCACCGGCCAGTAGCTGTCGTTATCGCCGTACACCCACAGCGACGGGTAGCGCGCCAGGCTGCCGTAGCTGGCAAAGGCATCGACCAGGCGCTCTTCCCAGTCCGGGCAGTTCAGGTTGCGCAGCCCGCCCGCAAAATTGACCACGCCCAGCACGCCCGGATAGCCGATGGTGCTGAACGCCATCGTGGTCAGGCCCCCATGCGACTGGCCGATCACGACAATGCGCTCCATGTCCACATAGGGCTGGGTGGCCATGAAGTCGAGCGTGGCGACGACATCGTCGGCCTGCATCATGCCGTTGGTCTCGATGTCGCAGCTGCCGCCCACATAGGCGCCACCGGAGCGCGCAAAACCCTGCCGCATCGGCAGCACCACGGCGTAGCCGCGGCGCAGAAATTCCAAGCTCTGCGCCGGAAAGCGCGCGCGCCCCTGCATGACGGGCCGGCCCGGCGCCTTGCCGTGGTTGATCACCACCAGCGGGAACGGCCCGTCGCCAGCCGGCTTGAACACCGTGGCTTCCAGGTCGATGCGCGACGGGATCGCCGCCTTGGGCAGCATCACCACCTGCTCCTGGAAGCGCATGCGCGGCGCAGGTTTGCCGTTGCCGTTCGCGCTCTGCGCATGCCCGGACAGCGGCGCCTGCAAGGCAAGCGCCGTGACCAGGGCTAGGCTGCAAAGCAGGCGGGCGACGCTGCGCATGGGGTGGAAGGCGGTAATGGGACAGTATTGGCGTGGCCGGAATCACATGCGGAACACGCCGAACTTCATCTCGTCGATCGGTGCATTCAGGCTGGCGGAAAGACCCAGGCCCAGCACGGTGCGGGTCTGCGCCGGGTCGATCACGCCGTCGTCCCAAAGGCGCGCGCTGGCGTAGTACGGATGGCCCTGGTGCTCGTACTGGTCGCGGATCGGCTGCTTGAACGCCTCTTCATCCTGCGCGCTCCACTTGCCGCCCTTGCCCTCGATGCCGTCGCGGCGCACCGTGGCCAGCACGCTGGCGGCCTGTTCGCCGCCCATCACCGAGATGCGCGCATTCGGCCACATCCACAGGAAGCGCGGCGAATAGGCGCGCCCGCACATGCCGTAGTTGCCGGCGCCGAACGAGCCGCCGATGATCACCGTGAACTTGGGCACCTGCGCGGTGGCCACGGCGGTCACCATCTTGGCGCCATTGCGGGCAATGCCTTCGTTCTCGTACTTGCGGCCCACCATGAAGCCGGTGATGTTCTGCAGGAACACCAGCGGGATCTTGCGCTGGCAGCACAGCTCGATAAAGTGCGCGCCCTTCAGTGCGGATTCGGAGAACAGGATGCCGTTGTTGGCGACGATGCCGACCGGGTAGCCCCAGATGCGCGCGAAGCCGCACACCAGCGTGGTGCCGTAGCGCGCCTTGAACTCGTCGAACTCGGAACCGTCGACCAGGCGCGCGATCACCTCGCGCACGTCGTAGGGCTTGCGCGTGTCGGTCGGGATCACGCCGTACAGTTCTTCCACCGGATAGAGCGGCTCGACCGGCTCGTGCAGGCGGATCTGGTCCGGCTTGCGGCGGTTCAGGTGCTGCACGATATTGCGCGCCAGCGACAGCGCATGGTGGTCGTTCTGCGCGAAGTAGTCAGCCACGCCCGACAGGCGCGTATGCACGTCGGCGCCGCCCAGGTCCTCGGCGCTGACTTCCTCGCCGGTCGCGGCCTTCACCAGCGGCGGGCCGCCCAGGAAGATGGTGCCCTGGTTCTTGACGATGATGGACTCGTCGCTCATCGCGGGCACGTAGGCACCGCCGGCGGTGCACGATCCCATCACCACCGCGATCTGCGGGATGCCCTGCTTGGACAGGTTGGCCTGGTTGTAGAAGATGCGGCCGAAGTGGTCGCGGTCCGGGAACACATCGTCCTGGTTGGGCAGGTTGGCGCCGCCGGAATCCACCAGGTAGATGCACGGCAGGTTGTTCTCCTCGGCGATCTCCTGCGCGCGCACATGCTTCTTGACCGTCATCGGGTAGTAGGTGCCGCCCTTGACGGTGGCGTCATTGCAGACGATCACGCACTCCTGCCCGGCCACGCGGCCGATGCCGGTGATGATGCCCGCGCCCGGCGCGGCATTGTCGTACATGTCGTATGCGGCCAGCTGCGACAGCTCAAGGAACGGCGTGCCCGGATCCAGCAGTTGCTGCACGCGCTCGCGCGGCAGCAGCTTGCCGCGCGACAGGTGCTTGTTGCGCGCGTCTTCGCCGCCGCCTTCGGCCAGCTTGGCGATCCTGGCCTTGAGGTCGGCCACCAGGGCCTGCATCGACTCGGCGTTGGCCTTGAAGGATTCGGAGCGGGCGTTGAGTTTGGTTTCCAGGGTGGGCATCTGTGTCTCTTCCTGCTTGATGTTGGTTTTCGCCGTCCTGCCAGCGGCCGCGCTCAGCCTGCGTGCCTGGGCAGCGGGTGCCCCGGCATCAGGTCGTAGGGATGCTTCCAGCCCGGCAGCGCACGGATGCGCTCGGCCCAGGCGTGGATATGCGGGTACTCCTTGCGCCAGTGCACGCCGATCTCGTCGTCGAAAAAGACGTAGCCCGCCAGCGAGAAGTCCGCGATGCTGGCGCGCTCCCCCAGCAGGAACGCTCGACCGGCCAGGTGTGCGTTGAGCACGTTCCACGCGCCTTCGCAGCGCGCGCGGAAGAACTCCAGCACGGCCGGGTCCGGCGACCTGGCAAAATTGCGCATGAAGCGGTAGGTGGCGGTGTAGGAGGTGAACTTGTGGTTGTCGAACAGCAGCCAGCGCAGCACCTCGGCGCGCTCGGCCTCATCGCGCGGGCCGTAGGCATCGAGGCGCGTGGCCAGCGTTTCCAGGATGGCGCCCGACTGCGACATGCGCTGGCCGCCGAACTCCAGCACCGGCACCTCGCCCATCACGTTGATGGCGCGGTACTCGGGCGTACGGGTCTCGCCATTGAAGAAGTCGACGAAGCGCGGCTGCCACAGCTGCTGGCCGCGCTGCACGCCGACGGTTTCCAGCAGCAGCGCCACCTTGTAGGCATTGCCGGACTGGGCAAAGCAATACAGCAGGTACTCAGGCTCGTTCCGCTTCTCGATGCTCATGGTGCCTCCCCGATCATGTCCCCATCCACATAAAGCCAGCGCGGCGCTTCGCCGGGCGCGCGCGCTTCGCAGACAAAGCGGCTGCGCTCATGCAGCCGCCAGGCGCGCCCGCCTACCTTGTAGCGCGCCACGAATTCCACTTCGGCATGCGTGTCGTCCTGCTGCGCATGCGCCTTCACCGTGAGCCCCAGCCAGCGTGTGGCGGTATCCGGCAACAGGTCGGCCGGGCAGGTCGATGCATGCCAGGTCTGCCGCAGCCATTCCATGTCGTTCAGCACATAGGCGCTGTAGCGCGAGCGCATCAGCGCCTCGGCATTGGGTGGCAGTGCCTCGCCACGATGGAAGCGGCCGCAGCAGGCGGCATAGTCCGCGCTGCCGCACGGGCACGGCACCGGTCCGGCCTTGGGCAGGCGGCTTGCCGTTGTCCGCCCTGTCATCCCACCAGCTCCGGCAGGTCGCGCATGTCGGTGAAGATGGTGCCCGCGCCGGCCTCGCGCAGCAGCGCGGCATCGTTGCGCTCGGCGTAGCCGAACACCGTCATGCCGGCGGCCACGCCCGCGGTCACGCCGGTCGGGCTGTCTTCCACCACGGCGCAGCGCGCCGGCTCCACGCCCATGGTGCGCGCGGCCAGCAGGTACACATCGGGTGCGGGCTTGCTGCGCGCCACTTCGGTGGCGGAGAAGATATGCTCGCGCTCATCCTGCTGGAACAGCTCAACCAGGCCGGTCCTGGTCAGTTGCAGCTTGACCTTGATGCGGTCCGCACCCGACGCCACGCACACCGGCATGCCGGTGGCGGCGATCTTGCCAATGGCCTCGCGCACATGCGCCACCGCGACGACTTCGGCTTCCAGCACCGCGTTGCGGCGGGCCAGCCAGGTCGACAGCCAGTTCTCGGGCAGCGGCGCGCCGCGCATGCGCGCGATCATGTCCAGCTCCTCGCGCACGGCGCGCCCCAGGAACAGGCGCGTGGAGTCTTCCAGCGAGATCTCGATGCCAAGCTCGTTCAGCATCTGGTTGAGCACGCGGTTGACGACGGGCTCGCTGTCGACAAGCACGCCGTCGCAGTCGAAGATCACGCAATCGAATCGGCCGGAATGGCCACGGGTTGCTGCAGTCATGCGGGTTTCTTTTCCTTGGTGTCCAGGCTCGGCACGGCCCTGAGTTCAGTCTGGCGGCGGCTCTTCAGGTGGGCCTCGACCTGGTCGAAGCGGTCGAAGCCCCAGAATGGCTCGCCGTCGATGATGACGAAGGGCGAGCCAAACACGCCCTTGGCCATCGCCACGTCGATCTCGGCCTTGAGCTGGTCCTTGATCTGGTAGCTGGTGGCGCCGGCATCCAGCGCCTGCACGTCCACGCCCAGCGGCTCGGCCAGCTTCATGATCTCGGCCGGCTCGGCGATGTTGATGTCGTCGACGAACAGCGCGCGGTACACCGACTTGGCAAAGGCCGTGGCGATGTCGTCGCCGTGGTGGTTCTGCAGCCACAGCATGGCACGCGCGGCGTGCGTGGTGGGCAGCGGGAAATGCGTGGGGCGCTTGTATTCGATGCCGTGGAAGCGCGCGGTGCGCTCGAAGTCGCGCCAGGAGTAGTCGCCCTTGAGCGGCAGCTGCGGCAGCGGCGAGGCGCCGGTGGTCTTGAACACCACGCCCAGCAGGATGGGATGCCAGGCGACAATGCGCCCGTACTTCTGCGCCAGGTCGTCGATGCGGGTACTGGCAAAGTAGCCGTAGGGCGAAGAGAAATCAAAGTAGAAGTCGATCGCTGCGGTCATGTCGGGGCCCTTCTTGTTGTGGTTGCCGGGTCTGGAATCAGGGGGGCGCGCCGCCTTCGCGGCACGCACCCCGTGCCCTAGGCCAGCGCGCGCGCGATCAGGATCTTCTGGATATCGCTGGTGCCCTCGTAGATCTGGCACACGCGCACGTCGCGGTAGATGCGCTCCACCGGGAAGTCGCTGACGTAGCCGTAGCCGCCAAACACCTGGATCGCATCCGAGCACACCCGCTCGGCCATCTCGCTGGCAAAGAGCTTGGCCATCGCGGCCTCTTTCAGGCATAGCCGGCCGGCGTCGCGCAGCGCGGCGGCGTGCCACACCATCTGGCGCGCCACGTCGATGCGGGTGGCCATCTCGGCCAGGCGGAACTGCACCGCCTGGTGCTGGAACAGCGGCTGGCCGAAGCTCTCGCGCTCCTTGGCATAGGCCAGCGCGGCCTCGAACGCGGCGCGCGCCATGCCGATGCTCTGCGAAGCGATGCCGATGCGCCCGCCTTCCAGCCCCGACAGCGCCATCTTGTAGCCGCCGCCTTCGTCGCCGAGCAGGTTGGCCGCCGGCACGCGGCAGTCCTCGAACAGGATCTGCGCGGTGTCCGACGAGTGCTGGCCGAGCTTGTCCTCCAGCCGCGCCACCACGTAACCCGGGGTCGAAGTCGGCACGATGAAGGCGCTGATGCCGCGCTTGCCGGCAGCCTTGTCGGTCACGGCCAGCACGATCGCCACGTCGGCGTTCTGGCCGCTGGTGATGAACTGCTTGACCCCGTTGAGCACGTAGTGGTCGCCGTCGCGTACCGCGCTGGTGCGCAGCGCCGACGCATCGGAGCCGACGTGCGGCTCGGTCAGGCAGAACGCGCCCAGCATCTCGCCGCGCGCCAGCGGCACCAGCCACTGCTGCTTCTGCGCCTCGCTGGCGAACGACATCAGCATGCTGCACACCGGGCAGTTGTTGACGCTGATGACGGTAGAGGTGCCGCCATCGCCGGCCGCGATCTCTTCCAGGATCAGCGCCAGCGACAGGTAATCTAGTCCGGCGCCGCCATATTCCTCCGGCACCGCCACGCCGTAGGCACCCAGCGCCGCCAGCTCGCGGTGCACGTCCTTGGGGAAGGTCTTGTCGCGGTCCCACTGCGCGGCCTGCGGCGCGATCACTTCCTGCGCGAACTGGCGCACGGCGTCGCGGATCATTTCCTGTTCGGGGGTCAGCAGCATGTCGGTTCGGTGATCAGTGTGCGGGCGCGCTTACCAGGGGATGGGCGTGCCGTCGTAGTTATGGAAGGTGCCGTTGTCGCGCCGCTTGACGCCGGCCAGCACCTGGCGCATGCCCTTGACGCTCTGCTGCACGGTCAGGTCGGCTTCCTGGCCGCCCATGTCGGTCTTGACCCAGCCCGGGTGCAGCGCGACGCAGGTGGCGTGGCGCGCATCGAGCGACACCGCGCGCAGCGCCGCATTGGCGCCGGCCTTGCTGACGCGGTACAGCCAGCTGGTGCTGTGCTCCATCGCGGTGATGCTGCCCATGCGCGAAGACAGCACCGCCAGCACCCCGCCGTGGCCGGACTGGCCCGCTTCGACGTAGGGCAGCAGCAGCGGCAGCGCCATCATCGGGCCCAGCACGTTGACATGCATCACCTGGTCGAATTCCTGCGGCGTGACCGGCTGCGCGCCTTCGGTGCGGGGCCCCAGCACGCCGGCGTTGTAGATCGCCACGTCGAGGGCTTCGCCGTCGAGCTTCCAGCCCAGGCCCGCGACTGCGCCGGCATCGGACAGGTCGACTTGGTGAGCTTCGGCACCCAGCGCCTGCAGCGCGCCGACGCCTTCGGGCGTACGCGCCGCCGCAATGACGCGCCAGCCGTCGGCACGGTACTGGCGCACGAATTCAAGGCCGATGCCGCGCGAGGCACCGAGGATCAGGACGGTTGGCAAGGCTGGGCTCCTTTGGCTGGCTACTTGGGTTCAGCGAACTGCCTGGGTCTTGCTCCCCTCCCCCTTTATGAGGAAGAGGGGGCGCAGAACTACGTCAGAGAATCTCAATACCGACCGCGGTTGCCTCGCCGCCGCCAATGCACAAGCTCGCCACGCCGCGCTTGCCGCCGGTCTTGCGCAGCGCGCCGATCAGTGTGGTCATGATGCGCGCACCCGAGGCGCCGATCGGGTGCCCCAGCGCACAGGCGCCGCCGTGGATATTGACCTTGTCGCGCGCGATCTTGAGGTCGTGCATGGCCGCCATCGGCACCACGGCAAAGGCCTCGTTGATCTCGAACAGGTCGACGCTGTCGGTGGTCCAGTCCAGCTTGCGGTACAGCTTGGAAATCGCTTCCACCGGCGCGGTGGTGAACCAGCCCGGCGCCTGCGCGTGGGTGGTATGGCCCAACATGCGTGCGATCGGCTGCAGGCCCAGCTGCTTCGCGGTGGAGGCGCGCATCATCACCAGCGCCGAGGCGCCGTCGTTGATGGACGACGACGAGGCCGCGGTGATGGTGCCGTCCTTGGCAAAGGCCGGCTTGAGCGAGGGGATCTTGTCGAGCTTGATGCGGCGCGGGCCTTCGTCAGTGTCGATCACGGTGTCGCCGCCCTTGCCGGACACGGTCACCGGCGCGATTTCCCAGCGGAAGTCGCCGTTCTCGGTGGCCTGCTGCGCGCGGCGCACGCTTTCCATCGCGAATTCGTCCTGCTGCTCGCGCGTAAAGCCGTACTTGGCGGCGCAGTCCTCGCCGAAAGTGCCCATGGCGCGGCCCTTGTCATACGCGTCTTCCAGGCCGTCCAGCATCATGTGGTCGTAGATCATGCCGTGGCCGATGCGGTAGCCGCCGCGGCCCTTCGGCACCAGGTACGGCGCATTGGTCATGCTCTCCATGCCGCCGGCAATGGCGATATCGAACGAGCCCGCGATCAGCCCGTCGTAGACGGTCATGGCCGCGCGCATGCCCGAGCCGCACATCTTGTTGACGGTGGTGCAGCCCACGCCCAGCGGCAGGCCCGCGCCCAGCGCGGCCTGCCGCGCCGGGGCCTGGCCCTGGCCGGCCGGCAGCACGCAGCCGAACACCACTTCTTCCACCTGCTCGGGCTTCAGGCCGGCGCGCTCGACGGCGGCGCGGATGGCCACGGCGCCCAGCTGCGGCGCGGTGACGCTGGCGAATTCGCCCTGGAACGCAGCCATCGGCGTGCGGGCGGCTGAAACGATGACGATCTCTTCCATGTCGGGTCTCCTGGATCGGTGTATGAAGAAGCGGTGTCGGGTGGGTCCGGTCAGCGGATCGACGCCTGCGGCGGATCGCCGTACTGGCGGTAGGCCGCGGCCAGCTGCTCGTGCAGTTCGTCGTTGCTGCTGGCGGCCATGCCCAGGTCGCGCAGCAGGCCGTCGGACACGCCGTAGACCCAGCCATGCACGGTCACGGCCTGGCCGCGGGTCCAGGCGTCCTGGATCACGGTGGTCTGGCAGACGTTGTTGACTTGCTCGATCACATTGAGCTCGCACAGCCGGGTATGGGCGTCGTCTTCGCGCAGCAGCGTGCCGAGATAGGCCTCGTGCTTGTCGGCCACGTCGCGCACATGGCGCAGCCAGTTGTCGGCCAGGCCGATGCGCTCGCGCTTGAGCGCGACCTTGACACCACCGCAGCCATAGTGGCCCACCACGGTGATATGGCGCACCTTGAGCACCTCTACCGCGAACTGGATCACCGACAGCGCGTTCAGGTCGCTGTGCGCGATCACGTTGGCGATATTGCGGTGGACGAACACCTCGCCCGGGGCCAGGCCCAGGATCTGGTTGGCCGGCACGCGCGAATCGGAGCAGCCGATCCACAGGTACTCGGGCGCCTGCTGGTTGGCCAGGCGCATGAAGAAGGTGGGGTCTTCGGCGTTGACCCGGTCAACCCACTCGCGGTTGTTGCGGAACAGCTGGGCGATGGCGTCAGTCATGCGACCCTCCTTGCAGGACCAGGATCGGGAACGGCAGCGGCACCCTGCGCGCTGCCAGCGTCGCCGTAGCGGTGAATGAATCGCTCTGAACTGTGATAGGCAAAGAAGTCATGAACATGTCCGGCCAGTAGCCGGTCCTTGTGGCTCTGCCACATGGCAGGGTCGAAAAAGTCCGCATGGTGGCGCAGGAACGCCGCGCGCACGCGCGTGTCGCCCAGCAGGAAGGTGCGGAAGGTCTCGGGAAAGAAATCGTGCGGACGCACCGTGTACCAGACGTCGCCCGACATCTCCTCTTCCTCGTTGCGCGGCTGCGGCACGTGGCGGATGTTGCAGTCGGTCAGGTACTCGATTTCGTCGTAGTCGTAGAACACCACGCGCCCGTGGCGCGTGACGCCAAAGTTCTTGTACAGCATGTCTCCCGGGAAGATGTTCGCGGCGATCAGCTCCTTGACGGCGTTGCCGTATTCGATCACGCCGTGCTCGACCTGCGCGTCGGAGCCTTCCGTCAGGTAGATGTTCAGCGGCGTCATGCGGCGCTCGATATAAACGTGGCGCACCACGATCTCTTCGCCGCCGTCCTTGCCGCGCTGGTACTCGATCATCGACGGCGCGTGCTGCTCGAACTCGCGCACCAGCGCATCGTCGAAGCGCGAGAGCGGAAAGGCCACGTCCGAGTACTCCAGCGTATCCGCCATGCGGCCGACACGGTCGTGCTGCTTGACCAGCTGGTATTTGGACTTGACCAGCTCGCGCGTGGTTTCCTTGGGCGCCGGGAAAAAGTCCTTGATGACCTTGAACACGTACGGGTACGACGGCAGCGTGAACACCAGCATCACCAGCCCGCGGATGCCGGGCGCGACGATGAACTTGTCCGACGAATGCTGCAGGTGGTGCAGGAAATCGCGGTAGAACAGGTTCTTGCCCTGCTTCTGCAGGCCCAGCGAAGTATAGATCTCGGCGCGCGGCTTGCGCGGCATGATGTCGCGCAGGAAGGTCACGTAGGCCGACGGGATCTCCATGTCGACCATGAAATAGGAGTGCGTGAACGAGAACAGGATCAGCAGCTGTTCCTTCTTCAGCAGCACCGTGTCCAGCATCAGCTTGCCCGAGGGGCCGTGCACGATCGGGATCGCCAGCGGGAAAGTGCGGTCGCCGTTCAGGATGCGGCCGATGATGAAGGCCGACTTGTTGCGGAAGAACAGCGACGACAGCGTATGGATCTGGAAATTCGGTGCGATGCGCAGGTCGCCGAAATGCTCGCTGACCGCGCGCACCACGTAGCCGATGTCGCGCGGCAGGTCCTCGAACGGGCTCTCCAGCTGGAAGTTGTGCACGATGCGCTCGAAGCACGCGGCCATGCCCTCGCGGCTGCCCGGGTAGTAGGCGCGGAAGGTCGGGCGCGTGGGCGATTCCTCGTTCTCGATGTACTCGGTCGAGATCGCCGGGCGCACGAAGATGAAATCGTTGTTGAAGTACGAGCGGTGCAGGATGCGCGTGCAGACCGAGTTGAAGAAGGTCTCGGCCAGTTCGGGCTGGTGGTGGTTGGTCAGGAGGCCGATGTAGTGCAGCTTGATCTGCTGCCAGATCTCGTCCTCGATATTCTCGGCGTCGTACTCGTCTTCCAGGATCACGCTCGATTCGCGCACGCGCTCGTTGTAGAACGCAATGCGGTCGCGCTGGATCTGCTGCAGCCCGTGCCAGTCGCCGGCCTCGAACTTGAGCTTGGCCTGGTGGCTGACCTCGCGGAACAGGCGGTAATGCTTGTCGAACCCGTCGAGCATCGTTCTCGCCACATCGAAGGCAATCTGCGAGGAGAGCAGTTTGGGGAAGTGGGACATGGGTCGACGGGGGCCGGGGGCAATACTGCGAGAGGTCTTGCGACGGGTACTGAGATTGTAATGGGGTTCGGGCGGGGGCTCCGGGTGATTTCAGCGCCCCCTTGCGCTTTACATGGTTTCCGCGAACAGCTCGCGGCCGATCAGCATGCGGCGGATCTCCGAAGTGCCGGCGCCGATCTCGTACAGCTTGGCGTCGCGCCACAGGCGGCCGGCCGGGTATTCATTGATATAGCCGTTGCCGCCCAGGATCTGCACGGTCTCGCCCGCCATCCAGGTGGCCTTCTCGGCGGTGTACAGGATCACCGCGGCGCAGTCCTTGCGCACCTGGCGCACGTGGCCGCTGCCCAGCCCGTCCAGGTTCTTGCCGACCGTGTACAGGTAGCTGCGCGCGGCCTGCAGCGTGGTGTACATGTCGGCCACCTTGCCCTGGATCAGCTGGAACTCGCCGATGCTCTGGCCGAACTGCTTGCGGTCGTGGATATAGGGCGTGACCACGTCCATGCACGCCTGCATGATCCCGACCGGGCCGCCGGACAGCACCGCGCGCTCGTAGTCCAGCCCGCTCATCAGCACCTTGGCGCCGCCGTTCTCGGCGCCAAGGATGTTCTCCACCGGCACTTCCACGTCCTGGAACACCAGTTCGCCGGTGTGCGAGCCGCGCATGCCCAGCTTGTCCAGCTTCTGCGCCACCGAGAAGCCCTTCATGCCCTTCTCGACGATAAAGGCGGTCATGCCGCGCGCGCCCAGCTCGGGCTCGGTCTTGGCGTAAACCACCAGCACGTCGCAGTCCGGGCCGTTGGTGATCCACATCTTGGTGCCGTTGAGCACGTAGCGGTCGCCCTTGAGCTCGGCGCGCAGCTTCATGCTGACCACGTCGGAGCCGGCATTGGGCTCGCTCATGGCGAGCGCGCCGATCCATTCGCCCGAGACCAGCTTGGGCAGGTACCTGGCCTTCTGCGCGGCGGTGCCGTTGCGGTGGATCTGGTTCACGCACAGGTTGGAGTGCGCGCCGTAGGACAGGCCGACCGACGCCGAGGCGCGGCTGATTTCCTCCATCGCGATCATGTGCGCCAGGTAGCCCATGTTGGCGCCGCCGTACTCCTCGGCCACGGTGATGCCCAGCACGCCCAGGTCGCCCATCTTCTTCCAGGCGTCCATCGGGAACTGGTCGGTGCGGTCGATCTCGCCGGCGCGCGGGGCCAGCTCGGCCTGGGCCCAGTCGCGCACGGAGTTGCGCAGCATCTCGATGTCTTCGCCCAGATCGAATTTCAGGCCTGGCAGTTCGGTCATGATGGTCTCCTGTTTGGAATCGGTATGTGTGTCGGGTTCCGGATGGATGGCCGGAACCGTCGGTTCAGACGTGGCCCAGTGTCTTGACCACGCACAGCGTCATCAGCATGGTGGCCACCTGCTTGCGGCGGCCGTCCTGCTCGACATAGACATCGCCCTGCGCCACGATCAGCGTGCGCCCGGGCTTGAGGACCCGCCCCACCGCCACCAGGCGTTCGCCCTGGGCGGGGGACAGCAGGTTGATCTTGTACTCGGCGGTCAGGCCCGCCTCATCTTCGCCCACCAGCGTCAGCGCGGCGTAGCCGCAGGCGCTGTCTGCCAGCGCACCCACCGCGCCGCCGTGGAAGAAGCCGTGCTGCTGGGTCACGCCCTCGGACCACGGCATGGCCAGCTCGACCTCGCCGCGGTCCACCCGCCGCAGGCTCGCGCCAAAGGTGGTCATCAGCCCCTGGCGGGAAAAGCTGGTGGCGATGGCGTCGGCGCGCGCGGCGGACAGCGATCCTGGTTCAGCGGGTACGGCACTGGCGTTGGATGACGTCATGGCGGAGTTCCGGTGTGAAATCGTTGGGTCGCCGGGCAGCCACAGGTTGCGCGCGCTGTCCGGGTATTCTATTGACGTTTACGTAAACGTCAATCCTATCCGGCACGGATGCCGGTGGAAGTGATGCTTCAGGCGGCGGTGGTGCGGGCCGGCGCATTGCCGCCTTCCGTGGCCGGTTGCTGCTTGCCGGTCTGCGCGGCCAGCAAGGCCCTGCACTGCCGCTCATGCTGGTCGATCTCGGCCAGTTGTGCCTGCAGGTCTTCCATCTGCCGCTCCAGCGTGCGCCGGTGCGCCGCGAGCGAGTGCAGGAAGCGCTCCAGCTGCGGGGCGGTGTCGCGCGGTGACTCGTAGAGATCAAGGATCTCGCGGATCTCATTGAGAGTAAGCCCCAACCTCTTGCCGCGCAGCGTCAGCTTCAGCCGGGTCCGTTCACGGCCGTTGTAGACCCGCTTGCGCCCGCCCGGCCCTTCGCGCTCCGGCGACAGCAGGCCCTGGTCCTCGTAGAAACGGATGGCCCGGGGCGTGATGTCGAATTCACGCGCAAGGTCGGTGATGGTGTAGGTGGCGGAAGCCGCCGCTGGCGTCGCTGACATAGCCTGCCCAAAGAAAGTGAACGGTCGTTCGTTGTGAAGTCAAGTTTTCGCTTAAGATGGAAACGAGCCGCATGATTGACGTTTACGTTAGCGTCAACCAGGACGGCTGGCAACCGGTGCTTTCACGCCCCAGGTCTTTTGGGCCAGGCGTGGCGGCAGAACGAGAAAGCCCGCGCCCTGGCGCCAGGCTTCGACCACGAGACTCCTCATGAACGCACTCGAACACCAGCTCCAATATCCGTTCGGCGACACCATGCCCGAGCCCGGCTCCAAGCAGGAAGTCGCCCCCGGCGTCTACTGGCTGCGCATGCCGCTGCCGTTCGCGCTCGACCATATCAACCTGTGGCTGCTGCGCGACCGCCTGGACGGCCGCGACGGCTGGACCATCATCGACTGCGGCATCACCAACGACATCATCAAGGGCCACTGGGAAACCATCTTCGCCAATGAGCTGGAAGGCCTGCCGGTGGTGCGCGTGCTGGTGACGCACAGCCACCCCGACCACGTCGGCCTGGCGCACTGGCTGTGCAAGCGCTTCGGCGTGCGGCTGTGGATGAGCCTGGGCGACTACATGAGCGCGCGCGTGATGGGCAGCGGCACCGGTGCCGGCTCGAGCGCGGGCGGCGACGCCGCCGCCGCGCACTTCGCGCTGCACGGCCTGACCGATGCCGACAGCCAGGAAAAGCTGCGCGCGCGCAAGACCTACTACCCGTCGCTGGTGCCGGACCTGCCGGCGCAGTACCGCCGCATGATTGAAGGCGACACGGTGCGGATCGGCACCGATGCGGCGACCTCGGCCTGGCGCGTGATCACCGGCTTCGGCCATTCGCCCGAGCACGTGGCGCTGTACAACGCCGCCACCAATGTGCTGATCTCCGGCGACATGGTGCTGCCGCGCATCTCTACCAATGTCAGCGTGTTCGACATGGAGCCCGAGGGCAATTCGCTGCAGCTCTACCTGGATTCGCTCGGCAAGTACGAACCGCTGCCGCAGGACGTGCTGATCCTGCCCTCGCATGGCCGCCCCTTCCGCAACCTGCATACCCGCATCATGCAGCTGCGCGAGCACCATGCCGACCGCCTCGCCGAAACGCTCGAAGCCTGCGGCGAGAAGGCCTGCAGCGCGCACGACATCGTCAGCGTGATCTTCAGGCGCCAGTTCGACATCCACCAGATGACCTTCGCCATGGGCGAGTCGCTGGCCCACCTGCACTGCCTGTGGCACCGCGGCGAGCTGGTGCGGGAAACCGGCGACGACGGCGTGATCCGCTTCCGCGCGGCCTGACTGGCTTAGCTGGCGGCCGCCAGCGCCGCCAGGTAGCGCACCCCGTCGATGGCGCGGCTGCCGTACCAAGACAGCATCTCGCCGTCGACCAGCAGCACCGGCTTGCCAAGCTGGCGCTCGAGCGCGTCGGCGTGGTCTTCGGTGAAGCGGTAGGGCTCGGTCGACAGCAGCACCAGGTCGAGCTCGCGCACCAGCGCATCGCTCCAGCGGAAGGTGGGATAGCGCTCGCCAGGCGCGTTGGGGCGGCTGCAGTCACCGTCCACGCAGGCCTGCAATGCAGCACTGCCCTCCGGCCAGGTCTGCCAGTTGGCCAGCGCCAGCATGCGGCTGATATAGGTGTCGCGCGACACCGTCATCCACGGGTCCTGCCAGATCGCATACAGCACGCGGCGCGCCGGCCACGGGCGCACGCGGATGGCGTCCAGCTGCACCTGCAGCGCCGTGCACAGCGCCTCGGCCTCGGCGTGGCAGCCGAAGATCCCGCCCAGCAGCCGGTACAGGTCCAGGTTGTCTTCCGGTGCGCACGGATGGGTGACGATCACATTGGGCACGAACGCGCGGATCTCGTCCACGGTCTCGCGCCGGTTCTCATCGATATTGACCACCACGTGCGTGGGCGCCAGCTCGCGCAGCCGCGCCACGTTCACGTCCTTGGTGCCGCCCACCTTGGGCACCGCGCGCACGGCCGGCTCCGGGTGGATGCAGAAGCCGGTGCGCGCCACCATCTGCCGGGCCATCCCGAGCGCGAACAGCAACTCCGTCACCGACGGCACCAGCGACGCGATCCGCACCACCCCGCTGGCGGCGGCATGCTGCTGGCCGATGGCGTCGCGCCACATGGTCAGGGCTCCTGCGGCGGGTCGGCGCGCCGCGGCTTGCGCGGCGCGCCCGCGGCCAGCGCATCGTAGAGCCAGCGCGGCATCACGTGCAGCAGCGCCGCCACCACGCCCATCGGCCACGGAATCACGCGGAAACGCCGGCCTGCCGCGATTACCCGCACGGCCTTGCGCGCGAACACGTCGGCATCGGTCAGGAACGGCATGCGGTACGGGTTGTGCGCGGTCATCGGCGTGCGGATATAGCCGGGCGCGATCGTGACCACGCGGATGCCGTGCGCGCGCTGCTCCAGCCGCAGGCTTTCCAGCAGCTTGATCACCGCCGACTTGGACGCGCTGTAGGCGCCCGCGCCCGGCAGGCCGCGCACGCCGGCGACGCTGGCAATGCCCACCAGCGTGCCGCGGCGCCCGAAGTGGCCGGGCTCGCGCGCCTGCATCGCGTGCAGGAAGGGCTGGAAGGTGGTCAGCACGCCGAACCAGTTGGTATCCATCACCTGGCGGAAGGCGTCGAGGTCCTCACGCTCGCTGGCGACTGTGCCGACCGAGACCCCGGCATTGGCGATCACCACGTCCGGGCAGCCGAAATGGCCGAGGAAGTCTTCAGCGGCGCGCGCCATGGCGTCGGCATCGCGCACATCGGCGCCGTAGACGCGCACCGCGCCCGGGTTGGGCAGCGTGGCGACAAACTCGCGCAGCGCGTCCTCGCGGCGCGCCACCAGCCCGAGGATGGCGCCCTGCGACGCGTATTCGCGCGCGAGGGCCTGGCCCAGGCCGCTGGAGGCGCCGGTCAGGAAGACTTTGAGGGGACGCATAAAGGCAGGGTTGCGGTCTGAAATAAAAAACGGCTGGTACAGGATACCAGCCGTTTGGCTTGCTACAGGTGTTGGATAACCCTCGGCTTGCGAAGGTCGCCAGCAGATTACATCTTCTTCGTCTTCACCTGATCAACCAGGTAATCCATGGTCTGGATCGCGCCCTGCTTGTTGCCGGCAATCGACGGCGAGGTCACGTACTTGCCCTGCACCACCACGGTCGGCACGCCGTCGATCTTGTAGGCGTCCGCGATCTTGTTGGCCCGCTGCGAGTTGGTGGTGACCGTGAACGAGTTGTAGGCGTCCAGGAAGGCCTTGCGGTCCACGCCGTTCTTGGCCATGAAGTCGGCGATCTCGTTGGGGTCCGTCATGCGCTTGCGGTCCACGTGGATGGCGTTGAAGACCTTGGTGTGCATGGCGTCGAGCTTGCCGATGGCTTCCAGCGCATAGAAGATCTTGGTGTGCGGCAGCAGGTCGTCACGGAACGCGACCGGCACGCGCTTGAAGACCACGTTGTTGCCCTGCTTCTTGACCCAGGCTTCCAGATCCGGCTCAAAATCGTAGCAGTGCGGGCAGCCGTACCAGAAGAACTCGGTCACCTCGATCTTGCCCGCGGCGACCGGCTGGGCCGCCTTCAGGACCTGGTATTCCTTGCCCTCGGCGGGCGCCGCCCGGGACGGGGCGGACATCAGCAGGCCGCCCACGGCGGCGAACATGGCGAACAGTGCGGCGAGTTTTTTCATCTTGGTGCGGCCTTGCGGTTTGGACGATGAGCGTATGACAGCGGCGGCGGCGTCCGGTTCAGCGGAACGCCGGCCGCGTCTGGTGACAACGTGTTGCGGCGGTTACCGGGTATTAAGCGGTGCGGCAATCCGCCGCGCCTGCCCGCGATAACCGGATAACGCCCGACCCTGCGGTCCGGCTTACTGCTTGGTAAAGCGGATCACCGAGGACTCGAAGCCCGACGACTGCAGCCGGTCGCGCGCCTTGTTCATGTCGTCGATGCGGTTGTACGGCCCCAGGCGCACCCGGTACATCTTGACGCCGTTCACGTCACGCTCGGTAATCTTGGCCTCGAAGCCCTGCATTGCCAGGTTGGCCTTCTGGCGGTCGGCGTCATCCGACGAGCGGAACGCCCCCACCTGCAGCAGGTAGCCCACCTTGTTGGCGTCGGCCTGGGCGATCTCGGCGATCGGGTCGGCCACCGGCTTCTCGGCGGGCTTCTCGGCCGGCTTGCTGGCGAGAGGCTTGTCAGCCGGCTTCTCCACGGGCTTTTCCACCGGTTTCTCGGCCGGACGGGTCACCGCCACCGGGGGCTGGCCGTTCTGCTTCGGTTCCGGCTCGGGCGGCTGGCCCACCGGCTTGGCCGGGGTCTTGCTCCACAGCGGCTTGTTGGGGTCGCTCGGGCCCTCGTCGGCGCGCTGGGCCGGCGGCGGCAGCTGGCTGGTGACATTGCCCGGCTCGCTCGGGCGCGGGGCACTCTTCTGCTGGAACGGGGTCGGCGACTTGGTGATGTACAGGGCGACCACCACGGCGATGGCCAGCCCGACGATCAGCCCGAGCACCAGGCCCAGGAACGTACCGCCGCGTTGCTGGCTGCGGCGGACATGGCGCGACTCGCGCTTGCGTTGCTGTTGCATGAAGTCCTCTTCGGTGATGCCGGGATTATAGGGCCAGCGCCGCCAACGGCAGCACTGGCATCGTCCCCGGGGCCGGACGGCCCCGTGCGTCCCGCGCGGGGGACGCCGGACGTCTGCTTACATGCGGCGCGGAGCGGACACGCCGATCACCGCCAGGCCGTTGCGCAGCACCTGGCGCGTGGCGGCCAGCAGCGCCAGCCGGGCGCGCTTGACGGCCTCGTCGTCCACCAGCACGCGGTCGGCGTTGTAGAAGGCGTGGAAGTCGCCGGCGAGGTCGCGCAGGTAGAAGGCGACCGCATGCGGCGCCAGCTCGGCGGCGGCCGCCGACAGCATGTCCGGGAATTCGGCCAGGCGCTGTCCCAGCGCCTGCGCCTGGGCGCTGGCTTCGGGGCCGGTCACGGCGGACAGGTCGGCGCCGGCCAGCTCGGCCAGGCGGGCTTCCCAGTCCGCGCCGCCCCACGACTCGAAGATCGAGCAGATGCGGGCATGGGCGTACTGCACGTAGTACACCGGGTTCTCGTCGCTCTGCTTGAGCGCGAGGTCGACGTCGAACACGAACTCGGTATCGGCCTTGCGCGACAGCAGGAAGAAGCGCACCGCGTCGCGGCCACGGGTGAAGTGCGCGGGCCAGTCGGCCACGCCTTGCTCCAGGCAGCCGCGGATGGTCTCGCAGGTGTCGTCCTGGCCGTTGGACCATTCGATCAGGTCGCGCACGGTGACATAGGAGCCGGCGCGCTTGGAGATCTTGACCTCCTCGCCGTTCTTCATCACGGTGACCATCTTGTGCAGCACGTAGTCGGGGTAGCCCTGCGGGATGCCCATGTCCAGGCCCTGCAGGCCGGCGCGCACGCGGGCGATGGTGCCGTGGTGGTCGCTGCCCTGCACGTTGATGACCTTGGTGAAGCCGCGCTCCCACTTGGTGGTGTGGTAGGCCACGTCCGGCACGAAGTACGTATAGGTGCCGTCGCTCTTCTTCATCACGCGGTCCTTGTCGTCGCCGTCGTCGGTGGTGCGCAGCCACAGCGCGCCCTCGCTCTCGTAGGTCTTGCCCTTGCCGATCAGCGACTGCACCGCGGCTTCGACGCGGCCGTCGCTGTACAGCGACGACTCCAGGTAGTAGCGGTCGAACTTGACGCCGAAGGCCTGCAGGTCGATGTCCTGCTCGTTGCGCAGGTAGGTGACGGCAAACTTGCGGATCGAGTCGATGTCGTCGACGTTGCCCGAGGCGGTCACGGGCTCGCCGTCCGAGGCGCTGACAGTCTTGCCGGCCAGGAAGTCGGCGGCGATGTCGGCGATGTAGTCGCCGTTGTAGGCGGCCTCGGGCCAGCTGGCGTCGCCCGGCTTGAGGCCGCGCGCGCGCGCCTGCACCGACAGCGCCAGGGTCTGGATCTGCACGCCGGCGTCGTTGTAGTAGAACTCGCGGTGCACGTGGAAGCCCTGCCACGACAGCAGGTTGGCCAGCGCGTCGCCCAGCGCCGCCTGGCGGCCGTGGCCGACGTGCAGCGGGCCGGTCGGGTTGGCCGAGACGAACTCCACCAGCACCTGGCCGTGCACGCCGCGTTCGCGCGCGCCATAGTGGTCGCCCTCGGTCAGCACCGCGCGCAGCACGTCGGCCTTGGCGGCCGGGGTCAGGCGCAGGTTGATGAAGCCGGGGCCGGCAATCTCCATGGCCTGGACCAGGCCCTGCGCGCGCGCGTCGGCCTGCACGGCATCGACGATGCGCTGGGCCAGCTCGCGCGGATTGCTCTTGAGCGCGCGCGCGACCTGCATGGCGATGTTGCAGGCAAGGTCGCCGTGGGCGGCCACCTTTGGCCGCTCGAAGGTGACGGCGGGCAGGGTGGCATCGGCCGGGGCGAGCGCGCGCACCGCATCAGTGAACGCGGCGGCAAGATTGGAAGTCTGAACAGGCAGCATGGATGTCGGAAGCCCTGTGGGCTAGGTATTCAGGCGCAGCCCTTGGGGCAGCGCCGGCGCCCGGAATACGGCAAGTGACGGCAAAGCAACGCCGCGCCGCGTGACAGGCATGGGAATCGGGAACGCCGAATTTTATCAGGTGCTATGCTGACATCATGCGCGAGGATGGCCCCGGGCCACAATCCGGGGGTCAAAATCAGCGAGACTTCCCGCCCCCGGGAACGCCCCCGCCTCTCCGTGAAAGGAAAACACATCATGCTGATCACCTTCAAATCCCACGCCGCGCAGGACCTGATCATGATGAAGGATCTGGCGATGACGCTGCTGGGCATCATCGGCAAGCGCCTCGGGGAACGAGGGGTGATCACCGTTGAAGAGCTTCCAACCGCGATCCACAAGCTGGAAGCCGCGGTCGCCGATGCCAAGACCCATCCCGCCAGCTCGGCCGTCGAGGCGGACACCGGCAAGGACGAAGACGAGGAAGAACCGCTGCACCTGGGCCAGCGCGCCTACCCGTTCCTGGACATGCTGCGTGCCTCCCAGCGTGAGGGCGCCAACGTGATGTGGGGTGTGTGACCGGAACAGACACCCGGTTGCGTGCGGCACGGATCGCCGCGCGCCCAAAAAGACGCCCGGCACCGCAGTGGGCTGCCGGGCTCCCGGACGAGGATTCCGGAAAGGGGGAATCCCTGGCAGGATCCGCCCGGCGTGCCAGGCGGATCCCGGTATCGGTCTGGTGGCGGGCCTAATCCTCCTCTGAATGGCGCCGGCCATTGGCCAGCAGCAGCCCGATCAGCGCTCCCACGGCCGCCGCGATCGCCACCGCCTTCAGCGGCGACTCGGCCACGCGGTGCTGGGCGTTTTCCACCGCACCATCCATGCGCTCGCGGGCGCGCATCATGCCGTCGGTGGTCTGGGCGCGCAGCCGTTGCGCCATGTCGGTGGCCCGCTCACGCAGGCGCTGCCCGGCGCGCATGCTCTCGGAAGAGCCCTCGCGCGCCAGCACTTCGATGGTGTGCTCCAGCTGAGCGATCAGCGCCTTGACTTCTCCGGGTACCGGCGCTGCCGCATCGCGCGTGTCGCGCGCGGCATGCCTGATATGACGGATGGCACTGTCGGCACTGTCGGACAGGTGGTTCAGTTCCTTCCTGACTTTCGGGTTCTGCGTCAGCATACGGTCTCCTCAGGTTCGGTCGGCGGTGGGGAAAAACGGCTCGCGGCCGGTGTCATCGCCCCCTGCGGACCAGGCCCATCACCGCGGCGACCAGCGCCACGACCAGGAAGATGAAGAAAAGGATCTTGGCGATTTCCACGGCGCCGGCGGCAATCCCGCCGAAGCCGAAGATCGCGGCGATCAGGGCGATGACGAAAAATACGAGTGCATATTGCAGCATGGCTAGGCTCCCGAGGCGATCGGACCACGCCAGGCGCACTGGCTGGGCCCATGTGAGGGCTTGCGCCAAACGGGGCAAGCTCATAGCCTCATCGTAGAAAGCCAGCCCGCGCACCAATACTGACAGCGAGCCGATTCCGCTGTCAGCCGAGTCCTACAAGCACCCGGACAACGCCCGCGCGGGCCCGGCTTCAAGGTTGACCCATGGCGATCGATGTGATTCCATGGGCGCTCCCTGGCGCTGCGGCGGGCGAGCGGCGCGCCTTCACTACAGGAATTGCCCCATGCTTAAGCAGTCCTTTCTCCCCCACACGCTGCTGCTGGCGGGCGGCATCCTGCTGACGCTGGCGGTGCTGGTGGCGTCGGAAACCGGCAATATCCGCCTGCGTGAAAGCTATACCGACGTGATCCGCTCGCAGCGCGTGCAGACCGAGCTGGCGGCGCTCAACGGCGAGCTGGTCAATGCCGAGGCCGGCCAGCGCGGCTTCCTGCTGACCGGCAAGGAAAGCTACCTGGAGCCGTACTACAAGGCCCTGCCGCGCATTGCCGAGCTGATGGCGCAGATCCGCGCCGGCTATGCCCACGATCCCGAGGGCCTGAAGCAGTTCGCCGACACCTCCAAGCTGGTCAACAGCAAGCTCAACGAGATGGCGCTGACGCTGGTGTATGGCAAGCGCGACCTGGAAGTGGCACTGGACCTGATCCGCACCGACTACGGCAAAGAAACCATGGACAACGCGCGCCGCGGCCTGGACCAGCTGCAGGCGCGCGAGGCCGGCGCGGTCTCGCACCGGCTGGAAGGCGCCGAGAATGACGTGCAGTTGTCGCGCTACGGCATCGGCCTGCTCACCGCCATCAACATCATCCTGATGATGGCGGTGGGCGTGGGCCACGCCAAGCGCCTGTCGATGGCCGAGGTGGTGCGCATCCAGCTGGAAGAGGAAAGCGTGCGGCTGGATCGCAAGGTGCGCGCACGCACGCGCCAGCTGTCGGCGCTGGCCGCCCACCTGCAGCGCGTGACCGAGGACGAGAAGACGCGCCTGGCGCGCGAGCTGCACGATGAGCTGGGTGCCATCCTGACCGCGATCAAGCTGGACCTGCACTGGGTGCGCCGCAAGGTGCAGGAGGACCATCCGGTGGCGGCCGAACGGCTCACGCGCGTGATGCTGCACGTGGACCAGGGCATCCAGATCAAGCGCCGCCTGATCGAAGACCTGCGCCCCACGGTGCTGCTGAACCTGGGCCTGCGCGCGGCGGTCTGCCAGCTGGTCGAGGAAGTGGGGGGCCGCAACGACTGGGAGACCCATGTCAGCGTGCCGGAAGACCTGCCGCCGCTGCGCGACGAGGCCGCAATCGCGCTGTACCGGATCGTGCAGGAATCGCTGACCAACGCCAGCAAGTACTCTGAAGCCAGGCACATCGATGTCAGCCTGGCCTGCCAGGACAACCTGCTGACGCTGACCGTGCGCGACGACGGCAAGGGCCTGCCGGCGGACTTCGATCCCGGCAGCACCGCCGGCCACCACGGGCTGCTGGGCATGGAGCAGCGCGTCACCGCGCTGGGCGGCAGCATGCAGATCGATTCCTCGGCGCAGGCGGGCGTGCGCATTCGCATCGAGGTGCCGATGACGGACGCTGTGCTGGCGCCGGCAGAGGAGCCAGAAAACCAGGAGCCGGCGCGCGCCTGACGCGCACCGGCCAGGCAGGGCATGATGAGGGAACGAGGTGCTGGCCCGGCTCAGGGCGCCGGCGCCGCGTGCTCCTCGATCACGCGGAACACCTGCTCGAGCTCGAGCGACTTGTCGAAGAAGTAGTCCGCGCCGGCCTCGGCGCACTGGCGGCGGTACATGCTGACCTGGGCGTGGTTGGTGTAGACAATGCGCACCGCGCCGGTGCCGTTGTGCTGCATCGCGCGCAGCACATTGATGCCGTTGCCCTGGCGCAACTGCAGGTCGACGATGACCACGTCGTACTTGCCGGCGGCGAGCAGCCGCAGCGCCATGGCCTCGGTATCGGCCCAGTCCACGTTCTCGATGAACGGGAAATCCTTCAGGTATTCGAGCAGCATGCCTCGCAGGACCGCCGAGTCTTCAATCAGCAGTATGCTCAGCGCCCGGTAGGAAGTGTTCGAAGCCTGCTCCGACATGTTATGTATTGCTGGTCCTCGTCCGGTGCCGCCCATCTCGGGCTGTTATTCGACCAGGCCGTTCTTGATGGCGTAATAGGTCAGGTCCGCGTTGGTCTTCATGCCCATTTTCTCGAGAATGCGGGAACGATAGGTACTGACGGTCTTGACGCTGAGAAACAGTTCGTCGGCAATCACCGACACCGACTGCCCCCGCGACAGCTTGCAGAAGATCTGGAACTCGCGCTCCGACAGCATCTGGTGCACCGGCTGCTCGGTCGGCTTGTCGAGCCCGCCGATCAGCAGGTCGGCCACGGTGGCGCTCACGTAGCGGCGGCCCTGGGCCACCGTGCGGATGGCCTTGACCAGGTCGTCCGGGTCGCTTTCCTTGGTCAGGTAGCCGGAAGCGCCGGCACGGATCAGGTTGATCGCGTATTGGTCTTCCGGGTAGGTGGACAGGATCAGGACCGGCAATTCGGGCTTGCGCTGACGGATCAGCTTGAGCACGTCGATGCCGTTGCGGTCAGGCATCGAGATGTCCAGGATCAGGACATCGAACTCGGCATCGCGCAACTGCGCCATGACCTGGTCGCCGCTTCCGGCCTCGCCTGTCACCTGGATGTCGGGCTCTTCGGAAAGGAACTGGCGTAGCCCGGCACGCACAATCTCGTGATCATCAGCGATCAGGACGCGGATCATGTGGGCTCCACTGGGTTGAACAGACCGGCACATTGCCCGGTGCAGTCGGGTGCAGGCGGAACCGCTTGCGTTGATGTCATTGTAGTGCCGGGCGCGGGCGCAGGCTGTCGGTGTCAGGCTGACATGGGGCGGGGCCAGCGCCCACAAGGCACACTGATCGCGCACAAACGCAAAGCGGGACGGATGCGATCCGTCCCGCTTTGCTGCGGCGCGTCAGGGCTGAAACACCCTGGAGGGCCCTGGCGCCGCCGGCCCCGGTTAAGAGGCTGGGCTGGTAGCTGGTTGCCAGAAACTGTGGACTAGCGCGCCAGGTTACTGCGCCTTGGCACCCGCGTTGGCATCGGCGCTCACATCCACGCTCGCGTCGGCCTTCGACTTCTTGCCCGACTTGGTGGCGTGCTTGCCATGCTTGGCCTTGGTGCCGGCGTCTGCCGCGGCGCCGCCGGTGGCGTCGGCAGCGGTGCCGACACTCTTGTCGACTGCCGCGCCGGCGGTCGACAGGCCCTTGTCAGCCGCCGAACCTGCTGCCGACAGACCCTTGCTGGTCGCCGCGCCCGCGGTCGACAGACCCTTTTCGGCCGCGCCTGCGGCACCCGTGGCGGCGCTGCCGGCGGTGTTCAGGCCGCCCTGCGCTGCAGCGGCGGGAGAGGGTGTGGTCACCGATGCGCCGACGTCGGCCTTCGTGCCAACGGAAACGCCGGTGCCTTGGGCCATGGCCAGCGAGGAAGCGGCAGCGATCGACAGAGCGGACAGGGAGAGCAGCAGTTTCTTCATGGACAGACTCCTTTCAGGATGCCCCGCGGCGAAACATTCGCCGCGGTGATCACGCTGGTGATTGCGTGTATCGAGGCCTCAGTCTAGGGAGCCGGACTGCGCTGGTCTGTGAGGAGTTGAAAGGCTCTGTAAGGAGTTGTGAGGCGCCTGGCACGTCGCCCCGGCACGGCTTTGCCGGCCGCCTGCAGCGGTTTTCCCTGTTGCATCAATGGGCTGGCGGCGGGGCCATGCCGCCGCCCCTGCCGCCCGGCCGTCGCACCCGGTTACAGGTTGGGCGCCAGCGCGCGCTCCAGCGTGGCGCGGTCCTCGTGGCGGCGCGCCGCCATGTCGTCGAGCTGGTCCTGGCCGATCTTGCCGATGGTGAAGTAGGTCGACTGCGGATGCGCCAGGTAGAAGCCGCTCACCGATGCGGCCGGCGTCATCGCCAGCGACTCGGTGATGCCCATGCCGATCTCGGGCGCGTTTAGGAACTCGAACATCGGGCCCTTGACAGTGTGCTCCGGGCACGCCGGATAGCCAGGCGCCGGGCGGATGCCGCGGTACGACTCGGCGATCAGCTGCTCGTTGGTGAGCTGCTCGCCGGCGTCATAGCCCCACAAGTCCTTGCGCACGCGTGCGTGCAGGCACTCGGCAAAGCCTTCGGCGAAGCGGTCGGCCAGCGCCTTGAGCATGATTGCGCTGTAGTCGTCGTGATCGGCTTCGAACTGCGCTTCCTTCTTCTCAACGCCCAGGCCCGCGGTCACGGCGAACAGGCCGACGTAATCGGCAATGCCGCTGTCCTTCGGTGCCACGAAGTCCGCCAGGCAACGGTTGGGGCGGCGCACGCCATCCACCACCGGACGCTCGCTCTGCTGGCGCAGGTTGTGCCAGGTCAGCGCGACCTTGCTGCGGGTCTCGTCGGTGTAGATCTCGATATCGTCATGGTTGACGGTATTGGCCGGCAGCAGCGCGATCACGCCGTTGGCGGTCAGCCAGCGGCCCTGGATCAGGCGCGACAGCATCGCCTTGCCGTCCGAGAACACCTTGCGCGCCGACTCGCCGACGATCTCGTCGTTGAGGATGTCGGGGAATTTGCCGGCCAGGTCCCAGGTCTGGAAGAACGGGCCCCAGTCGATGTAGTTGGCCAGTTCCGCCAGGTCGTAGTTGCGGAACACGCGCCGGCCGATGAACTTGGGCTTGGGCGGGACGTAGCTGCTCCAGTCGATCGGGGTCTTGTTGGCGCGTGCCTGCGCCAGCGTCACCATGGGCGTAGCCTTCTTGTTGGCGTGCTGGGTGCGGATGCGGTCGTAGTCGGTCTTCAGATCGTCCAGGTACTTGGCCGCACCTTCATCCGACAGCAGGCTCGACGCCACGCTCACCGAGCGCGAGGCGTCCGGCACGTACACCACCGGGCCTTCGTAGTTGGGCGCGATCTTGACCGCGGTATGCACGCGCGAGGTGGTGGCGCCGCCGATCAGCAGCGGGATCTTCTTTACGCGGAAGTAGTCGTCGCGCTGCATTTCCGAGGCGACGTAGGCCATTTCTTCAAGCGACGGCGTGATCAGGCCCGACAGCCCGACGATGTCCGCGCCCTCGACCTTGGCCTTGGCCAGGATCTCGTTGCACGGGACCATCACGCCCATGTTGACCACCTCGAAGTTATTGCACTGGAGCACCACCGACACGATGTTCTTGCCGATGTCGTGCACGTCGCCCTTCACGGTGGCGATCACGATCTTGCCGCGCGCCTTGACGTCGCCGCCGGCTTCGGCCAGCAGGCGCTTTTCTTCCTCGATGTAGGGCAGCAGGTGTGCCACCGCCTGCTTCATCACGCGCGCGCTCTTGACCACCTGCGGCAGGAACATCTTGCCGGCGCCGAACAGGTCGCCGACGATGTTCATGCCGTCCATCAGCGGGCCTTCGATCACCTCGATCGGGCGGCCGCCGCGCGCCTCGACCTGCTGGCGGACCTCTTCGGTGTCTTCGACGATGAAGGTGGTGATGCCATGCACCAGCGCGTGCGCCAGGCGCTCGCCCACCGGCACCGGCTGCTCGGGCGTGCCGCGCCAGGCCAGGTTTTCTTCCTTCTTTGCGCCGCCGCCCTTGAAGCGGTCCGCGATCTCCAGCAGGCGGTCGGTGGAATCTTCGCGGCGGTTCAGGACCACGTCTTCCACGCGCTCGCGCAGCTCGGGGTCAAGCTGGTCATATACGCCAAGCTGGCCAGCATTGACGATGCCCATGTCCATGCCCGCGCCGATGGCGTGGTACAGGAACACGGTGTGGATCGCCTCGCGCACCGAGTCGTTGCCGCGGAACGAGAACGAGACGTTGGACACGCCGCCGCTGACCTTGGCGTACGGCAGGTTCTGCTTGATCCAGCGCGTGGCCTCGATGAAGTCCACCGCGTAATTGTTGTGCTCTTCGATGCCGGTCGCGACCGCGAAGATGTTCGGGTCGAAGATGATGTCTTCCGGCGGGAAGCCGACTTCATTGACCAGGATGTCGTAGCTGCGCTTGCAGATCTCGGTCTTGCGCTGGAAGGTGTCGGCCTGGCCTTTCTCGTCGAAGGCCATCACCACCGAGGCGGCGCCATAGCGGCGGATCAGCGCGGCGTGGTGGCGGAACTGTTCCTCGCCCTCCTTGAGCGAGATCGAGTTGACCACTGGCTTGCCCTGCACGCACTGCAGGCCGGCCTCGATCACTTCCCACTTGGACGAGTCGATCATGATCGGCACGCGCGCAATGTCCGGCTCGGAGGCGATCAGGTTCAGGAAGCGAACCATGGCGGCCTTCGAGTCCAGCATGGCCTCGTCCATGTTGATATCGATGATCTGTGCGCCGTTCTCGACCTGCTGGCGGGCCACCACCAGGGCCTCGTCGAACTGGCCGTTCAGGATCATGCGCGCGAAGGCCTTGGAGCCGGTCACGTTGGTGCGCTCGCCGACGTTGACGAACAGCGTGTCGTCGTCGATGGTGAAGGGCTCGAGGCCGGACAGGCGCATCGGGCGCGGGGGGAGTTGGTTGTCGCTCATGTTGTCAGGCTCCGGCTCAGGCGGCGTCGCGGTACTGGCCGGGCCAGGTGCGGGGTTTCTTGTCGGCCACGCGCTCGGCGATGGCGGCGATATGCTCGGGGGTGGTGCCGCAGCAGCCGCCCACCAGGTTCACCAGGCCGGAAGCGGCGAATTCTTCCACCAGCGACGAAGTGACTTCCGGCGTTTCGTCGAAGCCGGTGTCGCTCATCGGGTTCGGCAAACCCGCGTTGGGGTAGCACGACACCGCGGCATCGCACACCTTGGCCAGTTCGGCGATATACGGACGCATCAGCGTCGCGCCAAGCGCACAGTTCAGACCGATCGTGATCGGCCGGGCGTGGCGCAGGCTGTTCCAGAACGCTTCCACAGTCTGGCCCGACAGGATCCGGCCCGAGGCATCGGTCACGGTACCGGAGATCATCACCGGCAGGCGTTCGCCGGTGTCCTCGAACAGCTGGTCGATGGCGAACAGCGCCGCCTTGGCATTGAGCGTGTCGAAGATGGTCTCGACCAGGAACACGTCGGCGCCGCCTTCCAGCAGGCCCTTGCCCTGTTCGTAGTAGGAATCGCGCAGCTCTTCGAAGGTCACGTTGCGCGCGCCCGGGTCGTTCACGTCGGGCGAGATGCTGGCGGTCTTGGGCGTCGGGCCGAAGGCGCCGGCGACAAAGCGCGGCTTCTCCGGCGTGCTGTACTTGTCGCAGGCGGCACGCGCCAAGCGCGCGGCCTCGACGTTCATCTCGTACGCCAGGTCCGCCATCTTGTAGTCTTCCTGCGCCACGCCCGTGGCACCGAAGGTATTGGTCTCGATCAGGTCGGCGCCGGCGGCCAGGTACTGCTCATGGATCTCGCTGATGACCTGCGGGCGCGTCAGCAGCAGCAGTTCGTTGTTGCCCTTGACGTCCACCTTGTGTTCCGCGAAGCGCGCGCCGCGGTAGTCCGCCTCGGTCAGCTTGTAGCGCTGGATCATGGTGCCCATGGCGCCATCCAGGATCAGGATGCGTTCTTGCAGCAGCCGGGGCAACTCGGCAGCCCGGGTGTAGGGGCGCGGCGCGGCCGCAGTGGATTCAGGGGCACTCATGGCGGGGACTCTGGAAAGGCGGGCCTGTAGCGTATCCATGGCTGGATCGGCGCCGGGCCGCTGCTGTGGCCGATGCTGGCCAAAGAGGGACGATTTTATCAGGTGTATCAAGGCCTTGCGGCTGCCCGCGGTGGCCGGCGGTTGCCTGTCCGGCCCGGTCGCGCCTACACTGAGAGACGTAACCGTCACCGCTCCCGGGCGCCTCGCGCTGCCCCCTTCCTTGCCCGACATGCAACATCTCTCCCCCGCCGACGCCCAGGACCTGCTGGCGCAATCGCCCGAGACGCTCTTTATCGACTGCCGCAGCGAGATGGAATACCTGTTCGTCGGCCATCCCAAGGGCGCGCACAACGTACCCTGGAACGACGGCCCGGACTGGGAGGTCAACCCGCATTTCGTGCAGATGGTGAAGAAGCTGGCGGGCCAGGCGTCGGCGCGGCCGGTGCTGCTGATCTGCCGCAGCGGCAACCGCTCGTCGGCGGCGGCGCGGGCACTGGAGGGCGCGGGCTTCTCCAACGTCCAGTTCGTGCTGCACGGCTTCGAGGGTGACCTCGATGCGCAGCGCCACCGCAACACGGTCAACGGCTGGCGCCATGACGGGCTGCCGTGGGAACAATACTGAGCGCGGCCCGCGACGCCCGCCACCAACAAAAACGCCCGCCGAAGCGGGCGTGATCGTTCCAGGCAAAGCCGCTCAGTGCATCACCAGCGGGTGCATCATTACATTGTCGAACTTGCCGAGAAAATCGTCGACTTCCTCCACGGATGGCTCGCTTTCAATCAGGCGTTTGACGTCGGCGCGGAAGCTCTCGGCCAGATGGCCGCCGAGGAAGATTTCGCGCTTCAGGTTCTTGTCGACGATTTCATAGCCACCGAACTCAAGCGGCGCCTGATCGACATCCGCACCAAATTCCACGATGCAGTAGTTGTCGCTGTTGTAGATCATTTGCATGGCACACCTCCTGGGCGTCATGGATGGGCGGCATGCCCTTGTGGTTCTTGCCTCAGTTGATGCCGTGAGGGGGCGCCGCGGCTTTACCTCCAAACTTGGGGTGACCGGCGGGAAATCAAGTTATTGGTGCGGGTCACCTCGTTGCCACGATTTTCTGCCTTACATAGATTGGGCATCGGCCAATGCAACAAGTTTCTTGAGCCTTCCACATCAGTGTGTTGCTTGTCACGGAACGTCGCACTGCCCCCCGCATGCGGCATTCCCAAGAAAGGCGTCCAGCGCGGCATGGAAGCGCTCGGACTGCTCCACGTGCACCAGGTGCGCCGCTTGCGGCACTACCTCGAGCCTGGCACCGGGGATGGCCGCGGCGATGCTCTGTGCCATCGCCACGGTTGCGCCCTGGTCCTGCTCGCCCGCTACTACCAGCGTAGGACAATGAATGCGGGAAAGCGCGCCGGCGAGGTCAAAAGCCATGATCGCCTCGGCCACACCCACATATCCACGTACCGGCGTGCCCACCAGCCTGTCGCGAATGCGCGACACCTGGTCGCGATGCGCCTCATGGAAGGACGGCGTCAGCCAGCGCCCGAGGGTGGCATCGGCCATGCCGGCCATGCCATGTGCCTCGGCCTGGCCGATGCGGTTGTGCCACATCGGGTGCGCCTCCATCGGGGTCTGGCTGTTGGTGGCCACCAGCGCCAGCGACAACAGCCGCTCGGGATGGCGCAGCCCCATGGTCTGCCCGATCATGCCGCCCACGGAAATCCCGCAGAAATGCGCCTGCGGGATCTGCAGCGCGTCCATCACCGCGACCACGTCGTCGGCCAGCCGCGTCATGGTGTAGGGCCCGAGCGGGGCGTCGCTGGCGCCGTGGCCGCGCATGTCAGGGCGCACCACGCGATAGCGGCCCGCCAGGTGCTGCGCGGTGGCGTCCCACAGCGTGTGGTCGGCCGCCAGGGCGTGGGCCAGGATCACCCAGGGCCCGTCCGCCCCGTCCACGCGCACGTGCAGGTCTGCGCCTTCGGCGTGGATGCGGTGGGTTTCGACGGGTGGCGTGGCAACGGTCATGGCTGGGCTCCTTTCGGTTGGATGATGCGTCGGGAGGCGCGCGCCGCGGTCCTACTGCCCTTCCTTGCCGCGGTACACCAGGTCGATCTGGGTGCCGTCGGGCTCGGTCTGGCGCAGGCGCACCGGCATCCAGCCCAGCGACTGCGCCAGCCAGAGCTCGACGCGGCGCCGGTCATTGGCTCGGCGCTGCAGTCGCACAAAGTGCTTTGCGCGTATCACGCCGCGGCCGGTCTCGATCTCGTCCTCTCCAACATACTGCACTTGCATGGGTTCCACATCCCGCGTGTCGGCCACAAGGAACGTTTCCGTCACTCCCGGAGTGGCATATCGCTGGGGATTGCCGCGCACCAGCCCCACCAGCTGCAGAAATACGCTGAAGCGGTCCTGTGCGCCGGGCGGGAACTGGGCTTGCGTGCCCGAGGCAAGCACCGCGGTGCCGGCCGCGGCATCGAAACGCGAGCTCTCGGTCTTGTTGCGGCGGCGTTCTTCGTAGCGTTCCGGCAACAGTCCCTGCACGGCCATCGCGCCGCCGCTCTGGAAGGCAAAGCGGAACCACAACACGCGGGTTTCGACCGCCAGCCGGTAGCGGCTGCCGTCCTGCTCCCAGCGGATCAGGCCGTCGGGGTTCTGCACGCCGTTGACGAAGCTGGCGTAGTGCATCGTCGCCGACGGCGGCGGGTCGTAGCGCACGCCATCGACGCCGCCCTGCGGGCCGCCGGATGGCGCGGCGGCAGGGGTGGCAGGCTTGGCCGCGCTGCCTTCGCCGCCGGTGCCCGAAGCCATCTCGGCCGGGCCCTGCGGGCTGGTGGCGAGCGGGGGAGCGGGTGCTTCCTGCGGCTCGGGTTGCGGGGCCGGCGCGGCCGGCCTGGGCTGCGGGCGCGGCACCGGCCGCGGCGCGGGCGGGGCTGGCGGCCTGGGCGGCGGCAGCAGCACCGCTTCCAGCGTGGGCGTGCTGCTGACATCCACCGGGATCAGCGGCCCCGGCATGCGCACAAAGCCCACTACGGCCAGCACGTGGACCAGCAGCACCAGGGCGATCACGATGATCCAGCGCCGCCGGCGCCAGACGCGGGGATCCGCGCCGGGCCGGGCGTGGAGACTAGGATTGGCCGGTTTCTCCGGCCGGGGTGGCTGCACCAAGGTAGCCAAGTTCCGATGAGAGCTGTTGGGCGATGTCACGGATGCGACGATCCATCGTACCGCCCCATTCTGCATCGAATATGCTTTGCGCGCCCAGTACGATCAGCCCCATGGCCAGGTGGCCGTTGGCGTTGAACACCGGCATCGAGAATGCATTGATGCCCGGCAGCACGCCGCCGAGCGTGCGCGCCGCGCCATGCGCGCGCACCTCGGCGCAGATCGCGTCGTAATCGGCCAGTGAGCGCGGCATGTCGGGCAGGCCGTCATTGCCACGTGCGCCCAGCTCGCGCTCGATCAGCGGCAGGGTCTGCTTGCGCGGCAGGTAGGCGCCGTAGAGCCGGCCGGTGGCTGAGTTCAGCATCGGCATAACATCGCCCAGGCGCAGGCTGACGGTGACGGGATGGCTGGACTCCTCCCAGTGCACCACGGTGGGACCGTGGTTGCCCCACACGGCAATGCCGGCGGTCAGGTCCAGTTCATCGCGCAACTGCGACAGGATCGGGCGCGCCTTCTTGACCGGATCGAGACGGTTCAGCCCGGCCAGGCCCAGTTGCAGCGCGAACGGGCCCAGGTCATAGCGCCCGCTGACGGGGTCCTGCGCCACCGCACCCAGCCGCATGAAGCTGACCAGGTAGCGATGGGCCTTGGCCGGGTTCATGCCGGCCGCGGCGGCCAGGTCGCGCAGCATCATCGCGCGCGGCGACACCGCCAGCGCCTGCAGCAGCCTGAAGCCCACCTCGATGGACTGGATGCCGGAACGCAGCTTGGTGTCTTCTTCTTCGATCTCTGACATGCGGCGGATGGTTGGCTATCCCCGGGGGCGGGGGAAATTCGTAGGTAAATTTACTATAGCGAAATCGATTTACCAATTTTTAAGCCATCGGTAGACTTTCCTCGCAACAGACTTGGCCGGCGGCGTGCCTCTCGTGCAAGCCCGCCCGAACCGGGCCCCTTTTTAACACGGAGACAACCGATGCGCCCCCTTGGCTACTTTCGCCCCGCCCTCGCCGCATTGACGGCCGGTACCCTGCTTGCCGCCCTGTTCACCGCCAGCGCCCCCGCGCGCGCCGACGACTGGCCGTCGCAGCCGATCCGCTGGGTCGTGCCCTATCCCGCCGGCGGCGGCACCGACGTGGTGGCGCGCACCGTGGCCCAGGCCATCACCCCGGGGCTGGGCAAGCAGGTAGTGATCGACAACCGCCCCGGCGCGGCCACCATCGTCGGCGCCGATGCCGTGGCGCATGCCAAGCCCGACGGCTACACCGTGCTGACCGCCGACACCGCCACGCTGGCCGCCAATCCGTCGCTATACAAGAAGCTGCCGTACAACCCGGACAAGGACTTCGTCTACATCGGCCAGCTTGCGCGCTTCCCGCTGGTGCTGGTGGCCAATCCCAACTTCCCGGCGCGCACGCTCAAGGAAGTGGTCGAGTACGCGCAGAAAAACCCGGGCAAGGTCAATTTCGCCTCGCCGGGCGCGGGCAGCCCGCACCACCTGGCGATGGAACTGTTCATGGACCAGACCCGGGTCAAGATGACGCACGTGCCCTACAAGGGCGCGGCGCCGGCGGTGCAGGACCTGCTCGCGGGCCAGGTCGACCTGATGTTCCTGGACCTGGCCTCGGGCCAGCAGAATGTGCAGGCCGGCAAGCTGCGCGCGCTCGGCGTGGCCACGCCCAAGCGCCTTACCGTGCTGCCCAGCGTGCCGACCGTGGCCGAGGGCGGCGTGGCCGGCTTCGAGGCCTACGCCTGGCAAGGCATGGTGGCGCCGGCCGGCACGCCCAAGGCCGTGGTCACGCGCCTGAACGCCGAGCTGGTCAAGGCGCTGAAGACGCCCGAAGTGCAGAAGAAGCTGGAAGGCGTCGGCGTGGAGGCGGTCTACAGCACGCCTGAGGAATTCGCCAGCTACGCGCGCGCCGAGGGCGAGCGCTGGGGCAAGCTGATCAAGGCCAAGGGCATCACCGTCGACTGACTGGCGCGGGCGGGCCACGGTAGACTAGCGGCCATTGCGCCGGCCCCGCGGGCGCCCCCGATCCCTACCGCACTGCATTCATGAAACTCGCAACCCTGAAGGACGGTTCGCGCGACGGCCAGCTGGTGGTCGTGTCGCGCGACCTGAAGACTGCCCACTACGCCACCGACATCGCCGGCAAGCTGCAGACCGTGCTGGACGACTGGCCCTTCTATGCGCCGCAGTTGCAGGACCTGTACGACGCGCTCAACGCCGGCCGCGCGCGCCACCCCTTCCCGTTCGCCCCCAGGGACTGCATGGCGCCGCTGCCGCGCGCCTACCAGTGGGCCGACGGCTCGGCCTACGTCAACCACGTCGAGCTGGTGCGCAAGGCGCGCGGCGCCGAGATGCCGCCCGAGTTCTGGACCGACCCGCTGATGTACCAGGGCGGCTCGGACGACTTCGTCGGTCCGCAGGACGATATCGTCTGCGCCAGCGAGGCGTTTGGCATCGACTTCGAGGCCGAGGTGGCCGTGATCACCGGCGACGTGAGGATGGGCGCCACGCCCGAGCAGGCCGGCGAAGCCATCCGCCTGGTGATGCTGGCCAACGATGTCTCGCTGCGCAACCTGATCCCGGCCGAGCTGGGCAAGGGCTTCGGCTTCTTCCAGAGCAAGCCGGCCACGGCGTTCTCGCCGGTGGCGGTGACGCCCGACGAACTCGGCGAGGCCTGGTGCGAGCGCAAGGTGCACCTGCCGATGACGGTGCACTGGAACAGCAAGAAGGTGGGCCAGCCCGACTGCGGCACCGACATGGTGTTCGACTTCGGCCAGCTGATCGCCCATATCTGCAAGACCCGCAATGTGCGTGCCGGCAGCATCGTGGGCTCGGGCACGATCTCCAACGTCGACCGCAAGAAGGGCTACTGCTGCATCGCCGAGAAGCGCATGCTGGAAACCATCGATGAGGGCAAGCCCGTGACCGAGTTCATGAAGTTCGGCGACGCGGTCAAGATCGAGATGTTCGACGCGCAGGGCCATTCGGTATTCGGCGCGATCGACCAGTTGGTGGCAGCGGCCTGACGCACATTGGGGCCGCGGGGTGCGGTGGCGAGCCGGATGTGCATATAATTAACCGACCGATCGGTTGGCAAATAACGATGCATGCGGCGCGCCGCTAACCCGTACCTCTCAGGCCCCCAATGACTACCCCCACCGCTGACTCCACACCCCTCTCCCCCCGCTACGAGCGCTATCGCGCACTGACGCTGCGCCGCCACGGCCCCATCCTCGAAATCATCATGGGCGCGGCCCAGTCGGCCAACCAGAAGCTGGCCACGGCGGACGCCAACATGCACCGCGAGCTGGCCGAGATCTGGCGCGACGTATCCGCCGACCCCGAGGTGCGCGTGGCGCTGATCCGCGGCGAGGGCAAGGGCTTCTCGGCCGGCGGCGACCTGGCCCTGGTCGAGGACATGGCCAACGATTTCGAGACTCGCACCCGCGTCTGGCATGAGGCGCGCGACCTGGTCTACAACGTCATCAACTGCGACAAGCCGGTGGTCTCCGCCATGCACGGTCCCGCCGTCGGCGCCGGGCTGGTGGCCGGCCTGCTGGCCGATATTTCGATCGCGGCCAGGACCGCGCGCATCGTCGACGGCCATACCCGGCTGGGCGTGGCTGCGGGCGACCATGCCGCCATCGTGTGGCCGCTGCTGTGCGGAATGGCCAAGGCCAAGTACTATCTGATGCTGTGCGAGTCGGTCAGCGGCGAGGAAGCCGAGCGGATCGGCCTGGTCTCGCTGGCGGTGGAAGAGGACGAACTGGTGGCGCGCGCGTTCGAGGTGGCCAACCGGCTGGCGGCCGGGTCGCAGACCGCGATCCGCTGGACCAAGTATGCCCTCAACAACTGGCTGCGCATGGCCGGCCCCGCCTTCGATACCTCGCTGGCGCTTGAATTCATGGGCTTTGCCGGCCCCGACGTGCACGAAGGCATGGCGAGCCTGCGCCAGAAGCGGCCGCCACAATTCAGGTAACGACGACGCAGCCGCCGGCCCGACGGGCCCTCCTGGCCAATCCCGGGGCTGCGCCGCACACGGAGCGCTCGACCATGTTCGGACAGATTCCCGATTTCACCAACGGCTTCGACTTCATGCGCCGGCTGTGGGGCAGCGGCAGCGGCATGCCCGCCGGCCTGATGCCCGGCCTGCAGGCGATGACGCCGCCGATGGACCTCGACGACCTCGACAAGCGCATTGCCGACCTGAAGGCCGTGGAGAGCTGGCTGCAGCTGAACACCAACCTGCTGCGCACCACCATCCAGGGCCTGGAAGTGCAGCGCGCCACGCTGGTGGCGCTGCAGACCTTCGGCAACGCGCTGTCGCCCGAATCCATGCAGTCCGCCATGGAGAACGTCGCGCGCGCGGCCAACACGCCCAGTGCCGCGGCGCCGGAGCGCGCCGCCGGCGCGGATGCCGGCAGCGGTGCGCAACCGGAGCCGCCTGCCGCCGAGCACCCGCAGGCTGCGGCAAGCGACACGGATTCCACCTTGCCACCCAACGCCGCGCTGTGGTGGGACCTGCTGCAACAGCAGTTCAACCAGATCGCCAGCAGCGCCGCCGCGGCCAGCATCGCCCCGTTCGGCATGGGTGGCTTCGGCGCCGCGGCCGGCCCCGAGGCCGCAGCGCAAGCGCCCGCTGCAAAGCCGAAGACGGGCGCGCCCGGCAAGGCCGCCTCCGCCGGGACGGGCAAGCCTGCCGCGAAGAAGGCGCCGGCAAAGAAGGCGCCGGCCAAAAAGGCAGCCAAGGCAAAGCCGGCCAAGGACGCGGGCAACGGCGATGACAATGGCAAGAACGGAGGCAACAACGGCGGCGGCAGCCACGGCGCCAACGGCAGCAGCGCAGCCTGACAGCCAAAACGCCCGACAATTCGTCCACGCCAACGCAATGCACCGCGAGTCCTTCCCGCCCCCACCCCGCGCTGCAATCCGGACCCAACCCCGCCGCCACCGCGCTGATCATGATGGGCGGCGGCGCGCGCGCCGCCTACCAGGCGGGCGTGCTGAGCGGGCTGGCACGCATTGCCACGCGGCACGGCAAGGGCCATGGCGCGATGCCGTTCGGCATCATCGCCGGAACCTCGGCAGGCGCAGTCAACGGCGCCGGGCTGGCGATCCAGGCGGGGGACTTCCAGGCCGCCACGCAGAGCCTGGCGGCGCTGTGGCACAGCATCCATGCCGACGACGTCTACCGCACCGACGTGCTGCGCGTGGGCATGTCGGGCGCGCGCTGGCTGTCGACGCTGGCGCTGGGTTGGGCCACGCAGCGGCGCGCGCCCCGCGCCCTGTTCGACAACACCCCGCTGGGCAGCATGCTGGGCGAGCTGTTCGAGCCCGAGCGCGTGCAGGCCAGCCTGGACAGCGGTGCGCTGCAGGCGTTCGCGGTCACCGCGCTGTCCTACAGCACCGGGCGCCACGTGACCTTCTACCAGTCGCACCACCGCATCCATCCGTGGCACCGCAGCCAGCGCATTGCGATCCCGGCGCAGATCACGGTGGACCACCTGCTGGCATCCGCGTCGATTCCGTTCCTGTTCCCAGCGATGCCGCTGGAGCTGGACGGCCACCATGAGTGGTTCGGCGACGGCACCATGCGGCAGATGTCGCCGCTTTCGCCGGCGATCCACCTGGGCGCGTCGCGCGTGCTGGCGATCGGCGCGGCCTCGCGCCAGCGCTCGGGCTGGTACGACACCGTGCCGGCCGGCGGCTACCCGTCGCTGGCGCAGGTGGGCGGGCAGGCGCTGGCCAGCATCTTCCTGGATGGACTCAACGCCGACCTGGAGCGGCTGCTGCATATCAACCGCTTGCTGGCGCGCATGCCGGAGCTGGCCGGCGACCGCGAGGGCTGGCGCCCGGTGCAGGTGATGACGATCGCCCCCAGCGAGCCGATCGAAGCCATTGCCGCCGAGCACCAGAAGCAGCTGCCGCGCACGGTGCGCGCCCTGCTGGCGCCACTGGGCGGCACCGAGGCGCGCGGCGCCGCCTTTGCCAGCTACCTGCTGTTCGAACCCGCCTTCACCCAGGCCCTGATGGCGCTGGGCGAGCGCGACGCCGAGGCCCAGGCGGACGAGCTGGCAGCGTTCCTGTTCGGCATCGTCCCGGGCACGCCACCGGCCGCGCTGCCGGCGGGCGAGCGTGCACTTTCGCCCTGAGCAGCCTGCCCCACATGGCGTCCTGCCAGGCGCCGCGGCTGGCACATTGACGTGTCAGCGTTGCGCTGATCGCCCGCAATATGCAGTCGGCTGCGCCAAACCGCGTCAAAAAGCGTTGCATTTGCCCCGATCCGGACTAAAAAAGGAGAAGAGAATAATTCGCATCTGGTAGAATCTGCCCGTGATTTCAAAGGCTTACCATGCTCTACCCCGAACTGTTCAAATCGTTGGAAGCCGTCCGCTGGCACATGGACAAGGACATCCCCTGGGATACCTTTGACGCCAGCATGTTGACGGACGACCAGGCCAAGACCATTCGCATGAACGCGATCACGGAATGGTCCGCCCTGCCCGCGACCGAGATGTTCCTGCGCGACAACCGCCACGATTCTGATTTTTCGGCGTTCATGAGCATCTGGTTCTTTGAGGAACAGAAGCACTCGCTGGTGCTGATGGAGTACCTGCGCCGCTTCCGCCCGGACCTGGTGCCGACCGAGGAAGAACTGCACGCGGTGCGCTTCGAGTTCGATCCGGCCCCGCCGCTGGAAACCCTGATGCTGCATTTCTGCGGCGAGATCCGCCTGAACCACTGGTACCGCCGCGCAGCCGAATGGCACACGGAACCGGTGATCAAGCATATCTACCGCACCCTGTCGCAGGATGAAGCCCGCCATGGCGGCGCCTACCTGCGCTACATGAAGAAGTACCTGGCGCAGTTCGGCGACAGCGCGCGCGCCGCCTTTGCCAAGATCGGCGTGCTGATGGCCTCGGCCCGCCGCACCGAGAAGCCGCTGCACCCGACCAACCTGCACGTCAACAAGGCGCTGTTCCCCAACGACACGGTGCAGTCGCGCCTGCCGGATCCGGACTGGCTCGAGCACTGGCTGGACGAGCAGATCCGCTTTGACGAAGGCTGGGAGAAGAAGGTCATCGAACGGATCCTGCACAACATGTCGCTGCTGTTCGAACGCACCTTCGAAACGGTGCAGGACCTGAACCGCTACCGCAAGGAACTGAACGCCAGCCTGCAAGGCACGGGCGGGGCCCAGCCGGCGCAAGCCTGAGCGGCCAGTCCGACAACACGAAAAAAAGCCCCGCCGAAGCGGGGCTTTTTTTTGCCCTTCTTTTGCCTTGACGCATTCCCGACAAATGCGACCCGCCGCGGCGCACCGGACCTGGTCCGGCTGTGGCGGGTATTCTGCATTGCTGATTTCCTTATCCTGGAAATTCAAGCGCGTCGTATGATAAGCGAGCCAGCTGCCATGCAGGTAGTAGCTGGTTACTACATCATTCCATTCCCGCCCCACGCACTGCCGCGCTGTAACGCGGCGGCGGCAAACCCATGCCTGGGGCCCGTTCGTCGAATAAATTCATATCCCAAAATAAAATATTTAAATCACGCGGCGATTATCCTGACGGTCAATTCGTTGTAAATTCGGCATTACGAATTTATTTAATTCGCGGCGTAATGCATCGTAATTCCGATAACATCCGAATTACCGCCAGCCACAGCTGGCAATTTTCCGCAGCGCCATTTGCCCGGTGGCATCGCGGCAGCCTTCACGACCAGGTTGCCCCGCCCGGAAATCCGCCCACCCGCAACGTACGGGCCAGGCGTTGTTGGCACGGCAATGCTGCCGAGCACATTTTCATATCGGCGCGCGATAACGATCTGGCAGGGGTAAGGATTGCGGCATATCGATTTCAAGGCATTGTCCGTGTTCGTCCAGGTGATGCGCTACGGCAGCATCAGCTTGGCCGCGCAGGCTCTCGGCATCCGCCAGCCCACGGTGGCCTATGCCATCCGCAAGCTGCGCGACGTGACCGGCGACCAGCTGTTCATCGAACGGCGTGGCTCCGTGGTGCCGACTGAATACGGGCTGCGCCTGGAGCGCGCCGCGGCCGGCATGCTTGAACGCTGACACGGCCTGGTGACGCAGGCCGGGGAACGGCCACAGCGCAGTGCGGGGTCGCACCAGGTGCTGCGCATAGGCTTGTCGATGGCGCTCGGCGATCCCGCACTGGCGCAGGTGCTGGCAAGCCTGGCGGGCGCATTGCCCGATGCGCATCTCACCTCCAGCACGATCGGCAACGGCCAGCACACCGGGCAGGCCCTGGCCCGGGGCCAGATCGACTGCGCCGTCACGGTCGACGGACTGCCCTGCGCGGGCGGCGTCATGGCCGAGCACGTGATGATGGCCCAGCGCAGCCTGATCCGGCTGGCACCGGCGCGAGCCGCCGGCAATCCGGACGAAAGGGGCGCGCCGGACCCGCGCGAGCACTGGACCCTGCTGACCGACGACGCCGATACCGAACACCCCGTGCGGCGCTACCTGGCCGGCATGGCCGACGAGGTCAGGCTGACCGTGGCGCCGTCATGGAATGCGCAGATGGCGCTGTGGCGCTCGCGCGGCGGCGTGACGCCGGTGCTGAAGTACAACGTGCCCTGGGTCGACGGCGCCAACGCGGCCTATGTGGCGGACGTACCCGAAGGCTTCCCGGCGTGGGCCAGCGTGCGCCTGCTCTACCTGGCCGGCAACGCGCAGGCCGCGCATATCGACGCCGTGCGGCAGGCGCTGCAGGGCACCTTGCGCGGCATTGCCACCGCGTCGGTGCAGCAGGCCCAGCCGGTTGCCGGTCCGGTAGCCAGGGATGTCGCCAACGACGCCGCCATGAGGCTGTGCGTGACGGGGTAACCAGGGCCCCACCGCCGGCGGGGATCACAAGAAGGGGTACCATCTCGGGCAAGCGCGCCGGCTCCGACCAGGGGCCAGCCCCAATTTCCGATGCCGACCCTATGTCCGTACCCGCTTTCGAATCCAAGCTGACCCTGCCTGACACCCCCGCCGCGCTGGCCGCGCGCATTGCCGCCTTGCCGCGCCCGCTGGTGTTCACCAATGGCGTCTTCGACATCCTGCACCGCGGCCATGCCACCTACCTGGCACAGGCGCGCGCACTGGGCGCGAGCCTGGTGGTCGGCGTCAACAGCGACGCTTCCGTGAAGATGCTGGGCAAGGGCGACGACCGCCCGCTGAACCATGAATCGGACCGCATGGCGCTGCTGGCCGCGCTGGAGTCGGTCGACCTGGTCGCGATGTTCCGCGAACAGACCCCGGTGGAGCTGATCCGCCTGGTGCGCCCCGACATCTACGTCAAGGGCGGCGACTACGACATCGACACGCTGGAAGAAACCCGGCTGGTGCGCAGCTGGGGCGGCGAGGCCTACGCCATCCCCTTCCTGCACGACCGCTCGACCACCAAGCTGCTGACCAGGGTACGCCAGGGCAGCTAGGGCAGCTCAGGTCGCTCAGGAGCAGGCCAGCACGTCCTCGGCGCCGTAGCGCTGGCGCATGGCCTCGAGCCGGGCGCGCGCCGCGTCGTCGGCATCGCGCACGCGCAGCCACTGCCGCGTGAGCGGGCGCGCGGCCTCGGTCAGCATGGCGGTGCGCACGCCGTGGCCGCGCAGGGAATCGAGATATTGCTCGGCACGCTCGCGCTCGCGGAAGAGGCCCAGCGACACCGTATAGGTGGTGGCCTCGGGCGTGCCGGCGGTCACCAGCGAGTACTCCGTCACATTGCGCCGGCGCAGTTCGGCCAGCTTGCGCTCTGCATGCTCGCGCGTGGGCTGCGCGGGCAGGTGGACCCACCAGCGCACCTGTTCCTGCCGCGCGAACGCTTCCACGCGCAGCGCCGCGGCGGCCAGGTCTTCAGTGGCGCGGCGCGCCGCCTGGGCGCTGAAGCCACCGATCTCGATGCAGGCAGCCAGCGTGGCCGACGGCAGCGCGCTGCGCGGTGCGGCATCCGCCGCTGGTGCCGACGCTGGTGCCAATGCCGGCGCCTGCACCCGCATCCGCTCCCCACGTACCTGCTGCTGCAGCCGCTGCGGCTCACGCGGCGTTTCAAACCAGCCGGCCAGCGGGTTCGCGCCGAACACCCCCAGCACCGCCCCCAGCAGCACGGCATTGGCGAGCAGCAGCAACAGCGGGACGATGCGCGGCGAGCGTGGCCGGGCGGGCTGGCCTGGGGCGGTCATGGGTCGGGGTGGATTGAGGCGTGTGAGAAGTTGCGCAGCGGCTAGGCGCCGGCCAATGCCATTGCGTGCAGGCCAAGCAGCACCAGATTATCGTGCATCTCGAACGGCACGGCGAGCGCGCCTGCCAGCGCGCCGCGGGCACCGCCGGACAGCAGGCAGCGCACGGGGCGACGCGCCGGCCCGCGCTCGCCCAGCGCGCGCCAGGTGCGTTCGATGGCGCCGGCCTGCGCGGCCAGGCAGCCCGCGGCAATGGCGTCGTGCGTGTTGTCGGCCCAGCGCAGGTGCGCGCCCGCCACGGTGCCGGCATCGTCCACGTCCAGCGCCGGCAGCTGCGCGGTGTTGCGCGCCAGCGTGCCCAGCATCAGCGCCAGCCCGGGCAGGATCAGGCCGCCCTCGAAGCGCGCGCTGCCGTCCGCCGCGGCCGTGACGATATCCAGCGTGGTGGCCGTGCCCGCGGTCACCACCAGCAGCGTGTCGTGCGGCAGCCAGCGGTGCGCGCCAATGGCGCCGACCCAGCGATCCACGCCCAGTTGCGTGGGCTCGCGGTAGCCGTTGGCCAGGTTGCCGTGCGCGGCAGCGCTGCGCACCCATTGCACCGGCGCACAGCCCCCGAAGGCGTCGGCCAGCGCTGCATCCACGGCGGCCGCGATCACCGGCCCGGCGACATTGCTGATCCACACCGACGGCATCGGCCCGCTGCCGCGCAGCGCGCGCAGGTCAGCGGCCAGCGCCTGCAGCGCGCCGGCGTCGGCATGGGCCACCGCGCCGCCGTGCTGCCACGGCGTGGGCAGCGCGCCGGTGGCGGGCAGCGCCGCACCGGCTTCGCACCAGGCCCACTTGAGGCGGGTATTGCCGATATCGATCAGCAACTGCGGCGCGCTCATGCGGTGCCTCCCTGCCCCGGCGCGGGCCGCAGCGACAGCTCGCCGCTGGCGATGCGCTCAAGCCCCGCCGGCGTTTCCAGCAGCAGGTGGCCGGCCTCGTCGACGCCGCGCGCCATGCCTTCGGCGATCACCTTGCCATCGTGCAGCAGCCGCACCGGCTGGTCGCGGTAGGCATCGGCCGCGGACCAGCGTCGCGCCATCGGCCCGAAACCGTGCGCCAGGAACGCGGTGCGCATGGCCGCCAGCCGTTCCAGCAGCGCGGCCAGCAGGCGCGGGGCATCGCGCTGCGCGTCGAAGCCGGGCATGGCCTCGGCCACGCCCGCCAGCTCGCGGCCCAGTGCCGCTTCCATCTGCGCGTCGCGCACCAGGTTCAGGCCGATGCCGATCACGGCCCAGACACGCTGCGGCCCGGCGGGCACCGCCTCGATCAGGATGCCGGCCAGCTTGCGGCCATCGATCTGGAGGTCATTGGGCCATTTCAGCCCGATCCGTGCGCCGAGGCCCGCCTCGACATCGCCCAGGGCCTCGGCCAGCGCCAGGCCCACGGCCAGGCTCAGGCCGCTCAGCTGCGCCGGCGCCAGCTCCAGCGGCAGTGCCACCGAGAAGGTCATGCCTGCCTGCCCCTGCCACGGCCGGCCCTGGCGCCCGCGCCCGGCGGTCTGGCGGTAGGCCAGGCGCAGCCTGCCGGCGTCGGACCACGGCGCCTGGCGGCAGGCCGCGGTCAGGTCGGCATTGGTGGAGCCGGTTTCCTCCACCAGCTCCAGCGTCCAGTCGCTCAACGCGGGCGACAGCATGCCGCGCAGCGCGCCGGCATCGATGCGCCAGTTGGCGCCGGATCGGGCGGAAGGGTCGGATGGCGTCGGAGGAACAGCGGACATGCGCGGCAAAGGACTGGGATCGATGGCGATCGTAGAAAACACAGGCGGGGGCAGGGATGCGCCCCGGGTGCCTGCGGCAGATGCCGCATTGTAGCCGCGCCGCCGCCTCGGCACGGCGCGGTCGCGCCAGCGGGGCGGGTGGCTTAGAATCGAGACTCGGTCATCACATCGCATGCCCTTGGAACGCCAGACGACGCCAGACTTCCATATCACGCGCGGGGACGGAACCGTCAGCGTAGCGCTGCGTGGCGACTGGACCGCGCTCGCCCTGGCCGGCTGCCACCAGGCGCGGCAGCTGCGCGCGCAGCTGCATGAGCTGGCGCAGGCGCCAGACAGCGCGCAGTGGTCGCTGGCCGGCGTCGAGCGGCTGGACCATATCGGCGGGCAACTGCTGTGGCAGGCCTGGAACGGCGCGCTGCCGCAGCGGCTCGATGCCAGCGAGGGCCAGCGCCGCGTGTTCGAGCGCATCGCCGCGGTGCAGGACGAGGGCTGGAAGAAGCACATGGTGGACCGCTTCAACCCGGTGACGCTGTTCGGGGCGAACTTGCTGTCGTTCGGCGCGCAGCTGGGCATCGGCGTCACCATGCTGGGCCAGCTGACCTTCGACCTGCTGCGCCTTGCGCGCGTGCCGCAGCGCGGCCCCTGGCGCGAGATCTCGGCCAATATCTATAACGTCGGCTACAAGGCGCTTGGCATCACCGCGCTGGTGGCCTTTCTGATCGGCATCGTGCTGTCGTACCTGTCGGCCAACCAGCTGCGCACCTTTGGCGCCAGCACCTTTATCGTCAACATCCTCGGCATGGCGGTGATCCGCGAGCTGGGGCCGGTGCTGGCGGCGATCCTGATCGCGGGGCGCTCGGGTTCGGCCATTACCGCGCAGATCGGCGTGATGCGCGTGACGGAAGAACTCGATGCCATGCGCGTGATGGGCATCTCGCACGGCTTCCGGCTGATCATGCCGCGCGTGATCGCGCTGGCCATTGCCATGCCGCTGCTGGTGGCATGGACGGATGTGATGGCGCTGGCCGGCGGCATGCTGGCCGCGCGCATGCAGCTGGGCATCAGCGCCACCTTCTTCCTGCGCGAGCTGCCCGACGCCGTTCCGGTGGCCAACCTGTGGCTGGGCCTGGGCAAGGGTGTCGCCTTCGGCATCCTGATCGCGCTGACCGCGTGCCACTTCGGGCTGCGCATCAAGCCCAACACGCAGAGCCTGGGCGAAGGCACTACCGCCTCGGTGGTGACGGCGATCACCATCGTGATCCTGGCCGACGCGGTCTTCGCCATCCTGTTCAAGGACGTGGGCCTGTGAGCGCGGCGCCAGCTACCGGCACTCCGGACGGGAAGGTCCACAAGGACCGCACCCCGGTCATCGAGGTGCGCGAACTGGTCAAGCGCTTCGGCAAGGCCGTGGTGCATGACCATGTCAACCTGGACGTCTACCGCGACGAGGTGCTGTCGATCGTGGGCGGCTCGGGCAGCGGCAAGACCGTGCTGCTGCGCCAGATCGTGGGCCTGGAGCGGCCCACCTCGGGCACCATCAAGGTGTTCGGTGAAGACCCGACCCGGCTGCGCCCGGCGCAGCTGCAGGCGCTGCGCAGCCGCTGGGGGCTGCAGTTCCAGCGCGGCGCGCTGTTCTCGGCACTGTCGGTGATCGACAATATCGCGCTGCCCCTGCGTGAACTGCGCGCGCTGCCCGACAACCTGATCTGCCAGGCCGCGCTGCTCAAGCTGCAGCTGGTGGGCCTGTCGGCGCGAGACGCCGACAAGATGCCGTCGGACCTGTCCGGCGGCATGATCAAGCGCGTCGCGCTGGCGCGCGCACTGGCGCTGGAGCCGGAACTGCTGTTCCTGGACGAGCCCACCGCGGGGCTGGACCCGATGGCCTCGGACGACTACGTGGCGCTGATCCGCGAACTGCGCCGCGAACTGGGCCTGACCGTGGTGATGATCACGCACGACCTGGACACGCTGGTGGCGCTGTCCGACCGGGTCGCGGTGCTGGCCGACCACAAGGTGATTGCCGCCGCGCCCATTGCGGAAGTGGTGAAGGTGGACCACCCCTTCATCCGCGAGTATTTCCTGGGCGAGCGCGCCCAGCGCGCCATGCAGGCGCTGCCACCGCACGGGCAGCCGGATGCGGTGCCCCCTGGAGAAGCATGATGGAAAACAAGTCACACGCATTCCTTGCCGGCGTGTTCACCATCGGCCTGGCCGTGCTGGTGCTGTTCGCGATCTTCTGGTTCAGCAGCGACCACGCCGTGCGCGTGCCCTATGACCTGATCACGCGTTCCACCGTCAACGGCCTGCAGCCGCAGGGCGACGTGAAATACCGCGGGCTTGCGGTGGGCAAGGTAGAGTCGATCAAGTTCGATTCGCAGGTGCCGGGCCAGATCATCGTGCGCGTCAGTGTCAACAAGGACACGCCGATCACGCGCACCACCTATGGCACGCTGGGCTTCCAGGGCGTGACCGGGATCGCCTACGTGCAGCTCGACGACTCCGCCGCGCACGACGGCACCGCCTCGCCGCCGCTGCCGACCTCGCCCAAGGCGGTGGCACGCATCGCCATGCGGCCGGGCTTCTTCGAAGAGCTGGAAAAGCGCGGCGATTCGCTGCTGACGCAGGTCGAGACCATAATGGCCTCGCTCAACGACATGTTCCAGAGCGCCAATCGCACTGAGCTGATGGCCGCGATCCACGCGGTGCGCAAGACCGCGGAAGACTACTCGCGGCTGTCCGATTCGCTGGGCCCGGCCGCCAACCGGCTGCCGAAGGTGACCGAGAACCTGAACGCCACGCTGGAATCGACCCGGCGCCTGACACAGGAGCTGGCCAACCCCAACGGCACCGTGATGCGCACCGTCGACAGCGTCGGGCGCGACATGCAGGGCGCGGCCTCGTCGGTGCAGTCCGCGGCGGGCACCTTCAGCGAAGAGACCCTGCCGCAGCTCAATGGCCTGGCCCGCGACGCGCGCCAGACTGCGCGCACCTTCGAGCGTGCCGCCGGCCAGTTCAACGAGAGCCCGAGCAGCGTGCTGTTCGGCGCGCCCGCGCCTGCCCCGGGCCCGGGCGAGCCGGGCTTCAGCGTACCGTAGCGCGACCCCCATGCCGCCCCTCACCCGATACCGCCAACCGCGAGATACCGCCGTGAACCCTGCGACCGAGATGCCACGCTTTCTCCGATCCGCGCGCTCCCGCCTCCAGGCCGCCCTGCTGCTGGCCGCCGTGGGGCTGGCGCTGTCGGGCTGCGCGCTGACGCGCGGCAACAACCCCACCGTCACCTACGACCTCGGCCCGCCGGCCGCCGCCACCCCCGGCAACGGGAACCCTGTGCCGGCGCGGCTGCCCAAACTGCGCGTGGCGCAGACCGACGGGCCCAACTGGCTGGACGGCAACGCCCTCTTCTACCGGCTGCAGTATGCGCAGGCGCAGCGCCTGCAGGCCTACGCCACGCAGCGCTGGGTGATGTCGCCCACGCGCCTGTTCGACGAGCGGCTGCGCGAGGCCGTGGCCGCGCGCGGCACGCTGAGCTGGTCCGGCGACAGCAGCGTGCCGGCGCTGAAGGTAGACCTGATCGAGTTCGACCAGGTGTTCGACAGCGCCACCACCAGCGAAGGCGTGGTGCGGATGCGCGCCACGGTGTTCCAGCAAGGCATGCTCGGCCAGCACACCTTCGAGGCGCGCCGGCCCGCGGCCAGCGCCGATGGTGCCGGCGGCGTCAAGGCGCTGGCCGAGGCCAGCGACGCGGTGATCGCGGCGCTGCTCGACTGGATCGGCACGCTGCAGCTAAAGTAGACACGCAAGGAGACATGCCATGGAGCCGGCTCCCCCGCCGCCCTCCGCGCCGCCCCCGGCGGCTCAGCCAACGCCGGAACCCAGCGGCCCGCAGCACTCGCCGCTGGCCCGCGTGGGGCTGATTTGCTTCACGCTGCTGGTCGTGTACGCCAGCCTGTACCCGTTCTCGGGCTGGGTCGACAACGGCGTTTCGCCGTTTGCCTTCCTGAGCGCGCCCAAGCCGCGCTACATCACCGACTTCGACCTGCTGACCAATGTGCTGGGATACTTCCCGTTCGGCGCGCTGGTGGTGCTGTCGCTGCATCCGCGCATGTCGGGCGGGCGCGCCACGCTGGTGGCGCTGGTGGCCGGGGCGCTGCTGTCGGCCTGCATGGAGGCCTTCCAGACCTGGCTGCCAAGCCGCATCTCTTCCAATATCGACCTGATCACCAATGCGCTGGGCGCGCTGCTGGGCGGCGCGGTGGTGGCGCCGTTCACCCGGGCCCTGATCGACGACGGGCGCCTGACGCGCCTGCGCCATGCGTGGTTCGAGCCGCACGCCAGCTTTGCCATCATCCTGCTGCTGCTGTGGCCGTTCGCGCAGGTGTTTCCGCAAGAGCACCTGTTCGGCATGGGCGGCATCGTGCGCGAATGGCTGACCGACCCAGAGTCCTGGCCGATGCAGGTGCTGCAGATGGTGTTCCCGCAGCTGAAGGCCTGGCAGGACCATATCGGCCTGCGGCCCGAGGACATGCAGAGCCAGCAGTTGCTGGAATCGCTGGTGACCGCCAGCAGCTGGGTCGGCACCGGCCTGTTCGCCTCGATCGCGATGCGCCGCAGCGCGCCGATGCTGCGCATCCTGGCCGGCCTGCTGGCGGCGGCGCTGCTGCTCAAGGCCACCGCGGCCGAACTGCAGTTTCCGTCCGAGAGCGCCTTTGTCTGGCTGTCCGAGGGCGGGCGCTTTGCCTTGCTGACCAGCTCGCTGGTGCTGGCGCTGCTGCTGTACCTGCCGCGCTGGCTGCGCGCGGTGCTGGCGATGGTGGCGCTGATCGTGCTGGTGGTGCTGACCAATGTGCTGCCATCCAACCCCTATGCGTGGATCTCGGAGCAAGGCTGGCGCATGGGCCGCTTCATCCACTTCAACAGCCTGGCGCAATGGCTGGGCTGGCTGTGGCCGTTCCTGGCGTTCTGCTATGTGATCTGGCGTTTTGAACAGGTCAGCCTGCGCCGCCATGCCAGGAAAAAAGCCGCGGCGCGCCGTGAGGCGGCCGCGGCCGGTACGCAGGAATAGCGCTGGCGGGACTAGTGCAACTGCCCGCCCTGCTCGCGCACATCGGCGCGGGTCGACAGCGCCGTCGCCACCGCCGTGCGCAATCCCTTCACCAGCGTTTCCTGCGCCAGGCTCGGCTGGCCCGGATGGCGCGCCGCCTGCTCGGGCAGGTAGGGGATGTGGATAAAGCCGCCGCGCACGTCGCCATCCGGCTGCTGCGCCAGCCGGTGCATCAGCCCGTAGAAGACATGGTTGCAGACGAAGGTGCCGGCGGTCTGCGACACCGAGGCCGGCACGCCCGCCGCGCGCATGTCGCGCACCATCGCCTTGATCGGCAGCGTGGCAAAGTAGGCGGCCGGGCCGCCTGCGACGATGGCGGTATCGATCGGCTGGGCGCCGGCGTTGTCGGCAATGCGCGCATCGTCGACATTGATCGCCACGCGCTCCACCGACATGTCGGCGCGCCCGCCGGCCTGGCCCACGGCGATCACCAGCGCGGGCCGCAGCACGTCGACCAGCTCGCCGATGGTGTCGATCGCCGCACCGAACACGCACGGCAGCTGCCGTGCCACGATCACCGCGTCGCCCACGCGCTCGCCGTCGAGCGCGCGCACTGCCTCCCATGAGGGATTGATCGGTTCATTCTCGAACGGCTCGAAGCCGGTCAGCAGCACAGTACGCATGGCGGGGCTCCGCAGTTACATCAGGAAGTACAGCAGCGCGATATTGGCCACCAGGATCGCCAGCGCGGTCGGCACCTGCGCGCGGATCACGGCGTTCTTGTCGTCGAGTTCCAGCAGCGCCGCCGGCACGATATTGAAGTTGGCCGCCATCGGCGTCATCAGCGTGCCGCAATAGCCCGAGAACATGCCGATCGCCGCCATCACCGCCGGGTTGCCGCCGAACATGCCGACCAGGATCGGCACGCCCACGCCGCCGGTCATCACCGGGAAGGCCGCGAAGCCATTGCCCATGATCACCGTGAACAGCGCCATGCCCACGCAGTAGACCGCCACCGCCACCAGCTTGTAGTCCATGTTGATATAGGCGGTGGACAGGTGCGCCACGGCCTTGCCCACGCCCGCGTCGGCGAACACCAGGCCCAGCATCGCCAGCATCTGCGGCAACACCAGTGCCCAGCCCAGCGACTCGGTCAGCCGGCGCGACTCGCGCAGGCCCTGCGCCACGGTGTCGCGCGTGAGCCAGCACACCACCGCCAGCGAGATCAGGCAGCCGATCCCCAGCGAGACAAAGGTCACGTTCTTGGGATCGAGCAGCGGCAGGCCGGCGATCTTGACGTTCTTGAACAGCATGGTGCCGATCACGGTCACCAGCGGGATCAGCAGCGCCGGGATGAACAGCTTGTTGCCCAGGCGGCGCGCGCTGGCGCGGCGTTCTTCCTCGGGCAGGCTGTGGTGCTTGCCGTGGCCGACGCCGCCAAAGCCCGCAATCAGCGCCATCACCACCGCGCCGATGCCGACCGCGGCCGGCGGCAGCCGGTCGCCAATCAGAAATACGATCGCGTACAGCAGCCAGAACAGGCCGGTGCTGAGGCGGCGCGGATGCTCGCGGTCGGCGAAGGTCATCAGCGCGGTGATCGCCAGCACCAGTCCGGCGAGCCAGTAGAGATATTCGATGGAAATGATCATGGCGTGCTCCTTACTCGGCGCTCTTGGCAGGCGCGGCGGCCGCGGCGGCCTTGCCGCCCAGCTCGCGCTCGAGCCAGCGGTCCAGGCGCTTCAGGCGCACGGCGTGGATCAGGAAGGCGCAGATCGCGGTGGGGATGCCCCACACGGCAATATGCAGCGGCTCCACGTCGATATTCGACGACAGCAGGAAGGTGTGCATCAGCGCGATCGCCCCGAAGGCCACGAAGATGTCCTCGCCAAAGAACAGGCCCACATTGTCGGTGGCGGCGCAGAACGCCAGGATGCGCTGGCGCACCGGCTCGGGCAGGTGGCCGAAGCGGTTCTCGGCCGCGCCCTCGGCCATCGGCGCCAGCAGCGGGCGCACCATCTGCGGGTGCCCGCCCAGGCTGGTCAGGCCGATCGCGGCGGTCAGCTCGCGCACGCCCAGGTAGACGATCAGCAGGCGGCCAACCGTGGCCGACGCGATGCGCGCAATCCATGCCTGCGCATGCTCGCGCAGCCCGTGCCGCTCCAGGAGGCCGATCACGGCCAGCGGCAGCAGGATGATCAGCGGCAGGTTGCGCGCCTTGACGAAGGCGGTGCCGATCGCCGAGAAGATCTGCATCAGCGGCATCGGTGCGGCCAGCCCCGTGGCCAGCGCGGCGAGCACCACCACCAGCATGGGATTGAAGCGCAGCACGAAGCCGATGATGATGACGCCGACCCCGACAAGGGGCCAGAGATTGACTGCCTGTTCCATAAGAGACACCAAACGAGTGTGATGGAGGCGAGCGGACGACAGCCGTCTTACCGCACGACGGGGCCGGCCGCAGTGGATGCTGGCGGTTGAGACGGAGTGCTCAGTCGCCGGCGCGGACCGCGATGCCTTCCGCGCCCAGCCGTTCCCGGATGCGGCGCGCAAAGGCCAGCGCGTGGGCGCCGTCGCCGTGCAGACACACGGTTTCGGCTTGAATCGGTACCCAGGTGCCGTCGATGGCGCGCACGCGTTTCTCGCGCACCATGGTCAGGGTCTGGTTCAGGGCGACTTCCTCGTCCTCATGCAGCGCGCCCGGCGTGCCGCGCTTGACCAGCGTGCCGTCGGGGTTGTAGCCGCGGTCGGCAAAGACCTCCTGCTTGACGCGCAGGCCGGCCGCTTTGGCGATATCGATCATCTGGCTGCCGGCCAGGCCGAAGAACACCAGGTCGGCATCGAAGTCGCGCACCGCGCGCACGATCGCGCGGGCCAGCGCCGGATCGCGCACGGCCTGGTTGTACAGCGCACCATGCGGCTTGACGTGATGCAGCTCGCCGCCCTGCGCGCGCACGATCGCGTCGAGCGCGCCGATCTGGTACAGCACGTCGGCGTAGACGGCTTCCGGGTCGCGCTGCATCTCGGTGCGGCCGAAGTTCTCGCGGTCGGGGTAGCTCGGGTGCGCCCCGATCGCCACGCCGCGCTCCAGCGCCCACTTCACCGTCCGCACCATCGTGGCCGCGTCGCCCGCGTGCCAGCCGCATGCGATGTTGGCCGAACTGATCAGCGCCAGCAGCGCCTCGTCGTTGTCACAGCCTTCGCCAAGGTCGGCGTTCAAATCGATATGCATTGCCATTCTCCTGTGCGGCGCATTGCGTCGCCCGATTGCTGTTGCGCGTGCGCGCCTATGCGGCCACGCGCGTGTGTGCGCGCCGCCGCGCGCCGATGGGCATGCCATCACCCTGCCACCGCAGCGCCTGGTCGATCTGGCGCAGGTAGCGCTCCAGCTCGGCCTGCGCCGCCTCTGCCTGCGCCAGCGTCACCTGCACGAAACGCACCGGCGCACCCAGCGGCACCTGCGCCAGCCGCCACAGGTCCGCGCCGATCACCACGCCGATCTTGGGATAGCCGCCGGTGGTTTGCGCATCGGCCATCAGCGCGATCGGCTGGCCGCCCGGCGGCACCTGCATCACGCCCGGCACCACGCCATGCGACAGCAGGTCGGCGCTGCGCTCGGCGCGCCGCGCCAGCGCGGGCCCGTTCAGGCGCAGCCCCATGCGGTTGCTGTTGGGGGTGACGGTCCAGTCGGCCTGCCACAGCGCGGCCTGCGAGGCCGCGTCGAAGTCCTCATATTCAGGCCCCGGCAGCATCCGGACCGGCGTGGCCTTGCCCTCGATGCTGGCGGGCAGCGCCCACGCCGGCGCCTGCACGCCAATCCAGTCGGTCTCGGCCACCAGCCCCGGGCGCCCCGCCGCCAGGCGGTCGCCTTCCTGCAGCGCGCGCCCGCCCAGCCCGCCAAAGCCTGACTTCAGGTCGGTGCTGCGCGAACCCATCACCGGCTCGACGTCGATGCCGCCCGCAACGCACAGGTACACGCGCGTGCCGCCGCGAGTCGACGGCAGCGTCAGCGTCTCGCCCTTGTGCACGTCAAAGGCATGCCACGACCACACCGGCACGCCGTCGAGGTTGGCGCCGCATTCGGCACCGGCCAGCGCCACGCGCATATCGGCATGGAAGCGCAGCGCGGCGCGGCCCAGCGTGAATTCAATGGCGGCGCAGCCCGGCGCATTGCCAAGCAGGCGGTTGCCGACTTCTACCGCCAGCATGTCCATCGCCCCGCAACGGCCGACGCCAAAACGGCGAAAGCCGGTACGGCCCAGGTCCTGCACCGAGGCGAGCGCGCCGGGACGAATGATTTCGATCACGCGATGACTTCCTCGGCAACAAAGCGCACGGTATCGCCGGGCGCAAACAGGGACGGCGGATCCCGGTCCGCCACGAAGAGCTCGGCGTCGGTGCGCCCGATCAGCTGCCAGCCGCCCGGCAGCACCGCCGGATAGATCCCGGTCTGCTCGCCGCCAATGCCGACCGACCCGGCCGGCACCGCCACGCGCGGCTCACGCCGGCGCGGCGTGGCCAGCTCCGGCGCCAGGCCGCCCATATAGGCGAAACCGGGCTGGAAGCCCAGGAAGTAGACGACGTACTCGCCGGCAGCGTGGCGGCGCACCACATCCTGCGGCGTCAGCCCGGTGTGGGCCGCCACATCGCCCAGGTCCGGGCCATGCTCGCCGCCATAGCGAACCGGGATCTCCACCAGCTTTCCGGTCGCATTGCGCGTCTCGCCGGAGGCCCACGCGAGCTTCAGGTTGCGCTCCAGCGCGTCCACGTCGGCGCTGCCGTCGAAAATCACGGTCAGGTTGTTCATGCCCGGCACCACGTCAACCACCCCGCGCCAGTCAGCTGCCCGGGCAGCCATCGCCCAGATGCGGCGCTGGACTTCGAGCGAGGCGGGGGGAGCCACGCTGTACAGCAGCGCCTGCTCGGCGAGTCGGTGGACGGTGCAGTTCATGGGATTCCCGGTAGCTCACTTGCTACCAGTTTAGGCAGCCAAGCCGGAATGTGATGTACTTGTATTTCATCGATAATTTATCGATGAATTCATCATATCGAAATGAGACGAGGAGAAACAGTCAGGATAGACCCTAGGGGCGCAAGGGCCACTGCGACCGGCTGCACCATGGCTGGGCACAAAAGAAAAACGGCCGGGAAATCCCGGCCGTCTCGGCTCGATCAGTGTGCAGCGCTGTCGTTCAGGCAAACCCCGCCTGATGCGCCTGCTGGTCTGCGTGGTACGAACTGCGCACCATCGCGCCCACCGCAGCGTGAGTGAAGCCCATCTTGTAGGCCTCTTCCTCGAACATCTTGAAGGTGTCGGGATGCACGTAGCGCAGCACCGGCAGGTGGTGGTTCGACGGCGCCAGGTACTGGCCGATGGTCAGCATGTCGATGTCGTGGGCGCGCATGTCGCGCATGACCTCGAGGATTTCCTCGTCGGTCTCGCCCAGGCCCACCATCAGGCCGGACTTGGTCGGCACGTTGGGGTTGCGGCGCTTGAATTCCTGCAGCAGCTTGAGCGAGTGCGCATAGTCCGCGCCCGGGCGGGCCTGCTTGTACAGGCGCGGCACGGTTTCCATATTGTGGTTCATCACGTCCGGCGGGCACGCCTGCAGGATGTCGAGCGCCTTGTCCAGGCGGCCACGGAAGTCGGGCACCAGCACTTCGATGCGGGTAACGGGCGACAGCTCGCGCGTCTGCGAGATGCAGTCGACATAGTGCTGGGCGCCGCCGTCACGCAGGTCGTCGCGGTCGACGCTGGTGATCACGACGTAGTTCAGCTTGAGCTGGGCGATGGTGCGGGCCAGGTTGCCCGGCTCATTCACGTCCAGCGGATCGGGGCGGCCGTGGCCCACGTCGCAGAACGGGCAGCGGCGCGTGCACTTGTCGCCCATGATCATGAAGGTAGCCGTGCCCTTGCCGAAGCACTCGCCGATATTGGGGCAGCTGGCTTCCTCGCACACCGTCACCAGGTTGTTGGCGCGCAGGATGTCCTTGATCTCGTAGAAGCGTGAGCTGCCAGTGGCGGCCTTCACGCGGATCCAGTCTGGCTTCTTGAGCTTTTCGGCCGGCACGATCTTGATGGGGATGCGTGCGGTCTTGTCGGCCGACTTCTGCTTGCGGGTCGGGTCATACTGCTCCGCGGGGGACTGCGGGGCTTCGCTGGAAGTGGCGATCAGGGCGTCGCTCATACATTTCTCCGCACGCGCTCAGCGTGCATTTCGCTTTTGACTAGGAGGCCAGGGCCGTCTCACCCGGCTGCTTCGCTTCAGCCGGGGCAGCAGTTCCTTCGGCAGCCAGCGCGCGGACTTCATGCGCTGCCAGCACCTCGCACAATGCTGCCGCCAGGCGCTGTGCGATTTCCGGTTGTTGTGCCGCGGTCACGGGCAAGGGGGCGCCGTTGGCATCCGCCGCCGCGAAGGTGGCGCCCGCGCTGGCCATGTCGACTGTTTCCAGCCCGGCATAGCCGCAGGGATTGATGCGCAGGAACGGCGACAGGTCCATCTGCACGTTGAGGCTGACGCCGTGGTAGCTGCAGCCGTTGCGGATCTTGAGGCCGAGCGCGGCAATCTTGGCGCCCTGGTGCGGCCCGTCGGACAGGTAGATGCCGGGGGCGCCGGGCTTGCGTTCGGCTGCGAGATTATACGCCGCGAGCGTGTCCAGCACCGCCTGCTCGATGCCGTGCACCAGCTCGCGCACCATCAGGCGGCGACGGCGCAGATCGAGCAACAGGTAGGCCACGACCTGGCCGGGACCGTGATATGTGATCTGCCCGCCACGATCGATCTGCACGACGGGAATCTGGTCGTCCGGGGCCAGCAGGTGCGCGGGGTCGCCCGCCTGGCCCAGGGTGTAGACCGGCGGATGCTCGACCAGCCAGACCTGGTCGGGCGTCTCGGGCGTGCGTGCGGCGGTGAAGGCGCGCATCGCGTCGAAACACGGCTGATAGTCCTCGCGGCCGCGTTCGATGACTTGAATCGGATGCATGGCGAGAGTGTAACGAAAAGGGCCGGCTTGCGCCGGCCCTGTCTCGGTCACTTCTGTTGCCCGCTCAGGGCGTGGTCCGGCGGAAATCGTCCGATGCGTCACGCGACCAGACCAGGCGAAGATGCCCGCGCTCGCGATGTGATGCGGACGATGCCCCGCCAGCCTCCGTCTCAGGCTGCGGTGACCCGGTCCTGGTTGGGCGTCCACTCCGTGCCTCGAACCAGGCGACGCAGGCTGCGGTACACCAGGTGCGGCACGTCAGCCAGCGCCAGCGCCGGGCGGCGCGCTTCCGCGATCAGGGCGAGGCGCACCGGGTGCAGCGCACGCGGGTCTACACTCAGCACCACCTCGTCACCCGAACGCAGCAGCAGGCTGCCGCCACAACGCAGCCAGTAGTCCTCTGAATCTTTCTCGCGGGTCAGCCATACGTCGGTGCCGCGGGCCTCTTCGACATGCAGGCGCTGGGCAGCATGCACCGACAGCGTGGTGACTTCGCCAGGATTCAGTGTGAACACGGTCGTTGTGAGCACGGTTTTCATGGTGGTTCTCCGTTCAGCCGGCCTCGGCGGGAATACGCCAGACGCGGTACAAATTCGCGGCGGGGCACCGGAACTGGCCCGGCAAGGGGACCAGGCCAGTTAAATCCTACGAATATCGCCGTGAAGTAAATAAGTACTGCGGGGGCCGGTGATGGAATATTAGTGATTGCCCGACCACTATCAAAACGATATATTTTCTTTGTTCTTGTTAGACAAACTCACATACACACGACCGCCTGGAGACCACCATGGCCTGGAAGAGCGCCTGGGAAAAGGACCTGCCGCGCGGCTGGCACCGCGAGCTGCCGCGCCTGCCGGCGCTGACCGCGCTGCGCGCCTTCGAGGCCGCGGCGCGGCATGAGAGCTTTTCGCGCGCGGCCACGGAGCTGTTTGTCACGCACGGCGCGGTCAGCCACCAGATCCGCGCGCTGGAAGAAGAACTGGGCATGCCGCTGTTCGAGCGCCACGGCAAGCGCGTCGCGCTGACGCCGTCGGGGCGCCTCTATGCCGAGCGCGTGCGCGACGCGCTGCTGCAGATCGCCGATGCCACGCGCGCGCTGCAGGCCGGCAACCGCGACAAGCGCCTGACCATCAGCACCATGCCGTCGTTTGCCGCGCGCTGGCTGACGCCGCGCATCGGCAGCTTTATTGAGCGCCACCCGGAGCTGGATGTCGAGCTGCTGTCGTCGAACACGCTGGTCAACTTTGCGCATGAGGAAGTCGATATCGCGCTGCGCATGGGCAGCGGCGACTATCCCGGCCTGTATGTGGAACGGCTGCTGGACGACGTCTTCTTCCCGGTCTGCAGCCCCGGCTTCAATGGCGGCCGCCTGCCAGAGCGGCCGCAGGACATGGCCGGCCTGCCGCTGCTGCGCGGCGAGGGCGATCCGTGGAAGCCGTGGTTCGAGGCCGCCGGGCTGGACTGGCCGGAACCGCGCAAGGGGCTGCTGCTGGAAGATTCCTCGCTGCTGCTGCAGGCCGCATCCGAAGGCCAGGGCATTGCGCTGATCCGTTCCTCGCTGGCCTACAACGACCTGCTGGCCGGGCGCGTGGTGCGGCTGTTCGATGTCAGCATCGCCTGCCCCTGGCTGCTGTACTTCGTATGCGCGCCGGGCTCATTGAACCTGCCCAAGGTGCAGGCGTTCCGCGGCTGGCTGCTGCCCGAGATCGAGCGCTTCCGCGAGGTGCTGGCGCAGTGGGAATGAACTAGTCTTCCGACGCTTCGTCGGAGGCAGCAGGATCGGCGGCCGCGTCCGGCTTGGCGCGCGCCCGGCCGGCCCGCGGATGGGCCTTGTCGTAGACCTTCGCCAGGTGCTGGAAATCCAGCGCGGTATAGACCTGCGTGGTCGAGATGCTGGCATGGCCCAGCATCTCCTGCACCGCGCGCAGGTCGCCCGACGACTGCAGCACGTGGGTGGCAAACGAATGCCGCAGCATATGCGGATGCACATCGGCCGGCACGCCGGCGCGCAGCGCCTGTTGCTTGAGCCGCAACTGCACTGTGCGCATCGACAGGCGCCGCCCGCGCGGGCCGAGGAACAGGGCGTGCGCATCTTCCGGCAAGGCGCCTGGGCGCAGCAGCGTGTCGCGCACCGCCAGCCAGGCGCGCAGCGCCTCGACGGCCTTGCTGCCGACCGGCACCGAGCGCTGGCGCGAACCCTTGCCGGTCACGGTGACTTCCGCCCCGGCCAGGTCGAGCCAGCCGCTGGAGCGGTAGCCGTCGGCATCGGCATAGCGCAGGTCCAGCTGCACCAGCTCGGACAGCCGCAGCCCGCTTGAATAGAACAGCTCATAGACCGCGTGGTCGCGCAGTGCCTGGGCATCCGTGCCGGCAGGATGCGCAACCAGCGCCACCGCGTGCTCGACCGACAGCGCCTTGGGCAGCGCGTGGCCCGAGCGCGGCGCGCGCACGCCGTCGACCGGGTTCACCGTGACGCCGTGGCCGTGGCGCGCCGCCCACTGGAAGAAACCGCGCCAGGCCGACAATGTGCGCGCGATGCTGGTGCCGACCAGCCCGGCGCCATGCAGCCGCGCGGCAAAGTTGCGGATATGGTGGGTCTGCAGTGCCAGCAGGGCCACGCCGGGCGCATAGCGCGCCGCGTGCTCCTGCAGCACGCGCAGGTCGCGGCTGTAGCTGGTCAGCGTGTGCCCGGCCAGCTTGCGGCTGCCGCGCAGCCAGTCCAGGTAGTGCGTGACCAGCGGCTCGGGTGCCGGCGGCGGGCTGTCGCTGGCAGGCGCGATTTCCGCAACCACGCTGCGGGGCGGCCGGCGTGCAGTCATGGCGTCAGGCGTGGGCCGCCGCGCCTCAGTCGCGCAGCCGGTGCAGCGCGGCGCCAGCGACTTCGCCGATCTGCGACAGGTAGGCGGTGCCCATGCCTTCGTGGAAGCGGCGCGGATCGGGCGAGCCCAGCACCAGCAGGCCAAAGGCCGCGCCGCGCACGTCAGCACCGGCCTCGGCATCACCGGCACGCACCGGCACGCGCAGCGTCACCATTGCCAGCGAGGTGATATCGTCGCGCTCCAGCAGCCCCGCCGCCTCGAAGCCGCCGTTGCTGCCACAGTACGGCGCACGCAGGCCTTCGGCAAAGATGCGCAGGTCTTCGCTGGCGCCCTGCGCCACTTCCATATGGACGTATTGCTCGGCGACGTCCCACAGCCTGAGCGCCACCGCCGGCACGTCGAACACCTGCTGCAGGCCGTCCTGCACCGCATAGGGCAGCGCATGCGAATCGGCTTCGGCCAGCAGGCGCAGCTGCCATGCATGCATGCGCTGCTGGGTGCGGTCGTTGTCATGGCCGTGGCGGACCAGGTCCGCCAGGCGCAGCTCAAGGCCCTTGTTCTTCTCGCGCAGGATTTCCATCTGGCGTTCCTGCAGCGACACGGCGCGGTGGCTGTGCGGGCTGGTAAGCTGCACCGCGGCCAGCAGTTCGGCGTGTTCTTCGAAGAATTCGGGGTGGCTCTGCAGGTAGGCGGCAACGTCTTGGGCGTTCATGGAGCGTGGACCGGTAGAGGTAAAGTGGGTGGCAGTTTAGCAAAGGGGGCCGTCGGCACAGCCGTGGCCCCCTTTTTACGCCGGCTGCGCTACGTCTGGATCAGCCGCTTCTGCCGCGAAATACTCATCAGGATGCCGATGCCCGCGCCCAGCGTCACCAGCGCGGTGCCGCCATAGCTCATCAGCGGCAGCGGCACGCCCACCACCGGCAGGATGCCGCTGACCATGCCCATGTTGACGAAGGCGTAGGTGAAGAAGATCAGCGTGATCGATCCCGCCAGCAGCCGCGAGAACAGCGTCGGCGCATTGGCCGCGATAAACAGGCCGCGGAAGATCAGCAGCAGGTACAGCACCAGCAGCACCGCATTGCCGATCAGGCCGAACTCTTCCGAGTACACGGCGAAGATAAAGTCGGTGTGCTTTTCCGGGATGAACTCCAGGTGCGTCTGCGTGCCCTTGAGCCAGCCCTTGCCCTCGACCCCGCCGGAGCCGATGGCGATGATCGACTGGATCGTGTGGAAGCCCTTGCCCAGCGGATCGCTGGTCGGGTCCAGCAGCGTGCAGATGCGGTGTTGCTGGTAGTCGTGCAGCACCGGCCAGTTCACGCCCGGCGCGCACATATCGTTCTGGAACGTGATCAGCAGCGTGACCGCCACCACCAGCAGCCCCAGCAGCGGCAGGATCAGCTTCCACGACAGGCCCGCGAAATAGATCACGTACACACCCGCGGCCATCACCAGCAGCGCCGTGCCCAGGTCGGGCTGCTTGGCGATCAGGCCGACCGGGATCAGCAGCAGCACCAGCGCCACCACGAAGTCGAACCACCTGACCACGCCCTCACGCTTCTGGAAGTACCACGCCAGCATCAGCGGCATCGAGATCTTCATGATCTCGGACGGCTGAATCACCATGCCGACATAGAGCCAGCGCCGCGCGCCCTTGCGGATCAGGCCGAACATGGCCACCGCGATCAGCAGTGCCACCCCGACCGTGTAGATCGGCACAGCCACCCGCATCAGCGTCTGCGTGGGCAGGTAGGCGATCACGATCATCACCACATAAGACAGCAGGATATTGCGCAGCTGGTCCTCGACCCGGCCCGGCATGTCGATGGCGGCCGAGTACAGCGCCACGATGCCGGTGGCGAACAGCAGGAAGACGATCAGCGAGAGTGGTTTGTCAAAACCGGTCAGCGCGGTCTTGATCAGGGACAGGACGCGGCGTCGATCCATGCGCGTCTCCTTCAGCGAGTGGCGTCGGCACCGCTGGCTGCCTTGGCAGCCACGGGCTTGACGCGTGGTTTGGGCGCGGGCGCCTTGGCCGGCACGACCGGCGCGGAAGCCGGCGGCGGCACCTTCGGCTTGCTGTGGCCCAGCGCCTGCAGCATGCGTTCATCCAGCGTCTGCACGGCCGAGGCCGGTGCGATCGCGGCCGGGTCCAGCGCCGCCGCGATCGCGTCAGACGCCGCGGCGTGCGCGCCCGAGGCCGCGGCCACCGCGCTGGCGGCCGCGCCGCTGGCCGGTGCGCTGCCGCCCGACATCACGGTAGCGCTGGCGATGCTGGCGGTCTGGCCGGTGGTAAACACGCTCGGCGTGGCCACCGGCGGGCGGCCCGCCGTGCGCTCGGCTTCCGGCGGCGCGATGGCTTCGAGCTCTGCTGGCCATTTGCCGGTCAGGTAGTAATCCATCACCTTGCGCGCGATCGGCGCGGCCACCGCGGCGCCGAAGCCGGCGTTCTCGACGATCAGCGCAATCGCGATCCTGGGGTTGTCGGCGGGTGCGAAGGCCGTGTACAGCGAGTGGTCGCGCTTGCGCTCGTCCAGCGCGTGGTGGTTGTACTTCTCGCCCTTGCCCAGGCTGTAGGTCTGCGCCGTGCCGGTCTTGCCCGCCGATTCATAGGCCGCACCGGCGAACGCGCGCGCGGCCGTGCCGGAGTGCGTCACCGCCACCATGGCGCGCTTGATCACGTCGATATCGGCCTGCTTGAGCGGAATGTGATAGCTTTCCTTGGGCACCGTCAGCGTGCGCTTGCGCGTGACCGCGTCTTCCACGGCCTTGACCAGGTGGGGCTTCATCACGCTGCCGTTGTTGACGATGACCGAGGTGGCCTGCGCCAGCTGCAGGATGGTGAAGCTGTTGTAGCCCTGCCCGATGCCCAGCGAGATGGTTTCGCCGTCGTACCACTTCTGCTGCTCGGGCTTGCGGTAGGCCTTGCGCTTCCATTCAGTCGACGGCAGGATGCCGCGGCTTTCGCCCTCGATGTCGATGCCGGTGATCTGGCCGAAGCCCAGGGGTTTCATGAAGTCGTGGATGCCATTGACGCCCATGTCGCGCGCCAGCGCGTAGTAATAGGTGTCGCACGACTGCACGATCGAACTGTGCATGTCGACCCAGCCATGCCCGCCCGGCTTGTCGTCGCGGAAGGTGTGGTTGCCCAGCGTGAAGGAGCCCGGGTCGTGCATGCCCCACGCCGCGGTGCGCTTGCCGGTGGTCAGCGCCGCCAGCGCCATGAACGGCTTGTAGGTGGAGCCCGGCGGATAGGTGCCGCGCAGCGGCCGGTTCAGCAGCGGCTTGTCTGGCGAGTTGTTGAGCTCGCCCCAGGTGTTGGAGTCAATGCCTTCGACGAACAGGTTGGGGTCGAAGGTAGGCTTGGAGACAAAGGCCAGGATGTCGCCGGTGGACGGCTCGATCGCCACCAGCGCGCCGCGGCGGTCGCCGTAGAGCGCCTCGGCCAGCTGCTGCAGGCGGATATCCAGCGACAGGATCAGGTTGTTGCCGGGCGTGGCGGGCGACGTGGACAGCGTGCGGATCGGGCGCCCGCCCGCGCTCACTTCCACTTCCTCGAACCCGGTCAGGCCGTGCAGCTCGGTCTCGTAACTCTGCTCCAGGCCGATCTTGCCGATGTAGTTGGAGCCCTTGTAGTTGTCGGCATCCTTGCGCGGATCATACCTGGCGCCGTCGGCATCGTTGGCCTCGTCCATGGCCTCGATGCGTTCCTGGTCGCGCTGCGAGATGCGGCCCAGGTAGCCGATCACATGCGAAGCCGACTCGCCCAGCGGGTACTGGCGGAACAGCCGCGCGCGCACGTCCACGCCCGGGAAGCGAAAGCGCTGCGCGGAAAAGCGCGCCACTTCCTCGTCGCTCAGCTGGCTGCGGATCGGCAGGCTTTCAAAGCTGCGCGACTCTTCCATCAGCCGCTTGAAGCGGCGCCGGTCGCGCGGCTGGATATCCACCAGCCCGGACAGGCCTTCGATGGTGTTGTCCAGCGTATCGGTCAGCTTGGACGGCGTGATCTCCAGCGTGTACGCCGAATAATTGCGCGCCAGCACGAGCCCGTTGCGGTCCATGATGATGCCGCGGTTGGGCTCGATCGGCGCCACCGAGATGCGGTTGTCCTCGGCCTTGGCCGAGTACTGGTCATGCTTGTACCACTGCAGCCACAGGAAGCGCGTGAACAGCAGGCCAAAGCAGATCACCGTGAACAGGGCCGCGGCCGCCACGCGGATGCGGAAGCGGCCGATTTCCAGTTCGACGTTGCGGATTTCGGTCATGGTACTGCGTTGGCCAGGGATGAGCGTTTAGGTGCGGTCAGGTGCGTGCGGCGTCAGATCGGCCGCGTCTCGTCGACGTCGCTCGAACGGCGCTGCGGCGCCAGCAGCAGGCTGGTGGCCAGCGGCCACAGCAGCGCCTCGATCGCCGGCGCCAGCAACAGTTGCCAGCCCGGCAGCGGCGCGCCCATGGCCAGCCGAATCAGCACCGGCACCGCGTGCACGATGAACAGCAGCGGCAGCACGTGCAGCGCCTGGGTATAGACGGTGAACCACAGCACGCGGCGGTGGATGGTGATGGCAAAGTAGGCCAGCAGGGTGTAGGCCAGCGCGTGCTCGCCCAGCAGCCGGGCATCGTGCACGTCCATCAGCAGGCCCAGCAGGAAGGCCACGCCCATGCCCACCTTGCGCGGCTGGTGGATGTTCCAGAACACCAGCACCAGCGCCACCATGTCGGGGATCCACAGCGTGGTGCCCCAGGGCATCAGGTTGAACAGGAACGCCAGCACGAAGCTGAAGGCAATAAAGGCGGGATTGACCGGCCGCAGCAGGTATTGGGGATTGGTCACCGTGGTGCCTCCTTGGCGGGCGCGGCCTTGGCAGCCGCCGCGCTGTCGGCAGCTGCGCGCGCCGCGGCGGACTTGGCGCCCCTGACCGGCGCCTCCGGCTTGGCCTCGACCGTTTCCCGCGCGGGGATGGCCGCGTCGTAGCGCACCACCAGCAGCTGGCGGTGCGCACGCACGCCGGCCACCGGCTCGCAGTACACGCGCGAGAACGCGGTATCGGCCTTGCGCTCGATATGGATGATCTTCGCCACCGGCAGGCCCGGCGGGTAGGTGCCGTCCAGGCCCGAGGTCACCAGCAGGTCGCCCTGCTGCAGGTCGGCGGCGGCGGCCATGAAGCGCAGGTCCAGCTGGCCTGCGCGCGCGCCGCCGAAGGCCACGCTGCGCAGGCCGTTGCGCACCACCTGCACGGGGATGGCCTGGTCCTTGTCGGTCAGCAGCGTCACCTCGGACTGGAACGGCGACACGCGCGTGACCTGCCCCACCACGCCGCGCTCGTCGATCACCGGATAGCCGGCGCGCAGGCCGTGCTGGCTGCCCTTGTCGATCACGATGCGCTGGCTGTAGGGATCGCGCGCGTCATACAGGATCTCGGCGGCCGTCACCGGCGTGGCCGACTGCTGCGCCAGCCCGAGCAGCTTGCGCAGCTGGTTGTTCTCGGATTCCAGCTGCGCCTGGCGCACTGATGCCTGGGCCTGCTGCACGGCGTTCTGGCGCAGTTCGCGGTTCTCGGTGGCGAGCATCGCCGACGACTGCGCGTAGTCGAACATCGTGCGCAGCGCGTCGCGCGGCGTCAGCACCAGGCGCTCGACCGGCATCAGCACCGTGGCGGCAACCTGCCGGCCCACGCTGAGCGCGTCGAAACGGGCATCGACCACCAGCAAAGCCAGCGCGATGGCCACGTACAGGACCAGCCTGGCGACTGCCGAGGTGCCTTGCTTGAAGAGCGGCGGAGGGGAGTAATCCATTTACCCGAACAAAGGCCGGAGCCCACGCGGAAACGCCCCGCCGCCCGCCGTGCCACGCCCGAGGCCCTTGCGGGGACGGGAGCGGCACGGTCGGGCGGCGGGAGCTGCCGGGGCCTGGCCCCGGCGGGTGAGGCGCCGCGACGCCGCCCTGATCGCTGGATCCGGCAGGCCGCGCATCGCCACGTGAGCGTCCTTCTTACTCGTAGGAGAAGATGCTGCCGAGCTTGTCCATGCGTTCCAGCGCCATGCCGGAGCCGCGCACCACGCAGGTCAGCGGGTCTTCGGCGACCAGCACCGGCAGGCCGGTTTCTTCGGCCAGCAGGCGGTCCAGGTCGCGCAGCAGCGCGCCGCCGCCGGTCAGCATCATGCCGCGCTCGGCGATGTCGGCGCCCAGTTCGGGCGGGGTCTGTTCCAGCGCGATCTTCACCGCCGACACGATCTGGTTGAGCGGATCGGTCAGGGCTTCCAGGATTTCGTTGGACGACACCGTGAAAGCGCGCGGGATGCCTTCGGACAGGTTGCGGCCCTTGACTTCCATCTCGCGGACTTCGGAGCCCGGGAAGGCCGAGCCGATTTCCTTCTTGATGGCTTCGGCGGTCTGTTCGCCGATCAGCATGCCGTAGTTGCGGCGGATGTAGTTGACGATGGCCTCGTCGAACTTGTCGCCGCCGACGCGCACCGAACCCTTGTAGACCATGCCGCCCAGCGAGATGATGCCCACCTCGGTGGTGCCGCCGCCAATATCCACCACCATCGAGCCCGACGGCTCGGACACCGGCAGGCCGGCGCCGATCGCGGCCGACATCGGCTCCTCGATCAGGTAGACCTGGCTGGCGCCGGCGCCCAGCGCCGATTCGCGGATGGCGCGGCGCTCGACCTGGGTCGAGCCGCACGGCACGCAGATGATGATGCGCGGGCTCGGGCGCAGCAGCTTGCTGTCGTGCACCATCTTGATGAATTGCTTGAGCATCTGCTCGGTGACGGTGAAGTCGGCGATCACGCCGTCCTTCATCGGGCGGATCGCCTCGATATTGCCCGGCACCTTGCCCAGCATCTGCTTGGCTTCCTTGCCCACTGCCGTGATGGTCTTCTTGGCATTGGGACCGCCTTCCTGGCGGATCGCGACGACCGAGGGCTCGTCCAGCACGATGCCCTTGTCGCGCATGTAGATCAGCGTGTTGGCGGTGCCGAGGTCGATCGCCAGGTCGTTGGAGAAGTAGCTGCGGAGAAATCCGAACATCAGGAATCCTGTCTGTGGTGGTGTTCGCGGGTAGGCGAAGCGGCCGGCACCGCGGGCGGTCCGGCCACGAAATACGTTGTGTTGAATACGGAATGGTTCCCGGCTTCCCCGTCCGCCCGCCGTCCGGCACCGGGGGCTGCCCGGGCCGGGATGGGATTGGGAACGGCACCGCCGGCGCACCGTGCGCGCCGGCCCTACGGGAACCTTTGATTAGACCCCGCGGAAAAGTTCGCGGAAATGTGCAGGCACCGGCGCACGATGTCGTTGACATGCGACATGCGCTGGCCGGCTGCAGAGGCCTAATCAGAGGACCCAGGTTCGCCCTTCGGGCGCCTGTGGATGCCAGGCGCAGGCGCGCCGGCCAGCGGCCGGTTTGCGGCCATGTGGCGTAGGCGTTGCCAAGGGTCGGTAACTCGCAATGATACCTTATAATTCCTGCTGCTTCGGGCGTTTACGGCCTGAAAATACCTGTAATTCCGACGACTCCGGGGCGCCACTCCGGCGCCCCCGGTCAGGCCACGGGCCGTGCGACTCAGCCGCCCCATGAGCCAGCCGCCGGCGCAGCCCGCGCCCCCCGCATCCGAGCATCCGAACCACCACGCCATGGCCCTCGCTCTATCCGACGTCAAGCGCATCGCCCACCTGGCCCGCATCGAAACCAGCGATGACGAGGCCGCCCAGACGCTTGCGCAGCTGAACAACTTTTTCTCGCTGGTCGAGCAGATGCAGGCGGTCGACACCACCGGCATCGAGCCGCTGGCCCACCCGCTGTCTGCCGTGCGCGACATGGTCCAGCGCCTGCGCGAGGACGTGGTCACCGAATCCGACCGCCGCGCCGACTACCAGCGCCCCGCGCCGGCCACCGAAGACGGCCTGTACCTGGTGCCCAAGGTCATCGAATGACCGCCGCCCGGCCCGGACCCGACGCACCCGTGCAAGCCTGTCCGCCGCCGGCCACCCGCCAGTACGCTACCCCTGATGCCAACCGACTGTCATGCCCTTTTCCGCTGATTCCGTGACCTCCCTGCGCCAGCTTGCCGATGCGCTGGCCGCGCGCTCCGTCTCCGCCGAGGAACTCGCGCGCGAGTACCTGGCCCGCATCGAGCAGGCCACCGCGCTCAACGCCTTTATCCACGTCGATGCCGAGCGCACCCTGGCGCAGGCGCGCGCCGCCGATGAACGCCGCGCCCGCGGCGAGGCCGCGCCGCTGACCGGCGTGCCGATCGCGCACAAGGACGTGTTCGTCACGCGCGGCTGGCGTGCCACCGCCGGCTCGAAGATGCTGGGCAACTATGAAAGCCCGTTCGACGCCACCGTGGTCGAGCGCATGGCCGCGGCCGGCATGGTCACGCTGGGCAAGACCAATATGGACGAGTTCGCGATGGGTTCGTCCAACGAGAACTCGCATTTCGGCCCGGTGCAGAACCCGTGGGACACCAGCCGCGTGCCCGGCGGCTCGTCGGGCGGCTCGGCCGCGGCCGTGGCCGCCGGCCTGGCCCCCGCCGCCACCGGCACCGACACCGGCGGCTCGATCCGCCAGCCGGCGTCGTTCTCGGGCATCACCGGCATCAAGCCGACCTACGGCCGCGTGTCGCGCTATGGCATGATCGCCTTCGCCTCGTCGCTGGACCAGGCCGGCCCGATGGCCCATAGCGCCGAAGACTGCGCGCTGCTGCTCAACGCCATGGCCGGCTTCGACCCCAGGGACTCCACCAGCATCACGCCCGCGCAGGGCGGCGTGGACGAGGACTACACCCGCCTGCTGGGCCAGCCGCGCGCCGGCGCCACCGCCGAGCGCCCGCTGGCCGGCCTGCGCATCGGCCTGCCGAAGGAATACTTCGGCAAGGGCCTGTCCGCCGACGTCGAGCAGGCCGTGCGCGCCGCGCTGGCCGAGTATGAAAAGCTGGGCGCCACGCTGGTCGAGGTGACGCTGCCCAAGACCGAGCTGTCGATCCCGGTGTACTACGTGATCGCCCCGGCCGAGGCCTCGTCCAACCTGTCGCGCTTTGACGGCGTGCGCTACGGCCACCGCGCGGCCGAGTACCGCGACCTGCTCGACATGTACAAGAAGAGCCGCGCCGAAGGCTTCGGCGCCGAGGTCAAGCGCCGCATCATGGTCGGCACCTATGTGCTGTCGCACGGCTACTACGACGCCTACTACCTGCAGGCGCAGAAGATCCGCCGCATCATCGCCGACGACTTCCAGCGCGCCTTCGCCCAGTGCGACGTGATCATGGGCCCGGTGGCGCCGACGGTGGCCTGGAAGCTGGGCGAGAAGACCTCGGACCCGGTGCAGATGTACCTGGCCGACATCTTCACGCTGTCCACCAGCCTGGCCGGCCTGCCCGGCATGAGCGTGCCGTGCGGCTTCGGCGAAGCCGGCATGCCGGTGGGCCTGCAGCTGATCGGCAACTACTTCGACGAAGCGCGCCTGCTGCAGACCGCGCACGCGTTCCAGCAGGCAACCGACTGGCACCTGCGCCGTCCGGGCAAGGCATGAACATGACCGCGCGCTCCTCGCTGACCCTGCGCCTGATGGCCGCGGCCGCGCTCGCCGCGGCGGTGGCCGGCTGCATCCCGCTGCCGGGCGGGCTGGGACGGCCCGCGCCCCCGGCTCCGATCGCCAGCCGCGACATCGACCTGGCCGGCGACTGCCGCCGCACCGAGGAAGACGGCTTCCGCGAGGACGCCCAGCTGCGCGTGTCGAACAACAGCGTACAGCAGCTGTCGTGGAAGCTGTGGGTAGGCAAGCGCGGCTCGTGCAGCTTCAACCTGGCGGACTTCCGCCAGGTCCAGAAGAAGCCGCATATCGAGCTGCGCGCCAATGACGGCAGCGGCTGCAAGCTGATGGTCTGGCAGGACCCGCGCCGCGTCACGCTGGCGCACGCCAACTGCCAGCAGCGCTGCACCCCCGGCATCTACGAAGAAGCCTGGCCCGTGATGTTCGAGCCGGGCAGCGGCGCCTGCGCCCGCACGCGCTGAAGCCATCGAAGCCAGCCATGCCCCACGCACCCGCCACCCCGCAACGCTCGCTGCGCACCGCCCGCCCGGCGGTGGCGGTGCTGCGCGCCGCGGTGGCACTGGGGCTGGGCGCGTGGCTGGCCGGCGCGGCGGCGCATACGCCGGACCTGCCCGCCTCCGCGCTGGCACAGCCGGCGCCGCTGACGCCTGCCGGCGTGCTGGCGCCGAATGCGGTGAGCCGGGCCGCGCCAGGATCTGCGGCAACGGCATCCGTGCCCGCGCAGCGCGTCGAACTGCGCGGCGATGCGGCCACGCCCGCGCTGACCGCCTACTGGTTCCTGCCGCGCGAAGGCACCACCGCGCGCGCGCTGCCCGTGGTGGTGGCCTTGCATGGCTGTGGCGGCCTGCTGTCCGCGCGCCCCTCGCGCGCGAGCGCAGCGGGGACCGACAAGGCGGACGTTTCCGGAATGCTGCAGCAACGCTACCGCGAATACGCACACTGGCTGACCGAGCGCGGCTATGCCGTGCTGATGCCCGACAGCTTCAGCGCGCGCGGCAGGCCCCACGGCATCTGCTCCGACCCCATCGACACGCGCGGCATCGACGACCGCACGCGCCGCGCCGATGCGCTGGCCGCGCTGCGCTGGGTGGCTCAGCAGCCGGCGGTCGACACCGCGCGCATCGTGCTGCTGGGCTGGTCCAATGGCGCGCAGGCGGTACTGGCCACCGTCGATGCCAGCCGCCCGTGGCCGGCCGGCACGCCCCAGGTGGAGCGCGCCGTGGCGTTCTACCCGGGCTGCAAGCGCGCGGTGCAGCAGCACAACTACCGCCTGCGCGCGCCGATGCTGCTGATGATCGGCGGCGCCGACGACTGGACGCCCGCCACCCGCTGCGCCATGCTGCAGAGCGCGGTGCTGGCGCGCCAGCCGGGCGCGCGCTTCCGGCTTGAGATCTACCCGGGCGCCTATCACGGCTTTGACGGCACCAGCGAGCTGCATATGCGCCGCGACGTGCCGGCGGGCATGCGCAAGACCCAGGGCGTCACCGTCGGCGGCGATGCGGTGGCCCGCGTGGCCGCGCTGGCCCAGCTCGACTCATGGCTTGCCAGCCCCGACCCCTGAGGGCCGGGGCAAGACCAGACTGAACCCAGGAGCAGCGCCGCTGCTCCACCGCAACAGACAGAACCGAAAGAACCGAACAGGAATACCGCCATGCAATGGGAAGTGGTGATCGGCCTCGAAACGCACGCTCAGCTTTCGACGGCCTCCAAGATTTTTTCCGGCACCTCGACCGCCTTCGGGGCCGAGGCCAATACGCAGGCCTCGCCAGTGGACCTGGCGCTGCCGGGCGTGCTGCCGGTGCTCAACAAGGGCGCGGTCGAGCGCGCCATCCAGTTCGGCCTGGCGATCGGCGCCACCATCGCGCCGCGCAGCATCTTTGCGCGCAAGAACTACTTCTACCCCGACCTGCCCAAGGGCTACCAGATCAGCCAGTATGAGATCCCGGTGGTACAGGGCGGCACCATCACCATCCAGGTCGAAGGCAAGAAGGGCGAGTTCTACGAAAAGACCGTCAACCTGACCCGCGCCCACCTGGAAGAAGACGCGGGCAAGTCCCTGCACGAAGACTTTGCCGGCATGACCGGCATCGACCTGAACCGTGCCGGCACCCCGCTGCTGGAAATCGTCACCGAGCCCGACATGCGCAGCGCCGCCGAAGCCGTGGCCTATGCCAAGACGCTGCACTCGCTGGTGGTGTGGCTGGGCATCTGCGATGGCAACATGCAGGAAGGCAGCTTCCGCTGCGACGCCAACGTGTCGGTGCGCCCGCTCGGCCAGAAGGAATTCGGCACCCGCCGCGAGATCAAGAACCTGAACTCGTTCCGCTTCCTGCAGCAGGCCATCGAGTACGAAGTGCAGTGGCAGATCGCCGAGATCGAGGACGGCCGCAAGATCCAGCAGGCCACCGTGCTGTTCGACCCGGATACCGGCGAGACCCGCGCGATGCGCACCAAGGAAGACGCGCACGACTACCGCTACTTCCCCGATCCGGACCTGATGCCGCTGGAAATCGATGCCGGCTGGGTGGACCGCGTGCGCGGCGAACTGCCCGAATTGCCGGCCGCGATGCAGGCGCGCTTTGTCTCGCAGTACGGCCTGTCGGCCTATGACGCCACCACGCTGACCGCCACCAAGGCATTCGCCGCCTACTACGAGGCCGTGGTGGCCGACGCCGGCGCCGCCAACGCCAAGCCTGCAGCCAACTGGCTGATGGGCGACGTGGCCTCGCAGCTCAACCGCGAAGGCATCGCCATCGACGCCGCGCCGGTCACGCCGGCGCAACTGGCGAAGCTGCTGACGCGCATTGCGGACGGCACGGTGTCGAACAACACTGCCAAGAAGGATGTGTTCCCGGCGATGTGGGCGGGTGAGCATGGCGGCGATGCCGATGCCATCATCGCGGCCAAGGGGCTGAAGCAGATGTCGGACAGCGGTGAGCTGGAGAAGATCATCGACGACGTGCTGGCGGCCAATGCCAAGTCGGTGGAGGAATTCCGCGCCGGCAAGGAGAAGGCGTTCAATGCGCTGGTGGGTCAGGCGATGAAGGCCACCAAGGGCAAGGCCAATCCGGCGCAGGTGAACGAGCTGCTGAAGAAGAAACTGGGGTAATGGGGTAAGGGCGGGCAGGACCAGCGAACCGTCAGCGGCAGGCGTATCCTACTGGCCTGCGCCAAAAGTCAGGAGATCCCCATGAGCTGGTCCGCCCACCAATACGTCGCCTTCGAAGACGAACGCACCCGCCCGGTCCGCGACCTGGTGGCTGCCATCCCCAATGAGATCGCGCGCAGCGCGGTGGATATCGGCTGCGGGCCGGGCAACTCCACCGAGGTGCTGCTGGCGCGCTATGCGGGGGCGTCGGTGACCGGGCTGGACAGCTCGCAGGACATGGTCGACGCGGCGCGCAAGCGCCTGCCCGACGTGCAGTTCCGCGTGGCCGACATCGGCGCCTGGGACGAGGCCGGGCCCTATGACGTGATCCTGGCCAATGCCGTGCTGCAGTGGCTGCCTGACCACGCCAGCCTGTTCCCGGCACTGGTATCCAGGCTTGCTCCCGGCGGCACGCTGGCCGTGCAGATGCCGGACAACCTGGAAGAACCCGCGCACCGGCTGATGCGCCAGGTGGCGGCGGAAGGCCCGTGGGCAGAAAAGCTCGCCGGCGCCAGCAAGGCCCGCGCCGAGCGCGCCCCGGCGCAGTGGTACTACGAGCTGCTGCGCCCGCTGTGCCAGCGCGTGGATGTATGGCTGACCACGTACCACCACCCGCTGGCGGGCGGCCCGGCCGCGGTGGTGGAATGGTTCAAGGGCAGCGGCCTGCGCCCCTTCCTGCAGCCGCTGGACGACGCCGAGCGCGCCGCCTACCTGGCGCGCTACGAAGCCGAGATTGCCAAGGCGTACCCGGCGCTGCCGGATGGGTCGGTGCTGCTGCCGTTCCCGCGCCTGTTCATCGTCGCGACGCGCTGAGGCCCTACGCAGGCTTGTGGCAGACCGCTTCGATGTTGTGCCCGTCCGGGTCCAGCACGAAGGCGCCGTAGTAGTCGGGATGGTAGTGCGCGCGGATGCCCGGCGCGCCGTTGTCGCGCCCGCCCGCGGCCAGCGCCGCGCGATGGAAGGCATCGACGGTCTCGCGGCTGTCCACGCGGAAGGCCACGTGCAGCGGCGGCTGGTTGGGCGTGCCGCGGTGGATCCAGAAGTCGGGTCGGCCCGGCGGGCCGAAGCCGGCCACGTCGGTGCTGCCGGTGACGCTGGCCGGGAATTCCTTGTCCAGCACATAGCCGATGGCGCCCAGCGCCGCCTGGTAGAAGGCGCGGCTCTTGCCGTAGTCGCTGACGCTTACGCCGGTGTGGTCGATCATGGGTCGCTTCCTTGCAAGGGTGGGAGGGCGCTCAGGCCAGGTCCAGCACGCTCATGGTGGCGTTCAGGCGGCTGACCAGCACGGATTCACCGTGGACGTCGGCAAAGACATCCGCCTCTACCACGATGATCGCGCGGCCGGACTTGAGCACATCGGCACGGCAGCGCAGCCGTTCGCTGCGCACGGCCCTGAGCAGGTTGATCTTGAACTCCGCGGTGACCACGTGCTGGCCCGCCTCCAGGATGGTGGACGCCGCCGCGCCCGCGGTGTGGTCCGCGATGGTGGCCTGCACGCCCGCATGGACGATGCCGCCGTGCTGCAGGTGGCGCGGCGTAATGGCCAGCGTGGATTCGCACCAGCCGGGCCCGCAGTCCGCCAGCGTGATACCGACGTCGTTGACGAAGGCGGCCTGGCGGAAGCCCGCCTCGATGGTGTCGCGCAGCAGAAGCCGTTCCTGTTCGGTGGTCATGGCTGTTCCTTGTGGGGTCACTGCATCACCGGGATGTGCGCATTGCAGCGTGAAGGCGCCGGGCTGTCAACCATCCATGCGCCTTTTACGCCGCGCCGAAGCGGGCCGGCGTGCTGTCGCCTACACTGGAAGCATCCGCGACCCGCATGCGCGCCTGACCGCATGCAGCCCGCCATGATCGCCGACGCCCATCCCCCCAAACTACGCAGCAAGACGCGGCCCGCCGCCGCCTTTGCCGCGCTGACGCAGGCAAGCCTGGCGCGCATGGAAGCAAGCCTGGCCCAGCTGTTGCACCGCGACGAGCCCGAAGACCTGCACGCGCTGCGCGTGGCGGTGCGTCATGCGCGCGCGGTGCTCTGGGCCCTGGGGCCGTCGTTGCCGCGGCAGGAGCGCGATCGCTGGACGCATGACCTGCGCATGCTGGCGCGCGCCACCAGCGACGTGCGCGACTGGGACGTGTTCCTGGCCGAAACCATTGCCCCGGCACGCAAACTGGAACCGGACGATACCGTGCTGTCGGCCATCGCCGACACCGCCCGTGAGCGCCGCGACACCGCACGTCAAACCATGCTGTCGGCCCTGGCCGGCTACCGTGACTGGCCACTGCCCGCGCTGCATCGCGACCTGGCGCACCTGGCCCATCTGGCCGCCCGCGCCCGCAGTGACGGTGGCCGCCTCGGACCCTTTGCGCGCAAGCGCGTGCGCCGCGGCCGCAAGCGCCTGCGCGCGCTGGCAAGGGCTGCACGCCGTGGCGATCCCCGCGCGGTGCATGAGCAGCGCATCGCCGGCAAGCGACTGCGCTATGTGATCGAGGCGTTCGCGCCGGTGCTGCCATCCCGCTACACCAGGGAGCTGCATCGCAAGCTGGTCAAACGGCAGGCAAAGCTCGGCCGCTTTGTCGACGGCATCGTCGCGCGCCGGCTGCTGGCCGACTGCCTGCAGGCGCAGGCAATGCCGGACGAGGCGCCGCGGCCGCTGCCCGGCGCCAGCTGACCACCCCGCCCGCCATGGCGGCCTGCCCACCGCGTGCCACGCCAACCGCACCCGATCTGCGACAATACCGCCATGACTGCTCCCCAGGTTCCCATTGCCGCCATCGCCACCGCGCCCGGACGCGGCGGCATCGGCGTGGTGCGCGTGTCGGGCCCCGATGTCGGCCCCGTGATGCGCGCCGTCTGCGGCCAGGCGCTGAAGCCGCGCCACGCCACCTACCTGCCGTTCCTCGATGGCCATGGCAAGGTCATCGACCACGGCCTGGCGCTGTATTTCCCGGCGCCCAATTCCTATACCGGCGAGGAAGTGCTCGAACTGCAGGGCCACGGCGGCCCGGTGGTGATGCAGATGCTGCTGACGCGCTGCCTGCAAGCGGGCGACGGCATCGGCCTGCGCCTGGCAGAGCCCGGCGAGTTCACGCGGCGCGCCTTCCTCAACGACAAGCTCGACCTGGCCCAGGCCGAGGCTGTCGCCGACCTGATCGAAGCCAGCACCGAGGCCGCGGCGCGCTCAGCGGCGCGTTCGATGGAGGGCGAATTCTCCAACGCCATCCGCCAGCTTGTGGATAAGGTCATCCACCTGCGCATGCTGGTGGAGGCCACGCTGGACTTCCCCGAGGAAGAGATCGATTTCCTGGAGCAGTCCGACGCCCGCGGCCAGCTTGCCACCATCCGCACGGAACTTGGCGGCGTGCTGGCGCAGGCGCGCCAGGGCGCGCTGCTGCGCGAGGGCCTGTCGGTGGTGCTGGCGGGCCAGCCCAATGTGGGCAAGTCGTCGCTGCTGAACGCGCTGGCCGGCGCGGAGCTGGCCATCGTCACGCCCATTGCCGGCACCACGCGCGACCGCGTGCGCGAGACCATCCAGATCGACGGCATCCCGCTGCATATCATCGACACCGCCGGCCTGCGCGAGCACGCCACCGATGAAGTCGAGCGCATCGGCATCGAACGCACCTGGGACGCCATCCGCCGCGCCGATATCGTGCTGCACCTGGTCGACGCCACCGACTACCTGCGCCACGGCCTGTCGGAGATTGACGACGCCATCGACGACCAGCTCAGCGGCCAGCTGCCGCCGGGCTCGCCGATCGTGCGCATCGTCAACAAGATCGACAAGGCTCCCGCGGTTGGCGATGTCGTCTTCGGCGGCAACCGCCCGCATGTGGTCGCCGCCAACGGCCCCAACCCGACCGAGATCTGGATCTCGGCGCGCACCGGGGCCGGCATTGAACTGCTGCGCCGTGAGCTGCTGCGGCTGGTGGGCTGGCAGTCAGGCAACGAAGGCAACTTCCTGGCGCGCGAACGGCACCTGACGGCGCTGCGGAATGCGCAATCGCACCTGGATATCGCCGCGGAGCAGGCCGAGCACCAGGCGCAGGCGCTGGACTTGTTTGCCGAAGAGCTGCGGCTGGCGCAGGATTGCCTGAACAGCATTACGGGTGAGTTCACCAGTGATGATCTGCTGGGAACAATCTTCACGCGCTTCTGCATCGGAAAATAGGCCGCAGCGCCGGACGATCAAGCCAGGCGCCGACGCCTGACCTCAATCCAGGCTCAGGTGCGAGGTCTTGATGGTTTCGCTCCAGCGCAGGCGTTCCGCCGTGACAAAGGCGGCGAATTTCTCCTGTGTCTGTCCGCCTGGAATGCCGCCCATCCGGCTGATTTCGGCAACCATGTCCGGGGCGCGCAAGACCGCGACCAAGTGCTCATGCAGCCTGGCTGCGATCTCCGGCGGCGTGCTGGCTTTCACAAAGATGCCGATCCACGCCGTCGACAACAGGTTGCCCACCCCGGCTTCCTCCATGGTCGGCACCTCGGGCAGGCTGGGGATTCGCCGTGCGGACGTCACGGCGAGCGGGCGCAGCTTGCCGGCCCGGATATGCGGCAAGGCCTGTGTCAGGTTGTCAAACTGGAAAGTCGTTTCACCGGCCAGCAGCGCGGTGGTCGCCGGCGTGGAACCGCGATAGGGAACGTGAATGGCATCCGTTCCCGTGCGCTGCTTGAGCAGTTCGCCGGTCAGGTGACTGGTCTGGCCGATGCCGGAGGAGCCGAAGGACAGCTTGCCGGCCTGCGCCCTCATTTGCGCGACCAGGTCGGCGGCGCTCCGGATCGGCGACTGTGCGTTGACGACCAGGACACTGGGAAAGGAGATGACATCGGTAATCCCCACCAGGTCGTCCGGCTTGTACGGCAGGGTCTTGTAGGCGCTGTAGTTGATCGCCTGCGGCCCGACATTCCCGGCCAGCAGCGTGTAGCCGTCGGCGGCCGCGCGTAGCGCCGCCTGCGTGCCGATGATGCCCCCGCTGCCGGGCCGGTTGTCCACGATGACAGGCTGGCCAAGGCGAGGGCTCAGTTTCTGCGCGAGCAGACGTATGGGAATATCGATCGTGCCCCCTGCCGCGCCCGGCACGATGATGGTGACCGGCCGCGCCGGCCATGCCGCGCCCGTTTGCGCGGACACAGCCGGGGCCACCATCATTGCGCCCAGCGCAGCGGCAAGTGCGAGCGCCAGGCGCCTGGTACTGCGGAGTGCTTGCATGGCATTGCCTCCTTCTTCTCAGTGTTGTCCTGTTCACGCCTGCGAGCGATTGCCGGCATCGGCAAACCGCCCGAGATGCGCCGAGGCATTGCCGAGCAGTGCATCGTTGGCCATCAGGCGCTTGCTGTAGTGACTGATCGGGGTTTCATCCTGCATGCCGATCGCCCCATGCAGTTGCAGGGCGTCGAGCGCAAGCGCTCGGCTGGCATGGCCAACCATGTACTTGGCGGCGCTGACGCGACGCGAGCGCTCGGCCGGCGGCACCAGGCGCCAGCCTGCAACGGCTTCGCGCACCAGCTGGCGCGCGGCATGCCAGGCGCGATAGTGGTCGACCACCCGGTGCTTAAGCACTTGCTGCTCTGACAGGGTGCGGCCGAACTGCTTGCGCGTGCGCATGTACTCCACCGTGAGGGCAAGCGATTGCCGCATGGCCCCGATGCTTTCCGCGCAGAGGGCGAGGGTGGCAAGCTCCAGCGCGTCGTCCAGCAACGCCGTGGCGTGGTCTGCGCCGCAGAGCAGCGCGGACGCAGGCAGTTCGACGTCGTCGAAGCGAACATCCGCCGCGCTGCGCCCGTCGTGGAGCTGATAAGCACGCATGCCGACACCGGCCGCCTGGCTCGGCACATCGAACAGCGCCAGCCCGCCTTCAGGCAGGCAAGCCGTCACGAACAGATGCTGCGCCCGGGCCGCGCCCATCACCAGCCGGTTGACGCCTTGCAGGCGCCAGCGCGTGCCGTCCCGGCGCGCAACGGTTTCGGGATGGTGGGCGTCGTGGCGGGACTGACCCTCGCGATAGGCCAGCGCGCAGCGGACCTGGCCGCCGGCCAGCGCCGCGAGCAGCGGTCCGCGTCCTTCGGCGTTCTCCGCGCCAAGCAGGACCTGCGTGCCAAGGACCGCGCTCCAGAGCATGGGCTCCACCACCAGGGCCTCGCCGAGCGCCTCCAGCAATGGCACGAGGTCGGACAGGGTGCCGCCCAGGCCGCCGTCGCCCTCGGGGATCAGCAGGCCGGTCAGGCCCAGGTCGGCAAGCGCAGCCCATACGGCAGGGTCGAAGCCGTCCCTGGCAGCCACGGTCTCGCGCCTGCGCTCGAAGCCGTAGTGCTTGTCCAGCCAGCGGCGCAGGGTACCGTCCATGATCGCCTGCTGCTCGTCCAGCTCGTCCTGGCGGGGACGGTCGATCTCGGTCAGTCCGCCGAACACGGCCTTGGCAACGATCTGGCGTTGTATCTCCGACGAGCCCCCCGCCAGCGTGATGCCACGATAGCGCCAGTAGTGCAGCGGAAAATTCTCGGCATGGCCAGGCGATAGCGGCTCCGGATTGGGCTCGCCATCGATCGCGCGGGGATCGAAGGGCAATGTCCGGGCACCAAGCGCATCCAGCCTGAACGTGTGCAGGTCCTGCAGCAGCAGGTTGCCATCGAGCTTGAGCAGCGAAGCTTCCAGCTCCGGGCTGCCGCCCTGCTCGGCAAGCCGCACTGCCGGCCACCATGCCGCTTCGAGCGCGCGCATGCGAATGTCCAGCTCGGCATGCCGACGCGCCAGCAAGGCGTCCTCGATCTGCGCGCCGGGGCCCGGGCGCCATTTGCCGGCCAGTTTCGCGACGCTGGCCAGCTCCGCCTTGCAGTCCCCTACCCGCGCGACGAACAGGCGCTCGATCACCAGCAGTCCCTTGGCGATCGACCAGCCGGCGTGTTCCACGCCCACAAGGTTGGCCGCGGGCACCCGCACGTCGTCGAAGAACATCTGCACGTGGAAGTGCGCGCCATTGATAAAGCGGATCGGCCGCACCGTCACGCCCGGTGCGCGCAGGTCCATCAGCAGCACCGAGATGCCCTCTTGCTTGCGTCGGGCAGCCGGATCGGTGCGGACCAGCACCAGTGCCCAGTTGGCCCACTGGCCCAGGGTCTGCCAGATCTTGCTGCCATTGACGACCCATTCGTCGCCATCGCGCCGCGCAACGGTACGCAATGACGCCAGGTCGGACCCGGCGTCGGGCTCGGAATAGCCTTGCGCCCAGAAGTCATCGAAGGACAGCATGCCTGGCAGGAAGCGCCGGCATTGCTCGGGCGTGCCGTAGCGGATCAGCGTGGGCCCGATGGTATCGATGCCGAGATTGTCATAGCGCGGCGCGTCGCTGGCCGCCAGCTCTTCCCGGAAGATTGCCTGCTCCACCAGCGACCACCCCGGGCCGCCATGCTCGCGCGGCCAGCCGGGCGCCGCCCATCCGCGCGCATGCAGGATCCGCTGCCAGCGCACGGCCTGCTCGCGCGTCACCAGGCAATGGGCGCGCGAAGCGGCCCGGATATCGGGCGGGACCGCCTCGCGCAGGAAACTGCGAACCCCCTGGCGGAATGCATCGAGGCGATCGGCGCGGGAATGATCTGACATCGTTGGCCCTTTGATGAAAGCGTTGCTGGGTTGCGTTCTCCTGACGGGATCACAGTCACCCTGGCGACCACGCCGGCTTGCGCTTCTCCACGAATGCCGCCACGCCTTCCTTTGCGTCGTCGGTTGCCGCGATATTCCCGAAGCTCTCCACCGCACCGGCTACGCCGCGGCGGTAGTCGGAGTCGTTGGCGCGCAGGAAGGCCGCGCGGCCCATCCGCATGATGGTGGGCGATTTCTCGCAGAAGGATCGCGCCAGCGCCCGGGCTTCGCGCATGACGTCCGGCTGCGGCACGACCCGGCTGACCAGCCCAAGCCGCCAGGCTTCGTCCGCATCGAATGCGCGCCCGGTGAACAGCAGGTCAAAGGCACGGTGGCGTCCGACGATGCGCGGCAGGTGCGTATAGTGGATGGCAGGGATCATGCCGACGTCGATCTCGGGATAGCCGAACGTTGCGTCCTCGGCCGCCACGATCATGTCGCACGAGATGGCCAGGGTCATGCCACCGCCGCGCGCCGCGCCCTCGACCGCCGCGATCGACGGCTTCTTCAGCTGGAACTGCGCCTCGCACAGCCCCACATAGAGCTTCTCCACCAGCGCATAAAGCTGGCTCGGCGAAGACTGCTGCACGGCATCGAGCCGCAGGCCGGCACAGAAGCGGCGCGGGATGGCGCTGCCGAGGATGACTGCGCGCACCGAGTCATCTTCGGCGGCGCGCCGCATGGCACCGATCAGGTCGTCGATCATGGCCTCGTTCAGCGCATTGACTGGCAGGCTGTCCAGCTGGATTTCAGCGACCTGGTCGCGCACGGCATAGCGGATGGAGGACATGGATTCCATTGGGTGGATATGGGATGGTCTTCAGTTGACTTGGGGGGGCGGGCTTGCCTCGCGCTCACTACGTGGCGGATCCGGCGACCGCCACGATGCCGTCGGCCTGGTAGCGCCGGATCATGTCGGGGCCATAGCCTGCCTCGCGCAAGATTTCCTCGGTGTGCTGCCCCAGCAAGGGCGGCGCGCGGTGCGCCTGCCGCTCGCCGTCGCGAAACCGCACCGGCAATCCCATGTTCCGGACCGTGCCCAGCACCGGGTGTTCCGATTCGACCACCAGCTGCCGCGCCTCCAGTTGCGGGTGGGCAAGGGCCTGGTCGAGTGTGTGGATGGGCGAGCAGGCCACGCCTGCCGCGCGCAATGCCTGCAGCCAGAATGCGACCGGCTGCGTGGCGATGCGGCGCTGCACGAGATCCACGGTGCGCGCGAAGTTGGCCACGCGCGCCGCATTGGTGGCGAACGCGGGATCATCGACATGGTCGTCCAGCCCGGCGACCGTGCAGAAGCGGCGCCACTGGGCATCGTTGCCGACGCCGATCATGAGGGGGCCGTCCGCGGCATCGAAGGCCTGGTACGGGGCCATGGCGGGGTGCGCGGTCCCCATGCGCGCCGGCGCCCGGCCGGTGCGCCAGTAGTTCTGCGCCATGTAGCCCATGAAGCCGAGCGCGGTATCGAGCAGCGAGACCTCCAGGTAGACGCCGTGCCCGGTCTTTTCGCGCTCGATCAACGCGGCCAGGATGCCACTGAAGGCATGCATGCCCGTGCCCAGGTCGACCGGGGAGAAACTGGCGCGCGCCAGCTTGCCTGCCGGATCGCCCATGGTGCTGATCATGCCGCTGAATGCCTGCAGCATGACGTCATAGCCGGGCTCGTTGCCGAGCGGGCCGGTGCGGCCGTAGCCGGAGATCTCGCAGTAGATCAGGCGGGGATTGCGCGCGCTCAGGCTGTCATGGTCCACGCCCAGCCGGGCCGCGGTGCCCCCGCCGAAGCCCTGCAGCACGATGTCCGCGCCGGCGGCCAGGGTCTGCACGATCTGCTGTCCCTCAGGGGTCTTGAGGTCGACCGCGATGCTGCGCTTGTTGTGGTTGACCGAAAGGAAGGTGGCCGACTGGCCATGCTCCTGCGGCAGCCAGGCGCGGGTGTCGTCCCCCACGCCGATCGGCTCGATTTTGACGACGTCGGCGCCGAGTTCCCCGAGATACTGGCCGCACAGCGGGCCGGCCAGCACCTTGCTCAGGTCCAGCACGCGAATTCCTTGTAGCGCAAGCATGGGCAATGGAATGGATGTGAAATCGGATGAGAGGACCGGGTGGCGGCTATTCCGCCCGCATGCCAATGCTGCGGGCCGCGGCCGTCCAGCGTTCAGCATCGCCGTCGACAAAGGCCTGCACTTGCGCCGGGGCAATCAGGAGGGGCTCTGCGCCACGCGCGGCCAGCGCGCGCTGATAGGCGTGATCGGCCAGCGCCCTGGCCAGGGCCTGGCGCAGCGCGGACACGATCTCCGGCGGGGTCCTGGCCGAAGCCTGGAGCGACAGCCAGTACTTCAGGTCCAGGCCGCCGTAGCCCGCCTCCTTCATGGTGGGGACGGCCGGCAACAGCGGCGACCGCTCAGCCGAGGTGATCGCCAGCCCCTTCAGCTTGCCGCCCTGTATCTGGCCCACGCAGGTGGTCATGCTGTCGAACAGGAAGTCCACCTGGCCCGCCATCACATCGCTGCTGGCCGGCGCGCTGCCCTTGTACGGCACTTCAATGGCGGAGAAGCCGGCCAGCCGCTGGAGCAGCGCACCGTAGATATGCGGAGAACTCCCCAGCCCGTAGGTGGCAAAGGTGAGGTTGCCGGGCCGCTGCCTGCCAAGGCTGACCAGGTCGCTCATGGTCGTGACACCAAGCTTGCCCGGATGGACCACCAGCACGTTCGGCACGGTGGCGGCAATGCCGATGGCCACGAAATCGCGCTGCGGCAGGAAGCGCGCGGCCGGGTACATCAGGGGATTGACCGCCTGCATGCCGACCGTGTTCAGCAACAGGGTATGGCCATCGGCCTCCGTGTCCAGCACGAGCTGCGCCCCCAGGTTGCCGCTGGCGCCTGGCTTGTTCTCGACCACGACCGGCTGCGCCAGCACCTGCGCGAGATGCTTCGCGGCCAGGCGCGCGACGAAGTCACCCGGCCCCCCCGCCGCGAACGGCACCACGATCCTGACCGGCCTGGAAGGCCAGCCCTGCGCAAACCCGTGCCGGGCCAGCAAGGCGGCGGCAGTGCCGAGCAGCAGGGTGCGGCGGCTGAATGTCATGGCAGTCTCCGGTGTGGTTCCCTTGCGCCCTGGCCGGACACGCTTGCCTGGCGGGCTGGGGAATCTGGTTGCCACTATGGCGCCGGCCTTGCTATAAGTAAAAGACCGTTTCACGATGCCTGGCATATATTTTTTATATACTGAGCCCCTGCCTTGTCGCGCGTTCACTGGGGAATCCCATCATGGCCATTGATATACGGGACTTGCGGTGCTTCCTGGCCGTCGTGTCCGCGGGTTCGATCTCGCGGGCGGCCGAGCACATGCACCTGGCCCAGCCGGCGCTGAGCCTCCAGATCAAGCAACTCGAGCAGGAACTGCGCGTCAGGCTGTTCGACCGTACGCAGAGGGGCGTGCTGCCCACGGCGGCCGGCCTGCGCTTCGTGAGTCACGCCAAGGACATCCTGACGCGCGTCGACCTGGCCTGCGAGGATGTCCGCGACTTCGTGGCAGAGCCGGCGGGCCGGGTCGCGATCGGCCTGCCCCAGTCCATGGCGCAAATCCTGACCCTGGCGCTGGTGCGCGAGACGCTGGCGCGCTGGCAGAAGATCCAGCTCCAGATCATCGAACTGAGCACGGGCTATATCCCGGAGCGCCTGCTCAGCGGGCACATCGACATCGGCCTGACCTTCCAGGTGGATCCTGGCGCCGGGCTGCTGTTCGAGCATCTGCTGGACGAGGACCTGGTCCTGGTGGGTCCCCCCGGCGCGCTCCATGGGGCGCCGGATGACGGCCCCGGCAGTCCGGGCACGGTCGGCCAGGTCGCCTTCGCCGAACTGGCTGACTACGCCATGCTCCTGCCGGCCGGGCTGCATGGCCTGCGCGCGCTGATTGACCGCTACGCGAAATCCCATCGCGTCAGCTTGCGCGTGCTGGCGGAAGTCAACGCCATTCCGCAGTTGATCGAGCTGGCCGCGGCGGGGGTCGGCTTCACCATCCTGTCCTATGCATCGGTCCGCCGCGAATTGCGCAGCGGCTTGCTGTCCGCCGCCCGGATCGTCGAACCCGGCATTTCGCGGCCGGTCTACCTGTGCCGCTCTGCCACCACCCCGCTGTCGATGGCCGCGTCGACCGTGCAAGCGCTGATTTCCGACACCGTGCAGGCCCTGGTCGCCGATGGCCGGTGGCCGGCACACGCTTCCTGAGGCGAGTGCTGCCTGCCGCGCAGACTACGCCCGGGTAAACTGTTGGAAACACCACAATCGAAGCTGCGATGCGGATTTTGTATTGCACCTTTCCCCGCCATGCGCCTGATCCTGATCACCTTCGGTACCCAGGGCGACTGCCGCCCCATGGTCGCGCTGGGCCTCGGCCTGCGCGCCGCCGGCCACGACGTGCTGATGCTGGGCGAACGCTCGGCAGCCGCGCTCGCGGCAGAGCACGGCCTGGCCTTTGCGCCGATGGCGGGCGATATCCAGCAGACGCTGGCGCCGGGCGGCGCGCTGCACAAGCTGATGACCGAAGGCGGCAACGTCGCCGAGGCCACGCGGGCATTCGCGCGCATTGCCGAGGACAACACCGAGGCGTGGATGGCGCAGTTGGCGCAGGCCGCGCGCGCTGCCGATGGCATCGTGTTCTCGGGGCTGACGGCGTATGTGGCGCTGTCGGTGGGCGAGCAGTTGGGCAAGCCGGTGATCGGCGCGGGCATGTTCCCGATCTCGCCGACGCGGGCCTTTCCGTCCGCGCTGCTGCCGCCGTTCAGGATGCCGGGGTGGGCCAATCGCGCCAGCCACCACGTGATCAATTTCGTGCTGTGGCGCATGTTCCGGAGCGCGACCAATGCTGCGCGCTCCAGGCTGTTCGGCGCGTCAGCGCGCAAGGCGATGTGGGCGGACTTTCCGACGCTGTACGCGATCTCGCCGCACCTGGTCCCGCGCCCGCATGACTGGCATGACGACTGGCTGGTGAGCGGCGCGTGGACCATGCCGCCGCAGCCGGACTGGCAACCGGACCCGCCGCTGCGCGACTTCCTGGCGGCCGGCGAGGCGCCGCTGTATATCGGCTTTGGCAGCATGGCGGGCTTTGACCGGCACAAGGTGGTGGCGGCGCTGGTGCAGGCGGTCGACGGCAGGCGCGCGCTGTTCTATCCGGGCTGGAGCGGCATCGACGTGGCGGCGTTGCCATCCAGCTTCCACGTGGTGGGCGCCACCCCGCATGACTGGCTGTTGCCGCGCGTGTCGGCTGCAATCCATCATGGCGGTGCGGGCACCACGCATGCGGCCGCGTCAGCGGGCGTCCCATCGATCGTGCTGCCGTTTGCGGGCGACCAGTTCTTCTGGGCGGGCCGGCTGGCGGCGCTGGGCGTGGCGCCGCGTTATGTCGCCGGACACAAGATCGACGCGACGCGGCTGGCGTCGATGATCGCCTTCGCCGAGCAACCGGCCACGCGCGAACGGGCCGCCACGCTGGGCCGCGCGATGGCCGCCGAGCGCGGCGTCGACCATGCCGTGGCGGCGATTGCGCGCTTTTGCGGCAGGCAGGGCGCATAATCCCGTACTGCCTTCCGCATTCACTGACGCAGGACCTTCCGATGTTGAACCGTACCCAGCAAATCCTTATTGCCATCGTCGCCGTGGCTGTCCTTGGCATGTTGTGGTTTGCCGGCAATGACCGCCGCGACGATGTCGGCGGCGCCGCGCCCGAGGCGCAGGCCGACGCGCAGGCCGCCGCCAGCGCGGTGCCGGCCAGCGACGTGCGCGGCGTGCCGCGCAACGGCACGCTGGATCCGGTCAGCATCGACCCGCAACGCCCTGCCGACCGCCTGCCGCAGCTGCAGGCCGACGCGCTGCTGAACGCATACCGCGACAACCCCGGGGAAGCGGACAGCCGCTATCTGGGCCAGTACCTGATCGTCGAAGGCGTTGCCAGCGGCATTCGCCGCGAGGGCGGGCAGGTCTTTGTCGACATCCGCACCAACGATCCCGGCGCGAATGTGCGCGCACTGCTGTTGCAACGCCAGATCTGCGGCCCGGCAGGGCGGGTGTGTGAAGTGGAAGCCCGCGCCACCATGGTGCGGCGTGGCCAGAAGGTGGCGGTGGAGTGCAATGGCGCGGGGCTGGCGGACGGCGCGCCGCTGCTGCGCGACTGCCTGCTGCGCGGCGGCGCCAACTGAGCGCGGCCAGCCTGAACCGGAGACCCTGTCATGCAATCCGTGCTGTCCGTGCTCGCCCTCATCATCCTGGCGGCGACCGCTGCCGGCCTGGCCTCGCCGCGCTGGCTCAGCGAGACGCTGCTGGGCGGCAAACCCGTGACGCGCCTGCAGGTGGCGGTGGTCGGCCTGTGCCTGGCCGCCTTCTGCCTGATCCTGGTAGGCCGCCTGGCGCAGAGCGGGGCTGGGGGCTGAGGCGGCTGCGGCACCACGCCGAAAGCGCGGGTGTTTGCCGTTCTGTTCGACCGATTGGATGGGCGCGCCGGCGCCTACAGTGTGAAGGCAGGCTGGCCGCATTGCGCAATGCATGGCGGCGGCGCCGCTTTCAGCCATCCAGGAAACCCATGAACAAAGCTCTGTTGGCCGCCGGCCTTGGCCTGCTGCTCACCGGCTGCTCGACCTACCAGGCGGTGGCCCCGGTCGACCGCCCCGAACTCTCTGAAGCCTACAACGCGTTCCAGCAGGCCGGCGGCGGCCCGCGCGGCTCCTATGGCGCCAACGGCACGCTGTTGTGCGTGGTCGTGAATCCGGTGGCGGGCAATGACTATGTCGAAGCGTTCCGCGCCTCGCTTGAGCTGCGCAATTTCGAGGTGAGGCTGGTGCGCCCGGATGCCTCAGTGGCCGCATGCCCGATGGTGGCTCTCTATAGCGCGCGCAGCGCCTGGTTCTGGATGTCTTACCTGAGCAGCGTGGACATTACCGTGTTCCACGAGGGCGACCGCGTCGGCAAGGCCATCTACAACGCCAACCGCAGCGCGGGCGGGCTCAACCTGAGCAACTTCGTGCAGCCGTCGTCCAAGCTGGATGAACTGGTCGAACAACTGTTCCCCGGCATGCTGCCGCCGCCCCGGCCGCCGGCGGGCACGGTGGCCACACCGGCAGCCTAGTCCGCTGCGTCAGAGAAAACGCACCCGAGCGGCTGTGCATCGAGGTCGCAGGCTAGGCGCAAAGCGCAGCAATAGCGCGGCTATTGCGAGCATTTGCAACGACGCATGCGGCCTTGAGGCGCAGTCGATCGGGGGTGCTTTTCGACTGACGAAGTGGACTAGCCAACCTGCAGCCAACCGGAGGGCCGGACCATGCCGCTCTGCGCAGCCTCTTGCCGGGCGCGGCTGCGCCCGGCCCAGCGTACCCGGATCAGCGCTCCAGCCGGCCCAGGCGTACCACGGTCACGCCCGGGCGCAACTGGCGCAGCGACGGCATCACCAGCACGCAATCCGGATACGGCGTCACCACCGGCTCGCCGTCGCGCCAGCCGATTACGGTCCCGGCCTCGGTAAAGGTCTCCAGCCCGGTATAGGGGCCGGCAAAGCGGAAATCCATGCTGGTGGCCACCACCGGCTCGGTCACGCGCACCACGCGCTGCGTGGCGGGCAGCGGTTGCAGCCAGCCCGCGGGCAAGTCGCTTGCATCGATCACGCCGGCATGCAGCAGGAAGCGCGCGGTGCTGTCCTGCGCCACGGTCACGGCGGCGGGCTCCCAGTGCTGGCCGCATTCGATCAGCAGTGCATTGCGCGGGCTGGCAGCATCGCCAAAGCCATCGTAGTCGCGCATGCGGCGGCCTTCGGGGTGGCCTTCGTCGACGATCACATCGGCCGGCGCGCCCAGCGCGCGCGACAGGGCGATGCCCTTGTCGAGCGGGCCGGAGACGATCAGCGGCCGGCTTTTCTCATGCATCGAATGCAGGTCCAGCAGCAGGTCGACGGTGTCGATCGCCGGGCGCATGGCGCGCGCGCGGCGCAGCTCCGATGAATCCAGGCTGGCGTCATCCAGCACCCTGGCGGTCCACACGCGGTTGAAATCCTGGTCGACAAAGCGCGATGCGTCGGGCCTGGCGGCATCGAAGCTGTGGTACGCGTCGACGTTGGCAAACGCCAGCGTCAGCCGGCCGCGGCGCGGGCGCAGGCCATGGTCCAGCAGCGCCTTGACGGCGATGGCGCCGCAGACCTCGTTGCCGTGGGTCAGCGCGTTGACCATCACGTGCGGGCCAGGCTGGCCGCTGTCGAAGGTGAACAGGTAGGGGATGCCGGTGTTGCCGGCGGCGTAGGCGCGGATGTCTGGGAATGCGACATCGACGGGGTAGGCGTCGATCGGTGCGGTGGGCTGGGTCATGGGAGTCGGTGCGTTCAGGGCGCCTGGCGGGTCGGTGCCGCCGGGTCGTGTTCTTGGGATCAGGTTGAGGATGGGCGGCGGGGTCTTGCCAGCGCCGCCCGCCTCATCTCTTACTCGTGAATGCCAGCCGTCTGCACGATGGTGCGATAGCGCCCCGTCTCGCGCTTGATAAAGCTGCCGAACTGCGCCGGATTGGCCGGCGCCACTTCCACCCCGGCTTCTGCCAGCTTCTTCTTCACATCCGGCATGGCCAGCACGGCCTGCATCTCGGTGTTCAGGCGCTCCACCACCGCTTGCGGCAGCCTGGCCGGGCCCATCAGGCCGAACCACACGCCCATGTCGACGCCCTTGAGCGCGGGCGTCTCGGCCAGCGCGGGCACGTTCGGCGCCACCGGCGAGCGCTTGGCGTTGGTCACGCCGTAGGCCTGCACGCGGCCGGCCTGGATATGCGGCAGCGCCGACGACAGCACCATCACCGCCAGGTCGATCTGGCCGCCGAGCAGGTCGGTGGCCATGGCCGACGCGCCCTTGTACGGCACGTGCGTGATATTGACCTTGCCCTGCTGCTTGATCAGCTCGCCGGCCAGGTTCAGCGGCGTGCCCACGCCCGACGAGGCATACGCCAGTTTGCCCGGCTGGGCCTTGGCCAGCGCGATCAGCTCGGCCGCGTTCCTGGCCGCCAAGCCGGGCTTGCCGACCAGCACCATCGGCTGGGTGCCGACGAAGGTCACCGGCGCCAGGTCCTTCTCGCCGTCATAACGCACGGCGGGGTTGGTCAGGCGGGCGATCGACACTTCACTGCCCGAGCCCATCAGCAGGGTGTAGCCGTCGGCCTCGGCCTTGACCACCTTGGCCGCGCCGATGGTGCCGCCGGCACCGCCCAGGTTCTCGATCACCACGCTCTGGCCCAGGCGCTTGCCCAGCTCCGGGGCAATGGTCCGGGCCACCAGGTCGACGCTGCCGCCGGCGGTGTAGCCCACCACCAGTGTGATCGGCTTGGCGGGCCAGGCGGAGGCAACGGCGCCGGCGGAAGCGGCAAGGCAGAGTGCGGCAGCGGCCGCGCGCAGGATGGTCTTCATGGTCTTGGCTCTGGGGGTCCCGGAATGGTTGTTGTGGACCGATGGTAGTGAGCGCGGAACCGGCCCGGCGTGCAGCTTTGGCAAGGCGGGTTGCCGATTCGGCAATGGTGGCCGAAGGCGCATCAGCGCGGTGCCTGCACCGCCGCCTGCCAGAAGGCCTCGGCCAGCGGGCGCATCGGCGCGCGCGGGCGGTACAGGCGGATATCGAGCGCCAGGTCGCCACCATCATCGCTGCGTACGCCGCTGATGGCACGCACCAGGCGCCCGGCGTGCAGGTCGTCGGCAATCAGCCGTGCCGGCAGCCAGGCCAGGCCCATGCGCTGGCGCACCATCTCGTGCACCGACTCGGCAAAGTCGCTGACCGCGATCACGTCCAGCCGCGGCGCCAGCTTGCGGCGCGCGATCTCCTGGTTGACCATGCGGCCGAGTGTCAGGGTCTCGGCGTAGGCGATCATCGGGACCGGCTTTGCAGCCGACTTGGCGCTCGCCAGCCGGTGCAGCGGCGCGCCGCGCGCATCGGCGGCGCTCACACACACCAGCCGCTCCACGCCGGCCAGGTGGAACTGGTAGCGCGCGTCATCCAGCATCACCGGCAGGTCCGGCGGGCTGTAGCAAAGCAGGAAATCGGCATCGCCCTCGGCAAACATGGCCAGCGCGTCATGCATCGGAAAGGTCGACAGCCGCGTGCGGAAGCCGGCCGCCGCGGGGTCGTGCCGCAGCGCCTCGCGCAGGCCCGCCAGCCACGCCGGCACCATCGAGCGCGCCAGGGTCTTGCCGGTGGCGATGGTGACCGTGCTGGCGTCGGCGCGGTGCGCAGCGCGCAGCGCCAGGCGGGTCTCGTCCAGCGTGCGCAAGGCGCTCTGCGCGGCTTCCAGGAACTGGCGCCCTTCGGCGGTCAGCCGCACCGGGAACGCGCTGCGGTCGATCAGCGGGGCGCCGGCCCAGACCTCAAGCGCCTGCATGCGCCGGCCAAACGCGGGCGGGGTCACGTTGCGCAGTTCGGCGGCGCGCGCCAGGCTGCCGGCCTGGGCCAGGCAGACGAAGTCTTCGAGCCAGCGGATATGCATGAAAGGCGGACCATTGAGGGTGGGGCGGCAATGCCCCCATTATCGGCAAAACCGGCCGCCACCTTTGCCTGCCGCATTCCTCGGTTAGAATTTTTCGCATGACACTGATCCGGCGCCGCCACCCCTCGTCCCCGACCAGCCAGGCGTCCGACACCACGCCGCCCGCCCCGGAATACACCATCGACGAGCTGGCGCGCGTGGCCGGCACCACGGTGCGCAACGTGCGCTCCTACCAGGACCGCGGCCTGATCGATCCGCCGCTGCGGCGTGGGCGCGTGGGCATCTACACGCAGGCGCACCTGGGGCGGCTCAAGCTGATCCACCACCTGCTGGCGCGCGGCTACACGCTGGCCAATATCACCGAGCTGCTCAAGGCCATCGTTGAAGGGCACGACCTGCGCTCGATCCTGGGGCTGGAGACCGCCATCAGCAGCCCGTGGACCAACGAGACGCCGCGGCACTACTCCTACCTGGCGCTGGCGCGGCTGTTCGGCCGCGCGATCTCGCGCCCGGCCCTGGCCAAGGCGATCTCACTGGGGCTGCTGGAACCGGACGGCCTGGGCTATCTCGCGCGCAGCCCGCGCGCGCTGGCCGCGGGTGCGGAGATCGCCCAGGCGGGCTTTGCGCTGGAAGACGTGCTGGAGATCATCGCCCAGTCGCGCGGGCATTTCCAGGCGGTATCGGACCATATCGTCGCTACCGTGGTGCGCGAGCTGGACCGCTTTGGCGTTGGCAAGCTGCCGCCGCCGCAGGACGTGCCGCGGCTGGTGGAGATCCTGTGGCGCATCCGCCCGCTGGCGCTGGTGATGGCCGAGACGGAGATGATGCGGGCGCTGGAGATCTCGGCCAACAAATACCTGGGGGACCGGGTGGCGGCGATCATCGAGCATCTGCATGATGAGGAAGGCGGGGGCGGCGGACATACGTGACAGATGTGCGAGGACATGGTTGACGCTTCCGGGCACAGTCATCCCGCTGCGCTACCTCGCCGCCCTTCCCCGCACCGACTCCTCCAGCAACGACCGCAACTTCGCCAGTGCGCCCGGATCCCCGTGCGCGGCCGAGCGCGCATACCAGATCTTGGCCTGCTCGAGATCCCGGTCGACCACCCCGGGCTCGCCGTGCTCGTAGAAGCTGCCGACGATGTATTGCGCGCCGCCGTCGCCGGCACTGGCCGCGCGGCTGTACCACGTGAACGCCTGTCCGTAGTCGCGCGGCACGCCCCGGCCAGTGAAGTAGTTCGTCGCCAGCGCCATCTGCGCCTGCACATGCCCGCCCTGTGCGGCCAGTGCATACCAGCGGTTGGCTTCCTCCAGTGACTTCGGCACCAGTTCGCCGCGCTCATAAAGGTCGCCCCAGGTGTACTGGGCATGCGTCATCTGGTTGTCGGCCGCTTTTTTCAGCCAGACCAATGCCTCCTGCGGGCGGGCGGCAGTGCCCTCGCCGCGCAGCAGCATCATTGCGTAGTTGAATTGGGCCAGGCGGTTGCCCTGCCGGGCCGCGTCGGCAAAGCCGCGCAGGGCCTGGTCGAAGTTGCCCGCTTCATACGCGGTGACCGCGTCGCGGGTCTGGGCCTGCGCGGGGACAGGCGACTGCGGTGCGGAGGCTACCGGCTGCATGCACAACAGCCATGCGGCGGTGGCGCCGGCGAGCAAGGCGGCAATCGGGGGGCGGGCAATCGACATGGCGGACTCCGGGTACGGCGCCTTCCTGATTCCAGTGTAGGAGTCAGGGCACCGCGCCGGTAGGCAGGCGCGAAATCGCCGGAATATCCATGCGAATAATCAATCAACCACAATATCTGTCACGATCATTCCTCGCACAGATAAAACCAGATATTCAGATCCACCCGGCCCGATGCAACCGCCGCCACAGTCCCCCGCAGGCGACCGCGGTCACGCCGATCACGGCCGGGTAGGCGAAGGGGACTTTCAGCTCAGGCATGAAATCGAAGTTCATGCCGTACAGGCTGAAGATCACGGTCGGGATCGCCAGGATCGCGCCCCAGCCAGCCAGGCGCTTGACCACCTCGTTCTGGCCCACGGTGACCAGCGCCAGGTTGACCTGCACGGCGGTGGTCAGCATTTCGCGCACCACGTCGAGGGTGCGCACCAGCCGGCTGGCGTGGTCTTCGATGTCGCGGAAATAGGCGCGCAGCTCCTTCGGCACCAGGTCTTCGTGCAGCCGGATCAGCTGGCCGCACATGTCTTCCACCGGGCTGACCGCATTGCGCAGGCGCAGCACCTGGCGCTTGATCTGGTACAGGCGTTCGATCGCCGCGCGGTCGAACTCGTCGCGGAAGATGCCCTGCTCCAGCGCCTCGAAGGTGTCTTCCAGGCGCGTGACGATGGGCATGTAGTGGTCGACGATAAAGTCCATCAGCGCGTACAGCACATAGCCCGGGCCGTTGGCCAGGCCGTGCGGGTCGTGCTCGCAGCGCTCGCGCACGGGCGCATAGGTGCTGCTGACACCGTGGCGCACCGAAACCACGTAGTTGGGGCCGACAAAGAGATGGGTCTCGCCGACCACGACTTCATCTTCCACCAGTTGCGCGGTGTTGAGCACCACGAAGACCGAATCGCCATAGGACTCGAGCTTGGGGCGCTGGTGCGCATCGAGCGCATCTTCCACCGCCAGGTCGTGCAGGCCGAACGCCTGCTGGGCCTGGCGCAGCAGCGCGAGGTCAGGCTCATGCAAGCCCAGCCAGACAAAGGTGCCCGGCACCCCCAGCACGGTGCGGATCTCATCCATGCCCACCGTGCTGAGCCGCTTGCCCTGCCGGTAGGCCACGCAATTGACGATGGCGCCCATGGAAAACTCCGCTGATCAGATGGCGCAATCGTAACAAGCCTTTACGCTGCGCCGGACTCGATGCGCAGCCCCGCGCGGCAAACCACGCTGGCCGCACTTGCCCGGCGCTACGGTGTGCCGTGCACGCGCATATGGAACCCACGCGCCACCTGCTGTACATATCGATCCAATTGTTACAGTTCGCGACAGATACGACGTTAGAATGTGGCATTTCCACGGTCACCCGGCTATGTCCCAGAAGAAAACGCCACGCTTCGAGCTGCGCAGTGGCAACGTAGACGCCCTCCTTCTCGCCCTCCAGACCGCCGACATGGCTGCGCTGCGGGATGACCTCCTCGCCCGCTTTGAAGCCACCCCCGACTTCTTTTCCAATGACGTGATCGCGCTGGACCTGCGTGCGCTGGAAGATGACAGCGAAGTCGCGCTTGGCACCGTGATCGACACGCTGGCCACGCTCAAGGCCCGCGCCATCGGCGTGGTGGCCCGCCCCGGCCAGCGCGAGTGGGCCGAGCGCTTCGGCCTGCCGCTGCTGGACAGCCAGGCCCGCCGCGGCAGTGGCGCCGATCGCGCCACCGACCGCGCCGCCGAGGCCAGGGCCGCAGCCGCGGCGGAACAGGCCGCCGCCGAACAGGCCGCGCGCGAGGAATCCGTCCGCGCCGCCGCGCAGGCCACCACCGACGCCGCCGTGGCCGCTGCCATCCGCCAGACCCAGACCATGCTAATCGACAAGCCGCTGCGCTCGGGCCAGCAGGTCTACGCGCAGGGCGACGTGGTCATCCTGGACGTGGTCAGCTACGGCGCCGAGGTGATCGCCGAAGGCAACATCCATATCTATGCCCCGCTGCGCGGCCGTGCGCTGGCGGGCGTCAAGGGCAACACCGGCGCGCGCATCTTCAGCACGTGCATGGAGCCTGAACTGATTTCGATCGCCGGCATCTACCGGACCGCGGAGCAGACGCTTCCGGCCGATGTGCTCGGCAAGACCGCCCAGGTGCGCCTGGCCGATGAAAAACTGATCCTCGAAGCGCTGCGGCTCAAGTAACCGCGGCAGCCCTCGGGACCGAATTGCAGAGAGCGCAAGCTTCAACTTATTACTGGACCAAAGAGCCATGGCAAAAATCATCGTTGTGACCTCCGGCAAGGGAGGCGTCGGCAAGACCACCACCAGCGCCAGCTTTGCCGCCGGCCTGGCCCTGCGCGGCCACAAGACTGCCGTGATCGACTTCGACGTCGGCCTGCGCAACCTTGACCTGATCATGGGTTGCGAGCGCCGCGTGGTGTACGACCTGATCAATGTGGTGCAGGGCGAAGCCAACCTGCGCCAGGCGCTGATCAAGGACAAGAAGTGCGAGAACCTGTTCATCCTGCCGGCCTCGCAGACGCGCGACAAGGATGCGCTCACGCGCGAAGGCGTCGAGAAGGTCATCAACGGCCTGATCGAGATGGATTTCGAATTCATCATCTGCGACTCGCCCGCCGGCATCGAGTCGGGCGCGCTGATGGCGATGTACTTCGCCGACGAGGCGCTGATCGTGACCAACCCGGAAGTGTCGTCGGTGCGCGATTCGGACCGCATCCTGGGCATCCTGGCGTCCAAGACCAAGCGCGCCAGCGAAGGCGGCGACCCGATCAAGGAACACCTGCTGATCACCCGCTACAACCCCAAGCGCGTGCATGGCGGCGAAATGCTGTCGCTGACCGACATCCAGGAAATCCTGCGTATCAAGCTGATCGGCGTGGTGCCTGAATCCGAGGCCGTGCTGCACGCTTCCAACCAGGGCACGCCCGCCATCCACCTGGAAGGCAGCGACGTGGCCGACGCCTATGGCGACGTGGTGGACCGCTTCCTCGGCAAGGACAAGCCGATGCGTTTCACCGACTACCAGAAGCCGGGTCTGCTCTCCCGCATCTTCGGCAACAAGTAACGGTCAAGGAGGGCTCACCCTATGTCGATCCTTTCCTTCCTGCTGGGAGAGAAGAAGAAGTCCGCGTCGGTCGCCAAGGAGCGGCTGCAGATCATCCTGGCGCACGAGCGCACCGGCCATTCCGCGCCCGCCGACTACCTGCCCGCGCTGCAGCGCGAGCTGGTGGCGGTAATCTCCAAGTACGTCAAGATCGGCGACCAGGACCTGCGCGTCAGCCTGGAACGCCAGGACAACCTCGAGGTGCTCGAGGTCAAGATCGAGATCCCGCAGAACTGAGGACGGATCCCGGCGCTGCCGGATTCGTTCCGCCTGCTCCGGGTTTCCCGCACTTCCCGTCTTTCCGCCGATCGCGGCGCCGCTTGCGCGCCGGGGTCGGCCGGCCCCCGTTCTCCCTGCCGTGATTCCCCGCCAGCCCAGTGTGCAGGCCAGCTTGTCAGCGCTGCCAGAATGCCCCAATTCGGAATTCTGTAGCGGCGAGACAACGGATTTGCACCAAAATCCTGCTTGAAAGCGCAGCTTGGCGGAGTTTTGTGTCCTTGTAGCTTACGTTTTGTTAAATTTTCGCGGCGTCTACAAGATACGTAGACCTCGTCCACGCCGTGATCCGGCGGAGAGAACAGTACAAGACAGAAAAGGAGCACCATGAAGAAATCGGCCATCGTCCTCGCAGCCGGCAGCCTGTTGGCAGGTTCGGCGTTCGCCCAGTCGTCCGTTACCCTGTACGGTATCGTTGACCAGAGCCTTCGCTTCACCACCAATTCCGACGCCCAGAACCACAGCCAGACCCAGCTGAGCAACGGCGCGGTCACCAACAGCCGCTGGGGCCTGAAGGGCAGCGAGTCCCTGGGCAACAACCTGAAGGCCATCTTCCAACTGGAAAACGGCTTTGATCCGGATACCGGCAAGGCCAACCAAGGCGGTCGCCTGTTCGGTCGTCAGGCATATGTTGGCCTGAGCGGCGACTTTGGCACCATCAAGCTGGGCCGCCAGTACACCGAAGGCTTTAATTTCTTCGGTGACTACGATCCGCTGACCATCGGTAACTACGACCAGAACGCCTGGCCCTTCTTCCTGACGCAGTTCCGCAGCGACAACGTGATCGGCTACTCCGGCAAGTTCGGTGGCCTGAACGTTGGCGTCAGCTATGGCTTCGGTGAGAAGCCGGGCAGCTTCACGCACGCACAGACCAACCCGCCCAATGGCAACGCACCGTATTTTGGCGCCCGCGCTGCATACGAATCCGGCCCGTGGGGTATTGGCGGCGTGTACCAGGAATTCCGTGACACGAACGGCAACAAGCAGCAAATGTGGGGTGCCGCCGGTAAGTACGCCTTTGGCCCGGCCAAGGTATTCCTCGGCTACATCGGTGGCAAGGATAAGACTGGCCTGATCGACGCCGCTTTCTTCACGCCGGCGAACAGCGCCAATCCGATCCCGGCTGGTGGCAATTACACGGCAAGCCCGCGTAAGGACAACATCGGCTACATCGGCGCGACCTACCAGGCCACGCCGGCTCTGGCGCTGACCGGCGTGTTCTATGGTGATCACATCAAGAACACCAACGGTCTGGCCGATGCCAGCGGCAACCGCTACACCGGCGTTCTGCTGGCCGAGTACTCGCTGTCCAAGCGTACCCAGGTCTACGGCACCGTGGACTACAACAAGGTGACCGGCGGCGCGAAGACCCAACTGCCGGGCAGGGACAACCAGCTCGGCCTGGGCGCAGGTATCCGCCACATCTTCTGATCGTTGTCTGATCAGTCTGGCGAAAAGGCACCTTTCGGGGTGCCTTTTTTCATGCGCGCGGCCGGCGCCGCAGCCACATGTACCAGCCGGCCGGCGAGGCGGCTTCGCCCATCGGCTGCAGCGGCACCAGCACGCCGCCATGACGCGCCACCACGCGCTGCGCGCACAGCAGCGCCGGCCCGGGCTGCGCCAGCCGCGCGGCGCTCTCGTCATCGGCGGGATCGAACGCCAGCCACAGCGCCAGGCCGCCGGCGTGGCCACGGCACGTGACCCGCAGCGCAGTCCCCGGCGCCGCGGCGCCAATGGCGCTGGTCAGCAGCGATTCCAGCGTTTGCGCCAGCATGGCCTGGTCCCCGCCAAGGCGCGGCAGGCGGCCTGCCGGCCGTTCAAAGCGGATGCCGGCTTCGCTGGCCACGGCCCACACGCGGTCCAGCGCTTCATCCAGCAGCGACTCCATGGCGATACGGCGCATGCGATAGGCGTGGCGCGTTTCGCGCAGCAGCCGGTTCAGGTCATCGATCTGGCGCAGCGAACGGCGCGCATGGCCGCCAACCTGCGCCAGCAGCGCGGCGTCGGCCTGGTCCTGCGTGCGGCGCAGCTCCAGCCAGGCCAGCAGCGAGGCATTGGGCGCGCGCAGGTCGTGGCCAAGCACGTGCAGCAGCATGTCGTGCACGGCGGCGGGGTTGCGCACATCAGCGCGGCGCTGCCCAGCCGGCCGGCCTCGCAGCCACCGCGCCAGACAGCGGCCGCCGAGCCACAGTGCCACGGCCAGCCCCGCCTGGTGCAACCGGGACGCTTTCATGCGGCAGCCCGCTCGGTGCGCTCCGGGCGATCGGTGCGCTCCAGCCGGTAGCCATGCGTGTAGACCGGGGTCAGCCGCAAGCCATGCCCTGCCTGCAGGCCAAGCTTGCTGCGCACGCGCGAGACATGGGTATCGATGGTGCGCGACAGCGGCGAGATCTCGCGGCCCCAGACCGCGGCGGAGATGTGGTCGCGCGTGACGATGCGCCCCTCATTGCGGAACAGCAGCACCGCCAGGTCAAACTCTTTCGGCGTCAGGCCGACCGGATCGCCGTTGCAGGTGACCTTGCGCAGGGCGCAGTCGAAGGCGTACTCACCCAGCCGCAACGGCGCGAGCGGCGCCAGCTGTGCGGGATACGCGCGCCGCAGCAGGCAGTCGATGCGCGCGGCCAGCTCGGCCGGGCGCACTGGCTTGACCATGTAGTCGTCTGCGCCCGCCGCCAGGGCATTGACGATGTCGGGCTCGGCCTCGCGGCAGGTCAGGAACATCACCGGGATGCGGCGGTCGAGGTGGGTACGCACCCAGGCCAGCACCTCGCGCCCGGACAGGTCCGGCATCTGCCAGTCCAGCAGCAGCAGGTCGAAGCCCGCGTCGCGCAGCGCCAGCAGCAGGCGCCGGCTTTCAGCAAAGGTCACGCAGTCATGTCCCGCGCAGGTAATGACCTGCCGGATCAGCGCCGCATCCGCGGGCGCGTCTTCAAGCGATGCAATGCGCGATGCCATTTTCTTTCCCATGTGTTGTCTCCGACGGAACAGGACACCAGCGGGACATTTAAGACCGCGTTGCCTTCCGCACGAATAGGAAAGACCTCAATCTCGACTTTCAACAATCTTTTACTTCTCGCCTCAGCGGGCCGCTCCTACCATGGGTTTCGCTGCGTGCCGAGCGGGCCCGCAGTGCCATGCTCTGTCCATCCATCGGCGCATTCCGATGCGCCCGCGCAGGAGCCACTCTCGTGAACATCGCCGCGCTGCAGGCGGACCCGACCCTCGCCGTCAGCATCGAACAGACCCTGCGCCTGAACGGACACCAGTGCACGCGCTATCTCAGCGGACGCACCATGATCGGCGCGCTGCGCGGCAGGTCGTTCGATCTGCTGATGCTCGATTGCGATACGCCGGGGATCCCGGCACTGGAAGTGCTGGCATGGGTGCGCCGCACGCTCGGCAACGAGATGCCGGTGATGCTGACCGGCACCTCCAACGAAGAAGCCTTCGTCGCGGCCTGCTTTGCGCAGGGCGCCGACAGCTACCTGCCCAAGCCGCTGCGCACGGCCGAGCTGGCCGCGCGCGTGCTGGCGCTGTTGCGCCGCGCCAGGCCGGCGGGCGACGAATGCGACCTGGAGCACGGCGTGTTCCGCTTTGCCACCGCAGAGCGGCGCGTGTGGGTCCAGGGCAAGCCGGTGCTGCTGGCCCCCAAGGAATTCGACCTGGCGGTGCTGCTATTCCGCAACCTGGGTTCGCTGGTGCTGCGCCAGACCATGGCCGACCAGGTCTGGCGCTACCACATGGACCCGGCCTCGCGCACCGTGGACAGCCACCTGTCGCGCGTGCGCACCAAGCTGGCGCTGTGGCCGCACAACGGCGTGCGGCTGTCGTCGGTGTATGGGCTGGGCAGCCGCCTGGACGCGGCCTAATCGGCCTTGATGCCCGCTTCCTTGACGATGCGTGCGTTCTCCGCGGACTCGTCGCGGATGGCCTTGGCAAACTGCGCCGGCGTGCCGCCGGTCGGCACCTCGCCGCCCTTGAGCAGGCGCTCATGGACTTCCGGCTCGGCCAGCGCCTTGTTCAGTTCGGCGTTCAGGCGGCTGATGATGGCCGCGGGCGTCTTGCCCGGCGCGAAGATGCCGAAGGTCGAGGTCAGGTTAGCCTTGGGGTAACCCAGCTCGGCCAGCGTCGGCACCGAGGGCAGGCTCTCCAGGCGCCTGGGCGCACCCACCGCCAGCGCGCGCAGGCGGCCGGCCTGCATATGCTGGGTCAGCACCGGGCTGGCGTTGGTGCTCATCACCTCGAACTGGCCGCCAAGCGCGTCGTTCATCTGCTGGCCCGCGCCCTTGTACGGGATCAGCGTAATGTCGGCCTTCGACTTCTGCTTGATCTGTTCCAGCACCACATGGCCGACCGTGCCCAGGCCCGACGTCGCCCAACGCACCGAGCCCGGCTTGGCGCTGGCCTGGCCGACCACGTCGGCAAAACTCTTGCCGCTGAAGCCGGTGGTGGCCACCACCAGCACCGGCGAGTACATCACGCTCATCACCGGCGCCACGTCTTTCTGCGGGTCGTAGTTGACGCGGCCGACATGCGGGTTGAGCGTCAGCGGGCTGGTGGCGGCAAAGCCCAGCGTATAGCCGTCCGGTGCAGCCTTGGCGACCGCATCGATGCCGATGCTGCCGCCCGCGCCGGCCTTGTTCTCGACCACCACCGAGGTGCCCATCTGCGCCGACAGCCGCTCGCCGAGCGCGCGCGCCACGGTGTCGCTGATGCCGCCGGTCGGGTAGGCGACGATCAGGCGGATCGGGCGGCTGGGATAGGCGTCGGCAGCGGCGGCAGGCAGTGCGGCAGCACCGCTGGCCACGCACAGGGCGGCCAGCAGGGACGAGCGGAAGGGGAAGGCCATGATGGAAATGCGGGAGAGATTTCGACAGGAGGGCGCCGGGCGCGGCAGCGGATTGCCGGCCTGGCGTGGAGCAGTCGCTATCTTAGCCGATCGAAACCTGCGCGCTCAGCGCACCAGCGGGCGTTCCGGCACCCACGAGACAAAGAGTTCGTTGGCCCGGTCATACAGCCGCCATACCGTGCCGCAGTCGCGGCAGGCAAAGGAAAGCATGCTGAACGGCACGCCGGCGGCGCTCTGGCTCACCAGCGGCACCGTGCCGCGCAGCGCCAGGCAGGACGGCGGCTCGCGCCGGCGCGGGTCGGCGGCGAGCGCCAGGCAGCGCTCGCAGGCAGGCGTGGCGGGCGTGGCAGACGGTGCTGACGCGGGTTGGACGGATGGCGGGGACGGGGGCACGGCAGACTTCATGCCCGCCATGATGCCGCAAAACGCTGCCCGGCAGCAGCCGCTGACGCAATCGGATCAGGCCGGCTGCGTGCGCGCCACCGCGGCCGGCGTCGCCGCGCGCTGGCCCAGCCACACGCTGCCCAGCACCAGCAGCGCGCCGGCGGCCTGCATCGCCGTCAATGCCTGGCCCAGCACCAGGAAGCCGAGCACGGTGGCGCTGACCGGGCTCAGCAGCCCCAGCGCCGCCACCGCGGACGACGGCATGCGCCCGACACCGCGGAACCACAGCGCATAGCTGAAGCCGGCCCCGACAATGCTCAGCCACGCATAGCCAAGCCAGTTGGCCAGCGTGAAATGCCCGGGCAGCGGTTCCAGCACCAGTGCGAACGGCAGCAGGAACAGCCCGCCCGCGCACAGCTGCCATGCCGTCAGCACCAGCGGCGAGACCGGCGGGCGCCAGTGCCGCGTCAGCACCGTGCCCACCGCCATCGATACCGCCCCGGCCGCTGCCGCCGCCACGCCGATGGCGTCGAGCCGGGCGGCCGGGCCCAGCACCAGCAGCGCCACGCCCAGCAGCCCGCCCACACCGGCCATCCAGGCAGCCGGCCGCGGCCGCGCGCCGAGCCAGGCCCAGGCCAGCACCACCACGATCAGCGGCTGGATCGCGCCGACCGTGGCCGCCACCCCGCCCGGCAGCCGGTACGCGGCGATAAACAGCATGGCCTGGAAGAAGCCGATATTGAGCACGCCCAGCACGGCCGCGCGCCACCACCAGCTGCCGCGCGGCAACTGCCGGCCGAACGCAAGCATCGCCAGCCCGGCCGGCAGCGCCCGGATCACGCCTGAGAGCAACGGCTGCCCCGGCGGCAGCCACTGGCTGGTGACCAGGTAGGTGCTGCCCCAGATGGCCGGGGCCAGCCCGGTCAGCAGGATGTCCCTGAGGGTCACGCCGCCGGACGCGGCCAGGGAGGAAGATCCATTCGCCTTCATGTCAATATTCTTGATGTCAAGATAAATAGACTTTACGAAGCCGATTGTTTGATGTCAAGATACTTCGGTGTTCCTGCCACCCGCGTATCCGCACGCCTGCTCCTCGATGACTACCCGCCGCAAACCCGAAGACACGCCTGACCACGTCGACGGCATTCTCGCCCAATGGGCACGTGAGCGCCCGGACCTGGATGCCTCGCCGATGGGCGTGATCGGCCGGCTGGGACGGCTCAACCGCCATACCAGCCGCGCCATTGAAGCCGCGCTTGGGGAAACCGGCCTGCAGCCGTGGGAATTCGATGTGCTGGCGACGCTGCGGCGCGCGGGGCCGCCGTTTGCGCTGTCGCCGGGCGCGCTGATCGGCTCGCTGATGATCACTTCGGGCACCATGACCAACCGGCTCGACCACCTGGAGCGGGCCGGGCTGGTGCGGCGCCAGCCCAATCCGGAAGACCGGCGCGGGCTGCTGGTGGAACTGACCGAGGCCGGACGCGAGCGCGTCGACCGCGCGCTGGAACTGCACGTGGCCAACGAGCACCGCCTGCTGGCGGACCTGACTGCGACGGAGCGCGCGCAGCTGGCCGCGCTGCTGCGCCGCTGGCTGCGCATGTTCGAGCCGCCACCGGGCGGTGGCGGCGAAGGCAATGAACCGGCCTGAGCGTCAGGCCCGCTGCGCACGCTCGCGCAGGTCGGGCAGGAAGACCGTCAGCAGGCCCAGCAGCGGCAAGTAGGCGCAATACTCGTACACCGCGCGGATGCCGTGCGTATCGGCCATGCCGCCCAGCACCGCAGCGCCGATGCCGCCCATGCCGAAGGCGAAGCCGAAGAACAGGCCCGACACCATGCCCACCTTGCCGGGAATCAGCTCCTGCGCGAACACCAGGATCGCCGAGAACGCCGAGGCCAGGATAAAGCCGATGATGAAGGTCAGCACCGTAGTCCAGAACAGGCCCACGTGCGGCAGCACCAGGGTGAACGGCGCCACGCCCAGGATCGAGGCCCAGATCACGCGCTTGCGCCCGATGCGGTCGCCGATCGGGCCGCCCAGAATGGTGCCCGCCGCCACCGCGGCCAGGAACATGAACAGGTGCAGCTGCGCGTCCTGGCGCGCCAGCCCGAAGCGCTCCATCAGGTAGAAGGTGTAGTAAGAGGTCAGGCTGGCCATGTAGAAGTACTTGGAGAACACCAGCACCATCAGCACCACCATGGCCCGCACCACCACGCGCGTGGGCACCGGGCCGGCCACCGCGCCCGCGGCCTTGCGCTTGCGCGCGCCCTGCGCCAGCTGGCGCGCATACCAGCCGCCGATGCGCCACAGCACCACGATGCCCACCAGCGCCGCCAGCGAGAACCACGCCAGGCTGGCCTGCTGGTGCACGATCAGCGCAGCCAGCAGCGGCCCCATGGCGCTGCCGCCGTTGCCGCCGACCTGGAAGATCGACTGCGCCAGCCCGTGCTGGCCGCCAGAGGCCATCCGCGCCACGCGCGACGACTCGGGGTGGAAGATCGACGACCCGGTACCGACCAGCGCAGCGGCCACCAGCAGCACGCCGTAGGTTGGCGCCACCGACAGCAGCAGCAAGCCCGCCAGCGTGAACGCCATGGCGATGGCCAGCGAGTGCGGCTTGGGATGCTTGTCGGTGTACAGGCCCACCACCGGCTGCAGCAGCGACGCCGTGACCTGGTAGGTCATGGTCAGCAGGCCGATCTGCGTGAAGCTCAGGTTGAAGCCCCCCTTGAGCATTGGATAGATCGCCAGGATCAACGACTGGATCATGTCGTTGAGGAAGTGGGCAAAGCTGATCGCCGACAGCACGCGGAAGCCGGTGCGTTCGGCCTGGGGGGATGTCGCGGACGGTGTCGCGCCAGCAGGCGCGGAGTCGATGGTTGTGCTCATTGGCGGCTCTCGACAGACGGAAAGCGGCCAGCGGGGGCGCCGGCCTGGAAGGAACTGAGCACCGATGCTAGCTGGCGCCCCGGCGCCTGTCCTGCGAGAATAGGTCCGCAACCTTGGAGAAAAGGACATGCCGCGCGCCCCTCGCCCCGTTTCTGCTTCCGGCGCGGCCCGCCGCCGCCCCCGCGACCAGCATGCGCCCCCTGCCCCCACGCCCGAGACGCTGGCGCTGGGCGACACCTACGCCGATCCCCCGCCCTACGTCCGCTTCGACCGCAGCCCCCTGCCCGTCACCGCCATGGCCGCCGACTACCTGCCCGGCCACGTGACCAACCCGCACCAGCATCCGCACGCGCAGCTGATCCATGCGGTGCACGGCGTGATGGTGGTGGCCACCGCCGAAGGCCAGTGGATCGTGCCGCCCACGCGCGGCATGTGGATGCCGGGCGGCACCACGCACTGGATCCGCATGGTCGGCCGGGTGCAGATGCGCACCGCCTATATCCGCCCCGATGCCGCGCCCGACCTGCCGCAGCGCTGCACCGTGCTGGGCATCTCCGCGCTGCTGCGCGAGCTGATCCTGGCGGCGATCGACATCCCCCTGCCCTATGCCCCCGACACGCGCGATGCGCGGCTGATGCGGCTGTTGCTCGATGAAGTGATGCTGGTGCCGTCGCTGCCGCTGCACTTGCCGCGTCCGGCCGACGACAGCCTGCGGCAGATCTGCGATGCCATCACCGGCGCGCCCGATACGGCGCTGACGCTGGCGGACTGGGGTTCACGGCTGGGGGTGGACCCCAAGACCATCCAGCGCCGCTTTGCGCGTGAAACCGGGATGACCTTCGGCCAATGGCGCCAGCAGGCGCGCCTGCTGGCGGCGCTGGAGAAGCTGGCCGCCGGCAGCAAGGTGGTGGATGTGGCGCTGGACCTGGGCTACGACAGCCCGAGCGCGTTCGCGACCATGTTCAGGCGGCAGTTCGGCGTGCCGCCAAGTGCGTTCTTCCGCTGAGCGGTGGCGCCTGGCCGGTCAGCGCCCCAGGTATCGCTCCACCAGCCGCGTCCAGTAGGCCGCGCCGACGGTCAGGTTATCGTCGTTGAAGTCGTAGCCGGCGTTGTGCAGCAGCGGCTGGTTGGCACCGTTGCCCAGCCGCACGAAGCAGCCCGGGCGCTGCTGCAGGAAGTAGGCAAAGTCCTCGCTGCCGGCGATGCGCGCGGCCTGGTCCACCACCTTGCCGGCGCCGACCAGCTCCTCGGCCACCTGGCGCGCGAACTCGGTCTCGCGCTCGCTGTTGACCAGCACCGGGTAGCCGCGCACATAGTCGACCTCGGCCACCGCGCCGTAGCCCTCGGCGTGCGACGTGGCCAGCTGGCGGATGCGGTTCTCCACCGATGCGCGCACCTCGGGGTTGAACGAGCGCACGCTGATCTCCATGCGCGCGTTGTCCGGGATCACATTGGGCGCGTGGCCGGCGTGCAGCGTGCCGATCGTCACCACCGCGGTCTCGTTCGGGTCGACATAGCGCGCCACCACCGACTGCAGCGCCATCACCAGGCTGCCTGCCACCAGGATCGGGTCGACCGACTGGTGCGGGCGCGCGGCGTGGCCGCCCTTGCCGCGGATGGTGATGGTGACCGTGTCGCACGCCGCCATGAAGGGGCCCGAGCGGAACAGGAAATGGCCCTGCTCCACCCCCGGATGGTTGTGCAGCCCGAAGATCGCATCGCAGGGAAAGCGCTCGAACAGCCCGTCGGCCAGCATGCGCTCGGCGCCGCCGCCCGCGCCGATTTCCTCGGCCGGCTGGAAGATCAGGTGCACGGTGCCGTCAAAGTTGCGCGTGCGCGCCAGTTGCTTTGCCGCGCCGAGCAGGATCGCGGTATGGCCGTCGTGGCCACAGGCGTGCATGCGGCCGGCGTTGACGCTGGCGTATGGCAGTGCGGTGCGTTCGTGGATCGGCAAGGCGTCCATGTCGGCGCGGATGCCGACGCTGTGCCCGCTGTCCCCGCAGCGCAGGGTGCCCACCACCCCGGTGCCGCCCACGCCGCGCGTGACCGCATAGCCCCACGTCTCCAGCAGGCTGGCGACCAGGCCCGAGGTGCGGACCTCGTCGAAGGCCAGTTCGGGATGCTGGTGGATGTTGCGCCGGATGACTTCGAGTTCAGCGCGGCTGTCCAGGGTGTCGGCCAGCGCGCAGTACCGGTGCTTGAGTGGCGACGCGGGGGACGCCGTGAGGGTGGTGCCGAGGTAGGACTCGATTTCGGGGGCGTGCTCAGACATGGTGTTTTGCTCTCTGGCGAAACCTGTATAACCAGTATTTCACGCAGAAAACGCGAGCGAAACGCTAAGTGTGCGTTTACCTGTAAAACCATGTAATCGGGCCCGTTTCGGCACCGGAACTGTTGCCCTAATCGTACGCTTTGTATGGAAACCCAACGCTTTGTGTGAAAGCGTATCGATGGGGAACCATTGGGGATGGTGTATTTGCCCGCAGCAGCGCTGCCGGCATGCGTCACCCCGAAGGGTGACGCGCTGCCACGGCCCTGCCCTCAGCGTTCGCCGCCGTAGGGCACCACTTGCTGCGTCTGCTCGCCCAGCCCGTCCACGCCCAGGCGCATGGTGTCGCCGGCCTTCAGGAAGCGCGGCGGCTTGAAGCCCATGCCCACCCCCGGCGGCGTGCCGGTCGCGATCAGGTCGCCCGGCAGCAGCGTCATGAAGCGGCTGACATAGCTGACCACGGTGGCCACGTCGAAGACCATGGTGGCGGTGCTGCCCTTCTGCACGCGCTCGCCGTTGACCTCCAGCCACAGGCCCAGCGCCTGCGGGTCCTGCACTTCGTCGCGCGTCACCAGCCACGGGCCGGCCGGGCAGAAGGTGTCGCAGCCCTTGCCCTTGTCCCAGGTGCCGCCGCGCTCGATCTGGAACTCGCGCTCCGACACGTCATTGACCACGCAATAGCCGGCCACGTGGTTCAGCGCCGCTTCGCGCGAGACATTGCGCGCGGTGCTGCCGATGACCACGCCCAGCTCCACTTCCCAGTCTGTCTTTTCCGAGCCGAATGGCAGCATCACCGCGTCGTTGGGACCATTCAGCGAGCTGTTGGCCTTCAGGAACACGATCGGCTCGGCCGGCAGCGGCATGCCGGCCTCGGCGGCATGGTCGGCATAGTTCAGGCCGATCGCCACGATCTTGCCGACCCCGCTCCAGGGCACGCCGAAGCGCGCGCCCTCGATCACCGGGAGCGACGCGGGGTCCACCTGCGCCAGTTGCGCCAGTGCCGCCGGCGCCAGCTGCGCCGCGCCGATATCGGCCACTATGCCGGACAGGTCGCGCACGCGGCCGTGCGCATCGATCACACCCGGGCGCTCGGCGCCTGGGTTGCCTACTCGAACCAGTTTCATCGTCGTTGTCTTCTTGAGGAGTTCAGGCGGATTTCTTCAGGCCCGCGTTGCGCCCGCCGGCTTCGGCCAGCGAGCGTGCCACCACGTCCAGGACTTCCCGGGCGGTGTTCTCGGAGTGCTCGCGCAGCACCTGCGCCAGGCGCGGGCGGCCGGGTTCATGCAGCGCCGCCATGATGGCCTCGTGCTCCTCATGCGACTCCTGCCAGCGCAGCGAGTCGGCATTGGCCGCGCCGCGCGCGCGGTGGACCTTGCTCATCAGCGAGGCATAGACGGACGCCAGCACCGGGTTGGCGGCGCCGTCGATGATGAGCTGGTGGATTTCCTGGTTGATGCGGAAATAGTCGGTGCGCCGGCCCGCGGCGTGCGCATCGATCATGGCCCGGTGGCGGCGGTCCAGGCGGGTCATGGCCGCATCGCTGAGGCGCTGCGCGGCCAGTTCGCCCGCCAGCGCCTCAAGCCCGTGCAGGGTCTCGAAGGTGGCGCGCAACTCATCCAGGTCCAGCGGCGCCACGCGGTATCCAATGTATTGCCGGTGCAGCACCAGGCCCTCGGCCACCAGCACCTTCAGCGCCTCGCGCAGCGGCGTCTTCGAGACGTCGAACGCCTCGCAGAACGCGCGCTCGTCGATGCGTGCACCGGGGGGCAGCTCGCCCTCCTCGATCATGGTGCGAAGCCGCGCGGCGATTTCAGCGGACATGCCGAGCGTGCGCAGCCGCGGAGTGTTGGAAAGCGTTTGTGTCACAGACATCACCAGAACCGGGAAAAACACCAGACAGAGGCTAGCATACTCCAAAATTTTTCGTTGGCAACTAGTAAAATCAATGACTTACGAGCGTTGTAATTACAGATTACGTATCCTATACTGCGTCCTGTTGCGCGAGACAACTATCAAGACGCGTGGCACCACTATTCGAAACCGCCTCAAAGGACAACGAAGGAGACGCCGCCATGGAAACGACAACCCGGGCGACAGTGATGACGGAGGGCAAGAGCTCCGTACGCTGGAAGATTTTTTTGATGATGCTGTTGCTCGTCGCGATCAATTACATTGACCGCGCCTCGCTGTCGGTGGCCATGCCACTGATCGCCAAGGAGTTCGATCTCAGCCCCGCCGCGCAGGGCCTGATCCTCAGCTCCTTTTTCTGGACCTACGCCTTCATGCAGATCCCGGGTGGCATGCTCGCGGACAAGTACAAGCCGCGCATCGTGATCGCCTGCGCCACCGTGTTCTGGGGCTTCTTCCAGGCGATCGCGGCGGCCTGCACCAACGCCACCTCGCTGCTGCTGACCCGACTCGGGCTGGGCGCCGCCGAAGCGCCGATCTACCCGGCCGGCGGCAAGCTCAACGCCATCTGGATGACGCAGAACGAACGCGGACGCGGTGCCACGCTGCTTGACGGCGGCGCGCCGCTGGGCGCAGCGCTCGGCTCGCTCATCATTGCCGGGCTGATCAGCGAACTCGGCTCGTGGCGCATGTCGTTCGTGGTCGCCGGCGTCGGCACCGTGCTCGCCGGCTTCGTGGCCTGGTGGTACATCCGCAATTCGCCGCGCGAACACAGCGGCGTCAATGAACTCGAAGCGCGCCACATCGAGGAGGCACAGGCACGCGAGCACAGTGCCGAGCCGGCCAACCTGTCCGGCCGTTCGCTCGACTTCTTCAAGTACCGCTCGGTGTGGTGCATGGCCATCAGCTGGATGTGCTTCAACGCCGTCTTCTACGGCCTGCTCACCTGGATGCCGACCTACCTGAGCAAGGCGCGCGGCTTTGACCTCAAGACGATGGGCGGCGCGAGCTTCATCATCTTCATGAGCGGCTTCGTCGGCGAACTCGTCGGCGGCTGGATTGCCGACAAGTGGAAGGAAGCCGGCGGTCGCCCCAACGTGGTGATGCGCACCCTGTTCGGCATTGCGGCCGTGGTCGCCACCGTGTCGATCTTCTCGGTGGCCTATGTCACCGACGCAGTGGCCGTGGTGGCGCTGCTCTCCTCCACCCTCTTCTTCCTGCGCTGGTGCGGCCTGTTCTGGTCCGTGCCGTCGATGCTGGCCACGCGCAACAAGATTGGCTTCCTGGGCGGCCTGATGAACCTGGGCGGCAATATCGCCGGCATCAGCGTGCCGATCATCGTTGGCCTGATCGTGCAGGCCACGGGCTCCTACTTCCTGGCGCTGATGTTCTTCGCGGCAGCCGGCGTGGGTCTGTTGTTCGCTTCCACCGCGATCGACTACGAGACCAAGATCCCGGTCTGATCCCCTGCTGCACCGAAGGACCCACACTCAAACATTGCCTCATGCAAGGCAAACCACACACGCTGCGCCGGCCGCTACCGGCGCAGCGGTGGAGGAGACATGTCATGACCCGCTTCCCACGTATGCTGGCCGCCGCCCTGCTCGTGCTGGGCGCAGCGCAGGCGCAGGCCGCGCCGGCAGCGCCACCGGCACCTGCCGGTGATGGACTGCCGACCGCACAACCCGAAGCCGTCGGCGTCGATTCGGCCAGGCTCGTCGCGCTGTCCGAATGGATCCGCCGCGACAAGCTCGACGTGCGCAGCCTGCTCGTCATCAAGGACGGCAAGCTGGTATTCGAGCGCTACGGCGACGGCCTGGCGCGCGACTACAACCACGAGCTGTATTCCGTCACCAAGTTCATCAGTGCCCTGCTGGTCGGCACGCTGGTCGGCGACGGCAAGCTGAGCGCCGAAGACGCGCCTGCGCCGCGCCTGGCTGCCGCGCGCCCCGACCTGGCCGGCGCGCTGGCAGACAAGCAGGCGATCCAGCTGCGCCACCTGATGTCGATGTCCAGCGGCCTGTCGTACAAGCTGGTGGAAGGCACCGACACGCTCTACTACGGCGTGCCGGACCGCCTGCGCGTGGCGGCGACCGCCGCCGTGCGCACCAAGGCCGGCGCCGAGTTCGACTACATCGACGTCAATCCCGTGCTGGTCGGCGCCACCATCACTCAGGCCGCCGGGCAGCCCGAAGACCAGTACGCCAAGGCGCGCCTGTTCGGCCCGCTCGGCATGAGCCACTACCGCTGGGACGGCGCCGACGGCAAGGGCGCGGTCTCGGGCGGCTGGGGCCTGCGGCTGCGCTCCATCGACATGGCCAAGCTCGGCATGCTGATGCTGAACGAAGGTCGCTGGAACGGGCAGCAGATCGTGCCGGCCTCGTGGGTCGCACGCATGACCACGCCTGCGGGTCCGGCGAAGGACTATGGTTTCTACTGCTGGGTCAACAACATCGTGCAAAGCGAGCGCGAGTTCAGCGCGATGGGCTACAAGGGCCAGTTCATCACAGTGCTGCCGAAGCAGAACGCGGTGATCGTGATGAACAGCATCATGTCCACGCAAGGCGGCCTGCGCGATGCGGCATACCTCGACCTGTACCGGCGCATGGTCAATGACTACGTGCTGCCCGCGCTGCAGGCCGGCAAGTCGGTCAAGCCCGACGCCACGCGACAGGCGGCATTGCGCAAGGAACTGGAACTGGCGCGCAGCAGCCAGGGCGTACCCGGCACCGCCCTCGCCTTCAACGACAAACCCGAACAATAAACAACCGAAGCGGCGCCGCCCCCGACATATCCAGGCGGACGGCGCCCGCTCACTCCTGAGAATGACTGAAATGACCAAGCAAATCCGCCTCGGCATGCTGACCCCGTCTTCCAACACGGCGCTCGAACCGATCACCAGCGCCATGGTCAGCGGCCTGCCCAATGTCAGCGCGCATTTCTCGCGCTTCACCGTGACCGAGATCTCGCTGCGCGACCAGGCCCTGGGCCAGTTCAACCTGGACAAGATCCTGGCCGCCGCCAGCCTGCTGGCCGATGCGCGCGTCGATGTCATCGCCTGGAACGGCACGTCTTCCGGCTGGCTCGGCTTCGACAAGGATGAAGCGCTGTGCAAGCAGATCACCGAAGCCACCGGCATTCCGGCCACCACCTCGGTGCTGGCGCTCAACGAGATCCTGGAAAAGACCGGCGCGCGCAACTTCGGCCTGGCCACGCCGTACCTGGACGACGTGCAGCAGCGCATCATCGCCAACTACGAGCGCAGCGGCTTCAACTGCGTGGCGGAGAGCCACCTGGACCTGCATGTGAACTACAGCTTCGCCGAGGTCGAGGAAGACACCATCCGCGAGATGGTGCGCGGCCTGGCCCGGCACCAGCCGCAGGCCATCACCACCTTCTGCACCAACCTGCGCGCCGCGCACCTGGCCGAAGAACTTGAAGCCGAAACCGGCATTCCGCTGTACGACACTATCTCCACCGTGGTGTGGAAGTCGCTGCGCCTGTGCGGCGTGGACACACGTGAGCTGCGCGGCTGGGGCCGCCTGTTCCGCGAAGTGGAGTAAGCCGATGTCCACTCACGACAGCCTCGACCTGGTGATCCGGCGCGCGGACGTGGTCACTGCCTCTGACCGCTTCCGCTGCGATATCGGCGTGCGCAACGGGCAGATCGTCGCGCTCGGCCACGCGCTGCCGCAGGGCGCGCGCGAGATCGATGCCGATGGCCTGCTGGCGCTGCCCGGCGGCGTCGATGGCCATTGCCACCTCGACCAGCCCATGCCCGACGGCCTGCGCATGGCCGACGACTTCTTCACCGGCACGCGCGCCGCGGTGTGCGGCGGCACCACCACCGTGATCCCGTTTGCCGCGCAGGAGAAGGGCGCTTCGCTCAAGGCTGCCGTGGCGGACTACCATCGCCGCGCGGAAGGCCGCGCGGTGATCGACTACGCCTTCCACCTGATCGTGGCCGACCCCACGCCGGCGGTGCTGGCCGATGAACTGCCGGCGCTGATCCGCAAGGGCTACAGCTCGTTCAAGGTCTACATGACCTATGACGACCTGAAGCTGTCCGACCGCGAAATGCTGTCGGTGCTGGACGTCGCCAAGCAGAACGGCGCGCTGGTGATGGTGCATGCCGAGAACGCCGACTGCATCTCGTGGCTGACCGACAAGCTGGTCGGGGAAGGGCGCATCGCACCGCGCTTCCACGGCCTGGCACGGCCCGCCGCAGTGGAGCGCGAGGCCACGCACCGCGCCATCACTTTTGCCGAACTGGTCGACGTGCCGATCCTGATCGTGCATGTCTCGGGCAAGGAAGCGATCGAGCAGATCCGCTGGGCACAAGGCAGGGGGCTGCAGATCCTGGCCGAGACCTGCCCGCAGTACCTGTACCTGACCGCCGACGACATGGCCCTGCCCGGCGACGACGGCTACGAAGGCGCCAAGTGCGTGTGCAGCCCGCCGCCGCGCGACCCGGAGAACCAGGCCGCGGTATGGCGCGCGCTGACCAATGGCGTGTTCAGCGTGTTCTCGTCAGACCATGCGCCGTTCCGTTATGACGACCCGCAAGGCAAGCAGCCGGGCGGCGAACGTCCTTCATTCGAGCATATCCCCAACGGCCTGCCGGGCATCGAGACGCGCCTGCCGCTGCTGTTCGACGGCGTGGCGCGCGGCAAGCTGTCGCTGCACCAGTTTGTCGAGCTGACCTCGTGGCGGCCGGCACGGCTGTATGGCCTGTATCCGCGCAAGGGCACCATCGCCATCGGCGCGGATGCGGACATCGTGCTGTGGGATCCGAACAAGCGCGTGCAGATCCGCAACAGCGCGCTGCACCACGCAGTGGACTACACGCCGTACGAAGGCATCGAAGTGACCGGCTGGCCGGTGCATTGCTTCTCGCGCGGCGAGATGCTGGTGCGCGATGGCCAGTACCAGGAACCCCAGGCCGGACGCGGGCAGTTCCTGCCGGCGGGCGCGCCGATGCTGGGCTGATCGCCAAGCCTGCAGCCAACCCATTCCGAACATGAAACTCCTGATCGTCAATCCCAATATCAGCGAATCCGTTACGGCGCTGATCGAGGCGGAAGCGCGGCGCACCGCCGCCGCCGCCACCACCCTGCAGATGGCCACCGCGGCCTTCGGCGTGGCCTATATCGAAACCCGCTTCGAGGCGCTGGTCGGCGGCTATGCCACCGCCTGCGCCGCCGCGGAACACGCCGGCCAGTTCGACGGCCTGGTGGTCGCCGCGTTCGGCGACCCCGGCCTGGCCGGCCTGAAAGAGCTGTTCGACGTCCCGGTCGTCGGCATGACCGAAGCCGCGCTGGCCAGCGCCTGCCTGCTGGGGCAGCGCTTCTCCATCATCGCGATCTCGCACCGCATCCAGGCGTGGTACCGCGAATGCGTGGCGGCCAACGGCCTGTCGTCGCGGCTGGCCAGCGTGCGCTCGCTGCAGGAGCCCCTGCGCGATATCGGCAGCGTGCAGGAAGACCATGCCGCGCGGCTGGAACAACTTGCCCTGCAAGCCATCGAGCAGGACGGCGCCGACGTGATCATCGTCGCCGGCGCGCCGCTGGCGGGACTGGCGCGCTCGCTGCAAGGGCGCATCCCGGTGCCGGTGGTGGATGGCGTGTCGAGCGCGGTGCGGCACTGCGAATCGCTGGTGGCCCTGCGCGCCGGCAGCGCCACGCAGGGCAGCTTCGCGCGGCCGCCGCGCAAGCCCAATGCCGGCCTGCCGCCGGCGCTGGCAAAGCTGCTCGACTGAGCGCAACCGAGCGCAAACTGAGCCCTGTGCAAATCTGCAATGCGCGTCCGCAAGGACGCGCATTGCTGCATAAGGGGGGACGATCCTAGACTGCCTGCACGGCCGCCGCATGGCGTGGCGGCCAGGCAACCACCACAGGATCGCAATGAAGCTCTACTACACTCCGGGCGTCTGCTCGATGGCCGTCCATATCGCCCTGCGCGAAGCCGGCCTGCCGGTCACGCTGGCCAAGGTCGACCTGCTCCACCACAAGCTGGCCGTGCCTGAGAACGGCACCGACGACTACTACACCATCAACCCGCGCGGCTACGTGCCGCTGCTGCAGCTCGACGACGGCTCGCGCCATACCGAGGCGGCATCGCTGCTGCAATACATCGCCGACCTGGTGCCCGAACGCGCGCTGCTGCCCGCCGCCGGCACGCGCGAGCGGCTGGAAGCCACCGGCTGGATCACGCTGGTCTCAACGGAACTGCACAAGGTCTTCAGCCCGTGGCTGTGGCACAAGGAAACCGCGCAGAGCACGCAGGACGAATGCAAGGCCAGGCTGCACCGGCGCTTTGCCGAACTCGACCAGCACCTGCAAACGTGCCAGTACCTGATGGGCGATCGCTTCACCGTGGCCGACGCCTATTGCTTCACCATCGTCGGCTGGGCCCGCATCCTGAAGCTGCCGCTCAACGACTACCCGGCGCTGCAGCAGTACCTGTCGCGCGTTGCGGCGCGGCCCGCGGTGCAGGAAGCGATGCGGACCGAAGGGCTGGTGCGCGACTGAACCCGGCCGCGCGCAGAATCGCTCGCTCAGCGCTGCGTGCCGAGCAGCAATTCGATCTTCGCCACCAGTTCCTTGTCGTCCGGCCTGGTGCGGCTGCCGTAGCTGGCCACCACCTGGCCGTCGCGGCCGATCAGGTACTTGTAGAAATTCCACTTGGGCGTGGTGCCGGTTTGCTTTGCCAGCAGCGCGTACATCGGGTTGGCATCGCTGCCGCGCACATGCGACTTGCCGAGCATCGGGAACTTGACGCCGTAGGTGTTGTAGCAGAAGTCCGCGATCTCTTTCTGCGAGCCGGGTTCCTGCGAGAAGTCATTGGACGGGAAGCCCAGCACCACCAGCCCGCGTGCGCCGTATTTGGCGTACAGCGCCTCCAGCCCTTCGTACTGCGGCGTGAAGCCGCAATAGCTGGCGGTATTGACCACCAGCACCACCTTGCCGGCGTACTGGCACAGGTTCTGCGGCGCATCATCCTGCAGGCGCGGGAAGGTGAAGTTGAGCGAGGCGGGGCAGGCGCCCGCGGCAGGCGCCGCGGCGGGCTTGTCGGCGGCGCGCGCGGGCGCCGGCAGCAGGACGGTGCTGGCGGCCGCAAGGGTCAGGGCGGCAGCCAGGCTGGAAAGCAGGGGACGACGGATCATGGCAACGGGGCTCCGGTGGTCGGCTCGCTGTATCGGGTACGCGTAGTTTACGCCGATGGCGGCCGGCCGGATGCGGCGCCCGTCAGTCCATCGCCAGCGTGGCCGCGTGTTCGGTGACGCCGCTGCGCAGCTCCAGGTCCGGCATGCGGCGCACGATCAGCAGCGCCAGCACTGCCGCCGCCGCGCCTGCGGCAAAGATCAGGTGGAAGCCCGATTCCACACCGCCCGCCAGCACCGCGCGCACGGATGGCGACAGTTGCGCAAAGGCCTCGCTGCCGTGGCGCAGCGCGCCCAGGTCCAGTGCCTGCGTGATACCCGAGGCCGCCAGCGCATGGCGGAATTCCAGCGTCAGCAGCGTGCCGGCGAGCGCCCCGCCCAGCGCGCTGCCGAGCGAGCGCAGCACCAGCAGCGCGCCCGTGCCGGCGCCGGTGTCGCGGCGCTCCAGCGCGTTCTGCACGCTCATCAGCGTGGCCACCATGGTCATGCCCAGGCCCACGCCGGCCAGCGTCATCGCCGGCAGCACCACAGCCAGCGGCACCGCCGGCGTCACCAGCGCCAGCGCGATCAGCCCCAGCGCACCGGCGATATAGCCGGCGGTCAGGATGCCGCGCATGCGGCCCACGCGCGGCGCCAGCCACGCGACGATAAAGTTGCCCGCCACGGTGGCCAGCAGGAACGGCATCACCAGCAGGCCGGAGGTCGATGCATCGGCACCGCGCACCAGCTGGAAGTGCAGGGGCAGGGCAAAGATGCACAGGAAGATATCGAGCGCGGCCAGCGCCGAGGCGGCCACGCCCATCACATAGGCACGGTTGGCAAACAGGCGCGGCGGCAGCATCGGGTCTGCGGCGCGGCGCTCCTGCCAGGTCAGCAGGACCACGGCGGCCACCGCGACCAGGAGCAGGGCGCCCAGCTCTGGCGAGAGCCAGTCGTAGACGTCGCCGCCCCAGCTCATCGCCAGCAGGAAGGCGACGATGGCCACCGCCAGCAGCTGCGCCCCCAGCCAGTCCACGCGCGCACGCCCGCCACGCGGCGGCAGCATGGCCAGCCCGCGGTAGCACATGAACATCGCCAGCAGGCCCAGCGGCACGTTGACCCAGAACAGCCAGCGCCACGACATATGGTCAGAGACCCAGCCGCCCACCAGCGGCCCGGCGATCGACGCCACCGCCCACACCGTGGCCAGGTAGCCCTGGTAGCGCCCGCGCTGGCGCGGCGCCACCACATCGGCAATGGCCGCCTGCGCCAGCGACATCAGCCCGCCGCCGCCCACCCCCTGCAGCGCGCGAAACAGGATCAGCTGGCCCAGCGACTGCGCCAGCGCGCATGCGACCGAGGCGCCGATAAACAGCGTGATCGCCACCATCAGCAGGCGCCGCCGGCCAAAGCTGTCCGACAGCTTGCCGTACAGCGGCGTGGTCACCGTGGACACGATCAGGTACGCCGTCACGATCCACGACAGGTGGCTGAAGCCGTTCAGGTCATTGGCGATCGCCGGCACCGCCGGGATCACCACGGTCTGGTCGAGCGCGGCCAGCAGGATGCACAGCACGATGCCGCCGATCACCCGCATCACGGCGCGATGGTCGTGGGCGGGCAGGGCCGGCGTGGTGTCCCGGGCGGATGCGGCAGAAGTGGGTGAAGACATGGGCAGGCACGAAACCGCAGCAATGTGCGGTGGAAGCAACGTCAAATGCAGGGAATATCGGCCGGGAACCGCGTAAGAGGGGCGTGACGCCGTCGCGGGTGGCCTAATTCAGCAAACGCATAATTATATGCGGCCAGCAAATATCGCGCTTGCGATGACGGATGTCTGACACATCACTTGCGTGATGCGATCAGGCACGACGATGCAAGATTGTAGGCGAGACTTCCATTACCCGATCGTCGCACGGGAACTGCCGATCAGCTTGCAGCCGCATTCGCAACCATCCCCCTCCAGCGCAACGGGCACGCCCCCGAACTTCGGCCCGGAGGCCTGAATGATCTTGTTACGCCCATGGGGCCGTCCGTCCGGATAAACCTGCGGGCAATCCACCTCGTCATGCAGCCGCGCAACGGCGCGCCCCCAGAGCTTGTATTTGGGGGAACCCGTGGCCACCACGCCATTGTGGTCGGTCATATCGCCAACCGTGATGATGCGGCGGCTCATGTGCTGGCCTCGCCCATCCACGTCCAGACCACCAGCGCTTCGTCTGATGGCGAAAGCCCGAAGCGGATCATCGGCATTCCTTTTTGCCGCAGGATGCCGGACTTGCTGGCCACCCAATCCGCCTGAGGGTGTCCGGGCCGAAGCGAGGCGCGCCAGATGCCGGACAGCGGGGTGGTTTCGCCCGAGCGCACCGTGACCGGATCGCCGGTCTGCGTCGGCGGCGCGTTGACACGGAAACGCACACCATCCAGCAGCCTGTCCCAGAGGGCTACAGCTTCCTCGTCCGTCAGCGATGCCTGATCCGCAGCGCCGATGCGATTGGCCGCCACCTTCGTGTACATCTTGGCGCCGATCACGGCCGGATGCAGCGTCGTTCGCTCCCTGCCAACAGCTTCCCACTCGAAGTCATGTGTGCCATCCGCACGGCGGACCAGCGATTCTTCCCCTTGCCAGACGCCGACCGCGCGCTTGCCCTCGCGCAGGGTCGTCAATTTCGGGTAGCGGCTTCCCAGATACTTCCTTTGCTCGGCAATCGAAGTCAGCAGACCACGTTCGTCGTCCACGCTGGCCAGCTTGTTGGAGTCCACGGAAAAGCTGACATCGGGCAGGCTGGGCAGCCGGATGCCTGCACCAAAGATTTCCTGGTAGCTGCCGGACGCGTCCGCGACGAAACCGTGGTCGATGCAGACGCCGGGGGCCGTGGGAATGTCTGCGTTGTCGCGTGCCCGGATGCCATGCACTAAGGGAGCGAGCTTATCGCCACCAGTAAACCACTCGAACAGATTCGAACCAGATGCTACGAAGGTATGCTTCATTTCCACCCCGTAGTCGATCGAGAGCTGGTCTTCAAAATATCGAATTTCCCAGCTTCGCGAAGTTGCCGCCTGACCAAAATAGCTAATCTTGGCAGTTCGATCCTTACTTAGAATCTCGCGACGAAATGACTCCGCTCGTTCTTTCAGGCGTTCCGCTTGTCCGACGTGCGTAATAATTTTGCCGGGAAACTCCCGGAATCCCCACAGCATCTCGGCTTCGGCCGGGACTTCCATCACATAGCGGCCAAAGCACACCGGTTTGGTCTTGGCGAAGAGGGTCTGCAGGCGCGGCGACAGCGCAACGGGTTCCGACATCTTGTTCTCCGGATACGCAAACGATTGGCAGCCCGCGAGCAGCAGGCTGGCCAGAATGATTGCAAAGCCACGGCGGGTCATTGGCCCCACCATGTCGCGGTGTTGGCAATCTTGATGATCGAATACAGCGCGCTCGCCAGCACCTGGTCATTCTGATAGCTGCCCTGATGCTCGTAGCCAGTTTGCCGGAATAGCGTCCCGCGCACGGCTTCGGCTGACGCCTTGGCGGGCACTGTCTGGTCACCTGCATCGACCGGCGGCTCCAGCCGTAAGGTGAGCGGCTGGTTGCTTCTTGTACGCACCACGATGCGGCCCTCGGCATCCTCACTTTCGAACGTCCACGTGAGGGGGTCGCCATGTGGTACCAGATCGGCAGTGTCCGCCCGCCAGGTCACGCTGCCATAGCATTTCTGCGAACTGTCCTCGCCGTAGCTCGCATAGGTCGTGGGGTGGTACAGATCCTTGATGTTCTTGTGGAAAAGCTGCGCGGCGGCAATCCGCTTCTTCGCAAGTGCGTACGGCTCCGCCCCTCTAAGATCCTTATCTGCCGGATTAATCCATTCCGGATTCAACAGTCGCCACCACGCCTGAGGATTGCGCGTGTAGATGTCGTAGACCGGATCGCCCACCGCCATCGGCGGTGCCGGCTTGTCCACGCCCAGCTTCTGATGCAAGTCCAGATCGCTCAGATACGCCTTCAACGGTGCATCCGATGTAATCGGCAGCGCCATGGCCTGCCGGTAGTCGCCGGTCTGCAGACGCAACCATCCTCGCGGGTAGGAGGCGGTCGGCAGCAGCTCCAGCGGCCCCGAGGCATTGGCAAAGACCGCCGTCACTTCCTTGCCCGTTCTGCCCATGACATTGCGGGCAATGTTCCCAACCAGATTGTCCTGCACGTCGGACCCTGCGCGCACCCGCTTGTAGGCCGCCCCGGCCCCGAGCGCAGGCTGGACGCCATGGTAGACGCCGAGAATCTTGTCCTGCGCGTTGCCATAGTCCGGATGCAGCAGGGCGCGGGCCACCAGGCCACCCATCGAGTGCGTGACGACGATCACCTTTTCACACTGCCGCCCGTTGGCCTTGTACATCTCGATGATTTCGTCGATGCGCTTGGCCAGTTTCTTTGCGGACGTGCCATTGCTTTCCAGCCAGTTGTAGCCCATCGCGTAGACCGGATACCAGCAGTTCGCCACGCGCAGGATATCGGCCTCGCTCAGCGCATCGCCGGCGCCGCCCCAATAGGCGGGGTTGACGCCCAGCACTTCCACCTTCTTGCCCTTCTTCCAGGTCGGTGAGAGCTCTCCGTCAGTCAACGGTACCAGCATGTCGTTCAGGTGAGCCTCCATGAGCTTGATCACCTCGCCATAGGTCTCGAACATGACTTCGCTCCACCCGCGCCAGCGGGCCTTCTGCGCGGCGGTGGCCTCGTGCTTGCCACGCTTGGCCTTCCACTGTTCGGCGGCAGGCGGCAGTGGCGCGCTCAGCAGCAAGCCGATATCGGGCAGCCCATCGGGGACGTTGCCGTGCCGCTTGTCGGAATTGACCGTTTCCTCGCCGGTCATGTCGAACTTTCCGGCGTCCTCGGTGATCTCGTAACGGTCCACTTCCGTTTCATCGGGATCGAAGTTCATTTGCCGCCGGCCCGGAGAGTCGTTGCGGCGGGCGAGCGTGTCCCCAAAGTCATCCGGCCGCCAGGCAATGTTGTCGTCGCGCTCGAGATCCTCCTGCCGCTTCCGGCTCATGCGAAGGTGGCTCCCCATGATGCCCGGCAGGAAGATGACCGGAATCACCTTGTCAGGCGGCACGGGCAGACTGACGCGGCGCGTGTCGGTCGAAGGCGTCAGCGCAATGGTGGCGCCTGCATGGCCGCCGATCTCTTCGCCGGTTTTCAGATGGATGCGATCAGTTTCCATGGGCCACTCCCAGGATCTTTACATGGATGTTTTCTGCGCCCTGGCTTTGCTGGAGTCTGGTCAGCCCATCGGGACCGGTGATGCCCTCGATCACGCTGCCATCGGATTGGCTCAGGCGGAATTTCCAGTTTTTGGCGGGCGAGCCATCAGGGCGATGCAAGTACACCTCCTGATCGAAGTCGCTCTGCGGCAGCGCCAGGGCGCTGGGGTTCATGCCGTCCGGGCTATCGACACTGAGATCGGTCGCGTGAATCTGTTTCACCCCGCTCATGCCCTCGACGATCTGCGAAGGGGTCACGCGCATATAGGTTTGCCCGACCTTGAACAGAATGCCCTGATCAGCCTCGAACACGATGTCCCCAAGCGCGCGGAAGTGAATGTGGCGTTTGGCGGTGCCCTTGATGTCGCCGTCCTGCGCTTCGAGCGCAATGTGGTCCGTGGCGGCCACCAGTCGAATACCTAGGCTGTGCGCGAACAGCGCAATCCGTCGCGCCGCACTGGCAAAGATTCCGCCGCTGCTGACGAAGGAAGCGTGTTTGCCGGTCGTGACGGCCAGATGCTCGCCGCTGTGCAATTGCGTGGATCTGGCGGTCGTCGCCGCCAGCCCGGCCGCAGAGGCCAGGACGAGATGGGGCGCGGTCAATTCATCATTGACCTCGCCGGAGCCGCGGATTTCGTCATGCTGCGCCTTGAGCGCCTTGGCGACGTCCTGCTGTTCCTCGTCCTGCGCGTGATGGTGCTGCGCGAGCTGGCCGGTGGTGTCGTGGGCATGCTGGGCCTGATGCAACCGCTCAACCGTCTCGCCCATGTCCTTGTGGTGCGCCCTGGCATCGGGCCGGGCCTCGGTGCTGATCAGCAGCCCATCGCCCCCGCGCACGGCACCGTGCCCATCGGTGCGCAACTCGAAGCCGTTGCCGCGATGATCCTGGCGGCCCCGGTTGTCCTCGATGCGGCTCAGGTAGCCCAGGCTCAGTTGCGAGCGCTGGTAGTCCGAGGACAGTTGGGATTGGATTTGTCCCTTGGTGTCGTCGAACACCAGATGGCCGCTGCCGGCGCCATCATGTTCGCGGCTGCGAATGCCGGTCAGCGCGTGCTGATGCGGTAGCTGCCACGGCGGCATATTGAGGCTGTTCGGCACCGCGCCCATCACAATCGGCTTGTCCGGATCACCGCCGTCCAGGAACATCACCAGCACTTCACTGCCGATGCGCGGGATGCTGACCTGGCCATACTGCGAGCCCGCCCATGACGTCGCCACGCGCACCCAGCAGGACATCTTGTTGAAGCGGTCCCACGGAAACTGCACGCGCACGCGTCCGAACTGGTCAGGCCATACGGTATGGCCATCGGGGCCAACTACCGTCGCGCTTTGCGGGCCCGTCACCACTGGCCACGGGATGCTCAGTGCCGGGCGGAAGACCTCATGGGTGGGGTGGCACTCGAATTCCACCCGGCAGTGCCACCGCTGGTCTTCGCCGGAGGCTTCGGCCACGTCTTCCAGCCTGAGGCTGGTGCTGAGCACCACGTACTCGCGGTTGGCGGCGTGCTGGGGGTGTCCCTCAAGGTGCATGGTGCAGCCGGGCACCACGGCACGCAGGTTGCCGGCGCCGAAGCAGCGCAGGCCGCGCGAACGGATCTCCTCCATGCGGATGCGGGCGATCATGTCGCCTTCGTCCCATGGGCGGTTGTCCGTGGCGGGCTGGGCGTGTTCACTGGGGAAGTCGTACACCTCCTGATGCAGCGCGCCAGTGTTCAGGCCCGTGTCTCGCGGGTCCGAACTGCAGGCGGTCAGGTTGCCGCGCGGCTGGGTGAAGCTGTAGGCATTGGTCGTGTACTTGCCTGCGACCACGGCATCGACGACCGAGAAAGCATCGATGTGTTCCTGGTCGACCCGGGCGCCAGGCGGATGGATTTCCAGCACCTGATACGCCTCGCTCGGCATGTTGAAGTAACCGCCGACGTGATCGGCCAGAACCAGGCGGTGCTTACCCTCCGAGTGTTCGAAGAACCACGATATGCCCCAGTGCTGCATGAGGCGGGCGATGAAGGTGTAGTCGCTCTCATCGCACTGGGTGCGGTAGACCCGCCTGGGGTATTTCGCCACGTCGAGCCTGCGCTCAACCGGAAAGGAGTACGCGGACAGGACCTCTTCGATGATCTCGATATCGGTGCGATTCTCGAAAACGCGGCTGTTTCGGTTCTGGGAGGCAATCCACAGCCAGGGGCGCAGCGTCAGTCCGTAGACGAAGTGCCGCCCTTCGGCGCGCAGGTAGCGGGCACGATCGACGATGCCGCTGATCTCGCGAGTGCCTGCGCCAATGCGTCCCGCCAACCCCGTACCCATGCCGTCGAGTTCGATATGCACGGTCAGCTCGCGCCCGTTCATCTCGCGCAAGTCGAAGTTGCCTTCCGGGCCGTGGAAGTTGTAGGCCTTGTCCGGCGTCTTCAGTTCGATGTCGTATTCGAACAGGCCGCAGACGCCCTCCTTGCCCTCCAGGCGCACGAAGGTGAAGGGGGATTGCCCGGGGATTTCCGGCAAGGCGGGGCCGGAGACCGTGACGGTGCGGGCGGGAAAAGGCAGGTTGTCGCGGATACCCATGCTGGCGGCCTCCCGGGATGAGGATTACCGCAAGGCACCCGTGTTACGCGCGAAGCACCTTCTGCGGAGCACAGGCGATGTTATCCGCAAAACGTGCGTTACACGTGCCAAAGATTGCAACGTTTAGCAGAAAACCAGCCAATTAGGACGATTCCTAGCCATCATGCGGCACATTGCGCTGCTGCCAGCCTGTGCGATGACGTGCCTGTGTCGCCTCATGGCGGGTATCGTCCTCGGCATGCAGTTAAGCCGATTAAGCCTCGCGAGTGGTTCCTGTTGCAGTAGTAGACGCAGGCTAACGGCAAGAGGCCAGTTGCGCGAGCGGGCGCCGGTGGAGCCATGGTCGAGTATGAATACCGCGTGGTCGCGCCCTATTCCGCGATCCTGCAGGACAAGCTGATCGTGGAATCGCAGCAGCCGCGCCGCCTGCCGTTGCGCACCGGCGTGGGGGCGCCGCCATCTGCCTGGCGGCAGATGGGGTGAAGTTCGGCACGCTGGGCTAGCCGGCGGCCGCGCGCGGGATCGTGGACGGGGCGGGCGCATGCAATGCGACCTGGCCCCCGAACACGACAGGCCTAACGCCCGCCCCCGGTGATGTAATGCTCCAGCTGCTCGATGATGAACTGCTGCTCGGAGATGATGTCCTTCACCAGGTCGCCGATCGACAGCATGCCGATCAGCTCGTCACCTTCCATCACCGGCAGGTGGCGCAGCCGGTGCCGGGTCATCAATGCCATGCATTCGTCGGTGGTCTGGCTGGCGCCGACGTAGATCACCGCGTGGGTCATGATGTCGCGCACCAGCGTCTCGCGCGAGGTGCGCTGCATCAGGATCACCTTGCGCGCGTAGTCGCGCTCGCTCAGGATCCCCTGGATCGCACCATGCTCGATCACCAGCAGCGCGCCGATGCCTTTCTCCGCCATCAGTTGCAGCGCGGCGTAGACGGTCGCCGTGGGCGGGACGCTGTAAATGGCCTGACTCGGCTTGGACTCCAGAACCTGGCGTGCGGTTTTCATCACCAACTCCTTTTCCGTCGACAATGCAATGCGGCTGGCGGTGCCTGCTTGGGTGCCAATGCAATCAGAGTAGCAAAGTAACGCGCGCCGTCACAGGGTGACTTACGCGAATCTTTGTAAGCATCGTTGTGACGCCCGCATGGCAGCCGTGGGGTCAGGGTAGCGCATCGGTCGCTTTCTCGTCCAGCGCCGCCAAGCACAGCGCCTGCATTTCGGCCACCCATTGCGCCGGCTGCAGCGCCGCGCCCTGCAGCAGCAGCCGATAGCGGCGCGCCCCCCAGACCGCCAGCACCAGTGCCTGCACCTTCGCGGCATCCGGGGCCGTGGGCAAGTCGGGGCAAGCGCACAGCGCCCGGCGCCAGGCCCCGCAGAACTCTTCGAACACGCGCTGTGGTGCTTGGGCTCGGCGATGCGCGGCTCCAGCCCGATGATGTCGACATCGAAGACGATGCCCGTGGCCTCGTCGTCCGCACCGCAGGCGATGGCGACCAGCCGCCGCACGCGGGTGCGCCAGTCGGTATCGGTTCCCTGCGTGACCTCGGTGTCGATGCGCTTCAGCATGCTCTCGACCGTGTGGCGCACATAGCCCGACGCCAGCGCTTCCTTGCTGGGAAAGTACTCGTACAGCGTGCCCACCGAGAACCCCGCCTCAAGCGCCACCGCGCGCGTGGTCACGCCGTCCCAGCCATCGCGGCGCCAGATCCGAACAAAGGCGTCGTAGATGGCGTTGACGGTGAAGTGCGCGCGCCGCTGCGAAGGGCGCTTGAGCGGCTTGCTGCGCGGCGTGGCGGGCCGTTTCAGGTCGCCCGCGGCGGGCGCTTCGTTTCCGAACCCGGCGGCGTTGGCGCGGCGATAGATTCTTGGCATCGGCCTCACGGAAGTCATGGCGAACATTGCACGCCGGACGGACGGGCCGCGAACCAGGAGAAGACATGGCAGCAACTGAACCGACCCTTGCCATCACGCGGCTGTTCAGCCGCAAGGATGCCCTAAACGAAAGCCGGCTGGAAGCCGCGCACGAACCCGCCACCGCCGCGCCCGGCGAAGTGCTGCTGCGCCTGGACCGCTTTGCCCTGACCACCAACAACATCACCTACGCCGCCTTCGGCGAGGCGATGCAGTACTGGGAGTTCTTCCCCACCGGCCAGCCGGAGTGGGGGCATTTGCCGGTGTGGGGTTTTGCCGATGTGGTGGCGTCCGGCGTCGACGGCATCGCGGCCGGCGAGCGCTTCTACGGTTATTTCCCCATCGCCAGCCATATCCGCATGCAACCCGAGCGCATCACCGTGCGCGGCTTCTACGATGCCGCCGAGCACCGCGCCAGGCTGACCTCGGCCTACAACCAGTACACCCGCGTGCAGAACGACGCCGCCTACGCGCCGGAACTGGAGCACTACCAGATGCTGTACCGGCCGCTGTTCATCACCTCGTTCATGCTGGCCGACTTCCTGGAAGACAACCGCTTCTTCGGCGCACGGCGGCTGGTGGTGTCCAGTGCCTCCAGCAAGACGGCCTATGGCACCGCCTTCTGCCTGCGCGACCTCGACGGCATCGCGCTGACCGGGCTGACCTCGGCCCGCAACCGCGCCTTTGTCGAAGACCTTGGCTGCTACGACAGCACCGTCACCTATGACGAACTGGCATCGGTGCCGGTGGACGAGCCCACGCTCTATGTCGACTTCTCCGGCGACGAATCGCTGCGCGCACGCGTGCATGCGCATTTCGGTGACAGCCTGGTGTACGACTGCTTTGCGGGCTCGGCGCAGAACACCGGCTTCCTGCGCGACCTGCACCTGCCCGGGCCCAGGCCCGAGTTCTATTTCGCGCCGGTGCAGATCCGCAAGCGCAATGCCGACTGGGGACCGCAGGAAGTGAACCGGCGCTTCAACGCGGCACAGCGCCGCTTTATCGATCATGCGCGCGATCCGGCCAATCGCTGGCTGGCGCTGGTGGAGGAACGGGGATTCGAAGCCGCGCAGGCAAGGATCGCGCGGCTGGCGGCGGGGAGCGGGGCGCCGCAGGAGGGGTATGTGGTGGTCGTGGGGTAAAAGCTGAACGGGCCCCGCATGGGGCCCGTCTTTCACTCCGTCAGCATCCGCACCTTCACCTTCTTGCCCTTGACCTTGCCGGCATTGAGCCGCTTCACCGCCTCGCGCCCGATGCTGCGCTCCACCGCGATATAGGTGGACATCTCCAGCACATTGATCTTGCCAATCTGCTCCTTGGTGAAGCCCGCATCGCCGGTCAGCGCACCCAGGATATCGCCGGGGCGGATCTTCTCCTTGCGGCCGCCCAGCATCTGCAAGGTCACCATCGGCGGCAGCAGGCGTTCATCGCTGGCGGGCCTCAGGTCGGCCAGCGGGTGCCATTCGAATTCGCCGCCGTGGTGCTGTTCCAGGTTGCCCACGCGGCCCATCTCGTCCATGCTGACCAGGCTGAAGGCCCAGCCTTCCTGGTCGGCGCGGCCGGTGCGGCCGATGCGGTGCACGTGGACTTCAGGATCGGGCGTGATCTCGACATTGATCACCGCCTCGAGCTGTGCGATATCCAGCCCGCGCGCGGCCACGTCGGTGGCAACCAGCACCGAGCAGCTGCGGTTGGCAAACTGCACCAGCACCTGGTCGCGCTCGCGCTGCTCCAGCTCGCCGTGCAGCGCCAGCGCCTGGTAGCCCTGCGCGCGCAGCAGTTCCACCAGCTCGCGGCAACGCGCCTTGGTATTGCAGAACGCCAGCGTGCTGACCGGCCGGAAGTGGTCCAGCAGGCGCCCCACTGCGTTCAGGCGCTCGCCATCCTCGACTTCATAGAAGCGCTGGCGGATGGTGCTGTTGTCATGCGTAGCCTCCAGCTTGACCGACTGCGGGTTGCGCAGGAAACGGTGGCTGAGCTTGTCGATGCCGGGCGGATACGTGGCGGAGAACAGCAGCGTCTGCCGGTCCTTCGGGCAGCGGCTGGCCACATAGGCGATGTCGTCGAAAAAGCCCATGTCGAGCATGCGGTCGGCCTCGTCCAGCACCAGCGTGTTGATGCCGGACAGGTCCAGGCTGCCGCGATCGATGTGATCCAGGATGCGTCCGGGCGTGCCCACCACGATATGTGCGCCATGGATCAGGCTGTCGACCTGCGGCCGCATCGGCGAGCCGCCGCACAGCGTCAGCACCTTGATGTTCTCTTCCGCGCGCGCCAGGCGGCGAATTTCCTGCGTGACCTGGTCGGCCAGCTCGCGCGTGGGGCACAGCACCATCGCCTGCACGTCGAAGCGGCGCGGATCGAGCCGGTGCAGCAGCGCCAGTCCGAAGGCAGCGGTCTTGCCGCTGCCGGTCTTGGCCTGCGCCACCAGGTCCTGGCCCGCCAATGTGATCGGCAGGCTGGCCGCCTGGATCGGCGTCATTTCGTCATAGCCAAGCTGCGCCAGCGTGGCGAGCATGGTGGGCGACAGCGGCAGGGTGGAAAAAGCGGTGCCGGCTTGCGGCTGGGCGGGGGTCGAGTTCATGCGCGATTATAGCGATCCAGGGATGTCGATCCGTCAGTCGTCGGCCGGCGGCGTCCAGTCCAGCCGCTCCAGCAGCGCCTGCGCCGCGGCCGGCGCGCGTTCCTTGGCGCCGTTGATAAAGAAGACAAAGACTTCGCGCTTGCGCGCGGCGGGCTTGCGGTCTTCCACCGTCGGCAGGTCGTCCGGCTGGTGGCCTTGCGCCCACGTGCGCACCCGTTCAGCCCACGCATCCAGGTCCCTGGGCGCGTAGCCGGCCTTCAGCTTCTCGCTGCTGGCCATCAGCCGTGCATAGACAAAGTCTGCAGTGAGATCCGCCATCGACGGAAACTTGGGCGAATCGGTAAAGACCGTGGCGGCCTTGTACTTGCGCGCGAGCTTGAGGTAGTCCGGCGACTGGAAGCTGTCGTGCCGCACCTCCAGCACGTGGCGCAGCTTCACGCCCTCCACCGAATCCGGCAGCAGCTGCAGGAAGGCCTCGAAGTCTTCCGCATCGAACTGCTTGGTGGGCGCGAACTGCCACACCACCGGACCCAGCTTGCGGCCAAGCTCGGCAATGCCGCTGTCGATGAAGCGTTCTATCGATTCGCCGGACTCGGCCAGCACGCGCCGGTTGGTGGCAAAGCGCGAGGCCTTCACCGCGAACACAAAATCATCCGGCGTCTCGTCGCGCCATTTGGCGAACGAGGTGCGCTTCTGCGTGCCGTGGTAGGTGCTGTTGATTTCGATCGCGCTGAGGTGGCGGCTGGCATAGGCCAGCTCACGTGCCTGTGCCAGGCCGGCGGGATAGAAGTTGTCGCGCCACGGGGCGAAATTCCAGCCACCGATGCCAACCCGCACCGGCTCGGCGGACGTGGAGGCCTTGCGTGACCTGGCCCCGGGTGTGGCCTCTGACGTTGCTGCAGGCCTGGATGCGGCCTTCGCCGCGGTGCGTGCTGCCATGGCGCGATCTCCCGAAACGCGAGACTGGCAGTCTATCGGGAAACCACGGCAAGCGGTGGCTGCGCGGCAAGGCCCGCTGCCCAGACAAAAAAGGCCGGAAGAGGGCAAGTCCCCCTTCCGGCTTACTGCGTGATCCCCCGGAGAATCAGAACGTGAAGTTCACCAAAGCGTCCGCGGCGCTCACATCGGCCGGCTTCGTCTGCACGGTACCGCTGGCGCTGGTGGCCTGCACACTGTACTTGCCCGCGGCAGCGCCATCCGGCGACAGCGGGATCGGCAGCGCGGCCTGGTAGGTGCCGATCACCGGCGCGGCCACCGGCAGCGCCGGCTCGCCCGTGAACATGCTATAGGCGCCGGTATCGCTTGCGGCAGCCGTCGCCGCGATCTCAAAGGTGCCGCCGCTGACCAGTTGCAGCGCGCGCAGGGTCGCTTCCGCCGAAGCCGGCGTCACCGTACCCGAAACCCGGCGATAGGTCGACGCCGGCAGCGACATCGGCGCCGCCGCGGTCGAGATCGCCGTGGGCGTGCCCACCACCACCGGCACACCGCGCACGATGCCCGCCGCCTTGCCATTGGCAGAACCCGGCACTACCACCACGTCAACCGGGCCGGCCGTGCTGCTCTGCTCGATCGGCGACAGCTTGAAGTTGCCGTTGGCGTCCGCCAGCGTCGCCTTCACCACCACGCCGTTGCGCTCGGCATACACGCGCGCACCCGGCGCCCCGCTGACCACGCCGTTCACTTCACCGCTGACGATCGTCGGGATCGCCGTCACCACCGGCTTCAGGCCAAAGGTGCCATTGCCGCGCGTGACCACCGACTTGCACGCGTCAAAGTCCAGCACCAGGTCGGTCAGCGTACCCTTTGCCACGGTGAACGACCGGTTGATCTTGATGCCCGACTGCACCGCGCTGGGCGTGTCCAGCGCCTGCTCAGTGCCGCCGATGGGCACCACCGAGTTGGCCAGCGCACCGGCGCCGCCGCCACGGTTGGCATCGAGCACCAGGCGCACCTGCTGGTAGTTGCCGGCAGGCAGCGCGGTCTGGCCCAGCACCGTCAGCACGCCGTTGGTCAGTGACAGCAGGTCGATCTTGCGCGCGGGCACGACGTCGATATCGACCCAGCCCCCGGCGCTCGCCTCGGCGCTGGCGCTGCTGTGCACGCGCACCTTGTTGACGGTCACGAAGACATTGTTGAAGCCACAGGCCGGCGCATCGGTCATCGAGACCTTGAGCGTCCCCTGCCCGCCGCCATCATCGCCGCCACCACCACCACCGCAGGCGGCCAGCGCCAGGGCACCGCTCAGGGCAAGCACGCGCAGCGGCGCGGAAGTCAAAGAAAGGACTGACACGGTAGGCTCTCCGTTTGGTTTATGTGTGAGGTGATCGGAGGATATGTTGCCGTTCGCATAACGGCTGTAAGTCTTTGTAATACGTTGTGAAAAAGTCGTTAGCTTGTCTGCATGACTGATCAGCAAGGCTTGACGATAGATGTACGCCTGCCCAAGCCGCCGTCGGATGCACTGCGGCAAGCGTTCTGCTGCGGCTGCCGTCATGGTCATGAACGCCCGTATCGACATCACCGCTGCATTGCAACGCCGCTTGTATTGCAATGCATCCGATCTAGCGTTTGATCACGCCGAAACGCTCTCCCACCCGCTCCTGCAGGTGTTCGCGTTACGAATGCGGATCCGCCAGCGCGCATTCCCGAGCCGCGCAAGCGCACTATCGCGCACCAAATTGGCGCGTTGTGTCGTCAACCTGATCACATTCGACCGGCTTTCGCCTGTCTGCCTCAAGTCGGGCGCACCCGCTCCGTATACAGCGAGGTGGAAATCCCACACACAAACGCCCCCAACGATTCCCTACGAAGGATCTCCCCCTGATGTTCACTACCATCCGTGCGCGGATCGTGGCCCTGTGCGTGGCCATCGTCATCGCCGCGCTCGCCATCAATACGTCGCTGAACCAGTTCGTCGCCAACCGCTATAACGAAGACGCCATCGACAGCAGCCTGGCGGCCGTGCAGAGCGGCCACGCCAGCGCCATCGTCGACTGGGTGGCCTCGCACAGCCAGATGATCCAGTCGCTGCAGGATGCCGTGCTGCAGCCCGAACCCGATGCTGCGCTCAAGCAGGTGGCCGACGCCGGCCGCTTCACCAAAGTCTACGTCGGTTATGCCGACAAGGCCTCCAGATTCTCCGACCCGAAAGGCGTCCCGCCCGGCTACGACCCGACCGCCCGGCCCTGGTACAAGCAGGCCGCAGCAGCCGGCAAGCCGGTGGTTACGCCACCCTATGTCGCTGCCAGCACCGGCAAGCTGGTGGTGACATTTGCCACGCCCGTGGTCCGCGATGGCGAGGTCAAGGCCGTGGTGTCCGGTGATGTGGCGATGGACACCGTGATCGCCAACGTCAAGGCGATCCGCCCCACGCCGGCAAGCTTCGGCATGCTGGTGGCCAGGAACGGCGACATCGTCGCCCACACCGAAGACAAGCTCACGCTCAAGCCGGTGACGGAACTCGTGCCCGCGCTGAACGCCGGCAAGCTCGCCGCACTGGCCGGCGCAAGGACACCGCTGGAAGTCGAAGTCGGCGGCAGCGCCAAGCTGCTTGGCGCGCGCGCCATCCCCGGCACCGACTGGATGGTCATCGTCGCCCTGGACAAGGCCGAGGCCACCGCCGGCATGCGCTCAGTGCTGATCGCATCTGTGATCGCACTGGTACTGATCGCAGGCGTGGCCGCCGCCGTAGTCTGGGGCGTGGCAACGATGTCGCTGCGCGGCCTGTCCACCGTGCGCGATGCCATGGACGCCATCGGCTCCGGCGACGGCGACCTGACCCAGCGCCTGCCAGCCGACGGCAACGACGAAGTCGCGCAGATCGCGCGCGCCTTCAACACCTTTGCCGACAAGCTCTGCACCATCATGCGCCAAATCCGCGACGCCAGCGAATCCGTGCGCGCCGCCTCCGACGAGATCGCCGCCGGCAACACGGACCTGTCGCGCCGCACCGAATCCGCCGCCGCCAGCCTGCAGCAGACTGCGGCCTCGATGGAAGAAATCACCGCCACCGTCAGCCAGTCTGCCAGCTCGGCCCAGCACGCCAGCGAATCCGTCACCGCCGCCTCGCGCGTGGCCGCCGACGGCGGCGTCGTGATCGGCGAAGTCATCACCACCATGGGCCAGATCGAAAACGCCTCGGTCAGGGTCTCCGACATCATCGGCGTGATCGAAGGCATCGCCTTCCAGACCAACATCCTGGCGCTCAATGCCGCGGTGGAAGCCGCCCGCGCCGGCGACCAGGGCCGCGGCTTCGCCGTCGTGGCGGGCGAAGTGCGCGCCCTGGCCCAGCGCAGCGCCCAGGCCGCCAAGGAGATCAAGACCCTGATCGAATCCACCGTGGGCAGCGTCACCTCCGGCTCCGGCCAGGTCCGCCGCGCCGGCGACACCATGAGTGAGATCGTCAGCAACGTCTCCAGGGTGACCGGCATTATTTCCGAGATCACTCACGCAGCCATGGAACAAACCCGCGGTATTCAAGAGGTGAATATGGCGGTGAGCCAGCTGGATCAGATGGTGCAGCAGAATGCGGCGCTGGTTGAGCAATCCACGGCTGCTGCGGCGGCGCTGCAGACGCAGGCCGGGAGCCTGGCGGGGGCGGTGGGGCAGTTCAGGTTGGGGTGAGACCGGCTCCATCCTTAAGCTGATCTCCGCAAATTCTGCGGAGAATGGCCCCGCCAGACTCCGCAGAGCCCTAGAAAGGGGCCATTCGAAACGCTTGTTCAGGGCGGAACGTCAGTCCGTTGGAAGCCCGTGGGCATGCTTCCTCCCACCAATCGCCCCTGACGCCGCCGCCCGCAGAATCCGCTGGAACGTCGGGCACTCCATATGGCCTGGCGCCGGACAAGCAGCCGCATGCCGCAGTCCGTCGCGCATCGCAGTCAGCTTGCGGATGGTCCGGTCCAGCTCATCCGCCTTGGCCGCCAGCACCTGCCGGTCGATTTTCGGCTGGCCCTGTGGCGAGAACATCCGCGCGATGTCATCCAGCGAGAAGCCGGCGGCACGCCCCAGTGCGATCAGCGCCAGCCGCTCGAGCACGCCGGCATCGAACACGCGCCGCATCCCGCGCCGGCCGATGGAAGCGATCAGCCCCCTTTCCTCGTAGTACCGCAGCGTCGAGGCCGGCACGCCAGCCTGCCGGGCCACTTCCGCAATATCCAGGCTTGTCACCGCTTGACCTAAAGTCGACTTGAACTGGCACAGTGTAGCTTCCATGCCAGGACGGCGTGCAAGGGGATACGACCATGGGTGAGCAACAACAGACCAGCAGCAACGGCGGCGATCAGGCCGCACTGTGGAACGGCCCCTCCGGCCATGCCTGGGTCGCGGAGCAGGCGGTGCTCGACGACATGCTCCGGCCGCTGGAAGGCCTGCTTGTCGATACGGTCGGCAAGACCTCGGCACAACATGTGCTCGATGTCGGCTGCGGCACCGGCAGCACTACGATCGCGCTGGCGCGTACGCTCGGCACGCAGGGCAGATGCACCGGCATCGATATTTCCGGGCCGATGCTCGCCGCTGCACGGGCACGCGCGCAGCAGGACGGCTCGACCGCCAGCTTTATTCGCGCCGACGCGCAGGACTACGCCTTCGCGCCAGCAAGCTTCGACAGCATCGTGTCGCGCCTGGGCGTGATGTTCTTCAGCGATCCGGTGCGGGCCTTTGCCAACCTGCGCCGGGCCGCAACACCGGATGCCACGCTCCAATGCATCGCCTGGCGCAGCGCCGCAGAGAATCCGTTCATGACCACCGCCGAGCGCGCGGCCGCGCCGCTGCTGTCCAACCTGCCGCCGCGGCAGCCGGGTGCGCCGGGGCAGTTCGCCTTCGGCGACCGCCAGCGCGTGCAGGCCATCCTGGAAGAGGGCGGCTGGACCGGGATCGATGTCCAGCCGGTCGACCTCGCCTGCACGCTGCCGGAGCCTGCGCTGGTGGACTACCTGTCCCGCCTCGGTCCCGTCGGCCTGGCCCTGCGCGAGGCAGATGCAAGCACACGCGCCAGCGTCATCGAAACCGTCCGTGCGGCATTCGAGCCTTACGTTCATGGCGCAACCGTGCGCTACACCGCTGCTTGCTGGATGATCACCGCCAGGGCTTTGGCTTCATCACAGACGGCCGGAGAGACTGCCCATGCCTGATACAGCGATGGCGCTCCTGTTCAATGCAGTCGTGATCGGCACCGGCGCAACGCTGGTGATGGACACCTGGGCCATCCTCCGCAAGCGGTTCATGAGCGTCCCTGCGCTGGACTATGGACTAGTAGGCCGCTGGCTCGCGTGGCTGCCGCGAGGGCGCCTTTGCCACCATCCCATCGCTGCATCGCCACCGGTACGCGGCGAGCGCGCGATCGGCTGGATCGCGCATTACCTGACCGGCATCGTGTTCGCGGCCATCCTGCTGGCACTTTGGGGACTCGACTGGGCGCGTCATCCGACGCTGGCACCCGCGTTGATCGTCGGCATCGGCAGTGTGGCGGCACCGTTCCTGCTGATGCAGCCGGCGATGGGTGCCGGCATCGCCGCGAGCCGCACGCCACGGCCAAATGTGGCACGGGCGCATAGCCTGGTGACGCATGCGATGTTCGGGCTGGGGCTTTATGTGGCGGGTTGGGTTGTGAGCCTGGTCTCGATCTGACAAACGGGTACAACAGCAGACTGCCGTTGTCCGAACCAGTGAGAGTCAGAGGCCACGCACGCCGCGGCATTTGGGGAATGTGGCGCAGCCCCAAAACGGATTGCCGGCGTTCGCGCCCTGTTTGGCGATGCGTTGGATCATGGCGCTGCCGCAGCGCGGGCAGCCTGGCACGGCGGCTGGCGACATTTCAGTTGGCTTCGGCGGTTCCGCGGCGCGTGCCGGCGCGTTCGCGGCGGCACGCGGCCGTGCGGTCGATCCCGTCTGCGCTGCAGCGCGGGCGCGCTTGACCAGCACGGTGAGTGCCTGGCCATCGATCAGCTCTATGTTCCGCCCAGACGCGAAGGCCCGCGCATCGGCGGTGAACTGCCCCGATGTAACAACGAATCCTTGCGACGCACCCTGCGCAGCCATCACGCCATACAGTTCCCGTACCACCGTGACCGGCACCTTGTAGGCGCGCCATTGCTTGCACTGCACTAGCGCCAGCTCGTTGCCCTTTCTGAGCCGCAGGTCGATGCCCCCATCCGCACCGCCGCCACCGGTCTCCGCCACGGCGTAACCGCGCATCCGGAACACCTCTCCCACCAGCCGCTCGGAATCACGCCAGGTCATTTGACGCAGGGCGTCGCCAGACTGGCTCGCCGCCACGCCGCGCACCAGTCCTTGCCGCTTGCGGCGGCCCAGCCACGAAGCCAGCGCGCCGGCCAGCAGCAACAGCGGCACGATGTACTGGCCGTACATCGATAGCGCCTTGACCATCTGTGTCACGACCATTTGGCCGATTTGCCCCGGCGCGGCGGTGACCGGCACTTCGGCAATCGCATAACGGTGCAGCACCGCGTAGGCAATGATGGCCAACGCTACGCCTGCCCACCATGGCAGTGCGGTGGCAATGCCATACAGATCCTCGAAGACGCTCGATTGCTTCCTGCGGCCCATGATGACCCCTTCGCTTTTTGTTTTTGTCAGACCGAAGGATGCCGTACGGGGGCGGGCATGTCGCCCCTGCGCACGCGGGGGACGATGGGGAAGGCAAGAAGGTATAGCCGCGGCCTTCCGCATCTGTGGCCTCGGCCACGCATCCGAGGCCGCGCCCAAAGTTTGCTGCACGGTTCTGTGGGATAGCGAACAGTAGATGGATGGCGCCGTACCAGAATAGAAGTCCATCGGCGCCCGCTTCAGCGCCGGACGATCCCCACTATCACGGGGTGACAGGATGACAAGGCTTTCGGGCCGTCTGGCCGCGTGCATCGCGCTCGGTCCTCTGCTGGCTGCCAGTGCGCAGGCGTCGGATATTGCCTGCAAGACCACGCTGCGTCCTTCCCGCTGCGACGATCCGCTCGCCGCCGGCACGTCCTGTCTGCAGTCAGTGCCGCAAGCCGCCCACCTGATCTGCGATCACGCGATGCTCCAGCGCGAACACGAGCGCATCCATGCGGACCAGCAGCGCCAGCTGCGCGCCGGCGCGATCCACAGGAGCGACATCGCCGCCTGGAGGGAGCGCCGGGACGCGTGCACGTCGGTGACATGCCTGGACAGGGTCTTTGCCAGCTGGCGCCGACAGCCCGGCAAGAAACCGCCGCAGGCTGCCGCGCCGCAACCAACGCCGCCGGCGGCGCGGGCGCGGGAGGCGTCGAGGAACAAGCAAGCTGCGGTCAGGGTCGAGGCCTCGCGGCCAGCCGTCGCGCCACCTCCAGCAACTCAACCAGTAGCGGAGCAGCCTCCAGCCCTGCCGCCGTCAGAGGCGTTAGCCGGACCAGGGATGCAAGCGCCCCCTGTCGTGATCCAAAGAGCCTCCGGCCCGACGCCCCAGCAGGCGTCCATCCGTCCGACGCTGGCGCCGCAATCACGCGGTTGGACATCGCTGGGCACGCTGGCGTGGCTGGGCATGTGCAGCGCGGGCGTCGCCTGCTGGTCCCGGCGTACGCGCGGCGAGTGGCTGCCGGGGGTCACCCGCCTGCGCGAGCGGACACGGGATGCGCCGCCCATCGTGCTTGTGGTGAGCGGACTGCTCGCTTTGAACGGAGTGCTGCTGTTGTGCGTCCTGGCGGGGAGCCGGCCATTGTCGTGAGCCCGCGCCGTCGCCGGGCGCCTCATTCCGGCAGCGGGTACTTCCTGGCGTTCATCTCCATCTTGGCGCGGATCGCCGCGTCCAGGTCCACGCCCAGCGCCGTCACCAGCTGCGCCAGATAGATGGTGATATCGGCAAGCTCCTGCTCCACATGGTCGCGCTCGTCGGTGGACATGATGGCGCGCGATTCCGCGTCGGTCTGCCACTGGAAGATCTCGACCAGTTCGGACACCTCCACGCTCAGCGCCATCGCGAGGTTCTTGGGGCTGTGATATTTGCCCCAGTTTCGGGCCTTGCCGAAGTCTTGGGCGGCTTGCTGGAGGTTCTTGATGTCGATCAGGGGCATGGTGGTGTGGCGAAAGCGGTTCACTGCGCCCCGGCATGCGCCGGCGCAATACGCAGATTTAATCACGACCCGGCCGCCCTCGACACCCGGGCCGCCTGAGGCTTACCCTTCGCTTGTGCATCCACCGTCTCAACGGAGGTTCCCCATGCGCCCGACTCCCGGCATGGCGATTGCCACGCTCGCCGGCACGCTCGCCTACTTGGCCATCGCCATCGCAGGTTGGGGCGGCATCGCTGCGTTTTTTGCGCACCCGGCGCGCGTGGCCCTGACCCTGGTCCTGTTCGCCCTGTCCATCGCGGCACTCTTCTCCGGCGGCAACATCAGCAGCGGCATGCGCGAGGACCGCGGCAACCGCTGGGTGTTGGCCGTCTTTGGCGTGCTCGGGCTGCTGGCGGCGTACCTGCCGCCCTATACCGACCGCATCGGCTTCTGGACGTTCGATGGCGACACCATGCGCTGGACCGGCGTGGCGCTGTTTGCCGGCGGCGGCGTGCTGCGGCTGTGGCCGGTGTTTGTGCTGGGGCGGCGCTTCAGCGGGCTGGTGGCGATCCAGCCGGGGCATACGCTGGTGACCACCGGGATCTATGGCGTGATCCGGCATCCGAGCTACCTCGGCTTCCTGGTCAGTTCGCTGGGATGGGTACTGGCGTTCCGCTCCGGCGTGGGCGTGGTGCTGACGCTGCTGATGGTGCCGGTGCTGCTGGCGCGCATCCGCGCGGAAGAAGCGCTGCTGCGCGACCAGTTTGGCGACGAGTACGCGTCGTACTGTGACCGGACCTGGCGGATGCTGCCGGGCATCTACTGATCGCGGCGCAGCGGCGCCCCACGCACTTGGCCGATCAAATTGCCAGTCATCAAGGGTTATCCCTAGTCACTCATTCCCATTTTCCGGGACTCTCGGTTTTGATTTCCGGGAATCAGGTCCTATTCTTGGGCCCTATGTTGAATGCCGTCGACAACCCCACCGCCGTGAAGCCCGCGACCTCCGCGACTGCCGAACCCGGCCAGCCCGCGGGCGGTGCCGATCGCGTGCTGTTCGTGCTGGCGGCGCTGGCGCAACACGGCGCGCCGATCACGGTGCGCGAGCTGGTTGCCAAGACCGGCCTGCCCAAGAGCACGCTCTACCGCCAACTGATGATGCTCAAGCGCTGGGGCTTTGTGCTGGAGTCCGACGGCGAATACGCGCCGGGCCCGATCAGCCTGCAACTGGCGCTCGGCTTTGACATGGCCTCGCACCTGGCGCGCGAAGCCTTGCCCGACATGCAGCTGCTGGCGCAGCAGTCCGATGAAAGCGTAGGGCTGGTCGTCGCCGTCAAGGATCACGCGGTGTGCCTGGAGATGGTGGAGAGCCGCCAGTCGCTGCGCTGCTCGTTCGAGAAGGGCCGCGGCGTGCCGCTGCGCGCCGGTGCGTCGGCCAAGTCGCTGCTGGCGTTCATGCGCGACGAAGCGCGCGAGCGCCTGGTCCGGGCCCAGTGCGAGCCAGGCGAAGCCGAACAGCTGCTGGCCGAGCTCGCCGCGATTCGCGAGACCGGCTACGCCGTCAGCGAGGGCGAGGTGGATCCGGGCGTGTGGGGCGTGAGCGCGCCGCTCTTCTCGCGGCGCAGCAAGGCCGATGCGCTGGGCTCCATCACGCTGATGGTGCCGGCCACGCGGCGGCAAGGGCGAGAGACCGCGCTGATCGACATGACCGTGGCAGCGGCGATGCGGATTTCCGCCCGGCTGCAGTCTTACTGAATACCAAGCTACCAAGCAAATCGTTACCGCCGCCGTCGGCACACCCATGCGACGGCAGATCCCTCGTTCCCGAGAATAGGAGACTTCCATGAACCTTCGTCGCAAATGCCTGATGGCCGGCCTGGCAACCCTGACCGCCCTGACCCTCGGCACCGCCGCGCACGCGCAGGACAATGCCGTGCTGCGCGTGGCCACCGACGCCACCTTCCCGCCGATGGAATTTATCGAGAACGGCAAGCGCACCGGCTTTGACGTGGAGCTGGTGGAGGCCATGGCCAAGACGATGGGCAAGCGGGTCGAATGGACCGACATCGACTTCAAGGGCCTGATCCCCGGGCTGGTCTCGCGCCGCTTCGACATGGCCGTGTCCGGCATCTACATCACCCCCGAGCGCCGCAAGGTGGTGGACTTCACCGAGCCGTACTACATCGGCGGCCTGGTGGCGCTGGTCAAGAGCGCCAACACCACCATCCACGCCCCGGCCGACCTGAACGGCAAGAAGGTCAGCGTGCAGGTGGGCACCAAGTCGGTCAGCTTCCTGCGCGACACGTATCCGCAGGTGCAGCGAGTGGAAGTCGAAAAGAACCAGGAAATGTTCAACCTGGTCGAGATCGGCCGCGCCGATGCCGCCGTGACCGGCAAGCCGGCCGCGACGCAGTACGTCAAGACCCGCGGCGGCCTGCGCATGGTGGAGCAGCCGCTCACCACCGAGGAATACGGCATGGCCGTGCGCAAGGACACGCCCGAGCTGACCCGCGCCCTCAATGCGGCACTCGCCAAGGTGAAGGCCGATGGCACCTACGCCAGGCTGACCCAGAAATGGTTCGGCACGGCCGCCAAGTAAGCCGCGCGGATCATCATCATGGAATTGGATTTTTCTCCTGTCTTTGCCGGCTGGCATGACATCGTCCACGGCGCCGTCATCACCGTGGAGGTGACGGCCTGCGCGCTGGTGCTGGGCTGCGTCATGGGCCTGCTGGTCGGCATCGGCCGGCTGGACCCGAATCGCCGCGTCATCTACGGCATCTGCACCGCCTACGTGACCTTCATCCGCGGCACGCCGCTGCTGGTGCAGCTGTTCCTGCTGTTCTTCGGGCTGCCGCAGTTCAACATCCTGCTGCCGGCCTTTGTGTGCGGCGTGATCGGGCTGGGCATCTATTCCGGCGCCTATGTGTCGGAAATCGTGCGCGGCGCCATCCAGTCCGTGGACAAGGGCCAGATGGAAGCGGCCCGCTCGATCGGCATGTCTTCCGGCCAGGCCATGCGCGCGATCATCCTGCCGCAGGCCATCGTGCGCATGATCCCGCCGCTAGGAGTTTGTCGGGCTTTGCAGTCTTCCGCAAGATGACGTTGTCCGAGATAATCGCTGGCGCACAACCAAAGACCTACCCGATGAGCCGCTTCGTTCCCGTAGACCGAGATACCGCGTACCTGTTGCCGCCCTCAGTGGACGAATGGCTGCCCGATGATCACTTGGCGCGCTTCGTAGTCGAAGTCATCGAGCAGCTCGATCTGAGCGAACTGACACGCCAATACGCGGGCCGGGGTTCGGCGGCGCACCATCCCGCCGTGTTGCTGGGCTTGCTGATCTACGGCTATGCCAATGGCGTGCACTCGAGCCGCAAGCTCGAACGCGCGACCTACGACTCGGTGGCCTTCCGCTATGTGGCAGCCAACACCCACCCGGATCACGACACGCTGGCGACGTTCCGGCGTCGATTCCTGAAGGAGGTGGAGGCGCTGTTTGTGCAGGTGCTGGTGCTGGCGCGCGAGATGAAACTGCTCAAGCTCGGGCACATTGCGCTGGACGGCACCAAGATCGACGCGAACGCGAGCAAGCACCGCGCCCTGTCGTGGGGTCATGCCCAAAAGATCGAGGCGCAGTTACGACAGGAAGTGCAGGCCCTGCTTGCGCTGGCCGAGAACAGCGACCGCGCAGCCATCCCGGATGGCATGGACGTGCCGGCGGAGATCGCTCGACGCGAAGACCGCTTGAGCGCGATGGCGCTGGCCAAGGCAAAGATCGAGCAGCGCGCCGCCGAGCGTCATCAACTCGAACAGCAGGAGTACGAGGCCAAGACGGCTAAGCGCAAGTCTCAGCGGGACGCTGGCAAGAAGCCGCGCGGCAAGGATCCCGAGCCACCAGAGGCGGGGCCCAAGGATGGCGATCAGGTGAACCTCACGGATGAAGAGTCACGCATCATGCCCGTCTCGGGGGTGGCTTCGAACAAAGCTACAACGCGCAAGCCGGGGTAGACACAGAGACGATGATGGTGGTCACCCAGCACGTGAGCCAGGCGTGCAACGACAAGCGCGAAGTCGTGCCCACGCTGGAGCAGATCGCGGCGTTGCCTGCGGTGCTGGGCGAGGTGCGCACGCTGATCACGGACAACGGCTTCTTCAGTCAGGCCAACGTGATCGCGTGTGCCACGATGCAGGGATCGAGCCGCTGCTGGCGCTAAGGCGGGAGCCGCATCATGCCCCTGTGCTGGAGCGCTTTGCCCCCGATGTGCCGCAGCCCCAGACCACGGACCCGGTTGTGCAGATGGCGCACCGACTGGGCACACAAGCCGGGCGCGCCCTCTACAGCTTGCGCAAGCAGACGGTGGAGCCGGTGTTCGGCATCATCAAACGGGTAATGGGTTGGCGCCAGATGAGCATGCGCGGGCTGGACAAGGCGCAAGGCGAATGGAGTCTTGTGACCATGGCCTGGAACATCAAGCGCATGCACGTTCTGCGAGCGGTTGGATAGCAAAGTGCGCCTCGACTACCCAAAGCCGAGCCCCTAAGGCGCTCCAATGTGCCATCACAGTGCCTCGTCAACCATCAAGAGCGTTCGATCAGCGCGATTGCCGTCCAAAAATCTCGTCGCACCGATCATTCGGATTCGCCCGGGCTCAAGTCCGACGGACTCCTAGGCAATGAGTTCATCGCCCTCATCAAGAACTCGGCGCTGGTGTCGCTGCTGACCATTGCCGACCTGATGCACGAGGGCCAGAAGATCATCAGCGTGTCGTACCGGTCGCTGGAAGTCTATCTGGCGATCGCGCTGGTTTATCTGATCCTGACGAGCGCGGCCGGGCTGATCCTGCGGCGCGCCGAGCAACGGCTGCGCATGGGAGGCATGGTGCAATGAGCGATTCCGCAATCATCCGGATCCGGAACCTGGGCAAATCGTTCGGCGGCCATACGGTCTTGCGCGGCATCGACTTCGATGTGGAGCCGTCGCAGGTCGTGGTCGTGATCGGCCCCAGCGGCTCGGGCAAGAGCACCTTCCTGCGCTGCTGCAACGGCCTGGAACAACCTGAGGCCGGCACCATCGACATCGTCGGCAAGCGCCTGGTGACCGAAGGCCAGCTGATCGGCGAGCACGAGCTGAACCAGCTGCGCACGGAAGTGGGCATGGTGTTCCAGTCGTTCAACCTGTTCCCGCACCTGTCGGTGCTGCACAACGTCACCGTGGGTCCCCGCATGCTGCGCGGCGCCTCGCGCGAGGAAGCCGAGCGCAAGGCGACAGGCCTGCTTGAGAAAGTCGGCCTTGCGCACAAGGCCCACGCCATGCCCGCCAGCCTGTCCGGCGGCCAGAAGCAGCGCGTGGCCATTGCCCGCGCGCTGGCCATGGAACCGCGCGTGATGTTGTTCGACGAGCCGACCTCCGCGCTGGACCCAGAGCTGGTGGGCGAAGTGCTGCAGGTGATGAAGGTGCTGGCCGCCGAAGGCATGACTATGGTCGTGGTCACCCATGAAATGGGCTTTGCCCGTGAAGTGGCCGATGTGGTGGTGGTCATGGATGGCGGCGGCATCATCGAGGCCGGGCCGCCGTCGGTCATCTTCTCTGCACCGACGCAGGAACGCACACGCGGCTTCCTGCAGGCCGTGTTGACGCGGGCGTGACGATGGCTGTGACCCAGAACCTCTGGCAGGGCCGTGTCGACGACGGCGAGCGTGGCGACACCACGCGCCTGTTCCGCATCGTGCATGCGCTGGAAGCGGCAGACGTGACGCCCCTCAACGGCGCGCCGGTGTTGCTCGGCTTCAATTGCGACGCAGGCGTGCTGCGCAACCAGGGCCGTCCGGGCGCCGCGCACGGCCCCGACGCCATCCGCCAGGCGCTGGCCAACGTGCCGGCGCACGGGCTGCCCGCGTTATACGACGCCGGCAATGTCAGCTGTGACGACGGCGACCTGGAGTCAGCCCAGCTGGCGCTGGCGGGCGCCGTGCGCGACGTGCTGGCGCGCGGCGGGCTGCCGCTGGTGCTGGGCGGCGGCCATGAAGTGGCCTGGGGCACGTGGCAAGGCCTGCGCGCGCATCTGGATGCGCAGGACGATGGCGGGCGCGTGCTCATCATCAATATCGACGCCCACTTCGACCTGCGCACCAGCCGGCCCGCAAGCTCCGGCACGCCGTTCGACCAGATCGCCAACGCCTGCGCCGAGCGCGGGCAGCCGTTCGACTATGTCTGCCTGGGCGTCAGCCGCCTCAGCAACACACCGGCGCTGTTCAACCGCGCGGACGCACTGTGCGTCAGTTACGTGGAAGACGTGGACATGCAGGAGCGCCACCTGGAAACACGCCTCGCGGAACTGGCGTCGTGCATCGACGCCGCGGACCATGTGTACCTGACCATCGACCTCGACGCGCTGCCCGCGGCCGTGATGCCAGGCGTGTCGGCACCCGCCGCCTATGGCGTGCCGTTGCCGGTGGTGGAAGAACTGGTCCTGCTTGCCCGCCGCAGCGGCAAGCTGCGCGTGGCCGACCTGGCGGAGTACAACCCGCAGTACGACCGCGACCACCAGGGCGCGCGAGTGGCGGCGCGGCTGGCCTGGCGGCTGCTTGGCTGACGGGCAGGCCGCACAACCTGCCCACGCGGTCTGCGACCGCGACCTGATCGCGCTGGCGCAGGCGCGGCGTAGCGGGAATTGCGACGCTCAAGGGCACCCACCACGCGAACAAAAAAAGAGGCCAGAGCAAATCACCCTGGCCTGGAAGCGAGCAAAACAAGCATCAGCCGCCCGCGGCCTGGCTGCATACCAGGCAGCCAAGCCGCGCAGCGGATCACACCATTGCCTTAGTGGTCATACTCCACGCTGGTGCTGAAGTTCAGGTCAAACGGATCTGTCCAGTTCAGGTTGGCAAACGACATATCGCCCCCGCCAGTCGCCCCCGCCACCGATGGGAACGACGCACCCAAGTCTCCCGACACATCCAGGCTGACCACCGTATTGGGCGCCGCCGGGCGCGCACGTCCGTTGCCGCTCACGAACACCGCCGGCGTTGCGCCGATGGTCGAGCGGATCTGCACGTTGCTCCGCTTGACGAACGGCACGCCCGCGGCCGAGGTCCAGCTCATCGGGAAAGTCTTGCCGCCGGTGAATGTGGTGCCGGAACCCGGCGTCAGCAGGTCACGCGCGGCCTTGCTGATATCCTGCCAGGCATACTGGTGCAGCGTGCCCGGCGCCGGCGGCGGGGTGCGCAGACGCACGGTGTACGAGTAGGCCGGCGCCGCTGTGTTGCCGTTCTGATAGATGTCGAAGGTGTAGGCGCTGAACGGCGTGACCCCTGCCAGTTCCGTGGCGCTCAGCTGCGGATCGGCAAACGCCTTGTTGGTGGCGCCCGGCCAGGTGAACTGGGCCTGGGCCGATGCGTCCTGCGCCACACCAGCGAGCCGGTAGTTGTTGCGGCAAGAGTTCAGCCTTGGCAACAGCGCCGCCTGGGCCGGTGTTTGTGAAGACGTCAGCTGGGCCGCGATATTGAGCGTGCCGCACACGCCATTGCTGCGGTTGAGCAAGACCCCATCGCGCAGCCCCGGCCCCTTCACGATCGCAAAATCCACCGGCACACCGTGGTCGTCCGCGATGCCGACCTGCAGCGTCAGCGAGCTGATATAGGCATTAGTGCCGGTCATCGGCTTGGCCGGATTCAGCCAATCCCAGCGCTGGGCGTTGCCGTTGACCTTGGACACAATATGGCGCTGGTTGCCCACCAGGCGCCAGCCGTTGTCGCTGCCCGAGCGCGCCGCAGGCTGCAGGGCGACCTGCGCAATCAGCTGCACACCATCGCGGATGCCATCGGTGCGCGTCCACGACAGCTTCATCCAGACCTTGTCGGCCGCCTGCACCCGGATGATTTCCGGCAGGCTGAATACAGCGCCGTTCATCTCGTCGTCCGCAAAGATGCCGGGGGCGCTGCCGCTCGGGCCCGGGCCGAATTCCTGCTCGGCGCTGGCGCCATTGCTCAAATACGCGGCGGGAACGCCCGCTTGCAGGTTGCCGGAGGCCACGTCGTCAACAAAGATCTGGCTGCACGCGGCAACATTGCCCTCCATGCGCGCATTGCCCGTCGATGAACCGCCGAAGCACTGGTTGAATGCGGTCTGCAGCGCGGCCAGGTCGCTGGCTCCGGGCAGGTTGGACACCGGTACGCCGCCGATCGTGGCTACGCTTGGCAAGTTCGCCGCATCCCCGGCCGTAGGAGCGACGCCCGGCGCCAGCTGCAGCACCACGGGCGTATCGCTGGAAGCGCCGGCGACGGAAGACAGCTGCACGCCGCCATTTGGCAGCACATTGATCTTTACCTGGTCCAGCAGGCGGTCCAGCCCCGGCGCACCGGCCGTGAGCGGGCCAGAGATCAGGTCCACGCCGGTGTTGCCCGTGGCGCTCAGCAGGGCAGCCAGCGCATCCGAATAGGCTTTTACCGTGGTGCTGATGGCCGACGACGTGACCTTGGACTGCAGCAGGCTGGTGTCGGCCAGCAGCTTGGCCGGGTTGTCGCCAATGATAGTCGCGGCGATGGCGTTGGTCAGCGGCGTGATGTTGATGGTCTGCGTTCCTGCCGTGGCGCTCAGGCTGATCAGCGTAGCCTGCGAATCCGCCACGTTGCCGGTGGCGGCCAGCACGAACGGCGCGGCCAGGCCAGTCACGTCGCACTGGAACGAGCCCGTGGTGGCATCGGCCGGGCAGGTGACTGACTTGCCGGCCGCGTCCGTCAGCGTCACCATTGCGCCCTGCATGGCCGCGCCGGTCGCGGCTACGCCGCTGACAGTTTGCTTGGCAGGCGCAGAAACCTCTGGAGGCGCAGTGGTGGTGGTCGTGCTTCCCGTTGAAGAATCTCCGCCGCCGCCGCACGCCGACAAGGCGAGCACTGCAATGCTGAGTGCAATAGGTGTGAGTTTCATTTCCTTCCCCGTACCGTTGTAAAAGAGACAACACCGCAAACGCAGCCACCTCCCCTCTGAGGGAGGGTGGAGCTTGACTGGCTACGTCAATGGACCCCTTTGAAAGCGCTCAATAATTCATATTGAGCACACCCCGTTGTGATTTTTGTTAATCCGGGCTTCATTTTCTTGACCTGGCAACTGGATTTGAAGCCGTCGGACTTTCGCGGAATTCTGCAAAAACGCGCACTGGCTGGCATCATTCAAATTGATGAAAGCCAGAAAAAAAATCGCAGTGCGGCTTGCAGAGCGGCAGTGATAGCCCGCGCAAGACAATGCATTGAATAAAAAGAGGGGGAGCCGGCCAGAGGGCACGCACGATGCCCGGACACCGGCGCCTGGGGAGGAATGGAATTGCCAAGAGATCAATTCGTCGGTGACCTCTATGAAGCCGCGGTCCGGCAAGAGGGCTTTCTGGACGCGTTCCAGACCGTCACCGAGGTATTGGGCGCCAACGTTTTCCACATGTTCAGCTGGGACGCCGTGCGCAATGCACCGCATCTCTCCATCTATACGCCGGACGTAAGATGGGATGAGGTCATCGCCCGTTATGACCAGTTCTATGGCGCCCTCGATCCCCGGCGCCGTTTTGTGGAACAGGCCCGCATCGGCCAGTTCGTCAACTGCGATGAACACCTGAGCGAACAGGAGGTTTCACGAAGCGAGTTCTTCCAGGACTTCCAGATTCCGGCCGGCTTCCGCTACCTGATGGGTGTGCGGCTGGCTCGCCCGAACAGCGATGAAATCTTCCTTGGCCTGTTGCGGGCGCGGGACAGGACGCCTTACACACAGGAAGAACGCGCGGCAGCGGCAGGCATGGCCGGCCACCTGCAGCGCGCCATCAATCTCTGGCAGGACGCCAGGGTCCTGCATCGCGACGCCGCGCTTGGCACGGAACTGATGGAGCAACTGGGCCTGGCCGTGTTCGCGCTGGACCGGCACTCACGCGTGGTCTTTGTCAATGCGGCGGCTGAATCCGCGTTGCGCGCCACCACCAGCCTGAAGCTGGAACACGGGCGCCTGGTGGCGTCCACGGCAGCCGATAACGCCGGCCTGCAAGCCGCCATCGGGCGCGTGGCAAAAACCCGCCAGGGAGAGAGCCTGGCGCTGCCGGCCACCTCCGGCGCGCCGCCGGATGTCTTCCTCAGCATCACCATGCTCCCTGCAGCCGATACGCGCGCGGTGTTTGGCCATGCCACCATGCTGATCACCGCCAGGCAGCGCGGCACGGCCCCCCTGGTAACCGCGCGGCAGTTGCGGCAAGCCTTCGGCCTGACGACGGCCGAAGCGGCAGTCGCTGAAGCGCTAGTCTCTGGCAAGACCGCCGACGAGTACGCCAGCAGCGCCGCCGTATCGGTTGCCACCGTTCGCTCCCAAATGCGCATGATCTATGAAAAGACCCATACGCGGTCTCAGACGGAGGCTGTGGGGGCGATGCTGTGGGTGTTGTCGCAGAAGGCTCCTGAGCGCTAGCGTCTGGGGCAGTGGCATTGGCTCTGTCCGCGTTCAGCCCATCCGGATGCCGGCAAGGCACGCCCTGCCGTTTCCTTGGCAGCAAGCCGGCCCGGCGATAGAATTGCCCTCGCCATTTCTGGCAAATCCAGACGAGATTGACAAAGCAAGGCGATGCTGCCCGGCACCAGCGCGATTGTCATGTCGCGCCGTATGCCAGTTCATTCGCCACTACGGGCTACAGGGTCGGCGTGATCGAACAAATCATCATCGTCGGCTTTGGCTGCATCGGCCAGGCCGTGCTGCCGCTGCTGGAACGAACCTGGCCACGGGCAGCGATTACCGTGGTGGACCGCGTGCTGGACGACGCCCGCAGGCAGATCGTCGCAAGGCGCGGCCTGCGCGCCATCCAGGCCTCCATCACCGACAGCAACTTTGAACCCGTGCTCGGCCCGCTGCTGCGGCCCGGCACCTTCCTGCTGAACCTGGCCCCATCCGTCTGCAGCCGCGACCTGATTGCGCTGGCGCAGGCGCGCGGCGCATTCTATGTCGATGCCGGCATCGAGCCGTGGGACTATGAGGCGGACCCGCAGGCCTCGCACCTGAGCAACTACGCGCTGCGCCACGAGATGCTGGCCTTCGCCCGCGGCCGCGAGACGCAACCGACCGCGCTGGTGGCGCACGGCGCCAATCCCGGGCTGGTATCGGTGCTGATCAAGGCTGCGCTGATGGCACTGGCCGGCAACGCCGGCCTGGATCAGCCGGAGCCCGAGGACCGCGCCAGCTGGGCCGCGCTGGCGCGCGCGCTGGACATACGCGTGATCCAGATTGCCGAATACGACAGCCAGCAAGCGCCGGGCTATCCGCGCGACGGCGAATTCGCCAACACCTGGTCGGCCGAAGGCTTTATCACCGAATGCCTGCAGGACGCCGAACTTGGCTGGGGCAGCCATGAGCCCGCGCTGCCGCCAGATGGCTATCGCCACGGCTACGGCAGCGGCGCGGCGATCGCGCTGGACCGGCCCGGCCATCGCACGCGCGTGCGGTCGTGGTCGCCGGCGCACGGCCCCTTCGATGCGTACCTGATCACGCACAATGAATCGATCTCGGTCGCCGAATACCTGACCGACAACACTGCCGGCCAGCCGCCGTACCGCCCCACCGTCTACTACGCTTATCGCCCCACATCCGCCACGCAAACCTCGATGCAATGGCTGGACGAGCGGGCCGCCCCGCGCGTGCGCGGCGAACGCATCCTGCGCGACGAGATCCAGTGCGGCGAGGATGAGCTGGGCGTGCTGCTGATGAGCGGCCGGCATGGCGCGGTCTGGTACGGCTCGCGCCTGTCCGTGCAGCGCGCGCGCTCGCTGGCGCCGTACAACACCGCCACCAGCCTGCAAGTGGCATCGAGCCTGGTCGCCGGCATGCAGTGGATGCTGGCCAACCCGGCGCGCGGCGTGGTGGAATCCGATGCGCTCGACTTCCGCCCCGTGCTGGCCGATGCCGCGCACTGGTGGGCACCGCTCAGCGTACAGTTCACCGACTGGCTGCCGCGGCCCGGCGCCAGTGCGCTCGCCTTTACCGACTTCCTGCTGGACGACGCCATGGCCCAGCCCGATCCCTCTCTTCTGACACTCGCCTGCTGATGCAACGCATCCCCCAGACCCCGCGCCGCAACTGGCCGCGCGAACTTGAGAAGGTCGGCTTCCACTTCCATTCGCTGGATGAGTTCAACGTCCCGCGTGAAGTCGATGACAACACCTTCTTCTACTGGCGCGAGGATGCCGCCTACGCCTTCAGCAAGCAGGAGATCGAAACGCTTTATGCCGCCGCGTACGACCTGAACCAGCGCTGCCTGGAAGCCGTGCAGCACGTGGTCGACCACGACTGGTTCGCACGCCTGGCAATCGACAAGGACTTCGCGCAACTGATCCGCACCTCCTGGGACCGCGACGAGCCCACGTTGTTCGGCCGCTTCGACATGACGCTGGACCAGCACGGCGTGCCCAAGCTGTATGAGTTCAACGCCGACACCCCGACCTCGCTGATCGAATCCGCCGTGGCGCAGTGGTACTGGAAAGACACCGTGCAGCCGCAGGCCGACCAGTTCAACAGCCTGCACGATGCGCTGGTGGCGCGCTGGCAATGGCTGCGCAACCACTACCGCAACGCCAGCCTGCTGCACCTTGCGTGCATGTTCGACAGCCAGGAAGACATCTGCAACACCGAATACCTGATGGACACCGCGCTGCAGGCCGGCTGGTCCGTCAAGCTGGTCGACCTGCGGGACATCGGCACCGACGGCCGCGGCAACTTCTACGACGCCGACGACGTGCCGATGGAAGTCGTCTTCAAGCTCTACCCGTGGGAGTGGATGGCCACCTCCGACTACGGCGGCCAGCTCGCGCACAGCCCGGTGCGCTGGGTCGAGCCGCCGTGGAAGGCCGTGCTGTCCAACAAAGCCATCCTGCCGATCCTGTGGGAGCTCTTTCCCGGCCACCCCAACCTGCTGGAAGCCAGCTTCGACCCCGGCCACTTCGCCGGCCAGCCGCACGCCAAGAAGCCCTTTCTGTCACGCGAGGGCGAGAGCGTAACCCTGGCCACTCCGGAAGGCGGCCACGTCCACAACCCCGGTGAATACGGCGCAGAAGGCTTCATCTACCAGGCCTACGCCCCGGCGCGCCGCTTTGACGGGCGCTACACCACGCTGGGCGTGTGGATTGTCGACGGCGTGCCCAGCGGCCTGTGCGTGCGCGAGGAATCCGGGCCCATCGCCAAGAACACCAGTTTCTTCGTTCCACACTACTTCATGAACGAGTAAGGACCGATGGCAAAGAAGAACAACAACGGCCGCAAGCCGACAAAGTACGACAGTCCGTACCAGCCCAGGTCAAAGGGATCCCCCCGGTCCGCGTGGCAGCCGCAGCCCTTTGCGGCCGAGCAGAAGCGCAGTTCGCCCACGCTGTGGATCGTCGGCGCCTGCGCCGTGGTTGCCAGCGTGGCGGTGATCGGCTCCTGCAGCGAGGACGCCGACGACGATCCCGGCGTGACCGTGCGCCGCGCCAGCTACGCCACCCTGGAAGACTGCGAAGCCGACTGGAACACCCCCAACGACTGCGAAAGCGTGCCGGTCGACGACCCCAGCACCATCTACAGCTCCAGCCTGAACGCATCCGCCAGCGACGCCGCCACCGGCGGCTCCGGCACCAGCCACGGCAGCAGCATGTCCTACGCGCGCTGGTACGGCCCGTACTACACCTCCAGCGGCACCGTCTACCACCCCAACGGCACCCAGACCCAGCGCGACATGTCCGCCGGCCCGCTGCGCCCGATGAACGTCTACGACAGCACCGGCACGCGCACGCAAGCCTTCACCAACGCCACCCCGCACGCCGCGATGGTGGAAGAAGCCACCGTCCGCCGCAGCTCGCTCAGCGGCGGGCGCTCCATGGGCCTGTCCATGCGCGCCGCGGCGGTGTCGCGCGCGCCGGTGGTATCGCGTGGTGGCTTTGCCAGCCGCTTTGGCAGCTCCGGGCGCTCTGGTGGCGGCTGAGTGCCGCCTGCCGTTCGCCATGTCGTACTCCCTTCCCTGATCCACTGACAACGAGTCCAACCTATGGTCAATGTCATGCACCCGGCGCTTGCCTATCTGATCTACATCGTCACCGGCCTTGGCTTGCTGGTGCTGTTTCTGCTGGTCTATGCGCGGGTGACGCCGCATCGGGAATTCCAGCTGATCCGCGAGGGGAATGTGGCGGCGGCGTTGGCGCTGGGCGGGGCGGTGCTGGGGTTCTCGCTGACGTTGTCGTCGAGCATCCAGCACAACGCTACGTTTGGGATGTTTTTGCTGTGGGCGTTTGGGGCGTTTGCGGTGCAGGTAGTGGCTTATCTGGTGGCGGCGCGGGCGTTGGGGGGTGTCAGTGAGGCGATCTCCAGCGACAACCGGGGGGTGGGGGCGGTGATGGGGGTGATTTCGTTGTCGGTGGGGGTGATGAATGCGGCGTGTTTGACGTGAGGCTGCGGTCCGGTACCGGCAACGCGATGGCAGGCGCCGACCACCCCGCCTGGTGTCCTTGCCAGGACACCCCGGCAGGGCTGTCATGGCACTTACTTCGCCGGCGTCTTGACCACGTCGCCGGTGTAGCTCAGCGAAGCAAGTTCTGCCTTCGCCTTCTCCGGCGTTTCCAGCTCCAGCACGACGCGGCCAACCATCAGCCCGATCGACGGTGAGCTGCGCACGTACTTCGTCTCGCCCGCATCCAGCACGAAGCTCAACGTCTTCTCCGTTTCAGTCGCAGCCGAGGCCACATACTTGCCGGCCGGCCGATCCACAAAGAAGAAGCCGCCGGGCTTGGACTCGCCCACCACCTGGTTGTTAAGACGCAGATCCGGCTGGATCGCGGCGCCGAACATCGACGCCGAGCGCAGGAAGTAGACCCGACCCTCGCCAGGCTTCATCGTCGGAATCGACGCCGCCATGTCGGCGTGTTTCACACCCGAAGCACAACCAGCCAGCAGCGACGACACCGCCAGCACGGCGATCAGCATGCACGTAACCCGTTTCATTCGACTTCTCCCAAGTCCAAAGGTACTGCAGTGGAAAGCGGGGAATAGTTCTGCTCCCCCGGCAAATAGAAGCCCACCAGGGTCTTGTCGCGGATGACCAGGTAGGCCTCGTGGACCTGGCGGCCCTCGATCGTGAAGATGGTGCCGACCGGGCGGTACACCTCGCCCTGCGGCAAACGGCCGACCCGCGACCAGACCGACTTGGCAGCCAGTGTGCGGGAATAGCCGGTGTCCAGTCCGACGGTTGTAGCCATCAGGATCTGGATGCGCCGGGCAGCCGCGCTTGGTTGCGTGACCTCGATGGCCACTGGGGCCGTCGCAATCATCGGGGCGCAGGCGGAAAGTGCCAAGCAACTTCCTGCGGCAAGTTCAAAGCGCCGAAGATGGAGAAGGAATGACGTTTTCATTCAGGTAGCCGTTTAAATTCATATTCTGAGAAGTGCTTGGCCGTACCGGAGGGATCCCGCCAAACCGCAGATTCATGTGAACCTGCATCGAAGCTTCCGAAATTAAGATTTCCTTGGCCATCTAGATAGAGCATTGCCATCGAATCCGTAGCACCGGGTCCGAATTCTGATCTACCACCTTTGCCATCCGCACGCATCTTCTTGTTGCTCTCGAGAGTCCAGTTACGGAATTGAAGATCCTCGCGGTTGTACTTACCTATTTATAATCAATGAATACCAGGGGTGTTCTATCATCTCGTCAGGCTGAAGGTAGCGAGAGAACGTATGCTTATCTCGAGTGGCCCGCTCGGCATACTGCGACTCACTAGGCGAATGCCACTCCGACTCGCAATCCTCGCAGATTACAAAGAGAGCACCAGCATCCTTCTCAACGGCAATAAGAACGCGACCCTGCCCACAAACTGGGCAGGCTTCCTTAACAACGGCGTAGTGCACAAATGTCATGGTTATGTGCCTTCGGTTACTCTCAATCCGGCAGTCGTTTAAATCGATAGATAGCAAAGTATTTGGCTGTTCCAGTTGGAATCAATCCTAACCGCAGGCTCATGTGGACCTGCATGCCCCGTTCAAAAATGAGGTTTCCAGAAGGATCTAGATACAACGTGACGACCGAGTCGGAGCGATTTGGCCCATACTCAGATCGCCCGCCGTCGCTTGCCCCTCCCCACGAAATTATTCCATTCGCACCAGTACACACAAATCTCCCCTTGTCCTCAAAGGAGGAGACATACTCAAGCGATTTTCCATTCTCATAACGCAAATTGAGTTTCGCAATACGGCTTGCCATTGTCACGATTGCGTAAATAGGGGACACGTACCGACCCTCGCTTGATCGGGACGCAGCTAGTACTGCCTGCGCTTGATGATTGTCCCGAAAGGGAAATACGTTTGAAAGTCGCCATTTTCGCGCCGCTTGTTGTGCCGATGCATCTCCCTCTACGAGCTCACCAATCCCTTGATACCGCCCACTTAAATTTGGGCATTCTGCGGCTGCGTACTCGGCCGGATCGAGATTATTGCCTCCGGCACCGGGGTAATTCGGCGGGGAATGAAGACAAGCAACACAAGCAAGGGTCATCACCCCGACACACAACTTTGCTCCCGTCATTTCCTATCCGTTGGTTGCAGTGTCTGATTGCGAAAGATCGACCAATCGATACCATACTGATTGAGCAGCGTTACCGCAGCAAAGGGAGCCACCAGTGGAATATCGATATCCGTCTGAATCTCAAACATCATGCGCTGGAATGAGGTCATTCCTTCCTTAAGATTGCCGAGGTTGTCGTAAGCCGTGAGGCTACCAAGGTAGTCATGTGGCCCAGCAAATGCCTCCAACAGCTTGTCTGTAAATGTACCGGGCGGGTATGGCGAATTTATTAGCGTTCCGCCAAGTCCTTGAAATCCGCCGGTAAGGCCACCCTCCTTATTGAGCGCCTCTGCCAACGACCAGAGATTGTTAGTCTTTGGATTGATGATAGTTCCTGTGAAATCCCACGCTCCATCGGGTCGCTCGACAACCGTCCCGTACTTCCGCAGATCATCAAAACTAACACGCGTTCCAGCGATCTTCATTCCGTCGCCGTCAATGCCGGCACTTGGGCCAGTCGCATTTGAAGTAAACACAGCTTCGTCCTGTGTGTCGTAGATGCCCTTGAAGCGCCGAGAAGACTCAATTTGGTCCTGGCGCATCGCATCCGCCGCCCATGCGACAGCGGCCGTCGCGAAGCCCGTCATTGCCCCCGACTTACAGTCGCCCCCCTGTATCGCAGCCGCACCGCAACCGGCGGCGCCAGCCGTGAGCACCCGTTCAACGCCGTAGTTGGACCCAAAGTATCCGGTTAGTCCCCCGGTCACTGCCCCTGCGATACCTGCAGTCACCAACTTATCGAGCTTGATCTTGCCAGTCATGCCAAGCTGAATGGCCGCGACAGTGATGCGGCCATTGGCGCCGGCGGTGGCTGTGGTGGCGGTGCCGCCGTCGGGGACGACACCGGCGGCCAGGGCAGTCGCGGCCATCGACGCCGCAGCCAGAGCCAATGCTGTGATGCAGGGCCATGTGGCGATGGCACGCCCTAAGGTGCCTGCTTGATCCGTAGTTGCCTGTACTGGATGCATTGACCGCGCTCCCGTCTTGCTGGGTGGGCGCGGCCTGGATTCCTGTTGGCTACGGGCACATCTCGATGACCCTGTGGCGTCCGTAGCGATACTCTCCGCGCTGAGTTGGCGCGACAGTAACAAGCGGACCTTAGGGCGAATATAGGACGCTTCCTAGATCTTATCGAGAGTTACATTTCGTTGGATGGCTTCAACACAATGTCCAAGAAGCTGCAGCAGCGACGAATATAGAAATGAACACTGATTTAGTTCATTTTCGTATCCACGTCGATATGGATGAGAAGACAACTGCCAGCACAGGCCGATGACACCCAGCCGAAGAAATCCCCCACGCTGTGGATCATCGGCGCTTGCGCCGTGGTGGCCGGCATGGTGGTGATCAGCGTCGGCAGCGACGACACCGACGACAACGCCGACGACGATCCCGGCGTGACCTTGCTCCGCGCCAGCGACGCCACGCTGGAAGATTGCGAGGCCGACTGGAACGCGCCCATCGATTGCGAGAGCGTGCCGGCCGACAACATCAGCAATAAGCAGTGCATGAACAGCTTGATGCGCAGAGGTAACCCAACTGGGGCGACCTGATCCCGGATACGTACGCGCCATCTTTGCGAGACACGGTGAACCGTTGAGCCCGTGTATGTCACGCAATACACGCAATGCGCTCCAGACGCATTGTCATGGCCGCCATATCGGACAAGCGCCGACAACCCTTTCAGCCTTTGCGGCACATGGCGCGCGAGATTTCCGTCGTAGATTGAAAAGGTACTGGTTCTCCAAAGAGGATGATCATGCTCCGACGCTACGCTACTTGCCTCACTCTCGGCGCGCTCGCCGTGGCGGCCTCTACGGCCGCGGTGGCGCGCGTGGACGTTGACGTGAACGTGGGCCCCGCCCCGGTCTATGTGGAGCCGGCCCCGCCGCCGGTAATCTACCAGCCGCCGCCGGTGGTCTATCAGCCGGCTCCCGCCGTCGTGGCCGGGCCGGTCATCGTGATCGGCTGGCATGGCGACCGCTATTGGGACGGCCGCCGCTGGTGGGGCCGCGACGAGTGGAACCACCGCCATCACCGGCATTACGACAAGCACCATCACCACGATCACCACGAGGATCACGACCACGACTAAGCGCCTGGTTGAAGCATTCCGGATGGGCGACCTTGCGTGGAAGCCGGCCGCCCATGGCGATGTAGACCGCGGCGCGATGCCGAAGGGGCCAGCGGACTGCCGCCGGCAGCCATCATCGTGCTCGGTTCCGGCATACCGAAACGCCAGGCCTCGCCGACGTGATTGCGCGACTGGACCAGGGGCTGGCGCAAGCACGCCGCTGGCCGCGTGGCAAAGTCGTGGAAAGCGGCGGTCAAGACTTTGGCCTGCGCTGCTGCGCCAATCTGCGATCTCGTTGAAATCGCTGTGAAACTGCAGCTTGCAGCCGAAGATCCGTCGGCGAAGCTGCAGGTCGGCCGGCGGGCCATCCGTGAAGGACTGCGGCGCTGACCTGCTGCGCTACCTGGTGTCGCAGCCGTTCATTCCCGAGTACCAGGTCCTCACTTGAGCGCTGCAAGCAACGGCCGGCGCGACAGCACTCAATCAGGCCTGGCCTTTCGGCGAAATTCCCTGTAGTGCATCGTCCCGTCAGCCACGCTGATCAGCGCTTCACCCCCGCCCCCCCAGCCTTCGCAGCCCGCTTCACAGGCACCAGCGTGGCCGCCGCATCCTCCGCCCTGTCCGTATTGACCAGCACCCCCGCCGAGACAATATAAGCCGCTGCGCTCTCGATATCCCCGCGCAGCGCCGCACATGCCGCCGCACTGTCATGCTTGCGCAGAGCTGCGATCAGATTGTCGTGGTGCCTGACCGCGACGCGCTCTTCCACGCGGCGCGATCCGGAGCGGAGGTCGTGGTTAAGAATGGGGCCGATGCGCAGCCACTGCGACTCGATCATCTGCAACAGGATCGGCATGCGCGCAGAGGCGTAGACGGCAAAGTGAAAGGCCTGGTTCGCGGCGATGACATCCGCGCCGTCTGGGCTGCGCTTGGACATCTCGTCGGCAAACCGGCGGTGCAGTGCCTGTACCTGCTTCAGTTCCTCATCGGTGATGCGCTCTGCCGCGGTCGCGGTGGCGAGTCCCTCCAGTTCGATCCGGATCTTTGTGATTTCCTCGAACTGGCTGACGCTCATCCTCGGTACCCGCAGTGCACGGTTTGGCGTGAGCTCAAGTGCCTGCTCGGCAACCAGGCGATGCACCGCTTCCCGCACCGGCATGACGCTGACGCCCAATGCGGCAGCAATGTTGCGCAGGGAAATCTGCTCTCCCGGCATCATCTGCCCGCTGATCAGCAGGTCTCGCAGCTGCGTGTAGACGTCGCGGCTGAGCGTCTGGCGGACAAGAGGCGTCACAAGGTCATTCAGGGTCATGTCGCGAAGCATAGCACATAGGGTTATTCTCTATATTTGATCTGTGATCACAGTTTTAATCTTCGTCCGGAAGGCAGGCATCGGCCTGTTCCCAGGAGGATTGGAATCATGTGGAATGTTGGCGCCGACCGAAAACTGAGCCACTGATGAGGGTTGTGCCGACCCAAAACTGAGCCAGGTGAGCAACCTACTCTGCTGCTTTTTTGTGCAACAGAGGACGAGGAGTGATCACCATGGACATGATTGGCAAGATCCGGCGTTTGCATGCCCGGAAGAACAAATCGGAGCGCGAGATTGCGCGCATGACGGGGCTGTCGCGCAACACGGTTGCGAAGTGGCTGCACGGCGAGGTGGACAGTCCACCGAAGTACCGGCGCGGCCAGCAGCCGAACAAGCTCACAGCGTTCCACGACGCGCTCCGGCAGGCGTTGAAGGCAGACTCCCGGCGGCCCAAGCGCGAGCGTCGCACGGCCAAGGCGCTGTACGCCGAAATCAGGAGCGCGGGCTACGAAGGCGGCTACACGCGGGTGACCGACTTCATCCGGGCGTGGCGCCAGAGCGAAGGGCAAACGGCGACTGCCAACGCCTTTGTGCCATTGGCCTTTGAGCTGGGCGAGGCCTTCCAGTTCGATTGGAGCGAGGAAGGCGTGGTGGTAGGCGGCATCTACTACCGGGCGCAGGTCTCACACATGAAGCTGTGCGCCAGTCGGGCCTTCTGGCTGGTGGCCTACCCAAGCCAGGGACACGAGATGCTGTTCGATGCCCACACCCGGTCGTTCGCGGCGCTCGGTGGCGTGGCCCGGCGTGGCATCTACGACAACATGAAGACGGCTGTAGACAAGGTCAAGAAGGGCAAGGGCCGCATCGTCAACGAGCGCTTCGCCGCCATGTGCGCGCATTACCTGTACGACCCCGACTTCTGCAACGTGGCCAGCGGCTGGGAGAAGGGTGTCGTGGAGAAGAACGTGCAGGACAGCCGCCGGCGCATCTGGATCGACGCGGCCAAGATCAAGTTCGGCAGCTTCACCGAACTCAACGCCTGGCTAGGCCAGCGCTGCAGGGCCCTGTGGGACGAGGTGCGCCACCCGGAGCACACGCAGTTCAGCGTGGCCGAGATGCTCGAGCACGAGCGAGCGCACCTGATGCCCATGCCCGCGCCCTTCGACGGCTACGTCGAGAAGCCCGCTCGGGTGTCCAGCACCTGCCTGGTGTCGGTGGCGCGCAATCGCTACTCGGTACCGTGCGAACTGTTTGGCCAGATGGTCAGCACGCGGCTATACCCGGCCAGCGTCGTCATCGTGGCTGAGGACAGAATCGTTGCACGCCACGACCGGTTGAGCAGCGCTGGCGAGACCCGGTACGACTGGCAGCACTACATTCCGCTGCTGCAGCGGAAGCCCGGCGCACTCAGGAACGGCGCGCCGTTTGCCGACATGCCCGAGCCACTGCAGCGGCTGCGCCGAGGGCTGCTGCGCAACCCGGGTGGCGACAGGGTGATGGCGCAGGTGCTGGCCATCGTGCTGAGCGCCGGACTGGATGCGGTGCTGGTGGCGGTGGAGTTGGCCCTGGAGAGCGGGCCGCCGGGCAAGGTCAGTGTGGAGCACGTGGTCAACGTGCTGGGCAGGCTCAACGCGGTGCCGACACTGCCAACAGCGGCCACGCAGTTGAAAGTGGCTACACCACCACTGGCGAACACGGCGCGCTACGACAGCCTGCGTGCTGCAAGCGGCGTGGGCAACACCGTTGGCATCACCGTCGAGGGAGCCGGCCATGACGACTGACGTGCTGGTCGAACTCAAGGCACTGCGCCTGCACGGCATGGCCGGCGCGTGGGCCGATCTGGTCGAGCAAGGTGGTCATGCGGGGATTGAGTCCTCACGCTGGTTGATCGAGCACCTGCTGCAGGCCGAGGGCACTGATCGTGCGATGCGCTCGGTCAGCCACCAAATGCACGCGGCGAAGTTCCCGGTGCATCGGGACATGGCGAGCTTCGACTTCGAGGTCTCGCCGGTGGACCGCAGACTCGTGGGCACGTTGGCCACGACGACCTTCACCGACGAGGCGCACAACGTCGTGCTCGTGGGCGGGCCCGGGACTGGGAAAACCCATCTGGCCACGGCTATTGGCGTTTCTGGCATCACCCAGCATGGCAAGCGGGTGCGGTTCTACTCCACGGTCGATCTGGTCAACGCGCTGGAACAGGAGAAGACTCAAGGCAAGGCTGGTCGTATCGCCACCAGCCTGCTGCGCATGGATCTGGTCATTCTGGATGAGCTGGGCTATCTGCCATTCAGCCAGGCCGGCGGGGCGCTGCTGTTTCACCTGCTCAGCAGGCTGTACGAGCACACCAGTGTGATGATCACGACCAACCTGGACTTCGCCGAATGGTCCAGTGTGTTCGGCGACGCGAAGATGACCACCGCGCTTCTGGACCGCCTCACCCACCACTGCCACATTGTGGAGACAGGCAACGAGTCGATCCGCTTCAGTCGCAGCACGGCCGAGGCGAAGAAGCGCATCAAAGCCCGCGAGCAGGCGCGCGCGAGTGCCAGGACTGAAGCTGAGGCCGACCCATTCTGACCGGAGTCGCGAGGGGGAAGACGCTACGGGCTACGCCCTACGCGGCTTCCCCCTCGCCATCAAAACAGCACAAAGGAGATCAACGAACCAGGCCAAGCCCTACACTTATCCACAGCCGACCCTCTCGAAGTCGGCTTCCACCCCTGGCTCAATATTCAGTCGGCACGGTGGCTCAGATTTGGATCGGCGCCAACACCTATCTACAACTGGACATCAAACATCAATATTCCGCGCCACCAACGCATTACTCTCAATAAAGTTCCGCCGCGGCTCCACCTCATCCCCCATAAGGGTGGTAAAGATCTGATCCGCCGCAATAGCATCCTCAATCTGCACCTTCAGCAGCCGTCGTTGGGTGACATCCAGCGTCGTCTCAAACAGCTGCTCAGGATTCATCTCACCCAGACCCTTATAGCGCTGACGCGAAACGCCGCGCTCAGCCTCAGCAAGCAGCCATTGCATTGCGCCATGGAAATCGTTGACCGTCTGATCTCTCAGCTTCTCACCTTCCCCGCGCTGCACCTTAGTCCCCTCAGGCGTCAGCCCCTGGAACGTCTTGGCCGCATTGGACAGCGCCGCGTAATCTGCCCCGTGGACAAAGTCCGCATCCAGATGCGACAGCCGCACGTTGCCATGATGACGACGAGCAATCATCAGCCGATGCTTGTCAGTCTTCTCATCAAACTGCGCATAAACGTCAGCAGTGCCGTCATCATTCACGGCAGCGCCAATCAACGTCTTGGCATGCATCTCAGCCAACTTAGCCTTCAACGCCACAGCCGAAGCCTCAGCCGCCGCCGCACTATCCAGATCCAGCGCCACCCCATCAGCAATCGCCCGCAGGGCATCAGTATCAACAACACGTGACAGCCGAGAAATCACCCCCTCAGTCAGCTGATACTGCCGCGCCAACTCAGTCAACGCATCCCCATTGATCTCCGACCCATCCGGCCGCACCAGCACAGCCTTCTCCATCGCCAGCTTCAACAGATAAGCATTGAGCTCGACATCATCCTTGATATACCGCTCTTCCTTGCCGTGCTTGATCTTGTACAGCGGCGGCTGCGCGATATACACATAACCGCGCTCGATGATGTCAGGCATCTGCCGGTAGAAGAACGTCAGCAGCAGCGTGCGGATGTGTGAGCCGTCCACGTCCGCGTCGGTCATGATGATGATGCGGTGGTAGCGCAGCTTTTCCAGGTTGTAGTCGTCCTTGCCGATGCCGGTGCCCAGCGCGGTGATCAGCGTCAGCACTTCCTGGCTGGACAGCATCTTGTCGAAGCGGGCGCGCTCTACGTTCAGGATCTTGCCCTTCAGCGGCAGGATGGCCTGGAACTTACGGTCGCGGCCCTGCTTGGCGGAGCCGCCTGCGGAGTCGCCCTCCACCAGGAAGAGTTCTGACAGGGCGGGGTCTTTTTCCTGGCAGTCGGCCAGCTTGCCGGGCAGGCCCATGCCGTCCATCAAGCCCTTGCGGCGGGTCATTTCGCGGGCCTTGCGGGCGGCTTCGCGGGCGCGGGCGGCGTCTACGATCTTGCCGCAGATGATCTTGGCGTCGCCCGGGGTTTCCAGCAGGAAGTCGTTCAGGGCCTTGCCGACGAGTTCTTCCACCGGCAGGCGCACTTCAGACGAGACCAGCTTGTCTTTGGTCTGTGAGCTGAACTTGGGCTCGGGCACCTTGACGGAGAGCACGCACGACAGGCCTTCGCGCATGTCGTCGCCGGTGGTTTCCACCTTGGCTTTCTTGGCGACTTCGTTCTCTTCAATGTACTTGTTGATGACGCGCGTCATCGCGGCGCGCAGGCCGGTCAGGTGGGTGCCGCCATCCCGCTGCGGGATGTTGTTGGTGAAGCAGAGCACCTGCTCGTTGTAGCCGTCGTTCCACTGCATGGCCACTTCCACGGCGATACCGTCTTTTTCGGTGTTCGCGTAGAAGATGGTGGGGTGCAGCACGCTCTTGGAGCGGTTGATGTATTCGACAAATCCCTTCACGCCGCCGGAGAAGGCAAAGTCTTCTTCCTTGCCGGTGCGCTGGTCGACCAGCTTGATGTGCACGCCGTTGTTCAGGAACGAGAGCTCGCGGATGCGCTTGGAGAGGATCTCGTAGTGGAACTCGACGTTGGTGAAGATCTCTTCGTCGGCCAGGAAGTGCACTTCAGTGCCGCGCTTGTCGGTGGCGCCGATGATCTTCATCGGCGAGACTTCAACGGGCTGGCCGTCGGGGCCGGGCACGGTCTCGACGATGCGGTTCTGCACGTCGCCCTTGGCGAATTCGATCAGGTGCACCTGGCCGTCGCGGCGCACGGTCAGGCGCAGCCACTTGGACAGTGCGTTCACGCAGGACACGCCCACGCCGTGCAGGCCGCCGGAGACCTTGTAGCTGTTCTGGTTGAACTTGCCGCCGGCGTGCAGCTCAGTCATGGCGATTTCTGCCGCGCTGCGCTTGGGTTCGTGCTTGTCGTCAAACTTGACCAGGGGCGGGATGCCGCGGCCGTTGTCGACGATGGAGATCGAGTTGTCGCTGTGGATGGTGACCTGGATCTCGGTGCAGTAGCCGGCCAGCGCTTCGTCGATGGAGTTGTCCAGCACCTCAAACACCAGGTGGTGCAGGCCGGTGCCGTCGGAGGTGTCGCCGATATACATGCCCGGGCGCTTGCGTACCGCCTCCAGGCCTTCCAGGATCTGGATCGAAGAGGCTCCGTAGGTGTTTTCCTGTTGCGGTTTCTGCTGTTCGGTCATGTCTTTCTACTCACGGCTGATGTGAAAACCCGGCCGCGCCGGCACATTGGCAGGGCGTCTGGCTTTCCGCATGGCGGGTTACTAAAAACGGCAAAAGGGGCAGATCGTTTTCGATCCTGCCCCCGCTGCGAAGAGACGTCCCGTGATGAGGCGGGTGTCGTAGCGTGCCGTTTGCTGCTCCGGTATCTCTGTATCTGTAGTCCTGCTACCGGATCATCAGATGCGCATCGGCATGACGACGTACTTGAAGTTGTCGTCTTCCGGCACGGTAATCAGCGCACTCGAATTCGAGTCGCCAAGGCTGACCTGCACCTGCTCGGTCTTCAGGTTGGCAAGCACGTCGAGCAGGTAGGTCACGTTGAAGCCGATATCGAGCGCGTCGCCCGAGTAATCGAGTTCCAGCTCTTCCTGCGCCTCTTCCTGGTCGGCGTTGGTGGAGCTGATCTTGAGCATGTGCGTGTCCAGGATGCAGCGCACGCCCTTGAATTTGTCGGTGGTCAGGATCGCGGTGCGTTGCAGCGCCTGCTGCAGCTGCACGCGGTCGATCGCGAAGGCGTTCTTGTAGCCCTTGGGGATCACGCGCTGGAAGTCGGGGAACTTGCCTTCCACCAGCTTGGAGATCAGCTCGATATTGGCGAACGTGAACTTGACCTGGTTGGCGGCCAGCTGCACCTGCACCGGATCGTCGTTGTCTTCCAGCAGGCGCTGCAGTTCCAGGATGGTCTTGCGCGGGATGATGACTTCCTGGCGCGCGCCGATGCCGGCGGCTTCGGTTTCCAGCTCAACGCCGCAGTACGCCAGGCGGTGGCCGTCGGTGGCGACTGCCATGACCTTCTTGCCTTCCACCACCAGCAGCATGCCGTTCAGGTAGTAGCGGATGTCCTGCTGCGCCATGGCGAAGTGGACCATCGCCAGCAGGTGCTTGAAGGTCTTCTGCGGCAGGCTGACGCTGGCGTTGAATTCGCTGGCTTCAGCAACGGTGGGGAATTCCTCTGCGGCCAGCGTCTGCAGGGCAAAGCGGCTCTTGCCGGATTGCACGGTCATGCGCTTGTCGTTGAGCGACAGGGCCACGTCGCCGTCAGGCATGGCGCGCAGGATGTCCAGCAGCTTGCGCGCGGCCACGGTGGTGGCAACGCTGTCGCTGCCGACGCCGCATTCCGCGTGCGTGGTGATCTGGATCTCGATGTCGGTCGAGAGGAAGGAAACGTTGGACCCGGACTTGCGAATCAGCAGATTGGCCAGGATCGGGAGGGTGTGGCGGCGCTCCACGATGCCGCTCACGATTTGCAGCGGACGCAGCAGGTTGTCTCGCGAGGTTTTGACCAATTGCATTGAATTTATCCTTCGTCGTTTGTAATCGGCGACCGCAGAACGCAAACAACTCCAAATTCACTTAGGAATCAAGGAGTTAATGTGCCATTGTACCAAGGATAAGCCGCTGCGGTGAAGCGGGGCGGGACCGGCGGGCGGGCCAGCTGTGCACAAAAAGCCACGCTGGCGCAAACCGAACTTGCCATCCCGTCCCGACTCACCGCAAAGCCTTATCAGTGGCTATTTTCCGGTCACTTGCCCCGGCGTCGCTGACGTTAATTCCCCAGGCGCCACGGGATGTCCATGGCGCGCACCCTACAGTATGCCAGCCCCGAGGGGCCGGCCCTTCAAAACGCCTTTCCCGGGGCATCCCGGGCACCGGCCATGCATCAACCCTTGAGCGTTTGCTCCAGCACGTGCAGCTCATGGTTGAGCTGCGCGTCCTTGCTGCGTTCGTCGGCAATCTTGCGCACGGCGTGCAGCACGGTGGTGTGGTCGCGGCCGCCAAAGAGTTCGCCGATTTCGGGCAGGCTCTTCTGCGTCAGCTCCTTGGCCAGGTACATCGCAATCTGGCGCGGCCGTGCAATATTGGCAGGCCGCTTTTTCGAGTACATGTCAGCGACCTTGATGTTGTAGAAATCCGCGCAGGTCTTCTGGATGTTCTCCACAGAGATCTGGCGGTTCTGCACGGTCAGCAGGTCCTTGAGCGCTTCGCGCGTCACCTCGATGGTGATGTCCTTGCCGTGGAAATTGCTGAACGCCAGGATCTTGCGCAGCGCGCCTTCCAGCTCGCGCACGTTTGAGCGCAGGTGCTTGGCGACGAAGAACGCGACCTCTTCGGGCACGTTGACGCTTTCCGCGGCGGCCTTCTTCATCAGGATGGCCACGCGCATTTCCAGCTCGGGCGGCTCGATGGCCACGGTCAGGCCCGAGTCGAAGCGCGAGATCAGGCGGTCGTCGATGCCGCTGATTTCCTTCGGGTAGGTATCACTGGTGATGATCACCTGCGCCCGGTTGGCAATCAGGGCCTCGAAGGCATAGAAGAACTCTTCCTGCGTGCGGTTCTTGCCGGAGAAGAACTGGATATCGTCGATCAGCAGCAGGTCCAGCGAGTGGTAGTAGCGCTTGAACTCGTCGAACGCCTTGCGCTGGTACGCCTTGACCACGTCAGAGACGTACTGCTCGGCGTGGATGTAGCGGATGCGTGCGCGCGGGTTCTCCAGCAGCATGTAATTGCCGATGGCGTGGATCAGGTGAGTCTTGCCCAGGCCCACGCCGCCATAGAGATACAGCGGGTTGTACGACTTGCCCGGGTTGTTGGCCACCTGGATGGCCGCGGCGCGCGCCAGCTGGTTGGCTTTACCAGTGACGAAGTTGTCAAAGGTCAGGATCGGGTTCAGGCGCGAGCGCTCATGCACCGTGTCGCTGGGCTGGTGGCCGGGCATCGGCGTGGCGCCGGCCATCTGCGGGTGGGGCTGATGGGACGGGTGCGGCTGCTGGGGTTGCTGCGGCTGCATGCGGTAGGAGCGGGCGCTGGCCTCGGCGGGGTCCATGTGGACTACGTCGATCTCGCCCATGTCGGCGCCGTGCTGCGGGTGGTGCTGGCCGGGGTGCTGGCCGCCCATGCCCGGGGCCTGGGCGCGCGCGCCGGCCGGGACCGGGGCTGCGGACGGCATGCCGGCCGGATTGCCGTACTGCGGCTGGCCCATGCCGTACGCGGCTGCGGTGGGGTACTCGCCATAGCCAGGCTGGCCGGGCATGGCAAACGGGGCCTGTCCGCCCATCGGCTGGGCGCCGGGATAGCCGGCCATGCCTGTACCCGGTGCTGCGTGGCCGTCCATGCCGCCCGGGCCCATGCCGGGCTGGGCCGGCTGCATATAGGCAGCGGCACGGCCCGACGCGGCGGGATCCAGCACAAACTGGACGCTGACCTGCGCTTCCCAGTACTCGCAGGCCAGTGCGGTGATGCGCCCCGAAAACTGGCTCTTGACCCAGTCCAGCTTGAAACGGTTGGGCGCGGCAATGCGCAGCGCGTGCGTTTCTTCATCGAACGCAACGGGCGCCAGCGGCTTGATCCACGTTTTGAACTGTTGCGGCGTCAGCTCGCGCTCGAGTTGCGCAGCTGCCGCCTGCCAGAAATCTTGCATTGTTTGTTGTTTGGTAAACGTACCCGGCCGCTTGACCAGCGGTTCCCCCGGTCCGCCACAAGCGGCGTAGTCGTCGCGCGATCCGGGCCCACCCAGCCGTATTGGGAATTAATTCCCTTCGGCAAGGCCTCCGCGGCATGCCATGCAGCCGCCAGCGAGCCTTCAGGCTCGCCGCACTGGCGTGCGTTCAGTCATGCGTTGCCGCAGTGGGGGCCCGGGTTGCGCCTGCGCCACGCAGCCCGTGTTGTGTTTGGACCCGGATTGTATACCCGCCGCTGAGTTATCCACAAAGGATAAGTCTGTGGATAACTTGTGCAAATGCAGTGGATTTGTGTGCACAACCCTTGCTGTGATGCGGCTTTGCGGGGTGTGGAAACGGGCAAAATCCCAGGCAAAACAGGGACTTCGCCTGTGGATGACTGCGGTAGAGGTGGCCCTCGGGGCACATGCAGTTACCCACCGGCTGTTGTGGACAATGGGGCACCACGGGCCACAGGGCGCTGTGGCAATTGTGCCCTTGCACACAGACTTGCGCCTTGACAGCGCCGGAGAAAATCGTTTAAATGGCGGGTTCTGCGATGCGGCAGGGGATCACGTATGCGCATCGCCGGTCTGGCCTGTTCGTGCCGTCCGCGCTAACAGGTTAGCTACCTGCACACGCGTAAGCACGGCTGGCAGCAAGACAGAACCAGAATCGTCGGATACGCCGCTGCAGTTCCTTGCAAGCGGCAGCCCCATGCGAACCATACGCGGCGGCCACGGCACCCCGGCACTGGCCGGAGTCGGGCGAGCCAAGATCAACCAGAGAGTGCAACATGAAACGTACCTACCAACCTTCCGTTACCCGCCGCAAGCGTACCCACGGTTTCCGCGTGCGCATGAAGACCCGCGGCGGCCGTGCCGTCATCAACGCACGCCGCGCCAAGGGCCGCAAGCGCCTGGCCATCTGAGGCCCGGGCGACTGGCCTGACGGCGCGCCCGGCGCCGGCTGCAGCGTACCGCAGCCGTGCCGCGTGGCCGTCAATGCCCACCGCCTCGGCTTCAGGTCGGCCGGCCGCTTGCCGCGGGGCGCCGCTTTTGCGCCAGCAGTAGTATTCGCCAGCGCTCACCAGTGTCACCCAGCGTGTCAGCCCATGCCTTCCCCAAAGCCGCGAGGCTAACAAAGACGGATGAGTTTTCATCCGTTTTTGCTTTGCGGCCCCGGCGGCGCAGCCCGCATTTCGTGCTCTACGTGCGCGCCAATGACCGTCCGGAAGGCCGGCTTGGCGTGGTGGTCGGCAAGAAGTTCGCGCCGCGCGCGGCTGAGCGCAACCTGGTGAAGCGCATGGCGCGTGAGCTGTTCCGCCAGCGCCGTGAGCACCTGGCGGGGCGCGACGTGCTGCTGCGCCTGCAAGCCAAGTTTCCGCGCGCGGAATTTGCGACGCGCGCGGCGGTCCGAAGGGCATGCGCGGCGGAAATCGCCAGCCTGCTCGACGTAGCGGCCAAGCCACTGCCGCCACCCGCACCGCCTGCCTCGCCCTCGGCACCGCCACCCGCGGCGCCACCGGCGAGCCCCTCGCAAAGCCAGCCACCGGGCCTTCCGGCCTGAACCGCCTGCCATGAAGCGAATCCTGCTAGCCCTGCTGCGTATCTACAAGATCGCCCTGAGTCCCTACCTGGGCTCGCAGTGCCGCTTCCTGCCGACCTGTTCCGACTACGCCCGCGACGCCGTCATCCATCACGGCGCCGCGCGCGGCAGCTGGATGGCCGCCTGCCGGCTGTGCCGCTGCCATCCTTTCGCCCAAGGCGGGTATGATCCCGTGCCGGGCACGGAAGCTGACGACACTGCCAGGCCGGACACCCACGCGGGCCGTTCCGTCCATGCCGCCGCAGGCCATGCGCCTGTTGCGATCCGTCTGCCCAGACCCTGATTTCTCCGACCACAGCCAGACATGGATATCAAACGCACCATCCTCTGGGTCATCTTCTCGATGGCCCTCGTGCTGCTCTACGACAACTGGCAGCGCTCCCAAGGCCATGCGTCGATGTTCTTCCCGAGCACGACGCAACAGGCCGCTTCGGCGCCCGCCGCCAGCGGCGCTGTCGCCCAGGGCGACGTGCCCAAGGCCAACGTGGCGCCAGGCGCAGCGGGTACCGCTGCCCCGGCCGCGCCGCAGGCCGCGGCCCAGCCCGCCGGCGAGAAGATCGTGGTGACCACCGACACGGTGCGCGCCGAGATCGACACCGCCGGCGGCATTGTGTCGCGCCTGGAGCTGCTCAAGGAGCATGAGAAGGACGGCAAGCCGGTGGTGCTGTTCGAGCGCGACAACGTGCGCACCTACATGGCACGCTCGGGCCTGATCGGCGGCGACCTGCCCAACCACACCACGGTGTTCACCGCCGCCCCGGGCCCGCGCACGCTGGACGGCGCCGAGCAGCTGGAAGTGGCGCTGACCGCCGAGAAGAGCGGCGTGAAGTTCACCAAGACCTATGTGTTCCACAAGGGCACCTATGTGGTCGACACCAAGTTCGCGGTGACCAACGCGGGCGCCGCGCCGGTCTCGCCGACGCTGTACCTGGAACTGGCGCGCGACGGCAGCAAGGTCGAGCAGTCGCAGTTCTACAGCACCTTCACCGGCCCGGCCATCTACACCGACGCCGACAAGTACCACAAGATCAGCTTTGAAGACGTGGCCAAGGGCAAGGCCAGCGTGCCGGCCGCAGCCAACAATGGCTGGGTGGCGATGGTGCAGCACTACTTTGCCTCGGCCTGGATCCCGCAGACCGGCAAGGAACACAGCTTCTACGTCCAGCAGATCGACCCGAACCTGTACCGCGTGGGCGTCCAGCAGCCGCTGGGTGAACTGGCCCCGGGCGCCACGGTGACCACCGATGCACGCCTGTTCGCCGGCCCGCAGGAAGAGCACATGCTCGAGAAGATCGCCCCGGGCCTGGAGCTGGTGAAGGACTATGGCTGGCTGACCATCCTGGCCAAGCCGCTGTTCTGGCTGCTGGAGAAGCTGCACGGCTTCCTGGGCAACTGGGGCTGGTCGATCATCGCGCTGACGGTGCTGATCAAGCTGGTGTTCTTCCCGCTGTCGGCGGCAAGCTACAAGTCCATGGGCAAGATGAAGGACCTGCAGCCGCGCATGACGTCGATCCGCGAGCGTTACAAGAACGACCCGCAGAAGATGAACCAGGAGATGATGGGGCTGTACAAGACCGAGAAGGTCAACCCGCTCGGCGGCTGCCTGCCCATCGTGATCCAGATCCCGGTGTTCATTGCGCTGTACTGGGTGCTGCTGTCGTCGGTGGAAATGCGCGGCGCGCCGTGGCTGGGCTGGATCCATGACCTGTCGGTGCCGGATCCGTTCTACATCCTGCCGATCGTGATGGCCGTGTCGATGTTCCTGCAGACCAAGCTGAACCCGACTCCGCCGGACCCGGTGCAGGCCAAGGTCATGATGATCATGCCGCTGGTGTTCTCGGTGATGTTCTTCTTCTTCCCGGCCGGCCTGGTGCTGTACTGGGTGGTGAACAACATCCTGTCGATCGCCCAGCAATGGCAGATCAACCGCATGCTCGGCAAGGGCAAGGCGGCGGTGGTGGCCAAGAGCTGAAGCTGTTGCAGGATGCGGTAAGCGAAAAGCCCGGCAGTGATGCCGGGCTTTTTGTTTGATGGGGTAGGGTGCTGACAGCCTGCACCATGCCAGCGGTTTGCTCCCCTCTCCCGCCTGCGGGAGAGGGGCCGGGGGAGAGGGCAGGCGCTGGCATGCCGACGCGCTTCACTTCGTGGACACTCCGGCCCTCTCCCCCACCCCTCTCCCGCAAGCGGGAGAGGGGAGTTTCGCCTTCGGTTGGCAAGTCACCTCAGCCCTTGCCGACCTCAAAACTCCGCCTATAGCGCAACCATGTCGAAATCCGCTTTCGCCATGCCGCAGTCCGGGCAGCTCCACTCCAGCGGGACCGCGCCCCACGGTGTGCCGGGCGCGATCCCGTGCTCGGGCATGCCGAGCGCTTCTTCATAAACGAATCCACAGATACGGCACTGCCAGATGGTCATGCGGCCCCCCGCAGCGAGGGCGCACGGGTAGAGACGCCGGCGGCGCGCGCGGTGTCTTCGATCTCTTCGACCAGCGGGGCGATGCGCGCCAGCTCGGCGCGGTTGTCGTCGTCCCACGGATGGAAGCCGGGGCGGAAGTAGCTGAGCCATTCCGGGATCATCTTGGGCAGCACGCCGGGCGAGGCCCACAAAAAGCGCAGCACGCTGCCAAACCCGGTCAGCTTGTTGCGGCACCCCTTGTCGCCCATCACCAGCGCGATGTGAAACACGAACACCATGGCCCAGAACGTCACGGTGGTGGTCAGCATGGTGAAGGTGCGCAGGAAGTAGCGGTAGGGGCCGGGCTTCATCACCGTGTTCCAGACATCGTAGGCCACGGCCTTGTGCTCGGTTTCTTCCAGCGCGTGCCAGGTCCACACCTGCCGGTAGCCGGTCTCAGAGGCCGCGCCCATGTGGCGCTGATCCTGCAGCAGGCCGCCGGCCAGCATCGCGGTGTAGTGCTCAAGCGCGATGGTGTGGGCCAGCTGCCAGGACTTGGGCAGGATCTTGCGCAGCACGTCCAGCAGTTTCCACACCGTGCGGTCCAGCGCCGCGGCGGGCAGGCCGGCGTCTTCCATCAGCCGGTTGTAGAGGATGTGCTCGCGCGTGTGCATCGCTTCCTGGCCGATAAAGCCGGCGATGGCGCGGCTCAGTTCGGGGTCTTTCACCTGGTCGCGGTAGTTGCGCACGCTGTCCATGAAGAAGCGCTCCCCGGCGGGGAAGAAGATCGACAGCGCGTTGATGAAATGGGTGACGTGACGGCCCCGTTCGTGCCAGTCGCTGATGCGTTCTGGCGGCAGGTGGGGATGCACGTCGCGGCGGACTGGCATCATGGCGGTCTCCTTGGGTGAAGGCCGGCGCGTGCTGCGCCGGTGGGAATTCATTGGGCGGCGAGGAACGGCAGCAGGTCTGCCGCCACGCGTTGCGGGTCTTCTTCCATCGGCACGTGGCCAAGCCCCGCGTAGCGGCGCAGCTGCGCGCCGGGGATGCGCTCGGTGAAGGCCTGCGCGTGCGCGGGCGGGATCCAGCGGTCGCGCTCGCCCCACAGCACCAGCGTGGGCGCGCGCACGCTGCCGAGCAGGTGGGTGTCAAGCTGGGCAAAGTCCAGCCTGGGCACCATCTTGCCGACGGCCTCGCGGCTGCCTTCGGCGTAGAAGAAGTCCACGTAGCGGCGAAAGGTGGACTCCGGCACGCGCGAGGCATCGCCATAGACGTCGCGCGTGGCGGCGCGGATGATGAACTCCGGCAGCATCCACGGTGCCGACCAGCGCACCGGCGCATGGCGGAACAGGTCGATGTAGATCGGCAGCCGCATCGGGAAGCCGGCGGCGTCGATCAGCACCAGCTTGTCGACCGCACTGGGCCGGCGCACCGCCAGATCCCACGCGATCAGCCCGCCCAGCGAGTTGCCGATGATGCTGGCGCGGCGCACGTTCACCGCGGCCAGGAAGGCATCGATGAAGTCGCGGTAGCGGTGCACGTCCATGGTTTCGATGCGCCCGCGCGCATCGCGCAGCGGCCCGGTCAGCCCGAACGGGGCGAGGTCCAGCCGCAGCACGCGATAGTGCTGCGCCAGCGCCGGCACGATCCCTTGCCACGTATGCAGCGAAGCGCCAAAGCCGTGGATCAGCACCAGGGTCTCGCCGTCGGCGGGGCCTTCGTCGGTGTAGTGCACCATCGCATCCAGCACGCGCACCCAGCGCGAGGCCGGCAGCGCATGGCGCTGCGCCAGCGTGGCGCGCGACAGGCTGAACAGCCCTACGCGGCCTTGCCCGAACCAGCGCGTCAGTACCCCCGGTGGTGCAAGCAACGAAGCATCCTGTTCGATCGCGAGCCGGTTCACGGGCGCTCTCCCTGGCCGATCGAGGCCGGTGCCGCAGCGGGGCCCAGATCGCGCTTGCGGCGCGTCTCGCGCACCACCAGCGACTGGTAGGCAGCCGGCAGCAGCCGCGCCATGGCATCGGCGGCATAGGCGTCGGGTCCGATCAGCACGCGCCGGCGGTTGCGGCGCACGCCCTCCAGGATCACGCGCGCGGCCTTGTCGGGCGAGGTGATGAAGAATTTCTCGAACTCATCCTTGCCGTGCTGCGCGTCGCGCACCAGGAAGCCGTTGACGCTGGATGACACGCGGCTGGCCTGGGCGATATTGGTCTTGATGCCGCCCGGGTGCACGGTGGTGGCCGACACCCCACAGTCCATCAGGTCCAGCTCCTGCCGCAGCGATTCGGTGAAGCCGCGCACCGCGTACTTGCTGGCGTTGTAGGCGCCCATGCCGGGCTGGGCGAAGATGCCGAAGATGCTCGACGTGTTGACCACGTGGCCGTCGCCGCAGGCCTTCAGGTATGGCAGGAAGGCCTTGGTGCCGTACACCACGCCCCAGAAGTTGATGCCCATGATCCATTCCAGGTCGTCGTAGCTCATGCCCTCGACGGTGCTGGACAGCGCCACGCCGGCGTTGTTGAAGATCAGGTTGATGCAGCCGTGGGCCTCGGCGGCCGCGGCGGCCCACGCGTAGACCGCGGCGCGGTCGGCTACATCCACGGTGTGTTGTGTGATGCGGGCCTGCGGCGCGGCGGCCATGGCCTGGGCCACGGTCTGCGCCAGCCCGGCCTCGTTACGGTCTGACAGCGCCAGGTGGCAGCCCTGCCGTGCCAGCGCCAGCGCCAGCGCGCGGCCGATGCCCGAGCCGGCGCCGGTGATGGCGGCAACCTTGTTGCGGAAGTCCTTCATGTCCGGTCTCCTTCCGGTGATGTCGTTCTTTTGGGTGTGAATCGGGGGGAATGCGTGTGCGTCAGGCACCGGCGACCGTGGCAATATCGGCCGACCCGGGCTGCATTGCGGCCTCGTCCGGCAACGCGCGCCGCACCGGGTACAGGTCGTAGTCGGTCATGCGAAAGCTCGCCGTGGCGCGGCGGAACTGCCAGGTGAAGCCCGGCCACAGCGTGGTGTTGCGGCCGCTGCGCGGGTCGATGTACCAGCTGGCGCAGCCGCCGGCGGACCAGATCGCATGGCCCAGCCGCCCCTGCAGCCGTTCGTTGAAGCGGCGCTGCACCGGCTCGCGCACGTCCACTGCCTGCACGCCTTCGCGGCGCATCTGCTGCAGGGCGTCCGCGATGTAGGCCACCTGCGACTCGATCATGAACACCATCGAGCTGTGGCCCAGGCCGGTATTGGGGCCGACCACGAAGAACAGATTGGGGAAGCCCGCTACGGTGGTGCCCAGGTAGGCCTGCGCGCCATCGCGCCAGGCATCGACCAGGTCCACGCCGTCAAGGCCGGAGATCACGCCGCGCGGCATAGGGTCGGTGGCATGGAAGCCGGTGCCCAGGATGATGCAGTCCGCGGGCCGGCGGGTGCCGTCGCGCAGCACCACCGCGTCGCGCTCCACGCGGGCGATGCCGGTGGTGACCACGTCCACGTTGTCGCGCGCAAGCGCCGGGTAGTAGTCGTTGGAGATCAGCACGCGCTTGCAGCCGATGGTGTAGTCGGGCGTCAGCGTTGCGCGCAGGGCGGGGTCGCGCACCTGCCTGGCCAGATGGCGGCGCGCGACGCGCTCCACCACCTTCATGATCTTCGGATTCAGCACGAAACCCAGCACGCGCGATTCCAGCATCCAGTAGATCCCGGTGCGCACCAGCGTCTGCGTGAACGGCAGGCGGCGGAACAGCCAGCGCTCGGTCGCGCTGACCTCGCGGTCCGGCTTGGGCATGATCCACGGCGGGGTGCGCTGGTACAGGTCCAGCTGCGCCACCTGCGGCGCGATCTGCGGCACGAACTGGATCGCGCTGGCGCCGGTGCCGATCACGGCCACGCGCTTGCCGGCGAGCGCATAGGCGTGGTTCCAGTGCTGCGAGTGAAAGCATTCGCCCTCGAACGAGTCCAGCCCCGGGATATTGGGGTAGGAAGGCCGGCTCAGCCCGCCCATGCCGGAGACCAGCACGCGCGCCCGCACCACCTTGCCGTCGGCCATCTCCAGCCGCCACACCTGCGCGGCCTCGTCCCAGGCGGCGTGGCGCAGTTCATGGTGCAGCCGCAGGTGCGGGCGCAGGCCGAAGCGGTCGGTGCAGCCTTCCAGGTAGGCGCGGATCTCCGGCTGGGTGGAGAACATGCGCGACCAGTCCGGGTTGGGCGCGAATGAAAAGGAATACAGGTGCGACTGCACATCGCAGGCGCAGCCCGGGTAATGGTTGTCGCGCCAGGTGCCGCCGACGGAGCCGGCCTTCTCGAAGATCAGGAAGTTGCGCTCGCCGCGCTCGCGCAGCCGTATCGCCATGCCGAGGCCGGCAAAGCCACTGCCGATGATGGCAATGTCTGTGTGCTCAAGGGCAGGGGATGCCTGCTGCGGCAGCTCCGCGGGTGCATTCATGGGCGCTCCTCACCGTTATTACAGTGTTTATTGTGACATTGATGGATGTCATCGTAGGAAGCGCAGGGCAGGTGGTCAATGCCGTGAGTTGAAGAATGGTTCTAATTTTTTGGGATTTCCAGCGGCGTTTGGCGCACATGAAACAACGCGATGCCACCCCGGAGGCGCTTGCGCTGTGGGATGCAGTCGTGCGTTTGAAACCGGGAGGTTTTTTTCAGGCTTCGCGGATCACGAAGGCGTGGCCGCAACATTCGGGCACCAGTGTCCTGTTCCGCAGATGGCTTGCCAAAATGAAATCGTCCAGTTGGTCGTCAGGCTAGGCGCGAGGAGGCGCCATTGCCGTAGCTATGGCAACGACGAGCAACGACGCATGGCGGCCAACTGGGCGATTTCATGGCAAGGTATTTGCGGAACAGGACACTAAGCGGCCTGTCCCTTGCGCCGCCAGCCGTGCGGCGTTTCACCGGTCCAGCGCTTGAAGGCGTGGGTGAAGGCACTCTGCTCGGAATAGCCCAGCCGCATCGCGCACTGCGCCAGGCTGATGCCGGGATCGGCAAGGTACTGCTCCGCCAACGCGCGCCGCACGTTATCCACAAGCTGTGAATAACTGATGCCCTGCGCCTGCAGCCGCCGCTGCAGGGTGCGCACGGGCATGCCCAGGTGCGCGGCCACGTCGGCAATCGGCAGTTCGCCCTGCGGCAGCCGCCCGCTGATATAGGCACGCGCCTGCGCCAATGCGTCGGCCCCGGCCGGCGCGATCTGCTGCAGCTGGGTATCGGCGATGCGGGTCATTTGCGCCTGCATGCCCGCGTCGGCCTGCAGCGACGGCAGGTCCAGCAAGGCCCGTTCGATGTGCATGGCATGGCGCGCGGCGTTGAAGACCACGGGGCAGCCGAACACCTCGGCGTGCAGCCGGGTATCGGCAGGCGCGGGATGCGGGAATTCCACCTGGGTGGCCACGTGCTGCTCACCGATCAGCCAGCGCGCGAACACCACCCAGGTTGCCATGTGCAGCTCATGCGCATGGCGCGACAGCGGGCCATGCCGGGCCTCCCAGGTCATGCAGGCGGCCTGCGGCGTTTCAATCAGGCGGGTGGCGCCGATATCGTTGGCCAGCACCTCATAGCGGATGCCTTGCAGGATGGCATCGCGCACGGTGGGCGTGGTCAGCACCACGTAGCCCATCTCGGCATAGTGGCGCGGCGCGAACGCGGCGCCGGCGCGCAGGCCGACATCGGGATCGCCGGTAACCTGCTCCAGCCAGTCCAGCAGCGCCAGGTAGGCGGCACCGGGAATGCGCGTGGCGGTCTGCGCACCGGTGGCGTGCAGCAGCTCGGGCGGCACGCCGACGGCGCGCAGCTGTTCGGCCGGGGCAATGCCCTGGCGCGCGCCGTGGTCGAGCACGGCGCGGAGGTAGGCGAGCGAGACGGTGCCCAATGCGGTGCCCGCTTGCGTACCACTGGCACCGCCGTCGGGCCGGTTGGCGCGTGGCATCAAATCACCTGTCGTGCGGGATCAAGACCGGGCACCGATCTTTATCCAAACTCCGGGTAGCGTCAATGCGGGCCTGCCCGCGCCTGAATACAAGAGACCGACGCAAGGAGACAACATGGCCCCCAATCATCCACACCGTCGTGCGGATGCCGATGCCGAGGCGCTGCACGCGCTGACGCGGCGCGGCTTCCTGAAGGTCGGACTCGGCTTCTCGGCCGCGCTGGCCTGTACCGCGCTGGTGCCGTCGCTGGCCGGCTGCTCGTCGGCAGATCCCGCGCCGCAGGCCGGCATGACCTGGCTGCGCCCGGAAGACGTGGCGATGTTCCGCGCGCTGCTGCCGGCCATCGTCACCGAGCTGGCCGAAGCCCCGCCGCCACGGCGCGCGGCCCTGGAGCAGGACGCGCTGAGCAATATCGACGCGACCTGCGCCGCGATGGGCGCGGGCGCGCAAGCCGAGTTGCGCAAGCTGTTCGGCCTGCTTGCCAGCATGCCGCTGCGCTGGGCGCTGACCGGCATCCGCCAGGACTGGAGCGCGGCCACGCCCACGCAGGTGCAGTCCTTCCTGGCGCGCTGGCGCGCCAGCCGCCTGGCCACGCTCAATGCCGGCGCGGTGGTGCTGGTCAAGCTCACCAGCGTGGGCTACTACGTGTTGCCGGCCGCATGGGCGGGCAGCGGCTATCCCGGCCCCAACGCGGCCGTCTACAAGGCGCTGCACGCCTGATCCCCGACATGGCCATCGACAATCTCTACGACGCCGGCATCGCCGCCGGCTGGAAGGTACTGGACGCTGCAACCTTCACCACCACGCGCACGCTCGATGCCGACGTCGTCATCGTCGGCAGCGGCGCGGGCGGCGGCATCAGCGCCGAGGCGCTCAGCCGCGCGGGCCTGCGCGTGGTGCTGCTGGAAGAAGGCGCGCTGCGCACCTCGGACAGCTTCCGCGACATGGACGAGAACCGCGCCTATCGCGAGCTGTACCAGGAGGCCGCGGCGCGCACCACGGCCGACGGCGCCATCGCCATCCTGCAGGGCCGCTCCGTCGGCGGCAGCACCACGGTCAACTGGTCATCGAGCTTCCGCACGCCGCCGCAGACGCTGGCGCACTGGGCCACGCATCACGCCGTCACCGGCCACAGCGAGGCCGACATGGCACCGTGGTTCAGGAAAGTGGAAGAGCGCCTTGGCATCGCGCCCTGGGCGATGGCACCCAATCCCAACAACGACGTGCTCAAGCGCGGCTGCGCGACGCTGGGCTGGGAATGGCACGTGATCCCGCGCAACGTGAAGGGCTGCTGGAACTCCGGCTACTGCGGGCTGGGCTGCCCGGTCAATGCCAAGCAGTCGATGCTGGTATCGACCATCCCGGCGGCACTGGCCAGCGGCGCGACGCTGGTGCACCGCGTGCGCGTGCGCACGCTGGACCATGACGGCAAGCGCGTGCAGTCGGTCACCGGCGAGGCGCTGGGCGCGGACGGCTATACGCCCACCGGCGTCGGCGTGATCGTGCGGGCCAAACACTTCATCGCCGCCGGCGGCGCCATCAACACGCCGGCGCTGCTGCTGCGCTCGCGCGTGCCGGACCCGCATGAGCGGCTGGGATTGCGCACATTTATCCATCCAGTGAATATCAGCATCGCCAAAATGCCGGAGCGCATTGATCCCTATTATGGCGCACCGCAGTCGATCGCTTCCGACCACTTCCAGTGGAAGGACGGCGCGACCGGGCCGATGGGCTACAAGCTGGAGGTGCCGCCGCTGTTCCCCGGCATCAGCGCGGGCGTGGTCAACGGCGTGGGCGAGGCGCTGCGCCGCGACATGGCGCAACTGCCCCATACCAACGCCATGCTGGCACTGCTGCGCGACGGCTTTGTGCCAGAGAGCACGGGCGGGCGCGTGCGGCTGGCGGCCGACGGCAGCCCGCTGCTGGACTATGAGATGAGCGACTACGCCTGGGACGGCGTGCGGCGCGCGTGGCTGAGCATGGCGCAGGCGCAGTTTGCCGCCGGCGCGGCGCGCGTGCGGCCCGCCCACCTGGACGCGGCCGAGTACCGCAGCTGGCCCGAGGCGCGCGACGCCATCGCGCAACTGCCGCTCAAGCCGTTCCGCACCGCGCTGTTCACCGCGCACCTGATGGGCGGCTGCGGCATGAGCGACGATGCGCGCGGCGGCGTGGTGGACAGCCATGGCAACCACCACCAGCTGGCCAACCTGTCGGTGTTCGACGGCTCGGTGTTCCCGACCAGCGTGGGGGCCAATCCCCAATTGTCAGTGTTCGCGCTGACGGCGCAGAATGCGGACGCGCTGGCACGGAGCCTCACGTCATGAGGTATTGGCCGCGCAAGCCTGCAATGTCCTGCGTTGCAGGCATCCGGCATGCCTGCTCCATGCAGGCGGCGGGCGACATTGTTGTGCGATTCCCCACACCAGTGGCGCAATTAGAATGTCCACTCCAATTCAGGTCTTGTGAAACGCTCGAAGCGGTGGATAGGCTTCGTACAGCTGTTTCAAGCATCCGTATGCCGTCAGAGCAGGGAGCGGAACAGCGTGGCAAATTGCTAAGGGGTTTACGGCAGCAACGAAGAGAGACGCCCCCATGAAGACCGGCAAAAGCTCGGCAGGAGACACCAAGGCCCGGATTCTCGACGCCACGGAAAAGTTGTTTACCGAGGTCGGCTATGAAGCCACCTCGCTCAGGCAGGTCACGTCGCGCGCCATCGTCAACCTGGCCGCCGTGAATTACCACTTCCGCAGCAAAGACATCATGATGCACGCCGTGCTGAGCCGGCGGCTGGATCCGCTCAACGCGCGGCGCCTGGCGCTGCTCGATGCGTGCGAAGCCCGCTGGCCCGGCAACAGCATCCGCTGCGAGCACGTGATGGGTGCGCTGTTCGTGCCCGCGCTGCAGATGGCACGCGACCCGTCGGTGGGCGGGCCGTCGTTCCTGCGGCTGCTCGGGCGCGTGTATTCGGACACCTCGCCCTTTATCCAGCAATACCTGCTGGAGCACTACGCCCCGGTGTACGGGCGCTTCTTCGACGCCTTCTCGCGCGCCATTCCGGGACTGCCGCGGCATGAGCTCGGCTGGCGCCTGCAGTTTGCGCTCAAGGCGCTGGCCGGCGTGCTGGCCGGCGAAGAGCTCACCAGCCTGCTGCCGGTGTTCACGCAGGGCCGGCAGATGAGCGATGCGCACGTGCTGGCCCAGCTCACCGCCATGGTGGAAGCCGTGCTGAACGTGGCGCAACCCAGCGCGGACGACTTCTCGGCCCTGCAGTCGGTGTTCGAGCTCGGCGAGCAGCAGCAGGCCGAGCAGCGCGCCAGCAGGCTGGCCGCTGCGCAGCCCGCCGATGACCTGGGTGCCAGTTGCGCCGCAATGGCGGCAACGATGGGCGATGCGGCCAGCCAGACCGCCGCCGCCCTCGGCAAGGCTCGCATCAGCGCACGCACCGTGCGCAATGAGGGCGCCAATCGCTCAGCCGTGACCAGCATGCCGGTCCGCGCGCGCGAGCAAACCGTGAGCTTCCCCAGCAACCCGCTGGATGACTGGATGCGAATGCGCACCAGGACATAGCGGCGCGCGCCGCACCCGGTTACCGCCGGGCCGGCGCCACCGCCCTCACGCAAAACCTGAACCGTCGATCCACCCAGCGAGGCCACGCACAGGCCCCGCGGACCCCGTGCGCCCTATCGGATTTTCCAAGGGCGCGGCGGTGGCCCCGTTCGCCCTGCGCTGCCCGCGCTCCGCCTCCTGGCGGACATCTTGAGGAGGAAGCTGCCATGTCGATCCAACCGCTTTACCTTGCCGCTGTCGCCGGTGCCGTCATCGGACTGCTGGCTGCGCCACTGGCCATGCCCCCCGTGGCCATAGCCCAGACGGCCACAACCACCGCCGCCGCGGGCACGGGCTATGACGGCCAAACATCCGCTCAGCAAGCCGCACTGTTCTCGCGCCAGGTCGCCAGCGGCGAACTCGCGCGGCTGTCCGATGAGCAGGTGCTGGCCGTGTTCCAGGCGCTGCAGCCGGATGCGCTGCTGAAATGGGCCCGCGCCGAGATGAACCGCTATCCCGAGTACGAGTACCGGATGTCGCGCCAGGAGCGGCTCAACAACCAGTGGCAGGACCAGCCCGCGAAGATGCAGATCCGCTACCGCCATCAGCCGCGCCAACTCTATGCCAAGTGGCTGCCCGGCGGCGCGCAGTCGGGCCAGGAAATCATCTACGACGAAACCCGCCGCAAGGACGAGATGTACGGCCACCTGGGCGGCGTGCTGGGCTTCACCTCGATGTGGATCGGGCTGGACGGCACGCTGGCGCGTTCGCAGTCCAACCACACTGTGCGCGACCTGGGCTTCCAGTTCGTGCTGTCGATGCTGGAGCGCGACGCGAAGTCGCTGCGTGCCGCCGGCCTGCCCGAGAAATACAGCAAGGCCGAGATCGTGCAGGAGCAGGGCGTGCGCATGGTGGCGCTGACCTGGGACCTGCCGGCCGGCGCGCCGCAGTACTACGCCAAGAAGGTGCAGCTGATGCTGGACCTGAAGCATCCCTATATCCGTGTGGAAACCGCCTGGGATGCCGACGGCAACATGGTCGAGAAGATCGTGTTCGACAAGCTGGTGCGCAAGACCTTCGAGGCCTCGGCGTTTGATCCGGCCAATTTCGACTATCGCTTCTGAAATGCGGCAAAGCGGCGCGCACCGTGCGTTTGAATCGGTGGCCCGCGCCGCCTGCCGCCCAGTCCGTGCAACACCCGCAATCGACAGCCACATGCGGCATGCACGCCAGGCGCGCCTGTTTGGAACGGCCGCTCTATTGACGCAAAAACACGCGAGCGGCGAGAGTCGCCGCACCCGGGAGGGATCCGGCCGCAGAGCCGGACACCAGATCCAGAACCAGGGGTCGCCAGAAAAAATCAGGAGACAGGCAATGACCATGTCGATGCTTCGACGCAGCACTTTGGTTTTGACAGGGGTGAGCCTTGCCGCGGTGCTGGCCGGCTGCGGTGGCGGCGGCGGCGATGAAGAGGCGCCGCGCGCCACCACGCAGGCGCCGCCGCAATGCGCGGACACGGGCACGTGCCCCACGCAGGGGCCGGTCACCATCGGCGGCCCGCCGGGGTCGTTGTGCCCGGCTGCACTGGACTACAGCACCACCTTCACCGGCGGCTCCGGCGCGGGCGAACTGGTGAAGCTGCGCTTCGACACCGCGGCCCGCACCTACCAGCTGGAGATCATCGAATCACCGGTGCCCAAGCAACCCGGCAGCGTCAGCCCGACGCGCGCGGGCGTGACCTTTACCGGCACCTTTGCCAACATGACCTCGCTGCCGACCGCCGAGCAGAACCGCTGCGCAGTCGCGCTGCAGACGGCCACGGCGTCTGACGGCACCTCGCAGGCCAATATCGACAGCGCCAGGCCGCCGGTGATCTTCCTGGGCAATGGCGTTGCCGGCGGCGGCATCCCGGGTGCCACCATCTCCTATCCGGGCGTGCTCGGGCTGGGCGCGATCCCGGCCACCACGTTCCCGTTCTACCCGGTGCTGGCATTCGCGCAGACCGAGACCGACTTCACCAGGGTGGCCGGCAGCTACAACCTGCTGGGCTACCACCAGGTGCCGTCCGGCGGCTCGCTGACTTCGTCGAGCCACTTCACGCCCGCGACCGCGCAGACCACCGAGACGCTGAACGCCGACGGCAGCTGCACCGTGGCGGCCGGCAGCTGCCTGAGCACTGGCAACAGCTGGAAGCTGCGCAGCGCCGACGGTGCCTTTGAAAGCGGCAATGCCGATGGCAGCCGCCGTTACCCCTCTTTCCAGAGTGCGGCCATCACCAACAACAACGCCAGCCGCGCCAAGGGGCTGATGGTGGTGGGCAAGCTCAACGGCGCGCTGGTGCCGCTGCTGGTGCGCACCGGCTACGCGCAGATCTCGCTGCTGCCGCTGACGGTGAATGTCGACGACGAATCGGGGCTCGCACTGATGGCGCCAGCGAAGTCGCTGGCCAGCGGCCAGCTTGACGGCGGCTACATCGGCTCGGGCAGCGATTTTGTTTACACCGCCTCGCTGGTCAAGGGCGCGCGCGTGGAGCTGCTGGACCCGATGACGATGAACCAGACCGGCGCCTTCCAGCTCGACTTCACGCAGAACGCGCCGGGCATGATCGCCACCACCGACAACAGCGGCACCACCGGCGCGCTGATCGCCAGCGGCCGCGTGTTCAGCCACTTGTCCGGCACCGGCAGCGCCAGCCCGACCTTCCGCGTCGGCGTGCTGGCAGCACCCTGAGTCCACCAAGAAGACACAAAACCGAGGAGACAACGCCATGCAACCCCATCGACTGATCCTGCAGCGGGCCTCGCGCCCATCCACGGTGCCGGCGCGCGCGCTGGCCGTGGCCGCCACCGCCATGCTCGCCGCTTGCGGCGGCGGGGGCGGCGGCGATGACGCGCCGTCCACGCCGGCCGCGGTGCAGACGCGGCTGTGCCCGGCATCGCTCGACTACACCACCACCTTCACCGGCGGCACCGGATCCGGCGAGCTGGTGAAGGTGCAGATCGACACCACCAGGAAGACCTGGCAGGTGACCTTCCTGGATTCTTCCGTGCCGCGCCAGACCGGCACCGTGCAGCCCACGCGCAGCGACCCCACCAACGGGCAGAACGTGATGCGCGGCACGCTGAAGGCAGAGACGGGGTTGCCAACCGAGAAGCTGAACCAGTGCGCGTTCGAGCTGAGCGGGGCCAGCCTCGATCCGAACCGCCCGGCCAAGCTCTTCGTCGGCGAAGGCGTGGTGGGCGGCACCATCCCCGGCGCGCGCATCCAGTTCAACGGCGTGCTGGGCGCCGGCGCGGTGCCGGACACCACCTTCCCGTATTTCCAGTTCATCGGCTTCGCGCAGACCGAGACCGACCTGTCGAAGATCGCCGGGCAATACAACGGCACGGGCTTCCATGAGGTGCCGTCCAAGCAGTTCAAGACGGTGGCGCAGGACTACCGCATGGCGCTGGCCGCGGATGGTTCATTCACCGTCTGCGACAACGCCACCAACACTTGCGAGCGCAAGGGCAACAACTTCGTGCCGCAGGCCAATGGCGCGCTGCTGTCGACCAACTACAAGGCCGAGAGCCAGCCGCCCACGCTGGGCAACACGCTGGGCAAGGCCTACCTGATCGTGGGCAAGCTGCGCGGCCAGCTGGTGCCGGTCATGATCCGCGTGGGCTATGCCAATGACTCGCTCGCCAACGGCCCGCTTGGCGCCGATGACGAGATCGGCATCGGCATGATGGCGCCGGCGGTGGCGGTCACCGAGGGCACGGTCAACGGCGAATACGTCGGCGTCGACAGCAACTTCAACTACCGCGTGACCGCGCTGGTCGGAGCCGCCGCAACCATGATGGATCCGTTCCGGCCGTCCGATGCGTCGCTGGCGATTCCCTACCGGCTGGACTACTCGCAGCAGGTGCCGGGCGTGGTCCGCACCTCGCGCCGCGAGGCGCCCGCGGGCTCGGCGCCGACCGGCAAGCTGATGTTCACCGGCGGCGTGTTCGGCTTCCTGGAGGCGCGCGACAGCGGCCCGTACTTCACCGTCGGCGCATTCGTGCAGTAAGCACGCTACAAGGCCCGGGCCATCGCAGCCCGGGCCACTGCACCACGATTCGACCAAACAGAGACATCCACTGCCGGGGGACACAAGATGAAAACCATACGCCTCACGCTCACGCTGATGCTGGCCGCGCTGGCCAGCTTCGCCCTGCCTGCCCATGCCCAGAAGAAGGGCGACAACGTGGTATCCGCCGGCTGGTTCTATATCCAGACCCATGGCCAGAGCGGTCCGCTGACCACGTCGCTGCTGGACGTGCCGATCAACTACCCGCTGGGCCTGCCGTCCACCTTCACCGCGCCGGGCAGCAGCCTGTCGTCGTCCAATGCCAATACGCTGGGGCTGACCTTCAGCCACTTCGTCACCGACCATATCGCGGTCACCGCAGTGGGCGGCATCCCGCCGGAGTTCAAGCTCTACGGCCACGGCGAACTGATTCCGCCGGGCCCGGCCGGCGCGCTCGGCCGCCAGAGCCTGGGCGACCCCGCGCTGAACCCCATCATCACCAAGGCGCGGCAGTGGAGCCCGGCGGCGATGGTGCAGTACCACTTCCTGGATCCGGGCACGCGTTTCCGACCGTTCCTGGGGCTGGGGGTGTCGTACAACTTCTTTACCAACATCGAGGTCAATCCGGCGTTTGCGAGTTCGGTGAACAACAACCTCGGCGCAATCCTGGCGGCGGGGGCGGGCATCCCGGGGCCGACGTCGGTGAGTGCGGATGCGTCGTCGTCATGGGCGCCCGTGTTCAATGTCGGCGGCACCTACAACTTCGACGAGCATTGGGGGCTGACGGCGGCGGTGACTTATATCCCGCTGAAGTCGACGTCGACGATGACGATCAAGGCGTCCGACGGGACGGTGCTGTCGACATCGAAGACCAAGCTGGAGCCGAATCCGCTGGTGTTCTTTCTGGCGGCTTCGTACAAGTTCTGACGCTGAAAAAAAACGACGCGCCTGAGCGCGTCGTTTTTTATTGCGGCAACGGCAAGCGGCAACCCTTACTGCGTCACCGTCCCCTGTTGCGCCGGCGTCCCCTGCTGCGCCACCGGACCGCTCTCCTGCAAGCCACCGCCCAGCGACCGGTACAAATCGATCGCGTTGTTCAGCCGCAGCTGCCGCGCCTGGATCAGCGCCTGCTCGGCGGTGAACAGCTGGCGCTGCGCATCGAGCTCGTCCAGGTAGCTGGCAATCCCGCTGCGGAAGCGTACGCGCGCCAGTTCGTAGCGCGCGGCTTCGGCATTGCGCACTTCTTCCTGGCCGGCCACCTGGTCTTCCAGCGTGCCGCGCGCCACCAGCGCATCCGCCACTTCCGCGAAGGCCGTCTGGATGGTCTTCTCGTAGTTGGCGATCTGGATGTTCTTGCGCACATTGGCCAGGTCCAGGTTGGACTTGTTGCGGCCATAGTCGAAGATCGGCAGCGTCAGTTGCGGCGCGAACGACCACGCCTTAGTGCCGGCATCGAACAGGTTGGAGAACGTCGGGCTGATAGTGCCAATGCTGGTGGTCAGCGTGATGCGCGGGAAGAACGCCGCGCGTGCCGCGCCGATATTCGCGTTGGCCGACAGCAACTGCTGTTCGGCCTGGCGGATGTCCGGGCGTTGCTCCAGCAGGTCCGAAGGCAGGCCCACGGGAATATCGCTGATGATGCGTTCGTCGGACAGGCGCATCGGCTCGGGCAGGTTCTCGATGCTGCCGATGGGCTTGCCCACCAGCACTTCGAGCGCGTTCTGCGCCTGCGCGCGCTGGCGTGCGAGCTGCGCGGCGGCGACACGCGCCTGGGCCACCAGCGACTCGTTGTCGCGCAGGTCCAGGGCGGACGTGGCGCCGACGTCGAAGCGCTGCTTGGCGAGCCCATAGGTGCTCTCGCGCGCCTTGAGTGTGTCCCGTGCTATCTCGTATTGCTCGGCGAAGGAACGCTCGGACAGGTAGGCCTTGGCCACTTCCGACACCAGCGAGATATACGCCGAACGATGCGCCTCTTCGGTAGAGAAGTACTGCGCCAGCGCCGCGTTCGACAGGCTGCGCACGCGGCCGAAGAAGTCCAGCTCGTAGGACGAGATGCCGAGGCTGGCCGAGTAGACTTGCGATACCGCAGGCTGGCCCAGAACCGATACCCCCGTGGCAGCGTTGGTGCTGGCACGAGTATAGCCAGCATTCGCGTTCACCGTCGGCAGCAGGTCGGCGCGCTGCACCTGGTACTGCGCGCGCGCTTCCTCGATGCGCAGCGCGGCGGTGCGCAGGTCGCGGTTGTTTTCCAGCGAGGTCGCGATCAGCGACTGCAGGCGCGGGTCGCGGAAGAACTCGCGCCAGCCGATGTCGACAGCGCGGCGGGTCTCGCCGCTCTTCGCCTCGGCGGTGGCATAGCCCTCGGGTGCCACCGGGAAGCTGTCTGCCACCGGCGGGGCAGGGCGGTCATAGTGGGGCGCCAGTGTGCACCCCGTCAGAACGCCGGCCACCAGCAGCAGTGTGGTCAGTGTCTTGGTCATGTTCAGATTTCCTCTTTCGGCTCGTGCCACTTCTGGTCCAGCATGCGCTGGCGCGCACTGCCCTTGAAGCGCTTGCGCACCACGACGAAGAAGACCGGCACCAGGAAGATCGCCAGCACCGTGGCCGTGATCATCCCGCCCATCACGCCGGTACCGATGGCGCGCTGGCTGCCCGAGCCCGCGCCGGTGGCAATCGCCAGCGGCAGCACGCCCAGGATGAACGCCATCGACGTCATCAGGATCGGTCGGAAGCGCAGGTGCACGGCTTCCAGCGTGGCTTCGATCAGGCCCTTGCCCTGCGCCTGCAGGTCCTTGGCGAATTCCACGATCAGGATGGCGTTCTTCGCCGACAAGCCGATCGTCGCGATCAGGCCCACCTTGAAGTACACGTCGTTGGGCATGCCGCGCAGCGTCACGCCAAGCAGCGCACCGAGCACGCCCAGAGGCACCACCAGCAGCACCGAGAACGGGATCGACCAGCTTTCATACAGCGCGGCCAGGCACAGGAACACGATGATCAGCGACAGCGTGTACAGGATCGGTTCCTGCGAGCCGGCCAGGCGTTCTTCATAAGACTGGCCGGACCACTCGAAGCCGAAGCCCGGCGGCAGCTTGGCGAAGTTCTCTTCCATCACGCGCATGGCTTCACCGGTACTGCGGCCCGGTGCGGCCTGGCCCGCCAGCTTCACCGCCGGCATGCCGTTGTAGCGCTCCAGGCGCGGCGAGCCCATCACCCACTTGGAGGTCGCGAACGCGGCAAAAGCCACCATGTCGCCGTTGCTGTTGCGCACGCGCAGCTTGGTCAGGTCGTCGGGCAGGCGGCGGTCTGAGCCTTCTGCCTGGACGATCACCTTGCGCACCCGACCTTCATAGATGAAGTCGTTGACGTAGTTCGAGCCGAACGCAATCGACAGCGTCGAGTTGATGCTGGCCACGGTGACGCCGAGCGCCTTGGCCTTCTCGCGGTCGATGTCGATCTGCAGCTGCGGCGCGTCTTCCTGGCCTTCCGGGCGCACGCCCATCAGCACCGGGCTCTTGGCCGCCATGCCCAGCATCATGTTGCGTGCTTCCATCAGCTTGGCGTGGCCCTGGCCGGTGCGGTCCTGCAGGCGGAAGTCAAAGCCCGAGGAGTTGCCCAGCTCGGAAATCGCCGGCGGATTGAGCGGGAAGATGATCGCGTCCTTGATGAACGACAGTGCGCCGAAGGCACGGCCGACCAGCGCCTGCGCGGTTTCGCCCGCGCCGGTGCGTTCCTTCCAGTCCTTCAGGCGCACGAACGCGATACCGCCGTTCTGGCCGCGGCCGAAGAAGGAGAAGCCCGCCACCGTGATCATCTGGTCCACCACCTTGCTTTCCTTCTGCAGGTAGTAGTCCTCGATCTGCTTGAGCACGCCGATGGTACGGTCCTGCGTGGCGCCGTTGGGCAGCTGCACCACGGTGATCATGTAGCCCTGGTCTTCGTCGGGCAGGAACGACGACGGCAGGCGCTTGAACAGCACCACCACGCCGACGATGATGACCGCGTAGATGATCAGGTAGCGGCCGGTGCGCTTGAGGATGCGCGCCACCACGCCCTGGTAGCTGGTCGACGCGCGCGCGAAGGTGCGGTTGAACCAGCCGAAGAAGCCCTTCTTCTCATGATGGTGGCCGGCTTCGACGGGCTTGAGCAGCGTCGCGCACAGCGCCGGGGTCAGCGTCAGCGCCAGCAGCGCCGAGAACGCCATCGACGAGATCAGCGACAGCGAGAACTGGCGATAGATGTTGCCCACCGAGCCCGAGAAGAACGCCATCGGGATGAACACCGCGGTCAGCACCAGCGTGATGCCGATGATGGCGCCGGTGATCTGGCCCATGGCCTTGCGCGTGGCTTCACGTGGCGAGAGTCCTTCCTCGCTCATGATCCGCTCGACGTTCTCGACCACCACGATGGCATCGTCCACCAGGATACCGATGGCCAGCACCATGCCGAACATGGTCAGCACATTGATCGAGAAGCCGAACGCCAGCAGCGCGCCGAACGTGCCCAGCAGCGCGATCGGCACCACCAGCGTCGGGATCAGCGTGGCGCGGAAGTTCTGCAGGAACAGGTACATCACCAGGAACACCAGCACCACGGCTTCCAGCAGCGTCTTGATCACTTCCTCGATCGAGATCTTGACGAAGGCCGAGGTGTCGTAAGGCACCGAGTACTGGTAGTCCGCCGGGAAGGTCTTGGACAGCTCTTCCATCTTGGCGCGCACCGCGGTGGCCGTGGCCAGCGCATTGCCGGTCGGGGCCAGCTTGATGGCGATGGCCGCCGACGGCTTGCCGTTGGTGCGGGCCAGCGTCGAGTAGTCGGCACCGCCCAGCTCCACCCGGCCCACGTCCTTGATGCGCACCGAAGACCCGTCCGGGTTGGTGCGCAGCAGGATGTTGCCGAACTGCTCCGGCGTGGTCAGGCGGCTTTCGGTGGTGACGGTGGCGTTAAGCTCGGTGCCCTTGGGCGAGGGCGTGCCGCCCAGCTCGCCCACGGCGACCTGGATGTTCTGCTCGCCCACCGCGGCGGTGACGTCGGTCGGGGTCAGGTTGTAGCCGGTCAGCTTGGCCGGGTCCAGCCAGATCCGCATGGCGTACTCGGTGCCGAACAGGTCGGCCTGGCCCACGCCCGGCACGCGGCGGATCGAGTCGATCACCTGCGCCGAAACATAGTTGCCGAGCTGGATCGCGTCAGCCGTGCCGGACTTGGACGACACGGTCAGGAACATCATGTAGTTGTTCCCGGCCTTGTCCACGCGCACGCCCTGCTGGCGCACTTCAGCCGGCAGGCGCGCTTCCACGCGCTTGAGGCGGTTCTGCACTTCGACCGAGTTCAGGTCGACGTTCGAACCCGGCGCGAAGGCGATGGTGATGCTCGCCAGGCCGGACGACTCGCTGGTGGAGTTGTAGTAGAGCAGGTTAGGGGCGCCGTTAAGCTCCTGCTCGATCACCGAGGTGACGGAATCCTCCAGCGTCTTGGCCGACGCACCCGGGTAGGTGGCGGTGACCGAGATCGTCGGCGGGGCGATGTTCGGATATTGCGCGATCGGCAACTGCAGGATCGCCAATATGCCGCCCAGCACGATGATCAGCGCGAGCACCCACGCGAACACCGGCCGGTCGATAAAAAACTTGGCCATAAAACTGGCTCCCTCTTGGTCTAGCGGTCTAGCCGTATTTGCCGTTGGTACGGCAGGGTTCAGCCTTGCCTGGCGTCAGACTTGGCTTGCTGCTGGCTCTCGGCCTTCGGGGCCGAGGCCGGCGCCGCCGGGGCCGAGGCCGTCGCCGCGGCCGAGGCCCCGGCCGGCTTGAACGGCACGGCCCTGGCCGGCGCACCGACCTTGATCTTCTGCAGGCCCTCGACGATCACCTTCTCGCCGCCCTTCAGGCCTTCGGTCACCACCCAGCTGTCGCCAATGGCCTGCGGCGCCTTGACCGGCACCGCCGCGACATTGCCGTCCGTGCCCACCACCATCACGCTGGCACCCTGCGCGCCGCGGATCAGCGCCCGCTGCGGCACGGTCAGTGCGTTCTCATCCACGCCCTGCTCGATCTTCACGCGCACGAAGGTGCCCGAGAGCAGTTCGCGCTTCGGGTTGGGGAACTGCGCGCGCAGCGTGATCGCGCCGGTGGTCGGGTCCACGGTCATGTCAGAGAACAGCAGCTTGCCGGTCTGTTCGTACTCGCGGCCGTCTTCGACGTACAGGTGCACCTTGGCGCCGCCGTTCATGCCCTTGACCATGCCGGACTCGATGGCGCGGCGCAGGCGCGTGACTTCCGAAGCCGGCTGGGTGAAGGTGACCCACATCGGGTCGACCTGCTCCACCAGCGCCAGCTTGGTCGCCTCGCCCTTGCCCACCAGCGCGCCCTCGGTCACCAGCGCGCGGCCGGCACGGCCGCTGATCGGCGCGGTCACGGTGGTGTAGCCCAGGTTGATCTGGGCGGTGCGCACCGCCGCCTTGGCCGAAGCCACGTCGGCGTTGGCCTGGCCGGCGGAGGCCACGGCGTCGTCGTACTCCTGCTTGCTGACCGCGTTGACGGCCACCAGGGGCTTGTAGCGCTCGGCCTTCAGGCGCGCCGACACGGCGTTGGCCTCGGCGCGCTGCAGCGCGGCCTGGGCCGAAGCCAGCGTGGCCTGGTAGGGCGCCGGGTCGATGCGGAACATCACCTGGCCGGCCTTCACTTCGCCGCCTTCGGTGTAGTTGCGCGACAGCACGATGCCTTCGACGCGAGCACGCACTTCGGCCGTGCGTATGCCTTCCAGGCGGCCCGGCAGTTCATTGACGACGGCGACCGGCGACGGCGTCACGGTCACCACACCCACTTCCGGCGGGGGCGGGGGGCCGCCTTCGGCCTTCTTGTCGCCACAGGCAACAAGCGCCACGGCAGACAGCGCCGCTAGTGCATAGGCTGCAACGCAACGGATACGTTGGGACTTCCTCATCGATAACCCCATGATGGCAATTTGAGATCTGCCGCATCGTCCCGACCTGTCATCCGACAAACGGAAACGACACAGCACGCCGCATGGTTCGCGGCGGACAAAAGCGTGATGCTAGCCACAAATCGCGGCGTCGCAATGTCAAATGCGACGAACGGTGGCTTTTATGTAACGACTGGATTCATGCCCGGCTGGCCTGCGGCAGGGATTGCCAGCTGTGCTGGGTATGTCACAGATGGCGGCTGGCCGAACGCCGGGCAAGCGCGTATTATATATACATTCAAGCATGTATGTTAAGTTGATGTTGCAGAAGGGCCTTTCGGCGCACAACCGGCGCCGCGGGGCCGCGGCAATGCGGATCCCGAGCCCGGTCAAACCCAACCGATCGGTCCGAATTGCGTCCTACCCGTTCGGAATCACGGCGCAAACCGCCGGCTCGGGTTAGGATGCGCGCCGTCGTGTCGGCTCGCAGGCTGCAAGCACATTGGCATGTGACGACAACGACCCGCCGGCGCATGCGCCGGCCCGTGCGGCTGCCTCAGCGGCCGCACCAGGGAGAACCAACAAGGCTGGCCATGACGCCTCTATTGCGTCATGCCGCCGGCACCAGAGACAAAAATGGTCAGACGCACCAAGGAAGAGGCGCTTGAAACGCGCCACCGGATTCTCGACGCGGCCGAAGCCGTGTTCCACGCCCGCGGCGTGGCACGCCCGTCGCTGGCCGACATCGCCGAGGCGGCGGGTGTCACGCGCGGCGCGATCTACTGGCACTTCAAGAACAAGAGCGATGTGTTCGCCGCCATGTGCGACCGCGTCAACCTGCCCGTGGAAGCGCTGTGCGACCCCGAGCGGCTCGCGCGCCAGGAAGACCCGCTGGGCGGCATCCGCGACATCTGCGCCTATGTGATGCGCCAGACCGTGGTCAACCCGCGCTGGCGCCGGGTGTTCGAGATCATCTTCCACAAGTGTGAAATGGTGCAGGACAACGGCGCCATCTTCGAGCGCCAGCGCCAGTCGCACCAGGACGGCCTGGTCAAGATGCGCGAGCACCTGCGCCTGGCCCTGGAGCGCGGCCAGCTGCCCGCCGACCTGGACCTGGACCTGGCCGTCAACGCCTTCCATGCCGCCATCGGCGGGGTGCTGGCGCACTGGCTGTTCTCGCCCCAGGACTTCGACCTCGACGCCAACGCCGAGCGCATGTCCGACGCCTTTATCGATACCCTGAAGTTCTCACCGGCGCTGCGCCACGGCTACGTGCCGCGCCCGATGGCGGCGCTGGACCGGGAGCTGTCCACGCTGTGCCAGCAGGCCTGCCCGAACGCCCAACCGGGCGGGCTCGAAACCGGCGACCTGATCCCCTGAGCGGCGCGCTCAGCCGCGCATGGCCTCGCGCCAGCGCGCCAGGAAGGCGCGCTTGCGCATCGCGTCCTGCGCGGCCAGCAGGCCCGGGCCGACGCTGATCGGCTTGAGCGCGTAGCCCAGCCGCTCCGACAATGCTGCCGCGGTGTGCACGCTGTCGGTATCGGTGCGGATGGTATAGAGCTGCGAGGTGGACTTGGCCAGCAGCTCCTGGCCCTCGCGCGAGAGCAGGTAGTCCAGCCACAGCCGCGCCGCATTGGGCCGCGGCGCGCGCCGGGCAATAAAGGCCACCCGCGACATCACCAGCGTGTAGTCGCGCGGGGCGATCACGTCGATGGCCGCGCCGCGCTCCATCAGCGACAGCGCGTACGAACCCAGCAGGTTGTAGCCCATCACCAGCTCGCCGCTGGCGATGCGCTCGATCATCTCGGCAGTGGACGCCGACAGCTGCACCCCGGCGCGCCCCAGCGCCTGCGCCAGGTACCAGAACTCACTGCCCATGCGCGCGTCCTGCTGCGCCAGCAGGTAGCCCACGCCTGAGCGCTCCACGTCATACGTCACCACCTTGCCATGCCAGCGCGGCGCGTGTTCCTGCAGCAGCCGCGCCAGCCCGCTGCGGCTGCTCGGCGGGCGCATGCCGGCCAGGTGGTGGCGGTTGTAGACGATCACCGCGGGCTCGAAGGTGGTGCCCCAGGCCTCGTCGCGCCACACCGCCCAGCCGGGCAGGCCGGCGCGCTCGGGCGAGGCATAGCGCTGCGCATGGCCGTCATTGACCAGCTTGATCTGCAGGTCCATCGCCGTGCTCCACAGCACGTCGGCGAAGGCCGCATCGGGCGCGGGCCGCTTGCCGCCCAGCGCCGCGGTCTCCGCCAGGAAGCGCTGGTTCAGCTCGATCGTGTTGAGATCCTGGTAGTGCACGCGGATGCCCGGGTAGCGCGCCTCGAACGCGGCGATCAGCGGCTGCGCCACTTTCAGGTCGGTCGATGCATAGACCGTGACCATGCCTTCGCGCATGGCGCCGGCGATGGTTGCGTCATACCCGGACGGATACCCCGGCGGTGGCGCCGGCGGCCTAGACTGGGCATGAAGGGGCCATGCGGCCGGCAAGGCGGCGCCGGCCAGCAGCGATGCGCCAAGCAGGCGGCGGCGCTGCGCCGAGGCAGGCGGCTCGCAAGCGCACGGCAGGGACGGCGGGGGTGGACGCGTGGGCACGGTGGTCGGAAACGGAAGAACTGCCTGTGGAAGGGCGCGGGCGCGCGGACAACACGCGCCGGGACCAGCGGGGCGGGGGTATTATAGGCGCCCGCGGCGGGCGCGCTCCATCGGTGCAGCCCCCTGTTGTGCGGACGTTTTCCGCCGCCGCAACCGAAATATGGACCAAACCGGCAGAGGAGGAGACCGGCATGCGCATCCTGCTGGTGGAGGATGAAATCGAACTGGCACGCTGGGTCGCCCGCGCGCTGGAGCAGGGCGGCTTTGTGATCGAGCACGTCGCCGACGGGCTGCAGGCCGAGGCCCGCCTGCAGGCGGAAGAGTACGACGCGGTGCTGCTCGACCTGCGCCTGCCCGGCAAGGACGGGCTGGCCGTGCTCAAGTCCATGCGCGGGCGCGACGACCGCACCCCGGTGCTGATCCTGACCGCCCAGGACACGCTGGACGAACGCGTGCGCGGCCTGAACCTGGGCGCCGACGACTACCTGCCCAAGCCTTTTGCCATTGCCGAGCTGGAAGCGCGGCTGCTGGCGCTGATCCGGCGCAGCCGCGGGCGCGCGCATCCGCGCCTGCAGTGCGGCACGCTGGTGTTCGACGGCGAGACCCGCAGCTTCACGCTGGACGGCGCGCCGCTGGCGCTGACCCCGCGCGAATCGACCCTGCTGGGCGCGCTGCTGGCACGCAGCGGCCAGCCGCTGACCAAGGCGCAGCTGCTCGACAAGGTGTTCTCGCTCGACGCCGATGTCTCGCCCGACGCGATCGAGGTGCTGGTCTACCGGCTGCGCAAGAAGCTGGCCGGGCACGGCGTCACCATCGTCACGCTGCGCGGCTTCGGCTACCTGCTGGAGCCCGAGGCCGGGCGCTAATCATGCACTTGCGGATAAGACCCCATTTCATGGTGAAGAAGGGGCGCGAAGGCTGCCGCCGGGCCGCAGGGCTAGGCGTGGCCGACGCGGCGTGGTTATTCCACGCAATCCAGCAACAACGCCATGCGGCCCGGCAGCAGCCTTCCCTTCGGGTTCAAGCCAGGCGCGGCGCATGCGTCATTACGGGCCTTGACCTTGGAATCACCAAGGCCGGCGGCCCGCGCCTGGCCTGCGCCGCGCCTGGCTTGAACGCGTCCCCTTCTTCACCATGAAATGGGTTCTAAGTCCGCGCCATCCGGTGCTGCTGTGGCGCCGCGGCAGCCTGCGCCGGCAACTGCTGTTGCTGCTGGTGCCGGCGCTGGCGGCGATGATGGCGATCGACACCTGGCTCACCTACGGCACCCTGCGCGACGCCGCCAACACGGCTTATGACCGCTCGCTCTATGGTTCGATCCGAGCCATAGACAATGCCATCGGCATGGCCGGCGACAGCGTCCAGCTGACCCTGCCCGACGCCGCCATGGAGATGTTCGAGACCGCGGCGCAGACCCATGTGTTCTACCGCGTGTCGACCGAGCGCGCCGGCCAGGTCGAGACCGTCACCGGCTACGATGACCTGCCGCTGCCTGCGGGCAGCCTCGTCAACAACCAGCCGCGCTTCTACGACGCCGAATACCGGGGCGAGGCAGTGCGCATCGCCGCCATGGCGCGGCCGGTGTATCGGCCGGACGCGCGCATGCGCGTGATCATCCAGGTGGCCGAGACTGCCGAGCCGCGCACCACGCTGATCGGCACGGTCTGGCGCAGCGCGCTGGCGCGCGACCTGCTGCTGATCCTGCTGAGCGCCGGCATCCTGGTGGGCGGCGTCACCTACGTGCTGCGCCCGCTGGCACGCGTGCGCGACGACGTGGAGGCGCGGTCACCGGACGACCTGGCACCGCTCACGTTCGAGCGCGTGCCCGCCGAGGTGCGCCCGCTGGTCGATGCGGTCAACCTGCATGTGTCGCGCTCCGCGGCGATGGCGCAGTCGCAGGCCCAGTTCATCGCCGACGCCGCGCACCAGCTGCGCACGCCGCTGGCCATCCTGAAGACCCAGGCCGAATACGCCCAGCGCCAGCTGCGCGCGCCCGACCCCGAGGCCGCGCGCCAGGCCGCCGGTGAAGCCGTGGGCGGCATCGTCACCCAGCTGGAGCAGGCCGCGCGCCTGACCAACCAGCTGCTGGCGCTGGCGCGGGTACGCCAGCACCACGGCGAAGCCGCCCAGGAAGCCGATGGCATCGACATCATCGACGCCGTCACCGTGGCCGAGCAGGTGGCGCTGGACTACCTGCCGCTGGCGCGCGGCAAGCAGCAGGACTTCGGCTGGGAGCCGGTGCCGGGGCTGAAGCTGCCGGTGCGCGCCGACCCCGCGCTGCTGCGCGAGGCGCTGGCCAACCTGGTCCACAACGCGATCCAGTACTCGCCGCGCGGCAGCCGCATTACGCTGTCGGCCACGCGCGCCGACCAGACCGCCTGCCTGGTGGTGGAAGACGATGGGCCGGGCATTCCGGCCGAAGAGCGCGAAAAGGTCTTCGCGCGCTTCTACCGGCGTGTGGGCAATGCGGAGCCGGGCTCCGGGCTGGGGCTGGCCATCTCGCGCGAGATGGCGGCGCGGTTTGGCGGCACGGTGGAGCTTGGCGATGGGCTGCAGGGCACCGGCGTGCGCGCGGTGCTGAAGCTGCCCATCGGCGAATAACGCCTAGCCAAACAATTCCTCCGCCACCGTAGGATGCAGCTGCACCGTGGTCTGCAGGTGCGATTCGCGCGCGCCCAGCCGCAATGCCACTGCCAGCGTCTGCACGATCTCGGGTGCAGCGTCGTCCATCAGGTGCGCGCCCAGCACGCGCCCGCTGCGCGCGTTCAGCACCAGCTTGAACATCGACTGGTGGGCCGTGCCGCCAAAGCGGTTTTCCAGCGAGACAAAGTGCTTGACCACGGTGCGGATGCGTTCGGGCTTGCCGGCGGCTGCGATCGCCTGGGCCTCGGTCAGGCCCACGGCACCGATGGCGGGCTCGCAGAACACCGCGGTGGGCACGAAGTCGAAATCGGCGCGTTCGCCGCGCCGCCCGTACAGGCGGTCGGCCAGCCAGCGGCCCTGCGCGGTGGCCACCGGTGTCAGGTGCAGGCCGTCGATGGCGTCGCCGAGCGCGTAGATGCCGCGCACGTTGCTGCGGAACTGGCGGTCCACGCGGATGCCGCCCTTGTCGCCAAAGTCCACGCCAATCGTCTCGAGCCCGAAGCCCTGCACGTTGGAAATGCGCCCGATTGCCGCCAGCGCGGCCTGCGCGCGCACGGCCTCGGTCTGGCCCGGGCGGTCGGTGGGGCGGTAGCAGACTTCCACCGCGCCGTTGGCCTGGCTCAGCAGGTGCACCCTGGCGTTCAGGTGCAGGCGCACGCCGCGCGCGGTCAGTGCATCGGCCAGTGACCTGGAGATGTCATGGTCGAAGTGGGGCAGCAGCCGGTCGCCGGCAACGATCAGGTCTACCTTGACGCCGTAGCGCGACAGGATCGAGGCCTGCTCCACGCCGATGTAGCCGCCGCCGATGACCGCGATCGAACCCGGCAGGCTCTGCCAGGTGAAGACATCGTCGGAGCTGGCGGCGAGGCCGCCGCCGGGCACGTCGAGCGCGCGCGGGCGCGCGCCGGTGGCAACCAGGATGCGGCGGGCATGGATGGTCTCGTCGCCGACGCGCACTTCGTCCGGGCCGGTGACCAGTGCGTCGCCGCGCAGTATTTCCACGCCGGATTCATGCAGGCGCTGGGTGTAGCCCGCGTTGAGCCGCGCCACTTCGGCGTTGACGCGCACGATGGCGTCGCGCCAGTCCTCATGCCCGCCGGTGTGCGACAGGCAGCCCGACAGGATGGCCGACCAGGTGGCGCCGTAGGACAGCATCTTCTTGGGCACGCAGCCGCGGTTGACGCAGGTGCCGCCAATGGCATCGCGCTCGACCAGGATCACGCGTGCGCCGTGCGCGGCGGCACGCCGCGCGCAGGCCACGCCGCCCGAGCCGCCGCCGATCACCACCAGGTCTGCCTTGCGCACCTTGTCGTTGCGCCGCGTGCGGCCGTTGCGCACGCGCGGCACCTGCTCCACCGGCGGCGCCGCGCTGACCTCGCGGGCGCGCCGCGGTTCCTTGGCCCCCTGCGTTCCGGAGAGGGTTGTCTGGCGCTTAGTCATCCATGCCTCCTGTCGCGGCACGCGGGCCGCATCGACAACAATCAGGCCAGCGCCAGCAAACGAAACACTAGGCAGCGGGCCGCAGTTCGGTATTCAGGATCGACGGCCACTCGCGCAGGAAAGTTTCCCCGTCGCGGCGGCCCAGCTCGTAGGCGTGCGTCATGGCATCGGGCCGGGTGTAGTCCCAGCTCGAGATCGGCACGCGCTGCGAGGGCTGCAGGTACAGGCGGCGCTGGCCGCCTTGCTCAAGCACGAAACGGCGCGGGCGCGGATACAGCCTTGTCACCAGCACCAGCACATTGCCCGGGGTGGCATCGAGCGCGTCCACGGGTACATTGTCGACCAGCCCGCCGTCCAGCACCGGGCGGCCGCCGCGGCGCAGCACCGGCGTGAACGGCGGCGTGGAGGCCGACTGCAGCAGCAGGTCGGCCAGCTGCTCGGGCGAATCGCAGTCCTGCGCGCGCACGAACTCCGGGCGGAAGCCCAGCTTGCGCCCCAGCCGCGGGTGCAGCGTCTTGAGCACATGCTTGTCGATGTTGTACGCCAGCAGCCCCGCGGCCACCGCCAGGCGCGGGCCGGTCCAGCGCGGGATATGGGCCACGCCGATGCGGATCTCCGGCGCCTGCTGCAGGTGCGAGAGGCGCCCGTCGGCGAAGATCGTCAGCAACGCGGTGCGGTAGATGCCGTAATGCGGGAACACGCGCTCATTGCGCAGCAGGTTGCCCCAGTAGGCATTGCGGCGGTTGTTGGACAGCACCTCGCGGTAGTAGTCCATGGTCTGGTGCGAGTCATGCGCATAAACCATGCACGCCGTCGCCGCGCCGGCCGAAATCGCGGCGATCACGCGCGGGCGCAGCTGCAGTTCCGGCGCGACCGTGTCCCACCAGCCCGCCTGCCACCAGCAGCGGTTGCCGCCGCCGGCAAAGACGATCTGGTCGAAGGGATTGGCGTGGCCGGAAGTCATGGACGCTGGCGTTGCGCGGGGATCAGAGCAGGGCGTAGGTGGTGGTGGCCTGCACCGCCAGCTTGCCGTCGGTGCCGGTCAGCTCGATCTCGCCGAACACCACGGTCTTGCCCAGGCGCAGCACGTTGGCGCGCACCAGCACGTCGCCGTCGATCACCGGGCGCATGAAATTGGTGGTGAGCGTGACCGTGGTCATCGGGCGGAAGGCGCCCAGCGCGCTGGCCACGGCGACGATCATGGCGGTATCGGCGGCGGACATCAGCACCTGGCCGCAGACCACGCCGCCCGCATGGCGGAACGATTCGCTGAACGGCAGGCGCAGCGTGACGCCCTGGGCATCGACGGCCTCGGCGCGCAGGCCGAGCTGGCGCACCCATGGCGCCAGCACGCGCTCCAGCGTGGCGTCGATATCGGTGAGGCTGAATTGCGGTGCGGCTTCGGACATGGCGCTCCTGGTTCTGGCTGGCCGCACCGTAGCCGTCCTGTGGCGGACCGCTACTCTGTCTCCTCCGGCGCGACGCGATGTTTGAGGCAATGATACAGGGGGCCGGTGGCCAGCACCACGAAGGCCATCCGGATCACGTGGAACGCGGTCACCAGCGGCACCCCCACCTCCAGCACCTTGGCGGTGATGCACATCTCGGCAATGCCGCCCGGCGTGGTGCCCAGGATCACCGTGGCCGGGTGCGCGCCCGACAGCGCCGACAGCCCCCAGCCCACCAGCGCCGAGACCACCAGCGCCAGCACGGTGTAGAGCGCCACGCCCGACAGGAAGCGCGGCGCGGTATGCAGGAACTCGCGCGAGAAGCGCACCCCCAGCGAGACCCCGATCAGCAGCTGGCCGGCACGGCTCATCCAGGTGGGGATGGCCGACAGCTCGATCCCGGACGCGGTCAGCACCGCCGCGGCCAGCAGCGTGCCGATCACGAACGGGTTGGGCATGTTCAGCCGCTTCACCAGCAGCGCCACGCCCAGCGTGATGGCGATCAGCGCCAGCAGCCCCGGCGCGCTGACCACGCGCGGGCCGGGGATATAGGGGTCGAGCCCGTGGATGCCGCCGTACTGGAAGATCGCCGGCACGGTCACCACCACCATCAGCACCCGCAGCGAATGCGCGGCCGCCACCTGGTCGATGCGCGCGCCGTTGCGCTCGGCCAGGTTGGCCATCTCCGAGGCGCCGCCGATGGCGGTGGAGAAGAACGCGGTCTTGAAGGCCACGCCGGTGGTCCGCCGCAGCAGAATGGCGCCGCCCGCGCCCAGCACCAGCGCGAACAGCGAGCCGGCAATGATGTAGGGCAGGTACTCCACCAGCCGCGCCACCACGTCCGGCGTGAAGTAGAGCCCGAGCGACGCGCCGATCACCCACTGGCCCGCATTGCGGGCCTGCGACGGCGCCCGCAGGTCGGCCCCGGCCATGCGCGCGGCGGCCACGGACAGCAACGGGCCGATCATCCACGGCAGCGGGGTATGCAGCGCGGTGCAGAGCAGGGCGGCGGCCAGCCCGAGTGCCAGCGTGGGCAGCGCGGATAGCCAGGGGTTGGAGAAGAGACGCATGTGGCAGCGGCCTGGCGCGGGGGCGCCGGCGGCTTGTTGTTCTGGAAGACGGACGACGAAAGACAAGAGGCCCGCACGCCGTTGGCGTGCGGGCCTCGCAAAGCTTACCGCAAGATCGCGCGCATCATGCCGCGTTGTCGGCCTGCGCGTGCGCCGAGGTGCGGGTCGCGTGCCAGCGCAACAGGCGCGGGATCACCACCACCGCCACGGTCAGCGCCAGGATGGTGGCCGAGATCGGCTGGCGCAGGAACAGGGCCCAGTCGCCCTGGCCGATCGACAGCGCATTGCGCAGCTGCTTCTCGGCCATCGGCCCCAGGATCATGCCCACGATCACCGGCGCGGTGGGGAAGTCGAAGCGGCGCATCACCATGCCCAGCAGGCCGACCACGAACAGCAGCAGCAGGTCGAACCACGACTGGCGGATGCCGTAGGCGCCCAGCCCCGCGAAGATCAGGATGCCGCCGTACAGCAGCGGCGTGGGCACGCGCAGCATGCGCACCCACAGCCCGATCGCCGGCAGGTTCAGCACCAGCAGCATGACGTTGCCAATATACAGCGACGCCAGCAGGCCCCACACCAGGTCGCCCGAGGTCTGGAACAGCATCGGGCCCGGTTGCAGGTTGTAGTTCTGGAACGCGGCCAGCAGGATCGCGGTGGTGTTGGAGGTGGGGATGCCCAGCGTCAGCAGCGGGGCCAGCGTCGCCGTGACGGCGGCGTTGTTGGCCGCTTCGGGGCCGGCCACGCCTTCGATCGCGCCGACCTTGCCGAACTCTTCCTTGTGGTCCGACAGCTTCTTCTCGGTGGCATACGACAGGAAGGTCGGGATCTCGGCGCCGCCGGCGGGGATCAGCCCGAACGGGAAGCCGATGACGGTGCCGCGAATCCACGCCGGGACCGAGCGCTTCCAGTCCGACTTGTTCATGTGGACCGAGCTGAGCTTGTTGAACGTGCCCGCCGGCTGCGGGAAGAAGGCGTTGAACAGCGCCTCGCCCACGGCGAACAGGCCCACCGCCACCACCACGATGTCGATGCCGTCGTACAGCTCCTGCACGTTCATCGAATAGCGGGTCTGGCCCGACAGCGAATCCATGCCGATCAGGCCGATGCCCAGGCCCAGGAACAATGCGGTCATGCCGCGCAGCAGCGACGAGCCCAGCACGGCGGAGACCGTGGTGAAGGCCAGCAGCATGATCATGAAGTACTCGCCCGGGCCGAACTGCAGCGCCACGTCCGCCGCCACCGGCGCGAACATCGACAGCAGCACGGTGGCGATGGTGCCGGCCACGAACGAGCCGATCGCCGCGGTGGCCAGCGCCGGGCCGGCGCGCCCGTTCTTGGCCATCAGGTTGCCTTCCATGGCCGTGACCATGGTGGAGGACTCGCCCGGGGTGTTCATCAGGATCGAGGTGGTCGAGCCGCCGTACATCGCGCCATAGTAGATGCCGGCGAACATGATCAGCGCCGCGGTCGGTTCCACCTTGGCGGTCAGCGGCAGCAGCATCGCCACCGTCAGCGCGGGGCCGATGCCGGGCAGCACGCCGATGGCGGTGCCAAGGAAGCAGCCCACCAGGGCCCACATCAGGTTGATTGGCGTGATCGCGACGGCAAAGCCGTGCATCAGCAGGTTCAGGGTATCCATTCGAAGACTCCTTGCTGGTCGGGCGGGCGGGCTCAGAAGCCAGCGATGGGCAGCAGCGGCAGGTTGATGCCGAGCAGGAATTCAAACAGCGCCCACATCGGCACCGTGATGCACAGGCCGATCAGCGCGTCGCGCACGATGCGGCGGCTGCCGTAGCCGCGCGCCACGCACACCATCAGGAGCGTGGAAGCGAACACGAAGCCAAGCGTGCCGATCAGCGCCATGTTCAGCACCAGCCCCGCGGCCACCCACAGGAAGCCGCCGAAGTTGTGCGGCGCGTCCGGCAGCTCCGCATCTTCTTCCGGCATGTTGCGGAAGCCGCCGCGCACGCCCTGCCACGTCAGCAGCGCGCCGCACACCGCCAGTCCGACGGCCACCAGCGTGGGCACGAAGCGCGGCGACAGGCCGGCATAACCCTCTTCGCCGGAAATGCCGGACAGCCCGAGGAAGAAGAACAGCGAGAGCGCCAGCACGGCAATGCCGATGGCGAGGTGCGAGGGTTTCATGGAGACTCCTTGGCCTTTGTCGCCAGCAGGGGCGCTGGCGTCCGCGACGCTGGCAGATGCTGCCCGCGCGGCGGCAGGGCCCGGCGACATATGGTTATTTGTCTGGTATCGCAGGTGGACACCGGGCCCTGCGCCGTTTTCCTGCCGCCGGGTTCACCGGCGGTGTTGGCAGGCACGACAGGTAAAGCGGGTTGAAGCGGTACTGGTGGTTTGCGGTGCTGCGGGCAGCCCTTACTTGGCCACGCCCAGTTCACGCAGCGAGGCGCCCAGGCGGGCCGATTCGCTGTCGACGAACTTGCCGAACTCGTCGCCGGTCAGCAGGAACGGGGTCCAGTCATTCTTCTGCAGCGTGTCCTTCCAGGACTGGCTCTCGGTGGCCTTGACCACGGCGTCGATCATGGCCTTGCGTTGCTCGGCGCTGATGCCGGGCGCGCCGTACACGCCGCGCCAGTTGTAGATCTCGACGTTCACGCCTTGCTCCTTGAGCGTCGGGATATCGGCGGTGCGGTCCTTGGAGGTCACCGCCAGCGCGCGCATCTTGCCGCTCTTGATGAAGGGCAGGAACTCCGACACGCCGGCAATGCCCACCGTCACGTGGCCGCCCATGATCGAGGCCGAGGCTTCGCCGCCGCCCTGGAAGGGCACGTAGTTGATCTTCTTGGGATCGACGCCCGATTCCTTGGCGATCAGGCCGGCCAGGATGTGGTCGATCGAACCCTTGGAGCCGCCACCCCAGCTGACGCTGCCCGGGTTGGCCTTGAGCTGCGTGGTCAGGTCCTTGATCGACTTGATCGGCGAGCTGGCCGGCACGGTGATGACCATGGTGTCGGCGAACAGGCGCGCGATCGGGGTGGCGTTCTTCAGCGTGACCGGCGGCTTGTTGGTCTCGATCGCGCCCACCATCACCGCGCCCACCACCATCAGCGCATTGGGGTTGCCCTTGTCGGTATTGACGAACTGGGTCAGCGCGATGGTGCCGCCGGCGCCGCCCTTGTTGTCATACGAGGCGGTCTTGGCCTGGCCCGCGGAAATCATCGCGGCGCCCAGCGAGCGGCCGGTCTGGTCAAAGCCGCCGCCCGGGTTGGCGCCGATCATCACCTTGACGCTGTCCAGCGCAAAGGCCGGCGCGGCGGCGAAGGTGGCGGCAACGGCGGCCGATGCCATCACGGCATGGGCCAGGCGGGAATAGGTACGGCGCATAGCGGTCTCCTGGTTGTACCGGGGATGCGCCGTGCCAGCCTGCTGGCAGCCGCGATCCGACCCGGGCGTTCCGGCTGCCACTGCGTTGCGGGGACGGGAAGGTAGCCGGGGGGACTGCGCGAAAGGCGCAGTGCCGGTGCTTGTCTCCTGTCCGGCGCGGCGGGGCGTGGCCGGGACTGTTCTTGGACTTTTGGTGAACGTCAGACCGGAATTACCGGTCATGGGGCGGATTCTAGGCGGCGGAAACTGTCAAAAGGCTGTCAATTGGGCGGAGAAAGGGTCGGGGTTTACGTGGATGGCGGGACAAGGAGGAAGCATGAGGACGGGAGTGGCATGCCCGCAAGCGGTACTTCGTGGAAGCTCCGGCTCTCAAGACCACCTCACCCCGCTGGCTTCGCCTGCAGGCACGGGTCCTTGCGCCCCACCGCCGGCACCACCACCGCCATATCGAACTCGCCGTCGGCGGGCTGGTTTTCCACATAGCCCACGCTGACGATCTGGCCCGCTCCGGCCCCCAGCCAGCGCGGCACGCCGATGTCGCGCCGCACGTGGCCGTTGCCGGCGATCAGCACCGCGCCGCGCTGCGCGTAGGGGCGCAGCGTCTGCGCCATCACCGCATCGCGCGCGGCCTGCGCCGCCAGCATCCCGGGCAGCATGGCCTTGGGGAAATTGCCGCAGTGGCCCAAGTCGAGCACTGCCGTCTGCGCGGCCACGAGGTCGTCGGGCAGCGCACCGGACAGGCCCAGCTGCTGGCGCTCGCCGGCCGGGAACAGGCTGTCCAGTCCGCCGCGCACGATCTTGCCGGCGTCGGCGCGCGACAGGTTGGCAGCCACCAGCGGCAGGTCGTACTGCAGCGCCAGCGCCACCACCGGCCGGTACAGCGGCCATTGCCAGGCACCGCCGCCGGCCTGGGCGATCAGGTAGTCGGCATCGCGCGGGCGCTCGCGGCGGGCGCGCTCGATATCCGCCTGGCGCTCGCGGTCGAACTGCTCCATGGCGATGGCCGGGCGCCAGCCTTGCTCGACGGCGCTCGTCAGCGCGGCCAGGCGCTGCTGCTGCGCGGCGGCGTTGTCGTGAACCTCGCCCAGCAGCACGTAGGACTTGCCGGCGAAGGCGGCGCTGACCGCCTCGGGCGCGGGGCGCGTGGCCGCGCAGCCGGTGGCGAGCACAGCGACAGCGGCGGCCAGCATGCCTGCAATGCGCAAACGGAATGACATCACGCAGTTCCTTTCCTTATCTCGTTGTGGTGGCGGGGTTGGCGGCCTGCGCTCCCGCTTGTTGCCCGGCCTGCTGCTCCGGCACATACACCATCGACCCGTCCTTCATCCGATAGGCTACGCCAGCCTTGATGCCGTCGCCCGAGCCCACCTGCCCGCTGGCCTGGTAGCGCACCACCTTCTCGCCCCGGCGCGACACGATCTCCATATTGGGCTTGCCCGGGTTGGTGATGATGGTCACGTCGTCATGCGTGAACGGGTTGGCCGGATTCTGCGCGATCGCCACCAGCAGGGCGGCGATCACCACCAGGAACACGTCGATCAGGTTGACCACCGACAGGATCGGGTCGTCGGCTTCGCTCTCTTCCAGGAACTTCATTCCCCGGCCTCCCATTGCGGCCGCGACTGGCCCAGCCACACCAGCTCTTCGGCCAGCCAGCGCCGGCGCACATTGACCACCCAGAAGGTGATGCTGGCCGCGATCAGCGCCAGGATCACCGCGGAGAAGGCAATGGTGAGATTCTCGCCCACATTGGCCAGGTTGCCACCGGACAGGCCCTTGAGCGCCGGGCCCATCGGGATCATGGTGGCCACCAGCCCCAGCATCGGCGCCACGCGGGTGGCGATGCGCGGGCGTTCCAGCAGGCGGTGCGCGGCGACGTCGAGCGCGTCGGCATTGGCCACCTTGTGCCGGCGCGCCCACATCACCAGCACGTAGCCGCGCCCGCTTTCGATCGGATGGCGCGCGCGCAGCCAGGCCTGCATGGCGAACTCGCCCAGCGCCCAGAAGGCATACAGGAACAGCAGCGCGATCAGCGCCAGCGTCGGGATCAGGAACAGCTGGCCGACGTCGTACATCAGGGTTTCAAGCAGGGTAGGGGTCATGGTGTCTCGTTTTGAGGAATTCGATGGATGCTTCTGCCAGGGGCTCGGCGCGGTCCCGGTATCCAGCTGCCGCCGGCAGCCGCCTGGCGGCGCCGCGCACTGACGGCTCCGCCGACGATGGCCGCGGCCAGCGCGATGCCGCCGGCCAGCCACGACAGCACCGGCACAATGGCGGCCGCTAGCGGCTGGCGCTCGACCAGTTGCATGCCTTGCACGGGCTGGGGTTGGGACTGGCTCGGCGCTGGCGGCGGCACCGGTGCGGATTCGGCCGCAGCGGGCTTTGCAGGCGCTGCAGGTTTGGCAGCGCGGACCGCTGCCGGCGCCTGCATGCCGAAGCCTTCGGCCGCGGCCTGTACCTGCTGCTTGCGGTACTGGTTGAACGCGCGGTTGTTGCTGACGATGTCATGGCGCTGCGCGAGATCCTCATAGCGCTGCGCCAGCGTCTCCAGCAACTTGCTGTCGGCCTTCCAGTAGCCCTTGCGCGCGGCTTCCAGCATGCGCTCGATCACCTGCGCCTGGGCCTGTGGCGCGTTCCTCTCGAACCACTCGTTCAGCCCCAGCTTGTGCTTGTCGTTGACATAGACCTCGGCGAACTCGGTCCACTGGTCGTCGCGCACGATCTCGGGCGAGACCGCGGTCCAGCCCCAGAAATTGTTGACGGTGTCGAGCACGTTCAGTGCGCCGCTGTAGCCCTCGGCCTTCATGCCCTCGATCCAGCCCGGATGGAAATAGCGCGTGCGAAGCTCGCTGGCCAGGAAGCCCGCCGCGGTCTCGGTGCGCGCATTGCTGGCATCGCGCAGGTTCGAGATCAGCAGCTCGGGCGCCTTGCCGGTCAGGTGCCGCACCGCCAGGCCGATGCCGCCCAGGTACTGGAACGGATCGTCGGTAGTCAGCATGCCGTACAGGTTGGAGCTGCGCGCCAGCAGCGCGCCATCCACGCCCTTCAGGTTCTCGGCATACAGGTTGACCTGCGGCAGCGCCTCGCCCCAGTGCTGCTCGTCGGGGCCGTAGGCGTACTGCATGCGGGCAAGGTACAGCCTGGCCAGCTTGGCGTCGGCCTCGCGGCCGCTGCCGAAGGTGTCGGTGGCCATCGCGGCAACGTTCAGGCCGGTGCCGTAGTTGCCCGATTCGCTGGCGAAGATGCGGGTCACGGCCAGCGAGTCGAGCCGGTCGGCGGGGACGTTGAGCTTCGCCAGCCGTTCGCGCACCGCGCGCGTGTTGGCGGCGACGACGTTGTCGGCCTCCGGCTGCGCGGCGGCCAGCTTCACCGCCTCGGCCAGCCACTTCATCAGGTTGGGGAAGTGATCGCGATACAGGCCCGTGGCCGACAGCACCACGTCCACGCGCGGGCGCCCGAGTTCCGCCGCGGCAATCGCTTCCACGCCGACGACGCGGCCGCCATCGTCCCACTTGGGCCGCACGCCCAGCACCGCCATGGCCTGCGCTTCCAGCATGCCCTGGTGGCGCATGGTCTCCACGCTCCACAGCGAGAACGCCAGCTTGTCGGGGTACCGGCCATGGCGCTTGTGCCATTCGGCGATCATGGCCTCGGCCGCGGCCTGGCCGGCGTTCCAGGCTTCGCGGCTGGGCACCTTGGACGGGTCGAAGCCATACAGGTTGCGTCCGGTCGGCAGCGTATCGGGGTTGCGCACCGGATCGCCGCCGGTGCCTGGCAACAGGTGCCGGCCTGCCAGCGCTGTCAGTAATCCCGCGTTCTCCGGCGCGGCGTCGAGGCTGGCGTAAAGCTGCCGCGCGCGCTGCATGTCTTCGCGCTGGCGCGCATCGCGCAGTTCGTCCAGTGATGCACCTTCGGCGACGTAGCGGCGCACCATCGCGTAGGGAGCGGTTTGCGCAAGCTGTGCATAGTCGACCGCGAACAGCTCTTCCGGCTCTTCCGGGAACACGCGCTTGAGCCAGTCCTTGCCAAGCATCGCCATGGTCGTGTAGAGCCGCAGCCCGTCGTCCTGTGACTGGCCGAAGGTATGCAGGCCATAGGGCTGCAGCGTGCCGCCGAGTTCATGCAGGTGGATATGCAGCGCATCGAGATAGCCGGTGAAATCGGTGCGCGCGCGCGCCGCGGTCCAGCCCATGTCCTCGAACAGGTGCATCGAGGCGCTGCGCGCCAGGATCTGCTGCCTGATCGTGTCCTTCACCGCGCCTTCATCCTGCTGCAGGAACTGGTGCAACTGGTCGTGCAGCGACACCAGTTCGGTATGCAGGCCCGCCGGGCGGAACGGCGGCGTCTGGTGGCTGACGATCACCGCGCGGCCGCGGCGCTTGGCCTGGATGGCCTCGCCCACATCGTCGACGATATACGGGTAGATCACCGGCACGCCGCCCAGCACCAGGTAGGGCTGGTCGGTAACGGACAGCCCGCGCTCCTTGCCCGGCGTCCATTCCTGCGTGCCGTGCGTGCCGTAGTGCACCAGCGCCTCGCGCCCTTCGCGTGCCCACAGGTAGGCGGCCATGTAGAAGTGGTTCAGCGGCGTGGTGGTGGAGTGGTACAGCGCCTTCTCGTCCGATTCATTGCGCTCGCCGCGCGGCGGCACCGGCATCAGCGCCACGTTGCCGAGCTGCAGGCGCGGGATCACAAAGCCGGCCTCGCCGTTGCGCGTGGTGGCCATCGCCGATTGCTCGGGGTTGCCCCAGCGCTGTGCCACCGAGGCGCGGAATGCGGCGGGCTGCGCGTCGTACCAGCGCCGGTATTGCGACATCGGCATCCACACCGCCAGTCCCGCATCGAGCAATGGTTCGAGCTTGCCGCTGCGGTAGAACGGTGCCAGCAGCGCGCCCAGGTCGCGTTGCAGCCGTGCTTCGTCGGCCGCCTCGGTCGTATAGCCAGCGGCGCGCAGTGCGGCCAGCGTGCTGGCCAGGCTCTTGGGCAGGTTCAGGAACGAAGCCGACAGGTTCTTCTCGCCGGCCGGGTAGTTGTAGTAGAGGATCGCCACGCGCTTGTCGGCATTGGGCAGGTGCCGCAGCCGCGCCAGTGCCAGCGCCTTGTCGGCCACGGTATCGAGCTGCGCCGGCAGGCTGGCGATGGTGCCGTCGCCTTTCGCGGCAGCGGCCGCGACGATGGGATCGATCACGCCGGCCAGCTCGGGCTGCACCAGGTAGAACGGCGTATCGGTCAGGCTGATGCCATGCGGATCGTCCTGCCACGCCTTCGCATCGCCCTTGCGGTAGGGCATGACCTGCATCACGGGCACGTCGAGCTTTTCGAACTCGGCCTTGCGTCCCTGCGGGTTCAGCATGATCTGGCCGTTGATCAGCACGTCGACCAGGCGCCTGCCTTCAGGCATGGCCATGCGCAGGATGCCGTCGGCATCCATCACCGGGCCGTAGAAGGTGAGCACGCGCGCATGGCGGGCTTCCAGGCGGCGGATCAGGTCGTCGATAAAGGCGCTGTCCAGCCCCGAGACATAAGCCTGGTGGATGGCGATGCCGATCACCGGGCCGCTGCTGCCCGACGCGGCAAGCACTTCGTCGGGTGAGGTGGTAATGATGTTGACCAGCTTCGGATGGTAGTACGCCGCCTTGGGGAAGGCGACCGGTGCCGGGATACTGCCATCGGCGCGCAGGCGGAACTGCTGCGCGGCAAGCGTGCGCATCATCGCGCTGAAGTTGGCACGGCCGCCGTTGACGTAGTACGCATGCAGCTGCGCGGCAAGCTTGTCGTCAACGCCGTGGGCCTCGTAGCGGTCGGTCGCCACCAGCACGCGCGGCACGCGTGCCTGCGTCCACAGTGGGCCCAGCTTCTGCAGCATCGCGGTGACGATATGATCGCGCGGCGCATCGACGATCAACAGGTCGGCGTCGTTGATAAAGGGCGTGATCTCCTGCACCGGCATGCGTTCGAGATAGCGCGCCTCCAGCGCCATGCCTTGCGCCTGCGCCATCTCGCGCAATGGCGCGAACTTGCCGGCGGGGACCGGCGAACTGGTCAGGATGGCGATGCGTGGCACCGCGCCTGCATGCGCTGCGCCGGCCAGCATCAGCAGCCACAGCAGCGCCCACACGAAGCGGCTTCTCATTATGTTTTGCAGGGACATGGCAAGACTCCCGCGCTCAGAACGACAGCTTCAGGCTGGCAGCGAAGGTGCGGCCCGACTGCGTGTAGAAGTCCACGCCGGGCTCGGTGGCGGCCACGCCGGTCTGGCGCACATCGCCCCACAGCCAGTACTTCTTGTCGAACAGGTTGTTCACCGACAGCGCCAGGCTGACATAGCGGTTGAAGCGCCACCACGCCTGCAGGTCGACCACGCCGTAGCCGGCGGGCTTGAAGTAGGTGAATGACGTATCGTCGGTGCGCGTGACCGGGCGCGCCCCGCGCCAGCGAATGCCCGCGCCCTGGCCCGGCGTGCGCTCCCAGCTCAGGCCGGCACTGGCGCGCAGCGGCGAGACGCTGTTCAGCGGTTGCCCGGTCTGCTCGTTGTTGCCGTGCGCATAGGCCACCGCGCCGTCGACGCGCCATTGCGGCAGGAAGCGCCACGAGCCGCGCCACTCGGCGCCATAGATGCGCACGCTGGTCTGGTTGCGGTACTGGTAGGTCGCGCGCAGGCCGGGCAGGCAGGCCGGGTCGGACGGGCAGGTGAGCTGCACTTGTTCGATGAAATCGCGGTAGCGGTTGTCGAACACGGCCACGCTGGTCTGCACGTTGTCGTCGGTATAGCGCGCGCCGATCTCGAACGAGCGGCTCTTCTCCGGGTTCAGGTCGGCATTTGGCGCCGCACCATAGCCCTGGATGGTGTTGCGGAAGCTGCCGTTGACCTCCTGGTAGTTGGGCGAGCGATAGCCGAAGACGTATTGCGCCCACAGGTTGACGCGGTCCGTCGCCTGCCACAGTGCCGACAGCTTGGGCGACACGTGCGAATCGCTCTTGCTGACGGCGGGGCCGCCCGCGGCCTTGTTGTAGACCGCGTCGTCGCCATCGGGCGAAAGCGAGTAGTGGTCATAGCGCAGGCCCGGCGTCAGCGTGAAGCGGCCATCGAGGAAGCGCAGCTCATCCTGCACGAACAAGCCCGTCTGCCGCGTCTCGCCGGTGGGGAAGTCGTGCATCGGGAAGTTGTCGCCGGCCAGAGACTTGCTGGTGGTGCCGGTGGTCAGGTTGCGCACGATGCCGTCGCGCGATTCAGTGGTGCGCGTGCGCATGAAATCGACGCCGCCGATCAGCCGGTGCGCGACACTGCCGGTGGCAAAGGACTTGTCGGCCTGCAGGTTGAAGCCGGTCTGTTCCTGGCGGAAGGCAAAGCCGAGTTCGACATTGCACAGGCTGGTGCCGCGCGTGGACGCCGAGCAGCCGGTGCTGGTGTTGCTGCGCACCTGGTTGGTGATGGTCCTGATATCCGCTTTCTGGTAGTAGACCTGCGCGGTCAGCTGGTCGAGCACGCCGCCGGCCGGCTTCCACGCGTAGTCCAGGCTGACGCGGTCGCGCTTCAGGTCTTCGGTGCCATTGGCTGAAGTCACGCGCGGCAGTGCGGTCGACAGGCGCAGGATGTCGGTATCGGTATTGCCGTCGCGGTGCTCGTAGGTGAACTTGAACTTGTGCTCGGGGCTGGCGTTCAGCAGGAACTTGCCCAGCCAGGCCTGGGTGCGCACATCCTGCGGGTTGGGCCTGGTGCGGTTCACCGAATTGGAGTCGTCGCCGCCCATGTTCTTCATTTCATGCGCGTTGCGGTTCGCGTACATGAACAGGCCCTGGATGGTGTCGTTGCCGCCCGCCACGCCGGCGGTCTGGCCAAAGCCGTTGTCGATGCCGTTCCAGTTCAGGCCGATTTCACCGCCAACCTTGCGGCCCTGCATCAGGTCGGACGGGTCCTTGGTGGCATACGCGACTACGCCGCCGATGGCGTCCGAGCCGTACAGGCTGGAGGCCGGACCGCGTAGCACTTCCACGCGCTTGAGGAACGAGAACTCAGGCGCATCGCGCGTGGCGCTGGAGATATTCGACGGCCCGCCGCCATTGAAGAAGTCAGGCAACCGCACCCCGTCGACCATCTGCAGCACGCGGTTGTCTTCGATGCCGCGGATATTGATGCTGCCCGCGCCAAAGCGGCGGCGGTCGCGCGGCACGTCGATATCGGGCTCGTCGGCGAACAGGCCGGTCTCGTCGACAAGCTGGGCGCGTTCGATCTGGCGCGCATCGCGGGTGGTGATGGTGGAGGCGACCGAGTCGGCGCGTTCCGCGGTGCGGGTGGCGGTGACCACCACTTCATTTAGGGCGGCGAGGGTGGTGCGCTTGCTATCGCCCTCGTCGGCAATGGCTGGCGAACCTAACGCTGCGCAGACGGCAGCGACAGGCGTGACCCGGATAGTGGCGCGCAGGCGCACCAGGCAGCGACGTTTCATGGATTCTCCCCAGAAGAAAACGGACGCGCTGGCTGGCAAAAACCTGAACGGGATGGCTGGCTTGCGTGAAGGCGCTGCCCGCGAAAATGTGGTGTCGCGGGTGACGCCGTTTTTAGTTAACAAGAATTATTATCATTTAAATCTGGTTCGTAAAGCACTTATATCGAGCGGACATGTCATGTGGCGATCGCGCCACATGTCGCTAATGTCTGACCCTGGCCGGCGCCTCAAAAGCAAAGAGGCCGCAGCAATGCTGCGGCCTCTTCTTGTCTGCCGGTGCCTCAGCGCTGGTGCACCGTCTCGCCCGGCGCCTTGTCCGGCAGCTTGTTGCCTTCAGCGTCGATCTGCAACGGCCCCGTCCCGGAGAACCGGTCCAGCGCCAGGTAGATCACCGGCGTGATGAACAGCGTGATCACCTGCGAGAACAGCAGGCCGCCAACCACGGCCAAGCCCAGCGGCTGGCGCAACTCGGCACCCGCGCCAAGGCCCAGCGCCAGCGGCAGCGCGCCCATCACCGCGGCGAAGGTCGTCATCATGATCGGCCGGAAGCGCAGCAGGCACGCCTGCCGGATCGCCTTGGCCGGCGGCATGCCCTGTTCACGCTGCGCGGCCAGCGCGAAGTCGATCATCATGATGGCGTTCTTCTTGACGATGCCGATCAGCATCAGCACGCCGATCACCGCGATCAGCGACAGCTCCATGTTGAAGACAAACAACGTCAGCAACGCGCCCACCGCCGCCGAGGGCAAGCCCGCCAGGATGGTCAGCGGGTGGATATAGCTTTCATACAGCACGCCCAGCAGCGTGTAGATCACCGCGATGGCCGCCACCAGCAGCACGATCTGCGTGGCCTGCGACGACTGGAACACCGCCGCGTCGCCGCCCCAGCTGGTGAAGATCGAGCTGGGCATGGCGATCTCCTGCCGGTAGCGGTCGATGCGCGCCGAAGCATCGCCCAGCGCCGCGCCCGGCGCCAGGTTGAACGACACCGTCACCGAAGGCAGCTGCCCCTGGTGGTTGACGGCGATCGGCCCGACCCGGCGCTCGGTAGTGGCGAAGGCGGAGATCGGCACCATCTGGCCGGTCTTGCTGCGCACATAGAGCTTGGAGAACGCGCTCTCGTCGGTGCGGTCGACATCGGCCGCCTGCAGGATCACGTAGTAGTTGTCGATCGGCGTGTAGATGGTCGACACCTGCCGCTCGCCGAAAGCGGAATACAGCGCGGTGCGCACGTCCTGCATCTGCACGCCGAGCGCATTGGCCTTGTCACGATCGATCGACAACTGCGCCTCCAGACCCGACTGCTGCGAATCGCTGGTGACGTCGCGGAAAATCGGGTCGGCGCGCATCTTCGCCATCAGCTTGTCGGAGGAGTCCTGCAGCTGGCCGGCCTTCACGCTCTGTAGCGTGTACTGGTAGCGGCTCTTGCTCTGGCGCCCGCCCAGGCGCAGGTTCTGCACCGGCGAGAAGTACACTGCCAGGCCCGGGATGCCGGACACATCCTTGCGCAGCGACTCCACCACGGCGGGCATTTTGGCACGCTCGCCGAGCGGCTTGAGCTCGATGAACATGCGCCCGGTGTTGATCGCGGGCGAGGGGCCGCCGCCGATGGAAACCACCACGCTCCTGACCGCGGGGTTGGCGCGCATGCGCTCGGCCGCGTCGCGCAGGCGCGCGGCCATGGCATCGAAGGAGATATCTTGCGGGCCTTCGGCGTTGACCTGGATCTGGCCGATATCTTCCTCGGGGAAGAAGCCCTTGGGGATGGTGACGAACAGCACCGCGGTCAGCACGAACGTCAGGCCTGCGACCGCCAGCACGGTGCGGCGATGCGCCAGGCACCAGTCCAGCCCGCGCGCATAGCGGTGCAGCGTGAACTCGAACAGGTTCTCGAACCACTGCGTGGAGCGCATGCCGAAGGTCTGCTTCTGCGCGATGGCGGGCTGCGCTGGCGCGTGGTCGCCGTAGGCATGGTGCGATTCATCCACCGGCACGTTCTCGGCCGACAGGAAACGCGCGCACAGCATCGGGATCAGCGTCAGCGACACCAGCGCCGACACCAGGATCGCCAGCGACACCACCGCGGCAAATTCATGGAACAACAGCCCGATCACGCCCGGCATGAAGAAGATCGGGATAAACACCGCCACCAGCGAGATCGAGATCGACAGGATGGTGAAGCCCATCTCGCGCGAACCCGCCAGCGCGGCCTTCAGCGGCGCCACGCCTTCCTCGATATGGCGCACGATGTTCTCGAGCATGACGATGGCGTCGTCCACCACCAGGCCCACCGCGAGCGTGATGGCCAGCAGCGAGACGTTGTCCAGGCTGTAGCCGAAGGCCTTCATCAGCGCCACCGTGCCGATCAGCGAGATCGGCAGCGACACTGTGGGGATCAGCGTGGCGGCGGCGCGGCGCAGGAACAGGAAGATCACCATCACCACCAGCGCCACCGTCAGCGCCAGCGTGAACTGCACGTCGTGGATCGATTCGCGGATCGAGTTCGAGCGGTCATTGACCACCGCGACATTGACCGAGCCCGGCATCTGCGCGATCAGGCGGGGCAGGGCGGCCTTGATGGCATCGACCACCGCCACGGTGTTGGCGTCGGGCTGGCGCAGCACCGCCAGCACGATCGAGCGCTCGTTGTTGAGCCAGCTGCCGGTCTTGATGGTCTCGACGCTGTCCTCGATCTCGGCCACGTCAGACAGCCGCACCAGTGCGCCGTTGGGCTGGCTGGCGACGATGATGTTGCGGAAGGCGTCGGCGCTGGTCAGCTGCCGGTTGGCCTGGATGGTCAGGGTCTGGCGCGCGCTGTCGAGCGTGCCCACCGGGGTGTTGGCGTTGGCACGGTTCAGCGCCGTGGCCAGCTCGTCCAGCGTCAGCCCGCGCGCGGCCAGCGCATCCGGGTGCGCGCGCACGCGCACCGCAAAGCGCTTCTGCCCGAAGATCTGCACCTGCGCCACGCCCGGCAGCGTGGCCAGCGTGGGCGAGATCAGGTTGTCGCCGAAGGCGTTCAGGTCCGCCAGGCTCATCGCCGGCGAGTTGATCGCCAGCAGCAGCACCGGCGCATCGGCCGGGTTGACCTTGCGGTACGACGGCGGCACCGTCATCTCGATCGGCAGCGAACGCTGGGCGCGGAACAGCGCCGCCTGCACGTCTACGGCCGCGTCGTCGATATCGCGGTCGTTGTTGAATTCGATGGTGATGCTGGAGTTGCCGAGCGTGTTCGACGAGCTGATCACCGACACGCCCGGGATCGTCGCAAACTGCTTTTCCAGCTGCGTGGCGACCGATGCCGCCATGGTCTCGGGGCTGGCCCCGGGCAGGGTCGCGGTGACCTGGATCACCGGCGAATTGAAGCTGGGCAGCGCGGCGATGGGGATGGTCGGGTACAGCACGATGCCGGTGACCACCACGGCCAGGCACAGCAGCACCGTCATCACCGGACGGCGGATGCAGAGTTCAGACAGCGTCATGGCTCAGTGCCCCGCGGTGGCCATGGCCGGGCGGGCGGCGGCGGCCGAGGCACCGGCGGCCGGGGCCTCGCGCACCAGCGCGCCGGGGCGCAGGTTCTGCGTGCCCTCCACCACTACGCGGGCGCCGGGCTGCACGCCCTCGATCACGGCGGCGGCGGCAGTAGTGGTCACCACCTGCACCGGCACGCGCGCGACCTTGCTGTCGGGCTGGACCACATAGACGAAGCGGCCTTCGGGGCCGGTCACCACCGCCTGCGGCGGCACCGACAGCGCACCCTTCAGGGTCTGCACCACGGCGTTGACGTTGGCATAGGTGCCCGGCCACAGCCGCTGCTCTTCATTGTCGAACTGCGCCTTGACGCGGATGGTGCCGTACTGCGGATCGACGGTGTTATCCACAAAGGTGATCCTGCCGGTTACCGGGGTCTTGCTGCCGTCGTTGGGCAGCGCGGTGACCGGCACCGGGCCGGCGTGCAGCGCCTCGCGCAGCGCGCCCAGCTGCCGCTCGGGCAGGCTGAAGGTGACGGCGATGGGCTGCACCTGGGCAATGATGACCATCGGCTGGGTGCTGTTGGGCAGCACCAGCGAACCCGGGAAGGCGTTGATCACGCCGGTGCGGCCGCTGATGGTGGCGCGGATGGCGCCGTAGCTGACCGCCACGCGGCTGGCGTCGATGGCGGCCTGGTCGGCGCGCACGGTGGCGGCAAAGCCATCCACCTTGGCCTGGGCGGTGTCGACCGCGCTCTTGGAGATGAAGTTGCGCTGCAGCAGCTCCTGGCTGCGCGCGAGCGTGCGCCGGGCATCGGCCAGGTCAGCCTGGTCGCGCAGCAGCTGGGCCTGCGCCTTGGCCAGGTTGGCCTCGTCCATGCGGGTATCGAGCGAGAACAGCAGGTCGCCGGGCTTGACCGTCTGGCCTTCCTTGATATGGACCGTGCGCACGGTGCTGGACACCTGCGGGCGCACCTCGACCGTGGACAGCGCGGTGACATTGCCGTTGGCCGTGACCTGCAGCGGCACGTCGCCCTGCTGCACGCGCGCGGTGGACACCACCATAGCTGCCGGCGCCTTGGGCGCCGGCTTGGGCGCAAACCAGGTGCGCCAGGCAAACCAGCCCAGCCCGGCAATGACCAGCGCCACGGCCACCATCACCCACGGCGATACGCGGCCGCGCCCGGTTCCGGTGGCCGCCCTCCAGTTGCTGTCGACGAAGCCCTTGGGCTGGTCGATCCTGTCAGATTTCATATTTTGTGGACCCTCTGCACCGCGTCTTCGCGCCACTCCCCGTGATCGCCCGGCTGGTTGTGTCCAGATGTTGCCGGTGCGCGTCGCGCAAAGACTCTACTAGTACCGCGCTTCGCCCGCCCGAGCCAGCGCCGCGTATTACAGTCCGTTACAGGGTTGCAAGGGTCTGGTAATGCCCGGCGCCGGCAAACGCCGTCCGGGCCACAGGGGAAGCCGGAGATGTGTTTAGCGGGGCGCTTGTATGGTTAGACAAACATTATCAGAAAAGCTGCCGCCGGCCATCGCGGCGCCACTGATTGACGCTGTCCACCGACAGTTCGCGTGGCCCGGCCTGCACAACCACGACATCGCCGGCGCGCACTTCTCCCTTGAGCACCACGCTGAGGTAGACCCCGGAGTAACCACTCTGGATCATGTCGCGCACCGCATGGCGGTAGCCCAGCGCGGCGTTGAACTTGTAGCAGGGCTTGCGCGGCGACTCCACCCGCAGCAGGGCCGTGCCCACGCGCACCAGGTCGCCGATCCAGAGTTGGGATTCAAGCAGCCCCTCCAGGGTCAGGTTCTCTCCGATTGCGCCAAACGGCAACGGTGGGCCTGACTCGGGCTGCCCGCAGGCGCGGCGGCGCGCGTTCCACCACGGGTAGTGCTCGAAGGGATAGGCGTAGACCGCCTTGTCCAGCCCGCCATGCACGGTCAGGTCGCCCTGTTCGTCGCCGGCCAGGCCCAGCGGCTGCACCTGTACCCGCAACGGGTGCAGCAGGGTGCTGACAGGGTGCTTGCGAATGCCCGACAGCACCACCGCCTCGGTGCCCGCCCCGGCCACCACCAGCGGGATGGCCTTGGCCATGCTGACCGCCAGCACACGCGCAAGGCCCGGCCGAGGTCTGGATTCGCTCACGTGCGCCCCCGCTTCGTGGTTGTGCTTCCGGTTGTGGAAAGGGCTGTGGATAAGCTGCGGATATGCCTGAGGATAACGGGGCGGATAACACTGTGGACAAGTGCTTGGTGCGGTCCCTCACAAGGAACCCGGCGGCGGGGAGCCGCCTCGGGGTTCAGCCCAGCATCACGCCTGCTGCGCCGCCTGCGGCCGCTGCCACTGGCAGCCCAGCGCCCGGGCGCGCTGCGATACCGCCAGCGCCACCAGCATCAGCGCCGCCGCGCCCCAGTGCAGCGTATCGGCGCCGGTCAGCGTATAGATGGCAGCCCCGGCCATGGCGCCGGCCGCCTGGCCCAGGTAGATCGACGAAGAATTCAGCGAGATCGACACCGATGCCCGCTCCGGCGCCAGCAGCACCAGCCGCGCCTGCTGCGCGCTGTTGGTGGCAAACCCGCCCACGCCCCACAGCATGAACAGCAGCACCAGCGCCACGCTGCCCAGCCCGGCCAGCGGCCACAACACCATGGCCGTGATCGAGGTCAGCAGCGTGACCTGCACGATCCGGCTGGGCGTGACCCGGTCCATGCGCGACGCCGCCATCGCATTGCCGAACACGCCGCAGGCGCCGTAGGCCAGGAACATCAGGCTGAGCGCGCCGCCGCTGATGCCGTACACGTCGCGCATCAGCGGGGCGATATAGGTAAACACGGTGAACATGCCCGCCGACGAGATCATGGTGGTCAGCACCACCAGCATGATCGGCTTGTGGCGCAGCACCGCGCCCCAGGCCTCGCGCCCGGCCGGCGGCACGGTCAGCCCGCGCGGCAGCGCGCGCCAGACCGCCGCCGACACCAGCAGCGCCAGGGCACCGACCAGCGCCATGCTGACGCGCCAGCCCAGCGTGCTGGAAATCCACGTGCCCAGCGGCACGCCCACCACGCTGGCAATGCTCCAGCCAAGAAACACGAAGCTGATGGCGCGCCCGCGCGTCTGCGCGTTGACCAGCAGCGGCAGCGTGGCGGCGGTCTGGGGCGTATAGATGGCCGCGCCGATCGCGGTCAGGAAGCGGATCGCCATCAGCGCCGCAAAGCTGGGCGCGAACGCGGCCGCCAGGTGCATCACCCCATAGACCAGCAGCGACCCGGCTAGCAGCAGCCGGCGGTCGATGCGCGAGCCCAGCGTGGCAAACAGCGGTGCGCCGATGCAGGTGGCCAGCGCAAACACCGAGATCAGCTGCCCGGCGCTGGCGGCGCCCAGCCCGAAATCGCCGGCAATGTCGTTCAACATGCCGGTAACGATCATCGCACCGGTGCCAATGACGAAATTGCCGACGCAGAGCGTCACTAGCCTGGGGTCCATGCCGGCCTTGGGAATAGGGATTGGCGCAGGAGGGCGCCTTGTTGTTGTCTGGGCTGCCGCGGGCCGTGGCAGGCCGGGCGGTAAGTGAAGTCCGGAGTGTAGCGGTTTCGTGGAATTCGCGTTTCCCAGGGGAAATGCCCGGCCAGATGTGAAACACCCATGTCCCGCATGGCGGAACAGGGGTGTCTGGGCGGCCTGTCCGGGGGGAATCCGGCCGCTGGTGATTCAGCGCGTCAGCACCGGCGCCAGCGCCTTCGGGTTGACGATGCAGTCATGGTTGCCGGCCAGCACGTCCAGGATGTTCTGGAACGCGGTGCGGAAGTACAGCTCGTAGCTGTCGCGCTCCACATAGCCCAGGTGCGGCGTGCAGATGCAGTTTTCCATGCGCAGAAGCGCGTGGCCCTGCAGGATCGGCTCGGACTCGAACACGTCGATCGCCGCCATGCCGGGGCGGCCGCGGTTCAGCGCGGTGACCAGCGCGTTCTCTTCCAGCAGCTCGGCACGGCTGGTGTTGACGAACAGTGCCGTGGGCTTCATCCGCGTCAGGTCGGTCTGCTTGACGATGCCGCGGGTGTCGTCGTTCAGGCGCAGCTGCAGCGACAGCACATCGCTGTCGGCAAACAACTGCTCCTTCGATTCGGCCACGCCCAGCCCGTCGGCACGGGCGCCTTCCAGCGACGCCTCGCGGCCCCAGACCAGCACCTTCATGCCAAAGGCCCGGCCATAGCCGGCCAGCAGCCGGCCGATCTTGCCATAGCCCCAGATCCCCAGGGTCTGGCCGCGCAGCACCTGGCCCAGGCCGAAATTGGGCGGCATCGTCGTCGATTTCAGCCCCGACTGCTGCCAGGCGCCGTGCTTCAGGCTGGCGACATACTGGGGGATGCGGCGCTGGGCGGCCATGATCAGCGCCCAGGTCAGTTCGGCCGGCGCCACCGGCGAACCCACGCCTTCGAGCACGGCCACGCCGCGGTCGGTGCAGGCGTCCAGGTCGATATGGCCGCCGGGGCCGGCGCCGACACGGCCGGTCTGGCTGATGATCTTGAGTTTGGGCAGTTTTTCCAGCAGTTGCCGGGTGATGCGGGTGCGTTCGCGGATCAGCACCACGGCTTCGACGTCTGACAGGCGTGCGGCCAGCTGGCCCACGCCCTTGACGGTGTTGTTGAACACCTTGACGTCGTGCCCCTCCAGCAAGCTGAAGCAAGGCAGCTTGCGCACGGCATCCTGGTAATCATCGAGTACGGCAATCTTCATCGGCAACTCTGGTTGTCTAACGGTCTTGTGCCGGTTGGTGCGCGCGGCCACCAAGCTGCGCGCCGGCCAACAGTATTGTTGAGAAATATCGAAAAACCCCACGCCGGCCGGTGGCAGCGATTGTTGCACGGCAAAAAACAGGGGGGTGCGCCAGTGGTATCCTTGCCCGTTCCGGTGCCGCCGCGGATTGTCGGTCGAGCCTTGCTCCCGTCACGCGATCGCACCCGGACAAAGTCCGGCCAGCACGCGCAGCCACCCCTGCGCGCGCGAAGCGCAACTGTAGCGCAGCCGCAGGGACCGCCGCGACCTTTTGCATAAACGGGGCCGCCGCGGAGTTGTAACGGGATGTGTCGATCCGAGTGTGACATCACTCCGGGCGTGTGACGGCCCCATCTGCCCGCTGGCCAGGCTTTGCAAGGATTCCTTCCCTTCCCTTTACGAATCTGGAGTCTGCAGTATGAACCACCCCACGATGCAAGGTACGGCGCCCGTCAATGCGCCGGCCTGGGTCAAGCACCCCAAGCTGGTGGCCTGGGTCGCGGAAATCGCCGCCCTGACCAAGCCCGACCATATCTATTGGTGCGACGGCTCGCAGGAAGAGTATGACCGCCTGTGCGAGCAGATGGTCGCCGCCGGCACCATGAAGCGGCTGAACCCGGCCAAGCGCAAGAATTCCTTCCTGGCACTGTCGGACCCCTCGGACGTGGCGCGGGTGGAAGATCGCACCTTCATCTGCTCCGAAAAGCAGGAAGACGCCGGCCCCACCAACAACTGGACCGAGCCCGCCGAGATGCGCCAGACGCTGAACGGCCTGTTCGAGGGCTGCATGCGCGGCCGCACGCTGTACGTGGTGCCGTTCTCGATGGGCCCGCTGGGCTCGCCGATCGCCCATATTGGCGTGGAACTGTCCGATTCGCCGTACGTCGCGGTCAATATGCGCATCATGACGCGCATGGGCCGCGCAGTGTACGACGTCCTGGGCACCAACGGCGAGTTCGTGCCGTGCGTGCACACCGTGGGCAAGCCGCTGGCCGCCGGCGAGCAGGACGTAGCCTGGCCCTGCAATCCGACCAAGTACATCGTCCATTTCCCGGAAACGCGCGAGATCTGGTCGTTCGGCTCGGGCTACGGCGGCAACGCGCTGCTGGGCAAGAAGTGCTTCGCGCTGCGCATTGCGTCGACCATGGGCCGCGATGAAGGCTGGCTGGCCGAGCACATGCTGATCCTGGGCGTGACCTCGCCCGAGGGCAAGAAGTACCACGTGGCAGCGGCCTTCCCGTCGGCCTGCGGCAAGACCAACTTCGCCATGCTGATCCCGCCCAAGGGCTTCGAGGGCTGGCAGGTCACCACCATCGGCGACGACATCGCCTGGATCAAGCCGGGCCAGGACGGCCGCCTGTACGCCATCAACCCGGAAGCCGGCTACTTCGGCGTGGCCCCGGGCACCAGCGAGAAGACCAACTTCAACGCGATGGCGACGCTCAAGGAAAACGTCATCTTCACCAACGTGGCACTGACCGACGACGGCGACGTGTGGTGGGAAGGCATGAGCAAGGAAGCCCCAGCGCACCTGGTCGACTGGCAAGGCAAGGACTGGACCCCGGAAATCGCCAGGGCTACCGGCGCCAAGGCAGCGCACCCGAACGCCCGCTTCACCGCGCCGGCTTCGCAGTGCCCGTCGATCGACGAGAACTGGGACAACCCGGCCGGCGTACCCATTGATGCGTTCATCTTCGGCGGCCGCCGCTCCACCACCGTGCCGCTGGTGACCGAGGCCCGCAACTGGACCGAAGGCGTCTACATGGCCGCCACCATGGGCTCGGAAACCACCGCCGCGGCCGCCGGCCAGCAAGGCGTGGTCCGCCGCGACCCGTTCGCCATGCTGCCGTTCTGCGGCTACAACATGAGCGACTACTTCGGCCACTGGCTCGAACTGGGCAAGAAGCTGGAAGCCGCGGGCGCGAAGCTGCCGAAGATCTACTGCGTCAACTGGTTCCGCAAGGACGCCGACGGCAACTTCGTGTGGCCGGGCTTTGGCGAGAACATGCGCGTGCTGTCGTGGATGATCGACCGCGTGGAAGGCAAGGGGCAGGGCGCCGAGCACGTGTTCGGCACCTCCCCACGCTACGAGGACCTGAACTGGAATGGCGTGGACTTCACGCCGGCGCAGTTCACGCAGGTGACCTCGATCGATCGCGATGCGTGGCAGCAGGAGCTGGAGCTGCATGACGAGCTGTTCACCAAGCTGCGGCATCGGCTGCCGCAGGCGCTGGCCGAAGTGCGGGCGGCGCTGGGCAAGCGGTTGGACGGCTGATCGCGCCACGGTTCGCGCAGTTCGCGACAAGGACGCCCGTCTCTGCTGAGATGGGCGTTTTTTTATTCCCTCTCGCTATCCCCCAGCGTCTCCACCGCATACTTCACCAGGCCCGCCCGCCCCTCGATCCCAAGCTTGCGCTTCAGGTTCAGCCGGTGCGTCTCCACCGTGCGCACGGACACCCCCAGCTGCGCGGCGATCTCCTTGTTGGCCAGGCCCCGCCCGATACCGCGCAGGATGTCGCGCTCGCGCGGCGTGAGCGCATCGAGCGGCCCTGCGGCGGGGCTCTGCTCGGCCATGCCGCGTGCAATGCGGGCGCTGTAGAAGACCCGTCCGGCCAGCACCGACTGGATCGCCGCCATCAGCTCGTCGGCGGGCGCGTCCTTGAGCACATAGCCGCGCGCACCGGCGCGCACCGCCTGGCGCACATACTCCAGGTTGTCGTGCATCGACACGATCAGCACCGCCAGTTCCGGATAGCGGTCGTGCAGCGCCGCGGCCAGGGCAATGCCGCCCATGCCGCGCATGCCGATATCGGTGATGACCAGGTCGGGCAGTTCGGCGGCACCGGCGCGGTCCAGCCACGCCAGCGCGGCTTCGCCGTCGTCGGCTTCACCCACCACGCGCAGGCCGGGCTGCAGCGCCAGGTGCATGCGCATGCCGTCGCGCACCAGCGCGTGGTCGTCGATCAGCAATACGCGGGCGGGCACTTCGGCGGAGTCGGCAATCTGGGTCATGACGGCGAGGGTCCTGCTGAAACGGGATCGTGCGCGATGGCCGCAGGCCTGGCCAGCGGCAGTGAAGCGACCAGCTGGGTGCCGCCCATGCCCGAAACGATGTCGAACTGCCCGCACAGTGCGGCGATGCGCTCGCGCAGGTTGCGCAGCCCGATGCCGCGCTGCGGGTCCTCCTGCATGCGCGCCACGTCGAAGCCATGCCCGTCGTCGCGCACGGTGAGGCGCGTGGCATCGGCATCAAGGGCCAGCGCCACCGCGACACGGCGCGCGCCCGCATGGCGCTCGACGTTGGTCAAGGCTTCCTGGGCGATGCGGAACAGCGCCGTGGCCTGCTCGTCGGGCAGTTCGCGCGGGGTGCCGCTCTGGGTCACCACGATCTCCAGCCCGCTGCCGCCCTGCATCTCGCGCGCCAGGTGCTGCAGCGCGGCGTACAGGCCCAGGTCGTCGAGCAGGGCGGGGCGCAGGTTGCGCGCCACGCGGCGCACTTCATTGAAGACGGTATCGAGCCGGTTCAGCGCCATGCCCAGCACCGGCGCCACCGCGGCGCCTTCGGCCGGGGCCAGGCGCAGGCGGTTGGTGGCGGTTTCCAGCACCAGCTTGACCGACACCAGCAGCTGGCTGATGCCGTCGTGCAGCTCGCGCGAGAGCCGGGCGCGCTCTTCTTCCTGCGACTGCACCACGCGCTGCGCCAGCTGGCGCAGCTTGGCGTCGGCCTCGCGGTGCTCACTGACGTTCAGCGCCAGGCCGCTGGCGGCGACCAGCAGGATGCTGATGCCGGCGATCACGCCGATCCAGGCCATGGTGGCGCGGATATCGGTCTCGGCGCGCGCATCCAGCTGGCGCAGCGTGCTTTCCACGTCATCCAGGTAGATGCCGGTGCCGAGCATCCAGCCCCATTCGGGCACAGCCACCACATAGCCGAGCTTGGGCGCCAGTTGCTGCGACGAGGCCTTTCTCCACAGGTAGCGCACCGCGCCGCCACCGCCCTTGGCCGCGGCGATCAGCTGCTGGATGGTCAGCGCACCCTGCGGGTCGCGCAGCGTCCACAGGTCCTGGCCGACCAGTTCGGGCTGGCGCGGGTGCATCAGGTTGCGGCCCTGCAGGTCGTACAGGAAGAAGTAGCCGTCGGGGCCGTAGTCCAGCCGCGCGAGTGCCTCCATCGCAGCCTGCCGGGTAGCGGCGTCGTTGCGTCCGGAGCGCACCAGCGGCGCGATCGCGCTCTGCGCCAGTTCTACGTAGTGGCGCAGCTCGGTTTCCTTGCTCTGCAGGTAGGCGGCCTCGACCAGCGCGCGTTCATGCTGCGCGAGCTGCGTGGCCTGGAAGCGCACGGCAAGCGCGATGCCCAGCATGGCGACTGCAAGTGGCGCCACGGCTAGCAACAGGATCTTCTGGCGGAGTTTCATACAGGAGCGGGAGGACCTGGGGGTAAACACCGATGCCGCGCAGGCGGCATGCCACCGTCGATTTGCGTAGTACTACGCAGAAGTGCTGCGTAGTTACGCGCTTGTGCGGGGTTTGGCGGGTGTCAATACTACACGCCGGACGCGCCGCCGCCCCAGCAGGGCGCATGCGCGGACGCAGCTGGTGCACCGTCCACACCCGGACGGTGCACCGCCTGCCTGCAAGACGAGATCCGGAAACGACGACACAACCGGGCGCGCAGCAGCTATCCCAGGAGACACCCTCACCGCCGGATTGCCCCCGCTGCCCGCCCTCGGCGCACCCCCGCTGCCGATCCTGCCAGTTGCCTGTTACCAGTCCTTCGCCACCGCAGGCTATCCAAGACATCCCGGTCTGAGGAGACCTTCACTATGAATCGCATCGGAGAACACCTGGTGTGGCTGGCCGTCGCCGTGCTCGGCGCGTTTGCCTTCGGCACTGTCGCGCTGGCGCGCGGCGAGGCCGTCAGCGCGCTGTGGATCGTGGTTGCCGCGCTCTGCATCTACCTGATCGCCTACCGCTACTACAGCCGCTTTATCGCCGACAAGGTGATGCAGCTCGATCCCAAACGGATGACGCCGGCCTGGCGCCATAACGACGGCCTGGACTACGTGCCGACCAACAAGGCGGTGCTGTTCGGCCACCACTTTGCCGCCATCGCCGGCGCCGGCCCGCTGGTCGGCCCGGTGCTGGCCGCGCAGATGGGCTATATGCCGGGCATGCTGTGGATCCTGGCCGGCGTGGTGTTCGCCGGCGCGGTGCAGGACTTCATGGTGCTGTTCATCTCCACGCGCCGCGACGGCCGCTCACTGGGCGATCTGGTCAAGTCCGAGATGGGCACGGTGCCGGGCCTGATCGCGCTGTTCGGCTGCTTCATGATCATGATCATCATCCTGGCGGTGCTGGCGCTGATCGTGGTGAAGGCGCTGGCCGATTCGCCGTGGGGCACCTTCACCGTGGCGGTGACGATCCCGATCGCGCTGTTCATGGGCATCTACACGCGCTACATCCGCCCCGGCCGCATCGGCGAGGTGTCGGTGATCGGCTTCGTGCTGCTGATGCTGGCCATCATCGGCGGCCAGTACGTGCACGAGAGCGCCACGCTGGCGCCGCTGTTCACCTACGACGGCAAGGCGCTGACCTGGATGCTGATCATCTACGGGTTTATCGCCGCCGTGCTGCCGGTGTGGCTGCTGCTGGCGCCGCGCGACTACCTGTCGACCTTCCTGAAAATCGGCACCATCATCGCGCTGGCCGTCGGCATCCTGATCGTCGCGCCGGAGCTGAAGATGCCGGCCTTCACGCAGTTCGCCAAGGGCGGCGGGCCGGTGTGGTCGGGCAACCTGTTCCCGTTCCTGTTCATCACCATCGCCTGCGGCGCGGTGTCGGGCTTCCATGCGCTGATCTCGTCGGGCACCACGCCCAAGCTGCTGGAGAATGAATCACACGCGCGCTTTATCGGCTACGGCGCGATGCTGGCCGAGTCCTTCGTCGCCATTATGGCGCTGGTGGCCGCCTCGGTGATCGAGCCGGGCGTGTACTTCGCCATGAACAGCCCGGCCGCCGTGATCGGCACCACACCGGAAGCGGTGGCGCAGGCGGTCTCGACCTGGGGCTTCGTTATCACCCCTGACGTGCTGATCCAGACCGCCAGGGATGTCGGCGAGAACACCATCATCTCGCGCGCCGGCGGCGCGCCCACGCTGGCGGTGGGCATCGCCCACATCCTGCACCAGGTTGTGGGCGGCCAGGCCATGATGGCGTTCTGGTACCACTTTGCCATCCTGTTCGAGGCGCTGTTCATCCTGACCGCCGTCGACGCGGGCACCCGCGCCGGCCGCTTCATGCTGCAGGACCTGCTGGGCAGCTTTATCCCGTCGATGCGCAAGACCGACTCGCTGGTCGCCAACCTGACCGCCACCGCGCTGTGCGTGGCGGCCTGGGGCTACTTCCTGTACCAGGGCGTGGTCGATCCGCTGGGCGGCATCAACACGCTGTGGCCGCTGTTCGGCATCTCCAACCAGATGCTGGCCGCGGTGGCGCTGGTGCTGGGCACCTGCGTGCTGGTCAAGATGAAGCGCGGCCAGTACGCCTGGGTGACGCTGGTGCCGACCATCTGGCTGCTGGTCTGCACGCTGACCGCCGGCTGGCAGAAGCTGTTCCACGCCGACCCCAAGGTCAGCTTCCTGACCCACGCCGCCAAGTTCAGCGCCGCCATTGCCGAAGGCAAGGTGCTGGCCCCGGCCAAGTCGATGGAGCAGATGCACCGAATCGTCTTCAACGACTACCTGGACGCCGGCCTGTGCGCGCTGTTCATGCTGGTGGTGCTGTCGATCGTGTTCTACGGCTTCAAGACTGCGATGCAGGCACGCGCAGTGAACCGCCCGACCGACAAGGAAACGCCGTTCGAGCCGCTGCCTTCGGGCGCCTCGGCCCAGTAACCCGGGGAACACAGGAGCCCGCCATGCTGGAACAACTCGGAACCATGGGACGCTACCTTGGGCAGTCGCTGCGGCTGATGGTCGGGCTGCCCGACTACCAGACCTATGTCGCCCACATGGAAAGCACCCACCCGGACCGCGAGCCGATGAGCTACGAGGCCTTCTTCCGCGAGCGCCAGGAGGCACGCTACGGCGGCGGGCAGGGCAAGTGCTGCTGAGCACACGCTGAACGCCACCGTCCTGCGGGCCGACGGCGTACAAAGCAGACAGGCGATCACATGATCGCCTGTCTTTTTTGTGAAGTGTTGCGTGTTTGCCGCGCTTTTGTAATGCACGGATACCGTTTCTGCAGCGGGTTACAGGGCTTTACAGGTGGTTACAGCAAGGGTGCGGCTCCTTCTCTACACTTGCGACACATCATGGCAATTCGAGGAAAAAAGATATGACTCGCCATCCCGTTCGCAATCTGACCATTGCCCTCGCCCTGGCGGCCTGCGCGCTGCCGGCCGTCGCGAGCGACATGAACAACGCCCTGGGCGGCGCACTCGGCGGCGTCGCCGGTGCCGCAGTGGGCGGCGCGCTGGGCGGCAGCACCGGCGCAGTGATCGGTGGTGCAGTGGGCGGCGGCGCCGGTGGCGCAGTGACCTCCAACCGCCGCGAGCGCACCGGTGCCATCATCGGCGGCGCGCTGGGCGGCGGTGCCGGCACCGCCGCTGGCAACGCCATGGGCGGCCGCACCGGTGGCCTGATCGGCGCCGGCCTGGGCGGCGGCGCGGGTGCGGCGCTGGGCGGCAACGTCTCGCGCAGCAACTCGTACGACAATGACCGCCGCTATTACAACAGCAACTACAAGCGCAAGAAGCACAAGCATCACCACCACTACGACGACTAAGAAGTCGTAGGTGGGTCAGCAAAACGGGCCGTCATGGCCCGTTTTTCATTTGCGGCGTCTGGCATAATCATTCGCCAGTGGTTGCAAACCCGCCGGATGCAGAAACAAAGAAGCCCGCAACCGGAACCGGTGCGGGCTTCTTCTCCAATAAAGGCGGAGAGGCTGCGAGGCGCTCCCCCAAGGACCTGTGGAGACCAGGTTTGAAGCAGGCGGGGCCGCACAAGGGGAGGAAGCGGCCCCGGGATCGCGCTGCCAGGCCGCCCGGGGAGGCGGGCCTGAGGCGGCCAGGCGGCCTTACAGCGGCGCGCGATCGGTAGTGGTGTCGTACTTGGCGCCTTCGGAGTAGGTGTCGAACTTGCCGGCGCGGGCGCCTTCGGAGAACGTGTCGAACTTGCCGGCGCGGGCACCGTCGGTGTACGGATCGAACTTGGCGACCTTGGCGCCGTCGATGAACACATCGAACTTGCCGTTCTTGGCAAAGGCCGGTGCGGCCGACAGGGCGGCGGCGAGGGTGGCGACAGCGATCAGGGCGTAGCGGTTGGTTTTCATGATTCAGGCCTTCTCTATTGCATGGATGCCTGAACCGTCACTTCGACGAAAGACTATGTTGCGTTGCGGCATCCGATGGCTAGATATTAGGCATTTCCCTCATATCAATAAATATCAGGATCCACAATGATTAGTTTTGATTCGAACAATAAAATAGGCTGATTACGTAAGAATTCAGCGCGGAACCGGGAGACTGTGTCATGGATCGCCTGCAATCGATGCGTGTGTTTTCCAAGGTGGTGGAACTGGGAAGCTTCGCGCGTGCAGCGCAGCAGCTGGAAATGTCCAACGCAGTGGTGACGCGCTATGTGGCCGACCTGGAGAGCCATCTGGGCACGCGCCTGCTCAACCGCACCACCCGCAGCCTGTCGCTGACCGACGCCGGCGAAACCTACCTGCAGCGCTGCCAGCAGATCCTGGAAGACGTGGAAGAAGCTGAAAGCGTAGTCACGGCGCGCAGCCAGTCGCTGTCAGGCACGCTGCGGCTGGTCACCCCGGTGATGTTCGGCCTGCACCTGCTGCCGGAATTGCTGGCGCGCTTCCAGCAGCTGTATCCGGACGTGGTGTTCGACGTGATCCTGTCGGACCGCAACGTCGATATCGTCGAAGAAGGCCGCGACGTCGCCGTGATGCTGTCCGACCTGGGCCTGGGCTCGCACCTGGTGGCGCGCCCGCTGCTGTCGGCCGAGGTGATCCTGTGCGCGTCGCCGGGCTACGTGGCGGCGCATGCGCCGATCCGCCATGCCCATGAACTCAGCCACCACCGCTGCATTGCCATGCGCCTGCCCAGCGCCGAGCACGAATGGACGCTGCTGGGCCCGGAAGGCGAGGTGACCGTGCCGATCCGCCCCGGTTTGCTGTGCAGCAATGCCGAGCTGGCCCACCAGGCGGCGCTGGCCGACATGGGCGTGGCCATGCTGTCGTCCTACCTGGCGCGTCCCAATATCGAATCCGGCAAGCTGGTGCACGTGTTGCCGCAATACCAGCTGCCGCGGCGCGATGTCAGCGTGGTCTACCCGAGCCGCAAGTTCTTGCCAACCAAGGTGCGCGCCTTTATCGACTTCCTGCTCGAAGAAGGGCAGGTACGGGGCAAGGAAACGCAGCCGGCGCCAGCCGCCAGCCGCGGCGCGCAAGCCGTGCGCACCTGAGCGGGCTGCCTGGCCGAGCCACCCAAAGCAAAACGCCCGGCAATGCCGGGCGTTTTGCCGTAACACGCTGACGCTTACTGGCCGGCGGCTGCCGCGCGCGACTTCTTGGCCGCGGCGGTCTTCGCGGGGGCCTTCTTGGCCGCCGCCTTCTTGGCCGGCACCTTGGTGGCCGGCACCTTGGTGGCCGGCGTCTTGGTGGCTGGCGTCTTGGCCGCGGTCTTCGCTGCCGTCTTGGTTGCCGGCGCCGCCTCGGCCGTGCCATTCGATGCTGCCTTGGCCGTGGTCTTCGCCGCCGTCTTGGCGCCCGCCTTGGGCTCGCGCGCCTCGAACTCGAAGCCGATCTTGCCGTCCGGCTGCTTGACCAGGAAGGCCTTGAAGTTGCGGCCGGTGCGCGACGACTTGAACCCCGTCAGCAGGTCGGTCTTGCCGTCGGTGAGCAGCTTGCCGATCTGCTCGCGGCTGATTTCCTGCTGCAGGATGATCTTGCCGGTGGTGAAGTCGCAGCTCTTGGGGCTGGTCGTGCTGTTCTCGCAGACGTACTTCATGCCGTGCTCGAACACCGAGCCGCCGCACTTCGGGCAGGTGCCCACCGGCTCCTGGCCGCTGAAGTCGACCGGCTCGCCGTCGTTGTCGTCGTCGTTCTGGCCGAAGTCGAATTCCATCTTGTAATGGCCTTCGTCGTCCTTGCCCAGCTTGAGGATGGCGGCGAACGGACGGCCCATCTTGCTGCGGAAGCCCTGCAGCGGACCGATTTCCTTCTTCAGCAGCAGCTCCTCGACCTCTTCGATCTCGAACTGGCGCCCGCCCGGGATCTTGCTGATCGAGAACTCGCACGCGGTGCAGGCAAAGCGGCGGTAGTTCTCCTTGACCTGCCCGCCGCATTGCGGGCACGGCGTGTCCAGCGTGGCGTAGTCGCCCGGGATGGTGTCGCTGTCGTATTCCTTGGCGCGCTTGACGATCTGCTGCGTCATCTGCGCGATCTCAAGCATGAATTCGTCGCGCTTCATGCGCCCGCGCTCGATCTGCGAGAGCTTGTGCTCCCATTCGCCGGTCAGCTCGGCCTGCGTCAGTTCCAGCACGCCCAGGCCGCGCAGCAGCGTCATCAGCTGGAACGCCTTGGCGGTCGGGATCAGCTCGCGGCCTTCGCGCACCAGGTATTTTTCCGTCAGCAGGCCTTCGATGATGGCCGCGCGCGTCGCCGGCGTGCCCAGGCCCTTGCCGGCCATGGCTTCGCGCAGCGCATCGTCGTCCACCAGCTTGCCGGCGCCTTCCATGGCCGACAGCAGCGTGGCTTCGTTGTAGCGCGCGGGCGGCTTGGTGGTCAGGCCGACGCTCTCGACCTTGTCGGTCTTGACCTTCTCGTCCTTGGCCACCGGCACCAGGTTGGCGGCGTCCTTGTCGCCCTGCGCCTCGCGGCCGTAGATCACCAGCCAGCCCGGGTTGACCAGCACCTTGCCTTCGGTCTTGAAGTGGTGGCCGGCAACTTCCGTGATGCGGGTGGTGACCTGGAACTCGGCCGCCGGGAAGAACACCGCCAGGAAGCGGCGCACCACCAGGTCGTACAGCTTCTGCTCCGGCTCGGACAGGTTCTTGGGCGCCTGCAGCGTCGGGATGATGGCGAAGTGGTCGCTGATCTTGCTGTTGTCGAAGATCTTCTTGTTCGGCTTGACCCAGCCCTGCGCCAGGATCTTCTTGGCGTGCGGCAGGTAGTTGGGCGAACTGTCGGCCAGCATGTCCATGGTCTGCTTGACCGTGTCCAGGTAGTCCTCGGGCAGCGCGCGCGCATCGGTACGCGGGTAGGTCAGGACCTTGTGCTTTTCATACAGGGCCTGCGCCAGGCCCAGCGTGTTCTTGGCCGAGAAGCCGAAGCGCGAGTTGGCCTCGCGCTGCAGCGTGGTCAGGTCGAACAGCGCAGGCGACTGCTGCGTCGACGGCTTGGATTCCTCGGTGACGGTGCCCGGCTTGTCGCGGCAGGCGGCAACGATGCTCTTGGCCTCGGCCTCGCTCCACAGGCGCGATTCGCGCGCCTCGGGATCGAACTCGCTCTTCTTGAACTTGGGGTCGTACCAGCGGCCTTCATACAGGCCGGCGGCGGCGATGAACTCGGCCCGCACTTCCCAGTAGTCGCGCGGCACGAAGTGCTTGATCTTCTCTTCACGCTCCACCACGATCGACAGCGTCGGCGTCTGCACGCGGCCCACGGTGGTCAGGAAGAAGCCGCCGCCCTTGCTGTTGAAGGCGGTCATGGCGCGGGTGCCATTGATGCCGACCAGCCAGTCGGCCTCCGACCGGCAGCGCGCGGCGTCGGCCAGCGGCAGCATGTCTTCGTCTTCGCGCAGGCTGGCGAAGCCATCGCGGATCGCCTGCTGCGTCATCGACTGCAGCCACAGCCGGCGCACCGGCTGCTTGGCCTTGGCCTGTTGCGCGATCAGCCGGAAGATCAGTTCACCTTCGCGCCCCGCGTCACAGGCGTTGATCAGGGCGGTGACGTCCTTGCGCTTGATCAGCCGGTTCAGCACCTTCAGGCGCGACTCGGTCTTGGCGATCGGACGCAGGTCGAAATGCGGCGGGATCACCGGCAGGTTGGCGAAGCTCCACTTGCCGCGCTTGACCTCGTATTCGTCCGGCGCGGCGATCTCGACCAGGTGGCCGACGGCGGAGGACAGCACGTAGTCGTCGCTCTCGAAATACTCGTCGTGCTTGGTAAACCCCCCGAGGGCACGGGCGATATCCGCCGCGACCGACGGCTTTTCCGCGATGATGAGGGCTTTTGACATGGGAAGGGTCCTTGCGAGCTGCATCCGGCAACCCGCGAATTGCACTACAAACGAAGTAATCAGAACGCCGGGGGGCTATGAGGCGCCAATAATAAGCGCGGTTTCAACGGCGGTGCAAGCAAGCTCCGCCGCCGCCCTTGGCGCCGCCTAGGCGGCGCTGCTCCCCCCGGCAAGCAACCAGTCCAGCACCTGCGGCACGTCTTCGGCACTCGCCGGCATCGCCGCACCGCGGCTCAGCATGCGCTCCAGCACCTCGATGTGCGGCAGCAGGGTGCCATAGAACTGGGGCGTGCCACCCGACGCAGGCTGCACCAGCAGCGTCGGGAAATTCTCAATATCGATATCGCCAAGCGCATCCGCATGCGTCTCGATGTCGATCCAGACGAAGCAATCCTCCGGATGGCGCGCGGCCAGCGCCGTCAGCGCCGCCAGGTAGTCCCGGCACGTGCCGCACCACTGTGCGCACAGGCAGGCCACCAGGCGGCCCTGCGGCCGCGCCGCCAGGCACCCGGCAATGGCGCCGGCGTCACGTTCTGGAAAGTAAACGGTCATGGCATCGGAAACATGAGGCGCCCGCGGCACGCGGGCTGCCGGCGATTGTATCGGTATTGCGCTGCGGCTCACCCAAGCCGCCGGAACAGGTTTCCCGGTAGACGCTCCGCGTGCCCGGCCAGTTCCAGTTCCAGCAAGCGCGCCGCGACCGCTTCCGGCGGCTGGCCGCTGCGCTCGCACAGCGCATCCAGCGTAACCGGATCGTAGCCGAGAGCGGCCAGCAGGGGGTCGGCGTGGCCAGCAAAGTCAGAAAGATCCGGTTGCTCCGGCGCGGCCGCGGGAACGCGCCTGGCAGCAGGGCGGGCTGGTGCCGGCAGCAGGTTGATCTCTTCCAGCACGTCCTCGACGCTCTCCACCAGCTTCGCGCCCTGGCGGATCAGCAGGTGGCAGCCTGCTGACAGCGGCGCGTGGATCGAGCCCGGGACCGCAAATACCTCGCGCCCCAGCTCTGCCGCCAGCCGTGCGGTGATCAGCGAGCCCGAGCGCGCTGCGGCCTCCACCACCAGCACCCCGCGCGCCAGGGCCGCGATGATGCGGTTGCGGCGCGGGAAGTTGGCTGGCAGGCCCGGCATGCCGAGCGGGAATTCGGTGACGATGGCGCCGCGCGCGGCCACTTCGTGCGCCAGCGCCAGGTTCTCGGCCGGATAGACCCGGTCGGCCCCCGTACCCGTAACAGCGACGGTACCGCCGCGGCCCTGCAGTCCGCCGGCATGGGCGGCGGCATCGACGCCCAGCGCCAGCCCCGAAACCACCGCCAGCCCCGACTCGGACAGCGCCCGCCCGAAGGCCTGCGCATCGCGCTTGCCCTGCTCGGTGGCGCCGCGCGCGCCGACGATGGCCAGCGAAGGACGCGCCAGCAGCGCGGGATCGCCTTTGATATATAGCAGCGGCGGCGGGTCGGGCAGGTCGAACAGGCGGGCAGGGTAGGTGTCGTCGCCGAACGTGACCACGTGGTTGCCGGGCGTGCCGAGCCAGGCGAGGGTGCGTTCGACCAGTGCCGGCAGCCCGGTGCCGGGCCTGGCCAGCACCGCGCGGGCGTGTTTCTTGGGGACGACGGAAGACAGCGCTGCCACGCTCTGCGCCAGGATCTGCTGCGGCAGCCCGAATGCGGCCAGCAGCAGGCGCACCGTGACCGGACCGACCCCGGGCGCACAGGCGAGCTGCAGCCACGCCTTCAGCTCATCGGGATCGCGCGTGGTGACCTGCCCGGCAGCGCCGGCATGGCAAAGGGAAGCGGCGGCCGCCGGGGCCGCCTGCGATGTCGCCAAGTCCGGCTCAGCGCGGCGAGGTCGCCCGGTCGCCGACCGCGATCACGTTGGAGGCGTCGGTGACCAGCGCATACGACACCCCCGGGAACACGCGGAAGACAAAGGCCAGGCCGTAGCGCTCGTCGGGCAGGCGGATGGCGCGGTTGCTGTCAGTCTTGTCGACCACGGTCTCGCCGGTGCGCGACAGCGCCAGCACATGCCCGGGCTCCACCCCGGCCTGGCTGCCAAGGTTGAGCACCACCACCTGCCTGGCGCCGCCGAACTCGACCCCGCCATAGACCTTGGCCACGCGGCCGTCGAACTGCGTATCGGGCGCGTGCGGCACATAGCGCAGGGCTTCGCGCGCGGGCTGCGGCATCAGCAGCGTGCCCACGCCCATCTCCTGCCTGGCCTGCGTGACCTGCATGGTCGAGACCGCGTCCGGGCCCTGCGCGCCGCGCGCCAGGCGCACGTTGCCTTCGTATTCGGCCTCATAGCCGAGCACGGCATTGGTGACGGGATCGCGCACCGGGGTGACCGGGCGGTAGGCCTGCCAGTCGCCGCCTTGCGGCGCGTCGGCGGGGATGCCGCGCGCGTAGCCGGTGTCGTCGCGGCCAAGGATGACGCGCGACTCGGACACGGCGACGATGCGCGCTGAGGTGGCCAGCGTGTCCTGGTCGACCACCAGCGGGCGGATCAGGAAGGGCTCGATATCGGCGGCCGCGATGCTCTGGATGGCGGCGCCGTCGGCGGCGCCGCCGCGCATCTGCGGCGACAGGCGCACCGTGCCGCTGCCGCCCGGCGTGGTCGACAGCCAGGCTCGTCCGTCGCGCTGGATCAGGTACAGGATCTGTCCCGGATAGATCAGGTGCGGGTTGCGGATCTGTTGCCGGTTCATGCCCCATAGCTCAGGCCAGCGCCATGGCTGGCGCAGGAAGCGGCCCGAGATCCCCCACAGCGTGTCACCCATGCGCACGGTGTACTGCGACGGCGCATTGGCAGCCAGGTCTGAAACGGGGATGCCCTGTTGGGCCGTGCGCTGGGCTTCGGCCTGCTGTGCCGGCGTGACCGTCAGGTCCGCGGCCAGGGCCGGAAGCGTGGCCGCGGCTGTGAAGCCAGCGGCACTCAACCACGCACAAGCAAACTTAGGGGTGAACGCGTGCAGCCTGCGGCCCGACGCCGCCTGGTGTTCTTTGGTAAGATCGCGCATTTTCCTGACCGGCCGGTGGTTCGGCCGGATTGACCCGGGAGAGCGCGCCTGTTGCGGCGCGCCTTGAATTTTTGTACTTGCGCCCCGATTCTGCATGTAAACACCGGCCGCCGCAACGCGGCCCGGTTGCCGGCAGCAGCCGGCGTTGCGCCTGAGCATCATGGCAAAACTCGATATCCTGACCTACCCCGATCCCCGCCTGCACACCGTTGCCAAACCCGTTGCGGCGGTGGACGACCGTATCCGCCAGCTGGTGAAGGACATGGCTGAAACCATGTACGAAGCGCCCGGCATCGGGCTGGCCGCCACGCAGGTCAACGTGCACGAGCAGGTGGTGGTGATCGACGTCTCGGAAACGCGCGACCAGCTCCAGGTCTTTATCAACCCGGAGATCGTCTGGGCCAGCGACAAGCGCAAGGTGTGGGAAGAGGGCTGCCTGTCGGTGCCCGAGGTCTATGACCGCGTCGAGCGCCCCGACCGGGTACGCGTGCGCGCGCTCAACGAGAAGGGCGAAAGCTTCGAGCTCGAAGCCGACGACCTGCTGGCGGTCTGCATCCAGCACGAGATCGACCACCTGCGCGGCAAGGTCTTTGTCGAGTACCTGTCGCCGCTCAAGCTCAACCGCATCAAGAGCAAGCTGCAGAAGCGCGAGCGCACCCGCATGTAAGCGGCGCCCTGCCACAAAGATGTAACAGCCCGCCCGGAATCCCGCCGCCAGCGCGCGGCACCCGCGCGGGGTCTGTTATCTTTATGACTTCCGAAGAACAAAAGCACCGGCCGCGATAGCGGCCGGTTCTGCTTCAGGCCACGGAACCTGCCATGTCCCAAGCCAGACCCCTGCGTGTCGCCTTTGCCGGCACGCCCGAGTTCGCGCGCGTCGCGCTGGAAGCCATCCACGCCGCCGGTTTTCCCGTCGTGGCGGTGCTGACGCAGCCTGACCGCCCCGCCGGCCGCGGCATGCAGCTGCAGGCCAGCCCGGTGAAGCAGTTCGCCGCCGCCAGCGGCCTTGGGCCAGTGCTGCAGCCGCGCTCGCTGCGCCGCCAGGGCAAGTACCCGGAAGACGCCGCCGCGGCCATTGACGCGCTCGCCGGCACCGCCCCCGACGTGATGGTGGTGGCCGCCTACGGCCTGATCCTGCCGGCCGAGGTGCTGACCCTGCCGCGCCTGGGCTGCCTGAATATCCACGGCTCGCTGCTGCCGCGCTGGCGCGGCGCGGCGCCGATCCACCGCGCCATCGAAGCGGGCGATGCCGAGACCGGCATCACGCTGATGCAGATGGACGAAGGCCTGGACACCGGCGACATGCTCACGCGCGAGGCCGTGCCGATCGGCCCGGACGACACCACCGGCACGCTGCACGACACCCTGGCCGCGCTGGGCGCGCGCATGACCGTGGCAGCGCTGCAGGCGCTGGCCGCCGGCCGCACGCTGGCCGCCACGCCGCAGCCGGCCGAAGGCGTCACCTACGCCGAGAAGATCGCCAAGGACGAGGCGCCGCTGGACCTGCGCCGCCCGGCCGCGGCGCTGGCCAACCAGGTGCGCGCGTTCAACCCATTCCCGGGCGCGACGGTGCAGGTCGGCGATACCGTGATCAAGTGCTGGAAGGCCGTGCCGCTGGCCGCCGCCAGCAGCCTGCCACATCCGCCCGGCACGGTGCTGGCGGCCGACGCTGCCGGCATCATCATCGCCTGCGGCGAGGGCAGCGCACTGCAGGTCACCGAGCTGCAGAAGCCGGGCGGGCGCCGCCAGCCGGCGCAGCAGTTCCTGCAGGGCCTGCCGCTGCCGCCGGGCACGCGCTGCGCGGTACCCGGCGACGGCGCGGCGCAGGCATGATCGGGCCGGCCCTTGCCGCACATGGCGGCATAAGTGCCGGTGGAACCGCCCGGCGGGCGCGACCGGCCACGGCTCCCCCTTGAAACCGTTGAACAGCCGTTGAATTTTCGGGTATTACCCCCTATCTAACGGTCATCGCGTCCGCTTTTCCCCCGGGACGCGGCTCACGATTACACGGAGATCACCGCAATGTTCAACTGGGTCAAGACCTTCATGCTGATGGCGGCCATCACGGCGCTGTTCATCGTCATCGGCGGCATGATCGGCGGGCGCAGCGGCATGATGATGGCGCTGCTGCTTGCGCTGGGCATGAACTTCTTCTCCTACTGGTTCTCGGACAAGATGGTCCTGCGCATGTACAACGCGCAGGAAGTCGACGCCGGGAGCGCGCCGCAGTTCTACGGCATGGTGCAGGAACTGGCGCAGCGCGCCGGCCTGCCGATGCCGCGCGTGTACCTGATCAATGAAGACGCGCCCAACGCCTTTGCCACCGGCCGCAACCCGGAGCACGCCGCGGTGGCGGCCACCACCGGCATCCTGCGGGTGCTGTCCGAGCGCGAACTGCGCGGCGTGATGGCGCATGAGCTGGCGCACGTGCGCCACCGCGACATCCTGACCTCGACCATCGCCGCCACCATGGCCGGTGCGATCTCGGCGCTGGCCAATATGGCGATGTTCTTCGGCGGGCGCGACGAGAACGGCAACCGCAGCAACCCGATCGCCAGCATTGCCGTGGCAATCCTGGCCCCGCTGGCAGCATCGCTGATCCAGATGGCGATCTCGCGCGCACGTGAGTTCGAGGCCGATCGCGGCGGCGCCGAGATCAGCGGCGACCCGCAGGCGCTGGCCAGCGCACTGGACAAGATCCACCGCTACGCCCAGGGCATCCCGTTCCAGGCGGCCGAAGAACACCCGGCCACGGCGCAGATGATGATCATGAACCCGCTCTCTGGCGGCGCCATCGCCAACCTGTTCTCGACCCACCCGGCCACCGAGGAGCGCATCGCGCGCCTGATGCAGATGGCCCAGACCGGCACCTATCCAACCTGAGCGGCCGGAAATCCGGGGCAGGGCCCCCGCACAGGGTAAACTGCCCGCTGTTCCGCATGGACCGGCGGGCTTTTTTTGTGCCCGTGCCGGCCCGCTTCCCGATTCCAATACCTGACCCGCCGCCCGACCGATATGCGCCTGCCTCCCGATTCGCTTGCCTTCCAGATGCTTGGCGCCGCCACCGCGGTGCGCGCGGTCAGCGAAGGCACAGCCTTGCCCCAGGCGATCGAGGACGCCGCCGCACAGCTGCGGCTGGACCGCGTGCGCGATGCCGCCACGCGCGGTGCGCTGCAGGACATCGCCTATCGCACCATGCGCCAGTTCGGCACGGCACGCGCACTGGTGACGAAGCTGGTCACGCGCCCGCCCGGCGCGCAGGTCGATTCGCTGCTGGCCGTGGCGCTGGCGCTGCTGCTGGAGCACGCGCCGGGTCCGCGCGACAAGCAGGACAGCGCGGACAAGGCGCGCCAGGACGCGGACGCCGGCCGCCCGGGCTACAGCACCTTTACGGTGGTCGACCAGGCGGTCAGCGCCGCCGCCTCCGAACCCAAGACTGCGCATGCGCGCGGCCTGGTCAACGCGGTGCTGCGCCGTTTCCTGCGCGAACGCAAGGCGCTGCTGGCCGACGTCAACCGCGACGAGCAGGCGCGCTGGAACCTGCCGCCGTGGTGGCTGCGCATGCTGCGCGAGGCCTACCCGGACCAGTGGATGGCCCTGGCCGCCAGCGCCAACGTGCGCCCGCCGATGACGGTGCGCGTCAACACCGCGCGCGTGTCCGTGCAGCAGTACCAGACCGATCTTGCCAACGCCGGCCTGGCTGGCCATGTGGTCGGCCCGCAGGCCGTGCGCCTGGTGCGCGCGGTGCCGGTGACGCAGTTGCCGGGCTTTGCCGAAGGCGTGGTCTCGGTGCAGGATGCCGGCGCGCAGCTGGCCGCGCCGCTGCTCGAGGTGGCTGACGGCATGCGCGTGCTGGATGCCTGCGCGGCGCCCGGCGGCAAGACCGGGCACCTGCTGGAACTGGCCGATATCGATGTCACCGCGGTGGAAAGCGACCCGCAGCGCACCACCCGCATCGGCGAGAACCTGGCGCGCCTGGGCAAGCAAGCCAGGATCGTGGTGGGCGATGCCAGCCGGCCCGCCGACTGGTGGGACGGCCAGCTCTTTGACCGCATCCTGGCCGACGTGCCGTGTTCGGCTTCGGGCATTGTGCGGCGTCATCCCGATATCCGCTGGCTGCGCCGTGAAACCGATATTGCCAAGCTCATCACCGAGCAGCGCCGCATCGTCTCGCAACTGTGGCCGCTGCTCAAACCGGGCGGCATCCTGGTCTATGTCACCTGTTCTATTTTCCCAACGGAAGGCGAGGAGCAGGCGCGCTGGTTTGGTGCACAGCTGGCAGATGCGATACGATTGCAGGCGCCGGGGCAGCTGCTGCCCGGCACTCATACCACGCAAGCAGCCGGCGCCAATGGCGAAAAGGACGCCACTGCCGGCACCAGCCTGCCGTCGGATCACGATGGCTTCTTCTACGCCCGCTTCCAGAAACGCGCCTGATCTGATCCGATGCTGAGCACGCCGCGCCTGTCAGACTTCCGCGTCATGGTGGACACGAACGTGGACACTACCGCGGACCAGGCGTGCCCGCATCTGCGCCCCGGCGGCGCGGGCAGTCGTGGCCTGCTGGCGCGGTGGTGGCTTGCACTGGTGCTGGCGCTCGCCTCGCTACTGTGGTTGCCGCACGCTGCGCGCGCGCAGGTCATCGAGGCCACCGACGCGCGCATCGAATTCCAGGACGGCGGCTTCGAGCTTGCCGCCAGCTTCGACTTCGACCTGCCGCCCGTGCTGGAAGACGCATTGCACAAGGGCATCTCCCTCTATTTCGCGGTCGACTTCCAGCTCTCGCGTTCGCGCTGGTACTGGTTCGACGACAAGCCGGTCAACACCACCCGCAGCGTGCGCCTGTCGTACCAGCCGCTGACGCGCCAGTACCGTGTCTCCACCGGCGGCCTGCAGCTGCCGTTCACGCGCTTGAAGAGCGCGCTGCAGTTCATCCAGCGCGTGCGCGGCTGGCGCGTGTTCGAGCGCAATGCGGTCAAGGCGGGCGAGACCTACCACGCCGAAGTGCGCATGCGGCTGGACCTGTCGCAACTGCCCAAGCCGTTCCAGATCAACGCCGTCAACACGCGTGAATGGAACCTGGCCTCCGACTGGCGGCGCTTTGTCTATATGGTGCCGACGGACCTGAACCCACCGCCGCCACCCCCGCCGCCCGCGCCGGCCCCAGGCCCCGCATCGCCGGCGCTGCCGGCCTCGCCCGCCGTACCCGCGCCTGCGTCGGCGCCTGCCGCTGCCATTGACTCACGCGGCCTGACCATGCAGGCGGTGTCGTACGGGCTGTCGCCCGCACTGCTGGTGCAGCCCGCATCGAGCCAGCCATGAACAACTCGCTGTGGGACAGCCGGTTCCGGCGCGTGCTGTACCGCGTCGTGGCCGGGATCATCGTCTTCCTGGCGCTGGTGCTGGTGGGCCTGCTGGCCGGGGCATCGGCCAACACCGAATTCTTCGATCGCTATTTCACGCTGCTGTTCAAGGTGAACCTGGTGATCGGCGCCCTGCTGGTGCTGATCGTGGGTGCGCTGGCGCTGACGCTGTGGCTGCGTTATCGCCGCGGCAAGTTCGGCACGCGGCTGATGACCAAGCTCGCCGTGTTCTTCGGCGTGGTGGGCGTGCTGCCCGGCGTGCTGATCTACCTGGTCTCGCTGCAGTTCGTCTCGCGCAGCATCGAGTCCTGGTTCGACGTGCGCGTGGAAACCGCGCTCGAGGCCGGGCTGAACCTGGGCCGCGCCACCATCGACAGCTCGCTCGCCGACCTGCAGGTCAAGGCACGCCTGATGGCCGAGCAGCTCGCCGGCGGCTCCGGCGTGGCCACCTCGCTGCAACTGAACCGCCTGCGCGAGCAGTATGGCGTCCAGGAAGCCGCCATCTTCACCGGCAGCGGCCGCGTGCTGGCCACGGCGTCCAGCAACTATGCGTCGCTGGTGCCGGACCTGCCTTCCGGCGTGCTTGCCGAACAGGCACGGCTGGCCGGTGGCTACGCGGCGGTGGAGGGCGGCACTGACCCGTCGGGCGACGGCAACCCGAGCACCGAGCGCGCCGACAGCAGCCATCTGTACCGGCTGCGCGTGATCATTCCACTGGGCGCAAGCCCAACCAGCGCACAGAATGACGCGGCAGGCGGCAGCGCCCCGCGCGCGCTGGCCAAGCCGCCGCGCTGGGCCGGCTCCGGCCTGTCTGTGGAGCGCCGCCCGGAGGAATCGCCGTCGAGCGGCTTCGGGCTGGTCGGCGAGACCGTGCGCGAAGAGCGCTACCTGCAGGTGCTGCACCCGGTGCCGGCGGTGCTCGCGCGCAATGCCGACGAGGTCCAGCGCGCGTATCAGGAATACCAGGAGAAGGCGCTGGGCCGCACCGGCCTGCGCAAGATGTATATCGGCACGCTGACGCTGACGCTGTTCCTGGCCGTCTTCATCGCGGTGATGCTGGCGCTGCTGCTGGGCGGGCAACTGGCGCGGCCGCTGCTGATGCTGCTGCAGGGGACCAAGGAAGTGGCCGAGGGCGACCTCTCGCCCAAGCGCGAACTGAAAAGCCGCGACGAGCTCGGCATGCTCACGCAGCAGTTCAACCAGATGACGCGCCAGCTGGCCGAGGCGCGGCTGGCGGTGGAAGAGAACCGCACCGCGCTGGAGCAATCGAAGGCCTACCTGGAAAGCGTGCTGCAGAACCTGACCGCCGGCGTGCTGGTGTTCGACCGCCGTTTTGTGCTGATTACCGCCAATCCCGGCGCGGAGCGCATCTTCCGCCAGCCGCTCGGCGCGGTGCTGGGCCTGCCGGTTGAGCAGATCCCTGGCATGGGGCCGTTCGGCGAGATCGTGCGCCAGGCATTCTCGGACCAGAACACCAGCGAGGTGCTGGGCGGCGCCGAGCACTGGCAGAAGCAGATCGAGCTGCCGCAGGGCGAGGAACAGCCGCTTACGCTGCTGGTGCGCGGCGCACGCCTGCCCGGCGGCGAGCGCGATGAGCCCGGCTACGTGATCGTGTTCGACGATATCTCCGATGTGATTTCCGCTCAACGCTCGGTGGCCTGGGGCGAGGTGGCACGGCGCCTTGCGCACGAGATCAAGAACCCGCTGACGCCGATCCAGCTCTCGGCCGAGCGCCTGCAGATGAAGCTCTCGCCCAAGCTCGAAGGCACCGACGCCGATGTGCTCAAGCGTGGCGCCGCCACCATCGTCAACCAGGTGGCCGCGATGAAGCGCATGGTCGATGACTTCCGCGACTACGCGCGCACGCCGCCCGCGGTGCTGCAGTCGCTGCAGCTCAACAGCCTGGTGGCGGAGGTGCTGCACCTGTACGGCATCGATGATCCCGCTGTGCACGAGCATCCGGTGATCCATCCGACGCTGGGCACCGCGCAGCCCGAGATCAAGGGCGATCCGACGCAGTTGCGCCAGGTCATCCACAACCTGCTGCAGAACGCACAGGATGCCGCCGCCGAGAACCTCGCGGCCGGTAGGGCGGCGCCCCATATCACTCTGCACACCGAGACTGTAGAATACAAAGATTCTGCCGGCGAAAACCGCCAGGCCGTCAAGCTCACCATTGCGGACAATGGTCCCGGTTTTGCACCACGAATCCTGAGCCGTGCGTTCGAGCCCTACGTGACCACGAAAGCCAAGGGCACGGGTCTGGGGCTCGCGATGGTAAAGAAGATCATTGACGAACACGGCGCGCGAATCGAGTTGCGCAATCGCATGGAAGGTGCGGAGATCGTCGGTGCACAGATCTCGATCCTGTTCGTTAAACTGACATAGTCAACAATGGCGTCCGGTCCCGGAACGCTGCGGTGGGGTTAAGAGGGGAAGTATGGCAACGATCCTCGTAGTCGATGACGAAATGGGAATCCGGGAGCTGCTCTCGGAGATCCTCAGCGACGAAGGCCACGTGGTTGAACTCGCGGAGAACGCGCTGCAAGCGCGCGAATACCGCGCGGCGGGTACGCCCGACCTCGTGCTGCTCGATATCTGGATGCCCGATACCGATGGCGTGACCCTGCTCAAGGAATGGTCCGCGCAGGGACAGCTGACGATGCCCGTCATCATGATGTCGGGCCACGCCACCATCGACACGGCGGTCGAGGCAACCAAGATCGGCGCGCTCAATTTCCTTGAGAAGCCGATCGCACTGCAGAAGCTGCTGTCCGCGGTCGAGCAGGGCCTGGCCCGCGGCATCGAACGCCCGCGCAGCAGCACGGCCGCCACCGCCGCGCCCGCCGCGGCACCGTCGGCCGAACCCGGTTCGGCCGACGCCGTGCCCGAGACCACCGCCGAGGCCGCCCCCAACGGCAGCCCCGCGCGCGTGCCCGAGGCCGAGATGCAGTTCTCCTTCGATATGCCGCTGCGCGAAGCGCGCGACCTGTTCGAGCGCGCCTACTTCGAATACCACCTGCTGCGCGAACACGGCAGCATGACCCGCGTGGCCGAGAAGACCGGGCTGGAGCGTACCCACCTGTACCGCAAGCTCAAGCAGCTCGGCGTCGAACTGGGCCGCAACAAGCCCGAGCCGGCCGAGCAATGAGGCAGTGACGCACATGACGCTTGACTGACCAAAAAAGTCCAGTTATAGTTTCGCTTCTTTGGCCCGGTAGCTCAGTCGGTAGAGCAGAGGATTGAAAATCCTTGTGTCGGCGGTTCGATTCCGTCCCAGGCCACCAGAACAAGAAAAGCCCGGCTCCCGCAGCCGGGCTTTTTGCATTGGGGCGCAGTGTCATAAACGCCCGGACTCCGGTCCCCGCGCTGTCGCCGCAACGGCGAAACACTTCCCGGCTCAACGCCAGCAACGCGCAACAGCCAACCCAGAAGTAAATATCTTCTACTTGGCAGCCGATATATGTATCTCTACGATGCCCTGATGCGCTGCCGCCCGGCGGCGCGGACCGAGCCGGCCAAGCCGCACCCATAACGCGGACACCCGGTCCAGGGCTATCACTTTCTTACCGGGGGGTCTGATGGATACGTTGATCGGGACAGACAACCGCTGGCCGCCGCAGACTGCGGGCGACGAGCGCGGGTTGTGGAAGAGCACCATGGCCGCGGCCAGCCACGCGCTGGGGGCGGCGGGGCGGGTGCAGCAGGCGGTCTCGCAGACGCTGAAGCTGCAGCACAAGATCCGCGCGCTGCGCGACGAGCTGCACCAGATGGGGGCCGAGCGCGACGTCTACCGCGAGCTGCATGCGCGCACGGTCGAGGAGCTGCACCAGGCAATCGACCGCAGCCCGGCAGAGATCCGGCGGCTGCGCGCAGAGACCGAGGCCATGCAGGTGCGCCACCGCGCCTACAAGCTGCTGGTGCAGCACTACATGCGCCTGGGCACGCCGATCGATCCCGCGGCATTTGCCGAGCAGCGCAGCCGCGTGCAGCAGCACATCCTGTTCCAGCGCCGCAAGGGCATTCCAGTGGCACAGATCCGCGTCGAGGACATCGCGTTCCTGCTGCGCTGAGGCGCGCTGCGGCCGAGGCCATTCGCTTTGCCGCGATGGGCCAGGCTGCACTAACATGGCGGCAGCGAAGCATCCCGCGCTCGCATCCAACAAGCCAGGCCACCATGTTCGACATCCAGAACTACACCAGCTTCGTGCTCGCCATCCTGGTGTTCCAGCTGATCCCCGGCCCGGGCACGATCGCCATTCTCAACGCCACCGCGCGCAATGGCGTGGCGGCCGGCATGGGCGCGGTCTGCGGCACGCTGCTGGGCGACCTCGTGTACATGCTCGCCGCGGTGGCGGGACTGGCGGCGGTGATGCAGGCCAATCCGCTGCTGTTCCACGGCTTGCAATGGTTCGGCGCCGCGTACCTGTGCTGGATGGGCGTGCAGCTGCTGCGTACACGCATTGCCGCGGACGCCGGCGTGCCCGAGCCGCGCAAGTCCGCGCGCGTATACCTGCGCCAGGGCTTCACGGTGAGCCTGACCAACCCCAAGGTGGTGCTGTTCTTTGTCGCGTTCTTCCCGCTGTTCCTGCGCCCGGATGCGTCGCCGGCCACGCTGGCGGCGATGATGGCACACGTCACGGTGCTCAGCCTTGCCTACCAGGCGGCGCTGGTGCTGGCGGGTAACGCGGTGGCCAGCCGGCTGCGGGCGCTGCCGTTCGCGCGCACGCTGGCAACGCGCCTGGCCGGGATCGCACTGGTCGGCTTCGGCCTGCGGCTGGCGGCCAGCAACCGGTAACGGCCTGCGGCCTGCGCGGCGATTCGATACCGCGCGTCAGCACACAACAAAGCGTCCACGCATTGACGCGCTCCGTGCGCGAACGGAACACTGTCGCGTCCGCGCTCACCACGTGTGCGCGGGCTTGCTACTGAACCGCCACCGTTCGAGGCGTCGTCTCAGGCGACGTTGTCCATCTTGCCGCTGCACGTTTTCCTTACTGCCTTTGCCGCGATCTCGCGGTCGCTCTCGTATCCCGTTCGTTGCTCCGCTCCATCGCTGCTGCGCGCCATCAACGGAGCACAGCGATGAGTACGCTCGCACGCCGCCTGGTGGCCGAAGGCCTGGGCACGGCGCTGCTGGTGGCGATTGTGGTGGGCTCCGGCATCCGTGCAGAACGCCTCGCCGCCGGCGATACCGCGCTGGCGCTGCTGGCCAATTCGCTGGCGACCGGTGCCGGGCTGGTGGCCTTGCTGGTGTCGCTGGGCCCGGTCTCGGGCGGGCATTTCAATCCGGTGGTCAGTCTGTCGGCGCTGCTGCAGGGCACGCTGCCGCCGCGCGATGCGCTGCGCTATGTGCTGGTGCAGGTGGCGGGCGGAGTCTGCGGCGTGCTGGCCGCCCATGCGATGTTCGGCGAGCCGGCGCTGGCCTGGTCGGCGCAGAGCCGCACCGGCGCGGCGATGTGGTGGAGCGAGTGCGTGGCCACCTTCGGCCTGGTCGGCGTGGGCATCGGCACGCTGCGCAGCCGGCCGCAGCTGGTGCCGTTCGTGGTGGCAGGCTATATCACCGCGGGCTACTGGTTCACGTCGTCGACCTCGTTTGCCAACCCGGCGCTGACCATCGCCTGCGCGCTGACCGATACCTTTACCGGGATCCGGCCGCAGGACGTGCCGGGCTTCGTGCTGGCCCAGATCGGCGGCGGGCTGACTGCCACGCTGCTGTTCCACTGGCTGTGCCGCAAGCCCGCTGCGGCCGCCACGCCGCAGGCCGACTGGCGCGCTGCGCCCGCCAGCGCCCCTACCAGCGCCGATTGAGCTGCACGCCGAAAATCGAGCCGCTCGCCTGCGAGGCCCACGCGTCGGCGGGCGCGGTGTAGCCGATGCCGTCGACGTCGCTGGCACGGCTATAAGTGTAGAAGGCGCGCAGGTTGGCATTGCCGGCCGACTTGCCCAGCGTCAGCGTGGGCGCCACGGTCAGTGCGGTGCGCTGGCCGCCGACGCCGAAGCCGGACGAGATCTGGTCGTGCGAGACCTCGAAGTTCAGGCGGAACTGGTTGCTCGCTATGTAAGCAGGACGCAAGCGCGTGGTGGTCCACTGCAGCGTGCCGACCGGCGACCGGTCGAACTGCAGGCTTTGCTCCACGGCACCGCTCAGCCCTGAGCGACCTTTCCATTCCATCGATTCCGCCACCCTCGTGCGCGACAGCGCCGGTCCCATGCCGGTGTAGCCGGTCATGGCGTTGCGCGATCCCGATCCGAACTGCACCCCGAGCCGGTTGGTGCCGAACAGCACGCCTTTCTGCTCGTGCAACGCAGACGCCCACCATGCACCGCCGGGGTCTTGCACCAGCGGCTGCGCCTCCACCCGCGTGAAGCCGAGCTGGATCGAACCCTGTTCGTTGGTGTTGATGGGCGCGGTGCGCAGCGAGTGGTAGCTGGGCAGGTTCTGGCCGTTCTGGTCAGCGCGCGCGGTGTACTGGTAGCTCAGGCCGATATCGCCGATCACCTTGGCGTTGTCCACGCCGAAGCGCATCGCCGTGGAATTGGGTGGCAGCAGGCCGGACGACAGCAGGAACGGCGCATTGTCGCGCCGGCCGGCCCACATGGTGGCGCCGTCCAGCACCGCCAGGCCGCTGACGGCGGTATAGAACTGCGGCACCAGGGCATAGGGGTCGATCGCCGCGGGGCGGCCATTGACCGTGGTGGCGTCGGTGCCGCGCGCCTGCGCGATCAGCATCACCTGCGCGCCGCCGTCCAGGTCCAGCACCGATTCGCGGATCTTGACCTCGCCGGCGCTGCGGCAGGCCAGGCCGTTGCCAATGCCGGTGGAGAGCGCGCCGCCGGGGCAGGCGCGCATGGTGGCCGGGCGTTCCTCGGCCGCGGCGCGGCCGCTGTAGCCGAGGCGCCACACGGAATCCCCGGCGGGGTCCTCGGCGGGCAGCTGCGAGTGCAGTACCGGCGGGGCATCCGGCGGTGTGTCACCGGTGGCGCTGTCCGCCGGCTGGGCGGGCGCATCGGCCTGGAACTGGCCGAGCCGGGGCGGGAACAGCACCAGTGGCGGCGGCGGCTGGAGTGGCGGTTCGGGCGGGCCGACGAAGTTGGGGTCGGCAGCCGGGCCGGTACCGGCCAGGGTTGCCGGCGCGCTGCCGTCAGGCTGCACGGCAGGCTGGGCCGCCGGCTCGCCCGTGATGCCTGGCGCCGGTGCCGCTGGCACGGTCACGCTGGCCGCGGGTGCCGCGTCGCCGGCGATCAGCGCCGCCAGCGGGTCCTCCGTGCCTGCTGTGGCCGGCGTGGCAGGCCGGGCGGCTTGCGCCGGTCCAGCGGTCACCACCGGCGCCACCGCCGGGTGCGGTTCGATGCGGGGCGGCGGCATGGTGGCACTGGTGGTCGCATCCCCGGTCTGCGCGCACGCGACCAGGCCCCACGCGGCCAGCACGGCAAAACCGAGGCGGCGCAGGGGCAGGCCGCCGCGTCCGGCAGGGCCGGGACAAGGCGGTGTGGCGGGAATTCGACGCGAGACTGGCGGCAATTCGGACAGCAATTCAGGCAAGCAACAACGATGGCCGGAGCAGGCAAGGGCTCCGGCGGCGGGACTGTTTTTTATCAGCCGACCCATTTGACCGCAAGCCGGGTTACAAAATCCATCACACCGTGCGCTGTCTCACAATGCGAAAAACCCCCGGATATGGCGCGATTGACTAGCGAAAACCCGCACTTGCACGGTACCCCGTGGCGAAAGAGCCACCGCTATAATCGGCTGGCTTGTCTTTCGGGTAAGACAGCCCTTTACCGTGGCCCGCGTCCGGCGCCCGGCATGCGGGGCACGCCGCCGTGCCCGTTCGCAACAGGCACAGCGTTGCGCAGGCCGCCGTACCCCGGCGGCTGGTGCGTCACGGTCCGGCGCGCGGCATCATGCAAGCCGCGAGCCTGCATCCGAATCAATATCTATAAGAGGAGAAGTGGAGATGGAACGTCGTTCCTTTCTGTTGAAAGCGTCGGCCGTAGCCGCCACCGGGGCACTGGCCGCGTGCGGCAAGGGTGAAGAGAAGGCAGCGCCTGCCGCCGCCAGCGGCCCGGCAGCACCGGCCGTGGTCGGCAGCAACCCGGCCGTGGAATGGCGCCTGGCCTCGAGCTTCCCCAAGTCGCTCGACACCATCTTCGGCGGTGCCGAACTGCTGTCGGCCCGTGTCAAGGAACTGACCGACGGCAAGTTCAACATCAAGGTCTTTGCCGCCGGTGAAGTCGTGCCGGGCCTGCAGGTGCTGGACGCGGTGCAGAACAACACCGTGCAGATCGGCCACACCGCCGGCTACTACTACTTCGGCAAGAACCCGACGCTGTGCTTTGACACCACCGTCCCGTTCGGCCTGACCGCGCGCCAGCAGAACGCCTGGATGCTGCAGGGCAACGGCATGAAGCTGATGCGCGAGTTCTTCAAGGAATACAACGTCGTCAACTTCCTGGGCGGCAACACCAATGCGCAGATGGGCGGCTGGTTCCGCAAGGAAATCAAGACCGTGGCCGACCTGCAGGGCCTGAAGTACCGCATCGCCGGCTTTGCCGGCGTGGTGCTGTCGCGCTTGGGTGTGGTGCCGCAGCAGATCGCCGGCGGCGACATCTACCCTGCGCTGGAAAAGGGCACCATCGACGCGGCCGAGTGGGTGGGCCCGTACGATGACGAGAAGCTGGGCTTCTACAAGGTGGCGCCGTACTACTACTACCCGGGCTGGTGGGAAGGCAGCGCGCAGCTGTCCTTCTACGCCTCGGCCACCGAGTACGAGAAGCTGCCGGCGCTGTACAAGCGCGCGCTGGAAACCGCCACCATCGAGGCGCACACCAACATGATGGCCAAGTACGACACGGTCAACCCGCAGGCGCTGGCCCGCCTGCTGGAAAACGGCGTCAAGCTGCGCCCGTTCTCCAAGGAGATCATGGAAGCGTGCTTCAAGGCGACCCAGGAAGCCTTCGCCGACGAAACCGCCAAGAACCCGTCGTTCAAGAAGATCTACGACGACTGGCGCGTGTTCCGCAACAACGAGGCCGCCTGGTTCAATGTGGCCGAGCAGGCCTTCGCCCAGTTCAGCTTCGCGCGCAAGCTGTAAGCGGTACGCCCGCCCCGGGCCGCCCGGGGCCTGCCGCAAACCCCATGTTCCCTCGGGAGCATGGGGTTTTTTTATTGGCCACGGCACGCGGGCGCCCGCCGGGCGGGGATCGCGCGACGCCGGTAGAATCGCCGGCATCTACCGGAAATCCCTATGCAACTCGGCATTCTCTACGCCCTCCTGGCCTACGTCATCTGGGGGCTGCTCCCGCTCTATATCAAATCGCTGCCCGGTATTGCGCCGCTGGAGATCCTGCTGCACCGGATGGTGTGGTCGCTGGTATTCCTCGGCCTGATCCTGACGTGGCGGCACCAGTGGGCGTGGCTCGGCCGGGTGCTCAAGGACCGGCGCCTGCTGCTGTCGTTCACCGCCAGCGCGGCGCTGCTGTGCGCCAACTGGTTCCTCTATATCTGGGCGGTGTCGGCCAACCGCGTGGTCGATGCCAGCCTGGGCTACTTCATCAACCCGCTGTTCAGCGTGCTGCTGGGCGTGGTGTTCCTGCACGAGCGGCTGCGCCTGGTGCAATGGCTGTCGATCGCGGTAGCCGCGGCCGGGGTAGCCTGGCTGACGGTGGCGGCAGGCCAGTTGCCGTGGATCGCGCTGGGGCTGGCGGCCAGCTTCGGCGGCTATGGCCTGCTGCGCAAGACCGGCGCGCTGGGTGCGCTGGAAGGGCTGTCGCTGGAGACGCTACTGCTGTTCCCGCTGGCCGCGGCGGCGCTGGCCTGGCTGTTCGCCACCGGCCAGGACAGCTTCACCCACGCAGCGCCGGGTACGCAGTGGCTGCTGCTGCTGGCCGGGCCGGTGACGGCGGTGCCACTGCTGTTCTTTGCGGCCGGCGCGCGGCGCATTCCGCTGTCGCTGCTGGGCCTGCTGCAGTACACCGGGCCGACGCTGCAGCTGCTGCTGGGCGTATGGCTGTGGAACGAACCGTTCCCGGTGCAGAAGCAGGTCGGCTACGCGCTCATCTGGCTGTCGCTGGCCTTGTATGCGGCCGAGGGGCTATGGATGAATATGCGCCAGAAGCCCGCCATCATCCAATCGATCAATGAAACCAACTAAGAATCAAACCATTTCATTCATCGCACGGATAACCGATACGGTGCCTGGCCACCATGTCTGCCTCGCCTGATGCCACGCCCGCGGTCCAGCGCAAGATCATCCATTGCGACTGCGACTGCTTCTACGCCTCGGTCGAGATGCGCGACGACCCGTCGCTGCGCGGCCGACCGATTGCCGTGGGCGGCTCGCCCGACCGGCGCGGGGTGATTGCCACCTGCAACTATGAAGCGCGCGCCTTTGGCGTGCGTTCGGCGATGCCATCGGCACAGGCGCTCAAGCGTTGCCCGGACCTGCTGATCGTGCGCCCGGCGATGGACAAGTACCGCGAGGTTTCGCGCCAGATCTTCGCGATCTATCGCGAATACACCGCGCTGGTCGAACCGCTGTCGCTGGACGAGGCCTACCTGGACGTGAGCCTGTGCACCCGCCACGCCGGCAGCGCCACCCGCATCGCCGAGGAAATCCGCCAGCGTGTGCGCGATGAAGTGGGCGTGACGGTATCGGCCGGGGTGGGGCCGAGCAAGTTCGTGGCCAAGATCGCCAGCGACTGGAACAAGCCCGATGGGCTGTTCGTGGTCAAGCCGGCGGCGGTCGATGGCTTTGTCGCCGCGCTGCCGGTGGAGCGCATCCACGGCGTGGGCAAGGTCACCGCGGCCAAGCTGCGGCGCCTGGGTGCCGAGACCTGCGGCGACCTGCGGCCGTGGTCGCCGGACCGGCTGCACCGCGAGTTCGGTGTCTTCGGGGCGCGGCTCTACAAGCTGTGCCGCGGCGTCGACGAGCGCGAGGTCACGCCCGAGCGCGAGCGCAAGTCCATCAGCGTGGAAGAGACCTATGCCGACGACCTGCCCGATCTGCAGGCCTGCGTGGCCGAGCTGGAACCGCTGATCGCCATGCTTGAGGCCCGCATTGACCGGGCACAGGCACACAACACCATCGACAAGCTGACCGTGAAGCTGCGCTTCTCTGACTTCCGCCAGACCACGGTGGAATGCCGCGGCCACGCGCCGGACCGCGCCGTCTACGCGCGCCTGCTGGCCGAGGGCCATGCGCGCCGGGGCTTGCCGGTACGGCTGCTGGGGGTGGGGGTAGGGACCAGCGACCGGGATATGTCGCAGCTGGAACTGTTCGACTGGGCGCAGGATTATTCCAGCGAATAATCAAACCACCTGAAATTGTGATGCCTTGATAAATAGCATCAATAAACCAGCTATTGCAGGTCGTTGCGCATCACCAGCAGCCACGGCATATGCGAATTGGTGACGCCGTCGAGCCGGCCCGAATCGCCCAGCTCGATCTCCTCCATCGACACCGACTGCTGGACATTGCCGCCGATGGCACGCACCACGCGCGTGGCCGGATCCACGCCGACCACGATGTCGCAGTGCATGGGCGTGGTGCCGAAGCCGATTTCGGCGATGTCCTCGAGATAGCGGTCGCGCCCGCGCCCGGCGCAGATGATGTCGCCGGGCCGGGGCATGGCGGGGACGGGCTCGATATGGAAGGCCGGCCTGGGCAGGATGCCGTCGCGGGCATCGACCACATACATCGAGTGCGACTGCCCGGTGAGGAACTGGCGCTCGTCCAGCCCCGCCTTGCGCAGCACCCATGAGATAAACACCGCCGACCAGGCCCAGGACCCCTGCGTCACTTGCCGGCAGCTGGGCGCTTCGCCGACCATGCCCCAGTAGCGGCGCGCCAGCGAGCAGCCCAGGGGCGTGGCTTCCATGCCGGTGCCGTCAGGAAAGGACAGGCAGCTGGCCACGGGCGGGGGATTGCCGTTGGTTTTGGATTCGGTGTCGGTGGTGGCGGCAGCGGGCGCCCCGGCCTCCGCGGGGGACGCTGGCTGGGCCTCCTGGATCTCTGGCAGTGGCGCAGGCAGCTCCGGCGCGGGCACCGGGCTGTAGGTGACGCAGGACGTGTCGTCCCGGCCCAGCCGCACCACCTGCCCGCCCCAGCGGGTCCATTCCTGCGTGGCGATCTCGACGATGCGTTCGCGCGGCGTGGCGCCCAGGCGTGTCACCGGCCTTTCGGTGTCGGGCAGGGCGCGCGCCTGCGGCCGCACCGGCTCGCTGACGGTGGTGCACGCACTCAGCAATGCCAGCGCCACGGCAACACAAGCCGCGCGCATGGCGCCCGCAGCCTGTGGAGAAAGCTGTGGAACCAGCTGTGGAAAGCGCTGTGCATAACGCTGTGGAGAACTGCGGCGCGGCGGACGGGCGAGCATGGAGGCCCCATGTGGCACGGCACCCGGTCCGGCCTGTCATGGCCACGGCTGGACGCCTGTTGGAAGACTTCGCGCGCGATCGCCCCGATGGCGGATTCAGCGATGCGGCGGATACTGCAGAAGATCAGCTTACCGCTGTGGATAACGTCCCCCGCCTGGCGCTCGCCTGCGCCCTCGGGCACCGGGCGGCGGCATGGCGGGGTCTGACAATTCGGGCCCTGCAGTGCAGCCCGTCAGGCTCACTGGTTGACAGCGTCCTTGAACTTCTGGCCAGCCTTGAACTTCACGGTCTTGGCTGCTTCGACCTTGATTTCTTCGCCGGTACGCGGGTTGCGCGCCATGCGCTCGCCACGCTCGCCCTTGCTGAACGTGCCAAAGCCGATGAGGCTCAGCGTGTCGCCCTTGGCCACTGCGTCCATGATGGCCGACAGGGTCACGTTCAGTGCCTGTTCTGCCTTGGCCTTGGTCAGACCGTCCACCCCGGCTGCGATAGCGTCGATCAGTTCGGTTTTCGTCATGCTTCACTCCGTATCGAGTTGATAAAACACAGGCGTCCGCATGCCGGGCGGCCTGGCTGGCACCGCTCCGGCAAAGACGCCGCGGGCCACATGATACCGTGTCGGACAAGGCGCACCGGGAACAGATTGTTACCTGGCAGTTTCCGCCGGGCCGCGCCAGGCCGGGCTTCGCGGCAAATCGACGCAGCCGGGTGCAGCCATGGCAAGTGGCGGAAGGTGACGAAAGCGCCCTAAGGGGACAGGGCAGGGCACCGGGTTCGTGCAACGCGATTGAGGGCATGTGCCCTTACCCATCCCTCGCCAGAGGCCCTCAGAGGCCCTCTGCGCACGCCCGGGCGTATTGGACGGGGCAGGAGAGCCTGCGCCGTCCAGGAGCGCTTGCAGGCGCTCTGGGAGCCTCGGATGCGCAAACTGCACTATGTTGCATGTCATCGGATCACTGGCCTGCAGGTGATCCGCTCGGCTATTCGGCGCATGCATGGCGCCTGCGGATGGGTTTACGGCCCGGCTCCAGATCCTGTCGCCAGCGTATACGCCCAAGCTGGTGTGATTGGGCGTATACGCCCGAGGTATACGTCCCCGATCAAACCCAAAACCACCAAGTCTCGCGCTGTCGCGACGTTTACGGCCCTGACCATTTGGATGAAGCCTTTCGGGGCCTTCTTTCGCTGACATGCCTGGCTCGTTCTTTCGGTTTACCTTTTTCTTTCATGTATACAAATAGTAGTAGTAGGTAAACACCCGCCCCCGCTGTGGAAAACCGCGTAAACGTCTTTCGCTTCAATGGTTTACGTAAACGAGAAGTGGTCGTATCCAATGTTGGCCGAGGTGGATGACTCAGCCCGATAGGCGAGGCCGGTGCCGAACCCCCTCCGACTTATGCCTGAGGCATCCCCATGCCAGCCCCAGGCAGCCCACATCCAATCCGCGTGCTTGTCCACAGTTCCGGGCGGGGTTATCCACATGCGCGCAGGTAAACGCGCGTCGCGGTTGGGTGTAAACGGGGTGCCGTATACCTGTCGGCTGCACCCAAAGGCGTATACGGTGAGGGTGCCGGAAAAAGGGCGTTACGGTTACGTATACGTGTCACGGTTGCACCGGTATCATCCCCGATCGCGCCGGAACGGCCGGCACAGCGGGCCACTCAGGCACAACAGGCGACGAGCACGGAAAGGCAAATGGCGGACAAGGCAAAGCGCAAGGCAGCAGGCGAGGGCAAGAAGAAGACGGCGAGCGACCGGATCGAGGTGCGCCAGTCAGGCGTGCACGGCAAGGGCGTCTATGCGATCGGCCCGATTGCCGAAGGCGAACGCGTGATCGAGTACAAGGGCGAGCACATTTCGTGGAAGAAGGCGCTGGAGCGTCATCCGCACGATCCCAGCGATCCCAACCACACTTTCTACTTCAGCCTGGACGACGGCAGCGTGATCGACGCCAAGTACGGCGGCAACCGCGCGCGCTGGATCAACCATGCCTGCGAACCCAACTGCGAGGCGCGTGAGAAGAAGGGCCGCGTGTTTATCCACGCGCTGCGCGATATCGCCCTGGGCGAGGAGCTGTTCTATGACTACGGCCTGGTCATCGACGCGCGCTATACCGCCAAGCTGAAGAAAGAGTTCGAGTGCCGCTGCGGCAGCCCGCAATGCCGCGGCACCATGCTGGCGCCGAAGGAAAAGAAGAAGAAGGACAAGTAAGGCGCGCGTCTCGACCCGCGCCGCCGCCAGCGCAGCAGCGGGTTCAGGCCACCGATCCTGGCGGTTCGCAGGGGATCCGGATCACGAAGCGCATGGTCGGCCGCCGTGCGGGCGCGCCGCCCGCGGCCGGTGCATCGCCAGCCGCACCCGGCACCGGCGGCACGTCCTCGATGCGGATGGTGCCCTGGTGCAGCGTCACGATCTCATGGACGATGGCCAGCCCCAGCCCGGCGCCGCCGCTGTGGGCCGCCCGCCCGCCGCCCGGCTCGGGGGCGCGGTCGCCGCGGAAGAAGCGCTTGAAGACTTCCTCGCGCCGCTGCGGCGGGATGCCGGGGCCGTTGTCTTCCACCATCACCACCGCCATGCCGCGGTGACCCATGGCCTCGCCGCCGGCGCGCACCGTGATGCGCCCGCCCGCGGGCACGTACTTCACTGCGTTGTCGATCAGGTTGGACAGGGCCTCGCGCATCAGCAGCCGGTTACCGCGCACCACGGCGGGCGCGCCGCCGGTGAAGGTGGGGCCGGGCAGGATCTCGAAGCCCAGGTCGATGCGTTGCGCGAGCGCCTGCGGCACCCATTCGGCGCCGATCTCGAAGGCCAGCTCGGCCAGGTCGAAATGTTCCACTGGTCCGAGACGCTCCAGCGACAGCCCCGGCTCGGCGCGCGCCAGCGACAGCAGCTGGTTGGACAGCCGCACCGCGCGGTCGGCGGCGGTCTGCACCTCGCGCAGCGCATGCCGGGCGACTTCCAGCGAATCGGCTTCCTGGGCCCGGTCGGCATGCAGCTTGACCGCGGTCAGCGGCGTGCGCAGCTGGTGCGCCGCATCGGCAATGAACTTGCGCTGCGCGTCGAGCGCGTCGCGCAGCCGCGCCAGCAGTGCATTGAGGCCGCGGATCAGCGGCGCCACCTCGGCCGGCACCTGGGTCTCGTCCAGCGCGGCGAGCGAACGGGCAGTCTGCCGGTTGAGCTTGTCGGCCAGGATCTGCAGCGGCACCAGCTCTTCCTTGAGCACGTGCGACAGGATCAGGCTGCCGACCAGCAGCAGCAGGATCAGCGGCACCGACACCGACAGCAGGATCTCGTTGGCGGCGGTCTCGCGCCGGTCCAGCAGCTCCGCCACTTCCACCACGATGGGCCCGCGCGCGGCCTTGCCGGCCTCGCTGGTGCCGAGTTCGTCCACCGCGGCGCTGGGCAGCATCACCGGCAGCCGCACCGCGCGCACCTGGCGGCCGCTGAACCACGCGTAGAACAGGCGCGCGTCGTGCAGCGTGGTCTGGCCAGTGCCGTAGCCCAGCCAGGTGTCCATGCCGCCGATCAGCCCGTCGGGGCCGTGGATGCGCCAGTAGATGCGGTCGGTGCCCTCGGCCTCGACCAGCGTCTGCGCGATCATCGGGATGTCCTGCCCCAGGCGCGGGCCGGCGATGCGGATCTGCTGGGCGATGTTGTTGGCCACGCCATACAGCGCGCGGTCGAACACCTGCGTGGTGTAGTGCGCCGCCAACCAGTACGACAGCGAGCCGCTGGTCAGCACCAGCGCAAACAGCGGCGTGGCCAGTGCGCGCAGCAGGTGCGCGCGCAGGCTGATGTTGGAGCCGGGGCGGGAGGCCTGGCGCGTCGCCGCGGGCGCAGGGGTGGCGCCCGCGGCGTCAGCCGCGGCGGAAGACGGGGGCACGTTCCGCGTTGCGATGCGGGAGGCCGTGCGCCAGGAAATCCGGGAAGAGGTGCGGGAGCGAGGCCACATTGCCGGCTAGGCCGAAGGACAGGGCCGCGTTTCGGATAACCGCGGCGGCCGGAGCGGTTTCATTGGCCGGCGCGGATCTGCAGCAGGTAGCCGAAGCCGCGCACGGTGACGATCTCGACATCGCTGTCCTCGAGCTTCTTGCGCACGCGGTGCACATAGACCTCGATCGCGGTGTCGCCCACAGTGTCGCCGCCTTCGCCGGCGGGGTGGGCAAAGGTGGCCAGGTGATCCTGCAGCTGCGCCTTGCTGACCACGCGGCCCTGGCGCTGCAGCAGCAGTTCCAGCACCGCGAACTCGCGCGGCGACAGCTCCAGCGGGCGGGCGTCGATAAACATGCGGCGGTCGTTGCCCGACAGCCGCAGGCGCCCCAGGCGCACGTCGCGCTCGGGTGCGGCCTCGCCCTGCTGGCTGCGGCGCAGCAGCACGCGCACGCGCGCTTCCAGCTCGGGCAGGGCGAAGGGTTTGATCAGGTAGTCGTCGGCGCCGGCGTTCAGGCCCGAGAGCTTGTCTTCCAGCTCGTCGCGCGCGGTCAGGATGATGACCGGGGTGGTGCGGTTGCTGGCGCGGTAGCGCGCCAGCAGGGTCATGCCGTCGATGCCGGGCAGGCCCAGGTCCAGGATGACCAGGTCGTGCTGCTCGCGCAGCAGGTGTTCGGTGGCATAGACGCCGTCGTGGACGACGCGCACCTGGTGGCCGGCACGGGACAGGCCGGCTTCGACGCCGCTGGCAATCTGGCGGTCGTCCTCGATCAGCAGGATACGCATGGCGGCAGCTCGGGCAGGAAGTTGGGCATGGCTGGAGGGAAGGCCTTTTGGCGCACACGGGAGGTGCGGGCCTGCCGCAGATTGTACTAGGCGCAGGCCCCCGGTTCCTTACGGATTGCCTACAGCTGCCCGATCCGGCTGCCGCCGCGTCCGGCTTAGTCCGTCACCGCGTCGGCGGCGCGCTCGATGAAGTGGGCCAGGTCGATGTCGCGCTGGGTCAGGCCGTTGGCATCGTGCGTGGACAGCGTGATGTCGACCCGGTTGTAGACGTTGAACCATTCCGGGTGGTGGTCGGCCTTCTCGGCCTGGATCGCCACGCGCGTCATGAAGCCGAAGGCGGCATTGAAGTCATGGAAGGTGAAGCGCTTGAAGATCGCATCGCGGTCCGGGACGGTGGTCCAGCCGGGCAGGTCTGCCAGCAGCGTGGCACGGGCTTGCGGGGAAAGCGGGGTCATAGGGGGCTCGATCTGGTCGTAACGAAAACGAAGGCCGCAAATCAATGCGGACAGCCGGCCCGCCCGCGCCGTGGCGGCGGACATGCCGGCATTGTTTCACAAAGCGGGAAGCGGGGCAGGGCGCTCCGGGTTTGCCGGCGAGGGCCGGATCAGATGTCTTCGGTGTCGGCCCAGCCTTCGCGGGTGCCGACATTGAGCACCTGGTCGTCCGGGGCTACGTCGCCCGCGCCCAGCGTCGGCTGCGCGCGCAGTTCTTCGTACAGCGGCGCAAAGTCCGGCCGGGTGGCGTCGAACAGCTGTTCGAAGCTGTCGATCACGAAGTAGGTCTTCTGGAAGGTGTCGATGCGGTAGCGCGTGCGCATGATGCGGCGCACATCGAAGCCGATCCGGTTGGGGCTGGCCGAATCCAGGCTGTAGATCGACTCGCCCTGGCTCGACAGGATGCCCGCGCCGTAGATGCGCAGGCCTTGCGGGGTGCGGATCAGGCCGAATTCAACCGTGTACCAGTACAGCCGCGACAGCATGTCCAGCGCGCCCAGCCCGGCCGCCTTCAGGCCGCCCTTGCCGTAGGCCTCCATATAGTCGGCAAAGACCGGGTTGATCAGTAGCGGCACATGGCCGAACACGTCGTGGAAGCAGTCCGGCTCCTGCAGGTAGTCCAACTGCTCGGGCTTGCGCATCCACCAGCTGGCCGGGAAGCGGCGGTTGGCCAGGTGCTCGAAGAACACCTGGTCCGGCACCAGGCCGGGCACGGCCACGACCTGCCAGCCGGTGGCGCGCATCAAGGTTTCGTTGAGCTGGTCGAAATCAGGGACGCGGTCCTTTTCCATGCCCAGCGTGGCCAGGCCCTGCAGGAACTCATCGCTGACGCGTCCCTGCAGCATCGCGGCCTGGCGCTCGTACAGCTTGCGCCAGATGGCGTGGTCGGTGCTGGTGTAGCGGTGCACCGGCTGGGCGATGGTGAAGTCCGGGCGCAGTTCCTGGCCGGACAGCAGGCCGGCGTCGAACTGTTCCTTGAGCTTGTCGGTCAGGGTGCCCTGGAAGGCGCCGGGGGCTTCGGTGGCCGTGGCGATGGACATGGTGCGCGTCTCCTTGTAATGCGTGCTTGCTGCATCGGCGGCAGCATGAATGCGGATTTACTGCGTAGTTTAGACAGCCAGGCGCGCAGAAAGGCCGCAAAATCCGCTTGTTTTGTTGCGGTGGCGCATATAATGTGCATCATTCGAATAAATAGTGCGGGATTTGTGTATGACTGCCCCCGGCGTCTCCCTGGACCCCTTCGACCTCGCGCTGCTGGCCGTCCTGCAGGCCGACGGCCGCACCACCCACCAGCAGCTGGCCGAACGCGTGCACCTGTCGCCCAGCCAGGTCGGGCGCCGGCTGGCGCGGCTGGAAGCCGACGGCGTCATCACCGGCTACCGCGTCAACCTGTCCTCGCAGGCGCTGGGCCTGGGGGTGATGGTCTTTATCAGCGTCAAGCTGGCCCACCATGCCGACACCATCATCGAACGCTTCCGCGAAGAGATCCTGCTGCTGGAAGAGGTACAGGAGTGCTATTCGGTGGCCGGCGAGGCTGACTACCTGATCCGCGTGGTCGTGCCCGACCTGCCCACGCTGGCCGAATTCACCATGAAGCGGCTGATGCGCGTGCCGGGCGTGGAAAGCGTGCGTTCGAATATCGTGCTGACCGCCATCAAGTGCGACGGGCCCTTGCCGCTGTCGCACCTGCGCTAAAACTTCTCCCGCGGCGCGTTGCAGGTTTGCGTGCCGGTCTTGCGCTCCTGTGGCGTGCGTGTCACCCTCGCCGGGTGCCGCAAACGTGGCGGGAACGGAGGAAGGCAGGATGAAGGGAATCGTCGCCCGAGCCGATCGGGGTCTTGGCAGGTTGCCAATGCAATCGCGTGCGCCGCGCGCAGTCCTGGCCCTGGTGGCCACGCTTGGAATCCTGGCAGCCGGCACGGCACAGGCCGCGCAGGTGACGCGCTTCTCCCCCGAAGGCACGGTCGGGCAGGTCAGGCAGGTGGCGATCCGCTTCGACGAGGCCATGGTGCCGATTGGCGACGTCCAGGCCGCCGCGCCCGCGGCGGTTTCCTGCACCGGTGCCGGCACCGGCGGGCAGGCCCGCTGGATCGATGCGAAGAACTGGGTCTACGACTTTGCCAGCGACCTGCCGCCGGGCGTGCGCTGTACCGTGCGCATGCGTACCGGCCTGCGCAGCGTGGCCGGCACCGCCTATGCCGGCCGCCCGGAGTACCGGTTCGAGACCGGCGGCCCGACGGTCGTGTCCAGCCGGCCTGCGGGCGGCGAGATCGAGGAAGACCAGGTCTTTGCGCTGCGCTTCAATGGCGCCGCGACCGCGGCCTCGGTGCGCGAGCACGCCTGGTGCCAGGCGCAGGGGCTGGGCGAGCGCATCCCGGTGCGCTTGCTCACCGGCAAGGAGCGCGATGCCGTGCTCGGCGCCATCCACTGGGAGCGCATCGCCAGACAGGCGCCCGATGCCGTGCACCTGCTTGCCTGCCAGCAGCGGCTGCCGGCCGCGGCGCGGGTGCAGCTGGTGCTGGGCGCGGGCATTGCCACGCTCTCCGGCGTGGCCACGCGCGAAGAGCGCCGCTTTGACTACACCGTGCGTGAGCCCTTCACCGCCAGCTTCAGCTGCGAGCGTGAACACGCGCAGTCGCCGTGCACGCCGCTGCGGCCGATGTCGGTCAGCTTCTCCTCGCCGGTGCCGCGCAAGCTGGCCGAGAGCGTGGTGCTGAAGACGCCGTCCGGCCCGCGCGCACCACAGTTCGATCCCGACCTGGCGCCGGACGCCAGCGTCAGCGCGCTGACCTTTGCCGCGCCGTTCGCGGAGAAGGCCCAGTTCACCATCGAAGTGCCGCGCAACCTGAAGGACGACAGCGGCCGCTCGCTGGCCAATGCCGACCTGTTCCCGCTCAAGGTGGCGACCGCATCGATGCCGCCGCTGGCCAAGTTTGCCGCGGCGCCGTTTGGCGTGGTGGAACGCTTCGGCGAGCTGCCGCGCGGCAAGGCGCCGGCCGACTACCCGCCGCTGCTGCCGGTGACGCTGCGCAACGTCGAGGCTGACCTCGCCGTGCACGGCGTGCAGGCCAGGGCCGGCACCGTGATGAAGCTGCGCGTGGACGACGACACGGCCGTGATGCAATGGTTTGGCCTGGTGCGCCGCATGCATGAGGCCAGCTATACCCGGGCCGAGCTCGACGCCGTGCTGGCGGGCCGCTCCCCGTATCGCGTCAACAACCCGCGCAATGCAGTGTCGATCGAGACGCGCTCGGTGTCTCTGCTCGAGCGCGCCCCCGGCGTGCAGAAGCTGGCCGTGCCCAAGCCTTCGGGCGATGCGCCGCGGCCGTTCGAGGTGGTGGGCATCCCGCTGCCGGAACCGGGCTTCCATGTGGTGGAGATCGCCTCGCCGATGCTGGGCGAGTCGCTGCTGGGCAAGCGCGCGCCGATGTACGTGCGCACCGCGGCGCTGGTCACCAACCTGGGCGTGCATTTCAAGCTGGGCCGCAGCGCCGGCAATGAAGACGATGGCAGCCGCAGCGGGCTGGCCTGGGTCACTGCGCTGGACGATGGCAAGCCGGTTGCCGATGCCGCCGTGGCGGTGCGCGACTGCAGCGGCCGCCTGCTGGGCGAAGGCCGTACCGACGCCAGCGGCGTGGTGCGCTTTGCCAGGCTGGCTGCCGCGCCCGAGGGCGCCTGTGACCAGAACGGGCTGTCGGGCTATTTCGTTTCTGCCCGCATCGCCGCCGGCCACCCGCAGGCACGCGGCAAGGCCGACATGGCCTTCGTGATGTCGGACTGGAACCGCGGCATCGAGACCTGGCGCTTCAATGTGCCGACCGACACCAGCACCGCACCCACGGTGCGCGCACACACCATCTTCGACCGCACGCTGCTGCGCGCCGGCGAGACCGTGTCGATGAAGCACCTGATCCGTGCCGAGACCGCGCAGGGCTTTGCCCTGCCGCCGGCCAGCCGCCCGCTGCCCACGCGCGTGGTGATCCGCCATGAAGGCAGCGGCCAGACCTACGAGCTGCCGCTGCAATGGCGCCAGACCGCGACCGGCGGGCGCAGCGCGGAAAGCACCTTCCAGGTGCCGCCGGCGGCCAAGCTGGGGGTCTACAGCGTGGAGCTGGAAACGCAGAAGGGCGAAGGCGCGCAGGACGAAGGCGGCGCGCGCAGCTACACCAGCGGCAGTTTCCGGGTCGAGGCATTCCGCTTGCCGGTGCTGGCCGGCACGCTGCAGGTGGCAGGCAAGGCGGGGGCCGTGGTCGCGCCTGCCGAACTGCCGGTCGGCGTGGAGATCCACTACCTCTCCGGCGGCGGTGCGGCCGGGCTGCCCGTGCGCGTGTCCGCGCTGCTGCGCGACAAATACGTCAGCTTCCCCGGCTATGACGAGTTCTCGTTCAACCCGCCGCGCGCGCAGCGCGAAAGCGCCAGCGGCGACGAGGAGATGGATGAGGGCGAGCAGCGCGATGCCGGTGCCGACGGCCAGAAGCTGGTCGCCGACAAGCTGCCGGTGACGCTCGACAAGAACGGCAACGGCACCGTCACGCTGCGCAAGCTGCCCAAGACCGAAGCCCCGCGCGACCTGCTGCTCGAAGCCGGCTTTGCCGACCCCAACGGCGAGATCCAGACGCTGCGCCAGACCGTGCCGTTGTGGCCGGCGGCGGTGGTGGCCGGCATCCGCACCGATGGCTGGGTCTCGGTCAAGCAGAAGCTGGCCGTGCACGGCGTGGTGCTGGACGTCAACGGCAAGCCGGTGGCGGATGCGCCGGTCAAGATCAGCGCGCGCGCGCGCATCACCACCTCGGCGCGCAAGCGCGTGGTGGGCGGCTTCTACCGCTATGACAACCGCTCCGAGACGCGCGACCTCGGCACCGTGTGCGAGACCCGCACCGATGCGCAGGGCCGCGCGCGCTGCGACGTGGCGCTGGAGCAGGCCGGCCAGATCGAACTGGTAGCAAGCGCGCGCGACAAGGACGGACGCACCGCGCAGGCGGCCTCGACGGTCTGGGTCACGCGCCAGGGCGAACTGTGGTTCGGCGGCGAGAACCATGACCGCATCGACCTGCTGCCGGAGAAGAAGTCCTACGCGCCGGGCGACACCGCGGTGTTCCAGGTGCGCATGCCGTTCCGCCACGCCACCGCGCTGGTGGCGGTGGAGCGCGAGGGCATCTACCAGACGCAGGTGGTCGAGCTGCATGGCAGCGATCCCACCGTGCGCGTGCAGGTGAAGCCCGAGTGGGGGCCCAACGTCTACGTGTCGGTGCTGGCCTTGCGCGGGCGCCTGCATGAGGTGCCCTGGTATTCGTTCTTCACCTGGGGCTGGCGCCAGCCGGGCGCGTGGTGGCGCGCGTTCCGCAGCGAAGGCCGCGAATATGCCGCGCCGACGGCGCTGGTGGACCTGTCCAAGCCGGCCTTCCGGCTGGGGCTGGCCGAGATCCGCGTCGGCAATGCGGGCCACCGGCTCGACGTTACCGTGACGCCGGACAAGGCCAGCTATCCGGTGCGCGGCAAGGCGCGCGTGGCGATCCAGGTGAAGCTGCCAGACGGCAAGCCCGCCGCCAACGGCGAAGTGGCGCTGGCCGCGGTGGACCAGGCCTTGCTGGAACTGATGCCCAACACCAGCTGGGACCTGCTCGATGCGATGCTGCAGCGGCGCGGCTACGGCGTGGAGACGTCGACCGCGCAGATGGAGATCATCGGGCGCCGCCACTACGGGCGCAAGGCGGTGCCGGCGGGCGGCGGCGGCGGCAAGAGCCCCACGCGCGAACTGTTCGACACGCTGCTGGTGTGGAACCCACGCGTGCAGCTCGACGCCGAGGGCCGCGCCAGCATCGAGGTGCCGCTCAACGATTCGCTGACCAGCTTCCGCATCGTCGCGGTGGCGGACCTTGGCCTCGGCCGCTTCGGCACGGGCAGCGCCACCATCGCCGCCACGCAGGACCTGCAGGTGATTTCCGGTCTGCCGCTGCTGGTGCGCGAGGCCGACCGCTACCGCGCCATGTTCACGCTGCGCAATACCACCAGGCGCACGATGACGGTGCAGGCCAGCGCGCGCGGCACGCTGCTCGGCAATGAGGCCAGCCTGCCGGCGCAGACCGTGCAGATCCCTGTCGGCGAAGCGCGCGAGATCGGCTGGGACGTGACCGCGCCCGCGCTGCTGGCGTACTCGCGCAGCGGTACGGTGACGTGGGAAGTGCAGGCGAGCGAGCAGGGCACAGGGGGCGCGGCCGACCGCATCAAGGTGTCGCAGCAGATCGTGCCGGCGGTGCCGGTGACGGTGCAGCAGGCCACGCTGGCGCAGCTGTCGCCGTCGCTGTCGGTGCCAATTATGGCGCCGCCGGGCGCGCTGGCGGATCCGGCGGGCAAGGTGCGCGGCGGGCTGCAGGTGAACTTCCAGTCGTCGCTGGCGGGCGGCATGCCGGGCGTGCGCGAGTGGTTCCGCAACTACCCGTTCACCTGCCTGGAGCAAAAAGCATCCAAGGCCATCGGCCTGAACGACAGCGCCGCGTGGGACGCGTTGATGACGCAGCTGCCGTCCTACCTCGATGCCAACGGGCTGGCCTCGTACTTCCCGTTGAACGCCGATGGCGACTTCGGCAGCGAAGTGCTGACCGCCTACCTGCTGGCGGTCACCGACGAGGCCGCGCGCGCCGGGCTGGCGCTGCGCATCCCCGACGCGCAGCGCACGCAGATGGAGCGCGGGCTGACCGACTTCGTCGAAGGCCGCATCCGCCGCGACAGCTGGGCGCCGGTGGCCGGCACGCAGTACCTGGAAGCGCGCAAGCTGGCCGCGCTCGAGGCCCTGTCGCGCACCGGCCATGCGCAGGCGCGCATGCTGGGCTCGATCCAGATCCTGCCGGCGCAGTGGCCGACCTCTGCGCTGCTGGACTGGGCCCTGCTGCTTACGCGCATGCAGGACATCCCGCAGCGCGAGCAACGCCTGGCCGAGGCGCAGCAGTTGCTGCGCTCGCGCCTGACGGTGCAGGGCACGCGCCTGGCGTTCTCCACCGAGCGCAGCGACAACTGGTGGTGGATGATGGCAGGCGGCGACACCAATGCCGCGCGCCTGCTGGCGCTGGCGTCGGAACTGCCGGGCTGGAAGGAAGATGCGCCGCAACTGGCCACCGGGCTGCTGGGCCGGCAGGTGCATGGTGCCTGGGGCACCACCACTGCCAATGCCTGGGGCATGCTGGCGGTGACGCGCTTCTCGCAGGCGTTCGAGAAGACGCCAGTGGCGGGCACCACGCGAGCGAGCGTGAGCAATGCGGCCGACGCCTCACGCAGTTTCGACTGGGCGCGCGCGCAGCGCACCGACGGCGTGGCCCAGGGCAGCGTAGACCTGCCGTGGCCGACCGGTGCCGACGGCGGCACGCTGCAGTTGGAGCACGCCGGCGCCGGCCATCCGTGGGCCACGGTGCGGGCGCTGGCGGCGGTGCCGGTGACCGCGCCGCTGGCCGCGGGCTACGGCATCAAGCGCACCGTGACGCCGCAGGAGCAGGCGGTGAAGGGCAAGTGGTCGCGCGGCGATGTGTACCGCGTCAAGCTGGAGATCGATGTGCAGGCCGACATGACCTGGGTGGTGGTCAGCGATCCGGTGCCTGCCGGCGCCACCATCCTCGGCAGCGGCCTGGGCCGTGACTCCGAGATCGCCGCGCGCGGCGAGAAGCGCAAGGGCGCGGCCTGGCCGGCCTACACCGAGCGCACGCCGCAGGCCTACCGCGAGTACTTCGGCTACCTGCCCAAGGGCACGGCATCGGTCGAATACACGGTGCGGCTGAACAACGCCGGCGACTTCGCGCTGCCGCCCACGCGCGTGGAGGCGATGTACGCGCCCGATGTGTTCGGCGTGGCGCCCAATGCGCGGCTGGCAGTAGGAGCGCGCCCATGAGCTGGCTGTCGATGATGATGCCGGCACGCGTGCGCGAGTGGTGGATCGCGGGCACGCTGGCCGGCATCGTCTACGGCGCGTTGCTGGTGCAGGTGGCGATCGAGCTGCCTGACGGCGCGCCGCTGACCGGGCATATCGCCATGCAGCCCGCATGGAAGACCGCGATGGCGCTGCTGCTGGCACGCGCCGCGTGGTTCCACCGGCCGCTTGTTGAGCGCCGCTGGCTGGTCACGGCGCTGCTGTTCTCAGCCCTGGGCGACCTCCTGCTGGCGCTGCCGGCGCTGACGTTTTCGTTTATGAGCGGGCTTGGCGCCTTCCTGCTGGCGCACCTGGCCTACTTGCGCGTGCTGGTGCCGCTGGCGGGCGACACGCGCCCGCACCGGCTGATTGCGTGCGGCGCGATGCTGGGCGTGGCGGGCACCATGCTGGGCCGCTTCTGGCCCAATATGGGCCCGCTGACGGTGCCGGTGGCGATATACGTGGGCGTGCTTGCGGCGATGGCCTGCAGCGCGCTGGTGGCGCGCCTGCCCACGCCGCTGGCGGCGCTGGGGGCGCTGTGCTTTGCCGCCTCGGACATGATGATCGGCATCGCGCGCTTCCTGGTGCCGTTCGAATCCTTCCAGCTTGGCATCTGGTGGACCTACGCCGCGGCCCAGGTGCTGCTGGTGGCGGGCATCGTGGCGGGACGCAGGCAGGCATGAAGCAGCGCTGTATTCGCATGGTGCTGGTGACGGCGCTGGCCTGGTCAGCACCGGCCATGGCCCTGCAGTCCTTCGAGCAAGTCCATACCGACTGGCGCAGTGCCGACGTGGTGGTGCTGGACCGTCACGGCGACACCGTGGGCCGCGTGCGCGACGACTTCCGTGCGCGCCGCGGCGACTGGGTCGCGCTGGCCGATACCTCGCCCGCGCTGCGCACTGCCATCGTGCTGTCGGAGGACCGGCGCTTCTATGCCCACAGCGGGGTCGACTGGCAGGGCGTGGCGGCCGCGGCCTGGGCCAACCTGTGGAACACGCGCACGCGCGGCGCCTCGACGCTGACCATGCAGCTGGCGGGGCTGCTCGAAGAGGACCTGCGCCGGCCGGGCGCGCCGGGGCAGGGCCGCAGCTTCACGCAGAAGCTGGGGCAGGCCGCGGGTGCGGCGGCGCTGGAGCGCAGCTGGAGCAAGGACCAGATCCTGGAGGCCTACCTGAACCTGGTGCCGTTTCGCGGCGAGCTGGTGGGCCTGTCGGCGATGTCGCAGGTGCTGTTCGGCAAGTACCCGGAAGGGCTCAACGCGCGCGAATCGGCACTGGCGGTGGCGCTGGTGCGCGCGCCCAATGCCAAAGCCGCTCAGGTGGCAAGCCGCGCTTGCGGCATCCTGCGCGAGATGCGCCTGCCAAGCGAGTGCGATGGCCTGGAAGGCTTTGCGCAACTGGCGCTGCTGCGCACCGGGCCGGTGGCGCAGCGCGCCGCGGCTGCCACGCCGTCGGCGGCGTCGCCGCAGCTGGCACCGCACCTGGCACGGCGCCTGGTCAGCGAGGCGCGCTCGCAGCTGGCTGCGGGCGTACCCATGCCTGCGCGCATCACGTCCACGCTTGATGCCCGCTTGCAGCGCGCGGCTGCCACCAGCCTGGACCGGCACCTGCGCGAACTGGCCGGGCGCAATGTCGAGGATGGCGCGGTGGTGGTGATCGACAATGCCAGCGGCGACGTGCTGGCCTATGTGGGCTCGTCGGGCATGCTGTCAGGCGCCGCGCAGGTGGACCACGCGGCTGCGCCGCGGCAGGCGGGCTCGACGCTCAAGCCCTTGCTGTACGAGCAGGCGCTGGAAGAGAAGCGGCTGACGGCGGCCTCGCTGCTGGACGACCGGCCGGTGAACCTGCCGGTTGGCGGCGGGCTCTACGTGCCGCAGAACTACGATCACCGCTATGCCGGCTGGGTCAGCCTGCGCGCGGCGCTGGCTGCGTCGCTGAACGTGCCCGCGGTGCGCACGCTGGTGATGGTGACTCCGCACCGCTTCCACAAGCGGCTGGTGGCGCTGGGGCTGCCGCTGACCGAGGCCGGCGACTACTACGGCTACAGCCTGGCGCTGGGCAGCGCCGACGTGTCGCTGCTGGCGCTGACCAATGCGTACCGGGCACTGGCCAATGGCGGGCGCTACGCGCCGCCACGGCTGCGGGAAGGGGCCGCGGCCGCATCGATGACAGCGGTGATGCAGCCAGGCGCGAGCTACGTGATCGCCGACATCCTGTCGGACCGCCATGCGCGCGCGCGCACCTTCGGCCTGGACAGCCCGCTCACCACGCGCTTCTGGACCGCGGTGAAGACCGGCACCAGCAAGGACATGCGCGACAACTGGTGCATCGGCTGGTCGCAGCACTACACCGTGGGGGTGTGGGTCGGCAATGCCAGCGGCGCCAGCATGCACGAGGTCTCGGGCGTATCGGGCGCAGCGCCGGTCTGGCACGACATCATGGAAGCGCTGCACCGCACGCGCGCCAGCCACGCGCCCGCCATGCCCGCCGGCGTGCAGCGCGTGGCGCTGAGCTTCGACGACGGGCTGGAGCCAGCGCGCGATGAAGTCTTTCTGGCCGGCACGGCGTTCCGACGGGTCAGCGTGAGCGCACCCGCCGCGCGTCCGACCGCACCCGTGATCGCCAATCCTGCCGACGGCACCGTGTTTGCGCTGGACCCCGACATGCCGCCCGCGGTGCAGCGTGTCTGGTTCCATGCCGAGGGCGTGGCCGGCCAGACCGCGCGCACGGTCAGCTGGCGCATGGACGGCAAGCCGCTCGGGCGCGGCGGCGAGGTGGCATGGCTGCCGTGGCCGGGGCGGCACCAGGTGGAGCTGCTCGATGCGTCAGGCAAGGTGGTGGACCGCATCGGCATCGAAGTGCGCGGCGCATCAGTGCGCGCGCCCGTGCCTGCGGCTAAGCGCTGAGGCCGGCGCGCGCTTTCAGGAAATCGACGAATACGCGCAGCTTGGGCGGCATCAGCACGCGGCCCGGGTAGTACAGGTAGAAGCCGTCGAATGGCGGCAGCCAGGCGTCGAGCACCGTGACCAGCCGGCCGCTGTCCAGCGCCGGCTGGATATGGACCGGGAATTCGTAGATCAGCCCCATGCCGTCGAGCGCCGCCTGGTGCAGCAGGGTCTTGTCGTTGGCGATCAGCGCGGGGCGCGTGTCGACGGTAACGTTGCGGCCGTCCTCGACGAACTCCCAGCGATAGACGCTGCCGTGCGGGCCAAAGCGGTACTGCAGGCCGGCATGCGCGTGCAGGTCGCGCGGATGGCGCGGCGTGCCATGGCGGGCAAAGTAAGCGGGCGAGGCGGCCACCACCATGCGCAGCGGGCCGGTGACGGGGATCGCGACCATGTCGCGCTGCAGGGCTTCGCCCAGGCGCAGCCCCGCGTCAAAACCTTCGGCCACCAGGTCGGCGAAACGGTCGTCGGTGATCACGTCGACGGTGATGGCGGGGCAGGCGCGCATGAAATCGGCCAGCAGCGGCCGCAGCACCAGCGCGCCGGCGGTGGTCGGGGTGGTCAGCCGCAGCGTGCCGGCGGGCATGTCGCGCTGCTGGCGGATATCGTCGGTGGCGGCGCCGATCTCTGCCAGCGCCGGCTCCACGCGCGCCAGCAACGCGGCCCCGGCTTCGGTCAGGCCGACGCTGCGGGTGGTCCGCTGCAGCAGCCGCACGCCCAGGCGCGCTTCCAGCTGGCGAATGGTCTGCGAGACCGCCGAGGGGCTGACCGCCAGCGCAGCCGCGGCGGCGGTAAAGCTGCCGAGCCGGGCCACGCGCGTGAACGCGGCCAGCGCGGGCAGGGAATCGATATCGATTGTGAAGTCTGGCTTCATGATACATGCAGCGTAGCACGCTGTTTCCACGCGGGTCGAGTGCCCATACTTGCCCCATCCGATGCATCGCCGGTGCCCGACCGGCCAACAGGAGCCCTCGATGACCGCGAACGCTATTTCCACTCCATTCCGCCAGCTGGGCAAGACCGGTCCCAGCGTCTATCCGCTCGGCCTCGGCTGCATGGGCATGAGCGACTTCTATGGCGCGCATGACGACGCCGAGTCGATCCGCACCATTCATCACGCGCTGGAACGCGGCATCAACCTGCTCGACACCGCCGATATCTATGGCCCGCACACCAACGAGGCACTGGTGGGCCGCGCCATCGCCGGGCGGCGCGGCCAGGTCATGCTGGCGACCAAGTTCGGCCTGGTGCGCGACCCGGCCAACCCGGCCACGCGCGGCGTCAATGGCCGCCCCGACTATGTGCGTGCCAGCTGCGAGGCCAGCCTGAAGCGGCTGGGCACGGACCATATCGACCTCTACTACCAGCATCGCGTGGATCCGGCAGTGCCGGTCGAAGAGACCGTGGGGGCCATGGCGGATCTGGTGAAGGCCGGCAAGGTACGCTGGCTGGGATTGTCCGAAGCCAGTGCCGCCACGCTCGAACGCGCCCACCAGGTGCATCCGATCACGGCGCTGCAGAGCGAATATTCGCTGTGGACACGCGACGCGGACGAGGACGGCATCCTTGCGGCCTGCGAGCGCCTGGGCATCGGCTTCGTGCCATACAGCCCGCTGGGCCGCGGCTTCCTGACCGGTGCGATCCGCAGCCCGGAGGATTTCGACGAGGACGACTTCCGCCGCACCAACCCGCGCTTCATGGGCGAGAATTTCGCGCGCAACCTGGCGCTGGTCGACAAGGTGCGCGCGCTGGCCGCGGACAAGGGCTGCACGCCGGCGCAGCTGGCGCTGGCCTGGGTGCTGGCGCGCGGGCCGCAGGTGGTGCCGATTCCGGGCACGCGCCGCATCGCCAACCTGGACGACAACCTCGGAGCGCTGGAGGTGCGGCTGGATGCGCAGGACCTGGCCGCCGTCGACGCCGTATTCCCGGCCGGCGCAGCGGCGGGTACGCGCTATGCCGCGCAGGTGATGGCGTTGCTGGCGCGCTGAAGCGCATGGCCGGGCATGCGCAATAATGGCGCTTCGCAACGTCTTGCCGGAGCCAGCGCATGTCCTTCATCCCCCTCGATGCCGCCAGCACGGCGGCGCGCCTGCCGTATCCCGAACTGGCGCAAGCCATCGTCGGCATGCTGGCCGAGCTGCGCGACGGCACCGCCATGGCGCCGCCGCGCATTGCGCTGCCGGTGGGCGATGCGCAAGGTGGCGAAGGCACGCTGCTGGTGATGCCCGCGCGCAACCGCAGCCTGGTGATGACCAAGAACATCACCGTCCATCCCGGCAACCCGCGGCGCGGGCTGCCCAATATCCTCGGCGAAGTGGTGGTGGCCGACGCGCACACCGGCGAGCGCATCGCCATGCTCGACGGCCCCACGGTGACGGGGCGGCGCACCGCGGCCGTGTCGCTGCTGGCGGCGCAGTGTTTTGCCGCGCGCAAGGATGGCGAGTTGCTGGTCGTCGGTGCCGGGGTGCAGGCGTTGACGCACCTGGAGGCCTTCGTGACCGGGCTGGGCGTGCGCAAGGTGTGGCTGCATTCGCGCACGCGCGACAAGGCCGAGGCACTGGCCGCCCACGCGCGCACGCTGGGCGTGGAAGCGCAGGTGGCCGAGTCGGTAGCGGCGGTATTGCCCCGCGTATCGATGGTGGTCACGGTCACGTCCAGCCGCAGCCCGGTGCTGCCGGACCTGGACAGCGGCCTCTGGCGCGACGATCACTTCATTGCCGCGGTCGGTGCGTTCCGGCCTGACATGTGCGAGCTGCCGCCGGCGCTGTGCCATGCGGCCGCGGATAGCGGCCGGCTGCTGGCCGATACCCTGTTCGGAATCGAGGAAGAGGCCGGCGACCTGCTGCAGGCCGGCATCGATTGGGGCGACGTGCAGCCGTTCGAGACCGCGATCCTGCAGGCCGATGCCATCCGTGCGCGGGCTGGCAGCCCGCTGGTGTTCAAGAGCGTGGGCTACGCGCTGTGGGACCTGGCCGCTTGCGTGCTGGCCAGCCGCGGATGATTACTCGCCGCCGTCCCTGGCGCGCAGCCAGTCGCTGAAAAGCTCGCGCGCCGGTGCCAGGAAGCCGGCGATCGGTTCGCTGCGGTCGCTGGCATACCAGTGGCAGTAGCAGCCGTGTATGGTCGCCACCATCAGGCGCGCCATCGGCGCGGGCAGTGGGCGCCCGGGTGCGGACAGCGCGTCGACCAGGTCCTGCACATGCGCGTCCCAGCTGCGGCGGATCTCCTCGCGCACACTGGGCGGCACGCTGCCTGAGAACAGCAGGGCCAGCACGACACCCTTGGCTTCCGGATTGGCCGTGAAATAGTCGGCCACCCGGTCGAAGGCGTTTTCCAGCCGCCGCGCCGCGGTCTTGCCCCGGTGCGGCTCTGCGCCCAGCCCCTCGCCGATGTCCCGGAACAGGCTGGTTGCGGCCTCCGCCAGCAGCATTTCCTTGCTGCCGAAATGCCACAGCAGGCTGCTCTTGGCCACGCCGGCCTCGACGGAAATCTGGTCGAGGGTGACCTCGGCGTAGCCGTGCGCGCTGATCAGCCCGCGCGTCACGGCAATGACGCGTTCGCGGGTTTCCAGGCCGCGGCGGTTCTTGGTGACGGAGGCTGGAGGCTTATGTGCGGCCGGGCGGGTCGGAGGCATGGGCGGAGGCGGTAGACAGGTGGTGCTGGCGGCAAATCAGGAATATTCGGGCCGGATGCCAATTTGACAGCGGCCGGGGTCTGCCAGCAAACTCCAGTATTGTACTGAACGTTCAGCACAATTACAGAAGCGTTGCAGGCCGGATACGGACATCCGGCCCAGGATTTCCAGGAGACCAGGATGTCGTACCCGACTGCCATTGCCGCAGCCGCCGCCGCGTTGGCTGCAGCCGCCATCAGCCTTGCCGGCACCGCCGGCGCCGCACCTGCCCCGGCCACCGCGGGCAATCCCGCCACCGATGCCACCGCCCGTGCCAATACGGCCGTGCTGCAACAACTGCCGTTTCAGGACCGGCGCGACTTCGAGGCCGCGCGCCGTGGCTTTATCGGCACGCTGGACAACACCGAGATCCGCGATGCCAAGGGCAATGTGGTGTGGGCGCTGGACCCCTATGGGTTCCTCAGGCAAGACCGGGCGCCGGCCACCGTGAACCCCAGCCTGTGGCGCCAGGCGCAGCTGAACATGCACAACGGGCTGTTCCAGGTGACGGATCGGATCTACCAGATCCGTGGCTTCGATATCGCCAACATGACGATCATCGAGGGCGACACCGGCCTGATCGTGATCGACCCGCTGACCGCGATGGAGACCTCGCGCGCCGGCCTCGACCTGTACTTCAAGCACCGGCCCAGGAAGCCCGTGGTCGCGGTGATCTATACGCACAGCCATGGCGACCACTTCGGCGGGGTCAAGGGCGTCATCAGCGAAGACGACGTCAAGGCCGGGCGGGTCAAGGTGCTGGCCCCGGAGGGTTTCATGGAAGAGGCCGTCAGCGAGAACGTCTTCGCCGGCAACGCCATGAGTCGCCGCGCGCAGTACATGTATGGCTTCAACCTGCCGCGCTCGGCCACCGGGCAGGTGGATGCGGGGCTGGGCAAGGGGGTGGCGCACGGCACGGTGACGCTGATCCCGCCGACAGACCTGATCCACAAGACCGGCGACACGCGCACCATCGACGGCGTGCAGATCGAATTCCTGATGGCGCCGGGCACCGAGGCCCCGGCCGAGATGCTGATGTACTTCCCGCAGTGGAAGGCACTGTGCGCCGCCGAGGACGCCACCCACAACCTGCACAACCTGTACACCATCCGCGGCGCCCAGGTGCGCGACGCCAACCAGTGGTGGCGCGCGCTGGACGAGACCATCGACCGCTTCGGCAGCCGCACCGAGGTCCTGTTCGCCCAGCACCACTGGCCTACCTGGGGCCGCCAGGACATCGTCACCTACCTGGGCAAGCAGCGCGACGGCTACAAGTACATCCATGACCAGTCGCTGCGGCTGGCCAACATGGGCTACGTGCCGGCCGAGATCGCCGAGCGCGTGAAGCTGCCGCCGTCGCTGGCCGCCGAATGGCATCTGCGCGACTACTACGGCACCGTCAGCCACAACGCCAAGGCGGTGTACCAGCGCTACCTGGGCTGGTATGACGCCAACCCTGCCAACCTGAACCCGCTGCCGCCGGAAGAGGCGGGCAAGCGCTACGTCGAATTCATGGGCGGCGCGGCGCGCGTGCTGGAGCAGGCGCGCGCGGCGTACGCGCGTGGCGAATACCGCTGGGTGGCCGAGGTGGTCAAGCACGTGGTCTTTGCCGATCCGTCCAACCAGGCTGCCCGCCAGCTGGAAGCCGACGCGCTGGAGCAGCTCGGCTACCAGGCCGAATCCTCGACCTGGCGCAATGCCTACCTGACCGGTGCCGCCGAACTGCGTAGCGGCCCGCCCCAGGCCGGCCGCCGCGCCGGCAGCCCGGACGTGCTGCGCGCCATGACCGACACCATGTTCCTGGATTACCTGGCGATCAGCCTGAACGGCGACCGCGCCGCGGGCAAGACGCTGGCGCTGAACTGGGTACAGCCGGACACCGGCAAGCGCTTTGCGCTGACGGTGGAAAATGGCGTATTCGGCTACAAGCCCGACGCGCAGCACGCGTCCCCGCAGGCCACGCTGACCATGCCGCGCGCCGTGCTGATGGGGGTGCTGGCCGGCCAGACCACGCTGCAGGCCGAGACCCAGGCGGGCCGCGCGCGCGTAGACGGCGACCCGCAGGCGCTGGCGGCGTGGACGGCGCTGATGGACAAGTCCGAGCCGAACTTCGCCATCGTGACGCCCTGACGGCACCGGGATGGGGCTGGCATGCGGCTTCTGTTGCGCGCCGGCCCCATAAAACCTCATTTAGTCGAGGGTTTCTTCCGGCGCGTGAATATAAACCGTTGCGCCGATGCAGCGGCAAAGGGTCTTGCGAGCCATTTCCGTCGGGTTTTTTAGTGGTTAACCCTCCCTTTAGGGGGCGTCCTCTACGAATCAGTGTCATCGGTGAAACAGTCCTGCGCAGGCTGGCCGGATAATGCACACGGCAGTAACCGAATGAGGAGTAAGAGGACTATGAAATTCACCTATAAGAAGATGCTGGCGGCAGGCGCTGTCATGGCGCTGGCCGGAGCCGCACACGCGCAATCCGCCGGCAGCAATATCGTCAGCCTGGGCTGGTTCCGCGTGATGCCGAACAGCTCCGCCGATCCGCTGACCGTCGACAGCATCAACGGCCGCCCGGTCGGCATGACCCGGCCGAACACCGGCGCGGAGATCGAGTCCGCCGACACGCTGGGACTGGCCTTCTCGCACTACTTCACCGACAACATCTCCGGCGAAATCATCGCGGGCATTCCGCCCAAGCATGACGTCAAGGGCACCGGCAACTATGCGCAGTATGGCAAGCTCGGTTCGGTCAGGCAGTGGAGCCCGGCGATACTGGTCAAGTACCACTTCTTCGACGCCAAGACCAAGTTCCGTCCCTATGTCGGCATCGGCGTGAACTACACGTGGTTCACCGACGAAACCATCTCCAATCAGAACTTCGTGAACCGCGAGTTCGCGCCGGGTGCGCGTATGACCGCCAGCGCCAAGGCGTCGTGGAACCCGGTCTTCAACATCGGCGCCAACTACGCCATCAACGACAACTGGTTTGTCGGCCTGTCGGTATCGTATGTGCCGCTGTCGACCCGCGCGTCCTTCACCACCCAGGCGGGCCCGGTGACGATCCAGTCGCACACCAAGATCAAGATCGATCCGGTAGTGACCTTCCTGAACGTGGGTTACCGCTTCTGAGCGCGGCACACGGACAGCAGAAAGGGCACCCGGGGGTGCCCTTTCATATTGGCGCGGCCGCGGTGGCCAGCTTACGCCACCGACTTGACCGGATAGCCAGCCTCTTCGATGGCATCGCGCAGGGCCTCGGCATCGGCGCCGCTCTCGACGCGCACGGCCTGGGCGGGCACATCCGCGCTGACACGTGCGGCCGGGTCAACCGCCTGCACGGCACGCGTGATGGCGCCGACGCAGTGGTTGCATGACATGCCTTCGACCTGGAACTGGATCATGATGGGATTCTCCTGGACAGGATGGAAAAGGCGGCAGGGTGCCGCGACAGACATAGTTTGAACCTTCCCATGGTGGGAAGCGCAAGGGGAATCTTGTTGGCGCCAATGTGACGGTAACACCCTGCCCATTCGGCCTTGACCTTCCAATGATGGTAAGGTCCATGATGCTGACATCGACACTGCGGATGATTCAGAACCATGCCAAATTCCAGCGCTGTGCTCGCTTCACGACCTGTCCGGCCGGCTGACGATGTACCCGAATGGCGCCTGCCGGTAGACGGTATGACTTGCGCCTCATGCGTGCGCCGCGTGGAGAACGCGCTGGCCCGGGTGCCGGGCGTGCGCGATGTGGCCGTCAACCTGGCGACGGAAGCCGCAACGCTGCGTGCCGACTCGGGCACGGTGCTGCCGGCCGCCGCCCGCGCCGTGGCCGATGCCGGCTACACGGTGCCGCAGGACACCGTCGAACTGAATATTGCCGACATGACCTGCGCCTCATGCGTGACCCGGGTCGAAAAGGCGCTGCGCGCGGTGCCGGGCGTGATGGACGCGCAAGTCAACCTGGCAACCGAGCGCGCCAGCGTCACGCTGCTGCGCGGGGCGGCGGATACCGCGGCGCTGGTGGCCGCGGTCGCGCGCGCCGGCTATGGCGCGACGCCGGTGGCCGATGCCGCATCGCAGGCGCCGCAGGCCGGGCAGGGCACTGCCTTCTGGGAAGGCCCCTGGCCGGTGGCGATCTCGGCGGCGCTGTCGCTGCCGCTGGTGGCGCCAATGGTGCTGGAATGGTTCGGCGTGCACTGGATGCTGCCGGCATGGGTGCAGTGGCTGCTGGCCACGCCGGTGCAGTTCGTGTTCGGCTGGCGCTTCTACAAAGCCGGCTGGAAGGCGGTGCGCGCCGGCGCCGGCAATATGGACCTGCTGGTGGCGCTGGGCACGACGGCGGCCTACGGGCTGTCGCTGTGGCTGATGTGGCGCACGCCGGCCGACGCCATGCCGCACCTGTACTTCGAAAGCGCGGCGGTGGTGATCACGCTGGTGCGCCTGGGCAAGTGGCTGGAGACCCGCGCCAAGCGCCAGACTGCCGATGCCATCCGCGCGCTCACGGCGCTGCGTCCCGACACTGCCCGCGTACGCCGCGGCGGCGTGGAGCAGAGCGTGCCGCTGGCGGCGGTGCGCGTGGGCGACGAGGTGGTGGTGCGCCCCGGCGAGCGCATCCCGGTGGACGCCGAGGTGATCGAAGGCAGCAGCCACGCGGACGAATCGATGCTGACCGGTGAAAGCGTGCCGGTGCCGAAGAAGCCCGGCGACCGCATCACCGGCGGCGCCATCAATTTCGAAGGGCTGCTGGTTGCGCGCACCGAGGCGGTAGGCGCCGAGACCGTGCTGGCACGCATCATCCGCATGGTCGAGCACGCTCAGGCGGCCAAGGCGCCGATCCAGCGCATGGTCGACCAGGTCAGCGCGGTGTTCGTGCCGGTGGTGCTGGGCATTGCGCTGCTGACGGTGCTGGGCTGGGGCCTCTATGCCGGCGACTGGGAATGCGCATTGCTCAACGCCGTGGCGGTGCTGGTGATCGCCTGCCCGTGCGCGCTGGGCCTGGCCACGCCCACGGCGATCATGGCCGGCACCGGCGCCGGCGCGCGCGCCGGCATCCTGATCAAGGACGCCGAGGCGCTGGAGGTGGCGCACCGCGTCAGCGTGGTGGCATTCGACAAGACCGGCACCCTCACGGTCGGCAAGCCGGAAGTGGTGGCGCTGCATGCGGCCGATCCCGCCGATGCCGACGCTAGCGCGCTGATGGCGCGGTTGGCCGCGCTGCAGGCCGGCAGCGAGCATCCGCTGGCCCGCGCGGTGCTGGCCGCGGCGCAGGCGCGCGGCATTGCCGTGCCGCAGGCCACCGAGGTGCAGGCCCTGCCGGGCCGCGGCATTGCCGGCGTGGTGGACGGCCACGCGCTGCAACTGGGCAGCGAGCGCCTGCGTGAAGCGCTGGGCGCAGCGGCGGGTACGCTGGCAACGCTGGCGGACCAGTTGCGCGCGGACGGCCGCACCGTGTCGTGGCTGGTCGAAACCACGCCACCGCGCGTGGCCGGGCTGGTCGCGTTCGGCGATGCCATCAAGCCGGGCGCGCCGGCGGCGATCGCACGGCTGCGCGCGGCCGGCGTGCGCACCGTGATGCTGACCGGCGACAACGCCGGCGCGGCGGCGCGCGTGGCGCAGGCGCTGGGGCTGGACGATGTGCAGGCTGAGGTGCTGCCCGAAGACAAGGCTGCCCGCGTGCAGGCCCTGGGGCGCGATGGCGCGGTGGTGGCGATGGTGGGCGACGGCATCAACGATGCGCCGGCGCTGGCGGCGGCGGACGTGGGCATTGCCATGTCGACCGGCACCGACGTGGCCATGCACGCCGCCGGCATCACGCTGATGCGCGGCGATCCGGCGCTGGTGGCCGATGCGCTGGCGGTCTCGCACCGCACCGTGCGCAAGATCCGGCAGAACCTGTTCTGGGCTTTTTTCTACAACGTGGTGGGCATTCCGCTGGCCGCGGCCGGGTTGCTGAACCCGGTGGTGGCGGGTGCGGCGATGGCGTTCTCCAGTGTCAGCGTGGTCAGCAATGCGCTGCTGCTGCGCCGCTGGCGTCCGCAGGCCGGGGCTGCCACGGCACAGGGAGGCGAGTGTTGACGTCCTGCCCTGCCTAAAGGCAGGGGATTCCCACAGCTGGCGATGCACGTCCGCATCGGAGAATGTTTAACGCAGCATTGGTATCACGGTCATGCACGACACCACAGCTACTGCAGGTCCACTCTCTTATTCGCAGTCCTGCGATACCTTTCGGCCGCGTCGTGCTGTCCTTCGAACCGCACGCCGAACAGGACTGGGTAGAACCGCTTTCGTTCACTTCCTCAAACGTGGCTCCGTGCGCAATCGCTTTGTAGCGGAGCTTGTCCCGGAAGGACGACCAGGATGCGTCGTAGACGCTCTTCGCCATCTTGGTTTTGGCGAGTTTCAAAGCCGACACGTTGCCGACCGCGATGTAATCGAAGCGCCGGACGAGCTCGAACGCAAGCTTGTGCTGGAAGTCGGAGCGGGCATTCGCCACCTTGGCATGCAGCTTGGCAATATGCCGCTTGTGCTTTCGCGCACGCTGCGCCTTCGCCAGCCTTTCGGCGGCATGCTGGCCAAACCGGTCATTGGGAAGTTTCTCGCCGGTCGAGAGCGTGGCGAAGTCCTTCAAACCAAGGTCGATACCGACGCCAGCCTGAATCGGGCGTGCCGGCACATCGGCAACCTCTATCACGATGTTGAGAAACCAGTTCCCGCGCCCATCCTGCGCAAAGTTCGTGCCGTCCTTGATCTTGCCTTCTGGCAACAGGCGGCTGTTGAACACACGGAAGGTATTCCCGGCAAAGCGAAACGCCTCGCCCTCTCGTTTCAGCTCGCGACCCTTCAGCGGCACCCATCCCAGGGATTTCCTGCCGCGGTATCGCAGATAAGGACGGCGATGCTGGCTGCGCGATTTTGCGTATTGCTCGCACGTCGCGTTGACCGTGCCGGAATGGATGCCGAGTTCCTTGCTGCTGCCGGTGGTCAGCACGTTCAAATCGAACCCGCTCGGCCACTTCTTACCCCATTTGAGCGCATGCTTCTGCGTGTCATTGCAGAAGTTCCAGACGTAGTTCACCGCTCGGCTCTGCGTGTTAAGCAGGCCGTTGAGCGACTTCACCCGGTAGCGGTAGACAAGAATCATGCCGCACATTCTAACGTGGGAATGCCGCCTCTCGGCGGCGCTCCTTTCACTCCCCGCCATGAATGGCGAGGTTTCTCGGAGCAAATCTGATGAATATCGGCGAAGCGGCGCAGGCGTCGGGCGTGTCGGCCAAGATGATCCGGCACTATGAATCGATCGGGCTGGTGGCGGCACCGCCGCGTACCGAGGGCGGCTACCGCCGCTATGACGAACGTGCGGTGCATACCTTGCGCTTCGTGCGGCGCGCCCGTAATCTGGGATTCTCGCTCGACGAGATCCGCAACCTGCTGTCGCTATGGCATGACCGCGGCCGCGCCAGCGCCGACGTCAAGGCGCTGACGCTGCGGCATGTGGCCGACCTGGAGCTGCGCATCGCCGAACTGGCCGCCATGCGCGACACGCTGCGCGAGCTGGCGCAGCACTGCAGCGGCGATGACCGGCCGGATTGCCCGATCCTGGCCGATATGGCGCAGCCGGAAGCGCAGGGCAGGCTTGCCTGCCACGGTTGAGCGGGACAGAGTGCAAGGCAAGGCAAGGCAAGGCAAGGCAAGGCAAGGCAAGGCAAGGCAAGGCAAGGCAAGGCAAGGCAAGGCAAGGCAAGGCAGGCAGCACCACAAAGAACAACGACTGCCGGCGCCAGCGCTTTGCCGGCGGTCCGTGCCGGGAGGAGACTTGCGCGAATGGAACAACTGATGACGGACGATCCTGCTATTGCCGGTGTTGCCGGCATGCCTGCCGATACCCCTGCCGGCACGCACGCGCCGGTACAGAGCCGCCAGCGCATGCGCGACGGCACCGAGCTGTTGCTGCGCACCTGGCAGCCCGATCCGGCGCGCTTTGCCGAGCCGCTCGGCTCGGTGCTGCTGGTGCATGGCCTTGCCGAGCATGCCGGACGCTACCAGCATGTGGCCGATGTGCTGTGCGGGCTGGGCCTGCGCGTGCGTGCGCACGACCTGCGCGGCCATGGCGCCAGCGGCGGCGCGCGCATGGTGGCGGACCATCAGGATGCCTACCTGGACGACCTCGCCGAGATCTACGATGCCGCGGTGCCTGGCTGGAACGAGCTGCCGATCCTGCTTGGCCACAGTATGGGCGGGCTGATCGCGGCGCGCTTTGCCACCGCGCGCGTGCGCCCGGTGCGCGCGCTGGTGCTGTCCTCGCCCGCGCTGGCGCTGCGCCTGTCGGGTCCGATGCTGGCGCTACACCGCGTGCTGCTGGCGCTGGCGCCGCGGCTGCGCGTGCCCAATCCGATCGATGCGCGGCTCTTGTCGCATGATCCCGCCGTGGTCGCCGCCTACCGCTCGGATCCGCTGGTGCAGACCACCATCACCGCCAGCGTACTGGAGAGCTTTATCCGCGGCATGGCGCAGGCCCAGGCCGATGCCGCGCTGCTGGAGGCGCCCACGCTGATGCTGGTCGGCGGCGCCGACCGCGTGGTGGATCCGTCCGGCAGCCGCAGCTTCTTCGACAAAGCGCCGCCGGAGTTGCGCGAAGAGGTCTGGTTCGAGCATGGCTACCACGAGATCTTCAATGAAGCGCAGCCACTGCGCGGCGAAGTGTTCGCGGCGCTGACCGGCTGGCTGCAGCGTCACCTGCAGCAGTAGGGACGTTGCGTTAGTGTCCTGTTCCGCAAATACCTTGCCATGAAATCGCCCAGTTGGCCGCCATGCGTCGTTGCTCGTCGTTGCCATAGCTACGGCTATGGCGCCTCCTCCCGCCTAGCCTGACGACCAACTGGGCGATTTCATTCTGGCAAGTTATCTACGGAACAGGACACTAGGTCCGGAACACCGACTCGGCCACGCCGAACGCTGCTGCGACGACCGGGTCGTCGCGGCGCGTGGCCAGGCATACCAGCGTCAGCTCCGTCTGCACCGAGACTCCTTCCACGATCACCAGCCCGTGCGCATGCGATTCGCGCAGCGCGATCGCGTCGCGCACCAGCGACAGCCCCACGCCGGAGCGCACCAGGTCCAGCATCGACGCCTCCTGGTCGACATGCGCCACCTTGGGCACGCCGGCGGGATCGACGCCGGCCTGGGCAAAGCGCGCGGACAAGAGGCGGTTGTGCGCCGATTCCGGCGGCGTCCAGATCCACGGCAGCGTTGCCAGCTGCGCCCATGAGCGCAGCGCGGTGCGCTCTTTCCAGCCCTTGGGTGCTACCACGTAGTAAGAGAAGGGCGTCAGCGTCAGCGCATGGAAGCCGGCGTCGGGCGGCTGGCCCAGGTAGAAGCCCACGTCGAGCGCGCCGCTGCGTACCTGTTGCAGCACCCAGCCCGACATGCCGTGGCGCAGCTCGGTGCCGATCTGTGGATGGCGTTCCACCAGCGTGCGCAGCATCGGGCCCAGCCGCGTGAATTCCGGGTCGAGGATAGTGCCGATCGCCAGCCGGCCGCGCACGGTGTGATGCATCGCGCTGACGGTGTGCTGCAGGTCGCCCACGCCATCCAGGATGCGCTCGGCCAGTGGCAGCAATGCGGCGCCGTCGGCGGTCAGCGTCAGGCCTGCGGCAGTGCGCTCGAACAGCCGGATGCGCCACGCCGATTGCAGGGCCTTCAACTGCAGGCTCACTGCGGGCTGCGTCAGGTGCAGCCGCTGCGCGGCGCGGGTCAGGTTGCCCTCGCGCGCGACGGCAACGAAGGCGCGCAGGTGGTGGAGGTCCAAGGCGGTGTCGGGGCGAAAGGTGGCGCGGGAGCGTGGCGTGGTGCGGCGCAATATTTTGCGCGGCTTATATTGCGATTGACGATAAATCATTGGACGGGGCCGCGCAACTGCACCAAGCTTGCGCTCAATACGGCCCGGCACGCCTTGTGCCGCGCGGCAGCGATGCCAGTGCGATGCTGGCAGATGTTTGCGCCAGCGTCTTCACCAGACGCAAAGATCTGGCAAGCCGCATGCCGTCAGCGACCCAGCATTCAGGAGCGGAAGTGGAAGACATCCTTGCAGAAGCCAGCGCGGTGCAGACCATCATCGGCCATAGCATCGCAGGCCGGCAGACACGCGGCGCATCGCAGCGTCTGGCCGATATCTATAACCCCGCCACCGGCGAAGTCGCAGCACGCGTGGCGCTTGGCACCGCGCAGGACGTCGCCGCTGCCGTCGCTGCCGCCCATGCCGCATTCCCGGCCTGGGCCGACACCCCGCCGCTGCGCCGCGCGCGCATCCTGTTCAAGTTCAAGGAACTGCTCGACCAGCACCACGACGACCTGGCCGCGCTGATCACGCGCGAGCACGGCAAGGTGTTCTCGGATGCCAAGGGCGAAGTCACGCGCGGCATCGAGGTGGTGGAATTCGCCTGCGGCATCCCCAACCTGCTCAAGACCGATTTCACCGACAACATCGGCGGCGGCATCGACAACTGGAACCTGCGCCAGCCGCTGGGCGTGGTGGCCGGCATCACGCCGTTCAACTTCCCGGTGATGGTGCCGATGTGGATGTTCCCGGTGGCGATCGCCTGCGGCAATACCTTCGTGCTGAAGCCGTCGGAACGTGATCCGTCGCCGAGCCTGCTGATTGCCGACCTGCTGCGCCAGGCTGGTTTGCCCGATGGCGTGTTCAACGTGGTGCAGGGCGACAAGGAAGCCGTCGATGCACTGCTGGCGCATCCGGATGTGCAGGCGCTGTCGTTCGTCGGTTCGACGCCGATCGCCCAATACATCTACACGGAAGGGACCAAGCACGGCAAGCGCGTGCAGGCATTGGGCGGCGCCAAGAACCACCTGGTGGTGATGCCCGATGCCGATCTTGATCAGGCGGTCGATGCGCTGATTGGCGCGGCCTATGGCTCCGCTGGCGAGCGCTGCATGGCGATCTCGGTAGCCGTAGCGGTGGGCGATGTCGCTGACAAGCTGGTGCCGCGTCTCGCGGAACGCGCGCGTTCGCTGAAGATCCGCAACGGCATGGAGTCCGACGCCGAGATGGGTCCGCTGGTAACCGCTGCGCACAAGGCGAAGGTGGAGGGCTATATCGCCAAGGGCGTGGAAGAGGGCGCGACGCTGGTGACCGATGGCCGCGGTCATACCGTACCCGGCCATGAGAACGGCTTCTATGTCGGCGGCACGCTGTTCGACCACGTCAAGCCGGACATGACGATCTACAAGGAAGAGATCTTCGGCCCGGTGCTGTCGGTAGTGCGCGTGCATGACTTTGCCGAGGCCGTGGCGCTGATCAATGGGCATGAATACGGCAACGGCGTATCGTGCTACACCAGCGACGGCGGCATCGCGCGTGCGTTCGCGCGGCAGATCCAGATCGGCATGGTCGGCATCAACGTGCCCATTCCGGTGCCGATGGCATGGCATTCGTTCGGTGGCTGGAAGCGATCGCTGTTCGGCGACCATCACGCCTATGGCGAAGAGGGCGTGCGCTTCTACACGCGCTACAAGAGCGTGATGCAGCGCTGGCCGGATTCGATTGCCAAGGGCGCTGAGTTCACCATGCCGGTGGCGAAATAAGCCGCAACGATGACGACAAGAACAGCGATGGAGACATTCGACTACATCATCGTGGGGGCCGGTTCGGCCGGCTGTGTCCTGGCCAACCGCCTGACGCAGGATGCGAACGTCAACGTGCTGCTGCTGGAGGCCGGCGGCAAGGACGACTACCACTGGATCCATATCCCGGTGGGCTACCTGTACTGCATCGGCAACCCGCGCACCGACTGGCTCTATCGCACCGAGGCCGAGGCGGGGCTGAACGGCCGCTCGCTGGGCTATCCGCGCGGGCGCGTGCTGGGCGGTTGCTCGTCGATCAACGGCATGATCTATATGCGTGGCCAGCGCGAGGATTATGACGAGTGGGCGCGGCTGACCGGCGACGATGGCTGGCGCTGGGACAATGTGCTGCCGCTGTTCAAGCGCAGCGAGGACCACCACCGCGGCCCGAGCGAATTCCATGGCGCCGGCGGCGAATGGCGCGTGGAAGGCCAGCGGCTGCGCTGGGACATCCTGGAGCGCTTTGCCGATGCCGCCGAAGAGGCGGGGATTCCGCGCACGGAGGATTTCAACCGCGGCGACAACTTCGGCGTGGGCTATTTCGAAGTGAACCAGCGCCGCGGCATCCGCTGGAACACGGCCAAGGCCTTCCTGCGGCGTGCGTCGGAGCGTCCCAACCTGACCATCGTCACCGGGGCGCAGGTGAGCGGGCTGACCTTCGACGGGCGCCGCTGCACCGGCGTGAACTATATCGGCGGCGGCCGGCCGCAGACGGCGGCGGCCACGCAGGAAGTGATTCTGGCCGCGGGCGCGGTCAATACGCCGCAGCTGCTGGAGCTGTCGGGCATCGGCCAGGCGGAACGACTGCAGGCGCTCGGCATCCCGGTGCGCCATGCGCTGCCCGGCGTGGGCGAGAACCTGCAGGACCACCTGCAGTTGCGCTCGGTGGTGAAGGTCAGCGGCGTGCGCACGCTCAACACGCGCGCCGCGAGCCTGTGGGGCAAGTTCTGCATCGGCGTGCAATATGCCTTCAACCAGAGCGGGCCGATGAGCATGGCGCCGTCGCAGCTGGGCGCCTTTGCGCGCTCGGACCCGTCGCAGGCGCGGCCGAATGTGGAGTACCACGTGCAGCCCTTGTCGCTGGACAAGTTCGGCGACCCGCTGCATGCGTTCAATGCCTTTACCGCGAGTGCCTGCAACCTGCGGCCGACATCGCGCGGCAGCGTGCATGTCGGCAGCGCGGATTTCCGCCAGGCGCCGGTGATCGCGCCCAATTACCTGGCGACCGACGAGGATCGGAAAGTCGCGGCCGACTCCATCCGGCTCACACGCCGTATCGTGGCGTCGCCGGCGCTGGCGCCGTACCAACCCGAGGAATGGCTGCCGGGTCCGGCATTCCAGACCGACGAACAGCTGGCCGAAGCGGCCGGCAATATCGGCACCACCATCTTCCACCCGGTGGGCACCTGCAAGATGGGCCGCGCCGACGACCCGATGGCCGTGGTTGACCATCGCCTGCGCGTGCTGGGCATCGACGGCCTGCGCGTGGTCGATGCCTCGGTGATGCCGCTGATCACGTCAGGCAACACCAATTCGCCGACCATCATGATCGCCGAGCGCGCCAGCGACCTGATCCGCGAAGACCGCCGGCAGGGCCTGACTGCGGCGGAGGTATTGGTGCAACCAACGCTGGCGGCAGCGGCTGCAGGCGCCTGATATGAGCGCGCCACGGGGTCGCGGGCGGGGCCGTGACCAAGTGGCGCAGCCTGCTCATGTGCGCTTGCAAAAAAACTGACACTTGGTTCATGTTTCATAGTGCAAACCCCGATGTTTTGCGATGCAACAGGCGCACACAATAGACGCCTCACAGGGTGCGTCGGCAGCACATCGAAGCCATCGCCGCAACCTGCGCGGGAGCCGCCCCGCACCAAAACAGAAAGCCGCAGGCAGGGCCGCAACCACGGCCAGCCTGACGGAACAAGCGGCAGCAAGGGCCTACAAGGCCGGTTCGGACCATTGTCAGTGCCGGGCATCACCCCGGCAGTTCAGCAAGAGGGCGGGCAGGAGACATGAACCAGCAGGAAACCATCCTGGAAACGCGGAACCTCACCAAGGAGTTCAAGGGGTTCACGGCGGTGAGCGACGTCAACCTGCGGGTGCGCCGCGGGTCGATCCATGCCTTGATCGGGCCCAACGGCGCCGGCAAGACTACTTGCTTCAACCTGCTCACCAAGTTCCTGGAGCCGACCACCGGCACCATCCTTTTCAACGGCATCGACATCACCCGTGAAAAGCCCGCGCAGATCGCGCGGCGCGGCGTGATCCGTTCGTTCCAGATCTCGGCGGTATTTCCACACCTGACGGTGATGGAGAACGTGCGCATCGGGCTGCAGCGGCAACTTGGCACGGCGTACCAGTTCTGGCGCAGCGAGCGCTCGCTGGACGTGCTCAATGACCGCGCCATGGAGCTGCTCGAACAGGTCGGCCTGACCGAGTTCGCGCAGACGCTGACGGTGAACCTGCCGTACGGCCGCAAGCGCGCGCTGGAGATTGCCACCACGCTGGCGATGGAGCCCGAGCTGATGCTGCTCGACGAACCCACGCAGGGCATGGGCCACGAAGACGTGGACCGCGTCACGCAACTGATCAAGAAGGTCTCGGCAGGCCGCACCATCCTGATGGTGGAGCACAACATGAGCGTGGTTTCGTCGATCGCCGACAAGATCACCGTGCTGCAGCGTGGCGCGATCCTGGCCGAAGGGCCGTATGCGGAAGTCTCGAAGGATCCGCGCGTGATGGAGGCCTACATGGGCACCGTCGACGCGGAACTGCAGGGCGCGCACTGAGAGGGCCGGGGAACGATATGACGACATCCAACACACCCGCGCTCGAGATCAGGGACCTGCACGCCTGGTACGGCGAATCGCACATCCTGCACGGCGTGGACCTGACCGTGAACCGCGGCGAAGTGGTCACGCTGCTGGGCCGCAACGGCGCTGGCCGCACCACCACGCTGCGCGCGATCATGGGACTGACCGGCGCGCGCAAGGGCTCGATCAAGGTCAATGGCCACGAGACCATCAGCCTGCCCACGCACAAGATCGCGCACTACGGCATTGGCTATTGCCCCGAAGAGCGGGCGATCTTCTCCAGCCTCTCATGCGAAGAGAACCTGATGCTGCCGCCGGTGCTGAAGGGCGCCGACACCAGCAAGGGCATGAGCGAGACCGATATCTACGAGATGTTCCCGAACCTGAAGGAGCGCCGCCAGAGCCAGGGCACGCGTCTTTCCGGCGGCGAGCAGCAGATGCTGGCGGTCGGGCGCATCCTGCGCACCGGCGCGAACCTGCTGCTGCTCGATGAAATCTCGGAAGGATTGGCACCGGTGATCGTGCAGGCGCTAGCGCGCATGATCCTGATGCTCAAGCAGAAGGGGTACACGGTGGTGATGGTGGAGCAGAACTTCCGCTTTGCCGCGCCGCTGGCGGACCGCTTCTACGTGATGGAGCACGGCAGCATCGTCGAGCGCTTCGCGGCCAATGAGCTGCAGGCCAAGATGCCGGTGCTGCATGAACTGCTCGGGGTCTGATCCGCACGGATCATGGGTTGATGTTTGGCAGGAACGGGTGGCGCGCACGCCGCCGCAAATCAGGAGACATAGAGATGAAAAAGACTCGGCTCGCGGCCGCGATGGCGGCCATTGCCATGGGTGCGGTTTCCTTCAGCGCCGTTGCCCAGGTGTCGGGCGACACCGTGAAGATCGGCTATATCACCGACATGTCGGGCCTGTACGCCGACATTGACGGCCCCGGTGGCCTGGAAGCTATCAAGATGGCGGTCGAGGACCACGGCGGCAAGGTGCTGGGCAAGCCCATCGAGATCGTCTCCGCCGACCACCAGAACAAGGCCGACATCGCCGCCTCGAAGGCGCGCGAATGGATGGACCAGCAGGGCCTGGACATGCTGCTGGGCGGCACCAACTCCGGCACCGCGCTGGCCATGAACAAGGTGGCCTCGGAGAAGAAACGCGTCTACATCAACATCGGCGCCGGCACGGCGCGCCTGACCAACGAAGAGTGCTCGCCGTACACGGTGCACTACGCCTATGACACGGTGGCGCTGGCCAAGGGCACCGGCAGCGCGGTGGTCAAGCAGGGCGGCAAGTCGTGGTTCTTCCTGACCGCCGACTATGCCTTCGGCCATTCGCTGGAAAGCGACACCGCGGCCGTGGTCAAGGCCAACGGCGGCACGGTGGCGGGCCAGGTGCGCCATCCGCTGTCGGCTTCGGACTTCTCGTCGTTCCTGCTGCAGGCGCAGTCGTCCAAGGCGCAGATCCTGGGCCTGGCCAACGCCGGCGGCGACACCATCAACGCGATCAAGGCGGCCAAGGAATTCGGCATCACCAAGTCGATGAAGATCGCCGGCCTGCTGATGTTCATCAACGATGTGCACAGCCTCGGGCTGAAGAACACCGAAGGCCTGCTGATGACCGACAGCTGGTACTGGGACATGAACGACGACACCCGCAAGTTCGCCAACCGCTTCTTCGGCAAGATGAAGAAGATGCCGAGCAGCCTGCAGGCGGCGGACTACTCGGCGGCCAGCACCTACCTGAAGGCGGTGGAAGCAGCCAAGACCGACGATCCGGACAAGGTCATGGCCGAACTCAAGAAGATGAAGATCAACGACTTCTACACCAAGGGCTATATCCGCCAGGACGGCCGTGGCATCCACGACATGTACCTGATGCAGGTGAAGTCCGCGGCAGAGTCGAAGAAGCCGTGGGACTATCTGAAGGTGGTCGCGACCATCCCGGGCGACCAGGCCTTCACCACGGTGGCCGAGTCGAAGTGCGCAATGCTGAAGAAATAAGCTGATGTGAGATCTGCCGGCGGCGCGCCACCTGCGTGCCGCCGGCATCGGACGCGGTTCCTTGCTGCGGTGTTCGCCAACGGTGTTCGCCGCAGCGTTCGCATTACCTGGCACCAACCGCAGCAATCCCCGCCATACAACGGCGGTATCAACGGCACTCCGCGATGGACATCTTCGGAATCCCCTTGCCGGCCATGCTTTCCCAGCTATTGCTGGGGCTGGTCAACGGCGCCTTCTATGCGATGCTGAGCCTGGGCCTGGCGGTTATCTTCGGCCTGCTCAACGTCATCAATTTCGCGCACGGCGCGCTCTTCATGCTGGGCGCGGTGCTGGCCTGGATGGGCATGGAGTACGCCGGGCTGAACTACTGGATCATGCTGCTGCTGTCGCCGCTGGTCGTCGCCGCGCTGGGCGTGGTGATCGAGAAGACCATGCTGCGCTGGATCTACAAGCTCGACCATATCTACGGCCTGCTGCTGACGCTGGGCATCACGCTGGTGATCGAGGGCATCTTCCGCTCGATCTACGGCGTGTCGGGGCTGCCGTACTCGACGCCGGACGCGCTGCAGGGCGCGACCGACCTGGGCTTCATGATCCTGCCCAACTACCGCGCGTGGGTCGTGGTGGCGTCGCTGGTGGTTTGCTTCGCCACCTGGTACGTGATCGAGAAGACCAAGCTGGGCGCCTACCTGCGCGCCGGCACCGAGAACCCCAAGATGGTCGAGGCCTTCGGCGTCAACGTGCCGCTGATGGTGACGCTGACCTACGGCTTCGGCGTGGCGCTGGCCGCCTTTGCCGGGGTGCTGGCCGCGCCGGTGATCCAGATCTCGCCGCTGATGGGGCAGAACCTGATCATCATCGTGTTCGCGGTGGTGGTGATCGGCGGCATGGGTTCGATCATGGGCTCGATCCTGACCGGCCTGGGGCTGGGTGTGGTCGAGGGGCTGACCAAGGTGTTCTATCCGGAAGCGTCGTCGACCGTGGTGTTCTTCATCATGGTGATCGTGCTGCTGCTGCGCCCGGCCGGGCTGTTCGGGAAGGAGAAGTGATGAGCGCACCCTCCACATCATCGACGCCATCCACGGTGGCGGCCAATGCGGGCAACGCAGGAAAGGGGCAAGGCGTGCAGAAGAAACTGTTGTACGGATTGCTGCTGCTGGCACTGGTTGCCGCGCCGCTGGCCGGTGCGTATCCGGTGTTCGTGCTCAAGGTGCTGTGCTTCGCGCTGTTTGCGTGCGCCTTCAACCTGCTGATCGGCTATACCGGGCTGCTGTCGTTCGGCCATGCGGCCTTCTTCGGCGGCGCAGGCTATACCGCTGGCCATGCCATGAAGGTCTGGGGCGTGACCCCGGAAATCGGCCTGATCCTGGGCACCGGTGCGGGCGCGCTGATCGGCTACGTGGTGGGCTCGCTGGCCATCCGCCGGCAGGGCATCTACTTCTCGATGATCACGCTGGCGCTGGCGCAGATGCTGTTCTTTATCTGCCTGCAGGCGCCGTTCACCGGCGGCGAGGACGGCCTGCAGGGCATCCCGCGCGGCAAGCTGTTCGGGGTGCTGCCGCTGTCGGACGACCTGACGCTGTACTATGTGGCGCTGGCGATCATCGTCGCCGCCTTTGCGCTGATCGTGCGCACGGTGCATTCGCCGTTCGGCCAGATCCTGAAGGCGATCAAGGAGAACGAGCCGCGCGCAATCTCGCTGGGCTATGACGTCGACCGCTTCAAGCTGACCGCCTTCGTGCTGTCGGCGGCGCTGTCGGGGCTGGCCGGCTCGATCAAGGCGCTGGTGCTGGGCTTCGAGACGCTGACCGACGTGCACTGGTCGATGTCGGGCTCGGTCATCCTGATGACGCTGGTCGGCGGCCTGGGCACCTTGTCGGGCCCGATTGTCGGTGCCTTCGTGGTGGTCGCGCTGGAGAACAAGCTGGGCGACATCGGCAACTTCCTGGCGTCAGTCACCGGCATCTCCTGGTTCGGCACGCTGGGCGAGTCGGTGACGATGGTGACCGGCGTGATCTTCGTGATCTGCGTGCTGACTTTCCGCCGTGGCATCATGGGCGAGCTGCTGGCGCGCTTCGGGGGCCACTCGGGCAAGCGGGAATAAACGCAGGAGTGACTGCGGGTCGACATGCCCGATTCTGGGGCTAGGGTTTTTTCTAGCTTGTCCTCGATGCACCGCTTCGTTACATTCCATATACGGTTTTCGCAGGTTAAATGGAGGCGGAAGCGAGGAGACGACAGGCGCGCACCCGGTGTCGGGTAGCAGCGTTATAAATAAAGGGCGTTGCCGGGTGATCCTCGGCAACGCTTTTTTCATTTGGGCTTCCCAACCCCTCCTGTGGCGCTTTCGCCCCATCATGGGGCATCCAGGCCGCATCGGCGTCACCTGGCTATCCTCCACATGCGACAATGCGGGCGCTCTCATTGCCCGCCATGCCTGCCGCCCCTGATTCCCCCGACTCCCCAGCCGTTCCGGATCGTCCTGACGCACCCGTGCCGCAGGGCTTGGTACGCCTCGGGCTGGGTGCCGACGCAGCCATGCTGGAGGCCTGGCTGGATACGGTGCAGCCACTGCCGGTGCCCGCCGCCCGCGCGCGCCGGCTGATGCTGGACGACCTGCTGGCCCAGTCCGGTCGCGGCATCTGCCTGCTGGTGGACGACGCGCAGGCTCCGCACGATCTGCTGGCATGCCTGCCGGTGGCGCTGCTCCCGAGCCTGGAGCTTGCCGGCCTGGCTGCCTGCAGCATTGAGTGGTGGGTACGGGCCGGGCTGGACGCCGGGTCCCGCCGTGCCTGCCTTGAGGCCTGCTGCGCCACGCTGGCCGACTGGGGCCGCGCGCACGGAATCCGCCATGCGCTGCTGGCGCCGGGGCTGGTGGCAGGGCTAGGCGGCGCGCCGCCGGGCTTCAGCCCGCATGGCAACGGCATGTGGCACCGCAGCCTGGTGCCGGCGGCCAAGGTGCTGGGCTGAACCGCCGCCGCCCGGCAGCGCGCCGGCCTGCCCGTACCGATCTCCTCCGATCTTTCCCTTTTCGCTTCCCTGCTTCCTGCAATGACGGAATTCGCATTCCTGGCGGTTGCCGCCTTTCTCGCCGGCCTGATCGACGCGGTCGCCGGCGGCGGCGGCCTGGTACAGATCCCGGCGATGTTCTCGGCCTATCCGAATATCGCGCCGGCCACGCTGCTGGGCACCAACAAGATGGGCTCGATCGCGGGCACCGCCAACGCGGCGCTGCGCTACGGCCGCAGCGTGCGCATCTACTGGGGCGCGACCGCGCCCGCGGTGGTGGCGGCCTTTATCTTCTCGATGGCCGGCGCCTGGGCGCTGACCATGATCCCGGCCGAGCCGCTGCGCAAGGCGCTGCCGTTCGTGCTGGTGGTGTTGCTGGTCTACACCGTGGCCAGGAAGGACCTGGGCACGGAACACGCGCCGACGCTGTCGGGGTCGCGCGAGCGCGTCGCGGCGCTGCTGGCCGGTGCCGCCATCGGCTTCTATGACGGCGTGTTCGGTCCGGGCACCGGCAGCTTCCTGATGATCGCGTTCGTGCGGGTGTTCGGCTATGACTTCCTGCACGCGGCGGCTTCGACCAAGGTGGTCAACCTTGCCACCAACCTGGCGGCATTGCTCTTGCTGGCCAGCAAGGGCCATATCTGGTGGCAGCTCGGGCTGGTGATGGCGGTGGCCAACATCGCCGGCAGCCAGGTGGGCAGCAAGCTGGCCCTGCGCCACGGCAGCGCCTTCGTGCGCAAGGTGTTTATCGTGGTGGTGAGCGCGCTGATCCTGAAGACCGCCTGGGACGCGTTCCTGCGCTGACGGCAAGGCCCCAGGCGGGGCGCGCGATGCGGGTTAATCCTCCCTTTTCGCACCAGGTCGCTGTGCTAGACTCGATCCGCATTCCCGACCGAGCGGTCGGTGAATGGCCGGAGCGCGCCGCTCCGGGGAAATGGTGCGGACGGGGAAATCGGGGAGCGGCCTCGCGTCGTTCCTGGCTGTAGCGCAGGTGCCGGCGATGTGCCTGCGTCAGACCCGAGGGGTCGATCAAGGCCCACTGAACCGGATGGAATGCGCACCCGCGGGGCTGCGCCTCAAGGCCGTATGCGTCGTTGCAAATGCTCGCAATAGCCGTGCTATTGCTGCGCTTTGCGCCTAGCCTACGACCTTGCTGCGCAGCCCCGCGGGTGCGATTCATCCAGTTCAGTGGACCAGGGCATCCGCCGGTGGACGCCGGACGGATGCCTTTCCGTTTCAGGAACCGAAGGAGACAAGATGGATTTCAAGCGCGCCAGCCTGCTGGCAATCGCTGCGGCGAGCCTGGTTGCCGGTGCAGCCCAGGCACAGGTCAAGGTCGGGGTGACGGTGTCGGCGACGGGTCCGGCGGCATCGCTGGGTATTCCGGAGAAGAACACCTTCACGCTGATGCCCAAGGAAATCGCGGGCAAGAAGATCGAGTACATCGTGCTGGACGATGCCTCCGACACCACCACCGCGGTCAAGAACACCCGCAAGCTGATCAGCGAAGACAAGGTCGACGTAGTGGTGGGTTCCACCGTGACGCCGAACTCGCTGGCGATGGTGGACGTGGTGGCCGAGAACGAGACGCCGATGATCACCATGGCCGCGTCGGCCCGCATCATCGAGCCGATGGACGCCAAGCGCGCCTGGGTCTTCAAGACGCCGCAGAATGACTCGCACATGGCGACCGCCATTGCCGAGCACATGACCAACAACAACGTGAAGACGGTGGCCTTTATCGGCTTCGCGGACGCCTATGGCGACAGTTGGGCGCAGGAATTCGCCAAGGTGGCGGAACTGCGCAAGATCAAGGTGGTCGCCAACGAGCGCTTTGCCCGTACCGATACCTCGGTCACCGGCCAGGTGCTGAAGATGATGAGTGCCAACGCCGACGCCGTGCTGATCGCAGGCTCGGGTACGCCCGCAGCGCTGCCGGCCAAGACGCTCAAGGAGCGTGGCTTCAAGGGCAAGATCTACCAGACCCACGGCGTGGCCAATGCCGACTTCCTGCGCGTGTGCGGAAAGGATTGCGAAGGCACCTTCCTGCCGGCTGGACCGCTGCTGGTGGCTGAGCAGCTGCCGGACAGCAATCCGGTGAAGAAGCCGGCCATGAGCTACAAGACCGCTTATGAGAAGGCGTTCGGCGGGCAGGTGTCGACTTTCGGCGGCCATGCCTGGGATGCGGGGCTGATCTTGCAGCATGCCATTCCCGAGGCGCTGAAGAAGGGCCAGCCGGGTAGCAAGGAATTCCGCAAGGCGTTGCGGGAGGCAATGGAGCAGACCAGGAATCTGCCGGTGTCGCACGGGATTATGAACATGAGTGCCACGGACCATCTGGGCTTCGATCAGCGGGCGCGGGTGATGGTGCAGATTGTTGATGGGAAGTGGAAGTTGTTGACTAAGTGAGGGGTGGGGGTGGGGGGCGGCGGCGTGGCGGCTATGTGGTTGGATGTCGCGCTTGACTGGCGTGGGCTGTTTCGCCGGCGTAGCCGGCGAGTCACTTTTTGTCCGAGCGACAAAAAGTAACCAAAAAACGCGTCGCCTATGCGGCTGGCAATCAATTTCACGGCGTTGGTGGTTCGTACGGTGGTGCTTGCCGTTCTGGCGTGGTTGCCCGTTCGACCCTGCTACGCCATGTGAGTGTGTGCCCGTGCCTGCGTTAACCCACTATTGAACGATCCCCATGCAGGGCGTAGGCCGCCTGCTGCAAACGGCATCGCGGGGACGCCTACGGCTGCTGCGCGGGCCCAAAATGCGCTGACGGTCATTGGGCGCTTGCGCGGAGCGCAGCCGAAGGCGTTGATGCGATATCGCTCGAGAGCGCGGGCCACCGCCCGACTTGGGGATTGTTCAAAAGCCGGTTATCGCAGGCACAGGCTCACACTCACATGGCGTTAGCAGGGTCGAACCGCGACCACATCCAAACGGCAAGCACCGCCGCCCATATGACCTACGCCGCGTAATGGATTGCCAGCCGCATAGGCGACGCGTTTCTTGGTTACTTCTTGTCGCTTGGACAAGAAGTGACTCGCCGGCTACGCCGGCGAAACAGCCCATGCTACTCAAGCGCGACATCCAACCGCATAGCAACAATGCGAAACGCCCACGTCCCCATGCACACCTCTTAGGGCTTGCCTGTATTTCCACATTAGGCAATCCGTTTACTATTCCGTAATCCCGAAGCACACAGCACCCTGTCGGCCCCCATATGATGCAGGCAGGTATTTCCAAAAGACGGGGAGACAATGGACTTATCAATCGCCGCCATCCTGGCCCAGGACGGCATCACCTCGGGCGCGATCTACGCGCTGCTGGCGCTGGCCCTGGTGCTGGTGTTCTCGGTGACCCGGGTCATCTTCATCCCGCAAGGGGAGTTTGTTGCCTACGGCGCGCTGACGCTCGCGGCGATGCAGGCCGGGCACGCGCCGCAGACGAGCTGGCTGCTGCTGGCAATGGGGGCGCTGACTTTCCTCTATGAAACCGTCACGGTGCTGCGCAGCGCCGAGTTGCGCCGCACGCTGGGCCAGCGGCTGGCAGTGCTGGCCGGCAAGTACCTGGTATTCCCGCTCGCGGTGCACTGGCTGGCGCAGCAGTACGGCGCGCAGCCGCTGCCGATGCTGGCGCAGATCGCGCTGACGCTGCTGATCATCATCCCGCTCGGCCCGATGCTGTATCGGCTCGCCTACCAGCCGCTGGCCGAAGCCAGCACGCTGGTGCTGCTGATCGTCTCGGTCGGCGTGCACTTTGCGCTGGTGGGGCTGGGCCTGGTGATGTTCGGCGCGGAGGGCTCGCGCACCAACGCGTTCTCGGATGCGCGCTTCGACGTGGGGGCGCTCAGCATCTCGGGCCAGAGCCTGTGGATCGTGGGCGTGTCGGCGCTGCTGATTGGCGCGCTGTACTTCTATTTCGAGCGCACGCTGCAGGGCAAGGCGTTGCGTGCGACCGCGGTGAACCGGCTGGGTGCGCGCCTGGTCGGCATCGGCACCACGCAGGCGGGGCGCCTGTCGTTCACGCTGGCCGCGGCGATGGGCGCGCTGTGCGGCATCCTGATCGCGCCGCTGACCACCGTGTACTACGAGTCGGGCTTCCTGGTGGGCCTGAAGGGCTTTGTCGGCGCCATCGTCGGCGGGCTGGTGAGCTACCCCGTGGCGGCGCTGGGTGCGCTGCTGGTGGGGCTGCTCGAATCCTATTCGTCCTTCTGGGCCAGCGCGTTCAAGGAGGTCATCGTCTTCACACTGATCATTCCGGTGCTGCTGTGGCGCTCGCTGACGAGCAAGCATGTCGAGGAGGAGGAATAAGCCATGACCATGCTGACCGACAAGCAGGCGGCGGTGACCAGTGCCGAGGCAGGCAGCCGTGCGCGGCTGAACCGCAACCGGGTATTGGTGCTGGCTTTCATAGTGGCGCTGGTGTTGCTGCCGGCGCTGCCGACGCCGGAATTCTGGATCACTCTGGGCAATTACATCGGCCTGTACAGCATCGTGGCGATCGGGCTGGTGCTGCTGACCGGGGTGGGCGGCATGACCTCGTTCGGGCAGGCCGCGTTCGTGGGGCTGGGCGCGTACAGCACTGCGTACCTGACCACGCAGTTCGGGTTGTCGCCCTGGTTTGGGTTGCTGGTGGGGCTGGTGATCACGATGGCATCGGCCTATGTGATCGGGCTGATCACAATGCGCATGTCCGGCCACTACCTGCCGCTGGCGACCATTGCCTGGGGCCTGTCGCTGTTCTTCCTGTTCGGCAACCTGGAGTTCCTGGGCAAGTATGACGGCCTGAACGGGATCCCGGTGCTGTCGTTCTTCGGCATCGAACTGCAGTCGGGCCGCTCGATGTTCTACCTGATCTGGGCGGTGGTGCTGCTGGCCGTGCTGGCGATGCAGAACCTGCTGAACTCGCGCCCGGGCCGGGCCATCCGCGCGCTCAAGGGCGGCGGCGTGATGGCCGAGGCCATGGGTGTGAACACCGCGTGGATGAAGGTGGTGATCTTCGTGGTGGCGGCGGTCCTGGCGTGCGTGTCGGGCTTCCTGTACGCGCACCTGCAGCGCGCGGTGAATCCGACGCCGTTTGGCCTGAACTACGGCATCGAGTACCTGTTCATGGCCGTGGTCGGCGGCGTGGGCCATGTGTGGGGCGCGGTGCTGGGCGCGGGCATCCTGACCATCCTGAAGGATGTGCTGCAGGGCCTGTTGCCCAAGCTGCTCGGTGCCAACGGCAACTTCGAGATCATCGTCTTCGGCGTGCTGCTGGTATTGCTGCTGCAATATGCGCGCGATGGCATCTGGCCGTTCCTGCGGCGTCTGGTTCCTTCGGGTCCGCCGGTACTGGCGCCGGCGCAGGCCGAGGCCCTGGCCGTGCGCCAGAAGCCCGAGGCCGGCGACCTGATCCTGGATGTGCGCGCCGCGCGCAAGGAGTTCGGCGGGCTGGTGGCGGTGAACGATGTCAGCTTCCAGGTGCGTGCGGGCGAGATCATCGGGCTGATCGGTCCCAATGGTGCCGGCAAGTCCACCACCTTCAACCTGGTGACGGGCGTGCTGCCGGTCACGCGCGGGGAGGTGCGTTACCGCGGTGAAGTGATCTCGGGCCTGCCGTCGCGCGAGATCGTCAAGCGTGGCATCGGCCGCACCTTCCAGCACGTGCACCTGCTGCCGACCATGACGGTGCTGGAGAACGTGGCCATCGGCGCGCACCTGCGCGGCGATTTCCGCGCCCAGGGCGGCGTCTCGGCCGCGATCCTGCGCATGAACAAGGCCGAGGAAGAGAAGCTGCTGTTCGAAGCGAAGCGCCAGCTTGAACGCGTGGGCCTGGCCGATTGCATGTACATGGAAGCCGGCAGCCTCGCGCTGGGCCAGCAGCGGATCCTTGAAATCGCGCGCGCACTGTGCTGCGACCCGGCGCTGCTGTTGCTCGACGAGCCGGCAGCGGGCCTGCGCTACAAGGAGAAGCAGGCGCTGGCCGAGCTGCTGCGCAAGCTCAAGGGCGAGGGCATGAGCGTGCTGCTGGTCGAGCACGACATGGACTTCGTGATGAACCTGACCGACCGGCTGGTGGTGATGGAATTCGGCACGCGCATTGCCGAGGGCGTGCCCGAGGAAGTGCAGAAGAACCCGGCGGTGCTGGAAGCCTACCTGGGTGGCGTGGAGTAAGGACCGGACATGAGCCTGATACTCGAAGTGAAGGACCTCCACGTCCGCTACGGCAAGGTGGAAGCGGTGCACGGCGCCAACCTGAAGGTGGAGGCCGGCAAGATCGTTACGGTGATCGGCCCCAACGGCGCCGGCAAGTCGACCATGCTCAATGCGATCATGGGTGCGCTGCCGGTGACGGGGTCGTCAAGCGGTTCGGTGGGCTACCTCGGCCACGACATGGCCGGCATTCCGGTGGAGGGGCGCGTTGCGCGCGGCATGTGCCTGGTGCCGGAGAAGCGCGAGCTGTTTGCGTCGATGACGGTAGAGGACAACCTGCAGCTGGGCGCCTTCCGCCGCAAGCGCGCCGGCGAGAAGAACTACCTGGACCAGATGGACGTGGTCTACGATCTGTTCCCGCGCCTGCGCGAGCGCGCCCGCCAGGACGCCGGCACGCTCTCCGGGGGCGAGCGCCAGATGCTGGCGGTGGGCCGCGCGCTGATGGCCAAGCCGCAGCTGCTGATGCTGGACGAGCCCAGCCTTGGCCTGGCGCCGCTGATCGTGAAGGAGATCTTCCACATCATCAGCAATCTGCGCCGGACCGGCGTGGCCACGCTGCTGATCGAGCAGAACGCGCGCGCCGCGCTGCAGGTGGCGGACTACGGCTATGTGATCGAGACCGGCGATATGGCGATGGAAGGGCCGGCCGACGAGCTGGCGGCGAATCCGAAGGTGATTGAAACCTATCTTGGCCTGGCAAAAAAGGCGGCTTGATCCGCCCGGTTTTCGCCAGAGGAATGAGGGCCTGCGGAAGCAGGCCCTTTTCTATTGGTGGTGTGAATAACTTTGGGGATAACCCAATTCAGAGGCACTTAGTACGGATGTCGGCACCGGTGCGCTGATGTAGGTACGCCAATATCTATTGGAGTGATTTTTGCCGATCCAATTTACAGAATAACATCCATACCGATAATAATTTGCAGAATATTATCTGTGCGATGAATGTATTTCTGCATAATTTTTGTTCTGTAAGTTATCCAGTGAATAAAGTGTTGGTGCTGCTGCCTGTATCCTTCGCTGCGGTCTCCAGCAGCCAATCCCGGAAGCAGGTCAGCGCCGGATGATCGCGCCGTTCCTTCGGCGCACACAGGAAATAGCCCCGTTGCAGGGTAATTGGCATGTCAAACGGCGCCATTACGCGTCCGGCGGCAATTTCGTCGCGCACCAGGCAGCGCTGCAGCACGGCGACGCCCATGTCGGCGCGCACCGCCTGGATCAGGATCGAGACCTGGTCGAACGCTGTGGATAACCTCGGCGCAGCGTTGGGTACGCCTGCCGCCTGCAGCCAGTTTTGCCAGTTCGCCGGCGCGGTGGTGTGGTAGAGCAGGGGCTCGTCCAGCAGCTCCGCGGGAGACCGCCAGCGGCCGGCCTCGCGCCGTGCCCGGGCGCGGTCCGGATGACAGACCGGCACCATTTCACGTCCCACCACATAGTCGGCCTGCAGGCCGGGCCACTTGCCGGCTTCACCCGCCAGGATGGCGGCGTCGGGGGAGGGGCTGGAGAGGTCCTCGTCGCGCTGGTACGGGACGAAGTCCAGCCGGATTTCCGGATGGCGGCGATGGAAGTCCGGCAGGCGCGGCACCAGCCAGACGCTGGCCAGCGTGGGCACGACGGACAGCGTCAGGTGGTGCCGGCGGTCGCCGGCGCGGAGGGCGGCGCTGGCGTGCTCGATCGTGGCCAGCGGCTCGGCCACGGCGTCAAGCAATTGCCGGCCGGCATCGGTCAGCAGCAGCCGGTGGGCATTGCGCTGTAGCAGCGGCTGCCCGAAATGCGCTTCCAGTCGCGCGATGGCGCGGCTGATGGCCCCCTGCGTCACGCACAATTCGTCCGCTGCGCGGGTAAAGCTGCCCAGCCGTGCCGCGGTGGCAAAGGCGTGCAACTCGGACATCGATGGGGAATGCAGCCGCATGGCGGTGGAGGGGGAAGGAGGAAGAGCGGGGCGGCTGCCGGAGCGGCCGCTGCAGGATGATCTTTGGTAATGCAAACGTGCAATATAGTCGTTTGTGCCCGCCCGGTAAACGGCTGACACTCGTCCGGTTCATGCACAAAACCAATAGGAGAAACCCCATGGTCCGAGCCAGGATATCCCGCCGCCAGCTGCTGCTGTCCGGTACCGCCGCCGCTGCCACGCTGGCCTTTGCCGGCAGCGCTTTCGCGCAAGCCAGCTACCCGACGCGCCCGATCCGCCTGATCGTGCCGTTCGCGGCGGGCGGGTCCACTGACCTGTCGGCGCGCCTGGTGGCAGAGTTTGCAGGGCGCGAGCTGGGCCAGTCGATCGTGGTCGAGAACAAAGGCGGTGCCGGCGGCTCGCTGGGCATGGAGCAGGTGGCCAACGCCGCGCCGGATGGCTACACCATCGGCATGGCCACGGTCAGCACGCACGGGTCCAACCCCGCCGTATACCCCAAGCTCAAGTACGACCCGATCAAGGACTTTTCGCCGGTTACCAATGTGGTGGCGATTCCCAGCGTGTTCGCGGTGCACCCCAGCGTGCCGGCCAAGACCATGCAGGAGTTCATCGCGCTAGCCAGGGCCAACCCGGGCAAGTACAGCTTTGCTTCGCCGGGGGCCGGGTCGCTGGGCCATGTCAACATCGAGAACTTCATGATGCTGGCCAAGATCGACCTGCTGCACGTGCCGTACAAGGGCGCCGGGCTGGCGCTGAACGACGCCGTGGCAGGGCAGGTCAATGCCATCACCGACAACCTGTCGTCGACGCTGCCCCACGTGAAAGCGGGCAGGCTGCGCGCGCTGGCGGTGCTGGGCGCGGGGCGCTCGGCGCAGTTGCCCAACGTGCCGACCTATGCCGAACTGGGCTTCAAGGACATGGGCGATGGCGGCTGGTTCGGCATTGTCGCGCCTGCGAATACGCCGCCCGCCATCGTCGCCAGGCTCAACCAGGCGATCCACAAGGCCATGCTGAATCCCGAGTTCAAGCGCAAGGTGGAAGAATCCGGCGGCACGCTGGTGCCGACTACGCCGGAGCAGTTCAAGGCGCAGATCCAGCAGGCAATGGCGCGCTACGTCCGCGTGGCCAAGGCTGCCGATATCAAGCTGGACTGAGGCATGGCCGAAGCAATCAACCAGACCGCTGCATTACCGCCGGTGATCGTGCGCCTGCCGGAAGGGGAGGCGCTGCCGCTGGTATGCGATTCGCCGCACAGCGGCACCGTGTACCCGGCTGACTTCGGTGCGGCAATCCCGGCCGCGCGCCTGCGTGGCGGCGAGGATACCCACGTCGATGCCTTGTGGGAGGCCGTGCCCGCAGCAGGCGGTACGCTGCTGGCGGCCACCTTCCCGCGGGTCTATATCGACCCGAACCGGATGCCAGACGATATCGACCCGGCCCAGCTCGACGGCACCTGGCCGACGGAGCTGGCCCCGGGGCCGAAGACGCAGCTGGGCTACGGCCTGATCTGGAGCCGGGTCGACGCCAGCACGCCGATCTACGACCGCCGCCTGTCCGTGGCGGAAGTGCAGGCCCGTATCGATCGCTACTACCGGCCGTACCATCTGGCGCTGGCCGGGGCCGTGGAGGGTGCTCACGAGCGCTTTGGCGCGCTCTGGCATCTGAACCTGCACTCCATGCCCAACAATGCCTACGAGCGGCTCAAGATCGCCAGCCTGCACCCGCTGGCGGACTTTGTGCTGGGCGACCGGGACGGCACCACCTGCGAGCCGGGGCTGGTCGACCTGGTCGAACGGGAACTGCGCGGCATGGGCTACACGGTGGCGCGCAACGACCCGTACAAGGGCGTGCAGCTGATCGCGCAGATCGGCCGGCCGGCCGAGCGGCGCAATAGCCTGCAGATCGAGATCCGACGGCCGCTGTATATGGACGAGGTGACACGCGAGCGCAATGCCGGGTTCGCAACCTTGCAGCGCGATCTTGGCAAGCTGACCGAGCAGGTTGCGGGCTATATCCACGCGCAACTCTGAGGCGCTTGTTCCACGTGAAACATCCGGCCGGGCCATGTGCCCGGCCTTTTTGTTTCACGTGGAACATAACGTCGCTTTCGAGCGACTCGCCGGGTATCGCCAACGCCATGTTTCACGTGAAACATGGTTACCTTCGGAAAGCGGCTAGTCGATTGCCGCTATAATTTCGCATTCCCGTATTTTCCCGCCAGCCTCCCGGAGGAGGTGTCCCATGCTTTACCCAAAAGAATTCGATGTCATCGTCGTCGGCGGTGGCCATGCCGGCACTGAAGCTGCACTCGCCGCGGCCCGTATGGGCTGCCAGACGCTGCTGCTGACTCACAACATCGAGACGCTGGGCCAGATGAGCTGCAACCCGTCCATCGGGGGCATCGGCAAGGGGCACCTGGTCAAGGAAGTGGACGCCATGGGCGGTGCCATGGCCGCCGCCACGGACGAGTCCGGCATCCAGTTCCGCATCCTCAACTCCAGCAAGGGCCCGGCGGTGCGCGCCACGCGCGCCCAGGCGGACCGCGTGCTGTACCGCAAGGCTATCCGTACCCGGCTGGAGAACCAGCCGAACCTGATGCTGTTCCAGCAGGCCGTGGACGACCTGATGGTGGAGGGCGACCGCGTAGTCGGCGCCATGACGCAGGTCGGCATCGCCTTCCGCGCCCGCGCGGTGGTGCTGACCGCCGGCACCTTCCTGGACGGCAAGATCCACGTCGGGCTGGATAACTACACCGGCGGCCGCGCCGGCGACCCGGCAGCAGTGTCGCTGTCGGCGCGCCTGAAGGACCTGAAGCTGCCGCAAGGCCGCCTGAAGACCGGCACGCCGCCGCGCATCGACGGCCGCACCATCGACTTTTCGGTGATGGAAGAGCAGCCTGGTGACCTGGATCCGGTACCGGTGTTCTCCTTCCTGGGCCGTCCGGAGCAGCACCCGCAACAGCTGCCGTGCTGGATCACACATACCAACAGCCGTACCCACGACATCATCCGAGGCGGGCTGGACCGCTCGCCGATGTACACCGGCGTGATCGAAGGCGTAGGGCCGCGCTACTGCCCCAGCATCGAGGACAAGATCCATCGCTTTGCCAGCAAGGAAAGCCACCAGATCTTCCTGGAGCCCGAAGGCCTGACCACCAACGAGTTCTACCCCAACGGGATCTCGACCAGCCTGCCGTTCGATGTGCAGCTGGAACTGGTGCACTCGATCCGCGGGATGGAGAACGCGCATATCCTGCGCCCCGGTTATGCGATCGAGTATGACTACTTCGATCCGCGCGGGCTGAAGGCATCGCTGGAGAGCAAGGCCATCCGCGGCCTGTTCTTTGCGGGACAGATCAATGGCACCACCGGCTATGAAGAAGCCGCCGCGCAGGGCCTGCTGGCCGGCATCAACGCTGGCTGCTATGTGCGCGAACGCGATGCGTGGACGCCGCGCCGCGACCAGGCCTACCTGGGCGTGCTGGTCGACGACCTGATTACCCGCGGTGTGACTGAGCCGTACCGCATGTTCACCAGCCGCGCGGAATTCCGCCTGAGCCTGCGGGAAGACAATGCCGATATGCGCCTGACTGAGGCCGGCCGTGAACTGGGCGTGGTCGACGATGCGCGCTGGGATGCCTTCAACCGCAAGCGTGACGCTGTTTCACGTGAAACAGAGCGCCTGAAGTGCACATGGGTCAACCCGGCCATGCTGCAGGCCGAAGACGCCATGCCGCTGCTGGGCAAGCCGATCGAGCGCGAGTACAGCCTGGCCGACCTGCTGCGCCGGCCCGAAGTCCGCTATGAAGCACTGATGGCGCTGCAGGGCGGCCGCCATGCCCCGGAAACGCCGCTGGACGCCGAGCCGATGCTGGCGGAGCAGATCCGCGAGCAGATCGAGATTGGCATCAAGTACCACGGCTATATCGCCCGCCAGGCGGCCGAGGTCGACAAGCTGGAAGCCAATGAGTCGACCCGCCTGCCGGAAGGGCTGGACTACACCGAAGTGCGTGGCCTGGGCTTCGAGGTCAGCCAGAAGCTGAACCAACATCGTCCGGAAACGCTGGGCCAGGCCTCGCGCATTTCCGGCGTGACGCCGGCCGCGATCTCGCTGCTGCTGGTGCATCTGAAGAAGAAGGGCCTGGGGCGCACGCGCGCTGAGTCGGGCGCACCTTCCGGCAACTCCGAAGAGGCCGCCTGAGTGCCCGGTCCGCGACACACCATGACCGACGACGCCACGCAGCGTCGTCGCCTTGAAGCCGGTCTGGTTGAGATCGGGCTGGCGCTGGAGCCGGCCCAGATCGACACCTTGTTTGCCTACCTGGCGCTGCTGCGCAAGTGGAACGGCGTCTACAACCTGACCGCAATCCGCCACCCCGATGAGATGCTTACGCATCACATGCTGGACTCGCTTGCCGCCGTGCCGGCGCTGGCCGAAGCCGCGCGCGCCGCAGAGGTAGGCACGCCGGCGCGGGGCAGGGTATTGGACGTGGGCTCGGGCGGCGGCATGCCCGGCCTGCCGCTGGCCATCGCCTGTCCCGACGTGTCGGTGCTGATGGTGGACATCGTGCAGAAGAAGACCGCCTTCCTGACCCAGTGCCGCGCGCAACTGGGGCTTTCCAATGTCGCGGCGCATTGGGGGCCGGTGGAGAAGCTGGGCGATGACGATGGCTTTGCCGTGATCACCTCGCGCGCGTTTGCCGAGCTGACCGACTTCGTGAACCTGTCGGGCCAGCTCCTCGCACCGCACGGCAAGCTGATCGCCATGAAGGGTGTTTATCCACAGGCCGAGCTGGACCGCATGGAAGCTGCCGGGCTGATGGCGCAATGGCAGGTCGATGCGGTGCCCCGCATCACCGTGCCCGGGCTGGATGCCGAGCGCCACCTGGTGGTGCTGTCGCGGCGCGCAAGCGCACACGCATGACATACGCCGTGGCGCTGCGTGCAGCGCCGCGAACTGCCAGCCCCGCGCTGGCCGGATGAATTGAAGCAGGAGCCTCAGTAGCTTATGGCCAAGGTATTCGTGATCGCAAACCAGAAGGGCGGGGTAGGCAAGACCACCACCACGGTGAACCTCGCCGCCGGCCTGGCCGCGCAGGACCAGCGCGTGCTGCTGGTCGACCTGGACCCGCAGGGCAATGCCTCGATGGGTTCGGGCATCGACAAGCAGGCGCTGGAGCACAGCGTGTACCAGGTGCTGGTCGGCCTGGCCAGCATCAAGCAGGCGCGCCAGCGTTCCGAGACCGGCAGGTACGACGTGCTGCCCGCCAACCGCGAACTGGCCGGCGCGGAAGTGGAGCTGGTCGAGCTGGACCAGCGCGAGCGCCGCCTCAGGCATGCCATCGAAGAGGTCAATGACGAATATGACTTCGTGCTGATCGACTGCCCGCCGTCGCTGTCGCTGCTGACGCTGAACGGCCTGTGCGCCGCGCACGGCGTGATCGTGCCGATGCAGTGCGAGTACTTCGCGCTGGAAGGGCTGTCGGACCTGGTCAACACCATCAAGCAGGTGCACGCCAACCTGAACCGCGACCTGCAGGTGATCGGCCTGCTGCGCGTCATGTTCGATCCGCGCGTCACACTGCAGCAGCAGGTGTCGGCGCAGCTGGAATCGCACTTCGGCGAGAAGGTCTTCAAGACTCTGATCCCGCGCAATGTGCGGCTGGCCGAGGCACCGTCCTATGGCATGCCGGGCGTGGCGTTCGATCCGTCATCAAAGGGCGCAAAAGCGTACCTGGATTTCGGCGCCGAGATGATCGCGCGCGTCAGGCAGCTGGGCTGAAGGAGAGGGCAAGCATGAGCACTGCAAAGAAAAAGGGCCTGGGCCGCGGTCTCGAAGCGCTGCTGGGCGGGCCGGCCGAAATCGTTGAATCGGCGAAGCAGGAGGGTGCGCCCACCGTGCTGCGCCTGACCCAGTTGCAGCCGGGCAAGTACCAGCCGCGCACGCGCATGGATGAAGGCGCGCTGCAGGAGCTGGCCGCCAGCATCCGCGCGCAGGGCCTGATGCAGCCGATCCTGGTGCGCCGCGTGGCCGAGCCGGACCGCTATGAAATCATCGCGGGCGAGCGGCGCTTCCGTGCGTCCAAGCTCGCCGGCCTGGACAAGGTGCCGGTGCTGGTGAAGGACGTGGCCGATGAAGCCGCGGCCGCGATGGCGCTGATCGAGAACATCCAGCGCGAAGACCTGAACCCGCTGGAAGAGGCGCAGGGCATCATGCGCCTGATCCGCGAGTTCAGTTTCACGCATGAGCAGGCGGCCGAGTCGGTCGGCCGTTCGCGCAGCGCGGTGTCGAACCTGCTGCGCCTGCTGAACCTGGCCGCGCCGGTGCAGACCATGCTGATGGCGGGCGACCTCGACATGGGCCACGCGCGCGCGCTGCTGGCGGTGGACGGCGCCAACCAGATCACGCTGGCCAACCAGATCGTGAACAAGCGGCTGTCGGTGCGCGAGACCGAGAAGCTGGTGGCGTCCACGCTCAAGCCGTTCGACCTGAAGTCGCTCAAGCAGAAGGGCGCCAACAACGTGCGCGACGTGGCACGGCTGGAAGAAGAATTGTCCGATGCGCTGGGCCTGGCGGTACAGATCAAGCTGGGCGCGCGCGGCAAGGGTCAGCTCACCATCCACTTCAGCGACAACGACGCGCTTGAAGACGTGCTCGTGCGCCTGCGCGAATCCACTGAAAAGCAGAAGGTCGCCTGAGGCAAGATGCGAAGGCGCACGTAACTTCGCGTGCGCAATTCGGTGCGATTAACGGACATTGCGGCGATGACTGTTGCGTGTACGCTGCAGTGGCCGTTCCAAGGGCAGGTATACGTATGGCGTGCCCGGTAATCCCTCATCATGCGTAGGGTTCGCTGCGCAATCCAATTACGTCAAACATCATTGCTGCGCAATTTTTGCGCGGCCATCATGCAATCGTGATGGCAACCGTTGTGCGCAACGCACTGCAAGGTAAATGTAAGCGGATTGACGCGAATCAGTAGTTCCCCTTAAAATCGTGCGGTTTGAATTCTGGTCGGGCCGAAAAGTTCCGGCCTTGAATGAGGCAGGCAGGTAGTGGTTCAAGACCGTCAGCAGCGAGGCGCCGGGTCCCGTCAGAAAGATGACTGGGACGACTGGAAAGAAGGCGCAGAACGTGAGGAAGAGGCTGTCGATCCGCTGTCGCACGCCGAGGCGGTGACGCTGTTTGGCGAGCGCGCGTTGCGCCCTTCGCGCATGACCCCGGGCAAGGTTGTCCTGGCGCAGGTGGTGGTTTCCCTGCTGTCGGCACTGTGCTGGGCGCTGTTTGCGAAAGAGGCGGGGCCGTATGGGTGGTCGGCGCTGTTCGGCGGCATGGTGTGCTTCGTGCCGAGCGGATTCTTCGCCTTGCGCCTGTGGCTGGCGCGCGACCGGGCTTCGGTCGGCGGGTTGGTGCTGGGCGAGGCGATCAAGGTCTTCGGCACCGTGGCACTGCTGGTGCTGGTCGTGGTGCTGTACCGGGATCTGCGCTGGGTGCCGATGCTGGTCACGTTCCTGCTGGCGCTAAAGACATATTGGGTGGTGGCCCTGGCAATGCGCTAGGCCAGCCGCTCGAAAACGGTGCTTCATCCGGAGGTGGGGCACCGAAACGGAATATCAAGTGTTTTCCGTGACGGTTTCAACGCGGGTTTCATCGCAGTGACACCGGACACGGCCAAGGTTGGACCCCGCTTGCATCGCGGTGACCGGCGAATCCGCCGAAGGCAATGCAAGACGCGTACCGGGCGTTTGCCAGACAGTGGCGGCGCGCGGCCTGAAGATTTCGCAATATACCGTTCGTATCGACATGTCTGATGCTACCCAAGGCGCCGAACACGCGCTGACACCCTCCGGCTATATCGCCGAACACTTGCAGAACTTGAACTCGGTCGGCGGCAAGCAAGCGTCGGTGGTCGATTTCTCCGTGCTCAACTACGACACGGTGTTCTGGTCTGTGCTGTGCGGCGCCATCGCCGTGCTGTTCCTGTACGCCGCCGCGCGCCGCGTCACTGCCGGCGTGCCGGGCCGCTTCCAGGCCTTTGTCGAGATGATCGTCGAGATGGTCGACGACCAGGCCAAGGGCATCATCCACGGCGACCGTTCGTGGATTGCGCCGCTGGCGCTGATGGTGTTCTGCTGGATCACCATGATGAACGCGATCGACCTGATTCCGGTCGACTGGGTCACCGGCCTGAACAGCCTGCTGGGCGTCTTCCACATTCACCTTCCCCACCACCGTGCAGTGGCCACGGCCGACCTGAACGGCACGCTGGGCATGTCGTGCTCGGTGCTGGTCCTGATGATCTACTACAGCTTCAAGATCAAGGGCACGGGCGGCTTCATGCACGAACTGTTCTCGGCCCCGTTTGGCGCCAAGTGGTACCTGGCCCCGTTCAACCTGGTCCTGAACCTGATCGAATTCCTGGCCAAGGCGGTTTCGCTCGGCATGCGGTTGTTCGGCAACATGTACGCCGGCGAACTCGTGTTCCTGCTGATCGCGCTGCTGGGTTCCATCTGGACGTTCAGCGCCGACCTGTCCGCGCTGGGCTTTGTCGGCCACGTGGTGGCTGGCACGGTATGGGCGATCTTCCACATCCTGATCGTTCTGCTCCAGGCCTTCATTTTCATGATGCTGACGCTGGTGTACATCGGCCAGGCTCACGATCACCACTGATTTCCGGTTTTTGGTTTTTTGGTTTTTTGGTTCTAAGTCTCTCTAAATTAAAGGAGTCATCATGCAAGCATTTCTCGCCAACATCCAGGGTCTGACCGCCATCGGTATCGGCATCATCATCGGCCTGGGCGCTATCGGCGCCTGCCTGGGTATCGCCCTGATGGGTGGCAAGTACATCGAAGCCTGCGCACGTCAGCCTGAGCTGATGAACCCGCTGCAAACCAAGATGTTCCTGCTGGCTGGCCTGATCGACGCTGCATTCCTGATCGGCGTGGGTGTTGCAATGCTGTTCGCCTTCGCCAACCCGCTGCTGGCTGTCATCAAGTAATTCTTTTCGGTCTGCATGATGCTGACGGGCGGCGCGGGCCACTAGCCTGGCCGCCCTTGCGCATTTATCTGTAGTTTGATTACCGAAAGGAACACACCATGAATCTGAACGCAACGTTTTTTGCGCAGATGGTCGTGTTCTTCATCCTGTGGTGGGTTGTTGCCAAATTCATTTGGCCGCCGCTGGTGAAGGCGCTCGACGAACGCGCAACGAAGATCGCCGATGGCCTCGCCGCTGCCGAGAAGGGCAAGGCCGAGCTCGAACTTGCCAACAAGCGTGTGGACCAGGCTATGGCCGAAGCCCGCACCGAGGGTGCACAACGCGTCGCTGACGCCGAGAAGCGCGCCCAGCTGACGGCGGACGAGATCAAGCAAAACGCCCAGGCAGAAGCCGCACGCATCATTGCCCAGGCCAAGGCCGAAGCAGAGCAGCAGGTTACCCGCGCACGCGAAGAACTGCGTGACCAGGTTGCCGTGCTGGCCGTCAAGGGTGCCGAGCAGATCCTCAAGCGTGAAGTGAACGCGCAGGTCCACACCGACCTGCTCAATCAACTCAAGGCTGAGCTCTAATCATGGCTGAAACCGCAACCATTGCCCGTCCCTACGCTGAGGCGCTGTTCCGCGTCGCCAGCCAATCGAGCGCAGGCAATCTGGGTGCATGGTCCGAGCTGGTGTCGGAGATGGGGCAGGTTGCCGCCAATCCCGACATGAAGGCGCTCGCCGGCGATCCGAACGTTCCCGGCGAGAAGCTGGCCGAACTGTTCCTGTCGGTGCTGAAGTCCCCGCTGAATGACGAGGCTCGCCGCTTCGTCAGGCTGCTGGTGGATAACGGCCGCCTGACGGTGATGCCGGAAATCGCCGAGCAGTTCCATGTGCTCAAGAACGCCCGCGAAGGGTCGTCGGATGTCGAGATCACCAGCGCATTCCCGCTGGAAGGTCCGCAGTTGAACGACCTGGTCGCTGCACTCGAACGCAAGTTCGGCCGCAAGCTGTACGCGAAGGTGGCGGTGGACCCGTCCCTGATCGGCGGCGTGAGCGTCAAGGTCGGCGACGAAGTGCTCGACACCTCCGTGCGTTCGCGCCTGGCTGCCATGCAAGCCACGCTGACCGCCTGACCGCACCGGCCGACGGATTGAAGAATTAGGAGCATTGTGATGCAACTGAACCCCTCAGAAATCAGCGAGCTGATCAAGACCCGCATCTCGGGCCTTGGCGCTGAAGCTGAAGTGCGCAACACCGGCACGGTGATTTCCGTGACCGATGGCATCTGCCGCGTGCACGGCCTGTCTGGCGTGATGCAGGGCGAGATGCTGGAATTCCCCGGCAACACCTTCGGCCTCGCGCTGAACCTCGAGCGCGACTCGGTCGGCGCCGTGGTGCTGGGTGACTATGAACACATTTCCGAAGGCGACACGGTCAAGTGCACCGGCCGCATTCTAGAAGTGCCGGTGGGCAAGGAACTGCTGGGCCGCGTGGTCAACACGCTGGGCCAGCCGATCGACGGCAAGGGCCCGATCAACGCCAAGGAAACGGACGTGATCGAGAAGGTCGCCCCGGGCGTGATCGCGCGTCAGTCGGTGAGCCAGCCGGTGCAGACCGGCCTGAAGTCGATCGACTCGATGGTGCCGATCGGCCGTGGCCAGCGTGAGCTGATCATTGGCGACCGCCAGACCGGCAAGACCGCCGTGGCTGTCGACGCGATCATCAACCAGAAGGGCAAGGGCATGTACTGCGTGTACGTCGCCATTGGCCAGAAGGCTTCGACGATCGCCAACGTGGTGCGCAAGCTGGAAGAGCACGGCGCGATGGAGTACACCGTCGTCGTGGCCGCCGCAGCTTCGGACTCGGCCGCCATGCAGTACCTGGCTGCCTACGCCGGCTGCACCATGGGCGAGTACTTCCGTGACCGCGGCGAAGACGCGCTGATCGTCTATGACGACCTGACCAAGCAAGCCTGGGCCTACCGCCAGGTGTCGCTGCTGCTGCGCCGTCCGCCGGGCCGCGAAGCCTACCCGGGCGACGTGTTCTACCTGCACTCGCGCCTGCTGGAGCGTGCTGCACGCGTGAACGAAGACTACGTCGAGAAGTTCACCGACGGCGCCGTCAAGGGCAAGACCGGTTCGCTGACCGCGCTGCCGATTATCGAAACTCAGGCCGGCGACGTGTCAGCGTTCGTGCCGACCAACGTGATCTCGATTACCGACGGTCAGATCTTCCTGGAAACCGACCTGTTCAACGCCGGTGTCCGTCCCGCCATTAACGCCGGTATCTCGGTGTCGCGCGTGGGTGGTGCTGCTCAGACCAAGGTGGTGAAGAACCTGTCCGGCGGTATCCGTACCGACCTGGCCCAGTACCGTGAACTGGCGGCGTTTGCGCAGTTTGCTTCGGACCTGGACGACGCCACCCGCAAGCAGCTGGAGCGCGGCCGCCGCGTGACCGAACTGCTGAAGCAGGCGCAATACCAGCCGCAACAAGTGTGGCAGCTGGCCGCGTCGCTGTTCGCAGCCAACAACGGCTTCCTCGACAACGTGGAAGTGAAGGACATTCTGCCGTTCGAGAAGGGCCTGCACGACCATCTGAAGACCAAGTACGCCGACCTCATCAACCGTATCGAAGACACCAAGGTGCTCTCGAAGGAAGATGAGCCCGCCCTGCGTGCCGCGATCGAGGATTTCAGGAAGTCCGCCGCGTTCTAACCGCGCAATTCCCCGATACCGCCGCCGCGCCTGGCTAACGCCGGCGCGGCGGCGGTTCGGACGGAGAGGAAGATATGGCCGGAACGAAAGAAATTCGAACCAAGATCAAGAGCGTGCAAAACACGCGCAAGATCACCAAGGCGATGGAGATGGTCGCCGCATCCAAGATGCGCAAGGCGCAGGAACGGATGCGCAATGCCCGTCCCTATGCCGAGAAAGTGCGTAACATCGCGGCGCACCTGGCTTCGGCCAACCCCGAGTTCAAGCACCCGTTCATGCAGGAGCGCGAAGTCAAGCGCGTCGGCATGATCGTGGTCACGACCGACAAGGGGCTGTGCGGCGGTCTGAACACGAACGTGTTGCGTGCGGTGACCAACGAACTGAAGAGCCTGCAAGGCCGCGGCGTGGATGTGCAAGCCACTGCCATCGGCGGCAAGGGCCTGCAGTTCCTGAGCCGTATCGGCGCCAAGGTGGCCTCGAATGTGGTGCAGCTCGGCGACACCCCGCACCTGGAAAAGCTGATCGGCGCGATCAAGGTCCAGCTCGACGCATTCATCAATGGTGAAGTCGACGCGGTGTACCTGGCGTACACCAAGTTCATCAACACGATGAAGCAGGAACCGATGGTTGAGCAGCTGCTGCCGCTCGCCGCCGACAAGCTGTCGCAGACGGAAGAAGAGAAGCGCGCCTACTCGTGGGACTACATCTACGAACCTGACGCGCAGACCGTGGTGGAAGAGCTGTTGGTCCGCTACGTCGAGGCGCTGGTGTACCAGGCCGTGGCCGAGAACATGGCGTCCGAGCAGTCGGCGCGCATGGTGGCCATGAAGGCGGCATCCGACAATGCCAAGAACGTGATCGGCGAATTGCAGCTGGACTACAACAAGACCCGGCAGGCAGCGATTACCAAGGAATTGTCAGAGATCGTCAGCGGTGCAGCAGCGGTCTGAGGCGTCAAGAATTCAAGCTATCGGAGATACGAAATGAGTATCGGAAATATTGTGCAGTGCATTGGCGCCGTGGTGGACATCGAGTTCCCGCGCGACGCAATGCCGAAGGTGTATGACGCGCTGGTGCTGGAAGACAGCGGCGAAACGTCGTTCGCCGAAAAGGGCCTGACGTTCGAAGTTCAGCAGCAGCTGGGTGACGGCGTGGTGCGTACCATTGCCCTCGGTTCGTCGGACGGCCTGCGCCGCGGCATGCCCGTGAAGAACACCGGCGCGCCGATCTCGGTGCCGGTGGGTCAAGGCACGCTGGGCCGCATCATGGACGTGCTGGGTCGCCCCATTGACGAAGCTGGCCCGATCGCTTCGGACGAGCGCCGCGCGATTCACCAGAAGGCACCGAAGTTCGACGAACTGTCGCCTTCCACCGACCTGCTGGAAACCGGCATCAAGGTGATCGACCTGATCTGCCCGTTTGCTAAGGGCGGCAAGGTGGGCCTGTTTGGTGGCGCAGGCGTGGGCAAGACCGTCAACATGATGGAGCTCATCAACAACATCGCCAAGCAGCACAGCGGTCTGTCGGTGTTTGCCGGCGTGGGCGAGCGTACCCGTGAAGGGAACGACTTCTACCACGAAATGAAGGACTCCAACGTGCTCGACAAGGTGGCCATGGTGTTCGGCCAGATGAACGAGCCGCCGGGCAACCGTCTGCGCGTGGCACTTTCCGGCCTGACCATGGCCGAGAAGTTCCGCGACGAGGGCCGTGACATCCTGTTCTTCGTCGACAACATCTACCGCTACACGCTGGCCGGTACCGAAGTGTCGGCACTGCTGGGCCGTATGCCTTCCGCTGTGGGCTACCAGCCGACGCTGGCTGAAGAAATGGGCAAGCTGCAGGAGCGTATTACGTCGACCAAGACCGGTTCGATTACGTCGATCCAGGCCGTGTACGTGCCTGCGGATGACTTGACCGACCCGTCGCCGGCTACCACCTTCCTGCACCTGGACTCGACCCTGGTGCTGTCGCGTGACATTGCCGCTCTCGGTATCTACCCCGCAGTGGACCCGCTCGACTCGACCTCGCGTCAGATGGACCCGCAAGTGGTTGGCCAGGAGCACTACAACGTTGCGCGCGCCGTACAGCAGACCCTGCAGCGCTACAAGGAACTGCGCGACATCATCGCGATTCTGGGCATGGACGAACTGTCGCCGGAAGACAAGATGGCAGTGAACCGCGCTCGTAAGATCCAGCGTTTCCTGTCGCAGCCGTTCCACGTGGCCGAAGTGTTCACGGGTTCGCCGGGCAAGTACGTGCCGCTGAAGGAAACCATCCGTGGTTTCAAGATGCTGGTGGATGGCGAGTGCGATCACCTGCCCGAGCAGGCGTTCTACATGGTCGGCTCGATCGACGAAGCCTTCGAAAAGGCCAAGAAGCTCCAGTAAGCGGCGTCTTTCGCCTTCATGCGTCGTTGCCGCTGCCTTGCCGTAGTTAATCTACTGTCTGCGGCGGCCGCGCCTGGCACGAAGGCGAAATACTTGCTTCCCGGAAACGGGAAGCCAAAGCTTTCAGGAGAAAGGATCTGATATGGCAACCATTCTTGTAGACGTCGTCAGCGCGGAAACGTCGATCTTCTCCGGCCAGGCGAAGTTCGTGGCGCTGCCGGGCGAGTCGGGTGAGCTGGGCATTCTGCCGGGTCACACGCCGCTGATCACGCGCATCCAGCCGGGTGCCGTGCGGATCGAGAAGGAAGACGGCAGCGAAGAGTTCGTATTCGTTGCCGGCGGCATTCTCGAAGTCCAGCCCAAGCACGTCACCGTGCTGGCCGACACCGCTATCCGCGGTGGCGACCTGGACGAAGCCAAGGCGCAGGAAGCCAAGCGTGCTGCCGAAGAGCTGATGCAGAACCAGAGCAGCGATCTGGATCTGGCACGCGCTCAGAGCGAGCTCGCCGTGGCGGCTGCCCAACTGGCTGCCATCGCCCGCCTGCGTCGTAAGAAGTAAGCAATTAGTCGGTTGTCGCGCTGTTGTTTTTCTGGCGCGACAATGAAAAAAGGCAGCCCATGGCTGCCTTTTTTTTGGGCGTGGCGATATGCTTTTGTCCTGCCTGGACAAAAAAAAGCGCGCGGGCCGGGGAGGCTCCGCGCGGACGGGAAAATCCCTTCGAGGGGTCAATTCGAAGGAACGGGTTCGGTCCAGGCCGACAATCAAGGCGCAACGGATAACCAATATCCGACCAGAGGCCGCAAAGGCCACGCGCTGCAACGGTCTACCTGGTGCTCCGGTCCAGCGGCGATCTGCTGGATCGGAAAATCGGGTTACTGCTTCAAAAAGGCTTTCTTCACCACGCCCCTTTAAGTCTGCACAGCCTTATTCACTGGGGCGCAACACGCCGCGGACAGCGGGTGTGTCAATGCATTGTGGGGGAAACTCCCCGGCATGGCAGTAACAAAATGTATCGTTTTGCAAGAAGTTGAAAGCCCGAGGTGCCGGGACCTGGCGTGTTCGGCATATTTTCACGCGTTCACGTCACGTTAGTCGCAGAAACGTGCCGTTGTCTTATCTTTAACGACGTGATTTCCGTGTTCGCTCCCCCACCAATCTCTTCGTGACAATTCCGGTTACGATTCAGGGCGCCTGTGGCCTTCGCGTTGCGTTTTTGCATGTCCGCGGGCCCGCCCTTGTCCACCCGGAGACGCGATGCGCCCTGAGATGCAGCAAGCCATACAAGCCATGCTGGCAATGAAGACCGTGGCCGTGGTCGGCCTGTCCGACCGCCCGGAGCGTCCCAGCCATGAGGTTGCGGAGTTCCTGCAGGACCACGGCTTCCGGATCGTGCCGGTCAATCCGCGCCATGCCGGCGAACGCATTCTGGGCGAGACCTGCCACGCCACGCTGCGCGAAGCCGCCGACGCTGCCGCGGCAGCAGGCAGCCCCATCGCGTGGGTCGACATCTTCCGCCGTGCCGAGGAAACGCCCGGCGTGGTCGATGAGGCCATCGCCATTGGCGCACAGGGTGTCTGGCTGCAGCTGGGCATCGTCAACGACCACGCCGTGCGCCGCGCTTCTGATGCCGGCCTGCTGGCGGTGCAGGATTGCTGCAGCAAGGTCGAGCTGACGCACCAGCTCGGGCTGGACTGAATCCCGCCCGGCACCGCTTTCACTTTCCGCTTTCCCATCAGCCGCCAACCATGGCCATCGATCCGCAACTGCTTGCCTATTACCGCCGCCTGGCGGAGCGCTACGCCAATGCGCCCGCGCCGGCCGACATTCCCGCGCAGCGGGCCCGTTTTGCCGAGATCGCGGCCGCGTCGCTGTTGCCGGATCCGGCCGGCATCACGGTGCAGGACCTGGAGCTTGCGCTCGCCGGCCGCACGCTGGGTGCCAGGCTGTTCCGCCCGGCCGGCGAGACCGCGCCACGGCTGGTGGTCTACTTCCACGGTGGCGGCTGGGTGATCGGCTCGGCGCAGACGCACCACACGGTTGCCGCCTTGCTGGCGGCCGACACGGGCTGCGCGGTGGCCAGTGTCGACTACCGCCTTGCCCCCGAGCACGCGTTCCCGGCTCCCTGCGACGACGCCGCCGAGGCTGTGAAGTGGTTCGCCGGGCAACGCCAGTCACTCGGGCTGGCGACCGACTTCCTCGCCGTGGCGGGTGACAGCGCCGGAGGCCACCTGGCGGCACAGGCAGCGCAGCAGCTCAACGGTGGCGGCTTGGTGCGGGTCGACGCGCAGCTGCTGATCTATCCGGTGACGGCACCGGTGCTCAGCACCGAGAGCTACCGCGCCTTTGCCGACGGTCCTGGCCTGACGCGTGACGAGATGGCCTGGTTCTGGACCCAGTTCATCGGCGCCGAGGCCCTGGCGCAGGGCGCCGCCCACCCCGACCCCCGTGTGCACCTGATGGCCGCGCCGCCGGTGCGCCCGCCCGCCACCGTGCTGATGGTGGCCGCGCACGATGTGCTGCGCGACGACGGCCTGGCCTATGCCGACTTCCTGGTGCGCCACGACGCCCCGGTGATTACCATCGAGGCCGGCGGCATGACCCACGGCTTCGCGCGGCTGCAGCCTGATGCCGAACGCGCGCGCGAATGGATGCGTCGTGCCGCAGCGGCCTTCGCCGGGATGATCGACGACGTCTGAGCGGCATCCACCCGCAGCCATCCCTTAGAATGGCGGTCTTACGAGGATGACCATGACCGCACTGCAGAACGATACCTTCCTGCGCGCGCTGCGCCGCCAGCCGACCGAACACACGCCGCTGTGGCTGATGCGCCAGGCGGGCCGCTACCTGCCCGAGTACAACGCCACGCGCGCTCGCGCCGGCAGCTTCCTCGGGCTGGCCAAGAACCCGGCCTACGCCACGGAAGTGACACTGCAGCCGCTGGACCGCTATCCGCTGGACGCGGCGATTCTCTTTTCCGACATCCTGACCGTGCCCGACGCAATGGGCCTGGGCCTGTCGTTCGCGCAGGGCGAGGGTCCGCGCTTTGCGCATCCGCTGCGCACCGAAGCCGACGTGCAGAAACTGGCGGTGCCGGACATGGCGTCGCTGCAGTATGTCTTTGACGCGGTGAGCGAGATCCGCCGCGCACTGGTCCAGGACGGCCGCCAGCGCGTGCCGCTGATCGGCTTTTCCGGCAGCCCCTGGACGCTGGCGTGCTACATGGTCGAAGGCGGCGGCTCGGACGACTTCCGCACGGTCAAGGCGATGATGTACGGCCGCCCGGACCTGATGCACCGCATTCTCGAGATCAACGCCCAGGCGGTGACGGCATACCTGAATGCCCAGATCGAAGCCGGCGCGCAGGCCGTGATGATTTTCGACACCTGGGGTGGTGCGCTCGCCGATGGCATGTACCAGGCGTTCTCGCTGGCCTATATGCGCCGGGTGCTGGCCGGTCTGAAGCGCGAGCACGATGGCCAGCAGGTGCCCGCGATCGTCTTTACCAAGGGCGGCGGCCTGTGGCTCGAGGCGCTGGCTGACACCGGCGCCGAAGCGATCGGGCTGGACTGGACTGTCAACCTGGCCGAAGCGCGCCGGCGCACCGGCGGGCGCGTGGCGCTGCAGGGCAATATCGACCCGACCGTGCTGTTCGCCCCCGAGGCCGCGATCCGCGAGCAGGTGCGCGGCGTGCTGGACAGCTATGCCGCCGCCGGGGGCAGTGATGGTCACGTATTCAACCTGGGCCACGGCATTTCGCAGTTCACTCCGCCGGAGAATGTCTCGGTGCTGGTGGACGAAGTGCATCGCCACAGCCGCCAGCTGCGCGCTGCGCGGAAGTGACGGTGACAATATGCGGCTGGCCTGGCGGCTGCTGCGGCGCCCTGCGCTGCAGCGCGCCGGCGCGTCAGCGTACCCAGTGCTGCGAGAGCCGCGCCGCCAGACCCTGTCAAGTTAACTTTTTCGCCAGCATTCGCCAAAAAGGTGCTCGGACTTGACTGGCGGCACTTGACTTATGCACACCGATAGGTTTGCCGCAGTGCGGGACAGGGTTACTCCCTAACCTATCCGGGGGATGTTTGCAAGCCCTTGATTTTTAAGGATTTGGAAGAATTGCAAAGGTAGGCCCGATGCCGGTGGATCCCTTGTTTCTCGGGGCTTCCCGGCCAGCCAGTGCGACTTTTCAACAAAGTTATCCACAGGGGCGCTGGAATTAGTGGAAAACCAGTCATCTATCATCGACTTAGGGCCACATTTGAAGTTTTACTTTAAGTTGATGTTGCGCCGCACACTAGATTTCCACCCTCAGTGCGCCTGCCGCCCGTTGCACAAAGGTTGCGCAAAGGCGGTGCACCAGGAAGGGCCGCATGGCGCCAACTAGCGGCGCGCTCCCTCTGGCTGAGGACGGCACGGCGGCGAACGCCGTGATCCCGTCCGCCGCGGCCCAGCCGGTCATCCGGGTTGCGCTGGACACCCCCGCCGACGACTGCTTCGACTATCTCGCCACGCCCGAGGTCGCCCCGGGCGACCTGGTGGTGGTGCCATTCGGCCGCCGCAGCATGGTTGGCGTGGCGGTGGCGTACGCCGACCACTCCGATGTGCCCGCCGACCGGCTGCGCCCGGTGGCGCAGCGCCTGGACTGGATGGCGCCGCTGCAGCCCGACTGGATTGAGCTGGCCGCCTTTGCCGCGCGCTACTACCAGCGCCGCCTGGGCGAAGTGATGTTACCGGCCTTGCCGCCGGCCTTGCGTGAGGCCGAGAGCTGGCCAGGCCTGGCCCAGCGTGCCCGCACCGACGAATACCGCCTGTTGCCCGGGCATGCAGAGGCCTTGCTGGCTGCCGTGCCGCCACGCGCACGCAGCGTGCGTGCCCTGGCGCAGGCGCTGGCAGAGCGCGCCGCCGCGGCCGAGCCGCTGACGCTGGCCGACGCCCGCGTGCTGTGCGCGGCGGCACCGGCGCGCCTGGCCGAATGGCAGGCCGCCGGCTGGGTCGAGGCGAGCCGCACCGCGCGCACCCTGCTGCTGACCGACCCCGCGCAGCCGCCGTCGGCCGCGCCGCCGCTGCACGACGAGCAGCGCGCCGCGGTGCAGGCCGTTGCCGAGGCCGAGGGCTTTGCGCCGTTCCTGCTGCACGGGGTGACCGGCAGCGGCAAGACCGAGGTCTACCTGCATGCGATGCAGGCGGTGCTAGAACGCGACCCCAAGGCCCAGGTGCTGATGCTGGTGCCCGAAATCAACCTGACCCCGCAGTTGCAGGCCCGCATCGCCGCGCGCTTCCCGCACCTGCCGCTGGCGGTGCTGCATAGCGGCCTGGCCGACCAGGAGCGCAGCCTGCAGTGGCTGGCCGCGCACCGCGGCGAGGCCCGCATCGTGCTGGGCACGCGCATGGCGGTGATGGCGTCGCTGCCGGCGCTGGCGCTGATCGTGGTCGACGAGGAACACGACACTTCCTACAAGCAGCAGGAAGGGCTGCGCTACTCCGCGCGCGACCTGGCGGTGTGGCGCGCCAAGCAGCGCGGCATTGCCGTGGTGCTGGGTTCGGCCACGCCCTCGATGGAGACCTGGTGGCGCGCCGGGCAGGGCACTTACCGCAAGCTGGTGCTGCGCGAGCGCGCCCAGGCCGAAGCGACCCTGCCGACGGTGCGCCTGGTCGACCTGAACCACGAGCGCCAGCGCCAGCGTGCGCTGTTCGAAGGTTTGTCGGTGCCGCTGCTGGAAGCCATCGACGCGCGCCTGGCGCGCGGCGAGCAGAGCCTGCTGTTCCTGAACCGCCGCGGCTACGCGCCGGTGATTGCCTGCGACAGCTGCGGCTGGCTGTCGGGCTGCCCGCGCTGCTCGGCGTACCTGGTGCTGCACCGCCCCGAGCGGCGCCTGCGATGCCACCACTGTGGCCTGGAGGCGCCGGTGCCGCACCACTGCCCGGACTGCGGCAATGTCGACATCGCGCCGCTGGGGCGCGGCACGCAGCGGATCGAAGAGGCATTGGCGGCGCGCTTCCCGCAGGCCCGCATCGCCCGCATCGACGCAGATTCCACGCGCCGCAAGGGCAGCGCGCAGGCCATGTTCGACGAGGTCCATGCCGGCGAAGTCGACATCCTGGTGGGTACGCAGATGGTGGCCAAGGGGCACGACTTCCAGCGCGTGACCCTGGTCGGCATCGTCCATCCGGACGCGGCCATGTTCAGCCACGACTTCCGCGCCGCCGAGCACCTGTTCGCCTCGCTGATGCAGGTGGCCGGGCGGGCAGGGCGGGCCGGCCTGCCGGGCGAGGTGCTGATCCAGACGCGCTACCCGGACACCCCGGCATTGCAGGCGCTGACGCGCCACGACTATGATGGATTCGCGGCCAGCCAGTTGCGCGAGCGGCGCCAGGCCGGGTTGCCCCCGTTCTGCTACCAGGTGCTCGTAACCGCCGAGCATGGCCAGCTGGAACGGGCGCTGCAGTTCCTGGAAGTGGCGCGCCGGCATGCCGAAACCTGCGCGCTGGCGGCCGAGGTGCAACTGCACGACCCGGTGCCGATGTCGATGGTGCGCATCTTCAACCGGGAGCGTGCGCAGATGCTGGTGGAGGCCACATCGCGGCCGGTGCTGCAACGCTTCGTGGCTGAGTGGGTACAGACTTTCGCAGATGTGGGGACGGAGGCAAAAGGGGTGCGCTGGCAGCTTGAGATCGATCCGTTGCGGATCTGAGCCGGCTGGCGTGGCGAAGAAAGGTGCAACCCTGGTATTGGGGTTTTCGATAGGGTTGCACCAGGTTGCACCTTGGTGATTTTCGGGAGTAAGATCGCGCCAGCTCACAGGCTGCGGCCGGTCGCGCGCCCGTGCCTGCCGGCATGGACGAGGTAGCACCGGCGGCGGCTCCAGTCTTTCGGAGAATTGCCCGCATGGCCACCACCACTCTCGGCGTCAAGCTCGACGACGCCTCGCGCGACCGCCTCAAGCGCGTTGCCCAATCCATCGACCGCACGCCGCACTGGCTGATCAAGCAGGCCATTTTCACCTATCTCGAGCAGATCGAGCGCGGCCACCTGCCGCATGAAACCGGCGCCGCCGGTAGCACCGACGCGGATGGCGCCGACGGAGCCGAGCTGGTCCATGGCGATGCGCCGCAGCCGTTCCTGGAGTTCGCCCAGAGCATCCAGCCGCAATCGGTGCTGCGTGCCGCCATTACCTCTGCCTATCGTCGTCCAGAAACCGATTGCGTGCCGGTGCTGCTGGAGCAGGCGCGCCTGCCGCTGCAGCAAGCCGAGGCCGCCATCAAGATGGCCAAGACCCTGGCCACGCGGCTGCGCGAGCAGAAGGTCGGCACCGGCCGGGAAGGCCTGGTGCAGGGCCTGATCCAGGAATTCTCGCTGTCGTCGCAGGAAGGCGTGGCGCTGATGTGCCTGGCCGAGGCGCTGCTGCGCATCCCCGACAAGGCCACCCGCGACGCGCTGATCCGCGACAAGATCAGCGGCGCCAACTGGCAGTCGCACTTGGGCCAGAGCCCGTCGCTGTTCGTCAACGCCGCCACCTGGGGCCTGCTGCTGACCGGCAAGCTGGTCGCCACCCACACCGAATCGGGCCTGACCAAGGCCCTCACGCGCATCATCGGCAAGGGCGGCGAGCCGCTGATCCGCAAGGGCGTGGACATGGCCATGCGCCTGATGGGCGAGCAGTTCGTCACCGGCGAGACCATCTCCGAGGCGCTGGCCAACGCGCGCAAGTACGAGGCCGAAGGCTTCCGCTATTCCTACGACATGCTGGGCGAGGCCGCCATGACCGAGGCCGACGCGCAACGCTACCTGGCCTCTTACGAGCAGGCCATCCACGCCATCGGCCAGGCTTCGCGCGGGCGCGGCATCTATGAAGGCCCGGGCATCTCGATCAAGCTGTCGGCGCTGCACCCGCGCTACAGCCGCGCGCAGCATGAGCGCGTGGTGGGCGAGCTGTACGAGCGCCTGAAGTCGCTGACGCTGCTGGCACGCCAGTACGACATCGGCATCAATATCGACGCCGAGGAAGCCGACCGCCTCGAGATCTCGTTGGACCTGCTGGAACGCCTGTGCTTCGAGCCCGAACTGGCCGGCTGGAACGGCATCGGGTTCGTGGTGCAGGGCTACCAGAAGCGCTGCCCGTTCGTGATCGACTACCTGATCGACCTGGCCCGCCGCAGCCGCCACCGCCTGATGATCCGCCTGGTCAAGGGCGCGTACTGGGACAGCGAGATCAAGCGCGGCCAGGTCGACGGCCTGGAGGGCTACCCGGTCTACACGCGCAAGGTCTACACCGACGTGTCGTACATCGCCTGCGCGCGCAAGCTGCTGTCGGTGCCGGACGCGATCTATCCGCAGTTCGCCACGCACAATGCGCATACGCTGTCGGCTATCTACCAGATCGCCGGCCACAGCTACTACCCCGGCCAGTATGAGTTCCAGTGCCTGCACGGCATGGGCGAGCCGCTCTACGACCAGGTGGTTGGCGCCACCGCGGACGGCAAGTTCAACCGCCCGTGCCGCATCTACGCGCCGGTCGGCACGCATGAGACGCTGCTGGCATACCTGGTGCGCCGCCTGCTCGAGAACGGCGCCAATACCTCGTTCGTGAACCGCATCGCCGACGACACCATCTCGCTGGACGAGCTGGTGGCCGACCCGGTCGCCGTGGTCGAGGCCATGCACCGCGACGAAGGCGTGCTGGGCCTGCCGCACCCGCGCATCCCGTCGCCGCGCACGCTGTACGGCAAGAGCCGTCCAAATTCGGCCGGCATCGATCTCGCGAATGAGCACCGCCTGGCCTCGCTGTCGTCGGCGCTGCTCGCCGGCACCAGCGAACGCGCCGTGGCCGAGCCGCTGCTGGGCGCCGAGGTGCCGCGCGCAGCCGACGCCATCACCGCACCGGTGCTGAACCCGGCCGACCACCGCGACGTGGTGGGCCATGTCACCGAGGCCAGCCCGGCCGACGTCGACGCCGCGCTGCAGGCCGCCGTCAATGCCGCGCCGATCTGGCAGGCGACGCCGCCGGACGTGCGCGCGGCCGCGCTGGAACGGGCCGCCGACCTGATGGAAGCCCAGATGCAGTCGCTGATGGGCATCATCATGCGCGAGGCCGGCAAGACCTTCTCCAACGCCATCGCCGAAGTGCGCGAGGCCGTCGACTTCCTGCGCTACTACGCCGCCGAGATCCGCCGCAGCTTCGACAACGAGACGCATCGCCCGCTGGGCCCGGTGGTCTGCATCAGCCCGTGGAACTTCCCGCTGGCGATCTTTACCGGCCAGGTGGCCGCGGCGCTGGCCGCCGGCAACCCGGTACTGGCCAAGCCCGCCGAGCAGACCCCGCTGATTGCCGCCGCCGCCGTGCGCCTGCTGCGCGAAGCCGGCGTGCCGGCCGGCGCGGTCCAGCTGCTGCCGGGCCGCGGCGAGACCGTGGGCGCCGCGCTGGTGGGCGATGCCCGCGTCAAGGGTGTAATGTTCACCGGCTCGACCGAAGTCGCGCGCATCCTGCAACGCAACGTCGCCGGCCGCCTGGACGCCGCCGGCCGCCCGATCCCGCTGATCGCGGAGACCGGCGGGCAGAACGCGATGATCGTCGACTCGTCGGCGCTGGCTGAACAGGTGGTGGGCGATGTCCTCAGCTCCGCTTTCGATTCGGCCGGCCAGCGCTGCTCGGCGCTGCGCGTGCTGTGCCTGCAGGAAGACGTGGCCGACCGCGTGCTGGAAATGCTCAAGGGCGCCATGCAGGAACTGAACATGGCCAACCCCGACCGGCTGTCGACCGACGTCGGCCCGGTGATCGACGAAGAAGCGCGCGGCAATATCGTGCGCCACGTCGACGCCATGCGTGCCAAGGGCCGCCGCGTCCACCAGGCCGACCCCAACGCCGCGCAGGGCGCCAGCTGCCGCAACGGCACCTTCGTGCCGCCGACGCTGATCGAACTGGACAGCATCGAGGAACTCAAGCGCGAGGTATTCGGCCCGGTGCTGCACGTGGTGCGCTTCCCGCGCGCGGCGCTGGACACCATGGTCAGCCAGATCAATGCCACCGGCTATGGCCTGACGCTGGGCATCCATACCCGCATCGACGAGACCATCTCGCATATCGTTAGCCGTGCCCACGTCGGCAACCTGTATGTCAACCGCAATATCGTCGGCGCCGTGGTGGGCGTGCAGCCCTTCGGCGGCGAAGGCCTGTCGGGCACCGGCCCGAAGGCGGGCGGCCCGCTGTACCTGCACCGCCTGCTGTCGGTCTGCCCGCAGGATGCGGTGGTACGCAGCGTGCGCGCGTCGGACGCGGGCGGCGGCGCCGCTGCGGCCACGCCGCGTGACGAGGCCGCAGCGGCCTTCCAGGCCTGGGCCGGCGCCGAGCTGCCGGCTGTAGCCGCCGCCTGCGAGCGCCTGGCCGAGGCGTCGCCCTCGGGCCTGACCGTGACGCTGCCCGGCCCCACCGGCGAGCGCAACACCTACACCCTGCTGCCGCGCGAGCGCGTGCTGTGCCTGGCCACGCAAGAGGCCGACCTGGCCCTGCAGCTGGGCGCCGTGCTGACCATCGGCGCCGACGCGGTATGGCCGGAAAACCCTGTCAGCCGGGGGCTGTTTGCGCGCCTGCCTAAGGGCGTACAATCGCGCGTCCGCATGGTGGCCGACTGGACCGCGGCGGACAACGCTATCGATGCGGTGCTGCATCACGGCGATTCCGACCAGCTGCGCACGGTGTGCGAACAGGTGGCCGTGCGCCCCGGTCCGATCATCGGCGTGCAGGGCCTGGCGCAAGGTGAACCGAATATCGCGCTCGACCGTTTGCTGATCGAGCGCTCGCTCTCGGTCAACACCGCGGCCGCGGGCGGCAATGCCAGTTTGATGACGATCGGCTGAGGCAACCCTCGGACGTCGTCATGTCGAAGCGCGCGGCGGTGGCGGCGATCCCGCCCCGTTGCGCACAGGAAGCAAGGCGCGGCACTGCCAGGCCGCGCCAATATAACTGCCGGCAACGGCACCACATCGGCACCATTTGGGACCCAAGGAGATCTGATGAACTCGACATTCCACAAGACGGCAATGACCGTTGCCCTGACCCTGGCCGGCCTGACCGCCGCCTCCGCCGCGTTCGCGCAGGCGCAGGAAATCAAGCTGGGCTTTGCCGGCCCGATGACCGGCGGCCAGGCGCAGTACGGCAAGGACATGCAGAACGGCATCGTCCTCGCGATCGAGGACATGAACGCCACCAAGCCCAAGATCGGCGGCAAGGAAGTCAAGTTCGTGCTGGTCTCCGAAGATGACCAGGCCGACCCGAAGACCGGTTCGGTGGTGGCGCAGAAGCTGGTGGATAACGGCATTCAGGGCATGCTGGGCCATTTCAACTCGGGCACCACCATCCCGGCGTCGATGGTCTACAACCGCGCCGGCATTCCGCAGATCGCCATGGCGACCGCGCCGGAATACACCAAGCAGGGCTTCAAGACCACCTTCCGCATGATGACCTCCGACACCCAGCAGGGTTCGGTGATCGGCGCCTTCGTGGTGAAGAAGCTGGGCGCGAAGAACATTGCCATCGTCGATGACCGCACCGCCTACGGCCAGGGCCTGGCCGACGAGTTCGAGAAGGCCGCCAAGGCCGCCGGCGGCAAGATCGTGCGCCGCGAGTTCACCAACGACAAGGCGGTGGACTTCAAGGCCGTGCTGACCAACATCAAGCGCAGCAACCCGGACATCATCTTCTACGGCGGCGCCGAGACCCAGTCCGCGCCGATGGCCAAGCAGGTCAAGGAACTGGGCATGAAGGCCCCGCTGGTGTCGGGCGAAATGTCCAAGACCGACAACTTCCTGAAGCTCGCCGGCCCGGCTGCAGAAGGCACGGTGGTGTCGCTGGCCGGCCTGCCGCTGGACCAGATGCCTGGCGGCTCCACGTATGAGAAGAAGTACGAGAAGCGCTTCGGCTCGAAGGTGCAGACCTACTCGCCGTACGCCTATGACGGCGCCACCGCGATGATGTCCGCCATGGTCAAGGCCGGGTCGACCGATCCGGTGCGTTACCTGCCGGTGCTGGCCGCTACCAATATGCAGGGCGTGACCACCAAGATGCTGGCGTATGACGCGCGTGGCGACCTGAAGGATGGTGGTATCACTGTCTATAAGGTGGTTGGCGGCAAGTGGACGGTGCTGGAGACGGTTGGCGGGAAGTAAGCTGCTGGCTGTTGTTGCTGGTTATGGGAGACGCCGCCTTTTGGGTGGCGTTTTTCCATTTGGGGGCCTGGCGCCATGGCGCCAAGCCCCCAAACAATTCCGTAGCTCCCCCATTGGCGCATAATCCCGCACTCGCACATTTTTTCAATCCATAGGAGCAGTACGTGTCCGAGCAGGAAGCCAGCTACGACCACGCCATCGGGCTAGCCAACCAGGGGCGCTTCACCGAAGCCCTGCAGATTGCCGACCAGCTGTCGCAGGCCCGCCCCGAGGTGGTTGATTTCGTCACGCTGCGGGCGCGGCTGCACTTTGACAACGGTGACGTCAACGCCGCGCTGGCGGTGCTGGACGAGGCGCTGGCGCGGCTTGACACGCAGCCGCTGCAGCCGCCGCACCGCTGGGCCTCGCGCGGGGTGATTGCGCACCGCTACGGCGCCATGCTGATGAGCCTGGGCCGCGATGCCGAGGCGCTCCCGTGGCTGCATGAGGCCGCGCAACGCAGCGGCCTGCTGACGGGCGAATGGGCCGCGCATTTCCACGCCGGCCTGGCCGCCCTCCGCTTGGGCGACATGGCCGCCGCGGCGCGTTACTGGCATGACCTGATGGTCCGCAATCCCGACCTGGGCGCCGACGACATCGCACCGCTGGTGACGGACTACATCGCCCGGGCCGAGGCCGCCGGCGTCCCGGTGGAGCCGCTGATGCGCGTCTGCCTGGGCCGCGTGGCGCTGGACAACCCGCATCTGCTGGCGCTTGATCCCGCCGCCGGTGACAGCGTAGCCGCCGACCAGGCCGCCCGTGTGCTGGCCGAGCACCCTGACCACCCCGAGGCGCGCCGCCTGCGTGCACCGCTGCGCCACGGCGTGGGCGACGTGCAAGGGTCACTGGACGACCTGGCGGTCTACCTGCGCCAGGTGCCCGACCCGCAGAGCCAGGTACGCGAACTGGCCTGGCGCCACCAGTTGGCGCAGCGCGCCGACAGCACCCAGCCGGCCGATCGCGAGCCGTGGCTGCGCTTCACGCTGACCGACCAGTCCGACGACGGTGCCGGCTACTACCGCGCCGCCATGGCGCTGGGCGAGTTCATCGACGAAGTGCCGGCCGCCGAGGCCGCGTTGCGGCCGGTGCTGGTGCAGGCCGGCCGTGCCGGCGTGGCGCGCTTCGACCAGTACTTCGCCACCGGCCAGGGCGATGCCGCGGGGCACGGCGGCAATGCCGACCCGCATGTCTATTCGCTGCTGTGCCGGCTGCTGTCGCGCAGCCTGCCGGCCGACGCCGCGCACGTGGACGAGCGCATCGCGCTGCACCAGCAGGGCATGGCCGCCAGCGAGTTCATCGACCACTGGATCGACCTGCTCGACTGCCACGCCGACGCGGGCCAGCACCAGAAGGTGGCCGAGCTGGCCGGCGAGGTGCTCAACCGCTACCCGCTGGAGCGCAATCCGGCCGACGTGACCTGGGCCTTCAGCCGCATGATCGCGGCCTGGAAGGCCATGGGCGGCGCCGAGCCGACCGAGGCCGCGCGCGCCGCGATGATGCATATGGATGCCCGACTGGACGCGCTGCCGGTGGAAGCCCGCAGCGAGGCCGCGCACCCGATGGCGCATGCGCGCGCGCACTTTGCCGCGCTGCTGCAGGCGCAGGTGGCCGGCATGGACGAGCACGACCGCACCGATGCCCTGGCCGAGATCGAGGCCCAGCAACGCCGCGCGCTGCTGGTGGAGGACGCCTGGCTGTACAACCGCTTCGGCCAGGTCTGGCGCGACGTGGGCGAGCCCGAGCGCGCGCTGCCGCTGTTCGAGCAGGCCGTGGCACTGACCGAGGGCGATCCGCTGGACCAGGCCGGCCCGCGCGTGCAGCGCGGACTGGTCCACAACGCAGCGCGGCGCCACGATGCCGCGCTGGCCGACTTTGTCGCCGCCTTCGCCGTGCGTGACGACTGGGATGCCGAGGTGTATCTGCGTGCGGTGCAGTCGGCGCTTGGCCTGGACCAGCGTGAAACCGCGCTGGGGTATTTCGAGAAGGCCCGTGCCCGCGGGGCCGCGCAGGGCTCGACGCGCACTTTATACGCACAGGTGGAGGCCGCCCTGAAAGCAACCCGGCCGATGTGGAAAGTCTGGGGCGTCTGAAACGTCGCTCCAGACCCGTGAACGGTCCGGATATGTAAGGGATGTAAAAAACGCCATCTGGAGATGGCGTTTTTTGCATGCAGATGGCAGAAGTTGTGCGCGTGTTTTGTGCGGTGTCGGACAATCACTGACATGGATTGTGAAGTGCTTACATTACCATGTCGCCATGAATGGACTGAGCCAACTTTTTCCAAGCCTCCCGCTCGCGCCCGGCGGCCTGTTCTGGGTCGGGCTGGCGCTGGTCGGCGCCGGCCTGGCCGGTGAGCTGAGCCGGCGCTGGCTGCGCTGCCCGCGCATCGTCGGGTATGCCGCGGCGGGGCTTTGCGCCGGCATGCTGGGGCGCGGCATCGTCGACGAGAACATGATCAACCAGACCCGTATCCTGATCGATATGGCGCTGGCGCTGGCCTTGTTCGAACTCGGGCATCGCCTCTCGCTGACCTGGCTGCGCGCCAACCGCTGGCTGCTGCTGACCAGTGCCTTTGAAAGCCTGCTGACCTGGGGCCTGGTGGCGGCGGTGCTGCAATGGATCGGCGCCTCGCCCGGCGTGGCGATCCTGGCCGGCGGCATCGCGGTCAGCACCTCGCCCACCATCGTGCTGCAGCTCAAGAATGAGCTGCGCGCCGACGGCCAGGTCACCGAGCGCCTGATGGCGATGGCTGCGCTCAACAGCATCTACGCCGCCGCCATCGTGCAGGTCGCCACCGGCTGGCTGCATTCGGAATACGGCAACCTGGGCGCGGCGCTGCTGCATCCGCTGTACCTGCTGGTGGGCTCGTGCCTGCTGGCGTGGGTGGTGGGCAAGCTCGGCCATGCCATCTATGACCGCATGTCGGCCGATGACCACTACAGCTTCCTGGTGCTGGTGGGCCTGGTGCTGTTCACGCTGGCGCTGACCCGGGTACTAAAATTGTCCATGCCGCTGACGCTGATGCTGGCCGGTGTCGTGTTCAAGCACCAGGACAACCAGCCGCATGTGTGGCCGCCGCATTTTGGCAGCGCGGGCAGCCTGCTGATCATCGTCATGGTGGTGTCGCTGGGCCTGCCGCTGACGGCACAGGACTGGGCCGTGGGCGGCGTCTACGCCATCGCGCTGGTGGTGCTGCGCCATGTGGCCAAGCTGGCGGGAGTGGTGTCGCTGGGCTCGTTCTCGGGCCTGAGCCTGCGCCAGTGCATGGCGCTGGGGCTGGCGCTGGCGCCGATGTCGGGCCTGGCCTTCCTGCTGATGCATGACGTGGCGCGCCTCTACCCCGGTACCGGCCAGCCGCTGGCGGCCATCATCCTGTGCGCGCTGGCCATCGAACAACTTTTCGGTCCGGTGATCGCGGCCTGGGCGCTGCGCTACGCAGGCGAAGTCCGCGTCGACATCCGGGCCAATGGAGGAGGGCGCTGATGTCGCTCGAACCGTTCAAGCATTCCGAGGCGCTGACCTTCGGCGTGGAGCTGGAGCTGCAGCTGGTCAACCGTCATGACTATGACCTGGCCCCGTTCGCGCCCGACCTGCTGCGCGCGCTCAAGGGCGCCGAGCATGCCGGCGACATCAAGCCGGAGATCAGCCCGTCGATGATCGAGATCAGCACGGGGATCTGCCACAGCTACCAGCAGGCGCTGGAAGAACTGACCGTGATGCGCGACCTGATGGTGGCGGCCTCGCGCTCGCTGAACCTGGGCATTGCCGGCGGCGGCACCCACCCGTTCCAGCAGTGGGCCGACCGCACCATCTCGGATTCGCCGCGCTACCAGTACATCTCTGAACTGTACGGCTACCTGGCCAAGCAGTTCACCGTGTTCGGCCAGCATGTGCATATCGGCTGCCCCAGCGCCGACGAATCGCTGTTCCTGCTGCACGCCATCGGCCGCTACGTGCCGCACTTTGTGGCGCTGGCTGCATCCTCGCCCTATGTGCAGGGCGTGGATACCGGCTTTGCCTCGGCGCGGCTGAATTCGGTCGCGGCCTTCCCGATGAGCGGGCGTGCGCCGTTCCTGCTGACGTGGGACGCCTTCACCGCGTATTTCGAGAAGATGCGCAATACCGGCGTGATCGAGAGCATGAAGGACTTCTACTGGGATATCCGGCCCAAGCCGGAGTTCGGCACCATCGAGGTCCGCGTGATGGACACGCCGCTGACGGTGCAGCGTGCCTGCGATATCGCCGCCTATATCCAGATGCTGGCGCGCTACCTGCTGCTGTCGCGCCCCTTCATGCCGCAGGAAGACGATTACCTGGTGTACACCTTCAACCGCTTCCAGGCCTGCCGTTTCGGGCTGGAGGGGGAGTACGTGCATCCCAACGAACTGACGCGCATGCCGATCGCCGACCATATCCTGTCGATCTGCGACGCGCTGGTGCCGCACGCCGAGGCACTCGGCTCGCTGGAGGCGCTGGCCAATATCCGCGCGCTGGCCGAGCGCCGGGACGGCGATGCCGAGTGGCTGCGCCAGGTCGATGCCGATGCGCGCAGCCAGCGTGAAACGGTGCGCAAGGCGTGTGACCGGTGGGCTTCCTGAGCCTGCGCCGGGCTGCCCCCTGTCTTATTTGACGCTGTAGCCGCGCCCCTGCATGCAGGCGCCCCAGGCCTGGTAGTACGAGCCCATCGCCTGGCTGGTATTGGCCGCCGCCTGCTGGTTGGCCGCGTTCGCCTGGCGGCGCGACTGCCGGTGCGCCACGCCGCCCCCCACCGTACCCGCTGCAGCGCCGACCGCCGCACCCTTGCCGGCATCGCCAGCCATCGCGCCCACTACAGCACCCGCCGCGGCGCCGCCCGCGGCACCCCGCACCCGCTGGCCGCTCTGCGCCTGGGCCGGCGGCGGGGCGTTGGCGGCCTGTGCCGGATCCACCCCGGTCTGCTGCTTGGCCCAGCTGTAGCAGGCGCCGTCGTCGCTGGCTTGCTGTTGCTGGCTCTGGCCTTTGGCCGGATAGGCCATAGGCTTGTTCTGCGCCATGGCCTGGGCCGGGATCAGCGCCGGGGTCAGCGCGATGGCCGCGGCCAGTACGCCGAGGCCACGGTACAGCTTGCGATGCGGGCATTGCTTCATGATGATGTTCCCCCAACGGGTGTCGGCTACGCGACGCTGGATGCACCGACCGGTGCGCAAGTGGTGAGCCGTTCTGTGAAGGCCAGTATTTGCGGCCCTCAGGGGTAAGTCAAATCAGCGTTTTGACGGCCTGATGTTATTTGTTTGTGGTGGGTGGCGGGGACAGCAGGAACGCGACCGCTTCCTGCCACCAGGCCGTATCGACATGCCCGGTCCAGTCGTTATGCCCGGCTCCGCCGATCACCGCCAGGCGCCGGGGTTCGCCCAGCGACGCATAGAGCGCCTGGCCGAAGCGAGCCGGTACGATGGTGTCGCGTTCGGCGACCGCGACCATCACCGGGCGGCCGAAGCCTTCCAGGCTGGCCGCGCTGTCGTAGCGGTCGCGCAGCACCCAGCCGGCCGGCAGCCAGGGATAGTGATGCGAGGCAATATGCGCAAGCTTGTCCCACGGCGTGATCAGCAGTACGCCGGCGACGCTCTCGCGCTGGCGCGCCGCGGCCGCTGCGGCCACGCCCGCGCCCAGCGACTCGCCGATCAGCAGCAGCGGGCCGCCGAACTGGCGCCGGGCCAGCGCAATGGATTGTTCCGCGTCTGCCACGAAGCTGCGCTCACCCAGCGCGCCGGTGCGCGGGCCGTAGGCCGGGTACTCGGCCAAAATCACGCGAAGGCCCAGCTTCGTCAGCGCGCTGGCGTAGTAGTCGCGATGCCCGGCGTGCCCGGCATTGCCATGAAAGACCATGGCGGTGGCGCGCGCCGGGCCGGCCGGCTCGGCGACCAGTCCGCGAAAGTCCTGCGGCCCCGGCCAGGCGCGCAGCCCGGGCGAGACCATGTCATCGACCGACGCCTTGTCCGGGAAGTAGAGGAAGTGATCCTGCAGCATGCTGATTCCGGCAAGCAGGACTAGTCCCGCGCCAAGCCAGCGCAGCACCCTGCGGCGAGCCGATCCAGTCCGCGGCGACACCCGCAGCGCTGGCGCCGGTGCCGGGACGAAGGCGGGCATGGCAACGCGCTCAGGCGCCGGCGAACACCGGTTCGCAGCGCACCTCGGTCCTGACCGAGTTGGCGATAAAGCAGGCGTCATGCGCGGCGTGGTGCAGGGCATCGAGCTCTTCGCGCGTGGGCTCGCGCTCGGTGCCAAACGTCACCTGCGGGCGCAGCGTCACCACGGTCATCGCCATCTGCCCGTCCGCGTTCCTTGCCATCACACCGGTGGCCGCATCGAGGTAGCGGTCGACGACGAAGCGTTGCTTCGCCGCCAGCGACAGGAACCACAGCATGTGGCAGCTGGACAGCGAGGCGATGAACATCTCCTCGGGATCGACCGCGCTCGCATCCGACATCGGCAATGGCACCACATGGGGCGACGACGATCCCGGGACTTCCGCGCCGCCGTCAAAGCGCAGCACATGCCTGCGGCTGTAGCGGTTGCCGGCGAAATCCTGCCCGTCGCGTTGCCACAGGACCTCTGCGGTGTATGTGGACATGCAAAGACTCCTAGCGTTGGGAAAATCTCAGGCGCCGTGCGGCACGCTTTCGCCGTCGCGCAGGCCCAGGCGCTGGTTGGCCGGCACGGCGACATCGATCAGCTTCGGGCGCGGCAGATTCAGGTTGCGCATCATCTCGATGAACTCTTCGCGCGTGCGGCCGGCGACTCGGCTGTTGTGGGCGCGCTCCTGGCCGATGGTGGACGAGGTACGGCCCTTGTAGTCGTGGGCCGGGTAGACCTGCGTGTCGTCGGGCAGCGCAAAGAGCTTTCTGGTCAGGCTGTCGTAGAGCGTGCCGGCGTCGCCCGACTGGAAGTCGGTGCGGCCGCAGCCGTCGATCAGCAGGGCATCGCCGGTGAAGACGCGGCGTACGATGCCGTCGGGCGTGGGCTCTTCCCACAGGTAGCTCATGCTGCCGGCGGTATGCCCGGGCGTATGGATGGCGCGCAGCACCTGCTTGCCGAAGGCGACAGTATCGCCGTCGATCAGCTGCTTCTGGGCGGGCTTGATATCGCAGCCGGACGGCGCCGCGGTGTGCGCGCCGGTCTGCAGCGCAAGGTGGCCGGCCGAGGTGATGTGGTCGGCATGGGCATGGGTCTCGATGACCCACGCCAGCCGCGCGCCGGTGGACTTCAGCAGCGCCAGGTCGCGTTCCAGCTGGTGGTCGACCGGATCGATCAGCAGCGCGTCCCCGGTGGCGGCGTCGATCAGCAGGTAGGTGAAGGTGGACGAGGTCTCGTCGAACAGCTGGTGGAAGGTCTGCATGGCTGTCCTCTTGTTTTTTGCTCTGGGAACGCCGCAATGATACGCCGCGCCGCGCCTGGTCCACTGAATCACTGAAATTGGTCGGTGCCTGCCATGTCATGCGGGCGCATCGCGTCGTTGCAAATGCTCGCAATAGCGGTGCTATTGCTGCGCTTTGCGTCTAGCGCTGCATCCCGCATGACATGTCCTTCACCTCCCATTTCAGTGATTCAGTGGACTAGCATTCCACGATATTCACCGCCAGCCCGCCGCGCGCCGTCTCCTTGTACTTGGTCTTCATGTCGGCGCCGGTCTCGCGCATGGTCTTGATCACCGAATCGAGCGACACGTAGTGCGTGCCGTCGCCGCGCAAGGCCATGCGCGCCGCGTTGACCGCCTTGACCGAGGCCATTGCGTTGCGCTCGATACACGGGATCTGCACCAGCCCGCCGACCGGGTCGCAGGTCAGCCCAAGGTTGTGCTCCATGCCGATCTCGGCAGCGTTCTCGACCTGCGCCGGGCTGCCGCCCTGCACCGCCGCCAGCGCGCCGGCGGCCATCGAGCAGGCCACGCCGACTTCGCCCTGGCAGCCGACCTCGGCGCCGGAGATCGACGCATTGAGCTTGTACAGCAGCCCGATCGCACCCGCGGTCAGCAGGAAGTCGACCACGCCTTGCTTGTTGGCGCCGGGCACGAAGCGGTCGTAGTAGTGCAGCACTGCGGGGATGATGCCGGCCGCGCCGTTGGTAGGTGCCGTGACTACGCGCCCGCCGGCGGCATTCTCTTCATTGACGGCAATGGCGTACAGGTTGACCCAGTCCATCACCGAGAGCGGGTCCGACAGCGTGCGCTCGGCGCGCTCGGTCAGGCTGCGGAACAGCTCGGGCGCGCGCCGCTTGACCCTGAACGGGCCCGGCAACTCGCCATCGGTGCGGCAGCCGCGCGCCACGCACGCCTGCATCACATCCCAGATATGCAGCAGGCCGCTGGTGACTTCTTCCTCGCTGCGCCAGGTCAGCTCGTTTTCCATCATCAGCCGCGCGATGCTCTTGCCGCTGGCGCTGGCCATCTCGAGCATGTCCTTGCCGCTGCGGAAGGGGTGCGGCAATTGTTGCGCGGCGTTGAGCACCTGCGTATTTGGTGCCCCCGCGGTGACCACGAAGCCGCCGCCGACCGACAGGTAGCGCGCCTCGCGCAGCGATGCGCCGCTGGCGTCGAAGGCATGGAATTTCATGCCGTTGGGATGCTCGGCCATGGCCTCGCGCCGGTAGAAGGCGATGTGTTCCTTCTCGACGAAGGGCACGATATGCTGGCCCAGCAAGGACAGCTCGCGGCGCGCGCGCAGCGCGGCCAGGCGCGTGTCGATCGAATCGGGGTCGATGGTGTCCGGGGCCTCGCCCATCAGGCCGAGGATCACGCCCTTGTCGGTGCCGTGGCCCTTGCCGGTGGCACCCAGCGAGCCGTATAACTCCACGCGCACGCTGGCCACCTGCGGTAGCAGGCCATCGCGCTCAAGCCCCTGCGCAAACATCAGGGCCGCGCGCATCGGGCCCACGGTATGCGAGCTCGACGGGCCGATGCCCACCTTGAACAGATCGAAAACGCTGACTGCCACGGGAAGTCTCCAGGATGTCGATGGCCCGCGCAGGGCTCTTGTCGTTTTGCAGCCTTCGCTCAGAACGGACGCCGCACGGCGCGGCGCCCTTTATATCGAGCATAGTGCTTTGGCGGGCGCCCGGTGTCGCGGCGGCCCGTCCGGAGCTCAGTCGACCACGTAGTCGCTCACCGGCACGCAGGCGCAGAACAGGTTGCGGTCACCGTACACGTTGTCGGCACGGCCGACCGGCGGCCAGTACTTCTGCGTGCGCAGCGACGCCACCGGGTACGCGGCTTCCTCGCGCGTGTACTTGTGGGTCCACTCGTCGGCGGTCACGACCGCGGCGGTGTGCGGCGCGTGCTTGAGCGGGTTGTCGTCGCGGTCGAAGGTGCCGTCGGCAACGCGGCCGATTTCCTGGCGGATCGCGATCATCGCGTCGATAAAGCGGTCCAGCTCGTGCAGGGCCTCGCTCTCGGTCGGCTCGATCATCAGCGTCCCCGGCACCGGGAAGCTCATGGTCGGGGCGTGGAAGCCGTAGTCCATCAGGCGCTTGGCCACGTCTTCATTGCTGATGCCGGTGTCCTTCTGCAGCGGGCGCAGGTCCAGGATGCACTCGTGCGCGACCAGGTCGTGCTGGCCGGTATACAGCACCGGGTAGTACGGTGCCAGGCGCTTGGCCACGTAGTTGGCCGCCAGGATCGCGTTCTCGGTGGCGGCGGTCAGGCCGGCCGAACCCATCATTGCGATATACATCCACGAGATCGGCAGGATGCTGGCCGAGCCGAACGGCGCCGCCGACACGCCGCCAATACCGCGGTCGTCACGGCGATAGCCGACGCTGTCCTGGTTGGGCAGGAAGTCAGCGAGGTGCGCGCCGACCGCGACCGGGCCCACGCCCGGGCCGCCGCCGCCGTGCGGGATGCAGAAAGTCTTGTGCAGGTTCAGGTGCGACACGTCGCCACCGAACTGGCCCGGCGCTGCGGTGCCGACCATCGCGTTCATGTTGGCGCCGTCGACATAAACCTGGCCGCCGTGCTGGTGCACGATCTCACAGATCTGCTGCACGCCCTGCTCGAACACGCCGTGCGTGGACGGGTAGGTGATCATGATCGCCGCCAGGTTCTTGCTGTGCTGCTCGGCCTTCTTCGCCAGGTCTTGCAGGTCGACGTTGCCGTCCTCGTCGCAGGCCACCACCACCACCTTCATGCCGGCCATCTGCGCCGATGCCGGGTTGGTGCCGTGGGCCGACGACGGGATCAGGCAGATGTCGCGATGGCTCTCGCCACGGCTGGCGTGGTAGGCGTGGATGATCAGCAGGCCCGCGTACTCGCCCTGCGAGCCGGCGTTGGGCTGCAGGCTGACCGCGGCGTAGCCAGTAGCGGCGCACAGCATGGCCTCGAGCTGGTCGATCATCTCGCGGTAGCCAACGGTCTGGTCCAGCGGCGCGAACGGGTGGATCTGGCTGAACTCGGGCCACGTCACCGGGATCATCTCGCTGGTGGCGTTCAGCTTCATCGTGCACGAGCCCAGCGGGATCATGGTGCGGTCCAGCGCCAGGTCCTTGTCGGCCAGCATGCGCAGGTAACGCAGCATTTCGTGCTCGGCGTGGTGCGTGTTGAAGACCGGGTGGGTCAGGTAGGCGCTGGTGCGTGCGAGTTCGGCCGGGAACGCGTCCAGCGTGGCGGCTTCGATCTTGTCGAAGTCCACGCTGGCCGGCAGCGGCTTGCCTTGCATGAACACTTCCCACAGCGCGACCACGTCGGCGCGGTTGGCGGTCTCGTCCAGCGAGATGCCGACGCGCGTGGCGCTGACGTGGCGCAGGTTGATGCCGCGCGCGGTGGCGGCGGCGTGGATGGCCTCGGTGTTGAAGCCGGTTTCCACCGTCAGAGTGTCGAAGAAGGTGGCGTTGGTGCGGGCGAAGCCGAGCGCTTCCAGGCCGGCGGCCAGCGTCGCGGCCAGCCGATGCACGCGCTGGGCGATGCGCTTCAGGCCTTGCGGGCCGTGGTACACGGCGTACATCGACGCCATCACCGCCAGCAGCACCTGCGCGGTGCAGATATTGGAGGTGGCCTTCTCGCGGCGGATATGCTGCTCGCGCGTCTGCAGGGCCAGGCGATAGGCCTTGTTGCCCTGCGCATCGATGGTCACGCCCACCAGGCGGCCCGGCATCGAGCGCTTGAAGGCGTCCTTCACCGCCATATAGCCGGCGTGCGGACCGCCGAAGCCCAGCGGCACGCCGAAGCGCTGCGAGTTGCCCACGGCCACGTCGGCACCCCATTCGCCGGGTGCGGCGATCAGCGTCAGCGCCAGCAGGTCGGCGGCAGCCACCACCAGGCCGCCGGCGGCGTGCACGGCATCGGCGATGGCGCGGTAGTCGTTCACGTCGCCGTTCACGCCCGGGTACTGCAGCAGCACGCCGAAGGCGTTGGCCGCGGCGGCATCGGCGGCGGGGCCGACCTTGACTTCGATGCCCATCGGCAGCGCGCGCGTGCGTACCACTTCCAGCGTCTGCGGCAGCACGTCGTCGGCCACGTAGAAGGTGTTCGAGTCGTGCTTGTTCACGCGCTGCAGCAGCGTCATGGCTTCGGCCGCGGCAGTGCCTTCATCCAGCATCGACGCATTGGCGATATCCAGCCCGGTCAGGTCGGTGACCATCTGCTGGAAGTTCAGCATCGCTTCCAGGCGGCCCTGCGAGATTTCCGGCTGATAAGGCGTGTAGGCGGTGTACCAGGCCGGGTTCTCGAAGATATTGCGCAGGATGACGCCGGGCGTGACGGTGTTGTAGTAGCCCTGGCCGATAAAGCTCTTCAGCACCCTGTTCTTGCCGGCCAGGCCGCGCAGCTTTGCCAGCGCGGCTTCCTCGCTCAGCGGCTCGGTGAACTCGCCCATCGGCATGCCGTCGCGGCGGCGGATGGCGGCGGGGATGACGGCGTCGATCAGCGCGGCGCGGCTGTCATAGCCGAGCACCTTCAGCATGTGCTGCTGTTCGGGGGTATCGGGGCCGATATGGCGGGCGGCGAAGGCGTCGCGCGCCTCCAGTTCGGCCAGCGTGGGCCGGTTCCCTTGGGCGGCGTTCATGGGAAGCGGGGCGTTCATGGGCAAGAACCTCGTGGGGTGCGCGCCGGCCGGTGGTCAGCCGGGTCGGCGCGCGTCTGTCTGCAGGGGCCGGTCCGCCAGTCCGCCCATAGGCGGCAGGGACCGGCGCCGCCGGCGTCAGGCGCCGACGCTGGCCTTGTAGGCGTCGGCCGACATCAGGCCGTTGACGTCGTCGCCGTTGGCCGGCTTGAGCTTGAACAGCCACGCGTCGAAGGCGTCGGCATTGACGCTTTCCGGCGCGGCCGTGGCGGCCTCGTTGACGGCGATCACTTCGCCGGCCACCGGGGCGTAGATGTCGGAAGCGGCCTTTACCGATTCCACCACTGCCAGCGCGTCGCCGGCACCGACCGACTTGCCCACTTCGGGCAGTTCCAGGAAGACGATGTCGCCCAGCGCGTCCTGCGCGTGGTCGGTGATGCCGATGGTGAGCGTGCCGTCGGCTTCGACGCGTACCCACTCATGCGACTCGGTGTACTTGAGGTCAGCGGGGAAATTCATGGAGGTTCTCCGGATTCAGATCTGTTTCTTGTTGGGTGATGCCTGCCCGGCGAAGCTGCCGGCAGGCGAGGGCGACCGTTGGTATGAGCCTCAGCTCACGAGTGCCTTGCCATTACGCACAAACGGCAGTTTAACCACAGTCGCGTTGAGTTTGCGGTCGCGGATCTCCACCTGCACGGTATCGCCCACGGCGACGTCCTTCGGCAGGCGGGCAAAGGCGATGGACTGCGACAGCGACGGGCTGAAGGTGCCGCTGGTGATTTCACCGTCACCGGCCGGGGTGGTCACTTTCTGGTGGGCGCGCAGGACGCCGCCTTTGTCACGCAGGATCAGGCCGAGGAATTGCTGGCGCGAACCGGCCGCGGCCAGCGCCGGCTTGCCGGTGAAGTCGCGCTCGCTTTGCAGGTCCACCGTCCAGGCCAGGCCCGCATCCAGCGGCGAGGTGTTGATATCCATGTCCTGGCCATACAGGTTCATGCCGGCTTCCAGGCGCAGGGTGTCGCGCGCGCCCAGGCCTGCCGGGCGCACGCCGGCGGCGTTCAGCTTTTCCCAGACGGCGGCAACGTTCTCGGCCGGCACCACCAGTTCGAAGCCGTCTTCGCCGGTGTAGCCGGTGCGCGCCACCATGATCTCGCCGATGGCCGGGTCCTGGACCACGGCGGCGTTGAAGGGCTTGAGCGCATCCGAAGGCTGGGTCGAGGGGAAGGTGCTCCACACCTTGGTGCGGGCGTTGGGCCCCTGCACGGCGACGATGGCCAGAGGCTGCACGCCCGCAGGCGCAACATCCTCACGGCGCGGCGTGATGGTCACATCGCTGCCGGTGGCGGCATTGCGCGCGCGGATCCATTCGATGTCACCCAGCGCGGTGCTGGCATTGACGACCAGGCGGAAGCGGTCCTCGGCAAAGAAGTAGACGATCAGGTCGTCGATCACGCCGCCTTTCTCATCCAGCATGCAGGAGTAGAGCGCCTTGCCCGGGGTCTGCAGCTTGTCGACATTGTTGGCCAGCAGGCCGCGCAGGAAGCTGCGGGTATTGGCGCCGGTGAGGTCGACCACGCACATGTGCGACACATCGAACATGCCGGCGTCGGTGCGCACGGCATTGTGTTCTTCGATCTGGGAGCCGTAGTTGACCGGCATGTCCCAACCGCCGAAATCAACCATGCGGGCGCCGAGGGCGCGGTGGATGGCGTTGAGGGGCGTGGCCTGGAGCGTCATGGAATCCTCGGGGGAAATCTCGGTTGGCGAAAACAAAAAAGGGCCATCCGCCGCAACGCTCGCCCCGCCTGAATGTGGCGTAGCAATCCGCTGCGGCGGATGACCCCTCTGTCCTCGATACCTGAGAGATTACAAGGCGGATCCTGCCGGACCCCGACCTCGTGCGCCCCTTCGGTGGGCACGCTCGCCACGAATGGCGGGTGCCGCTCTCCAGAGTGCGGCATGCATCGTGTGCATATTGCATGCCGATCCGATCGGTCCGTGGTGCCTGAGAGTTTTCGGGTGATACCCCTTCGGCGGCGCAGGCGATGCGCGCTCTCCCGGTCGGATGCGCGCAATGTACGGGAGGCCCCGGCCTTTGTCAAACCGGGCCGGAAGGCCTGACCCGGCGGCTGTACCCGTTCCTGCGCCCCGCCGCCGGGGTGCGCATTACTTGTGCTTCTTGTCGTCGGTGACAACGTTACCGATCACGCCGCCCACGGCCGCGCCACCCAGCGTACCCAGCGCACTGCCTTCGGTGAGGATGGCGCCGCCCACGGCGCCCGCGCCCGCGCCAATCGCGGTATTACGCTGCTTCGGGGTCATGTCCGCGCAACCGGCAAAGGCCGCGACGGTCGCGCCGATCAGGGTCACCTTGGTCAAAGTCTGCAGGGTTTTCATTATTGGCTCCGATGTGATGATTAAAGCATGTCAACCCCGCCGCGCAGGCCGAGGGACATACAGTTAGAGCGTTGCGTTGCGCGATTGGCTCCGGCCTTTACGAAGTGTTACGCCAGTGACACAACCGGCCCTGTCAACGCGGTTTGCGCTGACTGACCTGCCGCGGCCAGCGTGTTAACATCGTCAGCTTTGCCGCCGTGCCCCCGTTTTTTGGGGTGCCGGCGTGTCCCGCCTGGCCTTCCGCTGTTCCTGCTGATTTCCCTGCCTCCAACCGCATCCCTCGCATGACCCATGGCCTGAACTCCGCCCAATCCGAAGCCGTCCGCTACCTGGACGGCCCTTGCCTGGTGCTGGCCGGGGCGGGCTCCGGCAAGACCCGGGTGATCACGCAGAAGATCGCGCATCTGATCGAGGACAAGGGCTTCGAGCCGCGCCATATCGCCGCCGTCACCTTTACCAACAAGGCCGCCAAGGAGATGCAGGAGCGTATCGGCAAGCTGATGGAGGGCAAGACCACGCGCGAGGGCAAGCGCATCCCGCTCAAGCAGCTGACGGTCTGTACCTTCCACTCGCTCGGGGTGCAGATCCTGCGCATGGAGGCCGAGCACGTGGGCCTGAAGCCGCAGTTTTCGATCATGGATTCGGACGACTGCTTCGGCCTGATCCAGGAGCAGCTGGGCACCACCGACAAGAAGCTGATCCGCGGCGTGCAGGGCACGATCTCGCTGTGGAAGAACGGCATGGTCGACCCGGAGGCAGCGATCGCGCAGGCCACCAATGCCGACGAGCACCAGGCCGCGCTGGTCTACCGCAACTACGTGGCCACGCTGCACGCCTACCAGGCGGTGGATTTCGACGACCTGATCCGCCTGCCGGCCGAGCTGTTCGCGCGCAATGAAGCGGTGCAGCTCAAGTGGCAGAACCGCCTGCGCTACTTCCTGGTCGACGAATACCAGGACACCAACGCCTGCCAGTACCAGTTGCTGAAACTGCTGGCGGGCGGCTCGCACCTGCGCGCGCCGGCCTTTACCGCGGTGGGCGACGACGACCAGGCCATCTATGGCTGGCGGGGCGCCACGCTGGACAACCTGCGCGGGCTGCAGACCGATTTTCCGGGCCTGAAGGTGATCAAGCTGGAGCAGAACTACCGCTCCACCGTGCGCATCCTGGAAGCGGCCAACGCGGTCATCGCCAACAACCCCAAGCTGTTCGACAAGAAGCTGTGGAGCGAGCACGGCATGGGCGACCCCATCGCCATCCACCCGATGAACGACGAGGAGCACGAGGCCGAGTCGGTGGTGTTCCGCCTGTCCGCGCACAAGTTCGAGCGCCGCGCGCAGTTCCGCGACTACGCCATCCTGTATCGCGGCAACCACCAGGCGCGGCTGTTTGAGCAGATCCTGCGGCGCGAACGGATTCCCTATGTGCTGTCGGGCGGACAGAGCTTCTTCGACAAGGCCGAGATCAAGGACATCTGCGCCTACCTGCGCCTGATCGCCAACCCCGACGACGATCCCGCCTTTATCCGCGCCATCACCACGCCGCGCCGCGGCGTGGGCAACACCACGCTGGAAGCGCTGGGCACCTTTGCTGGCCAGGCCAAAGTGTCGCTGTTCGAGGCCGCGATGATGGGCGGCATCGAAGGCAGGCTGCAGCCGCGCCAGCTGGAGCCGTTGCGCGTGTTCTGCGAATCGATGGTGCGGCTGGCCGACCGCGCGGCCAAGGATCCGGCCACCGTGGTGCTGGACGACCTGATGGAAGGCATCCACTACGAGGCCTACCTGTACGACAGCTTCGACGAACGGCAGGCGCAGTCGCGCTGGACCAACACGCTGGAATTCCTGGACTGGCTCAAGCGCAAGGGCACCAAGCCCGAAGGCGCGGAAGGCGAGGAAGCCACCGGCTTCGACAATGCCGACGGCTTCGGCAGCGAAGGCAAGAACCTGCTCGAGCTGACCCAGACCGTGGCGCTGATGAGCATGCTGGAAGGCCGCGAGGAAGATCCCGACGCGGTGCGGCTGTCCACGCTGCACGCGTCCAAGGGGCTGGAATATCCGCACGTGTTCCTGGTCGGCGTGGAAGAGGGCATCCTGCCGCACTGCCGCGAAGACGAGGACATGAGCGACGAGAAGATCGAGGAAGAGCGGCGGCTGATGTATGTCGGCATCACCCGCGCCCAGCGCAGCCTGCATGTCAGCTGGTGCAAGAAGCGCAAGCGCGCGCGCGAGACCTACTCGTGCCAGCCTTCGCGCTTTATCGGCGAGATGAAGCTGGAGGAAGCGCCTGCGCCGGTCGATGAAACCCCGGCGATGAGCCCCAAGGACCGGCTCGGCGCGCTCAAGGCACTGCTGGGAACCGGCGGCAAGACGGCCCCGGGCTGAACGGGCGCTACAGTCCCGATACAAAGGCCTACCAGGCTGACAAGACGCCGGGCGCAGGCGTCCCTAGTATGGCGGCTGTGCTGCTCGCGCCGTCTGCGCGGGTGGCGCCGCGGCAGGCCCGCCCGGTCTGCCTGCTGCGCCGGACCTCTGGTTCGGAACTTCCCTGTTATTCGGCCCCCGGCGCGTGAAGCGTACGGGGGCGTTTTTTTTTTACGGCGGCTGCGAACCTACCGCTGCGGTCCGCCCGGCGGCGGCATCATCATCGCACCCGCGGGCGGCAGGCCCAGCCAGCGCGCGGCTTCGGGCGCGGCGCGCAGGCGCCGGCGCTGGGCCGGGTCCAGGCTGTCGTCCAGCGCCAGCCAGCGTTCGCGCACCGCGCGGCGGTCCTGCTCCAGCGCATCGTGCAGTCGGTCCATGGCCTGCGCGCGCGGCCGCAGCGGCGCGTCGGGGGTTTCGTCGGCAGTCTCGCGCAGCAGGCGCGCGTGCAGTTCCAGTGCATGGGCCTCGGCTTCGCGCGTGGCGCTGCGTGCGGCCTTCCAGAGCCTGGCCTGCGCGGCACTGAGTCCCAGCGACTCGGCGGATGCCGGCGCGGCGGGCGGTGGCGCCATCGCCCCTGTCGGCGGCGGGCCGGATTGCAGCGCGCTGGCCGGCGTGGCCAGCAGGCACGCGGTGCACAGCGCCAGCAGGGAAGCGGCGGTGCGCGGGCGGGAAGGGGGAAATGGCATGGCGTTCTCCTGTGATGGCAGACACCGTCGTGGCAACGTGCCGCGCGATGCCCGCGGTTGGCTCGGGTCAATGCCGGTCCATGCTAGGGAAGGCCGCATGCCAATGCATGAGCACTTGGTCAGGCCCGTACTGCAATCCCGTACAAAGGACGGCTGGCCGGCAAGACTGCGTATCAGGGCTGATACAAAGCCGGCATAGTGGGGGTATCGCGGGCTGGTAAAGTTGGGCACCGCATGCCCCCGGCACCGGCCCTTGCTGCCGGCATATGCCGATCCCTTCGCTTATGGAATTCACCCCCACGCTTCCCATCCGCCTGCTGATCGTCGACGACGATCCCCAGATCCGCGCCATGCTGGCCGACTACCTGTCCACCTTCGGCATGCAGGCCGATGGCGTCGAGGGCGGTGCCGAGATGCGGCAGGCGATGGCCGCCGCGCGCTACGACCTGGTGATCCTTGACCTGTCGCTGCCCGGCGAAAACGGCCTGGCGCTGTGTCGCGAACTGCGCGCGCGCACCGAAGTCGCGGTCATCATGCTGACCGCGCGCGCTGAGTTGGCCGACCGCGTGGTCGGGCTGGAAGTTGGTGCCGACGACTACGTTACCAAGCCCTTCGAGATGCGCGAACTGGTGGCGCGCATCCACACCGTGCTGCGCCGTATCCGTGGCCACGGCGCCGACGCGCGCCAGGGCGCGGCGCCTTCCGGGCATGAGGTGCGCTTCGGCGACTGGCGTCTGAACACCACGCTGCGCCAGCTGGTCGACCGCGACGAGGTGGTGGTGCCGCTGTCCAATGCCGAATTCCGCCTGCTGCTGGCCTTTGTCGAACAGCCCAACCGCGTGCTCGACCGTGAACTGCTGATCAACCAGGCGCGCGGCCGCGGCCTCGATGTATTCGACCGCAGCATCGACTTGCTGGTGTCACGGCTGCGCCAGAAGCTGCGCGACGATCCGCGCGACCCCACGCTGATCCGCACCGTGCGCGGCGTGGGCTATGTCTTTACCGGCACGCAGGAAGGATGAACGCGATGGGCCGGCTGGCGCGCCATGATTCGATGTTCGTACGGCTGTTCGTGGTGATGGCTGCCATCATGCTGGCCATGCACCTGCTCGGCATGACCGTGATCGAGAGCCTGTTCCCGCGGCCGGGCAGCGAGCGCGTGCTGCGCGACCGCCCCGGCGGGCCGCCGCCTCCGCCCGAGGCGTGGCCGCCCGGGGCGCGGACGGAAGGCGCGCCCGCCGGGGTGTCCGGCGAACCCATGCCGCACCGGCCGCCGCCGCCGCGCTGGCCCTGGCCGCCGCACCTGGGCCTGCTGTTCCAGGTGGCGGCGATCGTGGCCGCTTCGTGGGCCGGCGCGCGCCTGCTGGCGCGCCCGGTGCAGGAGCTGGCCAGCGGTGCCGGCCGGCTGGCGCAGGACGTGCACGCCGCGCCGCTGGACGAGCGCGCGGGCCCGGCCGAAGCGCGTGCCGCGGCGCAGGCGCTGAACCATATGCAGCAGCGCATCCGCACGCAGCTGGCACAGCAATCGCGTTTCCTGGCGGCGGTGTCGCACGACCTGCGCACGCCGCTTACGCGCATGAGCCTGCGCATCGAGCGCATGGACAGCGCGGATGTCCGTGACGTGCGCTACCGGCTGCGCCAGGACCTGGCCGAGATGAACGGCCTGATCGATGCCACGCTGTACTACCTGCGCGACCGCGACGAAGCCGGCGGCCCGCGCCAGCGCGTGGATGTGCTGGCGCTGCTGCAGGCGGTGGTCGACGATGCCGCCGAGACCGGCCACGAGGTCGCGCTCAGCGGCCAGGCGCAGCCGCTGCTGGCGTGCCCATCCGAGCTGCGGCGCGCGGTGGTGAACCTGGTGGAAAATGCGCGGCGCTACGCCGGCGCGGCCAGCATCGTGCTGAGCGACAGCCGCAGCGCGTGCTGATCGACATCTGCGACAACGGTCCCGGCATCCCGCCCGACGAGCTGCCACGCGTGCTCGAGCCGTTCTACCGCGTCGAATCCTCGCGCAGCCGCGCCACCGGCGGGGTCGGCATGGGGTTGTCGATCGCGGCCGACATTGCCGCGCGCCATGGCGGCGAGCTGACCCTGAGCAACCGCCCCGAAGGCGGCCTGCGCGCGCGCCTGTCCTTACCGCGCGGCTGACGCCGCCAGCGTGACGTACTGCGAGCCGCGCTGCCCGTGCGTGAAGTCGAGCGCAAAGTCGCCCACGTCCACGCGCCCCTGCAGCGCCCGCCGCATCTCGGCCGCGCCGCTGCCGCGCAGGCCGGCCAGCGCGCGCGCCAGCCACGCCGCGCCGATATAGCCGGCCAGCGTGGCCGGCGACGGCGGCTCATCCAGGTATTGCTTCATGCGCGCCACGTGTTCCTTCACCACCCGCAGCGTGGCCTGTTGCGGCCCGGGCGCGACCTGGGTCAGCACCATGCCCCCGTTGTAGCCAGCGCCCAGGATCTCGCGCGCGGCGGTGGCACTGACCGACGACAGCCCGACCAGGAAACCGTACCAGCCATGCACCGCCAGCGCGCGGCCCAGCCCGGCGTAGGCAAGGGTATCGCCCGCCACGATCACCGCGCCCGGGCGGGTGGCGGCGATGCGCCGGGCGGCGGCATCGGGATTGGCGTCGAGCGGCACCGCGCGCGTCCCGGTCTGCGCCTCCAGCCGGGCCAGCGACGGGGCAGCGAAGTCCGGCGCCAGGGCCAGCGCGATGCTGGTCAGGCCATAGCTGCGCAGTTGGCGTACCGCCGCGTCCAGTTCGGCCTGGTAGTCGGCGCGGGTGAACCAGACGTTGTCGGCCGTCAGCCCAAGGCCTGACAGCGGCGCCACGATCTGCACGCCGCGCCGGCCCAGCTCGGCCGATGCGGCCAGCTCCGGCAACAGCCGGTCGCCCGGGCCGAACAGCAACTCGGCGCGGTCGCTTTCGGCCAGCGACACCGCCTGCGCCAGCGCGCGGCGCGGGTCGGGATCGGCATCGCGGACCACGTGCGCGATGCGCACCGGACCGTTGCCGGCGTTGACGGCGTCGAACATGACCTTGGCCCCGGCCAGGTAGTCGCGCGCAAGGTCGGCTTGCGCGCCGCCGCGGTCCAGCAGGTGGCCGACCACGACCGTGCGGCGCGTCTGCGTCTGCGTCTGCGACAGCGCTGGCCAGGCGGGCAGGGCAAGTGCCGCGCCGGCGGCAAGCAGGCGACGCCGTCGCCTGGCCGGTGCTGCCAGGTGGCTGCGCAGCGGTGGGTACGGCGGAAACATCGGAGTCTGGTTGGGAGTTGGCATTGCAGGGGCAGGGGCAGGTGACGCGCGGGGCGGCGGTGGCGCGCAGCGTATCCGCCACACATGACACCAATGTGACGCCCGCCGCCCGCAGGTCCAGGGCCTCGCTTGACGGCGGTCAACGCGCCAGCGGCGGTGCAGCCCTACGATGGGCCGTCACACACCCATACCCCCGCGCCCCCATGACCCCGTCTGCCATGACTTCCCCTGCGCCCGACCGCCGCGCGCTGTCCGACTTCCGCGCGCTGGCCGGCCGCATCGACGGCAACGGCCCGCGCTATACCTCGTACCCGACGGCCGACCGCTTCCGCAACGGCCCCGACCTGTCGCTGTACCATGACGCACTGGCCGCCTGCCGGGCCGACGCGCCTGCGCCGCTGTCGCTGTACCTGCATATCCCGTTCTGCGAGAACATCTGCTACTACTGCGGCTGCAACAAGATCATCACGCGCGACCATGGCCGCAGCGCCCGCTACGTCAACTACCTGGGCCGCGAGATGGCGCTGGTGGCAGAGCGGCTCGGGCCGCGCCGCCAGGTGCTGCAGTCGCACTGGGGCGGGGGCACGCCGACCTTCCTCGACCCCGACGAGATGCGCCGCGTGATGGCGTTGCTGCATGAGCATTTCGAGCTGGCGGCCGAGGGCGAGCATTCGATCGAGATCGATCCGCGCCGCGTCGACCACGCCCGCATGGCGCTGCTGGCCGAGCTGGGCTTCAACCGCGTCAGCCTGGGCGTGCAGGACTTCGATCCCGAGGTCCAGCAGGCCATCCATCGCATCCAGCCCTTCGAAGAGACCCGCGCCGTGGTGGATGCCGCGCGCACGCTGGGTTTCCGCTCGGTCAGCCTGGACCTGATCTACGGCCTGCCGCACCAGACCGCGGCGCGCTTTGGCCGCACCATCGAGCAGGTGCTGGCGCTGCGTCCCGACCGGCTCTCGGTCTATAGCTACGCGCACCTGCCGCATGTGTTCAAGCCGCAACGCCGCATCGACGAAAACGCCTTGCCGCCCGCCGGCGAGAAGCTCGACATCCTGGTCTCCACCATCGAGCGGCTGACCGCCGAGGGCTACGTCTATATCGGCATGGACCATTTCGCGCTGCCCGACGACGACCTCGCCGTGGCCCAGCGCGAAGGGCGGCTGCAGCGCAACTTCCAGGGCTATTCCACGCACGCCGGCTACGACCAGGTCGGCCTCGGCATTTCCGCGATCGGCGCGATCGCGGGGCGCTACGTGCAGAACGCGCGCACGCTGGACGAGTACTACGGCGCGCTCGACCACGGCCGTCTGCCGCTGGCGCGCGGCGTGGCGATGAACGCCGACGACCACCTGCGGCGCGAGATCATCGGCGACCTGATGTGCAATGGGGTGCTCGATATCCCGATGCTGGAAGCGCGCCACGGCATCCGCTTCAGCACGGCCTTTGCGCCGGAGCTGGCCGACCTCGCCGCACTGGGCGCGGACGGGCTGGTGCAATGCGCGCCGGAACGCATCATCGTGACGCCGCTGGGCCGGCTGCTGGTGCGGCGCGTGGCGATGGTGTTCGACCGCTACCTGCGCGAGGATGCGGTGCGGCCCGCGGATACTGGTGCCCAGGCCGCTGCCGCCAACGATGGCGCGCAGCCGGTGCGCTTCGTGCCGCGGGCGCGGTACTCGCGCGTGGTGTAGCGGCCGCGCAGGCGGTACGGACGAAAAAAAGCCCGCGCAATGTGCGCGGGCTTTTCGTTTGCTGCGGGCGGACTTACTTGGCGGCGCTGGCCATATAGTCAGAGGCGGCGATCACGTCCGCGTCCGGGCCGGCGTAGCCACCCTTGGGCGGCATCACGCCCTTGCCCTTGAGCGCAAAGTTGTGGACCGCGTCCATGCCTTCCTTCAGGCGCGGCGCCCAGGCGGCCTTGTCGCCAAACTTGGGCGCACCTGCCACGCCGGCGGCGTGGCAGGCGGCGCACACCTGCTCGTAGACTTTCTTGCCCACGTCGGCCGAAGCGGCCGGCGCAGCAGCGGGTGCGGCGGCAGCAGCTGCGGGAGCTGCCGGTGCAGGCGCGGCAGCGGCGGCCGGAGCGGCGGCAGCTTCAGGGGCCGCGCCGGTCGCCGGAGCGGCGGCTGCCGGGGCAGCCGGCTCCGGGAACTTGGCGCCGCCGGCGTCGGCCATGTAGACCACGGCACGGGCCAGTTCGTAGTCGGCGTAGTCGTCCGGCGTGGTGCCGGCGCGCGCGACCATCGCGCCCTTGCCGTTCATCACCGACTTCATCAGGCCGTCAAAGCCCTGGCCGATGCGCGCGGCCCAGTCGCCGGCGTTGGCGTACTTGGGTGCGCCCGCGGCGCCGGTAGCGTGGCACGCGGCGCAGATTTCCTTGTAGACCTGCTCGCCCGTCTTGAAGACGCGCGGCGCGTTGGGATCCTTGATTTCGAGCGAGGCGACCGGCTTGATGCGGTCGTTGACGGCTTCCGCCGTGGTGGCAGCTCCGGCGCTTTCCGTCGAGCCGTGTCCGACAAAGTTGACCAGCAGAATGATCACGATGATCGGCACCAGGAAAGCCGCGATCACGACTGCGATCAGCTGCTTCGGGGTTTTGATGGGAGACTCGTGTTCGTGGTGTTCGTTGTGGACGTCGCTCATACAGAACTCTCAGTTTTGCAGGAAACCTTCTGGCCGCTTACGCTCGGCTTGCTTATTCTGGCCCGGTCTGGTCATTCACTGACCGCTGTCCGGCCCCATCCGGACCGCCCGTGCTGCCTGCGGCCCTTGCCTGACTTGGGTCTGTCGCTATTTGCGCGCTGCGGACTGTCTCCCGGACCGGGCCTGATTGTCGCCGACAACAAGCCGCGCGGCCTTGACCCCGGTCGACTCATTGCATCGGCGGTGTGGCGGGCACGATTTGACGCAAATAGCTGGCGATTATAGCGCCAAAGGCCCCCCGCCAGTGCCAAAAAGCGGCGGTTGCGAGACGTTCCCTGAAGCCTCTGGCGGGCCCGCATGGACGGCACGGGGCAAAAGCGGTATCCTATGCGACTTTCCTGCGGCGGCACTCGCTCGCCGCAACCGCTGTACCCACAAACCGGTTGCAAAACCGTCCTGTGCGCCCGTAGCTCAATGGATAGAGTACTGCCCTCCGAAGGCAGGGGTTGCTGGTTCGATCCCAGCCGGGCGCGCCAAATTTCTTCCCGATATGTAGTGCGATGATGCTGGTCGCGGACACGCGTGCCGGGCCGAAGCCCGATACCGTCATGCAGCCAGCGCGGTCTTCCATAGCACCATCGCGCCGATGTTCAGCCCGACGGTTCCCCAGAAAATTGCCTGGAACGCCGCCTTGCGGTTCTTGTGCCGAAGCAGATGTTGGGCGGCCAGCGCGCCTGGCCAGCCGCCGCAGAGCGCGAGCAGGTGCAAATGGGCTTCAGGGATGCGCCATGCGTCGCGGCGGGCGCGCGCCTTGTCCTCCTTGTAGGCCAGGAACGCGATGATGCTGGCGACGAGGCTGGCGATGCCGACCTGCCGGGGCAGATAGCCACCGAGGGCGCAGGCGGTGATGACCACCAGAGCCGCGAGGCCGGCCAGCGCTGGCAGCCAGCTTGCCTCTTCGGTGTGCCTGGGCGCGCCGGCCATGGCAACGTCAAGCGCCTGTATCCGGCCATCCTTCCCCCTAGCGAGTTCGAAGCTGACTCGGTCGCCGGGCTTGGGCGTCACGGCGCGCGTTTGCAGTGCCGTGATGTGGAAGAAGACATCTTTCGTGTCCGCGTGGACGTTGATGAAGCCGAAGCCCTTCTCGGGATGCCACGATTTGATCCGACCCGCTTTTCGCATATCTTTGCCGCGTGTTGGTATGAGGCAGCAAGTGTAGGCGAAGACCTGCGGCCGGCCACTGTCAGTTCGTTCCGGCGGGAGCCGGGGCGCTTCCCGGCGCGGGCTCCGGCACGCGATCGTCGCCGACCACCCGGTTGCGGCCGGCCGCCTTGGCCGCGTATAGCCGGCGGTCCGCGATTTGCTGCATGGTGTCGCCCATGCCGGACACGCCGATCGATACCGTGAACTGGATATTGCCCTTGCCGGTCGCGTCGGCGGTACGGCCAGCGCCTGACCGTCGATGCCGCCGACAGTCCCATCGTGACCCAGCGCGGCACGCGCAACCAGGTCACTTATGGCGTCGGCATCGGTTACGCGTGGCGTTAGCGCGCAGCGGGCGCAGAGGCGCTTGCTATGATGCGGCCATGACCGACGACATCGTCATCCCCCATCACGAATACCTGATTACGGCGATCCGGGCGCAGGGTGCGGGCGGCCAGAACATCAACAAGGTGTCCAATGCCGTGCACCTGCGCTACGACGTGCATGCCTCCTCGCTCGCGCCCGACCACAAGGAGCGCCTGCTGGCGCTGCACGACCACCGCATCACGCGCGACGGCGTGGTGGTGATCAAGGCGCAGCAGTTCCGCAGCCTCGACCAGAACCGCGACGAAGCGGTGCGGCGGCTGCACGAACTGGTGCGCAGCGTGGCCACGCCGCCGCGCGTGCGCCGGCCCACGCGGCCGACGCTGGCCTCGCGCCGGCGCCGGCTGGACAGCAAGAGCCAGCGCGGCCAGGTCAAGTCGCTGCGCGGCCGGGTGTTCGAATAGTGTCTGGTATCAGCGCGCCGATTGCAGCGCGGCAATCCGCTGCTCGATCGGCGGGTGGCTGGAGAACAACGCCATCCACGACTTGCCGCCGGCAATGCCCATCGCCTGCATGTTCTGCGGCAGGCCATCCGGCTCCAGGCCTCCCAGGCGACGCAATGCCGCCACCATCGGCGCGGGCGTGCCCATCATGCCGGCCGCGCCCGCATCGGCACGGAACTCGCGGCGGCGCGAGAACCAGGCCACGATGATGCTGGCCAGGATGCCAAACACGATTTCGCAGACGATCACCGTGACCATGTAGCCGATGCCCGGGCCGCTCGATTCCTCATCGTTCTTGCGCAGCATCGAATCGACAAAGTAGCCGACCACGCGCGCCAGGAAGATCACAAACGTGTTGACCACGCCCTGGATCAGCGTCAGCGTGACCATGTCGCCGTTGGCCACGTGTGCGACCTCATGCGCGAGCACGGCTTCGACTTCTTCATGGGACATCGATTGCAGCAGGCCGGTGGACACCGCTACCAGCGAGCTGTTCCTGGTCGCGCCGGTGGCGAAGGCATTGGGTTCGCCATCGTAGATGGCGACTTCCGGCATCGGCAGGCCGGCGCGCTGCGCCAGCTTTTCGACGGTCTGCACCAGCCACAGCTCGGTGCTGGTACTGGGATGGGTGATGACCTGCGCGCCGGTCGACCATTTGGCGATGGTCTTGGACATCAGCAGCGAGATAAAGGCGCCACCGAAGCCCATCAGGGCGGCGAACGCCAGCAGCGTGCCCAGGTTCAGGCCGTTGGCGGTCAGGAACCGGTTCACCCCCAGCACGCTGGCGGTGATGCTGAGGACAAGCATGACGGCGAGGTTGGTCGCCAGGAAAAGCAATACGCGTTTCATGTGTGTGTGGAGCAGTGGTGTGTAGGGCGGTACAGCCAGGATGCGGACGGGCCGCAGACGCGCGCCGCACGTTCAGGCGCGGCACGCAGGAACAGGCGGGCACGGCCAGGCCGCGCCGGTGGGACTCAGGCGCTCGGCGGACGCGGCAGCCGCGGCAGGTCGGGTTCGGGCAGCGGGGCGCCGGCATAGCGCGGCGGTCCGGCGCGGCCGTCCCAGGCGGCCAGGCGCAATGGAGATGCCGGCAGCAGTTGCTCGGCAAGGTCGGCGCCGGGCTGCCACTGCGGCTCGGCGGCTTCGGAAGCGGGTGACGGCTCGCCCGTTGCGGCGGTTCCGGCAGCGTCGTCGTTGCCGATGCCGGCCGCTGGCGCGGCCGACATTTCGCCGGTGACCACCACGGTGTGCGCGAACGCTGCCGCCCAGCCCGGCAGGGGCAGGAAGGCCAGCATCATGACCAGCAGGAGTAGCCGGAGGGAGCGCACGAAGGGGGACGGATTATCGGTAGATGTGGAAGGAATTCTACAGGATGCGGCATGGCGCAGGCGCCGCCCGCGGGGCCCGTCGCACGCCGGCGCCCCCCATTCAATAAGTGCTGCATCTGGCACCCTGGCAAGACCCGCCGGACTGGCCTACACTATCGATAACCCTGTAGTAGTTACAGGGTATAAAGCGAGGACCATGGATCATGCGCATCGGCGAACTCTCCCGTACCAGCGGCTGCGATGTCGAGACCATCCGCTATTACGAACGCGAAGGCCTGCTCGACGCGCCGCGGCGCGAGGCCAACGGCTATCGCCGCTATGACGACGGTCACCTGGTCCAGCTGAATTTCGTGCGCCACTGCCGCTCACTCGGCATGGGCCTGTCGGATGTGCGGCGGCTGCGTGAGTTCGAGCGCAATCCGTCGCAGGACTGCGACGACATCAATACGCTGCTGGACCGCCAGATCGCGCAGATCCATGCGCAGCGGGTGGCGCTGGAGGCACTGGAAGGGCAGTTGCGCGCGCTGCGCGAGACCTGCCACCACCACCAGCCTGCCAGTGAATGCGGCATCCTGCAGAACCTGCAGCAGGCCGCCGCCGGCGCGGCCTGCGAATGCCATGCGGGCGCGCACGAGGCCGGGCATGCTGCCAACGGGTGACGCGCGCAGGCGCGTCGCTATGCTACGATGGCTGTTCCCGTGATCGCACCACTGCGGTGCACGGGCCCGGCGGCGGCGCAGCCAGTGAGCGACGTAGCGAGCAACGACTTACGCGGCTCGCCTGGTCAGAGCACTATCCGCTGCCCCTTATCAAACCTTCCGCATGACCATGACTGATCGCCTGACGCCGATGCCCGATGCGCCTGTCCGCCTGATGCGGACCGGCCGCGCGCAGGCGTTTGCGATCGCCACGGCCAACATCCTGCCCCAGCGCGCCACGCGCGCGGTCTCTCCCCGCCGGATCAGCGCACCGCCTGATTCCGCCCGGTTCCCAGCCTGATTCGTCTCCATAGCGGGGCCCGGGCCGAACCGGGCCCGAGCCAGCGTTTTCAGTTTTTCCGGCCACTGCCGCAAGGCCCGCGCCGGATTCGTTGATGTCCGCGCTGCTGCGCAAACGCCAGACCTGCCAGACCTGACCGCCGCCGCCTGCCATGCTGGCCGGGCCGCGCCAACCACCTGACTGCCGGAGGACCCGCCATGACGGCCACCAAAACGAATACCGCCACCCTGTACCTGACCGAACTCGACGTGACCCGCCTGGAGCGCATCGCCAGCCGCGCCGGCTCGGCGCAGCTTGAGGACATGCTCGACAGCCTGCTGGCGCGCGCCACCATCGTCGCGCCCGAAGAGATCCCGACCGACGTGGTCACCATGAACACGCGCCTGGTCTGCAACCTGCCGGGCGAGCAGGCCCCGCGCAACTGGACGCTGGTGTACCCCGACTCGGCCGACTTTGATGCCGGCCGGCTGTCAGTGCTGTCGCCGGTGGGCCAGGCGCTGCTGGGCGCGCGCGCCGGGCAGACCGTCAACTACCGGCTGCCTGACGGCCGCGAGCAGCAGGTGAGTGTCGCCGGGATCGCGTTCCAGCCGGAAGCCAGCGGCCAGTACACGCTTTGAGCCGCATCCCGGCCACCTGAGGCGTGCTGCCGGGTTCACGCGGGCGCGTCCTGCGCCGCGTGTGCCTGGCGATCCATCGACACCATTCATCGGCAAGCCAGTCGTTTCACGACTCGCAACGCACCATTCGTCGCAGCGGTATTTCTGCTTGCGTGGACTGTGACTAATCTTCAGTCCGTGCTCGCATCGCAACATAGATTGCAGAGCGGCCGGAGTCTTATCCCGGTCCATACAAGAAAGAACGACGAAATCAGTTGAAGGAGTCCCAAATGATCGCCAGACGTATCCTTGGCGGCGCGCTCGTGTTCGCGGCTGTCGCCGCGTCCGCTGTGGCGTTGGCTGCCCCCGCTGCCAGCAAGGTTGGCAAATTTGATGTGTATGCCGATGCGCTGAAGGCCGGCAAGTACGATGTGTATACGGACGGCGCCAAGCAAGGCAAGTTCGATACCTACACGGACGGCGCCCGCACTGGCCGCTTCGACCCGTACTCGGAAGGCTCGCGCCGCGACGGCAAGTTCGACAGCTTCACCGAAGGCTCGCATAGCTTCAGCGGCGAGATCTCCAAGCAAGGCAAGTTCGATACCTTCAGCGAAGGTACGCACACCTTCACCGGTGATATTGCCGATCGAGCGCTCGACAATTCCCGCTCGGGTGACGGTTCCCTGTACGGCTATCGCGTCTGATCCTCGCAGGTCTTCCCAAAGACCTGGTGCGGCCACTGCGGTGGCCGCAAGTTTTCTCTCCCGCCTGCCCGGCTGACCTCCTCCTCCTTCTCTCTTCGCCAGGCAGGCGCTTTTCTCTTCCGTCGGCTCGTGACCGCGTCAGCGCGCAGGCATGCCCCTCATGCCGAAGGCGGCTGCGTGGCGGTCGCGTCGTGTCCGGGTTCCGGCTGCGCGCGCGGCAATCTGCGCGCGATCGCTGCATAGAGCAGCGGCACCGCCAGCGTACCCAGCACCGTCGCACCCAGTATGCCGCCCAGCACGCCGGTGCCGACCGCCTGCTGCGCACCCGCGCCCGGGCCGGTGCTGATCGCCAGCGGCACCACGCCCAGCACAAAGGCCAGCGAGGTCATCACCACCGGCCGCAGCCGCTGGCGCGCCGCGCGCGTGGCGGCCTCCACCGCGCCCATGGTGCCCGCACCGCTGCGCCGCAACTGCTCGGCATATTCGACGATCAGGATCGCGTTCTTGGCCGCCAGCCCCATGATCACCACCACGCCCACCTTGAAGTAGACGTCGTTGGGCATGCCGCGCAGCCAGATCGCCGCAGCCGCGCCCATCAGGCCGGTCGGCACGATCGCAATCACCGCCAGCGGCAGGGTCCAGCTTTCATACAGCGCCACCAGGCACAGGAAGATAAACAGCAGCGACAACGCGAACAGCCACGGCGCCTGCGTGCCGGTCTGCTCCTGCTCGAAGGCGCGCCCGGTCCAGCGCACGTCGTATTCCGGTCCGAGTTCGCGCACCAGTTCGGCCAGCCGCGTCATGGCCGCGCCGGTGGTGTAGCCCGGCGCCACCTCGGCATTGATGCGCACCGAGCTGAAGCCGTCGAAGCGCTCGAGCGTGACCTCGCCGCGCCCCCATTCCAGCGAGGCGAATGCGGCCAGCGACACCATCGCGCCCTGTGCGTTGCGCACGTGCACGCGCGCGAGCTGATCCGGCCGCATGCGGAAGGGCGCGTCGGCCTGCAGGATCACGCGCCGCACGCGGCCCTCGCGCGCGACTTCGTCGATATAGCGCGAGCCCAGCGTGGCCGACAGCGTGTGGTGCACGGTATCGGCATCGACGCCGAAGGCTTCGGCCTTGCGATAGTCGATCTTCAGGTCCAGCGCGGGCACCGGCTGGCCGGTGGTGGCGCGCACCTCGCCCAGCACCGGGTCTTGCCTGGCGCGCTCAAGCAGCTTGTCGCGCGCGGCGAAGAGCGCCTCGCGTCCCACCGGCTGGCGCGCGACCAGGCGCATGTCCAGGCCACCGATGCTGCCCAGTTCGGGCAGCGCCGAGCTGTTGTACGCAAACAGCTGCGCCGCGCCGCGTCCGGGCCAGGTTTCCAGCCCGGCCGACAGCCGCTCCAGCACGGCCTGGGCCGTGTGCTTGCGCCCGCGCGCCTTCCAGTCGGTCAGGCCGATAAACAGGCTGGCGCGCTGCTCGCCGCTGCCGCCGCTGGACCAGCCCAGCACGGCAAAGCTCGAATGCACCGGGTAGTGCTCGTCGCGCATCCACTGTTCCAGCCCGGCCACCAGCCGGCGGGTGTCGGCCTGCGTGCTGCCGGCGGGCAGCTCGATATCGACCACGATCTCGCCGGTATCCTCTTCCGGCAGGAAGCCGCTGGGCATCTTCCACAAGGCGTAGCCGCATGCCAGCGTCAACGCAAGGTAGACCGCCAGCCAGCGCAGCCGCCTGCGCTGCAGCGCCTGCACCCAGCCGGCATAGCGCCCGGTGAAGACGGCAAAGCGTGCATCGAACCAGGCCAGCGGCCCGCGCGCCGGCGCCGCGCTGTGGCGCAGTAGGCTGGCGCACATGGCCGGCGCCAGCGTCAGGGCGAAGAACAGCGAGAACGCGATCGACACCGCCAGCGTCACCGCGAAGTGCCGGTAGATCACGCCCACCGCGCTGCCGAAGCACGCCATCGGCACGAACACCGCGCACAGCACCAGAGTCACCGCCACCAGCGCGCCCGAGACCTCGCGCATCGAGCGCGACGCGGCCTCCATCGCGCCCACGCCGTCGGTGCGCATGATGCGCTCGACGTTCTCGACCACCACGATGGCATCGTCCACCAGGATGCCGATCGCCAGCACCACGCCGAACAGCGTGATCACGTTTAGCGACAGCCCCAGCGCGTACAGGCAGGCGACCGTGCCCAGCAGCGACACCGGCACCACGATGCACGGGATCAGCGTCGCGCGCAGGTTGCCCAGGAACAGGTACAGGATCAGAAACACCAGCACCGTGGCTTCGACCAGCGTCAGCACCACGCGCGAGATCGACGCCTGCACGAAGGTGGCGCCGTCATACGAGATCTCATAGCGAACGTCGCCCGGAAAGCCCTTGCTGGCGGCATCGAGCGCCGCGCGCACGGTGCGCGAGGTCTGCAGCACGTTGGCACCGTCGGCCAACTTCAGCCCGATCGACGCGGCATTGCGCGTGTTGAGCGTGGAGCCGTAGCGGTAGTCGCTGGCGGCCAGCTCCACCCGCGCCACGTCGCGCAGCAGCACGGCCGAGCCGTCGGTGGCCGCGCGCACCACGATGCGCCCGAACGCCTGCGCATCGCTCATCGGCGCGGGCGGGCGCACGATGGCCTGGAACGGCTGGCCCGGCACTGCCGGCGCGGCGCCCAGCTGGCCCGGCGTCACGTTGCCGTTGCGCGCGCGGATGGCGGCCTCGACCTCGGCCGTGGTCAGGTTGAAGGCATGCAGCTTGTCGGGATCGAACCAGATCCGCAGCGCGTATTCGGCGCCATACGGTTCGGCCTTGCCGATGCCGGGCAGGCGGCGCAGCAGCGGCAGCACCGAGCCGGCGGCAAAGTCGCCCAGCGCGGTCTCGTCCAGCTGCCCGCTGTCGGACACCAGCGACACGTACATGAAGGCGCTGCTGCTGGCCTGGTCGACATAGACGCCGCCGCGGCGCACCGCCTCGGGCAGCAAGGGCTCGGCCTGCGCCACGCGGTTGCGCACGTTGACCTGCGCCAGCTGCGGGTCGGTGCCCTGGCGGAACCCCAGCGTCACCGTGGCGGTGCCGCCCTCGCTGCTGGAATCCAGGTAGAGCAGGCCGGGGATGCCGTGCATCTGCTGCTCCAGCACCGCGGTGACGCGGTCCTCCACCGTGCGCGCGGACGCACCCGGGTAATCGGCATAGATGATCACCGTGGGCGGCGCCACCGCCGGGTACTGGGCGATGGGAATCCGGTTCAGGGCCACCAGGCCCGCTACCACGGTCAGGATGGCCAGCACCCAGGCAAACGCCGGGCGCTTCAGGAAAAATGACGCCATGTCAGGTCAGGGCTGGCACTGGCGCACGGCAAGTGAAGATCGGCCGTGGCTCCGGTGCGGTTGGAACGGAACGGCTTGGGTGTGGAGACGCCGCAAGGCTCAGCGGCAAGAGGCGGCAAGCCGCGGCAAAGCTGGGCCGATGTTGCCGGCGGGGCCGCGTGTCGGGTCGCCTGTCGGTCAGGGGGCGCGTGGCCCGTCGACCGGGGCCGGCGTGCACCGCGGCGCGTGCAGGGGTCCTGTGGGGAGAACCCGGCGCTGCGGCAGGAAGGATCGGTGAGGATCGACGCCGGCGACTGGCCGTCGTAATGCGGCCTTGCCGGCGATTATAGACAGGGAACGGAGGCCGGGCAACGCAAACGTCACATTGCCGGCACCCCTCAGACGTCGGGGGCGGAGCCCGCGCTTACAGGTCGCGCGAGGCGAAGGTATCGCACTTGCGGAGATCGCCGGACTCAATGCCGCGGCGCAGCCAGCGCACACGCTGCTCGCTGGAGCCATGGGTAAAGGCCTCCGGCACGACATAGCCCTGCGACTGGCGCTGCAGCCGGTCGTCGCCGATCGCGGCGGCGGCCTTCAGGCCTTCTTCGACATCGCCGGGCTCCAGCAGCTGCTGGTTGGCGCGCTGCGCGGTGGCGGCCCAGACACCCGCCAGGCAATCGGCCTGCAGCTCCATGCGCACCGACAGCTGGTTGGCCTGCGCCTCGCCCATGCGGCGGCGCGCGCTGTCGACCTTGTCCGATACGCCCAGCAGGTTCTGCACATGGTGGCCGATCTCATGCGCGATCACATAGGCCTGGGCAAAGTCGCCGCTGGCGCCGAAGCGCTGGCGCAGCTCGTCATAGAAGGCCAGGTCGATATAGACCTTCTGGTCGCCGGGGCAGTAGAACGGGCCCATCGCCGACTGGCCGGTGCCGCAGGCCGTGGGCGTGGCGCCGGAGAACAGCACCAGCGTGGGGGGCGCATAGCGGCGGTTCAGCTGGGTTTCAAAGATGTGTTGCCAGGTGCGCTCGGTATTGCCCAGCACCTTGCGCGTGAACACCGTCATCTGATCCGTTGCCGGCGGGCGGTTCACCTGATGCTGTTGCTGCTGCTGCGGGCCGGAACCTTGCAGCACCGAGGCGCCCTGCATGATCAGCATCGGGTCGATGCCAAAGAAATAGGACGCTGCCAGTGCGATGACGATCGTGCCGATGCCAATGGTCTTCGGCCCGGCGCCGAACCCGCCGCCGAATCCGCCGCCGAATCCGCCGCGGCGGTCTTCAACGTTCTGGCTTTCGGCTTCGTCATCTAGGCGCATGGGGGCTCCGGGATTGGGGGTGTTTGAGTTGGAGGGGGGCAATCAGTATAGCAATCCGGGGAGTGGGTGCTGCTTCCGCCATCAGCCAGCCGCATCCAGGCGCACAACAAAAAAAACACCACCCACTCACCCTGACGGGCAACGCAGGCGGTGTGCGGCAAAACAAAGAAACCGGGTTTGCACCCGGTTTCGTCATGACCTGAACGTTCCGGGACGGGAACGCAAGCAGCGCTGTCAGGCCAAGGCAGCCTCACGCGCAGCCGGTGCAGTTGCCACTGCGCTGGCGCCAACTTCAGCCACGCGCAGCAGGTTGGTAGTCCCGCCTTGCCCGAACGGCATCCCCGCGGCGATGGTGATCTGGTCACCCGGCACGGCATAGCCTTCGGCCACCGCCGCGCGCGTGGCGGCTTCGACCATTTCATCCACGCTCTGCACATCCGGGCTCACGGTGGAGTGGACGCCCCAGGCAATGGCCAGGCGGCGCGCGATTTCCAGGTTCGGCGTGATGCTGACGATCGGCGCGCACGGCCGCTCGCGCGCGGCGCGCAGCGCGGTGGCGCCCGAGGACGTGTAGGTCACGGTCGCGGCGGCGCCGATGATCTGCGTGACTTCGCGCAGCGCCGCGCAGATTGCATCCTGGCGCGTGTTCAGCGGGGTCTCGTGCTGGGCGTCGAGCAGGTTGCGGTACAGCGGGTCGCGTTCCACCTCGGTGACGATGCGGTTCATCATCGACACCGCCGGCACCGGGTAGCGGCCGTTGGCCGACTCGGCCGACAGCATCACCGCGTCGGCGCCTTCATAGATGGCGCTGGCCACGTCCGACGCTTCGGCGCGGGTCGGCACCGGCGAGTCGATCATCGATTCCAGCATCTGCGTGGCGATCACCACCGGCTTGCCCAGCTGGCGGCACACGCGCAGGATGCGCTTCTGCACGCCGGGGACGCGCTCGGGCGGCAGTTCCACGCCGAGGTCGCCGCGCGCCACCATCACGGAATCGGACACGCGCACGATCTCTTCTAGCTGCTGCAGCGCGGCCGGCTTCTCGATCTTGGACAGGATGCCGGCACGGGTGCCGACGATCTCGCGCGCTTCGACGATGTCGGACGGGCGCTGCACGAACGACAGGCCGATCCAGTCCGCGCCCAGCGCCAGCGCGAAGTCCAGGTCCTTGCGGTCCTTCTCGGTCAGCGCGGGGATGGGGATCACGGCGTCCGGCACGTTCACGCCTTTGCGGTCGGACAGCGTGCCGTTGTTGACCACGCGCGTGGTGATGGTGCCGGTGGTCACGGCTTCGATCGACAGGCGTACCTTGCCGTCGTCGATCAGCAGCGACTGGCCCGGCTGCGCGGCGGCGAACAGTTCGGGGTGCGGCAGGTAGACGCGGGTGCCGTCGCCCGGGGTAGGATCGCTGTCGAGCACGAACACATCGCCCGCGCGCACCGCGACCTTGCCGGCGGCGAAGGTGCCGATGCGCAGCTTCGGGCCCTGCAGGTCGGCCAGGATCGCGATCGGGCGGCCGGTCTCTGCCTCGATCTTGCGCACGGCGTCGTAGCGCGCGCGGTGGTCTTCGTGGGTGCCGTGGCTGAAGTTCAGCCGGAACACGTCGGCGCCCGCCTCGAACAGTTCTCGGATCACCGCGATGTCGGTGCTTGCGGGTCCAAGCGTGGCAACGATCTTCGCTTTGCGCTGGCGTCTCATGATGTCTCCTCTTCCATTCTCGGACGGCGCGCCACGTGGCGCGCCGGGTAATGCTGTTCAGGTGAACGACTGCTTCGGTACCGCGGTACTGCGCTGACGACCGCAGGCCTACACAATCAGGATGGCGCGGAAGTCATTCACGTTGGTGCGGGTCGGGCCGGTGACGATCAGGTCGTCCACGCCGGCAAAGAAGCCGTAGCCGTCGTTGTTGTCCAGGTGCGCGCGCGCCGACAGCCCGCGCGCGGCGGCGCGGGTCAGGGTGTCGGGCGACAGCAGCGCGCCGGCGTTGTCCTCGGAGCCGTCGATGCCGTCGGTGTCGCCGGCAATCGCGTGCACGCCGGCCAGGCCGTCGAGCGCCACCGCCAGCGCCAGCAGGAACTCGGCATTGCGCCCGCCGCGGCCCTTGCCGCGCACGGTCACGGTGGTCTCGCCGCCGGACAGGATCACGCAGGGCCTGCTGAACGGCTGGCCGCGCTGCGCGACCTGGCGCGCGATGGCGGCGTGCACCTCGGCAACTTCGCGGGCTTCGCCTTCGATGCAGTCGGACAGGATGTGGGCCTCGTAGCCGAGTTCACGCGCGCGCGCGGCCGCGGCTTCCAGCGATTGCTGCGCGGTGGCCAGCGTCACGTTGCGGTGGCCTTTGAAGCGGGCATCGCCGGGCTTGGGCGTTTCGCCGGCGCCGCTTTCCAGGTGGGCGCGCACGTTGGCGGGGACTTCAATGCCGTACTTGGCGATGACGGCCAGCGCGTCGGCGCAGGTGGTCGCGTCGGGCAGCGTCGGGCCGCTGGCGATCAGGGTCGGGTCATCGCCGGGGATATCGGAAATCAGCAGCGTTTCGACGCGTGCCGGGGCGCAGTGCAGCGCGAGCCGGCCGCCCTTGAGGGCCGACAGGTGCTTGCGCACGCAGTTCATCTCGCCGATGCTGGCGCCGCTGCGCAGCAGCGCCTTGTTGACGGCCTGCTTGTCGGCCAGCGTCAGGCCTGGCGCGGGCGCGGCCAGCAGCGCAGAGCCGCCGCCGGAGATCAGGCACAGCACCAGGTCGTCGGCGGTGAGGCCTTGCACCAGTTCCACCATGCGCTGCGCGGCGCGCGCACCGGCTTCATCGGGAACGGGGTGAGCGGCTTCGACAACTTCAATCCGTTGGCACTCGGCGCCATGACCATAGCGCGTCACCACCAGGCCCGACAGCTCGCCTTGCCAGTTCGCCTCGACCGCCTGCGCCATCGCGGCAGCGGCCTTGCCGGCGCCGATCACTACCGTGCGGCCCTTGGGCGGCGTGGGCAGGTGCGGCGGCAGGCAGTGGCTGGCGCTGACGGAAGCGACCGCGGTGTCGAACAGGTCGCGCAGCAACGCGCGCGCGTCGGACTGTCCGGGATGCGCTGCGGCGCGCTGGGGCGAGAGCAGGGCGGCTTGAGGTTCGGTGGCGAGCATGAAAAGTCCTGGTGCTGACGGGGAAAGCTAGTCGTCCCCGCTGGGCGGGGACGACGTGGTTGCTGCTTACTTGGCGATCTGGTGGTTAGACATGATCTCGATCGCGCGGCACAGGGCCGAATGGTCCTGCTTGCCCAGGCCGTTGGCGGCGCAGGTGTTGAACAGCTCCTGCGCGGTAGCGGTGTTGGGCAGTGCCACGCCCAGGGCCTTGGCACCCTGCAGGGCCAGGTTCAGGTCCTTCTGGTGCAGCTCGATGCGGAAGCCCGGGTCGAAGGTGCGCTTGACCATGCGCTCGCCGTGCACTTCCAGGATGCGCGAGGCCGCAAAGCCACCCATCAGCGCCTGGCGCACCTTGGCCGGATCGGCGCCGGCCTTGGAGGCGAACAGCAGGGCTTCGGACACGGCCTGGATGTTCAGCGCCACGATGATCTGGTTGGCCACCTTGGTGGTCTGGCCGTCACCGTTGCCACCGACCAGCGTGACGTTCTTGCCCATCAGGTCGAACAGCGGCTTGACCTGGTCATAGGCTTCCTGCGGGCCGCCGACCATGATCGTCAGCGAAGCCGCCTTGGCGCCCACTTCACCGCCCGACACCGGCGCGTCCAGGTACGAGGCGCCCAGCTTGTTGATGCGCGCGGCGAAGTCCTTGGTCGCGATCGGCGAGATCGAGCTCATGTCGACCACGATCTTGCTGTGGCTGGCTTCCTTGCCGGCGGCCTTGAACGCGGCGGCCACGCCCTTTTCGCTGAACAGCACGGCTTCCACGTGCGGGGTGTCCGGCACCATGATGACGATGATGTCGGCACGCTTGGCGACTTCCTCGGCGCTGGTGCAGACGGTCACGCCTGCATCGACCAGCGCTTGCGGGGCCGGGTTGACGTCATGCACGAACAGCGTGTGGCCGGCGGCGCGCAGGTGGCCCGCCATCGGTGCGCCCATGATGCCCAGGCCGATGAAGCCGACGTTGCGTTGGTTTGCCATGTTGATGTCTCCTTGAATGAGATTAAGTCTGTCTTGGTTGGCGTAGGTGGTAACCCGTTACTGCACGCCGTGCTCGGCGCGCCAGCCCAGGCCGGCTTCGGTGGTGGTCTTCGGCTTGTACTCGCAGCCGATCCAGCCGTTGTAGCCGATCTCGTCCAGGAACTTGAACAGGAAGTGGTAGTTCAGCTCGCCGGTCCCCGGTTCATTGCGGCCCGGGTTGTCGGCCAGCTGCACGTGCTTGATCTTCGGCAGGTTGGCCTTGATGGTGTTGGCGATCTCGCCTTCCATCCGCTGCATGTGGTAGATGTCGTACTGCACATACAGGTTGGGCGCATTGACCTGGTTGATCAGGTCCACCGCCTGCTGCGTGCGCGACAGGAAGAAGCCGGGAATGTCGAAGGTGTTGATCGGCTCGATGAGCAGGTCGATATGCTCGGCGGCGAGCGCGCTGGCGGCGAAGCGCAGGTTTTCCACCAGCGTTTCCTGGGCCTGCTCGCGCTTGACGTTCTGCGGCTGGATGCCGACCAGGCAGTTCAGCTGGCGCACGCCCAGCACCTTGGCGTACTTGATGGCCTCGCCCACGCCGTCCTGGAACTCGCCGACGCGGTCCGGGTGGCAGGCAATGCCGCGCTCGCCCGCTTCCCACTTGCCGGCGGGCAGGTTGTGCAGCACCAGGTCCAGCTGGAAGCGGTTCAGGCGGTCAGCGATCTGGTCCGCGTGGAAGGCATAGGGGAAGAGGAATTCCACACCGCGGAAGCCCGCGCGCGCGGCGGCTTCGAAGCGGTCGAGAAACCCCACTTCGTTGAACAGCATGGTGAGGTTGGCCGCAAGTTTAGTCATGAGTCTCTCCGGTTTAGTTGTGTTGTCGTTCTGCCGGTGCAGAACCGGTGATACAGGGGCGCTGGATTTGCGCGGGCCGTAGCCCGCGCTTCCATGTTGGAATGGTGCTGCTTACGCCGTTTCCACTTCTTCCTTCAGGATCGCTTCCTCGATGTCCTCGAGGTCTTCGATCGGCTCGAACTCGTTGACGTTGTCGATCTCGGTGCCCATCGCGATATTGGTCACGCGCTCCAGGATCACCTCGACCACCACCGGCACCGAGAACTCGGCCATCAGGTCACGCGCTTCGGCAAAGGCCGGGGCGATGTCTTCCGGCTTGAACACGCGGATCGCCTTGCAGCCCAGGCCTTCGACCACCTTGACGTGGTCCACGCCGTAGCCGTTCAGTTCAGGCGAGTTGACGTTGTCGAAGGCCAGCTGCACGCAGTAGTCCATCTCGAAGTTGCGCTGCGCCTGGCGGATCAGGCCGAGGTAGGAGTTGTTCACCACCACGTGGATGTACGGCACCTTGAACTGCGCAGCCACGGCCAGCTCTTCGATCATGAACTGGAAGTCATAGTCGCCCGAGATCGCCACCACATCCGAATCCGGCGAGGCGGTCTTCACGCCGATCGCGGCCGGGATGGTCCAGCCCAGCGGGCCAGCCTGGCCGCAGTTGATCCAGTGGCGCGGCTCGTTGACCGACAGGAACTGCGCCGCGGCGATCTGCGACAGGCCGATGGTGCTGACGTAGCGCACGTCGCGCGGGAAGTACTGGTTCATCTCGCGGTACACGCGCTGCGGCTTGACCGGCACGTTGTCGAAATCGCTCTTGCGTTGCATGGTACGGCGGCGCTTCTGCACGTCGGCCACCCACGACTTGCGGCACGGCAGGCGGCCGGCCATCTTCATTTCGCGGGCAACTTCAACGAACAGTTCCAGCGCGGCCTTGGCGTCCGACACGATGCCCAGGTCCGGGCCGAACACGCGGCCGATCTGGGTGGGCTCGATATCGACGTGCACGAACTTGCGGCCCTTGGTGTAGACGTCGACGCTGCCGGTGTGGCGGTTGGCCCAGCGGTTGCCGATGCCCATCACGAAGTCCGATGCGAGCAGCGTGGCGTTGCCATAGCGGTGCGAGGTCTGCAGGCCGACCATGCCGGCTTGCAGCGGGTGGTCGTCGGCCAGCACGCCCCAGCCCATCAGGGTCGGCACCACCGGCACGTTGACCAGTTCGGCGAACTCGACCAGCAGTTCCGCCGCGTCAGCGTTGATCACGCCGCCGCCGCACACGATCAGCGGGCGCTCGGCCGCGTTCAGCATCGAGATGGCCTTCTCGATCTGGGCGCGCGAGGCAGCCGGCTTGTACGGCTGCAGCGACTGGTAGGTGTCGACATCGAATTCGATCTCAGCCACCTGCACATCGAACGGCAGGTCGATCAGCACCGGACCCGGGCGGCCCGAACGCATGATGTGGAAGGCTTGCTGGAACACTTGCGGCACCAGGGCCGGCTCGCGCACGGTCACGGCCCACTTGGTCACGGGCTTGGCGATCGATTCGATATCGACGGCCTGGAAGTCTTCCTTGTACAGGCGGGCGCGCGGGGCCTGGCCGGTAATGCAGAGGATGGGGATCGAATCGGCCCAGGCCGAGTACAGGCCGGTGATCATGTCGGTGCCGGCGGGGCCCGAGGTGCCGACGCACACGCCGATGTTGCCCGGCTCGGCACGGGTGTAGCCTTCGGCCATGTGCGAGGCGCCCTCGACGTGGCGGGCCAGCACGTGGTTGATGTTGCCCGACTTGCGCATTGCCGAGTAGAACGGGTTGATGGCCGCGCCCGGCACGCCGAATGCCGTGGTCACGCCTTCCTTCTCCAGCACGGCGATTGCCGCGTCGATTGCTCTCATCTTTGCCATGATCTTGTCTCCAGTGATGGTGTGAATTCCGTTGGAGTCGATCCTATTCCCGCAGGTGGGGTGGGATAAACAGAAGGGAGATCAGTTGATTCGATACCTGGGGTACGCAATATCGCCTTGGAAGCCCGATTGGACGGTCGGCGAGCGTACGCCGGGGTAGGCAATTGGATATGTGGTGTGACGGTACGGGCACGCAGCGCAGCGGTGGGTACGGGCCGGCGCCGGCGGGCCGCCGCAGCGCAGTGCGGCAAAATGGCGGGATTCCTCGCCATCCGGGCCGACCATGTATTCCAGGCTGCCGTCTACCTACGAACTGCTTGAAGCGCTTGCCGCCGCCCCGCCCGGGCCGGCTGCCGACCCTCCGGCGCCGGGCGGCCGCCTCGGGCGCGCACTGTGGGTGGGCTTTATCGCGGCGCTGGTCGCGACCATCCTGAGCGGCGCGGCCCTGGCCGCCTGGCGGCTGTGGCTGAAGCACCCGGTGCCGCCGTGGTCGCTGCGGACCTTCGAGGCGCTGCTGGCCCTGTCGGCCGCCTGCTATGTCGGCGCCGGACTCACGCGCGCCGGCACCGTACTGGCCAGGCTGCGCCATCCGCTGCGCTGGCAGGCCGCCGAGATGGACCGCCACAGCGCGGCCGAGGATGCGCTGCTGCGCCGGCTGGCGCGCATCCCGCCGCCGCAGCTGCAGGCGCGCCAGCGGCGCGTGGTGTTGCAACTGCGGTTGTGGGAAGGTGCTGCGCGCACCCTGGCAATGCTCCTGGCACTGGCGCCGGCCGCGGCCGTGGTGGCCGCACTGCCGCGTCAGCAGGCCATGGCCGGGGCGCTGCTGTGGCTCTACGGCGTGATGGTGGTGACCGGCGCGGCCTGCTACCTGTACCTGCACGTGCAATGCAGCCGGCCGCTGCGGCGGCTGGCCCATGTGCTGGGCGAAGCGGCCGAGATGAACGCGCAGGTCAGGGCGCGGGCGGCTCCGGGCGGTTGATACCGCACCGGCGCGGGGTGACGCGGCCTGCCCCTGGCAGCGGCCCTGACGCCGCCGTATGCGGATGCCGCGATCCTGCCCATCAGCCGCGCAGGGATGCCACATCCCCGGGGATGCCGCACAATGGCGCCCGGGAGACGAATATCCGATGGACAAACTCAAGCAAATCGAAGCCTTTATCGCCGTGGTGGAGCACGGCAGCATGGCGGCCGCGGCGCTCACGCAGAACGTGACGCCGGTGATGATCGGCCGCCGCATCAACGCGCTGGAAGCCCGCATCGGCGTCAAGCTGCTGCACCGGTCCACGCGCCGCATCGCCGTGACCGAGCAGGGCGCGGTGTTCATGGAGCAGTGCAAAAAGGCGCTGGCCGACCTGGACCGCGCCGAGATGCTGATTGCCGAAGGCAAGCACAAGGCCACCGGCCACCTGATCGTTTCGGCACCGGCGGCGTTCGGGCGCAAGCACGTGGCACCGCACGCGCCGGCGTTTCTCTCGGCCAACCCGGAAGTGCAGATCTCATTCAACCTGACCGACCGCGTGGTCGACCTGGTGCGCGAAGGCTATGACGTCGGCATCCGCATCGGCGGCGCCATCGACCCGAACTTTGTCGCGATCAAGCTGGCGTCGAACAAGCGCGTGGTGTGCGGCACGCCGGCGTACTTTGCCAGGTACGGCGTGCCGCAGACGCTGGACGACCTGGCCCAGCACAACTGCCTGGCGTTCAACCTGCAGGGCGGCCAGCAGCGCGGCTGGTACTTCAGCCAGAACGGCAAGACCGTGACCGTGCGCGTCAACGGCAACCTGGACTGCAACGACGGCGAGCTGCTGCACCGCTGGACCGGCGAGGGCCTGGGCCTGGGCTGGCGCTCGACCTGGGAGATCCTGCCGCAGCTGGAGAGCGGCGAGCTGATCACGGTGCTGGACGAATACGCGCTGCCGGCCTACGACATCCTTGCCGTGTACCCGCAGCAGCGCCCGGTGCCGGCCAAGATCCGTTTCTTCATCGAGCACCTGAAGGCGCAGTTCGCGCGCCCGGGCTACTGGATGGACACGGCGGGCGGCAACTGAGGCCGCCGCCGAGCGCGATGCCGATCACAGCCTGGCTGGCCGACCTGGTGGTCATCGTGCACGGGCTGTTTATCCTGTTCGTGGTGGCGGGCGGCCTGCTGGTATTGCGCTGGCCGCGTGTCGCATGGCTGCACCTGCCCGCGGCGGCATGGGGCGTGCTGATCGAATGGTCCGGCTGGATCTGCCCGCTGACGCCGCTGGAAAACACGCTGCGCCAGGCTGCCGGGCAGGCGGGCTACAGCGGCGGTTTTGTCGAGCGCTACCTGTTGCCGCTGATCTATCCGGCCGGGCTTACGCCGGCGGTGCAACTGTGGCTCGGCGCGGTGGTGCTTGCGGTCAACCTGGCGGTCTATGCGCTGTGGTGGCGCCGACGGCGCCACCACTGAGCGCGTTGCTTCAGCCCGCCGGCTCGAAGCGCGGCGCGCGCTTCTGCATATTGGCCAGCACTGCCTCGACCTGGTTGGGCGAGCCGACCAGCCGGTCCTGCTCATCGGACTCGGCCTGCAGGATGGCGGCATTGTCGCCGCGCTCCACCACGGCCATCAGGCGCTTGGCCGCGCGGATCGCATCCGGGTTCTTCTGTGCCACCTGGCGCGCGGCTTCCAGCGCCGCGGCGCGCGGGTCGTCGGCCAGGTAGGTGCCAAGGCCCAGTTCGCAGGCTTCGGTGCCGCTCAGCACGCGCGCGCTGTAGATCAGCTCGCGCAGCACGTCGGGGCGCACCAGTCCGCGCGTGAGCACCATGCCGGCCATGTCGGGCACCAGCCCCCATTTCATTTCCATGACCGACAGCCTGGTATCGGGCGCGACGTAGCGTACGTCCGCCCCCAGCGCCACCTGCAGCCCGCCGCCGAAAGCCACGCCGTGGACCGCCGCGAAGACCGGCACCGGCAGTTCGCGCCAGACCATGCACGCGTACTGCGGGCGATTGGACATGCCGTTGGTGCGCTTGCCGAGGCGGCCCGCGCCGATGCTGTCGTTGTGGGATTCGCCGCCACCGTCCGACAACATGCCCGCCATGCGGCCCATGTCCAGCCCCGCGCAGAAGGCGCGGCCTTCGCCGGACAGGACCACGGCGCGCAGGTCGGGCATGCGCGCGAGTTGCTCGCCGGTCTCGATCAGCGCGTCGAACATGGCCTGGTCGAGCGCGTTCATCTTGTCGGGGCGGTTCAGGCGGACGTCGGCGACGCCGTCTTCGATGGTGACGAGGATACGTTCGTTGCTGCTGGCGCTCATGCGCTGGCTCCTTGGAATGGGGTTCTCAACGGCCCTTGTACTGCGGCTTGCGCTTCTCCATGAAGGCGGCCACGCCTTCCTTGCAGTCATCGCTGCGGCTGGCACGCGACTGCAGCGTGGCTTCGACTTCGAGCTGCGTGGCCAGGTCGTTGTCGAAGCTCTGGTTGAGGGCTTCCTTGATCATGCCGTAGGCCATGGTCGGCATGGTGGCCAGGTGGCGGGCCAGCTTGCCGGCCTCGTCCTGCAGCGCGTCGTCGGCGTGGACCTTCCACACCAGGCCGATGCGCTGGGCTTCCTCGGCATCGATCTTCTCGGCCAGGATGGCCAGCGCGCGGGCGCGCATCTCGCCGGCATAGCGCGGCACGAAGTAGGTGCTGCCAGCGTCCGGGACCAGGCCGATCTTGGAGAAGGCCTGCAGGAAGCTGGCCGAGCGAGCCGCCAGCACTACGTCGCCCGCCAGCGCCAGGCTCATGCCGGCACCGGCGGCCACGCCGTTGACCGCGGTGACGACCGGCTTGGGCATCTGGCGCAGCGTCATGATGATCGGGTGGTAGCGCTCGCGCAGCAGCGTGCCGGAATCGGTGATGCCATCCTTGCCGCGCGCGGCCAGGTCGGCGCCGGCGCAGAAGCCGCGGCCCGCGCCGGTGATCAGCACGGCGCGCACCGCGGCGTCGCCGGCGGCGCGCTCTACGCCCTCGCGCAGCTCGCGCATCAGGTCGCCGTTCATCGCGTTGAGCACGTCCGGGCGGTTCAGGGTCAGCGTGGCCACGCCTTCGCTGGCTTGATAGAGGACGGATGCCGTCATGGGGGGTCTCCTGGTCTCGTGGTCGGTATTCGGTACGGTGATTACTGCGGCTTCTTCAGCGCATCGGCCGAGGCGTCGCCCAGCTTGCTGCCGCCGTCGCAGTCGAGGATGGTGCCGGTGACGTAGTGCGCGTTGTCGCTGCTCAGGTACATCGCGGCATCGGCAATATCGTCCTTGGTGCCGTAGTCGCGCAGCGCCAGGCGCGCCTTGTAGCGAGCCTCGACCTCGGGCGTGGGCGCCAGCCGCGCCATGCCTTCGGTGTCGGCGATCGGGCCGGGCGAGATGCCGTTCACGCGCACGCCGGCCGGGCCCCATTCCATCGCCAGGCACTTGATCAGCATGTTGATGCCGGCCTTGGCGGCGCAGGCATGGGCCTGGAACATCATGGCGTTGACCGCCTGCGGCGCGGTGATCGCGATCAGCGACGCACCCGGCTTGGCCAGGTGGTCGAAGCTGGCGCGGAACACGTTGAAGGTGCCGAGCAGGTCGATATCGACCACGGTCTTGAAGGCATTGGCCGACATGCCCACCACGGGCGCGAGGAAGTTGCCCGCGGCGCCGGAGATCACCACGTCGATCGGCCCCAGTTCATCCTGGGCGCGTGCGAAGGCCGCTTCCACGGCGGCATAGTCGCGCACGTCGGCGGCCATGCCGATGGCGGTGCCGCCGGCTGCGGTGATGGTTTCGGCGGCGGCCTGGATGCGCTCGGCGGTGCGGCTGATCAACGCCAGCTTCGCCCCGGCGCGCGCGAAGCCGTGCGCGATGCCGAGGTTGATGCCGGAGGAGGCGCCGGCGACGAATACAGTCTTGCCGGCAAAGGCGTCGGGGCGGAAGGCACTGGGCATGGGAAGTCCTCTCGATCGATGGTCAGGCGATGCGGGCCGCGATCCGGCGTCGGGCAGGACCGTGGCGGGGCGAAATGCAGGGGAGTGCTAGCGCCGGCGGCGTGGCTGCACGGCAGGTATCGCGCGATGGCGCATGACGGTCTCCATGTATCTGTTCTGGCGTACGTCCGCCCCGGGTGCTGCGAGGGCGGCGCCGGCCTCTGGCTCGGGCCTCCGGCATCCTAACCCGAAGCCGGAATTCGATTTCGCGTATTGCCGGCAATGCTGGCCGCCCCGGACGCAACAATTGGAGCGCCGGGAACGCCGTCCGGGCGCTGCAACTAGCTGGCGGGAAAGGGAAAAACGGGTGCGGGACCGCGTGGCGGCCAAGCGGCGGGACAGGGCGCCATTCCGCAGCGCAAAACCCAGTCCTCAGAAAAAAGAAAGCCCGCACACCGTTGCAGCGTGCGGGCAGCCTCCCGACGATGAGGTGCCGGAAGGCGGAGTGCTCATGAAGTGCGCCCCCGCGTCTTCATGGCGGGGTCAAGTGTGCGCGCGGGCGGCGGATAACACCTTGACTCACGTCAAGCGGGGCCGCGAACGCGCATGCAGGCTAGGCCAGCAGCGCGGTCACCAGGTCCTTGCCGCGCGACACCGGCGCGGTTTCCTCGAAATGCAGCGCACCTTCCACGTGGCCCAGGTGGTCCACCATCAGCGCGACGGCCCGCTCGACATCGCCGGCGCGGGCGGCCTCGATGAATTCGCGGTGCTCGTCGGACGAGCAGGCCGCGTCGCGGCGCGACTGGTACAGCATGGTGATGACCGCGCTGCGCGTCGACAGCTCGCGCATCATCTCGGTCAGCACGCCGTTGCCGACCACCTCGGCCAGCACGATATGGAAGTCGCCCAGCAGCCGGGTGCGCACCTGCGCATCGTTGCCAGTCAGCGCCTTGCGTTCGGATGCCAGGTGCTTGTCGATGCGCTTGTAGTCGGCCGGGGTCGCCTTGGCGACGAACTCGCGCGCCAGCGCCGCTTCCAGGATGCGGCGCACCGCGAAGACCTCGCGCGCCTCCTCGGCGCTGGGCTTGGCCACGAAGGCGCCCTTGTCCGGCACGATCTGGATGACCTTGTCCTTGGACAGCATCAGCAGCGCCGCGCGCACCTTGGTGCGGCTGACGCGGTAGACACTGGCCAGGGCCTCCTCGCGCAGCTTGGTGCCGGGCGGCAGGCGGTGCGAAACGATGGCCGCGACAATGTCTTCGGCGATCGCCTCGGCGGTCATGTCAGGATCGATATGCTCGGGCATGGCAGCGCACTTGCGCAGAGGCTGCGCGGTTGGGGAGATGCGTGATTCTATCGCCCTGGCACGGCGACCGGAGATCCGGCGTCCACGCCGTCCTCCGCCATCGCGGCCAGACCCGCATCCAGGTCGGTCGCTTCAATGGTGCCGTTGAGCACGCCATGGGCCCGTTCGCGGTCGATATCCTTCTCCCAGGCGGCCACCACCACGGTCGCCACGCAGTTGCCGATCAGGTTGCCGAGCGCGCGGGCAATGCCGATGAACCAGTCCACCGACAACACCAGCACCAGTCCGATGGCGGGAATCGCCGGGTGCGCCGACAGCGTCGCCGCCAGGATCACGATGGCCGAGCCGGGGATGCCGTGCGCGCCCTTGGAGGTGACCAGCGCCACCGCCAGGATGCCGAGCAGGTCGCCCAGCGCCAGCGGCGTGTTGGTCGCCTGCGCGATAAAGACCGCGGCCAGCGTCAGGTAGATCGAGAACGCATCCAGGTTGAACGAGTAGCCGGTCGGGATCACCAGGCCCACCACCGACTTCTTGATGCCCATGAACTCCAGCTTCTTCATCACCTGCGGCAGCACGCTGTCGGACGAGGCCGTGCCGAGCACCACCAGCAGCTCGGCGCGCAGGTAGCGGATCAGCTTGATCACCGAGAAACCGCACACGCGCATGATCGTGCCCAGCACCACCAGCACGAAGATGGCCACCGCGCCGTAGAACAGGAACACCAGGAAGCCGAGCTGCTTGAGCGAGCCGATACCGTACTTGCCCACGGTAAAGGCCACCGCGCCCAGCACGCCCAGCGGCGCCAGCTTGATGATGAAGCCCATCATCTTGAACAGCGTGTGCGAGAAGGTATCGATCAGCCTGACCAGCGGCCGGCCCGGCTCACCCACCAGCGACAGCGCGCAGCCGAACAGGATCGATACCACCAGTACCTGCAGCACGTCTCCATTGGCAAAGGCACCGAACACGGTATTGGGGATCAGCTTGAGCAGGAAATCGACGGTGCCCTGGTCCTTCACCTTGGTGGCATTGTCGATATAGCCGGCGATGGCCGACGCGTCGAGTGAGCGCGGGTCGACATTCATGCCGACGCCGGGCTGGAACACATAGGCCAGCAGGATGCCCAGCGCCAGCGCGATGGTGGTGACGATCTCGAAGTACACCACCGCCTTGATGCCGACGCGGCCGACCTTCTTCAGCTCGCCCGCACCGCAGATGCCGGCCACCACCACGCAGAACACGATCGGGCCGATCAGCATCTTGATCAGCTTGATAAAGGCATCGCCAAGCGGCTTGAGCTTGGCGGCGAACTCGGGGAAGGCCAGGCCGAGTGCCGTGCCAATCACCAGGGCAATCAGCACCTGGCCAAACAGCGAACGGGTGAAGCGGGTATGCAAACGGGGCTGGGGGGTGCCGGGGCGGGGCTGCGAGGGAACTGCATGCTGCATGGTTGTCTCCGTACCGGGCCGGTCCGGCGCCTGTGCATTGGCTGGTGCTGGCTGGCCCATCTGATCCAGGAATCACCGGCGGCCCCGTACTGCTCTACTGGCGGGTGGCTGCCGGCCTTACGTTCCGTGCGGGGCTTCCGGGTCGGGAGCGCGCCACCTCGCGGACAGCCCCCCTGTTGAGGCGGAATCCACGCAATCGCCTGTCCGGACCGGATTGTCCGCGGCAAATTGTCTGAACGTGGAAGCGAATATAGTGCATATCATTTTTGTATGCAATTTTTGAATTCACTGTGCTACCATGAATCGCACAGAATAGAGCTTCGGCCCGGGCGCCCCGCCCGCGCCGGCAGGCCTTGCGGCAGACGCCGGCGGGCCTTGCCGGACCACCCGCCGCGGCGTTCACGCACTTCCAGCAGGAGACAACGCATGGCAGCAAATCCGTCGCCGTCCGCCGCAGAGACTGGCACGCGCATCATGGCCTGGGCCGACGCCCTGGCCGTCCACACCGAGCAGCCCGGCATGCTCACCCGTACCTACCTGACCGAGGCCCACCACGGCGCCGCCGCGCAGCTGACCGAATGGATGCAGCAGGCCGGCATGACGGTGCGGCGCGACGCCGCCGGCAACGTGATCGGCCGCTATGAGGGCACCACACCCGACGCGCCCGCGCTGCTGACCGGTTCGCACTTCGACACCGTGCGCGACGGCGGCCGCTATGACGGCAACCTGGGCGTGATCCTGCCGACCGCGTGCGTGGCCGAATGGAACCGCCAGGGCAAGCGCTTCCCATTTGCGATCGAGGTGGTCGGCTTTGCCGAGGAAGAGGGCGTGCGCTTCAAGGCCACCCTGCTGGGCAGCCGCGCCATCGCAGGGACCTTCGACAACAACGTGCTCGACAACGTCGACGACTCCGGCAAGACCATGCGTGAAGTGATGCGTGAGGCCGGTTTCGACGCCGCTGCCTTGCCCGCCGCCAAGCATGACAGCAGCAAGGTCGCGGCCTTCATCGAAGTCCATATCGAACAAGGCCCGGTGCTGCTCAATGAAAACCTGCCGGTGGGCGTGGTGACCGCCATCTCTGGCGCCACCCGCTTTATCGTCGAGCTCGAAGGCCTGGCCGGACACGCCGGCACGGTGCCGATGGACATGCGCCGCGACGCCGCCATGGCCGGGGCCGAGATCGGCCTGTATATCGAGAAGCGCTGCGGCGGCAAGCCGGGCCTGGTCGGCACGGTCGGCCAGTTCAACGTGCCCAACGGCGCCGCCAACGTGGTGCCCGGCCACGCGGTGTTCTCCATCGACATCCGCTCGGGCGCTGACGCCGAGCGCGAGGCCGCCGTCAACGACGTGCTGGCCGAGATCGAGCGCGTGTGCGCGCGCCGCAACGTGCGCCCGCAGGTCCGCAGGACTCATGAGGCGAAGAGCGTCCCCTGCGCCCCGTGGCTGCAAGAGCAATGGGCCGCCGCGATTGCCCGCCAGGGCGTGCCGGTGCGCCACCTGCCGTCGGGCGCCGGCCACGACGCCATGGCCATTGCCGCCATCGCCGACGTCGCCATGCTGTTTGTGCGCTGCGGCAACGGCGGCATCAGCCACCATCCCACCGAAACCATGACCGCCGAGGATGCAGCCCTGTCCGCGCGCGTGTTCAGCGATTTCGTCGAGCACTTCTGCCTGCCGCAGTAAGCCAGCGCAGATTCCCCGGAACCCACCCGAACCCTCCTCCGTAGTTGAGAGAACAAGTCATGACCGCACGAGACAATATGAACCCCACTGAAACCACGCTGACGCAATTCATCGACCAGCACCGTCCGGAACAGGAAGCCTTCCTGGCCGAACTGGTCAAGGTGCCCTCGGACAACCCCGCAGGCGACTGCGAAGCCCATGGCAAGCGCGCCAAGGAACTGCTGGAGGGCCTGGGTTTCACGGTGGAGGCGCACAAGGTGCCGGACGAGCTGGTGAAGGCAGCCGGCATGATCAGCGCCACCAACCTGATCGTGCGCAAGCAGTTCGGCACGGGCGGCCCGACCATCGCCATGAACGCCCACGGCGACGTGGTGCCCCCGGGCCTGGGCTGGACCAAGGACCCGTACGGCGGCGAAGTGGCCGACAGCGAGCACGGCCCGGTCATGTACGGCCGCGGCGTGGCGGTGTCCAAGTCGGACTTCGCCACCTACACCTACGCCGTGCTGGCGCTGATGGAAGCCGAGAAGCAGGGCGCGAAGATCAACGGCGCGGTCGAGCTGCAGTTCACCTATGACGAGGAAACCGGCGGCGACATCGGTCCCAAGTTCCTGCTCGACAACAACCTGAGCAAGGCCGACTACGCCATCTCGGCCGGCTTCTCGTACGGCATCACCTCGTCGCACAACGGCTGCCTGCACGTCGAAGTGACGGTCAAGGGCAAGCAGGGCCACGCCGCCATGCCGCATACCGGCGTGGACGCGATCGAAGCCGCCACCCACATCCTGCAAGCCATCTACGGCCTGCGTGCCGAGCTGGCCACGCGCAAGTCGAAGGTGCCGGGCATCGACACCGCCACGCTGAACGTGGGCCTGATCAAGGGCGGCATCAACACCAACGTGGTGCCTGACCTGGTGACTTTCCGCGTCGACCGCCGCATGATCCCCGAGGAAATCGGCTTCAACGCCGAAGGCGAGATCCGCGCCGTGGTGGAAAAGGCCGCCAAGGACCGTCCGGGCATCGAAGTGAAGGTCGAGCGCATCATCCTGGCCGAGCCGCTGTCGGAACTGCCGGGCGTGGAAAAGCTGATCGGCGCCCTGAAGAGCCGTGCCGAGTCCGTGTTCGGCGTGGAGATCCCGGTGCAAGGCGTGCCGCTCTACACCGACGCGCGCCACTACACCAAGCGCGGCATCCCGACCGTGCTGTACGGCGCCGGCCCGCGCACGCTGATGGAAGCCCGTGGCCATAACTCGGACGAGAACCTGCGCCTGAACGACCTGAACCGTGCGACCAAGGTGGTGGCGCTGGCGCTGTCGGACCTGATGAAGTAAGGCTTGGGCGCCGGCAGGCGCCGGGCTTTGCTGCGCAAGATGCCACGGAGGAATCCGTGGCGTTTTTGTTTTTTAGGACTTGGCTGAAGCCGTCCAGGTCGATCCGCCTACTCCGGCAGCGTCGTCGCCCCCACCCCCAGCACCCGCTGCATCAGCACCGTATCGATCCATTGCCCGTGCTTGAACCCCACCGCCTCCAGCCGGCCGACGGTGCGGAAGCCCAGCCGTTCATGCACGGCCAGCGAACCCGTGCCTTCGCCGCCTGCGGTGCACGCGATCACGGCGACCATCTGGCGCCAGGGCCCGGTCTCGCAGCGGGCGACCAGTTCGGCCAGCAGGGCCTGGCCCAGGCCCTCGCCGACGCGGCGGTGGTCGACATAGATCGAGTCCTCGATGGCAAAGCGATAGGCGCTGCGCGCGCGGTAGGACGAGGCATAGGCATAGCCCAGCACCTCGCCGTCGCGCACGGCGACCAGGTAGGGCAGGCCCTTGCGCTGCACTTCGGCAAAACGCTGCTGCATCTCGTCCAGGCTCGGCGGCGCTTCCTCGAACGAGGCGCGGCCGTGCAGCACATGGTGCGCGTAGATGGCGTGGATGGCGGAGACGTCGGCGGGCGTGGCGTCGCGCAGGGTGAAGGGTTTGCGCGTGCCGGCGGACGGCGTCGTGGCGGAAAGGGTAGTGGAAGTCATCGGGAATGGCGCCCTATGCAAGGACTTGGGGCAACGCAGGATGCGTGCCGGGCACATGCACCAGCGTGATGCTGCGCGAGGGCCGGTGTCTTGTATATAGTGCGGATTGATTTGCACCGCATTAGTGCCAACGCCCCGGGGCGGGGCACGGCAACGACAAGAAAGGACCCTGCCATGATCACCATCTACCACAACCCCCGCTGCTCCAAGTCGCGCGAAACGCTCGCCCTGGTCCAGGCCGCCATCGAGCGGCTGGGCGAACCGGTGGAAATCGTGGAATACCTGAAAGAGCCGCCGTCGCTGGCCACGCTGCGTTGGTTGCACACCATGCTGGGCGTGCCGGTGCGCGAGATGCTGCGCGACAACGAAGCGCCGTATGCCGAGCTGGGCCTGGCCGATCCCGGCCTGACCGAGGCCGAGCTGCTGGCCGCCGTGGCCGACAACCCGATCCTGATGCAGCGTCCGGTGGTGGTGCGCAACCGCCGCGCCGCGATCGGCCGGCCGCCCGAGAACGTGGCGCCGCTGCTGGCCTGAGCCAGCCAATGCACGGCCCCGAATAAAACCGGCCCCCACGTTGTGGGGGCCGGCCGGTGCTTGAGGCAAACAGCTTCAGGCGGGTCGTCTAATGAACACCCAGCCAGTGCATGGCCTCCTGACCGAAAGCGATGGCCGCCAGCACGACCAGCAGCACCACCAGCGTCACTGTGCTGATGTATAGCGTGGCCTTGGCGACTTCGGCGTCCTCATCCGAGGTGTGGCGATGGGTAATGGGCGTGGCGCCCCGCGTGGCATGCGGCCAATGGATCCGGCCGGCCAGGTCTCTCAAGTGCAGGTCGGTAGGAAAACGCATGATCGACACCTCCTCGGCAGGCGCGGCGCGGTCCGGGCAACATGGCTCAAACGGCATGGCGTGGCTGCGCAAGTGCGCCGGATACTCTGTGGCTCGTTTCGCCCGGTACGCCATATCCGCTTCTACTATAGGCGCGCTGGCGTCAGATGCGAACGCAAGCCTGCAAGGGGCGTGCCGCCGGGGCTGCCGCGGCGCAGCAACCGGTTCAGGGTTGCTCGGGCGAAGGTGAGGGCTCGCTACCGTCCGTTTCCGCATCGGGTACCAAGCTGGCCAGTGCAGCCTCGCGCTCACGCAGCGTAGCCAGCATGTTGCAGAACAGCGCACCCTGTTCGAGCGCATCGTCCAGAGCCACATGGGTGTGCGGCAGCGGATCCATCCAGGCGGCGGGGAAGGCCGCCTTGACGGTCTTGCGATAGGGGCGCCCGGTCAGCGCAAAGCCCAGCGTCTTGATGTCGAGGGCGGCCCAGCCAAAGGGCGAGCGCCCGGCGAACCGCATCATGTACCAGAACATCCAGGTGAAATCGAAGCCGGCCGGGAAGGCCACGAAGACCGGCTTGCCGGGCAGGCTCTCGACCCATTCGACATAGCGGACCATGGCGTCCTCGGGCCGCTGCAGGTCGCGCCGGCAGGCGCTCCAGGCCTCGGGCTGGGTCTGCCACCACTGCATCTGCACCGGGTGGCCGGCGGCGCCGGGCAGGGTCTCGAGGTTGGCGGAGAAGGTGCCCACCACGGTCTTGTCCGCCAGCATCGCCGCGGACGCGAACGACAGCATCGAATGCGGGCCCGGGATCGGGCCGTCGGCCTCCACGTCGGTGCTGACGTAGATCTCCGGGCGGGTGTCGGGCGCCTGTCGCTTGGCCACGGCCTCAGCCCACGTCGATCAGGTGATCGGCCACGAACGGGTTGTTGCGGCGTTCCTCGCCGAATGTGGAGACCGGGCCGTGCCCGGGGATGAAGGTCACGTCCTCGCCCAGCGGCCACAGCCGCGTGCGGATCGAGCGGATCAGGTCGGCGTGGTTGCCGCGCGGAAAGTCGGTGCGGCCGATCGAGCCGGCGAACAGCACGTCGCCCACCACTGCCAGCCGGTTGGCGCGTGAGAAGAACACCACGTGGCCGGGCGTGTGGCCGGGGCAGTGGTAGACCTCCAGCGTCTCGTTGCCGAACTGCACGGTGTCGCCGTTCTCCAGCCAGCGGTCTGGCTCGAAGCTCTCGGCCTGGCCGAAGCCGAAGCGGCGCGTCTGCTCGGGCAGCTGCTCGATCCAGAAGCGCTCGTCCTGCTGCGGGCCTTCGATCGGGATGCCCAGCTCGCGCGCGAGCGCCGGGGCGCCGGCGCAGTGATCGACATGGCCATGCGTCAGGAAGATCTTTTCCAGCGTGACGCCTTGCTCCTTGACCGCCGCGCGGATGCGATCCAGGTCGCCGCCGGGATCGCAGACCGCGGCGCGGCCGGTGCTTTCATCGATCAGCAGCGAACAGTTTTGCTGGAAGGGCGTGACGGGAATGAGCAGGGCTTTCATGGACGATTTCTTGTGCGCCGGACGCCTTCTGGCCGGGCGCCACGGACTGGCCTGCACGGACGGCGGGCGGTGCCCAGCATTGTAGCGCCGGGCGGCGATTCACCGCCCCCGATGCAAGTCGCGTGCTTTATGCGTTACCCGTCGCGGAAGCCGCTCTCGGGCGGAAATCCCTTGCTACAAGCGGGATTCCGGGTAGATGGGCCACGATGGTGCGAAATCGCACAGACTTCGTAACAAATTGAAAGAGATAGTCGTAAAGAGTCAATGTTAGACATGCCGCCCATGTTACGGATCTCCGCTCTCATCAAGCGCTGGCAACGGCTGGCCAGGCTCGGCGCATGCACCGCATGCGCCGTGGTGCTGGCCGCCTGTGCCACGCCCCCTGAAGGCGGCAACGCAAGCAACGACAACGCTGGCGCCGTGCCCACGCGCGCGGCAAAGAACGGTAAGGCCGGCAAGACCGATCGCACCGACGCCGACAAGTCCGCGCGTGCGTCGGACAGCGGCAGCTGGAACCTGTTCGGCTATGACGCGGACGAAGGCCGCAGCGGCAGCTCTCTGGAAGGCCTGCGCGCCGACATCGGCACGTTCGAGCAGCGCGGCGTCGCGTCCTGGTACGGCAAGGGCTTCCACGGCCGCAAGACCGCCAACGGCGAACGCTTCGACATGCGCGCCATGACCGCCGCCCATCCTTCGCTGCCGCTCGACAGCTGGGTGCTGGTGCGCAACCTGCGCAATAACAAGGTAGCAGTGCTGCGCATCAATGACCGCGGGCCGTACCACGGCAACCGCGTACTGGACGTGTCCTTCGGAGCCGCACGCCGCCTTGGCTTTGTCGAACGCGGCGCGACGAACGTCGAAATCCGCCGCCTGACGCGCACCGAAGTGGCCGCGTTGGGTCCGCAGGTCGATGCCGGCGGCACCGAGGCCGGCGACGGCAGCGGCGACGACGACGTATCCGTGCCGGAACTGGCCAACTCGCTGGCGCCTGCCAAGGCGCGCAAGTCGACCAGGGCCAGCGGCAAGACCGTCAGGCGCACACGGCGCTGACCAGGGCAGCGCCGCCGCATGCCGCCGCGCGCTGACACCTCCGCTTTACTTTCCTCCTCCCCATCCCGGGACCACGCGCGGGCCGCGTCAGTCCTCTGCCTGTCCCGCGCGCTGCGCCAGCGCCAGCTGGTAGAGCGCATCGGTGCCGGCGCCGGTGATGGCGGCCGCCAGCTTGGCGGCGCGCTTGGCCGGCAGTTCCGCCAGCAGCAGCGCCAGCACGCGCTGGGCTTCGGCATCCGGCAAGCCGTCCGCAGCAGTTGCGGCGCCAGCGCCTTGCACCACCAGCACAAATTCCCCCTTGGCCCGGTTCGGGTCGGCGGCCAGCCAGGCCGGCGCCTGCGCCACCGGCAGCACCGCGATGTCCTCGAACAGCTTGGTCAGTTCACGCCCGACCAGCAGCCGGCGCTCGCCTGGCAGGCCCGCGGCCAGCGCGGCCAGCGTGTCGGCAATGCGGTGCGGCGCCTCGTAGCAGACCCAGGCGTGGTCCAGCGCCGCCAGCCGGGCGATGGCCTCGGTGCGCGCCTTGGGCTTGCTGGGCAGGAAGCCGACAAAGGTGAAGCGGCCCTCACCGGCATCGAGCATGTCGCCCGCCACCGACAGCGCGGCCACCGCGGCACTGGGCCCGGGCAGCGGCACCACCGGATGGCCGGCGGCGCGCACCGCCTCGACCAGGCGCGCACCCGGGTCGGAGATGCCCGGCGTACCGGCATCCGAGACGTAGGCGATGCGCTCGCCGGCTGCCAGGCGCGCCGCGATGCGGCCCGCGGCCTCGCGCTCGTTGTGCTCGTGCACGGCCACCAGCGGCCGCTGCAGGCCCACGCGCGACAGCAGCTGGCCGGTATTGCGGGTGTCTTCGCAGGCCACGGCGTCGGCCAGGCCGAGCACATGCAGCGCGCGCAGCGACAGGTCGGCGACGTTGCCGATGGGCGTGGCCACGACATAAAGGGTGCCGGCCGGGTAGGACTGGCTGGCCGCCAGGGAGATCCAGTCACTCATGCTTGAGAACTTCCGTTGATGCGATCATTCAAATCCACCACGCAGTTGCAAACCACACAGCGACGCGGTGCGCAGGCAGAGGACCGGGCCCTGGCACACCTGCGGCGCCAGGGCCTGGAGCCCGTGGTTCGCAATTATCGCTGCAAAGGCGGCGAGATCGACCTGGTCATGCGCGCGCCGGACGGCACGCTGGTGTTCGTGGAGGTGCGCCAGCGCAGCGGCCGGGGCTTCGGCGGCGCGGCGGCCAGCGTCACGCCGGCCAAGCAGCGCCGCGTGCTGCTGGCGGCCGCGCACTACCTGGCCACACTGGCGCAGGTGCCGCCGTGCCGCTTCGACGTGGTGGCCCTGGAACCGGGCCGGCTGGACTGGCTGCAGCATGCCTTTGACCAGGATGCCGCCGGGGCTGGTTCATAATGCGCGGCAGACCCTAAGGTACGATCCGCGGATCGCAATGGCAACAACAAGGCCCCCAGAGCCATGAGTATCGACAGTATCCAGCAACAGTTTCTAGACAGCGCCGAGACCAAGCGACATGCCGCGGCGGAGATGGCCCCCTATATCAACGCCGCCGTGGAGCGGATGGTCGGCGCGCTGACCAGCGGCAACAAGATCCTGGCCTGCGGCAACGGCGGCTCCGCAGCCGATGCGCAGCACTTTGCCGCCGAACTGGTCGGGCGCTTCGAGCGCGAGCGCCCGGGCCTGGCCGCGATCGCACTGACCACCGACAGCTCGATCCTGACCGCGATCGGCAACGACTATGACTTCAGCAAGGTGTTTTCCAAGCAGGTCGAGGCGTTGGGCCAGCCCGGCGACATCTTGCTGGCGCTTTCCACCTCGGGCAATTCGGCCAATGTGATCGCCGCCATCGAAGCCGCGCGCCAGCGCGAGATGGCCGTGATCGCGCTGACCGGCAAGGGCGGCGGCACCATCGCCGGCCTGCTCGATGAATTCGATATCCACCTGTGCGTGCCGAGCGAGCGCACCGCGCGCATCCAGGAAGTGCACCTGCTGACCCTGCATTGCCTGTGCGACGGCATCGACGAGGCACTGCTCGGGGAAGCCTGATGCTGCCCTTCCTCCCATTCCCAACATCCAGCCACAGCAAGGACCGCATGACGAACCTGCCCACTACGCAAGCCCCCCGGAACGGCGCCGGCGCGCGCCATCCTTCCCGCACCTCCGGCCTTGGCCGCGCCAGCCTGGCCGCGGCGGCCGTGCTGGTCTGCGCCACCCAGCTCGCCGGCTGCTTCCCCGTGATCGCCGGCGCCATGGGGACCGGCGTGGCCATGGCCACCGACCGCCGCCCGGCCGCCACCCAGACCGTGGACCGCGGCCTGCAGCTCGAGGCCGAGAACACCATCAACTCGCGCTACAGCGGCCAGGCACGCGTCAACGTGACCGTGTTCAACCGCAAGGTGCTGCTGACCGGCGAGGCCAGCAACGACAACGTCAAGCAGCAGATCGAACAGTACGTGCGCGGCCTGCCCAATGCGCGCGTGGTGATCAACGAGCTTGAGATCGTCAACTCGCCCGGCTTCATGACCCAGAGCCAGGACGCCTACCTGACCAGCAAGGTCAAGACGCTGATGATGACCGCCGAGGGCGTGCCGTCCAACTCGATCAAGATCACCACCGAGAAGAGCGTGGTCTACCTGCTGGGCGTGGTGACCGCGGCCGAGGGCGACCGTGCCACCGACGTGGCGCGCAATGCCTCGGGCGTGACCAAGGTGGTCAAGGCCTTCGACTTCGTCAACGACACCGAGCGCGCGCGCCTGGACGCAGCTTCCACCTCGCAGAACCCGTCGTTCGACGGCAACGTCGGCACGCCGGCGCCGGTGCAGTCGGTGCCGGGCGTGGGCGGTCCGATCGATGCGCCGGCCGGTGCCGCCGCTGGCACCACGGCGACCACCAGCCCGGTCGCCGCACCGGTGACTTCGCCGGTGACGCTGCCGCCGGGCCGCAACCTGCCCTGAGCGCGCCCGGTCCAGCTTCCGGGGCCGATCTCAACGGCGTCCGCTCATGCGGACGCCGTTTGTCCTTCTGCGGTTTTCACCGCACACCGTCCCGCCCGATGTGCTACGGTTGCCACGCCGGCCGCCCCCAGCGGAACCCAGCGCCGGCCCCCACACGGAGCGAGACCATGACAATCTTCCCCCGGCCCGCTGTGTTGCTGCGGCTGGCGCTGCTGGCCGCGGCGCTTTGCGGCGCCCGGTCGGCGCTGCCGGCAGACAGTGCCGCCCCTGCCACCGATGCCGCGCTGCGTGCGCGCAGCCAGGCCGCCGCCTGCACCAGCTGCCACGGCCCCGCCGGGCGCGCGCCGGCGGGCAGCACGATCCCGCCGCTGGCGGGCCGCCCGCAGGCGGAACTGGCCGCGCAGATGCAGGCCTTCAAGGCCGGCACGCGGCCGGCCACGGTGATGCACCAGATTGCCAAGGGCTACAGCGACGACCAGATCGCGGCCATCACGGCGTGGTTCGCCGCGGTGCGCTGACAGCGGGGGACTACCATGCAAAGACGAAGCTTCCTGGGCGCCGCGGGCGCCGCAGTACTGGGTTCGGTCGGGGTCGGGGCGGCACGCGCCGCGGCGCCGGCCAAGGTGGTGGTGGTGGGTGGCGGCTACGGCGGCGCCACCGCTGCCCGCTACCTGCGCGAGTGGAGCGGGCAGGCGATCGAGGTCACGCTGGTCGAACCCAATCCGGCCTTTGTCTCCTGCCCGCTGTCGAACCTGGTGCTCGGCGGCAGCCGGCAGCTGGCGGACCTGACCTTGCCGTACGACGCGCTGGTGCGCCGCCACGGCGTGCGGCTGGTGCGCGATACCGCCGTGGCCATCGACCCGGCCAAGCGGACCGTGCGCCTCGCGGGCGGCGCCACGCTGCCGTACGACCGCCTGCTGCTGTCGCCGGGCGTCGACATGATGAGCGATGCGCTGCCCGGGCTGAAGCAGCCCGGCGGCGACCAGGTCCTGCACGCGTGGAAGGCCGGCCCGCAGACCGTGGCGCTGCGCCGCCAGCTGGAGGCCATGCCGGACGGCGGCACCTATGCCATCAGCATCCCGCTGGCGCCGTACCGCTGCCCGCCGGGACCGTACGAGCGCGCCTGCCAGGTGGCGTACTACTTCAGGCAACACAAGCCGCGCAGCAAGGTGCTGATCCTCGATGCCAACCCGGACATCACCTCCAAGGCCGGGCTGTTCCGCAAGGTGTGGGCGTCGCAGTACCCGGGCCTGGTGGAATACCGGCCGCAGTTCAACGCGGTGGATGTGGACCCCGCCACGCGCACGCTCAAGTTCGACGTGCAGGACGACGAGCGTGTCGATGTGCTCAACGTGCTGCCGCCCCAGCGCGCCGGCGCGATCGCGGTGTCGGCGGGGCTGGCCACCGCCAATGGTAAGTGGTGCGAGGTGGACTTCGTCACCTTCGAGTCGCGCGCCGCGGCCAATATCCACGTGATCGGCGATGCCATCCAGATCGCGCCGCTGATGCCCAAGTCGGGCCATATGGCCAACCAGCACGGCAAGGTCGCGGCGGCGGCCATAGTGGCGCTGCTGTCGGACCGGGCACCCGACCCGCAGCCGCTTTACAACAACACCTGCTACAGCTTCACCTCCGACCGCGAGGCGGTGCACGTGGCCAGCGTGCATCGCTATGACGCGGCGCAGAAGACCATGGTCACGGTGCCCGGATCGGGCGGGTTGTCGGAGGCGCCGAACCAGCTCGAAGGCGACTACGCGCTGGCGTGGGCAAAGGGCATCTGGGCGGAGATGCTGGGGTAGGGACAGGACGGCTCGCCCTGCCGCTCGGCAGGCGTGAGCCATGCCCCGAAGGCCGCGGGCTGCTACCCTACGGGTTTTGTCCGGCGCTCCGCCGGGCCGCACCCCCAGCCCCCCATGCAAGCCAGAGACCGTCTCCTCGCCCTCGCCATTGTCTGCGTCTGGGGCGTCAACTTCGTCGTCATCAAGGTCGGCCTGGCGGGCGTGCCGCCGATGCTGCTGGGTGCGCTGCGCTTCCTGCTGGTGGCGTTCCCGGCGATCTTCTTCGTGCCGCGCCCGCGCGTGCCGTGGCGGCTGCTGCTGGCCTACGGCGTCACCATCAGCCTGGGCCAGTTCGCCTTCCTGTTCTACGCCATGGCGGTCGGCATGCCGGCCGGACTGGCCTCGCTGGTGCTGCAGTCGCAGGCCTTCTTCACGCTGGCCATTGCGGCGCTGTGGCTGGGCGAGCCGGTGCGCTGGCACAACATTGCAGGCATGGCGGTGGCGGCGGGCGGGCTGGCCTTGATCGGTGCCGGTGCCGGCAGCGCCGGCGGCATGAGCGTGGCGGGCTTCGTGCTGACGCTGTGCGCGGCGTTCTGCTGGGCCAGCGGCAATATCGTCAGCAAGAAGATCGGCCCGGTCGACCTGCTGGGGCTGGTGATCTGGGGCGCGCTGATCCCGATTGTGCCGTTCGCGCTGCTGTCGCTGTGGGTCGAGGGCCCGGCGCGCATCGTGCAGAGCGTCACCCATGTGTCGGGCATGGCCGTGTTCGCCGTGGCCTACCTGGCCTTTGCGGCGACGGTGTTCGGCTACACCATGTGGGGCCGCCTGCTGACGCGCTACCCGGCCAGCCAGGTGGCGCCGCTGACGCTGCTGGTGCCGGTGGTGGGACTGGTGTCGGCGCATGTGCTGCTGGGCGAGGACCTGTCCAGCGCGCAGTGGGCGGGCGCGGCCGTGGTGATGGCCGGGCTGCTGCTCAATGTGTTCGGCCAGCGCCTGTGGGCGGGCAGGGCGCTGGCGCGCCGCTGATCCTCGCCGCCACGATTATGCTGTGCCGCATCAGTGGGTAAACACTATATGCGCATTCACGCATATACGAATATATTAGGTGCCATGGAAGAGCTGGATCGCGTATTCGAAAAGGTATCGGGCTACTTCAGCCTGTTGGCGGAGCCGACGCGGCTGAAGATCCTGCACGCCTTGTGCGATGGCGAGAAGCCAGTCAGCACGGTGGTCGAGACGGTGGGTTCGTCGCAGACCAATGTGTCGCGGCATCTCAACGCGATGTACCGCTCGGGCGTGCTGTCGCGCCGCAAGGAGGCGAACCTGGTGTTCTACGCCATTGCGGACGAAAGCGTGATCGAGCTGTGCCGCACGGTCTGCGTGCAGGTGGCGAGCCGGCTGGAGGACAGCGCCTTGTCCTCCGGCGTGGTCGACCGCTTCATGGCACAGCCGGCACCAGAGCCGTCAGCGCGCAAGCGCCGCACGGCCAGCTAGCCGCGCTACCACTCTTCCGGCAGGAAACGGATCGCTGCTGTACCCGTTGCAGCGCCCCGTATAACAGGCACGCCGACCGGTCCCCGATCGTCGCGAGCGCGCCGGAGGAGACTGATTTGCAGGAACGGAACCGGCCCGGGCGCATTGCGCCCGCGCCCGAGCACTTCGTCAGCGCATCGCTGCAGCAGGACATCGGCCGGCACGGCCTGGACGCGCCGCGGCGCGACTTCCTGCGCAAGAGCTTCCTCGGCGCCGCCGCGGGGATTGCCGCCGCCACGGCGGGCCGCCAGGCGCTGGCGGCCGACGGCGATCCCGCCATCCTGCAGCCGCAGCCCTGGGCCACCTCGCTCGGCCAGCCGGTGGCGGCACGCCCGTACGGGCAGCCCTCCGTGCATGAGAATAACCTGGTGCGGCGCGAGTCGCCGGGCCTGACGCGCGTCTCCGCCGCTTCGGTGGCCTTCGCGCCGCTGCAGGGCTTCTTCGGCATCATCACGCCCAACGGCCTGCATTTCGAGCGCCACCACCAGGGCTGGCACGATATCGACCCGGCCCATCACCGGCTGATGCTCAACGGCCTGGTGCGCACGCCGCGCGTCTACACCATGGACGACCTGATGCGCCTGCCGGCGGTATCGCGCATGCATTTCATCGAATGCGGCGCCAATACCGGCATGGAATGGGGCAATGTGGCCGTGCCCACGGTCCAGTACACCCACGGCATGCTGTCGTGCTGCGAGTTCACCGGTGTGCCGCTGCGGGTGCTGCTGGACGATGCCGGCGCCGACCTGCGCCGCGGCCGCTACCTGCTGGCCGAAGGCGGCGATGGCTCGTCGATGACGCGCACCATCCCGATGGAGCTGGCCGACGAGATCATCGTCGCCTGGGGCATGAACGGCGAAATGCTGCGCCCCGAGAACGGCTATCCGCTGCGGCTGGTGGTGCCGGGCGTGCAGGGGGTGTCGTGGGTCAAGTGGCTGCGCCGGCTGGAGCTGGGCGACCAGCCCTGGAACGCCAAGGACGAGACCATCCACTACGTGGACATGATGCCGGACGGCAAGCTGCGCCAGTACACCTCGATCCAGGAGTGCAAGTCGGTCATCACCACGCCTTCGGGCGGGCAGCAGCTGGTGGGCAAGGGCTTCTACAACATCAGCGGGCTGGCGTGGTCGGGGCGCGGGCGCATCAAGCGTGTCGATGTCTCGACCGACGGCGGGCGCAACTGGCGCACCGCGCGGCTGGAGGCGCCGGTGCTGTCCAAGTGCCTGACGCGCTTCAACCTGGACTGGGTCTGGGACGGCGGCCCCGCCATCCTGCAAAGCCGCGCCATCGACGACACCGGCTATGTGCAGCCGAAGCTGGGGCAGCTGCGCGCGGTGCGCGGCACGCGCTCGATTTACCACAACAACGCGATCCAGAGCTGGCAGGTGGCGGCAGGCGGCGAGGTGTCCAATGTCCATGTGGGCTGAACTCAGGACCGCCGCCGCCCTGGTGCTGGCAGCCGTCAGCGCCGCCCCGGCCTGGGCAGGCACGGCTGACGCGCGCGCGGCACTTGGCCGTACCGCCACGCCCGCCGAAGTCGCCGCGTGGGACATCGACGTGCGCCCGGACTTCCAGGGCCTGCCCAGAGGCAGCGGCACGGTGGCGCAGGGGCAGAGGGTCTGGGACGGCAAGTGCGCGTCGTGCCACGGCGACTTCGGCGAATCCAACGAGGTGTTCTCGCCGCTGGTCGGCGGCACCACCGCCGAAGACATCAGGCGCGGCCGCGTGGACGGCATGACCGGCAACCAGCCGTACCGCACCACGCTGATGAAGGTCAGCACCGTCAGCACGCTGTGGGACTACATCCACCGCGCCATGCCGTGGAACGCGCCCAAGAGCCTGAGCGTGAGCGACGTCTACGCGGTCACCGCCTATATGCTGCATCTGGGCGAGATCGTCCCGGCCGACTTCACGCTGTCTGACGCCAATATCGCCGAGGTCCAGCGGCGCATGCCCAACCGCGACGGCATGACCACCGGCCACGGACTATGGCCGGGGCGCGGCCGGCCGGACACGCGCAATACGGCCTGCATGAAGGACTGCGCCGGCAAGGTGGTGATTGCCTCGTCGATACCGGACTATGCCCGCGATGCCCATGGCGAGCTGGCGCAGCAGCAGCGGGCCTTCGGCCCGGTGCGCGGTGTGACCGCGGGCAATGCCGCACCAAAAAGTGCTGCATCAGCGTCTTCGGAGCCGGCCGCGCCGGGAGCGCGCCTCACCGGCCAGTACCAGTGCATGGCCTGCCACGCGATGGACCGCAAGCTGGTGGGGCCGTCCTTTGTCGACATTGCCGGCAAGTACAAGGGCCAGGACGCGCATGCCGCGCTGGCGCGCAAGGTCAAGGCGGGCGGGCAGGGCGCATGGGGCAGCGTGCCGATGCCGCCGCAGCCGCAGATCCCGGATTCGGACGTGCAGGCCATGGTGGGCTGGATTCTTGAGGCAAAATAGCGGACTGGCCACCGCAGTGCCCCCAGGCGGCGGCCAGTGTGTGCCGCGAAGCCATTGCAGTACGACCCAGCGGCCTTTGCCGTCCCCACGGCTTTACAGAGTTTGGAGAGCTTAACAATGAAGCAGTTTGTCATCGCAGCGCTGATGCTCGGCGCCGCCGCATCGGCCCACGCGGTCGATGCCGCCAAGGCACAGGAGATCGCCAACAAGAACGCCTGCATGGGTTGCCACCAGGTCGACAAGAAGCTGGTCGGTCCTTCCTACAAGGAAGTGGCCGCCAAGTACAAGGGCGACAAGAACGCCCTGGCGACCCTGACCAAGAAGGTCAAGAGCGGTGGCTCGGGCGTCTGGGGCCCGGTGCCGATGCCCGCCAACGCGGCGGTCAGCGACGCCGACCTGAAGACCGTGGTCGAGTGGGTGCTGGCTGGCTCCCCCGCCAAGTAAGCCTGACCGACCAGGCGGGCAGTCCGCCGATGCACCAGGCCGGGCGGTGAATGCCGCGCGGCTTGGGACAACCAGCGGCCGGCCATGTACCGGCCGCATGAAGATCCCCGAAGCGGTCATCGACCGACTGGAACGGAGTAGCCGGAGAACAAGGAATGAATTCCAAACGACGAGAAGTGCTGCGGGTCACCGCTGTTCTGTCGCTGATGGCCGCCACCGGCCTGATCAGCGAAGCGCAGGCGGCCGAGTGGAACAAGAACGCCTTTGACGGCAAGAGCGTTGCCGACGTGATCAAGGCGCTCGGCGGCAGCGGCACCGAGAAAAGCACCGCCATCACCTTCACCGCCCCCGATATCGCCGAGAACGGCGCCGTGGTGCCGGTGGCCGTGACCAGCACCATCCCGGATACCGAGCAGATCGCGATCCTGGTGGAAAAGAACCCCAACACGCTGGCCGCCGACTTCGTCATCCCGGCCGGCACCGAGCCGTTCGTCTCCACGCGCGTGAAGATGGGCCAGACCTCGGTCGTGCATGCCGCGGTCAAGGCCGGCGGCAAGTGGTACGTGGCATCGAAGGAAATCAAGGTCACGCTGGGCGGCTGCGGCGGCTGACGCCGCGCCCCGGATCGAGATTCCCAAACTGCAACAGGAGAAACACATGGCAGACCCGATGCGCGTACGCGCCACCGAAAACGGCGGCGTGGTTGACGTCAAGATTCTGATGAAGCACGACATGGAAACCGGCCAGCGCAAGGACGCGTCCGGCAAGGTCGTGCCGGCCTGGCATATCCAGACCGTGACCGCCCAGTGCAAGGGCAAGGAAGTGTTCCGCGCCCAGTTCGGCCCGGCGGTGTCGAAGGACCCGTTCCTGAACTTCAAGTTCAAGGGCGGCGCCAAGGGCGACAAGGTCGCCGTGACCTGGATCGACAACAAGGGCGACAAGCGCACCGACGAAGCGACCATCGCCTGACAGCCGTTCCGCGGCCGGCAGGCCATGCCGTCCTCTGCTAAGGTTCGGGACGGATGCCGGGACTGGCCCGGCGGGAAGGAACAACATGCGGCGAGCATTTATTCGAGCATCGGCGGCACTGGCCGCCATCGGCCTGAGCGCCAGGGCGGCGGCGCAGGCTGCCCCGGCCGCCGGCAAGGGCGGGCGCGTGAAGGTGGTGTACCAGTTGTCCGAAGGCATCGACCAGGCCGTGCGCGCGATGGGCAACCTGCGCAACCACCTGAACGGCGCGCCGGGGACCAGGATCGTGGTGGTGGCGTTCGGCTACGGCATCGATTTCCTGGTCGAAGGCGCCAAGGATGGGCGCGGCAACACCTTTGACGGCCCGGTGGGCGCGCTGGCTTCGGCCGGGGTGGAGTTCCGCGTGTGCCGCAATACGCTGACGGCGCGCAAGATCCCGGAATCGAGCCTGTTGATGGAAGCCAAGGTGGTACCGGCCGGCGTGGTCGAAATTGCGCGCCTGCAGGCCGAAGAAGGCTACGCCTATATCAAGCCCTGAGCCGGGCGGCGTAGCAACAAGAGAGAGAACGGCCCGCCACGGTGCGAGGCCGCGAGGAGAAGCCCCATGAACACCATCCGAAGCCTGGCCCGGCGCGCCGCGCTGGCCGCGGCGGCCGCCGCTGCGGTGGCCTCTGCCGCCGCCGTGCATGCGCAGGGCAGCACCGCCGAAGAAATCGCCAAGTACCGCCAGATGCTGGCCGAAGGCAATCCCGCCGAGTTGTGGGAAGCCGCCGGCGAAGAGCTGTGGAAGAAGCCGGCCGGCCCGAAGAACGCCTCGCTGGAGCAGTGCGACCTGGGCAAGGGCCCGGGCGTGACCAAGGGCGCCTACGCCGAGCTGCCGCGCTACTTCAAGGACGCCAGCAAGGTGATGGACCTGGAGCAGCGGCTGGCTTACTGCCGCATGACGCTGCAGGGGCTGACCAAGGAAGAGGCAACGAAGAACCCGTTCTCGTCGTCGGGCAAGCCGTCCGAGATCGAGCGCCTGGTGGCCTACCTGACCGGCGAGTCGCGCGGCGTGAAGATGAACGTGCAGCTCAGCCATCCCGAAGAAAAGCGCACCTATGCGCTGGGCGAGAAGATGTTCTTCTACCGCGGCGGCGCCTATGACTTTGCCTGCGCCACCTGCCATGCGGTGGACGGCCAGCGCATCCGCCTGCAGGACCTGCCCAACCTGCTGACTGACAAGGGCGCGCAGGCGGCCTACACCACCTGGCCCGCCTACCGCGTCTCGCAGGGCGAGGTCCGCACCATGCAGCACCGCCTGTACGACTGCCTGCGCCAGCAGCGCTTTCCCGAACCCGCCTATGGCTCGGACGTGATCACCGCGCTGACCATGTTCCTGGCGAAGAACGCCAACGGCGGGACCTACGACGGCCCGGCGATGAAGCGCTGACCAGTACGGGAGAGACAACATGCAACGACAACACCAGGCACTGGCCATCGCGGCCCTGGCCACCCTGCTGGCAACCGGCGCCCACGCGCAGGACAGCACCAAGGCCCGCACGCCCAAGGGCAAGCCCGCCGCCGTCAGCGGCGCCGACATGAAGCACCTGATCGAGGACTCGTTCTCGTCGCGTGGCCCGGTCACGGTCGAGGGCGTGCTCAACCAGGACGGCATGCAGCAGGCCTGCAGCCAGTACCCGGACCGCACCAAGGTGCCGGCGAAGCTTGCCAAGAAGATCGAAGCCGCCGAGCTCAAGCAGGTCAAATACCCCGCCGAAGACAAATGGCTGGGCGACTGGAAGGAAGGCGAAAAGGTCGCCCAGAACGGCCGCGGCATGCAGTTTACCGACCAGGTCGGCGGCACCAACGGCGGCAATTGCTACGCCTGCCACCAGATGACCAAGGCCGAGATCTCGTTCGGCAATATCGGCCCGTCGCTGTACCAGTACGGCAAGCTGCGCGGCAACTCGCAGGACGTCATCAAGTACACCTGGGGCAAGATCTGGGACTCCAGCGCCTACGCCGCCTGCTCCAACATGCCGCGCTTCGGCCACAAGGGCATCCTGACCGAGGCCCAGATCCGCGACGTGATGGCGCTGCTGCTCGACCCGGCCTCGCCGGTCAACCAGTAAGGCCGATGCGCGCGCATGCCGTGTTGCTGCGCTGGCTGCTGGCCTTCAGCCTGGTAGGCGCTGCAGCCGGCGCTGCAGCGCTGGAGGTAGGCGACACGGTGCGCCTGCCCGAAGTGCGCACCCTCGACGGCCGCACCCTCAGCGCCGCCGCGCTGGCCGGCAAGCCGCTGGTGGTCGAGTACTGGGCCTCGTGGTGCCCGTTCTGCGCGATGCAGAACCCGCGCCTGCAGAAGCTCCATGAACGCACGCGCGGCACGCCGCTGCAGGTGCTGGCCATCAGCATCGACAAGGATCCGCGCGAGGCTGCCGACTACATGAAGAAGCGCGGCTACACCTTCCAGGCGACGATGGACTCCCCCGCGCTGCAGGCCGTGTTCGGCAAGCGCAAGGGGCTGCCGGAGCTGTACGTGATCGACGCGCGCGGCCGCGTGGTGCAGAAGGAAGTGGGCGAAATGCTCGAAGACGACGTGGCGGCGCTGGAGCGGTACGCGCGGCCATAGTTTTGCGATGGCGGACGCCCGCGTCCACGGGCCGACCGCCACCGCCAATTCCAGGAAGAGACATGAACCGACGCGAGTTCCTGCAGGTGCTGGCCATTGCCGGCGCCGGCGGCATGACGTTCCCCCATCAAGACGCGCAGGCCGCCGAGGCCATGTACGACCTGCCGCGCTTCGGCAACGTCCACCTGCTGCATTTCACCGACTGCCATGCGCAGCTGCGGCCGGTGTACTTCCGCGAACCCAATGTCAACCTCGGCATCGGCGACTATGCCGGCAAGCCGCCGCACCTGGTCGGCGACGCGCTGCTGCGCCAGTACGGCATCCGTCCCGGCACGCCGCAGGCGCATGCGTTCACCTACCTGGATTTCAACGAGGCCGCGCGCCGCTATGGCAAGGTCGGCGGGTTTGCGCACCTGGCCACGCTGGTGAAACGGCTGAAGGCGGGCCGGCCGGGTGCCTTGCTGCTCGATGGCGGGGATACCTGGCAGGGCTCGGCCACCGCGCTGTGGACCAAGGGCCAGGACATGGTCGATGCCGCGCTGGCGCTGGGCGTGGACGTGATGACGCCGCACTGGGAGATGACCCTGGGCGCGGACCGCGTCAAGGAGATCGTCGACAAGGACTTCAAGGGCAAGGTCGCCTTCCTGGCGCAGAACATCAAGACCAATGATTTCGGTGATCCGGTATTTGATCCATACGTGATCCGCGAGATCAACGGCGTGCCGGTGGCCATCATCGGCCAGGCCTTCCCATACACGCCCATTGCCAACCCGCGCTACTTCGTGCCGGACTGGACCTTCGGCATCCAGGAAGAGAACCTGCAGCAGGTCATCGACGCAGCGCGCGGCAAGGGCGCGCAGGCAGTGGTGCTGCTGTCCCACAACGGCATGGATGTGGACCTGAAACTGGCCTCGCGCGTGCGCGGGCTCGACGCCATCCTGGGCGGCCATACCCATGACGGCATGCCCGCGCCGGTGCCGGTGAAGAATGCCGGCGGCACCACGCTGGTGACCAATGCCGGCTCCAACGGCAAGTTCCTCGGCGTGCTGGACTTTGACGTGAAGGGTGGCAAAGTCGCGGACTTTCGCTACCGGCTGCTGCCGGTATTCGCCAACTACCTGCCGGCCGACCCGGCCATGGACGCGCTGATCAAGACGGTTCGCGCGCCCTATGAGCAAAAACTGAGCGAAGTGCTGGCCGTCAACCGCGGCCTGCTGTACCGCCGCGGCAATTTCAACGGCACCTTCGACCAGCTGATCCTGGACGGCCTGATGCAGGCCCAGGGCGCGCAGATCGCGTTCTCGCCGGGCTTCCGCTGGGGCACCACGCTGCTGCCGGGCGAGGCCATCACCATGGAACACCTGATGGACCAGACCGCCATCACCTACCCGTACACCACGGTGACGCAGATGAGCGGCGAGACCATCAAGACCATCCTGGAAGATGTGGCCGACAACCTGTTCAACCCCGACCCGTACTACCAGCAGGGCGGCGACATGGTGCGCGTGGGCGGGCTGCAGTACACCATCGATCCTGCCGCCGGCATGGGCAAGCGCATCAGCGACATGCGCCTGGCCGGCAAGCCGCTGGAAGCCGGCAAGACCTACAAGGTGGCGGGCTGGGCCCCGGTGGCCGAAGAGGCGCGCCAGGCCGGCGGCGCCCCGATCTGGGACGTGATGGCGCAGTGGCTGCGCAGCACCAGGGAAGTCAGCGCCCGCCCGCTGAACCTGCCGCGCGTGCGCGGCATGGACGGCAATCCGGGCATGGCCGCCTGATGTTGCACAGCCCCCCTCATGTGCCGCGCCGAGGATTGAAGGGCGCTGCCGTATTACGCTACAATCAACCGCCACGGGCCGATAGCTCAGCTGGGAGAGCGCTGCGTTCGCAATGCAGAGGTCGGGAGTTCGATCCTCCTTCGGTCCACCAGATATCACTCGTAAAAGCCCCGGAAAGCCAACGCTTTCCGGGGCTTTTGTGTTTCTGCCGCCTGCGCTGTCCGCCATCTCGCACTGGCAGCTGCCATACGCTATCGTTGACCCCTCGGCACAGGCGTACGCGCCTTGTGCCGCCGCCAACCTACGCCCGCCGGGGCCTTGCTCGATCCCATGCAAGCCAACAGGAAATCGTTCGTCGGACGCAGCGCCTGAGCTGGCCGGGCTGGCCAATGTGTCCAATTCCGGCCAGTATTCCTGAATCTCAAGAGACATCCATGAGCCACATCCTGCTGATCAACCCGAATACGTCGAGCGCCACCACGCAGATGATGGTCGAGATCGCGCGCGCCTGGTTCGCGCAGGCCATGGCCGCGCCGCCGGCCGTGGTCGGCGCCACGGTCACGCGCGGGGCGCCGATGATCATCGACGAAGACGACCTTGCCGTGGCCGCCGAGGCCATCTGCGATGCAGACATGCTGCGCCTGGCCGGCCGTGCCGACGGCGTGATCGTCGGCGCCTTCGGCGACCCCGGCATCGAGACCCTGCGCGCGTGCCTGTCGGTGCCGGTGGTGGGCATCGGCGAAGCCTCGATGCATGCGGCCGCGGCCGGGCGGCGGCGCTTCGGCATTGCCACGACCACGCCGCGGCTGGCGGCGTCGATCAGCGCCAGCGTGCGCCGGCAGGGGTTGGACGAGTTGTTCACGGGCGCGCGCTTCACCGAGGGCGATCCGCGCGCGCTGGGCGGCACGCCGCAGCAGCAGGAAGACCTGCTGGCGGGCGCGGTCGATACCTGCATCCGCGCCGATGGCGCGCAAGCCGTGATCATCGGCGGCGGCCCGCTGGGCGAGGCCGCCCGGGCGCTGGGCCAGCGCTTTCCGATTCCCGTCATCGGCCCGGTACCGGCCGCATGCGAAGCCATGTCGCAGGCGCTGCGCTATTGCCCGGCGGCGTGAGCCAGCCCGTGGGGACAACAAGGAGCGCGGGCGATCTGCCCGGCCATGTGGATCGCGCCAGCGTGCAGGCGCGGCTAGGCTAGGCCACCCGGGTCGGCCGGCGGGCCTTCATTGCCGACGGCCGTACCTGTTGCAGCGCGCGCAGCGACTGCAGCGCGTCCTCGACCGCCTCGATGCCGTCGCGCAGGCGGCCGATGGCATAGCCAAGACGGCTTTGCGCGTCGGCGTCAGGGGTGGAAAGGTTTTCTAATGCGTCGACTTCCGCCTGCATCTGTCCGACCAGGCGGCGCAGCTGGGATGTGCTGTGCGAGGCAAGTGACCGAATCGCCATCGTTGGGTCCTCCTTGCAGTGTCCGGGTGTGCCCGTCCTGTGTAACGGTAAAGGCGCCACCAAAACTTCGCCAGCGCTGTTACGAAATCGGCACGGCAGCGCCGCCATGGCCCGGTTCGCCCATCGCGGATGTTGGGCTATAGTCACCCGATGGAATCGGAACACAACCCTCTGCGGCCAGCCTCCGCCGGCCTGCCGGACGACGCCACCGCCGCCAGCCCGGCCGAGGCCGACGCGCGCCACCGGGCCGGCCGGCGCAGCACGCTGGTCAGCGTGGCCGTCAATATTGGCCTGACCGCCGCGCAGGCGGTGGCCGGCGTCATGTCCGGCTCGCAGGCGCTGATCGCAGACGCCGCGCATTCCCTCTCAGACCTGCTGTCCGACTTCGTGGTGCTGCTGGCCGGCTGGCAGAGCCGCAAGGACCCGGACGCCGACCACCAGTACGGCCACCTGCGCTTCGAGACCGCGGCATCGCTGGCACTCGGGGGGCTGCTGCTGGCGGTGGGCGCGGGCATGCTGTGGGCGGCGGTGGATAAATTGCAGCATCCGGCCAGCCTGCAGCCGGTGCAGCCGGTGGCCTTGTGGGTGGCGCTGGCCGCGCTGGCGTCCAAGGAGCTGCTGTTCCGCTACATGCTGGTGGTGGCGCGGCGCGTGCGCTCGGGCATGCTGGTGGCCAATGCGTGGCATGCGCGCTCGGATGCGGCCTCGTCGCTGGTGGTGGCGCTGGGCATCGGCGGCAACCTGCTGGGCTACCACATGCTCGACCCGGTGGCGGCCATTGTGGTCGGGCTGATGGTGGCGCGCATGGGCCTGCGTTTCGGCTGGGATGCGCTCGACGACCTGATGGACCGGGCGGCCGACGAGGAGACCGTCGCGGAGATCCGCGCGACCATGCTGGGCACGCCCGGCGTGCTGGGCCTGCACGACCTGCGCACCCGCAAGATGGGCGACCAGGTGCTGGTGGACGTGCACCTGGAGATCGATGCCACGCTGACGGTGGCGCAGGGCCATGCCATCGCAGTCGAAGCCCGGCGCCGCACCCTGGAACATCATCACGTACTCAATGTAATGACGCACGTCGACCCCGTATACATGGGCAGCCAGGCCAGCGCTGCCTGAGCCCGGCTTGTGGACATCTTCGCCGGTTGCTGGGGATAACCGCCCGGACAAGCTGTGCCCCGCCTGGGGGCGCCTTGTGGGACGTATACGGATAACTCCGGCGCCCGCATTGCCGACGTATACGTAACTGCCGGACTATCCCGGCGAATCAGGGTTATCCCGGAGTGGTTATCTTTGCTGCAAGTCCCTGAGCCGAAAGGGAAAAGGTGACTTATCCACGGCCTGAAGCCTGGTTTACCTACTACTACTATGTTTACATATGTAAACAATATTAAAGACATAGGCAGGACCGTTGCGCTGTTCGCGGTGGCCTGACGTTTACGCGGGCATGGTCATGCGCCGGCGTATACCGCCGCCGCCAGCCGGCGCACGCGGACGTATACCTGGTGCGCACCGGGTATACGTCCGCCCACCGCTAGCGCGGCACCTTGAACACCTTGCGCGCAGCCAACACCTCGGGACGGGTCGTGCAGCCTTCCTGGTGGTCATTGACCAGGCCCATCGCCTGCATCAGCGCGTACATGGTGGTGGGACCGACAAAGCGCCAGCCGCGCTTCTTCAGGTCCTTTGACAGCGCCGTGGATTCCGGCGAGGTCGCCATGGTGCGCAGCACCTCGGGTGTCAGCACCCTGGGCCGGCTGGCCGGATCGGGTTCGAAGCGCCAGAAGTAGGCGGCCAGCGACGATTCCGTCTCCAGCAGTTCGCGAGCCCGCTGCGCATTGTTGATGGCCGCCTCGATCTTGCCGCGGTGGCGCACGATGCCGGCATCGCCGAGCAGGCGTGCGATATCGCGCTCGCTGAAGCGCGCCACCTTCTCGATGTCGAAATTGGCAAACGCCTTGCGGAAGGCCTCGCGCTTGCGCAGGATGGTCAGCCAGCTCAGGCCGGACTGGAAGCCTTCCAGGCACAGCTTCTCGAACAGCCGGCGATCATCGGCGACCGGGAAGCCCCACTCGGTGTCGTGGTAGTGGCAATAGTCCTCCAGCGTGCCGCACCAGCCGCAGCGCACCGGTGCTTCCTTCTTGCTTGTCATGGGTACCTGTTCCCTTTTGAAAGTCCCGGACGCCGGCCAGGCTCTCGCCGACCGGCGCATTTGCTGCGATCATGCCCGCACCTGAGAGATTGCGGAAGGCTGAAAATGGACATGCGATTGACAACCCTGGACGAAGACGGATGGGAGCTCGACGACGCCGAGCCCATTGCCGCCGCCCATCCCGACACCTTCTGGATGCCGTCGCGCGAGGAACGTGATGCACTCGCACCCGGCCAGCTGGTCAAGCTGATCTTCCGCATCCTGGTCGCCGACGAGGCGGGCAGCGAAGAGGTCCACGTGGAGCGGATGTGGGTGATCGTCACCGGGCGCGAGGGCAGCCTTTACACCGGCGAGCTCGACAACCAGCCGTATTGCACCGAGGAGATGAACCCGGGCATGCCGCTGTGCTTCGAGGCGCGGCATGTGATCAATATCCACCGGGACGAGGACGAAGCCGGCTAGGCGGCCTGTCAGCGGACAACAAAAAAAGCCAGCCTCGCGGCTGGCTTTCTTGCCTGGAACTGGCGCAGACGGCTCAGGCCAGCTTCTTGCCCGTACGGTCGTGCATGAACACCAGCGCGATAAAACTCACCACGGCAGCAGCAATCACGTAGTAAGCCGGCGCCAGCTTGTTCTGCGTCGACTCGATCAGCCAGGTCACGATCAGCGGCGCAAAGCCGCCGAAGATGGTCACGGCGAAGTTGTAGGCCAGCGACAGCCCGGTGGAGCGCACTTCGGTCGGGAACTGCTCGGCCAGCACCGCCGGGGCCGGGCCGGTGAAGGCCGCCAGCAGGATGCCCAGCACGATCTGCACCTGCAGCAGCGTCTGCGTGCTCGGCGACACATTGAGCCAGTGGAACAGCGGATAGGCCAGCACGCCGATCAGCAGCGCCACGATGCCCAGCATGCGCTTGCGGCCCATGCGATCCGACAGCATGCCCATCAGCGGGCACAGCACCAGGATGATGGCGCCGCACAGCGCGGTCGACTTGAAGGTCGCGCCCAGCGGCAGGCCCAGCTGCTGCTTGGCGTACGACGGCATGTAGAACACCAGCACGTAGGTGCACACCGTCCACAGGATGGTCACGCCCAGGCCGGCCAGCACTTCGCGCGGGTGGTCGCGCAGCACCTGCGTGAGCGGCGAGAACTTGACCCTGGCGGCCTTGCGGGCGGCCTGGCGCGCCTCGAACTCGGGCGGCTCGTCCAGGTGCGAGCGGATATACATGCCGACCGGGCCGATCAGCAGGCCGAACAGGAACGGGATGCGCCAGCCCCAGGCATCGATCTGCTCGGGCGACAGGCCGTTGGTGACCAGCGCGCCCATGGCCGCGCCCAGCATGAAGGAGATGCCCTGGCTGGCCTGCTGCCAGCTGGCGTAGGCGCCGCGTTCGGCGTCGGGCGCGTGCTCGATCAGGAAGGCGGTGGCGCCGCCCACCTCGCCGCCGGCGGAGAAGCCCTGGATCAGGCGCGCCAGCACGATCAGCGCCGGTGCCCACAGGCCGATCTGGTTGTAGGTCGGGGCCAGGCCGATGATGGCCGTGCCCAGCGCCATCAGCAGGATGGTCAGCGTCAGCGCTGCCTTGCGGCCCACGCGGTCGGCGTAGACGCCCAGCACGATGGCGCCGACCGGGCGCATGAAGAAGCCCACGCCGAAGGTGGCGACGGTCAGCAGGAACGAGGTCAGGTCATCGCCGGTCGGGAAGAACAGCTTGGCGATGATGACGGCAAAGAAGCTGTAGACGGTGAAGTCGAACCATTCCAGGCCGTTGCCGATGGTGGCGGCGATGATCGCCTTTCGTCGGGTGGCGGCGGAAATGTCGGGGATGGGGGCGGTAGTCGCGGTCATGAAGCGTCGGAAAGGGAAACCGCAATGTTAAGCGATTCCTTAATTTTCGATCCGCTCCTGATCCGCTGCGAACGCGCTCAGAAGCTGGCCGCCAGCCCCAGCGAAACCCCCGACACGTTATTGCCGAACACATAGCGCACCACCGCCCGGATCCGCGTGACAAAGACTTCGTGCGCGCTGGTGTCCAGTTCCAGCCCGGTGCCGAGCGTGGTCAGGTAATTGAAGCCGAGGATGCCGGCCTGGCTGCCGAGGTAGTGTGAATGTGACAGCTCCAGCACGTATCGCACCGGCCGGTCGAACGCACGCATCCCGGTTGGCGCCCGCCAGCGCGCCCACAGGTTGGCGGTCTGCGCCGTGGCCGTGCCCGTCACCGAGCTGGTCGTGCCGCCGAAGCTCTGCAGGTGGATATTGGTGTAGCGCAGTTCCACGTCGATCTCGTAGTTCTCGCGGTAGTGCTCCCAGTCCAGCATCACCGAGCCGCCCAGCCCGTAGGCGTTCAGGCTGCCGCCGTCGAGGAAGTTGATCTGGCGGTCGGTGACCTGCTCGACCGCGAACTTGCCGATTGACAGGTCGCTGGAGACATTGCCCAGCGAGGCGTTGAAGATCGGCCGGAACACCAGTTCCTTGTTGGCCGTCAGCGGAAAGTCCCAGCCCACGCCGATGGTGCCGGAAAAGGTGTTCCAGCGGGTCGGGATGGCGCGGGAGTCGGCGCCATTGGTGGCAACGAAGGTGGGATCGTAGCGGCTGTAGGCGATGGCGCCTTCCAGGTAGAGCGGGAACGACTTGCTGATGGTGAAACCGCCGCCCAGCTGCGACATGACGATGCCGGGATCGTTGGTGCTGGTGTTGTTGATCGACAGTGAGCTGGAGGTAAGGTCCGGCACCACTGAGTACGCCATCAGCGACAGCACCGCGTTGGCGTGCCGCTGCACATTGGCCCCGGCCAGGCGCAGCCCGGGCGTGCTCTGGGCATTTGCCGCGCCGGCGGCCAGCAGCGCCGCCGCGCCCATGGCCGCCAGGGCCGCCCGCCAAAGGGGCCGCGAGCGGCGGCTTGGCGCGGGGTGGAACCGGCGGTGTCGCTGGCGTGCGGACATGGACAATCTCTGTGCAGTCGGTGCGGGTGCGCGCTGCAGTGCGGCATGCGGCGGTCTCCCGCGCATTCTAGCGACGCAGGATAGGGTAGGAGCGTCGCGCGAAATCTTTCAGATCGGACTGTTGCCGTCTTGCATCGGCGCGGCGGCGGTCAGCCGGCAGGATGGCGTCGGGTTGACGGCCTGGGGGGCGAGGCAGGCGGGGAGGGCGGCGTAGCCGGCATGGCCGGACAGGCGGGCGCCGGCCGGCGGCGCGTGAGCCACAGCAGCAGGGCACTGGTGGCCCAGCCGGTCACGAACACGGTGTCGCCGGCATGGTTCAGCCAGGCTGCCGCCGCGGGCGTGCCGGCCAGGGATGCCAGCAAGCCGGCCGGCAGGCGCGCCAGGATCCACAGGGCGACGGCGGGCACGCTGCCGTAGACGCCCGGTTGCCACCAGTGGGCCAGGAAGGGAAGGTGCCGCCCGGGGCGGCGCGGGATGCGCGGTACCACCGAAGTCTCCGGCCACATGGCGCGCGGGGCGTGCCGGTGGCATCAAGGCGTTGCAGGAACCCGCCGAATGACACCGCCGGCGGGCTCACGGCTGCATCATAGGCTGATCGCCGCTGGCTGCGCTGCCGGTGCCCGAGGCGCTGTGTGCGCCACGCCACGCTGCGCCCGGGCATTCAACTTTTTTGCACAACGTGTCCGCAAATGGCGCCCGTGCCCAGCGCGAATCTTTGCCAAACTGGATGCAGGTACACAAACAGTTTGAAGGTGGTCCTACCATGCTTCCCTCACTTTATATTTCCCACGGTTCCCCGATGCTCGCCATCGACCCCGGCCCCACCGGCGCCGCCTTCGATGCGCTGGGCGGGCAGCTGCGCGCCCGGCGCCCGCGCGCGGTGCTGGTGATCTCTGCGCACTGGATCTACAGCACGCTGGCTGTCACCAGCCGCGAGCGCCAGGAAGCCTGGCATGACTTCGGCGGCTTCCCGCGCGAGCTGTATGCACTGCGCTACGACGCCCCGGGCTCGCCGGCGCTGGCCGAGCGGGTCAAGGCCCTGATCGAGGCGGCAGCGATCCCTGGCGCCGGGTTTGTCGGCCATGACGACGAGCGTCCGCTGGACCATGGCGCCTGGATGCCGATGCGCCACTTCTTCCCGGATGCCGACGTGCCGGTGGTGCAGCTGGCGCTGAACCCCTACCTGTCGCCCGCCACGCAGATCGAGATCGGCCGCGCGCTGGCCCCGCTGCGCGACGAGGGCGTGCTGGTGCTGGCGTCCGGCAGCTTCACGCACAACCTGCAGGAAGTGTTTGGCGGCGGCCGGCGCGACCAGCATGGGCCGCAGGCTGAGCCGTATGTGGAAGCCTTCCGCGGCTGGATGGCGGATGCCCTGGACGAAGCCCTGGCCACCGGCGATACCGGCCGCATTGCCGACTACCGCGCCCTGGCGCCGTATGCGCGCCGCGCGCACCCGACCGACGAGCATCTGCTGCCGTTCTTCGTGGCGCTGGGCGCGGCGTTGGGGCCGCAGGTTGCCAGTGGCGCAGGAGTGGCGCCGGCCAGCGTGTCGCGGGTTGCCGATGAAGTGACCTATGGCGTGCTCGCCATGGACAGCTTCGTGTTCGAGGGCCTGGGCGCCGGCGCGCCGCTGCGCGCGGCCGCCTGATGCCTTACGGCTCGGCCGCGACCTATGCCGCCGGCGTGCCGGCGCGCGCCGGCAGGTAGCGCCGTGCCGAGCGCGCGCCCGCCAGCGCAATCCAGCCCATGGTCAGCGCCACCAGCGCCAGCCCGATGCGCAGGTTGGCCAGGTGCGCCACCCCGCCGATCAGCACCGGCCCCAGCAGCAGCCCCAGGTAGGCAAAGCGCGCCACGCGCGCAATCGCTTCGGCCGGGGCGACCCCCGGCAGCCGCGACGCGGCAACGAAGAAGATCGGCACCATATTGGCCGCGCCCAGCCCCATCAGCGTAAAGCCCGCCAGCGCGGCCAGCGGCAGCGGCGCCAGCAGCGCCAGCGCGATGCCGCCAAAGCCCAGCCAGGCACTGCCAGTCAGCGTGGCGCCGTCGCCCAGGCGCGCGCGCAGGCGGTCGCCGCCGAAGCGTCCGCATGCCATCCCGCCCGAGAACGCGGCGTAGCCGAGGCTGATCCAGCCATCGGGCGCCTGCGCCACGTCGCGCATATAGACGCTGGTCCAGTCGTACATCGCGCCTTCGCCGATCAGCCCGAGGAAGGCCAGCAGCCCCAGCAGCCACAGCGCGCGCACCGCATGGTCGCGATGGTGGGCCGCCGATGGCAGCACCGGATGATCCGCCAGCAGCCCGGGCAGCGTACCGAGCGCCACCGCCGCGGTCACGCCCGCCATCATCGCCGCATGCGCCAGTGGCGCCACGCCCAGCGACAGCATCAAGCCGCCCGCGCCCGCACCTGCCATGCCGCCCAGGCTGAACATGCCGTGCAGCGCCGACATCACGGGCCGCGTGCGGCTGGCCTCGACCGTGGCGGCCTGCGCGTTCATGGCGACATCGAAGGCCGCATTGGCCATGCCGAACGCCGCCAGCGCGGGCAGCAGCAGCCAGAACGACGGCATCGCCAGGATCGCCACCGTGGCCAGCGCGAACAGCAGCCCGCCCGTCATCGACGCCCGTGCGCTGCCCGCACGTGCCACCCGGCGCCCGACCGGGCCCATCGCCAGGATGGCGCCGCCGGCCACGGCCAGCATCGCCAGCGACAGCATCGCGTCGGACAGGCCGAAGCGTGCCTTGATGGTGGGAATATGCACGCCCCACGTGGCAAAGGTGGCGCCGTTGACGAAGAACAGCGCCATGGTGTCGCGCGTGGCGCGCGACACCGCGGCCGGCAAGGGCGCGGTGGCAGTCGGGGAATGCGGATCAGGCATGGGAGGGTGCGGCAGGCGGGGCAGTGGTGCCCCTGCAAAAGCCGTCATTGTCCCGCATCGGCGTGGGGCGGGCATGACAGCACCGCACTAGCACTAGCGGCTGGCGGCATCCACGCGCAGCAGTCCGCGCCGGTGCAGCGCGTAGCCGAAGGCCAGCAGCGCGCCCAGCGCCAGCGCCACCATCACCCACAGCATCAGCCAGTAGCCGCCGGCGGCACGCCACAGCAGCGCGCCCAGCCACGGCGCGGCGGCCTGCATCAGCAGCACCGGCGTCATCATCAGCCCGTTGAGCGTGGCGTAGTGATGGCGCGAGATCAGCTCAGGCATGGCCATCGCGCGCAGCATGGTGTTGACGCCATTGGCGCAGCCGTACAGCACCGCGGCCACCATCAGCCAGGCACCGTGCCCCAGCGCAAAGCACAGCAGCCCGGCGCCCATCAGCGCATAGACCGGCAGCGACAGCCGCACCGGGTGGCGCACCCCCGCGCGCATCATCAGCATGCGGCCCGCCACCTGGGCCGGGCCGATCAGGGCGGCTACCACCAGTTGCTGCGCCACCGGCATACCCTTCTCAGTCAGCATCGGGATCAGGTGCGCGCCCAGCAGCGAAGCCACTACCGCGGTCGCAGTAAAGGCCAGCACCACCGCCCAGAACACCGGTTGGCGCAGCGTGGCGCGGGCAATGTCGCGGCTGCCGGCCTGGCCGTCGGCGGGGGTCATGCCGGTGTAGGTGGGATGCAGCGCGTAGCGCATGCGCGCGTGCAGCGGCGCGCAGACCAGCAGGTTCAGCGCGGCGAAGCCCATCAGCGTCGGGCGCCAGCCCAGATGGATCACCAGCCATTGCGCCAGCGGCACGAAGATCGTGCTGGCAAAGCCGGCCATCAGCGTGACCACCACGATCGGCTTCTGGTACTGGTCGCCATAGGCCTGGCGCAGCACCACGAAGGCGGGCTCGTACAGCGTGGTCGCCATGGCCAGCCCGATCGGCACCCACATCAGCAGGAACACGCTCTGCGACGGCGTCCACGCCCACAGCAGCAGGCCCAGCCCGGCCAGCACCGAGCCCGCGCCCATCACCTTGCGCGCCGGTGCGCGGTCCAGCAGCCGCCCCACCGCGAACGAGCACAACGCCCATACCAGCAGCCCCAGCGAATAGCCGCCCGCCAGGAAGGGCTTGGACCAGCCCAGGCTGCGGATCATGGGGTCGATGAAAACCGTGAAGGCGAAGAACAGCGTGCCCCAGGAGATGGTCTCGGTCAGGCCGAGGATCCAGACCAGCCGGCGCGGCGGCGTGGCGGGGTGCGCGGGTCCGGTGCGTGCCGGGCTGGCGTCTGGGTCTGTGCTGGCGGCGTCCGCGTCGGAGCTGGCTTCCAATGTTGTCATGGCGGGCCCGGCGGGGGTGGTCGCCATGGGTGGCGGCGCGTGGGGCCAGTCGGAAATTGTAGCGATCCCGCGCGCACTCTGCGCGCGGGGTGCCGTGGGCACGCGCGTTACTGTGCGGTCACCGGCGCGGGCGGTCCCTTGAGCTCGACCACGTTGCCGTCCGGATCGCTCACATAGAGCGATGGTCCCTTGCCTTCGGCGCCAAAGCGCTGCGCCACCTCGCCGGCCTGCACGCCATGCCGTGCCAGTTGCGCCCGCACCGCGTCGGCATCGAACGGGTCGATGCGCAGGCAGAAATGGTCCAGGTTGCGGCCCTGCGCACCCGGTCCCGCGCCGCCGGCGCGCCCGAGCGGGCCGTCGAGCGCGACCAGGTCGATCAGCCCGCTGCCCGCGCGCAGCTGCGTCAGGCCCAGGTCGGTTTGCTCGCGCTCCACGCTGCAGCCGAGCACCTCGACATAGAAGCGCCGCAGCGCGTCCACGTCGGCGCTGCGCAGTACCAGGTGGTCGATGCCCAGGATGCGGAACATGGCGGCCTCAGTGGTGCAGCCCGTCGTAGTCGATGACCTTCAGGCTGTCCAGGTCGACATTGTCCAGGCAGCGCACATTGACCGCGGCCATCGGCTTGCCGTCCTTGTCCTGCCCGTCCGCATACGGGCCGCAGCCGCACACCGGGCAGAAGCGGTGCGCGATCTTCATGGTGTTGAAGCGGTAGGTGGAGGCATTGCTCTCTGGCGTTTCCAGCTTGAACGTCGCGCGCGGCACGAACCACAGCAGGTGGCCGCGCCGGCGGCAGATCGAGCAGTTGCAGCGGATCACGCTGGGGATGCTGTCGGCCTCCACTTCGAAGGCAATGGCGCCGCAGTGGCAGCTTCCGTGGAAAGTCATGTCGTCTCCTTGTTGTCGGTCCGGCGTGTCCACTAAATATCGGGAATCAGTCGTTTTCCCAGGCTGACCACCTCGTCGGGCGCGTAGCCCAGCTTGTCGTAGAAATCGATCACGGCGCGGTTGCCTGCGCGTACCAGCAAGTTGATCTTGGGACAGCCCCGCTCGATCAGCAGCTGTTCGGCATGCGCCATCAGCATGCGCCCGTACCCCTTGCCCTGCAGGCCGGGCTGTACCGCCAGATAGTAGACCCAGCCGCGATGCCCGTCGAACCCCACCATGGCAGTGGCGACAGGATGGCCGTCGATGTCGCCGACCAGGAACAGCTCAGGCTGCGCGGTCAGCTTGCGCGCGATATCGCGCTGCGGGTCGTTCCACGGACGGGTCAGGCCGCAGGCCTGCCACAAGGCAATGACGCGGGATTGGTCTTCCGGTCGGAAAGGACGGATCAGCATGCTTGGTGGTGCGCCGCAATATGCCGGCACATTGTTAGCTTTTTGACAGTGTAGCGCCGCTGCGGGTGCCACAATGCCTGCAAAACATGACGAGACGATGCGCGGCCATCGCGCACGCTGCCACAACAGGAGACCCGCATGAGCGACATCCACGCGCCTGCACGCGCCACCTTCAGCCATATGGAACACGGCACCCGCGACGACTGGGCCGCCATCTCCGCCGAGTTCATGCCGTTCGCGCGGGCGCTGCCGGAGCGCGTGCTGGCGCACCTGCGCCTGCTGGATGGCGATTGCGGCGGTTTTCCCGTGGACCGGCTCACGCATTCGCTGCAGACCGCGACGCTGGCGCACCGCGACGGCCAGGACGAGGAATACGTGGTCTGCGCGCTGCTGCACGATATCGGCGATACGCTCGGCAGCTTCAACCATCCCGATATCGCCGCCGCTATCCTCAAGCCATTCGTCAGCCCCGAGAACCTGTGGATGGTGGAAAAGCACGGCGTGTTCCAGGGCTACTACTTCTTCCATCACCTCGGCCTGGACCGCAACCTGCGCGAGCAATACCGCAGCCAGCCCGAACTGTTCGAGCGCACCGCGGAGTTCTGCCGCAAGTACGACGGCGCCGCTTTCATGACGGACTACGACACGCTGCCGCTGTCGTTTTTCGAGCCGATGGTGCGGCGCGTGCTGGCGCAGCCGCGCAACTCGATGTATGTGAAGCCGGGCGAAGCGACGCTGGCACAGCCCTGAAAGCACAACGGCCTCGCTTCATGCAAAGCGAGGCCGTCGTGTCATGCCGTGGCCAGTCAGGCCGCGCGCTGCGCCGTCTCCGGATGGCGGAATTGCTCCAGCAGCTTGGCCCAGCGTGCGCGTACCGCCTTCAGGTTGTTTTCCTTCACGTGGCCAAAGCCGCGGATGTCGTCCGGCAGGTTCGCCAGCGTCACCGCGGTGTCATAGTTAGCCAGGCTCAGGCCCGCAACCAGCTCATCCAGCAGCTCCCGATACTCGCCGATCAGCGCGCGTTCCATGCGGCGCTCTTCAGTCTTGCCGAAGATATCGAACATGCCGCCACGCAGGCCCTTCATCTTCGCCAGTACGCGGAACAGCTTCATCGTCGACGGACCGAACTTGCGCTTGACCAGGTGGCCCTTGTCGTCGCGCTTTGACGTCGTCGGCGGTGCCAGCCAGAAGTTGAGCTGGTAGTCGCGGCCCGGCTCGCCTTCAAACTGGGCGCGCAGCTTGTCCAGGAAAACAGGGTCGGTGTAGAGCCGCGCCACTTCGTACTCGTCCTTGTACGCCATCAGCTTGGCCAGGTTGCGCGCCGCGGCCTCGGTCAGCGGCAGGGCCTTGCCGCTGCCAGCCAGCGTGCTCTCGGCCACGCGCACGCGATCGATGGCTTCGCGGTAGGTGCGCGCGTACGCGGCATCCTGGTAGGCCGTCAGGTGTTCCATGCGCCGGGCGATCAGCTTCTCCAGCATCGCACCGCTCGAAGTCGGCATCTTGACCACTTCCGCGCCTTCCGCGGTGCTATTCAGCTTGCCGGTCAGCGACAGCACGTGCTCAGGGTCGTGCGCCATATGGCGGCCCCAGTCGAACGCGGCCTTGTTCTTCTCGACGGCGACACCGTTGAGTTCGATGGCGCGCTCCAATGCCTGCAGCGTCAGCGGGATCCAGCCCTTCTGCCAGGCAAAGCCGAGCACCAGCGGGTTGGTGTAGATCGCGTCGCCCAGCAGCGCGACGGCGAGACCCGAGGCGTTGATGAACTCGCACTTCTCGCCCACGGCGGTGCGCACGTCCTGCTCGGCCGACAGGCCCGGGAACTGCCACTTCGGATTCTTGATGAAGTCGGCGGTCGGCGTCTGCGCGGTGTTGACCACGGCACGGGTGCGGCCGGCCTGCGTCTTGGAGATGACTTCGTCGGTGGCCGACACGATCGCATCGCAGCCGATCACCAGGTCCGCCTCGCCCATCGCGATACGCGTGGCATGCAGGTCGTCCGGGCGCGCGGCCAGCTGCACGTGCGACAGCACCGCGCCGCCTTTCTGCGCCAGGCCCGCCATGTCCAGTACGGTCACGCCCTTGTTCTCCAGGTGCGCGGCCATGCCGAGCAGGCCGCCGATGGTGACCACGCCGGTACCACCCACGCCGGTCACCAGGATGCCGTAGGCGCGGCGGATCGCCGGCAGTTCCGGCTCAGGCAGCGCCGGCAGGGTGTCCATCGATACGCCGTGCTGCTCGGGCTTGCGCACCTGCGCGCCTTCGGCCGTGACAAAGCTCGGGCAGAAGCCGTTCACGCACGAGAAGTCCTTGTTGCACGACGACTGGTTGATCTGGCGCTTGGTGCCGAAATCCGTTTCCAGCGGTTCCACCGACAGGCAGTTCGACTTGACCGAACAGTCGCCGCAGCCTTCGCAGACCGCGTCATTGATAAAGGCGCGGCGTTGCGGATCCTCCATCGTGCCGCGCTTGCGGCGGCGGCGCTTCTCGGTGGCGCAGGTCTGGTCGTAGATCAGGATGGTGCAACCCGGCACCTCGCGCAGCTCGCGCTGCACGCTGTCGAGTTGGTCGCGGTGATAGATCGTGATGCCTTCGGGCAGCTTGATCGCGCCGTTGTACTTCTCCGGCTGGTCGCTGACGATGACGATCTTCTTCGCGCCTTCGCTGTGCACCTGCCAGGCGATGTCCCGCACCGACAGCTGGCCGTCCACCGGCTGGCCGCCGGTCATCGCCACCGCATCGTTGTACAGGATCTTGTAGGTGATGTTGACGTTGGCCGCGATCGACGCGCGGATCGCCAGCAGCCCGGAGTGGAAGTAGGTGCCGTCGCCCAGGTTGGCGAACACGTGCTTGTCGCCCGCGAACGGCGCCTGGCCGATCCACGCCACGCCTTCGCCGCCCATCTGGCTGAAGGTGCTGGTATTGCGGTCCATCCACACCGTCATGTAGTGGCAGCCGATGCCGGCCAGCGCGCGCGAGCCCTCGGGAACATTGGTCGAGGTGTTGTGCGGGCAGCCCGAGCAGAACCACGGCTTGCGCTCCGCCGTCACGCGCGGCGTGGCCAGCGCCTTTTCCTTGGCCTCGATGATGGCCAGGCGCGCGGTAATGCGCGCGCGCACGTCCACCGGCATGTCGAACTTGTCCAGGCGCGTGGCGATGGCCTTGGCGATGATCGCCGGCGACAGCTCATAGTGCGCTGGCAGCAGCCAGTTGCTTTGCGGGATCGACCATTCGCCGCCCGCGTTGTCCTTCTCGTCGAACTTGCCGTAGACCTTGGGGCGCACGTCATCGCGCCAGTTGTACAGCTCTTCCTTGAGCGCGTACTCCATGATCTGGCGCTTCTCTTCGACCACCAGGATTTCCTGCAGGCCTTCGGCAAAGGCGCGGGCGCCGTGCGCCTCCAGCGGCCACACGCAGCCGACCTTGTACAGGCGGATGCCGATCTGCGAGCAGGTGGCATCGTCCAGGCCCAGGTCGGCCAGTGCCTGGCGCGTGTCGAGGTAGGCCTTGCCGCCGGTCATGATGCCGAAGCGCGCGTGCGGCGAATCGATCTCGATGCGATCAATCTTGTTGGCGCGCACATAGGCCAAGCCCGCGTACCACTTGTAGTCAAGCAGGCGCGCTTCCTGTTCCAGCGGCGGATCCGGCCAGCGGATGTTCAGGCCGCCCGGCGGCATGATGAAGTCGTCCGGCAGCACGATCTGCACGCGGTGCGGGTCCAGTTCCACCGAGGCCGACGATTCCACCACGTCGGTCACGCACTTCATCGCCACCCATAGCCCGGAGTAGCGGCTCATGGCCCAGCCGTGCAGGCCGTAGTCCAGGTATTCCTGCACGTTGGACGGATACAGCACCGGCAGGCCGCAGGCCTTGAAGATATGCTCGGACTGGTGCGCCAGCGTCGAGGACTTGGCCGAATGGTCGTCGCCGGCCAGCACCAGCACGCCGCCGTGCTTCGACGATCCCGCCGAGTTGGCGTGCTTGAACACGTCGCCGGTGCGGTCCACGCCCGGCCCCTTGCCGTACCACATGCCGAACACGCCATCGAACTTGGCATCCGGATACATGTTCACCTGCTGCGAACCCCACACCGAGGTCGCGGCCAGGTCTTCGTTCAGGCCGGCCTGGAACACGATATTGTGCGCGGCGAGGTGCTTCTTGGCCTTCCACAGCGACAGGTCCAGCGCGCCCAGCGGCGAGCCCCGGTAGCCGGAGATAAAGCCGGCGGTGTTCAGCCCGGCGGCGCGGTCGCGTTCCTGCTGGAGCATCGGCAGACGTACCAGGGCCTGCGTGCCGCTGATATAGATGCGGCCACGCTCCAGCGTGTATTTGTCTTCGAGGGAAACGTTTTCGAGCGCGCGGCGGATGGCGTCGCTGACCGGGGAGGTCAGGGGGGCATTCATAGGTGCTCCTCTATGGGCGTGCTGTCGGGATCACCGACACCTACAGTTGTGGGCGACCGCCTCGTAGCCTCTTGTGAAGGCGTAGGACGGTCGTGTCTCTGCGCGGCATGGTAGCACCGCCACAAAATTGGCGGTACCTTGCGATGCAGCACAAAGCGTGCCTGTCGCGCCCGTGATTTCCCGTATGGACAGGGGTTCGCGTGTACACTGCGTTGCATCGAGATGGCCCGTGCCGCTGCCAGGCTGTCTGCGATGCGCCACACCTGCACAGCCAGCCTGGTGCAACCTGATTTCCGATTGCCCGTCCTGATGTACGCATGAGACGGGCAAACCAGTGACTACCTGAACATGACCAATTCCCCCCGCCAGGGCACTGCGACCCTGGCCGTGCTGATCGACGCCGACAACGCGGCGCCCGCCGTCGTCGAAGGCCTGCTGGCCGAGGTCGCCAAGTACGGCGTGGCCGCCGTCAAGCGCATCTACGGCGACTGGACCCGGCCCAACCTGGCCGGCTGGAAGGAGCGCCTGCTGTCGCACTCTATCCAGCCGATCCAGCAGTTCCGCTACACCGTGGGCAAGAACGCCACCGACAGCGCCATGATCATCGACGCCATGGACCTGCTCTACACCGGGCGCTTCGACGGCTTCTGCATTGTCTCCAGCGACAGCGACTTCACCCGCCTGGCCTCGCGCATCCGCGAGCAGGGGCTGACCGTCTACGGCTTCGGCGAGCGCAAGACCCCCAAGCCCTTTGTCACCGCCTGCGACAAGTTCATCTACTCCGACGTGCTGCGCGCCGACGCGGATACGGAAGGGGCCGAAGGCGTCGACGGGGCTGCCGCGCCCACGCGCAAGCGCAGCACCGGCGAACTGCGCCAGGACTCGCGCCTGGTGCGCCTGCTGCAGAACGCGGCGCAGGCCGTGTCGGACGAAGACGGCTGGCTGACGCTGGGCAGCATGGGCAATCATATCGCCAAGCAGGCGCCGGAATTCGACTCGCGCAACTACGGCTACGGCAAGCTTTCCGAGCTGGTGCAGGCCACCGGCCTGTTCGAGGTCGAGACCCGCAACGGCGGCAACAACAAGACCATCTGGATCCGGCTCAAGAAGCGTTCCAAGGGTGGCGGGGAGAGCGACGGGCGTGGCCAGCCGCAGCAATCCCAGCCACAACAGTCGCAGCAGCAGCGCCCGGCCCAGCAGGCCCAGGCACAGCCTGAAGCGCGCCGCCAGCCGGCACCGGCGCCCGTGCCCGCGGATCCGCCTGCGCCCGTCGTGGCCCAGCCAGAGGCGGCGCCTGAGCCGGTGCCAGTGCGCGAACCCGCTATTGAGCTGTCGGTCGTCGCGGCCGAAGTGGTCGAGCCGGAGTCCGTGGGCGAGCCGGTGGCGGAGGCAGCGCCGCAGGCTGAGTCCAAGGCCCGCCCCGCACGCAAGCGCGCCACGCGCCGCCCCGACGTGACGCTGAGCGAAACCCCGTGGCCCATCGACCAGTCGATCTTTGCCGCGCCGGGCACGACGGTGCTGTCGGCGCAGGTTGAAGTGCAGCCAGAAGCCCAGCCCCAGCCCGAGACAGCCGCTGCCGAGGCGGCGCCCGCCCGGGCACCGGCCAGGAAGACACGCAAGCGCCCGGCCAAGAAAGCGGAGTGATGTGGCCGGCCGGCGCAATGCCGGCCCTACCCGCCAAAGAAAACGCCGGCTTCGCGCCGGCGTTTTCTTTGGCAGAGGCCCTTACCGCACCAACTGGTTGATTTCGATGATCGGCATCAGCACCGCCAGCACGATCAGCAGCACCACCACGCCCATGGTCAGGATCAGCAGCGGTTCCAGCAGGCTGGTCAGGAACAGCGTGCGGCGTTCCAGTTCCTGCGCCTCGCCCTGGGCGGCGCGGTCCAGCATCACCGGCAGGTTGCCGGTGGCTTCGCCGGAGCGGATCAGATGCACCAGCACCGGCGGGAACTGGTTCTGCGCCGCCAGCGCGCGCGCCAGCGAGGCGCCTTCGCGCACACGGGTGTTGGCGTCTTCCACGTTGGCGCGCAGCGCCTCGTTGGTCAGGGTCTCGCCCGCGGCCTGCAGGCTGCGTAGGATCGGCACCCCGGCCGACACCAGGATGGCCAGCGTGCCGGCAAAGCGCGCGGTGTTGTAGCCGCGGATCAGCTTGCCCAGCAGCGGCGCGGTCAGCAGCCAGCGGTGCCATTCCAGCCGCACCGCGGGCTGGCGCAGCAGGCGGCGGATGCTGAACGCCGCCACCGCGATCACCGCCAGCGCCGCCCACCACCAGTTGCGCACGAAGTCCGACAGCGCCAGCATGACGATGGTCAGCGTCGGCAGCTTCTGCTTGGTGTTGGCGAACACGCTCACCACCTGCGGCACCACGTACGACAGCAGGAAGATCACGATGGCAAACGCCACCACCGTGACGATGGCCGGGTAGGTGAAGGCCAGCCGGATCTTTGAGCTCAGCGTGTTGCGCGATTCGATATAGCCGGCCAGCCGCTCCAGCACCAGTCCCAGGTGGCCGGAGTGCTCGCCGGCCGAGACCAGCGCGCGGTAGATGTCGGGGAAGTCGCGCGGGTGCTGCGCCAGCGCCACCGACAGCGAGCTGCCGCCCATCACCTCGGCGCGGATGCCGGCCAGCAGCTCGTGCACATAGGCGCGCTCGGCCTGGTCGGCCAGTGCCCCCAGGGCCTCGTCCAGCGGCAGCCCCGCCACGATCAGGCTGGCCAGCTGGCGCGTGAACAGCGCCTGCTCCTGCGTCGACAGCCTGCGCGCGAACAGCTGGCTGCCGCTGCGCGGCACCAGGCCGGCACCGGCCAGCGGGTCGACGGTCAGTGGTGTCAGCCCGCGCGCGCGCAGCTGCGAACGCGCCTGTCGCGGGCTGTCGGCCTCGATCACGCCGCGGTCGGTCTTGCCGGCGGCGTCGGCGGCTTCATAGCGGAAGGCTGGCATCCGGGCGGCTCCGCTTTAGTCGCGCGTCACGCGCAGCACTTCCTCGAGCGAGGTCGCGCCGCTGTCGACCCAGCGCTGCGCGTCACCGCGCATGGTGTGCATGCCGTGCGCCAGCGCCACCTGCTTGATCTCGGACTCCGGCGCCTGCCGGTGGATCATGGTGCGGATCTCGTCACCGACGGTCAGCAGCTCATACACGCCCATGCGCCCCTGGTACCCGGACTGGCCGCACTTGTCGCAGCCCACCGGGTGCCACACGGTCTGCAGCGGCTTGCCCTGCGCGTGCAGCACCTCGGCCTCGGCGGCAGTGACCTCGATCACATCCTCGCGCTTGCAGTGCTGGCACAGGCGGCGTACCAGCCGCTGCGCCAGCACCCCCAGCAGCGACGACGACAGCAGGAACGGCTCGATCCCCATGTCGACCAGCCGCGTCACCGCCGAGGCCGAGTCGTTGGTGTGCAGCGTGGCCAGCACCAGGTGGCCGGTCAGCGAGGCCTGCACCGCGATCTGCGCGGTTTCCAGGTCGCGGATTTCGCCGATCATGACCACGTCCGGGTCCTGGCGCAGGATCGCGCGCAGGGCCTTGCCGAAAGTCATGTCGATGCGCGCGTTGACCTGGGTCTGGCCGATGCCGTCCAGGTCGTACTCGATCGGGTCTTCCACCGTCATGATGTTGGTGGTGCGCGCATCCAGCCGCGACAGCGCCGCATACAGCGTGGTGGTCTTGCCCGAGCCGGTCGGCCCGGTCACCAGCACGATGCCGTGCGGCTGGCGGATCAGGTGGTCGAAGCCGCGCAGCGTGACGGGCGCCATGCCCAGCTTGGCCAGGTCGAGCCGGCCCGCTTCCTTGTCCAGCAGGCGCAGCACCGCGCGCTCGCCGTGGCCGGTGGGCAGGGTCGAGACCCGCACGTCGACCGGGCGCCCGCCCACGCGCAGCGTGATGCGGCCGTCCTGCGGCAGGCGTTTCTCGGCGATGTCGAGTTGCGCCATGATCTTGATGCGCGAGATCAGCGCGCCGTGCAGCGCCTTTTTCGGCCGCACCACGTCGCGCAGCGTGCCGTCCACGCGGAAGCGCACGACTGACGACGACTCGAACGGCTCGATATGGATATCCGAGGCGCCTTCGCGCGCGGCCTGCGTCAGCAGCGCATTGATCATGCGGATGATCGGCGCGTCGTCCTCGGATTCAAGCAGGTCCTCCACCGCCGGGATGTCCTGCATCAGGCGCGACAGGTCGACCTCGCCTTCGACCTCGCCGACCACCTGCGCGGCGCTGCCGGCGTCCTGGCGGTTGTAGGCATCGGCCATGGCGCGTTCCAGCGCTTCGGGCTCCAGCACGCGCAGGCGCAGCGCGCCATGCACGCGCGCGACCTCGGCCAGCGCGGTCGGAGAGGTGGCGCGGGTCACCCAGACTTCCAGTCCGTCAGGGCGCTGGTGCGCGACCAGCAGCGGCGCCTCGCGCGCAAAGCCGTATGAAACCAGCCGAGCGGCCATCGGCGAGGGCGGCTCCAGGGTCTCGGCCGGCGCGTTGGCGCCGGCGGGCAGGGCAGTTTGGACTTCGCTAGCCATGTCGGGGCTTAGTTCTGGAACGCAGACTCGCCGCGCAGGCTCAGCGGCTGGGGTGCGTTCGCCGGCTGCACGGGCTGTGGCTGGCCCGGCACGCCGGGCTGCGGGGCATTCTGCGGAAGGGTCTGCTGCAGGGGCAGCGGGGCCGCGACCGGGCCATTTGCACGCGGATCGACGAACGGCGTGGACGGTGCGTCGGCCGGCGGCAGCAACGGCGTGTTGGTATCACGCACCATGATGTTAGGCGAAACAAAGCCCTGCTGCTGCGCGCGCATATAGTCGTAGCGGTCCTGCGTCAGGCGGTCGGCGGCGCCGGCCGTGCGCATCACATAGGGGCGCAGGAACACCAGCAGGTTGGTCTTGGAGCGGTTCTTGTTCTCGTAGCGGAACAGGCCGCCGATCCATGGGATGTCGCCCAGCAGCGGCACCTTCTGCACGCCGTCGCCGTATGAGTCCTCGATCAGGCCGCCCAGGACGATGATCTGGCCGTCGTCGACCAGCACATTGGTCTCGATCGAGCGCACATTGGTGGTCGGGCCCTGGATCAGGTTGGCGGTCGACTGCACCACTGATGATGATTCCTGGAAGATCTGCATCTTCACCAGCCCGCCGTCGGTGATCTGCGGCTTCACGCGCAGCGTGATGCCCACGTCCTTGCGGTCGAAGGTCTGGAACGGCGTGACCGAGGCCGCGCCGCCGGTCTGGGCATAGGAGCCGGTGGTGATCGGGATGTTCTGGCCGATCAGGATCTTGGCTTCCTCGTTCTCCAGCGTGATCAGGTTCGGCGTGGACAGCAGGTTGACACTGCCGTTGGTGCCCAGCGCGCGCAGCAGAGCGCCCAGCCCCAGGGCCTTGTTGACGATGCCCAGGTTCAGGCCGCCGAGGTCGGGGACCAGTTGCTGCGCAGCGGCGATGCCGGCGGTGCGGTTGCTGTCGGCCAGCGCCCCGGCCAGGGTCAGGTTCAGGATATTTTGCCCGCCGGTGCCGAAGTTGGTGCCGGCAAAGACGTTGTTGTTGCCGCCTGGCGAGCTGATCAGGCCCTGCCACTGGATGCCAAGCTGGCTCGCCTGCGTGGCGGTGACCTCGACGATCATCGATTCGATGTAGACCTGCGCGCGGCGCGCGTCGAGGTCGTCGATCACGCCGCGCAGGTTGCGGTAGACCGGTTCGCTGGCGGTGATGATGAGCGAGTTGGTGGACTGGTCGGCCTGGATGATGCCGCCGGTGGTCGGCTGGGTACTGGTGCCGAACGACGCGGCGAAGGCCGAGTTGCCGTAGGCGCCGCCGGAGCCTCCCGCTGCGCCGCCCCGCATGCTGGCCTGGGTGCCGGTGGCGCCGCCGGTGAACTGGCCGCCGGCCGGCGTCGAGACATTGGTCATGCCCGCCGCGCCGCCGATGCCGCCGGCCTGCCCGCCGGGCTGGGTGGCGCTGGCAAAGCTGCTGTCGGCGGCGACGATGGCGCGCAGCGTGGCCGCCAGCTTGACCGCATCGGCGTTCTTCAGCGGCACCACCCAGATATTGCCGGGGCGCGCATAGGGCTGGTCGAGCTTTTCGATCAGCTGGCGCGCCTGCTGCAGCCGCGCGCGGCTGGTGGCGCGGATCATCAGCGAATTGCTGCGCGGCTCCGCCACCACCGAGGTGCGCAGGCTGGCGTCGACGCCCGGTGCGGCGCCGCCGGTGGCGCCCGCGGCGCCGGGGTCGAGCAGCTTCTGCAGCACCGCCGCGGTATCGCTGGCCAGGGCGTGCTTGAGCGGCACCAGCTCGACCTCGCCCGAGGCCGGCGCATCGACCGCGGCGATGATGCGCGCCAGCCGGCGCAGGTTGTCGGCGTAGTCAGTGATGACCAGCGTGTTGTTGGCCGGGTAGGCGGTGATGGTGTTGTTGGGCGCGATCATCGGCCGCAGCACCGGCACCAGGTTGTTGGCCGATTCATAGTTCAGCCGGAACACCTGCGTCACCACCTGGTCGCCGCGGCTGGGGCTGGCGCCGATCACCGTGGGCGAGCCCTGCAGCTTGGCGTCGGCCTCGGGCACGACCTTGGTGAAGCCGTTGCTCTCGACCATGGCATAGCCCTGCATGCGCAGCACCGAGCCCAGCGTCTGCAGCGCCTGCGCGCGCGAGACCGGCTGCTCGGTGACCAGGTTGACCGTGCCCTTCACGCGCGGGTCGATCACGAAGTTCTTGCCGGTGGCCTGGCCGACCGCCTTGATCACCGAATCAAGGTCGGCGTTGACGAAGTTCAGCACCACCTGGTCGCGATTGGACGGCGTGATGTCGGGCGGCGCGGGCGGGGTGCCGGTGCGCGCGCCGGGCTGGGCCCACAACGGCGCGGGCGCCAGCAGCGAGAGCCCGCACAGCAGGGCCACGGCGCGGGCGCAGGCGGTATGGAAAACAGGTCGGATGGCGTGGGTTTTCATAGTCATTTCCGGGCGCTCCTGGATTGGCCTGGCATCAGAAGCGCAGCCTTGTCACATTATTGTCTCGTCGTCCCAGCAGGCTCAGCAGGCTGGTCAGTTGCGTTGCCGCTTCGGGCTCGGCGTGCGCGGTGCCCTCGAAGCGCGCCTGCCGCCCCAGCGTGCCGCTGCCCTCCAGGTGCAGCGGCCCGGCGATGGTGCTCAGCTGCAGCTTGCCGCCACCCTCGCCGGTCCAGTCGAGCTCGGCGCGGTAGCTGCCCAGCGGGCGCAGCCGGCTCACGGCCGACGACACCTGTTCGATGCGCAGCGTCATATGGCCGCTCATGCCCTGGCCTGAAAAGCGGCCCTGCAGCGTGGACCAGTCCACGCGCATCAGGCCGTCCGGGCGCAGCGTATTGAACGGCGCGCCGATGCCTTCGAGCAGCGCCGCGGGCAGCCGGATGGCGCCTGCCTGCGCGCTCCAGCCGCCGGGCGTCACGGTGATGGCGACCGGCGCGGCCATGGCCTCGGAGTGGCTCACCACCAGGCGCGCGCTGCCGCCCAGCAGCGGCCAGAACGCCAGCGTCCATTGCAGCCGGCCGGGCAGCACGGTGGCGGTCTGGCTGCCGGCGCCGGCCGACAGCGCCAGCGTGGCGCTGCCATGCCAGAGCGAGCCGCTGGCATCGGCCAGCAGTACCCGTCCCTGCGTCTGCGTGGCCACGCGCGCGGCGATCCATGTCGCCGGCAGCATCGCCACCACGGTCACCGCGGCGCTCGCCAGGCCAAGCCCCAGCCAGCGCAGGCGCCGCCATGCGGCCGGCTGGCGCAGCTTGCGGCGCGGCAGGCGCAGCGTTTCCAGCCGTACCATCAGCTGCGGCCGCCCGGACCCTGCAGGGTCGCGCTGACGTTCACCAGCGCCGTGGCGCCGACATAGACGATACGGGCGTCGATCACCTTCATGCGCTGCTGCTGGCGCACGTCCTGCAGCCAGCCGCTGACCGCGCCGAAGGGCACCTTGTCCAGTTGCACCTGCACGCTGTTGTCGGCGCCGGCGGCAAGCCGGGTCGCCTTCAGGCCGTGCTGGCCCAGGCTGTCCTGCAGCGCCTGTGTGAGCGCGTCGCCGCGCAGCGACGGCGCCGGCGTGGCCTTCAGGCCGCGGGCTTCCTGCGCCAGGGTTTCCATTTCGGCCAGGTCGGCGCGCAGCTTGGGCAGGCTGTGCGCCAGGCGCTCGCGGCCGTCGGCGGCCGGCTCCCACAGCACCAGGTAGCCGATCACCAGCGCCAGCACGGCGCCGCCGCCGGCCAGGATGGCCTGTTCGCGCGGGTTGCGCGCTGACCAGAAGGCGTTGAAGCGTTCCTGCCACGCCTGCGGCACGGACGGGCGCAGCCGCGCCAGGCGCGTGCGCAGCGCAGAGGTCGCGCCTGGCCGGCTGGCGCGTGGCGTCTGGCTTCGGTCTGTGTCTTTCATGGGGTTCATGCTGGTGGGCCCGCTTACAGGCCGGGCCTGACGGTCCAGCGCGAGCCGGGCGTCACCGGGGTGCCTGCGCTGCTGCTGGTACTGCCAGCCGCACCTCCGGCCTTGTCTTCTTCCATCTGCAGCCCGGCCTGGCGCGCGGCGCTGCGCAGCCCGGCCGTGTCCGTGCCTGGCTTGAGCGTCACCACCAGCATGCGGCCGCGGTACTCCAGCGCCTGCAGCGCGTCGGGCGGCAGCCTGCGCGCGGCCTGGGCAAAGCGGTCGGCCAGCGGCAGGAAGTCTTCCGGCGTGCTGCGGCCGCTGGCGGTGCGCAGCTGCTCGACCTGCCGCCGCATCTGCAGCGGCGCGTCGAGCACGGTCTGGATCTGCGGGAAGGCGCCGTGCAGCGCCTGCAGCTGCGCGGCTTCCAGCCGCTGCTGCTCGCGCCGCAGCAGCAGCCAGTGGGTGTTCATGCCAATGACCTGGACCAGCACGATGCCCGCCAGCAATGCCAGCGGCACGCGCCATGCCACCAGGTTCCAGCGGTCGGCACGGCCCTGCGCGAATTCAAACTGCGCCAGGTCCAGCGCCGGCTCGCGCAGGCAGTCCTGCGCGCCTTCGATCCACAGGTGCCAGCTGGTGCGGGCGGCCTGGCTCATGTCGGGCACCGGCGCCGCGGCGGCAGCGTCGGCATCGGCATACCAGGTGCCGGCGGGCGCAAGCGCCTGCCATGCGGCCAGGGCATCGTCGCCCAGCAGCAAGCCGTAGCCGGCGTGTGCGCCGGTGCGCACGGTCAGTTGCCACTGGCGTGCGGCGTCGGCGGCGGTGCCGGGCAGTTCGCCGCTTAACTCATCGCTCAACTCGCCGCTCAGGGCGAGGGCGCTGGCGGCGGCTTCGACCACCAGCGTAGCCGCCGGCGGCGGCGCGTCGGCGCTCGCCAGTGACGGCTCGGTGCTGGCTTGCGCGGCGGCGGCCAGCGGCACGCACAGCTGCGCGGCCAGCACATGGCGGCGCCGGTGGCGGTGTTCGGCAAAGGCGTCGAGCACGGCGCGCAGCCAGGCGCGGTCGGCCACCATCAGCAGCCGCTGGCGCGCTCCGCGCGCGGCGCTGCCGTCCAGGGCAGGGCCCACGCCGATATGGCACGGCTGCGCATCGGTCGCGAGCGCGTCCTCGACCAGGTTGGGAAGCGCCTGTTTCAAACGGGCGGGCGGCAGCGGCGGCACGCTGGCCGTGGTCAGCAGTACGTCGCTGGCGGCGAGGATCAGCACCAGGCGCTCGGCCGCGGGCAGGTCAGCGATGCGGGCGTGGCCTTCACGCAACACTTCCGGCGCCGCACGGGCCTGGCCACGCCGCGCCGTGTCGGCCGTGGCCGTGCGCACCAGCGCGAACGGCAGGGTGCCGAACTGCCACGGTTGCGGCTGGTCATGCGGCCGGTGTGGCAGGCGGACGTACAGGGTGGTGCTCAAGGTTTCCTTGCTTTGGCGTCAGTGGAACGGCTCGGGCAGGCGCATGGCCGGTTGGGATGCGCCCTGGATCGCCCCGGAGTTAGAAACTTGCCGGAGCGCGGGGATGCCGGCGGGCGGCCAGGAAGGCCGGACGGCGGCGGGTGGGCTGGGGCCACGCTCGCGCCAGCGCCGCAGCATACCTTGCCTGTGTGACTAAACCGCGTCAATACCATTCTCCCCGGTTGCTTGCGCGTGCAAATTCGGCCTGTCGCCTGGCCTGGCGGGCGCCGCTCAGCGCAGGTCCGGCAGTCGGTCCGCATCCTGGATCCAGACCACACGGGTGGTGTTGGCCGTGCCCAGCGGCTCGCCGCGGAAGATCAGCGACACCTGCAGCCGGGTGGCGCGCTCGTGCCGCACCAATCCGTAGACCAGGAAGTAGTGCGTACGCACGTCGAGCAGGTTGCCGAGGTTGGCGGCATCCGCCTGCGGCGCCACCGCGGCCAGCTGGGTCTGCAGGTTGCCCAGGTTGTTGAAGTAGGCGCGGTCGCGCTGGCGCACCAGTTCGCGCGCGCGCTCCAGCGGCAGCTTGTCGATGACCGCGGCCAGCACCTCGGCCTCGGCGGTGTTGGCGTTGACCAGCGTGCGCTCGGGCAGCACGGTGACAAAGGGTTCCAGCACCGCCACCATCTCCGGCGTGTAGCCGGGTAGCGCCATCAGCCCCTGCACGCTGTCCAGCGGGCGCGGCGCCGGCTGGCCGCTGGCATTGCCGCCCTGCGCGGCCTGCAGCATGTAGCGCGCCGTGGTCTCGGCCAGCGCCGGGTTCAGGCCGACCGTCTGCAGCAGGCGGCGGTATGCGGCCTGCGCCGCCGGGTCGACCGAGGCCGCGCGGCCTGCCTGGCCGCCTTCGCCGCCAGTGGCGGTCCACACCACCAGGTTGGCCAGGTTCAGGCGCGCCTGCGCATCCAGGATGCGGCCTGACAGGAACGAGGTCTCGCCCGCGACGTCGGTGCGCAGTGCCGCGCCGAGGAAGTCCGACAGCCGCGTCTCGGCGATTGGCACCGCCCACGGCTCGCCCAGTTCGTCGACATTGGTGCGGCGCTGGTCGTCGCGCAGGATCAGCCGCGCCCAGTCCACGGCGGCACGCTCGATCCAGGTGGCCTGGGCCAGCAGCCGCTGGTTTTCGACGGCGCGGATCTGCACCTGCTGGCGCCACAGCATGCCGGACACCACCACCACGGCAAGCGTCACCATCAGCAGCGCGGTGACGACGGCCGCACCGCGCGGGCGGCGGTGCAACGGCACCAGGCGAGGCGGGCGGCTGGCTTGCCTCATAGCCCGGTCATGCAGATCTTCTGGAACTGCCGCGGCGCATCGCCGTCGCCCATGCGGGCGAAGATGGTCAGTTCCACCGCGCGCACCGCGGTGTTGGGCTGCGCGGCGCCGGGCGCGGAGGCGGCCACGGCGCTGGCGGCGTTGCCCGCGAACAGCACGTTGCGGATGCGCCCGCTGTCGGCCTGCCAGCCGGCGGGCTCCACCCATGCGCGCATGCTCATGCCGCCCACGTCGGCCAGCACGCGCCGCACCTGCGCGGTGTTGCCGCCGCCCTGGCGCAGCGCCAGCAGGGCCGATTGCAGGCCGGCGCGGCTGTTCACCGGCGGCGCGGCCACGCGCACCAGGGTATTGCCGTCGAGCTGGTACGACAGCGCCTGCCAAGTCGGCGGCTGGCCTTCATCGCGCCGGTCGCGCACCAGCAGCAGCCGGTTCTGGCCGATCTCGACCGGGCTGGCCTGCAGCAGCGTGGGGTTGGCCAGGTGCTCGCAGTCGGCCTGGAGCTGGCCGTAGAGCACCTTCAGCGCGTCCAGGCGCGCATCGTGGTCGGTGAGGCGCTCGCGGCTGCGCGTCAGGCTGTCCAGCGCGCGCCAGCCGATCACCGCCATCACCGCCAGCAGCGTGATGGCGACCAGCATCTCCAGCAGCGTGAAGCCGCCGGGCCGCCGCGGGCGGCGGCGTTCAGAGCACGTTGCGGGTTTCATTGGGGACAATGGTGACCAGCCACGCCAGGCGTACGGATTTGTCCGCGGCGGACGGGTAGACCGCGATCTCGACGCGGCGGAAAACGGGATTGGGCGTGCCCGAGACGGATTGCTCGCAATACAGCGGGGTGCCGCCCTGCGGGCAGGCATAGCCGCTGACGCCAGGCTCGGGCCAGGTCTTGGCCAGGCGCAGCGCGGCCAGGTGGTTCTCGGCGCTCCACTCGGCCAGCATGCGCGCCTGCAGGGACGCGCTGGCATCGACCATCGAGCCCATCGCGCGCATCGCCGCGGTCAGCGCGACCGCCAGGATGGTCAGCGCCACCAGCACTTCGATCAGCGTAAAGCCAGCGTTGCGCCCGCGCCGGGCCGGCCGGGGCAAAGAGCGAAGGCAGGGTTTCATGGCGTGCTGGCGAAATAGCGGCCGCTGCCGTCGCCGGCAACGTCCACGCGGATATCGCCGCGCACCAGGATCAGCCGCTGCGGGGTATCGATCAGCTCGCGCCCGAAGATCAGCCGGGGCGGGCTGCTGGTTCCGGTGCGGCGGCCCCCTTCGGCCACGATCACTTGGTCCAGCGCCAGGCGCCAGTGGCCCGGGGCAAACACGTCGGTACGCATGGGGATCCAGCCGTTGGGGGTCGATTCCAGGAAGCGCCAGCCGCTGGCGTCGCCCTCCCAGGCGAGCGGGCGGGCGCCAAGCTGCGCCTCTTCCTGCGCCAGCTCGAACAGCCGCGCGATGCGCTGGCCGTCGTCGAGCACGCGGCCCCGTTCATTGGGCGAGGCGTTGACCGCCACCAGCGAGATCACGATGCCGGCGATCACCATGACCACCAGCAGCTCTAGCAGTGTAAAGCCGCGGCGCCGGGGGCCGGTCGCGCGGCGGCGCGGCGCCGTGGTCATGGTTGCAGGGGTGGTGGCGGGGCTGTGCTTATTCCCAGTTGCCGATGTCGGCGTCGTTGCCGTTGCCGCCGGCCTGGCCGTCGGCGCCGAAGCTGAACACGTCGATCTCGCCGCGCACGCCCGGGTTCAGGTACTGGTACGGATGGCCCCAGGGATCCTTGGGCAGCTTTTCCAGGTAGCCGCCGCCCTTCCAGTTGTTGGGCACGGGCTCAGTGGTGGGCTTGGCCACCAGCGCGGCCAGGCCCTGCTCGGTGGTGGGGTAGCGGCTGTTGTCCAGGCGATACAGCTTGAGCGCCTGCATGATCGACGAGATGTCCTGGCGCGCGGCCACGATGCGGGCCTCGTCCGGACGGCTCATGATCTTGGGCACCACCAGCGCCGCCAGCACGCCAAGGATCACGATCACGACCATGATCTCGATCAGGGTGAAGCCGCGCGCACGGCGGGCACGCACGGAACGGGCGGGGCTGGCAATCTGGGGAGTGAATCTGCGCATCGTCAGTGGACCTCTTGGCTTGAATGGCTGGGCCCGCACCGGTTGGGGGGCGGCGGGCCGGGTTCGCCAGTCAGTATAACCGGCGCCACATGACTGTTTTATGGGCGGCCCCTTCGGCACCTCAGCAATGTCTGATCCGGATCACAGGTCCCGAGGACGGGCATCCGGCAGGGAAATAACTTGCATCCTGGATGCATCTTTTTTAAGATGGCGGCACGATGCAACTGACCCGCTTTTCCGACTATGCGTTGCGCCTGCTGATGTACGTCGCCCGTGGCGACGGCAGCCGGCCGATCACCATTGCCGAGGTGGGGCAGCAGTTCGGCATCTCGCACAACCACCTCGTCAAGGTGGCGGCGCGGCTGTCGAAGCTGGGCTGGATCAGTGCCACGCGCGGCCGCCACGGCGGCCTGCAGCTGGGCCCCGGCGCCGAGCGGCTGACCATCGGCACCATCCTGCGCGAGCTGGAAGGGCACAAGGCGGTGATCGACTGCGACAACCCGCCCTGTGCGCTGAACGGCAACTGCCGCCTGAAGCGCGCGCTGGACGTGGCCGAGCAGGCTTTCTACCGCGCCCTGGACGACGTCACGCTGGCCGATGTCACCGGCAGCCAGACGGCCGAGTCGATCATCCGCCTGCATCGCGATTTCCTGGACCGGCGTTCGGCCTGAGCGGATCCTGTCCGCGCGGGCCGGCGAGAGCCGGTTCTATTTTGAGCAAAAACATGCATTTTATTTGCATGATTTAAAACGGAGTGTTTCCTGATGCTGTCCGCCGCTTCCCGCCCCTATATCGATGCAAGCGTTCCCGTGCTGCGCGAGCACGGCCTGGCCATCACCACGCATTTCTACCGCGAGATGTTCGCGGACCGGCCCGAGCTGACGCAGATGTTCAACATGGGCAACCAGGCCAACGGCAGCCAGCAGCAGTCGCTGGCCTCGGCCGTGTTCGCCTATGCGGCCAATATCGATAACGCGGCGGCGCTGGGGCCGGTGCTCGAGCGCATCGTCCACAAGCATGCGGCCGTGGGCCTGACGCCCGCGCACTACCCGATCGTCGGCCGCCACCTGCTGGGCGCCATCTCCGCGGTGCTGGGCGAGGCCGCCGCGCCGCCGCTGCTGGCCGCCTGGGACGAGGCCTACTGGCTGCTGGCCGGCGAGCTGATCGCCGCCGAGGCGCGCCTGTACCAGCGCACCGGCGTGGCCGCCGGCGAGCTGACGCCGGTGCGCGTGGTGCGGCGCGAGGCGCAGGGCGACCAGGTGGTGGCGCTCACCCTGGCTGCCGCCGACGGCCAGCCGCTGCGTGCGTTCCGCCCGGGCCAGTACATCAGCGTCGAGGCGCGCCTCGACGATGGCCAGCGCCAGCTGCGCCAGTATTCGCTGTCGGCCGAAAACGGGCTGCCGACCTGGCGCATCTCGGTCAAGCGCGAGGCGGGCGACCGCACCACCCCGGCCGGCGCGGTGTCCAACTGGCTGCACGCCAATGCTCAGGAGGGCACTGAACTCAAGGTGAGCGCGCCGTTCGGCGAGTTCACGCCGGCGCTCGACGGGCGCCGCCCGCTGGTGCTGCTGTCGGCCGGCATCGGCATCACGCCGATGCTGTCGGTGCTGCGCACCCTGGCCGCGCAGGGATCGCAGCGCCAGGTGCTGTTTGCCCATGCCGCGCGCGATGGCCGCCACCACGCCCATCGCGCCGACCTGCAATGGGCGCGCGAACGCCTGCCGCAGCTGGTCACCCACATCAGCTATGAAACCCCGGAAGCAAGTGACGTGGCCGGCCGCGACTACGACCACGCCGGCACCATGCCGGTGGCAGAACTGCTGCGCCAGCCCGACTTGCAGCGCTTTGTCGACGGCAGCTTCTACCTGTGCGGACCGCTCGGCTTCATGCAGGCGCAGCGTCATGCGCTGGTCAGCGCGGGCGTGCCGGTGGCGCATATCGAGCGTGAGGTGTTCGGGCCGGACCTGCTGGACGACCTGCTCTAAGGGTTGGCAGCGCGGCACCGGCGCGGCAGACAGTGTCATGGGGCTCTGGTACGCTTGGCGCGTCTGCGCTCACGCGCCATTGCCCGCCTTGTGGGTATCCAGGGTCCCGATCCCATGCAACTGTCCCTCCGGCCTTCGCTTCGCTTCGATGCCTCCGCGCCCTGGCTGCCGCGCCTGGCCAGCCTGGTGCTGTTTATCGCGCTGTGTGCGCTTGCCACCTACTGGGTGCTGACCTTCAGCGCGATGCGTACCATCCCGGTGCCGCAGAGCGCGCGCGTGGCCCAGACCGAGGCGGTCGAGACCGGCGCGGTCGCGACGCTGTTCGGCGGCTCGGCGCAGGGCGGCCCGCGCGACGTGCAGCTGATCGGCGTAGTGGCCGAGGTGGATGGCGGCGCGGGCGCGGCAATCGTGTCGATCGATGGCGGCCCGCCCAAAGCGGTGCGCGCCGGCGCCGAGCTGTCGCCGCAGATCCGGCTGGCGGAGATCCGCCAGCGTGCGGTGGTGATCGAGCGCAGCGGCGTGCGCCAGGAAATCGTGCTGCCGCTGCAGGCCGGTGCCGCGCGCGGCGCACCGGCAGCGGCCGGTGCCTTGCCCACGCCGCCCGCCGGCGCCGCGGCACCGATGGCAACGCCGATGCCGCCCCCGGCGCCGGTCGTGAGCCAGCTCCCGGCCCAGCAGCCGCAAGGCCAGGCGCCTGCGCAGCAGGCCCAGCCCGCGCAACCGCAGCCGCAACCGGTCGATCCGCGCCAGTACCAGCCGGTGATGGCACCGCAGGCGGCCGGCGAAGGCCAGTTGGCGCCGAAGGACTGATTCCGGGCGCCAAATATTCGCACTTGCTTGCGTTCCCTTACGGCGCGCGGGCCTTTCTGTGAGCCGGGTAACATCGTATTAAAAGCGCCAACTTCCCCGCATCGTCTGCGTTCTAATCCGTACATGCCAAACGTGATGAAAAGGAGCAAGACATGCAACGCAATCACAAGCCGCAGATCCTGAAGCAGTTCCTGGCCGCATCGGCCGCCCTCCTGGTCGCCGGTGGCGCATTTGCCCAGGCCAGCGCCCCCGCCGCACCCGCTGCGCCGGCCGGCAAGCCCGGCATGGGTCACCATCACCACCACGGTGGCGGCATGTGGATGAAGTCGATCGATACCGACGGCGATGGCGCGATCTCCAAGGCGGAAGCCGACGCCTGGTTCAACAAGCTCGACACCAACCACGACGGCAAGATCGACAAGGCCGAGATGGATGCGCACCGGAAGGCCGCCATGGCCGAGCATCATGCGCGCATGCAGGCAGCCTTCGACGAGAAGTTCAAGGCTGCCGACAAGAACGGCGACGGCGCGTTGACCAAGGCTGAGGCCAACGCCGGCCTGCCGCGCCTGGCCAAGCGTTTCGACCAGCTTGACGCCAACCACGACGGCAAGCTGACCCGCGACGAAATCCGCGCCGGCATGGAGAAGATGCATCGCGAGCACTTGCAGCGCGGCGACCGCGGCCCGCGTGGCCAGGGGGCTCCGGGCAGCCAGCCGGCACCCGCGGCGCCGGGCTCCCCGTCTGCCAGCGGCGGGTGACTAGCCCTGGCAGGGCCGCGCCAGCGGACACTGCCAGCGACGCCGCCAAGCGCGCGAGCCTTAGGGTTCGCGCGCTTTTTTTTTGCCTGTTCGCCTTGTGCGTGCACCAGGAAGAATCTGACCTCGTCCGCAAACGCCCGTAGAATGCCGCTTCCCTGTTTGCCGGGCTTGGCACCATCCTTGCCTGCTCCCGGCCGGCGGGGCGCGGCCGCGATTCGCGGTGGCGCCCCGCACAGGTCTGCCCAGCCCGACCGGCTGCCGCGCGAGTGACCGATAAGGCTGTCAGCTCATCAGAAGCGGCCCTGTATCGGACGTAATTACACAAAAAATTGCGTACTTGTGCACGGTTTGCTAAATTTGCGCAAAAAAATTGCCAATAAACATATTGCGGAGCAACAATATCGTGAGCAAGGTGGAGTTGGACAAGATCGACCGGAAGATCCTGGAAGTGCTGCAGACCAACGGCCGGTTGACCAACCTGGAAGTGGCCGAGCGCGTCAACCTGTCGCCCAGCCCCTGCCTGCGCCGCATCCGGCGGCTGGAGGAGATCGGCGTGATCCGGCAGTACGCAGCGCTGCTGGAGCCCAACAAGATCGGACTTGGCCTGCTGGCCTATATCAATGTCCGGCTGGAAAAGCATGGCGGCGCGCCCAAGGGCAAGGCACCGCTGGACCTGTTCCGCGCCTCGATCGCGGTCTGGCCGGAGGTGGCCGCGTGCCACGCCATGACCGGCGAAATGGATCTGCTGCTCAAGGTCTACGTCGAAGACATGGAGCACTTCGCGCGCTTCATGCAGGAACAGCTGCTGGCGCACCCGTCGGTGATCGACGTGCGTTCCAGCTTTGCGCTGGAAAGCATCAAGGACACCACGGCGCTGCCAGTGGGCGGCGCGGCCTGATGCGGCAAGCCTGAGGCCGCAAATAAAAACGGCGCATCGATGCGATGCGCCGTTTGCGTGGAACCCGCAATAAGCGGACCCGCGGAGCTCAGGCGGTGTGCTTCTGCGGCACCATGGTGCGCCAGAAGCGCAGCCCGAAGCGGCGCGCGTCGCGCAGGTTGCGGCGCACCGCGTAGTCCAGGTCGGCGAGCTGCTCGTCCAGCGCTTCGGTCAGGCGGCTGGCGGTGTCGGCCGGCGGCAGTTCCAGGTAGGCATCGGCCTCGCCGTAGGCGTACTGGACCTTCATGCCGGCCTTCTTGGCAATGTGCATCATCGCGGCGTTGCGCGACAGGCAATGCATGTACAGCGTGCGCACATTGGTGTTGCGGCCGTGGATCGCGGCACGCTCGAACAGCGCGCTGCCGATGCCGCGACCGCGGGCGCGGCCCGACACCGACACGCCGAACTCCGCCACGCGGCCCTGGGCGTTGTCGCGCAGGTTGGCGAAGTGGCCCACGCCGATCAGCTCGAGCTTGTCGTCGTACACGCCGAACACGCTGTCATGGTCGAAGTCGATGCTGTCGACATAGGCTTCGATCACGTGGTCGCCCACGGACTGGCCAAAACGGAGCAGGCGATCCTCCTCGCCCAGGGCGAGGAAATGCTTCAGCAGGCGCGAGCGGTGGTGGGCCGCCAGCTCGCGCACCAGTACGGTGGCGCGGTGGGTGGCCTGTGCGGCTTCGGCTGCCTTGCGCAGATCTTCGTCGGTCAGTGCGCCGACGGCCTTGCTCAGTTCGAGCGGATTCACGTTATTTCCTTCCAGGTGCAGTCACAGATAAACATAGCACTGCGTTGGTGTTTTTCCAGGCACTTTTCCCTGCTTCGGTGCGGGATTCGGGGAAAACACCATCTTGATGCGGTGCCGAAAGTATTGTAGTGGAATTGTCAGTTCGGCGTAAGCTTCCCGCGCCGCAGCAGGCCGTTGTCTCGCCACAACATCAATAAAAATCGAATAAAATCAACAGCTTGAAAAAATGTGATGAATTGTTGCATGGCGCTGGATGTGGATTTGGTGCAACGCCACAATTCCGCGCTTTCCACGCAGGTTCATCCACTCCCTTGCCCAGCCGATCGCCTTTGATGACCGAGCCCCCAATCGTTGTAATCTACGCGCATCCCACGCCCAGCCGTTCGCGCGTCAACCGGCCGCTGGCCGATGCACTGGCCGTCTTGCCGCAGGTACAGGTCCGCGATCTCTACCGGAACTATGTCGACTATGACATCGACGTCGTCGCCGAGCAGCGCGTGCTGTCGGTCTCTGACACCATCGTGCTGCAGTTCCCGGTGCGCTGGTACAGCGTGCCGGCGCTGCTCAAGCTGTGGCTCGATGAGGTGCTGGAGCCAGGCTGGGCCTATGGCCCCGGCGGCACCGCGCTGCGAGGCAAGTCCTTGCTGGCGGTGGTGAGCACCGGCGGCACGGCCGATGCCTACGGGCCGGACGGCACCCATGGCCACCCGATCGGGGACTTCCTGCTGCCGCTGGAGCAGACCGCCTTGCTGTGCGGCATGAACTGGCTGCCGCCGGTGGTGCTGCACGACGCCAACAATGCCGACGCCCAGGCGCTGGCCGAGCATATCGCCCATGTCTGCGGGCGGCTGGGCACCGGCGCCGCACCGGCGGGGGGGCAGGCATGAACCAGCACGATTTCCTGATTGCGCTGCTGGTGTTCCTGGTGGCGGCGGTGGTGGCGGTGCCGCTGGCGCGGCGCGGCGGCCTGGGCGCGGTGCTGGGCTACCTGCTGGCGGGGGCGGCGATCGGGCCGTTTGCGTTGCGCCTGGTGACCAATGTCGAATCGATCCTGCATTTCTCCGAGTTCGGCGTGGTGCTGATGATGTTCGTCATCGGCCTGGAGCTGGAGCCGCGCAAGCTGTGGGCACTGCGGCGGAGCATCTTTGGCTACGGCGGCGCGCAACTGGCTGCCTGCGCGCTGGTGATCGGCGCGGTGGCGGCGCTGGCGGGCGCGCCGTGGCAGGTGGCCCTGGTGGCGGGCCTGGGACTGGCGTTGTCGTCCACCGCGATCGCGCTGGCGACACTGACCGAGCGCAACCTCTTCGGCACGCCGGCGGGGGCGGCCAGCTTCGGCATCCTGCTGTTCCAGGACATCGCCGCGATCCCGATGATCGCGCTGTTGCCGCTGCTGGCCACGCAGGGCGCCGAAGGCGCGGGTCCGGGCGCGGCCGGCTGGCTGGCGGCAGGCAAGGCGGTTGCGGTGATCGGTGCGGTGGTGGTCGGCGGCCGCTACCTGGTGCGCCCGGCGCTGCGCTTTATCGCCCGCACCGACATGCGCGAGATGTTCACCGCGTTTGCGCTGCTGCTGGTGGTGGGCATTGCGTTGATGATGGACGCGGTGGGCTTGTCGATGGCGCTGGGCACTTTCCTGGCGGGCGTGCTGCTGGCCGATTCGGAATACCGCCACGCGCTCGAGGCCGACCTGGAGCCGTTCAAGGGCCTGCTGCTGGGCCTGTTCTTCATGGCCGTCGGCATGTCGATCGACTTTGCCGTGCTGGCGCGCTCGCCCTGGCTGGTGCTGGGTCTGGTGGCCGCTTTCGTGGTTGCCAAGACCGCGCTGCTGGCGCTGCTGGCGCGGCATTTCGCCATCGCCCGCGGCCAGCGGCTGCTGTTTGCCCTGCTGATCTCGCAGGGCGGTGAGTTCGCCTTCGTGGTGTTCGGCGTGGCCGGCACCGCCGGCCTGCTGCCGCGCGAGACCGAGGCCCTGCTGGTGCTGGTGGTGGCGCTGTCGATGGTGGCCACGCCCTTGCTGCTGCTGGCCTATGACCGGCTGGTGGCGCCGCGCCTGGGCAGCGGCAAGGCCCGCCCGGACGAGACCATTACGCCGCAGCACAATCCGGTGCTGATCGCCGGCTTCGGGCGCTTCGGCCAGATCGTCGGCCGCCTGCTGTACACCCAGGGCGTGGGCGTGACAGTGCTGGACCACGACCCGGACCAGATCGAGTTCCTGCGCCAGTACGGCTTCAAGGTCTTCTATGGCGACGCCACCCGGCTGGACCTGCTGGAGGCCGCGGGCATTGCCGACGCGCGCATCCTGGTAGTCGCCATCGACGGCATGGACGAAGGCCTGGAACTGATCGACCGCGTGCGCCAGCGCTTTCCCGAACTGCAGATCTACGCCCGGGCGCGCCATGTATCACATGTCTACCAGCTCAAGGACCGCGGCGTGCACCTGTTCGAGCGCGAGATGTTCGAGGGCTCGCTGATGCTGGGCCGCCGCGTGCTGGAGGGGCTGGGCTTCGATCCGGCCGAGGCCCGCAACGTGGCCCTGCGTTTCCGGCGCCACAACATCCAGGCGATCGACCGCTTCTATCCGCACTACACCGACCAGAAGAAGCTGGTCTCGCTGGCGCGCCAGGCGCGCGACGAACTGGAAGAGATGTTCCGCCAGGACCGCGAGCAGCGGCGCCAGCGCGAAGAGGCCGAGTGGATGTGAGTGGCAGGGCGACGGGCCAGCGCCGCGTCAGCGCGCGGCCGCGGCCCGGCCGGGCAGGCCGCCTTCGAGCAGGTCGACCACCATCTCGGCAAACTCTGCATAGGACAGCCGGCCGCCCGGCTTGAGCCAGGTGAAGGTCCAGTTGATCATGCCGAAGATGGTCATGGTCAGCGCGGTCTGGTTCTCGCGCGTGACGCGCTCCGGGTAGGCCCGGCGCAGCAGGCGCGAGAAGGCCGCGACCACGTCGCGCTCGCGGCCCAGGATCAGGTCGCGCTGGGTCTCGGCCAGGAACTTGACGTCGTTGATCAGCGCGATATGGCGCGTCTGCGAGGTCTCGTACTCGGCCAGAAAGGCACGGATCAGGTTGCCGAAGGCTGCCTTGTCGGTGCGCGCGTGGCGCTCGGCGTCGGCCTCCACTTCTGTGACGAGCAGCATCAGCCGGCGCGTGTAGCGGTCCAGCAGGTCGAACAGGATTGCTTCCTTGCTCTCGTAATAGTGGTACAGCCGCGCCTTGGAGGTGCCGCAGGCGGCGGCCAGGTCGGCCATCGAGGTGCTGGGGTAGCTGCTGTTGGCAAAGGCGGCGGCGGCCAGGTCCAGGATCTGCTCGCGCTGCGCCTCGAAATCGGGTGCCTTGGTACGGGCCATATTCTCGTTTATTCGCCGCCGGTGCCACTGCTGCCGATATGGCGGCGCAGTTCGCAGGTATCGAGCGAGTCAGCATTGCCGCGCAGCACCAGCTGGCCCATGGCGATCAGCTCGCGGCAGCGCCAGAACACGAACCAGTCGCTGGCCAGCAGGCCCTCGATCGCGCCCATCACGCTGCCCACCATCTGCGCCGCGGGCGTCCACTCGGACGGGGCGCGCTCCATGATGATCTCGTCGATGGTGTGGTACGCCGCCGGCACCAGCGTGTTGCCCTTCCAGAGCCGCACGTCGGCGTTTTCCTTGACGTTCTGCTGCCACTCGTAGCCGAGGCGGCCCAGGCGCAGCACCGAGACCGGGGCGATAGTGGAAAAGCGCCGCGCCAGCCGCGCGGGCGTGTACATGCCGATCGCCGCCAGATTGCCCTGCGCGGGCATTTCCAGCTCGCGCAGGTCCATGGCGACTTCATTGATCCGCTGCGGCGCCTGGTACAGGTGGAACACCACCCGGCGCAGCATCAGCTGGTCGGCCGCGCTCTGGCCGTGCCAGATCGCCACTTCCATGTCGTCCTGGCGCAGCGCCTGGAGCTGGTCCAGCGCCTGGCGCATCTCGGCGCCGAAATCGATGTCGGTATGCGGGGCGACCCGCTGCCAGAAGCCGGATCGGATCAGGCCGGTGCTGTCGATGTCGGCCAGCGGTCCCACCGCCAGGTCGTCGCGCAGCACCACGACAGGGTCCGGCCGCGCAGCCTGGGCCAGGGCCTGGCGCAGGGTCGTGCCTGCTACATCACCATTGACGACGTGGATATATTGCATGGCCGTGATTGTATATGGGTGGGACGGTTCGCTGGCACCGCCGCGGCGGCGATGCGACAGGCGGGGTCGCCGCCCGCCCGGTCACTGTCCTGCAAGCATCGCGCCAGCAGGAAGCCGCCTGCCGCCATTGTAGCCACGGCCCGTGCTGGCCAATGTCGGCAATTGTCTGAATACGCACGCGCCGGCGTGCCAGGATCAGCGTTCGTCGTAGCTGACCACCACCCGCGGCGTCAGCGCCCGCGCCTGGCAGGTGAGCACGAAGCCCTTCTCCATCTCCCACGGCTCGAGCGTGTAGTTCTTTTCCATCTCCACCTGGCCTTCCAGCACCTTGGCGCGGCAGGTACAACAGACACCGCCCTTGCAGGCGTAGGGCAGGTCCAGCCCAGCGGCCAGCGCGGTGTCGAGCACGTTGGCGTCTTCCAGCGGCAGGCGCATGCTGTGCTGCTTGCCGTCGAGCACCACCACCAGTTCGGCGGTGCCGGCATGGTCGGCGTGCGCGGGGGCCGGCTTGCGCCTGGCCTGGGCCAGCGGCACGCCGAAGCGCTCGGCGTGGATGCGGTGCGGGTCGAGGCCCGCATCACGCAGCGCCGCCTCGGCCTCGTCGATCATCGAGGCTGGCCCGCAGACAAAGGCCGCGTCGATGTCTTCCACCGGGATCAGGGTCTGCAGAAAGGCCGTCACGCGGGCATGGTCGAGCCGGCCGTGCAGCAGGTCCACCTCCTGCGGCTGGCGCGACAGCACGTGGTAGAGCGTGAAGCGCGCCAGGTACTGGTTCTTCAGGTCTTCCAGTGCCTCGGAGAAGATGATGCTGTCGACGTTGCGGTTGCCGTAGACCAGCGTGAAGCGGCAGTGCGGCTCGGCCTGCAGCGTGGTGCGGACGAGCGACAGCACCGGCGTGATGCCGCTGCCGGCGGCAAAGGCCACGTAGTGGCGCGCGGCGGCGGGATCGAGCGGCACGTGGAAGCGCCCGTCGGGGGTCATCACGTCGATCACCTGGCCCGGGGCGATGGAGTCATGCAGGTGCGTGGAAAAGAGTCCATCCTCGACCAGCTTGACCGCCACGCGCAGCTCGCCGTGCGCGTCGTAGTCCTGCACGGCCGAGCAGATCGAGTAGGAGCGGCGCAGGTCCTTGCCGTCGATCGGCGCCTTCAGCGTCAGGAACTGGCCCTGGGTGAAGCGGTAGGCATCGCGCAGCGTGTCCGGCACCTCGAAGGCGATCGAGATGGTGTCGGCGGTCTCGGGGCGCACCTGCGCCACGCGCAGCGGATGGAACTGTGGAGTCATGGCAGCCTGGCTTCGGCCCGGCGGGGCTCAGTAGGGTTTGAAATAGTCGAACGGCTCGCGGCAGTCCAGGCACCGGTACAGCGCCTTGCAGGCGGTCGAGGCAAAGCGCGAGATTTCCTGCGTATGCACGCTGCCGCAGCGCGGGCAGGCCACGACATCGGGCGCGCCCGCGCGGGCGGCGCGAGGCACAAAGCCCAGCGGCTGCGCCGCGGCCGGCGTGCCGCACTGGCCCGGCGGCGCAATGCCGAAGGCGCGCAGGCGCTCGCGCGCGGTCGGAGTGATCCAGTCGGTGGTCCAGGCCGGCGCCAGCACGGTGCGGATGCGCCACGGCGCCAGCCCGGCGTCGTCCAGTGACCGGCCGATGTCCTCGGCGATCTGCGACATTGCCGGGCAGCCGGAGTAAGTGGGCGTGATGACGATCTCCAGCGCGCCGTCGGCGGCGACCAAGACATCGCGCAGGATGCCCAGGTCGCGGATCGACACCACCGGGATCTCCGGGTCCGGCACCGCCTCCAGCGCCGCCCATGCACGCGCGATGCGGCCATCGGTGGCGCGGTCATTGCGCAGGGGGAGGGCGGCGATGGTCATGTTGGTCAACCCTTTGCGGCGAAGCGGGCGCTTACCATTGTGCGCCCGGATGGGCTCGCGCCAGCCCCTGCATCTCGCCCAGCAGGTAGCTCATGTGTTCGGAGTGCACGCCGTGCTTGCCGGTCGAGACAAAGCTCGTGGCCTGGGGCAGGGTTAGCGTGGCGGCCTGCAGCGTCTCGGCGACGGTGGCATCCCAGGCCGGGCGCAGCGTGGCCGTGATGACGCCGATGCCCTGCGCGGTGGCCTCGGCTTCTACCGCGTCCTCGGCAAAGCACTCGTTCATATAGGGCAGCAGGTGCTCCAGCGCGCGCTGCATGCGCGCGTGCGATGCCTCGGTGCCGTCGCCCAGGCGCACTACCCAGCCAGCCGCGTGGTGCAGGTGGTAACGCGCTTCCTTGACCGATTTGGCGGCGATCGCGGCAAGTTGGTTATCGCGGCTGGCCAGTAATGCTTCCCACAGCTCGACCATCAGCGCGCTGTACAGGAAGTTGCGCATGATGGTGACGGCGTAGTCGCGCTCGGCGGCGGCGTTGCCGGCCAGCGGGCCGCGGTGCGGCAGCTCCAGCAGGGTCCAGTTGCGGAAGTCGCGCTCGGCGCGCCAGTAAGCGTAGTCGTCTTCATGGTGGGGCAGGCCGGTCAGCTCGCCTTCCAGCTCGCCGGCGCGGCCGTACAGCAGCCGCGCCTGGCCGATCAGGTCCAGGCTGATGTTCGCCAGTGCGATGTCTTCTTCCAGCACCGGGCCATGGCCACACCATTCGGCGTTGCGCTGGCCCAGGACCAGGGCGTTGTCGGCCAGGCGCAGCACGTAGCGCAAGGCCGCGGTGCGTGCCGGCGGCAGGTGGTCGAGCGAGGCGGGCACAGTCGGCTGTGGGGACGCGGTCATCGTGCGGGCCTTACATGTGGTTGACTTCGTCGGGCAGCTGGTAGAACGTCGGGTGGCGGTAGATCTTGTCGGCCATCGGGTCGAACAGCTCCGGCTTTTCCTCGGGCACGCTCGCGGTGATGGCCGCGGACGGCACCACCCAGATCGACACGCCTTCCTGGCGCCGCGTATAGACGTCGCGCGCCATGTGCAGCGCCTGCTGCGCATCGGCGGCGTGCAGGCTGCCGCAATGCTTGTGTTCCAGGCCTTGCTTGCTGCGTACGAACACTTCCCACAGCGGCCATTCCTTGCGTTGCATCGTTTGTCTCCTCCGTCCTCGGGCGCGGGGTTCAGGCCGCCGCGCGGCTCGCGCGGGCTTCGCGTTCGGCCACCTTGGCGGCGTGCGCCAGCGCGGCCTCGCGCACCCAGGCGCCGTCTTCATGCGCTTTCACGCGGGTGGCCAGGCGCTCGCGGTTGCAGGGTCCGTCGCCGTTGATCACGCGCCAGAATTCATCCCAGTCCAGCGGGCTGTAGTCATAGTGGCCGCGCTCAGCATTCCATTGCAGGCCGGGGTCGGGCAGGGTCACGCCCAGCACGCGGGCCTGCTCGACCGTGGCATCGACAAACTTCTGGCGCAGGTCGTCGTTGGAGATGCGCTTGATGCCCCAGGCCATGGTCTGGGCGCTGTTGGTCGAGGCCGCGTCGGGCGGGCCGAACATCATCAGTACCGGGAACCACCAGCGGTTGACCGCGTCCTGCACCATCTCGCGCTGGGCCTCGGTGCCGCGCATCATCGCCAGCAGCGCGTCGAAGCCCTGGCGCTGGTGGAACGACTCTTCCTTGCAGATGCGGATCATGGCGCGTGCATACGGACCGTACGAGCAGCGGCACAGCGGGATCTGGTTCATGATCGCCGCGCCGTCGACCAGCCAGCCGATCACGCCCACGTCGGCCCAGGTCAGCGTCGGGTAGTTGAAGATCGACGAATACTTGGCCTTGCCGCTGTGCAGCGCGTCGACCAGGTCATCGCGTGAGGCGTCCAGCGTCTCGGCGGCGGAATACAGGTAGAGCCCATGGCCGCCTTCATCCTGCACCTTGGCCAGCAGGATGGCCTTGCGCTTGAGCGACGGGGCCCGGCTGATCCAGTTGCCCTCCGGCAGCATGCCGACGATCTCCGAGTGCGCGTGCTGCGAGATCTGGCGCACCAGGGTCTTGCGGTAGGCCTGCGGCATCCAGTCCTGCGGCTCGATCTTGCCGTCGGCGGCCATGCAGGCGTCGAACGCGGCCTGGCGGGCGGCTTCGTCCTGGGGTGCGCTGGCCTGTGCCGTTTCGGCATGCTGGCCGGGCAGGTCAAGACTCTGCGTGTACATTTTGTCTCCTCTGGCGGGGATGCCGCTCGGATCGCGGGTAGCGACTGGCCCTATTATATATATGCCGACCGGTCGGTCAATTTAAGGGAAAGCCCGCTACTGTGGCCGTGGTTTGATCCTGCTAGCCACGTGGCGGCTGCCGCACGGGTAGTATCGAAGACAGGCGGCGTTACCGCCGCGATCCTTTTCCCTGTCAACGGAGGCAATACCTATGACTAGCACGGCATACAGCAAGATCGTGGTGGCGGTGGACGGCAGCAGCACGTCCGACCTGGCACTGGGCGAAGCCATCCGCGTGGCGGCCCCGGGCGGCGCCACCGTGCTGGCGCTCTATGTCGTGGACACCGGCACGCCCATGTTCGATGCCGGGTACTACGACCCGAGCCAGCTGCAGAAGGCATTCGAAGAAAGCGGCCAGCGCGCGCTGCAGGCCGCCTCGCAGCGGTTGGCCGCAGCCGGCGTGGCGCATGAAACCCGGCTGGTGACCGAAGCGCCGGTGCCCGGCGACATGGGGGCGTCGATCAACGAGGCCGCGCGCCAGTGGGGCGCCGACCTGCTGGTGATCGGCACGCACGGACGTCGCGGCGTGCGCCGGCTGGTGCTGGGCAGCGTGGCCGAGGCGGTGATGCGCCAGTCCACCATGCCGGTGCTGCTGGTGCGCGGCGAGGCGAAGGCCGACTGAATGGCCGAATGAAATCACGCCCCCGATCGGGGGCGCCAGGACAGGCGACGGGATTCAGCCGGCAAAGCGGAAATGGCCGCTGCGCAGCACGATCTCGCGCGCCTCGGTCAGCTCGAACAGGCTTTCGGCCAGGCGCTCGATGCGCTGGCGATTGCTGGTGAAGGCTGCGACCAGGTCTTCCTCGCGCGGCGAACGCGCGCCGAAATGGGCTTCGAGGGCCTCGGCGGTGACGGAATACAAGGTGGGACTGCCGTTGACCGTGGCGGGGCAGGACAGCGTGAGGCTGGCTGCGCAGTAGGTCGGGAGGCTGCGAGGGAACGTGATGTCGGACATGGCGTGCCTCGTGCTGGCGGCGGGCGTATTAAATCAATATAGGCCATCGCCGCGTTCCGTAAAGCCCGGCCGGTCCGGCAGCCTTCTTTTTTGCTTCCGCTCAGCCGCTGTGCGCCCGCCGGCGCCCCGGCAGATTGCGCGTGGCCGCGCCCAGCGTGCGCAGGTCCGCCACCGCGGCATGGGCGGCGGCGATATGTGTGGCGGCGTAGTCGGCCTGTTCCGCCAGGAAGGCGTCGAGAGCGGCGGCGGGTGGCAGCGCAGGGCACTCGGCGCTGCCGGCAGGGTCTGCCAGGCCCGGCCGCATCGCCAGCTCGGCCAGTTGCGCTTCCAGTTGCGTCAGGAGCGCGCGCACTTCAGCCCCGGCGGGCAGCGTGAAAACGCCCGACTCCACCCCGGCTCGCACCAGGCCGGCCAGCGCGGCCATGCGGCGCGCATTCGCATGCACGCGCTGGTAGGCCCCGGCAAAGTCCGGCGCCAGCGCGCCGGCGGTCTGCGCCAGCGTGTGTTCCGCGCGGGTGGAAGCCCGGCCGGCGGCAATGCGCAAGGCTTCCAGCCGCCGCACGGCGCGCGGCGTCGCGGCCTCAGCCACGCGGCTGGCGGCGAAGGCGGCACGCAGGTAGACCGCGTTGACTGCCACCGTGTCGACGGCATGGCGGAACACGCGCGACATCTCCGCGCGCGGTGCCAGCACATAGTACGTGGCCAGCGCGATCAGGCAGCCGAGCGCGGTATCGATGCCGCGCAGCGCGGCAAAGTGGCTGCTGTCGACGGCCGGCGCGCCCACCCATGAGAACAGGATCACGGCCGGCGTCAGGCAGAACGCGAACGCCCCGGACTGCCCGGCAAGGCGGCTGGCATAAGCCCCGGCCAGGAAGGCCGCGCTGATGCCCAGCGCCACCACCGGCGCCGGATGGAGCAGGCCAATCACACAGGCGCACAGTGCGCCCGCCAGCGAGCCCGCAAAGCGCTTCACGGAAACCTGCCGGGTGGTCTGCAGCTGGGGGCTGAGCACCATGATCACGGTCACCGCCACCCAGTAGCCGTGGTCCAGCCGCCACCACTGCGCCGGCACCAGGCTGAGGCTGCCGGCCAGCGCCAGCCGCAGGGCGTGGCGCGTGGCCAGGGCATCGCCTGCGGCGTGGTCGGCCAGCCCGCGCAGCATCTGGGCCAGCCCGTGCCCGATGCCGCGCCGCGGCCAGCGGAAGCTTGCGCGCCATCGGTCGAAATCCGGATGGCGCGCCAGGGCGGATAGTGCCGACTGATAGGGGGGCGGGGCGCTGGCATTGGCCACGGGCGCGGTCAGGCGCCGCAGTTCGTGGCGCAGCGCCGCGCTCAATGCCGGCAGGTCGGGCCCGTGCCGCGCCAGTGCCTGGCCAACTTGCTCGCGGGCGTCGGCGACGCAGCGCGCGATATGACGCAACGGCGGCTGCATCGGCAAGCCATGGGCGGCGCCGGCGCGCTCGCGCAGCTCGCCCGCGACGATCAGCAGCGCAAACAGGGCGTCGGCGACACCCACGGCATAGGCATAGTGCAGGAGACTGCTGGGGTCGCGCAGGCTGCGTCGGGCCTCGATGGCCCGGCGCGCGGCCTCGATGCGGTTGCGGATGTCCTGCTTGCAGGTGGCGAGGTCATTGCCGTGGCGGGTATCGGTGAGTGCCGTGGCGAGCCGGACCAGCGCGTCGTAGGCGGCCACGATCTCGGTGCGTGGCCGGTCGTCGCGGGCCGACGGGATCAGTGCCAGGCAAGCCAGGCACGCGAACACGCCGCCGCGCAGGAAGTCGAGCCCGCTTTGCAGGGCCTGCACGGCCAGGTCGGGCCCGGCCGCAGGCTGCAGGCAGGCGGCCACCAGCACGACATAGAGCAGCTTGGCCGCGAGCGCACTGGCCGGGCCGCGCGTCTCTGCCAGGCCTGCGGCAAGCCCTCCCGCCATCACCACCAGCACGGCCAGCCAGGGCGCCGGCGCCACGGCCGCGCCCAGCGCGCTGGCCACCGCCCCGCCAATGCCGACCGCTCCCAGACTGGAAAGCCGTGCCGACGCTGTGCCTTGCCGGTCCGCCAGGCAGGTCCAGATCGAGGCCGTGGCCGACCACAGATAGCCTGCATCTCCGGTCAGCCAGCCAATACCGGCAAGGGCCAGGAACGACAGCGCATAGATGATCCCGCGCCGGAGCAGCACGGGGTCAGGCCAGTAGCGGGCAAGGAGGGCGGAGGCGAACATACAGGGCCGGGATCTACGCGGGCCTGCCAGGTCGGGCGCCCGTCGTGAGGCCACTCTACGATACCGTTTGCTGCGCCGCAACAAAACTGGCCTGTTGCCCACCGCAGCGGCTCGCCGCACCACGATGAAGCGAGAAAGCCGCGTGGCGAGGACCCAAGCACGAGTGCTGCGCCAGCAGGGGCAAGCGTGCACAGGGGTTGTGACCGTTCCGGCGTGAAGGCGAAAAAAAACCCACGCAGGTTGTGCGTGGGTTGGAATCCACCGAGGTGGTGGAGGAGACAGACTTCACTATACATGATTTGTTGCGACGCACCAAGTGGCCATGTGTCAATGTCCGACAATGCGCACAATAGCGTTGTATCGATGCAACAAAGTCCGGTTTCCGCCCATCCGATCGTGTCCTAACGGAACAGATAGGCGGCACCTACCGCACACACGATCCCGGCAGCATCGGCCACCAGCGCACAACCCAGCGCATGGCGCGTATTGCGCACATTGATGCTGCCGAAGTAGACCGCCAGCACATAGAAAGTGGTCTCGGTCGAGCCCTGGATGATCGCCGCCAGCCGTCCCTGGAACGAGTCCACCCCATAGGTCGTCATCACATCCACCATCAGCCCGCGCGCGCCGGCGCCGGACAGGATCTTCATCAGCCCGACCGGCAGCGCCGGCACGAAGTCCGTATTGACGCCTAACTGGGCAAAGCCCAGCGTCAGCCAGCCCATCAGCACGTCCATGCAGCCGGTGGCCCGGAACAGGCCGATGGCTACGAGGATCGCCACCAGGTAGGGAATGATCTGCACGGCGACGCCAAAGCCTTCCTTGGCGCCATCGATAAAGGCTTCATAGACATTGACTCGGCGCAGCGCGCCGCAGACCAGGAATAGCGTGATCAGCGACAGGATGAAGCCGGCGCCGGCCAGTGCCGTCATGCTGCCGACCTGCTCCGGCGGCGCGCGCCGCAGCCAGGCGAACATCCCGCCCAGCAGCGCCGCGACCAGCCCGAACGCCACTAGCACGGCCGGGCGCAGCAGGTTCAGCCGCTGCACCCACGCCACTGCCAGCAGGCCGGCCAGGCATGAGCCGCCGGTGGCCAGCAGCGTCGGCAGGAAGATATCGGCCGCATTGAAACCCACCAGCCCCTGCTTGACCGCAATGGCCTGCCGGATTGCGATTACCGAGGTCGGGATCAGCGTCAGCCCTGCCGTATTCAGCACGATGAACATGATCTGCGCATCGGTGGCCACGTCCGGGCGCCGGTTCAGCGTCTGCAGCTCGCGCATGGCATTCAGGCCGAGCGGCGTCGCGGCATTGTCCAGCCCGAGCAGGTTGGCCGACACGTTCATCATCATCGCCCCCTGTGCCGGATGGCCCTGCGGCACACCGGGGAAGAAATGGCGCAGCAGCGGGTTCACCAGCCGGGCGAAGGCATCGACCACGCCGGCGCGCTCGCCGATGCGCATGATGCCAAGCCACAGGCTCATCACCCCGGCCAGGCCTAGCGCGATCTCGAAGGCCGTGCGCGCGCTGTCGAACAGGCTCGCCAGCATCGCCGGGAACACGGTGAGATCGCCGCTGGCCAGGCGGACGCAGGCGGCGACAAAGGAAATCAGGAAAAAGCCGAGCCAGACAACGTTCAGGGCCATCGGAATGCGGGAAGCGGGGAAATTAAACCGGGGAGATTCCCGGCACGGCGAGCAGCTCAGCCGACCACGGCCCCGCGTTCGGCCAGCAGCTCGCGCAGGATCGAGCGGTGGCAGTGCGCCTCGTTCTCGCAGTAGCAGCCCACTGAGAAATTGGTCTGGTGCGACAGCGCCGCCAGCAGGTCGAGCGTGCGGCTGGCGTCCGGCTCGGCCATTTCCTTGCGGAAGTGCCGCACGAACGCGCGCCATTGCTTGTCATCGGTGGCCTGCAGCGCCTGGGCCACCAGCTCGGGCGATGGCGACAGCACGGGATACCAGACATCGTAGAAATCGCGGCTGGCAAATTCGGATTTGGGCACGCCCCGCGGCGGCCGGCGCACGGTGCCGATGCGCAGGCCTTCATCGGCCGCGCGCGGCGCGCCCAGTCTTACGATTCGGATGGTCATGGAGGATCCCGCTCATGTCTGCCGACGCGTGTGCGTCCGGCTAAAGTCCCAGATCATGAATCATGGTGTCGCGCATGACAAACTTCTGCACCTTGCCCGTCACAGTCATCGGCATTTCCGAGACAAAGCGGATATAGCGCGGAATCTTGTAGTGGGCGATCTGGTCGCGGCAGAACGTCCGGATCTCGTCCTCGGTGGCGGTCTGGCCGGGTTTGAGCACGATCCAGGCGCAGACCTCCTCGCCGTACTTCTGGTCAGGCACGCCAAAGACCTGCACCGCCTGCACCTTGGGATGGCGGAACAGGAATTCCTCGATCTCGCGCGGGTAAATGTTCTCGCCGCCGCGGATCAGCATGTCCTTGACCCGGCCGACGATGTTGCAGTAGCCCTCGTCGTCAATGGTGGCAAGGTCGCCGGTGTGCATCCAGCCGTCGCGGATGGCCTCGCGGGTGCGCTCGCCGTCTTCCCAGTAGCCTTGCATCACGGAATAGCCGCGGGTGCAGAGCTCGCCGGTGGCGCCGGTCGGCACGACCTCGCCGAGGGCGTCGACCACCTTGCATTCCAGGTGCGGCTGCACCCGCCCGACGGTGGCGACGCGCTTGTCCAGCGGATCGTCGGTGGCGCTCTGGAACGAGACCGGGCTGGTTTCGGTCATGCCATAGGCAATAGTGACCTCTGACATATGCATGTCGGCCACCACGCGCTTCATGACCTCGATCGGGCAGGGGGCGCCGGCCATGATGCCGGTACGCAGGGTCGAGAAGTCGAAGCGGTTGAACTCCGGATGGTCCAACTGGGCGATAAACATGGTCGGCACGCCATGCAGGGCAGTGCAGCGTTCCTCGCTGACCGCCTGCATGGTCGCGAGCGCATCGAAGGCCTCGCCCGGGAACACCATGCAGGCGCCGACCGAGACGCAGGCCAGCACCGACAGCACCATGCCGAAGCAGTGATAGAGCGGCACCGGGATGCACAGTGCGTCACTGTCGCCAAGGCGCATCGCCATGGCGACAAAGCGGCCGTTGTTGACCACGTTGTGGTGCGTCAGGGTGGCGCCCTTGGGGTTGCCAGTGGTGCCGCTGGTGAACTGGATATTGATGGCGTCATGCGCGGAGAGCGTGGCGGTCACCGCGCCCAGGCGCGCAGTATCGGGTTCGGCCAGGAGTGCATCGTAATTAAGCATGCCGGGCGTCGCCTCGGATCCCATGCGCACCACCCACTGCAGCCGGGGCAGCCGGGCGGCGCGCAGCTCACCCGGCTCGGCCTCGGCCAGTTCCGGCGCCAGCGCCTGCAGGGTGGCCAGATAGTCGCTGGTCTTGAAGCGCGCGGCCGTGATCAGCATGCGCACACCCGCCTTGTTCAGCGCGTATTCCAGCTCCGCCTGGCGGTAGGCAGGGTTGATATTGACCAGGATGGCGCCGATGCGCGCGGTGGCGAACTGGGTCACCAGCCATTCGGGCCGGTTCGGCGCCCAGATGCCGACGCGATCGCCCGGCTGGATGCCGCGCTGGAGCAGGCCGCTGGCCAGGCGATCGACCTGGTCGCTGAACTCCGCCCAGCGCCAGCGCACACCATGCTCGCGGAACACCACGGCCGGGCCGTCCGGCCTTGCGGCGACCGTGCGCGCCAGCAGTGCCGGAATCGTCTGATCAGACAGGGGGGTGTCGGTGCTGCCGGCGACCAGGGAGAGGCCGGGCGTCACGGGTCGGGTCATCTTGTCTCCTTCCACTGCTCTGCTTGGCATTCGACGCCTATATATAGAGGAAGGCGTTTCGGGTTGGGCCAACGCCCACAGCGTCAGCTTAAGCCGAGGCGCCGCTGGATGTTGTCACCAGCGCGACATTTGCGCCCCATGCGCCGCTTTTCCGGGCGCTTCGAATTATTTCGCGAAATCGCTTGCCAGTCGGTCCTGCGTCCCTTAATATTCGCCCCCTCGCAACACAACGCAGCGCTGCAAAGCAGACGCAGCAAGGGTTGCGGGGTCGACCGGAGAGGTTGGCGCAGCGAAGTTAGCGCGCTGACCGCAGCGAAAAAAGATTGCTGAAACGGTTGACGAAACGAAGAAAGCTCTGCATAATCTCGTTTCTCTGCTGCAGACAACGCAGCAGCGCTGAACGGCAAAGCCGGCAGCGAAGTTCTTTAACAAACAAACAACCGATAAGTGTGAGCGCTGGGTAGCGGACGCCACTGTCTTCGGACGGTGTTGCTTCACAAGTTATACAGTGCTCGCACAGCAAAACGTGACTGGGTCTTCGGATCTGGTCAGTCAGTTTTCTGAGAGTGAGCGACCGCTCGAAAGAGCGAGGATCCGCGAGGGTCCACACAGAGATTGAACTGAAGAGTTTGATCCTGGCTCAGATTGAACGCTGGCGGCATGCCTTACACATGCAAGTCGAACGGCAGCACGGGCTTCGGCCTGGTGGCGAGTGGCGAACGGGTGAGTAATACATCGGAACGTGCCCTGTAGTGGGGGATAACTAGTCGAAAGATTAGCTAATACCGCATACGACCTGAGGGTGAAAGCGGGGGACCGCAAGGCCTCGCGCTACAGGAGCGGCCGATGTCTGATTAGCTAGTTGGTGGGGTAAAAGCCTACCAAGGCGACGATCAGTAGCTGGTCTGAGAGGACGATCAGCCACACTGGGACTGAGACACGGCCCAGACTCCTACGGGAGGCAGCAGTGGGGAATTTTGGACAATGGGGGCAACCCTGATCCAGCAATGCCGCGTGTGTGAAGAAGGCCTTCGGGTTGTAAAGCACTTTTGTCCGGAAAGAAATGGCTCTGGTTAATACCCGGGGTCGATGACGGTACCGGAAGAATAAGCACCGGCTAACTACGTGCCAGCAGCCGCGGTAATACGTAGGGTGCGAGCGTTAATCGGAATTACTGGGCGTAAAGCGTGCGCAGGCGGTTTTGTAAGACAGGCGTGAAATCCCCGAGCTCAACTTGGGAATGGCGCTTGTGACTGCAAGGCTAGAGTATGTCAGAGGGGGGTAGAATTCCACGTGTAGCAGTGAAATGCGTAGAGATGTGGAGGAATACCGATGGCGAAGGCAGCCCCCTGGGACGTCACTGACGCTCATGCACGAAAGCGTGGGGAGCAAACAGGATTAGATACCCTGGTAGTCCACGCCCTAAACGATGTCAACTAGTTGTTGGGGATTCATTTCTTCAGTAACGTAGCTAACGCGTGAAGTTGACCGCCTGGGGAGTACGGTCGCAAGATTAAAACTCAAAGGAATTGACGGGGACCCGCACAAGCGGTGGATGATGTGGATTAATTCGATGCAACGCGAAAAACCTTACCTACCCTTGACATGCCACTAACGAAGCAGAGATGCATTAGGTGCCCGAAAGGGAAAGTGGACACAGGTGCTGCATGGCTGTCGTCAGCTCGTGTCGTGAGATGTTGGGTTAAGTCCCGCAACGAGCGCAACCCTTGTCTCTAGTTGCTACGAAAGGGCACTCTAGAGAGACTGCCGGTGACAAACCGGAGGAAGGTGGGGATGACGTCAAGTCCTCATGGCCCTTATGGGTAGGGCTTCACACGTCATACAATGGTGCGTACAGAGGGTTGCCAACCCGCGAGGGGGAGCTAATCCCAGAAAACGCATCGTAGTCCGGATCGTAGTCTGCAACTCGACTACGTGAAGCTGGAATCGCTAGTAATCGCGGATCAGCATGCCGCGGTGAATACGTTCCCGGGTCTTGTACACACCGCCCGTCACACCATGGGAGTGGGTTTTGCCAGAAGTAGTTAGCCTAACCGCAAGGAGGGCGATTACCACGGCAGGGTTCATGACTGGGGTGAAGTCGTAACAAGGTAGCCGTATCGGAAGGTGCGGCTGGATCACCTCCTTTCTAGAGGCTTGTGTCTCAAGCCTAGCGTTCACACTTATCGGTTTGTTTGCTGTTACAGCCAAGGGTCTGTAGCTCAGGTGGTTAGAGCACCGTCTTGATAAGGCGGGGGTCGTAGGTTCAAGTCCTACCAGACCCACCAAGTTATCCGGAAGGGGGATTAGCTCAGCTGGGAGAGCACCTGCTTTGCAAGCAGGGGGTCGTCGGTTCGATCCCGTCATCCTCCACCATCACCTGGTACCTTGGATTGGTTGTCAAATGAAAGCGCTTCGCGACGCTGAGTTGCGAGTGTTTTCATTTGGCATTGCCAAGCGATCGCAAGATCGGCTGTTCTTTAACAATATGGGATGTAGTAAAGGTGTCGCGAAGCGTTGATGAGACGCTGCAGTACCAAACGCGATACCGGGTTGTGATTGTATCAACCAAAATGTATTTAAGTGATCGAAAGATGACTTGGAATACGGCACAAATGCGAGAACTCATCCTGTAGCGACTGTTTCGAGCAATCGAGACACACTCGTTATAGGGTCAAGCGAACAAGTGCATGTGGTGGATGCCTTGGCGATCACAGGCGATGAAGGACGCGGTAGCCTGCGAAAAGCTTCGGGGAGCTGGCAAACAAGCTTTGATCCGGAGATGTCCGAATGGGGAAACCCGGCCCGTATGGGTCATCCCTGACTGAATACATAGGTCAGGGAAGCGAACGCGGCGAACTGAAACATCTAAGTAGCTGCAGGAACAGAAATCAACCGAGATTCCCAAAGTAGTGGCGAACGAAATGGGAAGAGCCTTGTACTCTTTAGCAGCATTGTTAGCAGAACGGGATGGAAAGCCCGGCCATAGCAGGTGATAGCCCTGTATGCGAAAACAGCGTTGTGGAACTAGGTGTACGACAAGTAGGGCGGGACACGTGAAATCCTGTCTGAAGATGGGGGGACCATCCTCCAAGGCTAAATACTCGTGATCGACCGATAGTGAACCAGTACCGTGAGGGAAAGGCGAAAAGAACCCCGGGAGGGGAGTGAAATAGATCCTGAAACCGCATGCATACAAACAGTCGGAGCCTGGCAACGGGTGACGGCGTACCTTTTGTATAATGGGTCAGCGACTTACATTCAGTGGCAAGCTTAACCGATTAGGGAAGGCGTAGCGAAAGCGAGTCCGAACAGGGCGTTGAGTCGCTGGGTGTAGACCCGAAACCAGATGATCTATCCATGGCCAGGTTGAAGGTGCGGTAACACGTACTGGAGGACCGAACCCACTAACGTTGAAAAGTTAGGGGATGAGCTGTGGATAGGGGTGAAAGGCTAAACAAATCTGGAAATAGCTGGTTCTCTCCGAAAACTATTTAGGTAGTGCCTCGTGTCTCACCTTCGGGGGTAGAGCACTGTCATGGTTGGGGGGTCTATTGCTGATTACCCCGCCATAGCAAACTCCGAATACCGAAGAGTGCAATCACGGGAGACAGACATCGGGTGCTAACGTCCGGTGTCAAGAGGGAAACAACCCAGACCGCCAGCTAAGGTCCCCAAATATAGCTAAGTGGGAAACGAAGTGGGAAGGCTAAAACAGTCAGGAGGTTGGCTTAGAAGCAGCCACCCTTTAAAGAAAGCGTAATAGCTCACTGATCGAGTCGTCCTGCGCGGAAGATGTAACGGGGCTAAGCTATATACCGAAGCTGCGGACGCACAGTAATGTGCGTGGTAGGAGAGCGTTCCGTAAGCCTGTGAAGGTGTCTTGTAAAGGATGCTGGAGGTATCGGAAGTGCGAATGCTGACATGAGTAGCGATAAAGGGGGTGAAAGGCCCCCTCGCCGTAAGCCCAAGGTTTCCTACGCAACGTTCATCGGCGTAGGGTGAGTCGGCCCCTAAGGCGAGGCAGAGATGCGTAGCTGATGGGAAGCAGGTTAATATTCCTGCACCGTCGTATGATGCGATGGGGGGACGGATCGCGGAAGGTTGTCCGGGTGTTGGAAGTCCCGGTCCCTGCATTGGAGAAGGCGCTCAGGCAAATCCGGGCGCGGAATTCAAGGATGCGGGGCAAGCGGCCTAGTGCTGCGAAGCAATTGGAAGTGGTTCCAAGAAAAGCCTCTAAGCTTCAGTCATACGAGACCGTACCGCAAACCGACACAGGTGGGCGAGATGAGTATTCTAAGGCGCTTGAGAGAACTCGGGAGAAGGAACTCGGCAAATTGGTACCGTAACTTCGGGATAAGGTACGCCCTGGTAGCTTGACTGGCCTGCGCCAGAAGGGTGAAGGGGTTGCAATAAAATGGTGGCTGCGACTGTTTAATAAAAACACAGCACTCTGCAAACACGAAAGTGGACGTATAGGGTGTGACGCCTGCCCGGTGCCGGAAGATTAAATGATGGGGTGCAAGCTCTTGATTGAAGTCCCGGTAAACGGCGGCCGTAACTATAACGGTCCTAAGGTAGCGAAATTCCTTGTCGGGTAAGTTCCGACCTGCACGAATGGCGTAACGATGGCCACACTGTCTCCTCCCGAGACTCAGCGAAGTTGAAGTGTTTGTGATGATGCAATCTCCCCGCGGCTAGACGGAAAGACCCCATGAACCTTTACTGTAGCTTTGCATTGGACTTTGAACCGATCTGTGTAGGATAGGTGGGAGGCTTTGAAGCGTGGACGCTAGTTCACGTGGAGCCGTCCTTGAAATACCACCCTGGTTTGTTTGAGGTTCTAACCTTGACCCGTGAATCCGGGTCGGGGACAGTGCATGGTAGGCAGTTTGACTGGGGCGGTCTCCTCCCAAAGTGTAACGGAGGAGTTCGAAGGTACGCTTGGTACGGTCGGACATCGTACCTAAAGTGCAATGGCAAAAGCGTGCTTAACTGCGAGACCGACAAGTCGAGCAGGTGCGAAAGCAGGACATAGTGATCCGGTGGTTCTGAATGGAAGGGCCATCGCTCAACGGATAAAAGGTACTCTGGGGATAACAGGCTGATACCGCCCAAGAGTTCATATCGACGGCGGTGTTTGGCACCTCGATGTCGGCTCATCTCATCCTGGGGCTGTAGCCGGTCCCAAGGGTATGGCTGTTCGCCATTTAAAGAGGTACGTGAGCTGGGTTTAAAACGTCGTGAGACAGTTTGGTCCCTATCTGCCGTGGGCGTTGGAATCTTGACGGGGGCTGCTCCTAGTACGAGAGGACCGGAGTGGACGTACCGCTGGTGTACCTGTTGTCTCGCCAGAGGCATCGCAGGGTAGCTATGTACGGAAGAGATAACCGCTGAAAGCATCTAAGCGGGAAACTCGCCTGAAGATGAGGATTCCCTGGAGGCTTGACCTCCTTGAAGGGTCGTTCGAGACCAGGACGTTGATAGGCTGGGTGTGGAAGCGCAGTAATGCGTTAAGCTAACCAGTACTAATTGCCCGTAAGGCTTGATCCTATAACCAGTGTGTTTCACCTGGTGTGTGATCGCGACTGTGCCGAAACAGTTGACACAAGACGCACAACCCCAACTACATCCCTATTCGCAGCGTTGACCTCAACCTCAGCGCTGCAACCCCTCATGCCTGGTGACCATAGCGAGCTGGAACCACCCCTTCCCATCCCGAACAGGTCCGTGAAACAGCTCCGCGCCGATGATAGTGCGGATACCCGTGTGAAAGTAGGTCATCGCCAGGCTCTTATTCCCAAAACCCCTCGACAGCATGTGCTGCGAGGGGTTTTGTCTTTTCCGGCCGCCGCCGCGTGCAGCCTCGCGGCGCCTGCCAGGCGGCCTCAGAGCCTCCAGGAGCCACGCTGGAAAGCCCCTATAGGGTGAGAACGCAGAAATCTAAACTGCGCTTGTGGGAGCGATCAGGCGGTTCAAGCGCCACGCTGGAACGCCTTCCCTGGTCTGGCCAAGTACAGTATCCGCAACGGAAAGTGCTTGACAGGCAAGGTGGGAAGCCCCATAATCGATAGTTCTCTGCGGAGAGGTGCCCGAGTGGCTAAAGGGGGCAGACTGTAAATCTGTTGGCTTACGCCTACGCTGGTTCGAATCCAGCCCTCTCCACCAGAATGCAAGACAGCAGCCGGCAGTGCCGGTGAAGAAGCAGGAAAGAACCGGGCGGGTGTAGCTCAATGGTAGAGCAGAAGCCTTCCAAGCTTACGACGAGGGTTCGATTCCCTTCACCCGCTCCAGTCGCGCGGTTGCTGTCAGAGTAGTACGTCAAGTTTCGCCCATGTGGCTCAGTGGTAGAGCACTCCCTTGGTAAGGGAGAGGTCGGCAGTTCGATCCTGCCCATGGGCACCAAATACCACGCACTGGCAATATCGCTACCGAGACAGGAGTCGCGAAATGGCAAAGGAAAAGTTCGAGCGGACCAAGCCGCACGTGAACGTTGGTACGATTGGTCACGTTGACCATGGCAAGACCACGCTGACCGCAGCGATCGCCACGGTGCTGGCAGCGAAGTTCGGCGGTGCCGCCAAGAAGTATGACGAAATCGACGCAGCGCCGGAAGAAAAGGCACGCGGTATTACCATCAATACCGCCCACGTCGAATACGAAACGGCCAACCGCCACTACGCGCACGTTGACTGCCCGGGCCACGCTGACTATGTGAAGAACATGATCACGGGTGCCGCCCAGATGGACGGCGCCATCCTGGTGTGCTCGGCCGCTGACGGCCCGATGCCGCAGACGCGTGAGCACATCCTGCTGGCCCGTCAGGTTGGCGTGCCTTACATCATCGTGTTCCTGAACAAGTGCGACATGGTGGACGACGCTGAACTGCTCGAGCTGGTCGAGATGGAAGTTCGCGAGCTGCTGTCGAAGTACGAGTTCCCCGGCGACGACACCCCGATCATCAAGGGTTCGGCCAAGCTGGCGCTGGAAGGCGACAAGGGCGAGCTGGGCGAAGTGGCCATCATGAACCTGGCCGACGCACTGGACACCTACATCCCGACGCCGGAGCGTGCCGTTGACGGTACCTTCCTGATGCCGGTGGAAGACGTGTTCTCGATCTCGGGTCGCGGCACCGTGGTGACCGGCCGTATCGAGCGCGGCGTGGTGAAGGTCGGTGAGGAAATCGAAATCGTCGGTATCAAGCCGACGGTGAAGACCACCTGCACCGGCGTGGAAATGTTCCGCAAGCTGCTGGACCAGGGTCAAGCCGGCGACAACGTTGGCCTGCTGCTGCGCGGCACCAAGCGTGAAGACGTCGAGCGCGGCCAGGTGCTGTGCAAGCCTGGTTCGATCAAGCCGCACACCCACTTCACCGGCGAGGTGTACATCCTGTCGAAGGACGAAGGCGGCCGTCACACCCCGTTCTTCAACAACTACCGCCCGCAGTTCTACTTCCGTACGACCGACGTGACCGGCTCGATCGAGCTGCCGAAGGACAAGGAAATGGTCATGCCGGGTGACAACGTGTCGATCACCGTCAAGCTGATCGCCCCGATCGCCATGGAAGAAGGCCTGCGCTTCGCAATCCGCGAAGGTGGCCGTACCGTCGGCGCCGGCGTCGTGGCAAAGATCCTCGACTAAGTTGTTTGATAGCGAACGCGGCACCAACCGGCCGCGTTCGTTGCCAGAAGGGGTTGGCGCCAGCGCCGGCCCCACAGTTGTTTTAGGGGTATAGCTCAACTGGCAGAGCGTCGGTCTCCAAAACCGAAGGTTGGGGGTTCGATTCCCTCTGCCCCTGCCAAATCAATCAGCCGCGTCGCGAAGAGCAATCGTGACGCGGCTTAGTCTCGTTTGCGAAACATGGCCAATCCCAATGTTGAAACCGTGAACGCCAGCAGCGGCAAGTGGATGCTTGGCGTGGCGGTGCTGCTGGTGGTTGCGGGCGTCATCGGTTTCTATGCACTGGCACAGCAACCGTCTTATGTACGTGGCGCCGCACTGTTCGGTGGTATTGCACTGGCTATCGTAGTTGCGCTGGTGTCGGCACCGGGCAAGGACTTTGTCGGGTTCGCCAAGGAATCGTATCGGGAAGTTCGCAAGGTCGTCTGGCCGACGCGCAAGGAAGCCGGGCAAATGACGGGGCTGGTCTTCGTCTTTGTCGTCATCATGGCGCTGTTCCTGTGGTCGGCTGACAAGCTCATCGAGTGGGTCGTCTTCTCGCTCGTGCTGGGCTGGAAATAAGAGGTAGCACATGACGGATAACGCTCAGCAGGAAACCACCGCGCCGGAATCGCCTTCATCGAAGAAGCGCTGGTATGTCGTGCATGCCTACTCCGGCATGGAGAAGAGCGTGCAGCGGGCGCTGCAGGAGCGCATCGAACGCGCCGAGATGCAGGACAAGTTTGGCCGCATCCTGGTGCCTTCCGAAGAAGTCGTGGAAATCAAGGGTGGCCACAAGTCGGTCACCGAGCGTCGTTTCTTCCCCGGCTACGTGCTGGTGGAAATGGAAATGACCGACGAGACCTGGCACCTGGTGAAGAACACCAGCAAGGTCACCGGGTTCGTGGGCGGCGCCCGCAACCGCCCGAGCCCGATCTCGCAGCGCGAAGTCGACAAGATCATGACCCAGATGCAGGAAGGGGTCGAGAAGCCGCGTCCCAAGACGCTGTTCGAGGTGGGCGAAATGGTGCGCGTCAAGGATGGCCCGTTCACCGACTTCAACGGCAACGTGGAAGAAGTGAACTACGAGAAATCGCGCCTGCGTGTCTCGGTCACGATCTTCGGGCGTGCCACGCCGGTCGAACTCGAGTTCGGCCAGGTCGAGAAGGTTTAAGGAATTTGCCGGCTGCGGCCTGAAAGGGCGGCAACTGGCAACGGCGACGCCCCGGTGGCGGCGCCAAGAGGAGCGTGAGGCCGTGCCGAAGGTGCGGCGACAGCGCGTTACGACTCAACAGGATCGCATCCCGAAAGAGCGATCCGGATTGGAGTAAAGATGGCCAAGAAGATCATTGGCTTTATCAAGCTGCAGATTCCGGCTGGTAAGGCAAATCCCTCCCCGCCCGTTGGTCCCGCACTGGGTCAGCGTGGTCTGAACATCATGGAGTTCTGCAAGGCGTTCAACGCCCAGACCCAGGGTATGGAACCCGGTCTGCCGGTGCCGGTGGTGATTACCGCCTTCGCCGACAAGAGCTTCACCTTCGTGATGAAGTCGCCCCCGGCGACCGTGCTGATCAAGAAGGCAGCTGGCATCACCAAGGGTTCGCCGAAGCCCCACACCGACAAGGTTGGCAAGATCACCCGCGCCCAGGCTGAAGAAATCGCCAAGGCCAAGAACGCTGACCTGACCGCCGCCGACCTGGACGCCGCCGTGCGTACCATCGCCGGTTCGGCTCGTTCGATGGGCATCACCGTGGAGGGTCTGTAAATGGCTAAGGTTTCCAAGCGCGTCGCCGCCAACAAGGCGAAGATCGAGCGTACCAAGTTTTACCCGATCGACGAGGCCCTGGGCCTGGTGAAGGGCTGCGCCTCGGCGAAGTTCGACGAGTCGATCGACGTGGCAGTGCAGCTGGGCATTGATGCCAAGAAGTCGGACCAGGTGGTTCGTGGTTCGGTCGTGCTGCCCGCAGGTACCGGCAAGTCGGTTCGCGTGGCTGTGTTCGCCCAGGGCGAAAAGGCCGAAGCGGCAAAGGCCGCTGGTGCTGACATCGTCGGCATGGAAGACCTGGCTGAGCAAGTCAAGGCCGGCAACCTGAATTTCGACGTCGTGATCGCTTCGCCGGACACGATGCGTATCGTCGGTACGCTGGGCCAGATCCTGGGTCCGCGCGGCCTGATGCCGAACCCGAAGGTCGGTACCGTGACGCCCGACGTGGCCCAGGCCGTGAAGAACGCCAAGGCTGGTCAGGTGCAGTTCCGTGTCGACAAGGCCGGTATCATCCACGCCACCATCGGCCGCCGCTCGTTCGAAGACGCAGCACTGAAGAGCAACCTGTCCGCACTGCTGGAAGCCCTGGTCAAGTCCAAGCCGGCTACGAGCAAGGGCGTGTACCTGCGCAAGATCGCCGTCTCGTCCACCATGGGCGTTGGCGTGCGCGTGGAACAAGCTTCGCTGTCGGCCTGAGCTGACGGCACAGGCTGACCGGACCCGATAACACCGGTCGGCCGCGAATTGAAGATCCTGGCGTAAGCGGGGATCGGCTCCGGACCTGGTTCTGCCAAGCGGCGGGACAAGGATAGGGAGCAAGGCTTTGGGCAGTGGCGGCAGCCGGACACATGGTGTTCAGGCAGTTGCCGCTGGTTATCAAAGACCGCTGGTGTCCACATGACCGCAGTCAGGCATGGGGGCTTAATCGGCCGGGACGTACAGGCAGGGCCAGGTGCCGTGCATGACCAACCCCGGGCAACCAGCGCAGATGGCGCACCCGAAGGGATTGATGAATCCGGGCCTGTCCCGGGTGATTCGGGCCAATCGGACGCCGTTCGTTTGTGCTGACGTGAAGACTCCGGTATTGCCGGAGGGCTAGCGTCATTTTGGAGCTTAACCGTGCCACTCAATATTGAAGATAAGAAGGCCGTCGTTGCTGAGGTTTCGGCGCAAGTCGCCAAGGCCCAGACCATCGTCGTGGCCGAATATCGCGGCATTACGGTTGGCGATCTGACCAAGCTGCGTTCCACCGCTCGTCAGCAAGGCGTGTACCTGCGTGTTCTGAAGAACACGCTGGCCCGCCGTGCCGTCGAAGGTACGCCGTTTGCAAGCCTCGCAGAGCAAATGACCGGTCCGCTGATCTACGGTATTTCCGAAGATGCAGTGTCGTCGGCCAAGGTTCTGAACGACTTTGCCAAGACCAACGACAAGCTGGTCCTGCGCGCTGGGTCGTATGACGGCAAGGTTCTCGACGCTGCCGCCGTGAAGGCGCTGGCATCGATCCCGAGCCGCGACGAACTGATTGCTCAGCTGCTGGGCGTGATGCAGGCACCGGTGTCGGGCTTCGCCCGTCTGCTGGCTGCACTGGCTGCCAAGAACGCCGAAGGCGCTCCCGCGGAAGCGGAAGCCGCTGGCGCCTAAGGCAATCCAGGCCTCGCATCGAAAGATCGCATTACCGATACCGAATCAAATCTAGTAGGAGTATTTCAAATGGCAATCACCAAAGACGACATCCTGGAAGCCGTTGGCGCGATGTCCGTGATGGAACTGAACGACCTGGTCAAGGCGTTTGAAGAGAAGTTTGGCGTGTCCGCCGCTGCCATGGCCGTGGCTGCAGCCCCGGGCGCCGGCGGTGCCGCCGCTGCTGAAGAGCAGACCGAGTTCAACGTGATCCTGGCCGAAGTCGGCGCCAACAAGGTTGGTGTGATTAAGGCTGTTCGCGAAATCACCGGCCTGGGCCTGAAGGAAGCCAAGGACCTGGTCGATGGCGCACCGAAGCCCGTCAAGGAAGGCGTGGACAAGGCTGCTGCTGCCGAAGCCAAGAAGAAGCTGGAAGACGCTGGCGCGAAGGTCGACGTCAAGTAAGGCATTGCTCGCGTGCCCTTCCGGCACGCGGATGGGGCTGGCAAAGGGAAATTCCCGGCGCCAGCCTTTTTGCGCTTGTGCGAAAGTGTTTTGAGAAGCACTCTTCGCAACAAAAAGTGATGTTTGCGAGTGCCGGTGCCCTTGGGCATGCCGGAGTCTCAGCAGAGGCCAAACATCAGTGGCACACTAAGTGGTTGCTGCTGATGTTTGTCTTCTGAACCGACTGCAGAAGACAAGTTTGGTCGGGTGTCCCCCGGGCGAGTACAGGCGTTGCGCTTGATGCGACGACCACACCGCCCGCAGCGTGCGGACACCGTCAGCCAGAGGTTGGTAGCGGCCAACCGCCAAATCCCCTCCCAGTCGCTGAACACCTCAGGTCCGGCCAGGTCCAGCCAGCCCTGCGATGATTCGGAGATCCCATGGCGTACAGCTTCACCGAAAAGAAGCGCATTCGCAAAAGCTTTGCGAAGCGCGCGACGGTACATCAGGTTCCATTCCTGCTTGCCACCCAGATTGAATCCTACACTCAGTTCTTGCAAGCGGAAACGCCGACCGCGCGTCGCAAGACCGAAGGCCTCCAGGCCGCTTTCAACGCAATCTTCCCGATCTCCTCGCATAACGGGCTTGCCCGTATGGAGTTCGTCTCGTATCACCTGTCCAACCCGCCGTTCGACGTCAAGGAATGTCAACAGCGTGGCCTGACCTTCCACTCGGCGCTGCGTGCCAAGGTTCGCCTGATCATCAACGATCGCGAGAATCCTGGCAAGGTCAAGGAAGTGAAGGAACAGGAAGTCTACATGGGCGAAATCCCGCTGATGACTTCCACGGGTTCGTTCGTCATCAACGGCACCGAGCGTGTCATCGTCTCGCAGCTGCACCGCTCGCCGGGCGTGTTCTTCGAGCACGACAAGGGCAAGACCCACAGCTCGGGCAAGCTGCTGTTCTCGGCACGTATCATCCCCTACCGCGGTTCGTGGCTGGACTTCGAGTTCGACCCGAAGGACATCCTGTACTTCCGCGTCGACCGCCGCCGCAAGATGCCGGTGACGATCCTGCTGAAGTCGATCGGCCTGACCCCGGAACAGATCCTCGCGCACTTCTTCGTGTTCGACAACTTCACGCTGCAGGCCGAAGGCGCGCAGCTGGAGTTCGTGCCCGAGCGCCTGCGCGGTGAAGTCGCGCGCTTCGACATCGCCGACAAGAACGGCCGCGTGGTGGTCGAGAAGGACAAGCGGATCAACGCCAAGCACATCCGCGACCTGGATTCGGCCGGCACCAAGCTGATCAGCGTGCCGGAAGACTACCTGCTGGGCCGCGTGCTGGCCAAGAACATCATCGACCCGGATACCGGCGAGGTGATTGCCAACGCCAACGACGAGCTGACCGAAACGCTGCTGGAAAACCTGCGCGAAGCCGGCGTCAAGCAGATCCAGACCCTGTACACCAACGACCTGGACCAGGGCCCGTACATGTCGCAGACCCTGCGCGTGGACGAGACCGCCGACCAGACCGCTGCGCGTATCGCGATCTACCGCATGATGCGCCCGGGCGAGCCGCCGACCGAGGAAGCCGTGGAAGCGCTGTTCCAGCGCCTGTTCTACAGCGAAGAGTCGTACGACCTGTCGCGCGTTGGCCGCATGAAGGTCAACAGCCGCCTGGGCCGCCCCACCGGCGAAGGCGCCATGGTGCTGCAGGACGAGGACATCCTCGAGACCATCAAGATCCTGGTCAACCTGCGCAATGGCAAGGGCGAGGTCGATGACATCGATCACCTGGGCAACCGTCGCGTGCGTTGCGTCGGCGAACTGGCCGAAAACCAGTTCCGCGCCGGCCTGTCGCGCGTGGAGCGTGCCGTCAAGGAACGTCTGGGCCAGGCCGAGACCGAGAACCTGATGCCGCACGACCTGATCAACTCGAAGCCGATCTCGTCGGCGATCCGCGAGTTCTTCGGTTCGTCGCAGCTGTCGCAGTTCATGGACCAGACCAACCCGCTGTCCGAGATCACGCACAAGCGCCGTGTCTCCGCACTGGGCCCGGGCGGCCTGACGCGCGAGCGCGCCGGCTTTGAAGTCCGTGACGTGCACCCGACCCACTATGGCCGCGTGTGCCCGATCGAAACGCCGGAAGGTCCGAACATTGGCCTGATCAACTCGCTGGCACTGTATGCGCGCCTGAACGAATACGGCTTCCTCGAAACGCCGTACCGCAAGGTGGTCGACAGCAAGCTGACCGACCAGGTCGACTACTTGTCCGCGATCGAGGAAGGCAAGTACGTGGTGGCGCAGGCCAACGCGACGGTCGATGCCGAGGGCAACCTGACCGACGAACTGGTGTCGGCGCGTGAAGGCTCCGAGCGGGAAACCCGCATGGTGACGCCGGACCGCGTGCAGTACATCGACGTGGCGCCGTCGCAGATCGTGTCGGCCGCTGCCTCGCTGGTGCCGTTCCTGGAACACGATGACGCGAACCGTGCACTGATGGGCGCCAACATGCAGCGCCAGGCCGTGCCTTGCCTGCGTCCGGACAAGCCGCTGGTTGGCACCGGCATCGAGCGCACCGTTGCGGTCGACTCGGGTACGGCCGTGCAGGCCATGCGTGGCGGCGTGGTCGACTACGTCGACGCGATGCGTATCGTGATCCGCGTGAACGACGACGAAGCCGTGGCCGGTGAAGTCGGCGTGGACATCTACAACCTGATCAAATACACGCGCTCGAACCAGAACACCAACATCAACCAGCGTCCGATGGTCAAGGTTGGCGATATCGTTGCCCGCAACGATGTGATCGCCGACGGCGCCTCGACCGACCTGGGTGAACTGGCCCTGGGCCAGAACATGCTGGTGGCGTTCATGCCGTGGAACGGCTACAACTTCGAGGATTCGATCCTGATCTCGGAGCGTGTGGTGGCCGAAGACCGCTATACCTCGATCCACATCGAGGAACTGTCGGTCGTTGCCCGCGACACCAAGCTGGGACCGGAAGAAATCACGCGCGATATCTCGAACCTGGCCGAAGCCCAGCTGGCGCGCCTGGACGAGTCGGGCATCACCTACATCGGCGCTGAAGTCGAAGCCGGCGACGTGCTGGTGGGCAAGGTCACGCCGAAGGGCGAGACCCAGCTGACCCCGGAAGAGAAGCTGCTGCGCGCGATCTTCGGCGAGAAGGCTTCGGACGTGAAGGACACCTCGCTGCGCGTGCCGTCGGGCATGAGCGGCATCGTGATCGACGTCCAGGTCTTCACCCGCGAAGGCGTGACCCGCGACAAGCGTGCCCAGTCGATCATCGACGACGAACTGAAGCGCTACCGCCTGGACCTGAATGACCAGCTGCGTATCGTGGAAGGCGACGCGTTCCAGCGTCTGGAGCGCCTGCTCATCGACAAGACCGTCAATGGCGGTCCGAAGAAGCTGGCCAAGGGTGCCAAGATCACCAAGGAATACCTGGCGGACATCGACAGGTACCACTGGTTCGACATCCGTCCGGCCGACGAGGAACTGGCTGCCCAGCTGGAAGCCGTCAAGGAAGCCATCGAGCAGAAGCGTCACGAGTTCGACCTGGCCTTCGAAGAGAAGCGCAAGAAGCTCACGCAGGGCGACGAACTGCCACCGGGCGTGATCAAGATGGTCAAGGTGTACCTGGCCGTCAAGCGCCGCCTGCAGCCTGGCGACAAGATGGCCGGCCGTCACGGCAACAAGGGTGTCGTGTCCAAGATCACCCCGATCGAAGACATGCCCTACATGGCCGACGGTACGCCTGCCGACATCGTGCTGAATCCGCTGGGCGTGCCTTCGCGGATGAACGTGGGTCAGATTCTCGAGACCCACCTGGGCTGGGCCGCGCGCGGTCTGGGCGAGCGCATCGGCAACATGCTGAAGGCGCAAGCCAAGGCAGCCGAAGTGCGCAAGCTGCTCACGCAGATCTACAACGAGAGCGGCAAGGTCGAGGACCTCGACAGCCTGTCGGATTCGGAAGTCCTGGAACTGGCCGAGAACCTGAAGAAGGGCGTGCCGTTCGCGACGCCGGTGTTCGATGGTGCGCATGAGGATGAAATCCGCCGCATGCTGGACCTCGCCTATCCGGAAGAGATTGCGAAGGAGAAGGGCCTGACGGCTTCCAAGCAGCAGGTCACGCTGTTCGACGGCCGCACCGGCGAAGCGTTCGAGCGTCCGGTCACGCTGGGTGTGATGCACATGCTGAAGCTGCACCACCTGGTCGACGACAAGATGCACGCGCGTTCCACCGGCCCGTACTCGCTGGTGACGCAGCAGCCGCTGGGTGGTAAAGCCCAGTTCGGTGGCCAGCGTTTCGGTGAAATGGAAGTGTGGGCACTGGAAGCCTACGGCGCGTCGTACGTGCTGCAGGAAATGCTGACGGTCAAGTCCGATGACGTGAACGGCCGTACCAAGGTGTACGAGAACATCGTCAAGGGCGAGCACTCGATCGATGCCGGCATGCCGGAATCGTTCAACGTGCTGGTGAAGGAAATCCGCTCGCTGGGTATCGACATCGACCTCGATCGCTACTGATCGGGCAGGTGAGGGGAGCCGGTTGCGGCCGGTTCCCCGTCGACACTACAGGCGAAGGATTTCCCACAGGATGAATGCCATCGACCCGGACCAACTCCGGGGCGGTGGCGAAACAAGGAGTTGCAATGAAAGCATTGCTCGATCTCTTTAAGCAGGTACAGCAGGAAGAGCAGTTCGACGCGATCAAGATCGGTCTGGCCTCGCCCGAGAAGATCCGTTCGTGGTCGTTCGGCGAAGTCAAGAAGCCGGAAACGATCAACTACCGTACCTTCAAGCCGGAACGCGACGGCCTGTTCTGCGCCAAGATCTTTGGCCCGATCAAGGACTACGAGTGCCTGTGCGGCAAGTACAAGCGCCTGAAGCACCGTGGCGTGATCTGCGAGAAGTGCGGCGTTGAAGTGACGCTGGCCAAGGTGCGCCGCGAGCGCATGGGCCACATCGAACTGGCCGCGCCGACCGCGCACATCTGGTTCCTGAAGTCACTGCCGTCGCGCCTGGGCATGGTCCTGGACATGACGCTGCGCGACATCGAGCGCGTGCTGTACTTTGAAGCATTCGTGGTGATCGAACCCGGCATGACCCCGCTCAAGAAGAGCCAGATCATGTCCGAAGACGACTACCTGGCGAAGTGCGACGAGTACGGCGAGGGCGAGTTCGTCGCCATGATGGGTGCCGAGGGCATCCGTGAACTGCTGCGCGGCATCGACATCGAAAAGCAGATCGAACAGATCCGCGCCGAGCTGCAGGCCACCGGCTCCGAAGCCAAGATCAAGAAGTTCGCCAAGCGCCTGAAGGTGCTCGAGGCCTTCCAGCGTTCGGGCATCAAGCCCGAGTGGATGATCCTCGAAGTGCTGCCGGTGCTGCCGCCCGAGCTGCGTCCGCTGGTGCCGCTGGACGGCGGCCGCTTCGCGACCTCGGACCTGAACGACCTGTATCGCCGCGTCATCAACCGTAACAACCGCCTCAAGCGCCTGCTGGAGCTGAAGGCGCCTGAAATCATCGTGCGCAACGAAAAGCGCATGCTGCAGGAAGCGGTTGACTCGCTGCTGGACAACGGCCGTCGCGGCAAGGCGATGACCGGCGCCAACAAGCGTCCGCTGAAGTCCCTGGCCGAAATGATCAAGGGCAAGGGCGGCCGTTTCCGTCAGAACCTGCTGGGCAAGCGCGTCGACTACTCGGGCCGTTCGGTCATCGTGGTGGGCCCGACGCTCAAGCTGCACCAGTGCGGCCTGCCCAAGCTGATGGCGCTCGAGCTGTTCAAGCCGTTCATCTTCCACAAGCTGGAAACGATGGGCATCGCCACCACCATCAAGGCGGCGAAGAAGGAAGTGGAAAGCCAGACCCCGGTGGTGTGGGACATCCTCGAAGAGGTGATCCGCGAGCACCCGGTGATGCTGAACCGTGCGCCGACGCTGCACCGCCTGGGTATCCAGGCGTTCGAGCCGGTGCTGATCGAAGGCAAGGCAATCCAGCTGCACCCGCTGGTCTGCGCGGCGTTCAATGCCGACTTCGACGGCGACCAGATGGCTGTCCACGTCCCGCTGTCGCTGGAAGCGCAGATGGAAGCCCGCACGCTGATGCTGGCCTCCAACAACGTGCTGTTCCCGGCCAACGGCGACCCGTCGATCGTGCCGTCGCAAGACGTGGTGCTGGGTCTGTACTACACGACCCGCGACAAGATCAACGGCCGCGGCGAGGGCATGACCTTTGCCGACATCAGCGAAGTGATCCGCGCCTACGAGAACAAGGAAGTCGAACTGGCTTCGCGCGTGAACGTGCGTATCACCGAGTATGAGCTGGTCGACAAGGACGCCGAGGGCGACGCCCGTTTCGCACCCAAGATCACGCTGCAGGCCACCACGGTCGGCCGCGCGATCCTGTCCGAGATCCTGCCCAAGGGGCTGCCGTTCTCGGTGCTGAACAAGCCGCTGAAGAAGAAGGAAATCTCGCGCCTGATCAACACGGCATTCCGCAAGTGCGGCCTGCGCGAGACCGTGATCTTCGCCGACAAGCTGCTGCAGTCGGGCTTCCGCCTGGCAACCCGCGCCGGTATCTCGATCGCCATCGACGACATGCTGGTGCCGCCCGCCAAGGAGAAGATCATCGCCGAGGCCTCGGCCAAGGTGAAGGAATACGACAAGCAGTACATGTCGGGTCTGGTGACCGACCAGGAACGCTACAACAACGTCGTGGACATCTGGGGCGCCGCCGGCGACCAGGTGGGCAAGGCGATGATGGAGCAGCTCCAGCACGAAGACGTGGTCGACCGCGAAGGCAAGACCGTGAAGCAAGAGTCGTTCAACTCCATCTACATGATGGCCGACTCGGGCGCACGGGGTTCCGCCGCGCAGATCCGCCAGCTGGCCGGTATGCGTGGCCTGATGGCAAAGCCGGACGGCTCGATCATTGAAACGCCGATTACGGCGAACTTCCGTGAAGGCCTGAACGTTCTGCAGTACTTCATCTCGACCCACGGCGCCCGTAAGGGCCTGGCCGATACGGCACTGAAGACCGCGAACTCGGGTTACCTGACCCGTCGTCTGGTCGACGTGACGCAGGATCTGGTGGTGGTGGAAGACGATTGCGGCACCTCCAACGGCGTGGCCATGAAGGCCCTGGTCGAAGGCGGTGAAGTGATCGAAGCCCTGCGCGACCGTATTCTCGGCCGCGTTACCGTGGCCGACGTGGTGAACCCTGAAACCCAGGAAACCGCGATCGAATCCGGCACGCTGCTGGACGAAGACCTGGTCGAGCTGATCGACAACATCGGCGTGGACGAAGTCAAGGTCCGCACCCCGCTGTCGTGCGACACGCGCTACGGCCTGTGCGGCAAGTGCTATGGCCGCGACCTGGGCCGCGGCGTGCTGGTGAACTCCGGCGAAGCGGTTGGCGTGATTGCCGCCCAGTCGATCGGTGAGCCGGGCACGCAGCTGACCATGCGTACGTTCCACATCGGTGGTGCGGCATCGCGTGCGGCAGTGGCATCGAGCGTGGAAGCCAAGGCAACCGGTACCGTGCGTTTCACGGCGACCATGCGTTACGTCACCAACGCGAAGGGCGAGCTGATCGTCATCTCGCGTTCGGGCGAGGCGCTGATCACCGACGACCACGGCCGTGAGCGCGAGCGCCACAAGATCCCGTACGGCGCCACGCTGCTGGTGCAGGACGGCCAGGCCATCAAGGCTGGCACGCAGCTGGCCACGTGGGATGCGCTGACGCGCCCGATCGTTTCGGAATACACCGGTACGACCAAGTTCGAGAACGTCGAAGAAGGCGTGACCGTCGCCAAGCAGATGGACGAAGTGACGGGCCTGTCGACCCTGGTGGTGATTGACGCCAAGCGCCGCACGGCTGCAACCAAGGGCATCCGCCCGCAGGTGAAGCTGCTCGACGCCAACGGTCAGGAAGTGAAGATCCCGGGCACGGACCACTCCGTGACCATCGGCTTCCAGGTCGGCGCGCTGATTACCGTGAAGGACGGCCAGCAGGTACACGTGGGTGAAGTGCTCGCGCGTATCCCGACCGAATCGCAGAAGACCCGAGACATTACCGGTGGTCTGCCGCGTGTGGCCGAGCTGTTCGAAGCGCGTTCGCCGAAGGATGCCGCCGTGCTGGCGGAAGTCACCGGCACGACCTCGTTCGGCAAGGACACCAAGGGCAAGCAGCGCCTGGTCATTACCGACCTGGACGGCAATGCCCACGAGTTCCTGATCGCGAAGGAAAAGCAGGTGCTGGTGCACGACGGCCAGGTGGTGAACAAGGGTGAAATGATCGTGGAAGGTCCGGCGGACCCGCACGACATCCTGCGCCTGAAGGGCATCGAAGAGCTGGCGCACTACATCGTGGACGAAGTGCAGGACGTGTACCGTCTGCAGGGCGTGAAGATCAACGACAAGCACATCGAGGTGATCGTTCGCCAGATGCTGCGTCGTGTGCAGATCGCCGACGTGGGCGACACCAAGTTCATCCCGGGTGAACAGGTGGAGCGCTCGGAACTGCTCGACGAGAACGACCGCGTGATCGCCGAAGGCAAGCGTCCGGCGACCTACGAGAACCTGCTGCTGGGTATTACCAAGGCGTCGCTGTCGACCGACAGCTTCATCTCGGCGGCATCGTTCCAGGAAACCACGCGCGTGCTGACCGAAGCCGCGATCATGGGCAAGACCGACGACCTGCGTGGTCTGAAGGAAAACGTGATCGTCGGCCGTCTGATCCCGGCCGGTACCGGCCTGGCCTACCACCGTGCCCGCAAGGCGCGCGAGGCCTCCGAGCGCGAACGCGCCCAGGCGATCGCCGAAGAAGAGCAGTCGCTCTTCATCGAGCCGGCGCCGGTGGTGCAGGCGACGACCGAAGGTGAAGGCGACAACGCCTGATCTTGCAGTAGTGATTGCCCGCCGCAAGGCGGTCAAAAGCCCGGCTGAATCAGCCGGGCTTTTTTTATGCACGCGCGTAGCGTGACCTTTCGTGAGAAACGTCGGAGAGTTTGCCCGCCAGGCGCGGTGGCCGGCTTCCTTAGTGGTAAGGTTACGGCTTTTCCGGCTCCAGCAATCCCGCAGTCCATGTCGCAAGCACTGGCGATCCTCAAGGATGTCTTCGGTTACCACGCCTTCCGCGGGCGCCAGGCCGAGATCATCGACCATGTTGCCGAAGGCGGCGACAGCCTCGTGCTGATGCCGACCGGCGGCGGCAAGTCGCTGTGCTATCAGATTCCGGCGTTGCTGCGCCAGCGTTCAGGGCAGGGCGTCGGCATCGTGGTATCGCCGTTGATCGCGCTGATGCAGGACCAGGTCGCGGCGCTGACCGAAGCCGGCGTGCGCGCTGCGGTGCTGAATTCGACGCTGACCGGCTCAGAAGCGTCCGCCGTCGAGCGCGACCTGCTGGCCGGCAGGGTGGAGATCCTCTACGTCGCACCCGAGCGGCTCATGACGCCGCGCTTCCTCGACTTGCTCGAGCGCACCCGCGTCGGACTGTTCGCCATCGACGAGGCCCACTGCGTATCGCAGTGGGGCCATGATTTCCGGCCGGAGTACATCCAGCTGTCGGTGCTGCACGAACGCTTCCCGTACGTGCCGCGCATTGCGCTGACTGCCACCGCCGACGCGCTGACGCGCAACGAGATCATCGAGCGGCTGGCGCTCGATGACGCCCGCGTTTTCGTCTCCAGTTTCGACCGGCCCAATATCCGCTACCGCATCGTCGAGAAGGACAATGCGCGCCAGCAGTTGCTGGCCTTTATCAAGGCCGAGCACACCGCCGCCGACGGCACCCACGACAGCGGCATCGTCTACTGCCTGTCACGCAAGAAGGTGGAAGACACCGCGGCGTGGCTGGAGGGGCAGGGCATCAACGCGCTGCCCTACCATGCCGGCATGGATCCCGGCACGCGCCAGCGCCACCAGGCACGTTTCCGCGAGGAAGAGGGGTTGGTGATGGTGGCCACCATTGCCTTCGGCATGGGGATCGACAAGCCGGACGTCCGCTTCGTCGCTCACCTTGACCTGCCCAAGAGCATGGAAGGCTACTACCAGGAGACGGGCCGCGCCGGCCGCGACGGTATGCCCGCCAATGCCTGGATGGCCTACGGCCTGGGCGACGTGGTGCAGCAGAAGCGCATGATCGACGAGTCCGAGGCGGACGAGGCCTTCAAGCGCGTGTCGTCGTCCAAGCTCGATGCGCTGCTGGGTTTATGCGAAACCGCCGGCTGCCGGCGCCAGCGCATCCTGGCCTACTTCGATGAAGCCAGCGAGCCGTGTGGCAACTGCGACACCTGCCTGGAGCCGCCGGCCACCTGGGATGGCACGCGCGAGGCACAGATGGCGCTGTCCTGCGTGTACCGCACCGCGCAGGCAAGCCGGGTCCACTTTGGCTCGACTCACCTGATCGACGTGCTGCGCGGCAATGCCTCGGAAAAGATCAAGCAGTGGGGCCATGACAAGGTATCGACCTTCGGCATCGGCAAGGATCGTTCGGTGCACGAATGGCACACGGTGTTCCGCCAGCTGATCGCCCAGGGCTTGCTGATGATCGATCATGGCGGCCACGGCGCGCTGCTGCTGGGCGAGCGCGCGCGCGAGGTGCTCAAGGGCGAGCGGCAGATCATCCTGCGACGCCAGGCCGCCAAGCCGGGCAAGTCCGGCGAGCGCGCGGCGCGCGGCACCCGCACCGACCATACTGCGGACATGGATGCCGACACGCTGGCGAACTGGGAGGCGCTGCGCCGCTGGCGTACCGAAGCCGCGCGCGAGCACGGCGTACCGGCCTACGTGATCTTCCATGACGCCACGCTGGCCGAACTGGCGCGCACGGCACCGGATTCGCTGTCGGCGATGCAAGGCATTCCGGGGATTGGTGCATCCAAGCTGGAGCGCTACGGGCAGGGCATCCTCGACACCCTGCGCGGGGTCTAGCCGGCTCTGCTTGTCAGTCGGGTATACGGCTTGACGGTATACGATTCCCCTGCTAGGATGCCAGATTCGAGTTTTTGGCTTTGGATTTCGCTCGCCCGTCGGATAAGTGGCTTTCATGCCGCTGCTGGCAAGCCTTCCGGACCGGTTTTGATGGACCGGTGGCGGCAGACGCGGGATCCGGGTGCCGGCTCGCGCTCTTTGGCATGCTGTTACCGCACAGTCCCGTCTCCAGAGCGCGTCCGCTCATCTCTCCCGCCCAAAAACCCGTAGTTGCCTCTCCATCCTGGCGCATGCCGGCGCGAGGGGCGTTTTTCGTAAAACCAAGCTGGATTGAACAATGCCAACTATCAACCAACTGGTTCGCAAGCCGCGCGTCTCTGAAGTCGTCAAGAGCAAGAGCCCGGCGCTTGAGAACTGCCCCCAGCGCCGTGGTGTGTGCACCCGCGTGTACACCACGACGCCGAAGAAGCCGAACTCGGCACTGCGTAAGGTCGCCAAGGTGCGCCTGACCAACGGTTTCGAAGTCATTTCGTATATCGGCGGTGAAGGCCACAACCTGCAGGAACACTCGGTCGTGCTGATCCGCGGCGGCCGTGTGAAGGATCTGCCGGGTGTGCGTTACCACATCGTCCGTGGCTCGCTGGATCTGCAAGGCGTGAAGGACCGCAAGCAGGCCCGTTCGAAGTACGGCGCGAAGCGTCCGAAGGCGGCCTAAGCTTAGGGTGCCCGGGTCCGAAAGACCCAAAGCAGCAACAAACGATAGCCTGTGGCGCGAGTCATGGTGCTGTCACCAGGCGGCGGTACAACGGAGCGCCTTTTTGGCAACCGTGCCGTCGAGTAAGTGGTCACCCGGCGAATTTGCTGTCTATTGCATGCAAGCTAGTTGGTGGCCGGAGAGCGGAAACAACTGACCGCGCTCTCAACTGAATCTAAAGGAAAGAAGATGCCACGTCGTCGTGAAGTCCCCAAGCGGGATGTTCTGCCTGATCCGAAGTTCGGTAACGTTGAAGTTGCCAAGTTTATGAACGTGCTGATGCTGGACGGCAAGAAGTCGGTTGCCGAACGTATCGTCTATGGCGCGTTCGACCAGATCGAAAAGAAGGCAGGCAAGGCCCCCATCGAAGTGTTCTCCGTTGCCATCAACAACGTGAAGCCGGTGGTGGAAGTGAAGAGCCGTCGCGTGGGCGGCGCCAACTATCAGGTTCCGGTCGAAGTCCGTCCGTCGCGTCGTCTGGCATTGGCGATGCGTTGGCTGCGCGAGGCCGCGAAGAAACGCAGCGAGAAGTCGATGGCGCTGCGCCTGGCAGGTGAGCTGCTGGAAGCATCGGAAGGCCGTGGCGGCGCAATGAAGAAGCGTGACGAAGTGCACCGCATGGCCGAAGCCAACAAGGCGTTCTCGCATTTCCGCTTCTAAGCGCGCGATAGCGTTTGTTGGTTGCCGGGCGGGCTGTGTTTTTACACATCTCGCCCGTTTGTGTTAGGGGCGCGGGCCATGAGATGCCGGCGCCTCACGGACGAATAGAGGATTAAAGTGGCTCGTAAGACTCCCATTGAGCGCTACCGCAATATCGGTATCTCGGCTCACATTGACGCGGGTAAAACCACCACGACCGAGCGCATCCTGTTCTACACCGGTGTGAACCACAAGATCGGTGAAGTGCATGATGGCGCGGCCACCATGGACTGGATGGAGCAGGAGCAGGAGCGCGGCATCACCATCACGTCTGCTGCGACCACCGCCTTCTGGAAGGGCATGGGCGGCAACTACCCCGAGCACCGCTTCAACATCATCGACACCCCGGGGCACGTGGACTTCACCATCGAGGTGGAGCGTTCCATGCGCGTGCTGGATGGCGCCTGCATGGTCTACTGCGCAGTGGGTGGCGTGCAGCCGCAGTCCGAAACCGTGTGGCGTCAGGCCAACAAGTACAAGGTGCCGCGTCTGGCGTTCGTCAACAAGATGGACCGTACCGGCGCGAACTTCTTCAAGGTCTACGACCAGCTGAAGACCCGCCTGAAGGCCAACCCGGTGCCCGTCGTGGTGCCGATCGGCGCTGAAGACGGCTTCCAGGGCGTCGTCGATCTGCTGGAAATGAAGGCGATCGTTTGGGACGAAGCCAGCCAGGGCGTGAAGTTCGAATACCAGGACATCCCGGCCGAGCTGCAAGCCACCGCTGACGAATGGCGCGAGAAGATGGTCGAGTCCGCCGCCGAAGCCAGCGAAGAGCTGATGGAAAAGTACCTGGGCGGCGAAGAGCTGACCCGCGCCGAGATCGTCAAGGCGCTGCGTGACCGTACCATCGCCTGCGAAATCCAGCCGATGCTGTGCGGCACCGCGTTCAAGAACAAGGGCGTGCAGCGCATGCTCGACGCCGTGATCGACTTCCTGCCGTCGCCGGTCGACATTCCGCCGGTTACGGGCACGGACGAGGACGACAGCGAGAAGAAGCTCGAGCGCAAGGCTGACGACAACGAAAAGTTCTCGGCACTGGCGTTCAAGATCATGACCGACCCGTTCGTTGGTCAGCTGATCTTCTTCCGCGTGTACTCGGGCAAGATCAATTCGGGCGACACCGTGTACAACCCGGTCAAGAGCAAGAAGGAACGCCTCGGCCGTATTCTGCAGATGCATGCCAACCAGCGCGAAGAAATCAAGGAAGTGCTGGCCGGCGACATTGCCGCTGCGGTGGGCCTGAAGGACGCCACCACGGGCGACACGCTGTGCGATCCGGCTGCACCGATCGTGCTCGAGCGCATGGTGTTCCCGGAGCCGGTGATCTCGCAGGCTGTCGAGCCGAAGACCAAGGCTGACCAGGAAAAGATGGGCATCGCCCTGAACCGCCTGGCCGCTGAAGATCCGTCGTTCCGCGTGCGTACCGATGAAGAATCGGGTCAGACCATCATTTCGGGCATGGGCGAGCTCCACCTCGAAATTCTGGTCGACCGCATGAAGCGCGAATTCGGCGTGGAAGCCAACATCGGCGCGCCGCAGGTGGCCTACCGCGAAACCATTCGCAAGACGGCCGAAGGCGTCGAGGGCAAGTTCGTCAAGCAGTCGGGCGGCCGCGGCCAGTACGGTCACGCCGTGATCACGCTGGAACCGCAAGAGCCGGGCAAGGGCTTCGAGTTCATCGACGCCATCAAGGGCGGTGTGATTCCTCGCGAATACATCCCGGCGGTCGAGAAGGGTATCGTCGACACGCTGCCGAACGGTATCCTGGCTGGCTTCCCGGTGGTGGACGTGAAGGTCACGCTGACGTTCGGTTCGTACCACGACGTGGACTCGAACGAAAACGCGTTCCGCATGGCCGGCTCGATGGCTTTCAAGGAAGCCATGCGCAAGGCCAGCCCGGTTCTGCTCGAGCCGATGATGGCCGTGGAAGTGGAAACGCCGGAAGACTACACGGGTACCGTGATGGGCGACCTGTCGTCCCGCCGCGGCATCGTGCAGGGCATGGACGACATGGTGGGCGGCGGCAAGATCATCAAGGCCGAAGTCCCGCTGTCGGAAATGTTCGGTTATTCGACGTCGCTGCGCTCGGCCACGCAAGGCCGTGCCACGTACACCATGGAATTCAAGCACTACGCTGAAGCACCGAAGAACATCGCCGAAGCCGTGATGACGGCCAAGGGCAAGTAATAAAAGCTTTGCCGCCACGCTTTATCCGGCGTGGCGGTGTAATGAATCGAATCACACTGAATTCCATTAGGAGCTGAAAAATGGCAAAGGAAAAGTTCGAGCGGACCAAGCCGCACGTGAACGTTGGTACGATTGGTCACGTTGACCATGGCAAGACCACGCTGACCGCAGCGATCGCCACGGTGCTGGCAGCGAAGTTCGGCGGTGCCGCCAAGAAGTACGACGAAATCGACGCAGCGCCGGAAGAAAAGGCACGCGGTATTACCATCAATACCGCCCACGTCGAATACGAAACGGCCAACCGCCACTACGCGCACGTTGACTGCCCGGGCCACGCTGACTATGTGAAGAACATGATCACGGGTGCCGCCCAGATGGACGGCGCCATCCTGGTGTGCTCGGCCGCTGACGGCCCGATGCCGCAAACGCGTGAGCACATCCTGCTGGCCCGCCAGGTTGGCGTGCCTTACATCATCGTGTTCCTGAACAAGTGCGACATGGTGGACGACGCTGAACTGCTCGAACTGGTCGAGATGGAAGTTCGCGAGCTGCTGTCGAAGTACGAGTTCCCCGGCGACGACACCCCGATCATCAAGGGTTCGGCCAAGCTGGCGCTGGAAGGCGACAAGGGCGAGCTGGGCGAAGTGGCCATCATGAACCTGGCCGACGCACTGGACACCTACATCCCGACGCCGGAGCGTGCCGTTGACGGTACCTTCCTGATGCCGGTGGAAGACGTGTTCTCGATCTCGGGTCGCGGCACCGTGGTGACCGGCCGTATCGAGCGCGGCGTGGTGAAGGTCGGTGAGGAAATCGAAATCGTCGGTATCAAGCCGACGGTGAAGACCACCTGCACCGGCGTGGAAATGTTCCGCAAGCTGCTGGACCAGGGTCAAGCCGGCGACAACGTTGGCCTGCTGCTGCGCGGCACCAAGCGTGAAGACGTCGAGCGCGGCCAGGTGCTGTGCAAGCCTGGTTCGATCAAGCCGCACACCCACTTCACCGGCGAGGTGTACATCCTGTCGAAGGACGAAGGCGGCCGTCACACCCCGTTCTTCAACAACTACCGCCCGCAGTTCTACTTCCGTACGACCGACGTGACCGGCTCGATCGAGCTGCCGAAGGACAAGGAAATGGTCATGCCGGGTGACAACGTGTCGATCACCGTCAAGCTGATCGCCCCGATCGCCATGGAAGAAGGCCTGCGCTTCGCAATCCGCGAAGGCGGCCGTACCGTCGGCGCCGGCGTCGTGGCAAAGATCCTCGACTAAGCACTTCCTGGGACATGCCTGTCGGGCATGTCCCCATTCAACGGGCACGTTGCCCAATCGCTCTTTTAAGGAAATATCATGCAGAACCAGAAGATCCGTATCCGCCTGAAGGCTTTCGACTACCGCCTGATCGACCAGTCGGCCGCCGAGATCGTGGATACCGCCAAGCGTACCGGCGCAATCGTCAAGGGCCCGGTGCCCCTGCCGACCCGCATCCAGCGCTTTGACATCCTGCGTTCGCCGCACGTCAACAAGACCAGCCGCGATCAGTTCGAGATCCGCACGCACCAGCGCCTGATGGACATCGTCGACCCGACCGACAAGACGGTTGACGCGCTGATGAAGCTCGACCTGCCGGCAGGCGTGGACGTCGAGATCAAGGTGTAATCATGCTTCGGGCCGCGCCCGCGGCCTGCTGCAGCAATACGGCGAACCTCGGTTCGCCGTTTTTGTTTTCAAGGCTTGCATGCAGCAGCCTTGTCCCCCGATGGCTCCCCTACCGTGCGAGCGAGGGCGACGAATCGATCCGGTTGCCGCCGGCATCTACCAAGCTGATTTCCTGGCACGGCGGCGCCGGCTCGCTGCTCAGCGGCAGGGACCACGTTCGCAATTTCATGGCGATGACCCAGCTTGCGGGCGCCGGGGCGGCCAATGCACGCTTCTACCTCGAGCCGGGTGTCGGGCATGTGCAAGGCGGCGTCGGCCCGGATCAGGTCGACTATCTCGGGGCCATGATCGACTGGGTCGAGAAATCGGTGGCCCCTGAACAGCTGCAGAGTTCGAAGATGGACGCGCGGCAGACCGTGGTGCGCACCATGCCGCTGTGCGTGTACCCGAAATTCCCGAAGTACTCGGGGTCGGGAGATGCCAGTCTTGCTGCCAGCTACAGTTGCGCGACGAACTGAGCGATCACCAGCCTAGCCCGCCCCGCGCCGCCGCAACGTCTGCGCGGGGCACTCCCCGAACGCGCGCCGGTACTCCGCGCTGAAGCGCCCCAGATGGGCAAAGCCCCAGCGCAGCGCGGCCCCGCTCACTGACGACACCGACGCCTCGTTCAGCAGGTCGTGCCGCACGCGCTCGAGGCGCACCGTGCGTAGGTAGGCCATCGGCCCCGTACCACGATGCTCGCGGAAGCCCGCAAACAGGCTGCGTACGCTGACGCCGGCGACCTCGGCCAGCAAGGCGGGCGTCAGCTCCGCCGCGGCGTTCGCGTGAATGTACTCCTCCACCACCTTCACATGGCGCGGTGCCAGCGGCTTGCCGTGATCGCGCAATGCATCCGACAGGCTGTGCGGCTGCCAGGTCAGCAGCGTGCCGATCACCAGCTGCTCCAGCTGGCAGGCGGTCAGCGGATGGCGCGCGGTCTCCGGCGCGGTCTCCAGCATCGCCGCGAGATAGCGCATCAGTTCGTACCAGGCGCCGCTGCGCCAGGCCATGCCGAGCGCGAAGCGCAGCGGCTGCTCGGGGCGCCGGCCCAGGTGGGCGGCGCAGACGCGTTCCAGCGCACTGCGTTCGATGCGCACGATCAGCTGGTCGTTGTCGGCGCTCCAGCGCATGGCCAGCGCATCGCTGGGCGTCAGCACCGAAGCGCAGTCGGGCGTGGAAACGATGTGCTGGTCGCCGCAGCGGATCTCGGCCTGTCCTTGCAGCGGCATCTGCACCAGCAGGAAGTCGCCGAGCGGGCCGGGGTCGATGGTGACGTCGGCGCCGTAGGCGAGGCGGTTGAACGAGACCGCGCCAAGCGGCGCATGGTGCATGCGTGCCTGCAAGCGGGTGCCGCGTATCTCGAGCCGGTGCGGCTTGAACACGCGCCCGACCGCGGCGCGCGTCTCGGCCAGGTCGGTCGAGGCGAACACGCACCGGGCGGGATCGCCGAGCAGGGCGCTGGCCAGCGGTCCGGCGGCGGGGGGCAGCTGCATTGTCTCGCTCCTCTGGCGGGGCCGCGGCGCTGCCGGTGACCGTGCGCGCCGCTGGTTCCGGGGCCGGCCCGGCATGACGGCCGGGCACGGTTTCCCACGCGATCCACTATAGCGGATGGCCCCGCTGTCAGCGCTGCGGCGTTGACCGAGTCCAAAGTTTCCTGCACTAATCGGATAGCCGCTGCGTCCAGCGGCTAGTTTGCTGCGGTGCGGAGCCACCATCATGGAAGCCAGCACGGCAGTCCCACCAGATACCGGAAAGAGAACGACAAGGAGCGCAGGCCATGGGCCAGACCATCCAGATCCAGACCCCCGACGGCAGTTTCAGCGGCTATCTCGCCACCCCGGCGGCAGGCAAGGGCCCGGGCATCGTGCTGTGCCAGGAGATCTTCGGCGTCAACGCGACCATGCGGCAGGTGGCCGACTACTATGCCGAGGAGGGCTATACGGTGCTGGTGCCCGACCTGTTCTGGCGCATCGCGCCCGGGATCGAGCTGACCGACCGCGGCGAGGACTTCCAGCGGGCGCTGGGCCTGTACCAGCAGTTCGACGAGGCCACGGGCGTGCAGGATGTGGGCGCCGCGCTTGAGGCACTGCGGGCGCAGCCGGAATGCGTTGGCCAGGCCGGCGTGCTGGGCTTCTGCCTGGGCGGCAAGCTGGCCTACCTGGCGGCCTGCCGGCTGCCCGACGTGGCCTGCGCGGTGGCGTACTACGGCGTGGGCATCGAGCACGCGCTGGGCGAGGCCGCCAACGTGCGCGGCCGCCTGGTGCTGCATATCGCCGAGAAAGACGGGTTCTGCCCGCCGCAGGCGCAGGCTGCGATCCGCGAAGCGCTGGCCGGGCGCGAGAACATCGAGGTCTACGTCTACGCCGGCGTAGATCATGCCTTTGCACGGACGGGCGGTGAGCACTTCGACAAGCCCTCGGCGCTGATGGCGCACCAGCGCTCGATCGCGGCGCTGCGCGGCGAGATGGGGCCGCACTATGATTTCTCCGCGCTGTGGGACAAGCACTGCGAGTATGAATTCGCCACCCGCGATGTCGACGCCACCATGGCGACGATGGTGCCGCAGCCCTATGTGAACCATATCCCGACCATGACCGGCGGCGTCGGCTACGCGCAGTTGCGGCGCTTCTACCAGCACCACTTCGTGCACAGCAACCCGCCCGACACCATGCTGATCCCGCTCTCGCGCACGGTCGGGGCCACGCAGATCGTCGACGAGATGCTGTTCTGCTTCACGCATACCTGCGAGATCGACTGGATGCTGCCCGGCGTGCCGCCCACCGGCAAGCGCGTGGAGATCCCGCTGGTCGCCATCGTCAAGTTCCGCGGCGACAAGCTGTACCACGAGCATATCTACTGGGACCAGGCCAGCGTGCTGGTGCAGATCGGCAAGCTGGACCCGGCGGGTTTGCCGGTGGCGGGCGTGGAGACCGCGCGCAAGCTGCTGGACGAGGCGCTGCCATCGAACACGCTGATGGCGCGCTGGCAGCAGAGCGAAGGCAAGTAGGCAGCGCGCGGCATTGATCCGGAACGGGCCCGCAGAGGCCCGCCCGCAACCATCGCCGGCTATTGCCGGCACAGGAGACAAGCATGAAAGGACTGCAGGGCAAGGTGGCCATTGTCACCGGCGGCGCCACGCTGATCGGCGGCGGCGTGGCGCGGGCCTTTGTCGAGGCCGGCGCGCGCGTTGCGATCTTCGATATCGATGCCGCCAATGGCGAGCGCGTGGCCGCGGCGCTGGGAGCGAATGCGCTCTTCATCGCCACCGACATCACGCGTGACGAGCAGGTCCGCGATGCCGTGGCGCAGGTGGTGCAGCGCTTTGGCGGCGTGGACTGCCTGGTCAACCTGGCCTGCACCTATCTCGATGACGGCTTCCGCTCGAATCGTGCCGACTGGCTGGCGGCACTCGACGTCAACGTGGTGTCGGGCGTGATGCTGGCGCGGGCGGTGCATCCGCACATGCGGGCACGCGGCGGCGGCGCGATCGTCAATTTCACCAGTATCTCTGCCAACGTGGCGCAGACCGGGCGCTGGCTCTACCCGGTGTCGAAAGCCGCCATCGCGCAGCTGACGCGCAGCATGGCGATGGACCTGGCGCCGGACCGCATCCGCGTCAACGCGGTGTCGCCGGGCTGGACCTGGTGCCGGCTGATGGACGAGGTCAGCGGCGGCAACCGCGCCCGCACCGATGCGGTGGCCGCGCCGTTCCACCTGCTGGGCCGCGTCGGCGAGCCCGACGAGGTGGCCCAGGTGGTGCTCTTCCTCTGTTCCGACCATGCCAGCTTCGTCACCGGTGCCGACTATGCCGTCGACGGCGGCTATTCCGCCATGGGGCCGGAGCAAAATGTGCCCGCCATCGGCAAGCTGGCCGGCTGAACGCCGCCGAACGACCCTTCAGGAGAAAATCATGAGCCAACGCATCGCCATCGTCGGAGCCGGCCAGTCGGGCCTGCAAATGACCCTCGGGCTGCAAGCCAACGGCTACCGGGTCACGCTGGTGTCCAACCGGACACCCGAGCAGATCCGCGGCGGCAAAGTCATGTCCAGCCAGTGCATGTTCGACCGCGCGCTACAGGCCGAGCGCGAGCTCGGGCTGAACTGGTGGGACGATGCCTGCCCTCCGGTGGAGGGCATCGGCCTGGCCGTGCCGCATCCCGAGCGGGCCGGTGCCCGCGCGATCGACTGGGCCGCGCCGCTGGACCGCCCGGCGCAGGCGGTGGACCAGCGCCTGAAGATGCCGGCGTGGATGGAGGCCTTCGTTGCACGAGGCGGCGACCTGCGCATCGTCGATGTCGGCCTGGACGAGCTGGAGGACCTGACCCGCGAGCATGACCTCGTGCTGCTGGCCGCCGGCAAGGGCGAGATCGTCAGCCGCTTCGAGCGCGATGCTTCCCGCAGCCCCTTCGACAAGCCGCAGCGCGCGCTGGCGCTGACCTATGTGAACGGCATGGAGCCGCGCACGCCGTTCTCGCGGGTTTGCTTCAACCTGATCCCGGGCGTGGGCGAGTACTTCGTCTTCCCCGCGCTGACGCTGTCCGGGCCGTGCGAGATCATGGTGTTCGAAGGCATCCCGGGCGGCCCGATGGACCGCTGGGCCGAAGCGCGCACGCCGGCGCAGCACCTGGCCGAAAGCCTGCGCATCCTGCAGACCTATCTGCCATGGGAAGCCGAGCGCTGCGAGCGGGTCCAGCTGACCGACGACAACGGCATCCTTGCCGGGCGCTTCGCGCCAACGGTGCGCAAGCCAGTGCTGACACTGCCGTCCGGACGGCTGGTGTTCGGCATGGCCGATGCCGTGGTGGTCAACGACCCGATCACGGGGCAGGGCTCGAACAACGCCGCCAAATGCTGCAAGGTCTATCTCGATGCGATCCTGGCTCGCGGCGACCAGTCCTTCGACCAGGCCTGGATGGAGCGCACCTTTGACCAGTACTGGCAGTACGCGGGCGACGTGGTGGCGTGGACCAACTCGCTGCTGACCCCGCCGCCGCCGCATATCCTGGCGCTGCTGGGCGCAGCGGGCCAGGCGCCGGCACTGGCCGCGCGCATCGCCAACGGCTTCGACAATCCGCCGGACTACTTCCCGTGGTGGCTGGATCCACAGGCCTGCCACCAACTGATCAACCAGTACGTCGCCGAGGCCGCCTGACATGCGCGCCGCCACGCCTGCCACTTCCGTCCCCGATCCCCGCGAACTGCGCCGGGTTTGCGGTCGCTATGCCACCGGCGTGGCCGTCATCGGCGCCTGCGGGGCGCAGGGCCGGCCCGTCGGCCTGACCGTGAACTCGTTTGCCTCGCTTTCGCTGGCGCCGCCGCTGATCCTGTGGAGCCTGGCGATGCACTCGCCGAATGCGGGTCTGTTTTTACCCGGCGCGCCATTCGGTGTCAGTATCCTGCGCGCGGGCCATGGCGAACTGGCGCGCCGCTTCGCGACCCCGGCGGCGGACAAGTTCGCGGGCGTCGCCCACCGGCGCTGCGATCGCGGCGTGCCCTACCCGGACGAGGCCCTGGCGACGCTGGCGTGCCGCGTGGAGCGGGCCGACCCGGTGGGCGATCACCTGCTGATCGTCGGCGCCGTCGAGGCGTTCGACGCAGGGGAGGGCGAACCGCTGGTATTCTATGGCGGCGATTTTGTGCGCATCGCCGCCTGAGCAAACGTCTCTGCGTGCGCCTCACAGCGCTTTATCCACCCGCCGTCGCCTCCACACCACACCTCAAGCCACGCAAGCGCCACTGCTGCGGCACGCCTGCCTACAACCCCGCAGGCGAATCCGCAATTCATATTGCCCTTTCCAAACCGCTGCGATATAGTGTAAGGCTACCCGTTTCCTCGGGTAGTGGGCTGGCCACTTTGGCCGCGCGCAGTCTTCTTTAGCGCAGGTCCACAGCAAACACAGTTTTCGTGTATCAATCAGCCCCGGCCAATCGCAGCTGGGAATGGAGCAAACCATGAGCCTTGGCCTTGTAGGTCGCAAGGTTGGCATGACCCGTATTTTCACGGACGACGGTGATTCGATTCCCGTTACCGTGGTCGAGGTCGGCGACAACCGCGTGACGCAAATCAAGACGGACGAGACCGACGGTTATACCGCGGTTCAAGTCACCTTCGGCGCACGACGCGCAAGCCGCGTTACCAAGCCGCTGGCGGGTCATCTCGCCAAAGCCGGCGTGGAAGCCGGCGAAATCATCCGCGAATTCCGTATCGATGCAGCCAAGGCTGCCGAACTGCAAGCTGGCGGTTCGCTGTCGGTCGACCTGTTCGAAGTCGGTCAGAAGATCGACGTGCAGGGCGTGTCGATCGGTAAGGGCTACGCCGGTACCATCAAGCGCTATCACTTCGCCTCCGGCCGTGCCACCCACGGTAACTCGCGCTCGCACAACGTGCCGGGCTCGATCGGTATGGCGCAGGATCCGGGCCGCGTGTTCCCGGGCAAGCGCATGACCGGTCACCTGGGCGATGTTACCCGCACCGTGCAGAACCTGGAAATCGCCAAGATCGACGCAGAGCGCAAGCTGCTGCTGGTCAAGGGTGCCATTCCCGGCTCCAAGGGCGGCAAGGTCATCGTCACCCCGGCCGTCAAGGCCAAAGCCAAAGCTTAAGGAGCGCATGTAATGGAACTCAAGCTCCTCCAGGACAATGGCCAGATCGGCGCGGGCGTTGATGCTTCGCCCGAAGTGTTCGGCCGTGACTACAACGAAGCCCTCGTTCACCAGATCGTCGTCGCTTACCAGGCCAACGCTCGCAGCGGTAACCGTAAGCAGAAGGATCGTGAAGAGGTCAAGCACACGACCAAGAAGCCGTGGCGCCAGAAGGGTACGGGCCGTGCTCGTGCCGGTATGTCTTCCTCGCCGCTGTGGCGCGGGGGCGGCCGTATCTTCCCGAATTCGCCGGAAGAGAACTTCACCCAGAAGGTCAACAAGAAGATGTTCCGTGCCGGCATGCGCTCGATTTACTCGCAGCTCGCACGTGAAGGCCGTATCAATGTGGTGGACGGTTTCACTGTCGACGCGCCCAAGACCAAGCTCTTGGCCGACAAGTTCAAGGCCATGGGCCTGGACTCGGTGCTGATCATCACCGACAGCCTCGACGAAAACCTCTACCTGGCTTCGCGCAACCTGCCGCACGTGGCAGTCGTGGAGCCGCGCCAGGCTGATCCGCTGTCGCTCGTGCACTACAAGAAGGTGCTGGTGACCAAGGCGGCCGTCGCGCAGATCGAGGAGTTGCTGAAATGACGCAAGTAGCCAAGAACGATCATCGTTTGATGCAGGTGCTGCTCGCGCCGGTGGTTTCCGAAAAGGCAACCCTGGTCGCCGACAAGAATGAACAAGTCGTGTTCGAAGTGGCCCGCGATGCCAACAAGGCAGAAGTGAAGGCCGCCGTCGAACTGCTGTTCAAGGTCGAGGTGCAGTCCGTTCAGATCCTGAACCAGAAGGGCAAGCAGAAGCGTTTTGGCCGTTTCATGGGGCGTCGCAACCACGTGAAGAAGGCCTACGTTTCGCTGAAGCCGGGTCAGGAAATCAATTTTGAAGCGGAGGCCAAGTAATCATGGCACTCGTCAAGACCAAGCCGACTTCCCCGGGTCGTCGCTCGATGGTGAAGGTGGTCAACAAGGACCTTCACAAGGGCGCCCCGCACGCTCCGCTGCTGGAAAAGCAATTCCAGAAGTCGGGCCGTAACAATAATGGTCATATCACCACCCGCCACAAGGGCGGTGGTCATAAGCACCACTACCGCGTGGTCGACTTCAAGCGCAACGACAAGGACGGCATCCCCGCCAAGGTCGAGCGCCTGGAACACGATCCGAACCGCAGCGCCAATATCGCGCTGGTGCTGTTCGCCGACGGCGAGCGCCGCTACATCATCGCCACCAAGGGCATGGTTGCCGGCCAGCCGCTGATGAACGGCTCGGAAGCGCCGATCAAGGCCGGTAACAACCTGCCGATCCGCAACATTCCGGTCGGTACCACGATCAACAACGTGGAAATGCTGCCAGGCAAGGGTTCGCAGATCGCACGTGCCGCCGGCGGTTCCGCCGTGCTGCTGGCTCGTGAAGGCCTGTACGCCCAGGTTCGCCTGCGCTCCGGTGAAGTGCGCCGCGTGCACATCGAGTGCCGCGCCACCATCGGTGAAGTGGGCAACGAAGAGCACAGCCTGCGCGTCATCGGCAAGGCCGGTGCCACCCGCTGGCGCGGTATCCGCCCGACGGTGCGTGGTGTCGTGATGAACCCGGTGGATCACCCGCACGGTGGTGGTGAAGGCAAGACCGCCGCTGGTCGCGATCCGGTTTCGCCGTGGGGTACCCCGGCCAAGGGTTACCGTACCCGCAGCAACAAGCGCACGGACAGCATGATCGTCCAGAAGCGCCACAAGCGTTAATCGGTAGGTAGGAGCTAAAGATATGACTCGTTCCGCTAAAAAGGGTCCGTTCTGCGACGCCCACCTGCTGAAGAAGGTGGAAGTCGCCTCGAGCGGCAAGGACAAGAAGCCCATCAAGACTTGGTCGCGTCGCTCGACCATTCTGCCGGAGTTCATTGGCCTGACGATCGCCGTGCACAACGGCCGTCAACACGTGCCGGTGTACGTTACGGAAAACATGGTTGGCCACAAGCTCGGTGAATTTGCGATTACCCGCACGTTCAAGGGCCACGCGGCTGACAAGAAAGCGAAGAGGTAAGGTGCCATCATGGAAGTGAAAGCGATTCATCGCGGTGCCCGCATCTCCGCCCAGAAGACGCGCCTGGTCGCTGACCAGATCCGTGGTCTGCCGATCGAGCGCGCGCTCAATGTCCTGCAGTTCAGCCCGAAAAAGGCTGCCGGGATCGTGAAGAAGGTGGTCGAATCGGCCATCGCCAACGCTGAGCACAACGAAGGCGCCGACATCGACGAACTGAAGGTCAAATCGATCTTCGTCGACAAGGCAACCTCGCTCAAGCGCTTCACCGCACGGGCGAAGGGCCGCGGCAACCGCATCGAGAAACAAACCTGTCACATCACTGTGACGCTCGGCAACTAAGGAGTCACGATGGGACAGAAGATTCATCCGACTGGCTTCCGCCTGGCTGTCAGCCGTAACTGGGCTTCGCGCTGGTACGCCAGCAACACGAAGTTCGCCGGCATGCTGAAGGAAGACATCGAAGTTCGAGACTTCCTGAAGAAGAAGCTGAAGAACGCATCGGTTGGCCGCGTCGTGATCGAGCGCCCCGCCCGCAATGCACGCATCACCATTTACAGCTCGCGTCCGGGCGTGGTGATCGGCAAGAAGGGTGAGGACATCGAACTGCTCAAGGCTGAACTGCAGCGTCGCATGGGCGTGCCCGTGCACGTGAACATCGAGGAAATCCGCAAGCCGGAAACCGATGCTCAGCTGATCGCCGACTCGATCACCCAGCAGCTCGAGCGCCGCATCATGTTCCGCCGCGCCATGAAGCGCGCGATGCAGAACGCGATGCGCCTGGGTGCCCAGGGTATCAAGATCATGAGCGCCGGCCGTCTGAACGGTATCGAAATCGCACGTACCGAGTGGTACCGCGAAGGCCGTGTGCCCCTGCACACCCTGCGCGCCGACATCGACTACGGCTTCTCCGAAGCAGAAACCACCTACGGCATCATCGGTGTCAAGGTGTGGGTCTACAAGGGTGATCACCTCGGCCGCAACGACGCGCCGGTGGTGGAAGAGCCGCAAGACGACCGTCGTCGTCGCCCGGGTCGTCCGGAAGGCCGCCGCCGTGAAGGCGAAGGCCGCCCGGGTGGCAACCGTCGCGGTGGCGCCGGTGCAGGTGCCGGTCGCCGCGGTGCGCCTGGCGATGCGAAGAGTGGAGAATAACGATGCTGCAACCTAAGCGCAGAAAATACCGCAAGGAGCAGAAGGGCCGCAACACGGGTAAGGCTACTCGTGGTAACGCCGTGTCTTTCGGCGAATTCGGCCTGAAGGCCATGGGCCGTGGCCGCCTGACGGCTCGTCAGATCGAGTCGGCACGTCGTGCGATGACCCGCCACATCAAGCGTGGCGGCCGCATCTGGATCCGGATTTTCCCGGACAAGCCGATCTCGAAGAAGCCTGCCGAAGTCCGTATGGGTAACGGTAAGGGCAATCCGGAGTACTACGTGGCTGAAATCCAGCCGGGTAAGATGCTGTACGAAATGGACGGCGTGACCGAAGACCTGGCGCGTGAGGCGTTCCGCCTCGCAGCCGCCAAGCTGCCGATCGCCACCAATTTCGTGGTGCGCCAGGTCGGGACGTAAGGAGAGCAGGGATGAAAGCATCCGAACTTCGCGGCAAGGACGCCGCCGGGCTGAACCAGGAGCTCTCCGAGCTGCTGAAGGCCCAATTTAGCCTGCGCATGCAAAAGGCGACCCAACAGCTGCAGAACACCAGCCAGCTGAAGAAGGTTCGCAAGGACATCGCGCGTGTGCAAACCGTGCTGACTCAAAAGGCAAACGCGAAATGACTGAAGCTGCACAAACGGAAAAGTCGCTTCGCCGTACCCTGGTCGGCCGTGTCGTGAGCGACAAGATGGACAAGACCGTTACGGTCTTGGTGGAAAACCGCGTCAAGCATCCTCTGTACGGCAAGTACGTGCTGCGTTCGAAGAAGTACCACGCACACGACGAAGCCAACCAGTACAAGGAAGGCGACAAGGTCGAGATCCAGGAAGGCCGTCCGCTGTCGCGGACCAAGTCCTGGGTGGTTTCCCGGCTGGTAGAGGCTGCACGCGTCATCTAAGAACAACACGTTCTTAGCTTGACTTGCAAGTCCAGGATTATGTAGCTATAATCCTGGACTTCCGCTTTGTTGCGTTCGCCTTTGTAGTACCACCCGGGCGGGCCTGTGGAGCGAGCCAGGGCCGAGCGGCCTCAGCAAGTTGTTGAGATCGCCTGGTTCCTACCGACTTCAAAGTTGATCAACCCATACGGAGCTGGCGCAATGCCGGAGCCGACGGGACCAAGACTGACCGATGGGCGCTTTTTGCACCTGACGGATTAAGTTGGGAAGACAAACACCATGATTCAGACAGAAAGCCGGCTCGAAGTAGCCGATAACACTGGTGCGCGCGAAGTGCTGTGCATCAAGGTGCTGGGTGGCTCCAAGCGCCGCTACGCAAGCGTTGGCGACATCATCAAGGTGACCGTCAAGGACGCAGCGCCGCGCGGTCGCGTGAAGAAGGGCGACATCTACAACGCCGTCGTCGTGCGTACCGCCAAGGGCGTGCGCCGCGCTGACGGTTCGCTGATCAAGTTCGACGGCAACGCCGCCGTCCTGCTGAACAACAAGCTCGAGCCGATCGGCACCCGTATCTTCGGGCCGGTGACTCGTGAACTCCGTACCGAGCGCTTCATGAAGATCGTGTCGCTCGCTCCGGAAGTGCTGTAAGGAGCCGCCATGAACAAGATTCGCAAAGGCGACGAAGTCATTGTGCTGACCGGCAAGGACAAGGGCAAGCGCGGTACCGTGCAGGCCGTCCTGGGCGACAAGGTTGCGGTGCAAGGCGTGAATATCGCCAAGAAGCATGCCCGCCCGAACCCGATGCTGGGCACTACCGGTGGTGTGGTCGACAAGGTCATGCCCCTCCATATTTCCAACGTTGCGCTCGTGGATGCCAATGGCAAGCCGTCGCGCGTCGGCATCAAGGTGGAAGACGGCAAGCGCGTGCGCGTGCTGAAGACCACCGGCGCCGTCGTGGCAGCTTGATTCTGGGCACGTATAGGAGTTGAGCATGGCAGCACGTCTGCAAGAGTTTTACAAAGAACAGGTTGTGCCGAAGCTGATCGAACAGTTCGGCTACAAGTCGGTCATGGAAGTGCCGCGCATCACCAAGATCACCCTGAACATGGGTCTTGGCGAAGCCATCAATGACAAGAAGATCATTGAGAACGCCGTGGGCGACCTGACCAAGATCGCCGGTCAGAAGCCGGTCGTGACGAAGGCCAAGAAGGCTATCGCCGGCTTCAAGATCCGCCAGGGCTACCCCATCGGTGCGATGGTGACCCTGCGCGGCGAGCGCATGTTCGAATTCCTCGATCGTTTCGTTACCGTGGCCCTGCCGCGCGTGCGTGACTTCCGTGGTGTGTCGGGCCGGTCGTTCGACGGTCGTGGCAACTACAACATCGGTGTGAAAGAGCAGATCATTTTCCCCGAAATCGAGTACGACAAGATCGACGCACTGCGTGGTCTGAACATCAGCATCACGACGACGGCAAAGAACGACGAGGAAGCCAAGGCACTCCTCGGTGCGTTCAAGTTCCCGTTCCGCAATTAAGGGGTAACCGTGGCTAAACTGGCTCTGATTGAACGTGAGAAGAAGCGCGCCAAGCTGGTGGCGAAGTATGCCGCCAAGCGCGCCAACCTCAAGGCCATTATCGACGACCAAGAGAAGTCGGAAGAAGAGCGTTACAGCGCGCGTCTCGAGCTGCAACAGCTCCCGCGCAACGCGAACCCGACTCGCCAGCGTAACCGCTGCGCGATCACCGGTCGTCCCCGCGGTACCTTCCGCAAGTTTGGCCTGGCGCGTAACAAGATCCGCGAAATCGCCTTCAAGGGCGAAATCCCGGGTCTGACGAAAGCCAGCTGGTAATTACGCACAGGCTACAGGAGAAACAGTATGAGCATGAGCGATCCTATCGCCGATATGCTGACGCGCATCCGCAACGCCCAGGGCGTGCAGAAAGCGTCGGTTGTCATGCCGTCGTCGAAGCTGAAAGTGGCAATCGCCAAGGTCCTGAAGGACGAAGGCTACATCGACGACTACGCCGTCCAGGAAGATGGCGGCAAGGCACAACTGAGCATCGGTCTCAAGTACTACGCCGGCCGTCCGGTCATCGAGCGCATTGAGCGCGTCTCGAAGCCCGGCCTGCGCGTGTACAAGGGCCGCAGCGACATCCCCCAAGTGATGAACGGCCTGGGTGTGGCGATCATTTCGACCCCGCAGGGTCTGATGACCGACCGCAAGGCTCGCGCCACTGGCGTGGGCGGCGAAGTTCTCTGCTACGTCGCTTAAGGAGAGAACCATGTCCCGTGTAGGTAAGGCTCCCATCGCGCTCCCCAAGGGCGCGGAAGTGAACGTGGCGGCTGGCGTGCTCTCCGTAAAGGGCCCGCTCGGCACGCTGTCGCAGCCGATTCACAGCCTGGTCAAGGTCAATGTCGAAAACGACACGCTGACCTTCAGCCCGGCTGACGAATCGCGTGAAGCAAATGCTCTGCAGGGCACCATGCGTGCTCTGGTGGCCAACATGGTCAAGGGCGTAACCACCGGTTTCGAGCGCAAGCTGAACCTCGTCGGCGTGGGCTATCGTGCCCAGCTGCAAGGCGCTGCGCTGAAGCTCCAGCTTGGTTTCTCGCACGACGTGATCCATGAGATGCCGGAAGGCGTGAAGGCGGAAACGCCGACGCAGACCGAGATCATCATCAAGGGTGCGGACAAGCAGAAAGTCGGTCAGGTTGCCGCGGAAGTCCGCGCGTACCGCCCGCCTGAGCCCTACAAGGGCAAGGGTGTGCGTTACTCGGACGAGCGCGTCATCCTGAAGGAAACCAAGAAGAAGTAAGGGGTGCAATGATGAACAAGAAAGACGCTCGTTTGCGCCGTGCACGTCAGACCCGCGCCAAGATCGCGGAGATGAAAGTCAATCGTCTGACCGTGTTCCGTACGAATTCGCATATTTACGCCCAGGTTTTCTCGGAGTGCGGCACCAAGGTGCTGGCTTCCGCGTCGACCGCCGAGGTGGAAGTGCGCAAGGAACTGGATGGCAAGGGCGCTACCGCCGCTGCCGCCACCGTGGTTGGCAAGCGCATCGCCGAGAAGGCGAAGGCTGCCGGCGTGGAAACCGTCGCGTTCGATCGCGCCGGCTTCCGTTTCCATGGCCGCGTTAAGGCCCTGGCAGACGCCGCCCGCGAAGCCGGCCTGAAGTTCTAAGCGCATAGAGAGAGATACGTCATGGCAAAGATGCAAGCAAAAGTCCAACAGGACGAACGCGACGACGGCCTCCGCGAGAAGATGATCTCGGTCAACCGTGTCACCAAGGTGGTGAAGGGTGGCCGGATTCTCGGTTTCGCTGCGCTGACCGTGGTTGGTGACGGCGATGGCCGCATCGGCATGGGCAAGGGCAAGGCTAAGGAAGTGCCGGTTGCTGTTCAGAAGGCAATGGACGAAGCCCGTCGCAAGATGGTCAAGGTCTCGCTGAAGAACGGCACGCTGCAACACGAAGTCGTTGGCAAGCACGGCGCCGCCAAGGTGCTGATGATGCCCGCCAAGGAAGGTACCGGCGTGATCGCCGGCGGCCCGATGCGCGCGATCTTCGAAGTGATGGGCGTCACCAACGTGGTGACCAAGTCGCACGGCTCCACCAACCCGTACAACATGGTTCGCGCCACGCTGGACGGCCTTCAGAAGATGAGCACGCCGGGCGAAATCGCCGCCAAGCGTGGCAAGTCGGTCGAAGACATCCTGGGTTAAGGTGAACGCAATGTCGCAGAAAACCGTAAAAGTGCAACTCGTGCGAAGCCTGATCGGCACGCGCGAGGATCATCGCGCCACTGTTCGTGGCCTGGGCCTGCGCCGCATCAACTCGGTGTCGGAGCTGCAGGACACGCCCGCTGTGCGCGGCATGATCAACAAGGTCTCGTACCTGGTCAAGGTTCTGGCCTGATACCGGGAACTCGGAGAGCAAGATGCAACTGAACAACCTGAAACCGGCCGCCGGTTCGAAGCACGCCAAGCGTCGCGTCGGCCGCGGTATCGGCTCCGGCCTGGGCAAGACTGCCGGTCGCGGCCACAAGGGTCAGAAGTCGCGTTCGGGCGGCTTCCACAAGGTGGGCTTCGAAGGCGGTCAAATGCCGCTGTATCGTCGTCTGCCGAAGCGCGGCTTCACCTCGCTGACCAAGGCGTTCAACGCCGAGGTCACGCTGCGTGACATCGAGCGCCTGGAAGCGGCCGAAGTCGACCTGCTGGTCCTGAAGCAAGCTGGCCTGGTGGGCGAGCTGGTCAAGAGCGCCAAGGTCATCAAGGCTGGCGAACTGACCCGCAAGGTGACGATCAAGGGTCTGGGCGCCACCGCTGGCGCCAAGGCCGCGATCGAAGCCGCCGGCGGCCAGATCGCAGCCTGACAGGCATTTATCGCAGCATAGGCAGTCATAGTCGGAGCATCGTTTGGCCACGGCGAAACCCAATGCAAGCGCGCAAGCCAGGAACACGGCGAAGTACGGCGATCTCAAGCGCCGGCTGATGTTCCTGGTGCTGGCCCTGATCGTGTACCGCATCGGCGCTCATATTCCGGTGCCCGGTATCGATCCGGAGCAGCTTGCGAAGCTTTTCCAGAGTCAGTCGGGTGGCATCCTCGGGATGTTCAACCTGTTCTCGGGCGGGGCGCTGTCGCGCTTTACCGTCTTCGCGCTCGGCATCATGCCGTACATCTCGGCGTCGATCATCATGCAGTTGCTGACGATCGTGCTGCCGCAGCTGGAAGCGCTGAAGAAGGAAGGGCAGGCAGGGCAACGCAAGATCACGCAGTACACGCGCTACGGCACGGTGGTCCTGGCCACGTTCCAGGCGTTGTCGATTGCGGTGGCGCTGGAGTCGCAGCCTGGGCTGGTGCTCGATCCGGGCCTGATGTTCCGGGCCACGGCAGTGATTACGCTGGTGACCGGCACGATGTTCCTGATGTGGCTGGGTGAGCAGATCACCGAGCGTGGTCTGGGCAACGGCATCTCGATCATCATCTTTGGCGGTATCGCGGCGGGCCTGCCCAACGCGATCGGCGGACTGTTCGAACTGGTCCGCACGGGTTCCATGAGCATCATCGCGGCGATCTTCATCGTGGCGATCGTGATCGGTGTAACCTTCGCCGTTGTGTTTGTCGAGCGGGGCCAGCGCAAGATCCTGGTGAACTATGCCAAGCGTCAGGTCGGCAACAAGGTGTACGGCGGTCAGTCGTCGCACCTGCCGCTGAAGCTGAACATGGCAGGGGTGATTCCGCCGATCTTCGCATCGTCGATCATCCTGTTCCCGGCGACGATCGCGGGCTGGTTCACGTCTGACTCGAGAGGTGCGGTTGGCGGGTTCATCAAGGACCTGGCTGCCACGCTGTCGCCGGGCCAGCCGGTCTACATCCTGCTGTACGCTGCTGCGATTGTATTTTTCTGCTTCTTCTACACGGCCCTGGTTTACAACAGCCGTGAAGTGGCAGACAACCTGAAGAAAAGCGGTGCCTTCATTCCGGGCATTCGTCCGGGCGAGCAGACGACGCGCTATATCGACAAGATTCTGGTGCGCCTGACGCTGGCTGGTGCGGTCTATATCACACTGGTCTGCCTGTTGCCGGAATTCCTGGTGCTGCGGTGGAACGTTCCGTTCTACTTTGGCGGAACCTCGCTGCTGATCATCGTGGTCGTCACGATGGACTTCATGGCTCAGGTTCAGTCTTACGTGATGTCGCAGCAATATGAGTCGCTGCTGAAGAAGGCGAATTTCAAGGGCAATCTGACCTTGCGCTGACTTCGGATCGGTACAGGCTAGGTATGGCAAAAGACGACGTCATCCAGATGCAGGGGGAGGTCCTGGAAAACCTTCCCAATGCGACGTTCCGGGTCAAGCTGGAGAATGGCCACGTAGTACTGGGCCATATCTCCGGCAAGATGCGAATGAACTACATCCGGATTCTTCCGGGTGACAAGGTGACGGTCGAGCTGACCCCATATGATCTGTCGCGCGCACGAATCGTCTTCCGGACGAAGTGAGCGAACAGGAATTGAAGGAAGAGGAAAATTATGAAAGTGCTGGCTTCTGTTAAGCGCATTTGCCGCAACTGCAAAATCATCAAGCGCAACGGTGTCGTGCGCGTGATCTGCTCGTCGGATCCCCGCCACAAGCAACGCCAAGGCTAATCGGAAAGAGGATTGACGAATGGCACGTATCGCAGGGGTTAACATCCCGAACCACAAGCACACCGAAATCGGCCTGACGGCAATTTATGGTGTCGGCCGCTCGCGCGCTCGCAAGATTTGCGAGGCCACCGGTGTACCGTTTGACAAGAAGGTCAAGGATCTGACCGACGCCGACCTGGAAAAGCTTCGTGACGAAGTGGGCAAGGTCACGGTCGAGGGTGACCTGCGTCGTGAAACCACGATGAACATCAAGCGTCTGATGGACCTTGGTTGCTATCGTGGCATGCGTCACCGCAAGGGCCTGCCCATGCGCGGCCAGCGTACCCGGACCAATGCCCGCACCCGCAAGGGTCCGCGCAAGGCCGGCGTGGCTCTGAAGAAGTAAAGCCGAAGGCAGAGGAAGAAACTAATGGCAAAAGGTCCGAATAACGCCGCTCGCGCGCGTAAAAAGGTCAAGAAGAACGTTGCCGACGGCATTGCGCACGTCCACGCCTCGTTCAACAACACCATCATCACGATCACCGACCGCCAGGGCAACGCCTTGTCGTGGGCGACCGCCGGTGGCCAGGGCTTCAAGGGTTCGCGCAAGTCGACCCCGTTCGCTGCCCAGGTTGCTGCCGAGAACGCCGGCCGCGTGGCGCAAGACCAGGGCATCAAGAACCTGGAAGTGCGCATCAAGGGCCCGGGCCCGGGTCGTGAATCGGCTGTCCGCGCGCTGAACGCGCTGGGCATCAAGATCGCGATCATCGAAGACGTCACGCCGATTCCGCACAACGGCTGCCGTCCGCCGAAGCGCCGCCGCATCTGAGCGTTGGTGTGTCCGGGTCCGGTGGGTTTACCTGCCGGTTCCGGATATGGTAATATCGCGCGCTGACCTGCTGCATTTTAATGCGGCAGGTTTTCGTTTTGCGTCGGGGGAATGTCTCTTACGGCACATTTCCATGCCGGCGCACTGAAAATGCTTGCAGCGTCGTTCCCGGCAACGGGACGCGCTTAATAAGCCCACCGTCCGTCACGGTCTCCCGGGTGCAGAAATGCACTGCGGAAGCACTGCGTTGGCGGACTCGCGGCGCGTCTTGAAGGCGTCGCGATCGATCAAAGGAAGACAACGTGGCACGTTATACCGGCCCGAAGGCCAAACTTTCCCGCCGTGAAGGCACCGACCTGTTCCTGAAGAGCGCCCGCCGCTCGCTCGCCGACAAGTGCAAGCTGGACAGCAAGCCCGGCCAGCACGGCCGCACCTCGGGTGCCCGCACCTCCGACTACGGCAACCAGCTGCGTGAAAAGCAGAAGGTCAAGCGCATCTACGGTGTGCTCGAGCGCCAGTTCCGCCGCTACTTCGCCGAAGCCGACCGCCGCAAGGGCAACACCGGCGAAAACCTGCTGCAACTGCTGGAATCGCGCCTGGACAACGTCGTGTACCGCATGGGCTTTGGCTCGACCCGCGCTGAAGCGCGCCAGCTGGTGTCGCACAAGGCGATCCTGGTGAACGGTCAGACCCTGAACGTGCCGTCGGCCCAGATCAAGTCTGGCGACGTCGTCACCATCCGCGAACAGTCGAAGAAGCAAGTCCGTATCGCTGAATCGCTGTCGCTGGCCGAGCAGTCGGGCTTCCCGACCTGGGTGGCGGTGGATTCGAAGAAGTTCGAAGGCACCTTCAAGCAAGTACCGGATCGCGCCGATATCTCGGGCGACATCAACGAAAGCCTGATCGTCGAACTTTACTCGCGTTAATCACGCGAGCGGAACGGCCCAGAGCTTGCGTTCGCCGCAAAGCTTCCCTTTCAGCCCGACGCGCTGTATGCGCGGTCGGGCTTCGCCCATCTCGCGATGGGATTTTCAGGTTCCAAACGTCAGCCTTATCGGTGTAACGAGCCGAGGGTATTGAAAAGGACAACCTAATGCAAACAGCACTCCTCAAGCCAAAAATCATCGCCGTCGAGCCTCTGGGCGACCATCACGCCAAAGTCGTGATGGAGCCGTTCGAGCGCGGCTACGGCCATACGCTCGGTAACGCCCTGCGTCGCGTGCTGCTGTCGTCGATGGTCGGCTATGCACCGACCGAAGTCACGATCGCTGGGGTGGTCCACGAGTATTCCACCATCGACGGCGTGCAGGAAGATGTCGTCAACCTGCTGCTCAACCTGAAGGGCGTGGTGTTCAAGCTGCACAACCGCGACGAAGTCACGGTATCGCTGCGCAAGGATGGCGAAGGCGTGGTCACGGCTGCCGATATCGAGCTGCCGCATGACGTCGAGATCATTAACCCGAACCACGTGATCGCCCATCTGTCCGCCGGCGGTAAGCTGGACATGCAGATCAAGGTCGAGCAAGGCCGCGGCTATGTGCCGGGCAACGTGCGCAAGTTCGGCGACGAGTCGGGCAAGGTCATCGGCCGCATCGTGCTGGACGCTTCGTTCTCGCCGGTGCGCCGCGTGTCGTACGCTGTGGAATCCGCTCGCGTGGAACAGCGTACCGACCTGGACAAGCTGGTGATGAACATCGAAACCGACGGCGTGATCTCGCCCGAGGAAGCGATCCGCCAGTCGGCCCGCATCCTGGTCGACCAGCTGTCCGTGTTCGCCGCGCTGGAAGGCACCGAGTCGGCGGCTGAAGCCGCTTCGAGCCGCACGCCGCAGATCGATCCGATCCTGCTGCGCCCGGTCGACGACCTGGAGCTGACGGTGCGTTCGGCCAACTGCCTGAAGGCCGAAAACATCTACTACATCGGCGACCTGATCCAGCGTACCGAGAACGAACTGCTCAAGACCCCGAACCTGGGTCGCAAGTCGCTCAACGAGATCAAGGAAGTCCTCGCCTCGCGTGGCCTGACCCTCGGCATGAAGCTCGAGAACTGGCCGCCCGCAGGTCTGGAGAAGTAATTGTGGTGCGGGACACTTGTCCCGCACCGCGGTAACCGCCCTGGCTTCGGCCCGGGGCTCGTATGACTACCGGCCCGCGTCCAGTCGCATCGGACGATAGAAGAGCTGGTCAAACACTTAACTGAAAGGAATCATCATGCGTCACCGTCATGGTCTGCGGAAACTGAACCGCACCTCGTCGCACCGTCTCGCGATGCTGCGCAACATGTCCAACTCGCTGTTCCAGCACGAGCTGATCAAGACCACCGTGCCCAAGGCCAAGGAACTGCGCAAGGTTGTCGAGCCGCTGATCACGCTGGCCAAGAAGGACACCGTTGCCAACCGCCGCCTGGCTTTCGCCCGCCTGCGCGACCGCGACATGGTCACCAAGCTGTTCACCGAACTGGGCCCGCGCTACGCCACCCGTCCGGGCGGCTACACCCGCATCCTGAAGTTCGGTTTCCGTCAGGGCGACAATGCGCCGATGGCGCTGGTCGAACTGGTGGATCGTCCGGAAATCACCGAAGCCCCGGCCGAAGAAGCCGCGGAATAAGGTAGTTTCCCGCCCGCCGCTGCGGCGACGGGTCCGGGCACACCGCTTACAATCGAGCCAGGCTTCTGCCTGGCTCTTTTGTTTTGGGCCGCCGCCGTGCCTGCCGCGAGGAGATGTCGATGCAAAGCCATGCCAGCCAGCCGGATGCCGGCGCCCCGGGCGATCCGGCCGAGGTGATCGTCGTGATCACCAATACCCCCGATGCCGAGACCGCGGCGCACCTGTCGCAGGTAGTGCTGCAGGCGCGGGCCGCCGCCTGCGTGAACCGCCTGGCGCCGGTCGAGTCCGAGTACTGGTGGCAGGGCAAGCTGGAGCGCGCGCAGGAGTGGCCGCTGCTGATCAAGACCACGCGTGCACGCTACCCTGCGCTGGAGGCCGTGATCCGGCAACATCACCCCTACGACGTCCCGGAGCTCATCGCCTGGCCGGTGACGGCTGGCTACGCGCCGTACCTGGCCTGGGTCCGCAGCGAGACCGAGTCCGCCGCAGCGCCGGCAAAGTAGGGGCAACGGCGCCCGCAGCGCAGCAGCAGGTACGCAGGTAACTCCAGTTCAAGACAGACAGGAAACAGCGACATGAACATCGGTTTGGCACTTCCGGAGCGCGCGCGCGGGCAGGCCTGGGCGCGGCATATTGCCGCAGCGCTGCTGGCGGCATTGGCCTGGGTGTGCCTGGCGGGCGGCGCGCATGCCGCCACGGAAGACGACTTCCTGCCGCCGGAGCAGGCCTTCCGCTTTGCCGCGCGCCAGCTTGACGACAAGACTGTCGAGGTACGCTTCGAGGTTGCGCCCGGCTACTACATGTACCGCGAGCGCTTCGCCTTCGCCGCGCAGCCCGCCGACGTGAAGCTGGGGACGCCGGCGTATCCGCACGGCAAGGTCAAGTTCGACGAGACTTTCGGCAAGGAGATGGAGACCTACCGCGACAGCGTGGTCATCCGCGTGCCGGTGGACGCGGCGCCCGCCGACGGCAAGTGGTCGCTGACGGTCACTTCGCAGGGCTGCGCCGACAAGGGCCTGTGCTATCCGCCGATGGAGAGCGTGTACAAGGTCGGCGGCAGCGGGCTGGCCGACCTGTTCGGCAAGCGCGGGCGCTCGGACGCGCCCGCGGCGACGCTGGCACCGGAGCCGGCCACGCCTGGCGCGGCGGCGGTGCTGCGTGCCGACGACAGCGACCGCATCGCCGGGGCGCTGGCGAGCCGCAACCTGGCCCTGATCGCCGCGCTGTTCTTCGGCCTGGGCCTGCTGCTGACGTTCACCCCCTGCGTGCTGCCGATGGTGCCTATCCTGTCCTCGATCGTGGTGGGCGAGCACGTCACGCGCGGCCGTGCGCTGGTGGTGTCGCTGGCCTACGTGCTGGGCATGGCGGTGGTGTACACCGCGGTCGGCGTGGCTGCCGGGCTGCTGGGCGAGGGCCTGTCGGCCGCGCTGCAGACACCGTGGGTGCTGGGCCTGTTCGCGGCGCTGATGGTGGCGCTGGCGCTGTCGATGTTCGGGCTGTACGAACTGCAACTGCCGCAGCGCTGGCAGACCCGCCTGACCGAATCGTCGAACCGCCGCCAGGGCGGCCAGTTGGCAGGTGCGGCGGCGATGGGCGCGATCTCGGCGCTGATCGTCGGGCCCTGCGTCACCGCGCCTCTGGCCGGGGCGCTGGCCTATATCGCGCAATCCCGCGATGCCGTGATCGGCGGCGCGGCGCTGTTTGCCATGGCGCTCGGCATGGGTGTGCCGCTGGTGCTGGTGGGCGTGGGCGCGGGCAACCTGCTGCCGCGCGCCGGGCGCTGGATGGAGGTCACCAAGCGCTTCTTCGGCTTTCTGCTGCTGGGCGTGGCGCTGTGGATGCTGGGGCCGGTGCTGCCGGCCTGGGCCTCGATGCTGGCGCTGGCGGCGCTGCTGCTGGTGGCGGCGGTGTTCCTGGGCGCCTTTGACGGCCTGGGTCCGGATCCGCGCAACCTGGCGCGGGTGGGCAAGGGCGTGGGCGTTCTGTTTGCGATCGCAGCGGCGATCGTGCTGATCGGCGTGGCCTCGGGCGGGCGCGATCCGCTGCAGCCGTTGTCGCACCTGAGCGTGGCACGCGGTGGCGCAGAAGCCTCTTCTGGCGCGCAGACGGTGCGCTTCGAGCGCGTGCGCAGCGTGGCCGAGCTCGATGCCCGCGTGGCGCAGGCCGCGGCCGCAGGCAAGCCGGTGCTGCTGGATTTCTACGCCGACTGGTGCGTCAGCTGCAAGGAAATGGAGCACATGACTTTCGTCGATCCGCGCGTGCGCGCGCGGCTGTCGGAGATCGTGCTGCTGCAGGCGGACGTGACCGCCAACAATGCCGACGACAAGGCGCTGCTCAAGCGCTTCGGCCTGTTCGGGCCGCCCGGCATCATCCTGTTCGGGGCCGACGGGCGCGAGCGCCCGGTGCGCGTGATCGGCTACCAGTCGGCCAACCGCTTCCTGGAAAGCCTGGAGCGGGCCTTCGGCACGCGTACCAGTACCTGAGGCGTACCTGGCGCTGCGCTGCGGTTACCGTTCCAGCCGCCGCCCCAGCGCCCACAGCGCGGCCAGCCCCAGCGCCACGGCGCCCATCAGGCCGATCGACCACCAGAACCCGTCCGGCTCGCGCAGCCAGGGCATGCGGTCGAAGTTCATGCCGAAGACGCCGGTGATCAGCGTCAGCGGCATGAACAGCGCCGTGATCAGCGTCAGCGTGCGCATGGTGCGGTTGGTCCGATGCGCCACCGCCGAGAAGTGGATCTGCACCGCCGACTCGATCGAATCCTCCAGCCGCCTGGCATGCGCCAGCACGCGCTGAATATGCTCCATCACGTCGTTGATGCGCACCAGCAGCACCTCGTCGCGCCCCGGCGCATTGGCCGCGCCGCCGGGCTGGTCGCTGCTGTAGCGGTTGTCGAGCAGGCTGTCGCGGAATTCCTGCAGCGCGTCGCGTTGCTCTTCGCTCAGGTGTTCCAGCTTGCGCAGCTGGATGCGGGCATCCAGCAGTCCCTCCCAGCTTGAGAAGCTGCGGCGCGAGTTGAGCAGCGCGCGCTGCCAGCGGTCGAGCTGGCGCGTCAGCGGCGCGCGCAGTTCCAGGTAGCGGTCGACCATCGCATTGAGCAGGCGCAGCATCAGGTCCTCGGGCCGGCTGGGCGGGCGCACGCCATGCAGCAACGCCTGCCCGTTGCCGCGCACGGGCGTGGCCTGCGGGCGCGGTGCCTGGCACAGCTCCAGCAGGCGCTGGCGCACCTGGTCGATGGTGCGCGATTGCCCCGAGCGCACCGTGACCAGCACCGTGTCGAACATGAAGAACGTGACCGGCTGTGTGTCGATCCTGGCCAGTGCCGGGAGGAAGCCGGGCGGATAGCGCTTCTGGCGGGCCGAGGTCTCGGCAGCGGGTGGCTTCGCCGTGCCGGCCGCGGGATCCTGCGGCTCGGCCTCGGCGACGGCGCGGCTGGTCTCGAAGGTCAGCTTGCGGAAGATCACCATGTCGTACGCATTGGTCGTATCGAAATACGACGGATGCGCGGCATTGGTGGCGTCGGTCAAGTGCAGGTCCAGGATCGGCGCGCCGGCAAGCTGGCGCACGCTCTCGCGCCAGGCATCCGGCGCGGCGGTGACTTCCTCGGTGGAAAAGTCCGCCCAGACGAAGAGCGCGGCGGCATTGCCGTTGAGGAAGTTGCCCGCCTCGGTGAGTGAGGCGAGCGGGTGTACCTGGCTGGCCGAGAAGCCTAGCAGTTCCATAGGCGCTCTGTCCGTTGGCCGCTCAGGCCGTCAGCAGCCGCGCGGCATCGCGCGCGAAATAGGTCAGGATGCCGTCGGCGCCGGCGCGGCGGAAGGCCAGCAGCGATTCCATCATCACCTTGTCGTGGTCCAGCCAGCCGTTCTGCGCGGCGGCCTTGAGCATCGCGTATTCGCCGCTGACCTGGTAGACGTAGGTGGGAAAGCGGAACTCGTCCTTCACGCGGCGCACGATGTCCAGGTACGGCATGCCGGGCTTAACCATCACCATGTCGGCGCCTTCCAGGATGTCCTGCGCCACTTCGCGCAGGGCTTCGTCGGTATTGGCCGGATCCATCTGGTAGGTCATCTTGTTGCCCTTGCCCAGGTTGGCGGCCGAGCCCACCGCGTCGCGGAAGGGGCCGTAGAACGCCGACGCATACTTGGCCGAGTACGCCATGATGCGTGTATGGATATGGCCGTTGTCTTCCAGCGCCGTGCGCACCGCGCCGATGCGGCCATCCATCATGTCGGACGGGGCCACGATGTCGACACCCGCTTCGGCCTGTGCCAGTGCCTGGCGCACCAGGATCTCGACGGTCACATCGTTGATGACGTAGCCGTTGTCGTCCAGCACACCGTCCTGGCCGTGGCTGGTGTAAGGGTCGAGCGCCACGTCGCAGAGCACGCCGAGCTCGGGGAAGCAGTCCTTGAGCGCGCGCACGGCACGCGGCACCAGGCCCTCGGGGTTGGTGGCCTCGATGCCGTCCGGCGTCTTCAGCGACGGGTCAATCACCGGGAACAGCGCGATCACGGGGATGCCCAGCTTGACGCAGTCTTCGGCCACCGGCATCAGCAGGTCGACCGACACGCGCTCGACGCCCGGCATCGACGCCACCGCCTGGCGCTGGTTCTGGCCGTCGAGGATGAAGACGGGGTAGATCAGGTTGTCGGGAGACAGGCGATGCTCGCGCATCATGCGGCGGGAGAAATCATCGCGGCGCATGCGGCGCGGGCGGTATTCGGGGAAGGTGGACATGGCGGGCTTCTTGACTGTAGAGCTGGACAGGAAAGCGGGCCGGCAAGCACGGCGCGCGCGGCAAAGCGCGGTCCAAGGCGGCTGGCCGAAGAAAAACTAAACTTTTGAGCGTGCCCGCTATCATACTCGCGGACACTTTGCGTTGCGCCCTGCGTGGCGCGGTGTCCCCCGCTACTCCTCCCTGAGCGGGTACCCGCCCCAGCGGCGGGAAAGTTTGTCCCCGTTGCTTGCGACGGGGCTTTTTTTTGCGCGCCGGGATGAGGCTTACTCAGCCGGATCGGCGGTGGGCGGGTCCGTCTTTTCGGGGACGGCCTTCGGCTCGGCCTTCTGCGCTTCCGGCAGGTTCAGCCAGCCGGCGATCACGCCCTGCGCCTCTTCGATGCCGCGGCGCTTGAGGCTGGAGAAGAGCTGTGCCGTCATGGGCACCGGTGTCTCCATCTGCTCGGCGTAGCCCTGCAGCATCTTGCGGGTCTCGCGCAGCGCCTTGGCGTTGTCGCTGTTGGTGAGCTTGTCGGCCTTGGTCAGCAGCACATGGATGGGGCGCGCCGTCGGCAGGAACCATTCCACCATCTGGCAATCGAGATCCGTGAACGGACGGCGCGCGTCCATCATCAGGATCAGGCCGGACAGTTGCTGGCGCGTCTGCACATAGTCGCTCAGCAGCCCCTGCCAGTGGAACTTGGCCGAGCCCGAGACCTCGGCATAGCCGTATCCGGGCAGGTCGACCAGGAAGGCGAGCGGGTCGGGCGCCTTGACCGGCGCCACCGAGAAATAGTTGATGTGCTGCGTGCGCCCGGGCGTGCGCGACGAGAACGCCAGCCGCTTCTGGTTGCACAGGATATTGATGGCCGTGGACTTGCCGGCGTTGGAGCGGCCGGCGAATGCCACCTCCGGCACGGCTGTGGCGGGCAGGTCGCGCAGGTGGTTCACGGTGATGAAGAAGCGGGCCTGGTGAAGAAGGGACATGCGCTAGAGCGGTGGGGCGGGCCGCGGAGGCTGTGCGCATTGCGCATGCCGGGGCCGGGGTCTCGCCAGGGTGGGATGGCTGGCGGCCTGGGCCGCCCGCCGGGGTTGATCTGGCGCAGCCCGAAAGGGGCATGACAAGGCGCAAGGCATCAATCCGGCACATAACTTATTGTACAATACGCCGGTTAACGGTCTCCTGAACGGGTGACGCGTGGCATCCATGGCCGCGTGCCTCGGCTGCCGTCGTCCGGGCGGGAAGCCTAGTGTGTCGTTCCATCGTGGGCAGGGCCCTTGCCCCGCATTGCGCGTTGCACCGGAGGGTGCGGCGGCGGCGGGAGCGGGCTGGCGGGGTCTGCCGCCACGGCCAGCGCTTTGCGGATCGGTCAGCCGCGCGCGGGTCGCCACGATACCAGCCTTTGCACCGGCGCGTCCTCACCGCCGGCAAAGCGCAGGGCCGGCACGCATCACGGTATCCAAAACAATTCAGAGAAGGTGTGCGAATGAACCGCATTGCGAAGATTCTGGGTGTCCTGGCTTTGGCCGTTCCTGCCGCCGCCCTTTCCGGACTGGCATCTGCCGCAGAGCAGGCCGCCGCAAAGGCTGACCCGGCCAAGGGTGAAACGCTGTACACGCAAGGTGCCCCCGACCGCAATGTGCCCGCCTGCCTGAGCTGCCACGGCGCCGCCGGCAACAGCGCCGCCGCCGCCAATCCGAAGCTGGCCGCCCAGCATCCCGAGTACGTCCACAAGCAGCTGGCCGACTTCAAGTCCAAGGCACGCAACAACGCGATCATGGTCCCGATGGCGTCGGTGCTGACCGACGAGGAAATGCGCAACGTCGGCGCCTACCTGGCCAAGCAGTCGCTCAAGCCGGCCACCGCCAAGAACAAGGACACCATCGAAGCCGGCCAGAAGATCTACCGCGGCGGCATCGCTGCCAAGGGCGTGCCCGCCTGCGCCGCCTGCCATGGTCCTACTGCCGCCGGCATCCCCGCCCAGTACCCGCGCATCGGCGGCCAGTGGGCGGACTATACCGAGGCACAACTGGTGGCATTCCGCCAGGGCACCCGCAAGAACAACCCGGTCATGACGACCATCGCCGCCAAGATGTCGGATGCCGAGATCAAGGCGGTGGCGGATTACGTCGCCGGCGTTCGATAACGATTCCGCGACTCCGCTGGCGCCCGCCAGGCGCCGGCGCGTTGGTTTGACGGCCCCCGTTCCGGCGGGTGTGCCGCGGCATGCAACCGAACGCGCCTGTCACAATCGAAAAGGGTGGCCTGCTTGCCAAAGCATGTCCGCCCTTTTTTCATTTCCAAGCCGCACGTTGTTTTAGGTTTCCCTGCACATGTCGACCGCTTCCACTTCAGGGCTGCACCTGAAGACCTCTCACCGCGTGCTGCGCGACGCGGTCGAATTGTTGTCCTCGATGCGCTTCGCGATTGCGCTGCTGACGGTGATCTCCATCGCCAGCGTGATCGGCACCGTGCTCAAGCAGAACGAGCCGTATCCCAACTACGTCAACCAGTTCGGGCCGTTCTGGGCCGATGTGTTCCACACGCTGTCGCTGCAGAAGGTCTACGGGTCCTGGTGGTTCCTGCTGATCCTGGCGTTCCTGGTGGTGTCGACCAGCCTCTGCCTGGTGCGCAACGCGCCCAAGATGGTGGCGGACATGCGTTCGTGGAAGGACCATGTGCGCGAGCGCAGCCTGCGCGCCTTCCATCACCGCGGCGAATTCGACGGCGCGCGCCCGCGCACCGAGGCGGTGAGCCGCCTGTCGGCGCTGCTGCGCAACCGCGGCTACCGCCTCAAGGCGGCCGAGCATGACGGCGCCACGCTGCTGGCGGCCAAGGCCGGTGCGGCCAACAAGGCCGGCTATATCCTGGCGCACACCGCCATCGTGGTGATCTGCATTGGCGGCCTGCTGGACGGCGACCTGCTGATCCGCGCGCAGATGTGGCTGGGCGGCAAGACCCCGATCAGCGGCAACGCGGTCATCAGCGAGATCCCGCCGCAGCACCGGCTGTCGGCGAGCAACCCGGGCTTCCGCGGCAACGCTTACGTGCCCGAAGGCTCCACTGTCTCCACCGCCATCCTGAACATCGCCGATGGCGCGCTGGTGCAGGACCTGCCGTTCGCGATCACGCTGAAGAAGTTCAAGGTCGATTTCTACGAGACCGGCATGCCCAAGCTGTTTGCCTCGGATGTGGTCGTGACCGACCGCGCCACCGGCAAGCAGACCGAGGCCACCATCAAGGTGAACGAGCCGCTGATCGTCGACGGCATCGCCATCTACCAGTCCAGCTTCGAGGATGGCGGCTCGCGCCTGAAGTTCGTCGGCTACCCGATGCAGGGCAGCGGCCACGCCACCTTCACCGTCGATGGAGCGGTGGGCGGCAACAAGCCGCTGGCGGGCACCGGCACCAGCGCCGACAGTGAAGGCCTGACGGTCGAGTTCAGCGACTTCCGGCTGATGAATATCGAGAACGTCACCGATGCCTCGGGCAAGCCCGACGCGCGCGGCGTGGCGCGCAAGTCGTTCAACGAGACGCTGGAAAAGCACCTGGGCGCCGCCGCCAGCACTGACCGCGCCAAGACGCTGCGCAACGTCGGCCCGTCGGTGCAGTACAAGCTGCGCGACCGCACCGGCCAGGCGCGCGAGTACAACAACTACATGGTGCCGGTGCAGATGGACGGCCAGTCGGTGTTCCTGGCCGGCATGCGCGAATCGCCCAGCGAACAATTCCGCTATCTGCGCATCCCCGCCGACGACCAGGGCAGCGTGGCCGACTGGATGCGCCTGCGCGCCGCGCTGCAGGACCGCGCGCTGCGCGGCGAGGCCGCGCGCCGCTTTGCGCTGGCGTCGATGCCGGGCGATGACAAGGCCGACCTGCGCCGCCAGTTGGCCGAAAGCTCGCTGCGTGCGCTCGACCTGTTCGCCGGCGCCACGCGGCCCTCGCCGGATTCGCCCCCGGGCGGCTTCACCGCGATCGCAGCCTTCCTGGAGAAATCCGTGCCCCCGGCCGAGCAGCAGAAGGCCGCCGACGTGCTCCTGAAGATCCTGAATGGCTCGATGTGGGAGCTGTGGCAGCTGGCGCGCGCCCAGGACAAGCTGCCGGTGGTGGCCAACAGCGCCCAGAGCGGCACCTTCCTGCAGCAGGCCATCAACGCGCTGTCGGACAGTTTCTTCTACGGCGCGCCGGTGTTCCTGCAGCTCGACGACTTCAAGGAGATCAAGGCCAGCGTGTTCCAGTTGACCCGTGCGCCGGGCAAGAACATCGTGTATCTTGGCTGTCTGCTGCTGGTGCTGGGCGTGTTCGCGATGTTCTATATCCGTGAGCGCCGGGTCTGGATCTGGGTGAAAGACAAGCCCGCCGAGGGCGACACCGAGCCTGGCAGCCATGTGCTGATGGCGATGTCGACTCAGCGCCGCACGATGGATTTCGAAAAGGAATTCACGGCGCTGCGCGACGATATCGGCCGCGCCGCAGGGGGCCGCAGCGATGCGCCCGGGCCCGCCGGCACTCCCCACTGAATTGAGCAGGTACGCTATGTCCTCAAATGTGAACCAGGCCGGTCCCGCCATGCGCGGCACCACGCGCGCCGACACCGGCGCTGACGAGGCCTATCTCGAACCTTCCTTCCTGCGCCGCCTGACCTGGGTGGATTGGCTCTTTGCGCTGGCACTGGCGGTTGGCGCCGGCGTGGCGCTGTCGCAATACGGGCAATGGATGGACGGCTACGACAAGGCCGTGCTGATCGGCGCCGTGCCTACCTTTGCGCTGCTTGGCTGGCACTGGAAGGCGGTGCGCCCGCTGATGCTGGCGCTCACCGCGCTGTCGCTGTTCGCGATCCAGCTCTATCAGGGGCAGCTGGCGCGCGCCGACCAGGCTTTCTTCCTGAAGTATTTCCTGTCGAGCCAGTCGGCCATCCTGTGGATGAGCGCACTGGTGTTCCTGTCCACGCTGTTCTACTGGCTCGGACTGGCGACGCGCTCGAACACGGGCTACAGCCTCGGCAGCAAGCTGTGCTGGGGCGCGGTGGTGCTGGGCTTCACCGGCCTGCTGGTGCGCTGGTACGAGTCCTACCTGATCGGCACGGACATCGGCCATATCCCCATTTCCAACCTGTATGAAGTGTTCGTGCTGTTCACGCTGATCACTTCGCTGTTCTACCTGTACTACGAAGGCCGCTACGCCACGCGCGCGCTGGGCCCGTTCGTGATGCTGGTGGTGTCGGCCGCGGTGGGCTTCCTGTTGTGGTACACGGTCAGCCGCAATGCGCAGGAGATCCAGCCGCTGGTGCCGGCGCTGCAGAGCTGGTGGATGAAGATCCACGTGCCGGCCAACTTTATCGGCTACGGCACCTTTGCGCTGGCGGCGATGGTCTCGGTGGCCTACCTGCTCAAGCAGCGTGGCATCCTGGCCGAACGCCTGCCATCGCTGGAGCTGCTTGATGATGTGATGTACAAGGCCATCGCGGTCGGCTTTGCCTTCTTCACCATCGCCACCATCCTGGGCGCGCTGTGGGCGGCTGAGGCCTGGGGCGGCTACTGGAGCTGGGACCCGAAGGAAACCTGGGCGCTGATCGTCTGGCTGAACTACGCGGCGTGGCTGCACATGCGGCTGATGAAGGGCCTGCGCGGCACGGTGGCGGCCTGGTGGGCGCTGGTCGGTCTGCTGGTGACGACCTTCGCGTTCCTGGGCGTCAACATGTTCCTGTCGGGACTGCACAGCTACGGCGAACTGTGACGCGGCGTCATGCTGCAATGCAAAAACCTGCCTCCGGGCAGGTTTTTTTTCGTCTTTTTTTTCAATTTTTTTGGCCGCCCAGGGAATAAACGCATCACATCCGGTGTTTACTTGAGGAGCGGTGCCGGTTGGCGGCATCGGTTTGCATGGAGAATAAGATCATGGCAAGTCTGCGTCGTAACGCTGCAGCATCCCTCGTTCGTCCCGCCGCGCTCGCGCTCGGCTGCGCGGCGGTCCTGCTCGCCGGCTGTGCCGGTATGGGCGGCACTGCCGGCAATATGCCGCCCACGGTGAAGGTGGCCAGTGGCGTGCTGACCGATCCGCAGGGACTGACGCTGTACACCTTCGACCGCGACACCGCCGGTAGCGGCAAGAGCGCCTGCAACGGTCCGTGCGCCACCAACTGGCCGCCGCTGATGGCAGCGCCTGGCACCAGTGCGTCGGGCCAGTACACCATCATCACGCGCGATGACGGCGGCAAGCAGTGGGCGTACCGCGGCATGCCGCTGTACCGCTTTGCCAAGGACGCCAAGCCGGGCGACCGCGCCGGCGACAACCTCAACAACGTCTGGCACGTGGCCAAGCCCTGACGCTTCAGCAGCCACCACCGCAGCCACGGCATGGAAGGGTTTGACGGCCAGCTCGTCGCGCTGGCGCCGCGGCTGCGGCGCCATGCGCGCGGCCTCACCGGCGACGCGGCGCTGGCCGACGACCTGGTGCAGGACACGCTCGAGCGCGCGCTGCGCTACCGCTGGCGCTTCCGCCTGCGCCCCGGCGCCTGGTGGGGCGACGGCGCCGATGGCCTGCTGCCGTGGCTGCTGACCCTGATGCACCGCCTGCGCCTGAATACCGTGCGTAGGAAGGAACTGGTGGTCACCACCGACACGCTGCCCGAGGTCAGCGCCCCCGCTGACGACCCCGGCTTGCGCCGCGACCTGGTGCAGGCGCTGGCGCAACTGCCGGAGGCGCAACGCGCGGTGCTGCTGCTGGTCAGCCTGGAGCAACTGACGTATGCCGAGGCCGCGCGCGTGCTCGACGTGCCGCAGGGCACGGTGATGTCGCGCCTGGCGCGGGCGCGCGAGCAGATGCGCCGGCTGCTCGACGGCAAGGCGCCCGCTGCCGTGCCGGCAGCTTCCGGCAAGCCCCTGCAGCGGGTGAAATGATGTCCGCCATCCACGAAGCCGATCTCCACGCCTACGCCGATGGCCAGCTTTCCGGCGCGCGCCGCGCGGCCGTGGAGGCGTACCTGGCGCAGCACCCGGACGCGGCGGCGCAGGTTGCCGCCTGGCGCCGGCAGGCCGACGCCCTGCACGGGGGGCTGGATCCGATACTGAACGAACCGGTGCCGCTCGCGGCCTTGCCGCCCGGGCTGCATGGCGATGGCCGGCGCGAGACCGCGCGACCACGGCGGCCGCGCTGGACCATGGCACTGGCGGCCACCTGCGCGTCGGTGGCGCTGCTGTCTGTCGGCGGCGTTCTCGGCTGGCTGGCCCATGGCCGCCTTGGCGGCGTGTCCGTGGCGATGGCGCCCGGCGAGCGCTTTGCGCGCGAGGCGCTGGCCACGCACGCGGTCTACGCCCCGGAAATGCGCCACCCGGTTGAAGTCGCGGCGACGGAAGAGGCCCACCTGATCGCATGGCTGTCCAAGCGCCTGGGCACGGCGCTGCAGGTGCCGGACCTGCGCGCGCAGGGCTTCCACCTGATCGGCGGCCGGCTGGGCGTGGCCGAAGGCGGCCCGTCGGCCATCCTGATGTATGAAGCGGACGATGGCACGCGCCTGTCGCTGCAGCTGCGGCGCATGGCACAGGGCACCCCCGATACGGGCTTCCGCGTCGAGCGCATGCCAGGCGGAGGCACCAGGCGGCCAGCCGCCGGCCGCGACCCGATGATGGCCTTCTACTGGATCGACCGCGACCTCGGCTTTGCGCTGGCGGGCCCGCTGGAACGGGCGCGGCTGCTGACGCTGGCGCAGGTGGTGTACCAGCAATATCAGGGCGGATAGCGGGGTGCGAGGTGCAGGCGGCACATTGCGTGCGCCTGACGCCTCATGACCCGCGGCATTCCGACGCGGGCACAAAAAACTGTCAGGACTGGCCCGCACTCTCCGACCAAGGCCAGAGTCCAATCCTGCGAGCGTGTGGGCGCGACCGGCGCCGGCACGGCCAGGCAACGAGGAAAACCATGCTGATCCCTTCCCCCAAATGGCTGCGCGGCGGCGATATCGCCGCCAGCGAGATTACGCCCCGCCACGTCTTCGAAGCGCGCCGCCGCGTGCTGGCGCTGGCCGCCGCCGGCGCCGCCGGCAGCACGCTGGCGCCGTGGTTTGCGCGCCAGGCCCTGGCGCAGGGGCAGCACGGCCAGAAGCTGGCCGCCACGCCCAACAACGCCTATGTCATCACGGACAAGCGCACGCCCTTCGAGGACGTCACCACCTACAACAACTTCTACGAATTCGGCACCGACAAGTCCGACCCGGCGCGCAACGCCGGCACGCTGCGCCCGCGCCCGTGGCAGGTGTCGGTGGAAGGGCTGGTGAAGAAGCCCAAGGTCTATGACCTAGACGAGCTGATGAAGCTGGCGGCAATGGAAGAGCGCGTCTACCGCCTGCGCTGCGTGGAGGGTTGGTCGATGGTGATCCCGTGGGTCGGCTACCCGCTGGCCGAGCTGATCCGGCGCGTCGAGCCGCAGCCTGGTGCCAGGTACATCCAGTTCATCACGCTGGCCGACAAGAAGCAGATGCCCGGCGTCAGCAGCGGCGTGCTCGACTGGCCGTACAGCGAGGGCCTGCGCATGGACGAGGCCATGCACCCGCTGGCGTTGCTGACCTTCGGCCTGTATGGCGAGACCCTGCCCAACCAGAACGGCGCCCCGGTGCGCATGGTGGTGCCGTGGAAGTACGGCTTCAAGAGCGCCAAGTCGATCGTGAAGATCCGCTTTGTCGACAAGCAGCCGCCCACCTGCTGGAACCTGGCCGCGCCGCAGGAATACGGCTTCTATTCGAACGTGAACCCGGACGTGGACCATCCGCGCTGGAGCCAGGCCACTGAGCGCCGCATCGGCGAGGAGCGCGGCAGCGGCTTTGGCGCGTTGTTCGCGCCCAAGCGCAAGACCCTGCCGTTCAATGGCTACGGCCAGCAGGTGGCGTCGCTGTACCAGGGCATGGACCTGAAGAAGTTCTTCTGATGCAAGGCGAGCGCATGGCTACCTCTTCCACCAGCGCCGCCGCCGTGGCGGCGCGCAAGCCGGCCGGCCTGGCCACGTTGTCGCCGCAGCGCGTGCGCGCGCTCAAGCTTGCGCTCTGGCTGCTGGCGCTGCTGCCGTTCGTACGGCTGCTGTACCTGGGTGCCACGGAACAGTTCGGCGCCAATCCGCTTGAATTCGTGACCCGCTCCACCGGCACCTGGACGCTGGTGATGCTGTGCCTGACGCTGACCATCACCCCGCTGCGCCGCCTCACAGGCTGGAACTGGCTGATCAAGCTGCGGCGCATGCTGGGCCTGTTTGCGTTCTTCTACGGCCTGCAGCACTTCCTGCTGTGGATCGGGGTGGACCGCGGCTTTGACTTCGCCTACATGATCAAGGACGTGTACAAGCGGCCCTTCATCACGGTGGGTTTCACTGCCTTCATGCTGATGATCCCGCTGGCGCTGACCTCGACCAACGGCATGGTGCGCTGGCTGGGCGGCAAGCGCTGGCAGGCGCTGCACAAGCTGGTCTATGCGATCGCGGTGCTGGCCATCCTGCACTACTGGTGGCACAAGGCGGGCAAGAACGACTTTGGCGAAGTGTCGATCTACGCGGCGGTGGTGTTCGTGCTGCTGGGGATGCGGCTGTGGTGGCGGCTGCGCAAGCCCGCTGGGGCGCGCCAGCCCGCCGCGTAGGCGGGCCGGGCTTTGGGGTTCAGTCCTGCAGCAGGCGTTCGTCGCGGAACAGGTCCTCGACCAGTTCGCGCTCGCGCACCAGGTGCACGCTGGCGCCATCGACCATCACTTCGGCGGCGCGCGGGCGGGTGTTGTAGTTGGAGCTCATGGTGAAGCCGTAGGCGCCGGCCGACATCACTGCCAGCAGGTCGCCCGGCTGCGCAGCCAGCGCGCGGTCGCGGCCCAGCCAGTCGCCCGATTCGCACACCGGGCCGACGATGTCGTAGGTCACCGCTTGCGCGTCGCGCAGCACCACCGGCTCGATGCGGTGGTAGGCCTCGTACATCGCCGGGCGTGCCAGGTCATTCATGGCGGCATCGACGATGCAGAAGTTCTTGGCCGCGCCGGGCTTGAGGAACTCCACCTGCGTCAGCAGCACGCCGGCGTTGCCCACCAGCGAGCGGCCCGGCTCGAACAGCACCTCGCGGTGGCCGTGGCCGCGCGCGGCCACGCGTTCCAGCAGCGTGGTGGCAAAGCCGGTGATGTCCGGCGGGGTTTCGTCGGTGTAGGTGATGCCCAGGCCGCCGCCAACGTCGATATGCTCCAGGCGGATGCCGTCGCGCTCGAGCGCCTCGACCACGTCCAGCACCTTGTCCAGCGCTTCAAGGTAGGGCTCCACCTCAGTGATCTGCGAACCGATATGGCAGTCGATGCCGGTCACTTCCAGGTGCGGCAGCGCGGCCGCGGCGCGGTAGGTCGGCAGCACGTCCTCGAAGGCGATGCCGAACTTGTTGCCCTTCAGGCCGGTGGAGATATACGGGTGCGTCTTCGCATCCACGTCCGGGTTGATGCGCAGCGACACGCGCGCACGCTTGCCCATGCGGCCGGCCACTTCGTTCAGGCGGTCCAGTTCGGGGATCGACTCGACATTGAAGCAGCGCACGTCGTGTGCCAGCGCCAGTTCCATTTCCGCCGCGCTCTTGCCCACGCCGGAGAACACCACCTTGCGCGGGTCGCCGCCGGCGGCCAGCACGCGCTTGAGCTCGCCGCCCGAGACGATGTCGAAGCCGGCACCGAGCTTGGCAAACACCTGCAGCACCGCCAAGTTGGAGTTTGCCTTCATGGCGTACTGGACCTGCGCCTTGCGGCCCTGGCAGGCGGCGGCGTAGGCCTGGTAGGCAGCGGTCAGCGCCGCGCGCGAGTACACGTAGGTCGGCGTGCCGAATTCAGCGGCGATGCGCGCCAGCGGCACCTGCTCGACGGCAAGCGCGCCGTCCTGGCGATGGAAAAATGCGGTCATGGTTATCGGGTGGTGGGGGCGGCAGGGGACGAGGCCGGTTGCGTGGCGGGGGCAGGGGTGGCGGGCGGGGCCGGCATGGCATCGGCGCGGCCCAGGCCCGGATCCGTCACGGTCGGCGGGGTCGGCTCGGGCGGCACTTTGGGCATGGTCAGCGGCCCGCGGATGCCGCATCCGCCCAGTAGGGGCATCGCAAGGGCGGCGGCAAACGCCGATACAATCGCAACACGACGCAGCATCGGGTCGTCCTTTAGGCTGTTGGCAAGGCGTTGGATGCCCGACGCGCAACGGCCGGGCATCCGAAGGATTCTTAACAAAAAAGCCGTTCGCGCCACGTACTCCCGGTCCGGGCAGCGGCGGCAACGGCGGTCTCGGAGTTTAGCATGCCCCCCTTGAGCGAAAGCGAGTTCCTGGCCCTGGCCACGCAGGAGCTGGACCGCATCGAAGCCACGGTCGAGGCGGCCGCCGACGCGGCCGACGCCGATATTGAGATCAGCCGCACCGGCAACGTGATGGAGCTGGAGTTCGAGAACGGCACCAAGATCATCATCAACAGCCAGGCGCCGATGCAGGAGCTGTGGGTGGCCGCGCGCGCCGGCGGCTTCCACTTCCGCCGCGACGGCGAGCGCTGGATCGACACCCGCAACGGCGGCGAGCTGTATGCGGCGCTGTCGGGCTACGTCAGCGAGCAGGCCGGCGCGGCCCTCACGCTGGGCTGACGCAAAGCCTGCCTCGCGGGCAAAAGAAAAGCCGGCCTTGTGGCCGGCTTTCTGCTGTCTGGCGGCCGTGATCAGGCGCCGCCGAACATCTCCAGGATCTTCTTCTTCTCGGCCTCGGTGTCGGCCGGCGCGGTGGCCGATTCCTCCTGCTTGCCCGGCCACGGATCGCCCAGGCCCACCGAAGCCACCCCGGCGCCGCCGGCGTTCTCTTCGAAGGTCCAGTCGCCGCCCACCATCAGCACGCCTTCCGGCGCAGGGCGCTCGGGCGACTCCGGCACACCCTTGAGCGCCTTGCTCATATAGCCCACCCAGATCGGCAGGGCCAGGCCGCCACCGGTTTCGCGCACGCCCAGGCTCTTGGGCTGGTCGTAGCCCATCCAGGCGATCGCCACCAGGTTGGGAGTGTAGCCGGCGAACCAGGCATCGACCGCGTCGTTGGTGGTGCCGGTCTTGCCCGCCAGGTCGTTCCGGCCCAGGCGCTGCTTGGCGCTGTTGGCGGTGCCCATGCGCACCACGTCGCGCAGCATGGTGTCGGCGATAAAGGCGGTGCGTGCGTCAAGCACCCGCACCGCGTCGCTGCCGGCGCGCTGCGGCTGGGTTTCGGAGATCACGTTGCCGCGCGCGTCCACCACCTTCTGGATCAGGTACGGGTTGACGCGGTAGCCGCCGTTGGCGAACACCGAGTATGCGCCCGCCATCTGCAGCGGCGTCACGGCGCCCGAACCCAGCGCCATCGGCAGGTAGGCCGGATGCTTGTCGGCCTCGAAGCCGAAGCGCGTGATGTAGTCCTGCGCGTACTGCGTGCCGATCGCGCGCAGGATCCGCACCGAGACCAGGTTCTTGGACTTGGCCAGCGCGCGGCGCATGGTCATCGGACCCTCGAAGCGGCCGTCATAGTTTTTCGGTTCCCACACCTGGCCGCCGGTGTCGGGGCCGATCGTCAGCGGTGCGTCGTTGATCACCGTGGCCGGCGAGAAGCCCTTTTCCAGCGCGGCCGAGTAGATGAACGGCTTGAAGCTGGAACCCGGCTGGCGCCAGGCCTGCGTCACGTGGTTGAACTTGTTGCGGTTGAAGTCGAAGCCGCCCACCATCGAGCGGATCTCGCCGTCCTGCGGGTTGATCGACACGAACGCCGCGGCCACTTCCGGCAGCTGGGTCACCGACCAGCTGCCTTTCTCGTCCTGGGTCACGCGGATGACCGCGCCGGCGCGCATCTTCATCTTGGGTTGCGCGTTGGACGACAGCGACGGCGAGATAAAGCGCAGCGCCGGGCCTTCGATGGTTGCCACTTCGCCGGACAGCAGCGTCGCCTTCACCTGCCTGGCCGACACGCTGGTGACCACGGCCGAGCGCAGGTCGCCGCTGCCGGGGTGCTCGACCAGCGCATCGTCGATGGCCTGCTCGCGCTCGGCCGGGTCGGAAGGCAGGTCGATAAAGGCCTCGGGGCCGCGGTAGCCGTGCTTGCGCTCGTAGTTCATGATGCCGGTGCGCACCGACTCATAGGCGGCGTCCTGGTCCGGCTTGGTCAGCGTGGTGTAGACCGTCAGGCCGCGCGTATAGGTTTCTTCGCGGTACTGCGCGTACATCAGCTGGCGCACGATCTCGGCGACGTACTCGGCGTGGGTGGAGAACTCGTTGCCCTCGGTGCGCACCTTCAGCTCCGAGCGCACGGCCTCGTCGTACTGCTCGGCCGTGATGTAGCGCAGGTCGCGCATGCGCTGCAGGATGTACTCCTGGCGCACCTTGGCGCGGCGCGGATTGACCACCGGGTTGTACGCCGACGGTGCCTTGGGCAGGCCCGCCAGCATGGCGGCCTCGGCCGGGGTCACGTCGCGCACCGACTTGCCGAAGTACACGCGCGCGGCGCTGTCGAAGCCGTAGGCGCGCTGCCCCAGGTAGATCTGGTTCATGTACAGCTCGAGGATCTGGTCCTTGTTCAGGTTGGCCTCAATCTTGTACGCCAGCAGCATTTCGTAGATCTTGCGCGTGTAGGTCTTCTCGCTGGAGAGGAAGAAGTTGCGCGCCACCTGCATGGTGATGGTGGAGGCGCCCTGCGACAGCCCGCCGCGCAGGTTGGCCAGCCCGGCGCGCAACACGCCGACGAAGTCGACGCCGCCGTGCTCGTAGAAGCGGTCGTCCTCGATCGCCAGGACCGCCTTTTTCATCACGTCCGGAATCTCGGCGATGGGTACGAAGTTGCGCCGCTCTTCGCCGAATTCGCCGATCAGCACATTGTCCGCGGTGTAGATGCGAAGCGGGATCTTGGGCCGGTAGTCGGTGATGGTGTCCAGCGATGGCAGGTTGGGCGCAGCCACCAGCAGCGCGTAGCCAAGCAGCAGCGCGATCACGACGGCTCCGGCGACAACCAGTCCGACCGCCCCGAACATGAGCCGCGCCCAGATCGAGCGGCGGGCAGGGTGGGACTTGTGTTGTGCGGTGGCCATAAGGGAAATACCTAGTCAGGGGTGCCCGGGATTATATCTTCCGGCATGGGCCCGTCCGGGCGTACAGTGGTGCGGGCACCGCTATCGCGCTGTTACAAGATGTAATGTGGCGAAAGCTGGCATGCACGGCGACGTTGCATGCAGCTAAAGGCGTACGGGCGGGCGCACAAGCGCGCACGGAAGGGAACCCGACGACCGTGGGGTTTTGGCAACGGATTGGCGAGGGTCTTCTCAAAAAGAACTCGGCGCCAGTTCGGCACATTGCCACCGATGCTGGATTTTGTGAGAATCGACCAACATAAAAGAGCAAACGTTTCATTCAAGAAACAAGGCTCGCCCGATTAGAGCGTTCAAGCCAGGGGCGAGTTCAAAAGTCAGGGGGTCACCTTGCGTCGGGGCATTTTGTCGGGGCTTCTACGCCGGACTACGGTCGGTGTGGATATCGGGTCGTCCAGTGTCAAGGTAGTCGAGCTGTCCGCAGGGGGCAGCAGGCAAGACTATCGGCTGGAAAAATGCGCCAGCGAACTGCTGGACCGCAACGCCGTTGCCGATGGCAACGTCATCAATATCGAGGCCGTCGGGATCGCGCTCAAACGCGCGCTGGGCAAGGCCGGAATCCGTTCGAAGGACGTGGTGCTGGGCGTGCCATCCATGCTGACGGAGTCACAGACGGTCAGCCTGCCGGACAACCTGTCCGAAGACGAACTGTATTCCCAGGTCGAATCCGAGGCGCACCGGCTCTATCCGCCGTCGCAGGCGGTCAACTTCGACTTCGCCGTGATCGGCCCCAGCGAGACCGAGGGCGGTATCGGCGTGCGCGTCACGGCGGCCAACAGCGACCGCGTGCAGGAGCGCGTGACCGCGGCCGAGATGGCCGGGCTCAAGCCCCAGGTCATGGATGTCGAGGAATACGCGGTGCAGCGCTCGATCGTGCAGATGCTGGGCGTGCCGCACGAGATGCCCGAGGCCGATGCGCGCGCGCTGCCGGTGGTGGCGGTGATCCACCTGGGCGGCAGCCGTTCCAAGGCGATCTTCTACCAGGGCTGGAAAGAACTCTACGAGCAGCCGCTGAACAGCTACGGCGACCAGCTCACGCAGAGTGCGGCGCGCATGTTCACCCTCGACGCGCTCAAGGCCGAGATCAAGAAACGCAAGAACACGCTGCCTGAAGCCTGGCGCGCGCAGCTGCTCAAGCCGTCGCTGGATGCACTGGCGATGGAAGTGCAGTCCGCGGTCGGCAACTTCATCGCCAGTTCCAGCCTGGGCCGGGTCGACGAGATCCTGCTCTCGGGCGGGCATGCGTCGCTGCTCGGCGTGCAATCGGCGATCCAGCACCAGGCCAAGATCACCACCACGCTGGCGAACCCGTTCGCCAACATGGCGACCAACGCCAAGGTCAACGAGCGCTACCTGCAGCGCGACCTGCCGGCGTACATCGTCAGTGCCGGCCTGGCCCTGCGCGGCCTGCAATAACGCACCGGAGGCATCAGATGTCTACGAACACACTGCCTTCGGTCAACCTGCTGCCTTACCACGAAGCCCGCAAGGCAGCACGCCGCAAGAAGGTCTATACGATGCTTGCCGGCGCCGCAGTGGCTGGCGCTGCCGTGGTGCTGCTGGGTGGCTACTATATCGACGGGCGCATCGCATCGGTGGTCGCGCTCAACCAGGTATTGAGCGCTGAGAACGCCAAGCTGGACGGGCAGATCCGCGAGGTCAACAGCCTGAAGAAGGACATTGATGCGCTGCTGCAGCGCCAGAAGGCCGTTGAAAGCCTGCAGACCGAGCGCAACCGCCCGGTGCAACTGCTTGAGGAACTGGTGCGGCAGGTGCCAGAGGGCGTCTACCTGACCAGCCTGAAGCAGACCGGCGAGGCCTTCACCATTGCGGGCGTGGCGCAGTCCAACGAGCGCATTTCCGAGCTGCTGCGCAACCTGAGCGGGGTGGCCTGGCTGGACAAGGCCGAGCTGGTCGAATCCAAGGCCGTCACCATGACCAACAACCTGCGCGAGCAGCGCCGGTTGTTCGAGTTCTCGATGCGCTTCACGTATCGCGCGCCGGAAGCGGCGGCCGACGGCAAGAAGGCCGTGCCGGGCGCCCCCGCAGCCGCCCCAGTTCCCGCACCCGCAGCCGGAAAGGCCTGACCATGGCGCTCAATACTGAAATCAACCTGGCCGACCTGACCGGCCAGTTCCGCGGGCTCAACCTGAGCGAACCGGAGACGTGGCCGGCCGCGCCGCGCGTGCTGTTCGCGGTGCTGGCCGCCGCCGTGGCGCTGCTGCTGGGCTGGCAGTTCTACTGGAGCGCCAGGTTCGACGAACTCGACCGCCAGCGCCAGGAACAGGAAAGCCTGAAGCAGGCGTACCAGTCCAAGGTGGCGCAGGTGGCCAACCTGGACGCGCTGCGCGAGCAGAAGAAGCAAGTGGAGCAGCGCGTGGCGCTGCTTGAGCGGCAGCTGCCCAACAAGGCCGAGATGGATGCACTGCTGGCCGACGTCAACCACGCCGGCGTCGCACGCGGGCTGCAGTTCGAGCTGTTCAAGCCGCAGGGGGCGGTGATCAAGCCCTACTTCGCCGAGATCCCGGTGAACCTGCGCGTGACCGGGCGCTACCACGAGGTGGCGCAGTTCAATGCCGACGTGGCGGCATTGTCGCGGATCGTGTCGATGCAGAACCTGCAGCTGGCCAATACCAAGGATGGCGGGATGTCGATGGAGGCGGTGGCGATGGCCTACCGCGCGCTCGACCCGGACGAGCAGGCCGCGCAGCGCAAGGCCGCGGCAGCCGCTGCGGCAGCCAAGGCAGGAGGTGCCAAATGAGCCCCACCGCGCGTACCCGCAGCCTCGCCTGGACCACGGCGCCACGCACGTTCGCGGTGGCGGCGCTGGCCGTCGGCCTGCTGGGCGCCTGCGGCGCCAGCGATGAAGACGCCTTGCGCCAGTGGATGGATGCCACCCGCAGCGCGCGCGCCAAGCCGCCCGAGCCGCTGCCCGACGCCCGGCCCTATGTGCCGCGCGAGTACGCCGCAGCCAAGGCGCCCGAGCCGTTCGCGCAGGCCAAGATCGGCGAGCTGAACAAGACGCTGGCGGATTCGCCCGAAGCCGGGCGGCGCCGCGAGCCGCTGGAGGACTACCCGCTCGAGAACTTCAAGATGCTCGGGATGATGATGAAGCACGGGGAGACCTTTGGCATCGTGCGGGTTGATAACAAGATCCACCATATCAAGGTGGGTCAGTATCTCGGCCAGAGCTATGGCCGGGTGGTCCGCATCACCGATCAGGAGATCGTGCTGCGCGAATTGGTCCGGGAGGGGGTATCAGAGTGGAAAGAGAAAATGACCAGCCTGAAGCTGGAGGTGGCGGCATGACCCTCACGCGCTGGTACCGTGCGCTTGCGGGCGCCGCAAAGACAACGATGGCGCTGGCGCTGGCGCTGGCGCTGTTGCTGGTGATTGCCGCGCCGGCCGCGCTGGCACAAAGCAACCGGATCAAGGCGGTTGACGTCAGCATGGTCGGGGAGCAGACCGTGTTCACGATCGAGCTCGAACGGCCGCTGTCGCAGAAGCCGGCGGACTTCACCACGCAGAACCCGGCACGGCTCGCGATCGATTTCTTCGATACCGGCTTTGCCAACCGGCGCGCGCAGTACGACTACGGCGGCAAGCTGGTCAAGTCCGCCAACGTGGTGCAGATCGGCGACCGTACCCGCGTGATCCTCGACCTCACGCGCAACGCCACCTATCGCACCGACCAGCGCGGCAACTACTTCGTGGTGGCGCTGGATAATGTGGCGCCGGCGCTCAAGAACGCCGCGCCCACGTTTGCGCCGGCTGCGACGGCGACGCCTGCAGCCGCGGCGGCACGGCCGTCGTTGCGCAATGTCGACTTCCGCCGCGGTGCCGATGGCGCCGGGCGCGTGGTGGTGGACCTGTCCTCGCGCGATTCGGGCATCAATATCGCGCAGCAGGGCAAGAACGTCGTGGTCGATTTCCTCGGCACCACGCTGCCTGACAACCTGCGGCGTCGCTTCGACGTCAGCGACTTCGGCACGCCGGTGCAGGGCATGCATGCTTCGGACGCCAACGGCAACGCGCGCCTGACGATCGAGCCGCGCGGCAACTGGGAATACAGCTCGTACCAGACCGATACCCAGTTCGTGGTCGAGGTGCGCCCCGTCAAGGAAGACCCGACCAAGCTGATCAGTGGCCCGGGCTATCGCGGCGAGCGCCTGTCGCTGAACTTCCAGAACATCGACATCCGCTCGCTGCTGCAGGTGTTCGCCGATTTCACCAACCTGAACATCATCACCAGCGAAAGCGTGCAGGGCAACATCACGTTGCGCCTGAAGGACGTGCCGTGGGACCAGGCGCTGCAGATCGTGATGGATGCCAAGGGCCTGGCCTCGCGCCGCAACGGCAATGTGCTGTGGGTGGCGCCCAAGGCGGAGCTGCAGACCAAGGAGAAGCTGGAGCTGGAGTCGCAGCAGCAGATCAGTGACCTGGAGCCGATCCGCAGCCAGGTGTTCCAGCTCAACTACCAGCGTGCCGAAGACGTGCGCAAGATGCTGCTGGGCCTGGGGGCGGGCGGCGGCGCTGCTGCGGCGGCGCCCATTGGCGTGGCAGGGGCGGCGGGCGCCAGCACGCGCATGCTGTCCAAGCGCGGTTCGCTGACGGCCGATGCGCGCACCAACCAGCTCTTCGTTTCGGATATCGCGACCAAGCTGGAAGAGGTGCAGAACTTCATCGGCAAGATCGACATCCCGGTGCGCCAGGTGATCATCGAGGCGCGCATCGTCGAGGCCACCGATACCTTCAGCCGCAACCTGGGCGTGAAGCTGGGCTTTGCCGGGCAGTACAACAACGCCAAGGTCGGCAACACCTACAACAACGTGCTGCCGGGCTCGACCTCGGACAACGGCCCGTTCCTGAGCCTGCCGGCAGGCGCCATCAACGGCACCAATCCGGCCAATATCGCGGTGAGCCTGTTCAACAGCGCCGCCACGCGTTTCCTGGCGCTGGAGCTGTCGGCACTGGAAGCAGACGGCAAGGGCAAGATCATCTCCAGCCCGCGCGTGGTCACGGCCAACAACATCAAGGCGCTGATCGAGCAGGGTACCGAGCTGCCGTACCAGGCGGCGACCTCCAGCGGTGCGACCTCGGTGCAGTTCCGCAAGGCCAACCTGAAGCTGGAAGTGACGCCGCAGATCACGCCCGAAGGCAATGTGCTGCTCGATGTGGACGTGAACAAGGACAGTGTGGGCATCCAGACCACCTCGGGCTTTGCCATCGACACCAAGCACGTGCAGACCCAGGTGCTGGTGGAGAACGGCGGCACGGTGGTGATCGGCGGCATCTACACCCAGACCGAGTCCAACGACACCGACAAGGTGCCTCTGCTGGGCGACATCCCGGTGCTGGGCAACCTGTTCAAGAGCAACGCCAAGGTGCGCAACCGCACCGAGCTGCTGGTGTTCCTGACCCCGCGCATCCTGAACGAGAGCGTGTCGCTCAGGTAGGGACATGGCGTCCGGAGGCGCCGGATACAGTAGACTGGCAGGCCGCATCGAGGGATGCGGCCTTTTTTTGCGCGCCGCGGGAGGCCCGGAGGCGGCCCCGGGACGGGCCGGCCATGTGGGCCATGCCGCATTCGCCACTTGCCGGCCGCGCCACAACATAAGAAGATGATGCAGTTCCCAACTGGGGAGGACGGCCCGCATGCCACGCTCCCGAACGACAGTCCAGTGACAGCCTCAGCGACAGGCCCGGCGGCACAGCGCCAGGCCCAGGATCGGTGCGACGCCGATCGATCCGACTCCGAGCGACCGGAATCCGATCGACCCAACCTCTTTTTCGTCGGCCTGATGGGCGCCGGCAAGACCACCGTGGGCCGCACGGTGGCGCGGCGCCTGCACTATCCGTTTTTCGATTCCGACCATGAGCTGGAAGCGCACTGCGGTGTGCGCATCCCGGTGATCTTCGAGGTCGAGGGCGAAGCCGGCTTCCGCGACCGCGAGGCCGCGATGATCCGCGAGCTGGCCGCGCGCCAGGGCATCGTGCTGGCCACCGGCGGCGGCGCCGTGCTGCGCGCCGAGAACCGCGAGGTGCTGAAGGCCTGCGGCACGGTCGTGTACCTGCGCGCCAGCCCGCACGACCTGTGGCTGCGCACCCGCCACGACCGCAACCGCCCGCTGCTGCAGACCGAGGACCCCAAGGGCAAGCTCGAGGCGCTCTATGCTGAGCGCGACCCGCTTTACCGCGAGGTCGCCGACTTCATCATCGAAACCGGCAAGCCTTCGGTGGCGCAGCTTGCTAATATGGTGTTGATGCAACTTGAAATGGCCGGTTTCCCGATCGATCCCCCGCAGCCGGCCCCCGTGCCGCCGGAAGCGTCGGAGCCGCCGGCGCAGGACCCCAATCCATGATTACGCTTGAAGTCGACCTGGGCGAGCGCAGCTACCCCATCCATATCGGTACCGGCCTGCTGGACAACGCCGAACTGCTGCGCCCGCATGTGCGCGGCCAGCACGCCGTCATCGTCACCAATGAAACCGTCGGCCCGCTCTATGCGGCGCGCGTCGAGGCTGCGCTGGCCGCGCTCGGCAAGACCGTGTGCACCGTTACGCTGCCCGACGGCGAGGCCTTCAAGCACTGGGAAACGCTGAACCGGATCTTCGACGCGCTGCTGCAGGCCGGCGCCGACCGCAAGACCACGCTGGTCGCGCTGGGCGGCGGCGTGGTGGGCGACATGACCGGGTTTGCCGCCGCCTGCTACATGCGCGGCGTGCCCTTTATCCAGATGCCGACCACGCTGCTGGCGCAGGTGGATTCGTCGGTGGGCGGCAAGACCGGCATCAACCACCCGCTGGGCAAGAACATGATCGGCGCGTTCCATCAGCCCAACGCGGTGATCGCCGACATCGACACGCTGCGCACGCTGCCCCCGCGCGAGCTGGCCGCCGGCATGGCCGAGGTCATCAAGCACGGCGCCATCGCCGATGCCGAGTACTTCGGCTGGATCGAGCGCAACATCAAGCCGCTGAATGCCTGCGACCCGGACCTGATGGCGCTCGCCGTGCAGCGCTCCTGCGAGATCAAGGCCGGCGTGGTGGCCCAGGACGAGCGTGAGGGCGGCCTGCGCGCCATCCTCAATTTCGGCCACACCTTCGGTCATGCGATCGAGGCCGGCATGGGCTACGGCGCCTGGCTGCACGGCGAGGCCGTCGGCTGCGGCATGGTGATGGCCGCCGACCTGTCGCACCGGCTGGGCTTCATCGACACCGAGACCCGCGCCCGCATCCGCGAACTGACGCAGGCTGCCAACCTGCCCGTGGTGGCGCCGGAACTCGGTGCCGACCGCTATATCGAACTGATGAAGGTCGACAAGAAGGCCGAGGCGGGCAGCATCAAGTTCATCCTGCTGAAGCGGCTCGGCGAAGCGTTCATCACCACCGTGCCGGACGCTGACCTGCGCGCTACGCTCGCGCACGCCGTGCTCAAACCTCCCACCGAGGCCCCGGTCGCCTGACCGATCGGTTATGCCTCGCCACCCCGCCCCAGCCACCGGACGCGCCGCATGACCGACTTTGAAAGCCATCTCGCCCCTTACGCCGCCCGCTCCGCGCAGACGCGCGGGCGGGTACATGCCGAACCCGCATCGCTGTCGCGCAGCGAATTTCAGCGCGACCGCGACCGGGTCATCCACAGCACGGCGTTCCGGCGGCTCGAGTACAAGACCCAGGTCTTCGTCAACCATGAAGGGGACCTGTTTCGCACCCGGCTGACCCACAGCCTGGAGGTGGCGCAGATCGCCCGATCGATCGCGCGCAACCTGCGCCTCAATGAAGACCTGGTCGAGGCGATCTCGCTGGCGCACGACCTGGGGCACACCCCCTTCGGCCACGCCGGGCAGGATGCGCTCAATACCTGCATGAAGAACCACGGCGGCTTCGAGCACAACCTGCAGAGCCTGCTGGTGGTGGACGAGCTGGAAGAGCGCTACGGCGGCTTCAACGGGCTGAACCTGACCTTCGAGACGCGCGAGGGCATCCTCAAGCATTGCTCGCGGGTCAACGCCTCGGCGCTGGGTGAGCTGGGCCGGCGCTTCCTGGAGGGCACGCAGCCGTCGCTGGAGGCGCAGCTGGCCAACCTGGCCGACGAGATCGCCTACAACAACCACGATATCGACGATGGCCTGCGCTCGGGGCTGCTGACGCTGGAGCAGCTCGACGAGGTGCCGATGTGGGCCCGCCACCGCGCCGAGGTGGCCGCTGTCTTCCCCGGCGTCAACGGCCGGCGCGCCATCAACGAGACGGTCCGGCGCATGATCAATACGCTGATCGTCGACCTGATCGAGACCACCAGCCGCAATATCGCCGCGGCCAACCCGCGCAATATCGACGCGGTGCGCGCCGCCGGCCCGCTGGTCGGCTTCAGCCCGCAGATGCATGAAGAAGCGGCCGAACTCAAGCGCTTCCTGTTCCGGCACCTGTACCGGCACTATCTGGTGATGCGCATGTCGGCCAAGGCGCAGCGCATTGTCGGCGACCTGTTCCAGGCCTTCATGTCCGACCCGCGCCTGCTGCCGCCGCAGTACCAGGCCAGCCATGGGGGCGACCAGTCGCGGCTGATTGCCCACTACATCGCGGGCATGACCGACCGCTACGCGATCCGCGAGCACCGCCGCATCTTCGCGGTCAGCGAAGGCAACTGACGGCCGCGTTCGCGCTGGCCCTGCGATCGGCGCGCCAGCCTGCCGCATAAATAGGGACGGATCAGGCTATCATGCGGGCATCAATGCTCGCATGACCTGTCATGGCACGCCTTCCCCGCTTTTCCCCCGCCGGTCTGCCCGCCCTGGTGTTGCAGCGCGGCAACAACCGCCAGCCTGTGTTCCTGGGGCCGGACGACTACCTGCACTACCTAGACTGCCTGCGCATGGCCGCGCGAGAGCATGACCTTGCCATCCACGCCTACACGCTGCGGCCCAACCACGTGCACCTGGTGGCCACGCCCAAGGGCACAGACTCGCTGAGCCTGACCATGCAGGCGGTGGGGCGGCGCTATGCGCGCTACTTCAACCGGGTGGCCGGCCGCACCGGCACGCTGTGGGAAGGGCGCTTCCGCTCCGCGGTGTTCGACCCCGCCCGGTGGATGCTGCCGGCGATGCTCTATGTCGAGGGCAACGCGCTGCGCGCGGGCGAGGTGAGCACCCCCGAGGCCGATCGCTGGAGCAGTTACCACCATCACGCCGGCATCGAGGCCAGCCCGTTTGTGAGCGACCACTCCGCGTACTGGGAGCTGGGCAATACGCCGTTCGAGCGGCAGTCGAACTACCGGATGCTGACCGCCGAGGGCCTGTCGGGCAAGACCCTGGAGACACTGCGCGGCCATGCCCACAGCGGCTGGCCACTTGGTGACGAAGCATTCCTGGCCCAATTGGAGCGGCACGCAATGCGGCGCGTGCAACCGTTACCGAAAGGACGCCCCAAAAAGGTGCAAACGGCATCAACAGATGTGCCAGATTCGATGCATAACTAATGTGTCCCCATTTAAAAGGCTCACAGAAATGGTGCGTAACTTAATATGATCTGACCCCATTTAAAAATTTTGCGAGGCGAACGCGATTCCCATATAGTTGCTCCACCCACAGTCATTGTGCGGCGCGTCACGCTCGTGTACGCCGCTGCGGCCCGCTGACAGCTTCGTCCCCATTTTCCGTCCCGCCGGTTTCCGGTTTGGGTGGAGGAATAAAGAAAACGAGAAAGCGCGCGGTCCCCGTTCCGGTACGCCCAGCCAGTTCGCGCAGCCTTCACCGGAATTCAGCCCGTGGACCAAACGAAAAATCTTTCGGCCCAAGCTCAGGCACAAGCGCAGACCAGCGAGTCTTCCCACGCCATTGACCTGCGCCCGCAAGCGCAGGGCATGTACGATCCCAGCAACGAGCATGACGCCTGCGGCGTCGGCATGGTCGCGCATATCAAGGGCAAGAAGTCCCACGAGATCATCTCGCAGGGCCTGAAGATCCTGGAGAACCTGGACCACCGGGGTGCCGTCGGCGCCGATGCGCTGATGGGCGACGGTGCCGGTATCCTGATCCAGATCCCTGACCAGTTCTACCGCGAGGAAATGGCCGCGCAGGGCGTGAGCCTGCCGCCCGCCGGCGAATACGGCGTAGGCATGATCTTCCTGCCGAAGGAACACGCCTCGCGCCTGGCCTGCGAGCAGGAACTGGAGCGCACGGTGCGCCTGGAAGGCCAGGTCGTGCTGGGCTGGCGCGATGTGCCGGTCGACGCCAAGATGCCGATGTCGCCGACGGTGCGCACCACCGAGCCGGTGATCCGCCAGATCTTCATCGGGCGCGGCCGCGACATCATGACCACGGACGCGCTGGAACGTAAGCTCTACGTTATCCGCAAGACCGCCAGCCACGCCATCCAGGCGCTCAAGCTCAAGCACGGCAAGGAATACTTCGTGCCGTCCATGTCGGCCCGTACCGTGGTGTACAAGGGCCTGCTGCTGGCCAACCAGGTCGGCGAGTACTACCTGGACCTGCTGGACCAGCGCGCCGTCTCGGCCCTGGCCCTGGTGCACCAGCGCTTCTCGACCAACACCTTCCCGGCCTGGGAACTGGCCCACCCGTACCGCATGGTCGCCCACAACGGCGAAATCAACACGGTCAAGGGCAACGTCAATTGGATCAACGCACGTACCGGCGCGATCTCGTCGCCGGTGCTGGGCGACGATCTGCCCAAGCTGTGGCCGCTGATCTACCCGGGCCAGTCCGACACCGCATCGTTCGACAACTGCCTCGAACTGCTGACGATGGCCGGCTACCCGCTCGTCCACGCGATGATGATGATGATCCCGGAAGCCTGGGAACAGCACACGCTGATGGACGACAACCGCCGCGCCTTCTACGAGTACCACGCCGCCATGATGGAGCCGTGGGACGGCCCGGCCGCGATCTGCTTCACCGATGGCCGCCAGATCGGCGCCACGCTGGACCGCAACGGCCTGCGCCCGGCACGTTTCTACGTGACCGAAGACGACGTCGTGGTGCTGGCTTCGGAAGCCGGCGTGCTGCCGTTCCCCGAGTCGCGCGTCGTGCAGAAGTGGCGCCTGCAGCCGGGCAAGATGTTCCTGATCGACATGGAGCAGGGCCGCATCATCGACGACAAGGAACTCAAGGACAACCTGGCCAACGCCAAGCCGTACAAGAGCTGGATCGACGCCGTGCGCATCAAACTCGATGAGCTCGACGCCAAGCCGGAAGACGTTGCCGCCGAGAAGAAGCCGGTGGCCAAGCTGCTGGACCGCCAGCAGGCCTTCGGCTACACCCAGGAAGACGTCAAGTTCCTGATGGCGCCGATGGCGCTGGCCGGCGAGGAAGCCACCGGCTCGATGGGCAATGACAGCCCGCTGGCGGTGCTGTCGTCCAAGAACAAGACGCTGTACCACTACTTCAAGCAGCTGTTCGCCCAGGTGACCAACCCGCCGATCGACCCGATCCGCGAGAACATGGTGATGTCGCTGGTGTCGTTCATCGGCCCGAAGCCGAACCTGCTCGAGCTGAACAACATCAACCCGCCGATGCGCCTCGAAGTGTCCCAGCCGGTGCTGGACTTCAAGGACATCGCCAAGATCCGCAACATCGAGCACTACACCGGCGGCAAGTTCCGTTCGTACGAGCTGAACATCTGCTACCCGAAGGCCTGGGGCAAGGAAGGCATTGAAGCCCGCCTGGCCTCGCTGTGCGCCGAAGCCGTGGATGCGGTGCGTTCGGGCTTCAACATCCTGATCGTGTCGGATCGCCGCGTGGATGCCGAGCATGTCGCGATTCCCGCGCTGCTGGCCACGTCCGCCATCCACCACCACCTGGTGGAGAAGGGCCTGCGCACGTCCACCGGCCTGGTGGTCGAAACCGGCACCGCCCGTGAAGTGCACCACTTCGCGCTGCTGGCCGGCTATGGTGCCGAAGCCGTGCATCCGTACCTGGCGATGGAAACGCTGGCCGAAATGGCCCAGGGCCTGTCCGGTGACCTGTCGCCCGAGAAGGCCGTCAAGAACTTCGTCAAGGCGATCGGCAAGGGTCTGTTCAAGGTGATGTCCAAGATGGGCATCTCCACGTACATGTCGTACACCGGCGCGCAGATCTTCGAAGCCATCGGCCTGTCGCGCGAACTGGTGCAGAAGTACTTCCATGGCACCCCGTCGAACGTCGAGGGCATCGGCATCTTCGAAGTGGCCGAGGAAGCCCTGCGCCTGCACCGCGACGCCTTTGGCGACAACCCGGTGCTGGAAAGCATGCTGGACGCCGGCGGCGAATACGCCTTCCGCATCCGCGGCGAAGAGCATATGTGGACCCCGGACTCGGTCGCCAAGCTGCAGCACTCGGTGCGCGCTGACGACGGCAAGGGCGCCTACCAGACGTACAAGGAATACGCCAACATCATCAACGACCAGAGCAAGCGCCACATGACGCTGCGCGGTTTGTTCGAGTTCAAGGTCGATCCGGCCAAGGCGATTCCGCTGGAAGAAGTGGAATCGGCCAAGGAAATCGTCAAGCGCTTCGCCACCGGTGCGATGTCGCTCGGCTCGATCTCGACCGAAGCCCACACCACGCTGGCGCTGGCGATGAACCGCATCGGCGGCAAGTCCAACACCGGCGAAGGCGGCGAGGACGAGAAGCGCTACCGCAACGAGCTGCGCGGCATTCCCATCAAGCAGGGCGATACCCTGAAGGGCCTGCTGGGCGACGGCGTGATCGAGAACGACCTGGAACTGCGCGACGGCGATTCGCTGCGCTCCAAGATCAAGCAGGTGGCGTCGGGCCGTTTCGGCGTGACCGCCGAATACCTGGCTTCGGCCGACCAGATCCAGATCAAGATGGCGCAGGGCGCCAAGCCCGGCGAAGGTGGCCAGCTGCCCGGCCACAAGGTCTCGGACTACATCGGCAAGCTGCGTTACTCGGTGCCCGGCGTGGGCCTGATCTCGCCGCCCCCGCACCATGACATCTACTCGATCGAGGACCTGGCACAGCTGATCCACGACCTGAAGAACGTCAACCCGTCGTCGGATATCTCGGTCAAGCTGGTGTCCGAAGTGGGCGTCGGCACCGTGGCCGCGGGCGTGTCCAAGGCCAAGGCCGACCACGTGGTGATCGCCGGCCATGACGGCGGCACCGGCGCTTCGCCGTGGTCGTCGATCAAGCACGCCGGCACGCCGTGGGAGCTGGGCCTGGCCGAAACACAGCAGACCCTGCTGCTCAACGGCCTGCGCAACCGCATCCGCGTGCAGGCTGATGGCCAGATGAAGACCGGCCGCGACGTCGTCATCGGTGCGCTGCTGGGTGCCGACGAGTTCGGCTTTGCCACCGCGCCGCTGGTTGCGGAGGGCTGCATCATGATGCGCAAGTGCCACCTGAACACCTGCCCGGTGGGCGTGGCCACGCAAGATCCGCAGCTGCGCAAGAAGTTCCAGGGCAAGCCGGAACACGTGGTCAACTTCTTCTTCTTCGTTGCAGAAGAGGCCCGCGAGATCATGGCCCAGCTGGGCATCCGCAAGTTCGACGAGCTGATCGGCCGCGCCGACCTGCTCGACACCAAGCCGGGCATCGAGCACTGGAAGGCACGCGGCCTGGACTTCAGCCGCATCTTCCACCAGGTGTCGCTGGGCGCGGACGTGCCGCTGTACCACACCGACGTGCAGGACCACGGCCTGTCGGCGGAAGCCGGCAAGGCGCTCGACCACGTGCTGATCGCCAAGGCGCGTCCGGCCATCGAGAAGGGCGAGCGCGTCTCGTTCATCCAGCCGGTGAAGAACGTCAACCGTACCGTCGGCGCGATGCTGTCCGGCGTGGTCGCCAAGCAGCATGGCCACGAAGGCCTGCCTGACGACACCATCCACATCCAGCTGCAAGGCACCGCCGGCCAGTCGTTCGGCGCGTTCCTGGCGCATGGCATCACGCTGGACCTGGTGGGCGACGGCAACGACTACGTCGGCAAGGGCCTGTCGGGCGGCCGCGTGATCGTGCGTGCCCCGCACGAGTTCCGCGGCGACCCGACCCGCAACATCATCGTCGGCAACACCGTGCTGTACGGTGCCATCGCCGGTGAAGCGTTCTTCAACGGCGTGGCCGGCGAGCGCTTCGCGGTGCGCAACTCGGGCGCGGTTGCCGTGGTGGAAGGCACCGGCGACCACGGTTGCGAGTACATGACCGGCGGCACGGTGGTGGTGCTGGGCGGCACGGGCCGCAACTTCGCGGCCGGCATGTCGGGCGGCGTGGCCTACGTCTACGACGAGGACGGCCTGTTCGACAAGCGCTGCAACACCTCGATGGTGGCGCTGGAGGCCGTGCTGGCCGCCGCCGACCAGGAGAAGGGCCAGGGCCCGGCTTCGTGGCACAAGGTCGACGGCAAGCGCGTGCTGGATGAAGTCATCCTGCGCAACCTGATCGAGCAGCACTTCCGCTACACCGGTTCCGAGCGCGCCAAGGCGCTGCTGGCCGACTGGACCACGGCACGCCGCAAGTTCGTCAAGGTCTTCCCGACCGAGTACAAGCGCGCGCTGGGCGAGATGTACGCCAAGGAACAGGCCGCCCGCGACAGCGACCGCGAAGCCATCGCGGCCTGAGCGAGTGCAACGCAACGACGCAGAGGGGCCGCGGCAGCCGCCGCGGTCCTGACAAGATTCTGACCCCACCGCAGGGCCGGCGACGCCGCCGGTCCCGCGCAGCATGACCAAGGACGCAACATGGGTAAGGCGACTGGCTTTCTCGAATTTCCGCGCCAGAACGAAGGCTACGAAGCGGTAGTCAAGCGCGTGAAGCACTACAAGGAATTCGTGTTCGCGCTGTCCGACAGCGAAGCGAAGATCCAGGGTGCGCGCTGCATGGACTGCGGCATCCCGTTCTGCAACAACGGCTGCCCGGTCAACAACATCATTCCCGACTTCAACGACCTGGTGTACCGCCAGGACTGGAAGTCGGCGATCGAGGTGCTGCACCAGACCAACAACTTCCCCGAGTTCACCGGCCGCATCTGCCCCGCACCGTGCGAGGCCGCCTGCACGCTGGGCATCAATGAACTGCCGGTTGGCATCAAGTCGATCGAGCACGCCATCATCGACAAGGCCTGGGAAGAGGGCTGGGTCAGGCCGCAGCTGCCGCGCCACAAGACCGGCAAGACCGTGGCCGTGGTCGGCTCCGGCCCCGCCGGCATGGCTGTCGCGCAGCAGCTGGCACGCGCCGGCCATGACGTGACCGTGTTCGAGAAGAACGACCGCATCGGCGGCCTGCTGCGCTACGGCATCCCCGACTTCAAGATGGAGAAGACGCTGATCGACCGCCGCATCGAGCAGATGCAGGCCGAAGGCGTGACCTTCCGCGCCGGCGTGATGGTGACCGACGGCGAACTGCCGGCCGGCATCAAGAACTACGCCCGTGAAACCATCTCGGCCCAGGCCCTGATGGACCAGTTCGACGCCGTGGTGCTGGCGGGCGGCTCGGAAGTGCCGCGCGACCTGCCGGTGCCGGGCCGCGACCTGGCCGGCATCCACTTCGCGCTGGAATTCCTGATCCCGCAGAACAAGGAAGTGGCCGGCGACGGCGAAAACGAGATCCGCGCCGAAGGCAAGAACGTGATCGTGATCGGTGGCGGCGATACCGGCTCCGACTGCGTGGGTACGTCCAACCGCCATGGCGCCACCTCGGTGACGCAGTTTGAACTGCTGCCGCAGCCGCCGGAAGAAGAGGACAAGCCGCTGGTGTGGCCGTACTGGCCGATCAAGCTGCGCACCTCGTCGTCGCACGATGAAGGCTGCGAGCGCGACTGGTCGGTCGCGACCAAGGAATTCATCGGCGAGAACGGCAAGGTTACGGCTCTGAAGGCCTGCCGCGTCGAATGGAAGGATGGCCGCATGCAGGAAGTCGAAGGCAGCGAGTTCATCCTGCCGGCCGACCTGGTGCTGCTGGCGATGGGCTTCACGAACCCGGTGGGCTCGATGCTGGAAGCGTTTGGCGTGGATACCGATGCGCGCAAGAACGCCAAGGCCTCGACCGAGGGCGAGCGTGCTTACCACACCAACGTGCCCAAGGTGTTCGCCGCCGGCGATGTGCGCCGTGGCCAGTCGCTGGTGGTGTGGGCGATCCGCGAAGGCCGCCAGGCTGCGCGTTCGGTCGATGCCTTCCTGATGGGCCACACCGAACTGCCGCGCTGATTCACCCCGGCAAGAGCAAAAAGCCCGCCTGGCGCAAGCCGGCGGGCTTTTTGTCATCCTGGCGCCGGCGCAGCGCTCAGTCGGCCAGCGTGCGCTCCATCAGCATCGCGCTGGCGCCGTAGCTGGCCAGCTTGGCCGCATGGGCGGCGGCCGTGTGCGCCGCCACCGGGGCGTACCCGAGCCTGCGCCACCAAGGCGCGGCCGACTGCACCGCGATCAGCCGCGAATGCCGCAGCCCCGCCGCGCGCGCGGCTGCCAGTGCCGCCTCGTACAGGCGCGGCGCCAGGCCGGCGCCGCGTCCGGCGGGCGCCACCGCCATGTCGTGCACGAACCAGGTGAGGGCATCCGGCCCGGCGCCATGGCGCCAGCCATCGTCGAGCACGCCGTCCAGCGGCGGCAGGGTGGCTTCGGGCCAGGCGTGGGTAAAGAGGTAGGCTGCGAGCGCGCCGGGATACCCGGGACCGTCCGCGACCCAGCAGGTGGCGGGGGACAGCGCCAGCCGGCTTGCCAGCGCGGCCTGGCTCTCCAGCAGGACTTCGGTATAGCAGCTGGCTTGCACCGCCAGCACGGCCGGCAGGTCGGCAGTGACCATGGGCCGCAGGGTGTAAATCGTCATCGGCCGATTATAGCCGGCGAGGTCCGTGCGCCCTGGCCGCCATGGCGCGTTTGGCAAGGCCTGGCGGGGCCTTCAGGGTTCTCCCGGCTATGGTTTACGTGTCTGTGGTGGCCTGGGTAATGTCCTTACAATTTTCAAGAAACAACTAACGGAAACTGCCTCGCAAATCCTTTTTCCCCAGAACCAGCTTGCCGCCTCCTCAGGAGACCGGCCGGAGGAAATTGATGCCCGAAGTGCGCAATTTGTCGCGGCTTTGGCGAGGTAAAGCAAAGTTGGTGCCGCGCCCCTCAATGGGCGCAGTCCGGCGCTGGCTCCAGCCTTTCCTGTGCCTGTATGCCCTGGGGTGTGCCACGCTGGCGCTGGCGGTGCCAGCCATGCCGGCGCATGCCGGGACCCAGCAGCTCGCGCGCAGCATGTCGTTCCCCGATCGCCCGATGCGCCTGATCGTGCCGTTCCCGGCCGGCGGCGTTGCCGATGCGGTGGCGCGCATGCTGGCCGAGCGCCTCTCCGCGCGGCTGGGCGTGCCGGTGGAGGTCGACAACCGGCCCGGCGCCGCCGGCACCATTGCCGGCGACGTGGTCGCCAAGGCCAGCTCCGATGGCCACACCCTGTTGTTGCACCAGGCCAATATGCTGATCCAGCCCGGACTGGAGCCGGTGCCGTACGACGTCGTGCGCGATTTCACGCCGGTGGCGCGCGTGGCCACCACGCCGCTGTTCCTGGTGATCGATGCCAGGCTGCCCATGCGCACGCCGGAGCAATGGATGACCGCGGTGAAGTCGAACCCCGGCTCCTACAGCTATGGCTACGGCCAGCCGGGCAGCCCCTCCCACCTGTACGCCGAGTACGCCGTGCGCGGCATCCGCAGCGGCGTGCCGCTGGTCACCGCCAAGGGCGAAGCCGCCGTGGTCCAGGAGATGCTGGCCGGCCGCATCAGTGCCTGTTTCTGTTCGTTTGCCGCGGTCCAGGGCCAGGTCAGGAGCGGCGGGCTGCGCCTGGTCGGGGTGACGGGCGTGGCCCGCTCGCCGCTGGCGCCGCTGGTGCCGACGCTGCAGGAGTCGGGGCTGGAAGGCTATGCAGCGGCCGCCTGGTTTGGCGTGATGGCGCCGGCCAAGACGCCGCGCGCAATCGTCGCCAGGCTGGCGGTCGAGCTCGACGCCGTCATGTCCGAGCGTGAGGTGCGTTCGCGCCTGCAGGCAGCGGGGGTCACGCCGCTGCGCGACTCGCCGGAGGCGTTTGCCACCGCGATCCGCTCGGAATCGATCCAATGGCAGGTGATCCTGAAGGACGTTACGCCGACACAGGAGCCTTGAGCAGCAAAGGGGTGGGCCGGTTTGAAGGGCTAGGACAAGTCCGAGAGCCTCCGTCGACGGGGGGCATGTGGCGCGGGGCACACGGGCGCCAGCAGGGCTAGGTAGTACACCTTATAATGCGCGACTGTCCTGACCGGTGCCAACGTGACCGATTCTGCTCAAAACCTCGTCGAACTGACTGCGGTGGACTTCGCCTATGCGGACCACGGCAAGCCGATCCTGTCCGGCCTGACCATGCATTTCCCGCGCGGCAAGGTGATTGCGGTGATGGGCGGCTCGGGTTGCGGCAAGACGACGGTGCTGCGGCTGATCGGCGGCCAGGTCCGCCCGCAGGCAGGCACGGTCAGCTTTGCCGGCACCGATATCCACACGCTGGATACCCGCGGCCTGTACGCGGTGCGCCGCCAGATGGGCATGCTGTTCCAGTTCGGCGCGCTGTTTACCGACCTGTCGGTGTTCGACAATGTGGCGTTCCCGCTGCGCGAGCACACCGACCTGCCCGACTCGATGATCCGCGACCTGGTGCTGATGAAGCTCAACGCGGTCGGCCTGCGCGGCGCGCGCGACCTGCAGCCGTCGCAGATCTCGGGCGGCATGGCGCGGCGCGTGGCGCTGGCGCGCGCGATTGCGCTGGATCCGGCGCTGCTGATGTATGACGAGCCCTTCGCCGGGCTGGACCCGATCTCGCTCGGGCTGACCGCGCGGCTGATCCGCAGCCTGAACGACGCGCTGGGCGCCACCACGATCATCGTCTCGCACGACGTGCACGAGACCTTCCAGATCGCCGACTACGTCTATTTCATTGCCGACGGCCGCATCGTCGCGCAGGGCGAGCCCGAGGCGCTGCGCGCCTCCACCGACCCGTTCGTGCACCAGTTCGTCCATGCCGAGGCCGACGGCCCGGTGCCGTTCCACTACGCCGGACCTTCGCTGGCCGAGGATTTCGCCGGAGGTGCGCGGTGACGGACTTCTTTACCACCATCGGCGCGGCCGTGCGCCGCAGCCTGTCGGGGCTGGGCCGTGCCACGCGCATGTTCCTGACGCTGCTGGGCCTGTCGCCGGCGCTGCTGCGCCGCTTCCGGCTGGTGACCGACCAGGTCTTCTTTGTCGGCAACCTGTCGCTGGTGATCATCGCGGTGTCGGGCCTGTTCGTGGGCTTCGTGCTTGGCCTGCAGGGCTACTACACGCTGAACCGCTACGGGTCCGAGCAGGCACTCGGGCTGCTGGTGGCGTTGTCGCTGGTGCGCGAACTGGGCCCGGTGGTGACCGCGCTGCTGTTCGCCGGCCGCGCCGGCACCTCGCTGACTGCCGAGATCGGCCTGATGAAGGCGGGCGAGCAGCTGACGGCCATGGAAATGATGGCGGTGAACCCGCTGCAGCGCGTGATCGCGCCGCGCTTCTGGGCAGGCGTGATCGCCATGCCGGTGCTGGCGGCGATCTTCAGCGCGGTCGGCATCCTGGGCGGCTACGTGGTGGGCGTGCAGTTGATCGGCGTTGACGCCGGCGCCTTCTGGTCGCAGATGCAGGGCGGCGTCGACGTGCGCGCCGACGTGCTCAATGGCGTGATCAAGAGCTTTATCTTTGGCATCGCTGTGACGTTTATTGCCCTGTACCAGGGCTTCGAGGCCAAGCCCACGCCGGAAGGCGTCGCGCGCGCGACCACCCGTACCGTGGTGATTGCGTCGCTGGCCGTGCTGGGGCTGGATTTCCTGCTGACCGCGCTGATGTTCAGCAACTGACGCGGCCATACCAACGACAACACAGACAAGACAGCGACAAGAACACTACGGGGTTGAAGAAAGAGATTCCAATGAAAAAGAATGCACTCGATTTCTGGGTGGGGCTGTTCGTCGCGGCGGGCTTCGTCGCCGTGCTGTTCCTGGCCCTCAAGGCGGGGAACATGAGCGCCTTTTCCTTCCAGGACACCTATAGCGTGCAGGCGCGCTTTGACAATATCGGCGGGCTCAAGCCGCGCGCGCCGGTCAAGAGCGCGGGCGTGGTGGTCGGCCGCGTGGCGGCGATCCGCTTCGACGACAAGACCTACCAGGCGACCGTCGAGATGAGCCTGGAGAAGCGCTACCAGTTTCCCAAGGACACCTCGGCCAAGATCCTGACATCCGGACTGCTCGGCGAGCAGTACATCGGCCTGGAAGCCGGCGGCGACACCGCCATGCTGGCCGAAGGCGGGCGCATCACCATGACGCAGTCGGCGGTGGTGCTGGAAAACCTGATCGGCCAGTTCCTGTACAACAAGGCGGCAGATGCCGGCGGCGGTGCGTCCGCCGGTGCCAGCGCACCGACGCCGGCAGGGGACCTCAAATGAGCGTTGCCCCATCCTTCTGCAAGGGCCTGGCCGCGGTGGCTGCCGCGGCCGTGCTTGCCGGTTGCGCCACGGGCCCCACCGCCAATCCGAAAGATCCGCTGGAGCCGTTCAATCGCGAAGTCGCGAAGATCAACGAGGACTTCGACAAGGGCATCCTGCGCCCGGTGGCCCAGGTCTATGCCGACTACATGCCCACGCCGGTGCAGCGCGCGGTGGAGAACTTCTTCTCCAACGTGAGCGATGTCTACTCGGCGGCGAATAACCTGCTGCAGGGCAAGCCCGCCCGCGCCGCCGAGGACACCATGCGGGTGGCCATGAACACCGTGCTGGGGATCGGCGGCCTGATCGACATCGCCACCCCGGCCGGGCTGCCCAAGTACAAGGAAGACTTCGGCCAGACGCTGGGCGTGTGGGGCGTGCCGGCCGGGCCGTACCTGGTGCTGCCGCTGTTCGGGCCCAGCACACTGCGCGACACCGGCGGCATGCTGGTGGACCGCAGTTTCGATCCGTCGGCCTATTTCTATCCGGTATCGCTGCGCAATTCGCTGACCGGCGTGCGCATCGTCGCAGGCCGGGCGCAGCTGCTGGGCGCGAGCAACCTGCTGGAGCAGGCGGCGCTGGACAAGTACTCGTTCCTGCGTGATTCCTACCTGCAGCGGCGCCAGTACCTGATCTACGACGGCAACCCGCCCGAAGGCGACGAGGATGCAGACAGCGCCCCGGAGGCGCCGGCGGCGCGCCCTGAAGCCCCTGCCGGGGCCGAAGGTGAAAAGCCTGCCACGCCTGCCACGCCCGCTACGCCCGCCACGCCCGCTACGCCTGCCACGCCCGCTACGCCTGCCACGCCCGCTACGCCTGCTACGCCTGCCACGCCCGCTACGCCTGCTACGCCTGCTACGCCTGCTACGCCTGCTACGCCTGCTACGCCTGCTACGCCGGCGCAGCCTGCAGCACCGGCGCCCGCTGCGCCGCCGGCCGACGCCTCGGCCCCGGCCGCCACGCCTGCGCAGCCGCCCTCGGGCGACCTGCAGCCTGAGAGCCAGAGCCTGCCGATACCGCCCATGGATCCGATGCAGCGGATCGTGCCGGGTGTCCGTATCCGCTGACCCTGCGTGGCGCGGGCGGCTCCAGGGCCCGCGCCAGGCTGTGAATGCCCTGTGAGGGCTGAAACAATTTGTTTATAAGTAGCGGCAAAGGCGCTTGCGGGGGCAACCACCGCTCCGCGCTTATGTTCCAATCACCGCAAGGCCGCGCGCCAGCCATGGCGCCCGGCCAGTTCGCCCTTGGCGAAAAACGTCTTTGATGAAGAAGGAAAATCCATGATAAAGCGACTGTTGGTCCCCTTCCTTACGGTAGTTGCCTTCGCAGGCACGGCGCACGCCCAGGTGGCGGCCCAGGACGCGGCCACCCCGGACGGGCTGGTCAAGGCCGTGGTCAGTGACGTGATGACGACCGTCAAGGCCGACAAGGACATGCAGGCCGGCAATATCGCCAAGATCGCCGCGCTGGTCGAGCAGAAGATCATCCCCAACGCCAACTTCCAGAAGACCACGCAGATCGCCATGGGCCGCAACTGGTCCAAGGCCACGCCCGAGCAGCAGAAGCAGATCACCGAGGAGTTCAAGACCCTGCTGATCCGCACCTACGCCGGCGCCATCGCCCAGATCCGCGACCAGACCGTGCAGTACCGCCCGTACCGCGGCACGGCTGACGATACCGATGCCACCATCCGCACCCAGGTCGTCAACAAGGGCGAGCCGATCCAGATGGACTACCGCCTGGAAAAGACCGCCCAGGGCTGGAAGGTCTATGACATCAACGTGCTGGGCGCCTGGCTGACCGAAGCCTACAAGGGCAGCTTCAACACCATCGTCGGCCAGCAAGGCGTCGAGGGCGTGATCAAGACGCTGCAGGACCGCAACCGCCAACTGGCCAGCGCCAAGAGCTGAGGCGCGTGCCCAACGGTGCGCCGCTGCAATGCAGCACGGCGCGCCGATCTGCTCTACAATGGCCGTTCGCGGCACAGACTCCCGCCCGATGTGCGGGAGTCGTCGCTTTTGCCACCGTATTCAAGCTACCGATCCCCAGGCCACGCATCCATGCTCTCGCTAGGTACTTCGCTGACCAACCAGAACGCCGCCGCCGTGCTGCGTGACGGGCTGGCACGCGTGGCGCAGGGCGAGGTGCAGGTCGACTGCACCGGCCTGGCGCAGGTGGATTCCTCCGCGGTCGCCGTGCTGCTGGCATGGAACCGCGCCGCCGCCGCGCGCAGCCAGGCGCTGTCGCTGCGCGGCGTGCCGCCGCAGCTGTCGCAACTGGCCAGCCTGTACGGCGTGGACGGCCTGCTGGGCCTGGCCCCGCGGCCGCACCGCAAGGGCACCACCACCGACATTGATCCGGCATCGCCGGTCGCCAGCACGGCGGCCGCCCGCGATGCCGCGGCGACGGCCCTGCGCGGTCGCCGAGCCCCTGGGGGCGGATCAAGCGGGACCCTCCCCGCATCCCCTATAATTCCGGGTTGTTCGCCCATCCCCCCGCCTGTTACCGGTTCATGCCACGCCGGGCCAGGAAGTTCGGGCACGCAGTTGCTCCCCAATTCCCGGCGGCCGGCCCCGAAAAAGCCGGACCCGCCACAAACAATCGGCCATGAAAGCCATTGAAATCCACGACGTTCGCAAGCGCTACCGCAACCTGCAGGCGCTCAAGGGCGTCAGCTTCACCGTCGAACGCGGCGAATTCTTCGGCCTGCTCGGGCCGAACGGCGCCGGCAAGACCACGCTGATCTCGATCCTCGCCGGCCTGAACCGCGCCGATTCCGGCCGCGTCAGTGTGCTTGGTCACGATGTCGTCGCCGACTACCGGATGGCCCGGCGTATGCTGGGCGTGGTGCCGCAGGAGTTGGTGTTCGATCCGTTCTTCACGGTGCGCGAGACGCTGCGGCTGCAGTCGGGCTACTTTGGCCTGACCCGCAACGATGACTGGATCGACGAGATCATGGCCAACCTGGACCTGACCGGGAAAGCCGACGCCAATATGCGCCAGCTCTCGGGCGGCATGAAGCGGCGCGTGCTGGTGGCGCAGGCGCTGGTGCACCGCCCGCCGGTGATCGTGCTGGACGAGCCCACCGCCGGTGTGGACGTGGAACTGCGCCAGACGCTGTGGAAATTCATCTCGCGCCTGAACCGGGAAGGGCACACCATCATCCTGACCACGCACTATTTGGAAGAGGCCGAGGCCCTGTGCGACCGCATCGCCATGCTCAAGTTCGGCGAAGTGGTGACGCTGGACCGCACCAGCAACCTGCTGACGCAGTTTGCCGGGTTGCAGCTGGTGCTGACCTTTGCGCGCGGCAGCCTGCCGCCGGCGCTGGAGGCGCTGCGCATGCCGGACAACCCCGGCGCGCGCGCGGTGCGCCTGCGGTTGTCGGGCTACCAGGCGGTTGAACCGATCCTGGCCGCCTGCCGCGAAGCGGGCTGTGACATCGAAGACATGGAAATCAACAAGGCCGACCTCGAGGACGTATTTGTGCAGATCATGCGCCGCGAGGGGCATATGCCCGGTGCGCTGCCCGATCCGGCGATGGAGGCCGTGGCATGAAGCAGCCTGGCGATATCGAGGTCCTGGAAGACACCGGCCTTGGGCCGATGGCCGTGGGCGGCCTGGTGGGTTTCCGCACTCTGCTGTACAAGGAAGTGCTGCGTTTCTGGAAGGTGAGCTTCCAGACCGTGGCCGCGCCGGTGCTGACCGCGGTGCTGTACCTGCTGATCTTTGGCCATGTGCTGGAAGACCGGGTCAAGGTCTATGACCAGATCAGCTACACCGCCTTCCTGGTGCCCGGCCTGGTGATGATGAGCGTGCTGCAGAACGCGTTTGCCAACAGCTCGTCATCGCTGATTCAGTCCAAGATCACCGGCAACCTGGTGTTCGTGCTGCTGCCGCCCTTGTCTCACTGGGAGATGTTCGGCGCCTATGTGGTGGCCTCGGTGATCCGCGGGCTGACCGTGGGCCTGGGCGTGCTGCTGGTGACGGCGTGGTTTGCCAATCTGCATTTTGCCTATGTGGGCTGGATCCTCGTCTTTGCGCTGCTGGGCGCGGGCATCCTCGGCACGCTGGGCCTGATTGCCGGCATCTGGGCCGAGAAATTCGACCAGCTGGCCGCGTTCCAGAACTTCCTGATCATGCCGGCGACCTTCCTGTCCGGTGTGTTCTATTCGATCCATTCGCTGCCCGCCTTCTGGCAGGCGGTGTCCCATGCCAATCCGTTCTTCTACATGATCGACGGCTTCCGCTATGGCTTCTTCGGCGTCTCGGACGTGTCGCCGCTGTTCAGCCTGGCAGTGGTCGGATCGGCGTTCGTGGTGCTGGCCGCGCTGGCGCTGCGTTTGCTGAAGTCCGGATACAAGCTGCGCCACTGAACTGTGGCCGGCCATACTGAATCACGCTGAAGAGAACCCCATGCTGCCTACACCGGAACAAGTCAGGGATTACATTGCCCAAGGACTGCCCTGCGAACATCTGCAAGTCGAGGGCGATGGCCAGCACTTCTTTGCCACCATCGTCAGCGCCGAATTTGAAGGCAAGCGGCTGATCCAGCGCCACCAGCGCGTCTATGCCGCGCTGGGCGACCGCATGCGTGCCGAGATCCATGCGCTGTCGATGAAGACGCTGACGCCTGCCGAGTGGCAGGCGGGCGACGGCAAGTAAGTCCCGCCAATATGCGCCGCGCCACCCGCGCGGCCCCAGAACCATGACGCCGGGCGCGTGCCCGGCTCCAGACGACAGAACATGGACAAATTCCAGATCCACGGCAATGGCCCGCTGAAGGGCGAAATCCGCGTGTCGGGCGCCAAGAACGCCGCCCTGCCGATCCTGTGCGCGGGCCTGCTGACGGCGGATACCGTCTCGCTGGACAACGTGCCGAACCTGCAGGACGTGCGCACCACCCTCAAGCTGCTGCGCCAGATGGGCATGCAGGCCGAGCTGGATGGCGCCCGCGTGACCCTGAACGGCGCCGACGTCAACGTGCTCGAGGCCCCATATGAGCTGGTCAAGACCATGCGCGCCTCGATCCTGGTGCTGGGCCCACTGGTGGCCCGCTTCGGCGAGGCCCGCGTGTCGCTGCCCGGCGGCTGCGGCATCGGCGCGCGCCCGGTCGACCAGCACATCAAGGGCCTGCAGGCGATGGGCGCCGAGATCAGCATCGAACACGGCTTTATCCATGCCCGCGCCAAGCGCCTGAAGGGCGCGCGCGTGGTCACCGACATGATCACCGTGACCGGCACCGAGAACCTGCTGATGGCCGCCACGCTGGCCGAAGGCGAGACCGTGCTGGAAAACGCCGCGCGCGAGCCCGAGGTGACCGACCTGGCCCACCTGCTGGTCAAGATGGGCGCGAAGATCGAAGGCATCGGCACCGACCGCCTGGTGGTGCAGGGCGTGGAGCGCCTGCATGGCGCCAGCCACAGCGTGATCGCCGACCGCATCGAGGCCGGCACCTTCCTGTGCGCCGCCGCCGCGACGCTGGGGGACCTGGTGCTGCGCGGCGTGCAGCCGGACATCCTCGACACCGTGCTCGACAAGCTGCGCGAAGCCGGCGCAAAGCTCGAGACCGGCGCCGACTGGATCCGCCTGGCCATGCCGCAGCGCGCGAAGGCCGTGAGCTTCCGTACCTCGGAGTACCCGGCCTTCCCGACTGACATGCAGGCCCAGTTCATGGCGCTCAATGCCGTGGCCGAAGGCACCGCGCGCGTGACCGAGACCATCTTCGAAAACCGCTTCATGCACGTGCAGGAACTGAACCGCCTGGGCGCGGACATCGCGGTCGAAGGCAATACCGCGGTGGTCAACGGCGTGCCGCGCCTGTCGGGCGCCAACGTGATGGCGACCGACCTGCGCGCCTCGGCCAGCCTGGTGATCGCCGGCCTGGTGGCCGATGGCGAGACCGTGATCGAGCGCATCTACCACCTGGACCGCGGCTACGACCGCATGGAAGACAAGCTGTCGGCAGTGGGCGCGAAGATCCGCCGCATTGCCTGAGGAAGTCCGATGAGCCCCACTTTCAACGCATCGCCCAACCAGCTGACGCTGGCGCTGTCCAAGGGCCGCATCTTCACCGAGACGCTGCCGCTGCTGGAAGCCGCCGGCATCCGCGTCACCGAGGATCCCGAGACCTCGCGCAAGCTGATCCTGCCGACCTCCGACCCGGCCGTGCGCGTGGTGATCGTGCGCGCCTCGGACGTGCCGACTTACGTCCAGTACGGCGCCGCCGATTTCGGCGTGGCCGGCAAGGACGTGCTGATGGAAAGCGGCATGGCCGGCCTGTACGCGCCGATCGACCTGAACATCGCGCGCTGCCGCATGTCGGTGGCGGTGCCGGCCGGCTTTGACTACGCCAACGCGGTGCGCCAGGGCGCGCGCCTGGCCGTGGCCACCAAGTACGTGCAGACCGCGCGCGAGCATTTTGCGAAAAAGGGCGTTCACGTCGACCTGATCAAGCTGTACGGTTCGATGGAGCTGGGCCCGCTGGTGGGCCTGTCCGATGCCATCGTCGACCTGGTCAGCACTGGCAGCACGCTGCGCGCCAACAACCTGGTCGAAGTCGAAGAGATCGTGCAGATCTCGTCGCGGCTGGTGGTGAACCAGGCCGCGCTCAAACTCAAGCGCGAGCGGCTTGCGCCGATTCTCGACGCATTCGAACGAGCTTCGGCGGCGCTGGCGTAAGGCCACACCAGGCCCGCGCCGACTGAGAGGAAAGTAGTCATGAACGCAACCGAAATGGAAAACCTGCCGATCCGCCGGCTCGATTCCAGCAAGCCTGGCTTTGCCGAGGCGCTGGGCCAGGTGCTGGCCTTCGAGGCTGGCGAGGACGAGGCCATCGATCGCGCCGCGGCGCAGATCCTGGCCGACGTGAAGGCGCGCGGGGATGCCGCGGTGCTGGAATACACCAAGCGCTTCGACCGCATGGAAGCGTCGTCAATGGGCGCGCTGGAGGTGTCGCAGCAGCAGCTGGAAGCCGCGCTCGAAGACCTCGAACCCAAGCGCCGCGCCGCGCTGGAGGCCGCCGCCGCGCGCGTGCGCGCCTACCACGAGAAGCAGAAGATCGAATGCGGCAGCCACAGCTGGGAATACACCGAAGCCGACGGCACCATGCTCGGCCAGAAGGTGACGCCGCTGGACCGCGTCGGCATCTACGTGCCGGGCGGCAAGGCCGCGTATCCGTCGTCGGTGCTGATGAACGCGATCCCGGCGCGCGTGGCGGGCGTGAAGGAAATCATCATGGTCGTGCCCACGCCGGGTGGCGTGCGCAATGAGCTGGTGCTGGCCGCCGCGCAGATCGCCGGCGTGGACCGCGTGTTCACCATCGGCGGCGCCCAGGCGATTGGCGCGCTGGCCTACGGCACGGCGACGCTGCCGCAGGTCGACAAGATCGTCGGCCCGGGCAATGCCTATGTGGCCGCGGCCAAGCGGCGCGTGTTCGGCACCGTCGGCATCGACATGATTGCCGGCCCGTCCGAGATCCTGGTGATCTGCGACGGCACCACCGACCCCGACTGGGTGGCGATGGACCTGTTCTCGCAGGCCGAGCACGACGAGCTGGCTCAGTCGATCCTGCTGTGCCCGGACGCAGGCTATATCGCCCGCGTCGAAGCCAGCATCCAGCGCCAGCTCGGCACCATGCCGCGGCGCGAGGTGATTGCCGCGTCGATCTCCGGCCGTGGCGCGCTGATCAAGGTACGCGACATGGAAGAGGCCTGCGAGATCGCCAACGCGATCGCGCCCGAGCACCTGGAGATCTCGGCCGAGAACCCGCGCCAGTGGAGCGAGAAGATCCGCCACGCCGGCGCCATCTTCCTGGGCCCCTATACGAGCGAGTCGCTGGGCGATTACTGCGCGGGCCCGAACCACGTGCTGCCGACCTCGCGCACTGCGCGCTTCTCTTCGCCGCTGGGGGTCTATGACTTCCAGAAGCGTTCGAGCCTGATCGAAGTGAGCGAGGGCGGGGCGCAGATGCTCGGCCAGATCGCCGCCGAACTCGCGTACGGCGAAGGCCTGCAGGCCCACGCCCGCAGCGCGGAATATCGTTTCAACAAACGCAGTTGATCTACTGACCCACGCTGCCTGATAAAGCAGCCAACCCTGGAGTTCCCATGTCAGCCGTAGAGCCCTCCCTGATCGAACGCATCATCCGTGACGACGTACGCGCCATGGGCGCCTACCACGTGCCGGATTCGCACGGTCTGGTCAAGCTAGACGCCATGGAGAACCCGTACCGGCTGCCGCCCGCGCTGCGCCAGGAGCTGGCCGCGCGGCTGGGCGAAGTCGCGCTGAACCGCTACCCAGTGCCCAGCAGCGAGGCGCTGCGCGCCAAGCTGAAGGCCGTGATGCAGGTGCCCGCCGGCATGGACGTGCTGCTGGGCAACGGCTCGGACGAGATCATCAGCATGCTGGCGTTGGCCGCGGCCAAGCCCGGTGCGAAGGTGATGGCGCCGGTGCCGGGCTTTGTCATGTACGCGATGTCGGCTCAGTTTGCCGGCCTGCAGTTCGTGGGCGTGCCGCTGCGCGCGGACTTTACGCTCGATCGCGCTGCCATGCAGGCGGCGATGGCCGAGCAGCAGCCCGCCATCATTTACCTGGCCTACCCGAACAACCCGACCGGCAACCTGTTCGATGCCGCCGACATGGAGGCCATCGTCCGCGCCGCCCAGGGCGAGGTCTGCAACAGCCTGGTGGTGGTGGACGAGGCCTACCAGCCGTTCGCCCAGCAAAGCTGGATGCCGCGCCTGGCGGAGTTCGGCAACCTGCTGGTGATGCGCACCGTGTCCAAGCTGGGCCTGGCCGGCATCCGCCTGGGCTACCTGGCCGGTGCGCCGGAATGGCTGTCGCAGCTGGACAAGGTGCGCCCGCCCTACAACGTCAACGTGCTGACCGAGGCTGCCGCGCTGTTCGCGCTGGAACACGTGTCGGTGCTGGACGAGCAGGCCGCGCAACTGCGCGCCGAACGCAGCCGCGTGGCCGACGGCATGGCCGCGCAGGCCGAGGTCACGGTGTTCCCCAGCGCCGCCAACTTCCTGCTGGTGCGCGTGCCGGATGCCGCACAGACGTTCGACCGGCTGCTGGCGCGCAAGGTATTGATCAAGAACGTGAGTAAAATGCACCCGTTGCTGGCCAATTGTCTGCGCGTCACGGTCAGCACCCCCGAAGAAAACGCGCAGTTCCTTGAGGCATTCGCAGCGTCGCTGCAGGATTAACACCATGCGTGTTGCAGAGGTCACCCGCAATACTTCGGAAACGCAAATTCGCGTTTCCCTGAATCTCGACGGCAGCGGCCGCCAGAAACTGGCGTCCGGCGTGCCGTTCCTTGACCACATGCTGGACCAGATCGCCCGGCATGGCATGTTCGACCTGGAGGTCGAAGCCACCGGCGACACGCATATCGACGACCACCACACGGTGGAAGACGTGGGCATCACGCTCGGCCAGGCCGTGGCAAAGGCCATCGGCGACAAGAAGGGCATCACCCGCTACGGCCACAGCTACGTCCCGCTGGACGAATGCCTGTCGCGCGTGGTGATCGACTTCTCCGGCCGCCCCGGCCTGGAATTCCACGTGCCATTCACGCGTGCGCGCGTGGGCAGCTTCGATGTGGACCTGACCATCGAGTTCTTCCGCGGCTTCGTCAACCATGCGGGCGTGACCCTGCATATCGACAACCTGCGCGGTATCAATGCCCACCATCAGTGCGAGACCGTGTTCAAGGCCTTTGGCCGGGCACTGCGCATGGCGGTGGAGCTGGACCCGCGCGCGGCGAACACGATCCCGTCGACCAAGGGTACGCTCTGACCTTTCCACCACGGTAGGCGTGCCGGCTGGTTGCGGCGCCCGCTGACCTTCCAAGCCTGAACATGGCCAGCGATGCTGGCGACCCGCAACCGATGGATACGCTCAAGTCGTTTATTTCGCTGCTGGCGCTGATCAACCCGATCGGGGCAATCCCGTTCTTCATCAGCCTGACCAGCCTGCAGACGGAAGCGGAAAAGCTGCGTACCATCAAGATTGCATCGGTTTCGGTGGCGATCGTGGTGGCGGTGTCGGCCTTGCTGGGGCAGCAGATCATCGAGTTCTTCAATATCTCGGTGGCGTCGCTGCAGGTGGGTGGCGGGCTCATCATGATCATGATGGCCATGAACATGCTGAACGCGCAGACCAGCCGCACCAAGGCCACGCCGGAAGAAGAGGACGAGGCCGAGGTGAAGTCCAGCATCGCGGTGGTGCCGCTGGCGCTGCCGCTGCTGACCGGGCCGGGCTCCATCAGCACGGTGATCGTCTATGCCGGCAAGACCCAGCACTGGTACCAGTTGCTGATCCTGGTCGGCCTGGGCGTGGTGATCGGTGCGGTGGTGTACCTGGTGTTTCGCGCGGCCGACCCGATTGCCCGGGTCATCGGCCGCACCGGCATCAATATCGGCACGCGCCTGATGGGGCTGATCCTGTCGGCGCTGGCCGTGGAATTCATTGTGGACGGGCTGAAGACATTGTTGCCTGTTTTGAAATCATGACTACCATAGCAATTGTGGATTACGGCATGGGCAACCTGCGCTCGGTGGCGCAGGCGCTGCGTGCCGCGGCGCCGGAAGCGGACGTGCGCGTGGTGGATGCCCCCGAAGGCATCCGTTCGGCCGACCGCGTGGTGCTGCCCGGCCAGGGCGCGATGCCTGACTGCATGTCGGCGCTGGGCGCGTCCGGGCTGCAGGAGGCGGTGGTGCAGGCCGCCGCCAGCAAGCCGATGCTGGGCGTGTGCGTGGGCGAGCAGATGCTGTTCCAGTTCAGCACCGAAAGCCGGGCCGGCGCGGACCGTACGCCGGCGCTGGGCCTGATGCCCGGCCAGGTGGTGCGCTTTGCGCTGGACGGCATGACGCAGCCCGACGGCTCGCGCTACAAGGTGCCGCAGATGGGTTGGAACCGGGTGCGCCAGGCCAGGCCTCACCCGCTGTGGGACGGTATTCCGGACGACAGCTGGTTCTATTTCGTCCACAGTTACTATGTGCAGGCGCAGGACCCGGCCCATGTTGCCGGTGAAACGGAATACGGAGTCGTGTTTACCAGCGCGGTAGCGCGCGATAATATTTTCGCGACGCAGTTCCACCCCGAGAAGAGCGCGGCCCTGGGCCTGCAGCTGTACCGGAACTTCGTCCACTGGAATCCCTGACCCGATTCGTTTTTTTACCGATCATCGACCGCTAACTCGACCCGTCACCCGACCTGTTTCCGATCGACTATCGACCCGACCTGACCGGCAGCGCCGGTCTCGCTCAATCTCTATCACTCAACCACGCTCGTCACGCATATGTTGCTCATTCCGGCCATCGACCTGAAGGACGGTCAGTGTGTACGCCTCAAACAAGGCGACATGGACCAGGCCACCGTCTTTTCCGAAGATCCCGCCGCCATGGCACGGCACTGGGTGGAGCAGGGCGCCCGCCGCCTGCACCTGGTGGACCTGAACGGCGCGTTCGTGGGCAAGCCCCGCAACGAGGAGGCCATCAAGGCCATCATCGCCGAGGTCGGCGACGAGATCCCGGTGCAGCTGGGGGGCGGCATCCGCGACCTGAACACCATCGAACGCTGGCTGGATGACGGGCTGTCGTACGTCATCATCGGAACGGCCGCGGTGAAAAACCCTGGTTTCCTGAAGGACGCCTGCTCGGCCTTCGGCGGCCATATCATCGTCGGCCTGGATGCCAGGGACGGCAAGGTGGCGACCGACGGCTGGAGCAAGCTGACCGGCCACGAGGTGGCGGACCTGGCACGCAAGTATGAAGACTACGGCGTCGAGGCCATCATCTACACCGATATCGGCCGCGACGGCATGCTGCAGGGGATCAATATCGATGCCACCGTCAAGCTGGCGCAATCGATGTCGATTCCGGTGATCGCCAGCGGCGGGCTGTCCAACCTGGCCGACATCGACAACCTCTGCGCGGTCGAGGGCGAAGGTGTCGAAGGCGTCATTTGCGGCCGCGCGATCTACTCCGGGGATCTCAACTTTGCCGCCGCGCAGGCACTGGCGGACAAGTTGCGCGACGGGCAATAAGGCAACGCGCCGCGGGCGCAGCCGCCGCCAGGCCGGAACTGGCGGCGGACAAGGAATCTCATGCTAGCCAAACGTATCATCCCCTGCCTGGACGTGACCAACGGGCGGGTGGTCAAGGGCGTCAACTTTGTCGAGCTGCGCGACGCGGGCGATCCCGTTGAAATCGCGCGCCGCTATGACGAGCAGGGCGCCGATGAAATCACATTCCTGGACATTACCGCGACCAGCGACGGGCGTGACCTGATGCTGCACATCATCGAGGATGTGGCTTCGCAGGTCTTTATCCCGCTGACGGTGGGCGGCGGCGTGCGCACGGTCGAAGATGTGCGGCGCCTGCTCAATGCCGGCGCGGACAAGATCAGCGTCAACTCGTCGGCCATCGCCAATCCGCAGCTGGTGTCGGACGCGACCGCAAAGTACGGCTCGCAGTGCATCGTGGTGGCGATCGACGCCAAGCGCAGCTCCGCCCCGGGCGAAGCGCCGCGCTGGGAAGTCTTCACCCACGGCGGGCGCAAGGCCACCGGCCTGGATGCGGTCGAATGGGCGCGAGAGATGGCCGCGCGCGGCGCCGGCGAGATCCTGCTGACCAGCATGGACCGCGACGGTACCAAGAGTGGTTTCGACCTGGAACTGACCCGCGCCGTCAGCGACGCCGTGCCGGTGCCGGTGATCGCCTCGGGCGGCGTCGGCGGCCTGCAGGACCTGGCCGACGGCATCACCCAGGGCCGCGCCGACGCGGTGCTGGCCGCCAGCATCTTCCACTACGGTCAACATACCGTGGGCGAAGCCAAGGCATTCATGGCCCGCGAGGGCATTCCCGTGCGGATCTGATCATGGCAAAGAAGTGGCTCAACAAGGTCAAATGGGACGATAACGGCCTGGTGCCGGTGATCGTGCAGGAAGTCGGCTCGAACGACGTGCTGATGTTCGCGTTCATGAACCGCGACGCGCTGCAGCGCACCGTGGAGCTTGGCGAGGCCGTATTCTGGTCGCGCTCGCGCAAGCGCCTGTGGCACAAGGGCGAAGAGTCCGGCCACGTGCAGAAAGTGCATGAGATCCGCCTGGACTGCGATGAAGACGTGGTGCTGCTCAAAGTGACCCAGATCGACAATATCGCCTGCCATACCGGGCGCCATTCCTGCTTCTTCCAGAAGTTCGAGGGCGATGTGGAAGCCGGCGACTGGCACACGGTCGAGCCGGTGCTGAAGGACCCTGCCCAGATCTACACCAAGCCATGAGCGACACCCAACTCAGCAGCAACGATGTCCTGGCGCGCTTGGCCGAAGTGCTGGAATCGCGCAAGCCCGCCAACGGCGGCGACCCTGACAAATCCTACGTGGCGCGCCTGTTCAGCAAGGGCGACGACGCCATCCTGAAGAAGATCGGCGAGGAAGCCACCGAGACCGTGATGGCCGCCAAGGACGCGCGCGCCGCCGGGCAGAGCGGCGCCGAGGCCGGCAAGGTGGTCTATGAAGTGGCCGACCTGTGGTTCCACAGCATGGTCTTGCTGGCCAACTTCGGCCTGACCCCGGCGGATGTGGTCAACGAGCTCGCGCGGCGCGAGGGGCTGTCCGGTCTCGAGGAAAAGGCCCGGCGCAAGGACTAGCTGGCGCAGGCGCCGGCCGGTCTTCCGCCTGCCCGCAAGGCAGGCTTCCAACCAAGGGCAATGATGGCGAACGACTACACCGGGCAAGTCACCACTCCAAGCGGCGAACAGTTGAGCAGCCTGCGCAAGCTGCTGCACATCCTGTATGCCCTGTATGCGATCTTCTGGCTGACCGGCGGCATCACTGCGCTGATCGCCATCGTGATCGACTACGTCAAGCGCGACGACGCGCGCGGCTCGCTGTATGCCTCGCACTTCGCCTGGCAGATCCGCTCGTTCTGGTGGTCGGTGGTCTGGGGCGTGCTGGGCGGGGTGCTGTTTGCGACGGTCGTGCTGATGCCGCTGGCCTTTGCCGTCTGGGGCGTGCTGTCGCTGTGGATGCTGTATCGTATCGTCAAGGGCTGGCTGTACCTGAATGACAGCAAGCCGATGTACCCGGATCAGCAGTTCTGATGCCGGGCAGGCCGGGCGCGCGAAGGTGACACGTCGGGTGCCGCGGCCGTCGCAATGAAATCTTCATGAACGCTCAGGATAATTGCATCTTCTGCAAGATCGTGTCCGGCCAGCTACCGTCGCGCAAGGTCTATGAAGACGACGACATGGTGGCCTTCCACGATATCCATCCCAAGGCCCCGGTACACTTTCTGGTCATTCCCAGGTTGCATGTCGACTCACTGGCCGATTGCGGCGCCGGCGAAGGGGCGGTGCTTGCTAGAATGATGCTGAAGGTGCCTGAACTGGCGCGCGCGGCAGGCTGCGCCAACGGTTTCCGGACGGTGATCAATACCGGCCCGGACGGTGGGCAAGAGGTCTACCATCTGCACCTGCATGTGCTGGGTGGGCCGCGCCACGCGTGGAAGGCACCGCTGCCCTGACCGGGCAGCCTTGGCATGGGAGGCTCGCGGCGGCAACGCCCCGGGCAGAAGCTGCGCCGGCAACCGTCGCCCGGCGCGGCCATAACGGGACGGAACAACGGGTCCGGGCATATCTGATTGCGCCCGCGGCTTCATCAGGAGCAAGAAATGGGTTCGTTTAGCATTTGGCACTGGCTGATCGTGCTGGTGATCGTCATGCTCGTGTTCGGCACCAAGAAACTGCGCAATATCGGCCAGGACCTGGGCGGCGCGGTCAAGGGCTTCAAGGATGGCATGAAGGACGGCGAAGGCAAGGCGGCCGCCGATCCTGCCCAGTCCAAGGAACTGCGCGACTCCACCACCATCGACGTCGAAGCCAAGGAAAAGACCCGCCAGCAGTAATCCGGCGGTGTGCCATTCCTTCTACGCAAACCTCGCTGCCCGCGCGTCGTCCCGCGCCTGCGCTTTTCCGCATGTTGTCCGCATGATGTGTCCGCATGATTGATCTCGGCATTTCCAAGCTGGCGCTGATCGGCGCCGTTGCACTGATCGTGATCGGTCCCGAACGGCTGCCCAAGGTTGCGCGCACGGTGGGCGCGCTGGTCGGCCGGGCGCAGCGCTACATCAACGACGTCAAGGCCGAAGTCAGCCGCGAGGTCGAACTGGAAGAGCTGCGCAAGATGCGCACGGAATTCGAGGACGCCGCGCGCGATGTCGAGCGCACCATCCACAAGGAAGTCAGCGAGCAGACCCAGGCGCTGAACGAAGCCCTGGGCGGTGCCGAGGGAACCAGCGCCGGCAGCGCCGACGCCAGTGGCGGCTTCGTGCCAAGCTGGGATGCGGCCCACAAGGCGCACAACGGGCGCAAGAGCTGGCGCGTCAAGCAGGGCGCCCGCCCGCTCTGGTTCAAGCGCCAGCACAATGTCCGCGTCTGGGTGCAGTCAGGCGCGGCGCGCGTCAAGCGCCACCGGCCGGTCACACGGCCATCCCGATCCTTCTTCGAGTGAGCATGCGCCGCGGCAACACCTTGCCGGCCGTCGTTCCGGCCGCTGCTGTCGTGGCTGCAGTCCTGGTTGCACTCGCGCGCCGCCGCGTTGCGGCCCCATCGATCCACCTTGCCAGCCCCCGCGGCTGAGCGGTTCACGCCATGAGCGACACCCGGTCCCCAGATCCCCAAGACCCGCAAGACGAGTCGCAGCAGGAAACCTTTATTTCCCACCTGGTCGAACTGCGCCAACGCCTGGTCAAGGCGGTGGCCGGCATCATCCTGGTCTTCGTCAGCCTGGTCTACTGGGCGCCGCTCATCTTCAACCTGTTTGCCGCGCCGCTGATGGAGTCGCTGCCCAAGGGCGGCAAGATGATCGTGACTGACGTCACCGGCTCGTTCTTCGTGCCGATGAAAGTCACCTTGCTGGTGGCCTTCCTGATCGCACTGCCGTGGGTGCTGTACCAGATCTGGCAGTTTGTCGCGCCCGGCCTGTACCAGCATGAGAAGCGCCTGATCCTGCCGCTGGTATCGAGCAGCTATTTCCTGTTCCTGTGCGGCGTGGCGTTCGCGTATTTCCTGGTGTTCCCCACGGTGTTTCATTTCATGGCGCACTACAACGCCCCGCTGGGGGCGGAGATGTCGACCGACATCGACAAATACCTCAGCTTTGCCATGACCACCTTCCTGGCCTTCGGCATTACCTTCGAGGTGCCGGTGGTGGTGATCGTGCTGGTGCGTTTTGGCGTGGTGGAACTGGAAAAGCTCAAGCAGATCCGCCCCTATGTGATCGTGGGGGCGTTCATCATCGCGGCCGTCGTGACCCCGCCCGATGTACTGTCGCAGCTGCTGCTGGCCGTGCCGCTGGTGGCGCTTTATGAGCTGGGCCTGATCATGGCCCGCTTTGTCGGCCGTCCGTCCCCTGAAGCTGCCGCGTCAGGGGAAACTCAGCCTGACTAATTCGCCTGAGGTAGGCGAATCCGACTGCGAATCCCCGTTTTGCACCAAAACGGGGATTTTTTCATATGATCCTGTTGCTCCCCCACAACAAAAAGCGCCGGTCAGCATGGTTTACGCCGAAAAAGCCTTCTGACGGCCGGGGGGGCTGGCACATAATACGCAGCAGACGTGAATGTAAATGCGTCGCCCAAGTACTTGGGCAACCAAGATTTCCCAATCAGTTGACAAGGAAAGTGTCGATATGAAGATGAAACTGTTTGCTGCTGCCGTCGCCGCTCTGGCCGCTGGTGGCGCTTATGCCCAGTCGAGCGTGACCCTGTACGGCGTTGTTGACGCTGGTATCGAATACCAAAACAAGCAACCCGCAGCCGGCACCGGTGTCACTGGTGGCCACAGCGTGACCCGCATGACCTCCGGTAACCTGTCGGGCAGCCGTTGGGGCCTGCGTGGCGTGGAAGACCTGGGCGGCGGCCTGAAGGGCGTCTTCGTGCTGGAAAGCGGTTTCGAACTGGACGACGGCAAGTCGGCTCAGGGCGGTCGTCTGTTCGGCCGCCAAGCCTACGTCGGTCTGGCTAGCCAATATGGCCAGCTGACCCTGGGTCGTCAACAGACCCCGTTCTATGACTTCGGTCTGCAGTTCGACCCGATGGCCATTGCGAACAAGTACTCGATCACCGCTCAGGACGCCGCTTTCGCCAGCCGTGCTGACAACTCGGTCAAGTACATCGGCACGTTCGGTGGCCTGACCGCCAGCGCCCTGTACAGCTTCGGTGCCAACACCGGCGCAGGTGCCGCGGGCGAATACCCGGGCTCGGCCAAGATCGGCCGTGAGTTTGGCGCAAACCTGACCTATGCAGCTGGCCCGTTCGCCGTTGGCGCTGCGTACGACGAACAGAACCTGGCTACGGTGGCCTCGGGCACCGGCGTCATCGTGAACCCGGACGCCACGATCCGCCGCGCTACGGTGGGTGGTTCGTACGCCTTCGGCCCGGCCAAGGTCTTCGCTGGTTACCGTTGGGCCAAGGGTGTGGATCTGGGCGCGCTGCCGTTCCTGAACCAGAACATCCAGGCAATCACCGGCGCCAAGGCTTCGTCGAACCTGTACTGGCTGGGCGTTGGCTACCAAGTGACCCCGGCTCTGTCGCTGACCGGCGCTGCCTACTACCAGGACTTCCGCGGCCAGAAGGGCGATCCGTGGAGCTTCGTGGCCTCGGCTGACTACGCTTTCTCGAAGCGTACCGACGCTTACCTGAGCATGGGCTATGTTCTGAACAAGAACAACTCCAACCTGGGCCTGAACGGCTTCGGCACGGTTAGCACCAGCAACGGCGAAGGTGACAACCAGTTCGGCGCTGTGGTTGGTCTGCGTCACAAGTTCTAATCTGACGCGGGCGTAAGCCCGCTTAAGGTTGGCTTGAAAAACGCCGGCATCCGAAAGGATGCCGGCGTTTTCCTTTGGGCGCGCTGCGTGTGCCGAAGCCACTACCCTCTGCGGGGCCAGGTATGCTGCAAGTGGAAAGAAAGAAGGGCCGTCAACGCCCCAGGTCCATGGGCGGGGCAGTGCGGCGCGGGCAGCGTAGGGAGGATCAAGTACTCCTCTGCCCGCGGCCATTTTCCGCAACAGGCTTGCCGCTTGCATCACCGGTGTACTGGCTGAGCCACTCGCTTGCAGGGCCGGGCTGGCGGCCGATCCTGTTCAATGCCATGGCATCCGTACTAGTGGCTGGCATCGCAGCCAGTTTCCGTGGGGCCATTTCGGCCTACCCCTGACCGGCGGGCACCGCTGGCTTCTCACGGGCACAAAAAAACCCGCCATTTGCTTCTGGCGGGTTTCCTTCAATCGAGCCCGGCACGCGCCAGCCTCATTCCTCCTCTTCGAACGGCAGCGCCCTGCGCGGCGGCGGGGGGCGTTTGCCGATCGTCACCGTCAGGTCGGTTGGCTTGCTGCGGCGGATCACCGTCATCTTGATGTCCACACCTGGCTTGAGCTGGGCGATCGCATTGAGCAGCGCGGTCGTGTCCGTGATCGCCTGGCCGTTCACCTTGGTCAGCACGTCGCCGGGCTTCACGCCCGCCTTGTCAGCCGGCCCGCCCTGGACCACGGCGGCTATCAGTGCGCCTTCCTTGGCATCGAGGCCGAACGATTCGGCGATCTCGGGCGTCATGTCCTGCGGCTCGACCCCGATCCAGCCGCGCGTCACACTGCCGGTGGAGATGATCGATTCCATCACCTGCTTGGCGGTCGACACGGGAATTGCAAAGCCGATCCCCAGCGAGCCGCCTGAACGCGAGTAGATCGCCGTATTGATGCCCAGCAGATTGCCCTGCGCATCCACCAGCGCGCCACCCGAGTTGCCCGGGTTGATGGCCGCATCGGTCTGGATGAAGTTCTCGAAGGTATTGATGCCCAGGTGGCTGCGGCCCAGCGCCGAGACAATGCCCATCGTCACCGTCTGGCCGACGCCGAACGGGTTGCCGATGGCCAGCACCACGTCCCCGACCTTCACGTTCTCGAGCCGGCCCAGCGTGATCGCGGGCAGGTCCTTAAGCGTCACCTTGAGCACGGCCAGGTCTGTTTCCGGGTCGGAGCCCACCACCTTGGCGTTGGCCTTGCGGCCGTCGGTCAGCGCAATCTCGATCTCGTCGGCGCCGTCGACCACGTGGTGGTTGGTTAGAATGTAACCCTCGGCGCTGACAATGACGCCGGACCCCAGGCTGGAGACCGGCTCCTGCCGCTCAGGCAGGCGGTCGCCAAAGAAGAAGCGGAACCACGGATCCTCGGCCTGCGGGTTGGGCGAGCGCTTGTTGCCGTTCTTGCTGGTAAAGATATTGACCACCGCCGGCATGGCCAGCTGGGCGGCTTCGCTGTAAGACCCTTCGGCCGCAGGACCGGACACGTTGGGCACGACTTCCTTGAGCGCCACGATGGGCGAACCGGACTGGACCGCGACGCGCCCCCTCTGCAGCCAATCAGGCTTGAGCGTTGCCACGACGAACCAGACCGCCAGCACGACGGTGACAGCCTGGGCAAAGAACAGCCAAAAGCGCCGCAACATATTGGAGTTTTGAGCAGAAAATGAAAACAAAAGAGCTTGAATTGTACTTGAACGACCTGTTGGAAGTTTCCCGCTACAAGGACTATTGTCCCAACGGGCTGCAAGTGCAAGGTCGCTCGGAAGTCACACACGTCGTCACGGGAGTGACGGCAAGCCTGGCATTGGTCGATGCCGCGATCGAAGCGGGTGCCGACGCCATCCTCGTCCATCACGGCTACTTCTGGAAAAACGAAGATGCACGCGTGGTCGGGCAGAAGCACGCGCGTCTGAAGCGCCTGCTAGGCGCGGACGTCAACCTGTTCGCCTTCCACCTGCCCCTGGACAACCACCCGGAGTTCGGCAACAACGCCCAGCTCGGCCTGCAACTCGGCTTTACCCCGACCGGCCGCTTCAGCGACGACCAGCTCGGCTGGACCGGCACGCTGCCCGCGCCGATGCCGCTCTCTGCGCTGGCCGCGCACGTTGGTGGCGTGCTGGGGCGCGAGCCGCTGGCCATCGGTGAGCCGGACCAGATGATCCGCACCGTCGGCTGGTGCACGGGCGGGGCACAAGGTTATTTCGATGCCGCGGTGGCCGCGGGTGTCGATGCTTATTTGAGCGGCGAAGTCTCGGAGCAGACCACGCACCTGGCGCGCGAAAGCGGCGTGGCTTATCTTGCCGCCGGCCATCACGCCACCGAGCGTTATGGCATCCGCTCGCTGGGCGAGCATGTCGCCGAACGCTTTGGCCTGCGCCATACGTTTATCGATATTCCTAATCCCGTCTGATCTGACGCAAAACAAAACGGCCCCATCGGGGCCGTTTTATCTTCCGGGGTCGGCGCGCATATGGCGCATCAATCAGCGGGTCTTCAGGCTGTCGCGGATTTCACGCAGCAGCACGACTTCTTCAGGCGGTGCGGCGGGCGCTGCTTCCGGTTCCGCGGCGCGCATTTTATTAAAGGCACGCACCATCAGGAAGATGATGAAGGCCAGGATCAGGAAGTTGACAGCGATGGTCAGGAAATTGCCATAGGCAAACACCGGTACGCCGGCCTTCTTCAAGGCATCGAGCGTCAGCGGTGTCCCAGCTGGGGGATCCGCCAGCAGGATGAACATGCTGGAGAAGTCCAGTTTGCCGATCACGCGGCCCACCAACGGCATGATCAGGTCGTTGACCACTGAATCCACGATCTTGCCGAATGCCGCGCCGATGATCACACCGACCGCGAGGTCGATGACGTTGCCGCGCACGGCAAAGGTTCGGAATTCCGAGATCATGCCCATGGGGGGTTCTCCTTCTTGTCACTAGCGATGAACGGTTTCAAGCTCGAAGCCTGCCGCATCACTCACCGGAAAGCAAGCACCGAAGCCGCTTTCCGGGTTGCACGTCCGATAATCGCGCATGGTCGTGGCATTTTCTGCCTATCTAGTGCGCTGGTGTCTAAGGTACACTTTATGGTTGACGCAAAATCTAAATTGACTTCCCCTGGGGTTTGGAATGAGTGACCAGCAAGACGTGAAGAGCGTGGATAAAGGTCGCCGCAATTGGTTGATCGCGACATCCGTCGCTGGCGGCGTCGGAGGCGTAGCGGTAGCGGTTCCTTTCGTCAGTACTTTTGCACCATCGGAGAAGGCCAAAGCCGCGGGTGCTCCAGTCGAGGCGGATATTGGCGCGTTGAAGCCAGGCGAGATGATGACTGTCGAATGGCGCGGCAAGCCGGTCTGGATCATGCGGCGCACGGACGAACAACTGGCGTCGCTGAAGAAGACGGACGGCGAGGTGGCCGATCCCAATTCCGACGTGCCATTCACCATGAAGACGCCTGAGTACTGCAAGAACGAAACCCGTTCGCGCGCAGACCACAAGGACGTCCTGGTCGTGGTGGGTATCTGTTCCCACCTGGGCTGCTCGCCTTCGGGCCCCTTCGGTCCCGGTGCCAATTCTCAGCTCGGCACCGATCCCGGTTTCCTTTGCCCCTGCCACGGGTCGACCTTCGACCTCGCCGGGCGCGTCTTCAAGAACAAGCCGGCTCCGCAGAATCTCGATGTTCCCCCCTACCAGTTCCTGACCGACAGCAAGATCGTGATCGGCAAGGACGAGAAAGGAGAAGCCTGATCATGGCGGCCGAAAAACAAGTCAAGACGACCGGCCTGCTGGGCTGGATCGACGCCCGCTTCCCCGCAACCCAACTGTGGGAAGACCACCTCTCCAAGTACTACGCGCCGAAGAACTTCAACTTCTGGTACTTCTTCGGTTCGCTGGCGCTGCTGGTGCTGGTGATCCAGATCGTCACCGGCATCTTCCTGGTGATGAACTACAAGCCCGACGCCACGCTGAACGCCGCCGGCATTCCCGTGGCCTTCGCCAGCGTGGAATACATCATGCGCGAAGTCCCCTGGGGCTGGCTGGTGCGCTACATGCACTCGACCGGCGCCTCGGCCTTCTTCGTCGTGGTCTACCTGCATATGTTCCGGGGCCTGCTGTACGGTTCGTACCGCAAGCCGCGCGAGCTGGTCTGGATCTTCGGCTGCCTGATCTTCCTGTGCCTGATGGCGGAAGCCTTCATGGGCTACCTGCTGCCATGGGGCCAGATGTCGTACTGGGGCGCCCAGGTGATCGTGAACCTGTTCTCGGCGATTCCCGTGATCGGCCAGGACCTGTCGCTGTTCATCCGCGGTGACTACGTGGTGAGCGATGCAACGCTGAACCGCTTCTTCTCGTTCCACGTCATCGCCGTGCCGCTGGTGCTGCTGGGCCTGGTCATTGCCCACATCATCGCGCTGCACGAAGTGGGTTCGAACAACCCGGACGGCGTCGAGATCAAGGCCAAGAAGGATGAGAGCGGCATCCCGCTGGACGGCATCCCGTTCCACCCGTACTACTCGGTGCACGACACGCTGGGCGTTGCCGGCTTCCTGCTCCTGTTCTCGGCCGTGATCTTCTTCTTCCCGGAAGTGGGCGGCTATTTCCTGGAACACAACAACTTCTTCCCGGCTGACCCGCTGAAGACTCCGCCGCATATCGCGCCGGTGTGGTACTTCACGCCGTTCTACTCGATGCTGCGCGCCACCACGTCGAACTTCCTGCCGATCCTGTGGGTGTTCTTCGCGCTGCTGCTCGGCATGGTGTTCCTGCGCAGCAAGGACGCACGCATCAAGGTCGGCGCCATCGCCATCGCGGTGATCCTGGCCGTGGGCTTCTACTTCATCGACGCCAAGTTCTGGGGCGTGCTGGTGATGGGCGGCTCGGTGGTGATCCTGTTCTTCCTGCCGTGGCTGGACTGCTCGCCGGTCAAGTCCATCCGCTATCGTCCTGCCTTCCACAAGACCATCCTGACCGTCTTCGTGGTGGTGTTCCTGGTGCTCGGCTATCTTGGCGTGCAACCGCCGTCGCCGGTCGGTGAGAAGGTGTCGCAGCTCGGTACGCTGCTGTACTTTGCCTTCTTCCTGACCATGCCGCTGTGGAGCCGTGTCGGCGAGTTCAAGCCGGTCCCGGAGCGTGTCACGTTCCACCCGCACTGAGCGAAGCGAACCCCGACAAGAGCACAAGGACACAAGATGAAAAAGCTGCTTTCGATCCTCGCGCTGGCCGGCGCCTGCTTTGCCGGCGCGCCTGCCATGGCATCCGAGGGGGGCTTCCCCCTTGAGCCGGCACCGGTGAACACTGCTGACCTGTCGTCGCTGCAGCGCGGCGCCAAGGTGTTCGTCAACTACTGCCTGAACTGTCACGGCGCATCGATGATGCGTTACAACCGGCTCAAGGACATCGGCCTGACCGACGACCAGATCCGCGAAAACCTGCTGTTCAGCGCGGACAAAGTTGGCGAGACCATGACCATCGCCATGCAGCCGAAGGAAGCCAAGGCCTTCTTCGGTGCGCAGCCGCCGGACCTGTCGGTGATCGCCCGCGCCCGCGGCGACGACTGGCTCTACACCTACCTGCGCACGTTCTACCGTGACGACAGCCGCGCCACCGGCTGGAACAACCTGGTGTTCCCGAGCGTCGGCATGCCGCACGTCCTGTGGGAACTGCAGGGCCAGCGCGCCGCCAAGTTCACGGAAGTGGAAGAGCACGGCGAGAAGGTGCACAAGTTCGCCGGCTTCGAGCAACTGAGCCAGGGCAAGCTGAGCAAGGTCGAGTACGACCAGGCCACCGCCGACCTGGTCGGCTTCCTGGACTGGATGGCCGAGCCCGCGCAGAACCACCGCAAGCGCCTGGGCGTCTGGGTGCTGCTGTTCCTGGGCGTGTTCACCGTCTTTGCCTGGCGCCTCAACACCGCGTACTGGAAAGACGTGAAGTAAAGGCAGGTCAGGGCCCCGAATCCGGGCCCGGACAAGACAAAGGCCAGGGGTGGCCGCTGCGAAAGCAGCACCGCCCCTGGCCTTTTCTCTTGGAAAACCTGCCGAAGTGCGCCAATAAAGTGCGCTATGTGCCACTAATTTGCTTTCTGGTGGCCGACTTTGGCAGAATGTCAGACCTTACTGTCCGACCCTGCTTCGGCTAAGCCCAAGGAATCCAACCATGATGGTGTTGTATTCGGGTACGACTTGCCCGTTTTCCCAACGTTGCCGCCTTGTCCTGTTTGAAAAGGGCATGGATTTTGAAATCCGCGACGTCGACCTGTTCAACAAGCCCGAAGATATTTCGGTGATGAACCCGTACGGCCAGGTGCCCATCCTGGTCGAGCGCGACCTCATCCTGTATGAGTCGAATATCATCAACGAATACATCGACGAGCGCTTCCCGCACCCGCAGCTGATGCCGGCCGACCCGGTCCAGCGCGCGCGCGCGCGCCTGTTCCTGTTCAACTTCGAAAAGGAACTGTTCACCCACGTCTACGTGCTGGAGAACGAAAAGGGCAAGGCCGCCGAGAAGAACCACGAACGCGCCCGCGCCGCGATCCGCGACCGCCTGACGCAGCTCGCGCCGATCTTCGTCAAGAACAAGTACATGCTGGGCGAAGAGTTCTCGATGCTCGACGTTGCCATCGCGCCGCTGCTGTGGCGCCTGGACCACTACGGCATCGAGCTGTCGAAGAACGCCGCGCCGCTGCTGAAGTATGCTGAACGCATTTTCAGCCGTCCCGCGTACATCGAAGCGCTGACCCCGTCCGAAAAGGTGATGCGCCGCTAACCGGCAACGGCCCGACGGCATTCGCCCTCGGGCCATCGCGGCGCCATTGGAAGCACAATGCCTGAAACCTCCACCAAGCCCTACCTGATCCGCGCCATCTATGAATGGTGCACGGACAACGGCTTCACGCCGTACATCGCTGTCTTCGTCGACGCCAACACCAGCGTGCCGCGTGAGTTCGTCAAGAACAACGAGATCGTGCTCAACGTCAGCTTCGACGCCACCAGCGGCCTGGACATGGGCAACGAGTGGATCACCTTCAGCGCACGCTTCGGCGGCGTTTCGCGCAAGATCGACGTCCCCGTCGAGAATGTGCTGGCCATCTACGCCCGCGAGAACGGGCAGGGCATGGCCTTCCCGGTCGAACGCAGCGTGCCCGAAACCCAGGCCGCCACCGAGCGCGAAAACAACCCGCCGCCCAAGCTGGCCCCGGTGGAAGCCGAGACCTCGGCAACTACCGCCGACACCGGCCCCGGCGACGACGACACGCCGCCCCCGGTGCCGCGCATCGGCAGCAAGAAGCCCGCACTGAAAGTGGTGAAGTAAGCCATCCCAAAGCGGACCGCAATGCAGTAGAATCGCGGTCTGCACCAGATATGCCGGCTTAGCTCATCAGGTAGAGCAGTTGATTTGTAATCATCAGGTGGCGGGTTCGAGTCCTGCAGCCGGCACCAGAATTGAGACGGCCTCCCAATGCGGGAGGCCGTTTTCTTTTGGTTTCCGCGCCAGGCTCCCTGCCGCTCGCCGGACGGAATTCCAATGCGCCAACAAGCTACTGCTGCAGGCGCTCAACCGCGTCCCGCAGCTTCCCGGCCAACCGCGACCCATCCCCAAACGTCATCACCAACTGCCGCGTAGCCCGCGTCATCGCCACATACATCAGCCGCGCTTCGTCTTCATCGGCCTCATCATGTTTATGCGGCATCCCCGTGGCCGGAATGCACACCAGCGGAAACTCGAGCCCCTTGCTGCTATGCATGGTGATCACCTTGACGCTGTCCGCACCGGGCGTAAATCGTTTGGTGATTTGGGGGCATTCGAACGGTATGCCTTTCCGTGTCAGCGCACTGGTGACGTGGCCGACCGTGTCCCAATGACGATAGAGCACCGCCATCTCTGACCAGGGCGTGCCTGCCCGGTTCTCGTCAGTCAGGATCTGCGCAATGCGCTCAGCTTCCGCCTCTACGTTTGGCAATTCGATCAGCAGCGGTTTGTTGCCGCGGCGCCCGGCACCGACAGGTTGCACGGTAGGCGCTTCGTCTTCGGCTGCCTCAGTCGGCCGCAGCAACTCATCCGCAAAACTACGCGCGACGGCCAGTATCTCCTGCGTATTGCGGTAGTTCAGCTTGAGGATGGTCGTACGGCCTCGGGCCTGGATGCCCACGCTGGCGAAGGTCATCCCGCGCTTCCTGGCGCCGCCATAAATGGACTGCGCATCATCGTAGAGCACCAACAGGGAATTGCTCTCCGGATTCACCATCTGCACGACCAGCTTGAACCACTCCGGCCGGAAGTCATGCCCCTCATCGATCAGCACGGCGTCGTACTGGCCGGCCGGGATCGCTTTTCGGTCCACGCCCTGGATGACCCGATTCACCATTTCCTCAAACAGCGCATCACTGGGGCGGCCCTTGGGGCGGTCAATGTTGTAAGTCTCCAACTGCCGCGAGCACCACGCGTGGAAGTTATAGACGTGGACCTTCTCTTCGATGCCTTTCTCGATCATCGTCGCCGCCAGCTTGGCGGCGAGGGTCTTGTTGTAGCAAAGCACGAGGACCGGCCGTGTGACGATCTTTGCCAGATGCTCAGCCCGGTAGCCGAGGATCATCGTCTTGCCGGAGCCGGCGACGCCATGAATGACCCGGTGGCCGTCGCCGAGACTGCGTGCCAGCTGCTCCTGCTGAAGATCCATGACGCGAAGGATGTCGGGCATATCCAGCGGCTCAGCGGCATCCTCCGGAAAGAGCGCGCGTTGCTCCGGCATACGGATCTGCGGGAACAGGTGCCAGCGAATCCGCTCGATCTGCGGCAGGGAAAGCTTGAAGGTGAACTTGACCGGGAACATCTCCCACAGGCGCTGCTGGAAGTGTTCTGCGTCGACCGTCTCGTACATCTCGTCCTGGCAGATCACCAGGTGCGGCGGCAGGACGTCCCCGAGGTTGGTCTTGTCGAACTGGGCACGCGTGATGTTGGACAGGACGACGCCGCAGCCGTAGGGAAAGAAGGGTTTGCCTTTCAGTGAGCCGCTGGGCCAGACCAGTTGCGGATCACGCTGCAGCAGGTTGGTGACATAGAACATGTACTGCCGGGCTTGCTCGAGGGGATTCATCTCCCGCACCTGCCCGCGATCCGTCAGCAGCGTGACATCGCGCTGGTCGATTTCCCGGATGGTATCCAGCCGCCAGTCCTTGACCTCCAGCACCAGCAGACCCCGGCTGGGATGGAAGACGATGAAATCCGGATGCCTGGTCTTCTCGCCGATGGCGACGTCATACCAGCACAGGTAGTCGTCCTCCAGCTTTGTCTCCAGACGCTCGGCGAAGCGTCTCTCTCCACTGGTCATGCGCGAAGTGACCGAACCCAGCGCGGGAATCAGCGTGGCCATGCGTTGTTGCTCTTCTTATTGCCCGTTCAGGAACTGCGCTGACCACGGTTGGTGCCGCGGACCCGGTGCGACGGCGGTCAGGCAAGTTTGTTATGCGGCAATTGTAGGCACAAAACGGTAACGGTGGCTATTTCGGTAGTTTTGGTGATTTGCTGGTTGGCGACACTGGCGACACTGGCGAGCCGGCGGCTCCGGCGGGGCTGCCAAGCGGTCTGCGCCTGCTTTCCTGCGATCCGCGCCGCCGATCCGTCGATTCCCGCCACCCCCATATCAGAGCCCGGATCGCAGTGGTAACCTCCCGCTATCTCCGCCCCCACCACCACCCGCCCGTGCACTCCCCAGACTCCCGCATCTGGCGATCCGCCCCCGAGCAGCGCGCCTACGAAGACGCCCGCCGCCGCGTGCGCGCGCTGCGCTTCTTCTACATGCACGCCATGGTCTACGTGGCGGTCAATGCATTGTTGATCGGCTTCCATCTGGTGGGATCGCCGCATCGTCCATGGTCCGGTGGACCGCTCATGGGCTGGGGCATCGGCCTGGCGATACACGGCGTCATGACCTGGGGTCGCGTCGGCCTGCTCGGGCGGCAGTGGGAAGAACGCAAGATCGCGGAATACATGGCGCAAGAGCAGGTGCGCACGCTGTCGACGGAGAAGCAGTTGGTCGAAGCCCGCATGCGCCTGCTGCAGGCGCAGATCGAACCGCACTTCCTGTTCAACACCCTGGCCAACGTAGTCAGCCTGATCGAGCCCGCGCCACAGAAGGCCACGCTGATGCTGGAGCATTTCATCGCCTACCTGCGCGCATCGCTTGCAGCCAGCCGCGCCACGCAAGGCACGGTGGCGCAGGAGGCGAAGCTGCTGCGTGACTATCTGGCGCTGATCCGCATCCGCATGGGGGACCGGCTGCATTACTCGGTCGATGTCGACCCGGAACTCGAATTGATGCCGCTCGCACCGATGCTGCTGCAGCCCGTGGTCGAGAATGCGATCAAGCATGGGCTGGAGCCCAAGATCGAAGGCGGGCGGCTGCTGGTCCGGCTGGAGCGGCGAGGCCCGCGCATGCTGGCAACCATCGAGGATGATGGCATGGGCTTTCGCCCCTCGGCCGGCGCCGGTGTCGGGCTTTCGAACCTGCGTGAACGGCTGGCTGTGCTGTATGACGGTGACGCCCACGTACGGATTGAAGAACGCTCGTCCGGCACCGCTGTGCTGATCGAAATCCCGCTGCCGCGTGCATCCTGATACGGAGACGCTCCATGACGCCCACCGCCCTGATTGCCGACGACGAAGAGCACCTGCGCGCATATCTGCGCAGCAAGCTGCAACGCCTTTGGCCGGAGTTGCAGATCGTTGCCGAGGCGACCAACGGCCTCGAAGCTGCCGACGCCATCGCACGGTTGTCGCCGAGCGTGGCCTTCCTCGATATCAAGATGCCGGGCCTGTCCGGCCTGGAGGTGGCGCAGGGGATTGAAACCGATACCCGGCTGGTGTTCGTCACGGCCTATGACGAATTCGCGCTCGACGCGTTCGAGCGCGCGGCCGTTGATTACCTGGTCAAGCCGGTCAGCGAGGAACGGCTCGGCCGCACCATCGAGCGGCTGCGCAAGGCGTTGCAGGAAGCGGCACCTTTGCCGGAACTGGCACAGCTACTGAACCAGCTCACGCGCGCCCAGCCGCGCGCGGAAAACGGCGGCCAGTTGCGCTGGGTACGCGCCAGCCGCGGCAATACCACCAGCCATGTGCCGATCCAGGAGGTGATGTACTTCCAGAGCGACGACAAGTACGTGGTCGTGCATACCCGCGATGGCGAACACCTGATCCGCACGCCGCTGGCGGAGTTGATTGCCGGCCTCGATCCCGAGGTGTTCTGGCAGATCCACCGCTCGTCCATCGTCAACATGGAATTCGTGGCCGGCACGCGCCGCGATGAGGCGGGGCGGCTCTTTGTCCGGATGCGCGACAGCGAAGCCGAACTGCCGGTATCTCGCGCCTACATGCACCGGTTCCGGCAGATGTAAGGCAGCCAGCGGCGCCACTGCGCCGCCGGCTGACGGATTCACTGGCGATCCATGAATTCCTGGATCTTGCGCTGTTCCCAGTCACGTCCGCGGCGCGACAGCCGCGTCCATACCAGCAACCCATGCACCGCCAGCGCCAGGCCCCAGGCCAGGGTGGTGGTCAGCGGCCACGGCCAGCCGGTGCTGGCGTAGTGCGACCACCGCGGCAAGGGAAAGTAGAAGAAGCGGAACCACAGCCAGCCATTGACCACAGCGTAGACCAGCAGGTGGATATACCAGCCGCGCAGGGCACGCACCATGCGGCGCGCGCGCCAGTAGGCCATGGCGTTGGGGTCGTCGTTGGGCGGGAGGGCGTGGTGCATGGGATACCTCGTGATCAAGATGGTTGGCTTGCCTCAGGTATAGGCCACCGCAAAGCGCCGCTCCAGGCCCATGGGCCGAATCGACGGATTTCGTTCGCCGGTGTGCGCGCGGATACCGCGAATGTCGGCGGGTCCATTCCCTCCATGCCCCCCGACATGTTGTGACCGATCAACTTTTCGCCCGTGCCGCCGGGAATACCCGCATAGGAAAAGCCCAGTCCTTCACCATAATCATGGTAATTATGATCATAAATACGAAGTGATGGATTCCAAGCCAACCCCGCAGATAGAGGGCAGCAGGCGCGTGAAGCGTTCGGACCAGGTGGTCAACGATATCAAGCGCTGGATCGTGCAGACGCACCAGAAGGTCGGAGACAAGCTGCCGCAGGAAGCAGCGTTGATCGAACAGATGGGCGTCGCACGCGGGACGGTGCGTGAGGCGCTTGCGTCGCTGCAGGCGCAGGGGCTGGTCAAGGTCAGCACAGGGCCGAACGGCGGTGCCACGCTGACGCAGCCGCCCTATGAGCGATGCCTGGAGGCGGTTTCCAACTTCCTGTACTTTCAGTCGGTCGATATCGTCACGCTGTACGCCCTGCGCCGCGCGGTTGAGCCCGAGCTGGCCGCCAACGCCGCCTTGCGCCTGACCGATGCCGATATCGCCGATCTCGAAGCCCTGGTCGGGCTGAGCCACCCGGAACATGGCGGCAGCACGGACTGGAATGAGCGGCGCGAGGCCGACCTGCTGTTCCACGACCGGCTGGCCGATGCCTGCAGCAGCCCGATGCTGGCGTTGTTCTGCCGCCTGCTCAACGACATCATCCGCCGCGTCATCGTGGTCCGTAATGCGCAGGATGATTTCGACGACTTTGATGAAGAGATCTTCCACAGTCACAACGCGCTGATCGAAGCCTTCCGGTCGCGCGACCCGGAGCGTGCGCGTGCCCTGATGCAGGAGCACATGGAGCATGCGGAATCCCTGGCCCTGGAGGCCGAATCCCGGGTGGACCGCGGGAGCTTGCTGATGAGCCCGGTCGACTGATCCCCTGACGCGCTAGCGTCCCCCCTTTTTCCGCACACCCAACCGCCATCGTCGCATCCGACACGGCGGGTGGGATTCCTATTGCCTGAATCCTGGGAGCCTTGACGTGAAACCTGCTGAATTGCTTTGGCGCTGGAGCGCCGTCGACATTGCCGATGCCGTGCGGCGGCGCGAGATTTCCTGCCGCGAGGTCACCGCCAGTGTGCTGGCCCGCATCGATGCCCTTAACCCTCGTCTGAATGCGTTGCCGGAGGTGCTGGCAGAAGAGGCGCTGGCCAGCGCGGATGCGGCGGACCGCCAGCTTGCTGAGGGCGCAGAACTGGGGCCGCTCCATGGCGTGCCGGTCACGATCAAGATCAATGTCGACCAGGCAGGCCATGCCACCACCAACGGCGTGATCCCGCTGAAGCACAACATCGCGCGTGAGGATGCCCCCGTGGTCGCAAACTTGCGCAGTGCCGGGGCCATCATCGTCGGGCGCAGCAATACGGCTACCTATTCCTCGCGCTGGTTCACCGACAACGGCCTGCACGGGCGCACGCTGAACCCGTGGGATGCGGACATCACGCCCGGTGGCTCCAGCGGCGGTGCCGCGTCCGCGGTCGCTTCCGGCATGGGCGCGCTGGCGCATGGCAATGACATCGGCGGCTCCATCCGCTATCCGGCCTATGCCTGCGGCGTCGTCGGCTTGCGGCCGACGACGGGGCGGGTGCCCGCGTACAACCCGTCGGCCACTGCCGAGCGCAGCATCACGCCACAACTCATGTCCGTGCAGGGGCCGCTTGCGCGCAGCATTGCCGACCTGCGGCTCGGCTACCACGCCATGGCCCGTTATGACGGGCGCGACCCGGCATGGGTGCCGGTGCCGCTGGAACTGCCGCTGCCGCCCGGGCCGACACGCGTCGCGCTGTTCCGGCGTTGTCCGGGCATTCCCGTCGACCCCGCGGTCAGCGCAGCGCTGGACAGTGCCGCGCAATGGCTGCAGCAAGCGGGCTACGCGGTCGAGGAGGCCAGCCTGCCTGACTTCATGGAAGCGGCGGCGCTGTGGCGCACGCTGACGGTCGACGACAGCCGCCGCAACATCATCGCAGGCGTTGACCAGCATGGTGACGAGGCCATGCGGAAAAGCCAGCGCAACATGCTTGACGGGATGCAGGAAACCGATCGCGATGGCTTTCTGGATGCCCTGGCGCGGCGCCAGGCGATCGCACGCAACTGGTCGCTGTTCATGCAAACGTATCCGCTGGTCCTGATGCCGGTGTCGTGGCAGCGCCCGAGCGTGCAAGACGCGGATATCCGCACGCCAGATGAGAACCAGGCCTTGCTGGACGCGCAGAGCCCCTTGCTGGCAACGGCCATGCTCGGCATGCCGGGGCTGTCCGTGCCGACAGGCATGGCCGGCGGCGTGCCCGTCGGCGTGCAACTGATGGCATGGCGCTTCCGCGAAGACCTGTTGCTGCGCGCCGGCCAGGCCATTGAAGACGCGGCGCGTTTTACCCCTTTCACCGACGTGCAAACCGGCATCTAGACCCAGGAGCTTCCCATGAACGAACGCAAACCTGCTTACGCCCCACGGCTTTCCCGCCGCGCCATGCTGGCCGGCACCGCCGCCGCCTTGTGTACCGGTGGCCTGCTCTCCCGAGCCGCATGGGGGCAGACCGTATCGCGCATCATCGTGCCGTTCCCGCCGGGAGGGCCGGCCGACTACATGGGCCGCCTGCTGTCCGAGAAGCTGAAGGACGCCATGGGTCGTACCGTCATCGTCGACAACCGTCCCGGTGCCGGGACGCGCGTGGCGGCCGAATTCCTGAAGAACGCCCCGGCCGACGGCAATACCGTGCTGCTTGCACCCGTCGATCCGATGTTCATCGGGCCGCTGATTTACAGCAATATGCGTTTCAACCCCGCCACCGACTTCACGGCGATCACCGATGTGACGGGCGTCCAGTTCGGCATTGCGGTCAGCGCCAGCTCACCCATCAAGACGCTGGCCGACTTCGTCAAGGCTGCCAGGGCCAAGCCGGCCGAGTACTCGATTGGCATCAGCACGGTTGGCACGCTGCTGCATTTCCTTGCCGTGGAGTTCGTCAGCCAGTCGCACACCGGCAGCACGCTGGTGCCGTATCGCGGTGGCTCGGCGATGGCAACGGAAATGATGGGCAACCAGATCGCGGCAGGCATGGACGCCATCACGACTTTTACCGAGCTGCATCGCGGCGGCAAGCTCCGCGTGCTGGCCGTGGCAGGGGAAAAGCGCGCCGATGCGTTGCCGGATGTGCCTACGTTTGCGGAGTCTGGTTTCCCCAACCTGGTGACGTCGTCGCGCTACCTGCTTTATGTCCGCGCCAACACGCCGCCCGACGTGACCACGCAGTGGTATCAGGCCGTGCGCAAGGTGCTGGCCATGCCGGACGTGCGCGAGAAGCTGGCGCGCGCCGGGTATGACATCTTGCCGGGCGGCACTTCTGATGAGGTTGCCAGGTATGCGAGCGCGCTTTCGGCACGGTGGACGCCGGTGATCAAGGCGTCGGGCTTTAAGGGTGATTGAGAAGTATCGCGCCGCCATTCTGTTGCTTCACGCCAGCCCCGTACCAGTGCCCGGATCGCGGTGGCCAGCCGCGCAGGGCATGCACCATGCGGCGCGCCCGCCAGTAGGCCATGGCATTGGGGTCATTGGGCGGGAAGGCGTGGTGCATGGGATACCTCGTCATGGAGTTCGTTGTCATGCGTGAGGTAGGCCACCACAAAGAGCAGTACCAGGCCTATGGGCCGAATAGACGGGTTAAGTTCGTGGATGGGCGGGCGGGAAGCGCGAGTGCCTGTGCGTCCAGTCACGGATACCGCCGCGAGGCCCCACCAAGGGTTTGCAGCTCAGCGCGGGCATATCAACATAGGCGGGCCATGTCCTCGTGATGTAGGCAAAGCATGGTTGCGCCGCTCTTTTCATTGTAGTAACGTAACTACATTGAAGTTGCTGAGAGTGTCATCATGACGATCACAACCCTATCGAGCCGAGAACTCAATCAGGACGTGACAAGAGCCAAGAAGGCGACGAAGGATGGTCCGGTCTTCATCACGGACCGCGGCAAACCGGCGCATGTGCTGTTGAGCTTCGAGGAATATCAGAGGCTCACCCAGCAGCGTCGCAATATTGCGGACGCACTCGCGATGCCCGGAATTGAAGACATCGAGTTCAATCCGCCACGTGCCAACATCAAATTCCGCCCCGCTGATCTCACATGATGTTCGTGCTCGATACCAATGTCGTTTCCGAACTGCGCAAGGTCCGAGCCGGTAAGGCTGATGCAAACGTTGCAGCGTGGTCTGCCAGCGTTGATGCAGCTTGGCTCTTTGTGTCGGCCGTCACCATCATGGAACTGGAAACCGGTGTCTTGCAAATCGAGCGGCGGGATGCCCGCCAGGGCGCGCTGCTGCGGGCGTGGCTGGACCACCATGTATTGCCCGAATTCGCAGGCCGCGTTTTGCCCATTGATACCGCCGTGGCCCTGCGTTGCGCTCGGCTGCACGTACCAGACCGGCAATCGGAGCGGGATGCGTTGATTGCCGCAACAGCAATCGTGCACGGTATGACCGTCGTTACACGAAATGTCGCCGACTTCATGGCAACTGGCGTGAGCATCCTGAACCCTTGGGACGCTTGATCGCAAGTCGCCGTCGTTTCCCAGTTGCCGAAACTATAGAAGTTCTCGCCCCTGAGTCGGCAGCCGGCGGTGAAGGCGCTTTTCGCGCGCATCGCTTCTTATGCCGCAATGCCTTCGTCACTGCCCTGTGACTCGACCTTAGACGCCCACCCGGATTTCGCCGCGCGTAGCATGATCTTCTGCTTTTCCGCGCGCTCGACTGCGTTGATGCGTTCGATGACTGAGGCAATAGGGGCACTGCCTTCTGCGCGGGCCAGGTAAAGCAGGCGTACCAGTTTGTCGGCCCACCTTGGCAACTTGCCGGTCTTCTCCCAACGAGCGACGGCCTGCTCATTGTTCCCAAGCAGTTTTGCCAGACCGGCTTGCGATTGCATCAAGCCTGCGCTGCGGATGTAGCGGAATTCGGTACCGGTGAGAGGGGATGGCTTCTTGGCCAGGGCGAGGCAGATGGCGACGCAAAGACCATCCAGATCTTCGATCGATACGCCTTTGCCGTGGAGCGTGCTCTGGATCTTGTATCCATTGGCCAGCCAAACGTCTTTAAGGCCGCCGTCTGTGTAGTGGTACATCGTCCTTACCCACCTACTATTTTTATGGGTTGAAGTGTACCTGCGCGCTCCCACGCTCTGGGATTGGTGCATTCGCTGCGAGCCGACACCAGGGGTGGGAGAGGCTTCCCGACTTCACTGTCAGCGCCTTTGCCGGGAAGCCTACCCGTTAAGACGCAGGCAGCTCATCCGCCAACACACTCTCCAGCTGCGCTTTCACCAGCCCCAACAAGCAAAATGCACTAAAGCAGCCCTCGAATTGCACACTCTGCTGTTCCAGCAGGGTAAGCACACCATCCATACCAGCCGAAACTGACTGAAGGCTGTACCGCGCCGTGGATAGATCGATTTCCGACATAGGACCTCCTATCGTTGAGTGAAGGTCCGCCGCACGACGTTAGGGGAGGGCGGCGGGCCTGACGACGAGGGTGGAAAACCGGTGCTTCACCCAATCCCGGTCAGCCTTGCGGCTGCCTCGTCCGGCCCGCCATATGGAGAAATGGCGCGTACGCGGAAGAGGGCAATCGCATGCAGCGATCGCCCTGGATGAAGCTGTCGAGTTTCCACACTCGGTCACCGTTGTTCGATGACAGCCCCAGTCTCCCGCGTCACGGCGCTCGACTCGATAAGACACTTCGCATTCCCACACGGACGCCGCATCCTGCCCGACCTCCGCCCGCCAGCAAATAGCCAAACGCCTAAACCCTCCCTCAATCCACCAGCGTTGCCAATGCCTCCCGCGCCTCCCGGCGCAGCTTCTCCAGATCCAGTCCCACGATCGCGCCATCACGCACCACCTGACGCCCACGCACCAGCACATCCCGCACCGGCGCAGGCTCGCCAGCCGCCACCGGAGCTGTGCCGATGTCATGGAACCCATGGAACCGCAGCCCGTTGACGTCATAGATCGCCAGGTCGGCAGACTGCCCTGGCGCGAGCGTGCCGATTCCCGGCAGCCCCAGCACCTGCGCGCCGCCTGCGGTGCCCCAATGGATGACTTCCTCCACGCGGGTTTGCGCGGCCCCGCCCAGTGCCCGGTGCACCAGCCAGGCGAAATTGGCCTCATGCACCATGCTGCCCGATTCATTGGACGCCACGCCATCCACGCCCAGTGAGATCGGCACGCCCGCATCGGCCATCGCGCGCACTGGTGCGATACCGCTGCCAAGCCGCGCATTGCTGACAGAGCAGTGCGCCATGCCGGTGTTGGTCACGGCCAGCATGCGGATCTCTTCGGGACTAACGGTAACCAGGTGCGCGAACCAGACATCGGGCCCCAGCCAGTCGTGGTCAGCCACGAACTGTACCGGTGTGCACTGATACTTCTCGCGGCAGAACTTCACGTAGTTGTCGGTCTCGGACAGGTGCGAATGCAGCCGCAAATCCATGCCGCGCCCGAAGGCGGCCAGCTCGCGCAGCAGGGCGGGGGGCAGGGAGAAGGTCGGTGTGGTTGGCGCGACCACCACGCGGCGCAGGCCATCTGCTGAGGCATCGTGGTAGCGGGCCTTGAGCCGTTCGATATCGGCCAGCATCTCGTCCAGCGTTTCCGGCTCCAGTGCAGTCGCGCGCATGCCGGGGTGATCTGAGGCTGACTGGATGGCGCCGCCGCGACACAGCACCAGGCGCATGCCAAGCTCCTCCGCTACTTCGAACAGCACGTCGCCGGTCTCTGCCCCATGACCGTGGTGATACAGGTAGTGGTGATCGGCGCAGGTGGTGGTGCCGGACAGCAGCAGCTCAGCCATCCCCAGCCGCACGGCGGTGCGGAAGATCTCCGGCGTGAAGCGTGCCAGTCGCGGGTAGGCGACGGAGGCCAGCCATTGCTCCAGCCCCACGTTCATGCCGCTGGGTACGGCCTTGAGCAGGTTCTGGAACAGGTGGTGGTGGGTGTTGACCCAGCCCGGGTAGACCACGCAGCCGGTGGCGTCGAGCACAGCCTCGCCGTCCTGGCGCGGCAGGGCTGCGCCGATCTCGGCGATGCGGCCGTCGCGGATGCGGATGTCGGCGGCGCCCGCTCGCGCGGCATTGCCGGTGCTGCCCGTCATCACGGCAGCGGCGTTGCGGATCAGCAGGTCGCCGGCGGGCGCGTTGGTGGTGGCGTTGGTGTTCTGCACCATGTTTCAGACTCCTTGGACGTTGTCGGCACTGGCGGGCAGCTCGTCGGCTTCACGGGCGGGCACGCCGTTGAGAATCAGGTTGAGCACCACGGAGACCACGCAGGCGATGATCACGCTGCTGTGGACAAAGGGCTGCAGGAAGCCGGGCAGCTTCTCCAGCATGACGGGGAGCATCACGGGCATCATCGCGCAGCCGAGCGTGATGGAGACGATGGAGAGGTTGTTGGGGTTGCGGTCGTATTCGACCTCGCCCAGGGTCTTGATGCCGGCGGCGACGACGACGCCGAACATGACCATGGTGGCGCCGCCCAGCGCGGCTGCCGGGATCGACGCAAACAGCGCGCCGATCTTGGGCACCAGCGCCACGGCGCACAACATCGCGCCGCAGGTGGCCACCACCCAGCGGCTGCGCACGCCGGTGACGATGACCAGCCCCACGTTCTCCATGAACGCGATATACGGGAAGGCCGCGAACATGCCGCCGATGGCGCTGGCCAGGCCGTTGGCGCGCAGGCCGCGGGTGGCGTCGCGCTCGGTCAGGGGGCGCTTGACGATATCGCCGACGGCGATGAACAGGCCCATCGATTCCACCATCTGCACCACCATCACGATCACCATGGTGGTGATGGCGCCCACGTTGAAGGTGGGCATGCCGAAGGCGAACGGCGTCACCATGGTGAACCACGGTGCGCGCGCGACTTCATCGAAGCTGCCCATGCCCAGCATCCACGCCACCGCGCCGCCAACCAGTAGGCCGATCACCACGGACAGGTTGCGGATCAGTTCACCGCCGTGCCGGTTGATGAACAGGATCAGCGCCACCACGCCGAAGGCGACGATGAAAAAGATGGGGGCGCCGAAATCCGGCGCCCCCCTTCCGCCTCCAAACCAGTGAAACGAAACCGGGAACAGCGACAGGCCCACGGCGGTGATGGTGCAACCACTGACCACCGGCGGAAAGAAGCGCTTGAGCTTGCCGATGATGGGCGCAAGGAACATCGCGATCACGCCCGCGGCGATGATGGCGCCGCAGACGCCGTTGAAGCCCAGCGACGGATCGGTGCCGATGGCGATGACCGGGCCCACGGAGCTGAACGCCACGCCCTGCATCAGCGGCAGGCGCACGCCGAACTTCCAGAAGCCGACGGTCTGCAGCAGGGTGGCGATGCCGGAGGTGAACAGGGCGGTGCTGATCAGCATGGTGGTCTGCGCCGGCGACATCTTGAGCGCGCCGGCCACGATCATCGGCACCGCGATGGCGCCGAGATAACTGACCAGCATGTGCTGGAAGCCGAGCGACGCCATGGCGCGTGCCGGCAGGACCTGGTCGACGGGGTGAACCGCTGCTTGCATGATGTTGTCTCCTGCCGCGTGCTGGGGGAAAGTGCGCCATGCCGGCGGCGGCTGGCCCGGTCTGTTGGTTGCCGGGCTCGGTCCGTCACGGTGCCATGCTCGGCGCATGGCCGACGCATGCCTTGCACAGTAGTGATGCACGGCATGCCGTCATAGCGTTATTGCGAAGGCCCTGGCACCGGGCCGCAATCGCGCTTGCAAAATGCGCGCCCGGGGCATCAGGGGTTTCCCTTGGGTTGCGTGAGGGCGGGGGTGGTCATAGGATGGATGCGCTCCTTCATTGCTATCCGAATGCGCTGAGAGCGAAGGCGTATTTCCGGCTCCTTCCACCACTTTCCCAATGCCATGTCGCCCACCGCAGGATGGTTTGCTGCAGCCTCCCGCTCGCCAGTCAGCCGCGGCGGTGACCTGGATCGCATCCAGTCGCTTTCCGGGCGCGTGTTCGGCCCTGCGCGGCTGCGCGCGACGCAAGCCGATGCGGCGCTCGATGCCCGTATCGACACCAGCACCATCGGTCGGCTGACGCTGGTCACCATTGCCTACAACCAGGCGGTGCAGATCGAGCCGCAGCCGAACAAGGATGAGTTCGTAATCCAGACTGTGCTGGCGGGTACGTGTCGCGTGCAGACGCCGCGTGGCGCGATGCTGATGCCGCCGGGGGCGACCTTTGTGTTCTCGCCCACCGTGCCGGCCACGTTGTCTCTGGACCCTGGCTGCGAGCGCTTCAGCGTGGTGATCCGCCGGCAGCTGATCGACGAGGCGTTCCGCCAGCAGTTCAGCTTCGAGCCGCCGGTGCCGATTGAATTCGACATGCAGCCGGTGGCGGACGATGGCCGTGCCGAGCGCTGGCAGGCGCTGGTGAGCTACCTGCGCGCGGAAACGCGGGTGCGGCGCGAAGGCAGCGGCGTGCCGGCGGTGGATGGCAGCATCGAGCGCATCGTGCTGTCGACACTGCTGCTAGACCGCTTTGCCGCGGACGGCAATATGCTGCCGCGCCGGTTCGAGGCGGTGCTGCCGGACTATGTGCGCAATGCCATCGCCTACCTGCGAGCCAATCTTGACCAGCCGCTGACGCTGGAGCAGATCGCCGCACATTGCGGCGTATCGGCGCGCACCTTGCAGCTGGGCTTTCGCAAGAGCAAGAACACCACGCCGATGGAGTACCTGCGTCTGCTGCGCCTGCATGGCGCACGCGCTGATCTGCAGCGGGCGCGGCAACAGAAGGGGATGGTCAGCGCGATTGCGCTGCGGCACGGCTTTACCCACCTGAGCCTGTTCTCGCGCGAGTACCGGCGCGAGTTCGGCGAGCTGCCGTCGCAGACCTTGCGGTCGGCAGCGCAGCAGGGGGGCTGACGGCGAGCCAGCCCTCTGTTGCTCAGGATCATCAGGCTGCCGGCGCCACAGGCAGGAAGGCCTTCAGCGCTCAGATCGTGCCCGCGGCCGCCAGGGCTTCGATCTCCGCCTCGTTCATGCCGAGTGACTTCAGGACAAGGGTGGAGTGCTCGCCGACTGCCGGCACATTCCCCATGGCAGCTGGCACGCCCGACAGCGTTGCCGGCGGCAGAAGTGCCTGGATCGCGCCACCCGGCGTCTGGACTTCCCGCCAGCGATTGCGTGCGGCAAATTGCGCGTGCTGCCACACATCATGCATATCGTTCAGGGGCGAGTTGGCAATGCCCCCGCGATCGAGACGCTTGACCAGCTGCTCCCGGGTCATGGACCGGAGATGACTGGCGATCTCCTGGTCCAATGCCGCGCGATTGGCGACGCGTTGGAGATTGGAGTTGAAGCGGGCATCTGCCGCCAGGGCCGGGTCCTCCAGCACCTCGGTGCAGAAGCGCTCCCATTCCCGTTCGTTTTGCAGCCCGAAGATGACGCTGGCCCCATCGCCGGTCTGATACTGGCCGTAGGGGGCGATACCCGGATGCGCAACGCCATTGCGTGCCGGCGGCATGCCGCCATAGTGAGCGAAGTTCAGGGGATATGACATCCATTCGCTCAATGCCTCGAGCATGGTGACTTCAACCCTGAGGCCAGCGCCAGTCCGCGCGCGTTGCAGCAAGGCGGACAGGATGCCGGTATAGGCGTACATGCCAGCGGCAATGTCCGCGATGGAAATGCCGGTGCGCGACGGCGCAGCTTCCGTACCGGTTACCGAGATCAGGCCTGCAGCGGCCTGGATCAACAGGTCATAGGCCTTCTTGTCGCGGTATGGCCCGCTGTCGCCATACCCTGAGATATCGCAGACGATCAGCTCAGGATAGTCAGCATGCAATGACTCGAAGTCCAGCCCCATGCGTTGGGCGGCGCCCGGCGCCAGGTTCTGGATGAACACGTCCGCTTCGGCGAGCAGCTTGTGCATAATCGCCTTGGCCTCGGGCTTCTTGAGATCCAGCGTGAGGCTTTCCTTGCCGCGATTTGCCCAGACAAAGAACGACGACTGGCCGTGCACGGAATGGTCATAGTCGCGGGCGAAATCGCCAACAACCGGGCGCTCCACCTTGATGACGCGGGCGCCGAGATCGGCGAGTTGGCGGCTGGCAAAGGGTGCCGCTACAGCGTGCTCGAGCGCCAGAACGGTGATGCCATCAAGGGGGCGTAGGCTGGGTTTCATGGAGGGAGAATGAGGGAACCTGGCGGCACGCGGGCCGGACGACGAAGTATAGGAACGGTCCTCTTCCCCCGAACAGTCGAGAATTCCTAAGGCGGCTTCGAAGTCTTCGAAACCGGTCGCATGCGTGGCCTTACGGCGCGGCGTCCGGTGCACCCCATTCGGCGACATAGCGGATAAAGTCCCGCGTATAGGCTGGGAGCGCCTTCTGGCTCCGCACGACTATCCGCTGCTCGCGCCGGGCCCATGGCTCATCCAGGGCGACCCCTTCCACCACCCCTTGCTCAATCAGGGGACCCGCTACGGAACGTGGCACGAGGGAGATGCCGGCGCCTTCCTGTACGCAACGCATGGCCGCGGCAAAGTCGGGTGCATGCACGCGAACGCGTGGCTTGATGCCGGCACGCGCTGCCATGTCATTGAGGAAGAGGAAATTGCTGCTCTTGCTGCCGACGGATACCAGATCGTACGCCAACGCCTGTGCAAGGGACATCTTGTCGAGCAACCCTGACGGGTGGCGTGCCGGAACCACGAACATCAGCTCATCGACGCCATATCGAATGAACTCCAGGCCCCGCATGTCGATGGCGCCGGCCACCAAGCCGACGTCCGCACGGTCCTCGATCACTGCGCGCACGCTGTCCTCGCTGAGGTGCTCCTCCAGGTCGACATTGACATTCGGGTACGCCGCCAGGAACCGGCTAAGTGCCGCGGGCAAGCTGGCCATGGTGCTGCTGTTCGCGTAGACACGGATATGCCCTTCAATGCCGTCGGTATGGCGCCGCATCTCCGACTGCAAGCGTTCGACGTTCTCCATGATCGCCTCGGCATAGCGCAGTACCGTCTCGCCCGCCGGCGTCAGGGCCATGCCCTTCTGTGTTCTGTTGAACAACGGAACGCCCATCGCCTGTTCGAGGTTCTTGAGGCGGTAGCTGGCGGAAGGCGCCGTCAAATGCACATCTGACGCTCCCGCCGTCACACTCTTGGCCTGCGCAATGGCGAGGAATACTCGCAGATCGGTGAGTTCGAAACGCACGCTTGTCTCCGTTGCCCGACAGTTCCTGGGGATGTTTAGAAGAATTCTAACGACACCCCAGGAGCTTTCGACTGGTGTCCTTGCAGGGTCCGATTCTATATTTCGGCTCGTCACCGCAGCTACCGCTGTGCTACGCAAAAAAGAATCGGAGACCAACATGACCATATTCTTCCGCAGGATCACCAGCGCGCTGGGGAGCGCCGCGACACTCCTGGCCTGTGCGTCCCCGTCCGTGGCGCAGACAGACTACCCGGCGCGGCCTGTCCGACTCATCGTTCCGTACCCCGCTGGCGGGCCGACGGACACGTTCGCCCGATCGTTGGCTGCAAGCTGGGGCCGCAAGCTGAACACCTCGGTGGTTGTCGAGAACAAGTCGGGGGCCGGCACGATAGTCGGCACCGAGCTCGCGGCGAAGGCCGCACCGGACGGATATACCTTGCTGCTGACCACCGTCGCGCACGCCGTGAACCCAAGCATTCACGCCAGCCTGCCGTATCGCACGATCGAGGACTTTGCGCCAGTCGGGCTGGCAGCTCGTGCGCCCCTGGTGCTGGTCGTGAACAAGGGCATTCCGGCGAAAACACTGCCGGAATTCATCGCTTATCTGAAGTCGCGTCCCGGTCAGGTCAACTATGGCTCAGCCGGAGTTGGCAGTGCCCCGCATCTCGCCGGGGAACTGCTGAACTACACGGCAGGAACGAAAGCGGTCCATGTCCCATATCGGGGGAGCGCGCCTGCCATGGCCGATCTTATCGGTGGCCATGTCGAATTCATGATCGACAGCGCACCGACAGGGCTGGCGCAGGTGCGGGCAGGAACGGTGCGCTTGCTGGGAACGTCGATGGAAAAACGCCTGCCGCAGACCAGGGAGACGCCGGCGATTGCGGAAGCCGTATCCGGCTATGAGGCGTACACCTGGAATGCGGTATTCGTGCCAGCCCGAACACCTTCGACAGTTGTCCAGAAGCTGGTCTCGACACTTGGCGATGCACTCAGCGATCCCGCCCTGCAAAGCAAGGCCTTCGAGCTCGGGTTGCAGCTGGAGACCCAGCCTACACCAGCGGGGCTCGACAAATTCCTGCGGGCGGAACTGGAGAAGTGGAAGCGGGTGGCCGTCGCTACGAATATGAAAGCCGACTGAGCAAAATCCGCGCACGCCAGCGCCGGAACGAACCATCAGGAACACGGAGAAGCCATGAATGCCTATCAACTTTGTCCGCAACGCTACTTTGAGGATTTCGAACTCGGAGAGCACTTCAATCTGCCGTCCCGCACCATGACCGACGCGCTGTTCGCGGCGTTCCAGCTGGCAAGCGGGGACAACCATCCGGTTCACTACGATGTCGAGTACTGCCGTGCTCACGGCATGCCGCACATGCTGGCACACGGCTTCCAGGTCGTGATACAGACTGCCGCGGGGGCAGGCCTGTTCCCCCATATGGTCGAGGAGTCCCTGAAGGGCTTCATCGAGCAGAGCAGCCGCTTCCTCGCACCTGTATACGTCGGAGATACGTTGTACTGCCGCCTCACCGTCACCGAGCTGGTTCCCGGTCGTACGACCGGCGTGCTGGCGATGCGGTCGGAGGTGCGAAACCAGAACGACGTCTGCGTCATGGAGGGGACGCAAAGGTACTTGCTGCGCAAGCGCGTGCCGGGCAGCAGCGGCGACTGACGGGAGGTCAGCCCCCGCTGCTGGTCAGGACCGTCAGGCTGCCTGGGCCACAGGCAGGCAGACCTTCAGCAGCGTCTGCAAGCGCAGCTTGTCGAGGTGCCGGCCGATAAACACGAACTTGCTTTGCGCGGCTTCCGGTCCCCAGGCATCGGCGGGATGGAAATCCATCAGCCGGTGCACCGCCTGCAGCACGTAGCGGCGGTCATCGCCCTCCACGGCCACGATCCCCTTCATCCGGAACACATCGTCGCCCTGCGCCGCGAGCAGGGCCTTCAGGCCATGCTCCAGGCGCTGGCGGTCGAACGGCTGGTCGAACACCAGCGATACGGACGTGACCGACGGATCGTGGCGGTGGCCATGCGCGTCGTCATCGTGCACGTGGTCGCAATGCTCGTCGCAAACGTGATCGTGATGGTCGTGGTCATGGTCGTGCGCATGATCGTGGTGGTCATCGTGCGCGTCCGCCTGGATCGTGCCCGTGGTAAAGCCGCCGATGCCGAGGACCTTGCCCAGGTCCACCTGCGCAAAGCTGGAGCGCAGGATCTGCGCGCCCTCGTTCAGCCGGTGGATGCGTGCCTCCAGCCGGTCGAGCCGCGCGGCGTTCACCAGGTCGGACTTGTTGAGGATCACGCGGTCGGCCGCCACGATCTGGTCGACGGCCTGGTTGTCGAAGCCGGTCAGCTGGGGATCATCGAGGTGGCTCTCGATATGCACCGCGTCCACCAGCGTCAGGATGCCGTCCAGCGTGACCTGCTTGGCGACTTCGTTGTCCATGAAGAAGGTGGCCGCCACCGGCGTGGGATCGGCCAGGCCGCTGGTCTCGACCAGGATATGGTCGAAGCGATCGGGCTGTTCCAGCAGCTTTTGCAGGATGCGCACGAGGTCGGTGCGCACATCGACCACGCAGCAGATGCAGCCGTTGGTCATCTGGTAGATCTCTTCGTCGGAGGTCATCACCAGGTCGGAATCGACATCGACCTCACCGAACTCGTTCTCGATCACGGCGATGCGGTGGCCGTGCTTCTGCGTCAGGATGTGGTTGAGCAGCGTCGTCTTGCCCGAGCCGAGGAAGCCGGTAAGGATGGTGACCGGGACGGGCGGCTGTTGTGCGACGGCAGGTGCGTTCATGTTGTCTCCTGATTTGTACCGAGTTGGGTACTGCGTTCCTCGCTACCGCGAGGCGAGAGTTCTTTTCAAGCGGTGGCCACGTTGGGGCGCAAGCCTTGCCAGCGTTCCACCAGCCCGTCGTGCGGCACGTCGAACAGGTCCAGCACGCGCCCCACGGTGTGGTTGACGATGTCGTCCACTGACTGCGGATGTGTGTAGAAGGCCGGCACCGGCGGCAGCACGATGGCGCCCATCTCGGTCACCGCGGTCATGTTGCGCAGGTGCACCAGGTGGAGGGGCGTCTCACGCGCCAGCAGCACCAGCCGGCGGCGCTCCTTGAGCATCACGTCGGCGGCGCGGGTGACGAGGTTGTCGGCAAGCCCGGTGGCGATGGCGGCCAGCGTGCGCATGGAGCACGGCGCCACCACCATGCCATCGCAGCGGAACGAGCCGCTGGCGATGGTGGCGCCGATGTCGCGCACGTTGTGCACCACGTCGGCCATGGCTTCGATCTGCGGGCGCTGCAATCCCAGCTCATGGTGCGCGGTCAGCAGGCCGGACGGCGAGCAGACCAGGTGGGTCTCCCAGCCGTCCAGCGCCGACAGCGCCTGCAGCACGCGCACGCCGTACACCGCGCCGCTGGCGCCGGTGATGGCGACCACCAGGCGTTGCTTGCGGGTCATGGAGTGGCGCCTTCCTTCGCTGCCTTCTCCGCCAGTGCCTGCAGCACTTGCTCCGGCTTGATCGGATAGTGCCGGAAGCGCACGCCGATGGCGTCGAACACCGCGTTGGCAATCGCCGGCCCGATCGCGACGATGGGGTCCTCGCCCACGCCCTTGGCGCCGAACGGGCCGCCGGGGTCGGGCGCCACCTCCAGGATCACCGTGTGGATGGGCGGCATGTCCATCGCCAGCGGCATCTTGTAGTCGACGAAGTTGGCGTTGAGCGAGCGGCCGGTGCGCATGTCGATCTGGTAGTCCTCATACAGCGTATGGCCGATGCCTTGCTGGATGCCGCCCTCGATCTGCCCTGCGGCCGCGACCGGGTGGATCACCTTGCCGACGTCATGCACAGGCACCACCTGCTGCACGGTGATGAAGCCGGTTTCGGTATCGACCGCCACCTCGGCAAAATGCGCGGCGAACGAATACGACTTGGTCGGGTGATAGGTGGCGGTGCCCACCAGCTGCGCGGCGGGGATGCCCTTGCGCGGCATCACGGCCTCGCGCACGGTCAGGGTCGGGCCGTCGCGGTCGCGCACGGCGATCACGCCGGCGGTCAGGGTCAGGGCCGCGGGCTCGCATTCCATCAGCTTGGCGGCGCGATCGAACAGCTGGCGCTTGATCTCGCCCGCTGCCATCTGCGCGGCCTTGCCGACCATATAGGTGGTGTGGCTGGCGAAGGCGCCGATGTCCCAGGGCACCACGTCGGTATCGCCGTGCACGACCGCCACCGCTTCGAACGGCAGGGTCAGCTCTTCTGCAACGATCTGCGCGAGGGCCGTATGCGCACCGGTGCCCAGCCCGGCCGCGCCGGTCAGCAGAACCACTGTTCCATCCTCGTTCATCTTGATGATGGCGTTGCCCTGCTCCTTGATGCCGGGATAGGCGCTGCTGCCGTGCATCTCGCAGCCCAGGCCCCAGCCGGTGCGGATCGGGCCGCTGGTGTCGCGCTGGCGGCCGCGCAGCGCGGGCCAGTCGACGAGTTCCATGCCCTTCTCGATGCAGGCCTCCAGGCCGTGCCCGATCAGCGGATGGTTGGACGGTGCAATGTCGCCTTCGCGCACGGCGTTCTTCAGCTTCAGCCCGGCGGGGTCCAGGCCCAGGTGCTCGGCGGCCTCGTCCATCTGCACGTCGAGCGCGTAATAGGTCTGCACTACGCCATAGCCGCGGAAGGCGCCGGCGATGGGGCTGTTGGTGTAGACGCAGCGGCCTTCCAGCAGCACGTTGTCGCAGCGGTACAGCGAGACCATGGCGGCCGTGCCGACATTGGTCACGCCCGGGCCATGCGAGCCATAGGCGCCGGAGTTGAACACCACTTTGGCCTGGCGCGCGGTGATGGTGCCGTCGTTGCGGAAGCCCTGCTTGAGCCAGATCCTGGCCGGATGGCGCGTGCGGCCGCCGAGGAAGGTTTCTTCGCGCGTGTATTCCATGCGCACCGGGCGGCGCGTCTCGCGCGCCAGCAGCGCGCACAGGAACTCCTGCTGGAACAGGTCCTGCTTGGCGCCGAAGCCGCCGCCCATGTGGTCGACCAGCACGCGCACCTTGTGCAGCGGCAGGCCCAGCACCTCGGCCATGATGCCGCGCACCATGAAGGCGGTCTGGGTGGAGATCCACACCGTCAGGTTGCCGTTGCCGTCCCAGCTGGTGGTGCAGACGTTGGGCTCCATGTAGGCGGGGGTGGGGCGGCCGCCTTCGTAGATGCCTTCGAGGATGAAGTCCGCCTCGGCAAAGCCCGCTTCGACGTCGCCGCGCTTGATGATCACCGGCGGCAGCACCAGGTTGCCGCCGGGTTCGCGCTCGTGGATGCGCGGGGCATCGGAGCGCTCGGCGTCCTCGGTGGTGAAGACGGCGGGCAGCGCTTCGTATTCGACTTCGATCAGCTCGATCGCGCGCTCGGCGATCTCTTCGCTGATGGCGGCCACCGCGGCCACGCCTTCGCCCCAGTAGCGCACCTTGTCATCCAGGATGTACTGGTCGCAGGTCACCGAGGCGGAGCGCGGGTGGGGCGAGCCGGCGTGCAGCACGCGCGGCACGTTCTCATGGGTCAGCACGGCCTTGACGCCTGGCAATGCCAGCGCACGCGAGGTGTCGATGCGGCGGATTTTCGCGTGCGCGAGGTTGCAGCGCTTCATCTTGCCGAACAGCAGGCCGGGGAAGGGCATGTCGGCAACGTATCTGGCGTTGCCGGTGACCTTGTCGAGCAGGTCGGTACGCTTGACGCTGTGTCCGATCACGGCGTGGGTCATCATGCCTCCTCGCTGGCGCGGGCCTTGCAGCCCGCGAAGTCCATGGCCTCGGCGGTCCTCTCGATGGCCTCGATGATCTTGGTGTAGCCGGTGCAGCGGCAGATATTGCCGGCAATGGCAAAGCGGATTTCGTCGCGCGTGGGACGCGGGTTCTCATCCAGCAGCGCCTTGGCCATCACCACGAAGCCCGGCGTGCAGAAGCCGCACTGCGCGGCGCCGCACTGCATGAACTGCTCCTGGATCGGGTGCACGGTGTCGGGCGCGGGCTGCACGCCTTCGATGGTGGTGATGTGGCAGCCGTGCGCTTCGGGTGCCAGCACCAGGCAGGAATTCATCGGCTGGCCGTCGATGATGACGGTGCACGAACCGCATTCGCCCACGTCGCATCCCTTCTTGGTGCCGGTCAGGCAGGCGTCGTTGCGCAGGGCGTCGAGCAGCGTGCCGTGCGGTTCCACCGCCAGTTCGCGCGGCTCGCCGTTGATGACGAGTTCGATTATCTTTCGCATGTTGCGGCCTCCAGGGCTTGTTCGAGAGCGCGGCGGGTCAGCACGCTGACCATCTGCCGCCGGTACGCTTCGCTGGCGCGCACGTCGCTGATGGGGCGCGCTTCGCCCATAGCGGCGTGCGCGGCCTGCAGGATCAGCGCGTCCGTCACGCGCTGGCCGCGCAACACCTGTTCGGCACGCACGGCGCGTACTGGGGTCGGGCCGACCGCGGCGAGCACGATGCCGACCTCGGCGCAGTAGTCGTTCTCGACCGTCAGCGATACCGCCACGCCGACGGTGGCCAGTTCCATCTGCGCGCGGCGGCCATGCTTGAGGTAGACCTTGCCGGTGTGGGGGCGCGGTGCCGGCACGGTGATGCGGGTGACGATCTCGTCCGGCGCGATGGCGGTCTTGCCGACGCCGGTGACGAAGTCCACCACGCGCAGCTCGCGCGAGCCGGACAGGCCATACAGGTGCACCGAAGCGCCATCGGCCACCAGCGGCGCGATCGAATCGGCCGACGGCGACGCGCGGCAGACGTTGCCCACCACGGTGGCGCGATGGCGCACCTGGATCGAGGCGAAGTCCGTCACGGCCTTCGCCAGGCTGGCATAGTGGCGCTGCACGAAGCCCGAGGTCTCCACCGCGCGCGTGGTCACCAGCGCGCCGATGCGCAGGCCGTTGACGGGGTCGAACGTCAGCACGTCCATGCCCGGGATCTTCTTGATGTTGATCACCTGCTCGGGCTTGCGCACGGACTCCTTGATCTGGACCAGCAGGTCCGTGCCGCCGGCCAGCACGCTGGCCTTGCCGCCGCACCGGTGCAGCATGGCCGAGGCTTCCGCCAGCGTTGCCGGTTCGAAGTATTCAAACGCTCTCATTGCTCCTCCTGGTCTGTGCCATCGGCGGCGTCTTGCCTGTCGTGTGGGGCCGCACCGTTGAAGTCATCATGGGCGGATGGCCTTCATCGGTAAAGACCCGGAAACGGATTAATTGATCGTGTTACCCTCTGAATCAGACGCGCCGGCCAAACCTGGCAGAGCAAGCGCGCACCCCGACATCCCGGAGGTAGACAACGTGCCCAACCTCAGCAACATGAACGTGTCGCTGCGCCAGCTGCGCGCGTTCATTGCCGTGGCGCAGGAGCGCCACTTCACCCGCGCGGCCGAGAAGCTGGACCTGTCGCAGTCGTCGGTCAGCGCGCTGATCCACGAGCTGGAAGGCAACCTCGGCCTGAAGCTGTTCGACCGCCATACGCGCCAGCTGCACATCACGCAGGCGGGCGCGGAGTTGCTGCCGCTGGTGAAGAAGGCGGTGGCCGATATCGACAGCGTGATCGAGAACTCCAGCGAGCTGCGCACGCTGGGGCGCGGGCGTGTGTCGATCTCGGCCTCGTCGATCCAGGCGGCGCTGATGCTGCCGCGCGTGATCCGCGAGTTCTGCGTGAGCCATCCCGGCGTGAAGGTGGAACTGCACGATGTGTCCGAGCATGAGGTGACCAAGATGGTCAGCTCGGGCGAGGTGGATTTCGGCATCGGCACCATCCCCGAGGGCCAGCCCGACCTGAGCGCGCACCGGCTGATGTCCGATCCTTTCGTGATCGTGATGCCGGCTCACCACCCGCTGCGGCGGCGCAAGACGCTGCGCTGGGAAGACGTGGCGGGCCTGCCCGTGATCGGGCCGCACAAGGGCAACCCGATCCGCGACTGCCTGGATACCGCGCTGGCCGCGCGCGGCATTTCGCTGCAGCGGGTGCACGAGGTGTTCCTGCCGCTGACCATGGTGGGCATGGTGGATGCCGGGCTGGGCATCGCGGTGATGAGCGCGGCGGTCACGCGGCTGACTTCCGCGCTGGGGCTGGCCACGGTGATGCCGACCGATCCGGTGATCCACCGCGAGATCTCGCTGCTGGTGCACGCGGACCGGTCGCTGTCACCGCCGGCCCAGGCTTTCCGCGATCTGCTGATGCGCTATCGCGCCAAACTGGCCGACGCAGCCTGACTACGTCATGCCGGCTCCTTCGCCAGCCCGTGGGCCTGGGGGGCCGGCGAGCGGGCGTTGAACAGCAGGTTCAGCAGCACCGCGGTCAGCGTGCCGAGCAGGATGCCGTTCTGGCAGAACTTGGCCAGCAGCTCCGGCATCTGCGCGAAGAACTTGTCCGACACCAGCGGGATCATGCCCAGCGCCACGCTGACGGCGACGATATAGGCGTTCTTCTTGTTCTCGACAAAATCCACATGGCCGAGGATGCGCACGCCGGTGGCGGCCACCATGCCGAACATCACCAGCGCGGCGCCGCCCAGCACGTATTGCGGGATCGACGCGGCAAAGAAGGCCAGCTTGGGCAGGCAGCCCAGCACGATCAGGATGCCGCCGGCGGTGGCGCAGACCCAGCGGCTGCGCACGCCGGTGACCTGCACCAGCCCCACGTTCTGCGCATACGAGGTGTAGGTGAAGGTGTTGAACACCGCCCCCACCAGCGCGCCCACGCCGTCGGCACGCAGGCCGCGCGCGAGGTCGTCGCAGCCCACCGGGCGGCCCACGATCTCGCCCAGCGCCAGGAACTGGCCCACGCCCTCGATCATGATCACGATCATCACCACGCACAGGGTGACCGCGGTCATGGCATCGAAGGTGGGCCAGCCGAAGTGGAAGGGCGTGATGAACTCCACCCAGTGCGCGTTGTGCAGGCCTTCGAAGTTGACCTTGCCCAGCGACAGCGCGATCACGAATCCCACCGCAATGCCGATCAGCACCGCCACGTTGCACAGGAAACCCCTGGCAAAGGCCACCAGCGCCAGCACCGTGCACAGCACCGCGGTGGCGATGGCGATGTTCACCGGCAGGCCGAAGTTGGGATTGGGCACGGGACCGGCCGCCGTGTTGAGGGTCGGGTTGCCGCCCGCCGCCCAGTTGATGCCGACGCGCATCAGCGAGACGCCGATCACCAGCACCACGGTGCCAGTCACTACCGGCGGGAACCAGCGCACCATCTTGCCGACATAGGGCGCGGCAAGGTAGGTGAAGATGCCCGCCACCATCACCGCGCCGAACACGGCCGGCAGGCCCAGCGACGGATTGGAGCCGGTGGCGATGATCGGCGCGATGGCGGTGAAGGTGACGCCCATCATCACCGGCAGGCGGATGCCGATCTTCCAGATGCCGATGCTCTGGATCATCGTCACCAGGCCGCAGCAGAACAGGTCCGCGGCGATCAGGAAGGCCACCTGGTCCTTGGGCAGCTTGAGGGCGCCGCCGATGATCATCGGCACGGCAATGGCGCCCGCATACATCACCAGCACGTGCTGCAGGCCAAGGGCCAGCAGGCGGGGCGGGGGCAGGACCTCGTCGACGGGATGCACGGGGGCATTCCCTTGCGTAGGCAGGGTGGAATTCATACTGTCTCCTTTGGTCGGTACCACGCCGGTCGCGCATTGCGCTCACGTGTCGCCAAGGTCGCCGGCAGTTTCCTTTCCGGGATGGTCAGTCGCCATCCTTCTCGTGCGATGCCCGCGCCTGTCCTGTCTTGTCGGTCCAGCATGACAGCGGCGGCGGGAAGGTACAACGTTCGCGGCGGATTTATCGATCGGGTGAAACGATGAATCCGCTGGTTTCAGCGGGTTATCCCTTACGGCATGTGGGAGCCCGCACGTTCCAGCCGCTTCAGCAGTGCTGCCGCGCGTTCCATCGCGGCAGGGTCGATGCGCGCACGGATACCGTCGAAGGCAGGCCCGCGCGTGGCGTCCAGCCCCATGCGTGACGTGGTGCCTGCACCCGACGCCGAGGGGTCGAGTGCGCTGCCAGGCAGGCCGTCGACCACCACCACGTCCAGGTGCGGTTGCAGGTGCGTGGCCATCGCCCATAGCACCTCTTCATCGCGGGTGATGTCGACGTCCTCATCCACCGCGACCACCGTCTTCAGGTATGGATCCCAGCCGAGCAGGCCCAGCATCACCTGGCGCGCCTCGCCGGGGCGGCTCTGGTGCAGCGCCACGTAGGCGTGGAAGTGCGTGCCGGAACTGGGGTAGTGCACGGCGGTGACGCCGGGAAAGCGCTCCCTGAGCTTTTCGACCATCTCCGATTCGCGCGGGATGCGGCCCAGGTTCAGGTGTTCGGCCGAGTTGCCGCCGACCACGTCGACCAGCCATGCATCCGTGCGGCGCATTACGCTTTCCACGCGCAGCAGGTTGTTGGTCGAGCGGTCCGACGAGTAGCCGGTGAATTCGCCGAAGGGGCCTTCCTCGACGCGCGCGTCGGGATCGATCACGCCTTCAAGCACGATCTCGGCATGCGCCGGCACCAGGATGCCGTGGCGCGGGGTGCGTACCGCTTCCAGCGGCGCGCCGAACAGGCCGCCGGCAACGTGGCGCTCGTCCACGCCGTAGGGCAGCCGCGCGGCGCCGGCCAGCATGAATAGCGGATGCGCGCCGATTACCATGGCCACTGGCAGGGGCCGGCCCAGTTCGGTGGCGCGCTGCTGCATGCGCCACAGGTGCCCGCGCGAATGCAGGCTGGTGGCGATCTCGGTGGGCGAGTGCAGCATCGAGCGGTGGTAGCTGGCGTTGCCGATGCCGGTGTCGGGGTCTTCCGCGATCAGGATCGCGTTGGTGATGTAGGGGCCGCGGTCGGTGGCGAAGTGCCTGATGGCCGGGATCGTGCGCAGGTCGATGTGTCGGGTCTCGACATGGCCGGTGACGGCGCCGCTGTCCAGCACGCGCGGCGCCACCATGCGGCGGCTGCGGGCCTGGTATTCGGCATGGATGCCGGCGGGCGGCACCCCGCCCAGCATGCGCCCCACGCGCTTGCGCGAGGCAAAGAGGTTGGTCGCCAGCGACGTGCCCAGTCCTTCGACATGGTCGAACAGCAAGGCCGGTTGGCGGCCCTGCGCGGCCAGCGCCCACACCAGCGCGGTCGGGTCCTGGTCGGCGCCGACCGGTTCGCGGATATGCAGCACGTCTTCGGGAAAGGCCTCGCGGTAGGCGGCCAGGAACTGGTGGAAGTCCTGCGAGGTGTCGTGGAAGGGCTTGCGCGCCGATGCCGCTGAGGCAAAGGGCGCTGAGGGTGTGTTCATGGATCGGCTCCTGTGGTCAGGGTTGGCCAGGGCGAAGGCTGCCCCGGCGGCCGGGAAGACTCCCGGCCGCCGTGCCGTGCCTGCCTGCCGAACTGCTTGTGGCTAACGGCTAGGGACCATGCGTCAGCGCGTGCTGGCGTACGTATCCTTGAGCCGCGCCAGCGCCTCGTCCTGCGTCTTGGGCGGGGCCGTGGTCTCGATGCCGACCAGCCGGGCGATGTTGTTGCCCATGTAGTCCTCCAGCCCGTCCTCGTCCAGGTCCATGCCCTGCGGCGCGGGGCCGCACAGCATCTCCAGCTCGCGCAGCCACATGCCGGGCTCGTTGGGCGGGGTGTCGGTGCCGAACACGATCTTGTCGCGCGGCAGCTGGCGCGCGAACTCGACGATGCGCGACTGGAAGCACCAGCCGGATTCGCAATACACGTTGGGCGTGTCCATCGCCATCCAGAAGGCCTCGAACGAGTAGTTGCCGCCGGTCTGGATGCCGAAGTGGCCGATGATGAAATTGACCATCGGGAACTCGCGGATGATCGGGTAGAACATGGTCGGGATCGTGTACGGGCCGTCGCCGGTGTGGATCAGCACCACCACGTTGTACTTGGCACAGACCTTCATCGCCGGGCGCAGCCAGTCCAGCGCGCGGTCGGGGCGGTAGCCGTGCATGTTGGCATGCAGCTTGAGCATCTTGAAGCCGTATTCCTTCACGTGGAATTCCAGCTCCAGCGCGCCTTCCTCCGGACCCCAGCGCGGGTTGAAGGTGAAGTTGCCAATGAAGCGGTCGGGGTACTTCTGGCAGAGCTCCGCGATGTAGGCCATGTAGTCGCGGATGCCTTCGCGCCCGCGGCGGTTGCCGTCGCGGTAGCCGGTGTTGCCCGGCGGCGGCTGGATAAAGCCCATGTCGATGCGGCGCGGCTTGCCGTTGATCATGTAGGGGCCGTCCATCATCTTGAGCATGCGCTCGCCGTTGAAGGGCTCGCCGGTGTGGCGCCAGGCTTCGTCGACGAGATTGGTCGGGTGCAGATGGGTATCGATAATCATGTTGTGTGCTCCGGAGTCCGTTGTCGGTGGCGCGGGCTTGTGTGCGCTTACGCGGCCAGGCGCGCTTTCGCTTCGTCGAGCGTGCGCGGGACCGGCGTCGGCTCCAGGCCGATCATCCGGGCGACGTTGTTGCCGAGGTAGTCCTCCAGCGTGTCTTCATCCAGGTTCAGGCCCTGGGGCGGCTCGAAGCACAGCACTTCCAGCAGGCGCAGCCACATGCCGGGCTCGTTGGGCGGGGTGTCGGAACCGAACAGGATCTTGTGCCTGGGCAGCACCTTGGCGAACTCAACGATGCGCGACTGCAGGCACCAGCCCGATTCGCAGTACACGTTGGGCATGTCCATGGCCATCTGGAACGGCTCGAAGCAATACACGCCGCCGGTCTGCACGCCGAAGTGGGCCATGATGAAGTTCACCGTCGGGAACTCCTTCATCATCGGCACCCATTCGGTCGGGATACTGTAGGGGCCGTCGCCGGTATGCAGCTTGACCAGCACGCCCAGCTCGGCGCACTTCTGCAGCGCCGGGCGCAGCCAGTCGAGGGCGCGGTCCGGGCGGTAGGCATGCATGTTGGCCTGGAACTGGACCATCTTGAAGCCCAGCTTCCTGACGTAGTGCTCCATGGCATTGACGCCGTTCTCGACACCGCAGCGCGGGTTGTAGACGAAGCAGCCGATAAAGCGTTCCGGGTACTTCTTTACCATCTCCACGGTGTAGGCCATGTACGCGTCGATGGACTCGCTGCCTGACTTCACGCCGTCGGTGTAGGTGTAGATGGTGTTGCCCTGCGGGGGCTGGATAAAGGCTTTGTCGATGCGGCGCGGCTTGCCGTTGATGGTGAACGGGCCGTCCATCATCCGGATCAGGCGCTCGCCGGTGAACGGGTCGCCGTCGTGGCGCCAGGCCAGGTCCACCAGGTTGGTCGGATAACAGCTGGTGTCGATGATCATGGGAGATCCCCTAACAATGACTAGGTTGGACACGCATGCGGCGGGCGTGCGCGAACAACGCGCGGGCCGGCCTTGCATGCTGCTATCGGGAGTCTTTGTCAGGGGAGCTGTTGGACCACTGCGCCACCGACGAAACCCTCCGTCAGTGAGCAATCTCCAGTTGAACCTCGCGGCATTGCACCGCTGCTGTCCAATCGACCGCTTCTACCCACGCGCTCTTTATACATAGCGCCTCAGCGTTGCGTCAAGCGCATCATGTGTTGCGCCGCACGAACAGCAGGCGCACGGGCATTCCAAACCATGGTACCAATCCGCTACATTGCATAAACCACAGCGGCAGGCCCGCCGCTGCAGGGCGGGGACAACATGGGCCGATTGCTTTTCGACGGGGTTTACGACAAGGAAGGGGGGGAATCATGCACGGCAAATATGCAGCCATGGCGGGGGCCACGCTGTCTGTTGCCCTGTCAATGGCGCTGGGCGGCTGCGGCGGGGATGGGGGCGCGACGGAGATGGCGTCGCCAGCCGCAGCAACGGCAACGGAAGCCACAAAGTATGGCACCACGGCTACCACCGTCACCAGCACAACCACGCGCTGGATGCCCGCGATCACCGACACCTGGCAGATCCAGCTCACCGGCAAGCTCAATACCAGCTACCCGGTCGTGATGTACGACTTCGACCTGTTCGACACGCCGCAGGCCACCATCGACGCGCTGCACGCCAAGGGCCAGCGCGTGGTCTGCTATTTCTCGGCCGGCAGCGCGGAAGACTGGCGTCCGGACTACAGCCAGTTCACCGCGAGCGATCTGGGCAGCCCGCTGTCGGGCTGGGCCGGCGAGCGCTGGGTGGATACGCGCTCGGCCAACGTGCGACGGATCATGCAGGCGCGCATGGACCTGGCCGTGTCCAAGCGCTGCGATGGCGTGGATGCGGACAATGTCGACGGCTATACCAACAGCACGGGTCTGCCGCTGACGGCCGACACGCAGCTGGACTACAACCGCTTCCTGGCGACTGAGGCGCATGCGCGCGGCCTTGCCATCGGCCTGAAAAACGATATCGACCAGGTCGGGCAACTGGCGGCGGACTTTGATTTCGCCGTCAACGAGCAGTGTTTCCAGTACCAGGAGTGCGGCGCCTATTCGGCGTTCACCGGCCAGGGCAAGGCGGTCTTCAACATCGAGTACAAGTCGAGGTACAAGACCGTGTCCCAGCGCAATGCGCTGTGTGCCGCGGCCAGGGCAGCGAACCTGCGCACGCTGGTGATGCCGGCCAACCTGGACGGCAGCTCGCGCTACGCCTGCGACTGAGTAATTGCCGGGGCGGGCGCGGCCGCCGTCCCCGCCTTGTCCAGTTCGCGCCACGCCAGCCACAGGCGGGTGTCGAACTCCAGCTGGTGGTAGCGCGGCTCCATGTGTTCACAGAGCCGGTAGAAGGCCTTGTCGTGATCGCTCTGCTTCAGGTGGGAGAGCTCGTGCACGACGATCATGCGCAGGAATTCCGGCGGCGCTTCCTTGAACAGCGACGCCACGCGGATTTCCTTCTTGGCCTTGAGCTTGCCGCCCTGCACGCGCGAGATCGCGGTGTGCAGGCCCAGCGCACGTTGGGCCGAATCAAGGCGCGCATCGAAGCCGACCTTGTGCAGCGGCGGCGCGCTGCGCAGGTATTCCTGCTTGATGTCCGTGGTGTATTCGTACAGCGCGCGGTCGGTCTGCACGGTATGGCGCCCGGGGTAGCGCCGAGCGATATGGTCCCCGAGCCGGCCGGCGGCGATCAGCTCGCGCACCTGTTCCAGCACGCCGGGCGGGTAGCCGCCCAGGAAGCGCATCGGGTCCTTGCCGGCGGGGCGCCAGGTTTCACTCACGGCAGAGGCCTGCTCAGTGGTGGTGGTGATGGTGGTGCATCCAGCTGTTGTCCAGCGAATTGACGAAGGACTCGACCGCGTCCTTGTCGCCGGTGGCGTGGCGCATCATCTCGCCGCACTTGCAAAAGCCCTGGTACGGGGTGATGTGCGAGCAGGCCGACGTCTTCTGCAGGTACAGCGTGACGGGTTTGGTGCACTTCTTGCACTTGAACTTCAGGGTCAGGGCGGGTTTGCTCATGGCGATGGCTCGGGAAAGCGGCGAAAAATCGAACCTGGCATTGTACCGGCCAGGGCGGAATCAAGCAGGAGCACCTCAGCGCGCCGCGCCTGCCTGATACACTCCCGCCATTCCCGAACAACCCTCCAACACGCACCCATGGCACAGTACGTTTTCACCATGAACCGCGTGGGCAAGATCGTCCCGCCCAAGCGTCACATCCTGAAGGACATCTCGCTGTCGTTCTTCCCCGGCGCCAAGATCGGCGTACTCGGCCTGAACGGCTCGGGCAAGTCCACGGTACTCAAGATCATGGCCGGCCTCGACAAGGAAATCGAGGGCGAAGCCACGCCGATGCCGAACCTGAACATCGGCTACCTGCCGCAGGAACCGCAACTCAATCCCGAGCAGACCGTGCGCGAATCGGTGGAAGAGGCGCTGGGCGGCGTGTTCGAGGCGCGCAAGAAGCTCGACGAGATCTACGCGGCCTATGCCGAGCCGGACGCCGACTTCGACGCGCTGGCCGCCGACCAGGCCAAGTACGAAGCCATCCTCGCCGCCAGCGATGGCAACAACGTCGAACTGCAGCTGGAAATCGCCGCCGACGCGCTGCGCCTGCCGCCGTGGGACGCCAGGATCGAGCATCTCTCCGGCGGTGAAAAGCGCCGCGTGGCGCTGTGCCGCCTGCTGCTGTCGCGCCCCGACATGCTGCTGCTGGATGAGCCGACCAACCACCTGGATGCGGAATCGGTGGAATGGCTGGAGCAATTCCTGACGCGCTTCCCCGGCACCGTGGTGGCCGTGACCCACGACCGCTACTTCCTCGACAATGCCGCCGAATGGATCCTGGAACTGGACCGCGGCCAGGGCATTCCCTGGAAGGGCAACTACAGCTCGTGGCTGGACCAGAAGGAAGCGCGGCTGAAGCAGGAAGAGGCCAGCGAATCGGCGCGCCAGAAGGCGCTGCACAAGGAACTGGAGTGGGTGCGCCAGAACCCCAAGGGCCGCCAGGCCAAGTCCAAGGCGCGTCTGGCCCGCTTTGACGAGCTCAACAGCCAGGACTACCAGAAGCGCAACGAAACCCAGGAAATCTTCATCCCCGTGGGTGAGCGCCTGGGCAACGAGGTGATCGAGTTCGACAACGTCAGCAAGGGTTTTGGCGACCGCATGCTGATCGAAAACCTAAGCTTCAAGGTGCCGCCGGGCGCCATCGTCGGCATCATCGGCCCCAACGGCGCCGGCAAGTCGACCTTCTTCAAGATGCTGACGGGCAAGGAACAGCCCGACAGCGGCGAGATCAAGATCGGGCCGACCGTGAAGATGGCCTTCGTCGACCAGAGCCGCGACGCGCTCGATGGCACCAAGACCGTGTTCGAAGAGATCTCGGGCGGCTCTGACATCCTGACGGTAGGCAGGTATGAAACGCCGTCGCGCGCCTATATCGGCCGCTTCAACTTCAAGGGCGGCGACCAGCAGAAGCAGGTCGGCACGCTGTCGGGCGGCGAACGCGGCCGCCTGCACATGGCCAAGACCCTGATCGCCGGCGGCAATGTGCTGCTGCTGGATGAGCCGTCAAACGACCTCGACGTGGAAACGCTGCGGGCGCTGGAAGATGCGTTGCTGGAATTCGCGGGCTGCGTGATGGTGATCTCGCACGATCGCTGGTTCCTGGACCGGATTGCTACCCACATCCTGGCGTTCGAGGGCGACTCGCATGTGGAGTTCTTCCCGGGGAACTACCAGGAATATGAGGCGGACAAGAAGCGGCGGCTGGGTGAGGAAGGGGCCAAGCCTAAGCGGATTCGGTATAAGCCGATTGTGCGGTGATGGGTTGTTGGGTGTGAGAGAAAACCAGGCCTGTGGGCCTGGTTTTTTTGTGGTGCTTCGCTTCAGGAGGCAGTGGGCTGGCTGTCCACGATTCTGAAAAATGCCGCCGATCCGTCGGCATTGGAGTGATGCCGGATAAGTTGGGCGGATACGAAAGTCAGCCCACCTCCTCATCCTGAAGCGGCCACGCTGGTGTCATGGCAGACGGCCCCTCGAAGTACGGCAGGACCGTGAATATCCCTTCCCGGCGTCGGTCGAGTCCCCACACTTCCTCTATCGGTCCGATGCCGAACTCAAGGCGCATCCGAGCTACAAGGCTGCCAAAGCCGGAAGCATCGACGCGGCGATACAACTGGCTGTCGACCTCGCGCCCCCGTTGGTGGCAAGGTTGCTGGAGGATGGTTTCCCGAGTTCATGCATCTTCGTGGCGCCCCACGCGAGAGAGGCCGAGGGCAAGAATGCCATACCGCAGGTCCTTGCGATGTATTTGCACCATGTTCTGGACGGGGCGGTCGATGAATCCATCGTGCAGACAACAAAGGTCTTCCACACCGGCGCAGATCCAATGGAGCGGATGAGTTTGCGTGCCTGCTTCTCCGGGCATGTGGTGCCGGGTGGGCGCTATGTGCTGGTGGACGACGTCACTACGATGGGGGGTACGCTTGCCGAGCTGGCCAGCTATATCCAGAGCCACCGTGGCGGCGTGGTTGCTGCGGTCGTCCTGGTGTGCGCAGGACGCTCTGGTAGACTGGTGGCACCCAGGAAGGTAATTCTTGAACTGGAAAGGAGGTACGGCGATGAAATCCGCGAGATCTTCGGCATTGCCACCCACGCCCTCACCGCGGATGAAGCGGGTTACCTCATCGGTTTCCGTACATCTGACGAAATCCGAAATCGCCGAGCTAAGGCGGAACAAGAAACGCATCTCAGACTTGGCTCGAAAGGCATTCAGCTCGATGAACCTGAAGGGCAAGTAAAGCCCATGGGCCCCGAGCGGCGAGCTAGAGTTGAAAGTGGTGTACGGGCGGGGAGTTGAGGCAGGGAGTTGAAGGCGGTGGAGGTTTCAACTGAGAATCTGATTGTCGAAGTCAGAAACCAGCACAAGGAAACGCTCCACCATGAGTAAGGATAAGGAAAAACAGGCTGTCGGTCTATCGGAAATCGGTCTGGGGCTCGACGAGCTGATCAGGCGCGGGGCCCGGCAGGTCATCCAGGAGGCGATCGAGTTGGAGCTTGGGGAATTGCTTGAGCGATTCGGTAACGTCAGGACGTTGCGTGGGCAGCGGGCTGTGGTGCGCAATGGCTACCTCCCGGAACGGGAGGTGCTGACGGCAGCCGGACCGATTGCGGTGAAGGTGCCCAAGGTGCGCGACCGGTCCGGGTCTGGCGTGAAATTCAACTCATCGATCGTGCCGCCGTATGTGAGGAAGTCGCCGCGGGTGAGCGCGGCGTTGCCTTGGCTGTATCTGAAGGGAATCTCGACAGGCGACATGAGCGAGGCGCTGTCGGTGCTGCTGGGTGAGGAAGCCAAGGGACTGTCGGCCAATGTGGTGAGTCGGCTGAAGGCGCAGTGGGCAGACGAGCATACGCGCTGGGGGCAACGAAGCCTGGCGCAGTCGCGCTACGTGTACTGGTGGGCCGACGGCATCCACACGGGTCTGCGTAGCGAGGGCTCGGATGGGCAATGCCTGCTGGTCATCATCGGGGTCACGCCGGAAGGCAAGAAGGAGCGCATTGCGATCGGTGACGGCTATCGGGAATCGAAGGATTCCTGGAAGGAAGTGCTGCTGGATCTGAAAGCGCGCGGTCTGCAAGCGGGCCCGCTGCTGGCGGTCGGCGATGGCGCGATGGGCTTCTGGGCGGCGCTCTCGGAAGTGTTCCCTGCCACGCTGCCTCAGCGTTGCTGGTTCCACAAGATGGGCAACGTCCTCAACGCGCTGCCGAAGTCGCAACAGGGGCGCGCCAAAGCGGATCTGCAGGCGATCTGGATGGCGGCTACCCGGGCGGATGCCTATGTGGCGTTTGACCGCTTTGCGACGATTTACGGTGCCAAATACCCCAAGGCTGTGGGTGTGCTCAGCAAGGATCGAGATAGTCTGCTGGCATTCTACGACTTCCCAGCCGAGCACTGGCAGCACATCCGAACCACGAATGCGATTGAGTCGACGTTCGCGACGGTGCGCCACCGTACGACGCGCACGCGCAACTGCGTGTCCCGAGCGACCTTCCTCGGCCTGGCGTTCAAGCTGATCGAGGAAGCGGAGAAGACCTGGCGTCGCATCAACGGCGCTGAACAGATCAAGCCGTTGCTGGAAGGCATTGCCTTCAAGGACGGCGAACCGGTAAAAGACGATCGACCGGCTCAGCAGAAACTCGCCGCTTGAAATCGACCGCCATCAAATGCCCATACACCACTCTTGACGTTAGCTCCCGAGCGGCGCCGGCGGTGAGCGGACAGCATTCGTGCCATAAGCAAAAGCCCCGACTCAAATGAGCGGGGCTTTTTGCTGCGCATCCCCTGCGACTATTCTTCGGCCGTCTACGGCAATCTCCTAGCCCGCTTTCACCAGCCTAACCCGCGTAATCTCCGACGGCGCCCCAAACCGCTTCGGCGGCCCCCAATACCCGGTGCCACGGCTGATATAAATCCACAGCGAGCCATGCCGCACCAGTCCGGCGGTGTACGGCTGCTGCATCGGCACGAACAGGTTCCACGGCCAGAACTGGCCGCCGTGGGTGTGGCCGGACAACTGCAGGTCGAAACCGGCTTCCGCCGCGGCGGAAGCCGTGCGTGGCTGGTGGGCCAGCAGCACGCGCGCGCCGGCGTGTGCCGGGGCGCCGGCGATGGCGCGGTGCGGGTCGCTGCGGTGGCTTTCGTGGAAGCGGCCGGCGGAGTAGTCGGTTACGCCGCCCAGCACCAGCGCCTCGCCGTCGTGCCGCAGCACTACGTGTTCATTCATCAGCACGCGCACGCCCAGGCGGCGCAGTTCGCTGATCCATGGTTCCGCGCCGGAGTAGTACTCGTGGTTGCCGGTAACGAAGTAGGTGCCGTGGCGCGCCTGCAACCGGGCCAGCGGCGCGGTGTGGGCGGACAGCTCGCGCACGGTGCCGTCGACAAGGTCGCCGGTGATGGCGACGGCGTCCGCCTGCAGGCTGTTGACGCGGTCGACGATGCGGTCGAGGTAGGGCCGCTTGATGGTGGGCCCGACATGGATGTCGCTGATCTGCGCGATGGTGAAGCCATGCAGGGCTTCGGGCAGGCCGGCCACGGGCACATCGACTTCGACCACGCGCGCCAGCCGGCGGGCATTGACATAGCCGGCCAGCGTGACCAGCAATGCCAGCAGCGGCACGGCCACGGCGCTGCCCGCGGCCAGGCCGGGCGCCGGCCAGCCGAGCACTTGCCCGGCGAGCCAGGCGGAGGCCAGTGCCACGTCGCGTACCAGCGTCAGCACCAGCAGGGATGAGAAGAATCCCATTGCCAGCATGCCAATCCAGGAAACCAGGTCCGACCAGGGCTGGCTGACGCGCCGCGCCAGCAGCCCGGCCGGCAGCAGGGCGCAGGAAAGGGCCAGCCAGGCGACGGCCAATGCCTTGGCCGCCATCGGCACCGGCATCGCCGGCAGCAGGCGCAGCCCGATATAGCCGTGCAGCAGGGCTGTCACGAGGGCGGCGGTCAGGATGGTGGTGCGTGGAGGCATGGGGGCGGGGCCAGGAGGGAGTCTTTGAAGATGAGGCCGCGGGGGGCGGCTTCAAGGGGCGGTGGGGTGGTGTCAGGCCAAGCAAGATGCACACCCGCCTTGCCTGCGCGCGTCGCAACGGCGCATTGCGGCTTGACATGGCGGCCCGCCGCCCCGACTCCTTCTTGTACGAAGGCCGCTGTCGAGGCCGGCTGATCTGTCTTTTTTCTGGCGGATCCTGAATGTTTTCGAATCAGATTGTTCGCCTTTGCGGCCTAATTTAGATTCGCGGGATGGGCTGCCTGTTGTGCAGCATCGTGCCCGCGGTGCCGATCCGCCGGCGCAGGCGGCTTCCTCCCGGAGAAACCGATGTCTTTTCGCCTGAAGCAGACCAGCGCCCTGATTGCCGCGGCGTGGCTTGCACTCGCCCCGCTCAGCCCGCAGGCTGCCACGCCGTCCAGGCCAACCGCGGCTGCCCTGAGCTGGCCGCGCAATTTTGACGCCGCCACCGATCATGTGGAGCTGTACCAGCCCCAGATCGAGACCTGGGACGGCAACCGGCTGTCCGGGCGCGCGGCGGTGGCGGTGGGCGAGAAGTCAGGTTCGCCGACCTACGGCGTGGTGCATTTCTCGGCCACCGGCGATATCGACAAGCCCTCCGGGCTGGTGCAGCTGACCCGGATCACGGTGGACAGCGTCGAAGTCCCGACCCGGCCCGACGCCGCCGACCGGGTGCGCCAGGCGCTGGTGTCGCGCCTGCCGGCCAACGGGCTGACGGTGCCGCTGGATCAACTGCAGGCCAGCTACGCGGTATCGCAGCAACTGCCCAAGGCTGGCCGCGTGGCGGTGCGCAATGACGTGCCCCAGATCCTTTTTGCCACCACGCCGACGCTGCTGGTGCTGGTCGACGGCGAGCCGGCCTGGCGCGCCGTGCCGGGCACGCAGTACGAACGGGCGCTGAACAGCCGCGCGCTGCTGCTGCGCGAATCCGGCGGCGAGCTGCACCTGAAGGCGGCCGGCTACTGGTATCGCTCCGAATCGGCCGGCGGCGCCTGGGAAGTGATGACGACCGTGCCCAAGACGCTGGAGAGCGCGGCCACCAAGGCGGCGGCCGGCATGAAGCCCGATACGATGCTGCCGGCCGACGGCAAGCGGCCGGCCAGGGCGCCGGCGATCCTCTTTGCCACGCGGCCGACTGAACTGGTCATTACCAGCGGCGCGCCGCAGATGACGCCGGTCAGCGGCGTCAGCCTGCTGACGATGTCCAACGCCGACCACGCGGTCTTTGTCGATCCGGCTGCCAACCAGTATTACGTGCTGGTCTCGGGCCGCTGGTTCCGCGCGCCGATGCTGACCGGGCCGTGGGAGTACGTGCCCGGCAGCCAGCTGCCGGCGGACTTCGCCAGGATCCCGGCGACCGACCCCAAGGCCAATGTGCTGGTCTCGGTGCCCGGCACGCCGCAGGCACGCGAGGCCGAGATCGCCGCGACCATCCCGCAGACCGCCACGGTGTCGCGCAGCAAGGCCAGCGTGACGGTGGCGTATGACGGCGCGCCGCGCTTCACGCCGATCACCGGCACTTCGCTCAGCTACGCGGTCAACAGCGGCACGCCGGTGATCGAGGTGGACAGCAGCCACTACTACGCGGTCGCCAACGGCGTCTGGTTCACCGCGCCGGCACCGTCCGGTCCGTGGCATGTGGCCACCGAGGTGCCGTCGGCGATTTACACCATCCCGCCGACCTCGCCGGTGTACTACGTGACCTACGTGCGCATCTACTCGGTCACGCCGGAGACGGTGGTGGTGGGCTATACCCCCGGCTATATGGGCGTGGTGGTCAGCGCCGACGGCACGGTCGTGTATGGCACCGGCTATGTCTATCCGCCCTATGTGGGCGCGGTCTACTACGGCTACCCGGCCACCTATGGCTATGGCGCCGGCTTTGGCATCGGCATGGCCGAGGGCTTTGCCTTCGGCTTCGCCGCGGGCGCGTTCTGGGGGGCGGCGTCGCCGTACTGGGGCCCTTATTGGTGGGGCGGCGCGTACAACTGGAACTACGTCAACGTGAACCAGGCCAATTTCTACGGACGCTGGGGCCAGGGCACCGTGACCCACGCCCAGGGCTGGAACGCCTGGACCGGCACCGAATGGCGCGGCACCGCCGGCGCCGGCTACAACCCGGCCACCGGGGCGCGCTACCAGGGCAGCCGCGGTGCGGCGTTCAATCCCTATTCCGGCAACTATGCGGCAGGCCGCCAGGGCTCGTTCGCCAATCCGTCGACCGGGCGCGAGGGCGCGGCGCGCGGCGGCGTGGCCGGCAACACCTACACCGGCAACTATGCCGCCGGCCGCCAGGCGGCGGGCTACAACGCGCAGACCGGCCGCGTCGGCGCGGCCGAGGCGGGCATTGCCGGTAATACGCAGACCGGCCAGCACACCGCCGGCAGCCGTGGCTTTGTCGCCAATCCGGACAAGAACAATGCGGTGGTGTGGAACAACGGCAACGTGTATGCGGGCCACGACGGCTCGGTGTACCAGCACACCGACGACGGCTGGCAGAAGCACACCGCCAGTGGCTGGGAGCCGGCGCAGCCCAACAACGACGCGACCGCCAGGCTGGAGCAGCAGCGCCAGGCACGCGAAACCGGCCAGCAGCGCTTCCAGGGCACGGCCCAGCAGTGGCAGGGGCGCGGCTTCGGCGGCGGCTTTGGTGGCCGTGCCGGGGGCTTGCGTGGTGGGTTCCATGGCGGGTTCCGCCGCTGACACGGTGCATTCGAAAGCAGTAAAGACGTCAACAAAAGAATTGAATTGGCGCTTGCCGGGCCGGGCCTTACCCTGCCAGAGAAGACGCGAGCGCGGACGCCGGTACGGCGCGACGGAACGTTGCCAGCCCCCGGCGTGCGCGCGCAGACATCGCATGCATAACTATGGCGGGAGAGGGATCTGTGGACACTGCTTTCTACTGGCGCGGCGCGCTCTGGCTTGCCTGCGCAATGACGCTGGCGGCCTGCGGCAAGGACAAACCGGCAGCGCAGGCGCCGCCTGCGGCGGAAGTCAGCGTGATCACCGTGGCGCTGCGCGACGTGCCCATCGTCTATGACTTTGTCGGCCAGACGCAGAGTTCGCAGCAGGTGGAAATCCGTGCCCGGGTGAGTGGCTTCCTGGACAAGCGCGTCTACACCGAAGGCGCCCTGGTCAAGGCCGGAGAAACCCTGTTCCTGATGGATCCCAAGCCGTTCCAGGCCACCCTGCAGGCCGCCGAGGCGGAACTGGCGCAGCAGCAGGCGCGCCTGACCACGGCCCAGGCCGACCTCAAGCGCGTGCGCCCGCTGGCCGAGCGCAACGCCCTGAGCCAGCGCGACCTGGATGACGCCACCGGCAAGGCCCACGCCGCCGCTGCCGCCGTGGAGGCGGCACGCGCCAATGTGATCAGTGCCAAACTCAACCTGGGCTATACGACGATCAAGTCACCGGTGGCGGGGCTGTCGAGCTTTGCCAAGCGGCAGGCGGGCTCGTACATCGATCCCAGCAATAGCCTGCTGACCTACGTGGCCAAGCTGGATCCCATGTGGGTCAACTTCAGCCTGTCAGAGAACGAAGTCCTGAAGATGCAGGGGGAGCGCGAGTCAGGCGCCATCAAGTACCCGGAACAGGACGCATTCGATATCGTGGTGGTGATGGCGGACGGCAGGGAGTTCCCGAACCACGGGCGGATCGCCTTTGCGGATGCGTCGTTCAATGCGGAAACGGGCACCTACCTGGTCCGTGCCGAGGTGGCGAACCCGGAAGGCACATTGCGGCCCGGCCAGTTCGTGCGGGTGAAGGTGCATGGCGCGATGCGCACCAAGGCCATTGCGGTGCCGCAGGAGGCGATTGTCCAGACCCAGCGCGGCCAGATGGTCTGGATCGTCGGGCCCGACAACAAGGCGCAGCAGCGGGTGGTGGACGTGGGCGAGTGGACCGGCAACAACTGGGTGGTGCGATCCGGGCTGAAGCCCGGTGAGCGCGTCGCCGTGAGCGGCACGCTGCGCCTGGCGCCGGGGCGCCCGTCAAGGCGATGCAGGCCGGGCCGGGCGTTGCGCACGCCGCGGCCAGCGGCGCGCCGGCCGCGCCTCGCTGCGCCGGCGTCGGGGGCAGCGGCAGCGGCGGAGGCAAGCCATGAAGCTCGCCCATTTTTTCATTGACCGGCCCATCTTTGCGTCGGTCGTCTCCATCATCATCACCGTGGGCGGGCTGGTGGCGCTGACCAAGCTGCCGATCGCCCAGTTCCCGGACATCACGCCACCGTCGATCACCGTCACCACGAAGTACCCGGGCGCCAGCGCGGAGGTGGTCGCGCAGAACGTGGCCGCGCCGATCGAGCAGCAGGTCAACGGCGCGGACCGGATGATGTACATGAACTCGACGAGTTCCTCGACGGGTGACCTGACGCTGACCACATACTTCGAGATCGGCACCGATCCGGAACTGGCGCAAGTGGACGTGCAGAACCGCGTCAACCTGGCGCTGCCCACGCTGCCCGAGGCGGTGACGGCGCAGGGCGTGTCGGTGCAGAAGCGCTCGTCGGCGTTCATGATGGTGATCGCCATCTTCTCGCCGGACAACAGCTACGACCAGACCTTTGTCGGCAACTACGCCAACATCTACGTGCTGGACGCACTCAAGCGCATTCCCGGCGCCAACCAGTCTTCCATCTTCGGCAGCCCGGACTACGCCATGCGCGTCTGGCTGAAGCCGGACCGCATGGCGTCGCTCGGCATCACCACCGAGGACGTGAAGAATGCGGTCGCCAACCAGAACCAGCAGTTTTCGGCCGGACGCATCGGGCAGTCACCCACGGCCGGCCCGGTCCAGCAGACCTTCCCGATCGCGACCAAGGGCCGCATGACCGAGCCCGCCGAGTTCGACAACATGATCTTGCGCGCGCAGTCCGGCGACGCGGCGCTGGTGCGTCTCAAGGATATCGGGCACGCGGAGCTCGGCTCCAAGGATTATTCGCTGCGCAGCCGCTACAAGGGCAAGACCGCCACGCTGATGGCGGTCTACCAGCAGCCGGGCGCTAACGCACTGGACGTGTCGAAGCAGGTGCGCGCCTCGCTGGCTGAACTGAAGAAGAGCTTCCCACCCGGGCTGGAGTATGAAATCGCACTGGACACGACCAACTTCGTGCAGGAGTCGATCGACGAGGTGGTGCATACGCTGCGCGATGCCGTGATCCTGGTGATCCTGGTCGTGTACCTGTTCCTGCAAAGTTTTCGCGCCACCCTGGTGCCGATCCTGGCCGTGCCGGTGTCGATCATCGGCGCCTTTGTCGGCATGAGCGCGTTTGGCTTCTCGGTGAACATGCTGACCTTGTTCGGCATGGTGCTGGCGATCGGCATCGTGGTGGACGACGCCATCGTGGTGATAGAGAACGTCGAGCGCAACATGGTCGAGTTCAAGCTGCCACCCAAGGAGGCCGCCAAGAAGGCGATGGACGAGGTCAGCGGACCCGTGGTCGCCATTGTGCTGGTGCTGCTGGCCGTGTTCATCCCGGTGGCCTTCCTGTCGGGCATTACGGGGCAGCTCTATAAGCAGTTTGCGGTCACGATCGCGGTGTCGGTGGTGCTGTCGGGCGTGGTGGCGCTGACGCTGTCGCCGGCGCTGGCGGCCATCCTGCTCAAGCCTGGCGAGCACAAGAAGAACCGCTTCTTCACCTGGTTCAACAATTCGTTCGACCGGCTGGTGGGCGGCTATGACAAATCGCTGCAGGTTGTCATCAAGCGCACCGTGATGTCGATCGCCATCATCATCGCGATGGTGGCGGTCAGTGTGCTGATGTTCATGCGCATTCCGGGTTCTTTCCTGCCGGTGGAAGACCAGGGCTACCTGTTCGGTGCCGTGGTGATGCCGGATGCCGCCAGCCTTGACCGAACCGGCAATCTGTCAGCACGCGCCGAAGCGTGGCTGGCCAGGCAGCCCGGCGTATCCTCGGTGGCGACGGTGGACGGCTACAGCCTGATCGATTCCCAGAACAAGGCCAATGCGGGCACGCTGTTCATCACGCTCAAGGGCTTTGGCGAGCGCGGCCCGGGCGAGAGCGCGGAGGACCTGATCCTCAAGGCCAAGAAGGAGTTCTCCACCTACCAGGACGGCGTGGCCATTCCCATCAATCCGCCTTCCATCCCGGGCCTGGGTACCACCGGCGGCTTCGAGTTCTGGCTGCAGAGCACGGCGGACGGCACCTACCAGCAGCTCGAGGAGAAGGTGCACCAGTTCATTGCCAGGGCGCGCCAGCGGCCGGAGCTGACCGGCGTGAACTCCACCATCAATTCGCGCTCGCGCCAGTTCCTGGTGGAGGTCGACCGCGAGCGCTCCGAAACGCAGGGCGTGCCGGTGGAGTCGGTGTACTCCGCGCTGCAGACCATGTTCGGTTCGCTGTACGTGAGCCAGTTCCCGAAGAACAGCCGGCTCTTCCAGGTGATCCTGCAGGCCGAGCCGAAGTACCGCTCGCGCCCCGAGGACCTGGACAACGTCTACGTGCGCAACAGCAAGGGTGACATGGTGCCGATCAAGGCGGTGACCACCACCAAGTACATCCCTGGGGCCGATATCGTCACGCGCTTCAACAACTTCCCTGCGGCCAAGATCATGGGCGATGCCGCACCCGGCTACAGCTCGGGGCAGGCGATCGCGGCGATGGAGGAAATCGCCCAGGAAGTGCTCGGGTCGGGGTATGCATACTCCTGGAGCGGGCAGGCCTATGAAGAAAAGACCGCGGGCTCCACGGCCGTGTACGTCTTCGCTTTTGCCTTGCTGATGGTGTTCCTGATCCTGGCGGCGCAGTACGAGAAATGGTCTTTGCCGATCGGGGTGCTGCTGGCCGTGCCGTTCGCGCTGTTTGGCGCGCTGCTGGCCATCCTGATGCGCGGCATGCTGAACGACGTCTATTTCCAGATCGGCCTGACCGTGCTGATCGCGCTGGCGGCCAAGAACGCCATCCTGATCTTCGAGTTTGCGGTGGAAATGCGGGAGAAGGAAGGGCTCAGCGCCTATGATGCGGCCATTCACGCCGCCAAGCTGCGCCTGCGGCCGATCATCATGACCTCGCTGGCATTCATCCTGGGCTGCGTGCCGCTGGCCATCGCGAGCGGCGCCTCGGCGGCGAGCCGGCAATCGCTGGGTACGGGCGTGATCGGCGGCATGCTGGGGGCCACGGTGATCGCGTTGTTCTTCATCCCGATGTTCTTCTGGGGGCTGGAGGTCATGGCCGAGCGCAAGCCCAAGTCGAAGGCCGGTGCCTCGCCGACCGCGCCACCCACCACGCCGGCAGCGGGAGAGCCATCATGAGCGCGTGCCGCAAGCTGGCCGCGGTCTGCCTGGCGGTGGCGCTCGGCGGCTGCGCCATCGGCCCCAACTACCAGCGGCCGCAGACGCCCGACCCGGCGCAGTACCGCGTCGACACCGGGGTGCTGTCGATCGCCGCGGACAGTGCCTGGTGGGACAGTTTTGGCGATCCGGTGCTGAACGGGCTAGTGGAGACGGCGCTGCACGACAGCTACGACGTGCGCATCGCCGCGGCCCGGATCGATGAGTTCCGCGGCCAGCTGATGGTGGCGCGCTCGGGCTTCTTCCCGCAGGTGAACCTGTCGGCGTCAGCCGCGCGGCAGCGCCTGGGCACCTTCAACGGCACGCCGTTCGCGTCGCTCGACGGGCCGCGCAATTCCTACCAGCTGCTCGCCAATGCCAGCTGGGAGATCGACCTGTGGGGCCGCATCCGGCGCCAGGCGGAGTCCGCCGATGCCAGCCTGTGGAACGCCGAGTACGCACGCCGCGGCGTGGTGCTGTCGCTGGCGGCGTCGGTGGTGCAGGGCTATGCCACGCTGCGCGGGCTGGACGCGCAGCTGGAGATCGCGCAGCGGACGCTGAAGGCGCGCGGGGACGGGCTGGATATCTTCCGGCAACGCTATGAGGGCGGGGTGATCTCGCAGGTGGAGCTGTCACAGGCGGAAGACGACTTCTATGCCACGGAAGCGTCCATCCCGCCGATACGCACCGCCATCATGCGGACTGAAAACGCGTTGTCGGTGCTGTTGGGCCGGGCGCCCGGACCGATCGAGCGCGGCAAGCCCGTCAATGAGCTGCAGCCACCGCCCGTGGGGGCCGACCTGCCGGCGGCGCTGCTGTCGCGCCGGCCCGATGTGCTGCAGGCCGAGCAAGCCGCCATCGCCGCCAATGCGCAGCTCGGTGCGGCGCAGGCGCTGTACCTGCCGGCGGTCAACCTGAGCGGCCTGTTCGGCGCCGTCGCCAGCACACCGGCGGGGCTGTGGCACAGCGCATCGCAGGTGTGGGGGTTCGGCGCGGGCCTGACCCAGCCGATCTTCCAGGGCGGCGCCATCCGCGGCCAGGTGCAGACCGCCTCGGCGCAGCGCGAGCAGGCCATGCTGGCCTACCAGGGCACCGTGCTGGCGGCGCTGGCCGACGTCAACAACGCGCTGTCCAATGGCCTCGAGACCCGCAACCGCCTGGTCAGCCTGCGCCAGCAGGAGAAGAGCCTGGTGGTCTATGCCGACCAGTCGAGCGCGCGCTATGAGGGCGGCTATTCCAGTTACCTCGAGGTCACCACGGCGCAGGAGAAGCTGTTCAACGCGCAGCTGGCGGCGGTGCAGGGGCAGGTGGATGTGCTGACCGGCACCGCGGCGCTGTACAAGTCGCTGGGCGGCGGCTGGCCGTCGGTGCCGCAGGATGTGCGCGAGGCGGGCATGCAGGGAGATGCGAAGGTCCTGAGACGGTAGCAGGGGCGGCTGGCGCCTGCCAGCCGCATCGCACTTACCGCGCCGACCATTCCCCTTGCCGCACCCCCAGAGCCGTGACCACGCCATAGGCCGTAATCCCCAGCGCCACCCCCAGGAAGTGTCCGTCCAGCCCCATCCCGAACACGTTGGCCAGCAGCCAGCCGCCGCCTACCGCCAGCGCGATCCGGCACAGCCCCGCGGCCACCGGCCAGCGCATGCGGCCCGCGCCCATCGAGGCAAAGTACAGCGCCATGCCCAGGCCGAAGCCGCCGAAGGCCGGCCCTACCCATGACAGGGCGCGCGCGGCGATGGCGATCACTTCGGCGTCATGGGTGAACAGGCTGGCAAAGCGCACCGGCGCCAGGCCCACGGCAATGCCGGCGGTGCCGGCGATGACCAGCGCCAGGAACGCGCCGACCCATGCCGTGCGGCGGGCGGTATGCCAGTCGCCGGCGCCCACGGCGCGGCCGACCAGCGCGGTCAGCGCCGAGCCCACGCCAAAGGCCAGCGGGATCATCAGGAATTCCAGCCGCGCCGATATGCCATAGGCCGCCACTGCCGCGGTGCCGTGGTGGCGCAGCTGCGCGGTCACCAGGATGGTGGTCAGGTTGGCCACCGAGGCCAGCGCGCACGCCACCAGGCCGACGGACAGGATGCGTGCGAACAGCTCCCACGAGGGCCGCACCCGCAGCACTGGCACGAAGCCCGCGCCGCCGCGCGCCACCACGATCGCCATGGCCAGGGCCGCGGCCCACGACACCGCCGCCAGCGCGGCGCCGATGCCGGCCAGCCCCATGCCGGCAGGCTCGGCCAGCAGCCACGACAGCACCGGGAAGGCGATCCACATCAGCGCCAGCACGCGTGCGGCCAGCGCATGGCGGCCGCCGCCGCGCAGCACCGAGGCCAGCGTATTGGCCAGCCACGCCGGAATGGCGCCGACACCGAACAGCCAGATCGCATAGTTGGCAGCGGCGTCCGCCGCCGTGGCACCGGCCACCGCGCCCAGCACGCCGCGCGGGAAGCCCGCCAGCACCACCGCAAAGGCCAGCCCGGCGGTCACCGCGATCAGCAGCGCGTGCACGACCAGCGATGACGCTTCCGCGCGCTTGTTGGCGCCAAGCGCGCGGGCGATGGCCGCGACCACGCCGCCGCCCATGGCCCCGGTCGACATCTGCTGCAGCAGCAGCGCAAACGGCAGCACCACCGCCCAGCCGGCCAGCGCCGCCGTGCCCTGGCGCGCTGCCAGCCAGGTTTCGATTAACTGGGCCGAGGCCTGCAGCACGGCGATCAGCGCGGTCGGCCCGGCCAGCCTGCCGATGCGGCGTGCAATTTCAGTGGCCGGTACCGCCTCGGCGGGCAGGGCGCCCACAGGCAATGCGCGGGTGTCAGTCATGGCGGGCCTCCCCTTGCTCGCCAGCGGTCTCGGCCTCTCCAAAGCGCTGCCGCAGGAAGCGGCCGGCGCCCGGGCCGGGCAAGACGCGCACGTCGTCCAGCGTGATCGCGCTGCCGTCGGCGCGCGCCAGCGCCGGCTCGGCAATCTCGGCGCCGGTGCGGCGGTCCTGCAGCAGCGTCAGCGGACCCTTTTCATCGGTCATCCAGCGGTCGGCCCAGGCCTTGAGCGCGACATAGGCCGGGAAGAAGTCGCTGCCCTTGTCGGTCAGCTGGTAGACGTGACGAGCGCCGCCCTCGGGCGTGACGCGGGCCAGCAGCCCATGCGCCACCAGTGTCTTCAGGCGCGCGCTGAGGATGTTGGGGGCGATGCCAAGGTTGCGTTCGAACTCGTCGAAGCGCGTGCTGCCGTAGAAGGCCTCGCGCAGCACAAGGATGGCCCAGCGTTCGCCCAGCACCGCCATGGAGCGGGCCACGGGGCAGGGCATCGAGGTGAAATCGGTAGGGGGCATGGTTTCCGCCGTTCTGGTCCTGTCGGCTTGCTTTCAAAATGCAAGTTTTCTGGAGCATAGCTTGCAAAACGAAAGTTTGCAGGGCGGGCTGCGACCTTGGCTCCGGAAAGCGTTCGTTCACCGGCCAGCGGTGCCGGCTACGCCACCGCGTCGCGGAACACCTCAAGCTTGTCCAGCTCCTCGCGCAGGAACCCGATCAGCGCGCGGGTGGCCATCGACGGGTGCAGGTTGGGCGTGGTGATGATGAAGAGCTTGTTGCCCAGCCCCTCCGGGCGCCAGTCGGGCAGCACCGGCACCAGCCGGCCGGCGCGCACTTCCTCCCAGCCGATGTAGACCGGCAGCATGCCGATGCCGTGGCCCTCGCGCACGGCGCGCGCCAGGAACAGGAAGTGTTCCGACTGCAGCTTTGGCGTCAGCGCCACGTCCACGCGCTGGCCGTCGCGGTAGAGCGACAGCGGGAACTGCCGCGGCGGGTACGGCGGGCACAGGAAGTTGCAGCCGGTCAGGTCCGGCGGCACTTGTACCGGCGGAATGCCTGCGAGGTACTCCGGCGATGCATACAGTTGCCAGCGGATGTCGCAGATTTCACGCGCCACGTGATCCAGCGGCGGCGCCGAGGTGACCTTCAGCGCGACATCGATCTCGGCCGCGATCAGGTCGTTGACGCGGTTCGCGAAGAACACGCGCAGCGTGATGCCGGGGTGCTTCTGCGCAAACTGCAGCAGCAGCGGCGCGATATAGGCATCGCCCAGCCCGGTGGGCACGCTCACGCGCACGTGGCCGCGCAGGGTTTGGCCCAGGCTGTCGATCTCCGCCTGCGCCGAGGCCACTTCTTGCAGGATGCGCACGCCATGCTGGTACAGCGCATGGCCGGGCCCGGTCAGCTCCAGCCGGCGCGTGGTCCGGCGCAGCAGCTGGGCGCCGGCCTGGTGCTCCAGCTCACGCAGCTGGCGGCTGACCTGCGAGCGCGTCACGCCGCGGCGCCGGCCGGCTTCGGCCAGGTTGCCCGCATCGACGATGTCGACGAAGGCCTGGATCAGGTTGAGGTCCATCGGGGATTGCCTGCAGGATTGTCGCGTATGGTGCAACATTGTGATTCCGATGCGCGTGATTGTCGATCCACGGCTACGCCGATACAGTGGTCGGCTGACAGAACGGATCGCATACAGGAGACAACGGATGGCCACGGACCTCTGGTTTGAAGACATGCACCGCAGCGGCGAAGAACTGCTGGCGCGCGGCGCCCGGCTGGCCGGCGGCCTGCGCGCGCTGGGCGTGCAGGAAGGCGACGTGGTCGCGGTGCTGCTGCGCAACGATCCGGCCTATGCCGACGTGGTCCATGCCTGCCGCACCGCCGGCTGCTACTACTGCCCGATCAACTGGCACTTCACGGCCGAGGAAGTGCGCTTTCTGCTGACCGACAGCGGCGCCAGGGTGCTGCTGGTGCAGGCCGACCTGCTGCCCGCCGTGCGCGACGCGGTGCCGGCCGGCATGGCGGTGCTGGCGGTGGACGGCCCCGCCGAAGGCGCCATCGACTATGAAAGCTGGCTGGCGCAGCAGCCGGCCTACGACGGCCCGCGCGTGGCGCCGCGCGGCCATATGGCCTACACCTCCGGCACCACCGGCCGGCCCAAGGGCGTGGTGCGCCAACCGCTGCCGCTGGACCGGCTGGAGGAACAGCTCGCGCGCATGCGCTCGGTGGTGCGGCAGACCTACGGCATCGAGCCGGGCTGCCGCACGCTGATGTCGGCGCCGCTGTACCACAGTGCGCCGGGCTCGTTTATCCAGAACGCGCTGCAGATGGCCGAACGCCTGGTGCTCACGTCGCGCTTTGACGCCGAGCAGGTGCTGGCACTGGTGGAGAAGCACCGCATCGACGTGCTCTACCTGGTGCCGATCATGTACGTGCGCCTGCTCAAGCTGCCGCCCGAGGTGCGCGCGAAGTACGACCTGTCTTCGATCCGCTTCGTCGCCTCCACCGGCTCGCCGTGCTCGCCCGACGTGAAGCGCGCGATGCTGGAATGGCTGGGCCCGGTCATCCATGAGACCTACGCCTCCAGCGAAGCCGGCATGATCACCGTGGCCACGCCGGCCGATGCCGCCGCGCGCCCGGGGACCGCCGGCAAGCCGGTCGATGACGCGCAGCTGCGCATCCTCGACGAGAATGGCCGCCAGTGCGCGCCCGGCGAAGTCGGCCTGGTCTACGTGCGCCAGCCCGCCTATCCCGACTTCAGCTACCGCAACAACGACGCCGCGCGCGCCGCCATCGACCGCGACGGGCTGGTGACGCTGGGCGACATGGGCTATGTCGATGCCGACGGCTACCTGTTTATCTGCGACCGCGCCTCGGACATGGTGATCTCCGGCGGCGTGAACATCTACCCGGCCGAGATCGAGCACGAGCTGGTGCGCTACCCCGGCGTGGCCGACTGCGTGGTGTTCGGCATCCCCGACGACGAATACGGCGAGCGCCTGCTGGGCATGGTGCAGCCGATGCCGGGCGTGGAGATCCGCGAGGCCGAGGTGATCGACTGGCTGCGCCAGCGGCTGTCGGGCTTCAAGGTGCCGCGCAGCATCGTGGTCGAGACGCAGCTGCCGCGCGATGAAACCGGCAAGCTCGCCAAGCGCCGGCTGCGCGACCGATACTGGGAAGGCCGCCAGCGCCGCGTCTGAGCGCCTGCCCGGCCTGCATGGATCACGACCGATAACAACAGGAGGAGACGCGATGCAGAACCAACCGAGCGGACGGCGCGCCTGGCTCGCCGCGATGGCAGCCGGCGCGGGGTGCGCGCTGGCCATGTGGGGCGGGGCCGCGCAGGCCGCCTATCCCGATCGCCCGATCAAGCTGGTGGTGCCCTACACGCCAGGCGGCTCGACCGACCAGTTCGGCCGCGCGCTGGCCGACGGCATGTCGCGCCAGCTGGGCCAGACCGTGGTGGTGGAAAACCGCCCCGGCGCTGCCACCATGATCGGCACCACCAGTGTGGCGCGTGCGCCGGCAGACGGCTACACCATGGTGCTGGCCACCAACGGCAGCATGGTGCTCAACCCGATGCTGTACAAGAAGATCAACTACGATCCGCCCAAGGATTTCAGGATCTTCAGCATTGGCGCCGAGGTGCCGCTGGTGGTGGTGACCAACCCCAAGGTCCCGGCCAGCAATATCCGCGAGTTCGCGGCCTACGCCAAGGCCGCGGGTGGCAAGCTCAACTATGGCTCGGTCGGCCTGGGCAACGCGCTCCAGCTGGCCACCGAAATGCTCAAGACCGAGCTGGGCATCAGCGTCACCCACGTGCCCTACAACGGCAGCGCCCCGGCGCTGTCGGCGCTGCTGGCCAACGACGTGCAGCTGATGGTGGATGTGGTCAGCACCTCGCTGCCGCATATCAAGGCAGGCAAGCTCAAGGCCCTGGCGGTCACCGGCCGCACCCGGCTGGACGTGCTGCCCAACGTGCCGACCGTGGCGGAAAGCGGTTATCCCAACTTCCAGGCCGCCACCTGGTTCGGCCTGGCCGTGCCCGCGCAGACGCCGCCCGATGCGCTGGCCAGGCTGCAGGCCGCCGCTGCCCACGTGCTCAAGGACGCGCAGTTCCGTTCCACCTTCAGCGCGCTGGGACTGGTCGTGCAGGCCCCGCGCACGCAGGCCGAGATCGACCGCTATATCGAAGCCGACCGCGAGCACTGGGGCAAGGTCATCAAGGCCAATAACATTTCGTTGGACTGACTGGAAGTGCGGGAGCCGCCAAGGCCATGGGGTAAGCTACTGCTCGCCCCTGGCCCGGCAGGCCGGCGGTGACTTTTCCGTCACCGCCCGCGCCCCGCAGGAACAACCCGGCCGGGGCGGGCTCCAACCCGGAGCCGTTCATCAGGAGTCCGATTTGAAATTCCCCGTTGCCGGGCTGGCGCTTGCCGGCCTGCTGGGCGCCGCAGCCGGCGCCATTGCCGCCCCTGCTTCCGCCCCTGCCGCCAAGCCAGCCCCCGCACCGGCCAAGGCGCAGGCCGAGAACAGCGCGCTGTCGCCGCTGCTGGCCATGCTGGAAATCGGCAACCCGCTGCCGGCCTTGCCGGATTGCGCCGACAAGCGCACGCCCGATGGCCGCGATGTCACCGGATTCTGTGTCGAACTGAAGGGCGATGGCCTGATGCGCCAGGTCGGCGTGCCGCGCGCGCAGCGCCCGTCCTTCATGGACGGCCCCTTTGTGCTGGCCTTTGTCGACCGCAACGCGCTGGTCGGCCTGGTGGTGCCGACCGCCGGCGCCAACTCGCAGCAGGCCGCGGCCGACAGCGTCAGCGCGCTGTACGGCAAGCCGTTCCGGCAGGAGCAGGTCGACATGCCCGACAAGGCTGGCAAGAGTGTCAAGACGCTGCACGCCGGCTGGATGCACAAGCCGCTGACGGTTGAGCTCTACGCCATGCCGGAAGACCCCAACACCGGCACCATCGAAATGCTGCTGCCGCAGGCGCGCGTGCTGATGGCGGACAAGGATGCCGAGGTGGACAAGCAGCTCAATCCGGCCTCGGCGCCCGCGGCCAAGGGCGGCAAGGCTGCCGCCGCCAAGCCCGCGCCGAAGCCAGCCGCGAAGCCGGAGAAGCCTGGCAGCTGGTAACACCCGCAGCAGGCGGCCTGGCCGCCTGCTGACCTGGCCTCAGAGCCCTTCCATCACCTTGTCCAGCCCCCGCACCACGCCGCGTACGGTGTGGACCTTGCGGATCGCCAGCAGCGCGCCGGCGACATAGGGCGTGGAGCCGTCGCCGGCCTCGTGCTTCAGATGCAGGCGCTGGCCGTCCGCGCCGAAGATCACTTCCACGCCAAGCTGGTAGCCCGGCAGCCGCACCGCATGCACCTGCGTGCCCGACATGGTGGCACCGCGGGTTTCCTTCGGGCCGTTGACCTGGTCGACCGGCACCGCTTGCGCGGCGGCCTTGACCTGGCCGAGCCGGTAGGCCAGCTCGCGCACGGTGCCGGAGGGCACGTCGATCTTGCCGGCCTTGGCGTAGTCGATGATCTCCCAGTGTTCCAGGTGGCGCGCGGCCATCTCGGTAAACTTCTGCAGCAGCACCACCGTGATGGCGAAATTGCCGCAGGCGAGCACGCCGCGGTCGGCCTGGCGCGCGGCCGCATCGATCTCGGCATAGTCCTCGTCGGTCAGCCCCGAAGTGCCCACCACCACGTGCGCGCCGTGTGCCAGCGCCTGCAGGATGTTGTGCTTGGCGATGCCCGGCTTGGTGTATTCGACATAGACGTCGTAGGGCGTTGCCCCCAGGGTCTCGATGCTGGCGGCCGCCACGCCCGGCGTATCGGCATGGCCGGTCAGCTGCGCCAGAGGCTGCCCGGCGGCGCCGCGCGACAAGCCGGCCACCAGGGTCATGTCGGCCGCATGGGCCACGCCGCGCGCCAGTTCGCCGCCGGCCCAGCCGGTCACGCCGCCCACGGCGACACGGATCGGGTTGTTCATCTTTTTGCTCCGCAAACGCTTGATCGGGTTGGCAGCATACCGCGTCAGCCGGCGGCGCGCCGGCGGTCGAGCTTGCGCGCCAGCACGATCGAGGTGGTGGTGTGGTTGACGCCGTCGAGCATGCCGATCTCGTCGAGCAGCCGGTCCAGCCGGTCATGCGTGTCGCAGCGGATCGCCACCAGGTAGTCGACCGGGCCGCTGACGGAATTGACCTCTTCGATCTCGGGCAGGCGCTGCAGCGCGCGCAGGATGGCGGATGCGGCCTTGGGCTGCACCGACAGGCCGCAGTAGGCCAGGATGGCGTTGTCTTCCATGCGCTGCCCCAGCCGCACGCCATAGCCGGCAATCACCCCGCTGCGCTCCAGCCGCGCGATGCGCGCGACCACGGTGGTGCGGGCGATACCCAGGTGCCGGGCGAGGTTGGCGGCGCTTTCGCGGGCATTGGCCTGCAGCAGCGACAGCAGGTGCCGGTCAGTGGTGTCGAGCTCGGTCATTGCGTCGGGATAGTTCGTCGTTTCGTTCGATTATGGCGGGTTTTCGTCGTTCTTGTGGCTTCATTGTGTCGCGCGGGCTATCCATACTCCAGTCAACAGGACAACCCTATCTTGTGGACGGAGACACCATGCAAGCCTCGAACCTGGGCCGGCAGGCCCCGCGCGACCTGCCCAAGGCGACCCGCCCGCTGCACGTGGCGGTGCTGGGCGCGGGCAAGATCGGGCGCACCATTGCCAGCATGCTGCATGACAGTGGCGACTACCGCGTCAGCGTGGTCGACCATGACGCACGCCGCCTCGACGGCCTGCCGCGTGGCGTGCTGGCGCGCGCCGGCGACCCCACCGAGCCCGGCACCTGCGCCGCGCTGCTGGCCGGCACCGATGCCGTGCTCAACGCGCTGCCCTTCCATGCCGCGATCAGCGTGGCTTCGGTGGCGGCGCGCCTGGGCGTGCATTACTTCGACCTGACCGAGGACGTGGCCGCGACCCAGGCCATCCGCCAGCTGGCGCAAAGCGCGCGCTCGGTGCTGATGCCGCAGTGCGGGCTGGCGCCGGGCTTCATCGGGGTGGTCGGGCATGACCTGGCGCAGCGCTTCCTGCGCGGCGGAGGGGAACTGCTGGACCTGCAGATGCGGGTCGGCGCGCTGCCGCGCTACCCCAGCAATGCGCTCAAGTACAACCTGACCTGGAGCACCGAGGGACTGATCAACGAGTACTGCAACCCGTGCGAGGCCATCGTCGACGGCCGCCGCGTGGAACTGACGGCGCTGGAGGGGCTGGAGAGCTTCGCGCTGGACGGCATCGAGTACGAAGCCTTTAATACATCTGGCGGCCTGGGCACGCTGCCCGAGACGCTGGCCGGCCGCGCGCGCCATGTCGACTACAAGTCCATCCGCTATCCGGGCCATTGCGCGCTGATGAAACTGCTGCTCAACGACCTGCGCCTGCGCGAACGCCGCGAATGGCTGCGCGATATCTTCGACCGCGCCATCCCGGTGACCGACCAGGACGTGGTGATCGTGTTCGCCACCGCCACCGGCTACCCGGCCGGGGGCGAACGCGGGCGCGGGCCGCTGACGCAGGCTTCGTTCTCGGCGCGCATCGGCGGGGTGGATGGCAAGGGTGGTCATGTCAACGCCATCCAGCTGACCACTGCCGCGGGCATCTGCACCGCGCTAGACATGGTGGCCACCGGCGCGCTGCCGCAATCCGGCTTCGTGCGGCAGGAGTCGATGCCGCTGGACGCCTTCCTTGCCAATCGCTTCGGCCGCCATTACACGCAGCATCCGCTCCAGGAGACCGTCATATGAAAGCGCAAGAGTTTGCTGCCTGCTGGGATTCGCTGGGCCTGCCGCGGCCGTGGCGGGAGGGCACGCCGGCCGGCGCCGTGACGGTCCGCTCGCCGGTCGATGGCGAGGCCATCGGCCATGTCCCGGCCTGCACGCCGGCGCAGGCCGATGCGCTGATCGCCCGTGCCCACGCGGCGCAGACCACCTGGGCGCTGCTGCCCGCGCCCGCGCGCGGCGAGATCGTGCGGCGCTTCGGCGAGGTGCTGCGCGAACACAAGCCGGCGCTGGGCCGGCTGGTGTCGCTGGAGTCCGGCAAGATCCTGCAGGAAGGCCTGGGCGAGGTGCAGGAGATGATCGACATCTGCGACTTCGCGGTCGGGCTGTCGCGCCAGCTGCACGGGCTGACTATTGCCTCCGAGCGCCCGCAGCACGCCATGCGCGAGACCTGGCATCCGTATGGGCTGTGTGGTGTGATCTCTGCCTTCAACTTCCCGGTGGCGGTGTGGGCGTGGAATGCGGCGCTGGCGCTGGTGTGCGGCAACGGTGTGATCTGGAAACCTTCGGAAAAAGTCACCCTGTGCGCGCTGGCCGCGCATGGCCTGCTGGAGCGCGTGCTGGCCGCGGCGGCGCCGCAGCACACCGGCATCTCGGCGGTGCTGCCGGGCGGGCGCATGCTGGGCACCCACCTGGTGTCGCACCCGGCGGTGCGGCTGGTCAGCGCCACCGGCTCGACCCGCATGGGCCGCGAGGTCGGCATTGCCTGCGCCGGGCACTTCAAGCGCAGCATCCTGGAGCTGGGCGGCAACAATGCCGCCATCGTCGCACCCTCGGCCGACATCGAGCTGGCGGTGCGGGCCATCACCTTCGCCGCGGCCGGCACGGCGGGCCAGCGTTGCACCACACTGCGTCGCTGCTTTATCCACGCCGACCTGATGGACACCATGGCGAGCCGGCTGATCACGGTGTTCGACCGCCTGCCCGTCGGCGACCCGCTCGCTGACAGCACCCTGGTCGGCCCCCTGATCGACACCGCCGCGGGCGATGCCATGGCCAATGCGCTGGCAGCCTGCCGCGCGCAGGGCAATATCGTCACCGGCGGCGAACGGCTGCTGGCCGACCGCTATCCACATGCGTACTACGTGCGGCCCGCGCTGGTAATGACCGACGCCCAGCACGACACCATGCTGACCGAAACCTTCGCGCCGATCCTGTACCTGATGCCGTACACCACGCTGGATGAGGCCATCGCGCTGAACAATGCCGCGGCGCACGGGCTATCGTCGTGCATCTTCACGGAATCGATGCGCGAGGCCGAGCGCTTCCTGTCCTCGGCAGGCAGCGACTGTGGCATCGCCAACGTCAACATCGGCACCAGCGGCGCGGAGATCGGCGGCGCCTTCGGCGGGGAAAAGGCGACGGGCGGGGGCCGCGAGTCGGGATCGGATGCGTGGAAGGGCTATATGCGCCGCGCCACCAACACGATCAACTATGGCGATTCGCTGCCGCTGGCGCAGGGGATACGGTTCGAGATCTGACGGGCATCCCTGGGTGTGTTACAGGGCGCGTAGGGAACGGTAACAAGCTTTACACGCCTTTGACGCCGTATTACGGTTTCTGCCCGTATAACGTCAGCAGGGCAGGCACATGCCCGTTCCGACCCAAGGACGAATGATGAGAATGCTGACGATTGGACTGGCTGCCGCTGCGGCATCCGTCACCCTGCTGGGCGGCTGCGCCGTCTATCCCACGCCTGCCGGCCCCGCGGTCGGCCCTGCGCCGGTGTACGTGGCGCCTGCGCCGGTGGTGGTGGCACCGCGGCCGTACTACTACGGCGGCTATGGCTATGGCTACTATGGCCGGGGCTACCGCCGCTGGTAATGAGCGCGGTTGGCACGACAATGCGGGAGGATGCCGGCGCGTAGAGAGAGGCTGCGCGCCGGCGGCATTTCAGTTGCCGGCGGCGTCGCCGGCCCGGGTATTCAGCCCGCCCCAGCTGGGCGCGAGCGTCTGGCCGATCTCCGGCAAATCCACCAGGTCGAGCACGCGCCCGACCGTATGGTCGACCAGTTCGGCAATGCTCTGTGGCTTCTGGTAGAAGCCCGGTACCGGCGGGAACACGATCCCGCCCATTTCCGTCACCGCCGTCATATTGCGCAGGTGCGCAAGGTTCAGCGGCGTTTCCCGCACCATCAGCACCAGCTTGCGCCGCTCCTTGAGCGTGACGTCGGCGGCGCGCGTGATCAGGTTGTCGGACAGGCCGTGCGCAATCGCCGCCAGCGTGCGCATGGAGCAGGGGGCCACCACCATCGCCTGTGCGCTGAACGAGCCGCTGGCGATGGTCGCGCCGATGTCGCGCACGTTGTGCACGACGCTGGCCAGTGCCTCCACCTCGGCACGGCTGATGTCCAGCTCGTGCTGCAGGTTCATCACGCCAGCCGGCGAAATCAGCAGATGGGTTTCCACCGAAGGCGCCGCGCGCAGCACCTGCAGCAGGCGCACGCCGTAGATGGCGCCGGTGGCGCCCGTGATGGCGACGATCAGCCGTTTGGGTGTGCCGCCAGTCACGGACATGAAGGAGCTCAGCCCTTCAGCAGGGTTTGCAGTTCGCCATTTTGGTACATCTCCATCATGATGTCCGAGCCGCCGATGAACTCACCGTTCACGTAAAGCTGCGGGATGGTCGGCCAGTTCGCGTATTCCTTGATGCCCTGGCGGACGCCTTCGTCATCCAGCACGTTGACCGTGGTGGGCGCGTCCACGCCGCAGGCCTTCAGGATCTGGATGGCGCGGCCCGAGAAGCCGCACATCGGGAATTGCGCGGTGCCCTTCATGAACAGGACTACCGGGTTGCCCTTGACGATCTGATCGATCTTTTGCTGCACGTCGCTCATGGTTTGCTTTTCAGTGGGGCGATGCCGTGTCGCGGGCGCCGCCTGGGGAGAATGGGACACCATGCGGCCTGGCCGCGTGGCGGGGATCTGACGACGATTTTACCGGAATCTCCGCCGGGCTTCAGTGAGTGGCAGTGGTGCCGCCGGGCTGAGCGCCTGGCCAGCGTCCGCCGGTGCAGCGCTCCAGGCCGGCCAGGTCGCGGGCGGTGAAGACCCCGGTGAAACCGGCGTCCTCCAGCAACTGGCGGGTGGCCTGCGCCTGGTCGTAGCCATGCTCCATCAGCAGCCAGCCGCCAGCCAGCAGCCGGGCGCCGGCACCGCTGACGATGGCCCGCAGGTCGGACAGGCCGTCGTCGTGGTCGGTCAGCGCGTCGATCGGTTCGAAGCGCAGGTCGCCTTCGGCCAGGTGCGGGTCGCCCTCGGCGATATAGGGCGGATTGCTGACGATCAGGTGAAAGCGCAGGCCCGGCGGCAGCGCCGCGTACCAGTCCGACACCAGGAAGTGGATGCGGTCGGCGCCGAGCGCGCTGGCGTTGTCCTGCGCCACCATCAGCGCGCCGGGCGAGATGTCCGTGGCCCAGACTTGCGCATCCCGGCGCTCGCGCGCCAGCGTCACGGCCAGGATGCCCGAGCCCGTGCCCAGGTCCAGCACGGTCGGCTGCGGCACCTCGGCCAGCCGCGCCAGCGAGGCTTCGGCGGCGACTTCGGTATCTGGGCGCGGGATCAGCACATCAGGCGTGACCCGGAACTTGCGGCCGAAGAACTCGCGCTCCCCGATCAGGTAGGCCATCGGCTCGCCCGCAAGCCGCCGCGCCAGCAGCGTGGCAAAGGCGTCGCGCTGGGCGATGGTGAGGGTGTCGGTGTCGCGCGTGATCAGCTGGGTGCGGCTCAGGCCGGTGACATGCGTCAGCAGCATGCGCACTTCCAGGGCAGGCAGCCCGGCCATGGCGGCGAGGGTCTGGGCTTCGCGCAGCGTGGGGGTCGCCGGCAGCGCGGCAGAGTTTGGGGAAGACATCGAAAGGGAGGGGACGGTTCTTTTGCCGGCTACAAAAAACCCCACCGGCGCAAAGGCCTGGCGGGGCTTTGGGGCGGGACTTCCAGCTTGGCGCCAGTGTACCGCTCATCGACAGCGGGCGGCGCAATGCCCCCGCCCGGACGATTACTTATTGACGGCGTCCTTGGCCTTGTCGGCACCCGTGTTGACGGCATCCTTGGCGGCCTGCTTGGCATTTGCCATGGCGTGACCGGCGTCTTCCTTGGCCTTTTCGGCGGCGGCCGAGACGTCGGCCGCAGCACCGCTGGCGGCGGACTTGGCTGCGTCAGCGGCGTTGCTGGCGGCAGCGGCGGCATCGCTGGCGGCGGCCTTGGCGGATTCAGCGGCGCTTTGCATGGCGCTCTCGGCGTTCGAGGCGGCAGGCGGAGCTTCTTCCTTCTTGCTGCAAGCGGCCATGGCCGCGGTGATCATCAACAGCGCGAGCAGTCTTTTCATGATTTCGTCCTAGGTATGTTCTCGGGAGAGACTACGCCGGCACCATTCTCCGTTTGCCGGTCGAAATCGATTATAGACAGCCGCTTTACCCCTGCCAGTGCTGTTTCAAGCATTTACAAGAAATACAAAGATATCGGCGACTTTACGCGGTGTTCGTGGCGGAAGCCTTTTGGGGATGCGCTGAGTGGCGCTTACGAACCTTCGCCAAGCGCTGCCAGCTGATCAGCCTGATACTCTGAGGCCAGCGCCGACAGCAGCTCATCCATGTCGCCGTCCATGATCATGTCGATCTTGTACAGCGTCAGGTTGATGCGGTGGTCGGTCACCCGCCCCTGCGGGAAGTTGTAGGTGCGGATGCGGTCGCTGCGGTCGCCCGAGCCGATCAGGTTGCGCCGCGTGCTGGCCTCCTTGGCCTGGGCGGCGCGCGTCTGCATGTCCTTGATGCGGGCCGCCAGCACCCTCATCGCCTTGTCCTTGTTGCGGTGCTGGCTGCGGTCGTCCTGGCACTCGACCACGATGCCGGTCGGCAGGTGGGTCAGGCGCACCGCGGAATCGGTCTTGTTGACGTGCTGGCCGCCCGCGCCCGAGGCGCGGAAAGTGTCGATGCGCAGGTCGGCCGGGTTGATCTCGACCTCGCCCACTTCATCGGCTTCGGGCATCACCGCGACCGTGCAGGCCGAGGTATGGATGCGCCCCTGCGCCTCGGTCGCCGGCACGCGCTGCACGCGGTGGCCGCCGGATTCGAATTTCAGCCTGGAGAATGCCGCATCGCCGGCGATCCGCACGATCACTTCCTTGTAGCCGCCCAGGTCTGATTCCGACTCGCTCATCACTTCGACCTGCCAGCGCTGGCGTTCGGCATAGCGCGTGTACATGCGCAGCAGGTCGCCGGCGAACAGCGCGCTTTCCTCGCCGCCGGTGCCGGCGCGGATTTCCAGCAGCAGGTTGCGGTCGTCGTTGGGATCCTTGGGCAGCAGCAGGCGCTGCAGGCTCGCTTCCAGGGCTTCCAGCCGCGCGCGCGCGCTGGCGATCTCGTCGGCGGCAAAGTCCTTCATCTCCGGATCGTCCAGCAGCGCCTGCGCGGTGGCCAGGTCGTCCTGCGCCTGGCGGTACTGGCCGTATTGCTCGGCCACCGGTGACAACTCGGCATGTTCGTGGCTGAGCTTGCGGTACTGGTCGATTTTGGCGGTCGCGTCTTCGCGCGCGAGCAGGGCGTTGACTTCATCGAGTCGCTCGGCCAGTTGGTCGAGCTTGGCAAGCATGCTGGCTTTCATCGGATGCGGGGGAAAGAGGTGGGCCAGGGGCCGGGGCTACCCGCGGACGGGCGGCGGCGTGCCGGCGCGGCAGGGCGCGCGGCGCAAGGGCAGAGCGGCTAGCGCTCGGAGTGGCTGCTGTGGCGGAACAGGCCCGGCACCAGGCGCAGCAGCGCCTCGCGGTCTTCGCCCTGAGTGTGGTTCAGCGCGTGGGTGGGGCCGTGCAGGAACTTGCGGGTCAGCGCGCCGGAGAGGGCCTCGAGCACCGCTTCAGGATCGTCGCCACGCGCGAGCATACGGCGCGCGCGCTCCAGTTCAGCCTGGCGGATGGCTTCGCCGCTGGTCTGCAGTTCGCGGATGACCGGCACCACGCTGCGGGTTTCCAGCCAGTGCATGAAGTTCTGCACCCGGCTTTCGATGATGGCTTCGGCTTGTGCGACCGCGGCCTGGCGCATCGCGTTGCCTTCACGCACGATCGCGCCGAGATCGTCGACGGTGTACAGGAAGACGTCGTCCAGGCGCGCGACTTCGGGCTCGACGTCGCGCGGCACGGCCAGGTCGACCATCATGATCGGGCGGTGCTTGCGGCGCTTGACCGCGCGCTCCACCGCGCCCAGGCCGATAATCGGCAGCGAGCTGGCGGTGCAGGACACCACGATATCGAACTCATGCAGGCGCTCGCCCAGATCGGTCAGGCGGATCGCGTTGGCGGTCAGGCCCTGGCCGGAGAGCTGCTCGGCGAGCTTCTCGCCGCGCTCCACGGTGCGGTTGGCCACCACGATCTGGCGCGGCTGCTGCGCGGCGAAGTGCGTGGCGCAAAGTTCGATCATCTCGCCCGCGCCGATAAACAGCACGCGCTGGGTCGAAACGCTTTCAAAGATCCGCTGCGCCAGCCGCACCGCGGCCGCGGCCATCGACACCGAATGCGCGCCGATCTCGGTCTGGCCGCGCACTTCCTTGGCCACCGCGAAGGTGCGCTGGAACAGCTGGTTCAGGTACGTGCCCAGCGAGCCGGCTTCGCCGGCGGTGCGCACGGCGTCCTTGAGCTGGCCCAGGATCTGGGTCTCGCCCAGCACCATCGAATCCAGGCCGCTGGCCACGCGGAAGGCATGGCGCACGGCTTCGGACTGCGGCAGCGCGTACAGGTGCGGCGCCAGTTCGCCGGCGGGCACGTTGTGGTGCTGCGACAGCCAGCGCAGGGTGTGCTCGAAACCATCCGTGCCCGGCGTCAGGACGTCGGTCGCGCAGTAGATCTCGGTGCGGTTGCAGGTGGACAGGATGGCGGCTTCGGTGCCGCTGCGCCCCGACAGGTGGGAGCGCAGCGCACCCAGCGCGGGCTTGATCTGCTCGAGCGGAAACGCCACCCGCTCGCGCAGCGAGACGGGTGCCGTTGTGTGATTGATGCCGATCGCGAGCAGTTGCATTTGTAGGGGACGGGTACGGTCCGGCACGTGGCCGGACCGGATGCCATTATACCGCCGGGATCGCTAATTGCAGGCGCGGCGCCATCCGGGGCCGGGGGGCGGCGTGGCAGCGGTCCCGGATTGCAGTATCGTTACGCCGCAGCCCTTGCGGCTGTGATGCTGACAACACAGGAGAAGCGGATGCTGGGCACCTTGATCGTGGGTTTGCTGGTGGGGCTGGCGGCACGCCGGCTGCATCCGGCAGGGCGCGTGGTGACCCTGCCGGCCGCGCTGGTGCTGGGCGCGGCGGGTGCGGCGGGCGCTTTCTACGGCGGCCGGGCCTTGCACCTGTTTATCGACGGGCAGCTCAGCAGCTGGCTGGCGGTGATCGCCGGCTCGGCGCTGCTGGTGGGGGCCTGGGGCGCGGTGCGGCCGCGCGGGCGGTAAGAACAGAACTGACCGCGGCGGCGGGAATCCGCTCGCCGCTTGATCGCGATCAGAAGCGGACCGGCGTTTGGGCAGTGTCGGCCTTGGCTCTTCCCGCCAGCAGCCGGCGCAGCACGCCGCTGGAATAGTGACTGGCGACATCCTTCAGGAATGCCGCGAAGTCCACATGGGCGCTATCGTCGGCCCGGTCCGAAATGGTCCGCATCACGGCATACGGCACCCCGTATTCGTGGCAGACCTGCGCCACCGCGGCACCTTCCATTTCCACCGCCAGCAATCCGGGCAGCCGCTCACGCAACTCCGTCACCGCCGCCGGTGAGCCGATGAATTGGTCGCCGCTGGCGATCATTCCGTGGTGCAGCGCCGGCGCGGCCACGCCGAATCGTTCCAGCGCCTCGCGCGGCACCTCGGCAGGCAGGTCCAGCTGCAGAAATTCGCGCGCGGCGGCTTCCAGCTCGGCGGTCAGCGCCGGGTCGGCCGGGAACTCGGCACGGTCCAGCAGCGGCACTTCATGGCGGCCGAAGAACGGACGTGCGTCGAGGTCATGCTGGATGGTGCGGTCGGCGATGACGATGTCGCCGACATTGGTGTCGGCGCCGATGCCCCCGGCCAGCCCGGTGAAGACAATCTGCGTCGCGCCGAACTCACGGATCAGCGTGACCGTGGTCGCCGACGCCGCCACCTTGCCCATGCGCGCCAGCACCAGCACGCACGGCTGCCCGAACAGCTGGCCGGCATAGTAGTCGCGCATGCCGATCGTGCGCACCGTGGCGCGGCTGTCGTCATGGCGCATGGCGGCCACCAGGCCATCGACTTCATCATGGATGGCGGCAAGGATTCCGAGAGTCATGGAACGGGCGAAGGACGAGAAACCCACAGCATACCGGCCCGCGCAGGCCGGGCATAGATTAGAGCGCGACCGCACCACCCCCTCCCACGGAACAGGTGCGGCCCCCGCGCCGCTTTGCTAAAGTTCCCGTCATCTCAGCACGCAAGGGCTAGTGTCCGGTTCCGCAGATAACTTGCCAAAGTGAAATCGTCCAGTTGGCTTTCAGGCTAGGCACGAGGAGGCGCCATAGCCGTAGCTATGGCAACGACGAGCAACGACGCATGGCGGCCAACTGGACGATTTCATGGCAAGGTATTTGCGGAACCGGACACTTACATGCAAGGCACACCCACCGTAGCCAACGGCGAACGGCGCGCCATCCGCCGGGCACTGGCCGACTGGCGCGCACTGGGGCGCCTGGACGCGGCTGGCGTCCCTGAGCCGTGGGCGCGCACCGAGCCCGTCGCCACCGACTGGCGCCACTGGCTGGACATGGCGCTGATGGCGCTGGGCACCGCGCTGCTGTGCGCGGGCGTGATCGTGTTCTTCGCCTTCAACTGGCAGGATCTCCACAAGTTTTCCAAGTTCGGCCTGCTGGCCGGCGCGCTCACGCTGCTCGCCGCCTTTGCCTGGCTGCGCCCGGCTGGCGACACCGCGGGCCGGGCCGCGCTGGGCGGCGCGCAGGTCGTCGCCGGCGTGCTGCTCGCGGTGATCGGGCAGACCTACCAGACCGGCGCCGACGCCTGGCAGCTGTTTGCGCTGTGGGCGTTGCTGGCGGTGCCCTGGGCGCTGGCGGCGCGCGCCGCACCGCACTGGTGGCTGGTGATCGTGGTCGGCAACGTGGCGTTGCTGCGCTATTTCAGTATCCGCTTCGGTGTCGAAGGCGTGTTCGCGCTGCTGTTCGATACGCGCCATATGCGCACCGCCACGCTGGCGTTGCTGGGCGCTGTGCTGCTGCAACTGGTGCTGTGGCAGCTGCTGTGCGCCCGGGCGCCGGCGCTGGGCTTGCGCGGGCAGACCGGCAGCCGCATGCTGGCCGCGCTGGCCTGTGTGCACGCCGGCTCGCTCGGGCTGGCCAGCCTGCTGGACAGCCACTTCGACGGCGCCGCATTCGCGTTGGCGTTGGTGGTACTGGCCGCCCTGGTCTGGTGGTTCCGCCAGTGCGCCTTCGACATCGTGGTGCTGAGCCTGGCCTGCCTGACCGGCATCGTGCTGGCGGTGGCCGCGATCGCCAAGCTGCTGTTCGAGGGCAAGGACGATTTCGGCGCCTTCCTGCTGCTCGGGCTGGTGACCATCGGCCTTGCCGCCGGCGCGGCCGCCTGGCTGATGCGTGCCTGGCGCGGCCAACTGGAGCAGGCATGACGACCCAACTGCAGACCGAGCAACGGCTCTGGCAGGATCTCGCCGCGCGCGGCGAGGTACAGGGCGAGCGGCCCGACCACACCCACACCCCCTGGGCCGTACGCTGCCTGATGGGCGCGGCGGGCTGGCTCGGTGCCTTGTTCTTCCAGCTCTTCCTGGTCGGCACCGTCTTCGTCGCCGCGCGCGAGAACGGCATCGCTATGGCGGTGACCGGCCTGGCCATGATCGCGCTGGCCGCGCTGCTGTACTGGCGTGGCGGCGGCATTGCCGCGGGGCAGTTCGCGCTGGCCGTGAGCCTGAGCGGACAGGGCATGGCCGTGTTCGGGCTGGCCGAGGCCCTGGGCTTCACGCGCGTCACCGAGAGCGCAGGCTTCTGGGCCGGACTGGCGCTGTTCGAGGCAGCGCTCGCCTTGCTGGTCCCCAACCGGCTGCACCGGCTGCTGTGCGCGGCGGGCGCATGGATCGGGCTGGCAGGCGCCGTGCATCTCGTCCTGGCCGGCAGCGAGCCGGAGGACTGGCTGTTGCTGACGTGGTCCCTCGGCTGGCTGGTGCCGCTCGGCTGCGCGCTGGTGACGGGTTTCACGCTGGCCGAAGCACACCTGTGCGCGGCCGGCCGCCACGCGCTGCTGGAACCGCTGGCCGACGCGACGCTGCTGTTCACGCTGGCCGTCGCACTGGTCGTCACCGGCATGAGCCATCCGCTGGCCTGGCTGGGCGGCCCGGAAGCCGGACGCATCCCGCTGGCGCACTGGGTCGCGGGCGGGCTGGCCACAGTGGTGCTGGCCGGCTTCGCGCTCGCCGAATGCCGCCGGCTGGCACTCAGCCCCGCCATGCAGGGTGCCGTCCTTGCCGGCGTGGTGGCCTTCGGCGCGCTGATGGCGGCCGCGCCCGCGGTCGTGGCTGGAGTTCTCGCGCTCGGCCTGGCGTTGCGCCGCGCGTCGATGCCGTGGCTGGGCCTGGGCATCGCCAGCATCGCTATCGGCTTTATCTGGTACTACAGCGCGCTGCACTGGACCCTGCTGGCCAAGTCCGCCACGCTTGCCGCGGCCGGCGTACTGCTGCTGGCAGGCCGCTACTGGCTGCTGGGCCGCTCCAAGATGGAGGCCGCATGAAACGCTGGATCCTGATCGCCTGGGCCCTGACGCTGGCACTCGCCGCCGCCGGCATCGCCGGCAAGGAGCGCCTGCTGGCGCGCGGTGAGACCGTCTACCTCAAGCTCGCCCCGGTCGACCCGCGCTCGCTGATGCAGGGCGACTACATGGCGCTGAACTTTGAAATCGGCAACCAGATCCGCACCGCTCAAACTCAGGACGACCGGCCACCCCGCGACGGCGTGGCCGTGATCCGCCGCGACGAACAGGGCGTGGCCAGCTTCGTGCGCGTGCACGGTGGCGAGCCGCTGGCGGCAGGGGAGCAACTGCTGCGCTACCAGGTCGCCCGCTCGCGCTGGGGCGGCATGCAGGTGCAGGTATCGACCGATGCGTATTTCTTCCAGGAGGGGCAGGGCGAGCGGTTCGCGCAGGCGCAGTATGGGGAGTTCCGCGTGGGGGCGGACGGGCAGGCGTTGCTGGTGGGTTTGCGGGGGAAGGGGGTGGAGAGGTTGTGAGGCGAATGCGATGTCGCCCGGCCCAAAGAAAATAGCCACCGCATGCGGTGGCTATTTCATGAGGTCTGCCGGTCTTAGACGTTGAACAGGAAGTTCATCACATCCCCATCCTTCACCACATACTCCTTGCCTTCCGCCCGCATCTTGCCGGCTTCCTTCGCGCCGGTCTCACCCTTGAAGCTGATGAAGTCTTCATAGGCGATGGTCTGCGCGCGGATAAAGCCGCGTTCGAAGTCGGTGTGGATCACGCCGGCTGCCTTGGGGGCGGTGTCGCCGACGTGGATGGTCCAGGCGCGCACTTCCTTGACGCCGGCGGTGAAGTAAGTCTGCAGGCCGAGCAGCTTGAAGCCGGCACGGATCACACGGTCCAGGCCGGGTTCTTCCATGCCCAGGTCGGCCAGGAATTCGGCCTTGTCGGCGTCGTCCAGGTCGGCGATCTCGGCTTCGATGGCGGCGCACACGGCGACCACCGGCGAATCGGTCTGCTTGGCGTGCTCGCGCACGGCGTCCAGGTGCGGGTTGTTCTCGAAGCCGTCTTCACGCACGTTGGCGACATACATGGTCGGCTTGGCGGTGATCAGGCAGAACGGGCGGATGGCTTCCCACTCTTCCGGTGCCAGGTCGAGCGTGCGCACGGCCTTGGCCTGGTCGAGCACGGCCTGTGCCTTTTCCAGCACCGCGACCAGGCGCTGGGCTTCCTTGTCGCCGGCGCGGGCCGGCTTGATGTAGCGGGCCAGGGCCTTTTCGACAGTGGCGAGGTCGGCCAGCGCGAGTTCGGTGTTGATCACTTCGATGTCCGACAGGGGGTGCACCCTGCCAGACACGTGGATCACGTTGTCATCCTCAAAGCAGCGCACCACATGGGTGATGGCGTCGCATTCGCGGATATTGGCGAGGAACTGGTTGCCCAGGCCTTCACCCTTGGAGGCGCCCGCCACCAGGCCGGCAATGTCGACGAACTCGACCGTGGCCGGCAGGATGCGCTCCGGCTTGACGATCTCGGCCAGCTTGCCGAGCCTCGGATCCGGCACTTCGACCACGCCCACATTGGGTTCGATGGTGCAGAACGGGTAATTTTCGGCGGCGATGCCGGCCTTGGTCAGGGCATTGAACAGCGTGGACTTGCCGACGTTGGGCAGGCCGACGATGCCGCATTGGAGGCTCATGGTAGAAGGCGGGAAATTGCAAAACCCGTATTCTAGCGGAAGGGGGCCTCGCCATCGGCCTGCCTGGCCGGGGCGTGCGGGCGAGGGGCAGGGCCAGGAGTGACGTGGCTATAATCCAGCCATGACCCGATCCCACGCGTCCGCGCGCCCGTCTGCGCGCAACTCCTCCGCTTTCCAGGTTGCTGTCGTCGGCGGCGGCATCGTCGGCAAGTCCTGCGCGCTGCTGCTGGCCCAGCAGGGCATGGACGTTGCGCTGGTCGCGCCCAGGCCGCCCCGCGCCAGCGGCCGCACGGCGGCCGGGCCGGATGACTGGGACAGCCGCATCTATGCTTTCTCGGCCAGCTCGCAGGCGCTGCTGGAGCGCATGCGGGTGTGGGAGGCGCTGGACCCGGCGCGGATCCAGCCGGTGCGCGACATGCGCGTGTTCGGCGATGTCAGCGCGGCCGAGACTTCGCCGAGCCTGGACGGGGACCTGCATTTCTCTGCCTACGCGGCCGCGGTGCCGCAGCTGGCGTGGATCATCGAATCCAGCCACGTCGAGCGCGCACTGGACACGGCGCTGGGCTTCCAGCACCAGGTGACCTGGCACGACGCCACGGCGAGCGCGTTCGAGCGCGATCCGGACGGCGTCACGCTGACCCTGGGCAATGGCGAGAAGCTGCGCACGGCCTGCGTGGTCGGCGCCGACGGCGCGCGCTCCTGGCTGCGCCAGCAATGCCATATCGGCGTCAGCACGCGCAAGTACCGCCAGCTGGGCGTGGTCGCCAATTTCGCCTGCGAGCGCCCGCACCACGAAACCGCGTGGCAGTGGTTCCTGGGCGCGCCCGAAAAGCTGATGGCCGACGAGGAACCCGCCAACGGGGAAGTGCTGGCGATACTGCCGCTGCCGGACAACCATGTGTCGATGGTCTGGTCCGCCGACGAGGCCCACGCGCGCGAGCTGCTGGCGCTGCCGCCCGAGGCCCTGGCCGCCACAGTGATGCAGGGCGCCAGCGGCGCGATCGGCGCGCAGTTTGGCGCGTTGCGCTGCGTGACCCCGGCGCAGGGCTTCCCGCTGGTGCTGCAGCGTGCCGACCACTTCGTGCAGCCGCACGTGGCGCTGGTGGGCGACGCCGCCCACGTGGTGCATCCGCTGGCCGGGCAGGGCATGAACCTGGGCCTGCGCGACGTGGCGGAACTTGGCCGCGTGATGGCAGACAAAGAACCTTTTCGCAGCGAGGGTGACCTGCGCCTGCTGCGCCGTTACGAGCGCGCCCGCGCCACCGACCTGTTGTCGCTGACCGCGGCCACCGACGGCCTGCACCGGCTGTTCTCGCTGCCGGGCGGCGTGGCGCGCGTGGTGCGCAACACCGGCATGCGCGCGGTCGGCGGCCAGTCCTTGCTCAAGCGCTTCCTGATCGCGCGCGCGCTCGGCTGACCGCGGCCGCACCCACGATCCGATCCCTTTACCGAATACTCTGGAGCCCACATGTTCTCATTCCTGCGCCGCCGCCCCGCCATGAGCGCCGCGATCACCGCCATCGCCGGCGGGCTGGCCGCGGCGGGCTTCGCGCTGCATGCCATGGCTGCTGGCGAGCCCGGCACCGACCGCATCAAGGAGTCGCTGCAGAAGGTGCTGGGCGGCCGCGCCGAAGTGAAGAGCGTGAGCAAGACCCCGGTGCCGGGCCTGTTCGAGGCCAATATCGGCGGGCAGGTGGTCTATACCGACGCCTCGGGCCGCTACATCCTGAACGGCGAGATGATCGACACCCGCACCGGCGCCAACCTGACCGAGGAGCGGCTGGCCGAGATCAACCGCATCAAGTGGTCGGACCTGCCGCTGGCGCGCGCGATCAAGTGGACCAAGGGCGATGGCAGCCGCCAGGTGGCGGTGTTCTCCGACCCCAACTGCGGCTACTGCAAGCGCATCGAGCAGACCTTCCAGCAGATGGACAACATCACCGTGTACACCTTCCTGTACCCAGTGTTGTCGCCGGATTCTGAAACCAAGGCCAAGCAGGTCTGGTGCGCGTCCGACCGCACCAAGGCCTGGCGCGACTGGATGCTAAAGCAGGTGGCGCTGAGCGGCAACGGCAGCTGCAAGACCCCGCTGGAAGAGAACCTGGCATTGGGCCACAGCCTGAACGTGAACGGCACGCCGGCGGTGTTCTTCACCGACGGCACCCGCATCCCCGGCGCGGCGGACGTCGCCACGCTGGAACGCAAGCTCGCCAGCATCACGAAATAAGCGCGCGCCGGACCTGTCCCGGCCCGATCGACGGCCGGACTTGTCCGGCCGTTCTGCTTTCTGCCTTTCCCCTGATTCCATGCGATCGCCGGCAGGCGACAAAGGAGACACCATGACCTTCCAGGCATTGCTGCTGACCCAGGCCGACGGCGCCACCCAGGCCAGTATCGCCACGCTCGACGAGGCGCAACTGCCCGCCGACGGCGATGTGCTGGTTGCCGTCGACTACTCCACCATCAACTTCAAGGACGGGCTGGCGATCATGGGCCGCTCGCCGGTGGTGCGCAAGTGGCCGATGGTGGCGGGCATCGACGGCGCCGGCACGGTGCTGGAGTCCGCGCACCCGCGCTGGAAGGCTGGCGACAAGGTGGTGCTCAATGGCTACGGCGTGGGCGAGACGCATTGGGGCTGCCTGGCGCAGCGCGCGCGCCTGAAGGGCGACTGGCTGGTGCGCCTGCCCGACGCCTTCACCACGCGCCAGGCCATGGCGATCGGCACCGCGGGCTATACCGCGATGCTGTCGGTGCTGGCGCTGGAGCGCGGCGGCGTCAACGGCCCGGTGCGCCCGGGCGATGGCGAGGTGCTGGTGACCGGCGCCTCGGGCGGGGTGGGGACGGTGGCGATCTCGCTGCTGAGCAAGCTTGGCTACAAGGTGGTGGCCTCGACCGGCAAGACCAGGGAAGCGGATTTCCTGAAGGCGCTGGGCGCCGATGACGTGATCGACCGCGCCGAACTGGGCGTGCCCGGCAAGCCGCTGCAGAAAGAGCGCTGGGCCGCGGTGGTCGACTCGGTCGGCTCGCACACGCTGGTCAATGCCTGCGCCCAGGTGCGCTACGGCGGCGTGGTGACGGCGTGCGGGCTGGCGCAGGGCCTGGACTTCCCGGGGTCGGTGGCGCCGTTCATCCTGCGCGGCATCACCTTGCACGGCATCGACAGCGTGATGGCGGCGATGCCGCTGCGCGAGCTGGCCTGGCAGCGCCTGGCCAGCGACCTGGAGCCGGACCGGCTCAATGCGCTGACGCGCGAGATCGGCCTGGGCGATGCGATCGAGGCGGGCCGCAAGATCATGGAAGGCGGCATGCGCGGGCGCGTGGTGGTGGATGTGAATCGCGGCTGATCGCGCGCCGTCGCCCTGATGCACCACCGCGTCGGCGCTGCCCGCAAGCGCCGACGTTACAATCCAGCCCATGACGCCGATCCGCTACGCCATCGCCCCGCTTCAGCCTGAAGCGCACCTGTTTGCCGTCACCGTCACCGTGAGCGAGCCCGATCCCGCCGGCCAGTGTTTCTCGCTGCCGGCCTGGATCCCGGGCAGCTACATGATCCGGGACTTCGCACGCAATATCGTGCGCATCCGCGCCGATGCGGGCGGGCGCGAGGTCAAACTGACCAAGCTCGACAAGCAGCGCTGGCAAGCCGCGCCGGTCAGCCTGGCCGATGGCCCGCTGACGCTAAGCTACGAGGTCTATGCCTGGGACCTGTCGGTGCGCGCGGCGCACCTGGACACCACCCACGGCTTCTTCAACGGCAGCTCGGTGTTCCTGTGCGTGGACGGGCAGGCCGAGCGGCCATGCACCGTCGATATCCACGCGCCCGCCGGCGAGGCCTATCGCGACTGGCGCGTGGCCACCGCCATGCGCGAAGCGCCGGGCCGCGCAGGCGCGAAGCGCTACGGCTTCGGCCGCTACCAGGTGGCCGACTACGATGAGCTGGTCGACCATCCGGTCGAGATGGGCACTTTCCGGCTGGCCAGCTTCCGCGCCTGCGGCGCGCAGCACGACGTGGTCTTCACCGGCCGCGTGCCGCAACTCGACCTCGAGCGCGTGTGCCGCGACCTGAAGCGCATCTGCGAAACGCAGATCCGGCTGTTCGAGCCCAAGAACGCGCAGGCGCCGTTCCTGGACAGCAACCGCCGCTACGTCTTCATGACGATGGTCACCACCGACGGCTACGGCGGCCTGGAACACCGCGCCAGCACCGCGCTGATGTGCGCGCGCAATGATTTGCCCGTGCGCGGCGACAGCGACACCAGCGAGGGTTATCGCACCTTCCTCGGACTGTGCAGCCACGAGTACTTCCACACCTGGAACGTCAAGCGCATCAAGCCGGCCGCGTTCGTGCCGTACCGGCTGGCGGAGGAAACCTACACGCCGCTGCTGTGGCTGTTCGAAGGCTTCACCAGCTACTACGACGACCTGGTGCTGGTGCGCTCGGGCTGCGTGACCGATGCGCAGTACATCGAGATGCTGGCCAAGACCTGGAACGGCGTGCTGCGCGGCAGCGGCCGCACCAAGCAGAGCGTGGCGGAAAGCTCCTTCGATGCCTGGACCAAGTACTACCGCCAGGACGAGAACGCCCCCAACGCCATCGTCAGCTACTACAACAAGGGTTCGCTGGTGGCGCTGGCGCTGGACCTGACCATCCGCGACAAGACCCGCGGGCGACGCTCGCTGGACGATGTCATGCGCGCGCTGTGGCGCCGCTATGGCCGCGGCTTCTATGCGCCGGGCGCGGTGCAGCGTGGCGTGACCGAGGCTGAGGTCCACGCGCTGTTCGATGAAGTCACCGGCCTGCGCATGGGGCCGCTGCTGCGCTCGCTGACCGAAGGCACCGGCGAGCTGCCGCTGCCGGCGCTGTTCAGGACGTTCGGCGTCAAGGCCGAAGCGCAGAAGCCGGCGCGCACCGCGGCGCTGGGCATCAAGGTCAAGACCGAGGACGGCTGGGTGCGCGTCACCCAGGTGCTGGACGGCGGCGCGGCGCAGGCCGCGGGCCTGTCCGCGGGCGACCTGCTGGTGGCCCTCGACGGCCTGCGCGTGGCGCCCGGCCAGCTCGACAAGCTGCTGGCGCGCTACCGCACCGGCGACCGCATCGAGCTGCACGCCTTCCGCCGCGACGAGCTGCAGGCGCGGCCGGTGACGCTGGCGCGCGAGCCTGCGGCGCAGTTCAAGGTGAAGCTGGAGAGCGGACGGCACGCGGCGCGCTCTCGCTGGCTGGGCCAGTGAACTAGCCTTCCGCTGCCACAGTCGCCACCGCACTCCATCGCCCCCGCTGCATGCAATACGCGCACGATCCCCGCACCTTCCTGTATTCGCACTACGTCTACCGGGGGCTGCGCTCGGCCACCGGGGTGATCGGCGCCACGCTGATCGCGCTGCACTTCAGCGACCTGCCCACCGCGATGGTGGTGTCGATGGGGGCGCTGTGCACCAGCCTGATGGACCTGCCCAGTCCGCTGAACCACAAGTTCAACGAGATGCTGGCCAGCGTGCTGCTGTGCAGCGTGGTCACGCTGGTGGTGGCGCTGGCCACGCCGTTCCCGCGCGTGATGCCGTTCCTGCTGGTGCTGGTAACGTTCCTGGCCGGCATGATGACGGTGTACGGCAACAAGACGCTGCCGCTGCAGTTCGCGGCGCTGTTTGTGATGACGCTGACCATCAACGAAGACTTCCTGGTGCGGCGCGCGCTGGAGCACGCGGCGCTGTTCAGCATTGGCGCGGTCGCTTATCTCGGCTATGCGATGCTGGTGAGCTGGATCACCGAGCGCCGCACCAAGCAGCAGGTGCTGGCCGAATCGTTGTATGAGCTGGCCGGCTATCTCGAGATCAAGGCCGGCTTCTACGACGCCGGCAACGACTACGAGGCCCAGTTCAACCAGCTGGTGCGCCAGCAGATCGTGGTGGCCGAGCGCCAGCAGGCCGCGCGCGACCTGGTGCTGCGCGGCAACCGCACCCCGCACGACGGGCTGCTGGTGCAGGTGCACATGCGCATGCTCGACCTGTACGAGTACATCCTGTCGACCAACACCGACTATCCGCTGCTGCGCCAGACGTTTGCCGGCACGCCGGTGCTGGACCACCTGCGCGGGCTGGTGTTGCAGATGTGCAAGGACGTGGAAGAGATCGCCTACGAGGTCACGCGCGGCCGCGCCTCATACGCCACGGTGGAATACCGCCCGGGCCTGCGCGCGGTCGAGGCCGAGATCGCGCAGCTGCGCCACCACCATATCAACCCGGCGGCGATGACGGCGCTGGTTGAAACGCTCGACATGATGCGCGGCGCGATCACGCTGGTCGGCCAGCTGCACGAAGCGTCGCGCACGCCGGTGGAGCCGGCCAGGGTGCTGCCCGGCTCGGACATGACGCCGTTCCTGACGCGCCAGAAGTATGAGTTCAGCGTGCTGCGCGACAACCTGAAGTGGAGTTCGCCGGCGTTCCGTTTCTCGCTGCGGATCTCGATGGCGGTGTCGCTGGGGCTGTGGATCGCCGAGCACGTGCCCTATGTGTCGCACAGCTACTGGATCCTGCTGACCATCATCGTCATCCTGAAGCCCAACTTCAGCATGACCAAGCAGCGCTACAACGATCGCGTGATCGGCACGCTGATCGGCTGCGTGGTTTCGGTCGCGATCCTGAAGGTGGTGCACCAGCCGCTGATCCTGCTGGGCGTGCTGTTTCTGTCGCTGGTGGCCAGCGCCGCGTTCGTGACCATCAAGTACCGCTATACCGCGATTGCCGCCTGCATCCAGGTGCTGATCCAGATCCACCTGCTGATGCCGGGGAGTCCCACCGTGGCGGGCGAGCGGCTGGTGGATACGGTGATCGGCGGCATCATCGCGTCGCTGTTCAGCTTCGTGCTGCCGAGCTGGGAATACCGCGCCATCCCCAAGCTGGTGGAGGGTGTGCTGCAGGCCAACCGCCGCTATATCGGCGCCACGCGCGACCTGCTGCTGCGCCGGACCAAGGATGACTTTGCCTACCGCGTGCAGCGCAAGCAGTTCATGGACAACCTGTCGGCGCTGATCTCGTCGTTCCAGCGCATGCTGGACGAGCCCAAGAGCCGGCACCGCGCGGTGGACAATCTGAACCGCTTTATCGTGCAGAACTACCTGGTGGCGGCGCACGTGGCGGCGGCGCGCATCCAGGTGCGCCAGCACTTTGACGAGCTCGATATTCCGGCCGCGGAAGCCGCGATCGAGCAGGCCACCGAGGCCGCCAGCCACAGCCTGCAGGTGGCCAGCGAGCGGCTGCATGCCGATGAGCGGGGCGGCGGCCGCGGCGCGGGCTTTATCCGCAGCGGGAAAAAGCCGGTGGAACGCAAGGAGGCAGCGCCCGCGGCCGCGGACAAGGCGGACGAAACCCCTGCTGAAGCTGTCGCCGGTGCCGAACCGGTAGCGGCCACCGTCAGTGCCGAAGTCGCCGAGGCCGCCGAAGACGCCGTCGCCGAACGCCGCGCCCGCCTGGCCGATTCGGCCGACAAGCGCCGCACCGACGTGCTGGTGCACGCGGCCGCCGCCGGCGAATCCAGCCAAGAGGCCGGCCCCACCGCCAGCTCCACCGGTCGCCCGGCCAATGCGGTGCTGGACCGCCGCCTGCGCGCGTTGCGCGAGGATGCGGCCAAGATCGCGCTGCGCACGGGGGCCATCGGGCGCGCCATGCGTGCTCGCGTGTGAGCCGGGTGTGGTTCAGCCTTGGGCTGACGGCGCTACGGGCAGTTCTTCCTCGGGCAGTGTCAGCATGCCGCTGTTGTAGCGGTACTCGTAGATCTCGCCGTAACGCCCCCATCCGATCGCCACGCTGAGCACGCGCTCGGCCTCGGCGGGCTTCAGGAACTGCTCCAGTTCGTGCAGCACCTGTTCCTCGCGGATCTCGCCGGCCTCGCTGGCCACCAGTTCGCGGCGGATGTGCGCGGCCAGTGCGACGTTGCCCAGCAACTGCTGGCCGAACATCACCTTGCGTTGCTGCGGCCCGGCGGCGTACCAGGCGCGGCCAGCCTCGGTGGCGGTGATGTCGCCGCGCTCGATCGACACCAGTTGCACCAGCTGCAGCGCTTCGCACGCAGGCAGCAGTTCGTCGTCGGTGAGGCCGGCTTCGTCGGCCAGGTGGGGCAGGTCGGCGCGACAGTTGAAGGGCGCCTCGCACAGCAGGTCGAGGATGGCTTCCATCTGGCTGATGTCGGCGTCCGGCAGCCGGTAGGCGATCTGGCGCGCGGGCGCTTGCGCGGGCAGGCGCGCTTCGGCGGCGGGGGCGGTCATCAGGGCATAGATCTCGTCGACCAGCGCGCGCACCTGCGCGCTGTCGCGGTTGCGCGGACGCGGCAGCGCAACCGGCACCTCGGCGCGGATGCGGCCCGGGTCGCTCGACAGGATCACGATGCGGTCGGCCATCATCACCGCCTCTTCAATATTGTGCGAGACGATCAGGATGCTCCGGATATTGGCACGCCCGCTTTCCCACAGCGCCAGCATCTCGTCGCGGAGGGTCTCGCCGGTCAGCACGTCCAGGGCCGAGAAGGCTTCGTCCATCAGCAGCAGGTCCGGCTCGGTCACCAGCGCGCGCGCAATGCCCACGCGCTGGCGCATGCCGCCCGACAGCTCGCGCGGCAGCGCGCTGTTGAAGCCGGCCAGCCCGATCATGTCGATCGCGGCCTCGGCGCGGCGCTCGCGCTCGGCCGTGGGCACGCCCTGGGCTTCGAGCCCCAGCTCAACGTTCTGCTGCACCGTCAGCCACGGGAACAGCGCGAACGACTGGAACACCATGGCGATGCCCTCGGCGGTGCCAGCCAGGCGCTCGCCGCGAAAGTGCACCTCGCCGCGGTCGGCGCCGACCAGCCCGGCCATGATGCGCAACAGCGTGGACTTGCCCGAGCCGGACTTGCCCAGCATGGCGACGATCTCGCCCTCGCGCAGCGTCAGGTCCACGCCTTCGAGCACGGCGCGGTCGCTCTGGCTGGCGGTGCGGAAGATCTTGCCGACGCCGCGCAGCTCGATCACGGCGGGGGCGGCGGTGGATGCAATGTTCTCTGCCATCGTTGCCTTACAAGCGGGTGCGCTCTTGCGCAAGTTGATACAGGCGGTTCCACAGCAGCCGGTTGAAGCCGACCACGAACAGCGCCATCACGCTGATGCCCAGCGCAATGCGCGGGAAGTCGCCGCGCGCGGTGGTCTCGGCGATATAGCTGCCGAGCCCTGTTGCGACGATGGTGCGGTCGCCCCAGGTCACGTACTCGGACACGATGCTGGCGTTCCATGAGCCACCGGCGGCCGTCACCAGCCCGGTCAGCAGGCTCGGGAACACGGCGGGGATCAGGAAGCGCTTCCACAGCAGCCAGCCACGCAGGCCAAAGTTGCGCGCGGCGAGCTTCAGCTCGGTGGGGATGCCGGAGGCCCCGGCGACCACATTGAACAGGATGTACCACTGCGTGCCGAAGATCAGCAGCGGGCTCAGCCAGATCTCCGGGTTCAGCCCGAAGCGCACGATCAGCATCACCGCCAGCGGGAACATCAGGTTGGCCGGGAAGGCGGCCAGGAACTGCGCAATCGGCTGGGCAATGCGCGCCAGTTCCGGGTTCAGGCCGATGCGGATGCCGATCGGCACCCACACCAGTGCCGCCAGCGCGATCAGCACCACCACGCGCACCATCGTAATCGTGCCGAGCCACAGCACATGGCCAACTTCGGCCCAGCCCACTTCGCTGTGCACGAAGTAGCCCACGCGCAGCAACGCGGCCAATGCCACCAGCACGATCACGGCGTCGCGCACGCGGCCGAACCACAACGCGCGCCGCGGATTGTCCGGCTGCATGGGGGCCTGCCCGCGGCGCGCGCCCCACGCCAGCGTGCGCCCGGCCAGCGCCGCCGTCTGCGCCAGCAGCGCACCCACCCATGCCGAGCGGCGCAGCAGGTCCAGCAGCCACGACTGCGGCAGCTTGTCCTGCGCCAGCGTCTCGAAGCGGAAGCGGTCGGCCCATGCCACCAGCGGGCGGAACAGCAGCTGGTCGTACAGCAGGATGCCCACCAGCATCGCCAGGATGGCCCAGCCGATCGCGGCCAGGTCCTGCTGCTGGATCGCCAGCGCGATATAGGAGCCGATGCCGGGCAGGCGGATATCGTGGCCGGAGACCGAGATCGCCTCGGACGCCACCACGAAGAACCAGCCGCCGGACATCGACATCATCATGTTCCACAGCAGGCCCGGCATGGCGAACGGCACTTCCAGCCGCCAGAAGCGCTGCCACGGCGACAACCGGAACATGGCTGCGGCTTCCAGCAAGTCGCCCGGGATGGTGCGGAACGACTGATACAGGCTGAACGCCATGTTCCACGCCTGCGAGGTGAAGATGGCGAAGATCGCCGCGCACTCCACCCCCGCGATATTGCCGGGAAAGAGGGCGATAAAGCCGGTCACGGTGATTGACAGGAAGCCCAGCACCGGGATCGACTGCAGGATGTCCAGCGCGGGCACCAGCACCTTTTCCGCCGTGCGGCTCTTGGATGCCAGCGCGGCAAACGCCAGCGAGAACAGCAGCGACGCCGCCAGCGCCGCCAGCATGCGGATGCTGGTGCGCATCAGGTAGTAGGGCAGGTAGGCCACGTCCAGGTGCACCGCCAACTGCTGGTCGGGCTGGAACGGGGCGTTCATCTGCTGCGCGGCGAACGCGACCATCACGATCACGGCCAGGATGATCGGCAGCAGCGCGAGGTCGAAGCGGTTGGGCGGGGCGCGCAGCAGCTGGCTGTCAAAGCCAGGGGCGGGCGGGGCCGCGCGGCGGTCGGCGGGTGGCATCATGGGCGCTTCTCGGGCTTGTATCGAGCTTGAATGGCGGGGCTTGTGGCCCGGCCCTGGATCGCGGCCCCGGCGGACAATGGCAAAGCCCGCATGCCGCCGGCTTCACGCCGGGCGGCGCGCATCCCTTTGTAACGCCCGGCATGGCGGTCTAGTTTACTTGGTGTGGATGACAGTTCGCGCACGCTGCCGGCGTGCGCTCAAAGGGAAAAGCCATGAAGAAGGAAACCTGGCGCCTGGTCGCGCATGGGCGCGTGCAGGGCGTGGGCTACCGCGCCGCCTGCGCCGACGCGGCGGACGACCTGGGGCTTGGCGGCTGGGTGCGCAACCGGACCGACGGTACCGTCGAGGTGATGGCGCACGGCACGGTCAAGCAGCTCGAAGCCCTGCAGGCGTGGATGGAACAGGGCCCGCCGGCGGCACAGGTGACGCTGGTCGAGGTCGGGCCCGGGGAAGGGGAGTTTGGCGGCTTCGAGTTCCGGCCGACGATTTAGTGGCCTAGGCAGCGGTCCAGTCGACCGGAGTGCGTCCGTTTGCTTCCAGCCAGTGGTTGGCCTCGCGGAAGTGCCCGCAGCCCAGGAAGCCCCGGTGCGCCGACAGCGGCGACGGATGCGGCGCTTCCAGCACGCAGTGGCCGGCGCCCAGCAGCGGCTTCTTGGCCTGCGCGTGGCTGCCCCACAGCATGAACACCAGGTTCGGCCGGCTGGCGGCGAGGTTCTGGGTCAGGCAATCGGTGACGGCTTCCCAGCCGCGCCGCGCATGGCTGGCGGCCTGGCCCTGTTCCACCGTCAGCACGGTGTTGAGCAGCAGCACGCCCTGGCGCGCCCAGCCTTCCAGGTTGCCGGAGGTGCGCGGCGCGCCGTTGCCGTTGGTGCCGAACTCGGCGGCGATTTCCTTGAAGATGTTGCGCAGGCTGGGCGGCACCTTGATGCCTTCCGGCACCGAGAACGCCAGCCCGTGCGCTTGCGGCAGCTCCACGCCGCCGACCGTGCCGGTGCCGTGGTAGGGGTCCTGGCCCAGGATCACCACCTTGACCGCGTCGGGCGGCGTCAGATGCAGCGCGTGGAAGACGTGGTGCGGGAACACCGGCTTGCCGGCGGCACGTTCGCCGTCGACAAAGGCGGCCAGCTCCTGCCACGCCGGCACGCGGATGCACGGGTCCATCAATGTGCGCCAGGCGGCGGGCAGGGCGTCGGCCTGGACCTGCAGGCTGGCGGCAGGGGACGGTTCGCCGGGGGCACGGGGGTCTTCGGCGGCGAAGAGATCGGCTTGCATGCGTGAGGAAAGCTTGGCGGGAAAACCGCGATTATGAGGCCTTGCCCTCGGCGATTCCCGCCAGGCGGTAGCCGCGGGCGGCTTTGCTGAGGTCCGAGGGTGCCAGCGCGGCAACGGTGGTCAGCCGCGCGGCAAAGGCGCGCAGGGCATTGGCCGCGTGCGCGGCGTCGCCGTCGAGCCATTCCAGTTCGAGTTCCTGGATGGGTTCCGGCGCGGTGGCGGCCGGCGCGGTGATGGTGCCGGTGTCGAGCGCGGCCTCGATGCGCGCGCCGTCCTGCGTGACCAGCCAGGTGCGGCGGACGAAGTCGGTGCGGAACACCGGCGCCAGCCGGCCGATCAGTGGCGCCAGCACGGTTTGCGCCTCGGCGGGGAAGCGCTGGAGGTCGATGGCCTCGCCGGCGATTTCGGATTCCCATTCATGCCGGGTGGCCAGGCCGCCCTGGCTGTTGCCGGCGGTCTTCAGTGTCTGCAGCCATTGCTCGCCCTTGCGGCGCAACCGCAGCGCGGCGCGCGCCTGCGCCAGGTCGCGTTCCGGGGTATCGAGGTAGGCATTGAGCAGCGTGGCTTCGCCCTGCGGGGCGCCGTTGGCGTCGAGCCAGGCGGCCAGCGGGGCCAGCGCGTCGTCGGGGACGGCCAGCTTGAGTTCGATTTCCTGGGCCATGGCTCAGGAAAACAGCCGTGCCAGCTCCACGCCCGGTTCCGGCGCCCGCATGAACGCCTCGCCCACCAGGAACGCATGCACGTTGGCATCCCGCATGCGCTGCACATCGGCCGGGCCGAGGATGCCGGACTCGGTCACCACCAGCTTGTCGGCCGGCATGTGCGGCAGCAGGTCCAGGGTGTTGTCCAGCGACACCTCGAAGGTGCGCAGGTTACGGTTGTTCACGCCGAGCAGCGGAGTCTTCAGGCGCAGCGCCGCGTCGAGCTCGTCGTCGCCATGCACTTCCACCAGCACATCCATGCCGAGCTCAAGCGCACAGGCTTCCAGGTCGGCCATCAGGCCCGGGTCCAGCGCGGCGACGATCAGCAGGATGCAGTCGGCGCCCCAGGTGCGCGCTTCATAGACCTGGTACAGGTCGACCATGAAGTCCTTGCGCAGGGCCGGCAATGGGCAGGCGCCGCGGGCGCGCTTCAGGTAGTCGGCGTGTCCCTGGAAGAAGTTCACGTCGGTCAGCACCGATAAACAGGCAGCGCCGTGGCTGGCGTAGCTTTCGGCAATGGCCTCCGGCACGAAGTGCTCGCGCAGCACGCCCTTGGACGGCGATGCCTTCTTGACCTCGGCGATCACGCCGGCCTGGCCGGCGGCGATCTTCTCGCGCAGCGCGCGCTCAAAGCCGCGCGGGGCCAGGCCTGGCTCAGTGCGCAGGCTTTCGGCCTCGGCGCGCAGGCTGGGCAGGTCGCGCTTCTTGCGCGCTGCGGCGACTTCGTCGGCCTTCACGGCCAGGATCTTTTGCAGGATGTCGGACATATTCGCGTCTCTTACTTGAACTGCTGGGTGGCGCGCACGAACTGGTCGAGCTTCTCGCGCGCCGCGCCGCTGGCAATCGCCTCGCGCGCGCGGCGGATGCCGTCTTCGACGGAGTCGGCCACATTGGCGGCATACAGCGCGGTGCCGGCGTTCAGCGAAACGATCTCGCGCGGGGTGCCCGCCACGTTGGTCAGCGCTTCCAGCAGCATTTCCTTCGATTCCATCGCATCGGCCACCTTCAGGCCGCGGTTGGAGATCATCTGCAGGCCGAAATCCTCGGGGTGGATCTCATACTCGCGCACCTCGCCGTCCTTCAGTTCGCCGACCAGCGTGGCGGCGCCCAGCGAGACCTCGTCCATGCCGTCCTTGCCGTACACGACGATGGCATGCTTCGCGCCCAGGCGCTGCATCACGCGCACCTGGATGCCGACCAGGTCGGGGTGGAAAACGCCCATCAGGATGTTGGGCGCATCGGCCGGGTTGGTCAGCGGGCCCAGGATATTGAAGATGGTGCGCACGCCCATCTCCTTGCGGATCGGGGCGACGTTCTTCATTGCCGGGTGGTGCGTGGGCGCAAACATGAAGCCGATGCCGGTCTCTTCGATGCACCGGCCGACCTGCTCGGGCGTCAGCATGATGTTCACGCCCAGCGCTTCCAGCACGTCCGCGCTGCCCGACTTGGAGCTGACGCCACGGTTGCCATGCTTGGCGATCTTGGCGCCGGCGGCGGCCGCGACGAACATCGATGCGGTCGAGATATTGAACGTGTGCGAACCGTCGCCGCCGGTGCCGACGATATCGACGAAGTTCTCGCGATCGGCCACCGGCACCTTGTTGGCGAACTCGCGCATCACCTGCGCGGCGGCGGAGATCTCGCCGATGGTTTCCTTCTTCACGCGCAGGCCGGTCAGGATCGCGGCGGCCATCACCGGCGAGATCTGCCCCTGCATGATCTGCCGCATCAGGTGCAGCATCTCGTCATGGAAGATTTCGCGGTGCTCGATGCAGCGCGTCAGGGCTTCTTGCGGCGTGATCATGGCGTTCTCGTTGACAGTCTGGATGGCGTGGTGCGGGCTGGAAGGTGCGGAATCGAGCAGTCTCATCGCGGCGCCTTGACGAAGTTGGCCAGCAGCGCATGGCCATGCTCGGACAGGATCGACTCGGGATGGAACTGCACGCCTTCTACGGCGAGCGTCTTGTGGCGCACACCCATGATCTCGCCGTCCGGGGTCCAGGCGGTGATCTCCAGGCAATCGGGCAGGGTCTCGCGCTCGATCGCCAGTGAATGATAGCGCGTCACGTCGAAGTGCTTGGGCAGCCCGGCGAACACGCCTTGCTGCGTGGTCTCGATGGTGCTGACCTTGCCGTGCATCACCTGCTTGGCGCGGATCACCTTGCCGCCGAAGGCTTCGCCGATGGCCTGGTGGCCCAGGCACACGCCCAGCAGCGGGATCTTGCCAGCGAAGTGCTGCAGCGCCGCCACCGAGATACCGGCCTCCTTGGGGCTGCACGGCCCGGGCGAAACGCAGATGTGGTCCGGCTTGAGCGCCTCGATCTCCTCGATGGTGATCTCGTCGTTGCGGTAGGTGCGCACGTCCACGCCCAGTTCGCCAAAGTATTGGACCAGGTTGTAGGTGAACGAATCGTAGTTGTCGATCATCAGCAGCATGGCGTCTGTCTCCTGTTCTTTCAGATGTCGGAGTCCAGGCCATCCTGGACCTGCTCGGCGGCGCGGATCACGGCGCGCGCCTTGGCTTCGGTTTCCCTCCATTCGGCTTCGGGGTCCGAATCGGCAACGATGCCGGCGGCGGCCTGCACGTAGAGGTTGCCGTCCTTGACGATGCCGGTGCGGATCGCGATCGCCAGGTCCATCTCGCCGCCGAACGACAGGTAGCCCACTGCGCCGCCATAGATGCCGCGTTTACGCGGTTCCAGCTCGTCGATGATCTCCATGGCGTGGACCTTGGGCGCGCCCGACAGTGTGCCGGCCGGGAAGGTCGCGCGCAGCACGTCCAGGTTGCTGATGCCTTCGCGCAGCGTGCCTTCGACCGAGCTGACGATATGCTGCACGTGCGAGTACTTCTCGATCACCATCTTGTCGGTGACCTTGACCGAGCCGGTCTCGGCGATGCGGCCGATATCGTTGCGCGCCAGGTCGATCAGCATCACGTGCTCGGCGATCTCCTTGGGATCCTGCAGCAGCTCGGTGGCAAGCTGGGCGTCCTTCTCCGGCGTATTGCCGCGCGGGCGCGTGCCGGCCAGCGGGCGGATGGTGACGATATGTTCGCTGCGCATGTCGCCGTTGGTGCCGACCTTGCGCTCTTCCTGGCGCACCAGGATCTCCGGCGAGGCGCCCACCACCTGGAAGTCGCCGAAGTTGTAGAAGTACATGTACGGCGACGGGTTCAGCGAGCGCAGCGCGCGGTACAGCGACAGCGGCGCGTCGCGGTAGGGCTTGACCAGGCGCTGGCCGATCTGCACCTGCATCATGTCGCCGGCCATGATGTATTCCTTGGCCTTGTGCACCGCGGCCAGGTAGTCGGGCTTGGCGAACTCGCGGTAGACCTCGGTCTGCACCGACGGGCTGGTGACCGGCACGTCCACCGGCTGGCGCAGCTTCATGCGCAGCTCGCGCAGGCGCTGGCGGGCGCGGGGGTAGGCCTCGGGCGTGGTCGGGTCGGCGTAGACGATCAGGTAGAGCTTGCCCGACAGGTTGTCGATGACGGCCAGTTCCTCGCACAGCAGCAGCTGGATGTCCGGCAGGTTCAGGTCGTCGGGCTTCTGCGTGTCGGCGAGCTTCTTCTCGATATAGCGCACCGCGTCGTAGCCGAAGTAGCCGGCCAGGCCGCCGCAGAAGCGCGGCAGTCCGGGGCGCAGCGCCACCTTGAAGCGCTGTTCGAACTCGGCGATGAAATCGAGCGGGTTGCCTTCGTGGGTTTCCACCACCTTGCCGTCGGTCACCACCTCGGTGCGGTTGCCGAAGGCGCGCAGCAGCGTGCGGGCATGCAGGCCGATAAACGAGAATCGCCCGAAGCGCTCGCCGCCCACCACCGATTCCAGCAGGAAGGTGTTGACCCCGCGCGTTTGCGACTGGGCCAGCTTCAGGTACAGCGACAGCGGCGTTTCCAGGTCGGCAAAGGCCTCGGCGATCAGCGGGATGCGGTTGTAGCCCTGGTCGGCCAGCGATTTGAATTCCAGTTCGGTCATGTCGGTCCTCTTGTGCGGCGCGCGCTGCGCGGTGGAGGGGCGCGGCGCCGCTTATCGGCAATCAGGCTGGAGCGAATGGATACCCGCCCCGTTGGCGGGCCGTGGTGCAAGCGGCTTGCGGACAAGACTGCACACGGCCGGGGAAGGGCGTGCGGCGCGTTCTTGAGCTAAACGTAGCACACGAATATAGCGGCTACGCTGGCTTGCGGCGGGTTTTGGTGGGAATGCCCGGCAGCTAGGCCGGTGTGGCGAGACCCTCGGGTCGAGGGCTCGTCAGCAGACTCGCGAACGCACTTTACGCCTGTTGGGAGGCGCGCCAGCGACGCCAGGGCCAAGCCTGCCGATCACTGCCAGAAGAGATGCGTTTGCGGTTGAGAAACATGAAATGTTTGGGATTTGGTCGGGATCGACGAAATTCGGACTATCGATGACCTGCCCAGTGTGCCGCAAACAGCGCTGCGGCGTGGGCAATGGAGTCGACTATACCATCGGCGTCAACGGCTTGTACAGGGTTGCCATGGTTGTAGCCATAGGGCACCAGCAGCACGCCCATGCCGGCCGCGCGGGCAGCCTGCGCGTCGTTTTCCGAGTCGCCCAGCGCCGCCATGGCCGACGGCTCCAGCCCGAAGGCGTCGGCCACTTTCAGCAGCGGGTAGGGGTCGGGCTTGCGCAGCGGGAAGGCGTCGCCGCCATAGACAAGTTCGAAGTACTGGGCCAGCCCGGACTTGGCCAGCAGCGGCTCGGTGAAGCTGTAGGGCTTGTTGGTCACGCAGGCCAGGCGCAGCCCGGCCGCCTTCATCGCCGCCAGGCCTTCGCGCACGCCGGGGTAGACCTGCGAGAACTGGCCGTTGATGCGGATGTACTCGCGGTCGTACAGCGCATAGGCGTCGGCGAACAGGCTGTTGGCGTGCAGCGGCGAGAAGCGCGCGTCCAGCACGCGCCGGATCAGGTTTTCCGAGCCCTTGCCGACATAGCTGACGATCTCCGCCTCGGACATCGGCGCCGCCGGGCCGAGGTTGGGGTGCTGGCGGCCCAGCGCCAGCAGCATGGCGTTGATCGAGGCGTGGAAGTCGCCGGCGGTGTCGACCATGGTGCCGTCGAGGTCGACGATCACGCCTTCGATGCCGCGCCAGTCAGTGCGGCGCAGGAACACGCCCTCGGTCATTGGCCGGCCTTGGCCAGTTCGCCGCGCAGGGCCGAGATGATGCCGCGGTAGCCGCCGTCCGCATCCGGCTTGCCGAACACGGCCGAGCCCGCCACGAAGGTATCGGCGCCGGCCGCCGCGATCTCGGCGATGTTGTCCACCTTCACGCCGCCGTCCACTTCCAGCAGGATGGTGCGGCCGGTGCGGGCGGTGTATTCGTCGATGCGCTGGCGCACGGCGCGCAGCTTGTTGAGCGTCTCGGGGATGAACGACTGGCCGCCGAAGCCCGGGTTGACCGACATCAGCAGGATCACGTCCAGGCGGTCCATCACGTGGTCCAGGTGGTGCAGCGGCGTGGCCGGGTTGAACACCAGGCCGGCCTGGCAGCCGTGGTCGCGGATCAGCGCGAGCGAGCGGTCCACGTGCTCGCTGGCTTCCGGGTGGAAGGTGATGATATTGGCGCCCGCCTTGGCAAAGTCCGGGATGATCCGGTCCACCGGGCGCACCATCAGGTGCACGTCGATCGGCGCGGTCACGTGCGGGCGGATCGCCTCGCACACCAGCGGGCCCACGGTCAGGTTGGGCACGTAATGGTTGTCCATCACGTCGAAGTGGATCCAGTCGGCGCCAGCCTCGGTCACGCGGCGCACTTCCTCGCCCAGGCGGGCAAAGTCGGCGGACAGGATGGACGGGGCGATGCGGTAGGTGGGCGTGCTCATGTCGGCGGCTAGGAGGTGGGGTGCTGGGGAATGCTGTTTGCGTCTCTGGCGCGCCCAGGGGCGGGCGCCAGAGGGGATCAGGCGGGGCGTCCGGCGCGGCCCGGCCCCGAAAGGGCTATATTCTACCGCTGCCCCGGCGCGCGGTGATCTTGCCGGTGCTCTTGCCCGTGCCGCGGCCATCCCGCACAATGCGGCTACCCACTTCCCTGCCTGGCGCCTCACGCCGGCCCTGCCCACGATGAGCGAGTACGCTTTCTCCGTCTCGGTACGCACCCAGTACCTGCCGGACCAGTCAGAACCTGAGCGCGGGCGCCATGCCTTCGCCTACACCATCACCATCCACAATACCGGCGAGGTGGCGGCGCAGCTGATCTCGCGCCACTGGGTCATCACCGACAGCGACAACGGCACGCAGGAAGTGGCGGGCCTGGGCGTGGTCGGCCACCAGCCGCTGCTCAAGCCGGGCGAGCATTTCGAATACACCAGCTGGGCCACCATCTCGACCCCGGTGGGCTCGATGAAGGGCGAATACTTCTGCGTGGCCGAGGACGGCCACCGCTTCGAGGTGCCGATCCCTGAATTCGCGCTGGTGCTGCCGCGCATGCTGCACTGACCCTGCGGGGAACCTATTGGCGCGATGCGCTGTCCTGATCCTGCGACGGCGCTTCAGCGCCGCCCTGCGCCGGCTGGCGCGACGGATGCTCGGACGGGGCGCGCGTGGGACGCGGGTTTTTTTTCGCCGTGCCCATGGTCCAGACCACGATAAAGATCAGCAGGAACAGCGCCACGCCGGCTTCCAGGGCGAACAGCAGCATGGGATGGGCTTCGAAGAACTTGCTCATGGCGGATGCAGCGCAGGCCCGCGGGGGCGCAGGCGATGGTTGAAGGATGACGGTGGGATTGTAGGGGCAATCGGCCCCGCAAGCTGCGCCGCCCGGACTTTGAACAATAGCAAGATGGCATACGCAGACTCTTTCCCGATTTCCTCAGTTTCTCCCTGGCGCTCGCTGTGCATGCGCGGCTGGCTGGCGCTGTCCGGCGCGGCCGTGCTGCTGGCCGGCTGCATGAGCGGCCCGCCGCCGCGCATCGAGACCGGCCCGGCCACGCCGCCGACGGCCTCGTCGCAGAAGGGCAGTCTGCAGGCCGCCAGCTGGGCCGAGATCGGCGGCTGGGCCCAGGACGACGTGCGCGCCGCCTGGCCCGCGCTGCAGGCCAGCTGCCAGGCGCTGAAGAAGCGCGCCGAGTGGAGCCGCGCCTGTGCCGCCGGCATGATGGTCGATGCCGGCGACCTCAACGCCATGCGCGCCTATTTCGAAAGCAACTTCCAGCCGTACCGCGTGCTCAACGGCGACGGCACCGACAACGGCCTGATCACCGGCTATTACGAGCCGATCCTGCACGGCTCGCGCACGCGCCAGGGCAAGTTCCAGGTGCCGCTGTACCGCAAGCCGGCGCAGTTCGGCAACCGCCCGCTGCCGGCCCGCGCCGAGCTGCTGCAGAACCCGGCCATGCGCGGCAGCGAGCTGGTCTGGGTGGATGACGCAGTCGAGGCCGCCTTCCTGCAGATCCAGGGCTCGGGCCGCATCCGCATGGCCGACGGCAGCATCATGCGGGTGGGCTTCGGCGGCACCAACGACCAGCCGTTCCGCTCGTTCGGCAAATGGCTGCTGGACCGCGGCGAGATCACGCCGGCGCAGGCCACCATGCAGGGCATCAAGGCCTGGGCGCGCGCCAACCCGGGCCGCGTCGACGAGATGCTCAACATCAACCCGCGCTTTGTCTTCTTCCGCGAGCTGGCGGCCAACAACGACGGCCCGGTGGGCGCGCTGGGCGTGCCGCTGACCGCGGAGCGCTCGATCGCGGTCGACCCGGCCACCATCCCGCTGGGGGTGCCGGTGTTCCTGTCGACCACGCGCCCGCTGTCGACCGAGCCGATCCAGCGGCTGATGTTCGCGCAGGACACCGGCAGCGCCATCAAGGGCGGGGTGCGTGCGGACTTCTTCTGGGGCGCGGGCGACGCCGCCGGCGAGACCGCGGGCCGCATGAAGCAGGGCGGCCGCATGTGGGTGCTGATGCCGCGCAGCTGAGCGCAGCAGCCGGCAACGCGAAAAGGGCGCCATCGCGGCGCCCTTTCTTCATGGTGGACGGCCCTCAGCGCGGGCGCTGGTCGACGATCCGCCGCGCCTTGCCCACCGAGCGCTCGACGCCGCCCTCGGGCAGCACCTCGATGCCGGCGGTGACGCCGATATAGGCCTTGATCTCCTGCGCCAGCCGCTCGCGCGCGCTTTGCGCCAGCGCGGGCTCGCTGCCGTGGGCGCATTCCACGCGCACCGTCAGCGTGTCCATGTGGCCGTCCTTGGTCAGCACGCACTGGTAGTGCGGCGCCAGCTCGGCGTGCTTGAGGATCAGTTCCTCGATCTGCGACGGGAACACGTTGACCCCGCGCACGATCATCATGTCGTCGGTGCGGCCGGTGACCTTCTCCATGCGGCGGAATGCCGCACGCGCCGTGCCCGGCAGCAACCGGGTCAGGTCGCGGGTGCGGTAGCGCACCACCGGCATCGCCTCCTTGGTCAGCGAGGTGAACACCAGCTCCCCGAACTCCCCGTCGGGCAGCACTGCGCCGGTGTCGGGATCGATGATCTCGGGGTAGAAATGGTCTTCCCAGATGGTCGGGCCGTCCTTGGTCTCGGCGCACTCATTGGCTACGCCCGGGCCCATCACCTCTGACAGGCCGTAGATATCGACTGCCGAGATGCCCATGCGCTTCTCGATCGCCAGCCGCATTTCCGGCGTCCACGGCTCCGCGCCGAAGATGCCGACGCGCAGAGAGCTGCTGGCCGGGTCGATGCCCTGGCGCTCGAACTCGTCGGCGATCGCCAGCATATAGCTGGGGGTCACCATGATGACCTCGGGCTTGAAGTCCTGGATCAGTTGCACCTGGCGCTCGGTCTGTCCGCCACCGAAGGGGATCGCGGTCAGGCCGGCCTTCTCCACGCCGTAGTGCGCGCCCAGGCCGCCGGTGAAGAGGCCGTAGCCGTAGCTGATGTGCACCTTGTCGCCGCGCCGCGCACCCGAGGCGCGGATCGAGCGAGCCATCACCGTCGCCCAGTTGTCGATGTCCTGGAGCGTGTAGCCGACCACGGTGGGCTTGCCGGTGGTGCCGGACGAGGCGTGGATGCGCGCCACCCGGTCCTGCGGCACGGCGAACATGCCGAACGGGTAGTTGTCGCGCAGGTCCTGCTTGCTGGTGAACGGGAAGCGCGCCAGGTCGGCCAGCGAATGCAGCTGGTCGGGGTGGACCCCGGCTTCGTCGAACTTGCGGCGGTACACCGGCGAATTGGCGTAGGCGTGGTTGAGTGACCATCTGAGCCGCTCCAGCTGCAAGGCCTGCAGCTCGGCGCGGCTGGCGGTCTCGATCGCATCCAGGGGCAGATCGGTCAGGCGCGTGCTCATGTCGTCTCCTGCACGGGGGCGTTTGTCTTAAGTATCTTGCCGGATTTGCTCAGGTGCCTTCTGTCCCTTCAGGCGGCGGCACCACGTGTCCCTTGATCTGCGCCGACTTGCCGCGGAACATCGCCACCAGCTGGCCCGCGGCGTTGGTCACGCGGATATCGTAGATGCCATGCCGGCCGGACAGGACCTGCTCGGTGGCCTCGGCGGTCAGCACGTCGCCGCCGTGCACGGGCTTGAGGAACTCGATGCTGCAGCCCGCCGCCACGGTGTTGATGTTATGGCTGTTGCAGGCAAAAGCGAAGGTCGAATCGGCCAGCGTGAACATCAGGCCGCCGTGGCAGATGCCGTGGCCATTGAGGAATTCCTTGCGCACCGGCATGGTCAGCCGGGCATAGCCGGGCCGCACGGCCTCGACCGTGATGCCCAGCCAGCGGCTGCAGGTGTCGGCTTCATACATGGCGGCGGCGGCCGCTTCGGCGAGGGCCTGGGGGTCCTGTTTCAAGCTGGTCTCCTATATAGAGGGGCGGGCAGGCCCGCGCGGCTTACTTGCCGGTGAAGTGCGGGGCGCGCTTTTCGAGGAAGGCGTTGACGCCCTCCGCATAGTCGGCGGACTGGCCGAGTTCGCGCTGCAGGTCGCGTTCCAGGTCCAGCTGGGCGTCCAGCGTGGCGGTGGCGCTGGCATACATGGCGCGCTTGATCGCGGCCAGGGCGCGGGTCGGCTGTCCGGCCAGGTGTGTGGCCAGCGCCAGCGCCTGTTCCGGCAGCAGCGGGTCGTCCATGGTCTCCCAGACCAGACCCCATTTCTCGGCCTCCTCGGCGCTCAGCCGCTCGCCGGTCATGGCCAGGCCCAGCGCGCGCGCCATGCCGATGCGCTGCGGCAGCAGCCAGGTGCCGCCCGAATCCGGTACCAGCCCGATCTTGACGAAGGCCTGGATAAAGCTGGCCGAGCGCGCCGCCAGCACCATGTCGCAGGCCAGCGCCAGGTTGGCCCCGGCGCCGGCCGCGGTGCCGTTGACCGCGGCCACAACTGGCAGCGGCAGGGCCTGCAGCCGGCGGATCAGCGGGTTGAACCAGGTATCGATCAGCTCGCCCAGGTCGGTCATGTGGCCGGGCGTGAAATCCAGGTCGGCCAGGTCCTGGCCGGCGCAGAAGCCGCGGCCCGCCCCGGTCAGCAGCAGGGCGCGCGCGCCGCCGGCCTCGACATGGTCGAGCGCCTGCTGCAGCGCCTGGTGCATCGCGCGGGTGAAGCTGTTGAGCTTGTCGGGGCGGTTCAGGGTGATCACGGCCACCGGGCCCTGCCATTGCAGCAAGACCGGGCCGGCATCGATGCTGACCGGCTGGCCAGCGGAGGTGGACATCGGGGGCATTGGGTTGTCTCCTGCCGGATATATTGTCGCGGTCGGCTGTTGTCGGCGGCGCCTCTTAAATAAACCGACCGATCGGTCGGCAAATGTTAGCACTAATTTTTGGCTGCGGGTTGGCACGTGGCTTCCAAGGCAGGCGCGGTCCGCAATGCCGGTTGCGGGCGTCGCTCTATAATCGCGCTGCCAACAACAATCTGAAACCTGCCGGCCGACATCTGTGTGCGGATACCGGCATGCTCGCCTATTCGCATTGGAAATCCTATGAAGAAGATCGCTGCATTACTCCTGATTTCGTCCGTGGCGCTGTTTGCGGCGTGCGGCAAGAAAGAAGCGGCCCCTGCTGCCGACACGGCCACCGCCACCAGGATCATTGTCGGCCTGGACGACAACTTCCCGCCCATGGGTTTTCGCGATGACAAGAATGAGCTCGTCGGCTTCGATATCGATATGGCCAAGGAGGCCAGCCGCCGTCTCGGCATGACGGTCGAATTCAAGCCGATCGACTGGAGCGCCAAGGAGGCGGAACTCAACGGCAAGCGCGTGGATGTGCTGTGGAACGGGCTGACCATCACCGAAGAGCGCAAGAAGAACATCAGCTTCACCGCGCCCTATATGACGAACCACCAGATCGTCATCGTCGGTGCCAACTCGCAGGTGAAGGCCAAGGCCGACCTCGCCGGCCGCATCGTCGGCGCGCAGGACGGCAGCAGCGCGGTGGATGCGATCAAGAAGGAAAGCCAGGTCGCCGCGGGCCTGAAGGAGCTCAAGACCTTTGGCGATAACGTGACGGCGCTGATGGACCTGTCGACCGGCCGCCTCGATGCGATCGTGGTGGATGAAGTGGTGGGCCGCTACCTGATCAGCAAGCGTGCTGGCGAATACAAGGTGCTGGAAGAAAACTTCGGCACGGAAGAATATGGCGTCGGCGTGCGCAAGGATGACGCCGAGCTGCTCGGCAAGCTCGACAAGACCCTGGCTTCCATGAAGCAGGATGGCACGGCGGCCCGCATCGCCACCCAGTGGTTCGGCACTGACATCACCAAGTAATCCAGACGCTGCGTGACGCCCTGCGCCGTTCCGGCAGGGCGCCGCGCCACATCCGGACTCACGCGCCGGCCCGGCGCCTGGGATCCTACCTCCTTCTGTTTCGCGCGAGCATGGACTACGTCTTATCTCTTCTGGCGCCATTGGCGCAGGGTGCGCAAGTCACGCTCACACTATTCGCCATCACGCTTGCCCTGTCGGTGCCGCTGGGGCTTGCGCTGGCGCTGGCACGCATCTCGTCATGGCCTTGGCTGAGTGGCCTGGTCAATGGCTATATCTGGCTGATGCGCGGCACGCCGCTGATGCTGCAGATGCTGTTTATCTATTTCGCGCTGCCGTTCGTGCCGGTCATCGGCGTGCGCCTGCCTGACTTTCCCGCCGCGGTGGTGGCCTTCGCCCTGAACTACGCGGCCTATTTCGCGGAAATCTTCCGCGCCGGGATCAAGTCGGTCGATCGCGGCCAGTATGAAGCCAGCAAGGCGCTGGGCATGACCTATTTCCAGACCATGCGGCGGGTCGTGCTGCCGCAGATGGTCAGCCGGGTGTTGCCGCCGGTAAGCAATGAAACCATTACGCTGATCAAGGACACGTCCCTGATCTACGTGCTCGCCCTCAACGATATTCTTCGCACCGCGCGCGGCATCGTGCAGCGTGATTTCACCACCACGCCATTCCTGGTCGCCGCGCTCTTCTATCTGGTGATGACGCTGATTCTGACCTGGTTCTTCCAGAATCTCGAAAAACGCTATGCCAAACATGATGACTAATCCGACCGGCGCCAATTCCCACAATGCGCCCGGCATCATGATCGCAGCGCGGGATCTCTTCAAATCGTTCGGGACACTGGAGGTCTTGCGCGGTGTCTCCCTGACCTTGCACAAGGGGGATGTCACCGCGGTGATCGGGCCCTCGGGCTCGGGCAAGAGCACCTTGCTGCGCTGCCTGAATCATCTTGAGGTGATCGACCGCGGCACCCTTGAAATCGAAGGCGAGGCGCTGGCGGCAGCCGGCCCTGACGGCGCAGCCAAATATGTGGCGGACGCGGAAGTGCGCCGCATCTGCCGGAAGATGGGCATGGTATTCCAGTCGTTCAACCTGTTTCCGCACATGACGGTGCTGCAGAACATCATCGAAGCCCCCATGACCGTCAAGGGACTGGCGCGCGATGCGGTGGTGCCCAAGGCCGAGGAGCTGTTGCGCAAGGTCGGCCTGCTGGCCAAGCGGGACAGCTACCCGGCTCGCCTGTCCGGCGGCCAGAAACAGCGGGTGGCGATTGCGCGGGCGCTGGCCATGGAGCCCGACATCATGCTGTTCGACGAGCCGACCTCCGCGCTGGACCCGGAGCTGACCGGGGAGGTGCTGCGCACCATGCGGCAACTCGCTGAAGAACATATGACCATGCTTGTCGTCACGCATGAGATGGGGTTTGCGAGGGAAGTGGCAAACCATGTGGTGTTCATGGATGAGGGCAGGATCCTGGAGGAAGGGCCGCCTGAGGAAGTGTTCGGGGCACCAGCTCACGCGCGCACCCGCGAATTCCTGGCGCATATGCTTTAGGCGGCGCCTGCGCCGCCTTGCCGCAACCGGTGGCAGAATAGGCGGCAGCCGGTGGCGACGGTGCCATCTGCCTGCAAATACATAGGAGAAGACATGCCGTACGAAAACATCCTGGTCGAGACCCGTGGCCGTGTTGGCCTGGTCACGCTGAACCGCCCGAAGGCCCTGAACGCGCTCAATGACGCGCTGATGGACGAGCTTGGTGCCGCGCTGACCGCCTTCGACCAGGATGAGGGCATCGGCGCCATCGTCATTACCGGCAGCGAGCGTGCCTTCGCCGCCGGCGCCGACATCGGCATGATGGCCAAGTATTCCTTCATGGATGTATACAAGGGCGATTACATCACCCGCAACTGGGAAACCATCCGCAAGATCCGCAAGCCGGTGATCGCCGGCGTGGCTGGCTATGCGCTGGGCGGCGGCTGCGAGCTGGCGATGATGTGCGACATCATCATTGCGGCAGATTCGGCCAAGTTCGGCCAGCCCGAGGTGAAGCTGGGCACCATGCCCGGCGCCGGCGGCACCCAGCGCCTGCCGCGCGCGGTGTCCAAGGCCAAGGCCATGGACCTGTGCCTGACCTCGCGCATGATGGATGCCGCCGAAGCCGAGCGCTCGGGCCTTGTGTCGCGCGTGGTGCCGGCCGACAAGCTGCTGGACGAAGTGCTGGCGGCCGCCGAAACCATCGCCGGGTTCTCGCTGCCGGTGGTCATGATGATCAAGGAGTCGGTCAACACCGCCTACGAGACCACGCTGGCCGAAGGCGTGCACTTCGAGCGCCGGCTGTTCCATGCCACCTTCGCCAGCGAAGACCAGAAGGAAGGCATGGCCGCATTCATCGAGAAGCGCAGCCCGAATTTCCAGCATCGCTAAGAACTGGATCAGGGAATACCCGAGAGCAGTACGGGGATATTATGTTTCTCCCGCACCCGTCATTTCGGGGATTTCCTTTGCCACTCAATGGCTTACGACATAATCGCTGGAACCCCTAGCGGATCGTTGTGACAAAGTTGTTGCAAGGTGTGCGAATCCGGCCTACTATTCGCCCCCTCGCAACACACAACGCAGCGCTGCAAAGCAGACGCAGCAAGGGTTGCGGGGTCGACCGGAGAGGTTGGCGCAGCGAAGTTAGCGCGCTGACCGCAGCGAAAAAAGATTGCTGAAACGGTTGACGAAACGAAGAAAGCTCTGCATAATCTCGTTTCTCTGCTGCAGACAACGCAGCAGCGCTGAACGGCAAAGCCGGCAGCGAAGTTCTTTAACAAACAAACAACCGATAAGTGTGAGCGCTGGGTAGCGGACGCCACTGTCTTCGGACGGTGTTGCTTCACAAGTTATACAGTGCTCGCACAGCAAAACGTGACTGGATCTTCGGATCTGGTCAGTCAGTTTTCTGAGAGTGAGCGACCGCTCGAAAGAGCGAGGACCCGCGAGGGTCCACACAGAGATTGAACTGAAGAGTTTGATCCTGGCTCAGATTGAACGCTGGCGGCATGCCTTACACATGCAAGTCGAACGGCAGCACGGGCTTCGGCCTGGTGGCGAGTGGCGAACGGGTGAGTAATACATCGGAACGTGCCCTGTAGTGGGGGATAACTAGTCGAAAGATTAGCTAATACCGCATACGACCTGAGGGTGAAAGCGGGGGACCGCAAGGCCTCGCGCTACAGGAGCGGCCGATGTCTGATTAGCTAGTTGGTGGGGTAAAAGCCTACCAAGGCGACGATCAGTAGCTGGTCTGAGAGGACGATCAGCCACACTGGGACTGAGACACGGCCCAGACTCCTACGGGAGGCAGCAGTGGGGAATTTTGGACAATGGGGGCAACCCTGATCCAGCAATGCCGCGTGTGTGAAGAAGGCCTTCGGGTTGTAAAGCACTTTTGTCCGGAAAGAAATGGCTCTGGTTAATACCCGGGGTCGATGACGGTACCGGAAGAATAAGCACCGGCTAACTACGTGCCAGCAGCCGCGGTAATACGTAGGGTGCGAGCGTTAATCGGAATTACTGGGCGTAAAGCGTGCGCAGGCGGTTTTGTAAGACAGGCGTGAAATCCCCGAGCTCAACTTGGGAATGGCGCTTGTGACTGCAAGGCTAGAGTATGTCAGAGGGGGGTAGAATTCCACGTGTAGCAGTGAAATGCGTAGAGATGTGGAGGAATACCGATGGCGAAGGCAGCCCCCTGGGACGTCACTGACGCTCATGCACGAAAGCGTGGGGAGCAAACAGGATTAGATACCCTGGTAGTCCACGCCCTAAACGATGTCAACTAGTTGTTGGGGATTCATTTCTTCAGTAACGTAGCTAACGCGTGAAGTTGACCGCCTGGGGAGTACGGTCGCAAGATTAAAACTCAAAGGAATTGACGGGGACCCGCACAAGCGGTGGATGATGTGGATTAATTCGATGCAACGCGAAAAACCTTACCTACCCTTGACATGCCACTAACGAAGCAGAGATGCATTAGGTGCCCGAAAGGGAAAGTGGACACAGGTGCTGCATGGCTGTCGTCAGCTCGTGTCGTGAGATGTTGGGTTAAGTCCCGCAACGAGCGCAACCCTTGTCTCTAGTTGCTACGAAAGGGCACTCTAGAGAGACTGCCGGTGACAAACCGGAGGAAGGTGGGGATGACGTCAAGTCCTCATGGCCCTTATGGGTAGGGCTTCACACGTCATACAATGGTGCGTACAGAGGGTTGCCAACCCGCGAGGGGGAGCTAATCCCAGAAAACGCATCGTAGTCCGGATCGTAGTCTGCAACTCGACTACGTGAAGCTGGAATCGCTAGTAATCGCGGATCAGCATGCCGCGGTGAATACGTTCCCGGGTCTTGTACACACCGCCCGTCACACCATGGGAGTGGGTTTTGCCAGAAGTAGTTAGCCTAACCGCAAGGAGGGCGATTACCACGGCAGGGTTCATGACTGGGGTGAAGTCGTAACAAGGTAGCCGTATCGGAAGGTGCGGCTGGATCACCTCCTTTCTAGAGGCTTGTGTCTCAAGCCTAGCGTTCACACTTATCGGTTTGTTTGCTGTTACAGCCAAGGGTCTGTAGCTCAGGTGGTTAGAGCACCGTCTTGATAAGGCGGGGGTCGTAGGTTCAAGTCCTACCAGACCCACCAAGTTATCCGGAAGGGGGATTAGCTCAGCTGGGAGAGCACCTGCTTTGCAAGCAGGGGGTCGTCGGTTCGATCCCGTCATCCTCCACCATCACCTGGTACCTTGGATTGGTTGTCAAATGAAAGCGCTTCGCGACGCTGAGTTGCGAGTGTTTTCATTTGGCATTGCCAAGCGATCGCAAGATCGGCTGTTCTTTAACAATATGGGATGTAGTAAAGGTGTCGCGAAGCGTTGATGAGACGCTGCAGTACCAAACGCGATACCGGGTTGTGATTGTATCAACCAAAATGTATTTAAGTGATCGAAAGATGACTTGGAATACGGCACAAATGCGAGAACTCATCCTGTAGCGACTGTTTCGAGCAATCGAGACACACTCGTTATAGGGTCAAGCGAACAAGTGCATGTGGTGGATGCCTTGGCGATCACAGGCGATGAAGGACGCGGTAGCCTGCGAAAAGCTTCGGGGAGCTGGCAAACAAGCTTTGATCCGGAGATGTCCGAATGGGGAAACCCGGCCCGTATGGGTCATCCCTGACTGAATACATAGGTCAGGGAAGCGAACGCGGCGAACTGAAACATCTAAGTAGCTGCAGGAACAGAAATCAACCGAGATTCCCAAAGTAGTGGCGAACGAAATGGGAAGAGCCTTGTACTCTTTAGCAGCATTGTTAGCAGAACGGGATGGAAAGCCCGGCCATAGCAGGTGATAGCCCTGTATGCGAAAACAGCGTTGTGGAACTAGGTGTACGACAAGTAGGGCGGGACACGTGAAATCCTGTCTGAAGATGGGGGGACCATCCTCCAAGGCTAAATACTCGTGATCGACCGATAGTGAACCAGTACCGTGAGGGAAAGGCGAAAAGAACCCCGGGAGGGGAGTGAAATAGATCCTGAAACCGCATGCATACAAACAGTCGGAGCCTGGCAACGGGTGACGGCGTACCTTTTGTATAATGGGTCAGCGACTTACATTCAGTGGCAAGCTTAACCGATTAGGGAAGGCGTAGCGAAAGCGAGTCCGAACAGGGCGTTGAGTCGCTGGGTGTAGACCCGAAACCAGATGATCTATCCATGGCCAGGTTGAAGGTGCGGTAACACGTACTGGAGGACCGAACCCACTAACGTTGAAAAGTTAGGGGATGAGCTGTGGATAGGGGTGAAAGGCTAAACAAATCTGGAAATAGCTGGTTCTCTCCGAAAACTATTTAGGTAGTGCCTCGTGTCTCACCTTCGGGGGTAGAGCACTGTCATGGTTGGGGGGTCTATTGCTGATTACCCCGCCATAGCAAACTCCGAATACCGAAGAGTGCAATCACGGGAGACAGACATCGGGTGCTAACGTCCGGTGTCAAGAGGGAAACAACCCAGACCGCCAGCTAAGGTCCCCAAATATAGCTAAGTGGGAAACGAAGTGGGAAGGCTAAAACAGTCAGGAGGTTGGCTTAGAAGCAGCCACCCTTTAAAGAAAGCGTAATAGCTCACTGATCGAGTCGTCCTGCGCGGAAGATGTAACGGGGCTAAGCTATATACCGAAGCTGCGGACGCACAGTAATGTGCGTGGTAGGAGAGCGTTCCGTAAGCCTGTGAAGGTGTCTTGTAAAGGATGCTGGAGGTATCGGAAGTGCGAATGCTGACATGAGTAGCGATAAAGGGGGTGAAAGGCCCCCTCGCCGTAAGCCCAAGGTTTCCTACGCAACGTTCATCGGCGTAGGGTGAGTCGGCCCCTAAGGCGAGGCAGAGATGCGTAGCTGATGGGAAGCAGGTTAATATTCCTGCACCGTCGTATGATGCGATGGGGGGACGGATCGCGGAAGGTTGTCCGGGTGTTGGAAGTCCCGGTCCCTGCATTGGAGAAGGCGCTCAGGCAAATCCGGGCGCGGAATTCAAGGATGCGGGGCAAGCGGCCTAGTGCTGCGAAGCAATTGGAAGTGGTTCCAAGAAAAGCCTCTAAGCTTCAGTCATACGAGACCGTACCGCAAACCGACACAGGTGGGCGAGATGAGTATTCTAAGGCGCTTGAGAGAACTCGGGAGAAGGAACTCGGCAAATTGGTACCGTAACTTCGGGATAAGGTACGCCCTGGTAGCTTGACTGGCCTGCGCCAGAAGGGTGAAGGGGTTGCAATAAAATGGTGGCTGCGACTGTTTAATAAAAACACAGCACTCTGCAAACACGAAAGTGGACGTATAGGGTGTGACGCCTGCCCGGTGCCGGAAGATTAAATGATGGGGTGCAAGCTCTTGATTGAAGTCCCGGTAAACGGCGGCCGTAACTATAACGGTCCTAAGGTAGCGAAATTCCTTGTCGGGTAAGTTCCGACCTGCACGAATGGCGTAACGATGGCCACACTGTCTCCTCCCGAGACTCAGCGAAGTTGAAGTGTTTGTGATGATGCAATCTCCCCGCGGCTAGACGGAAAGACCCCATGAACCTTTACTGTAGCTTTGCATTGGACTTTGAACCGATCTGTGTAGGATAGGTGGGAGGCTTTGAAGCGTGGACGCTAGTTCACGTGGAGCCGTCCTTGAAATACCACCCTGGTTTGTTTGAGGTTCTAACCTTGACCCGTGAATCCGGGTCGGGGACAGTGCATGGTAGGCAGTTTGACTGGGGCGGTCTCCTCCCAAAGTGTAACGGAGGAGTTCGAAGGTACGCTTGGTACGGTCGGACATCGTACCTAAAGTGCAATGGCAAAAGCGTGCTTAACTGCGAGACCGACAAGTCGAGCAGGTGCGAAAGCAGGACATAGTGATCCGGTGGTTCTGAATGGAAGGGCCATCGCTCAACGGATAAAAGGTACTCTGGGGATAACAGGCTGATACCGCCCAAGAGTTCATATCGACGGCGGTGTTTGGCACCTCGATGTCGGCTCATCTCATCCTGGGGCTGTAGCCGGTCCCAAGGGTATGGCTGTTCGCCATTTAAAGAGGTACGTGAGCTGGGTTTAAAACGTCGTGAGACAGTTTGGTCCCTATCTGCCGTGGGCGTTGGAATCTTGACGGGGGCTGCTCCTAGTACGAGAGGACCGGAGTGGACGTACCGCTGGTGTACCTGTTGTCTCGCCAGAGGCATCGCAGGGTAGCTATGTACGGAAGAGATAACCGCTGAAAGCATCTAAGCGGGAAACTCGCCTGAAGATGAGGATTCCCTGGAGGCTTGACCTCCTTGAAGGGTCGTTCGAGACCAGGACGTTGATAGGCTGGGTGTGGAAGCGCAGTAATGCGTTAAGCTAACCAGTACTAATTGCCCGTAAGGCTTGATCCTATAACCAGTGTGTTTCACCTGGTGTGTGATCGCGACTGTGCCGAAACAGTTGACACAAGACGCACAACCCCAACTACATCCCTATTCGCAGCGTTGACCTCAACCCCAGCGCTGCAACCCCTCATGCCTGGTGACCATAGCGAGCTGGAACCACCCCTTCCCATCCCGAACAGGTCCGTGAAACAGCTCCGCGCCGATGATAGTGCGGATACCCGTGTGAAAGTAGGTCATCGCCAGGCTCTTATACCGCAGAACCCCCAGCCCCAAAAGGCTGGGGGTTTTTGCTTTGGCGCGGCGAAAATGCAATGGCCGGCGCAGGCATGCGTGTCCTCGTTGTTTTCATGCCGCATCGCGGGTCGCCGAGCATTCCGGGACTGCCCGCCTTCTGCTATGGTCGACACCCAAGTGCCCACATGCGGCACGAAGGCGGTTGCAACATCAGTTTGCAGCAAGTAGTGAGCAATAGCCGGACCCTTGCCAACAGAGCAGGTCCGGATTCGGGTTTCGAGGGGTTACATGACGGCCAAGGTGTTTCGGCTGGTTTTGACTGGTGTCGCCGGCGCGCTGCTGCTGGCAGGATGCGCATCCACTCCCCCTGTTTCCGCGGTTCCTCCGGATGACACGGCCAATACGGCCGGCACTTCCGCGATCGATTGCCAGACGTTCGCCAGGCGCATGACCGCGTACGTGGCAGCGCAGACAGACCCGGCGGTGCCTGCGGTGTCGTCGCCCGACCCGCTGGCTGCCGCCAACACCAGTGCGGCGGAAGCCGAGGCGGGTGACGACGGCGAAGTCGCCGATGCCGCGCCGCCGGCGACCCTGGCCACGCTGCCGTTGTTCTCGGTCTCACCGCATCGCGGCCAGTTGCCGGTCGGCTGGCAGCCGTGGACCATCAACCGCAACAAGACGCCCACCCGTTATTCGATGGTAGAGGTCGATCAGCGCGTGGTCGTCCATGCGCAGGCCGAGAGCTCGGCCTCCGGCCTGTATGTCCCGTTGCGCGATCGCGATGCCGGCATGCTGCGCTGGACCTGGAAGACCAGCGGCATCATCCGCAACGCCGACAACAGCCACGGCCCGCGCGAGGATTCGCCGTTGCGCCTGTTTGTCGCCTTCGACGGCGACAAGGGTGCGCTGTCCTTGAAGGACCAGCTGATGTACGAGATGGCGCGGCTGACCACCGGCCGCGAAATGCCCTACGCCACGCTGATGTACATCTGGGGCGGACGGCGCGCGGAAGGCGCGGTGGTGAAAAATCCGCACACCGACCGGGTGCGCATGATCGTGGTGGATAGCGGCATGAAGCACGCCAATGAGTGGCGTTGCCATGAGCGCGACCTGCGCGCCGACTACCGCAAGGCCTTCGGGACCGATCCCGGCCGGGTCATTGCCGTGGGCATCATGACCGATACCGACAACACCAAGAGCAAGGCCGAGTCCTGGTACGGCGACATCGCGCTGGACTGAAGGACGCCGGCGGCGCCCCTCAGCCGCCGATGGGCTCGGCCAGTGCGAGCACCGCGAACGAGGCCAGCCAGTGCGTGGACACATACTCGCCCTCGACCGCCTGCGGCAGCGATGCCTCGAGATGGTCCGACCAGGCCCGGATGGCCAGCGGCCGCAGCGGCTCGGGCAGGGCGGGCTCCAGCATGCGCCAGCACCAGGCGCGCGACAGATTGAGTCCGTCCAGGTGCGAGGTCTTGGGATCGCTGCGATTGGTCACTTCGACCGGCGTCAGCCAGTTGGCCAGTTCCACCTGCCCCGGCACGAACAACTCCCACCATTCTGAAAACGCGCAGCCGTCCATCACGGCGTGCATCAGCACGGCTTCGGTCAGCCCGCCGGACAGGAATTCATCGCCGCCGGGCTCATACCGCGCCGGGTATTTCTGATCATGTCCGAACCAGCGGTGGGCCCGCCGCACGATGGCGCGCCGCAAGGTGAGGTCCTGGTGCGTGCGTGCATAGGCCATGGCCATCACCAGGGCGAAGGCGCTGTTGTAATGGGTGCCGGTGCGCACTGGGAAAACCGCTGCATCCAGGAAATCCGCCAGTTGCCGTGACAGGTGCGATGCCAGCGGCGCGCACGCCTCGGCCCAGGTGGCTGCCTGGGCGTCCTGCCGCGCCAGCACCAGCAACTCCGCCTGCAGTTTCAGCATCCAGCCCCAGCCATAGGGGCGCTCGAAGGTGCGCGAATCGGGCCGCTGGAAGTAGGCCAGCTCGACCGCGATGTGCTCCGGGCGCAGCTGGGCATCCAGCGTTTCGCGGATGCGCGGCGCCTCCTCCAAGTCCGGCGACAGGGCCAGCAGCCGCACCAGTAACCAGTGCATGTGCACGCTGGAGTGCCAGTCGTAGCTGCCGCAAAAGACCGGATGCCAGGCCGACGGCTCGGCCAGGTCACCGGCGCTGGCCATCATGTGGTCCAGCTTGTACGGATAGCGGCGCAGGACATTGTCCAGCGCCACGCGCGCGAAGCTGCGCGCTGTCTCGCGATCCAGCGCCAGGCGGCCCATCGCGGATGCTCCCCTGTTGTTATCGTTGTGCTGCGCTCAGGTACGTAATGTCACGCAGGCGCCAGCCACTTTTCCACCAGCCGCACGAAGAACGTCGAGCCGACCGGCAGCAGTTCGTCGTTGAAATCGTAGCTCGGGTTGTGCAGCATGCAGGGCCCGATGCCATGGCCGGCGTCGCGATGGCCGCCGTCGCCGTTGCCCAGGAACAGGTAGCAGCCGGGCTTGTGCTGCAACATGAACGAGAAATCCTCGGCGCCCATGGTGGGCTCGACATTGCTGTCGACGTTGTCCGGCCCGACCAGTTCGGCGGCGACCCCGGTGGCAAAGCCGGTCTCGGCCTCGCTGTTGACAGTCGGCGGATAGTTGCGGTGGAATTCGTATTCGATGGTGCAGTCGAACGCCGCCGCCACCGCGCGCGCCACTTCTTCCATGCGCCGTTCGATCAGGTCCAGCACCGGCACCGTGAACGTGCGCACCGTGCCGCCGATCCAGGCCTGGTCCGGCACTATATTGGTGGCGTCGCCCGCGTGGAACTGCGTGACCGAGATCACCGCGGTATCGATCGGGCGCTTGTTGCGCGTGATGATGCCCTGCAGCGCCGACACGATCTGCGCCGCGGTGAAGACCGGGTCGTTGCCGTTGTTGGGCATGGCCGCATGCGCACCCTTGCCGCGCACCACGATGCGGAACTCGTTGCTCGATGCCATCAGCGGGCCCGCGCGCGTGCCGAACGCGCCGACCGGCATGCCCGGCCAGTTGTGCACGCCGAACACCGCGTCGCACGGAAAGCGCTCGAACAGCCCGTCCTTGATCATTTCACGGGCGCCGCCGCCGCCTTCCTCGGCCGGCTGGAAGATCAGGTGCACGGTGCCGTCGAAGGGCTTGTGCTGCGCCAGGTAGCGCGCCGCGCCGAGCAGCATGGCGGTGTGGCCGTCGTGGCCGCAGGCGTGCATCTTGCCGGTGTGCTGCGAGCGGTGATCAAAGGTGTTCGCTTCCTGCAGCGGCAGCGCGTCCATGTCGGCGCGCAGGCCGATGGTGCGCGGGCTGTTGCCGTTGCGGATCACGCCCACCAGGCCGGTGGTGCCCAGGCCGCGATGAACTTCGATGCCCCACGATTCCAGATTCTGCGCGACCACGTCGGCAGTGCGCTGTTCTTCGAAGCAGAGTTCCGGATGGGCGTGGATGTCGCGCCGGATCGCGCGGATTTCGGCTTGTGCCTGCAGGATTTCGGGAATGAGCTTCATGATGCCTGGCTGCCCTGGACGTTAGGGGCGTTCGCGTTGGATACCCCGATCATACGATGCCTCTCCGCAAAGCGCCAAAACGCGGCGATTTCCTGCGCGCTTGCCCGGTTGGCGCAGTGCAATATGCCAGCGCGGGTGGGTTTCCCCGCATTGCCGCGACATGCGCACTGCTGGAACAGTTCATGCTTGAAGTGCCCGGCCGGCAATTTCGTCGCTTTGTGATGCGCAACCGCACCCCAAACCGCACCAAAACGCAGCGCCGCCGCGTGACCCGCGGCGCATTGCCGATCCTAAAACGTCTGCTTCACTTCCTACAGGGAGAATTGCGCGATGTCCCTTCGCACTTTCAAGAAGGCAATTGGTGTGGTGGCGGCAGCCGGGGCCTTTGGCCTGGCGCTTGCCGGCACCGCCCAGGCCGCGGACCTCAAACTGGCCATGAGTTCGCCGCCAACCTCGATGGATCCGCACTTCTACAACCTGTTCTCCAACATCAACGTTTCCGAGCATATCTTTGACTCGCTGACCAAGATGGACCCGGACAGCCGCATCATCCCGGGCCTGGCCGAGTCGTGGAAGCTGGTCAACAACCTCACCTGGGAATTCAAGATCCGCAAGGGCGTGAAGTTCCACGACGGCTCCGAGCTGACCGCCGAAGACGTGATCTGGTCGCTGGACCGCCCGGCCACCATCCAGAACAGCCCGGGCAAGTTCGATGTCTACACCAAGGCGATCGTCAACAAGAAGATCATCGACAAGTACACCATCCAGCTGACCACCAACCAGCCTTATCCGCTGATGCTGAACGACCTCACGTCGATCTTCATCGTGCAGAAAAAGGCCACGCAGGGGCTGAGCTCGGATGACTTCGCGCAGGGCAAGGGCATGGTCGGCACCGGGCCGTTCAAGTTCGTCAGCTATGCCCGCGACGACCGGGTCGAGCTGGTGCGCAACAACGACTACTGGGGCGCCAAGCCGGCCTGGGACAAGGTCACGCTGCGCTTCATCCCCAATCCGGCGACGCGCCTGGCGGCGCTGCTGTCGGGCGACGTGCAGGCCATCGAGAACGTGCCCACGCCTGACCTGCCCAAGGTGCGCCAGGATCCCAAGCTGTCGTTCTTCTCCAAGATCTCGCACCGCGTGATCTATCTGTATTTCGATGCCAAGCGCGACAAGTCGCCCTACGTCACCACCAAGGAAGGCGCACCGCTGGACAAGAACCCGCTGAAGGACGCGCGCGTGCGCAATGCCATCAGCATGGCGATCAACCGGCAGGGCATCAAGGACCGCCTGATGGAAGGCCTGTCCGAGCCGACCAACAACCTGGTGCCGCCGACGCTGTTCGGCTATAACCCCAACCTGAAGACGGTCAAGTACGACCCCGAGGCCGCCAAGAAGCTGCTGGCCGACGCCGGCTTCCCGAACGGCTTCGGCGTGACGCTGCATACGCCCAACAACCGCTACGTCAACGACGAGAAGATCGCGCAGACAATTGCGCAGAACCTGACCCGCATCGGCATCGCCACCAAGGTCGAAGGCATGCCGATGGCGACGTACTCGTCCAAGGGCATCAAGCACGAGTGGTCGTTCGGGCTGCTGGGCTGGGGCGCGCAGACCGGTGAGGTCAGCTCGCCGCTGCGCGCGCTGCTGGCATGCGAGGACAGCAAGAAGGGTTTCGGCACCACCAACTGGGGCGAGTACTGCAACCCCAAGATGGACGTGGTACTGGAGAAGGCGCTGTCCACCGTGGATGACAAGGAGCGCTCCAAGCTGCTGCAGGAGGCCACCGCAATCGCGATCAACGATGGCGGTATCGTCCCGATCCACCAGCAGGTGACCACCTGGGCCACGCAAAAGGGCATTGTCTACGTGCCGCGTACCGACGAGCGCACCTACGCGCACAACTTCAAGCCCCAGTAAGCTCCGGTCAGCTCAGACAGGAGCCTCGGCCCGCGGATTGTCTGCTGGCCGAGTTTGCGGTGCCGCGCATGGCTGCCGCGCCACACCCGGGAAGCGCCACGGCGCGGCCCGGGCGTGGCGTGCATTCGCGCGCGAAAGGATAGTGGTTCGATTATGCTGGTCTTTATCATCCGGCGCCTGATGCAGAGCGTGGTCGTGCTCTTCGTCATGTCGCTGCTGGTTTTCCTCGGCGTCTTTGCCATCGGCAATCCCGTCGACATCCTGATCAACCCGCAGGCCGACCAGGAGGACATCAAGCGCACCATCGCGGCGCTGGGCCTGGACAAGCCGCTGTGGGAGCAGTACTGGGTGTTCCTGCAGAACGCGCTGCAAGGCAACCTGGGCACCTCGTTCGCGCACGGCACGCCGGCGCTCAAGCTGATCTTCGAGCGCATGCCCGCCACCATGGAGCTGGCCATCTGCGCGATCCTGCTGGCGATCGTGCTGGGCATCCCGCTGGGCCTGTGGGCCGGGCTGCGGCCCAAGGGCATCGCCGGCAAGTCGATCATGACGGTTTCGATCCTGGGCTTCTCGCTGCCCACCTTCTGGGTCGGGCTGATGCTGATCATGGTGTTCGCGGTGCAGCTCGGCTGGCTGCCGTCCAACGGGCGCGGCGAGACCGTGCGCGTGCTTGGGATCCCGCTCAGCTTCCTGACCGCCGACGGCATCCGCCACCTGATCCTGCCGGCGGTGACGCTGTCGCTCCTGAACATCGCCATGGTGATCCGGCTCACGCGCGCCGGCACGCAGGAGGCGATGCTGCAGGACTACGTCAAGTTCGCGCGCGCCAAGGGACTGTCGAACACCCGCATCGTCGGCGTGCACGTGCTGAAGAACATCCTGATCCCGATCGTCACGGTGATCGCGCTGCAGTTCGGCTCGATCATCGCCTTTGCGATCGTGACGGAATCCATCTTCGCCTGGCCCGGCATGGGCAAGCTCATCATCGACTCGATCCAGTTGCTGGACCGGCCGGTGATCGTCGCCTACCTGATGGTGATCGTGACGCTGTTCATCCTGATCAACCTGGTGGTGGACATCATCTACAGCATGCTCGATCCGCGCGTGCGCATTGCCGACAACAAGGGCTGAGCCATGAGTGCCGTATCTGTCGAACAAGAGGACAAGACGCCGCCGCCCGCCGCGGCGCGCGAACAATCGCCGTGGCGGCGCTTTGCCGCGGAGTTCTTCTCCAGCAAGATTGCCGTGGCCGGACTGGCCACGCTGGTCATCATCATCCTGATCGCCATCTTCGCGCCGTGGCTGGCGCCGCAGAACCCTTATGACCTGGCCACGCTGGACGTGCTTGACGCGCGCCTGGCGCCGGGCGAGCAGGCCGGCAACGGCATGACCTTCCTGCTGGGTTCGGACGAGCAGGGCCGCGACATCCTGTCGGCGGTGATGTACGGCCTGCGCATCAGCATCGGCGTGGGCGTGGTCAGCACCGTGATCGCGCTGCTGCTGGGGGCCACGCTCGGCCTGCTGGCCGGCTTCCTGGGCGGGCGCACCGAGGCCTTCATCATGCGCGTGGCCGACCTGCAGCTGTCGTTCCCGCCGATCCTGCTGGCGCTGATCCTGCTGGCCTTCCTGCGCCCGGGGCTGGGCAATATCGTGATCGCGCTGGTGGCGGTGCAGTGGGCCTACTACGCCCGCACCACGCGCAGCGCCGCGCTGGTGGAGCGGCGCAAGGAATATATCGAGGCCGCCACCTGCCTGGGCCTGCCGCCGATGCGCATCATGTTCCGCCACCTGCTGCCTAACTGCCTGCCGCCGCTGATCGTGATCGCGGCGCTGCAGGTGGCCTCGGCCATTACGCTGGAAGCGACGCTGTCCTTTCTCGGGCTGGGCGTGCCGGTCACCGAGCCGTCGCTGGGCTCGCTGATCTCCAACGGGCAGCAGTACATGCTGTCGGGCAAGTACTGGATCAGCTTCTTCCCGGGTATCGCGCTGGTGGTCACCATCGTGGCGATGAACCTGGTGGCCGACCAGCTGCGCGATGTGCTCAACCCGCGCCTGCAGACGCAATAACCAGGAGCGGAACATGGCACAACCGACGTTGGTGGTTGAACACCTGAAGACGCAATTCCACACGCGCGGCGGCATCGCCAAGGCCGTCGACGACGTGTCCTTCACCGTGGGCCGCGGCGAGATCATGGGGCTGGTGGGCGAGTCCGGCTCGGGCAAGTCCATGACCGGGTATTCGATCATGGGCCTGATCGACCCGCCCGGGAAGATCGTCGACGGCCGCATCGCGCTGACCAGCCGCGACGGCATCACCCGCGACCTGCGCGCGCTCACGCCGGCGCAGCAGCGCGACGTGCGCGGCAACCGCATCGCGATGATCTTCCAGGACCCGATGATGACGCTGAACCCGGTCCTGCGCATCGACACGCAGATGATCGAGGCGGTGCTGGCCCATGAGAAGGTGGGCAAGGCGGTGGCGCGCGAGCGCGCGCGCAATGCGCTGGCGCGGGTCGGCATCCCGTCGCCGGATGAGCGCCTGCAGGCCTATCCGCACCAGTTCTCGGGCGGCATGCGCCAGCGCGTGGCGATCGCGATCTCGCTGCTGAACAAGCCCGACCTGATCATTGCCGACGAACCGACCACCGCGCTGGATGTCACCATCCAGGGCCAGATCCTGTACGAGATGCAGACCCTGTGCCGCGAATCGGGCACGGCGCTGATCTGGATCACGCACGACCTGTCGGTGGTGGCGGGGCTGGCCGATACCGTGTGCGTGATGTACGCCGGAAAGATCGTCGAGGCCGGCGACGTGCGCCAGGTGCTGGAACACCCAGAGCACCCCTACACCCACGGGCTGATCAGCTCGGCGCCGTCGCGCAATCCGCGCGGCGCGCCGCTGCGGCAGATCCCGGGCATGACGCCGTCGCTGCTGAACCTGCCGGGCGGCTGTGCCTTCCGTGAGCGCTGCCCCTACGCCACCGCTGCCTGCAAGACCGAGCCGCCGCTGGAGACCGCCGCCGACGGCCGCCGCCTGCGCTGCTTCCATCCGGTGCTGGCCAACCAGGAGGCGGCATGAGCGCAACTGAACTGCAATCCCGACCGATGACGAATCCTGCCGCAGAAGAGGGGGCCACGCCGAGCGCGCCGATCCTGGAGCTGCGCGGGGTGTCCAAGCGCTTCGTCAAGTCGCTCGACGCCGCCGCGCGCATCGCCAACCTGTTCGGCGCCCATGCGCATGACGAGGTGGTGCACGCGGTCGACCGCGTCGACCTGAGTATCCGTGCCGGTGAGGTGGTCGGCCTGGTGGGCGAGTCCGGCTGCGGCAAGTCCACGCTGGGCCGCATGGCTGTAGGCCTGCACTCACTGACCGAGGGCGAGCGTTTCTGGCGCGGCACCAACCTCGACCACCTGCCGCCCGACAAGCGCCGCGAGAAGCAGCTGGCGATCCAGATGATCTTCCAGGACCCGTATGCCTCGCTCAATCCGCGGCTGCGCGTACTGGATATCGTCGGCGAGGCACCGGTGGTGCACGGCATGGTCGAGCGCGGCGCGCAGAAGGGCTATGTGGAAGACATGCTGGTGCGCGTGGGCATGGACCCGACCGTGCTGCGGCGCTTTCCGCACCAGTTCTCCGGCGGGCAGCGCGCGCGCATAGGCATTGCCCGGGCGCTGGCGGTCAAGCCTGAATTCCTGGTGTGCGACGAGTCAGTGGCGGCGCTGGATGTGTCGATCCAGGCCCAGGTGCTGAACCTGTTCATGCGCCTGCGCGAAGAGCTGAACCTGACCTACCTGTTCATCAGCCACGACCTGGGCGTGGTCAAGCACATCAGCGACCGCGTGGTGATCATGTACCTGGGGCGGGTGGTGGAATCGGCGCCGACCGAAGATGTGTTCGCCGCGCCCAACCATCCCTATACCCAGGCCCTGCTGGCCGAGGCGCCCAAGCTGGAGGTGGCCCGCAAGACCTATGTGGCGATCCGCGGCGAGATCCCGTCGCCGCTGAACCCGCCGCCGGGCTGCCATTTCCACCCGCGCTGCCCGCATGCGATGCCGCGTTGCCGGGAAGAGCAGCCGCTGCTGAAGGAGATTGCGCCGATGCGGTTCTCGGCGTGTCACCTGAACGATATGGAGTAGGGCGTGGTTTTCTCCTCCCTAGGAGTCCGTCGGACTTGAGCCCGGGCGAATCCGAATGATCGGTGCGACGAGATTTTTGGACGGCAATCGCGCTGATCGAACGCTCTTGATGGTTGACGAGGCACTGTGATGGCACATTGGAGCGCCTTAGGGGCTCGGCTTTGGGTAGTCGAGGCGCACTTTGCTATCCAACCGCTCGCAGAACGTGCATGCGCTTGATGTTCCAGGCCATGGTCACAAGACTCCATTCGCCTTGCGCCTTGTCCAGCCCGCGCATGCTCATCTGGCGCCAACCCATTACCCGTTTGATGATGCCGAACACCGGCTCCACCGTCTGCTTGCGCAAGCTGTAGAGGGCGCGCCCGGCTTGTGTGCCCAGTCGGTGCGCCATCTGCACAACCGGGTCCGTGGTCTGGGGCTGCGGCACATCGGGGGCAAAGCGCTCCAGCACAGGGGCATGATGCGGCTCCCGCCTTAGCGCCAGCAGCGGCTCGATCCCTGCATCGTGGCACGCGATCACGTTGGCCTGACTGAAGAAGCCGTTGTCCGTGATCAGCGTGCGCACCTCGCCCAGCACCGCAGGCAACGCCGCGATCTGCTCCAGCGTGGGCACGACTTCGCGCTTGTCGTTGCACGCCTGGCTCACGTGCTGGGTGACCACCATCATCGTCTCTGTGTCTACCCCGGCTTGCGCGTTGTAGCTTTGTTCGAAGCCACCCCCCGAGACGGGCATGATGCGTGACTCTTCATCCGTGAGGTTCACCTGATCGCCATCCTTGGGCCCCGCCTCTGGTGGCTCGGGATCCTTGCCGCGCGGCTTCTTGCCAGCGTCCCGCTGAGACTTGCGCTTAGCCGTCTTGGCCTCGTACTCCTGCTGTTCGAGTTGATGACGCTCGGCGGCGCGCTGCTCGATCTTTGCCTTGGCCAGCGCCATCGCGCTCAAGCGGTCTTCGCGTCGAGCGATCTCCGCCGGCACGTCCATGCCATCCGGGATGGCTGCGCGGTCGCTGTTCTCGGCCAGCGCAAGCAGGGCCTGCACTTCCTGTCGTAACTGCGCCTCGATCTTTTGGGCATGACCCCACGACAGGGCGCGGTGCTTGCTCGCGTTCGCGTCGATCTTGGTGCCGTCCAGCGCAATGTGCCCGAGCTTGAGCAGTTTCATCTCGCGCGCCAGCACCAGCACCTGCACAAACAGCGCCTCCACCTCCTTCAGGAATCGACGCCGGAACGTCGCCAGCGTGTCGTGATCCGGGTGGGTGTTGGCTGCCACATAGCGGAAGGCCACCGAGTCGTAGGTCGCGCGTTCGAGCTTGCGGCTCGAGTGCACGCCATTGGCATAGCCGTAGATCAGCAAGCCCAGCAACACGGCGGGATGGTGCGCCGCCGAACCCCGGCCCGCGTATTGGCGTGTCAGTTCGCTCAGATCGAGCTGCTCGATGACTTCGACTACGAAGCGCGCCAAGTGATCATCGGGCAGCCATTCGTCCACTGAGGGCGGCAACAGGTACGCGGTATCTCGGTCTACGGGAACGAAGCGGCTCATCGGGTAGGTCTTTGGTTGTGCGCCAGCGATTATCTCGGACAACGTCATCTTGCGGAAGACTGCAAAGCCCGACAAACTCCTAGTGCAGGGAGGGGAAAGGCCATGCAAGCTCAGCGGATCACCTGCCCCTTCGAATTGATGATCGTCATCTCCACGAACTTCGAACCCACGTGGTTCTCTGGCGTGAAATTGACGATGTATCCACCCAGGTCGTAGCTGCGCATCGTTTCCAGTGCGGTGACGAACTTCTCGCGGTTCAGGTCCTTGCCCGCGCGGCGCAGGCCTTCGGTGAAGGCCTTGGCGGCGATAAAGCCTTCGATGCTGGCGTAGTCGAATTCGCTGGCCTTGCCGGCGGCCTGCAGCAGGCGCAGGTACTCCCGCACGATCGGCAGCGTGGCGTTGCCAGGGTGCGGCATCACCTGCGAGATGATCACGCCGCTGCCCTGCGCGCCGACCACGTTGGCCAGCGCCTGGGTGCCGACGAAGGAGACGTTGTAGAACTGGCCGTTGTAGCCGCGGCGCAGCGCTTCCTTCACGAAGGCACCGGCGGTGCGGTAGGCGCTGATCATGACCACGGCGTCGGGCCTGGCCTTTATCGAACCCTGCATGGCGTCGCCGATTTCCGTGGTGTTGCGCACCACGCCCTCGCGCGCCACCAGCTGCACGCCGCTGTCGGCCACGGTCTTCAGTGCGCGTTCCAGCTCCTCGAGCTCGGCCCTGCCATAAGCGTCGTCGTTGTAGACCACGGCCACGCGTTTCAGTCCGGTGGTCTGGATCTGGCGCAGGATCGCCGTGGCCTCGTCGTTGTAGCCGGCGCGGACATGGAAGACGTAGCGGTTGCGCGGCTCGCGCACCGAGCGCGCGCCAGTGTACGGGCCAAAGAATGGCACCCTGGCCTGGATCGCCAGCGGCAGCGCGGCCTGGCTGGTGGGCGTGCCGACATAGCCGAAGAGGGCGAAGACACGGTCGTCGTCGATCAGCTTTTTGGTGTTTTTGGCGGCGGGCTCGGGCTCGTAGTAGTCGTCCAGCGCCTCCAGCCGGATCTTGCGGCCGTAGATGCCGCCCTGCTGGTTGATATGGTCGAAATACAGCCGCGCGCCCGAGTTCATCTGCTTGCCGAGCATGGCGGTCGGGCCGGTCAGCGCGGCGGACTGGCCCAGCAGGATGGTGTCGGCGGTGACGCCGTTCTCGGATGTGGCGGCGGTGCCCGCCGTATTGGCTGCGAAGGCAGCGCAGGATGCGCCACCCGTGCCGATGGCGCACGCCACCAGCAGGCCGGCAAGCCGGCCATTGACCCCGGATCGGAAAGACATAAACCCCCGCGAAATGTGGTTCGGTTACCCATTCGCCGCGCCCGGCCGGTCTGTCGCCGGAAAGTTGCCCGGATCGTGCGGCATGGTGCGCGTCCCGGTCTGTGCCGCGAGCGCGCCGGCACATCATAATCGAATACAATCGGGCCGAGATACTCCCCGCCATCACCTTGCACGGCCGGGAAATGCGCCGCCCGCCGGCGCGGTGCAGGCGCCGCTACCCGCCGCCTGCGCCGGCATCTCCAGTTCCGTACGACCGAACGAAAACAACACACCCCGCCCGGAGACCCCATGGCTTCCCGCATCGTCCGCGCCGCCTGTCCGCATGACTGCCCCGACACTTGTGCCTTGCTCGTCACCGTCGAGGACGGCCGTGCCGTCAAGGTAGCGGGCGATCCCGACCATCCCGGCACGCAGGGCGTGCTGTGCACCAAGGTGTCGCGCTACACCGAGCGCACCTACCACCCGGACCGGCTGCTGACGCCGATGAAGCGCATCGGCAGGAAGGGCGAAGGCAAGTTCGCGCCGATCTCCTGGGACGAGGCGCTGGACACCATCGCCACCCGCCTGCAGGCGATCGCGGCGCGCGATCCGCAGGCGATCGTGCCGTACAGCTACGCCGGCACCATGGGCCTGGTGCAGGGCGAGAGCATGGCCGCGCGCTTCTTCAACAAGCTGGGCGCGTCGCGGCTGGACCGCACCATCTGCGCCAGCGCCGGCGCCACCGCACTGCGCTACACCTACGGCGCGAGCGTGGGCATGGACATGGAGCACGTGGTCGATGCCAGGCTCGTGATCATCTGGGGTGGCAACCCGATTGCCTCCAACCTGCATTTCTGGACCCGCGCGCAGGAAGCCAAGCGGCGCGGCGCCACGCTGGTGGCGATCGACCCGTACCGCTCGCTGAGCGCCGAGAAGTGCCATCGCCATATCGCCCCGATGCCCGGCACCGACGGCGCGCTGGCGCTGGCGCTGATCCATGTGCTGATCCGCGACGACCTGCTCGACCATGACTACATCGAACGCCACACCGTCGGCTTCGAGGCGTTGCGCGAGCGCGCGCATGCCTACACCCCGGCACGCGCGGCCGAGATCTGCGGCATCCCGGCAGAGGACATCGAATGGCTGGCCGGGCTCTACGGCCGGCTGGCGGTGCGCGAGCGCCAGCCGGTGGCAATCCGCCTGAACTACGGCATGCAGCGCGTGCACGGCGGCGGCCAGGCGGTGCGCGCGGTGGCGTGCCTGCCGTCGCTGGTGGGCGCCTGGCGCCAGCCCGCGGGCGGGCTGCAGCTGTCGACGTCGGGCTTCTTCCCGATCAACGAAGCTGCGCTGCAGCGCCCCGATCTGCTGCCTGGCTGGCCGCACACGCTGCCGCGCATCGTCAACATGAGCACCATCGGCGACGCGCTGCTGGCCGAGCCGGCGCCCGGCGCGCCGCGCATCGAGGCCGTGGTGGTCTACAACAGCAACCCTGTCGCGGTGGCGCCGGAATCCGGCAAGGTCGCCGCAGGCTTTGCGCGCGAGGACCTGTTCACGGTGGTGCTGGAGCACTTCCGCACCGACACCGCCGACTATGCCGACATCCTGCTGCCGGCAACCACGCAGCTTGAGCACACCGACGTGCACAAGGCCTACGGCCATACCTATTTCCTGGCCAACAACGCCGCCGTCGCGCCGATGGGCGAGGCCCTGCCCAATACCGAGATCTTCCGCCGGCTGGCGCAGCGCCTGGGCTTTACCGAGGCGTGCTTTGCCGACAGCGACGACGCCATCGCCGCGCAGGCCATCATTCCGGGCGATGCGCGCGCGGCCGGCATCAGCTGGGAATCATTGAAGGAGCAGGGCTGGCAGAAGCTGGCGCTGCCGGCGGCGCCGTTCGCCGAGGGCGGTTTCCCGACCGCATCGGGCAAGTGCCAGTTCTATTCGGAGCCGATGGCGCGCGACGGCTTCGACCCGCTGCCTGACTATGTGCCGCAGTACGAGGCGCCGCTGACCGCGCCCGAGCTGGCGGAACGCTATCCGCTGGCGATGATCTCGCCGCCGGCGCGCAACTTCCTCAACAGCTCCTTCGTCAACGTCGACAGCCTGCGCGCCACCGAGGGCGAGCCGCATCTGGACATCCACCCGGCCGACGCCGTCGAGCGCGGCATCGTGCACGGCGCCATGGTGCGGGTCTTCAACGACCGCGGCAGCATGGTGGCGCGCGCCCGCGTCACCGACCGCGCCCGGCGCGGGCTGGTGGTGGGCCTGTCGATCTGGTGGAAGAAGCTGGCTTCGGACGGCAAGAACGCCAACGAGCTGACCAGCCAGCGCCTGACCGACCTGGGCCGCGCGCCGGTGTTCTATGACTGCCTGGTGCAGGTCGAGGCCTGCACGGAAGGGGCAGTCCTGCCGGCATGACGCCGCAGCGCGGCCGCCGGCGCTGGGCGGCACTCCTGGCGGCGACCGGCCTCACCGCGGTGGTCCTGGTGACGGCCGGGTGCGAGGCCGTCGGCTACTACGCGCAGTCGATCGGCGGCCACCTGGGCGTGATGGCCCAGGCACAGCCGCTGACCGACGCCATCGCCAGCGCGCGCGACGCCAACGATGCGCGCCTGGCACAGCGGCTGGCGCTGGCCGGCCGCATGCGCGACTTCGCCTCGCGCGAACTGAAGCTGCCCGAGAACGGCAGCTACCGCCGCTACGCCAACCTGCACCGGCCCTATGTGGTGTGGAGCGTGTTCGCCACGCCCGAGCTGTCGATGGAGCTGCGCAAGTGGTGCTTCCCCATCGTCGGCTGCATCAGCTACCGCGGCTACTACGCCCAGTCCGATGCCGAGCAGTATGCGCAGGGATTGCGCCGCGACGGGCTGGAAACGTACGTGGCTGGCATCCCCGCCTATTCGACTCTGGGCTATTTCGACGACCCGCTGCTCAACACCTTCGTCTATCTGCCCGAGGGCGAGCTGGCGCGGCTGATCTTCCACGAGCTGGCGCACCAGGTGGTGTACGTGCGCAACGACACCGCCTTCAACGAGTCCTTCGCGACCGCGGTGGAAGCCGCGGGCGTGGAGCGCTGGCTGGCCGAGGATGCGTCGGAGGACGCGCGCGCCAGCTATCGGCAGTACGATGCCCGGCGCCAGCAGTTCCGCGCGCTGTTGCTGGGCACGCGCGACCGGCTGGTGGCGCTGTACCAGACCCCGCTCGATGACGACGCCAAGCGCGAGGGCAAGGCCAGGATCTTCGCCGACCTGCGCACCGGGTACGCGCGGCTGCGCACGGAGTGGGGCGGCTTCAGCGGCTATGACCGCTGGTTCGACCAGCCGCTGACCAATGCCCACCTGGCCGCGGTGGCCACCTACCAGCAGTGGGTGCCGGCTTTCACCGCGTTGCTGGCGCAGTGCAACGGCGACTGGCAGCGGTTCTATGACGAGGCCGCCCGTATCGGCGCGCTGCCCGCCGCCGAGCGCGAGGCCGCGCTGCAGCGGCTGGCGCCGCCGGCCACGCGCACCGGCACGCTGACCGCGGGCGGCAAGACGGCGGCCAACTAGCAGCCGCGCCGCTTACCAGGTATCGATGAAACGTCTCGGTGCGTTGGCCTGGCGGCCGAGGCTCCCCGGCGGCACCGAGGCCAGCCCGCGCAGCAGCCAGCGCCGCGTGTCGGCAGGGTCGATCACCGCGTCGATCTCCAGGTGGCTGGCCATGTTGAGCGCGCGGCCGCGCTGGTAGGCGCCGTCGACCATGCGCGCGAACAACGCCGCGCGCTCGTCGGGATCGGCCACGGCCTCCAGTTCCTTGCGGAAGCCCAGCCGGATCGAGCCCTCGATGCCCATCGCGCCGAACTCGCCGCTGGGCCAGGCCGCGGTGAAGAAGGGCGCGGCAAGGCTGCCGCCGGCCATGGCCTGCGCGCCCAGCCCGTAGCCCTTGCGCAGCACCACCGTGAAGAACGGCACGCGCAGCGCGCCGGCGGTGACAAAGAGGCGCGATACGTGCCGCACCGTGGCGGTCTTCTCGGCCTGCGGCCCGACCATGAAGCCCGGGGTGTCGCACAGCGACACGATCGGCAGCCCGTGCGCGTCGCACAGCTGCATGAAGCGGGCGGCCTTGTCGGCGGCGGCGCTGTCGATGGCGCCGCCAAGGTGGCGCGGGTTGTTGGCGAAGCAGCCGAAGGCGCGGCCTTCGATGCGGATCAGTGCGGTGATGATGCCGGTGCCGAACGCCGCGCGCAGCTCCAGCACCGAGCCGGTGTCGGCCATGGCGGCGATCACCGCGCGCATGTCGTAGCTGCGCAGGCGGTTCTCGGGGATGGCGTGGCGCAGGTGGCGCGGGTCCTCGGACTGCCAGTCGCGCACATCGCCCTGGAAGTAGGACAGGTAGCGCTGCGCGGCATCGACCGCGGCCGCTTCGTCATTGACCAGCACGTCGATCACGCCGTTGGGCCCCTGCACGCTGACCGGGCCCACCTCCTCGGGCGCGAACACGCCCAGCCCGCCGCCTTCGATCATGGCCGGCCCGCCCATGCCGATGGTGGCGCTGCGCGTGGCGATGATGACGTCGGCGCAGCCCAGCAGTGCGGCGTTGCCGGCAAAGCAGCGGCCCGACACGATGCCCACCAGCGGCACCAGCCCCGACAGCCGCGCGAACTGGATGAACGAGGTGCAGTCCAGCCCGGCCACCACAGGCATGTCAGTGTCGCCGGGCCGGCCGCCGCCGCCCTCGGCAAACAGCACTACAGGCACCTGCCACTGGCGCGCCAGCGCCAGCATCCGGTCCAGCTTCTTGTGACCGTAGAAGCCCTGCGTGCCGGCCAGCACGGTGTAGTCGTAGGCCAGCACCATGCAGCGCGTATCGGCGTCGGGAAAGCGCGCCGCGTTGACGGTGCCGATACCGGTGACGATGCCGTCGGCAGGCGTGGCGCTGACCAGGTCGTCAACGCTGCGGCGCTGCCGTTGCGCGGCGATGGCGAGCGCGCCGTACTCGATGAAGGAGTCGTCGTCGCACAGTTGGGCGATGTTCTCGCGCGCTGTGCGGCCGCCCTGGGCGTGGCGCCTGGTGACGGCCTGGGCGCGTGCGGCGTCGCGGCCGAGGGCGTGGCGCTCCAGCGTTTCGCGCAGGTCCGCGCGCACATGGTCGAGGTCGGCCGCCGCGGCGGTCTCGGCGGCATGGCCGGCATCGTCGCCGGGCGCCAGCACGATGACCGCGGCGCCGGCGCGCAGCGTGGCACCCGCGGCGGCCAGCACGCGCAGCACGGTGCCGGCGGCGGGCGCCTCCAGCGGGTGCTCCATCTTCATCGCTTCGATGATGGCCAGCGGCTGGCCGCGCCTGACCGTGTCGCCTTCGCGCACGTGGATGGCGGCGAGCGCGCCGTCCATGGGCGCGGGCACGGCAATGGCCTCGTCGGGGATGTCGGTCAGCGCCTGGTCCGCATCCGCCAGCGCGCTGTCGGCGAGGGCGGGCGGCGCGTGCAGCACCGGGTGGTCGGCGTCGGCAGTCGCCAGTGCGGCAAGCGCCTGGTCCAGGTACTGCGTGTGCACGGCATTGCGGCGCACGTCGTCCAGCTGCAGCAAGTCCTGCAGCAAGCGGCGGTTGGTGTCGATGCCTTCGATGCGGAACTCGCACAGTGCGCGGTAGGCGACCGCCAGCGCACGCGCGTAGTCGCCCCCGGGTTCGTGCACGATCAGCTTGGCCAGCAGCGAATCAAAGCGCGGATTCGCCGTCATGCCGGCAAAGCCAGCGCTGTCCACGCGCACGCCTGGCCCGTTGGGCGGCTCGAACGCCGTCAGCGTGCCGCTGGCCGGGCGCAGCTGGCCCTGCGCGTCGAGGTGCTCGGCATTGATGCGCAACTGCACCGCGATGCCGCGCGGCGCGCTCGCCTGCTCCAGGCCCAGGTCGGCCAGGCGCGCGCCGGCGGCGATGGCCAGCTGGGTTTGCACGAGGTCGACGCCGGTCACCATCTCGGTCACCGTGTGCTCGACCTGCAGGCGCGGGTTGGCCTCCATGAACCAGAACGATGGGCCGCCATCGCCGCCGTCTTCCACCAGAAATTCGAACGTGCCGATGCCGCGATAGGCGGCGGCGCGCGCCAGTGTGGCGGCGGCATCGGCCAGCCTTGCGCGCATTGCGTCATCCAAGGCCGGGCTGGGGGCGATCTCCACCAGCTTCTGGTGGCGGCGCTGCAGGCTGCATTCGCGCTCGCCCAGCGTCAGCACGTGGCCCTCGGCGTCGGCGACCACCTGGATCTCGATATGGCGCGGCGCGGCGACGATGCGCTCCACGTAGACCGCGCCATTGCCGAACGCCGCGGTCGCCTCGGAGACGCAGCGGGCGTAGGCCTCGTCGATCCCGGCAGCGCGATGCACGGCGCGCATGCCGCGCCCGCCGCCGCCGGCGAGCGCCTTGATCATCATGCCCGCTTGCCCGTCGAGGCTGTCGAAGAAGGCCCGCGCCTGCTCCAGCGAGGTCGGGCCGGTGGTGCCGGGCACGACCGGCACGCCATGCTCGCGCGCCAGCGCGCGGGCGCGGGCCTTGTCGCCGAACAGGCGCAGCACGTCGGGCGCGGGGCCGGCGAAGACCAGCCCGGCGTCCAGGCAGGCCTGCGCAAAGTCGGCGTTCTCGGACAGGAAGCCGTAGCCGGGGTGCACCATGCCGCAGCCCGCCTGCTGCGCAGCGTCCACCACGGCGGCAATGTCGAGGTAGGCGCGCGGACCAGTGCCGGGCAGCGCCACGGCCGCGTCGGCCTTGCGCACGTGCAGCGCGTCGCGGTCGTCTTCGCTGTACAGCGCCACGCTGGGGATGCCCATGGCCGCGGCGGCCCGCGCGATGCGGATGGCGATTTCGCCGCGATTGGCGATCAGGAGCTTGTGGGTCGTCATGATGCGGGAGCGTTGATGGCGTGCGTTGTGCGGGGCGCGGCGCGGGTATGTACTCGCTGGTATATTTTTTTACCGTTGGGTAAGATCCTAGGGTGATCGGGTATTCGCGTCAATTGGCCGTTTTCCCTCTGGCGCCGCAGAGCGCGGGGTCAGGCAAGGGCTCGACCGGACTGGCGTAACGATCCCGCCATGCGAGAATTGCATCATGTCGATTGCACCCAGATCCGCACCGCTGAACCCGCCGTCGAGCGCACCGCCAGAGCCGCAGCCGGCCCGCCCGCATATCGCCGAGCGCCAGGAGGCCCGCCGCCGCCAGATCCTCGATACCGCCGCGCAGCTCTTCTACAGCAAGGGCTATCCCGGCATGACCATGAACGACCTGTGCCGCGCGCTGGGCGTGACCAAGCCGGCCGTCTACTACTACTTTACTGACAAGTACGAGATCTTCGACATCCTGTGCCGCGAGTCGGCCCAGACCTGCCTGCCCGTGATCCGCGAGACCGCGGACCCGGCGCTGCCGGTGCGCGAGCGCCTGCAGGCCTGCCTGCTCGAGATGGCGCGGCGCTGCGTCGCCTGCCATGTGCCGGCCACGCTGAGCTTTCGCGACAACCAGTATCTGCGCCCCGACACCGTGGCGTGGCTCGACAGCATGGCGCGGGACTTCTATCGCGACCTCTATGCGCTGCTGGAAGAGGGCAAGCGCGATGGCGTGTTCGCCTTCGGCGACGCGCGCGTGACGGCGCATGCGATCGGCAGCGTGGTGGGGTTCCTGTACACGTGGCATGAACCCGGGCGCATGGACCCGGAGACGCTGGCGCAGGAGCTTGCCGCCAGCATGATGAAGCTGGCGCTGCCCAGCGGCGGGTGAGTGCGGGTTTGCCTCACTAGGGGTTATCCCGCTACTTGCGCCCGATCGGTGGCGCATAATGCCCGTCAGGGGCTCCAGGGCCTGTCGGGTGGCCCCGAGGACTTCGTCTAAGTTGTTGTTTTAACCGGGGCGCACGTTTAGCATCTCGGCAAAATCGAACGACCATTCAGAAATTCAGGAGACGGTGCTATGGAAAGAATTTGGCTGAAACACTACCCGGCCGGCGTCCCCGCCGAGATCGATGCCAGCCAGTTCCGCTCGCTTGCCGCGCTGCTCGAGGCGTCTTTCCGCACCTATGCCGACCGCAAGGCCTTCATCTGCATGGACAAGGCCATCACCTACGGCGAACTGGACCAGCTCTCGGCCCACTTTGCCGCATGGCTGCAGTCGCGCGGGCTGCGCCCCGGCGCACGCGTGGCGATCATGATGCCGAACGTGCTGCAGTACCCGGTGGTGCTGGCGGCGGTGCTGCGCGCGGGTTTCGTGGTGGTCAACGTCAACCCGCTCTACACCCCGCGCGAACTCGAGCACCAGCTCAAGGACAGCGGCGCAGAGGCCATCGTGATCCTGGAGAACTTTGCCTCCACGCTGCAGCAGGTGCTGGCCAAGACCCCGGTCAAGCACGTGGTGGTGGCGAGCATGGGCGACATGCTCGGCGGGCTGAAGGGCGCGATCGTCAATTTCGTGGTGCGCAACGTCAAGAAGATGGTGCCAGCGTGGGAGCTGCCCAACTGCGTGCGCTTCAACAGCGTGCTGGCCGAAGGCCGCAAGCTGACGCTGCAGCCGGCCACCACGGGGCCGGAGGACGTTGCCTTCCTGCAGTACACGGGCGGCACCACCGGTGTATCCAAGGGTGCGGTGCTGCTGCACCGTAACGTGGTGGCCAACGTGCTGCAATCCGAGGCGTGGATGCAGCCGGCGCTGGACAAGGGCGCCCATATCGACCAGCCCATCACCATCACCGCGCTGCCGCTGTACCACATCTTCGCGCTGACGGTCTGCTGCCTGCTGGGCATGCGCAGCGGCGGCACCAGCGTGCTGATCCCGAATCCGCGCGACATCCCGGGCTTCATCAAGGAACTGCAGAAGTACAAGTTCAACATGTTCCCGGCGGTCAACACGCTGTACAACGCGCTGCTCAACAACCCGGAAATCAGTAAGGTCGATTTCTCTGGCCTGCGCGTGGCCAACGGCGGCGGCATGGCGGTGCAGGAGGCGGTGGCCAAGCAATGGCTGGCCAAGACCGGCTGCCCGATCATCGAAGGCTACGGCCTGTCCGAGACCTCGCCCTCGGCCACCTGCAACCCGACCGACACCAATGTGTTCTCCGGCACCATCGGCATGCCGCTGCCATCGACCGAAGTGGTGATCCGCGACGATGACGGCAAGGACGTGCCGCTCGGCCAGCCGGGCGAGATCTGCATCCGCGGCCCGCAGGTGATGGCCGGCTACTGGAACCGCCCGGACGAGACCGCCAAGGTCATGACCCCGGACGGCTACTTCAAGACCGGCGACATCGGCGTGATGGACGAGCGTGGCTACACCAAGATCGTCGACCGCAAGAAGGACATGATCTTGGTGTCGGGCTTCAATGTGTATCCGAACGAGGTCGAAGGCGTGGTCGCCGAGTGCCCGGGCGTGCTGGAAGTGGCGGCCGTGGGTGTGCCCGACACGCACTCGGGCGAGGTGGTCAAGCTGTTCGTGGTGAAGAAGGATCCGGGGCTGACCGAGGCCGATGTGATCGAGTTCTGCAAGGAACGCCTGACAGGCTACAAGCGGCCCAAGTACGTCGAGTTCCGCACCGAGCTGCCCAAGACCAACGTCGGCAAGATCCTGCGCCGCGAACTGCGCGACAGCCGCAAGGCCGCCTGAGCGGCAGCCGCTGCAAAACACAACGGCCTCCCGAGTGGAGGCCGTTGTGCTTTCAGGCTGCGTTGCGGCGGCTCAGCACTCGTTCGATGGCGCCAGGCGGGCTTCCTGGCTGCCGTCGGGGTAGATCACCCGCACGCACGCGCCAGGCTCCAGCCCCGGCGCCGCCGGCGCGTTGGCCGATACGATCGCGCCGTCCATGGTTCGCACCTTGTACTGGAACAGGTCCACCTGCTGCACCGGTGCGGGCTTGTTGAACAGCCGGCTCAGGTCGAAGGCAAAGCCCACGCCCACCCCGCCACCCCCGCCGCCACCCGCGGCGCCCACGCCGACGCTGGTGCCGCCGCCGTAGTACGGGGGCACCTGGGCCACGTCCAGGCGGGCCAGGAACGTCTTCTCGGTGACGCGGCCAAGCTTGATGGTGGCGTTCACCGGCGTGACCTGCGGCGGCTGCGGCGTGCTGCTGCAGGCAGCCAGCACCGGCAGCAGGCCGCACAGGACAAGGTAGGGCAGGGTCCTCATGGCGAGATCAGGCCGGTCTTGAGCCGGCCAAGCAGTCGGAACAGGGCGCGCCGGTCGGTCTCGGCCAGGCCCGAGAACAGTTGCTCGATCCAGTCCTCATGCGCGCGCGCCATGCGCGAGAACGCGGCGCGCCCGGCCGGGGTCAGGCGGATCAGGTAGGCACGGCGGTCAGTGGGCAGGGCCTCGCGCGAGACCAGGCCTTCCTGCTGCAGCTGGTCGGTGATGCCGGTGACGTTGCCGCCGGTCACCATCATGCGGCGCGACAGCTCGCCCATCTTCAGGCCTTCAGGGTGGCGGTCGAGCTGTGCCATCAGGTCGAAGCGCGGCAGCGTGCAGGCAAAATCCTGGCGCAGCCGCGAACGGATATCGCCCTCGATCAGGGTGGTGCAGGTCAACAGCCGCAACCACAGCCGCAGGGCTTCGTGCTCGGTCTGGTCGGCGCGGGTTTCAAGGTCGACCGGCGCGCTTTCGGCGCCGGCGGCAGGGGACGGGTTTGGCATCTTCAGTGCATCGGTGCGCAGGGTGCGGCCGCAGCCGCCAGGGGCCGCCCACGGGGCGGGCAGCCGACATTTGATGCCTCAAGTATATGCGCGATACGGGCCGCCGCCCTGCCGGCGATCAAATCGGCGTCAATCCACCTTGGCGCCGGAATCCTTGACCACCTTGGCCCACTTGGCGGTTTCGGCGCGGATGAACGCGGCGAACTGCTCCGGGGTGTTGCCGACAGGCTCGGCGCCCTGCGCCTGCAGGCGCTCGCGCACGGCCGGGGCATTCAGCGCCTTGGCCACTTCCTGCTGGATGCGGTGGATGACATCCGGCGGCGTGCCGGCCGGCGCCAGCATGCCGAACCAGGAACTGGCTTCATACTGCGGCAGGCCCGCGGCCTGGGCGATGGTCGGCACGCCCGGCAGCGCCGGCGACGGCCTGGCGCTGGTCACCGCCAGCGCCTTGAGCTTGCCGCTCTTGATCAGCGCCATCGATGACGGCAGGTTGTCGAACATCACCTGCACGGTGCCCCCGGCCAGGTCCGTCAGCGCTGGCCCGCTGCCCTTGTACGGGAAGTGGACCATGAAGGTCCGGGTCTGCGTCTTGAACAGCTCCCCGGCCAGGTGGATCGAGGTGCCGTTGCCGCTGGAGGCCATGTTGATCTTGCCGGGGTTGGCGCGCGCGTAGGCGATCAGGTCCTTGACGTTGTCGATCTTGTTTTGCTGTGCAAACGCCGGGTTCAGCACCAGCACGTTGGGCACGGCCGCCACCTCGGTGATCGGGGCGAAGTCCTTGATCGGGTCGAACGGCAGCTTGCCGTACAGCGACTGGTTGATGCCATGGGTGCCCACCGTGCCCATCAGCAGCGTGTAGCCGTCCGGCGCGGCCTTGGCGACGAGGTCCGCGCCGATATTGCCGCCGGCGCCGGGCTTGTTGTCGACCACCACGTTCCAGCCCGGCAGCCTGGCCAGCTCTGCGGCCACGGCGCGGGCCAGGATGTCGGTGGTGCCGCCGGCGGCAAAGGGCACCACCAGCCGGATCGGCTTGGCCGGGTACGGGTCGGCGGCCAGCGCCGACTGGCTGGCGAGCGCGGCAAGGCTGGCGGACAGCAGCAGCGCAACGACGCGCCGGCGAGTGGGTTGCATGCGTGGGTCTCCTGGTGTTGTCCGCTCGTGAGGTCGGTGGGGCGGCTACGGTAAGTGCATTCTAGTCCGCTGCCGGGGTGGCGCCGATGAGGTGATGCCCTATGGGAGATGAGGGCGCGCCAATGAAAAAAGGCACCCGGAGGTGCCTTTGCAGACCGGCCTTGCGACCGGGATCGACAGGCGATCAGAACTTGTGGCGGATGCCCAGGGCGACACCGACCATGTTGTCCTTGCCGGCACCCAGGAAGTAGCCGTTGGCGAAGCTGATGGCCGAGGTGTCGAAGTTCAGGCCGGCGTTCTTCGAATAGGCGGTGGTCAGGTAGAGGTCGGTGCGCTTGGACAGGTTGTAGTCGGCGACGAACGAAATCTGCCAGGGGTTCTTGATGTTGTTGGTGGCGCCGGTGGCGGCCAGGTTCAGGTTCTTGACGTCGTCGTAGTAGTAAGCCAGCGTCAGGCCCAGCGCCGTCGTGACCTGATAGTTGGCACCGACCCAGTAGTAGTTGTCCTTCAGGATCGTATTGTCATTCGGTGCCTTGTTCATGCCCCAGCGATAGCCGGCCATCAGCTTGGCCGGGCCGAAGGCATAGCTGGCGGCAACCGCGGCCTTCTTGAAGTCACCGGTGCCACCGGCGGCGTTCAGGGTCGGGTTGTACTGGTCGTAGGCGGCGGTAATGCCGAACGGGCCGGCGGCCCACGCCAGGCCGGCACCGTAGCCGGTGTCGCGGCGGAACTGGCCGGGGACTTCGCCGCCGCCGGCAACGCCGTTACCGAACGACCAGTGCGCGACCGCGGTCACCGGGCCGAACTTGCCGGTGTACTTGGCAGTGTTGTCCGAGCGGAAGTTCAGGCCCAGTTGAGCGACCACCGGCTCGTACTGGGTGGCATAGCCGGTCGGCGAAAAGTTGGCCATCATGTCGAACAGCGAGGTGTACTGGCGACCGAAGGTCACGCGGCCGACCTGGTCGCTTTCCAGGCCGACGTAGGCTTGACGACCGAACAGGCGGCCACCTTGCTGCGATTTCCCGTCATCCAGTCCAAAACCGCTTTCAAGCACAAAGAGCGCCTTCAGGCCGCTGCCCAGGTCCTCGACGCCACGCAGGCCCCAGCGCGAGCCGGACAGGCCGCCGGAGGACATCCGGAACAGGTTGTGCGCTGCGCCCGGGAACGGGTTGGTGGGGCTGGCGTTGGTCGGGTTCGTCGTCGACATATTGCTGACGTATTCGAGGTTCGCATCGACCACGCCGTACAGGGTCACGCTCGATTGGGCCTGCGCCGCCCCAGCAAATGCGCCAAGCGCTGCCAGCGCCAGAAGCGATTTCTTCATGCTCGTTGATCTCCACTGTAAGAATTATTGGTGACGGCCCGGGAGAACCTCCTGTTGGTCTCCATCCCCCGTGCGTCAAACTTCCTTGGAAGTTGCGAAGTACTGTAACAAACAACCCTTAATTCACTAGTCAGGCCAATCCCCCTTTGTCTTCTTTTAACAACTCAGGGTTTCTGAGTAGCCTGGCGCATCAATGCAAGGCGGGATGCGGGTTGGCGCCGATTAGAGGCAAGCTACAATGCGGGTAATCCCGATGGCCCCTGCGCGTGCCGCGCCGCGGCCGCGCACCCCACGATGGCAGGGGCTGCCGGGAACGAAGACCAACTGCCTCTGCGACATGGACACCCTGATCAAAGAATTCGACGTGGCATTGCGCGCCATTGCCGGCGCCACGCGCACCGCGCGCACCAACCCGGCTGACCGGCTGGCGCCGGACACCGAACAGATGAGCGCCGATGAACGACGCCACGTGGCCGGGCTGATGCGCATCAACCATGTCGGCGAGGTCTGCGCGCAGGCCCTGTACCAGGCCCAGAAGCTCACCGCGCGCAACGGCGCGGTGCGCGCGCAGATGGATGCCGCCGCGCGCGAAGAGGAAGACCACCTGGCCTGGTGCGCCGAGCGCCTGCGCGAACTGGGCTCGCGCCCGAGCCTGCTCAATCCGCTGTGGTACGCCGGCGCCTTCGCCATCGGCTGGGTGGCCGGCCGCGCCGGCGATCGTGTCAGCCTGGGCTTCGTCGCCGAGACCGAGCGCCAGGTCGAGCACCACCTGGGCGGGCACCTGGACCGCCTGCCCGAGGCCGACGGCCGCTCGCGCGCCATCCTCGAGCAGATGCGTGACGACGAGATCCGCCACGGCGATGCCGCACGCGATGCCGGCGGGATCCCGTTGCCCGCCCCGGTGCGGGCACTGATGCGCGGCGCCTCGCGCGTGATGACCACCGCCGCCTACCGGATCTGAGCCGGCCCCTGCCTGCCCCTCGCTGGCCCTGGTTCCGGCAGGGCTGGCGGGCAATTGTTGTATCCTTCCTTCGCGCGACGGGGCAGGTCTTTCCCGTGCCGCCGGCAGTTCCTCCGCAAGTGGTTCTCAGGTGGTTTCTCGGCTTTCCTCCCTAAGATCTTCATTTCATTAAGGATTCACTTTTTCGGTGCGTGAGGTGTGCGCGCTAAGTCATTGTTCTGATTCAAAAAAACTCGTTTGCTGCCCTGCAACCAGCCTTGACCCGCCATATCGCTTCCTCTAAAGTGGGAAATAGTGTGAGGAAGTGTATTTTTGTGTGAAATTGGGCCCCGGCCGTGGGATGATGTCGCCATAGTCGGAACAGAAGGGATTCACGCGCATGCTGGCCGACAACCGGCCGGCATGGACCGGGAGCAAGCTTGTTTCAGGGAGCATCGGCACTCTCGCTGGATGCCAAGGGGCGGATGTCCATTCCGTCCCGGCACCGCGAGGCGCTGCAACAGCAGGCCGAGGGCCGGGTGACGCTGACCAAGCACCCGGATGGCTGCCTGTTGCTGTTTCCCCGGCCCGAGTGGGAAACCTTCCGCACGCGCATTGCAGCGCTGCCGATGGATGCACACTGGTGGAAGCGCATCTTCCTGGGCAACGCCGCCGACGTGGAAATGGACGGCGCGGGCCGGGTGCTGATCGCCCCGGAACTGCGCAGTGCCGCCTTGCTCGACAAGGAAGTCATGCTGCTCGGAATGGGCAGCCATTTCGAAGTGTGGGATGCCGCGACCTACGCCGCCAAGGAACAGCAGGCGATGGCGCAGGGCATGCCCGAAGCATTGAAGAATTTCTCTTTCTGACGAGGTCATGAGTCCTACCGGAACGCCGGCAACCCCCGCCCTGCGCCATCGCACCGTGCTGCTGGACGAGGCCGTCGACGCCTTGGTCTGGCGGCCCGACGGGGTCTACGTCGACGGCACCTTCGGCAGGGGAGGGCACAGCCGGGCGGTGCTGGCCCGGCTGGGGCCAGACGGGGCCCTGGTTGCGTTCGACAAGGACCCAGCAGCAATCGCAGAAGCGGGCACCATCAAGGATGCCCGCTTCTCCATTGAGCACGCGAGCTTTGCGGCCATGGCCGAGCGCCTGTCGGGGCGCGGCCACGTCGCTGGCGTGCTGCTCGACCTGGGGATCAGTTCGCCCCAGATCGACGAGGCGGCGAGGGGGTTTTCCTTTCGTTTCGAGGGCCCGCTGGACATGCGCATGGACACCACGCGTGGCATCACTGCCGCGCAGTGGCTGGCGCAGGCGGATGAGCAGGACATTGCCAGGGTGATACGAGACTATGGGGAAGAACGGTTTGCTGTACAGATTGCAAAGGCGATTGTTGCTCGCCGGAGCGAACCCGGCGATGGCGGACCCATCGCCACTACTGCCGACCTTGCCGCGCTCGTGGCGAAAGCCGTCAAGACACGCGAGAAGGGTCAGGACCCTGCGACCCGCACCTTTCAGGCTCTACGGATTCACGTCAATCAAGAGCTTGAGGACCTCGAAAGAGGGCTGAAGGCGGCGTATGAACTGCTGCAGGTCGGAGGGCGCCTGGTGGTGATCAGCTTCCACTCGCTGGAGGACCGCATCGTCAAGCGGTTCATGGCGGCGCACGCCCGTCCCCAGCAGGATGCCGACCCGGCGCTGCGCCGCGCGCCGCTGCGCGCGGCCGACCTGCCGCAACCGACGCTGCGCCTGCTCGGCCGCTACAAGCCGGGCACTGAGGAGGTGGCCGCCAACCCGCGCGCGCGCTCGGCCGTGATGCGCGTGGCCGAGAAGCTGGCCCCTGCCGCGACCCCTGCGGGCGGAGGCGCACGCGCATGAACCGCCTGACCTTCTTCCTGCTCGCCGCGCTGATCCTGTGCGCGCTGTCGCTGGTGAGCGCGCAGCACCAGGCGCGCACGCTGTTCGTCGCGCTGGAGCGGGCCCAGGCCGAAGAGAAGCAGCTCGATATCGACTGGTCGCGCCTGCAGTACCAGCAGAGCGCGCTGGGCAAGAGCGCGCGCATCGCCGACACGGCGCGCGCGCAGCTGAAGATGGCGCCGGTCAACCCCGGCAAGACCCAGTACCTGTCCGGCATCGTGCTGCCGGCGCCCGCCGAGGCGGCGCCGGCCAGTGCCGCGGAGGCGCGCCGATGAGCATGGCCCGTCCCAACCCGCCCCGCCGTGACCGCAACGGCACCGCGTCGCGCCCGCGCAGCGGCCAGTTCTCGGCCAGCCCGGTGCTGGGCCTGCGCCTGCCGATGTGGCGCTCAAAGCTGGTGGTGTTCATGATGTTTGCGGCCTTCGGCGCGCTGGCCGTGCGCGCGGCCTGGATCCAGGGCCCCGGCAACCAGTTCTACGAGGCCGAGGGCAAGAAGCGCTTCCAGCGCACGCTGGAGCTGCCGGCCACGCGCGGCAAGATCCTGGACCGCAACGGCCTGGTGCTGGCCACCAGCCTGCCGGTCAAGGCCATCTGGGCGGTGCCCGAGGACGTGCCCAACCAGGTCGAGGCCGCCAAGATCCGCCAGCTGGCCAAGTTGCTCGGCATGTCCGAGAAAGACCTGGGCAAGAAGCTGTCCGAGGACAAGGGCTTCGTCTATTTGAAGCGCCAGGTGCTGCCTGACGTCGCCGACAAGATCGCCGCGCTGAAGATCGAAGGCATCCACCAGACCCGCGAATACAAGCGCTTCTACCCGGAAGGCGAGGCGATGGCCCACATCGTCGGCTTCACCAACGTGGAAGACCGCGGCCAGGAAGGCGTGGAGCTGGCGCGAGAGCCCGGCCTGGCCGGCCGTGCCGGCGCGCGCCAGGTGATCAAGGACCGCCTGGGCCGCGTGGTCGAGGACGTCGGCGTGCTGAAGACCCCGCGCGACGGCGAGGACATCCAGCTGTCGATTGACGCCAAGATCCAGTACCTGGCCTACAACGAGCTCAAGGCCGTGGTCGAAAAGCACAAGGCCAAGGCCGCCAGCGCGGTGGTGCTAGACGCCCAGACCGGCGAAGTGCTGGCGCTGGCCAACTGGCCCACCTACAACCCCAACGACCGTACCCGGCTGTCCGGCGAGCAGCTGCGCAACCGCGTGCTGACCGATACCTTCGAGCCGGGCTCGATGATGAAGCCGATCACGGTCGGCCTGGCGCTGCAGCTCAAGCGCGTGACGCCGTCCACGGTGATCACCACCACCGGCAAGTACAACTTCGAAGGCGCCACCATCAGCGATACCCACAACTACGGGGCGCTGACGGTGAGCGGCGTGATCCAGAAGTCGAGCAACATCGGCACGACCAAGATCGCGATGATGATGAAACCGCAGGAAATGTGGGACATGTTCACCAGCGTCGGCCTTGGCCAGGCGCCCAAGATCGGCTTCCCCGGCGCCGTGGCCGGCCGCGTGCGCCCGTTCAAGAGCTGGCGCCCGATCGAGCAGGCCACCATGTCGTACGGCTACGGCCTGTCGGTGTCGCTGTTCCAGATGGCGCATGCCTACACCATCTTCGCGCATGACGGCGAGCTGATCCCGGTGTCGATGTTCCGCACCAGCGGCCCCGCCACCGGCGAGCGCATCCTGTCGCCCCAGGTGGCGCGCGATGTGCGCGCCATGTTGGAAACCGTGACCGCGCCCGGCGGCACCGCCCCCGAGGCGCAGGTGATGGGCTACCGCGTCGGCGGCAAGACCGGCACCGCCTACAAGCATGAAGGCCGCGGCTACAACCGCAGCAAGTACCGCGCCTCGTTCATCGGCCTGGCGCCGATGTCGAATCCGCGCATCATCGTCGCCGTCAGCGTGGACGAGCCCACCGCCGGCAGCCACTACGGCGGCCTGGTGGCCGGCCCGGCGTTCGCGGCCATCACCGGCGGCACGCTGCGCGCGCTGAATGTGCAGCCCGACTCGCCGATCCGCCAGCTGGTGGTCAGCGACAAGGTGCAGGAGAGCGAACCGTGGAGCTCGACCCAATGACGGCCAAGCCACTGCTCCCGCTCGAGGTCACCGCCCAGGCCAGCAACGCGCTGGCCTGGCTGCGTACCAACGTGGCCGCCGCCGCGCAGCTGACCGGCGATACCCGGCGCCTGGCGCGCGGCGATGTGTTCTTCGCCTACGTGCTCGGCAACGCCCGCCTGGCCACCGACGGCCGGCCCTATATCGCCCAGGCGATCGCCGCCGGCGCGGGGGCCATCGTCTATGAGGCCGACGGCTTCGACTGGCCCTTCGGCGACGTCGTGCCGCATCTCGCGGTGAGCCGCCTGCACCAGCTGGCCGGCCCGATCGCCGCCGGCTGGCATGGCAACCCGGTGCGCGGCCTGGCCGTGACCGGCATTACCGGCACCAACGGCAAGACCTCGTGCAGCCAGTGGCTGGCACGGGTGCTGCAGGCCGCCGGCACCCCCTGCGCGACCATCGGCACGCTGGGCACCGGCTTCCCGGGCGCGCTGCAGGCCACTGGCTTCACCACGCCCGACGCGGTGCAGCTGCAGGCCAGCCTGGCGTCCCTGCACGACGCCGGCGCGCGCGCCGTGGCGATGGAGGTGTCCTCGCACGGCCTGGAGCAGGAGCGCGTGGCCGGCACGCATTTCTCGGTGGCGGTGCTGACCAACCTGACCCAGGACCACCTCGACTACCACGGCTCGATGGCTGAGTACGAGGCCGCCAAGGAGAGCCTGTTCCGCTGGGACGGCCTGCGCACCGCGGTGGTCAACCGCGACGACGCCATGGGCCAGCGCCTGCTGGCGGCGGACGCCGCCGCCATCGGCGCGCCGCACGTGATCGAATACGGCATCGACGGCCCCGGCGCGGCCACGGTGCGCAGCCCACGCGGCGAGTGGCTGCGCGCCACCAACGTGCGCGCCACGCCCACCGGTACCGCCTTCCATATCGACGGCAGCTTTGGCAGCGCCGAGATGGCCACGCCGATGATCGGCGCCTTCAACGTCAGCAACCTGCTGGCGGTGCTGGGTGCGGCACTCGCCAACGGCGTGGCGTGGGACGCGGCCATCGCCGCGCTGCGCGCGCTGACGCCGGTGGAAGGGCGCATGGAGTTGTTCGGTGCCGCCGGCGGCCCGGATGCGCCGCTGGCCGTGGTCGACTACGCCCATACCCCGGACGCGCTGGCGCAGACGCTGGCCGCGCTGCGCCCGGTGGCGCAGGCGCGCAACGGCCGCCTGTGGTGCGTGTTCGGCTGCGGCGGCGACCGCGACCCGATCAAGCGCCCGCTGATGGGCGCGGTGGCCGAGCGCGAGGCCGACGAGATCATCCTGACCAGCGACAACCCGCGCAGCGAAGACGCGCAGGACATCCTGGACGCCATTGCCGACGGCATGGCCGAGCGCGCGCGCGCGCGCCAGATCGAAGACCGCGCCGCCGCCATCCTCTATGCCGTCAGGCACGCGGCACCGGCCGACGTGGTGCTGGTGGCGGGCAAGGGCCATGAGGCCACCCAGGAGATCCAGGGCCGCAAGCGCCCGTTCTCCGATCGCGAACACGTACGACTGGCGCTTGCCACCCGTGGAGTATCGGCATGAGCCAGACCCCAATGACCACCTTGCAGCAAGCCGCCGGCTGGATCGCCGGCGCGCGCGTTTGCGGCGACGGCGCCGTGAAGTTTTCGCGCGTGCATACCGACAGCCGCAGCGTCGAGCCCGGCGACCTGTTCGTCGCCCTCAAGGGTGAGCGCTTCGACGCGCATGACTTCATCGCCGACGTGGTGGCACGCGGTGCCGCCGCCGTGCTGGTCAGCCGCGAGGTCGATGCCGGCGTGCCGGCCATCGTCGCGCCGGACACGCGCATCGCGCTGGGCGAGCTGGGCGCCGGCTGGCGCCGCCAGTTCACGCTGCCGGCGGTGGCGGTGACCGGCAGCAACGGCAAGACCACGGTCAAGGAAATGATCGCGGCCATCTTTGCCGCGGCAGTGGGCGAGGACCAGCGCCTGGCCACCGGCGGCAACCTGAACAACGATATCGGCCTGCCGCTGACGGTGCTGCGCCTGCGCGCCACGCACAAGCTGGCGGTGCTGGAGCTCGGCATGAACCATCCGGGCGAGACGGTCTACCTGGCCGGCATCGCCCAGCCCACCGTGGCGGTGATCACCAACGCGCAGCGCGAGCACCAGGAGTTCATGGTCAGCGTGGAAGCCGTTGCCCACGAGCACGCCGCCGCGATTGCGGCGCTGCCGGCCCACGGCGTGGCGGTGTACCCGCTCGACGCGGAAAGCGGCAGCGCCCACGCGCCGGTGTGGCGCGAAGCCGCGGGCGCGCGCCGCGCGCTGTCATTCGGCACCTCGCAGCGCGCTGATGTGCACGCCACCGTGACGCTGGTCGACGGCGCACAGGTGATGCAGGTACGCGCGCCTGGCCATGGCTTCGACGTGCGCCTGGCGCTGCTGGGTGAGCACAACGTGCGCAACGCGCTGGCCGCGATCGCCTGCGCGCTGGCAGCGGGGGTGCACGTGCCGGCGATCCAGTCGGGCCTGGCCGGCTTCCATGCGGTCAAGGGCCGGCTGCAGGTCAAGTACACGCCGGGTGGGACGGTCGTCATCGACGACACATACAACGCCAACCCCGACTCCATGCGCGCCGCCATCGACGTGCTGGCCGGCTTTGCCGCGCCGCGCATCCTGGTGCTGGGCGACATGGGCGAAGTGGGCGACCAGGGCCCGGCGTTCCACGAAGAGATCGGTGCCTACGCCAAGGCGCGCGGCGTTGGCACGCTGTGGGCGACCGGCGAACTGGCCGTGCACGCGGTGCAGGCATTCGGCGCGGGCGGCCGGCATTTCGGCACGGCGGAAGCACTGGCAAAGGCGCTGGAGGAAGACAGCAGGGGCATGGTGGCGCAAGCGGGCGCCGTGCTGGTGAAGGGATCGCGCTTCATGCGCATGGAACGGATGGTCGCGGCGCTGGTCGCAGACTCTTCCGCACACTAAATAAGACAACACGATGTTATTGGCTCTGGCCCAGTGGCTGCAAAACGACTACAGCTTCCTCCGGGTCGTCAACTACCTGACTTTCCGCGCGGTGATGGCCAACCTCACCGCGCTTCTGATCGGGCTGGCGTTCGGTCCGTGGGTGATCCGCAAGCTGACCGAGCTGAAGGTCGGCCAGGCGGTGCGCACCATCGGCCCGCAGACCCATCTGGTCAAGGCAGGCACGCCGACCATGGGCGGCGTGCTGGTGCTGGTCTCGATCGCGGTGTCGACGCTGCTGTGGTGCGACTGGGGCAACCGTTTCATCTGGGTGGTGATGCTGGTCACCTTCGGCTACGGCGCCATCGGCTGGGTCGACGACTACCGCAAGGTGGTGTATCGCGACCCGCGCGGCATGTCGAGCCGCGAGAAATTTTTCTGGCAGACGCTGATCGGCCTGGTGGCCGCGGTCTACCTGGCGTTCTCTGTGTCGGAAAGCAGCAACGTGAAGGTGTGGGACCTGTTCCTGAGCTGGGTCGAGGGCGGGCTGTCGCTGGACATGCCGTACAAGTCCAACCTGATCGTGCCTTTCTTCAAGGAGATCAGCTACCCGCTGGGCGTGGCCGGCTTCATCGTGCTGACCTACCTGGTGATCGTGGGCTCGAGCAACGCCGTCAACCTGACCGACGGCCTGGACGGGCTGGTGATCATGCCGGTGGTGCTGGTCGGCAGCGGGCTGGGTGTGTTTGCGTACGTGATGGGCAGTTCGGTCTACAGCAAGTACCTGCTGTTCCCGCATATCCCGGGCGCGGGCGAGCTGCTGATCTTCTGCTCGGCGCTGGCCGGGGCGGGGCTGGCCTTCCTCTGGTTCAACGCGCACCCGGCGCAGGTGTTCATGGGCGACGTCGGCGCGCTGGCGCTGGGCGGCGCGCTGGGCACGGTGGCGGTGATCGTGCGCCAGGAGATCGTGCTGTTCGTGATGGGCGGCATCTTCGTGGTGGAAACACTGTCGGTGATGGCGCAGGTCACGTGGTTCAAGATCACCAAGCGCCGCTATGGCGAAGGCAGGCGGCTCTTCAGGATGGCGCCGCTGCACCACCATTTCGAGCTGGGCGGCTGGAAGGAAACCCAGGTCACGGTGCGCTTCTGGATCATCACCATGCTGCTGGTGCTGATCGGGTTGTCGACACTGAAGTTGCGTTAACGGTTGCGCGGGTCAGGGACTGACGGCGCTCTATATATAGATTCAGGAAACCAAAGGCAGGAAATCGAAGTGTTTGGCGAGCTGCAAAAACCTCATGTGCTGGTACTGGGCCTCGGTGAGTCGGGCCTGGCCATGGCGCGCTGGTGTGGCCTGAACGGCTGCGCGGTGCGCGTGGCCGACACGCGCGAGGCGCCCGCCAACCTTGTCTTCCTGCAGGCCGAGCTGACTTCGGCCGAATTCGTCGGCGGCCCGTTCGCCGACAGCCTGCTCGACGGCATCGGCCTGGTGGCAATCAGCCCGGGCCTGTCGCCGCTGGAAGCCGGCACCGGCGCGCTGCTGGCCGCGGCGCAGGCGCGCGGCATCCCGGTGTGGGGCGAGATCGAACTGTTCGTGCGCGCGCTGCGCCACCTGGAAGCCGAGTCCGGCTACGCGCCGAAGATCCTCGCGATCACCGGCACCAACGGCAAGACCACCACCACAGCGCTGACCGGCCGGCTGGTGGAGCGCGCCGGCAAGAGCGTGGCGGTGGCGGGCAATATCAGCCCGTCGGCGCTGGACAAGCTGTCGGCCTGCATCGCCTCGGCATCGCTGCCGGAGGTGTGGGTGCTTGAGCTGTCCAGCTTCCAGCTGGAAACCACGCACACGCTGGCGCCCGCCGCGGCCACCGTGCTCAACGTCACCCAGGACCACCTGGACTGGCATGGCTCGATGGAAGCCTATGCCGCATCCAAGGCGCGCATCTTCGGGCCGGCTGGCAGCGAGTGCGTGCAGGTGCTCAACCGCAACGACCGCCTGACCATGGACATGGCGCGGTCCGGGCGCTCGCCGCTGACTTTCGGCACCGACCTGCCGGAAACGCCGGGCAGCTTCGGCATCCTGCGCGAGGGCGGCATGCCCTGGCTGGTGCTGGCCGAGCCCGATCCGGACGCGGAAGGGGAGGGTAAGCCGCGCCGCCGCAAGGCCGCCGAGGTGGTCCAGGAAGCCGTGCCGGTGCGCCACAAGCGCCTGATGCCGGCCGACGCGCTGCATATCCGCGGCATGCACAACGCCACCAACGCGATGGCCGCGCTGGCGCTGTGCCGTGCCATCGACCTGCCGATGAACGCACTGCTGCATGGCCTGCGCGAATACCGCGGCGAGCCGCACCGCGTGGAGTGGGTCGCCACCATCGACGATGTTGAATATTTCGACGACAGCAAGGGCACCAACGTGGGCGCCACCGTGGCCGCGCTGTCGGGGCTGGACAAGCACGTGGTGCTGATCGCCGGTGGCGAAGGCAAGGGCCAGGATTTCTCGCCGCTGGCCGCGCCGGTGGCGCAGTACGCACGCGCGGTGGTGCTGATCGGCCGCGCCGCGGGTGAGCTGCGCGATGCATTGCAGGGCAGCGGTGCCAGCCTGGTCGACGCCGCCACGCTGGAAGAGGCCGTGACGAAGGCTGCCGGACTGGCCGAGAACGGCGATGTGGTGCTGCTGTCGCCCGCGTGCGCCAGCCTCGACATGTTCCGCAACTACGTGCACCGCGCCGAGGTGTTCCGCGGCGCGGTGGAAGAGCTGGCGCTGTCCCGGGGGATCCTGCCATGAGCGAAGCACAGGTCAAGCGCAGCGGCTTTATCGGCGCCACCATCGGCAATGCCTGGGGTGGCCTGCGCGACGCCGTGTCGGGCGTCAAGCCGACCCGCTCGCGCATGATGGAGTACGACCAGCCCATGCTGTGGGTGTCGATCGTGCTGCTCGCGCTCGGCCTGGTGATGGTCTATTCGGCCTCGATCGCGCTGCCGGACTCGCCGCGCTACGCCAACTACCGCGAGAGCCACTTCCTGATGCGCCATGCGTTCGCGCTGGGGATCGGGCTGTCGGTCGGGCTGGCTGCGTTCCAGATCCCGGTCAAGGTGTGGGACCGTTACGCGCCCAAGCTCTTTATCCTCGCGCTGATCCTGCTGGTGATCGTGCTGGTCCCATTCATTGGCAAGGGCGTGAACGGCGCACGGCGCTGGATTCCGCTGGGCGTGATGAACTTCCAGCCGTCCGAGCTGATGAAGCTGGCGGTGGTGCTGTACGCCGCCAACTACACCGTGCGCAAGCAGGAGTGGATGCAGACTGTGTCCAAGGGCTTCCTGCCGATGGGCGTGGCGGTGGTGGTGGTGGGCATGCTGCTGCTGCTGGAACCCGACATGGGCGCGTTCCTGGTGATCGCCGCAGTGGCGATGGGCATCCTGTTCCTGGGCGGCATCAACGGCAAGCTGTTCGCCGGGCTGGTCGGCGTGGCGGTGGGCGCGTTCGCGCTGCTGATTACGGCTTCGCCCTGGCGGCGCGAGCGGATCTTTGCCTACCTGAACCCGTGGGAAGAGAGCAACGCGCTGGGCAAGGCCTACCAGCTGACGCACTCGCTGATCGCCTTCGGCCGCGGCGAGTGGACCGGCGTGGGGCTGGGCGGCAGCATCGAGAAACTGCACTACCTGCCCGAAGCGCATACCGACTTCATCCTGGCGGTGATCGGCGAGGAATTCGGCTTTGTCGGCGTGCTGGTGGTGATCGTGCTGTTCTACTGGCTGGTGCGCCGCGCCTTCAATATCGGCCGCACCGCACTGCAGCTGGACCGCACCTTTGCCGGCCTGGTGGCCAAGGGCATCGGCGTGTGGATCGGCTGGCAGACCTTTATCAATATGGGCGTGAACCTGGGCCTGTTGCCGACCAAGGGGCTGACGCTGCCGCTGGTCAGCTATGGCGGGTCGGGGATTTTGATGAACTGCGTGGCGCTGGCGATCCTGCTGCGCATTGATTATGAAAATCGAGTATTGATGCGCGGAGGGAAGGTATGACCGGAGCGCAGCAATACTCGATTTCGGCGAAGGCTAATTTCCCGCGTCAGCGGGAAGTTAAGCGCAGCGGCCGAAGCCAAAATCAGGTGCTGATGCGCGGAGGGAAGGTATGACCACCCTGCATCAGACCTCGGTGCTCGATATCCCGCATGTGGGTGAAGCCACGCGCGGCGCGTGCGATCACAATCGCGGACTTGCGCGCGGAGGGCAGGCATGACCGCACCGCGCACCTTGCTCGTGATGGCCGGCGGCACCGGGGGACACGTGTTCCCGGGGCTTGCGGTCGCGCACGCGCTGCGCGAGCAAGGCTGGAAGGTGGTCTGGCTGGGCAACCGCACCGGCATGGAAGCCACGCTGGTGCCGAAGCACGACATCCCGATGGAGTTCATCCAGTTCGGCGGGCTGCGCGGCAAGGGCCTGGTGACCAAGTTCCTGCTGCCGCTGAACCTGCTGCGCGCGTTCTGGCAGAGCATCGGCGCGCTGCGCCGGGTGCGCCCGAGCGTGGTGCTGGGCATGGGCGGCTATATCACCTTCCCGGCCGGCATGATGGCATCGCTGCTGGGGCGGCCGCTGGTGCTGCACGAGCAGAACTCGATCGCCGGTCTGGCCAATAAGGTGCTGGCCAAGGTGGCCGACCGCGTGCTGTGCGCGTTCCCGGACACGCTGCCCGGCGGCGAATGGACCGGCAACCCGGTGCGCGAGGAACTGGCGCATCTGGACGCGCCCGAAGCGCGCTATGACCAGCGCAGCGGCCCGCTGCGCATCCTGGTGGTGGGCGGCAGCCTGGGCGCTGCGGCGTTGAACGAGGTGGTACCCAAGGCCATCGCGCTGCTGCCCGAGAGCGAGCGCCCGGTGGTCACGCATCAGGCGGGCGCGAAGCAGATCGACACGCTGCGCGCCAACTACGCGGCCGCGCAGGTGCCCGCGCAGACCCTGCCGTTTATCGACGACATGGCGCGCGCTTACGCCGATGCGGATCTGGTGATCTGCCGCGCCGGCGCGATGACGGTGTCGGAAGTGGCTGCCGCAGGCGTGGCGGCGATGTTCGTGCCCTTCCCGCATGCGGTGGACGACCACCAGACCACCAACGCGGAGTTTTTGTCGAAGCAGGGTGCGGCCCTGCTGGTGCAGCAGAAAGACCTGACGGCCGAGGGCCTGGCGCAAACCATCGCCAGCCTGACCCGGCCGCAGCTGAAAGACATGGCGCGCCTAGCGCGCGGACTGGCCAAGCCTGAGGCAACCCGGCGTGTCGCCGAGATTTGCAGTCAGCTGGCCAGGGACTGAAGCCTAATCAAGCAGCAATCGAATGAAGCATATCGTCAAAAACATCCACTTCGTGGGCATCGGCGGCGCCGGCATGAGCGGCATCGCCGAGGTCCTGCTGAACCTGGGATACAAGGTCTCGGGCTCGGACGTGGGCAGCAATGCCGCCACGCGGCGCCTGGCTTCGCTGGGCGCCACGGTGATGCACGGGCATGACGCGGCCAACGTGACCGGCGCCAACGCGGTGGTGGTGTCGACCGCGGTCAGCGGCGACAACCCCGAAGTGCTGGCAGCCCGCAGCAAGCGCATCCCGGTGGTGCCGCGCGCGGTGATGCTGGCCGAACTGATGCGCCTGAAGCAGGGCGTGGCCATTGCCGGCACGCACGGCAAGACCACCACCACCAGCCTGGTGGCATCGGTGCTGGCCGAGGGCGGGCTCGATCCCACCTTCGTGATCGGCGGCCGCCTGAACTCGGCCGGCGCGAATGCGCGCCTGGGCACCGGCGACTTTATCGTCGCCGAGGCCGACGAGTCGGACGCATCGTTTCTGAACCTGTTCCCGGTCATCGAGGTCATTACCAATATCGATGCCGACCACATGGACACCTACGGGCACGACTTTGCCCGGCTCAAGCAGGCGTTTATCGAGTTCACCCAGCGGCTGCCGTTCTACGGCATCGCGGTGCTGTGCGTGGATGACCCCAACGTGCGCGAGATCCTGCCGTTCGTGTCCAAGCCGGTGGTGCGCTACGGCTTTGCCGAGGATGCCCAGATCCGCGCCGTGGACGCGCGCGCGGTCGACGGCCAGATGCACTTCACCGTGCAGCGCCAGCTCAACGGCCATGCCGAGCCGCCGCTGGAGATCGCGCTGAACCTGCCCGGCCTGCACAACGTGCAGAACGCGCTGGCGGCGATTGCCATCGCCACCGAGCTGGAGGTGCCCGATGCCGCCATCGTCAAGGCACTGCGCGAGTTCCACGGCGTGGGCCGGCGCTTCCAGCGCTACGGCGAGGTGGCCACGCCCGATGGCGCCGGCACCTTCACCCTGGTGGACGACTACGGCCACCACCCGGTGGAGATGGCGGCCACGCTGGCCGCCGCGCGCGGCGCGTTCCCGGGGCGCCGCCTGGTGCTGGCGTTCCAGCCGCACCGCTTTACCCGTACGCGGGATTGCTTTGAGGACTTCGTCAAAGTGCTGGGCACCGTCGATGCCCTGCTGCTGGCCGAGGTCTACGCCGCCGGCGAGGCCCCGATCGTGGCCGCCGACGGCCGTGCGCTGACCCGCGCGCTGCGCGTGGCCGGCAAGGTCGAACCTGTTTTCGTGGAGCAGATGGAAGAAATGCCGCAGGCCATCCTGGATGCCGTCCGGCCGGGCGATGTGGTCGTGACGATGGGCGCGGGCTCGGTCGGGGCCGTGCCGGGGCAGCTGGTGTCGCACCAGCAATCGACGCAATCAACGCAGGGAGGCCAGGCATGAGCTTCGTCGCCCATCCCAATATTGATCCCAAGTCGCTGGGCAAGGTCGGCGTGCTGCTGGGCGGGCGCTCGGCCGAACGCGAGATCTCGCTGATGTCGGGCAACGGTGTGCTGGCCGCGCTGCAGTCGCGCGGCGTGGACGCGCACGGCTTCGACCCGGGCCTGCAGGGCGTGGCCGAGCTGGCCGCGGCCGGCTTTGACCGCGTCTTTATCGCACTGCATGGACGCTATGGCGAGGACGGCACCATGCAGGGCCTGCTCGAGCAACTGGGCGTGCCGTACACCGGCAGCGGCGTGCTGGCTTCGGCCATGGCCATGGACAAGCAGGCCACCAAGCGCCTGTGGATGACCCATGACCTGGCCACGCCGCGCTTTGCCATGCTGCATGCCGACACCGATTTCGACGCCGTGGCGGCCGACCTGGGCCTGCCGCTGATCGTCAAGCCGGCGCGCGAGGGCTCGTCGATCGGCCTGACCAAGGTCACTGCCGCCGACCAGATGCGCGCGGCGTTCGAGAAGGCCGCTGCGCTGGACAACGACGTCATTGCCGAGACCTTTATCGACGGCGCCGAGCTGACTTGCCCGATCGTGGGCGAGGGCGACAGCGCCGAAGCGCTGCCGGTGATCCGCATCGTTGCGCCCGAAGCCAACTACGACTATCAAAATAAGTATTTTACTGACGATACCCAGTACTTGTGCCCGTCGGGCCTGGACCCTGAAGTCGAACGCGAGGTCCGGGCACTGGCGGTGCAGTCCTACCGCGTGCTGGGATGCCGCGGCTGGGCGCGCGCCGACCTGATGCTGCGCGCCGACGGCAAGCCTTTCCTGCTCGAGATGAATACCTCGCCCGGCATGACCGGCCATTCGCTGGTGCCGATGGCGGCGCGCGCGGTTGGCATCAGCTACGAGGACTTCGTGATGCAGGTGGTGGCCGCGGCCACGCTGGACCTGCATCCCAACGAGCATTGGAAACCCGAATAACGCAACCGAACAGGACCGCACCGGACCATGTGGCATAACGCACGCCTGCTCAACCTGATCGCCTCCGCGCTGTACGCGCTGGTGGTGCTGATGGCGCTCGCGGCAGGCCTGCTGTGGCTGGCGCAGCGGCCGGTGTTCGCCATCACCCATGTGGAGATCGGCCCGCTGGACGGCGGCGCGCTGCGCCACGTGAACGCGCCTAGCGTGCGCGCCAGCGCGCTGGGCAAGCTGACCGGCAATTTCTTCACGCTGGACCTGAACGCGGCACGGCAGGCGTTCGAGTCGGTGCCCTGGGTGCGGCGCGCCAGCGTGCGGCGCGAGTGGCCCAACGGCCTGGCGGTCGAGGTCGAGGAACATGAAGCGCTGGGCACCTGGGGCACGCCCGACAGCGGGCGCCTGATCAATACCTTTGGCGAGGTCTTTGTCGCCAACACCGCCGAGGCGGAAGAAGACGCACAGCTGCTGGCGCTGGACGGGCCGCCGGACAGCGAGGGCGACGTGATCGAGAAGCTCGAGGTCATGCGCCAGTGGTTCAAGCCGCTCAAGGCCGAGCCGCTGGCGGTGGCCCTGTCCGGCCGCTATGCCTGGCGCGCGAAGCTGTCCAACGGCATGGAGGTCGAACTGGGCCGCGAGCAGAACGATGAGGATCGCGTGGCGATGGACCAGCGGGTCCGGCGCTTCGTCGCGGCCTGGCCGCAGGTCACCCAGCAATGGGGCAGCCAGATCGAGTATGCCGACCTGCGTTATCCCAACGGCTTTGCCATCCGCGCCGCCAATGCCCGCTTCCTGACCGAGGCGCAGATCGCAGCGGCGGTCAGGGCAGAGAAGGCGGCGAAGGCAGCGAAGGCGGCCAAGCCGGCGCCGGCGGCAGCAGCGGTTTCAGGTACTTCCAACAACAATCCGACGCGACTGAAGAGCAAGAACGCGGAGAAAACCCGATGAGCAAGGAATACAAGGACCTGTTGGTCGGTCTGGATATCGGCACCTCGAAGGTGGCGGCGGTGGTGGCAGAACTGCGCCCCGACGGCAGCTACGAGGTGATCGGGATGGGCCAGTCAGAGTCCAAGGGTCTGAAGAAAGGGGTCGTGGTCAATATCGAGGCCACCGTGCAGTCGATCCAGAAGGCGCTGGAAGAGGCCGAGCTGATGGCCGACTGCAAGATTTCAGAGGTCTTCACCGGCATTGCCGGCAGCCACATCCGCAGCTTCAACTCCAGCGGCATGGTGGCGATCAAGGACAAGGAGGTCACGCAGACCGACGTGGCGCGCGTGATCGAGACCGCCAAGGCGGTCAATATCCCGACCGACCAGCAGATCCTGCACATCCTGACGCAGGAATTCATCATCGACGGCCAGGAAGACGTGCGCGAGCCCATCGGCATGAGCGGCATCCGCCTGGAAGTGAAGGTGCATATCGTCACCGGCGCGGTCAGTGCGGCGCAGAACATCGTCAAGTGCGTGCGCCGCTGCGGCCTGGAAGTGCACGACCTGATCCTGCAGCCGCTGGCCTCGAGCCTGGCGGTGCTGACCGAGGACGAGAAGGAGCTGGGCGTGGTGCTGGTCGACATCGGCGGCGGCACCACCGACATCGCCATCTTCAGCGAAGGCGCGATCCGCCATACGGCCGTGATCCCCATCGCCGGCGACCAGATCACCAACGACATCGCCATGGCGCTGCGCACGCCGACGCCCGACGCCGAGGACATCAAGATCCAGTACGGCATCGCCAAGCAGGCGATCGCCGACCCGGAAGACATGATCGAGGTGCCCGGCGTGGGCGACCGCGGCACGCGCACGCTCAGCCGCCAGGCACTGGCCGCGGTGATCGAACCGCGCATCGAAGAGCTGTACTCGCTGGTGCACCAGGTGGTGCGCGAGTCGGGCTATGAAGAACTGTTGTCGTCCGGCGTGGTCATCACCGGCGGCACCGCGATGATGCCGGGCATGGTCGAGCTGGGCGAGGACATCTTCCTCAAGCCCGTGCGCGTGGGCGTGCCGGAGTACCGCGGCAACCTGCACGAGGTAGTGAAGAGCCCGCGCTACGCGACCGTGATGGGCCTGCTGCTGGAAGGCCGCGTGCAACGCATGCGCGGACGCAAGGTGGCCGTGCAGAGCGGGTCGGTCAAGCAGGTGTGGACGCGCATGAAGGAATGGTTTGTCGGCAATTTCTGATCAATGCGGAAATTGACGCGCTGACGATGCAACGGCGCGCAGGCAGGGCTGTCTACCGGACAGGCCGGCGTGCCGGGTGGAATTTTTCTGGTTTTCTTTTTATTGGTTTCTTGTTCAGAAACCAGGGGTTGCGGCGGGGAGGCTGCATCGTCTGGGGACTGATTTTTCTCGGAGGCAGTGATGGACTTTGACATGATCGAAACGGAAGTGATGGACGGCACCATCATCAAGGTGGTCGGCGTGGGCGGCGCGGGCGGCAATGCCGTGCAGCACATGATCAGCCGCGGTGTGCAAGGCGTCGAATTCATCTGCATGAACACCGACGCCCAGGCGCTCAAGCGTTCGACCGCTTCGCGCGTGCTGCAGCTCGGCAATACGGGCCTGGGCGCCGGCGCCAAGCCGGAAGTCGGCCGCGGTTGCGCCGATCAGGCCCGCGAGCAGATCGCCGACGCCCTGCGCGGCGCGCACATGGTCTTCATCACTGCCGGCATGGGCGGCGGCACCGGCACCGGCGCCGCGCCGATCGTTGCGCAAGTGGCCAAGGAGATGGGCATCCTGACCGTGGGCGTGGTCAGCAAGCCGTTCGACTTCGAAGGGGCGCGCCGCGCCAAGGTGGCTGAGCACGGTTCGAGCGAGCTGGAGTCGAGTGTTGACTCGCTGATCGTGGTGCTCAACGAGAAGCTGTTCGAAGTGATGGGCGACGACGCCGAGATGGACAAGTGCTTCCAGTGCGCCGACGACGTGCTGCACAACGCGGTGGCCGGCATTGCCGAGATCATCAACGTTGACGGCCTGGTGAACGTCGACTTCGAGGACGTGAAGACGGTGATGGGCGAGCAAGGCAAGGCCATGATGGGGACGGCAACCGTGTCGGGCGTGGACCGCGCCCGCCTGGCGGCCGAGCAGGCCGTTGCCAGCCCGCTGCTGGAAGGCGTGGATCTGTCCGGCGCGCGCGGCGTGCTGGTCAACATCACCGCCAGCCGTTCGCTGAAGCTGTCGGAAACCAAGGAAGTCATGAACACCATCCGCAGCTATGCCGCGGAAGATGCGACCGTGATCTTCGGTACGGTGTACGACGACTCGATGAGCGATGCGCTGCGCGTGACGGTGGTGGCCACGGGCCTGGGCCGCTCGGCCAAGAAGCAACAGCCGATGACCCTGCTCAAGACCGGCACGGACAACATGCCGGTGCAGATGATGGCCAACATGACCGCCGCCGCGGCCACGCACAGCTCGCCGGACTACAGCAACCTGGATACGCCGGCAGTGTGGCGCAGCTCGCGTGAGTCGGCGTCGGCCCACGTGGCGGCGCTGCAGGAAAAGGGTGTGGATACGTACGACATCCCGGCCTTCCTGCGCAAGCAGGCAGACTGAGCCCTGCCTGGCGCGGCATCGGTGCCTCCACCGGCCGCCTGACGGAACGCGTCGCCTTGTCGCGATGCACGTGCGCTCCCCATCCGCGCGTGCCTTGCATGGAATGACGTGAACCGCCGGGCCGCTGGCGGCGCCGCGCCTGCGCCGGACTGAGCTTCACCCGCATCCCGTTGCCGGGACGGGCGTGCCGCTGGCCGCCTCCCCGGACTGGTTTCCCGCCTTCCCGGTCGGGATGTATCAGCGTCCGCGCGGCGCACCCAAGAGGTGCGCCGCGCGGACGTCTTTGTAGCAAGGTGTATCGGATCCGCGCCGGATGTCACCGGATGTGACCCGGCTTTGGCAATGCGGGCAGGGCGCCTATGATCTTGAGGTTGCCCGTCTGCCTGAGTGTGGGCGTCCGCGCCCCGGCATCCGGACTATTCTTCAGAAAACCCAGGAGGACCACGACCCATGATCACTGCCGGTTCCCGCGTCCCTGACGCCACGCTGCAGGAATTCTTCGAAACCGAAGGCAACGGCTGTGCGCTCGGGCCCAATGCCTTCAAGGTGGCGGACCTGGTCCGCGGCCGCAAGATCGTGGTGTTCGGCCTGCCCGGCGCCTTCACGCCGACCTGCTCGGCCAAGCATGTGCCGGGCTTTGTGCAGCACGCCGCGGCGCTGCGCGAGGCCGGCGTCGACGAGGTCTGGTGCGTGTCGGTCAACGACGCCTTTGTGATGGGCGCCTGGGGCCGTGAGCAGCAGGCGGGCGGCACGGTGCGCATGATGGCCGACGGCAGCGCCGAGTGGACCCGTGCGCTGGGCCTGGACCAGGACCTGACCGCACGCGGCATGGGCGTGCGCTCCAAGCGCTACGCGATGGTGATCGACGACGGCGTCGTCACCCGGCTCGACGTCGAGGCACCGGGAGAATTCCGCGTCAGCAGTGCCGAGGCAGTGCTGGCGGCGTTGCGTGGCTGACACAGTCATCCGGGTAAACGTGGATAATACGTAACTTATTAAGGGAGTGTTAACAGCCGGAAACAAAACCCGGCTGCAGCGCCCGTGAGGTGGTGGTAAAATCCCTTAATCAGAAACATTGCCCGATAGATTTTTATAATAGTTGAGGCTGTCATGCTCAAACAGCGCACGATCAAATCCCTGGTGAAGACCGTTGGCATCGGCCTGCACTCGGGACGCAAAGTCACGTTGACCCTGCGTCCCGCGTTGGCGGACACCGGCATCGTCTTTACCCGCGTCGACCTGCCCGAGGCCGTCGAGATTCCCGTGGCCGCGTCGGCCATCGGCGACACGCGCCTGGCATCGGTGCTGCAAAAGGATGGCGCGCGCGTTTCGACCGTCGAGCACCTGATGTCGGCCTGCGCCGGCCTGGGCATCGACAACCTCTATGTCGACGTCGACGCCGAGGAAATCCCGATCATGGACGGCAGCGCCGCGTCCTTCGTGTTCCTGCTGCAGTCGGCCGGCATTGAAGAGCAGAACGCGCTGAAGACCTTCATCCGCGTCAAGAAACCGGTGGAAGTGCGCGAGGGCGACAAGCTGGCGCGGCTGGAGCCGTTCTTCGGCTTCAAGCTGTCGTTCACCATCGACTTTCGCCACCCGGCGGTCGACAAGACCGGCCAGACCTTCTCGATCGATTTTGCCGACACCAGCTACGTGCGCGAGATTGCCCGCGCCCGCACCTTCGGCTTTGCCCACGAGGTGGAAGCCCTGCGCGAGATGGGCCTGGCGCGCGGCGGCAGCCTGGACAACGCGATCGTGCTGGACGAGCACCGCATGCTCAACAATGAAGAACTGCGCTACGGCGACGAGTTCGTGCGCCACAAGATCCTGGATGCGATCGGCGACCTGTATGTGGTGGGCCATCCGCTGATCGGCGCCTATGTGGCCAACAAGTCGGGCCACGGCCTGAACAACCAGCTGCTGCGCGCGCTGCTGGCCGACCAGGAAGCCTACGAGCTGGTCACCTTCGACCGCGTCGAGGAAGCCCCGGCCGCGTTCCTGCCGCAGGCGCAGCCGGCGTTTGCCTGATCCTGGCGAACTGGCGCAAAAAGAGCCGACCCTCGGGTCGGCTTTTTCGTGTTCGGCACCGGGCTAGCGGTGATGGGCGAGCAGTGTATTGAGCGCGTCGCGCAGCGGCGAATCCGGCAGGCTGCGCGCCAGCTGGTCGAGGTTGGCGAGTCCCGTGGGGGTCATGCGGCCGCCGGTGCGCTGGCGTTGCACGGGCTCCACTTCCCAGTCCGCGTGGCGCGACACCTCTGGCTGCACCCGCACCCGGATCGCGGTGATGTGCGAGCCGCGCTGCTGCAGCCGCGCCAGCAGCGTCGGCACCACCTGGCGCACGCGGGCAGCGGCGGCGCCGTGCGCTGCCAGCAACAGCAGCACCTGGGCGTTCGGGTCGGTGGCGTCACGCTTGACGCCGGCCACGGCCAGGCCGTCACGCATGCCGGCGGGCAGCAGCGCCAGCACCTCGGCCTCAAGCACCGACAGCTGGCGCGCGGTCTGCATCAGCGTCGAAACCGGGCCGGCCTTGGCCAGCCAGTCGTTGAGCGGCTTGGCGGCAGGGGTCTGCAGGGCGTGGTGGGTGAAGCGGCGCATGCATGCATTCTAGCAAGGGGCGCGGGGGCCGCCTTGCCCGACTGTGGATTGAAGCTGCGGCGGCCGCCCCAAACTGTGGCTGACGGGGCGCGCGGGCGATCATGCGAACGACACGTGTGGTCAACATTCGGCAGGCTTGCCTGCCCTTGCGGGACGGGGCCAGGCGCGTTCCGGCCGTGACCCCGGCACATGATAAACTCGGCGTTTTGCGCCAATCTATCCATTCCTCGCCCGGCCGCCGGAGCAGCCCGCATCCCTGGGGTGCCACCCGGTTCCGCGCAGGTGAAAGCAATCGATGATCACCGGCCTTCTCAAGAAAGTCTTCGGCAGCCGCAATGAGCGGCTGATCAAACAATATCGCCGCACGGTGGCGCAGATCAATGCGCTGGAGCCGAAGTTCGAGCAGCTCTCGGACGACGAGCTGCGCGGCATGACGGAGACCTTCCGGCAGCGCCACGCCGGCGGCGAATCGCTCGAGGCGCTGCTGCCCGAGGCCTTCGCCGTCTGCCGCGAAGCCAGCAAGCGTGTCATGAAGATGCGCCACTTCGACGTGCAGCTGATCGGCGGCATGGTGCTGAACGACAACAAGATCGCCGAAATGCGCACCGGCGAAGGCAAGACGCTGACCGCGACCCTGGCCGTGTACCTGAATGCCATCACCGGCAAGGGCGTGCACGTGGTGACCGTCAACGACTACCTGGCGCAGCGCGATGCCGAGTGGATGGGCCGGCTGTACAACTTCCTGGGCCTGTCGGTGGGCGTGAACCTGTCGCAGATGCCGCATGACGCCAAGCAGGCGGCGTACAACTCGGACATCACCTACGGCACCAATAACGAGTTCGGCTTCGACTACCTGCGCGACAACATGGTCTACGACCCGTCGCAGCGCGTGCAACGCCCGCTCAACTACGCCATCGTCGATGAAGTGGACTCGATCCTGATCGACGAGGCCCGCACCCCGCTGATCATCTCCGGCCAGGCCGAGAACCAGACTGACCTGTACCAGCGCATGAACGGCATCCCCAAGCTGCTCGAGCGCCAGATCGGCGAGGAAAAGGCCGATGGCACCGGCGTCGAAAAGCCGGGCGACTACTACGTCGACGAGAAGGGCCACCAGGTCTACCTGACCGAAGCCGGCCACGAGAAGGCCGAAGAGATCCTGTCGCAGCAGGGCCTGATCGGCGAGGGCGAATCGCTCTACGCGCCGCAGAACATCACGCTGATGCACCACCTGTACGCCGCCCTGCGCGCGCACAGCCTGTTCCATCGCGACCAGCACTACGTGGTGCAGAATGACGAAGTCGTGATCGTCGACGAGTTCACCGGCCGCCTGATGACCGGCCGCCGCTGGTCCGACGGCCTGCACCAGGCCGTGGAGGCCAAGGAAGGCGTCACCGTCCAGCAAGAGAACCAGACGCTGGCGACGATCACCTTCCAGAACTACTTCCGCATGTACAGCAAGCTGGCCGGCATGACCGGCACGGCTGACACCGAAGCGTATGAATTCCAGGAGATCTATGGCCTGGAAGTGGTGGTGATCCCGACCAACCGCCCGGCCCAGCGCAAGGACCAGCAGGACCAGATCTACAAGACCGGCAAGGAGCGCTACGACGCCGTGGTGCGCGATATCCGCGACTGCTACGAGCGTGGCCAGCCGGTGCTGGTGGGCACCACCTCGATCGAGACCTCGGAATACCTGTCGGGCCTGCTCGAGCGCGAGCAACTGCCGCACCAGGTGCTGAACGCCAAGCAGCACGCACGCGAAGCCGAGATCGTGGCCCAGGCCGGCCGCCCCAAGATGATCACCATTGCCACCAACATGGCCGGTCGCGGTACCGACATCGTGCTGGGCGGCAATGTGGAGAAGCAATCCGGCTTTATCGAGGCGGATCCGAACCTGTCCGACGCCGAGAAGGCCGCGCGCATCAAGCAGCTCGAGGATGAGTGGCATTCGCTGCACGAGCAGGTCAAGACCGCCGGCGGCCTGCATATCGTCGGCACCGAGCGCCATGAGTCGCGCCGTATCGACAACCAGTTGCGCGGCCGTGCCGGCCGCCAGGGCGACCCGGGTTCGTCGCGCTTCTACCTGTCGCTGGACGACCAGCTGCTGCGCATCTTCGCCGGCGACCGCGTACGCGCCATCATGGAACGCCTGAAGATGCCCGAGGGCGAGCCGATCGAAGCCGGCATCGTCACGCGCTCGATCGAGTCGGCGCAGCGCAAGGTTGAAGGCCGCAACTTCGATATCCGCAAGCAGTTGCTGCAGTACGACGACGTTGCCAACGACCAGCGCAAGGAAATCTACAAGCTGCGCAACGACGTGCTGGAAGCCCAGGATGTCGGCGACATGGTGACCAACCTGCGCGAGAGCGTGCTGGTTGAGCTGTTCCGCGACCACGTGCCGGCCGACACCATGGAAGAGCAGTGGAACATCGCCGGCCTGGAAACGCGCCTGCGCGAGGACTGGGGCCTGGAAGTGCCGCTGGCGCAGACCATCGAGGGCGCGCAGAGCATCGAGGACGAAGAGCTGCTCAACCTGATCATGAAGGCGGCCGCGGAGCGCTACGACAGCAAGGTCGCGATGGTCGGCCGCGAGTCGTTCGCCGGCTTCGAGCGCTCGGTCATGCTGCAGAGCATCGACACGCACTGGCGCGAGCACCTGGCCGCGCTGGACCACCTGCGCCAGGGCATCCACCTGCGCGGCTATGCGCAGAAGGATCCCAAGCAGGAATACAAGCGCGAGTCGTTCGAGCTGTTCGCGCGTTTGCTGGACCTGATCAAGAGCGAAGTCACGCGCGTGACCTTCAACGTGCAGATCCAGTCGCCGGAAGAACTGGAGCAGGCTTCCGAAGAGATCGAGGAAGGCCTGTCGCACCTGGAGAACGTGCAGTACAAGCACGACGAGTTCGCCGAAGGGCGCGAGCCGGTCGAGGAAGCTCCGTCGCCGCGCACCGGTGCGGCCATGGCCGCCGCCGAACTGGCGCTGGCGGGCATGCCCAAGGTCGGCCGCAACGACCCGTGCCCGTGCGGCTCGGGCAAGAAGTTCAAGCAGTGCCACGGCAGGCTCAGCTGAGTCGCGCACCGGTATGACGTCGCGCCCGTCGCACGGCGTGACGCGAAAGGAAACGACATGCCCGCCCTTAGCGGGCATGTTCGTCTGATGACAAGCAAGTTGCGAGCAGAAGCCGCAAGCAGATAACGCAAGCAGGAAAGAGGAGTCCACATGCCCGTCAATCTTCCGCTGCCCCAGGCAGAGAACCTGAAATCCGTCGCCGGCGTGGAGCTGGGCTGGGCCGAGGCGGGCATCCGCAAGGCCAACCGCAAGGACGTGCTGGTGGTGCGCGTGGCCGAAGGCAGCACCGTGGCCGGCGTCTTCACCAGCAACCGCTTCTGCGCCGCGCCGGTGCAGGTCTGCCGCGAGCACCTGGCCGCTGGCAAGGGCATCCGCGCGCTGGTGGTCAACACCGGCAATGCCAACGCCGGCACCGGCGAGCCGGGTCTGGCCAATGCCCGCGCCAGCTGCGACGCGCTGGCCGCGCAACTGGGCATCGCCCCCGAGCAGGTGCTGCCGTTCTCGACCGGCGTGATCCTGGAACCGCTGCCGGTTGACCGCCTGGTGGCCGGCCTGCCCGCCGCCATCGCCAACGCGAAGCCGGACAACTGGCTGGCCGCCGCCGAAGCCATCATGACCACCGACACGCAGCCCAAGGCCGCGTCGCGCACGGTGCAGATCGACGGCAAGACCGTGACGCTGTCGGGCATCAGCAAGGGCGCCGGCATGATCCGCCCGAACATGGCGACCATGCTCGGCTTTATCGCCATGGACGCTGCCGTGGCCCAGCCGGTGCTGCAGGCGCTGGTCTCCTACGCTGCCGACCATTCTTTCAACAGCATCACCATCGACGGCGATACCTCGACCAACGACTCATTCGTGCTGATCGCGACGGGCAAGTCCGGCGCCGTGGTCGACCGCACCGAAGGCCCGGCCTTCGAGGCGCTGCGCGACGCGGTGACCGCGCTGGCGCAGGAGCTGGCGCAGATGATTGTGCGCGACGGCGAGGGCGCCACCAAGCTGATGACCATCCGCGTCGAAGGCGGCAAGGACGTGGCCGAGTGCCGCCAGATCGCCTATGCGGTGGCGCACTCGCCGCTGGTCAAGACCGCGTTCTATGCGTCGGACCCCAACCTGGGCCGCATCCTGGCCGCGGTCGGCTACGCCGGCGTGAACGACCTCGACGTCGGCCGCGTCAACCTGTGGCTGGACGATGTCTGGGTGGCCCGCGACGGCGGCCGCAACCCCGACTACCGCGAGGAAGACGGCCAGCGCGTGATGAAGCAGGCCGAGATCACCGTGCGCATCGCGCTCGGCCGCGGCAAGGCCGAAGCAACGGTCTGGACCTGCGACCTGTCGCACGACTACGTGTCGATCAACGCCGACTACCGCTCCTGAGCCTTTTCGTCCTTCCCGTGCATGCGGGAAGGACAGATTTCCCTGCCAGCCGATACCGCGCCCCCAGCGCGCCCCTGCCATGTCTGATCTTGCCGCCCGCCTCGACAACTTCCTCGCCCGACTCGAACAATGGCTGCCGCCGCAACTGAGCGACGCCGACTGGCAGGAGGCCGTGGCGTTCCGCTGGCGCAAGCGGCAGAGCCTGTTCGGCAATATCGGCTACCTGCAGCCGGTGCGCCAGCTGCCGCCGATCCACCTGGACGACCTGAAGAACATCGAGCGCCAGAAGGACGCCATCGTCGGCAATACGCGCCAGTTCGTGAGCAAGCTGCCGGCCAACAACGTGCTGCTGACCGGCGCGCGCGGCACCGGCAAGTCGTCGCTGATCAAGGCCTGCCTCAATGCCTTCGTCAAGGACGGGCTGCGGCTGGTTGAGGTGGACAAGGATGACCTGGGCGACCTCGGCGATATCGTCGAACTGGTTGCGCAGCGCCCCGAGCGCTTCGTGATCTTCTGCGACGACCTGTCGTTCGAAGAGGGCGAGTCGGGCTACAAGTCGCTCAAGTCGGCGCTGGACGGCTCGGTGGCGGCGCAGTCGGACAACGTGCTGATCTACGCCACCTCCAACCGCCGGCACCTGCTGCCGGAGTACATGAAAGACAACGAGACCTACCGCCACACCGACGATGGCGAGATCCATCCCGGCGAAGTGGTGGAAGAGAAAATCTCGCTGTCCGAACGCTTCGGGCTGTGGCTGTCGTTCTACCCGCCCAAGCAGGACGAATACCTGGCCATCGTCGGCCACTGGCTCAGGCACTTCGGCTGCACCGACGAGGACATCGCCGCGGCGCGCGGCGACGCGCTGGTGTGGGCGCTGGAGCGCGGCTCGCGCTCGGGCCGCGTGGCCTGGCAGTTTGCGCGCGACTGGGGCGGCAAGCATGGCAAGCCCTATATTGCCGATGTCGCCGGAGACGCCAAGGCATGAGCGCGGCCACGCAGAACCCCGCACAGACCGGCGGCAACCCGCCGCGCAAGGTGACCGAGGTGGCGGTCGGCGTGCTGGTGCAGCCCGACGGACGCTTCCTGCTGGCGCAGCGCCCGGCCGGCAAGCCCTACGAGGGCTACTGGGAATTCCCCGGCGGCAAGCTGGAGCCGGGCGAGTCGGTTGAGGCGGCGCTCGCCCGCGAGCTGCATGAAGAGCTGGGTCTTGATGTCACGCAATGCGAGCGTTGGCACATCCTGGAACATGACTACCCGCACGCCTATGTGCGGCTGTATTTCTGCAAAGTCACCGACTGGCGGGGCGACCCCGTCGGCCGTGAAGGCCAGGCCTTCTCGTGGCAGCGCACGCCGGTGACGGTGGGGCCGCTGCTGCCGGCCACCATTCCCGTGGTGGAGTGGCTGGCCGAGGAATCGGGCAACTGCTGACCCTGCCATTCCCGCTGTCGGACAAGCGGCCGCGGCGCCCGCTTGTGCGCCGCCAGGGCCTGACCAGGCAGGCCCTGATCCACAGGAAAGGAAGCTGCATGCTACGTGTCGATCGTATTGCCGACGACGTTTCCCTGCCCGAACTGACCCTGCGCGGCATCATCCTCGGTGCGCTGATCACGGTCGTGTTCACCGCCTCGAACATCTACCTGGGCCTGAAGGTCGGCCTGACCTTCTCGTCGGCGATCCCGGCGGCCGTGATCTCGATGGCCGTGCTGCGTCTCTTCCCCGGCGCCAACATCCTGGAAAACAACATGGTGCAGACGCAGGCCTCGGCCGCGGCTCGGGCCTGATCGTGGGGGAAAGCCTGGTCGGCGTGATGCTGGCCGCGGTGATCGGCCTGTCGGGCAAGGATGCGCCGCTGGCGCTGGTCGGGGCCGGGTTTGAAGCGACCGCGCAGTGGCTGGGCCTGGCGGTGTTCGCACTGGTGTGCGTGGGCTTCTACCGCCGCGTGCTGGCGGCGGCGCACTGAGCCACGGGGGGACGCTGAAGGCGAGGGTGCTTCAGTCGTCCTCGTCTTCAGGCTGGTCGGCGGCGGTCTCGCCCGGCTTGCCGCCGATCACGTATTTCTCGGACGCCCAGGCGCCGAGATCGATCTGCTTGCAGCGCTCGGAACAGAAGGGGCGGAATTTGTTCTCGGGCACCCAGGCCACCTCGGTGCCGCAGGTGGGGCATTTGACGACAGCAGGCATAGCGTTCAGCGCAGGCTTCAGAAATTGCAGAGTTTCAGCAGGAACGGGATATCCGCATCGACCGAGCGCGGACGCAGGTCGCCGTCCTGCTGCGTAAAGCGCACCCACAGCATGTACTTGTTGGCGCTCATCTCCGGGATAAACGCCAGCAGCGAATCATCCAGGTAGACCTGCATCAGCTGATAGCTGCGTCCGGACAACATCTGCTGGTAGCTGCCGCCGGTGGCGATCACCTTGCCGCTCTGGCCGGCTTCGCGCAGCAGGCGCAGCACGATGGTGGTGCCCATGCGCAGCGACAGCAGCGGACGTACCCATTTCAGGATATCGGCGCGGCGGTCTTCGGCGGGGCGGTGCTGCCAGGCATAGTAGGCCGGCAGGTCGAACTCGCAGGTGCCGCCGGGGATGATCGCGCGGCTGCGGATGCTGGTCAGCCACTCGTTGTCGGCCAGCAGCTGGCCAGCCTTGCCCACGGTCTGGTTGAGCATGGCGATGCCTTGCTCGATCTCGCCGATGATGGCGTCCAGCGCCTCCTGGTCGATCTGAGGGCTGGCACGCAGCGGTGCCAGTGCCTGGCGCTGGCGTTCCAGTTCCTTGATCAGGTCGGTCTTGAGGTCGGCACGGCCGGCCACGTCGATGATCTCGAACAGCGTGGTCAGCGCGACATGATGCTGGTGGGCATGATCCTGGCCGAGAAAGTATTCCAGCCGATCGAACAGGTCCTCCAGGCGCAGGAGTGTCCTGATGCGTTCGTTGAAAGGGTATTCGTACAGAATCAAGTGCAATGTCCGTGCAGGGCGTCGGGCGCTTTCGGGAGCGGCCCGGTGCAGAATGAGGCCCGGGAAATGCCGGAAGGGGCGATATATGGCAGGCGGTTACCGGCAGTATGCGGTGATTTCCCCGCATATTCCAGCGCATTCTATGCGAGACAAGGGCCGAGGACAATGTCGCGTGCGTGATGCCATGCGCTGGCGCGCCGGGTTGCGCGTTATGGATGGACCCTGGCCGCCGCCGACAGTTCACGATAGTAGCGGTCGAGCCGGTCGACCTGGTCCACCAGTGCCTCCACCGGGCCGTCGTTGTCGATGACGTCGTCGGCACATGCCAGGCGCGCGGCGCGAGTGGCCTGTCTGGCCATGATGGCCTGCACCTGCTCGCGGCTGAAGCCGTTGCGCCCCATCACGCGCGCCACCTGGGTGGCCTCGGTGCAGTCCACCACCAGCACGCGGCCCACGCGCTCGCGCCATGAGCCCGATTCCACCAGCAGCGGCACCACGTAGATCAGGTAGGGATGCTCGCCGGCATCGCGGATCGCGTGGGCGCGCTCGGTGGTCAGCGCACGGATCAGCGGGTGAGTGATGGCTTCAAGCCGCGCCTTGGCTGCAGGGTCGGCAAACACCAGTGCGCGCATCGCGTCGCGGTCCATGGCGCCGTCGGGGCGCAGGCAGGCCGGGCCGAAGGCCTCGACCAGCGCGGGGATGGCGCGCCCGCCCGGGGCGGTGATCTCGTGCGCGAGCAGGTCTGTGTCGATGATCGCGGCACCGCGCGCGGCAAACATGTCGGCCACGCGGGTCTTGCCGCTGCCGATGCCGCCGGTCAGTCCGATTTCCAGCATGTGAGGCTCTGTTGACGATGTTGCCGCAACGATACCAGCTTCAGCGGATATCGTCGGACACCGTCATGGCCATGCAAACAGCGGCAGCACGCCGGGGCCGAACAGCAGCACCACCACGCCGGCGAGCGCGATGAAAGGCCCGAACGGGAAGGGCGTGTCGCGTTCCTGGCGGCGCAGCGCAATATTGGCCAGCCCGAACAGCACGCCGACCACCGACGACAGCAGCACCAGCGCCGGCAGCGCCTGCCAGCCGAACCAGGCGCCCAGCGCCGCCATCAGCTTGAAGTCGCCAAAGCCCATGCCTTCCTTGCCGCGCACGAGCCGGAACAGCCAGTAGGCCGTCCACAGCACCAGGTAGCCGGCAGCCGCGCCAATCACGGCGTCGGGCAGCGCCACGAACACGCCGCCCAGGTTCAGCAGCAGGCCCAGCCATAGCAGCGGCAGGGTGATCTGGTCCGGCAGCAGTTGCGTATCGGCATCGATCATGGTCAGCGCCAGCAGCGCCCACACCAGCACCAGCGCGGCCAGGGCCTGTCCGCCGGGGCCGAAGCGCCACGCCGCCAGCGCGCTCAGCACGCCACAGGCCAGCTCGACCAGCGGATAGCGCACACTGATCGGCGCCTTGCATGCCGAGCAGCGCCCGCGCAGGAACAGGTAGCTCAGCACCGGCACGTTCTCCCAGGGTGCAATCGCGTGGCCGCAATGCGGGCAGGCCGAGCGCGGCACCATCAGGTTGTAGCGGCCGGGGTAGGGCAGCGGGTCGCCGCGCAGCTCGGCGATATAGTTGGCCTCGTCGCGCTCCATCATGCGCGGCATCCGGTGGATGACCACGTTGAGGAAGCTGCCGACCACCAGCCCGAGCAGCGCCGCGGCAGCCACCAGAAAGGCCGGCGGCAGCGCCGCCAGTGCCTCGACCAGCGGCGCGCCACCGGTGGAGGCCGACGAAGGGTAGGGAGAAGCAGACCACGCAGACAACATCGCTTACACCACCTGTCCCAGCTTGAAGATCGGCAGGTACATCGCCACCACCATGCCGCCGATCAGCACACCCAGCACCACGATAATCAGCGGCTCGATCAGGCTGGAGATCGCGGCCACGGCATCGTCGACCTCGCGCTCGTAGAACTCGGCCACCTTCAGCAGCATGTTGTCCAGCGCGCCGGACTCCTCACCGATCTGCGTCATCTGCAGCACCATGTTGTCGAACACATGGGTGGCCTGCATCGCGTTGGTCAGGCTGGTGCCGATGCGCACCGATTGCTCGATCTCGCGCGTGGCGTCGTAGTAGACCCAGTTGCCGGCCGCGCCGGCCACGGACTCCATCGACTCCACCAGCGGCGTGCCGGCGGCGAACATGGTGGCCAGCGTGCGCGTCCAGCGCGCGATCACGGCCTTGCGGAACAGGCTGCCGAAGATCGGCAGCGTCAGCAGCGCGCGGTCGGTGACGCGCTGCACCTTCTCCGATTTCTTCAGCGCGCGCAGGTAGAAGGAGATGCCGGCCACCGGCACCCCGATCACCAGGTACCAGTACTGGACAAAGAAGTCCGAGATGGCGATCACCAGCAGCGTCGGCGCCGGCAGGTTGGCGCCGAAGCTGGAGAACACGCCCTTGAACGCCGGGATCACGAACAGCATCAGGATCACGGTCACGGCAAAGGCCACCGTCAGCACCGCGATCGGGTAGATCATCGCCGACTTGATCTGGCCTTTCAGCGCGATGGTCTTTTCCATATAGAGCGACAGGCGCTCCAGCAGCGAATCCAGGATACCGCCCTGTTCGCCGGCATCGATCAGGTTGCAGTACAGCGTATCGAAGTACTTCGGATGGCGCCGGAATGCCGCGGCCATGCTGCTGCCGGCCTCGATGTCGAAGCGGATGTCAGACAGCAGCTGGGTGAAGTTGGGGTTCACGTGCCCGCGCGCGATGATGTCGATCGACTGCAGCAGCGGAATGCCGGCCTTGAGCATGGTCGACAGCTGCCGGGTGAAGTAGGCAATGTCCTTCTCGGTGATCTTGCGCCCGCGCGCGGCCTTGCGCTTCTTCAGCTTGACGATGGTCAGGCCCTGCTTGCGCAGCGTGGCGGTGACCTCCGCCTGGTTCTCGGCGCGCAGCTCGCCGGTGAAGGTCTTGCCCTTGCGGTCCTTGCCTTCCCACTCAAAGATGTACTGGGTGGGTGCCTTGCGCCCCTTCCCTGATTTCGCCCTTGACGGTGCCGCCGTCCGGGCGCCCGCCGCTGGTGCACGCGTCGCCATGATATTGACCCCCGATGTAAATGACGCTTGTTCTGCGTCTTGTATTTACGTTGTGTCCTGCTTCCCTAAGTATTCGTTGTCGCCAGCACTTCTTCGAGTGACGTGACGCCCTGCTTCACCTTCAGCAGCCCCGCTTCGCGCAACGATAGCACGCCATCCTTGCGCGCCTGCTCGGCGATCTGCAGTGCCGTGCCGTGCGTCAGGATGATCTCCTGCATGGCCTCGGTGATCGGCATGACCTGGTAGATGCCGCAGCGGCCCTTATAGCCGGTGCCGTTGCAGCGCTCGCAGCCGACCGGGTGGTAGGGCTGCCAGCTGCCGTCCAGGTCTTGTTCGCGGAAGCCCGCCTCAAGCAGCGCCTCGCGCGGGATCTCGCCCTCGCCCTCGCGCTTGCAGGTGCACAGCCGCCGCGCCAGTCGCTGCGCGGTGATCATCAGCACGCTCGACGCAATATTGAAGGCCGCCACGCCCATGTTCATCAACCGCGTCAGCGTGGTCGGCGCATCGTTGGTGTGCAGCGTCGACAACACCAGGTGGCCGGTCTGCGCGGCCTTGATCGAGATGTCGGCGGTTTCCAGGTCGCGGATTTCGCCGACCATGATGATGTCCGGGTCCTGCCGCAGGAACGAACGCAGGGCCGCGGCAAAGGTCAGGCCCGCCTTGTCGTTGACGTTGACCTGGTTGATGCCTGGCAGCTGGATTTCGGCCGGGTCTTCCGCGGTGGAGATATTGATGTCGCCCTGGTTCAGCAGGTTCAGGAAGGTGTACAGCGACACCGTCTTGCCGCTGCCGGTGGGGCCGGTCACCAGCACCATGCCGTAGGGGCGCTTGATCACGTCCAGCAGCAGCGCCTTCTGCTCGGGCTCATAGCCGAGCTGGTCGATGTCGAGCTTGTCGGACGAAGATTCCAGAATCCGCATCACGATCTTCTCGCCGAACAGCGTCGGCAGCGTCGACACGCGGAAATCCACTGCCCGCTCGACCGTCTCCTTGGCGTCCTTGTCCTTGGGCAGGGCAATCAGCAGCTTCATGCGGCCGTCCTGCGGCACGCGCTTTTCAGAAATATCCAGGCGCGACAGCACCTTGATGCGGGTGGCGATCTTGTCGCGGATATCCAGCGGCGGGCGTGCAACCTCCTGCAGCACCCCGTCCACGCGGAAGCGGATGCGGTAGAAGGTCTCGAACGGTTCGAAGTGCAGGTCGGACGCGCCGCGGTGGAAGGCCTCGGTCAGCAGCTTCTGCAGGAAGCGCACCACCGGGGCGTCGTCGATATTGTCGGCGGTGGTGCGGTTGCGCTGGTTGCCGGCCGCGGCCACCGGATCGTATTCGATCATCTTGCGCTCGGCCTGCACCGGCGAGATGTTCTTGAGCGTGCCCAGGGCCTCGCCGGCGGAGCGCACGTGCTTCATCAGCTTGTCGTGCTCGACCACCACCGCTTCGACCGGCAGCTTGTACTTTTCCTTGATCGCATCCAGCCCGGCCTGGTTGGACGGGTCGGACATTGCCAGCACCAGCCGGTTCTCGCGCCGGCCCAGCGGCAGCAGCCGGTGCGCGTGGAATTCGCGGTTGCCGGCCAGCGCCGGCGGCACCTTGGTCAGGTTGTACTGGGCCAGGTCCAGCAGCGGCAGCTGGTACTTGTCCGCGGCAAACAGCGCCAGGTCGTGCGCGCTCATGGTGCCGCTGCCGACGATCTCGTCGATCAGCTGCGACTGCTTTTCACGCGCGGCCTGCTCCAGCTGAGCAAGCAGGGCGGGCGCGATACGCCGGCTCTGGGCCAGGGCAAGACCGAGTGTCATGGCAGGTGCGCTGTGCGGTGCGGTTAGGCGGTGGCGGATGCCACGCAGGCGGGGGCGGACGGACCCACGTCCCCGGATCGGGGCAGTTTGCCGCCGGGGTCACTTTTTGTAAAGCTGACGCGGGCGTGGTGTTGGCGTTTGCGCGACACGGGCGCAACCCTACTTGCGCGGGGAAGAAGGGGCGTTTCAGGCTGCTTCCTTGCGCGCGGGGTGTGTCCTTTTGAGAGAAATCCCTGTCCCCGCCCATGTTTCCATTGGCCTTTTCACAACCGAAGATGCCACGCCGTCTTGATCTGATATAGCATCAAAGATGCGTGCATAACATGGCATGAAGCCAATTTACAAGAAGCCCTTCGTGCAGTTCGTCAAGAAGGCACACAAGCCGTTGCGGCTGGCGATCGAGGATGAAGTGGAGGTGGTGTGCGCAGATCCTGGCGTCGGGGAGCCAAGGTTGGTGATCTGGCCGGGATCGGGGTCCACAAATTCAAGTTCAACCGGCAGGAATACCTGATCGCCTACCGGCGGCCGCGACCCGGGCAGCAGGCAGCAGGCGTGGACCTTGAAATACTATGGATCGACTTCTACAAGGTGGGCTCGCACGAGAGCTTCTACGACGAGCTCAAGCAGTACCTGAGGGCAGAGAGAAAGGGATGACCATCATGACCGCAGAAGACCTGATGAAGGCCGTCAGCAAGATGCCCGCGCAGGAGCGCGTCAAGTTCTTCACGCTGGTGGGCGAGCAGGCTTTCAAGGACGAGAACTTCTCGCACGAGGAGGTCTTTGGCCACCTCGCTGAAGCAGACTTCACCGCCGCGGAGGCGGCCGAATACCTTGAAGTTTCAATTGCCACCTTCCGGCGGCTGGTGCGCGACGGCAAGCTGGCGCCTCATGCGGAAGTGGGGCGTAGCCAGCTGTTTTCCGCGGCCGACCTGAAGGCATTCAAGCGTCAGCGCAAGGCGATCAAGGGATGAGTTGCCGGAGGGCGGGAGGGGCAGAAAGACAAAAGGCCGAACCAACTGACGTTGATTCGGCCTTTTAAATCTGGTCGGGGTGAGAGGATTCGAACCTCCGGCCTCTACGTCCCGAACGTAGCGCTCTACCAGGCTAAGCTACACCCCGATTTGGTTTGCTGGCAAACGTCTGACCGTCTGCAGCAAAGAAGGTAAGTTTAGCAGCGTTTTTTGGGGAATGGAAGAGGGCGAGGAAAATCGCGGTTCAGCCCGCTTCCGCCGCCTTCCCCGCGGTTGCGTCAGGACTGCCGTTGCAAAGAGAACGCGCAGAGCTGGATCAGGGTTTCCTTCAGTTCCGACGGCGGGAACTGCCGTGCCGCTTGTTCGGCGGCTTCAGCCTCGCGCCGTGCGGCTTCGAAGGTGACCTCCAGCGCGCCACTCGCGTGGATCGCGGCGAACACGGCGTCGAAATGCTCGGTGCCGCCTTGCACGATGGCGTCGCGCGCCAGCTGGCGCTGCTCGGGCGTGCCGTGCTCCAGCAGGTGCAGCAGGGGCAGGGTGGGCTTGCCTTCGCGCAGGTCGTCGCCGGCGTTCTTGCCCATCTGCTCGGCGCTGGCGGTGTAGTCCAGCATGTCGTCGATCAGCTGGAAGGCGGTGCCGATGCGGCGGCCATACTCTGCCGCGGCTTCTTCCATCTGGGCGTCGGCGCCGGCCAGCACGGCGCCGAGCTGCGCGGCGGCCTCGAACAGCTTCGCGGTCTTGTAGCGGATCACCTGCAGGTAGCGCTCGACGGTGACGTCGGGGTCGTGCATGTTCAGCAGCTGCAGGACCTCGCCCTCGGCGATCACGTTGGTCGCGTTGGACAGGATCTCCATGATGCGCATGCTGCCGGCATCGACCATCATCTGGAACGCGCGCGAATAAAGGAAGTCGCCCACCAGCACGCTGGCGGCGTTGCCGAACACGGCATTGGCGGTATCACGCCCGCGCCGCAGCTCGGACTCGTCGACCACATCGTCGTGCAGCAGGGTGGCGGTGTGGATGAACTCCACCACGGCGGCCAGCTCATGGTGGCGATTGCCGTCGTAGCCCATCGCGCGCGCCGTCAGCAGCAGGATCACCGGGCGCAGGCGCTTGCCGCCGGCGCCGATGATGTATTCGCCGATCTGCTCGATCAGGGGGACTTCAGAAGACAGCCGCTGGCGGATAACAGCATCGACCGCGCGCATGTCTGCAGCGACCGGGGCAAGCAAGGCAGTGGCGGAAGGCTGGGACAAGATGATCACCGTTACGCAAAACCGGACGATTATATGCGATGCGCGTGGCGTTCTACGTATGGGGCGCTTCTAAAGATTCGCGCTCAGGTATGCGCTCAGGGTGCTCGCAAGGCGCGCATCTATAATGCAGCCATGAACAAGTTCGTTCCTCGCCGCCACCTGCGCCGCACCGCCCTTTGGGTGGCGTTTGCGGCGCTGGCGGGATTCCTGCTCGCCGACCTGACCTGAGCCAGGACGCGGTTCCATTGTGGCGATGCCGCCGCACACAGGCTATGTGCCTGTTTTCTTTGCGCTTTTCTCTGATCTCGTTTACAATTCCCGGTTTCCTCCGGTAGCTGCGCTCGCTTTGCGGGTTCTGGCCGGCGGGAGATAACCGGGCCGCAGTGAGCCCATCCAGGCGCCAGGCCGTGCAATTGACCGGCCGCGCAGGATGCGCCAGTGCCGGCATACGGCGTTTTATTCACATCCGAGAGGTTCGACAATGTACGCGGTCGTAAAAACCGGCGGCAAGCAATACAAGGTTGCTGCTGGCGAAAAACTGAAAGTAGAACAGATACCGGCAGACATTGGCGCAGAAATCACGCTCGACCAGGTGCTCGCAGTGGGCGCCGGCGACCAAATCAAGTTTGGTACGCCGCTGGTTAGCGGGGCTTCCGTCAAGGCTACCGTTATCTCCCAAGGTCGTCACGACAAAGTGAAGATCTTCAAGATGCGCCGTCGCAAGCACTACCAGAAGCGTCAAGGCCATCGTCAGAATTACACCGAACTGCGCATCGAAGCGATCGTTGCCTGATCGATCGAGCGTAACCAGGTAAAGCGACAGGAGTAAGACATGGCACAGAAAAAAGGCGGCGGTTCCACGCGGAACGGCCGTGATTCCGAATCGAAGCGTCTGGGCGTGAAGGTGTTTGGTGGCCAGGCCATCAACGCCGGCGGCATCATCATCCGCCAGCGCGGTACCCGCGTGCATGCCGGCGACAACGTCGGCGTGGGCAAGGACCACACGCTGTTTGCCCTGGTGGACGGCCACGTGCAGTTCGCCGTCAAGGGCCCTGCCAAGAAGCAGCAAGTCAGCGTCGTTCCGGCGGCCTGATAACAGCCTTTGCAGGATGAAGGCCCCGCAACGCTTGCGGGGCCTTTTCTTTTCTGGCGACAATGTCAGTTCGCCAGCCCGGTTGGAGGCTTCCAGCCGCTGATCCGCCGATCCATCACGGAAACCCATCATCATGAAGTTCATAGACGAAGCCCGAATCGAAGCCATCGCCGGCAACGGCGGCAATGGCAGCGCCTCGTTCCGGCGCGAGAAGTTTGTGCCCTTCGGCGGCCCGGATGGTGGCGATGGCGGCCGCGGCGGCAGCGTGTTCGCCGTGGCGGACCGCAATATCAATACCCTGATCGACTTCCGCTACGCCAGGAAGCACGTGGCCCGCAACGGCGAGAATGGCCGCGGCTCCGACTGCTACGGCGCCGCCGGCGAGGACATCACGCTGCGCATGCCGGTGGGCACGCTGATCACCGACATGGACACCGGCGAAGTCATCGCCGACCTGACCGAGCACGGCCAGCGCGTGTGCCTGGCCGAAGGCGGCATGGGCGGCTGGGGCAACCTGCATTTCAAGTCCAGTACCAACCGCGCGCCGCGCCAGCAGGTGGATGGCAGGCCGGGCGAGCGCCGCATGCTCAAGCTCGAGCTCAAGGTGCTGGCCGACGTCGGCCTGCTGGGCATGCCCAACGCCGGCAAGTCGACCTTTATCTCGCATATCTCCAACGCGCGCCCGAAGGTGGCGGACTATCCGTTCACCACGCTGCACCCGAACCTGGGCGTGGTGCGCGTGGACCATGAGCAATCGTTCGTGGTCGCCGACATTCCCGGCCTGATCGAAGGCGCCGCCGAGGGCGCGGGCCTGGGCCACCAGTTCCTGCGTCACCTGCAGCGCACCGGCCTGCTGCTGCATATCGTCGACCTGGCGCCGTTCGACGAGGCAGTCGACCCGGTGGCTGAGGCCAAGGCCATCGTCAACGAGCTGAAGAAGTACGACGAAACCCTGTACGACAAGCCGCGCTGGCTGGTGCTGAACAAGCTCGACGTGGTTCCCGAGGAAGAGCGCGCCACCCGCGTGAAGGATTTCATCAAGCGCTACAAGTGGAAGGGGCCGGTGTTCCAGATTTCGGCGCTGACCGGCGAAGGCTGCCGCGAGCTGATCTACTCGATCAAGGACCACCTGCTGGCGATCAAGGCCGCAGAGGCCGCGGCGCTGGCCGAGCCGGACATCCGCCTGGACGAGCGGCTGCACAACGTCGACCAGGGGCAGGGCGAGGCATAAGCCGGGGCCGCCGCCGGCGCCCCACCACAGAAGAATACCCACGGACAATTCGGGCGCGGCGCCCGCCGCCGGCTGCCCGGGAGACAGGATTCCCGCCATGCAATCGGTCATCGCGCAGGCAAAGCGCATCGTCGTCAAAGTCGGCTCCAGCCTGGTCACCAACGACGGCAAGGGGCTGGATCACGACGCCATCGCCCGCTGGGCGGCCCAGATCGCCAAGCTGCGCGTGGCTGGCAAGGAAGTGGTGCTGGTCAGCTCCGGCGCCATCGCCGAAGGCATGCAGCGCCTGGGCTGGGTGCGCCGCCCGAAGGAAATCCATGAGCTGCAGGCCGCCGCCGCCGTCGGCCAGATGGGCCTGGCGCAGGTCTATGAAAGCCAGTTCGGCCGCTACGGCATCCGGACCGCGCAGGTGCTGCTGACTCACGCCGACCTGGCCGACCGCGAACGCTACCTCAACGCCCGCTCGACCCTGCTCACGCTGCTGTCCCTGGGCGTGGTGCCGATCATCAACGAGAATGACACCGTGGTCACCGACGAAATCAAGTTCGGCGACAACGACACGCTGGGCGCGCTGGTGACCAACCTGATCGAAGGCGACGCGCTGGTGATCCTGACCGACCAGCGCGGCCTGTACACCGCCGATCCGCGCAAGGACCCGGCCGCGCAGTTCGTGGACGAGGCCCTGGCCGGCACCCCGGAGCTGGAAGCCATGGCCGGCGGCGCCGGCACGTCGATCGGGCGCGGCGGCATGCTGACCAAGATCCTGGCGGCCAAGCGCGCGGCCAAGTCCGGTGCCCACACCACCATCGCCTCCGGGCGCGAGGCCAACGTGCTGGAGCGACTGGCCGCGGGCGAGGCCATCGGCACCCAGCTGCTGGCGCCGACCGGACGGCTCACGGCGCGCAAGCAATGGATGGCCGACCACCTGCAGCTGCGCGGCCGGGTCGTGATAGACAACGGCGCGGTCGAGAAGCTCACCAGCGGCGGCAAGTCGCTGCTGCCGATCGGCGTGACGGAAGTGCAGGGCGAGTTCGCCCGTGGCGAGGTGATCGCATGCGTCGACGCGCAGGGCAAGGAGGTGGCGCGCGGCATCACCAACTATTCCAGTGCCGAGGCGCGGCTGATCGCGCGCAAGCCCTCGTCCGAGATCGAGTCCGTGCTGGGGCACCTGAACGAGCCCGAACTGATCCATCGCGACAACCTGGTGCTGGTCTGACCCGGCATCCCGGCGCAAAGGCCCGGCGCAAATGAAAACGGCGGGGCTGCCAGGCAGTCCCGCCGTTTTTTCATGTCGACGCTGTGCGCTTCAGCGCTTGCGCGGCGCGCGCGATTGCAGGTCGCGCACGATGGCGTCGGCGGTGCCGGCCACGGTACGGCCCTCGCAGAAGAAATCGATCGCCAGCGTGGCGGCGTAGGCATTGCGTACGCCAGTCTCCATGCGGTGCCAGGTCTCGCCGTAGTCGCTGCTGTTGGGCACCCATTCCGTCGCGCCCTTGGGCAGCGTGGCGTAGAGCTTGCGCTCGAACGCATCGCAGCGCAGGCCTTCGAAGGTCACGTTGCGCGCGCCGCTCTGGCTGGTGGTGACGACCGTGTAGCGCACCACGTTGTCCTTGCCGACCGAGACCGACTTGCCGTCCACCGCGAACGACAGCGAGCCGGTACCCGACACCGTGAACGGGATCAGGTTGGCGTCCTGCGGCGGCGCCGGCAGCATGGCCTTGGCCTCATCAAAGGTCTTGGCCCCGAACGGGTTGATCCAGGTGCTTTCTTCCTCCGCCATTTCCTTGCCGGTGGTCTTGCAGCCGGCCAGCGCAAGGCTGGCCGCGGCAATCAGCATTCCGGCAGCGGTCAGGCCGCCGCGGCGGCCCAAGCCGGTGAAACTAGTCATCAGTGCTCCGTGAGGTGGAAACCGGCGTTGCCGGTGAATCGTGCTCTGTCGCGTGCTCGGCCTCGGCATTGCAGTCGGCGTCGGCCTGCTGCGCCTGCTGGGCGCGGCTGAGCGCCTGGCTGCGTGGCCCGCCGTGGCGGCCATGTATGCCCTGGGGGCCGTGCGTCCCGTGTGTGCCATAGGGGCTCAGCGGCACACGCGCGTGCCGGTTCAGGAAGCGTGACAACTCCGTCAGCGCCAGCTGGTAGACATCGCGCTTGAACTCGATCACCGCCTCCAGCGGCACCCAGTAATGACTCCAACGCCAGGCGTCGAACTCAGGGTGCTCGGTGGCACGCAGGTGGATATCACAGTCCCTGCCGGCCATGCGCAGCAGGAACCAGATTTGTTTCTGGCCCTTGTAGTGGCCGCGGATCTCGCGGCGGATGAACTTGTCCGGCACCTCGTAACGCAGCCAGTCGCGCGTGCGACCGACGATCCTGACGTGCTCCGGAAGCAGGCCGATTTCCTCATGCAGTTCGCGGTACATGGCCTGTTCAGGCGTTTCGCCGTACTTGATGCCACCTTGCGGGAACTGCCAGGAGTGTTCGCCGATTCGCTTGCCCCAGAAAACCTCGTTTCGTGCGTTGAGGAGGATGATGCCGACGTTCGGGCGAAAGCCTTCACGATCGAGCATGACTGCACCTCGAATCCTTTAGAATTACGCTGATTATAAAGGAAGCGCGCAGCCGGGCCCGGACCGGGGGATGCTGGTTTTCCCCGAGCGGAAGGGCAGTTTCAGGCGCGTGCACACAATTCAGCGCCGCCGGCCCCCCGGATTTTGCCGGGACGGATTTTCCCGAACCCGGCGGCCCAGAGAGAAATTACGGATGAAAGCCTCGCAATTCTTCATTTCCACCCTCAAGGAAGCGCCCGCCGACGCGGAAATCGTTTCGCACAAGCTGATGATGCGCGCCGGCATGATCAAGAAGCTGGGTGCCGGCATCTACAACTACATGCCGATCGGGCTGCGCGTGATCCGCAAGGCGGAGAACATCGTCCGCGAGGAAATGAACCGCGCCGGCGCGGTGGAGCTGTCCATGCCGGTGATCCAGCCGGCCGAGCTGTGGCAGGAAACCGGCCGCTGGGACAAGATGGGCCCCGAGCTGCTGCGCCTGAAGGACCGCCATGAGCGCGACTTCGCGGTCCAGCCGACCTCGGAAGAGGTGGTGACCGACATCGCCCGCTCGGAAATCCGCAGCTACAAGCAGCTGCCGGTCAATTTCTACCAGATCCAGACCAAGTTCCGCGACGAGCGCCGGCCGCGCTTCGGCATCATGCGCGGGCGCGAGTTCACCATGAAGGATGCCTATTCCTTCGACCGCGACACGGACGGCCTGCGCAAGTCGTACGAGAACATGTACGACACCTACGTGCGCATCTTCCGCCGCTTTGGCCTGGAATTCCGCGCCGTGGCGGCCGACAACGGCGCCATCGGCGGCTCGGGCTCGCATGAGTTCCATGTGATCGCCGAGACCGGCGAGGACTCCATCGTCTACTGCCCGACCTCGGACTACGCCGCCAACATGGAGGCCGCCGAGGCGCTGCCGCTACTGGCCGAGCGCGCCGCGCCCAAGGAAGACCTGGTCAAGACCTTCACCCCGGAAAAGGTCAAGTGCGAGCAGGTGGCGGAATTCCTGAACATCCCGCTGGAGCGCAACGTCAAGTCCATCGTGCTGGCCAAGGACACCGAAGCCGGCGCCGAGATCTGGCTGCTGCTGATCCGCGCCGACCACGAACTGAACGAGGTCAAGGCGTCCAAGGTGCCGGGCCTGGCCGACTTCCGTTTTGCCACCGAGAACGAGATCGTCGACGCCTTCGGCTCGCCGCCGGGCTACCTGGGCCCGATCGACATGAAGAAGCCGGTCAAGGTGGTGGCCGACCGCACCGTCGCCAACATGAGCGACTTTGTCTGCGGCGCCAACTATCGCGACTACCACTACACCGGCGTCAACTGGGGCCGCGACCTGCCCGAGCCGGTCGTGGCCGACCTGCGCAACGTGGTGGCCGGCGACGCCTCGCCGGACGGCCAGGGCACGCTGGAAATCTGCCGCGGCATCGAGGTGGGCCACGTGTTCATGCTCGGCACGCGCTATTCCGAGTCCATGAACGCCACCTTCCTGGACGAGAACGGCAAGACCCAGCCGATGCAGATGGGCTGCTACGGCATCGGCGTCACCCGTATCCTGGGCGCGGCGATCGAGCAGAACTTCGATGAGCGCGGCATCATCTGGCCGGCCGCGATCGCGCCGTTCGCGGTGGTGATCTGCCCGGTCGGCTACGACCGCTCCGAAGCCGTCAAGGCCGAGGCTGACCGCATCCATGCCGAGCTGCTGGCCGCCGGCGTGGACGTCATCCTGGACGACCGCGGCGAGCGCCCGGGCGTGATGTTTGCCGACTGGGAGCTGATCGGCGTGCCGCACCGCGTGGTGGTGGGCGACCGCGGCCTGAAGGAAGGCAAGGTCGAGTACCAGGGCCGGCGCGACGCGCAGGCCACCGCCGTCAGCGTGGCCGATGTGGTCGGCCACGTGCGCAGCCAGCTGGCGAACTGAGCCCCATGCGCGCCGCCCGCGGCATGACCGACGCCGCCCGCCGCTGCGCGGGCGGGCTGCTGCTGGCCCTGGCGGCCATGGCAGCCCACGCCGGCGCGCAAAAGGAAGAAGACCTGGCCGATTCCGTGCGTGGCGCGCTGGCCGCCGCCATTGCCGATGACCGGCCCACGCGGCCGGTGTTTGCGTCCGGTGGCGAGCGCCTGGCCTACCTGAAATGGCTGGGCGAGATGTCCGCCCGCCTGGCCTCGCGCATCCCCGAGCCACAGGTGCGTGTGGAGCTGATCGAAGTGGCCTACTACGAGGCCAAGCGCGCCGGGCTGGAGCCCGCGCTGGTGCTGGGCCTGGTCCAGGTCGAAAGCAACTTCCGCAAGTACGCGATCAGCTCGGCCGGTGCGCGCGGGCTGATGCAGGTGATGCCGTTCTGGGTGCGCGCCATCGGCGACAGCGACCCGCGCAAGCTGTTTCACCTGCAGAGCAACCTGCGTTACGGCTGCACCATCCTGCGCTACTACCTGGACCGCGAGCAGGGCGACCTGTACCTGGCGCTGGGCCGCTACAACGGCAGCCGCGGCCGCCCCGAGTACCCCAACGCGGTGCTGGCGGCGTGGAAGCGCTGGCAGTATTCCGAAGCCACGGTCACCGTGGCCGGCGATCCCGAGATCGCACCGTCGCGCCCGCGCGCACCGGTGTCCGAGCCGCCAGCCCGCAACCCGTTCTCGTCGCAACGCGTCGCCGCCAATCCGTCATGATCCGCGAAGCCTCCGTTGCCGGCGGCAAGACCGGCTACACCGAATCCTCGCCCGAACTTGAACAATGGCTGGCCCGGCATATCGCCCAAGGCTTTGCCGCCGATGCGCTGGTGCTGTCGATGCTGCGCTCGGGCTATGACCACGCCTTTGCGCGCCGGGCCGTGGCCGCGGCCTTTGCACAAGACGCCGATGGTGCCGCGCCGGCCAGGCCCGCGCCGGCCCGCCCTGCCGCCACCGCCGGCACGCCCGCGGTCTATGCGGCCGATGGCGGCGACCGCCAGGTCCCGATCCTGTTCCGGCTGGCGTCGCCGCAGGTCCAGCTGTTCCAGCAACTGCTGACCGACGACGAGTGCGATGCCCTGGTGGCGCTGTCGCGCGGCCGCCTGGCGCGCTCGCCGGTGGTCAACCCCGATACCGGCGACGAGAACCTGATCGATGCCCGCACCAGCATGGGCGCGATGTTCCAGGTGGCCGAGCATGCCCTGATCGCGCGCATCGAGGCGCGCATCGCCGCCGTCACCGGCGTGCCCGCCGAGCACGGCGAAGGCCTGCAGATCCTCAACTACAAGCCCGGTGGCGAGTACCAGCCGCACTTCGACTACTTCAACCCGCAGCGCCCGGGCGAGGCGCGGCAGCTGTCCGTTGGCGGGCAGCGCATCGCCACCCTGGTGATCTACCTGAACACGCCCGAGGCGGGCGGCGCCACCGCGTTCCCGCGCGTGGGGCTGGAGGTGGCGCCGGTCAAGGGCAACGCGGTGTACTTCAGCTACCTGCTGCCCGACGGCACGCTGGATGAACGCACGCTGCACGCCGGCCTGCCGGTGGCATCCGGCGAAAAGTGGATCGCCACCAAATGGCTGCGCGAACGGCCGTACCGCAGCGAGCGTTGAGCCGCCCCAGGGCCACGCCGGGTGCCACCCGCTGGTGGGCCGATCCGGCGCTGCCGTTTGCCGAAAGCCGGCGCGCCAGCCACAGCAGCGCCAGCTACCTGGCGCATGCCCATCCCACCCTGTCAGTCGGCGCCGTCGACAGCGGCACCAGCCGCTTTGCCTGCGGCGACGATGCGGCGCTGATCGGCCCCGGCGCGGTGGTGGTGATCCCGGCAGGCCAGGTGCATGCCTGCAATCCGGTGCCGGACGGGCGCTGGAGCTACCAGATGCTGCATTTCGATCCGGCGTGGGTCGCCTCGGTGCTGGATGAGGACGGCGCCGCGCGGACCGGGCTGCCGGCGTGCGTGACGCAGTCGCAGCCGGCCTACCAGCTGGTCTGCGGGTTGAACCGCACGCTGTTCTCGGCCGCGGACAGCCTGGAAAAAGAGGCCGCGCTGGTCGCCTTCATCGGCGACCTGCATGCCGCCATCGATACCGGCGTGGCCATGCAGACAATGCCGGCGCCCGCTGCCGTCTCGGCACGGGTGGCGCAGTTGTGCGACCTGCTGCGCGCGCGCCATGCCGAACGGCTGCCGCTGGCTGAACTGGCGCGCGCCTGCGGCCTGAGCCGCTACCACCTGATCCGTGCCTTCCGCGCCGAGACCGGCATGACGCCGCACGCCTACCAGATCGATCTTCGCATCCAGCACGGGCGGCGCCTGCTGCGGCAGGGCGCGGCGCTGGCCGAGGTGGCGCTGGCGCTGGGCTTTGCCGACCAGAGCCACTTCCAGCGCGCCTTCAAGCAGCGCGTGGCCATGACGCCGCGCGGCTACCAGCGCGCTGCCTGACCCGGCCTGCCGCCACAGCAACTTTCTTCAAGACCGCTCACATACCGGCGCACGACACTGCGGACTCTTCACGGAGGGTCGGCATGGACATGGCTTTCGATCTCGGCACGCGGGCGCTGCCCTGGCAGCAGTTCGCCATGGTGGCCGGCGCGCATGCACTGGCGCTGCTCAGTCCGGGCCCGGATTTTTTCCTGGTGGTGCGCAGCGCGCTGGTGCACGGACCGCGGCGCGCCAGCGGCGTATGCCTGGGCATCGCACTTGGCAATGGCGTCTTTATCGCCCTGGCGCTGGCCGGGTTTGCCGCGATGCGCGACTATCCGCTGCTATTCGCGGCATTGCAGTGGACGGGCTGCGCCTACCTCGCATGGCTGGGCTGGCGGCTGCTGCGCGCCAGCGGCGAGCTGGCCATTCCCGCGGCGGACGGCTCCACGCGCGCCGCACCCGCGCCGTGGCTCACCCAGCTGGCCAGCGGCTTCCTTTCCGCCGTCCTGAATCCGAAGAACGGGCTGTTCTATGCCAGCCTGTTCTCGGTGCTGGCCGCCAGCCGCACGCCGCCCGCGGTGCAGCTCGCCTACGGCGCATGGATGTTTGCGGTGGTCCTGGGCTGGGACCTGCTGGTGGCGTATGGCATCGGGCATCCGGCGGTGGCGGCCCGCTTCGGGCGCTCGGTGCGGTGGGTGGAGCGGCTGACCGGCGCGGTCCTGTGGCTGCTGGCGCTGGCCGTGGCCTGGCACGCCGCCCGCTGAGCGTCACGGCGGCTCCGGTGCGGCGCCGTGGCGCAGCGTGCGTCGCAGCGCCTCGTCGTCCAGCCGCTGCATGCCGTGCAGCCAGTTGCCGAGCAGCGCCGCTGCGCGTGGCCGGGTTTGCGTCGGCCAATGCCGCGTTTGCCGGCAAGGACAGCTATCAGGAGTGGATTTTGGTCCACAGGCCGGAGGGAAACTAAGGATCCCCTGTATCGGCCTATTTCTGAAAAATTGTACCGGTACTGTACCGTTGACTGACCGTAGACTGATTTCCCTGAAAGCCTATGTACGCCCCTGGAGTCAGTCATGGAAGTTTCTCAACTCGCCGCCGGAACCGGTGTCTTTGCCGCGTTTGCCGGGTTTGCACTGGTGTCGTCGATCACCCCCGGTCCCAACAACACGATGCTGCTCGCCTCGGGCGTGAACTTCGGCTTCTTGCGCACGGTGCCGCACCTGCTCGGCGTCAGCATTGGCTTTGCGCTGATGGTGGGGCTGGTCGGGCTGGGGCTGGGTTCGCTGTTCCACGCCTTCCCGTGGACCTGGCAGGTGCTGCGCGTGGTGGCGACGGTCTACCTGGTGTGGCTGGCGTGGAAGCTGGCGACCGGCGGCGGTGTGCAGGACCAGCAGGTGGCGCGGCCGATGGGCTTCTGGGCCGCGGCGGCGTTCCAGTGGGTCAATCCCAAGGCGTGGGTGATGGCGGTGGGCGCGTGCAGCACCTATGTGCTGCACGGCAACCTGTGGTTCAACGTGCTGCTGCTGTCGGGGATCTTCGGGGTGGTCAACCTGCCCAGCGTGGCGATGTGGGCGCTGTGCGGCTCGGCGCTGCGGCGCTGGCTGGCGCACCCGCGGGTGCTGCGCGCCTTCAATATCGGCATGGCCGTGCTGCTGCTGGCCTCGCTGTGGCCGATCCTGGGCGCCTGAGGATGGCGCCGGGGCAGGCACCCTGGCGGGTGCCTGTATTCAACTGATCAAACCAGCGCGCGGATCGAGTCCAGGTTGCGCCAGTAGCCCTTGGCGTCCATGCCACAGCCAAAGACATAGCGGTCCGGGACGGCAAAGCCGCAGAAATCCGGATGCATGGGCTTGATCTTGGTCAGCGTCTTCTCGCAAAGCACCGCGGCGTGGAATTCCCTGGCGCCCATGTCCATGATGCGTTCGCGGATGGCGGCCATGGTCTCGCCTTCATCCAGGATGTCGTCCAGCACCAGCACCACGCGGTCCTTGACCGACTCGCGCGGGGCCACGCGCCACTGCATCTCGCCGCCCACGGTCTTGTTGTTGTAGCGCGAGAGGTGGATGTAGTCGAACTCCAGCGGGAAGGCCAGCTTGGGCAGCAGCATGCCGGTGAAGACCACCGCGCCGCCCATCACCGACAGCACCAGCGGGAAGGCATCGCCCATCTTGGCGGTGATTTCCGTGGCCATGCGGTCCAGCGACGCCTGGACTTCCGCGGCGGAGACAATTTCTTCGGAGTTGGCCCACAGCTCGCGGGCCTGTACGGCGCTCATCATGATGTCTTTCCTGTTCTTTTGCGGGGGAGGCAAGTCGGGTTGCGCAGACGGATTCTAGCGGTTGAAGAGGCCCTTCATGCCGCCCTTCATCGCGCCCATCTGGCGCATCATCTTCATCATGCCGCCGCCCTTGAGCTTTTTCATCATGGACTGCATCTGGTCGAACTGGTTGAGCAGGCGGTTCACTTCCTGCACCGGCACGCCGGCGCCCGCGGCAATGCGGCGCTTGCGGCTGGCCTTGATCAGTTCGGGCTTGGCGCGCTCGGTGGGCGTCATGCTGTTGATGATGCCTTCCATGCGGGCCACCTGCTTCTCGGCCTGGTCCATGTTGGCGCCCTGCGCCTGCTGGGCGAACTGCGCCGGCAGCTTGTCGACCAGGCTGCCCAGGCCGCCCATCTTCTTCATCTGGCCGATCTGCGCCTTGAAGTCTTCCAGGTCGAAGTCACCGGTCTTCTTGATCTTCTTGGCCAGCTTCTCGGCCGCTTCCATGTCCACGCCGCGCTGGGCTTCCTCGACCAGCGCGAGGATGTCGCCCATGCCCAGGATGCGCTGGGCCATGCGGTCGGGGTAGAAGGGCTCCAGGCCGTCCAGCTTTTCGCCGACGCCGACAAACTTGATCGGGCGGCCGGTGATATGGCGCACCGACAGTGCCGCGCCGCCGCGCGCATCGCCGTCCAGCTTGGTCAGCACCACGCCGGTCAGCGGCAGGGTGTCGTTGAAGGCCTTGGCGGTGTTGACGGCATCCTGGCCCAGCATGGCGTCGACCACGAACAGGGTTTCGGCGGGCTTGAGCTCCGCGTGCAGCGCGGCGATTTCCTGCATCATCAGCTCGTCGATACCCAGCCGGCCGGCCGTGTCGACGATCAGCACATCGTGGTAGTGCTTGCGCGCCCAGTCCACCGCCGCGCGGGCGATGTCCGCCGGCTTCTGGTCCGGCTGCGACGGGAAGAAGTCAGCGCCGACTTGCTCGGAAACCGTCTTCAGCTGGGCGATAGCGGCGGGGCGGTAGACGTCGCACGAGACCGTCAGCACCTTCTTCTTTTTGTTTTCCTTGAGCCACTTGGCCAGCTTGCCCACGGTGGTGGTCTTGCCGGCGCCCTGCAGGCCGGCCATCAGGATGATGGCGGGCGGCTGCACGGCCAGGTTCAGCTCGGCTTCCTTGTTGTTGCCGCTGGCCGCGTCGGTGCCGCCGATCACGGCGGTCAGCTCGCGCTGGACCACGCCGACCAGGGCCTGGCCCGGGGTGAGGCTGCTGACAACCTCCTCGCCCATGGCCTTTTCCTTCACGCGGGCAACGAATTCGCGCACGACCGGCAGCGCCACGTCGGCTTCGAGCATGGCAAGGCGCACTTCGCGCAGCATCTCGGCGGTGTTGGCCTCGGTCAGGCGCGCCTCGCCGCGCATGGTCTTGACCACACGCGCCAGGCGTTGAGTGAGATTGTCCAGCATGGCAGGAATCGGGGGAGAAGTCGGAGCAGGGCTCGGGGCTGAAATTCGGAGGCAGTCCGGCACACGGGGCGGGCCTGGAACACCGGTTCAACCGGCCGCCACCGTCCGTGGGCACTAAGGTAAACTGCGTAAATGGTCATTGTACTGTATGCCCTGACGGCACTTCTCTATTGCGGCCTGGCCTATCACGGCTGGGCCACGCGCCATCCACGCGTTGCCACCGCTGCCGGCCAGGCAGGGGGGGCGACCTCGGGCGTGCTGGTGGCCGGCGGTGGCCCCATCCCCCCGGCGGGCGGCGCGCACGGCGAAGGGCGCCCGGCCTGGTGGCACGTGCTGATGCTGGCGGCGCTGGCCAGCCACGGCTTGCTGCTGCATGAAACCATCTTCCCGGCCGAGCGCATGATGTTCGGCTTTGCCTTTGCGCTGTCGGCCATGCTGTGGCTGGGCGTGGGCATCTACTGGATAGAGAGCTTCTTCTTCTCGCTGGCGGGCCTGGGCCTGATCGTGATCCCGGTGGCGCTGGTGGCCAGCCTGATGCCGCTGGCCTTCCCCGGCTCGCAGATCCTGGGCTACGCGGCGCGGCCGCTGTTCAAGCTGCATTTCATCATCGCCAACGTGGCCTACGGGTTGTTCACGCTGGCGGCCTTCCACGCCTTCCTGATGCTGCTGGCCGAACGGCGCCTGCATGGCTTCCGGCACGCGCCGGCGCGGCCGCCGGAGCAGCAACCCAGCGAATGGCTGGGCCGCTGGCTTGACCTGCTGCCGCCGCTGCTGACGCTGGAGAAGCTGCTGTTCCGGCTGATCGGCGCCGGCTTTGTGCTGCTGACGCTGACCATTGCCTCGGGCCTGCTGTTCTCCGAAGAGCTGTTCGGACGCGCCTTCCGGCTGGACCACAAGACGGTGTTCGCGCTGATCTCGTGGGCCATGTTCGGCGGCATCCTGGCCGGGCGCATCTTCCGCGGCTGGCGCGGCAAGGTGGCGCTGCGCTGGGTCATCGCCTCGTTCGGCATCCTGCTGCTGGCCTATGTCGGCAGCCGTTTCGTGATTGAAGTCGTCCTGCATCGTCTCTGATTCCCCATGGCACGTATCCTGATCCTGCTGGCCGTGGTGCTGGGCGTCATCTGGTGGCTGCGCGCCCGCGCCGAGGCCCGGCTGGCTGAACACCGCGCACGCCAGGCCCGCCAGGCCGGCGAGCGCACTGGCGCCGCCGGCCCGGCCGACGCCAGCGCCGAACCCATGGTCCAGTGCGCCCAGTGCGGCGTGCACCTGCCGCAGGGCGAGACCATTGCCTGGCGCGGCCTGCACTACTGCCGCCGCAGCCACCTGCCTGACGAGAGCCGGGCCGAGAGCAGCGACGACAGCAGCGGCGGCCCCCGCCCATGACAGAGCCGGCGTCGTCGGGCTGGCAGCGGCTGAACGCCTGGCGCGGCCTGGCCCAGCTGTGGCGCCAGCCCGAACCGCCTGACTTCCACTGGCGCCTGCTGCGCTATTTCTGCTGGACCCGCGTGGCCGTGGGCCTGCTGCTGGTCGGCTTTGCGCTGATGCGGCGCGGCGAGCCGGCATCCGTCACCGCCGTCACGAATGCGATCCCGCCCGTGCCGTTCGACCTTGGGGCCCTGGGCGGCATCGAGCACGCGGCGGCCATGACCATCGCCGTGCCCTATCTTGGCATTGCTGTGGCGATGCTGGCCGGCACGCTGTGGCGCCGGCACTTCCATCTGCGCGTGCGGGTGCAGGTGCTGGCCGACCTGGCCCTGCTGGCGCTGGTCTTCAGCGTGCTGGGGCGGGGCGGGCAGGCCGAGGGCCTGGCCATGATCTTCCTGCTGCCGGCGCTGGAAGCCGGCGCACTGACCAGCCTGCTGTTCGCGCTGTTTGCCGCGGCGATTTCCGCGCTGGTGGTGATGAGCGGGCCCTTCATGCACACCATCCTGCTGCGCCAGGCCGATGCCGGGCTGCTGGGGTCGGGCCTGTTCGGCCTGGTGTTCATGATCGCGGCGCTGCTGATGTATATGCTGGCCAACCGCCAGATCGCGCAGGAACGGCTGGCGCTGGCGCGCGAGCAGGAGCTGCGCCTGCAGCAGCTGGTCAACCGGCTGATGGTCAACGACATGCAGGACGGCGTGATGCTGGTGCGCGCCAACGGCGCGGTGGTGGCGGCCAACCCCGCGGCGGTGGTGCTGCTGGGCGTGCAGCCGCATGAGCGCATCTACTCACGCCGGCTGGGTGGTGCGGCGGGGCAGGGCGGCGAAGCTGTGCTGTTCGACCTGCGCCGCATCCCGCGCCTGCAGCCGCTGATGGAGATGCTGCGCGACTGGCTGCGCAGCAAGGACGACGTGCCGCGCATCCTGCAGCTGCTGCCGATGGCGTCCGGCACCGCGCTGGCCGACGGCACCATGCAGCACACCCGGCTGCGGCTGCGCTTTGTGCTGCCGGGGCTGGCAGGATTGCGTTCGACCATGGCGCATGGCCGCACCGTGCCCGCCACGCTGGATACGGCCGCCTGGAGCGAGCTGTCGCCCGAGGCCGCCGGGCGCCTGCGCCTGGCCATCGCCCAGAACGAGGCCATGGCCTGGTCGCAGGAGGATGAGGCGCTGCTGCGCAACGAGATGCGCGACACCGTGCTGGTCCATATCGAAAGCTGGGAACGCATCGCCGAGCAGGTGCAGCAGGAAAAGCTGGCCGCCATGGGCCGGCTGGTGGCCAGCATCGCACACCAGATCCGCAACCCGCTGGCGGCGATCAGCCAGGCCAGCGAACTGCTGGGCGACTCCGGCCGGCGCGATCCCGCCGCGCAGGACCACGGCGGCGCCGATGTCGATATCGACGCCCGCCTGCTGCGCATCATCAACGACAACGTGCGCCGGCTGGACCAGGTGGTGTCAGACGTGCTGCAGATGTCGCGCCGCCCGCGCACCGGCCGCAGCACCGTGCACCTGGCGCAGGCGCTGCCCGAGATCGTCGAGCGCTGGCGCGCCGAAATGCGCTCGCGCCGCCCGCGCGCCGGCGAGACCCGCCCGGCGGGCCGGGCCGACATCAACGCCAATGCCATCCGGCTGACCGTGGACGTGGCCCAGCCGGTGGTGTTCGACGCCTCGCAGCTGCAGCAGGTGCTGGGCAACCTGCTGGACAACGCCTGGCGCTACTGCAGCCGGCTGCCGGGTTCGATCCGGCTGCTGGCACATGCGCTGGACCTGCACCATGCCGAGCTGATCGTCTGGAACGATGGCGCCGAGGTGGCGCGCGAGCACCAGCGCAGCCTGTTCGAACCGTTCTTCACCAGCAACGCCCAGGGCACCGGGCTGGGCCTGTTCATGGCGCGCGAGCTGTGCGGCGCCAATGACGCCCAGGTGCGCTACGGCGCCATCGCCTTGCCTGCGCTGCTCGAGCGCACCGGCATGCTGGCCCCCGCCGCGCGCGATACACTGCCGGCCAAGGCTTTCGTGCTGACGCTGCGCATCGAGAGTGCCGATGCGGCCGCCGCCTGACCTGTCCCAACCCAGCCACCACCCCATGCCACCCCGAATGCCCCGAGCGCCCGATCCCATCCTGGTCATCGACGACGAGGCCGACCTGCGCGAGCTGCTGGACATCTCGATCCGCCGCATGGGCCATGACGTGGTGCTGGCCGGCTCCCTGGCCGAGGCGCGCGAGAAGCTGGCGCAGGGCCGCTACAGCCTGGTGCTGACCGACATGCGCCTGGGCGACGGCATGGGCATCGAGATCGTGCGCCAGCTGTCGGCCGCGCCGGAGCGCATCCCGGTGGCGGTCATCACCGCCTACGGCAGCGCCGACAACGCCGTGGAAGCGCTCAAGGCCGGCGCCTTCGACTACATCGCCAAGCCGGTCTCGCTGGAGCAGCTGCGCAGCCTGGTGCTGAACGCGCTGGGCCGCCAGCAACGCGACAGCACCGATGCCGAAGCCGCCGCGGCAGAGCAGGCCGCCGACCGCGCCACTGCGCTGCTGCCCGGCCATTCCGCCGCCATGCAGGAGGTGCGACGCTCGCTGTCGCGGCTGGCGCGCAGCATGGCGCCGGTGGTGATCAGCGGCGAATCCGGCAGCGGCAAGGAGCGCGCCGCGCACGCCATCCATGCGATCAGCGGGCGCGCCGCGCATCCCTTTATCGCCGTCAACTGCGGCGCCATCCCCGAGAACCTGATGGAGTCTGAGTTCTTCGGCCATGTCAAAGGCGCCTTCACCGGTGCCGACGGGGAGCGCGGCGGCTTCTTCCAGGCCGCCAACGGCGGCACGCTGCTGCTCGACGAGGTGGCCGACCTGCCGCTGCCGATGCAGGTCAAGCTGCTGCGCGCGCTGCAGGAGCGCCGCGTGCGCAAGATCGGCGCCAGCCGCGAAGACGCCGTCGACGTGCGCGTGATGTGCGCCAGCCACAAGGACCTGGCGGCGATGGTGGCGGCCGGGCAGTTCCGGCAGGACTTGTATTACCGGCTGAACGTGCTGGCGCTGCGCATGCCCACGCTGCGCGAGCGCGGCGAAGACATTCCGGTGCTGGCGCGCGCCATCCTGGACCACCTGGCGGTGCGCTACGGCGACCCGCGCCCCAAGCGGCTGTCGCCGGCGGCGCTGGAGCGGCTGGTGGCTTATCCGTTCCCCGGCAACGTGCGCGAGCTGGAGAACCTGCTGGAGCGCGCCTACGCCTTTGCCGAGAGCGAAGAGATCGAGCTGGCCGACCTGGGCCCGCTGGACGCCGGCGCCGAGCGCGCCGGGCTGCTGCATGCCCCCGCGCCGGCGATGGCGCCCACTAACTATTACGCCCCCTGGGGCGCCGCAGGCATGTGGGCGCCGGTGCCGCCGGCCGCCGCGCCCGCGCCGGCCCTGGCAGAGCCGCCACCCGTGGCCCCGGCCCCGGCCAGCGTGCCCGAACCTGAGCCCGCCGGCGACCCCGCCGAACGTGCCTGCCGCGGCATCGTCTTCCCGATCGACCTGCCGGCCAGGCTGGAAGCCGTGGAGCGCGAGCTGATCCTGCAGGCGCTGGCGCAGACCAACTTCAACCGCACCGCGGCCGCGCCGCTGCTGGGCCTGAACCTGCGCCAGCTGCGCTACCGCATCCAGCAGCTGGGCATCCGCGAAGCCATGGACGCCGCCGACCGCAGCGCCGTGGAAGGCGAGGGCACGCCATGAGCAAGCCCGCGCACCGCTACCTGCCCGATGCCGACGGCTGGGTCCCCGCCGCGCGCCGCGTGCCGTCGCCCAATTTCGATGCGCGCCCGGCCGGCATGCCGGTGGACCTGGTGGTGCTGCACAACATCAGCCTGCCGCCCGGCCAGTTCGGCAGCGGCGACATCGAGGCCTTCTTCCAGAACCGGCTCGATCCCAACAAGCACCCGTTCTTTGCCACCATCCATCAGGTGCAGGTGTCCGCGCACTTCCTGGTTACCCGCGAGGGTGAGCTGGTGCAGTTCGTCCCGTGCACGCAGCGGGCGTGGCACGCCGGGCAGTCAGACTTTTTCGGCCGTGCCCGTTGCAACGATTTCTCCATCGGCATCGAGATCGAGGGCTGTGACGACCTGCCGTTCACCCTGGCCCAGTACGACACCGTAGCCGCGCTGGTGCCCGCGCTGCTGGTCGCCTACCCGGTGCGCGCGATTGCCGGCCACAGCGACATCGCCCCGGGGCGCAAGACCGATCCCGGCCCGCATTTCGACTGGGCGCGCTTCGCCAGGCAGGCAGGCGTGGCGCCGGGCATGTTGCCCTACCAGTGCCCTGGTGCGACTGGTCAGGTGACGAATCCTTAACCTCATTCCCCATCCCCGTGCGCCCCGTTCCGGCGCACATGCCCTACCTCCGGGTGGGGCTATCGCAACCTCGCAACAATCAAAAAAATTTTTGTGAAATGTGCAGTTGCGAACGGTCTGGCGAAAACCCTTGCGAGTATTAGGCTTGCGGGCATGTGGCGCTGCCGCATCTGCGCAACCGCCCCCGAAATAGCGCTTGTCAAGACTGGTCATTCGGATTCGTTTCACTATACTTAGCCCAGTTTTACGCGTCACACACTATATCTAGTAGTCAAACCGGGGAGCCGGCCCAAGGGCGAGTCAGGGATCACGAAGTTCGTGCATCGTCTCGAAACCGCCCGCTAAGGCCAGCGAATCACAAGAGTCCCTGGCGAAATGTTCACGTAAAGGCAGTCTGTCCGCCCCCGACTTCACGCCGGGAGGGACGTTCTTTTCGCCGCATTTCGCCAGGGACTCTTTTGTCTCTTATTTCCAGGGTAAAAACAGGAGTTCTCATGCAAACGGCCCAGAACGAAATCACCACGGGTGGCGCCGCCGCCGGTATCGCACCGACCGCGCAGCAGACCCCCGCCAACGCCGCCAATACGAACTACCCGGATCACAAGATCATTCGACGCAACGGCGCCGTGGTGGCTTTCGAGCCGTCCAAGATCGCCGTTGCCATGACCAAGGCCTTCCTCGCCGTGAACGGCGGGCAGGGCGCCGCGTCCGCGCGTGTGCGCGAGATCGTCGAGCAACTGACTGACAACGTGGTGCGCGCGCTGGTGCGCAGCCGCCCCAACGGCGGCGCCATCCATATTGAAGACGTGCAGGACCACGTGGAACTGGCGCTGATGCGCTCGGGCGAGCATGAAGTGGCCCGCGCCTACGTGCTGTACCGCGAGAAGCGCAAGGCAGAGCGCGCCAGCGCCAGCGCCGAAGCCGTGGCCCGCGTGCAGGAAGGCGGCATCAGCATCAACGTGAGCGACGCCGGCGTGAGCAAGCCGCTGGACATCGTCGCCCTGCACGCGCTGCTCGACAACGCCTGCGCCGGCCTGGGCAAGGCCGTGAGCGCCGAGCCGATCCTGAAGGAAACGCTCAAGAACCTGTACGAAGGCGTGCCGATGACGCAGGTGTACGACTCCGCCATCCTGGCCGCGCGTACCCTGATCGAAAAGGATCCGGACTACAGCCAGGTCACCGCCCGTATCCTGCTGCACACCATCCGCAAGGAAATCCTGGGTGCCGAAGTGACGCAGGCCGAAATGACCACGCGTTACGCCGAGTACTTCCCCAAGTTCATCGCCCGCGGTATCGCCGCCGAGCTGCTGGACGAGAAGCTGGCCACGTATGACCTGGCCCGCATGGGCGCCGCGCTGGACGCCAGCCGCGACTTCCAGTTCAACTACCTGGGCCTGCAGACGCTGTATGACCGCTACTTCCTGCACATCGACGAGACCCGCATCGAGATGCCGCAGGCATTCTTCATGCGCGTCGCCATGGGCCTGGCCCTCAACGAAGCCGACCGCGAAGCGCGCGCCATCGAGTTCTACCAGCTGCTGTCGTCGTTCGACTTCATGTCGTCCACGCCGACCCTGTTCAACTCGGGCACCCAGCGCTCGCAGCTGTCGTCGTGCTACCTGACCACCGTCTCGGACGACCTGGAAGGCATCTACGAAGCGCTCAAGGAAAACGCGCTGCTGTCCAAGTTTGCCGGCGGCCTGGGCAATGACTGGACCAACGTGCGCGCGCTCGGCTCGCACATCAAGGGCACCAACGGCAAGAGCCAGGGCGTGGTGCCGTTCCTGAAGGTGGTGAACGACACCGCCGTGGCCGTGAACCAGGGCGGCAAGCGCAAGGGCGCCGTCTGCGCCTACCTGGAAACCTGGCACCTGGACATCGAAGAATTCCTGGAGCTGCGCAAGAACACCGGCGACGACCGCCGCCGCACCCACGACATGAACACGGCCAACTGGATTCCGGACCTGTTCATGAAGCGCGTGATGGAAAACGGCGAATGGACGCTGTTCTCGCCGTCCACCTGCCCGGACCTGCACGACAAGGTCGGCAAGGCATTCGAGCAGGCCTACCTCGGCTACGAAGCCAAGGCCGCCAGCGGCGAACTGAAGCTGTTCAAGAAGGTCCCGGCCATGCAGCTCTGGCGCAAGATGCTGGGCATGCTGTTCGAAACCGGCCACCCGTGGATCACCTTCAAGGATCCGTGCAACATCCGCAGCCCGCAGCAGCACGTCGGCGTCGTCCACAGCTCCAACCTGTGCACGGAAATCACGCTGAACACCAATGACAGCGAAATCGCCGTCTGCAACCTGGGCTCGGTCAACCTGGTCGCCCACCTGGCCAAGCAGGCCGACGGCTCGTACGTGCTCGACCACGCCAAGCTGCAGAAGACCATCCGCACCGCCATGCGGATGCTCGACAACGTCATCGACATCAACTACTACGCTGTCGAAAAGGCCCGCAACTCCAACCTGCGCCACCGTCCGGTCGGCATGGGCATCATGGGCTTCCAGGACTGCCTGCACGTGCTGCGCACGCCGTACGCCAGCGACGCCGCGGTGAAGTTCGCCGACACCTCGATGGAAGCCGTGTGCTACTACGCCTACCAGGCCTCCACCGAGCTGGCCGAAGAGCGTGGCCGCTACGAGACCTACACCGGCTCGCTGTGGGACCGCGGCATCCTGCCGCAGGACTCGCTCAAGCTGCTAGCCGAAGAGCGCGGCGGCTACCTGGACGTGGACCTGTCGAGCAGCATGGACTGGGACAGCCTGCGCGCCCGCATCAAGCAGCACGGCATGCGCAACTCGAACTGCATCGCAATCGCGCCGACCGCCACGATCTCGAACATCATCGGCGTGTCCGCGTGCATCGAGCCGACGTTCCAGAACCTGTACGTCAAGTCGAACCTGTCGGGCGAGTTCACCGTGGTCAATGACTACCTGGTGCGCGACCTGAAGGAACGCGGCCTGTGGGACGAAGTGATGGTCGCCGACCTGAAGTACTTCGACGGCTCGCTGTCGCGCATCGACCGCATTCCGCAAGACCTGCGCGACATCTACGCCACCGCGTTCGAAGTCGAGCCGACCTGGCTGGTGGAAGCCGCCAGCCGCCGCCAGAAGTGGATCGACCAGGCCCAGTCCCTGAACATCTACATGGCCGGCGCCTCGGGCAAGAAGCTGGACGACACCTACAAGCTGGCCTGGCTGCGCGGCCTGAAGACCACGTACTACCTGCGCACGATGGCTGCCACGCACGTGGAGAAGTCCACCGTGTCGCGCGGTTCGCTGAATGCGGTGTCGTCGGGTAGCGATGGTGGTTCGGCGCTGGATGCGGCGGCTGCCTCGGCACCGGCCATGCCGGAGGCGGAAGGCGCGGTTTGCACGATGCGTCCGGGTGATCCTGGGTTTGAAGAGTGCGAGGCTTGCCAGTAAGGAGTCAGCCATGACTAAGGAAACCTCGAAGAATGTTGCCTCTAAGGCTTCTGAGGCGCTGAAGGCATCCACAAGTCCGGATGTCAAAAAGGTAGCTGCGAGTGTCCTTACTCAGAGCAAGGCACCTGCCGAAGGTACTTCAGCCAAAGTTGCAACGACTGCGGCAAAGATCCTGAAGGACGGTCGCTTTGGTGCTGATGCCAAGTCAATTGCTGGCAGCGCGCTGTCGCAAAAGACCAAGAAGTAGGCGAGTTTGTACCCCCCGTGCAATGTTGCGCGGGGGGATTAAGCGTGGAGGTCCACGTGAATGCGCAACTGATTCAACAAGCAATCAGGGAGAAGAGGCTCCTGAGCTTCTTCTACGATGGGCACAACCGAATTGCTGAGCCTCATATCTTGGGGCTTCAGGCGGGTCGGCTCGGAATCTTGGGATACCAAGTCCGCGGGACGAGTTCTCGAGGAGTCCTTCCAGACTGGCGCCGCTTTTACATTGATGGCATTGCTAGGTTGTCGCTATTGGATGACCGGTTCCCCGGCCGGCGGCAGGTTCACGGGCCGCATAGCAAGTGGGACCAGGTGATTCAGATCGTCAACTGAGCCACGAAGACAATTGGAGAAAGACTTATGCTGAGCTGGGACGACGACGTTCAAGCCACCCCGCAGGCCGCACCGCAGCCTGCCCTGCAACCCGCTGCCGCCGCTGCCGCCGCTGCCACGGCCGACCAGCAAGGCGTCCTGCCGCCGAGCGCCACGCAAGCCGGCATCCTGGGCAACAACCCCAACGCCGCCGCCGCGCAAAGCAACCGCCGCGTCAACGCTGCCGACAAGCGCGTCATCAACGGCTCGACCGACGTCAACCAGCTCGTCCCGTTCAAGTACAAGTGGGCGTGGGAAAAGTACCTGGCCGGCTGCGCCAACCACTGGATGCCGCAGGAAATCAACATGTCGCGCGACATCGCGACGTGGAAAGACCCGAACGGCCTGACCGAAGACGAGCGCCGCATCATCAAGCGCAACCTCGGCTTCTTCGTCACCGCCGACTCGCTGGCCGCCAACAACATCGTGCTGGGCACCTACCGCCAGATCACCGCGCCGGAATGCCGCCAGTACCTGCTGCGCCAGGCCTTTGAAGAGGCCATCCACACGCACGCCTACCAGTACATCGTTGAATCGCTGGGCCTGAACGAAGCCGAGATCTTCAACGCGTACCACGAAGTGCAGTCGATCCGCGACAAGGACGAGTTCCTGATCCCGTTCATCGACACGCTGACCGACCCGTCGTTCAAGACCGGCACGCCGGAAAACGACCAGAAGCTGCTGAAGTCGCTGATCGTGTTCGCCTGCATCATGGAAGGGCTGTTCTTCTATGTGGGCTTCACGCAGATCCTGGCGATGGGGCGGCAGAACAAGATGACTGGGGCTGCGGAGCAGTATCAGTACATCCTGCGGGATGAGTCGCTGCACTGCAATTTTGGGATTGATTTGATTAATCAGATCAAGCTGGAGAATCCGCATCTTTGGACGGCGGAGTTTAAGGCTGAGATTACGGAGCTGTTCAAGAAGGCTGTTGATCTGGAGTATCGCTACGCTGAGGATACGATGCCGCGTGGGGTGTTGGGTCTGAATGCGCCGATGTTTAAGTCGTATCTGCGCTTCATCTGCAATCGGCGGTGCCAGCAGATTGGGTTGGATCAGCTGTTCCCGAACGAAGAGAACCCGTTCCCGTGGATGAGCGAGATGATCGATCTGAAGAAGGAGCGGAACTTCTTTGAGACTCGGGTTATTGAGTATCAGACGGGTGGGGCGTTGAGCTGGGATTGAGAAAGACGATTTCAATCCAATGCCTGTAAAAATGGGGAGCCAAATAGGCTCCCCATTTTTATTTCTAGAAACTAGATACCTCTTTTTGGGGGTGACAGCGATGCTTACAAGGTGAAAGAATGCCCGGTAGACTATCACTCAGTGTGGGTGCTTTCCGGATTCTGCCGAAAGCAGTCACCTTTTCATTGTGAGTGGCAGATTGTTGATTTTTAATCTAATGAAGGCTTGAGATGAAGCTTGGATATCTTTCGGCTTTTGGTGTATTTGGCTACATGGAGATAGCGTGTAGTTTTTTTCCGGATTTGACATTCCTCACTGGAATTAACGGCGCGGGCAAAACGACTGCGCTGCGTCTAATATCCGCTCTGCTTAGGCCAAGCTTGAAGGATTTGGATCTAATTCCGCATACGCGAGCTATGCTTCATATCTCGGATGAGAATGGCAAACCTATTGTCATTTCTTCTTCGTCCGGCCCCGAAGGAACCAGAATTTCCATTGAGCACATCAAGGAGGATCTTTTCTACACAAATTTGGATCCGCGTTCCTATCGTCTGCGTAATCGCCCAGAGGAGCGGGTTGAGGAGCACTATTCAATCCTAGAGGAAAGATTTTCGGATCATCCAGTCCTAAATTTTCTTAGGAACGAGGTGCGTACGCCAGTATTCTTGGGGCTCGATCGGAAGAATACGTACTTGGCCTCCTCGGCCTTGGATTCGCAATCATATGCGCGCGATCCAGGGCGTTTGCGCATGACCGGCGATAGGTACGCTTGGGAACAAGCAAATGCCTCGGGATTGGCAGATGTTCAAGCAATGCTTTTGAATGAGGTGAGGCGTGTTCGGGAGCGATCCGATCGCAGCGCAGAGAAGCTAAGGACAGACATATTGCTTTCTGCCTTTGAGTTTAATGAATTTGAAGATTTGTGGCATTTTGATTCCAATCTTCAAAGAGTCCAGGTTTCAAAAGAGCTACTAGGTAGGCGTGAGCGAATCGAAGTGGGGCTTTCGGGTCTAGGCATTGAAAAGGAAAAATATAGTCCCATGCTCGAGCGCTACTTTGGAAAAATTGAGGAACTTGCTAGTCCTATCCCTTTCATGAAAGAGCCGGAGGAGCGGGAGAAGGCTGAGATTGGGCAGGTAATAAAGCTCATGGCAAGTAGACCAATAGTGGATCGTATGGTCAAGCTAGTCGAAATGCTTGATAAGCATAGCTCCCATGTTGCTGGTCTCTGGCGGCACGTAAGTCGCTTCACCGAACTCGCAAATCGCTTTCTCCGAGATACTGGAAAGGAATTGTCAATTGATACCGTTGGGCGGCTAGAGGTAAAGATACAAAATGGGGAAAAACGCCCGATTTCTGTGTTGTCATCTGGGGAAAGGCAAATAGTCGTGATGCTTGGCTATCTAACCGTTGCAATGAAAACGGCCAGCAAAGGAATATTTATTGTAGATGAGCCGGAGCTATCCCTTCATCTCAGGTGGCAAGAGAAATTCGTCGAAACTATGAGAGAGGCGAGTCCGAATGCTCAATTGATTATGGCAACGCACTCGCCAGCCATTGTGATGGATATGGATCGTAACTGCGTTGATATTCGGGGAGGGCGGCGTGGTTAAGTGGCCAGAGAAGTCACGGGGGAGTATGTCCACCTTCTTTCAAGAGTGGAATGATATTGATGTATATATAGAAGATCATAAGAAAATAACTCAGAATATTTATGTTGAACTAATCAATAGAATAGGGGGTGGAAAATTCAAGATAGATCGAGTTTTTCCATTGGGTGGAAGAGGGGCGGTGATCGAGAAGTGTAAGGCGGACAGTCAAGCTGACGGTCGACCGCGTCTATACATCATTGATGGTGATCTGAATTTGATCTGTGGCAATCCTCAGTCACCATTGCCTCGACTATATGAACACAAGGTCTATTGTGTCGAGAACATTCTGGTTGACGAGTCTGCTGTATTGGAATTTTTGTTTGAAGAGTTTGGTAATGAAAGCAGAGCGCAAGTTGCTCGACGGGTTGATTTCTCCGCTTATGAGCGTGAAGCCAGTTGCTTGATTGAATTATTTGCCATGTATGCGACGCTCAGAGTGTTTGCGCCAACTGCTCAATCTGTTTCGCTCGGTCTTTCTGATCTTTTGGAATATAAGCCGACCCCTAGTATTAGTATCGCTGCAGTAGAGGCGAGAATCTGTAAGTTATTCTCTGATCTCATTGCGGTACATGACAGAAGCCAGGTATTCGATGCTTATCTGGAGATGCTGCTGCGATGTGACACTGTTGCTGCAGGAATTAACGTTGTTTCTGGAAAGGATTATTTGCTTACATTTCTTAGGCATTTTATGGGGAGATTCGCAAAAATTCGATGCTCGGCCGAAAGCTATGAGATTAGATTGGCGAAGAGTTGCGAGCTGGGGCGTCATTCGGAGTTTGTCGAGGCTGTGAAAGGTGCAATGGGGCAAGCTGGAATAGGGTAGATGTTAAAGAGGGGGAGAAAAGGGGACGGATCTATTTCACGATCTAGATCAGAATAGATCCGTCCCCTTTTTCCCCCAAGCATGGTGCTGCCTGATCGAGACGGGTGGCGAACGTGTTTATCGGCAACTTAAAACAGGGGAGAAGCTTTGGATCGCGCTACCGAGGAGAGGTTTACTCGGTTCCTGCTGACGAAAGCCGTGGAGGCAGAAGAGAAGGCTGGGATCGACTACAGGAAGTTCGAAGGCCTGCTGAACTCCCAGGGTAGTGAGGGAGCGGTGGGCAGATTGATCAGTCGCGCTGACTACTCAAGCGGCTTCCTGAAGTTGTTGGAGGCCGAACGAGTTGACCTGACGGTTGAAGCACTTGTAATTGAGTCCGAGTGGAACTCTCACTTTTCAACGTCTCTGCGCCAGCACGCGCGGAGAAAGCTTCAGAAAGTGGGGTATGTTCCTAAGGAGTATTCAGCGTTGACGGGGGGAGCCTCGTCAGGATCCGATAGTGATCGGCTTCCTGTCGATGTGCTTCAGCGCGCTACGCCCGAATTTATCTGGACCTCTGTGCAAATGTTCGAGAGTGGTTACGTTCATCACCCTTTCGGCACGTCCACCACAGACTATGTTCTGATCTCGGAGCGCGGCAATCGATTCCCTCCTATGGCGGTTTTCGGCGTGGCTCTATCGCTGGCACTTGATGGCGAGCGCATAGAACCTAAGCATTTCTCAGGCGGTGAATCGTCGCCGTGCTTCCAGCTGCTGCGCGCGGCTGGCTATCAAGTGGTCGCGAAAGGGGCTGCCGTCGACGATGAGCCAGGTGGGCCTCCCGAAGAAGGTTGGGAAGAAGGGCGTGAGCTGTGGAAGTTGCATCGAACGCGCGAGCGCGCACCTGTATCAAAGGCTAAAAAGGATCAGTACCGCCGTCGAAATGGAAAGCTCCAATGCGAGAGATGCGGATTCGATCCAGTCGAAGAATACGGAACGAAAGATGCGGAGGCGTGCATCGAAGTGCATCATGCCGAGACGCTTGTAAGTGAGATGAAGCCGGGGCATAAAACGTCTCTGGACGATCTTCAATGCCTGTGCGCCAACTGCCACAGGCTTGTGCATCGGCTGCTCGCGCGCTCGAGAGGAGGCAACTCGGTGCTTGACCCCGCGTTCGCATATCCCGATTAGTATCGAAGCCGACGCCTGCATCGCAGATTTAGTGCGCACATAGGAAAAAAGGGAGTGAAGCACAAAACAGGGGGCAGATCTATTTCAAGGTCATTTGAAGATTGAGCAAATAGATTTGTCCCCTGTCGCCGTCCTGCACCTCACACTGGGCGAGCACACTACCGCGTTCTTGAAGTTGGGTGCAGGGCGACAGCGCATAACTGTTGAGTGTGTGCTTTGACGTCTCCAGGACTCTGAGGACGGCCGACCAGCACCCAGCCCCGGGTGCTCGCCGCCCATCGCCGCATCCTCTGTACGGGATCACCAGAACGATGCTCCTGATCTCTTTCCGTTGCTGCTACTCGGCGGAAATGACGACCAGTTTCCGATGTACCTTCACTTTGAGCCTCTGTCCGACCGTGAAGCCAGCCTGTTCTAGCCAAACACCCTGCAAACGAATCCAAGGAATAGCTCGTAGGCCGGTAAAGTTATTGCTGCTAGCAGGTACAACTGGAAAGTGAGTTCGCCCGGTCCTGATGGTGCGGATTTGTCCCTCAATAGATTTCGTCGACATAGCAATCCTTGCGAAGATTGTTAAATTGCCCTTGTTCAGAGGGGCGGCCAGGTACGTGAACACCGCTCGCAAACGGCCCGCATGTTTTCCCTTTCGGGTATTGTATCGATGCGCGCTACCCGGCCTTAGCGGAAGCTAGGGACGAATAAACACCGCAGTCTGTCGGGTGCGGTGAGGCCGTTGCGAGTGGTGTGTTCAGCACCAATTGCAAGGCTAGAGAACGCGGATGCTGACGCCAATGAGACAACTCTGCATTGCGTTGGCGCAACGGCGACGCATGTGGCTGTTCACCGCATGACCGCCCCCAGCGAGTTTGGCCACAGGCTGTCGAATGGCCACCCGGATGGTGGCGGCTCCCATACGATTCGAATAGCATGGCGGGTCCGCGTTTGAATAACTCTGGCCATGAATGAAATTACTGCAGGCGAGCTTTGGGAAAGAAGGAGCAAGTTGGAGGATGAGGCCGCATCCCTACTTGGTCACATGCTTTTCGAATTTTCGCGCCTCGAAGTAAACCTAGCTTTATGCCTTGTATGGGTAGACGGCGGTCGAAACTTGGAGAGTCTTACGAAGTCAGTCGAGAGCCAGAACTTTAAGACTAAGCTGGATGAACTGTCTAAGTACGTCGATGCCAGGTTATCGCGAGGCTCTAAGAGGCACAGTGCCTATGAGAGCTGGATTCAACGCGCTCATGTAGCTCGCCAACAGCGGAACAACCTAGTTCATGGGCGCTGGGGTGTCGAGGCGCACAAGAACCGCGTCGTCAACGTTATCGGGCTGCCCACTTCAGAGATGCAGCAAGTGATCGAGTACTCCATTGAAGAGCTAGCGGCCATCAATAGCGAGCTGCGCCATCTGCAAAGCGAGCTACGTAGGATGAGAGAGCATTGGCCTTTGTAAGCATTCAATTCGACGGCAATCATCATTGCTCGCCGATGCGCGGCCTGGGCGAGGCAGGCTGTGATTCAGGTCCGCCACTTGCACTTCCCAGCCGGCTCCTCAGATAGCCGCGAACGAATGCTGACAGGCGGACGCCATCAACTCCAGATTGCTTCAGATGCTCCTTGCCCATCAACCACGCGCGGCCAGAAACCGCTGCCAAATGGAACGACCAACTTCGTCATAGCGTCTTACTTCACTTCCGAAGGCGACACGATCCGCCACAGTCACAAGCGGCTCAGGCAAGAACGGATCGAACACTAGTTGCCGGATCGCCTGGTCGCCGAGCAGATAGGCTTCCTTGGCGGCCAACTCTACGGGTAACGTGTCGAGCCTGGCATTCGATTTCTCAAGCAGACGCCTGCTCTCGCGATAGCCCTTCACAAGCTCCTTCCCGTTCCACAGGCCGCGAGCCTTCGATTCCAGCCCGGCGTCGAAGTCTCGTACCGTAAAGACCGGTGCACTATTCTCGACGCCAAGGCCGTGGAGCCGTTCGCGCGTATGGGCGACGCCTCCGGCGAGGTTATCCGGCCGGACATACAGGCCTTCGTCGAGTTGCCGCATGCCGACGAGCGCAAGGGCGCGCTCACGTGCACGCAGGGCCGTACGATCGCTTCGTCCCAGGCCGGCGATCAGGACGGCTACCCATGTGCCATCCCAAGGACGCACTCGCTGCTCTGCAACTCGCCATGCGGATATGTCTTCACCCAGCGCCCGGCCCTCGGAGCCAAGCCGATACGTTCCTCTTCCCGCTGTCTCAATCAGATTGGCGTTCGCCAGACGGGTAAGCGCAACCCGCGCATTGTTGTCCGAGATCCCGAAGAGCGCGCAGGCGCGGATAGCGTCGGAGGCGTCGAGGGTCTCCGTCTCTGATGCCACCAGGAGCTTGAGAATCAGGCGGCGCGCTGCCGGACCGGGAGCACTTTCATCCAATGCAGCCTTTGATGCCTCAGCCATAGGGTAGGGTTCTTCCTGATATTACTTGTTTTTTCAAAACATGCGACGTTGTGTAATATACGAATCGCTTCCACGGATGAGAGTCTACCCATGTCAGCCAGGTCACAGTTCAGCACTCACGATGTCCAGAACCAGCCGTTGCCCCTGCCCGCGTATAACGCCTGGTCAACGGATCGCGCATTGCAGGAGGCCGTAGCGCGGCATGGCGGAGCATGGGCGAGCGAGCACCTTGCGGCCTATGGTGAAGTCACGGGCGGACGAATGATGGAGTACGGGGAGCTGGCCAACCGTCATAAGCCGGTACTGCACAGCTTTGACAGGTGCGTATTCCGGTGAATGTGACCGCCGATTCCGGCATCGTGACCACTGATTCCGTTTTATCGTGACCGCTGTGGCCCCGCAGTTTCCGGCTGATTGTGACCGGCCATTCCGGCGTCGTGACCGGTGATGGGTTGAGGGTGTTGCGCGGGGACGGATTCTACTCTGCCAAGCTAAGCAGTGTGGCTGCCGCTGGATGTCGTGCTCGTTTTTTGAGCAGACTTTCTGAGCGAATCGCCCGCCAGCGTGATGCGGTGAATGCGGTGCATCAGACGATCGAGGATCGCATCGGCGATGGTGGGATCGCCGATCCAGCCATGCCAGTGCTCGACGGGTAGCTGGCTGGTAATGAGTAGCCCACGGCTGCTGCCGCGATCGTCAATGAGTTCAAGCAGGTCATTGCGCGTGACCGCGTCCAGCGGCGCCACTGCCCAGTCGTCCAGCACGATCAGGTCAGTCTTGGCCATCTGCAGCAGCCATTTGCCGAAGCCACCGCTGCCATGCAGGATACGTAGCTCTTCGGCCAGCCTGGGCACGCGCAGATAAGCGACGGAATGCCCGCGGCGGCAGGCGTACTGCGCCAGCGCGCAGGCCAGCCAGGTCTTGCCGACGCCGGTCGGGCCACCGATCAGGACAGTATGTCCGGTTGTGATCCAGTCGGACAGCGCGAGACTGGTGACCTGTTTCCGATCAATGCCTCGGCCTGGACGGGCGTCAAGATCCTCGATCGTGGCGTGGGGGTACTTGAGGCGGGCACGCTGCAAGAGACGGGCAAGCTTGCGGTCATTGCGCCAGAGCAGTTCGCGGTCGATCAGCAGCGCCAGACGTTCCTCGAAGGCGAGCGCGCTGGCGCCGGGCTGGGCAAGCTGTTCTTCCAGGGCGGCGGCAAAGCCGTCGAGCTTGAGTGAGCGCAGTTGCGCGAGCGTGGTGTGGGTCATCATGAGATTGGGTTCCGGTTGTGAGCGCCAGGCAAGCAAGATCGGCTGCGGCCCAGCGGTAGCGGTGTGCGAGGGCCATTGAGGCGAATCGCGGGAGTTAGTGCTGCCTGGCAGACGGCGTTACTGGTAGTAGCTGGGGCCGCGCAGGTGTGCATGGTCGGGACTGACCCACTCGGCAGGAGGGGCTGTGGTCAGCCGATCGCGATCGGTTTCGAGCACGTTCTTGACGTGGCGGTACTGATAGGAGCCGAGCTCCAGCGCAATCGCACAGGCGGCTTCGAGGCGTTCCTTGCCATAGCGCTTGGCCAGGCTCAGCAACCCCAGACAGGCGCGGTAGCCGTGTTCAGGATGCTTGTGCTGCTCAAGCAGCCGGCGCACGACAGCACCGGTGGCGCCGCCGATCTGCTCGCCCCAGCGGATGAGTCGCTGCGGTGTCCACTCGAGGTGGGCGCGATGGGCGGCGGGCAGATGCTCGGGCACGGTGGTGAAGCCACCGGCGGCCGCGCGCGCATGGACAGCGACGCGCTGGCCACGGTGCAACAGTTCGACCGCATGAGCGGTAATGCGTGCATCAAGCATCTGGCCGACCAGTGCGTGCGGCACGCTGTAGCGATGCTTCTGGATCTCGATGTGATGGTCGATATGGACCTTGACGGTGCGGAACCTGGCGATCTCGTAAGGGACCGCCGGCAAGGGGCGGAGTGCCGGCGCATCCAGGGCCGCGAAGGCACTGGCACGGCTGCCTGGCAGCTTCTGGAAGGGGCGCTCATTGAGTGCGGGCAGCAACGCCGCAATCGCGCGGTCGACCGCATGCACGGTCTCGAAACGCTGATGGCGCAGTCGTGCGAGGATCCAACGCTCTACGATCTGCACTGCCACCTCAACCTTCGCTTTGTCCTGCGGGCGCCGTGCACGGGCAGGTAGCACCGAGGTGCCGTAATGGCGCGCGAAGTCGAGCACCGTCTCGTTAGCGCGCGGCTCATAACGGTCGGCGTTGGCAATCAAGGCGCGCGGGTTGTCTGGGACGATCAGTTCTGGGCTGCCGCCGATAAAGCTCAGGGCACGCACCATCGAGCCGATCCAGTCCACCATCGTCTCGCGCGGCGTGGCGCAGGCGAATGTGTAGCTGGACGCGCCGAGAGCCGCAACAAACACATGGGCGCGGCCGCCGTCGGCCACAGCGATGGTCGGCCCGGCATAGTCAACGAACAGCTTCTCACCGGCCTTGTGGGTCTGCCGCATCGAGCGCTTCAGGCTTTTTGCCCAGGCGTGGTAGCGCTCGCAGAATTGCGTGTGGCGATAGGTCTTGCCGCCGGGATGGGCCTCAACATATTCCTGCCACAGCAGGGTCAGCGTGACGCCCTTGCGCCGCAGTTCCTGGTGGATGCGGGCATAGTCCGGCGGCACATAGGCGCTGGCGCGTGCGCTGGGCAGCAGGTGCGCGGCAATCGCTGTTTCATCGAGATCGCGTAGCTGCTCCCATGTCATGCCGGCCTCAGCGGCCAGTGACACATACTTGGACACCACGCCCTTGGAAACTTGCAGCGCCGCGGCAATGCTGGCGTGCGACAGTTTGGACTCGTGCTTGAGTCGTAACACGTCTTTGATCATGCGTATCGTCATGGGCGGCTTGGGCATCGCTTCTCCGTGCAAAAACGCAGAAGGTTATCCACAGCCTGGGTTGAACAATACGCAACATCCCCACCCGGACCATCGCCAGCAGGACACCACCATATCAGCGGTGAGATGCCTCTCCGGCGGCCCGGTCACGATCGCCGGAACGGCTGGTCACGATAAACCGGAAATGCCGGTCACGATGCCGGAATCCGCGGTCACGATAATCCGGAATGACCGGTCACGATCGGCCGGAATACGCAGACAGGTATGGCCGGCGCATCGACACGGTCGAGTTTCACCCGGCCTACCATCAACTGATGGGCCACGCGATGCAGGGCCAGGTTCATACCTTTTCCTGGCGGCACGAGGATCGGGTTGGCGCGCACGTTGCGCGTGCAGCCCTGGTGTATCTGAACGGCCAGCCGGACGCCGGCACAAGCTGCCCGCTAACGATGACACATGCCGCCATTCCGGCGCTCCGCAAGTCTCCGGCGGTTGCAGACGCATGGATCCCTCGCGCGACAGCCAGCGAGTACGACTCGCGCGCACTGCCTGCTCATGAGAAGACCGCGTGCACGATCGGCATGGGCATGACGGAAAAGCAGGGCGGCTCGGATGTCCGAAGCAACACGACGCACGCGCACCTTCAACGGGACGGTACGTACGAAATCGTTGGCCACAAGTTCTTCTTTTCAGCGCCGATGTGCGATGCGCATCTGGTCCTGGCTCAGGCGGAGGGCGGTCTGAGTTGCTTTCTGATGCCACGTGTTCTCCCTGACGGATCCCTCAATGCGGTCCGGATCCAGCGGTTGAAGGACAAGTTGGGCGACTGGAGCAATGCATCTTCCGAGGTCGAGTTCCAGGGAGCGACGGCGAGTCTGGTTGGCGAGGAAGGGCGTGGCGTCGCGACGATTATCGAGATGGTTGCGCTGACCCGGCTGGATTGCATTCTCGGCTCAGCCGCGCAGATGCGGCAGGCAATTGTGCAGGCACTCCACCACACGAGTCAGCGCAAGGCATTCGGACGTTTGCTGATTGACCAGCCTCTGATGCGCAATGTCCTGGCCGACCTGGCAATGGAGAGCGAGGCAGCCATCGCGCTTGCGATGCGTATCGCTTGCGCTGTGGATGCGTCGCCGCGAGATCCGCATGAGGCCGCACTCGCCCGCATCGGGACCGCCATTGGGAAATACTGGGTCTGCAAGCGTACGCCTGCCTATATCAACGAAGCGCAGGAATGCCTGGGTGGGATTGGATACGTCGAGGAGAACATCCTGCCGCGGCTCTATCGGCAGGCGCCTCTGAACTCGATCTGGGAGGGCAGCGGCAACGTTCAGTGCCTGGACGTCCTGCGTGCCTTGCAGAAGGAGCCCGGAGTTCGCGACGCCCTGTTCAAGGAACTCCACACGGCGCGAGGGTTGCATGAGGCCTATGACCGGCATGTGGCGTGGCTGCATAAAGCCTTCGAAGACCAGACCGTCCTGGAGGCGCGCAGCCGGCTGGTGGTAGAGCGAACGGCAATGGCCCTTCAGGCGGCGCTGCTGTTGACCTCCGGGAATGATGAGATTGCCAATGCCTTCTGTCGCGCCCGCCTGGCACAAGAGTGTGGCTTTGCATATGGCACGCTGGACCCACAAGCGCCGATTGCACTGCTGATCAACCGCGCCAGTCTGATGATCTGACCTCCCGCCGCGAGCTGACGAACACCTGACATCATGCCCCTGCATCTCTCGCAACTGCTTGCGCAGCGCGCCGCGCTGTCGCCGTCCCGCGAAGCCATTGTGTGCCCGCGCGGACGCTGGACCTTTTCTCAGTTCAACGATCGCTGTACACGGCTTGCTGATGCATTCGCCGAGCTAGGGGTTTCCGAAGGGGATCGAGTTGCGATCTACGCAAGAAATGGTGAGGCCCAGGCCAATGCGGTGTTCGCTGCCGCTCGTGCTGGCGCGACTGCCGTGGTGTTGAACTGGAGGCTAAGCGCCGCGGAACTGGCATACATTCTCGCTGATGCCGAGCCTTCCGCTCTGCTGTATGAGGACGAATTCGCTCCTGTCGTTGAACTGCTCGTTGAAGCCCAGCCGCTGCGGGGAATCATCCGGGTGGGAGAGCGTGGTCTTGGCGTCGATTACGACAGCATTGTGGACGGGTCCGGACCTCTGGCATCAGGCTCCCGTGAAGTGCGAGCCGATTTGCCGGCGGTCATCATGTACACCTCAGGCACGACTGGGCGTCCCAAAGGGGCGATGCTGTCGCACGAAGCCCTGATCTGGGCCGCTCATGCCAATGCCAATACCCTGGATTGGCGTCAGGATGCGCGATTCCTGCTCGTCGCACCGATGTTCCATATCGGTGGACTGTCTCCGTTGATTACCAATGTGCTAAAGGGATGCACCACCGTTCTCCGGGCAGACTTTGATCCGACGGAGGTCTGGCAAACCATCGCCGCTGAACGCATCACGAGCATGATGACGGTACCGGTGATGCTTCAGGCAATGCTTGCGGTGGCAAAGGCGATGTCGGTTGACGCTTCAAGCCTGTCGTGGGTGAGTTGCGGAGCGTCGGCAGTACCGAAGGCACTGATCGAGGCCTGTCTCGATCTGGGTATCAGCGTGCAACAGGTCTACGGAACTACCGAGTTCTGCGGAGCCGTGTCATTCTGGACCACCGAGATGGGGCTGGCGAAGGCACACTCGCAAGGCAAGGTACATCTGCACGGCGAACTCAGAATCGTCAACCCGGCGACGGGAGCTGCGCTGTCGACCGGGGAGGACGGTGAGATCTGGTGCCGGGGCCCGATGGTCTTCTCCGGCTACTGGAGAAATCCGGACGCCACGCAGGCCGCCTTGCATCAGGGCTGGTATCGAACCGGAGATATCGGCCATCTCGACAAGGATGGTTTCCTGTATGTCGTGGACCGTCTGAAGGATATGATCATCAGCGGCGGAGAGAACATCTATCCCGCTGAGCTGGAAGCCGCGATCCGCACGGTTCACGGTGTTGCAGACGTGGCGGTGGTCGGGCGGGCAGATGCAAAGTGGGGGGAGGTCCCCGTCGCGTTTGTGGTGTGCAAGCCAGGCTCGTCCGTTATGGAGGCAGATATCCTGACCGCTTGCAGACAACGGCTCGCCGGGTACAAGTGCGTGAAGGCCGTTGAATTCGTCAACAGCCTGCCGCGCAATGCAGTTGGGAAGATACTGAAGCAGGAGTTGCGGGCACGGCGGTGATCGGAAGGTCTCCGAAGATCGCCTGATAACTGATGGCTGTGAACTGCAGTCCATCACCAACCAGCTCTTGGAATCGATTCAGGTCCAGATGGGGGACGCGTGGCGTTGTCAATTGGCCGCGAGGCAGATTCATGAGGTATTGCCGCTGGCGGCGAACTGCCCCTCGTCGTACGAGACCAAAACTTGCAGACCGGTCGGTCGCGGGGGAACGACGCTTCCCTACCGCAAGACCCCTTGCTCCCGAGGCCTACGGCTCAATCGACTTGCGATCTCCCATCCATTGCCGCGCAATCGACAAGAAAGCCTGCAACAGTTCAGGGGCTCTTTCCGCGCTGTACACAATACCAAGCGGTGACAGCGGTGCTGTGATAGCAACGTCTAGTTGGTGGACGCGCCCGCTGGCGATCAGACCCCTCGACACACTGCGTGGCAGAAGCGTGACGGCGCCAGGCTGTTGCAGAAATCCTTCCAGCACCGATAGGGAAATGGTGGAGAGCGGAAACAACATGGCATCGGGCAGCGCGCTCAGTACTACGCGATCGAACAACTCTCTCAACTGGACGCTCGAAGCGGGTAATACCCAGCGTGCACCATCCAATGCGGTGATGGCCAAGCCGGCCATCGTGGACAGCGGATGGGACGATGCAGCGACGATGATGGCATCGTCTTCAAGCAGCGGCTCGAAGACCAGTTCTGCTGGCATTTGTAGTGGTGCCCTGCAGAACAATGCATCGAGACCGCCGCCGATCAGCACCGGTAGCAAGCGCGCGTCGGTGTCTTCCGCCAAGTCGATGTGAACATCAGGATGCTGGCTGTAAAAGGCCGGCAAAAGCGGCGCTATCAGTGCGTAGGAAGCCGCTGGTATGGAGCCGATGCGCAACGCGTTGGTCGTGCCCCGTTTGCTGGTTGCGAGGTACTCCGCAGCCTGCCGGATTCTGACAATGACTTCACGCGCATGCGATATCAATCCATGCCCACTCGCTGTGGGTCGAATGCCGCGAGCGTGCCGCTCGAACAATCTCATGCCAACAACTCTCTCCAACTCCGCCAGGGCTTGCGTGGCGGCAGACTGGCTCATGCAGAGTTCAGCAGCGGCACGCGCAATGCTTCCACACTCTTCGACCATCACCAGTAACTGAAGCTGCCGCAAACGTCCTTGCCTGATAAGGCGTCCGAAGATCGTCCTGGCGAGCGATAAGCTGCTCGTCCCGGCCATCCCGGAACTCTCGGGTGATCTTGAGGTTGCGTCGCTCGGGCCCTTCATGGCGAAGGGATTGACCAGGTGGCTGCCATCCATGGCTCGCATTGGAGAGTGGATTGGAGTCTAGGACGCCGAGTCTTCATCCCATACGGACAATGCTATCAAGCTTGATCTATGTCAGAGCATGGCGATCGCACCAGGCTCAGATATTCAGCTACCCGGTAGCTCGGCTGGAAATTCATCTGCAGTGAGAGTGCGATGCTCGCCTAGCATTGAGTCGAATCGACGAGCGTCCTGACTCTGCCGATTCGATCTACGTATGAAGGAGATGAAAGATGAATGCACTTCGTAACCATGAAGCCATCCGTGCTTCAGTCAAGCCGGTGATGCTGCGTGATGTCTACAAGGATCTGATCGCTACCGATCCATGTACATCGATTGCGGCACCACTCGATAACCCAAGGCCGAAACCGGCGTTACCAAAGAATCGGTTCCCCGGAGACAGCTCGACCCTGGCCTATATGTGATTGCCCTTTGCGGAGATGACGCCGCGCACGGAGGCTTGCCATGTTGAAGGCAAGAATCAGCATCGAAGATCTGTCGCGGACGCCTCGCTGGTGCGGCAGAGGAATTCGGTTTGGAGGTAGCGAGATTTCAGCATTTCCGAACCCATGCCTCTGCACTCTGTTTGCACAGGGGATAAACCGTTGGGTCTACGCCGTACTCGAACGCAGTACTCATGAGCCGGACGAAAAACCTCCATCCGCGCAGGGCATATTGTCGCTCGAAGACTATGCCGAAGTTCACAAAGAGATTCTGAACTGGCCGCTCGATTATGCGCTAGTGGAAGCCGTATCGAACGGGCCAAATGCACAAGTGCGGGTGACATCGGGGCGGCTGGGCGTTGCTCCTCTCTATGCGGCAGTCGGGGCGGGTCATGTTGAATTGTCATGGGACTGCGCAGACGTGATCTCTCGCGGAAGTCACGCCGCGGATTTTGAGGTGCTGGCTCATGTCCTGGGTCTGCGCACCTTCTACGCGAGTCGCCAGGTCTGTACAGGAATCGCACTGCTGACCGAGCGTTCCTCGCTTCTCGTTGATGCCGAGGGCGCATCATTCGTCTATCCATCCGCTGCGCCAACGCTTTCGCCGCACGCCTTGCAGGAAGGTGTGGATGTACTTGGTGCGTTCGAAGCCTGTATGGCGAGCGCGACCGGTGCAAGGCCGCTTGATGCGAGCGGATGTCTGGTGGAACTCAGCGGAGGCATGGATTCCGCCTCAGTTGCAGTCGCCACAACGCAACTTTCCGGTGCCCCTTGGCGTTCGGCTGGCATCGTACTCGCTCAGCATGACCGAACCGTGCAAAGCACGCGGCGGCGCTCGATCGTGCAGACGCTCGCTCTTGAGGACGTGTCATTCGACATGTCAGCCTATATGCCCGTTGTTGATCTGGATTCTCCTGTGAGGGCACCAGAGCATCCTCTTGGTGAGTTCTACATCGAGGCCTTCGATGCGCTATGGCGACAGGCGGCAACGAAAGGTTGTCATGCTGTCCTGACGGGAATAGGCGGCGACGAGCTGTTTCCTCGCTACGAAACGGACCATCCGTCTGCAAGCAGGGTGAAACCTTCGAAACTGATAGCCGCGGAGAAGATCGCTCGGTCAATGCTGAGCCGCCGGGCACGCGTTGCCGCGGATACTGAGCCGCTTTACTGCGCACCGACCAGCGCCATTCCGCAAACCGCGCTGCTAGCACATGCCGCTCGCTCGCCCTACATGATGCGGCTTGGACTGTGGCCAGTGAATCCATTGTGCGACCCTTGTCTGATCGGGTTCTGCCATCGACTGCCGATCAAGTTTCGGGGCGAACGTCATCTGCTTCGCCAGTATCTCCGCAGGCATTTGAGAAAGGATCTGTTTCCCATTGGGTATAAGAAGGAGACATTTGACTACGTACTGCCGGAAGTCATCTCGCTTCATTACGATCGAATAAATGTACAGCTCCGCGAATGCGCACTTGCTGACTTCGGTCTGGTCGATATGAAGGCGGTGCAAAGCGTGTTGAAGCGCGTCGCTGATACGCGTGATATCGCGGCGATGGCTCCGCTGGCGATCTTCCTTTTCCTTGAACGGTTCATGAGACAGGTCGCATAGGCCATGACCACTGATCACGAAAGCAAATCGGCTGGGGACATTGCACTGGTGCGGCGGGCCGTCGCAACCGTCTACGGCATAGACGCGATCGACGTGCATGAAGTCGTGCGCGGGGTGAATCGAACATTCTCGCTGACGGATTCCGCCGATCGGACCTACTATCTTCGTCTGTACAGAACCCATGGACGAGACGAAGTCGAGATCGACGCTGAGCTGCATTTGCTAGCGCGAATCGAGCGGGATGACCTGCTGGAAGTATCGAGTGCACATTCAACGCTCCGGGGAGGAAGGCGCTTTCGTCTTGCCTTGTCGGACGGTGCAATACGTCATGCAGCTTTGTTTGACGCTGCAGTGGGACGTCCTTTGGAGATGACCTGTGATGATTTCGCTGCAGCTGCGAACGCGCTGAAGCGTCTTCATGCGCAGCCTGCGTTGGGCGAGCTCGCACCAAGCAGACATATTGCAGAGCTTGGTGAGGCATATCGGACGCTGAACCGTTTGGCCGAAGCGTTCGCCTTTGCCGGTAGCGCAGCCGCGACAGTCAGGGACCGTTGCAAGCACTTAGCGGCTGCCGGTTGGCCCCCTGCCGGTATGCCCATCGGCTTCTGCCATGGCGATTTCCGAGTTGCGAATATGCGGATCGAAGGTAGGCGAGTCACGTTGTTCGACTTCGACGACTGTGGATGCGGTCCGCAATGGTTTGACCTGGCCACCATTGGATGGTGGCTCGAGACCGAAGGCCGAGACGATTCAGCGTCTTTGTGGCGTGCGTTCGTCAATGCCTATATGCCAGCGTTGTATGGCTCCCCGGGGTTTTTCCATGCGATCTCTGTTCTGATCCTGCTTAACGAGATCAGATCGATCGGCTTTCTGCTTGACTACTGTGTACTGGATGAGCCGACATGGCGTGAGATGTGCAGGCGTTTGGATGATCTGAGCTACCGCGCAGTGTCAGGTCAGCTGGCCATTGACCGTTGGTCCGCGTAAGCAAGAAGGAAAAACCAGCGAAGGGGCTCTCATGAAGATTGAGATCCGCACTGCGAGGCATAGCGATCTCGAATGGTACAAGCTTCTGCATTCCGACGAGGCGTTCAACCGTTGGATAGCGCGAAGAATCAACGATCCGCAGTCCATGGAAGATGAGTTCTTGTTCAAGCTCGAAGCACAGTGCACCCGCCGCGGCGTGTTTGCCGTGGTGGACGTCGACGGCACAAGTCAGGGGTATGGCGTTTTGCTCTTCTCCGTTACGGGGGACAGCGCTCACGTCGAATTTGGCGTGGATCCTCGCTATCAGCGCAAGGGAATTGGCAGTTTGCTACTGGAAGAAGCGTTGCGTGCCGGCAACCGTATTGGACCGGGGCTGAGAATTATCAAAGCGGTGTGTCACCGAGATAACGAGGGCTGCATCCGGTTACTCAGGGCTCAAGGCTTCACGATGTCAACGGTGGCCGGGCTGGTAAAGCCGCCTCTTTACGTCGGGTGGCAACTGCGAGTCGGCGCTCAGGAGCGGGTCAGCTAGCTAGTTGATGGTCCGGTCGTGATGCTGTCATGAGACATCGGCACCGCCATCGAACCGCACCTCATCCAACAGCGGCAAGAACTTTCCGACCAGCCTTTCAAGAGCGCCTTGGCGATAGACGCCGTCAATCCCAGAGTCCCCGGGGCATCCATGCCAACGCCATCCTGCGGATCGTTGATCACTGCTTACATCAACATGAATGACAACGCTGTACACATTGCCGATCAGGAAATAGCCATGGAATACGCCTTCACTTTTCGATTCCCGCTGACGCAGGCCGACCGCGACATCGAAGCACTGGTCGAACGCTTTGGCGAGGCAGGCTGTGAGGACGCACTCGTGGGTACCGGCCTGCCAGGACGCGTGGCGTTGTCATTTGTCCGCGAGGCAGATTCAGCGGACTTTTCCTGAGCGCAAATGACAGACCGCCTGAGATCAGAAACAACTATCGTCTATGTTTGTCTGGTTTTCCGAACGATACTGGTGGCGACGCTATTTGATGTGCTCAGCCCCGTCCTTCCTCTGATCGGCGCCGACCTTGGCGTCAGCCAGGCGAGATTCCAGGCCTTCTTCTCGGCAGCGTTGATGGTGGGCGCCGCGGTTTTGCTCGGTGCGCCATGGCTGGTCGATCATATTGGCAGGCTGCGCACAGTAACCGTGAGCGCCGCGGGGGCCAGCTTGCTGGGCATACTAAGTGCGGCTGCCCAAAGCTACCTGGCTTATGCCGTAGCCTTGCTGGCAATGTTCGCGGTAAATGCAATAGGGTCGGTTGCAAACCGGGCGCTGATGCGTGACCTCTTGACCCACGAGCGATACAAGACGTTATTCGCCTACGGACAAGCCGCATTGGAAGCAACCAGCATCGTTGCGCCGTTGGCTGCTGGATGGATCGCCGCCGCGTGGGGCTGGCGCACAATGTTTGCAGCGTTCTGCATGCCGCTGCTCGCGGTGCCGCTGCTGTTCGCAATATTTCCGCCTCCGGCCTCTCCCGCCACTCGCGATGCCCGGCCTTCCGGGCGCGCGATGTCATTTACGGAGTTGACTAGCCTTTGCATGATGGCCAGGGTCCCGCTGATCCTGCTGTGCGCGACACAGAGCGGATATACCACTTTGCTGGTGGCCAAACCATTCCTGCTGGCAAGCCGCTTTAGCTTGTCAGTCACTGCAATAGGTGGCGTCCTTGCTGGCTTTGCGGGAATCGGCGTGATCGGCTATCTTTGCTCCGGCGCGCTGATGGCACGTGTCTCGGAGCGCAGCCTTGTTGCCGCAGGCATTCTCTGCCAATGCCTCTCGGCGCTTGGGCTATTGCTCCTTTCAGTCACGGAAGCATACGCGCTTCACCTGTTCCTGGCCGCATTGGCCGCTGCACAGATCGGCTTTTGCCTGATCGTACCCGTCGCCAACGCATGGATCATGAATGTCGCGGCCGAGTACCGTGCCATTGCCGCAGGCATGTTGGGCGGACTGCAGGCATTGAGTGGGGGCGCTGTCGCGTTTCTAGCTGGTATTGCCTACAACGATTCGGCACTGCCTGTGGCGGTTGCCTGTACGATTTCCGCGCTTGTCGCGGCCGTGACACTGCGGCGCGTGCGCTGATAGTCAATTGTCCGGCGCAGCGGACCGAGAGAAAGTCCATGAGCCAGTATGCAAGCGCATCGCGTCGTGATACTGACAATGTGCGCTCAAGAACGTCAGAAGAGGCTCGAGCCGGCGCCAGCGCCGCAACTGGCCCCGCACCGTACTGAGTCCGTAGCGACGATCCGCGATCGTGAAAATCACTACCCAGTGGCCATTGGCTTCATGGTGAGCGTCAACGTCGTAACCACAACCAAGGAAGGTTGCCAGACGATGCAGCTCCGAGATCGTGATAAGCGTACCTGCTGGTGCGCCGGATAGCCCTTGTAGTTCGGACATTGCGAACCTCCCTGCAAACGGGCCGACGACGGCCCCGTGGCGAACGGATCGTCACTTCACTCGGCCCAGGCCCGGCCGCGACGGCGGATACGGCAAGGCGACTCCCAAACCGGAAGAACCGATTCGAATTTGACGTAGTACAAAGGTCTGCACAGTTTGCTTAGTGAAGAATCTTGCTTTCAGTTGAGGCCATTTTCGGCCCCGATGATCATGGCAAGGTGCCACCAGAGACATGGAACTAGGCATTGGGTACGGAATCAATCAGGCGATTTCCGAGAGTGATTCGGGAAATTTCCTCTTGATCGACTCTGACCTATGACAACAGGTCGCCAGATCGATACCAGTGACCCGCGCCAAACACCGGAAGAAAGAAGTTGAAACTGCACTAAGGTACGCAGAGTCGCAAGGCGCTTACATCAACACGAATGACCCCGCCGTGCACATTGCAGATCAGGAAATAGCCATGGAATACGCCTTCACTTTCCGATTCCTGCTGTCGCAGGCCGACCACGATATCGAAGCACTGGTCGAACGCCTGGGCGAGGCAGGCTGTGATGACGCACTCGTGGGTACCCGCCTGCCAGGACGCGTGGCGTTGTCATTTGTCCGCGAGGCAGATTCAGCGAAGGCGGCCATGGTGAGGGCCCTTGCCGATGCCCGGCTCGCCATGCCGTCTACTACGCTGATCGAAGCGGTTCCCGATCTGGTGGGACTCACCGATATCGCCCATGCCGTCGGCATGTCCCGCCAGAACATGCGCAAGTTGATGATCGTCTATCCCGAGTCTTTCCCGGCGCCGGTGCATGAAGGCAGCACCACACTCTGGCACTTGCCGGATGTGCTGGTATGGCTGGATCAGCGCGATTACAGCATCGACCCGATCCTTCTGGATGTCGCCGGCACGGCCATGCAAGTCAATCTTGCCCGGTGCGCCAGTCAGGTGGTGCCTGCCATGGCGCGGGAGTTGCGGGCACTGGTGGGGTAGGGGCGGCGCCCCAGACGCCACCCTCGTGTTCGCGCCGTCCATGCTTCAGATGTGGCGTTCGCTCATCCCGGAAGTGCCCGAATCAGCTTGCTGTCCAGGACGTAGCAGGCGACGAACGCCAGAATGGTCATTCCCGCAATCATCAGCAATGGCCGTCGCTGTCCGGGGCTGACGTAGAGCAGGCATCCAAATGCGCCGAGCCATACCAGCGCGAGGATGAGGTCAAACAGGAGCACGGCGGCGGATACAACGCCTGCATATCCGACGAACATATCGTCCCTTGTTGGCGCTGCGACGATGTGAAAGAGGCTTAGCCCCACAAATGAAGCGGGCAACAATACCGAAGGTATCAGGAACAACCATCGTAGGGCCATTGCTCGGTCTCTCGTTGCCACAGGGGGCTCTCCTTGGCTACCTGTCCGGCATCGGGCTGCCCCGACCCTCGGCAGTGTTCGTTGAACGATCGCAACACTCATGCGGGCATGCCGGCAGAAAATCGATGGAAGCGGATCGTGTGGGCACACCTGAGATCGGCTTGTTGTAGCTGGTTCCTGGGTCCTCGATGTGGATGCGGGCTATGCCAAAGCCCCGATCCGCCAGGAATCGACGGACCGTGTCAGCTCTGTCATGAGCCAGGTGCTTGTCTCCCTTCTCCGACTTGTCAACGTGTCCGGTAATGAAGAAGCTCTCATAGTTCGGAAACCTCGATTTCAAATTGGCTATCCAGCTTCCAAGTCGCAGCGCCTGCGCTGTCTCCAATGCAGATGATTCAACGGAAAAAATCAGATCCAACGAGCGAACAGGGCTGCATGCAATCGCACCAGACAATGATGCACACGAGAACCAGAACACCGCCGCCGCCTTACTCAGAGCAGATGATGTAACCCCCGGTACTGTCAGCATTTAATAGTCCTTTGGCCGTGTGCCTGGGCGGCGTCGATGGCTGGCTGCTGCCGCGTGTAACACATCAGCATTGGCGATGTTGTGCCGACTCGGAAGTTGGCGCGTCACCCAGCGATCCGTCGCAAGAAACGACGCGGCAAAGAAGAGGACACCTGCCATGTAGGCGAGGATGGCCCGCAACCGTTCGCCCGGCCGGCGCACCAGTATGTAGAACAAAGGCAGCAAGCCACCGAAGGCGATCACTGCCGCGCAAAGGACCGTGATACCTGCAAGCGCAGCTAAAGGGCCGGTCGTAACTTGTGCATGCGTAACCGGCGTGCACGCCGCGATTGCTGCAAACGCGATGCCCAGCAGGCTCATTGCGATGGCGCACAGATCTACAAGTCTGACGGCTTTGCTTGCCTTTGGCCTCATCACTTGAGCTCTTCTGATACAAGACGGTCCGCCAGAAACCCCTGAGAGATGGGCGATCCAACCAGTACCAGATGGTCGATGGCGTGGCCTTCTCTGGCGTATGGCAACGTAGTCTGTGCAGCCAGCAAGAAGCTTGCTGCATGAAGCTTCTTGTTTTCGATTGAAGCCATATTCGGTTCCGATGAGCATGGCAAGTCGCCATAGGAGTCATGGAACTAGGTCCCTGCGAGGGAATCAATCAATCGAATCCGAAAATGGTTGCCGAAAATTCCGCTGATCCACACCGCGCAGGCCACCCCATCGGATCCAGGCAGGCCCACGCAGCGCTTCTAAACAAAGCACGCCATCACGCCAGCGCACCATCAAGATACGGATCAACATTGCGCGCGGGCGCGTTCGAGGGCCACGTCTGGTCCCGGCCGGCCAGGGAGCGCGAGCCGTCGTAGTAAGGGTCCACGCTGCGAGCGGGGTCCGCCGAGACACCCGTACGGTCCAGGCCAGCGAGCGAGCGGGCGCCGTCCGCGAACGGATCAACGTTGCGGGCACCATCCACAAACGGGCTGCGCGGCTCCTGCACCGAGCGCGCACCCTCGGTGTACGGGTCACGTGCATCGCTGACGGAGCGGGCACCATCGGTGAACGGGTCGCGCGCGCCAGCGTACGACAGGCTGGCGGCCTGTGCGCCGGCTGCAGCGGCAACCAGGGCGATGGCGAGGACAAAGCGCTTGGCGATGTGGGTAGTCATGATCGATTTCCTTTAACGTTTGACAGGGTAGAGGTCCGGTGGAGACTGCGTCGTTGCAACTCGCTGCGGGCCCGTGGAAAGCATTAAAGGCGACCGATGTATCGCGCCTGTAGAAGGTGCCGGCCGGATCTGTTGGTAAGCGTATCGGTGGTGCTGCGTGATACAGAACTGTACAAAGACGGCATCCCGGCACACGTGCGGGAGATGGGCCACCCTCGCACCGCCGGTTGGTTCGCCAGTTATGCTGGATATGCCGCCAGAGTGAAGGCTCTGGCGTGATCAAAGTGGTGACCAAGTCTCAACGGACTGGCTGGTGGCGGTGCGCGGCCGTGCGTTGGCTCGGCGCAAGACGAATCCGCAAGAACACTCAGGGGGCATACCCTTCCGGTGCCGGCGGCGGGAAGTCGGGCTTGTAGTTGGCGGGTGGCGTCGCGGGCGGCGCCGCAAGCATCTGGCCGTAGACCGGGACCCGGTGTCCGCTGGCGTACATGCACTGAATGTAGGCAGAGTCGTATCGGTACTGCGCACTGTATCCCGGGTCGCTTGAATTGCTGGCACTGACCTGCGAACTGCTCACCGCCGCTGTGCTGGAGGTTTGAGGCGAGCTAACGCCGCCGGCCCGGCCCAGCGCGAACTGGCGGCAGTTGCGATCGTCACCGATGAACTGGTCAAACGTCTTGTTGCTGCCCGGCAGCACCATCACGCTGGGGCCCGACGGCATTGCCGTACACGCGCCCACGACGAGCGCGGCCGCTATCAGGAGGGGAACGGAACACGGCTTCATCAGTATTTCGGCATTACGGCGACGGCTGGGCGGGCACCGTTTGCCAGCCGCCCGGGCAGTCCTGGACATACGGGTAATAGCCACTGGGCTGGTCGCAGCGGTACCACCACGCGTTCGCCGACGCAACGTCCGACCCATCGCCTTTCTCGATGTATTGGGCCGCGGGCGCGTAGTAAGCGGGGTAGGAATTGGGGTATGGCCAGCCATCGTACCGATATCCCCACCAGCCCGGCCAGCCGGCGCCTACCACGAACGCCACATTCCCGTGCCCATGGTGAAAACCGTGATGATGAGAACCGCCATGGTGGGCGCCACCCTGACCGTGAAAGCTGCCGCCGTGCATGCCACTGCCACCACCACGACCGCCACCACGACCGGCCGCAAACGTCGGACCGCTGGCGGCCATCGCCGCTCCTGCCACAAATGCCAGGGCGATCTTGCAAAGCCTGTGCCCGTTCATGATGTGTTGTCCCCCAGCCTTACTGCATTACGGGTGGGTCACCCGGAACCCGCGCCACCCGGCGCCGGCCATGGAGCCCCGGAAAATGTGGCGTTACTGCCATGACCGGCAAGGTTCCCCGCCACATCTGGCCTGAGAGCGCTTCGCGCTGTTGTTTCTTTGTAAACGACTGACAGGTCGGATTTATTCCATCCATGGAGGCAGCGCCTGACGGCACTGCCCGCCAGGCCTATTCGCCTTCAGCCAGCCCCTTGATCTTCTCCACAATCTCCGGATTGGCGAGCGTGGACACGTCCCCCGGATCCTGATGGTTGGAGATCGCCGCAAGCACGCGCCGCATGATCTTGCCCGAGCGCGTCTTGGGCATGTCGGGAACAATCACGACCCGCCGCGGCCGTGCAATGGCGCCAATCCGGGACACCACGGATGCCGAGATCTTGCTGGCAATTTTCGGGGAAGGGGACAACCCGGGCTTCAGCGACACGTAGAGGTCGGGCACCTTGCCCTTGATCTCGTCCGCCACGGGCACGACTGCCGCTTCGGTGACATCCGGAACAAGCAGGGCGGCAGACTCGATCTCCTTGGTGCCGAGGCGGTGGCCCGCGACGTTGATGACGTCGTCAATGCGGCCGAGGATGCGAAAGTAGCCGTCAGCGGCTTGCATCGCGCCATCACCGGCCAGGTAGGGCCAGTCGCGCCAGTCCTTGCTCTTTGGATCCTTGCAGTAGCGCGCGTAGTAATTCTTCACGTATCGATCCGGATCTTTCCAGACCGTCTGCAACACGCCTGGCCAGGGGTTGCGGATGCAGATGTTCCCGGCCTTGCCGGATCCGCTCGGGAGTTCATGGCCATCGTCATCGAAGATCACGGGATGAATGCCGGGAATGCCGGGGCCGGTGCTGCCTGGCTTCATCTTGTGAATCGCCGGCACCGTACTGCAGAGGAACCCGCCATTCTCGGTTTGCCACCAGGTATCTACGATCACCGCTTCGCCTTTTCCCACCACCTTGTGGTACCACTTCCAGACCTCGGGTTCGATCGGCTCGCCAACGGTCGTCATGTGCTTGAAGTGGTACTGGTACTTCGTGGGCTCATCGGGTCCGCTGCGCCGCAGCGCCCGGATCGCGGTAGGCGACGTATGGAAGATGTTGACGCCCAGCTTCTCCGCAATCCGCCATGGCCGGCCGGGGTCGGGATAGGTCGGGACGCCTTCGTACACGACGGATGAGGCAGCCAGGGAAAGTGGCCCGTAGACGATATAGGAATGACCCGTGATCCAGCCGATGTCCGCCATGCACCAGTAGACATCCTCGGGGTGAATGTCCTGGATGTATCTGGAGGTCCAGGTAACGTAGGCGAGGTAGCCGCCGGTGGAGTGCTGGCAACCCTTTGGCCGTCCGGTCGTCCCGCTTGTGTACATCAGGAACAGCGGCGCCTCTGCCGGCATCTGTACGGGTTCCACACGTCTGCCACGGTACTTCGCGAGGAGATCGTTGACCAGCACATCACGCCCGTCGACGAGGGCCGTCGGGCTCGAGTACTTGCCGGGGTAGCGTTGCCAGACCAGTACCTTGTCGATCTGATGCCCGGCGCTGGCGGCCTCGGCAACGGCGATGTCGGCCTTCTCCTTATGGTCCAGCAGGTCGCCAGCGCGGTGGTAGGCGTCCATGGTGATCAGCAGGCGGCTCCCCGAATCGACGATCCGGTCCGCGCATGCCTTGCCACTGAATCCGCTGAAGACCTGTGAGTGAATTACGCCGAGCCGCGCGCAGGCCAGCATGGTGATCGGCAACTCAGGCACCATCGGCATATGCAGGGTCACCCGGTCGCCGACGGCCAGCCCGAAGGTTTCGCGCAGCAGGGCCGCCAGTTCGTTCACGCGTACAAAGAGTTCCTGATAGGTAAGGTGCTGCACCGCCTCATCCTCGGGCTCGGGGACGAAGTGAATGGCGGTCTTGTTCCTGTGGCTGGCCAGGTGGCGGTCCACGCAGTTATGGCAGGCGTTGAGCCTGCCCCCGACGAACCAGCGCCAGAACGGCGGATTGCTGGCGTCGAGGGTGGTCTCCCAGTACTTGTACCAGTCGAGCAGATCCGCGAACTCTTTGAAGCATTCAGGACAATGCTCAAGGGAAAAGCGCTCGAAGATGCCGGGGTCGGTCAGGTTCGCCTGAGCGATGAACTGCACGGGCGGCGAGAAATAGCCTTCCTCTGGCCAGTGGACCGCGATCTGGGCTTCGGAAACATCCGCTGCTTGCGGCTCTGCGGCATGGCGCGGTGACTTGTCTTCCGACATGACCGTCCCCCTTCTTACTGCCCCAGACATCGACGCAGGCAAGGTTGACCATACTGACTGTCAGGAACTCCGCCGCGAGGTGATCTCGGCCTGCCCGAAGCGGTTGGGGCGCAACTAAAGCGGCTAAGTAGATATTAAGTGGCGGGGGACGGAGTTGCCAGCCAAAGGTAGGGCCCCGCATATCGCGCGGCCTCGCCTGACACGCCATGACGGAAGAAGACCGCGCGGCAGGCCTGGCTTGCCGGCGTTCCGCGAACTAAATTCTTACTAGACAGGGAGGCCGACCGGAATCGGGAGATGGCCATGGATGTTCTCGTGGAACGCGTGGATGTGTGGGCGGCATCCATTCCAGACAGGCCAGGCGGCCTGGCGGACGCGCTGGCAGCCTTGCGCGACGCGGGCGCGGATCTGCAGTTCATTGTTGCGCGCCGCACTGAGGAGGCTGGCAAGGGGATCGTGTTCGTCACCCCGCTGCAAGGTGACAAGGAAGTTCGCGCGGCGGCACAAGTGGGGTTCAATGTCACGCATAGCCTTCACTCGCTGCGGGTCGTCGGCCCCGACCGACCCGGCGCGGCGGCGGACCTGACGCAGCAGCTCGCTGTCGCCGGAATCAATCTGCGCGGCTTCTCGGCGTCCGTGCTGGGAAGACAGTATGTCGCGTTTCTGGCCCTGGACTCGGAAGCAGACGCCGCCAAGGCGGAAGCGATCCTGAAGAAGGCTTGAAGCGCCGCAAACCTGTCGTGCTCACGGCCTCTGGTCAATGTCCCGCCCGCAGCGGGGCGGAATTTTCGTGGGGAAGACGACCATGGATCTGCAGGTAGAGCAGGTGGAAGTGTGGGCGGCAGGCATTCAGGACAAGCCTGGTGGCCTGGCCGGGGTCTTGGCGACGCTGCGCGATATGGGCGCCGACCTGCAGCTGATCATCGCCCGGCGCAGTCCGGACAGGCCTGGCGAAGGCGTAGTCTTCGTGACGCCGCTGGAAGGCGATCGGGAGATGGAGGCGGCTGCCATGGCGGGCTTCAATGTCACGCAAAAGCAGCACTGCGTTCGCGTTCTCGGCCGCAATCGGCGGGGTATCGCGGCCGCACTTTGCGGGGAGCTCGCGGAAGCAGGCATCAACCTCCGGGGCTTCTCGGGGGCAGTGATCGGCCCGCAGTTCGTCGCTTACATCGCAGTCGACTCTCAGGCTGAAGCCGACCAGGCGACAGCCATCCTCCTGGCCATCTGATTTGGCGCGCGGCGTGAACCGGCGTGCGTCGGCCCACCGTGATGCCATCTCCAGATGCGGACGTACGGCCCTGGTCTATGACGGGTACATGACAGGGGCGGCGCATGGGTGGTGGGGCGTCTCCTCCCGCTAGCCCTCACAACGCCGCCCCTGCTGCATCGGCGGGCACTTCACCGAGCCGAACGAGCAGAACACGCAGCAGTCTCCCGGCTTGGGTTTCAGCAGCGCCTTGCAGTTCGGGCACTCGTAGAAGAACTGGCAGGCGTCGGTGGGCATGGTTTCCCGCTGCGCCGAGCCGCAATGCGGACAGGTCAGGACGGATTCAAGGACGAGGTCGCGCATCGCGTATCCCAGCTGAAAGGCAGGCGGGTTGCCCATGAGTGTGGCCAGCGCTGATCAACGATCCGATGTGCCCATGACACGCCGCCGAATCAGCCAGTCAAGCGAGAACCTGCCCGCGCCGCGCGCCAGCAGCACCAGCAGCATTGCCGCCCACTGGATATGCGTAGGCCATGCCTGCGGATAGACGAATATCTCGATCACCGTGGTCATGCCGAGCAGTATCAGCGCCACGGGCCGGGTTGCCAGGCCCAGCACCAGCAGGACTGGCGTTGCCAGTTCGATGGACACCGCCAGGTAGGCAGCCAGTTCCGGCGGCACCAGTGGAACCCGGTACTCCTCCCGGAAGAGTTCGACCGCCGTGTCCCAGTTCGCCAGCTTGGTCATGGCTGAATTCCAGAAGATGGTGGCGACCGCAAGTCGCAGCGGAATCGCAAGGGCGGTGTAGGGAATGCGATCGAGCCATGCGACTGCGCGCCGCGCGCGCCCGGCAAGCGTGATGGAGGCGTGGGGGGATTGTGTGGCGGGTGTCATGGCGATAGATCCGGGAACGGTAAGTCGGAAGCCTGGGCCAGGCCGAAGCCGGCAAAACAGCCGGCCGACAACAGCGTGGCAAGCCAAGCGTGTGCATCAGACGGCGGTGTCGCGCCAAGCGCGGCGTGCAAGGGAAGCCCGGCCACCAACGCTGCGGTGAATTGCCATTGCCACGCGCTCAGCCGGTCGACGTCGATGCCGCCGGAGGCGCGGTGCACGAGCAGCCAGACCGGGTCCGCAGCCAGGTCGATATGCGCCATGGCATGGTCGTCGTGGTTCAGCACCGCGTGCCAGATGGCATCGACGGGGAATCTGGAACGCACCAGACGCACGGCAGGGTTCGGCGCAAAATGCACGTCGCCGAACGTGGATGCTTCCAGCTCCGCAAGGCGGCGCAGATCCAGCGGCTCGGTGTCCGGCGCATGCAACACCGCATTCACCGCCCATTCGAGTCGGGCGGTGTCCGGCAGGTAGTCGAGCGCGGCAGCCTCAGGCAGGCGCTCGAGGAAATCCGGAAACGCTTCGCCGTAACCATCCAGCCATGCGCGCTGCGGGGGTGACTTCTCGATGAAGAGCCGGGCAGCGCCTTCGAAAAACTCGGCGCCAATCAGGGCCTGGATGGCCGGGTAGGAAAGGCGAAGCGCAGCCACTAGCGTCGCGGTGGCCGTGTTCCGGTAGATGCCGAGCCGCGCCTGCGGCGTCAGCCCGTCTGCGGTCACGTGTGCAACGCCGCTGTCGTCATCACTGTCGGCGCCACCCCACAGCTCCCGGGCGATCGCGTGCTGCAGGTCAAGCAGCGAGGGGAGATCGGATGGCATGCTGCGCTCTTTCCAGTGCGGCTTCTGCAATAGCCGCTTCGTCCATCAGCACATCGAGCGGCGGCACGTCCGTATCCCATTCGATCAGTGTCGGCACCGGCCCAAACAAATGAAGCGCGGCCTCATAGAGTGTCCACACGGCTGGCGCAACACGCGAGCCGTGATCGTCGATACGCAGCACCTGCCCATGCTCCAGTTGCCGGGCGCTGTGGCCGGCCAGATGGACCTCGCCGATTGCCGCCGGCTCGAGCGCGCGCAGGTACGTCATGGCATCCCAGCCGTGATTGCTGGCGCTGACGTAGATATTGTTGACGTCGCACAGGATGCCGCACCCGGTGCGCCGTGCGACTTCGGCGAGAAACTCCCACTCCGGGATGGTCGAGTGGCGAAACTGCAGGTAGGTGGAAGGGTTCTCAATCAGGATGCGGCGCCGCAATGCGCCCTGTACCTGGTCCACATGCCGGCACACAACGGCCAGCGCTTCCTCCGTCATCGGCAGCGGCAGCAGATCGGCATAGTACGTGCCGCCGGTGATGCTCCACGAAAGATGTTCCGACACCAGCCCGGGTTCCACCCGGTCGACAACCTCGCGCACGCGCGCCAGATGGGTCAGGTCGAGTCCCTCGGCACTGCCCAGGGACAGGCCGACCCCGTGCAGCGAGATGGCATAGTCGCGGCGAATGGCGGCCAGGCAGCCTGGCGTGCGGCCACCGCCCATGTAGTTCTCGGTATGCACTTCAAACCACGCGACTGGCGGGCGTTCCTCGAGCACCGCCTGATGGTGCCGAAAGCGCAGCCCGACCCCGGCTCGCGGCGGGATCGGGCCCGGCCCGTGTGGATTGGCAATCGCCGCAGCAGGCATGGTTCGCTCCTGTCTCGCCTGATTCAGGTGGCCTTCAGCTTGCCGCCCTGAATCTTGCTGCAGTCGCCGGCGGGCAGCAGCACGAACGATTTGGTGTCGCGGGCCTGCGTGGCTTGTCCGGCGCAGGAATGCGCGCCTTCCGCGCAGTCGTTCTTTGCCGAGGCATTAATGCCGTAGCACTTCTCCAGCTTGTTCTTTTCCATCCGCGCCATGTTGTCCTTGACGATCTGCGGCATGCCGCTCATGTCCTTCATGGCTTGCGCCTGTGCCGGCATGGCGGCCATGGCCAGCGCGAGCCCGAGGGCGGACGACAAGGTCGAGGCGGCCAATACATGTCTGTTCATCTTGCTGTCTCCTGACGATTGCGGCCCGGATCCGGAGCCGTGTCAGGAAATTCGGCTTGCCGCGACCAAAGGTTACGCATCCCCGAAAATTTTCCGAGCGCGACAGGCGGCCCCTTATGACGCAGAATTCAGGCATGTCTCCCCAAGCAGACCGTCGTGCCGGCGGTAACCTGAGCCTTGTGAGCGCCACACAGGATGCGGCCGACGCTGACCGCGTATCCGGGCCGGCGCGCCGGCCGGACGGCACGCCGGACTGGTCGGCCATGATGGCCCGCGCCCAGGACGGCGACCGCGCGGCGTACCGGCGTTTGCTTGAAGGCATCACCCCGTATGTCCGGGCGCTTGCGGCACGCCAGGTCCGAAACCGCGGCGACATCGAGGACGCCGTGCAGGATGTATTGCTCACGGTACACGCGGTGCGCCACACCTACGACCCGGCGCGCCCGTTCGGCCCCTGGCTGGTTGCCATTGCGCACCGGCGCATCATCGACGGCCTGCGCCGACGGGGACGCACCAGTTCGCACGAATCACCGCTCGACACAGAACAGGAAACCATTTCGGACCCCGGCGCGAACATCCTGGAACGTGCCGTGGACGCGCGAGTGGTGCGCGACGCCGTCGAGCGCCTCCCGCTCGGGCAGCGCGAGGCGCTGCGCATGCTGAAACTGGAGGAGATGTCGTTGAAGGAGGCCGCCGCTGCCAGCGGGATGTCTGTCAGCGCGCTGAAGGTGGCCACGCATCGTGCCCTGAAAACGCTGCGCAAGATGTTCGAATCGCAAGGTGGCAAGCCGTGAGAAACACTCCTGACCTGATCGACTCGCTGGTGGCCGATGCATCACCGGTGCGGCGCTTGCGCCGGCCGATGGTGCGGGCCGCGTGCTGGCTGCTGGCAGCGGCGCTGTTGCTGGCGCTGGTCGCGGTTGTGCATGGCGTGCGGCCGGACCTGATACTGAAGCTGCAGCAGCCGGTATTCGTTGCCAGCGTTGCGGCGGCCATCGTGACCGGCGCCATGGCCGTGGTGGCCGCGTTCATCGTCAGTGTGCCGGGCCGCTCGCGCCGGTGGCAGTTGCTGCCGTTGCCGGCCCTGGCCGTCTGGATGACGACGATCGGGTATGGCTGTCTGACGAACTGGGTCGAGATGGGGCCGGAGGGGATTTCTCCGGGCGAGACGGCGCGCTGCTTTGCGACGCTGGTGATCGTCAGCACGCCGCTGTGGGCTGCCTTGCTGACCATGCTGCGCTACGTGGCGCACCTCTCGCCGGCACCGGTGGCGATGTGTGCGAGCCTCGCCGTTGCCGCCATGACGGCGACGGGCTTGTCACTCTTTCATCCGCTGGATGCCAGCGCCATGATCTTGTTGTGGAACCTTGGTGTCGCGCTGCTGTTCGTCGGCGCCGGCGGCTTGTTTGGGCGTCAAATGTTCGGCTGGGTCGCGCGATACCGATCGGCATGAGCAAGAAAGGCGGAGCAGCCAGGCCTGATGACCTGGCTGACACCCGCTCGATCCATGCCGTGGTTGTAAGGTCATCAAGGCTCAGCAGGCGTTCGCCAACGCACAGATATATGCATGAGCCCAGGAAAGGCTTGTGCAGCCGAACCACCTGCGAGCGCCCATGTTCGACCTGATTGATGCGCTGCTTTTCGATGACGCTTTTGTCCAGTTGTGGGAGCCTCAGTATGACGCGATCGCGCACGATGAAGCGGAATACCAGTCCCTCGTCCAAGCAGTACGCAAGGACGTCGATTCCATTGGTGCCATAAGGGAAGCGACCCTCAGGCGGATACTTGATTGGAAATCTGCCCGCACCAAGGGTCATGTGCACTGGTGGAGCTACGGTCTCTACATCGAGACTGTGAGGGACTGTCTCTCAATGCACGGGGATGATCGACTGGACGCCATCTGCAAATTGCCGGGTGTTCGAGAGCGCGTTGGATCGACAATTCTGCATTTCATCTATCCGGGCACCTACCCGATTTTCGACATTCGAACCCTGGAAGCGCTCCGCTATCTTGGCGCCGACCTCGGGAAATCCTTCAGCGTGAGCAACTACTATCGATTTCGCGAGTACCTCATCTCGACCCAAGTGCAGCTGAACAGGTGGACTCTCCGCGAATTGGACCGCGCAATCTTCGCCTTTCATAAGCGCAGCCGGGAGATATTCGGCGACACACTGGGCAATGGCCGCCGAGCCCAATCGACGACGCATCCTCACTGCTGTCCGAGATCGGGAGCCTAGCGCCCCAGGTCGCCCCAGCCGTTGGCTCCCGCCGTCATGCGACATCGGCACCGCCGTCGAACCGCACCTCATCCCACAAGGGCCAAAACTCTCCGACGAGCCTTTCACGCGGAAACGACGCAATCGCAGCCGTACTCAAGCCTTCACTGTCGACAGAAATGATTTGCCTGGCCACCGTCCGATATCCGGCACGGAAGTGGTTGGCGCCCTTGATTGCAATGAGCTTGTATCCAGTGACATCCAGCCCGTGCAGCGCAAACGGCTCGACATCATAGATCTGCTCGGCGCGCGAAGCCACGATGACATCGACACCATGGATGATCAGGCGACACATCGCGCCCAGGTCGAAGCGGACGCCTTCGAACATCGCGCCGGGGCGATTGACGAAACGACCGTCCGTGATGCATTTCACATAGGCATCGGCCTCGATCGGCGGGCCCTGGAAGCGGCCTTGCTTGCCACCCAGTGAGACCCTGATCGTGGTGCCGACACCCGCACGCTGCGCTTGTGCAACCACGGCAGCGTCGTTGATCGACGCGAAGCAGCACGTGCCAGCGGGCGGATTGGCGTCCAGTAACGCGCGAAGCAGATGCGTGCCGTCTCCGGGGGTGCCGCCACCCGGGTTGTCTGCGTACTCGTTGACAACGACAGGCCCCTCTGCTGCCGACAGGGCAAGGGCGACGCCCTGTGCGGGGGTCGGAAACGTCGGACGGAACGCCTCGCGATGCGACCAGATCCATTGCGCGACTTCGTCGGCGCAACGCTGCGCAAGCGCAGCGTCTCCGTTTGTGGTGCACACGACCGCCGGGCAGGGGGCCGCGATGTCCGCGTAGGGGAAACCGTGGAACCACGAGCAGTCGATCACGCCGGGCTGTGCGGCCAGCTTCCGGCAAACGTCGTTGACTTCCGCCGGGATGAACCCTTCTTGTGTCGTCACGATGTACGGCAGCATCGGCAGGCGTCGCGTTGCGGTGACCGGTGTGAGCCCACCCCGAATCATCTCAAGCAGCAGTTCGACGGCTTCGACGCCCCGGTTATGGAAGTCGGTATGCGGATACAGCTTGCAGGGCAACGTCAGGTCGCAAGCGTCGCGCATCGCGTCCGTCATGTTGCCGTGCAAATCGTAGACCGCGGCAATCGGGACACCTGGCCCGACCAGCGCACGAACGGCAAGCGCCAGATCCCCTTCGATGTCCTCAGTGCCGTCGGCAACACCGGCACCATGCAGGGCCAGCAGCACGCCGTCAACCGGCAGCGTAGCGCGAATGCCATCGAGGATTTCTTGCTTCATGGCGGCATACGCGCCGGCTTCGATCGTGCCCGACGGCGTCGCCTGCCCGACATAGGTGGAAATGAGCGTGGCGCCGGTCCTGCGCGCGCCTTCGATAAAGCCGCCCACCTGATGATTCGATTTGTCGAACGCCGCCAGGACTTCGTCGCCCCGATACTGCTCGAACGCGCGCAGTGGCGTCATGCCCGCGAATTCGGCGGCGTACGTGTTGGTCTCGTGGATGAGTCCGGCAACGGCCAGGCGGACGGGCAATTGGTTTGAAGTCACGGAAATGCCTCCGGAAGGTAGGTCTTGCGCACGATCAGCGATTGACCTTCTTTGGATCAAAGCTTAGGGCGATCAGGGCGCTGGCGACAAGCGCGCCGGCGATGATGAAGATGGCCGGGGCGGTGCTGTGGTACGTGTCGCGGATCCAGCCGATCAGGTACGGGCTGACGAAGCCGCCAAGGTTCGCCAGGCTGTTGATCGCGCCGATGCACGCCGCGGCCGTCGCCCCGCCGAGGAATGCCGTCGGCAAGGTCCACATGATCGGCGAGAAGCTGATGATGCCTGCCGCCGCGATCGACAGCGAGATCACGGCGAGTACGAGATTCTGTCCCGCGAACACACTCGCCACGAGGCCGAAGGCGCCCACCAGCATGATGCCGGCAAGGTGCCAGCGACGCTCTCCATGCCGATCCGAACTCCGCCCCACCAGCACCATGGCCACAACGGCGACGCAATACGGGATCGCGCTGAGCAGGCCGATCTGTACGCCACTGACCGCCCCAGCGTCCTTGATCAGGGTGGGCAGGTAAAAGCCGAGTGTGTACAACGCCATCATCGCGGGAAACGTCATCAGGATGATCTTGCAGATCCGCTTGTCCCGCAGAATGCCGGTCAGCGGCATGTGCTCCCGGCCATGATCATCCTGTGCGATATCGTTCTCGATCAACTGGCGTTGCGCCGGTGTTAGCCATTTGGCGTCCTTGACGCGATCCGTCAGGATCCACAGCACGCCGATGGCCAGCGGGAGCGTCGGCAGGGCTTCGAGCACAAACACCCATTGCCAGCCGGCGTGACCGCCGACCAGGTGAAAGCGCTCCAGAATCCAGCCCGACAAAGGGCTGCCGAGCAGGCCGGCGATCGGAATGCCCGCCTGGAAGATGGCCGTAACCTTGGCGCGGCGGCGATTCGGAAACCAGTACGTCAGATAGAGGATCACGCCGGGGTAGAAGCCGGCTTCGGCGACGCCGAGCAGGAAGCGCACCGTGTAGAACTGCAACGGCGTCGCGACAAACGCCATGATTCCCGAGAGCAGGCCCCACGAGATCATGATGCGGGCAATCCAGCGTCGCGCGCCGACGCGATGCATGATGAGGTTGCTCGGTACCTCGAACAGCATGTAGCCGATGAAGAACAGCCCTGCGCCGAGCCCATAGGCCGCCTCGCTGAATTGCAGGTCGGCCAGCATGTTGAGCTTGGCGATGCCGATGTTCACGCGGTCGAGATACGCGACGACGTAGCACAGCATCAGGAACGGGATGAAGCGCAGGGCGACCTGGCGGTAGGTGGCGTCTTCGAATGCGTAAGTGTCGGGCCGCCCCTGAACATCGGGCGAAAGCGTGGCTTGCTGTTCCATGAAGGTGTCTCCTTGCTTGTTATGGGGGCGACGAAGAGAGGGTCAGGCTGCCCGTTGCATCGCGCCACGCACATGGCCGGCCAGCGTTGCAGCGTGATCCTGGAACCGGCGAAGCTCCTCGGGCGGAACGAGTGAGCCGCCGGTGGCCCAGATCACATGCGTTGCGTCGTGCATGCGCAATCCGTGATCGCGCACATACGCCTGGCCCTCGGGCGAGCGGCGCAGCCAGCCCGGGCCGCCGATACCGGCCGCCGCTGACGGCTCGACTTCCACGCCCATCGACGTCTTGAGCGCGAGCAACTGAACGTAGAGTTGATCGTCGGGGACGGTGAATACACCAGCGAGCTGGGAAGCCATCAACGGGCTGACCAGATGGGATGCCTGGCCGACGGCGAGGCCATCGGCGTCGGTCCGGTTATCCAGGCCGATGTCGTAGACGGATACGGGAGCTTGCGAGCCTGAGGCCAACTGCACCAGTACGCACGGCGAGGCCACGGGCTCGGCGAAGAAACAGTGCACATGTTCGCCGAACAGTGCCTTGAGCCCGTAAGTGATACCACCGGGTGCGCCGCCGACACCGCAGGGCAGATAGACGAAGAGCGGATGCGCGGCATCCACGACGCGGCCGGCTTCGGCCAGTTGGTCCGCCAGGTGGCGTGCCGCAGCGGCGTATCCGAAGAAGAGCAGAGCGGAGCGTTCGTCATCAACGAAATGACAGCACGGCGCCGCCAGCGCCTGCTCGCGGCCCGCTGCAACGGCTTCCGCGTAGTCGCCTTCATGTTCCACGACGCGCACGCCGCGCTTGCGCAGGCGGTCCTTCTTCCACGCCTTGGCGTCCGCGGACATATGCACCACCGCATCGAAGCCGAGAGCCGCCGCCATCACGCCGATGCTCAGGCCGAGGTTGCCGGTGCTGCCGACCGTGACCGAGTATTGCGAGAACAGCGCGCGCGCCGCCGCCGTCGACAGCACGCGGCGATCGCCGTCCGGGTCGAGGATGCCATGCTCGATCGCGATGGATTCGGCAATCGCCAGCACTTCATGAAAGCCGCCGCGAGCCTTGATGGAACCGGCAATCGGCAGTTGGTCATCGCGCTTGATGAACCACGCGCCCTCGGCGCCATCGTCGCCAATGAGCGCGTACTGGAGCGCGGCGGCAGGCATCAACTGGGATTCCACTTGCCCATGGCTTGACGCCAGTTCGGGAAACAGCGTCGCCATGAGCGGTGCACAACGCGCGAGACGCGCCTCGGCCGCTGCGATCAGTTCCGTCGATGGGGCGGAAGCCGGCAGGGGTTGTCCCTGCCTCGGATTCAGCCAAAGCAGTGGTTGTTTCGATTGAAGCCGGGCTAATAGCTCTGGGGTCAGCGGCAGGATGGCCATCAGGTACTTCTCCAAGGAATGCCTTATGAGCCATGATCGTAGTCGCTGCAGTCGTGCAAAAATAGCGATCGTTTCTAACGCATGCATTAGCCAGGCTAATACGAATGCAACTCGACTCATCTGTTCTGGGGGCGCTGCGATGTTTCGAAGCCGCGGGGCGCCTGCTGAGTTTCACCAAGGCCGCCGAATCGCTGAGCCTTACCCAAAGCGCGGTGAGCCAGCAGATTCGCCATCTGGAGGACCGTCTTGGCTACGTGCTTTTCGTGCGCCAGCCGCGCAGCTTGAAACTGACGCCAAAGGGGGAGGCGTTGTTCGAGACAACGACGCGCGCACTGCATGACATCCAGCAGACGATCCAGCGGCTCGGCCTGCCCAACGCGCCTTTGCAGGTCAATTGCCTGCCGTCGTTTGCGCTGCAATGGCTGATGCCGCGCCTGACCGAGTTCCACCGCGAGCAGCCGGATGTGTCCGTGCGCCTGAAGGCCGAGTTCCAGTCCCTGGACCGGCAATCGATGGATGCCGAGGACATTGATGTGGCGGTGCGTTACGACCCGGTCCGCTATAGCCAGTTGCACGCTGACGAGTTGATGGATGAGTATCTGATGCCGGTTGCTACGCCCGAATACGTCGCCCAGCATCCCGGCCTATCTGACGGGACATCGCTCGACGGCGTCGTGTTGCTGCATGACGCATCGCCATGGGTCGGTGCGGCCGAATTCGTGGAATGGCGCACTTGGCTCGAGGCCTTTCATCCGACCTGGCTTGCGCATCTGGAGGGGCCGCAATTCAATTTGTCGAGCCTTGCCATCAGCGCGGCGCTGAACCACCAGGGGGTGGCGATGGGACGTACGGCCCTGGTCTATGACGAGATCAGGAGCGGACGGCTGGTGAATGTCTTCGGCAAGTACGTACGCGCGCCGGCGCGTTACATGCTGCTTTCTCGTAATCCTGAGGATCGACGCGTGACGATTCTCTCGACGTGGCTGAAGGCAGAGTGTGCGCGGTTCGAGGCGGAGCGAATGGGGTTGCTTTCGGTGGATGGGGTGCTGCGGGGAGCGGGGTAGGGGCGTCGATTCGATAGCCCATCGATCCGCAGCGTGCCATGCAGGCAGTTGCCCCGTCTGCTGCTGTGCGGGCCGACGGCACACACCGTCCTTGGGCCGGTTGACCATGGCAACCGCGACTTCCGCAAAGGGGGATGCATTCATGACCGGCGCCAGCCGGTTGGGGAGGGGCGCTGATCGCCCGCCCAGTGCAACCCGTTTCATGGTTTTGTCATCGAATATTCAGACAATCCCCACTCCCGAGGTGACTGGTCAACAGTCGAGCCTTGGGCATGACAAAACCATGGCAAGGGCGCCCCCATAAGAGCCCGGCCGATCCGGGAGTTAGCAATGCTGTTCAAGAGCCGATATTCGTTCGGCGGGCTGGGCCGTGCCGCCTGCGCGCTGATTTCTTGTGTCACGGTTGCAGGCGCCTTAAGCGCCTGCAACAGCATGGGCGACAGTGCGCCGCCGACCATGCAGTCAGTCAAGCATGTCTTCGTGCTGACCATGGAAAACAAGAACTACAACGACACCTTCGGCTCCAGCACGCAGGATCCCGACCTCCAAGCCATGGCAAAGCAGGGTGCGCTGCTGACGCAATACTTCGGCACGGGTCACGTCAGCCTGGACAATTACATCGCCATGATGAGTGGCCAGCCCTCCACCAAGGAAACGCAGAGCGATTGCTTCCAGGGCTTCAACGACGCGATTGCCGACGGCTGGGATGCAGGCAATCCGAAAGTGCTGAAGACGAAGAACGGCATGGGCTGCGTGTATCCCAAGGAAGTGAAGACCTTCGTCAACCAGCTGGATGACCTGGGCCTGACCTGGAAGGGCTACATGGGGGACATGGGCAACGACCCGGCCCGTGAGTCGGCAACCTGCGGCCATCCGAAGATCGGCGCCATCGACAATACCCAGTCCGCTCAGGCGCCGACGGCCGACGTGCCGAAGGGCGACCAGTACGCGACTCGCCATAATCCGTTTGTCTATTTTCATTCGATCATCGACAACCAGAGCTATTGCGATAACCACGTCGTGAACCTGGATGCGAACCTGGAAAAGGACCTGAAGTCGGTCGATACCACCCCCAACTTCGTGTTCATCACGCCGAACCTGTGCGATGACGGCCACGACGGGGATGGCACCGGCGCCAAGCCCTGTGTCAACGGCGACAAGGGCGGCCTGTTTTCGATCAACGCCTTCGTGAAAAAGTGGGTCGCGATCATTCAGGCGTCGCCCGCTTACCAGAAGGACGGCCTCATCATTATCAACTTCGACGAATCGGCCGACATCGTTCCGGCCGGCTCGACCACCGCCAACGGCGTGACGACGGTGACGTTGAACCTGCCCGGTGACTCTTGCTGCGGCCAGCAGGTCGGCCCCAACGTGACGCGACCGGACGATGCGATCCTGACGGTTTCGCCAAGCTTGCAATACAAGCTGCACTATCAGGGCGTGGGCGGCGACCGTGTCGGCGCGGTCATGCTCTCGAAGTACATCAAGCCTGGCACGGTGAGCAATACGCAGTACAACCACTATTCGATGCTCAAGAGCCTGGAGAACATCTTCCAGACCAATGAGTACCTTGGCTATGCCGACGACAAGAACCTGGTGGCTTTCGGCACCGACATCTTTACCAACCTGAAGTGAGCAAGACCTGGCGCAAGGCGGGAGCCGCCGTTATCGCAGCGGCGCTTCTTTGCCTGTGCGCATGCAGCCGCGAGTCCAGGCCTGCCGCCGCGCCCTCTGGCAAGGCGGTGGCCGAGCTCGGCCGGCTGGCATTTTTCGACGCCTCGCTGTCGGCGTCGGGTCGCATGTCTTGTGCAAGCTGCCATAGTCCCGACCACGCCTACGGTCCGCCCAATGCACTGGCCGTGCAACTGGGCGGGCCGGACCTGCAGGCCCACGGAACCCGGGCAGTGCCGTCGCTGCGCTATCTGCGTCGCACGCCAATCTGGTTCAAGACTTACCAGTCGAACCTGCGCGAGCGCCTGACCGATACCGACAATGTCCCGGTCGGCGGCTTTACCTGGGATGGCCGCTTCAACACCATGGCCGAGCAGGCGGCGGCGCCGTTGCTGGCCGCGAACGAAATGGCCAATCCGGATATCGAGACCGTGGTGGAGCGCCTTGCCAGGAGCGCCTACGCCCAGCGATTCCGCGAGGTCTTCGGCCCTGACATATTTTCCCGTCCCGAGGCAGCCTTCAAGGCTCTGGGCCAGGCCTTGCAGCGCTTCCAGCTTGATGACCCGAGCTTCCAGCCCTACGACAGCAAGTTCGATCTTTACCTCGACGGCAAGGTGGAACTGAGCGCGCAGGAACTGCGCGGTCTCAAGCTGTTCAAGGATCGGGATGGCGGCAATTGCGCCGCCTGTCACATCGTTGAGCCAGGCGCCAACGGCGCGCACCCGCTGCTGACCGATTTCAGCTTCGCGGCGATCGGCGTGCCGCGCAATCCTGAAATCCCGGCTAACGCAGATCGCAATTACTACGACATGGGGCTGTGCGGCCCGGCACGGACCGACCAGAAGCAGGAGCAGGCCTATTGCGGGATGTTCAGGACACCTACGCTTCGCAATGTCGCCACGCGTGGGGCGTTCTTCCATAACGGGCGCTTCCACACCCTGGAAGACGCGCTGCGATTCTATGTGGAGCGCGATACCGCTCCGCAAAAATGGTATCCGCATCCCTACAGCAAGCGCCGGTTCGACGACCTGCCAGAAACAATGCAAGACAACGTCGATCGCATCAATGCACCCTTTACGCTGCATCAGGGTGAACAGCCGGATTGGTCTGAAGCCGATATCCGCGACGTGATCGCTTTCCTCAGAACACTGAACGACGGCTATACGCCGGAGCGCGCCAGTGTCGACTCGCCTGCAGTTGAGCGCCCGCCTCGTCAGGCGAGTATGACGCACTGACCGATGGCCCTTGCCACCGCCGGCCTGCGGTTGGTGGCGCCAAAATTCCTTGGTGCGGGAAGCCGGGGCAGGCGATTCCGACCCACGCCGCTGTCATCGCCCTGTCATTCCCGCCTCAGACAATGCGCAACAAAACAGGGGGCCGAGCCTTCCCAGCTGCTGACCGCGTGACGCGGCGCAGCGACGGAATGCCTTGACTCCCGATTTTTTCCGCCTTCAATGAAAACGTTTTCATCCGGCCCCGCCGCTCCGGCAGCCCGGAATCCTCGAATCAGGCAGCCGTGACGCGAAGACACATCCCCGATGGCAAGCCCGAAGCCAGGCCCGACAGCGGCGGCGCGACGCTGCTCGACGTGGCTCAGGCCGCGCGCGTGTCGCTGGCGACCGCGTCGCGCGTCTTCAGCACCCCCGGCATGGTGCGCGAGAGCACCGCACAGCGTGTGCTCGACGCGGCGCGCAAGCTGAGCTTCCGTCCGAACCTGCTCGGCAGCAAGCTGCGCGCCCAGCAGTCGCGGATGATCGGCGTGATGCTGCCGACGATGGACAACGCGGTATTCGCCGAATGCTGGCGCGGGATCGAGGAGGCGGCGCTCGCCGCCGGCTACTCGCTGATGCTGGTGACGAGCGGCTACGACCCGGCGCGCGAGGGCGAGCGCGTGGAGTACCTGCTGCGTCATCGCGTGGACGGCATGGTGCTGACGGTGGCCGATGCGGCACGCAGCGCGGTGCTGGACCAACTCGACGGCGAGGGCGTGCCCTATGTGCTTGCGTACAACCAGGCCAGCGCGCGCGGCCGTCGGTATTCGGTTTCCGTGGACAACCGCGGCAGCGCCTGCGCGGGCGTGGAGACGCTGATCGCGGCCGGACACCGGCGCATCGTCGTGGTCTCCGGCGCATTCGTTGCCTCGGACCGCGCGCGCCAGCGCTTTGCCGGCTACCAGGACGCGATGCGCGAACACGGGCTGGAACCGGTCCCGGCACTCTGTCTTCCGTCGCACACCGCCAGCAACGCGGCGCAGATCCGCGCGCTGATGGATGCCAACGACGCCCCCACGGCCTTCTTCTGCACCAACGACCTGTTGGCGATCGGCGTGATCTCCGACCTCGGCCGGCTCGGCCTGCGCGTGCCGGCCGACGTTTCCGTGCTCGGCTACGACGGCATCGCGCTCGGCAGCGTGGTCGAGCCGACGCTCGCGACCGTGGTGCAGCCCAACACCGACATCGGCACCCGGGCCGTGCGCCATCTGCTGGCACGGTTGCGGGCCGCACCCGACGACGCGCCCGTGCCCTCGCGCGTGACGCTGCTGCCGCACGCGCTGCGCGTGACAGGCACCATCGCGGCGCCGCCGGAGCGTGCGAATCCGAGCATCCCCGCGCGTGTCCCGCGTATTCCCGCACGTATCCCGCGCATCCCATAACCCAGCGTTTCCCACCACCGACTGTTGCCAACCAAGGAGCCTCTCATGCAACCGTTCTCCGCCTGGCGCCGCCCGCTGCGCCGGATCGCCCTGATGTTCGCCGCCGCGACATTCAGCCACGGAGCCTTCGCGCAGACCGCCATCTGCTACAACTGCCCGCCCGAATGGGCCGACTGGGCTGCGCAGATCCGCGCCATCAAGGAAAAGACCGGCGTTACCGTGCCGCTGGACAACAAGAACTCCGGCCAGTCGCTGGCGCAACTGGTGGCGGAGAAGGGGAGCCCCGTGGCCGACGTGGTCTACTACGGCGTGACGTTCGGCATCCAGGCCAAGAAGGACGGCGTGACCGCCGCGTACAAGCCGGCGCACTGGAACGACATCCCCGACGGCCTGAAGGACCCGCAGGGCAACTGGTTCGCGATCCACTCGGGCACGCTCGGCTTCATGGTCAACGTGGACGCGCTGCGCGGCAAGCCCGTGCCACAGTCGTGGGCCGACCTGCAGAAGCCCGAGTACAAGGGCCTGATCGGCTATCTGGACCCGGCCAGCGCGTTCGTCGGCTACGTCGGCGCGGTCGCCGTCAACCAGGCGCTGGGCGGCACGTTCGACAACTTCGGTCCCGCCTTCAAGTACTTCAAGGACCTGCAGAAGAACCAGCCGATCGTGCCGAAGCAGACCGCCTACGCGCGCGTGCTCTCCGGCGAGATCCCCATCCTGCTCGACTATGACTTCAACGCGTACCGCGCCCGCTACAAGGACCACGCCAACGTGGCCTTCGTGATCCCGAAGGAAGGCACGGTCGTGGTGCCCTACGTGATGAGCCTCGTCAACAAGGCCCCGCATGAGGCCGAGGGCCGCAAGGTGCTGGACTTCGTGCTGTCGGATGCCGGCCAGGCGCTGTGGGCCAATGCCTACCTGCGCCCGGTGCGCAGCGCCGCGGTCTCGAGGGAAGTCCAGGCGCGCTTCCTGCCGGCCTCGGAGTATGCGCGTGCCAAGCCGGTCGACTTCGGCCGCATGGCCGACGTGCAGAAGGGCTTCAGCGAGCAGTACCTGAAGGAAGTGCGCTGAGCACGCGCTGGTAATGGTCTGTCGTCCCCGCCCCCCCGCTCGCGCGGGGACGACGCCACGGCAAGGCCCCTCTCATGACAAAGCGAAATCTCCTCCTCTTCGGCTTCGCGCTGCCGGCGCTGGTCGTCTTCCTCGCGTTCTTCTGCCTGCCAATGGCGCGCCTCGTCGCGGTCAGCCTCGACGGCCCGCAGGGCGCGGGTGTGTACTGGACCGTGCTGACGAGCCCCCGCTATCTGCACAGCCTGATGGTGACCGTGCTGCTGTCCGGCGCCGTCACGCTGGCGACGCTCGTCATCGCCGGTGTCGCCGGCACGTTCCTGCAGCGCAACCCCGTGCCGGGCAAGCCCGCGCTGGTCGCGGTGCTGACGTTCCCGCTCGCGTTCCCCGGCGTGGTGATCGGCTTCATGGTCATCATGCTCGGCGGGCGCAACGGCCTCTCGGCGATGGTCGGCGACTGGCTCGCGGGCGAGCGCTGGGCCTTTGCCTACGGGCTTGCCGGCCTCTTCGTCGGCTACCTGTACTTCTCGATTCCGCGCGTGATCCTGACCGTCATGGCGGCAGTGGAGAAGCTCGACACCTCGCTCGAGGAGGCGGCGCGCTCGCTCGGCGCGAGCCCGTGGCGCGTGGTGCGCGACGTGATGCTGCCCGCGCTGATGCCGGCGATGCTCTCCAGCGGCGCAATCTGCTTCGCGACCAGCATGGGCGCGTTCGGCACGGCATTCACGCTGGCCACGCAGCTCGACGTGCTGCCGCTGACGATCTACAACGAATTCACCAACTACGCCAACTTCGGCATGGCCGCCGCGCTCTCCATCCTGCTGGGCAGCGTGACCTGGGCCCTGCTCGCGGTGGCGCGCTGGTTCTCCGGCGATGCCGTCGCCGCCACCGCGTAGGAGCCCGATCATGTCTACTGTTCGCCCCGGCCTTCGCTACTGGCTGCAGCTCGCGCTGACGCTGGCCGTCTGCCTGTTCATGATCGTGCCGGTCGTGCTGTCCGTGCTGGCCGGCCTCACCAACAACATCTTCGTCGGCCTCGCCAGCGGCCTCACCACTCGCTGGCTCGAGGAGGTCTGGTCGCTGTACCGCAACACGATCTTCCTGTCGCTCAGCATCGCGCTCGCGTGCCTGGCCTGCACGCTGGTGCTCGGCGTGCCCGCGGCCTACTACATGGCGCTGCGCCGCAACCGCGTCACGCGCCTGATCGAGGAACTGCTGATGCTGCCGGTGGCGATCCCGGGGCTTGCCACCGCGCTCGGCCTGATCCTGCTCTACGGCCAGTGGCAGGCGCTGCGCACGAGCTGGGTGTTCATCCTGATCGGCCACGTGCTGTTCACGCTGCCGTTCATGGTGCGTGCCGTGCTGGCGATCCTGTCGGCCATCGACATCCGCACGCTCGAGGACGCAGCCGCCAGCCTTGGCGCCGGCCGCATGCAGCGCTTCTTCACGGTGATCCTGCCGAATTGCCGCCAGGGGATCCTGGCCGGCGCGCTGATGGTGGTCACGCTGTCGGTCGGTGAGTTCAACCTGACCTGGATGCTGCATACGCCGACCACACAGACGCTGCCCGTGGGGCTGGCGGACAGCTATGCGTCGATGCGGCTCGAGATCGGCTCCGCCTACACCATCGTCTTCTTCGTGATGATCATTCCGCTGCTCGTGCTGATGCAGGCGCTGGCCGCCATGGGCGCGCGCGCCCGCAAGCACATCCGCGCCGAGGTGCCGGCCGTGCCCGCCGCGCCCGCCACGCCTACCGAGACCCGCCATGCATGAACCCACGACCATTCGCCTGCGCCGCTGCGGCAAGACCTTCGCCGACGGCGCACTGGCGCTGCAGCCGCTGGACCTGGACATCGGCGCCGCCGAGACGCTGGTGCTGCTCGGCCCCTCGGGCTGCGGCAAGACCACCACGCTGCGCATCATCGCAGGGCTGGAGTCGCCGGACGCCGGCGGCGAGGTCTGGTTCGGCGACACCAATGTGACCGCGCTGCCGATCGAGCAGCGCGGCGTCGGCATGGTGTTCCAGAACTATGCGCTGTTTCCCAACATGACGGTCGCGGAGAACATCGGCTACGGCCTGCGCGTGCGCCGCGTGGACGCAACGACGCAACGAAAGCGCATCGACGACATGCTCGGCATGATGCATCTGGGCCCGTTCGCCGACCGCCGCGTCGACCAGCTTTCGGGCGGCCAGCGCCAGCGCGTGGCGCTCGCCCGCGCCATTGCCGTGCAGCCGCGCGTGCTGCTGCTGGACGAGCCGCTGACCGCGCTCGACGCCAAGTTGCGCGACGCGCTGCGCGCCGACATCAACCAGCTCCTGCGCAGCCTGCGCATCACGGCCGTCTACGTGACGCACGACCAGGCCGAGGCGATGGCGCTCGGCGACCGCATCGTCGTCATGGACCGCGGCCGCATCGCGCAGGCAGGCACGCCGCAGGAGATCTACCGCGCGCCGGCCAATGCGTTCGTGGCGGACTTCATCGGCACGATGAACCGTCTCCCCGCCACCGCGGAACACGCCGCGTGGCGCGTGCCGGGCGGCGTGGTGCCGCGTGACGGCGCGGCCGTCGCCGTGTCCCGTGCCGAGCTGATGTTCCGGCCCGAGGATGTGGCACTGGCGCACGCGGACAACGCGCACCTGCAGGGCGCCGTCCTCACCGCGCTGTTCCTCGGCAACTGCACGCGGCTGCTGGTGGACGTTGGCGCCGTCGCGCCGCTGATCGTCGATACGACGCGGCGCGACGGCTGGCAGGCCGGGGAGCGCATCGGCCTGTGCATCGACACCGCGCACATGATCACATTGGCGGAGGCTGCGGCATGAACACGCCCTATCTCGTAGCGCACGTCACGGACCTGCACATCAAGGCCGCAGGCAAGCTGTCCTACCGGATGGTCGATACCGCCGGTGCACTGCACCGCTGGATCGACACGCTGCTGGCCCTGCCGCAACGCCCGGACATCGTCGTCATCACTGGCGACCTGGTCGACTTCGGCGCCGAGGCCGAGTACCGTTTCCTGGGCAACATCCTGCAGCGCCTGCCGATGCCTTACCGGTTGCTGCCTGGCAACCACGACAGCCGCAGCCAGCTGCGCGCAGTCTTTGCCGATCACGGCTACCTGTTCGACAACGGCGACGGCGAGGCGCCGGTCCACTATGCCGTTGACGCGGGACCGCTGCGCCTTGTGGGTTTTGACTGCACGGTCCCAGGCAAGCCGGGCGGGCGCGTGGATCCTGCCGCGCTGCCGTGGCTGCAGGCCACGCTCGCCGCGGCGCCGGCCACGCCGACGCTGTTGCTGCTGCACCACCCGCCGTTCTACACCGGCATTGGCCACATGGACGAACAGGGGCTGGAGAATGCGACCGCGCTCGAGGCCGTCGTGCGGCAGCACCCGCAGGTCGAACGCGTACTGTGTGGCCACCTGCATCGCCACATTACGCGGCGCTTCGCCGGCACCATCGCGATCACCGCTCCCGGTCCCGCGCACCAGGTGGCGCTGGACCTGGACCCGCAGGCCCCGTCGCGCTTCCGCATGGAGCCGCCCGGCTACCTGCTGCACTGGTGGCATCCGCAGCACGGTCTGGTCACGCACGCCGCCGCGATCGGCGAATATGGCGCCGCGCATCCGTTCTTCGATGCGCACGGCAAGCTGATCGACTAAGCGGTTCCCGGGCGGGCTTGACGAGATGACGGAGGAGCGGATAGATTGACGCAATCATGAGCCGCCGCCCCGCCTCCCTCTCTCTTGATTCCACTGCGAACCAGCCGCAGCGGGGCGCGCGCGCCAAATCCAAAAAACAGTCGCTCATCTGACCGGAGCGTGCTGTTCCGTCAGTTGAGCGACGGAACAGCATCAGTGTAGAAGACGGTCTGCCAATCCCTTCCTTACCGTCTTGATCGCCTCTTGCTCCGTCGCTTGCCTGTGCGGTTTCCGAATCGGTCGATCCGGAGCATGCAATGCAAGAAGTGAAGTATCTCTATCGTGGTATCTGGCTACCCCTGGTCACCCCTTTTCGCAACCATGAGGTGGATCACGTCGCACTGCGGCGGCTAGTGGCCCATTACCGCTGCAGCGGCTTGGCGGGGCTCGTGGTGTGCGGCAGCACCGGCGAAGCCGCCGCGCTCGATGAGGCGGAACAGTTGGCCGTTCTGGATACCGTGCTGGCCGAGGCCGGGGAGTTGCCGGTCATGATGGGCTTGGCTGGCAACAATCTCCGGCATGTGCTGAGCCGTCTGGACAGGATTGGCGAACGTCCGCTGGCGGGGGTCCTGGCGCCTGCACCGTACTACATAAGACCGTCACAGGAAGGATTGAAGGGATACTTTCGCGCGCTGGCCGATAGATCTCGGGCACCACTGGTGGTGTATGACATCCCCTACAGAACCGGTGTAACGCTGAGCGCCGAAACGCTGCTGTCGTTGGCGGATCACGGCAATATTCGGGGTATCAAGGACTGCGGCGGTAACGCTGAAACTACACAGGCGTTGATCGCCGATGGCCGCCTGGCTGTCCTCGCGGGAGAGGACCAGCAACTGCTTGCCACGCTGTGCATGGGCGGTCAGGGTGCAATCGTTGCGTCAGCGCATATTCGGCCTGATCTCTTCTCGGCGTTGTGGCGCGCAGTGGCTGAGCAGCGCTTGAGCATCGCACGCCAGCTTTTCCATGCCTTAATGCCCCTGATTCGACTTATGTTTGCAGAACCTAACCCAGGTCCGGTCAAGACATTACTGGCCAGGCATGGCCGGCTGTCTGATGAACTGCGTTTGCCAATGACGTCGGCTTCAACCGCGCTCGCCGAGCAATTGGCAATTGCATGTGATGCGTTGGATTCGGTGCACGCGAATGCGCTGTAATTGCGCAGGCTAGAGGCAGGCGTACGGTCACTGCCGTATGCCTGCCATATTCAAGGCAGCAGTTCGGCGCAGGCGTGCCTCGGTTGAGGGCGGACCTGTGCCGCAGGTTTCCCAATGCTGGCGAGTTCTATGTTGAGGTCCCAGAGAGCAAAGCAGCGGGGGTGACGCAGCAACTCGCGGAATCCCGGCGCACACATTTGACGGATACGCTCCAAAACCTCGGCTGGTGTTGCCCCTCTTCATGTCTGGCTGATTGGTCGAAGTATTGATATCTCGGGCCGAACCACCGTCGCGCCCGTACCACTGCACGAAAAACCCCTGGACGTGCTGGAGCGGAAAGGGCCTTTCAGCGGTACCGTTGCCCTAGGTACTTTCTGCCGGCTGATTCAAGTTGAAACAAAGGGCCTGGTTTCGTTTCGCGTCAGGTGCGGGAACCTTGAACGATGGACGGACGAAGCCCAGTCGTTCGATCCGCCGCTAGGCGTTGGTCTGTTCGATTGAAGAGAGGCCCGGAAATGCTGTGAATTTGCGCACGGGGGGCAGGCCTGCGCAACGTTGCTGCCCCCCGCTCGCCTATTTGCTCGCCGCCTGCACGGCCTGCTCCACCAGCGTCGCAAACAGCGCATGAAGATGGGTGGTCGGATGGACCTCATCAGCAAACATATAGGTCTGATCGGCGTCCGGCACCGTGTAGGTCTTCGGTGAGCAAAACAGGGAACTCACCTCGATCTCCTTGGACAGAAGCTGCAGGTTGCACCCGGTCCCGGTATTGCTGACCTGGAATCCCTTCTCCTTGAAATGGGCAAGGACATCGTTGATGAAGCCGAACTGATCAATGTTGATGACCTGGTTCTGGATGCCTGCAGCCTGGAGCGCGTTCGTCAACGCTGAATTGAAGGTGAGCGTCATCCCGGTGAGAAGGGACCCGAGGCTGTTGTCGCTGACCGCCAACGGTGAGACGCCGATATTGCCAACGTTTGAGACAACGACATGCTTGGCACCGGATTGGAGGATCTTTCCGACGATTGCCGCCAATTGTTGCGCGGCAAGCGTCACGGCCTGATCCGCGTCAGCGGCGGTCTCACTTCCTCCCGCAACTGCGCCAGCATGGATCAGGATATCGCTGCCGCCTCCCTGGACAAGAACAAGCTGGCCGTCATTGAAATTACCGTGCGCTGCAAGGTGGTTTTGCAGCTGCATTGCAATCGGTACCGTCAGCGCGCCGAGTCCATTCGCCTTGAAATTGATGCCGTTGGGATCCGTGACACGGGCGCCTCCTTGGGCGTAACCCAATCCCTCAGCGTGATTCCGCACCGGCGCACCATAGCCACCGGTTTGCGCCGCGGTCAGCGTCCCGCCGAAGAAATTCGCAACATCCTGGGTCCACACCTGTCCGGGGTTGGTGGTGAAACGCCCGCCGCCGACCAGTTGCGCAACTGGCGCATAGGTTCCTACATCAGAAATGCTGTCGCCAAACGACACCACCTGGAATTGGAGAGGCGGATTGACAGCTGGTTTGCCGTCGTCACCCCCGCCGCAGGCGGCGAACAGTGCCACAGCGACACATAGAAGTCCTGAGCGGACGAGATCGAAAAGGGATTGATGGCGTGCTTTCATAGGAACCGTCCAATGGTAGGTGCCCCAGTCGTTCGCGCCCGTCAAGACGCCAATGGAGTGAAACGCGCTTGTATGACGTAGCAGACAAAGAAACTGCCCCTTTGCTATCAGTCAGAAAAGTCTTTACGCGCGCTTGCTCGACTTCCCAGGCCCGGAACCGCAGCCTCGACAGTTGCCTTGTCACTAGCGGGCAACCGAACTCTGTTTAGTACAAAGCTATTGGGTTTCACCAGAAAGGCAAGTGGAATAGAAGCAGGCAGCAGCAAGGGCATTGCGAGGCGCAGGCGCTTGCCCTGCAACTGCCAAGCGCTGTGATCTGCTGGCGTCCAGGCTGCTACCCGGGACGCTCGAAGCACCGTGCAAAAAATACTCGCTGCCCGTGCGAGGTGTTTCATGGCTGAAGCATTGTTAATTCCGTGCAGACCAGACTTCAAGCGCGATGACTTGGTATTGCCATGGCAGCGCCTACGATTTCCTTCAACGACAAGAATGCGGTGTGGATCAGCCTGTTGCTGATGGCAGCGCTACCGGCCAGGCGGGTCTGGAAAGTTGTCGAGAGTAGAGCGAGATGTGCGATGCCGGGATCAGCTGAACGCCCCAACCGACTCAAGCCAGTGCAGTCCTTTGAGATGATGCGCGAAGGCGCGCCGATCCTGAGCGACTTCGACGTGCAATGCCTTGCCCAGGGGGACTCCTGGTTCTCCATCAATACGTTGAGGCCGTTTAGCGGCTCAAATCTGCTGATGAACATGTGGCTGTCGCGCAGCGCCATCGCCGTGGATTGCGCGGATCCTGGCGATACCCTGGCGCATATGCTCGACAGCCGCCAGGACCCCCTGTTCTACAGTTTCCTCGTCGGTCCGCACGACCAGGCCTGGAGCGTCATCCTGTTGTCCGGTGGCGGCAATGACCTGATCGACGCCATCCAGACCACGCCGAACGATGCCAACGGCCATCGCAGGCCGCCCAACGACAGATTGCTGCTGACGGAAGATGAATGGGATGGCCCTGACGCGATCAGTACATTTATCTCCCGACCGGGCTGGATTGCATTCACACGGTATATGCTGGACCAGTACCGAGCCCTGGATTTCTTGCGCCGGATCAGCGCGCAGAACCAGAACACGCCGATTATCACGCACACCTACGACTACGCCACGCCGCGCGACAGCGGTGCGGGGCTGGGCCGTGGGCCATGGCTGTTTCCGGCGCTGCAGGTTTATGGCATCCCCGAGGGTGATTGGATTGACCTGGCCAATGAATTCACCGACCGACTTGCCGATGACGTCATTCGCCAGGCCGGCATCCCGAATTTTCATGTGGCCGACACGCGCGACACGCTGGTCCCGGCCGGGACCGGCGACGATGGCGCCACGGCGGACTGGGAGAACGAGATTCACCCGACTGCGGACGGCTATGGAAAGCTCGGGGTAAAGTTCGTCGACAAGATCGCTGAGGTTCTCCATATTCCCTGAGCGAAAGCTCGCAGTTCCACCGTCGACGCGTGGTCTGGTCTGCCAGTCACGCCGGACACCCTCGCGAGGGTTGCGCGGGAAATCCGCAGTTGCTGACGCCGCTTGATAGGTGGAGAATCAGATGGCGCGCGGTACCGCATTCCAAGGCGCCCGTAACGGTTTCCTCTTCCCTCAATCCGTAGCTCGCCCCCTGCGACGACGCCTGCATAAGCGCCGACCATCGTGACGTCATCACCCCACTTGCGCACCACCCGCCTGCACTTTGACCTCACCACCGTCCAGCTTTTCATCGCCGTGGCCGACGCCGGCAGCATTACCCGGGGCGCGGAGCGTCTCCATCTGGCCCCCGCTGCCGCGTCAAGACGCGTGCTCGAACTGGAAGCCCAACTAGGCGTCTCCCTCTTCGAGCGCCTTCCCCACGGCATGGCCCTGACCGAAGCCGGCCGCGCACTGCTGGCCCATGCCCGCGGCATCACCCATACCGTCCAGCGCATGCAGGACGACGCCGCCTCCTTCGTCGGCGGCGACCTGGGTGTGGTGCGGGTGGCAGCGCCCAAATCCGCAGTCATCCAGTTCCTCCCCTTCGACATCCAACGCTGCGCCACCGCCTGCCCGGGCGTGCGCATCGACCTGCAGGAAATGAACAGCGCGGAAGTCCAGCAGTCGCTGCGCCGCGGCACCGTGGACATCGGCATTTACGACGGCAGCCTGGGCGTGATCGACCAGCCGACCGAGCCCTATCGGAATGACGAACTGGTGCTGGTGGTGGCGCGCGGCCATGCGTTGGCGCGGCGCCGCAAGGTCACGCCGGACGACGTGCTGGACTGCGACCTGATCGTGCTCAGCGAGAGTTCGGCGATCTCGATCGTGCTGGAGCGGGTCGCGGAGGAGGCCGGCCGCGTGCTGCGCATGCGCATGCGCGTGGGCGGTTTCGACAGCATGGCCGCGCTGGTGGCGCAGAACCTGGGCGGCGGGGTGATGCCGGAGGCGATCGCGCGTGAGGTGGCGGCCGGCAGCCGCTTTGTGCGGCTGCCCATTGCCGCGCCCTGGGCGCAGCGGCAGTTTGTGCTGTGCCATCGGCCCCATGGGGCACTTTCCTCGGCAGCGGTCAGCGTGCTGGCGGTGCTTGCGCAAAACGCGAAACCAGAATCCCCCAAATAGCGATAGCCCGCGGCGGATGCATTGCGGATGATGGCTCCATAACTACAGGACGGAGACACGCAATGCAGCGCAGACAATTCATTCTGGCGGCAGCGGCCGGGCTGGCGATACCCAGCCTGGTGCGCGCCGCCGACATCGCCGGCCCGGTGCGCATTGTGGTGGGCTTCGCCCCCGGCGGTGGCACCGATGTGCTGGCACGCGTGATCGGGCAGAAGCTGGGGGTCATGTGGAACACCAGCGTGCTGGTGGAGAACAAGCCCGGCGCCACCGGCGCCATCGCCGCCGCCCATGTGGCCAAGCAGCCGCCTGATGGCACTACTTTGCTGATGGCGCATGTGAACAGCCACGCGATCGCCCCGGCGCTGCTGGACGTCAAGTACGACCCGCGCACCGACTTCACGCCGATTTCGATGGTGGGCGTCACGCCCAATATGCTGACCTGCCGTCCGGAACAGAAGGTGCGCAGCGTTTCGGACATCGTGGCGCTGTGCCGGCAGAAGCCGGGGAAGATCTCCTTTGGTTCGTCCGGCATCGGTTCGGCGCAGCACCTGGCGCTGGAGATGTTCCGGTTGCAGGCCAGGCTCGACGTGGTGCACGTGCCTTACAAGGGCTCGGGCCCGCTGGTGGCGGACCTGATCGGCGGCCAGATCGACTATGCGTTCGACACCATGACCGCCGCCACGCCGTTCATCCAGCAGGGCAAGGTGATTGCGATCGCGCAGACTCGCCTGAAGCGCGCGGCCAGCCACCCCAATGTGCCAACGCTGGCGGAGTCCGGCTTCCCCGGATTGGATGCGGCGTCGTGGTACGGCCTGGTGGGCCCGAAGAACATGCCGCCGGCGCTGGTGCAGCGCATGAACGCCGACGTCAACCGCGTGCTGGCCATGCCGGACGTCGCCGAGCGGCTCAAGAGCTTTGGCGCCGAGGACTCCGGCGGATCGAACCAGCAGTTCGCGGCCTTCATCGCCTCTGAGTCCGCCAAGTGGGCGAAGGTCGTGAAAGACGCCGGCGTAAAGGCCGAGAGCTGAGCGCTGCAAGCCGATGGCCGAGAACCGACGCACGCGCGCACGCTGCCCCATCCATTTTTCCAGGAAGAAGCACCTCATGACAGATTTCCGCGACTCCGGCGCACAGGCGCCTGCCTCCACCTTGCCGCTGGCCGGCGTGCGCGTGCTCGACGTCAGCCAGGTCATGGCCGGGCCCTACGCCTGCATGCTGCTGGCCGACCTTGGCGCCGATGTGATCAAGATCGAACCGCCCGACGGCGGCGACCAGACGCGCGGCGCGATGGGCTTCAAGATGAAGGGCTCGGACAGCATGGGCTTCCTCAACATGAACCGGAACAAGCGCAGCGTCACGCTGGATCTGAAGACCGATTCCGGCCGGCAGGTGCTCTATCGCCTGGCGGAAACGGCTGACATCCTGGTGGAGAACTACCGCCCCGGCGTGATGAAGCGGCTGGGGATCGACTATGAGACCCTCGCAAGGATCAATCCGAAGCTGGTCTACTGCAGCATCTCGGGCTTTGGCCAGAGCGGGCCGTGGGCCGGGCGGCCGGGCTTTGACCTGATGGCGCAGGCCATGTCGGGCGTGATGAGCGTCACCGGCTACCCGGGCGGCGCGCCGGTGAAGGCGGGCGTGCCGGTGGCCGATATCGGCTGCGCGCTGTTCGCGACCTACGGCATGCTGTCTGCCTACATCGGCGCCAGGGAGACGGGCAAGGGGCAGTATGTCGATGCATCACTGTTCGATTCCGCGCTGGCGTTCTCGGTGTGGGACACCTGCGAATACTGGGGCACGGGCCGCGAGCCCGAGCCGCTGGGCACGGCCAACCGCATGAGCGCGCCTTACCAGGCGATGAAGTCAGCCGATGGCTACTTCGTCATGGGGGCCACCAACCAGAAGCTGTGGCAGCTGCTGTGCAACACGCTCGACCGGTCCGACCTGCTGGCGGACGAGCGCTTTGCCACCGTGGCGCTGCGCCTGGCCAACCGGCAGCAACTGATCGCGATGCTGGAGGAGAGCTTCGTCAAGGAGAGCAGCGACTACTGGATCGAGCGCCTGCTCGGCGTAGGCATCCCGGCCGGGCCGATCCTGACCTACCCGCAGGCCTTTGACAGCGAGCACGGCCGGCACCGCCAGATGCGCATCGAGATCGATCATCCGATCGAGGGCAAGGTGCCCAATATCGGCTTCGCGGTGAAGATGGGCGGCACGCCCCAGCAGGTACGGCGCCCGCCGCCGCTGCTTGGCCAGCACACGGAAGAAATCCTGGCAGAGCTCGGGCTCTCGAAGGACGAACAGCAGTCGCTGGCGGTGGCCGGCGCATTCGGCGCATGAACGCCGCGCTGCCGCCAGGAGGCGGTCCCGGCAACGACGGACAGGTCACGCTCACGATGCAGGGGCAGGTCGCGACGCTGATGTTCGACCGTCCGGCCGCGCGCAATGCGATGACGTGGGCCATGTATGAGCAGCTTGCCACGCACTGCCGCATGCTCTCTGCCGAGGACAATGCGGGTGCGCGCGTGGTGGTGCTGCGCGGCGCGGGTGGCGATGCCTTTGTCGCGGGCACTGACATCGCACAGTTCCAGCAGTTCTCAAGCGGGGACGACGGGGTTGCCTACGAAGCGCGCATCGACGAGGGCATCAGGCTGGTCGAGCAACTGCCGATGCCCACCGTGGCGGTGATCGAAGGCTGGGCAGTGGGCGGCGGCCTGGCCATCGCCACCGCGTGCGACTTCCGGGTCGCTACGCCTAAGGCACGCTTCGGCGTGCCGATCGCAAAGACGCTGGGCAATACGCTGTCGGCGCTGAACCTCGCCAAGCTGCGCGCGGCCTGGGGACTGCAGCCGGTGCGCCGCATGCTGCTGCTGGCGCAGATCCTGGATGCTGAGGCTGCGCTGGCCTGCGGTTTCCTGGAAGGTGTCTATGCTGCCGAGGCGCTGGAAGCCGAGGTCGCTTTGCTATGCGACCGGCTTGGCGCGCTGGCGCCTGTCACTCAGACGGTCGTCAAGGAGGCGTTGCGGCGCCAGACGGCGCAGTCGGTGGCCGAGACGGATGATCTGGTGCGCTTGTGCTATGGCAGCAGTGACTTCCACGAAGGGGTGGAGGCGTTCGTGAACCGGCGGTCGCCGGTGTGGAAGGGGAGCTGAAGGGCGGACGTCCCTGGCAGGCAGTGAGAGCTGGAACTTGACGACCATCACATTGGCCAATGAGCCCCGCACCTTGTTCTTACAGACGCCTGCCGCACAACATGGCGCTCAGTGACCGAGACCGCTCTTGGCGATCTGTTGCTCCACCAACTGGGCGAACAATGCATGCAGACGCGTAGCCGGATGAAGGTCGTCGGCGAACATATACATCTGATCGGCATTGGCCGTCGCGTAGGTACCCGGCGAGCACAGCAATGCTGTGGCATGGGGCGTTTTCCCGGGGTCGCAGGCGACGCTGGTATTGGACACGGCGAAGCCGTTGGCCTGAAAGTTCGCGATGATCTGGTTCACCCAAGTGTAAGAATCGATCTGGATGACCTTGCCTTGCAGGCCATTGGCCTGCAAGGCAGTGTTCAAACTATTGTTGAAGATTTGCGATAACTGGGTCAGGTTTGCCCCGCCGTCGGCCGAGGCGATGCCTTTGGGCGTCAGCCCGATATTTGGGACATTGGCCACCACGATATGTGTGGCACCGTTCTGGACAATCTGTCCGACAACCTGAGCCAGGGTGGTTGCCGCTGTCTGCACGGTCTGCGCTGCGGCCGGCAGCGCTCCGGCGCGAAGCACGTCGTTCGAGCCAGCCCAGACCAGTACCAGTTGATTGGGGTTGAAGCTCCCGTGAGTGGCCAGATAGCTCGAAACCTGCTGTGTGACGGGCATTTCGATATTGCCGATCACGTCGGTCAGAAAGTCATACAGGTTTGCCGGCGTCGCAATCGTGGCGCCGCCCTCCGCATAGCCAAGGCCGCCTTGCGCACTCAGTTTATGTGTGGCGTCGATCGTAAACGCCGGGCTCAGCGTGTCGCCGTAGTATTGCGCGACATCCTGAGTCCACACTTGCCCCGGATTGGTCGTGAATCGCCCCCCGCCCACCGCGCTCGCGATTGGCGCATAAGTCCCGCCGTCCGACAGGCTGTCGCCGAACGAGACAATTTGCAGATGAATGCCGCCCGCCGGGGGGGCCGCGCCACTGCTGCCACTGCCGCCACTGACACTAATCGTGCCACCCCCGCCGCATGCGGCAAGCAGTGAAATCAACACGGCAGAAATCGCAGCGCATACCTTGTCATTAATTCCTGGCATAGCTCCTCCCCGCTGGTCGACCGGGCATCTGCGCTCACGTGGCCGGTTTGTCGCCAGCCTGCTCGTGGAATCGGACTGCTCTGCGGCACGCGATATCGAGCGCTGAAGAAGGGTCGTCGCGCTTGGAAAAGCCTCGTTGAAACCAAAGTGCCTGTCAAGCGCGCACCACGGCCTGAAGTGCACGATGACATTCACGCGCTAAACGGTGAGGAGAAGGCGCTGCGGCAACATGCTGGGGGATTTCAATTCATTCCCTGGTCCCAAAGCCGCGGCATTGACGCCACCTCCTCCCTCGCCTATATCAATAACCATCAAGAACACGGCGTCGCCACCCCTGCGTTCGGTGAGGCTAGCGCCAGTGAGGAGGTCCACCACGCGCGTCCACCCGTTGCCGCCCCCTGCGGTGGCTGCCTAGGCGCGCCTGCGCGGCGCCGGTGCATTGCCACCCCTCGCGGGTTATGCAAGTGCCCGGAACCGTACCGCCACGCCCGATCGACGTTGCCCGCTGCATGGCCGTGAACTGCACGCGGTATTCGCGCGGTATTCGAATCGGCGCCTGCTCGATTGCCAGCCCCAAATGAGGTGAATGCCATGCACAACTTTTTAAGAAGGCTCAGGGCAATCTGGCTTGGCGGGCTTCTGGTGCTCGCGCTGGTCTTCCCCGCATTTGCCGGCCCGCCCAATCAGTTCATCGTGTTTGGCGATAGCCTGTCGGACCCTGGCAATGCCTTCGAACTTCTGGGTACGGAAACTGTTCCCCCTTTCCTGAGCCTCGTCCCCAGCGCACCGTATGCGCGTGGCGGACACCACTTCAGCAACGGCCAGACCTGGATCGAGCAACTGGCCAAGGCCGGTCCGGCGTTCCGCAATCCTGGCGTGTTTTTTAATTACGCCGTCGGCGGAGCCCGCGCCCGGTTGGCCGGCCCCTACGATCTGACGGGGCTGGTCAGCCGATACCTGGCCGACGTCGGCGGGCGGGGGGGCGCAGATGCGATCTATGTGGTCTGGATGGGGGGCGATGACGTGCGTGATGCCATTCTGGCACTCCCAACGGATCCAACCGGCACGCAGAGCGGCCTGATCTTGCAGCAGGCAATCGGCGTCATCCAGAACAATCTGCTCGTACTCTACGGTGCGGGCGCGCGCAACTTTCTCGTACCAAACTTGCCTGACGTTGGCCTGTCGCCAGAGGCGCAGCTGCAGGGCCCGCTGGTGCAGTTCTACGCCAGCTACTTCGCACAGCAGTTCAACGCCGGGCTGGAGCAGATGCTTGCTGGCCTGCAAGCGGCCCTGGGCGTGCCGATCGGGCGCGTTGACGTTTTCACCCTGCACCACGAAGTCTTTGCCGCGCCCGCCTTGTTTGGCCTCTCCAATGCTTCGGCGCCATGCATCAGGCTGAACACGACGGTGGCGCCGTACTGTGAAAAACCGAATGAGTATCTCTTCTGGGATGGCACTCACCCGACCGTGGCCGGCCATGGCGTCATCGCGCAACGTGCAAATGCGGTCATCAGCGTCATGTGGCCACGATAGCGAGCCCCAGTCCTGCGTCGCTTCCATGGAGCTTTTGGCAACAGGGCATGACGGCTTGCCCTGCCATAGGCCGATGTAGACAAAGCAAGCTACTAACCGCCGGTGTTTCACAAATGAAACGACTTTGCCGATTTACCGTGCAACAGGCACACCGCGCGAACGTCACGCGCCCGCTCCTCAGCCTCCCACCACGGGTGGCCCGCGATATGCATCACATTGTTGCTTTGGGCGATGAAGCTCGAGCCTGCATGCCTGAACCTGCCATGCAGCGGATGTCACCAGCGCGGCTGGCGGCGGAGTCGGGTGCAAGATGGCATGCATGAGGTCTGTGCCGTCGCCGCGCCGCTCCGACCGTCTGGTTGCCGTCTCAGGAAGGAGCGCGCCATGAAAAACAAGCTTCACCCGATTGCCACACTGGTCTTCGGCGTCTGCCTCACTATGTCTGCGGCGTGGGCTGCCCCGGCGGGCAGCGTGATCATGGCCACCCCCGACGAGCTCAAATGGGCGGACCTGCCACTGATACCGGGTGCCAACTTGCCGTCCTCGAAGGGCAGATGGACAAGAAAGGGCCGATCACGGCCCGGATCAAGCTGCCCGCCGATGCCAAGGTGGCGGCGCACTGGCACCCAGGCGTGGAGCGGGTGACCGTGCTTTCCGGGACGTTCAACTATGGCATGGGCGACAAGCTCGACCCGGCAAAGACCTCGCCGCTCGGCCCCGGCAGCCTGATTGTCATGCCACCCAAGATGCACCACTTTGGCTGGACGAAGGAGGAAACCGTTATCCAGATCAATGTGGCGGGGCCCTGGGGCATCACCTACGTCGACCCGGCTGACGACCCCAGGAAGAAGAAGTGATGCCTGGTGCCGGGCGATCCGGGCGAAGCAACATTCAGCACAGCGCCGGCTAGGCCGGGGCAGCTTTCGGGCTGGCAAATGCCGCGGGGCAGGGGGCTACGGACGTGCTCCCGCGTCTGCCTGTCCAGGAGACCGGTGACATCGCCGGCCTCCTGCCGCAGCACTGGACATCGTCCCTTTCACCGCCGTACTCAACTGTTTGGAGGATTCCATTCAGGCAGGATTTGCCGATATTTCGATGGATTCAGTCCGGGCGCTTTGGCCAGGAATCCAGGCGAGGGGTAATCATGGCGATATTCCTGAGGTTCGCCGCAGGCTTGTTCCTGATGTCTCAAATTGGCGCAAGCAGCGGGCAGGACCAGGCGCGCATCGCACGTGGCAAATACCTGATGGAGGGGGTGGTGGCTTGCGGCAATTGCCATGTTGCCCGAGCGGAAAATGGGGCGCCTGTCTTTTCCAGGGGCCTCTCGGGTGGCATGGTCTTCGATCACCCGCCGTTCAAGGCCTACGCGGCCAACATTACGCCAGACCCTGAGACAGGGATCGGCAAGTGGACCGATGCACAGCTCGGCAAGGCGATCCGGGAAGGTATCCGGCCGGACGGGACCATCATCGGTCCGCCGATGCCTATCGAGTTCTACCGGCGCATGTCTGACGCAGACCTGGCAGCGATCATCGCCTATCTGAGGGTACAGCCGCCCGTGAAGAACGCCGTCAGGAAGTCCGAGTACAAGATCCCGTTGCCGCCCAGCTACGGCCCGGCTGTGAAAGGCGTTAGCGCGCCTTCTCCCAAGGAGACGATCAAGTATGGCCGGTACCTCGCCGATATCGGGCATTGCATGGAATGTCACACGCCGCGGGATGAGAAGGGAGAACTGGTGCTCACGCGTCTGGGCGCCGGCGGCCAGGTGTTCAAAGGCCCTTGGGGCGAGAGTGTGGCACGCAATCTGACTCCCCATGAAAGCGGGCTCAAGAGCTGGAGCAAGGAAGAGATCGCCCAGGCCATCCGAGGCACAGGCAAGAACGGCATGCACTACAAGCCGCCCATGGCGTTCGACTGGTACAAGAACATCAGTGGTGCCGACATGAACGCGCTGGTCGCTTACCTTGGCTCGCTGAAGCCGCAGCCATTCGGCGGCAAGGAGTAACCGGCCCGGCTGCGTCGACAAATCTCTGCGCGCTGCCTTGCGGGATCTTCGGCGCAAGCTGATGCTTGGCTACCCAGATTCCTTCCCGGTGCCGGTGCATGAAGGCAGCAATTCGCTGTGGCACTTGCTGGACGTGATCGTGTGGCTGGGGCAGCGGGGCTACGACATTGAGCCGGCGCTGGTTGAAATCGCGGCCACGGCGATGCAGGTGAACCTGGCCAAGTGCGCCAGCCAGGTGGCACCGGCGATGGAACGGGAGTTCCGGTCGCTGGTAGCTTAGCGACCGGCCGTCGAATCCGCTTCCCGGCCCGTCCATTTGGGGTGGTGGTGCGCTCGAAGGAGGCCTGCTGGAAGCAGGTCTCCTGGCCGGACGCCAAGTAGGCTCGACGCGCTGCAACGGCCTTGGTGCAGTCGCGGTTGCCTCCACACACTCACGCGGCGTGTAGCGCCGGCGGGAGTTCCAGCAGCAACGGCTGCGCCAGCGTGCGCTCCTCGCAGTTGTTGCCATCCCCACCGCGATCGATCACGGCAAAGCGCGCCGGCGCGCCCACGGCCAGCAGCATGTGGTGCCAGACGCCGCGGCGGTAGTTGACGCCCTGCCGCCCGTTGGTGATGAAGGCGCGCAGCGAAGCGGGATCCAGTATGTCACCAGCCGGCGCCACCACGATCACGAAGGGCTGCTCCGATAGCGGGATAAAGGCCTGGCTGCCAAGCGGATGGCGTTCCAGCATTGCGATCTCCAGCGGATACGCGTAGGGCTTGGCCTCGAACAGGTTGATCAGGGCCCGGCCACCTTCCAGTTCCACGGCAGCCAGGTCATGGTGCCGCGTGACCATGCCGCCGTTGATCGGAAAGGCGTCGGGGTCGCCGGCGGGGCGCGCCTCGATCACGTCACCGAAGGGCGCAAAGGCGGCCGCGCTCAGCGGCTGCGGATGCAGGCGCACCATGGCTGATGCCATGGGCGGGGGCGTGGTTTCCATCAAAGTCTCCTAGCTGAAGGTCGGCCGGCAAGAGGCTGGCTGCCCTGCGGCATGCATCATGCGGGCCAGTCTTAACTGGTCGGACCAGTTGGGCCGGATTTTGCAGCAAATCTCGATCCCGCACAAGCGACGGATGTTGGTGCGATCTTCCACCGAGCTGGCATTCTCGCCGAAATCGGCCTGTAGATACGGACTTTCCCCAGTCTAATCGCTCCTTGACACCGGCAGGGTGCCTCCCTACCATTCGGCATCTACTGGTCAGACCGGTATGACGATATGGCGCCATGCTGGGTGCGATCCAGGCTTTGCCACGCCGATGACTCGAACAAAACCAAGGAGACTTCCATGATTCCGACTGAAACCGCCCATGCCGGGCCGGATGCCATTTCCGTGCCGCAGGCCAGGGAGGACGCGGTGTACCGCAAGGTGGCCTGGCGGCTGTTGCCGTTCCTGATGCTGTGCTACGTGGTGGCCTACCTGGATCGGGTCAACGTGGGCTTTGCCAAGCTGAGCATGCTGGCCGACCTGCAGTTCAGCGAGGCGGTGTACGGGCTGGGCGCGGGGCTGTTTTTTATCGGCTATTTCTTCTTCGAGGTGCCCAGCAACCTGCTGATGCACCGCATCGGCGCCAAGGCCACCATCTCGCGCATCATGATCCTGTGGAGCCTGATCTCCGCGGCGATGATGTTCGTGCAGACCAGCACGCAGTTCTATGTGCTGCGCTTCCTGCTGGGCGCGGCGGAGGCGGGCTTCTATCCCGGCATGATCCTGTACCTGACGTACTGGTTCCCGTCGCACCGGCGCGCGCGCATGGTGGCACTGTTCATGGCGGCGATTCCCATCTCGGGCATCTTCGGCGGGCCGCTGTCGGGCTGGGTGATGGAGGCCATGAACGGCGTCAACGGCCTGCGCGGCTGGCAGTGGATGTTCGTGATCGAGGCCGTGCCGTCGCTGCTGGTGGGCGTGGCCGTGCTCTGGTACCTGGACAACAACATCCAGTCGGCACGCTGGCTGACGGCCGATGAAAAGGCGCTGCTGGAGCGCAATATCGCCGCCGAGAATGCGCAGAAGTCCGCCCATATGTCGCTGCGCACGCTGGTGACGGACTCGCGCGTGCTGAAGATGACGATGATCTGCTTCTGCACGGTGATGGGCCAGTACGGGCTGACCTTCTGGCTGCCCACGCTGATCAAGCAGACCGGCGTGAAGAGCGTGCTGGACGTGGGTCTGCTGACCGCGATCCCGTTTGGCGTGGCGGTGTGTTCGATGATCCTGGTCAGCCGCAGCTCTGACCGCATGCGTGAGCGCCGCTGGCACCTGATCGTGCCGTTCTGCTGCGCGGCCACGGGCCTGGTGCTGAGCGCCGTGTTCAGCCATAACACCGCGCTGTCGCTGGCAGCCCTGGCGCTGGCCGCCGGCGGCAGCCTGGCTACCTCGCCGCTGTTCTGGAGCCTGCCGACTTCCATCCTGTCGGGCGTGGGCGCGGCGGCGGGCATTGCGCTGATCAATTCGTTTGCCAACCTGGCCGGCTTTATCAGCCCGTACATGATCGGCCTGATCAAGGATGCCACCCGGAGCACGGACGCCGCGATGTTCGTGCTGGCGGCGGTGCTGCTGTGCGGCGCGCTGCTGACCTATTCGGTGCCGGCCAAACTGGTCAACAAGTAAGGGGCGGGGTAGGCCGGTTTGTCGGCTAGAATTTCCGGCAACCGGCTTCGCGCCGCTTGCGCGTCACCTCTTACTGGTCACCCCCCTCACGTATGACAGGATCTTCCACCTCCGTCGCCAACCAGGCTGTCAGCCTTATCCAGCAATGGGTGCGCGACGGCACGTTCCCCGCGGGCACGCTGCTGCCGGCGCAGCGGGAGTTGGCGGAGAAGGTGGGCATCAGCCGTGCGTCACTGCGTGAGGCGATCTCTACCTTGCAGGGGATGGGCGTGGTGGTGTCGCGCCCGGGCAAGGGCGTCTACGTGACGGCCGCCGGCGACAGCGCCGCTGCCACGCCGCCCTGGCGTTTTGCGGCCACGCATTCGCTGATCGATATCTACCAGTTGCGCTTTGCGCTGGAAGGGCTGACCGCGCGGCTGGCCGCGCTGGCCATCTCTGAAAACGAGATCGAGCAGCTGCGCCAGAATGCTGCCACGATGCAGCGCGCGATCGAGGCTGACGCTTATGACGAAGCCTCGCAGCTCGACTACGAATTCCACACGCTGATCGTCACCGTGTCCGGCAACCAGGTCATCCGCGAGATCCTGCGCGAAAGCGCCGAGGTGATGCGCGAGAGCCAGCGCCTGCCGTACTACCGGCGCGGCGCGCGCAATGCCACCTTCACCGAGCACAGCGCCATCATCGAGGCGCTGGCCGCGCGCCAGCCGGAGCAGGCGCAGCGCGCGATGGAGCGCCACATCATGCTGGCGGCGCGCCGTGCCGGCGTGCATTTCCCCACGGGGGACGAGAAAGAGGATTGAGCTGGGCGGGTGTCAGCCCAGCCGGAACACCCCGACCGCCCGCTTCAGCCCCTCAGTTTGCTCCCGCTGCACCCGCGCAGCTTCGGCCGCACCGGCCACCAGTTCCGCATTCTCCTCGAACGCCGCCTGGATCTCGGCCACGCGCCGGGCCATCCCTTCGATGCCGCTGCGCTGGTTGTCGCCCAGCGTCGCCAGTTCTTCCACCAGCGTGGCGAGCTTGCCGATGCCGGCCACCACCTCGTTCATGGTCTCGCCGGTATGGCCGACCAGTTCCGTGCCGGCGTGCGCGCGTTCGACCGAGGTATTGATCAGCCCGCGGATCTCCTTGGCCGCAGCGCCGCAGCGGTGCGCCAGTTGCCGGACCTCGCCGGCCACCACCGCAAAGCCCTTGCCATGCTCGCCTGCGCGCGCGGCCTCCACGGCGGCGTTCAGCGCCAGGATATTGGTCTGGAAGGCAATGCTGTCGATCACGCCGATGATCTCGGTGATGCGCCCGCAGGCCTCGTTGATCTCGCCCATGGTGTGGATCACCGACAGGATCTCGCCGCTGCCGCGCGCGACCACGGTGCTGCTGGCCCCGGCCAGTTCGCAGGCGCCGCGGGCCTGGTCGGCGCTGGCGCGGGCGGCCTGGGTCAGCGCCTGCATGTCCCGCATGGTGTGCGCAACGGTGCGTGCCTGTTCGTCGGTTCGACGGGCCACTGTGGCGCTGGTGTCCAGGATGTTGCCTGCCGCGTCAGCCACGGTGCCGGCGGTGTTGCGCACCTGCTGCAGCGTCTGGCGCACGGTGTCCAGCGTCTTGCGGAAGGCGCGGGCGAAGTCGCTGTCCGGGTGGGTGCCGTCGGTGGTCAGCGTCAGGTAGCCGGGTTCGCGCTCGATGCCGGCGGCCAGCGCGCTCAGTTCATCGGTGGAGTGGGCATCGCGCTCCAGCCGCCACGCGATCACGCACAGCACGCCGGTCTGCACGATGACGAAGGCGGCATGGAACAGCACCATATTGAAGCTGGGGTCGGTGAAGCAGATGGTGTTCCAGCCCCACTGCTGGAAGAAGTTGAAGCTCAGGTGATGCAACGCGATCACCGCCGCCGCCAGCAGGATCACGCGGAAGTCGCGGTAGGCCAGCAACAGCGACAGTGAGACGAACACCAGGAAGTGGAATTCCACCTGCCCGTGCGCCTGGTGGATCAGCAGTGCGACGAAGAGCATCAGCATCGCGGCCATCGCCAGCCGCGTAGCCAGGCGCGCGGGCAGGGTGACCGCCATCAGCGTGCCGAGCAGCGCCATTGGCAAGCCCAGCGCCAGCGTCAGCCCGGTCGACCCATAGTGATTGCCGACGATCAGCGACAGCAGGCCCAGCACCCACAGCATGGCCGTCATCAACTGGTCTGCGCGGCGGTGCACGCCTTGCAGCAGCGGGCTGTGCGGCGCGGCCGGCGCAGAAACGGAACTGCCCGCGGCACGGCGGGCAGGGATGGTCGCGGACAGCCGTCCGGTCAGGGCGTGGTCAGCGCTGGTCATGGTTCCCTCGCAGCGTAAGTCGAGAAGACGCTGCACCCCGTTCGCCTGATGGCTTATTGTTCTAATGTCTTACTTTATGGTGTTGCGCGGCTGATTATATCGACGACCGCCGGCTGCGACAGGCCATGGCGCAGCCGCACAACACTGCGGGCAAATTGCTGCAATTGAGTGATGTTCGGGGCCGGCGCCAGGCGCTAAGATGTGCCGGCGCGGCCCGCGGCGCTTTAGTCCAGCAGCGCCACCTGCACGTCGCGCGTGCCCTGGTACGGGTTGCGGCCGTGCCAGACCTGCAGGTTGTCCAGCACCATCACGTCGCCATCGCGCCAGCGCCAGCTGTAGGTGGTCTGGTCGCACAACTGGTCGATATGGGTGCGTTCGGCATCGGTCAGGCGTTCGCCATTGCCCAGCGTGGCGCCGGTCGGGTACTTCTGGCGCTTGCGCCGTTCCAGGTCCTGCTCGGGGTTCTCGACCTGCGGCAGCATATGCAGGATCGACCGGTACAGCTTGCGGCCGATCTGCGGATGCACCACGAACGGCTCCAGCGCATTGAGCACGGTCAGGCTGCCGTCTTCGTGCCAGACCGGCTCCAGCCCGCGCTCGGCGCACAGCCGGTTCACCTCTGCCGCGTCCTCGGTATTGAACGACTGGTTCCAGCCGCGCTCGTCCATATGCGCGTAAGAGGCATCGTCGGCATCGCGCCGCGGGCCGAAGTTGATTGCGGTGCGGCTGCCCAGCGTGGCGATCTTGCCGGCCAGTTCCGGGTCCATGCGCTCGGCCAGGTGGCGCACGTCGGTGATCAGGGTTTCGCCGCCCACCTCGGCGGTCTTGCGCGAGAAGAAGGCGATGCGGCGCGGGTAGTCGCGGCGGTAAGCCATTTCGGAATGCACCGCCAGGCGCACGCTGGCCGACAGCCGCGTGGCTTCCATCACGCGGCCGCTGATGGTTTCGCGCGGCGCGCGGCCGCCGGCATAGCCGCCGTCAAAGGCGGGAAACTGCTCGATGAAATCGGCAAAGTCCTCGGTGGCGGCGGTTGGGAAGCCGCGCAGCACGATCCCGCCATGTTCCAGGATCAGTGCGTCCAGCGCCGGGCGCACCGTGCGCGACCATTGGCGGAACCGCGCGCGGTCCAGCAGGCGCTCGCCGGCGGGTTCGATGAACAGCGGCGGGCGGCCAGGCTGCAGCACGTGGCAGCGCACGTCGGAGCCAAGGGCGGGCACAGCTACTGCGAAGGTTGCGGCATCGGCGGCGGTGGTGGCTTGGGTCATGTTGTCTCCAGTCTTGTGATCAGGTCGAATGCGGGGTCAGTTCCGGTAGGAAGGGTCGATGCGGTCCAGCTCGCGCCGCACCGCCGCCCATTCGCGGTCGCCGCGGATGGCGACGCGGCCGAAGGCCTTGCGGCTGGTTTCCAGCGATTCCTGCGACGGCATCACCAGTTCGCCGCCGGCCATGGCATCGACCTGGATCTTGCAGGCCGATTCCAGCCAGTAGATGTTGAAGAAGGCTTCGGCGATGGTGCGCCCGCATACCAACAGGCCGTGGTTGCGCAGGATCATCGCGTTGCGCTGGCCCAGGTCCTGCACCAGTAGGCCCTGCTGGGCCAGGTCGACCACCGGGCCGGAGAAGTCGTGGTACGCAATGCGCCCGTAGAACATATGCGCATGCTGCGACACCGGCAGCAGCCCGCAGGCCATCGCCGATACCGCCGACGATGCGCGCGTATGCGTGTGCAGCACGCACAGCGCGTCGTGGCGCGCGGCGTGCACGGCGGTGTGGATCACGTAGGCGGCGGGGTTCAGGCCCAGTTCGCCGGCATCGCCCTCGGGCCGGTAGACGATGTCGCCGTTCAGGTGGATCTTGTACAGGCTGGACGCGTTCACTTCCTGGTACAGCAGCCCGTAGGGGTTCAGCAGGATGTGCTCCGGCTCGCCCGGCACACGTGCGGTGATGTGGTTGTAGATCAGGTCGGTCATGCCGTACCGGTGGATGGCGCGGTACAGCGCGGCCAGCTCGATGCGGGTGGCCCACTCGGCGTCAGAGATGGCGGCGGGGCGGATGGGATCGGCTTCGTGGATGGGACCGTCTTCGCTCATGCGATGGCTCCTTGGCGTGCCTGGGGCTCAGTCCAGCCGGATGCCGAGTTCGGCCACCAGCCGCTTATCGCTGGCGAATTGCGACGCGGCATAGTGCTGGTAGTCGGCGGTATTCATATAGCGGTTGGGCATCGATTCGGATTCGAGCGCGCGCAGGTAGGCCGGGTCCGATGTGGCCTGGCGGAAGGCATCGTGTAGCGTGGTGACCACCGCGGGGTCCAGCGCGCGCGGGCCGGCGATGCCGACTTCGGACTGCACGGTGATGTCGTAGCCCAGCTCGCGCAGCGTGGGCACGGGCTGCCAGCGCTTCAGGCGCTGCGGCTCGGCCACGGCCAGCAGGCGTACCTTGCCGGCTTCGGCCATGGCGCCCCAGCCGGCTTCGATCATCACGTCGACATGGCCGCCCAGCAGCGCGGACAGTGCATCGGCGCCGCCCTTGAAGGGGATGAAATTGAGCTTGATGCCGGCTTGCTGTTCCAGCCGGCGCACGGTGATCTGGCCGAGCGAGCCGGTGCCGACTGACGCCACATTGACCTTGCCGGGGTTGGCGCGCGCGTGCTCGATGAAGTCGCCAAAGCGCTTCCACGGCGAGCCCGCGGGCACTGATACGCCATACACATAGCTGGTCAGGCCGATGATGTAGGTGAAGTCCTTGATCGCGTCGTAGTTCACCGGCTGCAGGTGCGGCAGGCGGAACAGCGCGGGCGTGATCAGCGCCAGCGTGTAGCCGTCGCGCGCCGCGTTGCGCGCCATCGCGGCGGGCCCCAGCGTGCCGCTGACGCCGGGCTGGTTCTGGATCACGATGGGCTGGCCCAGGGTCTTCGATGCCGCCAGGCACAGCGCGCGCATCTGCACGTCGGTGGCGCCGCCGGCGGTGAAGGGCACGATCAGGGTGATGGGGCGCGCGGGCCAGGCCTGGGCGCGCACGGTGGCGGGCAGGCTGAGCGCGGCCAAGGCGGGGGCGAGCGCGGCGGCCGGCATGGCCTTGAGCAGCGTGCGCCGGCGGGCGTCGGGTTGGCGGGGCATGTGGTCTCCTTGTTGGTCTACGGCAGCAAAAGTGCCGGCATGGTTGCCGGATGCGTTCGATGTGTCCCGTGTGTCCGGGCTCTGCGCGATCGCCGTCCTGTGCTGCATGCGGAAAAGTCTATGGCCCATGTCCGCACGCATTGATGCTGGCGCCCGGCAAACCGATTCCGAACCGGAATCGCGGACTAAAATACCCCCGCTACCTTGGCAACATCGCGCTATATCGGCCAACCACAGGAATCGCCGCATGAAGATCGAAGACCTCAGACTGTTCCTGGTAGTGGCGGAGCACGGCAACCTGCACAAGGCAGCCGGCACGCTGGGGCTGACCCAGTCGTCGCTGTCCAAGGTATTGGCGCGGCTGGAGGCGGAGGCCGGGCTGCAGCTGTTCGAGCGCATGCCACGCGGCGTCATGCTGACGCCAGTGGGCCACAAGCTGCTGGCGCACGCGCGGCGCATCGTGCTGGCCAATGACGATATGGAGAACGAGATCAACGACGAGCGCCAGGCGCGCGTTGGCCAGGTGCGCGTGGCGACGCTGCCGCACCTGGTGCCGTCGCTGTTCTCGCCGCTGCTGGAGCAGTTCCTTGCCAGCCGGCCGCTGGCCAAGTTTTCGATCGTCACGCACCTGAGCCCGCAACTGATGGCTGCCCTGCAGGGCGGCGAGGTGGACCTGGTCTGCGCCGCCATGCCGGACGGTGAAACCGATGGCGTCGAGTACCTGCCGCTGGGCGCGCTGACGCTGCAGGTGGTGGCGCGCGCGGGACATCCGCGGCGCGCGCGCTTCCGCTCGCTGGCCGATCTGGTGGACGAGCACTGGGTGGCGCCTGCGACCTCGCTCTATGTGCGCAGCGGCTTCGAGGGGCGTTTCACCAGCCGGGGCCTGCCGCCGCCACGCGTGACCGTGGAAAGCACCAGTTCATCGGTGTCGTTTGCTGACCTGCTGCGCAACACCGACCTGCTCGGCATCATGCCGCAGCGGCTGCTGGGCCAGGCAGTGGCGCAAGGGCTGGAAGCCGTGGAGGGCGACGGCATGTGCTGGCAGTATGAGCTGGCCGTGTTCTGGCGATCCAGCGCCTACCTGTCGCCGCTGTGCCGTGACTTTCGCGACGCGCTGGTGCGCTGGTGCGCAGAGGCCGGCATCTGAGCAGACACCGGCGGCGCCATGCCTCAGTCCAGCCGGATATTGTTCTCCTTGATCACGTTGCTCCAGTACGCCTGATCCGCTCTGGTCGCCGCCGCGAACGCCGCCGGCTGCGTGGTCTTGACGATCAGCCCCAGCTCGGCCAGGCGCTGGCGGATGTCCGGCGCGGCCATCACCGTTTCCACATCGGCCGAGATCTTGTCGACGATGGCCTGCGGCGCGCCGGCGGTGGTGAACAGGCCAAACCAGGCCGGGCCGTCCAGCCCCTTGTAGCCGAGTTCCTGGAAGGTCGGCACATCCGGCAGCATCGGCGCGCGGGTATTGCCGGTAACGGCCAGCGGCTGGAGCTTGCCGGTGCGCGCATGCTGGCGCACGGTCATCGGCGACAGCGTGCCCAGCGAGATCTGGCCGCCGATCAGGTCGGTGGCGATGGGGGCTTCGCCCTTGTACGGGACATGGACCAGCTGGGCGCCCGCGCCCTTGAGGAAGACCTGCATGTAGAGATGGGCGCCGGTGCCAATGCCATAGGTGCCATAGGAATACTTGTCGGGCTGGGACTTGGCCAGGCTGATCATCTGCGGCAGCGTGCGCGGCATGGCGCTGCTGGCGGTCAGCACCAGGCTGGTGGTGCACAGCTGGCTGATGGCGGTCAGGTCGCGCAGCGGGTCGAACGGCGGCTTGGCCACCATATAGGGCGTCTGCACCAGGCTGGGCAGGGCCAGCAGCAGGGTGTAGCCGTCCGCCGGCGCCTTGGCGACCACGTCGGCGCCGATCATGCCGCCCACGCCGGGGCGGTTCTCCACGATCACCGGGCGCTGCCACAGCTTGCTGAGCGGGTCGCCCAGCGCGCGCGCCAGCACGTCGGTGGCACCGCCGGGCGGGTAGGGCACGACCAGCCGCACGGGCCGCGACGGATAGGCCTGCTGGGCCCAGGCCCGGCCAGGCCCAAGAGTAGCGGCGGCGGCGGCGAGGGAACCTGCTCCCAGCCAGTGCAGGGCTTTGCGGCGGTCGGCTTGCATCGTGTTTCCTCCAGGTGTTGACGTCGTGTCGGTGCGCGGCACAGGGCGTCAATGCGCCAGGGCCACGGCAACATGGAGCGTACGAGCCTGCGCCAGGCCGCGGCATCGGCGGGATGGACGAAAACGATGGGAGGGACTTACCCGGATGCGGGGCGCGGCATCCTATGCTGCAGTGCCGCAATCCGAACCGGCGCATCCCTTATGATGGGCGCCTTGCCGCCGGCCTTAAGTTTTGCCTGCCTGGTCCCGTGCGGCGCCCGATTCATTTTTTTTTGCTTGTTCCCTCATGGCCCGCCTCAAACTCGACCTGCCTGCCGACCAGTTCTGCTATGCCACGCACCTGACCGTGCGCGTGACCGACATCAACTCGGCCAATCACCTTGCCAACGATTCGATGATCTCGATGATCTCCGAGGCGCGGGCGCGGTTCCTGTATGAATTCGGCAGCGAGGATGTGCGGCAGGAAGGGGTGGGCATCATCGTGACCGACCTGGCCACGATGTACCGCAACGAGGCGCATGCGCGCGACCAGCTGCAGTTTGAGGTGGGGGTGATGGACTTCAACAAGTACGGCGGCGACATCATCTTCCGCATCACGCGGCCGGCCGATGGCGCGCTGATCGCGATGGCCAAGTCGGGCTTTGTCTTCTTCGACTACATGGGGAAGACAGTGGTGGCGATGCCGGAGGGGTTTGCCGGGCGGTTCCCGAAGGTGAACTGGGTCGAGTAACCGCTTGCGTGGCGCTGTCTCTGGACAGCGCCACATTCCTGCCAGAGATTCGGCTTACGCCTTGCGCTCGCCGCCCAGCGCCGCAGTGAGGTCGCTGAGCATGCCGGAGAGTTCGCCGGCCATCATGGTGAAATCGGCGTCGAAGCGCTCGTCTTCATCGTGCGCCGTGCCATCGGCCTGTTCCTTGATCACGTCGAGCGGCGCCACCTTCTTCACCACCAGCCCGTCGGTCAGCACGAACGAGACCCGGTCGTTCCACGTCATCGCCAGGCGCGTGCAGCGCTTGCCGGCGGCGATATGGCGGCGCAGGTCTTCCGGGTCCAGCGGGTGGCGCACATAGCGCACGGTGGCCTTGCTTTCGGAGCCGGACTGCAGCTCGATTTCCTGGTCGACGGTGAAACCGCCCGGTGCCGCATCGCCGGCCAGCCATTCGGTCATGGCCGCCACCGGCGACTGGTTGACGTGCAGGTTGATCAGCGGCAGCGGATCCAGCGCCTTGAACAGCATGCCGCGCACTTCATCGGCCTTGGCCGCGGCGGCGGCGTCGATGGCAAGCCAGCCGTTGTCCGGGTCGATCCACACACGCGTGTCGCGGCGGATGCTGAAGGCGCGCGGCAGCAGTTCTTCGGTGACCTGCTCCTTCAGTTCCTTCATTTGCTTGCGGCCCGGCTTGTAGCCTTGCTGCTCTTCGACTTCCGCGGCGCGGGCGCGGGTGACCTGGTTGACCACGGTGGTGGGCAGCAGCTTCTTTTCGGTGCGCAGCGTCAGCAGCATCTGGCGGCCGACAGTATGGACCAGCTGGCCGTTGTCACGCGGCGAGGCCCAGCCCTGGGTCTGCATTTCGAGGCTGGTACCGGGGAAGAAGGCGTGCTTCGCCAGGCTGGCTTCAACCTCGTCGGCGCTCAGCGACCACGGGGCGGAGAAACGATGGACCTGCAGATTCTTGAACCACATGGGAATTCGGCCAAAGGGACGAATTCTATCCTCTCGCGGCGCGCGGCCACGAAAAAAGCAGGGCGCCGCGCGGCACGCCGGCCGCGCGACGGTCACCGAAAGCCCGCCCTTACAGGTCGAGCTTGCTGATCTTGCTGCCCTCGAAGCTCAGGCCCGCCATCAGGCCGGCATTGGTCAAGACGAAGCCGACGATGGGCTGCTGGCCGGTGTTGGTGTCCAGCACGCCGTTTGCGCCAATGGTGGCCACTGCCACGGTGGCATCGACGCCCGCGGTCCAGCCGCTGCTGCGCACGAACTTGTCGTAGGCATCCGGCGTCAGGAACATCAGGATCACGGCCTTGGACTGCGCACCGATCTGCCAGCCGACCGAGCCGGCGATCAGGCGGTAATAACCGCGCGTGGCGCCGCCCGAGCGCAGGGCACCGTCGCCATACTCGCCGCCGACGATAAAGCCCGCCGTCAGAGTCTTCGGGAACACAAGGATGCCGCGTGCGCGGTTGCCGAGCTCGCGCGAGCCCTTGACCGAGTCGTACAGGCGCGACAGCGTGCCGTCCACGCCGGAGTCCAGCTCGCGCCGGCGCGCGGCCTTGTCGCTGGTGGCTTCGGGTTTGGTGGTGGTGCAGGCACCCAGGGCCAGGCTGCCAAGGGCCAGACCCGCGCTGGCCGAAAGGAAGGTTCGACGTTTCATCTCGTCTCCTTGGTGTTGTTGTCGTCTTTGAAGCATAGGCGCCGGAAGCACCCGGGCAAATGCCGGACCGCGCAGAGACGTTTCCATTTGTGACGAAGGTGGTGCCGGAGGGCCATTCGCAGCAAGAATAGTCAGTCTTGCGCCCGGAACGTCCCATGGCTAACACATGGGGTGGCCAATGCGCCGTGACAGCCTCATCCTTCCATGAAAAAACTCCTGACCGCCCTGCCGCTGGCCTTCCTGGCCGCGTGCGCTTCACATCCTTCGGGTTCTTCCAATGACGCCGGCGCCGCGGGTGCCGGATCGCAGTCGGCCGTCGACAGCAGCGGCTGGCAGGCGCTGCGCGCCAAATACATGGATTGCGCCCAGAAGAAGGCCAACGATAACCTGTCGGCCAAGGGCCAGCCCAAGGACGTGGCCAACCTGGCGCTGGCCGCGTGCGAGCCTGAACTGGCCGCCATGCATGATTCCTTCCGCAGCTACCTGGATGCGCAGATGTCGTCGTCGCATGGCAAGAGCAGCGCGCGCCAGGCAGCGGCGCGCGTGACCACCGACACCCGCGAGAAGGCGCGCAGCTACCTGGTGCGCTACGTCGAGCGCGAGCGCTACGTGGCCCGCATGCCCTGAGGGCACGCGCCCGGCAGCCTGGTCAGAGCATTTCCAGCGGGCCCGGGCCGTCGGGCGGCGGGAAGATGCGGTCGAGCTCGGCCAGCTGGGCGGCCGACAGCGTATGCGACAGCGCGCCCAGGTTTTCCTGCAGGCGCTCGCGCCGGCCGGTCTTGGGGATGGCGATGACGCCGTCCTGCGCCAGCAGCCAGGCCAGCGCCGCCTGTGCCGCCGTCATGCCGTGGTCGCGCGCAAAGCGCTTCAGCCCGGGGTTCCCCAGCAGGCGTGACTGCTCGATCGGCGAATAGGCCATTACCGGCACGCCGCGCTGGCGCAGCCACGGCAGCAGGTCCCATTCGATGCCGCGCCGGCCCAGGTTGTACAGCAGCTGGTTGGTGGCCAGCCGGTCGCCGCCCGGCGCATCCCACAATTCCTGCAGGTCGGACAGGTCCAGGTTGCTCACGCCCCAGCGGCGGATCTTGCCGTCGCGCTGCAGCGCCTCCATGGCCTGCACGGTCTCTTCCAGCGGCACGCCGCCGCGCCAGTGCAATAAATAGAGGTCGATGCGGTCGGTGCGCAGCCGCTTCAGGCTGCGCTCGCAGGCCTGCACGGTGCCGCGCAGGCTGGCGTTGAAGGGATAGACCTTGCTGACGAGGAAGGCCTCGTCGCGGCGCCCGGCGATGGCCTCGCCGATCATCTCCTCGGACTGGCCCTCGCCATACATCTCGGCGGTATCGATCAGCCGCAGGCCAAGGTCCAGGCCCAGGCGCAGCGTGGCGATTTCTTCGGCGCGCGCGGCGCGCGACTCGCCCATATTCCACGTTCCCATGCCGAGCGCCGGGACGCGCTCGCCGTCGGGCAGGGTGACTTGCTTCATGTGTTCGCTTCCTGGTTTGCCGGGTCAAGTGCCCGGCGGCACCCAACCACACTAGTTAACAACACCTGGAATGTACAAGCCGCACGGGCCGGGATTGCTTCAGACCAGTCCGGTCAGAAAATACAGGGCGATGACGAAGAACACCGCGGCGGTCTTGATCATTGTGACGGCGAAGATATCGCGGTAGGACTCGCGGTGGGTCAGGCCGGTCACCGCCAGCAGCGTGATCACGGCGCCGTTGTGCGGCAGCGTGTCCATGCCGCCGCTGGCCATCGACACCACGCGGTGCAGTACTTCCAGCGGGATCTGCATGGCCTGCGCGCCCGCGATAAAGGTCTGCGACATCGCCGCCAGCGCAATGCTCATGCCGCCCGAGGCCGAGCCGGTGATGCCGGCCAGCGTGCTGACCGAGACCGCGGCATTGACCAGCGGGTTGGGGATCGCGCGCAGCGCATCGCTGACCACCAGGAAGCCGGGCAGCGCGGCGATGACCCCGCCGAAGCCGTATTCCGATGCGGTGTTCATCGACGCCAGCAGCGCGCCGCCGACGGCGCCCTTGGTGCCCTCGGCAAAGCGCTCGCGCAGGGCGCCGAAGGCAGTCACCAGCACCACGGCGATGCCCAGCAGCAGCGCGCCTTCCACTGCCCAGATCGCGGTCACGCTGGCGATCTTGGTTTCCACCGGCTTGGGCAGGCCCGGCAGCGCCACGCTGTTGGAAGGGCCGTACCAGAGCGGGATCATCCGCGTCAGCCAGAAGTTGGCCACGCCCACCACCACCAGCGGCAGCAGCGCCAGCAGCGGGTGCGGCAGCTTGGCCGTCTGGCTGCGCTCCGGCTCGTTGCGCAGGTTGGTGCCGTAGCCTTCGCCACGCGCGGCGGCGGCCCGGCGGCGCCATTCCAGGTAGCTCAGGCCCACCACCAGGATAAACAGCGAGCCGGCCACGCCCAGCACCGGCGCGGCCCAGGAGGTAGTGTTGAAGAAGTTGGTGGGAATGATGTTCTGGATCTGCGGCGTGCCCGGCAGCGAATCCATGGTGAACGAGAACGCGCCCAGCGCGATCGCGCCCGGCATCAGCCGCTTGGGGATGTTGCTCTGGCGGTACAGCTCGGCCGCGAACGGATAGACCGCGAACACCACCACGAACAGCGACACGCCGCCATAGGTCAGCAGCGCGCACACCGTGACGATCACCGCGTTGGCGCGTGAGCGCCCGATATAGCGGATCGCCGCGGCCACGATGGACTCGGAAAAGCCAGACAGCTCAACTACCTTGCCGAATACCGCGCCTAATAAGAACACGGGGAAATACAGCTTCACGAAGCCGACCATCTTCTCCATGAAGATGCCGGTGAACACCGGTGCGACCGCGGACGGGTCGGTCAGCAGCACCGCGCCCAGCGCGGCGATGGGCGCGAACAGGATCACGCTGTAGCCGCGGTACGCGGCGAACATCAGAAAGGCAAGGGCTGCCAGCACGATCAGAAACGACATCGGATCTCCTTCAGGGTTGCCTTGTCCTGAGGTGCGGTCCGTTTGCCGCGCGGGGGCTGGCGCTTGTGGCGCCTTGTCTCTGTCAGTCCGTCAGGAAAAGGGATCAGCGGGCGACTGTGCCACAGCTTGCCCCGCGGCGAAACCTCTGGTCTCGCCGCGGGGCACTGAGATGACAGCGGCCGGCATGAAGGAGATGCGCTGTTTCAGCCGTGCTGGTGGCGATACTCCTGCGTGCGCCCGCCGTAGCCATAGGCCGCGGCGCGGGCGTCGATCACGTGCACGTAGGACACCGGATGCAGCTTGCCCAGCAGCCCCGACATGGTCTCGAACACGGCCTCGATGAACTGCGCTTTCTCCGCCTTGGTGTTGGTTTCATCGGTCACGCTGATGTCCAGGTGGAAGGCGTTGCGGCCCTGCTCCGACAGCGGCACGTCGGCGATGATCCAGCTGTCGTGCGGGATGTACTGGACCGTGACGGCAATCACGTCGCGCTTCTTGCCGAGCACGCGCTCGGTCAGGTCGGCGATCGCCCTGGCGCTGCGGCGGGTGAGGGCGGCATCGGGTTGGCCGGACAGGTGCAGGACGATGTGGGGCATGGCTGGCTCCTTGGTTTTTCGTGGGCGGGTGATGCCATGGTAGGGGGTGGTGTAGTATCGGAAAAGCGGGAATATCCGATGCGGACCATCGGCTTATCCGAAGTAATGCCACCCTTGCCGGAGCCTTGCCATGCGTGGATTCGAAACCGACCAGTTGCGCACCTTTGTCACGGTCGCGGACAGCGGCAGCCTGTCGGCGGCGGCGCCCAGGCTGTTCCTGTCGCAGTCCTCGGTCAGCGAGCAGCTGCGCAAGCTGGAAGAGCGCGCCGGCGTGCCGCTGCTGTCGCGCGGCCGGCACGGCGCGGTGCCGACGCCGGCGGGGGAGCGGCTGCTGGAACACGCGCGGCGCATCCTGGCGCTGAACGAGCTGGCCCTGCAGGAGCTGCGCGGCCACGCGCTGGCGGGCGAACTGCGGCTGGCCGTGACCGATTACTTCCGCCCGGGCGAGATCGCCGGCATGCTGCGGCGCCTGCGCGAGCGCTACCCGTACCTGCGCCTGCACGTGACCGTGATGAAGAGCGCGGCAATCGATGCCGCCGCGGAGATGGACACCTTCGATATCGGCCTCAGCATGCGCCTGCCCGGCACGCGCGGGCAGGGCGCGGGCACGCGCGGCACGGTGCTGCGGCGCGAGCCGCTGGCCTGGGTCGCCGCGCCGGCCGAGGCCGACAGCCTGCCCGGCACGCTGCCGCTGGTGCTGCTGCCCGATACCTGCTCGCTGCATCAGTACGTGGTGCAGCTGCTGCTGCGCAAGCGGCTGCCGTTCGAGATCGCGCACTCGGCGTCGGGCGTCGCGGGGCTGCACCTGGCGCTGGCGGCGGGGCTGGGCTTGTCATGCCTGAATGCGTCGGCGATCGGTCCCGGCGTGGCGCCGCTGGATGCCGCCACCATCGCGCGGCTGGGCCTGCCGCGGCTGCCGGAGGCGGAGTTTTTCCTGTTGCCGGGCCGGCGCGGTGAGTCCGCCTTTGTTGCCGAGGCGCGCGATGCACTTGCCGGGCAGCTGGTGTAGGGAATGCGTTGCAGAAGTTCGGGATCCGGTGCTGGAATGGCGGTGCCGGCTCAGGCTTGTGCTTAAAGCAACATATATTGACCGCGAATAAGAATAATTCGCAATATCGTTGACCCTGACAATCCTGTAATCGATAATGCGCCCGCGTTTTCAAAACTATTACAGCCGATTACACGGAAATGAGAATAAAACTTCACCCGATCTGTGCCGCGGTGGCGGGGAGCTTCGTATTTCAACCGATGCTGGGGTGGGCCCAGGCCGCGCCAGACGCTTCGGCGCAGTTGCCTGAGGTCACGGTCAGGGCCGATGTCAGCCGCGAGCTTGGCACCGGCTATAACCCGCCCAATGCGGTCAGCGCGACCAAGACCGAGGCGCCGCTGCGCGACATCCCGCAGACCGTCAACGTGGTCACCGGCGATGTCATGCGCGACCAGCACGCCACTTCGATGCAGGATGCGCTGAAGAACGTGCCGGGCGTGTCGTTCTCCACCGGCGACGGCCAGCGCGACCAGGTGTCGATCCGCGGCTTTTCCGCCATCGCCGACCAGTTCGTCGACGGCATCCGCGACGATGCGCTGTACTTCCGCGACCTGTCCAACGTCGACCGCGTCGAAGTCATCAAGGGACCGGCGGCGGTGCTGTACGGCCGCGGCTCATCGGGTGGCCTGATCAACCGCGTGACCAAGAAGCCGGGCATCGACGTCACCGACTTCGCACTGAGCTACGGCATGTGGGCCGACCGCCGCGCCGAAGCCGACGTGGGCCGCGTGTTTGCCGACGGCGCCGCCGCCTTTCGCGTGACCGGCGCGGTGGAGAAGGCCAACAGCTACCGCTCGCAGCAGTTCCTGGACCGTGCCGCCGTGGCGCCGTCCCTGGAACTGCGCATCGCGCCCGAGACCACCGTGCTGCTGCAGGCTGACTACCTCGAAGACCGCCGCGTGACGGACTTCGGCATCCCCGCCTACAAGGGGCGCCCGGTGGACGTGCCGGCCTCGCGCTACTACGGCGCGGCCAATGCACGCGACGCCGACTATAGCCAGTCGCGTGTGTACTCGGGCACTGCCACGATCAACCATCGCTTCAACGACGACTGGTCGATCCGCAACGCCACGCGGTACTACCACTACTCGCTGGATCGCAATAACACGCTGACCAGCGCGGTCAACGAGGTGACACAGCGGCTGACGATGTCGCACTCCAACGTCTACCGCGAGGAGCACGGCTGGTTCAATCAGACGGACCTGACGCAGAAGGCGACGATCTTCGGTACCAGGCACGAAATCCTGTACGGGATGGAGATCGGCCAGCAGAACAAGGATCTGGTCAATTTCTCCAAGGCCGTGCCGGGCACCTTCGATCTGTTCAACCCGGTACTGCCGACGCTGCCGCGCCTGGTTGGCGGCACGCCTGCCACGAGCAACCTGGCTACCGCCAAGACCCTGGCGTTCTACACGCAGGACATGATCACCTTTACCGAGCAGTGGAAGGCGCTGTTCGGCGTGCGTTACGACAATTTCCAGCAGGACACCAACCAGCGCCTGGCTGGCCAGAAGAACCTGTCGCGCACTGACAATGCCTGGAGCCCGCGTGCGGGCCTGGTCTGGCAGCCGTCGAAGGTGCAGTCGTATTACGTGTCGTGGAGTCGGTCGTTCCAGCCCTCGGGTGAGACCTTCGCGCTGGCCGCCAACAACGCCGAACTGGCGCCGGAGACGACCAACAATGCCGAATTCGGCGCCAAGTACGACTGGCTCGACGGCAAGGCGAGCACGACGATTTCCGTGTTCCGGCTGGAACGGAACAATATGAAGATCGCCAATGCCACCGGCACGGCGCTGATTCCGGTTGGCGAGCAGCGCACGGACGGCATCGAGCTGAGCGGCGCCGCGGAGCTCGGCAGCGGCTGGCGCGTGCTGGCCGGCTATGCCTATCTGGATGCAGTGGTGACCAAGTCGACCCCCTTGTTCCAGGGCAAGCGTGCCACGCTGACGCCTCGCCACTCCGGCAACGTCTGGCTGACCAAGACGCTGGGCAATGGCTTTGGCATCGGCGGCGGCCTGAACCTGATCGGCGCCCGCATGGCCGATCAGGCCAATACCGTCACGCTGCCGGGCTATGTCACGGCGGACATGATGGCCTGGTACCGCCATGGTCCGTTCGAGGCGCAGTTGAACCTGTACAACCTGTTCAACAACAGCTACATCGTCTCGGCGCATGGTTCGAATGCCAACCTGAACATGCCGGGTGCCCCGCGCAGCGTGATGGCCACCCTGCGCTACCGGATGTAAAGCGCAGCATCGTGGACAAAAAAACCGGGCGGTGATGAACCGCCCGGTTTTTTTTCGACTGCCGTTTCTCCTTCGGCTGGGACACGCAATGGCATGCCCCGGAGAAACCCTGAGTCCTGCGCCGTGCCGGCGGGGTCAGTGGTCGCGTTCCCAGGTCTGGGTGCGGCCGATCAGGCTGATGCCGATGAAGCCGCGCACGTTGAGCTTGTTGCCGTCCTCAGCCAGCGACATCTTGCTCTTGTAGACCTTGCCGTTCTCCGGGTCCAGGATCTCGCCGCCGCTCCACTCGTTGTCGCCGGTCTTGCGCAGGCCGGAGAGGATGGTCATGCCGATGACGGGCTGGTCCTTGCGTGCGTCGGTGCACTTGTCGCACACGCGCGGCTTGCCGTCGCTCTCGACGAAGGTCTTGATCAGGCGTCCGCTGAAGACACCGTTCTTCTCAATGATCTCCACCAGCCCGCGCGGCTTGCCGGTGTTGTCGTCTATGGTCTTCCACGTGCCGCTGGGCGTGGCCTGCGCCATCGCCGCGGCGCTGCCGAGCAGAGTGGCGGCAAGCACGGCGGCGCGCAGGGTCGAAGCAAGGGGGGAATGGATGCGCATGATGTCTCCTTTGAGGTTCGTAGCCACGCCAATCTACTGGCGCCGGGGCCGCGCCGCAATCCGGCGCGACGCGGCGCGCGCCTTTCCGCCGCCATCGCCTGCTACCCGCAAAGCCGCATGCAGCTGCCGTTTGCGGGTTATTGTGATGCAGCAAAAGGCACCGGCGGGCGGGCGCTGAAGCAATCCTCTAAGCGGACGTACGACGCGCTGCCGGCAGGGCGAGGCGAGTGGTGCGGCGAGCGGCGAGGGTGAGAGCGCGAACACGCGAGGCACGGCGCGCGCGATCCGGATCGCACGGCAAGCGCGCGGATCGAACACGCATGCCGATGGCTTGATCGAAGCGTCTGCCGAAGTGTTGCCGCGATGCTTCGCGAGCGTCGCGGCTTGGCTCGATCGCAACGCTTTGATGCCCTCGCGATGTCTTCGCGCTGTTGCGTCGATGCAAACCGTTGCGTGCACGCATCACTCCTGGACGGTGTGTGCGACGGTGTCGCGCGAAGCGCGAGGCGAGCATGAGCGAGGCTCGCTCGCACGGCGGCGCGTGCGTGCGCTGCCGACTGTGTAAAGCATGCAGGTCGTGTGTCGCGCAGCGTGGCGCGCGCGCGTTCAGGAACGTGTCCGCGCCAGTCGACGGCTGCCGCACGCGTATCGGTGCATCACCCGCAAAGCCTTTGTCCATGCGGTTTTTCGGAAAACGCGATGACGTGCGCAGCGGCGTTGCGCCGTTGTCAGGCGCGTGTTGCGATGCTGGTCGTCAGGGTTTGTGGCGGTGTGTAAAAGCTGCGATGCGCGGTGCGTGCGATGGGGTGTCGCGCTGCGTGCGCGAGCGTGCGAAACGCGCATCGGCACCAGCGTGCGAGCGACGCGTTGCGATGCTATCGGCAACGTCTTCGTGACACCGAGCGTGAGAACTAGTTCGAGCGAAACATGCAGGCAAGTTTTTTTGCACTTTTTTCTTAACATCATCGTGCAAACGAATTATGATTCGCCTTGACAAGAGTCTCACTTCATTGCAGAGAAGCAGGAAGCAAGATGGAACGACGAGCGCGATGCGCGCTTCGATGCAGTGACGAAGGTAGTAGCTGAGGAGCACGAGAACTTTGACGCAGACCAGGCCGGACCGGCTTCTTAAAACGCGTGCAGTCTCCCTTGGTCCATTAACGGGTTGGACCCGCTACCACCGAATGAATGCCGCCTGCCGTGCGCGAGGCCAAGCCCGCACCGCAGGCCAGCTGTCCGATATCTCCTCATTTCTGGCCGTGCGCCGGCTCAACAGGCGGTGCGGGCTGATCGAATATTCCAGGGCGCGGCACGTGCCCGAGACCCGCTTGCGGGCTCGCTCCGGCCGCCAAGTCACCGCCAGGGGCGGTGCGCCTGCAACCAAATTCATTAGCGTGCAGCAGTGGTCGGGCCGCACGCCGATGAATCGCTCGCTCGACTGGGGCCGCGCTGCTGTAGTGCGCCTCGGGTCGGTCGGGTCGCCAACTTAGGTCATTCGATATTCACTCTCTAGTGAAGGAGTTATCCATGGCAACTGCTGCAAAGAAAAAGCCGGCGGCTAAGAAGGCCGCCAAGCCGGCCGCCAAGAAGGCTGCTGTGAAGAAGGTAGCCGCCAAGAAGGCAGCACCGGCCGCCAAGAAGGCACCGGCCAAGAAGGCCGCTGTGAAGAAGGTCGCAGCCAAGAAGGCAGCACCGGCCAAGAAGGCAGCCGCCAAGAAGGCCCCGGCCAAGAAGGCCGCGGTGAAGAAGGTAGCCGCCAAGAAGGTCGTGGCCAAGAAGGCTGTCGCCAAGAAGGCACCGGCCAAGAAGGCCGCAGTGAAGAAGGTTGCTGCCAAGAAGGTCGTGGCCAAGAAGGCTGTCGCCAAGAAGGCACCGGCCAAGAAGGCTGCAGTGAAGAAGGTTGCTGCCAAGAAGGCTGCACCGGCCAAGAAGGCTGCCGCGAAGAAGCCGGCTGCCAAGAAGGCTGCTGCCAAGAAGCCGGCTGCCAAGAAGGCTGCTGCCAAGCCTGCCGCGGCCCCTGCCGTTGCTCCCGCTTCGGCTGCCAAGACCGCGCTGAACCCGGCTGCTGCCTGGCCGTTCCCGACGGGCAACCGTCCGTAAGCTGCTCCGCCACGGAGTGGACCTTACGCGTTCCGCAAGGAACCGCACCGGCACGCAGCGCGTGCCCGCATGACCGGATACTGCGTATCCGGTCCGCAAGACACCAGGTCTTGCCGACCCGCCGATGGCATCCGCCCGGCGGGTTTTTTCATGGGCGCGCGCCCGCGCGCCCGCGCGCGGGAGCGGTCCGCCACTGTTACGGAATTGCAAAGCCGAAAAGAAAAAGCGCCGCGACCCTTGCGGGTGCGGCGCGCCTTGCTGCGCCCTGGCGCGGCCCTGCGGGGCCGCGAGGGCTCAGTGCGTGACCCGGGTCACGCCGCCCGAGGACAGCAGCCGTACGCGCTCGCCAGGGCGGAAGGCTTCGTCGGCCTCCTGCGTGATTGCGCGCATCTCGCCGTTTTCCAGGCGTACGGTGATCTCCAGCCCGCGGCGCTGGTTGATCTTGTTCTCGGCCGCGCTGCCGGCAATGCCGCCGAGCACCGCGCCGAGGATCCCGGCCGCCACTGCGCCGTTGCCGCCGCCGATGGTGCTGCCGGCGGCAATGCCGCCGATGGCACCGCCCGCCAGCGTGCCGGCGCCGCTCTGGTTACCCTGGATGGTGACCTCGCGGATGCCTTCGACCACGCCGTAGCGCACGGTCTGTTCGCGCTGCGCCTGGCCCGTGCCATAGACGCTGTTGGAGTTGGATTGCGTAGCGCAGCCGGCAACCAGGGCGGTGACGGCAAGGACGGCAACGGCACCGCCACGTAGCTTGTTGTTCATGTCGTTTCCCGAAAAAAAGCCACGCGCTGGCCGCAGGTCAGGCGTAGCGGTACCCGAATGCAGACTGGAACCGGTTGCCGATTTCCTCGCGCGACAACCAGTGGTTCTGCGGACCCTGTTGTGCGATCTTGACCGAACCCATCAGCGATGCCAGGCGGCCAGTCGTTTCCCAGTCTAATCCGTTCTCAATGCCGTAAAGCAGGCCACCACGGAAGGCGTCGCCACACCCGGTCGGGTCCACGATGCGCTCGGCCGCAACGGCCGGGATCGCGTACTGGCGACCATCGGCAAAGATGCTGGCGCCGCGCTCGCCGTGCGTGACGATGAAGGCACGAACCTTGGCGGCAACCTCGGCGCTGGTCCATGCGGTACGGGACAGCAGGACCTGCGCCTCGTAGTCATTGACTGTCACGTAACTGGCGAGTTCAACGAACTCGCGCAGGTCTTCCCCGTTGAACAGGGGCATGGCCTGACCCAGGTCAAAGATGAACGGCACGCCGGCCTCGGCGAACTGGCGCGCGTGGTGCAGCATGCCCTCGCGGCTGTCAGGCGCGACGATGCCCAGGCCCGGCGCGCTGGCGCCGCCCAGCGCATCCTTGACGTTGTTCAGCTGCGACTGGCTCATTGCGCCAGGGTGGAAGGCGGTGATCTGGTTGTTGTCCAGGTCGGTGGTGATCATGGCCTGCGCGGTGAAGGTTTCCGGCAGCACGCGGATGTGGCCGGTGGCGATCTCCAGCTTGCGCAGGTAGTCCAGGTAGGGTTCGGCATCGGTGCCGACGGTGGCCATCACCACGGGATCGCCGCCCAGCATCTTCAGCGTGTAGGCGATGTTGCCGGCGCAGCCGCCGAACTCGCGGCGCATGCCGGGCACCAGGAACGAGACGTTCAGCATGTGGATCTGGTCCGGCAGGATGTGTTCACGGAAGCGTCCGTCGAACGTCATGATGGTGTCGTAGGCGACGGAGCCGCAGATCAGGCTGGCCATGCTCTCTCCAGGTGTTGGGATGATTGGGTGGAACGGAGCCCTTGCGGGCAGTATCGGTCAGGCAGAAAACAAAAAAGCGGCCGCCCCGGGATGCGGGCGGCCGCTGCCGTCCGGGAACCCGCGGGTTCCCGGGCGTGCCGCTGATTACTTCAGCGCGGCCAGGGCGGCGTCGTAGTCCGGCTCGTTCTTGATCTCGGACACCAGCTGGCTGTACTTGACGGTGTCGTTCTCGTCGAGCACCACCACGGCGCGGGCGGTCACGCCGGCCAGCGGGCCGGTCTTGATGTCCACGCCGTAGTTGCCCTTGAACTCGGCGCCGCGCATGGTCGACAGCGGCACCACGTTCGCCAGGCCTTCAGCGGTGCAGAAGCGGCCCATGGCGAACGGCAGGTCGGCCGAGATCGTCAGCACCACGGTGTTGGCGAGGCCGCTGGCGGCTTCGTTGAACTTGCGCGCGGAGGCCTGGCACACCGGGGTATCCAGGCTCGGAACGATGTTCAGCACCTTGCGCTTGCCGGCGAAGTCGGCCAGCGTGACGTCCTTCAGGTCCTTGCCGACCAGCGAGAAGGCGGGGGCCTTGTCGCCGGCTTGCAGGAACTTGCCTGCGACTTCGATGGCGTTGCCGCCGAGGGTGACGTTGCTCATGTCTACTCCTTGTTGTCTGATGGATTTCCGGTTCGTGTCCGGAGCGGGGGGCGCGGCCTGCTGCCGGACTCGGATTCGGTCCGGCGGCGGGCCGGGAATTCAGGGGTAAAAAATCAGCACGCGATAGTTGGCTGGCGCCTGCTGCGTTCGGAATCGTACCCGAACCGGCAGCTCCATGCCCGCGCGAAGACCCTGCGCGGCAAAGGCCTTCTGCGACGGCTCCAGGTAATCCGCGGGTTGCAGCACCCGGCGCAGCAGCAGCTGGTCCTGCAGGTCGGTCATCACCAGCTCGATCGCGGGCAGGGCGGTGCTGGCGCGGCCCAGGTTGCGCAGCGTGACCGCCAGCAGGTAGGTGTCGCCGTCTTCATCCTGGCGCTGCAGCTGCGAGGTCTCGATGCGCAGCGCATCGATGTCGCGCCACGGCGGCACGTCGCAGCCCAGCGGCGCGCAGGCGGTCTCGAGTGCCGGGCGCAGCATCGGGAACTGGCCGGCCAGCTGGCTGCGTGCCAGGTAGACCACTTGCACGGCCGCGGCGATGGCAAGCACCACAGCGGCCACGCGCCAGGCGGAGCGCGGCACGGCCACTGGCTTGCGGGGCTGGCGTTCGCGCTCACGCTCACGCGCATGGCGCAGGAAGTCGGGGGCGAAGACCGGGCCGGTTGGTGCTTCGGTGCGCGCCCAGCGGCGCGTGGTCTGCTCGCGCGCGACGGCGCCGCCGGTGACGCTGAAGGGTTGGCCGGTGTCGGGGCCGGTGGCGTTGTCGTCCTCGCCAACGGCGGGTGAGGCTGGCGAGGTGGCGGGGCGGACCGATGCTTCATCCGGCCACGGGGTCGGCTCGGACCCGGCATCGGCTGACGCCGCGCGCAGGAACTCGCTTGCGCTGGGGATGCTGGCAGCGGGTGCCACTGGCGCGGGCTCGGCGTCGGCATCGACGGGTTGCGGCGCTGCCGGTGCCGCCGTAGCGGTCGGGGGTGCCGCCGGTGCGGCGGGGATATCGAGTGCGCCGTGATCGAGTGCCGGCCAGGCGGACGCGGGGGCTGGCTGTGCCGGCGTATCCTCGGCTTGCTCCGGTGGCGTGGCGGGGGCGGGCTGGGCCGCATCCGGGCCGGCAGCCTGGCGTTGCGCCTCGCGTGCATCGCGATGGGCGACGGCTTCGTTGGCTTCGCGCAGCGCCTGCTCGATCTCGGAGTCTTCCATGCCGGCGGGTGCCGGCATGGCCATGTCCTCCGGCGACGACATCAGCATCGTCGGCGCGTCCAGCGCCGGCACGTCATAGCCGGGGTCGATGGTCGGGGTGAAGGCAGGCTGCGGCGCAGGCGCGGCCTCAGCCGATGCGGGCGGCGCGGCAGGCGAAGCTGCCGCAGACGGCGCCGATGATGCCGATGACGCAGCGTCGGTCGGCAGCGGAATCTCGATCAGGTGCTCGCGCGCGTCGAACACCGTCTCGCACTGGCCGCAGCGCACCAGGCCCTGGCGCAGGCGCAGCTGGTCCGCGACCAGCCGGAAGGCGGTGCGGCAGGCCGGGCAGCGCGTGACTAGCTTGACGGCGGCCATCGGTGTGAATCAGGGGCGGGTGCCGCGGGTGCCATGCAGGCACACCCAGCCTTCCTCGCTGCGCCACACCGTCAGCGGCAGCCAGGGCGCGTAGGCCGCGGCGACTTCATCCGCCTGGCGCTCCAGCACGCCGGACAGCACCAGCCGTCCGCCGGCGCGCACGCGCGCGCTCAGCATGGCGGCCATCAGCTTGAGCGGATTGGACAGGATATTGGCGACCACCAGGTCGTAGCTGGCCTCGGATACCGATTCGGGCAGCGCAAACGAGGCTTCCACGCGGTTGCGCTCGGCGTTGTAGCGCGACGCTTCCACCGCGTTGGGATCGATGTCGATGCCGACGGTGTCGCCCGCGCCCAGCTTGCGCGCCACGATGGCCAGGATGCCGGAGCCGCAGCCGTAGTCGAGCACGGTTTCGCCCGGCTTCAGGTTCTGCTCCAGCCACTGCATGCACAGCCGCGTGGTGGGATGGCTGCCGGTGCCGAAGGCCAGGCCCGGGTCGAGTTCCAGCACCACGGCATCGGGTTCGGGCGCGTCGTGCCACGACGGCACCACCCAGATGCGCTCGCCGATGCGGATCGGCTCGAACTGGGATTGCGTCAGCCGCACCCAGTCCTGGTCCTCGACCGCGCGCAACTGGTAGGCCGGCACCGGGTCGATGCCCAGCTGGTTGGCGGCGGCCGCCACCACCACGGCCGGATCGGCATCGTCGCCGAACAGCGCCACCACGCGCGAGCGGTTCCACGCGAGTTGCTTCGGTTCCAGCCCGGGCTCGCCAAAGAGCGGCTGCTCGTCGGGCGTGTCGGCATCGGCGTCTTCCACCGAGACCGACAGCGCGCCGAGTTCGAACAAGGCATCAGACCAGGCTTCGGCCTGGTCCTGCGCCACTTCGATCACACATTCCTGAAATGCCACGGGCTTCCTTGCTTGCTGCTTGTGTATTGCGGGTAACGTTGCGTCAGGCCTTCGCGCGCTCCGCCAGGCGATGCTCGAGATAGTGGATGCTGGTGCCGCCTTCAACGAAGTTGGCATCCATCATCAGCTCGCGGTGCAGCGGCACGTTGGTCTGGATCCCGTCCACCACCATTTCCGACAGCGCGATCCGCATGCGGGCAATGGCCTGCTCGCGCGTGGCGCCGTAAGTGATGATCTTGCCGATCATCGAATCGTAGTTGGGTGGGACGAAGTAACCATCATACGCGTGCGAGTCGACCCGCACACCCGGGCCGCCGGGCATGTGCCAGGCGGTGATGCGGCCCGGCGACGGCGTGAACTTGAACGGATCCTCGGCGTTCACGCGGCATTCGATCGCGTGGCCACGGAACTGCACATCCTTCTGGCGCAAGCGCAGCTTCTCGCCGAAGGCGATGCGGATCTGCTCCTGCACTATGTCGATGCCGGTGATCATCTCGGTGACCGGGTGCTCAACCTGCACGCGCGTGTTCATCTCGATGAAGTAGAACTCGTTGTTCTCGTACAGGAACTCGAACGTGCCGGCGCCGCGATAGCCCATCTTCTTGCACGCCTCGGCGCAGCGGTCGCCGATGCGCTCGATCAGGCGGCGCGGAATGTGCGGTGCGGGCGCTTCCTCGATCACCTTCTGGTGGCGGCGCTGCATCGAGCAGTCGCGCTCGCCCAGCCAGATCGCCTGGCGGTGCTGGTCGGCGAGGATCTGGATTTCAACATGGCGCGGGTTCTCAAGGAACTTCTCCATGTAGACCTCGGGATTGCCGAAAGCGCGGCCGGCTTCTTCACGCGTCATGTTGACGGCGTTGATCAGCGCGGCTTCCGTGTGCACCACGCGCATGCCGCGGCCACCGCCGCCGCCGGCGGCCTTGATGATCACCGGGTAGCCCACGCGGCGCGCGGTGGCCAGGATTTCCTTGGGGTCGTCGGGCAGGGCGCCGTCGGAGCCGGGCACGCACGGCACGCCGGCCTTGATCATGGACTGCTTGGCCGACACCTTGTCGCCCATCAGGCGGATGCTGTCGGCGGTCGGGCCGATAAAGACGAAGCCGGATTTCTCCACGCGCTCGGCAAAATCGGCGTTCTCGGACAGGAAGCCGTAGCCGGGGTGGATGGCTTGCGCGTCGGTCACTTCGGCGGCCGAGATGATGGCCGGCATGTTCAGGTACGACAGCGGCGACGGGGCCGGGCCGATGCAGACGGCTTCGTCTGCCAGGCGTACGTACTTGGCCTCCTTGTCGGCCTCGGAGTACACCACGACCGTCTTGATGCCCAGTTCGCGGCAGGCGCGCTGGATGCGAAGAGCGATTTCGCCGCGGTTCGCGATCAGAATTTTTTCAAACATGGTCTCTCTCTGCGAGAACAGTAGCGGTCCCGCTGCGTGCCGCAACGGCACGCCGGGCGCGCGGCCCGGGGCTGTCGCCGCCGCGGCCGCCATACTGCGCGGAACTGCATGGAACTGCACGGAACGGGCCGCGAAGCCCACAACGTCCCTGGCGCCAAACAACGCCATGGCATGCCGCGCGGGCGCTGCTGCGGGGGCCACTTGCGTGGCCGATGGCAGCGTGCGGCATGGCATGCCGGTCAGGATCAGCCGATCACGAACAGCGGCTGGCCGTATTCGACGGCCTGGCCGTTCTCGACCAGGATTTCCTTGATGACGCCGGCCTTGTCGCACTCGATTTCGTTGAGCAGCTTCATGGCTTCGATGATGCAGACAGTCTGGCCTTCCTTGACCGAGTCGCCGACGTTGACGAACGGCGCGGCGCCCGGCGACGGTGCACGGTAGAACGTGCCTACCATCGGCGAGGTCACCACATGGCCGGCGGGCAGCTGGGCGATGGGCTCTGCAGCCGGTGCCGCGGCACCAGCCGGTGCGGCGGCCGCAGCGGGCGGCAGCGCCTGCATCTGCGGCATGGCCATCGGCGCGGCGACGATTTGCGGCGGTTGCTTGACGATGCGTACCTTGCCGTCGCCTTCGGTGACTTCCAGCTCGGAGATGCCGGATTCGGCCACCAGGTCGATAAGCGTCTTCAGCTTGCGCAGGTCCATCTTTTTATCCTCCTGAATCGGGTTATCCGGCCGCTGCCCGGGACGGGCCGCGGCGGAAGAATCGTGTTGCCGGCCACCGGAAATCCGCGCCCGCCGTGCCGAGGCACGCCAACGGGCGCAGGCCGCCGGGCGGCGCGCGCAGGTTGTCGAAAAAATCTTGGGAGTTCAGCTCCCCGAACTCTCGGGTGGCGGCTGCTCCTGGCCCAGCACATAGTCCAGCGCCAGCAGGTAACCCTGCCAGCCAAGCCCGCAGATCACTCCGACCGCCACGTCGGAGAAATAGGAGTGGTGGCGAAAGCTTTCGCGCCGGTGCACGTTGGACAGGTGCACCTCGACGAACGGGATCGCCACGCCGGCCAGGGCATCGCGCAGTGCCACGCTGGTGTGCGTGTAGGCAGCCGGGTTGATGATGATGAACTCGACCCCTTCCGCGCGTGCGGCATGGATGCGGTCGACCAGTGCCCCCTCATGGTTGGACTGGAACGTATCCAGCGAAACGCCGGCTTTTGCCGCGCGTTCGGCCAGGGCCGCGTCGATATCGGCAAGCGTCGTGTGCCCGTAGGTTTCCGGCTCGCGCGTGCCCAGCAGGTTCAGGTTTGGCCCATGCAGGACCAGCACCTTGCGGTAGCGGGCTGAGCGACGGATGGAGCGGGTTGCAGTCACGGCGGCTCGACCAGATCAACGAAATTGCGCGGAGATTACCGTAGCTTAGAGGGATTTGTCTAGCGCGCGATACAAGGCTTGGCGACCTTTGCGACGCTTCGGCGGCCCTTGAAGCACTTTCTGGCCGTTTTGGTGCCCCGGCGAAACAAATCGCTGAAGAAAACCGAAATTCAGCGAACTTGGCGGAAGAATATGCTCAGGCGCGTGGCAGCACGGCCCGCAGTTCCTCGGCCGTCACCCGTCCCATCTTGCGATACTTGACCGATCCGTCCGGGTTGATCACCACGGTATAGGGCAGGCCGCCGGCGCTGTTGCCGAAGTTGCGCGACAGCTCGGTGCCGGCAAAACCGGCCACGGCGAGCGGGTAGGCCACCGGGACCTTCGTGGTGAACTGCTGGATATTGGCGGCAGAATCGATGCCGATGCCGACAAACTCCACCTGGCGGCTCTTGTATTCCTCATGCAGCGCGGTCAGCTCCGGCATTTCCTCGACACACGGCCCGCACCAGGGCGCCCAGAAGTTGATCACCACGGTCTTGCCGCGCAGCTTGCCCAGGTCCAGGTCGGCGCCGGCGGCGTCGGGCAGGCGTGTCTGGAAGAAGGTCTCCACCGCCTGGTCGCTAGCGGGCTTGGGCGAGAACACGAAATGGCCGGCCAGTGCACCGGTGGCGCAGGCGACCACGGCCACGGCGATCCACAGCCAGAGGCGGGAGCGGCGGGCGGGCGAGGAAACGGTTTCAGTCATGGGGATGGCTTGGACCAGTGAAGTAGGGGGCGGGCGTCAGGCCGGTCGGCATCGCCGGGCGCGTCCATCAGCGCCCGTACCGCCTGCACGTCGGCGCGGGCCGGGCGCCCCGAGGCGTCGGCACGCACGGCGCCGCGTTCGTCGACGGCATCATACAGTGCTATATGAATGCCGACTGGGGCACCCAGTTCCGCGTGCACCTCGCCGGCGAGCAGCCGGGCCTCGCGGCGGTCGGGCCACTGGCCCTTCCACAGGAAGCTGAGGGTCTCGACCTCGCCGCGGCCGCCGAAGTGGCGGCTCTCGCTGGTCTCGAAGTCCACGCCGGCGTTGATCAGATGCAGCGTCGCATCCTTGGCGCTGTCGCAGAAGCACTGCAGATAGATATCGGAGTGCTCGGTGGCGGTGCCGTTGAGCACGGCGCCGGCCAGGTAAGGCCGGAACGGCGCCAGGTCTTCCATGGCCAGCACTGCCAGCCGGCGCAGCAGCGCCAGCACGCGGGGCTGGCTGTCGGCGTGGAACAGCGCCTGATAGGCGCGCACCTCGGCTTCGACCTGCTCGTTGTCGGGCAGCCATTCGCCGGGCACGCGCTGCTCGCCCAGCACCTGGCGGGCGGCCTTGCGCTTGGCGGTGGCGTAGTCGGCACCATCCTCGGCAATCATCCGGGCGGCAGCCTGGGCGATTTCCTCGCGCAGGCGGGTGGGGTCGGGGGCGGTGCGTCGGGTCATGCCCCATGATACCGGAGGCTCCCGCGCAACCGGTGCGCGCGCTGCCGCAGTGCAGCGAAGGCCGCGGGCGCTCGGGTACAATCGAAGGCTTCCTGCCCGGCCACCGCACCGCAAGACACGGCCTGAAACAGCCGCCGTGCCGCCGCGCCACGCCGGGTGCCGAATCCCCACGCCTGCGGGCTTCAAGTCTTTCCGGGAACCCATGCATATTCATATCCTTGGCATCTGCGGCACCTTCATGGGCGGCCTGGCGGTGCTGGCCAAAGAGGCCGGCCACCGCGTCACCGGCTGCGATGCCAATGTCTACCCGCCGATGAGCACCCAGCTCGAGGCCCAGGGGATCGAGCTGATCGAAGGCTTCGACCCCGCCCAGCTGTCGCTTGAGCCGGACCTGTTCGTGATTGGCAACGTGGTCTCGCGAGGCAATCCGCTGATGGAGGCCATCCTCGACCGCAACCTGCCCTATGTGTCGGGCCCGCAATGGCTGGGCGAGCACGTGCTGGCGCGCAAGTGGGTGCTGGCGGTGGCCGGCACGCACGGCAAGACCACCACCACGTCGATGCTGGCCTGGATCCTGGAGGATGCCGGCTACAACCCCGGCTTCCTGGTGGGCGGGGTGCCGCAGAACTTCGGCATCTCGGCGCGCGTGACCGAATCGGACTTCTTCGTGATCGAGGCCGACGAGTACGACACCGCCTTCTTCGACAAGCGCAGCAAGTTTGTCCACTACCGCCCGCGCACCGCGATCCTGAACAACCTGGAATACGATCACGCCGACATCTTCCCGGATCTGGCGGCGATCGAGACCCAGTTCCACCACCTGGTGCGCACCGTGCCCGGCCAGGGCCGGATCGTCGTCAACGGCGTGGAGGAAAGCCTGGCACGCGTGCTGGAGCGCGGCTGCTGGAGCGAGGTCGAGCAGTTTGGCGTGGGTGACTGGCGCGAGAGCAATGCCGCCGCCACTGCGGCGCCCGGCAAGGACGCCTTCGACGTCTGGTTTGGCGTTGCGGTCCAGGGCACCGTGGTGTGGGACCTGCAGGGCACCCATAACCGCATGAATGCGCTGGCCGCGATCGCCGCCGCGCGTCATGTGGGCGTGCCGGCCGCGCAGGCGATCGAATCGCTGTCCCGCTTTGCCAACGTCAAGCGCCGCATGGAAGTGCGCGGCGTGGCCGGCGGCGTGACGGTCTATGACGACTTTGCCCACCATCCGACCGCGATCCAGACCACGCTGGAAGGGCTGCGCCGCCGCGTCGGCGATGCCCGCATCCTGGCGGTGCTGGAGCCGCGCTCCAACACCATGAAGCTGGGCGTGATGAAGGCGCAGCTGCCGGCCAGCCTGGAGCAGGCCGACCTGGTGTTCGGCTACGGCGCGCCGGCCGGCAAGGACGCGCTGGGCTGGGACCTGGCCGAATCGCTGGCGCCGCTGGGCGACAAGGCCACCGCCTTCCACGACCTGGGCGCGCTGGTGCAGGCCGTGCGCGCCGCGGCGCAGCCGGGCGACCACGTGCTGGTGATGAGCAACGGCGGCTTCGGCGGCGTGCACCAGAAGCTGCTGGACGCCCTGGCTCAGGGCGCCGCACGCTGAGCGGCGGGAAGGACGATCATGCTGCTGTACCTGCACGGATTCCGCTCTTCGCCCCAGTCGTTCAAGGCCCGCCTGGTGCAGGAGCGCATGCGCGAGTGGGGCGTGGGCCGCTACTACGCCTGCCCCACGCTCAATGTCTCGCCCGAAATGGCGATTGCCCAGGCGCAAGCCGCGATCCGCGCCGCGCAGGCCGGCGGCGACCAAGAGGTCGCCATCGTCGGCTCGTCGCTGGGCGGCTTCTATGCCCGCTGGCTGGGCGAGCGTCATGGCTGCAAGACCGTGCTGCTCAATCCGGCCATCCACCCCTGGACCGACCTGGAAACGTACCTGGGCGAACAGCCGCTGTGGCACGGCGGCGGCTCGGTCACGGTCGAGCGCCGCCACCTGCAGGAGCTGCTGGACCTGCGCGTGGACACCATCACCGATCCCGAACGTTATTACCTGATCGCCGCCACCGGCGACGAGGTGCTGGATTACCGTGAAATGGTCGCGGCCTGCCCAGGCGCGAACATCCGCGTGATCGAGGGCAGCGACCACGGCATCAGCGAATTTGCCGACTACGTCGACGATGTGCTCGCCTTCTGCGGCTATGGTCCCGGCGGCAAGGTGCCGGCCGGCGCAGGCCCGGCATGAGCGCGCAGTCCGCGCGCCGCTGCAGCTGGAGCCCGCACCTGGCCTTTGATGCAGCCATCACGCCAAACCTGCGGCGCTGGGTGACCGGTGACGACGGCTCACTGACGGCGCGCCTGGTGGCAGCGTCGGAGCGCTTTCGCGTGGCGCGCCTGCTGCAGCGCCCGCAGCGCCCGCTGGCCGATGAGTGGCAGGTGCTGGACCAGCACGACCGCACCCCCGCGCTGACGCGCGAGGTGCTGCTGATCTGCGACGATATTCCCGCCGTGTTTGCCCATACCGTGGTGCGCTGCCGCCATGCGCGCCGCGACTGGCCGTTCCTGCGGGGGCTGGGCGAGCGCCCGCTGGGCGGTCGGCTGTTTGTCGATCCGGCGGTGGAACGCGAGCCGTTCCAGTTTGCGCGGCTGCTGCCGCACCATCCGCTGCGCCAGGCCTTGCAGCGCGTGCTGCCGGCCATGGCGCCACTGCCAATGCTGCCGGCGCGGCGCTCGGTGTTCCGGCGCGGCGGCGGCGTCATGCTCGTGACAGAAGTGTTCCTGCCGGACCTGCTGTCGCGGCCATCCCCGGGGACCGAGGCGATTCCGCATCCCAGGTATTTGCGGACCACAGACCGAAGCCCCTCCACACACACTACCGAAACCAAGAAAGAGACCACGAGATGAAACTGCAGGGTCGGGTTGCCATCATCACCGGTGCCGCCGCTGGCATCGGGTTTGCCACCGCGCAGCGCTTTGCCGCCGACGGCGCCATCGTTGTCCTGTGCGACGTGCAGGAAGGGCGCGTGCGCGAGGCCGCCGACAAGCTGGCCGCCACCGGCGCCACCGTGTCGGCCTACCGCGTCGACGTGACCCGGCGCGACGAAGTCGATGCCATGGTGGCCGCCGTGCTGGCCGCGCACGAGCGCGTCGACATCCTCGTCAACAACGCCGGCATCACCAAGGATGCACGCCTGGCCAAGATGACCGAGGCCCAGTTCGATGCCGTCATCGACGTCAACCTGAAGGGCGTCTTCAACTGCGCGCAGGCCGTGGCCGGCCTGATGACCGAGCAGGGCAAGGGCGTGATCCTGAACGCTTCCAGCGTGGTCGGCCTGTACGGCAACTTCGGCCAGACCAACTACGCCGCCAGCAAGTTCGGCGTGATCGGCTTCACCAAGACCTGGGCGCGCGAGCTGGGCCCCAAGGGCGTGCGCGTGAACGCGGTGTGCCCGGGCTTCGTCAATACCGAGATCCTGCAGACCGTGCCGGAAAAGGTGCTGGACGGCATGAAATCGTCCTGCTGGCTGCGCCGCCTGGCCGAGCCGGCCGAGATCGCCAGCGTCTACGCCTTCCTGGCCAGCGACGACGCCAGCTACGTCAACGGCGTGGCGATCGAGGCCAGCGGCGGCATGTCGCTCTGAACCGCGGCGCCACGGCGGGCCGGGCGCACGCATCTTGCCGGTGCACCGGCCTCCGCAGGCGCCGGAGCGGGGTGCGGTATCATTCCAGGTTTCAGGCCGTACCGATACGGCGCGGCCCGCGGTCAGCGATTTGCACCCCGCGCGCCGCACTCGCTTCCGTTCGCACGCGTTTGCGCCCGGTTGCACCATTTCTCCCACAGGACCCGCCCCGGCGCTGCCTCTTGGCGGCCAGACGCGGTTCCGCGCATTTCTGAAAGTACCGATCGATGCAGTTGCTGTTCGAAGAAGGCGGCGAGATCCGCGCCGGCACCGTGCTGAACCAGCAGGGCGAGGCTTACCAGGTGGAGCTGCCAGCCGGCAAGCGCACCAAGGTCAAGTCGCGCGACGTGCTGCTGCAGTTCGCGCAGCCGTCGGCAATCGAGCTGGTGCGCCAGACCGGCGACATGATGGCCGAGATCGACCTGGACTTCCTGTGGGAATGCGCGCCCGAGGCTGAATTCGGCTTTGCCGAGCTGGCCGCCGAGTACTACGGCGCCGAGCCCGGCCCGGTGCAGCAGGCGGCGCTGGCGATGGCGCTGCACGGCAACCCGGTGTACTTCCGCCGCAAGGGGCGCGGCCGCTACCAGCGCGCGCCCGAAGACCAGCTCAAGGCGGCGCTGGCGGCGCTCGAGCGCAAGCGCCAGCAGGCGCTGGTGCAGGCCGAGTATGAAGAACAGCTCAAGGCGCTGACGCTGCCGGAGACGTTCCGCAACAAGGTGCTGCAGCTGCTGTTCAAGCCGGACAAGAACAGCCTGGAATACAAGGCCATGGACGCCGCCTGCACCGCGCTGGGCATGACCCCGATGCGGCTGATGGTGGCCGCCGGTGGGGTCGCCAGCGCGCGCGCGCTGCATGAGGCCAAGTTCCTGGCGGAATGCTTCCCCAAGGGCACGGGCTTTCCGGATACCGACGTGCCCGAGCCGCCCGCCGACCTGCCGGTGGCCGACGTGGAGGCATTCTCCATCGACGACGTCACCACCACCGAGATCGACGATGCGCTGTCCGTGACGAAGCTGCCCGACGGCAAGCTGCGCATCGGCATCCATATCGCCGCCCCCGCGCTGGGCATCCGCCGCAGCGAACCACTCGATGCGGTCGCGCGCCAGCGGCTGTCCACGGTCTATTTCCCGGGCGACAAGATCACCATGCTGCCCGACGCCGTGGTGGAACGCTACACGCTGCAGGAAGGGCGCGTGTGCCCGGCGCTGTCGCTGTACGTGACGGTGGACCCGACCGTGTGGCTGATCACCGGCAGCGAGACCCGCGCCGAGATGGTGCCGATCGCCGCCAACCTGCGCCACAACCTGCTCGACGATGTCATCACCGAGGCTTCGCTTGCCGCGGGCACCGGCGACTACCCGTTCCGCGACGCACTGACGCAGCTGTGGCACTTTGCCGGCTACCTGTACGACGAGCGCCAGCAGGCGCGCCTGGCCAGCGGCCTGCGCCCCGAGACGCACAACCGCGCCGACTTCAATTTCTACCTGGACGACCAGGCCGACGGCAGCCAGCGCGTGCGCATCGAGCAGCGCAAGCGCGGCTCGCCGCTGGACAAGATCGTGGCCGAGCTGATGATCCTGGCCAACAGCACCTGGGGCAAGCTGCTGGCCGACAACGGCGTGCCGGGCATCTACCGCACGCAGAAGGCGTGGGGCATGCACCGCACCCGCATGCAGACCTACCCGGCGCCGCACGAGGGCCTGGGCGTGGCGCAGTACGCGTGGAGCACCTCGCCGCTGCGCCGCTATGTCGACCTGGTCAACCAGTGGCAGATCCTGGCGGTGGCCCAGCACGGCGTGACCGCCAAGCTGGTGGCGCCGTTCAAGCCCAAGGACGCCGACCTGCTGGCCGCGGTGGCAGACTTCGAAGGCACTTACGCCGCCTATGCCGACCACCAGGCGACCATGGAGCGCTACTGGTGCCTGCGCTGGCTCAAGCAGGAAAAGCGCGAGCGCATGGTGGCCTCGGTGCTCAAGGAAGGCGCGGTGCGCTTTACCGAGATCCCGCTGGTGACGCGCGTACCCGAACTGGTCCAGGCGCAGCGCGGCACGCAGGTGCTGCTGGAGATCGGCGAGACCGACGAGATCACGCTGGAAGTCTCCTGCCGGGTGCTGGAAATCTTCGCCGGTGAAGGCGAGGTGCCCGAGGAGGAGCTGGAAAGCGACGAAGAAGCCGCAGAGCTGTCCGCCGAAGCCGCTGCCGAGGCGGCCGCCGAGGACGCCGCCGAGCAGGCCGCCGGGGTCTCGGGCGAAACCACGGCTGGCGACGACAATGCCGGCGCGGCGTCGGGCGAGCGCGACACCGGCACCCCGGCGGCTGGCTGAAGCCTTCGGAAATCGGCGGCGCTCACTTACAATGCCTGTCTGATCCGGGGCCCGTGGCCCCGGTCTTGCCAGGCCGCCGCCGGCCCTTCAGCCACCCTCCATCCATCGTGAACGCCACTCTCGCCGCTCCCCGCCACTGGTGGCATGCCAGGTGGCACAACAGCAGTACGCTGGCCAAGGCGCTGGCCATTTCCGTGGCCGTGCACGTGCTGCTGCTGATGGTGCGGGTGGCCGCGCCCGAGGTGTTCGAGATCAAGCGCAGCGATGCCGCGCTGGACGTGGTGCTGGTCAATGCCAAGTCGGCGCAGAAGCCGCGCAACCCGACCGCGCTGGCGCAAGCCAACCTGGACGGCGGCGGCGACCATGACCTGCAGCGCGCCACCACGCCGCTGCCCGCGCAGACCCAGACGCAGGAAGGCGACCTGGTGCGCCAGGTGCAGCGCCGCGTCGAGCAGCTGGAACAGGAGCAGCAACGCCTGCTGACCCAGTCGCGCGAGGCCGCGCCGTCGGTGCGCAACCAGCCGCTCAAGCCCGGCGAGAAGCGCCAGGACAACCCGCAGCGCGGCCAGGACGAGCGCACCTCGACCGACGAGATGGCCAGGCTGGAGGCCGAGATCGGCCGCAACCTGGACCACTACGCCAAGCGGCCCAAGCGCTTCCAGCTGACCGCCACCAGCGCCCAGGCGGTCGACTACGCGCAGTACTACGACCGGCTGCGCCACAAGATCGAGGCGCGCGGCACCACGGACTTCCCGCAACGCAACGGCAAGCCGCTGTACGGCCAGCTGATCCTGGTGATCAACGTCAACCGGCTGGGCAAGCTCGGCTACAACCGCGACGGCTACAACGTCGATGCCATCGACGTGGTCAAGAGCTCGGGCGATCCCGCGCTGGACCGCCAGGCCGTGGCGATCGTGCGCGCGGCCGCGCCGTTCGGCCCCTTTACCGCCGAGATGGCGTCGCGCCAGGACATCCTCGAAGTCATTTCCACTTTCAAGTTTTCGCGCAGCGGGCTGGAAACCCGCTTGCAGGCACGCTGATGACATCCACTGATTCTTCCCAAGCCACTTCCGACCGCTACGTGGTGATCGGCAACCCGGTCGCGCACAGCCGTTCGCCGGCGATCCACGCCGCCTTTGCGCGCCAGACCGGCGAAGCGGTGCAATACGACCGCCTGGAGGCGCCGCTGGACGGGTTTGCCGACACCGTGCGCCAGTTCTTTGCCGAGGGCGGCTACGGTTGCAACGTGACGGTGCCGTTCAAGCTGGAGGCCTATGACCTGGCCGACCGCCTGACCGAGCGCGCCGAGGCCGCCGGCGCGGTCAACACGCTGTGGATCGAAGAGGGCATGATCCATGGCGACAACACCGACGGCATCGGCCTGGTGCGCGATATCCAGGACAACCTCGACACGCTGATCGAAGGCAAGCGCGTGCTGCTGCTGGGCGCCGGCGGCGCGGCCATGGGCGCGATGCTGCCGCTGATCGAATGCCGGCCGTCGCGCATCGTGGTGGCCAACCGCACCGCGTCGCGCGCCAGCGACATGCTGGAAGAATTTGTCGAAGCCGCCGACCAGTACGGCGTGGAGCTGTGGGGCGGCGGGCTCGATGCGCTCGACGGGCTGTCCGAGGACGAAGCCGTCGACGTGGTGATCAATGCCTCGTCCAGCAGCCTGCATGGCGAAGTGCCGCCGGTGCCCGAGTTCCTGCTGGGCGAAGGCGTGCTGGCCTACGACATGATGTACGGCGCCGAGCCCACCGTGTTCCTGCAGTTCGCCGCCCGCTGCGGCGCGCGCGTGAGCGACGGCCTGGGCATGCTGGTCGAGCAGGCCGCCGAGGCCTTCTATATCTGGCGTGGCGTGCGGCCCCGCACCGCGCCCGTGCTGGCCGAGCTGCGCGCCGCGCTGCAGGCCGAACGCAAGGGCTGACCGGGGCGCCGCCAGCCGTGGCCAACCGCAACCGCACGGCCAGCGCCGCGCCGGCCCGTGCCGTGTTCAGCCCGGTGCGCTGGCTGGGCTACCTGCTCGGCTGCGTGGCGGCGGGCGTGGTGGCGATGCAGCTGTACTTCTTCGTGCAGATCGCCTCGTGGCAGTACATCAACCCGACCACCACCACCTTCATGCGCGCCGAGCGCTGGCGCCTGTGCGGCATCAATGTCTGGAACTGCGGCCTCGACCGGCAATGGGTGCCTTACGACCGTATCTCGCGCAATCTGAAACGCGCGGTGATCGCCAGCGAGGACGCCGACTTCGTCAACCACCCCGGCTATGAACTGGATGCCATGCTCGATGCGTGGGAGCGCAACAAGAAGCGCGGGCGCATCGTGCGCGGCGGTTCCACCATCACGCAGCAGCTGGCCAAAAACCTGTTCCTGTCGTCCGAGCAGCACTACCTGCGCAAGGGCCAGGAACTGGCCATCACGTGGATGCTCGAGTTCTGGCTGGACAAGCAGCGCATCTACGAGATCTACCTGAATTCGGTGGAGTGGGGCGAGGGCGTGTTCGGCGCGCAGGCCGCGGCGCAGCACTACTTCCGCACCGGCGCCGACAAGCTCAGCGTGGGCCAGTCCGCGCGCCTGGCCGCGGCGCTGCCTGCGCCCAAGTGCTTCGACAAGAAGGAGTACTGCGCCAACGTGCGCGTGAACTTCCGCGCCAAGGCGGGCATCATCGCGCGGCGGATGGGGGCAGCCACGCTGCCCGACTGAGCCCCGCGGGGCTCAGCTCAGCCAGCCCTTCCTGCGGAAATACACCAGCGGAATCGCCGCCGACACCGCCATCAGCGCAATCGCCCACGGATAGCCCGCGGCCCAGTCCAGCTCCGGCATGAACTTGAAGTTCATGCCGTAGATGCTGGCGATCAGCGTGGGCGGCATCAGCGCCACCGACACCACCGAGAACAGTTTGATGATCTTGTTCTGGTTGATGTTGATGAAACCGACGGTCGCGTCCATCAGGAAGTTGATCTTGTCGAACAGGAACGCGGTGTGGTTCTCGATCGAGTCGATGTCGCGCAGGATCTGGCGCGCCTCGTCCTGCTGCTCGGCCGACAGCAGCTGGCTGCGCATCAGGAAGGACACCGCGCGGCGCGTGTCCATCACGTTGCGGCGGATGCGGCCGTTCAAGTCTTCCTCGCGGGCGATGGTTTCCAGCACGTCGGCGGCGGCGGCATCGGTCACGTTCTCGGCCAGCACGCGGCGGCTCGCTTCTTCGAGCCGCTCGTAGATTTCCTCGATCGAGTCGGCGGAATACTCTGCGTCGGTCGCGTACAGGTCCATCAGCACGTCCTTGGCATTGCGCACCGAGCCCGGGCGCATGCGCGCGCGCAACCGCACCAGCCGGAACACCGGCAGGTCTTCGTCGTGGATGGAGAACAGCACGTCGCGCGTCAGCACAAAGGCTACGCGCACGTTGCGCGATAAGGCCTCTTCCTCGTCCAGCAGGAAGTCGGTGCGGATATGGATATTCTCGTCCTCGCCCTCGAAATATCGCGCGGACGCTTCCAGGTCGCCCAGGTCTTCCAGTTCGGGAAGGGCGACGCCATAGGCTTCCTTGATCCAGTTCAGTTCTTCGTCGTCGGGATTGACGACATCGATCCAGATCGGCTTGTGCTGCAGCAGCTCATTGCGCTCGTCGACCTGCTCCTGGGCAAGCCGGCCTTTCTGCAGGACGAACAGGTTGATCATCCCCGGGATTCCTTATTGCTGATTGCGACGAAAAACAAAGACAAGCGCGAAGACAAGCGCAGGCGGCTCGCCGCATTCCCAGGTAGTCCGTCATGCCCTGCATGGCCTGGCGAGACGCCGGAACGCGCTCTGCCAGGGCCGGGCCACGGGCAAGCGTGATCGCGCTGTACCGCGGCTGCCGGGCGCAACGGACTCGGCGGGCGGAACAAGGCGATGGCGTTTGCCTGGGTTGGCTGGCTAGCCGGGAGAGGGAAGATCCGCAACGATGCGGCGCGCCTAGATGGCGCCGCCGGTGGCACGGAAAGACACTCGCCCGCAGTTCTGCTGCGGGCGAGGCCGACGAGGCGCGGAGCCGGGTGCTCCGGGCGGGTCGTCGTTACGCAGCCCGCAGTGACATGGCATTCGCAGAGGTCGCAGCGCTGCTGCGGCAACTCGAACACCCGATGCTACTGCCCACGTAATTTCTCCGGGATTGTGATGGCCGCGAGTGTAGCCCAACGGAGGGTGGCTTGTTAAGTGAAATCTCCGCGCAGGCGGCCCGCTGTTGCCCTCTCACGACCCGGGGCGCGCCCACCCCGGGATCAGCCTAGCACGCCCTGCAGCCGGCGCCACAGCAGCGGCGCCAGCATCACCGAGGACAGCGCCAGGAACATCAGCACGATCGCCGCGTAATCCTGCCAGTGCGGCTGCTCGCCCAGCATCCACATGCCCGAGAACACGCCGATCACCGGGATGAACATGATCGACAGGCTCGACACCACCGGCGGCAGGCTGCGCGCCAGCCCGAACCAGACCAGGTGGCAGAAGGCGAAGACCACCACCGCGTTGTAGGCGATGGCGCCCCATTCGACGGCCGTGGGCATGCGCCAGCCGTCTTCCAGCAGCAGCGAGCCGGCCGCCAGGAAGGGCAGGGTCACGGCCAGCATCCAGAACGTCATGGCGCCGATGGGCACGTCGGTCTGGGTGCGCTTCATCAGCTGGGTGCCGAAGCCCCAGCCGGCCGCGGCCAGCAGCATCAGCAGCGTGCCGGCCGGGCTGCCGGTCAGCGCGGCGATCTCGCCGGAAAGCAGCAGCACCGTGCCGGCCAGCGCGCAGCCGATGCCCAGCCAGGCCCAGGCGCCTATGCGTTCGCGGAAGAACACCAGCCCCCAGACCACCGCCCAGATCGGCATGGTGTAGCCCAGGATGGCGGCGCGGCCCGAGGACAGCATCTTGACCGCGCAGATGGCAAACAGGTGCCAGATCACCATGTTGGGAATGGCCAGGCGGACCACCGTGCCCCATTGGCGCCGCGGCACGGCCAGCGAATCGCCGCGCAACCGCAGCGCCAGCCCCAGTGCTACCAGCCCGCCCGCCATGCACAGCAGGCGGAAGCCCATCGCCGGAAAGTGCGCTACGCCTACCTTCATGATGGGCCAGTTGAGGCCCCAGGCAAGGGTGAGCACGACAAGCAGGAAGATACCGCGGCGATCGAGAGACATGACGGCACGCGGCTGTGCGTCATGCCGCGCTTTGTTTTGAGAGGAAGCGCAAAACGATAGCACGCAGCGGGTAAAATTGCCGGAAGCGACATATGCTGCAGGGGTGAGAGGTTTTCACGCCGCTGCGGCCAACCGCGCCGGCCGGGCCAATGGGGCGCCGGCGCCACCAGGATATTCCGAGTACCCATGACTTTCACCGAGCAGCTTGCTGCCGCCTGGCAGCGCAATGATTCCCTCCTGTGCGTCGGGCTCGACCCTGACCCGCAGAAGCTGCCGCTGTCCCTGACCGGGGCGGGCGGCGCCATCTTTTCGTTCTGCCGCGAGATCGTTGACGCCACCGCCGACCTGGTCTGTGCCTTCAAGCCGCAGATTGCGTACTTCCACTCGCAGCGCGCCGAAGACCAGCTCGAGCAGCTGATCCACTATATCCACGACGCCCACCCCGGCATCCCGGTGATCCTGGACGCCAAGCGCGGCGACATCGGCTCGACCGCCGAGCACTACGCGCTGGAGGCCTTCGAGCGCTACCACGCCGACGCGGTCACGGTCAGCCCGTACATGGGCTTCGATTCGATGCAGCCGTACCTGGCCTACCCGGACCGCGGCGTGATCGTGCTGTGCCGCACCTCCAACCCGGGCGGCTCGGACGTGCAGTTCCTGCAGGTCGACGGCAAGCCGCTGTACCAGCTGGTGGCCGAGGCCGCGCGCGAGCGCTGGAACACCACCGGCCAGATGGGCCTGGTGGTCGGCGCGACCTTCCCCAACGAGATCGCGCGGGTGCGCCAGATCGTCGGCGACATGCCGCTGCTGATCCCGGGCATCGGCGCCCAGGGTGGCGACATCGAGGCCACGGTCAAGGCGGGGCGCACCGCGGACGGCACCGGCATGATGATCAACTCGTCGCGCGCCATCCTTTACGCCAGCCGCGAGAAGGATTTTTCGGCGGCGGCTCGCAATGTCGCGCTGCAGACGCGCGAGACCATCAATCGCTACCGCCACGGCTGAGGCCGGGCACAGACAAAAAAACCGCGCCGGAGACGGCGCGATTTTTTATTGGGCGGAGGTTGCCGGCCGCCGGCTTCAGGCCTCGTTTCGGATCAGCTCCAGCAGCCCCCGCATGGCATGCTCGGCCGCCTGCCGGCGGATCTGGCCGCGGTCGCCGCGAAAGCGCTGGGTTTCGGTATGCGTGGTAATGCGGTTGCTCCAGCCAAAGCAGACCATGCCCACCGGCTTTTCCGGGGTGCCGCCGTTGGGGCCGGCCACGCCGGTGATGGACAGCGCCACCTGGGCACGGCTGTTCAGCAGCGCGCCTTCGGCCATGGCGCGCGCCACTTCCTCGCTGACCGCGCCGTGGTCGCGGATCAGCTTGGCGGGCACGCCCAGCATGGTGGACTTGGCCTCATTGGAATAGGTGACGAAGCCGCGCTCGAACCAGCCGGACGAGCCGGATACATCGGTAATGGCGGCAGCCACCAGCCCGCCGGTGCAGGATTCGGCAGTGGCCAGCATCAGGGATTTGTCGGCAAGGGCGACGCCGGCCTGGATGGCGAGCTGGTCGAGCAGGCGGCTGACGGACATGGTCGATACGGGGTAGTTTTGGGGGAATCAGCTTGAAATGGCTGGCGATGCGTGGCTCAGAACGAGCGCCACAGCGCAAACACCAGCAGCGTGTAGAAGGCCGCGAAGATGTCGTCGAACATCACGCCAAAGCCGCCGCGCAGGCCCGGGCCCTTGAGCGTGCGGTCATAGTGGCCGATCGGCGCCGGCTTGGCGATATCGAACAGCCGGAACCACAGGAAGGCGGCAAACTGCCCCCAGAAGCCGGTCGGCATGACAAAGGCCAGCACCAGCCAGAAGGCGACGATCTCGTCCCAGACCATGCTGCCATGGTCGTGCACGCCCATGTCGCGCGCCGTGCGCGCGCACGCCCACAGGCCGACCAGGAAGCCGCCGGCGATGATCCACAGCCAGGTGGTGGGCGCGATCCACAACGAAATCACCACGAACGACAGCCAGCCGTAGAGCGTGCCGACCGTGCCCGGCCCAACGGGCGACAGGCCCGAGCCGAAGCCGAAGGCGATCAGGTGGGCTGGATGGGCCAGCATGAAGCGCGCGCTCGGGCGCGTGACCTTGACGGTCTGGCCGGCTTCCAGGGTCAGGGCGGGGTCGCGCGGCGCGGCCCCGGGAGGGAAGGTGGACATCAAAGTTGGCTCGTGTGATGCAGTTACTGCTTATGGTTATGGCCGGCTTGCACTGCCATGCCTGCGGGACTCCTGTGCCCGCGCAGCGTGCCGATGCCGGCATCATGACATGCCTGTGACCCGGTGTCAGGGGGCAGCGAAATGGTCGAAGCTGGCGCCTTCGTACCGGGTGGGGTTGCCGGCACCGTCGACCAGCCGCAGGCCGGGCTCGGGCGTGATCGCGCCGACACGTGTGAGCGGCAGCGCCAGGCGTTCGCTGATCGCCGCAATGGCGTCGCGGTTGCCGGCGGGCGCGGTGAAGCACAACTCGTAGTCGTCGCCGCCGGCCAGCACGCACTCACGCTGGATGGCATCGGGCTGGCTGGCCAGCACTGCCGAGCGCGGCAGCGCATCGACGTCGACCAGCGCGCCGACTTGCGAGCGTTCCAGGATATGGCCCAGGTCGCCGACCAGGCCGTCGGAGATGTCGAGTGCGGCATGCGCCACGCCGCGCAGGGCCATGCCCAGTGCCACGCGCGGCGTGGGCGTGTCCATGCGCGGGCGGACCTGGCTGAACTCGGGCTCTGGCAGCAGCCATTCGCCGCGGCAGTCGCCCAGCGCCAGGCGGGCGTCGCCAAGCGTGCCGGAAATCCAGATATCGTCGCCGGGCCGGGCGGCGTCGCGGCGCAGCGCGGCGCGCTGCGGCACGTCGCCGAACACCGTCAGCGAGAGCGTCAGCGGGCCGCGCGTGGTGTCGCCGCCGACCAGCTCGCAGCCATGGGCGTCGGCCAGCGCCAGCATGCCGTCGGCGAGTTCGGCCAGCCAGGCGGGGTCGGCCTCGGGCAGGGCCAGCGCCAGTGTGAACGCGCGCGGCTCGGCGCCCATGGCGGCCAGGTCGGACAGGTTCACGGCCAGCGCCTTGTGGCCGAGTGCGCGCGGCGCCACGTCCGGGAAGAAATGCCGGCCGCTGACCAGCATGTCGGTGCTGATGGCGAGGTGATGGCCGGGGCGGCCCTCGATCAGCGCGCAGTCATCGCCCACGCCGAGCGCGGCCTTGCGCACCGGCCGCGTGAAATAGCGGCGGATCAGGTCGAACTCGGAAAGCTGGGCTGGCTGGGCGTGGGACATCGTCGTTGGGAAGATCCGCCCCGCCGGGTGGACGGGATCGTAAGGGCTGCGCGTCGCGCGAAGAGGATTGGCGATCCGGGGCAATCCCGCGGCGCCCGCGCAGCGCGTCAGGATGGGGTGCGCCCGGCATTTCAGCAAGATACTGCCGCGCACGACAGCCATGACCGCCACGCGGTGCGCCACTTCTGCGGGCAGGCGCTACGCTTGCTGGCATTGCCCCGGAGGATGGGGCATATTGTACCGAATCGCAAAGGTGCCCCAAGCAAAACGCTTATTGTGAAATAGTATTTCACTATATAAAATGTTGGGTTCCAAAGGAAGAGGAGGGCGGGCACGTGGAGCCGGTCCGCCGATCGTCCCCCGCCTCGTCAATGACGGCTCCACCGATTGGAAGATGCGCCGATGACCAGCCCTCAGCAGTCCCCGTCCCAAGACGATCTGAAACAGCAGCAGCGTGAGGCGCTGCGCAAAGCGGCGCTCGAGTACCACGAGTTTCCCACCCCCGGCAAGATCTCGGTCACGCCGACCAAGCCGCTGTCGAACCAGCGCGACCTGGCCCTGGCCTATTCGCCGGGCGTGGCCGCCGCTTGTGAAGAGATCGTTTCCGATCCGGCCAACTCCTTCCGCTACACCGCCCGCGGCAACCTGGTCGCGGTGATCACCAACGGCACCGCCGTGCTGGGCCTGGGCGACATTGGCGCCGCGGCTTCCAAGCCGGTGATGGAAGGCAAGGCTGGCCTGTTCAAGAAGTTTGCCGGTATCGACGTGTTCGATATCGAAGTCGACGAGAAGGACCCGGAGAAGCTGGTCCAGATCATCGCCGCGCTGGAGCCCACCTTCGGCGGCATCAACCTGGAAGACATCAAGGCACCGGAGTGCTTCTACGTCGAGCGCAAGCTGCGCGAGAAGATGAAGATCCCCGTCTTCCACGATGACCAGCACGGCACCGCCATCGTGGTGTCCGCGGCCATCATCAACGGCCTGAAGGTGGTCGGCAAGGACATCAAGAATGTCAAGCTGGTGGCCTCGGGCGCCGGCGCGGCCGCGCTGGCCTGCCTGGACCTGCTGGTCGATATCGGCCTGCCGATCGAGAACATCTGGGTGACGGACCTGGCCGGCGTGGTCTACGAAGGCCGTACCGAGCTGATGGACCCGGAAAAGGCGCGCTTCTGCCAGAAGACCGACAAGCGCAAGCTGGCCGAAGTGATCGACGGCGCCGACATCTTCCTGGGCCTGTCCGCCGCGGGCGTGCTCAAGCAGGACATGGTCCAGCGCATGGCCGACAAGCCGCTGGTGCTGGCCCTGGCCAATCCGAACCCGGAAATCGCGCCGGAGCTGGTCAAGGAAGTGCGCCCGGACGCCGTGATGGCCACCGGCCGTACCGACTACCCGAATCAGGTCAATAACGTCCTGTGCTTCCCGTTCATCTTCCGCGGGGCGCTGGACTGCGGCGCCACCACCATCACGCGTGAGATGGAAATCGCCGCGGCCAATGCGCTGGCCGAGCTGGCACGCCAGGAGCAGAGCGACATCGTCGCCACCGCCTATGGCATCCAGGACCTGTCGTTCGGCCCCGAGTACCTGATTCCGAAGCCGTTCGACCCGCGCCTGATCGTCAAGGTGGCCCCGGCCGTGGCCGAGGCCGCGATGAAGTCCGGCGTGGCCGCCCGTCCGATCGAGGACATGGACGCCTACCGCCTGCAGCTGCAGCAGTTCGTGTACCACTCGGGCACGCTGATGAAGCCGATCTACGCCGCCGCGCGCAAGGTCGAGATGGAGAAGAAGCGCATCGTCTTCGCCGAAGGCGAGCAAGAGCGCGTGCTGCGCGCGGTGCAGGTGATCGTCGACGAAAAGCTGGCCAACCCGATCCTGATCGGCCGCCCGGCCGTGCTGCAGCACCGCATCGAGCGCTTCGGCCTGCGCCTGCGCGCCGGCGTGGACTTCACCGTGGTCAACCCCGAGCACGACGAGCGCTTCCGCGATTATTCCGACGCCTACTACCGCATGATGGCGCGCGAGGGCATCACGCCCGAGTACGCCAAGCTGGAGATGCGCCGCCGCACCACGCTGATCGGCGCCATGCTGGTGAACAAGGGCGAGGCCGACGGCATGATCTGCGGCACCGTCAGCAACACCGCGGCGCACCTGCGCTATATCGACCAGGTGCTGGGCGGCACCAACAAGGTCTACGCGGCGATGAATGGCCTGGTGCTGCCGGGCCGCCAGATCTTCCTGGTGGATACGCACGTCAACGTCGACCCGACCGCCGAAGAACTGGCCCAGATCACGCTGATGGCCGCCGAGGAACTGAAGCGCTTCGGCATCGAGCCCAAGATCGCGCTGCTGTCGCATTCGAACTTCGGTTCGTCCGAAGCGCCTTCAGCCCGCAAGATGCGCGAAACCCTCGCCATCCTGCGTGATCGCGCCCCGGACCTGGAGATCGACGGCGAAATGCACGGCGACAGCGCGCTCGACCAGAAGCTGCGCGACCAGCTGGTGCCGGACGGCGCGCTCAAGGGCGAAGCCAACCTGCTGGTGTGCCCGAACATCGACGCGGCCAATATCTCGTACAACCTGCTCAAGGTTGCCGCGGGCAACAACGTTGCGATCGGGCCGATCCTGCTGGGCGTGAAGGCGCCGGTGCACATCCTGACGCCGTCGGCAACCGTGCGCCGCATCGTCAACATGACTTCGCTGGTCGTGGTGGACGCCGCTGCCAAGCGCTAAGCCGCCTGGTATCGCAATGTTGCATGGCCGGTAGCAGGCCAATGTGACGAAAAGCCGGGTTCGCCCGGCTTTTTTTGCATCCATATGTGCACGGTTAGTATGCGCACACATACGCTTAACATATTGAAACAATTGAAGAATTACCGGTGCTGCCGGGCCGGGATTGCTTAATTGCGTGCATGCGCGTAACCTTACGCCTTTGATACAGGCGCTCGCCATGAGCGCCCCGGTACGGCCGGCATCCATCGCGCTCCTCTACGGGTGGCGCAGGGCGCTGGCCAGGGTGGCCCGGACAGATAGATCGTCTACCCAACCAGCGGCAGGCTCGATTTCCGGTTCAACCAAGACAAGCAACGTGGGTTTCCAAGTTTCTCTGATGCGGCACGCAACGCGCATGCTGGCCCGGTCCATGACCGGCGCGGCGCTGGTGCTGGCCCTGGCGCAGCCGACATTGGCGCGGCAGGTGCAGACCGAAGGGATGGGAACCATTGCAGTGCAGCAGTTGCCCAACGATGCACGGCAGACCCTGGAGCGCATCGAAGCCGGCGGCCCGTTTCTGTATGACAAGGACGGATCGAGATTCGGCAACTACGAGCGCATCCTGCCGCAACGTGAACGCGGGTATTACCGCGAATACACGGTCAAGAGCGCCAGGAGCCGGAACCGGGGAGCCAAGCGGATCGTCTGCGGCGGGGAACAACGCGCTGCCAACGATTGTTACTACACGGAAGATCACTACAACAGCTTCAAACGGATACTCAAATGATGACTGACATTTTCGGATTGGGCGACGCCCTTGCCGCCCGCGAAGAGCGCGGCGCCGGAGATGGCTGGCAGCGGGCTCAGCAGCAGGCCCAGAACCTATACGACAACGTGCTGATGATGCCGAGCCAAGAGCTCATGCAAAAACTCCCGCCCGCGACCGGGCACGTGGCCATGCCCGCCGGTCCCGGTTGGAATGACGGCACCAGCGAGGGGGCCATGAACCTGTTCAAGACGGTGCGTCCGAACATCGTCCAGTCGATCCGCGCCTTCCGCGTGCCTGAGCTGGCCCAGGCGGCCGCCGATCTCGGGCAGCATTTCCTCTATGCCAATTGCGCCCTTTGCGCGAGCAAGGCGGAGATCCTGGAAACCATCGCCACGTCGTTCACCTTCCCGAAGCACTTCGGCAAGAACTTCGACGCGCTGGCTGACTGCCTGACCGACATGATCTTCAAGGCCGGCCCGCAGCCGGGCTTTGTGATCGTGCTGGAAGGCCTGCCGATTGCGCAGAAGTTCGACAAGGAAGGGCGCGAGGTGCTGCTCGACGTATTCCGCGACGCCGCCGAATTCTGGGGCGAACGCAAGGTGCAGTTCCGGGTGTTTTATTCGTTCGCCTGATTGCGCTGGCCTGGCCGTTCCACGGTATAGCAAGCAAAAAGCCCGCATCAGCGGGCTTTTTGCTTTCTGGCGAGGTGCTGGTCTTATTCCTGCGCCGGCAGATGCCCATGCGGCGTGAGCCGGTCGATCAGTTCCGGCAGTCCTTCGCTCAGTTGCGCGGCCACGTCGTCCTGCGACATGCCGGTGGTCTGTGCCAGCGATTCGAGCGCGCCGGTGTCGCCCAGCGCGCCGCTCAGCGCGGACGGCGTGACCGGCTGGTTGGCGCCGCTGCCGATCCACGAGTTCACCTGTTCGCCCAGCCCGGCCTGCGCCAGGATCTGCTGCAGCGCGCCGATGCCGCCGGCGGCTGCACCCAGTGCCTGGCTGTTGGCCGGCGCGCCACCCTGGCCGCCAAGCAGGCCGCCGAGCAACGAGCCGAGATCCAGGCCGCCGGTGGCGCCGCCGGGCGCCGCGCCGGCACCGCCGCCGCCGAGCATGCCGCCCAGCAGCCCGCCAAGGCTGCCCAGGCCACCAGTCCATCATCGGCCGCCGGCGCATCGCCCGCGCCGCCGCCTGCTTGCCCGCGGCCGCGCATGGCCAGCGTCGCCAGCAAGCCGAGCGCCATCATCAGCTTGGGGTCGAGCCCGCCGCCGGTACCGCCAGCCTCGCCGCGCGCGCCGCCGAGTTGTCCGAGCACGCCGCCCAGCACGCTATCGAGTAGTCCCATGGTCGACTCCTTTCAGTCAGGGTTGCAAGGTTGACGCGATGACCGGGTGGCCGCCGCCGTCAGAATCCGCCAAGCAAGGCATTAAGGGTTGCCAGGCATGCCAGCCCGGCGGTTTCAGTACGCAGGATGCGGGGGCCGAGCGACACGCCGGTGAAACCCGCCTGCCTTGCCGCCTGCTCTTCCTCGGACGCCAGGCCGCCTTCGGGGCCGATCAGCAGCGTGACGCCGCCGGCCAGCAAGGCTTCGCGCTGTTCGGCGATGAACGCCGGCAGCGAGTGCGTGGCGCGCGGTGATACCAGCAGCCTGGCACCGCCAGCCGCAGACTGCGCCAGCCATGTCTCAAAGTTAGCGACCGGCGCAACCTCCGGCAAGCGATTGCGGCCGCATTGCTCGCAGGCGGCCTGCACCAGTGCCTGCCAGTGCGCCTGGCGCTTGTGCGCGCGCTCGCCCGACAGGCGCACCACCGAGCGACTGGCCTGCAGCGGCTGGATCGCCGTGACGCCCAGTTCGACCGCCTTTTCGATCAGCCAGTCCATCTTGTCGCCGCCGGCCAGGCCCTGCGCCAGCGTGACGCGCAAGGGCGGCTCGGCCTCGGCCGCGTCATGCGCGCCGATGCGCGCCAGCGCGTGGCGCTTGCCCAGCTCGACCAGCGTGGCCGCGTGGCTGCCGCCGCGGCCGTCGAACAGCGTCATGGCGTCGCCCGGCACCAGGCGCAGCACCTGCGCGTGGCGAACCACCGGCTCGGGCAGCGGGAAATCGGATTCGGCGGCCAGGACGGTGTCTGTGCCGCCGACGAAGAAGCGTGGTGCCATCAGCTTGCCTGGCCCGCTGCCTGGTCCAGCGGCTTGCCGAAGCCCCAGCGGTAGCCGTCGGGATCTTCGACCATGCAATAGCGGTCGCCCCAGAACTGGTCGGCCGGCGCCATCAGGCTGATCGCGCCGGCGTCGACCGCGCGCTGGTGCATGGCGTCGACATCGTCGCAATAGACATAGAAGGTCTGCGGGCACTCGACGCCCAGCGAGCGCGGCGTGCGCGCGGTGCTGCCCCAGGCGCCCTCGGGCGCGAACATCACCACAAGCTGGCCCTGGTAGTGCATCTCGGCATGGGTCGGCACGCCGTTTTCGTCGACCACGTTGCCGGCGGTGAAGCCGAAGGCGCGGCTGTAGAAGTCCAGTGCGGCGCGCCCGTTGGCGACGGTCAGGTAGGGGGTGAGCCAGGGGGTGTTGGCCGGTCTGGTCATGATCGTCTCCTGAGTGCGGGAAACCCGGCGCGGCTGGCGTGCCGCGCGGTGCGAGAGTGCATCTTACGCGTGCCGCGCTACGCTGTCGAAGTGCGGCGCAGCGGTCGGCCGGGCTGGTTGGGGTGAAGCATCAGGCATGTCCGTGGCCGGATAGTTCCGATGACCGGGGGCGGGGGGCCGCATTGGGCTTCCGGTGATCGCCCTCGCTGCGCCGCAGGCGCTGTCCGGGAGTCCGGAAAACCCCCTAGCTTCTGCTAAAATTGCGGTTTTCCTGCCGTCAGGCTCACGCCCGAATCCGCCAGAATGTCCGCCCTTGCCCATCCCGCCACAAGTCCTTTTGCTTCCCAGCCCGCCAAGCTGATGGCCGACGCCATTCGCGTGCTTGCCATGGACGCCGTCCAGCAGGCCAATTCCGGCCACCCCGGTGCGCCGATGGGCATGGCAGACATCGCCGTGGCGCTGTGGGGCCGGCACCTGAAGCACAACCCGAGCAACCCCCAGTGGGCCGACCGTGACCGCTTCGTGCTGTCCAACGGCCATGGCTCGATGCTGATCTATGCGCTGCTGCACCTGACCGGCTACGACCTGCCGGTCGAAGAGCTGAAGAATTTCCGCCAGCTGCACAGCAAGACCGCCGGCCACCCGGAATACGGCATCACCCCGGGCGTGGAAACCACCACTGGCCCGCTCGGCCAGGGCATCACCAACGCTGTCGGCATGGCGCTGGCCGAACGCCTGCTGGGTGAAGAATTCAACCGCCCCGGCTTCGACATCGTCAACCACCACACCTATGTCTTCCTCGGCGACGGCTGCCTGATGGAAGGCATCTCGCACGAAGCCAGCTCGCTGGCCGGCACGCTAAAGCTTAATAAGCTCATTGCGCTGTGGGATGACAATGGCATCTCGATCGACGGCGACGTGGTGCACTGGTTCAACGACGATACCCCGAAGCGTTTCGAAGCCTATGGCTGGAACGTGATCCGCGGCATCGATGGCCACGACGTGGTCGCGGTCGACAACGCCATCGCGCAGGCCAAGGCCAGCGACAAGCCGACCCTGATCTGCTGCCGCACCAAGATCGGCAAGGGCGCGCCCAACAAGGAAGGCGGCCACGACGTGCACGGCGCCCCGCTGGGCGGCGCCGAAGTGCTGGCCACGCGCGAGGCGCTGGGCTGGGCCCACTCCCCGTTCGAAGTGCCGGCCGAGGTCTACAACGCCTGGGACGCCAAGGCCAACGGCGAGGCGCTGGAGCGTGCCTGGACCGCGCTGTTCGACGCCTACGCCGAGCGCCACCCGTATGAGGCCGGCGAATTCCGCCGCCGCATGAAGGGCGAACTGCCGGGATCGTTCGACGCCGCCGTCGACGCCTTCATCGCCAAGTGCGAGGAAAAGGCCGAGACCATCGCCACCCGCAAGGCCAGCCAGAACACCATCGAGGCCTTCGGCCCGGTGCTGCCCGAATTCCTCGGCGGCTCGGCCGACCTGACCGGCTCGAACCTGACCAACTGGTCGGGCAGCCAGGCCGTGCGCGTGGATGCCTGGGGCAACCATATCAACTACGGCGTGCGCGAGTTCGGCATGAGCGCCATCATGAATGGCATCACGCTGCATGGTGGCTACATTCCCTACGGCGCCACCTTCCTGACCTTCTCGGACTACAGCCGCAACGCGCTGCGCATGGCGGCGCTGATGAAGATCCGTTCGCTGTTCGTGTTCACCCATGACTCGATCGGCCTGGGCGAAGACGGCCCGACCCACCAGTCGATCGAGCACGTCGCCAGCCTGCGCCTGATCCCGAACATGGACGTCTGGCGCACCGCCGACACCACCGAGACCGCCGTTGCCTGGGCCGAGTCGATCCGCCGCGAGAACGGCCCGAGCTGCCTGATCTTCAGCCGCCAGAACCTGCCGTTCCAGCGCCGCGACGAAGCCACCCGTGCCAATATCGCGCGCGGCGGCTACGTGCTGCGCGACAGCGTCAACCCCAAGACCAAGCGTCCGGACGCCGTGATCCTGGCCACCGGCTCCGAAGTGGGCCTGGCCGTCGGCGCCGCTGACGCACTGGCTACCGAAGGCGTGCATGTGCGCGTGGTCTCGGTGCCGGCCACCACCGTGTTCGACAAGCAGGACAGCGCCTACAAGGCCAGCGTGCTGCCGGCCGGCGTGCCGCGCGTGGCGGTCGAGGCGGGCGTGACGGACTTCTGGTGGAAGTACCAGGTCCAGGCGGTGGTGGGCATCGACACCTTCGGTGAGTCGGCCCCGGCCGGCGTGCTGTTCAAGCATTTCGGCTTTACCGTCGACAACGTGGTCCGCACGGTGAAGGACACCCTTATCTAAGCATCCGGGCGCTGGAGCCGCGTGGTGCACCGCGCGGCAGCAGCGGCGCCCACCGGTTTCAATCGATCCTCAGGAGAGACAGTCATGACCATCAAGATCGGCATCAACGGCTTCGGCCGCATCGGACGCATGGTGTTCCGCGCCGCAGTCGCCAACTTCAAGGACATCGAAGTCGTTGGCATCAACGACCTGCTGGAGCCCGACTACCTGGCGTACATGCTGAAGTACGACTCGGTGCATGGCCGCTTCGACGGCGAAGTGTCGGTCGACGGCAACACCCTGGTCGTCAACGGCAAGAAGATCCGCCTGACCGCGGTCAAGGATCCGGCCGAACTGAAGTGGGGCGAGATCGGCGCTGACGTGGTGGTCGAGTCGACCGGCATCTTCCTGACCAAGGAAGGCGCGCAGAAGCACCTCGACGCGGGCGCCAAGAAGGTGATCATGTCGGCCCCGTCCAAGGACGACACCCCGATGTTCGTGTACGGCGTGAACCACGAGTCGTACAAGGGCGAGGCGATCATCTCCAACGCCAGCTGCACCACCAACTGCCTGGCACCGGTGGCCAAGGTGCTGAACGACAAGTGGGGCATCAAGCGCGGCCTGATGACCACCGTGCACGCTGCCACCGCCACCCAGAAGACCGTTGACGGCCCGTCCAACAAGGACTGGCGCGGCGGCCGCGGCATCCTGGAAAACATCATCCCGTCGTCGACCGGCGCTGCCAAGGCCGTGGGCGTGGTGATTCCGCAGCTGAACAAGAAGCTGACCGGCATGTCGTTCCGCGTGCCGACCTCGGACGTGTCCGTGGTCGACCTGACCGTCGAGCTGGAAAAGTCGGCGACGTACGAAGAAATCTGCGCCGAGATGAAGGCCCAGAGCCAGGGTGCGCTCAAGGGCGTGCTGGGCTACACCGAAGACAAGGTCGTCGCCACCGACTTCCGCGGCGATGCCCGCACCTCGATCTTCGACGCCGAAGCCGGCATCGCGCTGGACGGCACCTTCATCAAGGTCGTGAGCTGGTACGACAACGAGTGGGGCTACTCGAACAAGGTGCTGGAAATGGTCCGCGTCGCAGCCAAGTAAGCCGGCAGCTTCCGCAGTCAAGAAAAACGCGCCTTCGGGCGCGTTTTTCATTTTCGGGCGCAGTGATATTCAGCCAGCCGGGCGGGGCGCCAGCGGGCGCGCGTCGACTGCGTCGCCGTCCACCAGGAAATGGCCGCCAGCCACATGGTGGATAGTGCGCAGCGCATCATGGCCGTCGAAATGCCAGCGCCCGTTGCTGAACACGCGCGCGTCCGCGTGCGCGGCTACGACTTCGCCAAGAAACAGGTCGTAGTTCTGCTGCGTGGCCGGCTCCGGCAGCAGCCGGCATTCCAGCCAGGCCGCGCAGCCCTCCAGCAGCGGCGCGCCGACCGCCGTGCCGGCAAAGGTGCCCAGGCCGTAGGCGTCGAACTTGTCGGTGCCTTCCTGCTCCATCAGCGCCAGGCCGGAACTGGAGCCCAGCACCTCGGTCAGGTCGACCTGGCTGACGGTGGGGACCTGCAGCACGAACTCGCCGCTGTCTTCCAGCAGGCGCCGGGTCCAGGTGCTCTTGTCCAGCACCACGGCCACCTTGGGCGGGGAAAAATCCAGCGGCATGGCCCAGGCGGCGGCCATGATATTGCGCTTGCCGCCGGCGGCGGCGCTGACCAGCACGGTGGGGCCGTGGTTCAGCAAGCGGTAGGCTTGCGGGAGTGGTACGGGGAGGCGGAAATGTTCAGGCATGATGGCCGATGAGCCGTCGGAAAAGAATGATAAAAATGGAAACGGCGGACCCACTATACGCCGATGCACTGGCGGATGCTGCGGCGCGGGAAATGTCCACAAGTGCGGTCATTAGTGGAAAAAACGCGCAATTTTTCAGAATTATGTCGTAGACAGCCATTTCAGAAATGCCGAATTTGCTTTCCGAGCTTGTTTTTTCCTCTTACACTATTAAGACGCCGTTGAAATCTGATGTGCAGCCAGTGCAAGTGGTGGGGCCATCTAGCTAAGAATAATCTGACCGAGGCCTGATCATGGTGAACGTAGACACGAAGCTTTTAGTGATCTTCACCGAACTACTGAGCAAGCGAAACGCCACTTATGTCGCGGAAAAGATGCATATGACCGCTCCGGCCGTATCGCACTCGCTGGGCAGGCTGCGTGAAATCTTTGACGATCCCCTCTTCATCCGCGTCCCGCATGGCCTGACGCCAACGCCGCGTGCGCTGGAACTGGGCCCGAAGATCCGCGACATGCTGGATTTATGGTCGTCGATCAACGAGGGCGATGCCGACAATTTCGATCCGGCTATCGCTACCGGCACGCTGAGCATCGGCTTTGCCGCCGAGCTGGGCGACACGGTATTCAACCGTTTTGTGCTGCGCATCAAGCAGCTGGCGCCGGACCTGCATATCAAGCTGGTCGAATCCCATTCGTGGGAAACGGACGTCGCCTCGATGCGCGCCAACGAACTTGACCTGGCCTTTTCCCCGTTCCCGACCCGCCACCCGGAAATCGTCGAGGAGATGGTGACGTCGCTGAACCTGTGGGTTTGCGCGCGCAAGAGCCATCCGGTGCTCAAGAACCACTGCTCGCTGGAGCAATACCTGGATTGCGGCCATATCTTCATGGCGCATTCCGGCGGCGCCGGCCGCCCGGCGCCGTCGCTGATCCCGCTCGACTACGCGCTGCAGCAGCGCGGGCTCAAGCGCAATGCGACGCTGACGGTACATTCATGGCGTGCCCAGGCCGAACTGGCCTCGCAGACCGACATGATCTTCACCGTCAATGCGCTGACCAAGGACATGGCCTGCGAGACCTATGGCCTGAAGGCCTTCCCGCTGCCGGCGGAACTGAACACCACACTCGGCCTGAACATGTTCTGGCACCGCAGCCGCAACACCCATCCGATGCTGGTGTGGGCGCGCAGCCTGTTCCGCCAGGTGGTGGGCGAGTTCGTCGGCCTGCCGCCGGCACGCCCGGCACGGGTGGTTACCGAACAGGACCTGCAAGACCTGCAGGCGCCCTGAGCAGCATCCTGCGGCGAGCAGCCCAAACAAAAAACCGGCGCCAGGCGCCGGTTTTTTGTTGCCCGTCTGCGCTCCGCTGCGGAGCGTGCAGGCTTATCGTTTGGGTCTGTGGGGACAGTCTGTTTTGGTGCAATTGCCGTACAGCGACAGTGCATGTTCCTGCAGCGTAAAGCCGCGCTCGCGCGCGATGCTTTGCTGGCGGTGCTCGATTTCAGAGTCGAAGAACTCCTCGACGCGGCCGCAGTCGAGGCACACCAGGTGGTCATGGTGCTTGCCTTCGTTGAGTTCGAAAATCGCCTTGCCGGATTCAAAGTTGTTGCGCGAGAGCAGGCCTGCCTGCTCGAACTGGGTCAGCACGCGGTAGACGGTGGCCAGGCCGATATCCATATGCTCGTTCAGCAGGATACGGTAGACGTCTTCCGCGCTCAGGTGCCGCTGTTCACTGGTCTGAAAAATTTCAAGAATCTTCAGCCTGGGCACGGTCGCCTTCAGGCCGATGTTCTTGAGGTCCGCCGGACTCGGCATGTGGGTGACTCCCTAGAGTACAATGACTGGATAGTTGAATCATAAGGGTTTTGGCAGCAAAAGTCGCTCGCGGTAGTGATGCCCCAAGTCGGCATCACGCGCCCGGCACAGTTGCCGTCCCATGTGGTTGTCGCGGCAGGCGCAACAGGCGTGTGTGGTGCAATCGGCGCATTTTGCGCCGTTTTTGTGCCCGCCTTGCGGTACCTTGCCGCCGTACTTTTCTTTCCCTCCCGGAAGCGAGATACATGCGTTATATCCGTTCGTCCGCCATGCGCCCGACGCTGGTTGTCTCCCTGCTGGCCGCGGCCCTGCTGGCCGGCGCCTGCTCAGCCTACGATTCCACCTCGCGCAAGGTAGCCAACGCCATTACGCCGTACCGGATCAACATCGTGCAGGGCAATTTCGTCTCGCGCGAGGCCGTATCGCAACTGCGCGAAGGCATGACGCGCGACCAGGTCAAGTTCCTGCTCGGCACGCCGCTGCTGAATGACGTGTTCCACGCCGACCGCTGGGACTACGTGTTCTCGTTCCGCCGCGGCAGTACCCCGGTGGTGCAGCAGCGCCGCTATACGGTGTATTTTGAAGGCGACCGGCTGGTCAAGTTCAGCGGCGATGAACTGCCGTCCGAGTATGAGCTGATTGCCGAGATCGACGGCATGAAAAAGGCGCTGAAGGACCAGACGCCGGGCAAGATCTCCACCGGCGCGGCAGCCACCGCGGCCGCCCCGGCCGAATCGCAGACCACGGTGGAGAACTTTGTGCCGCGGCAGGCGCAGCAGCCGGAAGCGGCACCCGCCGCTGCGGCATCGCCGGCCGCTCCCACCGAGGCAGCGGTGCCGGCCGAGGCCCCCAAACCGGCCGCCAACTGATCCGCCGCATGGCGCGCCGGCGGCGGCGCGCCACCAGTTTTCCGGGCCGGTCGAGCATGGCCGGCTCGATCACTTTCCGCGCATTGCGCATATTCCGTTGAGCCAGACACCATGAACATCGCCATTGCAGGCGCATCGGGCCGCATGGGCCGCATGCTGATCGAACACGTGCTGAACACCGAGGGCGTGAGCCTGGCGGGCGCGCTGGACGTGCCGGGCTCGCCGGCGCTGGGCCAGGATGCCGGCCTGCTGCTGGGCCGCCAGACCGGCGTGGCGATCAGTGCCGATGTGGAAGCGGTGCTGGCCGGCGCGGACTGCCTGATCGACTTCACCCGCCCCGAAGGCACGCTGGCCCACGTGGCCGCGGCGAAGAAACTGGGCGTGAAGATGGTGATCGGCACCACCGGCTTCGACGAGGCCGGCAAGGCCGCGCTGGCCGAGGCCGCCGGGTCGATCGGCATCGTCTTTGCCGCCAACTTCAGCGTCGGCGTCAACGCCACCTTCAAGCTGCTGGAAGTGGCCGCCAGGCTACTGTCGACCGGCTATGACATCGAAGTGATCGAGGCGCACCACCGCTTCAAGGTCGATGCCCCCTCGGGCACCGCGCTGAAGATGGGTGAAGTGATTGCCGATGCGCTTGGCCGTGACCTCAAGACCTGCGCAGTCTATGCCCGCGAAGGCCACACAGGCGAGCGCGATCCCAACTCGATCGGTTTTGCCACCGTGCGCGGCGGCGATATCGTCGGCGACCACACCGTGATGTTCGCAGGCATCGGCGAGCGGATCGAGATCAGCCACAAGTCGTCCAGCCGCCAGTCGTATGCCGACGGTGCCGTGCGCGCCGCCCGTTTCCTGGCCGACAAGCCCAACGGCCTGTTCGACATGCAGGACGTGCTTGGCCTGAGCCTGAAGTAAGGCGCCGCGGGGCGCGCAGGGCCGAAACTGGCCTGCCGCCACGGTTATAATCGTCTTCTTTCGCATTGCACGCCCGGCGGGCGCCGCGCAAGCGGCGCGCCCGCTGCTCTCATTCCAACGATTCCCCCGGATGCCGGCAGGCCAGTTGCCGCGCAAACGTTGTCCTGACTGCTGTCCCGACCATGCAAGACAAATACCTTCCTTCCGCCGTTGAACAAGCCGCCCAGCAGCACTGGCAAGCCATCGACGCCTATCGCGTGTCGGAGCATGCGGCCGGGGCCGACGGCAAGGAAAAGCCCAAGTTCTACGCCTGCTCGATGCTGCCGTATCCGTCGGGCAAGCTGCACATGGGCCACGTGCGCAACTACACCATCAACGACGTGATGGCGCGCTACCTGCGCATGAACGGCAACAACGTGCTGATGCCGATGGGCTGGGACGCCTTCGGCATGCCGGCCGAGAATGCCGCGCTGAACAACGGCGTGGCGCCGGCGGCCTGGACCTACGACAACATCGCTTACATGAAGAAGCAGATGCAGTCGATGGGCCTGGCGATCGACTGGTCGCGCGAAGTCGCCACCTGCAGCCCGGACTACTACCGCTGGAACCAGTGGCTGTTCCTGAAGATGCTGGACAAGGGCATCGCCTACCGCAAGACCGGCACCGTCAACTGGGACCCGGTCGACCAGACCGTGCTGGCCAACGAGCAGGTCATCGACGGCCGCGGCTGGCGCTCCGGCGCGGTGGTGGAAAAGCGCGAGATCCCGATGTACTACCTGCGCATCACCGAGTATGCGGAGGAACTGCTGGGCGACCTGGACCAGCTGGGCTGGCCCGAGCGCGTCAAGGTGATGCAGCAGAACTGGATCGGTAAGAGCGTGGGCGTGCGCTTTGCGTTCCCCCACGACATCCCGGGCGAGGACGGCAAGCCGATCAATGACGGCAAGCTGTACGTGTTCACCACGCGCGCCGACACCATCATGGGCGTGACCTTCTGCGCAGTCGCCGCCGAGCACCCGCTGGCCACGCACGCCGCGCTGGACAACCCCGAACTGGCTGCCTTCATCGACGAATGCAAGCACGGCTCGGTCATGGAAGCCGACATGGCGACCATGGAGAAGAAGGGCATGCCGACCGGCCTGCAGGTGGTGCACCCGCTGACCGGCGAGAAGGTCGACGTGTGGGTCGGCAACTACGTGCTGATGAGCTACGGCGACGGCGCCGTGATGGGCGTGCCCGCGCACGACGAGCGCGACTTCGCCTTCGCGCTCAAGTACAAGCTGCCGATCAAGCCCGTCATCGACGTGAAGGGCCAGCCGTACTCGACCGAGGCCTGGCAGGAGTGGTACGGCGACAAGGAAAACGGCACCTGCATCCACAGCGGCAAGTATGACGGCCTCGGCTACCAGGCCGCGGTCGAAGCCATTGCCGCCGACCTGGGCGCCAAGGGCATCGGCGAGAAGAAGGTGACCTGGCGCCTGCGCGACTGGGGCATCTCGCGCCAGCGCTACTGGGGCACGCCGATTCCGCTGATCCACTGCGACAGCTGCGGCGTGGTGCCGGTCCCTGAGAAAGACCTGCCGGTGGTGCTGCCCGAAGACCTGGTGCCGGACGGCACCGGCAACCCGCTGGCCAAGGATGCGCGCTTCCTGCAGTGCACCTGCCCGTCGTGCGGCAAGCCGGCGCGCCGCGAGACCGACACGATGGATACCTTCATCGATTCGTGCTGGTACTACATGCGCTATACCTGCCCGGACGCGGCCACCATGGTCGATGCCCGCAACGATTACTGGATGCCGATGGACCAGTACATCGGCGGCATCGAGCACGCGATCCTGCACCTGCTGTACGCACGCTTCTGGACCAAGGTCATGCGCGACCTGGGCCTGGTCAAGTTCGACGAGCCCTTCACCAACCTGCTGACGCAGGGCATGGTGCTCAACGAGACCTACTACCGCGAAGACGCCTCGGGCAAGAAGCACTGGTACAACCCGGCCGAGGTCGACCTGCGCACCGACGAGCGCGGCCGCCCGGTGGGCGCCACGCTGATCGCCGACGGCCAGCCGGTGGTGATCGGCGGCGTCGAGAAGATGTCGAAGTCCAAGAACAACGGCATCGACCCGCAGGCGCTGATCGACCAGTACGGCGCCGACACCGCGCGCCTCTTTGTGATGTTCGCCGCGCCGCCGGAGCAGCAGCTGGAATGGAGCGGCTCGGGCGTGGAGGGCGCCTCGCGCTTCCTGCGCCGCGTGTGGAACTACGGCTATGCCAACGCCGCGGCCATCCGAGACGGTGCCGGCGGCACGCCGACTGCCGATGACGCTGACCTGCGCCGCGAGATCCACGGCGTGCTCAAGCAGGCCAACTACGACTACCAGCGCATCCAGTACAACACCGTGGTGTCCGCCACCATGAAGATGCTGAACGCGCTGGACGACGCCAAGAGCGCCTCGCCGGCCGCTCGCCGCGAGTGCTTCGGCATCCTGCTGCGCGTGCTGTACCCCGTGGTGCCGCACGTCACCCACGGCCTGTGGGACCAGCTGGGCTACGCCGCCGAAGCCGGCGACCTGCTCGACGCGCCGTGGCCGCAGGTCGATGAAGCCGCGCTGGTGCGCAGCGAGATCGAACTGGTGCTGCAGATCAACGGCAAGGTGCGCGGCAGCATCACCGTGCCCGCCGAGGCCGACCGCGCCGCCATCGAGGCAACCGCCGCCGCCAGCGAGACCGTGGCCAAGTTTGCCGAGGGCAAGGCGCCGAAGAAGATCGTGGTGGTGCCCGGCCGCCTGGTCAACGTGGTGTTGTAAGCTGGCCCCGGAACCTGACAAGGAATCGCCAAGAATGAAGCGACTGAACATGGGGCGCCGCAAGGTGCTCGCGGCAATGCTGGCGGTGCCGGCAACGGGCCTGCTGGCCGGCTGCGGCTTCCACATGCGCGGCAACTCGGATTTCGCCTTCAAGCGGCTCTATATCGGGATCCCGGCCAATTCGCTGATGGGCGCCGACCTGCGCCGCGCCATCCGCGGCGGCTCCGACACCCAGGTGGTGGTCGACCAGAAGGAGGCCGACGCGCTGCTGGACGTGCTGCAGGACACCCGTACCAAGTCCATCCTGTCGATCACCACCACCGGCGTGGTGCGCGAGTACCGCCTGACCCAGCGCTTCACCTTCCGCCTGCGCGACGCCGCCGGCAATGAACTGATCCCGCCGTCGCAGCTGGTGCTGACGCGCGACCTGACCTACAACGAAGCCAACACGCTGGCCAAGGACTACGAAGAGCAGCAGCTGTACCGCGACATGCAGCGCGATATCGTGCAGCAGCTGATGCGCCGGCTGGCCGCCGTCAAGGCCATCTGAGCGGGCAGGCATACGGCATGCAGCTCAAGCTCGACGGGCTCGACGCACACCTGCGGCAGGCAAAGGCCAAGGGCCTGGCGCCGCTGTACGTGGTGCATGGCGACGAACACCTGCTGGTGCTGGAAGCCGTCGACCGCCTGCGCGCCGCGGCGCGCGAAGCCGGCTTCTCCGAGCGCGACGTGCTGGCGGCCGAGCGCGGCTTCCACTGGGGCCAGCTGGTCGAGGCGCAGCAGTCGATGTCGCTCTTTGGCGACCGCAAGATCGTTGAACTCCGCATTCCGTCGGGCAAGCCCGGCAAGGACGGCGGCGAGGCGCTGCGCGCCGTGGCCGCCCAGCCGTCGCCCGACGTGGTGCTGCTGGTGACGCTGCCGCGGCTGGATTTTGCCGCGTCCAAGTCGGCCTGGTTCCAGGCACTGGAAGGCGCCGGCGTGTCGATCAAGGTCGACTCCGTGGACCGCACCCGGCTGCCGGCCTGGGTCGGCGAGCGGCTGTCGCTGCAGCAGCAGCGTGTCGAGGGCGGCGAGCCGGGCCGGCGTGCGCTGCAGTTCATCGCCGACAAGGTCGAGGGCAACCTGCTGGCGGCGCACCAGGAAATCCAGAAGCTGGGGCTGCTGTACCCGCCCGGCGAGCTCACCTTCGACCAGGTGCACGATGCGGTGCTGAACGTGGCCCGCTACGACGTGTTCAAGCTGTCTGAATCGATGCTCTCCGGCGACGTGCCGCGGCTGGTGCGCATGCTCGAAGGGCTGCGCGGCGAGGGCGAGGCCACGGTGCTGGTGCTGTGGGCGCTGACTGAGGAAATTCGCGTATTATCCAAGGTCCGGCAAGGGCTGGCGGCCGGCAAGCCGGCGGGCGTGCTGATGCGCGAGCTGCGCGTCTGGGGCCCGCGCGAGCGGCTGGTGCCGCAGGCCGCGCAGCGCCTGGCGCAGCCAAGGCTGGACGCGGCGCTGGCGCTGGCGGCGCGGCTGGACCGCCAGGTCAAGGGCCTGTCGGACCTGCCGCCGCCGGGCGGCAGCCCGCTGCCGGCGGAACCATGGGACGGGCTGCAGCAGCTTGCCCTGATGATCGCGCGCTGAACGCGCAACTCCACAGGTTTGCTCCCCCCGCCGCGTGCGGCGGGGGGACGGAAAACACACTGACGGCCACCACCCCAGGGCCACTGACATGAACGAGCTCGACCTCAACCAATACATGGACCGCGTCGGCCGCCAGGCCCGCGCCGCGTCGCGCGCCATGGCGCGTGCCTCCACGGCCGACAAGAACCGTGCGCTGCTGACTATCGCCGCGGCCATCCGCCGCGATGCCGACAAGCTCAAGGCGGTCAACGCGCGTGACGTTGAACGCGCCAGCGCCAACGGCCAGGACGCCGCCTTTATCGACCGCCTGACGCTGTCGGACAAGGCCATCGCCACCATGGCCGCGGGCCTGGAGCAGATCGCCGCGCTGGCTGACCCGATCGGCGAGATCTCGAACATGAAGTTCCGCCCGACCGGCATCCAGGTTGGCCAGATGCGCGTGCCGCTGGGCGTGATCGGCATCATCTACGAGTCGCGCCCGAACGTGACCATCGACGCCGCGGCGCTGTGCCTGAAGTCGGGCAACGCCACCATCCTGCGCGGCGGTTCCGAGGCGATCGAATCCAACACCGCGCTGGCGGCGCTGGTGGCCGAGGGCCTGTCCGCGGCCGGCCTGCCGTCCGAGGCGGTGCAGGTGATCGAGACCACTGACCGCGCTGCCGTGGGCCGTCTCATCACCATGACCGAATACGTCGACGTGATCGTGCCGCGCGGCGGCAAGAGCCTGATCGCGCGGCTGATGGAAGAAGCGCGCGTGCCGATGATCAAGCACCTGGACGGCATCTGCCACGTCTATATCGACGCCGATGCCGACCTGGACCGCGCCGTGCGCGTCTGCGACAACGCCAAGACCCAGCGCTATGCGCCGTGCAACACCATGGAGACGCTGCTGGTGTCGCAGGACATCGCCGCCGCCGCGCTGCCGCCGCTGTGCCGCATCTACCAGGAGAAGGGCGTCGAGTTGCGCGTGTGCCCGGCCACCCGCGCCACGCTGGAAGCGGCGGGCTTCACCGGCCTGGTCGATGCCGCGGAGGAAGACTGGCGCCTGGAATACCTGGCGCCGATCCTCGCCATCAAGACCGTGGCCGGACTTGACGAGGCCGTCGCCCATATCAACGAATACGGCTCGCACCATACCGATTCGATCATTACCGAGAACTACTCGACGGGCATGCGCTTTATCCGCGAGGTCGATTCGGCCAGCGTAATGATCAATGCCTCGACCCGCTTTGCCGATGGTTTCGAGTACGGCCTGGGCGCCGAGATCGGCATCTCCAACGACAAGCTGCACGCACGCGGGCCGGTCGGGCTGGAAGGGCTGACCTCGCTCAAGTACGTGGTGTTTGGACACGGAGAGATCCGCACCTGACCCATACCGACAGCGCCCAACAATAACAATCGTCCTTACACGCCTGCCTGCCGATGCTCTGGGTCAAAGCGCTGCATATCGTCTTCGTGGTTTCGTGGTTCGCCGGCCTGTTCTACCTGCCGCGCATCTTCGTCAACCTGGCCATGGAAACCGACGCCGCCAGCACGCAGCGCCTGTTGCTGATGGCGCGCAAGCTGTTCCGCTTCATGACCATGCTGGCGGTGCCGGCGGTGGTGTTCGGGCTGTGGCTGTACCTGGGCTACGGCATCGGCCGCGGCGCGGGGCAGGGCTGGATGCATGCCAAGCTGGCGCTGGTGCTGGTGCTGATCGGCTACCACCACGGCTGCGGCGTGCTGCTGCGCAAGTTCGAGGCGGGGCGCAATACGCGCTCGCACAAGTTTTATCGCTGGTTCAATGAGCTGCCGGTGCTGGTGCTGCTGGCGGTGGTGATCCTGGTGGTCGTCAAGCCGTTCTGAGCCTGGCGCCCGGTCTGTTGTTGCCAATCCTGTTGCGAAAATCGAGATGAGCAAGCTGGTTGACTATTACCTGACGCCGCAGTCGCCGTTCGTCTACCTGGGCCATGCCCGCTTCACCGCGATCGCCGGGCGCCATGGCGCGCAGGTGAACCTGAAGCCGTGCGACCTGGGCAAGGTGTTTTCCGTCTCCGGCGGGCTGCCGCTGTCGCAGCGCCCGCCCCAGCGCCAGGCCTACCGCCTGGTGGAGCTGGCGCGCTGGAGCGAATTCCTGGACCTGCCGCTGCATCCGCAGCCGACGTATTTCCCGGTATCGGGCGACGCGGCCAGCAAGCTGATCATCGCGGCGCAGCTGGCGCACGGCACCGCCCGCGCGATGCAGCTGACCGGCGCCATCGGCGCGGCAGTGTGGGCGCAGCAGCGCAATATCGCCGATGCCGCCACGCTGGCGCAGATCGCCGACGAGGCGGGCCTGGACGGCGCCAGCCTGCTCAAGGCCAGCGAGGCGCAGTCGGTGCAGGCGGCCTATGCGCAGAACACCCAGGACGCGATTTCGGCCGGCGTGTTCGGCGCACCGTGGTACGTCCATGACGGCCAGCCCTTCTGGGGCCAGGACCGGCTGGATTTCCTCGAGCGCGCCCTGGCGGCGGCTTGAGCTAAGCTTCGGATAGATCCCCGTCCGCCACGGCGGACGTTTTTGTTTGCAGGATACCCAACACATGACCCAAGCCTTCTTTGCCCCTTGCCCGCGCGGCCTGGAGAGCGCGCTCGCCGAAGAACTGCGTGAGATCGCCGCAATGCCGGGCATGGCCGCGCTGGCGCCGTTCACGGTGCGCCAGGAAGTGCCGGGCGGAGTCAATTTCTCGGGCGAGATGGCTGCCGCCTATGCGGTCAACCTGCATTCGCGCATTGCCAGCCGGGTGCTGATGCGCGTGGCCGCGCGCGGCTACCGGCATGAAGACGACATCTATACGCTGGCGCGCGGCGTGCGCTGGGAGCAGTGGTTTTCGCCCGATGAATCGCTGCGCGTGGATATCACGTCGCACAAGTCGCCGCTGCGCAGCCTGAATTTCACCGCGCTGCGCGTCAAAGACGGGGTCTGCGATGCCCTGCGCGAGCGCCTGGGCGCGCGCCCGAGCGTCGATACCGCCAGCCCGGATGTGCGTATCTATGCCCATTTGACCGAGCATGACTGCACGCTGTACCTCGACACCACCGGCGAGCCCCTGTTCAAGCGCGGCTGGCGCACCGAGAAGGGCGAGGCGCCGCTGAAGGAAAACCTGGCCGCCGGCATCCTGCGCCTGGCGGGCTGGGTGCCGGGGCAGACCTTCCGGCCCTTCTACGACCCGATGTGCGGCAGCGGCACCTTCCTGATCGAGGCCGCGCAGGTGGCGCTGGGCATCGCGCCGGGCGGCAGCCGCAGCTTTGCCTTCGAATGGCTCAAGGGCATGGACACCAAGGCCTGGCAGAAGCTGAAGTCGGACGCGCAGCGCGCCCGCATGCTGGCCTCGGCCGATGAGCTGCAGGTGGTGGGTTCGGACATCTCCACCGACATGCTGGCCATCACGCGCGCCAACTGGGAGCGTGCCGGCCTGCCGGGCGAGGCGCGCACCAAGCAGGTGGATGCGCGCTTCGTGCAGCCGCCTTTTGAAGAGCCGGGTTTGCTGTTGATGAATCCCCCGTACGGCGAGCGGATCGCGGTGCGCGGCCAGCGCCGCCTGCCAGAGGAAGAGATGCCGCGCGACGAGGTGGAAGAGGCCGCTGCCAACCAGTTCGCCAGTGCCTTTGCCACCACGCTCAAGCAGCATTTCGCGGGCTGGCAGGCGTGGGTGTTTACCGGCGACATGGGCTTCCCGCGCCGGCTGCGGCTCAAGGAGTCGCGCCGCACGCCGCTCTACAACGGCAATATCGAATGCCGGCTGTTCCGCTTCGACATGGTGCGCGGCGCCAACCGCGCGGCGCAGGCGGACTGACGGCGCCTGCGGCGCCGGAGCCGCTGGGCGGCTGGGTCAGGGGCGCTTGCGCCCCGTCAGCGCGTCCGGATTGCGGCTGAAGTCCGCCAGGAAGCCCTGCAGGCTGACCACCGGCTCCTGCAGCAGGTGGCGCGGCAGGTCGAACAGCGCATAGATGAATTCTTCATTGCCTTCGCAGCGCTCGGCCGGCAGGCAGTATTGTTCCCAGTCCACGCACGCCGGCGTGTACATGCCGTTGCCGGGCCAGAAGAACGGCACCAGCCGGCCTTCGCGCAGGCCTTCGATCAGCGCCGCGGGGGCGTCGTAGGCCTCGGCTGATTCCACCTGGCTCATCAGCCCCGCGCGGGTCTCGATCACCATCAGCGTGGCGTGGCCCTGCGCGGTCAGCAGCAGGATGCCGGCCGGGTTGGGGTACAGGTAGTACTCGACAAAGCCATAGCGCGCGATGAGCTGGCGCACGCGCTCGGTGATGGCCGGATCGGACAGGAACGAGAACGAATGCCGCGTCAGCAGCTCGCGCAGCGTGCGCGACAGCGTGGCGAAGTACGCCTGCTGCATGGCCTCGATTTCCTGGTCCAGCCGCTCGACCATATTGCTTTCATGCTTCTTCACGTAGCGGTCGATCAGCCCGTGGTTGAAGCCTTGCACGGCGATGCTCTCGTCGGCGGTGCCGGTCAGCAGGATGGTCTTGCAGGGCAGGTCCTGCAGCGCCTGGCAGAATTCCAGTCCGTCCATCTGCGGCATCGAATAGTCGACCACCACCACGCCCGGCTGCAGGAAGCGCTTGAAGTCGTGGATCTGGCGGTAGATGCGGTCGATGTCGAGCTGCACGGTGCGCCGCTCGGTCAGGAAGGTCAGGTCGTCGTGCGTCACGCGCACCGGCAGGAAACCCGGGAAGCGGGTGGCATAGGCCTCGCGGATCCATTGCAGCGCTTCACGCGGATCGGTGAAGGTGATCACGGCGCGCGAGGCATCCATCTGGAACGCCAGGCTGTCGATGAACGACTTGCTGTCATCGACCAGGACGGTCAGGACCGGGTGATGGAAGACCGACAGGTTCCTGTCGTGCGGGTTGAAGGTCATGGAGCGGCGGGCAGGGGTTCGGCGCAGTGGTTAGGCACAGGCGTGGCGCAAGCGGCAAGCCGGTGTGCGCATTCGCAGGCCAGTATAGCGCGCCATGGCTGCCTTGCAAGGCAGGCCTTGCAGCCAGGGCCGGCGGCAGGAGGAGCCCGGCGGGCGCCGGGCGGGAGAAGCGCCCGCGGCAGGGCCGGGATGGCCCGGGCCTGCGCGCGGCGCGCGGACGGCCTTAGTCGACCGCCTTGAACATGTCTTCGACCACCTTCTTGGCGTCGCCGAACACCATCATGGTCTTGTCCATGTAGAACAGCTCGTTGTCCAGCCCGGCGTAGCCGGCGGCCATGGAGCGCTTGTTGACGATGATGGTCTTGGCCTTGTAGGCCTCCAGGATCGGCATGCCGGCAATCGGCGACTGGGGGTCGTTCTTGGCCGCCGGGTTGACCACGTCGTTGGCGCCCAGCACCAGCACCACGTCGGCCTGGCCGAACTCGCTGTTGATGTCTTCCATCTCGAAGACCTGGTCGTACGGCACCTCGGCCTCGGCCAGCAGCACGTTCATATGGCCCGGCATGCGGCCTGCCACCGGGTGGATCGCGTACTTCACGGTCACGCCCTTTTCCGCCAGCTTCTCGGTCAGTTCCTTGAGCGCGTGTTGGGCGCGCGCCACGGCCAGGCCATAGCCCGGCACGATGATCACGGTCTCGGCGTTGCCCATCAGGAACGCGGCATCGTCGGCGGAACCCGACTTGACCGGGCGCTGCTGCTGATCGCCCGTTGCCGCCGCCGCTGTCGCGCCGCCGAAACCGCCCAGCAGCACGTTGAAGAACGACCGGTTCATCGCCTTGCACATGATGTACGACAGGATCGCACCGGAGGAGCCCACCAGCGAGCCCGCAATGATCAGCATCGGGTTGTTCAGCGAGAAGCCGATGCCCGCCGCTGCCCAGCCCGAGTACGAGTTCAGCATCGACACCACCACCGGCATGTCGGCGCCGCCGATCGGGATGATGATCAGCACGCCCAGCACGAAGGCGATCGCCAGCATGATCAGGAACGGCAGCCAGTCCTGCGACAGGAAGAAGATGACGCCGAAGCCCACCATCGCCACCGCCAGCAGCAGGTTCAGCCAGTGCTGGCCGGCAAACACCACCGGCGCACCCTGGAACAGGCGGAACTTGTAACGCCCGGCCAGCTTGCCGAAGGCGATCACCGAGCCCGAGAACGTAATCGCGCCGACGAAGCAGCCGATGAAGAGCTCGATGCGGTTGCCCAGCGGGATCAGGTGCGAGCCTGCCGGGCTGATGCCGAACGCCGCCGGCTCGGCCACTGCCGCCACCGCGATGAACACCGCGGCCAGGCCGATCAGCGAGTGCATCGCCGCGACCAGCTCGGGCATCTTGGTCATCTGCACTTTCTTCGCCACGTAGGCGCCGATGCCGCCGCCGACCACGAGCGCGGCGAAAATCAGCGCCAGGCCCGTGCTCACCGACGACTGGGCCGTGCCAGCCGAGAGGAATTCATCCTTCAGCTTGATGATCAGGGCCAGCGTGGTCACCGCGGCAATCGCCATGCCGATCATGCCGAAGGCATTGCCCTTGCGCGCCGAGGCCGGGTGCGACAGCCCCTTGAGCGACTGGATAAAGCAGACCGAGGCCACCAGGTAGAGCAGGGTGACGAGGTTCATGCTGACAAGGCCGGTCATCACGCGCCCTCCTTGGCCAGTGCCGGCTTGACCTCAGGCGCCTTGGCCTTCGGTTCTTTCTTCTTGAACATCTCCAGCATGCGCTGGGTGACCAGGAAGCCGCCGAACACATTGACCGCGGCCAGCGCCACCGCCAGCGTGCCCATCACGCGCCCGACGCCGCCTTCGGTCAGGCCCGCGGCGAGCATGGCGCCGACGATGATGATCGCCGAGATCGCGTTGGTCACCGCCATCAGGGGTGTATGCAGGGCTGGCGTTACCGTCCAGACCACGTGGTAACCCACGTAGATCGCCAGCACGAAGATGATCAGGTTGATCACCGTGTGGTTCACCATCTCCATCGACTTCTCCTCCGTTGCTTTGAATCCGGGATGCCGCTTGTCTTTTGCTGTATTGCGAACGACCGGGATGCTGCCGCGCAGGCAGGCCGACAGACCTCTGTGCGGGTCATGGCTCTAGGCGACCAGCTGCGCGACCCCTCTCCCGCCCGCGGCAGAGGGGTGGAGAGCAAACCCTCAGAACTTCTTGATTTCCTTGATGCCGTTCTTCTCGTTCACCAGGATGACCTTGGGCTTGTAGGCGGCGATTTCCTCGTCGCTCATCGGCGCGTAGGTGCAGATGATCAACTGGTCGCCCAGGTGCGCGCGGCGGGCCGCGGCGCCGTTCAGCGAGATCTCGCCGCTGCCGCGCTCGCCCTTGATGATGTAGGTGGAGAAGCGCTCGCCGTTGTTCACGTTGTACAGCTCGATCTTCTCGAACTCCTTCATGTCGGCAGCGTCCAGCAGGTCCTGGTCGATGCCGCACGAACCCTCGTAGTTGAGGTCCGCCTGCGTCACGGTGACGCGGTGGAGCTTGGCGCGGAGCATGATGCGTTGCATGGGTGATACGTCCTTATATTTGATGCAAAAGCAGTGGGCGCACGGCGCCCGTGGAAATTACGCCGCCTCTCGCACGACCTGGCCGTCCCTGCACATCAGGCAGGCCGCGACGATGTCGTCTTCAAGGTTCAGCGTGAACTGGCCGTCCTTGTCGACGACCAGCTTGAGGAAGTCCAGCACGTTGCGGGCATAGAGCGCCGAGGCGTCGGCCGCGACCATGCTGGCCAGGTTGGTGTGGCCGATGATGATGACGCCGTTGTGGTTGACCACCTCGTCGGCCACCGTCAGCGGGCAGTTGCCGCCCTGTGCCGCGGCCAGGTCCACCACCACCGAGCCCGGTTTCATCTGCGCCACGGTGGCTTCCTGCAGCAGCACCGGCGCCTTGCGGCCCGGGATCAGTGCGGTGGTGATGACGATGTCGGCCTGGACCGCGCGCTGATGCACCAGCTCGGCCTGGCGCTTCATCCAGTCCGGCGGCATCGGGCGGGCATAGCCGCCCACGCCCTGGGCGATCTCGCGCTCTTCATCGGTGAGGAAGGGCACGTCGAGGAACTTGGCGCCGAGCGATTCGATCTGCTCCTTGACCGCGGGGCGCACATCGGAGGCCTCGATCACCGCGCCCAGCCGCTTGGCCGTGGCGATGGCCTGCAGGCCGGCGACGCCCGCGCCCAGGATCAGCACGCGCGCCGCCTTGACGGTGCCGGCGGCGGTCATCAGCATCGGCATGAAGCGCTGGTAGTGGTGCGCTGCCACCAGCACGGCCTTGTAGCCGGCGATGTTGGCCTGCGACGACAGCACGTCCATGCTCTGCGCGCGCGTGGTGCGCGGCGCGGCTTCCAGCGCAAAGGCCGTGATGTTCGCGGCGGACATGCGCGCGTTGTTCTCGGCGTCGAAGGGATTGAGCATGCCTACCAGTACGGCGCCTGGCTTCATCTGCGCCAGTTCGGCGGCGTCCGGTGCGCGCACCTTGAGCACCAGCTGGGCGCCCAGAGCTTCGGCTGCGGTACCGATGGTGGCGCCGACCGTCTCATACGCGCCGTCGGGCTGGCTGGCGCTTACGCCGGCGCCGGCCTGCACGACCACCTTGTGGCCCTGGGCGACGTACTTCTTGACTGTCTCCGGGGTGGCGGCGACGCGAGTCTCGCCGGCCCGCGTCTCCTGCGGGATGCCGATGTACATCGTCAATTTCTCCTTTAGCTGGCGTCTTGTCTGGTTGGGCGGACCGACGTCTGGCCCGTGCACGCCGCAGGCTTAAGCCGCAGCGCAACAATTTTTTCGCAGCTTACAGGAATCTGACGTTCAATGGTGACCGGCCGGTCGGCTTTTGCGGCGACCGCCAAAGGGGGAGTTGCAGCTGGAATTTCAGCACCAGCCGGGCTCACCGGCCTGGGGCCATGGCGGGCCGGCGGCGGTGCACGATGGGCCCGCAACCGGTAGAATGCGGGATTGCCTAAAAATTGAGCATCATGTCAAGTGACTGGAATGCCAGCGTGACCGTTGCCGCCGTGATCGAACGCGGCGGCCGCTTTCTGCTGGTCGAAGAGGAAACCGCCGACGGGCTGCGCCTGAACCAGCCCGCCGGGCACCTGGACCCGGGCGAGAGCCTGATCCGCGCGGTGATCCGCGAAACTCTGGAAGAAACCGCGCACACCTTTGAGCCCCGCGCGCTGCTGGGCTGCTACATGGGCCGTTCGCTGTCGTCGCGCACCGGTACCGATGTGACCTATGTGCGCTTTGCCTTTACCGGCGACCTCGGGTCGCTCGACGCCGGCCGCCAGCTCGACACCGGTATCGTGCGCACGGTCTGGATGAGCGCGGAAGAACTGCGCGCCTGCCCGGAGCGCCACCGTTCGCCGCTGGTGATGGCCTGCGTCAACGACTACCTGGCCGGCAAGCGCTTTGCGCTGGACGCCTTGTACACGCACCCGTCGGCGCTGGCCGCGGCCGTCCCGCTGGGAGCGCAGCCGTGAGTGGTGCCGGAAAACGTGTCGTCGTGGGCATGTCGGGCGGGGTCGATTCATCGGTGACCGCATGGCTGCTCAAGCAGCAGGGCTACGAGGTCATCGGCCTGTTCATGAAGAACTGGGAAGACGATGACGACAGCGAGTACTGCTCCACGCGCCAGGACTGGCTGGACGTGGTGTCGGTGGCCGACCTGATCGGCGTCGACGTGGAGGCGGTCAACTTTGCCGCCGAGTACAAGGACCGGGTCTTTGCCGACTTCCTGCGCGAATACTCCGCCGGCCGCACGCCCAACCCGGACGTGTTGTGCAATGCCGAGATCAAGTTCAAGGCCTTCCTTGACCATGCCATGTCGTTGGGCGCGGAAACCATCGCCACTGGCCACTATGCGCGCGTGCGGCAGAACGCGGCCGGCCGGTTCGAGCTGCTCAAGGCGCTCGACCATACCAAGGACCAGAGCTACTTCCTGCACCGGCTGAACCAGGCGCAGCTGTCGCGCACGCTGTTCCCGCTGGGCGAGATCCCCAAGACGCGCGTGCGCGAGATCGCCGCCGAGATCGGCCTGCCGAACGCGAAAAAGAAGGACTCCACCGGCATCTGCTTTATCGGCGAGCGCCCGTTCCGCGATTTCCTGAACCGCTACCTGCCGACCAAGCCGGGCCCGATGAAGACGCCCGAGGGCAAGGTCGTGGGCGAGCATATCGGCCTGGCCTTCTACACGCTGGGCCAGCGCAAGGGCATCGGCCTGGGCGGCAGCCGCGACGGCAATGGCGATGCCTGGTACGTGGCGCGCAAGGATATGGCGAACAATACGCTTTACGTGGTGCAGGGCCACGACCACCCGTGGCTGCTGACGCCGGTGCTGACCGCGTCGGACCTGTCCTGGGTGGCCGGCGAGCCGCCTGCCGCGGGCGCGGCAATGGCGGCCAAGACGCGCTACCGCCAGAGCGATGCGGCCTGCACGGTGCAGGCGGTGGACGGCGACGTGCTGACGCTCGGATTTGCCGAGGCGCAATGGGCGGTCACGCCCGGCCAGTCGGCGGTGCTGTATGACGCCGATATCTGCCTGGGCGGCGGCATCATCCAGTAAGCGCTGCAGCAGTACGAAAAAACACCCGCTCGAGGCGGGTGTTTTCTTGTCGGCCGCTGCGGATCAGCCGCGCGGCGGTTCCGTATCAATAAACGACTGGCGCTTGGACAGCTTTTCCTCCAGCGCCGCCAGGTTGGGATGGCGCTCGCGCCAGGCGATCTCGGGGAAGCGGAAGTCCAGGTAGGACAGCGCGCAGCCCACCGCCACGTCGGCCAGCGAATAGTGCGTGCCAGTGCAGAAGGGGCGGTCGGCCAGGCCGTGCGCCATGGCCACCAGCGCCGCGTCGATCTTGCCGCGCTGGCGCTGGACCCAGCGCTCGCTGCGCTCATGCGGCTCGCGCTGGGTTGCCTCCAGGCGCACCAGCAACGCACCGTCGAGCAGGCCGTCGGCCAGCGCCTCCCAGCAGCGGACTTCCAGGCGCTCGCGCCCGCCCTGCGGGATCATCCGGCTGACCGGCGTCAACGTGTCGACATATTCGACGATCACGCGCGAATCGAAGATCGCGCCGCCGTCTTCCATGACCAGGCAAGGCACTTTGCCGAGCGGGTTGAACTGGCCGATCCTGGTCTCGGGCGACCAGACATCCTCTTCGATGAGCTGGCACTCGATCTTTTTCTCCGCCATCACCACGCGCACCTTGCGCGCGTAGGGACTGGTCCGGGACGCATACAGCTTCATATTCTCCCCTTGAGCTTGTTATGAAGTGCATCGTCGCTCTGCGGCAGCGGCGGTGGGGCACGCGGCTTGCCCGATGCACTTCATAACAGGCTACTGGAACGGCGTGCGCGAGTATACCCGTGGTGCATGGCGAATGCGGGCTTGCGCACCGATGCCCCGCGGCGGCGCTTTACCGCTGCCCGGAGCCGGGGCAGGGGTGGTAAAATCCCGCGTTGCGCAGCGCCGGCGGGCCTGCCGGCATTGCGTTTTGGACGCATCAGGCCGCATAAAGTCGCTTTTTCGATCCTTCCCGCCGCCAACGCTGACAGCGCCAGCCCCCGCGGCGCACCTTGTTCGTCGCCTTCTTCCATTGCCTCCCTTTTCCCGGTTTCCAGCATGACCACCTCTTCGCTTTCGCCGCTCACCGCCCTGTCCCCGATCGATGGCCGTTACGCCGCCAAGGCCGATGCGTTGCGCGAATGGCTGTCCGAGGCCGCTTTCATGCGCAACCGCGTCAAGGTCGAGGTGCACTGGCTGATCGCGCTGGCGCGGGCCGGCCTGCCCGACATGCCGAAGTTCTCGGCCGCCTCCGAGGCTGCGCTGCTGGCGCTGGTGGACAAGTTCAGCGAGGCCGATGCCGCCCGCATCAAGGAAATCGAAGCCGTCACCAACCATGACGTCAAGGCGGTCGAGTACTGGCTCAAGGAACAGGTCAAGGGCAACGCCGAACTGGAAGCCGCCAGCGAGTTCATCCACTTCGCCTGCACCTCGGAAGACATCAACAACACCTCGCACGGCATGATGCTCAAGGGCGCGCGCGAGGCCGTGGTGGTGCCGGCGCTCAAGCGTGTGCACGCCCGCCTGGTGGAGCTGGCCAAGCTCAATGCCGCGCAGCCGATGCTGTCGCGCACCCACGGCCAGCCGGCCAGCCCGACCACGCTGGGCAAGGAAATGGCCAACGTGGCCGCGCGCCTGGCGCGCGCGATCCAGCGCATCGAGCAGGTCGAGCTGCTGGGCAAGATGAACGGCGCGGTGGGCAACTACAACGCCCACCTGTCGGCCTACCCGACCTTCGACTGGGAAGCCTTCTCGAAGCAGGTGATCGAGACCCGCCTGGGCCTGGCCTTCAACCCGTACACCATCCAGATCGAGCCGCACGACTACATGGCCGAGCTGTTTGACGCGATCGCCCGCGCTAATACCATCCTGCTCGACCTGAACCGCGACGTCTGGGGCTATATCTCGCTGGGCTACTTCAAGCAGAAGACCAAGGCCGGCGAAATCGGCTCGTCGACCATGCCGCACAAGGTCAACCCGATCGACTTCGAGAACTCCGAAGGCAACCTGGGCCTGGCCAACGCGGTCCTGCGCCACTTGTCCGAGAAGCTGCCGCTGTCGCGCTGGCAGCGCGACCTGACCGATTCGACCGTGCTGCGCAATATCGGCGTGGCCTTCGGCTACAGCCTGCTGGCCTATGAGGCCTGCCTGCGCGGCCTGGGCAAGCTGGAAACCAACCCCGAGCGCCTGGACGAAGACCTGGACAACTGCTGGGAGGTGCTGGCCGAGCCGGTGCAGACCGTGATGCGCCGCTTCGGCGTGCCCAACCCGTACGAGCAGCTCAAGGAGCTGACCCGCGGCAAGGGCATCTCGCGCGAGGCGCTGCAGACCTTCATCAATGGCCTGGCGATCCCGGACGACGCCAAGAAGCTGCTGCTGGACATGACGCCCGCCAGCTATATTGGCAAGGCCGTGGTGCTGGCCGAGCGCATCTGACGCCACATTCCGCCCCTGAACCGGGGCGACGTGCTGCAAAAGCCATCCGCGAGGATGGCTTTTTGCTTTTCTGGCGCAGCTCGGCGGGCAGGCCGCTGCGGCTTTGTGCCGCTTGCGACAGAATGTCACTTCAAAGCATTTGAATAACTTAATGAAGGACTGTCCTTCATCGGCGCACAGCCCGCCGCAATAATGCGAGAATCGTAAGCGCACGGGCGGGCCAGCCCCCGCCGGTGCCTTCCCCAAAATTGTGAAACGCTCCTGCGCGGGCGAGAGGAATCCGATGCGTTCTACTGCCAATGCCCCCACCGGCTACGGTGCCACCGCGATCGCCTTGCACTGGGTCATTGCGCTGGCGATCTTTGCCGCGTTCGGGCTCGGCCTGTACATGACCGGCATTCCGGGGCTGACGCCGACCAAGCTCAAGCTCTACTCCTGGCACAAGTGGCTGGGCGTGACGATCTTCGCGGTTGCCGTGCTGCGCGTGCTGTGGCGTGCAACCCATGCGGCACCGCCGGTGGCGCCCGGCACGCCGGCCTGGCAGGCCAGGGCCGCGGCCGGCGCCCATCACCTGCTGTACCTGCTGATCGTGATCGTGCCGATCAGCGGCTACCTGTACAGCTCGGCCGCGGGCGTGCCTGTGGTCTACCTGGGCCTGTGGAAGATGCCGGCGCTGCTGGAAAAGAACGACGAACTGAAAGAAGTACTGAAATTTGTCCATATCTGGCTGAACTACCTGATGGCGGCAGTGGTCGTTGTCCATGCGGCGGCGGCGGTCAAGCACCAGTTCGTCGACCGCGACGGCACGCTGGGCCGGATGCTGCCGTTCCTGCGCTGAGGCGCCGCCCCGGCCAACTTTTTCCGTACCGCGGCGCACTGCGCCGACCCTGACAGGAGTTTTTTGAGATGAAACGCAATTCCCGCCGCGGCTCGCTCGTCATCGCCGCCGTCCTGGCCGCCTCCGGCATCGCCGCCAACCTGGCCTGGGCACAGGTTGACGCCGCCAAGAGCTCGGTGACCGCGGTCGCGCGCCAGATCGGCGTGCCGATGGAAGGCAAGTTCAAGAAGTTCGATGCCGCGGTCAGCTTCGACCCGGCCAAGCTGGCGACCTCGTCGGCCAAGGTCGAGATCGATGTGTCCAGCTTCGAGATCGGCGACGCCGAGACCACCAAGGAAGTGAAGGGCAAGGACTGGTTTGACGCCGCCAAGTACCCCAAGGCCGTGTTCCAGTCCACCAGCATCAAGAACGGCACGCCGGGCAAATACGACGTGGCCGGCAAGCTGACCATCAAGGGCAAGACCGTGGACGTGGTGGTGCCCGCCACCTACCGCCAGGAAGGCGCTGTCCAGGTGTTCGAGGGCGCGCTGCCGATCAAGCGCACGGTCTTCAATATCGGCGACGGCGAATGGAAGGACACTTCCGTGGTGGCCGATGACGTGCAGATCAAATTCCGTATCGTGCTGGCCAAGAAGTAACAAGCAAGGCCGGTATTCCGCTGACGTACCCAATCGACGTTCCTGAGAACGTTCCGCCCCAACCTGATTTGTCGGGAGATTCCATGAAACTGCGTTCCCTCGTTGCCGCCGTCGCGGCCATTTCCGCAACTGCCGCTTTCGGCGTGGCTTCGGCCAATACCGTGACGTACAACCTCGATCCGACCCACACCTACCCGAGCTTCGAGGCCGACCACCTGGGCGGCCTGTCGACCTGGCGCGGCAAGTTCGACAAGTCCAGCGGCGTGGTCACGCTGGACCGTGCCGCCAAGGCCGGCACCGTCGAGGTCAAGATCGACCCGGCTTCGGTCGACTTCGGCAATGCCAAGCTGAACCAGCACGCCAAGAGCCCGGACATGTTCGACGTGGAAGCTTTCCCCGAGGCCAGCTACAAGGGCAAGTTCAGCAAGTTCAAGGGTGACGTGCCGACCGAGGTCGATGGCGTGCTGACGCTGCGCGGCGTGTCCAAGCCGGTCAAGCTGGAAATCCGCGACTTCAAGTGCATCCAGCACCCGATGCTCAAGCGCGAAGCCTGCGGCGCCGACGCCGTGGGCCATTTCAACCGTGCCGACTTCGGCCTGGACTATGGCGTGAAAATGGGCTTCAAGCCCGAGGTCAAGCTCGCCATCCAGGTGGAAGGCGTGCGCGCGGACTGAGCGCGCCAGCCCGCTGCGCCGGGCTTCCAGGCAGTCAAGGCCGGCCATGCCGGCCTTTTTTGTTGTCCGGTATCATTCAGGCGCCTGCAAGGGCACTTGGTTGTACGACCCCCGACGGGCACAGTACAATGGCCCGCGGCAATTCCTCCTTGATCGGGGCATTGCTACTCCTGCCAAGGCGGGGGCAGCCATGCCCGCAACCGGCTAAAGCGCATCACTATGAGCATTCGCTGCATGTCCCGATACCGGTAGCCGCCCCCGCGACCTCCTCGCCCCTCATGCTGTACCCGGCCGTTCTGCCCTGGCTGTATGGCCCGCAGCGTTTCTCGGTTTTCCCTGGCGCAATACCGTGTATTCCAAAACGCAAATCGATCCGGTAGTTAGTTTCCGCAACTCGCAGGGCGAGCAGGTGCGGGGCACGATTGTCAATCTCCAGAGAAAGTCCCTGGTGATGGAAATCTACAACCCGTATTCGATCGTGCAGGTCAGCGAGGTGCTGAGCGAACTCAGCGTCCGCATGGGCTCGAAGAATGCCTACCTCGGCAAGGCCGTGGTCATGAGCCTGGTGAACACCGGCCTGACCGCGGTGGTGTCGCTGACGCTGATCGACGAGTGGCTGGAACTGAGCAACCTGGACAACGAGCCCAAATCGGTCGCGCGCGAGTCGCAGCGGTTCGTGCAGGACTGGAATGAGCGCTTCAACATCCGGCCCGACTACCAGATCGTGGTCAATGAAATGCGCGCGTTCCTGTCCGAGGTGTCGCGCTGGGTGGAGCAGGTCGATATGACCAGCACGCTGCCCAAGGAAGGCGATACGCTGCGCATGGACGTGTTCGAGGAGCTGGCCACCCCGATCGCACTGAAGATCCGTGAATATTCCGCGCGGCTCGACGGCGAAGCCGCGCGCGTGCCGGAAGAGGACACCGTGATGCACCGCACCTTCACGCAGGCGGCGCTGCATCCTTTACTGCTGCGCTCGCCGTTCGTGTTCCGGACCTATACCAAGCCGCTGGGATATGCCGGCGACTACGAGATGGTCAACCAGATCTTGTCGGATCCGCGCCAGGGCCCCAGCACCTACTTCCAGATCGTCAACGCAACGTTCCTGCAGTCGTCCGTGGCCGCTGCCCATCGCAACCGCATCGACCTGCTGGTGGATTTCCTGGTGCGCATGGCCGACCAGGCCCGTGCCGCGGGCAAGCCGTTCCGGCTGCTCAACGTGGGCTGCGGCCCGGCGGTCGAGATCAACCGCTTCATTACCGAATACCCTGAGCCGCACTGGCTGTCGTTCCAGCTGCTCGACTTCAGCCAGGAAACGCTGGAGTACGCCCGCGAGCGCATCGATGAGAGCTGCCGCAAGGCGAACGCGAAGATCGAGGTGGAATATGTCCACCACTCGGTGCATGAACTGCTCAAGCGCCGGATCGACCACGATCCGTCGCTGCGCGAGTTTGACGGGGTCTATTGCGCCGGCCTGTTCGACTACCTGTCCGACCGCGTCTGCGCGCGCCTGCTGAGCTATTTCTCCACGCGCACCCATCCCGAGGGGCGCATCCTGGCCACCAACGTCCACGTCGACAACCCGGAACGGTACAGCATGGAACATATGCTGGAGTGGTACCTGATCTACCGCGATGAGGCCGGCATGCAGTCGTTGCTGCCGTCCAATACGCGCGACGGCCGCACCTACGTCGACCCGACCGGCGTCAACGTGTTTGTGGAAGCGATCGTGACTGATCCGGCCAAGGCCTGACCACCATGCTGAAACGGACTGCGAGCAGGTACTCCCCGTACGAGGCTGACCTGCGCGAGTTTCGCCTGGTCTCGAGCAAGGCAGGCGCGCTGACGGCCATCGTGCTGGTGATGGCCGGCGTCGGGCTCGACTACGGGATCTATCCCGGCCACCAGCTGCAGTTCTTTGTCGCCCGCCTGGTGGTCTCGGTCCTGATCGGGATGATCTTCCTGCTGCTGGCCAACCAGGCCGGCCGGCGCTTCGTGCAGCCGCTCACGCTGGCCTGGCTGCTGCTGCCGCAGATGATGATCACATGGATGATCGCCACCACCGACGGCGCCTCGTCCATCTACTATGCCGGGCTGAACCTGGTGATCTTCGCGGTCGGCATCGCCATGCCCATGGGCCTGTGGCAGACCATCGGCTTTGGCGTGATCACTTACCTGCTCTACCTCGGCGCCTGCCTGATCCACCCCGATGGCCTGGCGCAGCGTGCGCACTTCATCGTCAATTCGCTGTTCATCATGTTTTCGATCGTGGCCAGCGCGGTCTACACGTTCATGAACGAGCGCGGCCACTTCCACCTGATCCGGCTCAAGGAAGAGCTGGCGCACAAGAACGACGAGCTTGCCGACACCAACCGCCGGCTGGCCGACATCAAGGGCCAGATGCTGCAGCAGGAGAAGATGGCCGCCATCGGTACGCTGGCGGCCGGGCTGCTGCATGAGGTGAACAACCCGGTCAACTTCTGCCTGATGGCGATCGAGGTGGCGATGGAAGAGCCGCAGGCCAAGGAGAACCCTTCGCTGGAAGAGTGCCTGGTCGACGCCAAGCAGGGGATGCAGCGCATCCAGCATATCGTCTCCGACCTCAAGACCTTTGCCTACCGCAAGCCGGGCGCCGAGGTGGAAGGCACGCCGTTCCTGTTCGAGAAGGCGCTCGATTCATCGGTCCGCCTGACCGCGCATGAGCTGCGCGGCGTCAGCCTCAGCCGCGAACTGCCTGCCGACACCCTGGTACTGGGCGACGAGGCGGCCATCATCGGCGTGCTGATCAACCTGTTCTCGAATGCCGCGCTGGCCATGCGCAAGGCGGGCACGGCCGCGCCCGCGATCCATACCACGGCCCGCTGGGACAACCACCGCCTGCACGTCATGGTGCGCGACAACGGCCCGGGCATCCCCCAGGAAAACCTGGCGCGCGTGTTCGAGCCGTTCTTCACCACGCGCGAGGTGGGGCAGGGGCTTGGCCTGGGCCTGTCGATCAGCTACGCGGTGGTGGAGCGCCACGGCGGGCAGCTGTATGCCGAGAGCGAACTGGGCCAGTGGACCGCGTTCAGCTTCGACCTGCCGCGTGCGGAGTAACCAGCCATGAGCGAAGCGAAGCAGGCACGGCTTGCCGTTCTCTATGTCGACGACGAGGAGATGGCGCGCAAGTATTTCGCCCGGGCCGCCGGCGGCGACTATGACGTGCTGGTGGCAGACGGCGCCGACGAGGCCCTGGCGGTGCTGCGCGCGGACCCTGCCCGCGTGGCGGTGCTGGTGACCGACTTCCGCATGCCCGGGCGCGACGGCGGCGAGCTGCTGCGCCAAGTGGCGCAGGAATACCCGCAGATCGTGCGCATCCTGGTCACGGCCTATGCCGACAAGGACGTGCTGCTGGAAACGGTCAACAGCGGCGAAGTCTTCCGCATCCTGGAAAAGCCGCTGAGCGTGGCCGACCTGCGCGAGGTGCTGGCACGCGCCGCCGAGCGCCACCGCGAACGCACCCTGCGCCAGCACCGATTGATGGCGATCGATGAGACCCTGGCCTTCCTGGCGCACGAGCTGAACACGCCGCTGGCAGCCATTGCCAACTTTGCCCACGGCATCCGCGGCCGTGTCGCCGGCGAATACAGTGCGCAGCGCCAGGCCGAGATCGGCCAGGCGGCCAGCGCCATGTACGACAACGCCCAGTATTGCCTGGCGGTGCTGTCGTCGTTCCTGCAGTCAGTGCGCAACAGTGCCGGCAGCATGCCGGCCCGGTCCGATGCCGGCACCGAGGTCAGCGCCGGCACGCTGGTCACTTCGCTGCTGGACAGCTACCCGTTCGCGGGCGACCAGCGCAGCTGGGTGCAGGTGGAGATGCACGGCGATTTCCCGGTGCAGACGCTGCCCAACTGCGTGGCGCTGGTGCTCTCCTCGGTGATGAGCAACGCGCTGCGGGCGCTGCGCGGTGTCGGCACGCCGGCGTTGCGCTTTGTGGTGGTGGCGCAGCCGCGCCCGGAAATCCGCATCTGTGACAACGGGCCGGGCATTCCGCCGGAAGTGATGGAGCGGCTGCTGGTCGACCCTGTCACCACCCACGCCAGTGCCGGCGGCAGCGGCCTGGGCATGATTTTTTGCAACCGCGTCATGCAGTCGTTTGGTGGCGGCATCCGGATCGAATCCGCATCCGGTGCCGGCACCACGGTGACGCTGGACTTTCCAAGTTTCAAGAGTCGAAAGCATAGGAGTGACCGATGACCGAACCGAATGCCACGCAGGCACCACCCCCGGCGATTCTGTTCGTCGATGACGAAGCGACTGCAGTCAAGTATTTCCAGCGTGCCATCGGGGCGCTGGCACCGGTGGCCACCGGCGGCTCCGTTGAAGAGGGCAAGGCAATGCTCGACGCCCACGCAGGCAGCCTGGCGGTACTGGTGTCCGACCAGCGCATGCCGGGCGAGCATGGCAACGAACTGCTGCGCTACGCGCGCGAGCGCTACCCGCATATCGTGCGCATCCTGACCACCGCGTATTCGGAGCTCGACCAGACCGTCGAGGCGGTCAACCAGGGGCAGATCCACCGCTACATCAAGAAGCCGTGGGACATCACGGCGCTGCGCATGGAGTTGAAGCAGGCGCTGGAACTGGCCGGCCTGCGCAAGGAACGCGACCAGCTGCTGCGCGAGAAGCTGTCCGTGCTGCAGACCCAGACCGTGGCCTCGCGCATCGGCATGGTGCATGCGCTGTGTGCCAGCCTGATCGGGCCGGGCCGTTTCCAGCCGGTGGAGACCTACCTCGCGGCGGTCGACCTGGCCGGCGCGGGCAGCGTCGAGCCGGACTGGCAGCGCATGGACTATGTCGACCTGGTGCGCGCAGAGGCCGAGCGCAGCGGCAGCTTCGGCCATGCCGTGGCCACGCGCCTGGCGGGCCTGCGCAGCGCCAATGCCGGCCGGGGCGCTGCCGATGCCGCCGCGGTGATTGTCGATGCGCTGGGCAGCGAGGTGGTGCGCCGCGACGGCGACACCGTGGTGTGGACCGCGCCGGCCACGCTGGCGGAGTTCCTCGCGCAGCCGATCGGCGCACCCGTGTCGGCGCAGCACGCGGCCTGGCTGGCCAGCCTGCTGTGGCTGGAAGAGGCTGGCGGCGCGCTGCAGTTTGCGCGCGACGGCAATACCGTGGTGTGCCGCGCATGCCCGCGCAGCGAGGCCTTCGCGGCCGACCGGCTGGCGGCGTGGATCGAGCGGTTCTCGATGCCGGCCTGAATTTCGCAGGCCCTACAGCCATAAAAAACGGCGCCCCGTGGGGCGCCGTTCTGTTTTGCCGGCAGGGCTGGGGTCAGGCCTGCGCGCCGTAGTTGGGGTCGTTGCGGTCGGTCGAGTCGGACTTCTTTTCACCCTTGACCAGATCCTCGCGCTTGACGCCCAGCCACATCGCCAGCGCCGCGGCCACGAACACCGACGAGTAGATGCCGAACAAGATGCCGACCGTCAGTGCCAGGGCAAAGTAGTGCAGCGTGGGGCCGCCGAAGAAGAACATCGACAGCACCATCATCTGGGTCGAGCCGTGGGTGATGATGGTCCGCGAGATGGTGCCGGTGATCGCGCTGTCGATGACCTCGTGCGTGCTCATCTTGCGGAACTTGCGGAAATTCTCTCGGACCCGGTCGAAGATCACCACCGATTCATTCACCGAGTAGCCCAGCACCGCCAGCACAGCCGCCAGCACCGACAGCGAGAACTCCCACTGGAAGTAGGCGAAGAAGCCCAGGATGATGACCACGTCGTGCAGGTTGGCGATGATGCCCGCCACCGCGAACTTCCATTCAAAGCGGAACGACAGGTAGATCACGATGCCGGCCACCACGCACAGCAACGCCAGCAGGCCATCGGTGGCCAGTTCCTTGCCCACCTGCGGGCCGACGAACTCCACCCGCTGCAGCTTGACGTCAGGCGCGGCGGCCTGCAGCGCGCCCATCACCTGCTCGCTCTGCTGGGCCGAGGTCACGGGCTTGCCGTCCGGGCCCTTCTGCAGCGGCAGGCGGATCATCACGTCGCGCGAGGTACCGAAATTCTGCACCTGCACGTCGGTATAGCCCAGCTTGCCCACCTGGCCGCGGATCTTTTCCAGGTCGGCCGCCTGCTGGTAGCTGACCTCCATCACCGTGCCGCCGGTGAATTCGATCGACAGGTGCAGGCCCTTGTGCCAGAGGAAGAACACGGCCGCGGCAAACGTCAGGAAGGAGATCACGTTGAAGACCAACGCGTGCTTCATGAACGGAATGTCGCGCCGGATGCGGAAGAATTCCATGTTGAATCCTGTTCTGTACTGCTAGTTGTTGCTGCTCGCCTTACTTGGCGACCGGCGTGTCGGTGGTGTTGCCCGGCTTCCAGATCTGGCCGATGGCCACGCTCTGCAGCTTCTTCTTGCGGCCGTACCAGAGGTTGACCAGGCCGCGGTTGAAGAACACCGCCGAGAACATCGAGGTCAGGATGCCCAGGCAGTGCACCACGGCAAAGCCGCGCACCGGGCCCGAACCAAAGGCCAGCAGTGCCAGGCCGGCGATCAGCGTGGTCACGTTGGAGTCCAGGATGGTGGCCCAGGCGCGGTCGAAGCCGACCGCGATCGCCATCTGCGGCGACGCGCCCGCGCGCAGTTCTTCGCGGATGCGCTCGTTGATCAGCACGTTGGCGTCGATGGCCATGCCCAGCACCAGCGCGATGGCGGCAATGCCCGGCAGCGTCAGCGTTGCCTGCAGCATCGACAGCACCGCGATCAGCAGCAGCAGGTTCACGCCCAGCGCCAGCACCGAGAACACGCCGAACAGCATGTAGTACAGGACCATGAACACGGCGATGGCGGCAAAGCCGTAGGCGACCGAGTCAAAACCCTTCTGGATGTTGTCCGCGCCCAGCGACGGGCCGATGGTGCGCTCTTCGATGATCTCCATCGGCGCGGCCAGCGAGCCGGCGCGCAGCAGCAGCGCCAGGTCGTTGGCGGCTTCGGTGGAGTAGGAGCCGGTGATCTGGAAGCTGGAGCCCAGTTCGGACTGGATGGTTGCCACCGTCAGCACTTCGCCCTTGCCCTTTTCGAACAGCACGATCGCCATCGGCTTCTTCAGGTTCTCGCGCGAGACGTCGCGCAGCACGCGGCCGCCCTGGGCGTCGAGCTTGATGTTGACCGAAGGATGCTGGTTCTGGTCGAAGCCGGCCGAGGCGCTTTCAATGCGGTCGCCGGTGAAGATGACCTGCTTCTTGAGCACCACCGGGGCGCCGTTGCCTTGCGTGAAAAGCTCGCTGCCGAACGGGATCGGGTCGCCCGGGCGCGGGCTGCGCGGCGCGTCGTTGTCGACCAGGCGGGCTTCGAGCGTGGCGGTGCGGCCGATGATGTCCTTGGCCTTGGCGGTGTCCTGCACGCCCGGCAGCTGCACCACGATGCGGTCGGCGCCTTGCTGCTGGATGACCGGCTCGGCCACGCCAAGCTCGTTCACGCGGTTGTGCAGCGTGGTGATGTTCTGCTTGACCGCTGCGTCCTGCACCGCCTTGCGCGCGGCTTCGGTGAAGGTGCCGACGATATTGTTGCCGTCCATGGCGAAGGCCACTTCGCGCAGGCTGTCGGCCAGGATGGGCCGCGCGCGGTTGGCGTCGTCTGCGTTGTTGAAGCGCACCGTCAGGCGCGCGCCGTCGCGGTCGATGCCGCCGTGGCGGATGCCCTTGTCGCGCAGCAGGGTGCGCGCGTCGCCGCCCAGGCTGTCGAGCTTCTTGTCGACGGCGCCCTTCATGTCGACCTGCAGCAGGAAGTGCACGCCGCCGCGCAGGTCCAGGCCCAGGTACATCGGCAGCGCGTGCATGGCGGTCAGCCAGCGCGGCGAGCCCGACAGCAGGTTCAGCGCCACCACGTAGGTGGGGTTGGTCGCGTCGGGGTTGAGCGTGCGCGACAGCACGTCCTTGGCCTTGAGCTGCTCGTCGGTGGTGCGGAAGCGCGCCTTGACCGAGCCGGACTGGCCGGAAATATCAAAGAAGACGCCGTCAGGCCGCAGCTGGTTCTGCGCCAGGATCTCTTCGACCTGCTTCTGCATCGCCAGGTCGACCTTGACCGTGGCCTTGCCCGAGGACACCTGCACGGCAGGCGCCTCGCCGAAGAAGTTCGGCAAGGTATAGATGATGCCGATGGCCAGGGCCACCAGGATCACGAGGTATTTCCAAAGCGGATAACGATTCATCTCGGGCCAGTCATTCAGCGGTTGGCGGGGCCGGCGCTGGCGTGGCGCACCACGTCGGCGGGGCCGAACCGGTTTGGCAAACAGCCGCCTGGCAGCCACGGATCGAAGCCACGGGGGCTTCGTCGGGCTGGATCAGGCGGCTGCCGGGGCATGCGCGAACGGGCATGCCGGAAAAGACAAAGGCGGGAGTCGCGCGCGCGATCCGGAGATCAGAGCGCCTTGAGCGAGCCCTTGGGCAGCACGGTGGTCACGGCACTTTTCTGCACGGTGATTTCAGTGCCTGCGGCGATTTCCAGGCCGACATACTGGTCGGTGACCTTGGTCACGCGGCCCAGGATGCCACCGGCGGTCACGACTTCGTCGTTCTTGGCCAGTGCTTCGAGCATTGCCTTGGCTTCCTTCTGGCGCTTCATCTGCGGGCGGATCATGATGAACCACAGCACGCCAAACATCAGGATGATGGGCAGGAAGCTCATCAGGCCGCCAGCCGCGCCGCCGGCTCCGGCGGTCTGGGCAAATGCGTTAGAAATCAGCACGTTGTTTCTCCGTCACAAAAGTCAGTCAAATAATCGATCATTCTACCATTCGCATTCCGCCCGCCCTTGGCATTCTAGGGCGGAATACGGGTTTGTTCGGGTGCGCCCGGGGCAACTTGCGGCAGGGGTCGGCACGGCCGGGTGCTACGGATCGCGGGCCGCTCCGGGATGACCCGGCTATTCGACCGCCGGCAGCGCAAAAGTTCGCGCCACCCGGCTTTGTCACTGCGTGCCGCGCGCGCGGTCGGCCGCAAACTGGCGGCGGAAGTCGGCAAAGCGGTGGTGCTCGATGGCTTCGCGCATCTCGCGCATCAGTTGCAGGTAGTAGTGCAGGTTGTGGATGGTATTGAGGCGCGCGCCCAGGATCTCGCCCACGCGGTGCAGGTGGTGCAGGTAGGCGCGCGAGAAGTTGCGGCAGGTGTAGCAGGCGCAGCTTTCATCGAGCGGGCGCGGGTCGTTGCGGTGCGCCGCGTTCTTGATCTTGACGTCGCCGAAGCGGGTGAAGAGCCAGCCGTTGCGCGCGTTGCGGGTGGGCATCACGCAGTCGAACATATCGACCCCGGCGGCGACGCCTGCGACCAGGTCCTCGGGCGTGCCCACGCCCATCAGGTAGTGCGGCTTGTTGGCCGGCAGGCGCGGTGCCACGTGCTCGAGCACGCGCATCATGTCTTCCTTGGGCTCGCCCACCGACAGCCCGCCGATGGCGAAGCCGTGGAAGTCCATCTCGGACAGGCCGGCCAGCGATTCGTCGCGCAGGTCCTCGTACATGCCGCCCTGGACGATGCCGAACAGCGCGTTGGGGTTGGCCAGGCGCTCGAACTCGTCGCGCGAGCGCTTGGCCCAGCGCAGGCTCATGCGCATCGACTTGGCGGCCTCTTCATGCGTGGCGGGGCGGCCGTCGATCTCGTACGGCGTGCATTCGTCGAACTGCATGACGATGTCCGAATTCAGCGTGCGCTGGATCTGCATCGAGATCTCGGGCGACAAGAAGAGCTTGTCGCCATTGACCGGGGATGCGAACGTGACGCCATCTTCGGTGATCTTGCGCAGATCACCGAGCGAAAACACCTGGAAACCACCGGAATCAGTCAGGATCGGCTTGTCCCAGCCGATAAAGCGGTGCAGGCCCTCGTGGGCGTTGACCACGTCCAGCCCGGGGCGCAGCCACAGGTGGAAGGTGTTGCCCAGGATGATCTGCGCGTCGATTTCATTGAGCTCCAGCGGCGACATCGCCTTGACCGAGCCATAGGTGCCCACTGGCATGAAGATCGGCGTTTCGACCACGCCGTGGTTCAGCGTGACGCGGCCGCGGCGGGCGTTGCCGTCGGTGGTGATGAGTTCGAAGTTGAGCATGGCTAGTGATTCTGGATTCAGGCGCCGGGCTGGCGGGTCAGCAGCATGGCGTCGCCGTAGCTGAAAAAGCGGTAGCGCTGCTCGACCGCATGGCGGTAGGCGGCGCGGATGGCTTCCACGCCGGCCAGTGCCGACACCAGCATCAGCAGTGTCGACTTGGGCAGGTGGAAGTTGGTGATCAGGGCATCGACCAGGCGGAAGCGGTAGCCGGGCGTGATGAAGATATCGGTGTCGCCACTGCCGGCGGCGAGCGTGCCGTCGGCCTGCGCGGCCGATTCCAGCGCGCGCAGCGAGGTGGTGCCGACCGCGATCACGCGGCCACCGCGCGCGCGGGTGTCGCGCACGGCCTGGGCCAGGTCTGCGGAGACGGCGTACCACTCCGAGTGCATCTTGTGCTCGGCCAGGTTCTCGGTGCGCACCGGCTGGAAGGTGCCGGCGCCAACGTGCAGCGTCAGGAAGGCGCGCCGCACGCCGGCGGCATCGAGGCGCGCGAACAGCGCGTCGTCGAAATGCAGGCCCGCGGTGGGCGCGGCCACTGCGCCCGGGCTGCGCGCGTAGACGGTCTGGTAGCGGGTTTCGTCGTAGGCGTCCGGGTCATGCGTGATATACGGCGGCAGCGGCAGGCGGCCGTAGCGCTCGATCAGATCCAGCGCCGGCTCGGGGAAGCGCAGTGTGAAGAACTGGTCCACGCGCGGGCCCACGGTGACGGCAAAGGCGTCGTCGGCCAGATGCAGCATGCTGCCCTCGGCCGGGGTCTTGGAGGCGCGCACCTGGGCCAGCACGGTGTGGGTATCGACCACGCGCTCGACCAGCACCTCGATCTTGCCGCCGCTGGGCTTGTGGCCAAAGAAGCGCGCCTTGATAACGCGGGTGTCGTTGAAGACCAGCAGGTCGTCGGGACGCAGGTAGTCGACGATGTCGCTGAAGGCGCGGTCGACCATGCGCACAGCGTCGGCGGTGTCGGCGGGGGCCAGCCGTTCGACCACCAGCAGCCGGCTCGCGCTGCGGTCGGGCAGCGCGCTCTGGGCAATCAGTTCTGGCGGCAGCGGGAAATCGAAATCGGAAAGCGTCAACATCGTGGGAGCGGCGGGCTGCGCGATCCCATGCAGGCCGGAGTGGGGCACAAAACGGCACTCCGCTGCCCGTGGTGGCAGCCGGCATGGGTACAATCGGCGAATCCGATATTGTAAGGCCACGGGCGCGCTTGCCGCCGGGCCGGGTGTGATACCGGCTATTCGCCGGCGCCGCGCCAGCCAACCCCGCAGCATGAGAGCGACCGCTGCCAAATTTTTCGCCGATGCCCGGAACCGCCGCTGAACCGATCCACGATCCCGCCGACGCCGCCAAGGAAACGACGGCGCCCGCGCGCGGCAAGGCCGGCGAAGCCAGGGGCAAGGCCGCCGCCTCCGGCACGTCTTCCGCGGCCGCGCGCCTGGCCAAGCTCGGCCTGCGCCGTCCCGTCGACCTGGTGCTGCACCTGCCGATGCGCTATGAGGACGAGACCACGCTGGCGCCGATCGCCGAGGCCATCCACCGCGCCGGGCTCGGGCTGCCGGCGCAGGTGGAAGGCGAGGTCATCTCCAACGAAGTCACGCTCCGGCCGCGCCGCCAGCTGGTGGTCAAGATTGCCGACGACAGCGGCGAGCTGACGCTGCGCTTCCTGAACTTCTACGGCAACCAGGCCAAGCAGATGGCCGAAGGCGTGCGCCTGCGCGTGCGCGGCGAGGTGCGCGGCGGCTTCTTCGGCGCCGAGATGGTCCACCCGACGGTGCGCCCGGTGGTGCCCGGCGAAGCGCTGCCCGACCGCCTGACGCCGGTGTATCCGTCCACCGCCGGCATCCCGCAGGCCTATCTGCGCAAGGCCATCGGCGGCACGCTGTCGCGCACGCCCATGCCCGAGACGCTGCCGCAGGCGGTGCTGGAGGGGCCGCTGGCACGCCTGCACCTGCGCCCGCTGGCCGACTGCCTGCGGCTGCTGCACGCGCCCCCGCCGCAGGAGAGCGAGGCCGCGCTGGCCGACCGCTCGCACCCGGCCTGGCAGCGCATCAAGTTCGACGAACTGCTGGCGCAGCAGATCTCGCTGCGGCGCGCGCACGCGGCGCGGCGCGAAAAGACCGCGCCGACCATGCCGCGCCGCGAGGGCGGCCTGCTGACGCGCTTCCTGGCTGCGTTGCCGTTCCGACTGACCGGGGCGCAGCAGCGCGTGGTGGAAGAAATCGCTGCCGACATGACGCGCCCGCACCCGATGCACCGGCTGCTGCAGGGCGACGTGGGCAGCGGCAAGACCATCGTTGCCGCGCTGGCCGCCTGCCAGGCGATCGATGCCGGCTACCAGGCCGCGCTGATGGCGCCCACCGAAATCCTGGCCGAGCAGCACTACCGCAAGCTGTCCGCATGGCTGGAGCCGCTGGGCGTGCCGGTGGCGTGGCTGGCCGGCAGCCAGAAGGCACGCGACAAGCGCGAGGCCGTGGCGCGCGTGGAATCGGGCCAGGCGCAGCTGGTGATCGGCACCCACGCGCTGATCCAGGACACCGTGCGCTTTGCCAAACTGGGGCTGTCGGTGGTCGACGAGCAGCACCGCTTCGGCGTGGCGCAGCGGCTGGCGCTGCGCGGCAAGGCCGGTGCCGCCGATGCTACGGTGCCCGCGGTCGACGCCGTGCCGCACCAGCTGATGATGTCGGCCACGCCGATCCCGCGCACGCTCGCCATGACTTACTACGCCGACCTCGATGTGTCGGTGATCGATGAATTGCCGCCGGGCCGCACCCCCATCGTCACGCGCCTGGTCAACGACGAGCGGCGCGATGAAGTGATCGGACGCATTCATCACGCCGCCGCCGAAGGCCGCCAGGTCTACTGGGTCTGCCCGCTGATCGAGGAAAGCGAGGCGCTGCAGCTGCAGACCGCGGTGGAGACCTATGAAACGCTGGTGGCCGCACTGCCGGACCTGCGCGTGGGCCTGGTGCACGGGCGCCTGCCGCCGGCCGAGAAGGCCGCCGTGATGGACGACTTCAGCGCCAACCGCATGCAGGTGCTGGTGGCCACCACCGTGATCGAAGTGGGCGTGGACGTGCCCAATGCCTCGCTGATGGTGATCGAGCACGCCGAGCGCTTTGGCCTGGCCCAGTTGCACCAGCTGCGCGGGCGGGTGGGGCGGGGCAGCGCCGAATCGGTGTGCCTGCTGATGTACCAGGCGCCGCTGTCGCCGACCGCGCGCGAGCGCCTGGCGACCATGCGCGAAACCACCGACGGCTTCGAGATCGCCCGGCGCGACCTGGAGATCCGCGGCCCCGGCGAGTTCCTGGGCGCGCGCCAGTCCGGCGAGGCCATGTTGCGCTTTGCCGACCTGCAGACCGATGCGTGGCTGGTCGAATACGCGCAGGAGGCGGCCGAACTGATGCTGGCGCGCTACCCGGAAGCGGTGGAAGCGCACCTGTCGCGCTGGCTGGGCGGGCGCGAGCACTACCTCAAGGCTTGATCGCGGGCTGCTTTTACGACGGGATGTGCGTCATCCAGCGCACCCCTAAGTCCGCTGCGGGCAATTCGGACTGGAGCTCTGACAGAAGTGGCAATCGAAGGTAAAATCTATCGCCTACCGCAAATTGATAAGTCATGACGCTCACCGAACTCAAGTACATCGTCGCCGTGGCGCGAGAGCGCCATTTCGGCCGGGCCGCCGAAGCCTGCTTCGTGTCGCAGCCGACGCTGTCGGTCGCGATCAAGAAGCTGGAAGACGAACTCAACGTGCAGATTTTCGAGCGCGGCACCTCCGAGGTGTCGGTGACTTCGGTCGGCGAGCAGATCGTGGCGCAGGCCCAGCGCGTGCTTGAACAGACCATGGCCATCCGCGAAATCGCCAAGCAGGGCAAGGACCCGCTGGCGGGCCCGCTGCGCGTGGGCGTGATCTACACCATCGGGCCGTACCTGCTGCCGTCCCTGGTCAAGCAGATGATCGAGACCGTGCCGCAGATGCCGCTGATGCTGCAGGAGAACTACACCCACAAGCTGATCGAGCTGCTCAAGCAGGGTGAGATCGACTGCGCGGTGATGGCCGAGCCGTTCGCGGATTCGGGCCTGACCGTGCGCCCGCTCTACGACGAACCCTTTGTCGTCGCCGTGCCGCGCGGCCACCAGCTGGCGCAGGCGCATTCCATCGACCCCGATGAGCTGAAGCAGCAGACCATGCTGCTGCTGGGCAGCGGCCACTGCTTCCGCGACCATGTGCTGGGCGTGTGCCCGGAGCTGTCGCGCTTCTCGCAGGCGGCCGACGGCATCCAGAAGACCTTCGAGGGCTCGTCGCTGGAAACCATCCGCCATATGGTGGCCAGCGGGGTTGGCATCACCGTGCTGCCGCGCACCTCGGTGCCCGACCTGAAGGCCAAGGGCGACATGCTGTCCTATGTGCCGTTTGCCGATCCGGTGCCCGACCGGCGCGTGGTGCTGGCCTGGCGCAAGAGCTTCACCCGCCTGCCGGCCATGGAAGCGCTGGCCAATGCCGTGGCCGCGTGCGATCTGGCCGGCGTGCGCAAGCTGGACGCCAAGGAGCTGGCCGAAGCGGCCTGATTGTCTTACCGCCGCAGTACCGGCACTTCCCACGGCCGCACCGGAGATTCCGCTGCGGCCGTTGTCTTTTCTGGCCCCGCCACGGGGCAACCTGTCTTCGGGCGGTCATTTTCCGCTGCGATAAGTTGCAGAAATACCCGATAGATTTGACCTAATACATAGGTACAAATAATTGAATTCTCAATTCGATAGATGGTTGATAGGCTGACTCCTGTCGGTGCAGATGGCATCGACCTGAGACAGGATCCGATGATGAGCACCAGCGCTCAGTTCTCTCCAACAACAACCAACAAGCGCCCGTTTCCCCTCCGCATGGGGCGCTGCCTGCTCGATTGCCTTGCCTGCTATGCCGCCGCGCTCTGACGCGGCGATCCCTTTCAGCCTACCCACCAAGAGGAAAAGATGAGCAAGAAGGACACCCTTACCACCGCCGCCGGCGCACCCGTCGCCGATAACCAGAACTCGCAGACGGCGGGCCCGCGCGGCCCGATGCTGCTGCAGGACGTCTGGTTCCTCGAAAAGCTGGCCCACTTCGACCGCGAGGTCATCCCCGAGCGGCGCGTGCATGCCAAGGGCTCCGGTGCCTATGGTACGCTCAGGATCACCCACGACATCACCAGGTACACCAAGGCTTCGGTCTTTGCCCAGGTTGGCAAGGAAACGCCGCTGTTCATCCGCTTCTCGACCGTGGCCGGCGAGCGCGGCGCGGCCGATGCCGAGCGCGACGTGCGCGGCTTCTCGATCAAGTTCTACACCGACGAAGGCAACTGGGACGTGGTCGGCAACAACACCCCCGTGTTCTTCGTGCGCGATCCGCTCAAGTTCCCGGACTTTATCCACACGCAGAAGCGCAACCCGCGCACCAACCTGCGCGACCCGATCGCGGTGTGGGACTTCTGGTCGCGCCATCCGGAATCGCTGCACCAGGTCACCATCCTGATGAGCGACCGCGGCCTGCCGCAGAACTACCGCCAGATCCACGGCTTTGGCTCGCATACGTACTCGTTCATCAACGCCAGCAACGAGCGCTTCTGGGTCAAGTTCCACTTCAAGTCGCAGCAGGGCATTGCCAACTGGACCAATGAGGAAGCGGCCAGGGTGGTCGCCAACGACCGCGAGAGCGCGCAGCGCGACCTGTTCGAGAACATCGAGACCGGCAATTTCCCGCGCTGGAACCTGCGCGTGCAGATCATGCCGGAGGCAGATGCGGCCAAGTACCACATCAATCCGTTCGACCTGACCAAGGTCTGGCCGCACAAGGACTACCCGCTGATCGACGTGGGCGTGCTGGAGCTGAACCGCAACCCGGGCAACTACTTTGCCGAGGTCGAGCAGGTGGCGATGAATCCGGCCAATATCGTGCCGGGCATCGGCTTCTCGCCCGACAAGATGCTGCAGGGACGGCTGTTCTCGTACGGCGACACGCAGCGCTACCGCCTGGGGATCAACCACAACCAGATCCCGGTGAACGCGCCGAAATGCCCGTTCCACAACAGCTTCCACCGTGACGGCGCGATGCGCGTGGACGGCAATCAGGGCAGCAAGCTCAACTACGAGCCCAACCGCGAAAGCGCCTACGCCGCCAGCGAGCGCGCGATCGAGCCGCCGCTGGCACTGGATGGCGCCGCCGACCACTGGGACCACCGCGTCGACCCGGACTACTACAGCCAGCCCGGCGCGCTGTTCCACCTGTTCGACGAGGGCCAGCGCCAGCGCCTGTTCGCCAATATCGCGGCGGCCATGCAGGGCGTGCCTGAGGCGATCGTGCGCGTGCAGCTGGAGCACTTCACCAAGGCCGACCCGGCCTACGGCGAGGGCGTGAAGCGCGCGCTCAACCTGAAGTAAGCGGCAGCCTGGCGCGGCGCCCCTGGCGGGCTGCCGCGCCGCGGAGAACGATGATGGCGATGATCCGTTTGTTTATCGACGAGTGGCGGCAGCTGTGGCACGACGGGCACGACCAGCCCGGACGCGCCGATGCCGCGCGGCTGCGCCACAAGCTGTGGCGCAAGGAAGTCGGCGCCGCCGTGATCGTGCTCGGCGCGGCCGTGATGTTCAGCGAAGTGGCCCGGGGTTTGGCCGGGATTGCCGGCTAATGCAATAATGCGGGTACTGCGCCGCCCGGCCCCAAAACACGGCAAGCCCGGCGGTGCCCCTCGTGGCTTTACCAGAACGGAGCGTACCTACCATGGCAAAGAAGAATGAGATGAGCGTGAATATCGGTATTTCCGACAAGGACCGCAAGAAGATCGCGGAAGGCCTGTCCAAGCTGCTGGCGGACACCTACACCCTCTACCTCAAGACCCATAACTTCCACTGGAACGTGACGGGTCCCATGTTCAATACGCTGCATCTGATGTTCGAGACCCAGTACACCGAGCTGGCGCTCGCCGTGGACTCGATCGCCGAGCGTATCCGCGCGCTGGGCTACCCGGCACCGGGCACCTACAAGGAATACGCCCGCCTGTCGTCGATCGCGGAGGAAGAGGGCGTGCCCGAGGCCACCGACATGATCCGCAAGCTGGTCGAAGGCCAGGAAGCCGTGGTGCGCACCGCGCGCTCGCTCTTCCCGGTGATCGACGCCGCCGGCGACGAGCCGTCGGCCGACCTGCTGACCCAGCGCATGCAGACGCATGAAAAGACCGCGTGGATGCTGCGCGCGATGCTGGCCTGAGGCCTGCCGGTCACCTTCGGCTGTCCTTCTGCGGCGGCCGGCACTGCGCGTCGCAACCGTCCGGGCTGCGGCGCGTTTTCATCAGACTTGCTCCGAGAAACCCCGACCTTCAGGGCGGGGAGTGAAAGGAGTGCTGCCGGCAGCAAGCAATCCCAATTTAGAATGACCGGCATGCTTCTCGTCTATCGCTACCGGGTAAAGTCGCTGAACGGCCTGCTCAATCAGCAGAGCCGCGCGGTGAACTACGTCTGGAACTTCTGCAATGACACACAGAAGCACGCGCTGAAATGGGGCAAGAAATGGCCCACAGGTTTCGATCTGAACGTGTTGACCACCGGCAGCAGCAAGGAACTCCGTATCCATTCCGGCACCGTCAACGCGGTTTGCGAGCAGTACGCCAAGTCGCGTAGCCAGCATCGCCGGCCGTACCTGCGCTATCGCGGCCGCAGGTCCCTCGGCTGGGTGCCGCTCAAGGGGCGGGATCTCAAGCGCTCGGGCGACGCATTCCGCTTTGCCGGCAACACGTTTCGCGTGTTCAACTCCCGCCCCCTTCCCGAGGGCAAGATCAAGGACGGCACGAATTTCTCCCGCGACGCGCGAGGCAACTGGTTCCTGAACATCGTGATTGAAGTTGCCGACACCCAGGCCCGGTCCCCGGCACGCGGCGTCGGCATCGATCTCGGCTTGAAGGACCTTGCCACGCTCTCCACCGGCGAGAAGATCGGGAATCCGCGCCACCATGGCCAACTCGAGCAAGCCCTTGCCAAGGCGCAGCGGGCGCGCAAGAAGCGACAGGCGACGAACCTCCATGCGCGCATCGCCAATGCGCGGCGCGACTTTCTGCACAAGCTCTCGCATCGCATCGTGCGGGACTTTGACTACATTGCGGTGGGTAATGTGAATGCCGCCGGCCTCGCCAGGACCAGCATGGCGAAGTCCGTCCTCGATGCGGGCTGGTCGTCCTTCCGCACAATGCTCGCGTACAAGGCGATTGCGCATGGCGCGTGGTACGAGGAAGTCGACGAACGTTTCACCACCCAGGTTTGCTCTTCGTGCGACGCGATGCCGCCGGAGAGGCCGAAAGGTATCGCAGACCTTGGAATAAGGCAGTGGGTATGCAGTGAATGCGGTGCTGTACATGATCGCGATGTGAACGCTGCGCTAAATATCCTTGCCCGATCGGGACATCGATCGCCTGCAGAGGGAATCCCCTCCCTTCAGGGAGCGGAGGATGTCAATGAATCCTCCTTCCCGGATCCGCGCTGTGCAGACCCTCTCGCCGTTGCCCCCCACTCCCATGCTTGAACGCCTTTCCCTCTACGCGCGCCTGGTGCGCATCGACAAGCCGATCGGCACACTGCTGCTGCTGTGGCCGACGCTGTGGGCCATGTGGATGGCCGCAGGCGGGCCGCCGGCATGGGGGCTGTTCTGGATCTTCGTGGCGGGCACCTTCCTGATGCGCTCGGCTGGCTGCGCCATCAACGACTGGGCCGACCGCGACTTCGACAAGCACGTCAAGCGCACCAGGGAGCGGCCGCTGACCGCGGGCAAGATCGCCGCGTGGGAAGCGCTGGCCGTGGCCGCCGTGCTGGCGCTGGTGGCCTTTGCGCTGGTGCTGCCGCTCAATGCACTGACCAAATGGCTGGCGGTCGTGGCGGCGGTGGTCGCGGGTACGTACCCGTTCTTCAAGCGCTTCTTTGCGATTCCCCAAGCTTATCTTGGCATCGCCTTCGGCTTTGGCATCCCGATGGCCTTTGCCGCGATCCAGGACCAGGTGCCGCCGGTGGCGTGGATGATGCTGCTGGCCAATGTGTTCTGGGCGGTGGCGTATGACACGGCGTATGCGATGGTGGATCGTGACGACGACCTGTTGCTTGGCATGAAGACTTCTGCCATTACCTTTGGCCGCTTTGACGTGGCGGCGATCATGATCTGCTATGCCGTGTTCTTGGCGCTGATGGCCTGGGTGGGAGTGTTGCTCGGGCTGGGGTGGCCTTACTGGGTGGGGCTGGTGGCGGCTGCGGGTTGCGCCGGGTATCACTACACGCTGATTCGCGATCGGGACCGGATGCGGTGTTTTGCGGCGTTCCGGCATAACAACTGGCTGGGGGCCTGTGTATTTGCGGGGACGGCGGTGGCTTATGCGATCCGCTGATTAAATCCTGCCGGTTTGCTCCCCTCCCGCTTGCGGGAGGGGAGAAAGCAGTCGGGCAAGATAGTGCTCAATCCTTCCCGAACTCCGCCCCCATCTCCTTGCCTCGCGCCGCCGCCGCATGCATCGCGCGCACAAAGGCATCACCAATACCCGAAGCCTCCATTGCCGTCAGCGCCGCATAGGTGGTACCACCCTTGGAAGTCACGCGCTCACGCAAGGTCGACACCGGCTCAGGCGACTGACCCGCCAGGGCAGCCGCGCCGCGGAAGGTTTCCACGGCCAGTTCGCGGCCTTGCTCCGCCGTCAGGCCCAGCTCCGTCGCGGCGCGTTCCATCGCCTCGATAAAGTAGAAAACATAGGCCGGCCCGCTGCCCGAAATGGCGGTGACCGCATCGATCTGGTCATCCCCATCCACCCACACGCACTTGCCGACGGCCCCGGCCACGGCGCCGGCAATCGCGCGGTCTTCGGCCGACAGCCCGGCCGGTGCGGCCAGCCCCGTCATGCCCATGCCCGCCAGCGCCGGCGTATTCGGCATCGCCCGCACCAGCCGGGTGCGGCCGTCCAGCCAGCGCTGCATGTCCTGCAGCCGGATGCCGGCGGCCACGCTGATCACCAGGTTGCCCTTGCCGCCGGCCGGCAGGATCGGCAGCAGCTGCGCCGCGGCGTCGCGGAACTGCTGCGGCTTGACCGCCAGCACCAGCACGTCGCTGGCGCCGAAGGCGGTATCCGGCGCCCCCGCGGCATGCACGCCGAGGTCGCGCGCCAGGCGTTGCTGGGCCTCGGGGAAGGGGTCGACCACGCGGATCGAGCCGGCCGGCACGCCGCGGGCGATCAGGCCGCCGATCAGTGCGGTGGCCATGTTGCCGCCGCCGAGAAAGCCAAAGGTAAGGGTATCGAGCATGGGGATCCGTTGGGGGGCTTGAAGGGAATGGACTGAGCGCGCCGGACTACGGGTACTGGCGCGCTCCGAAGATGGCGGTGCCGATCCGCACCAGGTTGGCGCCCTCGGCGATGGCGGCTTCCATGTCGCCCGACATGCCCATCGACAGCGTGTCGAGGTCCAGGCCATCGGCGCGCAGCGCCAGCAGCATGGCGCGCATGGCCGCGAACGGGCGGCGCTGCGCGGCGGGGTCGTCCTCAGGCTCGGGGATGGCCATCAGCCCGCGCAGGCGCAGGCCGGGCAGCGCGGCGACGGCATGTGCCAGGACGGGTACCTCTGCCGGGGCGACGCCGCTCTTGCTGGCTTCGCCGCTGATATTGACCTGGATGCAGACCTGCAGCGCCGCCATGCCGGCCGGGCGCTGGGCCGACAGCCGCTCGGCGATCCTGAGCCGGTCGACGGCGTGCACCCAGTCGAAATGCTCCGCCACCAGCCGGGTCTTGTTGCTTTGCAGCGGACCGATGAAATGCCATTGCAGGCGGTGGCGCAGGTCGGCCAGCGCGGCGATCTTGTCGACGCCTTCCTGGACGTAGTTTTCGCCGAAGGCAAGCTGTCCGGCGGCGTATGCGGCCCTTATGCGGTCAGGGGAAACAGTTTTGGAAACGGCCAGCAGGGCGATGTCCGCGGGCTGTCTGCCGGCTTGTTGTGCGGCCGCCGCGATGCGCTGGTGAACGGCTTGCAAGTTGGCGGCAATTACAGACATAATCCGGCGAACATACAAAAGAAAGTACGCAAAGTACTGATAACTCAGGGTGGGGTCATTATAGATGGACATCGCGCAGCTATTGGCTTTCGCTGTCAAGAACAAGGCGTCTGATCTTCATCTCTCCGCGGACATGCCGCCAATGGTGCGGATCCACGGCGACATGCGCCGGATCAACGTCGCCTCGATGACGCACAAGGATGTCCACGCCATGGTGTACGACATCATGAGCGACACCCAGCGCAAGGCCTACGAAGAACGCCTCGAAATCGATTTCTCGTTCGAGATCGCCGGCCTGTCCCGCTTCCGGGTCAATGCCTATAGCACCCAGCGCGGCGCCGCCGCGGTGTTCCGTACCATTCCCTCCAAGGTGCTCACGCTCGAAGAGCTGCGCGCGCCCGCGGTGTTTGCTGACCTGTGCATGAAGCCGCGCGGGCTGGTGCTGGTGACGGGCCCGACCGGCTCGGGCAAGTCCACCACGCTGGCAGCGATGGTCGACCACCGCAACGAAAGCGACATGGGCCACATCCTCACGGTGGAGGACCCGATCGAATTCGTGCACAGCTCCAAGAAGAGCCTGATCAACCAGCGTGAGCTGGGGCCGCATACGCATTCGTTTGCCAACGCGCTGCGCTCGGCACTGCGTGAAGACCCGGACGTGATCCTGGTGGGTGAGCTGCGCGACCTGGAAACCATCCGCCTGGCGCTGACCGCGGCCGAGACCGGCCACCTGGTCTTCGGCACGCTGCATACCAGTTCCGCGGCCAAGACCATCGACCGCGTGGTCGATGTGTTTCCGCCCGAAGAGAAGGACATGGTGCGCACCATGCTGTCGGAATCGCTGGAGGCGGTGATCTCGCAGACGCTGCTGAAGACGCGCGACGGCAACGGCCGCACCGCCGCGCACGAGATCATGATCGCCACGCCCGCGATCCGCCACCTGATCCGTGAGAACAAGATCGCGCAGATGTACTCGATGATGCAGACCAGCAGCGGGCTGGGCATGCAGACGCTGGACCAGTGCCTGTCTGACCTGATCAAGCGCAGCGTCATCAGCTACAACGACGCGCGCGCCATCGCGAAGAACCCCGACGCGTTCATGGGCTGAGGCCCGCTCCCTAGCAGGACACCGCCATGCTCGATCGCGAATCCGCCGCCAAGTACATCAACGACCTGCTGGAACTGATGGTCAGCAACCGCGGCTCGGACCTGTTCATCACTTCTGACTTCCCGCCGGCGATCAAGGTCGACGGCAAGATCAAGCCGGTGTCGCAGCAGCCGCTGAACCCGACCCAGGCGCTGGGCCTGGTGCGCTCGGTGATGAACGAGCGCCAGGTGCAGGACTTCGACACCAGCCGCGAATGCAATTTCGCGATCACCGCGCCCAAGGCCGGGCGCTTCCGCGTGTCGGCCTTTATCCAGCAGGGCAAGGCCGGCATGGTGGTGCGCACCATCAATACGCGCATCCCCTCGGTGGCCGACCTGGACCTGCCGGCGACGCTGCATGAGGTGGTGATGGCCAAGCGCGGGCTGGTGATCGTGACCGGCGCCACCGGCTCGGGCAAGTCGACCACGCTGGCGGCAATGCTGGATCACCGCAACGCGCATTCGTACGGCCATATCATCACCATCGAGGATCCGATCGAGTACGTGCATGCGCACCAGAACTGCATCGTCACGCAGCGCGAGGTCGGCATCGACACCGAGTCCTGGCACGTGGCGCTGAAGAACACGCTGCGCCAGGCGCCCGACGTGATCCTGATCGGCGAAATCCGCGACCGCGAAACCATGGAGTACGCGATGCAGTACGCCGAGACCGGCCACCTGTGCCTGGCCACGCTGCACGCCAACAATGCCAACCAGGCGATCGACCGCGTGGTCAACTTCTTCCCCGAGGAAAAGCGCCAGCAGCTGCTGATCGACCTGTCGCTGAACCTGAAGGCGATGATCTCGCAGCGCCTGCTGCCGCGCGCGGGCCGCAAGGGGCGGGTGCCGGCGGTGGAGATCATGATCGGCACGCCGCTGGTGGCCGACCTGATCTTCAAGGGCGAGATCCACGAGCTCAAGGAAGTCATCAAGAAGTCGCGCGAGCAGGGCATGGTCTCGTTCGACCAGGCGCTGTTCGACCTGTACGAGGAAGGCAAGATCACCTACGAGGACGCGCTGCGCAACGCCGACTCGCTCAACGACCTGCGCCTGATGATCAAGCTGCACAGCGCGAGCGCCAAGGACACCGACCTGGGCGCCGGCACCGAGCATCTCAACGTCATCTGATTCGTGCACGCCGGTGCGCATGGCGGTATGCTTGGGCTACCTAGAGGAGTCTGCCATGAGCAATGTCTACCAGTTCGAAGCCAACTCGCTGGCCGGCCAGCCGGTACCGCTGTCGCAGTTCCAGGGCAAGGTGATGCTGGTCGTCAACACCGCCAGCGAATGCGGGTTCACGCCGCAATACGAGGGGCTGCAGAAGCTCTACGACGAATACCACGGGCGCGGCCTGGAGGTGCTGGGCTTCCCGTGCAACCAGTTCGGCAAGCAGGAGCCGGGCGACGCGCAGCAGATCGGCCAGTTCTGCGAATCGCGCTTTGCGGTGCGCTTCCCGATGTTCGCCAAGATCGACGTGAACGGCGCCGACGCCCATCCGCTGTACCAGTGGCTGACCACGGAAAAGCGTGGCGTGCTCGGTACCCAGGGCATCAAATGGAACTTCACCAAGTTCCTGCTGCGCCGCGACGGCACGGTGTTCAAGCGCTATGCGCCGACCACCAAGCCCGACGAGCTGCGCGCCGATATCGAGAAGCTGCTGTCCGACCCGGCTGCCTGAGCGGGACTAGGTGCCGCTGGCGCGCACCGCGCGCAGGAAACCATTGAGCGAGCGGTCGGGCGTTTCGTGGAAATGGTCGTCCAGCATGCGGATGGCGCGGCAGCGGTCCAGCCGGAAGCTGCGGTAGTCAGTGCGCGTGGTGCACCACGCCGCCAGCAGCCAGGCATTGCCCCAGAAGAACAGGCCCAGCGGCATCACCACGCGTTCGGTGATGCGCTGCTGCACGTCGCAGTAGTCGAGCAGCAGCAATTTCTGCTCGCCCAGCGCGCCGTGCACCACGTCGAAGGCCTCGCGCACATGCGCCTGGTTGACGTATTCCGGCGCGAACACGCGGCTTTGCTGCGCCGCCAGCCGGCGCGGCGGCGGCAGCGCAGCCATCAGTTTTTCCAGCGCGGGATCGGCCGCGGCGGCCAGCGCGCCGCCGCCCCAGGCCTTCAGGAGGCGCAGGCCGGCGACCAGCGCTTCCACTTCCATGGCGGTGAACATCAGCGGCGGGACATCGAAGTCCGCGCGCAGCCGGTAGCCGATGCCGGCCTCGCCTTCGACCGGCACGCCTGACAGCGACAGCGCCTGGATATCACGGTAGACGGTGCGTTCCGACACCCCGAGCCGCTGCGCCAGCAGCGCCGCCGTGGTCAGGCGGCGGCCGCGCAGCACCTGCACGATCTGGAACAGGCGGTCGGCGCGGCGGCTCATCGGGGGTGGCTGGCCATCGGGGTCAACCGGCCACGGGCTCGTGCAGCCCGATGCGGTTGCCTTCGCTGTCGGTGATATGGGCGATGCGGCCGATCTCGCCCGGCAGGCGCAGCGGCCCGAACACGGTCTTGCCGCCGGCGCGCGCGGCGCGCTCCAGCAGCACATCCAGTTCCGGCGCATGCAGGTATGGCACCGCGCCGTAGTAGTTGCTGGGGCGGTAGCCGTCGCCGGCCACCAGTGCGCCGCCCGGGTCGGGGTGGGGGAACACGGCCATGTCGACCTGGCTCATGGTTTCGCGGCGCAGCTGGATGTCGAATACCTGCTCGTAGAAGCCGACCGCGCGGTTCATGTCGACGACGGGGATTTCCAGCCAGTTGATCAGACGATTGCTCATGACAGACTCCTTGGTTCCAAGTGAAGGGGAGTGAGGAGTTCGCATCATGCGCGGGGGCTGCTGACAGCGTCCTGTCAGGAGCGTGTCAGTGTGGCATCCACGCCGCCATCACCGGCACCATGATCGCCGTCAGCACGCCGTTCAGGCCCATGCCCAGCGCGGCAAAGGCGCCGGCTTCCTGGTTGACCTGGAAGGCCCGCGCGGTGCCGATGCCGTGCGCCGCCACGCCGGTGGCGAAGCCGCGCACGCTGTAGTCGCGGATGCGCAGCAGGTTCAGCACGCTGGTGGCGCTGATCGCGCCGATGATGCCGGTGGCCATCACCAGCACCGCCGTCAGCGACGGCAGCCCGCCGATCTTCTCGGCCACGCCCATGGCGATCGGGATCGTCACCGACTTGGGCGCGAGCGAGCGCACGGTCTCGGGCGATGCGCCCAGCAGCCAGGCAATGCCCACCGCCGACACCACCGCCACCACCGAGCCCGCCACCAGCCCCGCCAGCAGCGGGAACACATGGGTGCGCAGCTTGGGCAGCTGCAGGTACAGCGGCACCGCCAGTGCCACCGTGGCGGGCCCCAGCAGGAAGTGCACGAACTGCGCGCCGTCGAAGTAGGTCTTGTAGGGCGTGCCGGTGACGGTCAGCACCGTGACCAGCAGCGCCACCGCGATCATCACCGGGTTGGCCAGCGGCGAGAAGCGCGAACGCTCATAGATGCGGAAGGCAAACACGTAGGCCAGCAGCGTGGCGGTCAGCCCGACCAGCGGGCTCGCGGCCAGGTAGACCCAGATCTCGTTGAGGCGGGGCGTCATCATGCCTGCTCTCCTTTCGCATCGGTGGGCGGGACATCGGCGCGCTTGCGCATCAGCATGCGCGTGACCACGGCGGTGGTGGCGATGGCCAGCCAGGTGGACACCACCAGCGCCACCAGGATCGGCATCCATTCGCCCTCGATGCGGTTGGCATGGACCATGATGCCGACGCCGGCCGGCACGAACAGCAGCGACAGGTGCTTGAGCAGTTCAGATGTGGTGCCCTGGATGATGGGCAGCAGGCGGTCGTCGAAGACGAGCCAGCCGAACAGCAGGATCATGCCCAGCACGGGGCCGGGCACGGGCAGGGTCAGCGCGTAGCTGATCACCTCGCCGACGGACTGGAAAACCAACAGGATTGCAAAGGTCTGGAGCATGGGGGGCGTGGCGTTTGGTCGCAGGTGCGCGGCGCGCGTCCGGAAGGGATGCACGCATGCCGCCCATGCTGCCCGCCCGCCCGCGCTAGCCGAGCATCTTGTCGACCAGTTCGATCCAGTGCATCACCGGGGTGCCGGTGCCGCTCTGCAGGTGCGAGATGCAGCCGATATTGGCCGAGACGATGGCTTCGGGCTGCGTGGCCTGCAGTTTGGCAAGCTTGTCGTCGCGCAGGCGGTAGGCCAGTTCCGGCTGCAACACCGAATAAGTGCCTGCCGAGCCGCAGCACAGGTGGCTGTCAGCGCAGAGTTTGACTTCGACGCCGAGGCCGGTCAAGAGCGCTTCGACTTTGCCGCGGATCTGCTGGCCGTGCTGCAGCGTGCAGGGCGGGTGGTAAGCCACGCGCCGGTTGTCGCGCGGGACCGCGCCGGCCAGGGTGTGCAGCTCGTCGGCAAAGTCCGGCAAGACTTCGGACAGGTCGCGCGTCAGCGCCGATACGCGGCGGGCGCGCTCGGCGTACTTCGGATCGTTGCGCAGCAGGTGGCCGTAGTCCTTGACCATCGCGCCGCAGCCCGAGGCGGTCATCACGATGGCTTCGGCGCCGTCCTCGATATGCGGCCACCAGGCGTCGATATTGCGGCGCATATTGTCGAGGCCGCCGTCGTGGTCGCCGGTGTGGAAGCGGATCGCGCCGCAGCAGCCGGCTTCGCGCGCCACCAGCAGTTGTACGCCGACACGGTCGAACACGCGCGCAGTGGCGGCATTGATGTTGGGCGACATTGCCGGCTGCACGCAGCCGTCGAGCAACAGCATCTTGCGTGCATGCACATTGCGCGGCCAGGTGCCGGGCGCGGCGGTGCTGGACGGCGCCGGCACCTTGTTGCGCAGCGTGCCCGGCAGCAGCGGCCGCACCATCTGGCCCAGGCGCAGCGCCGTGCCGAACAGCGCCGGGCGCGTCAGCCCCTCGCGCAGCACCCAGCGCGCGATGCGCTCGCGGGCGGGGCGCTGCACGCCTTCGGCCTCGAGCTTGTCGTCGACCAGCTTGCGGCCGATATCGACCAGGCGGCCGTAGCGCACGCCCGACGGGCAGGTCGATTCGCAGTTGCGGCAGGTCAGGCAGCGGTCCAGGTGCAGGCGCGTGCTTTCGGTGATGGCATGGCCTTCCAGCACCTGTTTCATCAGGTAGATGCGCCCGCGCGGGCCGTCCAGTTCATCGCCGAGCAACTGGTAGGTGGGGCAGGTGGCGGTGCAGAAGCCGCAATGCACGCAATTGCCGACGATGGATTTGGCTTCCTCGCCTTCGGGCGTGTTGCGAAGAAAATCGGCCAGGTTCGTTTGCATGGTGTGGGGAGGTTGTGCCTGGAGTTGTCTGGACCTGCCGGATCAGAGCCCGGGGTACATGCGCTGCGGGTTGAAGATGCCGGCCGGGTCGAAGGTCTCTTTCAGGCGGCGGTGGATCGCGGCCAGCGGCGAGGCCAGCGGCGTGAACACGCCCACTGACTTGTCGCCGTTGCGGAACAGCGTGGCATGGCCGCCGGCAGCCTGCGCCACGGCGCGCACGCTTTCGGCATCGGTCTTGTCAGCGCCGTCCTCGGGCAGCCACCAGCGCTGGCCGCCCCCCCATTCGATCAGCTGTGGGCCGGGCAGCTCCAGCGGCGCGGCGATGGTGGGCACCGCCAGGCGCCACAGCGCGCGGCCCGCCTGGGCGGGGGCGAAGAACGGGTGGGTCTGCTCGCGCAGCGATTGCCACAGCGCCGCGGCTTCTGCAGCGTCCACGCGCTCGCCGCCCAGCCTGGCGCACGCGGCACGCACGGCGGCGGTGGCGCCGGCCAGGCGCACATGCAGCACGCCCGCGTGCCAGGCCGAAGATGCCAGCGGCAGCGGCTGGCCGCCCCACCGGTTCAGGTGCTCGATGGCATCGGCCTGCGCCAGCTCGAAGCGCAGCGTGGCCTCGTCGAACGGTGCCGGCAGCACCTTGACCGATACCTGCAGGATCAGTCCGAGCGTGCCGAGCGAGCCCGCCAGCAGCCGCGACACGTCATAGCCCGCCACGTTCTTCATCACCTGGCCGCCGAAGTCCATCACCTCGCCGCGGCCGTCCATCAGCTGCGCGCCCAGCATGAAGTCGCGCAGCGCGCCCACCGACTGCCGGCGCGGGCCCGACAATCCCGCGGCCACGGCGCCGCCCAGCGTCGCGGTGCTGGGCTGGCCCGGCAGTGCGAAATGGGGCGGTTCGAAGGCCAGCATCTGGCGCTTTTCGGCCAGCGCCGCCTCGATCTCGGCCAGCGGCGTGCCGCAGCGCGCGGTGATCACCAGCTCGGCCGGGTCGTAGTCGACGATGCCGGCATAGGCGCGCGTGTCCAGCAACTGGCCCGCGGCGGGCTGGCCGTAGAAGTCCTTGCTGCCGCCGCCGCGCAGCCGCAGCGCGGTGCGGGTCTCGGTGGCTTGCCTGACGGCGTCGCGGATGGCGTCGAGGGTGGCTTGCATATGCGTCGTGGGGTAGGGAAGGCCGGCTCAGGAGCCGGCAGGTCCGCCGGGCACTTCCGGCCGGTCGTTCTGGTATTCGGGCAGCTGGCTGCCGCAATGCTTGCAGTAGCCGGCGTCGGGTTCGTGGCCCTCGGTCAGGCAATGGGTGCAGGTGCGCGTGGTGAGTGGCCGCTTCAGGATGCTGGCGGCCAGCTCGGCGCCGACGATGCCGGTGGGGAAGGCGATGATGCCGTAGCCCAGCAGGATGGTCAGCGAGGTGATGAACTGCCCCAGCGGGGTCTTGGGCACCATGTCGCCGAAGCCCGTGGTGGTCAGCGTCACCACCGCCCAGTACATGCTGACCGGGATGCTGGTGAAGCCGTGCTGCGGACCTTCCACCACGTACATCACCGTGCCCAGGATCACGGTGATGATGAACACCGTCCCCAGGAACACGAAGATCTTGCGCCGGCTGTTGACCAGCGCGCGGTACAGGATCTCGGCCTCCTCGAAGTACACGGTCAGCTTCAGGATCCGGAACACGCGCAGCAGCCGCAGCAGGCGCACGTCGATCAGGAAATGCAGCTCGGGCAGGAAGAACGCCAGCCAGGTCGGCATGATCGAGACGAAGTCGATGATGCCGTAGAAGCTGAACACATAGCGCCACGGCCGGCGCACCACCAGGATGCGCATCACGTACTCGGCCGTGAAGAACAGCGTAAACATCCATTCCAGCACGGTGAACAGCCGCCCCAGGCGGTTGCTCACCGCGGGCAGGCTGTCGAGCATCACCACCATCACGCTGGCGACAATGGCCAGCAGCAGCGCGACATCGAAGAGCCGGCCCTCGCGGGTATCGGCCTCGAAGATGATGGTGTACCAGCGCAGGCGCCAGCCGGTCTCGGGCTGGCCCAGGCGCTGGCGGATGAACGCTTCCTGGTGCTGGCGTCGGCGTGGGCTGGACATGGCGTGGCTCAGAAGCGCGGCAGCTCTGGGTGCGGCAGCAGGCCCCGCTTCACATGCATCTTGCCGTACTCCGCGCAGCGCGCCAGCGTGGGGATGGCCTTGTCCGGGTTGAGCAGCCGCGCCGGGTCGAAGGCGGCCTTGACGCCGAAGAAGGCATCGCGCTCGGCGGGCGAGAACTGCACGCACATCGAGTTGAGCTTCTCCACGCCCACGCCGTGCTCGCCGGTGACGGTGCCGCCCAGCTCGACGCAGGTTTCCAGGATGTCGGCGCCAAACAGCTCGGCGCGGTGCCATTCGTCCTGGTCGGCGCCATCGAACAGCACCAGCGGGTGCATGTTGCCGTCGCCGGCATGGAACACGTTGATGCAGCGCAGGCCGTACTTGCGCTCCATGTCCTCGATGCGCCTGAGCAGCGTGCCGATGTGCTTGCGCGGGATGGTGCCGTCCATGCAGTAGTAGTCCGGCGAGATCCGCCCGGCGGCGGGGAAGGCGTTCTTGCGGCCGCTCCAGAAGCGCAGGCGCTCGGCCTCGTTCTGCGAGACCACGATGCGGGTGCAGCCGGATGCCGTCAGCACCGCGCTCATGCGTTCGATTTCCTCGGCCACTTCTTCCGGGGTGCCGTCGGATTCGCACAGCAGGATGGCGGCGGCATCCAGGTCATAGCCCGCATGCACAAACTGCTCGACCGCGGCGGTGGCGGGCTTGTCCATCATTTCCAGCCCGGCCGGGATGATGCCGGCGGCGATCACGTCCGCCACCGCATTGCCGCCTTTCTCGACATCGTCGAAGCAGGCCATGATCACCTGCGCCAGCTGCGGCTTGGGGATCAGGCGCACCGTGACCTCGGTGACCACGGCCAGCATGCCTTCGGAGCCGATCAGCACCGCCAGCAGGTCCAGGCCCGGAGAATCGGGGGCCTCGGAGCCGAACACTACCACCTCGCCCTCCATCGTCACCGCGCGCACGCGCAGCACGTTGTGCACGGTCAGGCCGTACTTCAGGCAGTGCACGCCGCCTGAGTTCTCGCTGACGTTGCCGCCGATGGTGCAGGCGATCTGCGAGGACGGGTCCGGCGCGTAGTACAGGTTGTGGGGTGCGGCGGCGTCGGAGATCGCCAGGTTGCGCACCCCCGGCTGGACCACCGCGGTGCGCGAGTACGGATCGACCGACAGGATGCGCTTGAACTTGGCCAGCGACAGCACCAGGCCCTCGGCGATCGGCATGGCGCCGCCCGACAGGCTGGTGCCGGCGCCGCGTGGCACCACCGGCACGCCCAGCTTGTGGCACAGGCGCAGGATCGCGCAGACCTGTTCCTCGGTGTCGGGCAGGGCCACGGCCATTGGCACCTGGCGGTACGCGGCCAGGCCGTCGCATTCATAGGGGACGGTGTCTTCCGGCTTCCACAGCAGCGCGGCATCCGGCAGGATCTGCGCCAGGCCGGCCAGCAGCGCGCTGCGGCGGCCTTCGGCCGTGGCATGGGCGCCGTCGGGGGCGATGGTTTGGGCTTCGTGCGGGGCATTCATGAACGACTCCTGTGGGGCCTCCTGGATGGCGGCCGGTGCGCGGCCTGCCGGTCGCGGCAATGCAGGGCCTGCCGCGGGGGACGGGTGACTATAGCGCAGGGCACCTGGTGCGGGCACCACGGGAGACGTGAATTCCGCATGGCAGGCCGATCAAAAATGCTCATCATGGCTGCGCGGGAAATCACGCCTGGCATGGGACGCAAGTCCAGCGTACACCGCGGCGCGGGTGCAGGGAAGGCGGCCCGGCCGGACTCAGCGTGCCGGCGGCTGCGGCAGGAAGCAGACCATGTCGAGCTTGTCGTGGAAGTGCGGCGCGACGTACAGCGCATCCGGCTCCAGCCCCGTGCGCACGAAGCCGAGCGACTCATACAGGCGCACCGCGCCCGCGCTGCCGGCATTGACGCACAGCGTCACCTGGCGCACGCCCGGCATGGCGGCGGCCTGTTCCATGGCCCGCTCCATCAGCGCGCGGCCGAGCTTGCGGTCGCGCCAGCCCGGGGCCACGTACATGCCCCAGATAAAGGCCTTGTGCCGGTGCTTGGCGTTTTCCTCGCGCATCACCCCGACCACGCCGGCCAGCGCGCTGCCATCGGTGCCGTCAACGAAGGCGCCGAACACGGCCTTGCCCTCGGTCGCGGCCAGGCGCCCGGCAACGATTTCCAGCGGCCGGTCCTGTTCCTCCTCCAGGCTGGAAGCGAAGGCCTCCGGCGCTTCGGCCAGGCCTTGCAGCCGCAGCGCCTGGAAGGCGGCGGCATCGGCGGGGGTCAGCAGGCGGATTTCCATGGGATCGGTCTCCTACCAGTCCAGGCTCAGCAGCCAGTCGACGAAATAGCGCGCCTCGGGCTTGAGCGGGGCCTGTTCGCGCTCGACGATGTAGTAGCCATGCGGCGAGACCGATTCCACATCGAGCAGCCGCACCATCTGCCCCAGCGACAGCCAGTGCCGAGCCATGCGCTGGCGTACCAGCGCCACGCCCTGGTTGGACGCGATCGCCTCCAGCATCAGGCCGATGTCATTGAACTGCGGCCCGGTCTGCGGCTCGGCCCAGTCCAGCCCGGCGGTCTCGAACCACGGCTTCCACGGCTCCAGCGGGCTGCGCAGCAGCACCAGGCCGTGCAGGTGCTCGGGCCGGGTGATGGCGCGGCCGTTGACGCGCTCGTAGTACTCGCGGCCGCAGGCCGGGAACACCGGCTCGACCAGCAGCCGGGTGGTCTTCAGGTCGGGGTAGCGGCCGGTGCCATAGCGGATCTCGACATCGGTGTCCTCGGCCTTGACGTCCAGGAACGGGATCGCCAGGTGCAGCTCGAGGTCGACATGCGGATACAGCGCGCCGAACTCAGGCAGGCGCGGCACCAGGTGCTGGCGCCCGAAGGTGGGCGGGATCGCCACCCGCAGCCGGGTGCGCAGCTTGTTGTACTCGGGCCGCGCCAGCTCGTTGAGCGACTTGAGCGCATCCTGCACGTTGCGCAGGTAGCGCGTGCCGGCGGCGGTCAGCCGCAGCGCCGCGTTGGCGCGCACGAACAGGTCTTCGCCCCACAGCTCCTCAAGATTCTTGATGCGGTGCGAGACCGCGCTGGGCGTGACCGACAGCTCTTCGGCCGCGCGCGCGAAGCTGCCCAGGCGCGCCGCCGCCTCGAAGGCGATCAGCAGGTGCAGCGGCGGGACGCGGTTGAACATGGAGGCCATCTGCCCGGTACGCCTTACTGCGTGCCCGCGCGCGTGGCGCTGAAGATCTTGCCCGGGTTCAGGATGTGGTTGGGGTCCAGCGCGTCCTTGATCGCGCGCATCAGGTCGAGCGCATCCTCGCCGTGCTCCTCCACCAGGAAGCGCTGCTTGTGCAGGCCGACGCCGTGCTCGCCGGTGCAGGTGCCGCCCATCGCCAGCGCGCGCTCGACGATGCGCTGGTTGATGGCCTCGGCCTCGGCCATTTCCTCGGGCTTGTCGGGGTCGACCAGGATCGCCACGTGGAAGTTGCCGTCGCCGACATGGCCGACGATGGGGCAGGGCAGCGCCGAGGCGTTCAGGTCCTTCTCGGTCTCGGTGACGCAGTCGGCCAGGCGCGAGATCGGCACGCACACGTCGGTGGTCACCGACTTGCAGCCCGGCTTGAGCTGCAGCATGGCGAAGTAGGCGGTATGGCGCGCGTTCCACAGCCGGCTGCGGTCCTCCGGGCGCGTGGCCCATTCAAAGCCCTGGCCGCCGTGCTCGGCGGTGATCTGCTGCACGGTCTCGGCCTGCTCGCGTACGCCGGCCTCGGTGCCGTGGAATTCGAAGAACAGATGCGGCGTTTCCGGCAGGGTCAGGTTGTCGTGACGGTTGATGGCGCGGATCGCCAGCGCATCGACAAACTCCACGCGCGCCACCGGCACGCCCAGCTGGATGGTCTGGATCACCGCCTGCACCGCGCTGCCCATGCTGGGGAAGGCGCACACCGCGGCGGAGATCGCTTCCGGCTGCGGGTAGAGCCGCACCGTCACCTCGGTGATGATGCCGAGCGTGCCTTCGCTGCCGATAAAGAGCCGGGTCAGGTCATAGCCCGCCGCCGACTTGCGCGCCTGCGTGCCGGTGCGTACCACGCGGCCGTCGGCGGTCACCACCGTCAGCGCCAGCACGTTCTCGCGCATGGTGCCGTAGCGCACCGCGTTGGTCCCGGAGGCGCGCGTGGCGCACATGCCGCCCAGCGAGGCGTCGGCGCCCGGGTCGATCGGGAAGAACAGGCCGGTGTCCTTGATTTCCTGGTTCAGCTGCTTGCGCGTGACGCCGGGCTGCACGGTCACGGTCAGATCCTCGGGCTGCACTGCCAGCACGCGGTTCATCTGCGACAGGTCCAGGCTGATGCCGCCTGCCACGGCCAGCAGATGGCCTTCCAGCGACGAGCCGGCGCCATACGGGATCAGCGGCACGCCATGCTGGTTGCACAGGCGCGCCACCGCGGCCACTTCCTCAGTGCTGTGGGCGAAGACCACGGCGTCAGGCACGGCCGGCGGGAACGGGGATTCATCGCGGCCGTGGTGTTCGCACACGCCGGCGGAGGTGGTGAAGCGGTCGCCAAAGCGAGCCGCCAGGGCGTCGCTGCAGGCGGGCGGCAGCGGACGGCGGGCGAGGGTGGCGGGCGGCGTGGGGTGGTTCATGCGGGTCTCCGGCGGGTCGGCGCGACGGTGGTGCCGGCGGCGCTCCGGAGCAAGCTCCGGTCTGGCCGGCAGGGGCGCGACCCGGTGATCGAATGGACGATGAATGGGGGCTACCGGCATTCTACGCCGCGCGGCGGCTCATGCACCCTGGCGGGGCGCCGCGGCGGCCGGCGGCCGGCAGGTACTGGCCGATAGCCGCACGGCAAGCGCCGGGACACAAGAGCTTGGCCCGCCGAGGCGGTCCGGCGCGATAATGCGTCTTTCCCCCTGGCGCCCCGCGTTGCAGGGCGGACCACGACTACCACACGCTTACGAGGAGACCGGCATGGGCCACCGCCTGTCCAAGATTGCCACCCGCACCGGCGACGCCGGCACCACCGGCCTGGGCGACGGCAGCCGCACCGGCAAGGACAGCCTGCGCATCGCCGCCATCGGCGACGTCGATGAGCTCAACTGCCACGTCGGCGTGCTGCTGACCGAGGCCCTGCCGGACGACGTGCGCGCCGCGCTGCTGCATATCCAGCACGACCTGTTCGACCTGGGTGGCGAGCTGTCCATCCCGGGCTACACCCTGCTCAAGCCTGAGCAGGTGGCGCAGCTCGACACCTGGCTGTCCGACTACAACGCCAACCTGCCGCGGCTGGCCGAATTCATCCTGCCCGGCGGCAGCCGCGCCGCGGCGCAGGCCCATGTCTGCCGCACCGTGTGCCGCCGTGCCGAACGCGCGCTGGTGGCGCTGGGAGCGGCCGAGCCGCTGAACGAGGCGCCGCGCCAGTACCTGAACCGGCTGTCGGACCTGATGTTCGTGCTGGCGCGGGTGCTGAACCGGGCCGGGGGCGGTTCGGACGTGTTGTGGCAGCGCGATCGCGACGCGCCTGGAGGTATCGAGTAAGCCACTTGCGACGGCCGCGCCGCGCCGCCGGCTTAACCTGCGGCAGTGGATGCCGTTGAAAGCGTGCAGAAACCGAGAAAATTACTCGGATTTGCCGGTTCTGCCCTTGAAAAGCCCCCGGACGGCCACATTTCGGCCTCAGGTTGAATTGCAGCCGCGCGGATAGCGCTGGCTCAAGAGGAGAGAATAAATGGGTAAGATCATCGGTATCGACCTCGGTACCACCAATAGCTGCGTCGCCATCCTGGAAGGCAACACCCCCAAGGTCATCGAAAACTCGGAGGGTGCCCGCACCACCCCGTCGATCATCGCCTACATGGAAGACGGCGAGATCCTGGTCGGCGCGCCGGCCAAGCGCCAGGCGGTCACCAACCCGCGTAACACGCTGTACGCGGTCAAGCGCCTGATCGGCCGCAAGTTCGAAGAGAAGGAAGTCCAGAAGGACATCGGCCTGATGCCGTACTCCATCGTCAAGGCCGACAACGGCGACGCATGGGTGTCGGTGCGCGACCAGAAGCTGGCCCCGCCGCAGGTTTCCGCCGAAGTGCTGCGCAAGATGAAGAAGACGGCCGAGGACTACCTCGGCGAGCCGGTGACCGAAGCCGTGATCACCGTGCCGGCCTACTTCAACGACTCGCAGCGCCAGGCCACCAAGGACGCCGGCCGCATCGCCGGCCTGGACGTCAAGCGCATCATCAACGAGCCGACCGCGGCTGCGCTGGCGTTCGGCATGGACAAGAACGAGAAGGGCGACCGCAAGATTGCCGTGTATGACCTCGGCGGCGGCACCTTCGACATCTCGATCATCGAGATCGCGGACGTGGACGGCGAGAAGCAGTTCGAAGTGCTGTCGACCAACGGCGACACCTTCCTGGGCGGCGAAGACTTCGACCAGCGCATCATCGACTACATCATCAGCGAGTTCAAGAAGGACCAGGGCGTGGACCTGTCCAAGGACGTGCTCGCGCTGCAGCGCCTGAAGGAAGCCGCTGAAAAGGCCAAGATCGAACTGTCGAGCTCGCAGCAGACCGAGATCAACCTGCCGTACATCACGGCCGATGCCTCGGGTCCGAAGCACCTGAACCTGAAGATGACCCGTGCCAAGCTCGAATCCCTGGTGGAAGAGCTGATCACGCGCACCATCGAGCCGTGCCGCATCGCCATCAAGGACGCGGGCGTCAAGGTCGGCGACATCGACGACGTGATCCTGGTCGGCGGCATGACCCGCATGCCCAAGGTGCAGGAACAGGTCAAGGAGTTCTTCGGCAAGGAAGCGCGCAAGGACGTGAACCCGGATGAAGCCGTGGCCGTCGGTGCCGCGATCCAGGGCTCGGTGCTGTCGGGCGACCGTACCGATGTGCTGCTGCTGGACGTGACGCCGCTGTCACTGGGGATCGAGACCCTGGGTGGCGTGATGACCAAGATGATCACCAAGAACACCACCATCCCGACCAAGCATGCGCAGGTGTTCTCGACCGCCGACGACAACCAGCCGGCGGTGACCATCAAGGTGTTCCAGGGCGAGCGTGAAATGGCCTCTGGCAACAAGCTGCTGGGCGAGTTCAACCTGGAAGGCATTCCGCCCGCAGCGCGTGGCACGCCGCAGATCGAAGTGTCGTTCGACATCGACGCCAACGGCATCCTGCACGTGGGCGCCAAGGACAAGGCAACCGGCAAGGAAAACCGGATCACCATCAAGGCGAACTCGGGCCTGTCGGAAGACGAGATCCAGCGCATGGTCAAGGACGCCGAGGCCAATGCCGAGGAAGACAAGAAGGCCCGTGAGCTGGCTGACGCCCGCAACCAGGCCGACGCGCTGATCCACTCGACGAAGAAGGCGCTCACCGAATACGGTGACAAGCTGGAAGGCGGCGAGAAGGAAAAGATCGAAGCCGCGATCAAGGAACTGGAAGACGCCGCTCGCGGCGGCGACAAGGCCGAGATCGACGCCAAGGTCAACGCGCTGTCCGAAGTCAGCCAGAAGCTGGGCGAGAAGGTCTACGCCGACATGCAGGCCAAGGCCGGCGAAGGTGCCGCGCCCGGTGCTGCCGGTGCCGGCGCGGCCGGTGGCCAGCAGGCGCAGCCGCAGGACGACAACGTTGTGGACGCCGAATTCAAGGAAGTCAACGACAAGAAGTAATCGGGACACGCGGGCGGCGGTGCAGGCACTGGCCGGCACCGCTCCCGCCCCGACGCCGGGCGCGGCCATCGGACCCAGCGGGAAACCGCCGTCGGATGCCTCGCTCGGCTTTTTTGCTATTCGCCGGTATCGCGTTGCATGCGCGTGCCGGCCAAAAGGGTTTGAGCCACCATGGCAAAACGTGACTATTACGAAGTGCTCGGGGTAGGCAAGAACGCGAGCGACGACGAGATCAAGAAGGCTTATCGCAAGCTCGCGATGAAGTACCACCCGGACCGCAATCCGGAGGGCAAGGACGGCAAGATCGCCGAGGAAAAATTCAAGGAGGTCAAAGAGGCCTACGAGATGCTTTCCGACCCGGAGAAGAAGGCAGCCTACGACCAGTACGGCCATGCCGGTGTGGATCCGAACATGGCGGGCGGCTTTGGCGGCGCGCAGGGCTACGGCGGTTTCGCCGAGGCCTTCGGCGATATCTTCGGCGACATCTTCGGCCAGCAGGCCGGTGGCCGCCGCGGTGGCGGCGGGCCGCAGGCCTATCGCGGCGCCGACCTGCGCTACAGCATGGAGATCTCGCTGGAGCAGGCCGCGCACGGCCACGAGGCTCAGATCCGCGTGCCGCACTGGGACGACTGCGACCACTGCCACGGCAATGGCGCGGAGCCGGGCTCGAGCGTGGAAACCTGCCCGACCTGCCACGGCGCCGGCCAGGTGCGCGTGTCGCAGGGCTTCTTCACCATGCAGCAGACCTGCCCGAAGTGCCACGGCAGCGGCAAGTTCATCCCCAAGCCCTGCACCAAGTGCCACGGCCAGGGCAAGCTGAAGTCGCAGAAGACGCTGGAAGTGAAGATCCCGGCCGGCATCGACGAAGGCATGCGCATCCGCTCGTCGGGCAACGGCGAGCCGGGCATCAACGGCGGCCCCCCGGGCGACTTGTACGTGGAAGTTCACATCAAGCAGCACCCGATGTTCGAGCGCGACGGCGACGACCTGCACTGCCAGATGCCGATCTCCTTCGCCACCGCAGCGCTGGGCGGCGACCTGGAAGTGCCGACGCTGAGCGGCAAGGCCACCTTCCCGGTGCCTGAAGCCACCCAGTCCGGCAAGACCTTCCGCCTGCGCGGCAAGGGCATCAAGGGCGTGCGCTCCGGCTATCCGGGCGACCTCTATGTGCATGTGAACGTGGAGACGCCGGTCAAGCTGACCGAGGCGCAGAAGGACATGCTGCGCCAGTTCGACCGCTCGGTGCATGAGGGTGGCTCGCGCCACAGCCCGCAGGAGCAATCCTGGCTGGACAAGGTGAAGAGCTTCTTCAGCTGACCGGGTTTGCAGTATCGGACCGGCCACGTGCGAGCGTGGCCGGTTTTGTTTTTGGCGCGCGATAATGCCAGGGTTGTCCCCGCCGCTTCTTTTCAGACGATTTCCCCGTGGTAGCAAGCATCCAGCCCCCGACCTCACCCCCGGTATCCCCGGCCTCTCCCCCGCGAGCGGGAGAGGGGAGCACGCAGCCAGGGGGAGAAGAGGTCTTCGCTCTTCTCGACGACGCCACGGCCCCGGCGGCGCAAGCCGCATCACGCCTCTACACCGGCCTCATCCGCGAAGACGTGCTGCCCGCCGGCAGCGACATCGCGCAGCTCGACACCATGCTTGCCGACGGCTGGCGCCAGGGCTGGCATGCCACCCTGTTTGCCCCCTACGAATTCGGCGGCGCACTGGTCGATGCCCCGGTGCATACCGGTAACGAGATGCCGTTCCACGACGGCGCGCTGCGCCTGCTGTGGTTCCGCAACCTGCGCCGGCTCGATGCCGCGGCGGTCACTGCGTGGCTGCAGTCGAAAGCCGACCCCAAGCCAGCGGGCCTGATGGACGTGGCCTCCGATACCTCCCGCGAGGCCTTCGACGACGCCATCGCCCGCATCCACCAGTGGATCGAGGCCGGCGACACCTACCAGGTCAACTACACCCAGCGCCTGCGCTTCGATGCCTTTGGCGACCCGGTGGCGCTGTACGCCGCGCTGCGCGCCGCGCAGCCGGTGCCGTATGGCGTGCTGGCCAGCCTGCCGGATGGCGCCACGGTGCTGTCGCTGTCGCCCGAGCTGTTCGTGCGCCACGACGGCCAGGGCCACCTGCTGACCCGGCCGATGAAGGGCACCGCGCCGCGCTCGGGCGATGCCGTGCGCGATGCGCAGGCCGCTGCCGCGCTGGCCGCCGATGCCAAGAACCGCGCCGAGAACGTGATGATCGTCGACCTGCTGCGCAACGACCTGGGGCGCATCGCGCAGCCGGGCAGCGTGGCGGTGCCGGAGCGCTTTGCGGTGCAGCCGTTTGGCGCGGTGCTGCAGATGACCTCTACCGTGACCGCGACAGCGCGGCTCGGCACGCGCTTTGGCGCGCTGATGGCGGCGCTGTTCCCGTGCGGCTCGATCACCGGCGCGCCCAAGCGGCGCACCATGCAGATCATTGCCGAACTGGAAGATACGCCGCGCGGGCTGTACACCGGAGCGATCGGCTGGATCGATGCGCCGGCCGGTGATGCCGCAGCCGGCCGGTTTGCGCTGTCGGTGGCGATCCGCACGCTGGTGCTGGCACCCGCCGCGGCCAACGGCCTGCGCGCCGGCGAGATGGGCGTGGGCGGCGGCATCGTCCATGACAGCGTGGCGGCTGAGGAGTTTGCCGAATGCGGCTGGAAGGCGCGCTTCCTGACCCGGCACGACCCCGGCTTCACGCTGTTCGAGACCATGCGCGTGCAGGACGGCGAATGCCGCTACCTGGCGCGGCACCTGGCGCGGATCGGGGCCTCGGCGCTGGCATTTGGTTTTGCCTTCGATGCCAACGCGGCGCGCGCGGCCGTGGCCGCACAGGTGGCGCAACTGGGCGCAGGCACGTGGCGCCTGCGCCTGAGCGTGGACAAGGCCGGCACGCTCGCGTTTGCCAGCGGCGCGCTGGCGCCCTTGCCGCCGGGGCCGGTCGGGATCGACATTGCCGCCGATCCGTTGCTCGCCGCCGACCCGCTGCGCCGCCACAAGACCAGCGCGCGCGCGGTGTTCGATGCGGGCTGGCAGACCGCCGAGCGTGCCGGCGGCTTTGACCGGCTGTTCTTCAACACGCGCGGTGAACTGCTGGAAGGCGGGCGCAGCTCGGTCTTCATCCGCATCGATGGCCGCTGGCTGACGCCGCCGCTGTCGGCCGACATCCTGCCCGGCGTGATGCGCGCGGTGGTGCTGTACGAAGGCGGGGCGGCGCTGGGCGCCCCCCGCGATGCGGTGACGGAAGCCGTGATCACGCGCGCGATGCTCGCGCGCGCCGAGGCCATCGTCCTGGTCAACGCCTTGCGCGGTGCGATGCCGGCGACGCTGGGCCAGTAAGCGGGAAACTTAGAACCCGTTTCACCATGAAAAAGGGACGCGTTCAAGCCAGGCGCGGCGCAGGCTAGGCGCGGGCCGCCGGCCTTGGTCATTCCAAGGTCAAGGCCCGCAACGACGCATGCGCCGCGCCTGGCTTGAACCCGCAGGGAAGGCTGCCGCCGGGCCGCATGGCGTCGTTGCGGCCTCCTTGCGTGGAATAACCACGCCGCGTCGGGCGCGCCTAGCCCTGCGGCCCGGCAGCAGGGCTAGGCGCCCCTTTTTCATGGTGAAACGGGTTCTTAAGGGTGGTGCGTGTCCAGCACGCCGTCGCCCAGCTTCCAGCGCACCACGCCCGGCAGGTTGATCAGCTCGCGGTCGTGGCAGATCATTACCACGGTGCGGCCTTCGGCGGCCAGGTCGCCGACCAGCCCAATCACCTGCTCACGCGCATGGCCGTCCAGGCTCGAGGTGGGCTCATCCAGCAGCAGCAACTCCGGCTCCAGCACCTTGGCGCGCGCCAGTGCCACGCGCTGGATCTCGCCGCCGGACAGGTATTCGGGCGCGGTGTCCTGCAGGTGCGACACGCCGGCCCAGCCCAGCGCCTCACCCACGCGGCGGGCGATCTCGTCGCGCGGCATCCCGCGTGCGTGCAGGCCGTAGGCAATGTTTTCGCGCACCGAGGTGCGGAACAGGTAAGGGTGCTGGTGCAGGTAGGCGATGCGCTGGCGCAGCGCCGGCGGCAGCGGGGAGAGGGGTGCTTCGTGCGCCTGGCCCCGGGCGTCGGTCCACTGCGCGCTGGCGCCGGGTGCCGGCTCCAGCCCGGCCAGCATGCGCAGCAGCGTGGTCTTGCCGGCGCCGTTCATGCCGGTCAGCACGATCGCGGTGGCGCGCGGGATCACCAGCCTGTCGATGGCAAAGAGCTTGCGCAGACCGATGGTGCGCGCCAGCCCGCGCACGGTCAGCAGCGGGCTGTGGTCATGGGCAGCGGCGGGGGTCATCGGCGGAAGCCTCCGGCACCCTGCAGCCAGGCCATGCCGATATTGACCAGCAGCGCCAGCGCCACCAGCACGATGCCCAGCGCAATGCCCTGCGCGAACTCGCCCTTGCTGGTTTCCAGCGCAATGGCCGTGGTGATGGTGCGGGTGGAGCCTTCGATGTTGCCGCCAATCATCAGCGCCGAGCCGACCTCGGCAATCACGCGCCCGAAGCCGGCGACCACCGCCGCCATCAGCCCGAAGCGCAGTTCGCGGATCACGGTCACGAAGGTGCGCCAGCGGCCTGCGCCCAGCACCCAGGCGGTTTCGCGCAGGCGCACGTCGGCGCCCTGCAGGGTCGACAGCGCAAACGCCAGCACCACCGGGAAGCCGATCACCGCCTGCCCCAGCACCATGCCCGCCGGCGTGAACAGCAGGTGCAGGCTGCCCAGCGGGCCCTGGCGCGTCAGCAGCAGGTAGAGGATCAGCCCGACCAGCACAGTCGGGAACGACAGGAAGGCCTGCGCCACCACCACCACCGCGCGCCGGCCCGGGAACTGCCGCGTCGCGATCAGCCAGGCGGCGGCGATCGCCGGCACCGTGGCCAGCGCCAGCCCCAGCACCGCCACCATCAGCGAGGTCCAGACGATGAACCACAGGCCGGCGTCGCCGCTGGCCAGCAGGCGGAAGGCGTCGGCGGTGGCGGTGCCGATCTCCACCGGATCAGGCGGAGAAGGTGTGCTCGGCGGCGGGGAAGCTGCCGTCCTTGACGGCGGCCACATAGGCGCGCACGGCTGCCTCGATCGAGGTCTGGCCGTCCATGAAGTTGCGCACGAACTTGGCCTTGCGGCCCGGGTAGATATTGAGCATGTCCTGCAGCACCAGCACCTGGCCGGTGCAGTCCGCGCCCGCGCCGATGCCGATGGTGGGCACCGTCAGCGATTGCGTGATCTCGCCGGCCAGCGCCGCGGGCACCGCCTCCATCAGCACCACCTGCGCGCCGGCGGCCTGCAGCACCAGCGCGTCGCGCTTGAGCTGGGCTGCGCCGGCGTTGGTCTTGCCCTGCACCTTGAAGCCGCCCAGCGCGTGCACCGACTGCGGCGTCAGGCCGATATGCGCGCAGACCGGGATGCTGCGCTCGACCAGGAACTTGACGATCGGCGCCAGCCAGTCGCCGCCTTCGAGCTTGACCATCTGCGCGCCGGCCTTCATCAGCGTGACCGCGCTGGCAAACGCGGCCTCAGGCGTGGGATAGGTGCCGAACGGCAGGTCCGTCAGCAGCAGCGCGGTCTGGTTGCCGCGCGCCGCGCATTCGGTGTGGTAGGCCATCTGTTCCAGCGTGACCGGCAGCGTGGTCTGCTGGCCCTGCATCACATTGCCCAGCGAATCGCCGACCAGGATCATTTCCACGCCGCAGTAGTCGAGCAGCGCGGCGAAGCTGGAGTCGTACGCGGTCAGCATGGCGATTTTCTCGCCGGCGTCACGCATCGCCTGCAGTTTGGGAATCGTGATGGTCTTGCGGGAGGGATCGAGGAGGTAGCTCATGGCAGTGCCCATATAGGACGGTTTTGCCGGTGCCGGGAGGGCCGCCCGCACGGCAACGACAGCCGTCGTTATTGTGTTGGGTCTGGCAGGCGTGGCCTGTCAGGGCGCAGCGAGATTGAGAAAGGCCTTGCGGCCGCGCATGTTTTCGATGCGCGACAGTAGTGTACGGAAATCGTCATCATTGTCCACCGGATTGAAGTGGGCGGTGTCGACCACCAGCACCGGGGCGTCGTCGTACCGGTGGAACAATTCGCCGTAGGCGCCGGCCAGGCGCTGCAGGTAGTGTTCGTCGATGCCGGCCTCGCCAGGCTCGCCGCGGCGCACGATGCGCTCGCGCAAGAGCGACGGCGTGGCCTGCAGCACGATCACCAGGTCGGCGCGCTGCGGCGGCAGGTCAAGGCGTGCGGCGATGGCGTCGTAGAGCGCCAGTTCGTCGTCGGACAGCGTCAGCGCCGCGTGCAGCCGGTCCTTGGCCATCAGGAAATTGGTGACCATGCGCTGGCAGGCCAGCACCCCCGCCTGCCACTGCTGCAGCTGCACCGCGCGCTGGGTCAGGCACCACAGCTGCAGCGCCAGCGCATGGCGCGCGGGATCGCGGTAGAAGGGTTCGAGGAAGGGGCTGCGGCGCGCGCTGTCGGGCAGTTCCTGGGCCTGCAGCGTGCGCGCCAGGCGTTGGGCCAGAGAGGTCTTGCCGGATCCGACGGGGCCTTCGACGACGATGCGGCGCAGGTGATCGAGCATGGCGCTCCGGGATTCAGTGGGGTGGATGGCAGCGCTGCGGGCGCCGCCGGGCGGGGTCAGCCAGGGGTGCCGCCATCGCCGGTCCCGCCAGCGGCGGCCTGCGTGCGCAGGCACTTACAGGTGGACACCTTCTCGATGCGCTGCGCGCCCACGCCGGCCAGGTAGTCGGCGGCGCGTCCGCGCCCGGGGATGGCCAGCGCGGCGTCCAGCTCCAGCAGCGGCACCAGCGTGAAGGCGCGCTCGGTCAGGCGCGGGTGCGGCACCGTCAGGTGCTCGTGGTCGTGCTGCTCGTCGCCGAACAGCAGCAGGTCCAGGTCCAGCGTGCGCGGCGCGTTGCGGAACGGCCGCTCGCGGCCGAACTGGTCTTCGATGTGGTGGCAGATGCGCAAGAGCTGCGCCGCGGTGAACGAGGTCTGCACCTTGACCACCGCGTTGTAGTAGTCGTCGCCGCCGGCATCGACCGGGGCGGTGCGGTAGAGCGATGAGCGCGCCAGCACCGTGATGCCGACCTGCTGGGCCAGACACACGATGGCGTCCTTGATGGCCTGGCGGGCATCGCCAAGATTGGCCCCGATGCCGATGAAGGCAAGCGTCATTTAGGTTTCCTCCGGCTGGCCGGGGCCGGCATGTGCTGCCTCGCCCGCGTCCGTGTCGCTCCGGGAAGACACTTTATCCGATTTCCGCGGACCGCGCCGGCGGCGCTTCTTGCGTGCCGGGCCTTCGCCCTCGGCGCCCTGGCCACCTTGACCGCTCTGGCCGCCTTGACCACCCGGGCCGCGCGCGCCGCGTACCGCGTCGATCAGGTCCTCGCGCTCGCCCGGGTCGGCGTCCTGGAAGTCCTGCCACCAGGTGGCCAGTTCCTCGGGCAGCTCGCCCGACTGGCAGCGCAGGTGCAGGAAGTCGAAGCCGGCACGGAAGCGCGGCGACTCCAGCAGCCGGAACGGCATGCGGCCCACGCGCTTTTCAAAGCGCGGCTGCATGCCCCAGATATCGCGCATGTCGGTGACAAAGCGGCGCTGGATCGCCAGCTGACCGGTCTGCTTTTCCAGCACCATGTCCATGGCGGTGTTCAGCGCGGCGATGGCGTGCTCGCCTTCCTCGCGCAGCTTGGTCCAGCGCTGCAGCACGTGGTGCCACAGCAGCGCGGCGAACAGGAAGCCCGGCGAGACCGGCTTGCCGGCCTGCACGCGGCGGTCGGTGTTGTCCAGCGCCAGCTGCACGAAGCGCTGGCCCATGGGCTGCTCCAGCGCCACGTCCAGCAGCGGCAGCAGGCCCTGGTGCAGGCCCGCCTTGCGCAACTCCTGCAGCGAGGCCCAGGCGTGGCCGGACATCAGCAGCTTGAGCATCTCGTCGAACAGGCGCGCGCTGGGCACGTTGTGGATCAGCGACGCCAGGCCGGTGATCGGGTGGCGCGTGGCCTCGTCGATGTCGAAGCCGGTCTTGGCGGCGAAGCGCACCACGCGCAGCATCCGGATCGGGTCTTCGCGGTAGCGCGTGACCGGGTCGCCGATCATGCGCAGCGTGCGCGCGCGGATGTCTTCCATGCCGTGATGGTAATCATGCACGGTCTGCGCGGCCGGGTCGTAGTACATCGCGTTGATGGTGAAGTCGCGGCGTTCCGCGTCTTCGGCCTGCGAGCCCCACACGTTGTCGCGCAGCACCCGGCCCGAGGCATCGATCGCATGGGTCTTGCTGTCGAGCTCGGCGCGCTTCAGGCGGCGGCCTTCGGGCAGGGTCTCGCTGGCGATGGCGTCGACCAGCGCGCGGAAGGTCGAGACTTCGATGATTTCCTGCTCGCGCCCGCCGTAGAAGGTCACGTGCACGATCTGGAAGCGCCGCCCGATGATGCGCGAGCGCCGGAACAGCGCCTGCACCTGGTCGGGCGTGGCGTTGGTCGCGACGTCGAAATCCTTGGGCTTGATGCCGAGCAGCAGGTCGCGCACCGCGCCGCCCACGATGTAGGCCTGGTAGCCGGCCTGCTGCAGCGTGGAGGTGACCTTGACGGCATTGCGCGACAGCAGCGCGGGGTCGATCTGGTGTTCGTCGGCGCCGACAATGCGCGGCGTATGGGCATGGCCGGTGCGGCGCAGCTTGGGGCCGGGTTTGCCCAGCAGCCGGGTAATGAGCTTCTTGATCACGTCAGAACAGATCCATGATGCGCCAGCCTGCCGCGGCGGCGTGGTGGCGCAGGCGATCGTCCGGGTTGGTGGCGATCGGCTCGGAGACTTTTTCCAGCAAGGGCAGGTCGTTGGCCGAGTCGCTGTAGAAGGTGGTTTTCTCGAAATGGTCCCACTGCGCGCCCTGGCTCTTTAGCCAGGCCTCGACGCGTGTGATCTTGCCTTCGCGGAAGCTCGGCACGCCCTCGACTTCGCCGGTGTACTGGCTCTCGGGCTTGCCGTCGACGGTGGCCGGCTCGGTCGCGATCAGGTGCTTGATGCCGAAAGCTGTGGCGATCGGCGCGGTGACGAAGCTGTTGGTGGCGGTCACCACGGCGCACAGGTCGCCGGCTTCCAGGTGCTTGTAGACCAGCGCGCGCGCCTGCGGCGTGATCACGGGGTCGATCACCTCGTGCATGAAGCGCACCCGCAGGGCATCGAGCCGGTCGCGCGGGTTGGCCGCCAGCGGCGCCAGCGCAAAGCGCAGGAAGGCCTGGATATCGAGGGTGCCGGCCTTGTAGTGGCCGTAGAACTCGTCGTTCTTCTGCCGGTAGGTTTCCTCGTCGACGACGCCCAGGCGGACCAGGAAGCGGCCCCATTCATGGTCGCTGTCGGTCGGGATCAGGGTGTGGTCGAGATCAAAGAGTGCCAGATTCATGGGCGGCGATTTTACCTTAAGGCGAGAGGTCGGGCGGGCAGGCAGGCGCCGTGGCCGCGTTGGGTGCGGTTTGGGCGCCGATGCCGGCGCTAATCCCGGAATTCAGCAAACATTTCACGCAGCAGCGGCAGCGTCACCGGCCGCTTGCGTTCCAGCGAGTAGGTGTCGAGCGCGTCGAGCAGCGCCATCAGGCTTGGCATGTCGCGGTAATGCCGCGTCACCAGCCAGTGCGTGATCTCCGGCGACAGCTGCAGGCCGCGCTCGCGTGCTGCATGCAACACAGCGGCCTTCTTGTCGTCGTCCGACAGCGGGGCGACCTGGTACACCAGGCCCCAGCCCAGGCGCGTGCGCAGGTCTTCGCGCACCGGCATCGCGCGCGGGGCCAGGCCGCCGGCCACCACCAGCGCGGTGCGCACGTGGGCGCGCACCTCGTTGTAGAGCGAGAACACCGCGATCTGGCGCGCTTCATCCAGCAACTCGACGTCATCGACGGTGTAGAGCTGGCACCAGGGATCGAACAGGAAGTCCGACAGCGGGTGGTGCGGGCTCAGGTAGCGGCTGCGGATGCCGTGCTGCGGCCCGGCCTCGCATACCGCGTGCAGCAGGTGGGTACGGCCGCAGCCGACCTCGCCCCACAGGTAGACCAGCCGGTCGCTGGCGTGCTCCTGGGCGAGCGCGGCGGGCAGCTCGCGCAGGCGCTGCACCGCCTCGCGGTTGGATGCCACCACGAAATTCTCGAAGGTCGAAGGCGGCGGGCTGCCCAGCTCGAGCGACAGTTGCTTGGGACGCGGGGACATGACGTATGGCTAACTTGCAGGTGTGGGCAGCAGTGGGGCAGCCGTTATTTTCGGTACAGGTCGCTGGCCAGGTAAACCCGCCGCAGCTGCCGCGCGCCGACCAGCAGCACGGCACAGGTCGGCAGCGCCAGCAGCACCCCGAAGAAGCCGAACAGCTGGCCGAAGGCGAGCAGCGCGAAGATCACCACCAGCGGGTGCAGGCCGATGCGTTCGCCCACCAGGCGCGGGGTCAGGTAAAAGCTCTCGATAAACTGGCCGAAGCCGTAGACCACCGCCACCGCGGCCAGCCCGTACCAGTTGCCGAACTGCAGCAGCGCGGCCAGGACCGCCATGACCAGCCCGACACCAAAGCCAATATACGGGATAAACACCGCCAGCCCCGTGAAGACCCCGACCGGCACGCCGATATCGAAGCCGGCGATGGTCAGGCCGATCGAGTAGATCGCCGCCAGGATCACCATCACCAGGATCTGGCCGCGCAGGTATTGCGACAGCAGCGCGTCGGTCTCGTTGGTCAGTTCGCGCACCTTGGGCACCCAGCGGCGCGGCACCACGCCCTCGATGCGGCGCATCACCATGTGCCAGTCCATCATCAGGTAAAACATGACGATGGGCACGATAAAGGCGATGCCGGCCACCGTGATCAGCGCCGAACCCGACATCTTGACGTAGTTCAGCAACACCACCAGCAGGTCTTCCGGGCTGGCCGAGAAGCGGTCCGACAGCATGTTGCGCAGGCCGGGGAAGTCAAAGCGCACGCGTACGCCGAACTCGGCCAGCCGGGGCGAAACCACCGAATTGAGCTTCTTCAGCAGGATCGGCAACTGCTCGCGCACCTGCGGGATCTCGCGCTGCAGGACTGCGATCAGCAGCAGCATCAGCATCACGCAGATCACCGTCAGCAACAGGATCATCAGCGTCACGCCGACCGCGCGCGGCACGCGGCGGCGCTGCAGCCAGTCCACGCCCGGGTTCAGGATATAGGCGAAGATGAACGCGAACAGGAACGGCGTCAGCACCGGCGCCAGCGCGATGATGGCGGCGAACAGCGCGACGGCCACGACGATCCAGAGCAGGATGCGCTTGGCCTCTTGGTTCAACAGCGGGGCATTCATCAAATAGTTGGGGGGAACGGGCGACAGCGCCGTTTGCGGCGGAATCTCGCCGGAAACTGGAAGCGGGGGGCCTCTATCCGTTAAAATTGCAATTCTACTGGACTCGCGTCCGCCTTCCGATGCCAAGCAACGGAAGCCGCGGTGACCCGAGCGCCGAATTCCTCACTTTATTTCCTCCAGGACAAGCAGGTTCCCATGAGCGCATCCCCGACCGCCGGCCAGGCAGGCCTTTCCTACCGCGACGCCGGTGTTGATATCGATGCCGGCGACGCACTGGTCGACCGCATCAAGCCGTTTGCCAAGCGCACCATGCGCGAGGGCGTGATGGCGGGCATCGGCGGGTTCGGTGCGCTGTTCGAACTGTCGAAGAAGTTCCAGGAGCCGGTGCTGGTATCGGGCACCGACGGCGTGGGCACCAAGCTCAAGCTCGCCTTCCAGCTCAACCGCCATGACACCGTCGGCCAGGACCTGGTCGCCATGAGCGTCAACGACATCCTGGTGCAGGGTGCCGAGCCGCTGTTCTTCCTCGACTACTTCGCCTGCGGCAAGCTGGACGTGGACACCGCCGCCACCGTGATCCAGGGCATCGCCCGCGGTTGCGAACTGGCCGGCTGCGCCCTGATCGGCGGCGAAACCGCCGAAATGCCGAGCATGTACCCGGACGGCGAATACGACCTGGCCGGCTTTGCCGTCGGCGCGGTCGAAAAGAAGAAGATCATCGACGGCAGCACCATCACCCCGGGCGACGTGGTGCTGGGCCTGGCTTCGTCGGGCGCGCACTCCAACGGTTACTCGCTGGTGCGCAAGATCATTGAAGTGGCCAAGCCGGACCTGAACGCCGACTTCCACGGCCAGCGCCTGCAGGACGCCATCATGGCGCCGACGCGGATCTATGTGAAGCCGCTGCTGTCGCTGATCGAAACCCTGCCGGTCAAGGGCATGGCCCATATCACCGGCGGCGGCCTGACCGAGAATGTGCCGCGCGTGCTGGCGCAGGACGTCACCGCCGTGCTCAAGCGCGATGCCTGGACGTTGCCGCCGCTGTTCCAGTGGCTGCAGGCGCAGGGCCGCGTGGCCGACGACGAAATGCACCGCGTGTTCAACTGCGGCATCGGCATGGTGGTGATTGTGGCCAAGGAAGACGCTGAGCGCGCTATTCGTCACCTGCAGGCCGCTGGTGAGGCCGTGTGGGAGATCGGCGAGATCCGCGAACGCGCCGAGGGCGAGGCACAAACCATCGTGGTCTGAGCCAGACAGTTCCTCCGAAAAAAAGCGCATGCCTCGGGCATGCGTTTTTTTTCGTCCTCCGTCCGGTGTTCAGGGTTTACCCGAGATCATCGGACTAACGCAGTTTGGATAACGCATCAACCTCTACTCTCATTCCTGCGCAGGCGGGAATCCTGCGTCTTTAAAGTCACTGGGTTCCCACCTGCGCGGGAACGATGTGATTTAGTGCATCGCACCAAAACCCAGCATGCATCCGCACAAAATCTGACAAACAAAATTCGACTTGATTGTATGGCGGTTTATATCCTAATGTACTGAGCAAAGACGCCGCACATGCATGCCGCGTCGGAGACAACGCCCGAATGCGACGCCGGGGACCACCACCGCGCGCCAGGGCAGGCCAGGGACCATTGGAGGATCCACCATGCAAGCAGTCGGCATCGACGCAGCAGCCAAGCACGGCTCGTCGCCCCAGAAGCAATCCGTCGCGCGTGTCGCCGGGGCCAGCCTGGCCGGCACCACGCTTGAGTTCTACGACCACTTCATCTACGGATCGGCCGCCGCGCTGGTCTTCCCCAAGCTGTTCTTCCCGCAGAGCGATCCGCTGACCGCGACGCTGCTGTCCTTTGCCAGCTACGGCGTGGCCTTCGTGGCGCGGCCGCTGGGCGCGGCGATCTTCGGCCACTTCGGCGACAAGATGGGCCGCAAGTCGATCCTCATCATCACCCTGCTGATGATGGGCCTGGCCACCTTCGGCATCGGCCTGTTGCCGACCTATGCCGCCGCCGGTGCGCTGGCGCCGGCGCTGCTGGTGCTGCTGCGCGTGGTGCAGGGCCTGGCCCTGGGCGGCGAGTGGGGCGGGGCCGCGATCATGGTCAACGAGCTGGATCCTGAAGGTAAGCGGCGCGGCATCCTCGGCAGCCTGGTGCAGCTGGCGGCGCCAATCGGCCTGCTGCTGGCCAATGGCGTATTCGCGCTGGTGACCTGGCAGGTGTCGGAAGAAGCGTTCCTGAGCTGGGGCTGGCGCGTGCCGTTCCTGCTGTCGGCGCTGCTGGTCGGCGTCGGCCTCTACATCCGCTCCAACGTGCGTGAATCCGGCATGTTCGAGAAGCTCGAGGAATCGCATGCCGAAGCGCGCGCGCCGATCATGGAAGTGCTGCGCAACTACAAGAAGCAGCTGCTGATCGCCTTTGGCGCGCGGCTGGGCGGCGACATCGCCTTCTATGTGTTCACCCTGTTCCTGCTGTACTTCGTGCCGACCAAGCTGGGCCTGCCCAAGAGCATCGCGCTCAATGCCGTGCTGCTCGGTGCGCTGGCGCAGATCCTGTTCATCCCGATCGCCGGCATGCTGGCGGACCGCATCGGGCGCCGCCCGGTGCTGATGATCGGCGGCATCGGCGGCGCGGTGTGGGCCTTTGCCTTCTTCGCGATGATCAAGACCGGCAGCCCGGCGCTGATCATGCTGGGCTCGTTCGTCGGCATGGTGCTGGTGTCGTTCATGTTCTCGCCGCTGGCCTCGTTCCTGCCCGAGCTGTTCGCCACCCGGGTGCGCGTGACCGGTGCCTCGCTCGGCTTCCAGTTTGCCGGCGTGTTCGGCGGCGCGCTGGCCCCGCTGATCGCGGTGGGCCTGCTCGACCGCTTCGGCAGCACCACGCCGGTGGCCCTCTACCTGGCGGCGGTGTGCGCGCTGATCGCAGTGGCCGCTGCCGCCGCGCGCGAAACCGCACACATGCACCTGTCCGACGCGGACCACTGAGCGCCGCCGTCCCAACCTTTTCGTGAGCAGTATCGTGAAACAGTTCGACCTGATCATCCGCAACGGCACCGTGGTGACCGCCAGCGACACCATGCAGTGCGATATCGGCATCGCCGGCGGCCGCATCGTGCAGCTTGGCCTTGACCTGGGCGAGGCGGCGCAGACCATCGACGCCAGCGGCAAGCTGGTGCTGCCGGGCGGCGTCGATGCGCACTGCCACCTGGACCAGCCCATGCCGGATGGCCTGAAGATGGCCGATGGCTTCCGCACCGGCTCGGTCTCGGCGGCGTGCGGCGGCACCACCACGGTGATTCCGTTTGCCGCGCAGGAGAAGGGCCATTCGCTGCGCGCGGCGGTCACCGACTACCATCAGCGCGCCGGCGGCCAGGCTGTGGTCGACTACGCCTTCCACCTGATCGTGTCCGATCCGACTGAGGCGGTGCTGAACGACGAGCTGCCTGGCCTGATCCGTGAGGGCTATTCGTCGTTCAAGATCTACATGACCTACGATGACCTCAAGCTGAACGACCGCGAGATCCTTGAGGTGCTGTCGGTGGCGCGCCAGGAGGGCGGGCTGGTGATGGTGCACGCCGAGAACTCGGACTGCATCGCCTGGCTGACCGAGAAGCTGGGAGCGGCGGGCAACACCGCGCCGAAGTTCCACGCGCTGGCCCGGCCGATGGCGATCGAGCGCGAGGCCACGCACCGCGCCATCACGTTCTCCGAGCTGGTCGACGTGCCGATCCTGATCGTCCATGTATCGGGCAAGGAAGCGGTGGAGCAGATCCGCTGGGCGCGCAACCGCGGCATGAAAATCTTTGCCGAGACCTGCCCGCAGTACCTGTTCCTGACCGCCGACGACCTCGACCAGCCTGGCTATCACGGCGCCAAGTGCGTGTGCAGCCCGCCGCCGCGCGACCGCGGCAACCAGGAAGTGATCTGGGACGGCCTGGCCGACGGCCTCTTCACCATCTTCTCGTCCGACCATGCACCGTTCCGCTACGAAGACGCGCAGGGCAAGAAGCCTGGCGGCAAGGAAGTCCCGTTCCAGTACATCCCCAACGGCATCCCCGGGCTGGAAACGCGGCTGCCGCTGCTGTTCTCGGCTGGTGTGGTGGGCGGCCGCATCTCGGTCAACCAGTTCGTCGCGCTGACCTCGACCAACCCCGCCAAGCTCTACGGCCTGCATCCGCGCAAGGGCACCATCGCCATCGGCGCCGATGCCGACCTGGCGATCTGGGATCCGCAGCGTGAAGTGACGATCCAGAACACCGACCTGCACCATGCGGTCGACTACACCCCGTACGAAGGCGTGCGCGTGACCGGCTGGCCGGTGACCACGCTGGTGCGCGGCAAGGTGGTGGCGCATGAGGGTGAGGTGCTGGCCGAGGCCGGCCACGGCCAGTTCCTGGCGTGCGGCCTGCCGGAGATGGCCAGGCCGCGCTATCGTACCTCGGGCGGCAGCCTGTGATGGCAGCCTTGCCGATGCCTTGACTGAAACGACTGACATGGAACTGACCAACCGCCTGGACGCCACCACTATCGCGGCCCGCGTCGCCGCCGGCCGCCTCGATCCCGCCGAGGTGGTCGCCGCCTTCCAGGCCCGCATCGCGGCGCGCAATGACCAACTCAACGCCGTGTTCGAGCAGCGCCAGGAGCTGGTCGATGCCGACCTGGCGCAGCTGCGCGCGCGCCTGGCGCAGGGCGAGCGCCCGCTGCTGGCGGGCGTGCCGGTGATCGTCAAGGACGTGATCTGGAGCCAGGGCCGCCGCGTCACGCAGGGTTCGCAGCTGTACCGCGACTTCATTGCGCCCGCCGACGCGATTGCGGTCGAGCGCCTGCGCCAGGCCGGCGCGATCGTGCTGGGCATGGGCAATACCTCGGAGTTTGCCTGCAAGGGACTGACCACCAACAAGGTTTACGGGCTGACGCGCCATCCGCTTGATGCCACGCTGACCGCGGGCGGCTCGTCTGGCGGCTGCGCGGTGGCGGTGGCGGCCGGCATGGCGCCACTGGCACTGGGCACCGACGGCGGCGGCTCCAGCCGGCGCCCGCCCGCGCATGCAGGCGTGGTCGGTTTCAAGCCTTCCTACGGCGCGATTCCCGATTCGGTCGGCTTTCCCCATGCCTTCAACGGCATCCAGGTGATTGCGCCGATCACGCGCACAGTGGCCGATGCCGAGCTGATGTTCGAGGCGCTGGCCGGCGCCGATCCGCGCGATCCCGATACGCTGGGCTTCTCGCTTGGCGCCGCGCGCCCACTGCATACGCTGAAGATCGCGGTCAGCCCGCGCCTGGGCCTGGACACGCCGGTCGACGATGATGTCGCGCAGGCCTTCGAGCAGGCCGTGGCCCGGCTGCAGGCCGCGGGCCTGACCATCGAGCGTGCCGACCCGGCGTGGCCGAAGGGCGCCGACGAGGCCGCGCTGATGCCGCTGCAGCATGTCGGCCTGGCCAATCTCTACGGCGAGGCCTGGCGCCGCGACCCGGAGGTGTTCGATCCAGACGTGGCGCGCCAGATCGAGCGCGGGCTGGCCTGGAGCGGTGCCGACGTGGCCCGCGCGCGCGAAGCCAGCCACCAGATCGCGCTGGCCGTGGCCGGGTTCTTTACCCGCTATGACCTGCTGCTGTGCCCGACCACCCCGTGCGTGGCGTGGCGCAACGACCGGCTGGGGCCGGAGCGGATTGGCGGCGTGGCGGTGGAGCCGCGCGCCCATGCGGTGTTCACGCCCTTCTTCAACCATGCGCTGGCGCCGGCAATCTCGGTGCCCTGCGGCCACGGCCGCGACGGGCTGCCGGCGGGCCTGCAGATTGCCGGCCCGCGCGGTGCCGACCGCAGCGTGCTGGCCGCAGCCAGGCTTGCCGAAAGCGTGCTGGCGCCGCTGCTCAACCCTGCCGGATAACCGTCATGCGAATCCTTGTCCTGAATCCGAATACCAGCGAAGGCATCACCGCGCGGCTGATGGCGGCGGCCACGGAGGCCGCGGCCCCCGGCACCGAACTGGTGCCGCTGACCGCCAGCCGCGGCGTGCCCTATATCGCCACGCGCGCCGAGGCGCAGATCGGCGGCGCCATCGCGCTGGAGATGCTGGCCGAGCACCATGGCCAGTTCGACGCGGCCATCATCGCGGCCTTTGGCGACCCCGGCCTGATGGGCGCGCGCGAGCTGTTCGACCTACCGGTGGTGGGCATGGCCGAGGCGGCGATGCTGTCGGCCTGCATGCTGGGCCGGCGCTTTGCCATCGTGACCTTTGCGCGGGCGCTGGGGCCCTGGTATGAGGAGTGCGTGGACATGCATGGCCTGCGCAGCCGGCTGGCCGGCATCCGCATGCTGGACGGCAGCTTTGCCTCGGTGTCGGACGTGCAGGAAGAGAAGGAAGCCGTGCTGGTGGAACTGGCCAACCGCGCCGTGGTGGAGGATGAAGCCGATGTGGTGATCCTGGCTGGCGCGCCGCTGGCCGGCCTGGCCGCGCGCGTGCGCGACCGCATTCCGGTGCCGGTGGTCGACCAGATGGCCGCCGCCGTCAAGCAGGCCGAGGCGCTGGTCGCGCTGCAGCCGCGCAAGGCCACCGCGGGCACGTTCCGCCGCCCGGATGCCAAGCCCACACTGGGTTTGCCCGCGGCGCTGGCGGCGCGCATCGAGCACCGCTAAGCCGCTTCCCTTCCGATGACGCCGCGGCTCAGACCGCGGCGAACACCGCTTCCAGATCGACCTTTTCCTCGGCCGGCAGCTCCAGCCGCAGCGTGCTTTCGACGTGGCCGAGGTGCTCGGTCATCAGCCGCGCGGCGCGCTCGCCGTCGCCGGCTTCCAGGGCATCGACGATGTCGTCGTGTTCATGGTGCGGGCAGGACGGCACGCCCGGCGCGTCATAGAGCGCGATGATCAGGCAGGTCAGCGAGCACAGCTCGCGCATGTACTTGCCCAGGTACTGGTTGCCGGTCATTTCCGCCAGCTTGCAGTGGAACTCGCCCGACAGCCGGATGATGGCGCGGCGGTCGTTGCTGTCGCGCGCCTGTGCTTCCTGGCGCGTGGTCTCGCGCAGCGCGCGCACGCCCGGCGCGCCGATGGCGCCGGCCAGGTCGCGTACCAGCGCGGGTTCCAGCAGGTGGCGTGAATGCAGCACCTGGCGCGCTTCGGCCACGCTCGGGCTGGAGACGAAGGTGCCGCGGTTGGGATGCACCGTCAGCACGCCTTCATGCGCCAGCTTGGCGAAGGCCAGCCGCACCTTGGTGCGGCTCACGCCGAACACGCCGCCCAGCTTTTCCTCGACCAGCTTGGTGCCCGGCGGCAGCCGGTGCTCCCAGATCGCGGTCAGGATGCGGTCAGCGATGGCCTCGACCGACGCGCCGCGCGCGCTGTCCGCGTCGGTCTCATTGATACCGTCGGTGGCGGGCTGGTCGGCTTTGGTTCGTGGCATGGCGGTTGGCGCTGGCGGTCCGGAAAAAAGACAGTTGGTGTCGCTATTGTATGGCGGCTCGCCATCAAGTGTATAACACCGGCGTCGGACCGGTTGCCGTCTTACCGCCTAGCTTGTCCAGCGCCTCGCCGGTCACGCGGCAGATGCGCCAGTCGGGCAGCACGTCGGCGCCCATGGCCTGGTAGAAGTCGATCGACGGCTGGTTCCAGTCCAGCACCGACCATTCGAAGCGGCCACAGCCGCGCTCGACCGCCAGCGCCGCGAGGTGCTTGAGCAGCGCCTTGCCCAGGCCGTGGCCGCGCCAGGTCGGATCGACATACAGGTCTTCCAGGTACAGGCCGGGCTTGGCCAGGAAGGTCGAGAAATTGTGGAAGAAGAGGGCAAAGCCGACGGCTTGCCGGCCGCCATCGGTGTCGACTTCGACCAGCACCGCTTCGGCATGCGGCGTGGCGCCGAACAGTGCATCCCGGATCTTCTGCGGCGTGGCTTCGACGATATGCGTCAGCTTTTCGTATTCGGCCAGCGCCAGGATCAGGTTGAACAGCGTCTCGCTGTCGGCGGCGGTGGCGGGGCGGAGCGTGAAGGCGGGCTTGGACATGCTGGGTCGGCTTTCCGGAAAACAGGGATTCGGAATTATCGCCTGTGCGTCACTTGCCGCACCAGCTTGCATGCAATCGGGTCAGTGCCCGAAGTCCGCCAGCTTGCGCACCTGGTCGACATACCGGGGCGCCAGGCAATCCACCACCAGCCGCTCCGGCGTGCTGCGCAGCCAGGTCAGCTGGCGCTTGCACAACTGGCGCGTGGCGGCGATTCCGCGCTCGCGCATGGTGGCAAAGTCTGCGTCCCCGTCCAGGTACTCCCATACCTGCCGGTAGCCGACGCAGCGGATCGACGGCAAGCCTGGATGCAGGTCGCCGCGCCTGCGCAGCCGCTCGACTTCCTCGATAAAGCCGTTGGCCAGCATCGCGTCATAACGCTGCGCGATACGCGCGTGCAGCGCCAGACGGTCCGATGGCTCCAGCGCAATCACGCGGAAGCGCTGGTCCGCCGCGCCGGAAAAGGTGCGGCCCTCGGCCTGGCGCGCCAGCAGCGCCGACATCGGCTGGCCGGACAGGCGATGGATCTCCAGCGCGCGCTGGATGCGCTGCGCGTCATTGGGCGCGAGCCGCGCCGCGGTGACCGAGTCGACCTCGGCCAGCATCGCATGCAGCGCCGGCCAGCCGCGCTCGGCTGCAAGCTGGTCCAGCTCCGCGCGCAGCGCGGCATCGGCCTGTGGCAGGTCATTGAGCCCCTGCGTCAGCGCCTTGTAATACAGCATGGTGCCGCCGACGATCAGCGGCACATGGCCGCGTGCGCGGATCTGTGCGATCAGCCGTTCGGCATCGGTGACGAACTGCGCCGCGGAGTAGCTGTCGGCCGGGTCGATGATGTCGATCAGGTGGTGCGGCGCGGCTGCAAGTTCTTCGCGCGTGGGCTTGGCGGTGCCGATATCCATCTCGCGGTACACCAGCGCCGAATCCAGGCTGATGATCTCCACCGGCGCGTCGGCCGCCAGCGCCAGCGCGGCGGCGGTCTTGCCCGAGGCGGTGGGGCCGACCAGGCAGACCACGGGCGGATGCGTGGCGGAATCGTGGGGTACGGCGGACATCGAAAGCCTTGGATGAATCGTGGGGGCGAGCGGCCTATTGCCCGCGCAGGAACAGCCGGTCCAGCTCGGTCACGGTCAGTTGCACCCAGGTGGGTCGGCCGTGGTTGCACTGGTCGGCGCGCTCAGTCTGCTCCATCTGGCGCAAGAGCGCGTTCATTTCCTCGAGCGTGAGCTTGCGGTTGGCGCGCACCGCGCTATGGCAGGCGAGGGTGGCCAGCAGTTCATTACGGCGCTCGGCCAGCACGCGCGAGCCGCCATAGGCATGCAGGTCGCGCAGCACGTCGCGCGCCAGCGCTTCGGCATCGGCCTGCTGCAGCAGCGCCGGCACCGCGCGCACCGCCAGCGTGGTGGGCGACACCGGGGCGATATCGAAGCCCAGCAGCGTCAGCGTCTCCTGGTGTTCTTCGGCCACGCCAATCTCGACCGGGCTGCCGGGCAGCGTGACCGGGATCAGCAGCGGCTGCACCGCCAGGTCGCGCGCGTCCAGGCCGGCCTTGATCTGCTCGTACAGGATGCGTTCGTGCGCGGCATGCATGTCCACCAGCACCAGCCCGCGCGCGTTCTGCGCCAGCACATAGATGCCATGCAGTTGGGCGATGGCGTAGCCGAGCGGGTGGTCGTCGGGGGCATCGGCAGGCTCGGCAAAGCCGGCGCGCGCGGCCGGCGGCAGCCGGTCCAGCAGGCCGGGCGGGTCGTCGGCGCGTGCCGCCTGGGCGTCCGCCAGCCAGGCTGGCGGTTGCGCCGGGGTGCCGGGCATGGCGCCATAGGGCCGCGCTGCCGGCGCGGCGGCATCGCGCACCATGCCCAGGTAGGCCTGGCGTGGCTGGGCGATGCCGAGTTCGGTCTGGCGTGCCGCGGAATAATTGATCCACTGGCCGCCGCCGCCACTGCCGCCGCCACTGCCGCCGCCATAGCCCGGCCGTGCGCCGCCCGCCGGTGTCGCGCCGCCAGGCGGCAGGGTGATCTCGCCGTCGGCGTCGGTATGCAGGCTGTCGCCGTTCCCGCCGGCCTGCCGCGCCAGGCAGCGCTGCACGGCGTGGTAGACGAACTGGTGCACGGCGCGCGATTCACGGAAGCGCACTTCGATCTTCGACGGGTGCACGTTGACGTCGACCATCTCCGGCGGCAGGTCCAGGCACAGCACGTAGGACGGGAAACGGTCGCCGTGCAGCACGTCCTGGTAGGCGCTGCGCACCGCGTGGTTGAGCAGCTTGTCGCGCACGAAGCGGCCGTTGACAAAGAAGTACTGCTGGTCCGGCCGCCCGCGCGAGGCGGTGGGCAGCCCGGCAAAGCCATACAGGTGCAGCGTATCGGCCTCTTCGTCCACTGGCAGGCGGGCGCGGGCAAAGTCATTGCTCAGCACCTGCGCGGTACGGGTGGCGACGTCGCCGGCATTCCAGTGCTCCAGCGGCTTGCCGTTGTGGTGGACCGAGATGGTCACGTCGGGCCGCGCCAGCGCCACGCGCCGCACCATCTCCAGGCAGTGCCCCAGCTCGGTTTGCTCCGATTTGAGGAACTTTCGGCGCGCTGGCGTGTTGAAGTAGAGATGCTGCACGTCGACGGTGGTGCCGACCCCGCCCGAGGCAGGCTGCACCGTGCCGGTATCGGCGCTGACCTGGGTGGCGTGGGCATCGGCCGCGGTGCGGCTGGTCAGGGCCAGTTGGGACACCGAGGCGATCGAGGCCAGGGCCTCGCCGCGGAAGCCCAGCGTCAGCACCGATTCCAGTTCGTCGAGCGACGCAATCTTGCTGGTGGCGTGGCGCATCAGCGCGACCGGCAACTCGGCCGCAGGGATGCCGCAGCCATTGTCCGTGATGACGATGCGCCGCACGCCGCCTTCTTCCAGCCGGATGCCGAGCTGCGTGGCGCCGGCGTCGAGCGCGTTTTCCAGCAACTCCTTGACCACCGAGGCCGGTCGTTCCACCACTTCGCCGGCGGCGATCTGGCTGATGAGCTGGTCCGGCAGCGGCCGGATCGGGCGCGGCTGTTGGGTGGTGCGCAGGGCGGTGCTGGAGGCGGAGGCAGGCATCCGGCGATTATACGTGGGCGCTCGCACCGAGTCGGACGCACAAAGGCGCCGCAGGTGACGGATTGGAGCGGCGGCTCTTGTATGATTCAGGCCAGGGCGGCCCGGGCCGCATCGGACCGAACGCGGTCAACCAAACCAACAACGGGGAACGACTTGGATCTCGCTTTGCAGCTCATCGACATGCTGGTGCATGTCGACAAATACCTCGGCACGGTCATCGACCAGTACGGCCACTGGGTCTATGCCATCCTGTTCCTGATCGTCTTTGCCGAGACCGGTCTGGTGGTCCTGCCGTTCCTGCCGGGCGACTCGCTGCTGTTTATCGCGGGCGCCTTCTGCGCAACCGGCGCCATGAACGAGTGGGCACTGATCGGCCTGCTGCTGGTGGCGGCGATCTCCGGCAATACCGTCAACTACCTGGTGGGCAGCTGGATTGGGCCCAAGGTGTTCGACCACCAGTGGCGCTTCCTGGACCAGGACGCGCTGCGCCGCACCCATGACTTCTATGAGCGGCACGGCGGCAAGACGCTGGTGATGGCGCGCTTCGTGCCGATCGTGCGCACCTTCGCCCCGTTCGTCGCGGGCGTGTCGCAGATGACCTTTGCGCGCTTCCAGATGTTCAACGTGGTCGGCGCCGTGGCCTGGGTGGTCGGCCTGGTCTTTGCCGGCTACTTCTTCGGCAACCTGCCATTCATCCGCCAGTACCTGAACCTGATCGTGCTGGCCGGCATCGGCGCGGCCGTGGTGCCGCTGGTGCTGGGCGGGCTGTGGAAGCTGGTGCGCGGTAATCGCCGCCGGCCTTCGCGCGTGGAGCGCTGAGCCAGTGACGCCGCGCAGCCTTCGCGCCCTTTTTTCGCTATGAAGGGTTCTTAGTTGAGGCTGCGGCTCATCATCCGCAGCGCGGGCATGCGCTCGCGGATCTGGCCGATATCGGCCGCATCGGGCCGGGCCAGGACATAGGCTTCCAGGTCGGCCAGCGCGGGGCGGAAGCACTCCAGGTTGGCATAGGCCAGGCCCCGGTCGCGCACTTCCTCGATCGAACCCGGCAGCAGGATCACCAGCCGGTTCTGCACCGCCAGCAGCCGCTGCCAGCGCGACTCCTGCAGGTAGATTGCCTTCAGGTTGCGCAGCATGCGCGCGACGATCTCGCGGTGGCTGGCCGCGCGCAGGAACAGGCCCAGCGGCACCTGGCTGGCATCGCTGATGCCTTCGCGCTCCAGGTACGGATCCAGCATTTCCTGCAGCTGTTCCTTCGACAGGGTCTCGCCGGTGAGCGGGTCCAGTATCACCTCGCCGGCCGGAATCGTCATGCGCAGCAGGAAATGATTGGGGAACGACACGCCCTTGAGCGGCAGGCCGATCTGCTGGCCCAGCTCCATGAACAGCACCGCAAGCGAGATCGGGATGCCGCGGCGCTGGCGCAGCACCACGTTCAGGTAGGAGTTGTCGGGGTCGTAGTAGTCGTTCGCGTTCGGGCCGAAACCGAGGTCGCGATAGAAGAAATGGTTCAGCAGGCGCAGCCGCTGGATCGCGGGCGTGCCTTCGGCGATCCGGCGTTTCAGGCGCAGCGCCAGCACGTCCAGCGCCGCAAGCTCGGCCTGCAGGTCAAGGTCGGGGTAGGCGTCCTGCGCGATGGACAGCGCGGTTTCGGTCAGCGGGATGCCGTTTTCGTCTGCCACGAGGCTGGCGAAATAATCCAGGACTTTGGTGGATGTCATGTCGGTTTCCCGGTGCAGCCGCCGGCACCGCGCGCAGCGTGGGTCACCATTCCCGGCTCATTAGGTGGCCCATGCAATGGCAGATTCGCTGGCCCATCAGCCGGCGCGGCGCCTGAAGGCAGAGTAGCGCAGTCCCATGAGCCACAGTGTACCGAAGTAGACCACCGCTGCAAGTACCAGGCACGAAGCCAGCAGCGCAATGCGCAGCAGCGGCGTCGCGCCCAGCCCGATCCAGTCGAAGTTGCGCGCGAACCAAAGCAGCATGCCGGACAGCAGCAGCACCGAGGCGCACAGCTGCGCCAGGAACAGCCACCAGCCCGGCGCCGGCCGGTACAGGCCGCGCCGGCGCAGGCCGAAGAACAGCAGCAGCGCGTTGATGGTGGCACCGGCACTGATCGACAGCGCCAGCCCGGCATGGGCGATCCACGGCACGAACGCATAGTTGCAGGCCTGCGTGATCACCAGCACCAGCAGCGCGATCTTCACCGGCGTGCGGATATCCTGGCGCGCATAGAAGCCAGGCGCCAGGATTTTGATCGAAATCAGCCCCATCAGGCCGACGCCGTACGAGACCAGCGCCTGGCGCGTCATCTCGACGGCGTGGGCGTCGAACTTGCCGTAGTTGAACAGGACGGCGGTCAGCGGCGCGCCGAACACGAACAGCCCAACCGCGCAGGGCACCGCCAGCAGGAAGGTCAGGCGCAGGCCCCAGTCGAGCAGGCTCGAGTACTCGGCATGGTCGCCCGAGGCGTTGGCCTTGGACAGGCTCGGCAGCAGGATCGTCCCCAACGCCACGCCCAGCAGCGCGGTCGGGAACTCCATCAGCCGGTCGGCATAGGTCAGGTACGAGACGCTGCCCGCGGCCAGCCGCGAGGCGATATTGGTATTGATGATCTGGCTGATCTGCGCCACCGACACGGCCAGCAGCGCCGGCCCCATCTGCCGCAGGATGCGGCGCACGCCGGGATCGGACCACGCCGCGCGCAGGTTGAAGGCGAGCCGCGGCATCACGCCCAGGCGCCGCAGCGCCGGCACCTGGATGGCCAGCTGCAGCACGCCGCCGACCAGCACGCCCCACGCCTGCGCGTAGATCGGCTGGGCCATGTGCGGGCCGACGAACAGGGCCGCGACGATGAGGCACAGGTTGAGCAGCACCGGCGTGAAGGCCGGCACCGCGAACTTGCGCCAGGTATTGAGGATGCCGGACGCCAGCGCCACCAGCGAGATCAGGCCGATATACGGGAACATCACCCGCGTCATGAACACGGCCGCGGTATAGGTCTCGCTTTGCCCGCGGAAGCCGGTGGCGACCGCGGTCATCACGAGCGGCGCCCCGATCACGCCAAGCAATGACACGCCCATCAGCACCCAGGTCATGACCGTGGCGACGGCGTCGATCAGGGCCTTGGTCGGCTCGTCGCCGCGCTTGGCGTGGTATTCGCCCAGGATCGGCACGAAGGCCTGCGAGAACGCGCCTTCGCCGAAAATGCGGCGCAGCAGGTTGGGAATGCGGAAGGCCACGTTGAACGCGTCGGTCATCTCCGACGCGCCGAAGGCGCGGGCGATCAGGATCTCGCGCACGAGGCCGGTGATGCGCGAGAGCATCGTCAGGCTGCTGATGGTGGCGAGCGCTTTGAGCAGGTTCAAGGTGCGGGTCGGTGCGGGACGGTGGATCGGTGCGGGCGCACCGCATGCCGGGGACGCCTCTGAGACGCGCTCCGGGCGATAAAGTTGCCGGCGCGCCACGTGCCCCGGCACAATGTGGCGCTTATTATACGGATCGGCCCGGCGCCCGCCCGGCCTGAGCTGGCAAAGTGTCCGCCGTGTTGCTTTGTGTGCCGGCATCTGTGTATAATTGCCGATTCACAAGGACAGTTGCGTTCCGGATTCGTGTGTCAGTGCATCCCGGGTCGCTCGATATGACTTAATTGTTGTGTCCCCCGCGGCACGCATCTGAATTCAGGATATTTTTACATGGCAAATTCCGCACAAGCTCGCAAGCGCGCCCGCCAGGCCGTTGCCCAGAACGCTCACAACTCCAGCCTGCGTTCGCGCCTGCGCACCGCCGTCAAGGCCGTCCGCAAGGCCATCGACGCTGGCGACAAGGCCGCTGCCGCCGAGATCTTCAAGAACTCGCAAGCCGTGATCGACAGCATTGCCGACAAGAAGATCGTGCACAAGAACAAGGCTGCGCGTCACAAGTCGCGACTGTCGGCCGCCATCAAGTCGATGGCTGCCTGATCGCTGCCCGGGCCGCCCCGGCGGTCCAGCAGAGGCGGGTGCCCAGGCATCCGCCAACAAAAAAAGCTCGTCATCCGACGAGCTTTTTTGCTTTCCGGCGCCAGGCCGGCACGCTTATTCCAGCGAACAGGCTTCAACCAGCTGCAGGTTGTTGTCGCGCGCGAAATTCAGCACGAAATCCAGCGCCTTGGGTTCAATGTCGCGCAGCCGCACGTCAACCACCACGCATTTGACATTGCCGGCGAAGATCGGCCGCACGTAAGGGGAGTAGGTCAGGCGCGGGTCGCCGCTGTCGCCCTCGGGGCGGAACTGCGCCATCACGCCGCACAGCCGCTCGGCCCAGTCGCTCGGGCGGAAGGTCTTGCCTTCCTTGGTAATGCCTTGGATAAAGTATTCGCGAACGTTGGGGTTCATGAGGCTGGACACTGCGGGTGAGGCGGATGACTCGACGGTAAACCCGCTGGACGGGCGCCCGTTTGACGCGGCCGGGGCGCGTTTGGTTCGCGCTGGTTCCAGCCGGAAGGCGGGGCGTCGGTGTCTTGCGGGGGCACTTTTGATGCCGGCGGCGGCGGGCAGCGGCATGGGTATGCCGGGCCCCGCGTGAATCAGCGAGTATTATATCTTATATAAGAGTTGCGCATAAGGGCGAAATCCTGTCGGGAACCTGTCAGCGGCACCGCGCCGGGGCAGGACGCAAGTCCGTGCCGGGTTGTCCCGGACTCGCCAAAGCAGAAATAATCCCTTATGATTCTTGCAGTTAAATTGCGTATGCGACGCGAAAGGCGGCTCCGCGGCGCGCTTGAGTCATGAACACTTCGTGACGGCGCGTCCCCACCGAGCCGCCTTCTTTGTTTTATGAGCTCAACCCCGATCAAGCATTACCTCCAGTTCAGCGACTTCACTCCCGACGAGTATGAGTACCTGCTGGATCGCGCGCGGATCCTGAAGGCCAAGTTCAAGAACTACGAGACCTGGCACCCGCTGCACGACCGCACGCTGGCCATGATCTTCGAGAAGAATTCCACGCGTACGCGCCTGTCATTCGAAGCCGGCATCCACCAGCTGGGCGGCCACGCGGTGTTCCTGAACACGCGCGACTCGCAGCTGGGCCGCGGCGAGCCGATCGAGGATGCGGCGCAGGTGATCTCGCGCATGGTCGACATCATCATGATCCGCACCTTCGGCCAGGACATCATCGAGCGCTTTGCCGCGCACTCGCGCGTGCCGGTGATCAACGGCCTGACCAACGAATACCACCCGTGCCAGGTGCTGGCCGACGTCTTCACCTACATCGAGCAGCGCGGCAGCATCCGCGGCAAGACGGTGGCGTGGATCGGCGATGCCAACAACATGGCCTACACCTGGATCCAGGCCGCCGAGCGTCTGGGCTTCACCTTCCATTTTTCGGCGCCGCCGGGCTACCAGCTTGATCCGGCCATGGTGCCGGCGTCGGCCGCCGGCCTGGTCAAGGTCTTCGACGATCCGCTCACGGCCTGCCAGGGCGCCAGCCTGGTCACCACCGATGTCTGGACCAGCATGGGCTTCGAGGCCGAGAATGACGCCCGCAAGCGCGCCTTCAAGGACTGGATGGTCACGACCCCGATGATGGACCGCGCCGAGCCCGACGCGCTCTTCATGCACTGCCTGCCTGCGCACCGCGGCGAGGAAGTCGAGGCCGCCGTGATCGACGGTCCCAAGAGCGTGGTCTGGGAAGAGGCCGAGAACCGCCTGCACGTGCAGAAGGCGCTGATGGAATACCTGCTCTGCGGCCGCTACTGAACCAGGGCGGCGCGGAGTGAACAGGGGAGGGGCCGCGATGGTCCCTCTTTTTACGTCTTTCGGACAGAAACCCAAGGAGATGGAAGTGAGCCAGTTCGACAACGTGTCGGTCGTCAAGAAAGCCAATCTGTACTTTGACGGCAAGTGCGTCAGCCACACCGTGCTGTTCCCGGACGGCACCCGCAAGACGCTGGGCGTGATCTTCCCGGCCGCGCTGACCTTCAACACCGGCGCGCCCGAGATCATGGAAATCAACGCCGGCACCTGCCGCGTGCGCCTGGCCGGTTCGGAAGACTGGCAGACCTACGGCGCGGGCCAGCAGTTCAGCGTGCCGGGCAACAGCAGCTTCGATATCGAGGTGCAGGAAACGCTGGACTACGTCTGCCACTTCGCGTGACAGGCGCGGCGGGTCAGTCCTGGCCCGCTTGCTTTACAGCACCACCGGTTCCGGTTCGATGCGCACGCCAAAGCGTGCCTGCACCGCATCGGCGATGCGGTTGGCCAGCGCCAGCAGCATCGCGCCGGTGCCGCCGCCGTGGTGCACCAGCACCAGTGCCTGCTTGCCGTACACGCCCACCGGGCCGTCGCTGACGCCCTTGAAGCCGCAGCGGTCGATCAGCCAGCCGGCGGCCAGCTTGTAGCTGCCGTCCGGCTGCGCATAGCTGACCAGGTCCGGGTTGGCCTGCAACAGCGTGTCGCGCTGTGCCGCGCTGACCAGCGGGTTCTTGAAGAAGCTGCCGGCATTGCCGACTTGCGCCGGGTCGGGCAGCTTGCGCGAGCGGATCGCGACCACGGCGTCGCGAATCGTGGCCGCATCGGGCGCAGCCCGGCCATCGAGTTCGCGCGCCAGCTCCCCGTACGACAGCACCGGTTGCCACGCCTTGGGCAGGCACAGCGTCACCGCCGTGATGATGTAGCGGCCGGCGCCGGCGCGCTTGAACAGGCTGTCGCGGTAGCCGAAGCCGCACGCCCGCAGGTCCAGCCAGACGAATGCGCCGGTGTGGCGGTCATAGGCGCGCACGCCTTCGAAGCGCTCGCGCAGCTCCACCCCGTAGGCGCCGATGTTCTGGATCGGTGCGGCGCCCGCGGTGCCGGGGATCAGCGCCAGGTTTTCAAGCCCGGGCATGCCGTCGGCGATGGTGCGGTTGACCAGTGCGTTCCAGTTTTCGCCGGCGCCGGCGGTGACCAGCCAGGCATCGCCAGTCTCCTCCGGCTGGTAGCCGGGGATTTCCATCAGCAGCACCAGCGCGTCCAGGTCGCCCGTCAGCACCACATTGCTGCCGCCGCCCAGGACCACCAGTGGCAGGCCGTCGGCACGCGGGTCGGCCAGTGCCGCGGTCAGGTCGGCTTCGCTGCGCACATGCACCGCAAAGCGCGCGCGCGCGTCGAATCCGAATGTATTGTGGCGACGCAGGGGATAGAATTCGTGGAAATCTGCCATGCAAGGAAAAGGTGACGCGGCCGCCGCTGGTGGGCAGGCGACCCGGAACTGCGAGGTAGGCTGGATTATACGGAAGGCGCCGCGCGCGGCCGGCTTCCGGGCATACGGATCACAAGGAGAATGCAATGCCGTCGTTTGATGTAGTGTGCGAAGCGAACATGGTCGAGGTGAAGAACGCCGTCGAACAGGCCAACAAGGAAATCTCGACGCGCTTCGATTTCAAGGGCTCGGACGCCCGGGTCGAGCAGAAGGAAAATGAACTGACTGCCTTTGCCGACGATGATTTCAAGCTGAGCCAGGTTAAGGATGTGCTGATCAACAAGATGGCCAAGCGTAACGTGGACGTGCGCTTCCTGGACTACGGCAAGATCGACAAGATCAGCGGCGACAAGGTCAAGCAGGTGATCACGATCAAGAAGGGCGTGACCGGCGACCTGTCCAAGAAGATCGTGCGCATGATCAAGGACAGCAAGATCAAGGTGCAGGCCAGCATCCAGGGCGATGCGGTGCGCGTGTCGGGTGCCAAGCGCGACGACCTGCAGAGCGTGATGGCGATGCTGCGCAAGGACGTGTCCGAGGCGCCGCTGGACTTCAACAACTTCCGCGACTGACCCTTGCCCTCCGCGCCGGCGCTCCTGCCGGCGCCGCCTGGCGCTGCCGCACTCAGCGAGTCTGCGGCAGTCCGCCGATTTTCACGCCGGCCTTGATGCCTTTCTGCGTGAACCATCCCTTGTTCATTTCCAGCGCATAGCGGATCGCCGCCTTCGGGCAATGGTTGTTCTCCGTGCGCGGCGCCATGTCCTCGATATTGACGATGGTGCCGTCATCGGCCAGGAAGGCGATCGACAGCGGCAGCTCGGTGTTGCGCATCCAGAAGCAGTGGCCCGCCTTCTGCTCGAACACGAACAGCATGCCGGCGTTGGGGGCCATGGCCGTGCGGTACATCAGCCCCTGCTCGCGTGCCGCCGGTGTGGCGGCAACCTCCGCCTGGATCGCAAACATGCCCGCGGTGAGCGGCACCACCGGCAGCGCGGCCTGCGCGTGCGCGATCCCGGCGCTAAGCGCGAGCAGGCCAGCAATTGAGGAGCATCGTGACAACAGCGTCTTGGACAGGAAGGACATGGTGTTCGGTCTGAAATGGCGCGGGCAGCGGCAGCCGCAAGCATAGCGCACGCGCGGCGTGCTGATGTGCGGCCGACGGTACGCCGCACCTCGACAGTCCTATACCGGCAACAAAAAAGGCAGGCGCCTGGCGGCAGCCTGCCATTTCTTTCCTGCCTCGCGCACTCACGGGGCAGGGAGGCCGCCAGCAATTACTGGGCAGCCGGGGCCGACGCGGCGGCGGCCTTCTTCTTGCTGTGCTTCTTGGTGGTGGTCTTCTTCTTGGCGGCCTTCGGGGCTTCCTTGGTGGCCGCGGGCGCTGCAGTGTCGGCGGCGGCAGGTGCCGAAGCCTGGGCGAAGGCGCCGGTGGCGAACAGGCCAACAACCAGAGCAGCGATCAGTTTTTTCATGGCGTATTACCTCGAAGGATAAGAACAGTCGGAAAGTTTGACGCGTGATAGGACGTGTCCCCGACAAGAACGAGGCCGTTGCCGTCAGGGTTGACCCGCGATTTGTTTTTTTTTGTAACGAGAGCGGCGCTTGGTGTCAACCGTCCCGGCTTTCGATACATCGGGCCGCCGCGCCGGATCCGGCCGGGCACGCGGAGCAACGGCCGCCAGTCCCAGTTGGGCGGCGAACACCTCGCAGCTTTCACCGGGCGCCAGCCCCAGGGTGCGCAGGTCAAGCGGGCCGATCCCGACCCGCACCAGCCGCAACGTGGGAAAGCCGACCGCGGCGGTCATGCGGCGCACCTGCCGGTTCTTGCCCTCACGGATCTTCAGTTCCAGCCACGCGGTCGGGATCGCCGCGCGAAAGCGCACCGGCGGCTGGCGCGGCCACAGCCAGTCGGGCGCCTCGATCGCGCGCACCCTGGCCGGCTGCGTGACGAAGTCGCCCAGGTCTACCCCGGCGCGCAGCCGGGCCAGCGCGGCGGCATCGGGAATGCCTTCGACCTGTGCCAGGTAGGTCTTCTCCAGCTTGTGGCGCGGGTCAGCGATGCGGGCCTGCAGCGCGCCGTCGTCGGTCAGCAGCAGCAAGCCCTCGCTGTCGGCATCGAGCCGCCCGGCCGGGTAGACGCCGGGCACGCTCACGCACGCGGCCAGCGTCGGGCGCGTCGGGTGTTCCGAGAACTGGCTCATGGTGCCAAACGGCTTGTTCAGGGCAATCAGGGTCATGGGGCGCAAGTATGCCGCAGTGGCGCGCCGGGCCGGCGGATCGGAGGAACCGGGGTCCGGCGCGATTGGCGGATGATGAAAAATTGCTGCATAATACAAAATTAGTCTTGTGTCTTATATAAGACTGAAGGCCACCCAGGGTGGCGCCAGGGTGATGCAATGCAGCACGGGCGCGCGGTAAGGCCCGCTACAATGCCTCAGCGCCCTCTCCCCGAATCTCGCCGACCGGCCACGAACCGGCGGCAGTCACAACCGTTCCGTACTGGAGACGTCATGTACCAACATATCAAGGTTCCGGCCGGCGAAAAGATCACGGTCAACCAGGACTTTTCGCTGAATGTCCCGGACAATCCGATCATTCCTTATATCGAAGGCGACGGTACGGGCCTCGATATCACCCCGGTGATGATCAAGGTGGTCGACGCGGCCGTGGCCAAGGCCTATGGCGGCAAGCGCAAGATCGCCTGGATGGAGATCTATGCCGGCGAGAAGTCGACCAAGGTCTACGGCCCGGACGTGTGGCTGCCGGACGAAACCCTGGAGGTGCTCAAGGACTATGTGGTCTCGATCAAGGGCCCGCTGACCACGCCGGTGGGCGGCGGCATCCGCTCGCTGAACGTGGCGCTGCGCCAGCAGCTGGACCTGTACGTCTGCCTGCGCCCGGTGCGCTACTTCAAGGGCGTGCCCTCGCCGGTGCGTGAGCCGGAAAAAACCGATATGGTGATCTTCCGCGAGAACTCGGAGGACATCTACGCCGGTATCGAATGGGCGGCCGAGAGCGACCAGGCCAAGAAGCTGATCGCCTTCCTGCAGAACGAGATGGGCGTGAAGAAGATCCGCTTCCCGGCGACCTCGGGCATCGGCATCAAGCCGGTCTCGCGCGAGGGCACCGAGCGCCTGGTGCGCAAGGCGATCCAGTACGCCATCGACAACGACAAGCCGTCGGTGACGCTGGTGCACAAGGGCAATATCATGAAGTTCACCGAAGGTGGCTTCCGTGACTGGGGCTACGAGCTGGCGCAAAAGGAATTCGGTGCCGAGCTGGTCGACGGCGGCCCGTGGTGCAAGTTCAAGAACCCGAAGACCGGCAAGGACATCGTGGTCAAGGACGCCATTGCCGACGCCTTCCTGCAGCAGATCCTGCTGCGTCCCGCCGAATACTCGGTGATCGCCACGCTGAACCTGAACGGCGACTATGTCTCCGACGCGCTGGCCGCGCAGGTCGGCGGCATCGGCATCGCCCCGGGCGCCAATATGTCTGACTCGGTCGCCATGTTCGAGGCCACCCACGGCACCGCGCCGAAGTACGCCGGCAAGGACTACGTCAATCCTGGCTCTGAAATCCTGTCGGCTGAAATGATGCTGCGCCACATGGGCTGGACCGAAGCCGCGGACCTGATCATCTCGTCGATGGAGAAGTCGATCCTGTCCAAGAAGGTGACGTACGACTTCGCCCGCCTGCTGGAAGGCGCGACGCAGGTGTCGTGCTCGGGCTTTGGCCAGGTGATGATCGACAATATGTAAGCACGGACTCCCGCTGCGGCGGGCGACCTGCCAAGGAAAACCCCGGTGCCGCCTGATCGGCGCCGGGGTTTTTTCTTGCCCCGGGCGCCAGTGTTGCCTAGAACGTCAGGGGTTGGACTGACGGGCCTGGCGGCCCGAGGAGACAGGCATGGACGATCCCTTCCGCCGCACCGCGTTCGGTGCGGCCCTCTTCTACAAGGACCCGCTGGCGGCCCTGGACTGGCTGGAGCGTGCCTTCGGCTTTGAGCGGGTCATGGTGATCCGCGACCAGCAGGGCCAGCTGGTGCATTCTGAAATGCGTTTCGGCGACAGCTACCTGATGGTGGGCAGCGAGTGGGCGGACTTTACCGCCAGCCCGGCCTCGATCGGAGGCAAGAATACCCAGACCCTGCATGTGCACCTGCAGGAAGGGCTGGACCAGCATTGCGAGCGCGCCCGCGCCGCCGGGGCCGTGATCCTGCGCGAGCCGCAGGACGAGTTCTACGGCGACCGGACCTACACCGCGCGGGACATGGAGGGACATGTCTGGACCTTTGGCCAGACTGTGCGCAAGGTCACCAGGGAAGAGGCCGAGCAGGCCAGCGGGCTGAAGATCGACGGCTGGGCCTGATGGCCCGGACCCGGGGGGCCGGAAAGCAGAAAGCCCGGCGCGAAGCCGGGCATTCCGTCGGATGTGGTGCGTGCAGCTGATCCGAGCCGGCACCCGCCGCGCCGCCGTGGCGGCAACGCGGGGCGCTGGCATCGATCCCGTCCCGGGGGAGCTCCCCCCACACCCTGGTTGACCACTCCGCGGCTCTGCGGCCGGGATGCGGTCGCGGCGCGCTTTAGCTGGCGTCCTGGATATTGGTGGCTTGCTTGCCCTTGGGGCCCTGGACCACCTCGAACGAGACGCGTTGACCTTCCTTCAGCGTCTTGAAGCCGGACATCTGGATAGCCGAAAAGTGCGCAAACAGTTCTTCTTCGCCCTCGTCCGGCTTGATGAACCCGAAGCCCTTGGCGTCATTGAACCATTTGACGATACCGCTTGCCATATACTCCCCCACGAAATAGCAGATTTCAAAGCGGGGAAGCCTTGCCGGCCAGACGGCACGGATTGCGGCGCCATGACCTGCCGCGTCCTGAGGTGCGGCCGGCGATGACGCGCGGCGAGGTGCAATCGCGTGGCGGCCAGTCTCGATGCTGACTCGCCGCCGCGGCGGCCGTGGCCTCCCTGCTCACGGATCACCTGCCTCGGCTGTTGCTTTGGCTCGTTGGCCGTCGGCAGGTGTGCGAACGATTCTTCTGGCAAAGCCGGATACTGTCAAGTTGGCGGATTCCCCACTGCCAGCAGGGTGTGGCGGGAATGGGACGGCACCTGGTGGTACCTTGGCGGCATGCGCCAGGGCTGCCGTACATGCTGTCCCGCCGCGCCGGCCACGTGCCTTGCAATGCCTCCCGCGTGAAATTCCGCGTCCTTCCACCACCGGAAACAGGTGACCCGGCTCTTGAATCCGGCGCCTTTTCCCCAAATTGCAGAGTTGCGAGTAAGGGTTAGAATAAAGCCATGGCTACACGGCTTGCGAATGTTCCACAACGCGAAGCGGGCACCATCCTGGAGCGGAAAGAGCAGGCGCTTAAACCGCCCGCCATGTTCAAGGTGGTGCTGCTTAATGACGACTACACTCCGATGGAGTTTGTAGTGATGATCCTGCAGCAGTATTTCAGCAGGGACCGGGAAACGGCGACGCAGATCATGCTCACCGTGCACCGGGAAGGAAAGGGCGTCTGCGGTATCTACACCAGGGATATTGCAGCGACTAAGGTCGAGCTGGTGTCAACGCACGCGCGGCAGGCGGGGCATCCCCTGCAGTGCGTGATGGAGGAAGCATGATTGCGCAAGAATTGGAAGTGAGCCTGCATATGGCGTTTGTCGAAGCCAGGCAGGCACGCCACGAGTTCATTACCGTGGAGCACCTGCTGCTGGCATTGCTCGACAATCCCACGGCAGCCGAAGTCTTGCGCGCCTGCGCGGCCAATATAGAAGACCTGCGCACCAGCCTTAAGAACTTCATCGCGGATAACACGCCGGTGGTGCCGGGTACCGACGAGGTCGATACCCAGCCCACGCTCGGTTTCCAGCGCGTGATCCAGCGTGCGATCATGCATGTCCAGTCCACTTCCAACGGCAAGAAGGAAGTGACGGGTGCCAACGTGCTGGTCGCGATTTTCGGCGAGAAGGATTCGCACGCGGTCTATTACCTGCAGCAGCAGGGCGTGACCCGTCTGGACGTGGTCAATTTCATCAGCCACGGCATCCGCAAGGACCAGTCCGAGCCCGCCAAGCATGGCGATGCCGCCGGCGAAGGCGAGGGCGGCGACGGCAAGGAAAGCCCGCTCGAGCAATACACCCAGAACCTGAACACGCTGGCCAAGGCCGGCAAGATCGACCCGCTGATCGGCCGCGAGAGCGAAGTCGAGCGCGTGGTTCAGGTGCTGTGCCGCCGGCGCAAGAACAACCCGCTGCTGGTCGGCGAGGCCGGCGTCGGCAAGACCGCGATCGCCGAGGGCCTGGCGTGGCGCATCACCAAGAACGAGGTGCCGGACATCCTGGAAAAGGCCACCGTCTACTCGCTCGACATGGGTGCGCTGCTGGCCGGCACCAAGTACCGCGGTGACTTCGAACAACGCCTGAAGGGCGTGCTGAAGTCGCTCAAGGACAATCCGAACGCGATCCTGTTCATTGACGAGATCCACACGCTGATCGGCGCGGGCGCTGCCTCGGGCGGGACGCTGGACGCCAGCAACCTGCTCAAGCCGGCGCTGTCGTCGGGCCAGCTCAAGTGCATCGGCGCGACCACCTTCACCGAGTACCGCGGCATCTTCGAAAAGGACGCGGCGCTGTCGCGGCGCTTCCAGAAGATCGACGTGGTCGAACCCTCGGTGGACCAGACCGTGCAGATCCTGCGCGGCCTGAAGTCTCGCTTCGAGGAGCACCACGGCGTCAAGTACGCGGCCTCGGCGCTGACCGCGGCAGCGGAGCTGTCGGCCCGCTTCATCACCGACCGCCACCTGCCCGACAAGGCGATCGACGTGATCGACGAAGCCGGCGCGGCGCAGCGCATCCTGCCGAAGTCCAAGCAGAAGAAGACCATCGGCAAGGGCGAGATCGAGGACATCGTCTCGCGCATTGCGCGCATCCCGCCGCAGAGCGTGAACCAGGACGACCGCAGCAAGCTGCAGACGCTGGACCGCGACCTGAAGTCGGTGGTGTTCGGTCAGGACCCGGCGATCGAAGCACTGGCCTCGGCGATCAAGATGTCGCGCGCCGGCCTGGGCAAGACCGACAAGCCGATCGGCTCGTTCCTGTTCTCGGGCCCCACGGGCGTGGGCAAGACCGAAGTCGCCAAGCAGCTCGCCTTCATCATGGGCATCGAGTTGCTGCGCTTCGACATGTCCGAGTACATGGAACGCCACGCGGTGAGCCGCCTGATCGGCGCGCCGCCGGGATACGTCGGCTTTGACCAGGGCGGCCTGCTGACCGAGGCCGTCACCAAGAAGCCGCACTGCGTGCTGCTGCTGGACGAAATCGAGAAGGCGCACCCGGATATCTTCAATATCCTGCTGCAGGTGATGGACCATGGTTCGCTGACCGACAACAATGGCCGGCGCGCCGACTTCCGCAACGTGATCATCATCATGACCACCAACGCGGGGGCGGAGACCATGAACCGCGCCACCATCGGCTTCACCAGCTCGCGCGAGCAGGGCGACGAGATGGCCGACATCAAGCGCATGTTCACGCCGGAATTCCGTAACCGCCTGGATGCCATGATCAGCTTCCGGTCGCTGGATGAGGAAATCATCCTGCGCGTGGTGGACAAGTTCCTGATGCAGCTGGAAGAGCAGCTGCACGAGAAGAAGGTGGAAGCCAGCTTTACCGAGAAGCTGCGCAAGTTCCTGGCGCACAAGGGGTTCGATCCGCTGATGGGCGCGCGCCCGATGCAGCGCCTGATCCAGGACATGATCCGCAAGGCCCTGGCCGACGAGCTGCTGTTCGGCCGGCTGGTTTCGGGCGGCAAGGTGGTGGTGGACCTGGACGAGCAGGACCAGATCAAGCTCGATTTCTCCGAGATCGAGCCGGAACCGCCCGAGGCGCCCGAGGAACAGCGCGCCGAAGCCTGAGCGGTTATCGGCCGCGTTGCCTGCAACGTGGCCGGTCATCGGGCAAAATACAGGGGCGGCAGTCATGCCGCCCCTTTTCTTTTTGTTCCGGCGGCCGCCGGCCATGCCCGTCCGGGCACGGGTTTGCGGCCGCCGCTGGCCGTGCAACCGGCCAGGAATCCAGCCTGAAAACCCTGATGTCCTCTGCCGAACGCACGCGGCGCCGCCGCCTGCTGCTCAAGATCCTGCCGCTGGGCGCCATGCCCGTCCCGATGCTCCACGCCGCTGCCGCCACCGGCGCCGAACCGCCGGCGGGCAACCGTCCGATCGCGCTGGTGCTGCCGTTCCCGCCTGGCGGGAGCGTCGACATCGTGGCCCGGCAGCTGCAGCCCGGGCTGAAGGCGGCGCTGGGGCAGACCGTGGTGGTCGATAACAAGCCGGGTGCCGGTGGCCTGATCGCATCGAGCACCGTGGCGCGCGCGAAGCCGGACGGCACCACCCTGTTGATGGCCTTCGATACCCACGCCATCAACCCTTTTGCCTACAAGCAGCTGCCCTACGACACCTTCCGCGATTTCTCGCCAATCTCGCAGCTGGTGCGCTTTCCGCTGGTGATTGCGGCCAATCCCGCGCTGCCGGTGGCCAATGTGCGCGAGCTGGTGGCGCTGGCCAAGGCCAGGCCCGACGGCGTGCGCTATGCCTCGTCCGGCATTGGCAGCCTGAACCAGCTGGCGGCCGAGGCGCTGGCGACCGAAGCCGGCGTGCACATGCTGCATGTGCCCTACAAGGGCGGCGGCCCGGCCGTGCAGGCGGTGCTGTCCAACGAGGTCGATATTTTCTTCAGCAGCTATGCCGCGGTGCAGGCGCACGTGGCCGCACGCACCATCAAGGTGCTGGGCGTGACCGGCACCAGCCGGCTGCGCCAGCTGCCGCAGGTGCCGACGGTGGCCGAGCAGGGGCTCAAGGGCTTCGAGGCCTACTCCTGGATCGGCGTATTCGGCCCGGCCGGCCTGCCGGCATCCACGGTCACGCGCATCCACGACGCGCTGGTCGAATCGCTGCGCCAGCCGCGCGTGGTCGATGCGCTGGCCGCGCAGGGCTTCGAGATCGTGGGTGGCAGCCCGGCCGACCTCGGCAACCTGGTGCGCCGCGAGCATGACAAATGGCAGGCCGTGGCGCACAAGGCCAATATCCAGTTCGAATGACGATGTCCGGCGCCGGTGCGCCGTGAAACCGAGAGGATGCCGATGGCAACGCAAGCGGAAATGTTCGACCACGCCGTGGTGGTGTGCCCAGACCTCGATGCCGGGGCCCAGGCGTGGCGCCGGCTCGGCTTTACGCTGACGCCGCGCGGCTACCACACGCTCGGCTCGCAGAACCACTGCATCATGCTGCGGCGGGACTACCTTGAGCTGCTGCACGTGACCGCGCCCAGCCCCAGCCGCCAGTACTACTGGGATGCGCAGGCGCACGGCGGCGGCTGCGCGGCGATGTCGTGCAAGAGCGCCGACGCCTTTGCCACCGCGGCACGGTTGCGTGCGGCGGGCTGGCACACCTCGGACCCGATCGAGTTCTCGCGTCCGGTGCGGCTGGATGACGGCAGCGAGCACCCGGCCACCTTTCGCGTGACCGCGCTCGACGATGCGCCGGGCGCGCGCTACTTCGTCTGCGAGCACCGTACGCCCGAACTGCTGTGGCGGCCCGAATGGACCCGCCATGCCAACGGCGCGCAGAGCATCGCCACCATGTTCCTGGTGGTGGCACCCGCGCTGGTGGACGCCGCCGCGCGCGCCTACGCGGAGCTGACCGGCGGCGAGCTGACGCAGCTGAGCGAACATGTCTGCAGCCTGGCGCTGGATGATGCCACGCTGGTGGTCAGCACGCCGCAGGCGCTGGCTTCGGCCACCGGCACCGCGCATATCCGGCGCGAGGGGCCGGGCTACGCGGCGATCCGCCTGCGCACCAATGACCTGGCGGCCGCGCGTGCCGGCTGGCGCGAACAGGGTGTGCCGACCCACGACCTGGGCCCGCGCGAGACCCTGGTGCTGGCGGATGCCGCCAGCGGCGTGGCGCTGCTGTTCGAGCAGCAGGGCTGAAAAGCAAACTGGCGGCCCGCGGGGCGCCAGTGTCTTGTGCGGCCGGAGGCTGCGTCAGGCGCTGGCCTTGGCGTGATGCACGCCGGTCGAGCCAAAACCGCCCGCGCCGCGCTCGCTGTCTTCGCTGAATTCTGCCACCGTCGAAAACACCGGCCGCAGCACCGGCACGAACATCATCTGCGCGATGCGCTCGCCCGGCTGGATCACGATCGGCTCGGTGCCGGGAGCGTTGCGGTTCCACACGCTGACCATGATCTGGCCCTGGTAGTCGGCATCGATCACACCGATCGAATTGCCCAGCACCAGGCCCTTCTTGTGGCCCAGGCCAGAGCGCGGCACGATGGTCGCGGCCATGTACGGGTTGCCCATGTGCACGGCGATGCCGGCTGGCACCAGTTGCGCGGGCGTGCCCGGCGCGATCGATACCGGGGCGTCGACGCAGGCATGCAGGTCGATGGCTGCGGCCATTTCGCTCTGGTAGGCGGGCAGGCCCCATTCATTCAGGCGCGCATCAAGCACCTTGATTTCGACGGTCGGGTTCAGTGGCTGGGTCATGGGAATCCTGGGGGAAATCGGTTCAACGGAATAGGTGGCAGCCGCGCATGATACCGGACGCGCGTCCGCCATCAGGGCCGTGCGCGCCCGGGCAGGCGCTGGCCGATCGCCGCCACCAGCTGCCGCGCCAGCGACAGCTTGTCGGCACGCGGCAGCCGCGTCATGCCGGCGGCGTCGAACAGCACGATCTCGTTGTCGTCCAGGCCGAAGGTATGGTGGCCGATATTGCCGACCAGCAGCGGCACGCCCTTGCGCTGGCGCTTCTGCTCGCCGTACTGCTCCAGGTTCTCGCTCTCGGCGGCAAAGCCGACGCAGTAGGGTGCGTCGGCCCGCGCCGCGACCGAGGCCAGGATGTCGGGGTTCTGCACGAACTGCAGCGTGGGGGTGTCGGTATCGTTGGCCTTCTTCAGCTTCTGCTGCGCGACTTCAGCCGGGCGCCAGTCCGCCACCGCGGCCACGGCGACAAAGACATCCACGCCGTGCAGCTGCGCGATCACCGCGTCATGCATCTGCTGCGCGCTGCGCACGTCGGTGCGCACCACGCCGCGCGGGGTGGGCAGGCCGGTGGGGCCGGCCACCAGCAGCACCTCGGCGCCGGCCTCGCGCGCCGCGCGCGCGATCGAGAAGCCCATCTTGCCGGACGACAGGTTGGTGATGCCGCGCACCGGGTCGATCGCCTCGAAGGTCGGGCCGGCGGTGATCAGCACGCGCTTGCCTTGCAGTGGCTTGGGCTGGAAGAAGGCGATGATGTCGTCGAGCAGCTCTTCGGGCTCCAGCATGCGGCCGTCGCCGACCTCGCCGCAGGCCTGGTCGCCGCTGCCGGGCCCCAGGATCATCACGCCGTCGGCGCGCAGCTGCGCGGCGTTGCGCTGGGTGGCGGGGACGGCCCACATCTGGCGGTTCATCGCCGGTGCCACCAGCAGCGGGCAGTCGCGCGCGATGCACAGGGTGCTGAGCAGGTCGTCGCACAGCCCGTTGGCCAGGCGCGCCATGAAATCGGTCGAGGCCGGGGCGATGACGATGGCATCGGCCTCGCGCGACAGGTCGATGTGCGCCATGTTGTTGTCGATGCGGGCATCCCACTGCGACAGGAAGACCGGCCGGCCGGACAGGGCCTGCATCGTCACCGGCGTGATGAAATGCGTCGCCGCCTCGGTCATGGCCACTTGCACGGTGGCGCCGGCCTTGGTCAGCAGGCGGACCAGTTCGGCCGACTTGTAGCAGGCGATGCCGCCGGTCAGGCCGAGAACGATGTGCTTGCCGCGCAAATCCATGGTGGGGAACCTGGCTGGGGAGAAAGGGAAATGATACCGGGGAAGCCGGCTGAGGGTTGGCTCCCCTCTCCCGCACGGCGGGAGAGGGGCCGGGGGTGAGGGCGGGGGCTTCGATGGGCGTGGTGCCTTGCTGAACCACCCCTCACCCTACCCTCTCCCCATGAGGGGAGAGGGGAACACAATCAGGGCGCTCAGTGCCGCCGCACCCGCCGCAACTCGTCCACGATCAGCAGCACCGCGCCGACCGTGATCGCGCAGTCGGCCACATTGAAGGCCGGCCAGTGGTAGTTGCGCACATAGAAGTCCAGGAAATCGATCACGTGCCCGTAGACCACGCGGTCGATCACGTTGCCGACCGCGCCGCCCAGGATCAGCGACACCGCGAAGCAGAACATGCGCTGGCCGGTATGGCGGTACAGCAGCCAGACGATGAACGCACCCACCACGAGGCCAAGACCGGTGAAGAACCAGCGCTGCCAGCCGCCGGCATCGGCCAGGAAGCTGAACGCCGCGCCCTTGTTGTAGACCAGCACCAGGTTGAAGAAACCGGTCACCGGGCGCGATTCACCGTAGGTGAAGGTGCGCACGATGACGATCTTGAAGAACTGGTCGAGCACTACCACCAGCAGCGCGAAGGCCATCCACAGCAGCGGGGTGGTGCTGCCGGCGGCCTTGTTGTTGCGGCGGGCCGGGCGGGCGGAACGGGACGTGGTCGATGCCATCAGGCATGGCTCCTGTGTTCACCGGCGCCGAACAGGTTGCTGTCGCAGCGCCCGCAGAGGGTGGGGTGGTCCGGGTTGTGGCCGACATCGGCGCGGTAGTGCCAGCAGCGCTCGCACTTGGCGTGCGCCGACGGGGTCACCGTGACCAGCAGGTCGCCGGCCTCGGGCGCGTGCGTTACCTTGGCCGACGAAGTCAGCAGCACGAAGCGCAGGTCATCGCCCAGGCTCTGCAGCGCGTCCAGCACCGGGCCGCCGGCCTGGATGGTCAGCTCGGCCTGCAGCGACGAGCCGATCTCGCCTTCCACGCGCACCGCTTCCAGCTGCTTGGTGACCTCGGCGCGCACTTCGCGCAGCGTGTGCCACTTCTGCAGCAGGTCGTCGGCGCCGTCGTCGACTTCCGGCACCGTGTAGTAGGTGCTGGTGAAGATGGTGTCGGTGTGCTCGGTGCCGTGGGCGAAGATCTGCCACGCTTCCTCGGCGGTGAAAGACAGGAACGGTGCCATCCAGTGCAGCATCGCCTGGGTGATGTGGTACAGCGCGTTCTGCGCTGCGCGGCGGGCCTTGGAGTCCGGCGCGGTGGTGTACAGGCGGTCCTTCAGCACGTCGAGGTAGAAGCCGCCCAGGTCCTCGGAGCAGAACGTCTGCAGCTTGGACACCACCGGGTGGAATTCATACGACTCGTAGTGCGACAGCACTTCCTGCTGCAGTTGCGCGGTCAGCGCCACGGCGTAACGGTCGATCTCCAGCCATTCCGACGCCGGCAGCGCATGCTTGGCGTGGTCGTAGTCGGACAGGTTGGACAGCAGGAAGCGCAGCGTATTGCGGATGCGGCGGTAGCTTTCCACCACGCGCTTGAGGATCTCGTCCGAGATCGACAGCTCGCCGGAGTAGTCGGTCGAGGCCACCCACAGGCGGATGATCTCGGCGCCCATCTTGTTGGTGATGTCCTGAGGCGCCACGGTGTTGCCGACCGACTTGGACATCTTGCGGCCCTCGCCGTCGACGGTGAAGCCGTGCGTCAGCAGCGCCTTGTAGGGCGGCTTGCCGTACAGCATCGACGCGGTCAGCAGCGACGAGTGGAACCAGCCGCGGTGCTGGTCCGAGCCTTCCAGGTACAGGTCGGCGAGGCGGCCATCGGGTTCATCGGCAGACGGATCGTACAGGTCGTCGCGGTGCGAGCTGCGGACCACGGTCCAGTGCGTGGTTCCGGAGTCGAACCAGACGTCCAGCGTGTCGCGATTCTTTTCGTACTGGCTGGCCTCGTCGCCGAGCAGTTCCTTCGGATCCAGCGTCTGCCAGGCCTCGATGCCGTGCTGTTCGACGCGCTTTGCCACTTCTTCCAGCAGCTGCGGCGTGCGCGGGTGCAGCGCGCCGGTTTCCTTGTGCAGGAAGAAGGCCATCGGCACGCCCCACTGGCGCTGGCGCGACAGCGTCCAGTCCGGCCGGTTGGCGATCATGTTGTGCAGGCGCTGCTTGCCCCAGGCCGGGTAGAACTCGGTGGCGTCGATGCCGGCCAGCGCGGTCTCGCGCAGGGTGGGGCCGGTCTTGCCGTTCTCGTCGGCCGGGTCCACGTCCATGCCCGCGAACCACTGCGAGGTGGCGCGGTAGATGATCGGCGTCTTGTGGCGCCAGCAGTGCATGTAGCTGTGGGTGTACTTGTGCGAATTGAACAGGTTGCCCGAGGCCTGCAGCACCTCGACGATCTTCGGGTTGGCGTCCCAGATCGACAGCCCGCCAAAGAGCGGCAGCGTGCCGGCATAGACGCCGTTGCCCATCACCGGGCTGATGATGTCCGAATCGGCCATGCCGTGCGCCTTGCACGACTGGAAGTCTTCCACGCCGTAGGCCGGCGCCGAGTGCACGATGCCCGAGCCGGTGTCGGTGGTGACGTAGTCGCCCAGGTAGACCGGCGACAGGCGGTCATAGCCCGCGTCCATCTTCGCCAGCGGGTGGTGGAAGCGGATTTCCGACAGTGCCGCGCCAGTGGCGGTGGCCACGACCTTGCCTTCCAGGCCGTAGACCTTCAGTTGCTCCTCGACGCGCTCGGTGGCCAGGATCAGGTAGCCGCGCGGGGTCTCGACCAGCGCGTATTCCACTTCCGGGTGCACGTTCAGCGCCTGGTTGCTCGGGATGGTCCACGGCGTGGTGGTCCAGATCACGATCCAGCCAGGCTTGCCGTCGAGCTGCTCGAAGGGCACCTTGAAGGCGTGCGCCAGCTTGTCGGCTTGCGCGAACGGGAAGCCCACGTCGATCGACAGGTCGACCTTGTCCTTGTATTCGACCTCGGCCTCGGCCAGCGCCGAGCCACAGTCGAAGCACCAGTTCACTGGCTTCAGGCCGCGGAACACATAGCCCTTCTCCATGATCTTGCCGAGTGCGCGCAGTTCATCCGCCTCGTTGCTGTAGTTCATGGTCAGGTAGGGGTGGTCCCAGTCGCCCAGCACGCCCAGGCGTTCGAAATCCGCCATCTGGCGCTTGATCTGCTCGGTGGCGTAGGCGCGAGCCTTGGCCTGGACCTCCTGCACCGGCAGGCCCTTGCCGAATTTCTTCTCGATCTGGATCTCGATCGGCATGCCGTGGCAGTCCCAGCCCGGCACGTAGACGGCGTCCAGCCCGGTCAGGCCGCGCGCCTTGATGATCATGTCCTTGAGCACCTTGTTGACGGCGTGGCCGATATGGATGTCGCCGTTGGCATACGGCGGGCCGTCGTGCAGCACGAACTTCTTCGCGCCCTTGCGCGCCGCGCGGATCTTCTTGTAGAGCTGCTTGTCCTGCCACTGCTTGACCCACTGCGGCTCGCGCTTGGGCAGGTCGCCACGCATCGGGAAGGGCGTGTCGAGCAGGTTGACGGGATACTTGCTTTTCTCGGGCTTGGCGCGTTTGTCGTCAGACATTTCGATTCTCAGGGCAATTCGGGTTGGCGCGCAGGCGGCGGCAGGCCGGCGGGCGCGCGGAAAGACTGGGGCAGGCGGCGTGCGTGCCGGGCCCGCGCCACTGGCGTGCGGGCAGGCGCCGGCCGCTACCTAATTCGGTCGGTGGCGGAGGTGGCGAAGTCGCGCCCGCCGCTGCCTTCGGCCGCGCCCGGGGCGGTCAGGCCGAAGAAGGCGCGCGCATCGGCGCTGTCCTTGGCGATGGCGGCGGTGAGCTCGTCCAGGTTGTCGAAGCGCGCTTCGTCGCGCAGCTTCTTCATGAATTCAACCCGCACCAGCTTGCCGTACAGGTTCTCTTTGAAATCGAACAGGTGGACCTCCAGCAGCACCCGGCCGGCGTCCTCGATGGTGGGGCGCACGCCGATGCTGGCCACGCCCGGCAGGGGTTGGTCGGCGATGCCGTGCACCTGCACCACGAAGATGCCGCTGACTGCCGGCCGCTTGTGCGAGATGCGCAGGTTCAGCGTGGGGAAGCCCAGGTCGCGGCCCAGCTTGCGGCCGTGGATCACGTGGCCGCTGATGGCATAGCCGTGGCCGAGCAGGCGCCGGGCATGCTCCAGGTCGCCGTCGGCCAGCGCCTGGCGGACTGCCGAACTGGAGATGCGGATGCCGCCTTCGGACACCGAGCCCATCTGTTCGACATCGAAACCGTAGCGGCGCCCGGCTTCCTGCAGGTAGGTATAGTCGCCGGCGCGCTTGGCGCCGAAGCGGAAGTCGTCGCCGACCAGCACCCAGCGCGCGTGCAAGCCGTGCCACAGCACGTTCTCGACGAACGCCTGCGGCGACTGGGCGGCGAAGTGGGCGTTGAAGTGTTCCACCACCACCCGGTCCACGCCGTTGCGGCGCAGGCTTTCCAGCTTGTCGCGCAGCAGCGCAATGCGGGTGGGGGCCTTGTCCGGGGTGAAGAACTCGCGCGGATGCGGCTCGAAGGTCATCACGCACAGCGGCAGGCCGCGTGCATCCGCCGCTGCGCGCGCACGCGCGAGCAGCGACTGGTGGCCGCGATGCACACCGTCGAAATTGCCGATGGTGAGCGCGCAGGGCGCCCGGCTTTCGGCGTTGGGCAGGCCGCGGAAGACTTTCACGGGGACGGCGGGAAACGATTTAGGTAAAGCGAGCATTATAAGGCGAATGGGTCCGCTTGCCGCTCCCGCCGCCCGCGGCCGGTGCCGCGCTGCTGTATTTGTGCCGCAACCGGCCCTCGCGGCATGGCGCAATGCCGCAAAAGGCGGCATGATATGGCCCACTTTGGCTCCACTTCGGCCCTGGCACCTGCTGCCCCGATATCCGCCCATTCCAAGCCAGCCACACTTGAAAGCGCTGCCCAACCGGTTCTTTTCCCGGCTCCTGCCCCGAGTCCTGCCTCAGGCGGCCGCCCAGCTCGACGTCGAGACGCGCGCCAAGCTGATGGCCATCGTGCACAAGAACTCGCCTACGGCGATCGTGGCCTCGGTGCTGCTGCCCGCGCTGACCACACTGGGATTCTGGAACGACGTGAGCCACTCGGCCTTGCTCGGCTGGTGCGCGGTGATGCTGCTGCTGACGGTTGGCGGCCTGTGGTTCTACGTCGGCTACCAGCGCGACCATGCCTCGATGAGCCGTTCCGCGCACACGCGCAAGTGGTGGAACAATATGCGCGCGGTTGCCTTCCTGACCGGCATGACCTGGGGCAGCTCGGCGCTGCTGCATTTGTATACAGGCTCGGAGGTGTTCTCCAGCGTGCTGTACCTGCTTACCCTTGGGGTGCTGGCTGGCGGCGCGGTGTCACAGGCGCCGGTGCCGTCGAACCTGGTCTATGCCGGCGTGCCGATCCTGGTGCCCAACATCCTGATGGCGGAATTCGCCTTTCCCGGCCATGGCGCCTATGTGCAGGGGCTGCTGGTGATCTATGGGGGGATGCTGTCGCGCCATGCCTTCAACCTGCAGGTCACGCTGGTGCGCGCCATCCAGCTCGAGGGCGACAGCCGCCGCCTGGCCAAGCAGTTCCAGGATGAAAAAGAGCGCGCGCTGCATGCCAGCGAGGAGAAGTCGCGCTTCCTGGCTGCCGCCAGCCACGACCTGCGCCAGCCGGTGCATGCGCTGGTGATGCTGGTGGAGGCGCTGCGCGCGCGCAACCAGTCGTCGGCGCTGCATCCGCTGGTGGAGCAGGTGGCGGCGGGCACCCAGACCATCGACCTCTTGTTCCGTTCGCTGCTGGACCTGTCCAAGCTGGAAGGGCGCAAGGTGCTGCCGACGCTGGAGCCATGCGAGCTGGGCGCGCTGATCCGCGACGTGATGAGCCAGTTTGCCGCCGATGCGCGTGAAAGCGGCCTGACCCTGACCCCGCGCGTTCCCGACGAGCTGTACGCCATGGCCGAGCCGGTGCTGTTGCGCCGGGCCCTGTTCAACCTGGTGCAGAACGCGCTGCGCTACACCCAGCGCGGCGGCGTGCTGGTGACCGCGCGCCAGCGCCGCAAGAATGTGCGGCTGGAAGTCTGGGATACCGGCGCCGGCGTGACACCCGAGCACCTGCCCGACATCTTTTCGCCGTACTACCAGGTCCATAACCCGCAGCGCGACCCGTCGCAGGGCCTGGGCCTGGGGCTGGCCATCTTCAAGGAGTGCGTGCGCCTGATGCGCGGCACCTATGGCGTGCGCTCGGTGCCGGGCAAGGGTTCGGTGTTCTGGTTCGCGCTGGCGACGGTGCCGGCCGAGACCGTCGCCAGCGTGCGCGAGATGCGCGCGATGGCGCAGGCGGAAGAGGCCAAGCCCGACCGCCTGCAGGGCACGGTGCTGGTGGTCGACGACGACAGCCAGATCCGCAAGGCCTGGATCGCGCTGATGGAGGCCTGGGGCATCCGCGTGGCCTGCGCCGCGCACGGCGCCGAGGCCGACAAGCTGTTTGCCAAGGGCCTGCGCCCGGACATCATCTTCTGCGACCTGCGCCTGCCCGGCAGCGAGAACGGACTGGATTTGCTCGAGCGCTGGCAGAACACGCAGCCGCAGGCGCGCAGCGCGCTGCTGACCGGCGACCTGAAATCCGCCGCGCTGGCGGCGGCGGAAGAGGCGGGGTATTTCGTGCTGCCCAAGCCGGTGGACCCGGCTTCGCTGCGGCTGCTGCTGCGCCGCTGGCTGCGGCCGGCATAGGGCGGGGGGCGAAGGACGGCGAAGGGTGCCGGCCTGCGTTACTGGCGCAGGCGGAACCGCTCCATGCGCGACATCACCTGCATGCGCGTGCGCACGCCCAGGCGCTGCAGGATGGCCGACACGTGTTCCTTGACGGTGTTCTCGGTCAGCCCCAGGCGGCGCGCGATCACCTTGTTCGGCAGGCCTTCCAGCACCAGCGCCAGCACCGAGCCCTGGCGCGGCGTCAGGCCGAGCTCGGCCGGCGTGACCGGAATGCCGTGGGCGGGCCCGAACGACTGCGCGCGGCCGTTCAGGGCCTCGTCGGTGGGGAAGGAGGTGTCGCCTGCCAGCACCTTGCGCACCGCGGCGGTGAAGGCATTGGCATCAAGGTGCTTGCCGACGAAGCCGCAGGCCGACAGCGCGCGGGCGCGGCCGACGATCTCGGGGGTGGCCTCGGCGGACATGAAGATGAAGCGTGCGCCTGGAATGACGGTCTTGAACGACTGCATGGCGTCAAAGCCCGTGCCATCGTTCAGCCAGATATCGAGCAGCACGATATCGGGGCGCAGCCCCTGCTGCAGGCTTGTCAGGGCTTCGCGGGCACTGCCGGCGGCATGGACTGCCACATCCGGCATGACTTCGGCGAGGAAAGCCGTAGTGCCTGACAAAGCCATAGGATGATCATCGACCACCAACAACGTCGGTGCAGCGTTCGACATGCGAATTCCCGTTCAAATTCCCGTTTCGTCCTTGTTGTCACCAGCTCTTGGCGAGCACTGTGTCAGGCACAGGGTTGGCGCGTGGACGTAGCGCCCACTCTAGCAGAGGGGGCGAAGCGTCACAATCCATCAATCGGGGGTATACGGTCACGCCGTCACATGTTAGAGACATCGCGCCCTGTCCGAATCTCGTGAATTAAGCACGTAATGCATTGGCTTTACCGGAGTTTAGCGCCTTGCCTTGGTAGAATTGCGCGATGAAAAAAATTGTCATCTTGATTTCCGGGCGAGGCTCCAACATGGAAGCCATCGTCCGTGCCTGCGCGGGGGGCGGCTGGCCTGCCCGGGTGGCGGCAGTACTGTCGAACCGGCCGGACGCCGCCGGGCTGCAATTCGCGCAGCAGCAGGGCATCGAAACCGGCGTGGTCGATCATCGCCAGCACCCTGACCGTGCCGCTTTTGATGCGGCCTTGGCCGAGGCCATCGACGCCCACGCGCCCGATCTGGTGGTACTTGCCGGTTTCATGCGTATACTCACGCCCGGCTTCGTCGACCGCTATGCGGGCCGGCTGCTGAATATCCATCCGTCGCTGCTGCCATGCTTCCCGGGCCTGAACACCCACAAGCAGGCGCTGGACGCCGGCGTCAAGCTGCATGGCGCCACCGTGCACTTTGTCACCCCTGAACTCGACCATGGCCCGATCGTGATCCAGGCTGCACTTGATGTGCAACCCGCGGACACGCCCGAGAGCCTGGCCGCGCGCCTGCTCGAATGTGAGCACGTGATCTATCCCCGCGCCGTGCAATGGTTCGTCGAGGACCGCCTGCAGCTGCAGGACGGCGTAGTCAACGTTATCAACCCGGCCGAATCGCAATTGCTGATGGCCATCTCCGCCACTACCCCGGCGGGAGGAGTCAAGGCATGAGTCGCACCCAGGCAGGAACCCGATCCCCGCGCAGCGAAGGACGCGCCCCCGTGCGCAGCAAGGGCAAGGGCAGCCCCATCCGCAAGTCGCCCAATGCCGACGGCGCCCCGGTTCGCTCGCACGGCGGCCTGCATGCCACCCATATCCAGCATATCGACCGCCTGCTCGGCAAGGTCATGCTATTTGCGCGCCCGGCCGATGCCGTGGTGAGCTATTACTTCCGCGAGAACAGCAAGCTCGGCCACCGCGAGCGCGGCATCATCGCCGAGGCCATCTACGCGGTGCTGCGCCGGCGCGTCGAGTTTGCGCAGTTTGCCGAAAGCGGCACGGGCGCGACCTCGCGCCGGCTGGCGCTGCTGGGCCTGGCCGCGACCCTGGGCCGCGACGCGCTGACGCCGTTCCTGCATCCCGAAGAAGCCGAGTGGCTGGACCGCCTGACCACGATCGAGCGCTCCAGCCTGGCGCCGCGCGTGCGCGCCAACCTGCCCGAGTGGCTCTACGATGAACTGGTGCGTGGCCACGGCGAGGCCTTTGCCGCGGCCCTGGGTGATGCGCTGCTGCGCCCGGCGCCGCTGGACCTGCGCGTCAACCTGGCCAAGACCAGCCGCGAGGCCGCGCTGGCCGAGCTGCAGGCCGCCGGCCTGGGCGCCGAGCCCACGCCGATGGCGCCGGCCGGCATCCGCATGGCCGGCAAGCCGGCGCTGAACCAGCTGCCGATCTTCGTCAACGGCCTGGTCGAGGTGCAGGACGAGGGCAGCCAGCTGCTGTGCAACCTGGTCGCACCCAAGCGCGGCGAGATGGTGGTCGACTTCTGCGCCGGCGCGGGCGGCAAGACCCTTGCGCTGGGCGCGGCGATGCGCTCGACCGGCCGGCTCTACGCCTTCGACGTATCGGAAAAACGCCTGGCCAACCTGAAGCCGCGGCTGGCGCGCAGCGGGCTGTCCAACGTCCATCCGGTGCTGATCGACTCCGAGCGTGATGCCAAGATCAAGCGCCTGGCCGGCAAGGCCGACCGCGTGCTGGTCGACGCGCCCTGCAGCGGGCTGGGCACGCTGCGCCGCAACCCCGACCTGAAGTGGCGGCAATCGCCGGAGTCGGTGCTGGAACTGACTGCCAAGCAGAGCGCGATCCTGGACTCGGCCGCGCGGCTGGTGAAGGGCGGCGGCCGCGTGGTCTACGCGACATGCAGCGTGCTTGAAGCCGAAAACGAGCAGATCGTGCGCGACTTCCTGGCTGCGCACCCCAACTTCCGCCTGGTGCCGGCCGCCGAAGTGCTGGCCGAGCAGAAGATCGAAGTGACCGGGCTGCCGGACCACGGCATGTTTGCCCTGTATCCGCACCTGCACCAGACCGACGGCTTCTTTGCCGCGGTGCTGGAGCGCACCAGCTGAGCGCCGGTGCCTGCCGGGCCGCCCGCCGATCGCGCGGGCGGCCGCGCCAACCCTGAGTTTCCTCCATGAACGGTGAGACCCTGTCCGACCTGGGCGGCCTGAAGGACCTGAAGGCCTCCCATTCCATGTTCGGCAAGATGCTGGACGACCTGATCCGCGACGCAGGCGGGCCGGGCTTCTTCTGGCAGCTGCTGGTGCTGGCCGGCTGCCTGCTGGTGGCGTGGCCGCTGGCGCGCTTCGTGGTGCGGCGCCTGGACGCGCGCTACGAAAGCTCAAGCTTTTCGGTGCGCTTTGCCGCCGCCAGTCTCGAGCGCGCCATGTTCCCGCTGGCCGGCTGGGTGCTGGTGCTGATCGCCCGCTTTGCGCTGGAGCCGCTGATCCCGATCAGCGTGCTGCGCCTGGCGCTGGTGCCGCTGTTCGGCATCACCTTCCTGAATTTCACCTTCTATGTGCTGCGCCGGGTGATGTCGGGCAGCGGCCAGCTGCACGGCATGCTGCTGCTGGTGGAGAAGGTGCTGACCACGCTGGTGTGGGCCGGCATGGCGCTGTACGTGCTGGGTGTGCTGGCGGACGTGGTGGCGTGGATGGAGGGCGTGCGCTTCTCGATCGGCGGCAAGCAGAAGATCAACCTGGCCGACACCCTGATGGCGGTGGTCTGGATCCTGCTGACGGTGCTGGTGGCGCTGTGGTTCGGGTCCTGGCTGGAAGAGCGGCTGATGCGCTCGACCAACCTCGACGGCAACCTGAAGGTGGTGCTGACGCGCATCTCCAAGGCCTTGCTGCTGCTGGTGTCGCTGCTGCTGAGCCTGTCGCTGGTAGGGATCGACCTGACCGTGCTGTCGGTGTTCGGTGGCGCGCTGGGCGTGGGCCTGGGGCTGGGTTTGCAGAAGATCGCCAGCAACTACATCTCCGGCTTCATCATCCTGCTGGATCGCTCGGTCAAGCTGGGCGACCAGATCACGGTGGACAAGTACACAGGCATCGTGTCGCAGATCCGCACCCGCTACACGGTGGTGCGCAACGGCGATGGCGAAACCCTGGTGCCGAACGAGCAACTGGTGGCGCAGCCGGTGCAGAACCATTCGTTCTCCAACACCAATGTGCGCGTGGCTACCCGGGTGCAGGCAGACTACAACGCCGATCCGGAAACGGTGATCGCGCTGCTGACCGCGTGCGTGCGCAACCTGCCGCGCGTGCTGCCCGACCCGGAGCCCGCCACTTTCCTGGTGCTGTTTGCCGATAGCGGCATCGAATACGAGGTTGCGGTCTTCGTGGCCGATCCGCAGAACGGCAAGCTGGGCGTGCAGTCCGCGATGAACCGCGCGATCTGGCGCACGCTGCGCGAGCATGGGATTTCCATCCCCTATCCGCAGCGCGAACTCCGCGTGCTGGGCGAGGCATCCTTGCCCAGCACCGACCTGGCCCCATCTAAGACCGTAGCGGAGACAGCGAATGCGCCGAGTGCCGCATAGGCCGCCAGACGGGCGCAGCATGCGCCACCCACGGAACGAAAACCGTGGCACCCCGTCAAAATCCGGGAAATAGCGTATGCTTGCGCGTCCCGCGATCCGGTAGAATGCCGGGTTGTCGCGGGTTGCAGCTAAGGTTGCAGCGCACGCTCCCACATCAGACAGCCGCCAGATTGCAGCGGCTCGTACCTTGTCCCGCCAGCCGAGGGTCATCCCAGCGCCGGCGCGAGACTCGTGTGCCTGGGAGCCCGGAATGACTTCGGGTCCCGTGGCAGGCGCCAGAAAGCTATCGCAATCACTTGGATTCGCAGCCTTTTTTCTGCGCATTGCGTGCACCGGCCCCGCCGGGCTGCACGGGAAAGTCCCTGTTTAACCGACGGAGAACAGTTTGTTCGACACTATTCTTGACTGGGCCGCCAACGGCCTTGCCAACTGGACCTGGTGGGAGATCGTCATCTACACGCTCGTGATGACGCATATCACGATCGCCGGCGTCACCATCTTCCTGCACCGCTGCATGGCGCACCGGTCGCTGGATCTGCACCCGATCGCCCAGCATTTCTTCCGCTTCTGGCTCTGGCTGACCACGGGCATGGTCACGCGCGAGTGGACCGCCATCCACCGCAAGCACCACGCCAAGTGCGAAACCGAAGAAGATCCGCACAGCCCGCAGACCCGCGGCATCCGCAAGGTGCTGCTGGAGGGCGCGGAGCTGTATCGGGCCGAATCCAAGAACAAGGAAACCATTGCCAAGTTTGGCCATGGCTGCCCCAATGACTGGGTCGAGCGCAATGTGTACTCGCGCTTCGGCTGGCAGGGTGTCGGCCTGATGCTGATCATCGACCTGGCGCTGTTCGGCGTGATCGGCATGACCGTGTGGGCCGTGCAGATGCTGTGGATCCCGATCCATGCCGCCGGCATCATCAATGGCCTGGGCCACTGGTGGGGCTATCGCAACTACGATTGCGAGGACGCCTCGACCAACGTGTCGCCGTGGGGCCTGATCATTGGCGGCGAAGAGCTGCACAACAACCACCACACCTACCCGACCTCGGCCAAGTTCTCGATCAAGTGGTATGAGTTCGATGTGGGCTGGGGCTATATCCGCGCGATGCAGGCAGTCGGCCTGGCCAAGGTCAAGAAGACCCCGCCCAAGGCGCGCCTGGTGGAAGCCCGCCCGGTTGACCACAACACGCTGGAAGCGATCATCGCCAACCGCTATGACGTGATGGCGCGCTACGCCAAGGCCGTCAAGGGCGCGTTCCGCCAGGAACTGGACAAGCTCAAGGAAGGCGGCGTGGCCGAGTACCGCAGCTTCAAGCCGGCCAGCAAGTGGTTCCACCGCGAGGAAACCAAGCTGGCCGCGCCGCAGCGCGAACAGCTGGCCAGCATCGTCGAACAGAACAAGGCGCTGCAGACCTTTGTCGAAATGCGCCGTGAACTGGCCGCCATCTGGGGCCGTTCCAACCTGACGCGCGAGCAGCTGCTGCAGCAGCTGCAGGCCTGGTGCCATCGTGCCGAGGCTAGTGGCATCCAGGCGCTGCAAGATTTCTCGCTGCGCCTGCGCCGCTACGCCTGATACAATCCGGCCGCGCCGTATGGTTTGACAAAGCCCCGCCCATGGCGGGGCTTTTGTTTTAGATAAACTCCCCAATATTCTGGCCGGGCCGCACCCTTGCTGGCGGAGGTCTAGAGGAGTACCGGAGATGACCCCACAATCGATCAAGACCGTCGAGTTCGAAAAGCCGAACCTGGCGGATGCCGAAAACGCCACTGGCGGTAGCTGCGTGGCCCATGCCTGGGCCAAGGTGCCGCCGGTGCTGACGCCCGATGAGCGCCAGTCCCTGAAGGCACGTATTCGCCGCCTGCTCAAGGAGCGCAATGCTGTGCTGGTGGCGCACTATTACGTCGACGCCGACCTGCAGGACCTGGCCGAGGAAACCGGCGGCTGCGTTTCCGACTCCCTGGAAATGGCCCGTTTCGGCCGCGACCACGAGGCCCAGACTCTGGTGGTGGCGGGCGTGCGCTTCATGGGCGAGACCGCCAAGATCCTGAGCCCCGAGAAGACCGTGCTGATGCCGGACCTGGACGCGACCTGCTCGCTCGACCTGGGTTGCCCGGCCGACGAGTTCGCCGCCTTCTGCGATGCGCACCCGGACCGCACCGTGGTGGTCTACGCCAACACCAGCGCCGCGGTGAAGGCGCGCGCGGACTGGATGGTGACCTCCAGCATCGGCCTGAAGATCGTCGAGCACCTGCACGCGCAGGGCAAGAAGATCCTGTGGGCCCCGGACAAGCACCTGGGCGGCTATATCCAGAAGCAGACCGGTGCCGACATGCTGCTGTGGCAGGGCTCGTGCCTGGTGCACGACGAGTTCAAGGGCATCGAGCTGGACCTGCTGCGCCGCGAATTCCCCAACGCCAAGATCCTGGTGCACCCGGAATCGCCGGAAAACGTGGTGGCGCAGGCCGACGTGGTCGGCTCCACCTCGCAGCTGATCGAGGCCGCGCAGAAGCTGGACGCGACCGAGTTCATCGTCGCCACCGACAACGGCATCCTGCACAAGATGCGCATGGCGGCGCCCGGCAAGCACTTCATTGAAGCGCCCACGGCCGGCAACAGCGCCACCTGCAAGAGCTGCGCGCACTGCCCGTGGATGGCCATGAACGCGCTCACCAACCTGGCCGAGGTGCTGGAAACCGGCCGCAACGAGATCCATGTCGACCCGGTGACCGGGCGCCAGGCCGTGACCTGCATCAACCGCATGCTGGACTTCGCCGCCGCGCAGAAGCGCAATGTGCGTCCGTCGGCAGACCTGGCCAAGGAACAGGCGCTGTTCCAGGGGATCGGCCCGGCATGAGCGTGAACCCGATTTTCGACAGCTACGGCCCGGCGCTGCAGGCAGCGCTGCAAGCCAATGTGCAGGCCGCCATTGCCGAGGATGTCGGCAGTGGCGACCTGACCGGCCTGCTCGTGCCTGCTGCCAAGGCGGCGCGCGCGCGCGTGATCGTGCGCGAGTCCGCAGTGCTGTGTGGCCAGCCGTGGTTCGATGCCTGCATGCGCGCGGTCGACCCGGCGCTGGAAGTGCGCTGGCTGCAGCAGGAAGGTGCCCGCATGGCGCCCGATTCGGTGGTCTGCGAGATCACCGGTCCGGCGCGCTCGCTGCTGACGGCGGAGCGCCCGTCGCTGAATTTCCTGCAGCTGCTGTCGGGCGTGGCCACTGCCACGCGCCGCTATGCCGACCTGATCGCCGGCACCCGTGCGCGCGTGCTGGATACGCGCAAGACGCTGCCGGGCCTGCGCCTGGCGCAGAAGTACGCGGTCCGCATCGGCGGCGGCGAGAACCAGCGGCTGGCGCTGTACGACGGCATCCTGATCAAGGAAAACCATATCGCCGCGGCTGGCAGCATCAGCGCGGCCATGCAGGCGGCGCTGGCGCTGGATACCAGGGCGTCGGTGCAGATCGAGGTGGAAACGCTGGCCGAGCTGGAAGAAGCGCTGGCGGCCGGAGCGAAGTCGGTGCTGATCGACAACTTCACCGTGCCGATGATGCAGGATGCGGTCAGGCTCAACCGGGGCAGGGCGCTGCTGGAGGTGTCGGGTGGCGTCAATGCCGATACCATCCGCACCTTTGCCGAAACCGGCGTGGACCGGATTTCGGTCGGTGCGCTGACAAAGGACGTGCGGGCGACGGACTATTCGCTGCGGATCATCGGCTGACGCGTCGCGCGATACCAGAAAAACGGGGTGGGGCCTTGCGGCGCCACCCCGTTTTTCTTTGCCTGGCCAGCGCTCAGCGCTTCCTTGTTGCTGGCGGCTGCATCACCGTCGGCAGCGCCTTGGGCAGTGCATCCGGATAGTCCCGGCTGAAATGCAGGCCCCGGCTTTCATGGCGCGAGTAGGCGCTGTCCACGATCAGCGAGGCCACTTCGACCAGGTTGCGCAGCTCCAGCAGGTCGCTGGTGACGCGGAAGTGGGCGTAGTACTCGGCGATCTCCTCGCGCAGCAGGCCGATGCGGTGCTGGGCGCGCTCCAGGCGCTTGCTGGTGCGCACGATGCCGACGTAGTTCCACATCATGCGGCGCAGCTCGTCCCAGTTGTGCGACACCACCACTTCCTCGTCGGCATCGGAGACGCGGCTTTCATCCCAGGCCGGCAGCGTGATGTCCGGCAGGCCGGCTTTGTCCTTGGAAGAAATGTCCTCGGCCGCGGCGCGGCCGATCACCATGCATTCGAGCAGCGAGTTGGAGGCCAGTCGGTTGGCGCCGTGCAGGCCGGTGCACGCGGTTTCGCCGACGGCGTACAGGTTGCCGATATCGGTGCGCCCGGCGGTGTCGGTGACCACGCCGCCGCAGGTGTAGTGCGCGGCCGGCACCACGGGAATCGGCTCGCGCGTGATGTCGATGCCGAACTCCAGGCAGCGCGCGTGGATGGTCGGGAAGTGTTCCTTCAGGAAGGACTCGGGCTGGTGGCTGATGTCCAGGTAGACGCAGTCCAGGCCGCGCTTCTTCATCTCGAAGTCGATCGCGTGCGCCACCACGTCGCGCGGTGCCAGTTCGGCGCGCGCATCGTGTTCGGGCATGAAGCGGGTGCCGTCGGGCAGCTTGAGCAGGCCGCCTTCGCCGCGCACCGCTTCGGAGATCAGGAAGGACTTGGCGTAGGGGTGGTACAGGCAGGTCGGGTGGAACTGGATGAATTCCATGTTCGACACCCGGCAGCCCGCGCGCCAGGCCATGGCGATGCCGTCGCCGGTGGCCGTATCCGGGTTGGTGGTGTACAGGTAGACCTTGCCGGCACCGCCCGCGGCCAGCACGGTGTGCGTGGCGGTGAGGGTATGCACCGCGCCGGTGCTGTCGTCCAGCACGTACAGGCCGTAGCAGCGGTTGCCCGGCAGGCCCAGCTTGTGCGAGGTGATCAGGTCGATCGCGAAGTGGTCTTCCAGGATGGTGATGTTCGGATGCTGCGTCGCCTGCTGCAGCAGCGTGCTGACCACGGCGTGGCCGGTGGCGTCGGCGGCGTGGATGATGCGCCGGCGGCTGTGGCCGCCCTCGCGCGTCAGGTGGAAGCCCAGTTCGGCCTGCTCGTCGCGTGTGAACGGCACGCCGCGATCGATCAGCCACTGGATGGCCTCGCGCCCGTGCTCCACGATGAAGCGCGTGGCCTCTTCGTCGCACAGCCCCGCACCGGCGACGAGCGTGTCCTGCGTGTGCTCATCATGGCTGTCGCCGGAATCCAGCACGGCGGCAATCCCGCCCTGCGCCCAGTCGCTGGCGCCCTGGGTCATGGCGCGCTTGCTGAGGATGGCCACCCGGTGGGTGTCGGCCAGTTGCAGCGCGACCGTAAGGCCGGCCAGGCCGCTGCCGACGATGGCGACGTCGAAATTCATGATGCAGAGATGCGCCGGGGGCGCTTGGCAGATGGGGGAAACGGGAAAGTCTACACCTGCGCGCCATGCCGTGCATCAGTGCCGTGGGTGGGGTGGTCGCCTATCGCACCAGCACCGCGTGGACAAAACAAAAAGCCCCGCGGCATGGGCGGGGCTTTCTGGCGGGAACCGGGATCAATTACTTGATCTTGGTTTCCTTGTAAGCGACGTGCTTGCGGGCGACGGGATCGAACTTCATGATCTCCATCTTTTCCGGCATGGTGCGCTTGTTCTTGGTGGTCGTGTAGAAATGACCCGTACCTGCGGTCGATTCCAGCTTGATCTTGTCGCGGCCGCCCTTGCTTGCCATGATGTGCTCCTAATTAGACTTCGCCGCGTGCGCGCAGGTCGGCGAGCACGGAGTCGATGCCTTTCTTGTCGATCAGGCGCAGGCCGGCGTTCGAGACGCGCAGGCTCACCCAGCGGTTTTCGGATTCAACGAAGAAACGACGATTCTGCAGGTTGGGCAGAAAACGGCGCTTGGTCTTGTTGTTTGCGTGGGAAACGTTGTTGCCGACCATCGGCGCTTTCCCGGTCACTTGACAGACGCGTGCCATGAAGCACTCCTAAATCTTCTATTCGTGGACAATGTTCGCAACAGATCAACAAAAGGCGCGCGGGCCCGGACTGCAGCGGTTGAGACTTCAGCAAAACGGGCATTATAGACCGGATTCCCTCGCCTAATCAATGCCTTCTATGCTTTGACGTTACCTGGTGTTGCTGCGCTGCCTGTGCCGTGGCGTTGGCGTCACAGCCCGGGCAGACGGTCGCAGCAGTCGGCCAGCGAGCGGATTTCCTGCCCGGCCACGATGAAATGGTCTAGCAGGCGCACATCGATCAGGTTGAGGGTGCGCGCCAGCTCGTGGGTCAGGTGGATGTCGCTCTGGCTGGGCGCGGTGGTGCCGCGCGGGTGGTTGTGCGCCACGATGATTCCGGCCGCATTATGCACCAGCGCCTGGCGTGCCACCTCGCGCGGGTAGACGGCGGTGCGCGTCAGGGTGCCGCGGAACAGCTCCTCGCTGGCCACCATGCGGTTGCGCGGATCCAGGAACAGGCACAGGAAGACCTCGTGCGGCAGCGATGCCAGCGTCAGGCGCAGGTAGTTGCGCACCGCCGCCGGGGAGTCGAAGCCGGCGGGCAGCCGCAGCGATTCGGCCAGCGCGCGCCGTGCCAGCTCCGGAATGGCCTGCAGCTGGGCATACTTGGTCTCGCCCATGCCCCGGACGCTGGTCAGCGCGCGCCCCTCGGCCGCGAACAGGGCTGTCAGCGAGCCGAAGCGGTGCAGCAGCTCGCGTGCCAGGTCCACGGCACTTTTGCCGGCCGCGCCCACGCGCAGCAAGATGGCCAGCAGCTCGGCGTCGGACAGGGCGGCTGCGCCGCTTTCCAGCAGTTTCTCGCGGGGCCGCTCGCAGGCGGGCCAGTTGGCAATGGTCATGAGCACTCCAGGGTAGTCACGCCGTGATGAGGGTGAGGCCGGGTCCGGGGCGGCGGGCGATGGGCCAGTCGAATACAATACGGGTTGTTGGTGCGACACGCACACTCGTGTCCGTCCGCGTCACGTTAGACGCATCGACCCTGGGAGAGTACTCCCACCTGCTAGTGAAACGAAGCCCACCATAGCTTACGCCGCTAGCGCCTGCTCACTTTTCAGAGTTGTCTGAGAAGCGTTGCTTGCAGTACTGGCCTACCAGCCAGTGCCCGCCCAAAGGCGCGAACCACGCCTTCGGGCGTGGCTCTGTCTGCTCTTCCGAGAGCAGGCAGTGGTTTCACACCAAGTTTGAACGCGGCCACGTCGGCCGCCAAACGCCAAGTGGGCGAATGTCATCTGCCCACAAGGCGGAGCATTTGCATTTCCGGTCCAGTTTGGGCCGGCAGGTAGGGTTCGGGCGGAGCGAAAGCTCTGCGCGCTATGGTTCGATTAAACACGTCCGCGAGGGCGCTTTGATAGAGAACCTGCTATGCGACTAGCAGTAGCCTAGGGAGACATGCGTCACTGGTAACGGTGGGGTGTGAAGCTTTCCTGACAATGTAGCCCCCGAAAGGGTGCCAGGGGACCGCGAGGTCCTCGGGTAGAGACTCCGAGCAGCAACGGGGTCGAGGAGCTAGGCTGGCTGGTATGGGTAACGGAAGTGAACTGCTGATAAACGTCGTGAGTATTGCGGTGCCAAAGCTGCTGACAGGCACTAACCAAAACGGTATTTGGTCGGTTGCTCCGCTCAACATTCGGAGCACGTCGTCACTTGACCATCGGCGAATAGGCAGACCCTAACCCGGTCTTGTAGCGTGCAGGGAACGTGGTAAGCCCGTACGGCTGCCCGAGCGCAGTGTGGCTCAGGCAGGCGGACCGTAAGGAACGCTGTTGGCTGTGCGGGTATGGGAGGTTGGAGGAAGCGAACGCCGGGCTGTAATGGCTCGGATAGGGGTTGCAACATCACCTCACGCGAAAGCGGGCAGACTTCCAACTGGTCTTTCGTCGCAGGACGACTGGCTAACCCGCTTGAAACCGAAATTTCTTCCCCTGAGGGGCAATATGCCCCTCAGGGGGCATGTTGTCTCTGCGTTTTGGGGAAGACCTCAAGACAGGAGAGCAGCATGGAAGCATTGATCCGTGAGGATGAATCTGCGCTCTCCGGCGCACCGCAACGCTGGGATGCCATCAATTGGCGCCGAGTGGAACGGAACGTCCGGGCAATGCAGATCCGAATTGCGAAGGCAACACAGGAAGGGGACTGGCGTAGGGTGAAAGCCCTGCAACGGTCTCTGACCCGCTCGTTTTCCGCCAAAGCATCGGCGGTGAAACGAGTGACGGAGAACCAAGGTAAGCGAACGGCAGGCGTCGATCGCGTACTGTGGGACTCGCCTGAAGTCCGGTGGGAAGCCATCGGACGGTTGAAGCGACGAGGGTACAGGCCACTGCCATTGCGGCGGGTCTTTATCCCGAAGGCCAATGGGAAGGAGCGCCCACTAGGCATTCCGACCATGTTGGATCGAGCCATGCAGGCTTTGCACTTGCTGGCGCTGGAGCCGGTGTCCGAGGGGACGAGCGATCCGAACTCATATGGGTTCCGGGTCAATCGTTCTACGGCGGATGCCATGTCCCAGCTATTCGTCAACCTGTCCAGAGGGCACTCGGCCCAATGGGTACTGGAGGCGGATATCAAGGGTTGCTTTGACCATATCAGTCACGACTGGCTGGAGCGCAACGTCCCGATGGACAGAGCAATCCTGCGGAAGTGGTTGAAGGCTGGCGTTGTTTTTCAGGGCCAGTTTCAGGCGACCGAAGCCGGAACGCCGCAGGGAGGCATCATCTCCCCGACGCTGGCAAATGTGGCGCTGAACGGGTTGGAACGGCAATTAGTTGATTCCCTTGTGAAGAAGCTAGGCGTCGCCAACACGCGGAAGCTGAAAGTGAATGTTGTGCGCTACGCGGATGACTTCGTGATCACCGGCAGCACGCCGGAGGTACTTGAGAGCGAAGTGAAACCGTGGGTCGAGCAGTTCCTAGCGATACGGGGACTGACGCTGTCCGCAGAGAAAACGCGGATCGTCAACATAGCTGACGGCTTCGACTTCCTCGGGTGGAATTTCCGGAAGTACTCGGGAACGCTGCTCATCAAGCCGAGCAAGAAGAACGTGCAGACGTTCTATCGCAAGGTGAAGGAGGTCATCAGTGCCAACAAGACGGTGAAGCAGTCCGAGCTGATTCGACTGTTGAACCCGATGCTACGCGGTTGGGCGCAGTATCACCGCGCCGCAGTGGCAAAGGCGGCCTTCAACCGTCTGGGGCACGATATCTTTCGTGCTCTGTGGCGGTGGGCAAAGCGGCGACATCCAGGCAAGAAGGCCGATTGGGTGCGGAAGAAGTACTTCGCTTCAGTCGGTCAGCGCAACTGGGTGTTCGGAACCACGGTAGTGAAAGATGTCGATAGTGAGGTATGGGTTGAGTTGTACTCGCTCGCGAGCACACCCATCCAAAGGCACAGGAAAGTCAAAGGGGAATACAACCCCTTCGATCCGGCGCAGGAGGTGTATGGCGAAACATTGCGACAGGAGCGGCTGCTGGACAGCATGGCGCATCGAAAGCAGTGGATTAAGCTGTACATGTCTCAGCGAGGCTTGTGTGCTCTGTGTCAGTGCAAGATGACCAAGGAGACTGGGTGGCATGACCATCACATCGAGTACCGCATGCGCGGTGGCTCTGATGCTCTGAGGAATCGCGTGCTGTTGCATCCGAACTGTCACGTCCAAGTGCATAACCACGGCCTCTCTGTTGTAAAGCCGGTGCCATCGATTTGATGGTATTTTGAGAAGGCTTGAGCCGTATGCGGGGAAACCCGCACGTACGGTTCTTAGGGGGGAGTGGGCCAGTGATGGCCTGCTCCTACCCTCCACTGGTTGATCACCCATGAATTTGCAAACTTTCGCGTCGGAAACCGACGGCGGCACGGCTGGCCGCAAGACTGTCCAGGCTGAATCTTTCCTGACCCTGCACTACAGCATCGCGCTCGAGAACGGCACCGAGGTTGTCAGCACGTTCGAGGAGAAGCCCGCCACGCTGCTGCTCGGCCAGGGCCAGTTCGCGCCGACGCTGGAGCAGGCGCTGCTCGGCATGCCCGAAGGCGAGCGCATGACCTACCGGCTGGCGCCGGAGCAGGCCTTTGGCCCGCGCAACCCCGAACTGCTGCAGTGGGTGTCGCTGGCCACGCTGCGCGAGAACAGTTCGTTCGAAGAGGACTACAGCCCGGGCGACCTGGTGGAGTTCAACGCGCCCGGCGGCGGCAAGTACGCGGGTGTGCTCAAGGAGATCGGCGAGACCGCTGCGCTCTTTGACTTCAACCATCCGCTGGCCGGGCAGACCATCCTGTTCGACGTGCAGCTGATCGGCATTCTCTGAGCGCGCCGCACGTGTGCCGAACCATCCTGATACCGCAGCATGCCTGACCTGACCCTCGCACCCGACGCAGAAATCCTGATGGCGCAGCCGCGCGGCTTCTGTGCCGGCGTGGACCGTGCCATCGAGATCGTCGAGCGTGCGCTCGAGCGCTTCGGCGCGCCCATCTACGTGCGCCACGAGATCGTCCACAACGCCTATGTGGTGGCCGACCTGCGCCGCAAGGGCGCGGTGTTCGTGCGCGAGCTCGACGAGGTGCCCGCGGGCGCCACCGTCATCTTCAGCGCCCACGGCGTGTCGCGCGAAGTGCGCGCTGACGCCGCCGCGCGCGGGCTGCACGTGTTCGATGCCACCTGCCCGCTGGTGACCAAGGTGCATGTCGAGGTGAGCAAGATGCGCGCCGAGGGCTGCGAGATCGTGATGATCGGGCATCGCGGCCATCCGGAAGTGGAGGGCACCATGGGCCAGGCCAGCGGCGGCATGCTGCTGGTGGAGTCGGTGGCCGACGTCGCCACGCTGCAGGTTGCCGACCCGTCGCAGCTGGCCTACGTGACCCAGACCACGCTGTCGGTGGATGAGACCCGCGAGATCGTGGCCGCGCTCAAGGCGCGCTTCGCGCAGATCCGCGAGCCCAAGAAGCAGGACATCTGCTATGCCACGCAGAACCGCCAGGACGCGGTGAAGTTCATGGCGCCGCAGGTGGAGGTGGTGATCGTGGTGGGCAGTCCCAACAGCTCCAACTCCAACCGCCTGCGCGAGCTGGCCGAGCGCCTGGGTGTGCCGGCCTATATGGTGGATGCTCCCGAGCAGGTGCGCCCCGAATGGATCGCCGGCAAGCGCCGCATCGGCCTGACCGCCGGCGCTTCGGCGCCCGAGGCGCTGGCCCAGTCCATCGTCGAGCGCCTGCGTGAGCTTGGCGCGCGCCAGGTGCGCCCGCTTGACGGCATCCAAGAGAACATGGCCTTCCCGCTGCCGCGCGGGCTGCTGCCGGCCAGCGCAGCCGCCTGACCGGCGCGGGCCGTGCCCGCCTGCCAGCCTTGCCTTGAACAAAAGGGCGCCGCTTGATGCGGCGCCCTTTGTCTTTGGTGCGCCCGAATTGCAGCCGGCCGGTGCGAATAATGCACGAGGATGGTGCCGGTAATAACATGGCTGTCCTGCTGACCAGACAAATCAGGGTAATCCCCGGGTCTGGGGTTTTCCCTATTATGGTGCGGCGCTACATTCTGCACATTAGAGATGGGCGCAACTGAATTTAAATGGAACACCTAATTAATAAAGGCGCATTATATGTGGTGCTGGCGATGCTTATACGCCTCATCGGGCGGCGCAGGCACGATTCTTGTAAGTAGGTGAGGCGGCCGCGTCATGTGAGCGGGAATTGCCGCAATCTGTGCATTGGGGAAATTCCCTAGCTCATTTGGCCGGTAAATGGTTAAGGATGTTGCGTCGCGTATTGCATCAACTAAGAAAGGGGATACAATGCGCGCGTTTCAAATTGAAACTAAACAAAGGCGGTCCAGGGAAACGTCCGGGAGGCGTTGAAAATCCCTGTCTTCGTGAATCCTAGGAGATCACTCATGCAAATCACGTTTGCCAAGATTCTGCCGATTGCGGCCGCAGTGGCGCTGGTTGCAGCTTGCGGCAAGAAAGAAGAAAAGCCGGCCGACAAGGCAGCATCGGCACCCGCGGCAGCCACGGCTCCTGCAGGTGGCGGTGAAGTTGTAGTCAAGATCGGCCATGTGGCACCGCTCACCGGCGGCATTGCGCACCTTGGCAAGGACAACGAAAACGGCGCCCGCCTCGCCGTGGAAGAAGTCAACAAGACCGGCCTGGAAATCGGTGGCAAGAAGATCAAGCTGGAACTCGTCGGCGAAGACGACGCAGGCGATCCGAAGACCGGCACCGCCGTGGCGCAGAAGCTGGTCGACACCAAGGTGGTGGCGGTGGTCGGCCACCTGAACTCGGGCACCTCGATCCCGGCCTCGAAGATCTACAGCGATGCCGGCATCGTGCAGATCTCGCCGTCCGCGACCAACCCCGACTACACCAAGCAGGGCTTCAAGACCACCTTCCGCGTGGTGGCCACCGATGCCCAGCAGGGCCCGGCGCTGGCCAACTACGCCACCAAGAGCCTGCACGCCAAGAGCGTGGCGATCGTCGACGACGCCACCGCCTACGGCAAGGGCCTGGCCGACGAGTTCGAGAAGACTGCCAAGGCAGCCGGCGTGAGCGTGGTGGCGCGTGAAGCCACCAACGACAAGGCCACCGACTTCAAGGCCATTCTGACCAAGATCAAGGGCAAGAAGCCGGACGTCATCATGTACGGCGGCATGGACGCCACCGGCGGCCCGTTCGCCAAGCAGGCCAAGGAACTCGGCATCGGCGCCAAGATCGTCGGCGGCGACGGCGTATGTACCGACAAGGTGGCCGAACTGGCCGGCGACGCGGTCTCCAACATCATCTGCTCCGAGGCAGGTCTGGCGCTGTCGAAGATGGAGAAGGGCGCCGAGTTCGAGAAAAAGTATCAAGCCCGCTTCAATGCGCCGGTGCAGATTTACGCCCCGTTCACGTATGACGCGGTGATGGTCATCGTCGACGCCATGAAGCGCGCCAACTCTGCCGAGCCGGCCGCCATCCTGGTCGAGATGCCCAAGACCAACTACAAGGGCCTGATCGGCAACATCGCCTTCGACGAGAAGGGCGACATGAAGGAAGGCACCATCACGCTGTACGAGTACAAGGACAAGAAGAAGTCCGTGCTTGACATCGTGAAGATGTAATTCGGGCTTACCCGCCCGAATGTATGGACGGCACCGTGAGTACCTTGCGGTGCCGTTATTTTTAGCCTAGCCATATGTAATAGCGCCCTTACCATGGGCGGAACGCGGCAGGCCGCTTACCAGCAACCACCTTACCCACCACACCACTCATAAACACCAACGCCCACCCTGGCATTTACACTATGCCGAGCGGTCGGGGCAGAAGCAGGAGTTTTCATGGATATCTTTATCCAACAGATCGTGAACGGCCTGGTGATTGGCAGCATCTATGCGCTGATCGCACTGGGCTACACCATGGTCTACGGTATTCTTGGCATCATCAACTTCGCCCATGGCGACGTACTGATGATCGGCGCGCTGACCGCCCTGTCAGCCATCCTTGGTCTGCAGAAAATTGCCCCGGGGCTGCCCGAATGGCTGACGCTGGTCATCGCCACGCTGGTCGCCATGCCGGTCTGCGCCTTGCTTTCGTTCACTATCGAGCGGGCCGCCTACCGACCGCTGCGCAATGCGCCGCGGCTGGCCCCGCTGATTACCGCGATCGGCGTTTCCATCATCCTGCAGACAGTGGGGATGATGATCTGGTCGCGCAATCCGCTGACCTTCCCGCAACTGCTGCCTTCCGCGCCGATCGATATCGGCGCGACCGGCGCCACCATCACCGGTAAGGAGATTGCGATCATCGCCATGGCAGTGCTGGTGATGGGAGGCCTGCTGCTGCTGGTCAACCGCACCAAGCTCGGCCGCGCCATGCGCGCCACCGCCGAGAACCAGAAGGTGGCCGGCCTGATGGGCGTCAATCCGAATTTCGTGATCTCCGCCACCTTCATGATCGGCGGCACGATGGCCGCGCTGGCTGGCGTGATGATGGCCACCAACTACGGCAACGCCCACTTCTACATGGGCTTCATCCCGGGACTGAAGGCGTTTACCGCCGCGGTGCTGGGCGGCATCGGCAATCTGGCCGGCGCCATGGTCGGCGGCATGCTGCTTGGCCTGATCGAAGCACTGGGCGCCGGCTACATCGGCGACCTTACCGGCGGCATCTTTGGCTCCAACTACCAGGATGTGTTTGCCTTCATCGTGCTGATCACTGTTCTGGTGTTCCGTCCGTCCGGCCTGATGGGCGAACGTGTTGCCGAGCGCGCCTGAGGAGAGAGAATCCATGAATACCCCGATTCCATCCACGGCGGTGGTTGCAGCACCGTCCAGAGTACCGGCCAAGACCCTGGCCGCGCTGCTGTCCTTCCTGGTGATCGCCATGTGCGCGCCGTTCGTCGTGCAGACGCTGGGCGGCAATTACTGGGTGCGCGTGCTCGACTTTGCAATGCTGTACATCATGCTGGCGCTTGGCCTGAACATCGTGGTGGGCTTTGCCGGCCTGCTCGACCTGGGCTATATCGCGTTCTACGCGGTGGGCGCCTATCTGATGGCCTTGCTGGGCTCGCCCCATCTGGCCAACCAGTTCGAGGCAATCCACGCCCTGTTCCCGCATGGGCTGCACCTGAGCATGTGGTTTGTGCTGCCAATCGCTGTGCTGGTGGCAGCCACGTTCGGCGTGCTGCTTGGGGCACCGACGCTCAAGCTGCGCGGCGACTACCTGGCTATCGTGACACTGGGCTTCGGCGAGATCATCCGTATCTTCCTGAACAACCTGGACCGTCCGGTGAACATCACCAACGGCCCGAAGGGCGTCACCGCGATCGACCCGGTCCATATCTTCGGCTTCGACTTTTCCAAGACGCACGAGATCTTTGGGCTCAAGTTCACGCCGGTGTTCATGTACTACTACCTGCTGGTCGCGCTGGTGATCGTCATTGTGTTCGTCTGCCTGCGCCTGCAGAACTCGCGTATCGGCCGTGCCTTCGTGGCGATTCGCGAAGATGAGATCGCCGCCAAGGCGATGGGCATCAATACCCGCAACATCAAGCTGCTGGCCTTCGCCATGGGGGCCTCCTTCGGTGGTTGCTCGGGTGCCGTGTTCGGCGCTTTCCAGGGTTTCGTCTCGCCCGAATCGTTCACGCTGTGGGAGTCCATCTACGTGCTGGCGATCGTTGTGCTGGGTGGAATTGGCCATATCCCGGGCGTGATCCTGGGCGGCATCTTGCTGGTCGGCTTCCAGGAGCTGCTGCGCGTGGTGGCCGAGCCGGTCCAGCACGCCATCTTCGGTCATGTAGTGGTCGATGCCGAAGTGCTGCGCCAGCTGCTGTTCGGCCTGGCCATGGTGGTGGTGATGCTGTACCGCCCGGCCGGCTTGTGGCCGTCGCCGCGCAAGGAAGACCGGCCGGTGGTGCGCCGTGCCGGCACCGTGGGCCGTTTCTGAGCAAGAGGACGAATAATGAGTAATGACAACTTCCTCCTGTCGGTACAGGGGGTCAACAAGCGTTTCGGCGGGCTGCAGGCCCTGTCGGAAGTGGGCCTGCAGATCAAGCAGGGCGAGATCTACGGCCTGATCGGGCCGAATGGCGCGGGCAAGACCACCTTCTTCAATGTGATCACGGGCCTGTACACACCGGACTCTGGCGAGTTCGTGCTGGACAGCAAGCCTTACCAGCCCACCGCGGTGCATGAAGTGGCCAAGGCCGGCATCGCCCGCACCTTTCAGAACATCCGCCTGTTCGGCGACATGACCGCGCTGGAGAACGTGATGGTGGGGCGCCACGTGCGCACCAAGGCCAATTTGCTGGGCGCGGTGTTTCGCCCGCCCTCGGTGCGGCGCGAAGAAGAGGCCATCGAGGACATGGCGCACGACCTGCTCGACTATGTCGGCATCGGCAAGTACGCCAACTTCACCTCGCGCAATCTCTCCTATGGCCACCAGCGACGGCTCGAGATTGCCCGTGCGCTGGCTACCGAGCCCAAGCTGCTGGCGCTGGACGAGCCCGCGGCCGGCATGAACGCCACCGAGAAGGTCGAGCTGCGCGGCCTGCTCGACAAGATCCGCTCCGACGGCAAGACCATCCTGCTGATCGAGCACGACGTGAAGCTGGTGATGGGCCTTTGCAATCGCATGACCGTGCTCGACTACGGCAAGGTCATCGCGCAGGGCCTGCCGCATGATGTCCAGAACAACCCGGCGGTGATCGAGGCCTACCTCGGCACTACGGCCCACTGACGGGGGAGCTGCAGATGAAAGACACAGTATTGAAGATCTCGGGCCTGAAGGTCGCGTATGGCGGCATCCAGGCAGTCAAGGGCATCGACCTCGAAATCAAGGACGGCGAGCTGGTCACGCTGATCGGCGCCAACGGTGCCGGCAAGACCACCACCATGAAGGCCATCACTGGCCTGCAGGGCTGGGGCGGCGGCGATGTCGAGTACATGGGCAAGTCCATCAAGGGCGTACCCAGCTATGCGCTGCTAAAGCATGGCATGGCGATGGTGCCGGAAGGGCGGGGCGTGTTCGCCCGCATGACCATCACCGAGAACCTGCAGATGGGCGCCTACACGCGCAATGACGAGGCCGGCATCAAGGCTGACATCGACCGCATGTTCGGCATCTTCCCGCGCCTGAAGGAGCGTGCCAACCAGCTGGCGGGCACCATGTCCGGCGGCGAGCAGCAGATGCTGGCGATGGCGCGGGCGCTGATGAGCCAGCCCAAGGTGCTGCTGCTGGACGAGCCTTCGATGGGCCTGTCGCCGATCATGGTCGACAAGATCTTCGAGGTCGTGCGCGACATCTCGGCGCAGGGCGTGACCGTCCTGCTGGTGGAGCAGAACGCGCGCCTGGCGCTGCAGGCCGCGCACCGCGGCTACGTGATGGAGTCGGGCCTGATCACCATGAGCGGGGATGCCAAGCAGATGCTGGACGATCCCAAGGTGCGGGCCGCGTACCTGGGCGAGTAAGGCGCGCGCTGCCGCCTCCCACCCCGCCGCAAGAGGGGTGAGGGAGAGGGCAGGCGCACGCAGGCGCAAGGCCTTTCCCCTTGCCGCGGGGCCCCGCGCAACGCCTGCTCAGGCTGGTGTGCGCGGGTTCTGCGGCGCTGGCTCTCTCCCTCACTCCTCTGCGGCACCGCAATGGAAAAAAGCCTCGCGCGAGCGAGGCTTTTTTTCCGTCTGGCGAATGACCAGGCTCAGGCCAGCTTCTTCAGCAGCGTGCGCAGCATGCCGATCATCTGGTCGATCTCTTCGCGCGTCACGTTCAGCGCCGGCATGAAGCGCAGCAGGTTGGCGCGCGGTGCGTTCAGCAGCAGGCCTTGCGGTGCCATGTCGCGGGCTTCTTCCACCAGTTGCGGGCCGATGTCCTTGCCCAGCACCAGCGCGCGCAGCAGGCCGTCGCCGCGTTCGCCGCCCAGGCCGAACTCGGCCGACAGCGCCAGCAGCTGTTCCCGCAGGTATTCGCCCTTGGCCTTGACGTCGTCGAGGAAGCCCGGCGCGGTCAGCTGCTCGATCACGGCGCTGCCCACCGCGGTCATCAGCGGGTTGCCGTTGTAGGTGCCGCCCTGGTCGCCGGCCTCGAAGCTGGCGACCTCGGCCTTGCACAGCAGCGCCGACAGCGGCACGCCGCCGCCGATGCCCTTGCCCAGCGTCATGATGTCCGGCTCCACGCCCGCCAGCTCGTAGGCGAACAGGGTGCCGCAGCGCCCGCAGCCGGTCTGCACTTCATCGACGATCAGCAGCAGCCTGTGCTTGTCGGCCAGCGCGCGCAGGCCCTGCATGAACTCGCGCGTGGCGGGGATCACGCCGCCTTCGCCCTGCACCGGTTCCAGCATGATGCCGACGGTCTTGTCGGTGATCAGCTTCTCCACCGAGGCCAGGTCGTTAAGCTCGGCGCGCGGGAAGCCCGGCACCTGCGGCGCGAAGATGGTGTCCCAGCCGGCCTTGCCCGACGCGCTCATGGTGGCGAGCGTGCGGCCATGGAAGCTGTGGTCCATGGTGATGATCTCGAAGGCGCCGTCCTTGTGCTTGCGGCCCCATTTGCGCGCCAGCTTGATCGCGCCTTCGTTGGCCTCGGCGCCGCTGTTGGCGAAGAAGACCTTGTCGAAGCAGCTGTGGTCGGTCAGCTGCCGGGCCAGCTTGAGCATCGGCTCGTTGTAGAAGGCCGGGCTCGGGTTGATCAGCCGGTGCGACTGGGCCACCAGCGCGTCGATCATGCCCTGGTTGGAATGGCCCAGGCAGTTCACTGCCCAGCCCTGCACGAAGTCCAGGTATCGCTTGCCGTTGTGATCCGTCAGCCAGGAGCCCTTGCCCTCGGTGAACACGAGCTCGGGCCGGTTGGTGATGTACATCAGGGATTGGACGGGATACTCAGCAAATGCCATGGCGGACTCCAGGGGTCGGCTTTAAACGATGGACGGACGGGCGTAACAACCGGAACAAAAACAAAAAGCCACGGGGATTGCCCGTGGCTCGTTGACATGAACAGACGTAGTCGACGGTCAGCCGCGTGGCACCCCGGTGGGGAGCGACGTACGGAAGCTGCGGCGTCGGTTGAAGGTCATGTGCATGCGGGCAAATATAAGGCGCATGCGCCCGGGTGTCAAAACGAATTTTGGCAGGCCCGGGCATTGTTGCGCTGACGGAACGGCTGGCGGCGGCTTGGGCCTCAGGCCGCCGGGGCCGAGCCGGCCGGGTGCATGTCGGCCTCGGAGGTGAACGAGTCGGCGAAGAACGCGTCCTCGTGGAGCTTGCACTGGCGGGTGAAGTCGCCGCGCGCGGCATTGATCATCACCGGGGCGCCGCAGGCATAGACCTCGTGGTCCGACAGGTCGGGATGGTCGGCGATGACGGCCTGGTGGACAAAGCCGGTGCGGCCTTGCCAGCTGTCTTCAGGCAGCGCGTCGGAAACCACCGGCACGTACCGGAAGTTGGGCAGCTCGCGCGCCCACTGCTCGCACAGCGCGTGCATGTACAGGTCCCTGGGCCGGCGGCCGCCCCAGTACAGGGTCATCGGGCGCTGGATGCCGGTGTAGGCAGCGTGCTCGACGATGGCCTTGATCGGCGCGAAGCCGGTGCCGGAAGCCAGCAGGATGATCGGGGCCTCGGATTCCTCGCGCAGGAAGAAGCTGCCCAGCGGGCCCTCGAAGCGCAGGATGTCGCGCTCCTTCATGGCCGGCTGGCCTTCCCTGGCGCCGAACACGTAGTCGGTGAAGGCGCCGCCCGGCATATGGCGGATATGCAGCTCGATCGGGCCGTCTTCATGCGGCGGCGTGGCGATCGAATAGCTGCGGCGCTTGCCGTCGCGCAGCAGGAATTCCACGTACTGGCCGGCCAGGTATTGCATGCGCTCGGTCGCCGGCAGCTGCAGCTTGATGGCGATCACGTCATCGGCCAGGCGCTCGATCGCGGTTACGCGGCACGGCACCTTCTTGATCGGGATGTCGCCCGCGCCGTGGACTTCGCGGCACTCGATGGTGACGTCCGAGGCGGCGTTGGCGCAGCAGAACAGGGCGCGGCCCTCGGTCCTTTCCTGCGCGGTCAGTGCCGCCGGGGCGTGGTCGCCCTGCACGATGGTGCCTTCGAGCACGCGGCCCTTGCACGAGCCGCAGGCGCCGTTCTTGCAGCCGTAGGGCAGCCCGATGCTGTGGCGCAGGGCCGCGCCGAGGATGGTTTCGTCCGCGGCCACTTCAAACTTGTGGCCGCTGGGCATGACGGTTACTTGATAAGCCATAATCGGTCTATGAGCCAAATTCTGTCGAAGCTGCAGCCCTCGCGCCTCCCACAAGTCCCGCGGCTGCCGGCACCTTCGCGCCGGCTGGGCCGCCCGCGCCTCTTGATCGTCGGCTGCGGGGATGTGGGGACGCGCTGCCTGCGAATCCTGTCGTCGCGCATGCGTGTCTTTGCCGTGACTTCACAGCCGGCCCGCCGCGCTGAACTGCGCGCCGCCGGCGCGGTGCCGCTGGTGGCGGACCTGGACCGGCCGGCCACGCTGGCACGGCTGCACGGGCTGGCCACGCAGGTGCTGAACCTGGCGCCGCCGCCCGGGCAGGGCGAAGGCGATCCGCGCACGCGTGCCTTGCTCGCCGCCTTGCGCCGGGCGGCCTGGCGCAAGGCCAGGACGTCGGCCGGCATGCTTCCCGGCGAGCCCGCCATTCTACCCGACCGGGGCAGGCCCCGCGCTGCGTTTGTCTACGCCAGCACGTCGGGTGTGTATGGCGACCGGCAGGGCGCCCGGGTCTCGGAATTCCACGCCGTGCGGCCCCAGACCGCCCGCGCGCGCCGCCGCGTGGCCGCCGAGCAGGCAGTGCGCGGCTTCGGCCGCGATGCCGGCTGGCGTGCCAGCATCGTGCGCATCCCCGGCATTTATGCCGAAGACCGCCTGCCGCTGGCGCGCCTGCACCGCGGCACGCCCGCGTTGGTGCCGCAGGACGATGTCTACACCAGCCATATCCACGCCGACGACCTGGCGCGCACCATGGTCGCGGCGCTGTTCCGCGGCCGCGCGCAGCGCGTGGTCCATGCCAGCGACGACACCGAACTGCGCATGGCCGACTATTTCGATCTGGTCGCCGACCGTCGTGGCCTGCCGCGCCCGCCGCGGATCACGCGTGGCGAGGCGCGTGAAGTGATCGACAAGACGCTGCTGAGCTTCATGAGCGAATCGCGCCGCCTCGACAACCGCCGCCTGAAACGCGAGCTGCGCCTGCGGCTGCGTTATCCCACCGTCACCTCCTTCTTCGACGCCTGACCGTCTGGCCAGGTGGGCCCGTGCCGCTGGCACGGGGCTTGCTGCCTGAGTGTGTCGTTTTGCTCCTGTCTATACAGCGACACTTCCATCGCCCCGGCCTGGTGCTGGCACCGCAATCCGTGAACCGGGGTGGTGCGAGGTCTGTGGAGGGGTCCCCACTGGAAAGCGCCTTTTAAGGTGTTTATCCGCCTGGTTGCTTGGTGGAAGCCCTACGTTGACTTGTATATACAGGTAAGGTTTAATGCCTGAAAACGAGCGCGGCCGCACGCATGGCCTGCCGTCGACGGACACACCAAAGGAGCGTACAGATGAGGAATCACAGCAGGATTCGCGGTCGGATGGCAGTGCAGGCCGCGGTGCTGGTTGCGGCATTGGGGGCTGGTGCGGCCCAGGCGCAGAACACCCAGGTCACGCTGGGCATGAGCGGCTGGACCGGTTTCGCGCCGCTGACGCTGGCCGACAAGGCCGGCATCTTCAAGAAGCACGGCGTGGACGTCGACATCAAGATGATCCCGCAGAAGGACCGCCATCTGGCGCTGGCCTCGGGTGCGATCCAGTGCGCGGCCACCACGGTGGAAACGCACGTGGCCTGGAACGCCAACGGCGTGCCTATCACCCAGATCGTGCAGCTCGACAAGTCCTACGGCGCCGACGGCCTGGCCGTGCGCAGCGACGTCAAGGGCTTTGCCGACCTGAAGGGCAAGACCATTGGCGTCGACGCGCCGGGCACCGCGCCGTATTTCGGCCTGGCCTGGATGCTGAAGAAGAACGGCATGACGCTCAAGGACGTCAAGACCACCACGCTGTCGCCGCAGGCGGCCGCGCAGGCCTTCGTGGCCGGCCAGAATGACGGCGCCATGACCTACGAGCCGTACCTGTCGACGGTGCGCCAGAACCCGGACAAGGGCAAGATCCTGGCGACCACGCTCGACTACCCGATGGTGACCGATACGCTGGGCTGCGCGCCGAAGTGGCTTAAAGAGAATCCCAAGGCCGCGCAGGCGCTGGTCGACAGCTACTTCGAGGCCCTGGAGATGATCCAGAAGGAGCCGGCCAAGGCCAACGACATCATGGGCGCTGCGGTCAAGCAGACCGGCGAGCAGTTCGCCAAGTCCTCCGCCTACCTGCGCTGGCAGGACCGCGAGGCCAACCGCAAGTTCTTTGCCGGCGAGCTCGCCAGCTTCAGCAAGGAAGCGGCGGCGGTGCTGCTGGACATCGGCGTGATCCGCCAGGTGCCGGACGTGACGGCGCTGTATGACGCGCGTTTCCTCAAGTAACCGACAGTCTTCAGGAGGCGTGACGTCATGACGCAAGCCAGACTTGGAACACCCGCCCCGGCCGCTGCCGCGGCGGCCCCTGCCGCAGCGGCGGCGCCGGTGCGCCGGCGCCACCCGTGGCTGGCCCCGCTGGTGCCGGTGGCGCCCAACACGCGCTGGATGCTGGGCCTGTCCTTCTTCGTGCTGTTCTTCGGCATCTGGGCGGTGGTGACGCTGGGTGGCTTCGTGCCGCGCACGTTCCTGGCCGATCCGATGACGATGGCCAAGGAAGGCGTGCTGCTGTTCACGGAGTACAACTTCATCGGCGACATCGGCATGACCGTGTGGCGCGTGGTCGGCGGCTTCGTCCTGGCTGCGGTGCTCGCCGTGCCGCTGGGCATTTTCATGGGCGCCTACAAGGCGGCCGAGGCGTTCTTCGAGCCCTTTGTGTCGTTCTGCCGCTACCTGCCCGCGTCGGCCTTCATCCCGCTGCTGATCCTGTGGGCCGGCATCGGCGAGACGCAGAAGCTGCTGGTGATCTTCATCGGCTCGTTCTTCCAGATCGTGCTGATGGTGGCGGTGGCCGTCGGCGGCGCGCGCAAGGACCTGGTTGAGGCGGCCTACACGCTGGGCTCCAACAGTGCCGGCATCGTGCGGCGCGTGCTGATCCCCGGCGCCGCGCCGGAGATCGCGGAGATCCTGCGGCTGGTGCTGGGCTGGGCCTGGACCTACGTGATCGTGGCCGAGCTGATCGGCTCGTCGTCGGGCATCGGGCACATGATCACCGACAGCCAGGCGCTGCTCAATACCGGGCAGATCATCTTCGGCATCATCGTGATCGGCTGCATCGGCCTGGTCTCGGACCTTGTCTTCAAGCGCGCCAACCAGCGCCTGTTCCCGTGGAGTTCGATCCAATGAGCGCACTGTCCATCCAGCAGGTCTCGCGCACCTTCTCCAACCCGCGCGGCGGCCAGACCCTGGCGCTGCAGCCGGTCGACTTCGAGGTCCGCGACAATGACTTCGTCACCATCCTCGGGCCTTCGGGCTGCGGCAAGTCCACGCTGCTGCGCATCGTCGCGGGGCTGGATACGCCCACCAGCGGCCGCGTGCTGCTGGACGGCCAGCCGGTGTCCGCCCCCGGCGCGGACCGCGGCATGGTGTTCCAGTCGTACACGCTGTTCCCGTGGCTGACGATCGAGCAGAACGTGCGCTTCGGCTTGCGCGAGCGCGGCATGAGCGCCGCCGAGCAAAAGGAGCGCAGCGACTTCTTTATCCAGCGGGTGGGGCTGCGCGGCTTCGAGCACCATTATCCCAAGCAGCTGTCGGGCGGCATGCAGCAGCGCACCGCGATTGCACGCGCGCTGGCCAACGATCCCAAGATCCTGCTGCTCGACGAGCCCTTCGGCGCGCTCGACAACCAGACCCGGGTGCTGATGCAGGAGTTGCTGCTGGGTATATGGGAGGCGTCGCGCAAGACGGTATTATTCGTGACCCACGATATCGACGAGGCCATTTTCATGGCCAACCGGGTGGCGGTGTTTTCTGCCAGGCCGGGTCGGATCAAGAGCGAGATCGCGGTGGATTTCCCGCATCCGCGCCATTACACCGTCAAGACCACTCCGGAGTTCTCCGCGCTCAAGGCGCGGCTGACCGAGGAGATTCGCGCCGAGGCCATGGCCTCGGCCGAGCACTAGGCATCCAACCAACGCCATGAACCACGCCGCCGGCACCGCATCCTCCGCTTCTGCCTCTCCCACCGCGCTCTACCAGCAGGTGAAGGAGTACATCGCCCGCCAGATCCAGAGCGGCGCGTGGCAGCCGGGCGACCGGGTGCCGTCGGAGCAGGAACTGGTGAACCGCTTCGGCGTCTCGCGCATGACCGTCAACCGGGCGCTGCGCGAGCTGCAGGAGCAGGGCCGGGTGGTGCGGGTGGCCGGCGTGGGCACCTTCGTGGCGGAGCACAAGCCGCAGTCGACGCTGCTGTCCGTGGTCAACCTGCAGGACGAGATCCGCATGCGCGGGCATGACTATGCCTGCGACGTGATCCTGGTGGAGCGCGTGTCGGCCTCGATCGAGGTGGCCGCCGCACTGGAGCTGCGCACCGGCGAGTCGGTGTACCACTCAGTCTGCGTGCATCGCGAGGACGGCGTGCCGGTGCAGCTGGAGGACCGCTACGTCAACCCGCGCGTGGCGCCGGACTTCATCAGCCAGGATTTCAGCGAGACCCAGCCCGGCGAATACCTGCTGCGCCATGTGCCCTACGATCAGGTAGAGCATGTGGTCGATGCCATTGCCGCCACGCCGGAGCAGGCCGCGCAGCTGGAAATGCCGGCCACGCAACCTTGCCTGATGCTGACGCGCCGCACCTGGACCAACGGCGTGCCGGTGACCTTCGTGCGCTGCCTGCATCCGGGCAACCGCTATCGCCTCGGCAGCCGCTTCCGCGCCGACGGCAACCCCGCTTTCGGCTGAATCCACAGGATCCGGCCCACGGTTCAACTTTTACTCTAAGCTGTATAGACAGGAACATACAAATGAGCGCCAGCCAACACGACGACCAAGCTTCCCGCCCGCTGCTGACCCTGCAGCCGGGCCAAGTCACCCTGGCCGACCTGCGCCGCATCTACCGCGGCGAAGTGCGCCTGGCCATGGCCGAATCGGCCTGGGCCGGCGTGCGCGCCGCGCAGGCCACGGTGCAGGACATCATCGACGCCGACGCCGTGGTCTACGGCATCAACACCGGCTTCGGCAAGCTGGCGCAAAGCCGCATCCCGCACGACAAGCTGGCCCAGCTGCAGCGCAACCTGGTGCTGTCGCACAGCGTCGGCACCGGCCCCGACCTGGCCGAAGACACGGTGCGCCTGATCCTGGCGATCAAGGCCGTGAGCCTGGCGCGCGGCCATTCGGGCGTGCGCCCGGAACTGATCGAGGCGCTGCTGGCGCTGGCCAACCACGGCGTGACGCCGTGCATCCCGGCCAAGGGGTCGGTGGGCGCCTCGGGCGACCTGGCGCCGCTGGCGCATATGTCGTGCACGCTGATCGGCGTGGGCGACGTGCTGGTCGACGGCAAGCGCATGCCCGCCGCCGAAGGCCTGGCGCACGCCGGCCTGCAGGCCTTCGAGCTGGGCCCCAAGGAAGGCCTGGCGCTGCTCAACGGCACGCAGGTGTCGACCGCGCTGGCGCTGGCCGGCCTGTTCGCCGCCGAAGACGCCTTTGCCGCCGGGCTGGTGGCGGGCGCGCTGTCGCTGGAAGCGATCAAGGGCTCGGTCAAGCCGTTCGACGCCCGCATCCATGAGGCGCGCGGCCAGGCCGGCCAGATCGCCGTGGCCGGCGCTGTGCGCGCGATGCTGGACGGCAGCGAGATCGTCGACTCACACAAGGCCTGCGGCCGCGTGCAGGATCCGTACTCGATCCGCTGCCAGCCGCAGGTGATGGGTGCGTGCCTGGACAACCTGCAGCACGCCGCGCGCATCCTGCAGATCGAGTCCAATGCCGCCTCGGACAACCCGCTGGTGTTCTCCGCGCAGGGCGACGTGGTCTCGGGCGGCAACTTCCACGCCGAGCCGGTGGCCTTTGCCGCCGACATCATCGCGCTGGCGATTGCCGAGATCGGCGCGATTTCCGAACGCCGCCTGGCGCTGCTGCTCGATACCGGGCTGTCGGGCCTGCCGCCGTTCCTGGTGCGCGACGGCGGCCTGAACTCGGGCTTCATGATCGCACAGGTGACCGCGGCCGCGCTGGCCTCAGAGAACAAGGCGCTGGCGCATCCGTCCAGCGTCGACAGCCTGCCGACCTCGGCCAACCAGGAAGACCATGTGTCGATGGCCACCTACGGCGCGCGCCGCCTGGGCGAGATGGCCGCCAACACCGCGGTGGTGGTCGGCATCGAGGCCATGGCCGCGGCGCAGGGCATCGAGTTCCACCGCCCGCTGAAGTCGTCGCCGCTGGTGGAGCAGGAACTGGCCCGCATCCGTGCGCGCGTGGCCTTTGTCGAAGAGGATCGCTACCTGGCGCCGGATATCGAAGCGATGAAGCAATGGGTGGTGCAGGGCGATGCCGGCGCGGGCTGGCCCGACGCCGTGCGCACGATCCTGCCGACCAACCTGTCGTAACGCGCCCCGCCCGACACTGCCAGACCAGACCCGCAGCAGGAGAACAAGACATGAACGCCAACGAAAACCAATTCATCCAGCGCGGCCAGCGCGAAATCCGCGCGCCGCGCGGCAGCCAGCTGCACTGCAAGAACTGGCTGATCGAAGCCGCCTACCGCATGATCCAGAACAACCTCGACCCGGACGTGGCCGAGCGCCCGCAGGACCTGGTGGTCTACGGCGGCATTGGCAAGGCGGCGCGCAACTGGGAGTGCTTCGACGCCATCCTCGACAGCCTGCGCCGCCTAGGTGAGGACGAGTCGCTGCTGGTGCAGTCGGGCAAGCCGGTGGGCGTGTTCCGCACCCATGCCGATGCGCCGCGCGTGCTGATCGCCAACTCCAACCTGGTGCCGCACTGGGCCAACTGGGACAAGTTCAACGAGCTGGACCGCGCCGGCCTGATGATGTACGGCCAGATGACGGCGGGCTCGTGGATCTACATCGGCACGCAGGGCATTGTGCAGGGCACCTACGAGACCTTTGTCGAGGCCGGCCGCCAGCACTACAACGGCGACCTGTCGGGCAAGTGGATCCTGACCGCGGGCCTGGGCGGCATGGGCGGCGCGCAGCCGCTGGCGGGCGTGCTGGCCGGCGCCTGCGTGCTGGCGATCGAGTGCCAGGAGTCGCGCATCGATTTCCGCCTGCGCACGCGCTATGTCGACAAGAAGGCCACCACACTCGACGAGGCGCTGGCGATGATCGCCGAGGCCACGCAGAACAAGCAGGCGATCTCGGTCGGCCTGCTCGGCAACGCCGCCGAGATCCTGCCGGAACTGGTCAAGCGCGCGCAGGCCGGCGGCATGCGCCCGGACATCGTCACCGACCAGACCTCGGCGCACGACCTGGTTAACGGCTACCTGCCGGCCGGTTGGACCGTCGATCAATGGGAAGCGGCGCGCACGCAGGATCCCAAGTCGGTGGAAGCCGCCGCGCGCCCGTCCATCGTGAAGCACGTGCAGGCCATGCTCGACTTCCAGAAGATGGGCGTGCCGACGGTCGACTATGGCAACAATATCCGCCAGGTCGCGTTCGACGAGGGCGTGAAGAACGCCTTTGATTTCCCGGGCTTCGTGCCGGCCTATATCCGGCCGCTGTTCTGCCGCGGCAAGGGCCCGTTCCGCTGGGTCGCGCTGTCGGGCGATCCGGAAGATATCTACAAGACCGATGCCAAGATGAAGGAGCTGTTCCCCGAGGACAAGCACCTGCACCGCTGGCTCGACATGGCGCACGACCGCATCGCCTTCCAGGGCCTGCCCGCGCGCATCTGCTGGGTGGGGCTGGATGAACGCCACCGCGCCGGCCTGGCCTTCAACGAGATGGTCAGGTCGGGCGAGCTGAAGGCGCCGGTGGTGATCGGCCGCGATCACCTGGACTGCGGCTCGGTGGCCTCGCCCAACCGCGAGACCGAGGCCATGCGCGACGGCTCGGATGCGGTGTCGGACTGGCCGCTGCTCAACGCGCTGCTGAATACCGCGGGCGGCGCGACCTGGGTCAGCTTGCACCACGGCGGCGGCGTCGGTATGGGCTTCTCGCAGCATTCGGGCGTGGTGATCGTGTGCGACGGCACTGATGCCGCGGCCAGGCGCATCGAGCGCGTGCTGTGGAACGACCCGGCCACCGGCGTGATGCGCCATGCGGACGCGGGCTATGACATCGCCATCGAATGCGCGCACGAGAAGGGCCTGAACCTGCCGATGGTGAAGGGCGCATGAGCCTGACGCTATTTCAACGGTTCGCGCTGGCCGAGATCGCTCCCACGCGCTGGAAGAACGGCGGCGGCAACACGCGCGAGATCGCGGTGTGGCCGGCCGGCGCCGGCATGGATGACTTCGTGTGGCGGCTGAGCGTGGCCGATATCGGGCAGGACGGGCCGTTTTCGGCGTTTCCCGGCATCGATCGCCAGATCGTGCTGCTGGAGGGCGCTGGCGTCACGCTGCGTGCGGACGACGCCAGCTTCAGCCACCGCCTTGAACATATCGGCGAGCCCTTCGCCTTCTCCGGCGATACCAGCCTGCAGGCGACGCTGATCGACGGCGTCACGCGCGACTTCAACGTGATGACGCGGCGCGGCCACTGCCGTGCGCGCGTCGAGGTGTTCCGGCAGGGGTTTGCGCCTGGCACCGGCGGCCATGCCGTCTGCCTGCTGGCCGTCAGCGGCGCATGGCAGGCGCAGGATGCCAGCCTGCTGCTGCAAGCGGGAGAAGGAGCGCTGTACGGCGCTGCCGAACCCGCATCCACGCCATCGTTTGAACCTGTGGGTGACGCGGCCCTGTGCCTGTGCGTCACCCTTGAGACGGAGCCCGGTCAATGACGCTGCCCTCTGTATCGTCCGCGCCCAGCGCGGACGGCGTCTGGCACAACTGCCACCTGCTGCCCGATGCCGATCCGGCGCATGCGATCCGCGACGCCGCGCTGGTGGTGGACCGTGGGCGCATCGCCTGGCTGGGCGCCGCCGCGGACCTGCCCGATGCCTATCACGGCGTGGCGCGCCATGATGCCAATGGGGCATGGATCACGCCCGGGCTGGTCGACTGCCATACGCACCTGGTCTACGGCGGCCAGCGCGCCGACGAGTTCGCGATGCGGCTGGCCGGCGCCGGCTACGAAGAGATTGCGCGCGCCGGCGGCGGCATCGTCTCCACCGTGCGCGCCACGCGTGCCGCGGATGAGGACACGCTCTTTGCCCAGGCCGCCGCGCGCCTGCAGCCGCTGCTGGCCGAGGGCGTCACCGCCATCGAGATCAAGTCGGGCTACGGGCTGAACCTTGAAGCCGAGCGCAAGCAGCTGCGCGTGGCGCGCCGGCTTGGCGAGCACTTCGGGATTTCGGTCTACACGACCTTCCTGGGCGCGCACGCATTGCCGCCGGAATACGCGGGCCGTGCCGACGACTATATCGACCTGGTCTGCAACACCATGCTGCCCGCACTGGCCGGGGAAGGACTGGTCGACGCCGTCGATGCCTTCTGCGAATCGATCGGTTTTTCGATTGCACAGACCGGGCGCGTGTTCGAGGCGGCGGCGCGCCATGGCCTGCGCGTCAAGCTGCATGCCGAGCAACTGAGCAACCTCGGCGGCGCCGCGCTCGCCGCTCGCCACCGCGCCTTGTCCGCCGATCACCTCGAGCATCTCGACGAGGCCGGCGTCGCGGCGATGGCAGAGGCCGGCACGGTGGCGGTGCTGCTGCCCGGCGCCTACTATTTCCTGCGCGACACCAACCTGCCGCCGATCACGCTGCTGCGCCAGTACGGCGTGCCGATGGCGATCTCGACCGATCACAATCCGGGTACGTCGCCGGTCACTTCGCTGCTGCTGATGATCAATATGGCCTGCACCCTGTTCCGCCTGACCGTGCCGGAAGCGCTTGCCGGCGTGACCGTGCACGCCGCGCGTGCGCTGGGCGCATCGGATCGCCACGGGCGGCTGGAAGCGGGGCGCGTGGCCGACTTCGCGCTGTGGCGCATCGATTCGCCCGCCGAGCTGGCGTACTGGTTCGGCCGCAACCCGGTCGCGACGGTGGTGCGGCAAGGACGTGTGCATGCGCACGAAGGAGCCTCGGCATGAGCGGCACGCAACTCTTCGCTCCCTTTGCGCTGCTGCCGACCGGCTGGGCGCGCGATGTGCTGCTGGCCTGGGATGAGCAGGGCCGCTTCACCGCCGTGCAGACCGGCGTACAGCCAGCCGCAGGCGTGCCGCATGCGGCCGGCCCGGTGCTGCCCGGCATGCCCAACTTGCACTCGCATGCGTTCCAGCGCGGCTTTGCCGGCCTGACGGAATTCCGCAGCCGCCGGCAGGGCGACGATCCGGCTGGTGCCGATTCATTCTGGAGCTGGCGCACGCTGATGTACCGCTTCGCGCAGCGGCTCTCGCCCGACACGCTGGAGGCTATCGCCACCCAGCTCTATATCGAGATGCTGCGCGCAGGCTACACCAGCGTGTGCGAGTTCCACTACGTCCATCACGATGCCGGCGGCAAGCCCTATGCCGATGCCGCCGAGATGTCGCTGCGGCTGCTGCGCGCGGCCCAGCGCACCGGCATCGGCATGACGCTGCTGCCGGTGCTGTACCAGACCGCCGGCTTTGGCGGCAAGCCGCCGCTGGCCGAGCAGCGCCGCTTCCTGCACGACACCGACGCGATGCTGCGGCTGCTGGAACGGCTGGCCCCCGCGTGCGCGCAGTCCGGCGCGCGGCTGGGGCTGGCACCGCACTCGCTGCGCGCGGTGCCGGAGGAAAGCCTCGCGCACGCACTGGCAGGACTGCAGGCAATCGATCCGCAGGCGCCCATCCATATCCACATCGCCGAGCAGCAGAAAGAGGTCGACGACTGCATCGCGTGGTCGGGCACGCGCCCGGTGACCTGGCTGTTCGACCATGTACAGGTCGACGCGCGCTGGTGCCTGGTGCACGCCACCCATATGGACTGGGACGAACGCCGGCGCCTGGCGCACAGCGGCGCGGTGGCAGGCATCTGCCCGACCACCGAGGCCAACCTGGGCGACGGCGTGTTCGAGGCCGCGCCCTACCTGGCGCAGCAGGGCGCATGGGGCATCGGCTCCGACAGCCATGCCAGCGTCAGCGTGGCCGAGGAGCTGCGCTTGTTCGAATACGGCCAGCGGCTCGGCCTGCAGCGGCGCAATGTGCTGGCTTCCGACACGCATGCACAGGTGGCTGACCGGCTGTATCTCGAAGCCGTGGCTGGTGGCACGCGTGCCAGCGGCCGCGCCGTGGCGGGGCTTGTGCCCGGGCAGCAGGCCGATTTCGTGGTGCTGGATGGTGCCCATCCGACGCTGGCGGGCCTCGACGGGCCGCAGGCGCTGGCCACGCATGTGTTTGCCTGCCACGGTCATGAGACACTAGCGGATGTCCGCACCGCCGGACGCAGCCGCGTGCAGCATGGCGCGCATCCGCTGCGGGCGGATGCGGGGCGCCTGTTCATCGCGGCGCGCGCCAGCCTGCTGGCCGACTGAAACCGGGCGCACGCCCACTGCATCGCAAAAACAATGTCCTTCTCCACCGATACCCCCGCCTTCACCCTGCATCGCGGCACGCGCCCGCTGCTGGTATCGATGCCGCACGTCGGCACGCACCTGCCGGCTTCGGTCTCGCAGCGCCTGACGGCCGAAGCGCGCACCGTGCCCGATACCGACTGGCACCTGGAGCGCCTCTACAGCTTCGCCCGCGAGCTGGGCGCGTCGGTGCTGGTGGCCACGCATTCGCGCTACGTGGTCGACCTGAACCGCCCACCCGATAACGCCAACCTGTATCCCGGCCAGGACACCACGGGCCTGTGCCCGGTCGACACCTTCGACAAGACGCCGCTGTACGCCGACGGCAACGGCCCCGACGACGCGGAAATCGCCGCGCGCCGCGATGCGATCTGGCGCCCGTACCACGAGGCGCTGGCCGCGGAACTGGCCCGCCTGAAGGCGGAGCACGGCACCGTCGCGCTGTGGGATGCGCATTCGATCCGCTCGGTGCTGCCGCGCTTCTTCGAAGGCAGGCTGCCTGACTTCAACCTCGGCACGGCCAACGGCGAGAGCTGCGACGCGTCGCTTGCCGATCAGTTGCTCGAGCAGGCCGGCGCGGTGGCCGGCCATACCGCGGTGCTCAACGGGCGCTTCAAGGGCGGCTATATCACGCGTCAATACGGCAAGCCGCAGGACGGCGTGCATGCGGTGCAGCTCGAGCTGTCGCAGGTCGCCTACATGAGCGAGACGTATCCGTTCGCCTACGACGAGGCGTGTGCGGCGGCATTGCAGCCGGCTTTGCGTGGAATGCTGGCGACGGTGCTGGAGTTCGTCGAAACGCGCTAGGGCGCCGGCGCGGCACGACGGCTGCCGCGCGGCGCGACAAGCTCACCTCAGGCGCTGACCAAACCGCAGGCGGTAGAGCGAAGTGCTGGCGGCGATGAACAACGCATTGCCCTCGGCGCCGCCGAAGGCGAGGTTGCCGACCTTCTCCGGCACGGGAATATGCGCCAGCCGGGTCCCGTCCGGATGGAAGACCTGCACGCCGCTGGCGCTGCTGGTAAAAAGCCAGCCGCGCCGATCCACGCGGAATCCGTCCGGCAGTCCGGGCTCGATGACGGCGAAGACCCGCGGGTTGGCCAGCACCCGCCCCGCAACGACGTCAAAGGCGACGATATGATGATGACCATCGTCGCGCAATGCCGCCGAGGTATCGGAGACATAGAGCACGTCAGCCGTCGTCGTCAGCACCGTCCAGCTATTCAGTCCATCGCCGACGCTCAGGCCCAGCATCCGTGTCACGATCCAGAAGCCCGCATCGTTGACCATGCTTCCAATCAAATGATCGAATCGCTGATTCACCTCAGGTTATCGATTGGGGATTCTGGAAGAACACTGAACGAAAAAAAACCCGGCCTGAAGCCGGGCTGCGAGCCACGCCAGCGAAGGCTTATTTCTTCACCACATTCTTGTCGGCCTTGCTCCCCGTCGCCGCGTTGTACTTCTCCACATACGATTCGAACAACTTGCGGATCGAGCGCCCGATCTTGGCGTAGTCGGCTTCATTCAGGTTGGCCAGCGACACCCGCCCTGACGGGTGGCGCGTGCCGAAGCCGCGGCCCGGCAGCAGCACCACGCCCGCCTCATCGGCCAGCTGGAACAGCAGCTCGTTCGGCTCGACCGAGTTCATCACCCATTTGACGAAGTCCGGACCGATCGCCTTGCCGCCCAGCTGCTCGATATCGAGCAGCGTGTAGTAGTCCACGGCATTCGGGTCGTCGCTTTCCGGCGCGATGCCGATCTCGCGGTACAGCGCGGCCTTGCGGCTGCGGATCAGCCGCTTCATCGCGTTCTTGTAGTTGTCCGGCGTATCCATCAGCGAGAACAGCGAGAACAGCACCATCTGCACCTGCTGCGGGGTCGACAGGCCGGCCGTGTGGTTCAGCGCCACTGTGCGGCTGTCGGCCACCAGGCGGTCGATGAACTTGAGCTTCTGCGGCTCGGTGGTGATCGAGCTGTAGCGCTGGTTCAGTTGCTGGCGTTGCGCCTCGGGCAGCTTGCCGATCTGCAGGTCGAAGATATTGTCGTGGTGCGTGGCGATCACGCCCAGGCGCCAGCCGGTCGCGCCGAAGTACTTGGAGAACGAGTACACCAGGATGGTGTTCTTCGGGCACATCGCGAACAGCGAGACGAAGTTGTCGGCAAAGGTGCCGTAGACATCGTCAGTCAGGATGATCAGGTCCTGGCGCTCCTTGACGATCGACGCCAGGTATTCCAGGCTCTCGTCGCTCATGCGCACTGACGGCGGGTTGCTTGGATTGACCAGGAAGAAGGCCTTGACCTTGGGGTCGCGCAGCTTGTCGAGTTCCTTTTTCGAATACTGCCAGCGCGAGTCGGGATCGGCGTCGATCGACAGCTCCTCCAGCTGGTAGTCGTTCAGCTCGGGGATCTCGATATACGGCGTGAAGATCGGCATACCCAGCGCGATGGTGTCGCCGGGCTTGAGCAGGCGGTTCTCGCGGATGGAGTTGAACAGGTAGGTCATGGCCGCGGTGCCGCCTTCGACCGCGAACAGGTCGAACTCGCCGATGAACGGGTGGTTGCCGATCATCTCCTTGCGGATGTACTGGCCGACGATCTTCTCCGACAGCTTTAGCATGCGGTCCGGCACCGGGTAGTTGCAGGCGAGGATGCCTTCGCACATTTCATAGAGGAAATCGCTCGCGCTCAGCCCCAGCTGGTCGCGCACGTATGACACCGCGCCGGCCAGGAACTTCACGCCCGGGGTCTCGGCGAACTCGCGCGCAAACAGGTTGAAGCGCTCCTCGATGCCTTCGCGGCGCGGAAAGCCGCCCACGCCCTCGGGCATGTACGAGAACGAGCGCTCGGATTCGCGCATGGCGAACAGGCCCAGCTGCCAGAAGCCGTGGCGCGGCACGGTGGCGAGGAAGTTGGGGTTGCCGCGGCCGGCGTTCAGCATCAGGCGTTCCGCGTCGCTGCTGGCCAGCTTGATCAGTTCATCCTTCAGTTCGAAGGGGGAGAGGCTGGACAGCTTGGAGATATCGAACTTGCTCATGGCTTGCTCCTGTGTAGACGCTTGTCGGTAGGGCTGGCGGGCCGGGGGAGAGGGAAGACCCGCGCAGCAGGAGAGATATCGAAGGAAACGCGCGCTAGACGAGCCCGACCACCAGTGGCCCCAGCAGCGTCAGCAGCACGTTGGCCAGGGCGTAGGTGATGGCGAACGGCACTGTCGGCACCGGGCTTTCGGCCTTGTCCAGGATGCCGCCGAAGGCCGGGTTGGCACTGCGCGAGCCTGACAGCGCGCCAGCCAGCACGGCGGCGTTGTCGTACTTCAGCACGTAGCGGCCGAACAGCATCGTCAGGAACAGCGGCAGCAGCGTCACCACCGCGCCCAGCAGGAAGATGGTCAGGCCGCTCTGGCGCAGCGTGGTCACCGCCTGCAGGCCGGAGTTGATGCCGACGATGGCGACGAACGCGGCCAGGCCGAAGTCCTTCAGCAACTGGCAGGCCGCGGTCGGCATCGCGCCGAACATCTTGTGCTTGGACCGCGCCCAGCCGAACACCAGGCCCGACAGCAGCGCGCCGCCGCCGGCGCCGAGCGTCAGCGGGATCGAGCCCACGCGCCACACCAGCAGGCCGATCAGCAGGCCCACCAGCACCCCGGCGCCGAAGTAGACGAAGTCCGTCTTCTCGCTGGGCACCAGCTCATAGCCGGCGGTCTGCGCGGCACGCTTGGTGTCGGCTGGGGTGCCGTACAGCGTGATGATGTCGCCGTGCTGCAGCTTGAGGTCCGGCAGCAGCGGCAGGGGATGGTCGTAGCGCTCGATGCGCTCGATATACACGCCATGGCGCATGTCGCGCCCGACCGTGTCGACGATTTCGGCCACGGTCTTGTTGTTCATGCCCTTGGCGGTGAACACCACGTTGCGCGACTGCATCACCGCGCCCATGCCGTCGGCATCGGCCACTTCCACGCCGATCTGCGCGGCCGTCGGCACGATCGCATCGCGGCGACCGACCAGCAGTACCAGGTCGTCGTGCTGCAACACCAGGTCCTGCGTGACTTCGATCTGCTTGCCGCCGCGCTGCACCTTCTCCACGGTCACCAGGTCCTCGCCGCCGATCTCCAGCTGCGAGACGGTCTTGCCGGAGGCATCGTTCACGCGGTACAGCCGGCCCACCAGGCGCGGCAGCGCGCCGCGCTGGCCCGGGCCATATTGCGGCAGGCCGCCGCTGAGCTGGGCTTCTATCTTCTTGGCGTCGGTCTTCAGGTCCGACTTCATGAAGCGCGGCAGGATGTTCACGCACACGATGATCGCGCCCAGCGAGCCGAACACATAGGTCACGGCATAGCCGATTGCCACATTGGCCTGCATCGTCTTGACCTGGTCGGGCGGCAAGCCCAGCTTGGTGATGGCGTCACCTGCGGTGCCGATGATTGCCGACTGGGTCATGCCGCCGGCGGCCAGGCCAGCCGCCAGGCCCTTGTCGAGGTGGAACAGCTTGGCCAGCACCACCACCGTGACCAGGCCGCACACCGCCATGAACACCGCCATGGCGATCTCGCGCAGCGAGCTGCGGTTCAGCGAGTTGAAGAACTGCGGGCCGCTTTCATAGCCCACGGCGTAAATGAAGACCGCGAACATCACGGCCTTGACGCCGTTGTCGATCTCGACGCCGACCTGGCTGATCACCACCGCGGCGAGCAGCGAGCCAGCCACGCCCCCTAGCTGGAAGCGCCCGAAGGTGATCTTGCCGATGGCGTAGCCGACCGACAGCGCAAGGAAAAGCGCCGATTCGGGCGACTTCTGGAAAATCTCATGCAACCATTCCATCGAAGGCTCCTGAAGCGAGTGATGCGGGTTGGGTGAGTTGGTGCATCGGATTGCGGGGGTGGTGGGAATTCGGGGCAGGACGGGGCAGCGCGGGACTATGGGGGCGGAGCGAGCGGAGGCGAGGCATGTCCTTGGCGCGGCGGCGTGTCCTTGGGGCATGAAGGTGATCACGGCGATCACGGCAATCACGGTGGCGGCGCGCACACCGCAGCTGGCGGGTGCCGCGTTGGCGCCGCGGGTCGCGTATGCAGGGGCGCGATCGCATCAACCGTGCAAAAGCAGCGTGAGGCATTATCCCCGCCGGTTTCCGGCCAGCGTAGTGAAAGCTTTTGTCGGCGAATTAAGCGCAGTCAACACACCGCGCGCATGGCGGCGCGAGTGTGAAACCGGTGTCGGCAGCGGTGCGCGAGGGAAGTGAAGCGGGGTAGTCGGGAGGGAGGTGCCGCCTCACCCGAACGGGTGCGGCGGCAAGGGCAAAGGCGTCGCTGTCAGCGCCCGCCGGCCAGGCGGGCTTCGATATGCTTGGCGCGCTCTAGCGATCCCGGGTGCGAGCTGAGCATGCTCGACTGTCCGCCATCGAGGGTCGACATCTTGCGGAACGCCGATGCCAGGGCCTGGCGGTTGGCGCCGTTCCTGGTCAGCAGGTCGAACGAATAGTCGTCGGCCGCGCTTTCCTGCCGTTGCGAGAACTGCGCATTGACGAACTGCTCGGCGAGCGCGCCGATCTGCGACGACGACAGCGCCGTCAGCGAAGCCACGCCAGTCGACCCCAGCAGCCCGCGCGCCGCCGCCGTGGTGTAGGCCACCTGCATCGCGGCCTTGGTATGGCCCAGCGCCACATGGCCGATCTCATGGCCCACCACGCCACGCACTTCATCGTCGCTGAGCAGGTCCATCAGGCCGCTGTAGACCCGCACGCAACCGTTGGCCATGGCCCAGGCATTGACGTCCTTGGTCACATACACCTTGGCATTGAGTGGCAGCCCGGTGTTGCCCAGCCCGCTCATCACGTTGGCCAGGCGCTTGGCGTAGGTGCTGTCCGCTGGCGCGATGGTGTTCTTCTGGTCCATTTCCGCGCAGGACTGGTCGGACAGCGTCTTGACGTTGCTGTCCGACAGCGTGGCGGCGGTAAAGAGGCTGCCGCCGGCCTGCGTCAGGCTTTCCATATTGGTGCCGGCACAGCCGGCCAGCAGCGCGGAACAGGCGAGGGCGGAAAGGGCGAGTCGCTTCATGGGTCGCTCCGGGAACGGGGGGTTGGCAATGCCATAGGATAGGAAGCCGGGCGAGGGCGCGCCAGTGGGCGCCGTCCGACAGGTGTTGCATGAAAGTGGCGTGCGCGACATTCAGGGAAGGACAGGCTTGCCGGTACAGGGCAGGATGCTTGCGCCGGACGCTTGCCTTACCTTAAAGTAAGGAAGGCAAAAAAGGAGCTCAAATGGCTTCGGCAACGGTTACATCAAAGGGGCAAGTCACCATTCCCGTGGACGTCAGGAATCGGTTGGGCCTGTCAACGGGGGATCGGATCGAATTCATCCTCAACGAGGAAACCGGGCACTATGAGGTAGTTCCGGCCATTCACTCCGTGACGGCCCTCAAGGGCATTATTCGCAAGCCAGCGAAGCCGGTGTCCATCGAGGACATGAACGCGGCGATCGCGGACCAGGGGGCTTCGGCCCGATGATCGGTCTCGACACCAATGTACTGGTCCGGTATTTCGCGCAGGATGATCCGGTGCAGGCCAGCAAGGCGACAGCGCTGATCGAATCGCTGACAGCTGAAACCCCGGGTTATGTCACTCAGGTTGTGCTGGTCGAAGTGGTGTGGGTGCTTGGCCGGGCCTATGGTACGGATCGCGACCAGATTGCACAGGTCATCGAAACGCTGCTTCGCACGAAGGAATTGGTCATCGAGGCCGCGGCAACGGTCTGGAGGGCGTTGCGGCTGTATGCGGCTTCGTCGGCCGATTTCGCCGACTGCCTGATCGAGCGGGCTTGCCATGAGGCGCAGTGCGAATACACGGCGACGTTTGACACCAAGGCGGTCAAGATCACCGGCATGCGACTGATCAGGTAATGGGGGAGAAGCGCCGGGTTGACGGCGTCCTGTAGGGAATTGGTGCCGGGGTCGGAACAGGTTGCGACGGCCGGGGGCATCTGCTGTGCCCCCGGCGGCGTGGGGGCATATGACTTGTGCCCCCAGCGGTTGGCCTTGTGCCCCCAGAAATGCCCCCATGTGCCCCCGGATGGAGCGGGTCCATGTCGGACTATGCTGGAAACAAAAACCCCGCAGACCTTGATTCTACGGGGTTTGCTGGGCTATGCGGGACTATGCTGGAACGCTTGATGGTGCCCGGGGTCGGACTCGAACCGACACGCCTTGCGGCGGGGGATTTTGAGTCCCCTGCGTCTACCTGTTTCACCACCCGGGCAGGGTGTATGGCGCCGGAACCGGCGCCGTGCTGAGCCGGGAATTATGCCGGAAATCCCGTCGTCGGACAACCGGCGCCCGGCACATCAACGGCCGCGCAAATCCGGTAGCATGGCGCCCAGCCTCTTGCACTCCCACCGCCCCGACCGCCATGACCGACCAAGCTTCGCTGGCGCGCCTCGCCAGCCTGCCCTCTCAGGACCCCGGCTTTTATGACCGGGAATACAACAACCGCGCCAATGTGCCGGACAACGCAGTGCATATGGCGCGCTGGGCGCAGTGGTCCGCCGGGGTGCGCGCACGCAGCCCCTATCTGGCGGACCTGAGTTATGCCGGCGAGGACTCGCTCCATGCGCAGGGCGAGACGCTGGACTACTTCCCCGCGCAGCGGGCCAACGGGGCGCTGCCGCCGCTGCTGGTCTTCGTGCACGGCGGCTATTACCGGGCGCTGGACAAGCACGACCACAGCTTTGCCGCCAGCGCGCTGCCGGCGCAGGGGGTGGCGGTGGCGGTGGTGAACTACACGCTGGTGCCTGCGGTGACGGTGCCGGAGATCGTGCGGCAGGTGTTGCGCAGCGTCGCCTGGCTGTACCGGCAGGCGGACCGGCTGGGCCATGATCCGGACAAGCTCTTCCTGGCGGGGCACTCCGTCGGCGGCCACCTGGTGGCGATGCTGATGGCCGCACGCTGGCCGCAACTGGGTGCGGACCTGCCGGTCGACCTGGTCAAGGGCGGGCTGTCGGTCAGCGGGCTGTACGACATGGAGCCGCTGCGGCGTGCGGCCTTCCTGCAGCGCGACCTGCAGTTCTCGGAAGACGATGTCGCGCGGCTGTCGCCCGCGTATATGCCTCCGGCCAGCGGTGCCCCGCTGGCCATCGCGGTGGGGGAACTCGAGGCTGCCGAATACCATCGCCAGCACGCGCTGATCCGCGCGGCGTGGCCGGCCAAGGTGGCGCATCCGGCCGCGAGCGACCTGGTGCTGCCGGACTGCCATCACTTCAATGTGCTGGACAGCTTTGCCAGCCCGGACGGTGCCCTGACGCGCGCGGTGCTGCGGCTGATGGAGCGCTGAGCGCGCACCGCGCGCGAGGGGCGTCAGCCCTCCAGCACGCGCAGCAGTGACGAGGTGTCGTCCTTGCCCCAGCCGTTGGCCATCAGCGTGCGCAGTTGCGCCGAGGTGGCCTGCATCGCGGGCAGGTCCAGGCCGATTTCTTCGGCGATATCGCGCGCCAGCCCGAAGTCCTTGTCGTGCAGCCGCGCCTCGATGCCGGCGGCGAAGTTGCGCGCCACCATCTTGGGGCCCATCAGGTCGAGCATGCGGCTGCCGGCCATGCCGGTCGCCATGGCCTCGAACACGCGGCCGGTGTCGACATTCTGCGCGGCGGCAAAGCGCATGGCCTCGGCAATGCCTTCGATATTGACCACCTGCGCGATCTGGTTGCACAGCTTGGCAACCTGCCCCGCGCCGTGGTCGCCGATATGGGTGATGGTCTTGCCCAGCCGTTGCAGCAGCGGGCGCACGCGCTCCAGCATCTCGGGCTTGCCGCCGACCATGATGGTCAGCGTTCCCGCCTCGGCGCCCATGGTGCCGCCCGAGACCGGGCAGTCCAGCGCTTCGATGCCGCACGCGGCCAGCGCTGCGGCGATCTCGCGCGTGACGATCGGCGAGATGGTGCTGTGGTCCACGCAGATGGTGCCCGGCGCCGCGCCGTGGACCACGCCCTGCTCGCCCAGCAGCACTTCGCGCACGTCTTCGGACGAGGTCACGTTGGTGAAGACGACGCTGGCGCCGCGCGCCGCTTCGGCCGGGGTGAAGAAGGGTTCCGCCCCCAGCGCGCGCGCGGCCTCGGCCGCTTCCGGGCGGCGCACGAAGGCGCGCACGGTGTGGCCGGCGGCCAGCAGGTGGCGGGCCATGTGCGAGCCCATGGCGCCCAGGCCGATGAAAGCGACGGTGGTGGGGGTGAGAGTGGTGCTCATGCCATGCTTCCTTTCTTGATACGGCGGGCTACTTATCGCCCGCATAGGCGAACTTGCCGTTGCGGATCACCCCCATCACGCGCGAACGCTGGTCGAAGCCCTGGTGGTCCTTCGGGTTCAGGTTCATCACGCCGTTGGGGATGGTGAGATTGGTGGTGGCTTCCAGCGCGTCGCGCATGGCGGCGCGGAATTCGCGCGTGCCGGGCTGGGCGCCGGTCTTCAGCGCGCGGCGGGCGGCGTCGTCCAGCAGCATCCACGCGCCCCAGGCGTCGCCGGCAAACTGCGTGACGCTGTCGGCGCCGTATTTGCTTTCGTAGCGGTTGACGAAGTCCAGCGCCACCTTGCGCACCGGGTGGCTCTCGGGCAGCTGGCGCGCGACCACCACCGGCCCGGTCGGGAACAGCGTGCCTTCCACATCCTTGCCGCCCATGCGCAGGAAGTCCCAGGTGGCGATGCCGTGGGTCTGGTAGACCTTGCCCTTGTAGCCGCGCTCGCCCAGCGTTTTCTGCGGCAGTACGGACGGCGTGCCGGCGCCGGCAATCAGGATCGCGTCCGGGTTGGCCGCCAGCAGCTTGAGCACTTGCCCGGTCACCGAGGTGTCGTTGCGCGAGAAGCGCTCGTTGGCGACCACCTTGATCTTGCGCACCTCGGCCAGCTTCGAGAATTCGCGCCACCAGCTTTCGCCGTAGGCGTCGGCAAAGCCGATAAAGCCGACGGTCCTGACGCCGTGGTTGCTCATGTACTCGGTCAGCACGGTCGCCATGTGCGAGTCGTTCTGCGGCATCTTGAAGGCCCAGCGGCGCTTGGCGTCGGTCTGCGGCTCGACAATGGAGGCCGAGGCGGCCAGTGCCACCATCGGGGTCTCGCCCTCGGCCACGGCGTCGAGCGCGGCGATGGCGGTGGGGGTGATGTTGGGGCCGACGATCACGTCGACCTTTTCCTCGGAGATCAGCTTGCGCACGTTGCGCACCGCCGCGGCCGGATCGGTGCCGTCGTCCAGGATGACGTAGTGCGCCTTCTGGCCGCCCAGCGTCTGCGGCCACATCAGCACGGTGTTCTTGGAGGGGATGCCGATCGAGGCCGCCGGCCCGGTGGTGGACACATCGATGCCGACGCGGATGTCGGCGTGCGCGGCGGCGCTGGTAAAGAGCAGGGCGCCGGCCAGCAGCAGGGGGCGCAGGGGCAGTGTCAGCATCGTCTCCTCCGTTCTTATATGTGACGGGAAGGATAGCCGAACTCGGCCGGCGGGGCACGCCTGCGCCCCGCCGCGGCCGTGCTGGTCAGCGCGCGCCCAGGCGCCAGAGCGTGGTCACTTCGGCGGAACGCGCCGCATGCAGCGGGTCGGCGGCATCGGTCGCGCGCGGGTGGCGCGGGCGGATATCGGAGCGGCCCAGCACCTTCAGCCCGGCGGCGTCGATCCAGCCTATCAGTTCCTCGCGCGGGCGCAGGCCGAGATGCTCGGCCAGGTCCGACAGCAGCAGCCAGCCTTCGCCGCCCGGCGCCAGGTGTTCGGCCAGCCCCTGCAGGAAGCCGCGCAGCATGGCGCTGTCCGGGTCGTAGACCGCGCGCTCGACCGGCGAGCTGGGCCGGGCCGGCACCCAGGGCGGGTTGCACACCACCAGCGGCGCCCGGCCTTCGGGGAACAGGTCGGCCTGGACGATCTCGACCTCCGCGGCGTAGCCAAGCTGCGCGATGTTCGCGCGCGCGCAGGCCAGCGCGCGCGGGTCCTGGTCGGTGGCGACCACGCGCTGCACGCCGCGGCGGGCCAGCACCGCGGCCAGCACGCCGGTGCCGGTGCCGATATCGAAGGCGAGGGTCTCGGCCGGCAGCGGCTCGGCCGCGACCAGGTCGACATACTCGCCGCGCACCGGCGAGAACACGCCGTACCAGGGGTGGATACGGTCTTCCAGCGCCGGGATCTCCACGCCCTTCTTGCGCCATTCATAGGCGCCGATCATGCCCAGCAGCTCGCGCATCGACGCCACGTAGGGCTCGCTGGCCGGGCCGTAGACCTGTTCGCAGGCGTCGCGCACATCCGGCGCGCGGCGCAGCGGCACCTCGTGGCCGGCCTCGAACGGCAGCAGCAGCATGCCCAGCGTGCGGGCACGCTGCGATTGGGCCAGCCGGTGCAGGTTGAAGGCCTCGGTTGGCGACGCGGCCCCGCCCTTGGCCTTGTCCCTGGCCTTCTGGCCGGGGCGGCTGGCCTTCTTGGGCTTGCGCTCGGTGCGGCGGGCCAGCGCGTGCAGCAGCTGGCGCGCGTTCTGGAAGTCGCCGCGCCACAGCAGCGCGGTGCCCTCGCAGGCCAGGCGGTAGGCGGTGTCGGCGCTGGTGGTGTCGTCGGCGATGACCACGCGGCGCGGCGGCGGCAGGCCGGCTTCAGAGCGCCAGTCGGCGCTGCGCTCGACGCCGTCCTCAGTCCAGTGAATGCGGGGCAGGTCGCTCACAGGGCCTCCGGCCGGCAGGGCGTGATGGGCAGCAGATGCATGGTTGGGTTGGCTTCTTATATAGAGAGAGGCGGCGGCGGGCCGTCCTCAGAGTTCGTAGGCTTCGTGTTCGCCGGACATGGCCTGCTCAACCAGCTTGCGGTTGAGCGTCGGCGAGAACAGCTCGATGAAGGTGTAGACAAAGCTGCGCAGGTAGGCACCCTGCTTGACGGCCAGGTGCGTCACGTTGCTGCCGAACAGGTGGCCGGCCGGGATGCCGCGCAGGTTGCGGTCGCGCTCGGCATCATAGGCGACGCCGGCGACGATGCCCACGCCCAGCCCGATCTCCACATAGGTCTTGATCACGTCCGCGTCGATGGCTTCCAGCACGATGTCCGGCTCCAGGTGGCGCAGCGCGAAGGCCTTGTCGATCTTGGTCCGGCCGGCAAAGTTGGCATCGTAGGTGATCAGCGGGTAACCCATCAGGTCTTCCAGCGCCAGGTGCTTCTTGTCCAGCAGCGGATGCTCGGGTGGCGTAATCACCATATGGGTCCACTGGTAGCCCGGCAGCGACACCAGGTTCTTGTCGCTGGAGATGCCCTCCGTGGCGATGCCGATATCGGCCTGGTCGTGCAGCAGCATGTCGGCGATCTGCGCCGGGTTGCCCTGCTGGATCGAGAGCCGCACCTTGGGGTAGCGCTTGGTGAACTCGCTGATCACCCGTGGCAGGGCGTAGCGCGCCTGGGTGTGGGTGGTGGCGATGGTGAAGTTGCCCTGGTCCTGTGCCGCATAGTCCATGCCGACGCGCTTCAGGCTTTCCACCTCCTGCAGGATCTTCTCGACCGAGCTCAGGATGCGGCGGCCCGGCTCGGTCAGGCTGCGGATGCGCTTGCCGTGGCGGGTAAAGATATCCACGCCCAGCTCTTCTTCCAGCTCGATGATGGCCTTGGACACGCCGGGTTGTGACGTGTAGAGCGCTTTTGCGGCCTCAGTCAGGTTGTAGTTCTGCCGGACGGCCTCACGCACGAAGCGAAACTGGTGCAGGTTCATATATCTGGGTTCGTATAAACAAACAACTTCTTATTAGTTTGAGGTATGAGGCCAGTTTATTACGATTCTCGAACTTTGTTAATTAATGGCCAGCCCTCAGTGCGTCCTCTCGCAGCAGACACTTTGTGATGCGAGACCCACGGGCCAGGCCCCACCGAGTCCCCCATGTCTGTTGCCTATACCGTTTCCGGTCTGTTTGTAGGCGTCCTCGTCGGTCTGACCGGGGTGGGTGGGGGCTCGTTGATGACGCCGCTGCTGACGTTGCTGTTCGGTTTTTCGCCGGCCACCGCGGTCGGGACCGACCTGGCCTTCGCGGCCATCACCAAGGGTTTCGGCACCATCGCGCACCGTGCCCACGGCCATGTGCAGTGGCAGGTGGTGCGGCGCCTGTGCATTGGCAGCCTGCCGGCGGCAGTGGCCGCCATCCTGGTGCTGAAGAGCGCCGGCGAGCTCAACGCTCAGTGGCTGCACGCGATCCGCCTGACCATCGGCGTGTCGGTGCTGCTGACCGTATTGTCGCTGCTGTTCCGCAAGCAGATGCTGGCCTGGCTGGAACGCAATCCGCGCTTCCAGCTGCACGGCCGCGCCCAGGTCATTGCCACCATCGTGGTCGGCGCCGTGATCGGCGTGCTGGTGACGGTGTCGTCGATCGGCGCCGGCGCGGTCGGCGCCACGCTGATCCTGCTGCTGTATCCCCATATGAAGCCGGCTGAAGTGGCCGGCACCGACATTGCCTACGCCGTCCCGCTGACGGCACTTGCCGGGCTGGGCCATGTGTGGCTCGGCACGGTCGACTGGAATTTGCTGCTGGCGCTGCTGGTGGGTTCGATCCCCGGCATCTGGCTGGGCGCGCAACTGTCGCGGGCGCTGCCCGAACGGCTGGTGCGTGCCGCACTGGCGACCACGCTGACGCTGGTCGCCATCAAGCTCGTTTCCTGAATTCAACGAATACTGAACGGACCCCGCCATGTATCAGTACGACCAATATGACCAGCGTATCGTCGCCGAGCGCGTCGCCCAGTTCCGTGACCAGGTGCGCCGCCGCCTGTCCGACGAGCTGACCGAGGAAGAATTCCTGCCGCTGCGTCTGCAGAACGGCCTGTACATGCAGCGCCATGCCTACATGCTGCGAGTGGCGATTCCGTACGGCCTGCTGTCGTCGACGCAGATGCGCAAGCTGGGCCATATCGCGCGCGAGTACGACCGCGGCTATGGCCACTTCTCGACCCGCCAGAACATCCAGTACAACTGGATGGAACTGGAGCGCGTGCCCGACGTGCTGGCCGAGCTGGCCAGCGTCGAGATGCACGCCATCCAGACCTCGGGCAACTGCGTGCGCAACATCACTACCGACCACTTCGCCGGCGTGGCGCCGGACGAGTCGGTGGACCCGCGCGTGCTGGCCGAGCTGCTGCGCCAGTGGAGCACGTTCCAGCCGGAATTCGCCTTCCTGCCGCGCAAGTTCAAGATCGCCATCTCGGCTTCGGCCGACGACCGCGCCGTGGTGCAGATGCACGATATCGGCATCTACGCCTACAAGAACGCCGAAGGCGAGACGCGCCTGCGCATCCTGGCCGGCGGCGGCCTGGGCCGCACGCCGATCCTGGGCACGATCATCAAGGACGACCTGCCGTGGCAGCACATGCTGTCCTATGTCGAGTCGGCCATCCGCGTGTACAACCGCTATGGCCGCCGCGACAACAAGTACAAGGCGCGCATCAAGATCCTGGTGAAGGCCATCGGCGCGGAGAAGTTCGCGCAGGAAGTCGAGGAAGAGTGGCAGCACAGCAAGGACGGCCCGGCCACGCTGACGCAGGCCGAGTTCGACCGCGTGGCGCAGTACTTCACGCCGCCCGCCTATGAAAAGCTGGCCGACACCGATGCGTCGTACGAGAACCACCTGCTGGAAGACAAGGCCTTTGCGCGCTGGGTCAGCCGCAACGTGCACGGCCACAAGGTGCCGGGCTACGCCGCGGTGACGCTGTCGACGAAGCCGGGCGTGGCCTCGCCCCCGGGGGACGCCACCGACGTGCAGATCGAAGCCGTGGCCGACCTGGCCGACCAGTTCGGCTTCGGCGAGCTGCGCGTCGCGCACGAGCAGAATCTGATCCTGCCGGACGTGAAGAAGCAGGACCTGTACGCGCTGTGGCAACTGGCGAAGAAGGCCGGCCTGGCCACCCCGAACATCGGCCTGCTGACCGACATCATCGCCTGCCCGGGCGGCGACTTCTGCTCGCTGGCCAACGCCAAGTCGATTCCCATCGCGCAGGCGATCCAGGAGCGTTTCGACGACCTGGACTACGTCTATGACCTGGGCGAGATCTCGCTGAACATCTCGGGTTGCATCAACGCCTGCGGCCACCACCACGTCGGCAATATCGGCGTGCTGGGCGTCGACAAGGATGGTTCGGAGTGGTACCAGGTCACGCTGGGCGGCGCCCAGGGCAACCAGACCGCACTGGGCAAGGTGATCGGCCCGTCGTTCAGCGCCGAGGAAATGCCCGAGGTGGTGAGCCGCATCATCGACACCTTTGTGGCCAACCGCATCGAAGACGAACGCTTTATCGAAACCCTGTCCCGCATCGGCATCGCCCCGTTCAAGGAGCGCGTTTATGCCGACAAGCAGCCGCGCGAGCGCGCTGAAGCCTGAGGACCGGAGACTGAACATGGCAAAGATCATTCAACTGCAACAGGACGGCGCTACCGTCGCCCCCGTCATCGTCGATGACGCCTGGACCGTGCTGCGCGGCACCGCCGAGCAGCCGCTGACCGACGAGCAGATCGCCGCGGCCGTGCAAAGCCAGGACGCGGTGCTGTTCCCGCTGTCGGTGTTCAAGGCCAACGAAGCGCTGCTGGCCGGCCGCGACGCGGTCCGCACCGGCGTGTGGCTGGCCCCGGAAGACGAGCCGGGCGATGCCGAGGCGTACTTCGCGCGCGTGGCGCTGGTGGCGGTGGACTTCCCGGTGTTCCGCGATGGCCGCGGCTTTTCCACGGCCTACCTGCTGCGCACCCGCTACCACTGGAAGGGCCAGCTGCGCGCCATCGGCGACGTGCTGCGCGACCAGCTCAACTTCATGAGGCGCTGCGGCTTCGATGCCTTCGCGGTGCGCGCCGACAAGAACATCGACGACGCCATCAAGGGCTTCACCGAGTTCACCGTGACCTACCAGGCTTCGGTGGATGAGCCGCTGCCGCTGTTCCGCCGCGCGCGCACCGAAGGTGGTGCCGTGCAGTCGAAGGAAACGGCATGAGCACGGTGCTGAGCGAAATCGCGGTGGTCGAAGCCGGCGCGGTGTCGGGACTGCGGCCGCCCGCGCTGTGGGTGGCGCCGGAATACACCGGCAGCATCGAAGCGCTGGCGCAGAAGGAACGCGAACTGGGCGAGCGCCTGGCCGGCATCGCCGCGCGCTTCTTCCGCGCGCGCTTTGCCTCGAGCCTGGCGGCCGAGGACATGGTGCTGACCGATGCGATCCTGCGCGGCACCGAAGCCGTGCGCGCCGGCATCCGCGTGTTCACGCTGCAGACCGGGCGCCTGCACGCCGAGACGCTGGCGGTGCTGGATAAGGTGCAGTCGCACTACGGCTACAGCATCGAGCAGTTCACGCCGGACGCCGAGGCCGTTGAGAACTACCTGAACAAGAATGGCCTGAACGGCTTCTACGACAGCATCGACCTGCGCAAGGAATGCTGCGGCATCCGCAAGGTCGAGCCGCTCAACCGCGCGTTGTCGCACGCCGACGCCTGGATGACCGGCCAGCGCCGCGAGCAGGCCGTGACGCGCGCCGAGCTGCCGTTCGAGGAAATGGACGAGGCCCGCGGCATCCCCAAATTCAACCCGCTGGCGGACTGGAGCGAGGCCGAAGTGTGGGCCTACCTGAAGCGCCACAGCGTGCCCATCAACGACCTGCACGCCAAGGGCTACCCGAGCATCGGCTGCGAGCCGTGTACGCGTGCCGTGCGCGCGGGCGAGGATGTCCGTGCGGGACGTTGGTGGTGGGAGAGCAAGGACTCGAAAGAGTGCGGGCTTCACGAACAGAACATCAAGCATTGAGGCCGGGTACAAAAATGGGCATCATGAACGACATCGCAGAAGCAGGGTTGACGCAAACGAGCAGCGTGGCGCACCTGTTGCAAGTACAGAACGATCACCTCGACCGCCTGGAGGCGGAGTCGATCTACATCATCCGCGAGGTGGTGGCCGAGTGCCGCAACCCGGCGCTGCTGTTCTCGGGCGGCAAGGACTCGATCGTGATGCTGCACCTGGCGCTGAAGGCGTTCCGCCTTGGCGACCGCAAGATCGAGCTGCCGTTCCCGCTCGTGCATATTGACACCGGCCACAACTATCCGGAAGTGATCGCCTTCCGCGACCAGCGCGTGGCTGAGTTGGGCGCACGCCTGGTGGTGGGCCATGTCGAGGACTCGATCAAGCGCGGCACCGTGCGCCTGCGCAAGGAAACCGATTCGCGCAACGCGGCCCAGGCCGTGACGCTGCTGGAAACCATCGGCGAGCACCAGTTCGACGCGCTGATGGGCGGTGCCCGCCGCGACGAAGAGAAGGCCCGCGCCAAGGAGCGCATCTTCTCGTTCCGCGACGAGTTCGGCCAGTGGGACCCGAAGGCCCAGCGCCCCGAGCTGTGGAGCCTGTACAACGCCCGCATGGCGCAGGGCGAGCAGATGCGCGTGTTCCCGATCTCGAACTGGACCGAGCTGGACGTGTGGCAGTACATCGCCCGCGAGAAGCTGGCGCTGCCGCCGATCTACTATTCGCACCAGCGCGAAGTGGTGCGCAAGAACGGCCTGCTGGTGCCGGTCACGCCGATCACGCCCAAGCAGGACGGCGACGTCAGCGAAGTGCTGTCGGTGCGCTTCCGTACCGTCGGCGACATCAGCTGCACCTGCCCGGTGGCCAGCGTTGCCGATTCGCCGGAAGCGATCATCGCCGAGACCGCGGTGACCGAGATCACCGAGCGCGGCGCCACCCGCATGGACGACCAGACCAGCGAAGCCTCGATGGAACGCCGGAAGAAAGAAGGCTACTTCTGATCCCGGACGCAGCAAAGGAATTCAACATGACTCACCAAGCAACTCATCAAGGCCTGCTGCGCTTCATCACCGCGGGCTCCGTCGACGACGGCAAGAGCACGCTGATCGGCCGCCTGCTGTATGACAGCAAGGCCGTGCTGTCCGACCAGCTGACCGCGCTGGCCAACGCCAAGAACAAGCGTACCGCCGGCGAGCAGATCGACTTCTCGCTGCTGACCGACGGCCTGGAAGCCGAGCGCGAGCAGGGCATCACCATCGACGTGGCCTACCGCTACTTCTCGACCGCGCGCCGCAAGTTCATCATCGCCGATACCCCGGGCCACGAGCAGTACACCCGCAATATGGTCACCGGCGCCTCGACCGCGGACGCGGCCATCGTGCTGGTCGATGCCACCCGCGTCACCGTCACCAACGGCCGTGCCGAGCTGCTGGCGCAGACCAAGCGCCACTCGGCGATCCTGAAGCTGCTGGAGATCCGGCACGTGATCGTGGCCATCAACAAGATGGACCTGGTCGACTACAGCGAACAGCGCTTCAACGAGATCCGCACTGCCTACACTGAACTGGCCGCCCAGCTCGGCCTGAAGGACGTGCGCTACGTGCCGGTGTCGGCGCTGCGCGGCGACAACATCGTGCACGAGAGCGATGCCATGGCCTGGTACCAGGGCGAGCCGCTGCTGCCGCTGCTGGAAGAACTGCCGGTGGAAGAAGCCGCGCCCGAGGATGACGCCGCGCTGCGTTTCCCGGTGCAGCTGGTGATCCGCCAGGACGGTTCGCAGTCGGACGACTTCCGCGGCTATGCGGGCCGCATCGAAGCCGGCACCGTGCGCGTGGGCCAGAAGCTGCGCGTGCTGCCCGCCAACCGCGAGGCCGTGGTGGCCGAAGTGCTGACGCCCAACGGCGCCGCCGAATCCGCCAATGTCGGCGACACGGTCACCGTGCGCCTGTCCGAGGACGTCGATGTATCACGCGGTGACATGTTCGTCGCCGCCGATGCCGCCACTGCGCCGGCCAAGAAGCTGCAGGCCGACCTGTGCTGGTTCGACGACGAATCGCTGAACCCGGCGCGCAAGTACGTGCTCAAGCACACCACGGCCAGCGTGTTCGCGCGCGTGTCGGCGGTGGACCGCGTGCTGGACGTGCACACCCTGTCGCACGAGACCGGCCGTCACGATATCCGCCTGAACGACATCGGTTCGGTGCAGATCTCGCTGCTGAAGCCGATTGTGTGCGATGCCTATGGCGATAACCCGGCAACGGGCGCCTTCGTGCTGATCGACGAAGCGACCAACCACACGGTGGCCGCGGGCATGATCCGTGCGTTCTCCTGATCGGTAACGACGGGAAAGGGACCGGATATGAACAAGCAGGCGCAGAAGACTTACGGCAAGGTGTTCCTCATCGGGGCAGGCCCCGGTGCGGCAGACCTCATTACGGTGCGTGGTGCACGGCTTTTGGGCGAAGCCCAGGTGGTGCTGCACGATGCACTGGTAGCGCCGGAGATGCTGGCCTGGTGTCCGCAGGCCGAGCTGGTCGAGGTGGGCAAGCGCTGCGGGCAGCGTTCCACCGCGCAGCTGTTCATCAACCGGCAGATCGTCGATCTGGCCAGCAAGTACGAACGCGTGGTGCGCCTGAAGGGTGGCGATCCGATGCTGTTCGGGCGTGCCGACGAGGAGCTGCAGGCGCTGGAAGCGGCTGGCGTCGAGTATGAAGTGGTGCCTGGCATCACTGCGGCGCTGGCGGCCGCTTCGGCGATCGGCAAGCCGCTGACCAAGCGGGGTGTGTCGCGCAGCGTGGCGTTTGCCACGCAGGCGAAGGCTGCGGATGGCGAGGGCTCGGCCGATATCGAAGCCGCGGTCAAGGCCGATACGCTGGTCTACTACATGGGCCGCGACCAGGCGGCGTCGATTGCCGCGCAGCTGATCGCGCATGGCAAGCCGGCGTCCACGCCGGCGTGGGTGGTGGAAGCCGCCAGCACGCCGCGGCAGCGTAGTCGTGAATTCACGCTGGGCCGGATGGCGGCGGGCGAGGCCGCTGCCTGGATCGATCCGGTGCAGCCGAGCCTGCTGATGATCGGGGCGGCGCTGGCTGCGCGGGCTACCGAAACGCCGCGCGAAGGCGTGGACGAAACCGTCGTGCAGGCGCCGCGCGCTGCCTGACCGCGCTCCGCGCCACTAGAAAAAAAGCCCTGTACCGGCATGCCGGTACAGGGCTTTTGTCATCGGGGACCACGTTTCTGCTCAGGGCTGGCCGCTTGCAGGCATTGAGGCAACGCAGTACGCCGCCATCGCATCCAGCACCGCATCGGCCTCGCCTGCTGCCGTCGCGCAATGGATGCGCAGCCCGGGATGCGCTTGCCGGCATTGATCGAGCAAGGCCGGCAGGTCGCGCCGCAGGTGGCCGCCCTGGCCCAGGAACACCGGCACCACGGTGGCGTCGGACACGCCGCGCGCTGCCAGGTCGGCGAGCGCGTCGGGCAGCGCGGGCGTCATCAGCTCCAGGAACGCCAGCCGCACCTCGCACCCGGGCAGGGCAGCGGCCACTTTTTGCTGCAGGCGGTCGAACGGCTCGCGCCAGCGCGCATCGCGCGCGCCATGAGCAAACAGGACCAGGGCCCGGGTGGGTGCGGTCATGGCAGCCCGTCCCTCAATGCCGATCCACCCACCGCAGCGCCAGCAGCGCCACCATCAGGTAGAGCGTGCCTGGCACCAGCGCCGAGATAATCGGCGGCCACGTATGCAGCAGCCCCACGTGCGAGAACAGCGTGTTCGACAAGTGGAACGACAGCCCCAGCATGATGCCCCCGAACACCTTCACGCCGACCGCTCCGGCACGCGCGTGCAGGTAGGCGAAGGGCAGGGCCAGCGCCACCATCACGAACAGCGTCAGCGGGTAGATCACCTTCTTCCAGAAGGCGATCTCATAGCGCTGCGTGTCCTGCTTGTTGTCGCGCAGGTGGCGGATATAGCGGAACAGGTCCAGCGTCGACATCCGCTCAGGCGTCACCAGCAGCACCGACAGGATCTGCGGCGTCAGCTCGGAATGCATGGTCACGCGCGGGAACTTGATCTGCTCGGCGCGGAAGTCCGGGGCCAGCGCATCGCGTGCCGGCTTCGCCCCCTGTGCCGCGGGCGCCAGCTCGATGAAGCGGGTCTCGTTGACGCCCTGCAGTTCCCACAACTGGCCACCCTGGTAGCGCCCCTCCTGCGCCACGCGGATCACGCGCAGGCGGTATTGCGGGTCGAACTCGTACATGGTGATGCCGGTGATGGTCTGGTCCGGCCGCAACCCCGCCACGTTGACGAAGCGGGTGATCTCGCCGCCGCCGGTGGCGCCATCCTTGTCGCGGTCCTTGACCCAGACGCCCGAACGGAAGCCCGACGACACGGTTGTGCCGATTGCCTCGAGCTTGATCTTCTGCGCGTACTGCTCGGCGCGGGGGCCAATGAATTCGCCGAAGATAAAGGTCACGATGGCCAGCGGCACCGCCAGCTTGAACAGCGAGAACAGCGCCTGGCGCGTGTTCAGGCCGGCCACGCGGAAGATGGTGTACTCGGACTGGCTGGCCAGCTGCGAGAACACGTAGATCGCGCTGATCAGCACCGCGATCGGCAGCACTTCATACACCCGCGTGGGCGCCTGCAGCAGGACGTGGAACAGCGCGATCAGCGAGGTGTACTGGCCGCTGACGCTCTCCAGCTCACTGAGCATGTCGAAGAACACGAACAGCGACAGCACCGCGAACAGGATGAAGGCGAACACGCCATAGACCAGGCGGCCGAAATAGCGTTCATAGACGCGCAGGATCCTCATGCCTGGCCTCCAGTGGCCGCGGCGGCGCGCCTGCGCAGGCCGAACACGGCCCGCCAGCCGCCCAGGCTGCGGTTCTGGCGGTAGCGGAACAGCAGCAGCGCCCCCACGAACACCACCAGGTGGATCGGCCACCACGCCAGCCAGAACGGGATCGCGCCCGAGCGCACCCAGGACTGCGACAGGTTGATCAGGTTGCTGTAGGTCAGGTAGATCAGCACCGCGAACACCAGCGGCGTGTAGCGGCCCAGGCGCGGGTTCACGTAGGCCAGCGGGATCGCGATCATGACGAAGTTGAAGGCCAGGATCGGCAGCGAGATGCGCCACACCAGCTCGCCCAGGTTTTCACGCGTGGGGTTGCGGATCAGGTCGATGGTGTCGCGGCTCTTGGGCGGCTGGTCGGCCACGGATTCGGGTGGCTTGTTGTCCACCTTGACCGCGTAGCGTTCGAATTCAACGATGCGGTAGTCGATCTGGCCGGGCGTGCCCGAGTAGCGGCGGCCGTTTTCCATCACCACCAGGCGGTCGCCGTTGGGCATGGTCTCGAACTTGCCCTGGTGCGCCAGCGCCACGCCGATCTTGTCGGCCTCGGAGTTGGCGACGAAGACATTGCGCGCATACTTCATGTCGGCATCCATGCCCTCGATGAACAGCACGTAGTTGGCCTTGGCCGGCTCGATAAAGCGCCCCGCGGCAATCATCGACATCACGCCGCGCTGCTCGAAGCGGTCGCGGAACAGCGCGCTCTGCTGGTTGGCCCAAGGCCAGGCAAACATGCCCAGCAGCAGCGCCAGCACGACGAAGGGTGCCGCGAACTGCAGCACCGGCTTGACCAGGTCGCGCAGCGAGATGCCGGCCGAGAACCACACCACCATCTCCGAGTCCTTGTACCAGCGCGTCAGCACGATCAGGGTGGAAATGAAGAGCGTGGCCGACAGCAGGATCGACAGGTAGCCGATGGTGGCCAGGCCGATCAGCATCAGCACGTCGTTGGGGCTGGCCTTGCCGTTGGCGGCCATCCCCAGGATGCGGATCACGAGCGACGTGAGCATGAAGGTCAGCATCACCAGGAACACCGCCCCGGCGGTGTAGGCAAGCTCGCGTCGCAGGGCTTGTTGAAGGATCATGCGGGTTCGGTTCCGGGCTGCCGGCCGGAGCGGGCGATGTGCCGTGCGAGGTGCCTGGCAGAACAGCTGGCTGGCAGCACATCATGCTGTCAGCGTGGCCGGGGCGTATCAGCGGCGGCAGGTCGCGGGATAAAAATCGCGGATAATGGAGGCTTTCGTGTCTAACAAGCCCCTGGAAGGAAGCGCGATGGAATTTAGCACAAAAGCCTTGGATTGGAGCAAAGCCGGCCAAAATGGTTTCCTGGCGACCAAGACCGACTGCCTGGTGGTCGGCCTGTTCGAAGGCCAGAACCTGGCCGGGGTGGCCAAGGCACTGGATGTGGCCACCAAGGGCTTGGTAGGGCGGCTGGTCAAGCAGGGCGACTTCGAGGGCAAGCGCGGCACCCAGCTGATGCTGCATGAGGTGGCCGGCGTGGGCGCCGCGCGCGTGCTGCTGGTGGGGCTGGGCAAGGAAGCCGATTTCAGCGACAAGGCCTTTGCCGACGCGGTCCGCACCGCCGTGCGTGCCTTGTCGTCCACGCGTTCGGCCTCGGCCCTGTGGTGCCTGGCGCAACAGGCGCCGCAGCAGCGCGATGTCGCCTGGGGCGTGATCACCACCATCACGCTGGTGCGCGAATCCGGCTATCGCCTGCTGGAGCGCCATCCGGGCCTGAAGCGCGCCAATGCCAACGGCAAGCTCAACGGCAACGACAAGTCCTCGCTGCGCAAGGTCGTGATCGCGGTCGACAGCGGCGATGCCCGCGCCGCGACCCAGGCCGTGGTGCGCGGCACCGCCATCGCCAACGGCATGGAGCTGACGCGCGACCTGGGCAACCTGCCGTCCAATATCTGCACGCCGACCTACCTGGCCAATACCGCCCGCGGCATTGCCAAGCGCCACAAGCTCAAGGCCGAGGTGCTGGGCCGCAAGCAGATCGAGGCCCTGAACATGGGGGCCTTCCTGGCCGTGACCAAGGGCAGCGATGAGCCGCCGCAGTTCATCGTGCTGCGCTACGACGGCGCCGGCGCCAAGCAGGCCCCGGTGGTGCTGGTGGGCAAGGGCATCACCTTCGATACCGGCGGCATCTCGCTCAAGCCGGGCGAGGGCATGGACGAGATGAAGTACGACATGTGCGGCGCCGCCTCGGTGCTGGGCTCGATCCAGGCCGTGGCCGAGATGGGCCTGAAGCTCAACGTCATCGCCGTGGTGCCGACCTGCGAGAACATGCCCAGCGGCATCGCCACCAAGCCGGGCGACGTGGTCACCAGCATGTCCGGCCAGACCATCGAGATCCTGAACACCGACGCCGAAGGCCGCCTGATCCTGTGCGACGCGCTGACCTATGTAGAGCGCTTCAAGCCGGCCGCGGTGATCGACGTGGCCACGCTGACGGGTGCCTGCATCATCGCGCTCGGCCACGTCAACAGCGGCCTGTACGCGCGCTCCGACACGCTTGCCGATGCCCTGCTGCAGGCCGGCCGCCGTGCCATGGACACCGCCTGGCGCATGCCGCTGGACGATGAGTACCAGGACCAGCTCAAGTCCAACTTTGCCGACATGGGCAATATCGGCGGCCGCCCGGCCGGCAGCGTGACGGCGGCGTGTTTCCTGTCGCGCTTTGCCGAGAAGTACGACTGGGCCCACCTGGACATCGCCGGCACCGCCTGGAAGAGCGGCGCGGCCAAGGGGGCCACCGGCCGCCCGGTGCCGCTGCTGACGCAGTTCCTGATGGACCGCGCGGCCTGATGGCGGCGGCAGGCAACACAGGCAGCAAGGGTCCATGACGCGCATCGATTTCCACAGCAACGTGCCGGACGTGCTCGGCTATGTCTGCCGGCTGGTCCGCAAGGCCTACGGCGCCGGGCAGAAGGTGGTGATCCACGGGGCGCCGGCGCAGCTGGCGGACCTGGATGCGCGCCTGTGGACCTTCTCCGCGCTGGACTTCCTGCCGCATTGCGGGCTGGAAAGCCCCAATGCGGCGGTCACGCCGATCCTGCTGGCCGCCACCACCGAAGGCGTGCCGCACCACCAGTTGCTGATCAACCTGGCAGACCAGGCCCCGGCGCAGTTTGCCAGCTTCGAACGGCTGATCGAGGTGGTGGGCGCGGGCGATGCCGCGCGCGAGGCCGGCCGCCAGCGCTACCGTTTCTACCGCGAACGCGGCTATCCGCTGACGCACCACGACATCGGCCAGCCCAAGGGAGACGCCGCATGAGCGAACGCACCACCTCGCGGGTGATCCCGCGGCTCGATCCGAACGACAGCATCCCGCTGCTGACCGAGGTGTTCGAACTGCCGGATGCAGGGGCAGCGGCGCCGGCTGCCGCTTCGCAGGAGGGCGTGATCGATACCTTCGGCATGGCCGATTCGGGCCTGGTCATGCATGTCGGCGATACCGGCGACGCCGTGGCGGACGAGGGCGCCGCGCCGGCATCGGCGATGCCGGCAGACACCGGCGCCCCGGGCGAGGACGACCTGCGCGCCGTACGCACCGAGTTGCTGACGCGCGTGATGATGCGCTTTCGCACCGAATGGCCGCAGGTCGTGGCGGCCCATACCGAAGCCACGCTGCAGTCGCGGCTGGCGCCGCTGACAGCGCAACTGGCCAGCGAGCTGACGCAGTCGCTGGAGGCGCGGCTGGTGGAATGGCTGGATGCGACGCTGGAGGAGATCGAGAAGACGCCGGGCGGGGATTAAGCCCGGGCGAGTCCTGACGGCAACCGACAAAAAAGCCTGCGATCTCTCGCAGGCTTTTTCATGGTCCGGACCCGGATCAGTCCGTCACCGCACCCTTGCTCGCCGTCGACGCCAGCTTCGAGAATTTCGCCAGCACGCCACGGGTATAGCGCGGTGCCGGCTGCTTCCAGCCGGCACCGCGCCTGGCCAGTTCTTCGTCCGGCACGTTCAGCTGCAGCAGCAGCTTGTGTGCGTCGATGGTGATCGAGTCGCCTTCCTGCACCAGCGCGATGGTGCCGCCCACATACGCTTCCGGCGCGACGTGGCCGACCACCATGCCCCAGGTGCCGCCCGAGAAGCGCCCGTCGGTGATAAAGCCGACCGACTCGCCCAGGCCCTTGCCGATGATGGCCGAGGTCGGGGCCAGCATTTCGGGCATGCCGGGGCCGCCCTTGGGGCCCAGGTAGCGCAGCACCAGGATGTCGCCGGCGTTGATCTTGTCGGCCAGGATGGCTTCCATCGCGCTTTGCTCGTCCTCGAACACGCGCGCCGGGCCGGTGATGACCGGGTTCTTCAGGCCGGTGATCTTGGCGACCGCGCCTTCTTCGGCCAGGTTGCCCTTCAGGATGGCCAGGTGGCCCTCCTTGTACAGCGCCTTCTCGATCGGCAGGATCACGTCCTGGTCGGCGCGCGGGGTGTCGGGCACGTTTTCCAGCTCTTCAGCCAGCGTGCGGCCGGTGATGGTCAGGCAGTCGCCGTGCAGCATGCCGGCCTTGAGCAGGATCTTCATGACCTGCGGAATGCCGCCGGCCTGGTGGAGGTCGGTCGCCACATACTGGCCCGATGGCTTCAGGTTGCAGATCACCGGCACCTTGCGGCGGATGCGCTCGAAGTCGTCGATGGTCCATTCCACTTCAGCGGCGTGGGCGATGGCCAGGTAGTGCAGCACGGCGTTGGTCGAGCCGCCCGTGGCCATGATCAGCGCCACGGCGTTCTCGATCGACTTGCGCGTGATGATGTCGCGCGGCTTGATGTCCTGCTTGACGGCTTCCACCAGCACGCGCGCCGATTCGGCTGCGCTGTCGACCTTTTCCTGGTCGGGGTTGGCCATGGTCGACGAATACAAGAGCGACATGCCCAGCGCCTCGAACGACGAGCTCATGGTGTTGGCGGTGTACATGCCGCCGCACGACCCGGTCGACGGGCAGGCGTTCTTCTCCACGCCTTCGAAGTCTTCCTGGCTCATGCGCCCGGCGGTGAATTCGCCCACGGCCTCGAACGACGACACGATGGTCAGGTCCTTGCCCTTCCAGTTGCCCGGCTTGATGGTGCCGCCGTAGACGTAGATGCCCGGCACGTTGGTGCGCGCCAGCGCGATCATGCCGCCCGGCATGTTCTTGTCGCAGCCGCCGATCACGACCACGCCGTCCATCCACTGGCCCTGCGCGGCGGTCTCGATGCAGTCGGCGATGACCTCGCGCGAGATCAGCGAGTACTTCATGCCCTCGGTGCCCATCGACATGCCGTCCGAGATGGTCGGGGTGCCGAACACCTGCGGGTTGGCGCCGGACGCCTTGATGGCGTCGATGGCGGCATCGGCCAGGCGCTGCAGGCCGGCGTTGCAGGGGGTGATGGTCGAGTGGCCGTTGGCGATGCCCACCATCGGCTTGTCGAAGTCTTCCTTCTGGTAGCCGAGTGCGTAGTACATCGAACGGTTGGGCGAACGCGCCACGCCTTGCGTGATGTTCTGCGAGCGTTTGTTGAATGCCATGGTGGGGAATCTCCGGGGGATCTTCAGTGCCGCTCCGCGCTGCGCCCGAAGGCCTGGCTGCACGAACGCACGGCGGCGATGTTGTGGACCAAAGAATGACGCTTGCGTTTTGGAGTGTCAAATATATTATTTGACCTTTATTGAGTCGAAAAACATATCAGGAGGGCGTTTGGACCTGCGTCAGTTGCGTTACTTCGTCACAGTGGCGGAAGAGTTGCATTTCGGCCGCGCGGCAGGGCGCCTGTCGATGACGCAGCCGCCCTTGTCGCAGCAGATCCAGGCGCTGGAAGAGGAAATCGGCGTGCAACTGTTCGCGCGCACGCGGCGCTCGGTGGCGCTGACACCGGCCGGCCAGCAGTGGCTGCCCGAGGTGCGGCGCGTGCTGGCCGATGCCGCGGCGCTGCCCGGGCTGGCGCAGCGGCTGGCGCGCGGCGAGGTGGGGTCGCTGTCGCTGGCCTTTGTCAGCACCGCCGACTACGGCATCCTGCCCGACCTGCTGCGGCGCTTTCGCGCCCGCCACCCGGAGGTGCAGCTGCAGCTGCGCGAGGCCACCAGCGACGTGCAGCTCGAGGCGCTGATGGAGGGCGCGATCGATGCCGGCCTGGTGATCCGCCCGCAGCTGCCGGCCATGCCGCACGGGCTGGCCTACCTGCCGCTGGTGAGCGAGCCGCTGGTGCTGGCCGTGCCCGACGGCTGGCGGCCCGCGGGCGGGGGGCTGGCGGGCGACAATACGGTCTCGCTGCGCGAGGCGGCCCATGAACCGCTGATCATCTTCCCGCGCCGAAGCGCGCCGGCATTTTATGACATCATTACGGGCTACTATGCGCGCGAGGGCCTGGTGCCCGTGATTGCGCAGGAAGCCATCCAGATGCAGACCATCGTCAGCCTGGTGTCGGCGGGCATGGGCGTGGCGCTGGTGCCGGCGTCGCTGTGCAACCTTCGCCGCACCGGGGTGTCGTACCTGGCGCTGCGCGAGACCGGCCCGCAGATCGAGACCGGGCTGGTCTGGCGCGACGGCGCGTCCGCCGGCGTGGCGCCGGTGCTGCGCTCGTTCATCGATATTGCGGCCGCGCTCGCGCAAGAAGCGGGCGCAGCCGGGCCCGCCCCTCGCTGACACGTCACCAATGTCACCGAGGCCACTGACAATACGCAGGCCGCGGCCTTTAAACCTCCATTCACGCCAACATGCTGATTCATCCCCAGTTCGACCCGGTTGCCATCCACCTGGGCCCGCTTGCCATCCGCTGGTACGGGCTGATGTACCTGGCCGGGTTCATCATGTTCCTGGGCTTCGGGCGCCTGCGCATCCGCCAGCCGCATATCGCGGCCAAGGGCTGGACCACGCGCGACCTGGACGACATGCTGTTCTTCGGCGTGCTGGGCGTGATCCTGGGCGGGCGGCTGGGCTATGTGCTGTTCTACAAGCCGTCGTACTACCTGGCCCATCCGCTCGAGATCCTCAAGGTGTGGGAAGGCGGCATGGCCTTCCATGGCGGCTTCCTGGGCGTGATCGTGGCGATGTGGCTGTTCGGCAAACTGCGCCGGCGCCACTGGATGGAGGTGACCGACTTCATCGCGCCGATGATCCCGTGCGGGCTGGCCGCAGGGCGCATCGGCAACTTCATCAACGGTGAGCTGTGGGGCCGCGCCACCGACCTGCCGTGGGGCATGATCTTCCCGCAGGCGGGCGACAACATCCCGCGCCATCCGTCGCAGCTGTACCAGTTTGCAGGCGAGGGCGTGGCGCTGTTCATCATCCTGTGGCTGTTCGCGCGCAAGCCGCGGCCGATGGGCGCGGTGTCGGGGGTATTCCTGATCGGCTATGGGGCCTTCCGCTTTGCCGCGGAATTCGCGCGCGAGCCCGACAACTTCCTGGGCCTGCTGGCGCTGAAGCTGTCGATGGGCCAGTGGCTGAGCCTGCCGATGATCCTGGCCGGCATCGCCATGGTGGTCTGGGCCTACCGGCGCCAGCCCGGCGCCGGCGCATCGCAGCCGGTGGCCTGAGTTCCTCCGGTCCGCGCTATTTGCCGGCGCGGCGCAAGGCGTCGATGCGCGCCTGCGTTTGCGGGTGGGTCGACATGAAGTCCTGGCCGCGTTCCGGTTCGGCGTCCGACGCCGCACCGCGCCGGTGGTCCAGTCTGACCAGCACATCGGCCAGCGCCGCGGGCGGCAGGCCGTTGCGCTGCATCACCTCGATGGCAAAGGCATCGGCCTCGCGCTCATGGTCGCGTGAATAGCGCAGCGTCAGGATCGCGGCCGGCACCCCGGCCAGCACCGTCGAGATATCCCCGAACAGGTAGGCCGACAGCGCGGCCAGCGCCGACCCCTGGATCACCTGCTGCAAGCCGTGCCGGTTGGCGACATGGCCGGCTTCGTGGGCCAGCACGCCCATCATGCCGGGACCGGTGCCGGCCAGGCTGACCAGCTCGTCGGTGACCACGATGGTGCCGCCCGGCAGCGCCAGCGCATTGGCGCCGATCTCGCCGCCCTGGCGGAACAGGATCTGGTAATCGTGGCCGGCATCGCGCGGCCGCTTCAGCGCCGCGAAGGCCGAGCGGATGCGTTGCTGCTCCGCGGGCGGCAGCTGCGTTGGCTTGACCATGCCATTGTCCAGGCTCGCCAGCGTCAGCTTGCCGAGATGGGCCTCCACCTCGGGCGGCACCGCGCGCGCCATCATGCTGGCACCCCACGGCAGCAGCACGTAATAGCCCAGCACCAGCACCGCCACCAGCGCCGCCACGGCCAGGCCGGCCAGGCGCCAGCTGTTCTGCGCGCGCGCCACCAGGCTGTCGCGATGGCCGGTCGCGGCCAGCATGTGGTCGAAGGCGGCGTGGTCGGCGATCTCGCAGAAGGCACCGTCGGCAAAGGTGACCAGCCGCGGCGCGCGGCGCACGCGCTCGGACACGCGCACGTCCGACAGCGGCGCGCGCCGCAGCTCGGCGCCGGAGTCGTCGCGCAGCACGGCCTGCTGCGCTTCAACGGCCAGCGTGGCCGGATGCGCGCGCGACGAGCGGCCGTCGAAGAAGGTGACTGGGATCATGGTGCGGGCCGGGTCAGCGCACGGCGTGCTCAGAGCGCGATGTCGATGTCGTACCAGTCTACCGCCGCATCGCCCAGCGCACCCACTTGCTGCGCCTCGCCGGCCACGAAGGTGTCGAGCGGGCCCGCCGCCAGCATGGTTACGCATTCGAGCCGGTAGCGCGCCGAACGCACCCGCGCGAACGGCAGGTACAGGCCCAGCGTCAGCGCGATGGCGATCAGGTTGGTGACGAAAATAAAGACCATGCGGCCGGCCCCCACCTCGCTGCGGAACGCATGCGGCGTCAGCGTGGTGTGGCTCCACACGACATTCTGCAAGCGCGCCATCACGTAAGGGCTGACGGCCAGCAGCGCCAGGTAGAAACCGCCCACGCCGATGCTGAAAGACAGCACCATGCCCGCCTTTCCCGACGCGGTCGCGCCCAGCGCGAATCCGGCCAGCGCCGCGGCCGCCACCAGCGCGACCATCATGCCGAAGGCACGCAGGTAGACGCCGTAGAAATCGCCCGCGCCGGCATGGAAGGCAAACGGTGCGGTGCCGAAGCGGGTGTGGTTGTGCTGGTAGCGCTTGAAGCGCTGGTGCGCCAGCGGCCCCAGCAGGCCCAGCGTGGCCACTGCGGCGAGCGGCCACAGCACGAACACCTTGTAGGCATCGGCATCGCCGCCGGTGAAGGCAAAGCGCAGGCCGCGGTAGCTGGAGTTGGCCATGCGGAAACGCAACGAGCGCACCAGCAACAGGGGGAACACCGCCAGCAGCGCCACCAGCATCGCCAGCGCAAGGAAGGGCGAGACCGTCGAGGCGAACTGGAAGGCGAACACCAGCGCGAACACGATGGCACGGCCCTTCAGGATCGCGGACGGCTTGCCGTGGTAGTCAAAACTCGCGCCGTCGAGCCGCGTGTTGCGATAGAAATACTGCAGCGTGCGCACCTTGGCCCAGGCCGAATAGATGCCGAAGGTGACGATGGTCAGCAGTGCATTGACGATCCAGATACGGAAGTACTCCGAACCCGATCCGGTAAAGGACAGGCCCAGCGGCCGCGGCACGGCGTAGCGCGGCTCGGCAGGCGCCGGCGCTTCGTTTGCCGGCGTGCCGGCCAGGGTGAAATCGCTGCCAGCTTGCATGGCGGAGCTCCAGTGTGTGTGGAAAGCGACAGTCAGGATTGCGGCCTTGCCCGCAGTTTCAGGAATGCAACCACTTTAGATCGGGCATTTGCGGCGATGCGCTCACATTCTCGCACTGATAAATAGCGACCACGGCACAATCTGCATATGCCATTGCCGCCAGGCGGGCAGGCGCATAAGAAAATGTGGGAAAACCCTCGTAACACTGTAGAAACATCCTGTTACACTAGACGTATTCTGTAACAACTTCCGAATGCGTGTTGCCAATGAAATCAGGGACTTAGTCCAGCTGGCACGTAAATCGCTATCTTGATTGTTACAAAGATGAGCGGCAAGCCACAGCCGCCAACGGAAGTGCCAGGGAGGGAGTGACGGCTGAGAGGCCACACTTGCCGGCACTTCACGTACAGCCAGGGCGACGGGAAAATCCGCGCGTCAAGCGCGTTTCAAAGGGGGGCGCAGGGCCAGCGCCGGCAATCCATGGACCCACGCGGTGGATACTTTTGAAAGTACCCGCCGACGATGAAAAGCAGTGCTGCAGTATTTTCAGGCGCGGGCGTTTCCTTGCAGGGAGGCATGGAAACGCCCGCCGCACCTCATACCCGACCCCACGCCGCACCCCACAGACCGCACCTCGCCGGTCAACCACCAGACACCAATCGCTCCGGCTTGTTTGCGGTGCAGCATCGAAATCCCTTGTATCGTTCGCGTCCTAATCCATAATTATGAATTATGGCTTGCGGGGCGCATCTGCCCTGACCATGCCAGATCGTGACCGGGACGCATCGGTCACGCCATCCGACCCGGGGGAAGCATGCGCATCGTCCAGCAGGCGTTGTACCTGGAAGTGGCAGACCGGCTGCGCGCCATGATCGACGCGCATACGCTGGTGCCCGGCGCATGGATCGACGAGAGCGCGATGGCCGAAACGCTGGGCATCTCGCGCACGCCATTGCGCGAGGCGCTCAAGGTGCTGGCCGCCGAAGGCCTGGTGCGGCTGGAGCCGCGCCGCGGCTGCTTCGTCAATGAACTGTCCGAGCAGGACCTGGACGAGATCTTCCCGCTGATGGCACTGCTGGAAGGGCGCTGCGCCTATGAGGCGGCGCGCAACGCCACGCGCGCCGACCTGGACGCGCTGGACGGCCTGCATGCCGACCTGGCGCGCTACGCGCAGTCAGGTGACATCGATGCCTATTACGAAACCAACTTCCAGATCCACGAATCGATCCAGCGGCTGGCCGGCAACCGCTGGCTGTCGGGCCTGATCAGCGACCTGCGCAAGGTGCTGCGGCTGTCGCGCCACAAGAGCCTGAAGCTGCCGGGCCGGATCCAGGAATCCTGTGCCGAGCACCTGTCCGTGTTCGCCGCGCTCAAGGCCCGCGACCCCGAAGGCGCCGAGGCGATGATGAAGACCCATCTGCTGCGCCAGCGCGCGGCGCTCAAGACGCTGGATGCCGGTGCCACCGCCGGGGCGGCCGAGGCCCAGGCCGTGCGCGCGCCGCCGGTGCTGCGCGTGGCCGGCGGCGAAGAGTAGCCGCGGCGCCGCGACCCCAGTCCGATGTTTTTCCTACGTTCCGATCGATGTATCAAGGCAGGTACCGCATGAATTCCTTCGACACGGGTGACCAGAAGATCAGTGCGCCGCTGGGCGAAAGCGAGCCGGCAGGTTCCAAGTTCCTGTCGCGGCTGGGCCGCTGGTGGGGGCGCAAGGGCGAGGGCGATGCCAAGGCCGGCCCCAAGGCCGCCGCTGCCACGCCGGCCGACGGCGAGGTGCCGCTGCCGCCGCGCGCGGTGCGCCGCCAGCGCGAGCAACTGCGGCTTTGCTTCGACGCGCGCCTGACCGATGGCGCCGCCAATGCCGCCGCGCAGGCGTGGCAGGCCGAGTATGAAGCCGCCGGCGAGGCCACCCGGCGCGGCATGCTGGCGGTGCTGGCCGAAGTCGCCAGCAGCGGCGGCGGCAAGGGCAGTGAAGACGCCGGGGCCGACGGCGACAAGGGCGCGCGCGCCGCCCGCGCGCAGGCCGCGCCTTCGGGCCTGGCCCAGGCCCTGTCCAATGCGCGCATCCGCTTCTTCAAGCGGCTGGCCGCGCTGCATGGCCAGCGCGGCAACAGCGCCTGCGGCCTGCACTTCCTGATCCAGCTGCGCGCCGACATGCTGCGCTGGCAGCGCCGCATGCCAGGCCTGCGCCCGCTTGACGAAGACCTCGAGGCGCTGTTCTCCAACTGGTTCGACGTGGGCCTGCTGGAGCTGCAGCCGATCACCTGGGATTCGCCGGCATCGCTGCTGGAAAAGCTGATCCGCTACGAGGCCGTGCATGAGATCGCCTCGTGGACCGACCTGCGCAACCGCCTCGATTCCGACCGCCGCTGCTATGCGTTCTTCCACCCGCGCATCCCGCGCGAGCCGCTGATCTTTGTCGAGGTGGCATTCGCGCCGGAGATGGCGGCCAATGTCCATACATTGCTGGATGAGGCCGCGCCGCTGGAAGACCTGCGCCGCGTCAAGTGGGCCATTTTCTATTCGATCAGCAACACGCAGGCGGGCCTGCGCGGCGTGAGCTTCGGCAACTTCCTGCTCAAGCGCGTGATCGAGGAGGTCCAGCGTGAATTTCCAAAAGTGAATCAGTTTGCCACGCTCTCGCCGATCCCCGGGTTTGCCGACTGGCTGCGCAAGCAGGATGGCGATGCCGTTGCGCGCGTGCTGGGCGACAAGCGCCTGGCGCGCTGGAGCGAGCGCCACGGCAAGGCGCCCGCGGACGGCGCCGGGTGGCTGGAGGCGCTGGTGCCGGACGCCGCCGATACCATGATTCGCGATACCGCCATGACCCTGGCCGCGCATTTCCTGGTGCGCGAACGCAGCCAGTCGATGCCGGCAGACCCGGTGGCGCGCTTCCACCTGGGCAACGGGGCCTGTGTGGAGCGGCTGAACTGGGGCGCCGACCTGTCGCGCAAAGGCCGCAGCCAGAGCTGCGGCATGATGGTCAACTATCTTTACGTGCCCGAGGCGCTGGATGACAATCTGGCACGCCTGGGCGCCGGCAACCCGCGCATCAGCCGTAGCGTCGGGAAGCTGCTGTGACCCTGGTCCGGTCACGGCACAGGCCCTGGTACCCGCGGCGCCCGACGCGCCGCATTTCTTTGTCGGGACCCATGCAGTAGCTTCACGCCGCGGCAGTGTCGCGCGGCCATCAGATTGACTTTCCGCAGAAGAGAGAGGAGACAACAAATGAATCGTCGTCAGTTCAGCCTGGCCGCGTGCGCGCGGGCAACGGGCATGGCCCTGGGCCTGGCCGGCCTCGGCGCCGGCGCAATGCTCGCCGCGCCCGCCGCGCATGCCGACACCTGGCCGTCCAAGCCCGTCACCGTGATCGTGCCGTTTCCCGCCGGCGGTGGCACAGACGCCTTTGCACGGCCGCTGACCGCGCAGTTGTCCAAGCAGCTCGGCAAGCAGTTCGTGATCGACAACCGCGGCGGCGCCGGCGGCACGGTCGGCGCCAGCATTGCGGCCAAGGCCGCGCCGGACGGCTACACGGTGTTCATCGGCGGCGCGCACCACGCGATTGCGCCGTCGTTCTACAAGAAGCTGGACTACGACATCGAGAAGGACTTCATCCCGGTCACGGTGATCGCGCAGCCGCCGCAAGTGGTGGTGGTCAATCCCAACCGCGTCAAGGCCAACACGCTGCAGGAGCTGATTGCCTACGCCAAGGCCAATCCCGGCAAGCTGAACTACGGTTCTGCCGGCAACGGCTCGTCGCACCACCTGGCGGGCGAGCTGTTCAAGCTCCAGACCAAGGCCTTCATCACCCACATCCCCTACAAGGGTGCGGGCCCGGCGCTGTCCGACCTGATCGCGGGCCAGGTCGATCTGATGTTCGACGGCCTGGGCTCGTCGGCGCAGCATATCCGCGCGGGCCGCATCAAGGCGCTGGCGGTGGCATCGAGCAAGCGCTCGGCGGCGTTCCCCAACGTGCCGACCGCGGCCGAGGCGGGCGTGCCCAACTATGACGTGTCGACCTGGTACGCGTTGTGGGTGCCCAAGGGCACGCCCAAGGAGATCGTCGACCGCCTGTACGCAGAGACCGAGAAGGCGCTGAACACGCCTGAGCTCAAGCAGGTCTGGCTTAACAACGGCTCCGAGACGCCGGCGTTTACGCAGGAACAGTTCGCGCAGTTCCTGCACGCCGAGATTCGCCGCTGGGCGCAGGTGGTGCAGCAGTCCGGCGCCAAGATCGACTGACGGGGCGCCATGTCAACGCTGATCCGATGCAAGGGGGCGCGGCGATGAGCGGCACCGTATTGTTTGCCACGCAGGGCACCACTGCCACCGTGACGCTGTCGCACGCGGGCAAGCTCAACGCCATTTCCGCGCAGATGTGGCGCGAGCTGGCGGCGGGCTTTGTGCGCCTGTCCGCCGATATCTCGCTGCGCTGCGTGGTGGTGCGTGGTGCCGACGGCAACTTTGCCGCGGGCGCCGACATTGCCGAGTTCCCGGCAGAGCGCGCCGACGAGGCTGCGGTGCGCCGCTATCACATGGCTACCATCGCGCCGGCACTGGCGGCGGTGGCGCAATGCACGCACCCCACCGTGGCCATGATCGAAGGCGTATGCGTGGGCGGCGGGCTGGAAATCGCCAGCCACTGCGACCTGCGCATCGCCGCCTCGGACAGCCGCTTCGGCGTGCCGATCAACCGCCTGGGCTTCCCGATGGCGCCCGGCGAGCTGCAGGGCCTGCTGGCGCTGGCGGGGCGCGCCGCCGCGCTGGAGATCCTGCTGGAAGGCCGGGTCTTCGACGCCGCCGAGGCGCGCGACAAAGGGCTGCTGACGCGCGTGGTCGAACCCGGCGCGCTGGCCGCGGAGGTCGACGCTACGGTGCGCCGCATTGCCGCCGGCGCGCCCGTCGCCGCCCGCATTAACAAGGCCACCATCCGCCGGCTGGCGCCGCTGCCGGCACCGCTGTCGCCCGCCGAGCTGGACGCGCATTTTGCCTACGCCGCAGGCGCGGACCACGCGGAAGGGGTGGCCGCATTCCTCGCGCGCCGGCCACCGCAGTTCCGTGGGGAGTAGGGCACGCCGCCAGGACTGCTTCCACACGCGATTGTTTTCTTCGTTTTCCTTTGCCTTTCGTTCGATCCCCGACATGAACGCCAACCTGTTCGCCCTGTTCGAATCCCGCTTCCCCGCCGACCGCTCCGCCTGCTGCATCGAGACCCATGACGGGCTGTACTACAGCTGGGACGACCTTGACCGCGCCACCGCCAAGCTGGCCAACCTGCTGGCCTCGCTACAGCTGCCCGAAGGCGCTCGCGTGGCGGTGCAGGTGGAGAAGTCCCCCGAAGCGCTGTTCCTGTACCTGGCCACGCTGCGCGCCGGCTACGTCTACCTGCCGCTGAACACCGCCTACCAGGAGGCAGAGATCGACTACTTCGTCGGCAATGCCGAGCCGTCGGTGGTGGTGTGCAGCAGCAAGAATTTCGGCTGGGTGTCCAAGGTGGCGTTCCGCCACAGCGTCAACCACGTCTTCACGCTGGACGACGACCGCAGCGGCTCGCTGCTGTCGCGTGCCGCGGGCAAGTCAGATGCCTTCGAGACGGTCGCACGCCAGGATGACGACCTTGCCGCCATTCTCTACACCTCCGGCACCACCGGCCGCAGCAAGGGCGCGATGCTGACGCATCGCAACCTGGCTTCCAATGCGCAGACACTGCATGAATTCTGGGGCTGGCGCAGCGACGACGTGCTGCTGCACATGCTGCCGATCTTCCACGTGCACGGCCTGTTCGTGGCTTCGCACGGCGCGCTGCTGGCCGGCGCCAAGATGATCTGGGCGCCCAGGCTGGACATGGCGCAGGTGCTGAAATTCCTGCCGCGCTGCACGGTGATGATGGGCGTGCCGACCTACTACGTGCGCATGCTGCAGGAGCCGCGCTTCGACGACGACACCTGCCGCCGCATGCGGCTGTTCGTGTCCGGCTCGGCGCCGCTGCTGCTGGAGACCTTCGATGCCTTCCGCGAGCGCACCGGCCATACCATCCTGGAACGCTACGGCATGAGCGAGACCGTGATGCTGGTGTCCAACCCGTACGATGCCGCGCGGGGCGAGCGCATCGGCGGCACCGTCGGCATGCCGCTGCCGGGTGTGTCGGTGCGCGTGGTCGATGGTGAAGGCCAGCCGTGCGCGCCGGGCGAGATCGGCAATGTCGAGGTCCAGGGCCCGAACGTGTTCAAGGGCTACTGGCGCATGCCGGAGAAGACCAGGGAAGAGTTCACGGAGGACGGCTGGTTCAAGACTGGCGACGTCGGCCGCTTCGGCGGCGCCATTGTCAGCCAGGCCGGCGAGCGCGCGGTGCCAGACAACTACCTGAGCATCGTCGGGCGCAGCAAGGACCTGATCATCTCGGGCGGCTACAACGTCTACCCGAAGGAAATCGAGAGCTTCATCGACGAGATGCCGGGCGTGGCCGAGAGCGCCGTGATCGGCGTGCCGCACGCGGATTTCGGCGAGGCAGTGGTGGCGGTGGTGGTGCGCAAGCCGGGTGCGGAAATCGACGAAGCGGCGCTGATCGGCACGCTCAAGGGCCGCATCGCCAACTTCAAGGTGCCCAAGCGCGTGCACGTGGTGGACGAGCTGCCGCGCAATACCATGGGCAAGGTGCAGAAGAACGTGCTGCGCGAGCAGTTCGCGGCGCTCTGAGCGCCGTGATGGCCAGCGCCCTGCGCGATCGCGCAGGGCGCGGCTGTCTTACTTCAGCATCTGCACGGAGCCGTTGACCGACACCGTCACCTGCGTCTTGCCGCCCTCAACCGGCACCGGCACCGCAGCGTCGGCCATCATCGCCTTGGCAGCACCGTACATGCGCGGCATCGGCGGCACCACGCCGGTTTCATTCAGGCTGACTTCGCGGATGGTGTAGCTGTTGTAGCCGAACAGCTTGGTGGTCGACTGCGCCTTGCTGCGGAACGAGGCGATGGCCTGCTCAGCCAGCTTGGCCTCGGCCGCCTCGCGCGCTTCGCGCGACAGCGAGAAGGCGATGTTCTGCACCTGCATCTGGCTGGCCAGCTCGCCAGCGAGCTTGGACACGGCCGAGAAATCACGCGACTTCAGGATGACTTCGGAACGCCCGCGCCAGGTGCTGATGCGGCCGTTGCGGTCGGTGTTCGGGTGGATGGTGAAGCCGCCCGACTCGGCAGTCACGCCCTGGACGCGGCGCGCCTGCGTGATGACGGCCTGCGTCCGGGTCGACAGGCCCGAGGAAATCGCGGCCGGTTCCGCGCCTTCCTGCTCCGCGGCAAGCGTCAGGTGCACGATATCGGTCGGCACTTCGGTGACGGCCTGCGCGCTCAGCGACAGTACGCCCGACGGCGTTTCAGTGGGGCCACCGTGCGCCGAGGCGACGATGGCGGTGGTGCCCAGCAGGGTGGCGGCAAGCCATTGTTTCATGTTGTTCTCCCGTTCAAACGTGATGGGTATCAGACGTGCCCGGGTGTCCGATCGTTCCGCGACATTGCAAACGATTGTTGCGAAGCCGGCGCGGGCGCGCCTCCCCCGTCCGGGGTCAGAATGCCCGCCAGGCCTTCCACAACATATAGCTTGCCAGGCACAGCAGCAGCACGGCAAAGACCTTGCGCAGCTGGCCCACATCCATCCGGTGCGCGGTGCGCGCGCCCAGCGGCGCGGTCATCACGCTGGCCGCTGCGATCACCAGCAGGGCCGGCAGGTAGAGATAGCCGAGCGATCCCGCCGGCAGCCCCGGCGTCTGCCAGCCGCTCCAGACATAGCCGGCCACGCTGGCCGCGGCGATCGGGAAGCCGAGCGCGGCCGAGGTGGCCACCGCGTTGTGGATCGGCACGTTGCACCAGGTCATGAACGGCACCGAGACAAAGGCGCCGCCCGCGCCCACCAGGCTGGACAGGAAGCCGATCACGCCGCCCGCACCCGCCATGCCGGCAAAGCCGGGCAGCTGCCGGCCGGGCTTGGGGCGGCGGTTGCGCAGCATCTGCAGCGCGGAAAACCCGACGAAGCCGGCAAAGGCCAGCGACAGCCAGCTGGTCTTGAGCGCCGCGAACACCTTGCCGCCGCCGATCATGCCGCCGAGCACGATGCCCGGCGCCAGCGCCAGCACGATCGGCCAGCGCACCGCGCCGCGCTGGTGGTGCGCGCGCACGGACGACAATGAGGTGAACAGGATGGTGCCCATCGAGGTGGCGATCGCCATATGGACGATGGCCTCGTCGGCAAAGCCCAGGCTGGTGAACAGCAGCGTCAGGAAAGGCACCATCATCATGCCGCCGCCGACGCCGAGCAGCCCGGCACAGAAGCCGGTGAATGCGCCCAGGGCAAGCAGGGCAGGAACCAGCACCGGCAGGTTGTCGAACTGCATCGTGTCTTCAGGGTTGTTGTGATCAGCCTGGTCCGGGCTGGCCGGGCAGGGTTCAGCGCATCAGCTTGCCGGTGATGAAGCGCCATTCGGCCGGCGTCACCGGCGTGATCGACAGCCGGTTGCCGCGACGTAGCACCACCATGTCGGCCAGTTCCTCATGCTCGCGCAACGCGGCCAGCGGGATCAGCGCGCTCTTGCGCTCGAAGCGCACGTCGACCAGCAGCCAGCGCGGGGCGTCGGCCTTGGAGGCGGCATCGTAGTACGGGCTCTTGCGGTCGAACTGGGTGGGGTCGGGGTAGGGTACTGAGCAGACCTCGGCCAGGCCGGCAATGCCGGGCTCCGGACACGACGAGTGGTAGAACAGCACGCCGTCGCCGATCTGCATGGTGTCGCGCATGAAGTTGCGCGCCTGATAGTTGCGCACGCCGGTCCAGGGCAGCGTGCCTTCGCGGGCCAGGTCGTCGATGCTGGCTTCATCCGGTTCTGATTTCATCAGCCAGTACTGGCGGGCGCGTTGGTTCTGGTTCGGGCTCACGGCGCAGCTCAGGAATGGAAGGCAGATCAGGGCGCCGCGTGCACAGGGTGTGCACGCGGACGCGCAGGCAAGAAAAAAGGCGATGGTTCAGAAAACCACCGCCTTTTTAGGGGGTCCCCGCCTTGGCCGCTGGGTCGGCATCCTGAACCCAAGTGAGGTTCAGAGTGGCTGCGGAAGTCGCATTTCGGGTACATCATCCACTCAGGGAGTCCAAGCCAGGCCCGGACTATGAATGCGACGACGCGCTCGCCCACGCGACATGATCCCGCACCATGCAATGCATATCGGTTCAAGGAGTTTATGACCCTCACGAACCAGGCAGGGAAACTGTCAAACGTCTGACTCTCCAGGCGCATCATCGTGCCCGGAAAACCGGATCCGCGTGCGGGATGTCAGACGTTTGCCGTTTCTGACTAGGATGGGATGAAAACGGCGGCCGGGCGCGATAACCTGGCCTGTCAGCTGCACTTCTGTGGTGCCTCGTGCAGTCTGGCTACACTATACACTGCGTTGCAGGGCATACCAAGTCCACTCGCGCGTATCGTTACATTTTGCGCGGCAGCGCGGCATCCGCAGCACATCCCTCCGTCATTGCTCAGCCGCGCGTACCGGTGCCCACGTGCGCATATTGCCGCAGGGCCTCGTCGGCGCGGTCGTTGAGTTCGCGGATGCGCGCGCGGATGGCGTCCACCGGGATCGCGCCCTCGGCCTGCTGCTTGCGCTGCAGGTTCAGCAGGTCCGAGGCGATGCTGATGGCGGCCATGACCGCCACGCGCTCCACGCCCTTGGCCGCGATGCCGTTGCGCAGCTTGTTCATTTGCGTGTCGACCAGGGCCACGGCTTCGAGCAGCGCGGCCTCGTTCTCGGGCGCGATGGCAAAGCGGTAGGGCTGGCCGGCGATATTGACTTCGACTTGCTTGTTGCTCATGCGTGTTCTCCGGGGGCCTTGTGCGGCTCGGCGTCCTGCGCCGCAGCCTCTTCGCCGAGCAGGTCGAGCTGGCGCGTGTCGCTGGCGGTCGGCAGCTTGTCAAGGATGGACTGGATGCGCAGCTGCGCTTCCTCGATCTTGATATTGAGCAGTTCGCGGTCGGCGGCCATGGCCTCGCGCTCGCCGCGCAACTGCGCGGCTTCGCCCTCCAGCCGGGCGATCTCGTCGCGCAGCCGCTGGTTCTCCGCCGCCAGGGTGTCCGCATGGTGCAGCACGCGCCCGATCTTGGCGGCCAGTTGTTCGAGTTCGGTGAGCATAGGGCCTGTCATGATGGGAGAAGTGTCAGGTATCGCGATTCTAGCCGATGCGCCGGCTTGCACAATGCGGAGGAAAGGGTTTGTGACCGGCGACCCGCGTGGAAGTTGCAGGCTTCTGCACCTAAAACGCCACCAGAGTTGTGACAAAGCACTACTGGCAGCCGCGTTGACGCGGGGGGCGAAACGCCCTAGACTCGCGCACGTTCCAGGTGCTCGCCCTTTTCGTCCCTGGCGAAAGGGCAGTTCAACGGGAAACAGGGAGCCTGGGCCGGCTGCGCGCCGGACAGGCCAACCTGTGCTGCCCCCGCAACGGTAAGCGACCGCGGTGCGCATCTGCCAGACCCCGACATAGCCGACTGCCGGCAACGTCGCTGGCAAGGCCGGATCCCATTCCCGGCCACATGCCCCGCAGGACCGGCCACACGCCACTGAACCGCAGGTTCGGGAAGGCACCGGCCCAGTGTCGCCAGCCCGGATACCGGCCTGAACGCGGGCTGCCGCCCGTGCGCGGCACGCCTCTCGCCATATGGTCCGCGGGGGAACGGGCCCGGCCGTTCCTATCCAGTCCTGCATCATGCGTTCATCGCTCCACAGGTCGACCCGCCCGGCAACCCCGGCGGTGCGTCCGTCCGTGCCCGCCATCCTGGCGGCCATCGCCTCGTTCACCCTGGTTCCGGCCACTTCGTTCGCGCAAGCGGCCGACAGCGGCACCGCGCAGCTCGCGCCGGTGGTGGTCACCTCCACCCGCACTGCGCAAGCCATTACCGAGGCGCTGCCTCACACCACGGTGGTCACGCAGCAGGACATCGTCAATTCGCAGGCACCCGACCTGCGCACGCTGCTGCGCAACCAGGCCGGCGTGGAGTTCTCGACCAACGGCGGCATGGGCAGCAATACCTCGCTGTTCATGCGCGGCGCCAACTCCAACCAGACGCTGATCCTGATCGACGGCGTGCGCGTGTCGGCGGCCAGCAGCGGCACGGCACAACTGGCCAATATCCTGCCGGACCAGATTGACCATATCGAGGTGGTGCGCGGCAACGTGTCGGCGCTGTACGGCTCGGACGCGATCGGCGGCGTGGTGCAGATCTTCACCAAGAGCGGCGCGGGGCAGGCACCGGCGGCCAACGCGCAGGTGGAATACGGCAGCAACAACACGCGCCAGGGCACGGTGGGCTACGGCGGCCAGGTCGGCGACACGTCGTTTAACCTGACCGGCTCGGCGTTCAAGACCGATGGCTTCTCGGCAATCAATGCCAGCCAGTGGAACCGTGACAATCCTGCAGCGGCGGGGCGAGGCAGAGGGCCGAATCCCAATGACAACCCGTACGAGAACCAGAGCCTGTCAGGCCAGGTGAAGCATCGTTTTGGTGCCGACTGGGATGCGGGCGTCAGCGGCTATTATTCCAAGAGCAAGCTGTCCTTCGACAACACCTTTGGCCGTCCCACTGACGACAACCGGACAGACAGCGAGCTGTACACGGTGCAGGGCTTTGTCAACGGCAAGCTCATGCCGGACTGGACCACGCACTTCAAGCTGGCGCAGAGCGAAGACCGCGGCGACACCTTCCTCAACGGCACGCAAAACGGCGCCTTCCATACCCGCAACCGCCAGTTCAACTGGCAGAACGAGTACGCCCTGGCTGCCACCCACACGCTGCTGTTAGGTACCGACTACCTGCAGCAGGCGCTTGATGCCAACAGCTTCGGCACTGCCTTTGGCCCGACCCGCAATGTGTTTTCCGTGTTCGGCGGCTATGACGGCCGTTTTGGCAAACACCAGTTGCAGCTCAATGCCCGAAACGACCACTACTCGGACTTTGGCAACCAGGGGAGCTTCTTCGCCGGCTACGGCTACAACCTGACCGACGCGCTCAAGCTGATCGCCAATGTCAGCAATGCTTTCCGTGCGCCGACCTTCAACGAGCTGTATTTCCCCGGCTTCGGCAATCCCAACCTGCAACCCGAGCGCGCCAAATCCGCCGAAGCGGGCTTGCAGTACAACACTGCGAGCGCAGGGCTGTTGCGCGTGACAGCCTTCGAAACCCGCTACGATAACCTGATCGTCAACGTGACGCAGCCCAATGGTCTGCTCGCGCCCCAGAATGTCAACAAGGCCAAGGTGCAGGGCATCGAGGCATCGTGGCGTGCCACCTTGTACGGCACCGACGTGGGTGCCAGCGTGACCTTCCAGAACCCGGTCGACGAGCAGACCAACACCCAGCTGTTGCGCCGGGCACGCCGCCACGCCGCGCTGGACGTGGGCCGCAACTTCGGCAACTGGCGCTTCGGCGGCGAGTGGCTGGTGTCGTCCTCGCGCATGGATACCGGCTCGCGCAAGCTGGGCGGATACGGTATCGTCAACCTGAACGCCCGCTACAACATCGACAAGCAATGGTTCATCGCCGCCCGCGTCGAAAACCTGTTCGACAAGGATTACCAGCTCGCCTACCCCTACAACACGCAGGGGCGCGCGGGCTTCATCACGCTGGGCTGGCGCCAGCGATGAGCGCACGGGCGCGCCATGTCTGAGTTCCGGCGCGCCCTGGCGATCTGGCTGGTGCTGGCGCTCGCGGCGCTGCTGGCGTTCGCGTTGTCGCTGGCGCTGGGCAGCGTGTCGCTCGATGCGCGCGAGCTCTGGCTTGCGCTCAGCGGAACCGACACCGGCACCGCCGCAGCGATCGTGCGCGAACTGCGGCTGCCGCGCGCGGCAGCGGCGTTTGCCTGCGGCGGGCTGCTGGCCCTGTCCGGCGCGCTGATGCAGGTGCTGCTGCGCAACCCGCTGGCCGAGCCCTATGTGCTGGGCGTATCGGGCGGCGCCTCCACCGCCGCGCTGCTGGCCATGCTGCTGCTGGCGCCGTGGTGGGGCGTGCAGGCCGCCGCCGCCGTCGGTGCACTGGGGGCGATGGTGCTGGTGGCGTCGCTGGCGCGGCGCGACCTGCTGCATCCGCAGGTGCAGGGCGGCCACCGCGAGGCGGGCGCCCGGCTGTTGCTGACCGGCGTGATCTTGGCCGCGGGCTGGGGCGCGGTCATTACCCTGATCCTTTCCATTGCGCCGGAGTCGCGCCTGCGCGGCATGCTGTTCTGGCTGACCGGCGACCTGAGCGGCACCGCCGCCTACGGCGGCGCGCTGGCCATGCTGGTGGTGGCGCTGCTGCTGGCCATGCCGATGGCGCGCGCGCTCAACGTGATGCTGCTGGGCGAGACCGTGGCGCAGTCGCTGGGCGTGCGCGTGGGCCGCGTGCGGCTGGCGACCTTCCTGCTGGCGTCGCTGTGCATTGCCGCGGCCATCACCACGGCGGGCTCGATCGGCTTTGTCGGGCTGGTGGTGCCGCACCTGGTGCGCCTCGCCTGGGGCAACGACCAGCGCCTGCTGCTGCCGGCCGCCACGCTGCTGGGCGGGGCGCTCTTGATGGCCGCCGACCTGATCGCACGCACCGTGATTGCGCCCGCGCAACTGCCGGTAGGCGTGATCACCGGGCTGCTGGGCGTGCCGACCTTCCTCTACCTGCTGCTGCGGAGGCCGCGATGAGCCAGGCCCCGCACTGGTCCCATCCACTCACTGTCTGTCCGCAGCTCGTGCTGCGCGATGTGAAGCTGCGTACCGGCCAGCGTGTGCTGGTGGATCGCCTGACGATGACCATCGGCGCGGGGCAGCTATGGTGCATTGCCGGGCCCAACGGCGCCGGCAAGTCCACGCTGATGACGGTGCTGGCAGGCCTGCGCCACGCCGATGGCGGCAGCGCAGAGATCGACGGCACCGCGGCGGCGCAGATCGCGCCGGCGGTGCTGGCGCGCCAGCGCGCCTACCTGCCGCAGGCCGTGCATGACACCTTCTCGATGTCGGTGCAGGATGCCGTGCGCGTGGGGCGGCATCCGCACCTGTCCGGCTGGGGATGGACCGGGCGCGAGGACGACCGCATCGTGCACGAAGTGATCCGCGCGATGGATATTGAGGCGCTGGCCGCGCGCGATGTGCTGACCCTGTCCGGCGGCGAGCGCCAGCGCGCCTCGCTGGCCGCGGCGCTGGCGCAGCAGGCGCCGCTGCTGCTGCTGGACGAACCGGTTTCGCACCTGGACCTGCGCCACCAGATCCTGGTGCTGGAACAGCTGGCCGCGCTGGCCCGGGCCGGGCGCCACGCCATCGTGGTGATCCTGCACGACCTGACGCTGGCGCTGCGCTACGCCACCCATGCCCTGCTGATGGCAGAAGACGGCACTACGCTGCATGGCACTGCCGCCCAGGTGCTGACCCCTGAACACTGCTCGCGCGCGCTGCGCACCGCCATCGTCAGCGTCACCGACGGCGCGCATACCGCGCTGATTCCCGACGGCGCCGCCCCACCCACACCCGACACACGCCATGACTGATAGCCAGAACCCGCCTGCAGAAGACCCGGACCGCGATGCCCGCCACAAGGCGCGCATGGAGCGCAAGAAAGAAGTCGTTGACGCCAGGATTGCCGCCGCGCAGGATGAGCGCGGCGTGATCGTCATCACCGCCGGCAATGGCAAGGGCAAGTCCAGCTCGGGCTTCGGCATGGTGGTGCGCGCGCTCGGCCACGGCATGCGCACCGGCGTGGTCCAGTTCATCAAGGGCGCGCAGCCCACCGGCGAGGAGATGTTTCTGCGCCGCTTCCCGGACGAGTGCGCCTTCCACGTGATGGGCGAGGGCTATACCTGGGAAACGCAGGACTGTGCCCGCGACGTGGCCAAGGCCGAGGCTGCCTGGGAAGTGGCGCGCGGCATGCTGCGCGACCCCGGCATCGGCCTGGTGCTGTTCGACGAACTGAACATCGCGCTCAAGCTGCACTATCTTGATGTGGAGCAGGTCATTGCCGACCTGCGCGCGCGCGCCGATGCAGCACGTGGTCATCACCGGCCGCGGCGCGCCGCCGGCGCTGGTGGAGGCGGCCGACACTGTCACCGACATGACGCCGGTCAAGCATGCCTTCCAACAGGGCATCAAGGCGCAGCGCGGCGTCGAGATGTAGCCGCATCCTTTTGAAATACAAGGTCAAAGCACCATGCAGTTTCCGGAAATTACTCCCCTCGACGATGCCCTGCGCCCCGTGCTGCAGGCCGCCATCGACGACAAGACCAAGCCGCTCGGCGCACTGGGCCGGCTGGAATCGCTGGCCCTGCAGCTGGGCCTGATCCTCGGCACGGCGCGGCCGGAGTTGCAGCGCCCGACGGTGATCGTGTTTGCCGCCGACCATGGTGTAGCCGACGCCGGCGTCAGCGCCTATCCGGCCGAGGTCACCGCGCAGATGGTGCACAACTTCCTGGCTGGCGGCGCGGCGATCAATGTGTTCTCGCGCCAGCACGGCATTGCGCTGGAGATCGTCGACGCGGGCGTGCGCGTGCCGCTGCCGGCGACACCGGGCCTGGTCAACTGCCGCATTGCCGACGGCACCCGCAACTTCGCCGTCGAACCCGCGATGACGCCGGAGCAGGCCGCCGCGGCGATGACGGCCGGCATGGCGCGCGTGCTGCGCCATGCGCAGCAGGGCTGCAACGTGATCGGCTTCGGCGAGATGGGCATTGCCAATACCTCGGCGGCCGCCTGCCTGATGCAGCGGCTGACTGGCCTGCCGCTGGCAGACTGCATCGGGCGCGGCACCGGGCTGGACGATGCCGGCCTCGCGCGCAAGCGCGAGGTGCTGGAGCGCGCGCTCGCGTTGCATGCCGATGTGCAGGCGCCGCTGGACGTGCTGGCCACCTTCGGCGGCTTCGAGATCGCGATGATGGCAGGCGCCTTCCTGGCCGCCGCCGCGAGCCGCATGGTGATCCTGGTCGATGGCTTTATCGCCACGGCCGCGCTGCTGGTGGCGCAGCGCCTGGACCCCAACGTGCTGCAGTACTGCGTGTTCACGCACTGCTCGCATGAGCGCGGCCACCGTGCGCTGCTGGACCAGTTCGGCGCCGCGCCGCTGCTGGCGCTGGACCTGCGCCTGGGCGAGGGCACGGGCGCGGCGCTGGCGTGGCCGTTGCTGGCCTCGGCGGCGGCGTTCCTGAACGAAATGGCGACCTTCAGCGGCGCCGGCGTCAGCACCGCCTCGCCATGAGCGTGCCGTCCGACCCGGTGCCTGCACAAGGCGGCTCCGCCGGCGTGGCCGGCGAGCTGCGCTATTTCCTGACGGCGCTGGGCTACTTCACGCGCGTGCCGCTGCCGGGCTGGCTGGCGCGCTGGGCCGGATTCGAACCGCATTACCTGCACGCCGCCGCGCGCTACTTCCCGCTGGTCGGGCTGCTGGTGGGCGGCGTGGGCGCGCTGGTCACCTGGGGCGCAATGCTGTGGTGGCCACCCGGCGTGGCCGTGCTGCTGGGCATGGCCGCCACGCTGCTGCTGACCGGCGCCTTCCATGAAGACGGCCTGGCCGATTGCGTCGATGCCTTCGGCGGCGCGTGGCAGCGCGAGGACGTGCTGCGCATCATGCATGACTCGCGCATCGGCGCGTTCGGTGCGATCGCGCTGGTGGTGGCGCTGCTGCTCAAGTGGCAGTTGCTGGTGGCGATTGCGGGGCGCGGCGGGTTGATGGTGCTGCTGGCGGTGATCGTCGCCGCGCACGCCGCCAGCCGCGCGATGGCGGCCAGCTATCTGGCCACGCTGACCTACGTGCGCCCGGAAGGCAAGGCCAAGCCGGTGGCGCAGAAGCTGGCCGGCGCGGGGCTGGCGTTCGCGCTGCTGTGCGGGCTGGTGCCGCTGTGGCTGGTGTCGCCGTGGTTCTGCGCGACGGCAGTGGTCGCGCTGCTGGGTCTGCGCCTGCTGCTTGGCCGCTACTTCGTGCGCCGCATCGGCGGCTATACCGGCGACTGCCTGGGCATGGCCCAGCAGTGCGCCGAGATCCTGCTCTACCTGGTGGCCGCGGCATGGATGTGGTCCTGATCCGCCATGCACAGCCCCAAGTGCCGGCGGGCACCTGCTATGGCTGCCTCGACCTGCCGCTGGTGGCGCCGCTGACGCCTGCGGCGGCACGGATCGCCGCGGGCCTGCCCACACCGGATCGCATTGTCGCCAGCCCGCTGGCGCGCGCGCTCGGCACCGCGCAGGCGCTGGTGCAGATGTTGCCGGGCGGCGTGCCGGCCATCGACACCGAACCCCGGCTGCGCGAAATCGACTTCGGCAGCTGGGAGGGCGTGGCCTGGGATGCGATCGACCGCGCCGCGCTCGACCAGTGGGCGGCCGACCTGCTGCACGCGCGCCCGCATGGCGGGGAAGCACCGGCGCAGGCGATGGCGCGGGTTGCCGGCTGGGCCGCAACGCTGGCGGAGGACCGCGCGCAATGCCTGTGGGTGGTCGGCCATGCCGGCCCGATGCGCATGCTGGCCGCGCACTGGCTGGGCGTGCCGCTGGCGGCGACGGTCAAGTGGGAGTTGGGCTTCGGTGCCAGTTGCGGCTTCACGCTGGGGCCGGGCGGTGTCCGCCTCGGCTGGTGGAACCGCGCCGCCTGATCAGCGTGCGGGACGGCGCTTGCGCGCCGTGTCGAGGTCCTTGCAGATCAGCTCGGCGCCTTGCACCACGCGCGGACCGGCGCGGTTGACCAGGTCTCCGTCGATCACGAACAGGTTGTTGCGCGCCACCGCCGTGACCTGCTTCCAGCGCCGCCACATCTCAAAATCCGGCAGCGGCTGGTCCGAGCGCGTGGCGCCCATGCCCGCCGTCAGCATCGCTTCCGGGTTGCCCGCGATCACCGCTTCGACCGACACGGTCGGCACCAGCGGCGTCTCGGCCGCGAACAGGTTGCGCCCGCCGCACAGCGCCAGCATGTCGCTGACCAGGTGCTGGCCGTTGAGCGTCATCAGCGGCTGCTGCCAGACCTGGTAGAACACCGTCACCGGCGGGCGTGCCGCGTAGGTCTTGCGCAGCGTCTCCACCTGCTGGCGGAAGCCGTCGGCAGCGCGTCGCGCGGTGGCTTCGGTGCCCAGCAGCGTGCCGAGCTTCTCAATGTTCTCAGGAATCGCTGCCAGCCTGCGCGGCTCGCTGTAGAACAGCGGGATGCCGAGCGCGCGCAGGCGGTCGGTCTGCTTCTGCGCATTGCCGTGGCGCCAGACCACGATCAGGTCGGGCTTGAGCGCGGCGATGCGCTCCAGGTCCAGCGCCTTGTTGTCGCCCACGCGCGCGATCTCGCGCGCCTGCGGCGGGTAGTCGCTGTAGCTGACCGTGCCGACGATGCGCTCGCCGCCGCCGGCCGCGAAGATCATTTCCGTGACGTGCGGCGCCAGCGAGATCACGCGGCGCGCGGGCTGCGCCAGCGTCACGGTCTGGCCCGAGTCGTCGACGGCAGACACCGCGGCGGCGGCGGGCAGGGCTGCCAGCAGCAGCGTGGAAGCGATAACGGGCGTCAGGCGGTTCAGCATGGGATCGGGGAAAGTGGTTCAGGCAGTGGCCGCGGCCACTGCCGCGTCCAGCCGCTGCCAGGCGTGTGGCTGGTCCGGCGGCAGGCCCAGGCGCAGGCTCGGCGGGCAACCGCCGGCGGCGTCGAAGTAGCGGGTCCAGACGCCTTGTTGCGCGAGCGCGTGGTGCAGCCGCGCGGCGTCGTCATGCGGCACCCAGCAGAACAGCGGATGCATCACCGGCGCCAGGCCGTGGCGGTCCAGCAGCGTGGCCAGCTTCGCGCCGCATGCTTGCAGCCGCGCGCGGGTGGCATCCTGCCAGCCGTGGTCGGCCAGCGCATGCCGCGCGACTTCGCGTGCCGGGCCCGATACGGTCCAGTGGCCCAGGCGCTCGCGCAGCGCGTCCAGCAGTGCCGGCTGCGCCAGCACGAAGCCGCAGCGGATGCCGGCCAGGCCATAGAACTTGCCGATCGAGCGCAGCACCACCAGGCCGGCCTTGCCGCTGTGCGCGGCTACCGAGCCATCGGGCAGGCAGTCGATGAAGGCTTCATCGACCAGCAGCGTGCCGCCGCGCGCCGCCAGCTTCGCGTGCCAGCGCAGCAGCGTGGCGGCGGGCAGCATGCGGCCGGTCGGGTTGTTCGGGTTCACGACGACGAGATGGTCGAGCTCGTCGGCCAGCGCCGCCTGCGCGAAGGCCGCTTCATCCAGCGGCGCCACCGCATGGCCCGCGGCAGCGAAGGCCGGCGCGTATTCGCTGTAGCCGAGCGCGGCGATGCCGACGCGGCCCGGGCGCAGCAGACCCGGCAGCGTGCGGATGGCGGCCTGCGAGCCGGCGACGGGCAAGGCCTGCGGCGCGCCGCAGGCCTGTGCGGCCAGCTCGGCCAGTCCGTCGTCATCCTGCGGCAGCCGTTGCCACGCTTGCGCAGGCAGGGCCGGCACCGGATAGCCGTCGGGATTGATGCCGGTGGACAGGTCGAGCCAGTCGCAGGCGGGGCGGCCGTAGCGGCGCACCGCGGCAAGCAGGTCGCCGCCGTGGCGGATCGGGGGCAGGGGGGTGCTCATGTCGGCGTGGCAAGCGCAAGGACGGCCAGCGCGCTGGCACATGCCAGCGCCAGCCACAGCCACAAGGTGCGCTCGACCAGCCGCAGGCAGGCCATCACGTGCGCGGCTTGCGGCGCGGGGCCAGCGCCCAGCGGCGGGCGTTGCTCGATCTCGCCGTGATAGCGCGCCGGGCCGCCGAGCCGCACGCCCACCGCACCGGCGCCCGCGGCCATCACGGGGCCGGCATTGGGACTCGACCATGCCGGGGCCTGTGTGCGCCAGCAATGCAGCGCCTGCGCGGTGGCGCCGAGCAGCGCATAGGACAGCGCGGTCAGGCGCGCGGGCACGAGGTTGAGCCCGTCGTCGATGCGCGCCGCGGCCCAGCCGAAATACAGCAGCCGCGGCGTGCGGTAGCCCCACATCGCATCGAGCGTATTGGCAAGCCGGAACACGATCACGGCGGGCGCGCCGCCGACCAGGAACCAGAACAGCGCCCCGAAGACCGCGTCGTTGCCGTTTTCCAGTGCCGACTCACACGCGGCACGGGCCAGGGCTTCAGCATCGGCATCGGTGGTGTCGCGCGAGACGATGCGCGCGGTCAGCGCGCGCGCGGCAGGCAGGTCTGCCGCGGCAAGGGCGGCGGCGATCGGGGCGATATGCTGGTGCAGGCTGCGCGCGCCGAGTGCGGCGTACAGCGCCACCGCATGCAGCGCCAGGGCGGCAACAGGATGCAGGCTGGCCGCAGCGTTGACCAGCGACCATGCGAGCGTTGCCGGCACCAGCACCAGCACACACCAGCCGGCGAGACCGGCAAGGCGCTGGCGCCAGGGCGCACCGCGGTGCGGCGCAGGGTTGAGCCGCCGCTCAAGTGCGGCAGCGATGCGGCCGAAGCCCACCAGCGGATGCCAGCGGCGCGGCTCGCCCAGCCAGCGGTCCAGCAGAACGCCCGTCAGTGCCGCTGCCACGCATGCCGGCCAGGCCAGCATCAGCATGTGGGATCGACGCCCTTCACCGCAACCGGAATGCCTGCCACCATCAGCCGCACGCAGTCGGCGGCGGCGGCCAGCTTCTGGTTGAGGCGGCCCAGTTCATCGACATAGAAGCGGGTGATGGCGCCCATCGGGATCACGCCGAAGCCGATCTCGTTTGAGACCAGGATCACATGGCCCGGCAGCGTGGGCAGCGCGGTGAGCAGCGCTTCGATTTCTTCGGTGAAGGCATCCGGCGGCGTAATCACGCCATGCTCAGGGTACGTGCGGCTGTCGGGGAAGATCAGGTTGTTCATCCACAGCGTCATGCAATCCACCAGGATGCAGCCGTCGTGGCGCGCGTTGGCGTAGAGCGCATCGGCCAGGTGCACCGGCTCTTCCACCAGGCGCCAGTCGGCGGGGCGGCGGGCGCGGTGCAGGGCGATGCGGACCTCGAGCTCCTGGTCGGCGTGCGCCGGGTCCTGGTGCGCGGTGGCGATGTAGGTGACCGGGCCGCCGGTGACGGTGGCATGGTCGGTGGCGAGCTGTTCCGCGTAATGGCTCTTGCCGGAACGCGCGCCGCCCAGCACCAGGGTGAGCTGGCGGTTACCGTGTCCGCCGGCGGCACGCGGCTGGGTGGCGGTGCCGGGGGCGGAGGCGGGTGCGATGGCCGGGGTTTCCATCCGCGTATTGTAGCCGCCGCATCCGGGCATCGCACGCGGGGTTGTTGCAGGCACCGGTGCGATAATCCGCCAATGCAAACCGACTCCTCGCAATCCCTGACGCCGGGTGCCCTGCGCGGCACGCTGATGGTCCAGGGCACGACTTCCGATGCCGGCAAGAGCACCATCGTGGCCGGCCTGTGCCGGGTGCTGGCGCGTGCCGGCACGCACGTGGTGCCATTCAAGCCGCAGAACATGGCGCTGAACAGTGCGGTCACCGCCGACGGCGGCGAGATCGGCCGCGCGCAGGCGCTGCAGGCACAGGCCGCGCGGCTGGCACCGCATACGGACATGAACCCGGTGCTGCTCAAGCCCAGCAGCGACACCGGCGCGCAGGTGATCATCCACGGCCGCGCGCGGCTGGACCTGGATGCGCGCGCCTACCATGCCTACAAGCCCGAGGCGATGAAGGCCGTGCTGGCTTCGCACACGCGCCTGGCGCAGGCCTATGAGGTGGTGCTGGTGGAGGGCGCGGGCAGCCCGGCCGAGATCAACCTGCGCGAGCGCGACATCGCCAACATGGGCTTTGCCGAGCGCGTCGACTGCCCGGTGGTGCTGGTGGCGGACATCGACCGCGGCGGCGTGTTTGCGCACCTGGTCGGCACGCTCGACTGCCTGTCCGACAGCGAACGCGCGCGCGTGACCGGCTTCATCATCAACCGCTTCCGCGGCGATATCGGCCTGCTGGAGCCGGGACTGGACTGGCTGGCCGCGCGCACCGGCAAGCCGGTGTTCGGCGTGCTGCCCTACTTGCACGGCCTGCATCTGGATGCCGAGGACGCCATCATCGGCACGCAAGCGGACAAGGCTGGCACGTCGGCGCAGCGCCTGCGCGTGATCGTGCCGGTGCTGCCGCGCATCGCCAACCATACCGACTTCGACGCGCTGCGCGCGCACCCGCAGGTGGACCTGCAGTTTGTCGGGCCCGGCATGCCGATCCCGCCCGCGGACCTGGTGGTGCTGCCCGGCAGCAAGAACGTGCGCGGCGACCTGGACTTCATCCGGGCCAATGGCTGGGACGCGGCGCTGGCCCGGCACTTGCGCTACGGCGGCAAGCTGATCGGGATCTGCGGCGGCATGCAGATGCTGGGGCGGCAGGTGCACGATCCCGAGGGGCGCGAAGGCCCGGCCGGCAGCAGCGCGGGGCTGGGCTGGCTGGATTTCGAGACCACGCTGGCGGCAGAGAAGCAACTGCGCCAGGTTGGCGGCCGGCTGGCGCTGGATGAGGCCGGTGCGCCGGTGCGCGGCTACGAGATCCACCTTGGCGTCACCACGGGCGCGGGGCTGGAGCAGCCGGCCCTGTGGCTCGACCGCGGCGACGGCACGGTGCGGCCCGACGGCGCGCGCTCGGCCGACGGCCAGGTGCTGGCCACCTATGTCCACGGCCTGTTCGACGAGCCCGCCGGCTGTCAGGCGCTGCTGCGCTGGGCGGGGCTGGACGGCGCCCAGGAGGTGGACCTCGATGCACTGCGCGAAGCATCGATCGAGCGGCTTGCCGACACCTTGACCGCGCACCTGGACCTGGATGCGATGCTGGCGCCGCTGCGGCGCTGACGCATGCAGCACGGCCGCCTGGCGGGGCCCTGTTAGAATCGCGAATCTTTCGCATTTGCATTCTGCGTGAAGGTGGCTTGTGCGCCATATTCCACGCATGGCAGCGTCCGCTCAACGTACTTCAGCCCCCACATGGTCACCGGCCGCCTGCGCGTCGTCCTCGTCAAACTGCACCTGTATATCGGCCTGAGCCTTGGCCTGCTGTTCGTCCTGTTGGGGCTGACCGGCATGACCATCGCCTGGCGCGAAGAACTGGATGCCTGGCTCAACCCTGACCTGCTGGTGGCGTCCGCGCCGATGACGGGGCCGGTGTCGCCGGCCACGGTCCAGGCAGTGACCGAGCGGCTGGCTGCGCCCGCCTACGGCAAGCCCAACCTGTTGATGCTGCCGGCCCATGCGGACGGCGTCTTTATCGCCTGGTACCCGGTCAAGGGGCCCGACGGCGTGGTGCCGGGCCGCTCGCGCCAGGTGATGGTCGATCCGGTCACGCTTGCGGTGAAGGGCGAGCGGGTCTGGGGCGAAGCGGGCCTGTCGCGCCGGCTGTTGCTGCCCACGCTGTTCCACCTGCATCGCTACCTGCTTAGCGGCGACACCGGCAAGACCATCACCGGCGTGGCCGGCATGCTGCTGTTGCTGACCACGCTGGTGGGCGTGGCGGTGTGGTGGCCCAGGCTGAAGCTGCGCTCGGTGGTTCAGGCGTTCCGCATCACCCACGGCGGCTCGTGGTCGCGCTTCAACTATTCGCTGCATCGCGCGGGCGGCATTCTGGCCGCGCCGGTGCTGGCCACCATTGCCTTTTCCGGCTGGTACCTGAACCTGCCGAAGTGGGTGACACCGATGGTGGCGGGCGTAATGACTGTGACGCCGCCGGTGAAGCATGTCTCGGCACCGGCGCCTGCCGGGGCCCGGCCGCTGGGCGTGGGCGAGATCATGGCGGCGGCGCAGGCCCAATACCCGCAAGCCCAGGTGACCCGCATCAGCTTCCCGCGCAAGCCGGGCGACGCGTTCGAGATACGGCTGCGCCAGCCCGGCGAGGTGCGCAAGGATACCGGTGCTACGCGGCTATGGCTCGATGCCTGGAGCGGCAAGCCGCTGGGCGTGCGTGATCCGCAGGAGGCGCCGGCGGGCGACACGCTGCTGAACTGGCTGTTCCCGCTGCATACCGGCGAGGCCTTCGGGCTACCGGGGCGGGTCTTCATCACGCTGTTCGGACTGACGCCGCTGGCGTTTGCCGTGACCGGCGTGCTGATCTGGTGGAAGCGGCGGCGGGGGCACCAGCGGCATGTGGTGAAGGCCGCACAACGCTCCGGCATGCGCCGGGCATGAAAAAAGCAGGCCGGCGGCCTGCTTTTTTTGTCTGGTGCGGCGGCGCCGCTCAGATTTCCAGGTTGTCGATCAACCGGGTCGCGCCCAGCTTGGCGGCCGTCAGGATCACCAGCGGCTCGCCGGCAAGGAATTCCTCGCGCGTCGGCGCCTGCAGGTCGACGCGCTTGCGGATCGACACGTAGTCCGGCTTCCAGCCGCGCCTGGCCAGCGATTCCTTCGCATTCGCCTCGACGGCAAGCAGGTCGGCCGCGGCGCGGTCGCTGCCCAGCACGGTGTCGCGCACATCATGCAGCGTGCGGTACAGCACCGGCGCCTCGGCGCGCTCGTCGGGGCCCAGGTAGCGGTTGCGCGACGACAGCGCCAGGCCGTCTTCGGCACGGATGGTTTCGGCGGGGATGATGTCGATCGGCAGGGCAAACTGCTGCACCATGCGGCGCACAATCATCAGCTGCTGGTAGTCCTTCTTGCCGAATACCGCCACGCGCGGCTGCGCGCACGAGAACAGCTTCATCACCACCGTGCACACGCCCTTGAAGAAACCGGGGCGGAACTCGCCTTCCAGGATGTCGCCCAGGTCATGCGGCGGCTCGACGCGGTATTCCTGCGGCTCGGGGTACATGTCGCGCTCGGACGGCGCAAACAGCACGTAGACGCCTTCCTTCTGCAGTTTCTCGATATCGTCCTGCAGCGTGCGCGGGTACTTGTCGAAATCCTCGTTCGGGCCGAACTGCAGGCGGTTCACGAAGATCGATGCCACCACCGGGTCGCCGTGCTGGCGCGCCAGGCGCATCAGCGACAGGTGGCCTTCGTGCAGGTTGCCCATGGTGGGGACGAAGGCAGCGCGGTTCTGGCCGCGCAGTTGGTCGCGCAGCTCTTGGATGGAGGAAATGACTTTCATCTGCCTTGGTGTGCTGGTCGTGATAGGTGTGACCCGGGCGCCGGTCCATCGAGGGGCGGCACATGGACTACCGGTCTTGGCCTTCTGTCGGGCGTGGGGCCTTCGGGCACTTGCCGTCGGGGCCTGCGCCGTGGGCCGTTGGGCCGGCTGTCGGCGGATTGTAGAACAAGTGGGACAGGGCCGGACCCCGCACCGCGGGTGGGTCAGGTCGGGCTGTACGCCAATCGCACATAAATTGGTGCGAACGGTTCGGCCTGGGTGATCTCCACCAGCGCTTCGCGCGACAGCTCGAGCATGGCGATAAAGTTCACCACCACCACCGGCACGCCCTTGCCAGAGCGCACCGCGTCCTCGAACAGCTCGGAGAATTCCATGAAGCGCGAGTGCTGCAGCCGGCGCAGGATCTGGCTCATGTGTTCGCGCACCGACAGTTCCTCGCGCGAGATCTTGTGGTGCTGGTTGAGCTTGGCGCGCTTGAGCACATCGGCCCAGGCGGACTGCAGGTCCACGGTTTCCACTTCGGGGAAGCGCGGCGCCAGGCTCTGCTCGATATACACCTGCGAGCGCAGGAAGTCGCGGCCCAGCTGCGGTACCGTATCCAGGCGCTGCGCGGCCAGCTTCATCTGCTCGTATTCCAGCAGGCGGCGAACCAGTTCGGCGCGCGGGTCCTCAGCCTCATCGTCGCTGTCGGCCTTCTTGACCGGCAGCAGCATGCGCGACTTGATCTCGATCAGCATGGCCGCCATCAGCAGGTATTCGGCGGCCAGCTCAAGGTTGGTCTTGCGGATCTGCTCGATGTAGGACAGGTACTGTCGGGTGACCTGCGACATCGGGATGTCGAGGACATTGAAGTTCTGCTTGCGGATCAGGTACAGCAACAGGTCCAGCGGGCCCTCGAAGGCTTCCAGGAAGATCTCGAGCGCGTCCGGCGGGATGTACAGGTCCTGCGGCAGCTTGAACAGCGGCTCGCCGTAGAGGCGCGCGAAGGCCATCCCGTCGACCATGTCGGCCGGGCCGGCCGCAACGGCCGGGGCCACGGCCGGCAGCTCGACGGGCAGCGGCAGCTTGTCCTGGTCGCCTGCGCTCATGGGCGGCGTGCGCTCGCGGGGGCGGCGGGAATCAGTTGTCCTGCGAGTAGACGTATGGCTTCTGCGCCACGCGCGAAGCTTCGGCGCGGGCGCGCTCTTCCAGGTCGATCGGGGACTTGTCCCACAGCAGGGCACGGCCGTCGCGCTGCTCGGCCTCCAGCGTCGGGCGCTCTTGCTTGAGCTGCTTCAGGAACTGGGTGATTTCGGATTCGTAGATGGCCATGTTCAACCGTGATGCGCCCGCACGGGCGCCAGATGGGTGCAGTGGGCCACGATTTTACAGTATCGGCCCCCCGGAATGCATCCAGGCCGGGTGCAGGGCGCCGGAAAGTTCCGGGCATAAGGCCGGGTGTGGTCAAATACCGACTTTGTATGTGTGGACAATCGGCGATGCCGCAAGACACCGCTATTACCGCTGACTCCGCTGGCCGCGCGCGCGTGGCCGTTCGCGTACTGGCCGCGCTTGGCGCGGTGCTGGCGCTGGCGGCCGGCCCGGCCCGCGCCGCCTACGAGGTCGAAGTCGAGGCACCCAAGCCGATCCGCGAAATGCTGGAAGAGCATCTCGACCTGGCACGCTACAAGGACCGCGCCGACCTCTCGTCGGACCAGCTCGACTATATGGTCGAGACCGTCGGCGAGCAGGTGCGGGCGCTCACCTCCACCGAGGGCTACTTCGACCCGACCACCACCACCCGCGTGGAAGGCGAGGGCGACAAGCGCGTGGTTCACGTGATGGTCGACCCCGGCGCGCGCACGCTGATCCGCAATGTCGACGTCCAGGTGACGGGCCCGGCAGCCACGCGCTCGCCCGAACAGGTGGCCGAGATGCAGGCCAAGTGGGGACTGCCGGTGGGTGAGCCGTTCCGGCAGGGCGACTGGGACAAGGCCAAGGAAGACGCGCTGGTCACGCTGCAGAGCCACAACTACTATGGCGCGCGCCTGGCCGCGTCGCAGGCGCGCGTGGAGCCGGACGACCAGCGCGCGGACCTGTCCGCGCATTACGCCAGCGGCCCGGCCTACCTGCTGGGGCCGCTGAAGGTGACTGGCACGCGCCGCTATCCGGAACAGATCATCTACAACGTCAACCCGCTGAGCGAGGGCGAGCCGTACCGCGTGGAGCGGCTGCTGGAGCTGCAGCGCGCGATCCAGAACCAGCCGTACTTCTCCAATGTGCAGGTCGACCTGGAACCGCCGCCGGACGCCGACAAGGCGGCTGACGGCGTGGTGAGCTCGCCAGTCCTGGTGCGCGTGCGCGAATATCCGGCGCACCGGCTCAACAGCGGCGTGGGCTTTACCACCGACACCGGCGCGCAGATCGAAGGCCGCTATTCGTACTACAACCTGTTCAACCGCGCCTGGACCTTCGACTCGCAGGCGCGGCTGGAGCAGAAGCGCTCCTATCTGTTCGCCGAGACCGCGATGCCGCCGGACAGGGGCAACTACCGCAACAGCGTGTACAGCAGCTACGAGCGCACCATCGATATCGAGAACACCGACACCACCAGCCTGCGCGCGGGCCTGAAGCGCTCGCGCTCGCGCGAGAAGTACGACGTGACGACGTCGCTCGATTTCTACTACGACAAGCTGCTGCCGGAGGGCCAGGCCGCCCAGATCAGCAAGGCGCTGGTGCCGGCCTTTGCGTGGACGCGGCGCGACGTCGACAATCCCGTGTTCCCGCGCCGCGGCAACGTGATCAGCACCCAGATCGGGGTGGCCGCCAAGGGTTTCCTCAGCGATGCCACCTTCCTGCGGCTGTACGGCCGTATCCGCCAGTACATACCGGTGGGCAAGCGCGACCTGGTGGTGGCACGGCTGGAACTCGGTGCCGACCTGACCGGCGACAGCTCCAGCCAGATCCCGGCCACGCTGCGCTTTCGCGCCGGCGGCACCGATTCGATCCGCGGCTACAGCTACCAGTCGATCGGCACGCCCAGCGGCTCCAGCATCTTGCCGGCCAAGTACCTGGGCACCGGCAGCCTGGAGTACCAGTACTGGTTCAAGCCGGACTGGGGCGTGGCGGTGTTCTGGGATCTCGGCACTGCCGCCGACAACCTGCGCGGCGTGACCATCTACAACGGCGTGGGCGTCGGCGTGCGCTGGCGCACGCCGGTGGGCCCGCTGCAGCTGGACCTGGGCTACGGCATCCAGGCGCAGCAGTTCCGGCCACATATCTCGCTGGGGGTGGCGTTCTGATGCGGCACCCTTGTCTTCCCCGCCTGACCCGGATGCCGGCATGAGCGCCCACGATCTGCCTTCGGTGCCCGGCGGCGATTCGGCCCAGACTCCGACCCCGCCCGCGCCGCGCAAGCGCCGGTGGCTGTGGCGCGTGCTGGCCTGGCTGGCCGGCATCCTGCTGCTGCTGATGGTGGCGCTGGTGGCGGCGGGCGTGGCGGCGCTGCGCACCGAGACCGGCACCCGCCACCTGTGGACGCTGGCCACGCGGCTGTCGGCCGGCATGCTCAGCGGCCGGCTGGAAGGCGGCACCGTAGCGCACGGCCTGCGCCTGCGCGACGTGGTGTTCGCCAGCGGCCAGACGCGCGTGGCGGTGGACCGCGTGGATGGCAACTGGGTGCTCAACTGGCAGGCGCGGCGCCTGCACCTGCAGTGGCTGCGCATCGGCAAGGCCGAAGTGAAGCTCGGTCCGTCGGAGCCGAGCACCGAGCCGATGCAGAAGCCCACGTCGCTCGAACTGCCGCTGGCCATCGATGTCGATTCCCTGACGCTTGAGCGGCTGTCGCTGCTGCAGGGCACGGCGCCCACGGCCGAGCCGATGGTGTTCAGCAACCTGGCCGGCGCGCTGCACAGCGACGGCCAGCGCCACCGCGTCAGCGTGGACAAGCTGGAAACACCGTACGGCAAGCTGGCGGCCAACGCCCAGCTGGGCGCACGCGCCCCGTTCGCGCTCAGCGCCGAAGCCTTGCTGGAAAGCAGCTGGCAGGATGAGGCCTTTGCCGTCAATGCCACCGCCAAGGGCAACCTGGACGCGCTGCGTGCCGAGCTGCAGGCCAGCGGCGACAGCATCCACCTGCGCGCCGGCGTCGACCTGACGCCGTTCGGCAAGGTGCCGTTCACGCACCTGCTGGTCGATGGCGATCGCATCAACCCGCGCCTGTTCAGCCCGTCGGCGCCACAGGCCAACCTGACCGTGCATGCCGAGCTGCGGCCGGTGGACGGCGTGGCGGCGGGTGCCGGCGCGCAGGCGGCCAGCGCCGTGGCGGCATCGGCTCCCCCGGCGGCATCGGGTGTATCCGCATCCGCCCCTGCGACCGCGCCGGCGCCCGCACCGCTGGCTGTCGCCGGCGACATCGAGATCCGCAACCTGGAAGCCGGTCCGCTGGACAAGGAGCGGCTGCCGGTCCAGTCGGTGCGCGCCCATGTCGAGCTGAGCGAGATGGCACAGACGGTCTCGGACCTGCGCGTGGCGCTGGCCGGCAAGGCCGAGATCGCCGGCGGCGGTTCGCTGCGCGGCGGCCGAGGCGGTTTCGACCTGGACGTGCGCAGGCTGGACCCGGCTGCGCTGCATGGCTCGCTGACCAGCGCCAGCCTGTCCGGCCCGGTGGCGGTGCGGATGGAGCCGGGCCGGCAAAGCGTGGCGCTGGACTTGTCGGGCGGGCCGCTCAAGCTTTTCGCCGATGCCAGTATCGATGCCGAGGCGGTCACGCTGGCCACGCTGCGCGCCGCGGTGGGCCCGGGTTTGCTGACCGCGGAAGGCAAGCTCGGCCTGAAGGACAAGCAGCCGTTCAGCTTCAAGGGCAAGCTGGCCTCGTTCGATCCCTCGCGCCTGGCCAAGGTTGCCGCCGGCCGCATCAATGCGGATTTCACCGCGACCGGCGAGATCGCGCCGGAGCTTGGCGTGGCGCTGGATTTTGCCGTGCATGAGAGCGAATACGCGGGCCTGCCGATGACCGGCGGCGGCAAGGTGCGCCTGGCGGGCGAGCGGCTCTTGCCGAGCGAGGCCTCGCTGAGCATGGCCGGCAACCAGGCCAACCTGCGCGGCAGCTTCGGCGCGCGCGGCGATGCGCTCAAGCTGGCGGTCGATGCGCCGCAGCTGGAGCGGCTCAAGTTTGGCGTGGCCGGCAAGCTCAAGCTCGACGCCACCATCACCGGCACGCTGAAGAAACCCGAAGTGGTGGCCGACTACAACGCGCAGGCGCTGGAAGTGGGCCCGCACAAGGTGGCCACTGCCAGCGGCCGCGCCGAGGTGCGCGGCGGGCTGGACGGCCCGCTCTCGGTGCAGCTGGCCGCGCGCGACTACCGCGGCCCGCAGGCAAGCCTGAGCACGCTCGATGCCACGCTCAACGGGACCCAGGCCAACCATACCTTCGACGTCAAGGCGGCCGGCAGCCTGCACCAGCGGCCATTGCAGCTGGCGCTGGCGGGGCAGGGCGCGTGGAAGGGCAAGGATGGCTGGAACGGCACCATCCGCACGCTGGAAGAGCGCAGCACCGTCAACCTGCGCCTGGCCGCGCCGACGCAGCTGCTGGTGGCCGACCAGCGCGTGCGCCTGGGCGCCGCGCGCCTGCTGCTGGACCGCGCCACGCTGGTGATCGACAGCCTGGACTGGGACCACGGCCGCATCCGCAGCGCGGGCAGCCTGGACGGCGTGCAGGTGGGCCATGTGCTGGAACTGATGGAAACCATCACCGGCGAGAAGCCGCCGGTGCGCTCCGACCTGGTCATCGACGGCCGCTGGAACCTGGCGCTGGCCGAGACCGCGACCGGCTTTGCCGAACTGCGCCGGCGCAGCGGCGACCTCTCGGTCAACGCCGGCCGGGGCTTCACCACGCTCGGCCTGGGCGAGACCAGCCTGCGCGCCGAGGCCGGCGGCAACCGCATCGCGCTGCGCGGCGGCATGGTGTCGGGCCGCATCGGCAAGGTGGTGGTGGACGCCTCCGCCGGCCTGGTGCAGGAGCAGGGGCTGCAGACCGTGGGCCCGGCCTCGACCCTGGGCGGCACGGTCACTGTCGACGTGCCGCGCCTGAAATCGCTGGAAGCGCTGACCGGCCCGCAGTACGCCTTCGACGGCAAACTGGCCGCGGCGATGCGCCTGGCCGGCACGGTCGGCGCGCCGCTGCTGACCGGCACCGTCGACGGCGACAACCTCGCCGTCACGCTGTACGACCTGGGCCTGCGCCTGACCGACGGCACCGTGCGCGTGGTGCTGGACCAGAACACGGTCGAGCTCAAGCACGTGGAATTCCATGGCGGCGACGGCAAGATCACGGCCACCGGCAACATCAAGCTGGGCGAGGCCGATCCCAACCTGACCGGCAAGATCGTCGCCGACAAGCTGCAGCTGTTCGCCAGCCCCGAGCGCACGCTGGTGGTCTCGGGCGACGCCAGCATCGCCAACGAGAACAAGCAGGTCGTGATCCGCGGCAAGATCCGCGTCGACCGCGGCCTGTTCGACCTGCCCAAGGCCGGCGCGCCGGTGCTGGGCGACGATGTGGTGGTGATCCGGCGCAAGGACCAGCGCGCCGTGAAGACTGCCGCCACGCCGGCGCCGGAGACCAAGCCGGCAAGCAAGTTCAGCCCGGTGATCGACCTGACTGTGGACCTGGGCAACAACTTCCGCTTCCGGGGCGCGGGCGCGGACCTGTTGCTGGCCGGCCAGATGGGTATCAAGAGCGAACCCCTGGCACCGATGAAGGCCACCGGCACGGTGCGCGTGACCGACGGCACTTATGAAGCCTTCGGGCGCAAGCTGGACATCGAGCGTGGCGTCCTTAACTTCAACGGCCCGATCGACAACCCGAACATGAACATCCGCGCCATGCGCCGCAACCAGGAAGTGGAGGCGGGCGTGGAGGTGACCGGCACGGTGCGGCTGCCGCGCGTGCGGCTGGTGTCGGAGCCCAACGTGCCGGAAGAGGATAAGCTCTCGTGGCTGATGTTCGGCTACGGCGCGGAAAGCGCCGGTGCCGGCCAGCAGCGCCAGCTGGGTGGCGCCGCGCTGGGCGGCGCGGCGCTGGGCATGATCGGCGGCAAGGCCGGCAAGGGGATCGTGCAGCATTTCGGCATCGACGAATTCTCGATCGGGCCCAGTACCGCGGGTCTCAATGACCAGCAGGTGGTCAGCATGGGCAAGGCCATTACCGACCGTATGTCGGTCGGCTATGAGCAGAGCCTGACATCGGCCTCGAACGTGGTGAAGCTGACCTGGCAGTTCTCGCGGCGCTGGTCGCTGATTGCCAAGGGCGGGTCCATCAACGGTTTGTCGGTGTTGTTCAACCGCCGTTTCGACAGCTGGGCGAACCTGTTCAGCGGAACCTCGGGTCGCAGCGGCACCAGTAGGAGCCAGCAGGATGAGAGCCAGCCAACCAGTCCCGACAGCGCGGCACAGGCAGCCTCGGCAGCCGTCGCCGAACCCGAGCGCCGCTGACGGGCGCCCCTCCACTTTCGCGTCGCCGCGACGCCTTGCCGCGATGGGACTCTTTGCCGCTTTGCTTGCGCTGTTCGGCTGCGACCAGCAGAAGGTCGATGAAGCCATGAAGAAGGCGGGCGACACCGCCCGCAACACCTGGAACGCGATCAAGCCCGACAGCGAGCTGTTCAAGGGCATCGTCCCCGGCCAGTCCACCGAGGAAGACCTGCGGCGCCAGGCCGGCAAGCCGGAGATCGTCTGGGAAGAGGCCGACGGCGGGCGCCGGCTGGAGTACCCGCGCGGCCCCGAGGGCACCACCACCTGGATGGCCACCATCAGCGCCGATGGCAAGGTCGCGAAGATCGAGCAGGTGCTGTCAGCCGAGAACTTCGCACGCGTGCGCGCCGGCATGAGCAAGGACGACATCCGCCGCCTGCTGGGCAAGCCCACCAAGGTGGAGGCATTTGCGCTGAAGAAGGAAGAGGTGTGGGGCTACCGCTGGATGGAAACCTCCACCGACAAGGCCTTCTTCAACGTGCATTTCAACAGCGACGGCACCGTCACCACGACCTCGCGAAGCGACGATCCGTCGAAGATGCAGGGCGGCTGACGCGTGCCCCGGCCCTTGGAACCCGTTTCAGAATGAAAAAGGGGACGCGTTCAAGCCAGGCGCGGCGCAGGCTAGGCGCGGGCCGCCGGCCTTGGTCATTCCAAGGTCAAGGCCCGCAACGACGCATGCGCCGCGCCTGGCTTGAACCCGCAGGGAAGGCTGCTGCCGGGCCGCATGGCGTCGTTGTGGCCTCCTTGCGTGGAATGACCACGCGGCGTCGGCCACGCCTAGCCCTGCGGCCCGGCAGCAGCCTTCGCGCCCCTTTTTCATTCTGAAACGGGTTCTTAGTGGAGCAGGTGGCAGGCGGCCACGTGCGCGGGCGCGGCTGAACCGGCGGCCGGGTCCAGCCGCAGCATGCGGGGGATCTCGGTGGCGCAGGCCGGCACCGCCCGCGGGCAGCGCGGATGGAACTTGCAGCCCGCTGGCGGGCTCAGCGCCGAGCCGATATCGCCCAGGATCAGCCCCTCGGCCGGCTGGTGGTCGGGGTCGGGCCGCGGCGCCGAGCCCAGCAGCGCCTGCGTGTAGGGGTGGCGCGGGGCGCTGAACACGGCGGCGCTGGGCCCGCTTTCGGCCATATTGCCCAGGTACATCACGCCCACGGCCGAGCTGAAGTGCTCCACCAGCGCCAGGTCATGGGCGATCACCACATAGGCCAGGCCGAAGCTGCGCTGGATATCGGACAGCAGGTTGACGATCTGCGCCCGGATCGAGACATCCAGCGCCGAGGTGGGCTCGTCCAGCACGATCAGCCGTGGCTGCAGCGCCAGCGCGCGCGCCACGGCAATGCGCTGGCGCTGGCCGCCGCTGAACTCGTGCGGATAAAGGTCAAGCGCGCCGGGCGGCAGGCCGACGATCTCCAGCAGCTCCAGCAGCCGCCGGCGCAGCGCGGCGCGGTCGCCGCCCTGGCCGTGCGCAAGCAGCGGCTCGGCCAGCAGCATGCCCACTTTCAGGCGCGGATTGAGCGACGAGGACGGATCCTGGAACACCGCCTGCACCTGGCGCCGGTAAGCGAGCACGCCCTTGCGGTCCAGCGCCAGCACGTCCTGGCCGTCGAAGCGGATGGTGCCGGCGCTGGGGCGCTCAAGCAGCAGCAGCTGCCTGGCGATGGTGGTCTTGCCGCAGCCGGACTCGCCCACCAGCGCATAGGTCTGGCCGGCATCCACGGCAAAGCTGACGCCGTCGACGGCGCGCACCGTGCCGCCGCCGCGCGCGGGGAAATGCTTCTTCAGGTTTTCGACTTCGAGCAGCATGGCGCCTCCTGTGTTGCCGTGGCTCAGCCGGCCGAAGCCAGCCAGCAGCTCACCTTGTGGCCGGATTCAAGTTCGATCTCGGGGGGATAGGCGTCATCGCACAGCGGCTTGCGGTGCGGGCAGCGCGCCGCGAAACGGCAGCCGTGCGGCGGGTCGATCAGGCTGGGCGGGCTGCCCTGAATGGCGTACAGGCGCTCGCGCTTTTCGCCGAAGTGGGGGATGGCCTGGAGCAGGGCCTGCGTGTAGGGATGGGCGGGGCGCTGGTACAGCGTGCGCACATCGCCGGTCTCGACAATGCGTCCGGCGTACATCACCGCCACCCGGTGGCAGATGCTGGCGGCCACGCCCAGGTCGTGCGTGATCAGGATGATGCCGACCCCGGTCTGCGCCTGGATCTTGCGGAACAGCGCCATGATCTGCACCTGGATGGTCACGTCCAGTGCCGAGGTGGGTTCGTCCGCCACCAGCAGGCGCGGCGCGCTGGCAATGGCCATGCCGGTCACCACGCGCTGGCGCATGCCGCCGCTGAACTGGTGCGGATAATCGTCCAGCCGCGTCTCGGGCGAGGGGATGCGCACGCTGTCCAGCACCTGCACCACCTGGCGCCGTCGCGCCTCGCGGCTGTCGGCGCGGCCGTGGAAGCGCAGCGGCGCGCCGACCTGGTCGCCCACCGTGAAGACCGGGTTCAGCGAGGTCAGCGGATCCTGCGAGATCATGGCGATCTTGCGGCCGCGGTACTGCGTGCTCATGGTCTTCTCGGGCAGCTGCAGCAGGTCCACGCCATCGAGCAGCACCTTGCCGCCCAGGTGCACGCCGCCCTGGCGCGGCAGCAGGCGCAGGATCGACAGGATCGTCATGGACTTGCCTGAACCGGATTCGCCCACCACACCCAGGGTCTCGCCCTCATGCACATGCAGGTCGACGCCGTCCACGGCGCGCACCGTGCCGCGGCGCAGTTCGAGGTGCGTGGTCAGCCCCTGCACCGACAGCATGGGCGCGCCGCGGGGGGAGACCCCGGCGGCGGGCGCTGGCGACGGGCGTTGCGTCACGTGCGGGTCGGGGCCGGTCATAGCTGCCTCCTTTTCGGGTCGAAGTGGTCGCGCAGCCAGTCGCCCAGCAGGTTGGATGCCAGGCAGGTGGCCATGATGGCCAGTCCGGGCATGGTGATGGCCCACCACGCGTTGGTGATGTAGTTGCGCGCATCGGCCAGCATCAGCCCCCACGACACGTCGGGTTGCTGGATGCCCAGGCCGAGAAAGCTCAGCGAGGCCTCGAAGATGATCACCTGGCCCACCTGCAGCGTGGCCAGCACCAGCAGGGTGTTGAGCAGGTTGGGCAGCAGGTGGCGGCGGAAGATGGTGAGCGTGCCGCAGCCGGCCACGCGCGCCAGCGCCACGTAGTCGCGCTGCTTGAGCAACATCACCTCGCCGCGCACGATGCGCGCATACCAGGTCCAGTAGGTCACCACGATCACCAGCACCACGGTGTTGAAGCCTGGGCCCAGCACCGCGGCCAGCACCAGCGCCAGCGCCAGCGCGGGGATCGACATCTGGATATCGACCAGCCGCATGATGAGCGCGTCCAGGCGCCCGCCGAAGTAGCCGGCCAGCATGCCGGCGGCGGTGCCGATGCCGCCCGAGATCAGGATGGCGTACAGCGCGACCACCAGCGAGATGCGCGTGCCGGCCATGATGCGCGAGAGCAGGTCGCGCCCCATGTTGTCGGTGCCCAGTGGATAGGCCCAGCTGCCGCCCGCCAGCCAGGCCGGCGGCTGGAAGGCCAGGCCGAGGTCGAGGCCGTTGGGGTCGTGCGGCAGCAGCGCCTCGCCGCCGACGGCGCAGACCAGCAGCACCGGAAAGATTGCCAGCGCAAACCAGGGCAGGCCACGCAGGTCACGCCGCCGGCGCTCGCGGGCCGGCGCCGCCGGGGCGCTGGCGGGAGGAACGGTGATCTCAGGCATGGCGGATCCTCGGGTCGATCAGGCCGTAGCTCAGGTCGACCAGCAGGTTGGACAGCACGAACAGCACGGAGGTGAGCATCACGCCCGCCTGCACCACGGGAAAGTCGCGCGCGAACACGGCCTCGACCACGGTGCGGCCGACACCTGGCCAGGCGAAGATGACTTCGACCACGAAGGCGCCGCCCAGCATCGCCGGGAAGTACACGCCGAGGATGGTCACCAGCGGAATGGCCGCGTTGCGCAGCGCGTACTTCCAGATCAGCACGCGCTCGGGCAGGCCCATGGCGCGGCCCATGCGGATGTAGTCGCTGTCGAGCACATCCAGCATGGCCGAGCGCACCACGCGGATCTGCGCCGCCACTGGATACCAGCCCAGCGCAATCGCGGGCAGCACCAGGCTGTTCCACGAATCGCGCCCGAACGCCGGCAGCCAGTTCAGCTGCACCGCGAAGAACAGGATCAGCAGCAGCCCGACCCAGAAGTTGGGCATGGCCTGGCCAAGCATGGCGAAGACCTTGGCAAAGCGGTCGAACCAGGAGCCGCGGTAGACCGCCGACAGCACGCCGAACGGCACCGCCATCGCAATCGAGAAGCCCAGCGCGGCCAGCGCCAGTTCCACCGTGGCCGGCAGCCGCTCCAGGATCAGCCCCAGTGCCGGTTCCTGCCAGCGGTACGAGTTGCCGAAGTCGCCGGTGACGGCATGGCCGAGGAAGACCAGGTACTGCGCCACCAGGGGCTGGTCCAGGCCGAGATGGCGGCGCGTTGCCTCAATCACCTGCGGCGGAGCGTCGGCCGGCAGCAACAGGGCAAGCGGGTCGCCGGACAGGCGCGAGATCAGGAAGATGATCACGCTCGCGCCAAGGATGCTGATCAGGCCGTGCAGCAGGCGTTTCGCAATAGGCATGACAGGCTCCGTCGGAGAATCGTCAGCGGGAATGCCGCACCCGGCTCGGGCGCCGGGCGCGGCGGCGGATCACTGCTTCCAGCTGACTTCCTGGAATGAGCGCCAGTAGTCGCGGATGGGCCAGGGCACGTAGTTGATCTTGTTGTCGCGCCAGGCAAAGGTCACCAGCGGCCGGTAGGTCGGCAGGCCGCCCAGCACGCGCTCCTGCTTGAGCCGCGCGATCTGGCGCAGCAGCGCGGTGCGCGCCGCTGGGTCCATGGTCTGGCGCTGCTTCTCCAGCAGCGCGTCGACCTCGGGGTCGCTGGTGTAGGAATAAGTGCCCCAGCCGCCGCCGCCCTGGTAGCTGTGCAAATGACCGGACCAGGCCAGTCCCGGGTCGCCGGGCAGCCCCTGCGACCACATCCAGCTCAGCACGCCGTCCATCTCCGGCGGGCCCGAGCGGCCGCGCTTGCCCAGGCTGATCCAGGCCCCGTACTCCAGGTTGCGCACCTGGCAGCGGATGCCCACGGAACTCAGGTAGGCATACATGGCTTCGCCCACTTCCTTCACGCCCGGTTCGCGCGGCGTGGTGAGGTTGTAGCAGGGGGTCTCGAAGCCATTGGGATAGCCCGCCTGCCTGAGCAGCTCGCGCGCACGCTTCTGGTCGAAGGCGTAGGGCTTGAGCTCGGGGTCGTAGCCATTCGACTCCTTGCCCACCTGCGCATAGCGCTCGCCCTGGCCGAACAGCACGCGCTTGATGATGGCGTCGACATCGATGGCGTGCGCGGCCGCTTGCCGCACGCGCACATCGTTGAACGGCGACTTCGGCATCTGCGTGTTGAAATTGAGGAACAGGTTGTTGCCGCTCACCAGCGTGACGGTCTTCACGCCGGGCATCTTCTTGAATTCCTCGACCATCGAGGGCGGCACGTTGTCGATGAAATCGACCTTGCCGGTCTTGAAGGCCGCCACCCGGGTCAGGTCCTCGGGAATCACCTTGATGGTCAGCTCCTTGACGCCGGGCCGCTTCTCCTTGTTCCAGTAGCCGTCAAAGGCTTCCAGCTTCAGTTCGTCCTTGACCGTGCGCGAGACAAACTTCCACGGCCCGGTGCCGACCGGCTTGCGGGCGAACTCTTCTTCGCCGACCTTCTGGATGTACTTCTTGGGCATGGCCCACAGCTGCATGTTGCCGACGATGAACTGCGCATCCGGCTCCTTGAAATGCAGCTTGAAGCGGTGCGCATCCACGATCTCGAAACGCTCCACCGACGAGACATAGTGCGAGAAGAAGCTGCTCTTGGGGTCGCGCTGGCGTTGCCAGGAGAACTCGAGGTCCTCGGACGTCAGCGGGTCGCCGTTGTGGAAGCGCACGCCCTTGCGCAGCTGCACGTCGAGCACGGGCTTGCCGTCCTTGCCGGTTTCCAGCTTCCAGTTCTCCGCCAGCCAGTTCTCGTCCTTGAGCGCGGCATTGCGGCGCACCAGCATCTCGAAGATCTGGCCGACAAAGTAGTGGTCGACGCCGGCCGAGATCTTGACCGGATCGAGCGTGGTCGACTCCGCGCCGAAGGCGACGGTGAGGCTGCCGCTGGCCGGGGCGGCCGGCGCGGCGTGGGCCGCGGGGACGGTGGCGGCGGCCAGCATGCCGGCCAGCAGGCGGCGCCGGGCGGCGTCGGTCAACTTCACTTGCATGGTGCTCCTCCTGTTGCGCCGTCTCGTGGCGGCGCTGTTGGTGTGAACAACGGATGCGCTCAGCGCGGGAAGCTGCCTTCCAGCTGGCGTACCACCTCCAGCAGGCGCGGGCGCACCTCGTCGAGCAGGAATGACGGGGACAGGCGGAACGACGGCCCGCCCACGTTGATGGCCATGGGCGGCATGCCATGGCCGGGCTCGAAGCCGCGCGCAATGCCGTTGACGTCCGGCTGCCACTCGCCCATCGAGCAGGTCACGCCCAGGGTGAGGTGGTCCGCCAGGCCCTGTTCGATGCCCTGGCGCAGGCGCGGCCACGCCATGTCGTCGACGTCGCGCACCTGTTCCATGAAGGCCTGGCGCTCCTGGTCCGGCACCACCGCCAGCCAGGCGCGGCCGATGGCCGAGGTGGCGACGGGAATGCGCGAGCCGGTATCGAGCGTCAGCGCGATCGCGGCGCAGCTGCGGCAGTGCTCGACATAGATCATCGAGAACCGGTCGCGCGTGCCCAGCGACACCGTACCGCCGGAAAAGTCCGCCAGCTCCTGCATCAGCGGCCGCGCCACCTTGCGGATGTCCAGCCGTGACAGCATGGCGCTGCCAAGCCGCAGGCAGGCCGTGCCCAGGCTGTACTTGTGGCTGCCTTCGGCCTGCGCCAGGTAGCCCAGCCGGGTCAGGGTGGAGGTCAGGCGCGATACCGTCGACTTGGGCAGCCCGCAGCGGCGGGCGATTTCCTGGTTGCCCAGCACGCGGTCGCAGGTGCGGAAGCAGGCCAGCACTTCCAGCCCGCGCGCCAGCGCGGTGACGAAGTGGCGGTCTTCTTTGAAGGCATTGCCGGTGGATCGGTCCTGCATAACCGTTGGCTCCTTCGTTGTGCCGTTGCACGCCAGCCGCGCTTGCTCGACGCGCAGGCGTGCGGCACGCGCGCGCGGCGTCCTCGTCCGGTACGGCGGTACTACCCGGCAGCGATCCCGTTCAGCCGCCGGCCTCGGTATCCAGCAGGGCCTGCAGCTCGACCTTGCGCACCTTGCCGGTGGCGGTCAACGGGAACTCGGGCAGGATGCGGATCTCGGGCACCTTGTAGACCGCCATCTGCTCGCGGCACCATGCATGCAGCGTGTCGGCAGTGATGCCGTCGGCGTGCTCGGCGCGCAGGCGGATAAAGGCCACCGGGACCTGGCCCTTGTCCGGGTCGGGGCGGCCCACCACGGCCGAGCCCAGCACCGCCGGGTGGCGCGACAGCAGCACCTCCAGCTCGGACGGGAACACGCTCATGCCGCGCACCTTGAGCATCTCCTTGCGCCGCCCCAGGAAATGCAGGTAGCCCGCCTCGTCATAGGCGCCGATATCGCCGGTGCGGAACCAACCGTCGCGGAACACCTCGGCATCCACGTCGGGGCGGCCCCAGTAGCCCTTGAACAGCGACGGCGTGCTGACCACGATCTCGCCTTCCTCGCCGACCGGCAGCACCGCGCCGGTGTCGAAGTCGCAGATCTTGATGCGCGTGCCCGGCACCGGCAGGCCGACAAAGACCGGGCGGCCGCGCAGGTCCATGTCGTCGTCCTGCATGCCGGTGGTGAAGGTGTCGCTGGTATGGGTTTCGGTCATGCCCCACGCGCCCTCGGCAATGATGCTGCCGGTCAGCGCGTGCCAGCGCTCGCGGATGTCAGGTGTGATCTTGCGGATGAACGAGGCCGCGCGCGTATGCTGCAGCGAGCGCAGGTCGTAGCGGCCGCAATCGGGGTGGTTCATCAGCTCGACCGCGTTGTCCACCACCACGAAGGTGCGGTTGACGCGATAGCGCTCGATCGCGGCCATCACCGCCACGGGGTCCCAGCGCGCCAGCAGCACCACCGTCGCGCCGCTGAAGATCGGGTAGATCAGCCCGAGGTTCTCGCCCGCGATCCAGAACATCGGCAGGAAATTCAGCATCACGTCGTCGGAGCCTTCCGCCAGCCGTTGCGCATCGACACCGCCGGTGAGCGCGTAGGAAGCCGCCGCGGTGTAGACCATGTCGCGCTGCGTGTGCATGCAGCCCTTGGGCAGGCCGGTGGTGCCGCCGGTGTAGTTCAGTGCGGCGAGCGCGTCCATGTCGACCGGGGGCAGTGCCACCGGCTCGGTGTCGCGCAGCGCCTGCAGCAGGTCGATGGTGCCTTCCACGGCCAGCGGGGGCGCGTCGAGTCCCGCTGGCAGCGGCAGCTCGGGCCGCGCCGGCAGCATCGCGCCGGCACTGGTGGTGTAGACGGTGTGCAGCCGCGTCTGCGCGCGCACCGACATCAGCAGCGGCGCAAGCTGGTCCTGCACGATGACTGTGGTGGCGCCGGCATCGTTCAGCTCATAGACCAGTTCCTGTTCCTTGAAGAGCGGGTTGACCGGCACATAGACCGCGCCCAGCTTGAGGATGCCGTAGAAGACCACGTGGAACTGCGGGCAGTTGCCCATCATCACTGCCACCCGGTCGCCTGCGCCCACGCCGCGGCCCTTGAGCAGCGCGGCGCAGCGCTCGGACAGGTCGTCGAGCTCGGCGTAGGTCACGGTGGTGCCGTACCAGACCAGCGCGGCGTGGTCCGGGCGCTTGCGCGCCCACGCGCGCAGGTAATCGCCCAACGGGGCCTCGCCATGGGGGTAGACCGGTGCATCGGGCAGGCCGGTGGGCCAGATCTTGCGATGCCGGGCTTCCAGGTCCTCGAAGAACGCCTGTTCGTTCATCTGCTGTCTCCTCTTGCTTTCGCTCTGGTTCTGTCCGCCGCCGCGCCTACCAGGCGTCGACGAAGGTCCGTATCGGACGCTGGGGATTGGCGGCGCCGGCCTCGAGCCCGCTGACCACCCACTGGCGGGTGGCGGCGGGGTCGATCACGGCGTCCAGCTCCAGTGCCGCAGCGGCGTTGATGGCATGGCCGCGCTCGTACATCTGCGCCACCAGCTGCTGGTACAGCGCATCGCGCTGCGGACCGGCCGGCAGCGCTTCCAGCTCCTTGCGGAAGCCCAGCCGCACCGCGCCCTCCAGGCCCATGCCGCCGAACTCGCCGGTGGGCCACGAGACCGTGAAGGTCGGCGCGCGGAAGCCGCCCGCGGCCATCGCCATCGCGCCCAGGCCGTAGCCCTTGCGCAGCACCACCGCCAGGAACGGCACGCGCAGCTTGGCGCCGGCGACGAACATGCGCGACACATGGCGCACCTGGGCGCGGGCCTCGACCTCCGGGCCCACCATGAAGCCCGGGGTGTCGATCAGCGACACAATCGGCAGCCCGTGCGCATTGCACACCTGCATGAAGCGCGCGGCCTTGTCGGCGGCATCGGCATCGATGGCGCCGCCGAGGTGGCGCGGGTTGTTGGCGAGAATGCCGACGGGCCGGCCTTCGATGCGCGCCAGCGCGGTGTGGATGCCGGTGCCGAAGCCGGCGCGCAGCTCCAGCAGGCTGCCCGCGTCGGCCAGGCCGGCGATGGCGGCGCGCGTGTCGTAGACGCGCAGGCGGTTCTCTGGCACCACCTGGCGCAGCGCCAGCGCGTCAGGCGCCTGCCAGTCGTCGACGCGGCCCTGGAACATCGACAGGTAATGCCTGGCCGCGGCCACGGCATCGGCCTCATCGTCGACCAGCAGGTCAACCACGCCGTTGTGGTACTGCACCGTGGCCGGGCCGATATCCTCGGGGCGGAACACGCCCAGGCCGCCGCCTTCGATCATGGCCGGGCCGGCCATGCCGATATTGGCGTTGCGCGTGGCGATGATCAGGTCGCAACAGCCCAGCAGCGCGGCATTGCCGGCAAAGCAGCGCCCGGAGGCGATGCCCACCACCGGCACTTCGCCGCTCAGCTCGGCGAAGGCGGCGAACGAAGGCTGGTACAGGCCGGCCACGGTGGGAAAGTCGATGTCGCCCGGGCGGCCGCCGCCGCCTTCGGCAAAGATCACCGTGGGCAGCCGGTTCCGCAGCGCCACCTCCAGGATGCGGTCGGTCTTGATATGGTTGCGCTTGCCCTGGGTGCCGGCCAGCACGGTGGCGTCGTAGGCCAGCACCGCGCAGCGCGCGCGCTCCGGGGCGAACAGGCTGCCGTTGACGGCGCCGGTGCCGGTGATCAGGCCGTCGGCCGGGGTGTTGGCGATCAGGTCGGCCTCGCTGCGCCGGCTGGCCTGTGCCGCCAGCGCCAGGCCGCCGTATTCGCGGAAGCTGCCGGCATCGCACAGGTCGTCGACGTTCTCGCGCGCGGTGCGCTGGCCGCGCGCATGGCGGCGTGCCACCGCCTCCGGGCGGGCCGCGTCGTACAGGAAGGCATGGCGGTCGAGCACGCGCTGCAGGTCGGCGCGGATCGTGGCGGGGTCGGCGTGCTCGGCTTCGCCGTTGGCATGGCCGCCGGCGTCGGCCGGCTCCAGCACCAGCATGACCTGGCCCTCGGCGACTTGCTCGCCTGAAGCGGTGCGCAAGTCGATCACGCGGCCGGCGCACTCGGCCACGATGGCGTGCTCCATCTTCATTGCATCGAGCACGGCCACGGTCTGGCCGGCCTTGACCAGGTCGTTCTCGCGCGCCAGTTCGATCACGCGCCCGTTCATTGGCGCGCGCACCGCGGACAGGCCTTCGCCCAGTTGCTCCTCGAAGCTTGCCGTGCTGGAAGGTGCCGCCACCCTGGGGGCGGTGCCTCCTGCCAGGGCCTGCCGCGCCGCGTCCTGCGCCGCAATCTGCGCGGTGCGTTCCAGCAGGGCGGGCAGCGCGGCTTCCATATAGCGCGTATGCACGCGCTGGCTGGCAAAGTCCTCGCGCTCGGCCAGCGCCCGCAGCAGGTCGAGGTTGGTGGCGATGCCGCCGATATTGAATTCCCCCAGCGCGCGCTGCAGGCGCCGCACTGCGTCAGCGAAGTTGTCGCTGGCGGAAGTGACGATCAGCTTGGCCAGCAGCGTGTCGTAGTGCGCGGACGGTGCATAGCCGGTATAGCCGTGGGTGTCGACGCGCACGTCCGGCCCGGTGGGCGGATCGAAACGCTCCAGCCGCCCCTGTGCGGGCCGTGCCAGCCCTTGCGCGTCGGTGGCCTCGGCATTCACGCGCACCTGGATGGCATAGCCGCGCACGCGCGGCGGGTGTCGCGGGTCCAGCCCCAGGTCTGCCAGGCGCCGGCCTTCGGCCAGCCCCAGCTGCACGGCTACCAGGTCCACGCCGGTGACCTGCTCGGTGACGGTGTGCTCGACCTGCAGGCGCGGGTTGGCTTCGATAAAGACAAAGGGCAAGACCGCGCCATCGCGGCGCGCGCCGTCCTCGGGCTCTTCGACCAGGAATTCAAACGTGCCCAGGCTGCGGTAGCGCGCTTCGCGCGCGAGCGTGCAGGCGGCATCGACAATGCGCTGGCGCAGCGCCGGATCCAGCGCCGGGCTGGGCGCGATCTCGACCACTTTCTGGAAACGGCGTTGCAGCGTGCAGTCACGCTCGCCCAGTGCGATCACGTGGTGGCCGTCGCCGGCGATCTGCACTTCGATATGGCGCGCGCGGGCCACCAGCCGCTCGGCGTAGATGGCATCGATGCCGAAGGCCGAGCGCGCCTCGGAGCGGCAGCGCGCATAGGCTTCTGCCAGGGCGTCGCGCTCGCGCACCACGCGCATGCCGCGCCCGCCGCCGCCGCCCACCGCCTTGAGCACCACGCCGGCGCCGTCCTGCTCGTCAAAGAAGGCGGTCACCGCGTCGAGCGTGGCGCCGCCCGCGGTGGCGGGCATCACCGGTACGCCGCAGCGTGCGGCCAGCGCCAGCGCGCGGCCCTTGTCGCCGAACAGGGCCAGCTGCTCGGGGTCGGGGCCGACAAAGACGATCTCCGCGGCTGCGCAAGCGCTGGCAAAGTCGGCGCGCTCGCTGAGAAAGCCATAGCCAGGGTGGACGGCGTCGCAGCCGGTGGCGCGCGCTGCGCTGATGATGGCGGGAATGTCCAGATAGGCGGCGGCCCCCTGGCCCTGAAGCGCGACAGCTTCGTCGGCCAGCAGGCGGTGCCGGCTGGCATCGTCGTCGGTGGCATAGACCGCCACGGTGGCGATGCCAAGGTCTCGTGCGGCGCGCTGCACGCGCAACGCGATCTCGCCACGATTGGCGATCAGGAGCTTCTTCACAAATGTCCCCTTCATGCGAAGCGGCATCGCGCAAGCAGCGTTGCGTGGCCGGCTTCTGTTTTTTGGTTTGTGATTCTGCGAGGTGGAATCTACGCGGCTCGTCCAGGGGTCACAAGCGCGATGCGCCGGAACCATGTATGACATGCCGCGCGTGCATAGCGCGCGAGCGAGGGGGAGGGGGAAGTGCTGCCCGTTCTGTTCTGCATTGCAGAATCTCGGGCGGTGTGGCGGGTCGATCCAGAGGCCTGGCTGGCCGTGTATCGCTACCGATGGGACGCGCGGAACATGGCGTTACCGCGGGTTTGCCGCCCTCTCCCGCGAGCGGGAGAGGGGAACGGCGATGAGTGCTCTGCTTCAGCCGATGCGCATGCCCGGCACCGCGCCCTCGTGCGGTTCCAGGATATACAGGCCCGGCGCGGCCTTCTCATCCGCGGCCGATGCCGCCAGCACCATGCCTTCGGACACGCCGAACTTCATCTTGCGCGGGGCCAGGTTGGCCACCACCACGGTCAGTTTGCCGACCAGCTGCTCCGGCGTGTAGGCCGACTGGATGCCCGAGAACACGTTGCGGGTGCGGCCTTCGCCGAGGTCCAGCGTCAGCTGCAGCAGCTTGTTCGAACCTTCCACCTTCTGGCATTCGACAATCTTGGCGACGCGCAGGTCCACCTTGGCGAAGTCGTCGATGGTGATGGTGTCGGCGATCGGCTCGATCGCCGCGCCCGCGGCGGCCGGCGCCGCGGTTGCCTGCAGCGATTCGCGGTTGGCAGCCAGCAGCGCGTCGACCTGCTTGGCATCGACGCGCGTCATCAGGTGCTGATAGGCCTGCACCGGGCTGGCAGCCGACAGTTGCTTGTCGATGGCACGCCAGTCCAGCGGCTCGACGTTCAGGAAGCGTTCCACGCCGGCAGCCACGTTCGGCACCACCGGCTTCAGGTACACCGTCAGCAGGCGGAAGGCTTCCAGCGAGACCGAGCACGCCGCATGCAGTGCCGCGCGCTTGTTTTCGTCCTTGGCCAGCTCCCACGGCTTCTCGGTGTCGACGAAGGCGTTGACCGTGTCGGTCAGCTCCATCACCAGGCGCAACGCCTTGCTGTACTCGCGCGCCTCGTAGAGATGCGCCACCTGTGGCGCGGCCTGGCGCAGCTGCTCCAGCAGCGGGTGGGCCAGTGCGGCTTCATCGACCTTGCCTTCGAAGCGCTTGACCAGGAAGCCCGCGGCGCGGCTGGCGATATTGACGTACTTGCCGATCAGGTCGCTGTTCACGCGCGCGATGAAGTCATCGAGGTTCAGGTCGAGGTCTTCCATGCTCGCGTTGAGCTTGGCGGCGAAGTAATAGCGCAGCCATTCCGGGTTCATGCCGGTGTCGATATAGCTCTGCGCGGTGATAAAGGTGCCGCGCGACTTGCTCATCTTGGCGCCGTCCACGGTCAGGAAGCCGTGGGCGAACACATTGGTCGGGGTGCGATAGCCCGAGAAGCGCAGCATCGCCGGCCAGAACAGCGTGTGGAAGTACAGGATGTCCTTGCCGATGAAGTGGTACTGCTCGGCGGTGGAATGCGGGCCGACCCAGGCGTCGAAGTCGATGCCCTGCTTCGCGGCCAGGTTCTGGAAGCTGGCGTAGTAGCCAATCGGGGCGTCCAGCCACACGTAGAAGTACTTGCCGGGCGCGCCGGGGATCTCGAAGCCGAAGTAGGGCGCATCGCGCGAGATGTCCCAGTCGGACAGGGTCGAGGCCTCGCCCTCGGCGCCCAGCCATTCCTGCATCTTGTTGGCGGCTTCGGGCTGGGCCAGGTCGGCCACCCATTCGCGCAGGAAGGTCTCGCAGCGCGGGTCGGACAGCCTGAAGAAGTAATGGGCCGACGACTTGCGCACCGGCGTGGCGCCGGACACCACCGAATACGGGTTCTTCAGGTCGGTCGGCACGTAGGTGGTGCCGCAGACCTCGCAGGAATCGCCGTACTGGTCCTTGGCGCCGCACTTCGGGCACTCGCCCTTGATGAAGCGGTCAGGCAGGAACATGTTCTTGACCGGGTCGAAGAACTGCTCGACCTCGCGCTCGGCGATCAGGTCCTCGGCCTTCAGGGCCAGGTAGATCTTTTCGCACAGCTCGCGGTTTTCTTCCGCGTCGGTGCTGTAGTAGTTGTCGAACGACACCAGGAAGCTGTCGAAGTCGCGCTTGTGCTCGGTCCAGACGCGGTCGATCAGTGCCTTGGGCGTGATGCCTTCCTTCTCGGCGCGCAGCATCACCGGCGTGCCGTGGGTGTCGTCGGCGCCGACGTAGTAGACCTCGTTGCCCATCATGCGCTGGAAACGCACCCAGATATCGGTCTGGATGTATTCCACCAGGTGGCCGATATGGATCTGGCCGTTGGCATAAGGCAGGGCGGATGTGACGAGGATGCGACGTGCGGTCATAAACAGGAGCCGGTCAGGAGCGGGGAAATATCAGGGGACGGCGCCAGCCAGGAGGGGGGGGCGCGTGCCGGGAAGGGGCTATTTTAGCAATTGGCCAGCGCCTGCGCGCCGGTTCCGCATGGCGGAATGGCGAAACCCACGGATCCGTTCGGCCAAAAAAAAGCGCCGGTCAGAGCCGGCGCAGCTTTCCACAACGGAAAAGGAGGAGAAATCAGGTACCGCCCGGGAGGTCAGCCACCCATCGCGAGCCAGCAACGGTGGCAAGCGGCACCTGTTTCTATGACAAGGTCATCCTTGAATTGGTTTCAAAAAAATTTCGACGCGGCGATTTTGTGCCCGTCCGGCCTCACTGCCGTTGTCCGCAACCGGCTGGGATTGCCCGCGCCCTTCGGCGGTCAGGCGGTTGCGTGCGACGCCGCGATCACCCAGGTAGCCGGCCACGCTCTGGGCGCGGCGCTGCGACAGCTGCAAGTTGTAGTTGGGGTTGCCGGTGCTGTCGGTATGGCCCACCACGTTTGCGCTCACGTCCTGGTGCTGGCCCAGGGTCTGCGCGACCTGGTCGAGCACCGAGCGGAACGACGGCTTGATGGTGGCGCTGTCGGTATCGAAAGTCACCTGGCTGGGGATGTTGACCTTCAGCGTGCCATCCGGCTGCTCGGTGATCTGGGTGCCCGTGCCCGCGGTGTCCTTGTTCAGCTTGCCGCGGATGGCGTTCCAGTTGTAGCCGGTTGCGCCGCCGATGGCACCGCCCACCGCCGCGCCCACCAGCGTGCCGGTGGTATTGCCGCCGATCAGGTTGCCAAGCCCGGCGCCGACCGCGGCGCCCACGCCGGTGCCGACTGCCGTATGGGTCTGCTGTTCAGTGGCGCAACCCGCGGCCAGCAACGTGGCAGCGGCGAGCGAGACGGTAACGAGCTTGATCTTCATGCTTTCTCCTTCTGATGTTCCCGTAAATGTTCTTGGTACCGCATCGCGATGGTAACGCCAAGGCTAGCGGCAGGTAACCCTTTGTACGCGTCGGGCCCCGGCCGGTCCTGACACCGCCTGCGGTGCCGACGTACCGGGCCGTCCAACCGCACTACAATATGGATATGGCGGCGCGCGCACAAGTGCGAGCTTGTGAGATTTGTAAATGTCTGTAATCCCACACCCCATGCAGGGTATTGCGCGTGGATTTCCGGCCTTCATGGCCGGTGCTGCATACTTTGATACATTAGGCGCAGGCCATCATGCGCCAGTCCCCCAATCATCGAAGCGGAGTTTGTCTTGAGCGTCAGCACTGAGCAGGTCACCGAAGCCCTGCGCACCGTCATCGACCCCAATACGGGCAAGGACCTGGTGTCCACCCGCTCGGCCAGGAACATCCGTGTCGACGGCGGCGATGTCTCGCTGGAAGTCGAACTCGGCTACCCCGCGAAGAGCCAGTTTGATCCGATCCGCAAACTGGTGGTTGCTGCAGTGCGGCAGGTGCCGGGCGTGAGCAATGTCAGCGTGGCCGTGACCATGAAGATCGTCGCGCACGCGGTGCAGCGCGGGGTCAAGCTGCTGCCGGGCGTGAAGAACGTGATCGCGGTGGCGTCGGGCAAGGGCGGGGTGGGCAAGTCCACCACGGCCGTGAACCTGGCGCTGGCGCTGGCGGCAGAGGGCGCGCGCGTCGGCATGCTCGACGCAGACATCTATGGCCCGAGCCTGCCGATGATGCTGGGCATCGACGGCCGCCCGGAATCCGCCGACGGCCAGACCATGGAGCCGCTGGAAGGCCACGGCCTGCAGGCCAACTCGATCGGCTTCCTGATCGAGCAGGACAACCCGATGGTATGGCGCGGCCCGATGGTGACTTCGGCGCTGGAGCAGCTGCTGCGCCAGACCAACTGGCACGACCTGGACTACCTGATCGTCGACATGCCGCCGGGCACCGGCGACGTCCAGCTGACGCTGTCGCAGAAGGTGCCGGTCACCGGCGCGGTGATCGTCACCACGCCGCAGGATATTGCCCTGCTGGACGCCAAGAAGGGCCTGAAGATGTTCGAGAAGGTGGGCATTCCCATCCTCGGCATCGTCGAGAACATGGCAGTCTACTGCTGCCCGAACTGCGGCCATGTCGAGCATATCTTCGGGCACGGCGGCGGCGAGAAGATGTGCGCCGACTACGGCGTGGACCTGCTCGGCAGCCTGCCACTGAACCTGCAGATCCGCGAGCAGGCCGACTCCGGCCGTCCGACCGTGGTGGCCGAGCCCGACAGCCCGGTGGCAGAGACGTACCGCGCCATCGCGCGCAAGGTGGCGATCAAGGTCGCCGACAAGGCGCGTGACATGACCAGCAAGTTTCCGAGCATCGTGGTGCAAAACACCTGAGGGCGCGGCGCGCCGCGCGCAGCAACCATGGACAGCCAGCCTACCCCCGACCTGCCGGCACCCGGAGCCCGCCCCGCCGTCACCATGGCGGTGGTGATGCGCAAGGTCGCGCTGGCCAACCGCTGGCAGCCGTGGAAGTGGGAGCTGGACGCGGTGCTGCCGGACCTTGGCGAGTTCGGCACGCACCCCGTGTGCCTGGAGCATGACGCCCATGGCGCGCACTGGCTCTACCCAGGCTTTGAGGTGACGCTGTTCCGCGACCAGGGCGAAGGCTACTACCTGAACCTGACCTCGACCACGCCGTGCTGGTTCGTGCTGTGGCGCATGCCAGAGGATGACGGCGATGGCGAAGAAGCCCATCCAGTGCCGATGACCGTGACGCTGTCGTACAACGAGGCCGGCCGCTGGCTCGATGCCGGCGAGACCGTCGAGAACGTGCCGCTGGCGCCCGAGCAGCGCGAGTGGCTGCAGGCCTATGTCGACGAGCACTACCGGCCCGAGCCCAAGCAGCGGCGCCGGCCCGAATCCTTCAAGGCGCCGGAAGACCGCGCCCGCTACTGACCCTGACGACCTGAGCTTGCCCTGCCGATGAGCGATTCGTCCTTCCTGTCGCGCTGGTCGCGCCGCAAGGCCGCGGTGCGGGAGGGCATGCCCGTGCCGGCCGAGCCGGCACCGCCGGCGGTTGCCGACGCCGTCCCCGCGACCGCCGGGGCAGCACCCGAAGCGCCGCAGGTACCGGCCCCGACGCTGGAGGACGTGGCGGCGCTGCGCCCCGGCGACGAGATCGCCCGGTTTGTGGCCCGCGGCGTGGATGAGTCGGTCAAGCGCGCGGCGCTGAAGACGCTGTTCGCCGATCCGCACTTCAATGTCATGGACGGGCTCGACATCTATATCGACGACTACAGCAAGCCCGACCCGATCCCGCCGGAGATCCTGCGCCAGCTGCGCCAGGCCGATACGCTGGGGCTGTTCGAGCCGACCGACGAGGAACGCGCGGCGGCACAGGCCGCGGCCGCCGCCGCGGGGCCTGCGGATGTACCGCCGGCGGCGCCCGCCGAGTTCGCCGAATCCGGCGAGACCGCCGACACTACGGACATACCCGCACCAGTCGAAACGCCGCAGCAAACGGTAAGTCAAAGGGCAGAACAGGGCCCGCAAGACCCGCATAAATGCGCGTAGCCCCACAGGTGCAGCGCAGCCTACAATAGGCATCCCCACAATCCGCCGGCCTGCAGACCCCTCGCCAAGAAGGACGTCCGGACCGGTCAGCTGCATTCGCCATGCCGACGCTGATCTGCAACTGCAACGACACCATGCCGCTTGACGGGGCGGCATTGTCCGAAGCAACCAAGGACGCCAACCAGGGCCCCTTGAAGGTCCATCACCTGCTGTGCCGGCGCGAGATCGGCGACTTCACCGCCGCGCTCGACGGCACCGACGACGTCATCGTCGCCTGCACCCAGGAACGCCAGCTATTTACTGAAGTCGCAGCGCAAGCCGCGCAGGGCAGCGATGGCCGCCCGGTGGTGACCGCGCCGGTGCGCTTCGTCAATATCCGCGAGACCGGCGGCTGGTCACAGGGCGCCCGGCGCGACCCGAAGACCGCCAATGCCAAGATTGCCGCGCTGCTGGCGGTGGCCGCGCTGCCAGAACCTGACCCGGTGCCGGTGGTGGATTACCGTTCCGACGGCGCGGTGCTGGTGCTGGGCCCGGCCCAGCGTGCGCTGCCGTGGGCCGAGCGGCTGGCCGCGATGCAGCTGGAGGTCACGGTGCTGCTGACCGGCAGCGACAAGCGTGAAGGCGCCGCGGCGCAGCCGGCGGCGCGCGCTTATCCGGTCCACAGCGGCCGGCTCGCTTCGCTGACGGGCTGGCTGGGCGCATTCGAGGCCAGCTGGGAGACCGGCGCAGGCCGCAGCAACCCGATCGACCTGGACCTGTGCACCCGCTGCAACGCCTGCATCGACGCCTGTCCTGAAGACGCGATCGACTTCAGCTACCAGATCGACCTGTCGCGCTGCCGCTCGCACCGTGCTTGCGTGCGCGCCTGCGGCGCCGCCGCGGCGATCGACTTCGACCGCCCGCAGGGCAGCGTGCAGGGTCGCTTCGACCTGGTCTTCGACCTGTGCGACACGCCCGCCTTCACCATGCACCAGCCGCCGCAGGGCTACCTGCACGCGGGCGCCGATGCCGCGCGCCAGCAGGCCCAGGCGTTGCTGCTGGCAGGCCTGGTGGGCGAGTTCGAGAAGCCCAGGTTCTTCCGCTACAAGGAAAACCTGTGTGCGCATGGCCGCAACCAGACCACCGGCTGCACCGCCTGCATCGACATCTGCTCGACCGAGGCCATCGGCTCGCGCTGGCATGACGGCAAGGGACGCATCGAGGTCACGCCCAACCTGTGCATGGGCTGCGGCGCCTGCACCACCGTGTGCCCGAGCGGGGCCATCAGCTATGGCTACCCGGGGCCGGAGGTGACGGGCGCGCGCCTGAGGACGCTGCTGTCAGCGTACCGCCAGGCCGGTGCGCGCGATCCGGTGGTGCTGCTGCATGGCGAGGAATACGGCACGCCAGCGCTGCTGGCCCTTGGCCGTGCCGCCCGCGGCGGCAAGGCCAAGGGCGTGCCCGCCAATGTGATGCCGTTGTCGCTGTTCCACCCGGCCTCGGCCGGGCTGGAGTTGTGGCTCGCCGCGCTGTGCTGGGGCGCCAGCCGCGTAGCGGTGCTGCTCACCGGCGACGAGGCACCGCAGTACCGCACCGCGCTGCTGGAGCAGATCGCGGTCGGGCGCGCCATGCTGGCGGGCCTGGGCTATGACGGCGAGGTGCTGTCGTTGGTCGAGGCCGCCGATACCCCGGCGCTGGATGACGGCCTGGCGGCGTTGCGCCCGGGCCGCAATGCACTGCCGCCGGCGCCGTTCGGCCCGGTCGCGGCCAAGCGCGAGATGCTGGACTTTGTGCTGGATCACCTGGCGCGGCACGCGCCGGTGCCCGCGCAAAGCGTGCCGCTGCCGGCCGGCGCGCCGATCGGCGCGATCGCGGTGGATACGGGCAAGTGCACCATGTGCATGGCCTGCGTCGGCGCGTGCCCGTCGCAGGCGCTGCGCGACAACCCCGAGCGCCCGGTGCTCAGCTTTATCGAGCGCAACTGCGTGCAGTGCGGGCTGTGCGAGAAGACCTGCCCGGAAGACGCCATCAGCCTGGTGCCGCGCCTGCTGGCCGGCGACGCGGCGCGCCGCCCGGTGACCCTCAACGAGACCCAGCCGTTCCATTGCATCCGCTGCGCCAAGCCGTTCGGCACGGCGCAGATGGTGGAGTCCATGCTGGTGCGCCTGGCCGGCCATCCGGCTTTTGCCGGCGCCGCGGCCGAGCGCCTGAAGATGTGCCCTGACTGCCGCGTCATCGACATGATCGAGCGCGATACGGGAACCGCCACCGGCGCCACGCTGCGCTGACGGCGGCCAGGCCACCCAGGACAAATCATCACGACATGACAGATTTCCAGCCGATCCAGCTCACCGCCGCGCCGCCGGCCGACGATGCCGAAGACACCGCCCGCGCCGACCTCTACGGGCTGCTCGCCACGCTGTTCTACCACGCGCCCGACGCCGCGCTGCTGCACCACATCGCCGCCAACCGCGCCGTAGGCGAGGACGCGAAATCCGTGCTGGGCAAGGCGTGGAATGCGTTGTGCGATGCAGCATCGGAGACCACCGCGGCCGAGGCCGAGGAGGAGTATCGGCAGCTGTTCGTGGGCGTGGGCCGCCAGGATGTGTTCCTGTACGGCTCCTTCTACATGACCGGCTTCCTGAACGAGCGCCCGCTGGTGGCGCTGCGCGAAGACCTGGCCCGCTACGGCCTGGAGCGCCATGAAGATGTCAGCGAAACCGAGGACCATATCGCCACGCTGTGCGAGGTGATGCGCTTCCTGGTGGCGGGCGACGACCTGGCGGTGTCCAACCTGGGCGAGCAGCAGCGCTTCTATGCGCAGCACCTGCAGCCCTGGGTGGAGCGATTGTGCGATGCAGTGACGGCGCACCCGCAGGCGCGTTTCTATCGCGGCGTGGCCGGCTTGCTGGGCGCGTTTTCCGGCGTGGAGGCCGTGGCCCTCGAGATGCATTGAGCCGGGGGCATTGAATATCGGCGCGCTTCGAGGTTTCTTTGGCGCCGCGGGACGAAGGCAGCCACTTGCGCGAAAATGGGTTGGAAAGTAGGGAAAAACCCGTGCATATCATGGTCTTTCCTGCAAGTTGATTCTAGAATATGCATAACAACGCATAACGGCTAAAACCATCGGGCTTGGACAGCCGAGGAGCCCCCACATGACAGAGAAGCAAACCAGGGTCGCGCGTCGCACGTTTCTCGCGGGCGCTGGAGTTGTGGCTGCCGCTACGGGTGCGGCAGCGCTGACCGCGCGCGGTCCGGCCATGCCGGGCCAGGCCACTGCTCTGCCGGAACCCACCGATCCTCCGTCGGACAGCAAGGGTTACCGGGTCTCTGACCACATCCGCAAGTACTACCGGACCACGCTGGTGTAACTGCCAGGGCGGTGTGGTCTGCCGCGCCGCCTGCAACCGGACGCGACCAGCGTCCGCATCTGAGGTGAGACATGATCTTGACCCGCAAACGCGCGGCGCAGGGCGCATCCGCCCGCCTCGCTGACGGCCTGGCCAACCGGCCTGAACTTGCCGGCGCAGCCTCCGGCCGACTCTCGCAGCGACTCGCGGCCAGCCTGGCCGGCGCGATGCCGACCATGGACCGCCGCAGCTTCCTCAAGCGCTCTGGCATCGGCGTCGGTGCCGGGCTGGCGGCCTCGCAGCTGACGCTGATCCGCAAGGCGGACGCCGCCGACGACAAGAAGGCGGCCGCCGACGGCAAGACCGGCATCGTGGTCAGGCGCACCGTGTGCGGCCACTGCTCGGTCGGCTGCGCGGTCGACGCGGTGGTGCAGAACGGCGTGTGGATACGCCAGGAGCCGGTGTTCGATTCGCCCATCAACCTGGGCGCGCACTGCGCCAAGGGCGCGGCGCTGCGCGAGCACGGCCACGGCGAATACCGCCTCAAGTACCCGATGAAGCTGGTCAACGGCAAGTACCAGCGCATCAGCTGGGACCAGGCACTGGACGAGATCACCGCCAGGATGAAGGAGATCCGCCAGCAGACCGGCCCGGACTCGATGTTCTTCGTCGGTTCGTCCAAGCACAGCAACGAGCAGTCCTACCTGCTGCGCAAGTGGGTGTCGTTCTTCGGCACCAACAACACCGACCACCAGGCGCGCATCTGCCACTCCACCACCGTGGCGGGCGTGGCGAATACCTGGGGCTACGGGGCGATGACCAACTCGTACAACGATATGCAGAACGCGAAGGCAGCGCTGTATATCGGCTCCAACGCGGCCGAGGCGCACCCGGTGTCGATGCTGCACCTGCTGCATGCCAAGGAGAACGGCTGCAAGGTGATCGTGGTCGATCCGCGCTACACGCGCACCGCGGCCAAGGCCCAGCACTATGTGCGCATCCGCTCGGGCACCGATATCGCGTTCCTGTTCGGCATGCTGTACCACATCTTCCAGAACGGCTGGGAAGACCAGAAGTTCCTGAACGACCGGGTCTATGGCATGGACAAGGTCAAGCAAGAGGTGCTGGCCAAGTGGACCCCCGACAAGGTCGAGGAAGTCTGCGGCGTGCCCGAGGCGCAGGTGAAGATGGTCGCCGAGATCATGGCCAAGAACCGTCCCAGCACGCTGGTGTGGTGCATGGGCCAGACCCAGCACACCATCGGCAACGCGATCGTGCGCGCCTCGTGCATCGTGCAGCTGGCGCTGGGCAATATCGGCGTGTCGGGCGGCGGCGCCAACATCTTCCGCGGCCACGACAACGTGCAGGGCGCCACCGACGTGGGCCCCAACCCGGACTCGCTGCCGGGCTACTACGGCCTGGCCACCGGCGCGTGGAAGCACTACGCCGCGGTGTGGGGCGTGGACTACGAATGGATCAAGAAGCAGTTCGCCTCGCAGGCGATGATGGAGAAGTCCGGCACCACGGTGTCGCGCTGGATCGATATCGTCACCGAGAAGAATGAGCTGATCGACCAGGACAACAACGTGCGCGGCGTGTTCTTCTGGGGCCATGCCCCGAACTCGCAGACGCGCGGCCTGGAGATGAAGAAGGCGCTGGACAAGCTCGACCTGCTGGTGGTGGTCGACCCCTATCCGTCGGCGACCGCGGCGATGGCCAACATGCCGCCGGCCGAGGGCGACAAGGTCAACCCGAACCGCGCGGTGTACCTGCTGCCGGCCTGCACTCAGTTCGAGACCTCGGGCACGTGCACGGCGTCGAACCGCTCGCTGCAATGGCGCGAGAAGGTCATCGAGCCGCTGTTCGAGTCGATGCCCGACCAGACGCTGATGCAGGCGTTCGCCGACAAGCTTGGCTTTGGCAAGGAGCTGTCGAAGAACATGAAGCTGATCGAGGTCAAGCGCGCCGGCCGCACCTGGATGGAGCCTGAGCCGGAATCGATCCTGCGCGAGATCAACGCCAGCAACTGGACCATCGGCTACACCGGCCAGTCGCCGGAGCGGTTGAAGTCGCATATGCGCAATATGCAGATGTTCGACGTCAAGACGCTGCGCTGCAAGGCGGGCAAGGACCCGGTCACGGGCTACGACCTGACCGGCGACTACTTCGGCCTGCCGTGGCCATGCTACGGCACGCCCGAACTGAAGCACCCGGGCTCGCCCAACCTGTACGACACCAGCAAGCACGTGATGGACGGCGGCGGCAACTTCCGCGCCAACTTCGGCGTGGAGCGCGACGGCGTCAACCTGCTGGCCGAGGACGGCTCTTGCTCGCTGGGCGCGGAGATCACCACCGGCTATCCGGAGTTCGACCATGTGCTGCTGAAGAAGCTGGGCTGGTGGGACGACCTGACCGATGCCGAGAAGGCCAAGGCCGAAGGCAAGAACTGGAAGACCGACCTGTCGGGCGGTATCCAGCGCGTGGTGCTGAAGAACCATGGCTGCCACCCGTTCGGCAATGCCAAGGCGCGCGCGGTGGTGTGGAACTTCCCCGACCCGATCCCGCAGCACCGCGAGCCGTTGTACTCCACGCGGCCCGACATGGTCGCCAAGTACCCGACCCACGATGACAAGATGGCGTTCTGGCGGCTGCCGACGCTGTACAAGTCGGTGCAGCAGCGCAATATCGAGAACAAGGTCTATGAGAAGTTCCCGATCATCCTGACCTCCGGGCGGCTGGTCGAGTACGAGGGCGGCGGCGAGGAAACCCGCTCCAACCCGTGGCTGGCCGAACTGCAGCAGGAGAACTTCGTCGAGATCAACCCGCGCGCGGCGTCCGACCGCGGCATCCGCAACGGCGACTTCTGCTGGGTGAAGACGCCCACCGGGGCCCGCATCAAGGTGCGCGCGCTGGTGACCGAGCGGGTAGGGCCCGATACCGCGTTTATCCCGTTCCATTTCTCGGGCTGGTGGCAGGGCAAGGACCTGAAGGACTACTACCCCGAGGGCGCGATGCCGGTGGTGCGGGGCGAGGCGGTCAACACGGCCACCACCTATGGGTATGACGCGGTGACGATGATGCAGGAAACCAAGACCACCGTTTGCCAGATCGAGCGGTTTGCATAAGGGCAGAGGGACACCATGGCACGCATGAAATTTATCTGTGACGCCGAGCGCTGCATCGAGTGCAACAGCTGCGTCACTGCCTGCAAGAACGAGCACGAGGTGCCCTGGGGCGTGAACCGGCGCCGCGTGGTCACCGTCAACGACGGCATGGTCGGCGCCGAGAAATCGATCTCGGTGGCCTGCATGCACTGTTCGGACGCGCCCTGCATGGCGGTCTGCCCGGTCGACTGCTTCTACCGCACCGAGGACGGCGTGGTGCTGCACGACAAGGACGTCTGCATCGGCTGCGGCTACTGTTCCTACGCCTGCCCGTTCGGCGCGCCGCAGTTCCCGTCGACCGGCACCTTCGGCGTGCGCGGCAAGATGGACAAGTGCACCTTCTGCGCGGGCGGCCCGGAAAAGAACGGCTCGGAAGCGGAATTCGAGAAGTACGGCCGCAACCGCCTGGCCGAAGGCAAGCTGCCGCTGTGCGCCGAGATGTGCTCGACCAAGGCGCTGCTGGGCGGAGACGGCGATGTGATCGCCGACATCCTGCGCAACCGCGTGATCAAGCGCGGCACCGGCGGCGACGTGTTCGGCTGGGGTACGGCCTACGGCACCGCCAAGGGCGGCGCGGCCCAGCCGGCCCAACCGGCACAGCCGGCGCCCGCTGCACCGGCCGCACCCGCGGCCTCGGGAGGGCAAGCGTCATGAACCGCGTCCGCGTTGTTGCGTTGTTGTCGCTGTGCGGCGTGCTGCTGGCGGCGTGCGGCGAGAAGCCGCAGACCATCGGCCCGTCGCACCGCAAGTCCGATGCTCAGGCCTACCAGGGCGCCCCGGACGATCCGTTCGTGGCCAAGGGCTGGACGCAGGGTGACAAGACCAGCTGGCACAACCAGATTCGCCAGCGCAACCAGTTGCAGAACGAGTACAACCGCACGCAATGAAGGCGCTGCAGTTGGGCCGCCCCGGCAGCCGGGCGCTGGCCCTCGACGATCCGAAGGAGCGCACATGACGCCGTCGCAGAATGCATGCCGCGCAGGCTGGCGGCGCTGGCTCAGCGCCGGCGCCCTGGCGCTGGCGGCCTTTGCCGGCACCGCCGCCGCACAGGCGCCGGCCTCGGCACCGCCGGCACCGGCCGCCGCCCAGGCCAATGCTGACGCCAACAACCCGGCCACGCATCCGGTCCAGCCGCTGGCCGGCATCGCATCCGAGAATATCTTCAACATACCGCGCCGCGATATCGCCGCCGAGGCACAGTCGCAGCAGCAGCGCACCGTCACGCAGCCCGGCAACAATGCGCCGGTCTGGCGCGAGGTCAATTCCGACCAGCGCCACTACAGCAGCCTGCCCGACAAGGAAGCGGGCGTGCTGATCCAGCGCACCGGGCAGCAATGGCGCCTGTTCCGCAATGGCGTCATCACCGTCTGGGGCGGCTGGCTGCTGCTGGTGGTGCCGCTTGCCATCCTGGGCTTTTTCCTCTGGCGCGGCACCATCCCGCTGCGCACGCCGCGCACCGGCCGCATGATCGAGCGCTTCACGCCGCTTGAGCGCATTGTCCACTGGACCATGGCGATCTCGTTCGTGGTGCTGGCGGTGTCGGGCATCGTGCTGCTGCTGGGCAAGCATTTCCTGCTGCCGCTGATGGGCCACATGCTGTTCGGCTGGCTGACTTACGTGCTGAAGAACCTGCACAACGTGATCGGCCCGATCTTTACGCTGTCGGTGATCGTGGGCTTCGTGGTGTTCGTGCGCGACAACCTGCCCAACCGCGACGATATGCGCTGGGTGACCAGCCTTGGCGGCCTGGTATCCGGCAAGCATGTGCCGAGCGGGCGCTTCAATGCCGGCGAGAAGATGTGGTTCTGGATCGGCGTGTTCGTGTTCGGGCTGGTGCTGTCGGCGTCGGGCTGGGTGCTGGACATGATCGTGCCTGGCATGGACTACTACCGCTCGACCATGCAGATCACCAACGTGATCCACGGGATCTCGGCCGTGCTGATGATCGCGATGGCGTGCGGCCATATCTACATGGGCACGGTCGGCATGGAAGGCGCCTACCGCGCCATGCGCGACGGCTGGGTGGACGAGGCCTGGGCCAAGGAGCACCACGAGCACTGGTACGACGACATCAAGTCCGGCAAGATCCCGGCCCAGCGTTCGGCCAGCCCGGAAGCCGCCGCGGGGCGCAACACCCGGCATACCCCGGGCGAAGCCTGAGGCCGGCGCCAACCAGACCATGCGGAACCCACCATGACGATGACACGCACCCTGACGCTGGTTGCCCTGTGCGCGGGCGCCACCTTTGCCACCGGCGCGCTGGCCAAGCTGCCGCCGCCGACCGAGGCCCAGCAGGCCAAGGCCGCCGAGACCAAGGCGCGCGCCGCCTGGGCCGACAAGGTCGCCGCCTACCAGTTGTGCCGCGCGCAGGACAAGACCGCGGCGCGTTACTTCGCCGAGCGCAAGGCCCACGGCCAGGAAGCCCGCGCGCCGTCGCAGACCGCTGCGTGTGCCGATCCGGGCCCGTTTGTGGCGCCGACCGCCGCTGCGCCTGCGGCCCCGGCGCCAGCCGTGGCAAGCACCGCGGCCGACGCCAAACCGGCCGCGGCCGGCGCGGTACAATCCCCTGCAAAGGCGCCGTAACCACAGCCCCATGCTCGCCGCGCGCGGCGCGGGGCCCTCACCAGCAGTCCAGAGCCCCTCGTCATGACCCTGCGTCCCGAGCTTACCCAGGCAGCCGTTCCCCTGATCGAAGAGGTTGAAGTCGTCGACGAGCAGGGCCGTGTGCGCGCGGCCTACCTGCCGGGCGAGCGTCCGCTGACGGTCTACCTCGACAAGCGCGAGCTGGTCACGCTGATGACCCTGGGCGGCGCGCCCGAGCACCTGGTGCTGGGCTACCTGCGCAACCAGCGGCTGGTGGAATCGATCGAAGACATCGCCGCGGTGCAGGTCGACTGGGAAACCGAGTCGGCCGCCGTGACCACGCGCAATGGCGTGGACCGCATCGAAGAACGCACCGCGCGCCGCGTGGTGACCACCGGCTGCGGGCAAGGCACCGTGTTCGGCTCGCTGCTCGATGAGGTCGACAACATCCGCCTGCCGGTGGGCGCCACGCTGGACCAGGACACCCTGTACGGCATCATCGACACCATCCGGCTGCAGCAGTCGGTCTACAAGCAGGCTGGCTCGGTGCACGGCTGCGCGCTGTTCCAGGGCACCGAGCTGCTGATGTTCATCGAGGACGTGGGCCGCCACAATGCCGTGGACGCCATTGCCGGACGCATGTGGCTGGAAGGCATGACGGGCAGCGACAAGATCTTCTACACCACCGGGCGCCTGACCTCCGAGATGGTGATCAAGGGCGCGCAGATGGGCATCCCGTTCCTGCTGTCGCGCTCGGGCGTGACGCAGATGGGCTACCAGATGGCCCGGCGCGTCAACCTGACGCTGTTTGCGCGCTGCACCGGCAAGCACTTCCTGCTCTACACCGGGCGCGAGCGCTTCCGCCACCGCCTGCCGGAAGACGCGGTGGCGTAAGCGGCACTTGGCTGCTTGCATTCGCTTGCAGGGACGGGCGCCGATTGGTTGTACAATGCGGCGCACTCCGAGCCAGTGTGTTTACCCTCCCAACCTTATGAGCATCAAATCCGACAAGTGGATCCGCCGCATGGCGGAGCAGCACGGCATGATCGAGCCGTTCGCGCCAGGCCAGGTCCGGGAGCAGGACGGGCGCAAGATCGTTTCGTACGGCACTTCGAGCTATGGCTACGACATCCGCTGCGCCGATGAATTCAAGATCTTCACCAATATCAACAGCACCATCGTCGATCCGAAGAATTTCGACGAGAAGTCCTTCGTGGATTTCAAGGGTGATGTCTGCATCATCCCGCCCAACTCGTTCGCGCTGGCGCGCACGATGGAGTACTTCCGGATCCCGCGCAGCGTGCTGACCATCTGCCTGGGCAAGAGCACCTATGCCCGCTGCGGCATCATCGTCAACGTGACGCCGTTCGAGCCCGAATGGGAAGGCTATGTGACGCTGGAGTTCTCCAACACCACGCCGCTGCCCGCCAAGATCTACGCCGGCGAGGGTTGCGCCCAGGTGCTGTTCTTCGAGAGCGACGAAGTCTGCGAGACTTCGTACCGCGACCGGGGCGGCAAGTACCAGGGCCAGCACGGTGTCACACTGCCGAAGACCTGAGCGCATTACAATGCCGGCGTCTGCCGGTACGGCTGGCCCAGAGCGGCCGCCACAACTGACGTGAGAGCCACATGTCGCCGTCGCGGGGAACCTCCCGCCGGCCATGTGGCTCAAGTCCTTTATGTCCTGCTTTCCATCAAGGATGCCCGATGAAATTCCGTTTCCCCGTCATCATCATTGACGAAGACTTTCGCTCCGAGAACATTTCCGGCTCGGGCATCCGCGCGCTGGCCGAGGCGATCGAGAAAGAGGGCATGGAGGTCATGGGCCTGACCAGCTACGGCGACCTCACGTCGTTTGCCCAGCAGTCCAGCCGGGCATCGAGCTTTATCGTGTCGATCGACGACGACGAGTTCACGCGAGATGGCGACGACCAGCTCGAGGCCGCCGCCATCGAAAAGCTGCGCGCCTTCGTTGCCGAAGTGCGCCGCCGCAACTCGGACCTGCCGATCTTCCTGTACGGCGAGACCCGCACTTCGCGCCATATCCCCAACGATATCCTGCGCGAGCTGCACGGCTTCATCCATATGTTCGAGGACACGCCGGAATTCGTGGCACGCCACATCATCCGCGAAGCCAAGGTCTACCTCGACACGCTGGCGCCGCCGTTCTTCAAGGCGCTGATCGACTACGCGCAGGACAGCTCGTACTCGTGGCACTGCCCGGGGCACTCGGGCGGCGTGGCATTCCTGAAGAGCCCGGTGGGCCAGGTGTTCCACCAGTTCTTCGGCGAGAACATGCTGCGTGCCGACGTCTGCAACGCGGTCGACGAACTGGGCCAGCTGCTGGACCACACCGGCCCGGTGGCCGCATCGGAGCGCAATGCCGCGCGCATCTTCAACTCCGACCACATGTACTTCGTCACCAACGGCACCTCCACCTCGAACAAGATGGTGTGGCATGCCAATGTGGCGCCGGGCGACATCGTGGTGGTGGACCGCAATTGCCACAAGTCGATCCTGCACGCGATCATGATGACGGGCGCGATCCCGGTGTTCCTGATGCCGACGCGCAACCACTACGGCATCATCGGCCCGATCCCGAAGAGCGAGTTCGACCCGGAAACGATCAGGAAGAAGATCGCCAACCACCCGTTCGCCAGCAAGGCCAAGAACCAGAAGCCGCGCATCCTGACCATCACCCAGGGTACGTACGACGGCGTGCTGTACAACGCCGAGCAGATCAAGGAAATGCTGGCTGCCGAGATCGACACGCTGCACTTCGATGAAGCCTGGCTGCCGCACGCGGCCTTCCACGACTTCTATCACAACATGCACGCGATCGGTAAGGACCGCCCGCGCAGCAAGGACGCGCTGGTGTTTGCCACCCAGTCCACGCACAAGCTGCTGGCCGGCCTGTCGCAAGCCTCGCAGATCCTCGTGCAGGATTCCGAGACGCGCAAGCTGGACCGCTACCGCTTCAACGAGGCGTACCTGATGCACACCTCGACCAGCCCGCAGTACTCCATCATTGCCTCGTGCGACGTGGCCGCGGCGATGATGGAAGCCCCGGGCGGCACCGCGCTGGTGGAGGAGAGCATCCAGGAGGCGATGGACTTCCGCCGCGCCATGCGCAAGGTCGAGGGCGATTATGACGACGGCAAGAACGGCGACTGGTGGTTCAAGGTGTGGGGCCCGGACGCGCTGATCGAAGACGGCATCGGCGACCGCGAGGAGTGGATGCTCAAGGCTAACGAACGCTGGCACGGCTTCGGCGACCTGGCCGACGGCTTCAACCTGCTCGACCCGATCAAGGCCACCATCATTACCCCGGGCCTGGACGTGGACGGCGAGTTCAGCGAACGCGGCATCCCGGCGGCCATCGTCACCAAGTACCTGGCCGAGCACGGCATCATCATCGAGAAGACCGGGCTGTACTCGTTCTTCATCATGTTCACCATCGGCATCACCAAGGGCCGCTGGAACTCGCTGGTGACCGAGCTGCAGCAGTTCAAGGACGACTACGACCAGAACCAGCCGCTGTGGCGTGTGCTGCCGGAATTCGTCGGCAAGCATCCGCAATACGAGCGCATGGGCCTGCGTGACCTGTGCGATGCGATCCACAGCGTGTACAAGGCCAACGACGTGGCCCGTGTGACGACGGAGATGTACCTGTCGGACATGGAGCCGGCGATGAAGCCGTCGGACGCCTGGGCCATGATGGCGCACCGCGAGATCGAGCGCGTGCCGGTGGACGACCTGGAAGGCCGCGTCACCGCCATCCTGCTGACGCCGTACCCGCCGGGCATTCCGCTGCTGATCCCGGGCGAGCGCTTCAACCGCACCATCGTGCAGTACCTGAAGTTCGCGCGCGAGTTCAACAAGCTGTTCCCGGGCTTCGAGACCGACATCCACGGCCTGGTCGAGGACGAGATCGACGGCAAGAAGGCGTACTTTGTCGACTGCGTGAAGCAGGACGGCTGAGCGCCAGTCCGCGTCCCGCTGACGTGAGCAGGGCCCCGCGATGCGGGGCCCTTTCCTTTTTGGACTAGGTGAACGGATTCAGCAGCATCGCGCCCGTGCCGCGGAAGTCCTCCACATTGCGCGTGACAATGGTCAGGTCGTGGATCAGCGCGGTGGCGGCAATGAACTTGTCCAGCGCATGCTCGGGCCGCGGCGCGCGCAGCTGGCCCCAGACCTGGGCGACGTCGGCATCGACCGGCAACACCTGCCGGCCAAAATCCTCCAGCACAGTCGCCAGCCATTGCTCCAGCACCGCGGCCTGCGCCGTATCGCCGCGATGGCGGATCAGCGCAATGCCGCGCTGGAGCTCGCCCACGGTCAGCGCCGACAGGTAGAGCGCGGCACCTTCCCGCGCCGCCTGGCGGAAGAACGCGCGCACGCCGGGGTTGGCGCGCTCGCGCTTGCGCGTCTCGCTGATGACGTTGGTATCAATCAAATACACGCGGCGCCTCGCCCGGGTCCTGGGTCCGCTCGAAGTCGGCGTCGTGGCCGACGTCCGGCATGCTGGCCAGCACCTCGGCAAGGCTGCGCCGGCGCGTGCCGCCCAGCGCCTGCGCCAGGATGGCGCGGTGCTCGGCCTCGGCGCTGCGGCCGTTGGCGACGGCCCGCTCGCGCAGGCGCTGGACCAGGGATTCATCGATGCCACGAACGAGTAGTGTTGCCATCTTGACCTCCTCACCATCGGATGAAGAGATGATAGCATTGTTATCAATACGGCGGTCACGTATCGATGGCAGGCGGTGCATCGTTGCCGTGCCCGGCCGGTCGAAGGGTGTGGTGGTTTGCATGGTGGCTCTCCTGGGGGCGGTTCGCAGAACACAGGGCCAGTCTGGGCCACGCAAGCGCGCCGGTCGATGAGCCGATTCGCAATCGCACGCCGGCGCCGGAGCGGACCCGCGCCAATGAAAAGGCCCCGCATCGCTGCGGGGCCTTGGATCGACTATCCGGTCAGTTCTTCTTTTCGAACTCGAACTGTGGTGCCGCGGGCTCAGGTGCCGGTGCCGCGCCTGGCAGTTCCAGCGAACCCGGCGGGGCGGCCGATCCTGGCGCCGACGCCGGTTTCTCCGGCTCTCCGCCAAGCGGGATACTGACCTCTGCCGCGTTGCTGTGCTTGAGCGATCCCTTGTCCAGCAGCCCCGTCACCATGCCGGGCAGGAACATCACCATGACGACCATCACCATCTGCAGGCCCACCCAGGGCAGGGCGCCCCAGTAGATGTCCGAGCTCTTCACTTCCTTCGGGGCGATGCCGCGCAGGTAGAACAGCGCGAAGCCGAACGGCGGGTGCATGAACGAGGTCTGCATGTTCACGCACAGCATCACGCCGAACCACACCAGCGCCGCCGTAGCCGCGGCTTCCGGATTGCCGCCCATGGAGTCGGCCACCACCGGCGCCAGCACCTTGACCGCCACCGGCGCCAGCATCGGCACCACGATAAAGGCGATCTCGAAGAAGTCGAGGAAGAAGGCCAGGAAGAAGATGAACAGGTTCACCACGATCAGGAAGCCGATCCAGCCGCCCGGCAGCGAGGTGAACAGGTGTTCCACCCACGCACCGCCGTCGACGCCCTGGAATACCACCGAGAAGCAGGTGGAGCCGATCAGGATGAACACCACCATCGCGGTGAGGCGCGCGGTGGACTGGTAGGCATCGACGATCAGCAGGCGCAGTTCGGTCATCTGGCCGGCGCGCAGCAGCAGCCAGAGGATGACCAGGTACACCACCGCCAGCGGGATACGGAACACGTGCGAGCCGAAGGCGAAGATGCCGATGGCCGAGGCCACCAGCGCGGCGGCGATACCGACGCGATAGACCTGGCGGTCGATGCGGCTGAAGGCCTTGTCGCGGATCACGGCCAGCACCAGCGCGCCGACTGCGCCCATGGCGCCGGATTCGGTCGGCGTGGCAATGCCCATCATGATCGTCCCCAGCACCAGGAAGATCAGCACCGCGCACGGGATGATGCCGCGCAGGCATTTGCGCCACAGCGCCCAGCCGCGCAGCGTGCGCGCCTCCGGCGGCACCGGCGGCAGCCAGTCAGGCTTGAAGCGGGCCAGCATGAAGGTATAGAGGGCGAACAGCGCGATCTGCACCACCGACGGGCCCCATGCGCCCAGGTACATGCTGCCCACGTCGGCGCTGCCCAGCGGGGTCTTGAGCTGGTCGGCCAGCACCACCAGCACCAGCGACGGCGGAACCAGCTGCGTGATGGTGCCCGATGCGGCCAGCACGCCGGTGGCGTACTTCATGTTGTAGCGGTAGCGCATCATCACCGGCAGCGAGATCATCGCCATCGCGATCACCTGTGCCGCCACCGTGCCGGTAATCGCGCCCAGGATAAAGCCGACGATGATCACCGAATAGCCCAGGCCGCCGCGCACCGGGCCGAACAGCTGGCCCATCGAGTCCAGCATGTCCTCGGCCAGCCCGCACTTCTCCAGGATGGCGCCCATGAAGGTGAAGAACGGGATCGCCAGCAGCAGCTCGTTGGCCAGCACGCTGCCGAACACGCGGCTCGGCACGGCCTGCAGGAAGCTGATCGGGAAGTAACCCAATTCAATTGCCAGGAAGCCGAAGGCCAGGCCCACCGCCGACAGCGAGAACGCGACCGGGAAGCCGATCAGCATGAATACCACCAGGCCGCCGAACATCAGCGGCGGCATATATTCCAACGGAATCATTGAACCGGCCTCTCGTACTTGGATTCGATGCGCACCAGGCCCTTGAGGGCGGCGAAGCGCTTGATCAGTTCGGACACGCCCTGCAGCGTCAGCAGGGCGAAGCCGACGGGCACCACCAGCTTGATCGGGTAACGCGGCAGGCCGCCGGAATTGCCCGATTGCTCGAGGATGCGCCACGAGGGCAGAAACAGTGAATCCCACGACAGCCAGGTGAACAGCACGCACGAGGGCAGCAGGAACACGATGATGCCGAAGATGTCGATCCAGTGCTGCGCGCGTTCCGAGACGTTGCCGTAGATCAGGTCTACGCGCACGTGCTCATTGCGCTGGAAGGTGTAGGAGGTGCCGAACATCACGGCAATGGCAAACATGTACCACTGCAGTTCGAGTGGCCAGTTGTCGCTCAAGTTGAAGCCATAGCGCAGAAGGGCGTTGCCTGCGCTGATCAGGCACGACAGCAGGATCATGATGTTTGCAAGCCTGCCAGTGTGCTGATTCAACCTGTCGATCTGTCGTGACAGACCAAGCAAGTAATACATGGGTTGTCTCCCCGGTTTTTGCGGCGATTAGTTTATCTGTAACAAAATCTGCAGGCGCTAGGGGCTACTACCTACGGGAGCGACGAGATTGCGCCAGAATGGGGAACACCAGTAGAAAAAGCCACCGGGCTCGCGCCGCGTTGGCTTCTTCTTGCGCAAAACTTACGCGAAACTTACAGTCCGGCCCGGTATTACAGCGCCGCGCGTGCGGCCGCGATGGCGGCGCGCACCTGCGCCGGCGCCGTGCCGCCGATATGGTCGCGCGCGGCGACCGAGCCTTCCAGCGTCAGCACCGTGTGCACGTCGTCGCCGATCAGCGCGGCCTTGTCGCCCAGGCCCGAGACCTCGCGCAGCTCGGCCACGCTCAGGTCGGCCAGGTCGCACTGGCGGCTGTCGCAGGCGCGCACCGCGTGGGCCACGGCCTCGTGGGCGTCGCGGAAGGGCAGGCCCTTCTTGACCAGGTAGTCGGCCAGGTCGGTGGCGGTGGCGTAGCCCTGCAACGCGGCGGCGCGCATCGCTTCGGGCTTGACGGTGATGCCCGGCACCATGTCGGCGAAGATGCGCAGCGTGTCCACGACGGTATCGACCGTGTCGAACAGCGGCTCCTTGTCTTCCTGGTTGTCCTTGTTGTAGGCCAGCGGCTGGCCCTTCATCAGCGTCAGCAGGCCGATCAGGTGGCCGTTGACGCGGCCGGTCTTGCCGCGCGCCAGCTCTGGCACGTCCGGGTTTTTCTTCTGCGGCATGATCGAGCTGCCGGTGCAGAAGCGGTCGGCGATGTCGATAAAGCCCACGCGCGGGCTCATCCACAGCACCAGCTCTTCCGAGAAGCGCGACACGTGCGTCATCACCAGCGCGGCGGCGGCGCAGAATTCAATGGCGAAGTCGCGGTCCGACACGGCGTCCAGCGAGTTGCGGCACACGCCGTCGAAGCCCAGCTGCTGCGCCACGAACTCGCGGTCGATCGGGTAGCTGGTGCCGGCCAGCGCGGCCGCGCCCAGCGGCAGGCGGTTGACGCGCTTGCGGCAGTCGGCCATGCGCTCGGCATCGCGCGTGAACATCTCGTTGTAGGCCAGCAGGTGGTGACCGAAGGTCACCGGCTGCGCCACCTGCAGGTGGGTGAAGCCGGGCAGGATGGTGTCGGCGTTCTGTTCGGCCAGGTCCAGCAGCGCGGCGCGCAGCGCGCCCAGCAGCACGATGATGTTGTCGATCTCGCTGCGCAGCCACAGGCGGATGTCGGTGGCGACCTGGTCATTGCGCGAGCGGCCGGTGTGCAGGCGCTTGCCGGCATCGCCCACCAGCGCTGTCAGGCGCGCCTCGATGTTCAGGTGGACGTCTTCCAGGTCCAGCTTCCACTCGAAGCCGCCGGCCTCGATCTCGGCCTTGATCTGCGCCATGCCGCGCTCGATCTCGGCGCGGTCGGCCTCGGCGATGATGCCCTGCTTTGCCAGCATGGCCGCATGGGCCAGCGAGCCCTGGATGTCGAACAGGGCCAGGCGCTTGTCGAAGAACACCGAGGCGGTGTAGCGCTTCACCAGGTCGGACATCGGTTCGGAGAAGCGGGCGGACCAGGCTTCGCCTTTCTTGGCAAGTTGGGAGGTGGACATGGACGTCGGCTGCAGTGGCTCGCGCGGGCAGGCGCCGGCGCGTGGACGGCGGCGGGCGCGAGAAATTGGGAAACGGCGATTATATCGCCCGCCGGCCCGCTGGCGGCGCCGGCCGGCACGGCAGCGCCGATCATCAGAGCCGGCTGTGGATCACAGGCCCCTTGAACACCACCGGGCCGCTTGGCCCATCGGCATTGGGCGAGCCGCCCGGCGGCTCGATGCTGACCGCCAGCGCGGGTGCCGCCGCGGGCAACCGCGCCAGCGCCAGCCGGGCTTCGGGTGCCCGGCCGATCACGCCCAGTGACTGCGGCTTGCCGCCCGCAGGCAGCGCCCACAGCTGCAATACCTGCTGGTCGCTCAGGGGCAGGTGATCCAGGCGGCGCACGATCAGGCTGCGTGCGCCGGCATCCCACGACACCAGCATCGCAGGCTGGGCACGGTCGTCGTTCAGCACGGCGACGACCTCGGCCGGCGCCGGCTGGTCCTGCCGGGCCAGCTGGATGCCGATGCCGACGGCCAGCACCGCCACCATGGCCATTGCCGCCGCGGCGCCACGCCAGAACACCGGGGCCGACCACAGACGCTGCCACCAGCCGTCCGCGGGACGGGTGTCACGGGCCGGGCGGGCCGGCTGACTGGCCGGATCTGCCACCTTCCAGCCGAGGCGATCCTCGATCCCGCACCACACCTTGTCGACCGGCTCGGCGGCCGCCTGCAACTCGGCCACGCCCGCGAGCCGCGCCTGCCAGCGGTGGATCGCGGCGCGCACCGCGGGCTCTTCGCGTGCGAGTTGTTCCAGGCGGCGCCGTGCGCCGCCGCGCAGCACCCCCAGCGCGTACTGCGCGGCGATGCGGTCGAGCAGGTCGGGATGGCTGGCCAGCTTCATGCCGCGCCCTCCATGCAGCTGCGCAGCCGCTCCAGGCCGCGCCGGATCCAGGACTTGACCGTCCCCAGCGGCGCGCGCAGCCGGGCGGCCAGCTCGGCGTGGCTCAGGTCCTGCAGGTAGGCCAGCATGATGGCCTGGCGCTGCGGCTGCTCCAGGCGCTGCAGGCAGCGGTTGAGCGCGCGTGCCTGCTGGCTGGCATCGGCCAGTTCCGCGGGCCCGGCCGTATCGTCGGCCAGCCATTCGCCCAGGTCTTCGTCAAGCTCGACCGTCTGCCCGACGCGCGCCGCGGTTGCCCGGCGCAGGCAGTCCAGCGCGCGGTTGCGCACGATCGCGGTCATCCAGGTCATCGGCGCGGCCAAGTGCGGCCGGTAGTCGCCGGCGTGGTGCCAGATGCTGACAAAGCTTTCCTGCACGACATCCTCCGCCCAATCGCGCCTGCCAGTGATACGCAGCGCAAGGCCAAACAGTTTCGTCGCGGTGAGGTCATAGAGGCCGCGCAGCGCCTGCCGGTCGCCGATGGCCACGGCCTGGAGCAGGGCCGCAAGGCGCTCGGCGCCAGGCGGCGCGGCGTAGGTTTCGGCGGAAGGGGACACCGGAGAAGGGGGCACCGGGGCGTCTCGCGAAAGGGTGTTGCCGGATTATAGGCACGACCTTGCATCCGATTGGCCCCGGCGTGCGTATCAGGTGGCAGGCGCACGATGGCGGCCCCGGGCTGCGGCGCCTTTGATTCCACACAGGAGAACATCATGGAACGCATGCGCACGACTGCCGCCATGGCAGATCCGACCGATTCCCGTGACCGCATTGTGACCGCGCCCGATGCGCGCCGCCGCGGGCTGCTCAAGGCACCGGGGCTGTTCGCGCTGGGCTCGCTGGCCGTCATCAGCCTTGGCGAGTCCATGCCAGCCTGGGCGCAGACCCAGTCGGGCAGCACCAGGGACGACATCAATATCCTGAACACCGCGCTGGGACTGGAATACCAGGCGATCGCGGCCTATCAGGTCGGCGCGGAAAGCGGCCTGCTGCAAAAGCCGGTGCTTGCCACCGCGGTCAAGTTCCAGGACCACCACAAGGCGCACGCACAGGTGCTGGCCGGGACGGTGTCGAAGCTGGGCGGCACGCCGGTGGTGGCGAAGAGGGCGTCGGAATACACCTTCCCGACTGAAAAGCTGAAGACCCAGGCCGATGTGCTGCGCTTTGCAGCGGGGCTGGAGAAGGGCGCCACCGCCGCCTACCTGGGCGTGCTGCCGAACTTCTACAACCGCGAACTGACCCGCGCCGCCGGCAGCATCCTCGGGGACGAGGCGATGCACTGGGCGGTGCTGCTGCACGCGCTGGGTGAAGATCCGGTGCCGGGGGCGTTTGTGGGGTGAGGAGTCAGACTGGCGCTACTTGAAAAAGCTGCCGCCCGATGTGGACGCGCCCCTCTGCCGCACGCGGGAGAGGGGCGCAAACCGGCAGCACTCTGACGCCAATCAGCCCGTATTGCGCAGGCCCGCCGCGACCCCGTTGATGGTCAGGTGGATGCCGCGCCGCACCCGGATGTCATCGCCATCCTTGCCCGAGCGGAAACGCTTGAGCAGTTCGACCTGCAAGTGGTTCAGCGGGTCGAGGTAGGCAAAGCGGTTCTTGATCGAGCGCGCCAGCAGCGGGTTGTCCGCCAGCCGTTCCTGGTGGCCGGTGACCAGTGTCAGCATCTCGCAGGTCAGGTGCCATTCCTTGCTGATGCGGTTGAACACGGTGCGGCGCAGGGCCGCGTCGTCGCACAACTGGGCGTAGCGCGAGGCCACGGCCAGGTCGGTCTTGGCCAGCACCATGTCCATGTTGGACAGCAGCGTCGAGAAGAACGGCCAGGTCTTGACCATGCGGCGCAGCGTGGTCACGGCCAGCTTGCGCGCCTTGTCGTCCGGCGCAGTGTCCAGCAGCGACTTGACCGCGCTGCCGAAGCCGTACCAGCCCGGCAGCAGCAGCCGGCACTGGCCCCACGAGAAGCCCCACGGGATTGCACGCAGGTCTTCGATGCGCCGGTTCTTCTTGTCCATCAGCTTGCGCGAGGCCGGGCGCGAACCCAGGTTCAGGTCGGCGATCTCGGTGATCGGCGTGGTGGCGAAGAAGTAGTCCTTGAAGCCCGGGGTCTCGTAGACCAGGTCGCGGTAGGCGGTGAAGGCGCGGTCCGACAGCTGCTGCATGACAGCCTCGAAGGTGTCCAGCTCCCTGGGCGCGTTCTGCTGCGGCAGCAGCGACGCTTCCAGCGTGGCCGCGACCACCGTCTCCAGGTTGCGCCGGCCGATCTCGGCGTTGGCGAACTTGCTGTTGATGATCTCGCCCTGCTCGGTCAGCCGGATCTGGCCGTTCACCGTGCCCGGCGGCTGCGACAGGATGGCCTGGTAGGTCGGGCCGCCGCCGCGGCCGACGGTGCCGCCGCGGCCGTGGAACAGGCGCAGCTTGACCTGGCGCTGCTCGAACAGCTGCACCAGCGCCAGCTCGGCCTTGTACAGCTCCCAGGTGGAAGTCAGGAAGCCGCCGTCCTTGTTCGAGTCCGAGTAGCCAAGCATCACTTCCTGCTCGACGCCATGGTGCGCGATCACGGAATCGAAGCCCGGCAGGTCCAGCAGCGACTGCATGATGCCGGCGGCGTTGCGCAAGTCCTCGATGGTCTCGAACAGCGGGATCACCATCAGCTCCATGCGCGCCGGGTCGGTCTTGCTGCCCAGCGTGCCCTGCAGCATGCCGGATTCCTTCTGCAGCAGCATCACTTCGACCAGGTCCGACAGCGTCTCGGTGTGCGAGATGATGTAGTTGCGCGCAATGCGCTTGCCATAGCGCGCGCGCAGCTCGCGCGCGGCGGCGAAGATCGCCAGTTCCTTGCGGGTCTGCTCCGAGTACTCGTGCCACGGCAGCGTCAGCAGGCGCGGCTGGCGCAGTTCGGCCAGCAGCAATTCCAGCTTGCGCGCCTCGGGCAGGGCGGCGTAGTCGGGGGCGATGCCGGCGGCGGCGAACAGCTCGGCGATGACCGCCTCGTGCACGTCCGAGACCTGGCGCATGTCGACCGATGCCAGGTGGAAGCCGAACACGCCGATGGCGCGCGCCAGCGCGTCGATGCGGCCATTGGCCAGCGCCTGGCCATGGTTGGCGCGCAGCGAGTCGACCACCACCTGCACATCGGCGGCAAAGGCCTCGGCGCTGTCATAGGGCTCGGCCGGCGCCACCGGGCGGCGCGGCACGGCGTGGCCGGTCAGCGCCTTGCTGGTTGCGGCCAGGCGCGCGTAGATGCCGATCAGCGCGCGGCGGTAGGGTTCGTCGGCGCGATGCTCGGAGTGGTCGGGCGAGCGCTCGGCCAGCGCCAGCAGTTCCGCGCTGGCGTCGACCATCAGCGTCGACATCGACAGCTCCGCGCCCAGCGCATGGACTTCATCCAGGTACCAGTCGATGATCATCTGCCCCTGCTGGCTGGCGGCGTGCTCCAGCGTCTCGGCGGTGACGTTGGGGTTGCCGTCGCGGTCGCCGCCGATCCAGGAGCCCATCTGCAGGAACGGGGCCAGCGGCGCCGCCTTCGTGCCCGAGGCGCCCGGGGTGCCCTTGCGCTTGCGCGTGGCGGGGAACACCGCGGCGATGTCTTCTTCCAGTTCGCTCATCAGCTGCGGGATGCCGCGCAGGAAGCAGGTGCGGTAGTACGACAGGGCATTTTCGATCTCGTCGGCCACCGTCAGGCGCGAATCGCGCAGCATGCGGGTCTGCCACAGCGTGGTGACCTTGGCGCGCAGCTGCGCGGTGTTGTGCTCGCGCTCGCGCGCGGTCATCGGCAGGTCGCGCTCGGCCAGCAGGCGGGCGATCTCGCGCTCGGCGTCGAGAATACTCTTGCGCTGGACTTCGGTCGGGTGCGCGGTCAGCACCGGCACGATCAGGGCCTCGTCCAGGAACTTGCGCAGCTGCTTGCCGGTCACGCCGGCGGCGTCGATCGCCTCCAGTGCGTGGGCCAGGCTGCCCGCCTGCGGCGGCGAGCCAGCCAGCGCGTGCACGCGGCGGCGGCGGTTGTGGTGCTGGTCCTCGGCGATATTGGCCAGGTGCGAGAAATAGCTGAACGCGCGCACGACCTGGTTGGTCTGGTCGCGCGACAGGCGCTTGAGCAGGCGGTCCAGCTCCGCGCCGGCGGCGCGGTCGTTCTCGCGGCGGAAGCGCACCGCGGTCTGGCGGATGGTTTCGACCACCTCGAAGGCGGCGTCGCCTTCCTGTTCGCGCAGGCATTCGCCCAGCAGGCGGCCCAGGAAGCGGATGTCCTCGCGCAGCGGCACGTCCTTGTCGGCGGTGCGGCGGGCGGTGGGGGCGATGGCGGTTCCGTTGCTCGACACGATGGAAAGCTTGGGCTTGGGGGAACGTTTGGTCCCGCTGCGGGTGGCGGGGCGTTTCGATTCGGTGGTGGATGCGCCGTTTGCGTCACCCTGGCCGGCGCCGAGGGCAGGGCTTTGGTCTTTCGCAGCCGGGGCGGTCCGCCGGCCGTTGGGGCGCGCAGCATGCTGCGTCATGCAATCTCCTCGTTCTGCTTCTCTAAGCTTATCTATTGGTGCGGAGGGGCTATTGGGTCGCGTGCTACCATTGATGCATGTCGTCTGCCACCCTGTCTTCCTCTACCGCTGTCGTGTCTCGCAATCTTCCGCAAAAGCTCGTCATTGCCTCCCGAGAGAGCCGTCTGGCCCTGTGGCAGGCAGAACATGTGCGTGCTGCGTTGCAACAATACTATCCCGCGTGCGACGTGTCCATTCTTGGCATGACGACGCGCGGAGACCAGATTCTAGACCGTACGCTGTCCAAAGTCGGCGGCAAGGGTTTGTTTGTCAAAGAACTGGAGTTCGCGATGGACGAAGGCCGGGCGGACCTGGCGGTGCATTCGCTCAAGGATGTGCCGATGGAGTTGCCCGAAGGCTTCGCCCTGACCGCGGTGATGGAACGCGAGGATCCGCGCGACGCGCTGGTGTCTTCCGCCTACGCCTCGCTGGACGAGATGCCGGCCGGCACCGTGGTCGGCACTTCCAGCCTGCGCCGTGAAGCCGCGCTGCGCAGCCGCTACCCGCAACTGGTGATCAAGCCGCTGCGCGGCAACCTGGACACGCGGCTGGGCAAGCTCGATCGCGGCGAATACGGCGCCATCATCCTGGCCGCCGCCGGCCTCAAGCGCCTGGGCCTGGGCGAGCGCATCCGCGCGCTGATCCCCATCGACGTGTCGCTGCCGGCCGCAGGCCAGGGCGCCCTCGGCATCGAGACCCCGGCCAACCGCCCTGAGCTGGCGCAATGGCTGGCGCCCCTGAACCACCAGCCGACGGCGCTTGCCGTGACCGCCGAGCGCGCCGTGTCGCGCATGCTGGGCGGCTCATGCCAGGTGCCGCTGGCCGCCCACGCGCGCTGGGAAGGCGATCAGCTGAAGCTGGACGCCTTTGTCGCCTTGCCCGATGGCACGCGCGCCATCCGCGCAGCCGCGTCCGGACCGGCTGCCGACCTGGCCGCCGCCGAAGCGCTGGGCCAGGCCTGCGCGCGCGATCTGCTGGCGCAGGGTGCCGAAGCCATCCTCGCGGCACTGGCCGATTCTGGCGATCCCGCCGGCTCCCAAGCTCCTGCCTGAGGCTGCCCCATGCCCAGCCCGACCGTCGTTGTCACACGACCCGCCGGGCAGTCCCGGCAACTGACCGAGGCGCTGCAGGCCGCGGGCCTGGACGTACTCAGCTTTCCCTTGCTGGCCATCGGCCCGGCCGCTGACGACGCGCCGCTGCGCGCGGCGCTGGCGCGGCTGAACACCTTTGCGCTGGTGGTCTGTGTCAGTCCCAATGCCATTGCCTACGCGCTCGACGCGCTGGCCAGCGTGCAGGGCGTGGCCGTGGCCCAATGGCCGGCGCAGGTGCCGGTGGCGGTGGTCGGGCCGGCCAGCGTCGCGGCCCTGGCCGAGCGCGGCATCGCGCCGCCCGCGTATCGGGTGATCGCGCCCGCGGGCGCTGCCGCGAACGGGCAGTGCGCCGATGACGCAGCACCGGATGCCGAAGCGCTGCGCTTTGACTCCGAGGCCCTGTGGGCCCGGCTTGATCCCGCCGCGCTGGCTGGCAAGCCGGTCCTGATCATCCGCGGCAACGGCGGGCGCGACTGGCTGGGCGACCGCCTGCGCGAGGCCGGTGCCCAGGTCGAGGCCGTCGAGGCCTACCAGCGCAAGCTGCCCGAACCCAGCGCCATGCAGTGGCAGGCCGTGCGCGACAACCTGCGCCCAGGCGCGGCGCCGCATGCGTGGCTCCTAACCAGTTCTGAAGCAGTGCGCAACCTTGACGCGCTGGCACGCCAGCATCTGTCGCCTGAGGAAGACGCTACCCTGCGGCGGGTGCAGTGCATCGCGCCGCATGCGAGAATCGCCGAACAGGCGCTGGCGCTGGGCTTCCCCCATACCCAGCGCGCCGCCCCGGGCGATGCCGGCCTGCTGGCGGCGTGCCTGCAGTGGGCCGATGCCCATGCCGGTCCGGCGCCGGCAGGCATGGCCAGCGCGGCAATCGAAGCCAGCCCGCCCAGCGCCAAAGCCGAAGCGCCGCCGGCCCCCGTGCCGGACGCAGCAGTTCCCGCAACGTCAACGAAGGTCGAACGCGTGACGCAAGAAACCACGTCCTCCTCCGCTACGCCGCCGTCCACGGCGGCCTCCGCAGCATCGGCGCAATCGGCGCAAGCCGCGCCAGCGTCGGGCTCCGCTACCGCCGCTGCTCCCAGTGCAGCCTCACGGCGGTCCGCTGCGTTGTGGGCGCTGGTCGCCGTGCTGGTGGTGGCGACGGCTGGCGGCTTCTGGTGGCTGCAGCAGCGCGTTGACCACCTGACCGGCGAGCTGGCGCGCCGCCAGCAAAGCAACGATGCGCTGGTGCAGGAGTCGCGCGTGCTGACCCGCAACGCGCAGGACACGGTCAAGGAACTGCAGGCCAAGGTCGGTGCGCTGGAGAGCCAGGTCGGCGAGACCCGCGACAAGCAGGTGGCGCTGGAACAGGTCTACCAGGACCTGATGCGCAACCGCGACGACTGGGAAATCGCCGAGATCCAGCAGCTGCTGACCAGTGCCGGCCAGCAACTGCAGCTGACCGGCAACGTGCAGGTGGCGCTGGCCGCGCTGCAAAGCGCCGACGCCCGCCTGGCGCGCGCCGACAAGCCGCAATACAACCTGCTGCGCCGCGCGATCGCGCGCGACGTCGCGCGCATGAAGGCGGTGCCCGACACCGACCTGACCGGCGCCGCAATCAAGCTGGACGAGGCCATCAACCAGATCGACGCACTGCCGCTGCTGTCCAGCGAACGCATGCTGGAGCGCAGCGAGGCCGACGCCCGCAAGGGTGCCGCCGCCAACGGTGCCAGCGCGCCGGCCGCCGCCAACGGCGCGGGTCCGGGCTGGTTCACCCGCCTGTGGGACTACCTGCGCGAAGAACTGGCGCAGGTGGTCCGCATCCGCAAGGTCGACGACGCCGAGGCGCTGCTGCTGTCTGGCGACCAGGGCTGGTTCCTGCGCGAGAACGTCAAGCTGCGCCTGCTCAATGCGCGCCTGGCATTGCTGTCGCGCAACGAACCCGTGTTCCGCAACGACCTGGCCGCCGCGCAGGCGATGATCAGCCGCTATTTCGATACCAAGTCGCGCCGGGTGCAGGGGGTGCTGACGCTGCTGCGGCAGGCGCAGGCCGGCGCGGTCACGGTGCAGCTGCCGACCATGTCCGAAAGCCTGGGCGCGCTGCATGCCCTGAAGAAGGAGTAAGCCCATGCGCCTTCTGTTCTGGGTTGCGGTCCTGTTTGGCGGCGCCGTCGGGCTGGCCCTGTTCACGCAGTTCAACCACAGCAATGTGGTGCTGTTCTATCCGCCATATCGCGTCGAGCTGTCGCTGAACCTGGCGCTGGCCTTGCTGCTGTTGCTGTTCTTCGTAGTGTGGACGGTGATGTCCACCGTCCGCCATCTGGCCGACATGCCGCGCCGCGCCGCCGCCTACCGCGAGCGCAGCCGCATGAGCAAGGCACAGGCGGCGCTGCGCGAGTCGATCGAAAACCTGTTTGCCGGCCGCTTCGCCCGCGCCGAACGCGCCGCGCGCGAGGCCCAGTCCTGGGACGACCAGGCCCAGACCGCCGCGCTGATCGGCGCCCGCGCCGCGCACCGGATGCAGGAAACCGAGCGGCGCGACACCTGGATGTCGCAGGTCACCGACCCCGAGCGCGAACAGGCGCGGCTGGTGTCGATGGCCGAGTTGCTGGTCGATGCCCGCGACGCCGACGGTGCGCTGGAAACCATCGCCCAGCTGCAGTCGCAGGGCGCGCGCCAGATCCACGTGCAGCGCATCGCGCTGCGCGCGCACCAGCACCTGAAGAACTGGACCGAGGTGTTGCGCCTGGCGCGCTCGCTGGAAAAGCGCAACGCGCTGCATCCGGTGCTGGCGCTGCGGCTCAAGCAGATGGCCGTCGAAGCCATGCTGGATGAGCGCCGCCACGACGCCGACGCGCTGACCGAGTTCTGGCGCTCGCTGTCCACCGACGAGCGCCGCGCCACCCGCATCGCCGAACCCGCGGCGCGCTACTTCGCGGCGCTGGGCCGGCAGAACGAGGCCCGCCGCATCATCGAAGACGCGCTCAAGGTCAACTGGGACAGCCGCCTGGTGCTGCGCTATGCCGATTGCGCCGTTCCCGGCCACGCGCTGCCGCAGATCCAGCAGGCCGAGAAATGGCTGGCCGCGCATCCCGCCGACGCCGACCTTTACTACACGCTGGGCGTGCTGTGCCTGGGCGAGAAACTGTGGGGCAAGGCCCAGTCCAGCTTTGAGCGCGCGCTGAAATATGCCGAGCCCGACCAGCAGCGCCGCCTGCGCGTGCGCACGCACCTGGCGCTGGCGCGGCTCTTTGAGGAAACCGAGCGCTTCAACGACGCGCAGCGGCACTATCGCGAAAGCGCGATGCTGGCGGCCTGAGGATTTCAGGCTGCGCGTAAACTAACCGATTGTGTGCCCCCTCTCCCGCTTGCGGGAGAGGGGAGCAAACCGACAGCGGGCAAACTGCGGCAGCAATCCGGACTGCCACGCAGCAGTCGCGTCACCCCCATCTCTACCACCATCCATTCCATGACACTCGACCGCATCCTCCAATCCCAGGGCTTTGGCACGCGCCGGTACTGCGGGGACCTGATCGCCGCCGGGCTGGTCGAGGTCAACGGCGAACTGTGCGAAAACCCGCGCGCGCAGTTTGAAGTCGACGGCCTGCGCTTCACCGTCGGCGGCGAGGAATGGCTGGCCTGCACCAAGGCCTATCTGATGCTGAACAAGCCCACTGGCTATGAGTGCTCGCAGCGCCCGCGCCATCATCCCAGCGTCTACAACCTGCTGCCGGTGCCGCTGCGCCAGCGCGAGGTGCAGGCCGTGGGGCGGCTGGACCACGACACCACCGGGCTGCTGCTGCTGACCGACGATGGCCAGTTCATCCACGCCCAGACCTCGCCCAAGCGCAAGGTGCCCAAGATCTATGAAGTGACGACTGCCGAGCCGGTCACGCCGGAGCAGGCCGAAGCGCTGTGCAGTGGTGTGCAGCTGCTCGACGAACCGGCGCCGATCGCGGCAGAAGCGTGTGAGATCACCGGCGAACGCAACTTGCGGCTGACCCTGGTGCAAGGCAAGTACCATCAGGTCAAGCGCATGGTCGCGGCGGCCGGCAACCATGTCAGCGCGCTGCATCGCAGCGCCATTGGCGGCCTGCAGCTCGATCCGGCCCTGGCCGGAGGCGAGTGGCGCTGGCTGACGGCGCAAGAGCTGGCCGCGCTGACCGGCAAGGATTGAGCCAAACGGCAGTCCCAGAGCGTGGCCGGGCGCTCATTGCTGCACTGCAGCGCCCGCCAATCTTTTCCGGAAGACCCCCGGCGATTTGATAAAATGCAAGGCATGGCGAAGCCCGAAGCACCTATCAATCTGACCAATCAGTTCCTGATTGCCATGCCTGGCATGGCCGATCCGACCTTTTCGGGTTCTGTCGTCTATGTCTGCGAACACAATGATCGTGGCGCGCTCGGGCTGGTGATCAACCGGCCCATCGACATCGACATGGCCACGCTGTTCGACAAGATCGACCTCAAGCTTGAAATCCAGCCAGTCGCGCACCAGCCGGTCTACTTCGGCGGCCCGGTGCAGACCGAGCGCGGTTTCGTGCTGCACGACCCGGTGGGCGTCTATGTGTCGTCGCTGGCCGTGCCCGGCGGGCTGGAAATGACCACCTCCAAGGACGTGCTGGAGGCCGTGGCCAACGGCAGCGGCCCGCACCGCTTCCTGCTGACGCTGGGTTACTCCGGCTGGGGTGCCGGCCAGCTGGAGGAAGAGCTCAGCCGCAACGGCTGGCTGACGGTCCAGGCCGACCCCGAGATCATCTTCAGCGTGCCGCCCGACGAGCGCTTTGCCGCCGCCATCCGGCTGCTGGGCATCGACTTCACCATGCTGTCGGGCGAGGCCGGGCATGCCTGATGCCGTGGGGCGTGAACTGCCCCGCGACGGCACGGTCCTGGCATTCGACTACGGCGAAAAAAAGATCGGCGTCGCGCTGGGCAACTTCATCACGCGCGAGGCGCGTGCGCTGACCATCCTCCCCAATATCACCGTGGAAGGCCGCTTTGAGGCCGTGTCGGCGCTTATCCAGGAGTGGAACCCGGTGCAGCTGATCGTCGGCATGCCGGTCAACCCCGAAGGCGGCGAGCAGCCCTCGATGAAGCTGGCGCGGCGCTTCGGCAACCAGCTCAACGGCCGCTTCGGCCTGCCGGTGGAGTGGGTGGACGAACGCTATACCTCGCGCGCCGCGTCGATGGCCGGCGCCCGCCGCGGCGAGCTCGATGCCGAGGCCGCCCGCATCATCCTGCAACAGTATTTCGACCAATTCCCGCTATGACGCAGATTTCCGTTCCCGACGCCGAGTCGCTGTACCGCAAGCTGCTGGACCAGGCCCAGGCGTTGATCCCCGAGGCCGAGCGCGCGCGCTGGTCGGTGGCCGGCATCTACTCAGGCGGCGCGTGGATCGCCGCGCGGCTGGCCGCTGACCTGAAGCTGCCCGAGCATGGCGTGATCAACGTTGCCTTCCATCGCGACGACTATGCCAAGAAGGGCCTGCACAGCCAGGCCCAGCCGACCACGCTGCCGTTTTCGGTGGATGACCGCAACATCCTGCTGATCGATGATGTGCTGGCCACGGGCCGCACCATCCGTGCCGCCGTCAATGAGCTGTTCGACTACGGCCGTCCCGCGCGCGTGGCGCTGGGCGTGCTGGTCGACCGAGGCGGGCGCCAGCTGCCCATTGCCGCCGACCTGACTGCTGCCGAGATGGCGCTGCCGCCCGGCACCACGCTGGTGCTGTCGCGCCAGGGCGAGGGCGCCGGCGCGCAATTCGCCTTTGCGACCGAACCTACCGATTCCGCCACCGGCTGACCCCCCCGAATGCCCCAGGCGCGCCGTGCGCGCCTGACCCCCCAGCTCCGAGACCAGACCACCCCCGTTTTTTGCCCGCGCCCGACCAGCCATGACCAAGACGTTCCGCAACCCGCAGCTCACCAAGAACGGCGAACTGAAGCACCTGCTGTCGATCGAGGGGTTGTCGCGTGACATGATCACGCACATCCTCGACACCGCCAGCCAGTTCGTATCGCTGTCCGACTCAGACCGCGATGTCAAGAAGGTGCCGCTGCTGCGCGGCAAGAGCGTGTTCAACCTGTTCTTCGAGAACTCCACCCGCACCCGCACCACCTTCGAGATCGCCGCCAAGCGGCTGTCGGCGGACGTGCTGAACCTGAACATCAACGCCTCGTCGACCAGCAAGGGCGAGTCGCTGCTGGACACCATCAACAACCTGTCGGCGATGTCCGCCGACATGTTCGTGGTGCGCCATGCCAGCTCGGGCGCACCTTACCTGATCGCCGAGCACGTCGCGCCGCACGTGCACGTGATCAACGCCGGCGACGGCCGCCATGCGCACCCGACGCAAGGCCTGCTGGATATGTACACGATCCGGCACTTCAAGAAGGACTTCACCAACCTGACGGTGGCCATCGTCGGCGACATCCTGCACTCGCGCGTGGCACGCTCCGACATCCACGCGCTGACCACGCTGGGCGTGCCCGAAGTGCGCGCCATCGGCCCGCGCACGCTGCTGCCGTCGGGGCTGGAGCAGATGGGCGTGCGCGTCTTCCACAACATGGAAGAGGGCCTGAAGGGCGTGGACGTGGTCATCATGCTGCGGCTGCAGAACGAGCGCATGAGCGGCGCGCTGCTGCCGTCGGCGCAGGAATACTTCAAGGCCTACGGCCTCACGCCGGAGCGCCTGGCACTGGCCAATCGCGACGCCATCGTGATGCACCCGGGCCCCATGAACCGCGGCGTCGAGATCGACTCCGCCGTGGCCGATGGCCCGCAGTCCGTGATCCTGAACCAGGTGACCTTCGGCATCGCCGTGCGCATGGCGGTGATGGGCATCGTGGCCGGGAATAGCGACGAATAAGCGGCGACGAATAAGCGTCGGCGAATAAGCGTCGACGAATGACGCGGTCGAGCGACACGAGCCAGAACACACTGAACCAGCCAAGCTATGAAGATCCACATCAAGGGCGGCCGCCTGATCGATCCGGCCAGCAACACCGACGCCGCGCAGGACCTCTACATCGCCGCCGGCAAGATCGTCGGCGTGGGCAGCGCCCCGGCGGACTTCACCGCCAACAAGACCATCGATGCCAGCGGCCTGATCGTGTGCCCCGGCCTGGTCGACCTCTCCGCGCGCCTGCGCGAGCCCGGCTACGAATACAAGGCCACGCTCGAATCCGAAGTGGCCGCCGCCACCGCCGGCGGCGTGACCAGCCTGGTCTGCCCGCCCGATACCGATCCGGTGCTCGACGAACCCGGCCTGGTGGAAATGCTGAAATTCCGCGCCCGCACCCTGAACCAGACCCACGTGTACCCGCTGGGCGCGCTGACGCTGGGCCTGAAGGGCGAGACCCTGACCGAGATGAGCCAGCTGACCGAGGCCGGCTGCGTCGGCTTCAGCCAGGCCGAGGCCCCGGTGCACAACACCCAGGTGCTGCTGCGCGCGCTGCAATACGCCCAGACCTTCGGCTTCACCGTCTGGCTGCGCCCGGAAGACCCGTTCCTGGGCGGCGGCGTCGCCGCCAGCGGCGCGGTGGCGTCGCGCCTGGGCCTGTCCGGCGTGTCAGTGATCGCCGAGACCGTGCGCCTGCACACCATCTTCGAACTGATGCGCAGCACCGGCGCGCGCGTGCACCTGTGCCGGCTGTCGTCCGCCGCCGGGCTGGAACTGGTGCGCCAGGCCAAGCGCGAAGGCCTGAAAGTGACCTGCGACGTCAATATCCACCACGTCTCGCTGACAGACATGGATATCGGCTACTTCAATTCGCAGATGCGCTTCTCGCCGCCGCTGCGCAGCCCGCGCGACCGCGACGCCATCGTCGCCGCGCTGGTCGACGGCACCATCGACGCCCTGTGCTCTGACCACACGCCAGTGGACGACGACGAGAAACTGCTGCCGTTCGCCGAGGCATCGCCGGGCGCAACCGGCCTGGAACTGCTGCTGCCGCTGACCCTGCGCTGGGCCGCCGAGCACAAGGTCCCGCTGGCCCAGGCGCTGGCCCGCATCACCGCCGAGCCCGCCCGCGTAATCGGCCTGAAGGCTGGCACCCTCGGGGTCGGCAGCGCCGCCGACGTGTGCGTGTTCGACCCCAGGCAGGTCTGGAAGGTCGACCGCCGCTCCATCAAGAGCCAGGGCAAGAACTCGCCGTGGCTTGGCTACGAGATGGAAGGCAAGGTCCGCATGACCCTGGTCGGCGGGCAGGTTGTGTACGGAAACCACGCCCACGCATGATCTGGCTGCGCAAGACCGCGCTGGTGCTGCACCTGCTGCGCGGGCTGGTGACCTGCGCCTTGCTGTTCCCGTGGCTGGGCGTGCGCACGCGCGAATGGCATATCCGGCGCTGGTCGCGGCGGTTGCTGCGGATTTGCGGGGTGGAGGTCGAAGTGGTGGATGCCACCGGCGCAGCGTCGCACGGCGCCGGCCGCCAGGGCGCGATGGTGGTTTCCAACCACATTTCATGGCTGGATATCTACGTCATCCACAGCTGGCAGCCGGTGCGCTTCGTCGCCAAGTCGGAGATACGCGACTGGCCGCTGATCGGCTGGCTGTGCGGCAAGACGGGAACGATCTTCATCGAACGGGCGCGCAAACGCGATGCCCACCGCGTGCTGCACGACATCACCGACGTGATGCTGCAGGGCGACCTCGTCGGCGTGTTCCCGGAAGGCACCACGACCGACGGCATCGAGGTGCTGCCATTCCACGCCAACCTGATGCAGGCGCCGATTTCAGGTGGGTTGCCAGTGCAGCCATTGGGGCTGAACTACCTCGATGCCGCTACGGGTCAGTCAACGCTTGCCGCCGCCTACATCGGCGAGACCACACTGCTGCAGTCGCTGGAAGCGGTCTTGCGCGCACCCCGGATCAAGGCCAGGCTGGTGATCGGGCCCGCGCTGGTGTCGGCCTCGGGTGACCGCCGCGAGCTTGCGAACTCCGCCAGGGAGGTGGTCGCCCACCTCAGCCAGGGCGCGCCGGAACACGCAGCCGCTGCGGCCCGACGGCTGAATCACCCCGTCGAGCCCGGCGGCGTGCCCCAGCCCACCCCCGCTGCCATCAGCTAGCCGTCCTGTCGTCCCCGCCAACGCGGGATTGCCAGTCAGGCCAGCGGGTCACAATATTGCGGGCAATCCGCCTGAACAACCGTCCGTTCGGCTGGATCCTGTGCCAACCGGGCCGCCGTCAGCTTGCCACCCCAGACGCAGCCCGTATCCAGCGCCATCAGGTTCGGCCGCATGACCAGGCCCAGCGTCGACCAATGGCCGCATACCACCGTCACATCCCCGGTACGCCGCCCCGGCACGTCGAACCATGGCATGAACCCGTCCGGCGCCTTGCCCAGGCCTTCCTTGGTCTTGAAGTCCATCACGCCATCGACAGTGCAGTAGCGTAGCCGGGTGAGGGCATTGATTACCACGCGGTGGCGTTCGATGCCGCGCAGACCGTCGTGCCAGCGGTTGGCGGCGTTGCCGAAGATGTCGGCGAGGAAGCCTTGCCAGTTGGGGCCCTGGAGTTGTTCTTCGACTTCGTGGGCGAGGTCGATGACCTGGGTGGCGGTCCATTGGGGGAGGACGCCGGCGTGGATCAGGAGGAAGTTGTTTTCCAGCAGGGCCAGGGGGCGGTGGCGGAGCCAGGTGAGTAGGTCCTCACAATCGGGGGCGGTGAGGATGTCGTCCAGGGTGTCGGATTTGCCCTTCTTGCGCACGCCTGCGGCGACGGCGAGGAGGTGGATGTCGTGGTTGCCGAGGACGGTTTCAGTGCGGCTGCCCATGGCGCGGATGGCGCGCAACGTCTGCAGCGCGGCGGGGCCGCGGTTGATCAGGTCGCCGACGAAGCGCAGTGGTGTTTCGGCGGGGAGCTGTGCGAGGAGCGTGTCGAGGGAGGGCGCACAGCCCTGGAGGTCGCCGACGGCGTGAGGTGTTGTAAGGAGCACTTTGGTGTTGGGCATCAGCGGGGTCGGAGAATTATTTCGCTTCGATTTGTAGTTTTGTGACCGATATACCGTGGCACGGTTACATGAGGCTACAAAAAGAGGGGGGGAGGACGTAGGTTAGGGCATTCCGTCGGATAGAATACCGCCACTTCTGCAGGCACTTAACGCCCCGCCCGTCCTGAAGGGGACAAGGTGGGCGCCCGGCTTTTGTCGGGTCATCGAAACATATCGAGGCAAGGAGCAAGGTTTGTCGCATATTTTGGTCACAGGCGGCGCCGGATTCATCGGTGCCAATTTCGTTCTGGCATGGTTGGGTGACAAGTCGGCTGACGGGGTCATTAACGTCGACAAGCTCACCTATGCGGGCAACCGGAAGACCCTGGCGTCGGTGGAAAACGATCCGCGCCACGTGTTCTCGCAAACGGATATCTGCGACCGCGCCGCCCTGGACGAGCTTTTCGCTACCTACAAACCACGCGCAGTCGTGCACTTCGCGGCGGAGAGCCACGTCGACCGGTCCATTCACGGGCCGGCGGAATTCATCGAGACCAATATCGTCGGCACCTTCACGTTGCTGGAAGCTGCGCGCGCCTACTGGGGCAGCCTGGAAGAGCCGGCCAGATCCGATTTCCGCTTCCTCCACGTCTCCACCGACGAGGTGTTCGGCTCGCTGAGCGAAACCGACCCCCAGTTCTCGGAGACTACGCCGTATGCGCCCAATAGCCCGTACTCGGCCTCCAAGGCAGCATCGGATCATCTGGTGCGCGCGTATCACCATACCTACGGTCTGCCGGTACTGACGACAAACTGCTCCAACAACTACGGCCCGTACCATTTCCCGGAAAAGCTGATCCCGCTGATCATCGCCAATGCGCTGGCCGGCAAGCCGCTGCCGATCTATGGCGACGGACAGAACGTGCGCGACTGGTTGTACGTGCGGGACCACTGCTCGGCCATCCGCGAAGTGCTGGCACGGGGTCGCCTGGGTGAAACCTACAACGTCGGCGGCTGGAACGAGAAGACCAACCTCGACGTGGTGCACACCCTGTGTGACTTGCTGGATGAACTGTCTCCCAAGGCAACCGGCTCGTACCGCGACCAGATCACCTTCGTGAAGGACCGTCCTGGCCACGATCGCCGTTACGCGATCGATGCCCGCAAGCTGGAGCGGGAGCTTGGCTGGAAGCCGGCGGAGACGTTTGAGTCCGGCCTGCGCAAGACGGTGCAGTGGTACCTGGATAACCAGGCATGGGTGCAGGATGTGATGTCCGGGCAGTATCGGAACTGGGTGGCGAAACAATATGCAGCATAAATCGGCCGCCCCCACCCTCCTTGTGACCGGCAGCAATGGCCAGGTCGGCTTCGAGTTGCGCCGTAGCCTTGCGCCGCTTGGCCAGGTGGTGGCGGTTGACCGCACCGGTTTGGATCTCTCTCGCCCAGACGATATCCGGCGCGTCATCCGAGAATGCCGCCCCGATGTCATCGTCAACCCAGCGGCCTACACTGCCGTCGACAAGGCAGAGACAGAAGCAGAACTGGCTTTTGCCATCAATGGCACGGCTGCGGGAGTTCTTGCGGAAGAAGCGAAGGCGCTCGGCAGCCTGCTGGTTCACTACTCGACCGACTACGTCTTCGATGGCAGCAAGGACGGTGCCTACGCTGAAAGCGACCCGGTCAACCCCCAATCGGTCTATGGCAAGAGCAAGCTGGCCGGCGAGCAGGCCATTGCAGCGGCCGGTGGTTCAGCCCTGATCCTACGGACCTGCTGGGTAGCCGGTGCTCACGGTGGCAACTTCGCCAAGACCATGCTGCGGCTTGGTCGCGAGCGAGATAGCCTGCGTGTGATTGCCGATCAATTCGGTGCCCCTACCACGGCCGCGTTGATTGCTGATGTGACCGCGCAGATTGTGGCGCGCCACTGGTTGTTTGGTGACAGGCAGAGCTTCGCCGCCGGCATCTATCACCTGGCCGCCACTGGCGAGACCAGCTGGCACGCCTATGCCACCGAAGTGCTGCGCTATGCCGCCGCCAAAGGCATAGAACTGAAGGTAGATCCAGCACGCATCGAAGCGATCCCGGCCACGGCATATCCGCTGCCAGCCCCGCGCCCAGCCAACTCTCGCCTGAGCACCGCCAAGCTGCGCCAGACCTTCGGCATCCATCTTCCAGATTGGCAGCAAGGTGTGCACTACCTGCTGGACCAGATCTTTTCCTGAGCTAGACATCATGCGCAAGGGCATCATTCTCGCCGGAGGCTCCGGCACTCGGCTTTATCCGATCACGCGATCGGTCTCCAAGCAGCTGCTGCCGGTCTATGACAAGCCGATGATCTACTATCCGCTGTCCACGCTGATGCTGGCAGGGATTCGGGACATCCTGATTATATCGACACCGGAAGACACGCCGCGCTTTACCGACATGCTTGGCGATGGCAGCAAGTGGGGGATCAATCTGCAGTATGCGGTGCAACCCTCGCCGGATGGCTTGGCCCAGGCCTTCATCATCGGCCGCGGGTTCATTGGCAATGATCCGTCCACGCTGATTCTGGGGGATAACATCTTCCATGGCCACGATCTGGTTAGTCAATTGACTCGCTCCGCCAAGCAGAAGGAAGGCGCGACCGTGTTCGCATATCACGTGCATGATCCTGAGCGTTATGGCGTGGTGGAGTTTGATGACAATTTCCGCGCGCTGTCGCTGGAGGAAAAGCCGGCGAAGCCTCGTTCTCATTATGCGGTGACTGGCCTGTATTTCTACGACAATCAGGTCTGCGATATTGCCGCTGATATAAAGCCGTCGCCGCGCGGCGAGCTTGAGATCACCGATGTCAACAAGCGCTATTTGGAAGCTGCCAAGCTGGACGTGGAGATTATGGGGCGGGGCTACGCGTGGCTCGATACGGGGACGCATGAGTCGTTGCTGGAAGCAGCGAGTTTTATTGCCACTCTCCAGAATCGGCAGGGGTTGATGGTGGCTTGTCCGGAAGAAATCGCGTACCGCAGCAAGTGGATCAGTGCTGAGCAGGTGGCAGCCTTGGCCGCGCCGCTCCGCAAGAACGGGTATGGCAAGTACCTGCAGCAGATTATTTCGGAGGCGATCAAATGAGCTTGAACGTCATTCGTACAGAAATTCCGGACGTCTTGATTATTGAACCCAAGGTGTTTGGCGACAGTCGTGGCTTCTTTTTCGAGAGCTTCAATGCCAAGCAGTTCGAGGAAGCAACCGGCGTGACACGGACGTTCGTGCAAGACAATCATTCGCGATCGACGCGCAATGTGCTGCGCGGGCTGCATTACCAGATTCAGCATCCGCAGGGCAAGTTGGTGCGGGTTGTCGCAGGAGAGGTATTTGATGTGGCGGTGGACCTGAGGAAAAGCTCACCCACCTTCGGCAAATGGGTTGGCGTCACTCTGTCTGCAGAGAACAAGCGCCAGTTGTGGGTGCCGGAAGGATTTGCGCATGGATTTGTAGTTATCTCGGATTCCGCTGAGTTCCTATACAAGACCACCGACTACTGGTACCCCGAGCACGAACGCAGCCTACTCTGGAATGACGCCGACGTCGGCATAGATTGGCCCATCGACAGTGAGCCACTATTAGCCGCGAAGGATGCGGCCGGACGGCAGTTGGCGGATGCGGACGTGTTTGCGTGATGGAAAGAGCTGGAATTGAGATGCAGAATTTGAAGCGCCTTGGGCGCCCCGTTACCGGCATCGTCACCAGCCTGACCCGGAACCGAAACCTGATCCGGCAGATGGCAGTGCGGGAGATCGCGGCCAAGTACAAAGGTTCTGTCCTGGGCGCGCTGTGGACCGTGTTGACTCCAATTTTGATGCTGGCGGTTTATACGCTTGTTTTCAGCGTGATTTTCCAATCACGCTGGGCTGGCGGAAGCGGCAGCAAGACCGAGTTCGCAACCCTAATGTTCGCGGGCCTGATCATTTTCAATTTCTTTGCCGAAGTGATCAACCGCGCGCCGCGCTTGATTCTCGATAATCCGAACTACGTAAAGAAGGTCGTATTTCCGCTCGAGGCGCTGACCTGGGTTTCGCTGGTAAGCGCGTTGTTTGGCGCCGGCATCAGCCTGTGCGTGCTGCTGGTTTTTCGCATCGCCCTTAATGGAATGTTGCCCTGGACCTTTGTCCTATTTCCGCTTTTGCTGTTGCCACTGGTTCTGCTGGCAGCTGGGCTGACCTGGTTTCTTGCCTCGCTGGGGGTCTTCCTGCGCGACGTATCGCAGGCGGTCGGCATTCTGGTTTCTGTGATGATGTTCCTGTCGCCAGTTTTTTATCCAAGCGACGCGCTGCCGCCGAAATTGCGTCTGCTGGCTCAATTGAATCCACTGGCCTTCTACATTGAGAACACCCGTGATCTTCTGATCTGGGGGCGCCTCGACGGTCTGCACCTGTATCCCTATCACCTGGCAGCGAGCCTTATCGTGGCGATGGCAGGCTTGGTCTGGTTCCGTCGTACCCGGCATGCTTTTGCCGATGTAATGTAATCCCTTTAAGCCAGCCGGATATGAGCGAAGCCGATCAAGACATAGCAATCCGTATTTCGGGATTGAGCAAACGATATGAAATTTACGATTCCCCTCGCCATCGCCTCTGGCAAGGCTTGGCCATGGGGAAACGGCAGTTCTTCCGTGAGTTCTGGGCGCTGCGCGATGTCAACCTGACCATCCAGCGCGGGGAAACGTTCGGAATCGTCGGTCGCAACGGTGCGGGCAAATCGACGCTTCTACAGCTGATCTCAGGCGTGTTGACGCCGACCTCCGGGAGCATCGAAACCAACGGACGCATTACCGCGCTGCTGGAGCTCGGTGCTGGGCTGAACCCTGAGTTCACCGGCCTCGAGAACATTCGCATGAGCGCCGCCGTGCTCGGCATGTCGGACCTCGAGCTGACCAGGAAAATGGACGTCATCATCGAGTTTGCCGCTCTTGGTGATTTCATTCAGCAGCCCGTCAAGCATTATTCGAGCGGGATGATCATGCGGCTCGCATTTGCTGTCGCCATTAATTTCGATCCCGATATCCTGATAGTTGACGAGGCGCTGGCAGTCGGTGATGAGCTGTTCCAGCTTAAATGCATCCGCCGCATCCAGGAAATCAAGGAAAGCGGGGCAACCATTTTGTTCGTGTCGCATTCTACACATACTATCAATCAGATTTGCGACCGAGCGGTATTGATTGACGGCGGCAAGGCGGTGCAAGTGGGCAATGCCAAGGCGGTGTCCGAGCGCTACAATAAGCTGCTGTTCTCGCTCGACACTGGTAATACCGTGGCGGAATCAGATGCACTGAACGGCTATGCCGTGGCAACCATCGGGGCGTCGGAAATCGGTGCTGCATCGGGTGAGTTAATGCGACCGCGGGATCCCGCTGGCGAATCCCGGCCCCAGGGTAGAATCCTCGACGTCGGTATCGCTGGGCACGATTATCGCCATCTCGCCTTCGAACAAGGCGATACCGTGCGATTCCGCATGAGGGTGCGTTTTGATGCGGATACACCTAATGTAATCATGGGTATGATGATTACCACTGCAACCGGGGTCGACTGTTACCATACCAACCTGCTTTGCCGCGATTCGATGATAGAGCATGCGGCTGCTGGCGAGACTTACTCTATAACGTTTGAGGTGCCGCTGGCGCTGAATGCTGGAAGCTATATCGTCGTTTTCGACTGTCAGTACGACATGCGTGCGACGCCAAAGCTTGTTGATATTTTTTATGAGGCGCTGAAGGTCACAGTTGTACCCGACCGCTTGATCGACGATGGCGGTATCGCCGCGCTGGGTGCAACAATCGAATGTCAGCTCGTCAGATAAGGGTGCTTTAAATGATTCAATTCACGGGGGAGCGCATTGTTCCCGAAGCTGGCAACTGTGAGCCGTTGTTTGCTGAGAAAATGTACCAGGAGCACGTGGCCCGCTATGCGTTCGCCTCGCAATGGATCCAAGGCAAGCGCGTGCTGGATGTCGGCTGTGGAGTCGGCTACGGTTCCCGGTGGATGGCGCAGAATGGTGCGGCGAGCGTGCGCGCCTTTGATCTGTCGCCAGATGCGGTGGGTCACGCAAAGGAATTTTACGCCCACGAGAAGCTCACCTTCGAGGTGGCTTCCGCGACCAATTTCGATTTCGACGAGCGCTTCGATGTCGTGACCTGCTTCGAATTGATTGAGCACGTCGACGCGCAGCGTGAGGTAATCCAGTGTATCCAACGTGCCCTGAAGGATGACGGTGTCCTGATCATCTCCACGCCGCGCGCACTCGAGCAGAAGCGTACGCATTTTCATACCAAGGAGTTCTCGGAGCAGGAGTTCCGCTCGCTGCTGGAAAGCAGTTTCCCCCAGGTTCGCTTTTACTTCGAAAATAACCATTTCGCTTCGCTGATTACTGACGGCGTGCCGCAGCGAATTGATCAGATTCTGCCGCTGAAAGATCAGTATTCGCTGGCGCAGGCGGACTACTTCATCGCCGTCGCGTCGGTGTCTCCGTCACGCCCGATTACCGAAGGCATCGCGCCTGTGCTGGTTATTGGTGATGATAAGTATGTCTCCTTGCTGGAGCGTGACATCGACATTCTGCACAATGCGGAAGATCGTCTGGTGGAACTCGTGGCAGCCCGCGATGCGACGCTGGCGGGGAACATGCAGGAACTGGAAGCCCTGCGCGCCGAGGCCGATGCCTTGCGTTCAACCGAAAAAGAACTCCGTACCAGGTCTTCGGCCCTTGAGCGAGAGCTGGGCGGGCTTCGCGAGGAAGCCGCGGGCTTGCGCCGTGCACTGGCGGCGGAACGTGAGTTGCCAACATCGGTCGCCGAACTGCGGCGCGAAGTGGCGTTGCAGTGCAGCGACAGCGACTACCTGAGGGATGTTGTCGCTGCCATGCAGAACTCTTCCAGTTGGAAGATGACGGCTCCATACCGCTTCGTCGGCGGCAAGCTGCGCCAGCCGCTACGCATGTTGCGCAAGGCCAGCGAGTACCAGCGCATGCATGGCACGCGTGCGCTCGCCGGTGCGATCCGCCGGCGCCTGGGCCAGGACGGCTGGAGCGGTGTACAGTCGGCTCTAGTCTCCGGGCAAGGCGGCTCGTCGGATCCCGCGATCACCAACCAGCATTTTGATGTCGTCTTCGCGATCGGCTGTTGGGAGGGCGAGTCGAAGCGCTACCGCGTGCACAACCTTGCCGAAGGCCTGGAAGATCTCGGGTACCAAGTGCATGTGATGCCCTATGGGCGCATCGGTGTGCTGCAGGAACAGAACGTCAAGGCCGACGTGGTGGTGCTGTTCCGAGCGCCGTACGATCTTGGTGTTGGTGTCGATCAGTTTCTGAAGTACGCCAAGATCAGGGGCATCAAGGTGGTATTCGATGTCGACGATCTGGTCTTCGACCCAGATGTCATCGATCAGATCGATGGATTCCGCCAGTTGCCAGAGTCCGAGCAAAAGCAATACATTGACGGCGTTCACCATTATCGAGAGCTGCTGCTGGCGGCGGACATGGTCACCGTGCCGACAGAGTATTTACGGGCGCGAGTGGAAAAGCTAGGCAAGACCGCCGTAGTCATTCCCAATTCGATAAACGAGGCACAGCAAACAGTTGCTGCCGAAATCCTGGCCCTGCCCCCAGTCGGGCGCCAAGTTGTACGCATCGGCTATTTTAGCGGCAGCCGCACGCACCAAGCGGATTTTGCCCAGTGCGCCGATGCCCTGTTCGACGTGATGCAGGAGAACCCGAACACAGTATTGCGCATTGTCGGCTATCTGGACCTGGATGCGCGCTGGGAAGCGCTGGCCGGTCGCATTGAGCGGATGGGCTTCCAGCCTTACAAAACTATGCTGCGTGTGCTGGGCGAGTGCGATATCAATATTGCTCCGCTCGATCTCGGCAGCGTGTTCTGCCATGGCAAGAGCGAACTGAAGTTCTTTGAGGCCGGCCTGCTCGGCATCCCCACGGTGGCGAGCGCGACCGACACGTTCGTGCGGGCAATCAAGAATGGCGTGAATGGTTTTGCCTTGAACTCGCAGCAGGAATGGAAGGACACACTGTCTCAACTGGCCGCCTCCGCCGAATTGCGGAAGACTATCGGGGGTAAGGCGCGCGACGCCTCAATGGCGCATTTCTCGATCCAGGAAGTCGCGAAGACTGCGCGCGATGCTTACAAACTTGCTTCACTTGAGGGCCCAGCACAGGCTGCGCATCAGTTAGAGGTGGCGCCGCTTGGAGCCGAAGCGCTGGCGCCCGGCCGCCTGAGGATTTCCTGGGTCATCCCGGGCCTGATCATCGGCGGTGGCGGCCATCGTAACATCCTGCGTGCAGCCTATTTCCTCTCGCAGTTTGGCCACCAAGTTAACCTGTACTTCATCGGTACGGAGAAGGACCCGCAGACCATCAAGCGGCAAATCCAGGAACATTTCTATCCGCTGGATTGTCCGGTCCATCTATTCGAAGGCAAGATTCAGCCGTCTGACGTGGTTTTCGCCACGCACTGGTCCACCGTCAATGCCGCCCTGACCGCGCGCGGTGTGGCCAAGGAGATCATGTACTTCGTGCAGGATTTTGAGCCTGCATTCGCACCCATGGGCACCGAGTATGTGCTGGCGGAGAATACCTATCGCCTAGGCCTGTATCACATCACCTCGGGTCCGTGGTGCGAAGTCATGCTGCGACGCGATTTCCAGGCCGCCGCTGATCACTTCCAGTTCCCGGTGGACCGCTCAATTTACTATCCGCGCGCCCGGACCAAGGGGAACAGGAATCTTGTGTTCTTTGCCAAGCCCGAGATGCCACGCCGTTGCTTCGAACTCGGCGTCATGGCACTGCGTGAGTTCCATCGCATGCGTCCGGACGTGGAGATCGTCATGTTTGGATCCAAGCACGCCAGCAAGCAGTCTTACGACTTCCCTGTAACCATTCGGGAGGTCTTGCCTACGCTCAATGACCTCGCGCAAATGTATTCCGACGGCGACGCTGGCCTTGTGTTCTCAACCACTAATCCTAGCCTGATTCCGTACGAAATGATGGCTTGTGGACTGCCGGTCATCGACCTTGCGCGCGGCGACAACGCTGTCAATTATGCGGGTCGCACCGATATCGCGCTGCTTGCGGATCCGCAGCCAAAGCGCATGGCCGAAGAAATTGCGGAACTGATCGGAAACCCGACAGAACTGGCCAGTCGCCGCGAGAAGGGGCTGGCCTTGGTCGACAGCTTCCCTTCCGAGGAAGGCATGGCACGTCGTATTGAGAGCTTGATCGTTGCCCGCCTGGAGTCGATTAGCGACGCGCAGGAGGAGGTGGCAGCGTAAGCGGCCCATCCAGCATTGGAAGGCCAGTACCTTCGCGGCATCGTAAAGGCTGGCAGAAGAGTTAAGACTGAAAGCAGGACTATCGTGAGCATATTGATTACTGGTGTCGCCGGATTCGTAGGCTGCAATTTGGCCGAAGTGCTGATTGCTAAGGGGCACGTCGTCTTCGGCGTGGACAATTTCTGCCGTGGCCGTCGCGAGAATCTGGCCAAGGTCATCGATCATCCACGGTTCGCCTTCGCTCAGGTCGAGATGGCCGACCTGGACGCCTACCGCACTGCGTTTGAGGCGTTCCGCGCGCGTGATCCGATTACCGAGGTCTGGCATATGGCCGCCAACTCTGATATCCCGGCCGGCGTCCACAATGCCAATGTAGACCTCCGCGATACGTTCATGACCACCTTCAACACCTTGGAGCTGATGAAGGCAGCCAAAGTGCCAGTTATCGCTTTCGCGTCCAGCTCGGCCATCTACGGCGATCTGGGCGAGCGGCCGCTGGTCGAGGACATCGGCCCGCTGCTGCCGATCTCGAACTATGGCGCGATGAAGCTTGCCTCGGAGGCGGCTATCAGCGCAGCAGCCGAGAGCCACCTGGAGCGTGCCTTCATTTTCCGTTTCCCCAATGTGATTGGCATTCCGGCCACCCACGGCGTCATGCTGGACTTTGTGCGCAAGCTTGCCTCAACACCTGACAATCTCGACGTCCTGGGCAACGGCACGCAGCAGAAGGGGTATCTCCACGTGGAGGAACTGGTCGACGCGATGCTATTCATCCGAGATAAGTCGCCGGAGAAGGTTGCCGTATTCAATATCGGCGCGGGCGATGACGGTGTCACGGTTCGCTTTATCGCAGAAGAAACCGTGCGCGAGCGCTCTCCTGGGGCGAGTATCTCATACGGTGAGGGCAATAAGGGCTGGGTTGGCGACGTGCCGCGTTTCGTCTATTCGGTCGACAAGCTTAAAACCCTCGGCTGGAAACCCAAGCTCGGGTCGGCAGAGGCTGTCCGCAAGGCCGTGCGCCAGATCGTGGCCCAGGAGGCAACGCAGGGATGAAGCAGGTCGTAATCCTGGCAGGGGGCAAAGGCACCCGCTTGCGCGAGCGATTGGGCGATCTTCCCAAGCCGCTGATTGATGTTTGCGGCGTGCCGCTGCTTGAGCGGCAGGTCCTCCTGGCCAAGCGGTACGGGTTCAACAGGGTGCTGATCCTGGTGAACTACCGCGCCGAGCGGATTGCGGAGTATTGCGCGAGCAAGGCGAATTGGGGCCTCGAAATCCAGTGCATCGACGACGGCGAGCCTAGAGGCACAGCTGGTGCCGTGCTGCAGCTCCTCGATCAGCTCGACGACGAGTTCTTGCTGATGTACGGTGACACCATGCTCGAAGTCGATCTTGATCGCTTCCACAGGTATCACGCGGAGGGGGGGGATGTCGCTGCCACACTGTTCCTGCACCCCAATGATCATCCGCAGGACTCGGACCTGGTGGAAATAGACGAATGGGGCAACGTTTCCGGCTTCCATCCGTATCCGCACGACAGCGCGCGCTACTATCCCAACCTGGTCAATGCGGCGCTGTATTGGATTCGGAAGTCGGCGCTGGAGCCGTGGCGGGGCCATGCGGGCATGCTGGATTTCGGCAAGGAGTTATTCCCGGCAATGATCGGTCGCGGCATGACGCTGCGCGGCTACAACAGCCCCGAGTACATCAAGGATTGCGGCACGCCTTCGCGCATCGATAAGGTTTCCGCAGACTTTATGTCGGGCCGCATTCACCGTGCCGCACTGGATATTCCGCAGATGGCCGTGTTCGTCGACCGGGACGGTACGCTAAACCGGGAGATGGACCATCTCAATGAACCGGGGCAGCTCGAATTGCTCGCGGGTGTGGAGCTGGCGGTCCGCCGCCTGAACCGCTCGGAGTATCGCGTCTGCGTGGTGACCAACCAGCCGGTAGTCGCCCGGGGCGAATGCACGCCGGAGTCACTGCGGCAGATTCACAACAAGCTCGAAACCTTGCTAGGGCAGGAAGGGGCCTACGTCGACCGCATTTACTATTGCCCGCATCATCCGGACAAGGGTTTCGCTGGCGAGGTACCTGAGCTGAAGATCGACTGCGATTGTCGTAAGCCGAAGACAGGAATGATTGAGGCTGCCGTTGCAGAGCTGAATATCGCCAAGGAGAGGTCGTGGATGATCGGCGATACGACGTCGGATCTGCTCGCCGCGCAACGTGCCGGTGTGCGCTCCATATTGGTCGAGACCGGCTATGCAGGGCTTGAGCAGAAGTACTGGGTCACGCCGGACTACATCGTGCCGGACTTTCCCGCGGCAGTGGCCTTCATCCTGGAAATCTATCCAGGACTTATGGAGCGCATTGCGCCGCTGGCGCATGGCATTGAAGCGGGCAGCATAGTGTTCGTCGGCGGCCAGTCGCGCAGTGGCAAGAGCACGTTCGCCAGCGTGCTGCGGGATACCCTGCAGAATTCCGGCAAACGATGCCATGTCATTTCCACCGACCGCTGGCTGCTGAGTGAGGCGGAGCGTGGCCAGGGGGTGTTGGGACGCCACGACATGCACGCACTGGAAGCAGCGATACGATCCGTTGACCCGTCTGCGCGGCCAGCATCGCTGTCCTTGCCAGGCTATCGCAAGCTCAAGCGGCAGCAGGTACAAGCTGCCGAGGAATTGCAAGTGCATCCCGGCGAAATCATCATCGTAGAAGGAGTTGTTGCGCTGACGCTGGCGGAGGCGCTGGATGCCAAGCACAGGTTTTTTGTGGAGATCGACGAGGCGCAGCGGCGCGAGCGCGTCGTGCGCGAATACATCTTACGCGGCGTTAATGAAGTCGAGGCCTTGCGGCTGTACGAAGAGCGGTATGCCGAGGAGGTGCCAGTGGTGGCCGGTCCAGCCACCACCGCCATCCTATTCAGGATCGCAGGTGTCACATCGAACGGAAAGAAATAGCATGATCATCAGTAGAACTCCCCTCCGCATGAGCTTCGTCGGCGGCGGTAGCGACTTACCCGCTTTCTACCGGAAGCAGAACGGTGCGGTGTTGAGCACTGCAATCGACAAATATGTCTATGTCAATGTCAACAAGAAGTTTGACAATGGCATCCGTATCGCATACTCAAAGAATGAGGAAGTTAGCTCGGTGGACAAGATTGAACACCGCCTTGTTCGCGCCGGCATGGAGCTGCTCGATCTGGATGGCGGTGTGGAGATCACGACCATTGCGGATATTCCTTCAAAGGGCACAGGTCTGGGGTCATCGAGTTCCTTTACCGTTGGCTTGCTGCACGCTTTGAACGCCTATAAAGGCCGCTATGTGTCCAGCGAACAGCTCGGCGAGGACAGCTGCAAGATCGAGATCGAGATGTGTGGCGAGCCGATCGGCAAGCAGGACCAATACGCTGCGGCGTTTGGCGGGTTTAACCTGATCGAATTCTGCCCGGATGAATCGGTTGTGGTGTCGCCGCTGATTTGCGATCCCCGCACTGTAGAGGAACTCGAGGGTAACGTCCTGCTGTTCTATACGGGCATTACGCGCAGTGCATCGGCGCTGCTGAAGCAGCAGTCGGAAGACATTGCTAATGATGAGGCAAAGCACCGCACCCTGGTGCGCATGGTGCAACTCGCCTACGACATGCGCAATGAACTGCAAAACAACAACGTGGATGCCTTTGGTGACATCCTGCATGAAAACTGGATGCTGAAGAAGAGCATCACTAGCGGCATCAGCACATCGTTCATCGACGATTGGTACGACGCGGCACGCAAGGCCGGCGCCACGGGGGGCAAAATCCTGGGCGCCGGTGCGGGGGGCTTCCTGATGCTATACGCTCCCAAGGACAAGCACGAGCGGATCAAGGCGGCGCTGCCTGATTTGCGGCCTATTCCCATCGGTTTCGAGCCGCTCGGCAGCCGTATCATTTTTTATCATTGAGTTCTCAGCGAAACATGGCAAGGGGTTAAAAATGATTTCATCCAAAGGTATCGCCGAGGCCTATCTCGGCAAGCTTATCGCTCAGCTGTCGACCATCAACCGTGATGAGATCGATCATGCAGTGCAGGTTGTCGCAGATGCTTGGCAGGCCGGCAAGCAGATCATTACGCTGGGCAATGGCGGCAGCTCCATGACCGCTCTCCATTTCATCACTGACTGGAACAAGAGCGTCTTCATGTATGGCGGCAAGCCGTTCCGCGGGCGCTCGCTGGTCGACAACATGGGCCTAGTGATGGCCTATGGCAACGACATTTCGTTCCAGGACATTTTTGTCGAGCAGCTGAAGAACATCCTGACGCCGGGCGACCTGGTAATCGCCATTTCCGGCAGCGGCAACTCGGAGAATGTGATTCGCGCGGTGCAGTATGCCAACGATAACGATGCCGTGACGCTGGGCCTGTGCGGGTATCGCGGAGGCAAGCTGAAGGAAATGGCGCAGCACGTGCTGTGGGCCGACGTCGACGATATGCAAGTGGCTGAAGACGTTCACGCCATCTTCGGGCATATGGTGATGCAGCGCCTGTGCGGGTATCTGTGAGCTTTTCTTGAATGGCGCGCAGATCGGTCGGTGCCTGCCGTGAGGGACCTCCCGTCTATGCTAAGTTTGTTGACCCTTGCTACACGAAAGAGCGCGGCGCAACATGGTCAGAAAGGTTCTAGGGTGCCAGCATCGTTGCCAGAGCACAGTCGTTATGCCCAGCACGTTGGTGCCGTGGTAGTGAGTTTCCGCCCGGATCTCGGCGCATTGCAGCAGTTATTGCTTGCGCTGTGTGCCCAGGTCAGGGTGGTCTATGTTGTCGATAACGGGTCAGGCCACGCTGTTGTTGAGCTGCTCAGCTCCTTTGCGGCTGGCCGCAACATTGAGCTGATTGCCCTTCCCATTAATTGCGGCATTGCCGCGGCCCACAATATCGGAATCCGGCGCGTAGCGGAACTGGGACTAGAGTATGTAGTCCTGTTCGATCAAGACAGCCTGCCGGCTGCTGACATGATCGACCGCCTGGTCGATGCGCAGCGCTTGCTTGCGGCACACGGCGCGCGCGTGGCCGCGGTCGGCCCGGTGTCGGTGGACAGGCGTACAGGTACGCTCGGAAAGTTCGTTCGTGTCCAGTCCGGACGCATCTGCCGGGTGGCCTGTGGCGCTCCGGACGACATGATGGAAACGGACTTCCTGATCTCCTCGGGCAGCCTGATTCCCATGGCAGTGATTGAGGCGGTAGGCGAGATGAAGGAAGGTTATTTCATTGACCACGTCGACACCGAATGGTGCCTTCGCGCACGCATGGCCGGCTGGCAGATCTTCGGCGTTTGCACGGCCCGGCTGACCCATGCACTCGGTGATCACGTCATCCGTGTCTGGTTCGGCCGCTGGCGTGAAGTGTCGGTCCACTCGCCGCTGCGCGACTACTACATCCTACGCAATGCCGTGCTGATGCTGAGGCAATCGCCAATGACATGGAGTTGGCGCTTTGCGCATCTCGGCCGCATCGTGCAGTTCCTGGTTTTCTTCGGTCTCGCGGTGCCTCCGCGCCGTCGCCGCTTTGCGATGATGATGAAAGGAATCTGGCACGGTGTGATCGGACGGATGGGGGCCTACTAGATGCAGCAGTCCATATCCCCGGAGCTGACAGTCTCCATTGTCAGCCATGGTCAGGCTGACTTGCTTCCGCCATTGCTGGCGCAATTGGCGGCACTGCGCGCTCATCTGTCCCTGGAGGTTATCCTGACGGAGAATCTCGGGCCGTACCGCACTCGCCGTTTCGACGAACTGCCGTTGTCGATCGACTATATCGTCAACGAGGAGCCCAAGGGCTTCGGTGCCAATCACAATGCTGCCTTTGCGCGCGCCGCAGCACCGTACTTCTGCGTCATGAATCCCGATATCCGGCTGCAGGGCGATCCGTTTGGGCCCCTAGTTAGCCAGCTTCGCGCGGCTAAGGGCGTAGCAGGACCGAAAGTCGTCAACCCGAGTGGGGGGCTTGAGGACAGCGCCCGGCACGTGCCAACGCTGGCCCGTTTGCTGGGACGCCATCTGAAGGGGATCCGGGGTGCGGACTACAAGGCGGACCGTATCCAAAGCGTGGATTGGATGGCGGGCATGTGCCTTGTGTTCGATGCCGACGCCTACCGCATGCTTGGTGGCTTTGACGAGGGCTTCCACCTTTATTGCGAAGACGTCGACATCTGCCTGCGCGCGCACCTCGCCGGCTGGAATGTCAGCTGGACAGTGGACGCCGTCGTTGAGCACGCGGCGCGCAGGGATAGTCGCCGCAAGCCGAGGTATTTGTGGTGGCATTTGCGCAGCTTTGCCCGGCTGATCGCTTCGCCGACCTACAGGAACTTTTGTTGGCGCAGCAGCCACGGCGCCCGTTCTGTCATTTGAGTGCAGGGATATGTTCGAGTACTTCTGGATTCCGGCCTTCGCCTTCGCGGCCTGTGTAATCGCCATTCTGCTGGTACGGCCGATCGCCGTCGCCGCAGACCTGGTGGACCGGCCCGGCGGCCGTAAGCGCCACGAAGGCGTCATACCGTTGGTGGGCGGCATCGGCATCACGCTTGCACTGGCGCTGATGTCAGCCGCCTTCGTACGGCCGTTGGGTATCTATGCAGCATTGCTGGGCGGCATTCTGCTGCTGGTAATCGTTGGAATGATGGACGACCTGCGTGGCGTTTCGCCGATGATCCGACTTGCCGTGCAATTCTTTGCCGCCATCCTGATGACCTCATGGGGTGGGGTCTATCTCACGTCGCTAGGAGATCTGCTGGGACACCGGGAAATCGCACTTGCGGACTGGTCGATCCCCCTGACACTGCTTGCCGCTTTGGCCGTAATCAACGCCATGAACATGAGCGATGGCCTTGACGGTTTGGCGGGGGGGCTGGCTTTCTTCATGTTTGCATGGTTTGCTGTGATTGCGGGGGACATCGGCAACTTGATGGCGCAGCGCATCTGCCTGATCTTCTGCGGTGCGATCCTGGGCTTCCTGCTCTTCAACCTGCCACACCGGCTGCGGCACAACCGCCTGCGCGTCTTCCTCGGCGACGCTGGCAGTTTGACGCTCGGCTATGGCATCGTGTGGTTCGCAGTACAGCTTTCGCAGGGCCAATACAACGGTGGAAAGAGCGTGCCGCCGGTCGTCCTGTTGTGGGTGGCGGGCTTCCTGCTTATCGACCTGCTTGCAGTGGTTGCACGGCGAGTCGTCTCCGGCCGCAATCCGCTGTCTGCCGATCGCACGCATTTGCATCACATTCTGCTGCGCATGAATTCGCGGCCGGGCTTGACGGTCGCCTTCATCCTGGCCAGCAATGTCGTGATGGGGCTGATCGGCGTCATGGGCTGGCGCGCGGGCGTGCCAGAGAGCGTGCTCTTTCTAGCTTTCCTGGTGCTCACCGCAGTGCATTTGTGCATCATGCACAATGCGGCGAGGTTCTTGCGGCGTGGGCGGCGGTGGTTTGCCCGGGGAAGCAAACTGTTGCATTAATCCCAAAGGGATAATCGCTGGGCGTGCATGCAGCCAGAAGAATCCCTTTTAGTTTTCACATTTGCAGGATGTAGTACTTTCCGCTCAGCTTGCCCGATGAGCAACTTGCTTCCAGAGATAGCTTAGCCTGCTGCTTGCCCGGGGGAGGATCTAAGGAGAATAGTATGAATTTACTGGTCTCGTTTTCTCGTTTCCCCGGATAGCTATTCCCATTTGCTAAGTCACTGATACGTAAGGGTGCACATGCGCCCGGTTCCTTGTCAACGGCGACGAGCACTATGCGTATATGCTTGCCATCCTGGCTGGACGGGGTAATGTTCACTCCTTCATTCTCCCTCTGTTGCTGAAAGCCGTTGCCCTTGTTCGATTCAAACTTGCAGTTGATGGCTTGGCCGAGCGGGGATATTGGCGCGCACGGGTACAGACCCAGCAGATCGCCAATCGTTTGTGACCACATTGAGGGATTGTCCAACTGTGCCGCTGTCCTCAACTGCTGAACTGGGGCGATAGAGACCGGTAGGCGAAAGAAAATGAGAGCTGCAATCACCTGCACCAAGTAGATAAGGTTGAGTGCGTTCCCTGCCAACACGCCAAGCCTCTGTGACAGCCCATCCACCGCCTTGTGCAATGCCATGCATACAATCAATGTGGTCGAAACAAAAATCGGGAAGAGGTGGCGATTGAAAATCGCAAATGAATCGTATGTGTGCAGCGGGGCAACCCGCCACCGCTCCCAATACTGCGTGGCACCCAATGCCGCGCCGGCGGCAAGCAATGCCAGGAAGACTATCGTTCGCGTACTGGGCCCAAAGTTACGAAGCCAGCCGGTCGCGAGGGACAGGAGTTGTTTCCTGCGTGCGACGAGAAGCACAAGCAGAGTTACTGCAAGAACAAGCGGAATCAGCGCTAGGTATCCTATGGGCAGCCGTCCATCCAGTGCCGGCAGCGAAATGTAGCCGTTGATGGAGAGAAAAACAGCTTCGACAAGCCGGAAAGTAGCGATCTTCAAGACATGCAGGTCGAGCGGCACGGCACCATCCTGCAGCGGTGGCTGGTCCATCAGATAGATAGCAAAGCATAGTGATGTCAGCACCACCAGAAACAGGAAGGTGGAACGCACGCAGCGCTTAATGATTGCATCGAAAAGAGCGAGGACAAAATATACAGTCGCCGCATAGACTATGATGGGCTTCGAAAAGGCGAACAGAATGCCGAGCACGATTTCGCCAACATAAGCTAAGGGTGCTTGGCCTCTGCGGTTAGTTCGCGCGCCCAGCCAGGGCAGCAGGAAGATGGCGCCATATGTCGAGTTGTACCCGAAGCTCATGTCGACATGAGGAAAGGCGCAGAAGAGCAGCGCAAGCAGCCATCTGTCCCAAATGCGGGGGGAAATGAAATCAAAGCGCTGTGAAATTAATGCCCCGCAGCATGCCCCATAGATAAGCCAGCCTGCTGCCTTGAATAGAATCGGAAATAGCAGCAGAGAAGTTTCGCCCCCGACGGGACCAACCAGGAATTGTGCGACAAGGTTAGGTACTAGGTTGATGTAGACGTAGTCGTGGCTGAGTAGTGCTTCGAACGGTGTTTTGTAGCGTGCGGAGAAAAAGTATACGGTACCTTCTTCGAGCCACGTCTGTCCGATGAAGTGAGGATTCAACGATGTCAGGGCGCGCATCAGCACGGCCAGGCAGACAAGGAGCAATAGCGGAAACGCCTTGGTTGGGGCGGCGACTGGGCTAGCGCTTATTTGGAATTGCATTCTCTGTGTGTGATCTATTTTGCGAGCTGCATGCGGTATTTCTCCGCATCCCAGTCGAGCAACGCAGCCGTTTCTTTGAGCGTCAGAGATGTTACCTTCTCTGGTTCATGTTGCCTTGCAAGCACGTCATAATAGCAGCGCAGCTGAGCCAGCTTCCCTGCTCCTAGTGAGGGGCACGAGAATACGCCCAGATCGCGGACGAATACCAGCTCCGGTGATTCTGAGGCCGGGATCGACGATCGCGCTAGGTGCTCCGGGCTGTCCTGACAGAAGGGCTCCACGCCGAGAAATACAAGGTGATCGGGGTAGAGCGCCCAGTTGCTGCGGAGTTGCTCATAGAGCGCCGGGTTGAGCGCTAGCTGCTGGACGGTAGGGTCCGGGACCGGCAGATATTCGAGGCCGCTGCGCGTTGTTATCGGCCTTGGCATGGCCTCCCTTCCTGTCAGCGGGTATGGCGATGTTTGCAAAAGCGACGTTATTTTGCGTAGCCTGCTGTGAACTTCATTTACGTCGTCGCCACCAATAACGACACCATGACTTTTAAGGAATACGATATCAGTACCTGGGGACTTCTTGAGTGCGTGGTCTACAGCGCGCGCTAATTCGGCACCGGGCTTGAAATAGGAAACAGAGGCCCAGCGAAGATTCTCATCGGCGATCGCAGTTAGCTTGCTTGCATAGTCGGATCGCACCAGATGTGCGAGCGCCTCGATAGCGTGGAGATGAACCACGATTCGGTGCGGCATCAGCGCATGGAGTAGTGTCTCGATCGATGGCCGCAAACCATTGCTTTCCAGCGCGTGAGGCTGAACCTCCATATTTCCGGACGCGATGGCCACACAAAGGTGCGCCAAATCTACGGGGACGAATATATCCTTTTGCTTGGCATCCGCAAGCCACATGCCTGATGCCTTGACCCAAAGCGTATCCCCGTCCTTCCAGGAAACATTGCCACCGGCACCCTGAACCAGCAGAGAGTCGCGGCCGATCTTGGCGCAATACTCCGTGACGGCGGTTCTCATATCAGTCTCCAGACAATTCTCAGGTTTGCGACCGGCCGGCCAGACGGGCAAACAGCCTTCGCAGCTCGCCAAATTCAGCAAATGAAGCATCGGGGCCGTTCTGTCCCGTACCGAGGCTGACGCCGGCGTGAAGCTTCTGCAACGTCACGGCGCCGATCTTTTCGCGTGCACCCTTGATATCGTTGATCGGATTGTCTCCGATCATCCAGATGCAGTCGCCTTTCGGGCGCATCTTTTCCAAGGCGATCTGGAAGGGCGCGGCATGAGGTTTGTCAAAGCCCGCTTCTTCACTTGTCACGATGTAATCAAAGTAGTGGTCCAGGCCGAAGTACACGATCTTGCGGAACTGAATCTGTGCGGTCAAATCGGTAACGATGGCGGTGGGAATACCAAGCAGCCTGAGATCGTCAAGCAACTCCTTCACTTCGTCGAATAACACCGCGTGGCTTAGAAAAGTGCGCCAATAGGTTTGCTCGAAATCGAGCGCTAGCATGACTTGCGAGCCCAGGCCGATAATCTCGAGCATGCGCTGCAGGTAGAGCAGGCGGCTGTGTGAACTCGCCGTGTGCTTCAGGCGGCTTTTCACTTGGTGCCGGGCTTCCGCGAAGGCGTGATCGAACTCGTCCGCACCGATCGAGAACGTCCGGGTCACTTTTTCACGAACTGCTGCTATGGCTGCCTCATGGGCAGGGTCGTAGTGATATAGCGTATTGTCCGTGTCGAACAGGATGGCATCCGGCAGGCGCTCGAAGCGCTGCGGATTAATTAACTTCACCATAGTAGCCGCTTGTTTAGCGCTTGATTGATGTGGGAAAGCGTTACCAATTGCATCAGTCCCATGATGCCGTCCCGCCACTGCGGGCTGAGGTCCAGGAACTCGAGGATGCGTGGGAACAGGGTCTTGGCTGCCAGCGCAATGTCGTCCGATGACGTTTCGCCTTCGATGGTGAATTCCACCTCGCAGGCATCGTTGCTCATACCCATCTCGACATGCAGCCCGCAGATGCCCACCAGCACGCGTGAAAGCGATAGTTCGTTGAGGCCGTTGCGCGAGCGAACCGAGAGCTTGAAGCGGGGCGGATGCGCCGGGTCAGCCTCGGACAGCATGCGGGGATGGATGGGCTGCAGCGACATGACGAGATCGGCATGCGCGGCCTGCGGACGTACAAATTTCTCGGAATCGGGCTCGCGCTTTTCGAGCGATGCCAGCACCTTTTCCACACTGTGGCCACGCTGGTGCACATCACGTTGCAGCTTGAAGTATCGGCGCAGCCCTTCGTCGATATCGAGATAAATGCTGAGGTTGTAGCAGTTGCGGAGGATGGGCAGGTACAACGCATGCAGGCCGCTTGCCACAATGATGTCATTGCTTCCTAGCTTGTGCGGGCGGCTCATTTTACCCGTTTCGTGATCATAGTGACGGGTGACAATCGATTTGCCATCGGTGAGTGCGACTAGATCCTGGGCATAGCGCTCAAGGTCATTGGCCATGGGGTTCAGATGTGTCATCACTTGCCACATCGGCTTCTGGCGATCCCAAAGATGGTAGTCATCGCCGGAGAGCTGCACCACCGAGTGCGTACCGAACAGCGCTTCGATCGAGTCGGCTAGCGTGTCCTTGCCCGCCCCCGAGTCTCCCGCTATGCCGACCACGAATGGTTTGCGGCTCAGCCGGAAATAATCGTTATGCCGGACGGCTTCGCGCCAGATGCGAATGGCAAGTAGGATCCCCACTGTCATTAGCGTGGTCTGCAGCAGCGCAATGCCCGTGGAGCCCAGTTGCAGCGCAAATTGCTGGGTCAAGGCATCGACAGCTTTGCGGTCAGCCAACAATGGCTGCGGACTAGTAAGCAGGCTGGCCACGACGTAGAGACAGGAAAACGTTGTGGCAAGCCCAATCGCAACCTTGTCGCTCATTGCCTGATAATAAATCAGTAACGGCATGATCCAAACGAACCAGCCAGGCGAAGCCGGCGTCAGCAGCACGACGAGAAAGAAGGCCATCCCCAGCAGCACGTTGAGCAAATCAAAGCTGATGCGCCTTACGCGCCATGCTGCATAGAGCATCAGCAAATAGGCCATCGGAAGCACGTAGACGTGAAAATTCTCGCCGATACGCACTGCAAACTGATAGACCTTGCCCATCTCAGGATTACTGAACAGCATGTATGTTCCGGCCTGCGACAACGCAAATGGAACACTGAACACCAGCGCGGCGCCGATCAGGCCTTTCAGATACGTCGGAAGCAGGTGTCGAAGGGCGCGGTTGCGGAACAGGTAGATCAGGAAGAACGGCAAGGCCAGCACCATGCTTAGCTTGGCTGAGACCGCCGCACCGCAGAGCACGCCGGCCTGGGTCAGGCGATACCTGCGCGTATAGAACAGGGCCAAGCTCAGCAGCATCACCGGAACCAGATCGTTGAGGCCAAGCCAGTAGGTGGCAAGCAACACGATCGGCGAGAGCCAGTATGCGCAAAGGAGCAAGCGCTCGCGTCCGGAGATCAACGCGTTCAGCACGAGCAGCAGACCGATGTCCACTGCTACCAGGGTGAGGCCATAGCCGAAGTAGAGTGGCGTACCGATCCACTTGCTGAGCAGCGTGAGAGGCGCGAAGACGAGCCACATGACATAGCCGTAGGGAAAAGCCGCCGGCGTACCTCCGGAGGCGAGGAAGGCTCCCCACGGGTCAAGCGAAAACCGCCCGGTGGTGACGTCCATGAACGGGACATACCAATGCATGGCCGCCTGCGGCAGGACTATGGCGACTATCAGGATACGAATTGCAAGGCCGCTGAGAAATAATGGGTGGTGAAGAAGTTTCCTCATGCGCACAAAGCTTGTTCCCACAATGTTGGTTGCTTGGTACAGATGGCAGAGGCGCAGATATTGCGGCTGCGGAGCAGGGCCGCTACTGCGGGGATTTCGCTGACCGGATCGCGGCCCTGCAGCTCGGGCGAGACCAGGCATAGCTTCATGCCGGCGTCTTGCAAGCGGCGAGCCTGCAATTCGTCAAGCGGAAAGCGCGTGAAGCAGTCGACCCAGACCCAGTCCACGCGTCCGGCCAGCGAGAGTGCGGTTTCAATGCTTTCGAACTCGGAAACGCGCACTGCGCAGCGGCGTTCTCCCTTGCCAGACCACTTGACCAGAAAAGGGAAAGACTGGTCGAGGAAAAAGTAATCCTCGATGCCGCGGGCTGTCATCAGCGCGATCAGTCGAGCTTCAAGCCCCTCTTCCTTGACGTTGAGAATGAGGGTGCCATGGCGATAGTGATCCAGCCACGCTTCAAAACGCTCACCTGCGACGAAAGGGTCATGGTGAATAATCAATTGATCCTGGCTGCTCCGGATATCCACCTCAATGCCGTACTTTGTCGGCGTGCTGTCCAACTCGGCAATCGTGTTGCGGCGATGTGCGATCAGGTTCATGGCTTCAATGTTCTCCTCAGTTGCAGGCTGAAATCAACCGTGCGCCGGATGAACTTCCGCTTGGCAGCCCAATTGATGTTCCAATGCGATACGCCGTGGGCTCGCTCTCCGAAAAGCACTGGGAAACGATAGACCGGTAGGTTGATTTTGCGAGCTTGGTAGTAAGCGTAGAGATCCAGGGAAAAATCATCTGGCGGCTCACGCCAAGTGTCGAGGAACCTGCGCGAAAACATGGTCGGCTGCGCGTTGATGTCCCACATGGGCTTGCTTAGCAGGGCGGTCTCGAACAGGCTCATGCCGACCGTAAAGGCAACGTCGGACAGTGGCCGCCCATATCGGCGACCCTTCACAAAGATGTCCGGCCCATGTTCTGTGAACAGTGCCAGGCCCTTGATGCAATCCTGCGGGTCAGTTTGCAAATCGGCATGCGTCCAGCCGAGAATGTCACCGGACGCTGCGCGCAGGCCACTGAGAATTCCAAAGCCGTAGCCCTGATTTTTCTCGACGCGCACGCTGCGGCAGCCGGGGAACTCAGGCAGCCGCGTTTTCAGGACCGTGGGGCTATCGTCGGTCGAGCCATTGTCAACCAGGATGACCTCCGCGTCCGCTTGGTTTGTGACTCCCTGGCAGCGCTCCAGCAGCAATGGAAGATTGGCGGCTTCGTTATAGCACGGGATGACGAGAGAGAATTTCACGCCGCCTCCGTGCTTGGCTTGCGGCGAAAGACATAGTATTTCATACCGATAAAATTGAGTGTAGCCGAGACCGTGGTCGCGAATAGAAACGCAATTTGTAATGTGCCAGGTATATTTCCCATTACTCCCAGCGTTATCCTATTAACTAGCACATTTGCGCCGAGGGTTGTAGTATAAAGTAGCGCGAAGCGGATGAAGGTGCCGGTCGCGTGGGTATGCTGCCCAAATGTCCAAGCTCTGTTTGCGAAATAAGCAAACAAGGTTCCGAGCAAAAAGCTGACTGCCTTCGCGGCATCCACATTCAGCGCATTCAGCAACACTAGGGCGCGGTAAGAAAAAAAATCTACCAGTACGGTGAGCAACCCGACAATGAGGAAGATACGAAGCTCGCGGCGAATCATTGGTGTGCCGAGGGCAGCTCGGGAACGGTTTGGCGATATTTTTCACTCAGGTAGGTAACCGCGGCGACAGGGATACGATGATCCTGTTCCATCCGATACGGATGGCCCGCCCATTTGTGGAAACAGGATTGCCAGTATTCAAATATACGCAAATCGTTCGGCGTGCCCCACGATATAAAGCTCTCTACTTCGAACAGATGGCATTTTAAGCCGATTGCGATCGCATCATTAATACAGGCATCGATATAGAACTCGCCGTTGATTCTGCCGTTGCGTGCAATGAGGCGGTCCATAGCGTGCCGGAAATCACTTGGGCGCTTGAAAGTGAAGGTGCCGACTACGATGGGGTCCGTTGCCGGCGAACCCAGCGCCGTCTTCACAGAGATCTGCTTAATGATGCGATCGCTCGCATCGATCCAGCCAAACATCTGCGGCTGACGGGCGGCATTGGCGTGGCCGCGGACACCCCATACGATTACATCGACGGCGGGGTCGTCGATCAATGCACGCAGGCGGGCTTGGTTGTAGAGGACGCCGTTGTCGCAAGCTCCGAACGTAATGGGGCCGGGTAAAGAACCGGTTGCGCGAGCTGTGGCTTCCATGCCGATCAGCGCGGTGCAGCCCTGGCCTTCCGTAACCGTTTCAATCGTTTCAATATGCGCGCCCGGGTAAGCATGCGTAAGTGTGCGCGCAATGCTCTCATGGCCCGGCATATCGGCGCGCAGCACGAAGCCGTAGCGTTGCGCAGCTGGTAGGTCGTGCGTTGCCTGCAGCACCATTGGCTGGCCGGAGACGGGAATCAACGGTTTAGTAACCGCGTATCCTTGATCGGCGAAGCGCTGGCCCAGGCCGGCCATGGGAACGACCACCGTGCCTGCATCTGATCTGGCCTGCTCAGACTCGAGCAGCTTGCGGAAGACGGTTGACCAGCCTTCATATTCGGCAACGTCTTCCGGTGTGCCCCATTGCATGAAATGCTGCAGCGGGTAGACTGCCACCGGCTGCCCGGCCTTGAAAAGCGGCTTGTAGGCGAGGCTGACGTAGTACTCACCGCCAACGTTGAGATCACACTCCATCGTCGCCTGAAAGGCGTCGAGCATGAGGTGGCCGCTCGAGAAGTAGTACGTGCCGCTGGAAGCATACTCTTCCATTCGATTGTCGGTGTATGGCTGTTTTTCCTGAATATCCAATACCCAGCCCTGGGATGTTCGCATATAAGCGTAGTTGGTTGTGCCAAGGGTGTGCGGATGGAAGCCTTTGTAAGCCGGAATTGCCCCTGCACATTTAGTTGACTGCACGAATCTCTTGAAATTCTGCCAATCCCAATAACAGGTGAAATCACAATAATTGACCACCACGGGGCGCGTTGGATCGATCATCGATTTGACCTGTCGGACCGCATGAATGGGACCTAACTTATGCGGCGGGATGCCGACGATTCGCCCAGTCGGGCAATATTGCTGCAGAATTTCCTCCATCCGGTAGTCCGGATTGGCCAGATGTTCGCTATTGCAGATAAAGATGAAATCACGTTCGCCTGGGAACATGTCGATGACATGAGCGATAATTGGTTTCTCGTCAATCTCAATGAGCGGCTTTGGCACTGCGTAGCCGGCACGGCGAAAGCGTTCGCCGAATCCGGACATTGGGATGATTATTTGCACGATAACGGAGGATATGGTAGATGGTCGGCGGTCTGGTAGACGTGATTCCGTTTCCCGCCCTTAAATGAATTTTTCCGTAAGGGCCAACTGTGAAAACTCTGTGCTTTGCGCACGAAATGCCTGCAAGTTTACTAGTAGGCATCGGCAATGTCATCCGAAGGAACATTTCGTATCGCATTTTGAGTGCTATACATCACTTTTTGCCAACTATCGTGAGAAGGTGCGCTTCAGTGGGCGAGGCCTCTGGCGAGTTCACGCCTCGAATTGCGATGCGTTTGCTCGCTCGCGGCTCTTCGATGAGGCGGCCAATGCTGTCGGCAATCGCCTTGCCGTCAATATCGAGATTAGGGGGGGTGCGAAGATCCGTCCTGTACTAAAGCAGATCGAGAAATACTGGATGGCGGACCAGTAGCTTACAATCTACTCCCGCTGCGCGGATGGCGTTCCCAACGCAAGTGGCTTTTGCGACCTTCTATGGCCTTTGCGCAACTAAATGTGCTCAGTGCGCGGTATTTGCGCTATCCACTGGGCGCCAACACATTAGCGATGGTGGCCGTCATGTTCGGCCATCTTAATAGCGTCGCTAGGAGTTTGTCGGGCTTTGCAGTCTTCCGCAAGATGACGTTGTCCGAGATAATCGCTGGCGCACAACCAAAGACCTACCCGATGAGCCGCTTCGTTCCCGTAGACCGAGATACCGCGTACCTGTTGCCGCCCTCAGTGGACGAATGGCTGCCCGATGATCACTTGGCGCGCTTCGTAGTCGAAGTCATCGAGCAGCTCGATCTGAGCGAACTGACACGCCAATACGCGGGCCGGGGTTCGGCGGCGCACCATCCCGCCGTGTTGCTGGGCTTGCTGATCTACGGCTATGCCAATGGCGTGCACTCGAGCCGCAAGCTCGAACGCGCGACCTACGACTCGGTGGCCTTCCGCTATGTGGCAGCCAACACCCACCCGGATCACGACACGCTGGCGACGTTCCGGCGTCGATTCCTGAAGGAGGTGGAGGCGCTGTTTGTGCAGGTGCTGGTGCTGGCGCGCGAGATGAAACTGCTCAAGCTCGGGCACATTGCGCTGGACGGCACCAAGATCGACGCGAACGCGAGCAAGCACCGCGCCCTGTCGTGGGGTCATGCCCAAAAGATCGAGGCGCAGTTACGACAGGAAGTGCAGGCCCTGCTTGCGCTGGCCGAGAACAGCGACCGCGCAGCCATCCCGGATGGCATGGACGTGCCGGCGGAGATCGCTCGACGCGAAGACCGCTTGAGCGCGATGGCGCTGGCCAAGGCAAAGATCGAGCAGCGCGCCGCCGAGCGTCATCAACTCGAACAGCAGGAGTACGAGGCCAAGACGGCTAAGCGCAAGTCTCAGCGGGACGCTGGCAAGAAGCCGCGCGGCAAGGATCCCGAGCCACCAGAGGCGGGGCCCAAGGATGGCGATCAGGTGAACCTCACGGATGAAGAGTCACGCATCATGCCCGTCTCGGGGGGTGGCTTCGAACAAAGCTACAACGCGCAAGCCGGGGTAGACACAGAGACGATGATGGTGGTCACCCAGCACGTGAGCCAGGCGTGCAACGACAAGCGCGAAGTCGTGCCCACGCTGGAGCAGATCGCGGCGTTGCCTGCGGTGCTGGGCGAGGTGCGCACGCTGATCACGGACAACGGCTTCTTCAGTCAGGCCAACGTGATCGCGTGCCACGATGCAGGGATCGAGCCGCTGCTGGCGCTAAGGCGGGAGCCGCATCATGCCCCTGTGCTGGAGCGCTTTGCCCCCGATGTGCCGCAGCCCCAGACCACGGACCCGGTTGTGCAGATGGCGCACCGACTGGGCACACAAGCCGGGCGCGCCCTCTACAGCTTGCGCAAGCAGACGGTGGAGCCGGTGTTCGGCATCATCAAACGGGTAATGGGTTGGCGCCAGATGAGCATGCGCGGGCTGGACAAGGCGCAAGGCGAATGGAGTCTTGTGACCATGGCCTGGAACATCAAGCGCATGCACGTTCTGCGAGCGGTTGGATAGCAAAGTGCGCCTCGACTACCCAAAGCCGAGCCCCTAAGGCGCTCCAATGTGCCATCACAGTGCCTCGTCAACCATCAAGAGCGTTCGATCAGCGCGATTGCCGTCCAAAAATCTCGTCGCACCGATCATTCGGATTCGCCCGGGCTCAAGTCCGACGGACTCCTAGTGCCGTGCAGGAGCAGTTCGGACTGGTATAACTCAGGCCGAGGCGGTCGCAGTAGCCGCGGCCCTGCTGCCGCGAAGAACTAGGATGAGACCGTAGATCACGGCGATGGCGTTAGCCACGGCGTAGCCAAGGACGGCCCCACGCGTGCCAAGGCGCGGCACGGCGATGGTGTCGACGATAACAGTGGTGGCGAGCACGAGCGCCCATTTGAGAGTCACCCAGCGCGGCCTACGTAGGTAGACGGGCAGGAGGCTCAGGCCCACATCAGCAAAGATAAGGGTCGACGCCAGCGCGGCGAGTTGCAGCAGGATGACGGTGTCCCCAAATGCCTGACCGTAAAGTAGGTGGACAACCCAGTCCGCGCACAGGGCAAGTATGACAGCGCCAGAAAGTCCGATGACAGCCATGACCCCAGTCACACGCAGCACGTTGCGTCGCGCGGCCACGGCGGATTTCTGCGCAAACACATACATCGGCGCCACACCCGCCGCCAGAATGGTCGCGACGGTCGTGAAATTGTCCAACACCTGCATCGTTGCTGCATAAGTCCCCAACTCTGCCAATGGCACAGCTGGCTTCAATATCAACTGATCTGCCCGCCGCGCCGCCACCATCATCACAAAACTTACCCAAAACAACGCCCCATCCCGCACCAGATCCCGCGTCAGCGCCGATTCATATGCCGGGATTGCCTTAGGCGCACGCGACAAGTAATACCAAGCCAGCAGCCCCGCAGCGACTAACGGCTCGATAGCAAATGCCGTGGCGTACGCTGGCAGCAGGTCTACGCCGGTAATTAAGAACACAGCGATCAACCCAGCCTTCGCCGCAAGCGCAATCAGATTGAACACCACATTCGGCCGATTGTGCATACGCGCCTGCATCCAAGCAATCACCACCCCAAAAGGCTCGCGTAGCATAATCGCTGTGCCAAGAGTCGCCGCTGGGATCCACGTATCGGAAGGCTGCTGCGTAATCACCAGCCACAGACACATCAACCCGTATCCAGCAATGCCCGCGGTCAGCCGTATGGCAAATGCGTGGGCGACAAGCGAGTGCATAGCCTCCGCCGACGGCGACGCCACCAGCCGCGGCACCACAACCTCAGCCGAGCAGATTAGCGGAATCGACGCCGCAATAAACACCAACGACTGCGCATACTGAAAATGCGCGAACCCCTCGGTCCCCAACGCACGTGCCAGCATGCCGACGACGCCGATACCCACAGCCACCTGCAAGCCGCGGTCGGCCAGCATCCAAAGCAGATTACCGGCGACTCGGTGGCGCATCAGTGTCCTTCCTTCAACCGTTGGTACTGCACCAGCCATTGCCGAGCCACAGCGCCGACGTCGAAGCGGCTGACGATCTGAGAGCGGCGGCGGTCGCATTTGGCCTGCGAGTCTGGCAGCTGCGTGATGACCTCAAGCAGTGCCCGGGCCAGGGCAGGTGCGTCGCCGACTGGCGTCAGTGTGGCGGTGCCGCCGGCCAGTTCCGCCACGCCGGCAGCGGCGGTGGCGACCACGGGCAGGCCGCTGGCCAACGCTTCGCCTACCGCGAGCGGCATGCCTTCGATACGGGACGACAGCACGAACACGTCGGCGGCGCGCAGCAGGTCAGGGATGTCGTTACGGGCGCCGGCGAGCAGCACGGCGTGGTTAAGCCCATATTGGGCAATCCGCGTGGTCAGGGCAGCGCGCAACGGGCCGTCGCCGGCAATTATCAGCCTGGCCCGGGGAAGGGCCGTGGCCACATCGCGAAACGCGTCCACAAGTATCGCCTGGTCTTTCTCAGGTACCAGCCGGCCAACGTTTAACACCAGCACATCATCGGACGACAGTACAAGATCACCGCGCGCACGCTCGCGCGCGACAGGGTCGGGGCGGAAGCGCATGATATCGATGCCGTTGGGTATCACCGCCATGCGGCCTGGCGGCACGGCGCCGCTGTCGATCATGGCCCGCCTGCCTGCCTCGCTGACATGGGTTGTCAGTGCACACCAGCGGTCCGTCAGCCGATATGCGAGCGTGCGCAGCGTGCCGCCTTCATGCGCGCTGTGGGCCGAGCAGATGACAGGCGGTGTATGCCCGGTACGGGCCAGCACACGCGCGAATAAGTTGCCGTGGACCATATGTGCGTGGATGACGTCTGGTTGCCACTGGCTGACGATGCGCCGCGCTTTCCGCAGCGCCGACAGCATCGATAACGGCGTCTTGCGCATCGCCAGTTCGGTGACGGTGATGCCGGGCGGCAGCGCTACCTCCTGTCCAGCAGTCAGGCTGATGATGGACACGGCGTGGCCGAGCGCGACGAAGGCACCAGCCAGCGCTGCGATCTGCTGTTCAGCCCCGCCTAGCTTCAGGCCGGTGGTGATGACGAGGATGCGCAAGGGCTGCTGCGCGGATGAGTCGCCAGACGCCGCCATCAACGCGCCCCATACCCTGTCGCTAGCGTCCGCAACGTCTTCACCGCAATCAGCAAATCCAACGCCAACGAGCAATGCTTGACGTAGTACAGGTCATAGCTGAGCTTGGTCACGGTTTCTTCATGACTGCCCGCATAGCCTTGCTGCACCTGTGCCCAGCCGGACAGGCCGGGCCGCACCAGGTGGCGGTAAGGATAGTAGGGGATGGATGCCGAGAACTGCTCGACCATCGGCGCCTGCTCCGGCCGGGGCCCGATCAGGCTCATGTGGCCAACCAGCACATTCCACAGCTGCGGGATCTCATCCAGGCGGTACTTGCGGATGACTCGCCCAACGCGCGTGACACGCGGATCGCGGCGTGCGGCGAACATGGCGGGCGCCCTGCTGTCCACGCCCATGCTGCGGAATTTGAGCATCACGAACGGTTTGCCGAAGAGACCGACGCGCAACTGCCGGAAGATCGCGCCGCCAGGCGTTTCCAGCCGGATCGCGAGCGCGACGGCCAGGCCCAGGGGCACGGCGATCGGCGCCAGGCAAAGGACGGTGACGATGTCGACCACACGCTTCAGATAGCCGTACAGGTAATGGGCCGCATAGTCGTCCAGGAAGTTCTCGTCGATATGTGCCAGGCCGACCCGGCCAGTCAGCATTTCGCCAACACGCTCCACCGAATACATCCGCACATGGCTCATCTTGTAGTGCGCGAGCAGGCGCGTGCGTTCCGGATCGCCGGTGACGCTGCGCTCGACCATCAGGCCGTCGAAATGCCTGGCGTCCTCCAGCGAGCCAACCGGCTCGAAGCGGATGCGGGCTGCCGGCGCGGCGCCGGGCATGGCGAGTATGGCTTCGAGCTGCGTCAAGGTGTGCGGATCGGTATATCCGAACAATGGCACGTAGTTCTGCACAAAGCGGCGGTAACCGGACCAGATCCAGGTCAGCGTAATGATATATGCCAGCAGCAGGGCGCCTCGTGAATACTCGATGTGGAACGCGGCAAAGGCAAAAAGCAGTCCGCAGAAGGGCAGCGTGACCGCCAGCCCCGCCAGGCTGTTGCCTTCCATCGCCGGCAAGTGCAGCGAGCGGTTGAGCAGCATGAACGCGAACAGGTACGGCACCACGGACCACAGCAACGTGCGCGTGAACACGTAGGTGACAAAGCCCGCACGATGGGCCATCTCGGCGAATACCGCGCTGATCGCGAATAACGCCAGGCCGAGCACTGCCCAGGTCAGCATCCGGCTCACCCGGCGCACTGTCTCGGAGCCGCCGATGTGGCGGCACAGGGCGTGGCGGCGCAGGCTGTCGGATTTTGTGTTCATCATGTCAGCACCCGGGCGGCGCGAGGCGTGCGCGCCAGTGCATCGCGATAGACGGACCAGGTCGATTCGGTCATCCGTTCCAGCACATAGTGTTGCTCCCAACGCAGGCGCGCGGCACTGCCGAGCGCGCCGCGCAGCGTAGCGTCCGAGGCAAGGCGTTTCAGCGCTGCAGAAAACCCGGGCTCGTCATTGTGGTCGACCAGCAGCCCTTGCTTGTTGTGCCCGATCTGTTCGCGGATGCCAGGCAGGTCCGACGCGATCACGGCGAGTCCGGCCCGCATGGCTTCGAGCACCGACAGCGGCAAGCCCTCATGGTCCGAGGCCAGCACAAAGGCCTGCGCGGACGCCAGCAGGGCGGCAATGTCCGCTACATTGCCCGGAAAACGTATGCGCCCGGGCGCGAGCTGTTGTGCGAGCTGCGCCATGGCTTTGCGCTGCGGGCCGTCGCCTGCCAGCACCAGTTCGCAATCGTGGAGATTCGCGCGCGCAAACGCGCGGATGACCGCGTCGGGTCGCTTTGGCGCGGCAAAGCGCGCCACCATCACTATCCTGCGCAGCGGCGCTTGCGGCGCCGCGCGATGATCGGTGTCCGAAATGCCATTGGCAATCACCGCGATACGATCGGCGGGAACCGGCAGTGACCGGGCCAGCCGGCGCTCGGACTCGGCAACGCAGATCACGCGCGACGCCAGCGGCGCCAGCAGCCACTCCGCCACGCGCGCGGCCAGACGCTGGCGCCATGGCGATTCGGGCTTGAAGGCAAAACCGTGCACCGTGTAGACCACGGGGATTCTCAGCAGGAAGCCGGCGATGCGGCCAAGCGCGCCTGCCTTGGCGCTGTGCGCATGGATCAGGTCAGGGGCCGCCGTCTTCAGCGCTTGCACAAGCTCGCGCAAGGCGGTAACGGCGCGCCAGGGAGAAAGGGCGTTGTCGAGCCGGGAAAGCCGCATGATTTTCGCCCCGGTACGGGTGGCGATATCGAACAGCGGCCCCTCGCCGCCCGCCAGCAAGACGGTTTCGGCGCGGCCCTGCATTGACTGCAGCAGGTCACCGACATGCGATTGCGCCCCGCCGATCTCCGAGTTGGTGATCAGATAAGCGATGCGCAGGCGCGGCGAGGTCTGTGCGGCGGACGTCAAGTGTGCGTACGAAATTAGCTAGGTCGCAACCGCCACTTGGGCGGAAAGTGCCGGCAAGTTATGGCAGCTTCTGGATGTCGGGCAATCGCTGCCGGAACCGACGTGACCGGATGGCGAAAGGCGGCGCGCCTGGCGGGCGGTAAAGTGTAGCCTCGGGTGTAGGACAGACGCTGAAAATTGCGCCCGTCCGGTATATTGCGGCGATTATACCGCCCGCCAGTCGCGCAATCCGGCAAAATAGCCCCTTTGATTCGTTCCAAGAGCCCGATCTGGTGTCGTCGTCCATGCCTTGGCAATGTGCGTCGCGCCCTACAGACTGACAGGAAGCCATATGCAAATCGAACCCTCCATCTTCAAAGCCTATGACATCCGCGGCATTGTGGGCAAAACGCTCACCCGCGACGTCGCACGCCTGATTGGCCTGTCGTTCGGTTCGGCCGCTGCAGAACTCGGCGAGAAAACCGTCGTAGTAGGCCGCGACGGCCGCCTCTCCGGCCCCGACCTGATCGCCGGCCTGGTAGAGGGCCTGCGCGCCGCCGGCCTGGACGTGATCGACATCGGCCTGGTCGCCACCCCGATGGTGTACTTCGCCGCCAATATCGAGATCGACGGCGTGCGCGCCACCTCCGGCATCATGGTCACCGGCAGCCACAATCCGCCCGACTACAACGGCTTCAAGATGGTCCTGGCCGGCCATGCGATCTACGGCGAGCAGATCCAGGCGCTGCGCAAGCGCATCGACGCCGGCGATTTCGCGAGCGGCAGCGGCACCTACAAGCAAGTCGATGTGCGCCAGAAGTACCTCGACCGCATCATCGGCGACGTCAAGCTGGCCCGCCCGATGAAGATCGCGCTGGATGCCGGCAACGGCGTGGCCGGCGCCTTCGTCGGCGACCTGTTCCGCGGCCTGGGCTGCGAGGTGACGGAGCTGTTCTGCGACGTCGACGGCAACTTCCCCAACCACCACCCCGATCCCGCGCATGTGGAGAACCTGCAGGACCTGATGAAGTGCCTGCGCGAGACCGACTGCGAGCTGGGCCTTGCCTTCGATGGCGACGGCGACCGGCTGGGCGTGGTGACCAAGGACGGGCAGGTGATTTTCCCGGACCGCCAGCTGATGCTGTTTGCCGAGGAGATCCTGTCGCGCAATCCGGGCGCGCAGGTGATCTACGACGTCAAGTGCACGGGCAAGCTGGCGCCGTGGATCCGCCAGCACGGCGGCGAGCCGCTGATGTGGAAGACCGGCCATTCGCTGGTGAAGGCCAAGCTGAAGGAAACCGGCGCGCCGATCGCAGGCGAGATGAGCGGTCACGTGTTTTTCAAGGACCGCTGGTACGGCTTTGACGATGGCCTGTACACGGGCGCGCGCCTGCTGGAGATCCTGTCGCGCCATGCCGATCCGAGCGCGGTGCTGAACGCGCTGCCGAACGCGAACAACACGCCGGAGCTGCAGATCAAGTGTGCCGAGGGCGAGCCGTTCACGCTGCTGGACCAGATCAAGGCGAACGCGAAGTTCGAAGGGGCGCGTGAGGTGATCACCATCGATGGCGTGCGCGTGGAGTATGCCGATGGCTTCGGCCTGGCGCGCCCGTCCAACACCACCCCGGTGGTGGTGATGCGTTTCGAGGCGGACAACGACGCGGCGCTTGCGCGCATCCAGGCGGAGTTCAAGCGCGTGATCCTGGCCGAGAAGCCGGATGCTCAGCTCCCGTTCTGAGCGTCCGGCGGTGCCACAGGCATCGCCGGACGCGTCCGGGGTGGTGCAGCCCATGCCGGCGGCGGCGCCGTTCCCGCTGCCGGAGCGGCCGCGCATCCTGCTGGTCAAGGTGTCGTCGCTGGGCGACGTGGTCCACAACATGCCGCTGGTGCACGACCTGCGCCTGCGCTGGCCGGACGCCGAGATCGACTGGGTGGTGGAAGAGGGCTACGTCGAACTGGTGCGCCTGTTGCCGGATGTGCGCCGCGTGATCCCGTTCGCGCTGCGGCGCTGGCGCAAGCGCATCCTGCAGGGCGGCACCTGGCGCGAGATTGGCGCGGTGCGCGATGCGCTGCGCAACGAACGCTACGACGCCGTGATCGAGAGCCAGGGCCTGCTCAAGACCGCGGTGGTCGCGCGCGTGGCCACGCGCGCGCCGCGTGCGCCGATCATCGGGCTGGGCAATGCCACGCAGGGCTCGGGCTATGAGCCGGCGGCACGGCTGTTGTACACCGACCCGGTGCGCGTTCCGCGCCAGACCCATTCGGTGCGCCGCTCGCGCTTGCTGGGCGCGGCGCTGACTGGGATGGCGCCGGCGGAGCCGCCGCAGTTCTTCGGGCCGGCGGCGCAGTCCTTGCATGTCGACGATCCGTTGTGGGCGGACCTGCCCGCGCGCTATGCCGTGTGCTTCCATGCGACGGCCGGCGCGCGCAAGAAGTGGGCGGTGCAGAACTGGCACGCGCTGGGCAACCGGCTGCGTGCCGAGGGCCTGGCCATGCTGCTGCCGTGGGGCAACGACAAGGAGCGCCAGGCCGCCGAAGAAATCGCCGCCGGCGTGCCGCAGGCGCAGGTGCTGCCGCGTTTCTCGGTGATGCAGGGATTCGGGCTGATCAACCGGGCCGAGGTGGTGATCGGGGTCGATACGGGCCTGGTCCATATCGCTGCGGCGTTGTGCCGGCCGACGGTAGAGATCTATACGGCCACGTGGCGCTGGAAAACTGAGGGCTACTGGTCCGGGCGCATCGCCAATGTCGGTGACGATGGCGTGGTGCCGTCGGTCGATGAGGTCTACGACGCGGCTTGCCGCGTGCGCGGAGTGGCTGCCTGATGCTGCGTTTGCTCTATAGCATGTTGTGGGTGGTGGTGCTGCCGCTGGCGTTGCTGCGCCTGGCCTGGCGTGCACGCAAGGAGCCGGGCTATGTGCAGCACGTCGGCGAACGCCTGGGTGTCTACGGCAGCCTGCCCCGGAAAGGTCCGTGGCTATGGGTCCACGCCGTGTCAGTAGGTGAGACCCGCGCGGCGCAACCGCTGATCGACGCGCTGCTCGGCGCCTATCCGCACCACCGTCTGCTGCTGACGCATATGACGCCCACCGGCCGCCAGACCGGTGCGCAGCTGTTCGGCAAGGAGCCGCGCATCCTGCAGTGCTACCTGCCGTATGACCTGCCGTGGCTGGTGGGGTGTTTCATGCGGTATTTCCGGCCGCAGGCGGGCATGCTGATGGAGACGGAGGTGTGGCCCAACCTGGTGCGCGGCGCGCGCAAGGCCGGGGTGCCGCTGTTCCTGGTCAATGCGCGCCTGTCGCCGCGCAGCTTCCGGCGCACGGCGCGGTTCGGGCGCGCGGCGGCGGTCATGTATGGGGATTTTGCGGGCGTGCTGGCGCAGACGGCGGGTGATGCCGAGCGCTTTCAGGCGTTGGGTGTGCCGGCGGTGCGGATCACCGGCAACCTGAAGTTCGATATGCAGCCGGCGCCGGCAGGCGTTGCGCTGGGCGAGCAGTTGCGCAAGGTCTTTGGCACGCGTGCGGTGCTGGCCGCCGCCAGCACGCGCGAGGGAGAGGAGCCGATGTTGCTCGATGCCTTCTCCCGCTGGCAATCACTGGCGGGCGATGTCCCGCGTCCCGCTTTGCTGCTGATCCCCCGTCACCCGCAGCGCTTCGATGAAGTCGCCGCAATGGCGGCGCGTGCGGGGTTCTCGGTCGAGCGCCGCAGTGCACTGGATCTTGACGGCATCCAGTCGCCGCTGACTGCCGATATCGTGCTGGGCGATTCGATGGGGGAGATGGCGATGTACTTTGCTGCGTCGGATCTCGCCTTTATCGGTGGCAGCCTGTTGCCGCTCGGGGGGCAGAACCTGATCGAGGCCTGCGCGGTCGGCACGCCGGTGCTGGTCGGTCCGCATACCTTCAACTTTGCGCAGGCGACGGAAGACGCGATTGCCGCGGGTGCTTGCCTGCGCGTCGACAATGCCGATGCGCTGATGCGCACCGCGGCAAGCGTGCTGGCCGATCCAGCCCGGCTGGCGGATATGCGCGCGCATGCGCAGACCTTTGCGGGCCTGCATCGGGGCGCCACCGTGCGCACCCTCGCTGCGCTGGCCCCGGCGCTGGAAGGCTGATCCGGTGCTTATCCTGGTGCCCTGACCAGGGCATCCCACTGCAGGGCAAGCCGCTCCAGCGTGAAATGGCTTGCCTTGTGGCGGCCACCGGCGCCAAGGCGGCTCGCCAGTTCCGGTTGGCGGATCACCGTCAGCAGCGCCTTGGCCAGCGCATCGGCATCATCCGCGGCAACCACCAGCGCATCCTGCCCCGGGGTGAGCAGTTCGCGGGGGCCGGTCTCGCAATCGGTCGATACGATCGGCAGGCCAAAAGCCATCGCTTCGATCAGCACCAGCCCGAATCCCTCATAGCGCGAACTCAGGCAGAAGACCGATGCACGCCCGTAGGCCTGCGCCGGATCCTGGCAGATACCCGGCAGGCTGGCCCGGTCTTCCATTTGCAGCTGGCCGATCAGTGCAGTGAGGGCAGGGCGCTCTTCGCCTTCGCCGTGGATGACCAGTTGCCATTCCGGTTCCGCTTCCGCCACCTTCTGCCAGGCGCGCAGCAAGACATCGAAGCCTTTCGCCGGAACCAGCCGGCCCATGGCCAGCACGGTCTTCTGCATGCGTGGCGCGGGTTCGGCCGGCATCGGAAATGGCAGCGGATTCGGCAGGCAGACGACTTCGCTGCGCGGTCGCAGAGCCTCAAGCCAGCGGCGGCGGTCCCGCTCTGTCAGAACGACTACCTGCCGGCAGAACTGCGCGGCCAGTCGCCGTGCCACCTTGCGCGCCGGCTTGCCAAGATCCTCGTCGAAATGGCAATGCTCCCACGCGATACGGTGCAGGCCCAGGCCAAGGGTGGCAGGCAGCACGAAGAGCTCGAGCATGGTGTCGACCTGTACCAGCACATCGATGCGATGCGCGGTGCAGTGCCTGCGGATGCCGGCGACCGTGGCGAAGTAGGCGCGTTTGAAGGAGGGTCGTTGCGCGTACAGCGCTTCATGGCGCACGCGTGGATGCAACGGAAACTGGCTGGCAGCGTCCCAGAGGCTAAGGATGGTGACATGATGGCCAAGCTCGGCCATCGCATTGGCGATGGTTGCGGTCATCCGTTCCGCGCCGGCCATCGCATTCAATGTACCGGTCAGGAAGCCGATGTGGCGTCGTGAGTCCTGGCTCAACTGGCCGCCCGCGCGGGCAAAGCGTCCTTGCGCGCAACCACGTAGGCGAAGCACACGGCCATGATCAGGCTGTAGAAGGCATTGACCAGGGTCGTGCCGAACATGACCTCGGTCAGGCCGAACACCATGAAGCCGCAGCACAGGGCCAGGCCCATGGCGCTGGCAACCTGCGTGCCCCGGTCTGCATTGCCAAGGTGGCGCAGGAAGAAGGCGGCCGGTACCAGATACAGGGCAAGGATTGCCAGTAGACCCGGGATGCCGAGCGTGGCCGTAGCATGCAGGAGTTCATTGTGTGAATGCGGCATGGTACCAGCCAGCGGGGAGATCACATGCTGCGCCGCAAGCGCTTCCAGGGTCTGCTCGAAGTTCTCCGGCCCCACGCCGGTCCAGGGGTGAGCCTGTATCAGTTCCAGTGAGGCTCTCCACAGCTGTAGCCGTATCCCGATCGACGTGTCCGGTGTTACATGGTGATCAAATTGAGACAGTTCGGATACAACCTGTGTCGTGCGCTGCTGCACCCAGGTGCTGCCGAACCACGTGAGGACCATGAGACCAACCAGTCCGGCCAGTGCAGCGGCCTTGTGCAAGCGGGTCAATCTGCGTGATGCTGCCAACGCAATCAGCGCAAGCACGGGGATGGCGAGCCAGCCGCCACGCGTGCCGCTGGTGTATGAGGCGTACAGGCCGGCAAAGCCGGCCAGCAGCTTCAGGCCCGATTGCAGATAGTCTCTGGGGCGATCCCATCCAATTGAAATCAGGGCGAGTATCCCCATCAGCATGGAAAGATTGCTAAGGGGAATGATATTGGAGAACCCTACGTGATCCGGGCGACCGGCAGCTGCCGCCTCGTGAATCCAGACGGCGGAAAGCAGTGCGCAGGCCACGAAACCCCACTGAACACTCCGCATCCCACCCCTGCCAAGCCGTACCATCCCAAAAACCAACGGAATGAACAAAGCAAAGCGCAGGTACAGGTAAGAAACATGCAGCTCCTCTGCCCCCGCCAGCAGTTGCTGCAGCAGCACCGCAAGCGGCAGCGCCGCCATGGCCAGCATGAACAGCCAGTATCGGCGCAGCAGCGCACCACATTCCGCCAAGCCCGCACGCCCGCCGGCAACGAGAGTGCAGGCGCTCCAGCCGAGCAGGAGTCCGTAGCAGATATTGCTGAGCGTCGGCTTGACAAACATCAGCGCGGGGAACGCCGCCAGGACGGCGCAGGCGGCCAGGTAGAAGGTTTTTTCGATCCCGTGAGATTGGGATCTCTGCAATCTCATCATCAAGTGCATGGAGGAGCATTCCGATGGAAGGGTTTGTTCACCCGGGGGTGTGCCGTTCCATCCATCATTGTTATCACGGCCTTTTGAGCGGCGGAGCCCTTCGGTCACATTGCTGCGCCAGGCGGGGCGATTATATCGGATGGCCGTGGTGGTATTTCTGAATCTCCCGCATCCTAGCCGCCTGGCGTGGCGGGCGCGTTACAGGATGTATGTGCTTTATTGATTACTTTAATGGCGACGGAGCGCAGGTCGCTTGCTAAACTAACGGCTGCAGCAGGGTGCACCGTTCGGCATTCGCGATGGCATACCTGCCGACTGCACAAGCCGTGCGGCCGTTCTTACGCGGCTTATCACAGGAGCTCTTCATGCACAGCCGTACCTGCCTGCTTCCCTTTGCTCTGCCTGCCCGCGGCGCGGCCGCTTTGCTGGTGGCAGCCATGCTCGGGGCCTGCACGACCGCGACGGCACCGGACCTCCCCTCCGCCGGCACCAACCTCAACCAGACGCAACCCTCCGGCCCCAGCCGCTGGGAACTGGTGCGCTGGCAGCAGCCCGACGGCGCGCTGCGCGATATCCCGCACGGCGACAACGGCCAGCCCATCATTTTTGAGTTCAATGAGGGCATCGATGCCGCGCAGGGCACGGTCAGCGGCACCAGTGGCTGCAACCGCTTTGCCGGCAGCTATGGCAAGACCGATACCGGCATCCGCTTCGACCGCATCGCCGGCACGCGCATGGCTTGCCCGCCGCCGCGCATGGAACTGGAATCGGCGTTGCTCAAGGCGATGCAGACGCCGTTTGCCACGGTCGGCACGCAGCCTTCGGCGGGCAGCACGGGCCGGCAGATCATCTGGAAGACTGCCAGCGGCGACCTGCTGCAGTTTGTCGAGCGCGAAGGCCTGGGCAAGCGCGGTGCGAGCGTGGAGGCCGGCGGCGTGGAAAGGGTGGTCTATATCGATTCGCAGCGCGTGGAGTGCTCGGGCGTGGGCAAGATGACGTGCTACCGCTGGCGCGAATCGCCGGAGGCGCCGTGGCAGCTCTGGTATGGCCCGATCGAGGGGCTGGACTTTGAGCCGGGCGTGGCCTACAAGCTGCGCGTGCGTGAGTACCAGGTGCCGAACCCGCCGGCGGATGCGTCGTCGATCCGCTGGCAGCTGCTGAAGGTGGAGTCGCGTACGCGGGCGAAGTAGGGCGCGACGCCGTTCATGCAAATGGGCCGCAATTGCGGCCCATTTGCGTTGCGGCGTTCTCCGGAGGATCAGGTGCGCGGTGCGCCCGCGGGCGTGGCTTCGCGCCGCGTGCCGCGGCGCTCGACCGAGGCGCGCGGGGTTGCCGGGGCCCTGGCGCCGGCCTGTGCCGGCGCGGGCAGCTTGTACAGCGCGCCCGGCGACGACGTCAGCAAGGTGTTGATCTGCACCACGTCGGCTTCCTGCAGCACGCCGGTGGAGGCCTTCAGCCTCAGGCCGTTCATGATGGTGTCGTAGCGGGCCTTGGCCAGGTCGCGCCGGGTGGAGAACAGTTGCGCTTCGGCGTTCAGCACGTCGATATTGATGCGCACGCCCACTTCATAGCCGAGCTGGTTGGATTCCACCGCGCTGGTGGCCGAGCGTTCGGCGGCTTCCAGGGCCTTGACCTGGGCCAGGCCGTTGGACACGCCGGAGTAGGTCTGCCGGGCCGTCTGCGCGGCGGTGCGGCGCGCGAATTCCAGGTCGCTGGCGGCCTTGTCGGCCAGGGCCAGGGTCTCGCGCACGCGCGACTGGACCTGGCCGCCGGCGAAGATCGGCATGGTCAGCTGCACGCCGATCTGCGAGGCGTTGTAATGGGTGGAGATGGCCTGCGTGGCGCTGCCGGTCTGGTTGGTGAAGCCGTATGAGGCCACCAGGTCGACCGAGGGCAGGTGGCCGGCCTTGGCCTTGTTGGTCTCGCGCTGGGCGGTTTCCAGGTTATAGCTGGCCAGGTTCACCTGCAGGTTGCTGGTCTCTGCCTGCGCGGCCCAGGCGTTGACGTCGGGCGGCTGCGGGCCGGGGATGGGCGCCTCGCGGCGCAGGCCCAGCACTTCGTCGACCGGCTTGCCGGTGATCTGCTGCAGCGTGGCGCGCTTGATCTCCAGGTCGCTCTGCGAGGCGATCTCGGTCGAGGTGGCCAGGTCGTAGCGGGCCTGGGCGTCGTTGGTGTCGGTGATGGTGGCGGTGCCGACTTCGAAATTGCGCTTGGCCTGCTCCAGCTGCTCGGAGATGGCCTTCTTCTGCGCGCGCGCCAGGTAGAGGTTGTCCTGCGCCGCCAGCACGTCGAAGTAGGCCTGCGCGCTGCGCGTGATCAGGTCGAGCTCGGCCTGGTGGAAGCTGACTTCGCCCGCCAGCGATGCCAGCTCGCCCTGCTTGTAGGTTTCCCAGCGGTCCCAGCGGAACAGCGGCTGGCTCAGCTGCAGCTGCCAGTTGTTGTTGTTGAAGAAACGCGTGCCGGAGGCGCTGGGCGAGCCGCCGATCGGCAAGGAGGCGGTCTGGTCGAGCTTGGTGCGGTTGACGCCCGCGGTGCCGACCACCTGCGGCAGCAGCCCGGCGCGGCCCTGGGGCAGCTTCTCGCGCGTGGCCAGCAGCTGCGAACGCGCACCCGCAAACTGCGCGTCATTGGCTTGCGCATCGCGATAGACCTGCAGCAGGTCGGCCGCGCTTGCCGGTGCCGCCGGCATCATGGCCAGCAGCGGGGCAAGCAGGGAAACCGCGATCGCCAGGCGTGTCCGGATCACTCCGGGCAGGGCGTTGGGCGCAAACGTCATGAAAGCTCCAGGTTGCCGGGGCGCGGGCCGCGGCTACAGTCGATTCTTCTTGGTGTTGCTGTGCTGGACTGCCGCTTCAGTACTTCGGCATGGCCGGATCGACATCGCTGGCCCAGGCGTCGACGCCGCCGGTCAGGTTGTAGACCCTGGCGTAGCCCTGGCGCTCCAGGTAGGCCGCCACCTGCATGCTGCGTGCGCCGTGGTGGCAGATGCAGACGATGTCGGCGTCTTCGTCCAGTTCGGCCGCGCGCGCGGGGATGTCCCGCATCGGGATGTGGGTGATGCCGGGCATGGCGCAGGTCTGCACCTCCCAGCCTTCACGCACGTCGAGCAGGACCGGTTTGGCGCGGCTGGCGTCGGCCAGCCACTGGGCCAGTTCGGCCGCTTTGATGACCTGCATGGTGTGTCCGTCCTCAGAACTGGAATTGCGACGGCCGGGCCGCGCCCTGCAGGGGCTTGACCGCGGTTTCGAACAGGTTGACGACCTGGTATTCGGTCTCGGACACGCGCGTGACCAGGCGCGCTTCCATCACCGGCAGCTCGCCGATGAAGGCGGCGATTCGGCCGCCCACCTTGACCTGCGACAGGATCGACTGCGGAATCGCCGGCAGCGAGCCCGAGATGCAGATCACGTCGTAGGGCGCGGCGGCGCTCCAGCCGTCGGCGGCGTTGCCTTCGGCCACGTCGACGTTGGTGATGCCGGCGTTGGCCAGGTTGGTGCGGGCCAGCTCGACCAGCGCGGGCACGATGTCCACGGTCAGCACGTGGCGCGCGCGGTTGGCCAGCAGGGCGGCCATGTAGCCGGAGCCGGCGCCGATTTCCAGCACGTTCTCATGCTTGCGCACCGCCAGGTCCTGCAGGATGCGGGCTTCCACGCGCGGTGCCAGCATGTTCTGCCCGGCGGGCAGCGGAATCTCCATGTCGACGAACGCCAGCGAGGCGTACGCGGCCGGGACGAACTGCTCCCGCTTGACCACCGCCAGCAGGTCCAGGATTTCCTGGTCCAGCACGTCCCACGGGCGGATTTGCTGTTCGATCATGTTGAATCGGGCTTTTTCGAGATCCATCTTGCCATTCCTTACCAATGCCAACCGCTATCGGTCTGTGCGCCGGCCGCGCGGTGCCACGGCCGGACAGTCTTATCAAACCCTTTATTTTAACCTTGCAGACGCCGCCAGGCTCATTCCGCGCTGGCATCCGCCGGGGCCGGCCGGTCCGGTGCCGCTTGCCGGCCGGGTGCGGGCTGGGCGTGCGCTGCTGGCTCGCTGGCCGCCTTGCCTTGCCACAGCCGGCGCAGCCAGGCCCCGAAATCATCAAGATACGTATAGATCACCGGTACCACCACCAGCGTCAGGATCGACGAGGTAATGATCCCGCCGATCACGGTCTGGCCCATCGGCGCGCGCTGCTCGGAGCCTTCGCCCAGGCTGAAGGCCAGCGGCACCATGCCGAAGATCATCGCCAGCGTGGTCATCAGGATCGGGCGCAGCCGCACGCGCGCGGCCTCCACCAGCGCCGCCTCGCGCGACAGCGGCTGGCGGCCGTCGGCGCCGTCCACATGGCCCTGGCGCGCCTGGTTGGCGAAGTCCACCAGCAGGATCGCGTTCTTGGTCACCAGCCCCATCAGCATGATGAAGCCGATGATCGAGAACATGTTCAGCGTCGAGCGGAACAGCAGCAGCGCCGCGAACACGCCGACCAGCGTCAGCGGCAGCGAGGTCATGATGGCGATCGGCTGGAAGAAGCTGGCGAACTGCGAGGCCAGGATCATGTAGATGAAGATCACCGCCAGCGCCAGCGCCGACACGGCGTAGCCGAAGGACTCGTTCATCGACTTGGTCGAGCCGCCAAAGCGGTACTTGTAGCCGGCCGGCCAGCTCATGCCGTCCAGCGCGGCCTTGACGTCGCGTGCGACTTCACCGGCCGAGCGCCCGGCCACGTTGGCGGTCAGCTCGACCTCGCGGTTCAGGTCGCGCCGGCTGATCTGGTTGGCGCCGGTGGTCGGCACCAGCTCGGCGATCTGGCGCAGCGGCACCATCCTGGGCGAGCCGTCGGCGTTGGTATGGCTGCTGGCGATCATCAGCGCGCTCAGGTCCGCCATGCCGGTGCGCGCGTCCTTGGGCAGGCGCACGCGCACGTCGTAGTTCTCGTCATCGGGGGCGCGCCATGAGCTGATGGCGTCGCCTGCCAGCAGCGGGCGCAGGGCATTGCCGATCTGCGCCACGCCCACGCCCAGGTCCGATGCCAGCTCGCGCCGGATGCGCACCTCGATGGTGGGGCGGTCGTCCTTCATGCTCGAATCCAGGTCGGCCAGGCCGCGGATCGCTTTCATGCGCGTGCCCGCTTCCCTGGACAGGCGGCGCAGTTCGTCCAGGTCATCGCCCTGGATCGATACCTGGATCGCCTTCTGGCCGCCGGCGCCGTCGGGCATGCCCACCATCGTCAGCGTGATGCCGGCAATGCCCGCCAGGCGCTGCCGGACCAGCGGGTTGAGCTGCGCGGTGGACAGCTGGCGCGAGCGCCGCTCGGTCAGGCGCACCGATACCAGCGCATTGTTGCGGCCCGAGGCATTGCCCGAGTTGATGGTGGCGTAGGTGTAGGCCACTTCGGGGAAGGACTTCAGCGCGGCTTCCACCTGCCGCACCTTGGCTTCGGTGACTTCGATCGAGGTGCCGACCGGCGTGGTGAAGCCCACCTGGGTCTCGCCCAGGTCGGCATTGGGCACGAATTCCGTGCCGATCAGCGGCACCAGCGCAAAGCTGCCGAAGAAGGTCACCGCGGCGATGATGGCGGTGGCGAGCCGGTGCTTCAGCGCCCAGCCCAGCATGCCGGCATAGCCGTTGCCAAGCTTGTCCATCTTTGCCGAGAACCAGTCCAGCAACCGCCCCAGCGTGCGCCCGTACCAGCTCTTCTTGTTGCCGGTGCCGTGCAGGTCCGGGTCGTGCCAGACCGACGACAGCATCGGGTCCAGCGTGAACGAGACGAACATCGAGATCAGCACCGCCGCCACCACGGTGATGCCGAACTGGTGGAAGAAGCGCCCGATGATGCCGCCCATGAAGCCCACCGGCAGGAACACCGCCACGATCGAGAAGGTGGTGGCCAGCACCGCCAGCCCGATCTCATTGGTGCCGTCCAGTGCCGCGGTGCGGTGGTCCTTGCCCATCAGGTTGTGGCGCACGATGTTCTCGCGCACCACGATGGCATCGTCGATCAGCAGGCCCACGCACAGCGACAGCGCCATCAGCGTGATCACGTTGAGGGTGAAGCCGCACATATACATCACGCCGAAGGTGCCGATCAGCGCAATCGGCAGCGTCAGCCCGGTGATCACGGTGCTGCGCCACGAACCCAGAAACAGGAACACGATCGCCACCGTCAGGAAGGCCCCTTCCAGCAGCGTCGATCGCACCTCCTTGACGCTGCTGCGGATGCCGCGCGCGGTGTCGTTGACCACGTTCAGCTGCACGCCGGCCGGCACCAGCTTGCGTGTTTCCTCGGTCATGCGCACCAGGCCGTCGACGGTATCTACGGTGTTCTGGCCCTGTGCCTTCACCACCGACAGGAACAGCGCGCGCTTGCCGTCCAGCAGCGCCAGGCTTTCCTGCTCTTCCTGGCCGTCGCGCACGTCGGCAATCTGGCCCAGCGTGACCGGCTGGCCGGCGCGGCGCGCCACGATGATCTGGCGGAACGCCTCCGGCGTGGGCACGCGGCCCTTGATCTGCACCACCGTTTCCGTGGCCGAGGAGCGCAGCTCGCCCGCGGGCAGTTCCTGGTTCTCGTTGCGGATGGCGTTCATCACCTGGTCCACGCCGATCCCCAGCGCCTCGAGCTGCGCGGGCCGGATGCGGATCTCGACCTCGCGCTTGGTGCCGCCCACGATATTGATGGCGCCCACGCCGCGCACCGTCTCCAGCCGCTTGCGCACGATCTGGTCGGCGATGGTGGTCAGCTCGCGCTGGCTGCGGGTGGCGCCCGGTGCGTTGGAGACCGAGAGATAGAAGACCGGCGCGTCCGACGGGTCATAGCGCAGCACGCGCGGCTCTTTCACCTCGTCGCGGAACTGCGGGCGGATCAGCGCGATCTTGTCGCGCACGTCCTGCGCGGCCTGGCCGACGTCGACGCTCAGGTCGAACTTGATGACGACGACCGAAGTGCCCTGGTATGAGTGCGAAAAAATCTCGTCGATGCCGGAGATGGTGTTGACGATCTCCTCGACCTTGCGCGTGACGTCGGATTCCACCGACTCCGGCGCGGCGCCCGGGTATTCGGTCTGCACCACCACCACCGGGAAGGTGATGTCGGGGAACTGGTCGACCGGCAGCCGCTGGTAAGAGAACAGCCCCACCACGATGAAGGCCATCATCATCATGGTGGCCAGCACCGGGTTGCGGATCGACAGGCGGGTGAACCACATGGCGCGGGTCCTTACGCCTTGACGCGCTTGACCTGGCTGCCGCTGCGCAGCGTGCCAAGGTTGTTGCGGACGATCTCGGTGCCGGCGTCCAGCCCCGAGACGATTTCCACCATGCCGCTGGCCTCGTCGCGGATGCCAAGCTGCACCGGGCGCTCGGCCAGCGTGTCCTTGTCGATGGCATAGACGAAGGCGCGCTCGCCTTCCGTGCGCACCGCCGAGGACGGCACCGCCACTACGCCGGCACGCTCACCCAGCACCAGCGCGCCGCGCGCGAACATGCCGGCGCGCAGCTTCTGGTCTGCATTCTCGACGCGGATATAGACCATGATGCTGCGCGTGCCCTGGCTGACGGCCGGGTTGATGCGCACCAGCTTGCCGGTAAAGCGGCCGGCGCCTTCCACCTCCAGCGCCACCGGCTGGCCGACCGCGGCGCGCGCCACGTCCGCCATCGGGATCGGTGCTTCCAGTTCCAGCACGCGCAGGTCGACTAAGTCGACCAGGCGCGTATCCGGCGAGACCTTCTCGCCCGGCTGCACCGCGCGCGCGGCCACCATGCCGTCGAGCGGCGCCTTGACCACGGTGTCGGCCAGCGCTTTCTGCGCCACCGCCAGCCCGCCCTGGGCCGCGTCAAGGTTGGCGCGGGCAACGTCCAGGTCGGCCTGGAACTTGTCGAACGCGGTCCTGGAGATAAAGCCCTTGCCGACCAGCTCGCGGTTGCGCTCCCAGGTCTGGCGCGAGTTCTCGAACTGCCCGCGCGTGGCCAGCATCTGGCCGCGCGCCTGCGCGACCTTGGCCTCGTACTCGGTGGGATCGATGCGCACGATCACCTGGCCGGTGCGCACCGGCTCGCCTTCACGTACCAGCACCGCCTTGACCTCGCCCGAGACCTTGGCCTTGACCGAGGCCTGGTTCAGCGCACGCAGGCCGCCCGACAGCGGCAGCGACACCCGGAGGTCCTGGCGCGCAACGCTGACCAGGTCGGTCTGCAGGAATTCCACCACGTTGATGGCGGCCTGGGCCGGCGCCTGCGGCTGGCGCGCGCTGCCGGCCTTGCGCACGGCGACCGTGGCGGTCAGCGCGATGGCGATGCAGGCGGCGGTGATCAGCAGGGTCTTTCGCGTCATGTTCAGGGGCCGGGTCGCGGCGCAGGGGGATCGGGCTCAGTGTCGGCTTCCATGGCGGCTGCGCGTTGCGCCAGCATGTCGTCGCGGATGCGTTCCCAGATATAGGGGCCGGTCTGCGGCGGCAGCGGGCGATTGCGCGCGTCGCCGGTGGTGAGCCCGAACAGCAGCGTGTCCAGCAGGCCGTCCAGGAAGGCCTCCGGGTCGATGTCCTTCTCCGCGGTGGCGCGCAGCGCGCGCTGCCACAGCATCAGGAACACCAGCGGCGCACAGACCAGCGTCGTGGTGGGGTTGGCCGGCAACGCGCGGAATTCGCCGCGCGCCACGCCGCGGGCCAGCACCTTGGCGAACAGCTCGTCGCCCGGCATCATCACTTCCTGGTTATAGAAACGGGCGATGTCCGGGAAATTGGCCGACTCGGCCATGATCAGCTTGGTCAGGCCCGCCACCGGCGTGGCGCCGATCAGGCCCCACCAGCCGCGCAGCAGCTCGCGCAACAGCTCGGGCGTGCTGCCGTCGTAGGCGTCGACCAGGTCGGCGCCGCGCGCCAGTGCCGGCACCAGGTTCTCGCGTACCACCGACTTGAACAGTTCTTCCTTGTTGGCGAAGTAAAGATAGACCGTGCCCTTGGACACGCCGGCCGCAGCGGCCACGTCTTCCAGCCGCGTGGCCGCATACCCGCGCTCCACGAAGAGGTCGAGCGCCGCAGCCACCAACTCTTGCGGGCGGGCGGCCTTGCGCCGGCTCCAGCGCGGGGTGTCGGCGTCCTTGTGCGGATCGGCGGGCGTTTTCACGGATGTCTTGCGGGCACTGCGGGGCACGGGGGGGGGGTCGGAAAGTTAATAACTTGTGGGTCAGTAATGTAGATGAGCGTCATGAGGGGGTCAAGCACAGGCCGGCGACCCTCGGGAACACACCGAGGCGGCACTGAGGCTAAATTGCGGCATGTGGCTCTTTATGCGCTTTTTACGGCGGTGCCCGGGCGCGGCTTACTGCGTTTTCCTTTTCTTACAGGACGGCAGCGGCCCTTCGGGCACAATGTCCCCTTCTGCTGGCCGCCTGGCGGCCGCCCATCCTGAAACCATCGCCATGAGTTGCCGGTCAGACCTTTCCTGCCGCGCGGGCTGCGGCGCCTGCTGCATCGGCCCGTCGATCGCCTCGCCGCTGCCCGGCATGCCTGCCGGCAAGCCGGCGGGCGTGCCGTGCGCGCAGCTGCTGCCGGATATGCGCTGCGCGGTGTTCGGCAGGCCGGACCGGCCTGCGTTCTGCGGCGGCCTGAAGCCGTCGGCCGAGATGTGCGGCGATTCGCGCGATGCCGCGCTGCACTGGCTGACCCGGCTGGAAATCCTGACCGCGCCGCAGGCCACGCCCGGGCGGCCTGGTGCGCGCGCATGACGCCTGGTACGCGACCCGACTATCCCACAATCGGAGGCAATATGATCCGGACTTCCCGACGGCGCTGGCTTGCCGCGGCTGCTGCGGCCACGCTGGCCGTGGGCCTGGCCGCCTGCGGCGCGTTCCGCAATGAATACACCTTCTCGCAAAGCGAGCTGCAGGCGGCGCTGGAGCGCAAGTTTCCGTTCAACAAGCGCTATATGGAGCTGTTCGACATCCAGCTGGCCAACCCGCAACTGACGCTGGACCCGGCGCGCAACCGCGTCAACGTGCAGTTTGACGCCATGATCGACAACAAGCTGTTCTTCAGCCGGGCTCTGACCGGCCGCTTTGCGCTGGACAGCGGCCTGCGCTACGACGAGCCCACGCGCTCGGTGGTGCTGCAGGACCCCGAGGTGCAGCGCTTCGACGTGCAGGGCATGCCCGCGCAGTTCTCGCGCCAGCTCAACGCGCTGGGCGGCATCCTGGCCGAGCAGCTGCTGCAGGGCTATCCGCTCTATACCTTCCGCGAAGACCAGCTGCGGGTTGCCGGCATGAATGTGGCACCCGGTACAATCACCGTTTTGCCTGACGGCATCAACGTCAAGATCAACCGTCCCTGACCGGGGCGCTCAAACAACAATCCAGGCGGCCCGGCGCGCATGCCGGGCAACGCCCATGACCACGTTTCTCCGTTCCGCATGGAAATTGCACTTGCCCTGAAAGCCGTGATACTCGGCATCGTCGAAGGACTGACCGAGTTTCTCCCCATCTCCAGCACCGGCCACCTGATCCTGGCCGGCCAGCTGCTCGACTTCAATGACGAGAAGGGCAAGATCTTCGAGATCGTGATCCAGTTCGGCGCGATCCTGGCGGTCTGCTGGGAATTCCGCGCGCGCATCGGCAACGTGGTGCGCGGCCTGCGCGCCGAGCCGCTGGCGCAACGCTTTGCCGTCAACGTGGTGGTCGCCTCGGTGCCGGCCATCGTGCTGGCCTTAATCTTCGGCAAATGGATCAAGGCCCACCTGTTCAACCCGATCTCGGTGGCGCTGGCCTTTATCGTTGGCGGCGTGGTGATCCTGCTGGCCGAATGGCGCGACGCGCGCCGCGGCACGGTCTCGCATCCGCAGGGCAATGCGCTGCTGGAGGCCGCCAAGGCCGGCGCGCCGCGGATTGAATCGGTCGATGACCTGAACTGGCGCGACGCCCTCAAGGTCGGCCTGGCGCAATGTTTCGCGCTGGTGCCGGGCACCTCGCGCTCCGGTGCCACCATCATCGGCGGCATGCTGTTCGGGCTGTCGCGGCAGGTGGCCACCGAGTTCTCGTTCTTCCTGGCGATCCCGGTGATCTTCGGCGCCACCGTCTACGAACTGTACAAGGCGCGCGCGCTGCTCAACGCCGACGACCTCGGCATCTTCGCGGTGGGCTTCGTCTTTGCCTTCCTGTCCGCCTTCCTGTGCGTGCGCTGGCTGCTGCGTTTCGTCGCCACGCATGACTTCAAGCCGTTTGCCTGGTACCGCATCGCCTTCGGCATCGTGGTGCTGGTGACCGCATACTCCGGCCTGGTGTCCTGGCACGCCTGAGTGGGTTTGCCGCAGGCAACAAAAAAGCGTGGCAGCTGCCACGCTTTTTTGTTTGTCGGCTGCCAGCGCTCAGGCGCGCTTGCGGAAGACCACGTCCCACACGCCATGCCCGAGGCGCACGCCGCGCCGCTCGAACTTGGTCACGGGCCGGTAATCCGGCCGCTCGGCAAAACCGTCCGCAGCGGTCGAGGTGTTCTCCAGCAACGGCTCGCCCGACAGCACTTCCAGCATCTGGTGCGCATATTCTTCCCAGTCGGTCGCGCAATGGATATAGCCGCCCGGCTTCAGGCGCGCGGCCAGCACCTTCACCAGCGGCGGCTGCACCAGCCGGCGCTTGTTGTGGCGCTTCTTGTGCCAGGGGTCGGGGAAGTAGATATGCACGCCGTCCAGGCAGTCGTCGGTCAGCATATGCGCGATCACTTCCACCGCATCGTGCTGGAGGATCCGCACATTGCCCAGTCCGCGCTCGTCGATCAGCTTGAGCAGTGCGCCGACGCCTGGCTCATGCACCTCGCAGCCCAGGAAGTTGTCTTGCGGCCGCAGGCCTGCGATATGCGCGGTGGTCTCGCCCATGCCGAAGCCGATCTCCAGGATCGACGGTGCCTTGCGGCCAAATACAGCCTCCCAGTCCAGTGGCTGTGGCGCGTACGGCACCATCATGCGCGGCCCGACCTCGTCGATGGCACGCTGCTGCCCGGTCGAGGTCCGCCCCGCGCGGCGCACGAACGAACGGATGCGGCGCGGATGCGCAACGCCTTCAGGATCGGCAGGAGAGGGTGCGGACGATTGTCCGGCGCTGTCTACCGGCGCGGCGTCGTCAGCCGGCGTCGGTTCGGTGCTGGGGTCTTGGGGAAGCATGGCAACAAAAAAGCCGCCGGGCAGATCACCGTAATGGTGGCAAAGGCGGCTTGTCTCGGCTGGAAGTGGAGCGGGCGACGGGGGCGTCAGCTAACCCATAACCCATTGAAAAAATTGCGTTTTCCCCAGGCTCTAGACCGGGGGAGGCCAGATTATGGCCCTGTTCCGCCCGGCTTGCAAGATAACGCACCAGGGGAGGTTGACAACCCGGCACATCCACTATGCGCGGCGCAACTCACGCTCAAGTTCCGGGCTGGCGATGTCGGACAGGGGGCGAATGGCTTGTCCGAGGATCTTGATGAGTGCCGGGTCCGCCCCCTGGGCCTCGAAGACGGTCTTCCATTGCCGCACGGCGCTCCAGACCCGGCGGATCACTGCAAGGGCGGCGGGCCGGTCCTGCACGAATGCCGCAAACTCGCTCATCGCGTTGTCCAGCGTGGCGAGTTTGCCCTGGCTGCCGATGCTCAGATGCAGGCGCCGCTCCTGCGATACCGATGGTTGGGGCACGACGTCGTACAAGGGGCTCAGCCGCCAGCCCCGCGGTCGCGCATCGTAAGAGAAGGCGTGATTCCTCAGGTGGTCGTCATCATTGGTCACGAAGATATTGAGCACCATCTGGGCGAAGAGCTCCGCGTTGTCCGCCGCAATGCAATCCGGATGGACCTGCTCCCGGATGGCTTGCGCCAGGTCCTTGTAGCCCTTGGCGATCGATTCCATTTCCGGGCAGGCCATCAGGGTCAATGCGCTGACCTGTGGGATTCGTCCTTCGGTGAAACCCGCTTGCGGTTCTGAGTCATAGCCGCGTTCCATTGCCGGTGGCGGCTCGCCGGCGGGCGCCTAGTAGCGGTCAAACCGGCGGATCAGCAGGACCGGGCTGTCGCCCACGCCCATCACCTGCACCGGGGGGACTGTCAGGCCAGCTGCACGCGCAAGTTCCAGGGTGCCGGCCTCGACGATGGCCATGTTGTAGGTGTCATTCCTGGCGGGGAACTTGGCCAGCCAAAGGATCCCCTTGTCGTCACGCACGGACGCCTTGGGGCGCGCACCGCCAGCCGACGGTGCTCCACCGAGGTAAGGCAGGAGATTTGCCGGTATCGGCCCTCCCGCTTCAACCGCCGCCGCGGCCTGAATCAGGTAGGGCAGGTTCAGCAGATTGCCGGCGGCCGCCCGGGGCGGTGCATCCAGGCCTTCGCGCACGTCGAGCGCGCCGACCCGGTCGCTGCCGGCCTCCAGCAGATAGGTGAATTCATCCAGGCTGTTGGGCGCAGCGCTCAGCCGGGCCTCGATGACGCGCCGCCCCCATGCGTCGGGCGCGGCGTCGCGAATGCCGCCAAATTCCCCGACTCCGGGCAGCGGGTACCAGCGCGTGCCCGGATTCTCGCGAGCCCGCGCCAGGCTCAGCGCGCGTGGGTCCACCTCGAACGCCTCCGGGCGCCTGGCGTAGCGTGTGCCGTAAGCAAAGCTCACGGTCTGCCGGTCGGCCGCCGCCTGCTCGCGGTCCAGCAGCCCGGCCGGCACGAAATGATGCTGGCCCTCGGCCGGGTCGGGGACATGGGCAAAAACGGCCACCCGGTCAGGAATGCGACGGGATGCCAAGGGTGGCCTCCTTAAAAGTCGAGATCGCGCAGTTCGGCCTTGCTCACCGTGCGCACACGCTGCGGCAACTTGCGCGCATGCAAGGCAACCATGGCCGGCACGTCGCCGGCCAGCAAGGTTTGCAGGGAAACATCCGGCGCCATGGCATGCACATAGCGCAGTACCTGCGTCAATGTGCGCCCAGGGTCGCCTTTTTCAATCAGGATCGCGGTGGAACGAGAAAGTCCCGCCCGCGCAGCCACATCTGACTGGCGCAGCTTCAGGCCCTGCCGTAGCTGCGTAATGCGTTCGCCCAGCATTTGCGTTTCGGCAAGGCGGGCGGGTGGCAGCAGGGGAAGTTCATTCCGTTTCATGATGTCTGCAATCGCAGTCCTAAATGGACTTAGAGATTGTGATTGCAGACATCCTATGCCGGCTGGATTTTACAGTCAAGACCGCAATCTCAGTCTTTAATTCACTTAAGGTCTGAGATTGCGATCAGCTGAGCTCTGCGTCGCGCAATCTGGGCTGAGGACAGTACTGGCGCAGCCGGAGGTTCTTCTCCGGGGTCCGGGTGGCCGTCACTTTGCCGCCTATCGGCAGGGCGATCTCGCCGTGCACGGGTCACAAGCGCAAGAAGGCAGCGAAGGGGTTTCCCGTTGGCGGCGGGGGCGAATCAGAGGGGGGCGGGTGGCTCAGGGCGCAGGCCTTGCCGTTATGGAAGGCGCGATCCGAGCGGTATCTTGTCCACGGTATCACGTGGAAAGTGGAGCGGGCGATGGGAATCGAACCCACGTCTTTAGCTTGGGAAGCTAAGGTAATAGCCATTATACGACGCCCGCGAACCCGCGATTCTATGCGGATTTCTGGCGAGGACGCAAGCCGCCAGCTGTGGTGCGGGCAAAGTAAGTGCCTGTGTCAGCACTAACGTCCTGATCCGCTACCACGTCGAAATTGCCTGCGGCGTAAACACCGGCATCCCGATACCAGCCGCCGCATCCGTCAACGGCTCGATTTCCACCGCGGGCCGCTCCGACCTTACCTGGCCGAAGATGGCCGCAAACGGTATGTCCGCGGCATCCCGGCCGGTGCCGATGCGAAGCAGGCCGGTGGGGATCGAGATGCCCGAAGGATCGAGCAGGTACCAGCGGTGCGACAGGTAGACCTCCACCACCGCGTGGAAATCCGGCGCGCCCATGCCTGCATCCGCGCCATAGTCGAGGCTGCTGGACATACGTGCCGGGATGCTCATCGCGCGGCACAGGGCGATCATCAGGTGGGCGAAATCCCTGCAGACGCCGGTGCGTTCCACGATGATGTCGGCAGCCGAGGTGCGTTCGTTGGTGGACCGCGACAGGAAGCGCACGTGATTGCGCACCCACTCGCGGATGGCGTAGACGCGCACATAGCCCCGCAGCATGCCGCCGAACTCGCGGCTGGCGAATTCCATCAGGCGGTCGGATTCGCAGTAGCGGCTTGGTGCGAGGTAGGGCAGCACATCGAAGGGCAGTTCGGCAACGGGCACTTCTGACAACCTGTCGCCGTCTTCCAGGTAGTGATCGATGTCGATGATCGCCTCATAGCGGATGCCGAGGCGGCCCCGGGGCGCGCGCAGCCTGAGCAGCCGGTTGGCCAGCACAGGATCGGTGTAGCGGGCGGTCTCGAGGCCGGGCGGCAGCGTCAACTGCTCCGAGACGACGGACTGCCGGGGCGTGCGGGCGGCTTCGATATTGAGCAGGAAGTCCGCCATGGGATCCATGACCTCATAGGACAGGCTTACTGCGTACCTGAGGCGGTTCATCGGGTGGTCAGCAGGCCGGGGAAAGCCAGCCGGTTCCCTGGGGCCGGAAATTGCGGTGCATCCATTTCCAGTGTAGTGCGGGCCGCCGGCCCTGCCTGCGCCACCGATGCCGCGGCAGGTTCCTGGTGTGCTAGTTCGCAAAGTTCACCAGCGAACTGACAAATCCCTTCCCGCCCGTGCCTTCGTCCTCCACTTCCACGTAGTACGCCAGCCGATACCCATCGCGCAGCGGCAGTCCGGCGGCATACATCTCGCCATCGGTGCGCATCGGCACCGACTCCCACCTGGCCTTGCGCCAGTCGGCGGTGACCGGGTTGTAGGCGTAATAGAGCCGCGCGTCGGCAGGCGCCGCTTCGGCCCTGACGCTCGCCTGCACCGCGAACTGCCCGCCCTGCGCCACCCCGCTGGCTTCGATCGCGGGCAGCTTCCGGCCCAGGAAGGTATGCGCCAGCCACATGCGCCATGCAGCCAGGTGCTTGGCCGAGACACAGGAGTGGGGCAGGTTGTCCACCGCCAGGAAGGCCTTGTCGCCGGACATCTCGGTCAGCATGCTGTTGGGCGTGCCCAGCGCGAAGAACTCGTCGTTGGTGCCGAGCGCGACCAGGAAGCTGGATCGCACCTGCTTGCGCCACATATACGGGTCGAAGTGCGTCAGCATGCGAAAGCCCGTGGGGTTGTTGATCGTGCGCAGCACGGCGTCGGCGGGCTGGAAGCCGGGGCCGGTGCGCTGCTGCGCGGGGCCGCCGACGCCGGGGCCGAACTCGGCGTACTTGCGCGCAAGGAAGTACAGGCTGTTGCCGCCGTAATAGCAGGTGGCCATCACCCCCGCGACGCGGTCAGGGTCGACGCCGGTGGCGATGCTGACGGCGAAGCCGCGCTTGGAGCAGCCCATCAGCACCGCGCGCTCGGTGCGCACGCCGGGCAGGTTGTGCATCAGGGTGATCGCGCGCAGGTAGGCCATTGCGATCGGGTAATAGCCGTTCCAGGTCAGGTCGCCGGTTTCCATCACCTGCTTCAGCGCATAGCCGGTCAGGTCGGATTCGTTCATGCCCCAGTAGTCTTCGGCCGGGTTGGAGAACAGCATGACGGGCATGCCCAGGTCGATGGCGGTGCCTTCGGCGTATTCGGCTTCCGTGTTCAGGCCGGTGCCGGGGATGGTGTGGCGCGGCCAGGCAGGCTCGCCAAAGAACTGCCGTTCGGTGCCGATGATGCCGGCGTGGCCGCCGCCCTGGTAGTCGTCGGGCACGTAGATGCGCGCCGGGTGCGTCCATGACAGGCCCTTCCAGTCCTGGCTGGTGAAGCGCAGTTCGATCACGCGCACGCGCTTGCCGGGGCGCGCGCGGCTGGGCACCACGGCATCGCGGGAAATCACCGGTGCCAGCGTGCTTTCGTCACGTACGGCCTGCATGTCGAAGAACGCCGCCGGCCCGACCGGCTGTGCTTGCGCCGGGGCGATGCCGGGCAGCAGCAGCGACGCAAGCAGCCAGGCCGCTTGCCGCGCAATGCCCATGATCCGTGTTTTCACGATGTCTCCTTCCTGTGATGGGAAGAGGCATTGTCGTGACCGTGGCCATCACCGGCAATTCGCCAGTTTGCATGGCGCCATCACGAATCGATATGACCCGTCAGCGGTGCCGCGCGCGTGCCGGCGGTGCGCCGGTGTCCTGCCTTGTCACCGCTTCGAGGGCTTCGCGCAACCGGATCACGGCGGGCGGCGCCTCGATCTCCGCCGGGGTGATGAAGACCAGCCGGCCCGAGGCAAACGGGGTGCGCAGCCGCACTTCCCGCACCATCGACATGGCCTGGTAGTGGGCCAGCGCCGTGGCCGGCGCCACCGTCAGGAAGCTGCCGGCGGCGGTCATGGCCAGGTTGCTGTGGAACGAGGCCGATTCGATATGCGGAACGGGCGGCAGCTGGCCGGCGTCGAGGAATGGCTGATCGAACACGTCGCGCGTGTGGGTGCCGCGCGGGGGCAGGATCCAGGGGCCTTCATGCAGGTCCGCCAGCGCAACCTCGCGGCGCCGCGCCAGCGCGTGGCCGGGGGCGCAGACCACGGCCAGGTATTCATCGCGCAGCGGGGTGATGTGGACCCTGGCCTTGAGCTGGTCGGTGTCGTCTTTCTGCAGCCGGCCCACGATGCAGTCGAGTTCGCCTTCGCAGAGCATTGTGGTCAGGCCGCCGACGGTATGTTCGCGCACTGCCAGCCGCGGCAGCGCGTCCTGGGCCAGCAGCAGCGCGACCGCCTGCGGCAGCACGTCCACGCCCACCAGCGGCAGCATGCCCAGCCGGACCAGCGGCACTTCCGGGCGCGCCTGCAGCGCCTCGCTGGCGGCGTCGATCGCGCCCAGCACCACGCGCAGCCGCTCCAGCGCGCGTTCGCCCGCGGGGCTCAGCCGGCCGCCGCGCGTGGTGCGTTCGATCAGCTTGCAGCCGAAGGCGTGCTCAAGCTCCTGCAGCATCTTGGTGACGGCGGGCTGGCTGATATGGAGCGCTTCGCCGGCCGCGGTCAGCGAGCCGCTGCATGCTACCAGGTCGAGCAGGCGCAGGTGGCGGATGCGCAGCCGGTCGATCCGGTTGGGAGAAGGGGCGGCGGCGGGGGTGGGGGAGGCGGGACTCATAACAAAGCGTGATGGCGCCATCAAAACTGGATAATTGTTTCGAATGGCCAGGCGCCGGACAATCGGGGCAAACCATGGAGGAGACATGCGATGCATGCCAACGTCGGGCGCCGCCTGCTGCTGAAGTCCCTGCTGGCGCTGCCGGCCGCTGCCGCGCTGGGCAGGGCCGGTGCGGCCAGTCCCTATCCCAACCGGCCGATCCGGCTGGTGGTGCCTTACGCCGCCGGCGGCGGTCCGGATATCCAGACCCGCAAGCTGGCTGAGTTGCTGGCGCGCGAGCTTGGCCAGCCGGTGGTGGTCGAGAACAAGGTCGGTGCAGGTGGCATCCTGGCCGCGGAGTTTGTCGCGCAGCAGCCGGCGGATGGCTACACGCTGATGCTGGGTGCCTCGACCCATGTCACGCAGAAGCTGCTGCAGCCCGGCGCAAAGTTCGACCCGATGGCGTTCACTCACATCATCCGCGTCGGCGTCAGTCCGGCGGTGCTGGTGGTCAGCACCAGCTCGCCCTACCGGAACGTGGCCGACCTGGTCGCCGCGGCGCGCCGCGCGCCCGGCACGCTGAACTACGCCTCGGGCGGGATCGGCTCGGCCGCGCATGTGTCGGGTGCGGCGTTTGCGTCGGCCACCGGCATCGACGTGGTGCATGTGCCGTACAAGGGCTCGGTCGAGATCGTGCCATCGCTGATCAAGGGCGACACGCAGTTCGGCTTCCCGGTGGCGGCGACGGCGATTCCGCAGATCGCGAGCGGCAAGGTGCGGGCCCTGGCGGTGACCTCGGCCAGCCGCGTCGCGGTGCTGCCGCAGGTGCCCACGCTGAATGAGGCGCTGGGCCGCAAGGATCTCGATCTCGATGCATGGAGCGGCATCTGGGCGCCGCCCCATCTGCCCGCGCCGATCGTGGCACGGCTGCATGCCGCGGTGATGCAGGCGCTGGGCGATCCCGGCCTGCGCCGGCTCTATGCCGAGATGGGCGCGGTGCTTGCGCCGACGCCCACGCCTGAAGCCTTTTCGCGGCTGGTGGCCGATGAGGCCACCCGCATCCGCCGGGTTATCGACAAGAACCGCATCACCATCGAATAGGCCATCCCATGACCCTCACTCCACAACCGGACTTTGCCCCGCTGGCCGGCATCAGCGTGCTGGATTTCTCGCACGTGATCGCCGGGCCGTTTGCCACCTTCCTGCTGGCGCAGCTGGGGGCGCAGGTCACCAAGGTAGAGAGCGCCGGCGGCGGCGACGTGATGCGCCGCGCGGGCAAGGGGCATGCCGCCTTTGTCGCGCTCAATGCGGGCAAGTCGTCGCTGGCGCTCGACCTGTCGGATGACGCCGGGCGCGAACATGCGCTGGAACAGGCCGGCCGCTGCGACGTCTTCGTCGACAACCTGCGGCCGGGCGTGCTCGAGCGCTTCGGGCTGGGCTACGAGGCGGTGCGCGCGCGCAATCCGCGCGTGGTCTATTGCAGCATCTCGGGCTTCGGCCGCGGCGCGGCGCAGTGGCATGGCCGGCCTGCCTACGACCACGTGGTGCAGGCCGCCACCGGCATGGCCTGGATGGGCGGCATCGAGGGCGATCCGCCGATGAAGACCGGCTTCCCGGTGATCGACTCGGCCACCGGCATGCTGGCCGCCTTTGCCATCCTGGCCGGCGTGCGCGAGAGCGAACGCACGGGGCGGGGCATGCTGCTCGATGTCTCGATGGCCACGGCCGGCCTGCAGCTGATGTATCCGATGACGTGCGATGCCATGACCACCGGCGGCGTGCCGGCGCGGCAGGGCAACCAGGGGTATTCGGGCAGCCCGTCGGCAGATTTCTTCCGCACGCAGGATGGCTGGCTGGCGATCGGCGCGAATACGCCGAAGCAGTTGCTGGCGCTGCTTGACGCACTCGGGCTGGGCGGGCTTGCGCAAGATCCGGCCTTGTTCGAGGCGCCGCTGGATGCCGGCGCCTTGCCTGCCTTCGTGCGCTCGCTCGATCCAGCCGCGCTCAAGCGGGCGATTGCGGGCGCGGTGGCGGCGGGCATCGCAGAGGACCTGGAATTGCGCCTCAGCGCGCTGGGGATCCCGGCAGCCCGCCTGCGCAATATCGCCGAGTTTGCGGGGGAGTCGATGGCCAATGGCAGCCTGCGGCCAGTAAAGCTGCAGGAAGGGGAGACTGCTGTGCAGTCGCCGGGGCTGGGCTTCCAGGTCTATATTTTAACGTGACGCGCGTCGCTGAGTTGCTGGAGCCGATACACGCGTTGGCGTGCGAATGTGGGAGACCGCCTCCTGCTCAAGATCAATCATCTCTGCCAGTTTGGCTTGCGTCAGGCCACGATCACGGCGCAACTCGGCGATGGCTGCCCCAGCACGGGCAGCAAGGGCTGCATCTCGGGCACCTTCCTGGGATGGCGGTCGAGTAGGCATAGACCACGATGGTGGTGTCTATTCCAATCTCGATGAACATCCTATTTGGCATACAACATTCCGATATGGTTGGCACATCGGGAGAGATGCGATGCGCCAGCGCGCTGAGGAACCCAGATCATCGCGCTCAAAGCGTGCTGAAAAGTTCCGCCTCGCTTATCCGCAGCGCCGTGGCCAGCGCTTCGATCGCATCCAGCGACGGGTTAGCAGCACCGGTCTCGATACGGCTCATATAGGTGCGGGCAAAGCCCACATGATCGGCAAAGGCTTCCTGGGACAGGCCGGTGGCTTGCCGAAGTTCACGAATGCGCTTGCCAAAGCGACGGCGTAGGATCGTTTTCATGGCCCCTACTGTGGGAGGGTGCACACTAATCGGACACACACTAATCGTGACATTTCGTGTGAGATTGGCTACGCTATGTCAGTGCCGGCATCCCTGCCGGTTCCGAACCGAAGCGCACTCCCACCATGAGCAGCATGTTTGTCCTCTGGCAAACGGCACGCCACGCCGGCCATCTCGCCCGGACGGCCGCGCCGTACCATGACCTAGGCGCCACCCTGGCGCAGCGGCCGATTCGCCTTCCCACTCCCCAGCAGGCTGCCGCAATGCAGCTGCAAGGGCTGGTGGCGGCCTACCTGCAATACCAAGAGGGCCAACTGGCCCATTACCAGGCAGCCGTGCTATGCGTGGCTGCCTGTACAGCCTACTGGCAGGGCAGGGGAGCGCTGCCGTGCCACTGGCGCCGGATCCGCAACCAGGTGCTGCGCTTCGAGTTCAGCCTGGCATCTCCCATGTTTCTGTCGAGCCGCATCCACGCGATCCGGCAGGAGCTACATCCCTATATCTCACACTGTAGTCTTGGAGCATCGCTATGACGATCGGCTTAGCCGTCTTGGTCGTGGGCGTGCCCATCGCGGCCTTCTTCATCTGGGTCGCACGGAACGGTCTTCGCACACAGGAGGCGGAACGCGAGGAGCGCCGTGTGAGCAACTGCCACTGCCGGTGCCGGCACAGACCGGGGTCGACCACCAACTGCCCCCACAGGCCTCAGGCAAGAAAGGCAGCCAAGGCTTATCGGCGCCCGCCATATCCAGTCTGCCCACGATCTGCTTTGAAGTGACTGAGCATGGTGCAAGTTGCATAGGGTCGTAGTAGCAAGACCTATACGGGCCAGTTCCCAATCGAGGCAGCCAGGCAGCGTAATACGGCCCTCAGCTCAAAAGCGGCGGGCGCAGTACCACTTAAGTGCCATCGACCGGACGGCGCACGCCCTGCGAGCTCTGTTCAATGTGCCGGTGAGCACGGGCACCATTCAGAACTTCATCCACGAGGCTGCCGGCGCGCTGACACCGACATTCGATCAGATCAGTCGGGCGATTCTGGCTGAGCCGGTTTACTTCGGGGGATTACTATGGTTTTGGGCACCTGTCGGTGCGAATGGAGCTCCCTGGTGTGCTACGGGCGTAGTGCATAGCAACTCAAAGAGCTCGCCTTCACGAAGGTGAAGCCACCTAACGCTGGCCCTTGTCAAATCAAATTCGACAGATTATTCTGTAGGCACTTTTCGCCCTTTCTGGGCATCGACATTGGCGCTGCGCGCCACAACTGGATACGGTGCTGTCATTGACACAGCGCTTTGCACTGCAAGCGTTGCTGAATCACCACCTGTCCATTTTCTGGGGCCAATCCGGGCGGGCTTGCTAAGTCCGTCCAGTCGATTTGCACATCCCCTGCCTACAGAGAGCTCCGCAGCTTCGCTGCGCACGTTTCCCGCTTCCCTGTCTCCGACCATCCCTTTTCAATTTTCCTGAACCGTAGCCGAAGGGGTTCACACGCCCTGGCGCTACGTCCACTCTTGCCCTTTCGCTGTGGCCGTATCAGCAGCGTCCATAAGGGGTTCCAAGCCCTTCCCCCCGTCTGATTTCCTCAGGACAGCCTGAGCATGGCCGGAATGTATCTGGCGAGTTCGTCTGCACTCTCAAAGCAGACATCCAACGGAACCAACCGGTTGCCTGTTTGGAAAGGAATGAAGGTGGACGTAGGGCTCCGCCTCACGTAGTCCCGGCATGTTATCGCCAGAACGTCTGTGTGTGCCCGACGGGACGCACTGGCCGGCTGGTAATGCCGTGGCTGGTCGCTGTACCCGTACCGCGTACCCAAGGGTCCCGGTGCTAGGGCTGGTTTAGCCAGCCGCAGTTAACACTGACCAAAGTTAACACTGACCGAGTGAGGAAACCAGTGAAGATCGATATTTTTGTGGACTTGATGCGCTTGGTTAAGCGCAATCGTGATGGCTCGTATGCAACGCAAGCGGCCCGCAGGGAAGTGCTCGCGCAGGTGGCTCATGACCTCAAAGACATGGGCTTCCGGACGCTTCCTGCTACCGGGTTGAAGCCAAAGCATGTTGCCGCGCTGGTCAAGCGTTGGCAAACCTCCGGTATTGCTGTGGGCACCATGAAAAACCGTATGTCACATGTACGGTGGTGGGCAGAGAAGGTTGGCAAGCAGAATTGCGTCCCACGCACCAATGCCGAATTGGGCATTGGCAGGCGCCGGTACGTCACCAACATTTCGAAGGCACTGGTGCTCGCTTCGGGGGATCTTGAGAGGATTACCGATGAGCGTCTGCGCTGTTCTGTCGAGTTGCAGCAGGCCTTTGGACTGCGTCGAGAAGAATGTCTCAAGTTTCAGGCGAGATATGCGCTGGCAGGCCTGACGGCGGATGTAGTGCAGGAGATTCAGCTTAAGCCGACGTGGTGTAAGGGAGGCCGGGCACGTGCTGTACCTGTTACGGATGAGCATCAGCGGGCCGTGCTTGCGCGTGCGACTGCGTTCTGTGCAAGCGGGTCGCTGATCCCTAAGGATCTCAAGTATGTCGACCAGCTTCGTCGCTATGTTTCGGCGGTTGAAAGGGCTGGCATGTCGAAGTTACATGGACTTCGGCATGCATATGCCCAGCGGCGTTACCAGCAGCTCACTGGCTGGCCAGCCCCTACCGCAGGTGGCCCAGTTTCAGCACAGCTCACGCAGCAACAGCGGGCAGTGGATCGTTCAGCGCGACTGCAGGTTTCAGCAGAGCTGGGTCACAATCGCGAGGAGATTACAGCCGTTTATCTGGGTCGTTAACGCGTTGCTGTGACCTTGCTCAATACTTCTAGGACATCACGCTGCTGCCTCATTCGGAGGCATCGGTGCGTATTTCCTTTGATCTAATCGATGTTTCTGCGAAGGAGAGATACTTTGACCGATCTGTTCGAAAGCCAATTCATAGCCTTGCTTGAGCGTGGTTTAGTGGGGTTTGTCGAGCTGTTGCCGGCGCCAGAAGGCTGGTACGTGCGCATCAATGGTTTCCAGTGGTTGCGCACTCGTGAGTGCCCGCACCGATTTGATCGGCTGGAAAAGACCTTGGCCTATCTACGCGAGTTGGGCTGCTCCGGCGTGATGGTGCATCTGAACGTTTGGCCAGACGCATCATAGTCCGCTCCGTGCCTGTCTTACATTAAGCCGCGGCAGCGAACCGTGCGAGGGTAGCGAGGACCCTCTGATGCTGCATCGTCGCGCGAAGAAGTGGCAATGAGCCAGGGCCACTGCTTAGATACAGGAGAAGCGCCGCGGAGGTAAGCCCCTTGGAGTAAAACGAAGATTCGGAGTCTCGTTTCTCGAAAGGAGCACGCAAATGGACGCGCCTGACACAGTCTTCAGGGGCAGAGTACGACGATCACCGGCGGGCTGTACATGGCCTTCGAACTGGGCGGAAGAGGCGGAAGCTGTCGCGAGCGATGCTTCGAACGACGCCGAATCCGCTCATCTACCACCTCGACCGCCCGCGCAATGACGCGCTTGAAGGAGGAGCCAGATCTGCCGAGCGCACGAGAACAGGCAACGCGCCACCATCGTGGACATTGCCGAGGAGCTGGAAGGGCGCCTGAGCGCGAAGGGTATCCTCGCGGGCAGGCAGTAATGTGCCAAATTTGCGGCGGAGTCAACGGGTAACGGCAGCTTGAGGACGGTGCCTGGACGAGGGTAGACGACGGTATGGTGCCGGAGCGGAAGCTAAATTTGTGATGACCTGCGGGGCGGGCCGGGCGGCGTATAGTAATTGGATCGTGGTGGGCCCCCGCATGCCGACCTCGCCCGCAACGTGCCACGTCAGAACGCCCTTACCTTGACTACCGATAACTTCGCCCGCTTTGAAGCGGAATGCCTGCCGCGCATCGCCGAGACCATCGGCCAGCTGCATCGGCGCGTGCAGCTCCACACCTTGCCCGCCGATGCCCACAACCGGCCCGCGCGCCTGCGCCTAACCGGCGAAGGGCCGGCCGAACTGCGGCGCCATCCGTTTGCGCTCGATGTCACGCTGGCATGGGACGGGCTGGAAGTGCAGCGGCTGTTCGCGGCCGGCGGCGAGGCGCGCTTTGCCGGCTATCTTGCGGCGCTGCCGGGCAAGCTGCGCGCATGGCAGGAGCCGCGCGGCATCGATTTCAGCTCGTTGTCGCAGGTGGACCAGGCGATCCTGATCGGCGGGCTGGATTTCGAGCGCTGAAGCACCGCGCCAGCGGGGTTTGTCAGGCTGTCACGCGTAGCCGGCACACCGCGCTTTCCGCTTGCCCCGGTTCGATCCACCGCAGCCCCTGGCCGTGGTGGATTGCGTCGGGCAGGCCCACCCACGGTTCCACGCAATAGAAGTCTGAAGTCTCGTTCTCGGACCAGGTCGTCACGGCATGCCATGGCGCGCTGCCGGGGAGGTCGAGTTCGAACGTGACACGGCGGTCTGGCATCGCCAGCGTGGCGGACGGGCTGGCGCGGAAGGCGTGGAAAGTGTCCTGCAGGCGTGGATCGTCCAGCTGGTAAGTCGTTTCGCCCGGCTCTGCAGGCCCGGGGCTGCCATCGGGTAGCTGGCGCATGCGGTCGGTGCGCGGCAATGCCAGCGATGCGGCGGCACGTTGCGCGTGCGGCAGCGCGAAATAGAAATGGTGGCCGGGATAGCAGGGCAGGCGCTGCGTGCCGGTATTGGTGGTGCGCAGCGTGACTTCGAGGCCGTCGGGCAGCAAGCGGTAGATGGCGTCGAAGACGAATGCAAAGGGGTAGCCGGCGCGCGTTGCATCGCTGTCGCGCAGCGTCATCGTGACCGCGGCTCGCGCATCGATGGCGCTGACGTCGAAGGGCAGGTCGCGCGCAAAGCCGTGCTGCGCCAGCGTGTGCGCCGTCCCTTGTCGGTCACGCCACTGCCCGGGATTGCCCTCGGTAAAATGCCGGCCGATAAACGGAAACAGCAGCGGGTTGCCGCCGCGGACTTTGGCCGGGCGGGACCAGTCGGCAGCGTCCGGCCAGTAGAGGATGTCCTGTCCGCGGTCCACCCAGCGGACCAGCCGCCCCCCGTGTTGCGGGGCGAGCAGCAGGAACGTGTCGGCATCGCCGACCCGGACCAGCGGCTGGCCCTGGAAGTCTTGTGTCGGAAGCAATGGCATGATGATCGTTGGTGCCGCGCCGTTCGCGTGCTGCCCGGCGCAGCCGCCATGATAAGCCAGTGCGCTGGTGGCAGCGGTCTCAGCTGGTGGTGTAGATGGTGTTGCGCACCAGCGGGTACACCTGCGTCTCCCACCGCCTGCCGTTGAAAACCCCATAGTGCCCGACGCCGGTCTGCACGTGATGCATGCGCAGGTAGGGAGGCAGGTCGGTGCACAGCTCCTGCGCGGCCACGGTCTGGCCGATCGCGCAGATGTCGTCGCGCTCGCCCTCGACGGTGAGCAGCGCGGTGCGGTGGATGGCGCGCGTACAGACACGGCGCCCGCCCACGTCGAGCAGGCCCTGCGCCAGCAGGAAGCGCTGGAAGATCAGGCTGACGGTTTCCAGGTAGAACTCCGCCGTCAGGTCCATGGTGGCGAAGTACTCGATGTAGAAGTCGCGGATGGCGTCGGCCTTGTCGTGCTCGCCGCGCTCGCGCAGCGCGTAGAGTTCGCGCAGCGCCTGTTCGTGCCGCTCCAGGTTCATGCTCATGAAGGCCAGCAGCTGCACGTGGCCCGGGTAGACGCGCCGCGCGGCGCCGGCAAAGCGCAGCGGCACCATGCCGATCAGCGTGCGCTCGAACCAGTCGAGGGTCCGGCTGGTGGCCAGCTCGTTGACCTTGGTCGGGTTGACGCGCGCGTCGATGGGGCCGGCCATCAGCGTCAGGCTGGGCGGCTGGGCGGGGTCACCGTCCTCGGCCATGAGTGCCGCCGCCGCCAGCGCCGCCACGGTAGGCTGGCAAATCGCCACCAGGTGCGTGCCGCCGCCCAGCGTCTGCAGGAAGCCGATCAGGTGCTGCACGAATTCATCGAAGCCGAAGCGCCCGGCCAGCAGCGGAATGTCGCGGGGGTTGTGCCAGTCGGTGATATAGACGTCGTGGTCGGCCAGCATGGTCTGGACCGTGCCGCGCAGCAGCGTGGCGAAGTGGCCGGACATCGGCGCCACCAGCAGCACGCGCGGCTGGCCGACGATGCCGTGGCGGCGGAAGTGCAGCAGCGAGCAGAACTGCGTGCGCGCGACGACTTCCTCGGTGACCGGCACCGGCTGGCCGCCGACGGTGGCGTGGTCGATGCCGAAGGCCGGCCGGTGGTGCGTGAGCCGCACCACCGCGATGAGCTCGCAGGCGGCACGCAGGCGGTGTACGGCGTCGAAACCGCCGGACCTGGGATTCGCCGCCAGCGTCGCGGCAGCCAGCTCTGCCAGTGTGCAGGCCGGCAGTATCATGTCCGCGTAGATCTGGTAGGCGTGGTACAGCATGGCTCGGCCCCCCGCTATTCTGGTTCTTGCAAGCCGCAATATGTATGCCATCAGTTTAGGCCTGGCACGCGCCTTGCGCTTTGTGCGGTGAGCGGGGCGGACGACGCCGCGCAAGTAGCGAGGCATGCGCCTGGCGCATGGGCGCGGCGCCGCTTCGCGGCGCATTGCGCGCAGCGGCTTCAGACTGGTGCCTGCCGGATGCACTGCATAGGTGCGCGGCCACGAGCGGCAACAAGCAGTAAAGGAGGCGCAATGTCCAAGACCACACTCACCATCAGCAGCAAGACCTATTCTTCATGGTCGCTGCGCGGCTGGCTGCTGGCGCGCTTTGCCGGCCTGGAATTCGAAGAAGTGCTGGTGCCGCCGGACGACGCCGCGGCGCGTGCGGAAATCCTGCTGCTGTCCCCGTCGATCCTGGTGCCGTGCCTGCGCCACCACGGCGTGACGGTGTGGGACACGCTGGCGATCGCCGAATACCTGAACGAAATCCGCCCCAAGGCTGGCCTGCTGCCGGAAGACCGCGCCGCGCGTGCCCACTGCCGCGCCATCTGCGGCGAGATGCATTCCGGGTTTGCCGCGATGCGTTCGGCGCTGCCGATGAACCTGAAGGGGCATTTCCCCGGGATGAAGGTATGGTCGCGTGCGCAGGCGGACATCGATCGCATTACGGCGATCTGGACCGAATGCCTGACGCGCTATGGCGGGCCGTACCTGTTTGGAACGCGCACCATGGCCGACGCCATGTACGCGCCGGTGGTGACGCGCTTTGTCACCTATGGCGTGATGCTCGATCCCGTGCCGGTTGCCTACTGCAAGCAGATCCTGTCGATGCCGGAGCTGCAGGAGTGGATCGCGGCGGCGCGCGAGGAACCCGACGAAATCAGCGAACTGGATGTGGAGTTCTGATGTCCTCGCTGGCAACCGCCGTGGCCGCCGGCGCTACGCCGTGGCGGAGTTGGCATGCCGTGCCTTCAGGAAGCGCCCGGCGTAGTCGAAGTACCAGTCGAGCGTGTCCGGGTTGGCCATCGCATCGCGGTTGGCGATGCCCTGGGGCGCATGGCCGAGCAGCAGCTTCTTGATCGGCACTTCCATCTTCTTTCCCGACAGCGTGCGCGGCACGCCGGGTGCCTGCACGATCTCGTTGGGCACATGGCGCGAGGACAGCGCTTCGCGGATGCGTTGGCGCAGGGTGTCGCGCAGCGCATCATCCAGCACCAGGCCTTCGCGCAGCACCACGAACAGCGGCATGTAGGATTCGCGGCCCAGGTATTCCAGGTCGACCACCATGCTGTCGAGCACTTCCGGCAGGTCTTCCACCACGCGGTACAACTCGCTGGTGCCCATGCGGATGCCGTGGCGGTTGATGGTGGCGTCCGAGCGCCCGTAGATCACTGCGCCGCCGCGCTTTGTGATCCGGATCCAGTCGCCATGCCGCCAGACGCCGGGATAGGTGTCGAAATAGCTGTCGCGGTAGCGCTTGCCGTCGGCGTCGCCCCACAGGTAGAGCGGCATCGACGGCATCGGCTCGGTGCAGACCAGTTCGCCCACCGCGTCGATCAGCGGCTGGCCGTTGTCGTCGAAGGCCTCCACCCTGGCGCCCAGGCAGCGGCATTGCATCTCGCCGGAATAGACCGGCAGCAGCGGGCAGCCGGCGACGAATGAGCCGGCAAAGTCGGTGCCGCCCGACATCGGCACCAGCCAGATGTCTTCGCGCACATGGCGGTAGATCCAGTCGTAGGCCTCCACCGGCAGCGGCGAGCCGGTCGAGCCGAGCCTGCGCAGGCGCGACACGTCGGCGATGCGTGCCGGTTCGATGCCGGCCTTCATGCAGCTGGTGAAGAAGGCCGCGCCGGCGCCGAACAGCGTCACGCCGGCATCGTCGACAAAGCGCCACAGCACGCCCGCGTCGGGCCAGGCCGGGTTGCCGTCGTAGAGCGCGATGGTGGTGCCCAGCAGCAGCCCGGCCACCTGCGCGTTCCACATGATCCAGCCGCTGCTGCTGTACCAGTGGAAGACGTCGTCCGGGCCCAGGTTGTTATGGAAGGCCATCAGCTTGAGCTGCTCGATGACGATGCCGCCATGGCCATGCACGATCGGCTTGGGCATGCCGGTGGTGCCGGACGAGTAGACGATCCACAGCGGATGGTCGAACGGCACCGGCTCGATCGCCAGCGGCACGTCGTGCGCCAGCACCTCCTGCCAGGCATGCGCGCGCACGCCGGCAGGCGGGGCCGCGGGGCTGCCGATCTGCGGCACCAGCACCAGGTCGGTCAGCGAGGGCAGGGCGGCGACCAGGTCGGCAAGCACCGGGGCGCGGTCGTAGACCTTGCCGCCATAGCGGTAGCCGTCGACGGCGATCAGCACCTTGGGCCCGATCTGGCGGAAGCGGTCGATCACCGCCACCTGGCCCATGTCCGGCGCGCAGCCCGACCAGACCGCGCCCAGGCTGGCCGTGGCCAGGAAGGCGACGATGGTGGCGGGGATATTGGGCAGGTAACCGGCAACGCGGTCGCCGCGCTGCACGCCCATCTGGCGCAGCGCATGCGCCAGCGACGCCACCTGCGCTTGCAGCGTGTCCCAGCTGACATCGGCCAGCGGCTGCGCCTCGCCGGCATGGCGGATCGCGGTGCGCTGGCGGGCGCTGCCCGTACCGGCGTGGCGGAATACCTGCTGCACGTAGTTCAGCGTGGCACCCTCGAACCAGCGCGCGCCCGGCATGGTGCGGCGGTCCAGCACCTGCGTGGCGGGCGTGTCGAAGCGCACGTCGAAATAGGCGCGCACGGCGTCCCAGAAGGCTTCCAGCTCGGTGACCGACCACTGCCAGAGGCTCTCGTAGTCGTCAAAGGCCAGGCCGCGCTCGGCCCGCAGCCAGTGCATGAAGCGCGCGATCTGGCTGCTGTCGCGGAACGCCGCAGAGGGCGTCCACATCAGGTTGCCTTCGGTGAGCGGGGCGGCGGTCGTCATGTCTCCTCCTTGCGCCCGTCTGTCGCGGGCATGGGATGGTGCGATGGTGGTTCCGGGGCGCCTGTGGCGACACCCGGCATCAGCCCGACATGATAACGGGGGACGGGTCCGGTTGCCCGTCAGCGGTTCATCAGCGGTTGGCGGGGCGCTCGAACAGCGTTTCCCACAAGGTGTCGACCCTGGCCTTGACGGCCGCATCCATGGAGATCGGCGTGCCCCATTCCCGCGTGGTCTCGCCCGGCCACTTGTCGGTCGCGTCGATGCCCATCTTGGAGCCCAGGCCCGACACCGGCGAAGCGAAGTCCAGGTAGTCGATCGGGGTGTTGTCGACCAGTACCGTGTCGCGGCTGGGATCGACCCGGGTGGTGATGGCCCAGATCACCTCCTTCCAGTCGCGCACGTCGACGTCGTCATCGACCACCACGATGAACTTCGTATACATGAACTGCCGCAGGAAGCTCCACACGCCGAACATCACGCGCTTGGCATGGCCGGCGTACTGCTTCTTCATGCGCACCAGTGCCATGCGGTAGCTGCAGCCCTCGGGCGGCAGGTAGAAGTCGGTGATCTCCGGGAACTGCTTCTGCAGCAGCGGCACGAACACCTCATTCAGCGCCACGCCCAGCACGGCGGGCTCATCGGGCGGCTTGCCGGTGTAGGTGGAGTGGTAGATCGGGTCGCGCCGCATGGTGATGCGGTCGATGGTGAACACGGGGAACCAGTCCTGCTCGTTGTAATAGCCGGTGTGGTCGCCGAACGGGCCTTCCAGCGCATGCTGGTAGCCGGACGGGTGGTTCGGGTCGGGCTGGATATGGCCTTCGAGCACGATTTCGGCAGAGGCCGGCACGCTCAGTTCGGACAGCGTCGGCGTGAGGCAGCCGGCCAGTGCCGTGCGGCTGCCGCGCAGCAGGCCGGCGAACTGGTACTCGGACAGCGTATCGGGCACCGGCGTCACCGCGCCCAGGATGGTGGCGGGGTCGGCGCCCAGCGCTACCGCGATCGGGAACGGCTTGCCCGGATTGGCCAGCGCATGCTCGCGGAAATCCAGCGCGCCGCCGCGGTGCGCCAGCCAGCGCATGATGACCTGGTTGCGGCCGATCACCTGCTGGCGGTAGATGCCCAGATTCTGGCGCTTCTTGTGCGGGCCCTTGGTCACCACCAGGCCCCAGGTGATCAGCGGCGCGGCGTCGCCGGGCCAGCAGGTCTGGATCGGCAGGCGCGCCAAGTCGACGTCGTTGCCCTCCCACACCACCTCCTGGCAGGCCGGGCTGCTGACGCGCTTTGGTGCCATATCCCACACAGATTTGGCCAGCGTGAACAGCTTGCCGGCCTCGCGCAGGCCGCGCGGCGGCTCCGGTTCCTTCAGTGCTGACAAGACCCGGCCGATGTCGCGCAGGTCTTCCATCGATTCGGCGCCCATGCCAAGTGCGACCCTGTGTGTCGTACCGAACAGATTGGCCAGTACAGGGACGCTATAGATGCCTCCATCGGTGCTGGCTCCGGAAGGTTTCTCAAAAAGGACCGCGGGGCCTCCAGCGCGCAGCAGCCGGTCGCAGACTTCGGTCATTTCCAGGTTGGGCGCGACCGGCCGGGCGATGCGCCGCAGCTCGCCCATGCCTTCGAGTTGGCCGATGAAATCGCGCAAGTCTTTGTATTGCATAGTGAATTCTGTTGTGATGCGGGGCGGGGGAAAGCGTCCGCAAGGCGGCGTCCAAGTCGGTGACGATACACATTCACCGGCGCCGCGGCAAAAAAATCATCAAGACCAAGCCGCGCAAATTGTAAGTTTTTTGTCGCTGACAGCGTACTTTTCCGAGCGACCAGCCAAGGCCAGGCCTGCGTTTGCGGGCAATCTGGTGCTCCGATGCCGACATGGCAACCATTGTTACAAATAACTAAAAGTAGTAGAAAGCAAAGTTATTATTCTTGACGGGATATAACACCGTTCCTACAATCCGGTCTTGCTCCATGGAGTGTTGCGTCGCAACATGGATTTTCCCCCTGTGTCAAGGGGTGCACATCAAGAAAATGTGCCAGAAAGTCCCTCCAGCAAGGACAGATGGTCAGGCCCGAATGCAAGCGGGCCGACCGGTCGCCTCCGGCGACTTGCCGGAGCGTAGTGAGTTTAGTCGTGGCAGGGTGCGCTCCCCCAGAGCGTAGCCTGTTTCCAGTTGGGCGCACGGGGAGCGCCTGCCAACAGATGCTTGGTCGTCACTGCTAGACGGCGCGGCATCCTTACTTGAGTACGTTGAGATCGGGCGCGTGCCGCAGTCGGGCGCGCGAAGCGGGCAACGGATGGAGGTAAGCATGAGCGGTTGGAAAACCCTTCATCTTCCCGGCATCGGGCGGGCCTTGCAGGTCCGTCTCCGACAGCCGGTACCCGGAGTGAGTCGGGCATTGCAGGTCCGTCTCGCGCATCCGGTCGCGGGCCGCGCGTTGCGCGGTGGCCGCACAACGCTGAAGTACGCCCTGAACAGCCTGGGCGTGGTCGCGGTCGTTTCGGCCGTGTCGCTGTCGCTGAGCCAGGAATGGCGCACCACGCTGGCCGCGCTGCTGGCGGGGGGCGAAGCACCCGCGGTGCTGGTTGGCGCCGCCATGCCGGCCGCGCCTGCCGTGGCCAGCACTGCCGTGCCGCCGCATTCGGCGGACGTCGCTGCGGCCAAGCTTGCCTTTGGCAAGGGCGGCCTGCCGACCGTGTCGGGCGTGGACGAATGGAGCCTGGCGGCTGCCGCCAAGGTGCCGTCGGTCGCGCACCTGGCCGCGCAGATCCCGGTGACGCGCGTGGCGATGGATGCTCGCAGCACCAGCACGCTGGGCACCGCCCGCGAGCAGGCGGCCGTGGCCGACTACATCGCCCGCAAGTACCGCGTGGCGGCCCAGGCCACCGCGCAACTGGTGAAGGCGGCCTACCTGACCGGCCGCGAGGTCGGTATCGACCCGCTGCTGATCCTGGGCGTGATCGCGATCGAGTCCAGCTTCAACCCGTACGCTGAAAGCGGCGTGGGTGCGCAGGGCCTGATGCAGGTCATGACCAAGGTCCACCAGGACAAGTACGAGGCCGTCGGCGGCGTTGCCGCGGCGCTGAACCCGTACGCCAATATCAAGATCGGTGCGCTGGTGCTCAAGGACTGCATCGCCCGCGCTGGCTCGATCGAAGGCGGCCTGAAGTACTACGTCGGTGCCACCACGGCCACCGATGGCGGCTACGGCGCCAAGGTGCTGGCCGAGCGCGCCCGCCTGCGCCAACTGCTGGGCGTGCGCAACGCGCCCGCCAACGCCGACAAGCCGGCCGAGGTCAAGGCCCCGGCCGAGCACCTGGCCCCGACCGAGAAGCTGGAAGCGAACAACGGTCCGCACAACGCCTGAGGGCGGATCGCCAATCAGAAAAGCACCCCGCGGGGTGCTTTTCTTTTGCCTGCATCAGCCGCGGGAGAGGCCGGTCAGCGGAACAGCCTGCCGAGGCGCGCCATCGCCTCCTCGATATTCTCGCGCGAGGTCGCGTACGAGATCCGGATGTAGTCCTTCGCTGTATGCGGGCCGAAATCCTGCCCCGGCACCATGACCACGCCCGCATCGTGCAGCATCGCCTGCGTCAGCCGGTCGGCATCGCCGGCGGCGGGGTGGTTGACGCCGCGGCAGTCGGCGTAGACATAGAAGGCGCCGTCCGGGCGCACCGGCACGCGCAAGCCGAGGGACTCCAGGGCTGGCACGATCAGGTCGCGGCGGCGGCGGAACTCGGCCTTGCGTTCGTCGTAGATCGCCAGGGCCTCGGGGGTGAAGCAGGCCAGCGCGGCGTACTGCGCCACCGCCGACGCGCAGATGAACAGGTTCTGCGCGACCTTCTCGAAGGCTTCCACCAGCGCCTCCGGCACCACCAGCCAGCCCAGGCGCCAGCCCGTCATGTTGAAGTACTTGGAGAAGCTGTTCACCGTGACCACGTTCTCGTCCAGGCTCAGTGCCGAGACCGGCGGGGCGTCATAGGACAGCCCCTGGTAGATCTCGTCGAGGATGGCAAAGCCGTTGCGTGCGCGCACGGCCTGCAGGATGCGGGCGAGCTCGTCGGGCAGGATCGAGGTGCCGGTCGGGTTGGAAGGCGATGCCAGCAGCACGCCGCTGGTCTGCTCGCCCCAGTTGGCCTCGACCTGCGCGGCGGTCAGCTGGAAGCGCTCGGCCGGGCCGCTCGGGATCATGCGCGCGGCGCCGTCGAAGGCGGCGACGAAGTGCCGGTTGCACGGGTAGCTGGGGTCGGGCATCAGCACCTCGGCGCCGATCTCGACCAGCACCGCGCACGCCAGCAGCAGCGCGCCCGAGGCGCCGGCCGTGACGATCACGCGCCGGGCCGGGATATCCAACCCGTAGGCCGTCTTGTAATAGCCGGCGATGGCCTCGCGCAGCGGCTGGATGCCGAGCGCACCGGTGTACTGCGTGACGCCGCGGCGCATGGCGGCTTCGGCCGCTCGCACCACCGGCTCGGCGGCGGTGAAGTCAGGCTCGCCGATGCCCATGTGCACGATATGGCGGCCGGCGCGCTCCAGCGCGGCGGCCTGCTTGGCCAGCTCCATCACGTGGAAGGCGTCGATATTGGCGAGGCGGGAGGCGGTGGCTAGGCGCTGCATGTCCATGGTGATCCGGGACGGGCCTGGGGCCCGTTCAGCAAGAGGGTAGGTAGGAATGAAAACACCCGCCGGGGCGGGTGTCGTCTTCATCATTGCCGGCGCAAGCCAGCCGTGATGGCGTGGGCCGGCCCGCGGGCGGCTCGGTTGGCAACTCAGCGGCGCGCCGCGACCTCGGCCGCGCGCACCTGGGCGGCAAGCTTGTCCAGCACGCCGTTGACGTACTTGTAGCCCTCGACGCCGCCAAAGGTCTTGGTCAGCTCGACGGCTTCGTTAATCACGACCTTGTACGGGATGTCGAGGCAGTGCACCAGCTCATAGCTGCCGACCAGCAGGGCGGCACGCTCCACCGGCGACAGCTCGTTCACGGTGCGGTCCAGGAAGGGCTCGAACGCGGCGGTCAGGCGGGCTTCTTCGCGCACCGCGCCGTTGAGCAGCGCGTCGAAGTGCTCGCGGTCGGCCTTGTTGAAGCCTTGCGCATCATGCAGGTGGGCCTGGATCGCGCCGATGTCGTTGCGGTTCAGCAGCCACTGGTACAGGCCCTGCAGGGCCAGCTCGCGCGAGCGGCGGCGCGCGCTCTTGGGCGGCGCCTTGGCTTCGGTGCGGGCCGCGGCGGGCTTGCCGCCGGCTGCTTTGCCGCCGTCGTTGTCGGGGGTGTTCGACGTATCACTCATCGTCGTCCTCGTCTTCATCTTCCTGGCCACGCAGCGAATCGAGCGCGACGACCAGGTTGGCCATCTCCACCGCGGCGCGGGCGCAGTCGCGGCCCTTCTCGCGGGTGCGGGCGTGGGCCTGCTCGTCGGTATCCACGGTCAGGATGCCATTGGCGATCGGCACATTGAAGTCCAGGCCGACGCGGGTGATGCCGGCGCCCGACTCGTTCGAGACCAGCTCGAAGTGGTAGGTTTCGCCGCGCACCACGGCGCCCAGGGCGACCAGGGCGTCGAACTGGCCGCTCTCGCACATCTTCTGCAGCGCCAGCGGGATTTCCAGCGCGCCGGGGACGGTCACCACCAGGGTGTCTTCGCCCTCAACGCCGAGCTTTTCCAGCTCGGCCACGCAGGCTTCAAGCAGCTCGGCGCAGACCGGCTCGTTGAAGCGGGCCTGCACGATGCCGATACGCAGGCCTTCACCGTCGAGGTTGCTGGGGTAGAAGCCGTGATCCATTGTTCAGTTCTCCAGTTTTCGGGGCGGCAACGGCGCTGGTGCGCCGCTGCCAAGTATTGGGGGGCTTATTCCGTCTCGCCGTTCATCGGCTGGTAGCCGGTCACTTCCAGGTCGAAGCCGGTCATGCTGGGCATGCGCTGCCTGGCGGCCAGCACGCGCATCTTGCCCACGCCCACGTCCTTCAGGATCTGAGCGCCCATGCCGTAGGTGCGCAGGTCCGGCTTGCGGCGCGGGCGCGACTGCGGGGCGTCGAGCGCGCTGAACTGCGTGAACAACTGGTCGACGGTGTCGGCGCAGTTCAGCAGCACCACCACGCCATTGTCGGCGGCGGCGATGGCTTCCAGCGCAGCCGGGATGCTCCACGAGTGCGTCGTGCGCTTCACTTCCAACAGGTCCAGCACCGAGAAGGGCTCGTGCACGCGCACCAGCGTTTCCTGGTCCGGCGCGGGCGAACCCTTGACCAGCGCCAGGTGCGCCTGGCCGGTGGGCTTGTCGCGGTAGGCGATGCTGTGGAAGGTACCGTAGGGGGTCTGCATGGCGCGCTCGCCCACACGCTCGATAATGCTCTCGGTGCGGCTGCGGTAGTGGATCAGGTCGGCAATGGTGCCGATCTTCAGGTCATGCTCCTGCGCGAACTCGATCAAGTCCGGCAGGCGCGCCATGGTGCCGTCGTCCTTCATGATCTCGCAGATCACGGCCGCCGGCGTCAGGCCTGCCAGCGCGCCCAGGTCGCAGCCGGCCTCGGTATGGCCGGCGCGGATCAGCACGCCGCCGGGCTGGGCCGTCAGCGGGAAGATATGGCCGGGCTGGACCAGGTCGGCGGGTCTGGCGTCGCGGGCGACGGCGGCCTGCACGGTGCGGGCGCGGTCGGCGGCGGAAATGCCGGTGGTCACGCCCTCGGCGGCCTCGATCGACACGGTGAAGTTGGTGCCGTGCTGGGTGCCGTTGCGGCTGACCATCGGGTGCAGGTCCAGCTGGCGGCAGCGCTCGGCGGTCAGGGTCAGGCAGATCAGCCCGCGGCCGTGCTTGGCCATGAAATTGATCGCTTCCGGTGTGACGAAATCGGCAGCCAGCACCAGGTCGCCTTCATTCTCGCGGTCTTCCTCATCGACGAGGATGACCATGCGGCCGGCGCGGATGTCGGCAATGATGTCTTCGGTACGGGCGATTTTCATGGCGTGCTGAACGGCAAATTGGGGCGAATCGAGCGAAAAACCGGCGAATAGCTGGGGCAGGAACCATGGCCGCGGTTGAAAGCGGCCGGACTGAGGCGGGGCGTCGGGCCGGGCCGGCCAGGCCATATACGCCCGGCAGGTTGCCCAGTCAAGCCCGGTATTGTACGCCAAGGCAGGCAACGCGTGAGGCGACGGTGCCGGAAAGTACGGCGCCTGCCTGAAGCGGGAGTGGACAGCGGTGCTGCATGGGCCGCCCCGTTGCCGGCAGGGCGCCGGCGCCGGGCTCGCCGGGGCCTATGCGGCGGCGGCCAGCGGTGTGCGGTCGTGGCCCGCGGTGCGCAGCCGCAAGGTCCTGGCGATGCGCGCCCGGGCCGCGCGGGTCGCGTCAGCCAGCGCGAGCTCGCGCGTGAGGAAGCCGGCGTTGGGTTTCGTGAACCTGGCATGCGCGTCCAGCGCATAGGCCCATTCCCACTTGCCGAAGGTGACCTCGGCCAGTGTCACGACGACGTGGCAATGCTGATAGAAAAAACTTTCGCTCATGCTTGTTTCCTGTGTGGGACAGCACGCTGGCCATGGCCTGCAAGCCATGCGGGCCAGTGGCGGTCCGTCAGCCAGCCGCGCAGGGGCAGCCGGCCATCCTGTGGGTCAATGGCGGCGGCGCCGGCATCCTGGGCGATCTCGCAGAGCCGCTCCTTTGCGTGCGGGCCACACGCGCAGATCATCATCAGCTGGCCTGCCGCCATTTGCCGCTTCTGCCGCCTCAGGCCGGCGCGCATGATCCCGGCACCGATCACGCTGCCCAGCCACTGGCCGATCACGGCGCCAAGCGTCATGCCGCCGAGGTAGGCCATGAAGCCCGCGGCCGCGTTGGCCGGCGTGCCGTAGCGGAACACGATCCAGGCCACCAGCAGTGCGCCGGCGGCCAGGCCGGCCGCCGCGACTTCATTGCGATAGGTGATCTGCGCCGCGTGGGGCGCGGGCAGGCCTTCGGCCGGCTGGTCGTCGCGCTGGAAGAACCATGGCCCGTCGATGCGTGCGGGAGTCGCGGCCAGCTCGCCAAGCTGCGCGTGCGCGCGCCTTGCCGCGGCAATGTCGTTCAGCCGGAAATACAGCAGAGTGCGCATGGTTATGCCTCGCTTGGTGTCAGGTCCATTTGCCGCTGGACCACGGAAAGCCTGCGAAACGCCGGGCGCCGGGGCGCCGGAATGTCTTCGCCAGGGGTGAGGACGGCGGCTGCAGCCGCGGCCATCCGTTGCCCACGGCCTGGTCCCAGTCGATCAGCAGCGTGGCGGCACGGTGCAGGTGGGTCGCGGCCAGGCGCACAAAGCCCAGGCGCGCGCGCATCGGCGCGGTGGGGTGCCGGTCACGCAGCAGGCGCGTGGCCGGAAGTCGCTGATACAGGATTCTGGCGGTGGGATCGGGCACGGTGGTTTCCTTCATGGGTGCCGGGCAGCAATCCGGCCGGCAGTTGAAAGCAACGGCGGGAGCGCCAGCTCGCGGACGAGCGCGCGGCGCGGCGGGCAGGGGGGCATGAAGGTCCAGGTGGTCCCCGTGAGTGACTTCAGCCGTCACCAGTGCTAGACGTTGTCGAGGGGGGAGGCCCGGGAACGAGTGGCGAGCGCCTGTGGGCATACATGGACTGCAAGCGCTGCCTAACCTAACTATTCTAGGCCTCGCGCATTGCAGGAACCAGCTGACTTACAACAAAGCTGCCGGGTCCCCGCGCGGCGCACCTTCCCCGGGGGGCGACGGCGCAAGCAAATTGCCACAGGAAGGGGTTGTCAGCGTATGCTCGGGACAAAAGGGCACGCCCCGCCCTGAATGCCGCCGCGCTGGCAGGCGGCAGTTCGGACTTCAAATCAGGGCGCCAGCCCGATCGCGCCCGCGGACTTTGTACAACAATGGGAGACAAGGATGTCGAGGCAGATCAAGAACAAGGCCGAACTGCGTGCCCTGGTACGCGCCGAGCAGTCGAAGTTCGCCGCTTGCGAGGGCGCCTGCTTTGGCGATGTGGTCTGGCACGCGCCGGACGCCGGCGGCTGCAACTGGAGTCTGTCCACGATGGAGGGCGGCAACAGCAGCGCCTGCGTGGAAGCGCTGCGTCCCTTCACCGACAAGCTGCGCGAGGCCTATAACGTGCCCGACGAGGGCAAGTAGCCCGCGGTATTACGCGGGGGCCTGCGCGGTCGACAGCATCCGCTCCACATAGCGGGCGATCAGGTCGATCTCCAGGTTTACGCGCGCGCCCGGCTTGAGTTCCTGCAGCGTGGTGACTTCCACGGTGTGCGGGATCAGGTTGATGGAGAACACGCAGCCGTCGGCTTCGTCATTGACGCGGTTGACGGTCAGCGACACGCCGTTGACCACGACCGAGCCCTTGTAGGCCAGGTAGCGTGCCAGCTCGCGCGGGGCGCGGATGCGCAGTTCATGCGATTCGCCCACCGGCGCGAAGTGCACGACTTCGCCCAGGCCGTCGACGTGCCCGGACACCAGGTGGCCGCCGAGGCGGTCGGCCAGGCGCAGGGCCTTTTCCAGGTTGACGCGGCCGGTGCTCTCCAGCCCCACGGTCTTGTCCAGCGACTCGCGCGAGACTTCAACGTCGAAACTGTCGGGCGCCATGGCGATCACGGTCATGCAGGCGCCCTGGATGGCGATGCTGTCGCCGATGATGACGTCCGACAGGTCCAGCCCGCCCGCGGCGATGCGCAAGCGCACGCCGGCATCGGCGGCGCCCAGCGGGGTAATGGATTCAATGCGGCCGACTGCCGCGACAATGCCTGTAAACATGGTGGTGTCTTCTGCTTTGGGTATTTGAAATCTGGATACGCGGTGCCGGTGTGGGTCGCATTACGCGTCGTTGCGCCGGGCGATCAGCCGCAGGTCGTCGCCGATCTGCCGGATCTCATGCCAGCGGAACTGCGCGGCGTCCTGCAGGCGCGCCAGCGGCGGCAGGTTGAACATGCCCTGGGCATCGCCCAGCAGCTTGGGCGCCAGGTAGATCAGCAGCTCGTCGGCGCAATGCTCGCGCACCAGCGAACCGTTGAGCTTGAAGCCGGCTTCCACGTGCAGCTCATTGATGCCGCGCCGGCCGAGTTCTTCCAGCATGCGGCGCAACTCGACCTTGCCGTGCGGGTTGGGCAGGACCACGACTTCGGCGCCACGGCTTTCCAGTGCGCGCTGGCGTTGCCGGTCCTCCACCGCGCAGAACACCAGCACCGGCTTGGCGAACTCGCCGGTATCCGGCGTCAGGATCTGCGCGTCCAGCGGAACCTCCAGCCGCGAATCGACCAGCACCCGCTGCGGCTGGCGCGGCGTGGCGATGGCCCGCACCGTCAGCGCGGGGTTGTCGTCGCGCACGGTGCCGATGCCGGTCAGGATCGCGCACGCACGCGCGCGCCAGGCATGGCCGTCATCGCGCGCGGCCTGGCCGGTGATCCACTGGCTGGTGCCGTCATGCAGCGCGGTGCCGCCGTCCATCGATGCCGCCACCTTGACGCGCACCCACGGCAGCCCGCGCGTCATGCGTGAGACGAAGCCGATATTCAGGTCGCGCGCTTCCTTTTCCAGCAGGCCGCAGCGCACGTCGACGCCGGCCTCGCGCAGCCGCTGCAGGCCGCGCCCGGACACCGACGGGTTGGGGTCTTCCATGGCCGCCACCACGCGCGCCACACCCGCGCGCACCAGCGCATCGGCGCACGGCGGCGTGCGCCCGAAATGGCTGCACGGTTCCAGCGTGACATAGGCGGTGGCGCCGGCTGGGTCCAGCCCGCGCGTCAGCGCGTCCTTCATCGCCTGGATCTCGGCATGGTCCTGCCCGGCCGGCTGGGTGAACCCCTGGCCGATGACCTGGCCACCCTTGACGAGCACGCAGCCGACGCGCGGGTTGGGCGTGGTGTTGAACATGCCCCGCGCGGCGAGCGCAAGGGCCTGTTGCATGGCGGCGTGGTCGGTATCGGAAAACATTCGGCGGTTGCGTTTGCCTTGGCGCAGCGATCTGGAATACAGGGCTGCCGGGTTATGGTGGTCCGGAGGACTCCGTCGCATCGCAGTCAGCGTCGCGGCCGGGTGTGCAGAGTCGGATACGTCCCTGCGCGCCCAGCCTGACTTGCCGCTGCTCGCCACGGCAGCCGAGCGTGAAAGTGGCGGCCTGGAAACCGCCCTGCTCAGATCGAGAGTATCCCACAGGCAGGAATTTCAGCACATTCGTGCCGCGGACGGTCTGGCGCAGCGTCACCCACAGGCAGGGCATGCCCGGTTCGACCACGGACAGCACCGCGCGGCCCTCCGGGTCGCCGTCTGCCGTGACCAGTTGCCAGCCAAGGCCCAGCGTCGATTCGCCCGGCAGCGGCTGCAGCGTCACCTCGAGGCGGCGCGCCAGTGCGGTGGCCCGCGCCAGCGCCAGCGACGCCGCCAGCCGGTCGGCCGCCAGCGTGACCTGTTGCCGGGCGAGCAGGCCGCTGAACACCGGATAGGATGCCGCCGCCAGCAGTGCCAGGATGGCCAGGCCGGCGAGCAGCTCGGCCAGGGTCAGGCCGCGGCGGGGTGCGTGGTTGTTCATCGCGCCTTCAGCAATGGGACGGAAGCGGCCGTGGCACGGCCTCACCTTCGGGCAGCGCCAGCCACTGTCCGGTGCTGCGCAGGATCAGCACGCCGCACTCCGGGTCGGGCCGCTGCGGAACGGCACGCAATTCAACACAGGTATCCAGGCCGGCCTGCGAGCATGCCGCGGCTGTCACGATATGACGCACGGTGCCGGTGGCCGGTACGGGAAGTGGCCATTCCCCGGCGGCCACTTCGCCACCGGGTTCGGCGGCAAACGTCATGGCGCCGACGGCATGGCGCTCCAGTTGCAGCATTCCCTCGGTCAGCGCGGTACGGGCCTGCGCCCGCCATCCCCGCATCAGGTGGCCGTGCCACGCGGGCACGGCGATGGCCGCGAGGATGGCTAGGACGGCCAGCGCAACCGCGAGCTCGACCAGGCTGAACCCGGCCCGGGGCCGGGAGGCAGGCGCCGCGGTAGTCATGGCAAATCCTCCCGTGCCGGTCCGACGATCTCGCGCCAGCGCAGGCGCCCGGTGCGCTGGCTGGCCATGGTTTGTGACACCCGCGTGACCGTGTTGCCATCGACAGCCCACAGCGACAGCGCGTAAGCCTGGCGCGCGGTGCTGCCCGGCTGTGGCGGTGCGGCGGGCAATTCGGCAGTAGTCCCGAACACGCTGGCCCCTGGTTGCAGCAGCTGGCCGGTGGCCACGTGCAGGCGTTCGCCGGTGCTGCCCTGGGTGACGGATTCCCCGGTCGCCGCCAGCACCAGGTAGCTGCGTTGCGCGCCATCGGGCGTGTGCGTCACGAACAGCAGATAGCCGGGGAAGACCGGCTGGACCTCCACCACCTGTTCGCCGGCATGGGGCAGGGTCAGATGCCAGCCGGCATTGTCGGCGCCGGCAGGCTGCGCGCGCAGGATGTGCCCGCCATCTCCGGCCTGCGCGGCGACTTGTACCAACGGGACCGCCGTGGCGCCGCGCGAGGACGACAGGTCGGGCACTGCTGCAAGTTCGTTGCCCGCGCCATAGACCACGACCGGCGCAGCCGGCGATCCGAGCAGCACGGGTGCTTCAGGCATGAGCGGCTGCGCCGGCGTCTGCATCCGGTGGAGGCATGACACGGCAGGCGCTCCGCCCGGCTCTGGCGCGTCGGCGAGCGGGAAGCGCCATAGCTGGCCGGCATCGTCTGTCGCATAGGCAGCGCGTGCCGTGCCTGTCATGTCGGACAGCACGCTGACCGCCACAAGGTCGCCGGTCGCCGGTCGGCCCAGGCAGTCGTGTTCCGGCAATGGCAATGTGCGGACGGCGTACTGCCCGGCCCATGCCGCCCCGGCGGGCTTGTCCAATGGCAGCAGCGCAAGGCCGGAACGAACTGCCCCCGGCTTGTCATGGGTCGCGGCAACCAGCGTCACGACTGCGTACCAGCGCAATCCGTCCTGGCCAGGAATGCCGGCTGCACGCACCGGGCCGCGTGCAGACAGTGACAATGTGTCTGTGGCGGCGATCTCCCACAGCAATGCAAAGGGCATCGGACCGTCGGGATCCGAGATGTCGAGCGCGAATGCCGCCGCGGGGTTGCCGGTCCTGGCGCTGCCAGGGATGCCGCACAGCAAGACCGTGCGCCACTCGCCATGGATCGTCACGTCCTGCGCTTCAGGGCGCGGGCAGGGCGCGGGCAGCAGTGGCGCGTCGGTGGCCGACATCGCGGTGGCATAGGGCAACAGCACGCGGGGCAGATAGGCGGCGCGCTCCTCGCCGGTCACGGCATCGAACCCGTGCAGTAGGCCATCGTTGGTGCCAAGCCAGGCGACGTGCGGGCGCAGGCTGTAGCGCACGCGAAAGCCGGTGTGCCCGGGTTTGCCAGGCGCCCAGGCCGGAGGCGCCACCACCCGCACGCGGGCGCCTGCGGCATTGCCGAGTCGCGTGTCGCGCTGGCGCAGGCCCGCCTGGGTACGGTCGCCGCGCAGCCATTCGAGCTGAGCGCTGTCAAGGCGGCTCAGCATGTCCGCGCTATCCGTAAGCCGGAAGGCGGCATCGATGGCATCCCATTGCAGCGCGATGACGCGATGCGGCGGCGCTGACGACGTGAATATGCGACGCGATCCGACAGGCCGATGGTCAAGGCTCGCGCCGGCTTCCCATAGATATGGTGACAGCCCAGGCGCCGGTCCTTGCCAGCCGACAGCGAACAAGCGCCCGGTCCACGGATAGGCGCCCGCCGTGGTCCGGTAAGCCAGGGGCAGCCGGCCTGCTTCGGATCCGGTGGCGGCAGACGCGGGTGCAATGGCGATGGCCAGGCAGGCGAGGGCAACGGCAACGAGGCGATTCACGGCTGGATCACGCTCTGTACCACGGCACGTACGGCGCGGCTGCGGCCGAAGCCGATGGCCGTGATCCGGATCCGTGGTGCCGGTGTGGTGGCGGAAGGGGCTTCCGCAGTGCTGTAGCCGGACGGTGCCTCTTCCAGGATCTCGGCGACATACCGCGGCAGTTCGCGCGTGCCGGCGGCTCCCGCGGGCAGCACCGGCAGCGTCGCACCGGTGAAGCGGCCGAACGGCACGCCGACGGCGTCCGCGCTGGTGTCGGCCAGCAGCCAGGGCTGCCACACGGGCGGGCCGGTCACCGCTGGCCGGCACACGCCAGCCTGTTGGCCGCTGCCGCAGTGTCCCGGTGCCGGCCAAATGCCGAGCCGGTCCATCATGTCTTGCGATGTGGCCGCCGCGAGCAGGTCCGACTCGGCATCGAGCAACGCGACCTCGGCGGCCCGGAATGCGATTTCGCGTTCGAGTTGCATGACGGCAAGTTGCTGCGCGGACAACAGCATGTGCAGCGTGCCGGCAGCGATCAGCACCACCAGCAGCAGCATCGTGGCGCAGATCAGCAGCGTGACGGCGCCTGATTTGCGGCGACCTGGAAGGCGGCGGGCTAGCACAGCGTCTCCTGGCAGCGTGGCGCATTGCGCAGCCGCACCGTGGTGGCGAAGACGCGGCGGGCGGTGCCGGCCTGCGACGGCGGCGCAGGCGCCAGATCGCCGGCGGCGGTGCCGGGTGCTGGCAATGGGTCAGCGCCTTCGCCCGGGTTTGCCGCCGCCGAACCCGGGCGGTCGCCGCGCACGGCAATGGCAATCTGCACGGCCACCACGCGATGCCACGCGGATTCACCCAGCGAGTGGATCGCGGATGCCGTCTCGAAGCGGTCGGCCCGGCCGTCGCGGTCCGTATCCAGGCCGTAGCGAACTTGCAGGGATTCAACGCCGCGGACCAGCGCGCCGGAGGTCCAGCCCATGCCGTCGATCACGCCACCGCGGCGTGCCGGGTAGCGGCACAGCAGTTGCGGCACGCCATCGCCGCCCGCCGCGACATAGATCAGGTTGGCTGCGACGTAGCCGCCGTTTGCGTCAGCACCGGCCACGCGCGCGGCGACGGCGTAGCCGCTGCAGTCGGTCATGGTTTCATCCGGCTGCGCCGGCGCCGCCGGCAGGCCGCTGCCGCTGAAGCGGACCAGCAGCGCATCGCTGCGGCCGACGCCGGCCCTGCCGCAGGACGGCACGGCGCCGATGGCAGGCTGGCCGCAGTCGTCGGCGCCGCTGACGGCCGGCGGCGCCGGGTAGGAGGTGGCGGATACGGGTTCGCCCGGCCAGCCGGACTGGCGCAGCAGCGAGGCGATGATCGTCAGGGCGCGCTGGCCGCGTTCTTCGAGCAGGATGCGGTCGGTGGCGGTGAGGTAGGCGGTACGTGTGGCATGGAATGCCGCAACGGCTGCCGCAGTGACGATCAGGCCGAGGATCAGTCCGACCAGCAACTCGACCAGCGAGAAGGCCCTGGATGCGTCCCGCCTCATGGCTGCACCCACAAGGCGATCGCGGGTATGCCGGCCCGACCGCCAAGCCGTCCTGCCATGACCAGTCGCGCATTTTCCGGGCAAGGGAACGCCGGGTCGCTTCCACACCGGCTCGACCAGAGGTCTGGCCGCCCGCTTTGCGGTGCCGGCTGCGCAGCATTCAGCTCGGCCATCTCCACGGCAAGGCGGGCGGCCTGCGCCAGCGCGTCGAGTTCGCGCAGCTGGGCCAGCGCCTTCGGCGCCAGCCCCATCATTGGCATCAGCCCGGCACCAAGGACGATCAGCGAGCACAGCGTTTCGTGCAGGGCGAATCCCGCAGGGCGGCTGGCGCAGCGCGGTCTGCGGCGCGGGCGGGCAGGTTGATGTGCTGGCTTGCGAAGATCCGGCATGGGCGGTCACCGAGACTGGCAGGGACCGTCAAAGTAGCTGTCGGTGTGCCAAGAAGGAAAGCGACAGTTTGTCGCCGTACATGCTGTATCCGTGATGAGGGTAGGCCCTCGGTTTCGCCGATCAGGCGGTGATACCAAACCACCCAGAGCTGCTTCCGTTAAGAGCGGTTGTGGTGAGCGTCTAGGGAAAAGGCGAGATGAATCTCGTCAGGTAGGCAGGAAGGAGGCGAACGAAAGTGAACCATCGAAGAAGTGTCGATAATTGCAATGATGTCAAAACCGAGGATTCGACATCTCCTCGGGATCAGTCAGACGGCGACCTGGAAGTGGGTCTGACGGCATCCGGCATAGAGATGGCGCGACCTTCCTGCAGGCATGGATACGGAACTTGGGAACCTGTCGTCTCGATGCTAAGGGAGAAACTCAAGCGGAGAACCCGTGAGAGCCAGAGTACCAATGCGAGGCACAGGGGCGGAGTCATGCGTAGTAGCGTTGAAAGGGTTGTAATGACCGGCGGTTGTCAAGATAGTTGACGCGTCACTTCATGCGGACTGCTTTAGTTCTTGCGGCTGCATCCGTTCCGGATTGAGCCAGACTTCATTCTCCAGCTCCCAATTGCGCGTCGATCGAGACCAACGCTGCGGATTGCGCGCCTTGGCCTCCGCGTACACGGCCTTGCGCTGCGCAAGCACAGCAGCGGCTACACCGTTGTGGCGCTGCGCCGGCGTGACGAATTTCAGGCCGCTGTGTTTGTGCTCGTGGTTGTACCAACGCACGAACTGCTGCGTCCAGGCACGGGCCTCATCGACACTGCCGAACGGCCTGCGTGGGTAGTTGGGCCGGTACTTGCAGGTGCGGAACAGCGACTCGGCGTACGGGTTGTCGTTGCTCACGCGCGGCCGGCTGAACGACGCCGCCACTCCCAGGTTTTCCAGGGTGGCGAGCATCGTCGCGCCTTTCATCGGGCTGCCGTTATCCGAGTGCAGCACCAGCGGACGTCCCGCCAGGCTCTCGGCCAGACTGGCACGCCGCATCAGCAGTGCGGCCAGTTCCGCCGATTCCGCCTCATGCACTTCGTGACCGACAATTTTGCGGCTGAACACGTCCAGCATCATGTACCAGTAGTAATACCGCCCCTTGACCGCCGACGGCAGCCACGTGATGTCCCACGACCAGACCTGGTTCGGCGCCGTCGCACAATGACTGGTCACCACCCGAGCCGAGGGTTGGCGCGCACGACCCCGGTGGTGCTGCTGCGAAACGCTGCGCAGCACACGGTAAAAGCTCGACTCCGACGCGAGGTACACGCCGCGGTCGGCCAGACCCGGCACGATCTGGCTGGGCGGCAGGCTGGCAAACTCCTCACTGATGGCAACCTCAAGAATCTGTTGCCGTTCGGCGTCGCTCAGTTTGTTGCCCGGTTCCGGCCGCACGGTCGTCGTGCGGCGATCGGCCGGCACCGCGTCGCCGTCACCCACCCAGCGCTGGAACGTGCGCAGGCTCAGGCCCAGTTCTTTGCAAGCCTTCTCCAACCGGCAGCCGGACTGCGCTGCCTCGCGGATCAACGATATACATAACAGGCGATCCGGGACGTTGATCAATCGTCCTCTTTGTCTCCCCAGATCGCCTGGGCTTTTTTTCTCAGAATCAGCAGCGCAGCCGCTTCCGCCAGCGCTTTCTCCTTGCGCTGTAATTCCTTCTCGAGCTGGTGGATGCGTTTCCTGTCGTCTTTCGACTGATGCCGCTGCTCCCGCGCCTGCTCCGCAGCGTTCGCATTGGCTGCCAGACAGGCGGCCCGCCAGGCGGCGATCTGTTCGGGATAAAGACCCTTGCGCCGGCAGTACTCGGCCAGCTCCGCTGCATTGAGCGGGGCGGTTTCCAGCACTACCGCAAACTTGTCTTCCGAAGACCATCCTTCGGGATTCTTCCCATCGCCCGGCACGACCAGCCCCTTTCCTTTCGCCTGTCGGCGCCACGTGTACAACGTCTGCTCGGTAATCCCCGTTTCCCTGGCCAGCGCTGAAACCAGCACGTTTTCTGGCGGCATCATGCGGCGCACCAGCGCTTCTCTTCTCTCTGCTGAGTAGGCTTTCATTTACCCTGATTTTACCGCCCCCGGACCTCGTCTCTAAGAATCAGGTGACGTGACATCTATCCTGACGCCGGGGGTGACCTCTGGAGCGAAGGCATGACCTTGTCTGGCGAAGATCATAGAACAACCGCGTCGCGGGAGGATTCCAGGGTCGACGCCAAGTCGTTCGAGATACCCAAGCGGTTGATCTGGGAAGCCTGGAAGCGCGTGGCCGCCAATCAAGGAGGGCCGGGCGTGGACAGGGAAAGTATTGAATTATTCCGAAATCGCTTGGCGAGAAATCTATACGCCCTGTGGAATCGAATGAGTTCGGGGAGTTATTTTCCTCAGCCGGTCAAAGAGGTGCTGATTCCGAAGGGGGACGGGTTTCGCCCTCTCGGGGTGCCGACTATCACGGACCGCGTGGCTCAGATGGCGGTAAAGTTAATGGTTGAGCCGAGAATCGATGCGAGATTTCATTCATCATCGTTCGGTTATCGTCCTAACAAGTCGGCGAAGCAAGCTGTGGCGCAAGCGAGAAGAAACTGTTGGCGCTACGACTGGGTAGTCGATATTGACTTGAAATCCTTCTTTGACACAATCGACCACGGGCTTCTGTGGCGTGCGGTAGAAAAGCACGTCACGGAGCCATGGGCACGGCTCTACATTAGACGCTGGCTAGCGGTACTTTCGCAAAGCAAGGGGCCGGATCGACGGCTCTTGGCCGTCAATCGTTGCTGAACGGGCGCCGACGTCATACATGAAATAATGTTGGTCCCCACCTCTGCAGCTCGAAGAGCTTCACGGCGCGGCGCTGCTCGGCCGTGAGCTCCGGCGCCAGCATCGCCGTTGGCCGTCGTCCCGCTGCCCCGGTCTTCGTCCTCACCAACGTCACCTTGATCTCGGCCAGTCCTTCCATCATGCGACGGGCCGAAGCGTCGGCCCGCAGGGCAATCTTCGCCAAGCTCACGAGCATCAGGCCGAGCACGGTCGCGAAGGTGTGCAGGCGCAGCGATCCGTCGGCCCACTGGTGTGATGGCCCCCACGGAACCACGCCGCCTTTCTTCGTTCTGCGGAACAACTCCTCGACGTTCCACTGCCCTCGGAACGCGTAGACGATGCGCCCTGTACTCCAGGTGTGCCGATCCGTACACAGCACCCGCCTGCCCAGTCGCGTTCGCTCCAGCTCGCGGCGCAATGCGGCATCGACGTGCCATTGCAAGGTCGGTGCCGCTTCGGTTCCGGCGATGGTGGTCACGACGAAGCTTGACAGGTGCTCCCGAGTCAGCGCCTTCTTGACCCGCAGCTCCAGCCGGCTGCGCGTGATGCGGCCCTTTTGGACCAACCCCTCCAGCGTGCGCAGTTCCTCCTTCGCCTTGCGCAGTGCCACCGCGATCCCGCGTTTTTGCCCCGCCAGCAGCTCCTGGCTCTCCACCACCACGAGCGTACGGTCCAACTCGCCGACGGTGGTTCGAACCCGCGCTGCCCGCACTTCGCTGAGCTTGCCCGACAGCGGCTTCATCGCACCGCGCTGCGCCGCCATCTGCAGCGCCTCTTGCGCGGCCTTGTGCCCCAGCGGCAACGAGATGAGGCTGTAGTAGCCGGCGGCATCGAGATCGAGTTCCAGTTGCGGGCTCCAGAACCCGCCGTCCCGTACCACCGTGCGCTGCGCCGGCTGCTTGCGACCCTCACCGCTGTCGAGCGCCTCATGCAACTGCGCCAACCCAGCCAGGCACGCCGCGAGCACCGCCTGGTCCGAGCCGTTGCCGGGATACGTCCGATACAACAGCGGCACATGACCCGTCTCGCTGACCAGCAGGCCAAGCCCGACCACACGCAGGTCCTTTCTCTTGCTCTTGGCGTGTCCTCGCCGGGCCAGATCGCCGGGCGTCTGTGTGTCGATGTGGGTATCGAAGTTCGTGGTATCGAATGCGAGCACGTCCGCGGACAGCTCGAAGCGGGCGATGGCGGCCTTCGCGATGGCCACCTGCGCCTGCTCCAACTGCTCATCGGTCACCTGCTGCGCGACACGATGGAAGGCCTGGCCGGTGAACGCTGAGCCCGGCAAACACGACAGGCGCGGCAGACTCCCGTCGAGAAACTCACCCAGCTCACACTTGGGTCCCGGTGTACACGCGCGCTGAATCGCCACGGCCACCGCCAACTCGCCCACGGACGGGCCGCCTTTGGCGCCAACCCCTGCGCACGCCCGATCAATCTGCCCGATCAGGTCCAATTGCTCGGCCACCCAGATCAACGCCCCGACGTCGCCGACCCCGCGCGTGCCCACCGTTTGGGTCGCACTCAGATCCGCGACTCGCGGCGGCTCGGCCGGCCCCAGCACGACCTGGCGTGCGACGGATCGTCCCCGCTCGGCATTCCACACGGACTGCGCCGCGATGCGGTAGCGATGGCCGTTGACTGTTCGTTCGAAAATGTGCATTTCTTTCATGTAGCATCTTCGAGCCAACGAATCAACCGAAATCCAATATCTACGCCACATTCCGACTCGGTGCCGCCCCGGAACAACATCAAGCTTGCGAAAGTCGGGCTAGAGAGTCCGGTACAGAAGCAAACCGGGGAGTTGGTTGGTCGGGATCGAGGTACTCCGCAAGGCGGGGTGATCAGTCCGTTGTTGGCCAACCTCTTTCTTCACTATGCGTTTGATCGATGGGTCCAGACTGAGCATCCGGAGGTGCCGTTTGAACGGTATGCCGACGATGTGGTCTGTCATTGCAAAACGAAGCAGCAGGCGGAAAAGTTCCTGTCTGTCCTGAGGGAACGGCTCACCGCTTGTGGGCTTTCGCTACACCCGGAGAAGACACGCTTGGTTTATTGCAAAGATGGACGACGCCGAGAGGAACATACCCACACTAAGTTCGACTTCCTTGGATTCAGCTTTCACGCTCGGACGGTACAAGACCGAGAGGGAAACTTGTTCACGGGATTCGGACCTGCGGTAAGTCAAAAGGCGCTAACGCGAATGTCTCAGGCCATCAGAAGCATGAGTCTCAATCGAAGTACCTCATTGACGCTGCCCGAACTGGCGCGGCGCATAAACCCAATGGTACGGGGATGGGTGAATTACTACGGTGCCTTCTATCCGGAGCCGCTAAAACGGTTCTTGATCAGAATAGACTTACGGCTTGGTGGGTGGGCGCGAAACAAGTATAAGAAGCTGAGAGGACACAAACGACGAGCTTGGGCGTGGCTCAAACGATGTCGGGAAAGTTTTCCTCAGCTATTCGCGCACTGGGATTTCTGTTTCGAAGAACGGCGGACAAGAGGAGCCGTATGAATCGAGAGATTCACGTACGGATCTGTGAGAGCCTGAGGGGGCAGCTCCCTCGGGCCACTCGACCGAGCAGGCGAATACGTGCCTAAGCGTGAAGGATTTGCAGAATGTTGTTTCGGTTTTCCTGGGAAAAGCTACCAGGCAGCCTCGCTTACTGACACACCGAGGTTTGTGTCGGCACGGGCGCGCATACGCGGACCCTGCCCAACTGGCTGATATCGATGAGTTTCTGGTTGCCGGTGCCCAGTCCCATCAGCACCTGGGCAGACTGCATCGCATCCGCCAGCGTGCGTGTATAGCCTACGGGCGAGTAGGAGAGGACCGCCGACTGCGGCGTGCTGGAGAACGCTACGGTCAATCCCTGGGCGGAGGGGACATGCTGAACCAGCACGGTCTGGCCAGTGCAGTCCGCGTTTCGATTGGGGTTCAGGCAGACAGTCCAGCCGTTTTGCCAGTCATTGTTGACGGGCGCCACGGTGACCCAGCTATTGCGCGATAGCGCACTGGCCCGTGCCAGGGAAAGCGACGAAGCCAGCGCGTCTGCTTCAGTGGCAAGCGAGTTGCGCTGAATGAACGAGGTGTAGGCGGGTGCCGCCATGCCGGCGAGGATGACCAGCACGACCAGCGTGACCAGCAGTTCGATCAGCGTGAACCCGGCCTGAGGTTGGGGGGCTTGATCGCGCATCACCAGCATCCCTGGGGCAGGTTCGCGAAGGCGGTGACATTGTTGATCAGCACGCCACGCTCGCCGGTGCTGCGTAGCAGCAGCGTGCCGCACCGGTTGTCGGCGATGGCGGGCGTGGCGCTGACCTGCACGCATTCGTTGAATGCCAGGCCCGCGCAGGCGCCGGATGCAATCGCGTAGTTGCCGCTTTCCGAGGCTTGCGGGAAGCCGCGCCATGCACGCGTGCTGTCGGCGGGGTCGACGTAGGAGTTGGCCTGTGCGTAACGACGCTCCAGCGCTTGCATGGCCGTCATCAATGCGGCCTTGGCATCAGTGCGGCGCCCACGGGCAACATGCTCGGCGTAGTTGGGATACGCAATGCCGGCGAGGATGCCAAGGATGGCGATGGCAATCAGCATCTCCATCAGCGTGAAGCCGCTGGCGTGGCGACGCCAGTCACGGTGGCAGCGCTTCATTTTGCGGCTCCGAAATTGCGAATCTCGCGCCAGCCAAGGCGCCCGGTGGTGGGATGCCCCCCGTCGGTGGCAGTATTGCCGGACACAAGCGGCCTGCTGGACAACGACGCGCCTGCGCTGCGGCCGCCACCCGATGCGCCGAACGAAAACACGTCGATGAACTTCAGCGTAGTGATCTGGCCGACAGCATTGCGTTGTGGATCCACCGTGGTCTTGGTCTGGATCAGCACCGGCGCACCCAGGATGCCGAAGGTGGAGAGATCGCCGGTCGATGTCCCCGTGGCGGGCATGCCGGTCAGCGCATTGATCTGATAGCGGCCGCTGTTGCTGGCGGCACCGCAAAGATCATCGCCGGTCATCAGAGAGTTGAACCAGATCTTTCCGTAAGCCGGCACGAGCGCGGTGACCTGGCGTTCTCCGTTGCCCGGGAAATCAAAGTACCACCCCGCCTTCTGTCCCGTCTTTGAACCGAGGCTATAGCTGCGTGACGAATATTCGTAAGCGCCTTTGCTGTTGCGGGTCAAGGTGACCGGGTTCAGCATGCTGCGGTCTGCGATCGACTGGGAGCCTCCCGCATCGTAGATGCCGTACATGGCGTTCCGGGTCAGCGTGCCGGTGGTGATGGTGTCAGCAGGCTCCAGGTACTTCCCGGTGCCGAACACCACCATGTAGCCTCCGGGCGCGTAGACCCATTTGGGTTGGACGGTGATCGCCTGCGGTTTTCCGCTGGCATCGCGGGCCTGGAAAAGCGGCCGTCCGTAGTTGCCGCCGCCGTAGTAGGGCAGTGCCCCGGCAGCGTTCCAGGTGGATGGGCCGCCATTCAGGATGAACTTCCAGAGGCGGCCCTGGAGGTCGCCGGCGTAGGCGGCGACGGTCTGCCCGTCGGTAAGCCGCACCAGCGCTGGCGAGCTCAGCCCGTTGGCAATGCCGGCGGTGGCGTCCGCTGCCATCGAGATCTTCCAGTAGTTGACGCCCAGTTGCCACGGCGTCCCGGCCGGCTTGTCCAGTGCCACGATGAACAGCACCGAAGGCGCAGCCGGATTGCTCGCGCCATCCGCATCGTTGGCATTCAGGCCGTTGCCGGTCATGGCAAACCACTTGTACACAGGCTTGTTGTCGGAGTCCTTGCCGGCAAACAACTTGACGATCTGGGGCGGCGACATGACGTTGCCCATGTCGGCATCATCCTTGTCCGTGAACTCCCACAAAACATTGCCAGTTCCGACGCTGGCAGGATCGCTGACATTCAGCGCAAAGAGGCCTTGCGCGCCACCGCCCATGCCAGCGACCAGCACGGTCTGCCAGGCGTTGCCCACCCTGGCTTCCGCCACGGCAGGCGTGGCGTCCACGAAAGGCCGATGGATATAGCTCGGCGTGGTCAGTTGGGCCAGGTTGGCGAACACTGCATTTGGCACGTAGGCAAACAGTTCAGAACCGTTGGCCGCATTGAAGGCGTGGAGCATGCCATCGTTGGCGCCGATGTATACGGCGGCCGTACGTTGGCTGTGGGCCTTGTAGAACGCGGTGTAGTCGCTTTCGGCGATCGTGCCGGACGGGGCCGCCATATAAACGGGGCCCGAATTGACGATGTCGCCCAGCAGTGAGTCGCGCAAGCGCATGGTCCCCGTGCTGCCGGTGGCTTGCTCCTGGCTGCGCTCGCCACGCAAATAGCTGAGCCGGCTCTGGGCCACGGTGTCAGTCTCTGTCGGCGCGATCTTCAGTGCGGCCTTCTGCGCGGCGTTGAGAGATTTCCACTCGAAGGTGGCGCCCGCACCCGCGCCGGTTCCTGCATTGTCGGCCGTGCCCGACGGGACCCAGGTCAGCAGATTGCGGGCAGCGGTGCGGGCAGTCAGCACCTTGCCGGCCTCCCAGGTTTCGGTATTGGAGATCTGAACGCCGGTGTTGGGATCATTGGTCACCGCCAGTGCCGACAGGCGCCCGTTCCATCGCTGGTCGAATCCGGGGGTGAACAAGAGGGTGTCGCTTGCCACCTGGGAAGAGGTCAGTGCCACGCCAGACAATGTGCCGGCTGCGTTGACGATTTGCGCGAAGACCTTCTTGATGGAAGCGATCATGGCGGCCGGCTGCCCGGCCAGGAACCAGTTGGCGGGGACATTGGATCCCCCCGACGATTCCCATTCGGCATTGCTGGTGACGGTGGTGCCGCTGGCCCCCTTGGTGCGGAACGGATTGCCATCACCGTTCTGGTCGTCAAAGCCGCCGTACTTTGCCGCCAGGTACATCTGGCTGCGGCGCTGTTCATCGCCCACGCTGCCGTTCCCGTTCTCATTGACGTCGATGCTGAACGTGGTGACGCGCAATTCCGGCATATCCGGGCGGAAGCCGTAGGTATGGGCCCAATACGCGACGCCGGCCATATAGTAGGTGCCGTGGCCGCTGGAGCCAGTGTCGGCGCCAGCCAGGTTGGCGAGCGAGGTGTCGGGGCGGCTGTTGCCTGATGTCCCCGAACTCTCTAGATCGGCCACCGCCTGGGTCCAGGTCGTGACATCGAAGCTGTACTTGCTGTATTTCGATATCGCGTCCGCCGGCCTTGCCGAGTCGTTGGCAGAGACCTGCTTGCCACCGGAGAGGTAGGTCGTCCTGGTGTTGCCAGGGATGTATCGGTCCCAGTGCGTATTGATATCGGCAATGGCAAGAACGTAGTTCTTCTGGCAACTGGCAAGGATGGGGTCCGTCCATTGCGTGTAGACCGGAAATCCATCCTTGTAGGTGCTGGCGTTGTCGATGGCTTCGGGCGTTGGTTGTCGGCCTTGCAGGTAGCGGATGCTCTCGTAGTAGAGTTCGCCGACGGGATCCAATGACTTGTAGGCGCCGGAACGTCCGAACTGATTCAGGTAATTGATGACACCGCTGATGTTCTCTGACGCGCTCTCGGGGTTCTGGATGAATACGCCGTCGTCATCCCATTCCCGGCGCAGGTTGCTGGCTTGATTGAAATTGCTGTCGACGGTGTTTGGCCCCACATACTTCAAGGGCGCCCGCAAGACACCGCCATAGCGGGTATTGGCACTGTCGTTCAGATAGCCAAACGCACCAAAGCGGACCTTGTCGGCATTGCGCTGCATTTCACCAGCCGGTTTGTACCCGGTGCGATACAGCTTGCAGAGATCGGTGCGGGACTTGGCTTCGCTTGCATCGCAGACTTGCACCCGTACCAGGTAGGTGCCCTGGTTCTTGTACTTGCCGGGGCTCGCGCAGCTGGCGCCGGACTCGGTGGTGTCCCCGAAGAACACCTTGTTGCCGCATGAAGTGATGTACAGGGTCCTGCTGGTGAAAGGCGTGACCGAGGACGCCTTGTCGTAAGTCTTGCGGGGGAAGTAAGAGTTGCTGTTGAAAAAACTTTCCTGCAGCACGGCACGTTGCAGGATGGTCTGCGTGGTGGTGTCAACCACGCGGTCGCCTCCGGTCAGCGCGTATCGCAGCATGTCGATGGCCGAGGCCGTGGCCCAGTTCATGAAGTTGCCGCTGAACTGGCCCGCGCATGTGTGATCGGCCGTGTTGGCGTCGCCAGCAATGACAAAATAGCCATTGCTGGTGCCTCCGCTGTAGTTGTAGCACTTGAGCGGATTGAAGTAGCCAATGTATTCGGTGGCCGGCGAATACGTGCCGGAGCGATAGGCTGCCCCAACCGTAGGGAACTCTACCGAGAGCGTCAGCAGAAGGTTGGGATGGATATTCTGATTGCGGCCGTACAGCGGTGCCTGCGCGATCTTGACGGTCGCGAGGCTGCTCTGTTCTGTTGCGGCAAGCAACGGGCCGGCGGGCAGGCTGAGAAGCGCAGCCATTGCCGCGAAAAGGAATTTCCGGATGCGGCTCATTTGCCGTGCTCCGCGACAGTCATGGACGTTGCCATTCATTCCCCCTTTCGGTAGTACGACTGCAACATGACCCGGGTCGCCGGGTTTGCGCCAAAGCCGACGGCCGTGACGCGGAAGATGTATGCGCCCTCGCTCGCGCCTGGCGACATGTCGCTGATCGGCTCGATGATGTAGCGCGGCAGGGCGGCAGGCAGCAGCCCGCCGGTCGCGGTCGGGAACCTGCGGCCGGTGAACGTGCCATAGGCGGTGGTGCGTGCGTTGGCGCCGGCCTGGCTGAAGTCAACGGTAAGCCAGTTCGGCGTACCGTCGAGCACCGGGTCGCACAATCCCTGGAAGGGTGAGGCGCCTGTGACGCCCGTATTGCAACCCGCCACGAACGGCAGGACATTCATCGTGGTGCCGGAGAATATGGCTGACCGGGTGGTTGGCGCGGCGACACCCTGGATGTCGATTTCTGCATCCAGCAAGGCTGCCTCGGCCGCTTGCTGAGCCAGGTCCCGATCGCGCTGGTTCGATGCCATGCGCTTGCTGCCAATGGCCAGCCGGGCACCGGCGATGGCGATGACGCTGATGATCAGCAGCATCACCAGGGCGGTGATCAGCGCGATGCCACGCGGGTTGGGTTGCGCGGTGCGGGCGGTCATGTCGGCGAGCACGTGGTGCAGGTGGCCATGTTCCGGAGCTGTACGGTGACGGTGTACAGGCGTCGCATCCGCTGCAGTTGCGTGGCCGGCGTGAAGGACGTGTCGTTGCCCGGCGAGCCCGGGAACAGGCGCCCAAACAGGCGGAAGGTTGGCGGATCCTGGGGCGATGCGCTGGCGGTATCGCCCATCAGCACCATGGCCATCTTGATGGCGACGACGTTCTGCCAGGTGGTGGGCAGGGCCAGCACCTCGGTGGCCGACAGGAAGCGGTCCGGGGTCTGGTCGAAATTCGTATCCACGCCGTAGAGCACCTGGAAGACTTCGACGCCCGAGATCAGCGAAACAGCCTGGTACGCCGTGCCTGCCGTGAGGATTTCCTTGTTGGCGGCGTCCCGTGGACGATAGCCACACATCAGCTGAGGCATGCCGCTGGCATCGTTGCTGACATAGAAGACCGCCATGCCGCGCGCGAGGTCTGCGTCTTCCCAGGCCTGCGGCTCGGCGACGCCGTTGCCGGAGCAGTCGATCATGCTGTTGTCCGGAACGGTGCGGTCCTGCTGCGTGCCGGAACCGAAGAAGCGGACCTGCAGCACATCGCTCTTGTTCACGGCGCCAGGTTGAGCAGGACACGCGAGGTTTTGCGCCGGGTTGCCAAGGTCTTGCGTGGGGGTGCCGCAGTTGTCGAGGCCGCTGATGGTCGGCGACAGGCTCGTGGTAGTGAGCATGACGCCTCCGGGGCTGGGCGCAGGTGGCCCGCTGGCGCCGGGGGAGGCCGCGGCGCTGTTGCCCGCATAGTTGCTCCAGGCGGCCTGGCGCACGATCCGCACCACGGTATCCACCGCAAAGCGGCCTTTCTCATCCAGCGCCGTGGTGTCGTCGATGCTGTTGTAGTTGGCTCGCCCGGTCAGGTAGAGCGCCGCGGCAGCCATGATCAGGAGCAGGCTCAGCGTCATCGATACCATCAGCTCCACCAGTGACAGCCCCAGTTGACGATGCCGGCCGGCGTTGAGATACATCCTGGCGTTCCGCATGTCAGTTCACCGTGCCCTGCGTGGCCACGATGACCACCTGGGGGCGCGTGCCCATATCGGACATGTCGGCCCGTGCCGCGACGGTTTTGGCGGCAAGCCGCGAGATCCAGCCGATCTTGATGACAATCGGTGCGTCGTCCGGGCGGCCAGTGGCCGACGGCGTGCATCCCCATGAGAAGCCGGTAGTCTGGTCGTAGGCGACCATGTCCCGGCAAATCACGGCGCGTCCGGCAGGCAGGCCTGTGCTGACACGCTCCCAGAACTCTGCGACATCGAAATCCGCCAGTTGCTGTGCGCACCCGGCCGCCGTGCCCGCGCAGGCGATCGCATACGGGCTGTTCGCTGCCGTGAGCGCGGGTGGCTGCCCGGTGGCCGTGTCGATGAAGTAGCGGTTCGGGGTGATGGCTTCCGCCGCCGCGCCGGTTTGCGAGACGGCAGGATTGGCACGCATGCGCTCGGCCATCTCGGTGGCCAGCTGCATGGCAGTGGTGTCGTAGGAAGCTTGTTGCGTGAAGCGGGATGAATTCAGCAGCAGGCTGGCGACGCCGAGCACGCCAACCGCCAGGACGACGATTGCCACCAATGCTTCGAGCATGGCAAAGCCGGCTGCCCCGCGGCAGCGTTGACCCATTCTGACCCCCGTCAAAAGACGTCCGACTTCGTTAACTTCTTTTTTTGGTCTGCAATTCCGGCCCTTTTAATATGCGACAGCGGGCCTTGCGGGAATGCAACGGGGATTAAACAACGATTTTGTTACTTTTGCTACCCCTTCCGAGGGGTGGACGCCGCGAACTCATCCAGCACGTCGCGGAATTCCGACACATCCTCAAAGCTCCGGTACACCGAAGCAAAGCGGATATACGCAATCTTGTCGAGCTTGCGCAATTCGCGCATCACCAGTTCGCCGACCTGGCTGCTGGGGATTTCCTTTTCGCCCAGGGCCAGCAGTTTTTCTTCGATGCGGGTGATGGCTTCGTCGATGGCCTCGGCCGAGACCGGGCGCTTGCGCAGCGCCAGGCGCATGGAATCCTTCAGCTTGGCGCGGGTGTAGTCAACGCGCGAGCCGTTTTTCTTGACGATGGCGGGGAAGAACAGCTCGATCCGCTCATAGGTGGTGAAGCGGCGGTCGCAGGCTTCGCAGCGCCGGCGCCGGCGTACGGCATCGCCGTCTTCCGACATGCGCGTGTCGAGTACCTGGGTATTGGAATGACCGCAAAAGGGGCATTTCATGCCGGACCACCTTCAGTTGAACCCCGTCGCCTTGTCCGTGTTGTCGTTCTGCGGTGGCGGGGCGGGTTGGCGAGGCCCGCAAGCCGGTGCCCCGAGGCGCCGGCTTGCGGAGCTGCCGGCCGCTCATGCGAACCCGCATGGGCGGCCTCGATGCATCAGCCGTAGACCGGGAAACGCTTGGTCAGGGCTGCCGCCTGCTCGCGCACGCTGGCGATGTTGGCGGCGTCGTGCGGGTTGTCCAGCACATCGGCGATCAGGTTGCCGACGATGCGGGCTTCTTCTTCCTTGAAGCCGCGCGTGGTCATGGCCGGCGAGCCCAGGCGGATGCCCGAGGTCACGAACGGCTTTTCCGGATCGTTGGGGATGGCGTTCTTGTTGACGGTGATATGCGCCTCGCCCAGGATGCGCTCGGCTTCCTTGCCGGTGATGTTCTTGGCGCGCAGGTCGACCAGCATCACGTGGCTTTCGGTGCGGCCCGAGACGATGCGCAGGCCGCGCGCGATCAGGGTCTCGGCCAGCACGGCGGCGTTCTTCACCACTTGCTGCTGGTAGGCCTTGAACTCAGACGTCAGCGCTTCCTTGAACGCGACCGCCTTGCCGGCGATCACGTGCATCAGCGGGCCGCCCTGGATGCCGGGGAAGATGGCCGAGTTGATGGCCTTCTCGTGCTCGGCCTTCATCAGGATCACGCCGCCGCGCGGGCCGCGCAGGCTCTTGTGCGTGGTGGTGGTGACGAAGTCGGCGTGCGGCACCGGGTTCGGGTAGACGCCCGCGGCGATCAGGCCGGCGTAGTGGGCCATGTCGACCATGAAGTAGGCGCCGATCGACTTGGCGACGCGGCCGATGCGCTCGAAGTCGATGCGCAGCGCGAAGGCCGACGCACCGGCGATGATCAGCTTAGGCTTCTTCTCTTGCGCCAGCTTTTCCAGCGCGTCGTAGTCGATGTCTTCCTGGGCGTTCAGGCCGTAGCTGACCACGTTGAACCACTTGCCGCTCATGTTCAGGGCCATGCCGTGGGTCAGGTGACCGCCTTCGGCCAGGCTCATGCCCATGATGGTGTCGCCCGGCTTGAGCACGGCGAAGTACACGCCCTGGTTGGCCTGCGAGCCCGAGTTGGGCTGCACGTTGGCGGCTTCGGCGCCGAACAGCTGCTTGACGCGGTCAATGGCCAGCTGCTCGACGACGTCGACGTACTCGCAACCGCCGTAGTAGCGCTTGCCGGGGTAGCCCTCGGCGTACTTGTTGGTCAGCTGCGAACCCTGGGCGGCCATCACGGCCGGCGAGGTGTAGTTCTCGGAGGCGATCAGCTCGATGTGGTCTTCCTGGCGCTGGTTTTCCTGCTGGATGGCGGCAAAGACCTCGGGGTCGATCTGGTCGATCGTAAAACGGCTGCGTTCGAACATGGCGAAACTCGTCTGAAAAATAGGGAATCCGATTCACGCATCGGGGGTAGGGCGCGCGGGGAAGGCTAGCGGCGACCAGCACCGGCGGCACGTTGTAACCGTCGGTGCAGGGCGCACCCTGCTTCCCATTCGCTGCCCAGGCGAGCGGCAGGCGCAAGCAACTTCACGCCTAGGCGTGCTGAACGTTACGCGAACGCGCAATGAACGTCACGCCAGAGAACTTGCGCTTCCTCGTGGTAGTGCCCACTGACTTCGCCAGTCGCGCAAGATGGAATGGTTGCGCGCAGTGTAGCGCGAGGCGGGCGCCCGCCGCAAGCCGTCGGCCCCGCCAGCCGAGGACTGGCAAGGGCTGGCCAGCAACTTGCTGTTGCAAAGTCGTCATGCGGGTTTACACGAAACCGCTAGCGCTCTCCGTTACAATCGCGGCCATGACAAACTTTGTCTGGACCCTGCGGGTGTACTGGGAAGACACCGACGCGGGTGGCGTAGTGTTCTACGCCAACTACCTGAAGTTCTTCGAGCGCGCGCGCACCGAGTGGCTGCGTGCGCTCGGCATCGAGCAGCAGTCGCTCGCCGACGAGGCGGGCGTGGTCTTTATCGTCCGCAGCACGGCGGTGGACTACAATGCGCCCGCCCGGCTGGATGACCAGCTCGAGATCCGCACGCGCATCGACCGGGTCGGCCCGGCGTCGGTCCAGTTCACCCAGGAAGCCTGGCGTGGCGAGCTGATGCTGGCCTCTGGCGCGATCCGCGTTGGGTGCGTCGATCGAAGCACTTTCCGTCCCGCCCCGATTCCCGACCCCGTTCTAGCTACCATCAAGTCCGCACGATGAATCCCGTGACCGTCACGCAAGACATGTCGATCGTAACGCTGGTGCTCCACGCCAGCCTGCTGGCACAGGCCGTCATGGCGCTGTTGCTCGTCATGTCCCTGTTTTCGTGGACCTATATCTTCCGCAAGCACCTGGCGCTGCGCTCGGCGCGCACCCAGACCGAGGGGTTCGAACGCGACTTCTGGGCCGGCGGCGACCTGCAGGCGCTATATAACAGTGCCGTCAACAACCGCCACAACACCGGCGCGCTGGAGCGGATCTTTGAATCCGGCATGGGCGAGTTCCTGAAGGCGCGCGAGCGCGGCAATGAAGCCGGCGCGCTGCTCGATGCGGCCCGGCGCGCGATGCGCGCGGCTTACCAGCGCGAGATGGATGTGATGGAATCGCATCTGCCGTTCCTGGCGTCGGTGGGTTCGGTGAGCCCGTATATCGGCCTGTTCGGCACGGTCTGGGGGATCATGAACGCATTCCGCGGCCTGTCGAATGTGCAGCAGGCGACGCTCGCATCGGTGGCCCCCGGTATTGCCGAGGCGCTGGTGGCGACCGCGATCGGCCTGTTCGCGGCGATTCCGGCGGTGATCGCCTACAACCGCTATGCCACGGAGATCGACCGCCTGGCGATCCGGTTCGAGAGCTTCATGGAAGAGTTCCTGAACATCCTGCAACGGCAGGCACGCTAACTGCACACGTATCGAATCTAATCCAGACGGTCCGGGCGCAAGCCCGGGCCGGCGTTTCCAGGAGTCCTGCAATGGCAGCCATTCAGCGCCGCGGCGGCTCGCGCCGCCGGGCCAGCGCCGAGATCAATGTCGTGCCGTACATCGACGTCATGCTCGTGCTGCTGGTCATCTTCATGGTGGCGGCGCCGATCGTGAGCCCCGCCACCGTCGACCTGCCCACCGTGGCCAACGCCACGCCGCAGCAGAAGGCGCCGCCGATCGTGGTCACCGTGCACGAGAGCGGCCAGCTCACCGCGCGCGGCAAGGACAACGCCGGCAACTCCTTTGAGCGCAAGCTCGACAAGCAGGGCCTGCTCGACTTTGTGCACCAGCGCCAGAACGAGAATCCCGACCAGCCGGTGGTGATTGCCGCCGACCGCTCGGTCAAGTACGAGGCGGTGCTGGACGTGATGTCGATCCTGAAAGCCGACGGCATCAAGCGCGTCGGCCTGATGGTCAAGTCCAAGACCTCCTGACGCATTGAAGCGCCTATCTGATTGCCGTTGCGCCTGATGAAGACCGTCGCCGCCTATCCCTACCAGCCGGTCAAGGAGCGGGGAACCCTGCGTTCCTTCCTGTTCGCGCTCTTCATGCACATGCTGCTGGCTGTCGTGCTGTACTACGGCGTGCGCTTGCAGAGCAGCACCCCGGTCGGCGCCGAGGCCGAGCTGTGGGAAGAGATTCCGGCCGCCACCGCGCCCCCGCCGCCGCCACCGGCGCCGGTGGTGCAGCCGCGCCCGGCCCCGCCGCTGCCCGAGGTGAAGAGCAAGGTCGAGGACGACGCCGACATCGCGCTGGAACGCCAGAGGCGCCGTGCCGAGGCGGCAGCGCGCGAAGAGGCCGAGCGCAAGCAGGCGGCCGCGCGCAAGGAAGCCGAGCGCAAAGAGGCGGAACGCAAGGAAGCCGAGCGCAAGGAAGCGGAACAGCGCGAGGCCGAGCGCAAGGAAGCCCAGCGCAAGGACGACGCGAAGAAGAAGGCAGCGCAGCAGCAGGAACAGCAGCGCAAGGAGCAGGCCGAGCGCAAGGAAGCAGAACGCAAGGAAGCGGACGCCAAGGCCAAGGCCCAGGCGGACGCCAAGGCCAAGGCTGACGCCGAGAACAAGGCCAAAGCCAAGGCGGATGCCGACGCCAAGGCCAAGCGCGAGGCTGCAGCCAGTGCCCAGCGCAAGAGCGAGCTGGCGCGCCTGCAGGCGCTTGCCGGCGGCTCCGGCGCGGGCGGTGGCGGCGTGGGCAGCACGGCCGGCGCGGGTGCCGGCGGCGGTGGCAAGGCGTCGCCGGGCTATGCCGACCGCGTGCGCCGCCGCGTCAAGCCGAACATCGTCTTTGCCGAGGACGTGCCGGGCAACCCGACCGCGGTGGTGTCGGTGCAGCTGGCGCCGGACGGTTCGCTGCTGTCGGCGCGGCTGTCCAAGTCCAGCGGCAACTCGGGCTGGGATAATGCCGTGCTGCGCGCGGTGGAACGTTCCGACCCGCTGCCGCGTGATGAGAACGGCAAGGCGCCGGCCAGCTTCACCATTACCTTCCGGCCGAAGGACTGAGTGACCTGGGCGGCATGATTTGCAACATAATGCAACCTTCATCGCCGGGTCGTGGTCCCAGCGCTAGCATGACAGGTTGCCTGACGCGGCCGGCAGTGTGCGATACGCACGCAGACGAGGCAAGCGCCACGCGCTGCAATGCCGCATTTGCCCGTGTTGCCGATTGCCTGCCGTGCCCGACGAATCTTGAAATCGACTGAGGAGCAGCATGCGAAAGCTTTGGGCCCCCAACTGGCTGTCCGCGAGGCGGCACAACGCAACCCAACCCGAATCCCAACGCGCCATCGGCCCGGTCCCCCTGGCCGGCCGCCGCGCGCTGATGGCCTGGCTGGCCGCGGCGATGACGATGGCAGCCGGCGCCGCGCACGCGCAACTCAACGTTGAGATCTCCGGGGTCGGTTCCAGCCAGATCCCGGTTGCGACCGCCAACTTCCAGGGCGAGGCCCAGGCCCCGCAGAACCTGACCGCGATCATCCGCGGCGACCTGGCGCGCAGCGGGCGCCTGCGCAATGTCGATCCGGGTGGCGCCACGGTGGCGGAATCCGCCAATGTCGATCTGGGCAGCTGGAAGTCGCGCGGCGCCGATGCCTTCGTCGCCGGCAGCGTGACCCCGGCCGCCGGCGGCAAGTATGAGGTCCGCTTCCGCCTGTACGACACCGTCAAGGGCCAGAGCCTGGGCGGGCTGGCCTTTACCGTCAACCAGTCCCAGCTGCGCGTGACCGCGCACAAGATCGCCGACTACATCTATGAAAAGCTGCTGGGCGAGCGCGGCGTGTTTGCCACGCGCCTGTCCTACGTGTCGAAGGTGGGCGGCCGCTACCAGCTGCTGATTTCCGACTCGGACGGCCAGAACGCGCAGGTGGCGCTGACCAGCAACGAGCCGATCATCTCGCCGTCGTGGTCGCCGGACGGCGCGCGCGTGGCCTATGTCTCGTTCGAGGCCAAGAAGCCGGTGGTGTATGTGCACGACCTGGCCAGCGGCAAGCGCACCCTGGTGTCGAACCAGAAGGGCAACAACAGCGCGCCGTCGTGGTCGCCTGACGGCCAGCACCTGGCACTGGCGCTGTCGCGCGACGGCAATACCCAGGTCTACCAGGTCAATGCCGATGGCTCCGGCGTCCGCCGCCTGTCCCGCAGCAGTGCCATCGACACCGAGCCGCAGTACTCGCCCGACGGCAAGAGCATCTACTTCACCAGCGACCGCGGCGGTGCGCCGCAGGTCTACCGCATGCCCGCTTCCGGCGAGGAAGGTGGCGGTGCGCAACGTGTCACCTTCAAGGGCAGCTACAACGTGAGCCCGCGTATTTCGCCGGACGGCAAGTACCTGGCGTACATCTCGCGCACGGGCGGCTTCAAGCTGCAGCTGCAGGACCTGAGCAACGGCGACGTGACGTCGCTGACCGATACGGCCAACGACGAAGCGCCCAGCTTTGCCGCCAACGGCAAGTACATCCTCTATGCCACCCGCGTGGGCGGTCGCGCGGTGCTGGCGGCGGTTTCCACTGACGGGCGTACCCGGCAGGTTCTGTCCCTCCAGTCCGGCGATGTTCGCGAGCCGTCCTGGGGTCCTTTCATGCAATAACAGGAGTCATTCACCATGCCCCAACTGATGAGCAAAACCCTTGCCGTTGCCGCACTGCTGGCCCTTGGCGCCTGCAGCTCCGGCGTCAAGCTGGACGACACCGCCAAAGCCGGTGCCGGCGCGGGCACCGGTGCCGATGCGCGCGCCGTGACCCCGGTGACGGCCGCCGATCCGCTGAACGATCCGAACAGCCCGCTGGCCAAGCGCAGCGTGTACTTCGACTTCGACAGCTACAGCGTCAAGTCCGACTACCAGGGCATGCTGGGCGAGCACGCCAAGTACCTGGGCTCGAACAAGGGCCGCAAGATCCTGATCCAGGGCAACACCGACGAACGCGGCACCAGCGAGTACAACCTGGCGCTGGGCCAGAAGCGCGCCGAAGCCGTGCGCCGCTCGCTGGCCTCGATGGGTGTGCCCGACACCCAGATGGAAGCCGTGAGCCTGGGCAAGGAAAAGCCCAAGGCCGCCGGCCATGATGAAGCCTCGTGGGCCGAAAACCGCCGCGCGGACATCAACTACTGATCTGCGGATAGCCATCCATGAAAGCACGCGTTTCCACCCTGTTGTGGCTCGCCGCCGTCGCCGGCGGCGGCATGCTGCCGCTGTCGCAGGCGCATGCCGGAGTGTTCGATGATGACGAGGCGCGCAAGGCGGTCATCAACCTGCGCGACCAGTTCAACGGTTTCCAGGCGACCGCGACACAGCGTATCGAGCAGAACAGCCGCACCACGATCGACATGCAGAACCAGCTCGAGGGCCTGCGCCAGGAAGTGGCGCGGCTGCGCGGCCAGAACGAAGTGCTGCAGAACACGGTGGACGCGCTGCAGAAGCAGCAGAAGGACTACTACGCCGACCTGGACGCGCGCCTGAAGAAATTCGAGCCGCAGCAGGTCACGGTCGAAGGCCGCGAAGGCCTGTCGCAGCCGGGCGAAAAGCCCGAATACGATGCTGCGCTCAAGCAGTTCCAGGCGGGCGACTTCAAGAGCGCCGGGAGTTCCTTCTCGGCCTTCGTCAAGAAGTACCCGCAGAGCCCGTACGTGCCGCTGGCGCAGTACTGGCTCGGCAACTCGCTGTATGCGCAGCGCGACTACAAGGGCTCCACCTCGGTGCTGCAGACCATGATCAATAACAACCCGACGCATCCCAAGGTGCCGGACGCGATGATCGCGGTCGCCAACAACCAGCTCGAGTCCGGCCAGAAGGCGGCCGCGCGCAAGACGCTGGAGCAGGTGGTGGCCAAGTATCCGGGCACCGAAGGCGCGCAGGCGGCCAGCAACCGGCTGAAGACATTGAAGTAACACCGGAAGCGGCCGGTATGCCCGGTCCTGTCTGCAAGGCCCGCTTTGGCGGGCCTAATGATTTTTCTTGGGTCGCGCTAAAATACACGATTCGCCTGAATCTTCTGCGCGCCCAGACGGCGCGCTCCCGATCATGACCCAACGCGCTATCGTCCTGCTGTCCGGCGGACTCGACTCCGCCACCGTACTCGCCATGGCCCGCGCCCAGGGCTTCGAGACCTATGCGCTGTCGATGCGCTATGGCCAGCGCCACTCCTCTGAACTGGAAGCCGCCAAGCGCGTGGCGGCCGCGCTGGGCGCCACGCGCCACGAGATCATCGACCTGGACCTGCGCCGCTTCGGCGGCTCGGCGCTGACCGACGACACGCTGGCGGTGCCGACCGATGGCGCTTCCGGCGGCATCCCGGTCACCTACGTGCCGGCGCGCAACACCATCATGCTGTCGCTGGCGCTCGGCTGGGCCGAGGCCGTCGGCGGGCGCGACCTGTTCTTCGGCGCCAACGCGGTCGACTACTCCGGCTATCCGGACTGCCGCCCGGAATACGTCGCGGCCTATGAAGCGCTGGCCAACCTCGCCACCAAGGCCGGGGTCGAGGGCGACCGCTTCCGCGTGCATGCGCCCATCATCGACATGACCAAGGGCGAGATCATCCGCGCCGGCATCGCGCTGGGGGTGGACTACAGCCTGACGGTGTCGTGCTACCAGGCCGACGACGACGGCCGCGCCTGCGGCGTGTGCGATTCGTGCCGCATCCGCCGGGCCGGCTTTGAGGCCGCCGGTGTGCCCGATCCGACCCGCTACCAGGCCGCTGCCTGATCACCAGCCGCCGTCCACGCCCCCGACATGCCTGAAATCGACCTCGCCGCGCTCTCGCGCACCGTGCTGCTGAGCACGTTCGTCCTGACCTTCCTGTTTGGCGCCGTGCTGCAGCGCACGCACTTCTGCACCATGGGCGCGGTCTCCGACATCGTCAACATGGGTGACTGGAGCCGCATGCGCATGTGGGTGCTGGCGATCGGCGTGGCCATGATCGGCACCGGCGTGCTGGCCTGGACCGGCGCGATCGACCCCACCAAGACCATCTACACCGCCAGCAAGCTGGGCTGGCTGTCGGCGCTGGCCGGCGGGCTGATGTTCGGCTTCGGCATGGTGCTGGCGTCGGGCTGCGGCAGCAAGACGCTGGTGCGCATCGGTGCCGGCAACCTGAAATCGCTGGTGGTCTTTGTCTTCCTGGGCCTGTCGGCGTACATGACGCTGCGCGGGCTGTTCGGCGTGGTGCGCGTGAATACCGTCGACGCGGTGGCGCTGACGCTGCCCACCACGCAAGACCTGCCGTCCGTGCTGGCGCAGGGCACGGGGCTCGCGCGCGGCGCGCTGCAGCTGGGCCTGGGCCTGGCGCTGGGCGGCGTACTGGTGCTGTGGGCGCTGGCCGGCCGCGGCTTCCGCTCGTTCGACAACCTGCTTGGCGGCATCGGCGTCGGGTTGATCATCGTGGCAATGTGGTATGTCTCGGGCCACCTCGGCTATGTGGCCGAAGACCCCAACACGCTTGAAGAACTGTTCGTCTCGACCAACAGCGGCCGCATGGAAAGCCTGAGTTTTGTCGCCCCCTATGCCTACACGCTCGACTGGCTGATGATGTTCAGCGACAAGAGCAAGGTGGCGACGGTCGGCATCGTCAGCGTGTTCGGCGTGATCGCCGGCGCGGCGGCCTATGCCCTGGCCACGCGCACGTTCCGCTGGGAAGGCTTCGGCAATGCCGAGGACGTCGCCAACCATATGGTCGGCGGCATCCTGATGGGTGCGGGCGGCGTGACCGCGCTGGGCTGCACGGTCGGGCAGGGGCTGTCGGGCGTGTCGACCCTGGCGCTTGGCTCGTTTATCGCGCTGGCGGGTATCCTGGCCGGCGCGGTGCTGGCATTCCGCTACCAGATGTGGCGTCTGGAGCGCATGGCCTGAGGCGCATGCTTGACACATCGAGAACCGCATCCCTATAATCGCGGTTCTGTTTTTTCGGGTCGTTAGCTCAGTCGGTAGAGCAGCGGACTTTTAATCCGTTGGTCGCGTGTTCGAGTCACGCACGACCCACCAGTTCACCTTGGGTGAAGAAAATCAAGCACTTGCGAGCGATCGCGGTGCTTTTTTTTCGTCCGTAGCTCGTGCGCGGTGGTGTCAAAAACTGCCCTTTGCCGGAAAACTGCCGGAACGGAACAATCCAGACCAAGCGCTTTATTGAGCAAAGGAGTCTGGAGAGTGGCATACATCAGTCAACGCGGTGCGTACTGGCGCGCCGAGATCCGCCGGCGTGGCCACAAGCCCGTCTATCGAACCTTTGATACAAGGCAGCAGGCCCAGCACTGGGCACGGCGCATTGAAGGCGAAATGGACGCTGGTGTGTACATTGACCGTACCGAGGCGGAGCGCACAACGCTTCGCGAGGCGCTCGAACGGTATCAGCGTGAGATCGTTCCGACAAAACGCTACCCGAAGCAAGAGAACACGCGTATTGCCCGCTGGCTCCGGCACGAACTCGCCTACCGGACACTTGGCTCCCTCCGGGGAGCCGATTTCGCACGCTATCGTGATGAGCGGCGGGCGGCAGGCCGCGCCGAGAACACGATCCGGCTGGAGCTGCAGCTCGTCAGTCATCTGTTCGAGATGGCAAGGAAGGAGTGGGGGTTGGAGAGCCTGCTCAACCCCTTGAAGAACATCCGAAAGCCCGGCGGGAGTTCGGCGCGTGATCGCCGCCTCGCTGACGGCGAATACGACGCCATCAGGACGCAACTTGAATCGAGCGCGAACAGATATGCTGCGCCAGCGTTCGACTTGGCAATAGAGACGGCCTTAAGGAAAGGCAGCTTGTTCTCGCTTCGGTGGGAGTGGGTTGATCTCCCGGCAAGGATGATTCGCTTTCCTGCTGAGGCCCGGCGCGCGGCAAACAAAGGCGTCCCCGCCGTATTACCGCTGTCAACTCGCGCTCGCAACGTCCTGGCCACACTTCGCGCCGAACCGTTGGAGGGATCGGGGGCTGCATCAGAGGTAGATCGTGTACTTCCCACGACGCCGAACGCGGTAATGCTCGTGTGGGCGCGTGCCTTGGCCAAGCTGCAAATTGATGACCTTCGCTGGCATGACCTTCGGCATGAAGCTGTCTCACGCTTGTTCGAGAAAGGCCTCCACCCAATGGAGGTAGCCAGCATCAGTGGGCATCGAAGCATGCAGATGCTGAAGCGCTATACGCACCTGAAGCCAGAAAGCCTATTGGACCGGTTGGGTTAGGCGATGATCCTCAGACAAGATCCCAAAGCTTGGAAAGAAGGGTTCGCTGTGGGGCAGCAAGGGCGTCCCGGACTGTTCTGTCCGTATCTCCCGAACAGTGACCTAAGCTGGGCATGGCACAGCGGCTGGATCGAAGGAAATGCAAAGTGGAGGCAAGACGCCTGCGCTCGCCGTTCAGCGCCCGGTCCAACCGAAAAATGATGAGCTGCTGTACGACCAAGGGGGACCCCGCGTTCGCCACGTGGAAGGGGGCAGGGACCCTGCCCCCAGCCTACAGGCTGACAGCCTCTGCGACTATTCAAGGGCGCGCTTCGCCTGCATCCTCACCTGTTCGGTGCTCGCCGGCACGGCTGCGCCCCGCGTGCTGCTTCCGGGGCGGCCCTTGAGATTCGCGCCGGCAGATGGAGGTACCGACTGTCGATGGTGAATGCTTATGAGGCGCTCTCCGCAGCGGGCTTAATTTGTTTTCGAAGCGGTCTCTGCCAAGCGGCCATCTGGCAGGGACCTGACCACAATCCACCTATCTGAGAGGTGACCATGGCTACAGCAATTGTATCAACGGTGTTGATAGAGGATGTGCTATGCGAAGCATCGCCCGACGTGCATGATGCTCACCCGGGGCTTACCAAGGAGCTGGTTTCCCTCCTGCGCCCGGCCCTGAATCGGGTCGTAAAGGCCCATCGGACGCCAACCCGGCTGCAGGCGGTGATTGCACAGCAGCGCAAGCGGGTTTCGAAATGCTCAACAGCAGCCGTTGCCTTTGATCTGTTTGTGGAAAATATGACAGACGCCTGAGGAGAGACCAATGAATGTGGCTGAACTGATCGACCTCCTGCGGAGCTATTCGGCAGATGCACGGGTCGTTGTGCAAGGGTATGAATTCGGTTTCGACGACATAACGTCTGTAGCTCGGCAGCCTCTCTCGATCGGAGCAAACTTGACAGCGCGCCCCGGTTTTGGAGGGGGGGAGGTCATACCGGCAGAATATGGGGCTGGTGCCCACGACTCGCCGAGCGGAGGCACACTACCGGACGAGATAGCTGTGTACCTAAAGGGAGCACCTCGACGGTAGCTTCGTGGGACGCGGCCTCTCGTATGGACATCCGCCCTGGCGGGCGGAACGCGGGACAAGCCATGCACAGCGGATGGACAACCCTACGGGTTGCCCACGCACTGCGCACAGCTTGCCCCACTTGCCCACACTTCCAGCCTTGCCTAGGCACGATAAGAGACAATTCCTTCAACCCAAGATCCAAAACAGCTATGCCAAATATCCTCGTCGTGGATCTCGAGGCCACGTGCGACGAGAATGCGCCATCGTTCGAAATGGAAATCATTGAGATCGGTGCGGTGTGGGCAGCAGCCGATGGCAGTACTGTGCTCGATTGCTTCCAGGCGTTCGTTCGTCCCGCGGTCAATTCGACGCTGACACCATTCTGCGCGCAGCTTACAGGCATCACGCAAGCCGACGTAGATGCTGCATCGCTCTTTCCGGCGGTCGCCGATGCATTGCGCGCCTTCGTCGCGCTCCACCGTCAACCAGGTTCGACATTCGTGAGTTGGGGCGAGTGGGATAGCCGGCAGCTGGAAAGGGAGAGCCAGCGGCACGGCATTACGACCCCCATCGATCTCCCACACCTCAATGCCAAACGCCTCTTTGCCAAGAAGCGACGCATTGGCAAAGCCATAGGTATGGCGAAGGCTTGCGAGTTGGTTGGCCTGCAGCTTGAAGGTGCGCATCACCGGGCCCTTGATGATGCCATTAACGTTTCTCGTCTGCTTCCGTGGATCTTCTGAGAACGCTTGCAAGGGACAAAGGAAGGCGCCAAAGCAAGGACTGACCACTTGGGACAAGAGAACCATGAATGCCCCGCGTAGCCCGTGGAAGACCCGTTATTTCCTCGATACCGAGTTCACGACGTTCGATGCTTGCCAGCTCATCAGCATAGCGATCGTCGGCGAGGATGGCCGTGAGTTTTATGGGGAACGCTCCGATTTCGACAGAGCGCTATGCAGTGACTTTGTGCACAGCGTTGTGCTGCCGCAGCTTGGCCAGTTTCCGGGCCGGTCGATGCCGTTGGCACAGCTCCGCGACGAGCTGCGGGCGTGGCTTATGAACGTACCACTTAAGCCAAAGCCGGTGCTGTGCTACGACTTTGGCGGCGATTATCACCTGGTCAGCCACCTACTTGGTGAGCCGCTGCCGCGTGGCTGGAAGGCAGAAAATGTCCAACTGAAGATCAACGCTGGCCGACTCGATGCGTACTTTTCTGAGCACGGCGGCCGGCATCACGCGCTATACGATGCCCGAGCGAATTGTTACGCCTTCATGTGAGCGGAGAGGTGAACATTCGGATATCCGCATTTGCTGGTTGACGCTCTGTAAGCGCGAAATTCTCCGCACATAGCATCAGAAGCGCAGACGGCGCAGGATTGTGTCCACCATTTTTAGTGGACACAAGTCATGGGCCAGATCGATTTGGATTTCTTGCCGCTGCGGGCGATCAACGTCGGCGCCAACGGCAAGCGTAGCTTTGACAAGGGTGACAAGCGGCGGTTGGTTGAAGCTTGCCTGCGGCCAGGGGTATCGGTGGCCAGCATGGCAATCAAGGCCGGGGTGAACGCGAACCAGTTGCGCCGATGGATCGGGCAACACAAGGCGGAACAAAAGGTTGCTGCTGGCACGAGGGACGTCATCGAAAGTGCGCCGGCGGCGTTCGTTCCGGTGGTGGAAATTCACGGTGCCGGCCCGCAGGCCGAGCCCGGGCGGACAACTATGCCTGGGGCAGTGTCGGTGCCTGTGCGTGCGTTGCAACCGCCGGCGCCATTGCCGTCTCGGCTGGTGGCGCAGTTGCCCAACGGCGTGACGGTCGAGCTCCAATGCGGCGGGCAGGACGTCGCGCTGGTGAAGGCGATGATCGAAGCGTTGGGAGCGCGTTGATGTTCAAGCTCGACGCTGACCTGCAGGTCTACCTGCACCGCAATGCGGTGGATTTCCGCCTCGGGATCAATGGATTGGTTGCCCTGGTCGAGCAGTCGATGCAGCTCGATCCGTTTGCCCGTGCCGTCTACGCCTTTCATAACCGCCGGCGCAACCGGATCAAGCTCTTGCTGTGGGATCGCACCGGCTTCTGGCTCCTGATGAAGCGCTTGGAGGAAGACCACTTTGTGTGGCCACGGCGTCAGCAGGCGGTGATCGAGCTGACGACCGAGCAGTTGCACTGGCTGCTGGACGGTATCGACGTAGACGCCGTGCAGCGGCATCCGTCGCGCAAATATCAGCACACAGCTTGATGGTCGTTCGGTGTGACGTATACCCGAATGGGCGGCGGCTGCACTATCGTGTTCAGCATGAACGAACACGACCTCTCCCAATTGCCGCCGGCCGCCCAGGCCTATATCCGCGAACTCGAAGCGCGGGCTGCTGCCAACGCCCAGCACATCGCCGAGCTAAACGAGCGCATCAGGCTCCTTGAGGAACAGTTCCGCCTCGCGCAGTCCAAACGCTTCGCACCAAGCAGCGAGAAGCTCAAGGACCGCGTGTTCGACGAAGCCGAACAAATGGCCGCAGAGTCGGCCGACGACAATGAGGATAACGCGCTCGCGCTTCCGGACACGGGGTTGCCGGAGCCTGACAAGCCTGCAGGCCGCAAACGTGGTCGCAAGCCGCTGCCGGCGGAGTTGCCGCGCCAACGCATCGAATACGACCTGCCCGAGGACCAGAAGATCTGCTCCTGCTGCCAGGGCGCGATGCACCGCATGGGCGAGGAGGTCAGCGAGCAGTTGCACATCGAAGTCAAGGTCTCGGTGCTGCAGCACGTCCGCTTCAAATATGCGTGTCGGCACTGCGAGCGCAACGCCGAACGCACGCCGGTGCTGACTGCGCCGATGCCGGCGCAACCACTTCCAGGCAGCAATGCAAGCGCGGCTATGCTTGCGACGGTGACCACCGGCAAGTACGTGGATGGCACACCACTGTACCGTATGGAAGACGCACTGAGTCGCGCCGGCATTGAAGTTGGCCGCGGCACACTGGCCAACTGGATCATCCGGCCCGCGCAATTGCACTACAGTCGGCTGTACGAGGCGCTACGCCGCACGCTGCTGTCCCAGCCGCTCATCCACGGCGACGAAACGACGGTGCAGGTCCTGAAGGAAGAAGGCAAGACCCCGCAGAGTCAATCGTACATGTGGGTCTATCGCAGTGCCGAAGACAGCGAACAGCCGGTCGTACTGTTCGACTACCAGCCGGGGCGCGCTCAGGAATATCCGCGAGCGTTTCTCGCCGGCTATGAGGGCATGCTGATGACCGATGGTTACAGCGCGTGGCGCACGGTCAATGGCGTCACGCACTTCGGCTGTCTCGCCCATGCCAGGCGAGCGTTTGTCGACGCGCTCAAGGGCCAAAAGAAACCCGGTGGCCGCGCGCAGCACGCGCTCGAGTACTTCAAGGCTCTGTATCAGGTCGAGACGCTCGCCAAGGCAGACCTACCCGAAGGTGAAACGCGCATCGACTACACGTACCGGATGCGTCAGCAGCACAGCGTGCCGTTGCTCGAAGCGTTCAAGGCATGGCTGGACGAGCAGGCGCCGCAGGTACTGCCCGAGAGCCTGCTGGGCAAGGCGATCGCCTACACGCGAAACCAGTGGGAGTACCTGAGCCGCTACGTCACCGACGGGCAAGCGGCCGTGGACAACAACATCATCGAGCGCGACATCAGACCATTCTGTACGGGGAGGAAGTCGTGGATGTTCAGCGACACAGTCGCCGGCGCCAAGGCCAGCGCGATGGTCTATAGCCTGATGCTCACGTGCCGGGCTTGCGGCGTGGAGCCGTATGCCTATCTGCTACACGTGCTGACCGAATTGCCGCAGCGTGCCCCGGACGCGGACGTCACCGACCTGCTGCCGTTCAACTTCGCCAAACGCCAAAGCGCCGCTGCGCCCGCCGCCTGAACGACGACCGGCCGCAACCAAGGCGCTGATCGATCATATACGGCACTCGCCCGTTACACGGTAACGGGCGAGCATTACCGGCTCGCCTTGAAGTAGAGGTCCCATTGCTCTGAATCCGGATCGAGCCGGCGCACGATTGCTTCGTCGGCACGAACTATCAGCCGCTCCAGCATCTGACGCTTCGTTACCGCGTAACGGCGTGCCAGGCGCGCGAGCGCGAGATCCACCTCGCTACTCACCCACATGTCCAGCCGACGTTCTCCGTTGCCGTCCTTGCCCGCTGTCGCGCGTCTTGCCCGATAGGCCGCCTGCCGTTGGGCTGTCGTCTGCGCCATCCTGCACTCCTTAGTTACCCGGTAACGTTTCCATATTGCGTACGTTACCGGGTAACGGCTCGACTCAACAAGGTGTGCTGAAATGAGCGGTTACGACGCTCTCATTGCATGCTTGCACTGCAAGTGTCGAGCAAATCGGAAACACGATTTCACAGCACGGTCGGCCGTCTCAGTTCGACCCCTATGCGCAGGTCGCAACTATGCGTAGGTCGCGCAGGGCGTCTGATCGAGTCCGGCGGCGGCGCAGCTTCTGGCATGGTGGTTCAGTGGAGAGCTGAGCATAGTTTCCGCTGCAGACTGAAGTGGTGGTGCCACTTAAGGCGGCTATGATGGCTTTCGCGATCCGGCGTGCCATTACAGGGTCATTACACTCTGGCACGCCACGAGAGCACCAAGACCACTCCACCGTTATGTCGAAGCCAACCCTCGATGAAAAGAAGGTACTCGCACGAATAAAGCCTGCCGACACAACCATGCATCGGTTATAGGCACGGGACACACGCATGCGGTTCCTTCGGACGCTATAACTATGCGCAGACAGTATCGGGCCAGAAACCCCTCGGAGATTGGTCCGGTACCGAGGATTTCACGCCATCTACGCATAGTTGCGACCTGCGCATAGGGGTCGTATTTTTTTGGTCACCGATCGCGGACTGGCCCCGACCGGCCTGTTCACGCGTCAGTAGCCGCGATCGCCAACCAAAAAAATCTCTGCTCTATGCAGAGATTTGCATAGCGACCCGAAGCGGCCATCCACATTTCCGACCGCGAATGACTGATTACGACGTACACCGCCCATCGCGCCAATCGCATTCATGGAAGCCCGTCCGTGCCGGAGTATTTCAACCGCCCCTTACGACGCTCTGTTTCTAGACCGCTTGTATTTTCGAGATCCCCTTGAGAAGGCGACTCTTGAAAAGGTCTCGATTACCGACATCGAAATTTGGAGCCTCAGAGTCTGTGCGCAAGACCACAACTTCATCAGCACCGGAATCGACCTCCGCGATCGTTACCACCAGCTCAGATCCGATGAATCTGAATGTGGTTTTCATCCAGTACCTCATCAGATGCTCTCGAAAATGATGATGCAGACCCATGTTTCGATAGGAGTGATCTGTGGCTGGATCATAGTCACCGCTGTGGGTCGGGACATATTCACGCTCGAGTAACGCAGAGACATCAGCCTGGATGGAATAGACCCATTCCACTGCCTTCACATACGTTGCGCGTTGACGCTGTTGCCGGGCCGCCTTTTCTTTCGAGAATCCCTTCTTAATTTGCTCTGCGATCGCAGCGGGATCGTCGGCGCCCGCTTGTTCTCGGCTGTTGTTTATGTCTTGGGCCATTTTCCGGAACTCACTGATGCTGTTGAATCGATCTGACAACCTGGGCTGAAATGCTACGTCGAAGAGGCGCGCTAATAGCCTTGCCGCGGTCGGGTTTGGCGCTACGTCTTGTACAGAAATCCCGTCGCGCTGATGGGGAAGGCGCCCTGCTGCGTCTTCGAGAACCGCCGGCGGCTGCCCAAACAGGCAGAAATAGAGAATGCCGGCGAGAAACGACACATCGCTTCTCAGGTCATGCCGATGAACGCTGTAGCTCGACAGTTCCGGCAACCGAAGAAAGCGATTGCCCAATTCTTGCCAGTCGCCAGTGCGGCGGTTGTCAAGATAGTTGACGCGTCACTTCATGCGGACTGCTTTAGTTCTTGCGGCTGCATCCGTTCCGGATTGAGCCAGACTTCATTCTCCAGCTCCCAATTGCGCGTCGATCGAGACCAACGCTGCGGATTGCGCGCCTTGGCCTCCGCGTACACGGCCTTGCGCTGCGCAAGCACAGCAGCGGCTACACCGTTGTGGCGCTGCGCCGGCGTGACGAATTTCAGGCCGCTGTGTTTGTGCTCGTGGTTGTACCAACGCACGAACTGCTGCGTCCAGGCACGGGCCTCATCGACACTGCCGAACGGCCTGCGTGGGTAGTTGGGCCGGTACTTGCAGGTGCGGAACAGCGACTCGGCGTACGGGTTGTCGTTGCTCACGCGCGGCCGGCTGAACGACGCCGCCACTCCCAGGTTTTCCAGGGTGGCGAGCATCGTCGCGCCTTTCATCGGGCTGCCGTTATCCGAGTGCAGCACCAGCGGACGTCCCGCCAGGCTCTCGGCCAGACTGGCACGCCGCATCAGCAGTGCGGCCAGTTCCGCCGATTCCGCCTCATGCACTTCGTGACCGACAATTTTGCGGCTGAACACGTCCAGCATCATGTACCAGTAGTAATACCGCCCCTTGACCGCCGACGGCAGCCACGTGATGTCCCACGACCAGACCTGGTTCGGCGCCGTCGCACAATGACTGGTCACCACCCGAGCCGAGGGTTGGCGCGCACGACCCCGGTGGTGCTGCTGCGAAACGCTGCGCAGCACACGGTAAAAGCTCGACTCCGACGCGAGGTACACGCCGCGGTCGGCCAGACCCGGCACGATCTGGCTGGGCGGCAGGCTGGCAAACTCCTCACTGATGGCAACCTCAAGAATCTGTTGCCGTTCGGCGTCGCTCAGTTTGTTGCCCGGTTCCGGCCGCACGGTCGTCGTGCGGCGATCGGCCGGCACCGCGTCGCCGTCACCCACCCAGCGCTGGAACGTGCGCAGGCTCAGGCCCAGTTCTTTGCAAGCCTTCTCCAACCGGCAGCCGGACTGCGCTGCCTCGCGGATCAACGATATACATAACAGGCGATCCGGGACGTTGATCAATCGTCCTCTTTGTCTCCCCAGATCGCCTGGGCTTTTTTTCTCAGAATCAGCAGCGCAGCCGCTTCCGCCAGCGCTTTCTCCTTGCGCTGTAATTCCTTCTCGAGCTGGTGGATGCGTTTCCTGTCGTCTTTCGACTGATGCCGCTGCTCCCGCGCCTGCTCCGCAGCGTTCGCATTGGCTGCCAGACAGGCGGCCCGCCAGGCGGCGATCTGTTCGGGATAAAGACCCTTGCGCCGGCAGTACTCGGCCAGCTCCGCTGCATTGAGCGGGGCGGTTTCCAGCACTACCGCAAACTTGTCTTCCGAAGACCATCCTTCGGGATTCTTCCCATCGCCCGGCACGACCAGCCCCTTTCCTTTCGCCTGTCGGCGCCACGTGTACAACGTCTGCTCGGTAATCCCCGTTTCCCTGGCCAGCGCTGAAACCAGCACGTTTTCTGGCGGCATCATGCGGCGCACCAGCGCTTCTCTTCTCTCTGCTGAGTAGGCTTTCATTTACCCTGATTTTACCGCCCCCGGACCTCGTCTCTAAGAATCAGGTGACGTGACATCTATCCTGACGCCGGGGGAGTGTGCCAGTCGTCTTTTTCCTTCAGGTTGAACGTCAACTGTTATGTCTCGGCCTATTCGAGGAGCAGCGTCGCGAGCTATTCGAGGTGAGACGGCGGCGATCGTCGCGCGTTGCGTGGGTCGCAGAGCCATCTTGCGCAGCGTGAGATGGAATGAGGCGACGTTTGAGAATCGTCGCGCGATGAAGGGGCCGGCCGAAGTGCAAACAGCCCCGGCGGGTGAGGCAGGGGCTGCTGTTCAGAACGGATCGTCGAAACGAGGGGCTCGCGGGCCGCTACCGTGGTGCCATGGCTCGTAGTAGTGGCGGATCTGGTCCCTGTACGTGGCGCTGAACCACAGGAAGCTGTCTCGCAGGAAGTGCAGGATCTGCACCGCGGCTTCGTCCGAGAGGGTGGGCGGAACCGGCATTGGAGGGATGGCGGGACGGGCTGTGTGCTTCGATCGCATGTTGCAGTACTCCTTGTGTTGGCGACGCCGGGCGATGCCGCGCGCCGACTGCGGGAACGCCAGGCTTGGCGTTGTCGGTCATCGCAATTCCTCAATGGCCTGTTGTAGCAGTTCGTCAGGCAGGTGATTGAGTCCTTTGGGAACGGCCAGCTGCATCGCGGTGCGCAGGATGCGCCCGGCCTGCCGGGGGAGGCCACGCGAGGCCTGCCGCAGCAGCTCGAGCCCGGAGTCGGCCAGCAGCGTGTGGGTGGAGCCGGCACTCTTGAGCGCGTGCGCAATGAGCTGCGCGAAGCGTTCACGCTCGATGACCGGTTTGAATTGCACGCGTGCCTGAATGCGTCCATACAAGGCGGCGTACGGCGCGCGTTCGAGCGTACTGGCCAGACTCGGATGACCGGCGAGCCAGACGGTGAGCAGGTCACGAGCATCGAAGGCGAAGTTCAAGAACGATGGGAAGTCGCGGAAGAACTCGGGCGGCAGGTTCTGGGCTTCGTCGATGATCCACACAGGCAGCAATTGTTTGCTGTCGGCGAGCTCGGTGATGCGCAGCTTCAGATCGCGCCACAGGTCGGCACGCCGATAGCCGGGTTCGAGGCCAAGCGCGCGGGCCAGCGCCCGGTACAGATCGACGCGACCGAACTCGGTTTCGGCCAGATAGATGACCAGATAGCGATGCGGGTTGAGTGTGCGGGTGATGTGGCGTAGCGCGGCGGTCTTGCCCACGCCGGGCTCGCCGGTGAGCAGGCCGATGCCGGGGCTGGTCAGCAGCCACTGGAAGCGCTCAGTCAACTGGGCGAGCGCGCCATCGTCCCACAGTTCGGTCGAATCCTTGTCCAGCGGCGCGCGATGCAGGCCGAAGTGTTGTCGGTACATGTCATGACTCCGGTGCGTAGTGGCGCTGGTGAACGAGTTCGATCAGGTTAGGACCCGGCGCGGCGGGTTCGCCGCTCGCCGGTTCCGGCAGGGGCTTACGGCGTCGGCGGGTGAGGTTCGCGACTGCGTCGAGTTCAGTGGCGGCGCCCAGCGGCTGTCCGGATTCGCTCTCGACGCGCCTGACCGTCGCGGTATGCGGATCGACGACGAGCAGCACGGTCCTGCCGGTGAGCTCGTACGGGACCTCGAAGCGCTTGCCCTGGAACGACACCGTGCCATCGCGGCGCACATGGCGCGCGACGCGATGCAGGAACAGCTCATCGAGTTGCGCGGCCAGCGAGCCCAGCAGGCGGATCCTGGGTAGGTCCTGTTGATAGCGGGCCAGCGGCGTTTGGTTACCGAGCGCGCTGTGTGTGTTGCGGTGATAGACCTGCTCGACCCAGGCCCACAGGCGGGCGTTCAGGTCGGCCAGGTCGCGGATATGGCTTATGTCGAGCTCGGCGAGGAACTGGTCGCGTAGGGTCCGGTGCCAGCGCTCCAACTTACCCTTGCCTTCTGGCGCGTACGGCCGGCAATAGACCAGGCGGATGGACAGTCTGGCGCAGATGGCCTGCAAGGTCGAGGCGCGATAGGCCGCGCCGTTGTCGACGACGATCATCCTGGGGATACCCCGCTTCAGAAGCGCCTGCTTGAGCACGCCTTCAATATCCAGCGCCGTCTCCGCCAGGCAGAATGCGCCGTGGGCGATGAGCCGCGAGGCGTCATCCATCAGCGAGACGAGATAGGTCTTCATGCGCCGGCCGCCGAGCGACAGTGTGGGCCCGTGCATGACGTCGCCGTACCAGATGGAACCGGCGTGTTCGGCCACGAAGCTGCGCTTCTCGTCCGGCACGACAGTTGGGCCGGCAATGCGCGACAGACCGTGCGCCTGGAGCAGTCGGTGCATCGCGCAGCGCGAGAGCGTGTCACGCGGCACGACGCCGGCGGCCTCGAGCAGCAGGCGGATCTGGCGAATCGAGCGGCGCGGGTTCTCGCGCTTGGCGGAAAGCACTGCGGCTTGCACCGGCTCGGGCAGCTTGGAGCGGCCGGTATCGGCGCGGGGCTTGTCGGCCAGCCCTGCGATGCCCTCGCGCCGCCAGGCGTAGTACCAGGCCTGCCAGGTCTTCTCGCCGATGTGGCGCCGGCGCGAGCCGGGAATCGCGTACTCCTGGCTGGCCAGTTGCCGCACGAGCTGCTGCAGCTCGCCGCGACCCAGCTTCTCGCGGCTCACCAGCGGGCCGAGCACCGACAGGCGAAACAGCGCCTTCGGATCGATGTCGTTCATGAACGTTCCTCGTTAAAAGAAAGGAAACGCCATGAGACCTGCGATCCGAATCCGGCGGCAGTGGGCAAAGTGTGTGGAGCGCTGGCTACGGCGCGGATCGGCCCATCGCGCGTCGCGCCGCAGTCAACGGATCACGGGACATCTTGTCCGTCGTGATCGAGCCAGGCCATCGCTTCACACAATGGCATCCGGTCGAAACAGGCAAGCCAGAGCGCGCGCGTATCGGTGGCGCGGCCCAGCCCGGCAAAGCGGCTGCGCAGATGGAAGGCGAAGGTGACGCCATGCATTTGCAGCCAGCGCCACCAGCGCCGCACGGTGTAATAGCTCAGCCCGAGCACCGCAGCCGTGCGGCGTAGCGACGCGCCGATGAGCAGGAGCAGCAGGACCTGCTGCTGCACCGTCCAGTCGTACCAGCGGCGTGGACAGAGGCACAGCGGCAGGCGAGAGCAGGTTCGGCGGCACGTCGAACAACGAAAGCGCAGCACAGGGACCGGATTGAGCAAGCCGTCATCACTGCGGTCAGCCTTGCGGTGATAGCAGCCGTGGCACCACAGGCATGCGCTACCGCAATGCCCGCAGGCATCCGGCCGATACGACTGCGGCGTTGAACGCACGGCGCGAAGATGTTGTTCGAGCGCGGGAAACGCGAATACAATTCGATGCATAGGCCGGTCTGTTCTGATGGTTCGTGCGGGGTCGGAAACGTCGCACGATATCAGAGCAGTACTGGCCTTCTTTACATCCGTTGAGTCTCGCGATGATCAAGGCAAAGTTCGTAAACACGCTCTCGCCGAAACCGCGATGAACACCCCTCGCTAAACCTTAAGTTCGGCGGGACGTAACACGTCAACCCGAAGTCGACCAAGACCGCATCGGCATTGCCGTCTCGCAGAATGACATTGTCAGGCTTGATATCGCGGTGAATGCCACCGCGCTCATGGCAGTATTCGACGACGTCAGCGAGCTGATCGACAATCTGCAATGCATCCTCGAAGGAAAAAGGTTTTCCAGCGCGAAAGGACAGGTCCTTGCCCGACACGAGATCTGTGACGAGATACAGTTGTGCCGATGAATCGGCGTATAACTGCGCGTTGCTTTCTACCAGACGGGGGATTCGCGGGTGCGAGTATGTTGCGAGCGCGGCCGCTTCGCGGAACATCCGCTTGCGACGCTCAGGGTTTGTTTGCTCTTTCAAAACCTTGAGAAACGCTTCTTTCCCCGGTTCTTCTTTCAACGTTGCGCAATAGGCATAGGCTTGTCCGCCTCCGCCCATAGCCTTTCCCTTTTCCCATCGCGCGTCAAAATTGGGAGAATCGACCCACCGAACCCCATCCTCGTTTTGCAAGATAAACCTCGTGTGATATTGGCACTATCTTTCAGCGAATAGTGTTTGCCCCAATATTGTGACACCGCCGACCTGAGCTTGGTCCTGACCGCCACGCACCTCTAAGGAGCGCTGGACCACCGCCCTGCAAAATGGGGCAGCAGGTCAGCTAGCGCTGTTGCCGATCCGGACTGCCCCCTGATGGGGGGAAGGGCACGGCTTGCTTCCACGCGGGTAGGTCGTTGTCGAGAGCTGCTGATCCGGGGAAGATCATCATCGACGGCACGGGGTCTCGTCCGGCGCCAAACTTGTCGACCGTCTCGTCCACCAGCCATGAGTGCGCCTCCGGCATTCTCGGAACGAGGTAGTGGATATAGAGCGCTGCCAACAGCGATTCCGACTGGAACTGTAGGATAGCTTGCTTGTTACGTTCTCGACGCAAATCCGAAGATTCGCAGCCCACTTCGGCATCCATGGCTAGATGGATGATCCCGATGCCGGCCGACTGGACTTGTCGCTCGGCTTCGACTAGCTTGTTTTTGACATGTCTCGCCTTCCTATCGAGGGCTTCCGCTGCAGTGCACTGCCACGTCACTACCGATGCGTAGTGGACCTCATCCATGAAGCGTGGGTCGCGGTTGTCTGGAATTCCGCTTGTGGCGAGGTGATAGCCGTTACTCCGGACCTCACTTCCGGTCAGAAGCCGCGCCATCTTTGTGCCAAAGTAGAGAGATGTGTTGCGCATATCCTCTCGCACTGCGTCGAGGTTTGCCGACCGAATCTCTCCGGACGCGAACTCGTCACGCCACGGGTATGCTCCAAGTATGACCAGCGGACTAGCAAGGAAGCGAGATAATCGTTCCGCGAGGTAGCTCTCCGGAACGTCCATCAATTCCTTGGTATAGATCACATCGATGTGCAACGATAGATGGCGTTCATCAATGATGGCAGCGGCTTGCTTGAAGATTCGACGATGCCGGGCCCGCTCATCCTGCTCGTACCGGCCTTGTCGCAGTCGCTTCAGTTCGATCGCGACGGGCTCGGCCGAACCTGGTAGGAACAGGTGAAGGTCCGGCGTCTTGGCGTGGCCGGGCTCTTCCGCTACGAACGCGACGTCCAAACCGTCATTAGCGTAGTTGCCACCCATCACAAGCTCCAGCAGCGGACCGTCTGGCGCCGTGGCTCGATCAACCAGCATACGCCGCGCGCGCTCGCTTGCTCCAGGGATTCTCGTGAGTTCGCTAGCATTTACACCAATCTGCTTGACCCAAGGGACGCAGCGAGAGGCTAGAGCAATGTCGTAGGTCCGTCTGCTGTCCAGCAGCGATTTGGCCTGCGCAAGAAACGACGCCACCAAATCCGGCCCAAGGTCCGCCAGTTCGGGATCTCGACCGAGGTTATCTGGCGCTAAGGTGAATTGGCGATAGCGACGCTGGGCGGCCTCAATGCGCTGCCAGAACCCTGTCGCGTCGCGGCTCGCAGAGGCCAGCCAGTTCAGTCCGGCCAAGACTTCAGCATCCGTCTCTACCCCGCCCGATAATTGCGACAACGTGTACCTCCATAGCTAATGCACATACATACGCATCACTGTGACGATCATCGACGCCGTTCGTCTGGAACTCACGCTGGCTTCCGATACTATTCAGGACATCGGCAATCGGAGTTGTTTTGGCACCTCAACCAGATCGGCGTCTGATATATATCGAGATCGATAGCGTGCTTTTCCGTCAATGGATCGAATCACCACGTCGCCTTCGGCGATCAGCGTCGCAAGAGCGTCCTTGTACATCGACGCAGTCGCGGGAGTGCCGTTACAGGTTTCCGCGAAAAGTCGCAGGAATGACCCGGGTGTGGATTGGCTTCGGATACGGCGGGCAAGCTGGGTGACCAGCTCCTTGTCAGACTTGGCGCGAGCGACGTCATCAAACCGGAATCCGCCGTCGAATTCCTGCAGGAACCCCATGGTCTGGGGCGCCAGCATGTTCAGCCCGGCGCCACCATAGTGCATGAAGTGATTGCTGTGCTGCCAGTGAACCTGCTTCATGACATCCTGTGCGCGAGGGTGCTGGGACAGATGTACGAGCCAGTATTCACCGTGACCGGCGCCCGAACCGCGGATAAAGAACGGTGTGAAAAATTGCGCACCGCAGCCGTCAACCAGCGCCTCGCACAGTGCGGCCTGGATGAACCGGCGCCAGTCCGCATCATGGCGCTTGATCTCCTCGATGGAGCGGCCGCCCAGATGTCTGAGGATGTCCACCCGAAGGGTCGACGAGATTTTTCTAGCAAGTTCGTCGTTGGTGTACGTCGCAAAGGACGAGACATGAAACGTGAGAACGATCTCGGCGTCCCTAGCGCGCGCAAAAATGCGCTGGATCAGCGAAAGGGGGACTTCGGTATAGCCGTACTGATCTAGGAAGAAAAGCGCAGTGCCCGAGCGAGGAGTATGTGCAGCGATTCGATCCAGAACGGCTTCGACGGCGACCCCAAACTCTGCATGCATGATGTGGATGGTTGCCCCAATGGCATGCGCATAGCCGCGTTGTGTCAGCACCTCGCGAAGATGGCTGAGCGCCTTCTTGTCCTTGTCGATGAAGATAAACTGTACGTCGAATAAAACACGCTTCAGGCGGTCCTGATTGATCTTCAGTGATGCCTCTTCTACGGCCTGGAGCATGCGGACGGGGGAACCGTCGACGAGCGCACCGGAGTCCGCCAATTGATAGAGTCCGCCACCGCAAAAACCGTCAACGAGGGTAATTCGGATCCGATCGCGACCGCGGGCATTGAGCAGCCGTTGTTGGAAGTACCGAATCAGGTAATCGACTAGAACCTGATGCTTTGTGAGGCTGTGCGGCGCGATTTCGGCCGGGCCGTTGCTCCAATCGTAGTGACGCTTTGCCAAGAGAAGACCCCGAGAACGGTTTGAACGACTACACGGCGGTGTGCGGAAACTGATCCCAATGCTTGCCGGCCAAGACTCTGCCTGCTTTTCCCTTTCCAATCGCTGCGACGGATACCTCCGACCCGTCCTTCCGTATGACGTGGATCGGGGTGGATTTCTTCATCATGCTCGCAACCTGTTCGACTGGCGCCCAGTGCCCCCATTGCTTAAAGTGGAAGGGCACCTTGGCCTTTGCGCACTGGCGCTGCAATGCTGCAGGCCAGTCCGGATCCATGGGCCGAGAGTGAGGGCCCGATTCGCCGCCGGCTATCACCCAATCGACACGATTACCCTTTTCGTTGCGCTTTAGATAATCCGTCAGATCGACGGCGCTCAGCAACGGCTCGCACGATAGGAACCGGACCGAAGGAGAGGAGAACTCCAGCAGGTGCTTGATGCGTTTTCCGGCTGTCGCCTGATCTTCCACCGTTGTGCCAAGCCAGACGTTCTTTGGAAACTCGTATCCTTTCGGCAATTGCTTCCGTACGAGATGAATGCGTTTGGTTAGAAGCAGCCAATCCAGGTATGGGGTCTGGGCAATGAGTTCAAGCAGGCGCCGTCGCTCCGAAACCAAATCAGGCCGATTTTCAAATACGTCCGCCATGGATGCACAGAAGACGCGTCGTCGAACGTTTTCACTAGCGGCCTCCTTGTTCCACTTCAGAGGTTCCTTCCAGTGCGCGTCGCTAAAAAATCTTCGCGGCGTATGGGGACCCCATAGGCCTTCGCCGAGGCGTTTCGCCCAGGTTTCGGCATAACAGTGGTCGCATGCGTCCGATACCTTCACGCAACCCCACCAGGGATTGAAGGTATGGTGTGTCCATTCGATGCGAGAGTCTTTTCCCATTGCAGCCAACCCGGTCCTGGTCAATTGTCATTGTACCGCGCCAAAGCCGGAGAACATGTGTTACACCAAGACACCGCGCGGGACTTCGGAGATGAGTTCCTCAGTTGAAGAAGCGTGGGCTTGCAGGATCTCGGCCTATGATCTCGGTCCGTTGCGATGGTTACTGTACTGGCGTATTGTCTTTACATAAAGGGTAATTCCGAGAGTCTCACATGAAAGCCGAGGATAAAGTCGTACCGGACCCCATCGACGGATTGCCGTCCATGGTGGTCGGGCGCTGGGTCACCGAGGAGAAGCATCAGATAATCAAGCGCTACGTTGATGCATCTTGGGCGTAAGCGGTAAGCGGCCGGCGTTATTGACGTGACTGGCGTTCGTCTCGTTGGTATAGGTCGGAGCGCAGTGGATTTTTGGCGAACAGCGTCTTCCACACGCGGGGCGTCAGTTGCTCGACCAACAACGCGGGGTGCTGGCCCACACGCTGCAGGACATCGACCAAGTAATCGTAAGGGTCGACCTCGTGCAGGCGGCAGGTCACGAGCAAGCTCTGGACGATACCGATATGCTTGGCGCCCAGTTCAGTCCAACTAAACATCCAATTTTTGCGACCCAGTGGTATTACCCGAAGCGCCCGTTCGAGGAGCTAGAGTTGAAAGTGGTGTACGGGCGGGGAGTTGAGGCAGGGAGTTGAAGGCGGTGGAGGTTTCAACTGAGAATCTGATTGTCGAAGTCAGAAACCAGCACAAGGAAACGCTCCACCATGAGTAAGGATAAGGAAAAACAGGCTGTCGGTCTATCGGAAATCGGTCTGGGGCTCGACGAGCTGATCAGGCGCGGGGCCCGGCAGGTCATCCAGGAGGCGATCGAGTTGGAGCTTGGGGAATTGCTTGAGCGATTCGGTAACGTCAGGACGTTGCGTGGGCAGCGGGCTGTGGTGCGCAATGGCTACCTCCCGGAACGGGAGGTGCTGACGGCAGCCGGACCGATTGCGGTGAAGGTGCCCAAGGTGCGCGACCGGTCCGGGTCTGGCGTGAAATTCAACTCATCGATCGTGCCGCCGTATGTGAGGAAGTCGCCGCGGGTGAGCGCGGCGTTGCCTTGGCTGTATCTGAAGGGAATCTCGACAGGCGACATGAGCGAGGCGCTGTCGGTGCTGCTGGGTGAGGAAGCCAAGGGACTGTCGGCCAATGTGGTGAGTCGGCTGAAGGCGCAGTGGGCAGACGAGCATACGCGCTGGGGGCAACGAAGCCTGGCGCAGTCGCGCTACGTGTACTGGTGGGCCGACGGCATCCACACGGGTCTGCGTAGCGAGGGCTCGGATGGGCAATGCCTGCTGGTCATCATCGGGGTCACGCCGGAAGGCAAGAAGGAGCGCATTGCGATCGGTGACGGCTATCGGGAATCGAAGGATTCCTGGAAGGAAGTGCTGCTGGATCTGAAAGCGCGCGGTCTGCAAGCGGGCCCGCTGCTGGCGGTCGGCGATGGCGCGATGGGCTTCTGGGCGGCGCTCTCGGAAGTGTTCCCTGCCACGCTGCCTCAGCGTTGCTGGTTCCACAAGATGGGCAACGTCCTCAACGCGCTGCCGAAGTCGCAACAGGGGCGCGCCAAAGCGGATCTGCAGGCGATCTGGATGGCGGCTACCCGGGCGGATGCCTATGTGGCGTTTGACCGCTTTGCGACGATTTACGGTGCCAAATACCCCAAGGCTGTGGGTGTGCTCAGCAAGGATCGAGATAGTCTGCTGGCATTCTACGACTTCCCAGCCGAGCACTGGCAGCACATCCGAACCACGAATGCGATTGAGTCGACGTTCGCGACGGTGCGCCACCGTACGACGCGCACGCGCAACTGCGTGTCCCGAGCGACCTTCCTCGGCCTGGCGTTCAAGCTGATCGAGGAAGCGGAGAAGACCTGGCGTCGCATCAACGGCGCTGAACAGATCAAGCCGTTGCTGGAAGGCATTGCCTTCAAGGACGGCGAACCGGTAAAAGACGATCGACCGGCTCAGCAGAAACTCGCCGCTTGAAATCGACCGCCATCAAATGCCCATACACCACTCTTGACGTTAGCTCCCGTTCGAGGTGGTTGGTGTCGATCGGCACACCAGGATCGTCCAGGTAGACGGCGAGGCCCTCACGTCGCTCGCGGATGTAGTTCAGCGCTTTCGTGAACGGACTGCTGGGCAGGAAGCCTTGCGCCTCGAAGTATTGGTCGACCCATTTGAAGAAGCTTTCCGCCGCCGGCCTGGCGTAGGCTTGGCGCCAGGCGCGTTTGGCCGCACCGCGCAGGTCCTGCTTGCGGATATGTTCCTCCGCCGCGTACAGCGCCGCGATGTGCTCCAGCGCCTTTTCAGCGTGTGCCGGCTCGATGTCCTTTGCTTCGTACACCTCCCTGCGCGCGTGCGCCCAGCACTGCGCATGTGTCAGCCCGACCTGTTTGGCGTAACTGGCATAAGCGGCATAGCCGTCGCTGAGAAGCACGGCGTCGTCCGGCGGCGACAGCCCGAGCATGTCGCGCACATGCTGGCCGCAGCGGCCTGGCGAGTGCGTGAAGCAAATCTCGTCGCGCTCGCCGTAGATCGGCCAGAAATAGGTGGTCTTCATCTTGCCCGGGCTGGCCCGCCCGGCCTTGATCGGCACCTCGTCCATCGCCTTGACACGGCTATCCCGTATTGAATTGAGTTGCGCATCGTAGACCGGCTCCAGTAGCGCCACGGTCGATTGCATCAGTTGCGTCAGCCACGCACGGCTGACTTTGATCCCGGCATCGTCGAGCCGGCGGTGCTGCCGGTATAGCGGCAAGTGGTAGTCGAATTTGTCGATGACCATGCCAACGACGAAGCTGACGTCGGCGCGGCTGCCCTCGATCACCCCGACCGGCGCAGGCGGGCACGAGAGCGCTTGCGTGTCTTTTCGCTTGATCAGGGGGCGCACGTATTTGAGCACGACATAGCTGCCCGGGCGCTGCGCCAGGCGGTGCGTGATCTTTTCGCCTATCACCTCGTACTGCTCTGGATTGAGCAGTTCCATGTCCGGATTGGGCACGGCAATGATTTCCACCGGCACCCGCTTGTCGTCAAAGAACAAGCTCGATTCGTCAGCGCCATCGCCAGGCGGTTTCGCCTTACGCTCGTGGCCCGCCACCACCACCTTTTTGCCAGGCAACGGCGTGCCCGCAACGGCATCGAAACCGATACCAAGGATGCCTTGAACACCTTCTGGCTCAGGGTGACGCTTCTCGCTTTTCTGGCCGAAGATCTGGCGCTGGAACCAGGCCAGTTGGCGACGCAAATTGACGATCTCACGTTCCTGCTTGCCAACCAAATCGGCCAGTTGCGCAGGCGTCAGCGTGGGCGCGTCGGCAGGCGAAAACTGGGCGGTCTTGACATCGGATGGCATATGGAATTGTATTTCATGGGTCTACATTTGTGCTCACATCTTGCGGCGCCAACGCGGTATTTCTATAGCGCCGCCGCACGCGTTTCGGCTCTATTCCTTCGAGCAGAAGCTTCAGACCTGTCCAGTCCATTTCGCGCGTACTCACCGCGTTCCAGTCGGTCAGCAGGCGGCCCTGTTCGAGTCGTTTAGCCCAAACACACCAGCCGCTGCGGTCGAAGTACAGCACCTTAATTTGGTTGGCGCGCCGGTTGATGAAGGCGAACAGATTGCCCGACAGTGGGTCCTGCCGCATGGTGTGTTTGGCCAGCGCGTACAAGCCATCGTAAGACAGGCGCATGCTGACCGGCCGGCCGTAGACGAACACGCGGATTTGCCCTTCGGGGAAGAACATCAGCGCCTCAAGATGCTTAGCACCAGGCCTTGGCCCAAGTCGAGGCGAATTTCCAGCGCCGCACTGGTCGCCGCACACGGCATCATCGACTGCGTTTCAGACGCCAGCGGCATCACGCCGACATCGATGAAGTCAACTGCCGGCGTCGCGTCACCGACTTCGGCCAACAGCCTGCGCCAGCGGTAGAACGTCGCCGTCGAAACCGACTCCGCCTGGCAGAACGATTTGATCTGCTGACCGCTCGACGCAAACCGCGCCAGCCGTTGGCGCCATTCCACTTCCTTATCCGATTGCTTTACGACCATCCCATTCATGACCCATCTCCATCGTTTTGAACATGAAGGAGATTGTGCCGACGAGGACGCCGGTCCGACATAACGCCGCTGGCTTACCGCTTACTCTTGGGCGGCACGGCAGAAATTCACCAGTCAGCGGACTTATATCGATCTGTTTGCGGGGACGGGCAGGGTCAACATCAAGCACACTCAGACTTTTCAGGATGGTGGCCCCATTGCAGCCTGGCGGATCGCGCAGCAAAAGCGCGGAGCTTTCTCGGATTTCTTCATCGCGGACGCCAATCCCGACTACCTTGCTGCCTGCGACGCGCGCTTGCGCAAGCTCGGCGCGCCTGTCAAATCCAAGGTCGGGCACGCCGATGTCACTGTCGACTGGATCATGCCGCACCTCGCTAAGAGTGGGTTTCATCTGGCGCTGCTTGATCCCTTTAATGCCGGGCACCTGCATTTCTCCATTATCGAGAAGCTGGCGAAGCTGCGCTCCATCGACATCGTCGTCCACCTCAGCATCGGGGACATCCAGCGCAACATCGCATCCGGTCTCCAGGCACAGCGATCGCCGTTGGATAACTTTGCGCCGGGGTGGCGCGATGTCGTCAGCGGCCAGAGCGCCAAACAGGCAATGCGGCACACATTCGTTCGGCATTGGACCCGCCTTGTCGAGCAGACCGGACTGCAGGTCTGCGACACGATGTACCCGGTCCGCAACAGCAAGGAGTCGACCATGTACTGGCTGTGTCTGTTATCACGGCACCCGCTGGCCGAGAAGCTGTGGCGAGACGCGTGTCAGTTGGAGTCACGCAGGCTGTTCTAGTGTATGCCGTGCGCGATTTCCCTGGCACCTCCGAGAACGGAAAGTCCGGACCTGTGACTTTGCACGAGTCAGCGTCAGTTTATAGCTGTACAACGGACATTTGCCGACAGACGGGTACCCACCCAACTGCGTTCGCCCATAAGGATCGAGGTCGTGTGACCCAGGCGCCGGCAGTTTCCCGGGTCACTGTGACCGAACGTTGTATGTCTCTTGTGCAAATCTGGGTCACATTGACTCCATTCACACCAGACGACTTACTGTACTTGAGTCACAGTGGCACTGTAGAAGATCGCCAGGCGTAAGCCCATGAGCCCCAAACTATCCCTCTGTATCGTATTTCGTATCGTATCGTTCACAATACGATACGAAAGCCCCCAAGTTTACGTTCAACCAATAATCCTCCTCGGCGAGCTCCGATTTGAGGGCTGACCCTTGATTTCTTCTGGACCGCATCGACAAAACTCCCATGCGGATGGGGCAAGAACTCCATCGGGAATGGTGCAACTTTGAGCTTTTTCCAAAATTAGGCCAAGTTTTGACCCCCGGTTTGGTCTTTTGGGCCAGCACGGGGTAAATTGCCTTTCCATCCCGATGGATCTTCGGAGCCAACACCATGCCGATCAACGCTCATGAGCAGTTCCTTTACCTCAGCGTAGCCATTGCTACGGAGCCGAGAATGGCAGCCCGCATGTGGCAGGGAGTTTATAGCGCCTATCTGGACAAATATTTGGTGGCCGAACTTCCGCGGCCATCGCAGGCGAAAGCTGCCCTGTGTCTCCTATACGAGCGATACCCGGAATGTAAGTCAGAGGCGTTCGACATCCGCATTTTCGACGACGCGAACAATGAGATCTACCCAGACTTCGCATGGGAGCCGGAGCCTGGTCAATTCCTCGGCGTAGTAGAGCGCGTGAACGAGAAGCCTGACCACACGCCGCTCTGTCTGGCTGATTGATCGTTCTCCAATCAAACGGTGCCGGACGGGAGGGGCGCCCTGGACGATGCTACGTGAATGCAGGTGAGCCCGCTAATTTGCCGAATGCATGAGCTTGGCACTGACAACCGACCAGTCGTGACTTGTCATCGGGATCAGTTGCACGACGGGCTGTGGTCCAAATAGCAAGATGGCCGCAACTGAGCGTCGCTGTTAGCGTGAGCTGGCAGCCCGCCAGTATTCGGGTGCGAGGAAGCGATCGAGATTGGACGATGTGTACTCTGGCAGCACGTTCAATCGGAAATCGTCACGTTCCTCGGTTACCCACTTGTCGCGCAGCGAGCCGTAATCCTCTGGATGCCAAATTGCACCATTCCGCCAAGACGTGAAGGCGGTTACCGGCAAGCATTTATCGTGATCGAGCTGATCAAAGATGTCGGCGGGCAGTTCAAGCCCCGCACATGACAGTCCGGGAATGTGGTGTGCCATCGCTTGATCGCAAAAAGTCATCAGCAGCTTGAGCTGCTGGCGGCAGCGCTCATAGTTCCAACGCTCGAAGGCCCATTTCTCATAGGTCGTGTAGGAGACCTGGTCAGCTGTCTTGCGGTAAATGCGTAAGACAACGCCGACCGGTTCACGGTCGGAGTTTGCATCGCCGCCGGCAAGCGCGGCAGCAAAGTCTGCCCCAGCGCGCCGGACAAATAGCACATCGACCCGATTGCCTGCCAGTACGAGGCTACTGAGTCGGCGGATAGCGTTTGGTACGTACTTGTACCAGTTGAATTTGTCCTCAGCCGGAAACGGTGAGGTGCCTTTGAGCCAATCCGCGCGGATACCCATTGTTTCGGCTAGCCAAGCAATTACGGATGGTCGCAGAAGGTCAAGCAGCCGGTCTGGCTGCGTCAGTGACGACGGGGTGAAGCCAGACCGTTCCAGGATAGATGGGATCTCGATCAGATCAATGCGGTGTTCCTTGAACAGTAGGAAGAAGCGTTCTTGGATCGTCCTGGCGGCATGCGCCGGGTCGTGGTAAGGCTCGTCAGCTACAGATGCTTCGGCAAGACCAGTCAGCGCCATTGTGATTGCGGCTTGAAACGAAATGCCACCGAGTGCCTCGGCCTGAGCTTCATAGAAGCGGCGGACGTGAGGGGGCAATCTGATGGAGGTCGGTGTTATCGGTTCGTTCTGTTGAGCGGGGGTCTTGCGCGCCAAGACTACACCGCGGCTAAAAAGGGTGTACAGCAACTGCCCGAATGTTGGTTGTGACATGTTTCTACTCTTGATGTGCTGTTGTCTCGAACGCGTTCGTCTCGATGAGCACGAACTCAAAAAGGCTACACGTAGTCAAAATGAATATCAAGAGGGTGCGATCAGCTCAATAGGTAAGGGCTATCGGCTAGAGTCAACTTCGGGAGGATCTGCGATGCGCTAGGCGGCGTCCTCCTGAACTGAGATCGCCAGCACGCCAGAGAGGGGGGATTCAAGGCCGCCTTGGACGGCTTTCTTGGGGCTGTCCCCCACCTACTTTGGTAGTGCATTTGGTTAGCGCACTAGGGCTGCTGTGGGCAAGTGTGGGCAACCTCGTGGGCAGGCAGGGGCGACCCCTGCGGTTGCCCCTGCCTGTCCATCAGGTTGTCCACGCGGGCCGCCGCTCCACGGCGGCTGTCCACAGCTTGATGTGCCAAAGACGTATCGCTTGCCTTTGTTTGTCTCGTGCTTATCCGGTTGTCTCCCAAGCCCCCTACCGATAGTATGTTGGGCATCTGTGCCAACCCGGGGCAACCATGGTTATTGACGTGCTTGACCGAGGCGATCTGCCGTTTCCGGGCTCGCTGCCGGAGTTTCAGCGGATGTTTCCAGACGAAGCGGCATGCATGGCCTACCTTGAGCGCGCTCGATGGAGCGATGGGTTCATTTGTGGCCACTGTGGCTTGATTGATGAGCCGTACCGCTTTGCCAATCGCCCCGGCGTTTTCCGTTGTCGCCATTGCACACGCGACACGAGCCTCACTGCTGGCACCGTCATGGAGCGCACGCACACACCGCTGTCGGTTTGGTTCTGGGCGGCGTATCTGGTCGCCAGTCAGACGCCTGGCATGTCGGCCGTTCAGTTCCAGCGCCAACTCGGCCTGTCGCGTTACGAGACCGCCTTCCAGATACTCCACAAGTTGCGCGCCGGCATGGTGCGCCCCGACCAGGATCGGATCGGTGGCAAGCCTGAGGAACACGTCGAGGCCGATGAGGCCTACGTCGGTGGGCGTACTCGCGGCAAAGGCAGGGGCGTGCACGACATGGTTCTTGTGGCCGGCGCTGTCGAGGTTCGGCAACGCAAGCTTGCCGGCAGCCGCAACAAACGCAAGAGCGCACGGTATGCCGGACGAGTTCGGCTCGCTCTGGTTCCTGACCGAAGTGCCCGGTCGCTGGACGGATTCATCGAGCGTACCGTTGCATCCGGCGCAACCATCATCACCGACGACTGGAGCGGTTATGCCAAGCTGGGCGAGCGCGGCTATGGCCATATCGCCATCGCGCAGCGCGGTGACATGCAAGTGGCCGAAACCTTCCTGCCGATCATTCACCTTGTGTTCTCCAATCTCAAGACCTGGCTGCGCGGTATTCATCACGGTGTCAGCCCGCAGCACCTACAAGCCTATCTCAACGAATTCACTTTCCGCTTCAACCGCCGTTTCTATCCCTTCAACGCGTTTCGCTCCCTGCTCGGCATCGCTGGTGACGTCACCGCGCCGACCTATGCCGAGCTCTATGCCAAAAAATCGCTACCCACTACATCTAGTAGGTCTGGGAGCTAACCGGATAAGCACGGTTTGTCTGTTGTTCTTTTAAAGAACAAACAACAACAAACTGTTTACGTGGCGGTAAATATATGATCGGTAAGGTTTATTTCGATTGGAGGTTAATGTTTATGGGGTGAGAGTAACGTTTATGGGGTGTAAAGTGAATGTCTATGGGGCGTAAGGTGAATGTTTATGGGGGGCTGGATTGAGTCCGCGCTCTTCCGTATCTCGCCCCATAGACATTCACTTTTGATGCAAAGGTGAATGTCTATGGGGTGTAAGACGCTTCAAAGGTGAATGTTTATGGGGATGTTATCCACAGGGCCCAACAAAAAATGCATGGCTTTGCGCTAATTATCTAGGCCAATTAACGCATATGTTAATTAGCGAGCTATGGAGGCGTCATGCAAGCCAAGGAATCTCGCACTGACGTTGGACTCATAAACTCAAAAAAAAACAAAGATTTAGCAAAAAATGAGATTCGATCAACTATCGCAGATCGCTTGCCTTCCAGATGCATAGTGTGTCGAACTATGGGTCTTGGATGGGATGTTGAAGAAAAACAACACATAAGAAAAAAGATCCGAATTCTCCTACCAGGTGATCCAAGCACGCACCTGCGCTCGCCAATGAAAATCGAGGTCAAGGTGACCCAGGTGCCGGCGTTTTCTGCGCCACAGTGACCCAATATTGCCATCTTTTTGCGCAATCCAGGGTCACATTGACGCGGCAGGTCCATCTATCACGGGCGTATAGGGTCACAGAGAGGTGGCGCCGGGAATTCGGACAGTCGGATAAGTGGAAGAGCTGGGGCCTGAGTCGGCCATAATGGCTGGCAGAAAGGACCCAGAAGATGACGAAACGAAGCAGGCGCACCCACTCGGCCGCCTTCAAAGCGAAGGTCGCGCTGGCGGCGCTCAAGGGCGACAAGACGCTGGCAGAGCTGGCCCAGCAGTACGACGTGCATCCCAGCCAGATTACGGACTGGAAGCAGCAGTTGGTCGAACACGCGGTCGAGTTATTCGGTGGCGGCAAGACGGTGGCAAGCGAGCCACCAGTGGACCTGAAGGCGCTGCACGCCAAGATCGGCCAGTTGACACTGGAGAATGATTTTTTGGAAGGCGCGCTCAGCAAAGCGGGGTTGCTGAGCGGAAAGCGATGATCGACCGCATGCACGCATTGCCGGTGAGCCGGCAGGTCAAGTTGGTGGGCATCGCCCGGTCGAGCGCGTATTACAAGCCGAAGCCGGTCAGCGAGGCAGATCTGAAGCTGATGCGCCGAATCGATGAACTGCACCTGGAGCATCCGTTTGCGGGCGCACGCATGCTGGCCCGCCTGTTGCGTCGGGAGGGCATTCAGGTCGGCCGCCGGCACGTGAGTACGCTGATGAAGCGCATGGGCATCGAGGCGCTATACCGCCGGCCGAACACAAGCCGCAAGCACGCAGCGCACAAGATCTGGCCGTACCTGCTGCGCGACCGCAAGATCGATCGAGCCAACCAGGTGTGGGCACTGGACACGACCTACATCCCGATGGCGCGGGGCTTCGTGTACCTAACGGCGGTGGTGGACTGGGCCAGCCGCAAAGTACTGGCCCACCGGGTGGCGATCACGCTGGGGAGCTGCCATGCAGTCGAGGCGCTGGAAGAGGCCTTCGCGAAATACGGCAAGCCGGAGATCGTCAACACCGACCAGGGTAGCCAGTTCACTGCGGCCGACTTCACCGATACTGTGCTCAGCCGCGGCATTGATCTGTCGATGGACGGCAAAGGCAGTTGGCGCGACAACGTGTTCGTCGAGCGCCTGTGGCGCAGCGTCAAATACGAGGAGGTCTACCTGAAAGCCTACGACTCGGTCAGCCACGCGCGGCGCTCGATTGCCGCCTACCTGACCTGGTATAACCAAAATCGGCCCCATTCGAGTCTGGAAGACCAGACCCCGGATGAGGCATACTTCGCGACACTGCCTGCAATCCCATTGGCAGCATAACCACCGCCCCAGCGCTTCCACTTAAAAATCCCGGATCCCTGTCCGAACAAACGAAGCCACCTCTCAGTGACTCAAATGGCCGTGGCCTTGATAACGAATAGGGTCAATGTGACCCACCTTGTCATATTTTTCCGCCCAATCCTATATTGCCAACATAGTTTTGGTGAGCAGCGAGGTATAACTCCGTATTACACGTGCTAGCACGTGTAATACGGAGTTACCTCGCCCTGCGGGGCTGGGTGGGACGCTTCGCTCCCCCACCTTTGGTATCTGTAGATCTGACGAGTGATGCGATGGCCGATGTCCCGAAGAGTGGTTTCCGAAATGTAGTTGCCATCCGGCTAAGCCAGGGGGAGCGCACGCTCGTGGAAAGGCGTGCGGCAGAGGTTGGCCTACCGATGGCAACCTTCATCCGCCAGGCAGCGCTCGGCGTTGTTGTGCCGGCGAGGCCGGAGATCCCAGCAGTCAATCGGGAGGCATATCTTGAACTGGCGCGAGTTGGCAGTAACCTGAACCAGGTCGCTCACCACCTAAATGCCGGCACCGCAACCGGAGTTGATGAAAGTATCGTCCGACGGCTGGCCGCTGTTACCAGAACGCTGGCACGACAAGTCTTGGGCGAAGAGCAGCAGTGAAAGCCAAAGTGAGTCGAGGCAGCGGGTTCCGCGGCTTACTAGCCTATGTTTTTGGGGCTGGCGAGAAGGGAAAGCGCGACCGAGCCTCAATGGTCGGCGGCAATATGGCAGGCACGAACCCCCGCGGCCTGGCGGCCGAGTTTGCCATTTGCCGCCGCCTCAGGCCTCAAGTAAAGAATCCCGTCTGGCATTGCTCGTTAGCATTACCAAAGGAGGAGCGACTTGATAGCAGTGCTTGGCAGCGAGTCTGCGCGCGTCACCTGCAGCTTATGGGGATCGATACCGACAATCACATGTGGGTGGCGGTGCGGCACGATGATACCGATTATGACCACGTGCACATCATCGCTAGTCGGATCGGTCTCGATGGAACGCTATGGCATGGCCGCAACGACGTGAAGACTGCAATTGAGTCGACACAGGCCCTGGAGCATGAGTTTGGGCTGCGGCTGACGCCGGGGCTGGATAGCGAGCCCGACCATCCGAAGAAGCTTCGTGGCGAGGCAGCGAAGACGAAGCGTACGGGCAAGGCCTCTGTTAAAGAGCGGATGCAAACAATCCTGAACAAAGCCATGCAGGCAGGTAGCTTTGAGACCTTCGTCCAAAGCTGCCAGGTAGGAGGTTTGGAGCTACTGCCGAACATTGCCAGTACCGGGCGGATGAATGGGTTCTCCTTCCGCCTTGATGGCGCAGTCATGAAGGCCTCGGATCTCGGGTCGAAATACAAATGGGTGAAGCTAGCCACGAAAATCGGCTTTGATTCGGCCCGACACATGGCACTTATTCAGCAACTGGCCGCCTTGGCGAAGGCACGAGGAGAAGCCGAGCCCGCAGCGATCTTGCGGGCGGTGAACGTGGCCGAAGCCGAGCGACCCACGCGCCGGAACCGCACGATCGACCTACTGTTTATCCGGCTCGGCGGTGGCACCTACGCCTGGAAAAAGAGCCAGACAGCGGCTTTCCACGACCTAGGTGACCGGATACGGTTTGATCGTACGCCCGAAACGGCGGTGAAGGCGGCGTTGCAACTCGCGCGCGAGAAGGGCTGGAATGAAGTGGCGGCCGCCGGCTCGATCGACTTCCGGCGGCGCGCGTGGTTGCAAGGTCACCTACTGGGCATTAAGGTGGTCGGCTACGAGCCGTCGAGGGATGATATGGTCGCGCTCGCAGAGCATCGCCGTGACGGGGCCGTCCGGATTGCATCCAATCAGGTTGATCCGTTGATTCGTCAGATCCTGATCCTCAAAGTTGAAGCCGAAGCCAACTTGGCAAAGCACTGGGCAATGTATGGCAAGATCCCGGCCGCTGAGATCGAGGAAGACACTGTTCGACTTGACCAGTATCAGTTCGCAGAACGTCATGCGGATGATCAGTATCGAGAAGCCAAGCTGCAGGCCTCTGCAAGTCGAGCCACATTGCGGAAAACTCGACCAACCGGGCTTTGGGCAAAGCTTCGTAGCGGCACGGTTGCGCAAGCTAGATCGGAGAATGCCCAAGACTGGGCGACCTATCTCACGAACTGCCACCGTGTAATCTCTAGTGCTACTAGCTACCGTCTGAAGCTCGCGTTGGAAGTGGAAGATTTGGCATTCTGGCTACGCGAGCTCCAGGCAGGGCGAATGCCGGTAGAGCTGCAAGATGCTATTGATGGCAAAATCCAGGCAAAGCCGCACGCGGCAGCGGTAGCTATCGCGTTGCCACGCAAGCGGGCCATGGACCCGGTGAATACAGGCGACATTGGTCGTCGCGAGACCGATGGTCGTGCCCACTGGTCAGCCTCAGGGGTGGAGCATCTTGGGATTTCTGAGGTGGACCTTCCCGGGAACCGGGTTTAGACAGTGAGAGAGAAATGAGCAACTATTCGAATGGTATGTCCGCTGGTATGGCAGCTCGAAACGCCGCGGTCCGGGAAGGGCGTGCAGCCGTTGCTGAGTGGGAAGCGCATTCTCAAAAGCTGCAAAGCCGGCTATCCGCCGCCTTGAGTGCTGAACTAGATGAGCATGTTGAACGGAAGGTTAGTGTCGACTACGTTCGTGCACTCAGAAGAGCGTTGGGAGAATTGGCTCCAAACCACCCTTTGCTGCGGGAGGAGGTGGCGACTGCACTACTCGAAGAATCGCGAACCAAGGCCTACGCCGAGCGCGGTTACGCCTACGACCGAAAGTCGGGGTTGCTGAGAAAGGCCTAGCGACGGTGCTGCCCGGCCAAAGCCCTAGTGGTGGGCTGATGTCTTTGGGCTAACGGCCGCTTCTCAGCAAACGGAATACCCACTTTGGGTCCGGAAGACGTCGTTTTCGACAGCGCCCCCTGTTGCATTTCGAGATCGCAGTCGTCAAGGCCCAAGAGAAGCCACAGCCCGCTAGAAGTCATGGCAAATTGAATGCAATTCACCTTTGCAATTGCTCGAGTCCGGTATGTGCCGAACTTCGGCCGTTCTCCAAGGGAAGCACGAGCGTCCGAGAAGGGTCGGCTACAGTCCGTCGCCGCCAGTTGTCCGGGCTGCCGGGTCGATCGGGCACTTCCCGGCCAGTTACTGCCGCCCGACAAGGAAAATACACGGTCATTCGAGCGGCCGCTCCGGTCGATCAGTGGACTTGCATGCTCGCACAGTGTTCGGGCTGTCTCGGGGCTGTAGGCGGTCGAATATTCGATCTACTTTCGCTGACGTTCAGTCACGTCGTTATTCCGGCGGCCGCCATGTTCGTGACTACCACCCCATCAGGTCGTAGATGGCGGCGGCCTGGACGATGTAGAGCAGGTCGAACTCTCGCGAGTATTCGTAGACGATTCCAGCGAAGCTGTGACTGATGATGCCTGCCTCGCTTTCGTGAATCCGCAGGACCGGGCACCCGCTGATGCCGCCGATCGTTGCCGGCTCTGGCTCGTATCCTTGCCGAACCCATTCCGCGCGCTCGAATTGACAGACCAGATAGTCGTCCCGCGACGTCGTCACCGGTGTCGCGCCGCAGCTGTAGCTTCCGAAGTTGAATTCCGCCACGCTAGGCTGAAGGCGAAGATCGCCAGGAAATCCGCCAAAGGCAATTCCCGTCCCCTCGGGCACGAGCTCCGGGCGCGCATCCTCGATCTTCAGGAATGCTTCGCCAATGCCGTTGGAATCGCTGGTAATCTCGGCGGCCTGCGCTGCCGATAGCCGGATCACCGCGACGTCTGGCCTGTCACGTTCCCCGGCCAACTGCGCGAGCGGATCGAGCCGGCAATTCCCGACTTGGAAGAAGGCCTGTTCGGATTCCGCGCGCTTCTGGCGGAACCCATCGAGGACGTGATGACACGTTATCGCGAAGTGCGTTTCGCCACGGCGAATCAGGGAAGCCGATCCGTTGTTCACGGTCAGCGGCTCGCCGCGGCGCGGCAAGATTCCGAAAAATGCTGGCTTTGTAAAGCGCAGCGGAAAACGCACGAGTTCAAGTCCGAACGGACCAGCGAGCAGTGCTCTTGCTTCGTCTGGCGTCATTTTGGATGCCCCAGCGGGTGGATCGCGAACCCACATAATTAGCAAGTTCCTCGCGATCCGTAAAGAGGCCAAAATTCGGATCAGTTCGCGTCCTTGGCGCCGTATTTAGTGTCGCCGAGGTGCGGAGACTCACATCAACGGTGTTTAACCTAACTGGTTTGGAACGTGTGTCGATGGTCCGTCGTCGTTCCTGCAGAAGCAAACGGCCCGCATACCCAGAACCGGCCGTTGAGGTCGCGCCGCATCTGGAGGCCGCTCAGGGTCGATGACAGTCGTCGCCGCAGCCCATGGCGCACCACCTATGGCACCGGAAATTCGCGCTGAATCGTGGAAAGGCAGGCGCAAGCCCTTACTTGAACTGCACCGTCGACTTCCAGGCACCGGTGATGCCGTCCTTGTTGGCTACGAAAGCAGCGGGCGTGAGCACGAACGAATAGACACGCTCACCACCCCCCGGTAGCTCGAACTTCCCCTCTTTGCTGATGAGTAGTGGGAACGACCCGCTGGCAATCGGCGACTGGGGCAGATCGAATCCCATCGGCTGACCGAGCGTGGTTATTGGCTTTATTTCAATCTCTGCCGTAACCTTCACCTCCTTTGGGCTGACGAAACTTGCCTTATAGTCGATGGAACGGCCGTCGGCAGAGCGCGCGAATGCCAACAGCAACTGAAGGTCGAGTGTCTTTTTGAAGTCGACGCCAATGGACGAACCCACTCCGCCACCAGAAGGGCAGTAGCTGCCAAAGGGGTAGTAGATTCGGTGCCCCTTGAACTGGAACTTCACCTGCACGTGGCCATCGATGTTGACGCGGCTGCCGAGGGCGATCGCTCCATCATCTCGTATGGAGGCCGCCACATTGGACAGGGCAGCTTTTACGTTCAGGCTGTCGCTTTCATCAAGCTTGACATAGCTGCCGCACCACGCCCCACCGTTGTACCAAAGGTTGCCATTGCGGCCGGTCGACCGCACGGTGATGAGGCGCGCGGCCGGTGGCCTGGCGTTAATTTCCGCCACGGACTCAACCAATGGCGTGAGCGAGGCGAAGACCCGCAGATCGGCTCCGGTGACCGTGAGCGGCGCTACTAGCGGCGCGACCTCCGCCCGGAGCTTCACGAGTTCGGCCTCCTTGGCGGCCACTTCATCTACCACCCCGGCGGCCAACGCAGATCCAGACGCGGTCATTGCCGCTGCGATCGAAAAGGCGATACGTGCGCTCTTCATCTTCATGCCTCCGAATCCACATTGACCTTGCCGTAGACGTGAATCCCGTCAGGCAGAACGACGACCTTGTTGACCGCAGCCTTTCCCTTCAGCGAGAGGTCCGGCGTGGAAATCACACCGAGAACACCGGTGAACTGGATGGGCGTTTCCTTGGCAGGCACATTGAGCGGAATGTCGGTCTCCACGGGCACGCGGATAACGCCGGCGGTTCGAAGCTCATTGTTCACCTTCACTTGCATCAGGTCGCGCACGAAACCGCTGAGGCGAAAGTCCAGGAAGGCCCACTTGGCGCTAGGCACCATACTGTCGACGTGTACCTTAAGCTCCAGCTGCGAAGATTTGCCTGCCGCTCCGGCCACTATGGTCGGCATCAGTCGAGCGACACCCACGAGAGCGAGCTCAGCGTCCAGCCCCTTCTTCTTGCCAGTGGCTTCGATCCTGAGCAGCGGGTAGCCCATCTTGAAGTCCGTCCGGATCGACTTGACGGTGACCGTCGCGCCCTCAACGTGGGGCACGGGCACGTCCACACCATCAGCACCCTTGAGGATGCCGTTGATCAGATCGGCGGACAGAAAGACACTGACCGCTCCTGGGCCAGTCAGTGACGGTACGCCGGTGGCCACCGTTGCCTTGAGATCCTTGAGCGCGGCCTCTTCGGCCTTCAAGACCTCAAGGCGCTGCGTCAGCAGTTCTTGATCGGTATCGCACCCTGCAAGAACTAGGGCAAAAGGCAGCGCGACGGCTGCAGCGAGTCGTGTTACGCGCATGAGTCCCTCCTGGTTAGGGCTCAAATGTTACAGGATGTTTCAGAAAATTTTTCAAAAGTTTTTGTTGGACCACTTGTAACGGCACTCCAAGTCGGGCGGCAATGTCGGCGGCAGAGCAACCGCTCAATAAGATGGCGCCGCGCCGCTGAACGCGGCAGCAAGAGTTCGTGTGCGAATCGGTCCATGCGGAGCCGGCGTTCCCATAGTCAAACACGCGTTTTATGCCGACCGGCGCATCCTCGGCCGAGCGGTCCGGCTCGACTTCCTCCCCTCACTACGTACTGAGCCCCGCCTTCCAAGACGAAATGTCTCAGTTCATCGGCGATCAGGAAGGCGCGGTCGAGACACCGCTGCAGCGAGCTTGATCCATGCAACGAAGTCAACGAACGCAGCGAAGCGTGCCAATGCTGGCCGAGCCACATCTGGGGCGATACAGACTCGCGGATGGCCCGTTTGGCCCCAGAAGCTGCCGTAGACGGGGTGCTGCGCAAATGGCGCTTGAGGGTCGTCTCCTGCCTGCTGGCGCCGGTGTATCGGAGTTCCCGGTCGTTCAGGCGCTTGTCGGCCCGGAACGGCCATCCCGGCTACAGCGAAGTGCCGAGGCAGATCAAACCGGCTGTTTTTAGATTGCGGCGGGCTGGCGCGATGCCCGCCTACCTCAAGCCGCATTGCTAGCCGCCGATATTAGTTCAGGCCACTCAGGCCAAGCACCATCGCCGGTGAGGTGCAAACGAAATCCAAGGGCGCGGGCGCTGCGCCGGCGCCGCCCGTGCACCGAACTCGAGGACCAAATGGACTACCAACCGAACAACACCTATCAAGTGTCCGCAGGCGGGCACTATCTAACCGTCAATGCAAAATCCGAAACGAAGATCGTCCCATCCTCCGATATTCGGGCGATTCGAGTCGCGCATGCCGCTGGCGTCAAGGATCATTGGTGGGAGGTTGTGATCGATACCTCGTTGCCCAAGCCCACTGTGGTGAAGGCATTTGGGGAACACGAACGCGATGAGGCCGATAACGACGCCGCGTATCTGGCGTCTCGCCTGTTCGCCAAATAAGTCGCCATCATGGGGCGGACCCTGTGAAACGGTAGCCTGCCGCACAGGATGCAGATTCCAGCGTGCCGCACCTAGCGACAGGGGGAATGCCAACCGCAATTCTTCAATGAGGATGTTGCCAACATCATCGGACTGTTTGGCCCGCCCCTTCCTTAGCGCGGATTTCAGAAAACTTCTAGCGTTGCCCCCGTCCCAGTGCGAGCGTGCCGGGTGCGCTTGCTCGTCAGTCACCAAGAAGCTCTCTATTTGAGGGTGACACGCTTGAGCTCGGTCTGAGCTCCCCTATCGCTCCAGCATCATTACTTGGCCGCTTCTGGCTGGTGCTCCCGAGGCCGCCAGCCCCGTGTTTAACCTCGCGTACCCCACCTACCAAGATGTCGTGGCCTTGTTCGCCTGCGCGCTCGGCAGAACCGATGCCACCCGCATGTGCGCCCAGCCAGCGGAGGATATTGTCTGGAATCCAGTGGATGAGCGAGAACACGATGTGGACCACCGTGGTCATGATGATCACGTAGATGGTGACATACGCGAAAAACGAGACGATACCGGTCATGGAGTCGGCCTGGACGCCTGCGACGACAGTCATCAACCCGACGTTGATGAGCCCCACGACTGGCTGTGTCAGGAGCATGCCCCCGATCAGACCGAACAGCATCAGAGCTGGTCGCATCACGAGGGAGAGAATCATCATGTACCCATGCCCGGCCTTTCCGACTGCATCGTCGCCGTCTGGGTGGACGTGGGCCACTGCGAACAGCGGGCCAGCAATCACTGACTCCAGTGCCAGCACGAACCAATTCACCACCGAGGTCATCCAAGTGATGAACGGGATCATAGGGACATAGCTCGATAGCACTGCCCCAAAAAAGAACAAAGCGATTACCATTGTGGTCACAAGGCCCGACAGGAACTGCAACACCGCGGCTCCGTCGAACCCAATCTTCGCCGTGCCTTGCGTGATCCAAGAGTTCGCAACACCCGTCGCGCCGGCCATGCCGACCAGGAGTGCTTCACCAGTGCCGACGATCGAATCCCCAAAGGACTTCATCTGGCTCATGTGATTGAGGTTTGAGCCCGCAATTTCCTGAGTCATTTGGTTAATGGCACCCATGAACGGTGCCGACATCAGCTTCCTCACGTACTCCCACGCGCCTTCCCCTTGCTGGGGAGGGCGCACGTTGGTCTCGTTGTAATAGACCTGGCGAATGCCCTCTACCCGATTCTTCGTGTACTCGTTGGCGGTGGCCATCGCATCCTGGTAGGTCTGCAGGACCTCCTGCGTTTCCTTGTCCGTGATATCGATAGGTTCAGACGTGGGTAGCCCGTTCAGCGTGGACTGCATCACATCGTTCATCTTGACGATGTGGTTGTACCAGGTGCCGGCGAAGATCCAGCCCCCATCCTTGGCGGCTTGAAGGAAGTCACTGCGGGCTCGGTCGTTCGTCTGCGATACGGCGCTCTTCGCCGCGTCACGCAGCGCGTTCTCGTAATTGTTTGCCGCCGTATCAATTGCACCCGGAGTGGGCTTTTGCCCGGCCACAATCTGGTTGGCGGTCGGCTGCAGTTCCTGGATCATGCGCTGCAGAGCCTGAGCGTGTGCAGTCATGATCGGCCCTTTGATTACCTTTGTATTGCTGTTGCCCTCGGACGCCTCCCATGACTGCTTCCAGGAGATTCCGCCGCAAACCGTCGGGTTGACGTAGCTATTGTCGTTGGCTTTCCACTGGTAGTTGCTGACCGTGTACTTGGCGTTCGACAGGTTCTTGATGGTCGTGTAGGCACCGACGACGGGTATCGCATCGAAGACGTCGTAGTTCAGCAGCTCACCGCTATTCATCATGACCTGCGTGGACGGCACCGGCTGAACTCTGGTGCCGCGGCCGGAGTCCTGGAACTGTTTGTTCATCGCGGCCGCGCAGACTTCGAATTTTAGGATGTTGGCGGCCAGAGGACGAGAGTCCGGGATCATCGGGCGGGAGATCATGTTGTCCCGATTGATCTGTTCGATCGCGGCCTTCCAGATGGCATCCGCAACGCCAACGCCTTGCAGTGCGAGCCAGAGTATGCCGATCTGGATCAGCGAATAGCCCGAGCCGAGAGGCAGCAGGAGGGCGGTGCCGGCGACGCTGCGCAGGATCACGTAAGGCGACTTCATGCTCTTGCCGAGAACCTCTCCGTCGTGCGCTGAGTCGATCGTGCCCTTGATCGTCGTGTAAGCGATGAACAGCATGCCCAGGAAAAGGACGGCGGCGTTGAAGACCTTCATCATCGCGCCAAGAACATCATCGTTCTGTCCGCCGCTGAAGTTCCCGCCGGATGAGATTAGCCCGATGATGTTCCCGAATACCTCTCGCAAGAAGTCTACGGAGGTGTCGCCTGCCGGCGGGGTGAATTGGTTGAGCGACATGCCGGTTGGGGAGTCTGCATAAGCAACGCCGGCGGTCAGCCCGAGCGCGAGCGCGCTAGTGAGTATGCGCCTGATCATTTCTTAATCCTGTGGGGTACAGGCGCAGTTGCCAGAGCCCAGAAATCCATAGCGAACAGCAGGGGAAACGGCAGAGCCAGCACCTTCCACGCTGTGGCGTGGTTACTCCCCAAAGAGTTCCACGCGCCACTCGCGCCAAGTGCAAAGGTTAGTGGGAACCACCAGCAACCCGGCAGCCGCATCCAGAGTCTATGCAAACCTAGGGGCGAGACCAGATTGCTTAACAGGAGCAAATAGGCGCCGGCTCGATGCGTTGCGCGATCGAATGCCTGTGACGCAAGGAATGATTTGATAGCTTCTAATGGCCTTCTCAATTCGGACCCCTTCAGTTGCCGCACCTCTGTCCAGTTACGGGAGAGGATAGAGTTGTGGCTTGGGGCGGAGTTCTTCGATCGCCCTGATGCAGATCTTTTCGACAGTGTTCTTCAGCTCGTTCTCTAATCGGGCCACGCAGGCAAGATCCCCCTGTCCACACTGCCCATGACTGGCGAAGTCGGCTGTACTGCGCTGGCAGTCTTGCATTGGCCCGGATTGGGGCTGCTGAGGCTGCCAAGGCAAAATTTCCGGCTTAACATCCGCGCTGCGATTGCCGCTTTGGGCCAGAGCGACCGTGCTGGCAAACGCGAGCGAGCAAGCTACGGCCCAAGCAATCACAACGTACTTCATGTATTGATTGCTGATCGTTAGTGCCGCGGAGGTGCTGGGTCGCCTTGCTTGCTCACAGGCAATTGGACGGTTGTGATGAACCATTAGAGGCCTCCGGTCTCGGCGTGGCCCGGCTGTCCAATTGGAAGGCGAGGCCTCCCAGTTCGCCGCATCGATGCTGCGCCTTCAACGCTCTCGGTTCCTCGGCGCGCTGCTACTTCGGCGAGCCATCGTCTAATGTCTGCGACAAACCAGACGGCGCGCCGCTTGGCTGGGAATGCTGTTTGGGGTAGCTCGCCCTTGTAGGCCATTTGCGTTACCGCCCCCTCGGTTGTTGCTAGAAGAGCTGCAAGCTCCGCGCGAGTGATGACCGCCTCGGCAGCCATACGACCAAAGGTCGCTCGGAAGTCGTTGTCGATTTTTCCCATGTCGTGATGGATGGTGATCACTGATGATCCCCATTCCCTTGCAGTTAGTACGTTGACGAATGTAAGATTTCCGGCAACACCAGTCGAAGGGCAGTTTTTGGCAAGGAGCAGCGTGAACAATGAACCCAACAGCGGCCGCATCCTCAAGCCAGCGCTGAGCCGGGTCGCGGCCCGGTTGGTGCAAGAGGCGATAAACAAGACTGGGTTCAGCTTCCCACAGCTAGACGAGGCATTGGATTTGCCTATCGGTACTACGTATAGCTATAGCGTCGCAAATCCCAAGAAGGCGCGCTCCCCCCAGGCATCGGCTATCCAGAGATTGGAGGAGAGGGTGGCTAGGCTAGTTGGCCGAAAAGCGAACACTTTGGTTGTCCGGGACGTCCGTCTTTGGATGGAAGGGTGGCCATCCGGACCACGCATCGTGCCAAGCGAGTTCAAAAGACCACGATCGCGAGGTAAGAGGAAGACGTACACCCCTTCTAAGGCGGCTCTGGCGATTGTCCCTGCTTAGGGGGGGGCAGTTCTCGGCTCTGCCGGAATTCTGCCGGAGCGTGGCGGTGATCCTGCGAGATCAGCAGTGATACAGAGTGACGGAAACCCTTGAAATGCCAGGCGATCTGGGGTAACGTTCTAGCAGCTTGGTTTGACTTTTAATCCGTTGGTCGCGTGTTCGAGTCACGCACGACCCACCAGTATTACGAAGGGCCTGTGGCGCAAGTCACAGGCCCTTTTTGCGTCTGGCATGCCCCGATAGTGGGGGGTCCATTAACTAGTTCGAGGTAGAGACTTGGACCTGCCTGCGCAGCACAATGGGTCAACCGCGGCGTGTTGACCGCGGTCCATCAGGACGGCCGCGAGACACGGCCCACCAACAAGACCCTATGCGGCGAGCAGGCGTTTCCTTGCCGGCCAGCGGGCACGTGCTGCGCATTATCTGGCCGTTCGTGCCGGTGGTCGTTGCACTGGCGTTGTTCAGCATCGCCAGCCTGGACCTGTTGTCGGCTGCGCGTGCCTTTGTCGCGGGCGAGAGCCAGTGGTCCAAGGGCCAGAAGAACGCCGTGCTGCACCTGCTGCGCTACGGCGACGATCGCGATCCGGCGGATTTCGAGGCATACCTGGAGTCGATCGCGATTCCGCTGGGTGACCACCGCGCGCGCCTGGAGCTCGACCGCGACGAGCCTGACCTGGAACGCATCCATGAAGGGCTCCTTGCCGGCGGCAACCATCCCGAAGACATTCCGCGGATAGTGCGGCTCTACCGGAATTTCCGCCATATCCAGGAGGTCGATGCCGCGATCCGCGTGTGGGCCGCGGGCGACATCGAGATATCTGCCCTGCACGAACAGGCACTGACCCTGCGCCGGCTGATCCGCCAGCCCGGCTGCGGGGACGATTGCGTGGCGCCAGTGCTGCGCAACATTGCGCAGATCGACGCCAGGCTGACGCCGCTGGAGCGGGCCTTTTCGAGCCATCTGGGCCAGGCCTCGCGCCGCGTGACGCGGCTGCTGACCACCGGCAGCGCGGTGATGGCGGCAGCGCTGCTGATGTCGGCGATCCTGCTGTCGGTGGCGCCGTTGCGGCGCGAGCGCCGGCTGCGCGAGGCGCTGGCGCAGCGCGAAGAGCAGTTGCAGCTGGCGGTGGAGGGCAGCAACGACGGGCTATGGGACTGGCATCTCGGCCGTGGCGAGCTGTACTTCTCGCCGCGCTGCGCGCAGATGCTGGGCTACCAGGACGCCGAGCTGCCGCATGCGCGTGAGACCGTGCTGGGCCTGCTGCATCCTTCCGATCTGGCCGCCTTCGAGGCCAAGCTGGCCCACCATCTGCGCAGCGGCGAGCCCTTTGACGCCGAATTCCGCCTGCGCAACCGCGCCGGCGATTACCTGTGGGTGCGCGCCCGCGGCCGGCTGGTGCGCGGGGCGGGGCGCCGGCGCGCGCGCATGGCGGGGTCGCTCACGAATATTTCCGACCACAAGCGCTACGAGACCCAGCTCTTTGCCGAGAAGGAGCGCGCCCAGGTCACGCTGCAGGCCATCGGCGACGCGGTGGTGACGGCCGATGTGTGGGGGCGCGTGGAATCGCTCAACCCCGCGGCCGAGGCCCTGACCGGCTGGCGCGAAGCCGACGCCCGCGGCCTGCCGCTGAGCAGCGTCTGCGTGCTGCGCGACGAGGAAAGCCTGGCGCCGCTGCCCGATATTGTCACGCTGGCGCTGCGCCAGCGCTGGCGCAGCCGGTCGGCGCAGCTGGTGCGGCGCGATGTGTCCGGGCTGCCCGGACAGGCGCTGGCGGTCAAGCCATCGGTGGCGCTGATCCGCGACCGTGCCGCGCAGGCCATCGGCGTGGTGGTGGTGCTGCACGATATCAGCCAGGAACGCGCCCATGCGGCGCGCCTGGCGTACGAGGCCAGCCACGATGCGCTGACCGGCCTGGTCAACCGCGCCGAGTTCGAGCGCCGGCTCGGCGCGGCGATCACGCGGACACGCGAGCAGGGCACCACCCATACGCTGATGTACCTGGACCTGGACCAGTTCAAGGTGGTCAACGACACCTGCGGGCATGCCGCCGGCGACGAGCTGATCCGGCAGATGGCGGAGGTCATGCGCAGCCAGCTGCGCCGCAGCGACACGCTGGCCCGGCTGGGCGGTGACGAGTTCGGCGTGCTGCTGGAGCATTGCGGCACCGGCGATGGCGAACGCGTGGCCGAGGCCTTGCGCCATGCCATTGCGTGCTTCCGCTTTGCGCATCGCCAGCGCACCTTCACGCTGGGCGTCAGCATCGGCCTGGTCACGCTGGACCGGCAGACCGTCAACGTCGCCGAGGCGTTGAGCGCGGCCGACGCGGCCTGCTACGTGGCCAAGGAGGGCGGGCGCAACCGCGTGCAGGTCTACCATCCGCTGGACAGCGTGGTGCAGGCGCGCCACGGCGAGATGGAGTGGGTCAGCCGCGTGCATGCGGCGCTGGCGGCTGGCCGCTTCTGCCTCTACTCGCAGGAGATCGTGCCGGCGCACGATGGCGCGTTGCCGCAGACGGGCCGCCATGTGGAACTGCTGCTGCGCATGGTCGATGAACGTGGCCGGCTGGTGCCGCCGATGGCGTTCGTGCCGGCCTGCGAGCGCTACAACCTGATGCCGATGATCGACCGCTGGGTGGTCGAGACCGCGTTTGGCACCCTGGCGGGACGGCAGGCGGAGATTGCCACCTGCGCGATCAACCTGTCAGGCTCGTCGCTGGCGGACATCCAGTTTCCCGATTTCGTGCGCGAGCAGGCGCAGCGCTTCGGCATCGCGCTGGACGGCATCTGCTTCGAGATCACGGAGACCGCGGCGATCTCCAACCTGGCGCAGGCCGGCGCGTTCATCCTGCAGTTGCAGCAGCTGGGCTGCAAGTTTGCGCTGGATGACTTCGGCGCGGGCATGTCGTCGTTCACCTACCTCAAGCACCTGCCGGCGGCCTACCTGAAAATCGACGGCAGCTTCGTGCGCGACATGCTGGCTGACCCGGTCAACCTGGTGATGGTGGAAGTGATCCAGCGCATCGGCCATGCCATGGGCAAGCAGACCATTGCGGAATTCGTTGAGAGCGAGGCCATGCTCGAACGGCTGCGCGAGCTGGGCGTGGACCTGGTGCAGGGCTACCACATTGCGGCGCCGGTGCCGTTTGCCCCGGCGGATGCCGAGGCCGGCGACCGGCCGGCGCTGGCGCTGGCGGGCTGAGCCGCCAGGCCCGGCCGTGGGTCAGGGAACGAGCGGATCGCGGAAGCCGGTATCGGCGCCGGGCGGGGTGCCGGCCGGCGCGGGCGTCGGCACGGTTGCGGGCGGCACGGCCTGGTGCCTGGCCTCGCGCCAGGTGTTGTACACCCAGTAGGCGGCGCCAGCTGCCAGGCCGACCTTGGACAGCTTCCAGGTCCAGCGCAGCACCGGCGTGCGCTTGACCAGCGGCAGCGCCAGCGTCAATACAGTGCTCAGCAGCGGGTAGTCCTTGGTCATGCCGACCACTTTCATCCACGACCCCGGACGGGCGATGCGCGGCAGCCAGTGGCCGATAGTGCCCAGGCGGTGCGCGCCACCCCGCACCTCGTGCAGGGCCTGCAGGCAGTCGTAGCGTTCCAGCGCGGCGCGGGTCAGCAGCAATTCCTTGCGCACCGCCAGCGGCAGGCGTACCTCTTGCGTGAACCGGGCCCGCCGCGGGTGATCGCGGCGGTTGTGTCCGGCTGCGCTGTCGTCGGGTTCCAGGGGGCTCATCGGCGCAGGATCTCCCGGTCTTTGTCGATTTCGGCGAGCGTGGCCTCCAGCATCGGCGGGGCGTTGCGCACCAGGTTGCGTGCGTACGCCAGGCAAATCGCGCACAGCACCAGGTAAAGGACCGTCAGTGCGCCCAGCGCCTGCCAGCGGTAGGTGTCCCAGAACAGGATGGCGACCAGCCCGGTCAGGGTGACCAGCCCGATGCCAAAGAACACCAGGCCGAAGCAGGCCAGCAGCGCGACCTTCATCAGGCGCGTGCGTTCCTCGGCAAGCTCCACGCTGGCGAGTTCGAGGCGGGTCTGGATCATCGCCACCAGCGAGCCGGCCAGGTTGCGCACGGATTCGAGGAACTTGGGGGAAGGGGGGGATTCGCTCATGCGGCTCCGGCGTGAAAGAGCGGCGCGACGGCGTGGCCGTACGCGCCTTTCCGGCAGGCGGGGCCGGGTGTGGCGCCATGGTGTGTCGCCAACATGCTTGTGCCCCGGCCACTGGCAACCCGATGACCGGGTTGCCGCTCAGGCGCGGCACCAGCATGCCGCGCCGGGTTGGAATCGCTTACTTGCGGTTCAGCAGCAGACCGATCAGCAGACCAACCCCGGCCGCCACGCCCACGGCGCGCCACGGGTGGTCATGCACGTAGTCGTCGGTGGCGCGTGCTGCGGCCTTGCTCTTGGTCACGACGGCGTCTTGCAGGTCCTGGGCCTTTTCCTTGGCTTGCTTGAGGAGGCCCATGCCACGCTCGCGCAGTTCGGCGGCCTTTTCCCCGGTGGTCGAGGCGGCTTGCTTCAGCAGTTCCTCGGCGTCGGACAGAACGGTCTTGACATCGCTCATCAGTTTCTCCTGTTTGCGGGCGGTTGGTTCGGTTTGTGCGGATTCTGACATTTTCTACGCTCCGAGGCTAACGGCATTTGTCGGTCTGATACTTAGCATATGTGGCGGGCGGCCGTGGTTTCAAGGCTACACGCCAGCAAGCGCGACGCTGCAGTGCCTGGTATCGCAAGCATGCCGGAAAGCACGCGTGATGAATGTCAGGAAATGTTTATATGACTTCGAGTGATTTTGTAGTGACTTTATATTCGTTTGGGTTGGATATCAATCCGGATACTCTGGTTCCACCCCGAAATCAGGAGAACAGAACATGGCATTGCGTCTTGGCGATATCGCCCCGGACTTCGAGCAGGATTCGAGCGAAGGCCGCATCCGCTTCCATGCATGGCTTGGCGACAGCTGGGGTGTGCTGTTCTCGCACCCGGCTGACTACACGCCCGTGTGCACCACCGAACTGGGCCTGACCGCCAAGCTGAAGGATGAATTCGCGCGCCGCGGCGTCAAGGCGATCGCGCTGTCGGTGGACAACGTGGACTCGCACCGCGGCTGGATCCAGGATATCAACGAGACCCAGTCGACCCAGGTCAATTTCCCGATCCTGGCCGATGGCGACCGCAAGGTGTCGCAACTCTACGACATGATCCACCCGAACGCGAACGAGACCCTGACGGTGCGCTCGCTGTTCATCATCGACCCGAAGAAGAAGGTGCGCCTGATCATCACCTATCCCGCCAGCACCGGGCGCAATTTCAACGAGATCCTGCGCGTGATCGACTCGCTGCAGCTGACCGACAACCACAGCGTGGCCACGCCGGGCAACTGGCAGGACGGTGACGACGTGGTGATCGTGCCCTCGCTGAAGGACGAGGCGGTGATCCGCGAGAAATTCCCCAAGGGCTACCAGGCGGTGCGGCCGTACCTGCGCCTGACGCCCCAACCCAACAAATGAACGCGGCCCCGCTTGAAGGCGGGGCCGGCGTGAACGACAGGTGTTTTATCGACGGGGGCAGCCTCGTCGTCTCCTTGGTAGTGTGCTTGGCCCGGCTTTGCAGCCGGGCCTTTTTATTGCGGAGAGCCTGTGCGCGAGTCGCGGATGGCGATCAGAAGAAGGCCTGCAGGCCGGTCTGGGCGCGGCCCAGGATCAGCGCGTGGATGTCGTGGGTGCCTTCATAGGTGTTGACCACCTCCAGGTTCACCACGTGGCGGATCACGCCGAACTCATCCGAGATGCCGTTGCCGCCGAGCATGTCGCGCGCCACGCGGGCGATGTCCAGCGACTTGCCGCACGAGTTGCGCTTCATGATCGAGGTGATTTCCACCGCGGCGGTGCCTTCGTCCTTCATGCGGCCCAGGCGCAGGCAGCCTTGCAGGCCCAGCGTGATCTCGGTCTGCATGTCGGCCAGCTTCTTCTGCACCAGCTGCGTGGCGGCCAGCGGGCGGCCGAACTGCTTGCGGTCCAGCGTGTACTGGCGCGCGGTGTGCCAGCAGAATTCGGCGGCGCCAAGCGCGCCCCAGGCGATGCCGTAGCGGGCCGAGTTCAGGCACGTGAACGGGCCCTTCAGGCCGCTCACGCCCGGCATGATGTTCTCTTCCGGCACGAACACCTGGTCCAGCACGATTTCGCCGGTGATCGAGGTGCGCAGGCCGACCTTGCCGTGGATGGCCGGTGCCGACAGGCCCTTCCAGCCCTTTTCCAGGATAAAGCCGCGGATCTCTTCCTTGCCGTTATCGCCTTGCAGCTTGGCCCAGACCACGAACACGTCGGCGATCGGCGAGTTGGTGATCCACATCTTGGCGCCGGTCAGCTCATAGCCGCCGTCGACCTTCTTGGCGCGGGTGACCATCGAGCCCGGGTCGGAGCCGTGGTTCGGCTCGGTCAGGCCGAAGCAGCCGATCCATTCGCCGGTGGCCAGCTTGGGCAGGTACTTCTGCTTCTGCGCTTCGGTGCCGAATTCATGGATCGGCACCATCACCAGCGACGACTGCACGCTCATCATCGAGCGGTAGCCCGAATCGACGCGCTCGACTTCACGCGCGATCAGGCCGTAGCTGACGTAGTTCAGGCCCGGGCCGCCGTATTGTTCGGGGATGGTCGGGCCGAGCAGGCCCAGTTCGCCCATCTCGCGGAAGATCTCGATGTCGGTCTTCTCATTGCGGAACGACTGAAGCACGCGCGGCATCAGCTTGTCCTGGCTGTACGCCGCGGCGGCGTCGCGCACCATGCGTTCTTCGGCGGTCAGTTGCTGGTCCAGCAGCAGGGGGTCGGCCCAGTGGAATTCGGCGTTGGCAGCCATGCAGGTCTCCTTCGGTAGCGCGGGGGAAGCATCGGGGGCGGGGCGAATGGTCGCTTGCCGCACCGGCGCTTCCGGGAATCGTGATGGGTTCGGTGATCTTCGCGGAGGGTTTTTGTGGTTCCGCATTGCGGAACTGTGTTCCGTTGAATTAGTATATCGCAATGGCTTTGCCGTGCAACAGGCAAAACCCCCGACACCCATGCCTTTGTGCGATGAGCGGACAACCGCCGACCTGAGAGGAGCCGCCCTTGACCAGTCCGTCACTTTCTCCCGATGCCACGCCGCCCGCGCCGGTGCGCGACAGCGATCCCAACTTCGTCACCGCCCTGGCGCGCGGGCTGGAGCTGATGCGCTGCTTCCGCACGGGCGAGGCGATGCTCGGCAACCAGGACTTCGTGCGCCGCACCGGCTTCCCCAAGGCCACGGTGAGCCGGCTGGCCGGCACGCTGGTGCAGCTGGGTTACCTGCGCTATGACGAGAGCCTGGGCAAGTACGCGCTGGATGCCGGCGTGCTGGCGCTGGGCTATGCCTACCTGTCGGCGTCCGACGTGGTGTCGCTGGCGCGGCCGCATATGCTGGCGTTCGCGCAGTCATACGGGGTCTCGGTCTCGCTGGGCAAGCGCGAGCGCATGGAAGTGATCTACCTGGAATCGATCCGCAACGATGCGGGCGTGATGCTGGGGCTGGGCGTGGGCTCGCGGCTGTCGCTGGTGTCGAGTTCGATGGGGCGGGCGTACCTGGCCGCGCTGCCGGCGGCGCGGCGCGAGCGGGTCATGGCTGAGTTCAGCCAGGCGTTCCCCGAGCAATGGAAGCAGCAAGAGACGGCCACGCGCGTGGCCCTGGCCGAGGCGCAGCAGCGCGGCTATGCGGCATCGTTCCGCGACTGGCATCCGGCCATCCATGCCTGTGCGGTGGCATTCCGGCCGGTGGGGGAGAAGGAGTTGCACATGCTGAGTTGCAGTGCTTCCTATGGGACGGTGGATGAGGCGGTGTTCCACCAGACGCTGGCGCCGGCGTTGCGGGCGCTGGCGGCAAGGTTGTCGGACCCGGCGGGCTGACGGCCAGGTCCGACGTGCGCAGGTGTTACAGGTCCGTGCGCAGCTTCCACAATTCCGGAAACAACACCACATCCAGCATCTTGCGCAGATAGCTGACGCCTTCCGTGCCGCCGGTACCACGCTTGAAGCCAATCACCCGCTCAACCGTGGTCACATGCCGGAAGCGCCATTGCCGGAACGCATCTTCCAGGTCGACAAACTTCTCGCCCAGTTCATACAGTTCCCAGTGCGCGCCGGGATTGCGGTAGACCTCCAGCCAGGCGGCCTCGACCGAAGCGTTATACGCGGTGGGCTGCGTCCAGTCCCGCTCGACGCAGTCCGCATCGATCGCAAATCCACGCCTTGCCATCAACCGGATCGCCTCGTCATACAGCGACGGCGTCTTCAGCGCGGTTTCCACCAGCGCCAAATGCTCCGGCCGGTGCGCGTGCGGCTTCAGCATGGCAGCGTTCTTGTTGCCGAGGATGAACTCGATCTCGCGGTACTGGTACGACTGGAAGCCTGACGACATGCCCAGGTAGGGCCGCATCGCCGAGTATTCCGGCGGCGTCATCGTCGCCAGCACGTTCCACGCCTGCACCAGCTGGTCCATGATGCGCGACACCCGCGTCAGCATCTTGAACGCCGGCGGCAGGCTGTCGGTCTTGACCGATTCGCGCGCGGCGCGCAGCTCGTGCAGCATCAGCTTCATCCACAGCTCGGTGGTCTGGTGCTGCACGATAAACAGCATCTCGTTGTGGTCCGGCGACAGCGGGTGCTGCGCATTCAGGATCTGGTCCAGTCCGAGATAGTCGCCGTAGCTCATGTCCCTGGCGAAATCCATCTGCGCACCGTGCCAGTTGTCACCTTGCGGCGCAGCCTGGCCTGCGGTGCCGGCCTCGCCGGAAAAAGGGCATCCCTTGAATTCACTCATGATGCGCTCCCGATCAGGTCACCTGGCCGCGCGTCTGGAAGCGCGCGTCGCGATAGGCGCCGCTGTCCAGCACATCGCGCAGGATTTCCACAGCATCCCACACCTCGGTGAAGCTGGTGTACAGCGGCGTGAAGCCGAAGCGGGCAATGCGCGGCTCGCGGTAGTCGCCGATCACGCCGCGCTCGATCAGGGCCTGCACCAGCGCATAGCCGTCCGGGTGCTCCAGGCTGACCTGGCTGCCGCGGCGCGCGTGCTCGCGCGGAGTGACCAGCGTCAGCGGGTGGTGGCCGCAGCGCGCCTCCACCAGTTCAACGAACAAGTCGGTCAGCAGCAGTGACTTGGCGCGCAGCACCTGCATAGTGGTCTGGGCGAAGATGTCCAGGCCGCATTCCACCATCGCCAGCGAAGTCACCGGCTGCGTGCCGCACAGGAAGCGGCGCACGCCTTCAACCGGGCGATACTGCGGGTCCATCGCGAACGGCGCGGCATGGCCCCACCAGCCCGACAGCGGCTGCCAGAAGGCATCGCGCAGCGCGGGCGCGACCCAGACGAAGGCGGGCGAGCCCGGGCCGCCGTTCAGGTACTTGTAGGTGCAGCCGATGGCGTAGTCGGCCCCGGCCGCCTTCAGGCTGACCGGAACGGCGCCGGCGGAGTGGCACAGGTCCCACACCGTGAGCGCGCCGCGGGCATGGGCCAGTTCGGTCAGCGCGGCCATGTCCAGCATCTCGCCGGTCTTGTAGTTGACGTGGGTGAGCATCAGCACGGCGGTGTCGGCGCCCACGGCGGCGTCGATCTCGGCCGGCGAATTGACCAGGCGCAGCGAATAGCCCTGCTGCAGCAGGTCGGCCAGGCCCTGCGCGATGTACAGGTCGGTGGGGAAGTTGCTGGCCTCCGACACGATCACCTTGCGCGCCGGGTCGCGCGTCTGCTGCACGCGCAGCGCCGCGGCCAGCACCTTGAACAGGTTGATCGAAGTGGTGTCGGTCACCACCACTTCATCCTGGCCGGCGCCGACCAGCGGGGCCAGCTTGTTGCCCAGCCGCTGCGGCAGCTCGAACCAGCCGGCGGTGTTCCAGCTGCGGATCAGGCCCTCGCCCCATTCTTCGGCCACCACCTGGGCGGCGCGCGTGGCGGCGGCGCGTGGGCGGGCGCCCAGTGAGTTGCCGTCGAGGTAGATCACGCCCTCGGGCAGCGCGAACTGGTCGCGCAGCGGGCGCAGCGGGTCTTGCTGATCGAGCCGGATACAGTGCTCGCGGTCAAATGTCGTCATGTCGTGGGATTGGCCAGGGGTTGTTCGGGAGTGGTTCAGTCGAGGCTGCGCAGCACCGCGCGCACCGGGCTGGCGTCGAGCCCGGCAAAGCGCAGCGGCAGCGCGATCAGTTCGTAGTCGCCGGCATCGACCTCATCCAGCACGATGCCTTCCAGGATGGCCAGCCCGTGCCGGCGCACGGCGTTGTGCGCGTCCATGGTCTTGGATTCCTGCGGGTCCAGCGATGGTGTGTCGATGCCCACCAGCTGCACGCCGTGCGCGGCCAGCAGCGCGATGGTCTCGGCCGCGACCGCGCAGAAGTGCGGGTCCCACTGCGCCAGCGGCGCCTGCCGGTAGGTGCGCAGCAGCACGCGCGGCGGCAGGCCGGCCAGCGCGTGTTCGATATGGCGCGGCTCGACCACCGGCGAGGCGCCGATGCAATGGATCACGCGGCAGGTGCCAAGGTAGGGCGTGAGCGGCACGGCGCCGATCGGCGCGCCGTCGGCGGCGTAGTGCAGCGGTGCGTCGGCGTGCGCGCCGGTGTGCGGCGACAGCGTGATGCGGCCGACATTCACCGGGCAGTGCTCGTCCATCTGCCAGGCCGGCTGCTGCTGGAACGGCGTGTCGCCGGGCCAGACCGGGGTGGCGGGGGAGAGCGGCGGGCTGATGTCCCACAGCCGGCGCGGGTCTTGGTTGGGGGCGGTCATAAGGGTGGTGCGGGGTGCGCGGCGCCTTTGCAAGGCGCCGTCGTTGTCTGCCTCGATGTCGGAAATCATAGTCAAAATTGGCGGCAAGAGGCTTGCTAAATGGACCGTCGATGCAGTCATCTTTCGCATAAAATGCGAAGAATTGATGATTTATCGAAGGAAATTCGAATGAACCTCGATCCCACCGATCTGCGCATCCTGACCTGCCTGCAGGAGAACGGCCGCATCAGCAACCAGGACCTGGCCGACCGCGTGGCGCTGTCGCCTTCGGCATGCCTGCGGCGGGTGCGCCTGCTGGAAGAGTCAGGGGTGATCGGCGGCTACCGCGCCTGGTTCGACGCCGAGCAGCTCGGGCTGGAGCTTGAGGCGATCGTGCAGGTGTCGATGCGCCATGACGTGGAAGGCTGGCACGACACCTTTATCGCCGCGGTGCAGTCGTGGCCGGAAGTGCTGTCGGCGTACATCATCACCGGCGACAGCAACTACATCCTGCGGGTGCAGGCGCGCAACCTGAAGCACTACTCGGACTTCATCGTGAACCGGCTGTACCGCACCAAGGGCGTGATGGATATCCGCTCGAATATCGTGCTGCAGAGGATCAAGGTGGACAGTTCGCCGCTGGCGATCCTGAAGGCTGGCGCGGAGGGTGCCTAGCCTAGCCTAGCGTTGCGTATGCAGCGCAATCAGCTGCCGCAGGGTTTCCTTGAGCAGCGCACCCTGGCGGGGGCCAAAGTCGTCCAGCACTGCGCGCTCGTGCTGGGCGGCGCGCGCCAGCAGCGGCTGCGCCAGCGCGAGGCCGCGCGGGGTGATGGAGATCAGCGCCTGGCGGCGGTCGGTCTGGCCGGCGCGGCGCGTCACCAGCCCGTCGGCAGCCATGCGGTCGACCAGCTTGGTCAGCGTCGGCTGCTTGGTCAGCGTGATTTCGGCGAGCGTGCCGATGGTGCAGTCGGGGCGATCGGCCAGCGTGGCCAGCACGCGCCATTCCTGCACGGACAGGCCGCTGGCTTCGACTTCGCGGTGGAATTCGCCCGAGATCAGGTGGCTGGCGCGGGCCAGCAGGTAGGCCAGGTAGCCATCGACAAAGGGCAGGGGGGATTGCGCAGGCAGGTCCGCCATGATGGGCCCGGTGCCGTTCAGAGGTCGAGGGGGGCGGTGGTGGTGAACTGGCCGCCCTGGAATACCAGCGGACCGTCGCTGCCATCGAGCACGCCGCAGCGCTCGACTTCACCCACGAAGATGATGTGGTCGCCCTCGTCGTAGCGGCTGCGGTTGTGACATTCGAACCAGGCCAGCGCATTGGACAGGATCGGCAGGCCGGTGGCCGAGAGCCGGTAGTCCACGCCGGCGAAGCGGTCGCCCTTGAGGGTGGCGAAGCGCTGGCACAGCTCCAGCTGCGAGGCCGACAGCACGTTGACGATGTAGTGCGTGCCGTCGCGGAACATCGGCAGGCTGTTGGCGCGCGTGGCCATGCTCCACAGCACCAGTGGCGGATCCAGCGACACCGAATTGAACGAACTGGCGGTGATGCCGATGAACGGCGGCGCGCCGGCGGCGACAGAATCGGCGCTGGCCCGCGTAGTGATCACCGTCACCCCGGTCGCGAACTGCGACAGGGTGCGGCGGAAGTGCTGCGCATCGAAATCTGGTGCGGCGGCGCTGGCGATCTGTGGCTGGGCCTCAGGCATGCCCATGGGGGCTCCGCTGGAGTTCATGAAATTTCATATATATTATTCGCGCCAGGGGCAGCAAGTTCAAGCCCGGCCGTGCGCTTATTTGCGGCCGCGGCGCTGGGCTGGCGCATACAACAAGGCGGGCACTGCCGCCGATACAACAAGCAGGAGACAAACGTCATGCTCATCGAGCAGATCGAACACCGCTGGCTGGCGGCATTCCGGCGCACGCTGGAACTCTGTGCCCTGCAGGGTGCGGAAGTCGTTGGAATTGTAACGGAGTCGCAATCCCGCCCTGTCAACGTGGCCTTGGCCGAGCTGGCCGTGCAGTCGCTGGGCGCCACCCCGGTGCGCATCCAGGTGCCGACACCGGCACTTAGTGCGCCTGCGCCGGTGCGCTCCACCGGCGCCAGCGATGCCTTGCAGAGCCTCGCTCCGGTGGTGGCGGCCTTGTCGCGCTGCCACCTGGTGCTGGATTGCACGGTGGAAGGCCTGCTGCACGCGCCGGAACTGCCGCTGATCCTGCGCGGCGCCGACGGCATCGTGCCGCGCATGCTGATGGTCAGCAACGAACACCCCGAGATCCTGGAACGTTGCCAGCCCGACCCGGCGCTGGAAGGCAGCGTGCGCGCCGCCATGAAGCGCCTGCGCGGCGCGCGCGAGATGCGCGTGCATTCGCCGGCTGGCACCGAGTTGCGCATCGGCCTGGCCGACGCCCGCGTGGGCGGGGTCTGGGGATTCTGCAACAAGCCCGGCCAGGTTTCGCACTGGCCCGGCGGGCTGTGCCTGGCGTTTCCGGCCAGCCGCCAGGTCAACGGCACGCTGGTGCTGGCGCCGGGCGACGTCAACCTGACCTTCAAGACCTACCTGCGCGATACCGTGGTCTGCCATATCGAGGACGACTACATCGCCGGCGTCGAGGGGCAGGGCGTGGATGCCGACATGATGCGCGGCTACTATCAGGCCTGGGCCGACCGCGAGGGCACGCGCGATGCGTACGCGGTCTCGCACGTGGGCTGGGGCCTGAACCGGCTGGCGCGCTGGGACGCGATGACCTTCTACGACAAGCGCGACTGCAACGGCACTGAGCTGCGCGCGTTTGCCGGCAACTTCCTGTTCTCGACCGGCGCCAACGAGGTGGCCGGGCGGCATACGCTGGGCCATTTCGACCTGCCGCTGCGCAACTGCACGGTATCGCTGGATGGCCGCAATGAGGTGGAAGCAGGCACGCTGGTGGAGGTGGCGGCATGAGCGCGAGCGCGACGATGCAACGCCACGCCAACGGCATTGCCACGCTGGCCTGGGGCGATGGCCCGGTGGCGGTGGTGATGCTGCACGGCATCGGCGGCGGCAAGGCCGCCTGGCCCACGCAGGGCGAGGCGCTGGCGCAGGCCGGCTACCGTGCCGTGGCCTGGGACATGCCCGGCTACGGCGACAGCGCCCTGATCGATCCCTATGACTTCGACGGGCTGGCGCAAGCGCTGGCGCCGCTGCTGCAGGCCGAGCGCGACGCCGGCCGGCACGTGGTGCTGCTGGGCCACAGCATGGGCGGCATGGTGGCGCAGCAGGCCTGCGCAGCCGCGCCCGCGCTGATCGACGGCATGGTGCTGTCCGGCACCTCGCCCGCCTTTGGCAAGGGCGACGGGCCCTGGCAGCGCGAGTTCATCGCCGCGCGCACCGCGCCGCTGGACGCCGGCAGGACCATGGCCGAGATGGCCGCCGGGCTGGTGCGCACCATGGTCGCGCCCGATGCCGAGCCACAAGCCGTGGCCTTCGCCACGGCGGTGATGGCGGCAGTGCCGGCGCCCACCTACCGCGCGGCGCTGGGCGCGCTGGTGCGCTTCAACCAGCGCGACGCGCTGCCGCGCATCGCGGTGCCGGTGCTGGCGCTGGCCGGGCAGCACGACACCAATGCCGCGCCCGAGGTGATGCAGCGCATGGCGCAGCGCATTCCCGGCGCCGAATACCGCTGCCTGCCGGATGTCGGCCACCTGGCCTGCATGGAGCGGCCCGCGCTGTTCAACGAGGCGGTGCTGGATTTCCTGCACCGGCGCTTCCCCGTGCACTGAACCACGCCGCTTCCCGGCAACGCAACACAAGAACCACCGCCGCGCCGCGACCGCATCCGGCGCGAGCAGGAAAACAGGAGACCGCGACATGCCATCCGGCCAGCTCGACTTCATTCCCGCCATCGGTACGGCGGACTTCACCCCGCAACAAGCGCGCCTGCTGGCACTGGCCAACCGCCTGGGCCGCGAACGCTTTGCGGCGCGCGCAGCCACCTGGGACCGCGAGGCCAGCTTCCCCTTCGCCAACTATGCCGACCTGCGCGAGGCCGGCCTGCTGGCCCTGTGCGTGCCGCGGGCGTTCGGCGGCGAGGGCGCGGACTTTGCCACCTACTGCATGGTGGGCGCCGAGATCGGCCGCTTCTGCGGGGCCACGGCGCTGACGTACAACATGCATATCTGCTCGACCATGTGGACCGGCGTGCTGTCCGACGGCATCGACATGACGCCTGAGCAGCGCGCCGAGCACGAAGCCCGGCGCGAGCTGCATTTCTCGCGCGTGGTGCGCGACGGCGCGGTCTATGCGCAGCCGTTCTCCGAAGGGTCCGCCGCCGCCGCGGGCAAGGCGCCGTTCGGCACCACCGCGCGCAAGGTCGAGGGCGGCTGGGTGCTGAACGGGCGCAAGATCTTCGCCTCGCTGTCGGGCGCGGCCGACTACTACGGCATCCTGTGCACCGAGGACCGTGGCGACCAGCATCCCGACATGCGCGACACGCTCTACATTGCCGTGCCCGGCAAGGCGGAAGGGCTGACGGTGACCGGCGAGTGGGACCCGATGGGCATGCGCGGCACGGTGTCGCGCACGCTGCTGCTCAAGGACGTGTTCGTGCCCGACCATGAGCAGCTGATGCCGCGCGGCGTCTACTACCGCGCGGCGCAGACCTGGCCGGCGATGTTCTTCACGCTGTCGCCGACCTACCTGGGCGTGGCGCAAGCCGCCTACGACTTCACCGTGCAGTACCTGCGCGGCGAGGTGCCGGGCCAGCCGCCGGTCAAGCGTCGCATGTACCCGACCAAGCAGATCGCGGTGGCGCAGATGCGCATCCAGCTGGAAACCATGCGCTCGCTCTTCTGGCGCGTGATCCATGAGGCGAAGCCCAATCCGACCAAGGACGAGCGCCTGCGCCTGTACGCCGCGCACTACACCGTGATGGAAGGCGCCAACGACATCGCCCGGCTGGCGATCCGCACCTGCGGCGGGCAGTCGATGCTCAAGGACCTGCCGCTGGAGCGGCTCTACCGCGACTCGCGCTGCGGCGCGCTGATGCTGCCCTGGACCGCCGAGCTGATCCTGGACCGCATGGGGCGCGAGACCCTGTACGAATCCGGCGAGCGCGACGAATGAGCGCCACCCGCAGCGCCATGCGTGCGGGCGCCGCCGGGCTGGGCGCGCTGCCGGCCATGCTGCATGGCCATGCCGCCGCGGCACCGGGGCGGCCGGCGTTGCACTACCTGGGCCGCACCTTCACCTATGGCAAGCTGTGGCGGCACGTCGAGCGTGGCAGCGCCCACCTGGCAGCGACGTGGGGCATCCGCGCGGGCGACCGCGTCGGCACGCTGTGCCTGAACCACGAGCTGCAGCTGGTGCTGCTGTTCGCCTGCGCGCGTGTCGGGGCGATGTTCGTGCCGCTGAACTACCGGCTGGCGCCGGCGGAGCTGCGTACCATCGCCGCCCACGCGCAACTGGCCGCGCTGTTCCATGACGAGCGCCATGCTGGGCTGGCGCAGGAGGCTGGCGGCGGCTGCCAGGTCGCGCATCTCGACCGGCTGGTCGACCATCCCGCGCCGTTTGGCGTGGCCCATCCGCCGGTGCCGGAAGAGGCGCCGCTGCTGCTCGCCTACACCTCCGGAACCACCGGCAAGCCCAAGGGCGCGGTGCATACCCAGGCCGGGCTGCTGGCCAATGCGCGCGCCAGCTGGTGGGCGCACGGTATGACGGCGGATGACCACGTGCTGTCGGTGCTGCCGATGTTCCATGTCGGCGGGCTGTGCATCCAGACGCTGCCGGCGCTGCTGGCCGGGGCGCAGGTCACGCTGCACGACCGCTTTGCGCCGGATGCCTGGCTTGGCGCGGTCGCGCAGGCGCGGCCGAGCCTGTCGCTGATGGTGCCGGCCACGTTGCGCGCGGTGCTGGAGCACCCCGGTTGGCCCGGGGCCGACCTGTCGGCGCTGCGCGGCGTGATGGCAGGTTCGTCGACCATCCCGCTGTCGTATATCGAGGCCTTCCATGCGCGCGGTGTGCCGCTGGGGCAGGTCTATGGCGCGACCGAGACGGGTCCGGTGTCGGTGGTGCTGAAGCTGCAGGATGCGGTGGCCCGGCCTGGCTATGCCGGCTGGCCGCAGCCGGAAGCGCAAGTCCGGCTGGCCGGCCCGGACGGCGCCGAGGTGGCGCAGGGCGCAGTCGGTGAACTCTGGGTGCGCGGTGCCAACCTGATGGCTGGCTACTGGAACCAGCCTGATAACGGCCTGGCCGACGGCTGGTTCCATTCCGGCGACCTCGCGCACCGCGATGCCGGCGGCTGCATCGAAGTCGTCGGCCGCAGCAAGGACATGATCATCTCGGGTGGCGAGAACATCTATCCCGCCGAGATCGAGAATGTGCTGGTCGGCCTGCCCGGGGTGCGGGAGTGCGCGGTCGTCGGCGTGGCCGATGCGCGCTGGGGCGAGGTGCCGGTGGCGGTGATCGTGCCCGCGCCGGGCGCGCCGCGTGACGCGCTGGGGGCGGAGACGCTGCGCGAACTGCTGGCCACGCGCATTGCCCGCTTCAAGCTGCCGCGCGAGGTGGTGCTGCTGGACGACCTGCCGCGCAGCGCGCTGGGCAAGGTGCTCAAGCCGCAACTGCGCGCGATGCTGGAGGCGCAGCGCCAGCCTGGCTGAATCTGCTGCAAGGGCGTCAATCTGCGCTTATGCTTGAGGCCGTGACACCACAGACGACAACGCAAGGGAGCGGCGCAAATGGAACATGGACTTGAAACGGCCACGCTGGGCGGCGGGTGCTTCTGGTGCCTGGAAGCGGTTTTCCAGCAGGTCGATGGCGTGGTGGCGGTGGAGTCCGGTTATACCGGCGGGCATGTGGATCACCCGACTTACCAGCAGGTCTGCGACGGGGATACCGGGCACGTCGAGGTGGTGCGTGTCACCTTCAATCCGTCGGTGATCAACTTTCGCCAGATCCTGGAGATCTTCTTCGCCATCCACGACCCGACCACGCCAGACCGGCAGGGCAACGATGTCGGGACGCAGTACCGGTCGGCGATCTTTACGCATTCGGAAGCGCAGCGGGCCACGGCGGAATACGTGATGCGGGAGCTGGCAGCGGCCAAGGTTTTTGATGCGCCGATCGTTACGCAGGTCGAGCCGGAGCAGCCGTACTGGCGCGCCGAGGCAAGTCACCAGAACTACTATCAGGACAATCCGAGTCAGGGGTACTGTGCCCTGGTGATCTCGCCGAAACTGGCCAAGTTTCGAAAGCAGTTTGGGGGGAAGTTGAGGAAGTAGGGACTGGGCGCCTGGGTCGGCGCCAGAAACCGGCCCTAACTTCCCTGCGCAAACATCGCGCCGACAATCGCCCCCATCTCATGCCGCCGCGCCGCCGGCATCCGCGACGCAGTCGACATGATGCTGATGGCCGCCTCGGCGCCCATTTCCAGGGGCAGTGCAATGCCCACGCCTGCCACCCCCTCCGCGCCGGCAAGCGCATAGCCCAGCTTGCGGGCGCGCTCTACGCCGCGCAACAGCCTGAGCAGGCTCAGGCCCCCGGCTGCGTACTCGGCGCGGTGCCGCTCGTAATGCGCACGCACCGCCTCGTTGTCCATCTTCGCCAGCAACGCCATGCTGCCGGTGCCCTGGCCCAGCAGGCGGGAAGTGCCGGTCAGCAAGTGGAAGGTCTTGATCCGGTGGCTGCCTTCCTCGGTATGCAGGCAGTGCCCATGGTCGCCGATGCGCACGGTCAGGAACACCGCGTCGCCCGTGAGCCGGGCCAGCGCCTTCATCTTGCTCACCAGCGCGCTGTTGGGCGGCGGCCGGTTCATCGCGCGCAGGCCCAGCGCCATGGCGGCAGTGCCCAGGTGATAACGCTTGCCCCCCGACTCGCGCTCGACATACCCCGCGGATTCCAGGAAGCGCGCCATCCGGTGCGCGGTGGTACGGTCGATCTGCGCGATCGCGGCGAGCTCGGGCAGGGTCAGTCCCGCCTCGTGATGCTCGGCGAGCAGCCGGAGCAGGGCGAAGGCACGGGACAGGCTCTGCACGCCGCCGGGCGAGGGGGTCTTGGTGGGCATGGGAAGGTGCGTCGGGGGGCGCTTTGGGGGTGGCGGATGCCGCGCCCCGCATCCCGGGTTTCTGGCTTGTGCACATTATGCACAAAGTGAGTGATTGCGGTTGTCCCGGGCGGCGTGGTGGTTTGCAATCCATGCATCACGGAACCTCACGCAAGCGCCATGATTCCCATCGACTCACGCATCGACTCATCTTCCGACGCATTCGCCAGCCAGCGCGCCGGCATGCAGGCCCTGATCGACCGCCTCCATGGCCTCGAACAGCGTGCCGTGGCGGCCTCGGAACGCGCCCGGCCTACCTTTGCCAAACGCGGGGCGCTGCTGCCGCGCGAGCGCATCGGCCGCCTGCTGGACGCAGGCGCGCCGTTCCTGCCGATTGCGACGCTGGCCGGCTTCGGCATGGACGACCCCGACCCCGAAACCTCCATCCCCGGCGGTTCGCTGGTGGCCGGCATCGGTTTCGTCTGCGGCGTGCGCTGCATGGTGCTGGCCACGGATTCCGGCATCGACGCCGGTGCCATGACCGAGGCCGGCAACATGAAGCTGATGCGCTGCCAGGAGATCGCGCTGGAAAACCGGTTGCCATTCATCCACCTGGTGGAATCGGCCGGTGCCAACCTGCGCAAGTACCGCGTCGACAAGTTCGTGCGCGGCGGCGCGCTGTTCTACAACCTGGCTCGCCTGTCCGCGGCCGGGCTGCCGGTGATCACGGTCGTGCATGGCTCGTCCACTGCGGGCGGCGCCTACATGCCGGGGCTGTCCGACTACGTGGTGATGGTGCGCAATCGCGCGCGCGCCTTCCTGGCGGGGCCGCCGCTGCTGAAGGCCGCCACCGGCGAAGTCGCCACGGATGAGGAGCTGGGCGGCGCCGACCTGCATGCCACGGTCAGCGGCCTGGCCGAATACCTGGCCGAGGACGACGAGCACGCCATTGCCACCGCGCGCGACATTGTTGCCAGCCTGGACTGGCCGACCGTGGCGACGGAGCCCGCGCAGCCCGCCCGCCCGCCGCGGCTCGACGCGTCAGAGCTGGATGGCGTGATGACGCTCGACATGAAGCGCCCGGTGGATATGCGCGAGGTGATCGCGCGCATCGTCGACGACTCCGCCTGGCTGCCGTTCAAGCCCGACTATGGTCCCGGCACGGTGTGCGGCCACGCCCGCATCGAAGGCAATACGGTCGGCTTCATCACCAACAACGGTCCCATCGACCCGGCCGGCGCCACCAAGGCCGCGCAGTTCATCCAGCTATGCAACCAGTCGGACACGCCGATCGTGTTCCTGCAGAACACCACCGGCTTTATCGTCGGCCGTGCCTCGGAAGAGGCCGGCATGATCAAGCATGGCGCCAAGATGATCCAGGCGCTGTCGAACTCGACGGTGCCGCAGATCACGCTGTACTGCGGGGCCTCGTTCGGGGCGGGCAACTTCGGCATGTGCGGACGGGGCTTCCGGCCGCGCTTCTGCTTCTCGTGGCCGAACGCGCGCACCGCCGTGATGGGCGGCGAGCAGGCCGCCATGACGCTTGAGATCGTGGCGCGCCAGCAGGCCGCGCGCAAGGGCGTGCCGGTCGATGAGGCGCAGCTTGCCAGCCAGACCGCCCATATCGTTGCCAACTTCGAGCGCCAGGCCAGCGCCTTTGTCACCAGCGGGCTGCTGCTGGACGACGGCGTGATCGACCCGCGCGACACGCGCGCCGTGCTGGCCTTCGTGCTGGCCACCGCGCGCGAGGCCAGCCTGCGCAAGCCGCATGCGATCCAGTTTGGTGTCGGGCGCTTCTGAGCGCTGCCGCCATCCCTACACGTCCCAAACGAACAAGACACCAGGAGACCACCATGCTTTACACGGAAGACCACCGCAACATCATGGACAGCATCCGCCGCTTCGTCTCGGCGGAGATCGATCCCTTCGTCGATGAGTGGGAAGCCGCCGAGATTTTCCCGGCGCATGCACTGTTCAAGAAGATGGGCGACCTCGGTTTCCTCGGCATCACCAAGCCGGTCGAATACGGCGGCATGGGGCTCGACTTCTCCTACGCCGTTGCCGCCGCCGAGGCACTGGGCTATGCCCACGCACAGGGCGTGGGCATGGGCGTGGGAGTGCAGACCGACATGGCGACGCCGGCGCTGACCGCGTTCGGCTCGGACGAGCTCAAGCGCAACTACCTGGCCCCTGCCATCGCTGGCGACATGGTGTGCTCGATCGGCGTGTCCGAAGCCGGCGCCGGTTCCGACGTGGCCTCGCTCAAGACCCGTGCGGTGCGCGATGGCGACGACTATGTCATCTCCGGCTCCAAGATGTGGATCACCAACGGCACCCAGGCCGACTGGATCTGCCTGCTGTGCAATACCTCTGACGGCCCGGTCCACAAGAACAAGTCGCTGATCGTGGTGCCTCTCAGGGAAGATGGCAAGCGCGTGCGCGGCGTGGAAGTGCAGAAGATCAGGAAGTTCGGCATGTGGTGCTCCGACACCGCGCAGATCTTCTTCGATGAAGTGCGCGTGCCGGTGCGCAACCGCATCGGCGACGAGGGCATGGGCTTCATCTACCAGATGAAGCAGTTCCAGGAAGAGCGGCTGAACGGCGCGGCGCGCCGGCTGGCCTGCAACGCGCTGATCGAGGAGACCGCCGACTATCTGCGCCAGCGCATCGCCTTCGGCAAGCCGCTGCTGGACAACCAGTTCATCCAGTTCAAGCTGGCCGAGCTCAAGACCGAGATGGAGGCGCTGCGCGCGCTGGTCTACATGGCCACGCAGACCTATATCAACGGGGGCGATGTCATTGAACTGGCGTCGATGGCCAAGCTCAAGGCCGGGCGCCTGTCGCGCGAGGTGGCCGACTGGTGCATGCAGTTCCAGGGCGGCATGGGCTACACGTGGGACAACCACGCGTCGCGCGCCTATCGCGATTTCCGGCTGGGCTCGATCGGCGGCGGGGCGGACGAGGTCATGCTCCAGGTCATTGCCAAGCAGATGGGCCTGATGTCGCGCGGCTGACGCGACCCTGAACCGACCACCAGCCAGGATCGCCATGCCTGACAGCTCATGCAACGATGCCGTGATCGTGCGCCGCGCCGGCGGCGTACTGTTCGCCACCCTCAATATTCCTGCCACGCGCAACGCGCTCGCGCCCGAAGTGGTGGCCGCGCTGGCCGCCGCCGTGGCGCAGGCCGAAGCCGACCCGGATGTCCGCGCGCTGGTGCTGCGCGGCGCCGGCGGCATCTTCAGCGCAGGCGGCAACGTGGGCAGCTTCCAGGCCCGGCTCGATGCCGACGCCAGCCAGGAAGACCCGGTCGCCACGCGCAACCGCCAGTTCGGCTACTTCATGGAGCGCCTGAGCGTGCTGCCGGTACCGGTGATCGCCGCGGTTGAGGGCGCGGCCATGGGCGGCGGCATGGGCCTGGCCTGCGCGGCCGACGTCGTGCTGGCTACGCGCGATGCGCGCTTTGCGTTGTCGGAGACCACGCTGGGCATTGTCGCCGCGCAGATCGCCCCCTTTGTGGTGCAAAGGCTGGGCGCTGCCGCCACGCGCCGGCTGGGCCTGACCGGCGCGCGCGTCAGCGGCGATGCGGCGGCAGCCATCGGTCTTGTCGACCAGCTCGCGGACGACAGCGCGGAGCTGGACGCCCTGATTGCCGAGTGGCTGACGCGCATCGGCCGTTGCGGCCCGAATGCCAACCGCGTGTTCAAGGCACTGGTCGGCCGCTGCGGCCACGAGCCGCCAGGCCCGCTGCTGGACGAGGCCTCGCACCAGTTTGCGCAATGCATGCGGCGCGAGGGCGCCGAAGGCGTGGCGGCATTCCGCGAGAAGCGCGATGCCGCCTGGACCGTTCGCTTCGATGCCGTGGCGGTGCGCGCCGCGCAGTCGACCGGCTGACCGCGCCGGCCGCATCTTCCAAGAGATTCACAGGATTTCCCATGTCTGCTACCCGCCGATCCTTTCATACGCTGCTCGTCGCCAATCGCGGCGAGATCGCGGTGCGCATCATGCGCACCGCCCGCCGCCTCGGGCTGGCTACCGTGGCCGTGTATTCCGAAGCGGACCGCCACAGCCCGCACATTGCCTGCGCCGACCGTGCCGTGTGCATCGGCGCCGCCGCGCCGCGCGAGTCGTACCTGAACATTGCTGCCATCGTCGAAGCAGCCCGCGCCAGCGGTGCCGATGCGGTGCACCCCGGCTATGGCTTCCTGGCCGAGAACGCCGCCTTTGCCGAGGCGGTCACCGCCGCCGGCCTGGTCTTCGTCGGCCCGCCCGCCGCGGCGATCCGCGCCATGGGCAACAAGGCCGAGGCCAAGCGACTGATGCTGGCTGCCGACATGCCCTGCGTGCCCGGCTATCAGGGGGCTGCGCAGGATGACGCCACGCTGCTGGCCGAGGCCGGGTCCATCGGCTTCCCCCTGATGGTCAAGGCCGCGGCCGGCGGCGGCGGGCGCGGCATGCGGCTGGTGCGCGACGCGGCGGCGCTGCCCGCGGCGCTGTCGAGCGCACGCTCCGAGGCGGCGTCTGCCTTCGGCTCCGACGAGCTGATCCTGGAGCGCGCCGTGATCGCGCCGCGCCACGTCGAGATCCAGGTCTTTGCCGATACCCACGGCAATGTGATCCATCTCGGCGAGCGCGACTGCTCCGTGCAGCGCCGCCACCAGAAGGTCATCGAGGAAGCGCCGTCGCCCGCGGTCGGCCCGGTGCTGCGCTCGCGCATGGGCGAGGCCGCCGTGCGCGCGGCAAAGGCCATCAGCTACGTCGGCGCCGGCACCATGGAGTTCCTGCTCGATGCCGAGGGCAGCTTCTACTTCATGGAGATGAACACCCGGCTGCAGGTCGAACACGCGGTGACCGAGGCCATCACCGGCTTCGACCTGGTCGAATGGCAATTGCGCGTGGCGGCGGGCGAGCCGCTGCCGGTCACGCAGGACCAGGTCCGGCTCAACGGCCATGCCATCGAAGTGCGACTCACCGCCGAGGACGTGCCGGCCGGTTTCCTGCCGCAGGGCGGGCCGCTGCTGCGCTGGCGCCCGCCTGCCGCTGGTCGCGATGTGCGTGTGGACCATGCGCTGGAAGAGGGCGGTGCCATCCCCACCCACTATGACTCGATGGTCGCCAAGCTGGTCGCGCATGGCGCCGACCGCGAAGAGGCGCGCCGCAAGCTGCTGCGCGCGGTGCAAGACTGCGCGCTGCTGGGCGTGCCCACCAACCAGGGGTTCCTGGCCGCGTGCCTGGCGCACCCGGCGTTCGCCGGCAATGACGTGCATACGGGCTTTGTCGACACCCATATGCAGGCGGCGCTGCAGGCCCCGGTGCCTCCGGTGCATGTGACGGCAAGCGCCGCGCTGGCCGCGTGGGGGCTGCTGGGCGGCAACGGCAAGCCGGCCACGCTTGCGCGTGCGGCCTCCAGCGTGGTGCTGAATGCGGCCGGCAAGGCGTGGGAAGCGTTCCTGCGCGTGTCTGCCGATGGCTGGCGCGTCAGCCTGCGCCAGCGCGGTGAAGACCACCCGCCGGTGGAATGCAGGCTGCGCGTGCTGCGCGCCGATGCCGTCGACGGCACGGCCCTGGTCGAATGCGACGGCGTGGCCTATCCGCTGGTGTTCGCCGCCGAAAAGCACGCGCTGCACCTGTTCCAGTCCGGCCTCGCCTGGCAGTTCCCGCTGCACGATCCGCGCCGCCGCCGCGATGCGGGCGACGCCGACGGCGCGCTGCAGGCGCCGCTGACGGCCCGCATCGTCGCGGTCAATGTGGCCGAGGGCGACCACGTGGAAGCGGGCCAGGCGCTGGTGGTGCTGGAGGCCATGAAGATGGAGCACACCATCGTGGCGCCCTTCGCCGGCGTGGTGGCGGAGTTGCCCGCGCGCACCGGTGGGCAGGCCAGTGCCGGCTCGTTGCTGGCGCGGGTGGAGGCCGATGTCGCCGAAAAGGAAGAAGCATGAGCGAATCCGTGCAAGGCGAAGCGCGCGCCGGCAAGACCGTGCGCATCGGTGGCGCTTCCGGCTTCTGGGGCGATTCCGCCATCGCCACGCCGCAACTGCTGGCGGTGCCCGGCCTGCAATACCTGGTCTATGACTACCTGGCCGAGACCACCATGTCGATCCTGGCACGCGCCCGTGCCAAGGATCCGGCGCAGGGCTACGCCACCGACTTCGTGCACGCGGCGATGGGACCGAACCTCGGTGAAATCCTGCGGCGGGGCATCCGTGTCGTTGCCAATGCCGGCGGCCTCAATCCGCACGGCTGCCGCGACGCACTGCTCAAGGTGGCGGCGCAGCAGGGGCTGTCGCCGCGCATCGCGGTGGTCAGCGGCGACGACGTGCAGCCGCGCTTCGCGCAGTGGTGCGCCGAGGGGCTGGCTGACCTTGGAGGCAATCCGGTGCCAACCACCGAGCCCTGGTCGGCCAACGCCTACACCGGCGCGCAAGGCATTGCCCGCGCGCTGGCGCTGGGCGCGGACATCGTCATCGCCGGGCGCTGCGTGGACAGCGCCGTCGTGGTGGGCGCGCTGGCCCACGAGTTCGGCTGGAACTGGACCGACTGGGACCGCCTGGCCGCCGGCACGCTGGCGGGCCACGTGATCGAGTGCGGCGCCCAGGCCACGGGCGGGCTGTTTACCGACTGGCAGCGCGTGCCGGGCTGGGAGCGCATGGGCTACCCCGTGATCGACTGCGCGCACGACGGCAGCTTCGTGCTGAGCAAGCCAGAGGGCACTGGGGGACTGATCGACCCGGCCGCGGTCGCGGAACAGGTGCTGTACGAGGTCGGTGATCCCGCCAACTACCTGATGCCGGACGTGACCTGCGACTTCCGCATGGTGCGCACGGAACTGGTCGAGCCCGGGCGCGTACGCGTGCATGGCGCGCGTGGCCGGGCACCCGGCACGCACTACAAGGGCAATGCCACCTGGCAGGACGGGTACCAGATCAGCCTGATGATGGCGATCCGCGGCATCGATGCCCCCGCCAAGGCGCGCCGCACCGCCGAGGCGCTGCTGGCGCGCACCCGTGCCATGCTGGCCGAGCGCCAGATGCCGGACTACACCGAGACCGTGGTCGAGCTGCTCGGCTGCGAATCGCAGTATGGCCCGCATGCGCGCGCATTGCCGACGCGGGAAGTGGTGCTGCGCATCGGCGCGCGCCATCCGCTCGCCAAGGGGCTGAGCTTTCTGCAGCGCGAATGCTCTTCTGCGGGGACGTCCATGGCGGCCGGCACGCGCTCTTCCTTCGCCGGTCGGGTCGACATCCAGCCCGTGGTGAAGGTGTTCTCCTTCCTGGTGCCCAAGTCGGAGGTGCCGATGCGCGTGGAGTTCGAGGCTGGCGAGCTCCTGCTGCCCAATGCCGCAGTGAGCGCGGCGCAGGAGCCGCCGGTCGCGATCGACGCGCCGGCATCGCCTGCGCTCCCCCATGAGCCGCGCGTCGAGCGGCCACTGGTCACGCTTGCCTATGCGCGCAGCGGCGACAAGGGCGATGACGAGAACATCGGCGTGATCGCCCGCAAGCCAGAGTACCTGGCACTGCTGCGCGAGCAACTCACCCCGCAAGCCGTGCGCGCGTACTTTGCCCACCTGGTGCAGGGCGAGGTCGAGCGCTTTGACGTGCCCGGCCTGCACGCGCTGAATTTCCTGATGCACGGCGCGTTGGGCGGTGGCGGCGTGGCCAGCCTGCGCTCGGACCCGCTGGGCAAGAGCTACGCGCAGATGCTGCTGGACTTTCCGCTTTCCGTACCCCGCAGTTGGGCATAGACCCGGCCAGAGATCTTGCGCGCCGGCACTGGCGCGCGCAACCAGGAGGAGACATGACCCGACCCAAGCCCGACGCGCGCATCCGACGCCAGCTATGCCTGGGCCTGTTCGCAGGACTGGCCGCAGGCAGCCTCGCCGGCCCCTTGCCCGCCAAGGCGCAGGGCGACGCCTATCCCAACCGCCCGATCCGCGTGGTCGTGCCGTACACGCCCGGTGGTGTGTCAGACGCCGTGACGCGGCTGGTGATGCAGAAGCTGGCGGAACGCATCGGCCAGCCGGTGGTGGTGGAGAACCGCCCCGGCGCCAACGGCATGATCGGCTCGGAGAACGTCGCCAGGTCCGCGCCGGACGGTTATTCGCTGCTGGTGGTGGTGGCCGGGCACGCCATCAATCCCAGCCTGTATCCGAAGATGAGCTATGACCCGCTCAAGGACCTCACCGGCGTCAGCATGATCGGGCGGATTCCGCTGCTGCTGGTCTCCAGCGCGCAGTTGCCGCCGACCACGGTGAAAGAGCTGGTGGGCTGGGGCAAGGCCAATCCCGCGAAGATGGCCTTTGCCTCCAGCGGCAATGGCTCCGGCGCGCACCTGGCGGGCGAGCTGTTCGCGCAGTCGGTCGGCATGCAGATGACGCACGTGCCTTACAAGGGCATTTCGCCGGCGCTGCCTGATTTGTTCTCGGGGCAGGTTGCCATCATCTTCGATTCGGTGCAGACCATGATGCCGCAGGTGAAGGCGGGCAAGGTGCGCGCGCTGGCGATATCCAGCCCGACGCGCTGGCCGGCCGCGCCGGAGGTGCCGACCATGGCCGAAGCCGGTTATCCGGGCGTCACGGCAGGCAGCTGGATCGGCCTGATCGCACCGGCGATGACGCCACCGGCGGTGCAGGCAAAGCTGGCCCGGGAAATGGAAGCGGTCCTGCAGCAGCCTGACGTACGGGCAAGGCTGATCGACTATGGGATTGATCCGGTCGGCGGCAAGCCGGAGCAGTTCCAGGCGTTCATCAAGGCCGAAGCGGTGCGATGGGGTGAAGTGGTGAAGAAGAGCGGACTGCGGCTGGAGTAAGAGGAAGGCGGCCGCGGACGGCACCTGTCGGCACCGTCCGCGGCTTGCTACAGGCTCAGTTGCTTCGCCGCCAGGTCCTTCATGATTTCCTCGGCGCCGCCGCCGATCATCATCACCTTGACCTCGCGATACAGGCGCTCCACCCGGCTGCCGCGCATATAGCCCATCCCGCCCAGCAACTGCACCGCGCGGTCCGCGCAGAACTGGAAGGTGCGCGTGGCCATGTTCTTGGCCATCGCGATCTGCGCCACCGGCGCGGCGCCGTCGTCCAGGCGCGCGGCCAGGTCGTCCAGCAGGGCGCGCGTGGATTCGATGCGCGTGGCCATGTCCACCAGTTGGTGGCGCACTACCTGGTGGTCGGCCAGGCGCTTGCCGAAGGTGCGCCGTTCGCGCGCCCACGCCAGCGCGTCGTGGAAGCAGACCTGCGCATAGCCACAGGCGGCCGCGGCCAGCGCCAGCCGCTCGTGGTTGAAATTCTTCGTGATGGCGGCAAAGCCCTTGCCTTCCTCGCCGATCAGGTTTTCCACCGGCACGCGGCACGCGTCGAAGAACAGCTGCGCGGTGTCGGACGCCCACCAGCCCATCTTCTTCAGCGGCGTGCGCGTCAGGCCCGGTGTATCGCCCTCGATCAACAGCAGCGATACGCCGCCGGAACCCGGGCCGCCGGTGCGCACGGCCACCGTGAAGTAGTCCGCGCGCATGCCTGAGGTGATGTAGAGCTTGGTGCCGTTGACCACGTAGTGGTCGCCCTCGCGCCGCGCGCTGGTGGACAGCTGCGCCACGTCGGAGCCGGCGTCGGGCTCGGTGATGGCGAGCGCGGAAATCTTCTCGCCGGCAAGGATCTGCGGCAGCACGCGCGCCTTCAGCGCCTCGCTGCCCACCGCGGCGATCGGTGGCGCACCGATGGTGTGCGAGAACAGCCCCGAGGCGATGCCTCCGGAGCCGCCCCAGGCGCGCTCTTCGAACAGGATCATGCGATAGAAGGCGTCGCACGGGGCGCCACCGTATGCTTCCGGAAAGCCCGGCTGCAGCAGGCCGGCTGCGGCGGCCTTCCGGTACAGCTCGCGCGGGAAGCTGCCGGCTTCGTCCCAGGCCTCGGCGTTGGGTGCCACCTCTTTCTCGAAGAAGCGCCGCACGCTGGCGCGGAAGGCTTCGTGGTCGGCGCTGTAGTAGCGCGGATTTGGCAGTTGCAGGGTCATGGTGTCGCTTATTCGGTGGCCGGCGTCAGGCACTGCGGCAGCGTGTAGAGCGGGAAGCCGTTGAAAGGCTCCGAGCGCTGGTGCTCGGGCTGCGGCCAGGTGTGCTTGGCGTTGGGCACGCCGCCGTCGACACGGATGGTCGAGCCGGTGATGAAGGCCGCCGCCGGCGAGAGCAGGAACACCACCGCCGCGGAGACTTCGGCTTCGGTGCCCAGGCGCTGCAGCGGCACCTTGCGCGCCAGCTGGCGGATCTTGGCCTGGAATTCCGGCGGGTAGGTGTCAAAGCCGCTGGAAGCGATCCAGCCTGGTGCCACCGCGTTCACGCGCACGCCTGCAGCGGCCCATTCGCAGGCGGCGGTCTCGGTGAAAGACAGCATGCCGGCGCGCGCGGCGCCCGAATGGCCCATGCCCGGCATGCCATTCCACATATCGGCAATGATGTTGACGATGGCGCCGCCGTTGGCTTCCATCCATTGCGTGAAGCATTCACGTGCCACCAGGAAGCCGCCGGTAAGGTTGTTGCGCACCACGGCTTCCCAGCCCTTCAGGCTGATATCGCGCAGCGGCGACGGAAACTGCCCGCCGGCGTTGTTGAAGAGGCCGTTGATGGCGCCGTGCGCGGCCAGCACGGCGGTTACGGTCTCGCGCACCTGGGCCTCGTCGCGGATGTCGCAGCTGTGCAGCGTGATGCGGCTGGCGGCTTCGGGCTCGACGGCGATGATCTCGGCCTTCACCTGCTCAAGCTTCTCGAGCTTGCGGCCGGCCAGCGCAAGGCGCGCGCCAAGACTGGCCAGTTCGTGTGCCGTGCAACGGCCGATGCCGCTGCCGGCGCCGGTTACCAGCACCGTGCGGCCGACGAACAGGCCGCGATGGAATACGGAACGATAGGACATGGCGGTCTCCGCGGTCATGGATTGGCCGTCAGGCCGAGGCGCTTCACCAGCCTGCCCTGGCTCTCATAGCGCTGGCGCGCAAAGGCGGCATAGTCGGCGCTGTTCAGGTAGGCGCTTTCCTGGTCGAACCGCTCCAGCACCTTCTGCATGGCGGGGTCGTTCAAGGCCTTGCGGAACGCATCGTGCAGAACCTGCACGGACTGCGGGTCCATGTTGCGCGGCCCGGCGATGCCGAATGGCGAGGTCGACACCATGTCGATGCCGACATCGCGCAGCGTTGGCACGCGGGTCCAGCGCCGCGAGTGCTCGGCGGTCCACAGCACCAGCCAGCGCGCCTTGCCGCTGTCGACGTAGGGACCGATGCCGCCGGCGGTGACCGCCAGGTCGATATGGCCGCCGAGCATTGCGGTGATGATCTCGGACTCGCCCTTGTAGGGCACATGGTTGAGTTCGATGCCGAGCTTCCTGCTGATCTCTTCCATCGTTACATGCATGGTGCCGTTGGTGCCGGTGCTGCCATAGCTGATCTTGCCGGGACGGCGCCGGGCATCCTCGACCATGTCCTGCCAGGATTTCCATGGCGCGTCGGCGCGCGCCGCCACGCCCAGCGTGTAGCCGGTCAGGTGGATCACATAGGTGAAGTCCCGCAGCGGGTCGAACTGCGTCTTCTGCAGGTGAGGCAGGCGGAACACCGGTTCCGGGATCACAGTCAGGGTGTAGCCATCCGGCCTGGCCCGCGCCACGACATTGGCGCCCAGTACGCCCGCCGCGCCCGGGCGGTTTTCCACGACGACAGGCTGGCCCAGCGTCCTGGCCGCGCCATCGGCCAGCGTGCGCACCAGCGTATCGGTGGCGCCGCCCGCCGCGAAGGGGACGATCAGCGTGACCGGCTGCGTGGGAAAGCTGTGCGCCAGTGCCTTGCGCGATGCCAGGGCGCCCAGCGGGGCCAGGGCGCCCATTGCCAGCAGCGTGAGCGTTTCGCGGCGCCGGCCGTCCACGAGCCCGGGTTTGGTCATATCAGGCGTCATTGCGCACCTCCCTCAGCGTTCGGAGACTGCATCAGGACCAGCGCGTCGAGGGCGACGGCACCGCGCCCGGCAGCGCGCACCAGCAGGGGATTCACTTCCATTTCGGCGAGGCTGTCGCCCAGTGACATGGCGGCGTCGGAGAGCGCCGCAATCGCGTCGGCCGCCGCGTCGATGTCGGCCGCGGGCTTGCCGCGGAAGCCTGTCATCAGCCGGTAGCCGCGCAGGCTGGCCAGCATGTCGCGCGCCATGGCGCGGTCCACCGGCAGCAGGCGGTGCGCCACGTCGTGGAAGATCTCGGTGAAGATCCCGCCCATGCCTGCCGTCATGGCCAGGCCGAAGACCGGATCGCGCGTCACGCCGACGATCAGCTCGCACACGCCGCTCGCCATTTGCTGCACCAGCACGCCGTGCTGTCGTGCCTGCGGCAGCGCCTGCGAGGCGGCGGCAGCCACCTCGGCCGCCGCCTCGCGCACCTGCTGCGCGTTGGCCAGTCCCAGCCGGACGCCGCCGACCTCGGTCTTGTGCACGATGTTCGGGCTCAGCACTTTCACTGCGACCGGGAAGCCGATGGCTTCGGCGGCGCGCGCGGCGTCCTCGGGCGTGGCCGCGGCCGCCTCCGCGCCGACCGGCACGCCGAAGCCCGCCAGCCACTGCTTGGCCTGGTGCTCGTCCATGGCGCCGGAAGGCGCGCGGGCGGCCGCGTCGCCGCCGGCCTGCGCGCGCAGCGTCATCCAGTGCGCGGTCGGCGCCGCCGTGCCGAGCCAGCCCACGTACGTGCCCAGGGCCCGGGCCGCGCGTGCGCAATCCGGGAACAGCGCCACACCGGCACCGGCCAGCCGTGCGCGGCTGGCCGGCTCGCCCGTGGTGGCGACGACGATCAGGCGATCGGTCTTGCCCGCCACCTCGATCAGCTCGTCGGCCACGCGATCCAGCAGGTAGGCGGTGGCGTAGAGGAAGATGACGTCGATGCCGTCAGTGGCGGCAAGGTTGTCGAGCGCGGCGTAGGCCAGGCCGCTGCGGTTGAACAGCTGGCCGGTCAGGTCGACGGGATTCGCCACTGCGCCGAGCTCCGGCACGCCCGCCAGCAGGCGCTGCTGGACCGCCTCGGGCAGGCGCGGCACGTCGAGTCCTGCCGCGCTGAGCAGGTCAGCCGACAGGGCACCCATTGCGCCCGACACGGAAGCCACCACCACCCGGCGTCCCGCGCTGCGATGGCGGAAGCCGGCCAGGTATGCCAGGTCGGTCAGGTGGGTCGGATCACCCGCCTGCATCGCGCCGATCTGGGCGAAGGCGGCGCGGTAGATGGCCTGGTTGCCGGCCAGCACGGCGGTATGGGATTGCGTAGCCGCCGAACCGGCCTCGCTCTCGCCGGCCTTCAGCAGGATCAGTGGCTTGTTTGCCGCGCGCAGGCGCGCAGCGGCTTCGATGAAGCCACTGCCATTGCGCAGGCCCTCGACGTAACCGACCACGGCCGCGGTTTGCGGATCGTCCGCGAGGTAGTCGAGATAATCCGCATAGTCCAGGCAGGCTTCGTTGCCGGTATTGATGAACTGGTGGAAGCCCACGTCCATCTGCCTTCCTGTGGCGTAGACGATGGCGCAGACGTTGCCGCTCTGGGTCAGCAGGCTCACGGCACCCTGGCCGTCCTGCGGCGGGAACGCGCGGAACGTGGTGGCAAATGCGGTGATGGCGCGCGTGGTCAGGTTGGCCAGCCCCATGCAGTTGGGTCCGGCGATCGCCATGCCGCTCTCGCGGGCGAAGGCCGCAAGTGCGGCCTGGCGCCCGGCACCCGCTTCACCGGCCTCGGCATAGCCCGAAGCGTAGACGATGGCGGCACGGATGCCGCGGGCATGGCAGCGCCGCAACTGCGGCAGCACCTCGTCCGCGCCGAGCGCCAGCACCGCCACGTCAGGCACCTGCGGCACGGATTCGATATCGGGATAGCACGCCAGGCCGGCGATCTCCCCATAGCGCGGATTGACCGGATACACCTGGCCCTGGTATCCAAGGCGCTGCAGGTGGTCCAACGCCACGCCACCGATGCGGCTGGTATCGCGCGAGGCGCCGACAATGGCTATCGAGGCAGGATCAAGCAGCTGCGGCAGGGCGGCGCGGCCCGGTGTGCGCGCCGAAGTGGAAAGGGGCATCGTCGTCTCCATCCTTCCTCGGTCGGAAGGTGCCCCGATTCAAGCCGATCGCGTGGGTGGCGACAAGCACATGGCCTCCAGCTGTGCACATTATGCACAAGTCTTCAGGTAGTGGCGGCCCTTGCCTGCGGGAGCGGCCTATCGGTCACCGTGCGCCGGCCGTCAGCCATTCACCCCTCCAGCCTCGCAATGATCGCCTCGGCCAGCCGCACGCAACTCAGCGGCGCGCAGCCCTCGGCGTTGTTGCTGACAATGACGATGGCAGGCTGCCCCGCGCGCAGCGTGCGCGCCACCACATCGGCAATGGCATGGCGGGTGTCCGGGTCGTCGTCGACGATGCGGTCGAACGGTGCGTACAGCTTTTCCGCGTAGGCGTAGGGCCGGCCGCCATGCAGCATCCAGCGCAGCACCAGCGGACCTGGCGCTTCCTCGTCCATCAGCGCCTGCGCCGCGGCCTGGCGCGGCACCGGCGGCAGGCGGTCGCGTGCTGACAGGCAGAAGCGCGCCCCGTGGCGGCGCAGCAGCCGGATGTAGCGTGGCGTCAGCAGTGCCGGGTCGCGCAGCTCAACGGTGTAGCACGCATGCGGGGTGATCGACGGATCGAGCGCCGGCAGCGCGCCCAGGAAGGCGTCGAGCCGTTCCAGGAACACGGCGCTGTCGGCCAGCGGACCCATCGGCGACAACTGGAACAGCAGCGGCCCGCATTTGCTGCCCAGCCCGCTGGTGGCGGGCACGATGAAGTCGCGCACCGCGATCTCCGCATCCAGGAAGGCGGCGTTGGCCAGCCGGCCGGCGCCGTCGGTGCCGCGCAGCCAGGCATCGCAGACGCTGGCGGGCGCCTTGACCAGGAAGCGGAAGCCGTCGGGGACCTGCGCGGCGTAGGACAGGTAGTCCGCCAGCGGGATCGGCCCGTAGAAGCCGCGGTCGATGCCTGCGGCGCGCAGCAGCGGATGGCGCGAATACGCGGCCAGGCCCTTGCGCGACAGCAGGCTGTCGCCGTACTCGCCGTCATAGACCAGCCCGTTCCAGCCGGGGTAGGCCCAGGAGGACGTGCCGAAGTACAGGTTCGATGGCAGCTGCGCGGCGAGCGCGCGCAGGGCTTCGTCCGCCTGTGCGGGTTGCACGCTCTTGCCGCGCGCGGGTTTGCCGGAGGGGGGGCGGGCGGGACGGCCGCGCCCGGGTGGGAGGCGGGCCGTTCCGGAGGGGCAGGTGGGGTGGGCAGGGGCAGCCCGCCAAAGAGGTCTTCAGTCAATCGCCAGCGTTGCCTTCAGTCGTTGCGCCAATGGGTTGGTCGTAGATATAGCGGCGCGACCACGGCAGCGTATCGGCCGGCAGCCCGGCCTTGTGGCAGAGCACCTGGTAGATCGACATCTTCTCGGTCTCGAAGGCATGTGCGCAGCCGGCCAGGTAGACCCGCCAGATGCGGTATTTCTTCTCGCCGACCAGGCCGCGGATGGTGTCGCCGCGGGCCTCGAAGTTGTCGGCCCAGTGGTGCAGCGTCTGCGCGTAGTGGCGGCGCAGCAGTTCGACGTCGAAGGCTTCCAGGCCGCCTTGCTGCAGCGTGCGCAGCACCAGCCCGATATGCGGCAGCTCGCCCTGCGGGAACACATAGCGGTCCATGAACTCGGCGCCGTCCATCGGCGTCGCGCCGTTGTCCGGGTCGGGCGAGGTGATGCCGTGGTTCATCGCATAGCCGTCGTCGGCCAGCAGTTCGCGGATGCGGCTGAAGTAGCCGGGCAGGTTGTCCTTGCCCACATGCTCGAACATGCCGACGCTGGTGATGCGGTCGAAGGTGCCGGCGGTGTCGCGGTAGTCCTGCAGCCGGATCTCGATGCGGTCGGACAGGTCCGCGGCCCTGACGCGCTCGGTGGCCAGGTCGAACTGGTTCTGCGACAGCGTGATGCCCACGCAGCGCGCGCCGAACTTCTGCGCGGCGCGCAGCACCAGCGCGCCCCAGCCGCAGCCGATGTCCAGCAGCGACTGGTCCGGCTGCAGCCGGATCTTGGTCAGGATGTGGTCGATCTTCTTGAGTTGCGCCGTGGCCAGGTCTTCGTCGCCGTGCTCGAAGTAGGCGCAGGAGTAGACCATGTTGGGATCGAGCCAGAGCTGGTAGAAGTCGTTGGAGACATCGTAGTGGTACTGGATCGAGTTCTTGTCTTCCTGCTTGGTATGCGTGAAGTGCTGCGCCACCTTGAACAGCGCGCCGCCGGCGCGATGCGTTGCCGCAGCCGAGAAGCCGTAGGCGACCTTGATGATGTCCGTCAGCCTGCCCTCGAAGTCGATTTTCTCCTGCACATACGCTTCGCCCAGGTTGTCCAGGCTCGGCGTCAGCAGCAGCGGCAGGGCCGCGGCCTCGCGTACGGTCAGCGTGACAGCCGGCTTGTCGAAGTGCCCGAGCGGATATTCGGTGCCATTCCACAGCCGCAAGCTGACCGGCAGATTGGCATTCTCTCGCAGGTCGGCGATCCAGTTGTCGAGTTGCTTTTCCAGGGCTTGCTTGAAAAACATGCGCTTTACCTCCTGACGGTTGCGGCACACGCTTCGGCCGAGGCATCAGGCAAGGTTGGTACTGAGCTGGAACCTTGCCCAATCCATCGCGAACGCTGCAAGAAAAGAGTAGCCAAGCGACGCCTGTCTCACTTTAGTCCAATTCCGCAGCTTGTGCAGCGCACCGTCCAGAAGACCACACTACCGACCCGTTCGGCGCTGTTGGCGCATGTTCAGGTGCGCGCCAACCGCTTCAGGGCGACAGCCGCACGATTTGCCAGTCGCCGCCGGGTTGCAGGCGGAAGGCGATGCGGTCATGCAGCCGCGACGGGCGGCCCTGCCAGAACTCCAGCGCGGTCGGCACCAGGCGGTAGCCGCCCCAGTGCGGCGGGCGCGGCGGGTTTTCGCCGAACTTGCTGCGGTATTCCTGCTCGCGCTGCTCCAGCACGTCGCGGCCGGGTACCTCGCGGCTTTGCGCAGAGGCCCAGGCGCCCACGCGCGAGCCCAGCGGGCGCGTGGCGAAATAGGCGTCGCTCTCGTCGTCCGAGACTTTCTCGACGCGGCCTTCGACGCGTACCTGGCGCTCCAGTTGCACCCAGTGGAACAGCAGCGCCGCGCGCGGGTTTGCCGCCAGGTCCAGGCCCTTGCGGCTTTCATAGTTGGTGAAGAAGGTGAAGCCGCGGTCGTCGATGCCCTTGAGCAGCACGATGCGCGCGGAGGGCTGGCCGTCGGCGTCGACCGTGGCCAGGGTCATGGCATTGGGTTCGGGCAGCTTGGCCGTGACCGCCTCGTCGAACCAGCGTTTGAACTGGCTCATCGGGTCGGGCGCTACGTCGGTTTCGGACAGAGAGCCCAGCACATAGGTACGGCGAAGGTCGGCAAGTTGAGTCATGTCGCAATCATCAGGATATCGGTCGGGATGCGCGGTGCGCCCGGGGGCGGGGGCCGCAGGTCCGGCTGATTCGAGTATAGCGAATGCATCGGGGATCGCATTTGCGTGGCGACAAGCGTATCGCCAGCGCCACCTGCCGCGGGGGCTAAACTGGCGGTGGCAGCACCTTGCGCCCCTGGCGCCGCGAGTAGTAACCGGCCGCGCCCATCGCGCCCGCCATCGACAGGAAGATCGGCAGCATGCCCAGCGCCGTGCCGACCACGCCAAACGTGAGCGGCCACACCACCTGGCTGGTATTGAGCACCGCCGAGCGCAGGCCCAGCGCCTCGCCGGCGCGGCCGTGCGGCGACGCCGCGTGCAGGATGTTCATGACATTGGGCTGGGCGCTGCCCAGCGCCAGGCCCAGCACGAAGGCCAGCCCGCACATCAGCCAGAAGTGCGTGACGAAGGGGTAGGCCAGGTAGGCCAGCGCGCCCACCAGCAGCGCGCTGCGGATGATTTTCCACTCCGAGAGCCGGCGCGACACCGCCGGCATCGCCACGCGGATGGCAAAGGTGGCGATGGCGAAAGCGCCGAGCACCCAGCCGATCGATGACGGCGACAGGCCGATGCGCGAGCCCTGGATCGGGATCAGGAAGGCGTGCAGGTCCCATGCGGCGGACAGCACCGCGCTGGCGATGAAGACCGCGCGCAGCTCGGGATGTTGCAGCAGGTCCAGTGTGGAGCGGCGGCTGCCGTCCTCGATGGCGATGCGCCCGGCATTGCCGCCTTGCGCCGGCAGGCGCGGACGCACCCATTGCAGGCCGGCCTGGCCGACCAGCGCCACCGCCACCAGCACCATGAAGGCGGGGCGGAAGCCCGCATGCTCGATCACGTAGCCCATCGTCACCGGCCCGAGCGTGCCGGACACCGACAGCCCCAGCGCATGCCAGGTGTAGTTGCGCAGCCGGGTCTCATTGGTGGAGACCTGGCCGATCAGCAGCTGCATCGCCACCTGCACCAGCATGAAGCCCACGCCGATCAGCGCGCATGACAGGTACAGCGCGCCGAGGTCGTGCCAGAGCGCCGGCAGCAGCGTGCCCGCCACCACCATCAGCGAGCCTGCGGTCATCGGCTTGCGCGGCCCGATCTCGTCGATGCGCTTGCCGGCGCGGATTGCCAGCAGCATCGGCAGCACCGCATACAGCGACATCAGCACGCCGAGCGTGACGGTGGAGGCCTTGAGGGAAATCGCGAACAGCGACACCACCACGCGGCTGGCATTGAAGGCCACGTGGTTGCACACCGTCAGCGCGATCAGCCAGGTGATCGGCGGGACGGCGGCGTGCGGCAGCGACATGGGAACGGGGGCTCGCGGTGACCGCGCTCATGGCGGCCGGCGGCCGTGCCGAGGCGGGAAACAAGGAGGAAACAAAGGGCGGCCGCAGCCGCGCCTTCAGAAGGATGCAGACGGGCGAACCCGCACCGCATCCGATGCTTGCCATGCTTAAACTTGTTGTAAATGGCCGTTTAATTATGCGCCGGGCGTGGGCGCGGCACAACGGCTGCGTGCGGCAGGATGTCGCAGCGGGGCAAAGTGTTGCGATTTTGCTTCAGACAAGGGCGGACATATGGCCGCCAGGCGACGCGCCGCGTTCTGTTCCGCAAGTAGCTTGCCAAAATGAAATCGGCCAGTTGGCCGTCAGGCTAGGCGCGAGGAGGCGCCATAGCCGTAGTAGCTATGGCAACGACGAGCAACGAGGCATGGCGGCCAACTGGCCGATTTCATAACAAGGTATTTGCGGAACAGGGCACTAGTTCGCACGCGCCTCAGCCGCCCTTGTACAGGGCATCGTTGGCCGGGCGCGCCGGCGCCGGCTTGCGCTCGTCGCGCTCGCCGGGGCGTGCCGGTTCGCGGGTCTGGGCGTCAGCCTGCGCGGCGGTGCCCGGCGTTTCCTTCGGGATCGGCTTGCCGGCGGTCATGCCGGCGGTCTTGCCGGTCCTGGGATCCTTGTAGGTCTTGCCCGGCGGCGGCGCGACCGGGCGTTTGCGCAGGTCGGCTAGCAGCGTTGCGCACTGGTTGTCTTCGCCGCCCGGTGACAGGTCCACCAGCGGCAGCACCGCCGTCGCCACCGGTGCCAGCAGGGCCAGCGACAGCGCGCCGCCGGCGCGCAGCGCCAGCACCCCGATATCGGGACTGACGGACGGCTTCTTCATGGTGCCGCCCACGTACAGCGGCGAACGCAGCGAGAACACGCGCAGGCCCTTGGAGTCCGGGTGGATGGTCAGCGCCAGCTTTTCATTGCGCAGGTCGATGCCGCCAGTGGTCTCGATTACCGCGTCGTCCGTATCCAGCACGAAGGTGCGCGCGCGCGCGATGCCGTCGGTGAAGGCAAAGTCGCTGACGCCGCAGTTGATCCGCACCGGCCTGTCGCCGAACAGCTTGCGGATCACCACGCTGCCCACGTTCAGCCCCATCGCTTCAAGCAGGAACTTGCTGACCGTGCCGTTCTCGACCAGCAGCTTGGCTTCGCCGTTGGAAGAGGCCATCAGCGCCGCCACTGAATTGCCGGTAGCCGACAGCTTGGCGCTGCCGTTGAGCTCGCCGATGCTGGCGCGCATCAGGTCAAAGGTGGGGAACAGCTGCTTGAGCTTCATGTGCCGCGCGGTCATGTCGACCGTGGCCCCCATCGGCTCGCGCTTGCCATCGAGGCGCATGGTCGACACCAGGTTGCCGCCGGCGACGCCGAAGTTGAGCGGGTCGAGCAGCAGCACGCCGTCCTGCAGCTTCAGGTGGGTGACCAGGTCGCTGATCGGCAGTTCGGCATCGCGGATGATGCGCTTGCCGGTGAAGTGCACGTCGGCATCGATCTCGTCCCAGCGCTCGGTGCGGAACGGGGCCACCGGCAGCGCCTTGTCGGCGGGCTGGACTACCGGGCTGTCCTTGGCGGGGCGGCCGGGTTTGGCATCGGCGCCGATCAGCGGGGCCAGGTCGACAAAGCGCAGCTGGTTCGACACCAGGTTGCCCGCCAGCAGCGGACGCGGGTCACGCTTGGTGAAGGTCAGCGTGCCGGACAGGTCGCTGCCGCCGACGCGGCCGGTGAACTTCTGGTACTCGTAGATCGAGCCTTGCTTGCGCAGCGTTGCCATCAGCCGGCCGCGGGTCTGATACGGCGGCGTGGACGGCAGCACCACGCCGGTCAGCGCATAGAGCCTGGCCATGCTGTCGCCGGTCAGCGTCAGATGCACGTCCAGCGCGGCCAGATGCGCGGGGTTGGTCACGGTGCCTTCGATCACGGCGCGGGTGGTGCCAACCCGCACATCGGCCAGGATCGGGAAGGGCACGTCGGTATTGCGCAGGCTCAGCACCGTGCCGGCCTTGCCGCTGGCGTTGATGGTGGCCTCGTTGTAGCGGCCGGTGGCTTTCCAGCGCACGCCGTAGCGGCCGTTGGCGGCGATGGCCGAGGCCGGCGGGCCCGATGCGCCAGGTGCGCCGGCCGCGCCGGATGCCGAAGCCGCCGGCGCGGAGGCTGCCGCGCCGGCACTGGCGGGCGGCCCGGGCGGCACCTGGGACGCCTCGGGTGCCACCAGCGCGCCGTCGCGGGCCTTGTCATAGAGCGGGTTGTCGCCGATGGTGTCGAGCTCCGCCTGCAGCTCGATCTTCTTGAACTGGTCAGCCAGCGCCAGGTTGCCGCGCGCCAGCACGACCTCGCCGATATCCAGCTCCCATTCGGACGGGCCCTTCTTGGGGCCGAACTCAAGGGTCCAGTTGTTGCGGGCGTCCGGCAGGCGCTCCAGCCACACCGCCGGGCTGTCGACGACAATGGTCGGCACCGCGATCTGGTGCGCCAGCAGCGGTATCGGACGCAGCACGAAGATCAGTTCGCGCACGGTTGCGAGGTTGGGCTGTCTGGCCCAGTCGGTATTGCCGATGGTGATGTCGCGTGCCGACAACCGCGGCCAAGGCACAAGGGTGCGCCAGCCTTTCTCGCCCTCGCCGTGGCGCCAGGTCACGGTCAGGTCGCCGTTGATGGCGAAGGGCCGGCCGATGGCCTCCGAGACGCGGTCGTTGAGCCAGGGCTTGAGGCGGTTCCAGTCGAAGGTCAGGATCACGACCACCAGCAGCGCGATCAGCGCAACCGGTGTCAGCACACTCCACAGAACAACCTTGCGGCGCACGGGCATGAGGCGGGCTCTCCTGTCTGGCGGGGGGGCAGGTCCGGGGCCGCCCACGCCAGCGCGGGGCGGCGAACGGACCACTGCACGTCTATTGTATAGTTGCGCGCTTCCCGCCTTTGTCGGGGATTGGCTGACATCGCCGCCGGAAAATGCCGGATTCTTGCCCCGCTGCAGCCGGGCGCCGACCCTGCCGATCTCCATCGACCCGATTCCTCCAGCATGAACGATGCCGCACACGACCTGGCCGGCCTGCCCAAGCCGCTGACCCACGAAAGCCCGGCCGAAGATGACTACCACCGCCGCTTCGGCGGCGTGGCACGGCTCTACGGCGCCGCCGGCCTGGCCCGCCTGGAGGCGGCCAGCGTGTGCGTGGTCGGCATTGGCGGCGTCGGCAGCTGGGCGGCCGAGGCACTGGCGCGCAATGCGGTCGGGCGCATCACGCTGATCGACCTGGACCATATCGCGCTGTCCAACACCAACCGCCAGATCCATGCGCTGGGCGATGCCTACGGGCGCGCCAAGGTCGAGGCGATGGCCGAGCGCATCGTGGCCATCAACCCGCGCTGCCAGGTGACGCAGGTCGATGATTTCGTCACGCCGGACAACGTGCCCGAGCTGCTCGGCGCCGGCTATGACTATGTGATCGACGCCATCGACGCGGTGCGCGTCAAGACCGGAATGCTCGGCTGGGCCCGGCGCCAGGGCGTGCCGGTGATCACCTGCGGCGGCGCCGGCGGCCAGCTCGACCCCACGCGCGTGCGCATCGACGACCTGGCGCGCACGATCCAGGACCCGCTGCTGTCCAAGGTGCGTGCCGGCCTGCGCAAGCAATGGGGCTTTACGCGCGACCCGAAGAAGAAGTTCGGCATTGCCGCGGTCTATTCGGACGAGCCGCTGCAATACCCCGAGCCCGAGCAGCAGGCCTGCGAGATCGACGAGGCGCCGCCGCTGGACGGGCAGCCGGGCCAGCCAGCCATGCGCGGCCCGCAGGGCCTGGCGTGCGCGGGCTTTGGCTCGTCGGTGGCGGTGACGGCGGTATTCGGCTTTGTCGCGGCGTCGGCGGTGATCGGCGAGATCGCGCGCGGCTGAAGCCGCGCGGGCCGCCCGGGCCGCCCGGGCCGCTCAGGCGCTCAGCGCGCGCAGCAGCCCGCCGATCTCGGCGTCGCCGGGTGCCTGGTTGTCGAAGAAGATCAGTTCCGGGTAGTCCGCGGGCGCCGGCATGAAGCGCCGGGTGCGGTAGGCCTCCCAGTGGCTCAGCTTGTAGGCGTCGTTGGGATTGCCGCGCCGGATGATGCGCGCATGGGCCTCGTCTTCCGGCAGGTGGACCCAGACCGTGCGCACCGTGGTGCCGGCGGGCACGTGCAGCCAGCCGGGGTCATGCAGCAGGTGGGCCTTGACCTCGCGCGAAAGCGGGCCGATCACGATCACGCTGATCCCCAGCGCCAGGTTCTCGCGCGCGGTGTCGAGCAGGCCCTGGTATTCCGGGTCGCGCAGGTTGTCCAGGTAGGCCGGGCTGTCGCGGTCATTGGGGTCGCCGGTGATCGCGGCCATGGCCGCGGCGCTGTAGCGGCCGTACAGGGTGTCCTTGTCGAGCAGGCAGAAGGGCTCGCCGGTGGCCTGCATCAGCGGGCCGATCAGGCGGTGGGCGAGGGTGGTCTTGCCGGTGCCGGCATGGCCGCAGAAGAAGATCAGTCGTGGCATGAGGGATAGGTGTAGCGGACAGGGCGCATCGCCCACAGCATACCCCTGGCTTGCGCCAGATCAGGCCCGGGCCGCGCTGATTCGGTATCCTTGCCGTTTTCCCCAACGATTGCCGTCGATCCCATGGACGCCAAAGACCAGCTCTCCTCCGCCGGCCTGCCGGACCACCTCCATCTGGGCGAACCGGTCACCGACGCCACCCATGCCGAGTTCGTGCAGCTGCTGGCCGCGGTGGCCGGCGCCGACGACGCCGGCTTCCTGGCGGCGATGGATGCATGGATCGACCATACTCGCCATCACTTCGCCCAGGAAGAGCAGTGGATGGAGGCGATGGGCTTCGGCCCGCGCCATTGCCATGCGGGCGAGCACCAGCAGGTGCTGGCCGTGGCCGTCGCGGTGCGCGACAAGGTGCACACCGATGCCGAGTTCCAGCTGGGCCGCCGCCTGGTGGCCGAGCTCTCGGGCTGGTTCGACCATCATGTCAAGTCGATGGACGCGATGATGGTGGAGCATATGCGCGAGCACGGCTTCACGCTGGTCGAAGGCCCCGTCACCGCGGCCTGAGCACTGTCAGGCCGGGTGCGCGGCGTCGCGGTCGATCACCACGAAATACTTGCGCACCGGCGCCAGCACCTCGAACAGCCCGGTAAAGCCGGCCGGGATCACGCAGGCATCGCCGGGGCCGAAGTCGCTGGCCTGGCCGGCATCGTCGCTGATGCGGATCCGGCCGCTGATGACATGGAAGAACTCTTCCTTGCCGGCCGGGAAGGCGATGCGCCACGCCCCGGGCTCGCACGCCCAGATGCCGCAGTCGAAATCGCCGTGCTGCGCGCTGTAGTGCGTCCAGGTGGTGCGGTCGGGGTTGCCTGACACCAGCCGGTCCGGGCGCGGGCGGTCGTGGCTGGGGGCGGGCTCGGTCTTGAAGTCGATCAGGCGGGGCGCTGGCATGGCGGATGGCAAGAAAAATGGCGGAACTGAGTCCGCCAGTTTACCGCGCCGGGGCCGCAGCCCGGCCGCTCAGTTCAGCGCCGTGCTCAGCTGGCGGCGCCAGCGCGACACCACGTCGGGCCGGTCGGCCAGCATCTCGAACACCGACAGCATGGTCTTGCGGCCGATATCGTCCTCGAAGGTGCGGTCGGTGCGCACGATTTCCAGCAACTGCTCCAGCGCCGGCTCGTACTGCTGGCGCGCGATCAGCAGCCTGGACAGGTCCAGCCGCGCCGCCAGGTCGCGCGGGTCGGCGGCGATGCGCGCGCTCAGGGTGGACTCGTCCGGCAGGCCGGACAGGCCCTCCATCGCGTCCATGCGCGTGCGCAGCGCGGCATGGGCGTCCTGCTGCGCGGCCTGCGGCGACAGGGCCTCGAGCTGCGACCTGGCCTCGGCGATCGCATTGCCGTCCAGCAGGAAGCCGATATAGGCCAGCCGGGCGGCGTCGGTCTCGGGGTCGAGCGCAATGGCTTCGTCGAACTTCGCCTCGGCGCCGGCCCGGTCGCCCTCGGCGGCCAGTTGCAGCGCGTCATGCAGGGCCACCTGCGCGGGCTTGGGCATCAGCCGCCCCAGGAATTCGCGCAGGCCGGACTCAGGCAGCACGCCGATGAACTGGTCCACCGCCTCGCCGTCGGCAATCGCCACCACGTGCGGGATGCTGCGCACGCCGAAGTGCGCGGCCAGGTCCTGGTTCTCGTCGACATTGACCTTGACCAGCTTCCACTGGCCGCTGGCCTCGGCCTCCAGCCGTTCCAGCATCGGGCCCAGCGTGCGGCAGGGGCCGCACCACGGCGCCCAGAAGTCGACCAGCACGGGCGCCTGGCGCGAGGCCTCGATCACTTCGGTTTCGAAATTCTGCAGGGTGACGTCGCTCATGGGGAATCCTGGATCGGGGAGTGGCGGGAGCGGCCAGCCGGGGCGGGCCGCCCGCGGGGGCAAGTCAGGGCAATCTATACCCCTATTGTGAGGGCGAAGGCGCCGAATGCAACGCCTGTGCCAATACCGCGCCCGCAGGGTTCGGGAAAGTCTGTGGTTGAAAATAGAACGATCGTTCGGTTATAGTCCTTGACCATACCGAAAGACCCGGTCCGCGAGACCGCACAGGAGACGTTGCATGCAGACCCCAGCTCGCCCGCATTTCCAGTTCTGGCCGAAGCGCCTGCCGACCGCCATCGTGCTGCCGGAGACCTCGCTCTGGGCCAACCTGGAAGTCTCGGCGCTCCGCTATGCCGACAAGGCCGCGATCCGCTACTTCGGCAATGCCGTCACCTTCCGTGAACTGGAGGCGCAGGCCACCGCGCTGGCCGGCTGGCTGCAGCAGAAGGCGGGCGTGAAGAAGGGGGACCGGGTGCTGCTGTACATGCAGAACTGCCCGCAGTTCATCGTCAGCTACTACGCTATCCTGCGCGCCGACGCGGTGGTGGTGCCGGTCAACCCGATGAACCGCGCCGAGGAATTCAAGCACTACGTCACCGACGCGCAGGCGCGCGTGGCGATCTTCACCGCCGACCTGGCCGCCGGGGTCGAGCAGGCGCAGGCGGAGCTGGCGCCGGCCGAGCGCCTGCAGCATATGCTGGTGACCCAGTATGCCGACGCGCTGCCGCCCACGCACGAACACCCGGAAGACGCGGCGCCGGCCTGGCTGACCACGCCGCATCCGCTGCCCGCGGGCGCCACCGCATGGCCCGAGGCGCTGGGCGCCGGCCTGCAGCCCGGCCCACACACCGCCGGCCCGGACGACATGGCGGTGATGCCCTACACCTCGGGCACTACCGGCTTCCCCAAGGGCTGTATCCACACGCACCGCTCGGTGATGCACAACATCGTCGGCGGCGCGACCTGGTCGGGCTCGGGCGCCGAATCGGTGATCCTGTCGGTGCTGCCGCTGTTCCACGTCACCGGCATGCAGTACGGCATGAACGGCCCGATCTACAGCGGCGCCACCGTGGTGATGCTGCCGCGCTGGGACCGCGAGGTGGCCGGCCGCCTGATCTCGCGCTACCAGGTCACGCACTGGACCAATATCCCGACCATGGTGATCGACTTCCTGGCCAGCCCCAACCTGGCCCAGTTCGACCTGTCCAGCCTGCGCTACATCGGCGGCGGCGGCGCGGCCATGCCGCAGGCCGTGGCCGAGCGCCTGCGCGAGCAGTTCGGGCTGAACTACCTGGAAGGCTACGGCCTGTCCGAAACCATGGCGCCGACGCACAGCAACCCGTCGGACCGGCCCAAGCTGCAGTGCCTGGGCGTGCCGACCTTCAACACCGACGCGCGCGTGGTCGACCCGGTCACGCTCAAGGAACTGCCGCCCAACGAGATCGGCGAGATCATCGTCAGCGGCCCGCAGGTGTTCAAGGGCTACTGGGGCAAGCAAGACGCCACCCGCGACGCCTTTATCGAGTTCGAAGGCAAGACCTTCTTCCGCACCGGCGACCTGGGCCGCATGGACGAGGACGGCTACTACTTCATCACCGACCGCCTCAAGCGCATGATCAATGCATCGGGCTTCAAGGTGTGGCCGGCCGAGGTGGAGAACCTGCTGTACAAGCATCCGGACGTGCAGGAGGCCTGCATCATCGGCACGCGCGACCCGTACCGCGGCGAGACCGTCAAGGCGGTGGTGGTGCTGCGCGCCCACGCCAAAGGCAAGACCACGCCGGAGCAGATCATCGAATGGGCCAAGGAGAACATGGCCGCCTACAAGTACCCGCGCGTGGTGGAGTTCGTTGAGGCGCTGCCGAAGTCGGGCACCGGCAAGGTGATGTGGCGCCATCTGCAGGAAAGCGAGAATGCGCGCAACACCGGCGCAGCGGAGAAGCCCGCGGCCTGAGGCAGCAGGGGTAGCCAATGAAAAAGGCTGGTCGACCGACCAGCCTTTTTCATTTACACGGTGCCGGCCCTCAATGCCCCCGCACCCGCATCAGCATCTTCACCATCGTCTTGTAGCCCCGCTCGCGCGCATGGCGCGTGGGGGTCACGCCTTCGCGGTCGGCGAGGTTGGCGTCAGCGCCGGCATCCAGCAGCAGCTGCACCGTTTCCTCGTAGCGGGTGCTGCCATCGCCCAGGATCACCGCTTCCAGCAGCGCGGTCCAGCCGAGGTCGTTGACATGGTCCACGGCAACGCCGGCCTTCAGCAGCAGCTTCACCACCTCGACATGGCCATGCTGGCTGGCGATGATCAGCGCGGTGCCGTCATAGCGGTCGGTGCTGGCCAGGTCGGCGCCATTGGCCAGGGCCAGGCGCACCACATCCGCCTGGCCGGTGGCGGCGGCCAGCAGGAAGGGGCTGTTGGATTCGGCGTCCTTCAGGTTCACGTCGGCACCGGCCAGCAGCAGTGTGCGCGCGACCTCGGCGCGCCGGTTCTGCACGGCCGCCAGCAGCGCGCTGCGCCCGCGTTCATCCGCGGCGCGCGCCGAGGCGCCGGCGGCCAGCAGGCGCGCCACCAGTTCCTGGTCGCCGGCGCTGGCTGCGGTGATCAGGTTGCGGTCGAGCGTGCCGATGGCGTCGCGGTGCAGCGGCGGCTGCATGGCCGCGCTGCGCGGCGGGCGGGCGGCGGGCTGGCTGGCCGCGCCGCCGGCGGGCCGTGCCGCCAGGGTCTGCCCGCCCTGGGCCGCCAGCAGGCCGCCCCCATCAGCAATCCCATCAGGCCCAGCAGCTCGTTGAGTGCCTGTCTGCGGGTGCGGGCGGCGGGGCGCGTCATGGCGGCAGCTCCTTGGCTCAGACGGTTTCGTGGGGCTGGCCGGCAGGGGCGCTGCGTCGTCGAGGGCGGCGTGCGCAGCGCGCTCGGCGTCGGCGGCGTCGTCGGCCTGCAGCTGGCGCCAGAGCCGGCCCAGGTAGGGATCGTCGACGCCGTTGGTGGCCAGGCCCAGCAGGGTCTGCTGCAGGTATTCGCGCGCGGGGCCGTACAGTCCGGCTGCGTGGCGCAGGCGCTCGACCACGCTGATATCCGGCAGCCGGCCAGCGTAGGCCTCGTGCGAGCGGTTCATGACGAAGGCGAGGGCGCGCTGCTCAGGCGCGCGGGCATCGCCGGTGCGGATGCGCAGCCAGCGCGGATGGTAGGCCCCGGTCAGCATCTCGCGGCGCCACAGCACGCGGAATTCCTGCTCGACCACATGGCTGGGGATGCGGAACACCATGCCGTGGCAGCAGCCGCCCCGGTCCAGGCCCAGCACCAGGCCCGGGTTGTCCCAGGTGCCCCGGTTGATGCGGGAATAGAGGTAGAAGCCGCGGTGGTAGCCGTGCACCGTGGCGCGCTGGCGCTCGGTGTGCACCACCATCGGGTTCCAGATCAGCGAGCCATAGCCGAACAGCCAGACATCGCCGCCAAGCGCGGGATCTTCCGGGCGGCGCGCCAGCGCATCGGACAGGGACTGCTCCAGCACGGCTTCCGGCAGCAGCGAGGACGCGACCGGAGTACTGCACAGCGAGGTGCGCAGACGGTCGGATTCGAGGTCCTGTCGCGTGATGGCCATGGTGCAAGCATAAATCAAAGCCGCGCCACGGGAAGGTGGGGGAAATGACATAAGTGCCAGTTTTCCTCGGAATTGCCTGAGCGAACTGGGCAGGTGTGGGCGGTTCGCAACGGTTGTGGCGGCGTGCCGTCCCTGTCACTCGCCGCGGACGAGCGCTGTCGCACCTTTGTCCGCGATCAGGCGGCCGTGAATTGCTGGCCCGCGCGGCTGCCATGTCCTTACAATGGTGGCCTCAATCCGACCAGGGGGAACCTGCGATGGCACGTACGCTTACGGTGGTGTTCGGCAGCGGCAAGGAATATGACTTCACGATCGGCACGGACGAGCTGGCCGCGGTCACCGAGGACGCCGCGTGGCGCTGGTTCGACCGGGAATACACCGAGCTGGACTGCCAGGCGTCGAGCCCGGTCGGCAAGGTGCTGGTGATCGACAAGATCCTGAATGTCGCCAAGTTTTCCGGAGAAGCGCGCTTTTCCGGCGATCCTGCCTGGGCGCAGGACTATGCCCGCCATGCGGCGCGGCTGCTGGACCGGGACAAGGTCCGCGTCGATGTCGGCAACGCCGCCATCGGGTTCTGAGGCGCGGGCGCGCCAGCAAAACGGGTAGTTTGTCGCCCCTGCCTGTGCAGGAGCGACAACCTTCTCGCCGGCTTAGACCGCCAGCAGTTCCACTTCAAACAGCAGGGTAGAGTTCGGCGGGATCACGCCGCCGGCGCCGCGGGCGCCGTAGCCGAGGTCGGCCGGGATCACCAGGCGGCGCACGCCGCCCACCTTCATGCCCTGCACGCCTTCGTCCCAGCCGCGGATCACATGGCCGGCACCCAGCGGGAACACGAACGGGTCGTTGCGGTCCTTGCTCGAATCAAACTTGCGGCCAGCCTGGCCGTTCTCGTACAGCCAGCCGGTGTAGTGCACGGTGACGTGCTTGCCGGCGGTGGCTTCGGCGCCGGCGCCGACGGTGGTGTCTTCGTATTGGAGGCCAGAGGGCGTGGTTTGCATGGCGTATTTCCTTCCGATGGGAACAGACGTGGTGAGTGGAGAACGCAGCGCGGCTGCGTTCAGGCTTGGGCGCGCTGGAGCACATCCAGCGTCAGTTGCACATTGCGGTCGTCGTCGGCCACCCAGATGTCGCCGTCCTGGATCGTCACCGACAGGCGCATGGCGCGCTGCGCCAGCGCGGCCAGGGCTTCGACCGCTTCCGCCGGGACATTGTAGACGGTGACGTTGCGCAGCTTGCCGGCCTTGCCCGCCATGCCCTTCCACCATTCGCGCGCACTGGCGGCGTTGTAGGTGTAGACGGTCACGCGCTCGGCCCGGGCGGCGGCGCGCTTCAGGCGCGCTTCGTCGGGCTGGCCCAGTTCGACCCAGTGGGCGATGTCGCCGGTCAGGCGCTTGTCCCAGAGGTCGGGTTCGTCGGGTTCGTCCAGGCCGCGCGTGAAGGCCAGCGTCTCGGTGGCTTCGCAGGCAAAGGCCAGCAGGCGCACCATCATGCGCGCGTCATTCTCGGACGGGTGCTTGGCGATGGTAAGGCTGTGGCTGCCGTAGTAGGGCCGGTCCATGTCGGAGACCGACAGGTCAGCTTTGAAGATGGTGGATTTGAGCGCCATGAGGTGAAGTGTGCGGCAGGCGCCCCGGCTGGGGTGCGGGAGACGCAAAAGGCCGCATCATACGCCATTTGCCGGACACGGCTTGCCAGCCCGGCATACTGGCGCGGCGGCTCAGCGCTTGCGGTATTCCTTGAGGTAGAAGCGCAGCAGCGCCGACAGCAGCAGCGTGCTCAGGAAGCCGGCGGCAACGATCAGGGCCTGCCCGGCGGTGGAGTCGATCTGGCCGGCCACCCCGAGGCGGAACAGCCAGGTGCCGACCATCATCGCCAGGAACGGCATCAGCAGCGCGCCGCGGCCGTAAGTCTGCACTGCCCACAGCGGGAAGCGGCGCAGGAAGTCGCCCGGAATGCTGCAGGCCAGGCAGGCACCGGCAGCTGCCAGTGCGGCGGCCACGATGTCGCCGGAATGGATGTCGAACATGGTCTCGGTCTCGCGCGCCCCCATCAGGCACACGCAGGCGAGCGTGGCAGGAATTGGGCAAAGCGCTGATTCTACAAGAGAAATTTGCGCCGGAGGTGACGAATAGGGTTACTGCGGGATGCTGCCCGCGGGCGATGCCTCGACCGCCACTTGCAGCGTCACGATGTCGCCTACCTCGGGCAGGAAGCGGGTCATGCCAAAGGCACTGCGCGGCACCTCGGCGCGGAAGTCGCCGCCGCAGACCTGCCGGCTCACGCCGAACAGGCTCGCCTCGCCGCAGCGGAAACGCTCGGCCTGCAGGCGCAGCGGCTGCGTGACGCCGTGCAGCGTCAGCTCACCTTCCACCGCAACCAGCCGGCCGCCTTCCATCAGGAAGCGGTTCGCGCGTAGCCGCGCCACCGGGTGCTGGGCAGTATCGAAGAATTGTGCCGAGCGCAGCACGCCGTCCAGGGTGCGGTTGCCGGTATCGACCGAGGCCAGGTCCACGGTCACATCGAGTGCGCCGGCGCCGTTGTCCGCGTCATAGACGAGGCGCCCGTCGATCTTGCCGAAGCGGCCGCGCACCGAACTGCGCTCGAAATGACTGGCGGAGAAATAGACGGTGGTGTGCGCCGGATCGATGGTGTATTCAAGCGGCGCCGCCTGCGCAGCGGTGATGCCCAGGGCGGCAGCAAGTGCCAGCGCGCGTGCGGCCATGGCTCAGTCGCCGCTCAGTGGACAAACACGGGCAGCAGGAACATCCCCACCACTGACAGGTAGCCGATGGTCCAGCACAGGGTGCGCAGCGTGGCGCGGTCGGTCACGTAGCACACGGTGTAGAGCAGGCGGGCCACGATGTAGACCACGGCCAGCTCGTCGATGCGGGCCTGCGGCGCCTGCAGGTGGCTGGCGGCCAGCACGGCGGCAGCAAAGAAGGGGAAGGCCTCGAAGTGGTTGCGGTGCGCCATGTCGGCGCGGCGCGCCCGGCCGGACTGCTGCTCCAGCCAGCCGCGCGGGTCATGGTTGTCATAGCCAGGCCCGCTGGCCTTGGCGATGGCCACCGTCGCCAGCGGCAGGATGCCGGCCAGCAGCACGCACCAGAAAGCGATCGGCATAGTCCAGTCCTTTCGGTTGCAATGCCGGCGCCGCCATCACTGGCGCCACCGGCCCGGCCCGCGCGGTCAGGCGGCGACCACGCGGATCTCGATGCCCGCCAGGCCCACCACCTGCCCGGCGCGGATCTTGGCAGTCTTGCGCGATTCGGGCGTGCCGTCCACCGAGACTTCGCCGGCGGCGACCAGCGCCTTGCCGGCGCCGCCGCTGTCGCACACGCCCGCCAGCTTGAGCAGGTCATTGAGCGCGATGAACTCGCCCTCGAGCGGGAAGGTGATGGTTTGCACGGCTGCCTTGCCAGGTTTGGCCATCACTTGCCCCAGCTGTCTTTCAGACCGACGATGCGGTTGAAGACCGGCTTGCCCGGCTGCGAATCGGTGCGGTCGGCGACGAAGTAGCCATGGCGCTCGAACTGGAAGCGGTCTTCGGGCTGCGCTTCGCGCAGGCCCGGCTCCAGGTAGGCGGTGATCACCTGCTTGGAATCCGGGTTGAGCGCATCCAGGAAGTTCTTGCCGCCGGCGTCCGGGTTGGGGTCGTTGAACAGGCGGTCGTACAGGCGCACTTCGGCCTCGTACGCGTGCGCGGCGCTGACCCAGTGGATCACGCCCTTCACCTTGACGCTGTCGGCGCCCGGCGTGCCGCTCTTGGTTTCGGGCAGGTAGCTGGCGTGCACGGCGATCACGTTGCCGTCGGCATCCTTGTCCACGCCGGTGCACTCGATGACATAGCCGTACTTCAGCCGCACCTTGTTGCCCGGGAACAGGCGGAAGTAACCCTTGGGCGGGGTCTCGTTGAAGTCCTCGCGCTCAATCCACAGCTCGCGCGACAGCGGGAACACGCGGCGGCCCAGTTCGGGCTTCTTCGGGTGCACCGGCGCCGAGCATTCCTCGCTCTGGCCTTCGGGGTAGTTGTCGATCACCAGGCGCAGCGGGTCCAGCACGGCCACGCCGCGCGCGGCACGGCCGTCCAGGTCGTCGCGCACCGCGCCTTCGAGGGTGCTCATGTCGATCCAGCTGTCGGCCTTGGCCACGCCCACGCGGTCGCAGAACAGCTGGATCGATTCCGGGGTGTAGCCGCGGCGGCGCACGCCCACCAGCGTGGGCATGCGCGGATCGTCCCAGCCGTCCACACGCTGTTCATCGACCAGCTGCTTGAGCCTGCGCTTGCTGGTGATGGCGTAGGTCAGGTTCAGGCGTGCGAACTCATACTGGTGCGGCAGCGGGTCGCGGAACACGCCGCTGTCGCGCAGGTGCTCCAGCACCCAGTCGTACAGCGGGCGGTTGTTCTCGAACTCCAGCGTGCACAGCGAATGCGTGATGTTCTCCAGCGCGTCCGAGATGCAGTGGGTGAAGTCGTACATCGGGTAGATGCACCACTTGTCGCCCGTGCGGTGGTGATGCGCATGGCGGATGCGGTAGAGCACCGGGTCGCGCATCACGATATTGGGCGCGGTCATGTCGATCTTCGCGCGCAGCACGTGCTCGCCGTCGCTGTACTTGCCGGCGCGCATGTCGCGGAACAACTGCAGGTTCTCTTCGACGCTGCGGTCGCGGTAGGGCGAGGGCTTGCCCGGCTCGGAGAAATTGCCGCGGCTGGCGGCGATCTGTTCGGCGGTCTGGCTGTCTATATAGGCGGCGCCGCGCTCGATCAGGGTCTCGGCAAAGGCGTAGAGCTGGTCGAAGTAGTCGCTGGCGTAGTACAGGTGCGGCTGTTTGGCGCCGTCCTTGCCCTCGCTGTCCCAGGAAAAGCCCAGCCAGTGCACCGCGTCGATGATCGAATCGACGTATTCGGTGTCTTCCTTGACCGGGTTGGTGTCGTCAAAGCGCAGGTGGCAGCGGCCGCCGTAGTCGCGCGCCAGCCCGAAGTTCAGGCAGATGCTCTTGGCGTGGCCGATATGCAGGTAGCCGTTGGGCTCCGGCGGGAAGCGGGTGATCACGGTCGGCAGCGGTTCGCCGGCCTTGTCCTGGCGGCCGGCATAGGTGCTGGCGGCGAGGTCCTGGTCGATGATGCTCCGCAGGAAGTTGGAGGCGGCGGGGGTGCTGTCGGTAGGCTTGTTGTCGTGGCTCATGATGGCGCCGGTTGGCCGGCCTGATGCGTCTGGGTGCGTCGGGCCGGGTCGTCAGATTGCGTGGCGGAATGCCAATAGCGGGATTTTACCGTGCCGGAGCCGCCGCACGCCGCGAGCCGCCGCGGATTTCCGCGCATCTCCCGGATTTGCACCCGCGCGGACGCGCTTGGCTGCGACGAAAGTGATGTGTCGGAGTAGCATGGGAGCGTGCCGGCCCGTGGTGGCCGGCTTTGGTCCATCGCTGCAGGAATGCCCATGAACGCCCAACCCGATGCGGCGCCAGTGCCGCTTGAGCCCTCTGAAGTCGTTGCCGCGCTGTGGCGCGATGCCGGCCTGCCTGCCGAGGCGCTGGCGCACCTGAAGCTGGACGGGGCCGAGCCGGTGCTGCCGTCGAGCTTTGCCGTGGGCACCGCCGCCCAGGCCAGCCTTGGCGCCGCGGCGCTGGCAGCCGCCGCACTGTGGCACAGCCGCACCGGCCGCTGGCAGGACGTCAGCGTCGACATGCGCCACGCCATCACCGAATTCCGCAGCGAACGCTACCTGCGCGTCGACGGCGGCCCCGCGCCCGAACTGTGGGACAAGCTGGCCGGCATCTACCGCTGCGGCGATGGCCCCTGGGTGCGCCTGCATACCAATTTCCCGCACCACCGCGACGGCGTGGTGCGCTTGCTGGGCTGCGCCAATGACAAGGCAGCTGTGCAGGCCGCGCTGGAAAAGCGGGATGCCGAAGCCTTCGAGACCGCGGCGTCCGATGCGGGCCTAGTAGTCGCCGCGCTGCGCAGCTTTGAGGAATGGGACCGCCATCCGCAGGCGGCCGCCTTGCGCGGCCTGCCGCCGGTGACGCTGGAGCGCATCGGCGACGCCCCGCCGCAACCGTTGCCCGCGCCCGCGTCCCGGGACGCGCAGCCGCTGTCGGGCGTGCGCGTGCTCGATTTCACCCGCATCATCGCCGGCCCGGTGGCGGGCCGCACGCTGGCCGCGCATGGCGCCGACGTGCTGCTGGTCACCGCATCGCACCTGCCGTCGATCCCGCCGCTGGTGATCGACACTGGCCGCGGCAAGCGCACCTGCCAGCTGGACCTGCGCGATCCGGACGACAAGCGCACGCTGCACAAGCTGCTGCACGGTGCCGACGTGATGGTGCAGGGCTATCGCCCCGGCGGCCTGGCCGAGCTGGGCGTGGGGCCGGAGGCCGCGGCGCGCGCGCGTCCGGGCATCGTCTATGTGTCGCTGAGCGCCTATGGCGACGTGGGGCCGTGGTCGCACAAGCGCGGTTTCGATTCGCTGGTGCAGACCGCCACCGGCTTCAATGATGCCGAAGCGCACGCGGCCGGCAGCGACACGCCGCGTCCGTTGCCGGCGCAGGTGCTGGACCACGCCGCGGGCTACCTGCTGGCCTTCGGCGCGATGGCCGCGCTGCACCGGCGCGCGGTGGAGGGCGGCAGCTGGCATGTGCGGGTGTCGCTGGCGCAGGTGGGGCAGTGGCTGCGCGGCCTGGGGCGCGTGCCGGACGGGCTCAAGGCGCCCGAGCAGAAGATCGACGACGTTGCAGACCTGCTTGAGGCGGTGCCGTCCGGCTTCGGCATGCTGACGGTGGTGCGCCATGCGGCGCATCTGTCGGAAACGCCGGCGCACTGGACCTTGCCGTCCGAGCCGCTCGGCACGCACGCGCCGGAGTGGCTGCCGCGCGGTTAGTAGAGGGTGGTGCGCTGCCGCTCGGGCAGGTCACGGTCGTAGGCGGCGCCGTCGATGGCGTTGTCGGTCAGCGTGGACAGGATCTCGCCATTGCTGGGCAGCGACTGGCGCGCCACCTGCGCATCCGCTGCCCACAACCGCGAGCGGATCAGCGCGCGGGCGCACTGGAAGAACACTGACTGCACCGTGACCACCAGCACCGTGGTCGGGGCCTTGCCGTCGACCACGCTGCGCGCGATCAGCGCGGGGTCGACGCTGATCTGCGCGGTGCCGTTGACGCGGATGGTCTCGTTGATGCCGGGGATCACGAACAGCAGCCCCACGCGCGGATCGGCAACGATATTGCGCAGGCTGTCGACGCGGTTGTTGCCGCGCCGGTCGGGCAGCAGCAGCGTGCGTTCGTCCAGCACCTGCACAAAGCCCGGCGCATCGCCGCGCGGCGAGCATTCGGCCCAGTCCTCGCCCACCGTCGACAGCAGGCAGAAGGGCGCCGCTTCGATAAAGGCGCGGTAGTGCGGGTGCAGGTAGTCGACTTCCTTGGAAAGCGACGGGGCCGCCGGTTGCGCGTAGAGCGCTTCCAGTTCGGCCAGCGTGGTGATGGCGTGCGAGGTCATGGCAGGCGGGGGGCGTGGGTCGGCGGGGGGCGAAACCGTCAATGTAGCGCAGATGCCGTTACACGGTCACGGTACCCCGGCCGATCTCCAGCACGCGGCCGCCCACGTGAATCGCACCGTCGGCGCTGACGGCCAGGTGCAGCCGGCAGGGGCGACCAATAGCCTCGCCCTGATCGATCGCATATTCGGCCGGCAGCGCGCGGCCGGTGGCCAGCAGCCAGCCGCCCAGGTTGGCGCAGGCCGAGCCCGTGCCCGGATCCTCGGCCACGCCGCCGCCCTGCCTGGTGAAGAAGTAGCGCGACAGCACGCGGCCGGGCTGCTCCGGGTCGAAGGCAAAGACGTAGGCGGTCTTGCGGCCCAGGCTGCTCTGCGGCCAGATCTGCAGGCGCGCGCTGTCGGGGTTGGCGCGGCGCACGGCATCGGTGCTGCGCACTGCCACCAGCAGCTGGTCGGCGCCGGTGTCGACCCACATCGGCGACACCAGCAGATCGCGTTCCTGCAGGCCGAGCAGGCTGGCCATGTCGGCATCGGGCAGGCCGGCCGGCGCGGTCTTCGGCTTGCCGTTGTGAGGGGCGGTGAAGGTCCAGACATCGCCCTGCGCGGTCACCGGCACCACGCCCGCCGGGAATTCCAGCGTCAGCGCATCGCCGGTGCCGGCCAGTTCGCGCACCGCGTGCGCGGTGCCCAGCGTCGGATGGCCGGCGAAGCGCATCTCATAGCCCGGCGTGAAGATGCGCACCCGCGCGCTGGCACGTTCCGACGGCAGGATAAAGGTCGTTTCCGACAGGTTGAACTGCAGCGCCAGCGCCTGCATGGTGGCATCGTCCATGCCGCGCGCATCCTCGAACACGCACAGCGGATTGCCGCCGAAGGTGGATTCGGCAAAGACGTTGAGCAGGCGGAAAGCGTAGGTGGTCATGGCGCGGGGAGTTCCGGAGGCTGGTGGATCACCAGTGTACGGAGCGGGCGCGGACACGCCATGCACAGTTGGGCCGATCGCGGGCGGGCCAGTTGCGGACAGTTCTGCCGCGCCATGAAAAACGCCCGGGCGGACCCGGGCGTTTCGCTGGCGAAGGCAGCTGAGTCAGCAGGTTCAGAACCCCACTGCCTGGCCATCGCGCCGGCTGTCGCTGGCCGCGACGTAGCCGTGCTCGGCGTCCTCCGACAGGCGCCAGATGAACTGGCCCGAGCCGAAGTCCATGTACGGATCGTCCACCGACTTGAGCTGGTGGCCGCGCGCCTTCAGGCCCTCGACCGTGGCCGGGTCCATGGTGCTTTCCACATCCAGCGTGAAGTCGCGGTTGACCTTCCAGCGCGGCGCGCAGCAGGCGGCCTGCGGCTGCTGGTTGTAATCGAGCATGCGCACCACGGTCTGCAGGTGGCCCTGCGGCTGCATGTCGCCGCCCATCACGCCGAAGCTCATCACCGGCTGGCCGTCCTTGGTCAGGAAGGCCGGGATGATGGTGTGGAACGGACGCTTGCCGCCCGCGACCACGTTGGCCGACTTCGGGTCCATCGAGAAGCCCACGCCGCGGTTCTGCAGGCTGATGCCGGTGCCCGGCACCACCACGCCCGAGCCGAAGCCCATGTAGTTGGACTGGATGAACGAGATCATCATGCCGTTCTCGTCGGCGGCGGTCAGGTAGATGGTGCCGCCCACCTTGGGTATGCCGAAGTTGAAATGCGTGGCGCGCTGCATGTCGATCAGCTTCGCGCGCGACTTCAGGTACGCGTCATCGAGCATTTCCTCCGGCGTGACTTCCATGCTGCGCGGGTCGGCCACGTAGCGGTAGAGGTCGGCAAAGGCCAGCTTCATTGCCTCGATCTGCAGGTGCTGCGAGTCGACCGAGTCCACCGGGATCGAAGCCATGTCGAACTGGTCCAGGATGCCCAGCGCGATCAGCGCGGCGATGCCCTGGCCGTTGGGCGGGATCTCGTGCAGCTCGTAGCCGCGGTAGGACTTGCTGATCGGCTTGACCCAGTCGGGGCGGTAGTTGCGCAGATCATCGAGCGTCATGGCGCCGCCGCACTGCTGGCTGAAGGCGGCAATCTGCTCGGCGATCTCGCCTTCGTAGTAGGAGCGGCCACGGGTCGCGCCGATCTTGCGCAGGGTTTCGGCGGCAGCCTTCATGGTGAACTTCTCGCCCACGGCGGGGGCGCGGCCATTGGGCATGAAGGTCTCGGCATAGCCGTGCTGGTCCTTCAGCTCAGGCACCGCGGCGGCCCACTTGTGCGCCACCACCGGCGGCACGGCATAGCCGCGCTCGGCGATCTCGATCGCCGGCTCCATCAGGTCGGCGAACGGCAGCTTGCCGAAGCGCTCATGCAGCGCGGCCCAGCCGGCGACCACGCCGGGCACGGTGACCGAGTCCCAGCCGCGGATCGGGCGGTTGGCCAGGCCGTTGGCATCGGTGCCGTATTTGTTCTTGAAGTATTCCGGGCTCCACGCCGCCGGGGCCACGCCCGACGAGTTCAGGCCGTGCAGTTCCTTGCCGTCCCACAGGATGGCAAAGGCATCGCTGCCCAGGCCGCACGACACCGGCTCGACGATGGTGATCGCGGCGGCCGCGGCGATGGCGGCATCGACCGCATTGCCGCCCTTGAGCAGCATGCGCAGGCCGGCCTGCGCAGCCAGCGGGTGCGAGGTGGAGACCACGTTGCGCGCAAACAGCGGGATGCGCACGGAGGGGTAGGGGTTGGTCCAGTTGAAGTTCTGCATGCTTGTCTGTGTCCTTGTGCTCGGTGCGTCTGTGGCGCAAATTCTGCGGCCCTTATTCTGCCGTGATCTTGCGATCCTTGATCAGCTTGCCCCAGCGCGCGCTGTCCTTCTTCACCATCGCGGCGAACTGCGCCGGTGTGCCGCCGACCGGCTCGGCGCCCAGCTTGCCCAGGCGTTCCTTGACCTCGGGCGACTGGATGGCCTTGTTGAATTCGGCATTCAGGCGGTTGACGATATCCGCCGGCAGGCCCTTGGGGCCATAGATGCCGAACCAGGTATCGGACTCGAAGCCGGGCAGGCCCGACTCACTCGCCGTGGGGATTTCCGGCGCCAGCGGCGAGCGCTTGGCGCTGGTCACCGCCAGTGCCTTGAGCTTGCCGTCCTTCACATGCGGCAAGCCCGACACGATGCTGTCGAACAGCACCTGCACCTTGCCCGAGATCAGGTCCGGCACGGCCAGCGCGGTGCCGCGGTAGGGGATGTGGGTGATGAACACGCCCGCCTGCGCCTTGAAGGCCTCGGCGGTCAGGTGCACCACGGTGCCGTTGCCGCTGGAAGCGTAGTTCAGTTCGCCGGGATGCTTCTTGGCGTAGTCGATCAGCTCGCGCACGTTCTTCGCCGGCAGGCTGTTCGGCACCACCAGCAGGTTGGTGGCGATCGCCACCTGGCTGACCGGGGTGAAGTCGGTCTCGGTGTTGTACGGCAGGCGGGTGTTGATATACGGCCCGATCGAATGCGTGCTGGTGGTGGCGATCAGCAGCGTATAGCCATCGGGTGCAGCCTTGGCGGCCATGTCCGAGCCGATCGCGCCGCCGGCGCCGGGGCGGTTGTCGACCACGATCTGCTGGCCCATGCTGGTGCCCACCTTCTGCGCGATGGCGCGTGCCAGCAGGTCGGTCGCGCCGCTGGCCGGGAAGGGCACGATCAGGCGGATCGGCTTGCTGGGATAGGTGTCGGCCAGTGCGGGCGTGGCGGCCAGGCAAAGCCCGCAGCCAAGGCCGATGCCGAAGCGGCGCAGCCAGGATTTCATACTTGTCTCCGGTGTCAGGCGATTGGCCCCGATTCAAGAGCCGGCCTTCATTATTCCGTGCTGCCGGTCACAAAGAAAGCTAATATTTCTTTCCAATGTCACAAGGAAATCTTAATGATCGCCCCTTGCCGGCATATGCCTGACTCTTCCCTTGTGTGCGCCGATGAGCACTGTCCGCTTCCTCCGTACCTTTGTTGCCGTGGCCGAGCACGGCTCCTTTGCCGCCGCCGCCGGCCAGGTGGCGCTGACCCAGGCCGCCGTCAGCCTGCAGATGCGCGCGCTGGAGACCGAGCTGCGCCGCGAGCTGTTCGACCGCAACGGCCGGGTGGCCGTGCTCAATGCCGACGGCCGCGCGCTGCTGCCGCAGGCGCGGCGCATGCTGGCGCTGTATGACGAGATGCGGCTGCCGCTGGCCTCGGACCAGGCCATGGCGGGCGCGGTCGCGGTGGGTGCGGTGGTGTCGGTGATGGGCGGGCTGTCACATGCGGTGGCGCATATGAAGCGCACTTATCCTGCGCTCGACGTGCGCCTGGTCGGCGCCAAGTCGATCGAGCTGGCGGCGCAGGTCGAGGCTGGCGAGCTGGATGCCGCCATCCTGGTCGAGGGCGCCGCGCGCGTGCCCGGCACGCTGCGCTGGACGCCGCTGTACCATGAGCCGCTGGTGGCGATCGCGGCACGCGGCAGCCCGGGCCGCGACGCGCGCGAGGCGCTTGCCACCAATCCCTACCTGCGCTTTGACCGCAGCCAGCGCACCGGCGCGCTGGTCGAGCGCGCGCTGCGCCGCGCGCACCTGAAGGTCAACGAGTTCCTGGAGCTGAACGCGATCGAGGCGCTGGTGGAGCTGGTGCGGCAGGAAGTCGGCGTGACCGTGGTGCCGCTGCTGCGCCGCGCGCGCTGGCGCGACGACGAGGCGCTGCGCATCCTGCCGCTGCTGGTCAACGGCGAGCCCGTGATGCGTCACATCGGCATGCTGGAACGGCGCGACCACGGGCGCGGGCAGGTGACCGCGGCGGTACGGGCGGCGTGCAGCGAGCTGTTCGGCGCCTGACTGCCGCCTTGCCATAACCAAGTCCTATCGGGCGGATAGTCAGAAACGCATTCTCCTGAAGATTCCTATTGCATATATTTCGGTTGCGGACGGCCGCTGACGCGGCCCGACTCGCCATGGGCGCCACGACGGCGCACGCCCTCGCGCGTCCGCTGATTGCCCGACCTTTGATGCCATCGCTGCAGGCGTGTTCAGTACGTCCCCACATGGAGAAGCGTATGTCTAACGAAGCAAAGTGTCCCTTCACGCATGCCGCTGGTGGCGGTACAACGAATCGCGACTGGTGGCCAACCCAGCTGCGCCTGGACCTGCTCAGCCAGCATTCCGGCAAGTCCAACCCCATGGGCGCGGACTTCAACTATGCGCAGGCATTCAAGAGCCTCGACCTGGCGGCGCTGAAGAAGGACCTGGCGGCGCTGATGACCGACTCGCAGGACTGGTGGCCGGCAGACTTCGGCCACTATGGTCCGCTGTTCATCCGCATGGCCTGGCACAGTGCCGGCACGTACCGCATCGGCGATGGCCGCGGCGGCGCCGGGCGCGGCCAGCAGCGTTTCGCGCCGCTCAACAGCTGGCCGGACAACGTCGGCCTGGACAAGGCGCGCCGCCTGCTCTGGCCAATCAAGCAAAAATATGGCCAGAAGATCTCGTGGGCCGACCTGATGATCCTGAGCGGCAACGTCGCTCTCGAAACCATGGGCTTCAAGACCTTCGGCTTCGGCGGGGGCCGCGAAGATACCTGGGAGCCGGACGCGGATGTGTACTGGGGCAATGAAAATACCTGGCTGGCCGGGGATGTGCGCTACGGCAAGGGTGCCGCCGGCACAGCCGCTGGCGAAGGTGTGAGCGCCGCCGCCGAGGCGAGCCAGGCCGTGCCCGGACGCGACCTGGAGTACCCGCTGGCCGCCATGCAGATGGGCCTGATCTATGTGAACCCGGAAGGCCCCGAAGGCAACCCGGACCCGCTCGCCGCGGCGCACGATATCCGCGAATCCTTCGCGCGCATGGCCATGGGCGACGAAGAGACCGTCGCACTGATTGCCGGCGGGCATGCGTTCGGCAAGACGCACGGTGCCGCCCCCGCGGACAATGTCGGGCCCGTACCAGAGGCCGCCGGCCTCGAGCAACAGGGCCTGGGATGGTCGAGCACCTTTGGCACCGGCAAGGGCGCCGACACGATCGGCAGCGGCCTGGAGGTGACCTGGAGCAGTACGCCGACCAAGTGGGGCAATAGCTACCTGGAGAGTCTGTTCGGCCACGAATGGGAGCTGACCAAGAGCCCCGCCGGCGCCAACCAGTGGGTGGCCAAGGATGCCGGGGAAACCATCCCGCACGCCTACGATCCGTCAAAGAAGCTGCGGCCGACGATGCTGACCACGGACCTGTCGCTGCGTTTCGACCCGGCCTACGAGAAGATCTCGCGGCGCTTCCTGGAGCATCCTGAGCAGCTTGCCGATGCCTTTGCCCGCGCCTGGTTCAAGCTGATCCACCGCGACATGGGTCCGCGCGCCCGCTACCTTGGACCGGAAGTGCCGGCCGAGGAACTGATCTGGCAGGATCCCATCCCGGCGGTGGACCATCCGCTGGTCAGCGAGCAGGACGTCGCCGCGCTCAAGCAGAAGATCCTGGCCTCCGGGCTGTCCGTCTCGCAACTGGTGCAGACTGCCTGGGCTTCGGCATCCACCTTCCGCGGTTCGGACAAGCGCGGTGGCGCCAACGGCGCGCGCATCCGCCTGGCGCCGCAAAAAGACTGGGCGGCCAACCAGCCCGAGCAGCTGGGGAAGGTGCTGAAGGTTCTCGAAGGGATCCAGGCCGAGTTCAACGGCGCGCAGTCCGGCGGCAAGAAGATCTCGCTCGCCGATCTGATCGTGCTGGCCGGTGGCGCCGGGATCGAGCAGGCGGCGCAGAAGGCCGGCCATCGCGTGACCGTGCCGTTTGCGCCAGGCCGCATGGACGCCTCGCAGGAACAGACCGATGTGGTGTCGGTCGGGGTGCTTGAGCCGAAGGCAGATGGTTTCCGCAATTTCCTCAAGGCGAAGTACAGCGTTCCGGCGGAGGCGCTGCTGGTCGACAAGGCGCAATTGCTGACCCTGACCGCGCCCGAGATGACGGCGCTGATCGGCGGGCTGCGCGTGCTGAACGTGCAGGCCGGGCAGGACGCGCACGGCGTCTTCACGGACCGGCCGGAAACGCTGACCAACGACTTCTTCCGCAACCTGCTAGACATGCGCACGGAATGGAAGCCGCTGTCGGAGGCCCGGGACGTGTTCGAAGGGTGTGACCGCAAGACCGGCCAGCGCAAGTGGACCGGCACCCGCGTCGATCTGGTATTTGGTTCGAATGCACAGCTCCGGGCGCTTTGCGAAGTCTATGCCAGCGACGACGCGCAGGAAAAGTTCGTCCGCGACTTTGTTGCCGCCTGGGTCAAGGTGATGAACCTCGACCGGTTCGACCTCGCTTGAGCGGTCGCGCGGTGCCCTGTCAGGGCAGCATTGCCTGGCGGGGCCTGCTCCTGTCACACGCGCGGCGCGGTGGGCGGGCGCCGGTGCCATGACACCATGACAAGCGGCCGGCATGCGCCGGCCGCTTGTCCTGCCAGGGCATGCCCCTGCCTCACATGATCCGGTGCGCGAAATGCCCGCGCCGCGCGTCGGCCATCAGTTCGAGAAACTGATCGGTGCTCATGTGCACCAGTTCCTGGTGGTCGCCCGCCTCGAAGTAGACGTCGGGGTGCGTCAGCAGGCTGTCGTCGAGCCAGGTCTGCGTGCCGTACGCCATGCCGACTGGCGGGATCGCGCCGTAGTCGCAGTCCCTGAACACCTCGCGCACGCCATCCTCGTGCGCCAGCGACAGGCTGCGGCCGGTCTGCTCGCGGATTTCCGACAGTTTCAGGTGGTGAGTGGAAGGAATCACGGCAGTGACGTATCCACTGCCATCTTCCAGCAGGACGGTCTTGGCCAGGCGGTCTCCGGGAATGTTAGCGGCCTGCGCAGTGGCCATGCTGCTGAGGCTGTAGGGGTGCCGAACTGTGTCGAACTGGCTCTGCTTCTTGCTCAGGCATCTCGCCAGCGTGGTAGACATGGTCATGATTTCAACCTCCGACGCGCGCAGCGCGACCGTTGTCCGAATCCTACCAATATAGGTCGTCGGGCGGCGGGTGGCGGTGGGGCGGAGCCTAAACGTAGCCAGCAAGCACAAAAAAAGGGCACCTTGCGGTGCCCTTAGGGTGTTGTGCCGCCGGCCGCAGGGCCGGCGATATTCCCTGCTTATTCTTCCTGGAACGCTTCCTCGCGCTTGGACTTGATCGATGGCATCGCCACGACCAGCACCAGCACGGCAGCGGCGATCAGCAGGCCCAGCGACAGCGGGCGCGTCACGAACACGCTGAAGTCACCGCGCGACAGCAGCAGCGAGCGGCGGAAGTTTTCTTCCATCATCGGCCCCAGCACGAAACCCAGCAGCAGCGGCGCCGGCTCGCACTTGAGCTTGATGAACAGGTAGCCGATCACGCCGAAGGCCGCGGTCTGGAACACGTCGAAAGTGGTGTTCTGGACCGAGTACACGCCGATGCAGCAGAACGTCAGGATGGCCGGGTACAGGTAGCGGTAAGGCACCTTCAGCAGCTTCACCCAGATGCCGATCAGCGGCAGGTTCAGCACGATCAGCATGAAGTTGCCGATCCACATCGAGGCGATCAGGCCCCAGAACAGCGCCGGGTTGCTGGTCATCACCTGCGGGCCGGGCTGGATGTTGTGGATGGTCATCGCGCCCACCATCAGCGCCATCACGGCGTTGGGCGGAATGCCCAGCGTCAGCAGCGGAATGAACGAGGTCTGCGCCGCGGCATTGTTGGCCGATTCGGGGCCGGCCACGCCTTCGATCGCACCCTTGCCGAACTCATGCGAGTACTTCGAGGTCTTCTTTTCCAGCGAGTAGGCCGCAAACGAAGCCAGCGCCGCACCACCGCCCGGCAGGATACCCAGCGCCGAACCCAGCACGGTGCCACGCAGCACCGCGGGGATCATGCGCTTGAAGTCTTCCTTGTTCGGGAACAGGTTGGTGATGTGGTCGGTGAAGGTTTCGCGATGTTCCTTCTGCTCCAGGTTCGCGATGATTTCCGCGAAGCCGAACACACCCATTGCCACCGAGACGAAGTTCAGGCCGTCGGTCAGTTCAGGCACGTCGAACGAGAAGCGCGCCGCGCCCGAGTTCACGTCGGTACCGACCAGGCCCAGCAGCAGGCCCAGCACGATCATGGCGATGGCCTTGACCAGCGAACCCGAAGCCAGCACCACGGCGCCGATCAGGCCCAGCACCATCAGCGAGAAGTACTCGGCGGGGCCGAACTTGAAGGCCAGTTCCGACAGCGGCGCGGCAAAGGCGGCCAGGATCAGGGTGGCCACGCAGCCGGCGAAGAACGAGCCCAGGCCCGCTGTCGCCAGCGCCACCCCCGCTCGCCCTCGTCTTGCCATCTGGTAGCCATCGATGGTTGTCACCACCGAGGACGATTCACCAGGCAGGTTCACCAGGATGGCGGTGGTCGAGCCACCGTACTGGGCGCCGTAGTAGATGCCGGCCAGCATGATCAGCGCAGCCACCGGCGGCAGCGTGTAGGTCACCGGCAGCAGCATGGCGATGGTGGCCAGCGGCCCCAGGCCCGGCAGCACGCCGATCAGGGTACCCAGCACGCAGCCCAGGAAGGCGTACGCGAGGTTCTGGAAGGTCAGGGCGGTGGAAAAGCCCAGGCCCAGGTTGGCGAGTAGTTCCATGTTGGCGGCCTCCTTAGCTTGCCAGGAAAGCCGGCCACACCGGCATCTGCAGGTTGATGCCGTACACGAACGCGCCCAGGCTGATCAGCACCAGGATGATCGAGTTGAGGATGGCGCCCTTCCAGCTGAACTCGTGGCTGGCCATCGACGACACCAGCACCAGCACCAGCACCGACAGCACCATGCCCAGCGGCTTCAGCAGCAGGCCGAACAGCACCACCGAACCGAGGATCCACAGCAGCGTCTTGATGTCCCAGCGGGCGAGGTTGTCTTCTTCCATCTTGGAAGACAGCGAACCCCACAGCACCAGCGCGCCCAGCAGGGCGAGCACAATGCCAAGCCAGAACGGGAAGTATCCCGGTCCCATTTTTGCGGCGGTTCCCATGGAATAGCCGCGTGCGACCCAGGAAAAGCCGAATCCGACCAGGATAAACAGCAGGCCGGAGGCGAAGTCCTTTTGGCTACGTATGCGCAAAGTGAATCTCCTCGATAAGACGCTTGAAATCTGTGGCTGGTCCCTTGCTGCACTGCATTAACGCAGGCCGCGGGCGGGGCCCTCCCGCGGGCAGGGTGGAAGTTAAGGGGGCGACCTTTCAGCTACCTTTCAGATGTCTGCAAACAGGGTCATGCCGAGGGTATCCCCTAGTGAATTAGCGCTTAAAAGCGCCGTCGAGCCAGGCTGGAGGCGGCCTGGCGGGCAAAGCGCCCGGCTGTGGCGGGGCCGCTGCGCTATCATCCGGGGCGTTCTTCCGCCGCACGGCCGAAGACTTGCTGAAAGGTCTGAAAGGTTCCGCAAGGGAACCGCAATGCAACGCAAGGAGCGGTTTGGAGAGCATCGACCACGTCATCCTGATCGGCGCCGTCGTGATGTCGCTGGGCATCGTGCTGGGCGCTTTCTCGGCTCGCCTGGGCGTGCCGTTCCTGCTGGTCTTCCTGGCCGTGGGCATGCTGGCCGGCGTGGACGGCCCGGGCGGCATCCGCTTCTCCGACACCTGGCTCAGCTTCCTGGTCGGCAACCTGGCGCTGGCGGTGATCCTGCTCGATGGCGGGCTGCGCACGCGCTTTGCCACCTTCCGGGTGGCGCTGAAGCCTTCGCTGTCGCTGGCGACCGTGGGGGTGCTGGTGACGGCAGCGCTGGTCGGCGTGTTCGCGGCGTGGCTGCTGGGCATCGACTGGCGGCTCGGGCTGCTGCTTGGCGCCATCGTCGGCTCGACCGACGCGGCCGCGGTGTTCTCGATGCTCAATAGCAGCGGCATCCGGCTCAAGGACCGGGTGGCGAGCGTGCTCGAGATCGAGTCGGGCATCAACGACCCGATGGCGATCTTCCTGACCCTGACGCTGATCGAATGGCTGACCGCGCCTGACGGCCTGACGCCGCTGGGTCTGGTCACGCGGCTGCTGGTGCAGTTCGGCGTGGGCGGCGTGCTCGGCCTGGCGCTCGGCTATTGCCTGGCCCGCGTGCTGGAGCGCATCCGCGTGGCCGAAGGGCTGCAGGCGATCCTGCTGTGCTCGGGCGGCGCGATGGTGTTCGCGCTCGTGCAGAGCGCCGGCGGCAGCGGCTTCCTGGCGGTGTACCTGACCGGCATGCTGATCGGCAACCGCGAGCGCGCGGTGACCTCGGACACCATGCGCGCCATGGACGGCATGGCCTGGCTGGCGCAGTCGGCCATGTTCCTGCTGCTGGGCCTGCTGGTGGCGCCGCACCGGATCTGGGAGGTGGCCGGCCCGGCGGCGGCCGTGGCGGCCTTCCTGATGCTGGTGGCGCGGCCGGTGGCGGTGTGGCTGGCGCTGCTGCCGTTCCGCTTCCATGCGCGCGAGACCGGCTTTATCGCCTGGATGGGCCTGCGCGGCGCGGTGCCGATCGTACTGGCGCTGTTTCCGCTGCTGCGCGAGGTGCCGCAAGCGGGGCTGCTGTTCCGCATCGCCTTTGCCGTGGTGCTGGCCAGCCTGCTGTTCCAGGGCACCACGGTGTCGGTGGCCGCGCGCCTGGCGCGCGTGCGGCGCCCCGGCTACCCCGAGCCGCTGGCGCGTTCGCGCCTGCGCGGCACGCGCGCGCCGATCCTGGAGGTGATGCAGTTCGAGGTGGGACCCAATGCGCCCGTGGAGAACGTGCGCGCCGACCAGCTGGAACTGCCGCCGCGCTGCCGGCTGCTGACGGTGGCGCGCGACGATGCGCTGGCGGCGCTGGACCAGACCATGCTGCGCGCCGGCGACAGCGTTTCGGTGCTGGCGCCGGTGACGACCCTGCCGATGCTGTCGGCGCTGTTCCAGGCACCGGGCCGCGCGCCCACCTGGGAGCAGGCCTCGCATGATTTCCTGCTGTCGGGCGATGCGCTGCTGCGCGATGTGGCGGCGCTGTATGGCACACGCACGCTGACGCCGCAAGAAGCGCCGCTGACGCTGGAGGCTGCCATGCTACGGGCCTTCACCTCGCCGCCGGTGGAGGGTGACAGCGTCGAGATCGCCGGCCTGCCGCTGACGGTGACGCGCATGGAGGGCGCGCAAATCCTGCAGGTGGGGCTGTTGCTGCCGCGGCTGGAGGGGGATTCGGGCGGGCGGCTATGGCCGCGGCGGAAAAAGGATGGCGGCGCCCGCAGTGGCGAGGGCGCCGAAGCGGAGTAGGAACAAGAAAGGCGGCCATGGCCGCCTTTTTCTTTAGTCCACCTTCGCCCCGGACACCTTCACGATCTGCGCGTATTTCTTCAGTTCGCGCTGGATCAGCGCCGCGAACTGCTCGGGCGTGGTCGGTGCCGGTTGTGCGCCGATGCGGGCCAGGCGTGCCTTCATCTCGTCGGTCTTCAGGATTGCCACGATCTCATGGTTAAGCCGCTCGACGATCTCGCGCGGGGTGTTGGCCGGCGCGAACACGCCGAACCACGTGGAGATGTCGAAGCCTTCCAGGCCCAGCCCCTTGCCCGCTTCCGCGATGGTCGGCAGTTCCGGGAAGGCCGCGGCGCGGCTGACGGTGGTGACCGCAAATGCCTTCAGCTTGCCCGCCTTGATATTGGCCGAGGCAGAAGCCAGGTTGTCGAAGATCAGGTCGGTCTGGCCCGACAGCACCGACAGCTGTGCCGGCGACGCGCCGTTGTACGGGATATGGACCATGCTGATCTTCGCCATGCTCTTGAAGAGCTCGCCCGACAGATGGCCGGCGCTGCCGTTGCCGCCCGAGGCGTAGTCGAGCTTGCCCGGGTTCTTGCGCGCGTATGCGACCAGGTCGCGCAAGTTGTTGATGTGCAGCTCGGCGGCCTTGCCCGGGTGCATCACCAGCGCGTTGGGCACGTCGGCCACCAGCGTGATCGGCGCGAAGTCCTTGACCGGGTCGTACGGCATCTTGCTGAACAGCGTCGGGTTGATGGCGTGCGTGGCCACCGCGCCCATGACGATGGTGTAGCCGTCGGCCGGCTGCTTGGCGACGTAGTCCGCGCCCAGGTTGCCGCCGGCGCCCGGCTTGTTCTCGACCACCACCGGCTGGCCCAGGCTGTCGCGCAGCTTCTCGCCGATGGCGCGCGCGACAGTGTCGAGCGGGCCGCCGGCAGGGTAAGGCACCACGAAGCGGACCGGCTTGGTCGGGTAGGCATTGGTGGCCGCCACGGCGGCGGCGGGCAGCAGGGCCGCGGTCAGCGCGGCGGCAAGCAGTTTCTTCAGCATGTCTCGGACTTCAGGGGGATTGGAATATTTATCTGGCGCCGATGCCCCGCGCCATCATGACCGCGCACAGCGGCAGCAGGATCAGCAGGTGGGCTTCGATCATCACCCAGCGGCGGGCGGCCTTCAGCTCGGACGGTGGCGGCACGTAATCCGGCAGCCGGCGCGCCTGCTTGCGCCAGCGCGCGATGGCGAAGGTCGGCGGCAGCGAGCACAGCGCGATCAGCACGAACACGCCCACCTTGGCATGGAACCACGGGTTGTGCAGGTAGAAATCGACGCCCTTGGCGCCGTAGAACAGGCGCAGCAGGCCGGTGCCCAGCACCACCATTGCGGACAGGAAATAGAACAGGTCGTACAGCGACAGGCGCCGCACCGCGGCCGGCGTGATTTCCGGGCGCAGCACCACCGCCTCGGCGGCCATCAGGGTGATCAGGACGAAGATTGCAAGGAAATGCAGGAAAGCCAGTATGGCGTCGGTCAGCATGGGTTCTCCTTTGCCTTTGCTTCAGTGGGGACTGAACTGCTTCGGGAAGGCACCGGCGGCAGGGCACCAGGGCCCGGCCGCCAGCAGGAGGAGAATCTTACAGCACACCCTTTGCACGCAGTGCTTCGATCTGCCCAGGGCTGTAGCCCAGCGTGTCGGCCAGCACCGTGTCGGTGTGCTCGCCCAGCAGCGGCGGGTGGCGCAGCGCCTGTGGCGGCGTGGCGCTCATCTTGATCGGGCTGCCCACCAGCTTGACCTCGCCGGCGCTGGGGTGGGGCAGGTCCACGCGCAGGCCGCGCGCCTTGACCTGGTCGTCCTCGAACACGTCGTCGAGGGTGTTGATCGGGCCGCACGGCACGCCGGCGGCCTCCAGGTCGCGGATCCACTGGTCGCGGGTGCGCGGGCGCACCATCTCGGCCAGGATCGGCACCAGCACGTCGCGGTTGGCCACGCGCTGCGGGTTGGTGGCAAAGCGCGGGTCGTCGGCCAGCTCGGGCTTGCCGCCGTCGGTGACGAACTTGCGGAACTGCCCGTCGTTGCCCACGGCCACGATCAGCCAGCCATCGGCGGCCTGGAAGGTCTGGTAGGGCACGATATTGGGGTGCGCATTGCCCCAGCGGCGCGGCGCCTCGCCGCTGGCCAGGTAGTTGGTGTTCATGTTGGCCAGCATCGCCACCTGCACGTCCAGCAGGGCCATGTCGATGTACTGGCCCTCGCCGGTGCGGTCGCGGTGCGCCAGCGCCGCCAGCACGGCGATGGTGGCGTACTGGCCGGTCATCAGGTCGGAAATGGCCACGCCGGCCTTCTGCGGGCCGCCGCCGGGCAGGCCGTCGCGCTCGCCGGTGAGACTCATGAAGCCGCCCATGCCCTGGATGATGAAGTCGTAGCCCGGGCGCGCGGCGTACGGGCCGGTCTGGCCGAAGCCGGTGACCGAGCAGTAGATCAGGTCGGGTCTGACCTGCCTGAGCGACTCGTAATCCAGGCCGTACTTTTTGAGCTGGCCGACCTTGTAGTTCTCCAGCACCACGTCGCTCTGCGCCGCCAGCTCGCGCACGATCTGCTGGCCTTCCGGCGTGCTGATGTCGCAGGTCACCGAGCGCTTGTTGCGGTTGGCGGCCAGGTAGTAGGCGGCTTCTGCGGTGTCGCGACCGTCCTCGTCCTTGAGCCAGGGCGGGCCCCAGGTGCGGGTGTCGTCGCCGGCGCCGGGGCGCTCGATCTTGATCACGTCGGCGCCGAAATCGGCAAGGTTCTGGGCGCACCACGGCCCGGCAAGGACGCGGGTCAGGTCGAGGACGCGGAGATGGCTTAAAGCTCCCATGGCGGTAGTCAGTGCAGTGGGTAAGGCGGGGGATCGGTCGGAACAGCGCGAAGTCGGCGCACTCCCGGAAACAGAGGCCGGCGCGGGGTGCCTGCACTGTACCACCGGCAAATCGCCGGTGCGGCTTTGGGTGCTTTATGGGGCGCTTTCGTCGATGGGATTTGGGCGATAGCCGGCCGGCTCCCTGGCGCCATGCCTGACGTGCCTGGCGGGCTGCCTTGCCCGTATAATCAACGGTTTGCAAATCCCATACTGATTCGTCGCGCCCGGCCACGCCAGGGCAAGCGTCCGCCATCCCATGAAAGTCTCAGACATTCGCAGCAAGTTCCTGCAGTTCTTCGAATCGAAGGGCCATACCGTGGTCCGCTCGTCCAGCCTGGTGCCGGCGAACGACCCGACGCTGCTGTTCACCAACTCCGGCATGGTGCAGTTCAAGGACGTGTTCCTGGGCACCGACAAGCGCCCGTACACCCGCGCCACCTCGGCGCAGCGCTCGGTGCGCGCCGGCGGCAAGCACAATGACCTGGAGAACGTCGGCTACACCGCGCGCCACCATACGTTCTTCGAGATGCTGGGCAACTTCTCGTTTGGCGACTACTTCAAGCGCGAAGCCATCCACTACGCATGGGAACTGCTGACCAAGACCTACCAGCTGCCGGCTGAAAAGCTGTGGGTGACGGTCTACGCGGAAGACGACGAGGCCTACGACATCTGGGCCAAGGAAGTGGGCGTGCCGGCCGAGCGCATCGTGCGCATCGGCGACAACAAGGGTGCGCGCTACGCGTCGGACAACTTCTGGCAGATGGCCGACACCGGCCCGTGCGGCCCGTGCTCGGAAATCTTCTACGACCACGGCCCGGACGTGTGGGGCGGCCCCCCGGGATCGCCCGAGGAAGACGGCGACCGCTACATCGAGGTCTGGAACCTGGTGTTCATGCAGTTCAACCGCGACGACCAGGGCAACATGACGCCGCTGCCCAAGCCGTGCGTGGACACCGGCATGGGCCTGGAGCGCATTGCCGCGGTGCTGCAGCACGTGCACAGCAATTATGAGATCGACCTGTTCCAGGCACTGATCAAGGCCGCCGCGCGTGAAACGCATATCGACAACCTGAACCAGAACTCGCTGAAGGTCATTGCCGACCATATCCGCGCGTGCGCGTTTCTGATCGTCGACGGCGTGATCCCCGGCAACGAAGGCCGCGGCTACGTGCTGCGCCGGATCATCCGCCGCGCCATCCGCCATGGCTACAAGCTGGGCCAGAAGACCCCGTTCTTCCACAAGCTGGTGCCGGACCTGGTCGCCCAGATGGGCCAGGCCTACCCGGAACTGGCTGAAGCGCAGTCGCGCGTGACCGAAGTGCTGAAGGCCGAGGAAGAGCGCTTCTTCGAGACCATCGAAAACGGCATGTCGATCCTGGACGCCGCGCTGGCCGACCTGAAGCTCAAGGGCGGCAAGACGCTGGACGGCGAACTCGCATTCAAGCTGCACGACACCTTCGGCTTCCCGCTGGACCTGACGCAGGACGTGTGCCGCGAGCAGGAAATCGGCGTGGACGAGGCTGCCTTCGACGCGGCCATGAACCGCCAGCGCGAGCAGGCGCGCGCCGCCGGCAAGTTCAAGATGGCCGCCGGCCTGGAGTACACCGGCGACAAGACCGTATTCCACGGCTACGAGAAGCTGGAACTGCCGCAAGCCAAGGTCACTGCGCTGTATGTGGACGGCGCCGCCGTGAACGCCATGCAGCCGGGCCAGACCGGCGTGGTTGTGCTGGACAACACCCCGTTCTACGCCGAATCCGGCGGCCAGGCCGGTGACCAGGGCGTGCTCAAGGCAGGCAATGCTGTCTTCGCCGTGGCTGACACGACCAAGATCCAGGCCGACGTGTTCGGCCACCAGGGCACGCTGGAAGGCGGCACGCTCAAGGTGGGCGACGCCGTATCGGCCCAGGTCGACGCGCAGCGCCGTGCGCGCACCGTGCGCAACCACTCGGCCACCCACCTGATGCACAAGGCCCTGCGTGAAGTGCTGGGCAGCCACGTGCAGCAGAAGGGCTCGCTGGTGGATGCGGACAAGACCCGCTTCGACTTCTCGCACAACGCGGCGCTGACCGACGAGCAGATCCGCCGCGTGGAAGAGATTGTCAACGCCGAGATTCTGCGCAACGACGACACGCACGCCGAGGTCATGCCGTTCGACGACGCGGTCAAGAGCGGCGCGATGGCACTGTTCGGCGAGAAGTACGCTGACGACGTGCGCGTGCTGTCGATCGGCACCTCGAAGGAACTGTGCGCCGGCACCCACGTGCACCGCACCGGCGATATCGGCCTGTTCAAGATCGTGGTGGAAGGCGGCGTTGCCGCCGGCATCCGCCGCGTCGAAGCCATTACCGGCGACAACGCGCTGCACTACCTGCAGGGCCTGGATGCCAGGCTGAACGAAGCCGCCGCCGTGCTGAAGGCCCAGCCGTCCGAGCTGGTGCCGCGCATCGGCCAGGTGCAGGACCAGGTGCGCGCGCTGGAGAAGGAGCTGGAACGCCTGAAGAGCAAGCTGGCCGCCTCGCAGGGCGACGAGCTGGCCGCGCAGGCGGTCGACATCAAGGGCCTGAAGGTGCTGGCCGCGCAGCTGGACGGCGCCGACGTCAAGGCCCTGCGCGAGACCATGGACAAGCTCAAGGACAAGCTGCAGAGCGCGGCCATCGTGCTGGGCGCGGTGGCCGACGGCAGGGTCAGCCTGATCGCCGGCGTTACCGCCGATGCCACGGGCAAGGTCAAGGCCGGCGAGCTGGTGAACTTTGTGGCCCAGCAGGTGGGCGGCAAGGGTGGTGGCCGCCCCGACATGGCACAGGCCGGCGGCACCGAGCCGGCCAAGCTGCCGCAGGCGCTGTCCGGGGTGGCGGAGTGGGTAGCGGCAAAGATCTGATCGCTAGCGCGATCAGGTAGTCGAAAAAGGGCGCTTCGGCGCCCTTTTTCATTTTCTCCGGGCGGCTGCGGCGTGTCGCTATTCCACTATCCGATAAACCTCCCATCGCGCTGTCCCGGAAACCACGTGGGGCTCAAGCTCCTTGCCCCACGCCGCGTGCTCGGGAATTGTGGCCAGCTTGGCCCAGGCCCGTTCCAGTTCGCCGAGATCGGCGATTTCCCAGTCATGGACTACGGTCGCCTCGCGCGCGCCGATCGAGCCGGTCAGCATCCGGCCCGTGGTCATGCCGATCTGGGGCGCGATCTCGCGCGCCCAGCGTTGCAGCCGCTCGATGACTTCCTGCTTGTGGCCGAAGCGGGCATCGATTTGCCATCTGGCGATCATCATGACGTTCTCCTTGGCGTGCCTGGCACGTACGTGGGTCTTGCACTATTCACCCTGGGACGAAGCCGCGCGCAAGGTCGCGAGCAGGTCTATCGGCAGCGGGAATACAATGGTGGAGCTCTTGTCTCCCGCGATCTGCGTCAGCGTCTGCATATAGCGCAGCTGCATTGCCTGCGGCTGCCGCGCCAGCATCTGGGCGGCTTCCAGAAGTTTCTCCGAAGCCTGCAGTTCGCCCTCCGCATGGATCACCTTGGCGCGCCGCTCGCGTTCGGCCTCGGCCTGGCGCGCAATCGCGCGGATCATGGTTTCATTCAGGTCGACATGCTTGATCTCGACGTTCGAGACCTTGATGCCCCAGCCGTCGGTCTGGGCGTCCAGCGCCTGCTGGATGTCCAGATTCAGCTTCTCGCGCTCGGCCAGCATCTCGTCCAGTTCGTGCTTGCCCAGCACCGAGCGCAGCGTGGTCTGCGCCAGCTGGCTGGTGGCTTCCAGGAAGTTCGCCACCTGGATGATGGCGCGCTCCGGATCGACCACGCGGAAGTACACCACTGCATTGACCTTCACCGAGACGTTGTCGCGCGAAATCACATCCTGCGGCGGCACGTCCATCACCACCGTGCGCAGGTCCACCCTGACCATCTGCTGCACGGCCGGGATCAGCAGCACCAGGCCCGGGCCCTTGACCCGCCAGAAGCGTCCGAGCATGAACACCACGCCGCGTTCGTATTCGCGCAGCACGCGGAACGAGGTGATCACCAGCAGTGCCAGCAGGAAGATCACACCGCCGAAGCTGAATCCGTAGGCCATGGTCAGGCTCCCTTGTCTGGCGTCGGTTGGGATGGGGGGGGCGGGGCGTTGCCGGCCGCGATGACTTCAAGCACCAGGCCGTTGCGCGCGGTGACAACCACCGGCGTGCCGCGCGGCAAAGGGCTGGCACTGCGCACGCGCCAGGTCTCGCCGCGCACCGAGGCCCAGCCTTCGTCGCGCAGGTCGTCCAGCACTTCGCCGCGCATGCCGACCAGCGCCTCGGCGCCGCTGACCACCGGGCGCTTGCGCGCGCGCACCAGCATCGCCGACATGCCAAACACGAAGATCGCGGACAGCGCCGACATGGCCGCCACCATCGGCACCGGCACGCCGAAGCCCGGCACGTCGGTGTCGATCAGCATCACCGCGCCAAAGGCGAAGGCGATGATGCCGCCCACGCCCAGCGCTCCGAAGGTCGGCAGGAACAGCTCCGCCACCATGCAGCCGATGCCCAGCGCCACCAGCGCCAGCCCGGCGTAGTTCACGGGCAGCATGTGCAGCGCGAACAGCGCCACCAGCAGGCAGATCGCACCGGCAACGCCGGGCACCACCATGCCCGGCGTGGAGAACTCGAAGATCAGGCCGTAGATACCGATCATCATCAGCAGCAGCGCCACGCTGGGCTCGGTGATCACGGCCAGGAAGCGGTTGCGCCAGTCGGGTTCCAGCGTCACCACCGGCGCATTGGCGGTGCGCAGCACGCTGGCCTTGCCGCCGGCAGCGGTGATCGTGCGGCCTTCAACCTGGCGCAACAGCGCGGGCAGGTCGGGGGCGACCAGGTCGACCACGCGCTGGGCCAGGGCCTCGTCGGCGGACAGGCTGACCGACTCGCGCACGGCGCGCTCGGCCCATTCGGCGTTGCGTCCGCGCAGTTGCGCCAGGCCGCGGATATAGGCCGAGGCGTCGTGCATCTGCTTGCGCGCCATGGCGTCGCCCCCGGCGGGCTCGCTGGCGGGGGCCGAGGCGGGCTTGGCGCCGGGCAGGGCCTCGGGCTTCTGCGGCCCGCCAATGCCGACCTGCACCGGAGTGGCCGCGCCCAGGTTGGTGCCCGGCGCCATCGCCGCGATATGGCTGGCGTAGAGGATGTAGGTGCCGGCGCTGGCCGCGCGCGCGCCACCGGGATAGACATAGCTGGCCACCGGTACCGGCGAGGCCAGGATCGCCTGGATGATCTCGCGCATCGACGCGTCCAGCCCGCCCGGGGTGTCCATTTCCAGCACCACCAGCTGGGCGCCGCCCGCGCGCGCGCGTTCAATGCTGCGCAGGATAAAGCTGGCGCTGGCGGGGCTGACCGCACCCTTGAGCGGAATCACGTAGACCGGCGCGGTTGCCGTGATCGTGACCGTGGCGGCGGGCGCCGAGGCGCCGGAGGGCGGTCCCGCACCGGCGCCTGGACCGGCGAGGGCGGCGAGAGCGGCGCACGCCATGGCCAGGCCGGCCAGCAGCCGGCCGGACATCGGCCGAAGGATCCGCAGCAGCGCGGTGGCAGGTTTCATGAGAGGGGCGGGGCACGCGAGGTGCCGTGATGGCGCCACTTCAAGTGTAGGCCACCGGGCACATCTTGCACGCGGGCTGCCTCGGGTCCCCGCGCCAGTGCGCTCAGGCCGCCACCAGGTCGGGCCTGGCCGAGGGGCCGGGTGAATGGGCGGTGAGCGTGTCGATCAGCGCATGCAGGGCCGCGCTGGCCATGGACGGATGCCAGGCCAGCAGCGTGCGCACGCGGCCGGCCTCGCCCAGGCTGTGCTGGCGGATGGCGGGCAGGTCGCGGTACAGCCCAAGCACCGAGCGCGGCACGATCGCCGCGCCGATGCCGGCCGCCACGCAGGCGACGATGGCATGGTACGAGCTCAGTTGCAGCACGCGCGGCGTCGGCGCATCGCCGATCACATACCAGTTCTCCAGCCGGGCGCGGTAGTTGCAGCCGGGCTCGAACGCCAGCAGCGTCGGCACCTCCAGGTCGGCCGCGGTGTGCACCGGGCGATGGCGATCGCGCGTGATCACCACCAGCTCTTCCTCGAACACCGGGACCGCGCTCAGCCCCGGGTCGGTCAGCGGCTCGGCGACAAAGGCGCATTCCACCTCGAAGCGCGCCAGCGCATCCAGCGCCTGGCGCGTGGCCAGCGTGACCAGTTCCAGCTGCACGTCGGGCCAGGCCTGGTGGTACGCGGCCAGTACATTGGGCAGGCGGCTGGCGGCGGTGCTCTCCATCGAGGCAATGCGCAGCCGGCCGTGCGGGCGCGCCGGCAGCACCGCCTGGCGTGCCTCTTCGGTCATGCTGAGGATGCGGCAGGCATAGTCGAACAGCGTCTGCCCGGATGGCGTCAGCACCATGCGCCGGCCGTCGCGCACAAACAGGTCCACCCCGAGCGACTGCTCCAGCTGGCGGATGCGCGTGGTGACATTGGACTGCACCCGGTGCAGCCGCTCGGCCGCACGGGTGATGCCGCCGGCTTCGACGACGGCGCGGAAGATCTCGAGGGCGGCAAGGTCCATGTGGGACTCCTGAGGCTATCTATCTCTTATCAAGATGCATGGCATCTTGATAATTCATTTTTTTGGATGATAAAGCCAGCGTAGCATACAGACATCGCAATGCAACCGCTGTCCCACCAGCCCCAGCCATGCCGAACCCCCAAAGCCTCGACCCTGAACACCCCGCCGCTGCGCGCCTGGCCACCCGGGCGTCGGCACGGCGCGAAGCCGGCGCGGTGGCGGTAGCCATGGCCGGCCTGGTGTCGCTGGCGGTGGTGATGGGCATCGGCCGCTTTGCCTTCACGCCGCTGCTGCCGATGATGCTGCATGACGGCACCGTCACGCTGCATCAGGGCGGCTGGCTGGCCACGCTCAACTACATCGGCTACTTCGCCGGCGCCGCCGTGTGCATGTTTATCCGGCCCGACGCGGTGCGCATGGTGCGCTGGGGCCTGGTCGCAACGGTGCTGCTGACGCTGGGCATGGCCCTGCCGGGCGGCATGCCGGCCTGGTCGCTGTGGCGCGCCGCCGCGGGCGTGGCCAGCGCGGTGGTGATGGTCTACACCGCGGGCTGGTGCCTGCAGCGGCTGGCCGAACTGGGCAAGCCGGAACTCGCCGGGCTGATTTTCTGCGGGCCGGGGCTGGGCATTGTCGTCACTGGGCTCGGTGCATCAGGCATGGTGGGCGCGGGCTGGAACGCGGACAACGGCTGGCTCGCCTTCACGGCGCTGGCGGTGGTGCTGGTGGCCGCGGTCTGGCGGATCTTCGTCGCGGAGCCTGCCGTGGCGGCGGCGAATGCACCGTCCCATGCGGCGGCAGACACAGCCGCCGCGCGGCTTGATGCCCAGACCTGGGCGCTGACCTTTGCCTACGGCCTGGCCGGCTTCGGCTACATCATCACCGCGACCTTCCTGCCGGTGATTGCGCGCGAGGCGCTGCCCGGCACGGTCTGGGCCGACCTGTTCTGGCCGATCTTCGGCGCGGGCGTGGCGGTGGGCGCGTTCCTGGTCACGCGGGTCGGCATGGCGCACGACAACCGCAAGCTGCTGACGCTGCTGTACGGCATGCAGGCGCTGGGCGTGGCGATCGCGGTGGTGTTCCCGACCGTGGCCGGCTTTGCCCTCAGCAGCCTGCTGGCCGGGCTGCCGTTCACGGCGCTGGTGGCGTTTGCGATGCGCGAGGCGCGGCGCCTGTGGGGGCCGCACGCGGCGCGGCTGATGGGCCTGATGACGGCGTCCTACGGCCTGGGCCAGATCGCCGGGCCGCCGCTGGCGACCGCGCTGGTGGCACGCACCGGGGGCTTTGCCAGTTCACTGGCGTGCGCGGCGGCGGCGCTGCTGCTCGGCGCGCTGGTGTTCGCCTGGATGCGCCGGGCCTGGCCGCCGGGGACCGCCCGGAGCTGATCGGCAAGGTGCGCTAAAGTATTGCCTTTGCCGCCTGGCGCGCCACGCGAGCGGCTGCCGCGCCCAGCGTGCAGCCCGTGGCGCGGCACAGAAGGCCGGGGCCGTACCCGGCACGCGAGACCGGGCGGCGCAGGAGCGACCCCATGTCTTTTGCCTTGCAGCCCGCGCGTGCCGCGGGTGCCCCTATCCAGCCCGTTTCCGCCGAAGAACAGCGCGTGCGCGTCGACCTGGCCGCCGCCTACCGCCTGGCCGCGCGCGAGGGCTGGGATGACCTGATCTACACCCATATCTCCGCCACGGTGCCGGGCGAGCCCGACCACTTCCTGATCAATCCCTTCGGCTTTGCCTTCGACGAGATCCGCGCCAGCGACCTGGTCAAGATCAACGGCCGCGGCGAGGTCGTCGGCGAAACCGTGCATCCGGTCAATGTGACCGGCTTTGCGCTGCACGCCGCGGTGCATGCGGCGCGCGCCGACGCGATGTGCGTGATGCACCTGCATAACACCGCCGGCATTGCCGTATCGGCGCAGGCCGCGGGGCTGTTGCCGCTGTCGCAGCATGCGATGCGCTTCCACGGCCGCATGGCCTACCACGACTACGAAGGCCTGGCCTTCACCCCGGCCGAGGGCGCGCGGCTGACCGCATCGCTGGGTGCGCATCCGGCCATGCTGCTGCGCAACCACGGCACGCTGACGGTGGGCCGCACCGTGGCCGAGGCCTATGTGCTGATGGCGACGCTGATCAAGGCCTGCGAGGTTCAGATTGCCGCGCAGGCGGGCGGTGCGCTGGTGCAGCCCGGCGCGGCCGTGGCGGACAAGACCTCAGAGCAGCTCTACGACAACGGCGCCGTCGAAGGCGTGATGGAGTGGCCCGCGCTGCTGCGCAAACTGGATAGAATCGATCCTTCATACCGGGACTGAGCGGGACTGGTTTCCTGCCACGACTCAACCACATTCATCAAAGGAGCATTGCATGCCGACTTTCCACGTCGAAATGTTTGAAGGCCGTACCATCGAGCAGAAGCGCAAGTTTGTCGAGGAAGTGACCCGCGTCAGCTGCGAAACCCTGGGCTGCTCGGCCTCGGCCGTCGACATCATCATCACCGACATCAAGCGCGAGAACTGGGCCACCGGCGGCGAGCTGTGGGCCGACAAGAAGTAAGGCTCCACGCAGCCCCACACTGAACACCATGCAGCACTTCGCCTCTGACAACTACGCCGGCTTCTGCCCGGAATCGCTCAAGTATTTCCTGGAAGCCAACGCCAGCGGCCATGAACAGGCCTACGGCGACGATACCTGGACGCAGAAGGTCTGCGACCGCATCCGCGACCTGTTCCAGACCGACTGCGAAGTGTTCTTCGTGTTCAACGGCACGGCGGCCAACTCGCTGGCGCTGTCGGCGCTGTGCCAGTCGTACCACTCGGTGATCTGCCACGAGCTGGCGCATATCGAGACCGACGAATGCGGCGGCCCGGAGTTCTTCTCCAACGGCTCCAAGCTGCTGACCGCGCCCGGCGCCGACGGCAAGCTCACGCCAGATGCGGTCGAGGCGCTGGTCACGCGCCGCTCCGATATCCATTACCCCAAGCCCAAGGTGGTGTCGCTGACGCAGTCGACCGAAGTCGGCACCGTCTACAGCGTGGAAGAGGTGCGCGCGATCGCCGCCATCGCCAAGCGCCGCCAGCTGCGCGTGCATATGGATGGCGCGCGCTTTGCCAATGCGGTGGCGTCGCTGGGCGTGCATCCGTCCGAGATCACCTGGCGCGCCGGCGTCGACGTGCTGTGCTTCGGCGGCACCAAGAACGGCCTGCCGGTGGGCGAGGCGGTGGTGTTCTTCGACCGCCGCCTGGCCGAGGACTTTGCCTACCGCGTCAAGCAGGCCGGGCAGCTGGCGTCGAAGATGCGCTTTATCTCCGCGCCGTGGCTGGGTTTGCTCGAGAACGACGTATGGCTTGCCAACGCGCGCCATGCCAATGCGATGGCGCAGCTGCTGCAGCAGCGCATCAGCGATATTCCGGGCGTTCGCATCATGTTCCCGACGCAGTCCAACGCCGTGTTCGCCGAGCTGCCGCTGCCCGCGATCGAGGCGCTGCGCGCCAAGGGCTGGCGCTTCTATACCTTTATCGGCGCCGGCGGCTGCCGTTTCATGTGTTCATGGGACCTGCAGCCGCAGACGGTTGAGGCGCTGGCCGCCGACATGCGCGCGGCCTGCGGCGCCTGACCTGCATCCCATACCTATAACGACGAGACCCCTTCAGGAGCCCCCAAATGCAATACCGATTCTGCCCACAGTGCGGCGCGCCGCTGGAGGTGCTGCCGCTGTCCGGGCGCGAACGCCACGCCTGCGTGCAGCATGACTGTGGCTTCGTGCACTGGAACAACCCGCTGCCGGTGCTGGCGGCGGTGGTGGAGTATCAGGACAAGCTGCTGCTGGCGCGCAATGCCGCCTGGCCGGAGACCATGTTCGCGCTGGTGACGGGCTTCCTGGAGCGCGACGAGCCGCCCGAGCTGGGCGTGGCGCGCGAACTGAAGGAAGAGACAAACCTCGATACCGAGTCGGTGTCGCTGATCGGCGTCTACGAGTTCATGCGCAAGAACGAGCTGATCATCGCCTACCACGTCAAGGCGACCGGCACCGTGGCGCTGTCCGAGGAGCTGGCCGACTACAAGCTGGTGGCGCCGGAGGATGTGCGCGTCTGGTCGGCCGGCACCGGCTTCGCGGTGGCCGACTGGCTGGCCGCGCGCGGCTATCCGGTGCGCTTCTTCGACCGCCAGACCGGCGCCGACATTCCCGACCCGCGCCGCCCGCACGACTTCAGCCAGGTCGGGGGTTCGCTACAATACCGGTGGTGAGGCTGGCCTCCGGCCAGCCGCCCAGCCCCCAGAATCGAAGGAAGAGACGAATGGAGTTCCAGAAAGAAGTGGATGCGCGCGGCCTGAACTGCCCGCTGCCGATCCTGCGCACCAAGAAGGCCCTGGCCGACATGGCCAGCGGCGATGTGCTCAAGGTGCTGGCCACCGATCCCGGCGCCACGCGCGATTTCCAGGCCTTTGCCAAGCAGACCGGCAATGAGTTGCTGTCGCACTCGGAAGTGGACAAGGTCTTTGTGTTCTACATGCGCCGCCGCTGACCGGCATACGGCTCCCGCACCTGGCGGGACTGCACAAGGAAAAAGCCGCTCGAAAGCGGCTTTTTCCTTGTTTGCAGGCCAGCGCGATCAGCTGCCGATGCCGGTCAGGTGCTCGCGCGATTCCAGGTAGGCGCTGAAGTCGGCCCCGACTTCCGGGTGCTTCAAGGCAAATTCAACGGTTGCCTTCAGGTAGCCCAGCTTGCTGCCGCAGTCATAGCGGCGGCCCTGGTAGCGGTAGGCCAGCACCTGCTCCTGGCCCAGCAGCGACTGGATCGCGTCGGTCAGCTGCAGCTCGCCGCCGGCGCCCGGCTTCAGTTCGCGCAGGTGTTCGAAGATGCGCGGGGTCAGAATGTAGCGGCCGACCACGCCCAGGTTGGACGGCGCGTCTTCCGGTGCCGGCTTCTCGATGATGCCCGAGACCTTGATCACGTCCGCATCCCATTCGCGGCCGTCGATCACGCCGTAGGAGCGGCTTTGCTCCGGCGTGATCTCCTCGACGCCCAGCACCGAGCAGTTGTAGTGGTTGAAGGTATCCACCATCTGCTTCATCACCGGCGGGTTGCCGTCGATCAGGTCATCGGCCAGCATCACCGCGAACGGGGTGTCGCCGACCAGCTTGGCCGCGCACAGCACCGCATGGCCCAGGCCCAGCGCTTCGGGCTGGCGCACGTAGAAGCACTCCACGTTGGCGGGCTTGATCGAGCGCACCACGTCCAGCAGCGCCTGCTTGTTCTTGGCCTCAAGCTCCACTTCCAGTTCGTAGGCCTTGTCGAAATGGTCCTCGATGGCGCGCTTGGAGCGGCCGGTGACAAAGATCATCTCGGTAATGCCGGCGGCCATGGCTTCTTCCACGGCGTACTGGATCAGCGGCTTGTCCACCACCGGAAGCATTTCCTTGGGGCTGGCCTTGGTGGCCGGCAGGAAGCGAGTGCCCAGGCCCGCAACCGGGAACACAGCCTTGGTGACGCGATTTTCCATATCAGGTGTACCTCTCAGATTCCAGTCCATAACCCTGCCAGCCATTGCGGGCGCCGTCTGTCCGGTTATGTCCGACGAAGCCGGACAGAACCCCCGGCAGGCAGGGGCGTGAATGCAGCCGCCGTGCCGTCAGGCCGGCAGCCGCTGCAGCTGGCCCTGCAGCTTGGCCAGCGTCTGCTCGAAATCGGCCAGGCGCTGCGTCTCTTGCGCCACCACGGCAGGCGGTGCCTTGGCGACAAAGCTCTCGTTGGACAGCTTGGCGCGGCACTTGCCGATTTCGCCACCGATGCGCTCGACTTCCTTCGACAGGCGCACGCGCTCGGCGGCGGCATCGATCTCGATCTTCAGCAGCAGGTGGTTGCCCCCGGCAATGGCGACCGGCGCGCCGGCGCCTTCAGCCTGCAGGGCAGCTTCATCTTCGAAGACGCGCACCTCGGAAAGTTTCGCCAGTGCCTGGATATGTGCGCTCGCCGCCTTCAGGAAGGTGCTGTCCCCCTCAGCATAGAGCGGGATGCGCTGGGCCGGCGAGATGTTCATCTCGCCACGCAGGTTGCGGCAGGCATCGATCACTTCCTTCAGGCGCGCAACCCATTGCTCGGCTTGCTCGTCGAGCTTGGCGACCGCCGGCAGCGGGTAGGGCTGCAGCGCAATGGTCTCGGAGCCGTCGCCCTTGGCGCGCCCTGCCAGCGGGGCCACCTTCTGCCACAGCTCTTCGGTGATGAAGGGGATGACCGGATGCGCCAGGCGCAGCACGGTCTCGAGCACGCGCAGCAGCGTGCGCCGCGTGGCGCGCTGCTGGGCCTCGGTGCCGTTCTGGATCTGCACCTTGGCCAGCTCCAGGTACCAGTCGCAGTATTCGTCCCAGACGAACTTGTAGATCGCGTTGGCGATATTGTCGAAGCGGTATTCGGCAAAGCCCTTCTCGACCTCGGCTTCCACGCGCTGCAGCAGCGACACGATCCAGCGGTCGGCCTGCGAGAAATCCAGGTAGCCGTCCGGGCCGCAGTCGTTGTTGCACGGACCCATGCCGCAGTCATGGCCCTCGGTGTTCATCAGCACGAAGCGGGTCGCGTTCCACAGCTTGTTGCAGAAGTTGCGGTAGCCCTCGCAGCGGCCGGTATCGAAGTTGACGTTGCGGCCCAGCGTGGCCAGCGACGCGAAGGTGAAGCGCAGCGCGTCGGCGCCGAAGGCGGGAATGCCCTCGGGGAATTCCTTCTTCGTCTTCTTCTCGATCTTGGGCGCGTCCTTGGGGCGGCGCAGGCCGGTGGTGCGCTTCTGCAGCAGCGTGTCGAGGTCGATGCCGTCGATCAGGTCCACCGGGTCGAGCGTGTTGCCCTCGGACTTGCTCATCTTCTTGCCTTCAGAATCGCGCACCAGGCCGTGCACGTAGACGGTATGGAAGGGCACCTTGCCGATGAAGTGCTTGGTCATCATGACCATGCGCGCCACCCAGAAGAAGATGATGTCGTAGCCGGTCACCAGCACCGACGACGGCAGGAAGTGATGCATCTCGGGCGTTTCTCCCGGCCAGCCCAGCGAGGAGAAGGGCACCAGCGCCGACGAGAACCAGGTGTCGAGCACGTCTTCCTCGCGGCGCAGGCTGCCGGTGCTGCCGGCGGCCTTTGCCTTGGCCAGCGCTTCGTCTTCGGTGCGGCCGACAAAGCAGTTGCCGGCATCGTCGTACCACGCCGGGATCTGGTGGCCCCACCACAGCTGGCGCGAGATGCACCAGTCCTGGATATTGCCCAGCCACTGGTTGTAGGTGCTGATCCAGTTTTCCGGCACCAGCTTGATCTCGCCGCTCTGCACGGCTTCCAGCGCCACCTCGGCGATCGAGCGGCCCGGGTAGAAGGTGCCTTCCGGCGCCGGCTTGCTCATGGCGACGAACCACTGGTCGGTCAGCATCGGCTCGATCGCGCTGCCGGTGCGCTCGCTGCGCGGGGTCATCAGCTTGTGCTTCTTGACCTCGGCCAGCAGGCCGCGCTTGTCCAGGTCCTCGACGATGGCCTTGCGCGCGTCGAAGCGGTCCAGGCCGGCGTAGGCGGCGGGGGCGTCGGCAACGATCTTCGCGTCCAGCGTCAGGATCGACAGCTGCGGCAGGTTGTGGCGCTGGCCCACCGCATAGTCGTTGAAGTCATGGCCCGGGGTCACCTTGACCACGCCGGTGCCGAACTCACGGTCGACGTATTCGTCGGCAATCACCGGGATCTGGCGCTCGGTCAGCGGCAGCTGCACGAACTTGCCGATCAGGTGCGCATAGCGCTCGTCTTCCGGGTGAACCATCACGGCCACGTCGCCCAGCATGGTTTCGGGGCGGGTGGTGGCCACGGTCAGGTGGGTCAGGCCGCCCTTGGTGTCAGCCTCGACCAGCGGATAGTGGATATGCCACAGCGAGCCTTCTTCCTCGACGCTGTCGACTTCCAGGTCCGACACCGCGGTGCCCAGCACCGGGTCCCAGTTGACCAGGCGCTTGCCGCGGTAGATCAGGCCCTGTTCGTGCAGGCGCACGAAGGCCTCGGTGACCGCCTTCGACATCTCGGGCGACATCGTGAAGTACTCGCGGCTCCAGTCGATCGAAGCGCCCATGCGCCGCACCTGGCGGGTGATGGTCGAGCCCGACTCTTCCTTCCAGGCCCACACCTTCTCGGTGAATTTCTCGCGGCCCAGCTCATGGCGCGACACGCCCTGCGACTCGAGCTGGCGCTCCACCACGATCTGGGTGGCGATGCCGGCGTGGTCGGTGCCCGGCACCCACAGCGTATTGGCGCCGGTCATGCGCGCATGGCGCGCCAGGCCGTCCATGATGGTCTGGTTGAAAGCGTGGCCCATATGCAGCGTGCCGGTCACATTGGGCGGCGGCAACTGGATCGCAAAGTCCGGGCGGGCAGGGTCGAAGGTCGGCTGGGCGATGCCGCGCTTCTCCCACTCGGGGCCCCATTTCGCCTCGATGGCGGCGGGTTCGAAGCTTTTGGCGAGGGACTGGTCTTGGGCGGTCATGCTGGGATGTGGATATTGGCGTCGGGGGTCGTCGCAGGGTGCTTCGGCCTGCGCCTGGCGCGGCGGCGGCCGTCGGCAGCCGGCATTGCGCCAGTAAAACGTTAAATTATACGGGGGGTGGCAGGCTGGTGCCTATTTCCCGGCCATCCGGCCCTGCCGGATGTGACTTGCGCGACAGGGCCCGCCGGTATAATTGCCGTCAATCCACAAGGCTCATCCGATGTCCGACCTGCTTGCCAACCTGAACGCCGAACAACTAGCCGCCGTCACCCTGCCTGACGAACCGGCGCTGATCTTGGCGGGCGCGGGCAGCGGCAAGACCCGCGTGCTGACCACGCGCATCGCCTGGCTGATCCAGAACGGCCGGGTTTCGCCGGCGCGCATCCTGGCGGTGACCTTTACCAACAAGGCCGCCAAGGAAATGCAGACGCGGCTGTCGTCGATGCTGCCGATCAACACCCGCGGCATGTGGATCGGCACCTTCCACGGCCTGTGCAACCGCATGCTGCGCGCGCATTTCCGCGACGCGGGGCTGCCCCAGACCTTTGCCATCCTGGACAGCCAGGACCAGCTCTCGGCGCTCAAGCGGCTGCTCAAGTCGCTCAATGTCGATGATGAGAAGTACCCGGCCAAGAACCTGCAGTACTTCATCAACAACGCCAAGGAGCAGGGCCTGCGCCCGGCCGACGTCGAGGCCAACGACGACTTCAACAAGCGCTTTGTCGACCTCTACGCCGCCTATGATCTGCAGTGCCAGCGCGAAGGCGTGGTCGACTTTGCCGAGCTGCTGCTGCGCTGCTATGAGCTGCTGCGCTACAACGACGCCATCCGCCAGCACTACCAGCACCGCTTCCGCCACGTGCTGGTCGACGAGTTCCAGGACACCAACGTGCTGCAGTACCAGTGGCTCAAGCTGCTGGCCGGCTATGGCACGCAGAACCCGGCCGCGGTCTTTGCCGTCGGCGACGACGACCAGAGCATCTATGCGTTCCGCGGCGCCAACGTCGGCAATATGCGCGACTTCGAGCACGAGTTCCGCGTGCGCCGGCTGATCAAGCTGGAACAGAACTACCGCTCGCACGGGCATATCCTGGATTCGGCCAACCACCTGATCTCGCACAACGCGCGCCGCCTGGGCAAGAACCTGCGCACCGACGCCGGCCACGGCGAACTGGTGCGGGTGTTCCAGGGCGGCTCCGACGGCCAGGAAGCCGCCTGGATCATCGAGGAGATCCGCGACCAGATCGCGCAGGGCGCCAGCCGCGCCGAGATCGCCATCCTGTACCGCAGCAACGCGCAGTCGCGCGTGATCGAGCATGCGCTGTTCTCGGCCGGCATCGCGTACCGCGTCTATGGCGGCCTGCGCTTCTTCGAGCGCGCCGAAATCAAGCACGCGCTGGCCTACATGCAGCTGCTGGAGAATCCGCGCAACGATGCCGCCTTTGGCCGCGTGGTCAACTTCCCGGCGCGCGGCATCGGCGCGCGCTCGCTGGAAGTGCTGCAGGACATGGCGCGCCAGTACGACTGCGCGCTGGCCGAGGCGGTGGCCTACGTGCCCGGCGCGGCCGGCAGCAAGCTGGCGGCCTTTACGCGCCTGGTCGAGAAGATGCGCGAGGACACGCGCCGCATGACGCTGGCCGAGACCGTCGAGTACGTGATCAACCACAGCGGCCTGATTACCCACTACCAGGGCGAGAAGGAAGGCCAGGACCGCATCGAGAACTTGCAGGAACTGGTGACCGCCGCGCAGGCCTTCGTGGTCGAGGAAGGCTACGGCCTGGAAGCGCTGGCCGCGGTGATCCCGGTTGACCGCAGCCCCGCCGCCCCGGCACTGGCCGACGGCGACCAGGCCCAGCAGGTGCTGGATCCGGAAGCGCTGCCGGTGGTGATGACGCCGCTGGTCGCGTTCCTGACCCATGCCTCGCTGGAGGCCGGCGACAACCAGGCCCAGGCCGGCCAGGACGCGGTGCAGATGATGACCGTGCACGCGGCCAAGGGGCTGGAGTTCGACGTGGTCTTCATCACCGGGATGGAAGAGGGCCTGTTCCCGCACGAGAACAGCATGATGGACCCGGACGGCGTGGAGGAAGAGCGCCGCCTGATGTACGTGGCGATCACGCGTGCGCGCAAGCGGCTCTACATGTCGTTTGCGCAAAGCCGCATGCTGCACGGCCAGACCCGCTACCACGTGCGCTCACGCTTCTTCGAGGAACTGCCCGAGGCCTCGCTCAAGTGGCTGACGCCGCCGGCGCAGGGCTACGGCGGCGTGCGCCGCCAGGAGCGCGACAGCGCCTGGGGCCGCGACTGGTTCCGCAAGCCCGAGGACGTGCCCTATACCGGCACGCGCCCCACCGGCGGCATGGACAACGGCAACGGCTATGCCGATGCCAAGCGCGAGGCCGGCACCGGCTTCCGGGTGGGGCAGTCGGTGTTCCACAACAAGTTTGGCGAAGGGGTAATCACCGCGCTGGAAGGCGAGGGCACGGACGCACGCGCCAATATCAACTTCAAGCGCAACGGCGCCAAGTGGCTGGCGCTGTCGGTGGCGAAGCTGGACGCGATCGACTGAGCGGGTCCAGCTTCGCTGCGCGCCATGCCGCGCCCCGGGCGGCTCAGGGCAGGGCGTGGCGGACCTCTCCAGCCTTTTCGTCGGGGCTGTCCACCGTCAGCAGCGGATTGATGAACAGCGAGGCCAGCGCGCCAACCCCGAGCAGCGCCGCCGAGATCATGAACGGCAGGTCATAGCTGCCGGTCCGCTCGATCAGGTAGCCGAACACCACCGGCGACACCATGCCGGCCACGCCGAAGCCGGTGTTCATCATGCCGCCCGCGGTGCCGGCGTACTTGCCGGCGATGTCCAGCGGCAGGCTCCACAGCACCGCGTTGGTCAGCTCCAGGAAGAAGAACGACAGCGACAGCAGGATCACGGCGTTGACGGCATCGCCGGTAGAGGTCATCGGCACGATGAACATCAGCGAGCCGGCCAGCCCCACGAACAGGACCGCGCCGCGCGCCAGGCGCAGGTTGCCGGTGCGCCGGTAGATGCGGTCCGAGAGCACGCCGCCGAGCGTGTCGCCGACCACGCCCGCCATCAGTGGCAATGCCGTGAACAAGGCCAGCTGCTTCAGGTCGAAGCCGCGCGCTTCCTTCAGGTACGAGGGCAACCACGTCAGGTAGACCCACAGCGACCAGCCGTAGCAGAAGTCGACGAAGGTCACCAGCCACATGCGCCGGAACAGGCGCCGCCACGGCGTGGCCGCCCTGGCGGCCTGCTGGCTATCGCCGCGCCGGTAGCCGATCTCCTGCAGCTCCTGCGCCGTGACGCGGCGGTGCTTGTCGGGCGAATCCTTGAAGAAGAAGGCATACAGCAAGGTCCAGCCGAGGCTGACCGCGCCCAGCACGATGAAGGCTTCGCGCCAGCCGGCGGCGGCCACGATGACCAGCACGATCGGCGGCGTGATCGCACCGCCCAGCCGCGCGAAGCTGTGGGTGATGCCCTGCGCGAAGCCGCGCTCCGCCACCGGCATCCAGTAGGTGAAGGCGCGCGTCGCGGTCGGGAACGCGCCGCCTTCGCCGATGCCCAGCACGAAGCGCAGCACCACCAGCATCAGCACGCTGCCCGCGAAGCCGGTCAGCACGGTGGCCACGCCCCAGATCAGCGACAGCACGATCAGCACCTTCTTGGGCCCGAACTTGTCGGCCATCCAGCCGCCGAGGATCTGCATGGCGGCATAGGGGTAGGCAAAGGCCGAGAACACCAGCCCCAACTGCGATGTGGTCAGCCCCATTTCCTCGCGGATCAGGGGGGCGGCGACCGAGATGTTGACGCGGTCGATATAGGCGATGAAATACATCAGGCACATGACGCCCAGGATCATGTGCCGGGTCTTGATGCGTTGCTTCATAACCACCTCCTATGCGCGGCGCGCGCGTGGTGTTGACGGGGCGGCGGCCGGCGCACGGTCCGTAGCCATGCGCTTGCGGCGCGCCGGGGGCGCGGCGCCGGCCGCGCTGCCCCGTCCTTGAGCAATCTGTCTGCAGTCTTGAATCGTGTCTCCTGGTCTGGTGGATTCCGGTCGGGCAGGCTCCTTGGCGAGGGTTGTGGAAAGGGAGGGAAGGTTCAGGCGTGGTCGAGCAGCTTCAGCCGCTGCACCTTGCCGGACGGGCCGCGCGGCAGCTCGGCGATAAAGCGGAACTCCTTCGGCGTCTTGTAGCGGCCCAGTTCGCGCAGGCAATGCGCGCGCAGCGCGGCGTCATCGCAGCGCGCGGCCTCGCGCATGACCACATAGGCGACGATCTCCTGCCCGTAGGCCGGGTCCGGCACGCCGACCGCCGCGGCGTCGAGCACGGCCGGATGGCGCAGCAGCGCCTCGTCGATCTCGCGCGGGGCGATGTTCTCGCCGCCCTTGATGATCAGTTCCTTGGCGCGCCCGGTGATGTAGAAATAGCCGTCGGCATCGCGGTAGCCGAGGTCGCCCGTGCGCAGCCAGCCGTCATGCGTAAAGGCCTCGCGCGTGATGTCCGGCGCCTTGTAGTAGCCCGCCATCACGCTCTCGCCCTGCAGCACGATCTCGCCGACCTGTCCGTCAGGCACCGGCTTGCCGTCGCGACCGAGCACGCGTGCGCGCGTGCCAGATGGCCTGCCGATGCTGCCGATGCGCCGCCGGCCCGGCTCGAGCGGATTGCTGAACGCCGGTGCGGCAGTCTCGGTCATGCCCATGGTTTCGATCACGCCGATGCCGAAGCGCGCCTCGAAGGCACGGTGATGCTCGGGCGGCAGCGCGGCCGAGGCCGAGCGGCAGAAGCGCACGCCGGCCGGGGCCTGGCCGTGCGGATCGTTCAGCAGGTAGGCGATGATGGTCGGCACCACGTTCAGCCAGGTGCAGCCGTGGCGCGCGCTGTCCTGCCAGAACGCGCCGGCGGAAAATCGCATCGGCATCACCACCGAGCCGCCGTGCACCAGCGGCGCGATCGCGGTCACGACCAGGCCGTTGATGTGGTACAGCGGCAGCGTTGCCAGCACCCGGTCGGCCGGCCCGAGGCAGTGCTCGCGGCTGACGTTGGCGCCGTTGGCCATCAGGTTGCGCTGCGTCAGCAGCACGCCTTTGGGCGTGCCGGTGGTGCCGGATGTGTACATGAGCAGCGCGGGCGCGTCCGGCTGCGGTGGGGACAGTGGCGACGCAGCGTCATGCGTGGCGGGCAGTGCCGGCAGGCTGTTGGCGTCGGGCGCGGTGACGATCACCGGCACGTCCAGCCCGGCCTCGCGCAGGGCCTCGCGGATGGCGGCTTCTCCGTCGGGCCAGGTGAAGACCAGCCGCGTATCCGAATGCGCAAGGATGTAGCGCAACTGCGCCGGCTGGCACAGCAGGTTGATCGGGTTGACGACCAGCCCGCAGGCCATGGTGCCGAGCAGGAGCCGCGCGGTCAGCTCGCCGTTGGGCAGGTATACCGACACGGTCTGCCCGCTGCCCAGGCCGGCAGCCGCATAGCTGCGACCGAGCGTACCGGCATCGGCCGCCAGCGCGCCGAACGTGAGCGCGTGGCCGCTGTCCGGGGACAACAGGTAGGGCTTGTCGGGCCACTGCGCGGCACGCACGGCCACCAGCGCGGCGAGGGTGTCGAACACTTCGGGTTCCGTGCGCGCGTTCATTTGCCGACCCTCGCGAAGTAATCGCCCAGCAGGTCCGCTTCATCGGGCACCTGTTCGGCGATGGGCACGGCAATGCGGGTGATGTTCAGGTATTGGCGCCAGCCGAGGTTGTCCGAGAAGTTGTTGCCGCCCCAGGTGCCGCAGCCCATCGACAGCGAGAACGGCAGGCCGTTGTCGAAATTCCCGCCGGTGGCGAAGCAATGCGCCTGGTTCACGATCACGCGCGCCACCGGCAGTTCCTGTCCAAGCTGCAGCGCATGACGTGGATTGGTCGAATGCAGGCTGACCGAATGCCCGGCGCCCATATAGGCGTACAGGCCCGCCACGCGCTCGACTGCCGCCGCGAAGTCGGCGGCGCGGTAGAGCGTCAGCACGGGAGAGAGCTTTTCGCCGGAGAAGGGGTAGTCGCTGCCGACACCGGTTTCCTCCACCAGCAGCATCGCGGGCTGCAGCGCACGCACGCGTTCCAGCCCCGCAAGCTCGGCAATGCGGGTCGCGTTCTGTCCCGTGAAGGTGCCGGCGAGCTTGCCGTCGCGCCACATCAGCGCCTGCAGCCGCGCCTTTTCCGCAGCCGTGAGCAGCACGCCGCCGACCGCCGCCAGGGCGTCGAGCATGGGCGTGTAGACGGCGTCGAGCACGACCAGGCTGTTCTCCGACGAGCAACTGGTGGCATTGTCGAAGGTCTTGGAGCGCACCACCTTGGCCGCCGCGTCATCCAGCGTGGCGCTGGCGTCGATGATCGATGCCACATTGCCGGCGCCCACGCCGAAGGCCGGCGTGCCGCAGGTGTAGGCCATGCGCACGTTGGCCTGCGAGCCGGTCGCGACCACCAGGTCGGCCTGCCGCATGAGCTCTGCCGTCGCGGCCTTCGAGACCGGCGCTGGCAGCATCTGGACCAGGTCGGCGGGCAAGCCGGCGCGGGCAAACTCGGCGTGGATGAACGACAGCAGCAGCGCGCAGGTGTCCTGCCCCTTCGGTGACGGCGCCACGATCACGCTGTTGCCGCACTTGAGCGCGTTGATGATCTTGTTGGCCGGCGTGGCCGCGGGATTGGTCGACGGCGTAATGGCCCCCACCACGCCCACGGGCCGCGCGATTTCGGTGATGCCGGCTGCCGCATCCTGGGCGATCACGCCCACCGTCTTGCGGCCATGCAGGTCGCGCAGCAGGCCCAGCGTCTTGCGGTGGTTCTTGCGGATCTTGTCGTCGACATTGCCCAGCCCGGTGTCGGCGACGGCACGCTGGGCCAGCTGGCGGTTGCGCGCGGGCTCCATGATGGCCCACGCCGCAGCGGCGACTGCCGTGTCGACGGTGGCCTGGCCGGCACGCGCGAACTCGCGCTGCGCCTGCCTGGCCCGGGCCACGACCGCAGCGACGGCTTCGGCCGCGGCTTGCGCTGGCTGCGCGGGCAGGGATGCTGTCGGTAGGGGCAAATCGGAATTGTTGGACTGCCGGCGATGCAGTATTTGCACACTCATGGATTCGACTCCGCGGTTTGGACGGTTAGGGCCGCCGCGCTTTGTCGTGCACTCCGTGGCACCGGGCGCCGGCCCTGGATCGAATCTAGTGAAGCGGGGCAGACAGGCCGTCCCAATTTGTGCGCTTTCGCGAGCGCGCAGCCGGGGTGCGATCCAGAATTCAGTTTTCGGGACGGCCATGCGTCCCGGAATCCTTTAAATTTGATCCATGAGCAATCACTCGAATGCCGCCGCGGTGCGCGCCTTCCGCATTCTCGAGATCCTGTCCGCGGCCGACGGGCCTCTGTCGCTGGCGGCCATCGTGCAGGCGATCGAGTTGCCGAAGCAGACCGTTCACCGCATCCTCAAGCAGCTGGAAAGCACGTGGCTGGTGTCGCGCACGGCTGGCAACCGCCACTACGAGTGCTCATCGCGCGTGCGGCAGCTGGCCGTCAATGTGCTGATGCAGGCAGGTCCGGCGGCGGCGCGCCATGCGATCCTGCAGCAACTGGTCGACAAGATCGGGGAGACCTGCAACCTGACCATGCTGTCCGGCGACGACGTGGTCTACCTGGACCGCGTGGAAACGCAATGGCCGCTGCGCATGCACCTGCAGCCGGGCTCGCGGGTGCCGCTGCACTGCACCGCCAGCGGCAAGCTGCTGCTGGCGTTCCTGCCGAGCGCGCAGCGCCAGCGCCTGGTTGCCAGCCTGCCACTGCGCGCACATTCGGCGCACACCATCACCAATGCCGAGGCCTTGCACGCGGAACTGGCCGAGACGCGGCAGCGGCGCCTGGGGGTCAACAATCAGGAAAACCTGGAAGGCATGATCGCGGTCGCGGTGCCGGTGATGCGCAACCGCAGCCGCGCCTGCGCGGCGATTGCCGTGCAGGTGCCGATGGCGCGCATGACGATGGAGCAGCTGATGGGATTCGTGCCGGACCTGCGCCTGGCAGCGGACGAGATGGTGAAGACGTTCTGCGAATAGCCCGTGACGCGAGAGGCAAGCGCGGGCCTTGATCGATTGAGGAAAAAAAACCGGCACGCTGCCGGTTTTTTTCCTGTTCAGGCGCCCGGCGCAGCCGGCGCGGCGGGGTCCACCCCCGGCGGCGTCACGTTGAAGCAGCCCCGGTACGTCGCATAGAACGAGCAGTACAGGATCGCCAGCATCAGCAGCGAATACGGCGTGACCAGGAACGACAGCACCGTCTCCGCGCCGAAGGCGCTGAACACCGCCTCCAGGAAGAACGGGATCGCCACCAGCAGCATCGCGAACAGCACCGCGTAGGTGAAGAACGCGCCGCGGTTGCGCCAGCATGCGGTCCAGCTGAAGAACAGCGCCTTGACCGGCGACACGCCGTGCCAGGCCGCCAGCAGCGGCGCGAACCAGAACATCATCGCGATCGGTGTGTACAGCAGTGCGCCGATCAGCATGGCGTAGTACAGCTGGCGCACCGCTTCGGCCGTCGGCGCTTCTTCCTTCAGCACGATCGGCACCAGCGCGCTCATGTCGACCACCGAGCCGGCGATCAGCCCCAGCACGAACACCAGCCCGGCGTAGATGCCGCCCAGTACCAGCAGGTTGCGCGTGGCTTCCTTGCCGTTGGCGCGGAAACCCGCCAGCAGCACGGTGGGCATCACCCGCTTGTTCTGGATCACGTCGCGGCATGCGGTCATCACGCCGACCGACAGGCCGGGGGTGACCACCAGCAGCGCGATGATGCCGATCAGCGGCACCACGATGGCCAGCTGCGCGGCGATCAGGTAGACGAACAGCAGCATCAGGAAGGTCAGCGGGTTCTTGCGGAACAGCCAGATGCCCTGGCGGAACCAGGTGTAGCCTTCCTTGGCAGGGACTTCCAGTAGTTGCATACGGATCAGATCCAGGGGAGCGGGGCGCTTGCAGGGTCCGCGCCGATGCGCCGGCGCAGGATGCGTTCGAAATGGGTCGGGTCGTGCGGTTGCAGCATGTCGGCCTCGCGCGGCAGGTAGAAGTCCCACAGTCGCGACACCCAGAAGCGCAGCGCACCCGCGCGCAGCATGTCCTGCCAGTGCGCGGCCTCGGTGGCGGTCAGCGGCCTCACGGCATGATAAGCCCGCAGCAGGGCCTGCGTGCGTGCGGGGTCGAGTTCGCCGCTGGCCAGGTCGATGCACCAGTCGTTCACGGTGACCGCCACATCGAACAGCCACTTGTCGTTGCCGGCGAAGTAGAAGTCGAAAAAGCCGCCCAGGCGGTGGCGTCCGCTGCCGTCTTCCTCGAACAGCGCGTTGTCGCGGAACAGGTCGCAGTGGCACGGGCCTGCGCCCAGGCCGGCGTAGTCCGCGCTGGCGAAGAAGGCGGCCTGGTGGGCGATCTCCTGCTGCAGCAGCGCGCGCTGGCCGGCACCCAGGAAGGGCAGGATCTCAGGCTCGGTCTGCTGCCACCAGGGCAGGCTGCGCAGGTTGGGCTGCTGGCGCGGATAGTCCTGGCCGGCCAGGTGCATGCGTGCCAGCATGTCGCCCACTTCAGCGCAGTGCTGCGCGTCGGGCGCCAGTTGCGACGCCCCGGGCAGGCGCGTGACGATGGTGGCAGGCTTGCCCTTGAGCGGGCGCAGGATCTCGCCGTCGCGCGCCGGGATTGGCGCGGGCACGCGGATGCCGCGCTCGGCCAGGTGCGCCATCAGGTGCAGGTAGTAGGGCAGCTGCGCGAACGTGAGCCGCTCGAAAATGGTCAGCACGTACTGGCGCGTCTGGCCATCGTGCTCCATGGTGAGGAAGAAATTGCTGTTCTCGATGCCCGAGGCGATGCCGCGCAGCTCGCGCACTTCGCCAAGGTTGAAATCCAGCAGCCAGCGGGCGATCTCGTCCTGCGAGACCGTGGTGAATACGGCCATACTCGTTGTGTGAAGCGAATCGGAAAGCGGCGGGCGCCAGTTTCGGACAAAGTCCGGGCCGCCGCCGCGGCATGACACTGCCGGAGGGCCGGCGCGGCCTGGAGCTTACGCCAGGCCGTGGGCAAGCGAGGTCAGAACTTCAGGTTGACCGAAGGCACGCGGTTGACATCGTGCTCGCGGATCTTGGGCGAGCTGTCTTCCGGCTTGCTCATCTCGTACTTGGTGCCGAAACCCGATTTGACCTGGATATCGGTGGCCCGTCCCTTGTCGCGGTACTCGCGCACCTGGGTGCCATCGCGTTCATTGAGCTGGAAGCTCGGCTGGCGCGGCTGGTTCAGTTGCGACTTGGCGGCCGGGGCGATCGGCTGGTTGTTGATCTGGTTCAGCTCCTGCTGCGTCAGCGCATTGCTTTCCTGCGCGACGGCCCAGCCGGAAGCCAGCGCCAGCGCGGCGGCCGCCACGGCGGCGAGGCTGGACACGGACCGCCTGGCAGGCGATTCAGGCTCGCCGGCCACGGCGGAAGACCGCGTGGGCCGGACCGAGCGGGCGGTGGAGGGGGAGGTCATCAGGTGCTCCTGTGCGGGGCTGCGGCGCAACTTGCACGCAGCGCCGCGGCATGCGGCGGTTGGGCTGCAACCCGGCGGCGCCGGGCTTGGCAGACGGACAGGTTCCATTCTAGCAATTCCTGCCGTGCGCAGGCCGCCCCCGTGCCCCGGGGGGCACCTGCGCAACGGTACCGGGTGCCGGGTACGCGGCTTGGCGCCGCGCGCCTGGCGTCCATGCCTTACAGGTAGAACATCTCTTCCTTGGGCGGGATCGGCTTGTCGCCGCCGCGCTGTTCGTAGTAGTCGTAGACCGCTTCCAGCACTTCGTGCGGCTCGTCCACGATCTTCATCAGGTCCAGGTCATGCTCGGCGATCAGGCCCATCGGCAGCAGCGTGAAGCGGAACCAGTCCAGCAGGCCCTTCCAGAAGCGGCTGCCGAACATGATCACCGGCACCGAGCGCGACTTGCCGGTCTGCACCAGCGTCAGCACCTCGGCCAGCTCGTCGAGCGTGCCGAAGCCGCCCGGCATCACGATGAAGGCGTCCGAATTCTTGACAAAGGTGACCTTGCGCGTGAAGAAGTGGCGAAAGCGCATGGCAATGTCCTGGTACGGATTGCCCTGCTGCTCGTGCGGTAGTTCGATGTTCAGGCCGACGCTGGCGGACTTGCCGGCGTGCGCGCCCTTGTTGGCCGCTTCCATGATGCCGGGGCCGCCGCCCGAGATCACGGCAAAGCCGGCGTCCGAAAACAGCCGGGCGATCTCGATGGTGCGCTGGTAGTACGGCGAATCCTCGCGCAGGCGCGCGCTGCCGTAGATCGACACGGCCGGGCGGATCTCGGAGAGGTACTCGGTGGCCTCGATGAACTCTGCCATAATCGTGAACATTTGCCACGAGGCGCGCGCCTTCTTTGCGGTAGCGCGGTCTTCGTCGGCCAGCGCACGCAGGCTGGGGATCATCTTGCGCGGATTGGCGCGCGCGGCCGCAGCGGCGGCCTTTTCAGCAGCAACTTCGGGAGGATGGCCCGCGGCAGCAGCATCGGCCGCCGCGGCGATGGCCGCGGCGTGCTCGGAAGCAGCCTCCGGCGGGGGTTGCACGGTATCGCCGGAAATGTCGGAAACATCCGGGTCAGCAAGGGGGGCGGTCGAGGCACCGCCTGCAGCGGCACCAGTCAATTTTGAGTCCATGGGAATGTCGGATAGTCCAAAAACACTCTTGCTCGTCGACGGATCGAGCTATCTGTATCGCGCTTATCACGCTCTGCCGGACCTGAGGAATGGGGAGGGTCTGCCCACAGGGGCAATCTACGGCATGATCAACATGCTGCGCAAGTTGCGCAACGACTACCCGGCAGAGTATAGCGCCTGCGTGTTCGACGCAAAGGGCAAGACCTTCCGCGATGACATGTATCCGGCCTACAAGGAACATCGCCCGTCGATGCCGGAAGACCTGGCGCGCCAGATCGAGCCGATCCATGAGGCCGTGCGCGCCATGGGCTGGCCGATCGTGGTGGTGGACGGCGTGGAGGCCGACGACGTGATCGGCACGCTGTCGCGCCAGGCCACGGAGCAGGGCGTGCGCACGGTGGTGTCCACCGGCGACAAGGACCTGGCGCAGCTGGTCAACGACCAGGTCACGCTGGTCAACACCATGAGCGGCGAGGTGCTCGATCCCGCTGGCGTGGTGGCCAAGTTCGGCGTGCCGCCTGAGCGCATCATCGACTACCTGTCGCTGATCGGTGATGCGGTGGACAACGTGCCGGGCGTGCCCAAGGTGGGTCCCAAGACCGCGGTCAAATGGCTGGCCGAGCATGGCTCGCTCGACGGCGTGATGGCGGCCGCCCCCGGCATCAAGGGCGTGGTGGGCGAGAACCTGCGCAATACGCTGGACTGGCTGCCGATGGCGCGCCAGCTGGTCACGGTCAAGACCGACTGCGACCTCTGCGCCGCGGTGGCGGACTTCCACGCACTGCGCGAAATCGGCGAGGACAAGGACAAGCTGGTGGCGTTCTTCTCGCGCTACGGCTTCAAGACCTGGCTGCGCGAAGCGACCGGCGAAAGCCTGCCCGATGCCCGCGCCCAGGCCCGCGCCCGCGCGGCCGCAGCCCCCGCGCAAGGCGGCCTGTTCGATGCGCCGTCCGCGGCCGGCGAAGCCGAGGCACCGGCAGTGGACGAGGCTGCGCCGACCGAGATCCGCTACCAGACGGTCAGCACCGAGGCCCAGCTGGAAGACTGGATGCGGCGCATCGAGGCCGCGCCGCTGGTGGCGATCGACACCGAGACCACCTCGCTGGACCCGATGCAGGCGCAGCTGGTCGGCATTTCGCTGTCGGTCGTGCCGGGCGAGGCCTGCTATATCCCGGTGGCGCACCGCGGCCCGGACGTGGCCGGGCTGCCCGACCACGGCCAGCTGTCGCGCGAGTTCGTGCTGGGGCGCATGCGTGCGTGGCTGGAAGATGCCGGCCGCCCGAAGCTGGGCCAGAACCTCAAGTACGACGTCCATGTCTTTGCCAACCACGGTGTGAAGCTGCGCGGCGTGGCGCACGACACCATGCTGCAGAGCTACGTGCTGGCCTCGCACCGCAACCATGGCATGGACAGCCTGGCCGAGCGCCTGCTGAGCCTGAAGACCATCACCTATGAAGAGGTGTGCGGCAAGGGTGCCAGCCAGATCGGCTTCGACCAGATCGACCTGGCGCGCGCTACCGAATACGCTGCCGAAGACGCTGACGTGACGCTGCGCCTGCACCGCAAGATGTTCCCGCAGGTGGAAGCCGCGGCGGGCCTGCGCCGCGTGTATGAAGAGATCGAGATGCCGGTCTCGGTGGTGCTGCAGAAGGTCGAGCGCAACGGCGTGCTGATCGATGCCGAACGCCTGGCCGCACAGAGCGCCGAGCTGGGCCAGCGCATGCTGGCGCTGGAGCAGGCCGCCTACGAGGCCGCCGGCCAGCCCTTCAACCTGGGCTCGCCCAAGCAGATCGGCGAGATCCTGTTCAGCCAAATGAAGCTGCCGGTGGTGAAGAAGACCGCCAGCGGCGCGCCCTCGACCGACGAAGAGGTGCTGCAGAAGCTGGCCGAGGACTACCCGCTGCCCAAGCTGCTGCTGGACTACCGCGGCCTGGCCAAGCTCAAGTCCACCTATACCGACAAGCTGCCGAAGATGGTCAACCCGCAGACCGGCCGCGTGCACACCAGCTACGGCCAGGCCACCGCGGTGACCGGCCGGCTGGCGTCGACCGAGCCCAACCTGCAGAACATCCCGGTGCGCACCGAGGAAGGCCGCCGCATCCGCGAAGCCTTTATCGCCGAGCCGGGCAGCGTGATCGTGTCGGCCGACTATTCGCAGATCGAGCTGCGCATCATGGCCCATATCTCGGGCGACGAGAACCTGCTGCGCGCCTTTGCCAACGGCGAGGACATCCACCGCGCCACCGCCGGCGAGATCTTCGGCGTGGAGCGCGAGGCCGTCAGCAGCGAGCAGCGCCGCTACGCCAAGGTGATCAACTTCGGCCTGATCTACGGCATGAGCGCGTTCGGCCTGGCCGGCAACCTGGGCATCGAGCGCGAGGCCGCCAAGCACTATATCGACCGCTATTTCATGCGCTACCCGGGCGTGGCCCACTACATGGAAGAGACCCGGCAGACCGCGCGCGAGCAAGGCTATGTCGAGACCGTGTTCGGCCGCCGGCTGTGGCTGCCCGACATCAACGGCGGCAGCGGCCCGCGCCGCCAGGCCGCCGAGCGCGCCGCCATCAACGCGCCGATGCAGGGCACCGCTGCCGACCTGATCAAGCTGTCGATGATCGCGGTGCAGGACTGGCTGGAGCGCGACGGGCTGCAGACGCGACAGATCATGCAGGTGCACGATGAACTGGTGCTGGAGGTGCCGGAGCACGAGCTGGAGCTGGTCAAGGTGCGGCTGCCGGAGCTGATGTGCTCGGTGGCGCAGCTGCGCGTGCCGCTGGTGGCAGAAGTGGGCAGCGGCGCCAACTGGGAAGAGGCGCACTGACGAGGCGGCCTGTCAACCAGCCTGCGCCGCCCATGCGTCGTGGTATCGAATGAAGCGACTGCTGAGTCAGGCTTACCGGCTTGCCAGGTATGCTGCAATGCAGCAGACTGTGGCAAACGCCTCAGGCAAGAATTCACAAAAACGCATCAGGTAGACCATGACAGAAACAAAGACGCCTCGCATTGTTGTCGTCGGTGGGGGAGCAGGGGGGCTGGAACTGGTAACGAAGCTGGGCGACAAGCTCGGCCGCAAGGGGCAGGCGCAGGTGGTGCTGGTGGACCGCCTGCCCACCCACATCTGGAAGCCGCTGCTGCATGAAGTGGCAGCCGGCAGCATGGACCCCAACACGCACCAGCTGGAATACGCGGCGCAGGCGCGCTGGCATCACTTCGAGTTCCAGCTGGGCGAGCTGACCGGCATCGACCGCACCCGCAAGACCATCTCGGTGTCGGCCAGCTTCGACGAGGACGGCGCCGAACTGCTGCCGGCGCGCGAGCTGCCCTATGACACGCTGGTGCTGGCGATAGGCTGCGTCACGCATTTCTTCGGCGTGCCGGGCGCGGCCGAGAATGCCATCGCACTGGACGTCGTGGCGCAGGCCGAGCGCTTCCGCAAGCGGCTGATCGCGGCCTGCGTGCGGGCCCAGAACGGGCGCGGGCACGTGGGCGAGGACGGCCGGCCGCGCGTGGACGTGGCCATCATCGGCGCGGGCGCCACCGGCGTGGAGCTGTCGGCCGAGCTGCGCAACACCGCGCACGTGCTCAGCGCCTACGGCCTGCACCAGCTTGACCCGCGCCGCGATGTGCATATCCACGTGATCGAGGCCGGCCCGCGCATCCTGCCGGCGCTGTCCGAGCGGGTCTCGGTCGAGACCGCCAAGCTGCTGAAGAAGCTCGACGTCGATGTCCTGACCAGCGAACGCGTGACCGAGGTCACGCCGCAGGCGGTGCTGACCGCCAGCGGCAAGCATATCGATGCCGACCTGACGGTGTGGGCGGCGGGCATCACCGCGCCGCCGGTGCTGGCCACGCTGGGGTTGCCGGTCAGCCGCCAGGGTCAGATCGTGGTCGGCCCGACGCTGCAGAGCGAGGGCGACCCGGACATCTTCGCCTTCGGCGACTGCGCCAGCTGCCCGTGGCCCGAGAAGCAGACCGCGGTGCCGCCGCGCGCACAGGCCGCGCACCAGCAGGCCACCTTCCTCTACAACGCGCTGCGCGCCCGGCTGGACGGGCGTCCGCTGCCGTCGTTCGCCTTCAAGGACCTCGGCTCACTGGTGTCGCTGGGGCATTTCAGCGCGGTGGGCAGCCTGATGGGCGGGCTGATCGGCGGCTCGATGTTCATCGAAGGGCTGATGGCGCGCGTCATGTACACGTCGCTCTACCGGATGCATGTGATGGCGCTGCACGGCGCCGTGGGCATGGCGCTGGATACCGTCTCGCACTGGCTGCGCCGCAAGACCAGCCCGCGCGTCAAGCTGCACTGACGCGCGCCGGGCCGGGGCTTCCCGCGCTGCACCATGCCGCGCGGGCGGCTGGCGTGCGGGGGTGGCTGCAAAGCCGCCCCATGTTTTCTCCATGTCTGCTTAAAATCTGCCGCTGGCGCCGCATGTCGGCCCAGCCACCAACGATCCTGGAGACACGCATGCTCAAACCGGAAGTGGATAGCCTCGTCCCCGGCCAGACGTTCGACCGCCGCGGGTTTGTCAAGACGGCGCTGGGTTCCGCCTTTGCGGCGGCCGCGCTGCCGGTGATGGCCCAGCAGGCCATCAAGACCGATTTTGCCGGCCTGAGCGCCGGCGAGGTCACCATCCCCTCGGGCGGCTTCAGCATGCCGGCCTACCGCGCCCAGCCCGAAGGCAAGAAGAACCTGCCGGTGGTGCTGGTGGTCAGCGAGATCTTCGGCGTGCACGAGCATATCGCCGACGTCTGCCGGCGCTTTGCCAAGCTCGGCTACCTGGCGATCGGGCCGGAACTGTTCGCGCGCCAGGGCGATCCGCAGAGCTTCGGCACCATCCAGGAGCTGCAGCGCGAGGTGATCGCCAAGGTGCCTGACGCGCAGGTGATGGGCGACCTGGACGCCGCGGTGGCCTGGGCCGGTGCCAACGGCGGCGACGTGTCGCGCCTGGCCATCACCGGCTTCTGCTGGGGCGGGCGCATGACCTGGCTCTATGCCGCGCACAGCAAGCGCCTGAAGGCCGCCGTGGCCTGGTACGGCCAGCTGGCGCCCGAGCCGACCCCGCTCAAGCCGAAGAACCCCATCGACCTGGTCGGCCAGCTCCGTGCCCCCGTACTAGGCCTGTATGGCGGCAAGGACACCGGCATCCCGCTGGAGCAAGTGGAGAGGATGAAGTCCGCGCTGGCCGCGTCGTCCGACCCGGACGCCAAGGCCTCGCGCTTTATCGTCTACCCCGAATCCGGCCATGCCTTCCATGCCGACTACCGGCCCAGCTACCGTGAAGCCGACGCCAGGGATGGCTGGCAGAAATGCCTGGACTGGTTCAGGCAGCACGGCGTGGCCTGATCCGGCCGTCCGGGCGCCGCGAGGCGCCTCTCGCCCGACAGCAGGATTGCAAAGTCCCGGCGGATACGTACAATGCGGCCTTTGAGTTATTGCAACATTGTTGCGTTAGCCGCCCGGCGCGATGCGGGCGGAACGGCGGGGCCGCCCGGTACCGCCACCCCGGGAGCCCATCATCCATTCGACGCTTTTGTATATCCTGCTCGCCGCCACGATCTCGGGGGTGGGCAGCATCTTCGGGGCGGCGCTGCTGTCGCTGACGGTGGCGTCCCGCGTGGTCGAGCGCATGGTGAGCTTTTCGGTGGGCGTGCTGCTGGCCACCGCGCTGCTGCATTCCCTGCCCGAGGCATTCGAGTCCGGCGCCGACCCGCGCGCGCTGTTCGGCACGCTGCTGGCGGGGCTGCTGGGTTTCTTCCTGCTGGAAAAGATCTCGCTGCTGCGCCACTCGCACCACCACGAGGGCGACGGGCACCACCATCATCACGGCCATGACCGCGAGGAAGCGGGCCGCAGCGGCCTGACCATCCTGGTCGGCGACACCTTCCACAACTTTGCCGACGGCATTGTGATCGCGGCGGCCTTCCTGGCCGATCCGCATATCGGCGTGGTCACCGCGCTGGCGATCGCGGCGCACGAGATCCCGCAGGAAGTGGGCGACTTCATCGTGCTGCTCAACGCCGGCTTCTCCAAGGCGCGTGCCTTCGCTTTCAACCTGCTGTCGAGCCTGGCGGCCATCGCGGGCGGCGTGGTCGGGTATTTCCTGCTCGACCAGTTGAGCGGCTGGATCCCGTATGTGCTGGTGATTGCCGCCAGCAGCTTCCTCTATATCGCGGTCAGCGACCTGATGCCCCAGATGCAGCGCAAGCCGCGCTGGCGCGAGTCGGCGATCCAGGTGGTGCTGGTGGCCGCGGGCATCTCGGCGATCGTCTTCATCACCAACGGCGTGCACGAGAGTCACAGCCACGGCGGGCACGGCCATATAGCGCCCGCCGCGCCCATTGCCTCGTCACGCTGACCTCAGGCGGCACCGGTAGCGACCGGGCGCGCCGGGTCGGCGCACCATTCGCTCCATGATCCCGGATACAGCGCCGCGCCGCCCAGGCCGGCCGCTTCCAGCGCCAGCAAGTTGTGGCAGGCCGTGACGCCGGAGCCGCACTGCATCACTGCCTGCGCCGGGGCGCGTGCGCCCAGCACTGCGCCGAATTCCGCGCGCAGGGTCTCGGCCGGCTTGAAGCGGCCGTCCGTTCCCAGGTTGTCCTTGAAGAAGCGGTTGGCCGCGCCGGGGATATGGCCGCCAACCGGGTCCAGCGTCTCGTTTTCGCCGCGGAAGCGGTCGGGGGCGCGCGCATCCACTACCAGCAGTGAGGCGCGCTCGAGGTTGTCCACCAGCGCGGCGGCGTCGACGGTCGGCACCAGCGACTTGCGGCGTTGGAACTTGCCGGGGAACTCCGGCTCTTGCGCGGCATCGTGTTCCAGCGGCAGGCCGGCCTTGACCCAGGCGTCCTTGCAGCCGTCGAGCACGGCCACGGCATCGTGGCCGAGCCAGCGCAGCAGCCACCACAGCCGTGCGGCGAACATGCCGCCCTGCGCATCGTAGGCCACTACCGGGGTGTCGTCGTCCACGCCCAGCGCCTGCAGGCGCGCCGCCAGGCCGTCGGCATCGGGCAGGGGGTGGCGGCCGTTGCTGCCGGTCTTGGGGCCGGACAGCTCGTTGTCCAGATGCAGGTAGAAGGCGCCGGGCAGGTGGCCGGTGCGGTAGGCCTCGCGGCCGGCGGCCGGGTCGGCCAGGTCAAAGCTGCAGTCGATCACGACGCAGCCGCCGGGAGTGGCCAGCAGCGATTGCAGCGCGGTGACGGAAATCAGCGGTTTCTGCATGGGAATCCTGTTGCGATCGATGGAAATGGGTCTAGTTCACCAGAAGATGCTACACCTCGGGATGGACTTCCGCCTCCGGCGACTTGACCGGCGTGGCCGGCGTGGGCTTGGCATCGGTGCCCTGGCGCGCGCGCATCAGCGTGGTGGCGATGCCGCTGGCGATGATCAGCCCCATGCCCAGCCACGACAGCCAGTTCAGCCGGTCGGACCAGATCAGCATGCCCCACACGCTGGAAAAGACGATGCCGGCGTATTGCAGGTTGGCGGTCAGCAGCGTGTTGCCGCGCTTGTAGGCGCGCGTCATCGCGGTCTGGCCCAGCGTGGCCAGGATGCCGATGGCCAGCAGCAGGCCGGCGCCGTACCAGGTGTGCGGGCTGGTGCCGCCCAGCAGCATCCACGCCAGCCCGGCGATCATGCCGACCAGCGAGAAATAGAACACGATGCGGCCCTCTGGCTCGCCCAGCTGGCCGAGCTGGCGCACCTCGACATAGGCCAGCGCCGTGAACATGCCCGAGATCAGCCCGACCAGGCCGCCGGTCAGCTGGTCCTTGCCAACTGAAGGCTGCAGCAGGCAGATCACGCCGGCAAAGGACAGCAGGATCGCCAGCACCAGGCGCCGGTCGGCATTGCCGCCGGTGCCGGCCAGCGCCGCGCCGGCGCCCAGGATCAGCGCGATCCACACCGGCGACATGTAGTTCAGCGTCATCGCGGTGGCCAGCGGCAGCAGCGAGATCGAGGTGAACCACAGCATCAGCGCGGTCACGCCGAACACGCTGCGCTTGATGTGCGACAGCATGTAGGGGGTGCGCACCGGGACCCCGCGCGAGGACAGCAGCACCCACATGATGACCACGCTGATCAGGCCGCGATAGAAGACGATCTCGCCGGTGGTGTAGAGATCGGATGCCAGCTTGACGCCAACCCCCATCAACGAGAAGGCGAAGGCGGCGAACAGCATCCAGAGCGATTGCATGGCGAGGGCGTGGTGAAGCGAAGCGGGAAGGAGAGGCGTCCGGCGCGCGAGCGGGGGCTTTGTGTCTGGCCTCGCGTCGCGAAAGCGGTCTGGCGCGGCGGCATGCACTGCCGGCACGGGACAATGATTCTAGCAGCGCACTTCGCGTCCCAAAGAAAAACGGACCGCCCTGGCAGTCCGTTCGTGCGTGCGTTGTGCGGTTATCGCACTAGCCGGCGTAAGCCATGGCGCGGCGATACCACTCGTGGAAATGCTGCATGCCGTCTTCCATCGGCGACTGGTACGGGCCGACCTCGCTGGTGCCGCGCTTGAGCAGCGCCAGCCGGCCGGCGTCCATGCGCTCGGCGATCTCGTCGTCCTCGATGCAGGTTTCCATGTAGGCGGCGCGCTCGGCGTCGACGAACTCGCGCTCGAACAGCGCGATTTCCTCGGGGTAGTAGAACTCCACCACATTGCGCGTCTTGCGCGGGCCGACCGGGTGCAGCGTCGAGATCACCAGCACGTTCGGGTACCACTCCACCATGATGTTGGGGTAGTAGGTCAGCCAGATCGCGCCATGCTTGGGCAGCACGCCGTCGTTGAAGCGCAGCACCGCGTCGTGCCACTTCTGGTACGTCGGGCTGCCGGGGCGCTTCAGGCCGGCATGCAGGCCTACGGTCTGCACGCTGTGCCACTCGCCGAACTCCCACTTGAGGTCGTCGCACGAGACGAAGCTGCCCAGCCCCGGGTGGAACGGCACGACGTGGTAGTCCTCCAGATAGACCTCGATAAAGGTCTTCCAGTTGTAGTCGCACTCGTGCACCTCGACGTGGTCCAGCATGTAGCCGTCGAAGTTCAGGTCCTGCGCCACGCCCAGTCTGGCCAGGTCGGCGCGCACGTCGCGCTTGCCGTCGAACAGCAGGCCGTTCCAGTTCTGCAGCGGCGAGCGCTTCAGGTGCAGGCAGGGTTGCTTGTCGAAATGCGGCGCGCCGAGCAGCTCGCCCTTCAGGTCGTAGGTCCAGCGGTGCAGGGGGCAGACGATGTTCTGCGCATTGCCGCGGCCGTTGAGCATAATGGCCTGGCGGTGGCGGCAGACGTTGGACATCAGTTCGATGCCGGCGGTGTTGCGTACCAGCATGCGGCCTTCGTCCTCGGCCCTGAGCGTGTGGTAGTCGCCGACTTCCGGAACCATCAGCTCGTGGCCGATATAGCCCGGGCCATTCCTGAACAGCAGTTCGAGTTCTTGTTGATGCAGCGCTTCGTCGAAATAGACGCCGACGGGCAGTTGCGAATCAGCCGGCGCCAGCTTGAGCGCGGTGCTGAGATTGGACATTATCCCCACTCCCAGATGAACAGGTGAAAGCAGTGAACAACCCAACCATCGAAAATTGAATCGATTTGGGAAAGACAGTCGCCAGGTCGGGAGAGACTCCCATGCACCCCTGGCGGCGAACGGGGGATTGTACCCGAGCCAAAAAGTTAAGGGCCTGATTTTTTTGCCTTTTTAGCGAAAAAGTCGACCCGGGTCGTCATCTGGGTGCCGTACCGGGCGCATTCGGAAAGACGACCCGAGCGCACAAGTCACATATGCCCCAAAGGCACTCGTCGGAGGCTGCCCCGCGAATGCGCAAGGATAGGGCAAGGGCCGGCTTTGGCGTAAAATCCGGGCTTCCCCATCCGGGTTTCCTTATGATTCGACCGGATTCCATATTTCCAGGGCCAGACATGCCAAAAACGATGACCGCTCCGGTCCAGACTGACGACACCTCCGCGGCCTCGGCGCCGCCCGCTTCCTACGAAGCGGCAATGGCCGAGCTCGAGACCCTGGTGGCCAGCATGGAGAGCGGCGAACTGCCGCTCGAGGCATCGCTGGCGGCCTACCGCCGAGGCGCCGAGCTGGTGCGCTACTGCCAGCAAAAGCTGGAGCGCGTGGAGCAGCAGGTCAAGGTGCTGGAGGGCGACGTGCTCAAGCCGCTGGCCGGCGAAGGCAGTGGTGCAAACGGTGGCAATGGCGGCGCGTTGGGGGCGGACGACGAATGACCGACTTCGCCCAATGGATGCAGGCGCAGGGCGCCCGGACCGAAGCCGCGCTGCAGGCAGCGTTGCCCGATGCCAACACCGTGCCGCATACGCTGCACGAAGCCATGCGATATGCTGCACTGAGCGGCGGCAAGCGCGTGCGGCCGCTGCTGGTGCATGCCGCCGGCGAGGTCAGCGGGGCGGCCCCGGCCGCCTGCGACGCGGCGGCCTGCGCGGTGGAGATGATCCACGCCTATTCGCTGGTGCACGACGACATGCCCTGCATGGATGACGACGACCTGCGCCGCGGCCGGCCCACCGTGCACAAGGCCTATGACGAGGCCACCGCATTGCTGGTCGGCGACGCGCTGCAGACCCAGGCCTTTATCGTGCTGGCCGGTGCCGGGGCGATCGCACCCGCGGCGCGGCTGCACCTGGTGGCCGAACTGGCGCTGGCGTCGGGCTCGACCGGCATGGCCGGCGGCCAGGCGATAGACCTGCAGAACGTGGGCCGGGCCATGACACGCGAGGCGCTCGAGGCCATGCACCGCATGAAAACCGGCGCGCTGTTGCGCGCCAGTGTGCGCATGGGTGCACTATGTGGTGAAATCGATGCCCAGGGCCTGGCTGCGCTGGACCGCTATGCGGCGGCAGTGGGATTGGCGTTCCAGGTGGTTGACGATATTCTGGACGTCACTGCCGATACCGCCACGCTCGGCAAGACCGCCGGCAAGGACGCCGCCCATGACAAGCCGACCTATGTATCGCTGATGGGACTTGACCCGGCACGCGCACTGGCCGGGACACTGCGCGCAGAGGCACATGAGGCGCTGGCCGGCTTTGGCGAGCGCGCGGACCGCCTGCGGGACCTGGCGGACCTGATCGTGCTGCGCACACATTAAACAGAGAGCCGGCCGAACGGACATCATGACCTACGCACTTCTCAACAAGATTGACGCCCCCGCAGACCTGCGCAAGCTCGACCGGCGCGAGCTCCAGACCCTGGCGGACGAACTGCGCGCCTATGTGCTGGAGTCGGTCTCGCAGACCGGCGGCCACCTGTCGTCCAACCTGGGCACGGTCGAGCTGACCATCGCGCTGCACTACGTCTTCAACACCCCGGACGACCGGCTGGTGTGGGACGTGGGCCACCAGAGCTACCCGCACAAGATCCTGACCGGGCGCCGCGAGCGCATGGGCACGCTGCGCCAGTGGGGCGGCATCTCGGGTTTCCCGCGCCGCAGCGAGAGCGAATACGACACCTTCGGCACGGCGCATTCGTCGACCTCGATCTCGGCCGCGCTGGGCATGGCGCTGGGCGCGCGCACGCTGGGCGAGAAGCGCGTCTCGGTGGCGGTGATCGGCGACGGCGCGATGACCGCGGGCATGGCCTTCGAGGCCCTGAACAACGCCGGCGTCTACAAGGACCTGCCGCTGGTGGTGGTGCTCAACGACAACGACATGTCGATCTCGCCGCCGGTGGGCGCGCTCAACCGCCACCTGGCGCGGCTCTTGAGTGGCCAGTTCTACGCGGCCACCAAGAAGGGCATCGAGAAAGTCCTGTCGGTGGCGCCGCCGGTGCTGGAGTTTGCCAAGCGCTTCGAGGAACATGCCAAGGGCATGATGGTGCCGGCCACGCTGTTCGAGGAATTCGGCTTCAACTACATCGGCCCGATCGACGGCCATGACCTGAACTCGCTGGTGCCGACGCTGCTGAATATCCGCCAGCGCGCGCTCGAGGGTGCCGGCCCGCAGTTCCTGCACGTGGTGACCAAGAAGGGCCAGGGCTACAAGCTGGCCGAGGCCGACCCGATCCTGTACCACGGCCCCGGCAAGTTCAACCCGGCCGAGGGTATCCGCCCGGCGGCCAAGCCGGCGCGCAAGACCTACACCCAGGTGTTCGGCGACTGGCTGTGCGACATGGCCGCGGCTGACAAGCGCCTGGTCGGCATTACCCCGGCGATGCGCGAGGGCTCGGGCATGGTCGAGTTCGAGAAGCGCTTCCCGGACCGCTACTACGACGTGGGCATCGCCGAGCAGCACGCCGTGACCTTCGCTGGCGGCATGGCCTGCGAAGGCCTGAAGCCGGTGGTGGCGATCTACTCGACCTTCCTGCAGCGCGGCTATGACCAGCTGATCCACGACGTGGCGCTGCAGAACCTGCCAGTGGTGTTTGCGCTGGACCGCGCCGGCCTGGTCGGCGCCGACGGCGCCACGCACGCGGGTGCCTACGATATCGCCTACCTGCGCTGCATCCCCAACATGATGGTGATGACGCCGTCCGACGAGAACGAGTGCCGTCAGCTGCTGACCACGGCATTCCACCAGACCTGCCCGAGCGCCGTGCGCTATCCGCGCGGCTCCGGCCCGGGCGCGGCCATTGCCGCCGAGCTCACCACCTTGCCGGTCGGCAAGGGCGTGATGCGCCGCGAGGGCGGTGCGCGCGCGGGACATCGCGTGGGCTTCCTGGCGTTCGGCTCGATGGTGCACCCGGCCCTGGGCGCCGCCGAGGCGCTGGACGCCGCGGTCGCCGACATGCGCTTCGTCAAGCCGCTCGACGCGGAGCTGGTCAAACGCCTGGCCGCGGAGAACGACTACCTGGTGACGGTGGAAGAGGGCAGCGTGATGGGCGGCGCCGGCAGCGCCGTGCTGGAGGTACTGGCCGAGGCCGGCATCGACAAGCCGGTGCTGACGCTGGGCCTGCCCGACCGCTTCGTCGACCACGGCGACCCGGCCTACCTGCTGCAGCAATGCGGCCTGGATGCGGCCGGCATCGAGCGCTCGGTGCGCGAGCGCTTCGGGCTGGACCAGCCCAAGGTCACGGTCGCCTCGCGCGTGGCCTGATCACCTGCTGTCCCGAAGGGGATTCGGCCCTCGCACCACGAGTGCGTCCGAATTCCCTTAAACTCCCCTTTTTTGTGTTCGCAGCTGCGGGCCGGCGTGCCATTTGCCGGATCCCGTGGTTTCACACTCGTTGCGCGGCATGGATGGACTGCGAAAATGCCGCGACCGTAAGGGCTCGTGCCGCTCCCCCTGGGCGCGACCCTGGAGGAAACCGTAGATGAATGACATCAATCCCGCCTTTGTCATGCCCGACGTCCAGTCGAGCCCCGACACCCGCCAGATCCCCATCCAGCGTGTCGGTGTCAAAGGCGTGCGTTACCCCGTGACCCTGAAGACCCCGACCGGCATCGTCCCGACCGTGGGCACCTTCAATCTCGACGTGCACCTGCCGGCGGACCAGAAGGGCACGCATATGTCGCGCTTCGTCGCGCTGCTGGAAGAAGAGCGCGCGCCGCTGGAGCTGGCCAGCTTCCGGCTGATGCTGGACAAGATGCTGGAGAAGCTGGAAGCCGAGGCTGGCCGCATCGAGGTCACCTTCCCGTACTTCATCAGCAAGACCGCGCCGGTGTCGGGCGTGGAGTCACTGCTGGACTACGAGGTGACGCTGACCGGCGAAGTGCGCAACGGCGCCACGCGCGTGTTCCTGAAGGCGCTGGTGCCGGTGACCAGCCTGTGCCCGTGCTCGAAGAAGATCTCGCAGTACGGCGCGCACAATCAGCGTTCGCATATCACCATGGACGTGGAGCTGGCCGGCGAGCTGCCGGTGGAAGCGCTGGTGCGCATGGCCGAGGAAGAGGCCTCGTGCGAGCTGTGGGGCCTGCTCAAGCGCCCCGACGAGAAGTTCGTCACCGAGCGCGCCTATGAGAACCCCAAGTTTGTCGAGGACCTGGTGCGCGATATCGCCATGCGCCTGAATGAGGATGACCGGATCGTGGCGTATGTGCTGGAGGCGGAGAACTTTGAGTCGATCCACAACCACAGCGCGTATGCGGTGATCGAGCGGGACAAGCGCGTCGACTGACCGCGTTGTCGCTGCAATAGAAATAGCCACCGCATGCGGTGGCTATTTTTTTTGGTCCGGTTCAGGCCGCAGAAGGCAGGCGGATATCCGCCAGGTCCCAGCGCGGCGTCACGCCGTAGCCATACTCGTGCCGCGCCAGTTCGGGCGCGGCCTGCAGCCGCATCGCGCCGGCAAACGCGATCATCGCGCCGTTGTCGGTGCAGAACGCCAGGTCCGGGTAATACACGTCGATCTTGCGCTGCTTGCCCATCTGGTCCAGCCGCTCGCGCAACTGCCGGTTGGCACCCACGCCTCCCGCCACCACCAGCCGCTTGTGCCCGGTCTGCTTGAGCGCCGCCATCGACTTGGCGGCCAGCACGTCGACAATGGCATCGACAAAGGCGCGCGCCAGGTTGGCGCGGTCCTGCTCGCAGGTGTTGGCGAGCTTGCGGGTTTGCGTCAGCACCGCGGTCTTCAGCCCGGCGAACGAGAAATCCAGGTTGCCCGAATGCAGCATTGGCCGCGGCAGCGCAAAGGCGCCGGGGATGCCGAATTCGGCCAGCCGCGACACTTCCGGGCCGCCCGGATAGCCCAGGCCCAGCAGCTTGGCGGTCTTGTCGAAGGCTTCGCCGGCGGCGTCGTCCAGGGTTTCGCCCAGCAGCGTGTAGTCGCCGATGCCGCGCACTTCCATCAGTTGCGTATGACCGCCCGACACCAGCAGCGCCACGAACGGGAAGGGCGGCGGCTCAGGTGTCAGCAGCGGCGACAGCAGGTGGCCTTCCAGGTGGTGCACGCCCACCATCGGCACGTTCAGCGCAAAGCCCAGTGCATTGGCCACCGAGGCGCCCACCAGCAGTGCGCCGGCCAGCCCGGGGCCCTGGGTGAAGGCGATGGCGTCGATGTGCTGGCGGGTGCGGCCGGCATCGGCCAGCACCTGCTCCAGCAGCGGCAGCACGCGGCGGATATGGTCGCGCGACGCCAGTTCCGGCACCACGCCGCCGTAGTCGCGGTGCATGGCGATCTGCGAGTGCAGCGCATGCGCAAGCAGGCCGGCCCCGGTGTCATAGAGGGCGAGGCCGGTTTCGTCGCAGGAGGATTCGATGCCGAGGACAAGCATGGGAAGTGCATAGGGCCGTCTCCGGTCAGGAAAACGGCTGTCGAAACAACAGGTTGCAGGAAGCGCGCAGGGTAGCACAGCGGCGCGCGGCGTGCTTTTCGCTACAATCTGCCCTTTCTCTGGCGGTGGCAATACACATGGATGCGCGAGGCGTGCAATGAGCGGGGCAACATCGGCCCGGACGGGCCGGTATGACGTGGCCGTGCTGGGTGCGGGCGCGGCCGGCATGATGTGCGCCGCCGTGGCCGGCCAGAACGGCGCGCGCGTGGTGCTGATCGACCATGCCACCAAGCTGGCCGAAAAGATCCGCATCTCCGGCGGCGGGCGCTGCAATTTCACCAACTTGCAGGCCGGGCCCGCCAACTACCTGTCGTCCAATCCGCACTTCTGCCGCTCGGCGCTGGCGCGCTACACGCCGCAGGATTTCCTTGGCCTGATGCGCCGCTACGGCATCGACTGGCATGAGAAGCATCGCGGCCAGCTGTTCTGCAACGACAGCGCCGAAGACGTGATCGCCATGCTGCGCGCCGAATGCGACACCGGCCAAGTGCGCTGGCAGACCGGCTGCACCGTGGCCGAGATCCGGCGCGAGGGCGACGACTTCCTGCTGCTCACCGCCACCGGCACGGTACGGGCCGGGGCGCTGGTGGTGGCCACCGGCGGGCTGTCGATCCCCAAGATCGGCGCCACCGACTTTGGCTATCGCATCGCGCGGCAGTTCGGGCTGGGCATCGTCGAAACCCGGCCGGCGCTGGTGCCGCTGACCTTCGATGGCAAGGACTGGGCGCCGTTCGCGCCGCTGGCCGGCGTGTCGCTGGAAGTGGATGTCGCCACCGGCAACGGCAAGGCGGCCGGAGCCTTCCGCGAAGACCTGCTGTGGACGCACCGCGGCCTGTCTGGCCCGGCCGTGCTGCAGATCTCCAGCTACTGGCGCCCCGGCACGCCGATCGCCATTGACCTGTTTGATGGCGAGGATGCCGCCGCCTGGCTGCTGGAGCAGAAGGCCGGCAGCCGCAAGCATCTGGGCAACCTGCTGGCGCAACGGCTTCCGGCGCGGCTGGCCGATGCCTGGTGCGCGGCCTCGGGCGTGGATGCAACCATGCCGCTGCATGATGTGACCGACAAGGCCCTGCGCAAGCTTGGCGCCACGCTCAACGGCTGGCGCATCGTGCCGTCGGGCACCGAGGGCTACCGCAAGGCCGAGGTCACGCTGGGCGGGGTTGACACGCGGGCGCTGTCGTCAACCTCCATGATGGCCCGCGAGGTGCCGGGCCTGTATTTCATCGGCGAGGTGGTGGACGTGACCGGCTGGCTGGGCGGCTACAACTTCCAGTGGGCATGGGCGTCCGCGGTGGCGGCGGGGCAGGCCGCGGCAGAGGCATCGCGCACCGCTTCGGCAGGGCAATCGGTAGCCCAGGGATAGTCCGGCGATGGCCGGAGGAGCAGTAGGCGGCACTCGAGAAGTGTCCGCTGCACGCCACTTCCCCGTTGGATTGTTGATGCTACAATCCAGAACTTCGTAGAGCCGCTTATCCCGAAAATTCCTTATTTTCTGGCCAAATGACCACGATCCATCTCAAGGAAAACGAGCCTTTTGAAGTTGCCATGCGCCGTTTCAAGCGCATCATCGAGAAGAACGGTCTGCTCCCGGAACTGCGGGCGCGCGAGTTTTACGAAAAGCCTACCGCCGCGCGCAAGCGCAAGAAGGCAGCCGCCGAAAAGCGCCATTACAAGCGCATCCGCGGCCAGATGCTGCCGAAGAAGCTGTACTGACCCGGCGCTCCCGCTTGCATCCGACCCGCTGTGGCATACGCTTCGGCGGGTTTTTGCGTTCTGGGCCTTGCAGCGGGCGGCCGCCGCCGCCACCTGTGAGTGTCCACCCACTTTCTGGAAGATCACGATGTCCCTCAAAGCCCGTATCAGCGAAGACATGAAGGCCGCCATGCGCGCCCGCGAAACGGAGCGCCTCGGCACCATCCGCCTGCTGCTGGCCGCTATCAAGCAGCGCGAAGTCGATGAGCGCGTGGAGCTGGACGATACCGCCGTGCTGGCCGTGGTCGAAAAGCTGATCAAGCAGCGCAAGGATTCGATCTCGCAGTTCCAGCAGGCGGGCCGCAACGACCTGGCAGACAAGGAGTCGGCGGAAGTCGAGGTGCTGAAGGCCTACATGCCCGCCGCGCTGTCGGACGAGGAAGTCGCCGCCGAAGTCCAGCAGGCCGTTGCCGCCACTGGCGCCGCCGGTCCGCAGGACATGGGCAAGGTCATGGGCGTGCTCAAGGGCAAGCTGGCCGGCCGTGCCGACATGACCGCCGTTTCGGCCCTGGTCAAGGCCGCACTCGCAGCAAAGTAAATACTGATTTAATCGGTTGCGAGCAAGATAAGCGCCGAATCTGCGTGGTTCGGTGCAGTTGCACGGAGATGTCAGGCAGTCCGGGCGGCCCTATCACGCTGCACTACAATATTCCGATAGCAGCCGGGCGCCGCACCGGTCACGCATTCCTAAAAGAAGCCGCCCGCCGCGGGACGGCCATGCCTCAGGACGGTCAGTCGGGTGATTCCGCAATCCTTTATTCAGGACCTGCTCAACCGTGTCGACATAGTCGATGTGGTGGGCAAGTATGTGCAGCTGAAGAAGGGCGGCGCCAACTTCATGGGGCTGTGCCCCTTCCACAACGAGAAATCACCGTCATTCACGGTGTCGCCGACCAAGCAGTTCTACCACTGCTTCGGATGTGGCGCCCACGGCTCGGCCATCGGCTTCCTGATGGAGTTTTCCGGCCAGTCCTACCCGGAAGCGGTGCGCGAACTGGCCCAGTCGGTCGGCATGAGCGTGCCGGAAGAGCGCGACCGGCTGCCGCCCGGGCAGCGCGCGGAGCAGCAGGCCCGATCGATTGCGCTGTCCGACGCCATGACCCGCGCCACCGATTTCTACCGCCGCCAGCTGCGCGGCGCGCCGCAGGCGATCCAGTACCTGAAGGGCCGCGGCCTGACCGGCGAGATCGCCGCGAACTTCGGCCTGGGCTATGCGCCGGATGACTGGCAGGGCCTGGAGACCGTGTTCGGCAGCTATCGTGATGACAACGTGGCGGCGCCGCTGGTCGAGTGTGGCCTTCTGATCGAAAGCGAGAAGCGCGATGCGGACGGCAAGCCGCGCCGCTATGACCGCTTCCGCGACCGCATCATGTTCCCTATCCGCAACACCAAGGGGGCCGTGATCGGCTTCGGCGGCCGCGTGATGGGGCAGGGCGAGCCCAAGTACCTGAACTCGCCCGAAACCCCGCTGTTCAGCAAGGGCACGGAGTTGTACGGGCTGTTCGAGGCCCGTCACGCGATCCGGGAAACCGGCTACGTGCTGGTGGTCGAAGGGTATATGGACGTCGTGGCGCTGGCCCAGCTCGGTTTTGCCAATGCCGTTGCCACCCTGGGCACGGCGTGCACTCCTGTGCACGTGCAGAAGCTGCTGCGCCAGACCGACGCCGTGGTGTTCTCGTTCGACGGCGACTCTGCCGGGCGCCGCGCGGCCCGGCGCGCGCTGGAAGCCTGCCTGCCGCACGTGGCGGACAACAAGGCCATCCGCTTCCTGTTCCTGCCGGCCGAGCACGATCCGGACAGCTATGTGCGCGAAGAGGGCACCGAGGCCTTCGCCACCCAGGTGCGCAACGCCATGCCGCTGTCGCGTTTCCTGCTGCAGTCGGTCACCGAGGACCTGGACCTGCGCCAGCCCGAAGGCCGCGCCCGGGCCCAGTACGAGGCCAAGCCGCTGCTGCAGGCCATGCCCGCCGGCGGCCTGAGGCTACAGATTGTGCGCGAACTTGCCGATGCCACGGGGACAACACCCGCGGAGATCGAAGCCATTTGCGGCCTGCGCAGCGACCCGGCCCGCGTCGGCCGCTTCGCCCAGCCGCGCCCGCGCACCCGCCGCCAGGCCCCGACCGGGCTGGAGCAGCGGGTGATCCAGCTGCTGATGTGCTATCCGGCGCTGTCGGCAAGGCTTGACGAGGATGCGCGCGCGCTGCTGCTGGGCGGCGAGAGCGGCGACAGTGAAGTGCTGGCGCACCTGGTGGAGGCGTGCGACAGCGTGCAGGGCGAGGTCAATTTTGCGGCCTTCAGCGAACACCTGGCCCAGTCGCCCTATGCCGAGGTGTATGCCGTGGCACGTACCGCGGTGCTGCGAGAAGAGATCGAAGAGGCACCTGCAATACAGGATTTCGATGCGGCCATTACCAAGCTGCTGGCCGAGCCGCTGCGGCGCGAACTCGACGGCCTGCAGGCGGAGGTGGTGGCCGGCACGGCCGATGAAGCGGCCAAGCAGCGCATGCGCTGGCTGGTGGGAGAAATCCACCGGCGGCGCCAACTTGGCTGAGGCGCCTGCGGGTGCCCTGGTCATCAACCAGGAGACAGCAGTAAGCGTTGGATAAGGGACTGGGCCCGGCCCCGCCGAGCTTAAGCCTTGATTTTTCAGGTGAAAACCTCACCTGACAGGGAGCCGGCTCTGCGTGGCGTGCTACAATAGCCGGTTTGGATTGCGAAATCTTTCTCTCCAGTTCTGGTGAAAGTGAGCGTGCCAATGGCAAAGGCCAAAGCAACCGAAAGGGTTACCTCTAAAGCTCCCCAATCAGGGAGCGGCAAGGCGTCTGTGAAAACAACGGCGGCGAAGACATCGACCGCGTCAGTCAAGACACCAGCCCGGTCTGCGCCATCAAAGTCCGTGCGTAGCGCGCAAGCGCCCGCCGTGACGACTCCCACCAGGACTCGCACATCCGAAAAGACAAAGGCCTCGACTTCGGCACGCGAGAGCGGCAAGAGCGCCAGTACGAGCGGCAAGGTCGCCGCATCTGCACCAGTGAAAGGTAAGAGTATCACCGTGGCGAAACAGCAGAATACCGAAGTCGAGAGCAAGCGAGCGGCAGCCGCCGGCGCCAAGAGTGGGGAAGCCAAGGCCGGCACCACCACTACGGCAACCAAGGCGCGTGCCGCGACACCTGCATCCGTTGCATCCGAGCGTCCCGCTGCGCCGGCAATCAAGCCGGAGCCGAAAAAGCGTGGCCGCAAGCCCAAGGCCGAGATGCAGCACGACGACAGCACAACAGACGACGTGACTGAAGAGTTTTACGAGAACGATGCGCGCCCGGCGGCAACCCCGGCCGCGGCGCCGAAGACCGAAAAGCAGAAGGCCAAGGACCGCAAGGCCAAGGAAAAGGCCCTGCTCAAGGAGTTCGCCTCGACCCAGCAGGGCACCGAGGAAGAGCTTGAGCTGCGCCGCCAGAAACTCAAGGCGCTGATCAAGCTGGGCAAGTCGCGCGGCTACCTGACCTACGCGGAAATCAACGATCACCTGCCGGACGACATGGTCGATTCGGAAACGATCGACACGCTGGTCGCCACGCTGAACGACATCGGCATCGCTGTCTACGAACAAGCGCCGGATGCCGAGACGCTGCTGCTCAACGATAACGCCCCGTCTGCCACCAGCGAGGAAGAAGCCGAGGAAGAGGCCGAAGCGGCCCTGTCCACGGTGGACTCCGAGTTCGGCCGCACCACCGACCCGGTGCGCATGTACATGCGCGAAATGGGCACGGTCGAGCTGCTGACGCGCGAAGGCGAAATCGAGATCGCCAAGCGCATCGAGGCCGGCCTGAAGGACATGGTGATGGCGATTTCGGCTTGCCCGGTCACCATCTCCGAGATCCTGGCCCATGCCGAGCGCGTGGCCAACGACGAGATCAAGATCGACGAATTCGTCGACGGCCTGATCGACCCGAACGCCGAGGAAGTGGCCGAGTCTTCGGCCGCCGCCGCTGCGCCTGCCGCTGAAGAGGACCTCGAGTCCGACGACGAGGAAGACGCCGACGAGGACGAGGACGATGAAGGCGGCGCCGGTGCCGGCGCCTCCGCGCGCCAGCTGGAAGAACTGAAGCAGAACGCGCTGGAGAAATTCCGCGTGATCGCCGAGCAGTTCGACAAGATGCGCCGCGCGTTCGAGAAGGAAGGCTACAACTCCAAGCCCTACGTCAAGGCACAGGAAGCCATCCAGGCCGAGCTGATGGGGATCCGCTTCACCGCCCGCAATGTCGAGCGCCTGTGCGACACGCTGCGCGGCCAGGTGGACGAAGTGCGCAAGCTCGAGCGTGCCATCCTGAACACCATCGTGGACAAGTGCGGCATGCCGCGCGCAGAGTTCGTCGCCCGCTTCCCGGGCAACGAGACCAACCTCGAGTGGGTCCACACCATCGTCGCCGACGGCAAGCCCTACAGCACCATCGTCGAGCGCAATGTGCCGGCCGTGCATGAGCTGCAGCAGAAGCTGATCGACCTGCAGTCGCGCGTGGTGCTGCCGCTGAAGGAACTGAAGGGCGTCAACCGCAAGATGGCCGAGGGCGAGCGTCGTGCCCGCGAAGCCAAGCGCGAGATGACCGAGGCCAACCTGCGCCTGGTGATCTCGATCGCCAAGAAGTACACCAACCGCGGCCTGCAGTTCCTCGACCTGATCCAGGAAGGCAACATCGGCCTGATGAAGGCGGTGGACAAGTTCGAATACCGCCGCGGCTACAAGTTCTCGACGTACGCCACGTGGTGGATCCGCCAGGCCATCACGCGCTCGATCGCCGACCAGGCGCGCACCATCCGTATCCCGGTGCACATGATCGAGACGATCAACAAGATGAACCGCATCTCGCGCCAGATCCTGCAGGAAACCGGCAATGAGCCGGATCCGGCAACGCTGGCCGAGAAGATGGAGATGCCGGAAGACAAGATCCGCAAGATCATGAAGATCGCCAAAGAGCCGATCTCCATGGAAACGCCGATCGGTGACGACGACGACTCCCATCTGGGCGACTTCATCGAGGACACCAACACGCTGGCCCCGGCCGAGGCGGCACTGCACGGCTCCATGCGCGACGTCGTCAAGGACGTGCTGGACTCGCTCACGCCGCGCGAAGCCAAGGTGCTGCGCATGCGCTTCGGCATCGAAATGAGCACCGACCACACGCTGGAAGAGGTCGGCAAGCAGTTCGACGTCACGCGTGAACGGATCCGCCAGATCGAGGCCAAGGCACTGCGCAAGCTGCGCCACCCGAGCCGCTCGGACAAGCTGAAGAGCTTCCTGGAAGGCAACTAAACGCTTCCAAGGGCCTCTAGCTCATGCCTGGTTAGAGCAGCGGACTCATAATCCGTTGGTGCCGTGTTCGACTCACGGGAGGCCCACCAATGTGAAAAGGGCCTGCAGGTTTCACCTGCAGGCCCTTTTTTCTTGCCTCGAACTACCGCTCAATCCTGCGCCGTCACCAACCCCATAGCCGGATCGCTAACCGTATGCCTGCCGGTCTCCACTCGCCCGGCAAAGCGTCGATAGAAGGCCGGGTCGCTGTCGCACGTCACCGCAAAGTCATACCACTGCCCGCTTTCCTCCAGCGACCAATACACGGATTTGTCGCCGGTGGCGCCGACGGTGACCGGCCACGGGCCATCGGTTCGATACGCGAGCGCCTGGATGTTGAAGTGGCAGGCCCTGCGGCCGGCGTTGATCAGGTCGACGTAGACATCGCCGTTGGCAATGTCGTAGCAGACGCGGATCTCCGGTGCGATGCCGGTGTCGCCGATGCGGTTGGTATCGCCGCGGAAATGGCGGTGGAAGCCGTTGGGGCCCAGCACCCACAGGTCGTATTGCCCGGTGTTGTCCTGAAACACGTTCCAGGTGTCGCTCAGGGACTTGCCGGCTTCCACGACATAACGGCGCGGAATGCGTCCCAGCTGGTAGCGGTCGTAGACGTGGAACACCGCGGCTTGCGTGCCGGTGTTGGCGAACACCAGTTCGACCTGCCCCACGGCGCTGCAGCGCGCGCTGGTGTGCAGTTCATACGGCAGCGCGCGTGACGGGCGGGTGCCGGTGGCCTGCAGCGGCAATTGCATGTCGACCGGCAGCGGCACCGCGGGCAGGGCCTGCTGGGCCTTGCGCAGCTGGTCGGCGTCGCTGCGCGTGGTGCGGCCGCCCAGCGTGGGCAGGGCTTCCGAGTTGGGCGTCTTGAAGTTGAACGCGCTGGTCAGGTCGCCGCAGACGGCGCGGCGGAACGGGCTGATGTTGGGTTCGGCCACGCCGAACCGCGCTTCCAGGAAGCGCAGCACGGAGGTGTGGTCGAACACCTGGGAATTGACCCAGCCGCCGCGGCTCCACGGCGAGATCGCGTAAAGCGGCACGCGCGGCCCGGGACCGTAGACGCGGCCGTCAGCAGCGGGCTGGGTCGTGCTGCCCGGCGGCGCCGGATGGTTGAAGTATTCGGCCTGCATCTCGGCATCGCTCAGCGTCGCCTTGCCGGCCAGCGTCTTGTCGGGGTTCACCGAAGGCGCGGAGGGGGAGGGGACGTGGTCGAAGTAGCCGTCGTTCTCGTCGAAGTTGACCAGCAGCACGGTCTTGCTCCAGACCTCGGGCACGGCGGTCAGCGCGTCCAGGACTTCCTGCAGGAACCACGCGCCCTGGACCGGGCTGGACGGGCCGGGATGCTCGCAGTAGATCGATGGCGCGTTGATCCAGGAAACCTGCGGCAGCCTGCCTTCCTTGATGTCGCGGCGGAAGGCGTCGAGGTATTCCTCGGGTTTGGTACCGGGCAGAGTGTTGGCCACGCCCTTGTACAGCGGGTTGGCGGCATTGTCGGTGGCCGCATCGTAGGCGTGGTACGGCAGCGGCTGGCCGGTGTTGGCATAGGGCGCGCCCGGCGCGCCGCCGCTGGATACCGGGAAGCCCGACGCCAGGTTGGCCTTGCGGAACTGCTGGAACGCGCCCAGCATGTTGTCGCCCCATTCGTCCGGCATGTTCTGGTAGCAGATCCAGCTGATGCCGGCTGCTTCCAGCCGCTCAGCGTAGGTCGTCCAGGTGTAGCCGGTGTTGGCCGAGGCGGGCAGGCCGTCGATTGCGTCCCACTCATTGTTGACGAAGGCGACGTTGGCGGCGGTGGGGCCGTTGGTGCCGGTCAGGTGGAACGAACGGTTCGCGTCTGTGCCGGTATGCATCGAGCAGTGGTATGCGTCGCACAGCGTAAAGGCATTGGCCAGCGCGAACTGGAACGGGACCTCTTTTTCCTTGAAGTAGCCCATCGACGTATTGGTCTTGTACGTCGGCCAGTTGGCCATGCGGCCGTGGTCCCAGGCCTGTTGGCTGTCCACCCAGGCATGCGGCGTGCCGGCCGCGCGCTGCGCGTTGTTGTTGGTGCCATCCAGGTGATACGGGGTCAGCACGGCGCCGTTGGAGCGCTGTTGCTGCCATACCTTGCGCGCATTGGGCAGCGGGATGGTGAAGCGGTCGCCGAACCCGCGCACGCCCTTGAGCGTGCCGAAGTAGTGGTCGAAGGAACGGTTCTCCTGCATCAGGATCACCACATGCTCGACGTCCTTGATGGTGCCGGTGGCATTGTTGGCCGGGATGGCCAGGGCCTTGCGGATGCTGGGCGGGAACGCGGCCAGCGCGGCGGCGGCGAAGCCGGTGCCGGCTGCGGCTTGCAGGAAGTTGCGGCGAGAGACCATGGTCTTGTCGGATTGCGTCGGGACTTGTGTTGTCAGGGGGCGCAGCGGATCACCGGGTCGGGCCGCTTGTCTGGCTTCTTGCCGGGCTGTTCTGGTTGTGCGTTCGGCGTGGCCGTCGCGGTCGGCGACAGGTTGCCGCCGCCGTCATCGCCACCGCATGCGGTGAGCAATGCCGCCGCGACCAGGGTCGCGGCGAGGGTTCTTGGGAGTTTGCAGGGGAGCATCGGGTTCGCCTGGCTGGGTTGGTGTGGCGGCTGCTGGGAGCCGGAGCCAGGCGAGTGTAGGAAGGCGGGGTGACGTTCCGATGACAGAATGTCCAACGCCGATCCGTGCCGTCCGCCGGGCTGGCGGACGGCTGGCAGGATGGCTACTTCCAGAAGCCCGCGTGCGGTGTCGCGGCTTCGTCCTCCAGCACCGGCCCCACCACATCCACCTGGCGCTGCCCGCGCGCGAACACTTCGCGGCAGGGCAGCGAGAAGGTCGGGTTCTCCGGATGGTCGCCGGTCAGGCCCAGCAGCTTGTGCTCTGACAGCGCATAGACCACGCGCCCGATGCCGGTCCAGTAGATCGCGCCGGCGCACATGCAGCACGGCTCCGCGCTCGTGTAGAGGGTGCAGTCGGCCAGCTGCTCCGGCGGCAGCGCACGGGCGGCCTGCGCGGCGGCGACCAGTTCGGCGTGCTGGGTCGGGTCGCCCTCCGGCGGCATCGAATTGTTGCCGGCGCTGGCGATGACATTGCCGGCCTGGTCGGCCACTAGCGCGGCGAACGGATGGCGGCCGCGAGCCCTGGATGCGTCGGACAGCGCGATCGACTGGCGCAGCAGTTCCAGGTCGAGCGGCGACAGTTCGGCGCCGGACGGGTCTGTGATTCGGGTCATGCTGGGGGTCTCCGGTTGGGGGAAAGGAATCAGGAAAGGGTGGACTCTTCGGCTTCCACTGGCAGCAGCGGCGTTTCCGTGCCGCCCTGCGCGGCGCCGCCGTTGAGCAGCACGTTGAGCAGGATGGCGGTGATGCCGCCGAGGAAGATGCCGCTTTCCAGCACCAGCTTGAGCGTGCCGCCGGCATGCTCGAACAGGGCGGGGAAGGACATCGGCAGCACGCCCACGCTGACGGAAACCGCAACGATGATGGCGTTGCGGGTGCCGTCGAATTTCACGCGCGACAGTTCCTGGATGCCGGCCACCGTGGTCATGCCGAACATCACGGTGGCGCAGCCGCCCAGCACCGGCCGCGGCACCGAGGCGATCAGCGCGCCGAGCTTGGGGAACAGGCCCATCAGCACCATGATCGCGCCGGCGGCAGCGACCACGTAGCGGCTCTTGACGCTGGACAGCGCAATCAGGCCGGTGTTCTGTGTGAAGGCGTTGTACGGAAAGCTGTTGAAGATGCCGCCCAGCATGGTCGACAAGCCGTCGGCGCGGAAGGCATTGCCCAGCGTTTCCTGGCTGGAGGGCTTGCCGACGATCTGGCCGATAGCCAGGCAGTTGCCGGTGGTCTCGGCCATGATCACCAGCATCGCCAGGATCATCACCAGCGTCGGCGCCACGCCGAACTGCGGCATGCCGAAGGCGAAGGGCGGGCTCACTTCGAACCACGCCGCGTTGCCGACATGGGCAAAGTCGGTCAGCCCGAACGCCATGGCAATGGCCGTGCCGGCCACCAGCCCCAGCAGCACCGCGAGGTTGCCGACAAAGCCGCGAAAGCGCGCGTAGATGATCAGCGTGATGGCGATGGTGGCCGCGCCCAGCAGCAGGTTCGGCATGCTGCCGAAATCTGCCGCGCCCGGATTGCCGCCGCCGAGCCAGATGGCCGCGGCCGGCATCAGGGAGATGCCGATGATGGTGATCAGGCTGCCGATCACCACCGGCGGGAAGAAGCGCAGCAGGCGGCTGAACACCGGCGCCAGCGTAATGGTGGCGGCGCCGGCGGCGATCACCGCGCCGAACACCGTGGTCAGTCCGTATTGCTTGCCGATCATGATCATCGGCGCCAGCGCGATAAACGAGCAGCCCTGGATCATCGGCAGCCGCGCGCCGAACTTCCAGCAGCCCAGGCACTGGATCATGGTGGCGATGCCCGAGGTCAGCAGGTTGGCGTTGATCAGCGTCACCACCTGCGCCGCGGACAGCCCGAGCGCGCTGCCCAGGATCAGCGGCACCGCGACCGCGCCGGCGTACATCACCAGCACGTGCTGCAGACCAAAGCTCGCCAGCTGGCGCAATGGCAGGATTTCATCGACCGGGTGCACCGGCGTCGGGGTCTTCATGGGTTTGTCTCCTTTTTCGATGGAAGCCGCTTCCGCCTCTGGCAGGGCGGATCGGGCAGCGCCGGCCGAGTTTGCTGGGATTTGTGGTCCCTCGGCCGTTGCGGCATCATCTCCGCAATTTCATCGGTACAACAAATCAATACCTATCGATTCGATCGATGGGCAGTGGGAGGGTGACCATGCGCTTTTCGCTGGACCAGTTGCAGGTATTCGCCCTGGTGGTTGAGACAGGCTCCTTTTCCGCCGCCGCGCGGCGCCTGGGCAAGACCCAGTCCACGATCAGCGCGGCGGTGGCTAACCTGGAGATCGACCTGGGCGTGCCGCTGTTTGACCGCGGCAGCCGCAATCCGGCGCTGACCGAGGCCGGCCGCAAGCTGCTGACCGAGGCCGAAGCGGTGCTGGAGCGCTGCCTGTCGCTGCAGGCCCATGCTGCCAGCCTGGCCGATGCCAACCCGCCCGGCCTGACGCTGGCGATCGAGATCCCGTACCACGCGGTGATGCCGGTGCTGGCCGAATTCGAGCGGGAGTTCCCGTATGTCGACCTGACCATCCGCAATCCCGTCTACGGCGATGTCAGCGAACTGGTGCTGCAGGGCGAGGCCGAGCTCGGCATCGCCTTCGCGCAGCCGCACTACGCGCCGGAACTGGCCTTCGTGCAGTTGGGCAAGCTGATCATGGTGCACGTGGTGCACCCGGGACACCCGCTGGCCGGGCGCGAGCAGGTGTCGTTTGCCGACCTGCACGCCTATCGGCGCCTGGCCTTCAGCGCGCATGCCGACAAGCTGCCCACCAGCGAATACCTGCGCGCGGCGCGGGTGTGGCGCGCCGAAAGCTACCTGGCGCTGGTCGAGATGGTGAAAAGCGGGCTGGGCTGGGCCACGCTGCCGCGGCAACTGGTGCGCGCGGCGCTGGAGCGCGGCGAACTGGTGGAGCTGGACCTGGCTGCCTATCCGTACACGGACTGGCTGGTCAGCGTCGACCTGATCTGGGCCAAGTCGGGCCGGCCGCAGGGCCGGGCCGAGCAGTGGCTGCGGCAGCGCTTCCGGGAAAACATGGTGTTCGAGGTCGACCGGCGTGGTCAGCGGACCACCCGCTGAGAGCATGGCGATGGACTATGGTAGTCAGACGCAATCGAGCGTTTGATCCGATTCGCCAGACTCAATCTGACCAGGAGTGAAGCCCATGTCCTATATCGACGGATTCGTACTGGCCGTTCCCCAGGCCACTCGCGAGACCTATCGCCAGGTGGCGCAGAAGGCAGCCGCGGTGTTCAAGGAGCACGGCGCGCTGAAGGTGGTGGAATGCTGGGGTGACGATGTGCCGGAAGGCAAGGTCACGTCCTTTACCATGGCGGTGCAGCGCAAGGAGGATGAAGCGGTGGTGTTCGCTTGGATCCTGTGGCCATCGCGCGAGAAGCGCGACGCCGGCATGAAGGCGGCGATGGCAGACCCGCGCCTGAAGGAAGGCATGGATCCGATGCCGTTCGACGGCCAGCGGATGATCTTTGGCGGCTTCGAGGTGATTGTCGACGAGTGAGCGGGCCGGGCGCCGGCGTGGCAGCGCCGGCGCGCAGGCAAGCCAGATCAGATCAGGTGGAAGACCATGCCCAGGGCAATCGCGCCGCCCAGGGTTTCCACTGCTGCGAGGGCGAGAAGGTTCTTCAGTACGAAAGCGTCTTCTTTCTTCGTCACCATGGTCTGTCTCCCGGTCATTGGACTTGTTCTGAGGCACCATCGGCTGCGGCGATCCGGCGTTTTTTCCGTGCCAGGCCGTCGATGTGAGTCCAGTAGACCGCATCCGCCCGCTGGCCGGAAGCTGGCGAAAACCCGCTCGGCGAAAACCCGGATTCCTTCAGGAATGTGACAGGGCCATGATTGACAGGCTTTGCAGGGCGCGTTTGCGGCCTGCCGGCAACGCGGCATGGCAATGGCCCACATTTGGGGGATGCCCGCCGTGGCGCGATGCGCCAAGATCAAGGCGTGGGTGGTCGAGCAGATTGCCCCGCTACCATTTGAGCCCCGCTGCCTCCCCGGCACGCGGGGCTTTTCTTCTACATGGGGGCCGACGGCGGCTTCGCAAAAACGAAATGCACGGGAAAACGTCCCGCCACCGATGCGGGACGGCACAACGAAACCGGAGACAGCGATGAAGGTGATCACCGCACGCGAAGCGGCGGCACTCGTGCAGGACGGCTGGACCGTGGCCAGCGCGGGCTTTGTCGGCGCCGGCCATGCCGAGGCCGTGAGCGAGGCGCTGGAGCAGCGCTTCCTGCAGAGCGGGCTGCCGCGCGACCTGACGCTGGTGTACTCGGCCGGGCAGGGCGACCGCGGCGCGCGCGGCGTGAACCACTTCGGTAACGCCGGCATGACCGCCAGCATCGTCGGCGGCCACTGGCGCTCGGCCACGCGGCTGGCCACCCTGGCCATGGCCGAGCAGTGCGAGGGCTACAACCTGCCGCAGGGCGTGCTGACGCACCTGTACCGCGCCATCGCCGGCGGCAAGCCCGGCGTGATGACCAAGATCGGCCTGCACACCTTCGTCGACCCGCGCACCGCGCAGGATGCGCGCTACCACGGCGGCGCCGTCAACGAGCGCGCGCGCCAGGCCATTGCCGAGGGCAAGGCATGCTGGGTCGATGCGGTCGACTTCCGCGGCGAAGAATACCTGTTCTACCCGAGCTTCCCGATCCACTGCGCGCTGATCCGCTGCACCGCTGCCGACACCCGCGGCAACCTCAGCACGCATCGCGAAGCCTTCCACCATGAGCTGCTGGCGATGGCGCAGGCGGCTCATAACTCTGGCGGCATCGTGATCGCGCAGGTGGAAAACCTGGTCGACCACCATGAGATCCTGCAGGCCATCCACGTGCCCGGCATCCTGGTCGATTACGTGGTGGTCTGCGACAACCCCGCCAACCACCAGATGACGTTTGCCGAGTCCTACAACCCGGCCTACGTGACGCCGTGGCAGGGCGAGGCAGCGGTGGCTGAAGCGGAAGCGGCGCCGGTGGCTGCCGGCCCGCTCGACGCGCGCACCATCGTGCAGCGCCGTGCGGTGATGGAGCTGGCGCGCCGTGCGCCGCGCGTGGTCAACCTGGGCGTGGGCATGCCGGCAGCGGTCGGCAGGCTGGCGCACCAGGCCGGGCTGGACGGCTTCACGCTGACCGTCGAGGCCGGCCCCATCGGCGGCACGCCCGCGGATGGCCTCAGCTTCGGTGCCTCGGCCTATCCGGAGGCGGTGGTGGACCAGCCCGCGCAGTTCGATTTCTACGAGGGCGGCGGCATCGACCTGGCCATCCTCGGCCTGGCCGAGCTGGATGGCCACGGCAACGTCAACGTCAGCAAGTTCGGCGAAGGCGAGGGCGCATCGATTGCCGGCGTCGGCGGCTTTATCAACATCACGCAGAGCGCGCGCGCGGTGGTGTTCATGGGCACGCTGACGGCGGGCGGGCTGGAAGTCCGCGCCGGCAACGATCGCCTGCAGATCGTGCGCGAAGGCCGCGTGAAGAAGATCGTGCCGGAGGTGTCGCACCTGAGCTTCAACGGTCCCTATGTGGCGTCGCTCGGCATCCCGGTGCTGTACATCACCGAGCGCGCGGTGTTCGAGATGCGAGCCGGCGCAGACGGCGAAGCCCGCCTCACGCTGGTCGAGATCGCCCCGGGCGTGGACCTGCAGCGCGATGTGCTGGACCAGTGCGCAACGCCTGTGGCCGTGGCGCCGGACCTGCGCGAAATGGATGAGCGGCTGTTCCGGGCCGGGCCCCTGCACCTGTAATCCTGTCATTTGCGGCCGGCACGCCCGGGGAGGTGGTGGCCACGCTGTCGGCCGAGCTGAAGAAGGCGCTGGCCGATCCGGCCGCGCAGCAGAAAATGCTGGGCGCCGGCACGGTGGCCGCTTATATGCCGCCCGAGCAGCTGGCCGCGCGCATGAAGGCCGACTAGAGCAAGTGGGGCAAGGTGATCCAGGGCAACGGCATCCGCGGCGACTGAGTGATTCGGATGCCGCTTCGATGCCCCGGCTGAAGCTCAGGCGGGCTGCTGCCCTTGGGGCTGGCTGGCCGGCAGCGCCGGCAATGGCAGTGCCGGCTGGCAGACGGCCGCGGCCAGGCCAAGGAACTGGCTGGAGGTGCGCAGGAACTGCTGGCAGGTCTGGCGGAAAAGCTCGAAGTCCATGTAGGTCTCGGTGAGATGGGGTTGCGCGGTCCGGCCGTGGCCACCGCGCCGCCGGCATCTTGCGTGGCGGATATGACAGTTTCTTGAAATCCCGCCAGCCGGTGCCGCCTCCTGTCGCGCCAGGCGCACGGCGCTGCCAGAATGCCCACTGTGCTGGCAGAGGTGCTAAAATATAAGACTTTGATTCTCTTGGCCAAATGCTGCGGCCAGCATGGCCGTGCCGGAACCCTCCCGGCGCCAGGCGAGAGTCGGGGCGAGATGAGTTCCAGACGCGTATCCGTTTGTGCCGGGTTCGCCTCCCGCCAGACACCGATACCCATGACCACTACGAACGCACCAGAACCCACTACCGCGGGGCAGACCGCCGTGCAGACATTCGACAGCTTCGGCCTGGACGCGCGCATCCTGCGCGCCTTGTCCGAGCAGGGCTACACCACGCCCACCCCGATCCAGGCACAGGCCATCCCGGTCGTGCTGATAGGCAAGGACATGATGGGCGCCGCGCAGACCGGCACCGGCAAGACCGCGGGCTTCGCGTTGCCGATCATCCAGCGCCTGCTGCCGCTGGCCAATGCCAGCGCCTCGCCGGCACGCCACCCGGTGCGCGCGCTGATGCTGACCCCCACGCGCGAGCTGGCCGACCAGGTCTACGACAACGTCGCGCGCTACGCCAAGCACACCGACCTGCGCAGCACCGTGGTGTTCGGCGGCGTGGACATGAACCCGCAGACCGATGCGCTGCGCCGCGGCGTGGAGATCCTGGTGGCCACGCCCGGCCGCCTGCTGGACCACGTGCAGCAGAAGTCGGTCAACCTGTCGCAGGTGCAGATGCTGGTGCTGGACGAGGCCGACCGCATGCTCGACATGGGCTTCCTGCCGGACCTGCAGCGCATCATCAACCTGTTGCCGGCGCATCGCCAGACGCTGCTGTTCTCGGCCACGTTCTCGCCGGAAATCAAGCGGCTGGCCTCCAGCTACCTGAAGCACCCGGTCACCATTGAAGTGGCGCGCAGCAACTCGACCAACGAGAACGTGCGCCAGATGGTGTACCTGGTCGAAGACGGCCACAAGCAGGCGGCGGTCGTGCACCTGCTCAAGCAGCGCGCCGAGCAGGGGCTGTCGCGCCAGTGCATCGTCTTCGTCAACAGCAAGATCGGCTGCTCGCGCCTGGCGCGCCACCTGGAGCGCGAGGGCATCAACGCCGCCGCCATCCACGGCGACAAGACCCAGACCGAGCGCATGCAGACGCTGGAAGGCTTCAAGAGCGGCACCATCGACGCGCTGGTCGCCACCGACGTGGCCGCGCGCGGGCTGGATATCCCCGACATGCCGTGCGTGGTCAATTTCGACGTGCCGTACAGCGCCGAAGACTACGTGCACCGCATCGGCCGTACCGGCCGTGCCGGCGCCAGCGGCGATGCGCTGTCGATCTACGTGCCGGGCAATGACGAGCGCCTGCTGTCCGATATCGAGAAGCTGATCAAGCGCAGCATCCCGCGCGGCAAGCTGGAAGGCTTCGACCCGACCGGCGAGCGCGCCCGCCAGGGCGACACCGAGCGCCGCCGCGAGCGTAGCGACGTGCGCCGCGCGCGCGGCAACGGCGAGGGCGAAGAGCGTCCGCGCCGCCACGAGCACAGCGCCAACCGCCAGGTGTTCCGTGCCTCGGATGATCCGTTCTTCTCGCGCCCGTACGAGCCCAGCGCCGCCAGCGTCGCCCAGGCCAAGGTGGCCGATGAAGTGGCCGCTGCGTTGAGCCGCGGCCGCCAGGCGCCCAAGCGGCCGGTCGCCGCCTTGCTGGGCGGCGTGCCGCGCAAGTCCTGATCTGATCCTGCCGTAGGTGAAAATGGCCCGCCTGCGCGGGCCATTTGTTTTTGTGGGCGCGTTAGTGCGGGGGCTGCGGCAGCCTCGCCAGCAGCTGGCGCCACCCGTCGGTGGCACGCGCAAGCCAGTCCTTCACATTCTCCGCGTGGTTCGACAGCCCCAGGTGGGTGCCGGCTTCGCGCAGCGCGTCCAGCGGTGCGGTGGTGTCGATTGCCTGCGCACCGCTTTGCTTGCTCAGCTTCTCGCCGGTCTGGTTGACCACCACCGGCACGTGCAGGTAGGCCGGCGTGGGCAGGCCCAGCAGGTGCTGCAGGTGGACCTGGCGCGGGGTGGAGTCGAGCAGGTCGGCGCCGCGCACGATATGCGTGATGCCCTGCAGGCCGTCATCCACCACTACCGCCAGTTGATACGCCCACAGCCCGTCCGCGCGGCGCAGCACGAAGTCGCCCAGCTCGGTTTCCAGGTCCTGGCACTGGCGGCCCTGCCAGCGGTCGTCGAAGCAGAGGGTGGCGGCCGGGCCGTCCGGCACGCGCACGCGCCAGGCGCGCGGCAGCTTGCCGTTCAGGCCGTGGCGGCAGGTGCCGGGATAGCCCAGGGTCTGGTGCCGCTCGCGCACGTGCACCAGCGAATCGGCGATCTCCTTGCGCGAACAGCCGCAGGGGTAGAGCTGCCCGGCGGCGTCGAGGCGGCGCAGCGCATCGGCATAGAACGGCTCACGCCGGCTCTGCCACACCAGCGGCTCGTCCGGAGTCATGCCCAGGCGTTCCAGCGTGAGCAGGATGTCGTCGTCCGCGCCGCGCACGCAGCGCGGCATGTCGATGTCCTCGATGCGCACCAGCCACTGGCCGCCGTGCGCGCGCGCGTCCAGCCAGCTGGCCAGCGCGGTGACCAGCGAGCCCATATGCAGCGGCCCGGTGGGCGACGGGGCGAAGCGGCCGCGATAGCCGGCTGCGCCGGCAACCGTCGGTACTGCCGTCACTGCCATGAGGCCTGCCCTCAGCCGGCGAAGTCGGGTTGCTGCAGCAGCGCCTGCGCCAGGCGCGGGTCTTCCAGCTTGCTGGCCCACCACTGCAGCGCCTTGCCGCGGTTACTGGTGCGCCAGGCTACCTTGAAGTTGCCGGGCGCGCGCACCTCGACGGTCTCGCGCGCCTGCAGCACGCCGCTTTCGATATGGGGTTGCGCCATCGGCGCCGGCAGCCAGCCGCAGCCCAGCCCGCGGATCTGCGCTTCCAGCTTGTCGCGCATGGTGGGCACCACCAGCACGTCTTGCCCGGCCAGCACGCCATGGGTGCGCGCCGGCAGGTTGCGCGAGGTGTCGCCCACCGCGACGATGCGGTGCCTGGCGATCTGGATGGTGGTGAGCGGGCCTTCCTCGGTGGCCAACGGATGGTGCGCGGCCACCGCGAACACGAACGGCATCGAGCCCAGCGGCCGGATCTGGAAGCCTTGCGTGCTGGGCGCATCGTAGGCGCCGCCGATCACCAGGTCGGCACGATTGCTGACCAGCGCATCCCAGGCGCCGCCCAGCACTTCCTTGGAAAAGCGCAGCCGGGTGGCGGTGTTCTCGGCATAGAAGTCGTGGATCACCGGCAGCAGCGCGCGGAAGTTGATCAGGTCGTCGGCCACGATGGTGAGGGTGGCCTCCCAGCCGGTGGCCAGGCGCTTGACGCGCCGTGCCAGGTCATCGGCGGCATGCAGCAGGTGGCGGCCCTCATCGAGCAGGGCGCGGCCGGCCGGCGTCAGCTCGGCGCGATGGCGGCGCCGGTCGAACAGCAGCACGTCCAGGTCTTCTTCCAGCTTGCGCACCACGTAGGTCAGCGCGGAAGGGACCTTGCCCATCTCGTGGGCGGCGGCGGCGAAGCTGCCCTTGCGTTCGATGGCGTCCAGGACTTCGAGGGATTCTAGCGAGAGGGCCATGTTCAGAAATTCTGAATGACTGCTTCTAAGGCGATCCCCGTAAATATACGCCTCAAGCCCTAAACTTCCTAGCATCAAAAGCGAAAACGTATGCCGCGACACGGTTATCAAGCCAGTACTCGCGGGCAAACAGGCTCAAGGAGGGCCATCAAAATGATTGAAATCAGAAAGTCTGCAGAGCGTGGCTACGCCGATCATGGCTGGCTGAAGTCCTTTCATTCGTTCTCGTTCGCCGACTACTATGACCCGCAGCATGTGCAGTTCGGGCCACTGCGCGTGATCAACGAGGACCGCGTCGCGCCAGGCATGGGCTTTGGCACCCACGGCCACCGCGACATGGAAATCATCAGCTACGTGCTCGAGGGCGAACTGGCCCACAAGGACAGCATGGGCAACGGCAGCGTGATCCGCCCGGGCGATGTGCAGCGCATGAGCGCCGGCACCGGCGTGCGCCATTCGGAGTACAACCACGCCGCGCACGACACCACCCACTTCCTGCAGATCTGGATCATGCCTGCCGAGAACGGCATCGAGCCTGGCTACGAGGAAAAGCATTTCGACGCAGCCGACAAGCGCGGCAGGCTGCGCCTGGTGGCCAGCGCCGACGGCGCCGAGGGCTCGGTGGTGGTGCACCAGGACGTGCGCCTGTACGCCGGCCTGTTCGATGGCGACGAGGCCGCCACGCTGGCGCTGGCGCCGGGCCGCCGCGCCTATGTCCACGTAGCGCGCGGCCGGGTGACGGTCAACGGCAAGGCGCTTGAAGCCGGCGACGCAGCGAAGCTGGAAGCCGTAGGCGAAGTCGCGCTGTCTGGCGGCGATGGCGCCGAAGTACTGGTGTTCGACCTGCCCTGAGCATCGCTCATTGCCGCATGCAAAAGCCCGCCTTCCGGCGGGCTTTTGCTTTTTGCACCGCGCGCCGGGCCCCGGCAGGTAGCGCTGTGCTATCTTCTCGCTATGCATTGCGCCTGTGCCGGCACATCGCCGGCAAGCCCGGAAGGGTCAGGCGTGCCCTTGGAACACCCCGTACCAAGATGACCTTTGTTTCCATTCTCCTGGCGCTGATCGCTGAACAATTCCGCGCCCTGGGCCGCAACAACCCGATCCACGAGATCGTGCGTGCACTCGGCGACCGCGCGGAACACGCCTTCGACACCGGCCGGCCGCGCGATGCCGCGCTGGCCTGGCTGACCGTGGTCGTGCCGCTGACCCTGGCGGTGATCGTGGTGCACTACCTGCTGGCCTCGATCAGCGTGGCGCTGACGCTCGCCTGGAATGTGCTGGTGCTGTACATGACGCTGGGCTTTCGCCAGTTCAGCCACTTCTTCACAGACATCCACGAGGCCCTGAACCGCGACGACGTCCATACCGCTCGCACGCTGCTGCACGAGTGGACCGGCCTGGACACCGTCGAGATGCCGGTTTCCGAGATCGTGCGACACACGCTGGAAGCGGCAATCGTCGCCGTGCACCGGCATGTGTTCGGCGTGTTCTTCTGGTTCCTGGTGCCGGTCGGCCCCGGCGGGGTGGTGCTGTATCGCACCGCCGAATACCTGAGCCGCCACTGGAACCAGCCCTCGGCCGAGCGCAGCCCCGCGCTGGGCCGCTTTGCGGCGCGCGCCTTCTATTTGCTGGACTGGGTGCCGTCGCGGCTGACCGCGATCGGCTTTGCCATCGTCGGCAACTTCGAGGATGCGGTCTACGCCTGGCGCAACCATGCGCGCAAGTGGAACGATGCCGTCAACGGCATCCTGCTTGCCAGCGGGGGTGGAGCGCTGGGCGTGCGCCTGGGCACGCCGCTGGCCGAGGACGATTCTACCGTGGTGCTGCGCGCCAGCGTGGCCGGCCCGGCCGTGGACTACGCGCCCGGCATGGAAGAGGACAACGGCGGCCCGGAACCGGTGCCGCCCGAATTCGGCACCGAGCCCGGCGTGCGCACGCTGCAGTCGGCCGTGGGCCTGGTATGGCGCGCGGTGGTGCTGTGGATGCTGCTGCTCGCCATGCTGTCGCTGGCGCTCTGGGTCGGCTGAAGAACCTTAAAAAGGGGGGGCGGCGCGCTAGTCGCGGGCCGCGCCGCAGCGCCAGCAGGCGCCGAACTGGGCCTCGTGCCATTCCAGGCAGTGGCGGCATTGCCAGCTGGGCCCCGGCGCCGGGTTGGCGGCGGCATTGAGCGCGGCCCACGCCTGCGCTTCCATCTCGTCATCGACCAGCCACACCTGTGGCGCACTCTCCCGGAACGGGATCTCGCCGGTGGCGCCGGCCAGCCAGGTATTGCGCAATTCCGCCCGGATGCCGGCCGCCCGCAGGACGTTCCGGCAATGGGCCGCATGGACGAGGGAAGTGGCGGACAGCAGCAGTTTCATGGCAGCGCACCGGGTAACCCAGGTGCGCTTACCTTACCACGGCTTCTGCTGGTTGGATTCGTGCAGCAACTGCATGTAGAGCTGGTGGCGGCGCTCGGAGATCGCTCCCGATGCGACCGCGGCCAGCACGCCGCAGCCGGGCTCGTTGACATGGTGGCAGTTGTAGAAGCGGCACTCGGTCAGCAGCGGCCGGAACTCCGGGAAGGCGCGTTCGAGCATGCCCTCGCTCAGGTGGTACAGGCCGAATTCCTGGAAGCCCGGCGAATCGATCAGCGCACCCTGACGGCCGTCCACGGTGCCCCATTCGGCCGGCAGGTGATAGAGCCGCGTGAAGGTGGTGGTGTGCTTGCCGGAGTCGAGCTTGGCCGAGATCTCGCGGGTCTGCGCATCCACGCCCGGGATCAGCAGGTTCAGCAGCGACGACTTGCCCATCCCCGATTGCCCGATCAGGATGCTGGCCAGCCCCGCCAGGCGCGGCTTGAGGGCGGCCAGCGCCTGCGCCGGGTCGGCGCGCACCGACAGCTCCAGCGTGTCGTAGCCCAGCTCGCGGTACAGCGCCAGGCGCCCACGCGCTTCTTCCAGCCGGTCGGGCAGGTCGGTCTTGTTGAGCACGATCAGCGGCCGGATCTCCATCGCCTCGGCCGACACCAGCGCGCGGCCGAGCAGGTCTTCGGAGAAGCCCGGCTCGGTTGCCAGCACGATCACGACCTGGTCGATATTGGCGGCCAGCAGCTTGGATTTGAACTGGTCGGAGCGGTGCAGCAGGTTCTTGCGCGGCGAGGCCGCGGTGATCACGCACTGGTCGGCGGCGGCGCGTTCCACGCTGACATGGTCGCCCACCGCGCAGTCGCTCTTCTTGCCGCGCGGGAAGGCATGCATGCGCGTGCCGTCGCCCAGCTCGACCACGTAGTGGCGGCCATGGGCGGCGATGATCAGCGCGGATTCGGTAGTCTTGCCGGCGTGGCTGCCGCCGCCGGCGTTGCGGTGACGCGTGGCGCGGCTCATGCGTGCGCCAGCAGGCGGTCGATCCGCTGCGCGGCGGGCGGATGCGAGTAGTAGAAGGCGCTGTAGAGCGGATCGGGCGTCAGCGTCGAGGCGTTGTCCTTGTACAGCTTCACCAGCGCCGACACCAGGTTGCCGGCATCGGTCTGGTCGGCGGCAAAGGCGTCGGCCTCGAACTCATGGCGGCGCGACGACAGGCTCGACAACGGCCCCAGCAGGAAGGTGAACACCGGCAGCGCCAGGAAGAACAGCACCAGCGCCAGCGCGTTGTTGGACACGCCCAGGTTGGGCACCACGCCCAGCCCGGTGTAGAACCAGCTGCGCGTGGCCAGCCAGCCCAGCAGCGCCAGGAACACCAGGCTCAGCGCAAAGGTGACGACGATGCGCTTGGCCACGTGGCGGCGCTTGAAGTGGCCCAGCTCATGTGCCAGCACCGCCTCGATCTCGTCGCCCGACAGGCGCTCCAGCAGCGTATCGAAGAAGACAATGCGCTTGGCCGCGCCGAAGCCGGTGAAATACGCATTGCCGTGGGCGCTGCGCTTGCTGCCGTCCATCACGAACAGGCCCTTGCTGGCAAAGCCGCAGCGCTTCATCAGGGCCTCGATGCGCTGGCGCAGCGATTCATCGGTGAGCGGCTCGAACTTGTTGAACAGCGGCGCGATAAAGGTCGGGAACACCACCAGCAGGAACAGGTTGAAGGCCATCCACACCAGCCAGGTCCAGACCCACCACAGCGAGCCGGCGCGCTCCATCAGCCACAGCACCGCCAGCAGCAGCGGCAGGCCCAGCGCGCACGCCACCACCAGCATCTTGGCCACGTCGGCCAGCCACAGGCCGAACGTCATCTTGTTGAAGCCAAAGCGCTCCTCGATGCCGAACTGGCCGTAGAGCGAGAACGGCAGGTCGACCAGCCCGCCGATCAGCGCCACGCTGGCCACCAGCGCCACGCCGTAGGCATAGCCCGGGCCGAAAGTGTCCAGCCAGGACTGGTTGAGCCACTGCAGCCCGCCCAGCATGGTGAAGCCGATCAGCACCGCGGCCCCGGCCAGCACCTCGAGCATCGACAGCCGGGTGCGGGCGATGGTGTAGTCCGCGGCCTTCTGGTGCGAGGCCAGGGTGATGGTGTCGGCAAAGCGCGGCGGCACCGCATTGCGGTGCTGCGCCACATGCCGGACCTGGCGGGCTGCCAGCCAGAGCCTGGTCAGCACCATCAGCACCAGGGCGGCGAGAAAGACAATCGTGAACATCGGCAAGAGCCTTGTTGTGGGTGCGGGCGCCCGGCATTGTGTGCGGCGGGCATCCGTTGGACCGCCGGGCCCGGGGTGGGGCAGGCGGCGGTCCGGGATATCCGGAAAACGCCCCGGCGCTGGTGCGCAAACGGCCATTCCGGACGGATATGCGAGAATTATAAATTGTTCGCGCCCGGCCCCGCCGCGGCCGCTTCCCTGAAATCCCTATCTTCCGCAGTCCCGATGACAAGCCAAGCCACCGCCAAATCCGTCAAAAGCGAAAACAACCTGATCTGGCTGGACATGGAAATGACCGGTCTGCAGCCGGATACCGACCGCATCATCGAAATAGCGATCGTCATTACCGACTCCGAACTCAATATCCTGGCAGAAGGCCCGGTGTTGGTGATCCACCAGAGCGATGCCGTGCTCAATGGCATGGACAACTGGAACAAGGGCACCCACGGCCGCTCGGGCCTGATCGACAAGGTCAAGGCATCGACCCTGACCGAAGAGCAGGCCGAGGCCGAGCTGCTGGCCTTCCTCAAGCGCTGGGTGCCGGCCAACAAGTCGCCGATGTGCGGCAACTCGATCTGCCAGGACCGCCGCTTCATGGCGCGCTACATGCCCAAGCTGGAGGCGTTCTTCCACTACCGCAACCTGGACGTGTCCACGCTGAAGGAGCTGTGCAAGCGCTGGGAGCCGGCCATCCACAAGGGCTTTATCAAGCGCCAGCTGCATACGGCGCTGGCCGACATCCTGGAATCGGTCGAAGAACTGCGCTACTACCGCACGCATTTTATCCGTCACACCGCGCCGGGCGCTGCACCGGCTGCCGATGCGCCGGCGGCCAACGCACCAGCCGTCGACACGCCCGCGCAATAACCGGGGCCAGCGGCTCCCAGAACAACAACCCACCACCAGCGACGGGCCGCCCGCACCGGGCAGCCGCGTTGCCGCCGCCGGGCGCCGCGCGCTGCCCCGGGGCGCATCCCGCCCGCCTGCCCATGCTTGAGCGCATCGTCTCCATCATCACGCCGGTCATCCTGATCATCCTGGTCGGGTGGCTGTACGGGCGCAAGGCCCATCCGGACATGGCCGGCATCAACCGCGCCACGCTGGACGTGATCGCGCCGCTGCTGGTGGTGTCGGCCTTTGTCAGCAAGGATTTCGTGCTGGCCGACCAGCTGGTGCTGCTGGGCTGCGCGGTGGCGGTGGTGCTGGGCTCGGGCGTGCTGGCGTGGGCGCTGGCGCGGCTGCTGAAGGCCGATCCGCGCACCTTCGTGCCGCCGATGATGTTCAACAACTGCGGCAATATGGGCCTGCCGCTGTCGGTATTTGCCTTCGGTCCGGCGGGGCTGGCGCCGGCGGTGGCGCTGTTCGCGGCATCGAACCTGATGCACTTCACCATCGGCATGAAGCTCGTCAACCGCCATGCTTCGATGGCCCAGATCGCGCGCAATCCCATGGTGCTGGCCACCGTGGCGGGAGTGGCGCTGGCGCTGGCGCGGCCATGGTTCACGCTGCCGGATCCGGTCTACCAGTCGGTCAAGCTGCTGGGTGACGCCACCGTGCCGCTGATGCTGTTTGCGCTGGGCGTGCGCATGAAGGACGTGAGCCTGCGCAACTGGGGCATGGGCCTGGTCGGCGCCGCGGCCTGCCCGCTGACGGGCATTGCGGTGGCACTGCTGCTGGCGCAGTGGGTGCCGCTGACCGAATTGCAGCGTGGCCTGCTCTTTGTGTTTGCCGCGCTGCCGCCGGCGGTGCTGAACTTCCTGGTGGCGGACCATTTCCGGCAGGAGCCGGACCAGGTGGCGTCGATCGTGCTGCTGGGCAATATCGCCGCGGTGGTGTTCGTGCCGGTGGGGTTGTACCTGGGCTTGCGCTGAGGCGCGGGGAGGGGGAGCCCGCAGGCGGGCGCCTGCGGGCGATTGGTGCGATTGGTGAGATTACGCCGCGGGCTTGGCCCGTACGGCGTTCTTGGGGCGCCAGGCCTTGACCACGGCTTCGTCGGTTTCCATGTAGGGGCCGCCGATCAGGTCGATGCAATACGGCACCGCAGCAAAGATCCCTTGCACCACGGCCTTGCCATCGGCATCGCGCAGGCCTTCCAGGGTCTCGCGGATGGCGCGCGGCTGGCCGGGCAGGTTGACGATCAGCGCGGCGCGGCTGGCGGTCTCGCGGATCACCGCCACCTGGCGCGACAGGATCGCGGTCGGCACGAAATGCAGGCTGACCTGCCGCATCTGCTCGCCGAAGCCGGGCATTTCCTTGGTGCCCACGGCCAGCGTGGCCTCGGGCGTCACGTCGCGGCGCGCCGGGCCAGTGCCGCCGGTGGTCAGCACCAGGTCGCAGCCGGCCACGTCGACCAGGTCGATCAGGGTGCGCGAGATCTGCGCCTGCTCGTCCGGGATCAGCCGCTCCACCGCCTGCCAGGGCGTGGTCAGCGTGCGCCCGAACCACTCGCGCAGCGCCGGGATGCCTTCGTCCTGGTAGGTGCCGGCCGAGGCGCGGTCCGAGATCGAAACGAAGCCGACAACGAGTTCGTCGGGATGGTTGCGGACTACCGGCTGCGTGGTCTGGGTCATGCCTCGGGCTCCGGGGTAGGGGGTTGGTCCTCGGCGGCGCCGGCCTTGCCGTCCTTCACGTCCAGCGCCGTCTTGATCGCCTGGAACAGCTCGCGGAAATAGCGCGGCGGCTTGCCTTGCTCTTTCTCCTTGCGCGCGTTGCGGATGGTGTTGCGCAGCGCCTGCACGTCGATGCCGGGATGCTCGGCGAGGAAGCGCGTCAGCGCCGCGTCGTCGGCCAGCAGCAGCTCGCGCCAGCGCTCGATCAGGTGCATGCGGGCGGTTTCGGCCTTGCTGGTGCCCTTGAAGCCCTCCAGCGCTTGCCGGATCACCTCGACCTCTTCGTCCTCGAGGCCGCGCATGATCTTGCCCACGAACTGCATCTGGCGGCGCTTGCCTTCGTGGCTGTTGATGCGGCGGGCCTGGTGGATGGCGTCGGCCAGTGCTTCGGGCATGGGCACGCGCGCCAGGCGGTCCTTGGCCAGCGCTTCCAGCTCGGCGCCAAGGTCCTGCAGGGCGGTCATGTCGCGCTTGCGCTGCGACTTGCTTTTCGGTTCGTCGTCTTCCGGTTCGGGCGCAAAGCCTCCGGGAAAGCGCGAGCCATTCGGATTACGGGAATTTCGCGTCATGCCCGGCATTTTATCTTGCTATGATTGCCGCTTGGACTTTTGATGACACCCGCCCAGCATGGACCAGATCGCAGAACAGACCGCGCACTTCACCTACACCCAGGCCCAGCTCAGCGAGATGGCCGCCGATGTGCTGCGCGTTGCACGCGAACTTGGGGCGACCGACGCCGCCACCGAGATCTCCGAAGGCAGCGGCCTGTCGGTATCGGTACGCAAGGGGCAGGTGGAAACCATCGAGCAGAACCGCGACAAGGTGGTCGGGGTCACGGTCATGATCGGCAAGCGCCGCGGCAATGCCAGCACCTCGGACTTCTCGCCGGCCGCGCTGCGCGCCACCGCCGAGGCCGCCTACAACATCGCCCGCTTCACGGCCGAGGACGATTGCGCCGGCCTGGCCGAGGAAGAACTGCTGGAACGCGCGCCACAGGACCTGGAACTGTTCCACCCCTGGGCGCTGGACGCCGAGCGCGCCATCGACATCGCCACCCGGGCCGAGGCCGCCGCCTTCGCGGTGTCGCCGCGCATCCGCAACAGCGACGGCGCCAGCGTGTCGGCGCAGCATTCGCAGTTCGTGCTGGCGACCACGCGCGGCTTTTCGGGCGGCTACCCGTATTCGCGCCATTTCATCTCGTGCGCGCCGATCGCCGGCAGCGGCAGCGGCATGCAGCGCGATGACTGGTACTCGTCCAAGCGCTCGCCGCTGGCGCTGGCCGCGCCCGAGGACATCGGCCGCTACGCCGCCGAGCGCGCGCTGGCGCGGCTGCAGGCGCGCCAGCTGTCCACGCGCCGCTGCCCGGTGCTGTTCGAGGCGCCGCTGGCCGCGGGGCTGCTGGGTGCCTTCGTGCAGGCGGTGTCGGGCGGCGCGCTGTACCGCAAATCGACTTTCCTGTGCGATTCGCTGGGCCAGGCCGTGTTTGCGCCGCATATCCAGATCCATGAGCAGCCGCATACCCCCGGCGCCATGGGCAGCGCCCCGTTCGACGAAGAAGGCGTGCGCACCCGCGCCCGCGACGTGGTGCGCGACGGCGTGGTGCAGGGCTATTTCCTGTCGACCTATTCCGCGCGCAAGCTCGGCATGCAGACCACCGGCAACGCCGGCGGCTCGCACAACCTGACGCTGACCAGCTCGCTGACCAAGCCCGGTGACGACTTCCCGGCCATGCTGCGCAAGCTCGGCACCGGCCTGCTGGTGACCGAGCTGATGGGGCAGGGCGTCAACTACGTGACCGGCGACTATTCGCGCGGCGCCTCGGGCTACTGGGTCGAGAACGGCGTGATCCAGTACCCGGTGGAGGAAATCACCATCGCCGGCAATATGGCCGAGATGTTCCAGCAGATCGTCGCCATCGGCGCGGACTCGCTGGTGCGCGGCACCAAGGAAACCGGCTCGATCCTGCTTGAGCAGATGACGATTGCCGGCACCTGAGCGGCGCGCGCCGCCCAAAGAAAAAGCAGGCCGGCCGGCCTGCTTTTTTATCGCCCGCGCAATGCCTTACGACTCGTCCGACGGCGGCCGCTCATACGTGACAAAGGCATAGTCGAAGCCATTCGCTTCCGAATGATGCGTCTCGCGCGCGGTTTCAATCCATTGGGTGCGGTCGATTGCCGGGAAGAAGGCATCGCCTTCCACGTCCGCGTCGATCTCGGTCACCACCAGCCGGTCCGCGCACGGCATGGCCTCGGCGTAGAGCTGCGCGCCGCCGATCAGGAAGATCTGCTCCGCGCCCACGCACAGGCGCTGGGCGTCTTCCAGCGAGGCCGCCACCTCGGCGCCCTCGATGCGCAGGTCCGGGTTGCGGCTGACCACGATATTGCGGCGCCCCGGCAGCGGGCGGCCGATCGAGTCCCAGGTCTTGCGGCCCATGATCACGGGCGCGCCCATGGTGGTGCGCTTGAAGTGGGCCAGGTCTTCCGGCAGGCGCCAAGGCAGCGTGTTGTCGCGGCCGATGGTGTTGTTGCGGGCGCGGGCGACGACCAGGGTCAGCAGCGTCATACGGCCACCGGTGCCTTGATGGCGGCGTGCGACTGGTAGCCGGCCAGTTCAAAGTCTTCGTAGCGGTAGTCGAAGATGCTGTCGGGCTTGCGCAGGATCTTCAGCTGCGGCAGCGCCAGCGGCTCGCGCGCCAGCTGCGTCTGCACCTGCTCGAAATGGTTGTTGTACAGATGGCAGTCGCCGCCGGTCCAGACGAAGTCGCCCACTTCCAGCCCGGTCTGCTGCGCCATCATGTGGGTCAGCAGCGCATAGCTGGCGATATTGAACGGCACTCCCAGGAAGATATCGGCGCTGCGCTGATAGAGCTGGCACGACAGCCGGCCATCGGCCACGTAGAACTGGAAGAACGCGTGGCAGGGCGGCAGCTTCATGCGCGGGATGTCGGCCACGTTCCAGGCCGATACGATCAGGCGGCGCGAATCCGGGTTGGCGCGGATCTGCGCCACCAGGTCGGTGATCTGGTCGATATGGCGGCCGTCCGGCGCCGGCCACGAGCGCCACTGCGAGCCGTAGACCGGACCCAGTTCGCCGTTCTCGTCGGCCCACTCGTCCCAGATGGTGACGCCGTGCTCCTGCAGCCAGCGCACATTGGTCGAGCCCTGCAGGAACCACAGCAGCTCCAGGATGATGGACTTCAGGTGCAGCTTCTTGGTGGTCACCACCGGGAAGCCTGCGCGCAGGTCAAAGCGCATCTGGTAGCCGAACACCGAGCGCGTGCCGGTGCCGGTGCGGTCGGCCTTGTCGGTGCCATGCTCGTACACATGGCGCATGAAGTCGAGGTACTGTTTCATCGGCGCGGGGCGGGATCGGAAGTGACGCGGGCGCTGGTCCCGCAAAGCAGGCATTTTAAAGCAAAAGGGCCATCCCTCAGGATGGCCCTTCAACGGCATGGCAGGAGCGGGCGCCCCGGCCATGCCCGGCACGGCTTGTCGCCTTAGAGGCTGCTCGCCGGTTGCTGCACGCGGCGCTTCTGCACCAGGTAGCCGGCGCCCAGCACGCCGCCGACGATCAGCACATACAGGCCCCAGTTGACCACCGGGTTAGCTTCGAAGAAGGCCTTGATCATCGGCTCGTGCACGATCATCTTGACCGCCGTGAACGCCAGCACGCCCGCGCCCAGGTAGATGATGACCGGGAAGCGGCTCATCAGCTTGAGCACCAGGCTCGAGCCCCACACCACGATGGGGATGCTGATCAGCAGGCCCAGCACCACCAGCAGGAAGCTGCCGTGCGCGGCACCGGCCACGGCCAGCACGTTGTCCACGCCCATCACCGCGTCGGCGATGATGATGGTCTTCATTGCGCCCCACAGGGTCGAGGCGCCCGAACCGTGCCCCTCGCCGTCGCCTTCGTCGGACAGCAGCTTGTAGGCAATCCACACCAGCGCCAGGCCGCCAACCAGCATCAGCCCCGGAATCTTCAGCAGCCAGACCACGCCGATCGTCATGGCCGAGCGCACCACCACGGCACCGACGGTACCCCAGATGATGGCTTTCTTCTGCAGATGGGGGGGCAGGTTGCGCGCCGCCAGGGCGATCACGATGGCATTGTCGCCAGCCAGCACCAGGTCAATGACGACGATGGACAGCAGTGCTGTCAGGAACTGCATCGTGAACAGATCGGTAAACCACTCCATGAACTCTCCTCAGGGTACGAATCCGCGCGGGGCGCGTATTGGGTTCGCCTGGATTCCTGGAGCACGGGAGGGTTGGGGCCGCCTTTGCAAACCATGAAAACCAGGTTGCAAAGGTCTTGCTCGACCATGGGCGCGGTATGCGCACCGGTGGTCAGCACAACCGGGGACACGGGTCCCGGAATGACGATTGTGCTAAGGGCATGGCCCCGGAGCTACTCCCCTTTGAGGGACACGACCCGTTGGGGTCGCGTTGGGCCGCATTATAAACGAACCGCAAGGGATATGCCTCATTAGGAAAGATACTGACTCAAGGTTCTTGATGTGTTGCATACGGCGCATATGAGGATCGGGCGGTGCGCGATCCGCCGGATGGGCCTATCCTTAAAGCTCGGCTTCGCCCGACGCGTCCCGGACGGCACAGGGAGGTGTTGCGGAGACCGGCGCGCACGACATGCACAGCGCGGCCTTGGGGAATACGCAGTGAAGCAGTGACCATTCGCGACCACACAAGGAAACGACATGCCGGCTGTCCCGAATCCGCCGAATACCCCCTTCCAGAACAAAGCCCCGCAGACACCTCTCCCACCCCTGAACCACCACAACGGCCATGCGGCCGCACCGCCCGCCCTGGTCGCGCTGGCCAATGGCCGCGCGCACTGGCCGTCGCCCCAGCCGGAGTTCGTGCAGCAGTACCGCGAGGACAGCGGCGCGCTGCGCGAGCAGGTGCTGGCCGGGCTGCGCGCCGGGCAGGCCGCCATCAGCCCCAAGTTCTTCTACGACGTGCTGGGCTCGCGCCTGTTCGAGGCCATCACCGACCTGCCTGAGTACTATCCGACCCGCACCGAGGCCGCGATCTTTGCCAGCGCGGCGCCCGCCATCGCCGCGCGTGCCGGCAGCGGCTGCGTGCTGGTGGACCTGGGTGCGGGCAATTGCGAAAAGGCTGCCAGGCTCTTTGGCAGCCTGCGCCCGGCGCAGTACGTGGCGCTGGATATCTCGGTGGAGTTCCTGCGCGCGACGCTGTCGTCGCTGCAGCAGCAGCATCCCGAAATTCCGATGCTGGGCCTGGGCGCCGACTTGTGTGCGCCGTTCGATCTGCCCGCCAACGTCAGGCGCGGCAGGCGGCTGTTCTTCTATCCGGGCTCGAGCATCGGCAATTTCGCCCCGGTCGAGGCCCTGGCATTGCTGCAGCGCATGCGCGGCGCGACCGGGCGCGGGGACGGCGTGCTGATCGGGGTCGACCTGCACAAGGACGAAGCCACGCTGGTGTCGGCCTATGACGATGCGCTGGGCGTGACCGCTGCGTTCAACCGCAACGTGCTGCGCAACGTGAACCGCATCGTCGGCACGGATTTCTCGCTGGACGACTGGCGCCATGTGGCGAGCTTCGACCGCGCGGCATCGCGCATCCAGATGCACCTGCAGGCGTGCCGCGACGTGCGCGTGCAGTGGCAGGGCGGGGCGCGCGAGTTTGCCGCCGGCGAACGGATCCATACCGAGGACTCCTACAAGTACCGCCCGGAGGACTTCACGCTCTTGCTGGAAGCAGCCGGGTTTGACGACCCGGTGTACTGGACCGACCCGAGCGGCTGGTTCGCCGTGTTCCACGCGCGCGGATGATCCGCCCGCGCGGGCGCCATCCGGCAGGGATGGCAGGTAGTGTCATAATGGCCGCAGCCGGCTTGGCGTGCGAGCGCCAGGCCAGCAGTTGCCTGCTTCAGTCACTGCCTGTCCACTGTTCACTCCCTGCACGGACTTTCCCGATGAGCGGCTTTCCCATGCTTCCCGATCTCTACTTCACCGGCGGCAAGGCGACCTGGTCCGACCCGCGCCGGCTGCCGCGCGAAGGGCTGGCGCAGGCGCTGGTCGATGCCCGCAACCGCACGCTGGCGTGGCTGGCATCGTTCGGGCAGACGCGCCGCGCCTGGGACGTACCGCATCAGTACGATGCCGATCCGCCGTTGTGGACGCTTGGGCACGTGGCCTGGCATGCGGAGTGGTGGTGCCTGCGCGGCGTGCGCCAGTTGGACCGCGGCGGCGTGCCGGTGCCGGTGGCGACCGAGCCGTCGCTGCTGGACGGCGCCGACGAGTGGTTCGACCCCGACCGCATCGGCCCCGACGAGCGCTGGGAGATCGCGCTGCCAGATGTTGCGGTGGTCAAGCGCTATGCCGCCGACGTGCTCGACGGCGTGCTGCGCCGGATCGCGCTGCTGCCCGACGACAGCGACCTGACCCTGTACCCGTACCGCCGCGCGCTGCTGCATGAGGATGCGCAGGGCGAAGGCGTGGCCGCGCTGTTGCAGGCGCTGGGCATGGCGCCCACGGAGGCCATCGGCGCCGGTCCGGTGCAGCCTGCGGGGCATGGCGGCACGCTGCATTTCCCGGGCGGTCGCTTCACGCTCGGCTGGAGCGATCCCGACGGCTTTGCCTGGCCGGATGAGCTGCCGCCGCAGCCCACCTATGTCCCCGCGTTTGAAATGGACATGGCACCGGTCAGCAACGCGCAGTTCCTCGAGTTCGTCGAGGACGGCGGCTATGAGCACCCGGCGTGGTGGTCGGCAGCGGGGCGCCAGTGGCTGATGACGCAGGAACGCTCGGCACCGCGCTACTGGTCGCGCCATCCGGAATCGCGCGCCTGGATGGTGGAGCGCTTCGGCACGCTGCGCACGCTCAATCCGGACGAGGCGGTGCGCCACGTCACGCTGTACGAGGCGCAGGCGTGGTGTGTGTGGGCGGGGCGGCGCCTGCCGGCGGAATCGGAATGGGAACTCGCCGCGACGCAGAACCGCGGCCTGCAGTGGGGGGCGCTGCGCGAGTGGACTGCCACGCCCTATGAGCCGTACGCGGGATTTGCCGCCGCGACGTCCGACAGCGAGGTGGTGGGGCGCTTTGGCACGCACCAGGCGGTGCGCGGTGTGTCGTTCGCCAGCCCCGCGCGGCTGCGCCACGTGCGGGCAAGGTGGGCGCGGTTGCCGGAGGATGATCTTTCCTTTATCGGCTTTCGCACCTGCGCGCTGTAGCGGGCCGTGCGCGACAACAAAAAAGGGCACCCGAGGGTGCCCTTTCTTCTGTCTGGCAGGTGCGCCTAGCGCACCACCACATCAACGCTCGTAGCGCGAGCGGCTGTTGCGGTTGCCGTTGCCGCCGCCATTGCCGCTGAAACCGCCGCCAAAGCTGCGATTGCCGTCACGGTTGCCGTCGCGGTTGCCGTCGCGGTTGCCGAAGCTGCGGCCTTCGCCGTTGCCACCGGTGTTGCCACGATAGCCGCCGCCGGTGCGGTCGCCGAAGCCACCACGGTTGTTGTCGCCAAAGCTGCGGGGGGCAGCGCTGTCGCGGTTGCCGAAACCACCGCGGTTGTCGTCGCCGAAGCTGCGGCCGCCTTCGCGGTTGCCGAAGCCACGCGCACCGTCGTTGGCGCCGCGGTAGCCGGCGCCCTGGCCGCCCTGGCCACGGTAGCCGCCTTCACGGTTGCCGAAGCCGCCGCGGTTGTCGTCACCGAACGGGCGCGCGCCTTCCGGGCGGTTGCCGAAGCCACGGCTCTCGCCGCTGAACTTGCGCTCGCCGAAGCCGGTGCGGTTCTCGCCGCCGCCGAACTTGCGGTCGCCGAAGCTGCGTTCGCCGCCACGGTAGCCGCCGCCATTGCCGCGGAAGTCACCGCGGCCGCCACCCGGCTTGCCGCCGAAGTTGGAACGCGGCTTGGGCGAACGGCGCGGCTCCAGGCCTTCGATCACCGAAGCGTCGATGCGCTGGTTGGTGAAGCGCTCGATGCGCTTCCACTGGAACATGTCGTTGTGGTTCACCAGGTTGATGGCGGTGCCCGAGCGGCCCGCGCGGCCGGTACGGCCGATGCGGTGCACGTAGTCCTCGGCCTGCTTGGGCAGGTCGAAGTTCACCACGTGGGTGATATCGGGCACGTCGATGCCGCGCGCGGCCACGTCGGTGGCCACCAGCACGCGCAGGTTGCCGCGGCGCAGCGCGGTCAGGGTGCGGTTGCGCGCGCCCTGGGTCATGTCGCCGTGCAGCGCGCCAGCCGAGAAGCCGGTGTCGGACAGGCGCTCGGCCAGCGAATCGGCATCGCGCTTGGTCGCGGTGAAGACGATGGCTTGCTTGAGGGTCGCGTCGCGCAGCAGGTGGTCCAGCAGGCGTTCCTTGTGCGACATGTCGTCGGTGAAGTGCAGGCGCTGCTCGATATGGCTCTGGTCGGCGCGGGCCGCGGCGATCTCGATGCGCTGCGGGTCGCGCAGCTGGCGCGAGGCCAGTTGGGCAATGCGCGCATCCAGCGTGGCCGAGAACATCAGCGTCTGGCGCGAAGCCGGCGTGGCATTGACGATGGCGTCGATGTCGTCGGCAAAGCCCATGTCGAGCATGCGGTCGGCTTCGTCGAACACCAGCATCTGCAGGGCCGACAGGTCGATGCGGCCAGCGTCGATATGGTCGAGCAGGCGGCCCGGCGTGGCCACCAGGATGTCAGGCATCTTGGCCAGCGCGGCCAGCTGCTTGGGGTAGGGCATGCCGCCCAGGATGCTGGCGCAGACGATGCGGCGCAGGTTGCGGCCATACTTGGCGGCGGCTTCGGTCACCTGCAGGGCCAGTTCGCGCGTCGGGGTCAGCACCAGCAGTGCGGGCTGGGCCGGCGACGGGCGCGGGCGCTTGCCCTTCATGCGCTTGGCGGGCTCGGTCGCGCGCTGCGGCGCCGGCATTTCGCTGATGCGCTGGATCGCGGGCAGCATGAACGCGGCGGTCTTGCCCGAGCCGGTCTGGCTCGAGACCAGCAGGTCGCGGCCGGCCAGGAACGCCGGGATGGCCTGGGCCTGCACCGGCGTGGGCGTGTTGTAGTTCAGTTCGGAGAGGGCGCGCAGGATGGCCGCATCGAGGCCAAGCGTGGCGAAACCGCTTTCCACGGCCGGGGCTTCTTCAACTGCCGGGCTGGGGTTGAGCAGGGCGTCGAGCTTGTCGAGCGGGCTCTGGGCAGCGTCGGAAGTGATCGAAGCGTCGGTCGCGGAGGCAATAGCTTGCTCCGCACGAATGTCGTGCTGGGTCATGTCGGAATGGTCAAATAAATGCATGGCACCCCGGCAAAGCAAAATGGGGTGGGCGCAGTGCAAAGTCTTAAAAAGGCTTCGGCGCCAATCGGTGAGGCCGTTACGACAGACACAGCTGGCAGTACGGCGGCAGGCAGGGCGGTGGCTGGTCCCGCTAGGCGGTCCGGCCGTATCCCTGGCAGGCAAACAGCTCAGGTTTCAGGCTGTTCAACAGGATCGGAGACGAGGCGACGTCAGGTGAGCGGTGCGTTCTGCTGGGCGGCTGGGGCCATGAAGTGATGACTAGGCGTCCGGCAGCGAGGAAACAGAGCTTGGGAGGGCAGCGGATTCGCCGCGGCAGGAAGCCGGGCGTTTGGCGGATCTCACAGTTGCGAAACTCACGGCGCGGATTATAGCAGAGTACGGAATTTTTGTTGCACTGCGAAAACGTAACCGGATATGTCAGGCGCGAGTCACCTTCCCTGCAGGCCCGCGAAGCCGCGGTCGTGGGCGGGTTGCAAGGCTGAAACCCCCGCCTATACTGGAGGCGCGAGTACACAGGATGCCCGCACGGGGCGGACGAAAAACGCTCCCGCTTGACCTCCTACAGCGACATTGCGCCGCTGTTCGCGGCGAGCACTGCGGTCATTGACTCCACGCGCCAGTCTTTCTGCGACTATCCGGGTGGTCCGGATGGGCGTCCGCAACATGCTTCATGGGCGGAATCATGGGAAGCCTGCCTGGAACAGAATGACCGAACTGCTGACCGCGTGACCCAGGTGGTCCGGGCCCGTCCGCATCCAAAGCCCGCCAGCGATGGCGGGCTTTTCATTTGGGCGGTCCTGGTTGCCGCTCAGTCGCCTGCATCCTTGCCAGCGGCCTTGCGCGGCAGCCGCCCGAGCGGCTGCTCCTGCGGCATCACATAGCGGTTGCCCGGCAATCCGCCCGGGTAGTCGACGATGCGCGCGGCGCTCTGGCGCCGCAAGCCATGCCATGCCTGGCCGCCGGCGGTGCGCCCGCCGCCCAGGATGGCGGTCATGGCCTGCCGGTCGAGATCCATGCTGTCGGGCAAATCCTTGATGACGATCACTGCCATGGCTGTCTCCGGTCAAGCGGCGCCACGGCCATGCGGCCGCGGGACGCTTCAGTATAGGCGAGGCGGTCCGCGGTCTTGACTGCGGGGCCGCCGCGCGGTGCGCTCGGATGGCGGCGAAATTGCCGGCCCATCGGGACGGACTAACGCAGGGAGTGTGCCAACGCCGTTGCCGACCTCGTCCGGGCACGTGCAACTGCCTGAAAACACGGGGCATTTATTTTCGATGTCGGCTCGCGCGCACTGGCTGCGGGGCCTGCCGCCTGCCGCGGGTGACGGGCTGCGGCCAACAGGCGGCGTGCCGGTGTTGGCGTGGCCGCGACAGTGGCGAACTGCAGGCGATGCGATTGGCAGGGGGCGCGCGCGCGGGGCGATGCACGCCAGCCTCGCATGGTTTGCGCATGCCATGGGTGCGCACTAGTATCCATCTCGAAGGCAGGGCATATCCGCATCGCGGGATGCGCCGTGCCAGCAACCATGTCGGGGCATCCCGTGGCCAGTCTCAAAGAACTGATCCGCAAGTTCCAGAACGGCGGTCTCTCCGACGACGAGTTTGTTGCGTCGTTCGAAACGGCGCTGGCGCAGGACCCCACCACGCCCAGCCAGGCCGCGCGCGTGGTCATCGAGGAAAACACGCGCTTCCCGTTCCCGCCCGCGGTCTATGCCGAAGTCATGCGGCGCATCGAGCGCCGCGGCGCCACGCAGTACAACGGCGCCACCGAAGCCACGCGCCTGGCCGGAACGCAGACGGGCTCGCTGTATGCGACCTCGCCCGAGCCGGGCACGCTGCCGCAGGCGGCGCATACCAAGGGCGTGGGCGATACGCTGAACGGCCGCTTCGTGCTGGAAGAATGCCTGGGCGTGGGCGGCATGGGCACGGTCTACAAGGCGCTCGACCTGCGCAAGCTGGAAGCCTCGGACCGCAAGCCCTATATCGCCATCAAGGTGCTGAACCTGCAGTTCAGCGGGCACCCCAAGTCGCTGATGGCACTGCAGCGCGAGGCGCGCAAGGCGCAGACGCTGGCGCACCGGAACATCGTCACCGTCTATGACTTCGACCGCGACGGGCCGGTGGTCTTCCTGACCATGGAATACCTGTCCGGCTCGTCGCTCAACCATGTGCTCAAGGCCCCGGGCTTCACCGGCATGCCGATGGCGCGTGCCATGTCGATCGTCAACGGCATGGGCAATGCGCTGGCGTATGCGCACGAGCGCGGCTTCGTGCACTGCGACTTCAAGCCCGCCAACGTCTTCCTGACCGCCAACGGCGAGGTCAAGGTGATCGACTTCGGCATCGCGCGCGGCTTCCTGCCGCCGGCCGACGAGTCCGACCGGACCGTGTTCGATCCCGGCTCGCTGGGCGGCATGACGCCGGCCTACGCCAGCCCGGAGATGTTCGACCATTGCGAGCCCGACCCGCGCGACGACATCTTTGCGCTGGCCTGCGTGACCTATGAATTGCTGACCGGCAAGCATCCCTACCAGCGGCTCTCGGCCAACCAGGCGCGCGACGCCGGGCTCAAGCCGGCGCAGCCGCCGCAGTTGAGCCGCACGCAATGGAAGACCCTGCGCGAGGCGCTGTCGCTCGATCGCGAAACGCGCACGCCCACCGTCGCGCGCTTCCTGCATGGCATGAGCGCGGTGCCGGTGGTACCTTCGCGGCGCCCCTCGCCGATGATGGCTGGCGGCGTGCTGGCCGTGCTGGCGGGCGTGTCGGCGATCGGCTACTACGCGTGGTATTCGCAGCGCCAGGCCCAAGCGCCGGCTGGCGAAGCGCGCGTCGAGGCCCCGGCTACACCTGTGCCCGCTGCGCCGGTCACCCCGCCCGCACCGGCTGCCCGTCCGGCAGTGCTGTCGATGGCCGACGTCACGAAGATGCTGGCCAGCGTGCCGTGCTCGCTGCTCGCCGCCACCCAGCAGGCGCAGACCTTGCGCGTGCGCGGCTTCCTGGCCGAGAGCGTGGGCGCCGCGCGGCTGCGCGAGCAGCTCAGCGCGTTGCCGGGCGTCAAGGAGCTGAAGGGCGTGTCGATCGACACCCAGCCGCTGGCCGCCGACAAATGCGACGTGGCCACCCTGATCGCGCCGTACTGGTCGGGCCATCGCGAAGGGGGCACGGCTTCATCGCTGCGGCTGCGTGGCCAGGGCACGCAGCTGACCGAGGGGTCACCGCTGGTGCTGGATCTGCGCACGCCGGCGCGCGACTCTTATGTCTATGTCGATTACTTCGCGGCCGACGGCAAGGTGGCGCACATGGTGCCGAGCGCGCGCGTGCCCGCCCACCAGGCGCCGCCCGGCCATGCCGCCACGGTTGGCGACGGTGGCGACTGGATCATCTCCAGGCCCTTCGGCACCGAGCTGGTGGTGTTGCTGACCACGCCCGTGCCGCTGTTCGAGGGCCGGCGCGCCGAGGTCGAGTCGCACAAGGACTACCTGAAGGCACTGGAAAAGCCGCTGGCGCAGATGGCACGCACCTATGGGCGGGACCGCATCAGCGCGGACCTGGTGCAGATCTCCACGCGCGCGCGCTGATTGCCGCCGCCTGGCCGGCTTGCCGATTCCGCCAGCCGCTACTTCAGGTCGCGCGCCACGCGAAAGCCGTTCTGCGACTGCCGCACGCTGGGGCTGTACTTGAAGCGCGTGGACGACACCATGTAGCTCGCCCCTTCGCGCCAGGAGCCGCCGCGGATCACGCGTGCGCCGCAGGCGTTCTCGTTCCACACGCGCCCGTCGGCGGGCGCGCCCTTGTACGTGCTGTGCCAGCAATCGGCCACCCATTCCCACACGCTGCCGTTGACGTCGTGCAGGCCGTACGGGTTGGCCGCGAACGTCCCGACCGGGGCCGGTGCATCCTGGCTCCACGGGTCGCCGCAGTCCTTGCAGTTGGCATTGCCCTTGCGCATCTGGTCGCCCCACCAGTAGGCACTGGCGGTGCCGCCGCGCGCTGCGTATTCCCATTCCGCCTCGGTGGGCAGCCGGTAGGTCTTGCCGGTGGTCTTGCTGAGCCAGGCCACGTACTGCTGCGCGTCGTCCCAGCTGACGTCGCGCGCCGGCGCGGTCTTCGGGCTGTCGGCGATGGTGGGGACGCGCTGGCAGCCGCCGGCGTCGGCGCAGGCATTCCATTGCTCGACCGTGACCTCATAGCGGCCGATGGCGAACGGCTGCCCGATGGTGACATGATGCGGAGGCTTCTCGGCGGGATCGCTGGCACCGCTGCCCATGGTGAAGCTGCCGGCCGGCAAGGAGACCAGCACCGGGCAAGTCGGGCAATCGCGGATCTCGCCGGTGCGCAGTGTGGTGCTGACCGCGCCGCCCGCCGCCATGCCCGCGCGCGGCGATGCCGTTGCCGGTGGTGCAGCCGGTGGTGCAGCCGGTGGCGCGGCAGGCGGCGATGCCGGACGCGCTGCCGCGGCGGGTGCCGGGGCGGGCGGGGGCCGCGTGACCTGGCCCCGGCAGTGGCGCCGGAGCGGGGCGGCGGGACGGGCGCGGGCGCCTGGGCCTTGGGTGCGGAGGCGGACGCCGCCAGCCGCTCCAGGCGCGCCCTGGCCAGCACCGCGAAGCGTCCGTTGGGGTACTGCTTCAGGTAGGCCTCGTAGTCGGCGGCGTAATTGCTGTTCTTGATCGATTCCCAGAAGCTCAGCTCGTACTGCTCGTCGGTGTTCTTGGGCATGATGCCGGCGAGCAGCAGCGGTTCCGTGGCCGCGGGGCCAGCGGCAGCGGTGGCCGGCTGCGCAGGCAGCGGCGCGGCGGCGAGCATCGCGGCCATGGCCGCGCATACGACTGGTAGATTGCGCCACATCTTCACACCTCGCTGGAGCCGCGGCGATCCCGCTGCATGCCGGTAGCTGCCGGAACATGCGTCGGGGGCGCATTGTGGTGTTGCCGAGACGTCGACCGGCTTGCTTCAAGATAGCACAGCGCTTGTGTCTCCGGCGGGACATCGCCTTGCCGCCGCGACGCGCCGGGTTCGCTTTTTCCGGGCTTGCGACCTAACCTGAATGACGAATCGCCGAGCGCTGACCAACAAGCAACAAGAATGGGCTTTCGGGACAACGTGATCGGGTTTCGGACTGTTTCCGGGAGGCGCCGCGTATGTCCAGACGATTTCTGTTCCGCCTGCTGGCGGCTGCCACCCTGGCCGCTGCGCCGTCGCTTTCGCTGTCGACTGCAGCGCCGCCCAATGCCGAGGCCTACATCATCTGGCCGCACGATGGCACGGTCATCAGCGGCGGCAAGTTCTGGGTGCGCATGGGCCTGCGCAATATGGGCGTCTGCCCCAAGGGCGTCGAGTCGCCGCGCTGCGGGCACCACCACCTGCTGGTCGACACCGAGCTGCCGCCGCTGGACAAGGAAATCCCTTCGGACAAGAACCACCTGCACTTCGGGGCGGGCGAGACCGACGCGCGCCTTGAGTTGCCGCCCGGCAAGCACACGCTCCAGTTGCTGATGGGCGATGCCAAGCACGTGCCGTTCGAGCCGCCGATCTATTCGAAGAAGATCACGGTCACGGTGAAATAACGGTGCCGCGCGCGCCGCAGATGCCGAACCAGGCCGATCAGCAAACAGGGGAGAGCACCATGTCCAGACTACTTGCCGCGGCTGTCTTCGCCGCCAGCCTGCTGCTGTCAGCGGTGGTGCAGGGTGGCTCGACGCCGGCGCCGCCCAACGCCTACCTCTATATCGGCTGGCCCAACGACGGGCAGACGATGCCCGCGGGCAAGCCATTCAAGGTGTGGTTCGGGCTGCGCAATATGGGGGTGGCGCCGAAGGACGTGAAGTATCCCAATACCGGGCACCATCACCTGCTTGTCGATGCGGATCTGCCGCCGATGGACAAGGAAATCCCCAATGACCGCAATCACCTGCATTTCGGGGCGGGGGAGACCGAGACCATGATCGAGCTGCCGCCTGGCAAGCATACGCTGCAGCTGCTGATGGGCGATGACAAGCACATTCCCACCAACCCGCCGGTCTATTCGAAGAAGATCACGATCTACGTGAAGTGACCCGGACCTTGCGGTGACGGCGGCTCGCGTGCGCCGCCGTATTTCTTGCGCCGGCTCCGCGAGTGTCGCGTGCCATCCAACACCGACGCGCGATCTGTTGGTTGCGCCCCGCCAGTACGCCTTGACGCCAGCTCGCCGCGCATTCGCGGCCGGCGCCGGCGGCAATGAAAAACCCCCGTGTTTACAGGCACTTCCGTGATCCGCGCGGGCATGGCGCTGGAGCTGGCATGCTCCCTGCTGTTGTCTCTTCCAACCCGATGCTCGAGACCAACCCCCTAGACAACACCTTCCGCTGACCCCATGCATATCGGGGTTGGTGCGCGCGTCCGCGCGCACCACAATACAAACAGACTTCGCGGCCCCCGGCATGTCATGGATAACTCAAGTGCATGCCGCCGGCCGTCGTCGCACGCAGGAACCCATCGTGCCCGAATCCATCATTGCCTCGCCCGGGGTTACGTCAACCGCCGCGCCGCACCGTACTGCCTGGCTGACCGCGCTGGCTGCCTGCACGGCGCTGCTGGCAGGCTGCGCCGACTTCCGGCCGCCGGTGTACCAGCGCCCGGAAACCCCGGCCAAGGCCGAATGGACGCGCCAGGGTTCGATCACGGTGTCGCCGGCCGAAGCGGTGCAGCCCAACTGGTGGCACGGCTTCAAGGATCCCTACCTGAACAAGCTGATCGAACAGGCACTGGGCGGCAACTACGACATCAAGGTGCTGGCGGCGCGCATCCGCGTGGCCAACGCGCAGATCGGCGAGGCCCGCGCGGGAGCGCTGCCCGTGATCGGTATCGGCGCCAGCGCGAATTTCCAGAAGACCTCGGGGCAGAAGTCCATCACGACCTATAACGCCGCCGCCCAGCTGAACTGGGACATCGATATCTGGGGCAAGGTCGAGAAGGGCGTGCAGGCGCAGACCGCCGAGTTCAACGCGACCGAGGCCGACTGGCGTGCCGGCTACCTGACGCTGGTGTCCAATGTATCGACCACTTACTTCCAGATCCTGCAGTTCGACGAGCAGATCGAGCAGCAAGCGCGCACCGTCGCCAAGAACGGGCAGATCCTGTCCACCTTCCAGGCGATGTACCAGAACGGCCTGGTGCCCAAGATCCGCGTGATGCAGCAACAGGCGGAAATCAACCGTCTCAACAAGGACCTGCTCGAACTGCGCCGCTCGCGCGATGTGGCCGAAAACGCGCTGGCGACGCTGGTCGGCGTGCCTGCGGGCAATCTCAAGGTCCCGCCAGGGCGCCTGCAGGACCGCGTGCAGCCGCCCGCGGTGCCGGCCGGGCTGCCGTCGCAGCTGCTGGCGCGCCGTCCGGATGTGGTGGCCGCTGAATACCGCGTGCTGGCGGCCTACAACATCGTCGGCCAGGCACGCCTGGCGCAGTTGCCCACCATCAGCCTGACCGCGAGCGGCGGCGCCGCCAGCATTGCGCTGAACTCCCTGCTCAAGTCATTCACCTTCGGCCTGATGCCCAGCATCAACCTGCCGATGCTCGATCCCAACGTGCGGGCGCGCGTGAAGACCACCGAGGCGCAGGTGGGCGTGGTGGAAAACGAATATGGCCGCACCGTGATGACCGCGTTCGAAGAGGTGGAGAGCGCACTGGTCAACGTCGACGCGCACAAGAAGCAGCGCATCGAGTTGCAGCAGCAGGTTGAGCAACTGCGCGTCGTGTCCGCGCAGATCGAGGCGCAACTGAAAGAGGGCGTGGTCTCGCAGCTGGAAGTGTTTGAGACCGAGCGCTCGCTGCTGGCCGCGCAACTGCAGTTGTTGGCGGTCCACCAACAGATCCTGGCCGACACCGTCACCCTGTACAAGGCGCTTGGCGGCGGCTGGCCCGATACCGATGTGCGCAATGCGGCCTCGAATCCAGTGCAATAAGTGCTGCCAGAGGTTCCGTGGCGGTGTTCATGTGATGCCGGCGTAAGCAACGCGTTGTGCAACGCGTTCGTAGCCCTGGCCGCTTGCCCCGCTGCATGTGCCGCTCCCGTGCCAACCGCGCGTCCCGCGCCCGATTGACTAGCCTTAGCCGTCGCCTACTATGTTCTTAGTCGCTTCACCCCCCTGGCCTGCCGCCGCGGCAGCCGCGCTGTTGGCTCGCTGGAAACATGGCTCCTGACGAAGCACTGATCATGGAAATGCCGGTGAAAATGGCCCAGGGATTCGCTCGGGAGTTCTCTCAGGATCTGGCACAGGAATTCGATGTATTCCTGACGCCCGTCGCGCGCCCCGAGCTGGGCGAGATCCGCATCGACGAAGACCTGTTCGCCGTCGGCCGCAGCGAACTGCCGTTCGCCGCCTACCCGGAAGACCTGGCCGCGCCGCTGTCGCGCCGGCATGCGCGCATCTTCGCCGAGCATGGCGCGGTCTATGTGGCGGATCTCGGCAGCAAGAACGGCACGCGCGTGAACGGCGCGGCGGTGGCGCGCCAGCCGGCGCAGCTCAGCGATGGCGATGAGGTGGCCTTCGGCCCTGCGCTGTCGTTCCGGGTCCGGCTGTCGCCGCGCGCGCCGCAGCCCGAGCCGCCGCGGGTGGCGGTGACGCTGGTGCCCGAACGCGGCGATGTCGGACTGCAGCCGCTGCACGTGGACGGCTTCCCGTACCTGATCAGCAAGGCCGACGATGCCTTCGCGCGCTACCGCGACAGTTATCCGCAGCAGGTCAACTACCTGTCGCGGCGCCACGCGCACGTGTACCTCAAGGGTGGCGTGCCGTTCGTGGAAGACCTGGGCAGCACCAACGGCACCTTCGTCAACGGCAAGCGCCTGGCAGACCACGGCGTGCCGCTGGACGACGGCGACCTGATCGCCTTCGGCGGCAACCACTTTGTCTACCAGGCGCAGGTCCAGCGCACGGGCGATGGCGATGCCACCGCGACGCGCTCGATGCTGCAGCCCGTCGCCGCAGCACCGGACACGCCGGCCGCTTCCCCGGCGCCGGCCGCACGCGACGAGGATGACCGCACCACCTTTGTCGGCGCGGCCGATTCCTTCCTCGACATCTTCTGCGTCGACTATGCCGCGCAGCAGGACGACGAGGTCAACGCCGAGGCCGAGGCACAGGCCGCGGCGGCCACGGCGGCGCACGACGGCGCGCAGGCACGCCGCAAGCGCGGACGTGCCGCGCTGCTGCTTGCGGAAGGCGCCAGGCTGTTCGGCCTGGACGATCCCGCACGCACGCGGCGCGCGGGGCGATGGGGCGGCGCGTTGCTGTTGCTCGCGATACTGGCGGGCGCGGCCGTGTACTGGCGCGGTGCGGCGGAGCGCGAAGTGCAGGCCTTGTTTGCCGCCGGCGATCACGCCCGCGCGGCGCAGGCCGCCGACGACTACCTCGCGCGTCATCCCGACGATGCCCAGGTGCAGGCCCTCGGCGCCGAGGCACTGATGCGCGCTTACGTGCCCGATTTTGCAGCCAGGCTGAAGGCCGGTGATGTCAGCGGCGCCGATGCCGCGCTGGCCCGGATGCGCAAGCCCAGTGCGCACAACGCCGATGCGCGGCCGCTGGTGGCCGAGCTCGACTGGATCGGCCGGCTCGAACGCTTCACCGCGCAGCGCGGCGCCGACGCGCCGATCCGCCTCTACACCGACGAGACCCCGATCCGGCAACTGCTGGCGTACTGGAACCAGGACACCACCGCGCACCAGCGCGCACTCGGGCGCATCGCGGCCGATGTGCCGGCGTTCCGCGATCTCTATGCCGATGCGCTCAGTGATGTGCGCCGCCTGCAGAACGATGCCTCGGTCTACCTGGCGGCGATCGACCGGCTGAACGCCACCATCGCTGCCGAACTCGGCCGCGACCGCCCGGAGGCGTTGCAGCCGGTCATCGCCGAGTACCGCGAGAAGTATCCGCGCCTGGCCGGGCTGGACCGCGTGCAGTCAGACCTGGACCGCTACACCGCGCTGATGCAGGCACTGCGCGCGCGCCGGCCCGGGCCGCTGGTGGCGCGGCTGGCCGACAGCCGCTTCGCCACGCCGCCGTTCCAGGCGCAGTTCAACCACCTGGCCGCGCGCCTGCCGCCGCCGGAGATGGTGCGCCAGTATGCCAGTGCGGCCAGGGCGTGGCAGCAGGGCGACAGCGCCGCGGCGCTCGCGGGGATCAAGCAGATCAGCGGCGGCCCCTGGGCCGATGACCTCGCGCGCGACCTGTCGCACAAGCAGAAGGTGGCGGCGCAGTTCGCCGAGTTGCAGTCCGCGCGCGGCAGCAAGGACTATGAGGACCGGCTGCTGGGCTTCTACGCCATGCTCGATGCCGACGAAGACGGCCATTTCGCCAGGGCGGTCGAGGCCGACGTCAACGGCGTGCGCGACAGTGCCCTGCGGCGCGCGCGGGAGCTGATGGGCAGCGCCGTCGCCGCATGGAAGCAATACCGCAGCAATGGCGTGATCGGCAGCGAGCAGCGGCTTGAGCCCGGCATCTCGCCCAAGTTCCGCGCGCAGGCCCGATTGCTGTCGCAGGCGCTGGGAGATGCGCGCCAGGGCATGCGCATCTTCACGCAACTGCGCGCGGGGGAAAGCGCCGACCTGGCGCAGCTCGCCAAGATCGAGGAAGAGATCCGCGCCGAGGCCGACCAGCAGCGGCACGCGCTGCGCGAGCTGCGCACCGTGCTCGATCCCGCCGTGCTCAAGACCAAGCTGGAACTGATCGGCGGTGAAGACACCGGCAAGGCGCCGGAACCAGCCGCGGCCGCCGCGGCGCCACAGCAAGCGGGGCAGCCATGAAGGACGATGCCCGCCAGGGCGGCCTCAAGCCACTCTCCGAGGCGCTGGAAGACCACAGCGCCGAGGGCATTGGCCTGTTGAGTGCCGAGCCGTCGCGCCTGGGACTGCTGACCATCGTCACGACTTTCGCGCTGGTGCTGTGCGGGCTGGTGTGGTCCTTCGTCGGGCATGCCGATGTCATTGTCACGGCGCAGGGCACGCTGGCGCCGGAATCCGAGGTACGCCGCTTCTATGCCCCGGTGGACGGCGAGCTGGCTGACCTCTACGTGGCCGAAGGGCAGCCCGTGTCCAAGGACGACGTGCTGGCGCGCCTGAATGCTCGCGGCGCGATCGAGGCCGCGGCCAATGCGCTGGAAGCGCAGCTCAAGCTGGAAGACTCCGAGCGTGAATGGAAGCAGTTCCCCGACAAGAAGGCGCTGATGGAACGCCGCGCGGCGGCGCTCAAGCAGCAGATCGACGTGGCCACGCGCCAGCACGAGACCCGCATCGCCGAAGGCACCACGCGGCTTGCCGAACAGCAGCGCGCGCAGTTGCAGGAAGCGCGCAGCAACCTCGAGAACGCCCGGCGTGCGCGTGAATTCGCGCGCCAGGAGCAGGACCGCTACGCGCGCCTGCTGGCGTTGCCGGGTGGCGGTGGCGTTTCGCAGTCGCAGGTGGATGCCAAGCGCGCCGCGGCGCAGGACGCCGAGAACAACCTGCGCGTGGCGCAGTCGCGGCTGGCAGAGCTGGACGCACGCCTGGGCCGCGAGCTTACCCAGGCCAGTTCCCAGCTCGAAAGCAGCGGCCAGGACCTGGCCGGGCTGCGCGTGCAGTACGACGCGGCGCTGCGCGAGATCGCCAACACCGAGGACAAGCTGCGCCTGCAGGTGCAGACCGCCCGCCTGGTGGCGGACGCGGCGGCGCGCATCCGCTTCGAGAACATCGACAAGGACAACTTCCTGCTGATCCTGGCGCCGGTGTCGGGCGTGATCACCGATGTCACCTCCACCCAGCGCGGCGACAAGGTACAGGCCAACACGCCGCTGGGCGGCATTGCCCCCAAGGATGCGCGCCCGGTGGTGAAGATCGTCATCGCCGAGCGTGACCGCGCTTTCCTGCGCGAGGGCCTGCCGGTCAAGCTCAAGTTCAGTGCCTTCCCGTACCAGCGCTACGGGATCATCGAGGGCACGCTGGAATTCATCTCGCCCGCCACCAAGCCGGGCGGGCCCGACAAGCAGCCGGTCTACGAGGGCCGCGTGCGCCTGGCACGCGACTACTACGCCGTGGCCGACAACAAGTATCCGTTGCGCTACGGCATGACCGCGACTGCGGAGATCGTGGTGCGCGAACGCCGCCTGATCGACCTGGGGCTGGACCCCTTCCGAGAGGTGGCCGGCTAGCGTTGCCGGGGCAGTCGGGGGAAACACAAGCACAGCAGCCTGGCGCGCAAGCGCGCGGGGCCGCCAAAGGAGCCGAGAAAATGACTGGCATTGTGCGTATCGACGACGAGGTGCTCGGCGTCGAGGAGTTCGTGCGGCTGCTCAAGCTGACCGGGCAGTTCGAAGGGCTGATCGAGCAGATCGTGCGCGACAAACTGACGGTGCACGCGGCGAAGCGGCAAGGCATGGTGGTTACGCCCGAGGAGATCCAGGAACGCGCGGACCAGTTCCGCCGCGTGCAGGGCCTGCATCGCGCTGCCGACATGAACCACTACCTGGATGCGCTGAACATCAGCCTGGATGAGTTCGAGGCCTTTGTCACCGACAGCCTCTACCAGGAGCGGATGATGGAGCAGGTCTGCAGCGAGGCCGCGGTGCAGGCGTACTTTGCGCTCAACTCGCCGCGCTTCGACAGCATCGAGGTCAGCCATATCGTGGTCGACAGCGAGGGCAAGGCCAAGGAGCTGATCTCGTACCTGCAGGATGATCCGGATGCCTTCGCCGAGATGGCGCGCGAGCATTCCATTGCCGACACGCGCGAGCGCGGTGGCGAGATCGGCAAGGTGCTGCGCGGCTCGCTCAAGACCGATATCGAGGCCAAGGTCTTCAACGCCGAGCCGGGCGACCTGCTGGGGCCGTTCCCGGCGGCTGACCGTTCCTTCTTCGAGGTCTTCCTGGTGCGCAGCAAGCACCCGGCCACGCTGGACAGCGAGGTGGCGGTGGAAGTGCGCCGCCTGCTGCGCGAAGACTGGCTGATGGCCAGGGCGCAGGAACATGTCATCGAAGCCCGCTAGCGAGTCCGGCCAGGCCGGTGATCGCGCCGCCGCGGCTGCCCCGGACCAGCCGGAGGCAGGATCGGCGCTGGCCGCCTTTCTTGCCTCTGTCGAGATCCTGTCGGTGCTGACGCCGGAGGAGCTGGCACGCCTGGCGGAAGCCGCGCAGGTGCTGACCTTCGGTTTTGGCGACACCGTCTGCAATGCCGGCGAAGCGGCGCCGGGCTTGTTTGTCGTCAAGTCCGGCTCGGTGCGCGTGTTCAACGAGGAGCACGGCAAGGAAATCAGCATGGGTGTGCGCAAGGCCGGCGAGGTCTTTGCCGATATTGCGCTGCTGCGCGACTACCGGCATGAGTCGTCGGTGCGCGCCTCGGGCAAGGCCGAGCTGCTGATGATCCCGCGCAGCGTGGGCGAGCCCGTGGTGGCGGGCAACCCGGCGGCGCTTGCGTTTATCACCAGCTATGTCGCGATCAGTTCGGCCGGCGGCTTTGTCGCGCGGCTCTTCGACCTGCGCGGCAAGCTCGACAAGCAGGAGCTGGAAGACGCCGTGCGCAGCGTCGGCGTCAAGCGCGTGGCGGCCGGCAAGGAGATCCTGAAGCAGGACGGGCGCGAGGATCGCCGCCTCTATGTGGTGCGCCAGGGCACGGTGCGCATCGTGCGCAGCGAGGAGGGCAGCGAGTTCCCGCTGGCCACGCTGGGGCAGGGCGATATCTTCGGCGAGCGCGCCTGCGTGATGCGGCAGGAGCAGCTGGCCTCGGCCATCGCCGAGACCGACGTGCGTCTGCTGGTGATCCCCGAGAAGACGGTGCAACTGATCCTGGAGCGCAACCCGCGCCTGCGCGAGGTGCTGGAAGAGCGCATCCGCGTGCTGGACCGCGAGCTGCATCGGCAGAAGAAGCTGGCCGAGCGGCGCAAGCGCCCGGTGCTGCTGGACCTGCATTCCAAACCGGAGTTGGGCGAGAAGCTGATCCGCCGCTTCGCGCTGGTGGAGCAGGCCGAGGAGATGGATTGCGGCGCGGCCTGCCTGGCGATGATCTGCCGGCACTACGGCATCCCGATGACGCTGGGCAAGCTGCGCGAGATGGCCAACGTGACCACCCAGGGCGCCACGCTGGACAGCCTGGCACGCGCCGGCGAATCGCTCGGCTTCACCACGCGCGGGGTGCAGTGCACGCGGGATTCGCTGATGGGCTTCGAGCTGCCCTTTATCGTGCACTGGGAGGGCTACCACTACGTGGTGGTGTACGGGATCTCGTCGCGCTGGGTGTGGGTGGCAGACCCGGCCATCGGCTTCCGCAAGATGAGCGCGGAGGAGTTCGAGCGCGGCTGGAGCGGCACCTGCCTGCTGTTCAGGCCGGGCGAGAGCATGACCCAGCTGGCGGTGTCGCGCTCGCCGTGGCTGCGCTTTATCGGCTACCTGGCGCCGTACAGGAAGATCCTGGCGCACCTGTTCCTGGCCACCTTTGTGATCCAGATGCTGGGGGTGGTGCCGCCGCTGATCATCCAGAACATCCTGGACGGCGTGGTGGTGCACCAGAACGTGGGGTTGCTGCACCTGCTGATCGTGGGGCTGATCATCTCAAGCGTGTTCTCGCAGCTGATGGCGACCATCCGCGCCTACCTGGCCAACTTCATGGTGCGCAACATGGACTTCGCCATGATGTCGCAGTTCTTCAAGCACACGCTGTCGCTGCCGCTGTCGTTCTTTGCCAAGCGCAAGACCGGCGACATCTTCGCGCGCTTCCAGGAGAACCAGACCATCCGCGCCTTCCTGACCGAGTCGACGGTGACCACGGCGCTGAATCTGCTGATGGTGTTTATCTACTTCACCATCATGTTCCTCTACAACGTCAAGCTGACCCTGCTGCTGATCGCCTTCGTGATCCCGATCGCGGCGCTGACGGTGGTGGTGACGCCGAAGGTCAAGACCTATGCGCGCGAGGTGTTTTCGGCGTCGACCGATGCCAAGGCCTACCTGATGGAGACGCTGGGCGGCGCCGAGACCGTCAAGGGCATGGGCATCGAGCGCCCGGTGCGGCTGCGCTGGGAGCGCAAGTACGCCAAGGCGCTGGACGCCCAATACCGGGCGCAGGCCTTCCATATCCTGGTGGGGCTGGTGAGCCAGCTGCTCAACGCCGCCACCACCATCGCGGTGCTGTGGGTGGGCGCGACGCTGGTGCTGGAGCGTGAGCTCACCATCGGCCAGCTGATTGCCTTCAACGCCTTCATGGGCAGCGTGCTGGCGCCGCTGATGGGGCTGGTGGCGTTATGGGGCCAGCTCAACGATGCCGCCGTGGCGATGGAGCGCCTGGGCGACGTGCTCGACCTGGAGCCCGAGCAGAAGCCGCAGGACGTACTGTCGCGCGTGATGCTGCCCGACCTGCAGGGCGAGATCGTGATGAAGGACCTGTACTTCCGCTACGGCGGCGAAGACACGCCCTACGTGCTGGAGAACATCAGCTTCGCCATCCGGCCGGGCGAGATGGTGGCCATCGTCGGGCGCAGCGGCTCCGGCAAGACCACGCTGGCCAAGTTGCTGGTGGGCTTCTACAAGCCCACCGAGGGCTCGATGTCGGTGGACGGCTACGACCTGAACGTGATCGACGCGGCCTTCTACCGCGCGCAGGTGGGCTACGTGATGCAGTCCAACCTGCTGTTCTCGGGCACCATCGCCGAGAACATCGCCTGCGGCGACGACAGCCCCGACCGGCGCCGTATCGAGGAGGTGGCGCGCATGGCCGACGCCCATGCCTTTATCAGCAAGCTGCCGCTGGGCTACGAGCAGGTGGTGGGCGAGCGCGGCATCGGGCTTTCCGGCGGGCAGATCCAGCGCCTGTGCATTGCCCGCGCGCTGTACCACGACCCGCGCCTGCTGGTGTTCGACGAGGCCACCTCGGCACTCGACACGCAGTCAGAGAGCAACATCCTGGCCAATATGCAGGAGATCCTGCGCGGGCGCACCGCGGTCATCATCGCGCACCGGCTCAGCACCATCATGCAGGCCGACAAGATCCTGGTGCTGTATGAAGGCGCCATCGTCGAGCAGGGCCGGCATGAGGAGCTGATCGAGCGCAAGGGCATGTATTTCCAACTGGTGCAGAAGCAACTGAGTGCCGCATGAAGCTATATAACCAGGGTGCCACCCCCGCCTCGGCCACCTCGCCGGTGTCGTTCGCCGGCCTGATCGAGAAGATCGAGATCCTGCGCTCCACGCTGCGCTGGTCGTCGCGGCTTGACCGGCCGGAGATCGAGAAGCTGCTCAAGCAGGCCACCACGCTGCGCGACGAGGTGATGGGGCTGTCGCACAAGGAGCGCTTCGTGCAGGCGGCGTCGGCCGAGGCCGCCCCGCCGCAGGAAGAAGTCGAGCGCATGCCGCGCGAGCGCCGGCAGGCGCTGGTGGAGCGCAGCTTTATTTTCGAAGGCACCTTCGGCGACAACCCCAAGTTGCTGGAGGCGCTGGAGATCGCCGAGAAGGCGGCGCCGACCGACCTGCCGGTGCTGATCGATGGCGAGAGCGGCACCGGCAAGGAGCTGATGGCCAAGGTGATCCATGCCAATGGCTCACGCACCGACAAGCCGTTTATCTCGGTCAACTGCGGGGCGATTCCCGACAGCCTGCTCGAATCCGAGCTGTTCGGCCACAAGAAGGGCGCCTTCACCGGCGCCAGCAACGACCGCCGCGGCAAGTTCGAGAGCGCGCATACCGGCACCATCTTCCTGGACGAGATCGGCGAGCTGCCGCTGACCGGGCAGGTCAAGCTGCTGCGCGTGCTGGAAGCGCACGAGATCCAACGCGTGGGCTCGGACGAGGCGATCTCGGTGGATACGCGCATCGTCGCGGCGACCAACAAGGACCTGCGCCGCATGAGCCAGGCCGGCACCTTCCGCGAGGACCTGTTCTATCGCCTGAGCGTGATCCACGTCAGCCTGCCGTCGCTGCGCGAGCGGCGCGACGAGATCCCGCTGCTGGTGTCGTACTTCAGTGACGAGGCCGCCGGCATGCTCAAGCGGCGGCCGCTCAAGCTGACGCCGCGGCTGCGCGACTTCCTGCTGCACTACGACTACCCGGGCAATATCCGCGAGCTGCGCAACCTGCTGTACCGGTTGAGCTGCCTGGCCGGCGATACCGCCGACCTGGCCCATCTGCCGCAGGATATCCGGCCGAAACCCGCCGCGCTGGCGGTGGTCGGCGCGGGCACGGCAGCCGCGGACATCACCATGGCGACGTCGCTGAGCGAGGCCAAGCGCGCCGCCAGCGACGAGGCCGAGCGGGCCTTCCTCGAACGGGGCTTGCAGGAAGTCGGCGGCACCGTCGCCGAACTGGCGCGGCGCTTCGACATGAACCGCTCGCACCTGCAGATGCTGCTGAAGAAGCACGGCATCCACTCGAAGGACTTCCGCGCCAGCCGGCAGGCCGAAGGCGGCAAGGGGTAGCAGGGGGCAGGGGGCCGAGGCTGCTGGCGGTCGTGCCTTCAGGCGTCCAGCTCGGGATTGACCAGCGTCTTGTCTGAGCCGTAGGGGTCCGCCGCACGCAGCACCACCACCGACACGTTATCGCGGCCGCCGGCATCAAGCGCCATCTGCACCAGCGTCTGCGCGGCCTGCGCAACGTCCTGCTGTGCCAGCACCGCCGCGATGTCGTCATCGTCGACCTCGTTGCTCAGGCCATCGCTGCACAGCAGGTAGACGTCGCCATCGGCCACCTCGGCCAGCAGCTGCTCCGGCGCCAGCGTCGGGGCCGCGCCGACGGCGCGTGTGATGGTGTTTTGCGCGGGGTGGTGGCGCGCTTCTTCCGGTGTGATCAGCCCGCGCGCCAGCAGGCGCTCGACCTGGTTATGGTCGCGCGTGAGGCGGGCGAACTGGCCGCCACGCAGCCGGTACAGGCGGCTGTCGCCGGCCCACACGCAGGCGCATCGGCGATCGCCCGCAAGCAGCACCACCACCGTGCTGCCGATGCAGCGCACGCCCAGGCGCGCCGCTTCATCGACCAGTGCCAGGTTCACGCCCTGCAGCGCCGCGCGCGTGGCGTCGACCCGGTCTTCCAGCCGGGGGTGCGGCGGCAACGTGGCCAGCGCCTGTACCACTGCCTGGCTGGCGAAGTCCCCCACGGCATGGCCGCCCATGCCGTCGGCCACCGCCCACAGGCCCTGGCCGGGCAGGTCCAGGCAAGCGTCCTCGTTGCGTTCGCGCACGCGCCCGACGTCCGTGCATGCGGCCGAGGTCCACTGGAAGTGCGAGTCGAAACCCAATCTCTTGTCTCCGGTCCGCGTGAAGCCCCGGACTAGCCGGGACGCTGCACGGCGGCGCTGGCTCTCAGATCAGCATCAGATCAGCCGGCCGTCGTTCCTCGCGCCCTGGTCGCCCTGGACATTGATATTGGCGTTTGGCGCGTTGTTGCGGATATCGATGTTCTGGAACTGGTTGTTCATCTGATCAGCATAGAAGCTGTAGTTGATCTCGCAAAAGTTGATCACTGCCCCGAGCGGCAGCGCAGACGAGGGTACGAACGGGCGGATCCACCCGAATACCCGCTGCCCGCCGGCGCCGCGCACGCCGGCCATGGCGGCGGTACCGGTATGGAGCAAGGCACGTGCCACAGCATGGGTGCGGCAGAAGGATGGCTGGAAACCCAAGGCTGGCGCAGGCCGCAGGGCGGGGTGGGGACAACGGGACGCACGCCGGCAGGCCAGCCACGTTGGCGTGGACCCGACACCCCGGCCAGCCAGTGCGGGCATTCACCCACCACAGCGTACGCATCGCGCGATCCCTCCCGCCAGCCCGCCCAAGCCTCGCGGCGCGCGGCGAATGGTGGCTGCCAGCCAACAGATCGGCCGCCATGCGGTTGGCTGCCATCCGACAGTCCATCCCCTCCAGAACCCTCGGATTCCCGCCAAACCGTTGCCCTGCCGTGCCTTCCTGGTATTGGCATGGTTGATGCGGTTGGTCTGGCATGAAGCAGCAATGCCTGCAGCAACCAGACAGACCGAGGCCAGCCATGAACATCCAGGAAAAACAAGAACGCGCTACCGGCGGCGACGATCGTTTCGCCGACCCGCTGCCGCTCGGCGCCCACCTGGTCACCGAACGCCACGGCTACGCCCATCATGGGATCTATGCCGGCGCCGGCCGCGTCATCCACTACGCCGGTTTCGCCCGCTCCCTGCAAGCCGCCCCGGTTGAAGAAACTACCCTCGAATCGTTCGCCGCCGGTTTCGGCATCGCCGTCAAGCCGGAACCCTGCGCCCGCTTCGCCGGCCGCCAGGCCGTCGAACGCGCCCGTTCCCGCGTGGGCGAAAACGCCTATCACTTGCTGACCAACAATTGTGAGCACTTCTGCTCCTGGTGCCTGTCAGGCGAAAGCCGCAGCGAGCAAGTGGAAACATGCATGCGCCGCCCGCGCGCCGCGCTGCAAATCGGCTGGCTGCTGCTGGGCGTGCTGCTGCAAGCCCAACTGGGCGGCCTGAACCTGGGCCTGAGCCTCGCCTGAGGCGCGCGGCCATCACCGAATCAAGGAGACTGCCATGTCCGGACTGATCGACTGGGAACTGCGCTGCAACCTGTGCGGACAAGCTTGCCACCGCAGTTGTGCCACTGCCGCCGCCAGTTGCGCCCGCGGCCGCCGCCGGCCGGGGCGCCGTGCCCTGCGCCATGCCGGCCGGCCGACGCGCCTGCCGTCGTCCGGCCGCCTTGCCGGGCGAGGCCGCCGGGACGGATCCGCCACCGCCGGCGAGCCGGGCAGGTGCGGATTTTGATATACTCCGGGCCGTCTCCAGGATCACCGCGCCCGCGGTTCCCGATCCTGGCAGTCCTGTCCCTCGCCGTAGTTCAATGGATAGAACGAGCGCCTCCTAAGCGCTAGATACAGGTTCGATTCCTGTCGGCGGGACCACAACCAGGCCTTCCCCCCAAAAACCCCCTCAAACACGGCAGCGCAAGGCCCCGATCTTTGCCAGGCGGTTCCTTTTTTCCCACGCGACATACCGCCGTACAAGACTTGGCTGCCACCCAGCGCGAGGCGCAAGCTGGCAGCGCTCCCCCTTCACGGCCGGTATCTGCCGCTCGCTGCCTTGACAGATGCTGTCATCGAGAAGCATTCTCAACACGTTACTGAATCTTACGACAATGGCACAATCGATAGCTGTGCAATTGTGGTAGCTGCCGATCCCAAAGCAATGTGATGGCTAACCCGCCGCTGCTTTAGCGAACTTTTGCCGAAGAAGGTGGAAAATGTGGGCCAAAGCGGACCCGCCCGCTGCGACTTCGGGCGAACCCTCATGGGTGGTTCTGTAATTTGCTGTAATGATTGAGTGCTAGTCTGGCAATAAAGGAATGCCAGCGGTGGAGAAAGAATTGCGAGTGCTGTTCACGAACTTTCACCGGGGAAACGGTGGAGGGCATGACACCTATGTCATCAACCTGCTGGCAGGGCTGGCGCCGGCACATGAAGTGACCGTGGCGGCTCCCCGGACCAGCCGTCTGTTCCGGCTTGCCAGTGGGCAGGCAGGCGTCGAGGTGGCGGCGGTTGATTTTGCGCCCCGAGGCCTGCGCTGGCTGCGCGAGCTGTGGGCGCTCTGGCGGCTCATTACCCTTGGGCGCTTCGATATCATCCATGTCAACGGTTCAGCCGACCACAAGCTGATCATGCTGGTGCGCCTGGTTGCCTTGCGCCGGCCGCGCGTTGTCTATACAAAGCACAACGATCACCGCAGCAACAGTGTCGGCAACTGGCTGCGCGCGTGGCTTGGTACCCACCACGTAATTGCGGTCAGCGACTATGTCGCCCGGAAGCTGCACACCTCCCCGTACAGCCGTGTGCCGGTGACCACCGTGTCCCATGGCATCGACATGGGTCACTTTGCACCGCCGGCGCCGGCAGAGGCCGATGCGCTGCGGGCGCGATACTTCGGTGCGGGCTCGGCATGCACGGTCTTCGTCAGTACCGCGGGTACCCGCTACGAGAAGGGCTGGACGGACCTGCTGGAAGCCGTTGCACAATTGCCCGTCCACTTGCGTAGCGGTGTGCGCGTAATCCTGGCTGGCGAAGCGCCCTTGCCATGCATGACCGGGAAGGTCGCCGCGCTAGGACTCGGCGGTCAGGTCGTTTTTACGGGCTTGCTGGACGATGTTCGCCCCACCCTGGCGGCAGGGCACACCGCCTTTGTGCTGTCGCGGAGCGAGACGTTGTCGTTTGCCTGCCGCGAAGCAATGGCGATGGGCCTGCCGGCACTGGTTTCCGATGCCGGCGGCCTGCCCGAGAACGTGACCGACGGGCAGGACGGCTGGGTGGTGCCATGCGCCAACATCGAGGCACTACGGGCGCGGCTGGAGCAAATCCTGTCGGCGCCCGAGCGGCTGGCCGAGATGGGTGAGGCTGCCCTGTCAAAGAGTCGGGCGTACTTTGGCATGGATACCTTCGTCGCCGGCACACTCGCCGTGTACCACGCGGTGCTCGAGCCGGGAGCGCGGCCTCAACCCCTTCCAGCCGCGCTGACCCGGAGCCCCACCCAGTAACCGCGCGCCTCGCCCGCCATGTCGATCCCGATCCTGACCTATCACCAGATTGATAGCGTGCCGCCCCATGGCGCGCCGTTTCGTGGCCTGACCGTCAGTCCCGCGCAGTTCCGCCAGCAGATCGCCTGGATGCGCCGGCTGGGCTATCGCGGCCTGTCGATGCGCGAACTCATGCCCTATGTTCGGGGCGAGTCTACCGGCAAAGTGTTCGGGATTACGTTTGACGACGGTTTCCGCAATGTCCACCGGCATGCGCTGCCCGTCCTGACGGAGTTCGGCTTTAGTGCCACCAATTACTTTGTGTCCGGCCAGATCGACGGCAGCAATGTCTGGGACGCCAGCCAGGGCGTGCCGCCTGCTCCGCTGATGAATGCCGAAGAGGTGCGGGAATGGGCCCGTCTCGGCCAGGAGGTTGGCGCCCATACGGTCGACCACGTGCACCTGCCGGCATTGCCGCCGGCGGAAGCCCGCCGGCAGATTGAAACCTCCAAGGCAGTGCTGGAGGACTTGGTGGCGATGCCGGTCACGGCGTTTTGCTACCCTTATGGCGAACAGCAGGCGGTGCACCGGGAAATGGTGCGCGAGGCCGGCTACGATAACGCCACGCTGACGCAGCGCGGGCTGGCGTGTGCCGATGACAACCCTTTCGGCCTGCCGCGTGTCAATGTGCATTGCGGCACCACCCTGTTCCGCTTCCTGCAGAAGTGCCTGACGCGGCATGAGGACAAGCGGCGCGGCGACTGACCTCAGGCTGCGTTACAGTGGACTAGCCCGACGCCGGGGACAACATTCCGTTGCACATCAATCCTCCAAACTCCGGAGAGATCGCCATGGAACTGAAATACAAAGGCCGCGAGATCTCGATCCAGGCCAAAAAGGACGCGAGCGGCCAGTGGGACTGGTCATATGGCATCCGCGGTCACGGACACCGGCACAACACCGGGGCGCTTGCTCCTTCGGAATCGGTCGCGATCGATAACGCCTACGCGTCCGCGAAACGGGAGATTGACCAGGCCACATCGGGCGACGCCAACGACTGACCCTTCCTGAGCTCTCACTAGTGGAGAAAGACATGGATCTCCAAGGGTTCACGTATTACCGCGACCACTGGTATGAAGCATCGGCAACGTCCCTTGGCGTTGGCGGGCCCTGGCAAGGTGAGGTGACCATCTGCGCGAAAGCGGCAGATGGAGCGCCACTCAAGGTCTTCGATCACCATCTTGTTCCGGGCCTGTTCTTCAGCGAAGGCGAGGCATGGCAGCATGCCTCGGACTGGGCCAGGACGCAGATCGATGCGCGCTTTGGCTAGCGCGCACCATCGGTTCCCCAGTGCTCACGCCGCACTGCGCTCGGCGATCAGGACGTTCGCAGGAATCTTCAGGTCACGGTGCAGCCGCCGGATCATGGCCAGACTCAGTGCGCGCTTGCCATTCAGCACTTCATATACGCGGTTGAGGTTACCCAGGTACGGTTGCATGTCGCGTGGCGTGAGGCCAGCTTGTTCCATGCGAAAGCGGATTGCGGCGATCGGATCCGGCAGATCCAGTGGAAAGTGCCCGGCTTCATACCGTTCCACCAGCATGGAGAGGATTTCCAGCTTGTCGCCCTCAGGCGTATCGGGCGCAGGGTCTGCGTCGACCAGGGCGGAGACCGCGGCCAGCGCTTCCTGGTAGTCGGCTTCGGTGTGCAGGGGGCGGATATCCATGGTGATCACTCCATTTCCACGGTGGCGGCATCAATGCGGTCATAGTCGAGATGGGTGCCGACGAACTTCACGTAGACGATGCCCAACCGGTATGCGACAGCGACGATGAGCCGGTACTTGTTCCCGCCGAGATTGAAGACCATGCGATTGTTGCCAACGAAGCTGGCACTGGCATAGCGCGCCTTGATGTCCCTGGGCGCGGTCCAGGCCGCGCAGCGGGCTTCTTCATGCCAGGCAAGCAACGGTTGCCTGGCTTCGGGGTGGAAGTTGCTGAATTGCAGCAAAGACCTCTTCGCTATGATTCGCATGTGGGCAATGCTAGTCCCAAAATGGGACTGCGGCAAGAGTGGGTGGATGTCGTCCACTGCCGAGCATACCCACGATCAATGCGCGCTCGTCTTCGAAAACAGCTGAATGACGGCGACGCCGGCAATAATCAGACCAATCCCCGCGCAAGCCGCCAGGTCCGGCACCTGCCGGTACAGCACCACCGCGATCAGCGACACCAGCACGATCCCGGCCCCGCTCCAGATCGCATAGGCAATCCCTACCGGCACTGTCCGCATCACCAGCATCAGCAAATAGAACGCTGCCACATAGCCGGTCACGACCAGCACGCTGGGGACCAGCCGCGTAAAGCCTTGTGACGCTTTCAGGCTGCTGGTGGCGATGACTTCGGCGACGATGGCGAGGGCAAGAAGCAGGTATCCGTTCATGGGAGCGCACAAGTGGGTGGGCCGAAATGGGCCGAAGCCGGCATCTTAGCGTCCCCGCATGTTGCGCCAAAGCCGCGTCCCTCCCTTGCGGTGGTTGTGCAAAGCTGCGATGGGGGATTGAATGTGGATATAAAGGCGAAAACAAGCGGGCGCATGGCCGGCCCGCGGCACAAGAAAGTCCTATAAAGCAGTCGCGGTAGTTAGCCCGACCAAGCCGGCACGAACCTCACGATGCCGGCGGCGGGCATGGGGTAAGGGGAGCGGTATGCATCACATTGGCATCGACGACACGTCCGCCTGGACGTCTTCGCAGCCCGGGGACGGGGAGCCCGCGCCGGACGCGAATCCGTGGCAGGACACCATTGCCGCGGCGGACCACGCACTGGAAGAGGCCTCGCGCATCCAACGCGGCGTGCAGCACAACCTGAAGCTGTTGCAGGAAGTGCGGTCGCTGCGCGAGGAGTTGCGCAAGGCCCATGCCGAGGTCGATCGCTACCGGGGCATGCATGCCCGGGTGGTGGTCAGCATGCGTCAGCTGGACGACGACCATATGGGGGAAATGAGCCGGCTCCAGGCGGCGAGCGAGATGCTGCAGGTGCGCCATCGCGTCTACAAGCTGATGGCCGAGCACTACGCGCGCGTGGCATTGAACCTGGATCCGGAAACCTTCGCGGCCCACCGCGACCGCGTGCTGCAGCATGTCCTGTTCCAGCGCCGCAGGGGCGTGTCGCCCGACCATATCGGCTACGCGGACGTGGCTTTCCTGATGCTCTAGCGCCTGAAGGGCGATGCTCAGGCGGCGCGCTGGCGCAGCGCGTGGAACGCCAGCATGCCGCCCACCACGCCCCAGAACGCAGAGCCGACACCCGCCAGGGTCATGCCGGACGCCGTGATCATGAAGGTCAGCAGCGCGGCCTCGCGCTCTGCCGGGATTTGCATGGCCACGGTCAGGCCGTTGGCGATCGAGCCCATCAGCGCGAACGCGGTCACGCCCACCACCAGCGCTTGCGGAAAGGCCGCAAACAGCGCCGCGATGCTGGCGGCCAGCGTGCCCGCGACCAGGTAGCCCACGCCGCAGACCACGGCCGCGGTATAGCGGCGGTTGCGGTCGGGGTCGGCCTGCGGGCCGGTGCAGATGGCGGCGGTGATCGCCGCCAGGTTGACGCCGTGCGAGCCGAACGGCGCCAGCACGGCCGAGGTCAGGCCGGTGATCGAGATCAGGCGCGAAGCCGGCACGTGGTAGCCGTCGGCTTGCAGCACGGCCAGCCCGGGGATGTTCTGCGAGGCCAGCGCCACGATGAACAGCGGAACCGCCATGCTGACCAAGGCCGACAGCGAAAACGCCGGCGTGGTCCACACCGGCACCGCCAACGCCAGCCGCACGCCCGAGAAATCGAGCTGGCCGAGCATGCCGGCGATCACCGCCCCGGTCAGCAGCACCCCTGGCACCGCATAGGCCGGCCATAGCCGTCGACCGAGCAGGTAGGCGGCGAACATCGCCAGCAGCAGCACAGTCTGGTGCTGCGCCTGCACGAACACATCCACGCTGATGCGGAACAGGATGCCGGCCAGCAGGGCAGAGGCGATGCTGGCCGGCAGGGCGCGCATCAGCTTGTCGAACCAGCCGGTCATGCCGGCCGCGGCCATCATCAGCCCGGCCAGCAGGAAGGCGCCGATGGCTTCCGCGTAGGGCACGCCGGGCAGGCTGGCGATCAGCAGCGCGGCGCCGGGCGTGGACCAAGCCACCACGATCGGCACGCGCAGCGCCAGCGACAGGCCGATGGTGGTGATCCCCATGCCCATCGACAGCGCCCAGATCCAGGACGAGATCTGGGCATCGGTCAGGTGGGCGGCCTGGCCGGCCTGGATCATCAGCACCAGCGAACTGGTATAGCCGGTGAGCGTGGCGACCAGCCCGGCGACGAGCGCGGACACGGACAGGTCGGACAATTTCAGTGAAGCGGTGGTCATCGGAAGGGGCGGCGGCAGGCTATTGGCACGGCCGACATCTTCGCATGAGCGCCTTGGCCGTACCAATTTGCCGCGGCGGCATCCCGAAATCGCGGTTGACGGGGCTTTCCCTTACGGACTTTTCCGACTGGAGCGGGCAGGGGGTCGTTGTTATGCTGGCTTCGTGCCTTGCGAGCAGGGCACCGAGGAGAGACTCTTGGGCCCGCAGTGCGCGGGCCCTTCTTTTTTGGGGCCGGCCTTGGCCCGGCCCCGGTCGTCTACAATGCGGGCTGCCGTGCCACGCCAGCCCTGGCTGCCAGGCCGTCCCTCCTTTCTCTCGTCGTCTCGTTTTTTTTCCCATGGCCCTGTTTTCCATTACCGACGCCCAGCTTGCCTTCGGGCACGTGGCCCTGCTCGATCACACCGACTTTTCGCTGGAGGCCGGCGAGCGCGTGGGTTTGATCGGGCGCAACGGCTCGGGCAAGTCCTCGCTGCTGAAGATCGTGGCGGGGCTGTCGGCGCCGGACGACGGGCTGATCGCGCGCCAGAGCGGCGTGACCAGCGCCTACGTGCCGCAGGAGCCGCAGTTCGAGGCGGGCATCACCGTGTTCGACGCCGTCTCCCAGGGCATGGGCGATGCGCACGACCTGCTGGTGCGCTACGAGGCCGCCGCCGACCGCGTGGCCGAGAACCACGACGACGAAGCCGCGCTCGCCGAATTGCACCGGCTGCAGTCCGAGCTGGACGCCGCCGGCGCCTGGCAGCTGCGCACCCGCGTGGAAACCACGCTGGCACGGCTTGGGCTGGATTCGCACACGCGCGTCGAGGCACTGTCCGGCGGCCTGCAGAAACGCGTGGCGCTGGCGCAGGCGCTGGTGGCCGAGCCCGACATCCTGCTGCTGGACGAGCCCACCAACCACCTCGACGTGGAAGCGATCCGCTGGCTGGAGGACCTGCTGCTGGGCTTCCGCGGCAGCGTGCTGCTGATCACCCACGACCGCGCCTTCCTGGACCGCGTGGCCACGCGCATCATCGAACTGGACCGCGGCCGGCTGGTGTCCTTCCCTGGCAACTTCGCCGCCTACCAGGCGCGCAAGGAAGAGATGCTGGCGGCCGAGCAGGTCGAGCAGGCCAAGTTCGACAAGCTGCTGGCGCAGGAGGAAGTGTGGATCCGCAAGGGGGTGGAGGCGCGCCGAACGCGCAGCGTGTCGCGCATCCAGCGGCTGGTGGCGATGCGCAACGAGCGCGCCGCGCGGCGCGAGGTACAGGGCAACGTCAAGCTGGAAGTGTCGCAGGCCGACCGCTCCGGCAAGATCGTGTCGGAGCTGACCGACGTCAGCAAGGCCTATGGCGACAAGGTGGTGGTGCGCGACTTCACCGCCACCATCATGCGCGGCGACAAGGTCGGCCTGATCGGCCCCAACGGCGCCGGCAAGACCACGCTGCTGCGGCTGATCCTGGGCGAACTGGCGCCGGACAGCGGCACCGTGCGCAATGGCAGCAACCTGCAGGTGGCGTACTTCGACCAGATGCGCACCGCGCTGGACCTGGAGCGCTCGCTGGCCGACACCATCAGCCCGGGCAGCGACTGGGTCGAGGTCAACGGCCAGCGCAAGCATGTGATGAGCTACCTGGGCGACTTCCTGTTCGCGCCGGAACGCGCGCGCTCGCCGGTCAAGTCGCTGTCTGGTGGCGAGCGCAACCGGCTGCTGCTGGCGCGCCTGTTTGCGCGCCCGGCCAATGTGCTGGTGCTGGACGAGCCGACCAACGATCTTGACATCGACACGCTGGAACTGCTGGAAGAACTGCTGCAGGACTACAGCGGCACCGTGTTCCTGGTTTCGCACGACCGCGCCTTCCTGGACAACGTGGTGACCTCGACCCTGGCCGCCGAGGGCGATGGCGTGTGGCGCGAGTCGGTGGGCGGGTATTCCGACTGGGTCGAGCAGTCGGCCCGCAGCGCGGCGCTGCAGGCGGCGCGCAAGCCAGAACAGAAATCGGCGGAGCCGGCCCGGGGCAAGGATACGCGCGAGGCGCGCGGCGCCAACCGGACCGTCAAGCTGTCCTACAAGGAGCAGCGCGAGCTGGACGGCCTGCCGGAGCGCATTGCCGCGCTGGAAACGGAGCAGAAGGCGATCTCGGCGCAGCTGGAAGACGGTTCGCTCTATGTCAGCGATGCGCCCAAGGCCGTGCAGCTGGGCACGCGGCACGACGAGATCGAGATGGAACTGCTGGAAGCGCTGGAGCGCTGGGAAGTGCTGGAAGCGAAGTCGAAGGGCGAGGGCGGGTGAGCGCCTGGCTGCGTCACCCGCACCACGCCAACACCATATTGGTCAGATCGACTACAAAACCCGGCCGCAGGTAGCCCACGAACCCCAGCGCCAGCAGCCCGGCCAGCACCGCTAGCCCGGCTGCCTTCGCCACGCGGACGCGGGCCGCTGTCATCATGCCGCCGCCGGCTGCGCGCGCACCAGCGCCTGCTCGCGGATCGGCAGGTTCACCAGCGCGGCCACCACGCCCAGCGCGATCGAGATCAGCCACACCGTGTTGTAGCCGCCGGTGCGGTCATAGAGGTAGCCGCCCAGCCAGGCCCCCAGGAAGCTGCCGATCTGGTGCGAGAAGAACACCACGCCCGACAGCATCGACAGGTATTTCACGCCGAACACCTGGGCGATGATGCCGTTGGTCAGCGGCACCGTGGACAGCCACAGGAAGCCCATCAGCGCGGCGAACACCCAGGTGCTGGCCACCGTCAGCGGCAGCAGCAGGTAGCCGGCGATCACCACCGAGCGCGTCACGTAGATGGCGGACAGCAGGTAGCGCTTGGGCAGGCGCTGGCCCAGCGCGCCGGCGGTATAGGTGCCGAAGACATTGAACAGCCCGATCAGCGCCAGCGCCACGACCGCGACTTTCGGGTCGGTCAGGCCCTGGTCCTTCAGGTACGGCGCCAGATGCACGCCGATAAACACCACCTGGAAGCCGCACACGAAATAGCCCAGCGTCAGCAGCTGGAAGTTGCGGTTGCCGAAGGCTTCGTGCACGGCCTGGCCGATGGTCTGATGGTGGCCGGCCGTGTGGGCCGCCTCGCGCGGTTCGCGCAGCGTCAGGGCCAGCGGCAGCATCACGCAGGCCATCAGCGCCATCACGTAGAGCGCGTTCTGCCAGCCCAGGCCGGAGATCAGCCCCTGCTCCACCGGGATCATCAGGAACTGCCCGAACGAGCCCGCGGCGGCGGCAATGCCCATTGCCCAGACGCGCTTTTCGGGGCTGGCAATGCGGCCGATCACGCCGTAGACGATGCTGTAGGTGGTGCCGGACTGGGCGATGCCGATCATCACGCCGGCCCCGGTGGCAAAGGCGGTGCCGCTGGTGGCCAGTGCCATCACCACCAGCCCGGCCACGTACAGCGCCACGCCAACCAGCATGATGCGCAGCGCGCCGAACTTGTCGGCCAGCGCGCCGGCAAAGGGCTGGCTGGCGCCCCACATCAGGTTCTGCAGCGCCAGGGCAAAGGCGAAGGTCTCGCGGTTCCAGCCGTGGGCCTGCGTGATCGGCAGGTTGAACAGGCCAAAGCCGTGCCGGATGCCCATCGAAAGCGTCACGAGCAGCCCGCCGCACACAAGTACGGTGGTCAGGGAGAGTTGTCGGTTCTGCATGTCTTGGCTCGGTGTGCGGCAGTCCCGCCGGGTAGGGCGGCGCCGACAGGGATTGTGTGTGCTTGTTGTTGTCCGTGCCGGGATGGCAATCAGGCTTGCCGGGGCCGGGTGGTGGCGAGTTTACTCTGGCTCGGAAAAACGCGTACTGCGCCGCCCGCGTTGCCGGCGCCCTGGCAAAAAGTGGCGGCGGCCCGGCAAACCGGCGCCGGCGCGGGCTGGCAGGGCGAGCGCCCTTTTTGGCGGGATTGCCGTCGCCCGCTTCCATTACAATGCAGTGCCCGGTGCCCCGGCGCGTGCACAGTTGTGCGCCTCGTGGCAGCCGGGACCATCACTTTCGTAGCGACTCCATGGCGAGCAAAACCAGTCAGTACAGCGAATCTTCCATCCGGGTCCTGAAAGGCCTGGAGCCGGTCAAGCAGCGCCCCGGCATGTACACCCGGACCGACAACCCCCTGCATATCGTGCAGGAGGTGATCGATAACGCCTCGGACGAGGCCCTCGGCGGCCACGGCTCCGAGATCCTGGTGACCCTGCATCGCGACGGCAGCCTCAGCGTGGAGGACGACGGCCGCGGCATCCCGGTGGGCATCCACCCGGAAGAAGGCGTGCCGGTGGTCGAGATCGTCTTCACCCGGCTGCACGCCGGCGGCAAGTTCGACAAGGGCAAGGGCGGTGCCTATGCCTTCTCGGGCGGCCTGCACGGCGTGGGCGTGTCGGTGACCAATGCCTTGTCGACGCAGATGGACGTGACCGTGTGGCGCGACAGCATGTGCTCGACGCTGACCTTCTCCGGCGGCGACGTGACCGTGCCGCTGGCCTCGCGCAAGATCGAGCGCGGCGAGAAGAAGAGCGGCACCCGCGTGCAAGTGTGGCCGGACGCCAAGTATTTCGACTCGGCCGCGATCCCGCTGGCCGAGCTGCAGCGCCTGCTGCGCAGCAAGGCGGTGCTGCTGCCGGGCGTCAAGGTCACGCTGGTGACCGAGAAGACCGGCGAGCGCCAGACCTGGCAGTACGACCAGGGGCTGAAGGGCTATCTCGTAGAGGCCCTCGCGCAGGGCAGCGGCGCCGAGCTGGTGATCCCGATGTTCGAGGGCGAGCACTTCGCCGACCCCGACGCCAATCCCGGCGAAGAAGGCTTTGCCGATGGCGAAGGCGCCTCCTGGGTGGTGGCCTGGACCGAAGATGGCGCGCCGGTGCGCGAGTCCTATGTCAACCTGATCCCCACGCCGGCCGGCGGCACGCATGAATCCGGCCTGCGCGAAGGGCTGTTCCAGGCGGTGAAGAGCTTTATCGAGATGCACGCGCTGCAGCCCAAGGGCGTCAAGCTGATGAGCGAGGACGTGTTTGCGCGCGCCTCGTTCGTGCTGTCGGCCAAGGTGCTGGACCCGCAGTTCCAGGGCCAGATCAAGGAACGCCTGAACAGCCGCGACGCGGTGCGGCTGGTGTCCACCTTCAGCCGCCCGGCGCTGGAGCTGTGGCTGAACCACCATGTCGAGTACGGCAAGAAGCTGGCCGAGCTGGTGATCCGCCAGGCCCAGGCGCGCACGCGCGCGGCGCAGAAGGTCGAGAAGAAAAAGGGCTCCGGCGTGGCCGTGCTGCCCGGCAAGCTGACCGACTGCGAGTCCACCGACGTGACCCGCAACGAACTGTTCCTGGTCGAGGGCGACTCGGCCGGCGGCTCGGCCAAGATGGGCCGCGACAAGGAGTTCCAGGCCATCCTGCCGCTGCGCGGCAAGGTGCTCAACACCTGGGAGACCGAGCGCGACCGCCTCTTTGCCAACAACGAAGTGCACGACATCGCTGTGGCCATCGGCGTGGACCCGCACGGCGCCAACGACGAGCCCGACCTGTCCAACCTGCGCTACGGCAAGATCTGCATCCTGTCCGACGCGGACGTGGACGGGGCGCATATCCAGGTGCTGCTGCTGACGTTGTTCTTCCGGCACTTCCCCAAGCTGATCGATACCGGCAACGTCTGTGTGGCGCGTCCGCCGCTGTTCCGCGTCGACGCGCCCGCGCGCGGCAAGAAGCCGGCGCAGAAGCTGTACGCGCTGGACGAAGGCGAGCTGCTGGCGATCCAGGACAAGCTGCTCAAGGACGGCGTCAAGGAAAACTCGTGGCAGATTTCCCGCTTCAAGGGCCTGGGCGAAATGAGCGCCGAGCAGCTCTGGGAAACCACCATGAACCCCGACACGCGGCGCTTGCTGCCCGTGTCGCTGGGTGAATATGACCTGCCGCAGACCGTCGAGATGATGAATATGCTGATGGGCAAGGGCGAGGCCGCGCAACGCCGCAGCTGGCTGGAAGAGAAGGGCAACGAGGTCGAGGCCGATATCTGAGCGATACCTGAGCGGAAAGCGGCGGCCGGTGATTGGGTAGATAATCCCCCGTCTGCCTGGCCGTCATTCCCGACGGCCGCCAACGGACAGTAATCTGGAACGCACGATGACGACGAGAACTCCCGGCAAACCATGGCGCAAGGCGGCGGCAGCCGTCGTGGCGCTGGCCGGGCTCGCCTTCGTGCCGGCGGCGCATGCCGAGCTGTGGGGCTTTATCGATGACGACGGCGTGGCGCACTTTGCCGACCAGAAGCTCGATGCGCGCTACAAGCTGTTCATGAGGGACGGCGGCAAGCTGGATACCGGGCGCCTGGCGGCGCGGCAGTCGCAGGCGGCCGCTGGCGCGGACATCGACCTGGAGCAGCACAAGCTGTACCGCTACGTCGTCAACCATCCCAATATCAAGACCGTCGAGCCGCTGATCCACCAGATCGCCGACAAGCAGGACGTCGACCCGGCGCTGGTCAAGGCGGTGATGGCGGTGGAGTCGGGTTTCAACCCGGGCGCGGTGTCGCCAAAGGGCGCGATCGGCCTGATGCAGGTGATCCCCGACACCGGCGCGCGCTTCGGCGTGAGCGCCGATGCGCGCCGCACCGTCGAGCAGAAGCTGGCCGATCCACGCACCAATATCACCGCGGGCGTGCGCTACCTGAGCTGGCTGATGCAGCTGTTCCCGAACAACCTGGAGCTGGTGCTGGCTGCCTATAACGCCGGCGAGGGCGCGGTGCAGCGCTACAACAACCGCATTCCGCCTTACCCGGAGACCCAGCAGTATGTCAGCACCGTGCTGCAGTTTTACCGGCTGTACCAGCCGCGGCAGGGCGCGGTGCTCAAGCGCGCCAGCGCCAGCGCGGACAGCCCGCGCGTGAAGATGGTCATCGGCGGGCGTCGCCCCATGCCCTGACCGGCATACCCGAACAACAAGCAACCCGGCGCGCCGGCAGTTCAACGTGGCGCGCCGAATTCTTGCCTACCCATGGAACAACAAGACATCACGTTTCAACCTGAAGAGCCGGCCGATTCGCTGACGCTGGCGCGCTACGCCGAGCGCGCCTACCTTGACTACGCCGTCAGCGTGGTCAAGGGCCGCGCGCTGCCCGAGGTGGCCGACGGCCAGAAGCCGGTGCAACGGCGCATCCTGTTCTCGATGCACGAGATGGGCCTGCGCGCCGACGCCAAGCCGGTCAAGTCCGCGCGCGTGGTCGGCGATGTGCTGGGCAAGTTCCACCCGCACGGCGACCAGTCCGCCTATGACGCGCTGGTGCGCCTGGCGCAGGACTTCTCGCTGCGCTACCCGCTGATCGACGGCCAGGGCAACTTCGGTTCGCGCGATGGCGACGGCGCGGCGGCGATGCGCTACACCGAAGCGCGCCTGACGCCGATCTCGCGGCTGCTGCTCGATGAGATCGACGAAGGCACGGTCGATTTCGCCCCCAACTACGATGGCTCGATGCAGGAGCCCAGGCTGTTGCCGGCACGGTTGCCGTTCGTGCTGCTCAACGGCGCCTCGGGCATCGCGGTGGGCATGGCGACCGAGATCCCGCCGCACAACCTGCGTGAAGTCGCCGCGGCCACCGTGGCGATGATCCGCAATCCCAATATCACGCTGGCCGAGCTGCTGGCGCTGATGCCGGGGCCGGACTACCCGGGCGGCGGCCAGATCATCTCGCCGGCGTCCGATATCGCCCAGATCTACGAAGGCGGCCGCGGCAGCCTGAAGGTGCGCGCGCGCTGGACCATCGAGGAGATGGCGCGCGGCCAGTGGCAGCTGGTGGTGACCGAGCTGCCGCCGAGCACCTCGGCGCAGAAGGTGCTGGAAGAGATCGAGGAAATCACCAACCCCAAGATCAAGACCGGCAAGAAGGCGCTGACGCAGGACCAGCAGCAGCTCAAGGCCACCATGCTGGCGGTGCTGGACGCGGTGCGCGATGAATCCGGCAAGGACGCGCCGGTGCGGCTGGTGTTCGAGCCCAAGAGCAAGAACATTGGCCAGCAGGAGTTCATCCAGACGCTGCTGGCGCATACCAGCCTGGAATCCGGCGCGCCGATCAACCTGGTCATGATCGGCACCGACGGGCGCCCGCGCCAGAAGGGCCTGCGCGAGATCCTGTCGGAGTGGATCGCGTTCCGCTTCGACACCGTCACGCGCCGCACGCGCCACCGCCTGGGCAAGGTCGAGGACCGCATCCATATCCTCGAAGGCCGGATGCTGGTGCTGCTCAATATCGACGAGGTGATCCGCATCATCCGCGAGAGCGACGAGCCCAAGCCGGCGCTGATCGAGGCCTTCGGCCTGAGCGACCGCCAGGCCGAGGACATCCTGGAAATCCGGCTGCGTCAGCTGGCGCGCCTGGAAGCGATCCGGATCGAGAAGGAACTGAAGGAGCTGCGCGAGGAGCAGGCCGATCTGGACGTGCTGCTCAAGTCCGAAACCATGATGCGCCGCCGCATCATCAAGGAGATCGAGACCGACGCCAAGCAGTACAGCCCGGAAGACAAGGACCCGCGCCGCACCCTGATCCAGGAAGAACGCCGTGCCGCGGCCGAAGTGCGCGTGGTCGACGAACCGGTGACGGTGGTGATGTCGCAGAAGGGCTGGGTGCGCACGCGCCAGGGCCATGGCCACGATGCGCAGCAGTTCACCTTCAAGGCCGGCGACGCGCTCTACGGCACCTTCGAATGCCGCACCGTCGACGTGCTGCTGGCCTTCGGCACCAACGGACGGGTCTATTCCGTGCCGGTCGCCAGCCTGCCTGGCGGGCGCGGCGACGGGGTGCCCATCACCACGCTGATCGAGCTGCAGTCCGGCAGCCAGGTCGCGCATACCTTCGCGGGTGCTGCCGAGCAGCGCATGCTGATTGCCACCGCGGGCGGCAATGGCTTCCAGACCAAGGTGGGCGACATGATCAGCCGGCAGAAGGGCGGCAAGTCGTTCCTGACGCTCGATGACGGCGACACGCCACTGGTGCCGGCGCCGTTGGGCGACGAGGCGACTCATGCGGCCTGCCTGTCCGGCAACGGCCGCCTGCTGCTGGTGGCGCTCGATGAAGTGAAGGTGCTGTCCGCAGGCGGGCGCGGCGTGATCCTGATGGAGCTGGAGCCCAAGGAGAAGCTGCTGCAGGCAGTGGGCGCCGGCGCGCCGGGGCTGATGCTCTCGGGCGCGGGGCGCGGCGGCAAGCCGACCTCGCAGAAGCTGGCAGGCGTGGCCTTGCAGGCCTACGTTGGCAAGCGCGCGCGCAAGGGCAAGGCGATCGAGGCCAGGCTCAAGGAGCCGCGCATCGATCCGGTACGCGTGGAGCCGCCGGCCGGCAACTGAGTTCGCTGTTGGTTTGCTCCCTGTCCCGCTTGCGGGAGAGGGAGCAAACCGTTGGCAGGTGCTGCGCCTGCAATTCCCGGCATAAGGGAATGTAGCCGGTCCGAAATAACAAGAATCAAACAGCGCTCGCTTCGTCCCGCATGTCCGTCCCCCCGCTTTCCGATCTCGCCCCCGCGCCCGGTCCGCGCAAACTTTTCATCGAATTTGCCCGCATGGGCCTGTCCGGCTTCGGCGGCGTGCTGCCCTTCGTGCGGCGCGCGGTGGTCGACCGCAACCGCTGGCTGGACGACCGCGACTTCGTCGAGCTGCTCAGCCTGGGACAGGTGCTGCCCGGACCCAACGTGATCAACCTCGCGCTGATGCTGGGCCTGCGCTTTGCCGGCTGGCGCGGCGCGCTGGCCGCGTTCGGCGGGCTGGTGATGGTGCCGATGGGGGTGGTGATGGGTTTGATGCTGCTGTACCAGCACTACCAGGACGTCGCCGCGGTGCGGCGCATGCTGACCGGCATGACGGCGGTGTCGGCCGGACTGATGCTGGCCACCGGCTTCCGGCTGGCGCAGAGCCTGTCGATGACCGTGCGCAACGTGCTGATCGGCGCCGGCGCTTTTGTCACCATCGGCCTGCTGCGCTGGCCACTGGTGCCGGTGATGGCCGTGCTGGTGCCACTGGCGCTGGTGTGGGAGTGGTGCGTCGGCAAGGGCGCGCAGGCATGAGTCCGGGCGAAATCCTGGGCAGCCTGCTGGCCCATTTCGGCGTGCTGTCGCTGCTGGCGATCGGTGGCGCCAGCACCACGCTGCCCGACATGCACCGCTATCTGGTGGAGGCCAATGGCTGGCTGACCGATGCGCAGTTCTCGGCGATGTACGCGATCTCGCAGGCGGCGCCGGGGCCGAACATCCTGTTTGTATCGCTGTTCGGCTGGCAGGTGGCGGGGCTGGCCGGGGCGATGATATCCATGCTCGGCATCTGCGGGCCGTCGAGCCTGATCGCCTTGTGTTTCGAGTATTTCTCCGGGCGCTCGCCGCACGCACGCTGGCCGGGGCTGATCCGGCGCGGGCTGGCGGCGCTGACCATCGGCCTGATGTTCGCGTCGGGCTGGGTGCTGGCGCGCAGCGTCGACCTGCACTGGGCGGCGATGGTGGTCACCGCCGCCACGGTGCTGCTGATGCTGAAGACGCGGGTGCATCCGCTGGTGCTGGTTGCGCTCGGCGGCGCGGCCGGTCTGCTGGGGCTGGTCTAGCCCCGCCGTCCGGTCAGTCGACGCCGACGAAGCCGCCGGTCTGGTGCGCCCACAGCCGCGCATACAGCCCGCCATGCGCCTGCAATTGCGCATGCGTGCCACTCTCGACGATATGCCCGTTGTCCAGCACCACCAGCCGGTCCATGCGCGCGATCGTCGACAGCCGGTGCGCGATGGCGATCACCGTCTTGCCCTGCATCAGCGTTTCCAGGCTTTCCTGGATTGCCGCTTCCACTTCCGAATCCAGGGCCGAGGTGGCTTCGTCCAGGATCAGGATCGGCGCATTCTTGAGCAGCACGCGCGCGATGGCAATGCGCTGGCGCTGGCCGCCTGACAATTTCACGCCGCGCTCGCCAACCTGCGCCTCCAGCCCGGTATTGCCGTGGGCGTCGACCAGGTGCGGGGTGAATTCGTCGGCGCGGGCGCGGTGCAGGGCTTCGGCCAGTTCAGCCTCGGTGCTGGCGGGCTTGCCGTAGCGCAGGTTGTCGCGGATCGACCGGTGCAGCAGCGAGGTGTCCTGCGTGACCATGCCGATCTGTGCGCGCAGGCTTTCCTGCGTGACCGCGGCGATGTCCTGGCCGTCGATCAGGATGCGGCCGCGCTCGACGTCGTAGAGACGCAGCAGCAGGTTGACCAGCGTCGACTTGCCGGCGCCGGAGGGACCGACCAGCCCGATCTTCTCGCCAGGGCGCACCGTCAGGTCCACGCCTTCGATGACGCCGGAGCCCTTGCCGTAGTGGAATCCCACCTGCTCGAAGCGGACCTCGCCATGGGTGACGCGCAACGGCTGTGCGTCGGCGCGGTCGGTGACCACGCGCGGCACGGCAATCGTCTTCATGCCGTCCTGCACCTGTCCGACGTTCTCGAAGATGCCGTTGACCACCCACATGATCCAGCCCGACATATTGTTGATGCGGATCACCAGCCCGGTGGTGAGTGCAATCGCGCCGGTGGTGACATGGCCCTCGCTCCACAGCCACAGCGCCAGCCCGGTGGTGCCGGCGATCAGCGCGCCGTTCATGGCGGTGATGGTGATGTCCATGCCGCTGATCATGCGTCCGGCCAGGCGCACCTTGTCGGTCTGGTCGGCCATGGCGTCGCGCGCATAGTCTTCCTCGTGCCGGGTATGGGCGAACAGCTTGAGCGTGGTGATATTGGTGTAGCCGTCGACGATGCGCCCCATCAGGCGGGAGCGCGATTCCGTGGCCACCACCGAGCGCTGCTTCACGCGCGGCACGAAATGGAGCAGGGCAGCCACGTAGCAGACGATCCACAGCAGCAGCGGGATCATCAGCCGCCAGTCGGCCTGCGCGAACAGCACCAGCGCGCTGACCGCATAGATAACCACGTGCCAGATCGCGTCCACCGCCTGCACGGCCGAGTCGCGCAGCGAGAAGCCGGTCTGCATGATGCGCTGCGCGATGCGCCCGGCAAAGTCGTTCTGGAAGAACGACAGGCTCTGCTTGAGCACGTAGCGGTGGTTCTGCCAGCGGATCAGGTTGGCCAGGCCGGGGTTGATGACCTGGTGCACCAGCACGTCGTGCAGGCCGAAGAAGATCGGGCGCAGCAGCAGCGCCACCGCCGCCATCCACAGCAGTTCATTGCGATGCCGGCTGAAGAACTCCGCGCCGGGCGTGGTCTGGGCCATGTCGACCAGACGGCCGAGGAAGCTGAACAGTGCCACCTCGATCAGCGCGCCGACCAGGCCCACCAGCAACAGCAGCGCGAACACGCCCCAGACTTCGCGCAGGTACCAGGCATAGAAGCGCCAGACCTGGCCGGGCGGCTCGTGGTCGGGCATGCCCCGGAAGGGGTCGATCAGTCTTTCCAGGCGACGCAACATGGCAGGGTTCCCGTTGTGCCCGGCGCGCCCCGGCGTCTTCGTGGGATGTGGGGGCGCGCGTGCGGCGGATCAGACACAACATGATACGCGCCTTGCACAATGGAAAAGCCCCGCCAGGGGCGGGGCCTTGTCTGAACCGCAGTGCGGAAACTGCTGAATGGTCAGGGGTGATGGATCACCATATGCGTGAACGGCGGCACATAAGCCTGCAGGGTCACGAACAGGCCCACCAGGATCGCCAGGACGATCGAGTGGAAGAACACATAGCGCAGGATGTCGCCCTCGTGGCCGTACCACTTGGTGGCGGTCGAGGCCACCACGATGGACTGCGCATCGATCATCTTGCCCATCACGCCACCCGAGCTGTTGGCCGAGGCCATCAGCACCGGCGACAGGCCCAGCTGCTCCGCCGTGGTCTTCTGCAGGCCGCCGAACAGTACGTTCGAGGCCGTGTCCGAACCGGTCAGCGCCACGCCCAGCCAGCCCAGCATGGTGCCGAACAGCGGATAGAGCACGCCGGTGTGGGCGAAGGCCAGGCCCAGCGTGGCATCCAGGCCCGAGTAGCGGGTCAGGTAGCCGACGCCGAACATCGCGCAGATGGTCAGGAGCGAGTAGCGCACCAGCTTGATGGTTTCCCAGTATTCCTTGAACAGGCGCGGCACCGAGTAGCCCATCAGCAGGCCGCCGGCGATTGCCGAGACAAAGATGCCGGTGCCGGCCATCGACAGCACGTTGAAGTTGAAGACCGCGCCTTCGATGACGTCCTTGGGCACGACCGGCGGCACCTTGACGACGGCCTTGTCCAGCCCCGGGATCGGGAATTTCCACACCCACAGGCTGTCCATCAGTTTCTTGAACTCGGGCACGCCCCAGACGAAGACGAACACCGTCAGGATCACCCACGGCATCCAGGCCTTGGCCACCGAGATGCCGACCGAGGCGGCGCTGGCGCGCGCATCGGCTTCGAGCGCTTCGGGATGGTCGACCTTGGAATCGTCGTGGCGGCCCAGGATCCTGGTCGAGGTCCAGATCTCCTTCGGATGCCAGACCTTCAGGAACAGCGTCAGCGAGCCCATCGACACCAGCGCGGCGATCACGTCCACCAGCCACGGGCCATGGAAGTTCGACACCAGGAACTGCGGGATCGCAAAGCCCACGCCCGCCACCAGGATCGCCGGCCAGATCGCCAGCATGCCGCGGAAGCCGGCAAAGGCCCAGATCAGCCAGAAAGGCACGATCACCGAGAAGAACGGCAGCTGGCGGCCGATCATGGCCGACAGGTCGAGCAGGTCCAGCCCGGTCACCGACGCCAGGCCGATGATCGGGGCGCCCAGCGCGCCATAGGCCACCGGCGCGGTGTTGGCGATCAGCGCCAGGCCCGAGGCGGCCAGCGGCGAGAAGCCCAGGCCGATCAGGATGGCGCCGGTCACGGCCACCGGCGTGCCGAAGCCGGCCGCGCCCTCGAAGAAGGCGCCGAAGCTGAACGCCACCAGCAGCAGTTGCAGGCGGCGGTCCTCGGTGATGCCGGAGATCGAGTTCTGCAAGACCTTGAATGACCCATTAAGGGTTGTCAGCCGGTGCAGGAAGATGATGTTCAGCACGATCCAGCCGATCGGGAACAGCCCGGACACGATGCCCAGCCCCGCCGCCTTGCCGGCCATCGCCGCCGGCATGCCGAACACCGTGGAGGCGACCACGATGCCGATCAGCAACGCCAGCCCCGCCGCCAGGTGGGCCTGCATATGAAAGAACGCCAGCGCTGCCAGCAGCACGGCGACGGGAACGCCCGCGGCAATGGTCGACAGCGCCATATTGCCTAGCGGGTCATAGACTTGACTCCACACGATCGATGTCCTCCTCAGGTTGGCTCGGGCGCCGGGACGATCTGCGTGCCCTCGGCGCCGTGCATGCGCTTTGCACCGGCGAGCGGCATCCGCCGCGCGCGGGAAAGAACCAGCGATTGTAGGAACGGGTTCCGTGTTCGCTGCCGTACATTGCGTCATGCCTGGCATGAGCCACATTCAGGGATCAGGGTTTCCCTGGGGGGCATTGCGGCGCACGTGGTGCCTTCCAGGCACACCGGCCAGAGTACTCTAAACGGCGCCTGTTGCAAAAGTCTGCGTGCCTGCCACCGGCCGGCATGACTGGCCCGGCAGCCATGCCGGCACTGGCGCAAGCGCCGGCGGTCGGCGCATACTGGCGGGCGTCATGCCGTGGGCGCGCTGCCCGCATCCAACCATTGAATGAGGCTGCCCATGACCGAATTCCTTCCCCCCTGGCCTTTACTGACCGCATTCGTGCTGGCCAGCCTGGCGCTGGCCATCACGCCCGGCCCGGCCGTGGTCTATATCGTCACGCGCACGCTGGCGCAGGGCCGGCGGGCGGGGCTGGCATCGATCGGCGCGGTGGCGCTGGGCAACCTGGGCAACGCGATCGGCGCCTCGCTGGGGCTGGCGGTGCTGTTCTCGGTGTCGGCGCTGGCGTTTTCGGTGGTCAAGTACGCGGGGGCGGCCTACCTGATCTGGCTGGGCATCCGCGCATTGCGTGGCGGCGGCGCGGCGGCTGACGGCGGCACGGCGGAAGTGGCGCCACGCAGCCCGCGCCAGGTGGTGCGGGACGGCTTCGTGGTGGCGTTGCTCAACCCCAAGACCGCGATCTTCTTTGCCGCCTTCCTGCCGCAGTTCATGAACCCGGCGGGCTCGGCGCTGACGCAGAGCCTGGCGCTGGGCGTGGCCTTCGTGCTGATTGCCGCGACCACCGATGCCTGCTACGTGATGGCCGCCGCCGCGGTGATGCCGGCACTGCGCCGCGCCGGCAGGGCGCGCGCGTTCGGCCGCTACCTGACCGGCGCGGCGTTTATCGGGCTGGGGGTATTTACCGCGGCATCGGGCTCGCGCGCCGTGAAGTAAGGCCGGACCGCAGGAAAGAAAAAACTGCCGCGGCTCAGCGCAGCGGCAGTTCCAGGATGCCGTCCGCGGCGGGGCGGGCGCGCATCGCGCTCAACCAGCGCTCCAGGTCGGGGCGCGGCTGGTGCTTGAGCGGCAGCCCCATCCAGCGGTGCGCGGCACAGGCCAGCGAGATGTCGGCCATGGTGAAGCGGTCGCCGCCGATGAACTCGCGCCCGGCCAGCGCCTTGTCCAGCAGAGCGGCCAGCGGCTCGGTGCGCTCGCACGATGCCTTGATGGCGGCCTCGTCGCGCTCCGCTTTTGGCTTGCGCACCAGGTTCAGGAACGCGGTCACCATGGCCGGGCTGAAGGCGGTGGTCTGCCAGTCCATCCAGCGGTCGGCCGAGGCGCGTGCCTTGACGTCCTCGGGCCACAGCGTGCCTTCGCCGTAGCGAGCGCACAGGTACCGCACGATCGCATTGGATTCCCACAGCACGAAGGGCTCGCCGCCGACATCGGTGCCGCGGAAATCCTCGATCACGGGGATCTGGCGGTTCGGGTTCAGGCGCACATAGGCCTCGGTGTCGAGGTCGCCCTTGGTCACGCCGATATCCAGGCGCTCATGGTCCAGGTGCAGCTCGCGCGCGCACCAGACCACTTTCTGCACGTTGATGGAGGAGAGTCGGCCCCAGATACGCAACATGTCGGCTCCAGTGGTGATGCGCGCCCGGGCTTCAGGCCGCGCGCGGTTGCTTGGCGGCGGCCGCGGCGATGGCTTCGCGGAACAGCTCGCCAAGGATCGCCACGCCCTGCTCGATGCGCTCGGCCGACACCGTGACAAAGGCCAGGCGCAGCGCGTTGCGCTTCGGGTTGCTGGCGTAGAACGGCGCGCCCGGCACATAGGCCACGTTGCGCTTCACGGCTTCTTCCAGGATCACCATGCTGTCCAGGCCCTCGGGCAGCTCCATCCAGATGAACATGCCGCCTTCGGGCGCGTTCCAGGTCACGCCCTCGGGCATATGGCGCTTGAGCGCGTCCAGCATGTACTGGCACTGTTTGCCGTAGAGCTCGCGGATGGTCGGGATATGCGTGTCGAGCAGGCCGTCGCGGATGGTCTCGTAGGCCACGCGCTGGGTGAAGGTCGGCGTGTGCAGGTCAGACGCCTGCTTGGCCTGGCACAGCTTGAAGTGCAGCTCGGGCGGGGCGATCACATAGCCCAGTCGCATGCCGGGGGCCAGGATCTTCGAGAACGAGCCCATGTAGATGACGCCGTCCGGGTTCATCGACAGCAGGCTGGGCAGCTGGTCGCCGGTGTAGCTGAGCGCGCCATAGGGATCGTCCTCGACCAGCAGCACGCCCTGTTCCTTTGCGCGGGCCACCAGCGCCTCGCGGCGCTCCAGCGGCAGGCGGCGCCCGGTCGGGTTCTGGAAGTTGGGCAGGGCGTACAGGAAGCGCGCGCCGGCGGTCAGCTCGGGCGTCAGCGCCTCGGGCAGGAGGCCCTTGTCGTCGCTGGGGATCGAGACGAATTCAGGTTCGAACAGCGAGAACGCCTGCAGTGCGCCGAGGTAGCTTGGGGTTTCCACCAGCACCTTGCTGCCCGGGTCGATCATCACCTTGGCGATCAGGTCCAGTGCCTGCTGCGAGCCGGTGGTGATCAGCACGCGCTCGACCGGCGCGCCATGGCGCCTGGCGACGAATTCGCGCAGCGGCAGGTAGCCTTCGGTCGCGGCGTATTGCAGCGCCGCCTGCGGGTTGTCGGCGAATACACGGGCCGTCGCTGCCTCCATGGCCGCTACCGGGAACGAGGCCGGCGACGGCAGGCCGCCGGCGAACGAAATGACTTCCGGACGCTCGGTGACCTTCAGGATTTCGCGAATGGCCGAGCTGGTCAGTTGCTGCGCCCGGCGGGAGATGGCCCATTTCATGATGTGTCTCTTGTGGTCTGGGGATTCTGGGCTGAGCGGCACGCCTGCCGCTCAGTCAACGATAAATAGTCGTGCGCCCTTCGGCGAGGACGAACGGTGCGCTTCCGCCTGGTCGGCTACCTGGTAGCTGGTGCCCGCGCCGAGCACGAACTGCCGGCCGTCTTCCAGCTCGGTATGGAGCTCGCCGTCCAGCACGAACAGGATATGGCCCTTGCTGCACCAGTGGTCGGCCAGGTAGCCCGGCGAATATTCGACCATGCGCACGCGGATGTCGCCGAACTGGCGCGTGCGCCAGGTGGCCTCGCCCTGCTCGCCGGGGTGGCGGGTCGGTGCGATGGCCGACCAGTCGGTGGTGCCGAAGGGCAGGTTGTCGATGCGCATGCGGACCTCAGGCCGCCTTGACTTCGGCGATCATCTCGATCTCGACGCAGGCGCCCAGCGGGACTTGCGCCACGCCAAAGGCGCTGCGCGCATGCTTGCCCTTGTCGCCGAACACTTCGGCCAGCAGCTCCGAGGCGCCGTTGGTGACCAGGTGCTGCTCGGTGAATTCGGGGGTCGAATTGACCAGGCTCATTACCTTGACGATGCGGGTGACGCGGTTCAGGTCGCCCACATGCGCGTGCAGCGTGGCCAGCAGGTCGATGGCGATCGCGCGCGCGGCGGCCTTGCCGGACTCGGTATCGATGTCCTTGCCCAGCTTGCCGGTCCATACCTTGCCGTCCTTGCGGGCGATATGGCCGGACAGGAACACGGTGTTGCCGGTTTGCGCGGCCATCACATAGGCGGCGGCGGGGGCGTTGACGGCCGGCAGTTCGATGCCGAGGCGGGCAAGGGTGTCGTAGACCGAGGTTTGGGACATGTAGGCTCCAGTCAGTGAGTGCGTCCAGGGAGGATCGGTGGCGTTTCCGCGGCAGGTGCGCTTTGCTGCACGGCGGCGCGGCGGCCGAGGGCCACGACGGCGATCACCGCCACCGCGAAGGCGATGGTGGGGGCGTCAAGCGGCTCGGCCAGGATCAGCGCGCCGCCCGCCAGCGTCAGGAACGGCTGCAGCAATTGTATCTGGCCGACGCGCGCCACGCCGCCTTTTGCGAGGCCGGCGTACCAGAAAAGGAAGCCGACAAACATCGAGAACACCGACACATAGGCCATGCCGCCCCAGGCGCGCGGTGACGCCACGGCAATCGCCGGCAGGTCGCGCAGGGTCAGCCAGGCCACCACCGGCACCAGCACCGGCAGCGACACCACCAGCGCCCAGCTGATGGTCTCCAGCCCGCCCAGTTCGCGCGACAGCTTGCCGCCCTCGGCATAGCCCAGCGCGCCCAGCACCACGGCGGCGAACAGGTACCAGTCCGCATGCTGCAGGCCGCCGGCACCCTGCCAGACGGCAAAGCCCACCACCAGCGCGCTGCCGGCCAATGCCGACAGCCAGAACGCCGGCGACGGCCGCTCACGCCCGAACCAGGCGGCGAATACCGCGGTCGCCAGCGGCAGCAGGCCGGTCACGATGGCGCCGTGGCTGGCCGGCACCTCGCGCATCGCCAGCGAAGAAAACAGCGGGAAACCCGCCACCACGCCCAGCGCGGTCACGGCCAGCCGCGGCCACTGGCCGCCGCGCGGGCGGCGGCTGGCGGACAGCGCGCCGCGCCAGGCCAGCAGCCCCAGCGCCAGCAGCGCGGCCAGCACGGCGCGCCCCATTGCGACAAAGATCGGGTCCAGCTCGGCCACCGCCATGCGCGTGAACGGCAGCGTCTGGCTGAAGATCGCCACGCCGACAAAGCCGAGCAGCATGCCGCCGGAGGCCGGTGGGGCAGACGTCAGTGGCGGTGAAGCGGGGCGGTTGGCGGGCATGGTCAGGGTCTTGGTTGTCATTGGCTCGGAATCGGATTGCCGGGGGTCAGTGCACGCCCGGGCTGGCGCTGACCGCAATCCACAGCGCGGTCAGCGCCAGCGCCGCGCCCATGGCGCGGTTGAACCAGCGCACGCGCTGGCCTTGCTGCAGCCATTGCCGCAGCGATGCGCCAAGCACGCCGTACACGCCATTGCTGACAAAGCCCAGCACGGCGAACACGCCGCACACCAGCAGCACGCGCTGCACCGGCGAGGGCGCGCCCGTCATGTAAGAGGCCGCGACCGCCAGCGCCAGCATCCACGCCTTGATGTTGGCGTACTGCAGCACCGCCGACTGCCACACGCTCAGCGGGCGCAGCACCTGCTTCTGCGCCAGCACCGTGCTGCGCGCGATCCTCCACGCCAGCCACAGCAGGTAGGCCACGCCGGCCAGATGCACGCTGGCGGCCAGCGCGGGCTGGCCCAGAATCAGCGCGCCCACGCCCAGCGCGCACAGCGCCAGGATGCTGGCAAAGCCGAAGGCCACGCCCACGCAGTGCGGCAGCGTGGCGCGCAGCCCGAAGTTGGCGCCGGTGACCGCGGCGATGGTGGTGTTGGGACCGGGCGTGAACAGGCCCACCGTGAGCAGGGTCAGCAGGGCCAGGAACTGCGCGGCCGTCAGGCCGGTGAGCAAGCCGGACGCCATCACGCGAACGCGACCACCACGCGCCGGTTGGTGCGGCTTTTCTTCTCGATCTTGGTCACCACCACCGCGCCGATCTCGCTGGTGTTGGCCACGTGCGTGCCGCCGCAGGGCTGGCGGTCCACGCCGGGGATCTCGATGATGCGGATGCTGGCCGTGCCCGCCGGCGGCGCGGCGCCGATGGTGCGCACCAGCTCGGGCTGGGCGGCCAGTTCCTGCGGCGTGATCAGCGTGGTGCGCACCGCGGTGTTGGCGTGGATCAGCGCGTTCAGGCGCTCGGTCAGGTCGGCCTTGTCCAGGGTCGATTCCGGCAGGTCGAAGTCGACCCGCGCCGACTCCGGCGAGATGCCGCAGCCGGTCACCGGCACCGGGATCAGCGAGCCCAGCAGGTGCAGGCAGGTATGCAGCCGCATCAGCTTGTGGCGGCGCGCCCAGTCGATGGTCACGGTGACGCGCTCGCCCACGCGCGGCAGCGGCGCATCCGGTGCGGGCACATGCAGGATGCGGCTGCGGTCGTCGGCGTAGACAGTGTCGGCGATGGCCACCGTGCGCCCGTCGGCCAGCACCAGCATGGCGGTGTCGCCGGCCTGGCCGCCGCTGCGCGCGTAGCACACTGTTTCGTCGAGTTCGACCCCTTCGGCGCCGGCCGCCACCACGGTGGCGGTGCAGTGGTCGAGGTAGGGGTCTTCGTCGAAGCGCTTGCGGGTGGCGGACATCGGGGGTCTCCTGGTGGGCTTGTTCTGGGTGTGGCTAGCGCAGGGTGCGGATGCCTTGCGCGGTTTCGATTTCGGCAATCAGTTCGGGCGGGCCGTCGGCCTGCTCGATGGCGATGAGGGGGGCGGCGCCCAGCCAGGCCAGCCCCTGGCGCAGCAGTTCGGCACGCGGGTGGCGCCCGGACAGCTTGCGCAGCGCCAGGTCCTGCCGCGGCAGGCTGACGCCGGGGTAGCTGGCCACGTCCCACTGGATCAGGCTGGGCAGCAGGCCATCGCCGGCGCTGTCGGCTTCGCCCGGCCAGGCCGGCAGGCTGCCGTCCTCGGGCACGGTGATGCGCCAGTGCAGGCCGCCGCGGGTCATCGGGATAACCGGGGCGATGCGCTCCGGGTACTGCGCCTGCCACCGGCCCAGGTCGGCGGGGCGTTCCACGCGCGCGGCCCAGTGCAGCAGGAACGGGCCGTCGCGCAGGCGCTGCTGCACGGCCTCGGTGTCCAGGCCGAACCAGCGCGCACGGGTCGGCGCCGTTGCCGCCGGGTCGACCGCGATCACTTCCAGGTAGACGCCGCCGAACATGCCCAGCACGCGGTTGTGCGTGGCCATGGCCGTGTGCGCGCCGCCGCCCTGGGGCGTAATGCCCAGCAGGCCGGCAACGTAGTCCGTGCCGGCGTCCAGGTCGGGCGCGGCGATGACGAGGTGATCGAGGGCGAGCTTCATCTTGGCTTGATGGTAGACAAGGTAGTCGGTACAGTACCGGTACAGTTGAGCGGATCGTATTCAGTACAGTTGCGGGAGCAGCACATGGATGCCAACAGCAGGGACGGCGACGCCGGCAGCGAGACCGCCACCGTCGCCCGTCAGAAGGATAGCGGAGGCGACGCCCAAAGCACATCGGGGCATGCCTCCGGCCGCGCGCTGCGGCTGGTGGTGCCGCCCACCGAGCGCTTCCCGGATCCGATCCCCTCGGCGCAGATGACGCTGGTCGAGCAGCTGACCGAATGGGCCCGCATGCGCATCGACGAGCGCGTGTTCCGCGCCGGCATGCGCATGCCGTCGATCCGGCAGCTGGCGCAGGAGAAGGGCATCTCGCGCTTTACCGTGGTCGAGGCCTATGAGCGGCTGGTGGCGCTGGGCTACCTGGAATCGCGCCGCGGCTCCGGCTTCTACGTGCGCGAGCGCGCCCCGGCCGCGCCCGCGGCGCCGGTGTCGGGCGGCGTGGCGGTGGCGCGCAATATCGACGTGACCTGGCTGCTGCGCAGCATGTTCCATACCGCCGAGGTGCACAAGGCGCCCGGGCTGGGCTTCCTGCCCAATGACTGGCTCGACGGCGAACTGATTGCCAGCGCGCTGCGCGGGCTGGGCCGCCAGCCCGGCAACCATTTCCTGGCCAGCGGCACGCCGCAGGGTTTTCTGCCGCTGCGCCAGCAGCTGCGCACCCGGCTGGAAGAACTGGAGATCGGTGCCAGCGCCGAGCAGATCGTGCTGACCTCGGGCATCACCCAGGCCCTGGACCTGATCGCGCGGCTCTACCTGCAGCCCGGCGACACGGTGCTGGTGGGCGACCCGGCCTGGTTCGTGATGTTCGGCCGCTTTGCCGCGCAGGGCGCCCAGGTGATCGGCGTGCCGTACACCGCCGAGGGGCCGGACCTGGAGGCGCTGGAGCGCATCGTGCAGGCACGGCGGCCCAAGCTGTTCGTGATCAACTCGGTGCTGCACAACCCCACCGGCACCTCGCTGTCGGCGGCCAAGGCCTTCCAGCTGCTGCGCCTGGCCGAGCAGTACGACTTCCTGATCGTCGAGGACGATATCTACTGCGACCTGTGCCCGCCCGGCCACGCCGCCACCCGGCTGGCCAGCCTGGACCAGCTGCGTCGGGTGATCTACCTGGGCAGCTTTTCCAAGACCCTGGCGGCCAACCTGCGCGTGGGCTTTATCGCCGCGCACCCGGAGATGGCGTCGGCGCTGACGGACAGCAAGCTGCTGGCGGGGCTGGCCACGCCGGAGATCAACGAGCGCGTGCTGTACAAGGTGCTGACCGAGGGCCACTACCGCAAGCATGTGGAGCGCGTGCGCACCCGGCTGGACCGCGCCCGCGACGAAACCCGGCGCGAGCTGGAGCGGCTGGGCCTGCGCCTCTTTCCCGGTCAGCACGCCGGCATGTACCTGTGGGCCGATACCGGCCGCGATACCAACGCGATCGCCACCGCGGGGCATGAAGAGGGCTACCTGTTCGCCCCGGGCAGCCTGTTCTCGCCGTCGCAGATGCCGTCGGGCTGGATGCGCTTCAACGTTGCCAGCAGCGGCCACCCGGACATGCTGGCCTTCCTGGCGCGCCAGCTCGAGCGCCTTTAAGTCACATCCCGGCAGCACCCGGGCCTTGAAAAACGGCCCGGGCGGCCCTATGTCTGGCGGCACCGGCCACATGACCGTGGCCACACCCACTTTCCAGATTCGCCTGTTTCCAAGAGGAGAACCATGACCGCACCGCACGAGACGATGAGCTTCCAGGCGGAAGTGAAGCAACTGCTGCACCTGATGATCCACTCGCTGTACAGCAACAAGGAAATCTTCCTGCGCGAGCTGGTCTCGAATGCTTCGGACGCCACCGACAAGCTGCGCTTCGAGGCGATTGCGAACCCGTCCCTGCTGGAAAACGACGCCGACCTGGCCATCCGCATCGAGGCCGATCCGCAGGCGCGCACGCTGACGATCACCGACAACGGCATCGGCATGAGCCGCGACGAGGCCATCCGCAACCTCGGCACCATCGCCCGCTCGGGCACCAAGGAGTTTTTCCAGCAGCTGTCCGGTGACCAGCAGAAGGACGCCGCGCTGATCGGACAGTTTGGCGTGGGCTTCTACTCGGCCTTTATCGTTGCCGACAAGGTGACGGTGGAAACGCGCCGCGCCGGCCTGGGCGCCGAAGACGCGGTGCGCTGGGAAAGCACTGGCGACGGTGAGTTCACCATCGATGCCATCGCCCGCGCAGAGCGCGGCACCACCATCACGCTGCACCTGCGCGAGGGCGAGGACGATTTCCTCTCGGCATGGCGCCTGAAGGGCATCATCCAGAAGTACTCGGACCATATCTCGCTGCCGATCCGCATGCCCAAGGAGGTGTGGGATGCCGAGACCAGCGCCTACAAGCGCACGGACGAGTGGGAAAGCGTCAACCAGGCCAGCGCGCTGTGGACCCGCAACAAGTCGGACATCACCGACGAGCAGTACACCGCCTTCTACCAGCATATCGCGCACCACGACAGCGAAACGCCGCTGGCCTGGACCCACAACCGCGTGGAAGGCCGCAGCGAATACACCCAGCTGCTCTATATCCCGGCGCGCGCCCCGTTCGACCTGTGGGACCGCAACCACAAGGCCGGCCTGAAGCTGTACGTCAAGCGCGTCTTCATCATGGACGATGCCGACCAGCTGCTGCCGGGCTACCTGCGCTGGGTCAAGGGCGTGGTCGATTCCGCCGACCTGCCGCTGAACGTATCGCGCGAACTGCTGCAGGAAAGCCGCGACGTCAAGGCCATCCGCGAGGGCTGCACCAAGCGCGTGCTGTCGATGCTGGAAACGCTGGCCGACAGTGAAGAAGAAGCCGAGCGCGCCAAGTACACCACCTTCTGGCAGCAATTCGGCCAGGCGCTCAAGGAAGGCATCGGCGAAGACCAGGCCAACCTGGAGCGCGTGGCGAAGCTGCTGCGCTTTGCCTCCACGCACAACGACACCGCCGAGCAGAACGTGGCGCTGGCCGCCTACGTCGGCCGCATGAAGGAAGGCCAGGACAAGATCTACTACGTCACGGCCGATACCTGGTCCGCCGCGAAGAACAGCCCGCACCTGGAAGTGTTCCGCAAGAAGGGGATCGAAGTGGTGCTGCTGACCGACCGCGTCGACGAATGGATGCTGTCGTTCCTGCGCGAGTTCGACGGCAAGGAACTGGTGTCGGTCGCGCGCGGCGACCTGGACCTGGGCAAGCTCGCCGACGAAGCCGAGAAGGCCGAGCAGGAAAGGGCCGAGGCCGACTGGAAGGACGTGGTCGAACGCGCCAAGGCCGTGCTCGACGGCAAGGCCAAGGACGTGCGAGTGACGCTGCGCCTGACCGCGTCGGCCTCGTGCCTGGTCTCTGACGAAGGCGACATGAGCGGCTACCTGCAGCGCCTGCTGAAGCAGGCCGGCCAGAAGGCGCCGGACGCCCAGCCGATCCTGGAACTGAACCCGGAACACGCGCTGGTGCAGAAACTGCGCGATCTCCCCGAGGGCGATGCCTTCAGCGACCGCGTGCAGGTGCTGTTCGACCAGGCGCTGCTGGCCGAAGGCGGCATGCTGGACGATCCGGCTGCGTATGTGCAGCGCGTCAACAAGCTGCTGGCCTGACCCCCGGGCTGCCCTCGCCGCGCACGCGGCGGGGGATTCCCATCTCAATGTGTTGTAACGGAGCGCGTGACCGATGACGCTGAAGCGGTGCTTCCCGCCTGTCGTTGACGCCGGCACGCGCATCCTTATTCTCGGCAGCCTGCCGGGCGAGGCGTCACTGGCGCAAAGCCAGTATTACGCGCATCGGCAGAATCAGTTCTGGCGTCTGACCGGTGAGGTTCTGGGTGAAGACCTGGTCCACATGGACTATGCCGCGCGGCTGCAAACGCTTCTGGCGCATCACGTCGGTCTGTGGGACGTGGTGGCGCAAGCGAAGCGTGAGGGCAGCCTGGACAGCAATATCCGGGATCACGCCGGCAACGACCTGGCAAGCCTGATCGAATCACTCCCCGGGCTGGCTGTCATCGCCTTCAATGGCGGCACTGCTGCGCGTATCGGTTTGAAGGCCCTTGGGCAGCATGACGACCATCACCGGATCATCAAGCTTCCTTCCAGTAGTCCCGCCCATACCTTGCCCTACCCGGAAAAGCTGCGTGCCTGGCAGGCATTGCAAGCGTGGCTGCCTGTCGAGCCGCGTCTGGCATAGCTCGTTCACGCACCCACGTTACCTGGGCATCTCTTCATACATGCCGGTGACGTCATCCATCACCTGAAGAATGCGCTCGCTGGTCGTGGCGATGTTTCTCAACTGTTCCGCGCGACTGACCCCGGTCTGATTGAGTGCCTCTTCAAAGAACAGCCACTGAGAGCCGGCCAGCAGCAGTTCGCGACGGATTGCCTCGGTGTTTTGCGGCGCCGAGGTGAGAAGCTCCTGCGCGGCTGCGAATTCCCTGGTAGCCGTGTCCAGATCCTGCGCCATCTGGGGGGAGGTAATGCCCCAGGCGCGGAACATGCTGATCTTGGCGATCTTCTGCGAGAGCATCCGCTGGCGGCCGGCAACGTTGATCAGCTTACCCGTCGCGGTGCCGGTATGTTTCTCGAGCAGGAGGGTTCCCTGTTGCGCAAGCTTCAGCACGTCCTCGCTCATTTTAGCGATGGTTTTCGCGCTATCGGGATTCGGATTGCCGCCGGACAGCAACTGTTTATAGGGAATCCATGTCTGCTCGAGCCTGGCGTAGGTGTCCTTGATCTCCGGCGTGGGCGCGAACGCCTTCAGCTCCATGAGCTGCTTGTCGAAGAGCGCCGCGGACTGCTCGAGAATCTTCTTCGAACGTTCGACTTCAACGCCAAGGCCAACCTGGCAGTAAGCCTTGGCCATGCGCTGAGACAGCATGCGCTGGCGGCCCGCTTTGTTGATCGCCGCGTTGATCGTCAGCGTTTCGGCGGCAGCGGTCCCGGCCAGGGCCAGCGCCAGGACGCTGCAGACAATCAGGCAGAAGGAACAGAGGTAACGTTTCAAGGGCGTCTCCGCATCAAACTCTGGTTGATCCTTTGGGCGCATCGTTCGAGCCGACGACGTGGCGGATCAGCTGATCCATTTCCTTGATGATGTTCGCAAGCACCTGCGTGATCACCGAGAACTCCCTGCCGTACTCTCCCGCCCGCGCCGCCGAGATGCGCGCATTCATTGCGACGATGTTCGCCTGCATCGAAATACCGCTGAGGCGATCGGCGAGGTCGGTCTGGCGTTTGCGCACAGCGACTTCGCAACGGTGCATTTCCTCCTGGTAGGCCTGCGTGACGGTCTGCAGCAGTTCAAGTATTGGCGTGGCCTGCGTCACAAGCACATCGAGGGATGACGCTTGCCGGCTGGTGTCGGCCTGGGGTGCGTCTATCGCTGTTCTGACCCGGGCGATGAATTCACGGATACGCGCGTCAGCGCGCGCACTGCCAAAGTACAGTTGCTGCAAGGCGCCGGAGAATGTGCCGGGGAAACGCTCATTGCCCGTCACGAGATCCGAATGCGCCGACTCGAACATTGACAGGCACTTGCGTGCGATATCGAGCGCCGCAGCGTCCCCCCGCGAAGCGAGCAACAACTGGAGGACGATCCGTTGCGACAGCATGCGCTGCCTTCCGGAAAGGTTGATCAATGCGCCGATGGTTTCGGCGGACACTTCGGTCTCGGGTGACTGAGTAGAGAGAGCGTTCATGCCATGCCTTGCAAGTAGTGTCGACGCAGACGCAAACCGCGCTGACCGGCAAAGCAAAAGCGCCCCGAAGCGAGATGCCTGCGAACCGGTTGTCCGGTTCGTGGTCCATTCGCTTCGGGGCGTCGTTGCCCGGGATGCTCCTTTTCGGAGCATGTCATCGCGACTTGCCAGCTTGTTTCAAGGCCGCCGTTGGCCCGTGTGTCCTCTACGCAATATCTATGCCATAGATCACGCTGGTTGCTCCCGGAGCAATTGGCTATGGCGCCCATCAGGCGCTGCCGGAAAAAGGCTTGCGTCCGCGCGATGGCATCCTCGGCGGCAGCGGGATCCTGACCGACGATGTGCCCGGCGAAGGCACGGGGCGGACGGCTCGTGTCAAAGCCATGTACGGCGCCGTGGTAGACGATAATCTCGACCGTATGGCCGTGCTTCATCACGATATCGCGCCAGCGTTCGCAGCGCGCGGCGGGCGTCCAGTCGTCGGCGTCGCCGATCAGGGTCAGTATGTCGGTGAGCAGGACGGAGCGGGGCATCTCCGCTGCTGACCGATAACCCGCCGGCACCGCTGGACCTGCTGGGCGACGACGCCTGGCGCTTCGAGCGTTTTGCCAGCTACCTCGACGCACTGGAGGCCGTGGGGCCGGCGCTCAACGCGGCCTGCCTGGTCGGCCATTCGACATTGCGCGTGCGCCATATGGGCAGGCTCGACCGGGCGGCCACTGGGCGCGAAGCCGACCGCATGGCGCAGGACCTGGCCGAGGCACTGGAGGCGGGTGCCATCGGCATGTCGACGGGCCTCTACTATCCACCGGCTCGCGCCGCCACGGCCGACGAAGTGATCGCCGTGAGCGCGCCACTGGCTCGACGCGCGTTCGGCCGGCCTGCTGCTGAGCGCCTTCTATGTGAGCTACGCGCTCATGCAGCTTGCCGCTGGCTGGCTGGGCGATCGCTTCGGTGCGCGCGGTCATCCTGGTGTTCTCGGTGGCGTGCTGGTCGGTCTTCACCGGGGCCACGGGCATGGCCACCACCTTTGCCATGCTGTTCGTGGTCCGCGTGCTGTTCGGCATCGCCTCGGCGGTGCCCTATGTGGTGGCCTTTGCCTGCCTGCTCGTGGTGGGCTGCCTGCTCGTGGTGGGCTGGCTGCTCGACAAGGTCGGCCAGGGGCGCGAACGCGTGTTCATGGCCGTCGGCGCCACCGCCATGGCCGTCTTCATCGCGCTGACGGCCTATGCCGAATCGCTGCCGGCGATGCTCACGCTGTGGACGCTTGCGCTGATGGGCTACACGGTGGTGTATGGCACGGTCTTTGCCATCCCGCTCAAGCATATTCCGGATGAATCGGTGGGCTCGGCCGCCGGCATCATCAACTTTGGCGGCCAGCTCGCAGCGGCGATTTCGCCGGCGCTGATCGGCGTGCTGATGGACGTGGTGCCCGGCTCCTACGTGCTGCCCTACGCGGCACTGCTGGTATCCGCCCTGGGCGCGCTGGCGGTGGCGCTCACGTGGCGCCCGGGCAGCCATGCTGGCGAATCCGGCGAGGCCGCCGGCGTGGCAGCCTGAGCCGCATTGCGATCGTGGATGACATCGTCCGCCGCTATGGCGCGGGCAGCACGGTGGGTTTGCTGGCTACCTCCGGCACGGTTGGGCATGGTGCATCCCGATCGCGTCGGCTCGCTGCTGTTCGATGAGATTCCCGACATGATCGGGCGCAGCACCCCCACACAGTTTGCCGCGCAGGTGCGGGCGTTGCTCGGGCCTCCGGACGCATCGGCGCTGCTGCCGGCCATTACCTGCCCGACGCTGCTGCTGTGCGGCCGCCAGGATCACTGGAACCCCCTGGACAGCCACGTGGACATGCGCGGGCGGATCCCGGCGGCGCGGCTTGAAGTGATAGAGGATGCGGGGTACATGATCACCATGGAAGCGCCGCAAGCGGTGGCCGACGCTATTGCCGCATGGCTGACGAAGGATTCCGCAGCGATCCGGCGCGACCCTGGTCGGCCCTGACGCGGCCCGCGGCCAGCCAACGGTTTCGCAAATCGCCGGTATTGAATCCACCCGTGCGCATGTGACGCATGCCGGATTGCCGTGGGCCATGGCGCACCTATACTGGAGTCGAGTGACGAATCATTCGAAACCGGAGGTATCGGTCGCTCTTTGTGCGCCTTGCGGGCTCGCACTTTCGGACGCATGGCGATGACGCATCGGAAGTGAGCGCCTTAGCCGGCAACTATGCAGGCAAGGAGGCAATCATGTTCAAGCATCTCCTGCTGGCGGTCGATGGCTCCGACCTGTCTGAAGCGGCGTTCCGCAAGGCCCTGATGCTGGCGCGGGACATGGGGGCGCGTACCACCGCGGTGCGGGTTTGTCCGAACTACCATGTCCTGACCTACCAGGTCGAGATGCTGGAGGACACGCGCGAAACCTACGTGAAGCAAGCTAGGGAAGACGCAACCCGCTACCTGCGCGGACTGGCCGACGAGGCCGGCGCCGCGGGCGTGCCCTGTGAAACGGCATACGTCGTCAATGACCATCCCTACGAGGCCATCATCAAGACGGCCGAGGAAAAGGGCTGCGACCTGATCGTGATGGCCTCACACGGGCGGCGCGGGGTCCAGGGCATGCTGATCGGCAGCGAAACCCTGAAGGTGCTGACCCACAGCAAGATTCCGGTGCTGGTCTACCGGTAGGCGGGCGCCTAGCGCCGCCGGCGCAGCGCGCCCGCCTGCACGCGTTGTCGCATCCGCGCCGCCAGGCGCGGCAGTGAGCCTGTGCGCCAGCGGCTGCGCAGGTCGTCGGTCAGCGGCACCGCGATCAGCGCCAGCAGCAGCGCGGCCAGCGGCAGCGTGGCGCTGAAACCCAGGCGCTTGAATCCCAGCGCGCCGGTGACGCCGCCGGCAAAGAACAGCGTGACCAGCACCACCAGCAGGCGCAGCTTGCGCCGGTTGGCGAGCACGCGCGGCGGAGGGCGCGCTTGTGTGCGTGATGGCGTGCGCGCCGGCGCGGCTGCATTCCAGTAGCACAGCTTACCCAGCTCGATGCCGATATCGGTGACCATGCCAGTGAGGTGGGTGGTGCGGATCTCGGCGTTCGAGAGCTTGGTGATCATGGCATTCTGCAGCCCCATGATGAAGCACAGCAGCATCACCGTGGCTGGCACGAACAGCCACTGGTGCTGCCCAAGGTTGCCGCCGATCAGGCCAAAGCACAGCAGCAGCCCCGCCTCCAGCGCCAGCGGTAGTGCATATTCACTGTGCAGCCGCTCGCGCCGCCCCCAGTTGACCAGCACCGCCGAGCACGCGGCGCCGCCGAGAAACGACAGCAGCGCCCCGACTCCGTCCAGCACCAGCGCGAAGCTGCCCAGTGCCAGGTTGTCGGCCATGGCTGAGACCACGCCGGACATATGCGAGGTGTATTGCTGCACGGCCAGGAAGCCGCCGGCATTGATGGCGCCTGCGGCAAAGCACAGGTAGCCGGCCAGGTGCCGGTTGGCGTGGGGGCTGCGCCGCTTCCCGGTCAGTTTGCGCAGGTACAGGATCGGCATGGCGATGGGCGGCGTCTGGCGGATTGGGAAGGGAGGCGAAGGACCTGCGTTGCCGCTACCGGCTGTTCCGGGGCCGGGCAAGGGCGTGCCAGGCGTCGGGGTCGGCGGCAACCTGCTCGCCACGCTTCATGCGGCGGGCAGTCGGTGTCAGCTTCAGCGCATGCATGGCTTCCAGCACCCGTGCGCGTGCCAGCAGCGTCTGCAGCGACGGCAGCCGGGGCGGGCCTTTCCAGGCAAACAACGTGTAGTTGCAGCTGTCCTCGGCGCGCGCGACCGACATCGAGGCCCCGAACACGGCGCGCACCGCGCCCAGGTAGTGCGGCATGCCGTGGTCGCTTGCAAGCAAGTTGGCGACCAGCACGCCGTCGTCGGCCAGCCGCGCGTGGCAGGCCGCGTAGAAGCCGGCAGAGCCAAGCTGCAGCGGCATGCCATCAGCCAGGAAGCCGTCGACGAGGATGACCTCGGGGCGCGCTTCACGGCCCTTGACGTACTCGGCGCCATCGGCGCAGACCACCTGCAGGCGGGCATCGTCGGGCGGAATGCGGAAGCGCTCGCGCAGTGCGATCACCGCGGGGTCGATCTCGACAGCGACCACCCGCGTGGCAGGCAGGTGCCGGTAGCAATACTTGACCAGCGAGCCTCCGCCGAGCCCGATCACTGAAATCCGTGCCGGCGACGGATGCAGCAGCAGGAATCCCATCATGGTGCGCGTGTAGCCCAGCACCAGCCGGTCGGGATCGCGCCGCGACATGAAGCTCTGCGTAGCCAGCACGTCGAAGTGCAGCGACAGGGCAGTCTCGGTCTCCAGCACCACGGGCGTGCCGTCGCGTGGGGCCTCGGCCAGGAACCGCATATACGACTCAAAAGACGTGCGGCCGCTATCCGCGGCGATGCCGGTACCGGCGCCCGGCTTGCGTTCGTTCATGGCTGGCCGTTCCCTGGTCCGAGCAGTCGTGCGATGGCCCTGACCGCGGCGACTTCGTCCGGGCCGTCGGCCTGGATGCGCAGCACCGTGCCAGGCGGCGTGCGCAGGCGCATGACGGCCATCACGTCGTGCGCATCGGCCGAGCCGGAGTCCGTGACCAGCACGATGCGGCTGGCAAAGCGGCTGGCCACCAGGCTCACGCGCGCCGAGCCACGTCCCTGGAAACCCTTGCCGGCGGCGATGTTGAGGGTGGCCTCGATCACGGCAGCCTTGCGCAATGCAGGGCCCGGAGGGCGGGACCGGTCGGCTGGCTGGGGCGGGCAAGATGGCGGGTGGCGCTCCCGGGTATCGCGGACATCGGGGACATCTGTTGCAGTCACATATGATGTTAATCCTATTATCATATCCCAGCGCCCGCGCCGGTGGCTGCATCCGGGCAGGAAATGCCATGCCCGATGCCGCGGGTGTGGAGAAGCCGCCCTTTGCGGGCTGTGCCAGGCTGCCGGTCCATCCCGGAAACTGGATTTGTGGCGTGCGCTTCTGGCATCCTGACGGTCTGTCCTGATGTCCGGCCTGCCCGGAACACTGCCATGCCCCTTTCCGACTGGACCCATGAGGCCATCCGCAAGATCGATGCGGATTTCAACCGGTCCGCCGACACCCACCTGATCCCGCTGGACCTGCCGGGCTACCCTGACATCCGCGTCTATTTCAAGGACGAGTCCAGCCATCCGACCGGCAGCCTCAAGCACCGGCTGGCGCGGTCGCTGTTCCTGTACGCGCTGTGCAACGGCTGGCTGCATGAGGGCAGCACGGTGGTGGAGGCGTCCAGCGGCTCGACGGCGATCTCCGAGGCTTACTTTGCGCGGCTGCTCGGGCTGCCGTTCGTGGCGGTGATCCCGGCAGGCACTTCGCGCGCCAAGATCGAGGCGATCGAGTTCTACGGCGGGCACTGCCACCTGGTGGACAGCCCGTCCGAGATCTACGCGGCCTCGCGCCGCATCGCGCAGGAGACGGGTGGGCATTTCATGGACCAGTTCACCTACGCCGAGCGCGCCACCGACTGGCGTGCCAACAACAATATCGCCGAGTCGATCTTCAAGCAGATGGCGCAGGAAGAGCATGCGGTGCCGGCCTGGCTGGTATCGAGCGGCGGCACCGGCGGCACCATCGCCACGCTGGGGCGCTATGTGGCCTATCGCCGCCACCAGACCCGCGTGCTGTGCGCGGACCCGGAGAACTCGGTGTTCTTCGACTACTTCCGCAGCTGCCTGGAGGGCAAGCCGCAGCCGGACCTGTCCCTGGCGGAGGGCTCGCGCATTGAAGGCATCGGCCGGCCGCGCGTGGAGCATTCATTCATCCCGACCTGCATCGACGCCATGCTGAAGGTGCCGGACGGGCTCTCGTTCGCGGCCATGCGCTACCTCGCCGGGCGCTTCGGGCGCCGCGTGGGCGGGTCCACCGGCACCAATTTCGTCGGCGTGCTGTACCTGGCCCAGCAGATGCACGCGGCGGGTGAGGGCGGCGCCATCGTCAGCCTGCTGTGCGACAGCGGCGAACGCTACGGCAACACCTATTACGACGATGCCTGGTACTCCGCGCAGGGCATTGCCATCGAGGCGGCCGATGCGCTGGTGGCGCGCGCGGTCAATGGCGAGGCCGTGCTGACGCCGCAGGCGGTGGCGGGGCTGCAGTCGGCCGGCGCCGGCATTCCGGCGGGCGGCTGAAACCCGTCGCCGTGCCTTTCTGTCACAATGCCGGCGGCCGGCGCGCCGGCCATTGATCTAAAGGTGAATACCCTATGCGTATCTTCGGCATCAGCATCCATATCATCGTCGCACTGTTCTTTGCGGTGCACGCGGTGCGCACGCACCAGAACATGTACTGGCTGCTGATCCTGTTCCTGTTCCCGGGGCTGGGCAGCGTGGTGTATTTCTTCGCGATCTACCTGCCCGGGTTGCGCCAGTCGCGCGGCGCGCGTGCGGCCACGCGTGCCATCACGCAACTGGTCGATCCGAACCGCGCGGTGCGCGAGGCCCGCTCAGACTTTGACCGCGCCCCGACGGTGGCGCACCGCATGCGCCTGGGCGCCGCACTGCTGGCAGCCGGGGAGCCGTCGGAAGCCCTGCAGCACTACCAGGCAGCGGCCAACGGACCGTTTGCGACCGATCCGGCGCTGCTGCAGGGACTGGCACAGGCGCAGTTCGCCACCAACGATGCCGCCGGCGCGCTGGCAACGCTGGAGAAGCTGTTCGCCGCCAATCCGCAGTCGCGCCAGCAGCCCGATCCGGCCCTGCTGTTTGCGCGCGCGCTGGCGGCCACCGGTGCATCCGGCACGCGGGCCGCGTTCGAGCAGGCGCTGACCAGCGCCAGCGATGCCGCGCCGCGCTGCCTCTTTGCCGACTGGCTGGCGGCGCAGCCCGACGCCGCCGACCGCGAACGCGCGCAGCAGCTCTATGCCGATATCGTCCACGACGCCCGCCACTGGCCGCGCCACGCCCGCGATCACAACCGCGAATGGCTGCAGCGCGCGCAGTCGGCGCTGGGCAAGGAATCCGCGTTTCTCCCCATCCATGCTGGAACGGGTGCTGAACGCCTTTCTCGACAACATGACCCTACTGAAACGCAAATCGATTGAAGCCGTGGCCTCGCGCCGTCCGGCACGTGGCACCCGCACCCGTGGCGCGGCGCCGGCACGCGAAGAAAAGCGCATGACGCCGCGCTTCGCACCGGTGACCTTCTCGGAAATGGAAGGGGTGCGCTACCTGCACTTTGGCACCGAGTGGGTGCAGGGCGCGATGCGCCTGCGCAAGCCCGATGCGATAGAGCTGGAATACGCGCAGCAGATGATGGCCTGGCTGCTGTTCCTGTCGCCATCCGTTGAAGAATTCCACGTGGTGCAGCTTGGCCTGGGGGCCGCGGCGCTGACCAAGTTCTGCCACCGCCAGTTCAGCCGCGCGCGCGTGACCGCGGTGGAGCTGAACCCCGCGGTGATCATCGCCGGGCGCAGCATGTTCGGCCTGCGCGAGGACGATGCGCGCCTGACCGTGCGCGAGCAGGATGCCTGGGACTACGTCATGGACGGCACCCACGCCGGCGCTATCGACGTGCTGCAGGTGGACCTGTACGACGCCACCGCACGCGGCCCGGTGCTGGACACCACCGCGTTCTACCGCGCCTGCCGTCGCACGCTGAAGGCACCCGGGGTGATGACCATCAACCTGTTCGGCGACCACGACAGCTTTCCGAAGAATATCGAACGCATCTGCGATGCCTTCGACAACCGCGTGCTGGTGTTCCCGGAAGTGCATGACGGCAACATCATCGCGATGGCCTTCAACGGACCGGATATCGATGTGTCGTGGGAAGCGCTGGAGGGGCGTGCCGAGGTGGTGGAAAAGGCCACCGGCCTGCCGGCGCGCGACTGGGTGCAGAAACTGCGCGCGGCGAATGTGCGGCAGGAAGAGCGGTTGAAGATCTGAGGAACTGCCGCTCTCCCGCTGCGCGGGAGAGCGGCTGCAGGCAGCTCCGCGCTCACTCCTTGTGGAAGAACTGCGCCAGTGACCACTCGTCGGTGCGCGCCTCGTACTTCAGTCCCTTCTTCATCGCCCACATCGCCAGCTGGCTGTGCGACGGAATGATCGCGTGGTCGGCCAGCGCAAATTTGGCCGCGATGCGGGCATTCTCTTCACGCGCCTTGTCGCTGCTGACAGTGGTCAGCGACTTCTCGATCAGCTGGTCCAGTTGCGGGTTGCTGTACTTGCCCCAGTTCCAGGTGCCATAGCCGGTCTTGGGGTTGGGCGTGCCGGTGATCGAGCGCAGTGCCACGTCGGCCGCGGCCGAACCCCAGCCCAGCATCTGGAAGGCGAACTCGCCCTGGCGTGCGCGCGTGAAGTAGGCCGCCACCGGCAACGTCTCCACCTTGGTCTGGATGCCGATGCGCGTCAGCATGCTGGCGGTGGCCTGCGCCACCGCGGCGTCGTTCAGGTAGCGGTTGTTGGTGGCGTGCAGCGTCAGGCCGAAGCCGTCGGGGTAGCCTGCGGCGGCCAGCAGCTTTTTCGCGCCTTCCGGGTCATAGGCTTCAGGCTTGGTGCCCGGATGCCCGAAGATCTGCGGCGACACGATCGACGATGCCGGCACCGCCAGTCCTTCCATGATGCGGCTGACGATGGCATCGCGGTTCAGCGACTTGCTGATTGCGGCGCGCACGCGTGCGTCCTTGAACGGGTTCTTGCCCAGCGGCTTGCCGGCCTTGTCGGTGACAAAGGGCGGGTTGTCGCGCGACTGGTCCATCTGCCAGAAGATGGTGCGCCATGACACCTGCTGCTCGATCTTGAACTTCGGGTTCTGCTTCAGCTTGGCGACGTCGGCCGACGGCACGCTCTCGATCACGTCGACATCGCCCGCCAGCAGCGCGGACGAACGCGCGCCGTTGTCGGTGATGATGCGGAAGATGGCGCGGTCCCACTCGGGCTTGGGGCCCCAGTAGTTGGGGTTGCGCTCCATCACGATTTCCTGCCCGCGCGCAAAGCGCACGAACTTGAACGGGCCGGTGCCTATCATCGCCTTGCCTGAGTCGAAGTCCGCCTGCGTCAGCGTGGCGGCGACCTTCTTCGGCATGATCGGCACGCTGTTCAGGTCATTGGCCAGGTTGGCGTAGTTGGGCACGCTCATGGTCAGGCGCACCGTCAGCGGGTCGGGAGTGTCGATGCGCGCGATCGGCTTGGTATAGCTGGTGAACGAGCCCGGGCTGTTGACCAGCTTCTCCGGGCGCTCCAGCGAGGCCTTGACGTCCTCGCTGGTAAAGGGCGAGCCGTCGTGCCACTTCACGTTGGGGCGCAGCTTGATCTCCCAGGTGATGGCGTTGACCGGCTTCCAGGACAACGCCAGGCCGGGGATGTAGCGCGCGTTCTTGTCCATGAACACCAGCGACTCGAACACATGCAGCGCGATGGCGTTGTTGGGGCCCGAGTTGTTCCAGTGCGGGTCCATCGAGGTCACGTCGGCCGCCAGGCCGATGCGCAGGTCTTCGGCGTGGGCGGCACCCGCCGGCAGCAGCGTGAAGGCGGCGCTGCCCAGCACTAGCGCGGTGGCGGCATGGAGCACGGCGCGGCGGGCAGGGCGGCGGGGCGGACGTTGCGGCGGCAGGGCGTGGGTCGGTGTCATCTGGCTGGCTCCTCGTACGGGTCCGCGCGGGCGCGGCCGGGTTCTCAGGCGGGTTTGTCCCGCATTGTGCCGCTAAAGTGGCTTGGTTGCAGCCTTTGGCGCGGGCTGCCAAGCCGATGCGGGGCGGCGCCGTTAGAATGGCGCCCATGTTTGCCAATTCCCGCACCATTGTCTCGGCCCAGGCCGATGTCCACGAACACCTGGCCGCGCGCGTCGCGCGCCACCTGGCCGAGCCGTTCCGCAAGCCCATTGGCGAAGCCAGCCGGCGCGAGCTCGGCGCGGCGCTGCAAAGCTGGCAGCAGGCCGGCGGCGCGCCGCTGATCCTGGATGCGGGCTGCGGCGTGGGCGAAAGCACGCTGCGGCTGGCGACGGCGTTCCCGGACCACTTCGTGATCGGCATCGACCAGTCCGAGAAGCGCCTGGCCGCCGGCAAGGACTGGTGGGGCGAGGCGCCGATGCCCGCCAACTTCTGCTGGGCGCGGGCCGACCTGGTCGATGCTTGGCGCCTGCTGCAGGCCGAGGCCGTGCCGGTGGCGCGCCACTACGTGCTGTACCCGAATCCGTGGCCCAAGATCGGCCATCTGGGGCGGCGCTGGCACGGGCATGCGGTGTTCCCGGCGCTGGCTGCCTGCGGCGACTACCTGGAGTGCCGCAGCAACTGGCGCGTCTATATCGATGAGTTTGCCCAGGCGCTGGCACTGGTCGGGCGCCCGGCGCAGGTGGAGGCGTGGGCGCCGGCGCAGCCGATGACGCCGTTCGAGCGCAAGTACGGCGCATCGGGCCATGGCTTGTGGCGCTGCGTCAGCGAGCGCAAGCCCGCCTGAGCGGCTCGCCAATGAGAAACGGCCCGCGCATGCGGGCCATCTTTTTGCCTGGCGCAGCCGGGCGCGTCAGTGGAACAGCGGCTGCTGCGTCGGCGCGTCCTCGGGCAGTTCGGCGTGCACGATCTCGCCGTTGCGGTCCGCGTACAGCGGCGTGCCGCAGTCCTCGCAGTATTCCGGATCGAACAGCGCGGCGTGGCGGAAGATGTCTTCCACGCCGGCGTTGCGCAGTTCCTCGCAGATCTGCTCGAGCGGGTTGCCCTTTTCGTCGGCATCGACCTCGCCGGCTTCGCGGCCGTAGACCGGCCACACAATGCCGTAGATCACATCCTTCTCGCCGCGCATGGTGAAGCCCACGCGGTATTCTTCGACCACTTCCTCGCCGAAGGCAGCCACCACCGCGGCCAGCTGGCCGGCGGAGATGTCGAGCGTGCCGCACAGGTAGTTGACCGCGGCGCGCACGGTCAGCGGGCGGATGCTCTTGTCGGACTCGCGGCAGGACAGGAAGAAGGCGTCGGGCAGCAGCAGTTCGAACTCGCAGCCCGGCAGCAGCAGCGCCACCGACGGCTGCACCTGGGTGCGCCATTGGTCGAGGCAGGTCGAGCGCTCGGCGTGGTGCTCCTTGGCGTCTTCCTGCCAGCGGAACAGCGCCTGCTCGTGCGGGGCCACCACCACGGCCAGCAGGTAGCGCGGATCGGCCAGGATCGGCGCGGTCTCGGGCAGGTCGCGCAGGTCGACCTTGGGTACCGTGCCGGCCAGGGCGGCCGCGGCCAGCTTGTGCGTCAGCGCAAAGGTGTCGCTGTGCGTGCGCGGCAGCTGGTCGATGCTGTAGAGGTAGGGCGACAGCGAGACCCTGGTGCCGGTGGCCAGCACATGTGCCTGCAGGTGCACCGCCAGCGTCTGCGCCAGCTCCGGCTTGAGCGAGCCGGAGGGAATGGCGTAGCGCGTGTGCGCCAGGATCGGGGCGGCGATCAGCAGCGCGTCATAGCGCTGGCCGTCGACCTCGATGGTGGCGGATTCGGCGAGCGTCTCGGCCTGCTCGGCCAGTACGTCGGAGGCGTCTGCATTGTGCTTGAACAGGTGTTCCAGCGCCGCGTCGAGCGCGGTCTGGCTCCCGTTCTTCAGCAGGCGGCCCAGGCGCTGCGAGAGCCGCCGTTCCCAGTACGCGTCCTCCATGCGGCTGCCCGAAGCGTCGAGGGCGAGCGCATCGGCCACCAGACGCTCGGCGTCAGGGGAGAGTCGTGGGGAAGCCTTGGGGCGAAAACCTGCCATAGAAAGAAACCGTCCGTTTATGCGTAAAACGGTATTCTACTCGTTGCGTTGACACGCAGGCCGCAATATGCGTGCAGCCTGTGCGGACGCGCCCGGGCGTGCGGCTTATTTCTGGGCCGGAGCGGCGGCAGGGGCCGCGGGCGCGTGGCTCTCGACGCTGTGCGACTCGCCGGACATGGAAACGTCGCTGCCGCCCTTGGTCAGCAGGTAGAGGGCCGCGCCGGCAACCACGACGAATGCGATAAGGATCTTAACCATGGTGTCTCCTGATTCTGGATGATGCCGGGCGGACCCGGCTTCCGGTCGTGCGACCGCTGTTCTTGTGGGACACAGTGTGGCAGCACTGGCTTGCGTGGAACTTACACGCGCCCGGCTTCGTCCGGGGTGATGCAAGGGGCGCAGGGCACCAATGAAAAACGCCGCCTGCCTGGGCCCCGCAAGGGGGGCAGGCAGGCGGCGTCAGCCTTGGCAGGCTGCGGGCGCCTCAGGTGGAGCTCAGGCGGCCAGCAGCTGGCGCAGCACGAACGGCAGGATGCCGCCGTGGTTGTAGTAGTCGACCTCGATCGGCGTATCGATGCGCAGCAGCACCGGCACGCGCTGCGCGTCGCCGTTGGCGCGGTGGATCACCAGCACCACGTCCTGCTGCGGCTTCAGGTCGCCCTCGATCCCTTCAATATCGAAGGTCTCGTTGCCGGTGATGTCCAGCGTCTGCGCACTGTCGTTGCCCTTGAACTGCAGCGGCAGCACGCCCATGCCGACCAGGTTGGAGCGGTGGATGCGCTCGAAGCTGCGTGCCACCACGGCCTTCACGCCCAGCAGCTGCGTGCCCTTGGCGGCCCAGTCGCGCGACGAGCCGGTGCCGTACTCTTCGCCGCCGAACACCACCGTGGGCGTGCCCTCGGCCACGTACTTCATGGCGGCATCGTAGATCGACATTTCGTCGCCAGTGGGCTGGTGCAGCGTGATGCCGCCTTCCACGCGTGAACCGTCGGCGCGGGGCGCAATCATCAGGTTCTTGATGCGCACGTTGGCGAAGGTGCCGCGCATCATGACTTCATGGTTGCCGCGGCGCGAACCGTAGCTGTTGAAGTCGGCCTTCAGCACGCCGTGCGACAGCAGGTACTTGCCCGCGGGCGAGGTGTCCTTGATCGATCCGGCCGGCGAGATGTGGTCGGTCGTCACCGAGTCGCCGAAGATGCCCAACGCACGCGCGCCGCGCACGCTGGCGCTGGTGGCGGCGGGCTGCATGCTGAAGTCCTGGAAGAAGGGCGGCTCGGCGATGTACGTCGACTTGGGCCAGTCGTACACCTGGCCTTTGGTGCCCTTGATGCCGGCCCACAGCTTGCTCGGCTTCTTGACCTGTTCGTAGTTGCCCTTGAAGGTCTTGGCATCCATCGCGTACTTCATCAGTGCGTGGATTTCTTCAGAGGTCGGCCAGATATCGCCCAGGTAGATGTCGCGGCCCTTCTTGCCCTTGCCCACGGGCTCGGTCATCAGGTCGCGCGTGACATTGCCGGCGATGGCGTAGGCCACCACCAGCGGCGGCGAGGCCAGGAAGTTGGCGCGGATGTTCGGGTGGATGCGGGCCTCGAAATTGCGGTTGCCCGACAGCACGGCAGCGGCCACGAGGTCGTTCTTGGTGATGGCCTCGTTCAGCTCGGGCGTCAGGTCGCCGGCGTTGCCGATGCAGGTGGTGCAGCCATAGGCGGTCACGCCGAAGCCCAGCTTTTCAAGGTAGGGCAGCAGGCCGGCGGCCGTCAGGTATTCCGTCACCACGCGGCTGCCCGGGGCCAGCGAGGTCTTGATATGCGGCGCCACCGTCAGGCCGGCTTCCACCGCCTTCTTGGCCAGCAGGCCGGCGCCCAGCAGCACGCTCGGGTTGGAGGTGTTGGTGCAGGACGTGATCGCGGCGATCAGCACGTCGCCGTTCTTCACCTCGAGGCCGTCGGTGGTGGTGTAGGCGCGGTCCAGGTCGGCCGCCTCCTTGTTGAAGCCGTTCTCGGCCACCGGCTTGCTGAACAGCGAGGCGAAGGTGCTCTTGACGTTGCCAATCTCGATGCGGTCCTGCGGACGCTTCGGGCCCGCCAGCGACGGCGCCACCGTGCCCAGGTCCAGCGTCACCACCTTGCTGTAGTCGATCTCGCCGGCCTTGGGAATGCCGAACATCTTCTGTGCGCGGAAATAGCCCTCGAACGCGGCGATTTCCTCTTCGGTGCGGCCGGTGCCCTTGAAGTAGTCGATGGTCTTCTCGTCCACCGGGAAGAAGCCCATGGTGGCGCCGTATTCCGGCGCCATGTTGCCGATGGTGGCGCGGTCGGGCAGGGCCAGGCTGGCGGTGCCTTCGCCGAAGAACTCGACGAACTTGCCGACGACCTTTTCCTTGCGCAGCATCTCGGTGATGGTCAGCACCAGGTCGGTGGCGGTGACGCCTTCGCGCAGGCGGCCCTTCAGTTCCACGCCAACCACGTCCGGCGTCAGGAAATAGACCGGCTGGCCCAGCATGCCGGCCTCGGCCTCGATACCGCCGACGCCCCAGCCCACCACGCCGATGCCGTTGATCATGGTGGTGTGCGAGTCAGTGCCGACCAGGGTGTCCGGGTAGTAGACGCCGTCTTTCTTGTGCACGCCACGGGCCAGGTATTCCAAGTTGACCTGGTGCACGATGCCGAAGCCCGGCTGCACCACGCCGAAGGTATCGAAGGCCTGCATGCCCCACTTCATGAACTGGTAGCGCTCGTTGTTGCGCTGGAATTCCAGCTGCATGTTCAGGTCCAGCGCCTTCTTTTCGCGGAAATGGTCGACCTGCACCGAGTGGTCGACCACCAGGTCCACCGGCACCAGCGGCTCGATCTTCTTGGGGTTCTTGCCCATCTTCTCGGCGACGTTGCGCATCGCGGCCAGGTCGGCCAGCAGCGGCACGCCGGTAAAGTCCTGCAAGACCACCCGGGCCACCACGAAGGGAATCTCGTCGACGCGCTCGGCGTTCGGTTTCCAGTTGGCCAGTTGCCTGACGTGCTCTTCCGTGACTTTCTTGCCGTCGCAGTTGCGCAGCACCGATTCCAGCACCACGCGGATCGACACCGGCAGGCGCCCGATTGCCACGTCCAGCTCCTCGCCCAACTGGGGCAGGGAGTAATACTGGCCCTTGCCGGAAGAGCCGATCTTGAATTCTTTTAGCGTGTTCTTGAGGTTGTGGGGCATTGCCGTACTCCGATCGAAGGATGATGCGATGGCATTTGGCTCGGACCTGAATCAAGACCCCGGTGCGCTGCCGCGGCATTTGACCGCGGTCCGAGGCCGGCAGCGCACTGCAACTGCATACTCTAACCGCCGCACGGCTTTGACGCCACCCGGCTCGGCATCCCGCAGGCCGCAACGACAACGGCCCGACAGCATGCCTGCCGGGGATTGACCGCCCGGCAAGGCAAAAAAGGGCGCTGGCGGCCGGAATTCAGCGGCCGCCAGCGCCCCGGTACGGACTTACTGCTTGGGCGCTGCGGATTGCTGGGCGCCTTCCGGCACCTGCGTCGGGCCGCCCGGGGGCGTGACCAGCAGCGGGGTGGTGGCCGGGGCGCGCAGGCCGCCGGCCTGGGTCGGGGCTGCGGCGCCGGCCTGCATGGCAGCGGTCTGGCAGTCGTCGGCCAGGCGCTGGCCCAGGTTCTTGTTAAACAGCATGGCCTTGCTCGGGATCACCACCAGGTCCAGGCCGGTGCGGGCGTCATAGTAGCGGTCGGCGCCGGTCACCGTGGACTGGCGCGGCAGCTTGTAGTCGCGGCCTTGCCAGTGCACGGTCAGGACCTCGTCGCGCAGCATGTCGCCAGCGATATACAGGTTGTTGCCCAGTTCACACTGCCATTTTTCGCCGTTCGGCGTGGCCGCGGCAGCAGCGCCTGCCGCCGCGGCGGTCCCGGCAGCTGCCTTCTTCTTGGTCGAAGCCTTCTTGGTGGTGGTCTTCTTGGCAGGTTCCTGTGCCATCACGGCGGTGGCGGTGGTCAGGCTGAATGCGCCGATGCAGGCGGCAAGGACAAGATGTTTCATTTTGTGAGTGCCTTTTGGATACTGAAATCGATTTATGTTTCATTCGCCGCCTTCAAAATGGGCGGCGCCGGGACAATTTCCGCCGCTATTCTCTACGATTTGCCCAGGGCGGCGTAGTGCTCTGGTCTTTGGTTACATTATCGAAGGGGGCTAGTTGGCCCGGCTTCACTTGCGCTTGCCAATTGGCACGAACTTCAGGTTCTCCGGGCCGGTGTAGTTGGCGCTCGGGCGGATGATCTTGTTGTCGATGCGTTGCTCGATAATGTGCGCGGCCCAGCCCGAGGTACGCGCGATCACGAACAGCGGCGTGAACATCGCCGTCGGCACGCCCATCATGTGGTAGCTCACCGCGCTGAACCAGTCCAGGTTCGGGAACATCTTCTTGATGTCCCACATCACCGTTTCCAGGCGCTCGGCGATGTCGAACATCTTCATCGAACCGGCATCCTTCGACAGCTTCTTCGCCACTTCCTTGATCACCTGGTTGCGCGGGTCGCCGGTGGTGTACACCGGGTGGCCGAAGCCGATCACGACTTCCTTGTTCTCGACGCGGCGGGTGATGTCGGCCTGGGCCTCGTCCGGGTTGTCGTAGCGCTTCTGGATCTCGAACGCGACCTCGTTGGCGCCGCCGTGCTTGGGGCCGCGCAGCGCGCCGATCGCGCCGCTGATTGACGAATACATGTCCGAACCCGTGCCGGCGATCACGCGCGCGGTGAAGGTCGAGGCGTTGAACTCGTGCTCGGCGTACAGGTTGAGCGAGGTGTTCATGGCGCGCTCCCACAGCGCCGACGGCTTCTCGCCGTGCAGCAGGTGCAGGAAGTGGCCGCCGATGGAGTCATCGTCGGTTTCGACTTCGATGCGCTTGCCGTTGTGGCTGTAGTGATACCAGTACAGCAGCATCGAGCCGAGGCTGGCCATCAGGCGGTCGGCAATGTCGCGCGCGCCCGGGGTGTTGTGGTCTTCCTTCTCCGGCAGCACGGTGCCCAGCACCGACACGCCGGTGCGCATCACGTCCATCGGGTGGGCGCTGGCGGGCACCCATTCAAGCGCGGCCTTCACATTGGCGGGCAGGCCGCGCAGGCTCTTGAGCTTGGCCTTGTAGGCGGCCAGTTCGGATCTGGTCGGCAGCTTGCCGTGCACCAGCAGGTGGGCGATTTCCTCGAACTCGCAGGTCTCGGCGATGTCGAGGATGTCGTAGCCGCGGTAGTGCAGGTCGTTGCCGGTGCGGCCGACGGTGCACAGCGCGGTATTGCCGGCGGTCACGCCCGACAGGGCGACGGATTTCTTGACCCGGGGCGCGGCCGGCTCGCTGGCCGTGACGTCGGGTGCGGCGAACTTCGAGGCGGACATCCGTGTCTCCTTGGGCGCTGCCCTGATTGGTTTTTGGTATGGGTATCGCTTCAGGCGAAGAACAGCGCTTCCACATTGGCCGGCAGCGGCGTGCCGGTGGCCTGCGCGCGCTGCAGCAGCGACCAGTAGTAGCGGTAGCTGGCGCGGTCGTGCAACTGGCCGTCGTGGCGGATCGGCGCCCAGTTGTTCTCGTGCGCCGCCAGCAGGATCTGGCTGGCCGCGCCGATTTCTTCGGCACCCGGGCGGAACGCCGCCACGATCGGTGCGATCTGGCCCGGATGGATGCTCCACTTGCGCAGGTAGCCGAACTCGCTGCGTGCGCGCAGCGCATCGTCGCCGGCACGCTGCGGCGCCTGCACGTCGGTGCTGACGTTGTGCGACGGCACCTTGCCGTGGCGGTGGCAGGCGGCGGAGATCTCCAGCATGGCGCGGCGGATCAGCGGGTGTTCGAACTGCTGCGGCGAGCGCATGGCTTCGCCCGGGATGGCGCCATGGTGGGCCGAGACAAAGTCCATCAGGCCGAAGCTCAGGCATTCCACCTGCACCAGCGCGGCAATATCGAAGGCCTGTTCCAGCGCGGCGTGGGTCTCGACCAGCACATGGATCGGGATATGCCGGGCGATTCCGGCATTGCGCGCCACCTGGTTGACGTGATCGGTCACGCGCGCGACCTCGACCACGTCGGTGACCTTGGGCACCACCACATAGGCCAGGCGCGCGCCGGCGGCGCGCACCAGCACGTCGACGTCCTCGCGCCAGTTCGGGTGGGCCGGGTCATGGATGCGCACGCCGACGCGGTTGTGGGCATTGAGCGGGCTGTTGACCAGTTGCGCGCACAGCTCGGCATGCTCGCGCTCACGGCCGACGGCGGCACCGTCCTCGCAATCGAAGGTGATGTCGAAGACGGGGCCAAGCTCTTGTTGCAGGGCAAGCGATTTGCGCATCAGCTTTTCGCTGCCCGCGTAGTGGTCACACACCGGCAACTGGACCGGGATGGCTTCGCCCTGGAACAAGACCTCGGAAGGATGCACGTTGATTCGGATCGGTTTGGGTTGACGGGGGAGAGCAGGGGCCATCGTAGCCCCTGAATATTAAAAAAACCGGGGTCCGCGCTGATTCGTGAATCGTTGCGGAACCCCGGTCTTTCCTCGAGCGATCAGAGGATCAGCCCAGCAGGTGCTGCACGCCGGCCTTTTCTTCTTCCAGTTCGTTCAGGGTGATATTGATCTTTTCCTGGCTGTAGGCGTCGATCTCCAGACCCTTGACGATTTCGTACTTGCCGTTGGCGGTGGTCACCGGGTAGCCGAACATGGTGTCGGCCGGGATGCCGTACTCACCGTTCGACGGGATGCCCATGGTGACGACGCGGCCGTTGGTGCCCAGCACCCAGTCGCGCACGTGGTCGATGGCGGCGTTGGCAGCCGAAGCGGCCGACGACAGGCCACGCGCTTCGATGATGGCGGCGCCGCGCTTGCCGACGGTCGGCAGGAACACGTCGTTGTTCCAAACCGGGTCGTTGATCAGGTCCTTGACGCTCTTGCCGTCGACGGTGGCATAGCGGTAGTCGGCGTACATGGTCGGGCTGTGGTTGCCCCACACGAACAGCTTCTCGATCGACGACACCGGCTTGCCGGTCTTGGCGGCGATTTGCGACAGGGCACGGTTGTGGTCCAGGCGCAGCATCGCGGTGAAGTTCTCGCGCGGCAGGTTCGGGGCCGACTTCATGGCGATGTAGGCGTTGGTGTTGGCCGGGTTGCCGACCACCAGCACCTTGACGTTACGGCTGGCGACTTCGTCCAGCGCCTTGCCCTGCACCGTGAAGATCTGGGCGTTGGCTTCGAGCAGGTCCTTGCGCTCCATGCCCTTGCTGCGCGGGCGGGCGCCAACCAGCAGGGCCACGTCGGCGTCCTTGAAGGCAACCTTGGGGTCGTCGGTGATGACCACGCCGGCCAGCAGCGGGAACGCGCAGTCTTCCAGTTCCATCACCACGCCCTTGACGGCTTGCTGGGCTTGCGGGAGGTCGAGCAGTTGGAGGATGACCGGCTGGTCTTTGCCCAGCATGTCACCATTGGCGATGCGGAACAGCAGGGAGTAGCCGATCTGGCCAGCGGCGCCGGTCACTGCGACGCGCATTGGGGCTTTAGCCATGAGTAAATCTCCAAACGATAGAAGGGGGAAAGCCGGTCGGTGGCATGCCGTTGCCGTAACAGGGGGCGCGGCGGGTCACCGGGTGCTGGTTGTCGCCACAGCGGGGAGCGGCCGTCCGCCGGAGCCAGGTGGCGGGGCCACGGGGCGGAGCCGGTGAGGGAGAGCCACAACGGGTCATGGTGATGCAACAAAGCGTTAGTCTACTGCGAAGCGTGGCGCCATTTCCAGACCGGGGCACTGCCGTCCGGTATCCCAGCTGCTGCTGGCGGGCCTGGGAGGGCCATCGCGGGCGTGGACCAGCGCGAGTGTAGGCCGGGCCTCCCGTGATGTCAATTCATATGTCTTATATAAGACATAAGACAATTAACGTAAGGCTGGACGTATCTTGCCCTTTTGTGGTGAAATCCCGCTATGTCCTCCCTGCCTACGTCCCTGACCGGCGCAGCCGCACCCGGCGCGCCGGAATCTGGCGCCGCCACGCCTGGCGCCGGGACGCAGCCGCCTTCTTCGCCGCCCGCGCCTGTGCCGCAGGCGGCCCCGCAATCTGGCCCCACCTCTGGTCTGCAGTCCGTGCCGTCGCCCACCTTCAGCCCGCTTTACCAGCAGATCAAGGCGCTGATCACGCGCAGCCTGCAATCCGGCGAATGGAAGCCCGGCGAGATGATCCCCAGCGAAATGGAGCTGGCCTCCCGCTACAAGGTCAGCCAGGGCACGGTGCGCAAAGCCATCGACGAACTTGCCGCCGAGAACCTGGTGGCGCGCCGGCAGGGCAAGGGCACTTTCGTGACCACGCACCATGAAGACGTGGTCAAGTTCCGCTTCCTGCGCCTCGTCCCCGACGAAGGCGAACCCCATTATGGCGCCAGCCGCGTGCTGGAATGCAAGCGCCTGCGCGCCCCCGCCGAAATTGCCCGGCTGCTCGACATCCGCACCGGCGACAGCGTGGTGCAGATCCGCCGCGTGCTGAATTTCTCGGGCGAGTCGACCGTGCTGGACGAAATCTGGCTGCTCGGCGCCAACTTCAAGGGCCTCACCGCTGAAAAGCTGACCGAGTGGAAGGGCCCCATGTATGCATTGTTCGAGGCCGAATTCGGCACGCGCATGATCCGCGCCTCGGAGAAGATCCGTGCCGTGCCCGCCGATGAAACGGCGGCCGAGTTGCTGTCCGTCCCGGTAGGCTCGCCGCTGCTGTCAGTCGAGCGGGTGTCGTACACCTATGGCGACCGCCCCGTCGAAGTGCGCCGCGGCCTGTACGTGACTACGCGGCACTATTACCAGAACGACCTGAGCTGACGCCGGCGCATGGCATGATGCGCCCGCTGGCGTTGATTATTGTGGCTTTCGTCATGACGGTGCGGGCTGTTGCGCAGCGCGGGTGAAGGTTGCGCCAGATTGCCGGCCGGATGTGATTAGTGTGCGATTGTCGGGCGGCACGTGTTGGTGCCTGATAGCTGAAAATTATTGGTGCAGCGCGCAACAAAGGCGCTAAAATCTCATGGATTTGCCCTAATGCATCCCGTTGCATGCAGGGCAATGGCAGTTTCGTTTTTTGTTTACCGCAAAATGGGGTCTCGCATGGCTGAAGCCGTCAAACAAGCCAGGCCGGAGTACCGGAATATCGGTATCGCGCAGATTGCGCGCTATCGGTTGCCCTGGGCCGGCAAGGTATCCATCCTGCATCGCGCGAGCGGTGCACTGATGTTCCTCCTCCTTCCCTTCGTCCTGTATCTGTTTGAGCAGAGCATCACTTCGGAACTGAGCTTCGCAAAGTTCTCGGCGCTTCTGTCCGGCGGCTTCGTCAAGCTGGTTCTGCTGGTCCTGATCTGGGGTTATCTGCATCACTTCTGCGCGGGTATCCGTTTCCTGCTGCTGGACGTGCACGTCGGCGTTTCCAAGCCGGCCTCGGCCAAGTCTGCCATCGGCGTGCTGGTTGTGAGCCTGCTGCTTACCCTGATTTTCGGCCTGAAGCTGTTCGGCCTGTTCTGAGGAGAATCAAGGTGGCAAACAACAATATCGGTCCCAAGCGTCTTGTCGTCGGTGCGCACTACGGCCTGAAAGACTGGCTGGCGCAGCGCGTCACGGCCGTGATCATGGTGGTCTTCACCGTGGTCCTGGCCATTGCCTTCCTGCTGTCGAACGGCGCTTCGTATGAAGCGTGGGCAGGGCTCTTCTCCAACCAGTGGATGAAGATCATCACGTTCCTGACCATCCTGTCGCTGCTGTATCACGCCTGGATCGGCGTGCGCGACATCTGGATGGACTATGTGCGTCCGATGGCCGTGCGCCTCGTGCTGCAAGTTCTTACGATTCTGTGGCTCGTCGGTTGCGCGGGCTACGCTGCTCAGATTCTCTGGAGGGTGTAATAAATGGTCGCAGTCAAGACTGGATTGCCGCGTCGCCGTTTCGACGTGGTCATCGTCGGTGCTGGCGGCGCCGGGATGCGCGCATCCCTCCAGCTCGCGGAAGCCGGCCTGAACGTGGCCGTGCTGTCCAAGGTGTTCCCGACGCGCTCGCACACGGTGGCGGCGCAGGGCGGCATCGGCGCTTCGCTGGGGAACATGAGCGAAGACAACTGGCACTACCACTTCTACGACACCATCAAGGGCTCGGACTGGCTGGGTGACCAGGACGCCATCGAGTTCATGTGCCGTGAAGCCCCGAAGGTCGTGTACGAGCTCGAACACTTCGGCATGCCGTTCGACCGCAACCCCGACGGCACCATCTACCAGCGTCCGTTCGGCGGCCACACCGCCAACTACGGTGAAAAGCCGGTGCAGCGCGCCTGCGCCGCGGCTGACCGTACCGGCCACGCACTGCTGCACACGCTGTACCAGCGCAACGTGCGCGCCAAGACCCATTTCTTTGTCGAGTGGATGGCGCTGGACCTGATCCGCGACCAGGACGGCGACGTGCTGGGCGTGACCGCGCTGGAAATGGAAACCGGCGAGGTCTATATCCTCGAGGCCAAGACCACGCTGTTCGCGACCGGCGGTGCCGGCCGTATCTATGCCGCTTCCACCAATGCCTTCATCAACACCGGTGACGGCCTGGGCATGGCTGCGCGCGCAGGCGTGCCGCTGGAAGACATGGAATTCTGGCAGTTCCACCCGACCGGCGTGGCCGGCGCGGGCGTGCTGATCACCGAAGGCGTGCGCGGCGAAGGCGGTATCCTGCGCAACAAGGACGGCGAGCGCTTCATGGAGCGCTATGCCCCGACGCTGAAGGACCTGGCGCCGCGTGACTTCGTTTCGCGCTCGATGGACCAGGAAATCAAGGAAGGCCGCGGCTGCGGCCCGAACGGCGACTACGTGCTGCTCGACCTGACCCACGTCGGTGCCGAGACCATCATGAAGCGCCTGCCGTCGATCCGCGAAATCGGCATGAAGTTCGCCAACGTCGACGCGATCAAGGAACCGATCCCGGTGGTCCCGACCATCCACTACCAGATGGGTGGCATTCCTACCAACTATCACGGCCAGGTCGTGGTGCCGAAGAACGGCAACCCGAACGAAGTCCTGAACGGTTTCTACGCGATCGGCGAGTGCTCGTGCGTGTCGGTGCACGGCGCTAACCGCCTGGGCACCAACTCGCTGCTCGACCTTGTGGTGTTCGGCCGCGCCGCCGGCAACCACATCATCGCGCAGAACCTGAAGCAGAAGGAACACAAGCCGCTGCCGGCCGATGCCGCCGATCTCGCGATGTCGCGCCTGGCCAAGCTGCAAGGGACGACCTCGGGCGAATACACCCAGGACGTCGCCAACGACATCCGCAAGAACATGCAGTCGCATGCGGGCGTGTTCCGTACGCAGAAGCTGATGGACGAAGGCGTCGAGCGCATCCTGGAAGTCTCCGAGCGCGCCAACAACATCCACCTGAAGGACAAGTCCAAGGTCTTCAACACCGCGCTGGTGGAAGCCCTGGAAGTGGCCAACCTGGTGGAAGTGGCCAAGGCCACCATGATCTCGGCGGCGGCTCGCAAGGAATCGCGCGGTGCCCACGCGCACAGCGACTTCCCGAATCGCGATGACCAGAACTGGCTCAAGCACACGCTGTTCTACAGCGAAGGCAACCGCCTCGACTACAAGCCGGTGAAGATGGAACCGCTGACGGTGGAAAGCGTGCCGCCGAAGGCCCGTACCTTCTGAGCACCGTATCGTAGAGATAACAGGACCCACAGAAATGAAGCGTATTTTCGAAGTCTACCGCTACGATCCGGACAAGGATGCGGCACCGCGCATGCAGACCTACGAGGTCGAGCTGGACGGTCACGAGCGCATGCTGCTGGACGCGCTGGTCAAGCTGAAGAAGCTGGACGAGACCATCTCGTTCCGCCGTTCGTGCCGCGAAGGCGTGTGCGGCTCGGACGCGATGAACATCAACGGCAAGAACGGCCTGGCGTGCCTGACCAATATGCGCGAGCTGCCGGACCGCATCGTGCTGCGTCCGCTGCCCGGCCTGCCGGTGGTGCGCGACCTGATCGTCGACATGACGAACTTCTTCAAGCAGTACAACTCGATCAAGCCGTTCCTGATCAACGACGAGCCGCCGCCCGAGAAAGAGCGCCTGCAGTCGCCGGAAGAGCGTGACGAGCTGGACGGCCTGTATGAGTGCATTCTCTGCGCCAGCTGCTCGACGTCGTGCCCGTCGTTCTGGTGGAACCCGGACAAGTTCGTCGGCCCCGCCGGCCTGCTGCAGGCTTACCGCTTCATCGCGGACAGCCGCGACCAGGCCACCAGCGAGCGTCTGGACAACCTGAACGACCCGTACCGCCTGTTCCGTTGCCACAGCATCATGAACTGCGTCGATGTGTGCCCGAAGGGTCTGAACCCGACCAAGGCCATTGGCAAGATCAAGGAGCTGATGGTCCGCCGCGCGGTCTGACCCTGCGGCTGTCTGCAGTAGTTGTAAGCGGCACGTCAGCCCGAGCGGCTATATCGGGTTGGCGTGCCGGAAGTAGGAAGCCATGACTGAGAGTCCTGCCACCACTTTCTCCCATCAGGCCGATCCGCACAAGCGCGCCCGCCTGCGCTGGCGCGCCCGCCGCGGCCTCCTGGAGAACGACATCATCGTCGAACGTTTTTTCAACCGTTACGAGGAGAGCCTGTCCGACGAGGACGTGGCTTCGCTGAGCGTGCTGTTCGAACTCAGCGACAACGAGTTGATGGACCTGCTCCTTGCCCGCAAGGAACTGGACGGTGAGCTCGACACGCCCCCGATGCAGCGGGTGATCACCCTGCTGCGTACGGTCTGAGTTTTGGTCAACATTATTATTCACAGCATTTGAAGGATCCGACATGACGCCGTCCGATGTGAAAGCCACGCTATCGTTCTCCGATGGTTCCCCCAGCGTTGAGCTGCCGATCTACACGGGTACCGTTGGCCCGGACGTAATCGACATTCGCAAGCTGTACGGACAGACCGGTAAGTTCACTTACGACCCCGGTTTCATGTCGACGGCTTCGTGCAATTCCAAGATCACCTATATCGACGGTGACAAGGGCGAACTGCTGTACCGCGGCTACCCGATTGAGCAGCTGGCGCAGAAGTGCGACCACCTTGAAACCTGTTACCTGCTGCTGAAGGGCGAGCTGCCCAACGCCAAGCAGAAGGAAGAGTTCGTCGGCCACGTGATGAACCACACCATGGTCCACGAGCAGCTGCAGTTCTTCATGCGCGGCTTCCGCCGCGATGCCCATCCGATGGCCGTGCTGACCGGCCTGGTGGGTGCCATGAGCGCGTTCTACCACGACGCCATGGACATCGATGATCCGCACCAGCGCGAGATCTCGGCCATCCGCCTGATCGCCAAGATGCCGACGATGGTCGCCATGGCGTACAAGTACAACATCGGCCAGCCGTACATCTATCCGCAGAACGACCTGTCCTACTCGGGCAACTTCCTGCGCATGCTGTTCGGCACGCCGTGCGCCCCGTACACCGTGAACCCGGTGCTTGAGCGCGCGCTGGACCGCATCTTCATCCTGCACGCCGACCACGAGCAGAACGCGTCGACCTCGACCGTGCGCCTGGCCGGTTCGTCGGGCACCAACCCGTTCGCAGCCATCGCCGCCGGCGTGGCCTGCCTGTGGGGCCCGGCCCACGGCGGCGCCAATGAAGCCGCGCTGAAGATGCTGGAAGAGATCGGCAGCGTCGACAACATCGGCGAGTTCATCAAGCAGGTGAAGGACAAGAACTCGGGCGTGCGCCTGATGGGCTTTGGCCACCGCGTGTACAAGAACTACGATCCGCGCGCCAAGCTGATGCGCGAAACCTGCCACGAAGTGCTGGAAGAGCTGGGCCTGCACAACGACCCGCTGTTCAAGCTGGCCATGGAGCTGGAAAAGATCGCGCTGGAAGACGAATACTTCGTCAGCCGCAAGCTGTACCCGAACGTGGACTTCTACTCGGGCATCGTCCAGCGCGCGCTGGGCATTCCGACGTCGCTGTTCACCTGCATCTTCGCGCTGGCCCGCACCCCGGGCTGGATCTCGCAGTGGGAAGAAATGATTACCGATCCGGAATACAAGATCGGTCGTCCGCGTCAGCTGTTTGTTGGCGCAGCTACCCGCGACGTGCCGGACGTTGCCAAGCGCTGATCGCTGGCTTTTCATCCGGCTGCGCGATGCAGCAATCACAAACGCCCCGGCCCGCCGGGGCGTTTGTGTTTCTGGGCCGGAGAGCCTTGTGCGTCGCAGCAGGGCAGGGAGCAGGAAATTGCCGGATAAGTGGTGAGAACGGCAATTTGCGGAGAATTGTGTCTCGGTCTGTCAATTCAGTTCCGCATTTGTTGTGCGATTTTCGCCTGTGGCAGGAAATTTGACCCTATAATGCGGGCTGCTTTGCCGACGGCAGCCGGGCCACCCTTCCGGCATGCAGTGCGGCAAGCGGGGCAGGCGAATCGCTTGCGCAATAGAGAACGCATCAAACGTTGTCTTTCCGAACCTTGGTCCCGACACCCCAGCGGGACTGACACATGCCGGGCCCCGCATACGCTGTCTCTCCCTTGCAGGCCCGTCTTCCGCGTCTCGGGCGTCTTTATTCGTAGCCCGCGGGTGTTGTTCGATTGCGCAGGTCACACCGTTTCTGCCCGGTTGACCCAAACATAAATCGAGGAGCTCCTGATGACGCTGTCCCGTCTTACGTCCATCTCGCTGGCCACCATGCTGGCTACCTTTGGCGTCGCTGCCAACGCCGAAACCGTGAAGATCGCCATTGCCGGCCCGATGAGTGGCTCGGTGGCGCAGTATGGCGACATGGTCAAGGCCGGTGCGCTGACCGCCATCGAACAGATCAATGCAGCTGGCGGCGCCGGCGGCAACAAGTTCGAAGTGGTGATGATGGACGACGCCTGCGAGCCGAAGCAGGCCGTGGCGGTTGCCAACAAGATCGTCAGCCAGAACATCAAGTACGTGATCGGCCACGTCTGCTCGGGTTCGACCATCCCGGCTTCGGACATCTACGAGAATGAAGGCATCGTGATGGTGACGCCGTCGGCCACCGCGCCGCAGCTGACCGAGACCAAGAAGCGCAAGTTCATCTTCCGCACCATCGGCCGCGATGACCAGCAGGGCCCGGCCGCTGCCCAGTACATCATCAGCAAGGTCAAACCGAAGAAGGTTGCGGTGCTGCACGACAAGCAGTCGTACGGCCAGGGCATCGCCAGCTCGGTGAAGAAGGACCTGGAAGCCGCCAAGATCCCGGTGGCAGTGTTCGAAGGCATCAACGCCGGCGATTCGGATTACTCCGCCGTCATCACCAAGCTCAAGTCGCAGGGCGTGGACTTTGTCTACTTCGGCGGCTACCACCCGGAAATGGGCCTGCTGCTGCGCCAGGCGCGCGAGCAGGGCGTCAAGGCCGCGTTCATGGGCCCCGAGGGCGTGGGCAACAAGGACGTGACCGCGATTGCCGGCCCGTCGTCGGAGGGCATGCTGGTGACGCTGCCGGCCGACTTCTCGGCCGATCCGGCCAACGCCGCGCTGGTGAAGGCCTTTGCCGACAAGAAGCGTGACGCCAACGGTCCGTTCCAGATGCCGGCCTATGCCGCCGTCAAGATCATTGGCGACGCCATTGCCGGCGCCAAGAGCACCGACCCGGCCAAGGTTGCGGCGTACATGCACAAGAACGCCTTCACCACCCCGATCGGCAAGGTCGAGTACGACGACAAGGGCGACCTGAAGTCCTTCAAGTTCGTGGTCTACACCTGGCACAAGGACGCCAGCAAGACGGCCGCCAACTAAGCCGGCGCTTTCCCACGCACACGCCCCGCCCGGACCCTGGGCGGGGCGTTCTGGTATCGGCCTTCAAGTTCCTGAGGCTTCCCCAATGAATGAATTCCTTCCACAGTTCACCCAGCAGCTGGTCAATGGCCTGACGCTGGGTGCGATCTATGCGCTGATCGCCATCGGCTACACAATGGTCTACGGCATCATCGGCATGATCAATTTCGCGCACGGCGAGATTTACATGATCGGTGCCTATGTCGGCCTGGTCACGCTCACCGCGATCGGCGCCCAGGCAGGCTACCCCCTGCCGCTGGTGCTGGGCGCCGCCTTGCTGGTCTCGGTGCTGGTCACCGGCGTCTACGGCTATGCGGTCGAGCGGGTGGCATACCGGCCCTTGCGGGGCGGACCGCGGCTGGTGCCGCTGATCTCGGCCATCGGCATGTCGATCTTCCTGCAGAACTATGTCCAGATCGGGCAGGGCGCGCGCGACGTGTCCGTGCCGGTGCTGATCTCGGGCGCCATCGAGTTCCAGATGGGCAGTGACTTCACCGTGACGGTGCCGTACTCGCGCCTGCTGATCGTCGGCGTGACGCTGGTGCTGATGATCGCGCTGACGCTGTTTATCGGCCGCTCGCGCATGGGCCGTGCCTGCCGCGCCTGCGCCGAAGACATGCGCATGGCCAACCTGCTGGGCATCGACACCAATAAGGTGATTTCCTTCACCTTCGTGCTGGGTGCGATGCTGGCGGCGGTGGGCGGCGTGCTGATCGGGCTGACCATCGGCAAGCTCAATCCCTTTATCGGCTTTATCGCCGGCATCAAGGCCTTTACCGCGGCGGTGCTGGGCGGCATCGGCAGCATCCCGGGCGCGATGCTCGGCGGCGTGCTGCTGGGCCTGGCGGAGACCTTCGCCTCGGGCTATATGCCGGCCGAGTACAAGGACGTGGTTGCGTTCAGCCTGCTGGTGCTGGTGCTGCTGTTCCGTCCGACCGGGCTGCTGGGCAAGCCCGACGTCGAAAAGGTCTGAGGGAGGACGAGACCATGACCAACAAAATTAGCGCGATACCCGCGGGGCAAGCCGCCCGCGCGGCCGCGCCCGGGCAATCGCTGAAGAACGCGATCTTCGCGGCCGTGATGACGGCCATTCTCACCATTCCCATCCTGGGCCTGCAGCTCAAGCTGGAGGGCTACAAGGTAGTGCTCGAGCCGCACTGGCGGCCGGTGTGGATCGCCGTGGCGGCGGTGTTCCTGTTCCAGTTGTTCAAGCCGCTGCTGTCGCGTACCGGCAGCGCCGTGCGCCTGCCGTCGGTGCCGCAGCTCGGGGCGCGCCAGCAGCGCGTGGCGGTATGGGTGCTGCTGGCGATCGGGCTGGTGTGGCCGTTTTTCGGCTCGCGCGGCGCGGTGGACGTGGCCACGCTGGCGCTGATCTACGTGATCCTGGGGCTGGGCCTGAATATCGTGGTGGGCTATGCCGGCCTGCTCGACCTGGGCTATGTCGGCTTCTACGCGATCGGCGGCTATACCTATGCGTTGCTGAACCAGTACTTCGGGCTGGGCTTCTGGGAATGCCTGCCGATTGCCGCGGCAATGTCGGCGACCTTCGGCTTTATCCTTGGCTTCCCGGTGCTGCGGTTGCGCGGCGACTACCTGGCCATCGTGACGCTGGGCTTCGGCGAGATCATCCGCCTGCTGGCCAACAATCTGACCAGCCTGACCGGCGGCCCGGACGGCGTCTCGGGCATCCCGAAGCCGACCGTGTTCGGCATCGAGATGGCGCGCAGTGCGAGCGTGGAGGGCACCAGGACTTTCCATGACCTGATCGGCCTGGACTACAGCGGCCAGCACATGGTGATCTTCCTGTACCTGCTGGCGCTGCTGCTGGTCGGCTTCACGCTGTTCGTCACCAGCCGCCTGATCCGCATGCCGATGGGCCGCGCCTGGGAAGCGCTGCGCGACGACGAGATCGCGTGCCGCTCGCTGGGCATGAACCCGACCCGCATCAAGCTGTCGGCGTTCACGCTGGGCGCATCGTTCGCCGGCATCGGCGGCGCGTTCTTCGCGGCGCGCCAGGGGCTGGTCAATCCGGAATCGTTCACCTTTATCGAGTCGGCGCTGATCCTCGCCGTGGTGGTGCTGGGCGGCATGGGCTCGCAGCTGGGCGTGATCCTGGCGGCGATCCTGCTGACGGCGCTGCCCGAAGTGGCGCGCGGCTTTGCCGAATACCGCATGCTGATCTTCGGCCTGGTGATGGTGCTGATGATGATGTGGCGTCCGCAGGGCCTGCTGCCCGCGAGCCGTCCCCACGTGGAGTTGCCGCGATGACTAATGTGCAACAAGCGGTGCAACCAGCCGAGCTGCTGAAAGTCTCCGGGCTGCAGATGCGCTTTGGCGGCCTGCTGGCCGTCGATGGCATCGATTTCGATGTTCGCAAGGATGAGGTCTTCGCCATCATCGGCCCCAACGGCGCCGGCAAGACCACGGTGTTCAACTGCGTGGGCGGCTTCTACAAGCCGACCGCGGGCGATGTCACGCTCGACGGCCGCGACATTGCCGGCCTGCCCAGCCACAAGGTGGCGCGCCAGGGCCTGGTGCGGACCTTCCAGAATATCCGCCTGTTCAAGTCGCTGACGGTAGTGGAAAACCTGCTGGTCGCGCAGCACCTGCAGGTGCAGTCCGGTATCCTGCGCGGCCTGTTCGCCACGCCGGCCTACCGGCGCGCCGAGCGCGAGGCGCTGGAGCGCGCTGCGGTCTGGCTGGAGCGCATGGGCCTGACCAAGGTCGCCAACCGCGAGGCCGGCACGCTGTCGTACGGCCACCAGCGTCGGCTGGAGATCGCGCGCTGCATGATCACCAAGCCGCGCCTGCTGATGCTGGACGAGCCCGCCGCCGGCCTGAACCCGCAGGAGAAGATCGAGCTGCAGCAGCTGATCGACCAGCTGCGGCGCGAGTTCGGCATCTCGGTGCTGCTGATCGAGCACGACATGCGCCTGGTGATGGGCGTGTCCGACCGCATCCTGGTGATGGAGCACGGCAAGCCGATCGTGATCGGCAAGCCGGAAGCAGTGCGCAACGACCCGCGCGTGATCAAGGCCTACCTGGGAGAGGACTGATGCTGAAGCTGGAACAGGTCCATACCCATTACGGCGCCGTCGAGGCGCTGTCGGGCGTATCGATCGAAGTCAACAAGGGGGAGATCGTCACCCTGATCGGCAGCAACGGCGCCGGCAAGACGACGCTGATGATGACCGTGTGCGGCACGCCGCGCGCGTCCAGTGGGCGCGTGACGTTCGAAGGGCAGGACATCACCAACCGGTCCACGCACGAGATCATGCGCTTGGGCATGGCGATCTCGCCCGAGGGCCGGCGCGTGTTCCCGAGCCTGACGGTGCTGGAGAACCTGAAGATGGGTGCTTTCTTCGCCAGGCGCGACGAGATCGAGGCGGGCATCGAACACGTCTTCAAGCTGTTCCCGCGCCTGAACCAGCGCTCGGGGCAGCGCGCCGGCACCATGTCCGGCGGCGAGCAGCAGATGCTGGCGATCGGCCGCGCGCTGATGAGCCGGCCGCGCCTGCTGCTGCTGGACGAGCCCACGCTTGGGCTGGCGCCGCTGATCATCGCGCAGATCTTCGACATCATCCGCACCATTCGTGACGAAGGCGTCACTGTGTTCCTGGTCGAGCAGAACGCCAACAAGGCGCTGCAGGTGGCGGACCGCGGCTATGTGCTCGAAACCGGCAAGGTGGTGCTGGCCGATACCGGCGCCAACCTGCTGGCCAACGACCGGATCAAGGCCGCCTACCTGGGCGGCTGATCCCGAGAGGCCGCCGCCTGAGCCGCCCCCCCGGGCGGGGCGGCGGCCTTTTCCTTTTCGCGATCCGCGAAATCCCCCTTTCGCCAATCACATTACATCGCAGCCGCCGCCCGGGCCGGGCAGGGGGCTGAGTGCCGCACCCCCTGTGGCATAATCGATTGCCAAGTCAAGCATTGCCGCAACGCTTGAAATAACGCTCGCTTCAGGCGGCTTCCGGCGCGATCATCGCTATCGTCACCCGTGTTCGCCACCGCGACCGAAGCGAACAAAAACCCCTGCAAACTACTGCGCGGTCACCGCGGACTTCTCCTGCAAAGGACTGGTCCTCCGGCCCGCCATCGCATCATGGCCAAGACGCTCTACGACAAACTCTGGGATGACCACACCGTCCACGTCGAGGAAGACGGCACCACGCTGCTCTATATCGACCGCCACCTGCTGCATGAAGTGACCAGCCCGCAGGCGTTCGAAGGGCTGAAGCTGGCGGAGCGTCCGGTATGGCGCATCAGCGCCAACCTGGCCGTGTCGGACCACAACGTGCCGACCACCGACCGCAGCCAGGGCATTGCCGATCCGGTATCGAAGCTCCAGGTCGATACGCTGGACGCCAACTGCGACAGCTACGGCATCACCCAGTTCAAGATGAACGACCACCGCCAGGGCATCGTGCACGTGATCGGGCCGGAGCAGGGCGCCACGCTGCCGGGCATGACGGTGGTGTGCGGCGACTCGCATACCAGCACGCATGGCGCTTTCGGCGCGCTCGCGCACGGCATCGGCACCTCCGAGGTGGAGCATGTGCTGGCCACGCAGACGCTGCTGGGCAAGAAGGCCAGGAACATGCTGGTCAAGGTGGAAGGCAAGCTGCCGCGCGGCTGCACCGCCAAGGACATCGTGCTGGCCGTGATCGGCAAGATCGGCACCGCGGGCGGCACCGGCTACACCATCGAATTCGCCGGCTCGGCCATCCGCGACCTGACCATGGAAGGCCGCATGACGGTCTGCAACATGGCCATCGAAGCGGGCGCGCGTGCCGGCCTGGTGGCCGTGGACGACGTCACGCTCGAGTACGTGAAGGGCCGCCCCTACGCGCCGCAGGGCGTGGAGTGGGAGCAGGCCGTGGCCTACTGGCGCACGCTGCATTCGGATGCCGGGGCCAAGTTCGACCAGGTGGTCGAGCTGCGCGCCGAAGACGTCCGCCCGCAGGTGACCTGGGGCACCTCGCCGGAAATGGTGATCAGCATCGAAGACCGCGTGCCGGATCCCGAGAAGGAAAAGGACCAGAACAAGCGCAACGCGATGGAGCGCGCGCTGGAGTACATGGGCCTGCAGCCCAACGTGCCGGTCGAGAGCATCAATATCGACAAGGTCTTCATCGGTTCCTGCACCAACAGCCGCATCGAAGACATGCGCGCCGCCGCATGGGTGGTGCAGAAGCTGGGCCGCAAGGTTGCTGCCAACGTGAAGCTGGCGATGGTGGTGCCGGGTTCGGGCCTGGTCAAGGAACAGGCCGAGCGCGAAGGGCTGGACAAGATCTTCAAGGCCGCCGGCTTCGAGTGGCGCGAGCCGGGCTGCTCGATGTGCCTGGCCATGAATGCCGACCGCCTCGATCCGGGCGAGCGCTGCGCCTCGACCTCGAACCGCAACTTCGAAGGCCGCCAGGGCGCGGGCGGGCGCACGCATCTGGTGAGCCCGGCGATGGCCGCGGCCGCCGCCATCGAAGGCCATTTCGTCGATATCCGCAAGCTGGGCTGAAGAAGCAAGGAAAGAGAACATGGACAAGTTCACCGTACACAGTGGCCTCGTGGCGCCGCTCGACCGCGAGAACGTCGATACCGACGCCATCATCCCGAAGCAGTTCCTGAAATCAATCCAGCGCACCGGCTTTGGCCCCAACCTGTTCGACGAGTGGCGCTACAAGGACGTCGGCCAGCCCGGCATGGACAACAGCAAGCGTCCGCTGAACCCGGACTTCGTGCTGAACCAGCCGCGCTACCAGGGCGCGTCGATCCTGCTGGCGCGCCGCAACTTCGGCTGCGGCAGCTCGCGCGAACACGCACCGTGGGCGCTGACGCAATACGGCTTCCGCGCCGTGATCGCGCCCAGCTTTGCCGACATCTTCTTCAACAACTGCTACAAGAACGGCCTGTTGCCGGTGGTGCTGACCGAACAGCAGGTCGACCACCTGTTCAACGAGACCAACGCCTTCAACGGCTATAAGCTGACCATCGACCTGGACAAGCAGGTGGTGCTCACGGCGGGCGGCCAGGCGTATGAGTTCGATATCGCCCCGTTCCGCAAGTACTGCATGCTGAATGGCTTCGACGATATCGGCCTGACCCTGCGCCACGCCGACAAGATCAAGGCCTATGAGGCCGAGCGCGTGGCCAGGATGCCGTGGCTGAACAACCGCCTGGTCGGATAAGACTCAACGAGGAAAGACAACAATGAAGATCGCAGTCCTGCCGGGTGACGGCATCGGTCCTGAAATCATCGCGGAGGCCGTCAAGGTCCTGAACGCGCTCGACGAGAAGTTCGAACTGGAAACCGCCCCGGTGGGCGGCGCCGGCTACGAGGCCGAAGGCCATCCGCTGCCGGAGAACACCCTGAAGCTGGCCAAGGAAGCCGACGCCATCCTGTTCGGCGCCGTCGGCGACTGGAAGTACGACAGCCTGGAGCGCCCGCTGCGTCCGGAGCAGGCCATCCTGGGCCTGCGCAAGCACCTGCAGCTGTTCGCCAACTTCCGTCCGGCGATCTGCTATCCGGAACTGACTGGCGCCTCCAGCCTGAAGCCCGAGTTGGTGGCTGGCCTGGACATCCTGATCGTGCGCGAACTGAACGGCGACATCTACTTCGGCCAGCCGCGCGGCGTGCGCGAAGCGCCGGACGGCCTGTTCAAGGGCGCGCGCGAAGGCTTCGACACCATGCGCTACAGCGAGCCGGAAATCCGCCGCATCGCCCATGTGGCATTCCAGGCTGCGGCCAAGCGCGGCAAGAAGCTGTGCAGCGTCGACAAGGCCAACGTGCTCGAGACCTTCCAGTTCTGGAAGGACATCGTGATCGAGGTCAGCAAGGAGTACCCGGAGGTCGAGCTGTCGCACATGTACGTCGACAACGCGGCCATGCAGCTGATCAAGGCGCCCAAGAGCTTCGACGTGATCGTCACCGGCAATATGTTCGGCGACATCCTGTCGGACGAGGCCGCCATGCTGACCGGCTCGATCGGCATGCTGCCGTCGGCGTCGCTGGATGCCAACAACAAGGGCCTGTACGAGCCGTCGCACGGCTCGGCGCCTGACATCGCCGGCAAGGGCGTGGCCAATCCGCTGGCCACCATCCTGTCGGCGGCGATGATGCTGCGCTACTCGCTGAACAAGGCCGAGCAGGCTGATCGCATCGAGAACGCCGTCAAGCAGGTGCTGGCCCAGGGCTACCGCACCGGCGACATCCTGACGCCGGGTTGCAAGCAGGTCGGCACCCGCGAGATGGGTGACGCGGTGCTGGCGGCACTGTAAGTCACATGTCAAAGGGCACCGCAGACGCGGTGCCCTTGTTTTATTTGTCCCTTATTTCCACGCTGCGGCAGCGCCGCAAAATCGTGTAGACTTCGCGGATGGCCCGATTTTCCCAGTCCACCCTGACTGCTGCTGTTGCCCTGACCGCTACCCGCGGCCCGGTCGGCACGATTTCGCTCGGCCAATCTGCAACGACGATTAAAACCACTATTAAAACCGCGATCGCCTAGATCCGTTCGTCGTGCCTGCCCGTCTTCCCCGCGCAGCCACGCCGGGCGAGGAAAATGGCGGGGAAGTTAAAATCACATCGAGGTAAGTCATGATTGTAGGTCTCGTCGGTTGGCGGGGAATGGTCGGCAGCGTCCTGATGCAGCGCATGCAGGAAGAGCGTGATTTCGACCATATCGAGCCCGTCTTCTTCAGCACGTCCAATGCCGGCGGCAAGGCGCCCGCCATGGCGAAGAACGAAACCACGCTGAAAGATGCCAATGACATCGAAGCGCTGAAGAAGTGCGACGTGGTCGTGACCGCCCAGGGCGGCGACTACACCAACGAGGTTTTCCCCAAGCTGCGCGCGGCCGGCTGGAAGGGCTACTGGATCGACGCGGCGTCCTCGCTGCGCATGAAGGACGATGCCATCATCGTGCTGGATCCGGTCAACCTGGGCGTGATCAAGGACGCGCTTTCCAAGGGCGTGAAGAATTTCATCGGCGGCAACTGCACGGTCAGCTGCATGCTGATGGGCCTGGGTGGCCTGTTCGAGGCCGACCTGATCGAGTGGATGACCTCGATGACGTACCAGGCCGCATCGGGCGGCGGCGCGCAGCACATGCGCGAGCTGCTGACCCAGTTCGGCACGCTGAACGCCTCGGTCAAGCCGCTGCTGGACAACCCGGCCTCGGCCATCCTGGAAATCGACCGCACCATCCTGGCGACCCAGCACGGTCTGTCGGCCGAAGAAACCAAGCAGTTCGGCGTGCCGCTGGCCGGCAACCTGATCCCCTGGATCGACAAGGACCTGGGCAACGGCCAGTCCAAGGAAGAATGGAAGGGCGGCGCCGAGACCAACAAGATCCTGGGCCGCGGCGAAGGCTTCCTCGGTGCGACCGGCGCCACGCCGATCGCCGTGGACGGCCTGTGCGTGCGCATCGGCGCCATGCGCTGCCACTCGCAGGCGCTGACCATCAAGCTGCGCAAGGATGTGCCCCTGGATGAGATCGAAGGCATGCTCGCTGCCCACAACCCGTGGGCCAAGGTGGTGCCGAATACGCGTGAGGCCAGCATGACCGACCTGACGCCCGCTGCCGTGACCGGCACGCTGACCATCCCGGTCGGCCGCCTGCGCAAGATGCAGATGGGCGGCGAGTACCTGTCGGCCTTCACCGTGGGTGACCAGCTGCTGTGGGGTGCGGCCGAGCCGCTGCGCCGCATGCTGCGTATCCTGATCGAGTCCTGATCCGGTGCTCCCGCCTGTTGCCTGGTTGTGTCCGTTGCAGCCAGGCAACAGAATGGACCGCTTTGCCGACAACGCCGCGCCCATGCGCGGCGTTGTTGTATCCGGGCGCCTATTTCCCCGGGCGATGCGTCACAATACGCCGGCATGCGCCTCGCGCCGGCAGCTGCCGGCGCCTCTCGCGCGGGCTGGCAAAGGGGCCGTTCAGAATGTCCCGCCAGCCGGGCGGACCTGGTTTATGGGGTCGGTTTGTCGATTCATATCGCTACTAAAACATAACGGAGCACAAGGTGAGTGTGAGCCAACATCGCCGGAAAGATGCGCCTACTGCCCGTCAGCGCTGGTCAACGCTGGCCGTCACGGCACTGGGCCTGCTGCTTGCGCAGCCGGCCGCATATGCCGCGGGGTTCGGGCAATTGCGGGTTCAGTCGAATCTGGGGCAGCCGCTGCAGGCTGAGATCGACATCAGTGGGGTCAGTGCCGAAGAGGCCGCCGGGCTTAATGTCAAGCTGGCGTCGCCAGCGGCGTATGCCGCGGCCGGGCTGACCTACCTGCCGGCTGTCAGCAGCCTGCGCCTGGAGGTGGAGCGCCGCCCGAACGGCAGCTATGTGGCCCGGGTCCGCTCCAACCAGCCGATCAGCGAGCCCTTTGTCGACATCCTGGTCGACATGAGCTGGGCCAGCGGCAAGGTCTCGCGCGCCTATACCTTCCTGCTTGACCCTGCCGGGGCCAAGCCTTCGAACCAGACCTTCTCGCCGGCGACGGTGATGCAGGCGGCGACGCCGGATGCGCCGCCGGCACCTGCCGCCGCGCCGCAGCCTGCGCCGGCCAAGGAAGCTGCGCCCGCCGCGGCTGCCGAGGCAGTCAAGCCAGCCGCGCCCGCGCGCCCGGCCCGCCAGAGCGCAAAGCGAGCGCCGGCACCGGCCGCCAGCGGCAGCACCGAAATGGCACCCGGCGGCGGCTACACCGTGCAGCGCGGCGACACGCTCTACGCCATCGCAGGCGAGGCCGTGCAAGGCCAGGAATCGGTCTCGCTGGACCAGATGCTGGTGGCGCTCTACCGCAACAATCCCAACGCCTTTATCGGCGGCAACATGAACCGGCTGCGCAGCGGCGCGGTGCTGCAGGTCCCGACCCAGCAGCAGGCGCAAGCCGTCGCACCCAAGGCCGCCCGCCGCGAGGTGGTGGCGCGCACGCAGGGCTTCAATGCCTACCGCAGCCGGCTGGCCAGCGCTGCCGCGGCCAAGTCGGTCGAGCCCGACAGCGGCCGCCAGCAGTCCGGCAACGTGACCGCCCGGGTGCAGGAGCAGGCCGCCCCGACCGATGGCCCGCGCGACGAACTGAAGCTCAGCAAGGCCGCGCGTGGCGCGCAGGCCGATGCTGCGGCCAAGGCCGAAGCCGGCGTCGCGCGCGAGCGTGAGCTCAAGGAGGCGCAAGCCCGCCTGGCGCAGCTGGCAAAGAACGTCGGGGACATGCAGAAGCTGCTCGAGCTGAAGAACGCCGAGATCGCCAAGCTGAGCCAGGCCAACCAGGCGGTGCTGGCCGAGAAGGAAAAGGCTGACGCCGCGGCCAAGGCCGCGGCGGCGCCGACCGTGGTGGCGGCCCAGCCGCCGAAGGCCGATGCCGTGGCCCCGGCCCCGGTTGCGGCCGCCGCGACGGCAGCCGCAACCGCAGCGACCGCGGCCAGCGCCCCGGCAGCGGCCGGCGCCAGCGCCGCGGACGCCGTGGCGCCCGCAGCAGCCTCCGCCGTGGCAGCCGTCCCAGCCTCGCAGCCGGCTGCCGCCGTCCCTGCCAACGCAGCGCAGGCCGAAGCCGCCGCGTCGGCCCCCGCGGCCAAGCGCCCGCCGGTGGTGGCGGCCCAGCCCGAGCCGGTGCCCGAACCGTCGTTCATCGATGGCCTGCTGGCCAACCCCATGCTGCTGCCCGGCGGTGGCCTGCTGGTGGCGCTGCTCGGCGTTTATGCGATCTATCGCCGCCGCCAGCAGCAGAAGGCGGGCGAGGCGACCGGCTTCGGCGACAGCATCCTGTCGCAGGAAAGCACGGTGATGGCCGGTGCCAATTCGCTGTTCGGCACGGCCGGGGGGCAGAGCGTCGACACCTCGCAGCACAGCGTGTTTGGCGCGGACTTCCGCATCGGCAACAACACGCCGGAAGCCAACGAGGTCGATCCGATCGCCGAGGCCGAGGTCTATATCGCCTATGGGCGCGATGTGCAGGCGGAGGAAATCCTGCGCGAAGCCCTGGAGAAGAACCCGGAGCAGCAGCCGGTGCGGCTCAAGCTCCTGGAGATTTACAGCAACAGACAGGATGTGGAAGGTTTCCGCGTGATTGCAGAAGAAATGTTCGCCCAGACCGGCGGACACGGGGCGGAATGGCTGAAGGCAGCAGAAATGGGGCGCGCGCTCGAGCCGGGCAACGCGCTCTTCCTGGCGGTGACGCCCGAAGCGGCGGGGCCGGATACGACATCGCCGGCGACCGACCAGTGGCGCACCCAGGACCCGTCGCAGAATCCGGCCTCGATCGCGCGGCTGGAGCCGTCGCTGGGTGACCTGGCGCTGCCGCTGGACGCCTTCCCGGCCCCGGCGGCCGGCGAGCCGATCGTGGCGCCTGCTTCCGCGGCGATGGTGTTTGGCGCTGACGCGCACGACGCCGGCGAGCCGGTGCGGCTGGATCTCGGCCTGCCGGGCACCGGCGCCGACCCGCTTGCCGACGACGTGCCCACCCTTGACACGCCGACCCGCAGCCGTCCGCTGGAGTTCGACATGTCGGGGCTGTCGCTTGACCTGGGCAGCGCCGCGCAAGCCGCCGACTCCCCCGGCAAGGATGTGCTGGACGAGGCCACCATGCCGCTGCCCGCCACCACCATGCTGCGCGACGGCAAGCTGGCCGAGCCGATCGACCTGTCGCGTGTGGCGCCTGAAACTGGCGGAGACCTCACGCACGGGGGTTCGCCGAGCACGCTGTCGGTCGACGGCGTGGACGGCGGGCGGGACATGCAGATCAAGCTTGACCTGGCTCGTGCCTATATCGAGATCGGCGACAAGGAAGGTGCGCGCGAACTGCTGCAGGAAGTGGTCGAGCAGTCGCAGGACCCGCTGCAGGCGGAGGCCCGTTCGCTGCTGCAGGAAGTGGCCTGAGCTATCATTGACGGTCCGGCCGCGGCACGCGCTGCCGCAGCCTGAAGCGATGCGCCGGAAGCGTCCCTTCCGGCGCATTTGCTTTTTCGGCGGACCTGGCGTGAACCACTGCGCCCGGACGTACCCGCCGCCTTGCCCGATCCCCTGACATGAACCGCATCGCTCTTGGCCTGCACTACGACGGCGCCGCCTTTTCCGGCTGGCAGTCGCAGCCGCACCGCAATACCGTGCAGGATCACCTGGAAAACGCCATCGAGCGCTTTGCCGGGGTGCGCCTGCTGACCACCGTGGCGGGGCGCACCGATACCGGCGTGCATGCGCTCGGCCAGGTCATCCACCTGGACACGGCGCTGGAGCGCGAGCCATTTTCCTGGGTGCGCGGCGTCAACGCCTTCCTGCCGCCGTCGATCGCGCTGCAATGGGCGCTGCCGGTGGACCAGGGCTTCCACGCCCGTTTCCTGGCGTTCGAGCGCATGTATTACTACGCGCTCTACACCGGGCCGCACCGCGTGCCGCTGGTGCACGGCCGCGCCGGCTACCAGATGCTGCCGCCGGGCCAGCGGCTGGATGTCGACGCCATGCGCGAGGCCGCCGCGTGCCTGCTCGGCGAGCATGATTTCTCCGCCTTCCGCGCCGCCGAATGCCAGGCCAAGTCGCCGCTCAAGACCATGTACGACGTCACCATCAAGGACGACGGCAACTGGGTGTTCCTGCGCTTTCGCGCCAGCGCCTTCCTGCACCACATGGTGCGCAACCTGATGGGCTGCCTGGTGGCGGTGGGGCGCGGACGCTACCCCGCGCAGTGGCTGGCGCAGGTGCTGGCCGGGCGCGACCGCAAGCTGGCGGCGCCGACCTTCATGCCGGACGGCCTCTACCTGGTCGGCGTCAAGTATCCTGATCCTTACCAGATACCCGCGGCCGATCCGTCCGCGAGCCTGTTCCATGGAGTGTTCGATGACGCAGCCTGAGGCCGCCGAAGGTAGCACGGCGGGCAGCACAGTGCACATGCCGCCCCGCACCCGCATCAAGATCTGCGGCCTGACGCGCGAGGACGACGTGCGCGCCGCCGTGGACGCCGGCGCCGACGCCATCGGGCTGGTGTTCTACCCGAACAGCCCGCGCTACGTCGACGTGGCGCGCGCCGCGGCGCTGGCCGAGGCCGCCGGACCGTTCGTGGCGGTCACTGGGCTGTTCGTCAATGCCGACCTGGAAGACATCGCCCATGTGGCCGAGCGCGTGCCGCTGACGCTGCTGCAGCTGCACGGCGACGAGACCCCGCAGTTCTGCTCGCAGGCGTCGCAACGCTGCCGGCTGCCGTTCCTACGCGCCGCCCGTGTGCGCCAGGGCCTCGATTTGGTAGAATTTGCCGATCAATACCGTGATGCCGCTGCCTTGCTGCTCGATGCCTTCGTCGAAGGCTACGGCGGTGGCGGCCACGTCTTCGACTGGACCCTGATTCCCCCGGCATGGCTTCCGCCTACTCCCCCGGTACCAGCTACCGGCAACCCGAACGCAAGCGGCGCTCCTCGCATCGTTTTGAGTGGTGGGTTGAACGCGCAAAACGTCGCTGGCGCGATTGAACGCGTGCGGCCCTACGCTGTGGACGTCAGCAGCGGGGTAGAGGCCGCCAAGGGCGTGAAGGACCACGCCCGCATCGCCGCGTTCGTGCGTGCTGTGCGCAGTGCCGAGGCAGGATGAGCCGGGCCCTCTCCCGCGTCTTTTCCTATGCCGCCCGTGGCCTGCCGCATGCGCGCACACGCATCGCAGTCAACCATGCGCCCTTGCCGGATGAGGCAAGGCCGCTGTTCCGAAGAGTCAAGACATGTACGACTTGCCCGATTCCCGTGGCCATTTCGGCCCCTATGGCGGCACCTTCGTGTCCGAAACGCTGGTCCACGCGCTCGATGAGCTGCGCGAGGCCTATGCGCACTACCAGAAGGATCCGGAGTTCGATGCCGAATACCGCCGCGAACTCAAGCACTTTGTCGGCCGCCCGTCGCCGATCTACCACGCACAGCGCTGGAGCGAGACGCTCGGCGGCGCGCAGATCTACTTCAAGCGCGAAGACCTGAACCACACCGGCGCGCACAAGATCAACAACGTGATCGGCCAGGCGCTGCTGGCCAAGCGCATGGGCAAGCCGCGCGTGATCGCCGAGACCGGGGCAGGGCAGCACGGCGTGGCCACGGCCACCATCGCCGCGCGCTTCGGCATGGAGTGCGTGGTCTACATGGGGGCCGAGGACGTCAAGCGCCAGGCCGCCAACGTCTACCGCATGAAGCTGCTGGGTGCCACCGTGGTGCCGGTGGAAAGCGGCTCGCGCACGCTCAAGGACGCGCTCAATGAGGCCATGCGCGACTGGGTCACCAACGTCGAGAACACCTTCTACATCATCGGCACCGTGGCCGGCCCGCACCCGTACCCGATGATGGTGCGCGACTTCCAGTGCGTGATCGGCGAGGAATCCAAAGTGCAGATGCCGGAGATGACGGGCCGCCAGCCAGATGCCGTGATCGCCTGCGTCGGCGGCGGCTCCAATGCCATGGGCATCTTCTACCCGTATATCGAGCATCAGGACGTACAGCTGATCGGCGTGGAAGCCGCCGGCGACGGCCTGGACACCGGCCGCCACGCAGCCTCGCTGACCGGCGGCACGCCGGGCGTGCTGCACGGCAACCGCACCTACCTGCTGCAGGACGCCAACGGCCAGATCATCGAGACCCATTCGGTGTCGGCCGGCCTGGACTACCCGGGCGTGGGCCCCGAGCATGCCTGGCTCAAGGACAGTGGCCGCGCGCAGTACGTGCCGATCACGGATGAGGAAGCGCTCAAGGCCTTCCACGACTGCTGCCGTATCGAAGGCATCATCCCGGCGCTGGAATCGAGCCACGCCATCGCCTATGCCTGCAAGCTGGCGCCGACGCTGCCCAAGGACAAGCTGCTGCTGGTGAACCTGTCCGGCCGCGGCGACAAGGACATGCACACCGTGGCCGAGCGCGCGGGGCTCAAGCTCTGATGCGCGCGCTGGCTCCGACCGGACTTGCCGTGGGCGGCGCGGGCGCGCCGGATGCGTCCGGTGCACCCGATTCGGCCCAGTTGCGCCTGTTCCAGGAAGACATGTTCGAGGGCATTGCCCGCCTGCCGGACGGCTCGGTCGACCTGATCGTCGCCGATCCGCCCTACGGGCTGGGCAAGGACTACGGCAACGATTCCGACCTGCTGTCGGGCCAGGAGTATCTCGACTGGTCCGAGCGCTGGATGGACGCGGTCGTGCCCAAGCTCGCGCCCAGGGGCACGCTCTACCTGTTCTGCACCTGGCAGTATTCGCCCGAGCTGTTCGTGATGCTCAAGCGGCGCCTGACCATGATCAACGAGATCATCTGGGACCGCCGCGTGCCCAGCATGGGCGGCACCACGCGCAAGTTCTCGTCGGTGCACGACAACATCGGCTTCTTTGCGCGCGCGCGCGACTATTACTTCGATCTCGACCCGGTCCGCATTCCCTACGACCCCGAAACCAAGAAGGCACGCAGCCGCCCGCGTTTCGAAGGCAAGAAGTGGCTGGAGGTGGGCTACAACCCGAAGGACCTGTGGAGCGTCTCGCGCATCCATCGCCAGGACCCGGAGCGCGCCAACCACCCGACGCAGAAGCCGCTGGAGATCGTCGAGCGCATGGTGCTGTCAAGCTGTCCGCCGGGCGGCCTGGTGCTGGATCCGTTCGCCGGCAGCGGCACCACCGCGGTGGCCTGCCTGCGCCACGGACGGCGCTTTGCCGGCTTCGAGATCAATCCGGAGTATGTGCAGGTCGCATGCGATCGCGTGTCTGCCGCCGCCGCTGCCCTTGCCGTCACGAACGCGGCTGCCGAGCCTGCCGCCACCCCAACCTTGGCCGCCGCCAACGACGATGTCTCGCCGGCGCCGCGGCCTCACCTGATTCCCTGATATGTCCCGTATCCAGAAGACGTTCGCGGCGCTGGCCGCGCAGCAGAAGAAGGGCCTGATTCCGTTCATCACCGCCGGCGATCCCGAGCCCGGCCTGACCGTGGCGCTGATGCACGCGCTGGTGGCGGGCGGCGCCGACGTGATCGAACTGGGCGTGCCGTTCTCGGACCCGATGGCCGACGGCCCGGTGATCCAGCGCGCCTCCGAGCGCGCGCTGGCGCAGGGCGTGTCGCTGACCCAGGTGCTGCAGTGGGTGCGCGAGTTTCGCCAGACCAATGCCGACACCCCGGTGGTGCTGATGGGCTACGCCAATCCGATCGAGTGCATGGGCGAGCAGGTCTTTGCCACCGCCGCGCGCGAAGCCGGCGTCGACGGCGTGCTGGTGGTCGACTATCCGCCAGAGGAGTGCGAGTCGTTCGCAACGCTGATGCGCGACAACGGCATGGACCCGATCTTCCTGCTGGCGCCGACTTCGACCGATGCCCGCATCGAGGCCGTGGCGCGCGTGGCCAGCGGCTACCTGTACTACGTGTCGCTCAAGGGCGTGACCGGCTCGGCCGCGATCGATCTGGACAGCGTCGCGGCGCGCCTGCCGCTGATCAAGCAGCATGCCAACCTGCCGGTGGGCGTGGGCTTCGGCATCCGCGACGCGCAGACCGCGCGCGCGATCGGCAGCGTGGCCGATGCCGTGGTGATCGGCAGCCGCCTGGTGCAGTTGCTGGAGGACACGCCGCGCGAACAGGCGGTGGCGACGCTGCAGGCGTTTATTGCCGAGATCCGCCAGGCGCTGGACAGCTGAAGTGATGTAATGCCGGCCCGGCAGACCTTGAGGGGTGATGTGTTGTGCGCAAATCGCGCGTTGCGCTTCGAGGTCAGCGGGCCGGCATGGTAAATTCGCGGGTTGATTCCCTGCCATCCGCCAACAGGCGTCCCGACACCGGGCTTGCCGGCGGACCGCAGTCATCCGAAAGGAGCTTTCATGAGCTGGTTGGATAAACTCCTGCCCCCCAAGATTCAACAGACCGACCCCAGCACCCGCAAGGGCATCCCTGAGGGGTTGTGGGTCAAGTGCCCGTCGTGCGAGTCCACCCTGTACCGGACCGACGTCGAGGCCAACCTGCACGTCTGCCCCAAGTGCGACCACCATATGCGCATCGGCGCGCGGGCGCGCCTGGACGGGCTGCTGGACGCCGAAGGCCGCTATGAGATCGGCCAGGAGATCGTGCCGGTCGACGCCCTCAAGTTCAAGGATTCCAAGAAGTACCCGGACCGCATCAAGGCCGCCATGGACGACACCGGCGAGACCGATGCCATGGTGGTGATGGGCGGTGCCATCCACACCATCCCGGTGGTGGTGAGCTGCTTCGAGTTCGAGTTCATGGGCGGTTCGATGGGCTCGGTGGTGGGTGAGCGCTTCGTGCGCGGCGCGCAGGCCGCGCTGGAGCAGAAGGTGCCGTTCATCTGCTTTACCGCCACCGGCGGCGCGCGCATGCAGGAAAGCCTGCTGTCGCTGCTGCAGATGGCCAAGACCACCGCGATGCTGAACCAGCTGACTGCGGCCAAGCTGCCGTTCATCAGCGTGCTGACCGACCCGACCATGGGCGGCGTGTCGGCCAGTTTCGCCTTCCTGGGCGACGTGGTGATCGCCGAGCCCAAGGCGCTGATCGGCTTTGCCGGCCCGCGCGTGATCGAGCAGACCGTGCGCGAGAAGCTGCCGGAAGGCTTCCAGCGTTCGGAGTTCCTGCTGACCAAGGGCGCCATCGACATGATCGTCGACCGCCGCAAGATGCGCGCGGAACTGGCGCAGCTGCTGGCGCTGCTGCAGAAGCAGCCGGCCGACGCGGTGGCATAACAACGTCTGCATGGCAGATCAAGGGCGCGGGTGGTTGACGCGCCTTTCGCTTTTCTTGGCCGCCCCGGCCGCTATCTCGGGGCCGGGCGCAAGCCTGGCCTTGACTTTGCCGCTGGCTGGCCAAATCTGGTAGCAACAGCTTTTCCTCGCACCCCACATGCCTGTCTTCCATACGCTCCCCGAATGGCTTGCCCATCTCGAAACCGCCCATCCCGTGGGCATCGACATGGGCCTGGCGCGCATCACGCGCGTGAAGGAGGCCCTCGGGCTGCGCATCGACGCCGTGGTGTTCACGGTGGGCGGCACCAACGGCAAGGGCTCTACCTGCGCGATGCTGGAGCGCATCCTGCTTGAAGCCGGCTACAAGGTGGGCTGCCATACCTCGCCGCACCTGATCTCGTTCAACGAGCGCGCCCGCATCAATGGCGCGATAGTCACCGATGCGCAGCTGCTGCCGCATTTCGAGGCGGTCGAGCGCGCGCGCAACAGCTTTGCCGACCCGGTCAGCCTGACGTACTTCGAATTCACCACGCTGGCGATCATCCATGCCTTCGCCGCGGCCGGGCTGGACGCGATCATCCTGGAAGTAGGCCTGGGTGGGCGGCTGGACGCGGTCAACGTGATCGATACCGACTGCGCCATCGTCACCAGTGTCGATATCGACCATACCCAGTACCTGGGCCATACGCGCGAGGAAATCGGCTTCGAGAAGGCCGGCATCTTCCGCCCGGGCGTGCCCGCGATCTGTGGCGACCCGATGCCGCCCAAGTCGCTGGTGGCGCACGCCGAGGCGGTCGGCGCCGAGTTGTGGCTGGTGGGGCGCGATTACCATTTCCACGCCGCCAAGGGTCAGGAGCGCCAGCAATGGGACTGGAGCGGCGGCGGGCGCAAGCTTAACGGCCTGGGCTACCCGGCGCTGCGCGGGGCCAACCAGCTGCTCAACGCGGCGGCGGCGCTGGCCGCGCTGCAGGCCATGCGCCCGCGCCTGCCAGTCAGCGCACAGGAAGTCCGCAACGGGCTGGCCTTTGTCGAGCTGCCGGGCCGCTTCCAGGTGCTGCCGGGCCGCCCGGCCGTGATCCTGGACGTGGCGCACAATCCGCATGCGGCGGCCACGCTGGGGCAGAACCTGGAGAACATGGGGTTCTTCCGCTACACCTATGCGGTGTTCGGCGCGATGCAGGACAAGGACATCGCCGGGGTGCTGCAGCACTTGGCCGACAAGGTCGACCACTGGTGCCTGTGCGACCTGCCGACCGAACGCGCCGCCAGTGCCGCGGACCTGTTGGCCAAGCTGGAGGCGGGCGGATTCCGCCCCGGGCCGGATGCCACCGCGGCCTGCTTTTCCAGCCCCGAGGCGGCATTCCGCGATGCCATCGAGCGAGCCACCGAGAATGATAGAATTCTGGTCTTCGGATCGTTCTATACCGTCGCCGGCGTGATGGCCTATCGTGCCACGCAGGCTAACTGAAGCAGGCGCCCCGGCGCCCGCTGACCTGGTAACCCCGGCGGCCTTGGCCGATCAATGAGCGGCAAACGCAACGAGCGGCCCACGTGGCCGTATCACCGAACCAATCTATGGGCCTGCTTTCGCTGTTTTCTTCCCGCAAGGGCAACGACCCGGCACCCGAGCGTGCGCGGCGCCAGCGCACCGACACGGGTGCAGGCATCGCCTCGTCGCGCCGCCTGGCCGATGACTATGCCGACGATACGCTCGACCCCGAATTCCCGCAGAAGCAGCGCGCGCGCCGCCGCCTGATCGGCGCCGTGGTGCTGATGGTGGCCGCCGTGATCGTGCTGCCGATCGTGTTCGAGACCAAGCCGCGGCCGGTGTCCGAGGACGTCTCGGTAAAGGTCGCAAACGGGGTCACGGGCGCGCAGGGGGCGCAGAAGCCCCGCGTCGAACCGCGCAAGGCCGACCCGCTGCCGCCCACGCCGGCGGCGCGCAATGATGCCGAGGCCCTGGACGCCGGCGAGGAAATCGTCAGCGCGCCCAAGCCTGCGGCCACCGCCGCAGCCGCCGCGGACAAGCCCGCGCAACGGGCTGAAGCCAAGCCCGAAGCCAAGCCGGGCAGTGGCAAGTACCTGATCCTGATCGGCGCCTTCTCTTCTGAAGAGCGCGCGAAGGGCTGGCTGGCCAAGCTCAAGGCGAGCAAGGTCCCGGCCTATGTCGAAAAGAAAATGCTGGCCGATGGCGAGCGCATCCTGCTGCGTGCCGGCCCCTTCAGCGACCGTGATGCCGCCGACGCCGCCGACAAGCGTGTGCGCGCGGTGGGGTTGACCTCGAAGGTCGTGGAACAGTAAGGGGCAAGCACGGCCGGCGCCTGTGCCCGGCCGCAAGCAACGATGCAGCCGACTTTCTTCGACTATGCTGTGGTCTTCATCCTGCTGGCCTCGGGCGTGCTCGGCGTGCTGCGCGGCCTGGTGCGCGAGGTGCTCTCGCTGATCGGCTGGGTGGTGGCGTTCTGGGTGGCGTTCCGCTATGGCGCGGTGGCCGCGGGCTGGATGCCTGAATCGATGCCTGGCGGCGAGCTGGCGCGCCATGCGCTGGGCTTCGTGGTGCTGCTGATCGGCACCGTGCTGGGCGCCTCGCTGGCCGGCATGGTGGTCGGGCAGCTGCTGGAGAGCACCGGGCTCAAGCCCGCCGACCGCGGGCTGGGACTGGTGTTCGGCTTGCTGCGCGGCGTGCTGCTGGTGATGGTGATGGTCACGCTGGCCAGCCTGACGAAATTGCCGGAAGAGCCATTCTGGCGTGACGCGGTGAGCCGCCCTTATGTGATGCAGGCCATGGAATCGGTGAAGCCATGGCTGCCGCCGGAGCTGGCGAAGTACGTCAAGACATGAAGCCGGGCATGGTGCCCGGTCGGTAGTACGCAGGCCTTTGGGTCCGGGGGATTTCCGGACCAGGCTGCGCCCCCTGATTCAAAGCCTTTCCTGGGAGCTTGGCAATGTGCGGTATCGTCGGTGTGGTTTCAGCCACGCCTGTCAACCAATTGATTTACGACAGCCTGCTGTTGTTGCAACATCGCGGACAGGATGCTGCCGGCATCGCCACCGCCAACGGCAGTACTTTCCACATGCACAAGGCCAACGGCCTGGTGCGCGATGTCTTCCGCACCCGCAACATGCGCAGCCTGCCTGGCGCCGCTGGTATCGGCCAGGTGCGCTATCCGACCGCCGGCTCGGCATCCAGCGAGGAAGAAGCGCAGCCGTTCTACGTGAACGCGCCCTATGGCGTGATCCTGGCGCATAACGGCAACCTGACCAACTGGGAGCAGCTGCGCGAGGAGATGTTCCGCCGCGACCGCCGCCACATCAACACGCATTCGGACACCGAAGTGCTGCTGAACGTGCTGGCCGACGAGCTGCAGCGCGCCAGCAACGGCATGGCGCTGGACCCGGACACCATCTTCACGGCGGTCAGCGGCCTGCACCGCCGCGTGCGCGGCTCTTATGCCATCGCCGCGCAGATCGCCGGCTACGGCATGCTGGCCGTGCGCGACCCATTCGGCATCCGCCCGCTGTGCCTGGGCAGTGTCGAGACCCCGACCGGCAAGGAATGGATGGTGGCATCCGAGTCCGTGGCGCTGGAAGGCATCGGCTACAAGCTCGAGCGCGACGTGGCGCCGGGCGAGGCCATCTTCATCGATCTGGACGGCAAGCTCTACACCAAGCTGTGCGCCGAGAACGCGGTGCTGACGCCGTGCATTTTCGAGTACGTCTACCTGGCCCGCCCGGATTCGTGCATCGACGGCGTGCCGGTCTATGACGCGCGCCTGCGCATGGGCGACTACCTGGCCGAGAAGATCCGCCAGGAAGTGTCCGCCGGCGACATCGACGTGGTCATGCCGATTCCCGATTCCAGCCGTCCGGCCGCGATGCAGGTGGCCAACCGCCTGGGCGTGAACTACCGCGAAGGCTTCTTCAAGAACCGCTACGTCGGCCGCACCTTCATCATGCCTGGCCAGGCGGTGCGCAAGAAGTCGGTGCGCCAGAAGCTCAACGCCATGGGCGTAGAGTTCAAGGGCAAGAACGTGCTGATCGTGGATGACTCGATCGTGCGCGGTACCACCTCGTTCGAGATCGTGCAGATGGCGCGCGACGCCGGCGCCAACAAGGTGATCTTCGCCTCGGCCGCGCCGCCGGTGAAGTACCCCAACGTGTACGGCATCGACATGCCGACCCGCAGCGAGCTGGTGGCCCATAACCGCACCCACGAAGAGATCGCGAAGATCATCGGCGCGGACAAGCTGGTGTACCAGGACGTGGAAGCGATGAAGCAGGCCGTGCGCGACATCAACCCGGCGCTGAAGGACTTCGATGCTTCGTGCTTCGATGGCCGCTACATCACCGGCGATATCGACGAGGCCTACCTGAACCGCCTGGAAACGGCGCGCAGCCAGGCCGACCGCGACGGCACCAATGGTGGCGACACCGAGCGCTCGCAACTGCACCTGCAGCGCTCCGGCGGCAACGAGTAAGCCGCGCCGCCGCTGTCCGCGCGTTGACGAATGCGGAGCCCGGCCGTAACATGGCCGGGCGTCGATTTGATAGTCAGCTTGCGGACGCGGGTCCAGCCCGAAACAGCTAAAGAGATGGTGGTCAGCAATGTTTGCCGGTTTGCGCAGTGCCTGCGCACTGGGCCGGCCAACCACCACAGCCTGCCGAAGGCCTCCGCAGAACAGCAAGCCCGTCGATCCGACTACCCGATCGCACGGGCTTTTTTCATGGCGCGCCGCTTGTCCACCGCACAGGCGGCCGCTTGTCGAAACCATTGCATTCGCGCGGGTACGACCGCGCCACCAGCATGAACGAACCGCTCAACCCCGAATCGCTCGGCATCGACACCCTTGGCGTGCGCGCCGGCACGCTGCGCAGCGAATTCATGGAGCACTCCGAGGCCATGTATCTGACCTCGAGCTTCTGCTTCAACAGCGCCGCCGAGGCCGCGGAACGCTTCGCCAACTCGGAAGAGGGCTTCACCTACTCGCGCTTCACCAACCCGACCGTGTCGATGTTCCAGTCGCGCCTGGCTGCGCTGGAAGGCGCGCAAGCCTGCATGGCGACAGCCTCGGGCATGAGCGCGATCCTGTCGGTGGTGCTGTCGTCGATGCAGGCGGGCGACCACCTGGTCAGCTCGCGCGCGATCTTCGGCTCGACCATGACGCTGTTCGGCAATATCTTCTCGAAGTTCGGCGTCGAAACCACCTTCGTCGACCCGAGCGACCTGAACGCATGGCGCGCCGCGGTGCGCCCGAACACGAAGCTGTTCTTCCTGGAAACGCCGTCGAACCCGCTGACCGAAGTGGCCGACATTGCCGCCGTGGCCGACATCGCCCACGACGCCGGCGCGCTGCTGGTGGTCGACAACTGCTTCTGTTCGCCGGCGCTGCAGCAGCCGATGAAGTTCGGCGCAGATATCGTGGTGCATTCGGCCACCAAGCATATCGACGGCCAGGGCCGGGTGCTGGGCGGCGCGGTGCTGGGCACGCACGACTTCATCATGGGCAAGGTGTTCCCGTTCGTTCGCACCGCCGGCCCGACGCTGTCGGCCTTCAACGCCTGGGTGCTGCTCAAGGGCATGGAGACGCTGGCGATCCGCATGGAGCGCCATTCGGCCAGCGCGCTGGCCCTGGCGCAGTTCCTGGAATCGCATCCGGCGGTGGCGCGCGTGTTCCACCCCGCGCTGAAGTCGCACCCGCAGCACGAGATCGCCATGCGCCAGCAAAGCGGCGGCGGCGCGATCGTGTCGTTCGAGTTGAAGGGCGCCACGCCCGAGCAGCAGCGCGCCAATGCCTGGCGCGTGATCGACAACACCCGGCTGTGCTCGATCACCGGCAACCTTGGCGACACCCGCACCACCATCACGCACCCGTACACCACCACGCACGCGCGCGTGAGCCCGGAGGCCAAGGCGGCCGCGGGCGTGGGCGAAGGGCTGATCCGCCTGGCGGTGGGGCTGGAGTCGGTCGAGGACCTGAAGGCTGACCTGCTGCGCGGCCTGGGCGACTGAGGGCTTACTGCGCCGGCTGTGCTGCTTGTGGCGACGGGGGCGGCGCGGGTTCGTCGCTGCCGGCCACGGCCTTCACGCCTGCGGCCGTGACGTCGTAGGTGGTGCTGACCGCGGTCGTCGCCACGCTGACGGCGGCTGATCCGACGGTAGCCACCGTCGACACCGCGGCACTGCCCACGGCCATCACCATGCAACCGGCCAGTGACGCCGTGGCGCATGCGGCCGCCAGCGCCAGGACGGTGCGCCGCAAGGTGGCGGAATCTCCGCTATCGTTGCGCACGTTACGACGCAATCCGAGAAATCGAAATGGCATGGACACTGCTGGCCCTGGCAGGGCTGTTCGAGGTGGTGTGGGCGATCGGGCTGAAGTAACACCGAAGGTTTTACGCGGCTGGCGCTGGCGCTGCGGCATATCCCGGTCGGGACCGGCTATGCGGTCTGGACCGGCATTGGCGCAGTCGGCACCGCGATCCTCCGCATCATACTCTTCAATGAGCCCGCCACCGCGGCGCGGCTGGCCTGCATCGGCCTGATCGTGTGCGGGATTGCCGGGCTCAAGCTGGTGGGCAGCGCCTGAAGCCCCCACACGCGGCAGTCTTAGCGCAGCAGCCGGCGGCGCAGCAGCACGAGGCACACCACCAGCGCCACCACTGCATAGGCGCCCAGCACCGCCAGGTGCAGGCCGACATCCTCCGACGGACGGCCCAGCATCAGCGGCCGGATCAGCGCCACTGCATGCGCCAGCGGCAGTACCTTGGTGGCTGCCTGCACGCCTTCGGGCAACTGTTCCAGCGGGAAGAACACGCCGGACAGCAGTAGCATCGGCGTCATCACCAGGGTCTGGTAGAACATGAAGAAGTCGTAGCTGGGTGCCAGCGCGGTGACGATCATCGCCAGCGCGGCAAAGGCAATGCCGGCCAGCACGATCACCGGCAGCGCCAGCAGCGCGCCGGGCATCTTCGCATAGCCGAGCGCGCCCGCCACCAGCATGATGGCCAGCCCGGACAGCACCGCCTTGCTGGCGGCCCAGGCGATCTCGCCCAGCACCACGTCGCCCAGCGTCAGCGGGGCATGCATGATCGCCTCCCAGGTGCGCTGCACGTGCATGCGCGAGAACGCGGAATACATCGACTCGAAGCTGGCCGACATCATCACGCTGGACGCGGTGGTGCCGGCGGCCAGGAAGGCGATATACGACACGCCGTTGACCTGGCCCACCATCAGCCCCAGGCCGAGGCCGAGGCCGAACAGGTAGATCATGGGGTCGGCGAGGTTGCCGATCATTGACGGGATGGCCAGCTTCTTCCACACCATGTAGTTGCGGTACCAGACCATCATCCAGTTGCGCAGGTTGCGCGGCAGCAGCGGCTGCGGATAGCGCTGGCGCGGTGCGGCGGCGGCGTGGCCGCCGGCGGCCGCGGGGGCAGTGGTGGTATCCGCGCGGGGATCCTGTTCGCTCATGTCAGTCCCTCGGTTCAGTCCCGCATCTCGCGGCCGGTCAGCTTGAGGAACACGTCCTCCAGGTTGGCCGGGCGGTGCAGGTAGCGCACGCCGCTCCTGCCGTGCAGCGCCGCCAGCAGCGGGGCCGGCTCGCGCACATAGCAGAACAGCGTCTCGCCGCTCATTTCAGTACGTTGCGCCAGCGGCGTCAGGCTGCCGCGCAGCGTGTCCAGTTCATCGCCATAGACCTCGACCACGTCGCAGCCGATCTGGCTGTCGATCAGTTCGTGGGGCTTGCCTTCGGCAATCTTGCGGCCGCCGTCGATCACGCACAGGTAGTTGCACAGCCGTTCGGCCTCTTCCATGAAGTGCGTGGTCAGCAGGATGGTCTTGCCGCTGGCCATCAGCGACTTCAGGCGCTCCCAGATCAGGTGGCGCGCCTGCGGATCCAGGCCGGTGGTGGGCTCGTCCATCACCAGCAGGTCAGGGTCGTTGATCAGCGCGCGTGCCACCGTCAAGCGCCGGCGCATGCCGCCGGAGAGGTCGCGCACCTGGGCATCGGCGCGGTTCTCCAGCCGGGCGAATTCCAGCAGCATCGGCACGCGCCGCTCGATCTCGGCCGACGACAGCCCGAAGTAGCGCCCGAAGATGCGCAGGTTCTCGATCACCGAGAAATCCGGGTCGAGGTTGTCGAACTGCGGCACCACGCCCACGCGCATGCGCGCCTGCGGGGCACGCTCGGGGATGGGCTCGCCGCACAGCGTGAGCGTGCCGGCCATGGGCGTGGTCAGGCCCAGCAGCAGGCGCAGCGTGGTGGTCTTGCCGGCGCCGTTGGGGCCCAGCAGGCCGAAGCACTGGCCGCGAAATACCTGGAGATCGAGGTCATCGACCACGACCGTGTCGCCGTATTGCTTGCGCACCTTGCGCAACTCTAGGATGGCAGTCAAGGCAGGGTCCGGTGTGGCGCCGCACGGGCGCAATATCCGCCATTATGCCGGTCATCGGCGCAACGCTCAGGTGGCGCAGTGCAGCAAAAGCCGCGGCCGCAAGGAGCAGCGGGGCTGGCCTGGCGCGCGGGCATAAAAAAAACCGCCAGCGAACTGGCGGTTTTTCTTGCCCGGCGGTGCCAGGCGGCGAAGCGTACTGGATCAGTACATCTTCTTCGGCAGCATCTGCATGCGCAGGCGCTTGCGCAGACGTGCTTCGGCGGCCTTCTTCTTGCGCTTGCGCTCGGTCGTCGGCTTCTCGTAAGCGGTGCGGCTCTTGAGTTCAACGATCAGGCCAGTCTGCAGAATGGCGCGACGGAAACGCCGCATCGCAACTTCAACGGGCTCACCGGGTTTCAAGACGATCTTAGTCAATTCAGTCCTTTAGGGGATTGCCGCAAGGAGCGGCTGGTTCACACGGGGGGAAACTGCGGTCGCCGGAGCGACTGGTATTGCACGCCGGGCTAATGCCCTGGTGCGCCCCCGCGAACCTGAAAGATGTGGACGTTTCAGTCCGTGCAACCAGTGTCAGGGGTGATAGCGCCAGGTCCTATACAACTGGAGCCTGACAGTACCGGTTTCCATGAATGCTATACGCCCGTAACTATGGCATGTATACGACGGCACTGTCAAGAATGTAGTGCAATGCTCGCGCGGGGCGCAGCGTCGGAATTCGCCGTTAGTCGACTTTGGCGCACTTTATGCCGCCGCCTGCGTGGCACAATCTGGCTGCGCTCCCGCCGCTGCGAGGCAAGAGTGCCCACCATGCCTGAGCCGCGCCAACCCGACGACCTTCGCCCCGACCCCGACCACCTGCTGCAGCGCATGCAGGCCGCCGGCGAACGCGCCGCGCGCGGGCGCCTGCGCATCTATTTCGGCGCTTCGGCCGGTGTCGGCAAGACCTTCGCCATGCTGGCCGCGGCGCGCGCGCAGCGCGAGCATGGCAGCGACGTGGCGGTGGGCGTGGTCGAAACCCATGGCCGTGCCGAGACCGAGGCACTGGCCGAAGGCATCGAGCGCGTGCCGCTGCGCCGCGTGGACTACCGCGGCCGCACGCTGCAGGAATTCGATCTCGATGCCGCCCTGGCACGCCGGCCTGCACTGATCGTGGTGGATGAGCTGGCGCACAGCAACGCGCCCGGCAGCCGCCACCCCAAGCGCTGGCAGGACATCGCCGAACTGCTGTCGGCCGGCATCGATGTCTGGACCACGGTCAACGTCCAGCACCTGGACAGCCTGAACGAGGCGGTGGCCGGCATCACCGGCATCCACGTGCGCGAGACCGTGCCCGACGCGGTCTTCGACGATGCCGGCGAGGTGGTGCTGGTCGACCTGCCCGCCGACGAACTGCTGCGCCGCCTGCGCGAAGGGCGCGTGTACGTGCCCGAGCAGGCCCGCCATGCGGTGCAGAACTTCTTCCGCAAGGGCAACCTGATTGCGCTGCGCGAGCTGGCGCTGCGCCGCACTGCCGACCGCGTCGACGACGACGTGCGTGCCTACCGGCAGGAAGCCTCGATCGAGCCGGTCTGGCGCACGCGTGAAACGGTGCTGGCCTGCATCGGCCACGGCAGCGATGCTGCGCAGGTGGTGCGCAGCGCGCGCCGGCTGGCCGGGCAGCTCGATTGCGACTGCCATGTGGTGACGGTGTCAGTACCGCGCCTGGCACCCGTGCCCGACGCCCAGCGCGAGCAGCTCGACGAAGCCATGCGGCTGGCCGAGGCGCTGGGCGCGCGTACCGAAACGCTGGCCGGCAGCGACATGGTGGCGGCGGTGGCCGGCTATGTGCGGCGGCACAACCTGACCAAGGTCTTGATCGGCCGCACGCCGGCGCGCTGGGCCGATGGCGGGACTTCGTTGCCCGACCGCGTGCAGGCGCTGCTGGCGCGCGCGCTGGCGCCGTGGCTGGGGGCGCGCGCGTGGCTGTTCGGGCGCACCAGTTTTGCCGATGCGCTGGCTGCGGCGTGTCCCGAGATCGACGTGATCCGCGTGGCGGCCGACAGCGTCCGGCAGGACACCCCCGGTGATG